>NZ_JBPGWP010000001.1:3322500-6516792 GCF_056754765.1 Chitinophaga sp. SVR4-12A
GGATACTTTTACCAGGAACAACCCCTGGGGAGGCACCGCAAAATCAGCCCTGGTACAATCCCGGCTTTCTATTGCCTCCCGGAACTCCCGGATGGACAGCTTACCCCGGCCCACCCGCAGCATGGTGCCTACCAGGCCACGCACCATGCCCCGCAGAAAACGGTTGGCAGAGACGTTGTACACCATCTGTGCATCATTGATCGTCCAGTAAGATTCGCGGATACTGCAAAGGTAGGTCTTTACCTGGGTGTTGCGCTTGGAAAAAGTGGTAAAATCCTGGTATTCCCTGAGGATACCAGCCGCCTCCTGCAAGAGGCCCGTGTCCACCTTGTAGGGGAAATAATAGCCCCTGTCTTTCATGAAGGGGTCTTTATGCGTATACAGGTAGTACTCGTAAGACCGGCCGGTAGCAGTAAAGCGGGAATGCGCATCAGGCGCCACCTCGTAGATAGCCTTTAGCACGATATCTTCCGGCAGGATGGCATTGACCTTATAGAGGAACTGCGGATGCAACGGCAGCTCCGTATCAAAATGCAGGAAGTTCTGCAGGGCATGCACCCCCGCATCTGTACGGCTGGAGCCCGTAGTAGCGATAGGCGCACGGAACAGCAGGCTCAAAGCCCTGTCCAGCTCTGCCTGCACGGTATGGGCATTTTCCTGAACCTGGAAACCGGCGTATTTCGCGCCTTTATAGGATACTTCTATGAAATAACGGCGTAGTGCAGACCCGGTCATTATTTGTGCAGCATTGCTTTAAAACGGCCCTGGTAATAGCTGTCCGCCAGGAGGTCGGCCAGGCTGGCATACTTTTCAGAGTCATACGCCTTAGGATAGGCCATGTCCAACAGCTGATAACGGTATTCATCCGTGTTCACCAGCTGGGCCAGCCTTTTGATCTGGGCCGTTTCCAGGCAATAACCACGGGTGTTGCGACGGAAGGTTTCCACCATGCCTGCATCGTCTTTGGCGGCTACGAATTTGCGCAGCAGTTTGCGGAAGCCATCGTCATCCAGCTGTTTTTCACAGTCGGAATTCACCATTTTCAGCCCGGAATTGTCTGCTTCCTGCTTATCCTTACGGCGCGGCGCATCGTAGTCAACGCTGTCTTTTACAATATTGTTGGGATTTTCGGTGATCTCTATTGCCTCAGCCAATTTGCGCTTTTTGCGTTTCTCGCGCTTGGATTCATTAGCGGTAGTGTCGGTTACAGCCGCCATGTCAGGATTTTCAACAGCCGGCGCAGCGGTAGCTTGCTCTGCGGCCACCCTTTGCTGTTGCTGGGTGCTGTCGTCCATAAACTCTATGAACTGCGGGTCTGTATCTTTCTTCTTCTTTGACTTTTTAGGTTTTTTGTCTGTTGCTTCCTCCGTGGCAGGCAGTACGGCAGGCGCAGTTGCATCTGCAGCTACGGTAGGAGCCGGATCTGTTGCCGGCTGGTCTGCAGGAGGCGCTACCGGCTGTTCTTTGGGCGCCTCTTCCTTAGGCTTTGCTGCCGTGTCAGTGCTTACTGCGGCCGTGCTATCCAGCGCTTCACCTTTACGCTCTTCGGCCAGTACTTCAGTGGCCAGCGCCTGTTCGTCTTCTGTAAGCGGTTCCCGCTCCTTATTACGTTTTTTACGGTTCCTTCTGCCTTCGCCGCTGGTCAGGGTCACCGCGCTCAGGTCAACCGCTACAGGAGCAGCTGCAGGAGCCGCAGCGGGCGCTTTCGGCTCTTCCAGGGGAATATCTTCCGGGCGGTCGTCATTTACCACCTTATCGAGGGTTTCGGCAAATTTGCTGCTCTTTTTTGCTGGCTTTGCAGCCGCCGTAGTATTGGCTGCCGCGGTGGTGACAGACACTTCGGCCTTACCTGCCATGGCAGAGTCCAGGTCTTTTTTCAGCGCAGCCATCATAGCCTGGCCATTGGTATCCGCTGCCGGAGGGGCGGGCGTTGCCGTTTCCGCAGCTGTTTCAGGGGCGGCCTGCGGAGTACTCTCCGGCTGAGCCGCGGCTTCGGTGGGGGCAGCGGTACCCTGATCCACGGCCTGCATACGGCCGTTCTCTCCCCCTTCACTGCCTGCCATGGTCACTGCAAAGGTCTGCAGGTTATAGAGGGCATAGGTCTTTTCATCGGTACGTTTCAGCAGAAAGCCCTGATCGTCTTTACCCAGCTTTATTTTAAACTGCTGCTCGGGCGCTTCGCTCTTCGGGAAGCCGATGGCAATAGGCAGCGTGCCGGCCGGCAGTTCAGACAATATAATGTATCCCCGGTCTGAAGAACTGAGGATCTTACCTTTATATTTTACGTAGAAAGGTTGCTGTTTCTCATGCTGGATGTATATGAAATACTGCGGGTCCTGGGCTATCAGCCTTCCCGCGGCCAACAGGCAAAACAGCAGGGTATATATACCCTTTTTAAAATATCGGATCATATCAGGATTGCTAAAACGCGTTAATGCGTGTTGATTATGCAAATATTATTCCAGCACTATTAAAACCTCCCCCTTTTCCACCGCAGTGCCGGGGCTTACTTTGATGGCCTTTACAATTGCGTCGGCTGCTGATTTAAATACATTCTCCATTTTCATGGCTTCCAGTACCAATACCGGATCGCCTTTACGGATGGTTTGTCCCGGCTCCACCAGTACCTTCAATACGAGGCCTGGCATGGGCGCCTTAATATCATTCACTTTATGCGCCAGGGCGTCTTTGATCCCCATGGCAGCCAACAGCTGATCGATCGGCTCCTCGATAGCCACCTCATACAGCTGATGGTCTATTTCCAGGGTCACCATCTTGGCTTCCCGGTCTATTTTCAGCAGCTGTGCGGTATAGCTGCGCCCATCCATCAGAATGCTGTAATTGCCTGCGGGCAGCCTTTCTGCCGACCAGTCTACAGTGGTTTCATTACAGTTGACCTTTGCGCCGGTCTGGATGGATAAGGGGCTTCCCCCGTTTACAGTTGCCTTTATCATTATCATGCTGTCTTGGGGCAAAAATAGGAATTTTAACCACTTGCCTTGTATTTAGGCCATTTGTTTAAATTTGGGCTTTATCGATTTAAAGACCTGCTACTTTTGTTTAAAACCGACATTACATGAATCTATTGACGAAAACATTGCTGAGCCTTTTGTTAGGAGCCACCGCCGGACTAGCCTGGAATGCCCCTGCCAGCGCTCAATCCGGAGCCGATGACAACCAGGATGATCCCCGCCTGAAGATCTACCGGGCCTCTCCTACCAAGGTGAATGACCTGGTGCACACAAAGCTGGACGTTCGTTTTGACTACGCTAAAAAATATCTGTACGGTAAGGCGTGGATCACGCTGAAACCACACTTCTACCCTACTGATTCCCTTACCCTGGACGCCAAAGGAATGGACATCAAGCAGGTGGCAGTAGTAAAAGGCGGTAAGAACAGCCCCCTGAAATATGACTACGACGGATGGGAACTGAAAATACAGCTGGATAAAAGCTACCGGAACAGCGAATCCTATATTGTATATATCGATTATACCGCTAAACCGGATGAGCTGAAAGTACAGGGCAGCGCCGCCATCAACGACGCCAAAGGCCTGTATTTCATCAACCCGGACGGAAAAGACCCGAACAAGCCTATCCAGATCTGGACACAGGGCGAAACTGAGGCTTCTTCTGCCTGGTTCCCTACTATCGACAAGAACAACCAGAAAACCACGGACGAGATCAGCATGACCGTAGAGAAGAAATATGTGACCCTCTCCAACGGTAAGCTGGTAAGCCAGAAGAACAATGCCGACGGCACCCGCACCGATACCTGGAAAATGGACCTGCCGCATGCGCCCTACCTGTTCATGATGGCAGTGGGCGATTTTGCCATCGTAAAGGATACCTGGAAAGGCAAAGAGGTGAACTACTACGTAGAACATGCCTATGCGCCCTATGCGAAAGCGATCTTCGGCAATACGCCTGAAATGCTGAGCTTCTATTCCAAAGTATTGGGATATGAGTACGCCTGGCCTAAATACTCCCAGATCGTTGTAAGGGATTATGTTTCCGGCGCGATGGAAAATACCTCGGCTACCCTGCATGGCGACTTCCTGCAGAAAACCAGCCGCGAGCTGCTGGACGATAACAAATCCGGTGAGTCAGTGATCGCGCACGAACTGTTCCACCAATGGTTTGGCGACCTGGCCACCTGCGAATCCTGGAGCAATCTTACACTGAACGAATCTTTTGCCGACTACAGCGAATACCTCTGGTTTGAGCACAAGTACGGTAAAGACATGGCGGATGATCACAGCTACAAATCCATGAACAGCTACATGCAGTTCACCCAATACGCCGGCGATCGTGACCTGGTACGTTTTCACTACCGCGATAAAGAAGATATGTTTGATGCCGTGAGCTACCAGAAAGGCGGCCGTATTCTGAACATGCTGCGCAACTATGTTGGCGACTCTGCTTTCTTCAAATCACTGAACCTGTACCTGAAAACGAACGCCTTTAAGGCAACAGAATCCCATCACCTGCGCCTGGCCTTCGAAGAAGTGACAGGTAAAGACCTGAACTGGTTCTGGAACCAATGGTATTTCGGACAGGGATATCCACAGCTGGACATCAGCTACAACTATGACGACGCCGGAAAAAAAGTGAGCGTGATCCTGCAGCAAACCCAGAAGACCGGTAAGATCTTCCAGCTGCCCATGGCGATCGATATTTACAGCGGCGGCAAAAAAGAGCGTCACCAGGTAACGATGAACGATGCGGTAGATACTTTTACCTTCTCTTATACTACCAAACCTGAGTTCGTGAACGTGGACGGCGATAAAGTGCTGCTGGCGAAGAAAACCGACCACCGCGATATCAGCACCTACGTGTACCAGTTCTATCACGCGCCTTTATACCTGGACCGCCGCGAAGCGATCGAGGCTTGTCTGAAACAACAGACCAGCAACGAAGATGCGCGTAAAGTAGTGGCCGCCGCCCTGAAAGATAAATTTCACGGCCTGCGCATACTGGACATCCGCGGGTTGAAACTGGACGATGCTGCCGTGAAAGAAGCTACTGCCGCTACACTGGCTACCCTGGCCAAGAGCGATGAGAACGCACTGGTGCGTGCTGCCGCCCTGGATCAACTGGGTAACCTGAAAGATGCAAAATATAATGCCCTGTTTGAAGCTGGTATCAAAGACAGCTCTTATACTGCTGCAGGCGCCGCGCTGACAGGCCTGTATGAACTGAACCCTGAAAAGGCTTACAGCCTGGCCAAACAGCTGGAGCCCACTGCCAAAGGCGGGCTTTCTGCCGCTATCGGAGAAGTATATGCCAAGAAAGGTAACAGCGGCGATGTGGCTTTCTTTGCGAAGAACTTTGAGGAAGCCGGCGGCGGACAAGCGAAGTTTGATGCAGCGATACAGTACCTGAATGTGCTGGCGAATGTAGACAATACAGATGCCGTGATCAAAGGTATTGGCCAGATCAAGGAGATGGCGGACCAGTTTAAGAATAATATGGTGAATAATTACCTGATTAACCTGATGCAGCCGATGGTGCAGAAGAAGCAGGCGAAAGCTGCAGGTGGTAATGGAGCGGATAAGGAAGGGTTGACAAAGCAGAGTGATTATATTCAGAAAGTGATACAGGAGCTGAAGAGCTCAGGGAATGGGGAGTAAGAAAGTTGAAAGTTGACAGTCGTCAGTGGGTAACCGGCGACAAACAACTGACAACTGTCAACTGATAACTGTCAACTAAAAGCAAAGGGCTGATCGGATTGATCAGCCCTTTGCTTTTAATGTCCGTTACCGAGGCCAATCTCGTAGTGGCGTTCCGGTATTTCGATGTCGCGGAAACCTTTTTTCAGGAGCCATTCACGGAAGACGGTCTGCACTTCGTATTCGCCGTGTACCAGGAAAAGTTTTCTTACTTCGCGGGGATCCTGGCTGCCCAGCCATTGGCGGAGATCTTCATAATCACCGTGGGCGCTCATGGAGCGGATGATCTCTACATCAGCCTTTACTTCAAAGTGGGTGCCGAAGATAGATACTTCTTTGGCTCCTCTCATGAGGCGGCCACCCAATGATTGCGGCTCGCAATAGCCTACTATCAGGATGGTATTGCGGGAATCGTCGATGTTATTGGCGATATGATGCTTTACACGGCCAGCTTCCGCCATGCCGCTGGCAGAGATGATCACACAAGGCTCGCGGCGGAAGTTGAGCTGTTTGGATTCATCTACTGACCTGATGTAGCGAAGGCCGGGGAAATCAAAAGGATCACTGTCTGTTTCAAGCAGCCTGGATACGGTCTTGTTAAAGCATTCGGGGTGGCTTTTGACTACCTGGGTAGCTTCCATAGACAGCGGACTGTCTACAAAAATATCCACCTTAGGCAGCTTGCCATTGAGCTGCGCGCGGTTCAGGGCATACAGCAGCTCCTGGGTACGGCCTACACTGAAGGCAGGAATAATGAGCTTACCTTTCTTTAGCTGGCAGGTGTTATGGATATGCCCTATCAATGCATCGTCTGAAGGAGCAGCATCTGCATGGAGGGTACTGCCGTAAGTGGATTCCATGAGAATATAATCTGCCTGCGGGAAGGGCGCGGGAGAACGGAGAATATCATCGCCATAACGGCCGATATCACCGCTGAAAGTTATTTGTACCGGTTTGCCATTCTCTTTGATGCGCAGGTGCACCGCAGCGCTGCCGATGATATGGCCTGCGTCTGTGAACATGGCCTCCACTTCATCGCATACGCGGAACCATTCCTGGTATCTTACCGGCTTTAAATGGGTGAGGGCGCGTTTGGCATCCTCTATCGTATAGAGCGGCTCAATATAAGGCAGACCTTCCTTTGCACGTTTCTTGTTGGAGAACTTCACATCATCTTCCTGGATCTCTGCAGAGTCCATCAGCAGGATCTCCGTCATGTCTTTGGTGGCGTCTGTACACCAGATAGTACCTTTATAGCCCAGCTTTACCAGGCGGGGGATCAGGCCACTGTGATCTATATGTGCGTGCGACAGCAGCATATAATCTACTCCGGCGGCATCAAAGCCAAAGTCGCGGTTCAGGGAGTCTGTTTCCTTCCCCATTCCCTGGAACATGCCGCAATCAAGTAATATCTTCTTTCCGCTCTTTAGTGTGATCAAATGTTTGGAGCCCGTTACGGTGCGTGCTGCTCCATGGAATGCGATCTTCATATCTCTTGTGGTGTTTTATTTCTTAACGGCCTTAAAGGACCATGTGACAGCAAAACTTGCAATTAACGTGCCGTCCCTGCTTTCGCCATTGCTTTGTACGGTGATGGTAACCGGTTCTCCGGTGGTAGCGGCATGGGCGATCGCATCTTTAATGGCCCTGCCCTCGCGGCAGGTGAACCAGGTACGCTCTTTTGCTTTTTTAACGAAAGAAGCCTGCAGGCCGGTCACCAACATGGAAACACGATAGGGCGATTCACTGGAATGCGCCATGGCGAGCAGACCGGTGCTCATTTCAGCGGCCATACCGAGGCAGGCAAAATAGGTGGACTTAAAAGGGTTCTGGGATAACCAGCGGAAAGGCACCACCGTTGTGCAGCTGTCCGCCGCAATGTGGCTGACCCTTACGCCCGAGAGCCAGGCAATGGGCAGCTTACGCAGCAGGTACAATGAGAATAAAGGGTGCTTTACCCTATCTATGAATGCCATAACAACATTATTGCGTAGTGTAATGGGCAGGGCTCAGCGCAGCGGGCGCCCATTGGCGGAGCATGTCCTGCAGCTTCTTCTTATCATAGGTATCTGCTGATTCGAGCAGGCCGGTATCCTGGGTATGGAGGCGGGCGCCTTTTGCGTCGAGGATCACCAGTACGGGAAAACCAAAACGTTGCGGGTATCCCAGCTTTTGCAGCAGGGGCAGGTTCCGGTTCTCTTTGCTGTAGTTAAGGTGATAGACCACGTAGTTCCTGCGTACCGTGCTATCCAGCTGTGCATCGTCGTGCATGAACTTATAGAGCCTGCGGCACCAGATACACCAGTTGCCGCCTACCTGTAATAATACGTGCTTGCCTTCACGTGCCGCCTGCTGGGTAGCGCGTTCAAGATCTGCAGCAGCGTTAGCGGAAGGATCGTAAATATGCTCCAGGTCGTAAGGCGCCTGGGCCTGTGCCTGTACGGCAGGCGCCGCCAGCAATAAGAACAATCCGATAAAGAGAGTCGTCAGTCGCAAGTCGTTAGTCGTTAGTGATCGGAGCGGATACGTTTATTAAATATAAGAAAATTATTCTGATGGGTATAAAGACTGTACGTAGGCGTGTATGGCCGTTTGCGCGTTCACTTCCGTTCCCGGGGCCGGGGCAGGCGGCGCTACATTCCTGATATGTTCATCCAGCAGCATGGCATTGGTGTTGTCTGCCAGCTGCAGACGGATGATCTCCTTCATCTGCTGCTGCAGCTGCGGATCATATAAGGGAAAGCAAACCTCGATACGGCGGTGCAGGTTACGGTTCATCCAGTCTGCAGAGCCCAGGTACACTTCTTCCTGTCCATCGTTGTGAAAGATGAACACCCTGGCATGTTCGAGGAAGCGATCTACTATACGCGTTACCGTTATACCGGCGCTTTCGGGCTGGTTGGGTTGCAAACAGCAAATGCTGCGAACGATCAGCTTTACCTCTACCCCTGCCTGTGCAGCTTCATAGAGCTTGCCGATCATCTGCTTTTCCTGCAGGTTGTTCAGCTTGATAGTAATGGCAGCTTTTTTGCCAGCTTTGGCATTGGCGATCTCGCGGTCTATCAGCTCCGTAAAACGGGCTACCAGGTTAAACTGCGCCACCAGCAGGTGACGGAAATTGATGAAACGGTATTCTGCAGGCTGTTCCCTTGTTTGCAGGTAAAGGAACAGCAGTTCCAGCTCTTGTGTAATGCCCGGGTGGGCCGTGATCAGCACATGGTCTGTATAAAAACGGGCGGTGCTCTCGTTAAAGTTACCGGTAGACATGAGACCGATATAGTCCCACCTGTAGCCGCGCTTGCGCTTTACCAGCGCTGTTTTGGCGTGCACTTTCAGTCCGGGGATGCTATACACGATCTTTACACCGGCCTCTTTCATCTTCTTGGACCAGCGGATATTGTTCTCCTCGTCAAAGCGGGCCTTCAACTCTACAAACACGGTTACCTGTTTGCCGTTGCGGGCGGCACTGATCAGCGCATTGGCGATCAGGGAGCCGGAAGCGATACGGTAAAGGGTGATGAAGATCTCCTTCACATCTGGATCGGCGGCCGCTTCATTGAAGAAGCGCAGGATGGGATCATAACGCTGATAGGGTACATGCAGCAGGAGATCCTGTTGCATAACGATGTCCCATATACGCTCCGCTTTCTCCACCATGGGCAAACGGCCTGCAGGCAGTTTGCCGTAAGTAAGCGCGGGCGCCTTAAGCGGCATGGGCAGATCAGCCAGGTCTTTAAGATTATGATAGCGGCCTCCCTGTACGGGCTCGCCGGGTTGTATGTTGAAATAAGCCAGCAGGTATTGCAGGGTAGGCTGCGGCATCGAGGCGTCATAGAGAAAACGGGTAGGTATGCCCAATTCCCTTTTACGGATCATGGTCTCTACCTGCTCCAGCACATCGCCTTTCAGTTCGTTGAGGTCGGCTTCAGCATCTCTTGTTATTTTGATGCTGTGACAACCGGTGATGGTATGGTTAGGGAAGAGGAAGGCGATGTTCTGCCCGATCACATCATCCAGCATAGCGATATAATACATGCCCTCTACCGGCTCCAGTTCAATGAAGCGGGGCAATTGCTGACTGGGAATATTCACCACAGCATATTCTTCCTTTTCAGGCGCATCGTTCGGTGTGAGCGTGATCACCAGGTACAGCGTGTTGTTTTCCAGGAAGAAATGCCGTTTACGGCGCAGCCATACGGGCTGCAGGTAGGCCAGCACCCTGTTCAGGAAGTACTCTCTTATAAAGGCATGATGTACGGGCGGGATGATTTCCTTATAATACAGGTGTACCTTTTGCCTGTTCAGTTCGGGCAGTAAGGTGCCGGTGAGGATCTGTCCGAATTCCTGCTGCTGGCGGTCTATCTCCTGCTGAACAGCAGGCAGGGTGCCGGGTGATACGGGCTCCTCTCCTGCTGCACCGGGATCCTGCTGCAGCAGCCTGTTCACCGCCAGTACGGCGGGCATGCGCACACGGAAGAATTCATCGAGGTTGGAAGAGAAGATGGAGAGGAAGCGGATCCTTTCGTATAAGGGTACCCGTTCGTCCTTCGCCATACATAATACACGATAGTTAAAGGTAAGCCAGCTCAGATCACGATCATATAATGGAATGTCCATGCACTATTAGTCTTTTACCGGAAAGAAAACCACAGCAATCACGAAGGCCAGAACGGATATGATGAGGCCCCACATAAAGATATTATAAGCAATGCGCAGCAGGCGGTATTTCTGGCCCAGCACTACGCCCAGGTGGTAGATGTCCTGGATCAGGCTTCCATACAGGAAATTGGCATCTTTCATCATTTCGGTCATGCCCCAGCCATATTCTTCCAGGCTCATGCCGTGGAAATTACCAAAGAAGAGCAGGTTGGTCCTTTTCTTCTCGATATCGTCGCGGGTAAAACGGCCGTTGGTAATATTGGGCCTGGTAGCCAGCACAGAGTAAATAATAGTGATCACGCTGGTAGCCAGGAGTATAAAAGAAGGGATGATCAGGTTCGGGTTATCCTCCAGTTTGCGCAGCAGCACAGATAAGAGGATGGATATGATGATCGCGTTGGTAGAGATCATGATATGCGCCTTACTATCTGCCATAGAGCTCAGGCGTATATGGTTGGTAGAGGTAGTGCGGAACATGGTTTCAACGCCTCTGCCGAATTTATCCGCTTTCTTCGCTTCCTTATCCTTCTCTTTTCTATCTTCTTTTTTCTTTTCTTCTTTGGTCAGATGCTGTTCTGCCAGCGCCGATACCCGGCTTGCGTTCAGCTGCTTAGGACTGGCTGCTGTTGCTGCTTCGTCTTCGTCCTTATGTTTTTTATTCATCTTCTTTTTGAGCCAGCGGATATTATCCTCTTTCTGTTCTTTCTGCAGAACACGGGCGTAATCGGTAAAGTACTGGTGATTTTCCAGGAAAAGGAGGCTGGTCCCCGCCCAGGCAGCGCCGGGAATATCCTTGCCCAGAGTAGCTTCTGCCTCCTGGCGCATGGCCTTGCTGCGCTCTTTATAGTGCTTGGAGCCCAGGTGGAAGAGGTCTGCATCGCATACGATCTCTTCGAGCAGGTTATGCGGGTTTTGCGGCATTTTGGTAGCCATGATACAGCCGCTCACCTGCTGTTGTATGGATTCGGGCACATGCTGTTCCTGGAGGAAGGTACGGGCCAGTTCGGCGCCTTTTTCCTCGTGGCCCTTGGCGTTGCCCAGCAAATACCCGGCATCATGGAACCAGGCTGCGACCATTACCACCAGCTGATCCTGCTCCTGGAGCCGGTAATGGGCAGCAATCTGCTCCGCAGCATCCACCACCTGTTGTGTGTGGGTTAAGTCGTGATAAACCAGGTTTGGATTCGGATGTTGCTGATACTGTGCCTTTACATACTGCCCTGCAGCTTCGATAATGGACGCTATTTGCATAAATAACAATTCAGAAGAACAGCAAGTTACTGCATTTTTGATTTAAATTTACCACGTAAATCGGCCTTACAATCTTTAACTATGGATATACGCTTACCCGCCTTGCTTGTACTGTTGTTCGTTTCCTGTAATGCTTTCAGCGATCAGCAGAAAAAACACAGCTCTCCCAAAGGATATAAACTTACGGAACCTCAAAAGTTCCGGGTAAGGGAGTCTATGCAGGAGATATCCGGTATCCAGCTGTTCCCGGATGAGCACCATATTTACGCTATCAATGATGAACAAGGCAAGATCTTCATGATAGACGTGAACACGAACAAGCCCTACCCTACTTCCAAATTTGACCGCAGCGGGGATTACGAGGACCTGGTTTATACCCCGAAGGGCTGGATCGTGCTGAGGAGCAACGGCACTTTATACCTGGTACATGACATCTTTACCGACAGCGTGACCTCTACCGAGTACTCTTTTCATAAAAAGGGCAAGCAGGAGTTTGAGAGCATTTACCCCGAGCCCGGCAACAACAGCCTGATCGTCATCTGCAAGCAATGCGAGGAGGACAAAGGACAACGCGCCAGCAGCGCTTACCGCTTCAACCTGGGCACCATGCAGTATGATCCGGACCCGGCTTACCGGATCGATGTAAGAGAGATCGGTAAGATCCTGGGCATTGATATGAAGAATTTCAGGCCATCAGCGGCGGCCATTCACCCCATTGAAAAACGCTTATACATCATAGACGCTATCAACAACCTCCTGGTTATAACAGACATGAGCGGCAAGGTGCAGGAGGCGCACTACCTCAAAAGCAAGCTATACGAGCAGCCGGAGGGCATCTCTTTTGCGCCCAACGGGGATATGTATATCTCGAATGAAGCAGGAGACGGGATTGCAGACATTCTGAAATTCACTTACAAACCATAAAATATACATCGAAATACGTAATTCAGACATCAGAAGGTCGGATCCCATTACGATATTAGATATTGATTGCCATCAACCGTATCGACTAAATTAACGTACTATGCTGCGGAGACTTTTCCCATTGCTTATCACTGTTGCCTGCTGCGGCGCTGCGCACGCGCAGACAGATAATGTTGTTCAAAGAATTATCCTGATAGGCGACGCAGGCGAACTGCACCAGGATGGCCGTAACCCGGTCATAGACGCTGTACGGCAGCGTTATAACATGCAGGACGCACGCAATACCGTGATCTATCTTGGCGATAACGTATATCCTTACGGGTTACCCGACGAGGCAGACAAACGCTACCCGCATGCCAAAGAGATCCTGGACTATGAGGTGGGCCTGGTAAAGAACACCTCCGCCAATGCCATCTTCGTTCCCGGCAATCATGATTGGAACAAGATGAAGCCCAACGGCTGGTCTATTGTCCGCAACCAGCAGCAGTACGTAGACTCCCTCTCATTGCCCAATGTGCGCTACCTGCCGCAGGACGGATGTCCCGGCCCGGTGGAGGTGCCCATCAATAACAATGTGACCCTGATCGTAATGGACAGCGAGTGGTGGCTGTTTCCCTACTTAAAGCCAGGGGCCGGCTCTTCCTGCGACTGCAAGGACAAAGAAGAGGTGATCACATCACTCTCAGATATGGTGGCCCGCAACCGGGGTAAGCTGATCCTGTTTGCCACCCACCACCCTTTCCGCAGCCATGGCATTCACGGCGGATATTATACTATCAAGCAGCATATCTTTCCTTTTACTGACCTGAAGCCGGGCCTGTACATCCCTCTGCCGATCCTGGGCTCTATCTATCCTATTGCCCGCGGGGTATTCGGCGCCAGGGAAGACATTCCCCACCCGGAATACCAGCAGATGATCAGGCGGGTAGAGGAAACGTTTAAAGCACATGGCCCTACCGTGTTTGTAGCCGGACATGACCATGCACTGCAACTGCTGAAAGACGGACAAAACTATTATATCGTAAGTGGCAGCGCCGCCAAGCATGACCGTGTGAAGAAAGGGAAAAACACCCTGTTCGCCACCTACGGCAATGGCTTCAGCGCACTGGAGCTGCTGCAGGACGGCACCTTGCGCGTTCAGTATTACCTGGCCGCTGACCCTCAAAAGCCGGTATACGAAAATAACCTGCTGAAGCTGTCGGATATTAAAGCAGCGGCTGTCGCCACCATTACGCCGGCTGCTGAACTGCCGGCTGTTGTAAGGATGCCTGCGGATCCGCAGTACAATAAAGCCAGCGGCTTTCACCGCTGGTGGCTGGGCGACAACTACCGCGCCGTTTGGGCGGCGCCCCTCAACTTCCCGGTGCTGGACCTGCGCAAAGAAAAAGGCGGCCTGCGGATCAACCAACGCGGCGGCGGTATGCAAACCCGCTCCCTGCGACTGGAAGATGCACAGGGTGAAGAGTGGGCACTGCGCTCTCTCAAGAAAGACCCGCGCAATGCGCTGCCTGAAGAGTTCAGGGAAACCTTTGCCAAGGATGTAGTGCAGGACCAGATCTCTTCCTCCAATCCCTATGCACCGCCGGTGGTGGCCTCCATGGCCGAAGCAGCTGGCGTGCCGCATAGCAATCCCACTTTTGTATACCTGCCCAAAGACACTTCGCTGGGCATCTACGAAGCTTTTGGCGGAGATGTATACCTGCTGGAAGAAAGGGAACCGGTAAAAGACAAAACCTATAATACCGAAAAAACGCTGGGACAGCTGCAGGGCGACAACGATAATTCTGTAGACCAGGAAAAAGTGCTGCACGCCCGCCTGCTGGACATGCTGGTTGGCGACTGGGATCGCCATGACGATCAGTGGCGCTGGGGCGTTAGTAAAAATAAAGAAGGCAAAGGCAAAACCTTCTACCCCATCCCCAGAGACCGTGACCAGGCCTTTTTTGTGAGTCAGGGGATACTTCCCTGGATCGCCTCCCGCAAATGGGCATTGCCCAAGTTCCAGGGATTCAGGGACCACTACCGGGATATCAACGGCTTCAATTTCAACGCGCGTTATTTTGACCGTTCTTTCCTGAACCAGCTCAATGAGCAGCAATGGCAGGACCACATTCACCAGTTTGTACAGCAAATGACAGACACCGTAATGCTGACGGCTGTAAAACGCTTCCCGGATACCGTGCGCGCCATGGTGGGCGACGAGACCTTCAACAAACTGAAGGCCCGCAGGGAAGTATTGGAACCGGCCGCTATGCAATATTACCGCTTCCTGGCCAAGGCAGTGGACATACCCGGCACACAAAAGAATGAGCTCTTCACCATCCAGAAACTCCCGGAAGGAAAGCTGGCGGTGAATGCCTATAAGATCAGCAAGGACGGGGAAAGGGAACAGGCGATCTACTCCCGCACCTTTGACCCGGATGATACCCGTGAGATCCGCCTGTACGGTCTTGGCGGCAACGACCGTTTCATTGTAAGCGGTGATCATGGCAGCCCGATCAAGGTGAGGCTGATCGGCGGTAAGGACAGCGATACGTATATAGACAGCTCTAATGGCGGTGGTAAACCGGTACGTATATACGATCTGAAACAGGGTAAAGACAGCTTTGCCCTGGATCATGGCAGGCTGCGGCTTTCATCCAGTCCGGCAGTGATCCGTTATGATCGTATGGCTTTCAAATATGACCGGTTGATGCCCCTGATCTTTGCAGGCTATAACCTGGATGACGGCCTCTCGCTGGGAGTGGGCTTCCAGTATACCAAACAGGGCTGGCGTAAAGAGCCGTTTGCCGCCAGGCATACTTTCATCGCCGGGCACTCTATCGCCACACAGGCTTACCAGTTCCGTTACATGGGTGAATTCACCGACGTGATCGGCACTACCGACCTGTCATTATTAGCCAGCGCTAAAGCGCCGCATAATACCATCAACTTTTTTGGACTGGGTAATGAAAGCGTGTATGACCGCTCACTGGACATCTGGTACTACCGTTCCCGTTATAACCTGTACAATGCCGAAGCCCTGCTGAAAAGCAAGCTAAGCTCCAAGGTAAGGTTCTTCTACGGCCCGTCTTTCACGCACTACGCGCTTGACAAGGACGAAAATTTTGATCGTTTTGTAACCAAGTTCTCACAGAACGGGCTGGACTCGCAGAGCGTTTATACAAGTAAAGACTATGCAGGGTTGCGGCTGGGCATTACCATCGATACCCGCGACAATGAGATCCTGCCTTTGCGTGGGCTGCTGTGGACTACCAGCCTATTGGGCAACCAGGGCCTGAACCAGGAGAAGCATCATTACCTGCAGGCCACTTCAGATATGAGCTTGTACACCAACTTCCGCATTCCAGCCAATGTAGTGCTGGTAACCCGTTTAGGCGGCGGACATATCTGGGGCCATTATGAATTCTTCCAGGCGCTGATGCTGGGCGGTGTGCAGAACCTGCGCGGATACCGCAACAACCGCTTTGCGGGCAGCAGTATGGTATATAATAATATAGAGCTGCGGGTGAAGCTGTTCCAGTTCAAGTCTTACCTGTTCCCTGCATCTGTAGGATTGTTAGCGTATAATGATGTGGGCCGTGTTTGGCTGGAGGGAGAAAAATCAGGTATATGGCATGATGGGTATGGCGGAGGATTATTCCTGGTGCCGGTGAATATGTTTGTGCTGCAGGCTACGGTGGGTAAGTCAAAGGAGGGCACGCTGCCGTATATTACGTTAGGGTTTAGATTTTAAGGAAAAGTCGTAAGTCGTAAGTTGTTAGTCGTTAGTGATGGAAGCGAAGATTGTATCCGCTCACTAACGACTAACAACTTACGACTTACGACTTTTTTAATCTTCCAGGTTCACCTCCACTCTCATTGCTTTCAGGCCGCTGATGCCTTGCAGCTCTTCCAGTTCCAGCATTTCAATATTAGGTTTTAAGATGTTCTTGCTTTGCAGGAACTGGATGTATTTGCGGTATTCTTCCATCTCTTTGGCATAAGCATATACCACGGCGATGGTGTTGGGCTGTGTGAGGCGTTGTCCGCCGGGCTCCACATGCACTTTATCGATCCGCTTTTTCATGATCTCGTAACGGATATTGTAAGCGCCTTCCACATCGAAACGCCTTTCGTCGTGACGGAAGCTAATGTCGATGGCATTGCTATGCGCCAGGATCAGCTGGGTGGTTTGCAGGGGCACTTTCAGTTCTCCTTTGAGCTTATGGGTCAGCCTTGCTATTTCTGCCATGGACGACAGCTGCCACAGGCGCAGGTTGCGCAGGTACAGCATATCGAATTTGCGGGACTGGGCAATGGATTGCCCGATATAGATATTATACTCTATCCCGTCTGTACGGTATTTCTCGAAATAGCAGGGGAATGAGAGCTGGATATTTTCCTTTTCCTTATCGAGGTACTGGCTGATGGCCATGTTGATGGCGGCCAGGCTGGCTTCGTATTCCTGCCGGTTGCGCAGAATGTGCCCTTCGGACTTGTCGATGGTCTGGAAATATTTATTCAGCAGCGGGTGCAGCGTTGCATGGCTGTCGTACAGGTGGCGGAACAGCGGGGCGATCTCGTGGTCGAGGAACTCGGTGATCTGCTGTTCTTCTTCAGACAGCATGGAGCTGTCTATACCGCTCAGCAAACTGCTGTTCCTGACACGCATCTCTTCCAGCAGCGGCAGATAAATGCTGCCGTCTATCTGTTCGAGCGTATCCTGTGTGAGCAGCAGCTGTTCGCGCAGATCTTCATGTATGGCGTTGCTGCGCTCTATAGAAGAGTTGCGGATATCGATAGCGCCGTACAGCGGGTATACATCGTTGAAGGTAATATTACCGATATAGTTGCGCTCACCCGGAGGTGTGTGCAGGTAGTTCCAGGCGGCATCAATGAATTTCCATTCCACAGCGGGCTGCAGCGCGGTGAACTCTTCTTTTATGACGCCGGTGATGCGGTTGTTCAGGATACTGAGGCTCCTGCTAACAAACATCTGCGCCATGGGATACAGCACTTCCATATGACCAAGGGATTCGAGGGTAATGGCGTTCTCCTGGGTGGAGGCCATTTCGATGATGCCCAGCAGTCCGTCTTCATGCATAACAGGGGCCATGATGAAGCTTTTGATACCTTTCAGTGGCAGGTATTTCAGGAAAGGATAAGGCTGTACGGTGGTTTCATTCACGGTTGGCAGCACCAGGGGGTCCTGGTTTTCGAGCACATGCTCCAGCATCAGCTGAAACAGGTGTTGCTGCGTTTTCTCGCTTCCCTTCATGCCCAGCACGATGTCTGTTTCGGTGAAGCGGGATTCGAGCAGGTAACGGCCGTTGATCTTGGGCACGGGCAGCAGGTGCACGCTCGCGTCTTTGATCTGGGCGGCAGCCAGTACGTTCTCTTCAAACCTGCGGTAGCTTTTCAGCTCGTTCTTCTCTGTCATGTTCATGACCAGGTCTTTCACGCGGTTGAGCACCTGTTCCTGGGTAACATCTTTCACGGTCCAGATCACAAAGCCTTCCAGGGCGAAGAGGCTGAGGGGCAGCACTTCTTCCAGCCATTCCAGGGAGGCCTGTTTAAGGCATACCTTGTCGTAACAAAGCTCGGGCAGCTGGCCTTTTACCCTTACGTCTACAAAGCGGGGATCCACCTTCACCTTTACATATCCCTTGATGCCGGTATTGTTCTCCGGGGTGGCAACGGTGTGGATGATCTCTGTATCATAGCTGACCGGGAAATCATATACTTTCTGGAGGATGAGCTTATACAGCCATTCTTTTTTATCGCGCTCCACTTTTTCGGTGGCGATGCCATGGGGGGCGGTGGCCAGGTGCTCGCCGTCTTTGGTGAATACCTTTTTGAACTGCTCGGAGTAATAGAAGATGGCAAACTTGTATGGCATGCCGATGCCATAGATATCTTTATCCATATCAGCGGTTACGGGGAAAACGTTGGCCGCTACGATGTCCAGTAATTCCTGGTGGGCCGCCACTTCTTCCGGCCCTTTGAAGGGCACGAGGGCGGTGGGTGTTTGTTCAAACTTATCTACCAGCTTCTGGTAATATGCAGCGCGCGTATCTTCTCCCCGGGCTGCCTTTTCTTTCAGGTACCTTACAAAAGGAGCGAATGATATACGGCTTTCAATCACCCCTTCTTCTTTAAATACACCCGTCTGTGCGGTTAAGACTCTCATAATCAACTAGAGTATAAATTAATTCATTCGCAATATTTCTGTCATAGAAAGGTAACGTACTACAGTGTGACTGTTTGTGCAGGAATAAGCAGTGGAAGGAAGTTTTGCAAATTTATAACATTTTTTAGGATTAAAATTTCATAAGAGGACAAGGATGACATGCAGCAGACATAACTAGCCTGTAGGAACGAAGACTTAATGTACCGTCATGGCGGGGAGGCAGTGGAGGGTTAGCGCGTGGAAACGACGAAGCAATCTTTTAATGACAAATGCAGGACTACCGTTTGTCGTTAAAAGATTGCTTCGGCCCGGCCACCCACGATGGCTATATGCGCCTGGCAATGACGTAGGCTGAAGACCCACGCCTGCAATGACGGAGAGGGCGTATTTAGATCTCGATCTCTATCTGGTTCTTCAGCAGATCGTCGATAGTGTCTCTTTTCCGGATCAGCTGCGGCTTACCGTCTTTCACCATTACTTCCGCAGGTTTGAGGCGGGAGTTGAAGTTGGAAGACATTTCGAAGCCGTAGGCGCCTGCGTTATAGAATACGAGGTAGTCGCCTTCCCGTACTTCGTTGATCTTGCGGTCCCAGCCGAAGGTATCTGTTTCGCAGATATTTCCTACCACGGTATAGATCCGTTCTGTGCCTTTGGGATTGGAGATATTCTTAATAAGATGGAAGGCATCGTAGAACATGGGGCGGATCAGGTGGTTAAAGCCTGAATTAACGCCCACGAATACGGTAGCGGTGGTTTGTTTGATCACGTTGGTCTTCACCACGAAGTAGCCGCTCTGGCTTACGAGGAACTTTCCGGGCTCGAACCACAGCTGCAGCGGGCGGCTGTAATTCTTGTTAAAGCCGTTGAAGGCGTCGGAGAGCTTTTTGCCCAGCAGGTCGATGTCTGTTTCCGGATCGCCTTGCTGGTAGGCTACTTTAAAGCCACTGCCCAGGTCAATGAACTCCAGGTCAGGGAAGTGCTCGGCCATTTCGAACATGATCTCCACGCCGCGCAGGAACACGTCCACATCCTTTATTTCGGAGCCGGTATGCATGTGCAGACCGGTTACCTTCAGGCGGGTGCTTTTCACGATACGCTCGATATGGCGCAGCTGGTGGATGGAGATCCCGAACTTGCTGTCCACATGCCCGGTGGAGATCTTGAAGTTACCGCCGGCCATGATGTGAGGGTTCAGGCGAATGCAGATGGGATAGCTGCCGCCAAAGGTATTGCCAAACTGTTCAAGTATGGAAATATTGTCAATATTGATATTCACGCCCAGGTCTTTAGCAGCGATGATCTCCTGGAGATCCACGCAATTGGGCGTAAAAATGATATTCTTGGGATCGAAGCCTGCTTTGAGGCCCAGCTGCACTTCCTGGATGGATACGGTATCCAGACCGCAGCCCAGGGAGTTGATGTACTTCAGCACATTGATGTTGGTCAGGGCCTTACAGGCGTAGAAGAAACGGGCGTCCGTCTTCGAAAAAGCCTTTTGCAGCTTTTCGTACTGGGTTTTGATCTTTTCTGCGTGGTACACGTAAACGGGGGTACCGAATTCTTCTGCTATCTTCACCAGGTAATCGGCGGAGAGAACGTCGCTTTGTTTAGTAGGCATCTATTTTATAATAAGTGTGCGAATTTACAACAACAAATCTGAAAGTTTAAGGAGTTTGAGGTTTGAAGTTTGAGGTTTGAAGTTCGTTGGAGGTTAGAGGTTCAGGAAAAGTAACCAGGAAGGCATCCTTCTTCTGAACCTCAAACCTCAAACTTCAAACCTCAAACTATTATTCCCCTTCCATGAAGTCGTCGAGATCGCGGCGTTCACGTTTGGTAGGACGGCCTATTTTGCTGGGCCGTTTACCGGTATAGAAGCTGGCGGTTACCCGCTGGTTGAATTGCTGGTCTTCTTCGGGTGTGATGTCTACATAATATTTGATGGCTTCCGTATACTGGAGCCTGTTATGCAGCAGGCCGGTAACTTCAATTTTCCAGCGGCGGGCTTCCGTCTTCACTTCGTACTGATCGCCGAGGCTTACGGTACGGGCGGCTTTTACGGCTGCGCCATTGAGTTTGACCTTGCCTGCGTCGCAGGCGGCAGCGGCCTGGGTGCGGGTTTTAAATATACGGATCGCCCAGAGGTATTTATCCACCCGGAGCTTTTCAGTTGCTGGCATATTGTTCTCACTTTTTGCTCATCTCCGCAAAGTACTGGTGGAAGTAAGGGATGGTCTCAATTCCTTTGTAGAAGTTCTCCAGCCCGTACTTCTCGTTGGGAGAGTGCAGGTTATCACTATCCAGGCCAAAGCCCATGAGGATGGTCTTTAAGCCCAGTTCTTTCTCAAACAGCGCCACGATGGGAATGCTGCCGCCGCCACGCACGGGAATAGGCGATTTGCCGAAAGTGCTTTCTATGGCTTTGCTGGCCGCTTTGAAAGCAATATGGTCCGTAGGCGTAACATAGGGGCTGCCACCATGGTGGGCAGTTACCTTTACTTTTACTGTTTTGGGCGCAATCTTTTCGAAATGCGCTTTGAACAGTTCGGATATTTCGATCCAATCCTGGTTGGGCACCAGGCGCATGGATATTTTGGCAGATGCTTTGGAAGGCAGTACCGTTTTGGAGCCTTCGCCGGTGTAGCCGCCCCAGATACCGTTCACTTCGAGGGTAGGACGGATGCCGGTGCGCTCGATGCTGGAGTATCCTTTCTCACCCCAGAGCTCATCTACGCCCAGGTCCTGCTTGTACTCCGCTTCGTCGAAAGGCGCTTTGTTGAGGGCTGCCCTTTCTTCTTTGGAGAGCTCGATCACTTTATCGTAGAAACCGGGGATGGTAATATGATTGTTCTCATCGTGCATGGAGGCGATGAGCTGGCAGAGGATGGTAGCCGGGTTGGCCACTGCGCCGCCGTATACGCCGGAGTGAAGATCGCGGTTGGGGCCGGTGACTTCCACTTCCATGTAGGCCAGTCCGCGGAGACCGGTATCCAGGGAAGGATTTTCGAGACTGATCATGGCGGTATCGGAGATCAGCACTACGTCGGCCTTCAGGCGTTCTTTGTTCTCTTTGATAAAGATGCCCAGGTTGGCGGAGCCTACTTCCTCCTCCCCTTCTATCATGAATTTGATATTGCAGGGCAGGCTGTTGGTTTTGACCATGATCTCGAAGGCTTTCACGTGCATGTAGAACTGGCCTTTATCGTCGGCGCTGCCACGTGCGAAGATCTTACCGTCCTTAATAACGGGCTCGAAGGGGCCGCTGTGCCAGAGCTCCAGCGGATCGGCCGGCTGCACGTCATAGTGGCCGTATACGAGCACGGTGGGTAGTTTCGGATCTATTATTTTTTCGCCGTAGACGATGGGGTGGCCGGCGGTAGGGCACACTTCCACGTTATCTGCGCCGGCTTCCTGCAGGCGCTGCTTTACGGCTTCGGCGCAATTTTTCACATCCTGGCTAAAGCGGGAATCTGCGCTGACAGAGGGAATGCGCAGCAGTGCTAACAATTCGTCCAGGAAGCGGTCTTTATGATTTGCCTGGTAATCTTTCCAAACTTGCATATTCAGGAAAATTAAGTCTACAATGGGGTGCAATTTAAGGGAAAGTTTCAAAGTTTGAGGGTTGAGGGTCTTCCGCCGTCGTCATTGCGAGGGTTGAGGGTCTTCCGCTGCCGTCATTGCGAGGAGCACTGAGGGGGCTAGCGCCTGGGGCGACGAAGCAATCTTTTAGCCTCCCCAAGATTAACTAAAAGATTGCTTCGTCGCCCCACGCACAAGGCTTTACTGCTCCTCGCAATGACGCGAAGGAAGAGCGGGATACATCGGCGCAATGACGGCGGCTGAAGAGCGGATGCAGCCAGCGCAATGACGCGAAGGAAGAGCGGATACATCCGGCGCAATGACGGCGGCTGAAGAGCGGATGCACCCAGCGCAATGACGCGAAGGAAGAGCCGGATGCAGCCAGCGCAATCACGGCGGCTGAAGAGCGGATGCACCCAGCGCAATGACGGCGGCTAATGAGCGGTATGCAGCCAGCGCAATGACGTCACGCGAAACCGGAATTGCTTCCCGCATAAACGGCAATCTTACACATTTAAACTATTAAACTATGAAACTTTCGGGCATACCTAAACGGCAGACTATAAATATCATTCTGACACTGCTCCAATTATTTAAGTTTATTAACCAATAGTTAACTTTTTGTTGTAACTTTTAATAGGAAATTATGGGCGCCAAGAAACGAACACCTAAACAGAGAGCGGGTTTCGACCAAAAAACAGCTCATAATTTACTATTATCGCAAAAAGCAACGATATGACTAGTATTGATGATATGGCTGTATTATCAGAGTTAAAACTGGGTAATATAAAGGCGTACCAATATTTCTTCCTGAAATATTACAAGCCTTTATGCCTAAAAGCCTTTACTATGGTGGGCAATATGAAGCGGGCGCAAGACGTGGTACAGCATACATTCATACGTATATGGGAAGAAAAACTATATCTTGACATACAGCAGTCAGTAGGGGGGTTTCTCTATCAACAGGTCCATTTAGATTGTCTGGACCAGGCCCGGGAACCTCAAAATGAAAATGGTGAAGAACAATACCAGTCACACCCAAACGAGAATGCAACAGAACACCAGGAACTCCGTAAGCAGGTTTTAAGTTCCATTGATAATATGCCTGCGGAAAAACTAAAACTGGCCCTGGAGGACATACGTCGTATACGGTATAGCTAAAACGTCGAAATTTCTTATGTGCTTTTCTATATGAAATTTAATGAAGAACACATTTATCAACTTTTGCTGGAAAAGCAATTAGGCGAGATCAGTAAGGAGAATGACAGATACCTGCAGCAGGTGATACAACAAGACGAGCACGTACGCAATTGCTGGTTTGAACTCGAGAATGCCAAAATTGCCACCAACAACGATATCCTGGAAGACCTCCGGGCCGACCTTGCCTGGTGTAAGATAGAGGCCCTGCTAAGGCCCGCGCCTTCTTTCCATGTGAGGGCGCTCAGATTCCTGAAAAAATACCGTGTAGCAGCTATCATTGCCGGTGTATTGATCACCGTCTCGGGCTTTGCCTATTATTACGGTTGGTTGGGCTCCAAATCCCAACTGGTAGCAGCAATAAAGGCCGAACAACAACCAGCTGCAGCAAAGGCCCGGTTGATACCGGCTACCCGCGCGACAGCATTGAACGCGGCGGATGTTCCGGCTGCATCCACCCAGATAGCGCAACAGGACCAGAAGACACCCGCAGCAGATAGCGCGCTTAAAACGGCGCCTGCCGAAGCAGCGGATGATAATAACCTTACGGTAGAATGGAATACGCTGACCGTTCCCCCTAAAACAGATTACAGGATCGAGCTGGCGGATGGAACGGAAGTTCATCTGAATGCCAGTTCTACCCTGCGTTTTCCCTTCATTTTCCCGGGCAAGACAAGAGAAGTTTACCTGGAAGGGGAAGCCTATTTTATTGTAGCGAAGAATTCCAAACAGCCTTTTATCGTGCATACTCCCGGCACTTCTGTGAAGGCGCTGGGCACTGCTTTCAATATCAACTCCTACGATTCGGGTATGATCATTACATCGCTGGTACAGGGCGCTGCAGTAACGGATGTAGGCGATACGCTGGACGTAACGCTTAAACCCGGGTATGAGGCTATTTACCGGACCGGCGAACGGTTCAAGGTAAAACGCTTTGATGAAGCTGTTACGCTTGGATGGCGGGAAGGCATTTACCGCTTCCGCAACAAGAACCTGCAGGAGCTCGAACCTGTTATTCAGCGCTGGTTTGGACTTAAATTAGCTTTCGACAGACAATCGATGGCAGCTATGCAGTATTCCGGTTGTCTTGAAAAAGACAAGCCTCTGCAGGATTTCCTGGAGCAATTGTCTTCCTCGCTGAACATCGAATATCGTATCTACGACAATACGATCCATTTTCATGCACGGACATAGTAAACGAAAAATAAACGATAGGTAAAGTATCAGGAGATCAGCTTTTGCCTGAGCAGGAATTCCAGCTTTTCATTCACATCCAGCAATTTGGCCGTCAGTTCCTTGTTCTCTTTACGGAGTGCGTACACTTCATAGGCTTTTTCAATGTTATGCCGGAGCTCTTCTTCATTCCAGGGTTTGGAAAAGTATTTATATACCTGGCCTTTGTTGATCGCGTCGATCACCGCGTTGATATCTGCATAACCGGTGAGCAGGATGCGGATAGGTTCAGGAAATCTTTCCAGTATGGATTCGAAGAATTCGATGCCTGTCATTCTAGGCATGCGCTGGTCTGAAATAATGATGTGAATATCGTTTTCTGACAGGATCCTGACTGCATCTTCTGCCGATTCGGCGGTAAATACCGTATACAGCCTGCGAAAAGAAGCTTTGAAGGCGTTCAGATTGTGTATCTCGTCATCGATATAGAGAATATGGATGTGTTGCACACTCATTCAGGAGTCTTAGCTCTAAGTTAATAAAAATAAATGAGTTACAAACAATAAAACCGCATCTGAGTTAAAAGCAGGATTTGCATTTAGATGAGGATGATGAATATTCCCGCAAAATTATATATAAAGAAAAAGATTTTGGCCCTATTTTTTCAGTAAGCTGTACAGTAATCGTGGAAGGAGATAGTTTTTGTGGTTTGACGAATTTCGTGTAGGTTTGGTACATCCCAACCCATTATGCTGTTAAACCGCACTAAACCAGCATCCTATTAGGGGCAATATATCTTAATGTGAAAATCATAAAATCAAATATTGACAGATGAAAAAAGGTATCATCGTTATTGTAGTCCTGGTATTATTAGGCATGTTCGGCTGTAACAAATATAACGGCCTGGTAAAACTGGATGAGAATGTTAAAAATAAATGGGGCGCCGTGCAAAGCCAGTACCAACGCAGGGCTGACCTCATCCCTAACCTGGTGAGCACGGTAAAGGGCGCCGCCAACTTTGAGCAAACTACCCTGACACAGGTGATAGAAGCGCGTGCCAAAGCGACACAGATCACTGTTAATCCTAACGATCTTTCACCAGAGAAGATCCAGCAGTTCCAGCAGGCGCAAGGTCAATTAAGCACTGCGCTGGGCCGTTTGCTGGCTGTGGCAGAAAGCTATCCGCAGCTGAAGGCTAACCAGAACTTCCTGGATCTGCAGGCGCAGCTGGAAGGTACTGAGAACCGTATTACCGTTGCCCGCAATGATTTCAACGATGCGGTGAACGGCTACAACAGTTCTGTGCGCAGTTTCCCCAATAACGTGATTGCGGGTGTTGCAGGATTCCAGCAGAAAGGTTATTTCCAGGCACAGCCCGGATCTGAAAGTGCACCGAAAGTTCAGTTTTAAATTCCAACACCCAAATTCCAAATTCCAAACTGAACGCAGGCGCCTGACCTAAGGTGTACAGCTTTTGACATTGATACCAGTCCCGGTTTGGAATTTGGGATCTGGAATCTGGGATTTTAATACATTGCATTATGCGCATATTTCCATTTGGCAAAAAAGAGCTTGTAGAGGAGGCTGACAAAGTCAGGCTTGTACAGGCGGTCCGTTCAGCGGAAAGACTTACCAGCGGAGAGATAAGGCTGTTTATTGAAAGCCGGTGCGCTTATGTAGACCCGATGGACAGGGCTCAGGAGATCTTCCTGTCGCTCGACATGACAAAGACCCGCCAGCGTAACGGTGTGCTGTTGTACATCGCCCTGCGGGACCACCAGTTTGCGATCCTCGGAGACCAGGGGATCCATGAAAAAGTAGGTGATACCTTTTGGCAGAATGAAGCCCTGTTGCTGAAACAACATTTTTCACAGAACAGGGTAATAGAAGGTATAGAAGCCTGTATCAAAGAGATCGGCGAATCACTGCAACTGCATTTCCCTTATAGCGCCGGCGACGATCAGAATGAACTGCCGGACGATATTGTATTCGGGAAATGAACATTTACTGACCTATAGTTTTAGACAATGAGGATATTCTGCTGGTTATGGCTTTGTTTATTATTGATAACAGGCTTACAGACGTTTGCACAGGAAGTACCGCCCAGACCTACGCCGCCGAGACTGGTGAATGATATGGCTGGTGTGCTGCTGCGACAGGAGGCAGATGACCTGGAACGGAAACTGGTAGCTTATAATGACAGCACCTCCACGCAGATCGCTATCGTTACTGTCAAAACTACCGGCGACTATGACATCAGCGAAACAGCGTTGAAAATATTACGCGACTGGGGTGTTGGTTCCAAAGAAAAGAACAACGGCCTGGTGATACTGGCGGCCATTGACGATCGGAAAGTGCGCATAGAAACCGGTTATGGACTGGAAGGAGCTGTACCGGATGCTATCGCCAACCGTATTATAGATGAGATCATTGTACCCAATTTCAGAGAGGGGCATTATTACCAGGGACTTGACGAGGCGGTGAACGCCATTGAGAAAGCCGCAGCCGGAGAATACAAGGCAATCCCAAAGAAAAGGCGCGGTAAAGGAGGCGGCTCTATTTTTGTGCTGGTTATTGTAGCCATCATCCTGCTCTCAATCATCAACAACCGTCGTGGAGGCGGTACCACGATCAGCCGGAGAGGCTGGGGTGGATGGGGTGGCTTCCCGATGGGCGGAGGCGGTTGGAGCAGCGGCTCCGGCGGAGGCTGGGGCGGCGGAGGTGGTGGCGGAGGCTTCGGTGGATTTGGAGGAGGCTCCGGCGGTGGAGGCGGCGCAAGCGGAAGCTGGTAGAGATACGTTGATTTGATATAACCTCTATAAAGCGTAAACCATGTCGTACCTGCATGTTCTTAACGGCGATGCTACCCTTACCTCATTCCGGGAGAGTGGGGTACCAGGAGCAATAGTGGTGTGCCGGGAAATGATGTGTGAAGGCAAAGTGAAGTGCACAGACGACATGAACGCATTTTTTGAAACCCGGTCAAAACACCTGGAATACCATTACGGTATAGATAAACAAACTTATTACGCCCATGTGGTCAGCGAGCTGGAAAAACTAAAGCTTGCAGCAGAAGCAGACGAAGTAGTACTGTGGTTCGAATTTGACCTTTTCTGCCAGATCAACCTGTTGTTTGTACTTCATTACCTGCGCACACAAATGATCCGGCTTCCCCGGATAAGCCTGGTATCTATTGACCGCCACCCGGAAGTGGCAGAATTCAGAGGCCTCGGTACGCTGCTTCCTGAACATTTCCCTCCTTTATTTGAACAACGCGTTCTCCTGGATGATGCAGACCTGGAGCTGGCGGCCAAAGTCTGGCAAGCCTATTGTGAAGGCGAGCCGCTGACCCTGGAAGCTATGAGTAAAGCGCCCAGCGGTCATCTTACTTACCTTGGACAAGCCCTCACAGCACACCTGCAAAGGCTTCCCTCTGTTGAGAACGGATTGAACGCCATCCAAAGCTATTTTCTTCATAAAGTGTCTATGTGCCCCATGCGCTGGTACGATCTGTACGCCCAGTTCTGGGAAGATATGAAGATCTATGGCTTCGGCGATTTTCAGCTGGACATTTATATACAGCGCATGCGCGCTGCGGGGATCATTGAACAGCAGGAGAACATGCTGACGATTACCACCCTTGGCAAAGAGGTGTTGAACAATGAAGAAAATTATACTGATTATGTATCCCTGCAGCATCGCTGGCTGGGAGGCTTACGGCTTTTGAACAGCCCATGGCGCTGGGACACGAAGCAAAAAAAAGTAGTGAAGGTTTAATCTTCCACCAGGGGAAACCAGAGATTTATACGGGTACCGGTGGCCTGTCCGTTTTCGTCGTAGAGATCTTCTATATCAAAACAGGCATCCACATTAAAGCGGCTGTTGTACAGCGAGAGCCTGTCGCGCGTGATCTGCAGGCCTCTTGAAGCGTGCGTATAGCCGCTGGCCTGCTTAAGCGCGGCTGATCTTTCACGGCCAATACCATTGTCCTCTATTACACATAATATACGGTCCTGCATTTTGGTGAAGGACAGCAGCAGGCGGCCCTGTTCTTTTTTATGCAGCAGCCCGTGCCAGATCGCATTCTCTATAAAAGGCTGAATGATCATGGTCAGGATCTCGGTAAAGTCAGGATCCAGCGAGGGATCGATTGTGATCTTATAATCAAACTGGTCTGCAAAGCGCAGCTTTTCCAATTCAATATAGTTTTCCAGCATGCTTACCTCTTTGGAGATGGGAATGGTATTCTGCTGTGAGTTATCCAGTACGCTGCGAATGAGGCGTGCAAAGCGGTTCAGGTAAGAGAGCGCCTGTTCTGTTTCGCTTTTCATCATAAAGGTCTGGATGGAATTGAGCGCATTGAAGATGAAGTGTGGGTTCATCTGCGCCCGCAGCGCCTTCATTTCAAGCTGCGCCATTTTCTGCTGCACCAGCGTGCGGCGCCGGGCCTCTTTCTTAATATAGTGTATGCGCGCCCTGAAATAGATGTAGATCAGGGCTGCGGTTACCATCAATACCAGCATCCTGAACCAGTTGGTTTGCCAGAAAGCGGGCTTGATGTTAATACGGAGTGTGGTAGTATTGGTAGAAAAGGTACCTGCAGCATTTACGCTGCGTACCTTGAACGTATACACGCCGGGAGACAGGTTGGTGTACTTGGCTATCAGCAGGCCTTCCGCATTTACCCAGTCTTCATCCACGCCTTCCAGCTGATAATAATAACGGATCTTTTCAGGGTGATAGAGCAGGCTTTTAAACTCAATGGAGATAAAGTTCTGCCGGTGCGTCAGTGCTACTGCCTGTTGCGGATCTATCTGTATGGCGCTGTCCAGCGCTTTAACGCTGAGGATCGTCACATCCGGCGGAGGCGGCGCCACCTTTAATGCCCTGGGATCAAAGGACAGGAAGTGGTCTGAGGCGCCGATCAGCAGTTTACCATCCTGCAGCCTGATGATACGGCGCCTTACTTTACGGTTATTGTCTACAATATTATCGCCCTGCACAAAGGTTTCCAACGCAAACTGTTTGGGATTGAAGCGGTAGAAGCTATAGGGCGTGACAAACCATATGCCTCCGGTACCATCGTCTGCCCGCATGCTTAGTACCCATTCGTCGAACAGGATGCCGTTGGTGGTAAGCGGCTTTGCGGTGTGGCTGCTGGTATTGAACATCCAGAGCCCGTGATCGGTACCAGCCAGCAGGGTGGTATCATCCGCTTTATACAGACAGGTAATGTTATTGACCAGCAGGGAACCCTGCCGGAAGTTATCCCGGGTCACCACGTGGCCGCTGTGCTTATTGAACAATATCAGACCAGCCGTGCTGGTGGCCAGCCATAGCAGGGAATCGTTATGAGGCACCACATCCATCACCGATGTTTGGCGTTGTATGTTATTTTGCAGCTGCGGATAGGAATAGGCAGTACGCTGTTGCGGGTTCCAGCGGGCCAGCCCTTTTTTATAGAGGCCTATCCATACGGAGGTATCGCTTTCTACATAAAGGCTCATCAGGGTCTGGTCCTGGAAGGCGGCCGGCTGATGATGGGCAATGAATTTTCCCTGCCGGGGATCAAAGACAGAGAGGAAACCGTTCTCCTGCCCTACCAGCACATTGCCGTTCTTCATTTCTGCGAAGCTCCATACCAGGCTGCGGCTTTCGGGCAGGGTATACGCCGGGTCTGTACCGTTATGAGAGAAATTCTGCCTCAGGTCCAGCTGGCTGTTCAACCAGCTGAATCCTTTACCCCAGTACCCGGCGTATACGTCTCCGTTACTGGCCTGGAAAAGATCTGTTACCTCCGCTCTTGGAAGATGTTTACCATCCCCATTGAACACGATGCGCTGATCCATTATATGCAGGGAAGGATTATGGAGGCTCAGTATATTCACGCCCCTGTCTGTTCCTACCCAGAGGTGGCCTTCGCGGTCTGTCAGGAAGCAATTGGATTCGAAGTCGTAGTGCAATCCGAGGTCATCTTCATTATTGCCGTGGATGCGAACGCTAAACTCCTGGCGGTTATCATCAAAGCGGGCAATGTCTCCGCCTTCAAGGGCCACCCAGATGTTATGCTCCAGGTCGGTGGTAATATCGAACACTTCTCCTATTGAAAATGACTGCAGCTTTTTAGTGCCGGGATCATAGCAAAGCAAGCCTTTGGTGCGAGCGGCGATCCAGATGCGGCGGCGATAGTCTATGTAGAATTTCCGAACGCTTTTATCGATGGAGAAGATGGGCAGGTGAGCAGGATTGTTGGCAGCACTGTAGAGATGTTTGCGCTGGCGGTCCAGCATATTGATACCGTTATGGCCACTGATCCATAGCTGGCCTTCCTCGTCTTCTACGATGGCGCTGTTCATCTCCCGGCGCTCAGCTTCGGGGATCACGGTGGCTTTTTCAAAACTGCCGGTGCTGTCGTTGAAACGTAATAGCCCTTCCTGTGTGGTGGCCCAGACAACACCTGCATAGTCTTCCACTATCTGGCTGCATTGGATGTTTCCCTGCAGGGAGGGGCGAATGTCCACCTTCATAGCCCTGGTAACGCCTGCAGCGGGATCGTAAATGTGAATGTTGTCAGGCGCGCCCATCCAGATGCGGCCTTTGCGGTCTTCACAGAGGCAGATATCGTCATAATAGATGGAGCCGGGCACTTTGTCGAAACTGGCTACGGTGAGCAGGTTACTGCCGTCGTAGCGCTGAAGGGCTGTACTGGCGATCCATATAAAACCTTTCCTATCCTGCAGGATGGCTGACACGTGGTTGCTGGCCAGGCCATTCTGCAGGTTAATATGGGAGAAGGAATAGGAAACATGCGGTTCCTGTGCCTTTGTCTGAAAAGGGAAAATGAAAAGAGATAAAAGAAAGATGATAAAGCAGGAAAGTGCTGCGGCAAGTAATTTCGGTACTTGGGCAGGGATATTGGATATCTTCCATTGGATCACTTTCACTACCTGTTACATTTTATATTTATTGTTTGCCCCTTTATAAGCCCCTGATCCGGTATGCCGTTACAGTATTGCCGTTAAAGGTAGGTATATATACCATCTTCTTTTGGGGGTTGTAGCCGAAGTCGGCGGTGTTTAGTTTCTGCTCCCGGGTATCCAGCAGCTTAACGGCGGAGCCGGATGCTGCATTGACATAGAATACCTCGCCTGGCCAGCAAGATACGATGAATTCGCCAGCTTTTATTTGGGCGATGCCATCTACGCTCTGGCTTATATTCGCGATCTTCTTCAAGGTATTATCGGCTTGCAGGCGGAAGAATGCGCCGTCTGCCAATACCTGCAGGCCGCCGGGCAGCCACAACAGGCCATTGGGAGCTTTTACTTCGAGCAGGGTGCTTACTTTGCCATCTTTGATCCGGTGCACTTTTCCTACGCGGGTATCGGAAACATAGATCACCCCTTTATTGTCAATGGTGATATCATTGAGGAACACGCTGCCTTCCACAGGTATATGCTGTACAATGGCGCCTTTGCTGACGTCTATCACCACCACTTCCGTAAGATCAGCCACATAGAGACTGCCTTTATAGAGGCCCAGGCCTTTGGGGGCGTTGAGCCCTTCTACCCAGCGGAGATCCAGGATCTTCCCTTCCGGCGACAGGCGGGAGATGAAGCCTTTCCCGTCTTTTTCGTTACCGTTGCCCTCTATGTTCGATACATACAGGATGTTCTTCGGCGCATCGAAATATACGGATTCGGGTACGCGCAGGGAGGTATCTGTTACCCATACCTTTTCAAGCGCGATTTGCTGCTGGGAGAAGGCGCTTGCAGATAACAACAGGCAGCCGGCCACCAATAGATGTTTTGAGCTCAGTTTCATAACGGACAGTATTATTAAGTGTTGGATAAGCTATGCCACCTGGCGTTTGATAGCGGCCCGGTACTTCTCTTCATCAAATTCCTTCTCACTTTTAGCCACTACGATGGTAGCTACGCCATTCCCGATCAGGTTAGTAATGGCGCGGGCTTCAGACATGAAGCGGTCTACCCCGATCAGAACTGCCAGGGACTCTACCGGTATCACCTTGATCACCGTTAGTGTGGAAGCCAGTACAATAAAGCCGCTGCCAGTGATACCTGCGGCTCCTTTGGAAGTGATCACCAGGATGCCGATGATGGTCAGTTCCTGCGCCAGGGTCAGATCTATATGATTTACCTGGGCCAGGAAGATGACGGCCATAGAGAGGTAGATGCTGGTCCCATCCAGGTTGAAGGAGTAGCCTGTAGGTATCACCAATCCTACCACAGAGCGGGAGCAGCCCAGCTGTTCGAGGCGTTCCATCATACCCGGCAGGGCGGATTCTGAAGAGGAGGTGCCCAGCACCAGTAATATTTCGTTGCGGACAAACTTCAGGTATTGCCACAGGCTGAAGCGGTAAGTGCGGGCGATGATACCCAGCACACCGAAAATAAATACGATCATGGTAAGGTAAACACAGATCATCAGCTTTACCAGCGGCATGAGCGCCGCAGCCCCGAAGGTGCCGATGGTATAGGCCATACCGCCGAAAGCGCCCAGGGGAGCCAGTCGCATGATCAGTTTAAGGATATTGAAGAACACCTGGGAGATGCGGTCAAACGTATGCAGCAAGCCGCTCCCGGCTTCCTTCATTTTACTGAGGGCATAGCCAAAGAGGACGGCAAACACCAGTACCTGTATAATATCGCCTTTAGCAAAGGCATCCACTACGTTGGAGGGTATGATATGCAGGAGAAAGTCTGTCCAGTTCATATCGCCGGCGGCCTTCTCTATTTTATGCACAGCGGTAGTATTTCCATTTACCAGGGGTACGCCCTGTCCGGGTTTCAGCCAGTTGGCCACTATCAGGCCGATCACAATAGCCATGGTAGTTACGATCTCGAAGTACAGCAGGGCTTTGCCGCCTACCCTGCCTACCTTGTTCATGTCGCCCATGCGTGCGATGCCTAACACGATAGTAAAGAAGATAATGGGGGCGATCAGCATGCGGATGAGGTTAATGAACATTTCGCTGATCAGCTTACCGGTACCGGCTATACCGGGAAAAAGCCATCCGGCCAGGATACCCAGGAAGATAGCAACCAATACCTGGAAATAGAGATGACTAAGGAGTTTTTTCATAGATATCCAAAATACAAAAATAAAAATCCCAAATTCCACTCTCGGGAATTTGGGATTTGAATATTGGGAATTTTAAGCTTTATGCTTTTACAGCTGCGATGCCGGGTAATTCTTTGCCTTCAAAGAATTCCAGCATGGCGCCGCCGCCGGTGGATACATAGCTCACTTTTTCTGCCAGGCCGAACTGGTTAACGGCAGCTACGGAGTCGCCACCACCTACCAGGGAGAAGGCGCCTTTTTCAGTAGCTTTCACGATAGCGTCGGCAACGGCTTTGGTGCCGCCCTGGAAGGCTTTCATTTCGAAAACGCCCATGGGACCGTTCCACAGGATGGTTTTTGACTGGCTGATCACGTCACTGAACAGCTGTACGGATTTTGCCCCGATGTCGAGGCCCATCCAGCCTGCGGGGATATTATCGTTGGATACTACCTGTGTATTGGCATCTGCAGCGAACTTGTCGGCTGCAACAGAGTCAACGGGCAGCAGCAGGTTAACACCTTTTGCCCTGGCCTTGGCCAGCAGCTCGAGGGCCAGGTCCAGCTTATCATTTTCTACAAGAGAGTTACCAATCTCTTTGCCCTGTGCTTTGAGGAAGGTGTAGGCCATACCACCACCGATGATGATGTTGTTGGCTTTTTCCATCAGGTTCTCGATGATCAGGATCTTGTCGCTCACCTTCGCGCCACCCAGGATGGCGGTGAAGGGATTCTCCGCCTGGTTCAGCACTTTTTCGGCGTTACTTACTTCTGCTTCCATCAGGAAGCCGAAGGTGCGGCGCTCAGCGGGGAAGAATTTGGCGATAACAGCAGTAGAGGCATGTGCACGGTGAGCGGTACCAAAGGCGTCATTCACGTAAACGTCGCCCAGTTTGGCCAGCTGCTGTGCAAAGGCGTCATCACCTTTTTCCTCCTGTTTGTGGAAGCGCAGGTTCTCCAGCAGGAGCACTTCGCCCATCTGGAGGTTAGCAGCTGCCTGTTCTGCCACGGGACCTACACAGTCTTCTGCAAACTTAACGGTGGTGCCGTTCAGGAGTTTTACCAGGTGATATACGAGGTGTTTTAAAGAATATTTTTCGGTGGGGCCATCTTTGGGGCGGCCCAGGTGTGACATCAGTATAACCGCGCCACCGTCGTTCAGGATCTTTTTGATGGTAGGCACAGCCGCACGCATGCGGTTATCATCGGTTATCTCGTATTGCTCATTCAAGGGAACGTTGAAATCTACACGTACCAGCGCTTTGCGCCCATTGAAATTATAATCGGAGAATGCACTCATAACAATTGATTGAGGTGGTGAGGAAGGAGAAAAGTAAAAGGTGAAAGGTGAAGAGTGAACCATACAATTCACTTTCACTTTTCACCTTCCACTATAATAATATGGCTTGTGTTACTTGCTGATCAGTCCTGCAAAGTACTTCACAGTACGTACGAGCTGAGAAACATAGCTCATTTCGTTATCGTACCAGGATACGGTCTTTACCAGCTGTGTATCGCCTACAGTAACGATCTTGGTCTGTGTAGCATCGAACAGGGAACCGAAGGTCATGCCGATGATATCTGAGCTCACGATCTCATCTTCAGTGTAGCCGTAAGATTCGTTCGCAGCTGCCTTCATGGTAGCGTTCACTTCTTCTACAGTTACTTTTTTACCGAGGATGGTGGTCAGTTCAGTGAGAGAACCGGTGATAGTGGGTACACGTTGTGCGCCACCGTCCAGTTTACCTTTCAGTTCGGGCAGTACCAGGCCGATCGCTTTAGCGGCGCCAGTGCTGTTAGGAACGATGTTGGCGGCAGCTGCACGTGCACGGCGCAGATCACCTTTAGCATGCGGAGCATCCAGGGTGTTCTGGTCGTTGGTATAAGCGTGGATGGTGGTCATCTGACCAGCCACGATACCGTATTTATCGTTCAGGACCTTTGCCATAGGAGCCAGGCAGTTGGTAGTGCAGGAAGCGCAGGAGATTACGGTTTCGCTACCGTCCAGTGTTTCATGGTTTACATTGAACACGATGGTTTTCAGGTCGCCTGTTGCGGGGGCAGAGATCACTACCCTTTTAGCGCCGGCGGTAAGGTGAGCTTCTGCTTTAGCTTTATCAGTAAAGAAGCCGGTGCATTCGATCACTACGTCGATACCATGCTCTTTCCAGGGGATCTGAGCAGGATCTTTCTGAGCATATATTTTTACTTCATCGCCATTAACGGAGATAGCGCTTTCGCTGGAGCCTACTTCAGCGTCAAATCTACCTTGCGCGGAATCATACTTCAACAGATGTGCCAGCACTTTGGGGCTGGTCAAATCATTGATAGCTACCACGTCAATACCGGGCATTTTGTAGATCTGGCGGTATACCAAACGGCCTATACGACCGAACCCATTAATACCGATTTTAAGAGTCGTTCCCATTTTAACACTGTTTGAATTGAAAAATAGAGATGCGAATTTACAAGGTATGCAGGTATAAATCAATAGAAATTTGGGTTAACGAAATATTTTTTGGAAATATCAAAAGACGTATTACCTTTGCAATCCCAAAGAAAAGGAATGCCGCGTTGGTCAAGGGGTTAAGACGCATCCCTTTCACGGATGAATCACGGGTTCGATTCCCGTACGCGGTACAAACGAAAGGTCGCCAGAAGGCGGCCTTTTTTGTTGTAAACCAGTTCCTTACAGGGGTAATTCATCTTTCGGCAAGTTCTTCCCTCATTGTTTCAAATAATGCAACGCTACACATCCGGATTCAAAATGTATGGTATTGACCAGCTTTAGATCAAGTCTTTGCTGAAGGCTTCCCGCATCCAGCAATTGTCTTCCTTTTCCCACGATCACCGGATGGACCACCAGGTTAAATTCATCGATAAGGCCTGCTGCAATCAACTCCGGAAGCATACTTACACTGTCCACTGAAATTTTCCTGCCAGGCTGCTGTTTCAGTTCCAGGAGTGCTGCCGCCGGGTTGCTACGGACAATCCGCGTATTTGCGTCATTGCTGTCCAATGACCGTGAAACAACAACGCGATCGATAGCACTAAACTTTTGGGCAAATCTGTTTTCAGCCGGCGAGCCGGATTGATCTCTCGCAACGTCGGTCCAATAGGGAAACATGAGCTGGTACATCACACGACCGAAAAAGAGCAGGTCAACGTCGTCCAGCGTTCCTGTAAAATAATCAAGCAGCTCCTCACTCGGGTTAGCAATAGTGTGATCACAGTAGCCATCTAAGCTGATGTTCATGCCGAATGATACAGTTCTCATTTTATTAGTTTTGTTTTTAAAACACTAAAGCTAAGCGAGGCCATTAAATCATGTGAGGGTATTCAGGACAAAAAAAGGGTGCTTTAAGGCCAATGTTATTTTTTATTTAAGCCGCAGCACCCTGGCATGTATGGTATTAAAGAATTCCGGTGTAAGGCCCAAATAGGTGGCCACATGCTTTTGAGGGATCCGCGCGGCCAGCTTCGGGTATTTTTCCCTGAAGTGCCTATAGCGTTCCTCCCCGCTCATATATAATAGCTGCAGGTTTTTAAGATGCTGGTTCACCAGGGATTCCTGGTACAGGATGCGGAAGAACCGTTCCAATGCAGGTACCTTCAGCATAAACGCTTCTAAGTCCGTATGACTGATCTGCACCACTTCTGAATCTTCCAGGGCAATGATGTTACAGAAGGACGGCATCTGGCGGGTACGGCTGTAGAGGTCTGACACCCACCAATCCTCTATGGCAAAGTACAGGTTATGCTCCAGTCCTTTCTGGTCAACATAGTAGGTCCTGAAGCATCCTTTACTGACATAATATTCATGATTGGATATGCTGCCTTCCCGCACAAGCAATTCCCTTCTTTTAACTTTCCTTATTGTTAGCAATGCTTTGAATGCCTCTTCCTCCCCGGGCGCCAGCGATGTATATCGCCTGATGTTCGCTAAAATATCCTCAAACGGCATAAAGTCTGTTTTAAAAAACTAAGATACCTTAAGTTTTCTTTATCGCCCATCGCAGAGCTTTGCCCTCCATAAATCAATACTATGTATAATCTGGATGAAGGACGCGCGGGCTATGAGCAGCTCGGTAATCAATATGAAATCGCTACAAACATTACCAGGAAAGACAGCAGGATCGCCGGAGTGCCCTGCACCTGGCTAAAACCCGGCAATGCGGCTGAAGATGATATTATTGTTTACATCCATGGCGGGGGCTTTATCCTTGGATCAGTCAATAGTCATATCCCCCTGGTGAGCCATATTGCACAAAAACTGCAGCGGGCCGTACTGATGATTGATTACCGCCTGGCCCCTGAACATCCGTTCCCCGCTGGCTTAAAGGATTGCGTAAGCGTCATTACAAGCTACTGCCAGGAGCATCCCAATGGCCGCTTTGGCATTATTGCCGATAGTGCGGGCGGAAATCTGACCTTTGCTACCCAGCTTACATTAAAGGAGATGAAGGGACATATGCCGCAATACAGCATTACGATCTCACCCTGGGTAGACCTTGAATGTAAAAATGATAGCTTTACCCGCAACAGTGCCAGGGAGAAAACGTTGAGCAGGGAGTATTTAATGATGGCAGCAAAATTTTATGCTGGTGAGCAAGCGCTATCCAATCCTCATTTGTCGCCAGTAAATGCAGACCTGGGAGGATTACCGCCGGCGCTCATTTTATGCGGCACTGCGGAGATACTGGAGGATGATTCGATCATCCTGCATCAGCGGTTCTCAGATGCCGGTGTTAAAGCGGAATTGAAGCTGTTTGAGGGAGAACAGCACGTATGGCCATTCATGGACATTAGCACCCCTGCATCACAGCAGGCATTGAACGAAATGGCAGCGTTTGTAGCAAAAATTTAAATGGCAATCCCGATCTTTGAAAGGCTATTAGCACCATACAGCCATGAAGGAAGTATTTTCAAGAGACGGGGAATATCTACTTGCATTAAAAAAAACAGATACAGATCAACTGCGCACGCCCGCGCAATTTGCTGAATACACCATATTGTTTATACCGGAAGGTGAAGGCATCTACCATGCCGATTTTGGCGCCTTTCATTATAATGGGCCGGTTATATTATTTTCAACCCCTTTACAGGTTATTTATATCGAGCAGGAGCAGGCCGCTCCGGTCACCATGTTGCAGTTCCATGGTGATTTTTATTGTATCGAGTACCATAGCAGCGAGGTGGCCTGTAACGGGCTGTTGTTTAACAATGTTTACCGCCAGCCTTGTGTGGTCTTAACACATAAGGATACCCACGTGTTTGCCAAGCTGCTCAACGATATCGATGAGGAATTCAAACAGGATTCACCCGCGGAGATCGTGCTCCGCGCATATCTGCAGCTCTTCCTGGCTAAGTCAAGCAGTATCAAGATCAAATTGATCGAAGAGCATAAGGAGCCAAAGGAAAGGGACGAACAGATGGAGCAGTTCAGGACGCTTTTGGAGCAGCACTATCTCAGCCTGCATAAGCCCAATGATTACGCGCAACTGCTGAACATGTCGCCCAACAATTTTACTAAACGCTGCAGCCGGTATTTTAAGAAAACACCTTCGCAGTTAATACAGGAAAGGATCGTGCTGGAAGCCAAAAAGCAATTGCATTTAACCCAGCTAAGCATCAAAGAAATTGCCTATGCATTGAAATTTGAGGACGAGTTTTATTTCAGCCGCTTTTTTAAAAAGGTGACGAAAGTATCTCCCCAAACCTTCCGCAATAAAACCGGCATATCCATCGTGGCAGATTTGTCCAAGTAATCGCTTTTATCGTCCATGGCAGGTGGTAGCCCGCTGATGTAGCTTCGTTGTGTCAATTTACTACATCATGAAAACATCCATCATCAAGAGTATTGCAAATCTCGACCAATTTGGCAAGAAAGCTATCCGTTTTGGCATAGTAGTAGTTTTTCTCTGGATAGGCGGGCTCAAATTCTTCACTTACGAGGCCGACGGTATAGTGCCTTTTGTGGCCAACAGCCCTTTTATGTCGTTTTTCTATCATCATCCCCATGATTATAAAACGCATATGAATAAAGAAGGTGAACTGATTGCCGCCAACCATCAATGGCATACCGAGAATAACACTTATGGCTTTTCAAAAGGCCTGGGTATATTCCTGATCACGCTTGCAGTACTTACCGCTTTATATAAGGTAGCGCCACTACCCAGCATGATCGCCAGTTTGCTGATTGCGGTACTTACCCTGGGCACGCTCTCATTTCTGATCACCACGCCGGAGAGCTGGGTGCCTCATTTAGGAGACGCCCAATGGGGATTTCCTTATCTGTCTGGCCGTGGCCGCCTGGTCATTAAAGACCTGGTGATCCTTGGCGGCGCCATTATTACTGCGAGCGAAACTGCCAGGCTTTACCTGAACCGTCAAAAAGGCTCCAAATAAATCTTCCCAAACAGCCTAAAATTCTCAAACATGAAATACCTTAAAATGCTACCAATACTCCTGCTGACCGCAGGTCTGCAGATGGCAAATGCACAAAGCCGCAAAACGATGCAATGGATTGGCGGTCCTACCTATGTATTGCAGCTTGGCAGCTTTAAAATACTCACCGACCCCATGCTCAGCCCGAAAGGCGATTCTGCTTTTATCATTAAGCAACATCCGGGCACCGGGCAGATGAATGCCCCCATTACCAGGCTGATTGCTCCTGCATCATTTGACATGGCCCATATCGACTTATTGCTTGTCAGCCATCCGCATGCCGACCATATAGATAAGTATGCGATAGATAAGCTGGATAAAGGTTTGCATTTAATTGGCCCGGCAGAGAGCCACGATGTTTTCAGCGGCTGGGGATTTAATGATATTAATGGCCTGAGCTGGGGCGACAGCCTGACAATGACGAAAGGAAATGAAAACCTGAAGATCATTGCCGTGAAAACTGTTCACGCGTTGAATGAGCCCTTGCATACCGCTTTAGGAAAGGGGAACGGCTATATTATAGAATATCGCAGCGGTGAAGAACTTTACCGGGTATACTGGACCGGTGATACGGTGTGGTTCAATGAGATGAACAGCTTTACCAGGTATGGAAAGATTGACCTGATGATCCCCGATATGGGCGCAGTAGGCGCTGACGGTGACCTGGGACGGAGAGGCATGAACTGGGTGGATTGCCTGCACCTGGCAAAGGTCCTGAACCCAGCCGCCATCATCCCCGTACATCATTCCACCTTTTCTATGTACGTTGAGCCCATTGCTGTGCTGAAGCTCACCATGTCTTCTACCCCGTTTAGCGATCGCCTGCATATCCTGGAAACAGGTAAAACCGCGAAGCTTTAGTAGTATACTGATGAGAGAAAATACCCTTATGCGGCGGATAGCACAATGGCGCTGGAGCCCTGGGGCATAAAGATCATAGAAGAACAATAAGCAGCGTAAAGCGGTGGCCTGTGTAATTTATTGGGCAGGCGCTTTCATGGCGTCCAGGCCTTGCTGTTGTACCAGGTCTTTATAGGTAAGCAGTTTTACAGCCCCGCTTTTCACCTTTTGCTTAAATTCAGGAGACAGCAGCACGCTTAATTCTGCAGAACGGTGCATAGCCACTAAAGGCTTGGCGGCAGAATGCTGGTCTTTATTATTCATATCTATCAGGGCGTTCATTTCAGGAGTGGCCTCTGCTACGTGCATGACGATGAGGTTCACTTTGTTTGGCTGCAGGCTGCCAAGACGTTTAAAGAATTCCTGCTTCTTTGCTTCATAAGACACATCAAACATTGTTTGATAGTTCTCGCCAAAATATCTTGAAATACCCAGTTGGTATTGCTTTGCCAGCTCTTCTACAACGGCGCGTAGCTCAGGGGTAGAAACTGCAGTGCCCATGTGGTAATCCACATAGTCTATTTTCAGACCGGAATGCAACGCGCGTTCTATCTGTGCGGCCAGCTCTTTCTTTACATCATCGAGTTGATAGTGGCTATCCAGGAATTCTTTGGTGGAAGGCAGGAAATATCCATTGCTGTCAACGAGGCTTGGCACGGCGGTTCTGCCTGATACAGGCCCCCAGCGGTAATATTTCCATTCGCTGTTCAGCGTGAGGTGAACGCCTACTGATACATTGGGGTATTGCTTCAATACTTCTACGGCTTCCTGATACCAGGGACAGGCAAACATGACAGAACTGGAGAAAGGAATGCCTGTTGCAGCCACCTGTTTTATGGCGGTGGTAACGGCATGATTCATCCCGTTATCGTCCAGGCGCAGCAGCACCTGCGGAGCCTGTTGCTGGGCGTTTGATGCATGGTGGAATAAGCAGAGGAAGAACAGGCAAAAGCACAGTTGTTTTTTCATGATGAACGTGTTAGTGGTTTTAAATAGTGCTCGGTAAAACAAAGTAATAAAAATCTACGGCATTATATAACAAAAAAAGCCGCCTTTGCAGGCAGCTTTTCCGCTATTATCATGATCTTCCTTACAAATATTTTTTATCCAGCAACAATTTTTTCCACACCAGGTATCCATCACCGGTAAGGTGCAAACCGTCATTAGTGTATTGTTTATTCAGGCGGCCTTCGCTGTCGAGCAGCGCGTGATAAAGATCCACGTAAGTGCAGCGCTGTTCGCGGGCCAGCTGCTGCAGGTAAGTATTGATTGCATTGATATGTTCCTCTTTACGCTGGTGGCGCGGAAATTCGGGAAATGTGCCGTTAGTGGGCAGAATGCTTTCTATATAGATACCAGCGGTAGGCAAAGCGGTACGCAGCCTTTGGATGATGGTTGTATAGTTTTGAATGATCACACTATCCGGTATATTGGCCGCAATATCATTGATGCCGATCATGATGAAGACTTTTGCGGGCTTCCGGTTGATCACTTCATCCAGGCGGTTCAGGATGCCCCGGGTTCTGTCGCCGCTGATGCCGCGGTTCTTCAGCTTATTATTCTTGAACAGGTCGGCCCATTCCGCAAAGTCAGTAATGCTGTCGCCCAGGAAAATGATCTCGCCTGTTTCGGTATCCGGGATAAGCCTGAATTGGGATACTTTCTGGCGGTAATAGGTAGTGCTGTAAGTTGTATCATATTGCTGCACACCGGCTGTGCTTTCTGCTTTTTCTATAATGTGCAGCGGCACCTGCTCTTTGCCCTGGATGGCGTTCTGCATGAAATTATCCATCTCTTTGAACTTGCGGGCCATGTAACCGCTTACCTCATGTCCCTTGCCTTCATACGTATATAATGTTACCGGCAGGTTCTTTTTCTGCATTTCGGTGAAGAGGGTATAAGAACCGGACATGATCACCCAGCCCGGGGCGGTAGCGTCGCAATAGTGGTGCCCGGCAGTGGCATAAGGCACCAGCTGATCGGCGGTGCCGTGCATCATCAGCAAAGGTAGCGCCGGTTTGGCATATACCCGGTTCATATCGAGCACGGCGCCGGCGAATGACATGACGCCGGCGTAGCGAAAAGTCTTATAAGTAGTATCCGCTGCCTTTACAAAGGGATTAAATACCAGGTTCAGCACGGTTTCAGCACCGGCACTGCTGCCAGCCAGGAAGAGCTTTGTAGTATCTACCTGTAATGTGGAAGCATGTTGGCGTAAGTAATTAGTTGCATCCCAGGTATCTTCTACTGCCAGGCGAATGGCTTTCATCTTTTCGGGCAGGGCCGTTTCGCAGCCAAAGCTTTTGCCTTTGAGATACAGGCGGTATTTGATTACAAAGATGTTGTAGCCCATCTTCGACAAGCCTTCGGCAAAAGGCGCCTGCCCTGCAGGGTCGCCACCGGTAAAGCCTCCGCCATGTACGAAGAGTACGGAGATTCCATTGGAGGCAATACGGGGCTGGTAATGATCAAACCAGAGCGTATCCGTACCTTTTACGGCGTATACCGTACGGGAAGCTTGCTGTGCAAATAAACACAATGGAAATGATAACAACGCCCCTAATGCGAGACCGTGGAACTTTTTACTATTCATGTATTACTGGATTTTCAACTTTGAGTATACTGCTACAGACACTGCAATTATGGAAAAAAAGGGGGAATTTTCTGAAAAATTTGGTATTTGGTTTCTTTTAATTACTTTTGTCATCCCAAAAATGAAAACGCCGCGTTGGTCAAGGGGTTAAGACGCATCCCTTTCACGGATGAATCACGGGTTCGATTCCCGTACGCGGTACACAAGCAACGCCCGCTCTGAGAGCGGGTTTTGTATTTACAACAATTACTTCGGGCATCTTAGCCAAACTCCAATCAAGTATACTTTTGGCGCTTTATAACAATACGATAACCCTTACAACAAAAATTATGGAAGCAAGCAAAATCGGACCGGAAGAGGAAAAGCAATTGATCCAGCTTACCCTTAACGATTATCTTCAAGGACGTCCTGTAAAAGACATCGAAAGGCTTCGGAGCGCCTTTCACCCTGATGCATATATCAGGACCATCATCGACGGAAAGTTGGTTCAGTGGGCGCTGCCGCAATACCTGGACCTGGTTGCACAGGCAGCATTACAGGAATGCCAACCAGCGCTCCTTTCATATACCTGGGACGGAGACACAGGGTCGGCTCACGTGCAATTGACTTTTGCCACCTTTCGGTTCATTGACCGGTTTAACCTGGTAAAGCTGGATGGAAAATGGCTGATCATGGATAAAGTCTCCTATCGCCAGGAATTACCGTGAAAGGCTGTTGGATAAATATTATGAAGGCGGTAACTGCAAAAGCGATTTGTCGTAACTTTCTTCTATGATCTTCCACGAGTTTCCCGATCTCAGCTGGTTGAAGCACCAGATCGCCCAGGGTTTCAGCAACCGCCTGGGATGGGGAAATCTTCCGCTGGATACCGAAGGTTTTCCCAGTGTTATCATTCATACGAAGGTCAGCCAGTGCTTCCGTCCTGATATTAAAGGTCCCTTTTCTTTTTTCCTGAATATACGGGGCAATAGTCTCTGCACTGTGGACCGGCATACTACCCATGTCGGCGAGGACAACTATTTTGTCAGTAACCATTCGCAGTTGTATACGCTCCAGGTGGAAGAGGGTTCCGGCAGCACCGAAACTTTTAATATTCATTTCGGGGAATTCTTCAGCGAATCGGTATTGAATTCGCTTATCACTCCCGCACACAGGATCCTGGATGCAGGCACTGAAAAACAATTATCGCCTGTTTTGTTCTTCAACCAGTTACACCGCAGGGATGCCACCTTTAATGCCCTGATCCGGTCCATCCTCACCTCGCAGCAGGAAGCGGGGCCGAACAAACTCCGGTTTGAGGAACAGCTCACTTCCCTCCTGTCTTATCATTTGCAGCAGCACCATCATATTGCCCGGATCGTTAATAATCTGCCACCTGTACGAAAAGCTACCCGCATCGAGCTTTACAAACGCCTTTCCCGTGCCATGGATGTGCTCCGTGCCGACTGTTGCGGAACAGTAAGCCTGGATGAACTGGCAGCGGAAGCCTGTCTTTCCAAATATCATTTTTTAAGATTATTCCGTCAGGCCTATGGCCTGTCACCTTATCAATATATCCAGGAGCTCCGGATTGAAAAAGCCAGGGGCTTGCTCGCAAATCCCCTTATCTCCATAGCAGACATCGCCGACCTGATTGGATTTGATAATAGCCAGTCATTCAGCCGTCTCTTTTTTCAAAAAACGGGACTGTATCCCACCCAATACCGGCTCGGGTCAAAATAGCAATTTTGGTTATCCGGCGGATCGCCAGTCTTCAGAACTTTGTATCCACATACCATTTAATTATGTCCAGATCCACTTTTCGAAAGATTGCCGTCGTGCTTATTGCCTGGCTACTACTGCTTGGCCTATTATCCATACGTGGCTTTTTTGCCGACTTTTCCCGTCTGCCTCCGCGCCTGGCCCTGGCCTTGCTGCCACCTTTACCTGCAGTGCTGCTCTTCCTTCGCTCACGAGCGGGTAAGCAGCTGTTGCAGCATATTCAACCGCATTGGCTGATCTACCTGCAATCATTCCGTATCCTGGTAGAAATAGCATTGTGGTTACTTGTACGCAATGGATCATTGCCTGTACAGATGAGCTTTGAGGGGCGCAATTTCGACATTATCAGCGGCTTGCTGGCATTCCCGGTTGGTTACTATTGTTTTGTGAGAAAGTCCTGGCCTCCGGTGATAGCGTTATTATACAACATTACAGGCCTCGTGCTGCTGATCAATATTGTCGGTATTTCCGCACTGTCTATGCCAGGCCCGCTGCGTGCTTTTCATAACCAACCCGACAGTTCTTTGCTGACAAGATTCCCTTTAATTTATTTGCCTGGTTTGCTGGTTCCACTCGCTTATACACTGCATATTCTTTCCCTGCGGCAGTTAAAATACCTGACAACTACAATGAGCGCCTACCCACCAACGGAAGAACTAGTAAACAGGGAGTGAGCCCTTTTTTTGTAATTTTAATATCATGCTTATCGACCAGGCCACTTATAACCGGAAGAAGCTCAGAAACCAGGTGCTTATTTTTATTATCAAGCTGCTGGTCTATCTCGGGCTTACGTACTTCAGCTTCACTGAACAGGACTTGTTTAACAAGTACCATTGGCTGGAGCGGACCACCAGGGCCGTTTCGATGTTCCTGGCTGCTAACCTGCTTATATCGGTAGGCTGGATCGTAACCATCTTCTGGTACCTGCAAAAGCATCGCCTGCAGAAACTGACACGCGATAATTTTGTGCTGGGCATCAACCGCATCACCTCCGTGTTAAATACCGTTTTCTTCCTGGTAGCGCTGCTGATCTTTTTTGGACAAAAGCTATCCGAGCTGTTCTTCAGCCTTAGCATAGCTGCGGCAGCATTTGCGCTCCTATCCAAAGACTATATTACTAATATGATCAATGGCCTGATCATTATGTTCTCCGATCAATTGTCGCTGGGCGATCAGATCAAAGTGAATGAATACCGCGGAAAAGTGCTGGATATTACACTGGTCAATGTTGTGCTCCAGAATGAGGACGACGATATCGTGCTTATCCCCAATTCAGTGATCTTTTCTTCTATGGTGATCAACCAGAGCAAACAGAACATTAAAAAGCTGACCATAGAATTTGAACTGGACCTCAAACACCACGCCTCTCCTGAAATGATCGAGAAAGAGCTGAAAGCGGTACTGCTTCCTTTCTCCAGTAATATAACAGACAGCAGCTTCTCGCTAAAGATCCTGGAAATAAAGAAAGACGCCGTGCATTACAAGGTACAGTTCCTGATGCCGCGGCCGGATAAAGAAACGGAGCGCAAAATAAGACGCCTGCTGAACAGCAGTATCCTGTCATTTTCGGGTAGAGAGGTGAACGCCAATGAAGATGCAGTACAAAACACACGGGAGTAATTACAAATCTTTCCTGAAACAAACACTATTAGCACTGTCCACATACCTTCCAAACTTTGGAATTTGCCGATAGTGATGCTTTTGATAGAGCGCAATGGCCTCCGGCTGATTGCTGCCCGTTTCCAGGAGGCAGGCGCTATATCCCAGTTCCCGCGCCCATTTTTCCAGCTCCTGCAGTATCGCAGTAGCGATGCCTTTACCTCTGGCGGCTAGTTGCACATACATCCGTTTGACCTCCACCGCAGCATCATCATAAGCCCGGATGGCGCCACATCCCACCGGCTTTCCTGCTTCATATACAAGCAGCACTTGCGGGATGTCGCTGATCTGGTTGAGCTGCGCGTAGTATTCATGCTCATCGCCGTCTCTGATGCTCAGCTCCTGTTCCAGCTGGCCGGCAAGCAGTTGAAAGTCTTCATGGCCTGATGATGTGCGGATGATCTGCATGTGATAACTGATTACCTGTTCTCCAGCCAGCTTAAAAAAGTAGTGGTCTTTTCCTTGCCGATCAATAGCTTCTCAGGACTGGGGATCACCAGCTTTACCAGCAATTTCCTCGCAAAGTAATGCTCCACTTCTTTTACGGCGCTGAAGTTGATCAGGTATTGACGGTTCAACCTGAAGAATTGTTTGGGGGATACCAGGGCCTGCACCTGGTCCAGCGACTGGCTGATGAAATAGGATTGCTCATCAAAGGTCTTAATGGTAGCAGAGTCATAGCTGATATAGAAAAACGCTATCTGGTCTGTTTGTATCGTCGTGTACTTATTGTCTTTAAATACCAGGAAGCTCTTCTTTCCTTCGTCCAGGCCTATCTTTTTTAATAATCCGTCCAGGTCCGGCTGTGTATTTTGCTGGAAGAAATTTTTAAAGTTCTCCACCTTTTCGAAGGCCTGCTCGAGGTCTTCTTTGGAAAAAGGCTTTAACAGGTAGTCTACACCGTTGGCTTTGATCGCGTCCATGGAGTATTCTCCATAGGCGGTACAAAATACCACCGGGCATTGGATCTTTACGGCCTTGAAAATTTCAAAGCTCAATCCGTCTGAAAGCTGTATATCCATAAAGATAAGGTCGGGCGCTTCATTGCGGGAAAGGTAGTCCACCGCACTTTCGATGCTCTGCAGTTGTGCAAGGATCACCGCATTGGGCCGTGTTTTTTCGATCAGGGCCGCCAGCGACTTAGCGGCTTTCAATTCGTCTTCAATGATGATGACCTTCATGAATGACAGGAAGTTTTACGGTGAACAATGTTTCAGCAGGCTGGATGATTACTTTCTTATCCAACAGATGGGTGTAACGCTGATTGATATTTTCGAGCCCCAATCCGGTGGAAGCTTCCGGCGTTTTTTTCAGTTGCAGCGTATTCTCAACAACAATAAAACCATTCTCTGAATACAGGTTGATCTGCAAAGGTCGATCAAGCGATACGATATTATGCTTAATGGCATTTTCGATCAGCAGCTGGAGTGTAAAGGGCGGAATCAATGAGTTATAATACTCTTTACTGATGTTAACAGAAAGATTGATGCCCTCCTCAAAACGTGCCTTTAACAGGAACATATACGCATTCAGGATATCCAGCTCTTCTGACAGCCTGATAAGGTCTTGCTTACGGCTTTCCAGCGTGAAACGGTAGAAGTCTGAAAGTTTTAGAATAAACGGTACTGTTTGCGCATCCCCGCTTTCCACCATGTATTTGAGCGTATTCAAACTGTTAAAAAGGAAGTGCGGGTTTACCTGTTGTTTCAGCAACTCATACTGTGCACTCAGGTTATCTCCTTTGGAGCGTTCCAGCTCTATACCCACCTGCTGGTTAAGATAGGCCTGGTACAAAAGATGAAGGAACAGGTAGAACATTAAATTGATCAGGATGCCCCTCACTTCTACCATGAGCATTACAGGGCCAAAGTCCAGATGCGTCAGCAGGTACTGCTGAATGAGGGCCAGGATGAACATCACTATTAATCCCACCAGCAGGCTTTTGATCATCCGCATTACAGAGAATCCTCCTGCAACATTCCGCGAAGAATAAGCGGGAAATATGATGATATTGTAATACCATACAAAAAGCGCGAACAGGAATGTAACGGCAGAATTAACTATTGCTTCGTAAAGATTAAAGTGATGTTCAGCAATCTTAGGTACAGAAGCCAGGACGCCCAGAAAAATTGAGCTAAGCCAAATTAACCTGCCTGAAACTTTAAATGTTTTCTTTTTCATATAGTTAGCTCAAAACTAAGAATCACCAGCATATTATACCTAAAAATCTTGTTGGGCCTGTTTATACCAGGTTAATGGTAACATCAATATTACCCCTGGTAGATTTGGAATACGGACATGTTTGGTGTGCGAGATCCACCAGCTTACGGCTCACTTCAGCATCCAGACCAGGCAGGCTGACGTTAAGACGGGCGCGAAGGGAATAACCATCCTCACCTGAAACCAGATCGATCTCAGTATCAACAGCCAGATCAGCAGGCAGCTTCACTTTGTTCTGGGCAGCAGCAATACCTATCGCACCGATGAAACAAGCTGACCAGCCGGCGGCGAAAAGCTGTTCAGGGTTGGTGCCGTCGCCATGCGCGCCGGGAGATGTTAATTTAATATCCAGGCGACCGTCTGAACTTTTGGATTGACCATCCCGTCCACCTGTGGTATGTGTTTTACCTGTGTAAATTACTTTGGTTGCTTTGGTTGCACTAATTGCTTGTGACATATACTTTTATTTTTTTTGTTTTTAAATGATGGTGTAAAATTAGGGCTGCTGTGGGCCGGAAGGCAAGCGCCAGACGGGCAGCCGGACGAAGTAAGCGCTGAAGCAGACATTTTCAGGGCTCAATCAGCAGACTGGAAATCAGACCTGGCGGCAGCGGTAATATGGCCGTTGCTATTATCCTGTACAAGGCCGATCAGTTCCCAGCCGTTCTCAGTAAAGTCATCCGGTAGCTGGATACTGGCGTTGTTCTTAGCGGTGCTGAGCGGGAAACGCAGCATACGGCGTACTACCTGTGCATGCGATAATTTTCTGCCTGAGTTCTCACCTGCTTTTACATTGCTTTGCGCAGCGCGCTGTACCAGGGCCAACACCAGCTCCGCATCTTTTGCATTGCCCGTTTGCTGAAAATCAACATTCAGTTTATTACCATCTTTCCGGGCATTCAACGTCAATGTGCCGGTTGCCTGCTCCTCCAGCCCGGCAGAGATGGCCTGCAGGATAGCCCCTGTATTGGAACCTACATACTCTGAGGCGCCGTTCACTACGATCTGCGGTGTGTAGATGGTTCTAAGGTTCATCCATTGTGCATACTGGCCCTGCCTGTTTGAATACGCCGCATCGCTGAAGCGGTCTTTCCACCCCTGGTGATCCCAGTAGTCTACGTGAAAAGCCAGGAGATAGATCTCTTTGTTTGCGTTGTCTGCCTGGAGCTCTTCCAGGAACTTGTCTGCAGGCGGGCAGCTGGAGCAACCTTCTGAAGTGAAGAGCTCTACTACTGCGAAGCCTTTACCGTTTTTTGCTGTTTTCAAATCTTTAAGTGCTTTTTCATTACGCATATTGACAAATGCTGCCGATACGACCAGCACAGCGGCCAGGCCGGCGATAATCATTAGTGTTCTCATATCTGCTGTTTTTGATTTCATGATACAAATCTATGTACAGCATGCACCGTAGATTAAGCACTACCTGCCTGAATGGACAAAGTGGCGCCTGAACCCGGCATATCGCTACTCCGAAAAAATTAAGGGACTTTGCAGACAGATAGGGTCTGAGACAGCGTGCATTTACATATGAGTACTTTTCAGGTATTATAAATTTATTTTTTTATGTCAAGTGGGCTACGTATATTAGTATTCATGTTGTCATATACCGATAGTCTACCTACTGAAAGTAATATGACTTCCCTATAGCCACCTCTTATGAACTTCCACCTTTAATTTATTGACGTTGTATGACCGATCAACCGGAGATCCGGTGACGCAACAGTCATGTGCACAATGACGGGCGAGCTCGTACTGCCTGCAAGAAAACGGCCGTTTACCATTCCAAACCTGCTCTTATGATCCCACCAAACATGGTTGCCTGATCTGTTCAGCGACTGATGCCGTTTCGACTTTATTCATTTTATCAAACAAAAAGCTATGAAGTGTAGAATTATTGTCGTGATGTTGTGCTTACTTAGCTCGGCTACTGCTTTTGCCCAGCTAAAAGTAGGTTCCAACCCCAGCCAGATCAACAAATCTTCCATCCTGGAACTGGAGAGCACGCGCCAGGGCCTTTTGCTGCCCCGCATACCAGGCGTAAATCTGACTGCAGCCCCGTTAAATGCAGCTCCCGACGGTATGATCATTTATGTTTCAGATTCTGCCAGCCTCTTTATCCGCAAGAATGGCTTATGGCAAAGAATGTCTGTAGACAGTGTGGCCAATAATGGCAACTGGAACACTATCGGTAATGCCGGCCTTGATTCCAGCAAAAACTTCCTGGGCACCACCGATCAGCAGGCATTGATCTTTAAGACCAACAATGCTGAAAGAATGCGTTTTATGGCCAATGGAAATATTACAGTGGCTGCAGGTACCATTCCAACAGGCAGCGATCAGCTGCAGGTGATCGTAATAGACCCTGCAACAGGAGAACTGTTACAACGTACCATGGCGGCATCTGCATTCAATAATGCCATCGTCTCGCTAAACGGGCTGCGGGATACCGTACAAACCTTTGCGATAGACAGTGCCGTTACAAAAGACTTTACCATCAACTCGGCAACGGGCGTACATACTTTCAATCTTCCAACACAGAATGGGAATGGCACTACGTCGCGCGGTCTGTTATCTTATGCAGACTGGCTGCGCTTCGATTCATCCGCCAGGTTCCAGATATTACAAACTTTGTTCTCTGCCACACCGAATGCAAATGGTGTCAGCATTAACAACGGCACCCTCACCCTGCATGCTGCCGATGCAACCAATCCAGGCGGCGTTTCTGCGGGCAACCAAACCTTTGGCGGTAACAAAACTTTCCAGAACAATGTACAGGTGGGAGGTAATACCACGCTGGACGGGAAACTGATCATCAGCACCATCGGGGCTGCAGCGCCAACAGACAGTAATAATGTACTGATACGGCAAACCGATGGTACCATCGTAAAAAAACTACTGGATGCAAATGCTTTTAAGACACTTGTTACCGGTAAAGATCCCGGTGCTGTAAATGATATCAATATTGACAGCAGCTCTTCTTCACAGACCGTTATCAACATACCGGATGCTTCTACCACCGTAAGAGGCGTAATGAACCTGACCAGCGGCCAGACCTTCGCCGGTTACAAAAGCTTTCGGGACTCGCTTGCAGTCGGTGTTGCGGAGGGCACCAAAGCGAATTCCACCTTTCAGGTTACCGGTTCCGTCGCTACCAACCTTACCAAGGTAAGCACCAGCTACACGGTGAATGCAGGCGATAATACCGTATTGGCAGACGCCAGCGGCGGCGCCCTCACCATTACACTGCCCAGCCCCGGCGCCATTGCAGGCCGCATGTACACCATCAAGAAAATAGGCAGCGGCGGTATAGATAAAGAAGTAACGATCACCACATCCGGTGGAACCATCGATGGCAACAGCAACTACATCATCTATAACGACTGGACTTTTGTAACGCTCCAGACTGATGGAACCGACTGGTACGTGATCAAGAAGTAGCCTTTCAAGCAGCTGCTATGAGCAAAATACTAAGAACAATCCTGCCAGCAGTTTTACTGCTGTTACTACCCCCCTTGCTGCTTGCCCAACAGCTGAAGCTTGGGAGTAACCCGGCAACTATCAACAAGGCAGCGGTACTGGAACTGGAAAGCGGCGTACAGGGACTGTTATTGACGAGAATAACAGATACGACGAAAGCACCGCTCACTACTGCGCCAGACGGCACTATCCTTTTCTTTAAAGGGGATAGCAGCCTGCGTGTGCGCAGTGGCGGTGCATGGAAGAAACAACTCTTCGCGATAGACACTACCGACATCGCCAATTTTTACCTGAAGGCGCGGTCCCTGATCAATACGGGCAGCGGTCTGGCTTACAACAATGTTACCGGCACCATCACCTTGTCTCCTTCTGCCTCCACAGGTGGCGCCTGGCTGCTGGGTGGCAATGCAGTCAGCGCGCTACAAACCCTGGGCACCACCACTGCTTTTGACCTGCCGTTCATTACCAATAACACGGAAAAGATGCGTATCAGCAGCAGCGGCAGCGTGGGCATAGGAAGCAGCACATTCAACGGAACGAATCCTGAACGTTTGCTGGTAGATAATGGTACTTCCACCTCTTTGAACGTGATCCGCGCAACGGGCAGCATCAACAACAACCTGCAGTTTAGCATTACTAATGTTCATGGGGGACAGAGCGCAAGAACGGATATTATTGCCTACGCCAATAACGGCAGCAGCACTAAAAACTTTACTGCGATGGGTGTTACTTCCGGCGGTTACAGCCAGGCCGTGATATATGGAGGCACCAATACCGCCTACCTGTATGCTACAGCAAATGACTTTACCATTGGTAATGCCAGCAGCGCCAGGAACCTGATATTTTTTACCGGGGGTACTGCCACTACCAATGAAGCCATGCGGATAGACGGTACAGGAGATGTGGGCATTGCCAACACCAACCCCACTGCTAAACTGGACGTAGGCGGCACTTTCAAATTGGGCGCGGCGGGTACCGTGATGAGCAGCATGATCAAATCAAATTTTGCGCTTTCTGATAATGCAACGAATATCACAACAACAGTAAGCCTTACAAAAACAGCTACAGTTACAGGCGCCAATTTGAACGCGTCTGTAATTGTAAACCCGAGAACGGCACTTCCACAAGGACTGGCAATAGCATATGCTTTTATAAGCGCCGCCAATACCATTACCATCAATTTTATCAATACGGGAGCTGGCACCGGAGGCAATCAGCGACTTGGAAGCGTAACATTTGATGTAACCATTATCAATCCGTGATGAAGGCTTTATTATTCCATATTGCCTGCTGGCTCATACTGGGAAGCCCGCTTTGTCTTGCGCAAACAGGGGTGTACATCCCTGCGGGAGGAAGTATTGCCGTTCACAGGAAAGACACGGTGGCTATTTTCAGCAACGTAAAGAATGATGGCCACTTTGGTTCACTGAACGGCAGTGTGATCAATTTTTATGGCACTAAATGGGAGAATGGTAATGAGGCGGCGCTGCCGGATGACAATGATTATAACAACAGCACACTGCAGGATATGGGCGGGGTGTTCCGCTTTCTGCAGCCAAAGGGTACTAACCCCGGAGCGCAGTACATATATGGCGGTTACAATGTAAGCGCAAAAACAGGCGCCAGTTTTCCCAAGCTGAGCGTGGGCAACAAAGACGGGATCTACCTGGAAGATCTCAGCGATCTTAAAGTAAGATATACACTACACTTTGAAACAGGACATATTTTATTGAACGGATGGAACCTGGTTATAGGAGAAAGGTACCCCGGAAATATCACCGGCTATTCTGATCAACGTTTTGTGGTTACCGGCTCAACGCCGGGTGGAGGCTCCCTGTACAGGGAGCATATCGGTACGGCAGACAGCATGGTGATATTTCCACTGGGGACCAGCACCAACAGTTATTCGCCACTGGCACTGAGAAGCAACAGCGGCGACCCGGCGGATATCCATGTAAGGGTGTTTGACAGTGTTTACCAATATGCCGTATCCGGCAATACCAATTCAATGGACTATGTGCGGAAAACCTGGAATGTGGAACAGGATGCAGCCACCCGGAATGATGTTACCGTATGGATACAGCACCAGGTGGAAGATGAAGGCGCCGCTTTTGCCGCCAACCGCGACAGCAGCTATGTAAGCCGTTATGTGGATGGCGTGGGCTGGGATACTTTACCACCAGCCGGGCTTTCCGGTCCGGGCGTGTTTACCAACGGCACGCCGGTGCGCAGTACTTATATCAACCGCCGAACCTTTCATGACGGACTGGAAAAGAGCACCTATCTCACTGCCGCTGCCTACAACGCGCCTTATTCTGATGTATCGCTCTTCTTTGAAGCTTACCGTGAAACGATCCGCTGGGTAGGTACCCGCTGGCGCACCAGCAAAGAGCTCAACCTGCTGCGCTATGAATTGCAGCGGCGGCGGGAAACAGAAGACAGCTTCTACACCGTGGCCCGGATAGCGCCCTATACCCTGAGCGGCACCAGCAATACGCCACAGTCTTACTCTTACAGGGATGACGACCTCTATGATAACTGGACCTATTACCGCCTGAAAATATTCGGTAAAGACGGCAAGATCCATTACAGTATTATCCGGAAAGTGCCCTGGCTCATCCAGATCACCGTATCGCCCAATCCCAACGATGGCCGCTTCCGCGTAACAACTTTCGGCGTACATCACAAGCTGCGCATGGTCATGTATGATATGCTGGGCAGGAAACAGGACGAGCGGATGCTGGACGGTACAGATACGTATGTATCAAAAACCAATCTCCCTGCGGGTATGTACATCCTTACTTTCTATGATACGGAGGATAATAACCAGGTGGTGAATCATACCAAGATCGAGATCATTGCCAACTAAAGGCCTGCAAAAAATTCTTGCTCATGCTGTATGATTTTATTAAATTATATCGCGGTATTACCAGCTAAACACCCCTGCCATGCCACTGCTCACCATCCCCGAAAATCTGCTCCTTTTCATTTCAGGCGTTGGAATGTTGCAGGGCTTCCTGCTGGCTAACCTTCTTTACTTTCATCCCAAAAGCGACCGGTCAGTGAACCGCTTCCTCGCTCTCTTTATCTTTTTTCTGTGTATACCGCTGCTTATTCCTATCGGGCAGCAATTGTTCTCCTGGCAGTTCGTCATCTGGATAGAGCCCTTTACGGTCGTTTCCGCCCCCTTACTGTACCTGTATGTTCGCAGCTTTAAGGAAGAAATCAGCTGGCGAAAGGCCTGGCCGCACTTTATACCCTTCCCGGTATTTGTGGGCATTGCTGTCTGGGCTTATATCGTAGTGGGCAACAAATATCCCGTTTCAACAAAGGTACCGGAGGCAGCGCTCAGGGATCCCTTGTCCTATATCCCCATTTGCATCCGCTTTTCACAGCGCCTCTTATATTATTATCTCTCCCTGCGGGCGCTCAACAGCTATCAGCGGTCTATCCAGCACCTGTTCTCAGAGACCAGCCGTATTAACCTGGCCTGGGTAAGGTACCTGATCAACGGCTTCCTGGTGATCGTGCTGACTACTATCTTCTTTTACATCATGATCCAGCGGTACCCTGAAAACTTCAGCCTGTGGCTATTGTCTATAGGAGCAGCCATCACCATTTATATCTACCTGGCAACCATCAGGGGCATGGGCCAGATCACCCTGTGGCAGCTGATGCCCAACAAAAGCAAGGAAACCCTGGAAGCAGCGATCGAGCAGGCGGAGCACCTGGAAGAAGCGCCCTACCAGGATAAGCTGCGGCGTAAAACCGGCCTTAGTGAAAGCCGGATCGAAGAGATCGTTGGCAGGATCATCCATGTAGTAGAGTCGGAGAAATTGTACCAGGAAACGGAGCTTACCCTGCAACAGCTGGCAGACCGGCTGGACCTGCCACCCTATGTATTATCCCAGGCCATTAATGACGGCCTGAAGAAAAACTTCTATGACCTTATTAATAATTACCGTGTAGAAGAAGCCAAACGGCTCCTGGCCGAAGCATCCAGCCAGCAGTATACCATCCTGTCCGTTGGGTTTGAAGCCGGCTTCAATTCCAAAACAACCTTTAATACGGTCTTCAAAAAATTTACCGGGCTGACCCCTACCGCTTACCGTGACCTTCAAAAACAGGCTGCCCTGACCGCCTGAAACCACATTTTCCCTGTTCAAAGTACGGATTTATAAATCCGAACGCCCCTCTTCCGCTTTACGATTCTCACTGAATTTCAATGCCTTAATACGTTCGGATCTATCAATTGAATGATCCGAACCAGTACCCGGCCCTCCGGCAGGTTCGGATTAGCGAAATGGAACAGTAGCGCCTTCCCGCCACCGCAATTTTGTGCTGTCAATCAAATTTTTCAAATCGTTAAAACAACATTTTTTATGCACAAAAGGAGAAGATGGCTGGTGGGTATGCCGATATTTTTAATGATATCTATAGCAAGCATTCGGGCAAGCGCACAGTCACAACCACAGTCAACCACTCTTACTATCAGCAAAGCTATTGAGATGGCGCTGGCCTTTAATCCATCGTTAAAAGCCGACAGCATTAACAAACAAATTGCCGGGCATCAGGTAGGTGTAGCCCGCGCTGATCTGCGCCCCCAGGTAAATTTCAACAGTAAAACAGAGTACAACCCGGCGATTGCATCCCAGATGCTGCCCGGAGAAATTGCGGGGCAACCTTCCAAAGATTTTATACCGGTGCAGTTTGGCACCCGGTATAATATGGGATCAGGTGTGGAAGCTAACCAGGCCCTTTATCGCAGGAGCAGCCGCTACCAGGTGGCATCTGCTGAGCTGAACACCAAAATTACAGATACCAGGTACCAGCTTTCTAAAGAAGACCTGGTTTACAAGGTGGCTACCGCCTGGTATGAGCTGCAGGCCAATATCGCCATGATCCGGACCACTACCAAAGATCATGAGAACATTCGCGAGATCGAGGCGATTGCCAAAGCGCAATACGAGAGCGGAGTACTGAAACGCATTGATTACGAATCCCTGCAGATCAACGCAGCCAACATTCGGTCACAGTTAAACCAGCTGCAATCCCAGTACAAGGAACAACTGGCTTACTTCAAGTACCAGCTGGGATTACCTGCAGACGCGGTGGTGAATATCCGGGAGGACATCAACAGGAGCGCGCCGGAATTGCAAGCCGGTGGGGCGCAGCTGTGGACCAGGGAAGATATTCACCTGTACCGCCAGCTGATCCAGTCAAAAGAGCTGGACATCAAAAAGATCAAGTCTGAAAAAGAACCGGTGGTGAATGCCTACTTCCGCTTCAATTATCAATCACAGTACAATAACGCTGCTGACGCATTTAAAAATGACTACTGGTTTAAAAGTTCAACAATAGGCATCAGCACCACGATCCCACTGTTTGACGGGCATCGCCGGAAGAGCCGTCAGCGCCTGGCAGAATCAGAGCTCAAACAGCTGGAGTTCAGGCACGAGCAGCAACAAGCGCTGGCCACTACAGAATGGACAGCCGCCAGCACTACGCTGAATAATGACCGGCAGCAGGTACAGATCACACAGGATAACCTGGTACTGGCGGAAAACGTGTACAAGTCAAGAAAGGGATTGTATGCTGAAGGCGTAACCACGCTGATCGAGCTGCTGGATGCGGAAAGAGAGCTGAGCCAGTCGCGCAACCTGCACGTACAGGCGCTGATCAATGTGCAAACCAGCCTGGTAAAAGCACACAAGGCCAACGGCACTTTATTAACGGAATTCTTAAACACGCTTTAAACAACATCATCATCTTTAAAAATATTTGATATGAAAAAGAAAATAATACGCATTGCAACAGGCATATTACTTACAGGCAGTATTGTAGTTGTACTGGCAAATAACAAAGCCAAGATCGATAAAGCGGCCAGCCCGGTAAAGGACGTCGCGGTGGTTCCCGTGAAAGTGCATGAAGTGAAACTGGAAGCCTTCAACACCGCTTTCAGTATTAACGGCACCACTTCGCCCGCCAGGGAAGTAAAGATCGCTTCTGAAGTACAGGGCAAACTGACGGGCCTCTATATAAATAACGGGGATCTTGTCAGAAGCGGACAGGTGATCGCACAGCTGGATGCCAGCGTATACAATGCACAACTGGCCAGCATCGCCTCATCCATTGCAAAAGCCCAACTCGATATAGACCGCTACACCCACCTGATGACCATGGGCGGAGCCAGCCAGATGCAGCTGGAAAGCGTGAAACTGCAATACACTTCGCTGCTGGCGCAACAAAAGGAAATACTGCAGCAGATCGCCCATATGCAGATCCGCTCTCCCTTTAATGGTAAGATAGAGAACGTGACCGCTGAATTAGGGTCTTATGTATCATTCGGTACCACCCTGGCGCAGCTGATCGATAACTCTTCCTTAAAGATCAATGTATTCCTTTCGGAGCAGGAAGCATTCAAGGTGAAAACAGGTGATACTGTCAGCATCAGCACGGTAGTGCTTGCCCATCCTAAGAAAGGATATGTAAGCATGATCAGCGATAAAGCAGATGCATCGGGCAAGTTCCTGGCAGAGATCAGCTTCACGAACACAGATGAGGAAAAGCTGAAAGCAGGTATACTGGCCAGTGTAAGCTTCTTCTCAGGTGCAACAGCGCAGGGACTTAGCATCCCGGTAAGTGCCCTGGTAGCCAGCGCTAAAGGTGCCAAAGTATATGTGGTCAATGGAAATAAAGCGGCGCTGCGCAGTATTAAAACAGGTATTGTTACCACCCGGCAGGTACAGGTATTGGAAGGACTACAGGCGGGAGACCGCGTAGTGAGCTCCGGACAGCTGAACCTGGAAGATGGTAGCGCTATTTCAATCAACCAATAAAACACATTTGTATGTCATTAACAGCATTATCAATAAAACGGCCAACCCTGGTAGTGGTGATCTTCACCGTACTGGCGCTGGTAGGCATTGTAAGTTATTTTTCCATCGGCTATGAACTGCTGCCTAAGATGTCCAGGCAGGTGATCACCGTGAGCACTTCATATCCTGGCGCTGCGCCTTCGGAGGTAGAGAACTCCGTTACAAAGGAAGTAGAGGATGCCATCTCATCACTGGAAAAGCTGGATAATATCAAGTCTAAATCCATGGAAGGACAATCCACCGTGATCATAGAATTCAAGGCAGACGTGGATATAGACCAGGCCATGCAGGACGCGCAACGGAAGGTGAACGCTATTGCTTCCAAACTGCCTGAAGACGCGAAAGAACCGGTGATCTCAAAGTTCTCCGTAGATGAGGCCCCGATCATGAAAATGTCGGTAGCCGCCAAAACAGATAACCGGGCTTTGTATGATGTAGTGAAGCAACGTATTGTACCGCTGCTCTCCAAACTGGGTGGCGTGGCCAATGTGGGTATCATGGGCGGCGAAGAAAGACAGATCAGGGTGAATATAGACAGGAGGAAGATTGAATCATTCGGCTTGGATGCCAACCAGGTGCTGAAAGCCATTGAGAGTTCTAACCTGGATTTCCCGGCGGGCGCTGTAAAGAACAACAGCAATGAAACCACCATTCGCCTGGCAGGTAAATTCAAGAGCCCCGGTGACATTGAAGATGTGGTGATCAGTCACCAGGGCGACCGCAGCATTTACCTGAAAGATGTAGCAGTAGTCATTGATGGTATCAGGGAAACTGAAACCGTGAGCCGTTACAATGCCAATACTGCGATAGGCCTGTTGATATATAAACAAACGGATGCCAACGCCGTAGAGGTGAGCAAACAGGTGAGAGCAGAAGCTAAGCAGCTGGAAAAAGAATATGCCGCCAGCGGATTGAAATTCGCCATTGCACAAGACTCTTCAGAGTTCACCCTGAAAGCCGCAGAAGCGGTGAACCATGACCTGGTACTGGCTATTGTGCTCGTGGCCCTGGTAATGCTGGTGTTCCTCCACAGCCTGCGTAATGCGGTGATTGTGATGATCGCCATCCCCGCCTCGCTGGTGACTACCTTTATCGGCATTCATTTGTTTGGTTTCACTTTTAACCTGATGACCTTACTGGCCCTCTCGCTGGTAGTAGGCATCCTGGTAGATGATAGTATAGTAGTACTGGAGAATATACAAAGGCACATGGAAATGGGGAAGGATAAACGGCGGGCCGCACTGGAAGGAAGGCAGGAGATCGGCTTTACGGCCGTGTCCATCACGCTGGTAGACGTGGTGGTTTTCCTTCCCATTACCATGGTGGATGGATTGATAGCAGGCATCTTACAGCAGTTTTCCCTGGTGGTGGTAGTATCTACCCTGATGAGCCTCTTTGTGTGTTTCACATTGACGCCGCTGCTGGTATCCCGTTTCGGGAAGCTTACGCACCCCAGCCCCAAAAGGCTTGGTGGCCGTATCATCCTCTACGTGGAAAAGAAGATCAATGAGCTGACGGAAAATTACAGTCAGCTGCTGAAATGGAGCCTGGGTCATAAACGCTGGATACTGCTGATTACTGTCACATTATTGGCAGGATCATTAAGCCTGGTAGGTTTTGGCTTTATTGGCAACGAGTTTGTAAACATGGGCGACCGCGGTGAGCTGGTAGTAAATGTGGAGCTACCCAAAGATGCCACCATTGAGCAAACCAACCGTAAAACACAGGAAGTGGAAAGATATATTCTAACCAAACCGGAAGTGGTAAGCGTATTTTCTTCCATGGGTAAAAGCGACAACCAGTTTGCCGCGCAGGGAGAAAAACATAAGTCGGAGATCAGCGTCAACCTCGTAGATAAAAGCAAACGGCCCATCACTACAGAAGAGTTCTCCCAGCACATCAGGAAAGAATTGCAGGAACATATCCAGGGCGCCAAGATAGAGATCAGCAACGTAGATATTATGGGCAGCACCAGTGAAGCGCCGATACAGGTAGTGTTAAGCGGTGGCGATAATGTTGCACAGCTGCTGAGTTTCGCCGATACCGTATTGCAAAAGATCAAAGCGGTACCCGGCACCTCCGACCCCAAAATATCTATTGAAAATGATAAGCCGGAAGTAAGCGTACGAATAGATAAGGAAAAGATGATGGCATTGGGCCTTCGTATGGACCAGGTAGGCAATGTTATTAAAATAGCGTTTAGTGGTAATAGTGATTCCGAGCTTTCAGAAGGACAATATGATTATGACATCACTGTAAGACTGGATGCATTTGACCGTGAATCTGTGAATGACCTGGAGCAATTGTCTTTTGTGAATGCTACAGGGCAAACCATCCGGCTAAACCAGTTTGCCAGCATTGAAAGAACCATCGGTCCTGCCAGGCTGGAACGTAAAGACAGGATCAGTGCTGTGACGGTGTCCAGCCAGGTGGTAGGCCGTCCGCATGGTACTGTGGGTGAAGAGATCCAGCAGGCGATTGAGAAAGATCCTTTACCTGCAGGTATTTCCGTAGAGTATGAAGGCGATATGAAAACACAGAAGGAAGCATTCGGCAGTATGGGTTATGCATTGATAGCGTCTATCGTTTTTGTTTACCTGATCATGGTGGCGCTGTACAATTCCTACATTTATCCTTTTGTGGTACTGTTCTCCATCCCGGTGGCCATTGTGGGCGCGTTACTGGCACTGGCCATGACGATGCAGTCGCTCAATATCTTCTCCCTGCTGGGTATTATCATGCTGATAGGCCTGGTGGCCAAGAATGCGATACTGCTGGTAGATTATACCAACCAGCTGAAAGAGCAGGGATACCCGGTACTGGACGCGCTGATAGCATCAGGAAGAACAAGGTTACGGCCTATATTAATGACCACCATCGCCATGGTGATAGGCATGCTGCCATTAGCATTGGCAAGTGGAGCAGGCGCAGAATGGAAGAACGGGATGGCCTGGGCACTGATAGGCGGCTTAACCAGCTCTATGTTATTGACACTGGTAGTGGTACCCGTAATGTACGTGATCATTGATAAAATTAAGGGAAGGTTTGATAGCAGGAAGGTGATAGCAGTGCCGGAAACAGCACTGGGATAAAAACCCTTTTGAATTAAAAGGGCTGACCAAAAAAGTGACGACTGATACTATTTTAACAATATCGCCCGAAGCATACTGAAAGCATAGAGAAAGCATGGAGAAAGCATATAGGAAGCTTGGAGAAGACTGTTAAAATAGTATGAGCATTGTTTACTTTTGGTCAGCCCTTAAATTTTTATATCTTCACCTGTAGCGTCAGATAATATCCCCTTCTATCAGAAGGTATAATACCGGGGCCTGGATAGCCGTCGGCCCTTCTGGTGAAATACTTACTATTAGCCACATTGTTGATGCTGCCAAAAATACCGAAGCACCTCCATTGATAGCTGAGGCTCAAATCCATCACCTGGTAGGCTGGCACCACCCCATCTACCGCAGTAGGCGTAAACTCCGCATTGGTAGCATCTGAATATTGTTTACCTACATACGAGTACTGGTAAGTGATGTTATACCTTTTATTGCCGAATGATACACCGGTCCTGATCAATACCGGCGGCACGTATTCTACCAGCTTATCTTTAATAGCAGTTTCTTCTGTGTTAATGTAGCGGGCGTCGATCAGGGCAAAGTTCGTATAAACCGATAACCTGTGTTGCGACCTGCCTTCAGACAACAGCTTCAGCAGATCAGCTTCTATCATGCTTTCAAAACCGATGTTGCGGCTATCGGCCACATTGGTACGCAGGCGATACACCAGGTTGTCCTGGTCTTTGGTGTAGATAGAACCGATACGGTCATTATAGCGGAGTAAGAAAACACTGGCATCAAAATATAACCAGTCATTGAGCTTACCGCGTACACCACCGTCTGCAGTAAAGCCTGTTTCATCTTTCAGCAGGGAATCTACTTTGGCGTTATCGTTCAATACGCGCAGATCGTTGAAGTTGATAGAACGATAGTTCTGCGAGATGTTTGCATAGAGCTCTATCCCATTCTTAAACTGGTAAGAGGTACCAATACCAAATAGCACGAATGAACGGTTATTCTCTTTTTGTTCAGGCACTTTTATGTTTGGCACAAAGCGCATGATCTGGTAATAATAGCCGTCTGACTTGGTAGAAATATATTCAAAGCGTACGCCAGGCGTAATACTCCACCTGTCTGTTAGCTGGAAGATATTCTCAGTAAAGGCGGCAATGTTGGTACCTGGAAATTTATAGGAAGAAGCATCCGGCTCTTTAGGATTGAAAACAAAATCAGCCCCCGAACCTGCATCCGCATTTCCCTGGTCGCGGTAGGTGAGCCCCTTATATACCCTTACACCGGAAAGCAAAGAACTGGTTTGCCCTTTGAACAGCGTATACTGGTGCAGCAATCTTAATTCTGAACCGTAGTTCCTGTACTTGTCTGCCAGCAGATCGCGCGCACCTCCGGGGTCAGGGCGGTTAATATAATTCAGGATACCCAGTGCTTCCCTGCCAGCCCTGAGGGCATAGCTGCGCCAGTTTAGTTTTGTGCTGGCATTGATCTGGTAATCGAGCGTTATGTTATAGAGATTCCAGTCCACCTTAAACCAGTTACGGCTTCTGACGGAGATGGAAGGATCCTTTTCAAAATCATCATCCGTCAGGCCGCCCGGCTGCTGCGCCAGGTAGTGCATGAAGGTGTATTCTCCTGTTATCTTCAGTTTGCTGGTAATTGGATAGTCCAGGTGGATGTAAGCGGTTTGCTGGTTGAAATGGCTGTTGGGCCGCCAGCTGTCTGCTCTTTTATACTGGAAGTAGGTGTAGTAATTGAGCTTACCAACCGTACCGCCTATGCTATTGAATGAGTTAAAAAAACCAAATGAACCGCCTGTCTGGCGGCTGATCAGCTCAAAGGGTTTATTAGCGGGCCCTTTCTTTAACTGGAAATTCACCAATCCTCCGAACTGTGTGCCGTATTGCAGGCTGGCGGCGCCACGCACAACTTCTATGCGCTCAATAGCTTCCGTGGGAGGCGTATAATAGCTTTCAGGATAGCCCAATGCATCCGCACTGATGTCATATCCATTCTGGCGGGTATTAAAATTAGATACGCGGCTGGGATTTAATCCGCGGCCGCCAATACCTAGTTGCAGTCCACCGCCATCGTATTCCCAGATGTTCAGTCCTACGATACGGCCATACACCTGCCGGGGATTGTTAGTGGCCAGGTTGGCATTGATATTGGCGATGTTCACCACTTCGGTTTTCTTACCGGCGTAAATGGCGGTGCCTTCTACCTGTCTTAACTTACCGGCGCCCTGCTCATTTGCAGAATATACTACTATATCATCCAGCTGGGTGTTTTTTGCAGGCGTGAGGCTGATCACCAATTGCAGGTTCTCGCCCTTCAGCGTTACACGCTGTTTGTATTCTTCCGCTCCTACCCTTTGTATGGTCAGCTCATAGCTACCGGGCGCAATGCCGGGGAAACTGAAGTTGCCTTTTTCATCACTGCTGGTTCTGAGGCCGCCTGGCATAAGCTTAACGGCGGCGCCTTCTACGGCAGATCCATTCAATTGAATGCTGCCACCCAGGGATAATTGTTGTGCATAACCAACGACAGAAAACAACAGCATGCCCGCCAGGCATACCCACATGCTCATTTTACTCATGTTGCTCTTTATAAGGTAAAATCCATTGATAATGGCGCCAGCTAAAGGGCTGCGCCGCAAGGTTCACTGTAGAATCGATATATAATCCGGACCTTCTGCCATTCAGGGCCACATAGCTTTCTACATACACTTCCGGTTGACGTATCCCGCGTGCCGCATATACGGCTGCCAGGTGATGTGCGTATTGCAAGATCATATCCGGCTGGGTGCTCATCATTTTATCCTGCAGGGGCGTAAGGAACTCCCTGTTATTGACCTCGTATGTTTTACCTGTAGCCGGCTCTTTTACATAGAAGAATGTATTCCCCGATTTTTCCATCAGCATCACCCGCCAGGAAAAGCGGAAGCCCTCTTCTGTCCAGAACAGGCGACCGGGATACAAGAGGTACCTGAAAGGCAGCAGCAGCTGTATAACAAAATGGATGCAAAGGATCGCCATCAGCAGCTTACCCGCATAAGGCGGATAAGCATAAGTGCCCGCTTCTTTCTTTTTAAAGAACGGCAGATAACCCAATAGGCGCAGATGGAAATCACTGCTGAAAAAGATAAGGCTGCATACGATCATCACATAAGGAAACATGCCTATTCCCGGGAAGAACATAGCGGTTGCCAGGTGAAAAGCCAACACGAAAAAGTAGGCTACCGGTCTGGTTTTGCGGAACAACAAAAAGAATGCGATAAAAAGATCGTAGCAGGCGCCGAACCAGCTGAAAAAATAAGCCACCCATTCTTTGTACATCAAAGGGCCTATCAGCGGCAAGTGACTTTTTGCAGGCAGCCAGATCTTCATGGGCTGAGCTTCAAACAGCCAGTCATGATCCAGCTTTGCAAGTCCTGCAAAGAAATACACCATAAAGAGCTGCAAGCGGAAGATCCCTATCGTCCAGGCGGGTACCTGAGTTTTTTCGGTGGCGAGACCCAACCTTGTGTCCAGCGAATAGTAAGCATTAGCAGGCACCCATATTAAGAGGAAGCTGATAATGCTGATGAAATAATAGTGATTGAGATAGTTGGTAATATCTATCAGCTCCACATAGGTGAATGCCAGGAAGAAAATCACGGCAGCCACGCGGTAGCAAAGGCCCAGCATGATCAGCAAGGCGGCTAATGCCATTAGCGCAAACAGCGCATGCATACCCGCTGATCCCAGTGGTTGTATCCAGCCCAGCCCCTGGAGCGGAAAATAGAAGCCCGGTGTTACATACAATGAAGTGATCCATCCATTTGACCAGAAACGGATAATGCTCAACAACATCATTGCGCCGAAGGCAACCCGGAAGGTGACCAGCGGCGCAATATGTACCGGACGTTGTATATTAATCCCCATCACTATCCTGGTAGGTGATCCGTACCCCGGTAGCAGAAGCTACGTCTGTTTTGAGCAGGGTAAGGAGGAGCTGTATTTCTTTGTATGCGGCATCTACCAGGTCTTTATTTGCCGTGAAAGCGGCAGACATGGGATCGGGTATTGCTTTTAATTTGGTAAGCGTTACATCGAACTGTTTCAGCACATCGGTATTGAGCTGGTCTTTTTTCAGGGATACCAGGTAATCGTCTAAACCTTTACCATCCCCTCCAGTGTAGCTGTTACGCAGGCTGGTCAGGTTCTCTACCGCCAATGCTGCGCTGAAACCGGAATAGTAGGCCTCGCATTTATCAGCAAACACGGTACCGCCGGATTGTTTACCAAAGGGCCAGCCAATACGGGGCCCTTTCAGCTGGTCCATTTCATAGGCGAACTGGTTTACCAGGTAGCCTATAGGACTGCCCACATCTGTGCGGGTATTGCTGACAAATTGGGCGCGGTAAGTATTCTTCCAATCGGTCAGGGTTTTATCCACCAGGTTTTTGATACGGGCCATTACATCCTGCACGTATTTCTTGCGGGCGGCGGCGCTGCCATTAGTGAATTTTTTCAGGGCGCCGCTTTCCGCCAGGAGGTAGTCCAGCGCAGATAGTCCCTGCTGATCAACAGTGCCAGCGCTGGTAAAATCGTAGGTTCCGGATTGTATATTGGCGTTGATCTTAGTGGTATCGGCGGGAAAAGTATTGATGAAATTACCCAGGAGGTAGGTTTCTGCGGGGCCATACTGGTTCACAGACACCCTTTCAAACTGCAGGTAGGCATTTTTAAGGGCGGCCTTCGCCTGCTGCAGGTTCGCATCTGTAGGCGCTGCCAGGAATGTTGTAAGCGCAGCATCCAGGTCCTGCACTTTTGATTGCATGGCGGTGTACCCGGGAATGATCAGGTTATCCGCGTAATTGGTCAGCATAGCCGCCTTATCAAAACCGTTATCCGGCTTGGGATCCGATGCACCGCCACCTTTACTGCAGGCGTAGCATATGATCGACATCACCCCTGCGATCAACACTGCTAATAGTATATTCTTCCTTATCATGGTAAAAATTATTCCGGTTTAAATACGTTCAACAGCATGCTTCCGGTGGCTTACCAGGAGCATGCTGTTAAACCCTCCGGGGGTTTCAAACCCTTGGAGGGTTGGCTATTAGTCTTTAGAGACTATAGGTTTTTGTAAGAATGTCTTTTGCTTCGTTCAGGCTTTTGAATCCGGATTCATTTACCAGCGTATAGAAGCTGGTATTCATGATCGTAACCAATTTCTGATAGTCTGCATCTGATAATTTACTGCCGGCGGCCCTGTATTTGAGCGAGGCAATAAAGCCATAACCTTCAGACAACGCATGGAACTGGGCGCCCAGGTTGCCAATATTGGCGGAGCTCTGCGGCTGCGTTACATAAGCCAGCGCCGCTGCTGCTGCCAGCCTTTCCCAGGTAGTCTGAATAGCTTTGATCGCCTCGTCGCGTACGGTGTAATCTTTAGCGCCGATAGCTGCACGTCCTTTACGGAATGCTTCGAAAAGGATGCCACCGGCCTGGATAGACTTACCTCTTTCTGCGAGGTAACCACCCCATAACAAGGGCCTGTTGGCATCTGCGGATGTATATGTTTTGGATGAATCGTAATCGGTAGGGATAGCGAGATAACCAAAGGCCTCATCCCAATGATGCTGCATGGCAGTGCCCTGTCCGGGAACAACGGTATTGTTGTCGTCCTGGGAGATCTTGCTTAAAATCGTCATGGCTTCTTTAAAGAACAGGCCACCCATCATTCCTTTCAACGCAGCCTGGCCATATTCAACGCCATTAGCGCCTACCAGGATCTTACCGGTACCACGGGGGATATAGCCGTTTGCACCTTCTGAAGCCTGTACATCATTCCGCTGGCTGGCAGACACCACGCTGTCCATAAAGCTCTTGAAGAGCACCGGATCGGCAGTCTTCTCCGCCAGGGTTAAACCGGAAGCATCCAGTTTGGCATCGCCAAAGGGATTACCGGTGTTATTGAACATATTGTTAACGGTATCCTGTTTCAGTTTTACTGTGGTGCCTTTCTTCATGTAGGCATCCAGCTTAACCATCATGTTAACCCGGTTAGTAGAGGTGCTGTAATCCACATTATCGAATGAATAGGTGGACGGTACGTTGTACTGTGGTGTTCCTTTGTTGTCATCCTTAGAGCAGGAGGACATAAAAATAGCAGCAGATACTGCCAGTGCCGCGACATTTGCAGGGAGTAAATTTTTCACTGTTACTGAAATATTTAGATAATGGTAATTTTTAACCAGAACGGGATCCCGTTTAACTCGGATGCAAAGGAAGAGAGATTTCGGCTTAAGTATCGATCAAATCCGGAAATTTATCGATCAAAAACGGAAAAAGCTGGGGTTAACAAATTCAATGTATTGAAGATTAATGATTTAAAAGGGATATTACCTGGGCAGCGCCATTACTTTTAGCCGCAATGATCAGTTTTTGTTTGCCGGAATTGCTCACTGTAAGCAGATCCCGCACATCCCCATCTACCAGCAGACCGGTAGCCTGGTAATCCAGTGGCGTGAAGCCTCCTTTTCCATCCCCTTTGAGGAACAGCCCTTTGGAAGCGTCTTCCCTGCCCAATTGCACGCGGAAGGGGTAAAAGTTGCCCGCCAGCACCAGGTCTTTCTTTCCATCGTTGTCAAAATCACCGGAGACAATACCGAATACGGCCGAGAACTGCGCCTGTACGGGTAGCTCACGCATGCTGAAACGCTCCCTGCCTTCATTGATCAATACCACATTGCGCAGCTGCTGTACCTGCAGCACCTTGCTTTTCTTCAGTACCTCAGGCGGAAAAATATCTTCGATAGTGGTGTTGGCATAGTCGCTGTAATGCACATATTTTTTACGCAGCATCACGATCTGGTCCAGGAGCTCATCGCGGGAGGGATAAGGATAGCTCTTGCCTTGTATGTAATAACAGATGATAGGGTCTGTTACGCCGTCCATGTTAAAATCATTTATGTACATGCACATCGGCTCCTGCACACTTGCTTTAAACTGGGTATTGGGCGCCAGGTTGCCGAGGATGAAATCCGTATCCCCATCACCATCTATATCATCTGCAACGATCTTCTGCCACAGGCCGCCTGTTGCCGCGAGACCAGCGGCTTGGGAAACATCTGACAAGTGGCCCTGTTTATTCAGGAATAATTTAACGGGCATCCACTCTCCTACGATCATGAGATCGGGCCAGCTGTCTTTATTGACATCAGTCCATACGGCGTTGGTAACCATCCCCGGATCACGCAATGCTGGCGCCACCTGTTCTGTAACATCCGTGAATTTCAGTTGGCCGTTCCTGGTATCATTCCGGAGAATATAACTGCGGGACGCCAGCGGGAATGACTGTGGCTGCAGGCGGCCACCAATGAAAAGATCAGCATCGCCATCCTTGTCAAAATCGGCGGCTATTACACAGGAGCGACTGTCTGTAAACTTAGGCAATACGCCTGTGGCTTTTTCAAAATTGCCTTTACCATCGTTCAGGTATAGGCGGTCTTCCAGCTGAAGCGGACTGGTATAAACTTCATTGCCACCGCTTACGGCATAAAGGTCCAGGTCACCATCCTTATCCGCATCAAAGAAACAAGAGCCGATCGTTTCACATAAAGAGTCTTGTACCCAGGCTTGTGAAGGGCTTTTTATAAAAGCGCCGTTAGCCGTTTGCAGGAACAATGCAGATGCCTCTCCCCGCGGCCCACCGATAAATACATCTTCGAGACCATCGCCATTTACGTCGCCTTTGCTAAGCTGAGGGCCCTGGCAGGACAACTGGTAAGGTAATAAGGGTTGGTATTTGAAGTCTACCACCTGGTTCTCTTTCTGCGTAAAATTCAATCCTGCTTCCCGGGTGATGTCTTTAAAATAGGGCGTGAAAGCAAGGGCCGGAGCCGTTGCGGTATCAGGCCCGGGTTGTGTTTCATCTATAGTAAAAATACGGTCAGGTTTAATGTGATGAAAGGAAGCGCTACGGCCATCCGCCCATTGCACCGTCAGCTGATCCACTATGGTATCTTTACCAAGGCCGAAATGCAGGCGGGGATCTACAGTAGACTGGAAGCCCCTGGCCGGGTATAGTTCCTGGCACTGAACACCTGCTCCGCTTTTTACGCTCACTTTTGCGCCGATGGCATACGTGTTGGGCTGCCTGCCATTCAGTGCAATGGTAATGTAGTGTTGTTCTTTTGAAGCGCTGGTATGATTCTCCCAGACAGCAGCGGCTTCGTTCATGGCATTCACTACCAAATCTACATCTCCGTCATTATCCAGGTCTGCATAGGCGGCCCCGCTGTTAACAGAGGGAACCTGCATTCCCCATTCTTTTGTAACGTCAGCAAAAGTGAGGTCGCCTTTGTTGCGGAATATGTAATTGCTCGTTTTCAGAGAGGGCATCTGCTTTACCAGTTCTGCCAGCTGCATGTTATTGCCCTGTTGCCTTCTTGCATCGGGCACCTTGTACTTCATAAAATCCATGTCGGTAAAATCATGGAGGATGCCGTTGGTAATGAACAGGTCTTTCAGCCCGTCGTTATCATAGTCAGCCATTAAAGGCGCCCAGCTCCAGTCTGTGTTGGATACACCGGCCAGCTGCCCTATTTCACTATACAGCGGAATGCCAGCGGGAGTAATGCCATTATTCAGCTGTAAGGTATTGCGCATGTTCTGGTGATAATAGCCGTTGTCTACCAGCAGGTGGTATTTATCATAGTCGTCAGGACCTCGCAGCATTTTCTGACGATAGTTATCCTCGGGCAGCATGTCCAGCACGATAATATCCTGCAGGCCGTCGTTGTTATAGTCGGCAATATCTACGCCCATACCATTCCTGGAGATATGTGCAATGGATTCCTTTATGGCTTCGCCGTTAAAGGTGCCATCGTGGTTGTTCAGGTACAGGAAATCCTGTTCTTCGTAGTCGTTTGTAACATAGATATCAGGCCAGCCGTCGTTATTCACGTCACTGATGGCGATGCCTAAGCCAAAATTGATCCCCCCTCCTTTGATGCCGGCGGCTTCGCTTACATCTGTAAAATGCATGCTGTCATTGCGGTACAGCTTATTGCCAAAATAGGGATGCCGGAGCGTGCGCAGTTTTTCGGTGTTATAAAAGGGGTTGTAGAACATGGTGGCGTGATTGAGCAGGAACATATCCAGGTCTCCATCACGGTCATAATCAAAGAAGGCGGCTTGTGTGCTGTTGGAGCCTTTACCATCCAGTCCGTAGGCAGCGGCCATCTCTTTAAAGACAGGCACGCCCTGCTTCTGCCCCTGGTTAATGAACAGCTGGTTGCCCCGCTCTTCCAGCGGGGTGTTACCGGAATAGCAAACGTAAATGTCCAGCAGGCCGTCTGCATTTACGTCTGCCATGGTTACGCCGGTTTTCCAGCCTTTGTGGTTTTGAATGCCTGCGGCATCGGTGATATCTTTGAAGGAGAGCTTGCCCTGGTTGAGATAAAGTTTATCGGGCACCATGTTACCGGTGAGATAGATGTCGGGAAGGCTGTCGCCGTTCAGGTCGCCTATGGCCACGCCGCCGCCATTGTACATGTACTCGTATTTCATAACGTTCAGCTGCTCCGTTTCCTGTATCGTATTTTCGAAAGTAATGGCTGATTGTGCCGCTGGCACGACGGAGAACCGTATTTCTTTTTTACCCTCTTTACAGGAGCAGGCGAAGCAGCCGAACAATATGAGATACCAGTAATGTTTAGTCATGTATCAGTAACCGGGATTTTGTTTAAGCAGGCCACCCGAGGCGCGTATCTCGTCTTGCGGGATAGGTACCCAATAGTTGCGCTGCTGGAATTTTCTATCTGAAAGGGAAATAATGCTTTTGTATACGATGCTGCCGTTGGCCTGTTTCTCAGGTAATATACCATAAGCAGGCACATTATCTGTTACGTTGGCGATCTTCCAGCGGCGGACATCGAAATAGCGATGTTCTTCAAAGGCCAGTTCGATACGGCGCTCCGCCCTGATCCTGTCCCGCATTTGAGACTGCGTAAGACCGGCAGGAATATCGGGCATACCAGCCCTTTGTCTCACCTGGTTCAGGTAAGTGTATACCGACTGATCCGGTCCTACGGCTTCATTCTGCGCTTCTGCATAATTGAGCAGCACTTCGGCATAGCGGAGATACTTCCAGGGCTGGAAAGCGGTCTGGTTGGCATTTCTGATAGGGTGGCTCTCGTCAATGAACTTCAGCACATAGTAGCCGGTTTTGGAGGTATTCCAGTTCTCTGATCCATCTTTACTATCCTGTCCGCCCGGCACAAACGTTTCTACCGCCCTGCCCCTGTAAGGCGCGCCATTATACAATATAGAGGCATAGAAACGCGGGTCCCTGTTCACGTAGGGATCCTGTGGATTGTAGCCGGATGCAGGATCTTTTATGGATTTTCCATTGTTCATTTCATAGTCGTCTACCAGGTTTTGCAGGGGCGTATTGCCTGCCCAGCCGCCATAACCATTAGGCCCGTTCACCAGTTCAAGGTTTGTATGCTCGTTAGTGGGAGAATACAGTCTTTCAAAAATAGCCTCGCCAGTATTATTGGTGATAAATAAGTTCCTGTAATTGGGATACAGTGAATACCTGTTCAGATCGATCACTGCTTTGGCCGCGTTAGCAGCTGCCTGCCATTTGGCAACATCGTTCACATCGTTATTATACAAGGGACTGGCGGCATACAACAGCAACCTTGCCTTGAGGGCCAGTGCTGCGCCTTCTGAACCGCGGCCCGGGATCACCGGCTTGCCTTTCAGTCCTGCAGCTGCTGCATCCAGTTCCTGTATGGTATAAGCTATGCATTCCTGGATACTCTTTCTTTCATAGAGTGGCGTGAAATCCCTGTCTTCCAGCGTATATACCTTATCTCCTACCAGCGGCACGCCGCCATAGATGCGGATCAGGTCATGATAGCGGTAAGCCCTGATAAAACGGATCTCCGCCTTCATCCTTTCTATATTCCCCGCACTGGCGGGTACATGATCCAGGTTCTCCAGTGCATAATTGCATTCCCGGATACTGCGGTAGCTCCTTGTCCAGATATTGCTGATCCAGCCTGTTCTGTCTGAGGCCAGGTTGCCCTGCTGTACAAACCAGGTGTCGTTATCAAAATTACACATGGACTCGTCAGACACAGAGCTCATCCAGGCATCTTCAAACCCGCGGCCAAAGCCTGGTTTCCCACCTTCTGTTGTAAGGCCCACTCCAATGTATCTGCCCACCACATAGGCATCGGCCAGTATCGAATCCTGCCAGATGGCCTGGTCTGAAACCAGGTCGGTAGGCTTGGTATCGAGAAAATCTTTCTGGCAGCCTCCTGTTATTACAGTAAATATAATTAATAGGATGATTAATATTCCTTGATTTTTCATTGGTGTAGAATTTAGAAGCTCACGTTAATACCCAGGTTATAGATCTTTTGCTGCGGATAGAAGTAGGCGTTGGAATTATCCCCTTCCGGATCAATGTCTTTTACTTTAGTGAAAGTGAGTAAGTTAAAGCCATTGGCATAGATGCGTACCGCTGATAATTTCAGCCTGGAAATAAGGGCCTGCGGCATGGTATATCCCAGCTCCAGGTTCTTCAGGCGGAGAAAGGAAGTATTCTGCAGCCAGAAAGTGTTACGGTAGGCGCCGTTCACACTGGTGCCTGCCCGTGAATCGGCCCGGGGAAAGCTGCCCTGGGGATTGTCAGGGCTCCAGCGGTTATCGGCCCAGGTACGTATAAAGCTGCTGAACTCTCCTGATTCGATCATTACATACTGTACGGAACGGGCCTGTCCCTGGAACAGGATGCTCAGATCAAAATCTTTCCAGCCAGCGCCCAGGTTAAGGCCGTAAACGATCTGCGGCACGTTGGAAAGCGGCGTTCTTACGCGGTCTGCAGCAGTGATCTGGCCGTCCTTGTCATAATCTTCATAGATCAGATCTCCCAGCTGCGCGCCGGATACTTTGGGATAAGCATCCAGGTCGTGCTGTGTTCTGAAGATGCCAATAGCCCTGTACATAAGATCAGAGCCGATGGGCAGGCCGGTATACTTCTGATAGGGCAGTGTGTTGGGCGCTTCATCGGCAAAGATGATCTTGTTCCTTGCATAGGTAATGTTACCGCCTATGTTATAGGTAAAGCCATTGATTTTTCCAACATACTGCAAACTGCCTTCAATGCCTTTGTTCTCTACCTCGCCGATATTCTCATTCGGGATCTGGCTGCTGCTGATACCACTTACCGCGGGGATGCTGATGCTGCGGGAAGAAAGGATATTCGTGCGTTTGTCCATAAACACATCTACGCTGCCGGAGAGCCCTTCAAACACGGTAGCGTCAATACCGAGGTTATATTTTTTGGCCTTCTCCCAGGTAATGTTGGGATTGGCCAGCCTGCTATACTGAATGGCAGGTGCATTCACCGCCGGGTCTCCCGTAGAGATCACCGTGTTCTGGATCTGGAAGTTCTCCAGGAATTGGTTGGCAGATACACGGTCATTACCCACTTCTCCGTAGGAAGCCCTTAGCTTCAGATCATTGATGACGCGGTTATGTTTCAGCCAGGGCTCCTGTGAAAGGCGCCAGCCTAATGAAATACCAGGAAAAAAGCCATATCGTTCGCCTGCAGGGAAGATAGAAGAACCATCATACCTGGCCTGCACTTCGGCTAAATATTTATCGCGAAAACTATAAGCAACCCTGCCAAAATAATTTCTGCGGGCAATGCGTGAGCTGCTGCCGCTGTTGCCGTAGTCCGTTGGCTGTGCGCCACCCTGGCTCAATTCCGGCAATTGATAGGAAATAAAATTGAGCCTGCTGGCGCCGAAGCTTTCATATTTAGTTTCGCTTTGCTCGTAGGCGATAAAAGAGTTGATGCTGTGATCGCCGAACTGGCGTGTATAATTCAGCTTGATATTCGCAGTGATCAGCGTGGTGTTATCATTGTTCTCGTACAGCTGCGGTTTATCCGGACCGCCTTTTACAGGATCATATTGCTGTGTGTTCTTGTTATACTGGTATACGATCCAGTTCTGACGGAAGTCTTTTGAAAAGGATTGTGTTTTATCTACCGACAGAAATCCATCTAATGATAGTCCCTTTAATGGTAACTGGTAGCTGCCCCTGAGGATACCATTGAACACCGTAGTGGGCGCCCTGTTCTCTCCTGCCAGGGAAGCCATGGCCAATGGATTCTTACCCTGTTCCACACCAGCGCCCAGCAGTCCGTTGGGATAGCGGGCAGGAATGGTAGGATAAGTTCTGTACAGGAACTCAAAGATATTGGCGGCAGTAAAGCTGGCGGTATACACCCTGTCTTCCTGGCGACCGGCTACCTGCAGGCCAACGGTGAGGCGATCATTCACCTTTGCTTCCAGGTTGGTGCGGAAATTATACTGGTTGTATTTATTAACGCCATCACGGTACAGGCCATCCTGGCTGCGTATACCAACAGAAGCATAGTAGCTGATACTTTCCGTACCACCGGAAACAGACAGGTTATGCTGGCTTTGTAATGCAGAAGATTTGATCAGCTCACGCACCCAATCCGTATTGGGATAGAGAATAGGATCAGATCCGTTCCTGAACTTTTCTATCTCATCAGCGCTGTAGCGCTGGTTCATACCGCCGGAAGGATTCCGGTAATAATCTATTTCATTCAGGATAGTGGCAAAAGTAGGCGCATCTGCAAATTTAGGCAGGCGGGTAGGCTGCACAAAACCCTGGTTGAAAGAGTAATTGAATTTCGGTTTACCTGACTTCCCTTTTTTTGTAGTGATAAGAATGACCCCATTTGCTGCCTGTGCGCCATAGATAGCGGCAGATGCATCTTTCAGCACAGAGATGCTTTCGATATCATTTGGGTCCAGGCGGCTCAGTCCTCCAAGCGCATTGGCAATACCATCTACTACGATCAGCGGGCTGTTATTACCCGTGGTGGCCATGCCCCTGATGAGAATAGAAGATTCGTCAGAGCCCGGTTCACCGGAGCGGTTGTTGGCGATCACGCCCGGCATGCGGCCTGCAAAGGAGTTAGACAGGTTAGGCTGCGGGCTCTTTACAAATTCAGCTCCTTTCACAGAAGAAATAGCGCCTGTTAAGGTAGCCCTCTTTTGTGTGCCATAACCTACAACGATCACTTCATTCAGGGGATTGGGCGCTTCCTGCAGGGTAATGTCCAGATTCGTGTTGCCATTCCATGGCAGCTCCTGTGTTTTATAGCCGATGGCGGAAATCACCAGGATGGCATCTCCATTGCCGGGCACCGTTAAGCGGAAACGGCCGTCTGCATCTGTTACCGTTCCTACAGTGGTGCCTTTTACCAGCACGGTGGCGCCGATCACCGGCTCCTTTGCAGCATTGAGCACTATGCCCCTTACCCCAACATCGGCGGGAGCCATCTGCAGCTGCATACTGCTGCCCGGTGGCCCTTCAAAGGAAGGACGCTGCGTACGGAACAATACGATGCGGCCCTTGATGATCTTATACTGGATATCCAGTGGCCGGAAGAGTGATTCCAGCACCTCTCCCAGGCGCTTCTCACGCTGGGTGATAGACACCTTTCTTTCAGGTTGTATTGTACTGGAGCTGTATACAAACCGGGCTCCTGTCATGTTCTTCAGCTCCGTCAACACTTCTTTGAATGCAGCGCTGTCGCGTGATATGGATACTACTTTATCTAATACGCCCTGAGCGTCCACGTTCAAGGCATAGGTAAAAGAAGTAAAGACAAGTGCGAGGAAAGTTTGAATGGCCGTTATTCTCATTGCATGACTGATTAAAGCAACAAGTCGCTGTTTTTTCATAACTTCAGGATGTTATTGTTCGTTATTGAATAGGCGTGCAATAATAACCCGTGATTTCACGGGGACATATCAAGCTGGCAATGCCCCCCATTGCCAGCTTTTCTATTTAGCTGTTGTGTTACGTTTTCATTGTTTCAGATCCGTTGATGACATGGTTTTTTACATTGATGACGTGGTTTTGAAAAAGGTATACCCCTTTGTTAATTGTTCCCTGTTGGTTTTATAAATATGCTGGCATCCTTTACTTCATAGGTAGCCTGTATGGATTGGCAGATGATCTCCAGCTGGTCATACAGATTCTGGCCTTTTATATCGCCGGAGAAAAGGCTGGCTGCCAGACTTTTATTCTCCAGTACGATCTTAACGTGATATGCATTCTCCAGGCGTGCAATTACTTCCGGCATAGGTGTTTCATCAAAAACAAAGTTTGGTTCCGGAGCGCTGTTCTCTGTTGGCACAGGCAGCGGATCATCCACCAGCGTAGTGGTAAAATGACGATCACCGCTGTTGTAGATCGCTTTCTGGTTGGGCTCCAGGATCACGGCGGAAGGTGTTCCTGTAGCTTCTTCATATACAGCTACTTTACCGGAACGGACAGATACTTCAATATGATCTGTAGCAGCATTTGTTCTGATCAGGAAGCTGGTGCCCAATACATGTGTTACTATTTTTTTACTGAACACGTAAAAGGGTTGCCCAGGACGGCCGGCGATGCTGAAGAAAGCATTCCCTTCCAGGTACACCTCTCTTCTAGGACCATCGAAGCGTTCCGGGTAATACAGTCTGGCCTTCGGTTCCAGCACTACCATGCTCTTATCGTCCAGGTAAATGGTATCTGCTTTTGCGCTAAGGTTCTCCGCATGGTGCAGCGCTGCCATCAGCTTTTGCCGTGCAGGCGCGTTCTGCTCACCGCCCTGGTTCCACCACCAGCCTGCGCCCAGCGCCAGCCCTGCGATCAGTGCCGCAACGCCTGACCAGCGCAGCCAGACGGGGATCACCCTTGCCCGGGCAGGAGGATCGATCATGATCTCTTCGGGCTCGCTGACCTCCGCTTTTATCTTAGGCCAGAGGGCCTGCATCCGCCGTTTGGCCTCCTCGGAAGATACGTCCGGCGCCTGATCATCATCCAGTAATTCATACCATTGCTCTACCAGCTTCCTTTCCTCTTCGGTGCAGGTATCGTTCAGATAGCGTTCCAGCAAATGATAAAAAGCCTTCCGGTTCATGATAGTAAGTCAACTGAAAAAAGCGAATCCCTAAATGGAACGGAAAAAAATATAAGAAAGGGTAATGAGAAGGGGCAGCAAGAGGGTAATATAGTCTTTCAGCCGCAGGCGAATAAACTTAAGCGATTGGGTTACATGATATTCGACGGCTTTCTCAGAAAGGTTCATGAAGCGGGCTATTTCCTTAACCGGCCACTTTTCATAGCGGCTCAGGCGAAAGATCTCCTGCGTTTTCTGCGGCAGTTTGCTGATCGCATCATCAATGGCGATAGACAGCTCCCTTAACAGCAGGCGGGATTCGCTTGAATCCTCGCCTTCTGTTAATTGTTGTTTAGTGTGCTGCAGGTATTTCTCCCGTATGATAGTAGACTTGATGTAATTAATAACCTGGTAACGGATGGCGGATTGAAGATAAGCTTCCAGGCGTTGTATATCGAGGGCCGCCCTTTTTTCCCAGAGCTGCACAAACAGCTTCTGTACCAGCTCTTCCGCTATTTCCTTAGAGCGCACCTTTTTTACTGCGGCGAAGAACAGCTTTTCACTATAGCGGCGGTAAATTTCTTCCAAGGCACTACCATCGCCCGCCTGAAGCGATCTTACCAGCGTCTCATCATCATATGCTTTGTATCTCATTTACCGTGGAATCGAATCCTGCCAAAGTTACAATGTTATCTGAAAAATAAAAGAGCTTAGCGGCGTGCAGACACTTTAGGCACTACCGGCAGACTTTCATTACCGTCTGCGCTGACTGCCTGCACGGCAAAGAAATAGTTATCCTTTGAATACGGCAGCTTCATCGAGTCCGCTGTTGTAAAGAATTTCTTCTGCCAGAACGCACTGGTAGATTCGCGGAGCAGAACGTAATAACCTTTTGTTTTTCCGTGCAGGGGCGCTTCCCAGTGAAGGGTGGTGGAGTTGCCTAGTCCTGCTACATCTACCGTCACTTCCTCAGGCACGGAAGGGGCCTTAGCCAGGTTGGCGAGATTTGCCAGGTTCATGGCGGTGTTCTTACGCAGGTATTCAAAATCCATAAATTTAACCAGGTCTCCATATTCAATACCGTTCTCTGTTCTCAGGTCCTGGTGCTGGTGGTAGAAGTTCTCGTTCATTTCTGTCAAGCGTACTGCTGCAAAACCATTCTCTACGAAGGGCGTATGATCACCGCCACGCAGGAAGCGATCGTTCCGGTAGATCATGACCACTTCCAGGTTGTCTACATAGCGTTCGCCTGTTTCCTTTACGTAGCGGGCCAGCTGCCTGGCCTTACCGTCGTTCTCCAGGCCCTGCTGCCGGATCATAGTGGCCAGGGAATCCAGCCTGTAGGCGGGCAGGCCTTCGCTGAATACCCGGATCTGTGTATTATTAATAATATTGGTCTCGTTGCTGTTATTGCTGCCTACAATATCATTGTTAAGCACTGCCTCGAGTTCCCAGTGCTGTGCGCGGGCTTTGTTGGCGAGGAAGCGTGCGCCCAGCAAGCCCTGCTCTTCTCCGCTTACGTTTACAAAGATCACGGTGGCCGGGAAGGCGTGGCTGCTCATAACCCTGGCACATTCAATAACGGCCGCACAACCGCTGGCATCGTCATTAGCGCCGGGTGCGGTGGAAGTTCTGTTGGCAACATCGGTCACCCGGCTGTCGAGATGACCTGTGATGAGAAAGATCCTTTTATCATTAGGGTCGGTGCCTTTCAGGATGGCCATGGCATTCCCCAGGTTTACCGGTACATCTACCCTTTTGCCATCCGGCTGATAGGTGATGGTGTCTACAAATGCCGTCATACGTCCGTTGGATCTGAGGGCGAACTGCCTGAACCTGGCGGCTACCCATTCGCGGGCGGCGCCGATGCCTTTCTTAGGGTCTTTTTGTGTGCTGAGGGTGTGGCGCGTATCAAAGGCTACCAGGGTTTCAATATAAGCTTTCAAAGAGTCGGCGGATACCTCCTGCACCATAGCAGCAATCTCCGGGTCACGTTGAATAACGGTTGGCGACTGGGCATGGGCAAGAGTATCGCCGATCATGAGCAGTACAATAGCAAGGCATTTCTTCATAAGATCCTCTTATTTTGAGATTGAAGTATGCAAAATATTGAACTGGCCTTAATTTTTTCAGATTAATACATGTATGGAGGTAAAGGTTCTTAGTAACTGGCCTGGCCGATGTCCAGGCGGCTGATCTTTCCGGCTTCATCCAGGTGGAACCTGAAATAGGTCTTAAAATCGCCCCATTGGTCACTATGGAACCTGCCGTAAACGGAGAGCCCATTGTCTTCCACCTTATCAATACTGGTAAAGCGTTCATGACCTAAGGCCTTTTCAAAGAAGGTACGGAAGTTCATTTTATTGCCATCGTCATACAGGGCTGCATCATTGCTGAACAGGGAGAACCAGGTTTCCCTGTCGGCAGCCTGCAGAGCATCTACTGCTTTTTTTACAAGCGGGTTGCTAAGCTTATCTGTATTCATTGTTTTGGATGTTTGTGCGTACATGGTTGATGAGAGCAGGCAAAATGTGAAGATGCAGATCAAACGTTTCATTTCAGTCTGGTTTGTGCCAGTGGATGTTGCAGATAAATGATGAGCAGGTTCAATAACAGGAAAGGCAGTTCTATTACCGCGCCTTTGATATGATGCTCCTGCAGTTGAAAACAGATGATCAGCAGGATGGACGCAGCCATTAAAAAGTTGCCCCAGAGAAAGGTAGCAGGAAACAGGATGAGCGCTGCACTTAAAAGGGTAAGCCCGCCGAAAGCAATTATGGCTGTTCTGCCAAAATTCCATCTCCCAAACATCTCCAACATCGCAGGCTTACCGCTGATCATGGCCCATCCCTGTTTCAGGCCCATGTATACCGCAAATAATATCAGTAGCGTATTGAGTATTTTGATCCCCATTTTAAATAGTGCTGTTATTGATCACTAAACACAGCTGTTGCTTAGTTTGTTGCGGCGCCATTCACCAGGAGGTGCTGACCAGACACAAAGGAAGACAGATCGCTGGCAAAGAATTCAGCTATATTGGCCACATCTTCTACTTCTGCCAATCGTCCCATGGGACAGCTGTCGAGCAGCTGCTTTCTCAGTTCAGGATACGCTGCCGGATCTACGAAGATACCGGAGTGATCTACCGCGAAAGGAATGATAGAGTTAACGGTAACACCCCTGTGACCGATCTCTTTAGCCAGGATATCCACCATGTAACGGGGAGTGGTCTTGCTACCGCCGTAAACCGCCATACCCGGAACAGGGAATGAAGTGGTGCTGGAAGCGATATAGATGATACGGCCTTTGTCTGTTACATGTTTAGCCGCCTGCTGCATGGTGAAATAGGCGCCTTTGGTATTGATAGAGAACAAGCGGTCAAACTGTTCTTCTGTGAATGCGGTCACCGGTGTTTCTACCATTTCGATACCAGCGTTGGCCACTACGATATCTATCTTGCCAAAGGCTTTGAGGGCTTCTGCAAATAACCTTTCAATATCGGCTACCTTGCTTACATCTGCCTGTACGGCGATAACCTTTACGCCCATGGCGGTAATGTTGCTCAGCACTTCATCTGCAGAGGCTTTATCTCTTGAATAATTGATGACGATGTCTGCACCCAGTGCGGCATAACGTTCTGCGATTGCTTTTCCAAGACCTCTTGCGGATCCGGTGATCAGTGCTACTTTATTTTTTAAGGAGTTCATGATGACAAGTTTTTTAATGTTTGATGATTATATACTCACGCCATTCCGCCGTTAACACCGATGTTTTGTGCGGAGATCCATTTGGCATCGTCGCTGGCCAGGAAAACAACCAGCTTTGCAATGTCTTCCGGTTTACCGATACGGTTGAAGGCAGACATAGCAGCCAGGCGGTCTATCACTTCCTGTGATTTACCATTGTAGAACAGCTCTGTGCCAGTGGGGCCGGGAGATACGGAGTTCACGTTGATGTTCCTGCTGCCCATTTCTTTGGCAAATACGCGGGTTAATTGTTCTACCGCTGCTTTGGTGGCTACATAAGTGGCGTAGGTAGGGATCATCACACGCAGTACGGTGGTAGAGAAATTGATCACGGTACCGTTATCAGCCAGGCGGGTAGCGGCTTCACGCATTGTATTGAAGGTGCCTTTTACGTTAATGTCGAAGCTGCGGTCAAAATCTTCGTCGGTCGTATCTTTGATGGGTTTGAGGATCATGATACCGGCATTGTTCACCAGTACATCTATCCTGCCATAGTGAGCGATGGCTGCATCGAACATGGCTTTTACTTCAGCAGCTTTGCTTACATCAGCCTGCACGGCCAGGGCATCGCCGCCTTTTGCCTTGATCTCATTTACTACCTGGTCGGCGGCATCTTTACCACCGGCATAGTTTACTATTACTTTAGCGCCTGCAGCAGATAATTCGCGGGCCATTTCAGCGCCGATGCCTCTGGAGGCGCCAGTTACGAGGATTACTTTTTCTTTTAAGGTGCTCATGATTTTTTGTTTTGTTTGTTGATACAAAGTTGCTGTATCTGCACCTTGAAAAATTGTAAGTATTATAGGATGTGTTGCAAATTTCAAAGGTTACCCCTGGGGGAGGTACCGGGAAGGGAAAAAATATGGGGGTTAACAGTCTGAAAAAGCTTAAATGGCATTGGCAGCAGTAAGAATAACAGGAGCGCCGTCTGTTACAATGATGGTATGTTCATGCTGGGCTACAAAGCTGCCGTCAGTTGTTACCAGTGTCCATCCGTCTCCTTTGTTATAGGCATAGGAAGCCCGGGTAGAGATAAATGTTTCTATGGCTACCACGGAATTCTTCCTGAACCTGGCGCGGTTATATTTATCGTAAAAATTAGGGATCTCTTTGGGCTCTTCATGGAGGCTTCTGCCTACGCCATGACCTACCAGGTTCCTGATCACCCGGTAGCCGGAGCGTTTTGCTTCTGTTTCTATCAGTTTACCTATGTCGGCGATCCTTACGCCCCCCCTGATCTGGCTGATGGCCTTATGCAGTATCTGGCGGGAGGTAGCTACCAGGGGCTCATGGGCATGAATATCCTCTCCCAGCACAAAAGACCCGCCATTATCTGCCCAGAATCCGTTCAGCTCGCCGGAAACATCAATATTTACCAGGTCTCCTTCCTGGAGGATCCTGCTGCCGGGAATACCATGGGCCACTTCATTATTGACACTGATACAGGTGTAACCGGGGAAACCATAGGTTAGCTTAGGGGCAGAACGCAGTCCGGTTGTTTCCATCAGCTGCCCGCCGTATTCGTCCAGTTCAGCGGTAGTGATGCCAGGTTTTGCATATTCACGCATATCCTTCAGGATCCTTCCTACCGCTTCGGCAACCTGCTGCATTCCCAGCAATTCTGTATTTGATGTAATTGACATAGTGGTCAAATTTACTAATAAATTTTTTGATGCCCTGTTAAACTATCCCTTTACTTATATGTCTATTACACATCTATTAAAAATCCTATTTATCTATGAAACGTATCTTTTTTGCCCTTTCTTTTCTGGCGATAGTAACAACAGGCCAGACTGTCAATGCACAAGATTCAACCAGGGCCGCTAAAAAGCAAATGAAAGAGCAAAAGCACAATGACAAGGCAGCTGCCCGTCTTGAAAAGAAGGAGGCTAAACCTGAAAAAGAAAAGAAAAACCCTCAACCGGATGGCGTTGTGAGCGGTAAAGACAAAACCGGCACCCTGCACGAGCAGAACAAAGCTAACCGGGAGATCCGCAAGGAAAAACACGAAGCTAAAAAACAATAAGGCCAGCTTCCCTTATTGTTCATTTAGCACTGCCGGTTATTATAAATAACCGGCAGTTTCTATTTACCCGGAAGAAACCTTTTTAAATACCTGGAAAACCTGTTTACATACCTCCTGTTAACTGCTCCCTGCCTGTAACTTTATAGAACACAAAATGATCAGCAAAATGCAAGTAAAAGAATTAAGGATCATTCTGACAGTTGACAACCTGGACGAAGTGATCAGGTTTTACCGGGAGGTAGCCGGACTGGACACCTCTAAAGAGTGGCATGAAACTACGGGCAACGGGATCATCCTGGATGCGGGCAGGGCTTCCCTGGAGCTGGTAGATAGTAAACACGCCGCGCTTATCGACGAGATCGAGGTGGGCAAAAGAACTGCCGGGCCCGTTCGCCTGGCCTTGAATGTAGGAAAGGATATTGAGCTGGCAGCCGGTAAATTGAAAGCGGGCGGCGCCAAACAACTGGCGGCAATAAAACAGGCGCCCTGGAGCAAAGTGGTCAGGATGGAAGATCCGGGAGGCATGCAATTCACTGTTTTTGAGAATTCTACATTGTTCGGAAAGTAAGGCCCCTCGCTTAAAAGCAACAGCGCCGGCAACAAATTGATAACATATTTGTGCTAGCGCTGTTGCTTTTTGTTTGCGATCTTCCTACATTGGTACTGCTAACTGTTAGAGCTATTCCTGAAACTAAGACCAGAATCCAAAAAGTCCGTGCTATTCTATGAACATTGATACTGATCGTTTTAAAACATTTATTAATAATTCATTCCCTGCCTATAAAATAGAGATCAAGGAGTTTAGGTCAGGTGTGATTGTGATCGACATCTTCCGGGCAAAGGACTTTATCGCGATCCAATATGACGGCGAATCCTATATTGGCGTTTCCGTTATTCCCAATAATGGTAAGGCAGCGAGCTATGGTTTGCTGGATAAGGTGTTCGATAAAATTGAGGACTTTGAGGGATACATTACCGAAATGATTAAATGACCCCTACCTGCTTTCCAGCCAGCGCTTAAATGTTGCGTTGCGGTTAGCACTGGTATATACGGCAGCTGCCCTGTTCTTTAAAAATATCTCTGTTCTTTCGCCTTCAATACTGCGCATGTGATCAATTTCCTCAACATTGATAATATCGCTGCGGTTAATACGGAAAAAAACATCCGGGTCAAGCTCCTGTTCTAACTCCTGCAGGGTCTGTTCCTGTAAGGGATGCTTTTTGCCTGAACGGTCATGGGCATAGATAATACCATTGGTAATGGAGAAGAGGCTCACATGGGCAGTTTCCACGAGCAGGATCTTGTCCTTCAGCTTGTAAGTGAACCTTTGCCTGTACCGTTTGCGGTCTTTCTGCTGCAAAGCCTGCCATAGCGCTTCCATGGAAGGAGTAAGCGCCGGGGATGGTGTGCGCAGCAACAGGAACTTCTGCAGTGCGCGGGCAATATCGGGATAGGCATAGGGCTTCAGTATGTAGTCGATGCCTGTACGCTGTAAAGCCTCCATCCAATACTGATCATAGGCAGTTACAAATATCACCGGCTGCCGGATCTCCAAATCTTTCCAGGCGGCAATGATATTACCATCGCTCAGCTCAATATCGCTGAATATAAGGTCTACCTGCGGTGCGGTGCTGAAATAGGCGGCCGTTTCGCGGATGCTGCCCAGTTGCTGTACAATGGTATGGCCCGGGTCAAACTGGCGGATATGCTCCACCAGCTGAGCCCGGGCCGTTAATTCGTCTTCTATCACTACTATGTTCATGCTGCTGACTGTATTAAAGGTAGCGTTACACTGAAGATGCCATGCTCCTGGCGGATGTTCAGCTGCTTGCTCCAGCGTAAGGTATAAAAATCAGAGAGGTGCCTCAATCCCAGCCCCAGGCTTTCATGGCGGTAAGCTTTAGGTTGTATGGCATTAGCCACGGTAAGTACATCATCATTAATATATACCTCGATGGAAAGAGAAGTGTTTTGCGGCACTTCATTATGCTTGATCACGTTTTCCACCAGCAGCTGCAAAGCGCCGGGTAATACATACAGCGTGGTTAAAGGCCTTTCTGTTTGACGATGCAGTGTTAAATGGAACTGCCCGGGAAAGCGGTACTCCATGATGTCCAGGTAGTCGCGGGCAAATTGCAGCTCTTCCTGCAGGCTCACCACTTCCTCCTTTGCATACTTCGTTACATAACGGTAGAGCATGGCCATTTTGCGGGTAAAGGCTACTGTTCGCTCGTCCCGCTGTTCTGCCAGGTTGGAAAGGAAATGGAAATTATTGAACAGGAAATGATGGTCCAGCTGACGGTTCAGGAACTGCAGCTCTTTCTGCTGGCCCGCTTTTTCTTTCTCCACCAGCGCCAGCTGAAGATCATTAATGTGCTGCTGATGCAGCAATAAAAGACTGAAGATGGCAATCGGCACATACATGGATACCAGGATATAGAATCCATTTCGCCAGAAGAAGAGGGTGCCCCAACGCTCATTCCAGAAAGGTACGCCTTGTGTTACCACTGCAAAAGCACTATGATAAAATGGATAAGAGACATAGAAGACCACCCCTCCGGTGAAAAATGCCGCGATACTGGCGATGGTATTGCCGTACCGCTTCAAATACCTGCGACAGAACCGGTAACTGAACGTTGTAACAATATAAGCGAAACATGACAGCAGCAGCAGGAAGATATATTCTGAGAAGCTGTAAGGATCTGTATGCCCGGTATTGGCGGCATACGTGTTCCATTCAGCGATCTCTGTGAATATGATCAACAATAATGCTATCCAGATATATTTCCTTATCTGCGGCTTCATAAGATGCGTTTAGTTCTTCAAGCGGCTTTCCACGTCCCTGGTGCCGGTGGTTCTTTCGCCGGCTTTCTCTACGGTGGTTTTACCAAACTTCCATATAAAGGTTAGCCCTACTCTCCTGCTATCACCCAGGCTGGAATAGTTCATATGCACGTTACCGTAGTCCGTTTCCATACGGTAACGGGGCCTGGTAATATCATTAACCGACAACTGTATTTTGGCCTTGTTGTCCCATATACCTTTAGCAATACCAAGATTAAGCCCTAAGATGGGTTGTGCAAGGCTCAGGAACTCGTTCAGGTAACGGCCATTGTAAATAGCGCTTACTTCTGCAGACCATCCGCGCTGCCATTGAAAGCTGTTGCTGATGTTGGCATTAAAGGTGGTGTTATGCAAGGAAACATCAGCGTCCCCGGCCTTGCCTTTATAGCTGGTACGGATCAACGCAGCATAGTAGCTGGCCTGCCACCAGGGTGTAATAGCGGCGCTATAGGTAACAGATGCTGTAGCAGTACGCAAGCGGCTGATGTTTTGAAACATAAAGATAGTGATTTTCTCCCCCGGCACTTGTTGTACCAACTTAGACAGTACATCGTTTGTAGCGCTGTAATCCAGGGAGAACTGCAGCGACCTGTTATAAGTGTAATTGAAGCCAAAGTTGTTTACGTACTGCGGACGTAATGCCGGGTTACCCTGTTCAGCCGTAAGCGTATCCAGCATCACAATAAAAGGATTGAGCAGCTCATACTGCGGACGCTCAATACGCCTGCCGTAATTGACGCCTATACTGTGGCGATCAGATAGTTTATAGGTAAGGAACAATGTCGGGAAAAAATTCAATGTGTCACGCGTAAACTGTATGCCGCCTTTCTGCTGTGTGCCTTTGCCCTTCGTTTGTTCTGCACGCAGGCCTGCCTGGAGGCTGAAACTGCCAAAGGTAGCGGCATAGTTGAGGTAGGCGGCATTAATACGCTCGGTATATTTGAAATCGTTGGTGCGTGCATCTTCTATCCACTTGCCATCTTGCATGCGCAGATAGCTGAGCCGGTTATTATTGGAGACATAGTTGCTTTTAACACCTGCTTCTATCCGCATGTTTTCATTAAGAGGATGTGTATAATCCAGCTTGCCTGACCATACATGGATATCTACCGGTGCAGCAGATTGCAGTTGCAGCGGCACTCCATTTTCTTCATTACCTGCATTATAAAAACGCGTCAGGATCTGCTGGTTGAGCGTAGAACGGTAATACAGGTAATCCAGGTCGGCGCTTAGTTCCTGCCCGAGTTTGCTGAACTGCCGGCGGAAGTTAAGGTTGCCGCTAAGCTGTTTTCTGTTCAGGTCACCAGAAGTATTGGTGTGCAGCAGGTCTGTCAGGGAATCGCCGGATAAGAGCTGTGTTGTGGTGGCAGACCTGAACCTTGCATCCAGCAGGCTGGCATTGATCAATACGCCCAGGGTGGTCTTTTTGCCCAGGTAATGATCTGCTCCGAATTTTACAGATTCGCTCCGCGCATATTGGCTGATATTATCATGTCCGTTCACATACTGATCCTTTGTGCTGCCATCTCCCGGGAAGAGACGATCAGTATGCTGATCATTACTGTTCCGGCGCTCCAGCGCAGTAAGGCTGCCAAAGACATTCCATTTTTCGTTGCGATGGTTCAGGCTGAGCGCCGCACTCTCCCGGGTACGTTGCCCCTGGCTGGCGGAAAGGGTAAGGGTACCATTGGTACCTCTTCTCAATCCTTTCTTTGTTTTAATGTTGAGGATCCCGGCATTACCAGCAGCATCATAACGGGCCGGCGGGTTAGGAATGATCTCTACGCTTTCTATTTCATTGGCAGACATATTTTGCAGGAGGTTCACCAGGTCTGTACCGGAAAGATAAGTAGGCTTGTTATCTATTAATACCAGTACGCCAGGTTTATTATTATAGCGGATCAGGCCTTCAAGGTCAACGGATACCCCCGGCAATTTACTGAACACGTCCATTGCGGTACCTCCGGATGCAGTGATCATCCTGTCTACATTCACAATGATACGGTCCTGCTTTTTCTCGACCAGGGGTTTGGCGGCAGTAACGGTCACCCCGGAAAGGTTACGGCTAAAGCTGGCCCTTTGCAGGCTGTCCTGTGCAAACACATGGCCGGTTGTCAGCATAAACATCAAAAAAACAAAAGTCGTTCTCATGGGAGCTAATAGTTTATAGCCGTAAAACTGCAGCGAAAAGAAAGGGCTATAGGGAGGCTTCTGTTAAAGGAGGGGATTTCGCGGTTAAATAACCGGTTTTAGCCATCGGATTTTTCTATTTTGGCAGTACAAAAAAGAACGGCATGCGGAAACAAACCTTACTGTACCCGGTAATCATTGGCATATTCGGTTGCCTGATATGGTTCATTATCAATAAGGGAGCTCATTTACCTGTAAAAGGCGGCCAACTTTCTGCCACCACGGCCAGCCCCGCCATCGCGGCGCCAGCTGCCGAAGCAGGCGCATGGGATCAATGGCTGCATGCGCTGCAACATCCCTTAGCCCTCTTATTGTTACAGATCATCGTGATCGTACTTGTTGCAAGGGCCTTCGGCCGGCTGGCACAGTTTATAAAACAACCCGCGGTAGTGGGAGAAATGATCGCAGGTATTTGCCTGGGGCCCTCCCTGCTGGGATGGTTATGGCCGGGCAGCAGCCAGTTCCTGTTTCCAGTGGAAAGCCTAAAAAGCCTTCAGTTCCTGAGCCAGATAGGCCTCGCCTTTTTTATGTTCATAGTAGGCATGGAACTGGACGCCAGCAATGTTAAACATAAAGCGCACGACGCCATCATGATCAGTCATGCCAGCATTGTCTTACCTTTTTTCCTGGGCGTTTTGCTGGCCTATTATATGTTCCCCTCTTTTGGTCCCGCGCATGTAAGCTTCCTTTCCTTTGCCCTGTTCATGGGCATTGCCATGAGCATTACCGCCTTCCCGGTACTGGCGCGTATAGTACAGGAACGAAAGTTAACGGGCACTCCGCTGGGTACCTTAGCCATTACCTGCGCCGCAGCCGATGATATTACCGCCTGGTGCCTGTTGGCAGCCGTGGTAGCCATTGCTAAAGCAGGCAGCCTGGTAGGCACCCTGGTCACCCTTGGTGCTGCCCTTCTTTTTGTAGCGCTTATGATCTACCTGGTGAAGCCCTGGTTAAATAAAAAACTTCAGCAGTTCACTGCGGCCAATAAGCCGAAGGCTGCTGTAGCATTGGTATTCCTGCTTGTATTGATGTCTGCCTGGATAGCAGAGGTGATTGGTATACATGCCCTGTTCGGCGCTTTCATGGCAGGTGTGGTCATGCCTGCAGACCGGAATATTAAGGAGTTGCTCACAGATAAAGTGGAAGATATGAGCGTGCTATTATTACTGCCTATCTTTTTTGCCTTCACAGGTTTACGTACACAAATAGGGCTCCTTGGCCAGGGACAGCTCTGGGCTGTATTCGGACTGATCATGCTGGTAGCGGTTGGCGGGAAATTGGGCGGCAGTACCCTGACGGCGAAACTGATGGGACAAAGCTGGACGGATGCTGTGGCTATAGGTGCTTTGATGAATACCCGCGGGCTGATGGAGCTGATCGTGCTAAACCTGGGCTATGACCTGGGTATACTTTCTCCTGAGATCTTTGCGATGCTGGTACTGATGGCCTTAGCCACCACCTTCATGACAGGCCCTTTACTGGATCTTATAAAGCGGGCTGAGTACAGGAAAGCCTGGCATGCAGGGATCAGTTAATATTAATATTATTCCTTTACAACTACTTACAAAAAAGGACCGCCGTGATGGCGGTCCTTTTATCGTTATATCTTTTCAGTAATTTAATTCTTTGCAACCGGGGCTACTTTTGCTTTTGCCTTACCGCTGCTGGTCTTTTTTGACTTAGCATATTTTGAATACTTCGCGGTGCTGCCTTTTTTCCTGGTAGCGCTGTACTTCCGGGTAGTAGAGGTATGCTTACGGGCGGAAGCGGTAGAAGTAGTCTTCTTAACATTCACATTCCGCGCCGGTAATTTAGCCGGAGCCGGGAATTTAGACCTGTCGGAAGCTACTGCCTTATCATCCAGGGTCATTTGAATAGACTCCTTCAGGATCTCATCCTTTTCATTCATGAACAGCTTCATCTTCTCTTTCGGTACGCGCAGGTCGTAGCTGTTATCCGGACCAGCCATCGTTTTGGCAAAGTCAGGGTTCAGGCGGTTCATTTCTGCCAGGTTGATCTCCAGCTTTTTAGCGATCGCTTCCAGGCGGTACTTACCGGAGATGTTGAACTCCACGGTATTGAACATGTCGTCTTCAGTCAGTTCAGTAGACGCTGCCAGAACAGGGGCTGGCTTTTCAGCAGCCACCAGTATACGGTCGTCTCCATCGCCTACACCGAAGAAGTTATTGAACCTGTCAAGGATATAACCGGTGGCAATGAATTTATACACATGATTGCGTGATTCTGATGGCAGGAAGTATTGCATGCCCCAGAAATCTTCGCGGCCGCTGGCCTTCATGGCGCGTTGTACACCACCGGCGCCGCAATTGTAGGCCGCTACTACCAGCAGCCAGTCGCCAAACTGGTCGTACAGCTGGTTCAGGTATTGCGCTGCGGCCAGGGTAGATTTGTAGAAGTCCTTTCTTTCGTCCAGCCGCTTACCCACGTTCAGGCCAAAGAGACGGGCGGTGCCTGACATGAACTGCCAAACTCCCACTGCGCCTACCCTGGAACGGGCATTGGTATTAAAACTGGATTCGATAACAGCGAGGTACTTCATTTCTGCAGGTATACCATGTTCCCTGAATACCTTTTCGATCATCAGGAAATAGGGTTCCCCTTTTTCTAACATAGCTTGCAGATGCTGACTATACCTGGAGGCGTATGTGTTCACATAACCGGCTACCAGGTTATTATTGATCTGCTCATAAACTTTCGGGCTGATGCTGGAAGGCAGGCTTTGAGCGCCGCGCTTCACTGCAGCAGACGAGGTGGCGGTAAACGGTACTGCCGTGGTGGTATCTTTCGGTAACTTCACCTTGTGCATCAAGATGGAAGTGTCCGGAGCTGCCTCCTGGGGAGCAAGCATCTCTTTAGATACCACATTGCCATCCGCCGCATACGCACTCAGTCCACCCATAGCTGGCAACAGCAGTAGTAAAAAGATTTTCCTCATACACATTTTTATTTTAAACAATAGTGACCTGTTTTGTGGCCAGATGAAACTTCGCATCATTAATCCATCATGCTGAGCTTCACTGAATTCATTTGCATAACGTGATCTGCAATGTTCAACAAGTTCGCTTCGTCAAATTGCTTTGTGATGATCTGCACACCAAAGGGCATTCCGTTTGAATGCCGCCTTAAGGGCACCGATATGGCTGGCACACCTGCCAAATTTGCCAGTACCGTATAAATATCTGCAAGGTACATGGCGATAGGGTCTTCGGTTTTCTCCCCGATCTTAAAGGCTGTACAGGGAACTGTTGGCATCAGGATAGCGTCGTAATGGGACAGAATTTCGGATAATTTGTCCACCACCAATCGCCTCACCTGTTGTGCTTTTGTGTAATAAGCGTCATAATAACCGGCACTTAGCACAAAGGTTCCCAGCAATATACGACGTTTTACTTCTTTTCCGAACCCTTCAGAGCGACTTTTTTTGTAAAACTCCGTCAGATCCAGGTTCTTCTCCGCTGTTCTGTGACCATATTTCACCCCGTCATAGCGTGACAGGTTGGAAGAGGCTTCTGCTGTTGTAAGTACATAATAGGCAGGCACCACATAGTCTAGGTAGGCGAAATCGGCTGCTGTTACTGTATTCCCGGCTGTCTCCAACTCTTCAAAGAAGCCAGTGTAGGCTGCCCGCATCTCTGTATCCAGTCCCTCGTGATACAGCGCGTCCTTTAAATACGCAATTTTATAGGATTTATTGTGCGTAAGCCCCAATTGATAATCAGGAACTTCCTGCTGAGCAACTGTACTGTCGAACTCATCCGGTCCGGCGATTACTTGTAAAACCGTTGCCACATCTGCAATATTCCTGCCAAAAATCCCGATCTGGTCGAAAGAAGAGGCATAAGCAATAAGCCCATACCGCGAAATACGGCCATACGTAGGTTTCAGGCCAACAATACCACAGAAATCGGCTGGTTGCCTTACGGAACCACCGGTATCACTGCCCAGGCTTACCTGGCACAGCCCTGCCTGTACGGCTACCGCTGATCCGCCGGAAGAACCTCCCGGTACGCGGGTGTTATCAAGGGCATTAAGCACCGGCCCGAAAGCCGAGTTCTCATTGGTAGAGCCCATAGCGAACTCGTCGCAGTTGAGGCTACCTATAATAATAGCATCCGCTGCCAGCAACCTTTCAATTGCCGTAGCGGAATATAAAGAGGTAAAGCCTTCCAGGATACGGGAGGCTGCGCTTACCTTATGATCTTTGTAACAAATGACATCCTTATTGCCTACTATCACACCGGCCAGCGGTCCCAGGGTTTCTCCCCGGCTGATACGGGCGTCCAGCTCACGGGCCCTTTCCAGAGCTTCCGTCTCGTATACTTCCAGGAAGGCATTTAAATGCCTGGCCCCGGCGATACGTTCCAGGTAATAACGCACCATCTCCGTACAGGTGGTGCTGCCGGCGTATAAGGCTTCATGAAAAGACGATATACTGCTGAATCCAGACAATGCCAAACCAGTTAATTCTTAAATGTTAAATTGTTATATGGTTAAATTGCGCTATAGGTTGATCTATCTCAACAATTTAACATAAAGCCCCTTAACAAATCCAAAAATGAGAGTAGGATCGGGTGTTATTTCTTTGCGTCGGTGGTAGAAGGGTGATCTTTCATGCCATCCTCGATCTCCTGACGTACGTTGTTCTTGGCATCGTTGAACTCACGGATGCCTTTACCCAGACCGCGCATTAATTCGGGAATTTTTCTTCCACCAAACAGTAATAATACAACCAGTGCTATTAGGAGTAATTCAGTCATACCAAGATCCTGGAATAATAAAAGAGGTGATTTTACAAAAACAGCAGTCATTTTCTCAATTTTTAAAGTTCAGCTAACAAAGATAATTGATAAAATCGGTTTTTTTGCTGAGCAGCTACGAGTTTAAGTAGATTTTAACCCCCGTTGCCTTCAGGCAAAAGAAAAACGGGAACCGCTAAAAACGGCTCCCGTTCTCACTAATTTCCCTGTATTTTTATACTAAACCCTTTTTTCCTTGATACGGGCTGCTTTACCGGCGCGCTCACGCAGGTAGAACAGTCTTGCCCTTCTTACTTTACCCACTTTGTTCAATACAATTGAATCAATGTTGGGAGAATATAAGGGGAATACCCTTTCAACACCTACACCGTCAGAGATCTTTCTAACAGTGAAAGAAGCCGTAAAACCGGTGCCCTGCATCTTCAGAACATCTCCTTTGAAGGACTGTATCCTTTCCTTGTTACCTTCAACGATTTTATAGTTAACGGTAACGTTGTCACCGGCTTTAAATTTCGGATACTGTTTTTTTGCTGTCAGTTGCTCGTGAACAAACGAAATAGCGTTCATCTTTCAATTATTTATGGGAGGGCAAAGGTAAGCACAGAATAAAGAAGTTCCAAATAAATGCCCGAAAAATTTAAAATAGCTGCAAGCTGCGAGCCGCAAGCCACAAGGAATGCACGTTATAGTCACCAGAATCTCACTGATTTTCATCATTTTAGCAATGAAGACAACGGCGTGAAGCTTGTGGCTGAAAGCTTGTAGCTTTATTTCAAGAGATCCGGCCGCCGCTGCTTTGTACGCTCCACGGCCTTGTCATGCCGCCACTCCTCGATCTTGCGGTGATCTCCGCTGAGCAGCACATCAGGTACCTTCCAGCCACGGAACTCTTCCGGCCGGGTATACACCGGCGGAGCCAGCAGGTTATCCTGGAAAGAGTCAAAAAGGGCGGACGTCTCATCGTTCAGCACCCCGGGTATCAGGCGGCCAATGGCGTCCACCAGCACGGCCGCAGCCAGCTCCCCGCCAGATAGCACATAATCCCCGATAGAGATCTCCCGGGTAACAAAATGCTCCCGGATCCGCTCGTCTATGCCTTTATAGTGCCCACAGAGCAGCATAAGATTGCCTTTCATAGACAGCTGATTGGCAATAGGCTGGCTGAGGGTTTCCCCGTCGGGGGTCAGGTAAATGATCTCGTCGTAAGCTCGTTCCGACTGCAGGTGCTCTATCGCCTTTACCACCGGCTCCAGCATCATTACCATGCCTGCCCCTCCCCCGAACTGGTAGTCGTCTACCTGTTTATGCTTCAGGTCGGAGTAGTCGCGCAGGTTGTGCACCTGTACGTCCAGCAGCCCTTTGGCCTGTGCCCGCTTCAGTATGGAGTGGGAAAAGGGGCTTTCGAGCAGGCCCGGTTGTACGGAAATGATGTCTATGCGCATTAACTAAATTTAAGGTTTAAGGTTTGAGGTTTGAAGTTTGAGGTTTGAAGTTAGTTAAATGTCAGAGGTTCAGGACGAGCTGCCGTACTTAACGCTACTTGCCCTGAACGTTCAACCTTCAACGAACCTCAAACTTCAAACCTCAAACTACCTATAGATAAATATCCAGTAATCCTTCAGGAAGCTGCAGGTATACGATCTGCTTTTTCTTGTCCACCTTTACCAGGGACTGCTCATTAAGCGGTAGCAGGGCTTCCTTTCCGTGAATAGTGACCTTGGCCAATACCTGTAAAGGCATTTCTATCACCTCTTCGATAACACCTAGCTCCCCCTGCTGTTCGTCATGCACGGTAAAGCCCAGCAGGGATAAGGGCGCTGAAGAGGCGGCCTGCTGCTTGAAATCAGCCTCTCCAAGGTACACCGACAGCTGCACCAGCTTTTGTGCGGCTTCCTTGCTGTCAATCCCCTCCAGCTTCACGTAAACATGTTCATGGTCTTTAGCGCCCGCTTTCTGCAGAAAGTAAGGAATAAAGCTGTTTTTCCGCTCTTCCAGGAAAAGCGCTTCCACTCCCTTCAGGGTGCTCCTTTTGCCCAGGCTATGCCGGAGGATCAGCTCACCCTGCAGGCCAAAGGTGGCCACCAGTTTGCCTATGCTGAAATAGTTATTCATTTTTGTAAGCTGTTGGCTTTCAGCCTTTAGCTAAAAAGAAGGGAAATATTTGCGGACAAATATTTCCCTTTCGTGAAGTATCATTAAGCAAAATAGCTTATGCTTCGGCATTACCGCCTTCAGCAGGAGCGTCTTCTACTCTTTTCACTATCGGCGTTGCAATGCGGGCCTTTTTGTGGCTATCGCGACGTGCAGCTACCTTTTGCTCGTGTTCTGCCTGCCATTGCTCAAATTTTTTGTAAGCAGTAGGTTCATCAAACAGACCTAATTTAACCCCTCTCAACAGGTGCTTCAGGTAAAGCACGCCCTTGAAAGACAGGATCCTCCTGACTGTATCAGTGGGCTGAGCGCCTTTTTGTAACCAGCGCAGTGCCTTTTCAGTATCAATGTTAATTGACGCCGGAACAGTCAGCGGGTTGTAAGTACCGATTTTCTGGATGAATTTACCATCTCTGGGTGCGCGCGCATCGGCTACTACAATAAAATAAAAAGGTCTTTTCTTCGCGCCATGACGTTGTAATCTGATCTTTACTGGCATAAATAAATCGAGTTATTTTTTTGCGAGTTTAAAAATATTATGGGGGGCAAATTTAATCCTTTAATTCAGAATCTCAAAATAAATATCAATAATCGATGCTAAAACGCTGAGACCCTAGTGCTAAACACCGGGAACGTTAAGCATATTTATGTGAGTTATACTGAGATTAGCGGCCCAATGCTTTCAGTCCTTTTCCCCCTGCCCCCATCTTATTCATCATCTTCATCATCTGCCGCATCTGGTCAAACTGTTTCATGAACTGGTTTACGTCCTGGATATCTTTACCGGCGCCCTTCGCAATACGTTTGCGGCGGCTGCCGTCTATAAGGTCCGGATTGGCGCGCTCCTGCGGCGTCATAGAGCCGATCATGGCTTCTATACCCTTGAAGGCGTCGTCGCTGATGTCAATATCCTTAATGGCCTTACCTACGCCGGGGATCATGCCCATCAGGTCTTTCAGGTTACCCATTTTCTTGATCTGCTGCAGCTGTTCGCGGAAATCCTCAAAATCGAACTGGTTCTGGCGGATCTTCTTTTCCAGCTTTTTGGCCTGTTCTTCGTCGAACTGCGCCTGGGCCCTTTCTACCAGGGTGGTGATATCACCCATGCCCAGGATACGCTGGGCCATACGCTCGGGGTAGAATACGTCGAGGGTATCCAGCTTTTCGCCCATGCTCACGAACTTGATGGGCTTCTCTACGGTGTACTTGATGGTTAAGGCAGCACCACCGCGGGTATCGCCATCCAGCTTCAGTGAGCACCACGCCGCTGAAGTCCAGCCGGTCGTTAAAGGCCTTGGCGGTGTTCACGGCGTCCTGGCCCGTCATGGAGTCTACCACGAAGAGGATCTCCTGGGGCTGCACGGCCTGGCGGATGTTAGCCACCTCGGTCATCATCACTTCGTCTACCGCCAGGCGGCCGGCCGTATCGATGATGATCACGTTATTCCCATTTTGTTTAGCTTCCCGGATGGCGTTTTCCGCTATCTGCACGGCATTTTTGTTCTCCGGCTCACTGTAAACGGGCACCTCTATCTGGCCGCCGAGTACTTTTAGCTGGTCTATCGCCGCAGGGCGGTAGATATCCGCCGCCACCAGCAGGGGTTTCTTTCCTTTCTTGGTTTTAAGGAAGTTGGCCAGTTTGCCGGAGAAGGTGGTTTTACCCGAACCCTGCAAACCCGCTATCAGGATGATGGTAGGATTGGCTTTCAGCTCCAGCTCCGCCGCAGTACCGCCCATGAGCTCAGCCAGTTCATCCTTCACGATCTTTACCATCAGCTGGCCGGGAGAAATGGCGGTGATCACCTTTTCACCCATCGCCTTTTCCTTTACCCTATCAGTAAATTCCTTGGCAATTTTATAGTTCACGTCGGCATCTACCAATGCACGACGGATCTCTTTCACAGTACTGGCCACATTGATATCGGAGATGCGGCCCTCCCCTTTCAGCTGTTTGAACGCGGATTCAAGCCTTTCTGATAATGATTCAAACATTTATCGTGTGTATTTAAGATCAAAGTTAAGGTATCAGCAAAAAAAATGGTGAATATGCAAGATATTCACCATTTGCGTGTGCAAAATTATGTTATTGACGGCTGATTACAAAGGCTAAAAACAAGCTCTGCGGCTAAAACCTTTTAGCATGCTCAGCTGCCTAAGTAGTTGCGAAGCAGTTTACTACGGGAGGTGGTACGCAGTTTCGTGATGGCTTTATCCTTGATCTGGCGTACACGCTCACGGGTAAGACCAAACTTTTCCCCGATATCTTCCAGTGACATGGGATGTTCTACCGCAATACCGAAGTAAAGCATGATCACATCTTTCTGACGATCCGTAAGGGTGGAGAGGGAACGCTCTATCTCCCTGCGCAGTGAATCGTGGTGATCCAGCTCCTCATCGGCGCTTACTGCATTGGGATTCTCCAGTACATCCAACAGGGAGTTATCCTCTCCGTCGATGAAAGGAGCGTCCATGGAAACGTGGCGGGCAGCAACCCCGAGGGTGGCCTCTACCTCTTCTGTATTGATCTCCAGGATGGTGGCCAGTTCATCGGGGGAGGGCTCCCTTTCGAATTCCTGCTCCAGCTGGGAATATGCTTTACTGATCTTGTTGCTCAGCCCCACTTTGTTAAGGGGCAGGCGCACAATACGTGACTGTTCTGCCAAAGCCTGGAGGATAGACTGACGGATCCACCAAACTGCATAGGAAATAAATTTGAAACCGCGGGTTTCATCAAAACGCTGGGCAGCTTTTATAAGGCCCAGGTTACCTTCATTAATGAGATCACTGAGCGACAGGCCCTGATTCTGGTACTGTTTAGCCACGGACACCACAAAGCGCAGATTGGCTTTGGTCAGCTTTTCCAGTGCGCGCTGATCACCCTGTTTAATACGGATGGCCAGGTTCACCTCTTCCTCAGGCGTAATCAGATCTACCTTTCCAATTTCCTGCAAATACTTCTCCAGGGATTGTGATTCCCTGTTAGTAATCGACTTAGTGATCTTGAGTTGGCGCATTGACATAGAGTCGGAACAGTTACAGGTGATTTAATAAAATGTTAATTTTTGACGAATGCCAGACAAAAATAACTTTTTTTAGACACCACCCAAAAAAAATGTTTAGTTGTTAAACCGTTTTTAAGCAAAATCGATTGATCCTTTGTGGGGCTCTTGCGGGGAGAGTTGATGGGTTTTTCATTAAAAAAAAGTGTCTAATTGACTCTTTATCAAAGCAAATATATTGAAAGTAATTTTAATAGTAGTGATTTTTATAAACCATCAAATAAATACATTAAATGATTAAAAAAAAACAGCAAATTATTTTGACAGAATAAATATTTTTCTATAATTGCAGCCGGATGATATTGATTTACTAATTACTTGAGCGATGTCTAAGAAAGTGCAATATGAGTTGGAATACCCGGTACGGTGCTCACCAAGTATCTTATACGAATTCCTTTCCACGCCTGCAGGTCTGCAGGAATGGTTTGCCGATAAAGTAGATTTCAGGGATAATGTGTTCTCTTTTTCCTGGAATGGCAGTACAGAGGAAGCCGAAGTGCTGGAGCAGGAAGAAGAAGAGTTTATTCGTTTGCGTTGGCTAACCGCCCCCAATGGAGAGTTTTTTGAATTCCGCATACAGATTTCAGAAGTTACCAATGAAACCATACTGGTAGTTAAGGATTTTGCAGAAAAGAAAGAAATAGCAGACCAAAGCCAACTTTGGGATTACCAGGTAAAAGACCTCTTTCACCGTATCGGCAACTAATTACTCGTCAAAGATTTTAATAATTGCTATTTGATAATGGGACAGTGTACACGTAACAGTGACATTGTGCTATTGTAGTTAATTATAGTACTGACAGCGATTCTTTCCTGGTTCTTCCTTGCATTCTCCTTGTACCTTCCTTGTTTTCTCCTAGTCTTCTCCACAGGTGGTCCCTGTCTTTTCCTGGTGCTTTCTTAGTGCTTTCCGTGGGAGTTCCTTGTCTGTTCCTTGTGTTTTCCTGGTCTTTTCGCCGCCAGCGCCTCGTCTTTGCTTAGTGAGACCTTAGTCTTTCCCGGGGGAGAGCTTAGTGAAACTTTAGTGCTACCCATACTAAAAGCGCATGCAAGTTTAAGTTAAAGCGCATCACTGCTTAGTAAAAGCGTATGGCCTCCCTCCTTGCAGGGCTAAACCATCAATATGCTAAGCAGGGTGGCATAACAGTTTACCGCCTCCGGGATCATCTTTTCCCATAGCTCCAGCGGAAAAGGTTTGGCCAGCTTTATAAATTGCCCCTGCTGCACCAGCTCCCGCCACTCCCGGGGTGTAAATGCGCTGATGGCCCTGTAGTTGCCGTTTTCAAAATCATGCTCCCAGGGGTCCTCATTCATATATACATACAGCCCCGCAGCCGACAGCTGCGCATAACCCAGGATCAGCGCATCCGCATGCTGCTCCTTGATACCGCCGGCCAGGTGCAGGGTACAGCTAAAATAATGTCCCCACCAGAACATGCTACGGAAAGCGAATACATCCGTTTGGCCAAAGAGGCGTGGATAATCCAGTATCACCCAGGGTAGCTCCTTGTAGCGCTCACCCTTCGAAATCTTAGCGCCGCGCTGCAGGCAGCCTTCAGGGAAAACAAAAGTCCCGGTCATTATATGCGCTTCCAGCTGGCGCTGCAATTGTCCCATCAGCTCCATCACCTTCTCTATCACGCTGTTCTTACGGTATATCCAGCCGGCGTCAAAAGCCAGCTGTTTTTCTTCCGCTGTAAGTAAAAAATTTTTCATATAATTAACGCTGCCATAACGGTGGCTGTCACTGCTACTACAGGAAATCGTAGTAACTTCGCGGGGCAGCTTGCGCTAAAATCGTAAATAATAATATTAGGTAGTGAAAAAACTCGATAAGCTCATCGTTAAGACATTCCTGGGGCCATTTGTGGCCACTTTTTTCGTTACCTGGTTCGTATTGCTCATGCAGTTCCTCTGGAAGTATATAGATGACCTGGTGGGCAAGGGACTGGACCTTCCTGTGATCCTGGAGCTTATCTCTTATACCAGCGCCAGCCTCATCACCCTGGCCCTGCCCCTGGCAGTACTGCTGTCTTCCATCATGACCTTCGGGAACCTGGGCGAAAGCTTCGAGCTGGTGGCGTTGAAATCATCCGGTATTTCCCTGCTGCGCTTTATACGCCCGCTGCTGTTTGTCTGCATCGGCATTGCCGTACTGGCCTTTCTGTTCGCCAATTACGTGATACCGGTAGCTAACCTGCGCGCCAAATCATTACTATACGATATTACCAACTCCAAACCCGCCTTCAATATCAAGGCAGGGGTATTTTACAGCGACATTCCCGGCTATACCATCAAGGTGGCCCGTAAAGAAAAGGATAACCGCACCATTCACCAGGTGATGATCTTCGATAAATCATCCGGCGGCGGCGGTACAGGCGCCGATAAGCTGATACTGGCGGAGAAGGGCACCATGGAACTGTCCAGCAACAAGCGTTTCCTGATCTTTGTGCTGCGGGATGGATGGCGTTATGAAGAGCGCAACCTCCGCGGCTCTACCGTGCCGGGAGAGCTGATACGCATGGGATTCAAGGAGTATAGAAAAGCTTTTGACCTTAGCTCTTTTACCTTTAGCCGCCTGGATGTGGGCCTCTTTGCCTCCAACCAGCAGATGCTGAATATACGGCAGCTGGACAAGGCCATTGACTCACTCAAAAAGGAAGAAAAGCTTTTTAGCCGTACGGTGAACGCCTATATCACCTCCCGTTATGCCTTCTTTAAATGGAAAGATACCGCCTGGCTCGCTAAAGCGCCTCCCCTGCAGGTGAAGGAGTTCACAGACATTGTGCCCGAAAAGAACCTGAAATATGTGCTGGAACGTACGGAGCAGAATCTGCGCGAAGCACAGAGCAACCTGGATGGCACCGCAAAAGAATTTGAGGATAAACATTCCGTGATGATCCTGCATAAAGTAGAGTGGCAGCGCAAGTTCACCCTCGCCTTTTCCTGCATTGTGATGTTCCTGATAGGAGCGCCGCTGGGGTCTATCATCCGGAAAGGCGGACTGGGAACACCGCTTGTTTTTGCCGTTATATTTTTCGTTATATTTAACATCTGCTTTATGGTGGGAGAAAAGATGGCCCGTAAAGACGTGCTGACCACCTGGAGCGGAATGTGGCTTTCCAACATTGTATTGATGCCCATTGCAGCATTCCTGATCTATAAGGCCATGAATGATTCGCAATTATTCAATAAAGAGTTTTATTTTAGGATCTATCAGATCACCAAGAAGTTCTTAAAAAAGCTTAAGAAACAACCTACAACTTAAAACGTTCTATGAAGACGTTCGTTACACTGTTTAGAAAGAACACCTACTTCTTTCTGGCGCTAGTTATTTGGATACTGGTAGGGGGAATTATGCAAAGCATTTTCACCCGGGAGGAACTATTTATTGGAATTAACCGCATGCATAACCTGGTAACGGATGTGCTGATGACCGGTATCACCTACCTGGGTGATGGCATTACCTTCGTACTGGTGCTGGCCTGCATGCTGGCAACCCGGAAGTTCAAACCCTTCCTGATAGGGCTTACTTCCGTTTTACTGGTGACCCTGGTAGTACAGGTCAGCAAACATATGGCAGATGCGCCGCGGCCTATGCTTTACTTCCAGGGAGCCGCTTTTGTACATACCGTAAAATGGGTATCCGTACATTACCACAACAGCTGGCCGTCCGGCCATTCGGCCTGCGCCTTTGCGCTTTTCAGTTATCTTTCTCTTATTGACAATAATAAAAAACGGGGCCTGCTGTTCATCGGACTGGCCCTGATGGCTGCCTACTCCCGCATTTACCTGGCGCAGCATTTTTTTGCAGATATCTATATTGGCAGCATCATTGGCGCCGTGGCAAGTTTTGTGGTATACGGTTTGTTTGAATTCCGGAACCTCACCAAGACGCCGGTACTTTGCCCCCATGCGGAAGCCGCCCTGCTGGCGGAGGCCAAATTGGGCTGATACCGTACTGTTGGTGGTGGGTTTAACAAAACCCAATAAGCGGTTCAACTGTTTAACCAATAAACCACCGACAAGCGGGCATGAAGTACTTGTTAATCGTCATAGTAGCCGGATGTTTATTTGTGCCATTCCTCGGGGCCATGCCCCTCTTTGCTCCCGGCGAGACGAGCCTGGCAGCCGCTGCCCGTGAAATGCTTGCCAGCGGCCGGTATGCTTTGGCGCGATCTGGCTCGGGGCCTTTGTATGATACATTCCCCCTCTTTGTATGGCTGCAGGCAGGCAGTATGGCCCTCTTTGGCGTAAATGATTTTGCCGCCAGGCTGCCCAATGCCATTATAGGCATCATCACCCTGCTTACTATCTATTCCATCGGAAAAAGGCAGGTAGACAGCAACCTGGGGATCTGGTGGGTCCTGGTTTTTGCAGGCTCCTGGATACCCTGTTTATTGTTTAAATCCGGCCTGGCAGACCCGCTTTACAATTACTTTACTTTCCTGTCTGTTTACTTTGCCTATCGCATTGCCTACACGGCTAAGCCCTTTCGCATGTCTGCTATCAGCGGGCTTTGCCTTGGCCTGGCGGTACTGACCAATGGCCCTGCTGCGATAGTGATCAACCTGCTCACTTTGCTGGCATACTGGGTAGCCAGTAAGGGAAAGACGGGCATCCGGCTTGCCCATGTAGGCATTCTGCTGCTGGTGGCCTGTTTGCCCGCCGCTTTCTGGTTGGTATGTGCAGGATTCAGCGAAGGATGGATATCCACAGGCAATTTTTTCCGTTACCAGGCAGGAATGCTGCCGGCCATCTTTTTCCGCGGCCCCTTTTATTACTGGTCCTTTCTGCCCGGCTGCTTCCCCATGAGCATTTTCCTGTTCAGCTACCTGCAACGGCGCGGCCGGCGCTCTGTGTATGCAACGCCTCCGCCCCTGGATATGAAAGAGCTTAATGTCTGGATGTGGGCCATGTTTTGGGTAGTACTGCTGGCAGCCCCTTCTACATTATACTACCTGCCCCTCTCCTTCCTCGCTGCCCGGCAGGTATACCGGATGGCAGAAGGCAGGCGCTCACTACGGTCTTGGAATATTGTGTTATTACTGCTGACGGGTGTTATACTGGGCATAGGACTGATGCTGTTGCCAGTGGCGGGGGTATACAAACAGGTAATAAGCACTAATATCAGGGAGCCTTTTTTGCGGGCATATTTACAGGCCAATGTACCGTGGAGCTTGTGGGAAATGATCTATGGTCTTATTTATATACTGCTGGTAACAGTGAGCTGTATTGCATTGTTCCGTAGAAAATACCAGGCGGGCCTGGTATGGCTCTTCCTTGGCACCGCTGTTTTTATCGGGGTGGCCTTGCTGCATTTCGGGCCTAAAGTACAAGCACATACGGAGAAAAGAGTTGTCAGTCACCAGTCGTCAGTTGTGAGTAACTCAGGCGGATAAACGCAGACATTCACTGACAACTGACAACTGACAACTAACGACTTTTATTTCATTGCCATATCATACCGTTTCTGCACCTCGTTCCAGTTCACTACATTCCAGAAGGCAGCGATATATTCAGGCCTGCGGTTCTGATGTTTCAGGTAATAGGCATGTTCCCATACATCCAGTCCCAATACAGGGATCCCTCTATCCTTTACAACCTGGTGCATCAGCGGGTTATCCTGATTAGGGGTGGAGCTTACGGCCAGTTTCTTTTCGGGAGTAACGATCAGCCAGGCCCAACCTGAACCAAACACGCCTTTGGCGGCGTCGTTGAATTTCTGCTGGAAGGCTTCCCAGGAACCGAATGCCCCGCTAACAGCAGTCTTCAGCTTATCAGAAGGCGCCGTTTTTTCGGCTGACATCAAAGGCCAGAACAGGGAGTGGTTGTAGTGCCCACCACCGTTATTTCGTATAGCCTTGTCTTTCTCCGTTACCTTGTTCAGTATTTCTTCCAGCGTAAGGCTGGCAAAGGTGGTACCGTTCACTGCATCGTTCAGGTTCTTTACATAAGCGCCATGGTGCTTATCATGATGGATCTCCATCGTCAGTTTATCAATGTTGGGCTCCAGGGCATCAGTGGCATAAGGCAATGCGGGCAGCTCGAAAGGGGCTTTAGGTCCTTCCGCCTTTCCGGTAGCGCTACTTGCGGGCCTAGCGGCCAGCAGGCCAGACGGGTTGCTTAAAGCAGCCACCCCTGCCAGGCCGGCCAGTTTAATAAATTCTCTCTTATCCATATCAATAGTATTGAAATTGATGATATAATGACGCAAAGCTAAAAGGCAGTAGAGAGTAAAGCTACAAATATTACACCACTTATCCGACTAGTAAAGGCGATGGCCGCAGGGCAGCTCTCGCATGAACTTCTGTTTGGCAATGTCTAAAAACTGCGTCTTTCACGGTAAAACAACTGCGTATTTATACAGACATAGGGTATCAGCTTAAAAATCATTCTAGTTTATTGTGTAAATAATACTATTTTAACTGTAACTTCATGTAAGGAAAGTCAATACAAATAACTATTCTGACATACGATGAGACTATTTATCCCGTGCGGTGACTACGGCGTAGTCAGGTTGTTCCTGCCATTAGGACTATTGCGAATGCGGATAAGTAAATCGACTATGTTGTACCGGGTGGATGACGCAGTGCCAACTGTCACCTCTACATACACGGGAAAAGCACGACGCATGTGATTGACTGTTTTGCGAACGTACATTACAAGAATAACCATAATGTTTAGCAGAGTTTAAAAATTTAAAGCATTCCTATACATGCTTAAGGTAAAAATATTCAGAGCAGTGGATTATCCGGAAGAATGTATGCGCTATATCAATGGGCATAGAAAGGTCCTGGAGGCTTATGGTGTAACGAAAGTAACATCTGCTTCCACCAATTGGATGTATGAACCTTACACTTACCTGATCAGCGTGGTGGATGATACAGAAGAAAAGATCTATGGGGGCTGCAGGCTGCAATTAACCGGGGGGAAAACGCCGCTGCCTATCGAGACTGCTATTAACGCTATGGATCCAGGCATCTACCGTTTGGTTCAAACCTTACATGAGCAGGGCGGCACCGGTGAATTCTGCGGCTTGTGGAATTCACGGGAGGTAGCCGGCTGGGGCATTGGCAGCATGATCATCGGCAGAGCTGCCATGGCAGTGCTTAACCAACTACCCATCACTACCCTGCTGGGCTTTTGCGCCCAGGCTACGTTCAAGAACAGCCAGCGCATCGGCTTCAAAATCCTTACCTCTCTGGGCAATAACGGCACTTTTTACTACCCCGAAGAAGACCTGATCGCCACGGCCCTGATCATTGAAGACCCGCTGGAACTAAGCATGGCCCATCCGGAAGAGCGGGGCAAGATCATGGAGCTGCGGGACAAGCCCTACCTGACTATCGTACTGAAAGGTCCTAAAGGGACAATGGACCTGCAGTATTACCTGGAGCTGGCTGATGGCATCCCGTTTCAAAAACCTTATTACATCACCTGATAACCGGACAATTCAATGGTAAAAAAGACAGGCTTTACGCTGGTTACCATCTTCATCTCGATGATTCTTCCGCTGATGGGTAACCTGGAACGGCTTTTAGACTACAGGATCGGTATTATTGTTATTGCGATATTTTTACTTAACTTAACCCAGCCGGCATTCAGCATGAAAGAACAACGGGAGCACCAGCAAAGCGACCGTTCTTCCATCCTGCTGATCCTTGTAATGTCGATTTGCAGTGTAGTATTGCTGATGTTACAATGGGGCTACTGGGCCTCTTCTCTACCCGGAGCAGACCTGGCCTGTCTGGCTCGGGCTTATCATGATCATAGCAGGTCTTTACATCAGGATCAACGCCATCCGTTATCTTGGAAGATACTTTACAGCCAATGTGCAGTCGGTAGAGGCGCATCGCCTGATCACCGACGGCCCTTACGGACTGGTTCGTCATCCCAGCTACCTGGGCGCCCTGCTCATTCTTACAGGGTTTCCGGTGCTGTTGGGATCGCTGCCTTGTTTCCTGCTGGCGCTCTTACTGATGATGATCGCCTACTACAAACGGATCACGGTAGAAGAAGCGCTGCTGCGGCAGCTTTTCCCGGGAGACTATCAACAATATCAGCAGCACACTTACAGGATCATACCCTACGTCTGGTAATTAAAGCGATGAGGCACGTTTATACATTTATTTGTCTTTATCTGAAACGGCTTTCCCTATGGCAGGCGCTTTACGTTTGCTGTTTGACCTGTTTCCCCTTGTTAGCGGCAAAGGCGCAGGATACCATCCCGGTCAGCAATGAAGAACGGGAGACCATGATCGGTGAGCATGTATGGCTGTTAAGCCAGGAGCGTGATACCGCCAACAATGTAAACCAGCTGCTGAACAACCCGGGGTTCCAGCCCAGCAATAAAAGCATCATCAATTTCTCTCCCGGGCCTGCTGTCCACTGGCTAAAGTTCAGGCTAACCAATAAAACAGCGCTGCCCACACTTTATATGGAGCTGCCCTACATGAACATCAGTGACCTGACGCTTTTCATTTTTCATGGTGATCAGCTGGTACGAACGTTCAAAACAGGCAACCGCTATCCTTTCAGCCAGCGGACTTACGCACATCAGCATTTCGTTTTTGACCTTTTACTGTCCAAAGACAGCACGGCCACTTACCTGCTGAAGGTAAAAAGCGATCATCCTATCCTGCTGCCGCTGGGCGTGTGGACCAAACCAAGGCTGGATGCCAATATTAACCAGACCGACCTGATACTCGGGATCTATATGGGCATCTTGCTGGCAATTTTTGCCTATAACCTCTTTATCTATGTATCCACGCGCGATCGTGTGTACCGCACCTATCTGCTTTACCTGGCGGGGCTTGCCCTTGCGCAGATCACGCTGGCAGGCTACTTTTACCGCTTCCTGTGGCCCAACCATCCTGAGCTGAATTACTACGGGGTAACGATCAGCACCATGCTGGCGGGCGTGTTCGGCATCCTCTTCATACAGGACTTTCTGAAGGTAGGAGACTACCTGCCGCGCCTTAACAAGGTATTGAATGTGGTTGCCATCATTTATATCCTGGCAGCAGTACTTAGCCTTGCACGCCAGAACACATATGCCTATACGCTGCTGGACATGGGCAGCGGACTGGCAGCCGTGTTCCTGTTGTTAAGTTCAGTGCTTGTATTGCGCAAAGGCAGCCGCCCGGCCATGTTCTACCTGATCGCCTGGAGCGTTTTCCTGATAGGTCTTATCATTCTTGTATTGCGCAATGTGGGCGTACTGCCTTATAACCATTTCACCACTTATGGCTCTTATGTAGGCTCTGCCCTGGAGACCATCCTGCTGTCCTTTGCACTGGCAGACCGGATCAACGCGCTCAAGAAGGAAAATGAGGCTGCCCAGGCACTTGCCCTGGATGTATCACGGGAAAATGAAAGGCTGGTGCGCGAGCAGAACGTGATACTGGAAACCAAGGTCAGCGAACGGACCGAGGAATTGCTGAAGACCAATACCGAGCTGAACGTGGCGCTCAAAAGCCTGAAGGAAGCCCAGACACAGCTGGTGGAGAAAGAGAAGATGGCTTCGCTGGGTCAGCTGACAGCCGGCATTGCGCATGAGATCAACAACCCCATCAATTTCGTTACCTCCAATATCAAGCCGCTCAAACTGGATATCGACGATATCAAGGCATTGCTGGAAAAGTATAACCAGCTGGAAAAGCAGCCTGAACTGAAGCATGTATTTGAGGATGTAGTGGCCTATAAGAAACAGATCGATATTACGTTTATACATGATGAGATAGCAGACCTGATAAAAGGTATAGAAGACGGCGCAGTACGTACGGCCGAGATCGTGAGAGGGCTGCGCACCTTCAGCCGGCTGGATGAAAGCGATGTAAAATCTGTTGACCTGCATGAAGGCCTTGACTCTACGCTGGTATTGCTGCGCAACAGCGTGCCCCCCAATGTAAAGATCATCAAACAATACGGCGACCTTCCAAAGGTAGAGTGCTATGCCGGTAAGCTGAACCAGGTGTTCATGAACATCATCACGAACTCTTTTAACGCCATTAAAGGCAAGCATAGTAACAAGGAGGAAAGCGTTACCATTACCACCAACCGGGAGCAAAACGGGCAGGTTTCCATCAGCATCAGGGATACCGGAACCGGTATGACGCAGGAGGTAAAAGAGAAAATGTTCGATCCTTTTTTCACGACAAAGGACGTGGGAGAAGGCACGGGTTTGGGATTGTCTATTGTTTTTAGTATTATTGAAAAGCACAACGGGCGGATCGTAGTGAATACGGCCCCCGGTGAAGGTGCTGAATTTATTATATATTTACCATTGAAAATTACCAGTCTGCCGACCTAACAATATCCCTGAATGAAAGAGAACCGAATCAGGATATTGTACATCGATGACGAAGTTCATAACCTCAATGCCTTTAGAGCCAGTTTCAGGAGAAGTTATGAGATATACACTGCCAATTCCGCACAGGAAGGCAAATTGCTCTTAAAGAGCGTCGATGTACATATCATCATTGCAGATCAGAAAATGCCTGTTACTACCGGTGTTGAATTCTTCTATGAGATCAGGGAGGTACTCCCGGACCCCATCCGAATCCTGTTGACCGGCTATACAGACGTGGAAGATATTATCGAGGCTATCAACAAAGGCCATATTTTTTCTTACGTCAAGAAGCCCTGGGACGAATACGAATTGCATAATACCATTAACAATGCGTATGAAATGTACCAGGCGCGGAAGAACCTGAAAGAAAAGATAACCGAGCTGGAGAAGATCAATGATGAGCTTAACAGGTTCATCTATTCCACCTCTCATGATCTGCGCTCACCGCTCATGTCTGTGCTTGGCATCATTAACCTGGCCCGTTTGGATAACTCTGTAAAGGACCCTAACGGTTACGTAGATATGATCGAGTCGTGCATACTGAAGCTGGACGGTTTTATCCAGAAGATCATCGAATACTACCGGAATTCGCGGCTGGATGTAGAGCATGAAAAAATTTACTTTGACAGTCTTTTGCAGGAATGCATCGCCAACTTCAAACCCCAGAACACTGCCATTGAGTTTCACCTGAATATAGACCAGCCGGTGGATTTTAAAGGCGATACTTTCCGTATCAGCGTAATTTTAAACAACCTCATATCCAACGCTGTTAAGTATCAAAAGCCGGATGAAGCCAACCCGAAGGTAAACCTGACGGTAAAGGTGGAACCGCATAAGGCCACTATCTGGATCGAGGATAACGGTATTGGCATTTTAACCGAACACCTGAATAACATCTTTAAAATGTTCTTCCGGTCAAAAAATAACAATAAGCCGGGCAGTGGTATTGGCTTATATATTGTAAAAGAGGCGCTGAGCAAAATTGGCGGTACAATAAACGTAGAGTCTAAATACGGTGAAGGCACCCAGTTTGAAATAACTATTCCTAACAGAAATGATTTCGATTCCTGATCTACGGATCATATTGATTGACGATAATGAGATTGACCTGCTGTTGCATGAAAGGCTTATCACGCTCCAGCAGATCAGCAGGACCGTCCTCTCATTTACAAGCGCCAACAAGGCATTGGAGTTCCTGTCTTCCAATATCAGCCTGCACCGCATTCCTCCTACCATCATCCTGCTGGACATCCAGATGCCGGAAATGGATGGGTTTGAGTTTCTGACGGCATTCGACACTTATCCTGCAAAGATCAAATCACAATGTTATATCGTGATGGTTTCCTCTTCACTGGATTATGGAGATATTAACCGCACAAACGCCAACCCGCTGGTGATCAAATTGCTTAAGAAGCCTTTACTGGCAAAGGATCTCAAGGAAACCGTAGGGGAAATATTCAAAGATTTTTAAAGAAGTGTTTGCTTTTTTGGAAAAAAGTCTAAATTTGCACTCCGCTTCCAGAGATACAGTCTCTGACAAGTGGCCAGGCATGGGGGATTAGCTCATCTGGTAGAGCGCAAGCATGGCATGTTTGAGGTGATCGGTTCGAGTCCGATATCCTCCACCCAACGAACCAAAAAGCCGTTTCCTTCCCGGAGACGGCTTTTTTATTTCCCTTTACCGACACGCCCGAGACATTTGGAAAGATTTGTCATCCCTCATATAAGTAATGGCGGCCCCTTTCCGTTATTATAATGTAACTGAAGTGAAAGAACGTCCCTACCCTTGCACAAGGCCGGCTCTAACTCATTCATTCTGTGGGTAAATAAAAAAATAACAGAAAAAATCTTAATATTTAATGAAAGCTCCGTATTTTTATTATACCCGTGTGAGCGTATCTTTATTTTGTTCTATTCCTATGAAAAGCCTTATACTATGAAATCATCCATACCTTTTAAGCAATCATGTATGTTTCTCATTGCAGCATTAACCTTTCTTTTTGTTGGTTGTCATAAAGGTGAAGTTCCCCAGCCGTCGGATCATAACAATCCCCCGGGCACGGAAACCAACCCACCGCCTGTAGTGGGCAAAACCTATACACTGACGCCCGATGCCAACGGCAGGCTGTCAGTAGATAACAGCAACAAAGTGTATAAGCCAGGGGACGTGCTGAACCTGAAAGGGACTTTCTCCAGCATCTACTTCACTAATATGAGCGGCAGTGCCCAGGCGCCGATCGTTATCAGGAATCCCCCAGGCACAGTGATCTATATAGGCAATCCGTACTGGAACGGCGGTTCATGGGCAGAAGCGCTCAGCTTTACCAACTGCCACTACCTTCAAATAGGGGGCGAGAGCAAGCGTTCAGAATTCGTGATCCAGGGCTCTACCATGTCTTCCAGGGCAGCCTACTTTGATCTTATATTAAGAGGGCACACCGATCATGTAGAGATCAGGAACCTGACCATCAAAGGGGGCGGCACCGGCATCTGGGCGAAAACAGACCCGGTGAAGAGCGACCCAAGCACCTGGTACCCCAACTCAGCGATGGAAGAACTGACTATACATAATGTAGAGATCAGCGGAACAAACAACGAAGCCATGTACATTGGTCACACGGCTACCTATTGGGACCTTACGGCCAATCTCTCCTTTTATGATTCTCCCGAAAAGTTTACACCCGGCCATGAATATGTACAGCCCATCAAGTGGCATAATGTGAAGATCTACGACAACTATGTACATGACATTGGCGCCGACGGTATCCAGACTTCCGCGATAGATGCACTGGAGGTATATAATAATGAAGTAACTAATTGGGCGCTGCAGCATAACGCTGCTCATAACGGTGGTATCCTGATCGGTGGACGAACCACCAACACTAACACGCACGACAACTACGTACATGATGGTTGGGGAGAATTGCTACAGTTTTATGGATCCGGAGAGAACGGATCTGTCCATATTATCCACAATAATCTTTTCCGTGACAACCAGGAAGGCAATGATGGTGTAAGCATCAGAGGCGCCAACAAGGCAATTGTGCAGATCACCAACAATACCGTGGCCAGAACCGGTGGAAACAGCATCCGCTTAAGCGGCTTCACAGGTATGACCTCACAGCAGATAGCCAAAGGCAATGCGCTGATACAGCCCAGGATGGGCGGCGCGCCACTTTATCCTAACGCTTACATTTATACCGAGGGAGGAGCTACTGTATCTGAAGGCAGCGGCGCTGAAGCCAACACAAAATTCAGTACCGTCGAAGCAGCTGATGTAGATGCAAGTAACTTCTATCAGCCACGGCTAAACTCACCAGTTTCTGCTTCCGGATACAGAAAAAAGGGGTAAAACGGTCACCCCTGTATTTTCACTTAAACAATCAAAAGAAAAAATTCTAAAAATTTTTAAGAGTTAGAGTTTTTTATATATTATAACAATAGTCTATTCATTAAGTATTTTTTTTAATCGGGTTAGATATAAAGTATTACTTATTGCCTGAAGGCCGGCCACTGGCATAACTTTCAGCTTACGGGCATCCATCAACGAAGCGCGTATAATTTTTTAAAATAAGTTCCGTTTTTTTGCAAACGCATTTTGAGTACTAAACGCAACAACACAACACCACAACATCCATAAACTGTGTAACCGCAACCACAACATCCATTAGTACCATGGCAACATAGTCAGAAGCGCGATCTGTCATATAATTGTCATGCTGACACCCTGTTGTTTTTACTTTTTTTAACAATTAAACCATACCGAAAAACCATGAGAGTTCTAAGCCAACTTTATGCTGGAAAACTATTTGCTGCTGTTGTTACTGCCGCTTCTATCCTCGCCGTCAGCTGTAGCAAAAACGATTTAGCCGACACTGTGAAACCCGGAGCTGATTCAACTGCAGCCACCTCCGACGTTGAAACAGAAGCTACATCCGGAAGATCCTATACGCTGTATCCCGATGCAAATGGATACCTGAGCGTTAACAACAGTAATGGTTATTACAAACCCGGGGACCAGATTTATCTGAAAGGCACTTTTAAAGCTGTTTATTTTTACAACATGAGTGGCTCATCCACCATGCCTATTTACATCAAGCATCCCGTGGGCGCTGTTACCACTATCGGTAACCCTAACTGGGCAAGTGGTTCCTATGCAGAAGCAGCCCGCTTCTCCAACTGCCATTACATCAAGTTTGGCAGCCCTACCAGCAAAAATTATTTTAAGATTACGGGTTCTACTCAGTCCACTCGTTCGGCATATTTTAACCTGATCTTAACAGAAAAGACCGACAACTTCGAGATCAGGAACCTGACCATCACCAATGGCGGTACAGGTATCTGGGCTAAAACAGACCCGAAAGCCAATGATCAGAGCACCTGGTATCCGAATTCTCAGATGAAGAATCTGAAGATCTACGGCTGCGAAATCGGCGGCACCTGGAACGAGGCTATGTACATCGGACATACCGCCACTTACTGGGACCTGACCTCCAATACGTCTTACTACGGTACATCTTCCGGTTTCACTGCCGGCCACCAGTACGTACAGCCCATCAAATGGTACAATGTTAAGATCTACAACAACTATGTACATGATGGCGGCGCAGATGGCATCCAGACTGCAGCTATGGACATGGTGGAGATCTATAAGAACGAGGTTAAGAACTGGGCACTGCAGCACAACTCTTCTCACAACGGTGGTATCCTGGTTGGAGGCCGCGTTTCAAGATCTAATGTGCATGACAACTATGTACATGATGGTTGGGGAGAATTGCTACAGTTTTACGGTGAAGGCGCCGGACACATTCTGCGCAACAACCTGTTCCGTGATAACCAGGGCGGCCACGATGGTATCAGCTTAAGGGGTACTAACCAGGCTACTATCACCATCAGCAACAACACTGTTGCAAGAACTGGTGGTAACAGCCTTCGTATCAATGGCTACAATGGCCAGATGACTGCTCCGCAGATTATCAATGCCAACGTATTTATCCAGCCCAGAATGGGTGGCGGCCCCCTGTATGCCAACGCCTACATCTACACTGAAGGTGGCGGCACCTACAAAGAAGGTACCGGTACACTGGCTGACAAGAAATATGCAACCGTTACATCGGCACTGGTGAATACAAGCTACTTCTATCAGCCGCTGTCTGGCTCTACTATCGGTACTGCCGGTTACAAGGTTCAATAATTAAAGGCCCAGCGCCATCAACCAATAGACCGCGGCCTGTTGCGAAACGATCATCAGCAATGATCATCTTACGTAACAGGCCGCGGCCTTTTTATTTCCAGAAGCCCTGGGTCTTTATCTGCATCCCGCTGAAGCCCTGGGCTTTCAGCAGGTTTCTCAGCTGTACAACTACGGGTGTTTGCCCCGCCAGGTAGAAGACCGTATTGCTGTAAAAATGCCGGTCGGCCACCCATTGTAATAATGCATTGCTATCGTGGCCTGGTGTTTTGGCTACCGGCTGTACGGTACCAAAGTCGCAGAAATATTCGGGGAATACCTGCAGGTGCTCAGGCGCTGAAAAAGCAATGGCGCCGGTAAGCGAGAGCGAGCGGTTGGCCAGCTGATGAAGGGCCATGAAATGGCCTACTGCGCTTTCATCCCCCAGGAACACCAGGTGCGCATTGTCTGCTGGTTTTTGCATAGACGAACCAATGCCCACATAAGAAAACAGATCTCCCCGCTGTAAGCCGCGGGCCCACCGCGCCCCTGCCCCATCATGACCGGTATGGATGATCAGCGTACAGGTAGCCGTTTCTGCATCCCATCCACAGGGCGTATAATCACGATATTCGAACTCCGCTACTTTACATTTAATATGCTGCGCCTGTGTCCATTTATGCATGCTGGCTCCGGGCAGGTGCAGATCCACCTCTACGACAGAGTCAGGCTCCCATGCACGTATTGCCAGTACAGTACCTGTTTTGGACATCCGCTGTTCAATCAGGGATATCGCTTTCTGTTTTATCAGCTGAAGAGTAGCTCCCATAAACGATGTTTATCTCTTGTATTGGAATTAATATGCAAAACAACAACATCGCCATCCGCGGGAAAGGGACAAAACATGGCAAAAAGAGGACTATTCGCGGTTCTGCCTGCGGTAGTCTCCGGGACTGAGCCCTACTACTTTTTTGAATAAACGGGAGAAATAGGTAGGGTCTTCATAGCCCAGCTGGTAGGCGATCTCCTTGATGCTTATCTTACTGTAATAAAGCAGGCGCCTGGCTTCCTGCATCGTTTCCTGCTGGATCCAGTAGCTGACCGGGAAGCCCGTATTAGCTTTCACCGTTTCATTCAGGTACGATAGCGAGAGGTTCATCTTACTGGCATAGTCTGCCGGGCTTTTCAGGGTTTTATACTGTGCAGACAACAGCTGGCGGAATGAGACCGTGATAGCGCTGCTACGGAGGAGCTGTTTACAGGCTCCCGCCTGCTCGGCATATAAGCCGGCCACCATACCGGCGAAGGCGCTTACCAGGGAATGCAGAATAGGTTTAAAGTAAGGCACACTGGTATCATTCCGTGCGCTCTCCAGTACTTTCAGGAGGCCGACGAGTGATGCCAGCTGCTCCTGCGTGATGGAAAGCGCCCCCAGGGTGGCTGATTCATGCAGCACCGGCTGGAACAGCTCTCCTATCCACATAGTATCCGCCGCCATGAACCAACCGCTTGCGTCGATAGAACCGATATACTCATGCACCTGGCCAGGCTGCACATACAACAGGCCGGGCGCTTTAAGACATTGCACCTGGAAGTCGACCATTATACGGCTCTCGCCTGTTTCCAGCAGGATAAAAATATAGTGATTGTCCCGGTGAACGCCCAGGCTTTCACCAGGCTTATCCGCGGCCATGCTCACCGAGCGGACCTCGAGCCCCAGGGGGGACATCTCTTCTAATGTATGTACAGGTATGGTTTGCTTATGGCGTAAAGGCATGACTGCAAAACAACAGCTTTTTGTTTATACAGTAGTGGACGAAAAGGGGGATGTCTATATTGTACAGCAAAAGAGAAAATAAAAAAAACCGGCGGGCTCCGCGTCGCAGAACCCGCCGGGACGGTTGCTTATCAGGAACAGTAAGGAACTGTTTATAGAATAAAGATTTTACGGGCAGTCTGTGTTACGTTACTGCTGTTCAGCACCTGTACCACATACAAGCCGCCGGAAATACCGGAACCATAGTTAATGGGAATGGTCTGGCGTTTGGACCCCAGCTTCACCGGCCTGCTTACAATCACCTTACCATCCATATCCACCAGCTGTACTATGTAGTCGCCTTTATCAAGCGAGTTAAAGGCTACATTGAAAGTATTGCCGGTAACCGGAACGGGATTGGGCCATACGGAAATATTGCTGCCATCTACATCCAGCTTTTCAGGAGCAGTAGCGATGTAGTTGTCCTTCTTGTTATCCTGGAAGAGCAGGTTGCCGCTGGCCAGATCTGAAGCGTTGTACACATCTGTGTTCTTCCCGGTAATGGCGCTGGCTGCCAGTGAAGATATATCCAGCAGGTAGTATCCCTTGCCGTAGGTAGAGCAGCTTAAGATCACCTTACCATTGTCATCTACAGCGGCGCCGTTGGTATAGAAGCCCGGCGGCAGGCCCTGTATAGTGCCCATGAAAGTGGCCTCGCGGCTGTTCACGTCTATCTTGAAGACTTTGTTGTAAATGTTGATCAGGTACAGATAACCATATTTATCTGCTACCAGGTCGCCACCCCAGCCGGTGCAGAAAGCGTGGACAGAATTCTGGCCATTGTCCGGCGCATCTTTCAGGCTGCCCAGATCCCTGAACTTCACCTGCTGACCGGTGGTAGCAAATGAGAAGAAGTGCTCTGCATCGTTGGTCAGCGCGTAGCCGTTGCCATCGGCGCCGATCACCATACGGCTGATGTTATTCTCTTCGGGATGGCTGATAAACGGATCATTGACCCGGAGATCGGCCACTTTTATAGGCGCGGCATTATTGCTGTTGAGATTCACGGCATACAGCTCGTTGGTATGCATGGTGGCAAAGAACAGGCGATGCGTGGTAATATCAAATGCAGCTGCAGCTACTTTGCCTGCATTGTTCTTTGCATTCTCTGCGGTGGTGGGAGACGGCGCCTTGCCCAGCTGGTGGATCGCTGATCCGTTGTTGATATCAATGAGGCGCAATACATTCCAGTTCAGACCACCAATAGTGTCTGCTGTAATGGCGTAGGCACTGCTGCCATGCTGCTGTGCGGCAGCACTGTAACAAGTCGCCATGAGGCAAACGGAGCTTAAGAAATAAGGGAATTTGCGTAAAGTTACGGTTTTCATATAAGGTTAATTTGGGTCTATAAAAGTTACGACAAATTTCAATTATTTCGCGGGTCTGTAACAAGCAAATAACATTATTTTTGCCTCGTCCCTAAACTCCTTTGCTAAATCACTAAACCCCAAAATGTTATGAAAATGTGGCATAGACGTAAACTGGCAGAAGCTATACGGATGGATCAGGCCGGTGGCCTGGCCGTGACCCGGCCGGGGTTCCATCCCATTTTCAGGACTGTTCGTCCCATTTTGAATATCGGCTTGCAATAGATCACTATCATTGTTGAAAGTTTCAACAATGATCCCTTTCAAAAAGCTAGAATTCGGCGCCGCTACCGCTATATTCCTGTTACTACTATTTCCGTTGTTGTATCAAAGCGTTACCTATAACGTGTTCGAGATGCAACGAGATTTTGGTTATAAATTCCATCAGTACCACCAGGTATTTGATTACTATATCCATTATCTGCTGCCATTACTGGCGCAGATCACTATTGTATATGCCGCCTTTCTTTTCCTGAATATGCTTGTGATCCCCAGGTTCCTGGAACAACAGCGCTGGCTGCCCGGTCTTTCACTGATCGTGGTAACGCTGGTGCTGGTGTTCCTGGTGATCATGGTGGCCTATTCTTACCGCTACGGGTACCTGCTGGGCGTGTATTCCTCTGTAAAGGGAGCGCATATGTACTTTGCCAAATCGGCATTCATTACGACGGCCTACTATTCCCTTATTTATGTGCTGTATTATGCGGTCAGGGGCATATACTTTCAATATTTCCATGGCAAGAAAAAGGTCCTGAATGAGCCCGTTCTGCTGGGCGTGATCTGGGCCATGCTGCTGGTATTATCATATGGCATGCGCTCCAGGGAATTTTTCGTAATCCTTTTATGCGGGGGGCCTTATTATGCGGCTGTCTTTTATGTTTGGTATTACCGGGTATTTCCGCATTATGATAAAGTACGTCACCGGAAGATTATTCTGTGGAGGAATATTATCCTTACCTCAGTGGCCGCCGGGCTGATCACCTTCTTTATCGGCCTTATTATGTGGCATCACAACCCCGAACCTATTATATTGATGGTGTTCTGCATGCTGCTGGTGCAGTTTGTTGCATTGCTGCCGCTTACCTGGTGGCTCTATACCACCAGCCAGACCCGGAAGAGCACCATGCTGAACCTGCAGATGGCACTGGGACGGTCGGCTGCTGACCTGGATTTTCTCCGGGCGCAGATCAATCCGCATTTCCTGTTCAATGCATTGAACACGCTCTACGGTACTGCCTTACAGGAGAATGCTGTGAATACCAGTGAAGGCATACAGAAACTGGGAGATATGATGCGTTTTATGCTGGATGAAAATCACCTGGAAAAAATTCCGATGCATAAGGAAGTAGCCTACCTGCAAAATTATATCTCGCTGCAACGCCTGCGTACACAAGGCGCTGCGGATATCCAGATCAATGTGAACATCGAAGAGAATTTCTGCGAACACGATATTGCACCTATGCTGCTGATCCCCTTTGTAGAAAATGCTTTTAAATATGGCATCAGTTTACGCAACCGTTCAAGGATCGCCATCTCCCTCTCCTGCGATGCAGAGAAGATCTATTTTGATGTGCATAACACCACTCATACAAGGCCGGAGCAGGATCGGGAAAAAGAAGGCCGTGGCATTGGCCTGAACAATGTGAAGAACCGCCTGGCATTGCTATACCCGGAACGGCATGAACTGAGCATCCGCCAGACGGCCACTGAATATTTTGTACACCTGACGATCCACGTAAAATAAAAATATCAGAATGGAACAGACACAAACGAATACCGCAACAACAACAGACGGGCTTAGTAAATTCCTGTGGTGGATGGCCGCTGCAGATGCAGAAGTATTGAAAGAATGCCGTATAGACCGCGAGCGGTACAGGATCATTGGTATATCCGTACTCGTTACCTGGCTGTTTGCTACCCTTGCCTGGGGATACTTTTTTTCTACCGTAGTAAATGATGAAATAGTTGTAGCAGGGCTGGCGCTTTTCTTTGGTTTCGCCATCCTCTCTATTGACCGTAGCCTGATAGCAGCCATGTCGGGCGCAGGCCGCCGGCAATTTCTACCGGTGGCCTTTCGTTTGCTCCTGGCTTTCACCATTGGCCTGTTCATTTCTCAGCCTATTGTGCTAATGCTTTTTCAGAAAGATATCCAGGCGCAGATGGTCTTGAACCGCCAGGGCAAGCTGGAGAAATTCCGGGAGGAGCTGGCCGTGCTGAATGCCCCGCGTAAAGCAGCGCTTGAAAAAGACCAGCAGCAATGGGAGCAACAGCTGCAGCAGAAAGAAGCACAGGTAAAAACCTACAAAGACGATTATATTAAAGAGACCGATGGCACCGGTGGCACGGGTAAGATCGGTGAATCCAGTATTGCACGCGTAAAGAAAACTGAGTACTTAAAAGCAGAGCAGGAGCTAAGCTCCATGCGCAGCGCACTTGAACCCCAGCTGCGGGAACGTCAACTGCAGCAGGAAGAGATCTGGAAAGAGAACCGCGTGAAAGAACAGGCTTATGTAGCTTCGCTGACAGACGGCTTCCTGGCGCAAACAGAGGCGCTGGGAGAACTGACGGATCAACATCCCGCTTTACGCCTGCGTTATCGCCTGATCGTATTGATCATTACCCTGATAGAAATTATGCCTTTGCTCAGCAAGCTGCTGATGCCTAAAGGAGAGTACGACAAGCTGATGGATCATAATAATGTTTATCTTGGATACCGGAAAAACAATGTGGTATGAAGCTGACCGCTATTGCCATAGATGACGAGCCGGTAGCGCTGTCTGTCATCAGATCGCATGCAGGAAAGGTGCCTTTCCTGGAGATGAAAGGATATTACACCAATGCCTTTGAAGCCGTGGAGCATTTAAGCAGGGAAAGAACAGACCTGCTGTTCCTGGATATCAAGATGCCTGATATTACGGGCATCGATTTCCTGACCAGTTTGTCTAACCCGCCGATGGTGGTGTTTACCACCGCCTATTCAGAACATGCGGTGCAAAGCTTTGAACTGGACGCGATCGATTACCTGCTGAAACCCTTTTCCCTTACACGTTTCCTGAAGGCCTGCAATAAAGCGCATTACCTGCTGCAGATGAAACAACAGCATATTGTCAGCGGTTATGTGCCTGAATACCTTTTCATCAAAAGCGGGTATGAGCAATACAAAATATTGCTGGATGACATCCTGTACCTGGAAAGCGCGGGCAACTATGTCAACTTTGTATTAAAAGACCGCAAGCTGCTTTCGCGGATCTCCATGCAGGAAGCGCTGGCATTATTGCCGGCTGCGCTGTTCACCAGGGTACACCGCTTCTTTATTGTAGCCAATAATAAAGTAGAACGTATTGACCGCAACTACCTGTATATACAACAGATGAGCATCAGCATCGGCGCTGCCTATGCTGATGCCGCGAGTAAAATATGGAACGGTAAGGACAGCTGACTGTAGCGATCAGTGCCCATTCTTCACCGGCTGTTCTGCGGCAGTGCATAATCCCTGTAATGCAGCCATTTCCAATACATGGCCTTGCATAGCCGCCTCTACGGCTTCGCGCTCAGATTCCGGCGGAAGATCAAGCATGATATCCAGCGCGTATAACCTGAACCAGTAATGATGCGTACCTGTGAAGTATTTGGGACAAGGGCCTTCATAGCCGAAGCTGTGGTTATTGGCCAGGCCTTCTACCCCACCCGGCGGGATGGTGTTCTCCGGCACTTCAGCAGTGCCCGGAGGGATGTTGAATACCATCCAGTGTGTCCAGGGTTTGGGCGTTGCGTCTACATCTTCAAAGATGAGCACAAGGCTGCGGGCAGCGGGTGGCACGTTATGGATCTGCAAGGGCGGACTGATGTTTGGTCCCAGGCAGGTATATTGCTGCGGTATGGTTTGCTGATGGTTAAAAACGCTGGTGATATTCATAATGCATGGTTTTACAGGAAAGGCTGTACAAAAAACATGCGGAGTTAGAGAAGAGCGGCCAGCTCATCGGGACTTGAAGATGATTCCATGGCACATTCATCTATTCCATCGCCGGAATTTATGAAATCAAGAAGATATTCATCCTGGAATACCTGCAGTGGGGAGGCTTTGAGTGGGTTGGGCAATGTGTCGTTGAAGTTACTGGCTATTTTGCCCTGGTTGTTGTATAAGTTAGCGGATATGTGATGCTCGAGCAGTGATACGGACCAGTATTGGGAGGCAGCTTGCTGCATGTAAAAGTAGCGTTCTTGTTTTGATCTAATACTTTTGCACCCCATTTTTCAGCAGCTATCTTTTCAGACAACATCTTCCCCACCCTCACATACTGTTATTATCTAAATAAATGGGGCATTTTAAAGATCTATGCTCAAACCTAACTAATTGATAAACAACACATGCTCACTTTTCTGTATAAACGTTGATCTTGCATTTTTTTAATTCCCAAAAAATAATACCTTTGCAGTCCTTCTAAAGTTTGCGGGTGTGGTGAAATTGGTAGACACGCCAGACTTAGGATCTGGTGCTTCACGGCATGGGGGTTCGAGTCCCTCCACCCGCACAGATGGAAATCAATAGTTAGAAAGGTCTCTCTAAGAGGCCTTTTTCTTTTTGGGCAAATCTGCAAATAACTTTATATGACAGCCTGTAGCTAAGGGTATGCCAATAGCTCCGAAGACACGTATATTCATAACCATATTTATTTCGTATCTTGCATAGGAAAGCACTTTATATGTGTGCCCCAAACCGCAGACGAGCTTGAAACTTTATGTTTATTCATGATACTTTGAAGGGTTATTATTAGCAAATCAATGTTGAGCAAAAGCTGTTGTCCCCCTTGTACTTTCTGAACAAAGGGTCTAATAGAAAACAAGGTCTATACTAAGCGGGTTGGCTTTACGGCACCATTCGAAACGGTCATACAATCTCTATGTTCCATGTATTTCATGACGGTAAAGGGATGCTGCAGGTATTTCCTGTCGTTTCTCACCAATCTGAGTGCAAACAGCTCCAAAAACCAATTGTAAGCTAAAAAGATCATCATCGAAAGGATAATACGTGATCTGCCTGGATAACAGTTTGTGCTGGCATTCATTATGGCGCCTTCGGTAGTTTATTAATAAGCCGGCTACAATATGTTAGCGTTGTCCAAATAAATAAAATTAATTTGGATGCCTGATACTGTTATCTGACTTGTCGTCCAGGATTGTTTTCCCCGAGAGCTAAACGAACAATGTATTATTATGGAGAAAACAATTCTCAGCAATGGTTTAACCGATGTGCCGGGGATATCCCTGTCTTTACTTCCCGAATATACCGGATTGCTGCTCCAGATTATCCAGGACATCCCCCTGGCAAAAGATAGAAAACAGATCCTCACCGTCATCAACGATAAGATCAGGCCAATACTGCGTTTTTGTAATCACTGTATACTGACAGTTGAGGGAGACAATGGCATAGAGGGCTTTGATATGGATGCAGACGGCCCTGCTGATCACTGTGAGCGTGAAGATCCTTTCTATGCGAAGCTGTTCCTGGCCTCATTAATACAACGGGGGAGAAAAGAAGGATTACCCTTTATCATTGATTATGCAACCGATGATCTCTGCGGCCACGCTGAAAAGGGATTAGCTATATTGAAAGCAAAGGGCTGCAGAAAAGGAATAGCTGAATTACTCACAACCAGGGGAAAAGTTTTTGGCTGCTTCATACTCAACTTTCAGCATGATGTTGATTTAACGGATCAAAACATACCATTATTCCAGACAATTGTTGCACAGCTGTCTGTTGCCCTTTCCAATAATTTATCCAATGAAAAGGTCCTGCAAAAGGAAAGGGACTTTAATAAACTGCTGCATTTAATAGAGGACCTGGTCAGCATCAGGCAAAGAGATGACCTGGCCAAAGTAATCAAGGATAAAATAAAGCCCATCCTGGACTTTGATGATGCTGTTATTGTAATATTTGATAAAGATAAAAATACCTGCAGGCACTTTTTGAATATTGCTACCGATGAAAGAAAAGCGCATCCCATTTACAGCCAGCTGGTGCAGCAGGAGCTGCCTTTTAAAGGATCTCCTGTCCACCAGATCTCCAGCTATCCTGAAGATATTCATTATTGGGATGTAGCCGGCTATTTACTTCAATACCCGGAATACCCCGCACTTTTACTGATGCAGCAAACGGGCCTGCACCACAGTCTGTCTGTAAAATTATGGTGGGGCGGTAACCTGATTGGCCTGTTTATGCTTCATTTTGGCCGCAGATCTCCGATCGATAAAATAAATCGTCACCTCATTAAAGCAGTAGGCAACCAGGTGGCCGTAGCAGTGGCTAACATACAGGCTACTGAAGAAATACTACAAAGGGAGCAGGAAAAGACAGTGCTGCTTTCTATTAGTGAAGCCATTAATAGTATCCGCAAGAAAGAAGATCTTTTATGGGTCATTTCTGAAAAAATAAAACCACTGTTTACATTCAACGATGTTGTTATTGCCCTGGCTAACCCTGACAAAAAGACGCACAGGGCCTTCCTGCTCCACACCAGCCATAAGAGGCAGGACAGCCTGCATTTTAAACCTACAGCTGACCAGGATTACCCGGTGGAGGATGGCGTCTTTAACCGGGCTTTAAACGCAAGGAAACCGGTGATCTGCGATGTGAAAGAAAGCATGGAAAAATTTCCGGCAGCCAGCTACCTGCAATTTATTTATGTAAATGGCATTAAAGAAATGGTGAGCGTGCCCATTTGCTATGGACCTGATGTAACAGGCATCCTGATCCTGCAATCAGAAAAAACGGGCGCTTTCTTTGAAAAGGATTTCAACCTGCTGCAGTCAATTGCGGATCAGCTGGCAGTTGCCGTGGCAAATATCCTGATCACGGAGGAGATGATCGGGAAGGAAGAGGATAAATCCATTCAGCTCTCCATTATTCAACATCTGACCACTTCTTTTGCCTGGGAGCAACGGTTTGGCCTGATCGCTAAAGAATTACAGAAAAGGATCCCCTTCAGGTTTGCTTATTTCTCATGTGAATACAAAAAAACCGACTGTGGATATGGAGACGGGTATTTACATGTAAGCAAGGACGATTACCAATATGTGAACAAAGATCAATTTTTAAGGCTTTTACACCTGGATGATCACCGCTTCAGGCGGTTAACAACACGTTCCGACAAAGAATTTTCCATACTGAAGTTAATCGCCGAAGGACTAAACCTACACTCCCAGGTATCGTTTACCCATACGTTTGCGGAATACGGGCTTTTTTACATCAGCCTGTTTAACACGGATCAATATGTATATCAACAGAAGGACATAGCATCCTTCCATCACATTTTATCAGGCATCATGCCGACCATAGAGAAGAACCTACATTCTGATGAGATCATACGCTTAAAAGAGAAACTGGAACATGAAAAAATCTACCTGGCGGATGAAATAAAGTCTACACACAACTTTGACGAAATTATCGGCTCCTCGAAAATCATACAGGAAATTTATAAAAGCATCAACCAGGTTGCGAAGACCGACGTGACAGTATTGATCACGGGTGAGACAGGGACGGGTAAGGAATTGCTTGCACGGGCCGTTCATAATTACAGTGATCGCAAGAAAAATGTAATGGTCAAGATCAATTGTGCAGTGCTTCCTCCGCAACTGGTGGAGAGTGAGTTGTTCGGCCATGAAAAGGGCGCCTTTACAGGGGCTATAGAAAGACGGCTTGGAAAGTTTGAGATCGCGAATGGCAGTACCTTATTCCTGGATGAAATCGGCGAATTGCCGCTTGAACTGCAGGCAAAGCTGCTACGGGTGTTGCAGGAAAAGGAATTTGAGCGCCTGGGCAGCAATAAAGTGATCAAAACAGATGTACGTATTGTTGCAGCAACAAACCGCAACCTGGAAAAGGAGGTGATGGAAGGCCGGTTCCGTAGTGATCTGTACTACCGCTTGTCTGTATTCCCGATGGAACTTCCGCCTTTACGTGAGCGAAAGGAAGATATACCGCTGCTTGGAAGGCATTTTATTGATAAATATAATCGCAAGTTCAATAAACAAGTGACAGGTTTCAGCAATGATATGATGAACGAAATGCTGCAATCGCAGTGGCCGGGTAATATCCGCGAAATGGAACACCTTATTGAACGGGCTGTAATGCTTTGCAGCGGGAAAGTCATTACCAGCTTTCATCAGCATAAAAAGCACCTGCACAACCAGTTCGGGTTTCAGCAAACCGGCGTTACGATCAAAAGCCTGGCACAAAGCGAAAAGGAGCATATCCTGAATATGCTTAAAATCGCAAATGGCCGGATACGCGGTGCAGGTGGCGCTGCTGAACTGCTCGATGTCAAACCAACCACCCTGGAAGCCCGGATGAAAAAGCTGGGTATAGAAAAGAAATTTACCGGATAGCATGTAAACCCCTCGTCCAATAAATTGAAATGCAGCCTGTGTACATCTCCAAAATAATGGAGATAGCTCCAATCATTTCTTGTTGCTCCTATTTGTGACAATCTCCCGCAAATTATTAATAATCAAATGATTATTGCGCCGCCATCCTACATTTATGGTACATGGCACTGGCTTTGCCATAAGCATTCATGGGGTCGCAATTATGAAAAGATTACTGGTGAGCTTTTATTGTGCTGCTATCTTTTTTTCTTCAGCAGTTGTCAGGGCACAGCATGATGCTTCTATTATCATTTACAATGGTAAGGTGGCCACACTTGACGAGCATGACTCATTTGCCCAGGCGGTAGCTATTTCCGGGAAAACCGTTATCGCCGCTGGTAGTAATGAGGCAATGCAGCAGTTTAAAACACCGTCAACAACGATGATTGATGCAGGCGGGCGAACCGTTATTCCCGGTTTATATGACTCGCATTTGCATGTTGTCCGCGAAGGAAGATTCTATAATGCTGAGCTCAGGTGGGATGGTGTAGAAACATTAGCCCGTGCTTTACAAATGCTTAAAGAACAAGCGGCCCGTACACCGAAAGGACAATGGGTAAGGGTAGTTGGCGGATGGAATGAGCATCAGTTCAGGGAAAAGCGCTTGCCTACGCTAAAGGAGATCAATGATGCTACCGGAGAGGTGCCCTGCTATATTTTATACCTCTATGACCATGCTTATGTTAACAGGGCGGGGATCAAAGCGCTGTCTTATGACAAGAACCCTCCACCGGCCCCCCAGGGCCTGGTGGAAAGAGATGCTGAGGGTAAGCCTACAGGCCTTCTTGTAGCAGCGCCCAATGCCTATGTGCTTTATTATACCTTAAGCCTGCTACCTCCACTTAGCAAGGAAGAAACCCTGAATTCAAGCCGGCAGTTCATGACTGAGTTAAACAGGTTAGGCGTTACTGCGGCACTGGATGCAGGCGGCGGTTTTCAAAGCTACCCGGATGATTACTGGGCGATGGATTCCTTATCAAAGCTCGGACAACTTACGCTTCACCTTCCTTACTACCTGTTTGCGCAAAAAGGCGGCCGGGAGCTGGAGGATTATAAAAAATGGATTCGGGAAATTGATATTGAACAACAACATTCCTCTCCAGCGTTAAACGATTATCACGTACAAGGCGCAGGCGAGAACCTGGTGATGACCGCTGCCGACTTTGAGAAGTTCGGCTCACCCAGGCCAGAGCTTCCTGCAGCTATGGAAGGGCAGCTGAAAGCCGTGCTGTCTGAAGTTATCTCTCACAAATGGCCTTTCCGTCTCCATGCTACCTATAATGAATCCATCACAAGGTTTTTAAATGTTATTGAAGAATTGAGCAGGCAATACAGCCTGGAAGGTATTACCTGGATCATTGACCATGCCGAAACGATCAGCGAAGAGAATGTGCATAGAATAAAAGCCCTGGGAGGCGCTTTGGCAATCCAGGACAGAATGGCCTTCCAGGGAGAGATCTTTGTGAACCGGTACGGATTGAAGATGGCTAACAATGCTCCTCCCATTCAAAAAATAAGAGCTGCCGGCGTGTCACTTGGCATGGGTACGGATGGCACAAGGGTATCATCCTACAACCCCTGGCTGGGTCTTTACTGGCTGGTAAGCGGGAAAACGATAGGTGGCATGAAAATACTCAGTGACAGCAACCACCTTTCGAGGAACGAGGCCTTAAAGCTGTTTACGCAAGGCAGCGCTTCCATTGTAAAAGAAGAGGGGAAAAGAGGCAGGCTGGCGCCTGGTTTTGCAGCGGATATCGTTATCCTCAACAAAGATTATTTCAGTGAGGACGAGGATGCTATTAAGAGCACTCAATCACTGCTTACCATATTCGATGGGCAAATTGTCTGGGGAGATGGTCCTTACAAAGCCATCGCTCCTGAAAAGGAAAAAGCGATACCAGCCTGGTCGCCGGTGAATTTCTTTGGCGGTTATCAATAAGACCTAAAAAACAACCTTGCGTTATGCCTTCATTAATGGCGCCGTTGATCACAGGTTTTCATCATGTAGCCGCACTTGCTGCTGACACGCAGCAGAACATAAATTTTTACGCTGGTTTTTTAGGCCTTCGGTTGGTAAAAAAAGTAGCCAGTTTTGATGTTCCTCATGCCTGCCACCTTTATTATGGTGATGGGCAGGGAACACCCGGTACACTGATCACTTTTTTTTGTGCTGCTACCAATGCTCCGGGCAGGGTGGGCAAAGGTGGTATTATAAAAATAGCTTTTTCAGTAGCCGTGAATTCATTGGAATATTGGCTGGGCAGGTTAAAGGACTATAATGTGGCACATAACAGCAGGATACAGTCGCGCAGGAACCAGCTCTTCATCGCTTTTGAGGACTATGATGGTTTACCACTGGAACTGGTTGGTGTTGAAGAAGACACCAGGACCGGCTGGCTGATCCCGTCTATTGCCCCGGAACATTGCATCAAGGAGCTATACCGCGTCACGCTGTGCCTGTCTTCACTTTCGTCCATCGCGGAATTGCTGACAAATGTGCTGGATTACAAACGTATAGAGAGTCATGAACACTACATCTTTGTGCCCAGGACATTGCCCACTGCATCTTTGCTCGAGATTGTCATTGATCCGTTTTTCAGAAAACGTACTGCTGGCGCGGGTACTTTTGATCACCTGGCCTTCAGGACCAGAGACACCAGTACGCAAATGAGAGTAAAAGAATTATTAGAGACCTGGAATACTGAGGTAACAGCCATTGTTAACGGTCATTATTTCCATTCAATTTATTTCCATGAAGCGGGAGGTATGCTTTGCGAAGTAGCCACTGAGCTTCCAGGCTTTCCGGCAGCAGAAGAAAACTGGCGGTAGCATATGAAGCACACCACGACCGGTAATAACAACATTACAAATATATATTCACCACAGTAAACACCGCAATTATGAAAATTTCTGAACGGCTATTAACGCCCACCAATCACCAGATGGTTTTGATCGACTTTGAAGGCCTGATGGCTTTTGCAGTAGGCAGTATGGATGTAGGCACACTAAGGACCAATTCCGGCATTATTGCTGCTGCATCCAAAATATTCAATGTGCCTACCACTGTAACAACGGTAGCGGAAAAAGCGATCAGCGGCCCCGTATTCCCCGAGATCATGGAAGTTTATCCCGACAACGGCAGCTATCTTGATCGTACCAGCATGAACACCTGGGAAGATGAAGCCGGCTATAAGGCTATCAGCGGCATTGGCAAAAAGAAGATCGTGCTGGCAGGGCTCTGGACCTCCGTTTGTATCGTAGGGCCTGCCTTATGCGCGCTGGAGGAAGGTTATGAGGTATACATTGTTGCAGACGCCTGTGCCGATGTGACAGTAGATGCACATGAAAAAGCGATGCAACGCATGATCCAGGCTGGTGCACAACCGATTACCTCAGTTCAGTACCTGCTGGAATTGCAGCGTGATTGGGCAAGAAAGGAAACCTATGACGCAGTTACCACGCTCATGCAACGCCTGGGTGGCGCCTATGGCATCGGTATTCAATACGGTTATGCCATGCTTCCGCACTAAAGGCCGATAATCACAGGCATTATGCGCTTGCATTGCATTTATGCTGCTTTTTATATCATCATAGGGCTGCTGGTTCTTCCCGCTGTAATCAGTGCACAAAGCTTTAAACTCCTAAGATATGAAGAGGATTACCGTTACCTGGCCAACGACAGCGCCTTGAACTGGTTTGAACGCACCAAATTCATACCGCTGAACCGGGAACGGTCCCTTATACTTTCTTTTGGTGGAGAAGCACGCTATGACATGGTCTTCACAAACAGGGAAAACTGGAGCAGGAAAGACGGAACTAATCATTCCCTGTTACAACGTTATGACTTGTTTGCCAATTTTCAGCTCGGACGGCAGGTACGTATATTCGGTCAGCTGCGCAGTGCACTGGAAAACGGTAACAAGTTCGGTGCTGCTCCTGTGGATGAAGATCACCTGGCTGTGCAAAATCTGTTCATTGACCTGTTGCCCTGGCAACGGGAAGACCGCAGCCTTACCTTCCGCCTCGGGCGGCAGGAGCTGAACTATGGAAGCGGCAGGCTTATTTCGGTGAGTGAAGGAACCAATGCACGGAGATACTTTACCGGGGCAAAAGCCATGTACCATGCTCCTAAGTTCGGGGTAGATGTGATGGCCATGGCCGATGATGATATACAAGCGGGCATATTCGATAATAAAACCAACAAACAGGTGAACCTATGGGGCGTATATTCATGGCTGATCATTCCCGCCGGGGGTAATTTCGACTACTACTACCTGGGCACCTATCACGATGCCGTAAGCTATCCCGAAGCGACTGCCAATGAAACCAGGCATACACTGGCTGTGAGATACTGGAAATACGGCGGAGGCTTTATTTATAACCTGGAAGCAGCTTACCAGTTCGGGAAGTTTGGGGCAGGTAATATCAGCGCCTGGACAACCGCCATAGACATTGGCTATACGTTTGAAAAGGCCAGGTTCAAACCCACGATCAACCTGCGGAACGATTATATCTCAGGCGATAAAACAAAGGGCGATGGGAGCCTGCAAACTTTTAATCCCCTGTATCCCAGGGGTGGCTATTTTGGCTTTAATCCGCGCATTGGGCCAGCTAACCTGGTAGATGCGCATCCATACGGCGCCCTTGATCTTACAGAGAAGCTGTCTGTTCAGTGGGATCTTGTGTTTAACTGGCGGTACTCCCTGGAGGATGGTATTTATACTCCTTCCGGGAAAATCTTCCTGGATGGGAACGGCAGCCGCAAGCGCTATATAGGCACTACCTACCTGCTGGGTGCAGATTATAACTTTTCGAAGTTCATCACGTTAAGCCTGGGTGCACAGTACTTCCAGATAGGCGCCTTTATTAAGGACCTAAACAGCGAAGCAGTCAATTCTCAATACTTCAACACTCAGCTGACCTTTAAATTTTAACTGTCAAAATGCAAAGAATATGAACCATACAGGTAAAAGTATTTCAAAGAAAAGAGGCCGGGTATTACTGCTGCCGCTGCTTTTGTTAGCGCTGCTGCCTGTTACACTCCGCGCACAAACCGGAACGCTGCCTGCAATAGGCACCAGCAGCATTGTGGGAACAGTGGACGGCGTTGCCATTGAAGCCAAAGTGCTGAGCCCTTCCGCACAGCCCACGCCGTTACAGGTGGTTTGTGTATTTGAATACACCGCCAATGATCTTACCACCCCTCCTGCCTTGCCGGCTAATCTCAACGGCATGCTGCATGTAGATGAAGCATTGAAGGGCCTCATTACAGACCTGCGTCAAAGCGGCAAATTTAAGGGCTACTTGTATGAAACCCTGCTGCTCACTCCTCCGCCGGGCACCATACCGGCTAAACAGCTGTTAGTGGTGGGGCTGGGCGCCCGGGATAAATTTGATCCTGCTATCATGACCACTGTAGGCGCCATTGGCATGCGGGAGGCATTAAGGCTGGGCGTAGCCAGCTATTCACATGCCAGCAACCTGAAAGACGCCGGTGTAGAATCGCCCACCGCGCTGGTGGCATCCAATGTGGTAAAAGGGGCAGTGGAAGCTTATCGTACCCAGGCCTACCTGAAAGACAAGCATATGTCTACCTACAAACCTCTGACTAAAATGACGCTGTTATCCGGTCCGGCCTTTTATGAAGTAAGCAGGCAGGCCGTGAAAGAAGCCATCGCAGCCATCAGTAATTAAGCCACATTCATTTTATCGAATCTTATGTATATGAAAGCGGACATGATCTTATACAACGGTAAAATCCATACCGGTAACAAGGAGCAAGCCCAGGCCACCGCTGTAGCCATCGGCCAGGGAAAATTTTTAGCAGTAGGTGATGATACCGCGGTAATGCAACTGGCAGGAACGGCCACCACACTGATAGATCTGCGAAAAAAACGTGCAATCCCCGGCCTGAATGACTCTCATACGCACCTGATACGGGGAGGCCTGAATTATAACCTGGAGCTGCGCTGGGATGGAGTGCCTTCCCTGGCTGATGCCATGCGCATGCTCAAAGAGCAGGTACAACGTACTCCACCGCCCCAATGGGTAAGAGTAGTAGGGGGATGGTCGGAATTCCAGTTTGCCGAGCGCAGGATGCCTACGCTTGACGAGATCAACGCCATTGCCCCGGAGACACCCGTTTTTATATTGCACCTGTATGATCGCGCCTTGCTGAACCGCGCCGCGCTCAGGGCAGTGGGATACACTAAGGATACCCCTGCTCCTCCCGGAAGCGTTCTTCAAAAAGACGCGCATGGAGAACCAACAGGATTATTGATTGCTACCCCCAATGCGCTCATCCTGTATGCCACTTTGGCTAAAGGCCCTGCATTGTCATATGAGCAACAGCTTAATTCTACCCGTCATTTTATGCGGGAGCTGAACCGTTTTGGCATTACCAGTGTAATAGATGCAGGAGGTGGATACCAGAATTACCCCGACGATTATAAAGTTATAGAAGAACTGAATGCAAGGGATGAGCTGACCGTCCGCATTGCTTATAATCTTTTTACGCAACGCCCCAAACACGAACTGGAGGACTTCGAAAACTGGACCCGTTCGGTACCATTGCACCGCGGAAATGATATGTACCGCCACAACGGTGCAGGGGAAATGCTGGTATTCTCGGCGGCAGATTTCGAGGACTTCATGCAGCCCAGGCCTGATCTCCATGAAAATATGGAGGCTGAGCTGGAAAAAGTGATCCGGCTGCTCGCAGAGAACCGCTGGCCCTTCCGGCTTCATGCCACCTATAATGAAAGCATTACGCGCTTTCTCAATGTCATAGAAAAGGTAAACCGCGACATACCTTTTGATGGAATGCACTGGATCATTGATCACGCGGAAACTATCGATGCACGCAATATCGAACGTGTAAAAAAACTGGGAGGAGGTATCGCCATTCAAAGCAGGATGGCTTACCAGGGCGAATATTTTACTGATCGCTATGGCGCGGTTAAGGCGGCCACTACCCCGCCCGTAAAACGGATGCTGGAAATGGAGGTTCCTGTGGGCGCTGGCTCCGATGCTACCCGTGTAAGCAGCTATAATCCCTGGGTAACGATGTACTGGCTCAGCGCCGGTAAAAGTGTAGGCGGGCTGCAGCTGTATGATGAAAGGAATAAGCTGGACAGGGAAACCGCGCTGGCCCTGCACACCCGCGGAAGCGCCTGGTTTTCTACAGACCAGGATAAAAAGGGATGCATTAAAACAGGCATGCTGGCCGATATAGCCGTGCTGGATACCGATTATTTCAGCGTTGCAGATGAAGAGATAAAAGGCATTGAGGCGGAATTGACGATCGTAGGAGGAAAAATCGTGTATGCCAAGGGGGATTTCTCTTCGCACTCCCCCGCGCCGCTTCCTGTTTCACCTGACTGGTCGCCTGTTACCAACTATAATGGATATTATAATGCCAAATATGCAGATGGCAGGACTGCGGCTGCAAACAGGATGGCTGAAAGCAGCACAGCTAACATCAGTAACCACGTACATGTTTGCGCGGGCAGCTGTAATGTGCACGGCCATCATCACGATACCGCAAGAATGAGCCGGGTGCCTGTGAATAATTATAATGCATTCTGGGGCGCCCTGGGGTGCTCCTGTTTTGCCTTTTAATAAAGAAAAGGATATGAAAACATTCATTGAACTGATACTGTTTTCGGATGCAGGCAATAACGCCAATAATATAGCGCTGCTGGTATTCCGCATCTTGCTGGCACTGGAATTATTCAGGGTACACGGATTGAAAAAATTCCGCCTGGAGAACGGGCAAAAAGAGCATGTGCCTAATCCGCTGCATCTGCCGGATAAGCTGAATGGGCTGATCGCTACTTTTTCAGATACAATAGTACCTTTCCTGGTCATACCGGGTATCATAACAAGACTGGTTGTTCTCCCGGTAATAGGCATCACGGCCGTCGGCTATTTCGTGGTGCACCGTAAAGACAAGGCTGAAATAAGGGACGTGCCTTACATGTACACCCTGTGTTTCCTGTTCCTGGCTGTTACCGGACCGGGTACCTATTCACTTGACTATTACTTGTATAACGCACTCACCGTTTAAGACCATGGAATCCAATAAGACCATTATTTACCTCAGCCTCGTGCTGTCCTTCAATGCAGGATTCTGCGACACATCCACTTTTGTGGGAGCGCATGAACTATTCTCTGCGCATGTAACGGGCAACTTTATCATATTTGCTTACCAGCTTGTAAAGGGTGCAGACCTCCGTGCCTGGCTGCAGCTGGTATCTTTTCCCGTTTTTGTTCTGTCTGTAATGATCGGCGGCCGCATTGCCGGTACAGGCTCAAACAGGCAGCGGATATTATTGGTTGAATCACTCTGGCTGATATTAGTTGGCGGTATATTCCTGGCACTGCAGTATACCACTGGTGTTTCACCCACTGCCAACTACCTGCTGTCTATGGGAGTTGTTTTCGCGATGGGCATACAGAACGCCTTCGGAAAAATATTTGCAAAGGACACCTTTGGGCCTACCACCATGATGACGGGAAACGTTGCGCAGTTGTCGCTGGATCTTGGCCAATTGATCCAGCCGGGCATCTCCCATGTGCCTCCCGCTGATAACTTCAAAAAACAAAGCATTACAGTGGCGGGCTTCCTGATCGGCTGTCTCACCGGCGCTGTGCTTACAAAAATGGCAGGACTGGGAGTGGTTATCATCCCGGGGCTGCTCACATTGCTGCTGTTCCGCTGGATGCCTGCACGGACGGCGTAGCAGCCCGGCCTCCTCAGTTGGAACTATAAGTTAAAAAGGTCGCAAAATGCGGCCTTTTTTGTTTTATCTTACTATTGCACTAATCTTGCCTTCCCCTTATACTGTTCTTATTTTTTTGATTGTACGAAAAACAATTATTCCACACCCAAAAACAATGTTATGAAAATCCAGTATTATTCGCTCGTAATATCCATCGTTCTACTGGGAGCGCTTAACTCCTGTACAAAAAAAGAGCAGACTATCCCATCTAAGGAGGAATCAGCCTTGCAGGGAAGAACGCCCCATACCGAGGCTTTACCACCGGTAGGGCAAAATAAAGTGGCTTACTATGCCTTTGACGCCACCCCGGTGAACCAGGGTATTCTTCCCCTTACCACTTTTACAGACAAAGCCAATATTGTAGTTGTTTTTGAAGGCACCTTATGGGAACTGGCTGATACCGTACATTACAATACGGGCTGGATGCAAAATGCCTACTATAAGAATAAAAAGCAGATCCTGACCGACATTCAGACACTGCGTTCACGGGGGGTAAAAGTATTGATGAATGTGGATGACGCCGCCTCATGGAGCACTGCTACGCCGTTTACCACCTACAACGGCACGGCTTACAACTATGTACAATTCGCCTCCTTTATTAATGATTGTGTCAATACCGTAGGATTTGACGGTATTTCCCTGGATGTAGAGCACGGGGCTACTGATAATACCAACTATCGGAACCTTATCAAAGAGCTGGGAAAATACTTTGGGCCCTTATCTTCAAGCCCTAATGATAAGATCTATACAGGCGCATTTTATTCCGGCGGAGCGCCAGGCCCCATCTTTAGGGAAACATCGCTCAGCCAGTACCTGAACTTTGTAATGGACATGGCGTATTTCAGCGACAACACCAGCCGGTTCAATTACTGGGCCGCTACGCTTGGGAACTCAAAAGTAATGGATGGCATGTCGTATCAATACAACAGCCTGAGTTCCGCGATAGCGCATGCACAGTGGCATCCTACGCCCGATAAGGCGGGGATCATGGTATTTGCCGGGAATGTGAACAAAGCCTATACCGATGCTATATTCGATGCATTAAGCAGCGGTACCGGCGGGTCACCGGATATTACCAACAATGGAGGAACGATATCAGCGCAGTACAACGACTCACCATCCGGAGAAGATATTACCAAATTGATTGACAACAGCACCAGCACCAAATACCTGACCTCTCATTCAGCTGCATGGATGCGGTTTCAGGCCAACAGTGCAGCTGTTGTGAAAAGCTATACGCTCACTTCCGCTAATGATGTGCCCAGCAGGGACCCGAAGAACTGGACACTACAGGGATCTAATAATGGCAGCACCTGGACCACCCTGGATACACGTACCAATCAAAGCTTTGCCAGCAGGTTTTTGAAGAAGACCTATACCTTCACCAATACTACTTCGTATACTTACTATCGTCTGAATGTAAGCGCAGTGCAGAGCGGCTCTGTTATGCAGCTCTCTGAATGGGAACTGCTAACGAATTGATGAATCTTTCATTAACAGGTAAGGGTAGGCAGATGCTTCAAAAGGGTTGTAAATTCAATATTTACAGCCCTTTTGCATATTAAAAGATCACAATAGCCAAGAGGGCAACCAGCCCAACGCTAACAAGTGTTGATCCGACAGCGTAATATGTAGATACCCTTATGGCTTTCCTTTCTTTTAAAAGCCATTTTTTTGCTTCATTATGCCCTTCAATCTTCATTAAGCCAGCGAATGCATGTTTATTATAGGCTCCGTAGCTAAGGATCACTGCTCTGTGTTTGGGTAAGTCCTCTGCAAGCCGAAAGAAATATTCGGGCCGTTGCAGCGCCACCGTATCAATCACTGTTCCATAGTATGTACCGCCGTACACATATACAGCGGGCAGCCGGGCCAGGCTATCTTTTAAAACAGTGTAGTCCCAGGAGCTAAAGTTTTCGAGCATATCATTTGTCAACCTGACGTATCTCTCCTGTGCGGCGCTGATGCTATCACTCATTTCTCCAATTCTTTTATCCACCAATGCCCTGAATTGCAGATAGGGCATGCTCTTTTCACTATCCGGGAGCGCGTGCCACCTGGCATAAGTATCCCTGTTGTCGAAGTAGCTCAAAGGGTACCGCTGATTCAGTCTATTGTACATCATAAAATAGCTGCCACGCTGCCAGGCTTCGTTCAGGCGATAATTTACAAGGTTTGTATCGCTGTCTGTATTGAGCCGGAACTTCCTGTTTTTCCCAGACACAGGCAGCAGGTACAACCTGTCTTTCTCCCGGATGATCCGGAAAGATCTGCCGCTATAGGAGCTGTCAGGCTGTTTTCGCAATGTATCTGTCGTGGTGATAGCCAGGCCTACCGACCCGCGACCCCAAAGATATTCTATAGTATAGACCATTGCGGCAGTGTCTTGCAGGTCAACATAATAAGGATGCGCTTTGCTGCCTGCTTCGAACAGCCGGCGGCCAGGGTCTCTTTGTGCGCAGGCAAGCTGGCAGTGCGCAAACAGCAGGATAGTTACAAACAAATGTTTCATACAGGCATAAAAGATGCTGCCGGGTGAAACTTTCCATACAAAAAATGTGAAAATATTTTCTGATATGCAAATGGCAGCTGCTACCTATAGGATTCGGCCTTTAACCAGAGACATAATGCACCGACAAGCAGCCCTGGTACAAACAAAACACGTCTCATTCGTTTTGCGGACCTCCTTTTCTTTAAGAAATCCTTTTTTGTTTCGTCATGGCCCTCAACGTTTGCTAAGCCGGAGAATGATCGTTTGTCAAAAAACTCGTTATGAAAGATCCAGGATCTGTGTTGGGGCAGATCTTCTGCAAGCCGGAAGAAATATTCGGGCCGTTGCAAGGCCACCGTATCGATCACGGTTTCATAGTATTTGCTTTTGCTATCCCGTTCATCAGGCAGCTGGATCAGGCTGTCTTTCAAAGCAGCGTAATCCAATGAGTGGATATTCTCAACAATATAGTTTGTAAGCCTGGCATATTTTTCCTGCGTAGCGCTGATACTATCGCTCATCTTTTTAAATCTCTTGTCGGCCAATACGCTGAATTGTAGATAGGGCATGTTCTTTTCATTATCCGGAAGCGAGCTCCATGCAGCGTAAGCATTCCCGCGATCAAAGGAAGTCAGGGGATAGAGCAGGTTCAATCTTTGGCACATCCTAAAATAGCTGTTAAGGTACCTGGCATTATTCAGACGATTGTTCACACGACTGGTATCCCTGGCTGCATTGAGCTGGAACTTCCTGTTTTTTCCAGACGTCCGCAGCAGGAAAAGCCTGTCTTCCGCCCGGGTGATCCGGAAATAGGCGCCGCTGTAGGAGCCGTCCGGCTGCATTTGCAATGTATCTGCCCTGACGATACCATCAACCACTTCTTCATCATCCCAATAAAATCCCATGGCAAAGACCCTCGCGGCTGAGTCCTGGAGGTCAACATAATAACCGTGTGCTTCGAGTAGCCGGTGGCGTTGATCTGTTTGTCCCCAAACAGCGAGGTGGTGTACAAACAGCAGGATGGTAATAAGTAAATATTTCATAGAGGGATAAAAGATACTGTTAAAATAGGTTTTTTTATGATATGCTATTTACCTTCCCGGCTATACGTTTTCTGTTCGGCCCCTATACCGGTGATTGTTAACTTTTTCCAGTTTGCAGGCAAGGATGATTTAACCTGGATAATTCCTTTGGGCGTAATTTCCAGGCCGCCGAAACCCATTAATACCGCCTGGAGTATGCCACCGGCGCCGGTGGCAAAATAAGGATTTGTGCCGCCTTTGGTTTCTGCAATTACACGGAAGGGCGGGTTTAAGTTGGGCAAATAAGCGTCTTTAAACCAATGGTATGCTTTGCTGGTATCTCCCAAACGGGCATACAGTAAAGTAAACACGGCTTGGGTCATGGCGGGAGTGCCTTCATTGGGCACTCTTGTTTCATAGTATTCCAGGTCTTTTTTAACCTGCGCTATATCTGTGATTTCTTTCAGGGGATAGGCGAGCAGATTGGCATCAGCCTGTTTGATGCCTTCGCCATGATAAGCTGCATGTTCCTGCGTAACACCGTCTGCCATTTTCAAAATGGGAATGTTATTGGCAACGTGCATCCAATCAGGGTTAGGGCTAAGGCCCAGGATCTTTGCCGCCTGTGTGGCATATTGTAAATTGGCTTTTGCGGCAGCGTTGGTAAAGGCGTTGTTGTCTACGTTCTCTGCCCATTCATCTGCTGCTACTACATTTTTAATATCGTAGTGGCCGGGGCCGTTTCTTTCCACGCGGCTTGTCCAGAAATCGGCGGTGGCAGCAAGCATGGGATAACCTTTCTCCTGCAGCCATTGTTTGTCTTGTGTTACCGCGTAGTAATTCCAGGCAGCCATGGCGACATCCGCGGTGATATGATGTTCAAAAGGGCCGCTCAATGCCCACACAGGTGTTTCTTCTGCGCCGCTTTCTGCGCTCTCCCAGGGATACATCGCGCCTTTGAATCCATTGGCAAATGCATTTCTCCGCGCGGCATCCAGTCTTTGGAAACGATATTCCATCATGCTTTTCGCAAGTTCAGGATGGAGCACGAGCAAAGCAGGGTACATCCATAATTCCGCGTCCCAGAAAACGTGACCGTTATAACCCAATCCGCTTAAGCCCATTGGAGAAGGAGAATAGGCGGTGCCTTCGCGGACGAAAGAATAGAGATGATACATCATGCTATGCACATCCTGCTGTGCCTGTGCGTCGCCATCAATGATAATATCGCTTTTCCAGAGGCTATCCCAGGCCTGCTGGTGGAATTTCAGGAGGCGGTCGCGGCCTTCGAGCTTCGCGTATATGGTTAAACGTTCTGCTTCGTTCAGTGGATCATCATGGTGAGCGGAAGTGATAGAAGAGCCGGCAATTGAAAAACGGTAGGTCTCTCCTGCTTTGATATTCTTTGAGAACTTCATCAGGTGCATGCTGTTATCCCACATTTCATGGATCACGCGGGGTTCCTGCCCGTGTGGCTCGCTGAATAAAAATGTATTGGATGCACACATGAGTAGTTTCCCGGTGGGCGATTTAGCGGAAGAAGTGAGTAAGCTGATCACCACATGCGGGCGGTCTATTTCGTTGTAATAATTCTGTACGTCTTTCAAGGCGTCAGGGGCTTCCATTACACTGGCGCTGTTGATGGCGATGTCTTTTTTTGCGGTGATGTTTACATCCATCAGGACGGTGTAAGGTAATTGGCGCAATGAATAATAGGTGTAGGTAATGGTGGCTTTATCTCCGTAATCAAAGGAGGTGGTGAAGGCGGCGTGGCGCATGTCAAGTTCCTGCTTAAAGCTGGTAATGGCTTTGGCATCGATGTCGTGACCGTCAATGCCGAGACGCATGTTCAGCAGGTTGAAGCTGCGGAGGAAATTGCTGACGCGGCCGCGGCCGTGGAGATCATAAGCTCCGGCGAGGACTACGTCTTTTACTTTGAAGGGCTCCGGGGAGGAGACGATGCCGATCATGCCGTTGGCGACGGTAATGCCGTAGTAGTTGGATGGGTTGATCTGGGTAGTGGTGATTTTCCAGGGATCCTGGGAGAAGGAGGCATTGGAGAGAAAGGTGAGGAAGATGAGAATGATGCGTGTGTTTTTCATGATGGCAGTCGTTGATCATAAAAGTAATATACGATATTTCACTCTTACATGAAGATGCGCCCTTTCTCGTCTGAAAAAGGGCGCATCCATCCGGTAAATGACCAAGCTTTCCTACTCAATTAAAATATGCCTGGACTCTTTATACTTTCCATACTCTATTCTTAGTATGTACTGTCCAGGTGTAAGGCCCTGTACATTCAGCACAGCGGTATTAGCGCCCTTTTCACTTTTGCCTTGCCTTACGAGGTTACTGGTATTGAATTCATATAGCTTTGCAGTAAATGAAGCGTCATTCTTCCCTGTCATATGCGACCTCATCACGTTGTTATCACTTTTTGCAGTTACGGTCAAGCTGGTTTTTACAGGATTAGGTCCGACAGTGAAGAGCCCCGCGCCGGTGGCATTGGCGCCTACTCCATAAAAGTAGAACTGGTTAAGTACGGTACCACAAGGACTGGTGGCCGTAACATCAAAACCTGCATAGTTGCCGGTAGACAGGTAGAGGTTCAGGATCGTTCTTTCACCCGCGGGAATGCTGGAGAAACCGGCGGTGCCTGCAATCAGTTTAAAACTAATAGATGTTGCTCCCGGATAGTAGAAATCAATATCCGCATATTCCAGGTTGATATCATTGTCTGTATATAATGTTTTAGGATCATACCCGTTTTGCCGGATGGTTCCTGTTATCACATTATCCAGGATGGTCAGGTCTTTTTGAAGAGTCAGGGTCCTGCCGTCCCCCGATCCTTTTGAATCGTTGATCACTACGCGGATCCAGCCCGCACCGGCGGTGTTTTTTGTGATAGTGATGACGTTTGTTGACTGTCCGCTGTTGATAATGATATTGGAAGAAGCGGTCCATGCAAAAGTACATCCTGTAAGGTTTGGAACGGAATAGGTACCTGTGCAACCCAGCGCGCTGTTGCCTTTGATCGCAAGGCCAAACAGCGGGAGGGCATTCATAGCCGACAGGTTCTGCGAAGGAGACAACCAGGATTGCATGTTGCCATAGGATCTTTCCAGCTTGCCATAGCGGTCGCTGAAATCTGTCCAATTGCAGCTGCTCCAGCCACCTTTCAATTGACCAACTACCTGGTTTTCTCCGTTAAACAAGGCACTGCCTGAAGAACCGGGCGCTACCACCCCGTTGCTATAAAAGGCTTGCCAGTAATTGCTGTTGAAAAGATAGGTCCTGACATTGCGGGTGGATGTATAGCGCATATCTTCCCCACTGGGATGATGAATAATAAATGATTTATCATTGGGAGGAGAGCCACTGTTCCTGTTCCAGCCAGCGTAGGTAACGCCATCCCCAACGCCGGGAGGATTGGTTAGTTCCAGCAGTACCATATCTGATTCCCGCCTTTGAGCGCGGAGCACTGCTCCCATGAACCTAAGCGCTTTTGCGTTACTGCTTCCGGTACATCCATTCCTCCAGAACTGGAAGTCGAAATCTGCAACTGACAGCGCGCTTATTTCATTTGCATCCAGGTTTTTATCGTCATTGGCATCAATACAATGATAAGCTGTAAGAAAGAGCGCCCGGCCATTATTCTGCTCGTTGTTAAGCAGGGTACCGGAGCACGCTGCCAGTTTGTTGCCCCGTGGTATTGTTATACGGGCCACTGCTCTTGCTGTTTCCATCTTGTCGGGGTAGCATACCACTGAAGGAATGCAATTGATCGTTGCCCCGAAAATGCTCACCCCTTCTGATAATGCCAGGGCAGCTCCACCACCGCCCACCTCACCAATGCTGCTGTAGCCCAAAGCCAGCTTATCGATGGCCAGGTTGCTCTGCATGGCGCCGTGGTTGCCAGACTCCACTACGTAAATAATGATGTCATTACTGCTGATGGGAGGGATGTTCAGTTTGGTAGCACCAGGGAATAATTTTTTAGTAATCACACCCTGCAGCACCGTCCTGGACTGATTGAAGATATACATCTTAGCGCTGTCAGAAAGCGCGAACTGGCTGAAATTAACGCCGATGCTTAAGGCATTGGGAACAGTGATACGTAATGTCCATACAATACCGGCGCTTGTGTTAGTGATGTTACCATCTGCTTTGGCTATCGTCGCCGGAATAAGATCTGCAAATGTATACGCTCCGTTCCCTTCCGTGGTAGTGTCTCCATCCACGGGCGTGGGGTTCTGCACAGGCGTTGAAGGTGTGTAAGAAAAAGTCTTTGTGTTAAAACTGGTGACCGATGAATACCCGGGGATCTTGGTGGCAAGATAGGCAGGGCTTGCTGATTCCACCACTATCTGGGCACGGGTTGTTAATACCCAAAGGCATAACAGGGATAGTAAAAGTAATGGTTTCATAATATAGGTTTAGGCATGAAGGGTTTTATAGGGTTTACATGCATGTATCCGTTTTGATAATGGGTTAAAGCTACAAGAATTCCGATTTGTATGTCTCATGATAAATGGACATAACAATTAGATAACAGTGAAGGCGTGTACAGGTTACCGGATCATTACCTGCAGGAAGCTGGTACCTGAAGTAAGGGCTTTGTAAGCGTATAGTAGGGGGTAAGTAGAACTAAGGGGTAATTGGACGTGAGGTGGACTTGATCAAGAGTTGAAGGCGAGTTGATGCGGGGAGGGATTTGAGGCGTGGACGGCAACATTCGGTGGACGGACACTCGTCCGCGTCAATGCGGGGAGCTGCGGAAGGGGAGCGCGTGGGGCGACGAAGCAATTTTTTAGTCCAATTTTCGTGGAAAAGATTGCTTCGTCGCCCCACGCACAAAAAGCTTAACCCCTCCTCGCAATGACGGAGGAGGAAGACCCTTGACGCTCGACTGATTGTGCTTGAGGATTGTGTTAGAAGATGGCTTCGTCGCGCTCGCCCGGTGGCCCTGCGGCGCCTCGTGCTGACGGGGATGGAGGCCCTTGGTTGTTGACGGAGGATGGAGACCCGTTTGCCGTTTGGGAGATTGCTTCGTCGCCCCCCGCACGGTCTCTATTGCTCCTGGCAATGACGGGGATGGATGACGGAATGGAAGCGTTACGGAAGGCAAAACGTTTACGCGTTGTTTTTGCTATGAGCGCGTCTGGTATGAGCACTTGGTCTATAGGTACTGCAAGATGGATAACATCGGCGGCTACGTAGCGGCGGTCGCAGGAAGGATATAAGACGCCGTTAGTAGCTTTGCAGGCGCGGCATTGCAAGGTAACCATTAGTACGCCTTCTCCTTCAGTAGGAACGCTTAAAGCCAGGCCGTTGAAAGGGATATCGGGGTTAAGGTCGATGATAGCGGTGGAAGATTCGGAGCTGAGCACACGTTGCGTACGGAAGTCGATCCGCGCGGCGATGAGGCGAACTTGCAGGTGTGTGTTGGCGCCTTGTGGCTCCAGTTCCTGGGCGGGGATATGGAGGGTACCGTTTACTGTGAATACGGGCGGAATAATGAATAGTTTTTCCAGTCCGGTGTGGCGGTTAAAATGGAAACCCTGGAGATCAGGAAAGTTGTTGCGGCCAGCTTGTATAAACAGCTTATTCAGGCGGTTCACCAGGCCATCGTCACGGCGTAGGCCAAGGTAAGGACGGAAGGCGGTGCGAATAAGCTTTCCTTTCCGGCTGGCAATGCCGAAGTTACGGGCAGCGCGCTTAGTGGCAGCTGTCTGTCTTACTTTGTCCGGCATGCTACGCAGGAAATATTTACCATTTCTGCGATAGCCTATGACGTTATCAAGTCTGCCGGTGAACTTGTGAATGCCGACTTGAAGGGCCATGATAAATGATTTTATATGAAAATACAGTAAACATTTTGATCATGGCGCAAGAGTAGCAATTTCTTGATTTAAATCAATTATTTGTGGCGGAAATGGCGGAATTGGCGGAAATGGCAGCGTTGCCGGATGCTTTGCACAATGTCTTTATCAGCTCATTTACTTCTGTGCCGTGGTATCTTGCAAAACCCAGGCTCAGTGCTTTCTGAAAGTCGGTACAGGCGTCACTGTTCCTTTTCAGGGCAGCGTATATGAGACCCCGGTTCTTAAAAGCGTAGGCATTTACGGGTAAAACGCTGATGGAGTTATTGATATCTTCCAGCGCTCCCTGGAGATCATTCAGCATGTACTTTATATAACCACGGTTGTTCAGCGCGTAGGCTTCACCGGGCTTAAAGGAGAGCAGCTTATTGCTGATATCAAGGGCTTTCTGGTATTCCCCCTGGTTGGAGTACAGACAGGCGAGGTTGCCATAGCCGCCTTCAAAGGTAGAGTCCAGCCGGATGGCTTTTTCCAGGCAGGCGATCGCCTCCTGTGGCTGGTCCATATGCGGGAGCAGTCCGCCCAGGTTTTCCAATGCACCGATGCAGTTGGGATTGTATTTGAGCGCTTCGCGGAAATCTGCCGCAGCGCCCTCATGGTCGTTTGAAAGTCTTTTGGCCACGGCCCGGTTCAGCAGGATCGTCTCTTTACAGGAAACGCTGTCGGTGTAGCGGAGGGCGCTATCGTAATTCCGGATGGCATCTTCAAAGTGTTCCAGCTCCACCTGCAGATCGGCCCGCCAGCCGTAGGCCTGCCAATAGCGCGGATCTGCGCTTAGGGAGAAAGTATAGTCCCGCAGGGCGCTTTCATAATCCTTCATTTCAGCGTAGGCATGTCCTCTCAGGGCATAGACTTCGGCATTTTTAGCATTAGTGGCGAGGATGCGGGAGTAGATGTTGATGGCCGCTCCGTAATTTCCGGCGTCAACGTATGCGGCAGCGCTGTCAATTCGGGAATCATGGTCCTGGGAACGGGCATAACAGATGGACGCGTACATCAATAGGGATATCAGGACTATTTTCTTCATGTGTTTGTTCTTAAAACAAAAGCATTTAGCACGGCAAGTTAGGAAATGGCGATGGAATGCGCAAGGGATAAATGATGAACGCAGCGCTGGTGAAGGATGGATGGAAAGGCGCTTATTGCGGGTGTACCCGGGCTCCCGGCCAAAATTTTGCAAACATTTTGCAAGCAAACTTCAGCTAAACGCACTATCTTCGCGCTTCTGAAAAGACTGTTATTTTTCTATAACTACTTGACAGAGAGATTTTTACCAGGGAGATTGCAAGGAACTGCAGGGATACTTTAACCGCCATAAAGGCGCCGGCTGACCAAGTTTATATCTTCCCCGCTGCCATTCCTTCGTGCCGCGTGACTTCATGGCAGAAAAAACAATTCAGGAACTATTATTGCACATACAGAACACTTTATTTAATAATTATTATGGCAACCGTTACCAGAGAAAACATTGGTTTATTGAACGATAAGATCACTGTGAAAGTGAGCCAGGAGGACTACCTTCCTAATTTTGACAAAGCAGTAAAACAATTCAGCAAAGCTGCTAATATTCCCGGTTTCCGTAAAGGAATGGTACCGGCTGGTATGGTTAAAAAGATGCACGGTCAGGCGCTGTTTGCTGATGAGGTACTGAAAACCGTGGAAAAAGAACTGTCTGGATACCTCCAGAACGAAAAGCTGGACATCTTCGCCCAGCCCCTGTCCCTCGAAACAACTTCCAAAAACCTGGACTTTAACAAACCCGAAGAATATGCCTTCGATTTTGAAGTGGGCCTGAAACCTTCTTTTGAAGTAACTCCCCTGGAATCCGGCAAAACCACCCTCACCCGCTATAAAATAAAGGCTACCGACGCTGAAGTGGACGAGGAAGTAAAGCGCATGCAGATCAAAGGCGGTAAAATGACCGACCCCGAAACCATTGATAACGAAGATAATGTGCTGAACGTGGTGTTCGAAGAAAGCGACGCTCAGGGCGATGTGATCGAAGGCGGTATCAAGAAAGACAATTCCCTACTGCTGAAATACTTCTCCGCTCCCCTGCAGGAACAGCTGAAGGGCAAGAAAGCAGGCGACACCGTAGTTTTCCAGCTGGCTCCCTCCTTTGACGCAGAAAGACTGGGCTGGATCCTGAAAGACCTGGGCTTTGACGAAAAAGACGAGGCTGCCGCCCAGAAATACTTCAAGCTGACCATTACTAAAGTAGGCCTCATTGAAAAGCGCGAGCTGAACGAAGAGTTCTTCAAAGAGATCTACCCGAACGAAAATATCACCACAGAGGAAGCTTTCAGGGCTAAACTGAAAGAAGAAATCGAGAAATACTGGGATTCCGAAAGCCGTAACCGCCTTCATAACGACCTGTTTGAAACGCTGGTACACGAAACTTCCATGGAACTGCCCAAAGATTTCCTGAAACGTTGGCTGCAGACCGGTGGCGAAAAACCTAAGACCGCCGAAGAAGCCGAAAAAGAATATCCGAACTTTGACCACCAGCTCCGCTGGACGCTTATAAGCGATAAACTGATCCGCGAAAATAAACTGGAAGTTTCCTTCGAGGAACTGAGAGAAGGCGCTAAACAGAAATTACTGGGCTATTACGGTGGCGCAGGCGCGGCCCTGGACGGCGCCGATTGGCTGGATAGCTACCTGGACCGCCTGATGCAGGATGAGAAATTCATCGACCAGACCTATCGCGAAATGGTGACCCAGAAACTGTTCGAGTGGGCAGAAACCAAGGTGGATCTTAAAGAAGAGGAAATAACAGCCGAAGAATTTGCTAAATTACCTCATAAACATCACCATCATGAACATTAATAACGAATTTAGAAAATATGCGATCCAGCATCGCGGAATCAGCAGCCTGGTAGTAGATAGCTATGCACGCCATCAGATCAACGCATTGACGCCCTACATCATTGAGGAGCGCCCGATGAACGTTGCTACCATGGACGTTTTTTCCCGCCTGATGATGGACCGGATCATATTCCTGGGCGACCCGATCAATGACTACGTAGCAAATGTGGTAACAGCACAGCTGCTGTTCCTGGAATCAACAGACCGCAACCGTGATGTACAGATGTATATCAACAGCCCTGGTGGTAGTGTGTATGCTGGTTTAGGTATCTATGACACCATGCAGATCATCGCCCCTGATGTAGCCACTATCTGTACAGGTATGGCTGCCTCTTTCGGTGCAGTGCTGCTGGTAGCAGGTGTAAAGGGCAAACGTACCGCCCTGAAACACGCCCGTGTAATGATCCACCAGCCCCACGGCGGCGCAGAAGGCCAGACATCCGATATCGAGATCACCGCCCGCGAATTCGTGAAGCTGAAGAAAGAACTGAACGAGATCATCGCTACCCATTGCGGTCAGCCGTTCAAAAAAGTGGAAAAAGACTCCGACCGTGACTACTGGATGACCGCCGATGAAGCCAAAGAATACGGCATTATCGACGACGTGCTGGACAGGAATCCGAGGAAGAAACAGGAAAACACGCCGCAGTAAGCTCATAATCAGAAAGGAGAAACGGAGGAAGGGCGACCGCCTTTGCTCCGTTTCTCCTTTTTTCTGTTTTTCCTATTTTACCTAACTTTGTAAGCTTAGCTGCGAAATAAATAAACTACATCACGGATGAAAGAATCCAAAATACGTTGTTCCTTCTGCAACCGCTCCAAAGATGAGGTGCAGATACTGATTGCCGGTGCGGAAGGCCATATTTGTGAGAATTGTGTCGCGAACGCCCAGGAGATCATCGAACAGGAGCTGTTCCAGCATAATAAAAAGGCGCCCTCTCACTTTGTACCCAAAGTGGCGAAGCCGGTAGAAATCAAGAAATTCCTGGACGAATATGTGATCGGACAGGATGACGCGAAAAAAATACTGGCCGTAGCGGTATATAATCACTACAAACGTCTTAACCAGCAGATCGGCGAAGATGAGGTGGAAATAGAGAAATCCAACATCATTATGGTGGGCGAAACCGGTACCGGTAAAACCCTCCTGGCTAAATCCATCGCCAAGCTGCTGAACGTACCTTTCACGATCGTGGATGCCACCGTATTCACGGAAGCAGGCTACGTAGGGGAAGATGTGGAAAGCATCCTGACCCGCCTGCTGCAGGTGTGCAACTATGACGTAGAAGCTGCCGAAAGAGGCATTGTATATATCGATGAGATCGATAAGATTGCCCGTAAAAGCGATAATCCTTCCATTACCCGCGATGTGAGCGGCGAAGGCGTACAGCAAGGCCTGCTGAAACTGCTGGAAGGTACCGAAGTGCTGGTGCCCCCGCAAGGCGGACGTAAGCACCCGGAACAAAAGCTGATCAAGGTAAATACGCAGAACATCCTGTTTATTTGCGGCGGCGCTTTTGACGGCGTGGATAAGATCATCAGCAGAAGGGTGCAAACACATTCCATCGGCTTTACCGTAGACAAAGAGAGAGAAGAAGAGACCAAAAAGCACATCCTGCGCTATGTGAACAGCCAGGACCTGAAGTCTTTCGGTCTCATCCCTGAGCTGCTGGGCCGTCTGCCGGTGGTGACCTACCTGAACTCCCTTGACAGGGACGCGCTGAAGGCCATCCTCACCGAACCCAAGAACGCACTCATCAAACAATACAAGAAACTGTTCAAGGTAGAAGGCATTGACCTGACCGTGGACGAAGCTGCAGTGGACTATATCGTGGACAAAGCCATGGAGTTCAAACTGGGCGCCCGCGGCCTCCGTTCCATCTGCGAGGTGGTAATGAGCGACGCGATGTTCCACCTGCCGTCTACCAGCGAAAAGGTATTCTTGCTCACCAAGTCATATGCCCAGGAAAGACTGGAGCAGTCAACACTTGTGAAACTGAAAGTAGCTTAATATGCAGGAACTCATTCAACAACTCCAGGAGAAAGCAGGGCTTAACACAGAGCAGGCTGCCAAAGCGATCGAGGTGATGAGAGATTTTGTGAAGAGCAAAGTGCCGCCCTTTATAGGCGATACCGTTGATAAATGGTTTGCTGGTATGGGCAGCCCCGCTAAAGAGAAAGAAGCAGAGCAGAACGATGATTTCCTGGACGGGTAATAAAATAAAAAGTAAAAAATAAAAAAGAAAAAGACGCGAAAATCCTCGCGTCTTTTTTCTTTTTGGCTTTTGTAATTTCCACTTTACATTCCACTCCACTACAGGCTTCTCAGATAAAGGTATAGCGCTTGTAATTCTTGCTCCGTGTACTGGGCCGTCATCTTCCAGGGCATGTCATCATTGTTCAGCTGCTTGCCTTCCGGCGTTTTGCCGGTGCGCAGCGTAGAGACAAACTGCTCGGGGGTCCAGCTTCCTACATGCCCTTTGCCCGTAATATCTGCTACCGGTGTTTTGCCTGGTACCGGGTTATCGCCTCCCCGCAGATCGTGGTGATGACAACCGGTGCAGGAGGTGGAGAGATACTTGCCATATGCCACTGATACCTCCTGCTTAACCACTGCCGGGGCCTGGTAATGGTGATCCACCTTTTCTGCGGGCACCAGCGGCAGCTTACCTAAAGCCGATAGTACACGTCCCAGGGGCCCGATCTTTATGGAAGGCGGTTCATTATCCACCGGCGGCTGCGCCTTACACCAGGCAATGATGCTGGCTACGTCATAATCTGCCAGTCCATTGAACTGGTAAGAAGGCATCACGATCAAAGATTTTCCATCGGGTTTCAATGCATGCCGCAGGGCCAGAAGCCAGGCTTTATCGTCAAAATCAGCCGGCAGGCCACCCTTGCCCCTGGTAAGGTTAGCACCACTGAAACGCCCAATCATAGGGTCGTCTACAAATACTCTTCCGGCCAGGTTGCTGCCATGACACTCTGCACATCCTTTCAAGGTGTAGAGCCGTGCGCCGTAAGCCAGCATGGATGAATCGGCGCGGAGCGATATAGGCTTTACCGTTACCGCATATTGTTTGTTTAAACGCCCGGATACATTCATCCAGGCAATGAGATAGGCAATTAACAACAGTACCAGGATCGCACACACAACAATGCCCGTCCACTTTAATACTTTTCGCATGGGGTTAAATTATTTCACGCAAAAATATAAGGCAGGCCTGCGATGTTTATCAGTAGAACTACGGAATTATAAAAAGGAGTATTTGTACGGGGCACAAAGAAAAAGCATCCCGATTGAGACCGGGATGCTTTTTAGATTGCGTAAAAGTGTTTCAATCTTGTGTTTTGGGTTTAGGTTGATAAAAGGTAAAGAGTGATTGACTTAACCCAAATTTAACATTCCTTTTTCAAACTTCCATCACACAAAAGGGTTAATATTCATTTTTTTGTCAAAACCCATAAATGGTCACACAGTATGTATTTTTTTACATTATGCGTGATTAGAATATATACTTAGTTGAAAGGAAATTGGATGTTTGGTCGCTCACGATCTTATTGATGAGCGCTTTGTTCTCGTCCGTTTGTTTGGTGGCTACCATAGAACGGATAGAAAATGCCCTTAAAGCATCCGGAACGCTTAAAGTAGCCTCTGCGCTGTCCTTACGGCCGGTGAAGGGGAAGGTGTCCGGACCCCGCTGACACTGGCAGTTAATGTTCACACGGCTTACCTGGTTCACCAGCGGATCTATCAGCGAAGCCAGTTCTGATGCGTTATTGGTGAAGAGGCTCACCTGTTGTCCATGCTCGGAATGGATGAGGTACTCTATCGGTGTATTGATATCATCGAAAGGCAGCACGGGGATCACTGGTCCGAACTGTTCTTCGCTGTACAGCTTCATCCGCTCATTTACGGGATATACGATCGCGGGGAATACCATTGACTCATACGCATCGCCGCCATGCGGATTCACCACGGCAGCGCCATTGGCGATGGCATCTTCTATACATGCTTTCAGGTAGCCGGGCTTCTGCGGCTCAGGCAGGGGCGTAAGGAACACATCCTTCTCCCAGGGCATCCCTATTTTCAGCTTGCCTACCGCTTCGCTTAATTTGTCGAGAAAGCTTTGTGCAATGCGGCGGTGAACAAAGATGATCTTGATCGCGGTACAACGCTGACCATTAAACGATAATGAGCCCAGCACACATTCTTTTACGGCCAGGTCTATATCTGCCTTATCTGTGATGATGGCGGCGTTCTTGGCGTCGAGGCCCAGGATAGCGCGCAGGCGGTTCACCTTGGGGTGCATCTTCTTCAGCTGGTTGGCCACCTTGCTGGAACCGATCAGGGTGAGGACATTGATCTTGCCGGATTCCATGAGGGGCTGAACAATTACATTACCACGGCCGTAGATGGTATTGACAACGCCCTTGGAGAAGCAGCTGCGGAATGCTTCGAGCAGGGGGTAATGCAATAAGGTACCGTGCTTGGGAGGTTTGAAAAGGATGGTGTTACCCATGATCAGCGCGGGTATCAGTGTGGTAAAGGTTTCGTTCAGCGGGTAGTTGAAAGGCCCCATACACAATACTACGCCCAGGGGGGAACGACGGATCTGGCCGATGATGCCCTGCTGGATCTCGAAGCGGGATGAGTTGCGGTCAAGATCTTTCAGTGCGTCTATAGTGGCGTGGATATATTCTACCGTACGGTCAAATTCCTTCACGGAATCAGTGTAGGATTTTCCTATTTCCCACATGATGAGCTTTACTACTTCCTGCTTGCGCTCGATCATTTTGCCGGTGAATTTCTCTACACAGGCGATCCTTTCGGACACCGGCATGGTGGGCCATTCGCCACGGCCGTCGTCGTAAGCGGCCAGGGCATCATCCAGCGAAGCCATTGCTTCTGCTGCGCTGCATAGCGGATATGATCCGATCACTTTTCGTTCCAGTCCGTTGGCTGTTCTGATACCGATGGGGGATACTACGGTGTGCACGTCTCCGTTCCAGGGCCTCATTTCACCACCGGAAAGGTATTCACGCTGATGGATCTCCGCTGGCAGACGATACTCGGCTGGCACTGCCGCTTCCGTTTCAGGAAACAGTTTTTCTAATTGTTCTGCAAAGGCTGTCATAATAATGAACAATGAATAATGAATAATTAATAATCGCGTAGTGGAGTTCTTTCATAACAGTAGCATCTCGACCAGGCTGATTAGTTTCCAATAAAGTACCTGAGTGAATGACCACTCGTAATTACCGGACACAAATTAATTATTCATTGTTAATTATTCATTATTTAGCCGCGCAGGGCTTCACGGGCAATAACGATCTTCTGTATTTCTGAAGTGCCTTCGCCGATAGTACAGAGCTTGGCGTCGCGATAGAACTTTTCAACGGGGAAGTCTTTGGTATAACCATAGCCGCCGAAGATCTGTACGGCATCGTTGGCAGTCCTTACTGCAACTTCGGAGGCATAGTATTTAGCCATGGCTGCCTGTTTGGTGCATTTCTCTCCGCGCTGCTTCAGATCGGCGGCCTGCATGGTGAGCAGCTCTGCGGCGGCAATCTGGGTGGCCATATCCGCCAGTTTGAAAGAGATGCCCTGGAAGTTGGCGATGGGCTGATCAAACTGGTAACGTTCTTTGGAATATTTTATGGCGGCTTCGTAAGCGCCTTTGGCGATGCCCAATGACAGTGCGGCAATGGAAATACGGCCGCCATCCAGCACTTTCATGGACTGGATGAAGCCCTCTCCTACCTCGCCCAGCATCTGGGAAGCGGGTATACGGCAATTGTCGAAGATCATCTCCGCGGTTTCGGAGGCGCGCATACCGAGCTTGTTCTCCTTTTTACCACCGCTGAAACCGGGGGTGCCTTTTTCTACTACAAAGGCTGTCATGCCGTGGCTGTCGCGCACTTCGCCGCTGCGGGCGATCACTACGGCAACGTCGCAGCTTTTACCATGGGTGATCCAGGATTTGGTGCCGTTGATCACCCAGTGGTCGCCATCCTGCTTTGCTACGCATTTCATGTTCATGGCGTCAGAGCCGGTGTTGGGCTCTGTAAGGCCCCAGGCTCCGATCCACTCGGCAGTGGCCAGTTTGGGCAGATATTGCTGCTTTTGTTCTTCGTTGGCAAATTGCAGGATATGGCCGGTGCAGAGCGAATTGTGGGCGGCCATGCTTAAGCCAATGCCGCCGCAGAATTTAGCGATCTCACTGATAGCGGTCACGTATTCGGGGTATCCGAGGCCGCTGCCCTTGTATTGTTCTGGTACGAGCACGCCCATGAGGCCCAGCTCTCCCATTTGCCGGAAGAGGGCTTTGGGGAATTCCTGGCGTTCGTCCCAGTCGATCACGTTGGGTTGTATATGCACTTTTCCAAAGTCGCGGATCATTTGCGCAATCTGTTGTTGCATTTCTGAAGGCTGAAAATCCATAAAATGTAATCTTTTTGAGGTGGTTTAGCGGTTAGCTGCTGGCTGCTGGCTTTTAGCTAATGCGGCAAAGCAGGAGCTAGAGGCCAAAGGCTAATAGCTAAAAGCTACAAGTCGATGTATTTTTCAAGTTTACGATAAATACTATCATTCACCAATGGAATGTTGTAGAGGTCTTCCGGGCGGCTGAAAGGCCCGTGGTTACTGCGGTACTGCACTATTAAGCGGGCTAATTTATAGCGTATGTATGGATGTTGGCCTAAAGATTTCTCATCCATCTGATTGATGTTAAGTTTTTTTAGTGAACCGCTATCCAGGCGGAGGGAAGCTTGAATTTTTTTAAATGTGCTATCAGGCAAACCATAGGTTTCTGCTACCTGGGCGATGGAATAGAAGCCGCCCAGCTTCTCGCGGAAGCGTACCAGGCGGGCAGCCAGCGTGGGACCAATGCCCGGGAGGGCCTCCCAGGCGGAGGAATCAGCGGTGTTGATAAAGATGACGAGGGGTTTGCGGACAGGGAAGCGGGCAGGGAAAGTATCCCGGTGAAAGCTATCCGGCCTTTTAGGCCAGGGCTTTTGCTCCCGGTAATGGGTATAAGACCTGCGGCGGACATTAACAGTATCTGCGGCAGCCAGCTGTTGCTGAAAGGCGCTTACTTCGGCCTGGAAAGTACTATCCATAGGGATGGAGGCAGGGATCAGGCTTTCCCGGAGGCGGGGAACGCAGACGGTGATGGCGATGAGCACCAGTAATACCAGTATACCTGTTTGTTCCTGCTTTGTGAAGCTTAGCTGGTCTTTCAACAAACGTTTCTTCATAAAAGCCGGCAATTTAACGGATAGCCCGAAGCTTTCGCGTTAATCAGATACTAATGCCAGGGATGATCTGCAGGAGGCTTACATGTCCAGCTGGAGACCGTCGTAAGCCAGTTCCATACCGGGGGGCAGCTCCTGGTTCACTTCCTGGTGGCGGCCCAGCTGATGGCTGATATGGGTGAAATACACCTTGGGCACTTCCAGCTCCTGTGCCAGGGCGATGGCTTCACCAAGCGTGAAATGGGAGATGTGCTTTTCTTTGCGCAGCGCGTTCAGGACCAGCACCTGTGAGCCGCGGATCTTTTCCTTTTCTTCATCGGCTACGAAGTTAGCATCGGTGATATAGGTGAAATCACCGAAGCGGAAGCCCAGCACCGGCATTTTATGATGCATGACCTGGATGGGGATGATGGGAAAGCTTTTAACGCTGAAAGGTTCGTCTGTAATGGTTTTGAGGTTCAACTCAGGAATGCCTGGATATTTAAAGTCGGCGAATGCGTAGGCGAATTCGCGCATGATGGCATTCTGCGAGAACTCGGTAGCATAGATATCGATGGGCTTTTGCTGAAAGTAGTTGAAGGCCCGGATATCGTCCATACCGGCGATATGATCTTTATGGGAATGGGTGATCAGCACTGCCTCGAGGTGCTGCACGCGGGCCCGGAGCATCTGGTAGCGGAAATCCGGCGTGGTATCTACCACGATATTGCCGATCTCCGATTCAACAAATATGCTGCTTCTTAAACGTTTATCCTTTGGATCTGCAGAGGTGCACACCCGACAATTGCACGCAATGACGGGTACTCCCTGCGACGTACCTGTACCAAGAAAAGTGATCTTCATCATGCTGATTCTTCAGAGGAAGGGTTTTCTGTGTCTGCAATATTCCTGTTCTCCTGTACCTGTGTGTACAGTTTCAGGGAGTCCGGGCTGAGCAGCGTGGTGTCCAGCTGCAAGGTGGACAGGATATCTATCAGGGTATTGATACGGCCCTCCAGGTTCAGGAATTTATTGATCACCACCACTTTCTTATGCTCTAACACACAGTAGCCGGAGGTGAAAGTTCCTTTTTCGAAGCGGAGCATATATTTCCCCTCTTCGAAGATCTTTTCCAGCCGGTTGAGATTGGCTTGTGTGATTTTGATGTTCATCGTGCAAAAATAAACAATCCAGTTGGTTTGAGGTTTGAAGTTTGAGGTCTGAGGTTCGTTAGAGGTTGAAGGTTCAGATTAGTAGCCCTGGTTAAGGCAACTGCCTGAAACCTCTAACTTTCAACCAACTTTAAACCTCAAACTTCAAACCTCAAACTATAGTTATTTACTTACCAACCTCGCCACCGGCACGATCATCTCTTCCAGTGAGATACCGCCGTGCTGGAAAGTGTTCCGGTAATAATTCACGAAGTAATTGTAGTTATTGGGATAGCAGAGGTATCCGTCCGCACGGGCGAAGATATACGATGAATTCACATTCGGTTTGGGCAGGCCCGCCTCTTTAGGATCGCGGAAAGCCAGGACTTCCTTGGGATCGTAGTTAAGGTTACGTCCGTGCTTATAACGCAAATTAGTAGTGGTTTGCTTGTCGCCTATCACTTTCACCGGTGTTTTTACCCGTACGCTGCCATGGTCTGTAGCCACGATGAGGTTGATCTTCCTGTCTGCGATGCGTTTGAGGGCCTGGTGCAGCGGGGAGTGCTCAAACCAGCTGGCCGTAATGGAGCGGTAGGATGTTTCATCGCCTGCCAGCTCTTTCAGCACTTCCATTTCGGTACGTGCATGGCTCATCATATCCACGAAGTTGTAAACTACTACGTTCAGCGGATAGTCCAGCAGGTTATGAATATTATTCACCAGGTGCTGGCCATCAGCATGGTTGATCACCTTGGTGTAGGAAAAGCGGCTATCTGCTTTCAGGCGGGAGAGCTGTGCTGCGAAGAACTCTTCTTCGTAGAGGTTCTTCCCTCCTTCCTCATCATCGTTCTTCCACTGTACCGGGAATTTCTGTTCGATATCCACGGGCAGCATGCCGGCGAAGATGGCGTTACGGCTGTATTGGGTGGAAGTAGGCAGTATGCTGTAGAAGGTATCTTCTTCCAGCAGCCGGAAAGATTCCAGGAAGATAGGCAGTATGGTCTTCCACTGGTCGTAACGCAGGTTATCGATGAGAATAAAGAAATTAGGCACATCAGGATCGAGGTTAGGCACCACTTTATCCCTGAAGAGCGTATGAGACATGACGGGACCATCTTTTGATTTAGGGTGCACCCAGTCAGCATAATTACGGCTGATGAATTTGGCGAACTCCGTATTGGCCTCTGCTTTCTGGGTATTGAACACTTCCAGCAGCTCAGGGCTGTTGGCTTTGCTCATCTCTATTTCCCAGTACACCAGTTTTTTGTAGATGTCCATCCATTCGGCATGATCGAGGTTGGAGCTGAGGGCCATGAACAGGGAGCGGAACTCCTGCTGATAGGCGCTGGTGGTCTTTTCGGCCACCAGGCGTTTATTGTCGATGATCTTTTTAAGGGAAAGCAGCACCTGGTTAGGGTTAACCGGTTTGATAAGGTAGTCGGTGATCTGGCTGCCTATGGCGTCGTCCATTACATTCTCTGCTTCATTCTTTGTGATCATGACTACGGGGATCTGCTGATCGATCTCCTTGATCTTACCCAGGGTTTCCAGGCCGGTGATGCCGGGCATGGATTCATCCAGCAGCACCACATCCACCACCTGTTCCTTCAGGAATTCAAGGGCGTCGTAACCATTGGTAAGGGCAGACACCTTGTAACCTTTGTTCTCCAGGAACAGGATCTGGGACTTCAACGATTCTATTTCATCATCTACCCACAGTATATTTATTTGGCTCATCTAAATCAATTAACAATTAAGGAATGTATCAAACCAGGAACAATTTAACCTTTTCCGGCAAGAATCATTCCCCCGACCGATCAATGATTTGTTAAAAGACTTATTGTTGAAGGCATTCAATAAACTTTGCTCACATCTGCAAGTTTAGCGGGAGGGCCCGGGGCGCGGTAGCAGGTGCTTTGTACTTTGGGCGGATTAACGGGCTGTATATCAACATAGTACTCCTGGTTAATATTGAGAGGATCCAGTAATGGCTGTCCTTCTATGATGGAAACACCGTAGTATGCCTGTGCGCCCAATTGGTAATCTGCCTGGCCCCAGCTGGTATAACGGGGGTCCAGAATGGCCAGAATGTATCCCATACAGTCTTTATTTAATAATTTCACCTTTACGTGTGAGCCATTTATTGGGGATTCCGTGCTTTTTTTGCGGCAGGCGGCCAGGGTAGACAATACCAGTATAAAAAACGCTGCAAAACAGAAAACAGATCTGGTTGAGTGTAACATATAGGGGTATTTTATTCGTTAAACGTCTATACATTAGAAAAAGTTACCGTTTGAAACCGTAGTTTTGTAGATAGCTAAAGCGAGATTAATGACGGAGCGCAAGCGAAAGATCATAAATGACCCGGTATATGGATTTATTACTATCGATCATCCTTTGATCTTTAACCTCATTTCCCATCCCTACTATCAGCGATTACGCCGTATCCATCAAATGGCCCTAGCCCACTTAGTATACCCGGGCGCCATGCATACGCGTTTTCATCATAGTATGGGGGCCTACCACCTGATGTGCTGGGCTTTAAGCGAGTTACAGGGAAAGGGGGTGGCTATTTCAAAGGAAGAGGAGGTGGCCGCTAAGATGGCCATCCTGCTGCATGATATCGGGCATGGACCTTATTCGCATGCGCTGGAGACGGATATTATCGAGGGGGTGTCTCATGAGGCGATCGGCAGGTGGCTGATGGAGGACCTGAATCACCAGATGAAGGGGGATCTGAGCCTGACGCTGGATATTTTCAATGACCGGTACCATAAAAAGTTCCTTCACCAGCTGGTAAGCAGCCAGCTGGATGTGGACAGGATGGATTACCTGAACCGGGACAGCTTTTTTACGGGTGTTTCGGAGGGGGTGATCGGCTATGACCGGATCATCAAGATGCTGACGGTGCACAACGGGGAGCTGATGGTGGAGGAGAAGGGCATTTATTCTATTGAAAAATTCATTGTGGCCCGACGATTGATGTATTGGCAGGTATACCTGCATAAAACGGTGCTGAGCGCCGAAAACATGCTTGTCAAGATCTTATGCCGGGCTAAGGAGTTAGCGTTAAAAGGGGTGGAGCTTTTTGCTTCGCCGGCGTTACAATACTTTCTGTATCATACGATTACGGCAGATAATTTTGAGCGGGAGCCTGCCTGCCTGCAACAATTCTGCCTGCTGGACGACTATGATATCATGGGCGCTGTGAAGGTTTGGGCGCAGCATGATGACAAGGTATTATCACTCTTATGCAAATGGCTGATAAACAGGAACTTGTTCAAATGCATCCTGAGTAACGAGGTGTTTGACGAGACTGCTGTAACCCTGTTACAGCAGCAGGTACGGCAGCGTTGGGGCATTGAAGGGAAGGACCTGGAATACTTTGTATTCACCGGAACAGCCAGTTTACGTGCCTATAACGTTCTAGACGAAAAAATTAACATTCTTTTTAAGGATGGTACTGTGAAGGATATTTCCAGTATAGACAATGCTTTGGTGAGTCATACGCTGGCTATACCCGTAAAAAAATTCTACATTTGTCATCCAAAAATATAGGTAAGCAACGTTTTATAAGTAATTAAAATGTTACAGAATAAGTTTATACGATCCGGTGATGGCCTAATAGGTAACTTTATTAATCTTTAACTATGCAATTTAGCGCAGTACAATTGGCTACCATGTTAGATGGTAAGCTGGAGGGAAACCCGGAAGTTAAGGTGAGCAATATCGCGAAGATAGAAGAGGCCGGTGATGGCATGCTCAGCTTTATTGCCAATCCTAAATATGAAGAGTTCATATATAGCACACAGGCATCGATCCTGATCGTGAATGAAAGCCTGGTGACAGAACGGCCTGTGAAGCCCACGCTGATCCGTGTAAAGGACGCTTACAGCAGCTTTGCACTGCTGCTGGAGAAGTACAAGCAGCTGGTGGGCAATAAAACCGGTATACAGCAACCTTCGTATATACCAGCATCCGTGAAGATGGGCGCTAATGTTTTCGTAGGCGCATTTGCGTACCTGGGCGAGAATGTAGTGCTGGGTAACAATGTAAAGATCTATCCCGGCGTATACCTGGGTGATAACGTGATCGTGAACGACGACTCGGTGATCTACCCTGGTGTGAAGGTATATGACAACTGTGTGCTGGGTTGCCGGGTAATATTACATGCGGGTTGTGTGATAGGCGGCGACGGGTTTGGCTTTGCGCCGCAGCCGGACGGTTCTTACAAGAAAGTGCCCCAGATCGGTAATGTGGTGATCCATGACGATGTTGAGATCGGCGCCAATACCACTATTGACCGTGCCACCATGGGCTCTACGGTGATCCGCAAGGGGGTTAAGCTGGACAACCTGATACAGGTGGCCCATAACGTAGATATCGGCACTAATACCGTGATCGCTGCACAGACGGGCGTTTCCGGCAGCACCAAGATAGGCAAGAACTGTGTGATCGGCGGCCAGGTAGGCATGGTAGGTCACATACATATTGCAGACAATACCAAGATCAATGCTCAGAGCGGTTTGTCCAAGTCCATTACGGATCCAAACACTTCCTGGAATGGCTCTCCCGCGTTTGATTATAAAAGTTCGCTAAAAAGTCAGGCAATTTTTAGAAATTTGCCGGACCTTGAAAAACGCGTGAAAGAGCTGGAAGACATGGTAAAACAACTTCTCTCGGAACGAGAGGGGGTTTGATGGACATATAGACAAACTTGTTATATATTATGATTGAAAATCAAGAGTCGCAGAACCAACGTACACTTAAAGGGCCTGTCACCATATCAGGCGTTGGTCTGCACACGGGAGCTCAAGTAAATATGACCCTGAAACCGGCCCCTCCGGGCTTTGGTATAAAGTTCCAACGGATAGATCTCCCCGAGCAACCTGTTGTTAAAGCAGACGTAGATTACGTAGTGGATACCACGCGCAGCACCACCCTGGAGCACAACGGCGCACGGGTAAGCACCATAGAACATATTATGGCCGCCCTGGCTGGGACAGGCATTGATAACGTGCTGATAGAGTTGAACGGCCCGGAAGTACCTATTATGGACGGCAGCGCGGCTCCCTTCATGGAAGCGCTGGATGAAACAGGCGCCCAGGAGCAGGACGCGAAAAAGATCTATTATTCCATAGATACCAACATATCTTATTACGATGAGGTGAAGAAGGTGGAGATGGTAGCCCTGCCTGCAGTGGATTACCGGATCACCTGCCTGATCGATTTTAACAGCCCGGTACTGGGCACCCAGCACGCCAATTTAAAAGGCCTGCATGAGTTCAGGAAGGAAATAGCAGGCAGCCGTACCTTCTGCTTCCTGCACGAGCTGGAGTACCAGCTATCGCTCAACCTGATCAAGGGAGGCGATATTAACAACGCCATCGTGGTGGTAGACAGGCCGGTGACCGAAGAGGAGCTGCAACGCCTGGCCAAAGCCTTCAAGCGTGATAATATCTCTGTACAGCGTGAAGGGATCCTGAACAATATCCAGCTGCGCTATCCCAATGAACCGGCCCGGCACAAGCTGCTGGATGTGGTAGGTGATCTGAACCTGATCGGCTTCCCCATTAAGGCGCATATCATCGCCAACCGCCCGGGACATGCTTCCAACGTAGAATTTGCCAGAAAGATCAAGCAATATATCAAGAAGAACAGGCACGCAAAGGATATCCCTATCTATGATCCTAACCAGCCTGCCATCTTTGACCTGCGCCGTATAGAAAAAATGCTGCCGCACCGTTATCCTTTCCTGCTGGTAGACAAGATCATCGATCTGTCTGACACGCAGGTGGTGGGTATCAAGAACGTAACATTCAACGAATACTTCTTCCAGGGGCATTTTCCCGGTAACCCGGTGATGCCCGGCGTGCTGCAGATAGAAGCCCTGGCGCAGACAGGCGGCATACTGGCACTGAACACCGTGCCTGATCCCGAAAACTATGACACGTACTTCCTGAAAATCGACAACTGTAAATTCAAACAAAAAGTATTGCCGGGAGATACCATGATCCTGAAGATGGAGCTGTTAAGCCCCATCAGGAGAGGGATTGTGGAGATGAGAGGTACCGTATTTGTCGGTAGTAAAGTTGTAACTGAGGCCGACCTGGTTGCTCAAATCGTTAAAACAAGAGAAGGCAAGAACTAACAGCATGATCCACCCGCTCACGTACATTCACCCGGACGCCAAAGTGGCGCCAAATGTAAAAATCGATCCCTTCACCGTTATTCATAAGAACGTAGAAATAGGGGACGGTACCTGGATAGGCTCCAACGTTACTATCATGGAAGGAGCCCGGATCGGCAAGAACTGCCGTATCTTCCCGGGATCTGTTATTTCAGCAATTCCACAAGACCTGAAATTTGCAGGAGAAGATACGATCGTTGAAATAGGTGATAACACCACCATCCGCGAGTTCGTTACTATTAACCGCGGCACCAAGGACCGGTGGAAGACCGTGATCGGCAAGAACTGCCTGATCATGGCTTATTGCCACGTTGCCCACGACTGCGAAGTAGGCAACCACTGTATCTTCTCTAACAATACGACGCTGGCAGGTCATATCACTGTTGGCGACCACGTGGTGCTGGCGGGCATGGTGGCCGTTCACCAGTTCGTTAAGATAGGCGATCATGCCTTTGTAACCGGCGGTTCGCTGGTGCGCAAAGATGTGCCGCCTTATGTAAAAGCTGCCCGTGAACCATTGTCTTATGTGGGCGTGAACTCCATAGGCCTGAAACGGCGCGGTTTCTCTCTTGAAAAGATCAATCACATCCTGGATATCTACCGCGTGCTCTTTGTGAAAGGGTATAATATATCTAAAGCCATCAGCATTATCGAAGCGGAGTTCCCCGCCACAGATGAGCGTGACGAGATCCTCTCCTTTATCCGTGATTCCGGACGGGGTGTGATGAAAGGATATACCACCCGTAACAATGACGATATCGCTTAACCAGGCAGGCAAGCGCTTTAACTACGACTGGATCTTCCGTCGGGTTAGCTACACCTTCCATGAAGGCGGGCGCTACGCCATACTGGGGCCTAACGGATCGGGAAAATCCACTTTATTACAGGTTATCAGCGGTCACCTTCATCACAACGAAGGTACCGTTACATATAGCAATGCGGAAGAGCCCATCGAAGGCGATGCGTTCTTCCGCTATTGCGCTATTGCCGCCCCTTACCTTGAACTGGTAGAGGAATTTACCCTGGCGGAGAGCATTGAATTCCATTTACAATTCAAATCATTCCTACCTGGCGTTACTGCCAAAGATATCGCCGGCATTGTTGGCCTGGAAAAAGCATGGGATAAACAGATCCGGTATTTTTCCTCGGGCATGAAACAGCGTGTGAAGCTGGCGCTTTCCATTTTTTCTGACGTACCGGTACTGCTGCTGGACGAGCCCTGCACCAACCTGGATGCGGCCGGCGTACAATTATACCAGCAGCTGGTAGAAGCACATTGCGGCAAGCGGTTGCTGATCGTGAGCTCTAATGATGAACAGGAGTACTATATGTGCCCGGAGCGGATCAATATCGTGGATTATAAATAGATCCTGCATAAAAGATCATAACTTGTCACGCGTAATAATGTTCTATGCAAACTGCCAGTAAAAAGGTGATCAACGGCTGGGCTATGTACGACTGGGCGAACTCGGTGTACAACCTTGTTATCACTACTACTTTCTTCCCTATCTATTTTACAGAGATCACTAAATCTGAGTTTAAAGGCGAGATGATTCCTTTCTTCGGCGCCACTTTCGTGAACTCTGCCTTGTATGATTATGCTTCTGCAGCGGCCTACCTGCTGGTAGCGCTGCTCTCCCCTATCCTTTCCTCTATAGCGGATACCCGGGGCAACAAGAAACGCTTTCTTTTATGTTTCACCATGCTGGGCGCTGTAGCATGCAGCTCCTTATACCTGTTCACCGGCAGGAACGTGGAGTTTGGCACTATCTGCTTCCTGTTGGCAACGGTAGGATACTGTGGCGGATTGGTGTTCTATAATTCTTACCTGCCTGAAATAGCCATACCGGAAGACCGTGACCGTGTCAGTGCTAAAGGTTTTGCGCTGGGCTACATTGGCAGCGTGATCCTGCAGCTGGTAGGCTTTGCATTGGTGGCGCTGAAACCTTTCGGCATGGAGGGCGCAGAGCCCGTAAGGATCACCTTCCTGCTGGTAGGTGTGTGGTGGCTGGGCTTTGGCTTGTTTAGCCTGAGCCGTTTACCGTCATCGAAGGCAACCGTACAAACACACTACGCCGGCGCTTTTACAGAAGGCTTTACCGAGCTGAGAAAAGTGTATGCACAGGTAAAAGTAATGCCGGTGCTAAAACGCTTTCTGCGTGGCTTTTTCTTTTACAGCATGGGCGTGCAGACCGTAATGCTGGCGGCTACGCTGTTTGGCAGCAAAGAGCTGAACCTTCCTTCTACCAATCTTATCATCGCAGTAGTGGTGATACAGCTGGTAGCCGTATTAGGCGCATGGGGCATCGCCAAGCTGTCTGGCAAATTCGGCAACCTGCGTGTGCTCATTGGCGTTATCATTGTATGGCTGGGTATCTGTATTGCGGGCTACCGTATGCAAACCGCCATGGATTTCTATATACTGGCTGCTGCAGTGGGATTGGTAATGGGTGGCGTGCAATCACTAAGCCGTTCTACTTATGCCAAACTGATGCCGGAAACAGAAGACACCACCTCTTTCTTCAGCTATTATGATGTAACGGAGAAGCTGGCCATCGTAGTAGGTATGTTCAGCTTCGGGTATATAGAAGAGCTGACCGGTAGTATGCGTAACTCGGTGCTGGCGCTGATGGCATTCTTTGCGATAGGGCTTGCATGGATCATTTCAGCATTGGTTAAACAACAAAAAGATAGTTTGAAAGTTTGAGGTTTGAAGTTTGAGGTTCGTTAGAGGTTGGAGGTTTGAAGTTTGAGGTTTGAGGTTCGTTAGAGGTTGGAGGTTTAGATTAGTATACGTGCTTAAGGTAACTGCCGGAGACATCTAACTTTTAACTAACTTCAAACCTCAAACTTCAAACCTCAAACTATTAAACATGGAATTATTTTCGATAGATACCGGCTTCTTCAAACTGGATGGCGGGGCGATGTTTGGCGTAGTGCCAAAAAGCATCTGGCAGAAGCTGAACCCGGCAGACGAGAACAATATGTGCTCCTGGGCCATGCGCTGCCTGTTGATTAAAGATGGCAAGCGGCTGATCCTGGTGGATAACGGCATCGGCAACAAACAGGATGCAAAATTCTTCAGCTATTATTACCTGCACGGCGATGCCACGCTGGACAGCTCACTGGCGGCACACGGCTTTCACCGGGATGATATTACCGATGTATTCCTGACCCATCTTCATTTTGACCATTGCGGCGGCAGCATCATACGCGAAGGCGATCGCCTGGTACCTGCGTTTAAGAATGCCGTATACTGGAGCAATGAAGCGCACTGGAAATGGGCCACCCAGCCTAATGAGCGGGAGAAAGCCTCTTTCCTGAAAGAGAACATCCTGCCTATACAGGAAAGCGGGCAATTGCAGTTCATACAAAACCCTGCTTTTACAGAAAATATTTCCATCCGCTTTGTTCATGGCCATACCGATGCCATGATGCTGCCACAGATACGTTACAAAGGCCGTACGCTGGTATTTATGGCAGACCTGCTGCCGTCTACAGGGCATCTTCCAGTTCCTTATGTAATGGCGTATGATATGTTCCCGCTCACCACCCTGCAGGAAAAGAAAAGCTTTTTACAGGAGGCGCTGGAACAGCAGTATATGCTCTTCTTTGAGCATGACCCTAAAACGGAATGCTGTACGCTGCAGCAAACAGACAGGGGAATACGGGCAGGCGAGCTTTTCACTGTAAAAGACATTCTATAGGAGCTGTCAGAATGGCACCTGTTTTCCTGGCAGCACACAATTTGCTATACCTTTGTTCTGAATCTGAAAAAGGAGCAAATAATGTCCATCCATCTCACACCTGACAATAAATTGAAAAAGCTGATCGTAGTGGGCGACCGTGTACTCATTAAGCCTACTCAACCAAATGAACGTACCGAGAGCGGATTGTATCTGCCACCCGGCGTACAGGAACGGGAGAAAGTACAACAGGGCTATGTGATCAAAACAGGGCCCGGCTATGCCATTCCGGTTCCGGCAGAAGAAACGGAAGCCTGGAAACCGGAGGAAGAGAAAGTGAAATATATCCCATTACAGGCCAAAGAAGGCGATCTGGCCATCTTCCTGATCAGCGGCTCCACCGAGGTATTATACCAGGGAGAAAAGTATTTTATCGTGCCACAGGGCGCCATCCTGATGCTGGAAAGAGAAGAAGAACTTTGATTATCTTCAGGAAAAATTTCACACCATGGCAAATCAAGCAGCCTTCCTGGAAACCATTAAGAACGGGTACACCTTCAAGGGCGAACATTTCAAACTGGGTTGCGCTATACTCGATGGTGCAGTAGTACCAGGCGCAGATATATCCCTGCCCCTGAAAACACTGAACAGGCATGGTCTTATTGCCGGCGCCACGGGTACCGGTAAAACCAAGACCCTGCAGGTAATAGCCGAAGGACTGAGCGATGCCAGCGTGCCTGTATTGCTGATGGATATCAAGGGAGACCTGAGCGGGATTGCCGCTGCAGGGGCCAGCAATGATAAAATAAAAGAACGTTACCAGAAGATAGGCGGCGAATGGTCGCCGGCAGCCTATCCCACCGAACTGCTGTCGCTCAGCAAGGAAAAAGGATGCCGCCTGCGCGCTACTGTCAGCGAGTTCGGACCGGTGCTGCTATCTAAGATCCTGGAGCTGAATGATACCCAAGCCGGGCTCGTATCCATGATCTTCAAATACTGCGACGATCATAAACTCCCCCTGCTGGACCTCAAAGATTTCAAAAAGGTATTACAATTCGCCACCGCAGAAGGCAAGGCGGAGCTGGAAAAAGAATACGGTAAAATATCTTCTACGTCTGCTGGCACGGTGCTGCGCAAAGTAATAGAACTGGAACAACAGGGCGCTGATCTCTTCTTCGGAGAAAAATCTTTCGAGGTAGACGACCTGCTGCGCATCAGCGACGACGGCCGGGGCATGATCTCCATTGTACGCGTGGCTGATATACAGGACAGACCTAAACTGTTCTCCACCTTCATGCTGTCGCTACTGGCAGAACTCTACGCCACCCTGCCCGAAGAAGGCGACCTGGACAAACCCAAGCTGGTGATGTTTATTGACGAAGCGCACCTCATCTTCCAGGAAGCCAGCGATGCACTGCTGCAACAGATAGAGACCATCATCAAACTGATACGCTCCAAAGGCGTAGGTATTTTCTTCTGTACGCAGAACCCCATGGACGTACCGCCTTCCGTACTCGGACAGCTGGGCCTGAAAGTACAGCATGCCCTGCGGGCCTTTACTGCCAACGACCGTAAGTCTATTAAACAAACTGCCGAGAACTATCCCTTATCGGACTTCTATAAAACAGATGAGCTGCTTACCCAGATAGGCATTGGCGAAGCGCTGATCACCTGTCTGAATGAAAAGGGCACGCCTACCCCGCTGGCTGCTACCATGCTGGTATCTCCCCGTTCCAGGATGGATATCCTGACAGATACGGAAATGAGTGAGATCTTAAGCCAGTCTAAACTGGCGAAGAAATACAACCAGGAGATCGATAATGAAAGCGCTTATGAGATACTGACCGCCAAGCTGGAAGAAGCGGCTGAAAAAGGTGAAGAACAGGCGCCGGCTAAAAAAGGCAGACAGAAAGAAGAAAAGAGCGTACTGGAAAGCGTACTGGACAGCCCCGTAGCAAGGCAGGTAGGACGCACTGCAGCCAGTATGATCACACGCAGCCTGTTAGGTGCACTGGGATTGGGCGGTAAGAGCAGGAAGAGCAGCAGCAGCTGGTTTTAATACCTTGCATTTACGGCATTGCCGCTCTATCTTACAGCACTAAATTTAAAAGTCAATTCGGACAACACCAGTAATCACTTAACTGATATGGAAAAGATCATTAAAACAGGCGTATGCTCTTACGGCATGTCAGGCACGATATTCCACGTTCCTTTTATTCATGTACACCCGGGCTTTGAATTCACCGCCGTAGTGGAAAGAAGCAAGAACCTTGCAAAACAGCAACATCCCAACGTTAAAGTATACAGGAGCCTGGAAGAGATGCTGCAGGACAGCTCCCTGGACCTTATTGTAGTGAACACACCCAACTATACCCACTACGATTACGCCAAAGCTGCACTGGAAGCAGGTAAAAACGTGATCGTAGAAAAGCCCTTCACCGTGCACAGCGCAGAAGGTGAAGAGCTGATCGCACTGGCAAAAAAGAAAGGGCTGTTCCTGAGTGTTTACCAGAACAGGCGCTATGACAGTGATTTCAGGATCAGCAGGGAAGTAGTGCAATCAGGCGTGCTGGGTGATATACTGGAAGCTGAGATCCATTATGACCGTTTCAAGGAAGAGCTGAGCTATAAGAAACATAAAGAAGTAGCTAACCCGGGTACCGGCTCCCTGTACGACCTGGGCTCACATATCATTGACCAGGCGCTCCTGCTCTTCGGTATGCCGAAAAGCCTGTGGGCCGATATCCGCATCATACGGAAAGACTCTCTTGTAGATGATTATTTTGAGCTGGTGCTTTTCTATGAGCAGCTGCGTGTAAGGGTTAAGTGCAACTACCTGGTAAGAGAGCCGCTGGCCTCCTACCAGTTCCATGGCCGCACAGGATCTTTCATCAAAACAAAATCCGATATACAGGAAGCCCAGCTGCAAAAGGGATTGCTGCCCGGCACGCTCGACTGGGGTGTTGAAGGCCCGCATGAATGGGGACTGCTGCATACAGAAAAAGACGGTAAAGTGCTGAAACAGTTCCTGCCTTCTCCCAAGGGTAACTATATGGATTACTACCAGGGCGTGTACGATGCACTAGTGAATGGCGCACAGCCGCCGGTACAGCCTGAAGATGGCGTACGGATCGTAAAGATCATTGAAGCAGCGTTCAAAAGCAGTAAAGAAAGAAAAGTGGTGGACCTTTAAGGGCGGGCAGTCTATGAGCTCATTCTTAAGATGCCGTCTTTATCACGGATGATCTTTTCTTCGGAAACGAGGAATTGCAGTACATCCATCAGGCGGTCCTCCGGGATATCAGGCAGTTGCTGCAGCAGCGAAGAAAGCGATATTGGCTGCTGCAGCTGCTGTATCACCCTACCGGCTATATGATCTACCGCGGTATTATCAAGCGGCCGCGTTTTATTCTTTACACATACATCGCAGATACCGCAGGCCGTATCATTCTTTTCTCCAAAGTAAGCTACCAATGTTTGTGTACGGCAGCGGCCAGTGTTACGGATGTAGCGGAACATGGCATTCAGCCGGGTAATATAAGCCTGCTTTCTTTCTTCCACCCTCGCCATATTGATCCGCAGGTTTCCTGCCTGCAGTCTTTCCTGCAGAAAACATAATTGCGGTTCATCTCTTTTAGGCCGGTAACGGATGATACCCTGCTGGTGCAGTTGCCAGAGCTTTTCCACCACCTGCGTTTCTGTTTGCCGTAATATGCGGCATAGCTGCTTTTCGAAGATGCGCACCTCATTATCAAAGATGCCTTCATAGTTGCGCAGCAATGCTTTTATCAGCGGTTCCAGGGCCGGCTGTGCATCCTCCACTGCATATAATGTTTCTTTATTTGTGATGAACATCGCCCGCGAAGGCAGGTATACGCTCTCACTCAGCTGCAGCATGCCTTCCTGTTCCAGTATGCGGATGGCGCTGTAAGTAACCGTGATATTCAGCTTGAACTGCTTTACAAATTCATTAATGTCGAAATTGAAATAAAGCCCTTCTGCACTGCCTACGGGTAGCTGCAGATAGTTCACAATGCATTGGTATACCTGCTTTATTTCGGGCAGGGAAGGGAATTGCAGGGGAATCCGGTCTTCCATATCGGCGAGCTCCTGTTCATCGTACAACAGTACTGCATACGCCTTTTGCTCATCACGACCCGCGCGGCCGGCTTCCTGGTAATAGGCTTCCAGGCTATCCGGCACGTCGTTGTGGATCACCACCCGCACATCAGGTTTATCTATGCCCATACCAAATGCGTTGGTACAAACGATCACACGGACCTCGTTCTTTATCCAGGCTTCCTGCCGCGCTGTACGTTCTGCAGGTGATAATCCTGCATGATAGTAATCTGCTGAAATACCCAGCAAACGCAGTCTCTCTGCCAGTTGCCGGGTGCGTATGCGATTGCGGCAATATACAATGGCGGAGCCTGGCACACGGTCAAGTATATGTTTGATCTTGTCCAGGCGGTTCTCTTCTTCCTGCACACTATAGGAGAGATTAGCGCGGGCGAAGCTTTTGGCAAACACCTGATGCTGCTGAATTTCCAGCTTTGCGCAGATGTCCTCCTGCACCAATGGAGTAGCCGTAGCCGTTAGTGCCAGTACCGGTACTTTGGGAAATAACTGGCGGATGGTGGCTATCTGTAAATAAGCCGGACGAAAATCATAGCCCCATTGAGAGATACAGTGAGCTTCGTCCACGGCCAGCAGGTTCACGGGCATGCCATCGCAATAGTCCAGGAAACGGCGGCTTTGTAATCTTTCAGGTGATACGTAGAGAAATTTATAGTGACCGCGGCGGGCATTTTCCAGGAGCTGTTCCACTTCGCGGGTGGTCAAGCCGGCGTAAATGGCTACTGCTTTAATGCCGCGCTTTTCCAGGTTATCGACCTGGTCGCGCATCAGGGCGATGAGCGGCGTAATAACCAGGCATACTCCTTCTTTCATCATAGCAGGCACCTGGAAGCAGATAGATTTTCCGCCGCCGGTAGGCATTAATGCCAGCGTATCGCTGCCCGCCAGTATGGCTTTGATAATATCCTCCTGTAAGGGGCGGAATTGGGAGTGCCCCCAGTATTGGCGCAGTATGGAGCCTGGATCAGTCAAACTTATTTTTCCGCTAAATTACCCGTTTATATCTTAACCGCACGGAGTTAACAGCCAGCACCACATCAGACACCGCCATGATACCAGCGCCGGTGATGGGGCTCAATACGCCCAGTGCCGCCACCGGCAGGGCTACCACGTTATAGATAAAGGCCCAGAAAAGGTTCTGCTTAATAGTCAGGTAAGTATGTTTGCCAAGGCCCATGGCCAGCGGTAAGGTGGCCAGGCTGTTATTGAGCAGCACTACGTTGGCGCTCTGCATGGCCACATGGGTAGCATCGCTGAGGGATACGCCGATCGTGGCTTTGGCCAGTGCGGGCGCATCGTTGATCCCGTCGCCTACCATGGCTACCGGCGCTTTTTGCATGAGCGCATCTATTTGCTGCAGTTTCTGTTCGGGTGTTTGTTCTGCGTAAACTTCTTCGATGCCTACTTCCTGTGCCAGGGCTTTGCATTTACGCAGCGTATCGCCGCTTAAGAGCACAGGCGTGATGCCGGCTTGTTTTAGTACGGCTACCGCTTTGGCGGCATCCGGACGCAGCTCGTCTGTAAAGTCGATCCAGCCGGCCAGTTTACCGTTGCGCAGCAGGTAAATATTGTGGCTGTCATCTGTAGTGGCATCTTTGACCATCATGTAGGAACCCAGCTGCCACTGGTTACCTTCTTTATCCTGGGCCTGCATGCCCCTGCCCTTGTACTCACGTACCTGCTGCAGGATCACTTCGCCATTTCCTTTCCATTGGGCTGTAACGGACCTGGCTATAGGATGGGAGGAATATTTCTCCAGGCTGTAGACGATCGCCTTAAAATCGGCCTCCTGCATATCAAAGCACTGGAAATTTCCCATCTGCAGCTTGCCCGTGGTGAGGGTACCTGTTTTATCAAATACTACGTAGCGAATGTTGCGGAATGCCTCCAGCGTTTGCGCGCCTTTGATCAGGATACCATTGCGGGCCGCACGGCCGAGCCCTACCATGACGGCCGCTGGCGTTGCGAGCCCCATAGCGCAGGGACAGGCGATCACCAGTACGGCTATACTGCGCATCATGGCGTTGCCGGCTGTATCGTGGCCAATGAGCCACCAACCCAGGAAGGTTAGGATCGCAATACCCAGCACCGCCGGTACAAAAATGGCGCTGATGCGGTCTGCCAGTCTTTGCATGGGTGGCTTGCTGCCCTGCGCCTGCTTTACCAGCTCTATGATGTAAGACAGCACTGTGTCTTTACCGGTAGCGGTCACAAACATTTTCAGCGTGCCTTCTTCCAGTATGGTGCCGCCGATTACTTTATCTTTCTCTTTTCTTGTAACGGGCGTGCTTTCGCCGGTGATCATGGATTCGTTGATAGTGCCGCCGCCCCAGTAGATAGTGCCGTCCATCGGGATCTTGTCGCCGGTGTTCACCAGTACTTTGTCGCCGGTGCGAAGGGTCTGGTTATCCACTTCGTGAATATGTTCGTGCCCGTGATCATCGTTGATCAGGCGGGCGGTTGTGACCTGCATTTTAGCCAGGGCGGTGATAGCGGTGGTGGTTTGCTTAACAGACTTTTCTTCCAGCAAATTGCCCAGGAATACCAGGGTGATGATGGCCGCAGTTGTTTCGTAGAACATATAATCAGGGCCCAGGTGCTGCAAGGTGCCTATCAGGCTGTAAACGTAAGCGGCTGTGGCGCCCAGGGTGATCAACACATCCATATTGGTCATACGGTTTACCAGGGAACGCCATGCGCTGCGGCCAAAATGCCATAGCCCGATAGCATAAACGGGGGTGGCGAGCATCAGCTGTACGTAGGGGTTATGCAACCAGGGCCATTTTACCCACATATGCAGCAGCAGCGGCGCCGTAAAAACCGCGCATACCAGGAATTTGAAGTACAGGCTTTGAAAGAAGGCCCCTTTAGGCGCTTCCTCATTGGGCAGCACTACCTGGTATCCCAGCTCATTGATGCCTTTCAGCACTTCATTAGAGTTGGCAACGCCTGCGGGCAGGGTAAAACTCAGCTCTTCCGTGGCAAAGCTTACCTGCACATCCTGCATGCCTTTGTTCTCCAGGTATTTGGATACCGTAAGCGCGCAGCTGGTACAATTCATCCCTTTTACCTTGCAACTGATCGTTTCCATGTTATTCGATTAATGGTCATCAAACCGCTCCCGACAAAATTAGAAAAGGGGGGTGTTCGGCGATAAAATATTAATGCAACGGAAAGGCAAATTTAACGGACAAACAGGTGGATGTGTTGAAATGTCAATGTATTGAGGCGGAAGGCATTATTAATGCAACGGGATTGCTAATTTGACGGATAAATGACCAGGGAAACATTAATTTTGGTTATGGAATGGACATTTACCGAAGCGGAGCTGGCCAAGACGGCCCGTGCTTTCTGGGCACATTTCAACGGAGAGCGGGTTTTCACCCTGGAAGGGCAGATGGGAGCAGGCAAAACCACCTTTATCAAGGCGCTTTGTGCAGCCAGGGGGGTGGAGGATGCCACTGCCAGTCCCACATTCGCTATCATCAATCAATATGTTTATCACAACGGGGAAGGCCGGCCGCATACGATCTACCACCTTGACCTTTACCGCCTGCGGGATGAAGAGGAGGCGATAACGGCGGGGATAGAGGATACCCTGTATCAGCCCGATGCCATTTGCTTTGTGGAATGGCCGGGGATCATCAGCCGCCTGCTGCCGCCTGATACGGTGAACCTGCACCTGGAAGTGCTGCCGGATCAGCAACGGCGGTTAAGCACCCTATAGAAACGTGTGACAACATGTATTGAATTACAGCCGTTTGTAAATTGTGGGGCTGGAATCTCAATCTTTAAATACCTTATCTTTGAATAAGACGTAATTTCACAGAACAATTTTGACACGAATATGGAGCAAAGGCAAAAACCTGTTGTGAGTGCTGGCTTTACTTATTCACCAATGGAGGAAACGTTGGATATTCCACAGAAAAATTCCCGTTTATTCATTGGCATCCCAAAAGAAACCTCTTTCCAGGAAAACCGGATTGCCTTAACGCCCGACGCAGTAAGCATTCTGGCGACCAACGGGCACCATATTGTGGTGGAGCATAAAGCCGGCGACGGGTCGCACTTCTACGACACAGACTATTCGGAGGCAGGGGCCGAAATTGTTTACGACAAAAAAGAAGTTTACAAGGCGGAGATCATCGTAAAATCCGCTCCCTTGAACGACGAGGAGATCGAGCTGCTGCACCCGCACCAGATCGTGATATCCCCTATCCACCTGGCCGCACTGAAGGCACAACAGGTGGAGAAGATGATGGATAAACGTATTACCCTTCTTTCTTTTGAGAACCTGAAAGATGACGCAGGCACCTACCCTATTGTAAGGGCCATGAGTGAAATAGCCGGCGGCGCGGTCATGCTGATTGCCGGCCAGTATCTCGGCAATGGCAACAAAGGCAAGGGCATCCTGCTGGGCGGCGTTACAGGCATCCCTCCCACCAAGGTGGTGATCATTGGCGCGGGCATCGTAGGCGAGTTTGCCGCCCGTACAGCGCTGGCCCTGGGCTCTTCTGTAAAAGTATTTGACAATAACATCTATAAGCTGAAACGCCTGCAGAACAACATTGGCGTGCGGATATTCTCTTCCGTTATACAACCCAAGGCGCTGGCAGAACAGCTGCGGAATGCCGATGTAGCGGTAGGCGCGCTCTCTTCCCAAAGCGGCCGTACCCCCATTGTGGTTACAGAATCTATGGTGAGCAATATGAAAGCCGGCTCTGTGATCGTAGATGTAAGTATAGACCGCGGCGGGTGCTTTGAGACCTCAGAGATCACCACCCATGAAAACCCGGTATTCAAAAAATACGATGTAGTGCATTACTGCGTGCCCAATATCCCCTCGGGCTTTGCTCGCACTGCATCTGAGGCGATCAGCAACGTACTGATGCCTTTACTGATGGAAGCTGCTGACGATGGCGGCTTTGAAAACCTGGTATGGATCAAACGCGGTGTACGTAATGGTATTTACCTGTATAAAGGCGCCCTGACCAATTATCACCTGAGCGAGAAATTTAAGCTGAAGTATACAGACCTGGAACTGCTGCTGGCAGTGAAAGGCTAAAGAATATTCTAAGCATAAAGGGTTTAAAAGTTTGAGTGTTCATGAAACTTATCAAACTTTTAAACCCTTTGTTTTTTAATGCTATTAAAACGCAAATCTCACAATTCCCTGCAGGGAGCGAACGCCTGTGCCCAGGCTTATATAGGGAGAAAAGCCGTTGCTCCACGCATAGCGCGCTTCTAATTGGACCCTGCTGTATTGTACACCGATACCTGCGAGGAAAGTGGTTTCGTGCTTACGCGGCCCCTCTATTGCCTCCACCGCATCTTCCTTACGGTCCGTACGGTATCTTTCATTTTTGCTTTCACTGATCATGATGCCGTTGCCCCAGCCCACATTGGCAAAAGGTTTTACGGTTCCCTTAGGGTACAGGTAACGAAAGAGAACATTCAGCTGGGCATAGGAGAATTTCAGGCTCACCCGCTCCTGCCAGGACTCCAGGATATTCCAGTTACCAAATGAGCCGGCAGCATCTTCCGTTTTATAGAAAGCCTCAGCGCTGAACCAGTATTGATGGCGGTTGCGGCTCACGGGAATATCGATGAACAATCCTGCTAAAGGCGTTGTACTGTTCTTATAGGTGCCTGTAGCCAGGTAATGACTGCCGCTAAAGCTAAAGCTGTTAAAACCAGCACCGGCCAATAGCCCCCACCTGACACCTGATTTTTCTTTCGCCTTTGCCACAATCTTTTCGGAGGGGTTGCTGCACCGTTGATAATCCATAAAGAGATTACGCAGCGCATTTTCTGAGTACCGCACGTACGGGGCCTTATCGGCAACTGCGGGGCAGCCGGCAAAAAGAAGGCTCAGCTGCTCCTGGTAATGGTTGAAGGTGACGATAGCATTAGTGCCATCAGGCGCTCTGTTCTTGATCAACCGCAGCTCTTTGGCTGCTTGTCCGGCGCCATCATATATAAAATGCTGCTGATCGTTCTTATCGGTGAATAAGTACAGATTGTAAACGCCTTTTACAATATTCAAAAGGAACACCGTATCATTCTTAATTACTCTCTCGCTTGTTGCCAGCAGGTTATCGATCGTTTGAACCGTTACATCCAGTTCTACCTGCCGGCTGAGGTACAGTTCATCTTCAGACAGGACCAGGAAACCGGCTATTTCAGCCGCTTTAAAACGCTGCTCCCTGGCCTGCAGATCCTGTTTAAAGGAGATCTGTTCAGGATTGACACGCCAATTGCGGTAATCTATAAAGCCCCGGAGAGAGTCGTTTTGCTGGCTGATAACGATGGCAGGAACATAGTTCTTTTGTGCACGGGCAACAATGGAACTAAGGACTAGCAGGTACAGGAAGATTTGTTTCATATAGGTATAAGTAAGTTGGAGGTTTGACGTTTGAAGTTTGAGGTTGGTTGGAGGTTGGAAGTTAGATTAGCATACCCTGGCTAAGGTAACCGCCTGAGACATCTAACCTTTAACTAACCTCAAACTTCAAACCTCAAACATTAAACGTTTAATTTGTATCCCATAGCAATCGCCACCAGGATAACAATGCCTACAACAATGCGGTAATAACCCCACATTCTGAAGCCGTATTTCTTTAATGAATCGATGAAAAATTTGATGGCCAGGATGGCTACGATGAAGGCTACCACGTTTCCAATCAGCAGCAGCTTCAGGTTTTCGGGGTAAGCGGTGAGCAGTTCTCTTTCTTTCAGCAGCTTATAACCGGTGGCGGCGGCCATGGTAGGCACGGCCAGGAAGAAGGAAAATTCAGCCGCTACGTTGCGGGTCAGCTTTTGCTGCATACCGCCAATGATAGAGGCTGCACTGCGGCTTACGCCCGGTACCATGGCGATACATTGCCAGAAACCAATGCGCAGGGCCTTGAAAACGTCTATTTTCTCATCTGTATCTACCTGGGGGCTCAGGAACCAGTTATCTACAAAGAGCAGTATAATACCGCCCAGCAGCAGGGTGATGCCTACTACCAGCGGGCTTTCCAGCATGGCGTCTATCTTGTCGCCAAAGAGGTAGCCCACGATCAGGGCAGGTATAACGGCTATGATCAATTTGAGATAGAAATTCAGCCGGTTCTTGTCGAACACCAGGAACTTTTTCCAGTAAAGTACTACTACGGCCAGGATAGCGCCCAGCTGTATGCACACTTCGAACAATTTGGTGAACTCATCTTTGCTGATTCCCAGCAAGGCGCTGGTGATGATCATATGCCCGGTGGATGAGACCGGCAAAAATTCAGTCAGCCCCTCTACGATGGCTATGACAATAGCTTCAAATATGGTCATTACTAAAAGATATGGAAGATGGTCAGGCTTTCGGTTTCCGCATGATGGCAAATACTTCAATGAGCAGGCCCAGCACAATTACAATGGGTGCCAGGGTGATCCTGCGGAAGCTGTATACTTCGTCGGGCTTGAAGTTGTTGGGGTCTCCGCTGGCGCCTCCCAGCATCAGGAGAAAGCCTATTACGATCACTGCCAGCCCGGCCAGCATGATCTTAAAGTTATCTTTTGCAAACAGCGGACGGCTATCTGTAATTACTTTTTCTGCAGGTTTAGTTTCTTTGACCATACTAGATTAAATTTCTTATCAGTTTAGAAATGATGGTTTTAATAGAGATCGTCCAGCTTCAATTTCAGATATTTCATCACAGAGCGGTGCGTGCTCACCAGGGAGATACAGATGCCGATGATGATCATTCCGAGGAACAGCACAGTGATCATGAAATAATCACGCAGGCCGCTTAGCTCGGGGAGCCACTGATCGGCAAAATAGATCAGGCCTATCAGTCCGGCAATAGCTATAACAGCGCTGAGCGCCCCATTAATGATACTACGTATATCAAAGGGCTTGGCAATGAACCAGCGGGTGGCGCCTACCATTTGCATGGTCTTTATCAGGAAACGGTTGCTGAACATGGCCAGGCGGATAGTGTTATCGATCAGCACGATCACGATGATCGCCAGGAGGCCGCTGATGGCCAGCATGACAAAGCCTATTTTCCGCACATTATCGTTCAGCTTGTCTACCAGCAGGCGCTGATACGAGATCTCGCGTACCACGCTCTGGCGGGTCAGGTTATCTTCTATAATACGTAAACTGTCTGCATTCACATAGCCGGCATTTGCCTTAATATTGATGCTGGCATATAAGGGATTGTATTGCAGCAGGTTAATAAAGTCTTCGCCAAACTCCTTTTTAAACCGGGCGGCGGCCATATCTTTGGATACGTACTCGATGGACTTTACGTAGGGCTTTTGTGCAATAGAATCACGGAGGGCGGTGGCCTGGTCTTCTTTCACATTGTCGCGCAGGATCACCTGGATCTCAATGCTTTCCTTAAAATAGGCACTCAGCCGGTTGGCATGGATAATAATGAGGCCCAGGGTGCCCAGCAGGAACAATACCAGTGCTACGCCGATGATTGAGTATAAATATGATGGTTTTGATCTCTTTGCTGATGATTTTCCCGGTTGCGCCATTAACCTAGAGTTTATCGGCGAAAATAATAAAAATTGGCAGTTATGTTTAATTTTGCCAATCCTAACGGATTTTTTTAACAAAATGGAATACAATTACAGAGATATAGAAAAAAAATGGCAGGAGCACTGGAAGCAGACCAATGCTTACCGGGTTAGTAATGACAGCGCTAAGCCAAAGTGCTATGTATTGGACATGTTCCCCTACCCCTCCGGCGCAGGTTTGCATGTGGGCCACCCGCTGGGTTACATCGCATCCGACATCTATGCCCGTTACAAGCGGCTGAAAGGATTCAACGTACTGCACCCCATGGGATATGATGCTTTTGGCCTGCCGGCCGAACAGTATGCGCTGGAAACAGGGCAGCATCCCGCCATTACCACCGAGCAGAATATCAAAGCTTTCCGCAAGCAGCTGAACAATATCGGCTTCAGTTTTGACTGGGAAAGAGAATTCCGTACATCGGACCCGTCCTATTATAAATGGACCCAATGGATCTTCCTGCAGCTGTTTGACAGCTGGTATAACCGCCAGTCGCAGAAGGCCGAGCGCATTGCCGTACTGACCGCCCTGTTTGAAAAAGAAGGCAACCAGGCACATGAATGTCCCGGCGACCGGTCCATCCAGTTCAACGCTGCCGAATGGAAAAGCTTTGACGAGACCCGCCAGCGGGAAATTTTAATGCACTACCGCCTGGGCTACCTGGCCTTTGCAGAAGTGAACTGGTGCCCCGCATTAGGCACAGTACTGGCCAACGACGAGGTAGTGAACGGTGTGAGCGAGCGTGGCGGCTACCCCGTTATCAAGAAAAAGATGCGGCAGTGGTTCCTGCGCATTACGGAATATGCCAACCGCCTGCTGGAAGGACTGGAGCGTGTAGACTACAGCGAAGCCCTGAAAGAGATGCAGCGCAACTGGATCGGTAAGAGCCAGGGCGCCGAGATCACCTTCCAGATACAGAATTCCACCCTGCCCCTGACAGTGTATACCACCCGCCCGGATACCATCTTCGGGGTGGATTTCATGGTGGTGGCGCCCGAGCATGAGCTGGTAAACAAGATCACCACGGCGGAGCAGAAGGCAGAGATAGAGAAATACCTGGACTATGTACAAAGCCGTTCAGAGCGGGAACGCCTGGCAGAGGTGAAACAGATCACCGGCTGCTTTACCGGCGCCTATGCCCTGAACCCCTTTAACGGAACGCCTATTCCCATCTGGATCTCAGAATATGTGCTGGCCGGCTACGGTACCGGCGCCATTATGGCCGTGCCCTGTGGCGACCAGCGTGATTTCCTGTTTGCCCGCCACTTTGATATTCACATTACGAATATTATTGGCGATGCCTTTAACGGACAGGAAGCCAACCCTACCAAGGACGCCGTTCTCCAGAACAGCGACTTCTTGAACGGGATGCAAATGAGGGATGCTATGGACCTGGTAGCCCGGAAGGTAGAAGAGATGGGCATTGGCAAACGCCAGATCAACTACAAAATGCGGGACGCTGGTTTTAGCCGCCAGCGCTACTGGGGCGAGCCCTTCCCTATCGTGTATAAAAATGATATGGCCTATGCGGTGGATGAAAAGGAGCTGCCTGTAGAGCTGCCCCACGTAGAGAACTACAAACCCGGTGAAGAAGGTGAAGGCCCGCTGGCCAACGTCAGCGACTGGGTGAACATCGCGCCCGGGGTACGCCGCGAAACCAATACCATGCCCGGCTACGCAGGTAGCAGCTGGTACTTCCTCCGCTATATGGACCCGCATAATGACCAGGCTTTTGCAGACCGCAGGGTGACTGATTACTGGAACCAGGTGGATGTATATGTAGGCGGTACCGAACATGCCGTAGGCCACCTGCTGTACTCCCGTATGTGGACGAAAGCTTTATACGACCTGGGTTATATCAGCTTTGACGAGCCTTACAGAAAGATCATCAACCAGGGTATGATAGGCGGCAGCTCCCGCCTGGTATACCGTGTGCGTGGTACCAATACATTTGTTTCCTTTGGTTTGAAAGGCCAGTACGAAACCGATGAACTGCATGTGGATGTAAATATTGTGGACGGCACTGAGCTGGACACTGCTGCTTTCCGCCAGTGGAGGACTGAATATAAAGATGCAGAGTTCATCCTGGAAGATGGCAAATACATCTGCGGCACCCTGCTGGAGAAAATGAGTAAACGCTCCTACAACACCGTAGACCCCTCTGACATCGTAGAGAAATACGGCGCAGACACCTTCCGCATGTATGAAATGTTCCTTGGCCCGGTAGAGCAATCCAAGCCCTGGGAAACCAAAGGCATTGAAGGCGTACACCGCTTCCTGAAAAAACTGTGGCGCCTGTATGCAGATGAGCAGAAAGGGTTGATCGTAAAAGATGCACCTGCTACTCCTGAAGAGCTGAAAGTGCTGCACAAGACCATACAGAAAATAGACAACGATACCAGCAACTTCTCTTATAACACTGCAGTAAGCCAGTTCATGATATGTGTGAACGAGCTGGCCTCGCTGAAATGTAACAAGCGCAGCATACTGGAGCCATTGCTGATATTACTGACGCCTTTTGCGCCGCATGTCAGCGAAGAGCTGTGGCATCTGTTAGGTAATACTACCAGCATCCTGGATGCAGCTTATCCTGTGTTTGAAGAGCAATATGTTAAGGAAAGCGCTTTCAACTATCCGGTGGCCATCAACGGTAAAACCCGTACGGAAATGGGCTTTGCATTAGATGCGGATAACAGCGCTATTGAGCAGGAAGTATTGGCCAACGAAGTAGTGCAGAAATGGATGGAAGGAAAACCGCTGAAGAAGATGGTGATTGTGAAAGGCAGGATGATCAATATAGTAGTCTAAAAAGAAACGATAAAAAACAGAAAGGGTGTTATACCGGAGCGGTGTAACACCCTTTCTTATTGTATCAATGGAAGTTCATACTACTAAGCATAATGGAGCATACAGAGAAGCCCACCAGAAATATAATACCCCCGGATATCAACAGCACCTGGCCTAATTTTTTTCGGCTTGTAAATAACAGTATGATGCCCGCTATCAGGTAACCAAAAGGCACCAGCAGGGCCAGCACGCCAACCAAAATTACGCCATCGGGCACGGCCAGGAACAGCAGCATGACACCCAGCGGGATGCTAATAGCGATCAGTACTTTTTTAAACGTTTCATTCATAATTCGCCGATTTACGTATTAATGAAGGAACATGGAAATAACAATACCGGCAGAAAACCCTATCGCTAAGATAACACATACCGACAATAACAACATCTGTCCGAAATGCCTTTGTTTCGTAAACAACAAAACAAGCCCTGCCAATACATAAAAGAACAGGATGATTATCATAAGCACAATGCCCTTGGGTATATATTCCTGTCCGCAAAGGCATATGATCAGAAACAGGAAAAGAGGGGGCAATGTAAAGTGCGGCAAGTTCTTAAGATTCTCCTTCATAGGTAATTGTTCTCGGCGCATAACCAGGCACCAGGTTACGAAGATACGCTTCTTTCTCATCCCGGTAAAACAGGTTCATTGTTTCAAAAGGTATAATGCGCCCGTCTTTATGAACAATATGCACACAGGATTTCTTGATCGACCTCACATCAAAATCATAGGCATCAATAAAGCGCATGATAATAACCCGGAACAGGTTGTTATAGCTAAGCCCAGGCGCCTGGATCTGCGGCAGGCAGCATAACAGCGACTGCATATCATTCACAGCTGCGTCTGTAGATATACCGGTGCTGAAGATCTTCAGCACGTGCTGATGCAGCGCCTCGTCCTGTTCATAAACAATAGTATTCTTACTATTGTTCAGCAACACAGCCGGATCCACAAAACGGGTAAGCGGGAATATCTGTCCGCCGAGCTTCAGCGCATATCCCATCATCAGCGCATCCGGGTTACAGGGTACCGGTATCAGGTCGTGCTCATTGAAGATGGGCGACTGCGCCAGGATCTGCTGCCGTACTTCCGTGAGCGTGATACGATCGGTGGCAGGATTGAAACCTTCTGTTCTGCCTGCGATCTGTACCGGCTGAAAGGTAACTCCACGCACGCATCGCTGCTGCAAGGCATAATCAATGATGCGGCCTATTTCATCATCATTCAGGCCTTTCTGTAAAGTAACTACCAGGGTAGTGCTCAGGTCCAGCTCATTGAGATGCTCCAGCGCCTGCAGGCGGATATCCGTAAGGTCCTTGCCCCGCATTTGTTCCAGCACTTCCGGCTTGAAGGAATCGAATTGCAGGTAGACTTCAAAATCAGGCATGTAGGTAGCCAGCCGGGCAGCAAACTCCTTATCCTTGGCGATACGCACGCCATTGGTATTGAGCATAAGATGGCGGATAGGCTTCTTCTTGGCGATGTCCAGGATCTCAAAGAACTGCGGATGGATGGTAGGCTCTCCGCCGCTGATCTGTACCACATCAGGCCTGCCTTCGTTGGCCACGATGATATCCAGCATGCGCTCTATTTCTTCCAGCGTTCTGTGACGGCCATAGTGCGGGGACGACATAGCATAACAGGTAGGACAGGTAAGATTGCAACGGTCTGTTACTTCTATTACACTCAGGCAGCTGTGCTGCTCATGATCCAGGCAAAGACCGCAATCGTAAGGGCAGCCATAGTGTGTATGCGTATTGTTCCTGAGCGGGGCTTCTGAGGGCTTATTGTAATTGCGGCTATTCTTGTAATAGGCAATATCCGTAGCGATGAGCACCTTCTCGCGGCCGTGCTCGGGGCAATGCTTCAGCATGAATACCTTGCCGTCTTCAAAAATGATCTTGGCATCTACCCTGCGCAAACAAGCGCTGCAAAGGCTGATGGTAAAATCGTAATAGGTATAATCTTTTTCAGGCATACTGTTTCTTGATTAAACGGGATGGGGAAATAATGGTACGTATATAATAGAGCAAGCCTGCCAGGCAGGCCAGCTGTATGCTGCCGAGGCCCAGGGCGTAACGGGAACCGGGTTTTATAAAATCCAGCAGGAAGCGGAACAGCAGGTACGCTATCATAAACAACTGGAACCTGGCCCCGCTGATCAGCTCATATCGCCTACTGATGCGTGACAACAGCCACCATAACAACAAGAGGAAAATAATTTCGTACAGGCATACGGGGTGGCGTAGCAGTCCATCCCCCAGGTCCATGCCCCAGGCTGGCGTAGTAGGCACACCATAGGTCTCTTCGTATACGCCCATGCTGAAGCAGCCTATACGGCCGATGATCATGGCCAGTATCAGCGGATAGGTGAACAGATCGCCGGAGGACTGGGATTCACCTATCATGCGTTTCATGCTTTCCACACCTATCAGGCCGCCCAGCAGGCCGCCTACTATGGTTTTATTCTGGTAGATATAATGGAGAGGATGTTCGCTGTGCAGCAATGCCAGCGGGTTTTCCAGGGCGCCCAGCAAGCGGCTGCCCAATACTGCGCCGAATATAGCCCCGATGATCACCCACAGCCGGTTGTTATCAGGCAGCTTATCTCCCTGCCCTTTACGCAGGTAGAGGAAGTAACGGAAGCCCAGGAACATGCCCAGTGTTTCCATTACTGCATGGAGCGGAATAGATATAGAAAAGACCGATAGCGATACCGGAAAGCCCACAGACAAGTTGTTTATTGTTTTACCCACAAATCATGGGAGGGATAATTTTCGTAGGCAATAATACCGATTTCTTTGCTGAGATACGGCATCTGAACCGTTACCGCTCATAATAACTTAACAGCCGCTTGGTATAACTTAGCCACCGGCTTAGTATTTTTATGCGCTTAAACTAAAACCATTCATGAGAAAGACATGCTTATTGTACCTGTTGCTGCTGATGGGGACTGTAGCCGCAGCACAGACGCCATTAAACATTATGACTTTTAACATCCGGTACAACAACCCCGGAGACAGCCTGGATGCATGGCCTTACCGGAAGGATAAAGTGGCCAGCACCGTACTGTTTCATGAAGCCCAGCTGCTGGGCGTACAGGAGGCTTTGTACGAGCAGGTAACAGACCTGCAGGAACGCCTGCCGCAATACAAGCACATCGGCGTAGGGCGTGATGATCGCAAAACTCAGGGCGAATTCTCCGCTATCTTCTATGATACCACCCGTTTACAGCTACTGCAAAGCCAGACCTTCTGGCTATCCACCACGCCGGAAGTACCAGGCAGCAAGGGCTGGGATGCCGCCATCACCCGTATCGTTACCTGGGGAAAGTTCCGTGATAAAAAAACGAAACAGGTATTCTTCCATTTCAATACCCACTTTGATCACAGAGGTACGGTGGCAAGGAGAGAAAGCGCGCACCTCTTACTGAAGCAGGTAGCCGCTATTGCAGGTAAGACGCCCGCAATGATCACCGGCGACTTCAACGCAACGCCGACCGATGAGCCCATACGGGTGATCATGAACAACAGCGATCCGCTGCATTTAACAGACAGCAAAGCGGTAAGCAAGACACCGCATTTCGGTCCTGATGGCACCTTCAACGGTTTCAAAAATGCAGAGCGGGGAGATGAGCCTATTGATTATATTTTCCTGAAAGGTAATTTTTCGGTATTACAGCATGCCACGCTGTCAAATACCTGGAAAGGACGTTTTGCTTCAGACCATTTTGCGGTGTTCAGCAGGATCATGATAAAATAACAGCTGTTATCAGCTAAGCATAAAAAAAGCAGGAATAAGGTGCTGACCTGGCAAGTGGTTGTTACCCTTATTCCTGCTAACGGAAATCAGTAAATCTTTCACGGATTAGTCATCCCCACGGCGGTGATCACAGCTCATACCGTTCTCGAGGCCGTCTCTCACTTTCTTACCCCTGTCGTCATTAACGCTTATATTGATCACGAGGTGGCCGCCTTCCATTGTACCGGTAAAGTCGCCTACCTGGAGTTTGGCCATTACGAGTTTCAGATCAAGCTTCAGTTTACCCTTGAAGGTTAGAGAGGTGTCAGATACCACTACATTCTTCGCATCTGCTTTCATGGTAGCGGTACCGGAAAGGCGGATGGTGAAAGGAATATCCTTACCATCCCAGGTGATCTTCCCACTCATGATTGCTGCAGGTTTAGGCTCTTCGCCAGCTATTTTTACGTACACCTTTACATACTTGTACGTCCCCCTTGGAATGTCTATCATTCCAAGAAAACCAACGGCCTTCAATACGTCTACCAGCTTGTCTACCTTTGCACTAAATTCTACCTCGCTATCCCCCTTTTTAGCTGCAAATTTTAATTCCCGAACCCGTACCATTACTTCGGTCCAGGTAAAGTCAAAACTGGTAGTTTTGGCCATAGACGGGTTGTTGGTAATAGAAGCCAGCCGTTCGGCTCCTGTAGCGGCATCGCCACTGAGCCTTGAAGTAGGATTAACGGCTACCATTTCATAGCTGATCTTGCCCTCAGCTTGAGGATCCGGCTTTGTCCCGTCGGAATCTTGTTTCGAACAGGCGGAGAACATTACAACTGACATCATCGCCAGTGCTCCGCAAAGTTGGTGGAGTTTAGGTCGCATTTTGATATGGTTTAAAATGTGGAGATAGTGGAATTATCTTCCATGAAAATAACGCTTCTTTCTTGAAAAAAGTGCGGGCGCTGGTAAATTTAGACTAAATTAATATACGTTATCTCACGATTACTAGGGCTTTTTTGCAGAACCCGGTGCAAGGCTTTCCGGCTGAATTCGTGTAGGCGTGTCCTTACCATCCACGATAGACACGGCGCTTTTTGCAATAGCCGTGATCGTGTTAGTGATATTCTGAATATCAAGACTTTCTACCTCATCATTAACGGTATGGTACAGGCTATCTGTGTCGATCTGGTCAGTGGAAATGGTATGAGCGGGCACGCCTAAACGCGCAAGTGTAGCATTATCAGAACGGAAGAACAGCTGTTGTTCGGGATAGGGGTCAGGGTGAAAGCGGAATTCCGAGCCTTCCAGGTTACGCTGGAGGATCTCCCCGAAGTCAGACCTGTCAAAACCAGTGATAAAGGCGCTGTTCTTGCCGAATTTCGCCTCTTTACCGATCATCTCTATGTTGAACATGGCCACTACCTTTTCCGGTGCAAACTGCTGGGAGAAATAGCGTGCCCCATAGCTGCCCATCTCTTCGCCGGTAAAGGCGGCAAATACCAGGGTGCGGGCCGGATGGTGATTCTTATAGTAATAAGCCAGGGAGATCACTGCGGTGGTGCCGCTGGCGTCATCGTCAGCGCCGTTGGCGATGCTGTCCTGCCCTACCGGCGGTACGATGCCCAGGTGATCATAGTGGCCGGAGAAGATCACATATTCATCCGGTTTAGTGCTGCCGGGTATCATACCTACCACGTTAAAGAGGGGCAGCGGCGTTACCTGCTGGCGCACTTCGAGGTTTACGCTGCGTATGGCGGAGTCTGTGGGCTCCTGCAGTACCAGTACCAGGTTGGCGCTGTCTGCCATCAGGTTGCTGGATTGCAGGTATTGGCGGTACTGGCGGAATGCTTCGCTCTGTGCGGCATCTACCCATACAATGGTATTGCCTTTATGCTTGCGCAGCTCGCGGATGCGCTCATAGAAATTGTCGCCAGCCTTTACATGCTGTTCTGCCACCTGTCCTTCCTGGTTCCAGGTAAGCTGGCCGGCAGTACTTTGCACAATAACGTTATCGGGTATACGGGGCTCTTTGTTGATGGTGAGTTGTACGGATACCGGTTTAATACGGTACATATAAAAGGATTGCCGGAAGCCTTTGGCGTTCTGCCAGGGCTGTAGTCCTGCCTTCTGAAATTCCTGTTCTATAAAAGTGGCAGCTTTGTCTATGCCGGGCGAAAAAGTTTTGCGCCCCTGCATATCATCTGCTGCGAGGGTGGTGATAATACGTCTTACTTCCGAGCTGTCGATAGTGTCCTGGGCGTGTCCGGCAGTGCAAAAGGCCAGTAGCACTAAACCGGTGAGGCAAATCCTGTTCATAAGGTGATTTTTTAGCTGTTTGCTGTGGCTTCTAGCAGCTAGGGGCTAACTGCTAATAGCGATCTATTAATACACAAATAAACTAATATACAAATAAACAAGCAAACCCATAAGCCATTAATTACGTATTTTTGGGCACTTTCAGCAAAGTATGTCCAATCCGCATTTAAGACCAGATGAGAACCGCCTGAGCGCGGCGGAAAAAGAGTTTGAGAATAGTATACGTCCCCGGGAGATCATGGAATTTTCCGGGCAGGACCAGATCATCGAAAATCTGAAAATATTTATCAAGGCAGCCAAAATGCGGGGAGAGGCGCTGGATCATATCCTGTTCCACGGACCTCCCGGATTGGGCAAAACCACCTTATCACGTATTGTTGCCAACGAGCTGGGTGTGAACATCCGCGAAACATCCGGCCCGGTGATCGAAAAGCCGGGCGACCTGGCCGGCTTGCTGACCAACCTGGAAGATAAGGATGTGCTGTTCATTGACGAGATCCACCGGCTGAGCACCGTGGTGGAAGAATACCTGTACTCTGCCATGGAAGATTACAGGATCGATATCATGATAGACACCGGTCCCAGTGCCCGCTCCATACAGATCAACCTCCATCCCTTCACCCTGATAGGGGCCACTACCCGCAGCGGTTTGCTGACAGCCCCGCTGCTCTCCCGTTTCGGCATCAAATCAAGGCTGGAGTATTACACGGCTGCCACCCTGCAGAAGATCATCTGGAGAGCGGCCGGCCTGCTGCAAACAAAGATCACCTCTGACGCTGCCATGGAAATAGCACGGCGTTCCCGCGGTACGCCCCGTATTGCCAACGGCCTGCTGCGCCGGGTACGCGATTTTGCGCAGGTAGTAGGCAACGGCACCATTGACCTTGACATTGCCAAGTTCAGCCTGAAAGCCCTGAATGTAGATGAATACGGGCTGGACGAAATGGATAACCGCATCCTGAATGTGATCATTGAGAATTTCAAAGGCGGGCCGGTAGGCATTACCACCATTGCTACCGCAGTGGGCGAAGAAGCAGGTACGCTGGAAGAAGTGTATGAGCCTTTCCTGATCCAGGAAGGATTTATTAAACGTACACCAAGAGGAAGAGAGGTAACAGAGAAGGCATATGTACATTTGGGGAAGACGCCGAACCGGGGGACAGGAAACTTATTGTTCTAGCTGTTAGTCGCCAGCTCTTAGCTTTTAGCTGATGAAAGACAACCAGCTAAAAGCTAAAGGCCAACAGCTAATAGCTTATTCCTTCACTACCAGCCGGAAACCATTTCCGTGTATATTCACTATTTCGATATTTGGATCGTCTTTAAGATACTTGCGCAGCTTGGCAATGTACACATCCATGCTGCGGCCGTTAAAGTAGGTATCGCTGCCCCAGATCTTTTTAAGGGCCAGCTCACGGGGAAGCAGGTCGTTCTTGTGCTCGCAGAGCATGCGCAGCAGCTCATTCTCCTTGGGAGAAAGGGTGTGTGATGCACCGTCGTGGTTGAGGGTGCGCAGGCGGGCGTTGAACTCATAGCGGCCTATGGTGAACTCGTGCTGTTCTTCCTCCTTACTGTTGAGCTCCTGGTTGCGTTTCAGGATGGCCTTTATCTTCAGCAGCAGCAGCTCGCTGTCGAAAGGTTTTACGATGTAATCATCAGCGCCCAGCTTATATCCCTGGATAATGTCTTCCTTCATGGTCTTGGCAGAGAGGAAGAACAGGGGAATATCGGGGTCTACGTCGCGGATCTCTTCCGCCAGCTTAAAACCATCCATATTCGGCATCATAATATCCAGCAGGCACAGGTCAAATTTATCGCGCCTGAAAGCGGCCAGGGCCAGGATACCGTCACGGCAAAGCTCCACGTCATAGTCGTTCAGCTCCAGGTAATTCTTCAGTACCATACCGAGGTTGGTATCATCTTCTGCCAGCAATATTTTAGGTTTACGCTCTTCCATAGTACGTATGGGTTGATAATTTGAGCAAATATAAAATTTTATACCGCAAGGAAGTGTTAAAATGAGTCCATGGTCCATAGTCGATAGTCCATGGCATACCCGGTTATGCTAGTGCTTTGACTAATACAAGTGAGATAAGAATATGCTATGGACCATGGACTATGGACCATCGACTATTTCCTCTTGATCAATGAAGACAGGGGATGCCGCAGGTTCTTGTACTCCACCATATCCACCACCACGCTGCCTACGGAGATCTCGCTTTCAATACGGAGGGGTATTTTATTGGGGTCGTCGCTCACCCACACATCCATTTTCTCACCGCCTTTGAACATCGTGCCTTCAATCAGCAGGGGCTTGAAATGGATGGCCCTGAACTTACCGAACTTGGTGCTCACCTCTTCTTTGCCGATATAGCGGATGTAGATGCTGTACACTTTATCGTCTATGAACATGCTGAAGGAGATCTTATCATTCGGCTTGTACTTGTCGAAATTGATGTTGCGGGCATAATAAACGGAGCTGACCACATCCTGTATGCAATCGGGCACCTTGAAGGTACCGTTGGTGCTGGTAGCGGTATTATGCGGGTGGTCGAATGTAACGTTGTTGTATATAGTATGCCCGCCTTCACTTACGTTACGCACGAATTTAAGGGGTTTGAGGGTGGCGGTGTCTATGTAGCTTTCATACTTATCTCGCACTTTGAAGAACCAGTCGTAGGCGCGGTAGGTCTTGCCTTCGCCTATCAGGTGGTATACATCACGGCCATTCAGCTTTTCAGCAAGGCAGGTAAAGGTGGCCTCTCCTGCGCCGATGTATACGCCGGTAAGGCGATAATATACTTTCAGGGTCATGTTCTCACCGGCCTGGAAACTTCCATTGGTAATACCACAAAACTCGTTTTGGGCTTTAACGGGATAACTGCAGAGTAAACCTACAACTAAACTTATGAGTATAAAACACCTCATCGATGGATCTATTTATCCTTAAAAATCTTAACTCCAAGCAGCAGTATACTCCCAAGTATTGCAGGTAAAAGGAGGTTGATTAACCAGATACCTACTGTGGCGGCTATAATTGCTGCGGTATTGTTGCTCAACAGGCCGAGGAAGTACAGGCTTACTTTTCCTCTCAATCCCAATTCTACTACGGCTATCGTTGGCACCAGGGCCATTACCAGGTAGATCACGGCGTTCATCAGAAAAGCTTGCCACCACAGCATTTCCACACCGAACATATCAAGCAAAATCAAATACTGTGCCGAGAAGACCACATACCGGCAGGCGGAAAGGAGCAGGAGGTACTGCAATTCTGCATTTGTATAGCGGGTTATGATCTGTACAAACACCTTTGCTTTCCTTAGGGCTGGGATCCTTTCAAATATTGCTACAATGATCTGTAGCCGAAAATATAATAATATAGTCAAGGCGCCAATAAGGACCAGGAGCCCCAGTAAAATTTTTTCCCAGAAGTTGGGGGCGAAATAGCTGTTAGCCTTTACCAGTGGGAAGTTATTGATGTAGAACACCAGGCCTGTTAACCCAAAGATAATAGTGATAATGAGCTGGCTGAGGCTTCCTACCACGGTAGCTGCGATGGATTTAAGCTTGTTCTGGTTACTGAGATACAGCATACGCCCTCCGTACTCGCCTATACGGTTAGGGGTATTGATCGATAATGACACCCCGGAGAGGATAGCGCTGAAGGCCCTCAGAAAGGATACTTCTTCAAGCGACCTGACAAGGAGCTGCCATTTACGGGCTTCCAGCCCCCAGTTGAAGAGCATGAGGATCAGCACGAGCGCCAGGGCTACTCCACCCTTCTGTTCAAGGGTGAAAGACATCTGTTTCAGAGAAGCTGAAAGGTCCGGCTGATGTTTTACCTGGTCGTAGATAGAATAGGCCAGCCAGCTAAAAAGGCCTGCGCCTAACAGGTAATTGAGAATTATTTTGGTACTTTTGTTCAGACATTCAAGATTTTGGCAAAAATAAACTCCGGTTGAAGAAGTCAAAAATAATTCTTGGGATTGACCCGGGAACGTTGGTAATGGGGTATGGCCTTATACAGGCGGAAGGCAAAAAAGCCAGTCTTATAAAAATGGATGTGCTTAAACTATCCAGTCATAAGGACCACTATGAAAGGCTACAACTGATCCACACCTGTGTAAATGAGCTGATCCAGCTGTACAAACCTGACTGCTGTGCTATTGAGGCGCCATTCTTTGGCAAGAACGTGCAAAGTATGCTTAAACTGGGCCGCGCCCAGGGAGTCGCCATTGCAACGGCCATGCAGGCCGGGCTTACTGTTGCAGAATATTCTCCCAAAAAGGTTAAACAATCCATCACCGGTAATGGTAATTCAGATAAGGAGCAGGTCTGGCAAATGCTGCAGCGTATCCTGGTATTCTCAGAACGGCCTGAGTTCCTGGACGCCACGGATGCCCTGGCAGTAGCTGTTTGTCACTTTTTCCAGGAGAGCAGCCCCCTGGCAGGCCTGGCAAAGGCAAAAGGATGGGAACAGTTCTTGCAGCAGAATCCGGATAGAGTCGTTAGCCGATAGTTGTCAGTTGACAGTTACCAGTTGACAGTCAGGGCCTATCTCACTGACAACTAGCAACTAAGAACTGACAACTGAAACACCCGGTCCCGTCAAAAGGTTATTTCTAAAATTCAGAAATTGTATTTACTTTGACTAGAAATCTGGTAACTCCATGACAAAGGCCCGGGACAGCGCCATAACAATCAATAATTACCATTAATGCGACTATGGTAACATATGTGACATTTTATATTAATCAGCATCACTGCAACTATGAAAGCAAGAATCCTATTTGTGGAAGATGATCAGAACGTTGGTGCCGCAACAAAGAAAAGGCTGGAAGAGGCTGGCTACGAGGTAAGACACTGTACAGACGGCCTGATGGCCTGGGAAGAGTTCCAGCACCGGACGTTTGATATCTGCCTCCTGGATGTGATGATTCCCAAGAAAGGGGGGACCCCGGAAAAAGATAACGGATTTGAACTCGCCAGACAGATCCGCAAGCGAAACGATATGATCCCCATTCTGTTCATCACGTCCAAATCAATGGTAGAGGACAAAATCGCCGGTTTCAAAACCGGGGCGGACGACTATATCACCAAGCCGATCAACCTCCAGGAACTCGTATTGCGTATAGAAGTATTCCTCAAAAGAACCAAAAACATGGTACAGGCCACACAGGCCGCCAAACCCACTCAGTATGTGATAGGTAAGCTCGTATTTGATTATAACGACCTGCGGCTGCATGACCAGATACAGCAGAAGTCTGTTACCCTGACCCAAAAAGAGGCCGACCTGCTCAGGTACCTCTGTGATAACGCCAATAAGGCCCTGAAACGGGAGGATATCCTGTTCAATGTCTGGGGTAAGGACGACTACTTCCTGGGACGCAGTATGGACGTGTTTATCACCAAGCTGAGGAAATATTTCAAATCAGACCCTGATATAAGGCTGGAAACACTGCACGGTGTTGGTTTCCGGTTCAATGTGCCCCATGCCCCTAATGTGTCAACATTTCTGCCCTGATCTTTTCCTGCACTGCTTTAAACTCCGCTTCAGATAATTTCAGTTTCGGACGAGCAAAATTCATGTCATCCGCCGAATTGATCGGGATGAGATGCATATGCGCATGCGGTACCTCCAGCCCTACCACGCTTACACCCACGCGGTTACAGGGAAAGGAACGCTCCAGCGCCTTGGCGATAGGCCTTGCAAATACCAGCCATTCTGCCAGCAGCTCATCGGGCACATCAAAGAACTTATCGACCTCCAGCTTCGGCACTACCAGGGTATGCCCCTGCACCAGCGGGAAGATATCGAGAAATGCATAGAAACGGTCGTTCTCCGCCAGCTTATAGCTGGGGATCTCTCCTTTGATGATCTTGGTAAATACTGACATGGGAAGACAAAGTTGGGTAGTGAAAAAAATCCCGTCCGGAGATACGAACGGGATAAGTGGATTTTGTATCAGTTTTTCATCCGTGAAATCATATTGTAATATGATCGATCTTAAATTTTAATTTTCCATTGGGGGCTACCACATCTGCGATCTCGCCTACCTGCTTTCCCAGCAGCCCTTTACCAATAGGTGAAGTAACAGAGATCTTACCGGCTTTCAGGTCTGCTTCTGTTTCAGACACCAGCTGGTAGGTCACTGTCTTTTTATTAGCCACGTTGGTGATAGTCACCTTACACAATATAGAAACCTTAGATGTATCAATAGAATCAGCCTCCACTACTCTGGCAGTTGCAATTGCATTTTCCAGTGTGGCGATCTTGGCTTCATGAAGACCTTGTGCTTCTTTAGCCGCATCGTATTCAGCATTTTCTTTGAGGTCACCTTTCTCCCTCGCCTCTGAGATGGCTCTGGCAATTTCAGCCCTCCCCTTGGTCTTGAGCATATTCAACTCGTCTTTCATCTGCTCAAGGGTTTCTTTCGTTACATAGTTAACGCCAGACATAACTTTTTGGGTTTTAGAAATAAGAAAAAAAAATCAACGCCTCCATTTGCACAGAAGCGTTGTACTATGTTGTATAATCACAAATATAACCAATTTTAGATTCCGGCCAACTTAAATTCCCAGCTTATCTAACACATATTGTGGCATTTTAATACTTGCCTCGTGCGAGTATCCGGCGATGTGCGGGGTCACTACAACGTTGGTAAACTGCAGCAGTTTTTCGAACTGTTGTTGTTCTGCAGCATTGAATGTTGACAGCTTTTCATTCTCCAGTACATCGAGACATGCACCGGCCACCGTGCCTGATTCCAGGGCAGCGATAAGATCAGGGGTGTTCACTATTTTGCCCCTGGCCGTGTTCAGGAAATATATGGGTTTAGCAAAAGCGCTGAAGAAAGCAGCATTGGCCAGGTGATAGGTTTCATCTGTCAGCGGCAGGTGAATACTTACCACATCTGCTTCGGCATAGAGCTGCTCCATGCTGGCTTCTTTTACGTAGCCGGCACTAAAGCCTGTTTTATATTTATCATAAGCCAGCACCTTTACATCAAAGCCCTGCAGCTTATGTACAAATGCACCGCCGGTATGACCATAGCCGATGATGCCTACAGTTTTACCATTCAGCTCATAGCCCCGGTTACCATCGCGCTCCCAGATACCGCGGCGCAGTTCCAGGTTGCTCTTCAGCACATTGTTCATAAGGCAAAGCAGCATGCCCAGGGCCTGCTCCCCTACTGCATCACAATTGCCTTCCGGGCTGCTCACACAGCGGATCCCCTTGCTTTCGGCATAAGGCACGTCTATCAGCTCCATACCGGAGCCCAGGCGGCCTATCCATTGCAGCTGGCCTGCGCGGTCCAGGAGCTGCTTATCTACTTTAAGACGGGTGGTCACGATCATGCCCTCGCACTCAGGGATAGTGGCAATGGCTTCATCGTAAGTAATAGAGGGTCGGTAGATCACCTCGTACCCACTTTTTTCCAGTCTGTTGATCAGGTATTCGTGTACTTTGGCCGTAATTAAAGCTTTCCTACTCATGTCATCTTATGGGATAATGCTACGAAATCTGCTACAGAAAGCTCTTCTGCCCTTTTGCTGAAGATGCTGTCCTGCAGGTGTGTTTTATCAAATAGCCCTTTCAGCGGGTTTCTCAGCTGTTTGCGCCGCTGGTTAAAAGCCGTTTTTACCAGGTTAAAGAACTTACGTTCATTGGCGATCTCATAATCCTGTTCCAGGCGGGTGATCCGGATCACCGCCGATTTTACCTTGGGCGGCGGATTAAAGCACTGCTCATGCACTTCAAACAGGTACTCCACCTTGTACCAGGCCTGGATCAGTACGCTCAGGATGCCGTAGTCCTTGTTACCGTGCCCTGCAGCAATCCGCTGGGCCACCTCCTTCTGGAACATGCCCACGGCCTGCGGTACCTGGTTTTTCCAGTCCAGCACCCGGAACATAATCTGGGTAGAAATGTTATAAGGAAAGTTCCCGATAATGCTGAAAGGCCCCTCAAAAGGGGGCTGCATCTCCAGGAAGCTCTGGTTGATAATCTTGCCTTTAATGGCCGGGTAGGTCTGCTCCAGGTACTGTACCTTCTCAGTATCCAGCTCCACTGCCTTGAATGTAATATCAGGAATCTCCAGCAAATACTTGGTGATGGCGCCCGCGCCGGGCCCCACTTCCAGCACTTGTTGGCCGGGAACTACAGGTAAGGACTGGACGATCTTCCTGCTCATCTGCTCGTCTCTGAGGAAGTGCTGACCCAGCGATTTTTTAAGTGTATACATGGTTAAGGGTCAAAGTTAGTATATATGAGTATATTTGTAAGCTATTTTGGCGATTCAAGCATGAGTAACACGCATATCAACAAGCCGGTAATCGGCATCACAGTAGGTGACCTCAACAGCATAGGCACAGAGCTCGTTATCAAAACCTTCGCAGATAACAGGATGCTGGAGTTTTGCACACCGGTGATCTTTGCGTCTAACAAGACCATCAATTTTTACCGAAAGCTGATGAATGAGAACAATTTCAACTACCAGAGCCTGAAGGAGCTCAACCGCCTGAACCACAAGCAGGTGAACGTTTACAATTGCTGGGAAGAAGAAGTGCAGATAACGCCTGGCGTGCTGAATGATACCGGTGGGAAATATGCAGCCCGCTCACTCGCCGCCGCCATACAATGCCTGAAAGACGGGTTTATACAGGGCCTGGTAACAGCCCCCATCCATAAAAAGAATATTCAAACCGCCAACTTTAACTATACCGGCCATACCCCCTACCTGCGGGACGCCTTTAACGCCAGGGACGTGCTGATGTTCATGACGGCGGATAATATGCGCATAGGCCTGCTGACCGAGCACGTACCGGTGGCAGAAGTGGCTAAATATGTGACCAAAGAGAATATCCTGGCTAAGCTGGCGCTCATGAAAGACAGCCTGGTAAAGGACTTTGGCATTGATAAACCCCGCATCGCTGTACTGGGCCTTAACCCGCATGCAGGCGACGAAGGGCTGATAGGCGACGAAGAGATCCAGCAGATCACTCCTGCCATCAACCAGGCCAAAGCCAACGGGATGCTGGCCTTTGGGCCTTATAGCGCCGATGCATTCTTTGCCCGCAGCATGTACCTGCAGTTTGACGGAGTGCTGGCCATGTACCACGACCAGGGCCTGATCCCCTTTAAGTCACTGGCCAGCGGCGAAGGTATCAACTATACCGCCGGACTGCCCATTGTACGTACCTCTCCTGACCACGGCACCGCCTTTGACATTGCAGGCAAGAACCTGGCAGATGCAGCCTCTTTCAGGCAAGCTATCTTCAGCTGCCTGGAGATCCTGGAAAAACGTCAGACCTACGAGGAAAACACCCGTAATCCGCTGAAGAAAATGGAATTGGCATCGGAATAAACAGCAACTGGCTATTAGCTTTTAGCATTTAGCGCCAGCAGCTAGAAGCCGGTAGCTAAAAGCTAAAGATGAAAAGCTGCCATTTCAAGCATACCATCTCCGGGCTGGAGATAGTCTTTATTGCGCCCGTACATAATATATTCAATGGCCTGCATATCGTAAATGTTATATACTTCTGCATTCAGCAGCTCCAGCGTGTTTAAGATCTTCTTACGGCTGTAGCGGTGAAACTCCACATTCAGCGTTCTTTCTGCCAATACGCTTACTTCGGTGGCGATGGTACGGTGTTGAGGATTATTGATTTCCTCCGACACCAGGCCATAGTCCATGATCACGGTATTGCGGCCGTTACGCGTGGTAAAGCATTGCATAATATCGCGAAACTGCTCTTCCGTAATGTAGTGAATGATCCCTTCGAAAATGATGATGGTAGGTTGTGAAGCATCGTAACCAGCGTCTCTCAGCTGGCGTTTCAACTGTATGGTATTGGTGATGTCTGTCTGTAAAGCCACCGGTAAAGGCAGATGGGAAGTCAGCTGCGCGTAGATCCTGAGCTTATCATCCATCCAGGTCTGGTCTACTTCGAAGATACCGTTTATCAGTTCGGGATAATCTTCACTGAGCGTGAGGGCCAGTGGATCAAGGCCTGCCGCGATGATGCATACCTGTTGCTTAGGGTACCTGTTGATGAACTGTTTGATCAGGTACCTCACCATTTTTTTACGCAGCCTTATTACCGCTCCAAAGTGAGCGCTGATGTTATCCATGGCTACAGCCAGATCCTGTATGGCGCTGAGGTCAATGTACTGCATATACTTTCCGCTCAGTCCTTCCGTATACAGGTCTTTTACATACGACAATACAAGCGCCGAGGTGGGAGCCACTCTCAGCCGGGATTCAGGGGTATTCATGGGAGTAACATTTACTGAATGAAAGGGCCGATCTATGGCTTCTTATAAAGTTAATTTTTACAACTGAAGTTGCACCGCAGTGAGAGATAGCCGGTTCAGCCTGTTTTCCCGGGCTTAAGGTAAGATTGAATGGCGCTTACGTAGCTTTCAAAGGCACGCTGGCCTGCATCGGTTATCTTGCAGAGGGTTTGGGGATAATTATCACGGAACTGCTTAATGACCTCAATATACCCCGCTTCTTTCAGCTTGTTGATCTGCACGCTCAGGTTGCCTGCCGTAGCATTTGTTCTTTCCTTCAGCAAGGTAAATTCCGCTTCCTGCTCACTCACCAGTATTGACATAACTGCCAACCGGAGCTGTGAATGCAGAACAGGGTCCAGGTCTTTAAAATACATCATCACACGCTGGTCAATAGTTAAGATAAGTGTAAAGATAACAAATATAGAAGTTGTCAGTTGTTAGTCGTCAGTCGTCAGTGATTGATGCGATTATGTTCTTCGTTTTGATCACTGACGACTTACGACTTACGACTGACGACTGTCAACTGACAACTGTCAACTGACAACTCACTTCCCCGCTTCTTCCAGCAACTGCTTCGCCCTTGCTTCACCCCAATGAGGAGCAATGCTATCAGCAGGTTTGAAAGCTGCGAATTTCTCCAGGGACAGCTTCAATGTTTCTTTTGCTTTTACCTTATCTCCGCCGAACTGCTCGGGCGTGTAGTAGAGCGCCTGGCCTTCCAGCAGGTATACACGGGGATTCTCCGGGTTGATCTGCTTGGCTTTCTGGATCTGCATACCTGATTCAGGGCCGTATTGAGCGCCCCTGCTGGGTGGATCCACCGAGATGCGTACGGTAGCGATCAGGGATTTGATCAGGGCTACTTCATCGCTGTTCTTATTCAGCTCATCTGCTTTGGCGGCATTGGCTTCTGCCTTGTCTGCCAGCTCGTCCATTTTTGCTTTGTCCTGCTGCGTAAATGCAGACATTACCTGCGCATAGGCGGCATAGTAATAGGGCAGCCACTGGTTTTTCTCGGTGGCGGCTATACGTTCAAACGTGTTGGATATTTCAAGCAGCGTTTGCGGGTTATAGCTGCTGCCCTGGTCTAACAGCGCTACCTGTTTGGACATGGCATCCTGATACTGGGGACTTTGGGCTTTAACACCAACGGCAGCGAAGGCCGCTAAAAGGAAGAGAAGGGTAAATTGTTTCATATATCCGTTTTTAGATTTATAAGTGGTGAATATTTATTACAGGTTATTGATCACATCCTGGCGCCTGTCTATACCAAAGTTCATGAACATGCCGATAAACAGGAAGCGCGGAGCATTGGGCACAATTTCTTCCCTGCGCAGCTTATCAGAAGAATAGCGGTAGCCATATACCTGTTTAATGTCAAACACGTTGGTGACAGACAATACAAACACGGTGAAAGCCTTGCGTACAGTGGTCAGGTAGCTGGCGCTGAAACCAAGTGTGTTGAAGTTGATCGTCTTTTCAGACATGAACTTGTTCTCCGGCAGGTTTGGATTGTAATAAGGACGGCCGGTAGCAAAGCTATAGGTAACGCCGATGTTGGTAGTGATCTTCGGGAACCATTTCTTCAGCACCAGGCTGGCGGTGTGTTTGGCGGCAAAATCAGGCTGCACTTCAAAAGGATAGAACAGGTAATTACGTTTGGTATCCAGGTAGGAATAGGAGATCCAGTAATCCAGGTTCTTGATGGTCTTACGATCGCGCCAGAACAGCTCAATGCCTTTTGCATAACCGGTACCCGTGGTAGCAGTATCAGGCGCTGTTTTTACCAGGTCTTTATACTTCTTATAGAAGGCTTCTACGCGGAAGGTATAATCTCCAGCTACACGCTGAAAGCTGCCGATGTAGTGCGTAGCTTTCATATAACCCAGCTCATCGCGCTTGAAACGCAGGTACTGCGGCTCCGGCTTTTGGTAATAATCGCCATAGGCCAGGGAAAACTGGCTGTAATCATCCAGCTTGTATGCCAGGGAGGCGCGGGGTGCAATATTCACTTTATCGAGGATGGAAGAATACTCCGTACGGCCGCCAAAGCGTCCTACAAACCTCGGGGTCAAATAAACATCCGTTTCTGCAAAGCCGGCCGCATAGTTATCATCATAATTGGCGCCAAAGCTGTTAAAGCGGGACTTTTCAGACGCATATTGGTATTCGCCACCGAAACGCAGCATAGACAATACGCCCAGGCTTTTGCTGAACATTAATCTCAGCTGGCTGAGATTGGAATTATTGCGTATATCCGTTTGCGGTGTTTTCTGTATCGTATCGGTTTTTATCTTATCCCTGTTGGAGCTGAAAGAGAAACCGGTGTTAATGCGCCATCCGTTGCCCAGGCTTTCCTTATAGGTAAGGTTGGTATAGATGTTCTGGTTACGCACATCAAACTGTTCCTGGTAGCCGGGGTACTCGATGCTGTTCTTGCGGAAGCCCATCTTGCTCCAGTTGCCGTAACCATAGAACTTAATGATACCGGTAGAAGAGGTTTTCCTGCGGAAGTTGGCGGAAGTGCCGATGATTTCCGGGCCTATAGTAGGCTCCTGTTTGGGCTTGGCCACACTGAAGTAAGGGCCGAGGTTGGTATAGTCTGCTTCAATACCATAAGAGCCTTTCTTGTCTTTAGACAGCTCATCCAATCCTCCACTGAAACCCAGTACGGAAGCACCCAGGCTATACGAAGAACGGGCGGGCAGGTCTTCCGACTCCAGTACCAGGGCAGAAGAAAGGCCCTGCCCGTACTGGGCGGAGTAACCGCCGCTGCTGAAAGTCGTGCCTTTGAACAGGAAAGGGGAAAAACGGCCCCTGCCCGGCTGATCCGGCAAGCTGGTAAAGAAGGGGTTTCGTACCAGCAGGCCATCTATAAAGATCTGGGTTTCGTAACCGGTGCCACCGCGTACAAAAAGGCCTTCACGGTCGTTGGCCTGTTGTGTACCTGGCAATGTTTTCAGGGCCTGCACAATATCGGCAGTGGCCCCGGCGGTCGTGACAATATCCAGCGGCTTGAGCACTGTATTCTGCTTATCGCTGCTGGCCTCAAAACTACCGGCGGAGATGGTAACCGCTTTCAGCTCGTTCACCGATGTTTTCAGCATCAGCGAAAGGTTGAGCGGACCGCCTACCGTAATGGGCTGCTCCAGTGTTTGGAAGCCCATCAGGCTGGCCACGAGCACCTGGGCGCCCTGGGCGGTGGTGGTGAAGGAGAAGCTGCCGTCTGCCCCGGCAGTGGCGCCATCATAGGTGCCTTTGATATAGATGTTTACGCCTGGCAGGGGTCGCTTTTTGGCGTCTGTGATCTTACCAGCAATCTTATGCTGGGCGGATAGCAGGCCTGGGATGAACAGACAGAGGAATAGGTGGAAGTAAATCTTGGACATTGGCGGAAGGATTTACTTCAAAAGTAATTTCGTTTATGGTGTAAACAAAGTTACAGGATAAACAATTCGGCTAAAGCAGGGCCAGTTTCCGGTAAAAATGGGGGAATCGTCGGTGGAATGGGTATTGTGAACTACTTGATATTCAGGGCTTTTCGGGGAGGCATCCATATGAGAACCGATCCCTGACCGGGTTCCATCCGGTGCTCATCCTGGCTGAAACGCAGTCCCATTAAGGCAAAGGTGACAGATATCTCCTATATACTCTCTATATACTTCCTTTCTAATCCCATATTATTACCATCTTCTAAAGGAAGGAAATTTATAGGAATTCAGAAGATATGTCGATCGTATAAGTATTGAGTTAGTATAAGGTACCCGGGCAATAAAAAAGCCATCCTGCCTAAGCAGAATGGCTTTTAAACTAAGATTCAATGCTTTATGCGAAGCGGGGCTTCAGCTCATTGGCCAAAGTCACCATACGCTTGATACCGTCTTCAGCGAGGTTGCCTTTCTTGAACTCGGCGAGTACATCTGGCAGACGCACTTCCATTTCATGCAGGAAGGCTTCTTCGAAAGCTCTTACGTTCTTAACGGGCACATCGCGCAGCAGGCCCTGAGTACCCAGGTAGATCATGGCTACCTGTTTTTCTACAGAGTAGGGGCTGAACTGGGCTTGTTTCAGGATCTCCACGTTACGGGCGCCTTTATCGAGTACTGCTTTGGTAGCAGCATCCAGGTCGCCACCGAATTTGGAGAAAGCCTCCATTTCGCGGTACTGGGCCTGGTCGAGCTTCAGGGTACCGGCTACTTTCTTCATGGATTTGATCTGGGCGTTACCACCTACGCGGCTTACGGAGATACCCACGTTGATAGCGGGACGAATACCGGCGTTGAACAGGTTGGATTCCAGGAAGATCTGGCCGTCGGTAATAGAGATCACGTTGGTGGGGATGTATGCAGATACGTCACCCGCCTGTGTTTCGATGATGGGCAGCGCTGTGAGGGAGCCACCACCTTTTACCAGGTGCTTGATAGAGTCCGGCAGGTCGTTCATCTGGCGGGCTATCTCGTCTTTAGCGATCACTTTAGCGGCGCGCTCCAGCAGGCGGCTGTGCAGGTAGAATACGTCACCAGGATAAGCCTCACGGCCGGGGGGACGACGCAGCAGCAGTGACACCTCGCGGTAAGCTACGGCCTGTTTAGACAGATCATCATAGATGATTAGGGCAGGACGGCCGGTGTCGCGGAAGAATTCACCGATTGCGGCGCCTGCGAACGGAGCGTAGAATTGCAGCGGTGCAGGCTCAGAAGCAGATGCGGCTACGATGGTAGTGTAAGCCATAGCGCCATTGTCCTGCAGGGTTTTCATCACACCTGCGATGGTGGAGGCTTTCTGGCCAATCGCTACGTATATACAATATACAGGCTTGCCTGCATCGTAAAATTCTTTCTGATTAATGATGGTATCGATACAGATCGCGGTTTTACCGGTCTGGCGGTCGCCGATCACCAGCTCACGCTGTCCGCGGCCGATGGGGATCATCGCGTCGATCGCTTTGATACCTGTTTGCAGGGGCTCTTTTACTGGTTCGCGGTAGATAACGCCGGGGGCTTTACGCTCCAGGGGCATTTCATACAATTCGCCAGTGATGGGACCTTTACCGTCTATCGGCTGGCCCAGGGTATTGATCACACGGCCTACCAGTCCTTCGCCCACTTTAATGGAGGCGATACGGCCGGTACGGCGTACTTTATGTCCTTCTTTTATTTCGGAATACTCACCCATTAATACCACACCCACGTTGTCTTCTTCCAGGTTCAGGGCGATTGCTTTGGTACCGTTCTCAAACTCAACCAGTTCACCGGAGCGAACGTTATTCAATCCATATATACGGGCAATACCGTCGCCCACCTGCAACACTGTCCCTACCTCTTCCAGGTCGGCAGCAGCATTGAAGTTGCTTAATTGCTGGCGCAATATCGCCGAAATTTCATCAGGTTTTATCTCAACCATAATTATGCTTTTTAAAAGGGTAATTGCTATTTTTTTTGCTGTTAGCTGTTAGCCCTTAGCTGTTAGTGACCAAAGCGAAATTATTCCTATCCGTTTGAATTACTAATAGCTAAAAGCTAACAACTAATAGCTTTTATTTGATATTGGGTGTGTAAATGTTTTGTGTGAACTGTTTCCTGATATCCTTCAGGTCGCGGAGCACGGAGGCGTCATACAACCTGTCTTCTGTTTCGAGCACAAAACCACCTATCAGTTCCGGTTCTACTGCTGTTTCCAGCACAATCTTCTTATCAGTTCCGGCTTCCACTTTCTGCCTGATGGCGCCGAGGATAGCGGGATCTACAGGCGCGGCAGTGGTGATCTTCACTTTGCTGATGTTCTTCAGCAGGTTATATTGCTTTTCGAATTCCGTGGTTATTTCAGGCAGGTTGCTTTCACGGCCTTTTATTACCAGCAGTTTGATAAAGGCGGCGCTGATGGCGCTGATCCTGTTCTCAAAGAGAGTGGCAAGGATCTGCTGTTTCTTGTCCGGTTTGATGATGGGGCTCTTCAGCAGATTAACCACATCGCGGTTGCTGCGCACGATCTGCTGCAGCGCCTGCATATCTGCACGCACCGCTTCCAACTGGCCTTTTTCAGCTGCCAGATCCACCAAAGATTTTGCATACCGGGATGCGAGACGGGGATTTGTCATAATCTTAGCTTTTAGCTATTGGCTGTTAGCTATTAGCACTAAATGCTAACTGCTAACTGCTAGCGGCTGTTAATTCAGTTTAATGCTTTCTGCCTGTTGTTTAATAAATTGCTCCTGTGCTGTTTTATCAGACAGCTCTTTTCTCAGCACTTTCTCTGCTACTTCAATAACGAGTTTACCTACCTGGTTCTTTACGTCGGTAAGGGCTGCCATCTTCTGGTTCTCGATAGCAGTGTACGCTTCGTTAATGATCTTTTTGGCTTCTGCCTGGGCCTGTGTTTTGGCTTCGCTGATGATCTGGTCTTTCGCGTCTTTGGCCTCTTTCAGTATCTTGCTCCTTTCTGCTTTAGCTTCTGCCAGTACGTGCTCATGCTCTGCCTTCATCTGCGCCATTTCCTCTTTTACCCTTTCAGCAGCAGCGATAGAGTCTGCTATGGAGGTTTCCCTTTCCTTCAGGGTGGAGAGAATGGGTTTCCACGCGAATTTCTTCAGGATGAGGAAAACAATAACGAATATTAAGAATGAAATGGTAAATAAGCCTAATGCCGGCATTAACAGATCCATGATTCAGAATTTATGTTTGGTTCGCATTTATTTAATAGCATTACTGCATCCTTTGCCCTGTGCGCCGGATGCAGTAATAAATTTTGTCTTACAGCACTACTGCCAACAGACCTGCGATAACGCCGAACAGGGCAACACCCTCAACCAGCGCAGCAGCCAGGATCATGTTTGCACGGATGTCGTTAGCAGCTTCCGGTTGACGAGCGATGGATTCCAGCGCGCTCTTACCGATGTTACCTACACCGATACCTGCAGCGATAGCAGCGATACCAGCACCAACGGCACCACCAGCCTTAGCCAGACCAGAAGTAGCAGCAGCCTGCAATAAAATTGTTAAAAGAGCCATAGTTTAATGTATATATGTGTTGTTAAAAATTTTCCTACCTATTAGTGATGGTGCTCGTCGTGACCGCCTTCCATGGCCTGGCCAATGAACACGGCAGTCAGGTTAGCGAAGATGAAGGCCTGGATAAAGGCTACCAGCACTTCCAGCATCATCATTACGATATTGAAGGCGATAGTAACCGGTAAGAATCCGTAACCGGCCACCTTGTTCAGAGAACCAAAAATAAATACCAGTGAAATAATGCTCAGGATGATGATGTGACCTGCCAGCATGTTAGCAAACAACCTGATGGCCAGGGAGATCGGCTTGGTGAACACACCGATCAGCTCTACCGGGGCCAGGATAAATTTAACACCGAACGGAACGGGCGGGTTAAAGATATGTCCCCAGAAATGCCTGTTGGAGCTGAACAATATTGCGATGAAGCTGATGATTGCCAGCGCCGCTGTTACGGCAAGGTTACCGGTAACGTTGGCAGAACCGGGCAGCAGTCCCATCAGGTTATTGATCAGGATAAAGAAGAAGATGGTAAGTATGAAGGGTGTAAATCTTTCGTAATGTTTACCGGGGATGTTGGGTTTCACTACCTCGTCGCGCATGAAGATGATCACCGGCTCCATCAGGCTCTGGAAACCTTTGGGGGCCTGTTTGGAACCACGGATGCGGTAAGCCCTGGCCACATTCAGCATCAGTACTACCAGGATGATGGCGGCCACCAGCATGGAAGTGATGTTCTTGGTCATGGAGAAGTCGTAGATCGTCTCACCGGTAGGATTGTCGTTAGCGTCTACAGCGATCACTTTACCGTCAGGATACTGATTGGCGTCCAGCCCTTTTTCATGGATGTAGTGGCTGTTTACCAGGCGGTAGCCTTCGTAAGTAGCGTGGCCATGCTCAAAGCGGGAAGAAGAGAATACAGACAAACCTTTTACGGGGTTGTAGATGATCACGGGCAGCGGCAGTGTAACCGGGATGCTGCCCAGGTCCAACAGGTGCCAGTCGTGTGCATCTTTTACGTGACCCAGGATCACTTCCTTAGCGTCGAATCCCTTTTCCTCCTCTTCACCCTCACCGTGGCTGGCAGCAAGATGTTGTTCGCCATGCTGCGCAGTGGCATGTGCATCTTTTTCCTCATTTGTTTGTGCCTGAGCACATGAGTAAATTCCAAGTAAGTTAAAGGCTATCAAGAGCGCTATCAGACTATGTTTGAACAGTTTGCAGGGAATCACCGTTTTCTGAAATTTTGCGCAAAGATAACCGATTTTAGTTCAAAAAGAGAATCGTTTGCGAAAAAAGGTTAGAAGCAGATTAAAAGGGGGGTGAGGGAAGATTAAGTTACTGGTCGACAATGTGTTATAAGCTCCGCGTCATTGCGAGGAGGAGCGGAGGAAAAAGCGGGCGGGGCGACGAAGCAATCTTTTATGTGATTAAGATTTGTAGGAAAGTGAGATATACTTCTGGGCAGCACTGAGTATTGTATGATAAAAGTATTTCATTGATGGGAAGTAGATCCCTAAAAGATTGCTTCGTCGCCCCACGCACCGGGCGCTGCAGCTTCTCGCAATGACGGCACGGAAGACCCCTTTGCCGCTTGCGAGGTTGCTTCGTTGCGGCCAACGCACTGCGCCCTGGCTCGCAATGACGGAGAATGAAAACCCGTTGCTACTTACCTCACCCCCCAATGACGAGCGTGGTAATTACACACTTTCCGTCTTCTTAAACTGCATGCTATGCAGTTTATAATAAAATCCTCCCAGTTTAAGCAGTTCTTCATGGTTGCCCATTTCCCTGATCTCGCCTTTGTCTAATACAATGATCTTACTGGCTTTGCTGATGGTGCTGAGGCGGTGGGCGATCACGATCGCGGTACGGCCGGCGATCAGCTTGTCAATCGCGTGCTGGATGAGCGCCTCGGATTCGGTATCCACGGAAGAAGTAGCTTCGTCGAGGATGAGAATGGCCGGATCATACAGCAGCGCACGCACGAAAGAGATGAGCTGCCGCTGGCCCAGGGAAAGGGTGCTGCCCCTTTCCATTACCTGGTAATCATAACCGCCGGGCAGCTGCATGATGAAATCGTGCATGCCGATGAGGCGGGCAGCCTGTTCTACACGCTCCCGGCTGATCTCCGGGTTGCGGAGGGTAATATTTTCATAGATGGAGCCGGAGAAAAGGAACACATCCTGCAATACTACGCCGATCTTACTGCGAAGGGAGCTAAGGGTATATTCGCTGATATCCACGCCATCTATCTTTATCTGGCCTTTCTGTATTTCATACAGCCGGTTGAGGATACTGATGATAGTGGTTTTACCGGAACCGGTATGCCCTACAATGGCGATGGTTTCACCGGGACGGGCATGGAAGGAAATGTCTTTCAGCACATAACGGTCTTCTGTATAGGCAAAATGCACGTGATCAAAAATGATATCGCCCTTCATGCCTGCGGCGTCTTTGGTTCCTTTATCCGGGATCTGGTCTTCATTGTCCAGGATCTTGAACACGCGCTCGCTGGCCACCATACCCATCTGCAGGGTATTGAACTTATCCGCCAACACACGCAGGGGACGGAACAGCAGGTTGAGGTACATGATAAAAGCGATCATCACGCCCTGGGTCACTTCATAGCTCAGCACCTTATTGGCGCCCCACCATACCATGAGCCCCAGTGAGATAGCCAGGATGATCTCCACTACAGGGAAGAACACAGAGTAAGCAAAGATGGCGTCTATATTGGCGTTGCGATGTTCTTTATTGATCTGCTTAAATCGGGCGAACTCTCTTTTCTCTGCAGAGAAAGCCTGCACTACCACCATACCGGTAATGTGCTCCTGCACAAAGGCGTTGAGCGCTGCCACCGCATTTCTCACCTGGTGGAAGGATTTGTTCACGCTTTCCTTGAAGATCCAGGTGGCGAAGATAAGCACCGGGAAAGGCGACAGGCTGATGAGCGTAAGCCGCCAGTCTTCTATGAACATCACTACCAGTATGGCTACGATCATCAGCAGATCTGCCACGATGGAAATAATGCCTTCGGAAAAAACGTCGTTGATCGCTTCTATATCGTTGATAGTACGGGTAGTTAAAGTACCGATGGGCGTTCTGTCGAAGAACGACAGGTTGAGGCGTACGATCTTTTTATATACAGTAACGCGAAGGTCTTTTACTACGGATTGTCCCAGCCAGTTGGTGAGGTACCCGAAAAAGAAACGTACAAGGGTTTCCAACAGCAGCACGCCAATCTGGACAATGGTGATAATGATCAGCATGCGCATCCACTGGTTGGCAATATACTTATCTACTGTTACCTGTATAAGCCAGGGACGTAAGGGGGAAAGTACCGCCAGTACGACCGTGAGAAACATTGAGAGATAAAAGGAGCCTTTATATGGAGCGGCAAAGGAGAAGAGACGCCGCAACAAACTGAAGTCAAAAACCCGCTTTATAGTTAAGTTGTCCATGGATCATACAAACTTACGAAGAAAAGTCATTAGTCGAAAGTCGTTAGTCGTTAGTGATTGACGCGAAGATTTCCTTCGCTGCATTTTACTAACGACTAACGACTTATGACTTACGACTATTTATCGTCTTTCATGATCTGCTTGTACGCCTTGATAAATATAGCGCCCAGGTTTTTGTGCGGCGGTACATAATCGCTGAACAGTTCCTTGTTGCGGGCATCACCGGCAAAGCGTTTGCCCAGTACCGCCCACATGTTTACCCAGTCTACATTCTTACCGCTGCGGATCACATCTTCGAGGGTGCGGATGATGGGCTCATTTACGAAGCGCGTACCTACCTGTTTGGAGGAGATGATGTGCGCGTCGGGAGATTTTTCCAGCACCTTGGCCAGGTTATGATAGCCGCCGCAGGAGCCCAGCACTACTATCTTGGCAGAGCTTTGCAGGTTATCCATGGTGGTATTCACATGGTAGCTGTGACCACGGTGTATGAATACAGTGGGATGGATATCTTTTTCGTCCAGGAACTCGCTCAGCTTTTCGATGGCAGTCTTGTCTTCCGGCTCGTCAAGTGGAAGGTTAGCAAAGATGGTGATGGGCTTGCCTTTCTGGGAAGTAATGGTGGTCCAGTACTTGCCGCGGCTCACACTCCAGTCGCCACCGCCAAAGCTGGTCATAAAGCTGGCATAGGATTCCTGTCCGTCTTTATCGCCATAGAAGAATACCTGCTGATAGATACGGCCACTGTCGCTCACCAGTCCGGCGAAGTTCACATAGTTGATAGGCGGCAGGCTCAACTTGGCTGCCATGTCTGAAGCTTTGGTAGAATCATTCTGCTTACCGGATTCCGTTTCAAAGAGGCTGGAAAGCAGTTCATAGATCACTTTGCCGCGGCGGTCGTTCTTGCGGGATACGAATACGTAGTTCTTCTTCACTTCTTCCCGCAGGAATTCCAGCAGTTTAGGATCGCGTATGCTGCCAAAGGAATTGGCCACATCCACTGCGTCTTCCAGGTCTTCTGTTTTCTCCAGGCTGCTCACGTATTTCTTCATGAGGTAGTTGGCGTTTTCCGGCTCCATGGATTTCAGGAAGTGGTCCAGGGTATTGAAGCCGGCGGCCATAGCGATGAACTTCTTGAAGCGGTCAAAGCTGACCAGCATCAGGAGGCTGTCGCCACGGGAAGGCTTCATACGGGCCATCATCTGGTCGTATAAACCTGCGTTGCCATGGTTGGTATAGCTGGAGGTGAACAGTTCTTCCTGCCCGTTCACGATCAGGTAATACAGTTCTTCGGGGCTGAAGTTCTTTACAACGGCAAAGCGCACATTGTTAGGTTCTTCGTGCAGGTCGTTCACCTCGCGGATGTAACGCAGGGAGCGGGACTGCATATTCTCCATCATTGCTTTCAGGCCGAGGGGATTCTGGCCGTTGCTTTTCTTTTGCTGCAGCACGATGGAGGTTTTCACCATCTGTTTAAAATACGGATAATCACCGCTTACTATATTCTCCAGGGAGTCTACGCTCATGGTGCCGTCTATCAGCTCGTCGATAAAGGGCAGGATACGGGTAGACTGGCTGGAGCTGCCTATCTTCACAATGAGCTGCACCACGGGATCCGGGTTCTTTTTGATGGCGTTGGCCACCGGCGTATAGGAGGTAGCGTAGGTCAGCACCTGGTTAGGGTACTTGCGGGCTACGGCAGCGATGATGGAATCTGTTTCCGGGTATTCCAGGTAAGACCCGATCCTGGACATAACTGTTTCCAGGTTGTCGTAGGCATATTTGGCGAACATCACTCCCCTCGCCTCCTTATAGCCGGGATTGTCCTTGAATACTTCGATCACTTTCTCACCGGCGTTAAAAGACAGGCCGCGTACGATCGGCAATATGGTCTGGCCGTGAATATCGGCTTTCATCATATCGCGGTAGGCGGCTACCATGGCGGGGGCTTCTGCCGGATCTATCTTGCGGTAGGCACGTTTGCTGTTATAATCGTGCAGCATCACATACAGGCCGGAGAGATACTTGATTTTCAGGCGGTGATCGAGCAAGGTATCCCGCTCAATCTCCAGCTGCATGTCGTCTACCTGTTTAATGACTGCGTTGGTAACCTGCAGGTTGATGGTCTTGTCGTCAGACACCTGAACAAAATCATCCGCCTTGCCATCAAACTTTGCGGCGGCTGCCTGTTCCTTGTCTATGTTATCGTGAAAACCCTGGCGCCCGATAGGGATGTCTATCTTCTGCTCGCCTTGTGCAAATACCCGGCTACCTTGAGAAGCCACCAGGCATAAGAGTATTAAAAATTTCTTCATCTATAATTTATGTACGTTTCTTCTTCCCTTATAGCAAATTTACGACCAATTTAATAAAACGCTCTACAGGAGCGAAAAGTTCATGGATTTGAGGCCTTAAGTTTGAGGTTTGAGGTCTGAGGGCTGAGGTTTGGGTTTGAAGTTTGAGGTTTGAAGTTTGAGGTTTGAGGTTTGAGGTTCGTTGGAAGGTGGGAGGTTCAAGGCAAGGATCCTTTTTCTGAACTTTTAAACCTTTAACTAACTTCAAACATCAAACCTTAAACATCAAACTTTATATATATGCAGACTTTTAAAAGTGATCTTTCAGGCAGGCATTTTCCAACAACAGAAAGGGTGAGCGGGCATGGTATCCGGCAGGAGCTGCTTGAACTGATACGTAAGGAGCACCCCGAGTTCAATAATCGCTGCAACCTGGCCATTTCTGAGCTGAACCATTACCGGCAGCAGTATTATGAAGGTATTTTCTCCAAAGAGATCAATGAGCTGACCGAACTGGAAAAAACCGTGATGGAAAAGATGCGCGACCACGAAACCCTGACGGATAAACTGGAAGAGAGCATGGAAAGCGCCCGCTTAAGCCTGGGGCAGCGGCTGGCTGATAAGATTGCAGATTTTGGCGGCAGCTGGACCTTTATCATCATTTTCCTGAGCTTTATACTGGTGTGGATGGCCCTCAATATATTCTGGCTGGCCGATAAGGGCTTTGACCCCTACCCTTTCATCTTACTAAACCTGATCCTGAGCTGCCTGGCCGCTTTGCAGGCGCCCGTGATCATGATGAGCCAGAACCGGCAGGAAGAAAAGGACCGTCAAAGGGCGAAAAATGATTATATGATCAACCTGAAGTCTGAGCTGGAGGTGCGGATCCTGCATGAAAAGATAGACCACCTTATTATCCGGCAGCAGCAGGATGTGCTGGAACTGCAGCAAACCCAAATAGAAATGCTGAATGAGATCACGCACGCCATCAAAAAGCTGCATGCCAAAAATGATCATCATAACCATAAAGATACGGATAATAGTAAATAAGCATATAAGAACCCGCGGCTGTCTATCCGCAGTATAATCAGTAACTTTGCAGTACTGAACTATGTTTCAGCGTTTGTGTTAACAATTATATAATGTTAACTTAACTCGGTGGCGAATTAATTTTGTGCCATCTTAACAAAAGGATATTTATGATAGACCAAGCGGTTGCAGGTAAAATACTAGTGGTGGATGACGAACTCGATATACTGGAAATCATCAGCTACAACCTCAAATCTGCAGGATACGACACCGTTACGGCCAAAGACGGAAGCGAAGCTATCCAGAAAGCCAAGATATTCCGCCCCGACCTTATTATGCTGGATATCATGATGCCGAATAAGAACGGGATTGACACCTGCCGCGAGATCAGGAAGATTCCCGAATTCAAGGATACCATGGTGCTGTTCCTCACCGCACTGAACGACGAAAAATCTGAAATAGACGGCCTTAACATGGGGGCCGACGACTATATCGCCAAACCCATTAAACCCAAACTGCTGGTAAGCCGCATTAATGCTTTATTCCGCCGCCTGCACAAGACGGAGGAAATGCAGATGCAGCTGGGAGACCTGATCATTGACCGGGAAAAGTTCACTGTGACCTATAAAGGACAGGAGATCATCCTGGCAAAGAAGGAATTCGAGCTGCTGCAGCTGCTGGCCTCCAAACCGGGACGCGTTTTCCTGCGCAACGAGATCTTAAACCAGGTATGGGGCACGGAAGTAATTGTAGGCGACCGTACCATTGATGTTCACATCCGTAAGATACGCCAGAAAATAGGTATTGACCTGATCACTACGGTGAAGGGCGTGGGATACAAGTTTGAAATGTAAGCTGCTGGCTACTAGCTGCTGGCTACTAGCTTTCCCACATTATTTCCTCCGTTTTATTTTTTTGTTATAGCATGCCTTTTTGTCAAAGGTGAGCGCTAATAGCTAATAGCCAGCGGCTAAAAGCTATAGCTATCAGCCATTGGCTGTCTTCTTTATGTTAAGTAAAAAAATTAGCTTAATTTCCCACTATTACAATAATTACTCACTTTGGAGTATGTTCAACGCGAAAAATCTCTCCCCGCAAAAACTGGCGGGGTTCACTGCCCTTATTATAGCAGCAGTTATAGCATTGGGAAGCCTTATCACCGATGGAAGCTGGAAGATCATGCTGATCGCCTTTGCGCTCACCTTCCTGGTATCGTACTACCTGTACCTTTATACCTTACAGAACTTCATTTACCGTAAGATAAAGCTGATCTACAAGTTCATTTACCAGACCAAGGCCTCCAAAAGGGAAGAGTTCTTCAACAAGAATATCCTGCCCCTGAAGACTATTGAGGAAGTAAGCGAAGATGTAGAAAAATGGGCCGCGCAGAAAAAGGAAGAGCTGGACATGCTGCGCCGCAACGAAGAGTTCCGCAAAGAGTTCCTGCTGAACCTGAGCCATGAGCTCAAAACGCCCATCTTTGCCGTACAGGGTTATATCCACACCCTGCTGGATGGCGCCGTGGAAGACCCGAACGTGAACAAGGTGTTCCTGAAGAATGCCACCAAGAACATTGACCGCCTCTGCCACCTGATAGACGACCTCGATGAAATATCCAAACTGGAGAGCGGGGAAATGACCATCAACCGGGAAACCTTTGTAGTGCAGGAGCTGATCAAAGACGTGTTTGATACGCTGTCGCTGAAAGCCAATACCAAAGGCATCCGGTTCAATATCAAAAAAGGCTGTGAATCACCGGTGACCGTACTGGCGGATAAGGAAAAGGTACGCCAGGTGCTGATGAACCTGGTGGATAACTCTATCAAGTACGGTAAGACCGACGGACATACTATCGCCAGCGTATACACTATGGACGACCGCCAGGTGCTGATAGAGATCTCTGACGATGGTATCGGCATTGCCGAAGAACACCTGCCCCGCGTATTTGAGCGCTTCTACCGTACAGACAGGGCCCGCAGCCGCGACATTGGCGGCACCGGACTGGGTCTGGCCATCGTTAAACATATCATTGAAGCCCATAACCAGACCATTAATGTGCGAAGCAAACCTGAAATAGGGTCTACTTTCGGCTTTACGCTGGAAACAGGGAAAGAATAATGAGCGGATGTGCTGATTTGTCTGCCAGCCGGCGGATGATTAGATTTGCAGCGATTGTCAACCAAAGAGAAATATGAAGACCCTGTTCCCGGAGTGGAAGAGGCAACCAGGATAGCCTGGAAGGCTTTTACCCGGGAGGATGATATAGCGCCCTTTGAATGGCTGTACCGGAACTTCATCACCACCCTGCTGGATTACAGCTACAAGATCTGCGGCGAAAAATGGCTGGCAGAAGATGCGGTGCAAAATGTGTTTACTTACCTGCTGCAACACCGGCGGCAATTACCCGATCCCCGATCTGTTAAATATTACCTGTTGCGCTGTGTACGCAATGAGCTGTTAAAGCTGCTTAAACGCCATCGCAGGGAATTATCCAGCCAGGAGCTGTTCGATACCGTGCTGCAGCTGGAGCCCGCCGCTCAGACACCCGCGCTGGAAGCCTGCCTGCAAAAGGAACAGCTGTCCGTCTTACAGCACTACATTAACCAGTTGCCCAACCGGCAAAAGGAAGTGATCTACCTGCGCTTCTTTCACGGCCTGAGCTATGAAGAGATTGCCGCTATTATGGAAATAGACCAGAAATCAGCTTACAAGACCGTATACAAAGCCCTTGATACCCTGCGGCAACTACTTCCCGGCCCTTCTCTTGGCTGCCTTTATATGATCTTCCAGGCCAGCCAGCATGCTTAGACTTTATTCAAAAAAGCAGCCTGTTTTTAGACAAAATCCATTTCTGAAATATTTTCTGTGATCGAGGGATAAAAACGGCGCTTCATTCACTCTGTGAATAGTCGTAAGTCGTTAGTCGTAAGTCGTTAGTCGTAAGTCATTAGTCGTTAGTCGTAAGTAATGGCTGGCAACTTCTGATTAACCACTGACAACTGACAACTGACAACTTACGACTAACAACTTACGACTAACGACTAACGACTTACGACTAACTAGCATGAGATCAACTGCCTTCTATCAACACCATACTACCTGGCAGCTGGCGCTGGATGATGATTTTATCCGCTGGGTAAAAACGCCTGATACCGGTGATGATGCCTTCTGGGAACAGTTTCTGCAGGACTATCCCCAAAAGGCGCACACCGTACAGGAGGCCCGCAGCCTGCTATTGCATTACCGCTTTGCGCAAACACCGGTTGAGCCAGCGGTAGTGGAAAGGATATGGCAACAGCTGAAGGCGCAGCATGATACGACGACCACACGACGGCGGCCATTGCTACGGCGGCTGGTCTGGTATGCTGCCGCATCCGTACTTCTGGTAATAGCAGGCCTGTACAGTTACCGTTACTTCGGCAACACGGCGACTGTCATCATCACCAAAGCCGGAGAGCTGCGCCGCGTTACCTTCCCGGACGGATCACAGATCGTACTGAACCAGCAATCCAGGCTCGTTTACCATCGCTTTAGCCCGCACCATGTTACCCTGGAAGGAGAAGCTTACTTCTCCGTTCAAACCAGGCCCCATGCGCCTGTATTTACGGTGCGCTGCAACAAAGGTGATATCCGCGTGCTGGGCACCGCATTTAATGTAAAATCGCGGCAAGCGCAATTACAGGTGGTACTGGAACAGGGCGCAGTACAGGTTAGTCCTGCAAAGCCTGATGCCCGTCCTGTAAAAATGCAGCCTGGCGACATGGTGGTCATGGACGATAAAGGCATGCGCAGCAAAAAAGTGCATACACAATGGCATACTGCCTGGCGCAGCAACCAGCTGGTATTCAGCAATGCACCGGTGGAAGAGATATTAGGATATTTAACGGATACATACGGATGGCAATTCAAAATAACAGCGCCTGTTACCCTAACGAATAAACGTTTTAATGGTACAGCGCCGGCTAACGACCCGGATCAATTGCTGCAAAAGATCAGTACTATTTATCAACTAAGGACAATACGCCAGGCAGACACGGTTTTCATTTACAAGTAGTTTGACGTTTGAAGTTTGAGGTTTGAGGTTAGTTAGATGTTAGAGGTTTAGACAAGTTGTCAACCTTTGAACCTATAGCCTTCAACGAACCTCAAACCTCAAACTTCAAACGTCAAACACTAATTTTTAAATTCCAGTTATGACGTACCTCTTCTACTCACACAGGGGGCTGCTATGCTTCCTATGCTGTTTACTGTACATGCGCCCCAATGCCGCCGCACAGGATCTTTCCCTGAACGGGCGGCAGGAGCAGCATCGCAAAAGCGCCCGTATAAAAAGCATGCTGCTGACAGACGCCCTTCACAACATTGCACAACGTTACCAGGTAAGCTTTGACTATGATAGCGAAACACTGCAGCAAAAACAGGTGACTGCAGAAAAAGTACTGCTGCACCTGCGTAACCAGCAGGGTCAATACAGCAGCCTGGATGAGCTGCTGAAAGATCTGCTGCAGCCGTTTGGAATGAGGGTGAAACGATTCGGGCAGCACAGCTATACCATTTATACGCCGGGAAAACTGGCGCCAACTGTTAATGAGATCATCCCCGTGATCAACACGTATATAGCGGCAGATACTACCATTAGCGGTAAAGTGACAGATGCCGCCAATGGTCAGGCGCTACCAGGCGTAAGCGTAATGATCAAAGGCACCAGCAAAGGCACGGTAACAGATGCTGAAGGACATTACCGTTTACAAACGCCGGACAATAATGCCGTACTGCTTTTCCAGTATATCGGGTTTGAAGCAAAGGAGCTGGCCGCCAGCGATGGAGCCACTGTCAACGTAACATTATCATCGGCTACCAGCTCATTATCAGAAGTAGTGGTAACCGGTTATACTACCCAGCAAAAGAAAGACATCACCGGCTCTGTAGCAGTAGTAAAAACAAAAGACCTTTTGTCTGTGCCCGCGGGCAACTTTGGCCAGCAATTACAAGGAAGAGCCGCCGGTGTTACGGCCACCAGCAATGGTGCACCCGGCGCGGGCGTAACGATCCGCATCAGGGGCATCGGTACTATCAATGATAACGGGCCCCTGTATGTGATTGACGGCGTATCTACGCGCAGCCAAAGCCTGAACAGCCTGAACCCGAATGATATTGAATCTATACAGGTATTGAAAGATGCCGCCGCTGCTTCTATTTACGGCGCACAGGCCAGTAATGGTGTTGTGATCATTACCACCAGGAAAGGTAAAGCGGGCGTATCTAAGATCTCTTATGATGCATACTACGGTATGCAATACCCTGGTAAAGGGCCGGAGATGCTGAATACAAAGGAATGGTCTGATCTTATTTGGACCAGCCTGAAAAATGCCGGACAGGTAGGCGCTAATGGCAATCCTACACATCCGCAGTTTGGCAATGGTGCGCAGCCGGTGATCCCTTACTATATACTGCCCGCAGGCAAACAACAAGGGCAGGTAGATGAAAGCCTGTATGACCTGAGCACCAACCAGATCGTACGCGCTAACCAGGATGGAACAGATTGGTATAAGCAGATCTTTGCACCGGCCTCCATTCAGAATCACCAGCTCACCGGATCCGGCGGCACAGAGAAAGGGAATTATGCTTTTGGCCTCAACTACTTTAACCAGCAAGGCATCCTGAAGTATACCAACTTTAAACGCTATTCGGCACGTATCAATACAGAACTGCTGGTAAAGAAGAACATCCGCTTTGGAGAGAACCTGCAGGTAGCTTTTACAGAGTCTACCGGCGGAGATTATGCCAGCGGTGAAGGCAATGCCATTGTACAGGCCATGCGTGTACCGCCTATTATACCGGTGTATGATATCGGCGGCAATTTTGCAGGTACACGTGGCGCAGGATTGGGTAACTCTTCCAATCCCTATGCACTGTTGTACCGCGGTAAAGACAACAAGACAAAAGGTTATCGTGCCTTTGGCAATGCCTATGCAGAGATCACCATCCTGAAGGGATTACAGTTCAGGTCCAGCTTCGGGATAGATTATACCAACTGGAACGGCTATAGTTTTTCCTACCTGAACCCGGAGCATTCAGAACCGGCAGCTAACAATGGTTTCAGTGAGAACTCCAATTATAACCTGCGCTGGGTGTTCACCAACACCGTCAACTATAAAAAGGCTTTCGGTCAGCATCATGTGAACCTCCTGCTGGGCACAGAAGCTATTTCTGAAAAAGGGCGCAACCTGAGCGGCGGCAGGGTAAACTATTTCAGCACATCAGAACTGATCTGGAACCTGAATAACGGCGATCCCAGCACGCAAACCAATGCCAGCAGCCAGACAGAAACAGCGCTGGCGTCTATGTTTGGCCGGGTGGATTATTCTTACCGCGACAAATATCTCTTTACAGGGATCCTGCGCCGCGACGGTGTATCCAGGTTTGCCCCTGCTGAACGTTATGGCATCTTCCCTGCGGCCAGTGTGGGATGGCGCCTGTCTGAAGAGCCTTTCCTCAAAGGCCTTCCCTGGCTGGATGAGCTGAAGCTCAGAGCAGGCATCGGCGCTACTGGCAACCAGGAAATTCCGCGCGCCTATAATTATGCCTATGAGTACAGCACCAATCCGCGCAATTCCAACTATGACCTGGGTGGTACCAGTAACAGCACCGTGATCGGCTATTATCTTGCTAACCTGGGCAATCCTGCAACGGTATGGGAATCTACGGTGATGACCAATATCGGTCTTGACATCGCGATGCTCAAAGGAAAATTGGAAGTGAACGCAGAAGTATATGACCGCCGCACCAATGATATGCTCACCCAACCACAGCTCACCGCGCTCGCGGGCAGGGCCACTGCGCCTTTCGTAAACATAGGCGACATGCGTAATATCGGTATTGATCTGGGCATCAACTACCGCGATAAGATAGGCGGAGAACTGCAGTACGACCTTGGCATTACCTTCAGCCATTACAAGAATGAAGTGTTGCGCCTGGGAGAAACGGGCACAGAACAGATCTTCAGCGGCGGCACCCGTTACGGTACCATCACCCTTACAGAAAAAGGGAAGCCGGTATCTATGTTCTACGGCTACCAGATAGAAGGTATTTTCCAGAACGAGTCTGAAGTAAAATCACATGCATTGCAAACAGGCATGGACAAGAACAATCCTGCAAAATTTGTAGGCAAGTATAAGCTGAAGGATATTGACGGAGATGGCGCCGTAACACTGAATGACCGGACTGTTATCGGTAACCCGCATCCTGATTTTACTTATGGGCTCAACATCAGCCTGGGCTGGCGCAATTTTGATTTTAACATGTATTTATACGGCTCCCAGGGCAATGATATTTACAACATCACCAAATACTATACAGACTTCCAGACCTTTGCAGGCAACCGCAGCAAACGCATGCTGTACGATTCCTGGCGGCCGGATAACCCGAATGCCAGCCTGCCCATACTGGATGCCAATGATAATATCAGCAACGGCATTTCACACAGCTACTATATAGAGAACGGTTCTTACCTGCGCGCCAAGAACATACAAGTGGGCTATTCATTACCGGCCGCATTATTGAAAAGAGTGAACATCGATCAGCTGCGGCTATATGTACAGGCTACCAATCTTTTCACCATCACCTCTTACAGCGGACTGGAACCGGATATTATGAACGCTGGTTTTGGCGGCAGCGGCGATCTTAACAAAGGGGTGGATTATGGATTTTATCCCAACGCCAGGCAGGTACTGGTAGGGCTTTCGCTTACTTTCTAATTCCTGATGCAAAAAATCTACGTATGAAAAAACTCATATTCACCGGCTGCACCGCGCTGCTCCTGCTACTGGGCTGGCGCTGCTCAGACAGTTTCCTGGACAAACAGCCACTTTCGCTTGATGAAAACGCACTGGCCAACAAAAAAGGCGTAAATGCTATCCTGGTAGGCGCTTACTCCCTGCTGGACGGCATCGGCGCCGGTGGCAGCTATGAACAAACAGCCTCCAACTGGAGCTTCGGTAGTATACGCGGTGGAGAAGCACATAAAGGCGCTGACCCCAGCAGTCAGCCGGATATCAACAATATCGAAAGATATGAGTCCAACCCAACCGATAATTATTACCTCGGTAAATGGCGCACGTTATATGATGGCATTGTGCGGGCCAATAATACGCTTAAAGTATTGCGCAAGGTAACAGACATGAGCGATGGGGAAAAGACCAATATCGCGGCACAGGCGCGCTTTCTGCGGGCATTCTATCATTTCGAAGCAAAGAAGCTCTGGAACAGGGTGCCTTACCTGGACGACAACGTAACAGACCTGAACCCGAAGATTCCCAATGACCATGATATCTGGCCGGATATTATGAATGATCTCAAATTCGCGATGGACAACCTGCCCGAAACGCAGGACGCTATTGGCCGTGTGAACAAATGGGCGGCCACCGCCTATCTCGCCAAAGCATACATGTATCAAAGCAAATATGCAGAGGCCAGGCCATTGATAGAAGCGGTGCTGACGAACGGCAAGAACTCTCGCGGGGTGAAATACCGCCTGAACGATTGTTTCCATGATAATTTCAACCCGGCTACCAAGAACAGCCCGGAAGCTATCCTGGAAGCGCAGACCTCTGTGAACGACGGCGCCAACGGCGGTAACGGCAACCAGGGCGATGTGCTGAATTATCCCTATACGGGAGGACCCGGTAAATGCTGCGGCACCTTTCAGCCCAGCCAGGACCTGGTTAACGCCTATAAAACGGATGTCAACGGACTGCCCATGATCAGCACCTACAACACGGATGACGTAAAGGATGATGAAGGCATTCCCTCTGATCAGCCCTTCACGCCTTATACCGGTTCATTGGACCCGCGCCTGGACTGGACGGTTGGGCGCAGGGGCATCCCCTACCTGGATTGGGGCCCGCATCCCGGCGCTGCCTGGATCCGTAACCAGGCCTATGCTGGGCCATACAGTCCCAAAAAGAATGTATACTACAAAGAGCAGCAAGGGAAATTCACCGATGCCTCCAGCCCTACCGCAGTTGCCAACAATGTAAAATTGCTGCGCCTGGCAGAAGTGATCCTCTGGGCCGCTGAATGCGAAGCCGCCATCGGTGATCCGGACAAGGCAAGGCTGTACGTGAACCAGCTGCGCAGCCGCGCACGTAACGGCTGTTATGTACAGCAGCCTGACGGTGCGCCGGCCGCCAACTACAACGTGAATATCTACCAGGAAGCCTGGACCTCCCGCCCTGCGGCACAGCAGGCCGTGCGGTTCGAGAACAAGCTGGAACTGGCAATGGAAGGGCACCGCTTCTTTGACCTGGTAAGATGGGGCATTGCAGATACGGAATTGAATACCTACCTGGCTAAAGTATCCGTAAAAAGAGTCTATCTTAAAGGAGCCGTTTTCACAAAAGGGATAGATGAATACTACCCGATTCCACAAACAGAGATCCAGAATAGTTACCTGAACGGTCAGGCTACTTTGCAACAAAACCCGGGATATAAATAATCAAAATAACGATGATGACCATACGTAAATTAAGAACAGGCATTTTAACTACCCTGCTGGCTTTGCTGGCAGGAGGCCATGATGCTGCCGCGCAATCGGCAGACAGCTATGATATCTGCGTGTACGGCGGCACTGCTGCAGGCGTAACAGCGGCTTATACTGCCAAAAAGATGGGTAAGACCGTATTGCTCATAGAACCTGGCAAGCACCTGGGCGGCATGACCACCGGCGGCCTGGGATATACGGACATTGGCAACAAGTTTGCCATCACTGGCCTGGCACGTGATTTCTACCGGCGCATTGGCCGCTATTACGGCAAGTTTGAACAATGGGTCTTTGAACCGCATGTGGCAGAAAACATTTTGAACGAATACATACAAAAGGCAGCGGTGCCTGTGCTGTACAGCTACTATATCACGAAAGCAGACAAGCAGCAGGGCAGCATCCAATCCATTACCCTGGAAAAGGCAGCAGGCAGCGGACCTGCACAGCGTACCATTAAAGCAAAGATGTTCATTGACTGCAGCTATGAAGGCGACCTGATGGCCGAGGCAGGTGTAAGCTACACCATTGGCCGGGAAGCCAACAGCGAGTATAATGAAACATGGAACGGGGTACAGCTGCTGGATAAACACCAGTTCCCGGATGGCATTGATCCGTACCGCGAAAAGGGCAATCCTTCCAGCGGATTATTATGGGGCATCAGCCCCGAGCCCCTTGCCAAAGCAGGTTCCGGCGATAAGAAAGTACAGGCTTATAATTTCCGTATCTGCCTGAGCAGCGATCCTGCCAACCTGATACCTATTACGCAGCCTGAGAACTACGATCCTTCGAAGTATGAGCTGCTGGTAAGGATCCTGGAAAAGAACCGCTGGAAGAACCTCTGGGGCGGCCTTAAGTTTGATCTGATGCCGAATAATAAAACGGATATCAACAACAACGGCGCTTTCTCTACAGACATGATCGGGATGAACTACGATTACCCGGAAGCAGATTATGCCACCCGTCAAAAGATCATCAAGGATCATGAAGATTATAACAAAGGCCTGCTGTATTTCATTGGGCATGATCCACGGGTGCCTGAAGACCTGCGCAATGAAATGCTGAAATGGGGTTATCCTAAAGATGAATATACCGACAATGGCGGCTGGTCTTTCCAGCTGTATGTAAGGGAAGCACGCAGAATGATAGGTCAGTATGTGATGACGCAGGCCAACTGCGAAAGCAAGGAAGTGGTAAAAGATGCGGTGGGTATGGCTGCCTACACCATGGACTCGCACAATTGCCAGCGCGTAGTAGTGAATGGCATGGTAAAAAATGAAGGCGATGTGCAGAAAGGTACGCCGGGCCCCTATCCTATTGCCTATCGTTCACTGGTGCCTAAATCAAAGGAATGTAAGAATTTGTTGGTACCGGTGTGTTTATCGGCCACACACATTGCCTATGGTTCCATCCGTATGGAGCCGGTGTTCATGGTGTTGGGGCAATCGTCTGCCGCTGCGGCAGTAATGGCCATTAATGATGGTAAAGCTGTGCAGGACATTAATGTAAAGACGCTGCAACAAAAGCTGAAACAGGATCCGCTGGTAGACGGCAGCATCCCTGAAGTACTGGTGGATGATGCCGATAAAACTTTCCTGCAGGAAAAAGGACAGTGGCAGAAAATCAAAGCACCGCATAACTACGGCACTTCCGTTACCTATTCAGCAGGCGGCAGCGTGCGTTTCACGCCACCCATGGAGCATGAAGGACGTTATACTATCTACTATTATAACATCACTAAACAGGGAAAAGCGCCTGCTGCAAATTTCAATATCGTATCTGCCGACGGCAATAAAACTACGCGGCAATCGCTGGAAGAACATGGCAATGAGTGGGTGCCCCTAGGTTCCTACTCTTACAAAAAAGGTGCTCCTTATTATGTAGAGCTGTCGCTGCCGGAGGGCGTACAGGGCGACCTTATGGCCGATGCCATCTTGTGTGTACCTGAATAATGCACTTTAAAACCTGAACTGAAGGCGGCAGGTAAATACGTTATCCTTTACATCTGTGGTATAACCTTTAAGGTCTGTAGATTCATTCCTTATAAGGTCATACCACAGTGTTATTTTAAGATGTTCGTTAAAATAATAGAGATAACCGGCCCCGAAGGTATCGAAGCGGATGTCGGCTTCTGTGGTGTTGCTATCAGCCTGGCCAATTTCATGACCGCTGATATCGCTGTTTGGATCGTACCAATCGTATTTTAATCCCAGCTGGTGTTGCGGGCTTCCCAGGTTCTGCAGGAAATAAAAATAGGCGCCGTCAAATTTTCTTACATAGAGCGGTAGCCTCGTACCGTCTGCTGCTGCGGGGATAGTGCCTGGCGTTTCGCTGGTGGCCGCAGTAGCCGTTTGTGTGCCGCGTATGTATTCCGCCCTTAATTCCGTATTGCCTTTTTTGCCATTGGGGATCCTGAGCTGCACATCTGCCCCGTAATAGTGGCGGGGCGCGATCTTCCCTTCATTTGCCAGAGAAGAATCCACCCTGAATACGGTCTTACCGCTGGCTGCATTTCCTGATCTGTAGATATAGTGTGTGAATTGCTGCATCCCTCCATATAAAGTAGAGATACCACCCGAAATAAGCCATCCTTTTCTATTCAGTGGGTATGGTTTAAGCGCAACACGTGCTATCAGGTCTTTATGGCTATCAAAATCTGATGGTCCTGAAAGGCCCTGACCATTGAATAATCCTGCGTCTATTTTGAAATATCGCAGCGGATGCGTTTTCCGGCGGGGCTCAAAGGTGATCATAGCGCCCAGGTCGCGCTCCGTTTTCATTAGTGTTTGCGACATACGGCCACGCTCAGGGCTTTCGCGGTCTGCGGAAGAGAGGTTCACTTCATAGCCAAAAGGGCGGGCAAACATACCGGCAGACAAGGAAAGCACATTCCATTTGCCTTCAAACACACGGCCGTAAAAATCCCTGATAAAAACGCCTCTTTCTGAACCATCAAACTGGAAAGCAAAGGCTACCATGGGCATGCCATTGTCGTCATAGCGCTCATAATCCAGGCGAATACGCCCCCGGCGTAGCATAAAGCGGTTGTTGACTGCCGCGGGGAAATCGCCCCCGGCAAAGCTTTTAGCGCCTTTACTACCGATATACTGGAATTGCGGCTGAATATAGCCACTGAAACGCAGCGCGTCATATTTCTTGTACATAGAGAACATCCCCTTACCCAGCGAAGTGGAGGTGTCTATCATATCCATCAGGAACTGCCCTTTTGCGATAAAAGACAGCATCAAAAACAGGCACAACACCAGCAGGCGTCTCATTGTTCGTATATTTTGGTTGATCATTACTTGCCGCAAAAGTAGGGCCAGGAGCGATACAATCAAAATTGGAAATAGATGGGAATCATGGGCTGTGTGGTCTTTACCTGGATGAGCAGCCAGATGAACAGCACCATAATGGCAATGCTTCCGGCCACTGGCACGCGGGTTAAAGCCCCTTCCATCTTTTGCTGACCACCGGCGCCAGCCAGGAAATGGAGCGCAAAACCCAGCAGCATTAAGCCAAATACGGTACTGTAGCCCTGGTACAGCTCACGCCATATACCGGGCTGGAAGTCATAGGCAATCTGGTGCAGCAGGGCCCAGGCATCGTGGAAAGTAGCGGCCTTAAAGAAGATCCAGCAGAAGCAAACAAAATGGAAGGTAATGAGGATGCCCAGCACTTTGAAAGCATATTTTCCAAAGCCTTTAAGCTCAATACCGGAGCGCTTTAACCAGGTGATCCTTACCTTATCCACTGCCAAAGCAAGGCCATGAAGGCCGCCCCAAAAGATAAAGTTCCAGCTGGCGCCATGCCAGAACCCGCCGATGAGCATGGTGAGGGCCAGGTTTACATATTGCCTGAACTTGCCTTTACGGTTGCCGCCCAGCGGAATGTAGAGGTAATCGCGCAGCCAGGAAGAGAGGGAGATATGCCATCTGCGCCAGAACTCCGTGATACTAGCGCTTTGATAAGGTGTTTCGAAGTTAGGTGGGATCTTGAAGCCGGTCCAGCGCGCAATGCCGATGGCCATATCTGAATAGCCGGAGAAATCGCAGTAGATGACCAGTGCGTATCCGTACACGCCCAGCAGGCATTCCAGTCCGGTATGCCGGGAAGGGTCATCGAAAATATACTGTACAAAATTGAGATAGATAAAATCGGAGACCACTACCTTCTTAAACAGCCCGCTGATGATGAGATACATGCCTTTGCCGATATCATCCCGGTCCAGCTGATAAGGTTGCGAGATCTGCGGAATAAAGTCTGCCGCCCTTACAATAGGTCCCATCATTAATTTAGGGAAAAAGGACAGGAAGAAGAGGTAGTCCATGAAATGGTCTACCGGCTTTATTTCGCGACGATACACATCGATGGTATAGCTCAGGTTCTCGAAAGTATAGAAGGAAATACCGATGGGCAACAACAGGTGCAGCGGACGGATATGACCGGCTGAGAGATCGTTGATGATGCCGATGAAGAAATCAGTGTACTTGAAATAGAACAGCAGGCCGATGTTAATGATAATACTGAACACCAGCAGGAACACCTGTAGCGATCGTTTCTGCGCATTGTAGATCCAGCGGGAGAGATTGAAATCGACAATAGCCGATAAGATCACCAGGCCCACATAGAAGCCACAGGCCTTGTAGAAGAAGTACAGGGAAAAAACCGTGTATACCCATACCCTGCCTGTTTTGCTACGGGACAGGGCCAGGTAGCATAAGAGGAAGATCGCAAAGTAATAAAAGAAGAAGGCGCTGTTGAACAGTACGGGATCCTTCGGATTGTACAGGAGTACGGACAACAGTTTATGAATGTCTATATCAAATATCCTTTCCATGCTTTTCCAGATATGCTTTATATGCCTGATGCAGTGCTTCGTATAGTAAACGGCCCTGCAGCTGGTAACCGCGTGCGTTAAAATGTATATGATCCGGCGCCCATCCGGCGGCGAAGCTGTTCTTCATGGCTTTATTCAGCGCATTGAAGTCCCAGCAGGCCAGGCCATTGTCGCGGCAGTAATCAATGATCTCTTGTGTGACCATACCGATAGCCGGGTTAGGAGAATGACTAACGCGGTACCAGGTGCGGTACTTTTTGCCCACCTTTTTCCGGAAAGCTTTGCGCACCGTACGCATACATTCCGGCGGCGTAGTTAGCAGGATGGGCACATCCGGTTGTTGTTGCCTGAGCAGGTGCACTGCACTGTCTATCTGCGCAGTAATGGCAGCTGCGCTTAAGCCGCTGTAGGCTTCATTGGTGCCCAGCGAAATGATCACCAGCTGCGGTTGCAGTACCTGCATCTGCGCGGTAAGCGTGAGCGGGTTTTCGATGTAATGCTGGAACATTGCACCGTTGATGCCGATCGCATGATACAGCACTCCATTACGACCATTCTGCAATATAGCGCCGTAAAACTGGAAAGGCCCTGTACCGGTGTTCTCCCAGCGAGCCTGAAAGGACTGCACGGCAGCTGGAAATTCCAGCGTCGCCTTGCTGAGCGTGGGCGTGCCCTCAAAAGGCGCAGGGCTGATGTTGATCGCTCCACCGGGCGACAGTACGCTGCTATTGGCGGAGCCTGCGTCGTAAAAGAGCTGCGCTTTGCTTACTTCATCATCCAGTCCGTTCTCTGAGCGGCCATTGAAATACAGGACAGGTGAGTTGCTGCCGGTAGCGATCACGATAGCGCCCGGGCCGGGCGCATGTTCTTTATTGCGGTCTATCACCTTATCTGTCTGCCACCGTGCGGTACTATTCCAGCGGTAATCGTCCGGCCCATTGGTGCCTGCCAGGTTATAGGGAAATACCCAGCCGCGGCCCGCATTCCCAAATTCCTTTTGCAGGGCGGTACCTATGGCCACCGGGTAGCTACCTGCCTGTATATGTGAATCCCCCAGGTGAAGGATGCTCACTACGTTGCTGTCTGCCTGCTGCAGCGCTTCAAAAAAGCGGTACAGGGCAGTATCCTGCTGGATGGTGTTATGCACAGCGGGTTTTGCGCTTTGCGCGATAACTGTCCCTCCAGTGATCAATGTTCCTATGAAAACCGTAAATGTGAGGCGGATGCTCTTATTACGGGTGTACCTCCTGCCTGAATTCATCCATGATCGCTTTATACAGCAGCCCGCCCACCCTGCGCGCTCCGTATGTGGTAAAATGTGTATGATCTTTTTTGCCGTAGGCCGGATCTTCCTGTACCCAGCGCGCCATGGAACCATCGCCACCCATAGCGGCAAAGAGGTTCCAATAGGCGGTGCCGTTATCGGCTGCCAGCTCATGTTGTGCTTTCAACAGGGGACGTACGCCCGGCGCCGTTACAAAATGATCTTCCTTCATATATCCTTTATCTGCGGTGCCTATTACCAGAAAAGAGGTGTTGGGCCAGTTCCTGCAAAAGGAATCCATTACTTTCTGCATGGACTCTTCGTACCAGTTGTAGTCTGTGAGCTCAGGGCGGAACAGCACATTGGCGCCGTAGTGGATCACCACCAGGTCGTAGGTATGCGCCTGCTGCATCTGCCGGATCATCTGGGCGTTCAGGTAGGCCAGTTCCAGGCCGGTGATACCCCTGAAAGAGTAATTGTCTACAAAAACACCGCTATCGCTTTCAAAACTGAGGCCATACAGGGCAGGCGGTGTAGCGCCACCCTGGTACCTGAGCGTTACGGCATTCTGTACATCATTGTGCGGCAGCAGCAGTTCGTTTACAGCGGCAGTACCGTTCAGCGTATAAGGTTTATCGTTGATCAGGAGATTGCTGCCCGCAGCAGGACCATATAACAGGCCTACTTCGTTAAAGCGGTTCAGGCCGGGCTTTTGTACAGGACTGTATTTAACCCAGCTTTCGGAGGCGGGCACAAAGGCGTGGCCACAGATGCCCAGGAGCGTATTTTCAGGAGGTTTATTTTTGAAGTGATAATCTTTCCAGTCTTCAGAAAAAGTATGACGGATAGAGGTACGCCAGGTGGCTACTACAGAAGTGATCTGTACAAAACCAATACCTTCACCGCCAAAATAAGCCTGAAGGCTGTCGCGCAGATCGCCGGTAATCAGATCGGCTTCTATCATGGAGTCGCCGAAGTAGGCCACCCGTACTTTTTTTCTTTTACGGGCTTTAAGGTCTCCCAATGCAGCCAGGAAATGATGCAGGCCGTAGCTCCTACCGCTTGAGTCCTGGTATTCCTGGATGCCTGTATAGGTCATGTAATCGTAGGTGCGGGGGCGGCGGCCGGAAGCCGGGGAATCAGCGGTTACCGTGTTATCTGCAGGCGGAGCATCCCCGGTTGCAGGTGTAAGCGGTACAGCAGGCGTTGTAGCGGGTATTGTTCTCCGGATATCTGCCAGCAGATCCACTTTGCGGATGCTAAGGCCTTTCAGGGAAAAATTTTTGCTGACCATGGACAAACCCAGGAGGCACACCATGGTACCGGCGATAATATAGAAGGGATGTGCAGACCTATTGTTGGCAGGCATGTGATGTTTAGCTTTGCGGTTGGCTTTTAGCTGTTAGTCAGCGTTTTTAGCGAAATCCATTTGGGAGTCCAATTTATACAATTTATACTTCTTAATGAGGTTAGTGACCCTTTTAATCCATTCATGACCGGCGGTGCTGTAACCGGAGCGGTTCATATGGTCTAGCCAGACGGCGTATTCGGGTGTGCCTTTCAGCCGGGGATACCATTTTTTACGGGCGAGCAGTTTTACGAAATGCTCATAGCAGGCGGTATCCGTTTTGAACTCCTTGTATTTTGAGCGATAGGTAGGATGCTTTTTAGCCAGGGAATTGCGGCCAACGATGCCGAAATGATTATGCAGCAGCCTGGCGTTGCGGCTGGTGCCCATTCCCGATTCCAGCATGCCTACGCCTAATATAACGCTGGCGGGTATGCCGGTTTCGTTCATCAGTTTGATGGATAGTTCCTGGAATTTATCCAGGTAGCGCCTTTTAACTTGTTGCGCGTGCGTAGTCTGCGACGGCAACAGGGAAAATATCACCGCACAAAACCATACCAACCCGCTGAGTAGTTTTTTGCCTCTCATGGCAGTACCTTTTTGTGTTTAGTCAATTTACAATATTATGTAATATATTTGATAGTTGTGGTAAAATCCGCGCTTTATTTATAACAATCCCCTTTGATACCTTATTTCATATAGGCGTCAAAGGGGATCCTGGTTTAATAAAGGCAGCTGCCTATTGCAAAATATATGCCTTTATTGCTTTACTTCCTTTACGAGGTCTATTCTGAGCTCCTGCAGCTGTGCATCGTCGATACTGCTTGGGGCGTCGAGCATTACATCGCGGCCGGAGTTGTTCTTCGGGAAGGCGATGAAATCGCGGATGCTTTCGCTGCCGCCCAGCAGTGAGCAAAGGCGGTCAAAGCCGAAGGCGATACCACCGTGGGGCGGAGCGCCATATTCAAAGGCGCCTAAGAGGAAGCCGAATTTATGGCGCGCTTCTTCGGGGCTCATACCCAGTGCGGCGAACATCTTTTCCTGCAGCTCGCGCTGGAAGATACGTATAGAGCCGCCGCCTACTTCTGTTCCATTCAGCACAATATCGTATGCATTTGCTTTGATCTGTCCATATTTGGAGGTGTCGTCCATCAGCGCCAGCTGGTCAGGCTTAGGCGATGTGAAGGGATGGTGACGGGCCACCCAGCGGTTTTCCTCTTCTGCATACTCAAACAGCGGGAAGTCTATCACCCATAACGGTTTAAACTCGTTTTTGTTGCGAAGTCCGAGGCGCTCGCCCATTTCCAGGCGTAGCTCACTCATGGCTTTGCGGGTACGTTCTTCGCGTCCGGCCAGCACCAGGATGAGGTCTCCCGGTTGTGCCTGTGCTTTTTCCGCCCAGGTTTTCAGTTTGGATTCGTCAAAGAATTTATCCACAGAGCTTTTCAGGGTGCCGTCGGTGTTATACTTCACGTAGATCAGGCCATTCATGCCTATCTGCGGGCGTTTAACCCATTCCGTCAGCTCGTCCAGCTGTTTGCGGGTGTATTCGCTCAGGCCTTTGGCATTGATGGCCACTACCAGTTCTGCCTCGTCAAACACTTTAAAGCCCTGGCCTTTCACAAGATCTGTGAGGTTGACCAGTTTCATTTCGAAACGGATATCGGGTTTATCGTTGCCGTAGAATTCCATGGCGTCTTCCCAGGTCATGCGGGGGAAAGGTTCGTTGAAGGTGATGCCCTTGATGTCCTGGAAAACGTGTTTTACCATGTCTTCAAAGGTGTTCAGGATATCTTCCTGTTCTACGAAGCTCATCTCGCAGTCTATCTGTGTAAATTCGGGCTGGCGGTCGGCACGGAGGTCTTCATCGCGGAAACATTTTACGATCTGGTAGTAACGGTCGTAACCACTTACCATCAGCAGCTGTTTGAATGTTTGCGGGGATTGCGGCAGCGCGTAGAACTCGTTGGGGTTCATACGGCTGGGCACTACGAAGTCGCGGGCACCTTCGGGGGTGGACTTGATCAGGAAGGGCGTTTCAATATCCATGAATCCCCTGGTGTCCAGGAAGTTGCGGACAGACCTGTTTACGCGGTAGCGCAGTTCCAGGTTCTTTTTCACTTCATTACGGCGCAGATCAAGGTAGCGGTATTTCATCCGCAGCTCGTCCCCACCGTCGGTATCGTCCTGGATGGTAAAGGGCGGCGTTTTGGCCGCATTGAGTATTTTATAGTCACTCACGGTGATCTCTATATCACCGGTAGGGATATTCTGGTTCTTACTGGTACGCTCGGTTACGGTACCGCTTACCTGCAGTACAAATTCGCGGCCCAGGGGAGTTGCATCCAGCTTGCTATTGAGGGATTCGCCAAACAACAGCTGGGTGATGCCATAACGGTCGCGCAGATCCACAAAGGTGATGCTGCCAAATTTCCTTACTGTCTGCACCCAGCCAGCCAGGGTTATCTGCTGACCAGCGTGCTCTATCCTAAGCTCTCCACATGTATGCGTTCTGTACATAGCTACTTGTTATTATGGGGGGCAAATATACATTTTAAGGCCTGGATTTGCACCTGTTCATCCATTAAAATATCGTTTAATATCAGTTTCTTGCAGCAGCGGCGCACCCTGTAAGAGGTGACGGCTAAGCAGATCGGCCATATAGGGCGCTAATGAGCAGCCTTTGGTACCCAGCCCGTTGAACATGCCCAAAGCCGGGTGCGCAGGGTGCAGGCCCATAATAGGGCGGCGGTCTTTCCCCGACGGACGTACGCCTGCCTGCTGCTCCAGCACCGTATAGGGTACTTTCAGTAATTGCTGCAGCCCTTCTTCCAGGTAAGCCCTTTTTTCCGGGGTGGGCAGCTCGTCGGGATAGTCCCAGGCAAAGGTGGAGCCTACCCAGAAGATCTCTTTTTCCTGTGGTACCAGGGTGATGCTGCGCTTGATGATATTTTCGGTGATCAGCCCGGGTATACGAATTTTCAGCACTTCGCCCTTATTGAGCAGGTATGGGATGTGAGGACCAAACCAGGGGTTGGCTACCGTTTGCGCCCCTTCGCAGAAAATAAGGGCGCGGGCGCTGATGCCTTTGTATTGTACCCCTGCGGGATGGAACTGCAAAAGGCTGGTGTCCAGGCGTTCCTCCCGGAGCAGCTGTTTTTGCTGTAAATAGGCCCGCCAGGCGGGGAGCAGGTTATGCAGCAGTACCGTGGCGCCTTTTACAATGGCGGCGCCGTAAGGCTGGTGCAGCCAGGCATCCCAGCGCGAGGCATCCGCCGGGCTGGTATACTGCCGGGCGGCCCCGGAGGCGGTTTTGGTACGAAAGGCGGCCCGGAGCTGTTCAGAAGGGAGCACCATCCAGAGATCTCTTTCGCGGAAAACGGGGATATTTAACAGTTGCTCCAGCTGCTGGTAGGTGTGCTTTGCAAAGGGATAGATCTCTTCGTACATCCAGCCCATTTCAAAGCGGCGGCCGGATACGGGGTTGATCACCCCGGCGGCAATACGCGAAGCACTGTTGGCCTTGTATTCATCGATTACGAGCACACGTTGCCCCGCCTGCAGCAGCGTATAGCTGAGGAGGGTACCGGCGATGCCCTGGCCTGTAATGATGTAGTCGAATTCCATGGCGCAAAGATGGGAGGAATAGGTGATACTATTTTAACAAAAGGCGGGGGGAGTAAGGATAGAGCAAGGATACTGCAAGGATAAAGCAAGGATAGCGCAAGGAGAAGAGGGGTAAAATACGATTAGAACGGTTGGAGGATCCGCGTTATTACGGCGAGCGGGTCTTCAGTCTCCAGTCTCCGTCATTGCGAGGCGCTAAGGGCCTTGGCGGGTTGGCCGCGACGAAGCAATCTTTTAAACGGCAAACAGCGATGATACGTTAATGCTTACTATTTGCCGTTTAAAAGATTGCTTCGTCGCCCCACGCGCCAACCTTTACTGCGCCTCGCAATGACGGAGGCTGAAGACCCGGGTCCTGCACACCTGCAATGAGGGGAGTGGAACCCTTACTTCACCACATTCACATTAATCCCTTCACTATGCGCGCTGAACTCAGGTGCATACATACATTGCGCAGTGCTGATACCATTGGAGAATTTACCTTCATGCGTTACGAACAAGGTATATTCAAACACATGCGTGCCTTTGGGCAGATAGCTAAAGAAGAAATCCGTAGACGCATCCTTCGTGCTTTCATAATAGCTCAGGCCATTCTGCCATTTGTTGGCGCTGATCACATTCAGCGGTTCAAAGCAGGCGGCGCGCATATCGCGGAGGTGGATATATTCCATATCCCTGTCGGCCCGCAGTACAACACGCACTTTAACCCTGTCGCCTATTTTCAGCTGATTGCCTTCGGTGATCGCATTTAATACCGGACCTTTCTCATTCGTAGTCTGGATGAACAGCTGCTTCTCTATTGACAGCGGCGTTTGAGCGGCGCTTATTTTATCCAGCCGTTCAAAGTATTGCCAATACACAGCGCCCCAGGCAGGTTGGCCCTGGCTGTTTTGCAGCGACACCTGGATGTTGCCCATGGCAGGTTTTACATCCTTAGCTGCTATACGTTTTTTGAAGTAACCAGTGCCTGCTTCGGTTGATTGATCAGCGGAGCTGATAGTTTCAGCGCCCAGCTGTATGCTTACCTGCGGGTTGGCGGCCAACCAGTTATTGCCGCTGAGCAGCATAGCATAACAGGCATCTGCAGTGGCTTTGGTAGTATGCCAGTTATTGGTTTGCTTATTCCTGAGCAGCCAGGTTTTCATGTCATCTACTGCGGCGGTGTCTTTGGCCACTACGTCAAAAGCTTCTATCAGCATCGCCTGCGTTTCTATGGGCGCCTGGTACCACCAGTATCCCCATTGTTCTTTCCAGTACATACCCATCTCTTCGCTGCGGATGGCGTGTTCTTTCAATGATCTCAATATAGCAGCAGGCGTGGCATTGTCATTATTCCTGTGCAGGGCAATGGCGGCCATGCCTTGTATATATCGATTCTGCTGCAGCCAGTATGCTTTAGCCTGGGAAAGGTAGTAATCATATGCAGGCTGTATTTCCTTTGTTACCGGCCTTTTATTAAAGAAGCTGCGCATGTAGAGGTAATGCACCTGGATGCCGCTGATCTGCTGCTTCTTCTTATCTGCTTTTGATTTCAGCAATGCATGATAGTCCTGGTCCAGGCGGAGATCAAGATAATTCAGGGCTTTATTCATCATCTGCTGCAGGTCGTTCTGCTGCTCGGGCGTAAGAGCTTTCAGCTGTTGCAGGCGGCCCATGCCCGCTACAATGTATTGTGTAATGAAACGGTCTTCCCACATACCGTTGAACCAGGGGAAGGCGCCGGATGGCAATTGCATTTGCTTCAGCTGGTCCAGCGCGTGAGAGAGCTCTCCGCTCATCCGATGCAGGTTGAACAAAAGGGCGATACGTTTCTTCTGCTCTGCTTCATTCTTCGCTTCCAGTACCCAGGGCGTTTGCTGCAGCAGCACTGCTTTCAGCTCTTCATTTTTCTGCAGGTTGCTTTGCAGGGCGGTAGTATCTGTTTTTGACCATTTATCGAAGATCGCTTTTATTTCAGGCAGCGCATTTACCAGGTGTGCAGCGAGTGCGTTCGCATAATAGCGGTTAAATACCTGCTCTGCACACTGATGCGGGTACTCCATGAGATAAGGTAGTGCCTGTACTGCGTACCAGGCCGGGTTGCCGGTAAACTCCACCGTTAAGGCGTGCTGACGCAGGGTTTCTGAAGTATCGCTGTGCAGCAGTTTATTGAAGCTTAACTTGCGTGTGCCATCACCGCGTAATGCCAGTGGCAGTGTTTCTGTTACCAGCATGCTGTTGGTGAGCACCGGTAATGCGTTCTCTTCACCATCGCTGAAAGCGCCGGACTGCGCTACTACGCGATACAGCAGGGCACTGTTAAAGTTGTAAGGGATCTGGATGGGGAAGGTAACCAGTGTGCTCTGTCCTTTCTGTACGGTGAAATGCTGTGCAGGGAAGAGGTTCTGGAACCAGCCGTCTACCGGCTGCATGGTAGTAGCATCCAGCAGTTCCAGGCGGGCCTGACCTATCAGCGTACTATCGGCCAGGTTACTGATCTTGGCGCTGAACTGCATGTTATCGCCTTCACGCATAAAACGTGGTGCATTGGGCTGCACCATTAAAGGTTTCTGTGTTACAATGCTGGTTTCTGTATAACCCATGGCCATCTCTTTGGTGTGTGCCAGGCCCAGGAAACGCCAGCGCGTAAGGGCTTCGGGCACGGTGAATTCAAAAGAGATGTTGCCGTCCTTATCAGTATGCAGATCGGGGAAGAAGAACGCGGTTTCGTTAAAGTTCTTACGCGGAGAAACGGTTGGTGGCGCTTCGGGTTCGGATGTTGCCGTGGCTGCTCCCTGTGCCACTACAGACTCTTCCAGCTTAGCGTTAGCATCCATCGCAGCCGGGGCAGGGGCCATCGCCATCACCTCTCTACCCTCGCCAGCCCTGGCAGCCTGCGGTACACTCGCCACTCCACGGATCCTGATGTCTTTTTTGTAAGATACGTTTCCTTCCAGCCAGTCAAACCAGTTCAGCATATCATAGGTGATCGTGCTGTCTTTCAGCGGAGGCTGCGGCGGATAGCGGTTGAAAGATTGCGTGGTGGCAAAATTATCTGCCTGTTCCCATTGCGGACCGGCGCTGAAGCTGGGATAAATGGGAGGCAATGACCAATCCTGTTTCCTGAATGCATCCAGGGATGCATCGTACATTGCGCCCAGCAGTTCTGCCGCTACCTGGTCTTTTTTATCACCTTTGATCTGTACCTGCCATTTCTCTGTTGCACCGGGCAACAGCTTATCACGGTGAGCAGCGATCTTTACATCCAGCACTTTATCGTTCCAGGGCACGCTGATGGTCTGCGCCCATTCAAATACCCGGTTATCTCTAACAGCGGTGTAGTGTAAATGCAGACCGCCTCTGTCTTTTTCTGTTAAGGTAAGCGCAAATGGCTGCTGACGTTCTGAAAGCTGCAGGAAATTGTCTTCCGGTTTTTCATCCCAGCGTTCCAGTGTTCTCAATACATAAAGGTTCTTCAGCGTAGTGCCCAGTACCGGTGCTACTTTTTGTCCCGGCAGATAGGCGCTATCTTCTAATTGTACGCTGAAGTACGCTGGGAAGGGAAGCGACTTTTCATTTTCATCTATGCGGTTGAACACTTTCTTTTGTATCACTGCATTGCCCTGGCGGTCTTTAGTGCTTACTACCAGCTCATACCAACCTGGCGCATCTATATGCTTTGTCCAAGTGACTGCACCGTTCTCCGTGGTAGTGAATGTTGTTTCGCTGACGGCGGCACCGCGTTGCCATTGTGCCGGCTGGTCTTCCTGCTTATATACATCCAGCGGGAAATAGCTGTGATATTCTTTTTCAGAAAGCACAAACTGGTCGGGCGCTTTCCAGTAGCGGGGACGAATCAGCCTGCCCGGGTGTTGCAATGGGATCAGTTGCACCTTTACTTCAGCCGGCTCAAATGTGCCGTTCAGGTTGGCGGTAGTGATCTTCAGCTTATCAAAGGTTTTGGCGGTTACCTGTTCGGGCAGGTCTACCTTTACTTCCAGCAACTGGTAGGCAGCTGCTACTTTCTCTTCACCGCTGCGTGTTTCGCCGTTGAGATCTGTTACATCTGCATAGATGCGATAGGTGAAGATAGGCTTCAGTTCAGGCTTCACCGTCCTGTCTGGCAGTGCGGCAAAGCGAATGGTGAAGCTGCCGTCTGCTGCCGTCTGTAATTCACCATTTGTTATTTCACGGCCTGCAATAGAAGGAGCGGGTCTGAAGCTGAACATCCAGAAATAGGGATAGCGCGCTTCACGTACTACACGGTATTTTACTTTGGCGCCATCTATATTGTTACCTGCATAGGCAAGGGCTTTACCATGGATAGTAACTGTATCGCCTACACTGTAGCTGCCTTTTACTGTATCAAATTCCACATAGAATTTAGGACGTTTATATTCTTCTACAGAGAAATTCGTCAGGCCTGGCGCACGTTTATCTACCAGGGTGAACGAGCCGTTAAGGCGGCCTTCCGGCAGTTTGAAACGCCCGTTGTACGCGCCGTAATCATTTGTGGTAACTGCTATGGTATCTATTTGTTCGCCATTGGCATCGAGCAGTTGCACGGTAGTTTTATAGCTGGGCAGTACAGCGCTTTCCCTGCTTGCTTTATTTTTCTTAACGACGATGCCTTTGAAATAAACGGTTTGCCCGGGGCGATAGATAGCGCGATCAGTGAACAAAAAGCTCTGGGGTAATTCCGATTCTTTTTCCGGCACTTCATTATTCCGGTAAAGGTATTTGAAGTTGTCAGGGAAGAGCGTGTCTTTACCCAGGGCCCACTCCAGCCTTACATTGCGGTATTGGTTGTTGATCGCTTTCTCTACGCTTAGCCTGCCGTTATTATCTGAAGTAGCTGAACTGACAAGCTGCTGGCCGGTTTCCATCCCCGTCCGGTTACTTCTGAGCGTTTCCCATATACGCAGCTGTACATTTTGCAAAGGTTGCCCGGTTTCACGATGCAATACGATATAATCATTCACACGGTTGATATAGCTGATCTGTGATACGTGAATGAACTGTACGGCCAGCAAACTATTCTTTAAAGACATATGCGGCGTATTGGAGGCCACTATCATGTATTGCCCCAGTGGCAATGCATCGGCTTTTATTTCTGCGCTGTGCTCACGGTAATCGCCAGGGGCTGGTAATGCCTGTTCCCATTGCTTCAGTGCCTGCCTGTAGATGATCATTCTCCAGTATTTATCAGTTGTATCGCGGTAATCCTGCTGCGCTTTGCGGAGCTCCTGGCGGAAAGCTTCGTCTATACGCATCACGCGCAGGTAGATCTTGCTGATATTGCGATAGCTTACCAGTGTGCGGAAGGGTTTATCCGGCAGGTTCACTAATTCTGTCTGCAGCTCGATAGATGACGCTTCTATACCCTGTAACAGCTGTTGGCAATTGATGGCGCCATAGCTGTGCGGTGCGCGTTCTATTGCTTTTTTACAGAGCGCTACGGCCAGAGCAGCATAACCACTGGCGGCGGTATCTTTCTGCTGATCCAGCTGGTAGTAGTGCTGGGCCAGTTGGTACATGACCTGCGTTACCTCCGGCTCCTGTGCGTATGCCTGCTGCATTTGTTCCAGCGCTTTTGCATACAGCCCGTCTTTATTTTCCATTACTGCCACCTGGTATACGTACCTGATGCGCTCCAGGTCTACATCCAGCAGGGGGGCCGGCGCTCCTTTTGCATGAAAGCGCAGCAGTTCGCGGAACAGCAGCAGGGCTTTGTATTGCAGGGAGCTGGAGTCTGCCGTTTTAAACGGGTGCGCAGCAAAGGTGGCGGCAGGCGCAAAGGCCTGCGGGTCGTCCAGTTCAAAGAGGTTGGCGGGTTGGGAAAGGGTGCTTTCGCCTGATTTGAAATAATCCAGGGCGCGATGCGCCAGCAGATCATACAAGGTGGGACGAAGGGCACGTGCATTTCCTTTCTCAATAATATCATCATAGGGAGCCAGCGAGGTTTGCTGCAGGGTGGCCACGTCTTCCAGTGAAGCACTGTAGGCGGCAGTTATTTCCCTGTGCAGGCGGTCTATCCCCCAGGTATTGAGATCAGTAGCCGTATCTTCTTTTAGTGTGGTGCGGTTATATAAGCGGTAGCGGTTGCGCTGCAGATATTGCAGCAGGAGCTCTCCCTTCATACTCAGTTGTATGGCGCGCAGGGCACCTTTGGTAGACTGGATCTCCTTATCCATTTCAGTGAGGCTGGCCGCCCGTCCGTTTTCGGAGGTCTGCTCGGTGTATTTCATCCGGAAGATGAGCGCTTTCAGCTGCTGGCTTTCCTGCTTATCCTTACGAGCCTGGCGGTATATAGCATCTACCGCTTCCATGGCCGAGCGCGGAAGCCCTTTTGCGTCCAGGTCTCTAACCTTCTTCCATTCGTTTGTATAGTTGTATTGGGCCATAACAGATGTATAAGAAACGGTGAATACCAGGGCTAATAAAACAGTTAACAAGCGCATATAAGTGGTGTATTTTCCGGAAATATACCCAATAATATTTTTTTTCATTCAAGCCATTAAGTTAAATTTACCTATGTAGAATGCATCATTACCTCCAGATACCCCTTTTAATTGAGTATGCACAACTTATCTCAACCCCTGGAAGGGCCCTCAAAATCTGACAGTGGCAGGCATTTACGACCGGTTATCGTTACTGCCGACAAGCTTTTTCATGCCAGCCTTACCATCACCTTAGCCGATCTGCAGGAAAGCTGTCTCCTTATCCCTTCGCTGCGGCAAGTGCCTGAAATGCAGGAACTGTTCGGGGAGGACCTGTTATTATTTGTTGATATAGATGCCTACGGCATTGCTTCACTGGCAAGATTCATCAAGCGGCATGCGCCTCCGCCGGAGATCAGGGTGATCGGGCTTTCAGATTGTCATGAGCTGAACCTGGTGATCAAATACCTGAGATCGGGCATCCACGGGTATTTTCTAAAGCAGGAGATGAGCACGGAACTGATCCTGCAGAGTATTACGACCTTGCTGAGCAAGGGTTTTCCCTTATCCCCGGGCGTTACCCTGCAGATCATCCAGACGCTGATCGGCCAGCAAAACAATTACCCCGCAGGGCTCAGCAGCCGGGAGCAGCAGATCCTGAACCGGCTGGTGAACGGCAGCAGTTACAAGCTGGTGGCCAATGAGCTGAATATCTCGCTGGAAACGGTACGGTATCATATCAAGCGGATGTACAAGAAGCTGGACGTAAATTCCAAGGGAGAGATCATTGCAAAGATGCTCAGGAACCGTAAGAGCCCTCCTCCTTTTATGGGGTAGCCGCAAAAAAATGCCCCCCGGCCAGGCCGGAGGGCGTAATTATACCAATTCACTATAATACGGTTATTTAACCAGCTCTTTCTTCAGCACTTCCGCCATTGTTTTACCAATGTTGGCAGGGCTTTCTACTACGTGCACGCCGCACTCAGACATGATCTTCATTTTAGCAGCAGCAGTATCGTCTGCACCGCCAATGATAGCGCCCGCGTGACCCATACGGCGACCGGGAGGAGCGGTTTGACCGGCAATAAAGCCAACTACGGGCTTGGTGCCATTCTCTTTGATCCAGTAAGCAGCTTCTGCTTCCATGCTACCACCGATCTCACCGATCATGATGATGCCGTCTGTTTCAGGATCGTTCATCAGCAGCTCTACGGCTTCTTTGGTAGGGGTGCCGATGATGGGATCACCACCGATACCGATCGCGGTAGAGATACCCAGGCCAGCTTTCACTACCTGGTCTGCCGCTTCGTAGGTAAGGGTACCGGATTTAGACACGATACCGATACGGCCTTTTTTAAATATGAAACCGGGCATGATACCCACTTTAGCTTCTTCTGCGGTAATTACGCCGGGGCAGTTAGGGCCTACCAGGCGGCTGTTCCTTCCCTGCAGGTAGCTTTTCGCCTTTACCATGTCCTGAACGGGAATACCTTCTGTGATACATACTATCAGCGCAATGCCAGCCTCGGCGGCTTCCATAATAGCATCTGCAGCGAATGCAGGGGGTACAAATATGATAGATACATTGGCGCCGGTAGCCTTTACCGCGTCGCTTACCGTATTAAAAACCGGGCGATCCAGGTGTTTGGAGCCTCCTTTATTGGGAGTTACCCCTCCTACTACCTGTGTACCGTACTCTATCATCTGCGTAGCATGGAAAGTACCTTCTGTACCGGTAAATCCCTGCACTATGACCTTGCTATGCTTATTAAGTAAAACACTCATTGCGCTTGGTTTATTAGTTAACTGTTATTTGTGTAAAGGTTTTGATGGGCAAAAATATAACTACAAATGCCAAATACCAAACCCTGACCTAGTCGTTCCGGCCGTTCTTTTTGAGCCGGTCCCGCCAGTTTTTGTCCCTAAACATCTCCATCTGGCGCATTTCCTTGGCGTCGCGGAGGAAGTCGGAGGCAAAAATAAAGTCATTCAGCTTGTCGTCTTTGGCAAAAATGATCTCTTCATTGCTGCCCTCCCACTGTTTAAGGCCTTCAAACATGTAGATGATATGGTCACCGCTTTCCATTACGGTGTTCATGTCGTGGGTATTAATAACGGTGGTGATATTGTATTCTGTGGTGAGCTCTTTGATCAGTCTATCAATCAGCAGGGAGGTCTGCGGATCGAGGCCGGAGTTAGGCTCATCGCAGAACAGGTACTTGGGATTCAATACGATAGCCCTGGCGATACCTACCCTTTTCTTCATCCCGCCGCTGATCTCTGCGGGATATTTGCGGGCGGCTTCTGTCAGGTTCACACGTTCCAGGCACTCCATCACTCTTTTTTTCTTTTCCTTGTAGCTGCCTACCCCGAACATATCGAGGGGGAACATAACGTTCTGCTCTACCGTCATACTGTCAAACAGTGCGGAGCCCTGGAAAAGCATGCCTATTTCCTGGCGGATGTTTTTCTTGTCCTGGTCGTTCATAGCGGTAAAGTCCTGTTCATTGTACAGCACCTGGCCGCTATCCACTGTTATCAGCCCTACAATGCACTTCATCAGTACGGTTTTGCCACTGCCGCTGGAGCCAATGATCAGGTTCACCTTGCCGGCTTCCATGCTGGCGGATACGCCTTTTAACACCTCTTTGTCGCCAAATCCTTTTTTAATGTCTTTTAACTCGATCATAAGTTTGATATAGTCCGGCGGAACCGCTTAGAGTAATATTGCCGACAAGGCATAGTCCATGAATAATATGAGCACACAGCTCACCACCACGGCGGTGGTGCTGGCCTTGCCTATTTCCAGCGCGCCGCCCTGTACGTTATAGCCGTAGTAGGCAGATACGCTGGATATGATGAATGCGAAAGTATATGATTTACTGAGGGCAAAGAATATGTTATATACTTTTAGCTCCTGGCGCAGGCCCTGCATGAATTCATCGTTAGAAATGATGCCCGCGGCCGTTCCGGCCAGCTTACCGCCATAGATACCCAGGAAACCGGAGATGACCACCAAGGCAGGGATCGTGAGCAAAGCGCCCAGGATCTTGGGTAACACCAGGTATCCTTTTGTGTTGATACCCATGATCTCCAGCGCATCTATCTGTTCGGAGATCCGCATATTTCCCAGTTCTGAGGCTATCTTGGAGCCTACCACACCTGCCAGTACGATGGAGGTAAGGGTGGGCGCAAATTCAAGTATAATGGTATCCCTTACTATCTGGGCGATAGTAGCCCTGGGAATGATAGGGCTTACCAGCTGATACGAGGTTTGCAGGGTAGTAACCCCTCCCATGAACAGCGAGATAATGAATACGATGCCCAGTGAGCCGATACCGATATCCACACTTTGCTGCATGAGCTGCTTCCAGTACATCCTAGGGTTCTCCGGCCTGGAGAACATGCCTTTCAGCATCAGCAAATAGGTACCAAAATGGTGAAAGAATCTAAATTCCATAGATGGTCAAAGATAGTAAATATAGTTGTCAGTTATCAGTTGTTAGTTGTCAGTGATTAGTGCGAAGATACCCGCTATCATCGCTTGTAGCTGATAACTGACAACTGTTAACTTTTATTTAAGACTTTTCACCAATAAACGTTTCAGGCTTCTTTCTATGATCTCGCCCATGGTGCGGCATTTCGCGAATACGGGGTCTTCGTAGTACTGGGCCAGTTCCTCGCCCAGCTGCTGTACTTTTTCGGGAAAGGATACGTAGTCTGTCATGATCACATCGCGGAGGTCTTTGATGCGGTGCCGCTGCACCTTGATACGGCGGGCGATCAGGGCCCGTTCTTCCTGCTGGTACTGCTTTACCACTTCGGCATTCAGGTGCTTCATGGCCAGCTCTACAAACACGCGGTTCTCTTTGAAATACTGCGGCATGTAGAGGGTACGCTTTCCTTCATAGAACTGCTGGTCAAAATCGATGGCGCGTATACGAAACTGTACATCGTCGAAATCGGGGGTGATATCGAACACGAAATTGTAAGACCGCATATCGCCCAGCAGGCGTACAAAGCAGCGCTCATTGAACTTTACAAACTCTTTGGCTATACGTTTTGGATTGAAGCCTGGCCGGTGCATCCAGTGCAGGATGAACTGGTCGCCGGGTACGCCGGCTATGTGTTCTTCTACCAGCGTGTTGCCGTCTACCAGGAAGTTCATCCAGTAGGGCGAGAGGATGTGCTCCAGCTCCAGGCCGTAAATACGGGAAGCATCTGCGATCTTAATATAAAAATAATCGTAAACCTCGTTGTAATTGTTAACGATCTTGATGCGGAAAGGGTGCGAGTTACCAAAAGTGCAGTAATCGATCCGTTCAATGTGCAGGTGCTCTTCTGCTGCCTGGTCGCCCCCGGCTTTGAGGAAGGAATAGATCCGTTTCAGGCCTGCATGCAGCTGGCCCATCATGCTTTGCGGGTAGAGCACGGTCTCCCATAAAGTATCTTTCCCATCTGCATCGTATACGGGGAAGCCGCCTTCGAAGTAGCGCAGTTCCTCGTAAGACACCGGGAGATTTAATTCCCGCTCATACAGCTTCAGGTATTTCCTGAAGGCCGGGTTGAGCGGGAAGAATATTTTTTTATGGGAGATACTTTGCATAACTGGTTTGCTAATGTGCTAATATGCTGATATGTAAATTAATGGAAAAATCAGCATACCGGCACATTAGCACATCACCACATTATTTATTTTTCTTCTTCTTTCCGTCTTTGCTTACATCATCGCGGCAGCATTTGTGCTGCGCGTCTACCACGGCAATATTCACCATGTTTACGATCTGGCGTACGGTACTGCCCAGCTGTAAGATATGCACGGGTTTCTTCATACCCAGCAGGATAGGGCCGATGGCGTCGAAACCAGCTACTTCCTGCAGCAGGTTGTAGGCAATATTGCCTGCGCTGAGGTTGGGGAAGATGAGGGTGTTCACTTCTTCGCCTACCAGTTCAGAGAAGGGATAGCTGTCTTTCAGTATTTCCTGGTTAAAGGCCATCGCCGCCTGGATCTCACCATCCACGATGAGGGCGGGATCCATTTTCTTTACCAGCTCGCGGGCCTTGCTTACCAGCTGGGCCTCAGGTGTAGGACTGGAGCCAAAGTTGGAATAAGAGATCATGGCTATACGCGGCACGATGTTGAACAACCTTACCTCTTTGGCCACCATGATGGTGATCTCTGCCAGCTCTTCTGCGGTAGGGTTGAAGTTCACGGTGGTATCTGCCAGGAACAGGGGTCCGCGCTTGGTATTGATGATATACATACCGGCCACCCGCTTGGCGCCTTCTTCCATGCCTATTACGTGCAGGGCAGGGCGTATGGTGTCCGGGTATTTACGGGTCAGACCGGAGATCAGGGCATCTGCCTCACCGGTTTCCACCATCATACAGCCAAAATAGTTACGCTCGCGCATGATCTTTCCAGCCTCGTACTTGTTGAAGCCTTTGCGCTGGCGCTTCTGGAAGAAGAGGTTACCGAAGTAATGGCGTTTTTCATGCATCTCATCGCTCTTGGGATCGATGATCACAGTGTCTTCCAGCTCAATGCCATTTTCTTCTGCCAGGCGGCGAATGCGGGCTTCATTACCTAAGAGGATGGGATAGGCGATGCCTTCTTCGCGTACCACCTGCGAGGCTTTCAGCACTTTAAGGCTGTCTGCTTCTGCAAATACTACTTTGCGCGGATCTTTACGGGCTTTGGTACCGATCACCCGGAACAGCTGGTTATCCAGGCCCAGGCGGTGGTTCAGCTCATCGCGGTAGGCATCCCAATCGGTAATGGCCTTCTGCGCCACGCCGCTTTCCATCGCGGCCTTTGCCACAGCAGGGGCCACTTCGGATAAGAGACGGGGATCCAAAGGTTTGGGAATGATATAATTCGGGCTGAAATAAAGGTTCCTTTCGTTATAGGCCAGGTTCACGATGTCGGGAACGGATTCCTTGGCCAGGTCTGCCAGTGCACGTACAGCAGCCAGCTTCATGGCTTCGTTGATCTGGGTAGCCCTTACATCCAGCGCGCCGCGGAAGATGTAGGGAAATCCCAGTACGTTGTTCACCTGGTTAGGATGGTCTGAACGACCAGTGGCGAAGATGATATCCGGACGGGCCTGGATGGCTATCTCGTAGGCGATCTCGGGATCAGGGTTAGCCATGGCAAAAACCACCGGGTTCTTGGCCATGCTCTTCACCATATCGGCAGTCACCACATTACCTACGGAAAGGCCGATGAATACGTCGGCGCCTTTCATGGCGGCAGCCAGTTCGGTTACCTTGGAGGTAGTAGCGAACTGCAGATGCATGTCAGTGAGATCTGTACGGTCTTTGGTGATCACGCCGTTCTTATCGAACATGATGAAGTTTTCCGGTTTAGCGCCCAGGGCCACGTAGAGCTTTACGCAGGCCATAGCGGCAGCACCGGCGCCATTCACTACAAACTTCACCTTGTCTATTTTCTTTTTTACCAGCTCAAGTGCATTCAGCAGGGCGGCGCCGGAGATGATGGCGGTACCGTGCTGATCGTCGTGCATGATAGGTATCTTCAGCTCTTTCTTCAGGCGTTCTTCAATGGCAAAGCACTCGGGGCTTTTGATATCCTCCAGGTTAATGCCGCCAAAAGTAGGTTCCAGGGCTTTTACCACCTTTACAAACTCGTCTACGTCCCTGCAGTTCAGCTCAATATCAAATACGTCAATGTCTGCAAATATCTTGAACAAAACTCCTTTACCTTCCATGACGGGCTTGCTGGCCTCGGGGCCAATATCGCCCAGGCCCAGCACGGCGGTACCATTACTGATAACAGCCACCAGGTTGCTTTTGGCAGTATACTTGTAAACGTTCTCTACATCTTTGTGAATTTCCTTGCAAGGTTCGGCCACTCCGGGAGAATAGGCCAGTGACAGATCCCACTGTGTTTTGGTGTTTTTCGTAGATATGACTTCGATCTTCCCCGGCCTTCCCAGCGCGTGGTAGTCCAGTGCATCCTGCTTATTCAATTTTTTCGCCATAAAGTAAATATAAAAGACAATTGGGGGTGCAATATACAAAGTATTGGAGGAACGGGCACTAGCACGAAAGAGGCAGGCATAGTTAGCATACTGTTAAAATTGCTTACATTTACGGCGGTTAAACATTCGCGAATATCATGATACAACGCATTCAGAGCCTTTACCTGTTGCTGGCCGCAGCCGCCGGAACAGCCACCTGGTTTCTCAACCTGTGGAAGGCCAAACTAAGCAATAATACAGAAAGCTATTTCAATGCCCAGTCCAGCTACCTGGTATTTGTTGTATATATGATCATTGTTTTACTGGCCCTGATCTGTATTTTCCTTTACAAGAACCGCAAGCTGCAGTTCAGGCTCACTGTCGTCAATATACTTTTGTCTGTTGGCGCTATTGCATTACAATATTTTAAAGTGCAGGATCATGCCAATACGCTGGTGGCTTCGGGTGTAAGCATTGTATCCGCCACCTATCTGCCGGGCGCCTTTTTACCGGTGCTGATATTGATCTTTCTTTACCTGGCCGCCAGAGGCATCTATAAGGACGAGAAGCTGATCAAATCACTTGACCGTCTTCGCTGAAATAATTAATAATTAAAAATGAATAATTAATAATTGCTGTGGCACCTGTAATCTATTCTGAATACGGGTTTCGCGATTATTAATTATTCATTCTTAATTATTAATTCTATTAAAGAAACTTTCCTGTATAACTTTCCTTTACTTTCTTCAGTCCTGATGGTACACCGGTGTACAGCAGTTCACCGCCACCAGCGCCGCCTTCGGGCCCCAGGTCTATCACCCAATCCGCACTGCGGATCACATCCAGGTTATGCTCGATCACCAGTACAGAGTGTCCCTGGTCTATCAGCGCATTGAAAGAAGCGAGTAATTTCTTGATATCATGAAAATGCAAACCGGTGGTAGGCTCGTCGAAGATGAAGAGGATATGGCCCTGTGCACGGCCCTTACCCAGGAAGGAAGCGAGCTTTACACGCTGGGCTTCGCCACCGCTCAGGGTATCGCTGCTCTGGCCCAGCTTTACGTAGCCAAGACCTACATCGCTTAAGGGACGGATCTTGTTGCAGACATCCTTTTCATCCTTAAAGAATTCCAGTGCTTCGTCTACCCCCATTTCCAGCACATCGTAGATGTTCTTGCCTTTGTAGGCTACTTCCAGCACTTCTTCCTTAAAGCGTTTACCGCCGCAGCTTTCGCAGGTAAGGTGTACATCTGCGAGGAACTGCATTTCAACGATCACTTCACCTTCACCCTTACAGGCGTCGCAACGGCCGCCGTCTACGTTGAAGGAGAAATGTTTGGGCAGGAAGCCGCGCATTTTGCTCAGCGGCTGTTTGGCAAACAGGTCGCGGATCTCATCGTATGCCTTGATATAAGTAACCGGGTTGGAACGGGATGATTTACCGATGGGGTTCTGGTCTACCATCTCCACCTGGGTAATATCATCCAGTGCGCCTTTCAGGGCACGGTGCTGTCCTACCCTTTCTGCAAACTCGCCTTTCAGCTTCATAAGCGCAGGGTAGAGGATCTGTTTTACCAGCGTGGTTTTGCCGGAGCCACTCACGCCGCTTACTACTGTAAGTACCTGCAGCGGAAAATCGACGTTGATGTTCTTCAGGTTGTGCTGACGGGCGCCTTCCACGGTAATGGCTTTTTTCCATTTGCGTACATGGGTAGGCGGCTCTATGGTCATCTGGCCGCTGAGGTATTTACCGGTAAGGCTTTTACCATCTTTCAGGATCTCTTCATAGTTACCGGCGAAGATCACTTCACCACCCAGGTGACTGGCCAGGGGGCCCATGTCTATGATGTAGTCTGCTTCCTGCATCACCTGTTCGTCGTGCTCCACGATCACTACGGTGTTGCCCAGGTTACGCAGCTCTTTCAGCACGCCTATCAGGCGGTGCGTATCACGGGCATGGAGGCCGATGCTCGGCTCATCCAGTATATAGAGGGAATTTGTCAGGTTACTGCCCAGGGAGCGGGTCAGCTGGATACGCTGGCTTTCACCACCGCTGAGGGTATTGGCCACGCGGTTCATGGTAAGATAGCCCAGGCCTACATCCAGCAGGGTTTTGATACGGTGGTGCACCTCGATGAGAATTCGTTTAGCCACCTGCTGGTCAAACTCGCTGAGCTGCAGCTCATCAAACCATTGTTTCAGATCAGTCACCGGCATATCTACCAGGTCTGCGATGTTCTTACCGCCGATCTTGATGTAGAGCGCTTCCTTGCGCAACCTTCCGCCATTGCATTCCGGGCATACGGTACGACCACGGTAGCGGGCCTGTAGTACGCGGTACTGCACCTTGTACAGGTTCTGCTCTACCATTTTGAAGAACTCATTGATGCCATAGAACTGGTCGTTGCCTGTCCACAGCAGCTTGTATTGTTCATCCGACAGATCTGCTATCGGTTTGTGCACCGGGAAGTTGATCTTACGGGAGGCCCTGATCAGTTGTTCTTTATATTCTCCCATTTTCTCGCCGCGCCAGGGAGCGATGGCGTTTTCGTATACACTCAAACGTTTGTCGGGTATTACCAGGTCGGGATCAATGCCCAGTACCTGGCCAAAGCCTTCGCACACCGGGCATGCGCCGTAAGGATTGTTGAAAGAGAAGAGATTGGGTACCGGCTCTTCAAACTGCAGCCCGTCCAGCTCAAAACGGCTGGAGAAGTGCTGCTGACGGCTGCCATCCACTTCCACCAGGCAATCGCCTTCGCTTTCATAGAAGGCGGTTTGCACGCTGTCTGCAATACGGTGTTTATCGTCTTCCTCAAAGGCTTTTACCACCACACGGTCTATGAGCACGTAGGCTTCCCCTGGCAGTGCGGGTTTCTTTTGCTCCAGCAGCTCTTCGATGCGCAGGAGCTGATTGCCTTCCTTCGCTGTAAAGTACAGGCGGGAGAAGCCCTTCTGCATAAGGATATTAAGCTCCTCTTTGATATCGCGTTTGGCGTGACGGCGGAATGGTACGAGGATCTGCACTTTGGCGCCCATGGGCAGGCGGGTGATAAAGTCCACCACATCGCTCACCTCATGTTTCTTCACCAGCTGGCCGGAGATGGGGAATAGGTTTTACCGATCCTGGCAAAGAGCAGGCGCAGGTAATCATACACTTCCGTCATAGACCCCACGGTAGAACGGGGCGTACGGGTGATCACCTTCTGTTCTATGGCAATGGCGGGACAGATGCCTTTGATATAATCTACCTCGGGCTTGTTCATGCGCATGAGGAACTGGCGGGCGTAGGCGCTGAGGCTTTCCGCGTAGCGGCGCTGTCCTTCGGCATAGAGGGTGTCCATTGTTAGTGAAGACTTGCCGGAGCCCGAGACTCCGGTTACCACCACCAGCTTACTGCGTGGGATGCTGACGCTTACGTTCTTGAGATTGTGTACCCTTGCACCCTTTATAAAGATATGATCCTGTGTGCTAACTGACTGATCATCAATTACTGCTTCCGATTTCTTAGTTTTTGTAGCCATGGTTATTACTTCGAAGTCCGTGGACGATGGATCACCGGCCATGGACTGATAAAAGTACGCCATTAAATTCAAAAATCAGCTTTCCGGCAAGGGGCAAGCCTTCGCAGCTGACACTTACAGGTTATAAATAAATCAGCCTTGTAATATCTTAGGAAAAAAATATACCTATTGATACTGTTGAAGTTATCTGTCAAAACGACGGATGCCCTTCCCCAGCCGGGGTTTTATCCATGAAATCCGTGTCAATTTTAGGTTAGGGAATGTTGTTTATTTAAACTATTCTCCTATATTTGCAATAGACGTGAACTATACCTTGGAATTGGCGCTGCTATTGGACAATATCGAACTTTAACCAAAAAAACATCAAATTATAGCATAAACTCTACTTAACCAACGCAACCTACAGACTGTTAAGTCCGTATTATTTACTAACCCGACTATTAGTAGATGTTTATGCAAATAACGTATAAATTAAGTGACGAGCAACTGATCACCCTCTTCAAAAAGGGTCACGCTTCAGCATTGGAGGAGCTTGTACGCCGGCATAAGGACAAACTGTTCACTTCCATCGTATTACTCGTTAAGGATCCCTTCCTGGCAGAGGATATTTTTCAGGATACATTCATTAAGATCATTGATACTATCCGCGCCGAACGGTATACGGAAAAAGGAAAGTTCCTGCCCTGGGCAATGCGTATCGCTCATAATCTTTGCGTAGATCATTTCCGGAAGATCAAACGGACGCCTGTGATCAAGACCGGCGATGATAAAGATATCTTCAATATGCTGGGATTCAGCGACTGTTGTGCTGAAGACAAGATGATCACGCGGCAGAGCCACGACCGGGTTCGTAAGATGCTGGACATGCTGCCGGAAGAGCAGCGGGAAGTAATTATCCTCCGGCATTATGCAGAGTTAAGTTTCAAAGAAATTGCAGACCTCACGCAAGTGAGTATCAATACCGCATTAGGCCGTATGAGATATGGCTTAATCAATCTCCGGAAGATGATGACGGAGAAGCAGATTTGTTTGTGATCCCTTTTTTGCTTGCCATCAACGGGCGGCCGGATGTACCGACCGCTCGTTCTTTTTTTAGCTATTGGCTATTGGCTGTTAGCTACTAGCTTAAATGCAGCAGATGTTTACCCTGCTAACTGCTAAGCGCCAGGAGCTAGAAGCTCCTTTCCACTACTATAGCCGCTCCCTGCCCTACTCCCACACACATTGTTGCCAATCCATAACGGATATGCTGACGCCTCATTTCATGTAAGAGCGTGGTGGTGATACGTGCGCCGCTACAGCCCAGCGGATGGCCAATGGCGATAGAGCCGCCGTTCACATTGATCTTTTCAGGATCCAGTTCCAGGTCGCGCATGCAGGCGAGCGACTGGGAGGCGAAAGCTTCATTCAGCTCTATCAGTCCGAGCTCTCCGGAATGCAGGCCTGCCCGTTGCAGGGCTTTCTGTGTAGCCGGTACCGGGCCGATGCCCATGATGGAAGGATCTACCCCCGCCACCGCCATGGCCTTTACCTGTGCTAAGGGCTTTAAGCCAAAGCGTTTCAATGCATTTTCAGAAACGATCATCACCATCGAAGCACCGTCGTTAATGCCGGAAGAGTTACCCGCCGTTACGCTGCCGTCCTTCTGAAAGGCCGGTTTGAGGGCGGCCAGCTTCTCGAGGGAGGTTTCGCGGGGCGGCTCGTCTTTGGAGAACACCACCTGCTCTTCCTTGTTAGGCGTGATCTGTACGGGAATGATCTCTTGTTGCCATTTGCCTGCTTCCAGGGCCGCCCGGTATTTCAGCTGGCTTTGCAGGGCGAAAGCATCCTGGTCTTCCCGGCTTACCTTCCACTGGCGAGCTACATTCTCAGCGGTTTCGCCCATGGAATAGGGATGGTACATGGCGGCCAGCTTCTTATTGGTAAAGCGCCAGCCGATGGTGCTATCGTATATTTCAGTTTTGCGTGCAAAAGGCCCTTCTGATTTAGGCATTACAAAAGGGGCCCGGGTCATGCTTTCCACACCGCCGGCCAGGTAAACGTCGCCTTCCCCGCACATGATAGCCCGGGAGGCGTCCATAATGGCCTGCATACCGCTGGCGCAGAGGCGGTTCACGGTATTACCGGCCACGGTAACGGGCAGGCCCGCCAGGAGGGCGGCCATGCGGGCTACGTCTCTATTATCTTCGCCAGCCTGGTTGGTAGCACCGGCAATCACATCTTCAATAGCCAGGGGATCGAGCCCCGGGTTACGATCCACCAGGGAACGGATCAGTAGGGCCAGCATATCATCCGGCCGGATAGTGCTGAGCGCCCCGCCGTAGCGGCCGATGGGCGTGCGCACTGCGTCAACTATATAAGCAGCCTGCATTTTTAGAAATTGAGGTGTAAAAGTAGGGGAAATTTAAATAGTTAAATGCCAGGCCCCTCCAGGGGTTTTGAACCCCTGGAGGGTGGGAGTAATTTTTTATGTACCTTTGCGGTTGCTTTCCGACTGCCGTAAGGCAGCCATTTGCTCATATAAGGACGATGATTGATCATAACACAGCACGTTCCATCTGGCTTTTTCAAGAACAAAACGGCGTAGGAGGCTTACCAGGGCGACAAGGGCTCAACACCTTAGCTGCCTGTAAACAATTTGTGAACGACGTAAAGACAAACCATTTTTTCAGATGAAATCTGATAAGCAAAACATCCGGCATTTAAGTCTGCCAGCCCTGCAGGAGTATTTCAAGAATATCGGCGAGAAAGCCTTCCGCGCCAAGCAGGTACACGAATGGCTGTGGCAGAAACATGCAGGCAGCTTTGAAGCAATGACCAATCTTTCCAAACAGCTGCGCAGCTCGCTGGAAGAGCATTTTACCCTGCCCGCCCTGAAGGTGGACACTACCCAGCATAGTAATGACGGCACTATCAAAAGCCGCTTCCGCCTGCATGACGGCCACCTGGTGGAGGGTGTACTGATTCCCACAGAAAACCGGCAGACCGCCTGCGTATCTTCCCAGGTAGGCTGCAGCCTGAGCTGCAAGTTTTGCGCTACCGGGTATATGGACCGCAAACGCAACCTGGACTTCGACGAGATCTATGATGAAGTAGCGCTGCTGAACCAGCAGTCTCTCGAAGCTTCTGGCAAGAAACTCACCAACATCGTATACATGGGCATGGGTGAGCCCCTGCTCAACTACAAGAATGTGCTCCAGTCTATTGAACGCATCGCCGCAGAAGACGGACTGGCCATGTCGCCCAAGCGCATTACCGTATCTACTGCCGGTGTGGCCAAAATGATCCGCCAGCTGGGAGATGACAAAGTGCGGTTTAACCTGGCCCTGTCTTTACATGCTGCTAACGACAAGAAACGCAGCGAGATCATGCCAATCAACGACACCAACTCGCTGAAGGTACTGGTAGAGGCCCTGAACTACTTTTACAAGGCCACCCAGAACCAGATCTCTTTTGAGTATATCCTGTTCAAGGACTTTAATGACTCACTCAAAGACGCGGATGAGCTGATCAAGATCTATCGCCAGGTGCCTGCAGACCTGATCAACATCATCGAATATAATCCTATCGATAACGCCCGTTTCCAGAAGCCGGAGGAAGATGCCGTAGAGCAGTTCATGGCTTACCTGGGCAAGAACCGGGTGAACTCCCGCCTGAGGCGCAGCCGCGGTAAAGATATTGACGCCGCCTGCGGACAACTGGCCAATAAAGGATAAGACCATCAACATGTTCAACAAAAGGAAAGATCGTGGTAATCATGAGCTTTCGATAAAAAACATTCAAATACAACCGGATGAAGAAGCAAAAACCCGCTGCAAGCAAAGGGTTCTCTCCTTTCAAAGAAAGCAAGGGCAGTAGTTTTAAACTCAGTGACAACGGAGACCGTAAGCGGGAAGGCGGCGAAAAGCCCGCCAGGCCTGTTCGTAAGCGTCAGCAGGATGGTGAAAATAAAGCGCCCAGGAAGCGCGATGACGATAACAGCAGCTTCCATGGCGATTTCAGTGACCGGAAAGATAAACGCCCGGCCCGTGAAACTCCCAGCGGTTTTAACCGTCAGAAGTTCTTTGACCGTACCAATGAACGCTTTGCCGATAAACAGGCGCGGAAAACCGAACGTAAGCAATTCAAACAGGAACAGGAAAGCCCTGCCGCCAGGCCGGATCGCAGGCCTAAGAACAATGCCCCCGCTCCTGAAGGCGAAGGCATGCCGCTGAATAAATATGTTGCCCATTGCGGCCTGTGCTCCCGTCGTAAAGCGGTAGACCTGATCAAGGAAGGCAAGGTGACCGTGAACGGGAAACCCGTACTGGAACCTGCTTTTAAGGTAACCAGCAAAGACGCCGTGAAAGTGGCCAACAAAGCTGTTTCCCTGCAGAAAAACCTGGTGTATATCCTGCTGAATAAACCCAAGGGCTATATAACTACCACAGACGATCCGGAAGGACGTCAAACCGTGATGGAGCTGATCGCCGACGCCACCAACGAAAGGGTATTCCCGGTTGGGCGCCTGGACCGTAATACCTCCGGGCTGCTGCTGCTGACCAATGACGGCGAGCTGGCGCAGAAACTGGCCCATCCCAAGCACAACATCAAGAAGATATATCACGTAGGCCTGGACAAAGCGCTGACCAAAGCAGACTTTGAACAGATCCTGGCAGGCGTTACCCTGGAAGATGGCGTAGCGCTCGTAGATGCCCTGGGATATGTGGACAGCAAAGACAAAAGCCAATTAGGTATAGAGATCCACAGCGGCAAGAACCGTATTGTACGCCGGATCTTCGAGCACCTGGGCTATAACGTGGATAAGCTGGACCGCGTGATGTACGCGGGGCTTACCAAGAAGAACGTCAACAGGGGCAAATGGCGCCTGCTGAGTGAAAAAGAGGTTATTTTATTGAAACACTTTAAATAACAGCTGTTGGCCTTTAGCTGTTAGCTCTTAGCATTGGATCCGCTCTGATAGCTAGAAGCCAACAGCTAAAGGCCAGCGGCTACTTTAGAATATGCGTGTAAACGACTGGCTGATCAAGATAACAGACGACTTTATTGTACTCAACAAACCGGCGGGCATGCTCACCATACCCGACCGGCATGACGAAAAGCTTCCCTCCCTGCAGACCTTACTGAAAAAGGCGTATGGTAACATCTTCACGGTGCACCGGCTAGACCGCGATACCAGCGGGGTTATTTTGTTTGCCCGTAATGAGGCGGCCCACCGTTTCTATTCACAGCTATTTGAGTCGAGAGAGATCCGGAAATATTACCTGGGACTGGTGACCGGGCAGCCGGAACCGCCGCAGGGCAGTATAGATGAGCCGATCATGGAACATCCTGTGCAGAAGGGAAAGATGGTGACCAACCGGAAAGGCAGGCCAGCCCTTACTGATTACGAGGTGCTGGAAACATTCGGTCTCTATAGTTTGGTCAAACTCCGCATCCATACGGGACGTACCCACCAGATACGGGTACATATGAAACACCTGGGACACCCCATTGCGGTGGACGAGCTGTATGGCAAGGCCGTACCGGTATTGCTCTCCGCCATCAAGAAAAAATATAAGCTGGGCAAGTTCACAGAAGAAGAACGCCCCTTGTTAAGCCGCCTGGCCCTCCACGCCTGGCAACTGCATTTTACCGATCAAAATGGTTTGGCACATGAACTGGAAGCGCCGCTGCCCAAAGATATACAGGCGGTAGTGAGCCAGCTGCGGAAGAGTAAGGGGCCACAGGTCTGATCCCTGCTTTTTTAAAGGCAATAAAAAAACGGGGAAAAATCCCCGTTTCGTAAAAATCAAAAACCAACCATTAAAAAATCTTATATAATAATAAGTTTTATCTTATGCTTGTCTAATGTACTGAAAAATCCGAAGAAATTATAAGCCGGCTGCTATCCTTATGAGTAAAAACCGATCACCCACTTGTGCCGGGCCTTAATATCCTTCTTCTTTTCATCTGCCGCAGGTGGAGGCTTCACCAACCATCGCTTCACTTTCCTGATCCACTTTTGCATAACAAATCTCTTTACTTATTTGTTCGGTTGCGGCGTTGTTCTCAGATAGGGCTTAATGATCTTATGCCCTTTCGGGAAACGCGCAGGTATGTCTTCTGTAGGTACTGACGGTACTACTATCACATCTTCTCCTTCCTTCCAGTCGGCCGGGGTAGCAACGCTGTAATTGGCGGTCAGCTGCAGGGAATCTATCACGCGGAGCACTTCAAAAAAGTTCCTTCCTGTAGAAGCAGGATAGGTGATCGTGAGCTTCACCTTCTTATCCGGGCCAATTACGAAGAGTGACCTTACGGTAAAGGTTTCTGAGGCATTAGGGTGGATCATACCATACAGGTTGGCCACTTTCTTGTCTTCATCTGCAATGATCGGGAAGGTCACTTCGCAGTTCTGCGTTTCGTTGATATCGTTGATCCAGCCAAGGTGCTTGTCCAGCGGGTCTACGCTCAGGGCCAGCACTTTAACATTGCGTTTGGCAAATTCGTCCTTCAGGAGGGCGGTTTTGCCCAGTTCTGTGGTACATACCGGGGTATAATCAGCCGGGTGTGAAAACAGGACTCCCCAGCCGTTTCCGAGGTATTCGTAAAAGTCAATATCTCCCTGGGTGGTCTTCGCCTGGAAATTAGGCGCTATGTCTCCTAGTCTTAAGCTCATGGTAGATTTGTTTTAACTGTTAGCACTTAGCTATTAGCAGTTAGCTATAGGTACTGTCTTTTTCTAAAGCTAGTAGCCAGCTGCTAATAGCTTTTGCAGATTCAAATGTAATAATTTCCTATAAATATTATAGACTTTAGGGTTGTTTTTTGAAAAAATTTTCCCTACCCCGAGTGGGGTAGGGAAAGGTGTTAACAAACAGCTGTGGATCAGGGGAATTGCGGGGTTAACACAACAAAGCGGTAAAGGGTAAAAAGGAGCTGCATAGTTGGGTTTTTCAATCGGGGTTATGCGCTTACTCAATGTTGTTGTTTCCATGCATGGTATGCCATGGTATATTTAAGATCGTCTGTCAGGTTGGCTTCCAGGCGGGCGGCAGCATCTTCAAAATCCAGCTCGAGGTAGCCCAGGTACAGCTCATAGCTTTTGCCCAGGAGGGCCAGGCACTGGTCTATCTGCTGCTGCGGTTCCTGCGCAGGTGTTTCTACGGCTGGCTTCGGCGTTACTTTGGTGATGTAATAGCACTCCCCTTCTGTATACTCTATCCATTTACCGTGCTGCTGCAGGCGGGGACGGCTGAGCTGGAAGCTGAGGCTATCGAATGTTACGGCTTCTCCGCGGCCTGCCTCCAGGTCTATCACCTCGGGGATATTGCGCATATCTTCCAGGTGCTGTACAATACTCATCTGGATACCGTCGTTTTGGTGGCCGCCGTAGCGCAGCATGTCGTTCAGCACATCGTAGTTGGTAATGAAATCACAACGATGCCAGCCATCCTCCTTCCGGATATTACCCCAGAAGGTCAGGTAATTGGATTCATCCAGGATGATCTGGCTGATGGATATTGCCTCACATTTGGTTGCTGTTGCTGTATTGACCTTGTTCATATCGTCAGGTGTTTATAACGATAGCAAAACTACCGGGGCAAAACGCAGGGAATTTGCGTAGTAACAAAATGATTCACAAATCTGCAGTTCCGCACATTATTACTTATTTTTAAGGCCCTAAATTTTAATCATGCCAAAGAATAAAGATGCACTTTCCCGTTACCGGTGGATAGATGAGCGGCTCCGTAACAAGCGCCTGCCCAAACCTACCCTGGAAGCGCTGATAGCCTATGTATCAGATAAAATGGATGCATCTATCTCCACCCGTACTATCCAGAAAGATATCCAGGACATGCGCCAGGACCCGGACCTAAACTACATGGCCCCTATTGTATATGAGCGCAGCACGGGTACTTATCGCTATGAAGACGAATCCTACTCTATCGGTAATTTACCTATTGAAGAAGCCGACCTCCAGGGGCTGGAGATCGCCATCGGGATACTGGAGCAGTTCCGCAGCCTGCCGGTGGTGCAGCAGTTTGAAGACGCCATCCTGAAGATCGCCGCCAGCCTTAAAATGAACCGGCAGGCATTAGAGCATAAAGGGCTTATTAAGTTTGCCCGGGCTACACAGTATAAAGGCGCGGAACATATACCGGAGATAGTGGATGCCATCAAGAATCTGGAAGTACTGCGCATAGCCTACCAGAGCTTTGACCGTAATGAGCCCAAAGAGCACTGGGTGGAACCTTATCACCTGCGTGAATATCAACACCGCTTTTACCTGATCGGCAAAAGCCAGAAAGCTAAAGGCGGCACGCTGCTCACCTTTGCGCTGGACAGGATCGTGCAGATATGGCCTACCGATAAGCAGTTTGACGAGAAGAACTTTGACGACGCCAGTTATTATCAGCATGCCATCGGCGTTACCGTTACGGAAGGAGAGCCGCAGAACGTAGTGCTGGCTTTTACCCCGCACCAGGGCAAGTATATCAAATCACAACCACTGCATGCTACGCAGCAGGTGATCACTGATAACGAAAAGGAATGCCGTATATCCATCAACGTAGTGATCAATCATGAGCTGCAAATGCTGTTATTAAGCTATGGTTCCAATGTAAAAGTGCTGGAGCCGCAGCAGCTGGTAGATAAAATGGCAGCGGAAACTGTCGCGATGAAAGCCCTGTACAAATAACCGCAGTACATTGTACAGCACGCTCTGGCAAAGAATAGTATGCAAAAAGACAACCTTTTTTGAGTTTTGGCGTATTTCATATTAGAACCAAAATCCACTGTCATGCGTACCTTTCTTTCCTTCCGCCCCAAAGCAGTGGCGATCTGTACAACACTTCTTCTTATTTCGTGGTCATTCAACGGATGTAAAAAACATGATGATCCACGCCCCAAAAAAATGTACACGGTGAGCGCAAAGCTTAGCGGCGCCCATGAAGTACCTCCCAATGCCAGCAAGGGAGTAGGCGTTTTAAGCGGCACATATAACAGTGCCAACAAGCAGCTTTCTTACAGGGTAGTCTGGACACATCTCACCGGTGCGGCACAGGCCGCGCATTTTCATGGTCCGGCCATGCCAGGTGTGAATGCAAGCGTTCAGGTTCCTCTTATCGGCTTCCCTGCCGGAGGTGATGGAATGGTTTCTGGAAAAGCTACCTTAACGGCAGCGCAGGAAACGGATATGCTGGCAGGCAAATGGTATGTTAATATTCATACCATCAAGTACCCCGGTGGAGAGATCAGGGGACAGGTACAGACCTGGCCCTGGTAAGTTGGGGTTATCCATACTGAATACTGTACTACTGGACCTTCAACGCTGAACGCCTTTGTTACACAAAAGGCGTTCAGCGTTCGGGAGCCCTTTTATTTTTTGGGCATCTGGAAAAGGGTATCATTTACCGGGTTATTCACTTCCATTTTAGTGAAGCTGATCTTGGTGCCTCCAGGCTCCTGAGTAACTGCACCAGGATAGGCGTAACCGTTACTGGTCTTTTTGTAATCAGTAAAGGAGACGGTAAACTCTGCATCATGTCCCTGTGCCTTTACGTGACCCTGCATTTTGTCCAGATAATATGTTGCTGCATCAATGAACAGATGCACTTCTGCGCCATCAGGATGTGTTACCTTCAGCTTATAGGCTTCAACACCATCAGTTGTTTCTTTGCCTTCCAGCGTTACTTTCTTTCCTTTTGCTTTATAGTCAAACAGCTCTCCGGCCATATCCAGGCGCGGCTGCATAACCTTCACCATGCTGGAGTCCATGGGCTTGGGCTCAGGCATTCCCATGATAGGCATCTGCATCCAGCCGCCTGTACGGGTAGCCACCTGTATGTTGGTATTTCCCATCACTTCCAGCTCCATGCGGACTGCTTTATCATTCACTACCCACAATTTTACCGGTACTTCCATACCATGCATTTCCATGATACCTTCCGTATAAGAAGTTTTCATCTCCTTCAGCTTGTCCCTGCCACCCATCGCTGCAATATGTTTGTCGATGATCTCGTCTACAGATTGTGCCTGTACATGGCATACCGCCAGTGCGGCTATCAGCAAAAGGGTAAAGGCCTTGTTTATCTTCATAAAATCTATTTTAAGGAATACAAAATACAAGAATTACACCAATTACCGTCCCCTGCAGTTATTTTATATTTAATTACTGGCCTATCTTTATTCAATGAACTCTTTCCAGCTTTCCGGCAACCTGATCAACATTCTGCAGCAGGAGATCTATCCTGCCACGGTGCATATTGAAGACGGCCGCATCCGTGAGATCGTACGCAACAGCAACACTTATGATCAACACCTGCTGCCGGGCCTTGTGGATGCGCATGTGCATATAGAAAGCTCTATGCTTACACCAGCGGCATTTGCGAGGCTCGCGGTAGTGCACGGCACGGTAGCCACTGTATCAGACCCGCATGAGATTGCCAATGTGCTGGGAGTGGAAGGAGTGCATTATATGATCGATAACGGACTGCAAACACCGTTTAAATGCTGCTTTGGCGCCCCTTCCTGTGTACCGGCCACCAGCTTTGAAACAGCAGGGGCCACCGTGAATGTACAGGATGTAGAAAAACTGCTGCAACATCCGGAGATCAAATACCTGTCTGAAATGATGAACTTCCCCGGTGTACTGCATCACGACCCGGAGGTAATGGCGAAGATAGCAGCCGCTCATAAGGCGGGCAAGCCGGTAGACGGGCATGCACCCGGATTGCGCGGCGCAGCAGCACAACAGTATATTGCTGCGGGCATCAGTACAGACCATGAATGCTTCACCCTGGAAGAAGCACAGGAAAAACTGCAGTACGGCATGCAGATCCTGATACGGGAAGGCAGCGCCGCCAAAAACTTTGATGCGCTGATCCCGCTGATGCATGACCATGCTGAGAAGATGATGTTCTGCAGTGATGACAAACATCCCGACAGCCTGGTGGAAGGTCATATCAATGTGCTGGTAAAAAGAGCGCTGGCTTACGGCATAGATCTTTTCAAGGTGCTACGCGCGGCCTGCGTAAATCCTGTGCTGCATTACCAGCTGGGCACCGGCCTGCTGCGGGAAGGCGACCCCGCAGACCTGATCATTATCGATAATATCCAGGATTTTAACATTAAAGCTACTTACATCAATGGCATACAGGTAGCCGACTCCGGTAAAACGTTAATAGCGCCTGCAGCAGCAGCTATCATCAATAATTTCAACTGCCGCCTGCAGGAAGTAACAGACTTTCGTATACCTGTTGCTACAGACGGAGACGATACCATTCACGTGAACGTGATTGAAGCACTGGACGGACAACTGATCACCAACCGTATATCTGCTACATTGCCTATCAGCGATGGCGCGCTGCACAGCGATCCTTCACAGGATATATTAAAACTGGCCGTGGTAAACCGTTATCAACCCGCGCCCGCAGCGCTGGGCTTTATCCGCAACTTCGGCTTTAAAAGCGGCGCTATCGCTTCTTCCGTAGCACATGACAGCCATAACATCATTGCAGTGGGTGTAGACGATGAAAGCATTTGTGCGGCCGTGAATGCCGTGATCAGGGAACAGGGCGGCATCAGCGTAGCCAAAGGCAACGAAGTTCAGGTGCTGCCTTTACCGGTGGCAGGCCTGATGAGCCACCTGGATGGTTATGAGGTAGCAGCGCAATACAGTGCGCTGGATAAGGCGGCCAAGGCACTGGGCAGCCAGCTGGGCGCTCCTTTTATGACCCTCTCCTTTATGGCCCTGCTGGTGATCCCTCATCTGAAGCTGAGCGACAAAGGACTGTTTGACGGAGATACTTTCCAATTCACTCCCCTTGCCGGTTAATTTTCCGGCAGGCGCCCTGTAACGAAACTACCAGGGCATATACTAATACCGAAAAGAAGGCCCCTGCATTTGAACACGAAGGAAAAAGCATTTCTGGAACTGATTGAAGCCCATAAAGGGATCATTCATAAGATTTCCAAAATGTATATGGACACTGCAGAAGATCAACAGGATCTTTTCCAGGAGATCATATACCAGCTCTGGAAGTCCTATGACTCATTTCAGCAACAGAGCAAATTCTCTACCTGGATGTACCGGGTGGCCTTGAACACCGCCGTAGTCTTCTTTAAAAAAGAAACCAGAAAGATCAACGGATCAGCAGCGATACCAGAGAACATGGCAATGGAAGACAGCACTTTCGCTATTAAAGAACTACAGCTGGCACACTTTTATAAAGCCGTTCAAAAACTGGAACGGATCGAGAAAGCACTGATATTTTATCATCTTGAAAACTACTCCCATAAAGAGATCGGGGAAAACCTCGGCATCAGCGAAGTGAACGCAAGGGTGAAGCTCAGCAGGGCTAAAACCAAATTGAAAGAACTTATTAAACTACAGGGTTATGAATTTTGATGATCTGCAATCCGCCTGGCACAGCGATAAGGGGAATGATATTGTGGTACCCGACAGTGTAACAAAACTGCGGTCTGTAGCCACGCCGGTGCAACGTATCCGGAGGAACATGCGCATAGAGTTCGTGGTGATGTTATGCCTGATCATCTGTATCCCGCTTTTCCGGGTAGTGTATAAAAACCAGCTGGCCCCTATCCCCTTCTACGCGATGTATGTGGCGCTGATCATCCTGACCATCTTTTACTATATCAAATTCTATCTTTTTTATAAACGCCTGGACGCAGCCGCGCTCACCTCAAAAGACAGCCTGTATGAAGTATACTATGATATAAAACTGAATATCGAAATGTACAGGTCTTTTAACTATTCTATGATACCATTGCTGCTGCTTTACCAGGTAATGGTGATCATAAGCCTTCCACCGGTAAAGGCAGCTGCATTCGCCAACAGGCAGGCCCATTTTATCATTATATTTTCGCTCGTGTTCCTGTTTGTGGTAGTCGTCGTAATCGTATTGGTAGAGATCTGGATAAAATATTTTTACGGCAATTACCTTACACAAGTGCGGAAGGTGCTGGATGAGCTGAGAGAAGAATAGCCCCTTTAAGATTGCCACAATGCCCCGCCCACACTATCTTTCTGTGCGCCCGTAACAGAAGATAAAACATTCGGCTCCTGCCTCCAGCGCAATGCCCCGATCAGCGCCATGATCAGCGCTTCCTTATATTTAACGGTCTGTTCATCCGGCACTACCACCTTCACGTTCAGGGGCCGTAATTGCTCCTGTAACTGCTTTATCATAAAACCATTGAACGCGCCACCACCGGTGATCAACATCTGCTGTTCGTCCTGTGGCACCTGCCCCTGCTGCAATTTCTGCACTGCTTTCGCTACCTGTACGGCTATATGATTAGTATAGGTGTTCAGCCTGCCCTGTACAGATAAACGTGAACGCTGCACCAGCGGCAGCACGGTGCCCGTGCCAAATTCATTGGCGAGTGATTTGGGCCAGGGCATTTCATAGTAGGGCAATGTATTCAATGCTTCCAGCAATGCTTTATCGGTAAGGCCGCCGGCCGCCAGCGCCCCGTTCTCATCGTATTCACGGCCCAGTTCCGCCGCCAGTGCATTCAGCACGCGGTTGGCGGGGCAAATATCAAAGGCGATGAACGCTTCCCCCTGTTGGGCGGATATATTGGCAATGCCACCAAGGTTCAAATAATAAGTATAACCAGGCAGCAGCAACTGCTCTCCCACGGGTACAATAGGCGCTCCCTGTCCGCCTAGGGCCACATCCATGGCGCGCAGGTCGCTGATCACCGGCAGGCTGGTAACAGCGGCAATGGCAGCGCCCTCTCCCAGCTGGGCTGTCATCTTTTCTGCTGGCAGGTGAAAAGTAGTATGCCCATGAGATGCAATGAAGTGTACCTGGTGATCCAGCTGATGCCTGGCAATGAACTCGTTTACTTTCTGACCGGTATAATGGCCGTAACGGCTGTGCAGCAGCAGGTATTCCATCGCCGGTAGGGCAGTGGCGCCGGATAATTGCGCTACCCATTCCGGTTCATAGGGCAGGCACTCTGCCACCCTGATCTCGTATTCCCATTTACCCCTTACCTCCGTTAGCTGTACAAAGGCAATATCCAAGCCGTCCAGTGAACTACCTGACATGATCCCTATTACGTTATATACCATGCTGAAAAATTTCAGCAAATATAATATGGAATTTCACCCGGCGGCTGCATCCTGTTGGCAGATCAAAACAATTCGTTATGCGCAGCTATCTTTCTTTGTTATTACTGGCCTGCTTCAGCGCCCTGTTGGCGCCTGCTCAGCAACAACGTATAATTACAGGAACCGTACAGGATGCCACCAGCCACGACCCGCTCCCTGGTGCGACGGTTCTGATAAAAGGCAACAAGCAAGGGGTGAGCACCGATGAAAAAGGCGCGTTCAGTATTACAGTGCCTTCCGGAAAGGTAGTGTTGAAAGCCGCCTTTTTGGGTTACCAGTCACAGGAGATCCTGGTTAAGCCTAACGATAAAGAGGTACACTTTAAACTGGCGCCTTCATCAACGGTATTATCGGAAGAAGTGGTGGTGGCATTTTCAGGAAAAGTGGCGGGCGTTCAAGCCAATCGCGGCGCTATGAGAAAGGCGCAGACCTTCAGCCCCAGTCCGGGTCAGGCCTTCATCAGCGACTACAATACAGAAGATTACAGCCCAATCAATGAAAATGAGTTCCATACTTCCAAAGACCAGCCCCTCAGTACCTTCTCCATTGACGTGGACCGTGCTGCCTACAGTAATGTGCGACGTTTCCTGAACAGCGGACAACTACCCCCCGCGGATGCGGTACGTGTAGAAGAAATGATTAATTATTTCGACTATCAATATAAAGCTCCTACAGGGCCTGACCCGGTAGCGATCTATACCGACATGGCCGTTTGTCCCTGGAACACGGAACACCAGCTGGTGCGCATCGCACTGAAAGGAAAGACCGTTAAAACGGAAAATATCCCGGCTTCCAACCTGACCTTCCTGATAGATGTTTCCGGCTCTATGCAGGATCCCAATAAACTGCCGCTGGTGAAACATGCGCTGAAAACACTGGTGCAGCAATTAAGACCAGCTGATAAAGTGGCCATCGTGGTGTATGCCGGGGCTGCCGGACTGGTGTTGCCAGCTACCTCAGGCAGCGAGAAAACCGCCATACTGGATGCACTGGACAAACTGGAGGCAGGCGGTTCTACCGCCGGGGGCGAAGGCATCCTGCTGGCTTATAAAACGGCCGCTTCCAATTTTATCCGTGAAGGTAATAACCGCGTCATACTGGCCACAGACGGCGATTTTAACGTGGGCGCCTCCAGCGATGGAGAGCTGCAGCGCATCATAGAACAGGAAAGAGAAAAAGGCATCTCCCTTTCCGTACTGGGCTTTGGGATGGGCAATTACAAGGATAACAAGCTGGAACTGCTGGCGGATAAAGGCAATGGCAACTATGCCTATATCGATAATTTTGAAGAGGCCCGCCGCACTTTCGTAACAGAATTCGGCGGCACCCTGTTCACCATTGCCAAGGATGTAAAACTGCAGATCGAATTCAATCCCAAATATGTACAATCCTACCGCCTGGTAGGTTATGAAAACAGGTTGCTGCAGAACGAGGATTTCAATAATGATAAGAAAGATGCCGGTGATATGGGCGCTGGCCATACCGTCACTGCTCTTTACGAGATCATCCCATCCGGGGCGAAATCCGGCTCCTCCAGCTGGGTAGACCCCTTGAAATACCAGCAGCGGGAAATGATCAGCAACAACAGCCAGGAAGTGCTGACCGTAAAACTGCGCTATAAGCAACCGGCAGACCGTCACAGCAAGCTGCTCAGCCAGGTGCTGAGCTACCGGGTACAGGACATTGCCCAGGCGCCGGCCGATTTCCGGATGTGCGCTGCTGTAGCAGCTTTCGGACAACTGCTGCGCAATTCCGCCTATAAAGGACAGGCCAGCTATGACCAGGTGCTAGCCCTGGCCACCAATGCCAAAGGAGACGATCCGGAAGGCTACCGCTCCGAATTTATCCAGCTGGTGAAGAAAGCTGCTTTATTAAAACAATAATAATAATCCCCAGGGGCCGGTACACAAACTGGCCCCGGGGGTATATGGAGGGTATGTGGAAGGTATGCGGAGGGTATATGGAACATGGAAAAAGGTAGGGGAAACGAAGGTTTTTTGGTATTTTGCCGCCCAAACGGCTAGTAATGATAATCAATCTTAGTGATACTAACTCATTGGTAGGTGAATGGTTAAGTGAGATCAGGAGTATGGAAATACAGACAGACCGCATGCGTTTCAGAAGAAATATGGAACGCCTGGGCGAGGTAGCTGCCTTTGAGATCAGTAAAACGCTGGAGTACGAGGAAAAAGAGGTGCAGACCCCACTGGGTATTGCCACCTGCCGGGTACTGAAGCAACAGCCTGTACTAGCCACCATCCTCCGGGCTGGTTTAGCCCTTCACCAGGGCCTGCTGCACTATTTTGACAAAGCCGATCACGCTTTTATATCCGCCTACCGGAAACACAACCGGGACGGCTCTTTTGATATCAGCCTGGAATATGTTTCCAGCCCTTCTATTGAAGACCAGGTGGTGATCCTTTCCGATCCCATGCTGGCCACAGGCGCTTCCCTGGTAAAAACCATCGAGCACCTCACAGACCTGGGCAAACCCAAGCATATCCACCTGGTGGTAGCTATTGCCTGCACGATCGGTATAGAGTACGTACAACGCCATGCCAGCACCAACATCAGCATCTGGGCCGGAGATATTGACGACGAGCTGACTGCCAAAGGCTATATAGTTCCGGGCCTGGGAGACGCCGGAGACCTGGCCTTCGGTAATAAGCTACAAAGCTGATACCTTACATATTATATGAATTTAATTTGAAATATTAACCACTTTTCGTACCTTACACTGGTAAAAGTGACTGTAATCCTATCCTATACCATAACGTATTAACCTTTATGAAAAAGGCATTACTTATTTTAACCATTATTCTCTATTTAATACCTGCAAGTCAGGCACAGGATCCGCATTTCTCGCAGTTCTTTGCCTCCCCGCTGACACTTAACCCTGCCTTTACAGGCCTGTTCTCCGGTGATTACCGTATAGCCGGTAACTACCGTTCCCAATGGAGAAGCATTGCCACTCCCTATATCACCGGAACCTTATCTGCCGATTTCAGTATACTGAAGAACGTTATATCCTATACGGATATATGGGGCGTAGGGATCATGGCGCTGTATGATAAAACAGGGGGTGGTGCATTGGTTTCCAACTATATAGCTATCAGCACCTCTTATCATAAAGGCCTGGACCCGGAAGGTAACCATACCCTGGCCATCGGCCTGCAGGGTGCATGGATGCAGAAAAGAGTGGACCAGAGCAAACTGATCTTCGAAAGCCAGATCGATAACAACGGTTATAACCCGGGACTGCCGAGCAGCGAAACCCTTACCAATCCCAAGATCTCCTATTTTGATCCGAATATTGGTATCCTGTATAACGGCCTGGTGGGCGAAGCTTCCAACATCTACCTGGGCGCTTCCTACTATCACGTTACACAGCCTACAGAAACTTTCATGAGCCAGAATAACAACCGGCTCAGCTACCGTTATACCATCCATGGTGGCGGCTCTTTCCCGGTACATGGCATTAACCGTATACACGCCAGCGCCCTGTACATGAAACAGAGCACTGCATCTGAAACTTCTTTCGGCGCTGCTTACGGCTTTAACCTGAGCGGCGTGCCGGATGATAATCCTACCATGTTCTACCTGGGTAGCTGGTACCGTTTAAAAGACGCCATCAACCCATACGTAGGTCTGGAGATCGGCGGTTTCAACGTAGGCCTCACTTATGACCTGAACGTGTCCAGCCTTAAACCGGCTTCTAACTATCGTGGTGGTATGGAAATATCTGTGATCTACATTCACCGTTCCAGCGAAAGCAGCAAGTACAAAACATTGTGCCCGAAATTCTAAAGGATCTGCGGGTTTAATACTTATAAAGTCTGAGGGCCTGACATGTTCGTGAACGTGTCAGGCCCTCAAACTTTATATGCCGTGCTAAATTTTATTTTTAGTTCGGCCGATTTTTAGTTACTTACCATTTTATTCTGTCATACTAAAATCAGCGGACCTGTGTTTTCGTTCAGAGAAGTACTAGCAGCAATACAATCCTACGGCAAAGCACACCAGTTCATCAGCCAGCACCGGCTGTGGAAGTGGATCCTGGTGCCCGGCATTATTTACTGCCTTTTATTCATTGCTGGTATTTATTTCGTGTGGAGTTATTCAGGCGAATTTGTGGAGTATCTCTTCGGACTGCTGCCGCTGCGCACCTGGATACAGGACCTGGAAAGCAGCTGGGTAAGCTTTGTATTTATCCTGCTGGCTTTTTCTATACGCATCATCCTGCTCTTACTTTACTTCGCTTATTTCAAATACCTGTTCCTGATACTGGGCTCTCCCCTGTTTGCCTACCTGTCTGAAAAAACAGAGGCTATCCTGCAACGCCGCGATTTTCCTTTCAGCATGGGACAATTCCTGAAAGACATTGCAAGGGGCGTTCGTCTTTCATTCCGCAATATGCTATACCAGACGATCTGCCTGCTGCTGCTGTTCATACTCTCCTTCATTCCGATACTTGGCTGGCTGACGCCGCTGGCGGGCTTCCTGATAGAATGCTACTTCTATGGCTTTTCAATGATGGACTATAGTTGCGAACGGCACCGCATGAACGTACGGCAAAGCATCGCCTTCATTAAAGAGCACAGGGGCATGGCCCTTGGCAATGGCATGGTATATTACCTGATGATGTTTGTACCAGTAGCGGGCTGGATACTGGCCCCTTCTTATGCTGTGATCGCCGCCACCATTCATTTACAAGATAAACGACTGCTGTAATGAACGCTCCCGGCAAAGTGTACCTGATACCGACGGTGTTGAGCCCTGATGCATTACAAACCATTCCCGCCTATATTACGGCCACCGTACAACCACTCCGGATCTTCTTCGTAGAGAATGAACGCACGGCAAGGCGCTATCTGAAAGCGCTTGACAGGAACATTAACATAGATGAGCTGCAGCTGCACCCCATGCACGAGAATCATCCTCCTGATACTGCGCTGGCTAAAAAATTATTATTGGAAGGGCATAACATCGGTATCATGAGCGAGGCCGGATGCCCGGCTATCGCAGATCCGGGTCACCTGGTAGTACAGGTGGCGCATCGTATCAATGCAGCCGTTATACCACTGGTGGGACCTAATTCCATCCTGCTGTCGCTGATGGCCTCTGGCATGAACGGACAAAACTTTCAATTTGTAGGATACCTGCCGGTGAAACCGCTGGAACGTGTAAAAACATTGAAGGAACTGGAAGCAGTGTCTCAAAAGAAAGGACAGACACAGATCTTTATCGAAGCGCCTTACCGCAATAACCAGCTGCTGAAAGATATACTGGCTAACTGTAAAGACCAAACGCAATTATGCATTGCAGCAGATATTACCGGACCGGAAGAGTACATCCGCACTAAAACCATTAAGGAATGGAAGACCGCTGTACCTGAACTGCATAAACGACCGGCCATCTTCCTGCTGTATGCAGACCGTTAATTCAGCGGCTCATTTCTTACCGCTACTATACTATCTACTATAAACTTGCTGAAGCCGCGCCAGGGAACGGCGCCGAGGTATTCTTTATAATGCAGCTCCACTATCTTACCACTGCAGGTCATCAGCTTCTGCGCCACCCGCTCGTTCACTACGGAGAATTCAAACTCATTAGATTGAAGGGAGCCGGGCTGTTTGGAGCGGTAGCCTGACTGGATCAGTCTTCCTTCATAGGTTTTAAAGAGATAACCCTTCTGCACAAAATAATTCAGCTCACCGGCCTTTACGCCACGGCCAAATACGAAGTAGTATTTGTAGGTAAAGTATCCCAGTAACAGGAGGAAGACAATCCCGACGATCATGAGTACAAATCTGCGCATAAAAAAGTTTAAAGTTTGATGTTTGAAGTTTGAGGTTGGTTAAAGGTTTGAGGTTTAGATTAGTTTTCCGGGCCAGGGCTGCAGGCTTGCAACCTTTAACTTCAAACCTCAAACCTCAAACCTCAAACTTCAAACGCTTTATAGTCCATGCTTATCTATCAGGTAAAGCAAGGCTGCCATGCTGAATGCGCCCAGCTCCAGCTCTCTTTTGTTCACTGCCTCGAACACATCTGATTGAGCATGGTGTATGTCAAAATAACGCTGGGAGTCAGGAGAAAGTTCACCGATGGGTATGCCCAAATGTTCGTTCAGGGGGCCTACATCGGTACCGCCGCCTTCTTCGTCAAAATCGTACAGGCCATAGGGCAGCAGCAGCTTAGCCCAGCTTTTTACTTTGGCGCGCTGCTCAGGGGATGCAGTGAGCGAAAAGCCGCGGGGTGTAAAACCACCGGCATCGCTTTCCAGTGCAAAGATGTGCTTTTCACCGGCAGCCTTGGCAGCGTCTGCATATTTCTGGCCGCCCCTGGTACCGTTCTCCTCGTTGGCAAATAGCACCACACGTAAGGTGTGTTTGGGCCGGATGCCAAGGGCTTTGAACGCGCGGAGCACTTCTATGGATTGTACGCAACCGGCGCCGTCATCATGCGCGCCTTCATTGACGTCCCAGGAATCCAGGTGGCCGCCTACGGTGATCACCTGTTCAGGATGTTCGCTGCCTTTCAGCTCAGCGATCACGTTGTGACCGATGGTATCAGGCAGGAAATGACAGGTAGTGCGCAGGTAGATCTTCATATCCTTATCATCGCTGATACGGTTGCTCAGCTTATCGGCATCTTCCAGCCCGATAGCTACTGCTGGTATTTTAGGAAAGGAGTCATTATACCGCATGGCCCCTGTGTGCGGGAAATTGTTGGCGGCATGCGACATGGAACGAACGATTACTGCCAGTGCGCCGTATTTGGCCGCCCTGCTGGCCCCCGCCGCGCGATACATGAACGCATCGCCATATGCATGAAAAGTTTTGATGAAAGTGGAATTGAAATGGTAGTTGTAGAAAACGATCTTCCCTTTCAACTGGTCTTTCTTGGTTTCCAGGTCGGCAAAAGAAGCTACTTCAATTACAGGAGCGGTAATCCCTTCCGGGCCGCTGCCTATGGAGTTGCCCAGCGCCAATACCTGCAGCGGTGGTACAAAATCCCGGCGTTTGGATATAATACGTACTTCTTCCTTATCACCCCTTACCCAGTGAGGTACCATGCACTCCTGCAGGTAAACGGTATCAGCACCGGCAGCTTTCAGGGCATCAAAACCCCATTTCTCTGCTTTGGGCATTTGCGGAGAGCCGGCCAGGCGGCCTCCAATCTCTTTGGTAAGCACTTTCAGGTTTGCATAGGCGGTGCTGTGCGTCAGCACATCATCGGCCAGCTTGCGTAAGGTAGTAGAATCCTCGTTCTGTTGTGCATGAGCTATAGATACGGAACAGGCTAATGTAACCGGTAAAAGGAAGCGTAGCATAAAGCAGGCAAATTTTTGCGCCTAAAACTAATCAATAAACCCTGTTATTACAAATTTGTGACGGATGAGGATGTGACAACCGGCGCCAATTGCTGAGGGCAAAACGCTATCTTTGTATCCTGCTTTAGGCAAGAGCTCTGAGCACTAAGCGGAAAAAATTGTAATTCCATGCGAATCGGTATAGTATGTTATCCTACCTACGGAGGTAGCGGCGTATTGGCGACTGAACTGGGCAAAGCCCTGGCGGACAAAGGCCATATGGTCCATTTCATCACCTATCAGCAACCAGTAAGGCTCAACGCATTTCATGCAAATATTTATTATCACGAAGTACAGGTGCCTACCTATCCTTTGTTCGATTTCCCGCCCTATGAATCTGCACTGAGCAGTACCATGGTTGACGTGATCTTGAACCAGCACCTTGACCTCCTGCACGTGCACTATGCCATTCCGCATGCCAGCACGGCTTACCTGGCCAAACAGATCGTAAGCAAACAAGGCCGGGTAGTGCCTTTCATCACCACCCTGCACGGTACAGATATTACGCTGGTGGGTAAAGACAAGACCTATGCGCCGGTGGTGACCTTCTCCATTAATGAATCGGACGCCATCACCGCCGTATCCAGCAACCTCCGGGAGGAGACCTATAAATCATTCCAGATAGAGAAAGATATTGAAGTGATCTACAACTTCGTGGACATTGAACGTTTCAAGCGCCGCGAGCTGTTACCCTTCAGGCAGGCCATTGCGCCTAATGGCGAAAAGATCCTGCTGCACGTATCCAACTTCCGTAAAGTAAAACGTGTACCCGACGTGGTGAAGATCTTCCAGCGGGTACGGGAACAGGTGCCAGCCAAACTGCTGCTGGTAGGCGACGGGCCTGACCGCCCGGCTATTGAATGTATGTGCCGCGACCTGCATTTATGTGATGATATCCGCTTTGTAGGTAAACAGGAACAGCTGGAAGATGTGATGTCTGTCAGCGATCTGTTCATCCTGCCGTCTGAATATGAAAGCTTCGGTCTTGCTGCCCTTGAGGCCATGGCTTCCGAGGTGCCGGTGATCTCCTCCAATGCAGGCGGTTTACCCGAAGTGAACATCCATGGCAAAACGGGTTATCTGAGCCCGGTAGGCGATGTGGCCTCCATGGCTGCCCATGTAATAGAGCTGTTAACAGACGAACGTAAGCTGGCCGCCATGCGCAAAGGCGCACTGGAACAGGCGCAGCGTTTTCATATCGACAATATTGTTCCGCAATATGAGGCTTTGTATGAGAGAGTGAGGGAGAAAGCGGCGGCGGTAAGTTACTAGCTATTAGCTGCTAGCTATTAGCCGCTAGCTAAATGCGAACGGCTAATAGCTAACAGCTAAGCGTTAGCGTCTCATGATCCAGATCTCTGGATTCTGTTTCACAGTGCCTTTATAGATCTGTAGTTCTACTTCACCCTGGTTTTCTATATCGTTGGTACTGGCCGTACCGATCATCTGGCCGGTGCGTACCTGGGAACCGGTTTTCACGGTTACCGTTTGCAGGCGCACGTAGTTGGTGAAGTACTGGCCATGGCGGATCATTACTACGTATCCGCTACCAGGTATTACCATTACCCTTCTTACTTCCCCATCAAATATAGATTTTACAGCAGCGCCTTTTGAAGTGGCGATGATGATACCGTCGTTCTCTACGTTAATCCGCTCAACCACCGCGTGATGCTGCTTACCAAAGTGACCAATGATATTACCGCTGCTCACAGGCCAGGGCAGTTTGCCACGGTTATTCTCAAAGCTTTCTGACAGGGCCAGGGCTTCAGGAGTAGCTTCCAGTACATTGGCGCTGCGGGAAGGCGCGGGTGCTGGTTTCTCTGGTTCCGGCTCCGGCGCTGCAGGTGTTTCCTTTACTGGAGGCGGCGGAGTGGCGGCTACGTTATTGTTATTATTGTTATTGGCAGCGGCGGCTTTCGCGGCAGCTTCCCTGGCGGCGGCCTCCCTGGCAGCAGCGGCTGCGGCCTTGCGGGCGGCTTCCTCGCGCCTGCGTTTTTCTTCAGCGGCTTTACGGCGGGCCAGCTCTTCTGCCTCCGCACGCTTACGCTCTTCTTCAATTTCTCGGCGGATTACTGCGCGGATGGCTGCCTGTACATTCTGCGCATCCTTCTTTCGTTTATTGATATCTGCCAGCAGCTCTTTTTCACGGCCTTTCAGCTTGGCCAGCACTTCATCTTTTTCCTTACGGTCCAGCTCCAGCGTTTTACGCTCATCCTGCTCGCTCTTCAGGGTGCTGGCCCTTTTTTCTTTCTGATCCTGCAGGCTTGATATTTTCTGCGACAGCAATTCCTGTGTTTCAACAATGTTGGTAGCCTGACGGCGGCGATAATCGCGGTATTGTTTCAGGTATTGGTAGCGCTTGACCGCGTCGTTGAAGTTCTGTGCAGAAAAGATAAAGTTCATCAGGTCATAGGCGCTGCGGTTCTTGTAAGCGTATACTACCAGCTGTGCATATTGCGCTTTCAGGGTATCAAGGTCTTTCTGCAATGTTTTTACATCGCGGTAAGCGGTATTGATATCCCCGTTGATGAAATTGATCTCTTCGTTGATATTGTTGATCAGGCGGGTGCGCAGAAAGATCTTGTTCTGCAGGGCCCTGAGCTGGCCCAGGCTTTCTTTGGTAGAGCGCTTGGTTTCTTTCAGCGCTTCATTGGCCTCATCTATTTCTTTCTGCAGCTCTTTTTTCCTGCGTTCCAGTTCTTCACGTGAAAGCTGGCTATTGTTCTGCGCTTTTGAAACGGCAGGTACCAACCATATTACAAGAATGAACGGGATAAGCTTCTTCAGATACAACATGATCATTTTAAGATGACTGCAAAAATTTTTCCTATAAACGTTAAAGTTAAATTACAAAATCCAATATACGGCAAAGATTATTCCTGTGTATACCCTGAAACCGGCACCGTAAACGGAAAGGTAAGCGGCTGGTTAAATTCCACACGATTAAAATCCATCGCTATCCTGGTGATATTCTTCTCTTCTACAAAGATGCGGCGGGTGGTGGCAAACCGGCGGCCGTCCATATCCTTGTACTCGCCGTAGGTGAGCTCGCAGGATCTGTTGCTGGCGGGGTCTTTATCCATCACCTTGCTTTGCTGCAACAGGTAATCGTCTGCAAACACGTTGAACAGACTGGTATATAACGTACTATCACAGCTGAATGATATAATAGCGGGCGTTTTTACCACCTGGTAAATGGAATCTGTAAGGAATACGGGGTTGCCGATGATCATGTCCTGCAGGGTACTGAAGTCGAAGGGAATGTTCAGCAGGTCGCGGGCATCGCGGAGGGCGCGCAGGTAGAGCCGCTTGTTGAACTTGTCGTATGCCTTCAGGCTGTCGGGGGTGATAATGGCACGGGCCACTTCTCCGATGATGGGCGCGGATACGGAGATCCATATCACGCTGTCCTTCTGCATACGGATGTTCGTGCTGATATTCTGCTGCCGTTGTTTATCGTTCTCAAAGTCTATCTTGAGCTTGGCAGAGAAAGTAGTATAGTTAATGCTGTTTTTCCTGATGCCGCTGAGCAGCGTGCCCTTTATGGCGGCCGCTTCGGCAGCTGCGCTGTCGGTGCCTGTTGTTACATGGGAGGTATCTCCCACCGTGAACACAGGCCGCGCTATCTGGCGTGAATGCCTGCAGGATACTAATATAAGACTGGCTACTCCTAGTAGAACTATTTGCTTCATAACCCAATTATCCAATTACGCACCGTGCGTAATGCTATAAATCAATATACCTTTTTTCTGCAATTTTTCTGGCCAGCCCAACAGAAGAAGCTCCCTTCTCCCTGGCGCGCTGCCAGTATTCAAGCGCTTTCGCCACATCTTTCAGATTGAACAGGATGTCTCCATAGTGCTCCAATACATTCGGATCTTTCTGTGCCTCGGGATCCTGCAGGGCCTTTTCTATCCACTGTCTGGCCTGCTCATATTTACCCATACGGAAGAGGACCCACGCGTAGGTGTCCATATAAGTAGCGCTTTCAGGCTGCAGTTCCAGTGAATGGCGCGACATCTGCTCTGCTTTTTCCAGGTGCTCTCCGCGCATGGAAAGATAATAGCTGTAGTTGTTTAACACTACGGCATCATCCGGCCGTACCAGTAAAGCGCGCTCATAGCTGCTGTCTGACTGCTGATGCTGGCCTACCGCATGATAGGAATCGCCCAGCAGGGAGTATACATCTCCCATAAAACGCTTATCCGCAGATCCCATGCTCAATGCATGGTTCAGTGAGCCGATAGCGTCGGGGTATTGTTGCAGCAGGTAAGAAGCTACTCCCTGGAAATAAAAGCCCATGAACTCTTCCGGGAACCGGGCGGTGACCAGCTTACTGGCTTTCAGTAGTTCAGCCGGGGCTTCTTTACGTGAATAGATCCACATCAGCTGATACCAAACGGAAAAGCGGGTAGAGTCCAGGCGGATGGCCTTGTTGTAATTTTCCAGTGCGCTGTCCAGCATATCCGCCTGTGAATACATATCGGCCTGCAGGGCATAGGCTTTCGCCTCCGTAGGATGGGCCTGTATTACAAGGCGGGTAAGCTGCAACCCTTCATGCAGCTTGGTGCTGTCTATCTGCATCATTTGCAGATAGGGATATACAAAGGCCACTTTTTCGTCTATGCTGTAATCCGGGTTGGAAAAGGCTTTGGTAAGATATTGCCAGTAATGGCTGCTGTCGCCCCGTTGTTTGGCGTAATTGGCCAGGGCAATGAGAGAGCGGGCATTGGTGCTGTCGCGCAACAGGATATTTTTGTAGATGGCGCTGGCTTCTTCAACACGGTCGTTGGCATCATACACTTCTGCCAGCAGCTGGTAATAACGTAGCTCCTGCGGGCTTTGGGCGATCAGCTTACGGATCTCGGCCGCAGCCTCATCTACCTTACTTTGCTTCAGCAGCAGGCGTTGCTTCTGGTAGATCAGCTCTTCCACCACGCCTGTTTTCTCTTCCAGCTGGTTCAGCACGGCGAGGGACTCGTCTATCTTACCGGCTTTGGAGAGGAGCATGGCCTTATTGAACATATAATCCTCGCTTTCAGGATACTGTCTGCTGAGACGGGCGTATACGGCCGCCGCGCTGTCAAACTGGTTGTTGATACCCAGCGCATCTGCGAGGGCCAGCTGAAACCAGCGATTGGTCGTGTCCATATTGGCGGCCCTGCGGGCAAAGCCCAGTGCATAGGCAGGGTTGTTCACTTCCATGAAAAGACGGGCCAGCTCGTAATATACTGTAGGATTCTGCCTGTTCAGGCGGAGATAATCTGAAAATTGTGTGATGGCGGTTTTATAGTCGCCCAGCATTTTGGAGCGCTGTGCGGCGAAGAAGAGGCTGTCAGAACGCTGTTGGAGCAGGGTAGGATCTTTTATGGCATACGCGCTTTTTATAGCACGCGCATTCCGGGCAGCCGGATATTTCTGACTACTGCAAGCACTCCATAAGACAAGAGCACATCCCAACCCTATTAAGGTTCTTAATACACGCATTCCTCAGGATTTTCCGGTGTGCCCGAAACCACCGTGCCCCCGATCTGTTGTTGTTAATATTTCCACTGCTTCCAGGGTCACCTGTGTAACCGGGGCTACCACCATCTGTGCGATGCGGTCGCCAGGCGCAATGGTTTGCGGTTCATTGGACAGATTGATCATGATCACCTTCAGCTCCCCCCGGTAATCTGCATCTATCGTGCCAGGGGTATTGAGCAGGGTAAGCCCCTGCTTGATTGCCAGGCCGCTGCGGGGCCTGACCTGTGCTTCGTAGCCTGCCGGTAATTCCATGAACAAACCAGTGGGCACCAACATTCTTTCCAGGGGCTGCAGTGTGATAGCGGTTTCCAGGTGCGCCCGCAGGTCCATACCTGCCGATTCGGCAGTTGCATAAGACGGCAGCGGGTTGGCCGACCTGTTTATGATCTTTACAATTATTTCAGCCATTCGGCAAAGATAACTCTCTCTGCCAAACAATCAGACCGATTTATAATGATTTATGAGATGATTAACGCCTCGGCATCTCTTCCAGCAGGACGGTGGCATAGGCCATTACCCCTTCCTCGCGGCCAACAAACCCCATTTTCTCGGTGGTGGTGGCCTTAACGGAGACATCATCCGGGGTAAGGTGCAGGATCCGTGCGATCACCTCCTGCATTTGCGGTACATACGGTTTTATTTTGGGAGCCTGCAGGCACAGGGTGCTGTCTACATTCACCACCTGGTAACCTTTCTGTGCGATCAGTGAAAAGCAGCGCTTCAGCAGGATCTTACTGTCTATGTTCTTATAGGTATTATCCGTATCCGGAAAATGAAACCCGATGTCTCCCAGGCTCAGGGCCCCTAACATGGCGTCGCAGATGGCGTGTAACAGCACATCTGCATCGCTGTGGCCCATTGCCCCTTTATGATGCGGCACCAGTACGCCGCCTAACCAGAAATCACGTCCTTCTGTCAGTTGATGGAAGTCTACTCCCTGTCCTATTCTAATTTTCGCCATTATATACTTACCAGTTACTTGTAGTGGTGCCTGTGCTTCCATCTCCTTCACCACCCAGGTTGAAGCTGAGGGTAAAGCGCAGCGTGTTGGAAAGCGGGTTACGCTGGATACCGGTACCAGAAGGTACCAGGTAAGAGAAATTCAAACCAAATACATCGTATTTAATACCGATACCGGCTGTGAAATATTTACGATTGCCTTTGTACTTGTTTTCATTGTAGTAGCCCGCCCTTACTGCAAACATATCGTTATACCAGTATTCTGCACCAGCTGAAAACATCAGCTCCTTCAGCTCTTCGCTGAAACCGCCGGGCGCATCTCCGAAGGAGGAGAAGATGGATTCCACCACGCCTTTATCACGCCAGGCATTGCTGCCATTAGCCGTATCGGGTGTAGGCACCAGCAGCTTGTTGATGTCAAGGGCCAGGGTGATTTTGTTAAATTCATCCAGCCCGAAGGTATAGGCAGTACCAATACCCAGGTTGGTAGGAATGAAATCTTTATACTGTGCGGATTGTGTGTAGGAGATCTTGGTGCCGATATTGGTGATAGCCACACCGAAGTTCCAGGTATTTACTGCGCCGTTATCTTTTTCGTAGTCCTTAGTATGGAAAGCGCTGATATCACCTGCAAATGCTTTACCCGGGCGTACCACACGGCCGTTGATATCGCCGCTGGCCAGGTTAGAGTAGATATAACGAAGCGCCACGCCTACAGACCAGTTATCAGACAGCTTACGCGCATAACCCGCATCGAACGCGTATTCGCGCGGACGGTAGTCGTAAGTGGGCATGCCGGTGATATCCGTAAAGTTGATGGTACCCAGGGAGAAATATCTTAAGGAAGCGCCCAGGGTCTCTATGTCGTTCAGTTTATAGTAGCCGCTGAGGTTAGCCAGGAACACATCGTTCACCAGCTCTTTCAGCCATGGAGTATAGGTAACAGCCACTGAGGCCTTGCCAGGTGCAAAGGGTAGCTTGGAAAGGTTCCAGTAAGTGGAATTTGCATCGGGAGAGAGGGCTACTCCCACATCACCCATCGCGCCACTCCTGGCATCAGGGGAAATCCGGAGGAAAGGAACAGCAGTGTTGATAGTGTTGCTGGTGCGCCCATCAGTCTGGCCAGGATTAATCTGTGCTGAGGTCTCTAAACAGGAGAAAATGCTGTAGATGAACACGAGGCTCAATGTTACCTTACGGATCATGTAATAATGATATTTGGAATAAGATGTAAAAATAATGCCTAATTTAAAATATTCAACAAAAGGGGCCGGGCAAGGAATGTTGAAATTAGTGTTTTTTTTCATAGGTTTTTTTAGAATATGATTAGTTTCCCACCAAAATCTTGCTTGCTCTCTTTAGTGCTAACAGTAATCCGGTAAAAATAGATTCCTGGTGGGACCTTCGCTCCGGAGTCGGCCATAGCATTCCAGTGCATGCCTTCATAACGGTTCCCGGAAGCATTTATTGTTTCCTTGATAGTTTTTACTAACTGCCCCTGGCTCGTAAAAACCTGTAAAACAATGTCCAGTTGCTTCCCTTGCTGATTATGAGTAAAGAAAAACCGTGTTTCCACGGTAAACGGGTTCGGATAATTCCCCACCTCCTGCACGGCAAGTGTAGATGAACCGACCACCACAAAACGGAGGCTGGTTGTTGAGGAATTATTATAGTTATCCCATGCTTTTATCGTCAGCTCATGCGGTCCCTCAGGCAAACCATAGAACGGGAAGCGGATACTGCCGCTCCTGAAATCATTCAGGGTGGCGGTATAAAAGTCGTTGAGCACAAAATACTGGCTGGCAGTATCCAGTACAGCCACCATATCATGACCAATACCATAGCCTGAAGTGTTGATACCACTGCTGTCGCTCAGCTTCACCAGTAACACAGGATCAGGCCCGGTAATGCCGCCGTTGCGGAACAGTTCCGTATCCAGGAAGGCCTGTATAGCCGGACCGGTAGTATCCACCGGTACGTGATCCGCCGTACCGCCTACCTGGTACCCGTTGAACCAGCCCCCTGCATCTGCCTGGTCGTTAGCGGCGTAATAGCTGATCTTACCAGCACCGGGGCGGTAGTCAATGTCCTTCGGCACTACAAAGGTGACGCTGAACTGCCCATGCTGTACCTGCTGCTGGCCCCTGAACAATACCTGCTGCTGCAGAGTATAATCTGCGGGCTCGCTGCCCGCGTCGTTGCCCCGGGTACGGAGGGTAGTTGGTTTATCGTACACCGCAATGTCCAGGATGCCGTTAAAGTTTGTTATCGGGTTTCCCTGGTTATCGGCAATATGTCCTTTTATCACGTATTTGCCGAGCGCTTTCAGGGTATCTGTTACTGTATTTACATCATTGCCATTAATGGAATCTGTGACCACCCGGTACCGCGGAAAGGCTAGCGTCAGGGCCGGATCACCCAGCAGCTGGAACTTACGGTTGTTGGCCACATCGTTATAGTTGATATAGGTAAGATTCTTGCCCAGCATGGCCGCTTCTCCCAGGGTAGGCATACGGCCATCCGGCAGTGGCGTAAAGACCTTGCTGAGGTAATTGGCGTTCATGATCTTGTTGGAGTAAGCAAAAACTGCCCGGGTGGTGGTCATGAGGGCGATAGCGCCTCCCTCCTGCTGTAAGAGGATCTGCTCCCCGAGAGAGTTATAGCCAGGATTATCAAAAGGGGCAAAGTCGCAGGTGGCGGTGATCATCAGCGGCAGCTTATGAACATTGGTCCAGCCTTTAATGGAGCTGCCATCTACCACCACTTCTTCTGCCAGGCGCGAATAGCTGCCATGCCCTGTATAGTTCCATACCAGGTTGCCACTGTTCATATCCCGCTGGATGGCGCTGTTCACTTCCGGGTAACGGCTGCCGCCTGCGGAAGCTATTTTCGGATAGGCGTCCAGGTAGATCTTGTCGGCAACCATGCCAGGGCCGCTGGCGGCAGCAGTGGCGCTTACTTCTTCCGCATCCTGGAGATGAAGGTTATTATCGCCGTCGTCTGCCACAAAGGTGATATGGTTACGCCACGGCCCAAAACCGGCCGGGGTATTGTAGCCCGTTATTTTATCCACTACCTGCTGCGCCTGGGCCAGGGTTTGTACAGGCAAACGGCCAATGGCGATGTCCAGCAGGTTGCGTGTATTGATGTCTGTTATATTGTCTGCATCGTCCAGGAAACCGAAGAAATCATCAGAAGGATAAGCGTTGATGAAATCCAGCGAGGCATCGCTTTCCCAGGTGGGCACCAGGTTGGTATTAACAGGCAGGCGTTTTTTATAGTCAAAGGAGGCATCACCAAACAGCAGCAGGTACCTGGGCCGCTTGCCACCGGAGGCGCCCCTGTCATAACACATCTTCACAAAATCGCGGATAGCGGTAGGGTCAGGAGCACCGGAGGCAAATTCATTGTAGATCTCCGGCATGGTCACTACCTGCACCTCCAGCTGGTCCTGCGCGGTATGGAAGCCGGCCAGCCTGTCGGCAGCCGCTTTCAAAGCGGGAATGGTAATGATCAGCATGTCGGCAGCGGGGATCGCGTGCAGGTCCTGGTTGGGAATCGTACCTGCATATAGCGGCTGCGGCAGCTGATCCGGGTTGAAGGCCACATACTCGCGCAGTATGGAAGCGTCCCGGGCAAACTGCAGCTGGCTGCCGTTGCGCTGTACATTTACCTGCACGGGTTTCCAGGCGTCTGTTACATCCCATACCCGGGTATCCGGCCCGGTGTTGTTCAGCATAAAAAGCGCTGTTACGCCCGGTGCTACGCTGGCAGCATCCCTGAACGGCAGCGCCGCCTGGCCGGGCATGCTGAGGGGACAGCGGGCCTGCAGTTCCAGGTAATCCAGCCATCCCTGATCACTGTTATTGCCGTTGTATTGTACGCCCACTTCCAATTGATTGCTGTTCACCATGGCGGTAAATGCGCCGCTGGCCACCGTGGCAAAAGCCTCAAAAATATTGCCGCTGACAGCCGACAGGGTAAGGCTGCCTGCTGTTTGCTGGTTAACAGCGATATCAAAACGGCTGCCGGTACTGCGCGCGGCCACCCTGGCCTTCAGCTGTACCGGGCCTGAGGGCGGGGCCGGTAATGTAAAAGTATAGTTACGGCTCAGCGCAGCGCCGGGGCTATTGCTGAAAACAGGCCCCCACCATTGTTTGCCGCTGCTCACCAGGTTGATACTGTCCTTTTCATAAAAGGCAATATGATCAAAGGCCATCACCGTTACTGTAGGTGTGGCAGCCGGCGTATCCGGCAACAGGCGCTGCCCGGGCCCATCCACACTCAGGAAATACCAGGCGGTATCGCTGTACAGATTATAGTGATGGGTAAAAGTATGGGAAGCCGTTTGGTACTCCCAGGCATGCGGGCCGGGGGCGTAAAAAAGCACATAGTCATTCCCGTTCAGCAGCCCGTCGCCACCATCGGCCACCAGCAAGGCTGTCTCAGGCAGATCATCTTTATAGATACCACTATTGTTCTCCGGGAGCATGGCTCCTCCTTTGCCTGCAATGCGTATATTAGCGGAAGGGAGCGATTGTGTATTGATGCCCATGCTGTTAAGCTGTGCGACAGTAACCTTGTAAACGCCAGGTTGGGTTACCCCCAGCTTGTACCAGGCGCCGGTAGCCAACCGGGAATGAGGGGCATAAGAACGCTGACCCAGGGCGGAGGGTAGCCATGCGCCATGCAAAAGCAGTAAGCACAGGAGGAATGGTCTCATAGAGGCGTTTGTTGGCTTAACAGAACGGTAACTTCGATCTCAAAGGACGAAAATAACTAATCCTTTGAAATACAAATAACTAAAGCTAAATTAAGGCCAAATAAGTTACAAATTAATTTTTTTCACTATAAAATAAATTATACTAAATTTGCGTTTACCTATAAAACCAATACTAAAGCTGAATCTCATGCACAGATTAACCTCTCTGTCTTTGCTCTTAGGCACCAGTGTGATGCTGGCCATGACCGCCTGTAATAAGGATGGCGGAGGGCTTTTTGGCAAAAAAAAGGAAAAATCCTCTGCCACCGGCTGGAACTACAATGACCCGAAGATGGGTGGTTTCAGTGTGGCCAAAAACAGGGACCAACAAACCGGACCGGGCCTGGTGTTTGTTCAAGGTGGTACTTTTGCCATGGGCGCTACCGAGCAGGATGTAATGATGGACTGGAACAACATTCCCCGCCGTATCACGGTTTCATCGTTCTATATAGATGAATCGGAAGTTTCCAACGTACACTACCGCGAGTACCTGTTCTGGGTACAACGTATGTACGGTGAATCTTTCCCGCAGGTATACCGCAACGCCCTTCCCGATACACTGGTATGGCGTAGCGAGCTGGCTTACAACGAGCCGCTGGTGGAATACTACTTCCGTCACCCTGCCTATAACGATTATCCGATCGTAGGTGTGACCTGGAAACAGGCTACAGATTATGCCAAATGGCGTTCTAACCGTGTGAACGAAAAGTTGCTGATGGATAAAGGCCTGCTCTCCAAAGCAGACGTTACCAACCAGTCTGACGACAATACCTTCGATACCAAATCATACACAGCCGGACTGTACGAAGGTACGCCTGGTAAAATGACCAAGGCTACCAAAGATCAGTTCAAAAATGCAGACGGTTCTCCCCGTACCGCACAATTTGAAGATGGTGTAATGCTGCCGAACTACCGCCTGCCCACAGAAGCAGAATGGGAATATGCAGCGCTGGGTTACCTGGGTCAGAACCCCGCTCCTTCCAAGAAAGAAGGTAAACGCGGTGAGGAGTTGATCATGAACAAACAGGTATATTCCTGGGGTACCAACACTAGCGGTCTGAGAGACATCCGCCGCGGCAACTGGCAGGGTCAGTTCCTGGCGAACTTCAAACGCGGTTCAGGTGATAACATGGGTATGGCTGGTGGTCTGAACGACCGTGCATCCATCCCTGGTCCTACCCGCACCTTCTTCCCGAACAACTTCGGTATCTATAACATGTCTGGTAACGTAAGCGAATGGGTACTGGACGTTTACAGGCCGCTGAACCCGATCGATGGTGATGACTTCAACTACTTCCGTGGTAACAAATTCCAGACTACCTATATGAACGCTGATAACGAGCCGGAAAAAGATAGCCTGGGTGCGCTGAAAATGCGTGATGTTACTGACGAAGAAAGCGCTAACCGCCTGAACTACCAGAAAGGTGATGTGATCAACTACCTGGATGGTGACTCCCTGTCTCAGGTGGAATACGGCTACGGCGTTACTTCACTGGTGAACGACAAATCCCGCGTAGTGAAGGGTGGTAGCTGGAATGACCGCGCTTACTGGCTGTCACCTGGTACCCGTCGTTACATGCAGGAAGATATGGCCACTAACACGGTTGGTTTCCGTTGCGCAATGGACCGTGTAGGCAGCCCTGAAGGTAACAAATTCAAAACAGGTCAGCTGTTCAAGAAACAAAGACAAAAGAGATAGGCACATGACAGCTATCAGCAACTAGCTGCTGGCTGTTAGCAAAAATATAGTCAGGGGCTGAATAGAAAGTAGATAAGACTACTGCTATTCAGCCCCTGGTCATTTTAGTAGTGTGACCGTCATATCATTATCCCTCGAATAAGATTTCCTATATCCTATAACCATTTAAACCACGTCTATCATGTTCAACAACATGCTTTTCCGCAGGTTGATGCAAACGTATGCATTGCTTGCCCTGCTGCTGTCCGCAGTTATTTCTTCTCCCGTACAGGCGCAGGCGCCACGCTTCAAGGTCATTGCCTTTTATAATGGCACCTGGGATGCGGCCCACATCAGCTTTGTAAAGGAAGCCAACCAATGGTTTCCCGCCATCGCGGCCCAGTACAATTTCTCCTATGAGTCTACCACCAACTGGAACAACCTGAACGCGAGCTTTCTTTCGCAGTACCAGGTGGTGATCTTCCTGGACGATGCGCCCACGGGCGCTGCCCAACGCGCCGCCTTCCAGCAGTACATGCAGAACGGTGGCGGCTGGATGGGTTTCCATGTATCCGCTTTCACTACCAATGCCTCGGAGTGGAGCTGGTATCACAACACCTTCCTGGGAAAAGGTAATTTTGTGCGCAATACCTGGGGCCCTACTTCCGCCATATTGCGCTGTGAAGACAGGACCCATCCCAGCACACAGCGTCTGCCCACTACCTTCACCTCTGCTGTGAGCGAGTGGTACAGCTGGAGCACCGACCTGCGCACCAACCCGGATATCAGGATCCTCTGCTCTGTGGACCCTGCCAGCTTCCCGCTGGGCACAGATCCTAACCAGACCTGGTACAGCGGTTATTATCCTATCATCTGGACCAACCATAACTACAAAATGTTATATGCCAACTTCGGGCATAACGACATGAACTATTCCAACAACACACCCAAATCCTCTACCTTCGCCAGCGAGATCCAGAACAGGTATATCATCGATGGCCTGTTGTGGCTGGGCGGCGTTACATCGGGCCCTGCTCCTGCCATTCCCATACCGGGCACCGTTCAGGCAGAGAACTACACGGATATGAGCAATATCCAGACAGAAGTTACTACTGATGCAGGCGGCGGACTAAACGTAGGTTACATTGACGCCAACGACTGGCTGGACTATAAAGTGAAGGTCCAGACAACGGGCGAATACACTATCCAGTATCGGGTAGCCAGCCAGAACGGCGGCGGAAGCATCCAGCTCAGGAGAGATACAGCTATACTGGCCACCACGGCGGTACCTGCTACCGGCGGCTGGCAGAACTGGACTACCGTTACGGCTACCGCTACCCTGGCTGCGGGCGAACAAACCCTGCGCTTATTTGTACCTGCAGGCGGTTTCAACGTGAACTGGATCCAATTTTCTTCCACTTCCAATCCCACTACTGTACCTATCGGCAAAGTGATCACGCTGAAAGGCAGCAACGGTCTGTTTGTAAGCTCTGAGAACGGCACCAGGGCCATGAACTGTAACAGGGCCACTGCGCAGGGCTGGGAACAATTCACCGTACTGGATGGCGGCGCTGGCAAAGTAGTACTGCAGGCCATGAACATGTATGTATCTTCTGAGAACGGCGCCAAGGCGATGAACTGTAACCGTACAGCCATTGGCTCTTATGAAAAGTTTGACTGGATACAAAACGCCGACGGTACTATTTCACTGAGAGGCAATAACGGGATGTACGTATCTTCTGAGAACGGCGAAACAGCGATGAACTGTAACCGCCCCACTATTGACGGATGGGAAAAATTCAGCTTTGCAGCGGTATCTTCCGCTGCCAGGATGATGACTAAAATGCCCGGGGAAAAAGCAACAGCTACCGAAGCGGGCATCGCCTACCCGAATCCTTTCAGCACGCAGCTGTATTACACCTTACCGTCTAAATATACTTTCCACACCGTGGCAGTATATGACCTGAACGGCAGGCAGCATATCCGTGCGGTAGTGAAGGGGCAACAGGCCACCTACTCACTGGATGCAGGTAAACTGCCTAAAGGGCTTTATATACTGGATATTTCCAGCGGAGATTATCATAAAAGGATTAAAGTGCAGAAGGGTGAATAAAACAAAAGAGACCGTTCCCCAGCCGGGGAACGGTCTCTTTTGTTTTGTAATAGTATTTTGGCAGCTTTCTCCTTGTCTTCTCCTTGTGTTCTCCTTGTCTTCTCCTTGCAATATCGTTGCTCCGAGCCATTTTGTTAAAATAGTATCACTTTCCCCATACTTCCAGGATCTCTTGCGCATGCGTCTTGCTATGCACCTTATCGATGATCTTCTCTATAATGCCTTTTTCATTGATGAGGAAAGTAGTGCGGTGAATACCGTCGAAGATGCGGCCCATGAATTTCTTCTCTCCCCATACGCCATAGGCATTTACGATCTTCAGGTCTTCGTCCGGCAATAAGGAAAAAGGCAGATCATACTTGTTAGCGAATTTCTGATGGCTCTTCTCGCCGTCGGTGCTGATGCCTATTATGGTAAAGCCAGCCTTCAGCAATACCTGGTAATTATCCCGCAGGTTACAGGCCTGATCTGTACAGGTAGGCGTATTGTCGTGCGGGTAAAAATAGAGAATCACTTTCTTTCCCTTCAGCGACGCCAGTGAGATCACATTTCCATTCTGATCTGTTCCTTTAAAGGCTGGCGCTTTATCTCCTTCTTTCAGGTGCTTCATTTAACTGGTTGTTGGCTATTAGCTGTTGGCCATTAGCTGAATGCTAACAGCCAGCTGCTAATAGCTATCTTTTAAAATTAAGTGTATATGTGCTTTCATTACCGGCCAGATCTGTTACCGTCAGGTTCAGCGTATGCGTGCCTGGAGGACAATGTTCATCGAAGGTATAGGTCAATACATTGCTCTTGCGGGAGAACATCAGCCATTTACCATCCAGCTCTGCACGATAGCTGCTGATACCGTTGCCGTCGCTCATACTGAAAGACAGCTTAGTGGCGGCAGCCAGGTTACTGCCGTTGCGAACACCGCCCAGGGGCGTGATCTTTGGCGCAATGGTATCTACCTCCAGGTGAAAATCACCAAAATCGCGGAAGCTGCCTTTGTACCAGCCATTTTCCAGTACGGTGCCTGAAGTGCTTTCTCCCAGGCCGTTGCGTACCATTACCATTTTATGCTGCAGGTGCTCAGGCACGGGCCTGTCTGGTTTTATGCGCAGGTCAAATGCATCGTGCACAGGCACCAGCGCCGTGTGCAGGCGGTAAATGTTGGAATAGTCCTTCGCAGAGTTATCGGGCAGCTCACGATAGTTAAAGCATACACGATCGTACAAAGCTGCTTCGTCCAGGAAGAATTCCACCTGGTTGTTCTCAAAGATATTGCGCGACTCGGGATACATGGTATTGGCGCAGGCCGGATCAACAGCTGGCCCTGCGGATTGCTGCAGGGTAAACTTTACCGTGCTGCTATTACCATAGGCGTCTTTTACAAGGAGCTTTACCTGGTGCGGCGCGCCATCAGTCAGGTCTATATGGCCATCGCCTTTCACGTCATGATAGATGTTGAGGGCATTGCCCGGTAAGGCAAACACCAGCTGCAGCCAGGGGCCGCCTCCCTTCTTCACCTTGTAGTCCACGTGGGCATTGAGATAGCGCGTTTCTTCATAGCCGATATCATCCAGCTGGAAACCGATATTCGGTATGTCGTTATCAAACATCAGCACCTCGTAAATGCCGTTGGGATTGGTGGAATTGCTTTGCCGGTCAATCGCATTGAGGCCGATGCCTACAGTGTTTGCGCGTACTTTAACCACCGGCTGGGTAGTGACATATTCTCCTTTCACCTTTTTAACCGGCAGCATGATGGGCTGCTGGCTATAGATGCTTTCTTCTGTATTATAGATAGCAATGCGGTATACTTCCGGTGCGCGGGTATCTGGTATATCAAAGCCGAACAGCAAGGGGTTGAGCGGCTTTTCTGTCTGGGAATTCCTGATCTCGAAGTGCAGGTGAGGCCCTGCAGATCCGCCGGTATTACCGCTCCAGGCTACGAACTGGCCTTTCTTTACAGGGAATGCATCCGGCGGAATGTCGAGCTGGGTGGCCCAGCTTTCCTGCTCATATTCTTTCTGCTTTACGTATTGTTCCAGTTCAGGGAAGTAACGGTTCAGGTGGGCGTATACGGTAGTATAGCCGTTTGGGTGTGTAATGTAGAGCGCATTACCAAAACCGGTATGCGATACGCTTACACGGCTTACATATCCATCTGCCGCAGCATGTACGGGCAGGTTTTCACGCTGCTGTGTCTTAATGTCCAGTCCCGAGTGGAAATGGTTAGGGCGCAGCTCCCCGAAATTGCCTGCCAGCACAATGGGAATACTCAGCGGATTACGGAAATATCCCTGTGGATACGTTTTTCCGGGCAAGTACTGGGCATGCAGGAACTGGGGAAGTAAACAACAAAAGCCTATTAGTTTCCTCATCATAATAGGTGCAAATGTAAGGGAGAAAAGGAAAACTGTTCCACCCCTTACATTTTGCGCCTATTTCAGGCCCTTATAAGCGGCCCTTTATTTCTTTTATAAGCCCGATAAAATCCGGGTTGGAACGTATATCCGGGGCCCAGGCCAGGCCCAGATGGCACAGGTCGTACTCTTTAACGATAGTAGCCCCGGGCTTGCCATCTTCCTGCGCCAGGATCCAGACCGTATCGGAGATAGCGGCGGCATTTTCTATATCATGGCTCACGATAATGAGCGTATTGTGCTCTGCCAGGGTAGACACTTTCTGCAGCAGGCCGATCACCCTATCGATCATCAGGATATCCAGGCCGGAGAAAGGCTCGTCCAGCAGGATAAACTTATTGCCTGTGAGCACCTGCTGAATGATACTCACCCTTTGGCGCTGACCGCCACTAAGCTGGGCCGGGTATTTCTTCAGGTGTTCTGTAAGGCTGAAGGTGTCTGCGTAGTCGTTAATGATGGCTTTCTTTTCTGCATCGGATAGTTTCACCGCTGCGTTGTCCAGCCCTATTTTCAGGTTCTGGTAGATGGTGCGGTGGTTGAACAGTACATAATTCTGCGGAACGATGCCCATCTCCCCCGGGTATACGGCATGCTGGTCTTCATCTATCAGCACAGTACCGGTGGTAGGCTTATTCAAACCTGCCAGGATCCTGAAAAGCTGCGTTTTACCGATGCCGCTGCGGCCTATCAGTGATACCACCTGTCCCTGTGAAACTTCCGGGCGGTGAATATCCTGTATAGAAAAGTTGATATCCCTTAAGATCTGTTTGTCTCCGTATTGCAGGCTTACATCAGTTGCCTTCAACAACACCTCATGCTTGGTATAATTGCTATTTGCCATTACTTGCGGGTTTGAAGTTGGGTGTAAGGAAATAACCAGTAGCGCATCTTGCCGAGAATATAGTCGAACAATACACCCAGTATAAAGATGATGACGAGGGTGCCGAAAACGGCTTCCAGCTGTACATATTTGTTAGCCTTGATAAGCATCACGCCCAGGCCGCCTTCGCTCATGCTCAGGCCTTCCACGCTGGTGATCATCAGCCAGGCAATGGCAAAGTTCTGCCGCATTACCTCGAACACCTGGTCCAGGCGGCCCCTTACCACTACTTCCAGCCAGGTTTTCCAGCTGTTCATGCGCAGGGTGGTACAGAGCTCAAACTCCTGTACGTTGATGCTTTCAAATTCCGCCAGCAGGGAGGTTACGAAGAAGGGCACGATACCGAAGATAAGCAGGCTTACCTTCAGCTGATGCCCGTTCTGTGTCCATAGGGTAAACAGGAAGATCAGACCAGTGAGCGTGAGGTAACGGCATTTTACCACAAACCTTGCGATGGGATGGAAGAAAGGGATCATGGCGAGATAGCTGATCACCAGGGCAACCAGGATGGAAATGGCCATGCCTTTGATAGTAAGTGTTAAGCTGGCAAAGAGGTTATCTATAAAATCAGGGGCAGCTACAATACCACCCAGTGCTTTCAGTACTTTAACAGGTGTTGGAATAAGCCCTCCCCCGCTGAGCTGCCAGGCAATAAGCCCCAGCACGATCTCTGCAACCATCAGGAAGATCATGTTCCTCCTGCTGATAATACGTAGCGGTTCAAAGAAGGATTTGATCAGGTTCATAAGTATAAGTTTGTTAAAAGAAGAGGTAAGCTAATTGCTTACCTCTTCCTGATAATCTTGTATGTATCCGGAGAGATTAAGAGCCCAGTACGATCTGTACACGGCGGTTGCGGGCGCGGCCCTCGGCGGTAGTATTATCTGCTACAGGTTTGGATGCGCCATAGCCTTTGGACTCCAGCCTTTCCGTGGAAAGACCTTTGCCAAGCAGGTAGCTTTTTACAGCGGCGGCGCGCTCGTTAGACAGCTTCATGTTCGCTTCGTCGTTACCAACATTATCGGTGTGGCCATATACGCCCAACTTCAGACCTTCAGCCACCACAGCGCTTTTCAGAATCTCGTCCAGTGTAGTATAAGAAGCAGGTTTGATCACGGAGCTACCGGTCTCAAACTGGATCTCATATGATTTGGAAGATACTTCGTGCGTGATCTCCTGTGCATATGTTTCCTTGATGGCGGTACCTTCCATCAGCTCAGGGTGATTAGACACCACGGAGGTAACGAAGGAACGGTCTACCACTTTGTTATATACGGGATAAGCAGGTATCAGCTCAGGGTACATTTTGGAGAGAATGTCGCCGAAGGTGTTATACACCACCTTGTAACGGTCTAGACCGTCTTTACCCAGACCGAATGTATTGGCGGCGTCAGCCAGGTTAAAGGCCATAGAACCACCCAGGGTCTGATTAATGCCCTGTGCATCTTTTTCTTCTGTACCATTGTAGTACTTCAGCCAATAGGCGCCATCCTGCTCGTTGTATACTTTGGCAGAAACGGCGGCAGCAAAGGCTTTTGCCTCTGTAAAGGAACGTACCTGGTCGCCAGCCTGCGCCAGTGCCATGATCAGGTTCTCTATATCCGTTCTGTGATCGTAGGCAAACTTCTTAATGGTGATAGTGATGTTAGGCATTTGTGAAGCATACTCGCGGGTAGACGCGATGCTTACCAGGCCGCCTTTCTTCTGCGCCACGTTCACGTCGCCGGGTGTCCAGGTGGCCACAGCGTCAACACCTACCGTAGTATCTTTGCTCAGTTTCTTGCCATCTACTACCAGCTTGCGGTTCTCAGTATAACCGGCAATGTATTTATTACCGGCATCCAGGAAGTCGTTTGCAGCGATCAGGTTGATGGCGTTGCGGTCGTAGGATGTTTCATCCGGGTTAATGCGCAGGCCGTTATCGCCAGCCCATTTCAGCAGGATGTTCATGTCGCCGTCGCGCAATACGCAGGCAACCGTTTTACCCAGCGCGTTCTTAGGATCCCGTTTCCAGTCGGTAGGGCCCATCAGTTTATCTTCACCGTAGCTCTTACCCATTGCATAGAAAGCAATAGGCTGGTAGTCCGGGCCAAGTGGTTCCAGCTCTTTGCTCAGTGCAGCAAAGAACATGGGCATACCGTCTCCCATGAAGGAAGCGAACACGCCGGGTGTGTTGGCGTTTGTTTTATACTCCTGTGCAAATTTTACGATGTCTGCGATGGATTTATTACAATCGTCCTGGCGTTCGATCGTTACCTGCAGGCCTGCCTTATCAATAAGAGAGCCTTTGGTCGTGTTGGCGGCGCCGTTGGCGTACATCAGCGGGAATTGAGAGTTCCAGGCCATGATCTTCCAGGTAACTTTTGTTCCGCCGTTTACGGCCGCTTCCGTGCCGGGTAATGGCATCATTACCGCATTCTTACTAAGAGAAGCCTCCGGAGCATCCGGCAGGGATACCTTCCCGATATCAGCAGCTGCCTTAGCTTCCTGGGGACGTTTGTCCCACCATAATACTTTTGCTGCATAGATACCACCCAGTACCAGCACGATGGCCAGTATTTTACCACCGGGTTTTACTTTCATTGCCATTTTGTTTATGATTTAAGTTGTGAGTGCGTTGTTAATAATAATTGAATGCTTAGCTGAGCAGGTCATTATAATTGTCCTTCGCTACGGTGCCGGGCGTACGTACTTCGCGGGAAGGTTCCCATTTCTGTACATCCAGTTTGTAGGTAGTGTCAGGATCAAAAGACTCCAGCATTTCCAGTCCCTGTAATTCATAGGTAGCATTATCCAGGTCAATGGAGCGCATGAAATCTGTAGAGTAGTTGATCGCTTTCTTCATGCTGGATAGTTTGGTAGCGATATCTTCTTTCAGGAATTCCATGGATTGCTCTACCATCAGCTTCTTCTCAGGATCTCCCTTGAAGATCTTCAAAGCAGAGTTCAATGCTTTATTACCGGAAGAAACAGCCTTATACAGGTCTTTCTTCAGCTCCAGTTCATTGCGTGCATCTTCTATCAGGTAACCGCTGTTCTTGTGCACTTTGGTCAGGTAATCGCCTATCCTGGCCAGGTTATCGCGGATGGGAGCCAGCTGTTTGATGTATTCTTTAATACGTGCCACCTGCCGGGTAGCATTACCCAGCTCAGGCGCCATGTTATTGTTCTTGGCAGCGTTGGCACGGATCAGGAGCTGGTTCATTTCCTTTTCTTTCTCCTGGATCTTCAGGTCGATCTTTTCTTTCTGTGCATCTACGTCAACAGATTGTTTGTACAGCGTTTCGCGCTGCTCTTCCATGTCCTGGATATAGTCTTCTGCGATCAGGAAAGGGTCGAGCTCTATTACCACACCCACCAGTTTTTTCATGAGCCATTCATAGAGATAGAACAGGCTTAAACGCAGTTTGCGGTGAGTGATGCAATACAGGAATATGCCCAGGCTCACCAGTGCGATACCGAAATTGAGCGTGTTCCAAACCACCTGGGTGAGAATAGGCACTACATAGTATCCAATGAGCACTAATAAGCCAAGGCCGATGATGATACCGAATTTACCACCCGGCCTGTTCCAGTATGACTTTAGCTTTTGCTCCGTGGGAGCAGGGAAATAATTTGTTTCCATATGGTTCAGGGATAAATAATTAAAGGCTTGTTTGTATTTTCTGCAGGTCAGTTTCTATTTTATTGATCATAGCGCCGCAGGCAACCTGGTAGCCCTGGCGGTTGGAACTGATCTTTTGTTCATGTTCCGTGATCGCTGCTTTTATCTGCCCGGTTTGTATCTGGGCGGCAGTGATCTCTTCGGTCAATTTTTTGATGGTCTCTGCATTTTGTGCGATCTTCTTTTCCAGGTCTGCCAGTTGTTGCTGACGGCCCTGTACTTCCTGCAAAGCTTTCTCGTTGACCGCTTTTTCAAATTCAGCGCGGTCATTTTCCACTATCTGCCTGTACTGTGCAGCTGTTTCCAGGAGCTTCTGTTTGGTGAGGCCCTGGATGCTCAGTGTCGCAAATACGGCGGCCATGCGTGCCTTTTCATCAGGCACGTGTGCTTCGAGCGTTTCCATCATTTTCCAGAACTCATAATAGTCCGGGCCAGGAAGGTTGCTGCGTTCGAACAATCCGGAGAAGTGCTGCTCAAATTTGTCAATATCCGCTTCGCTCATTGACTGTGCAGCCTGCGTAGCACCCTTGATATTGCTCAACGGGAATTTCTGCGTAACATCGCGATGTATGTTTGCGTCAGTTTTTTCATTAGGCTCAAATTCAACGAAGAGGCCTAATGCTTTCTTAAGAAAATTTGCCATTAGTGCATAAGATTATAGTGTATTGTCCAATAGGCTGGGCTATGCTGATTCTTACGAGGGGTGTTGAATAGTTTTGATCACAGGGAAAACACATGCACGGTACGGGTTATTAACACGCCTCATGGTATAGGTCTGAAAGAGTATTTCTTACATCGGTCGGAATAATTAATCGGATGTAAATGTATAACATTTTCGAATATCCGCGTAAAAAATCGGTTAACTTACTGAAAATGAGTTGGTAACAAGGCCCAAAATTTCTTATATACGGTCCTTTACTATCGACTTATTTTTTTACTTTAGTGCCCGCAATATACAACCATGTCCATCCAGGTAACACAACTCAGTAAGACGTACGGTGAACAAAAAGCTGTAGACAATATCTCCTTTACACTCGGTAAGGGAGAGATCGTAGGTTTCCTGGGACCTAACGGCGCCGGTAAATCCACTACCATGAAGATGATCACAGGCTATCTGCCGCCCAGCGGCGGACAGGCGGTGGTAAGCGGTTTTGATGTAAGCAAAGATCCGCTGGAAGTGCGTAAGCGTGTAGGTTATCTCCCGGAATCCAATCCCCTGTACTACGATATGTACATAAAGGAATTCCTTTCATTCGTCGCTAATGTGCACCAGCTGGGCAATACGGCGCCTGAAAGGATCCGCAATGTGATTGCGCTTACCGGGCTGGAGCCTGAAAGCAAAAAGAAGATAGGCGCCCTCTCAAAAGGATATAAGCAGCGTGTAGGCCTGGCGCAGGCCCTGCTGCACGATCCCGAAGTACTGATACTGGATGAGCCCACCTCCGGCCTGGACCCTAACCAGCTGGCGGATATCCGCCAGGTGATCAAAAACCTGGGCAGCAACAAGACCGTTATTCTCAGCACGCATATCATGCAGGAGGTGGAAGCCATGTGCAGCCGCGTTATCATCATCAACAAAGGCCACATCATTGCAGACGATACCCTGCAAAACCTGCAGCAGCAGAAGGATGGCCAGGGCTATATACAGGTGAGCTTCGGAGAGCCTGTTAATGCCGCCGACCTGGAACAGCTGGCGGGAGTGACCCGGGTAGTGCCCGGCGACGCCAACAGCTGGCAGCTGTTTACCGGGAATGTGGATGAGGTACGTAAAAACCTGCTGCAATTTGCTTTGATAAATAACCGGAACATCCTTTCTTTGCAAAGCAATTCGCAAAGCCTGGAGGCGATCTTCCGGCAGCTGACGAGCCAATCCATAGACTAAAATTCTTTAAACACTGATAAAACTATGAGTACTATTACAGAGATCCATGCCAGGCAAATTTTAGACAGTCGTGGTAACCCCACTGTAGAAGTGGACATCACTACTGAAGATGGTCATTTTGGCCGTGCTGCCGTTCCTTCCGGCGCTTCTACAGGCAAACACGAAGCTGTAGAGCTGCGCGATGCCGATAAAGGCGTGTACGTAGGCAAAGGCGTGCTGAAAGCTGTAGCCAACGTAAACGACATCATCGCGGAAGAACTGATAGGATGGGATGTGAATGACCAGGCTGGTATCGATAAACTGCTGATAGATTTAGACGGCACACCTAATAAGGCTAAACTGGGCGCTAACGCTACCCTGGCAGTGAGCATGGCCGTAGCCAAAGCTGCTGCAGAAGAAAGCAACCTGCCCCTGTACCGTTACCTGGGCGGCGTAAATGCTACCACCCTGCCTATGCCCCTGATGAACATCGTTAACGGCGGTGTTCATGCCGATAACAAGATCGATTTCCAGGAATTCATGATCATCCCGGTAGGCGCTCCCTCCTTCTCTGAAGGCCTGCGCTGGGGTGTTGAGATCTTCCATACCCTGAAATCCGTGCTCAAGAAGAAAGGCTACAGCACCAACGTAGGTGACGAAGGCGGCTTTGCACCGGATATCCAGAGCAATGAAGAAGCTATCGAAACAGTACTGCAGGCTATCGAAGCTGCCGGCTACAAAGCGGGTGAGCAGATCGGTATTGCACTGGACGCTGCCAGCAGCGAAATGTTCAATGATGCTGACAAAACCTACAAGTTCTACAAGAGCTCCGGTAAGATCATCAGCAGCGACGAAATGGTAGCTTACTGGGCTGAGTGGTGTAAGAAATACCCCATCGTGTCTATCGAAGATGGTATGGCAGAAGACGACTGGACCGGCTGGAAAAAACTGACCGAAGCCGTAGGCGCTAATGTACAGCTGGTAGGCGACGATCTGTTCGTTACCAACGTAAAACGCCTGAAGCAAGGTATCGACCAGGATATCGCTAACAGCATCCTGATCAAAGTAAACCAGATCGGTACCGTTACTGAAACCATCGATGCCGTAAATATGGCGCATAAAGCCGGTTATACTTCCATCATGAGCCACCGCTCCGGTGAAACGGAAGACACTACCATTGCCGACCTGGCAGTGGCGCTGAACTGCGGTCAGATCAAGACCGGTTCTGCTTCCCGTACAGACCGTATGGCTAAATACAACCAGCTGCTCCGTATTGAAGAAGCATTAGGCAACGTGGCTTTTTATCCAAAAAATTCCGTTAAATTTGGTAAGAAATAAACCAGATTTTTCAATTAGTGGTCAATATTTCCGGGTTCTGGGCGATATGCTCAGTACCCGGAATTTCAGACTGATAACCCACAACCGCCCGTGTCAGCATCTAAAAGCATAAAAATACCCGCCTACCTGCGCAATAAGTTTATCATTGCCGCAGCTGCTTTTGTGATATGGCTCGGTTTCCTGGACCGCAACAACCTACTTTCCCAATTTCAACTGCAATCGGAAGTCAATAAACTGGAATCTCAGAAAGAATTTTTCAGGACAGAGATAGATAAAACCCGTGAAGAACAACGGGAATTATTATCCAGCCCCGAAAAACTGGAGAAATTTGCCCGGGAACAATACCTGATGAAAAAAGATAATGAAGATTTATTCATTATAAGGGACGAAAACGCATCTTCCAAAGGGAACGAAAAGAATGGTAAATAGCTTGCAGTTTTGTAAAAAATTGCTATAACTTAACAATAGATTCCACACAATTTCCGTTATATGTCTGGAAATTAATTTCTTGTATTAAAACAAATTTGCATGGGCAATTCTACACATTCCTTCTATGCCGTCTTAAGTTCTGATACTGATAGCAAAAACAACGTATCTATGTCTAAGAACCCGGAGCTTACCCGTGAAGAGCGTCTCTGCCATGCCCAAATGAAAAAAGCCTTAAACACGATTAAATTCTCTCCCCGCGCCGCTACCCTGAAGGCTATTCTGGAGCACGCGAAGAAAAAGAGTTAACGGTTATCAGTTGGCAGTTGGCAAGCTGTAAATTATTTTTACAGTATGACCAAGAAAGAACGCTTCGCGTTTGTGCTTAAATACTTTGAAGAGCACGCTCCCAATGCAGAAACAGAGCTGATCTACGACAATCCCTACCAGTTGCTGGTAGCTGTCATCCTTTCCGCCCAATGTACCGACAAACGCGTGAATATGACCACACCGGCCATCTTTGAACGTTACCCCGATGTATATGCATTGAGTAAAGCTACTTTTGACGAGCTATTCCCCTACATCAGAAGCATCAGCTATCCCAACAACAAAACCAAACACCTGATAGGCATGGCCCAGATGGTGACGGAGCAATTCAACGGCGAGATACCGGCTACCGTCCAGGAATTAATCACCCTGCCCGGTGTAGGCCGCAAAACCGCCAATGTGATCACCTCTGTCGTGCATCAGCAACCTAATATGGCTGTGGATACCCACGTTTTCAGGGTATCGGCCCGTATTGGCCTTACCACTAACGCTAAAACGCCGCTACAAACAGAACAGCAGCTGCTGCAATATATTCCCAGAGATAAAGTACACATCGCCCACCATTGGCTCATCCTGCATGGCCGGTATATCTGCGTGGCCCGCACTCCTAAATGCGGGGAATGCGGCCTGAGACCAGCGTGTAAGTATTACCAGCAGGTGATCCGTAAACAACAATAGCATGGCTATGAGTAGTCCCTCCGGCGGCAACGGTGGTGTAAAAAACAACTGCTCGTAAATCCTTTTTTACTATCTTAAGCTGCTAATAATCTTTTCATTAAAAAGCATCACTTAAAGGACCGACTCGTATGAAATTAGCCGTTAGACTGCAACTATCCACCATGATGTTCCTGGAATTCTTTGTTTGGGGCGCATGGTTTGTGACGATGGGAACATTTTTACTGAATGATCTGCACACCAATGCCAGCGATGTAGGCTTTGCCTACCTCACACAATCTATAGGCGCGATTGTGGCGCCCTTCATTGTAGGCCTGATAGCCGATCGCTTCGCACCTGCCCAGCTCATACTGGGCGTGTTGCATCTGATCGGTGCATTCCTCCTCTGGCTGGCCGGTTCAGCGGCAGATTTCGCGTCATTCTATCCCCTGCTGCTGGTATACATGATCCTCTACATGCCTACACTGGCGCTGGTGAATTCTATTTCATTCAGGCAGATGGATGATCCCAGTAAAAAATTCCCTGCCATCCGCGTATGGGGTACCATCGGCTGGATCATTGCAGGCCTTACCATCGGCTGGCTGGGTTGGGAGAAAGCCAATACGCTTTCCCTTACTTTCAAGATGGCAGCCGTAGCCTCCGGTTTACTGGGTTTACTCAGCTTCACCCTGCCCAATACTCCCCCGTTGAAAAAAGGCGAAAAGGTATCTGTAGGCGAACTGCTTGGCCTGGACGCCATCCGCCTGCTGAAACAACGCTCTTACCTGCTGTTCTTCCTGTCTTCTGTAGCCATCTGTATACCGCTGGCCTTCTACTATAATTTCACCAACCCTTTCCTGAACGAAGTGGGTATGTCTTCTGCCGCCGGTAAACAATCACTGGGACAGATGTCCGAACTGCTGTTCATGCTGATCATGCCGCTGTTCTTTGCACGCCTGGGCGTTAAGAAAATGCTGGCCTTAGGCATGCTGGCCTGGGTGATCCGCTATGTCTTCTTTGCTTATGGCAATGTAGACGCCAACTACTGGATGCTGATAGGCGGTATCATATTGCATGGTATCTGTTACGACTTCTTCTTTGTTACAGGGCAGATCTATACCGACTCTGTTGCCGGAGAGAAATTCAAAAGCGCTGCACAGGGTATGATCACACTGGCCACCTACGGCGTAGGTATGCTGATCGGCTTCCTGATCTCCGGTCCTATTGTGGACTCCTACAAGCTGGCAGACGGCACACACAACTGGCAGTCCGTATGGCTGATCCCCGCCGGTATCGCCCTGGTAGTATTGCTGCTGTTCCTCTTATTGTTCAGGGAAGGCAAAGCCGAGAAAAGCGTAACAATGAACAAACCCGCTTAAAAAATTATTACGGTAACCACTAATACATTCACGTCATGGCTAAAATCTCTATGTTAGGCTCGGGCTTCATCGGGCGTTTCTATGCGGATTCCCTGCAGGGACAAAGAAGCAGGGACAAGATCGTCAGTATTTACTCCCGCCGGGAAGAGAGCGCAAAGAAGTTTGCCGAAGATTACCAGGTAGGGCACTGGACCACCGATATGGAAGCATCCATCGCCCACCCGGAAGTAGAGGTAGTATGTATCTCTTTGCCCAACAACCTGCACGAAACCGCCGTAAACCTTTGCTGCAAGCACAAAAAAGCGGTGATCTGCACCAAGCCGCTGGGCCGTAATGCAGAAGAGGCTAAACGCATGCTGGAAGCCGTTGAAAAAGCCGGCATCTTTAACGGCTACCTGGAAGACCTGGTGTACACGCCCAAGTTCCTGAAAGCGCTTGAAAGCGTAAAGAATGGCGCTTTAGGACGTATCCTCTGGGCTAAATCCCGCGAAACCCATCCTGGCCCCCACAGCGAATGGTTCTGGGATAAAGAACAAGCCGGCGGTGGTTGTATACTGGATCTTGGCTGCCATTGCGTAGAAATAGCCCGCAGCTTCATTGGCAAAGACATCAAGCCTGTTGAAGTAATGTGCTGGGCAGATACGCAGGTAAAACCCATAGATGCAGAAGATCATGCGATTGGCCTGGTAAAATATGAGAACGGCGCCATTGGCCAGTTTGAAGTAAGCTGGACCTTCAGAGGCGGTCTTGACCTGCGCGACGAAGTAATGGGCACTGAAGGTACCATCTGGCTGAACAGCTTCCTGCGTACGGGCTTCGACATGTTCACCACCGGCAAGGGCGCAGACTATGTGGCTGAAAAAGCCGAAAGCAATTCAGGCTGGCTGTTCCCCGTAGGCGACGAGCTGAATGAGCTGGGCTATAACCACATGTTTACAGACATGTTTAACTCCATGGAGCAAAATAAAGCCGCCCGCGAAACCTTCTACGACGGTTACGTGGTAAATGCCGTACTGGATGCCGCTTACCGCAGCGCCCAGAGCAAACAATGGGAACCTGTAAAACTGGATATATGGCGTGGCAAGACCGGAGTGGGTAAAGACAAAACCCTTACTGAGTACGATGCGCAATATTACCTGGTGAAAGAGGAGATGACGCACTTCGGCGCCAGAAAGCTGATCCTGAAAGATAAGCAGAGCGGTCAGATCGTAGAGAAAGTACTTAACTAGTTCTTACAATATAGGCCTTCCCGAGGACATGATTGACTTCCACCTCTATCAGCGCACCTTTCTGATAACGGTAGATGTTCTTTTTACCTTCGGGGAGGCTTAATTCATAAGCCCCATTCCCCAATGACCTTATAGACAAAAGTTTACCCAGCGTTTCAGAATAAATGCTTGTTACCTGCCGCGGCTCTGTAAAGTAGAGGTCAGATACAGAATGCTGTATTTCCACGTTATCAAGTGTGCTCTTCTCCCCTTCGAGGTCTATCATATAACGCGTGCCGTTACGCCGCGTGATCACCGCCTTGCCTTCCTCTGATTTCCCACTGCTGCGCACTACCTTGGATGCAACGAGCACGTTATTGGTATACTCACAGGAAATGTCCGTGAACTTGGACATAAACGCTGTTTCTATCTTGCTTTTAATTACCATATTCCTGGCAGCCCCATTCACATTACAACGCGCTTCAACGGCGCCTATCACCCGGGAGCCCAACCGGATCTCGAAAGTATGTACCTGAGCCGGCAGCCGTAAAAAAGCCACGGTTAACAATCCTGTAAAAAGTATCTGCCGGGTAAAACGATTCATATATGAGCTGTTAACAATCCTATGGAAAATACAAAAAATCCTGCCCAATTGGGCAGGATCCCTGTTAAAACATTTAAAAAAACACTTATTCTTTCACGTTGTATAGTATCACAAACTCAACACGGCGGTTGCGGGCACGGCCTTCTTCAGTATCATTGGCCGCAACGGGCGCCCGTTCTCCCATCCCCCAGGTGAACATCCGGTCATCCTGCACCTGGTAGCTGTTTAACAGCTGCTTGGCGCTGGCGGCCCTTTTTCAGACAGTTCCCGGTTGTAATCTGAAGTACCGGTATTATCTGTATGACCGGTAACGAGGATCTTTGTCTTGTCAAACTTGTTTAATACGCCTGCAAAACGCTGAAAGGCGGGTTTGATATCATCTTTCAGCTGATCGGAAGAAGTCTCGAACAACACACCGTAAGAAAAGATCACCTTGATACTGTCCTTTATAATGCTTACATCCGCTTCATTCAATGCATGCTTCAGCTCCCGGTACTGATCGTTCATGTACTGCTGCTGCTTACTTACTTTCTTTGAAGCTGCACAGGACAGCAGGAAGATGAAGGCTGCCGCTACTATAATTCTCATAATACATTCATTTACATAGTTATATAACAGGTTACAAAACTATGCAAAAAACAAACTGAGCAATTAATTTGTTTAGGCCAGCATTTCTTTGATCTTGGTAACCAGCTCTCCGCGGGTGATTGGCACGCCCATTATTTTATTGTAGCCTTGGGCGTCTATCAGGTATTGGTCGCGGATAATTTTGATCAGCTGACCATTATTGATCTCCGGTATCAGCACTTTATCAAAGCTGTGCAGGATATCTCCCAGGTTCTTAGGGAAGGGGCGCAGGTGGCGGATGTGCGCATGGGCTACCTGGTGGCCTTCTGCCAGCAGGTCCAGCACGGCGCTCTTGATGGCGCCATAGGTAGAGCCCCAGCCCAATACCAGCACTTTACCGGTGTCTGGTCCTACTTCTATTTCCTGTGGAGGGATATGATCGGCAATACGGTCTACTTTCTCCTGGCGGATCTTCACCATCAGCTGGTGGTTCTCCGGATCGTAGCTTACGTTACCGGTAATGTTCTGTTTTTCGAGGCCGCCTATACGGTGCTCCAGTCCCGGGGTGCCAGGCACTGCCCAGGGACGTACCAGGTTCTCATCACGATGGTAAGGCAGGAACTGGTCTTCCCCTTCTGCAAGGCCGGTCTTGAATTTCACTTCGATCGGCTGCAGGTCGGCACTCGTAGGGAAACGCCAGGGCTCGGAACCATTGGCAATATACCCGTCGCTCAGGAAGATCACCGGCGTCATGTGCCTTACAGAAATGCGGAAGGCTTCGTAAATGGCGCTAAAACAGTCAGAAGGCGTGGAAGCAGACACGATGGGCATCGGGCACTCGCCGTTACGCCCGTAATAAGCCTGCAGCAGGTCGCTTTGTTCTGTTTTGGTAGGCAGACCGGTAGAAGGGCCGCCGCGCTGTATATCTACGATCAATAAAGGTATTTCCAGCATTACTGCCAGGCCCATGGCTTCGCCTTTCAGCGCCATACCGGGACCGGAAGTAGTAGTAACCCCCATGTGGCCGCCATAGGAGGCGCCGATAGCGGAAGTGATCCCTGCAATCTCATCTTCTGCCTGGAAAGTGCGGATGCCGAAATTCTTATAGCGGCTCAGCTCATGCAGGATGTCTGATGCAGGCGTGATGGGATAAGTACCCAGGAACAGGGGCAGGTTCGCTTTCTGGGAAGCCGCGATCAGGCCGTAAGCCAGGGCGGTGTTACCGGTAATGCTGCGGTAGGTGCCGGGCTCCATACGGGCCTTTTCTACATGGAAACGGGTGCTGAAAGACGCTTCCACGGTATCCCCGAAGTTATAGCCGGCGTGCAGCACTTTCAGGTTACTGTCCAGGATATCCGGTTTTTTACCAAACTTCTCTTTCAGGAAGTTCTCTGTGCTTTCCATGTTACGGTTATACAGCCAGTACAGGAAGCCGAGCACGAACATGTTCTTTGCACGGTCTTTTTCCTTCATGCCCATGTTAATGTCCTTCAGCGCTTCGCGCGTCATTTTGGTAACATCCATGGTATGCAGCTGGTAATCTGCCAGGGAACCGTCTTCCAGCGGGTTGATCCCATCCGGGTAATTGGCCAGGCGCAGGTTCTTAGCGTCAAAGCCATCTGTATTGGCTATAATGATGCCTCCTTTCTTGAGGCTTTTCAGGTTTGCTTTCAGGGCGGCGGCGTTCATGGCCACCAGCACGTCACAGGCGTCGCCGGGAGTGAATATCCGGTTGGAGGAAAAGTGCAGCTGGAAACCGCTCACGCCGGGCAATGTACCCTGGGGAGCGCGGATCTCCGCCGGAAAGTCAGGGAAGGTGCTCAGGTCGTTCCCCACCAATGCGGTGTTGTTAGAGAACTGGCTGCCGGTCAGCTGCATCCCATCGCCACTATCACCGGCAAATTTTATCACAACGTCTTCTATCTGCTGGATCGAAGTATTAGACATTCAGTATTTTATTTAAGTAAGAGTGCAAATTTAGCATTTCGGCAGGTAGTAATCTACTCGTATGCGGAAAAACGCTATCCATTTACAAAAGTACACAAAGCAGGTAGACTTTAAACTGTCAGGGCGTTTATCGGCATTGCTTATGGTTATGGCTAATAACTTTAAGTTATAATTTGCCCCTCCAAACCCGGCAGGAATACTGCATATAAGACCTTGTAAATTGTATGTCTTCAAACCCTTTCCTGCATTGACTTTCAGCGTTTTAACAAGTCTATAACACAACAAATGTATGTCGCCACACGTTTTTCATCCATACGCTGAAACACCGCCACAAGGGCGGCAGTACCTAAAGAAATGTTAAATACAGTTGGCAATTTATAACAAGCTGAGGGTGGCATGGTAATTGCCTTACTCTAAGTGTGCTGATAATCAGCAAAAGTTCTTTAAAAAAGTCTATACACCGCTAACCTGATTCCTGGCCATTTATTTATGAATCATTAAACTGTGTGCTATGAAAAAGATTAAAGTTACGGTGATAGCTCTCGCAGCAATAGCTTTAGGAACAATGGCCTTTCGCAATACGGAAGGCGGCTCTATTACAGGTAAAGTGAGGCCGATGGACGGCGCAACGGAAGCCTGGGCTATTCAGGGGTCAGACACTTTAAAAACGCCCGTCTTTGATGGTGCTTTTACCTTCAAGGATGCCAGGGCAGGCAACTATACCGTCATCATAGACGCCAAAGAGCCTTTTAAAGATGCGACAATGAATGATGTGAAGGTAGAAGATGGCAAAGCCACTGACCTGGGCGAGATTAATTTACAGCAATAACCAAGAGCAATAGTTGGTTTTCATAGGGGTTAATCAAAAAGCCGGTTCCATACGTCTGTATGGCCGGCTTATTTTTTTTAGTTGACAGTCAATGCGATACACCCCATCCCGGCCAACTGTAAACTGCAAACTGTCAACTATATACTCATCATAGGGGTATCCCCCTGGTTTCCCGTCTTATATATTAAACGCAACAGCAGGTACACCCGAAAAAGTTACCCGCCCAAACGAGTCACACTATGCAAACACAAAGTACACTGGCGTATCATACGGCCGGCACAAGTGGCAGCACCCGAAATGGGAACAAAAGCTATTTTTGTGTCATGCCCGACAATACCAGGTTACATGAACTATTGCAGGAAGATGAACAGGTCTTTATGGAAACGCTGTTCAAATCCTTCTTTCCCCTTGTTTGTAAAACCATTTACCGGCTGGTACTAGACACCGCCACCGCAGAAGACCTTGCCCAGGAAGTATTCATCAGGATATGGAACCGGCGAAGTTCCCTGCAGGATGTGTATTTTAAAGCGTACCTGCACAGAGCAGCTATCAATATGGCACTGGACCATCTGGACAAAAATAAACGGCAGGGCAAGCACCTGTCTATAGAGGAGAATGTGATACAGTTGCCGGCCAGCTCAGGCTCTGCCGAGAGCAGCCATCATTTAAAACAAACCAGCGCGCACATTCAGCAGGCTATTGACCGCCTGCCGGAGAAATGCCGGGAAATATTCGTTCTCAGCCGGTTTGAAGAAATGACATACCGCGAGATAGCCGCTACACTCAACATATCAGTGAAAACGGTAGAAAATCAGATGATCACTGCATTAAAGAAACTGCGCGTATCCCTGCAGGACTACCTGCCGGTGATAGCGCTGATTGCCTACAGCTGTTTATATACTTTATTATTACAATTTTAATGGTATGTCTTACGATTTAGACCATATAGAAACACTCATCGCCCGGGATATAGATAACAGCCTGAGCCCAGAAGAGAAGAGGACACTGCAGTCCTGGCTGGATGAGAATACTGCCAACCAGCAGTACTACGATGCATTGAAAAGCACGTGGTCGCTGTCTGCCAAAGCAGATACCGATTTTGTTCCCGCTACCGAAAAGAACTGGGAGATCTTCCGGCAGCAGATAACCGCGACGGGCAAACGTAGCTTCCTCCATACTTACCGCAACGCGCTACGTATAGCGGCCAGCGTTATACTGTTATGCGGCGCCGCCACTACCTATTTTGTGTTCTTCCATCATCCGGAAGTAGCGGTATATACACAGGCCAGGGAGAAGAGGACCGTTACATTGCCGGATGGCAGCAAGGTATTCCTGAACCAGCAGAGCAGCCTGCGATACGCCGCCGGCTTCAGTGGCAGCGAACGTGCAGTACACCTGGAGGGAGAAGCCTTCTTTGAAGTAACACAGCAGTCTGACAAGCCGTTCATTGTATACACGCAGCATACGCAAACGCAGGTACTGGGCACCTCCTTTGATGTGAAGTCTTACAATCCTGCAGCAGTGGAAGTAGCCGTGGTAAGCGGTAAGGTGGCCTTCTCAGACAGGAGCAATGCACAGCGGCTGGTACTTTCCAGTGGCAACAGAGGCGTGCTGCAATCTGCCAAAACATTGAAACAGCTGCCAATCGAAGATCCCAATTTCATGGCCTGGAAAGAGAACAGGCTATCGTTCCAGGATACACGCATCAGTGATGTGATCAATACGCTCGAGGGATATTTTGATGTGCAGATCGTGCTGAAAGACCAGGAGGCAGGACGCTTGAGATATAACGGCACATTTGATCCCGAGCAATTAAACAGCCTCGATTCTGTACTGGAGGTGATCTGTCCCACGGTAAATTTACGCTGGAGCAGGGAAGGTGGAGATGGAAAATATGTGCTGGTACCGGTGCAATAAGCGGGAAAATAGTCATTAGTCGACAGTCATTAGTCGTTAGTAAGGAAAACGTGTATCAAGCCCTAATGATTAATGGCTGTTGACTGACCACTTACAACTGACCACTTCCAACTGACCACTTCCAACTGACAACTTACGACTGACGACTTACGACTGACGACTTACGACTTAATTAAAAAACCCGTTCCGACAATGTCAGAACGGGCTTTTAGTTATATTAAGACCCCTGATCCGGCTGTACGACCGGACCCAGGCGGCTACTTTTCAGGTAACGGATCAGGCAGGAGTGCTTCCTCCGCCCAATTTGCATTTCTGCAGCACTTCCCATGATTTGCCGTTATGGCGCAGGAAGTACAGGTTGTTTACCTTAAAGGTAGCCTGGTACTCTTTAGTTTCGTATTCGGGCCAGGCCTTGTTAAACTGCTCGTCTTCCAGGTCTTTAAAGGCCACGGTAACATGGGGGGTGAATCCTGTGCGGGCCAGCATGGTGCTGAAGCCAAATTCCTTGCGCAGGAAGTTGATCAGCTGACGGTGCATGGCAGACATGGTTTCGCTCTTTTCCACGTTAATGAACAGTACGCGGTTCTGTTTGTTGGGGAAGGTGCCAAAGCCATTCAGGGAAACCTCAAAAGGCGCCTGAGATTTGGCAAATTCAGCCAGTTCATCGCAGAAGGCTTTTTCCAGGGCCGGATCAGCAGTGAAGGGTACCTGCAGTGTGATGTGCGGCAATACTTTCAGTGCATAGGTAGGGCCATATTTTTCTGCAAATTCCTGCTTTATCTTGATGATCTCCTTACCTACTTCTGCAGTTGGCAACAGCGCGATAAAGTAAATCTTGTTATCTGGTTTGGGTGTGAACGGTCTGCGCTGACCGCCGCCGCCAGGTCTTCTCTGGCCGCCATATCCGCCGCCACCGCCGCGGTTATATCCACCGCCGCCACCGCCACGGTTGTAGCCACCGCCGCCGCCGCCACGGTCATATCCACCGCCGCCGCCACCACGGTTGTATCCACCACCGCCGCCGCCACGGTCATATCCACCGCCGCCACCGCCGCGGTTGTATCCACCACCGCCGCCGCCACGGTCATATCCACCGCCGCCGCCACCACGGTTGTATCCACCACCGCCGCGATCATATCCACCACCGCCGCCACGGTCGTATCCACCACCGCCACCGCGGTTGTAGCCACCATCGCCGCCACGGTCGCGGTCATATCCGCCGCCGCCGCCTTCACGGTTGTATCCTCCTCCACCTTCACGGTTGTAATTTTCGCGGGGCCTGTAGCCGCCACCGCCACCTTCACGGTTGTAGTCGGGCCTGTCGCCACGATCCCGGTTGAAATTGGGTCTTCCCTCCCGATCACTGCTGTTAAAGTCGGGACGATTGTAGCCACCCGGCCTTTCCTTGGGATCATACTCTTTGTCTTTGTTAACGTCTGAAGAGTACTTGCGGGGGCGTTCGTTTCTCTCAAAATTCATCTTACTTAATTAAGCGTTTGAAGCAATATTAGCTATGATTTCATAAAAATGAAACTCATCTCCATAGAGAATATATAATACTAAGTGCCGGTGATACCCAGTATGGTCAATCTGGGTGTTCTCCAGTCCACATTTATTTCCGGCTTGTTATCATTTGTTTTTAAGTCTCTTTACCTTATTTCTTGAAGAACAAAGATAATTGTGGCCACGTTACTATACAATTGTGGTGCGTAATTTCAAAATCTGCACCTGTCTCTTTAGTGTTCGGCGAATCCCGGTGTTATTTATATTACAGAACGACAGATTTGATGCTACTCAAAGCAAATATACGGGAATATCTATGTCATTCTGCCTGATCCACCCCATTTATTTTATCTGTCAGTCGCGTTTCATAACAAACTTTCTTTATTACCGCTCAAAGTACCGGCTGGCATAGGTAAATGGTTTTTCAACAACAATACTTAAGCTAAGCTACTACTTTGTTGGTAAATTTTACCTAAAATATCCCTTAAATCTTAAATTTTTTCTGCAACCGGTTCCCAAACAACGATCAATCTCCATCCAGCAGGTTTCCTAATCCACCCAGGATACTACCCTCTTCCTTACGGGGTCCTGTACCATAGGCAATAATCCGGCCGGCCAGGCGACTGATGGGCAGCGACTGGATCCAAACCTTGCCCGGGCCCCGGAGAGTCGCAAAGAACAGGCCTTCACCGCCGAACACCATATTTTTGATACCCCGAACAAATTCAATATCGAAATCCACATTCTGGGTGTAAGCAACCACACAACCGGTATCTATCTTTAACACCTCCCCGGGCTGCAGCTCCCTTTCTACCACTATACCGCCGGCATGCACAAAGGCCATACCATCTCCTTCCAGCTTCTGCATAATAAAACCTTCACCCCCAAAAAGACCGGTTCCCAGCCTGCGCTGCCATTCTATCCCTACACTTACACCCTTGGCTGCGCAAAGGAAAGCGTCTTTCTGGCATACCACCTTGCCGCCCATCAGGAACAGGTCCAGGGGTATGATCTTGCCAGGGTAAGGCGCCGCAAAGCTTACCTTTTTCTTGCCCTGGCCCATATTGGTAAAAGCTGTCATAAACAGGCTTTCGCCGGTTAGTATACGTTTTCCGGCTGAAAGCAGTTTCCCGAAGATACCCTGGTTGGGCTGGGAGCCATCACCGAACATCGTTGCCATCTGGATTTCCTGGTCCATCATCATAAAGCTGCCGCTTTCTGCAATGGCCGTCTCCTGGGGGTCTAATTCAATCTCTACCATCTGGATCTCTTCCCCAAAAATTTTGTAGTCGATTTCGTGGTTCTGTCGCATAATATAGTGATCGTATTAAGGGATAATCTGAGTCAAAAGTAATAAAAGCAGGGTGTTTCCAATTGTTAAATATTACAAAAAACCGTCCCGATAGATATCGGGACGGTGATCTGTTAAACCTACAACTGTTACACTGTATTAGCTATTGTCTAGCTAAGACTTTTTAGTTCACTGAAACTTGTTTCTTTACTTTCCTGGCGTGCTCGTGCCCATGATCTTCTGCCATCTCTCCGTCACCGAAGAAATGATAGGGCTTGGGAGAAACATAGTCATGACGGTGCAGCTTTGCTACCACCTCTTTCTTCATGAAAAGTTTCAGGATCAGCACCAGGAAGGGTACATATTTTAACGCCCGCGGATACCCACGGTAATCCAGTACATCAATAGAGCGCTTGTTCATGGCGTACATCACAGGTACCAGGATCAGCGTAAGGAAAGTAGCGAAGATCAATCCGAATACCATCGTCCAGGCCAGCGGTCCCCAGAAGGCTACGTTGTCGCCGCCGAAGAAGATATGCGGATTACCTTCTGAGAACAGGGTAGCAAAGTCAATGTTCAATCCCACTGCCAACGGTATCAGGCCCAGGATCGCTGCAATAGCGGTGAGCAATACGGGCGTCATACGGGTTTTTCCTGCCTCTACCACTGCATCATGAATAGATGCGCCCTGTTTCACCAGCAGATCTGTGAACTCTACCAGCACGATACCGTTACGTACTACGATACCTGCCAGCGCCATGATACCCACACCTGTCATTACGATAGAGATCTCCATACCAAAAACAGCAAAACCGAGGAACACGCCTATAATAGAGAACACGATCTCCATTGCAATGATCAGCGGACGGCCCACAGAGTTAAACTGCGTTACCATGATCAGGAACATTAGGCCCACGGCGCCCAGCATAGCCATCAACAGGAAGTTCATGGTTTCCTGCTGATCTTCCTGTTCACCAGTCATGCGGATAGTAACACCGTCCGGTCTGCTGAAATCATTAATTGAACGTTGTATCTGCTGCACTACTTCGTTGGCGTTGTAGCCTGTCAGCACGTTAGAGTACAGGGTTACAACACGCTTCTGATCTATTCGCTTAATGCTGGCGAAGGTGTTGGAATAACGGATATCCGCCACGGCCGACAGGGGTACCTGCCTGATAGCGCCGTTCATGTTCATATCGCGGTAAGTAACATTTGAGTTCATCAGCATATTGACATTGTTACGCTGATCTTCCCTGAAGCGTACCATGATCGGGTAATCATCGTCCGGATCGCGGAACTTGGAAGCTTCTTCACCGTATAGGGCACGGCGTAAAGCCTGTCCGATCACGCCGGTGGAGATCCCTTCTTTATTGGCTCTTTCACGATCTATATTCACAATGATCTCCGGCTTGTTACTCTGGAAATCGCTGCGCAACTCTTCTACCCCACCTATCTGCAGGGAATCGAGATAACGTTTCAGCTTTTCTGAAGTAGTGGTCAGCTGATCAAATTCATCGGCACTGATCTCAATGTTAATGGCTTTACCGGTGGGAGGACCGCCCTGTTCCTGTTCTACGGTGATCTCTGCACCAGGGATACCTTTCACCGCATCACGGATCTTGTCGAGATAAGCAATGGTAGATTGTCCGTGACGGGCGCCAAATTCTACGAAGGCTACTGTTACTTTACCTTTCTGCGGCTGCACACTCTGGTCCATCTGGCTGGGATCGCCGGCGCCCACTGCTACGTTGGAGATAATGGATTCTACGATAGGATTGTTCTTACCTACTACTTTGGTGATCCTTTCTTCGAGAATGTGCGTGATGGAGTCGGTATATTTCTGATCTGTACCGTTAGGCAGTTCCAGGTAAGTATAGATAAAGTTGGGATCTGCTTTCGGGAAGAAATTCACTTTCGGATTGCGCATACCGGTGATCACAAGGCTGAATATCAGCAGGCCGAAAGTAGCCAGCAGTATACCTACGGGGCGCCATCCAACCAGGCACCATTCCAGTCTGCGACGATACCATTCCTGTACCCTGGGCCATGCGCGTTGCTGGAAACGGCGTGCCACAGCGGCCAGCCAGAAACGTTCCAGCACGATCAGCAGGTACATAAAGACTACAAAGTTGCCCACGCCAAAACTATTGGCATAAGCGATCAGCGCAATCACGCCAAACACAATTGTCAGGTTCCTGAACTTGCGGTCAAACCGGGGTTTGGGATGCTCTTCTCCTTCATGGCGGTCCATAAAATCAACTGCAAATACCGGGTTGATAATATAAGCCACCACCAGCGACGCGCCCAGTGTAACGATCAACGTTACCGGCAGAAAGACCATGAAGCCACCGATCACACCGGGCCAGAACAGCAAGGGCACAAAAGGCGCCAGTACGGTAAGCGTACCCGATAGTACTGGCAGGAACACTTCTCCTGCCGCTATCTTAGCGGCTTTTACAATGCCCAGGTCATGCCGTTCCTGGTAAATACGGTGCACGTTCTCGATCACCACAATGGCGTCATCCACCACGATCCCCAACGCTAATAGGAAGGAGAACAGCACCATCATGTTGAGGGTGAAGTCGAGCATCGGCATCGTCAAGAAAGCGATGAACATAGAGATGGGTACCGACAAGGCCACGAAAATGGCGTTCACGGCGCCCATGAAGAACATTAAGATGATCGTTACCAGTATGAAGCCGATGATAATTGTATTGATCAGATCATGCAGGGTAACACGGGTAGACTTTGACTGGTCTGCCGTGATCGTCACATCCAGCCCTTTGGGCAGGTAATGTTGCTTCATATCTTCAATGATGCCGCGGATCTTGTCGGATGCGTCAATCAGGTTCTTACCACTCTGCTTGATCACGTTCAGCGTGATCACGTTCTTGCCGTTCAGACGGGCATAGCTTTCCTGCTCCTTGAAACCATCCACCACATCAGCTACATCTTTCAGGTATACTACTGCACCAGACTGGCCGCGTATAACGATATCGCCTATTTTCCTGGCATCCTTGTACTCTCCTTTTACGCTAAGGGTCCGTTTCTGTCCGTCCATAGACACCAGGCCGCCGGAGATAGTACGGTTCTCTGCGCCGATGGCCATAATGATATCATCAAAGCTGATCTTGGCCGCATCCATCTTGTATTTGTCAACATTGATCTGGATCTCGCGGTCCAGCGCACCCACAATATCCACACGGGTTATCTCCGTGAGCGCTTCGATACGGTCCTGCATTTCATCTGCATATTTCTTTAAGGACTGCAGATCGAAATCGCCGGAGAGGTTCACGTTCATGATAGGGATCTGCGATACATCTATCTTGATAATGCGTGGTTCCTGGCCATTCTGGGAAAGGTCTGTAGGCAGGTCGGGCTTGGCATCATCCACTTTCTCCCGCACTTCCTGCCGCGCCGTTTCCATATTCACATCCGTATTGAACTCAATGGTAATAACCGAGTAGTCCTGCAGGGAGGTGCTTTTGATCTCCTTTACACCGGAGATACCACCCAGCTGTTTTTCGATGGGTTTGGTCACCAGCGTTTCCATATCCTCCGGGGCTGTACCATAGTACATCGTGCTGATATAGAACTGGGGGAATACCACCTCGGGGAATTGCTCCTTTGGAAGCGATATATAAGTAAGGATCCCGGCAAGGGCGATAATGACAGTGACCACGTAGATGCTCACCTTATTATCTATCGACCAGCTGGTAGGCTTGAATTCTTTAGTCAGATTGTCTTTCATAAAATAGCATTTAGCTTTAGCTTACAGCTTGATCAGGTCGTTGTCATTCAATCCCTGATAGCCAGTGGTGATCAGCCTTTCTCCGGGTTGCAGCCCGCTTTTTATCTCTGCTATATCATTGTAGGTACGCCCCATTTCTATATGCCTGCGCTCTGCCACCATTTTCCCTTTATTGTCCTTCGCCACTATCACATAAGGTTTACCCATGGTGTACTGGATCACGTTCACCGGTATTACCACCGCATTGGGAGCAGTGTAGTCAATGATTTTAATATGTGCGATCATGTTAGGTCTTATGGCGGCATCAGCAGGTAAAGGCACTTCCACTTTAATGGTGCGGCTCAGCGGATCAATGGTGCGGGATGCGAAATTGATCCTGGCGCTGATCTCCTTATCGATATCCGGGAAGTTGATCCTTACCTGGTCGCCGGTCTTCACCTTGCCTGCATATCCTTCTGCTACATTGGCCACTACTTTCAGGGAACTGCCGTTCACTACGCGGAAGGCAGGTTGAGGGGTACCTGGACCAGCATTGTCGCCCAGCTTAACGATCACGGCATCCACCGTACCGTTGATGGGGGATACGATCCGGGTCTGAGCCAGCTGCTCATTCAGTGTAGCCAGTCTTCTTTCCAGGCTTTCTTTATTATTCTTGGCGGTAAGGTATTGTATTTCGCTGCCTATCTTCTGGCCCCAAAGGTTCTTTTGTCTTTCGTAGGTAGTGGTGGCCAGTTCCAGTTGTGTTTTCACCTCTTCCACACCCGCTCTTGCCAGGCGGTCGTCTACCTGGCCTAACACCTGGCCTTTGCTTACTGACTGACCTTCTCTTACAGCTATCGCGGTTACAACACCCGGCACTTTGGAATATACGTTCACGTTTTCACGTGCATCCACACTGCCCTGCACGTCAATAAAATGCTGAAAGGTGGTATCATCCAGCGTAGCGAGCGTAACTGTCTTTACCTTTTCAGTCGTATCGGTTTTTCCAACTTCCTGCTCCAGCTTCGCGATCTCCTGCTCCAGTTTTGATTTTTCCTGCTTCAGCTGCTGCAGTTTGGCGGCTTTATCTTCGCCGCCACCGCCGCATGCGGCAAGGATGAGAGTAGTTAACGGGATAACGAAATATTTTTTGGTCATATGTGTGGAGGTGTTTATAGTTTACCGTATGCTTTTAAATAATCGATCTTCGCCACTATCGCCTGATACAATGCATCAAAATAATTCCGCTGGGCGGTCAGCATGTCGTTCTCCGCGTTAGACATTTCCAGGCTGCTGCCTACGCCTTCCTTGTATTTTGTCTGCGTGGTATTGTATACTTCCTGGGCCAGTGTCATGTTATCTTCCTGGGATTGCAGGGTGAGCAGGTTATTGCGGAAGCTGGAGGCTGACTGGGACTGTTCAAGGTCTATAGACAGCTTCAGGTTCTCCATATTCTCTTCTGTTTTCTTTACAGTGAGATAGGCCTGATCCACCTGGCGCTTTCTCTGCAAACCAGTGAAGATGGGCACAGACAGCTGGAGACCGGTGCTTACATAACCGTACCAGGACTGGCTCTGGAAGTAGTCGAACTTGCTGCTTCCCCTCAATGCGCCTGTAGAGGCGAATAAGGAAAGAGAAGGAACGCCTGCCAGTTTATAGCGCTTAAGATCATATTCATAAGCACGTTTCTGCGATTGCAGTACCTGGTATTCTATACGCTGGCTGTAATCAAAATTATCTGTATTCACTGCAGACTGGTCTGCAATGGCTTCGGTAGTCAGCGAATCTGTCAGTTCTACCTGCTGTGCCATGGGCATGCCCATCTGGAATTTAAGCGCGGCGGTGCCTACTTCTATCACATTACGAAGCTTGGTGATCTCTGTCTGCATATTGGTCATCTGCACCGAAAGCCTGTCTACATCCAGCTTTTCGGCCATGCCATTCTTGTAGATCTCTTTGGTTTCGCCCAGCAGCTTTTCCAGGGTGGCCATATTACCTTTCAGGATGGTAAGGGCTTTGTTTGCAGCGAGAATGTTATAATAGGCTTTGTATACGGACACCTTCACATCTATTTCTGAGCGCTTCACGTTCCGGTTGGCCAGCTCTTCGAGGGTTTTACGGGCCTGCAGGGCTACGAGCACGCTGGGATCGAAGAGCACCTGGTCCATACGCACTTCTCCGGCCACGTTGTGGGTAAGGCCGAAGGCCACCGGCTGATAGGTGCCCACAGGTGCGCTGGGATCAAAGTTGTGCAGGTCTATCTGCTGTTTCTGGAGGATGGGGTTGTACTGGTAAGAACCCGTGCCTTTAATGGTGGGCAGTGCCCGTCCGCTCACCTCTTTGTTGAGAGCAAGCTGGATGAGCTCATCCAGTTTGGCGGTTTTTACGGAGGATTGATTGGCCAATGCATAGTCCACTGCCTGCCTGGCGCTAAGCTGCAGCGTTTCCGGCTGCACTTTAGTTTGCTGCTGTGCCTGTACAGGCGTAACCAGCTGCAATGCCAGGAGTAGTGAACCGGCGAGGGCCATGTGCTTTCGTGTTAGTAGCATACGGTCGAATCGATTTATTGTGCGATAGTTTGATGTTGCTTGTATTGCTCTATCAGCTTCAATCCTTCTGCAGATACCACTCCGTACAGGAAATGCTCCAGCAGCACGCGCTGTACTTTTCCCATTTCAAAACCTGCGATCGGGAATACCTCCGGCTGAAAGCACAGCATAGCAGAGGCGATCCTGAACTGGGTAAGGATATTTACCTCCAGGTCTTTCCGGTACAGCCCTTCGGCAATACCCCGCTCCAGGTTTTCCCGGATGACGGTACGCAGGGAATTGTTGCGGTATTCCTGGAATACCAGGAAAGCCCTGGAATGGAATTTCTGGAGATCGAGCATAATAACCGGGTTCATGTTCCGTAAACGCTCGTCCATCATCTTCATCACCTCAAACAGCTCTTCTACTGCATTGGCCGCGTTTGCGCGGAGCACACGCTCCTCTTCCTGGATCACTTCCAGGAAACGACTGATAGCATGCACTACCATATCGTCCTTATCTACAAAATGCGCGTATAACGTTTTCTTGGAGATGCCCATCCTCGTAGCAATATCGTCCATGGTGATGGACCTGGTCCCGTACTGGCGGAACAGCCCGAATGCCGTGTCTAAAATGCGTTCCTGTGTTTCCATGGTCTAGATTACGTTACGATGCTACAATAACAGTTTTCAATGAGCAACAAAACTAGAGAAACTTTTTAAACTACCAAAGTTTCCATAAGAAATAATTTAAATAAGGGTATTAATAACCCTTTATGTGCGACGCTTAACCCAGACTTCATAGGAAAACAAGCGGAAATCAGGTACCTTTGCTCCCTTATATCCACAAGTTCGAAACCATATTACCATATTTCACATCACACTTTTTATGTCTCCCAATTTGAAAATGAAAGCCATTGCCGCGCGTGTCCTCCGGTACTTTTTCCAGGGCCTGTTGATCCTGGCGCCTATAGGCATTACCGCTTTTACTATATACTGGGCTTTTGTAACGATCGATAACCTGATCCCGACCTCGCTCATCCCCGAGGACGCGGTGATGCTGAAGTACCTGCGTTACAAGGGAGTAGGGTTCGTGCTGGTGCTGGTGCTGATCATCCTGGTGGGTTATTTGAGCTCGTCTTTCATTGTAGGCCGTATATTCGATCTGTTTGATCACCTGCTGGAACGCACACCATTTATCAAATATATCTATACTTCTGTAAAAGATGTGTTCGATGCCTTTGTTGGCGAAAAGAAAAAATTCGATCACCCGGTTTTGGTACAGTTGTACGGGCTGGATGTATGGGAAATGGGCTTTATCACACAGAGCGATGTAAGCCATCTGGGGCTGGAAGGCTATATGGCGGTGTATGTTCCTCATGCCTATGCCATTACCGGTAAGGTATTCATGGTGCCCAAAGAAAGGGTGAAACCCCTGGAGCACATCTCAGCCGGCGAGGCGATGAAGTTTGCGGTAAGCGGCGGCGTAACTTCTATTTAGTCCATGGTCGATGGTCCATAGTCCATGGACCAGCCTGATAAATCAGGACAGCTGCAAAATTCACATGCTATGCCATGGACCATCGACTATGGACCATGGACTATTTCATTACCTCGTCTGCAAACTGCAGCAGCAGGTGGTTAAAGATCTGGGGCTGGTCGTAATTAACAAGATGCCCTGCCGCGGGTACTTTGAATATCGTGTCTTTCCATTTATGCCGGAACCTGATTCCATCCAGGTAGTTAGGCTTTACGACTGCTTCCTGCTGCCCCAGCACAAAGCATACCGGTAACTGGCTTTGCTGCAGGCCGTCGATCTGGTTGGGCGTCTCACTTCTTCCGTCAATATATTCCCCGAAGCTCACCCTGAACACCGGATCGGTATCGTGATAATACTGCTTGCATACTGCAATGAACTTGTCTGTTGCTTTATATACCAGCCTTTTGGTATATGCCGTCAATACTGCATCTGAGGGCGGTGTTGCGGTCAGCACCTGTGCAAAGGGAGAGGCCAGCAGCACGGAATTAAGGGGCACATCGTTACCGGGCAGCGGCGCGCCTGCAAAGAACAATCCCCTGGGCGCAACGTTCAGGTGTGGCAGCGCTTCGCTGATAAGGCTTGCGCCTGATGAAAGGCCCACCAGCACATAGTCATCCAGGACAACGCCGTTGATATAATCAGCCAGTTGCTTCGCCATACCGGCTATACTGTAGTCGCGCTCCGGCGCTGCGCTGCGGCCGGAACGGCCATGCCCCGGCAGATCCAGCGCAATGAGCCGGAACTGCTCCTGCAGCAGATCGTCTTTCAGCTGCGCTTCCCATACGGCAGATTGCTGCAGCCCGCCGTGAATAAAAATGATGGCTTTACCGGAGTCACCGATACTGCGCGTGTATATGGGCACACCATTTACGGGAATAGTCGTGATCGTCTCCATAATTGTTGGTTTCCACTCCATGCATTGGGATAGGCTTGCAATGGGATTGCTGCTGTTTTTTGCCCGGAAGGGGGTAGTTGATAATAATTAAATATAAAAACCTTGCTGATCTTTCCCCTGGCTTTAACCATATATTAACAAAACAAACCGCAGTCTTGTTCATCCTGCTTTTTTATCTATTTTCGCGCGCGCAATCTTCTCTTCCTGTAAAATTTTCAATGGTTTGATTTAATGAGTTAACCTGTATGTGCATACGTCTGTTTTCCGCACTGCTGCTGTGTTTGTTGTTGTTTCCCACCCCACTGCAAGGCTGGGGATTTTTTGCGCACCGGCGCATCAACCGGCTCGCAGTATTTTCGCTGCCGCCTGAAATGATGGTGTTCTATAAACCGCAGCTGGAATTTCTCAGTGCCCATGCAACAGATCCCGACAAAAGGCGATATGCTGTTGCTGCGGAAGGATCGCGCCATTACATTGACATAGACCATTACGGTTCGCCGCCCTTCGACAGCCTGCCACGTTCCTGGGAGGAGGCGGTTGCACGCTATACGGAAGATAGCTTGCAGCAGCACGGCATACTGCCCTGGCATATCCAACGCATGATGTACCGGCTTACCAATGCTTTCAGGGAAAGGGATGCAGGCCGCATCCTGCAACTGTCTGCCGAACTGGGACACTACATAGCCGATGCCCATGTGCCGCTGCATGCCAGCTCCAACCACAATGGACAGCTCAGTGGTCAGCAGGGCATACATGCGCTCTGGGAATCGCGCATCCCGGAGCTGATAGCAGATAAGGAATTCAATTACTGGAATGGCCGCGCCGTGTATATCGCAGACATCAGCGCATTTGCCTGGGAGGTGGTGATCTCCAGCGCCGTTGCTGCAGATACCGTACTAAGGCTGGAAAAAGAGCTCAGCCTGCGCTATCCACCCGCACAACGCTACGCCTGGGAAAAACGGAATGGCATACTGACACGGAATTACGCCAGCGCCTACTCGTTAACTTACCATCGCCTTATGGGCAATATGGTGGAACGGCGCATGCGCAGCGCCATAGCGGCGGTAGCCAGCTGCTGGTACACTGCCTGGGTAGACGCCGGTCAGCCACCATTGCGGGAACTGGCCAATAAAACTTTTTCTGCTGAACAAGAGCAGCAATTCAGGGAGCTCGACAAAGCCTGGAAGAAGGGCCGTCTGCTGGGCCGTGAGCACGAAAATGAGCGTTAAAAATAAAAGCGGATTTTAAGAAAGTTTCGATTATCTTTGTCGACACTATACTGTCTATCTATTCTATTTTAACCTTTATCCTATCGCCACAAAAGGTTATTTGAAATACCTACTTTTTTTTATCCGTTCCTTAGAAAAACCAAAATAAAGTGGAAAAAGACAATAATGTATTTAATCAGGATCGCAACATGAAGGTGCACAATTTTAACGCAGGGCCTTCTGTATTACCTAACGAGGTACTATATAAAGCCAGCAAAGCGTTGATTGATTTCGAAGGATCGGGTATGTCCATACTGGAAATAGGTCACAGGACGGAGCTTTTCATGAACGTGCTGGACGAAGCCCGCAGTCTCGTGAAAGAGCTGATGCAACTGGAAGATGACTACGAAGTGCTTTACCTGCACGGAGGCGCCAGCACCCAGTTCATGCAGGTACCGATGAACCTTCTGGAAAATGGAGAAACCGCCGCTTATGTAGATACCGGCGTATGGTCATATAAAGCAATCAAGGAAGCAAAGTCATTCGGCTATGTGGACGTAGTGGCCAGCTCACGCGAGAGCAATTACAACCATATACCCAAACAGTTCAATATTCCGCCGCAGGCCAAATACCTGCATATCACCACCAACAATACCATTTACGGTACACAGTGGCAAACCACCCCGGTAACTGATATACCGCTGGTGGCCGATATGAGCAGCGATATCCTCAGCCGTCAGCTGGATTTTAACAGGTTTGCTTTGATCTATGCAGGCGTGCAAAAGAATATGGGCGCTGCAGGCACCACCATGGTGGCCGTACGTAAGAGCGCACTGGGCAAGGTGACGCGTAAAATACCTACCATACTGGACTATAAGGTACATATCGAGAACGGCTCTATGTTCAATACGCCGCCGGTATTTGCCATCTATATCTCCATGCTCACCCTGCGCTGGCTGAAAGAGCAGGGCGGTGTAGCGGCCATTGAAAAGCTGAATGAAAAGAAAGCAGCTCTGCTGTACAGCGAAATAGATAATAACCCGCTGTTCCGCGGCACCGTGGTAAAAGAAGACCGCAGCCGTATGAACGTATGCTTTATCATGGATAAGCCGGAGCTGGAGGAAGAATTCCTCAAGTTCTGCAAGAAGGAAGATATTGTGGGGATCAAAGGGCATCGCAGCGTAGGCGGTTTCCGCGCCTCCCTGTACAATGCACTGCCTTATGAAAGCGTTGAAGTAATGGTGGAAGCCATGAAATATTTCAGCCTTAAAAAGGCATGAAAATGATGTGTTGATGTGTTGTGACTAAACCGTCATGTTGATTAACCGCTATAAGTTTAGTCCCGTTCCCGGTTTGTCCGGGGCGGGACTTTTTCTTTTCCTCCTCCTGTCTCCCGATCAGCTGATCTGTCCTTTCCTCTTCCCGTAAAACTGCATAAAAGCCCCTGGAATTTCCCACTCAGGTGGCACCTGGATTGCCGTCGGGTTACCATATGTCCCGTATCACTCCCATACCTTTCCCATAGTTGTCACATGTCTTTAAAGGGAATGGGACATCCCTGGGACGCCAATGGGATGGAACTGTATAATTGGGTCATCCGGATGCAACATGAATGCAACACGAATGCAGCAAAAGATGACCTGGGCGCAGCCAAATAAGGCATTTATAAGGTTTGCCTTTTGACATCTGTATGTTATTTTTGCCCCTTCAAACAACACAACTATGGCAATTATCAGACCGTTCAAGGGCTTAAGACCGCAGGTAGCACTGGCCGCCCAGGTGGCATCCAGGCCTTATGATGTACTCAGCTCTGCAGAGGCAAAAGTAGCAGCAGCGGGCAATCCCCACTCTTATTACCATGTTTCAAAATCTGAAATAGACCTGCCGGACGGTACCGATATCCATAGCCAGGCTGTATACGCCAAAGCAGCAGAGAACCTGCAGGAGTTTATTAAAGACGGCGTGCTGTTCCAGGACGAGCAGGCCAGCTACTACATTTACAAGCTGGTAATGGACGGCCGTGCACAAACAGGACTGGTTTGCGCATCCTCCATAGCCGACTACAACAAAGGCATTATTAAAAAGCACGAATTTACCCGTCCGGATAAAGAACTGGACCGCATCAATCATATCAAAACCACCCGGGCCCAGACGGGCAACGTGTTCCTGGCCTATGAAGACGTTGCTGAGCTGAACGTGCTGATAGACCACTGGCAGCATGCCCATGCCCCGGCCTATGATTTCACCGCCGACGACGGCATTCAGCATACCGTTTGGGTGGTGAACGAACCGGCTGCCGTGCAGCACATCACCACCCTCTTTGCAGAGAAAGTGCCCTGTACCTACATCGCAGATGGCCACCACCGGGCCGCTTCCGCCTCCCTGGTACAGAAAGAATTTGCTGAAAAGGGACTGATCAAATCTGAAGAAGACCCGGCCAATTTCTTCCTGACCACCATTTTCCCTGCCAGCCAGCTGGCTATTCTCGACTATAACCGCCTGGTAAAGGACCTGAACGGCCATACCGCTGCCGATCTTATTTCCCGGCTGGAGTATGATTTTACCGTAGAAAAAACAGGACATGCTCCTGAAAAGCCCTCCATGCTGCATGAATTCAGCATGTACCTGGAAAATAACTGGTACCGCCTGGTTGCCCGGGAAGGCACTTATACCACAGACCCGATCGGCATCCTGGATGTGACCATCCTGCAGAATAATGTGCTGGACAAACTGCTGGGCATCAAAGATCCCCGTACCGACAAGCGCATTGATTTTGTAGGCGGTATCCGCGGGCTGGAAGAGCTGGTGAAACGGGTGAACAGCGGTGAGATGAAAGTGGCTTTTGCACTTTACCCTGTTACCATCCAGCAATTATTTGATATCGCAGACAGCGGCAATGTGATGCCTCCCAAATCTACCTGGTTTGAGCCCAAACTGAGGGATGGGCTGATCACCCAGATCATATAAACAACCATGGTCCATCGTCCATGGACCCTCCAAGGGTTTGAGACCTTTGGAGGGTTTGCTATTTATGGACTGTGGATGAATTTTCCTTACATTTACAACAAAGCAAAGACAGGTAATGAACAGAAGCTTTTCTTTATTGAAAAAATTCTTAATAAGTGGATTTTTACTGATTACACAGGTAGCATGGGCGCAGGATGCAAATGAGTTGTTCAGCACCGCCAATAATTTCATCCGTACGGGGGATTATGCCAATGCTATACTGGTATTGAACCAGGCATTACAGCTGGAGCCTGATAATATTCAGTTCAGGAAACAGCTGGGCTTTGCCTATTACCTGCGCGGAGAAATGAACAAGGCCAAGAGCGTGATAGATCCGCTGCTGGACAAAAAAGAGGCGGATGCCCAGATGTTCCAGATAGCGGGCAATATTTACCAGGCCAAGGAAGACTGGAAAGGTGCGCAGCGGCTTTATGACCGGGCTATCCGCCGCTTCCCGGAAAGCGGGGAGCTGTATAACGACAACGGGCAGCTGCTGGCCGTCCTCAAAATGAACGATGGCGCTCTTTACAACTGGCTGAAGGGAATAGAAAAAGACCCGAACTTCCCCGGTAACTACTACAATGCCGCACGCGCCTATTATTATTCAAAAGACCCGGTATGGGCGATATTATACGGAGAAATCTTTGTGAACCTGGAAAGCTATACTAACCGTACAGCGGAGATGAGGGATATATTGATAGAATCTTATAAGAAATTGTACAACGACCCGGATATGCTGAGCGCTCCTGTACCCGAAATGGAGGAAAGCGGCAAAAAGAGCAGGCGCGGCAAGAGCAGCAGTACAACCAGCGACTTCGTAAATGTTTACCGGCAGCTGATGGCTAAACAAACAGGCGTGATCAGCAGCGGTATTGACCCCGATGCGCTGATCATGCTGCGTACCCGTTTCCTGCTGGACTGGTACAATTTTTATGGCTTCAAATACCCGTTTGCGTTATTTGATATGCAACGCAAGCTGTTAAAGGCGGGATTGTATGAAGCCTATAACCAATGGTTGTTTGGCCCGGTAGCCAGTCAGGCCACCTTCCGTTCGTGGACTAACCTGCACAAAACGGAATATGATAAATTCATGCAGTACCAGCGTAACCACCCGTTCAGGCTGCGTGCTGATGAATATTATAACGACGGACGGTTCTCACTGAACCGGTAATCACCCACTGGCGGATGTACCAGTTAATAAGATGAATGCAAGTGCTGAGGATTCCACGTACGGTTAATTACTAATTATTTAACTTAATTATTAATTATTATATGCTTGCAACAAAACACCAAAACACGATTGAGAACGCGGTAAAAGCTAACCACGAACGGCGCTTTTATTCGCAGTACCCCGAACACCCCAAGGCTTACGGTGAAGAGGCTGCCGCCAAAGGAGCAGCCGGATTCCAGCAATTGCTGGGCCAGCCTTTTGATCAATTACTGCAAACCGGCACCGGTACCCGCGTAGGCGAAGAAGTATCTCCCTATACCCGCGAAGAGCTGGGCATCAGCTACCCCGCTTTTACCGTGGAAGAACTGGTAGCCAAAGCCGGTGCATCTGCCAGACAATGGGCCAATACTCCTGTCAGCAACCGCGCCGATATACTGGTGGAAACGCTGGAAAGAATAAAGAGCTTTTTCTTTGAGATCGCCTACGCTACCATGCATACCACGGGCCAAAGCTTTATGATGAGCTTCCAGGCATCCGGTCCGCATGCCAACGACCGGGCGCTCGAAGCCATTGCCATGGGCTATGAGGAATTGCACCGTTTCCCGGCAGAACAAATGTGGGAAAAGCCAATGGGTAAGACCAACCTGCAGCTGAAAAAAACTTACAAGGCCGTACCTAAAGGTATCGGACTGGTGATCGGCTGTTCTACCTTCCCGGTGTGGAATTCCTTACCAGGCATTTATGCAGACCTGATCACCGGCAATCCCGTGATCGTAAAGCCGCACCCCAAGGCAGTGCTGCCCATTGCCATCGCCATTGGGGCCATTCAGCAGGTGCTGCAGGAGAATGGTTTTGATCCGCACCTTTGCCAGCTGGCCACCGATACCAGCGCGCAGCCTATTACCAAGGCATTGTGCGAAGATCCGCAGGTATCGCTGATAGACTATACCGGGGGCAGCAGCTTCGGGGAATATGTAGAGTCCTTAAGCGGTAAGACGGTGTTCACAGAAAAAGCCGGTGTGAATTCAGTGATCCTTGACAGCATGCGGGATATAGACGCCGTGGTACAGAACCTGGCCTTTGCCGTATGCCTGTACTCCGGACAGATGTGCACTGCTCCGCAGAACTTCTTTATACCGGAACAGGGTGTTGCCACTGAAAAAGGCAGACTTCCCTTCAATGAAGTAACCCAGAAGATAAAAGACGCCATTGGGGCGCTCGTGAACAATCCCAAAATGGGAGCGGGCACTTTAGGCGCCGTACAAAATGATACTACGCTGCAGCGTGCACAGGACGCCGTTAGACTGGGTGGCAAAGTACTGCTGCAGGGCGGGCCTGTAACAAATGAAGAATTCAATAATGCGCGCGTATGCTCTCCTACCGTGATAGAAGTGAGCAGCGCAGACCGTGATATTTACGAAAAAGAGCTGTTTGGTCCGGTGATAATGCTGATCAAAACAAAAGATACCGATCATTCCATACAGCTGGCCAAACAGATGGCTAAGCAACATGGGGCCATTACCTGTGGCGCCTATACGAATGATCCCGTTGTAAAAGAAAAGATCGCCGATGAGATGAACAGCGTTTTCACTCCCGTATCTTTTAACTTTACCGGGCTGATATGGGTGAACCAGCATGCCGCCTTTTCTGACTTTCATGTAACAGGCGGTAATCCTGCCGGGAATGCAAGCTTTACTAACCAGGAGTTCATTGTGAAACGGTTTGTATGGGTAGGTAACCGGGAGGTAGTGGGCGGATAGCTGCTACTAAAACATACATAGTATGAGGTACATATTACTGATAGCGGGTTGCCTGGCGGCCTGCCAGCAGGCGCCTAAAGCGGACAAGGCTACCATCTCGGAGGCCAGGTCTGTACAGGAAGGCGAAGGCGCCGTATACCAGGTAAACCCGGACCAAAGCATGGTGCAATGGATCGGCACCAAACCCACCGGTAAACATACCGGCCGCTTCCTGCTGCAGGACGGTACCTTATACGTAAAGGACAGCATGGTTACAGGAGGCACATTCACCATCGATATCAAATCGCTGGTGGATGTAGACCTTGCAGCGGATACCTCCATGAAGAACAAACTGGAACGCGAACTGAAGAGCCCATTGTTCTTTGATGCGGAGAAATACCCTACCGCCACTTTTGCCATTACCGGGATCAACGCCTACCGTCCTGATGGGAACGAGGTGCTGCTGAAAGATGCCACCCATACCATAGAGGGCAATCTTACCATCAAAGAAGTAACCAAAAATGTGACTTTCCCCGCTAAAATTGTGCTGCTGAAAAACCAGCTGACGGCCAATGCGAACTTCAATATTGACCGCACGCTTTGGGGCATGACCTATCGCGCTGATAAATCCTTGCAGGATAAGCTGATTAATTCCATGGTCAATATACAGTTTAACATCACCGCGCAGCGGCAATAAACCTGGCAAAATCAAATAAAATTATTTAAATTTATTATGCTTCATTTGCATAAACCTATTCATATGGAAAGTACACAACAAAGGGACGAAAGACTTTGGCGCATTGCCAAGGCGAGAGCTGCATTTAAATCGCACCTTATTTCGTACCTGGTAGTTAACGCCGGTCTTTGGGCCTTATGGTTCATTACTGCCCGCGGCAACGGCGGCGTTCCCTGGCCGATATGGCCGTCCATGGGCTGGGGCATCGGCCTTGCATTCCACTATTTTGGCGCCTACCACAGCGACCATTACGGAGATACCCTGAAGGAATATGAAAAATTACAAAATGAGCACCAGCAACGGAACATGTGAGGATGAAAAACAGCAAACCACAACATAATGGATCAACCGAGCCGATTATTTGACGTGATCGCCTACCAGCTGGAAAAATATCCCAAAGAAGATATGCTGGCGGGCAAAGTAGACGGGAAATGGATAAAATACAGTACTAAAGCCGTTGCCGAGACTACCCTGCAATTTGCGTCCGGGCTGCTGCAATTAGGCATTACCCGTGGTGATGGCACCGTGGAAGGAAAAGACAAGATCGCGATCGTTTCGCGCAACCGGCCGGAATGGATACTGACCGATCTTGCCTGTCAGCAGACCGGGGCTGTACTAACCCCTATCTACCCTACCATCAGCCAGCATGAATTAGTCTTCGTATTGAAAGATTCCGGCGCACGTATCCTGTTCATCAGCGACCAGGAAATACTGGATAAAGTGAATGCCGTGCGGGATCAGCTGCCTGCGCTGAAAGAAGTATTCTCCTACGACCGGCTGCCAGGCGTACGTCACTGGACGGAAATACTATCCCTTGCCAAAGAAGAAGATTATCCCAGGATAGAAGAGATCAAGAAAAATACAGACCCTGAGGAGCTGGTCACCATTATCTATACTTCCGGCACTACCGGCACGCCCAAAGGGGTGATGCTGAACCACCGGAATGTGGTAAGCAACGTAGTGGCCTGTACGCCCTATCTGCCTGTTCACGCCAGTGCCCGGGCGCTGAGCTTTCTCCCTCTCAACCATATTTTCGAGCGCATGGTCACCTACGTATACCTTACTGCCGGGGTGCCCATCTACTACGCGGAAAGTATGGATACTATCGCAGACAACCTGCGAGAGGTAAAGCCCACCATCTTTACTACCGTACCCCGCCTCCTGGAAAAAGTGTACGAGAAGATCATGAGCAAAGGCCTGGAGCTGAAAGGTATTAAAAGAGCCCTCTTTTTCTGGGCCCTGGAACTGGGCAAACAATATGAGATCAACAAGCCCCTGGGTGGCTGGTACCGTTTCCAGCTGTCTATCGCCAACGCCCTGGTATTTAAAAAGTGGCGGGAAGCACTGGGGGGTAATATACAGGCGGTTGTAACAGGCGCCGCCGCCTGCCAGATGCGGCTGCTGAAGATCTTTACCGCAGGGCGCATACCCGTGCTGGAAGGCTATGGGCTGACAGAAACCTCGCCGGTGATCAGCGTGAACCGGGTTGACGAGCAAGACCGCATGTTTGGCACCGTTGGGCCTATTATCAGCGGTATTGAAGTGAAATTGGCGGAAGACGGAGAAATTCTCTGCAAAGGGCCCAATATCAGCATAGGCTATTATAAGCGGCCTGATCTTACGGCAGACGCTATCAAAGATGGCTGGTTCCATACCGGCGACATCGGGGTGATCGTGAACAATAAATTCCTGAAGATCACCGACCGCAAGAAGGAGCTTTTCAAAACCTCCGGTGGTAAATTTGTAGCGCCCCAGCCTATCGAGAACAAGTTCAAGGAGTCGCCATATATAGAGCAGATCATGGTGGTAGGCGAAGATCATAAATTCACGTCTGCCCTGATCGTTCCTTCCTTTTCCAACCTCCGGAACTGGTGCGATAAGAAGGGGATCAGCTATAACGGCAACGAAGGCCTGGTAAAGCTCCCGGAAGTAAAAGACCTGTTCCAGCAGGCGGTAGATAAGTACAACCAGTTCTTCAGCCATGTGGAACAGCTCAAAAAATTCGAGCTGATGCCTAATGAGTGGACGGTAGACGGCGGAGAGCTGACCCCTACCCTGAAACTGAAGCGAAAGGTGATACTGGAAAAGTACCGGAACGTGATCGAAGGCATGTATGATTAAGTTGGATTTTGAATTGAAATAACTTAGTTTTGCACTCCCTTTCTATTCCGGAGTATCCGGGGAGTGGAAATGGCCTCGTAGTTCAATGGATAGAATAGAAGTTTCCTAAACTTTAGATCCAAGTTCGATTCTTGGCGAGGCTACGAAAGTCTTGTAATCAATGATTACAAGACTTTTTTTATTGCCTCTTCCCTATAAATACCTACTTCCGGGTATTTTCAGACAATAAAGATAAAAGTACCTTTATCATACCCTTAATTGTTAGCTCAATTACCAATATTTCCAAATCATTAAAGACCTCACGTATGAAAAAGAAAAATCCCGCAAAAAAGCTCGTGTTACAAAAAGTAATTATTGCAGATCTGAGTCAAGGCCGTCAGCAACAGCTCCACGGTAATGCCGCCACTAGTTTCCGGGCCAAATGCCAGTTTACCTGTTTCTGCGTCACGAATGAAGATCCGTGTAATACTTTTACCTGCTGATGAGTGATAACCGGACAATAGTAATTTAACATTTGTCCGGCAAGGACTGTGAAAGATAATCTTCAAGCCAATTCTGACTTACCCGGAGTTGGCTTTTTATTAAGATCCCTTGTTAGTTGCTCAGCCATGTCCCCATTATTTTTCATGCAGGCAAACACTATTCCCATCCAGATCTTTCAGCCACGCAAATTTTCCCCAGGGCGTTTCATCCACTTTACCCACCTCAATTCCTTTTGAGCTCAAGGCTTTAATTTCTGCTTCAATATCATCCGTTTCACAAATAATACCATGAAAACCTGCCAGCGAAATGGTGGTATTACTGTTTGGAAGGCCCATCTGGATCCAGGTTTCACCGTGTGCACCGGGCGCTTCAATAATAACCTGAAAACCCAGTTTCAAATAAAACTCCCTGGCCTTTTGCCTGTCTGCAACAGGTAACATAATAATTTCGAGTGATTTCATATTTAGACGTTTATATTTACAATACAAAAATACAGGCCATCTATAAGCAGGACATTAGGCAGTAGCGACAAACTTACCCTGTAATTGCGACAGCCGGATTTTACATTGTTACTTATATAGCATACCGTGAAACACGTCTCCATCCTACCGCTCTATGATGCTACGCTAACAAGCATTGACAGCAGTCTCCAGCTGTTTAGCCGGATAAACGATTTTTTGAGATACCAGGGCAAGGCCCCCTTTTATGCTATTGATATTGTAGGACTGACGAAAAACACTGTCTTGTCACACGGGCTTTATACCATCAATACGAACAAAACAATTGATGAGGTGGAGAAAACAGATGTGATCGTACTACCCTTACTCTGTGGTGATTTTAAAAAAGCAATCCAGGAAAACAGCAAGTATACGAACTGGCTGCTTGCCCAATACGCTAAAGGCGCAGAGATTGTTTGTCTTTGTGTTGGCTCATTCTACCTGGCTTCTACAGGAATCCTGGATAATAAAAAATGTGCGATCCACTGGGCGGCCAAAAATGAATTCAGGGAGATGTTTCCCAATGTAAACATCATTGATGACACCATTATAACAGATGAAAAGGGCATTTACACCTGCGGTGGAGGATATTCTTATCTCAACCTGATACTCTACATTTTTGAAAAACATTTAGGCAGGGAAATGTCCATACTGGCTTCAAAGATGTTTGAAATTGATATTGAAAGGAAGCGCCAAAGCGCTTATATGATATTTATCGGACAAAAAAAGCACGGCGATGAAACAATCCTGAAAGCGCAGGAGTTGATAGAAAACAGTCCGGGCGAAGTGCTGACGGTAGATGGGATTTGTAATACCCTCAGTGTTGGAAGACGCACGTTTGAAAGGCGGTTCAGAAAATGCACCGGCAATTCAATCAGCGAATATATTCAACGGGTAAAAGTAGAATTTGTTAAAAAGCAATTGGAAACCGGACAGAAAACTATCAACGAAATAATTTACGAAACAGGCTATAATGATGTTGATACTTTCAGAAAGATCTTCAAAAAAATAACGGACTTATCGCCGCTTGAATACCGTAAAAAGTACTCCTCCCAGCTGATAAAATAAAAGCAAGCGCTTTACCGGCTTGTCCGGCTTCGTACAAAAGCTGTCCGATACCGGACATTCCAGCTGGCAACCCTGTTTCAAACCCTTTGCAGGCAAGCATTTACACCCTGGCACTGATCTTGTTGGCCTAGACCAGCTTGTTGTCCTAAAACATCAGAACGCTACGTTATGTTTAAAAACTATCTGAAGACCGCCTGGCGTAATATTCTCCGTAACAAAACTACCACGCTGATCAACCTGTTCGGGCTTTCTGTGGCCCTGGTTGCATTTATCTTTATTGCGCTTTGGGTACAGAATGAGTTGAGTTTTGATGACTACCACAAAGGGGCCAGGGATATTTACCTCGTGCAGTCAGCATTTGGCGGGAATGAACAACCGAATCCCCTCAGCGCCTTCCCTGTTGCAGCAACGCTTGGAAAAGAAAGCAAAGTGATGAACGTGGCAAGAATGGGATGGTGGGCAGGCACCTTGAATGTAGACGGCCAATTGTTTAATCAAAAAACAGGCATTGCTGTTGACAGCGGCTGGTTTAAAATCTTTGACTACAAAGTACTCAGCGGCGATATCCGGTCATTCAATCAGCATCCGTTCTCTATCATATTTACTGCATCGAGGGCCAGGCAATTGTTTGGCGATAAAGATCCCATCGGGCAAACAGTAAAACTGGATACTACCCTGTACCAGGTGAAGGCCATCATACAAGATAATCCTGTAAATTCGAGCATACAGTTCGATATGCTGGTACCAATGGCAGCGCGCCTTGCCCACAGGCAGGGAGATAACAACAACTGGGGCAACCTGAGCTATCGTACTTTTGTAAAAGTTTATCCCAATACAGATATCGCTTCTTTTATCAAAACGGCCACGAAGCATTTACAGGAAGCTTCCAAAGAGCCTGGTTTTTCTATTGCACTGCAGCCTTTACGCGAATTGCATTTCGATACCAGCTCATTCGATCCTGCATTCCGGCGGGGCAGCAAAACGGCTGTGTTTGTTTTCAGCGTGCTGGGTATCCTGCTTTTGATCACCGCGAGTATTAACTATGTAAACCTTAGCATTGCGAAGGCCAATGTGCGTTCCAAAGAGATCAGCATTAGAAAGATCATTGGCGGCAATTGGGCGCAACTGTTCTGGCAATTCCTGACGGAATCATTTTTATTGTGCTTTATTGCTTTGTCCGTTTCACTGGTCATCATGTGGCTCAGCCTTCCTGCATTCAACAAACTTACTGAAACCAGGTTCCAGCTATCTGTGGCTTCCACTATTTTATGGGCTGTGCTGTTGGGTACCTTATTGCTTACTACACTGGTAAATGGCGTATTCCCGGCGTTGACCATGTCACTTTTTAAACCATTGCATTATCTGCATGGTTATTCTTTTCTACAATTTAAAAATGTGTCGCTGCGCAAAGGACTGGTGGTGTTTCAATTTGTGATCGGAGTGGTCTTCATTATCGGCACGATTACTATTTATCTCCAGATGCGTTTGGCGCAAAATTCCGCTGCACAGTATGAGCGCACGCAGGTGGTATCGCTTGATATCCCCGCCCAGGCCTTACAGCGAATGGATTATGACCACGAAAAGATCAACCGGCTTTGTGAGGCTATCCGGAGCGATCTGCAGCGCAATAGCTTTATTGAAGGCGTAGCGTTCGCAAGCACCGCGATCGAAGGAAACACGCTGAATTCAAGTGGTATAAAAAACTGGTACTGGCAGGAAATGGATACCAGCCTGAAGGCGCGGGTGGTACATTTATTCCTGTCGGATGAAGCAAGATCCATATTCAATTTCCAGATGAAGGAAGGCAGGTGGTTCAGCAAGGATCATTCGGATAAGAAAAATTATGTCCTCAATGAAACGGCGGCAAAAGCATTTGGCCTGCATCCACCTTACACCGGGCAGCTATTTGGAAGAAACGGCGGAGATACCGGCCTGATTATTGGTGTGATGAAAGATTATAACTTTAGCTCCCTGTACAATAAGGTGGGCCCAATGGTGATCAGTAATAATGATGAAGATGAACTGGCGTCCATGTTTTTCGTAAAGATCGGTCCCGGGAATATTACCAGGGCAATGGACGCCATCACTGCAACATGGAAAACATTTATACCTGATGCTCCCCTTGATTACCAGTTTATGGATGAGGCCTTCGACAACCTGTATAAGAACGATCTGAAGATCTCAAAACTGGTATTGCTTTTTAGTTGTATCTCTATTATTATATCAGCGCTGGGCTTATTCGGTTTATCGGCATTTGTGGCTGAGCAAAGAAGAAAGGAAATAGGGATAAGGAAAGTGATGGGTGCTACTGTTACGCAGATCACTACCATGCTGTCAAGAGATTTTGTAATGCTGGTTATTATTGCCATTGTCATTGGATCGCCCATTGCGTGGTGGGCGATGGATCAATGGCTGCAAAACTTTGTGTACAGAATCAATATCAGCTGGTGGATATTTTTAGCGGCAGGTAGTGTGGTGATACTGATCTCTTTACTTACTATCAGTCTTCAATCTGTTAAAGCGGCCCTGGTTAACCCGGTGAAGAGTTTGAGAAGGGAATAAGTTTGCTGCGTAATATTTCTTAAATTGAAAGGTGCTTATTTAAACACATCACGCTATTAATGCCGCTTTAGCATACGCTTCAGATGTTATCTCTAATGAAACGGTAATTGCAGTTGCATAATCCTAAGCGTACTGTTTTTACGATATTCATTCCACGAATTTCGCGAGATCGCTCAAACGGTTGTCTATTTATTGAAAACACAACAGTTACAACGTCCCTTCTTTGCAACCATTACAACAAAGAAAATTAGGATACGGCAGCTTTAACTTAAAAAAGCCAACCACTTCGCCAGCCATCTTTTCAACCGTTTCTTCGGCTTCCTGTAAATCCTCCATCTCGCTTCCAGGTCATGCTCCTTTTTTAAGAAAAAATAATCCGCTCCGGGTTCAGGTAAAAACACGCTCGGATGCATAATCTCTCCTTCAAATTCTTCCACTGCTATCCCCGCATGGGGATTAATGGTATTTACTGTATGCGTGGCGTCCGGGCCAAAGCCGATGTTGCTGATAAGATTAATATTCGGCGTAGCACAAAGCCCATTCTCAAAAAAGGTGAGGAAATTAAACTGGTGATCCCAGGTATCGATCTCTCCTGATTGTAGTTTCTTGAAATCCTGTACCCAGTCCGCGATAAGAAATTCATCATGAAAGATCTTCTGCAGGGCGGCTTCTGCATCTGCTGCGGTGTAACGGGAAAGATCGCGGTCGTACTTTTTCCATACCCTGCGCCAGCTGGCCCAGCCCCATATGTTCACATAGCGGGAGAAGTAATAACTGGCGGTTCCCCATCGATGTCCTTGCTGAAGATTAGTTCCGGTAATACAGAACAACCGGGTATCATTTCTGAATTGCGCCAGCAGGGTATCACAGAAAAAGAAGAAACTATAGGCCGGGTAGCAGTCATCTTCCAGGATAATTCCTTCCTCCTCCTGGTCAAAGAACCATTGGATGGCATCTGAGACAGCCAGGCGACAGCCTTTGTTCTGATCGTTGAACAGCAGATGTACCTGGCAGGGCCAGTCTATTTTGCTTACTACCTGCCGTACCTGCATACAGGCTGCCAGATCCTCCGGGTGGTTCTTTCGCGGGCCATCGGCAGCAATGTACAGTCGCGGAGGTTGAACGGCCCTGATACGTGAGAACACCTGCTCCGTTAATTGCGGACGGTTGAAGACCAGGAACAGAATGGGTGATTGTACGTAGTAGCCCTTCATAATAAACCAGTTTTCAGAGGCCCAGCTTTTTTCTCCACTTTGCTCTTTTCCTGTCGCGCAGATACCGCTTCCTTGCTGCTTCATATGCATAGGGCAGCAAGGCGTATTGCTGCTGGCCTGCTTCCAGCAAAGCGGTATTGTACTCCTGGTACAGGGAAGCAAGGTCTGGCCTGTCTGATAGCCGGTAGCGGTCGTAAATATGATAAGGCAGTTCCGGATGACCGGCCTTGAAGCAACTGAAATGATAGAACAACAGCAGTGTTTCCTCATTCACCCGATAGTGGCCCGCGCTATAGCTCAGCTGGCGCTCATGCAGGTTCCAGGGAGCCATGTTAAGGCCCTTATCCAATAATACTTCCACGCCGCTGAAGAAGATAGGCGCCAGGTTGATAGGCAGCTGGTCTGTAAAGATGCCTTTGTACACATCAATGTAACACTGGCGATAGGTGTGCCCTTTCCACCAGGACAGGAATCTATCGGCTTCCTTGTTGTTAGCCACTGCAATGAAGCCGAGGTTGTAAATGCCGAAATTGAGAAAGGTGTTCTCTGATGGGTTCCGCTCGTCGTGGTCAATAGGACTGCAGATATGCGGGGTCAGTAAGATCGCGTGCTGCTGCAGCGCTTGTTCGAGGAACTCCATGGACTGATATACCCGGATATCAGGATCGAGGTAGATGGCATGAGACAGGCCACGCTCCCGGAACAGGTATTCAAAGACACGCGGCTTTATGCTGGTGTTCAGCTCAACAATGTTGTATTTAAGTGTCAGTGAATGCCAGTCGGACTCGATGGAAGCGGCCGTAATGATCTCATCCCCTGTGCAGGAATAGTCTATCCCGGATCGCTGTTCATCACATAAGATCAGCAAAAAGACAGATCCTGGCTCTACCGCTTTTATAGAGCGGGCCAGCACTTTGGCATAGCCAAGATAGTTATTGGAGCAGATGGTGAAATATGTGTTCATGCTTCTTTGTCAAATGGCCATGAAAAACGAATACCCAAAAAGTAGCGGTAGTTCATCAGCGAGCGGCACTTGATCAGGAACCTGTCTGCCATGTCGAAACGGGATAGAAAAGCGTGATATACCAGGCCGTTGTACGTAGTGCCTAAGCCGAATCTCCTGTGCTCGGGAGGATAGTAGAGGTCCCAAAGCTCTTCTTCCACATGCGAGGGCCACCAGTAGCAGATATTCCCTCCATCGCGGCGGATGGTTTCTGTGAGGTTCTGTGCAGCGTCCATATCTTCGGTCATGTTCATGTCGGGGTAATTGAGCCGGGCCAGGTATTCGGTAGAGATAGCCAGGAAGCAAGGGCCGATGTAAAGGTTCTTACCGTCGCGCAGGTGACTGGCGGTTTGTGCTGCGCCTACAATTGTATTGGGTTGCTGCAGGCTTTCCATCAGGGAATTGAACCATTGCTTACTGAGCGGTATGCAATCAATGTCGAAGAAGATGAGGTAGCGGGTATCTTTTACGTTACGGCATACGTGGTTGAGAAAATCGCCATGACTGAAATTTTCATCCTTCACCTGGTAAACACGAAAGCCGAACTTCCGGAACACCTTACGCTGGTAGCGCGGCACCTTCTTATTGATCTTACTGTTGTAAAATGAGAAGATTTTGAAAATGGGGTCCTGTTTTTTTCGCCGGTTCAATATCATGACTAATGCTTTGGCAGTGTTTTTAAATAGTGCATAAAGCGCTTGATGAATATCCTGGTAGGATGATCCTTACTGTCAAAGGGAGATAAATAGAACAGGGTGAGCTGCTCGTCAATGAGCAGCCGGTTGGATAATTTCAATTTGATGAGCTGAATGCGGAAGGGTGTTAAGAATAACAGGCGCCAGCGGTTCTTGGTCCGGTTGCGGTGATGTACCCGGATGGCCAGATCGTATTCCGAGATCACTTTCCCTGCTTCGAGGATGCCGGCCATCAGCCTTTCCCGGTAAGCAAGGGTGAGCCTTTGATGGGGAATGAAGTGATGCAGCTGCATACGCTGTTCATAATACAGCTTAAAGCCTGCCAGCAGCAGGCGCTTACAATATTCAAAATCATCCCCGGTACTGAGGCTGCTGCCGTTCCTTCCTGCCAGCAGGGAAGGAAAACCCGGTGCGTACATGGCAAGAAATAAAGACCTCCGGGTGGCCATCCCCGCGCCCAGCACAAAGCCACGCCCGGTAATATAACAGGATGCGCTGGCAGGGATACCTAAGGCATACTTGTCTGCATATTCCGCGAACCACTCGGGATAGGCGCCCGCATCGGTGACCGGCAGGTTGTCCCCTCCTACTGCCCCAATGCGATCATCGTTTCGCAGGGCTTGCCAGGCTGCAAATACATAACCCGGTTGCAACCAGTTATCGTCATCGCAAAATACCAGGTACTCATAGGCTGCTTCGTGTACACCTTTTTCCCGTGCATAGTATTGCCCTGGTTTAGGCTCGGTCACTATTTTGAGACGGCCGCCGGGAGCGGCGCACAGCTCCCAGATCTTCAGGGCCAGGGCGGCGGTGTTATCTGTAGATGCGTTATCAACCAGCAGTACTTCATACGCAAATTCTGCCGGATGCTGCTGGGCAGCCAGGTGTTTTAATGTAGCCGCGATCCTGTCTGCGCCGTTGTGGCAGCAGATCACTACCGTCAGCCCGCGTTCCCGTTCGGGGAGATATGGGGTGGCCAATAAATTTTGTGTAGCTGTGTACTGTGCGCTCATTCCAGTTTCATGTAATTGCTCAGCCATTTAACCGGTCGCGGAGTCCTTATCCCAAGGGCCCTGTAGACCCCTTCATTTGATCCTATATAATAAGCCAGCTCAAATGTTTTGAAGACAGACCTGCCCCATGCTGCTGCTATCCATTTCTTCAGGGACCTTCTTACAAAGCGCCCGGGTGTTATGAACCTGCTTTGCAGCAGTGGTTTCCGGTCCGGAAATACCTGCAGCAGGCAGGTAGCATAGCAAACACTGGTGCCGTAGGCCAAACGTTTTAAATAAGGCACATTGGCCCTGGCAGCCGGCACCAGGTGCCTGAGCCTGAGCTGCGGGGCTACTCCCGCCGCGTAACCCGACCTGATGGCCAGCAATACCATTTGTGTGTCCTCTCCGCTGCTCAGGCGTTTGCCCTGCCGCCCTTCTAAAGTCAGGGCGCCGGATGCTGCCAGGCGTACATATTTTTCCAACACCGAGCGGTAAGAGCATAAGCCGGTGCCAAAGGGGTAGCAAGGCTGCCATTCTTTTTCTGCCGCAGATTGCAGGCGCTGTTCATGGCGTTCCTGGAAAGCGTTTTTGGCATATTCTCTCAGCATGGGATCCACTTCGCCGGTAAATTCCACGGTAACGTCACCCGGGCCCCAGGCCCCTATTTCCGGGTATTGCTCATTGAGCTTTTTCAGTTCCTGCAAATAGGCGGGATCCGGCTCATTATCATAATCAAAATAAACAACGCGCCAGCCGCGTGCAGCTTTAATGGCGGCGATGCGTGCATACTGCACGCCCTGCTGTTGTTCTGTAATGATCTTAAGACCGGGAACAGCACTGCCGTATTCCGCCATGATCGCCGGCGCGTCCAGCGGAGGGCTGCTGTTGTTATCTACTATGATCGTCTCTGTTGTAATGCCTGTTCTGTCTAGCAAGGCCACCGCGTTCAGGCAACGCTTAAATATCCCATCATCCGGGTTGTATGCACAGATCACCAGCGAGTAGTCAATGCTCTCCGATTGCACATGATTTGCCATTCCCCTGGGGTTTACTCCTAGAATATAACACGATTCGCTCAAAATGGTTCTGTGGTGATAATCATCTATTTATAAGTTTGATGCAACTTGAACAAACTTGAAAACCCTTTGAACAGGCTTAGCACCCCGTTCGCCATACATTCACGGCCGAATTAAAGCACCTGCATATGCGCAAATCAATTTTTCAGACCACGATGTTATTATTGGCCACCGGTTGGCAACTAAGCGCTCAAACCATTTTTGTTGATCCGCTTAAAGGAAAGAATACCCAGGCAGGAACCGAGATGGCTCCCTTGGCAACACTGGATAAGGCAGTAGCGATGGCGGCGACCTTCACCGGGAAAGAACCGGTTACGATTAAACTTTACCCGGGGCTATACACCCTGTGGGAAAAGCTGGTTATCCAGTCGCCGGCCAGCATTGAGGCGGTGACCCTTCCGGATGATACGGGCTGGCTACCCACAAAAATGCCCGTCATACAATCTGTTTCCGGGAATAACTCGGGTGGACAGTTTAAGCATTCCGTAGGGCTACTGGTAGCTGCGAATAATGTGAAATTCCGCGGGCTTAAGCTCACAGGTAATGCCAATCCGGAGGTGAAATATTATTACCCGATCAAAAAAGAAGACTCGCTGCTGAGAGGAATGGAGGTATCCCAATGTTATTTTGCCGGAGACCGGTATTCGGCTCCTATCCAGGCGGCGGTATGGGCACATGGCCCGAACTCATCCATCGATCATTGCCTCTTTTATAATTGCAAAAATGCATTACTGTTCTTCCAGGGCGTACAAAACTTCTCGGTTACCAATACGGTTATTTACGGATCATATGAAGCGGCCATGTGGGTATGGCTGCAGGACGGGCAATTCACCTTCCGTAATAATATCGTCGCAGATTGCGACTTCTTCTGGACCATTCCGCCGGCTGCCAGTCCGAAGACGCGTTTTGAAAACTCACTATTCCTGAATGTGAATCACAACGCCGGTAATTGGAAAGATGGGGTGATTCCAGCCAGCGACGCCAGTTTTGTCTTTGAGCATGTACAACGTTCAAAAAAGGATAAGGTGTTAAAAGCTGCACCGGCAGAAGAGTCTGGCAACAGGGCCGGGCTGCCACTCATTCCTGAGGCGGCGAATATGGGAGCGGGATTGTTCAAGGCTGGCAGGTAAATTATATTCCGTTAAAACATTATCCCTGATGATCCGTATCAAGATATTGCAGATCCTTCCCCTGCTTTTTATATTTCTTAACGCTCAGGGCCGCAGCTGCGTCCCTGGGCACTTTAGTGACTCCGTTGAAACGCTGACGGCGAAATGGTCATTTGCTACAGGCGGTAAGATCTATTCCTCCGCTTGTTATCAAAACGGCCTTGTTTATTTCGGAAGCGAAGACAAAAAAGTATATGCGCTGGAAAGCAAGAGCGGTAAGCAGCAATGGGCTTTCAGCACCGGTGGCGCTGTTTATGCCTCTCCTGTTGTAAATAATGAGCGCTTATTTGTGCTTAGCATGGATGGTTACTTATATGCACTCCATGCCCGACATGGAAACCTGCTCTGGAAATTCAGGACTGGCGGGGAGCAACAACTGGATATGTGGGACTATTATTTAAGTGACCCGGTGGTACAGGATGGTATCGTTTATTTTGGCAGCAGCGATCATTATGTATATGCGATAGATGCTAATAGCGGCCGGCTTAAATGGAAGTTCAAAACCGGTGGTATGGTGCACGCCGCGCCGGTAGTACGGCAGGACAGCCTGTTCATTGGCAGCTTTGATGGCGGGCTCTATGCCCTGCATGCTAAGAGCGGGCAACTGTTATGGAAATTTCAGACGATAGGAGATGCTAACTTTCCCAATGGGGAACTGCAAAAAGCTATCTTATATCATGATCATACCCTTTATGCAGGCAGCCGGGATTACAATATCTATGCGATTGACCCCAACACCGGCCGGGGAAAATGGAACATGAAAGAAAAAGGCAGCTGGATCATTGCCACTCCCCTGGCCGTGAATAACCTGCTTTATTTCGGTACTTCGGATTCCCATACCTTCTATTGCATGGAGGCAAGCCATGGAAAGGTCAGATGGAAGCTGCCCTTGAATATGCGGGTATATGGATCAGCGGTAGCTGATGGGAATTGCGTTTACTTTGGCTGCTTTAACGGCAAAGTATATGGCGTAGATGCCGCAAAAGGCGTTATCAGGCAGACTTTCCAGACGGATGCCAGCAAGCGGGATTATGCGGCCGTTTATGGTGAAGACGATCATTTCCGGAAAGATTTTGAGCTATATGGAAAGGATATGACCGGAGCTGAGCAAAAGATCCTGTCATTAGGCAGCTTCCTTGCCACTCCTTTATTACATGATGGCGTGATTTATATTGGCAGCGCGGATGGAAATTTTTATGCCATCCCCGTAAGGTCTTCCGGCCTTCCTTAAATATCCCGTATTTTTGAGCCTATCATGAGTACGCAATCTTTCAAAATAGCTGTCTCTCCTGCCATCGGCAGCGTATCTGCGAAATATACCGCTCCAGAAAAGCCTGTCTGTATCTTCACGCTGGCACATGGAGCAGGAGCGGGTATGGATCATTCGTTTATGGAAACGCTGGCTGATGCGCTTGCAAATGTGAGCATTGCCACCCTGCGATTTAATTTCCCTTTTGCTGAAGGCAAAAAGGGCAGGCCGGATACCCCCGCTGTGGCGCATGCCACCATTGCAGCGGCGATCAAAAAGGCGCGTGAAATAAATCCGAAACTACCGCTGTTTGCATCGGGCAAGTCTTTCGGAGGAAGAATGAGCTCACAATACCTGGCGGCCAATGCGGAGCGTGATGTGAAGGGCATTGTTTTCTATGGCTTCCCGCTGCATCCTTCAGGGAAGCCGTCTACTGAGCGGGCGGAGCATCTGAAGGCATTGAAAATACCGATGCTGTTCCTGCAGGGTACAAAAGATACCCTGGCCACCTGGGATCTCATCGAATCGGTATGCGGCGCTTTGAAGAAAGCTACGCTGGTGAAACTGGAAGGAGCAGATCATTCTTTCAAGGCAGGTAAAAAAGATGTGATGTCTTTGCTGGTTAATGAAACGGAGCAATGGGTAAAGAAGATCCTTAAATAAAAAGCGCCCCGGCAGGTATACCGGGGCGCTTTTTATTTACCATCATTCCACTATTTCCAGCCGCCGCCTAATTCCTTATAAATATTGATCACAGCAATCAGCTGTTCCTTTTTGGTGGCTATTAACTCCAACCTGGATTCCAGCGCATCGCGTTGTGTCATCAGCACTTCTAAATAATCAGCCCTGGCTGATTTAAACAGGTCATTGGAAATATCAATAGACCTGGCCAGTGCATCTACCTGCTTAGATTTCAGGTCATAGCTCTTTTCCAGGTTACTGATATTGGATAGCTGCGTAGCCACTTCCAGGTATGCATTTAAGATCGTACGTTCGTAATTGTACATCGCCTGCAGCTGTCGTGCATTCGCGCTGTTGAACTCTGCCCTGATTCCATTCCGGTTGATGAGCGGCCCCACGATATCGCCTGCCAGCGAATAGAGCAGGGACTCCGGCGTTTTAAACAGGTACGAAGGCTTGAAGGCCTGGAAACCTATTGCAGCGGAGATGCCAAAAGAAGGATAGAACTCTGCCCTGGCCACTTTTACATCCAGCTTTGCTGCAGATAATTCCAGCTCCGCCTGTTTAATATCCGGGCGATTGCCCAGCAGCTGGGAAGGAATGCCCGTGTAAACTGCCTGCGGGAGTAATCCCAGCAAACTGCTTTTATCCCTGGGTATCTCCTGCGGATAACGGCCTAAGAGGAAATTGATCCTGTTCTCTGTTTCCTTGATCTTCTGCAGGATGTCAAACTCCAGGCTCTGTGAGCCCAGCACTTCTGCCTCAAATTTCTGCACGGCCAGCTCTGTTACCCTGGCGGCCTCTTTCTGGATCTTTACGATCTCCAGGGCGTTCTTCTGCAGCTCTATATTCTGCCTTACAATGGCCAGCTGGTTATCGAGGGCCAGCAGCTCATAGTAAGAGTTGGCTACTTCGGCTACCAGGTTGGTCACTACGAAATTCCTGCCTTCTACGGTGGAGAGATACCTGGCTACTGCTGCCTTCTTGGCGTTATGCAGTTTCTTCCAGATGTCTGCTTCCCAGTTGGCAAAGATGGCCACGGTGTAGTCTGCCAGGGGATCCGGCATTTCCGTACCCGGTTTGATCTCTGTAGTGGCATCGCCTGCGCCCTGGCTGGTGTACCTGCCTACTTTCTCCAGGCCTGCACCTGCCCTTACACCCACTGTAGGCAGCAGCGGCGCCTGCCTCAGACGGATGTCATTCCGTGCGATCTCTATTTCCTGGAAAGTGATCATGAGCTCCTGGTTGTTCTTCAGGGCCGTGTCGATCAGGTTCACCAGGTTTTTATCCGTAAAGAAGCTCCGCCACTGGATGGCGGCCGTGTTGGTAGTATCCGCGTTGTTATTGCCGTAAGAGCCGGGCACCGATCGGTTCTCGTTGGCCGGTACGATGGCTGGCACCTTACACGCCGCGGCGGCCAGGCAGATGCCCAGCACGCCCAAACATTGATGTATCCTGAATTTATACATTGTGATCAATTTCTTCGGTCAAAGGATTTTCTTCTTCATCTCTAACGAGCGCATGTCTTTCAGCAATCTTGCCGAAGATGTAATACAGGCCAGGTATGACCAGCACACCGAAAATGGTTCCGAAAAGCATACCACCTGCAGCAGCGGTACCAATGGTCCTGTTGCCGATCTTACCCGGACCACTTGCAAACACCAGCGGGATCAAACCTGCGATGAATGCGAAGGAGGTCATCAGGATGGGGCGGAACCTCACCTTGGAGCCTTCCATGGCAGCGGCCAGTACCTGTGCACCAGAGCGATGTTTCTGCACGGCAAATTCCACGATCAGTACGGCGTTCTTACCCAAGAGACCAATCAACATTACCATGGCTACCTGCGCATAGATGTTATTCTCCAATCCCATTACTTTCAGCAACAGGAAGGCGCCAAAAATACCTGCGGGCAATGAAAGCACTACCGCCAGCGGCAGGATGAAGCTTTCATATTGTGCAGACAGGATCAGGTATACGAAGCCCAGACAGATCAGGAAGATGTACACCGCCTGGTTGCCCTGCGCCACTTCATCTTTGGAGATACCAGCCCAGTCTATACCGTAGCCTCTTGGTAAAGTTTTCTGCGCTACTTCGTTGATGATCCTGATCGCTTCACCACTACTGTAACCAGGTGCAGCGGATCCACTGATCTCAGAGGCCAGGTACATATTATGGCGCGTGATCTCGGAGAGACCATATACCTTATCCATCTTCATGAAGGCAGAGAAGGGCACCATCTCTTCGCGGTCGTTCTTCACATAGAGCTTCAGGATGTCTTCCGGCTGCGCCCTGTATTGCGGGGACGCCTGTACGATCACTTTATACTGGCGATCGAATTTAATGAAGCTGATCTCGTAGTTACTACCCACCAGCGTAGACAAGGTATTCATCGCGTTTTCGATGCTCACGCCTTTCTGCTGGGCAATGTCATTGTCAACGCTCAGCATGTATTGCGGGAAGCTGGCGCTGTAAAAGCTGAATACAGAGGACAGCTCCTTGCGTTTGGTGAGCTCTTTCACGAAATCGTTGCTCACGGTTTCCATTCGCTTGTAGTCGCCCGATCCTGCCTTATCCAGCAAGCGGAGCTCAAAACCACCGGCAGCACCGTAACCCGGTACGGCAGGCGGCTGGAAGAATTCTATGTTGGCACCGGTAATGTGTTTGGATTTCTCTTCCAGCTCGTGGATGATCTCCTGTACGGAGTGTTTCCGTTCTTCCCAGCTTTTCAGGTTCACCAGGCAGGTACCTGAGTTGGCGCCTGTACCTTCGGTGAGCACCTCGTAACCCGCCAGGGAGGAAACGGAGGAGATCCCTTCGATCCCTTCTGCTATTTTCTGCAGCCGCTCTGCTACTTCGTTTGTTCTTTCCAGTGATGATCCCGGAGGCGTCTGGATAATAGCGTAAAACATCCCCTGGTCTTCATTCGGGATGAAGCCGGAGGGCACCGTACCGTTCAGGTACCAGATGCCCGCACAGAAGGCCAGCAGCACGATCACGGTAAGCGATCGCCTGTTAATGATAGCGCCCAGCAATTGCTGATACTTTCCTGAAGCCCGGTCGAATGAGCGGTTAAAGCCATCCAGGAATTTATCCATGATGGTTTTCTTCTTCGGCTTGCCGTGTGTATTCTTCAGCATCATGGCGCAAAGCGCCGGTGTAAGGGTTAAGGCCACAATACCGGAAAGAATGATCGCCGTGGCCATGGTGATGGAGAACTGGCGGTAGAAGATGCCCACCGGGCCAGACATAAATGCCACCGGTATAAACACCGCCGCCATCAGGAAGGTGATGGCAATGATGGCCCCGGCTATTTCATGCATCGCTTTCCTGGTGGCCTGGAAGGGCGAAAGATGTTCTGATTCCATCTTGGCGTGCACGGCCTCAATTACCACGATCGCATCATCCACCACCACGCCTATCGCCAGCACCAATGCAAACAGCGTGATCAGGTTCAGCGTAATGCCGAAGAACTGCATGAACACAAATGTACCGATCAATGATACCGGTACTGCCATGGCGGGGATCAGCGTAGAACGCCAGTCGCCCAGGAAGAGGAACACCACCAAACCCACCAGGATAAAGGCTTCCACCAGGGTATGGATCACTTTTTCGATAGAGGCTTCCAGGAACTTGGAAACGTCATAGCTGATCTCATAATCCATTCCTTTAGGGAAAGTGCTGGCCTTGATCTCCGCGAGCTTGGCCTTTACATCTTTAATTACCTGGTTGGCATTACTGCCGTAAGACTGCTTCAGTACGATCGCTGCAGAAGGTTTGCCATTCAGGTTAGAGTAGATATCGTACATGGAACTGCCGAACTCTATATCTGCCACGTCTTTCAGGCGCAGGATCTCCCCATCGGGGCTGGAGCGCAGGATCACATTCTGGTATTGTTCTTTGGAATTGTAGCGTCCTGAATACTTCAATACATACTCAAAGGACTGCGACCTTTTACCGGAGCTTTCCCCTGTCTTACCCGGAGAAGCTTCCAGGCTCTGTTTGCTCAGGGCCTCCATCACTTCGTCTGCAGAGATCTTATAGGCCAGCATACGGTCCGGCTTCAGCCAGATACGCATGGCGTATTCACGGTTACCGAGGATATCGGCGTAGCCCACGCCATCTACCCTTTTCAATTCTGACAGGATGTTGATGTCTGCAAAGTTGAACAGGAACTTCTGGTCTGCGTTGGGATCAGTGCTGTACAGGTTCACGTACATGAGCATGTTGGATTCCTGGCGGGAGATCTTCACGCCTTCACGCACTACCAGCGGGGGCAGCTTGTTCACTACGGAAGCCACGCGGTTCTGTACGTTCAGGGAGGCCTGGTTAGGATCTGTTCCCAGGTTAAATACTACCTGTATTTCGGCCTCGCCGTCGTTACCGGCGTCAGAGGCGATATATTTCATGCCCGGAACGCCGTTGATGGCTCTTTCAAGGGGGATGACCACTGATTTGATCATCAGCTCACCGTTTGCCCCGGGATATTCTGCAACAACGTTCACCTTAGGCGGTGATATGGAAGGAAATTGCGTTACCGGTAACTGGCTTACGGCCAGTACGCCCAGGAAAACGATGATTAGCGAGATCACTATCGACAGGATAGGCCGCTGTATAAATTTATTAAACATTACAGTACTCTTTTGGATTGAACTATTCCGCTTTCAGGCGGAGGTGAGAAATCACTTCCGCAGGCTGCTGGTATTCAAATTCGATCTTGTCATCGTCTTTTACCTTCTGCACGCCTTCCAGCAGTATTTTATCAGTTTCTGAAATGCCGTTCTCCACTACGTAGAGGTCCGGCATTCTGCCAGCGATGGTGATGTTCCTGGATTTTACCACGTTGTTCTTGTCTACAACAAAAACATAGGATTTATCCTGGATCTCATAAGTGGCTTTCTGCGGGATGATCAGCGCATTTTTCATTGGCATGGTCATCAGCACCTTACCGGTTTCGCCATGTTTGAGGATCCCATCCGGGTTGGGGAATCTTGCCCTGAAGGCAATATTTCCTGTTTCGTTGTCGAACTCACTTTCGATGGTCTCTACCTGTCCTTTGGCTTGCAGCGGAACGTTGTTGGCCAGCAGCAGGCCTACTTTGGTATCTGCGCGGCCTTTTTTGTTGGTGGCATAGTCCAGGTATTCCGGTTCGGATACGTTGAAATAGGCGAACATCTGGCTGTTGTCTGAAAGGCTGGTGAGCAGCTCACCTTCATCTATGAGGCTTCCCAGCTTCTTGGGGATGCGGTCGATGGTGCCGTTAAAGGGGGCCCTGATCTCTGTGAAAGACAGGTGCAGCTTTGCGAGTGACACGGCAGCTTTTGCCTGGTTAAATTTGGCGGTGGCCATGGCCAGCTCGTTTTTGGACACTACGTTTTTATCGGCCAAAGTTTTGGTATTCTGGAGCTCGATCTCTGTTGCTTCGGCTTCTGCCTGGGCTTCCTGCAGTTCGGCTTCATACACTTTGGGCATGATCCTGAACAGCAGCTGGCCAGCTTTAACGTACTGGCCTTCATCCACGTAAATGTCCTGCAGGTATCCTTTTTCCTGTGCCCGCAGCTCAATGTTCCTGACAGACCTGATCTGTGAAACATATTCCCGGGTAAAGGAAGTATCCACCCGCATGGGGCTGGTAACGGTATACTTGCTGGCTTCTTCTTTTTCTTCTTTGTGAGATGTACAGCTTACCTGGCACAAAATGGCCAATAAGCCAGTGAACATGACTGGTTTCATGATATTTAATAAATATTGAACGGTAGATAGGTTGGTAGCTGGCTGTTTACAGTCGTAAGTCGTTAGTCATTAGTCGTTAGTCGTTAGTCGTCAGTAATTAAAACGAGTGACATACTCGTGGACACTAACGACTAATGACTAACGACTTACGACTGACCCTTCAGGATCAGATCCTTAAGGCCCGGAGGGTGATGTATTTGTTGGGTAAATGACTGAAAAGGGGTGGCTGGTCTCTGAAGCCCCTGCGATGATTGTTCAACGTAATAGTGTCGGAGTAGGTTAAATAGCGCCGGATCAGCAATTTGTATTTCCGGGCGGCTATGTTGGTATCCTCGTCTTCTACATTATCGCTGATAAGGCTTTCTTCTGCGTCATCGGGGGTCTCATCCTCAATTAATGTATATCCCTGAGAGGTATCTGTAAATTTGATGCGATGATCGTCTTTTTCGAAGTTCCGGGGCTGGGATTGAGAGCAGGAGTAGCTGTTCCTGTCGTCATGGGCGCCCGTATGGATATAGTGGTAGCCCGCTAACAGCAGGAAGTACAGATATGTTAAAAATACAAATACTCTCATTCGGGGACCAAAAGTAATAAAAGTTTGAAACGGAAAAAAGCGCTGCTCTCAGCGGATTTGTGAAAAAAAGGTTAAGTCTCACCGCTTAGAGGGCCATTTCCAGCAGGGTTACGTTCAGATTCCGGTTCTGTTCGGGCAGTTCGGGGGTATTGGGAGTGGTTCGCTGTGCTACCACCCGGAAGCCATAGCGCTGGTAATAGGCGATGAGCTGCGGGTTATCGGTCCAGGTATCCATCCTGATAAAGGCCAGCTGTTTTTCCCGGGCGAAGTGTATGGCCCAGTTCCGGATCTTTTCAAATACCTGGCGACCTTTACAATTGGGATTGGTGATGGTTCTATGGAGGAAGAGGGCATTGCCGGTATCTCTTTCGCCCCAGGTGCCGGGGTCACTATAGGAGATGCTGAAGATGCCCAGGATATCGGGGCCCTGTACAATCTTGTACTGCAGACCGTTAACGATCTCTGCCTGTAAAGCTTCCTTGTCGTAGCCCTTCCAGGCGGGGAAGCCATGCTGTTGCTGGTAGCGGATGGCCTCATCGAATAGCCAGTAAATGACTGTTTTATCGGCTTCGGTGGTGTTGACGATGCTGGCGGGTATGGTGTCCATGATGCTGTGGGTTTATTACAATTGGAGGAACATGATCTTTTCTGTCCGCGCGAGCAGGTCCATGCTCCTGGGTGCGGGACTGTCGGCAAATCCCAGTTTGTAGTATAATTTATGCGCCTGCGGCATGCGGTTGGTGGTTTGCAGCCAAAGCATGTTGGCTTCGTTCTCTTTGCAGCGGCTGATGCATCTTTCGATCAGTTTCGTGGCGATGCCCAGGCCGCGGTATTCATTCCGGATGTAAAGTTTGGCGAATTCGAATTCGTCATCGTTCAATCTTTTTAAGGCTACACAGCCGGCAATCTCCCCTTTATACCTGGCAAAGAACAGGAAGCCGCCGTTGGCGAGGTACGCTTTATCGGGATGATTGATGGTAAACTTGTCTTCCTCTTCCAGTTTGCCGCCGGTCACTTCTGAGAGCCAGGGGGTGACCAGCTGAGCAAAGTGCTTTTTAAGGGCGGGCTGGTAATCGAGCACGGTAACCTGGTCCCTGTCGTCCGGGGATTTGGCCCTTTCATAGATGGGCGTTTGATATATTTCGCGGTCTATACGGTTCAGGATATTGGAGAAATCGGGATGCCCTAATGTGAAGACCTCTTTGAGGGCCGCGGCGATAGACAGCCATACGGGCTCCAGTTTACGGCGCAGGCGCTTTCCTTTTTCGGAGAGCGAGGCGAGCTTAGAGCGTTTGTCGTCAGGGTTTGGCTTAATCACTACCAGCCCTTCTTCTTCCAGTTCGCGCAGGATATTCTTTACGGTAATGTGGGAGAAGTAGATCTGGTCGGTTATTTCCAGGATGGTCATAGGGCTGGCAGCTTTTGCCAATACATAGTAAACGGAAAACCAGCTGGCTTTGAAGCCGATGTTATTGTCTTTATAGACTTTGTCGGCATCTATGTAAAGTTTGTCGGTGATCCTTTTGAACCTGGAGCCGTTTGCCAGGTGACCTAGTTGCACTAATACGTCGCTCATTGCAGAATAAAATTATAAAAGTACTTCCACAAATTTATGAAAGTACTTTTATAATGCAAATACTATCTCTTCTATTTCAAGCGGAAAAGCTTCAACCACAAGATGATTTGGGCGAGGGAAATGACGATGAATAAGGCTACTCTCAGGTAGTTCATCTTTCTCCAGAAAGCAGCTTTAGCGACCAGGTCTTGCCCTTCGCTTATCCCGTTGGCTATTTGCTGGAAGGCGATGATATTGGGGGCGAAGTAGCACAAGGTCCAGGCTCTGACAGCAAAGTGGAGAAGGAATAAGATCAGCAAGCCATTCCTCACCAAGCTTAATTTCCAGCAGCCTATAATGGCGATGATGAAGGTAATTTCATGGATAGAATGGGCGATGATCCAGAAAGCTTTCATATCCAGTCCGTAGGGTGCTTTGAAGAGCTGGAATGATTGCGGCGGTGCTGCTGTCCATTTAGGGATGATCACGAATGTTTCAAACAGCTGGGCGCCATTCATCATGCAATAAGCCAGTATGGTGAGGATCAGCCAGGCTTCGGCGCTGAATATGTAATTGGTGGTTGTGTTGATCACTTTCTGTATTTTGTTGGTGTATTACAAAACTACCGGAAGCCGCTCCTTCCATGTTATATTAAAAGGAGCAAAACTTATATTTAAGGGAGTATGGGGTTCGAAGTAAAAAATGATGCCGGGGACAGCGTCTTTAAACAAAACTTTAACGAGCAGCGTTTTGATACGAATGAGCTCAGGGCGGAGGCGTTCAATGTGAACACGCCTTATGGCGTGATGAATGCCAGTACCTGGTATTTTGATGGTATCAAAATAAGCTATGCTGCATCTGAACTGACGCAAACGGCAGAATTGGATTGGGTAGGAGACACAGAGCTGGTCACGATGCATTTTAACCTGCAGGGAAAGATCTCTTTGTTTGATAATAACCTGCCGCGGGCATTTGAGCTGGCAGATAACCAGCATAATATGTTCTATGGCAAACAGGCGCAGGGAAAGATGAAGCTGGAGGGAACGAGTATGCGGTCATTCCTGATCCAGTTTTCAAGAGCATCGTTCTTTAATATTGCCAGGGATGGGAATGATGCGATTAAACGCTTTGCGGATAATGTAGCTTCCAGTAATGCTGCTGCGTTCTCGGATAAGAACCTCGAGATTGATGCGCGTTTGCAGCAATGTATGCAGGCGATATTGAATTGCCAGTATGCGGATCCGCTGAAACGGATGTTCTTCTTTTCTAAGACGATGGAGATGCTGGTGTTGCAGGCGGAAGCGTTTGACAGATCTTTCAGTAACAAACCGTATTATATAAAGAGTGATTATGACAGGGAACGGATATTGTTTGTAAGAGATTATTTACTGGAGAATATAGACTCCCCTCCTACGCTTACGGAATTATCAAGGAAGGCGGGCCTGAATGAGTACAAATTGAAAAAGGCATTCAAGGAGACGTTTGATAAGACAGTTTTTGAATACCTTTCTGATGTGAGGTTAGAGACGGCCAAGAATGATCTGCTGGAGAACAAGAAAACGGTGACGGAGATTGCTTTTGGCTTGGGGTATTCTTCTTTGCAGCATTTTAGTATGGCGTTTAAGAAGAAGTTTGGGGTGTCGCCGAATAAGATGAAATAACTCTATGGAAAAGTTTATAAAGACGGCTAATCAAGTTGCGGAACAGACGGAGCGTTGGTTCTTAATGCATCATAAAGCGGAAAAGACTTGTTTTAATGGTAGTGAGGTGTTTACTATTTTCAATCATTTATACTTTGAACAGCAGAACGATTTGATCAGGCGAATGGGGTTAAATAAAAGTGAGATACCTGTGTTAGTTCTCAGGTTGAAGGATAATGAAGGCAATGACGGCAATGAAGCCCCTTGCTTGTAAGGACACGAGGTTGTTAAAAGATTGCTTCGGCCCGGCTCCCCGCAGCGCTCTGCGGGTCTCGCAATGACGGGAAAGGAGACCTTTGTGTTAGGCAATGACGGGAATGAAGCCCCTTGCTTGTAAGGACACGAGGTTGTTAAAAGATTGCTTCGGCCCGGCTCCGCGCAGGGCTCTGCGGGTCTCGCAATGACGGGAGGGGAGAGCCGGGTGTTAGGCAATGACGGCAATGAAACCCCTCATGTTCGACACTGTCAAGAAGGGGTTGTATAAAGGTTATCTCCTTAGCATGCCAATACGCTCGGACAACCCATTGCGCTGCATTTCATGGCAACGGTAGTAGGGCGTGCGTTGGCTGTTTCGTGCACATTAGCGCTCAGCTTTGCAACTTTAATCTTATCAAGGATCAGTTTTTTGGAGGTCTTAGTTTTCATAATTGTATGTTTTTGTATGGGAGTGAAAGAGGTGAACGTTTATAAAAATAAGAGAAAATCGTCCGACTTTATATCCTGCCAAAAGGGGATTTCCAGGCGGTGCTTATAAAGCGCGTAACCCAACCCTCCAAGGGTTTTGAACCCTTGGAGGGTTTGAACCTTAGAGGCTTGGGTTGCGCGTTGTAGAAGCCTTTCCCTATAAACTAATCTAGTACTACTGTACCACTAATTTTTGAGTAGTATCTGTACTAGTGTTCTTAATTCTTACAACGTACATACCGCCAGTGAGGCCTTTGGTATTGAAGATGTAATTATTACCGCTAGTCACGGTTTCAAATACCCGCTCCCCTTTCATATCTGTGATCGTGATAAAAGTCTTCTCTGATTTCACATTCGTAAATTCCAGCTTCAGGCTATTGCTCGTCATAACAGGGTTGGGATACATTAAAAACGCAGCAGGGCTGATGATCTTCTTTACTTCGGCCACTTCATTGGTATTGTGGTAGGCGTGGATACAGTATTTAGACCAGTCTATACCAGGTACCGCCTCTGCTTCTGCGCCGGATGTTCTGGCGGTAGACAGGGTAGCTGAATTGTACCATTTGGTGTTAACGTCTGCAGTACCGGTAACGCCGGTTACCAGCCGTAAACGGTAATCGTAGTGCGCTTTACGGGTGGTCTCACCATTGTAGATGTAATCAGTGTTAGTGATAACAGCGATCACTATTCCATTTGCAGGAGCCTGATCTAAGCGTAAGCTGCAGGCACCGCTGGAAACAAACTGGCTGTACACGGGCGTACCGCTGGTGGTACGATATACCAGCTGGCAGGTCATGTTAGCGCCGATGGGCTCGAAGTTAACGGTTACCATATTGCCTGTTACTTTCAGCGGGATCTGGTTGGCGCCAGACCATCCAGGCAGTGTACGTGCTTCGGGTGTGAGCAGACCGTTGTTATTGGTAGTCTTGGCATAAGGTGTGGCGATCCAGGCAGGAGGGTTCAGCCAGGAAGGCTGCCATTCTGCGCCGATAGATTGTCCGAAGTGGGCATTCAGCAGAGCGAGGACCGCATTCTTCCAGGGACCGAAATCTACCAGCGCCTGTTTGGCACGGTACTCTGTGATAAGCCTGCGCATCTGTGCAGCGCCGATGCCCGAGGCGATGCCTTCCAGCACACGGTTGGGGGCGTTCCTCCAGATCCAGGGTACAGCGCCATCGCCCAGGGTATTGCCCAGGAAAGTGGGGAAAGAGCTGCTGTACTGATGACCGCCGAGGTAGGTGCGCCAGGTACAGATCTGCTGGTTGCCGTTGAACATGTTCACGCCTTCGGCAGAAGGCCCACCAAAGCTATCGTCCTGCAGCCAGCCGGAGTAGCATTCTATCGGCATAAAGGGCGCGATGAAATCAGTACCGTTCAGGTCTCCCATAGAGCTGAAATTATTAGAGCGGCGTGCGTCTGCAGTTTGCTGCAGCCATACGTTGCCGCCTTCATGGAACCAGGCAGATTGCTTCACGCCCGGCAGATCGGCCAGTAATGAGTGAATGCCTTCATGCACCATGGCGCCTTTCTGGAACTCGCGATCGGAATACGGGCAGGCAGGATCATAGCTGTAGATCGGGTAATAAGAAGCCAGCACCATAGGCCAGCTGGTACCATTGTAGTTGATGGCGCTTTGCCAGCCGCCTAATTCAGTGTTAGAGGCGTTATCCGTACAAAGACCTGAACCGTAGAGGTACACACAGCTGCGGTATCCTTTTTTAGCGCGCAGGTCTGGCGGCCATCCCATCTGGTCACGGAAATAGGCAAAGTCGGTATTCATTCTTGCCAGCAGCGGGTTCACCGCATTATCTGTGACCAGTGAGTTTTTATTAGGTCCCCAGCGGAAAGCCCACCACTGCGAAGAGGTGGTACCGACTACCTGCGGACAGTCGTTCAGGATCTGTGTAGGCACCGGCAGACTGGGGAATTCATCCTTGAAATTATACCGGATCGTAGGCGAGTACGACGGCCATGTGTAAGGATCTCCGCCTGCAGGAGGAGGCGTGTTGCTGGTACCGATCACTCTCCACTCCAGCAGGCCGGTTGACTGTGTAGTGTTGAGCATAGACACACGTAACCTGTTCATATCAATGGAGGATACGGCCAGTACGTTGAAGGCATTTTTCTGCAAAGGGATATTGCCGATACGTACCCAGGCGGAACCATTCCAGTAATCAGCATAAGCGATGGTAGGTGTGAGCACACCGCCGCCGTCATCGAACCAATATACTTCGATAGATGTTACTTTATAGGTCTGTGACCAGTCGTACTGCACCCATTGGGTGGAGTTCGGGTTATTCCAGTTTCCATATGCGCCATGGGATTTATCATTAGAATTAGCCGGTGTGTAACCGTCGTTCAGCGCGGCAATCGTTTCCCAGGATGATACATAGGAAGTAGTGGCTGTGGCTTGCGGAGCGATGTTAGTTTGTGCTAATGCCCAGGTACAGCAAATGGTTAGGAATAAGGTTACAAGTGAGGGTCTTAATCCGTTCATAACAGATGGGTTTTCATTGTTAGATAATAGGCTAATGGCTATACTTTTTGAGAGACAGCATATCAGAAATTCGGGTAAAGGCTTCTATCGTACATAGGGTTTTTCTGAATATTTGTCCGGGGTGAAACTAGGCCAATAGTGCAGACCCTGCTTCATTTATCTTAACAAGCATTGGCAGGATTTTATCTTGATGGCTGGCGTAATAAGCCCCTCAAGAAGTCCAGATAACCGCCCCTGAAAGTCGTACCGCGGCAATAACTTTGTAAACACAATAAAACAATCCACCATGATCATCGTTCACGACATCTTCATTGCAAAACCCGGCAACGGTTCAAAACTGGCGAAACTGTTCAAAGAAGTGATGAGTGAGAGCAAAGAGTTTGTTAACGTTATGACAGACGTAACCGGGCAGTTCAACAAAGTAGTAGTAGTGACCAGGTTTGAAAATTTAACTGCGTATGAGAGCAACTGGGAGGAAATGCAAAAGGATACTGCGCTGATGGAAAAGATGAAAACGAAAATGGCGGGGTATCATGATATGTATCTTACCGGGTCAAGGGAGATTTACCAGATATGGTAGCTTGGGCAGGCTGCCAGTGCTACCATATATGGTGATAAGCACTGCGCCCGTCATAGCTCCGTTAACTGTGATGGGCGCAATTTTTATGGCGATGCACGATCCGCCTGAAAAAATACTTAACTCTCTGCCACCAGCTTGCACGGCGGACTTCTACGATCGACCCCATCATCACTTCTACTTTTCTCGTTCCGTATCCGGTGATCGTTAGCTCTCTAAGACTGACGTTTGACCGCTGCAAACTGATCTTTGCAGGCAGTGGTAGTTGCTCTTTATCAAAACGAACTTCTTTTGTATTATAACCCGTAGAGCTGATCTTAAAGGTGAGCGGCCCTTCTATCAACCTGTCCGGTACATGGAAAGTGAATCGCCCCTGGTCGTCAGTGATCGTTCCCAGGTACCGGGTCTCCTCATCCTTCAATGCCATACTAACATAGGGCACTGGTTCATTGGTCTGGGCATCAATGATCTGGCCTGTAAAAAGGCCGGGAGGGTTCATTTTAATAACTGAATCTGTTTCAGGCGCTACAGACAGCACAGTGGTATCTGGAACATTCTGGGCATCACTGCGGTCAGGCGTAATTGCAGCGATCAGGGTGCTCAGCATGGCGGCCGGCAAAAAAGACCACCTGGATTGACTACGCACTTGCAAATCCCTGTTTAGCTGTTCAGGGAGGAAACGCCCGCAGCGATGTTCCTTGTCAGTATTGAGCGCTGCGATGACCTCCTGGTCTGTCATGTTTGAAAAGTCTATCACTGTTTTCTGGCAATGCAGGCAAAAGCGCCCATTGTCTGCTGAGGTCATCTCATTCCAGGACTGCGTACAGGGATGCGGGATAATAACGGTCAGGGAACCTTTTTCTTTCATAGATACACGAAATATACTAAAAATCCTTCAACAAAGAAGGGAGCTTTATCTAAGTATTACACCCGGTCGTTGAAAAATGTAAACAGCTGCCGACAGGTGACATCAGGCGCTTCTTCCATCAGGAAATGCCCACCGGGCAGGGCTACACCGGATACATTGTCTGCCCATTGCTTCCAGATAGACAAGGCGCCTTCTTCGCCGCCCGGGTCATCATTCGCAGACCATAAGGCCATCACCGGACATTGAATACGGCGATTGTTATCCCGGTCTTCACGATCATAATCAGCATCGAGGAGATTGGTACGATACTCGGCGCACATGGCCGCCACAACCGCTTCGTTCTCAAAACAACGCAGGTATTCTGCACGTGCTTCGGGTGCGATCTGTTCAGGCAGCTCTGCCCAGCTACTGAGGATGTATTCAAGATAGAATGCGGGGTTTTCCCTGATGAGTGTTTCGGGCAAGGGAGCAGGCTGGCCGAGGAGGATCCAGTTCCCCATCTTGAGGGCCGATTCGAAGGTAAGGCGTTCTACAACTTCCAGTGTGGGGATAATATTCAGCACGGCTAAACGGGAAACCTTTTCGGGATGATCCAGCGCCATGCGGTAGGCTACTCTCCCTCCCCTATCGTGACCAGCCACCGCGAAAGTATCGAAGCCCAGTTCGGACATCAGCTGTACCAGGATATTTGCATATGCACGTTTGGTGTGGCATTCGCGATCAGCGTCGGGCGCGTAACCGGTTGAATCGCCATAGCCGGGAAGATCGGGCAGTATCACGGTATATTCTGTAGCCAGCTGAGGAGCTATTTTGTGCCATGCCGCTTTGGTTTCCGGGAAACCATGCAGGAGTAATAAAGGAGGCCCGCCACCGGCCATCAGTACGTCAATGGTACATTTATCGATCTCCAGGCTTTTATGGGTAAACGCGTCGAACATGATCAAAGCTATTTCATGAATGAGCACAACAAATATCCCGCCACTTCAGGGAGCTTTATTGTATAAAGCTGAAAACTGCGTTCGCGAAGTCGTTATTCTTTTCGTAATACAGCACGTGACCTCCTTCGATGATCTTTACCTGCTGACCAGGAAAACGGAACAGTTTGTAATGATCGGGACCGATGTTATGATCGGCGGTTCCCGTGATCACTAATACGGGAACCTTCACCTTGGCAGTTGCTGCTGTGAAATCCTTCAGATAGTCGGGTATGCCGAATGCACGTTGGGCAAATGTCCAGTCGCGCGGCGCGTTGTCTATGCTATCCAGCTTTTCTACGGTGGCTTTATTATCGGATAACATTTTATAGTCTTCCTTGTGTTCGCGCATGATCTTCTTAGCCGCAAAGAAGGACTGCATCAGGGAGTCTTTGTTGGCTACGGAGATATGACTGCCATACAGGCTGTTGATGAAATTCACCTGGGAGATCAGGGAATTGTAGATATAAAGGGTAGCATTCAGCAGGATCAATCCTTTGACATGACCGGGATATTTCTCTGCATATTTAAAGGCAGGGATGCCGCCAAAAGAGTGTGCTACCAGGTATACCTGCTCAGCTCCTGTCAGGGAGCGGATGTTCTCGATATCTTCTACAAGCCTGTCGAGGCTGTAATTATTGTTGGCGGCGGCTTTTGAGCGTCCGCTGCCACGCTGATCGAAATAATACATGGTCAGCTTTTCCTCCAGGCGGTTGCCACCCATTGCTTCGAAAGAGCGGCTCCACGCGCCAGGGCCGCCGTGTACAAATATGCAGGGAGCGCCGTTACCGGAAACTTTCAGGTACAGCTGTACGCTGTCGGATGTAAGAACGGTGGTGTCGTTCACTCTTTGCTGGCTGAATGTGTTGAAAACAATACAGATAAGCCAGGCGGTTGATAATAACAGATGCTTCATGCTACAGGTTGTAGCCTGCAAGATCAATGATTTTTTACAATTCCGGGCCTGCAGGCAGGTCTATTTTTGCTAAAAATTAAACAAAATGAAAACGTTACAGCTTAGCAAATACCTATTGTTGGCAATACTGCTGATACCGGGGCTGGCTAAAGCGCAATCAAAGGCACATTACACAAACGTAAAACAAAAGGAGGGTGATATGAATACCGCACAAAGCAACAAGGAAGTAATCAGGAAGATCTATGAGGAATCGCTGAACAAAAGGAACCTGGGATTATTAAAAGCGATCATCTCCGAAGAGTATACCGGGGTACAGGGCATCAAGGGCGCTGCAGGATTTGAACCGCCGATCAAACAGCTGATACAGGCTTTCCCGGATGTACAGTGGCATGTACTGGAACTGATCGCAGAGGGTGATAAGGTGATGATAAAATGGGAGATACAGGGCACGCATACTTATGCTTTCCAGTATATTGCGGCTACAGGAAAAAAGGTTAGCAGTACTGGTATGGGTATTTATGAGCTGAGGGATGGTAAGGTAGTGAGTGCGCAGGTGCAAACGGACCGCGTAGGATTTTTGCAGGAGCTGGGTGTGTTGCCGGTGGATCTTAGCCAGTTAGTTAAGAAAGAGGCACAGATCAGCTTTATAGATAAATTCCTGGTCCCGGCGGCTGCCAAGAAGGAGTTTTTTGAACGGGTGCATATAAACCGCAGCTTTATCAAACAGCTGCCTGGATTTATTGAGGATGCGGCATATGAGTATACCGACGACCAGGGTAACCTGGTATTTGTGACGGTAGCGCAATGGGAGAGCCGGGAAGCGTTTAATAAGGCCAGGGAGGCGGTGCAGGCGGAGTACGCCAAACAGGGGTTTGATATAGCGGCGATGTTGAAAAGGCTGAATATTACTTTGGACAGAGGGGTGTATACAGAAGTGAAGGAGTAATAAGATAATTGGAAGGAGCATAAGGCTGGCAGGAGACTGTCAGCCTTTGCTGTTTTATGGGGAGGGGATCAGGGGCATGGCGTTCCAAGTAAGCGCTGACCTGGCACTTATGCGGAAAGCACGAGGAGGGAACCCGGCTAATACCTTAAGTAGCCGGCTTGTAAGGGTATAGTAAGGGTTATGTAGAACTAAGGGGTAATTGGATGTGAGGTGGACTTGATCAAGAGTTGAAGGTGAGTTGATGCGGGAGGGGATTTGAGGTGAGGACGGCACCATCCGGTGGACAGGCCCCCATCCGCGTCATTGCGGGGAGCTGCGAAAGGTGAGCGCGTGGGGCGACGAGGCAATCTTTTAGTCCAATCTACATGGAAAAGATTGCTTCGTCGCCCCACGCACAAAAGGCTTAACCCCTCCTCGCAATGACGGAGGAGGAAGACCCTCGACGCTCGACTGATTGTGCTTGAGGATTGTGTTAGAAGATGGCTTCGTCGCGCTGCCCTGGTGGCCCTGCGGCGCCTCGTGCTGACGGGGATGGAGGCCCTTGGTTGTTGACGGAGGATGAAGACCCATGTACTGCTTTCTCTTGGCTGTTAACAGAGGAAGATGTTTTACGGAAGGCAAAACGTTTACGCGTTGCTTTTGCTATGAGCGCATCCGGTATGAGGACTTGATCTACAGGTACAACAAGATGGATAACATCGCCGGCTATGTAGCGGCGGTCGCAGGAAGGATATAAGACGCCGTTAGTAGCTTTACAGGCGCGGCATTGCAAGGTAACCATTAATACACCTTCTCCTTCAGTAGGAACGCTTAAAGCCAGGCCGTTGAAGGGAATATCGGGGTTAAGGTCGATGATAGCGGAGGAAGATTCGGAGCTGAGTACGCGGTGTGTACGGAAGTCGATCCGCGCGGCGATGAGGCGGACTTCCAGGTGTGTGTTGGCGCCTTGTGGCTCCAGTTCCTGGGCGGGGATATGGAGGGTACCGTTTACTGTGAAGACGGGCGGAATAATGAATAGTTTTTCCAGGCCGGTGTGGCGGTTAAAATGAAAGCCCTGGAGGCTAGGGAAATTGTTACGGCCGGCCTGAATGAATAGTTTATTCAGGCGGTTCACCAGGCCATCGTCACGGCGTAGGCCAAGGTAAGGACGGAAGGCGGTGCGAATAAGCTTTCCTTTCCGGCTGGCAATGCCGAAGTTACGGGCAGCGCGCTTAGTGGCAGCTGTCTGTCTTACTTTGTCCGGCATGCTACGCAAGAAATATTTACCATTTCTGCGGTAGCCAATGACGTTATCAAGTCTGCCGGTGAACTTGTGAATGCCGACTTGAAGGGCCATGGTAAATGATTTATATAAAAATACGGGAAAGGATCCAATGAAACATCAAGGGGTTAAATTTGATGATTTAGATCAACTTTATTCTCATTGGGAATAGTTGGGGAGGGGCTGCTACCCCACTATTCTGCAGCTATCAAGGTCTGTGGGGCGGCTGATTTCATCCTGGTGTAAATCCAGGCTTGTTGCCTTTTTGATTGCCGTTCTATTTCTCCGCAGGTTGACAACAGCGCTTCATCCCGCAAGCCTGCGGCAGCCTGCTGTAATATAGCGCAGCAAATCATCGCTTCGCCTACTATTAAATACAAGTCGTGCAGGTCTCTCAGAAGCGCCATTCCGCCTTTACGTGCTTCCTTTAATAAGGTTTGTGTCAGCCTGTCGGGTTCGTCATCACTTTCTTCACCATATGTTTCTGCAAAGACCTGGATATCATCAGCAAGGCTTTGAGACCATGATGATAACAGCATACAAGTCTGGTAAATGTCCACCTCATCTCCATGGGCATCCGCTACCAGTTTGAAAGCCTTTACGAGATCAACTTCTGTTCTGTGCACTAAGTCAATGTATTTTCCGATATGCATTGTGATACCTTCCGGGGTTTAAGTTTTACTTATTTTTACTGCTGCATATTTAAAATGGGGTTGCTTGCTCACCGGGTCCCATTCTGTAATGGTTAATTCATTTACTGCGCGCGGGCGCTCATCGTTATCCCAATAACCATAATGGAAAGGTATGAAGACAGTTCCCGGTTCGATGCCCCCGATCTTTGCAGGCTCCATTACTTTTCCCCGCCGGGATGTAACGGTGATCATATCGCCCTCTGCAATGTTATACTTGGCGGCGTCCTGTTCTGAGATCTGTACATATCCGTCAGGGGCCGCATCATGCAGCTCCTTAGACCGGTCTGTCTTTGTCCGCGTATGGAAATGATAAACGAGCCTGCCTGTAGTTAACCATAGCGGGTAGTCCTGATCCGGGGCTTCGTGCGGTGGAAGATAATCTGATCCTTTGAGGAATGCTTTACCGTTTGGATGTACTGCTTTGTATTCCTGTTCTGTAACTGCAGCGCCTGTATCTAAATCATGTCCATAAGTTTCGCAATAGTCAGCTGCGGTGTTGAATACGCCATCGGTATACAGATGACGCGTACCCTCAGGATACTTTTCATTGCAGGGCCACTGGATGCCTGATCCCCCTGTAAGCTTGGAATAGCTCATTCCTGTATAATCGCAAGGTCTGCCCCTGCTGCATTCTTTCCATGCTTCAAAGGCTTCTTCAGGCGTATTCCATTTTATCAGATCAGCGCCGTCTTTATCCTTAAAACCCATTCTGCGGCTGTAATCTAAAAAAATATCAAAGTCTGATCTCGCTTCTCCCGGCGGTTCAATTGCCTTGTGTGAAATGTGCACTGTTCTATCCACGTTGGTATAACAGCCTGTTTTTTCTCCCCATATTGCTGCAGGCAGCACTACATCTGCGAGCTTCGTTGTTTCCGTCATGAATGCATCCTGCGCTACTACGAAGAGATCTTCCTTTTGCAGGATCTTTCGGATGCGTGGCAATTCAGGCATAGACACGGCAGGATTTGTACCACTTATCCAAAGCATCTTTATTGAACCGGCTTCGGCGAATCGCCAGATCTGCATGGCGTGTGTGGGAGGGGACCAATGCGGGATCTTATCCAATTCAACATTCCACAAATCGGCAAGCTGTTGTACATGCGCTTTATTATCCCAATTTCTAAATCCCGGTAAATCGCCATCTGCTCCACATTCTCTTGTATTCTGTGAGGTGGGCTGTCCGTTCATTTGATAGATGCCGCAACCATCCATTCCAATAAGTCCGCGTAGCAGGTGCAGGTTATTTATCTGGATGGACGCTGCTGTTGCCTGCATGGATTGATAGACTCCCTGCAGAACAGTAGAGACGAGCGTTTTGCTTGTACCCAATAGATCTGCCGCTTCACGCAACTTAGCTGCAGGCACGCCGCTTACTTCGGCTACCCTTTCGGGCGGCCATTTTGCAACGATTTGTTTTAACGCTTCGAAACCAAGGGTATGTGCATCGATATATGCTTTGTTGATGTGCCCAGCTGTTATGATCAAATTAAGCAAGCCATTCATTACCGGGATATTGGTTCCCAGCTTTGGCGCTAAGTGCACGGTTGCTTTTTGAGCAGTATATGTTTCTCTCGGATCTATAACCACCAGCTTCGGCGGATTAGGGCCTGCAAGCCTGTCCAGGATCCGCATCCATAAGACGGTCTGTTGTGAAGCGATGTTATGGCCAACATGCAGGATACAGTCTGTTGTATCGATGTCTGAATAAGAACCAGGCTGACCATCCGTTCCAAAAGACGCTTTCAGTGCGGAAGCAGCAGTAGCGGTACAAAGCCTGGTATTTCCATCCATATGCGGCGTACCTAAACCAGCTTTGCCAAGTACGCCCAGTGTATAATATTCCTCTAAAAAGAGCTGCCCTGAAGTATAAAATCCAATACCAAGGCTTGTGTATTTTTCTATGATCTCCTTTGATCTTTGTACGATAAGGTTCATTGCCTCGTCCCAGCTGGCTTCTTCCAATTTACCGTTCCTTCTTATTAAAGGTTTCGTCAGCCTGTCTTTACTGTTGTTAGCTACCCATCCATGCAAACCCTTTGGCCCCATTCTTCCGAAGTTCACGATATCCTCTTTACGGCCACGAACGCCTACTATTCGTCCATTCTTTACCCCAATGTCCATTCCACAGCCATTGGAGCATAAGACACAGGCCGACTGTACCCAATAGTCGGGTTCTTCGCCAATACATTGGTCTACTCTCACCGGCCATTCACCTCTATAAGGGCTTCGTTCGCCCCAAATGTCGACGATACTATCGCGGCTCGCTTGCATAACAGTTTAATTTGTGTACGTTGAGAACGTGAAAAGATTTGCTGACAATCTTCCGAAGAGTGGCAGTGGTAACGTGGCGCGCATATTCCATGCTTTTTATCCTGTTACAATAATCATGCTAAGCGAAGTTCAATAAGTACGATTTGCAGGCTCAACTATTTGGGCCATTTAATCGTTATTCTCCCCTTTTTCTGCTAAATTCAGGCAAATATTCTCAACATGATCTTAAGACACTGTATGCGGCGGCTGCTCCTCCTGGCGCCCATTGTTGCGCTAACATTCCACGGACAGGCGCAAACATCACCGGTACAAAATATATTCCCTGAAGGAACGGTTGTACATCCCAATATACCCTATGCCAATGATACGCTGAAGAAGCACCTGCTGGATATTTATCTCCCTCCCAATGCGGGCAGTAACACCCCGCTGGTGGTATGGGTACATGGAGGCGGTTGGATGCTGAATGACAAGTATGCAGATATGAGCTATATGCAGGAGACTATCAAGGGGTTGATCAATAATGGCTATGCATTGGCTTCTATTGACTACCGTTGGAGCACTACGGCTATTTTCCCTGCACAGGTACAGGATTGTAACCAGGCGCTGGAATACCTGTACCAGCATGCGGGCGAGTATAAAATTGATAAGGACAGAATAGCACTGATCGGGTTCTCGGCAGGCGGGCATCTGGCGTCGTTACTGGCATTAGCTGCTAATAATCATATGCAGGAATTTTATCCACCTGGTAAGAGCCCGCATTTTAAGATCAAATGTGTGCTTGATTTTTATGGACCTTCCGATCTTATTGCGATAGCGGATCATCCTGTGGTAGCTGGCGGTAAGGGGGATGATCCTCTGTCTATGCTGTTAGGCGCTTCCCCCTTGCAACGTCCTGACCTGGCAAAGAAGGCGAGCCCGAATACGTATGTTGATAAGGATGATCCTCCTTTTTTCATTGTGCAGGGTGAAAAAGATGAATCAGTGCATTTTACACAATCTGTATTGTTAAGTTCCTGGCTGACGCTTAGCGGGGTAAAGAACCAGCTGACGGTTGTTCCGGGAGCACCGCATTTCGGGGTGATGTTTGATGCGCAGGATATAAGACAGCAGCTGTTTGCCTTCCTGGGAACTTATCTGAAATAAGTGTTCCTATAACTTTCCTTTAAACTCCTTTAGCCGCTGCCTTTGCGCATCGCGGTTAAGGGAGAATACTTTCAATGCTTTTTCCTTGCTGTCGGTACAGGCGATGAGCCAGTCTACTTTTGCGATCAGCATGGGGATGTTGGTGGTATTGGCGGTATCCAGGCGGATGTCGATTTCTTCCAGGAGCAGGTCGGTGATGACGTCGAGTGCGCGGTAGTCCATGTTGTTCTTTTCAACGAAGGCGGCCAGTTCGTCTATGGTCATATCGTCGAAGCTATTTTTATCCTTGAATTTGGTTCCTCTGAAGGCGACCCGGATCTCTTCCAATGCTTTAGAAGGGTTGGATTTCTTCATGTTGATGATGGTCCGGAGGATCCGGCCTAATTCTTCGACGATTTCTAAGATATAATCCTGGCGCATGTTATTCAGGTTTGGTTAATGTGTAGATATATGGATCAACACCACCTCGATATTTGCTACTGCACTCCCAATGCCTGCTTCACCGCCGGCGCCACCTTTGTGCCGAATAACTCTATCGCCCGCAGTACCTTATCGTGTTCTATATATCCCTTTACCAGCTGGCCCAGGAAACGGTTATGACCAAACAATTTGTACTGGTACAGTATCTTATCAATCACTTCCTGTACACTGCCTACAAACAGCGGGCCTTCGGGCATGCGCATATATTCAAAATGCTCCCAGGTAAGCGGCGGCCAGCCCCTATCCTTTCCAACACGGTTCATCAGCTTCTCATAGGAAGGGAAGAACTCATCTGCCGCCTGGTCTGAATCTTCTGCTACGTAGAACTGCGAGTTAATGGCCAGCTTCAGTTGGGCAGGATCATGCCCTGCTTCGCGGGCGGATTTGCGGTACAGCTCAGCGAGGGGAACAAACTGGCTGGGTTTTCCACCCAGGATGGCCAGGACAAGCGGAAGGTTCAGCCTTCCTGCTCTGCGAGAGGAAGCAGGTGTGCCGCCTGATCCTATCCATATCGGTAAAGACGGCTGATATGGACGCGGATACACGCCACGCTCATTCAGGGGAGGCCTGAATTTGCCTTTCCAGGAAACGATCTCATGCTGGTTGATGTGCAGCAGCATGTTCAGCTTTTCTTCGAAGAGGGCGTCGTAATCTGCCAGGCTATATCCAAAGAGGGGGAAAGATTCTGTAAAAGAGCCTCTACCGGCTAAGATCTCTGCACGGCCGCCGGAGAGCAGGTCTACCGTTGCAAATTGTTCAAACACCCGCACCGGGTCTGCTGAACTAAGCACGGTAACGGAACTGGATAAACGGATCTTTTGTGTGGCGGCCGCTATTGCGCCTAATACCACTTCAGGGGACGAGATCACAAAGTCAGGCCGGTGATGTTCGCCTACGGCGTAGACATCCAGGCCTACGGCTTCGGCCAGTTTTGCTTCGGCTATTACCTCCTGCATGCGCAGGTAGGATTCTTTTGCATTTCCGGGAACGCCTTCCGGTTGAACTTCTCCAAATGTGCTGATACCAAATTCCATGAGCGGGTAGTTTTCCTATCCGCAATATTAAAGCAATACGGCGAGATATAGGGCAGGCTCCGCCCGGAACGGGTTCAGGCCTCGTCTGCTTTTAAAAAGGCGATGTTGGTCACCTTATAATTCAATGCACTGGTGGTGCCAGCGGTTACATCGATGGTAACACCGGTGATGGAAGCAGCCATGTGAGACGAGAGGAATACGGCCGTGTTGGCGATATCCTGCATGAGAGGCATCCGCTTCAGCATGGTATCATTGGCCATCTTTTCAATAAACTCCTTTACATCGTCGCCACCGGCATCTATCGCTTCTTTGAAGATCCTGGAATCGGGAGAGCCGCCGGAACGGATATTGACCACCCGCACACCATAAGCGCCCAGCTCTGAAGCCAGGTTGCGGGAAAAACCTTCCACGCCGCAACAGGCGGGGCCAAAGCCGCCGGTGTTCGCATAACCTATTCCGCCGGGGGTGGCCGTGAGCGAGAGAATCACACCGGATCCCTGTTTCATCATCACCCGGGCGGCAGCAGTAGCGGTGATAAATTGTACTTCCAGGCCGATGTTGATCGGGCGGATAAAATCATCCAGGGTCATATCTGTCAGCGGGATGTTTTGCACCACCTGCCAGTCGATGGCGTTGAAAGAGATGTCCAGCGTGCCTGCCTGGGCGATAGACCCGATATACCCGTTAACGGCCTGCTCGTCCAGCGCATCCAGTTCGGCTGTTTCCGCCTGGCCACCGGCAGCGATGATCTCATCGGCTACCTGCTGAACGGAGCGCAGGGTACGACCTGTAAGAAATACTTTGGCGCCTGCTGCGGCCAGGGCACGGGCTACGGCTCCTCCCAGGGAGCCGCCTGCCCCGTAAATAATGGCGTTCTTATGCTGTAGTAACATATGTTGCGTTTTAAGCCGGATTCACCCTAAAGCTAGCTGAATCAGCCCGAAAGCCGGGTGGGTATACGCGCCAATTTAGGAGGGGTATTCTGACTTTCAATATAATTACATACCTTACATATTATAAAGAATACCAACATGAGAAAAGCGCTGTTGCTTTCCATCTGCTTCCTATTACACTGCACCATCTTTATTGAACGATCTTTTGCGAAAGAGGAACAGGATACACCACCGGATACCGTTAAAACGGGTATTTACGTTACCAGCATCCACGACATTGATTTCAAAGAGAATGAATATACCATCAGCCTGTGGCTGTGGCTCACCTATAAGAACAAGAAATTTGATTTCTGGCAGAACCTGGAAATACCACAGGCCAAAACCGTTACCAAATCCTACTATACGGTTGATACCAGCGAGGGACGCGTGTATATGCTGATGAAACTGCAATGCGTGATGAAGGACTCCTGGAGGATCAATAATTTCCCCTTTGACCGGCAGCGCTTAAGGCTGGGTATTGAAAACTCACAATTTGACGCCAGCTCCCTGGTTTTTGCGCCGGATACGTTGGGACAACATTTTGATCCGCGCTTTACCTTAAGGGGATGGAATATTGACAGCTTTGTGGTATCATCAGGCATCAAGGCATATGAAACGGGTTTTGGGGATGAAAGCCTGCCAAAGCCACATACCGAATACAGCACCTTCCGGGTAAGAATAGCGATTGACCGGGAAGCCACGGAACTGTTCTGGAAGATGTTCCTGGGCATGTATGTTTCTTTCCTAATCTCCTACATGTGCTTCTACATCCATGCCGACCATATCGATTCCCGCTTCGGATTAAGCGTAGGCGCCTTGTTTGCCGCTATTGGTAATAAATATGTGATTGATTCCTCACTGCCGGATTCTTCTGCGTTTACGCTGGTGGATACCCTGCATGGCATTACGCTTTTCTACATCTTTGCAGTGATCACCTCATCGGCTATTTCCCTGCTGATGTCAAAAAAGGATAACCTCAGAGCTGCCAACAAGTATGATCTGATCATTGCGCAGATCATGCTGGTAACGTATATCGGGTTGAACGCCTATTTCATTACGAAGGCGATCAATGGTTAGCGTATCATTCCGGCGACTGGTAACGTACGAAGTCTATCCCGATTCCGTTGGGGTCTAAAATCGCAAAATGGCGGTCGCCCCAGGGCTCGTCTTTCATCTCTACGCTGATAGGGATCCCTTTGCTTTTGATGGTGTCGTACCAGTCATCCACCTCCTCCATTTCGATAGTGAGATAAACGCCACGGCCGTTGAAGGGCTGCTGGAAGATGGGCGCCTGTGAAGGCAACCCCGGCTTCAGGAAAGCGATCTCTGAACTGTGGCCCGGTGTATGCAAAAGCAGGTACCATTCGTTTTCAAAGGTTACGCCAAAGCCCAGCTGACCTGCATAGAAATCTTTAGTAGCCTGTAAATTGTTGGTGATAATACCAGCGTTCAGTTTCATGGTGTTTAGTTTTATTGATCGTCACAAAACTACACCGGGCTGCAGGGCCGACATTGTAAAAAACGGACAAACTTAATCCAGTGCGATGGTGGGCGTTAAGCCGTACATGCGTTTAAACTCTTTGATGAAATGGGCCTGGTCGTGATAACCATAATCAAAGAAAAGCTTGTTCCTGCGCAGCGCCTGCCTGGAGGGCCTGGCATGCAGAATCTGCTGAAAACGCACCACTTTGCTGAACATCTTGGGCGTGTCACCGATATATCGTTCAAAGAGCCGTCTTAATTGCCGTGGGCTTATCCCGGTTTGCAATTCTTTTTCGATGGATAGTATACCCTGTGAGCGGAGGATGAGATCTATTGCCTCGTATAAGCGGTGATCCGGATGAGGGTTGATACCGGCTAACAGGCGCAAAAGGAGATTGTCCAGCGAAGGCTTTATGGATTGCAGGAAGTATTTTTCACTGGCGATGTTCCCCAGCTGATGCGCTACAGCGGGCAGAAAGGTGGATAATGCTTCTACTTTATCCGTCAGCTCCCCGGCATCAATGTTAAACAACAAGGGCAAGGCAGTGGGCAGAAAGCGGATACCTATATAGTTGAAATGGCGGCCCAGCGGAAATTCTGTAAAGGCAGTAGAAAATCCCATCACATAATTATCGCAGGGGGCATCTGCTTCAAAAAAGATATCCATGCAACCATCGGCCACTACGCGATAAAGGAAATCTTCCTGTAAAGGTGCAGTAGTGCTCAGCTGCCAGTAACAGAAAATGTAATGACTTAAGCGGATATCGGGTGTGTATTCATGATAGCGCACACCGTTCATCCCCGCTTTAACAGCAGGCTGTGAAGGCGTAAAACGATCCTTTATGACGGTGAGCGCTTTCATGTGTATTTACAAAACTACGGATTGTTGCTGCATATCACGCAGGTGTTTTGCTGTAAGCGAATCGGGCGATTGCAGCAGGCCTGCAGGCGTTCCTTCATACAATATGGCGCCGCCTTTTGAGCCGCCTTCAGGCCCGAGGTCTATGATCCAGTCGGCATTACAGATCACATCTGTATTATGCTCGATGACGATCACCGTGTTACCGGTATCCACCAGGCGGTCAATGATCTCCAGGAGGTGCCCGGTATCTGACATGTGCAACCCGGTGGTAGGCTCATCCATTACATAGATGCTGCCTTTTTTATGCAGCTCGCCGGCGAGTTTAATACGCTGACATTCGCCACCGGAGAGCGTGCTCAAAGGCTGACCCAGTGTGAGGTAATCCAGGCCTACATCGTTCATGGCGGAGAGCTTGTTCACCACATCTTTTTTGGTAAAGAAAGTTTCCGCCTGTTGTACGGTCATGTTCAGCACATCGGAGATCGTTTTGCCGTGGAGGGTATATTGCAGTACTTCCTCTTTAAAACGGCGTCCGTTACATATTTCGCAAACGGTGCGGACCGGCTCGAGGAAGGCCAGGTCAATATAGTTGAAGCCGAGCCCCTGGCAGCCTTCGCAGGCGCCTTTGGAGTTGAAGCTGAAAAGCGAGGGACTTACTTTATTGGCCTTGCCGAAGAGCTGACGTACATCGTCCATAATACCGGTGTAAGTAGCGGGGTTGGAACGGATGGATGTACCTACGGCTGATTGATCGATCACGATCGCTTCAGGATGTTGTGAGAGGAACACTTCGTTGATGAGGGTACTTTTACCAGAACCTGCTACACCGGTTACTACGGTAAATACACCTGTGGGAATGGCAACGGAAATGTTCTTTAAATTGTGTAAACGGGCATCTTTGATATGCATGAAATCTACCGGCTCGCGGAAAGTTTCCTTGATCTTTACGGTTCTGTTCATAAAGCGGCCGGTGAGTGTGTTGGATTGCAGCAAGCCTTTGAGATCTCCCTGGTAGACCACTTCCCCACCCTGGCTGCCGGCTTTGGGGCCTATATCTACAATATGATCGGCTGTTTTGATCACATCCGGATCATGTTCTACTACCAGGATGGTATTGCCTTTATCGCGGAGCTTCTGCAGCAGTTCGTTGAGGCGGTGCACATCGCGGGGGTGTAAACCGATACTGGGCTCATCGAAGATATACAGCATGTCGGCCAGGCTACTGTTCAGGTGCTTTACCATTTTGATACGCTGGGATTCGCCGCCGGAGAGCGTAGCGGTCTCGCGGTCCAGGCTGAGGTATCCCAGGCCGATATCCACCAGGTGTTCCAGCCGCATGACGAGCGAAGCGATCATCGGCCCTGCAGTGGGATCATCGAGCTGCCTTATTACTGCTACAAGGTCGCCTACTTCCATGGCAGCCATTTCGGCGATGTTCATTCCATTGATGCGGCAGCTTAGTGTAGCCTGGCTGAGGCGGGCGCCTTTACATAAAGGGCAGGGGCCGAACTTCATGTAACGTTCTGCATTCTGCCGGGTGCTTTCTGCCATCTCGGTACTGTCTTTCTGGATATAGAGCCGGTTAAACTTATCTACCAGTCCTTCGAATTTTGCATTGATTGGAATATTGTTGTCCAGTTTTACTTCGAAGGAGCCTTTACCGTAGAGTAAGGTCTGCCATTCTTCCGGCGTATAGTCTTCCAGCTTTTTGTCGTTGTCTAACAGGCCGGAGTACACGTAGCTTTTCCAGTACCAGGAGCCGACGGAGAAAGTAGGAAAGAGGATAGCGCCGTCATTCAGGGATTTTGTCTTATCAAGAAACTTATCCAGGTCCACTTCCACTTTATATCCCAGTCCTTTACATTCGGGGCACATGCCACTGGGATCGTTAAATGAAAATGCATTGGAATACCCGATGAAGGGCTTGCCTATCCTGGAAAACAACAATCGTAGCACGGCATAGATATCCGTAATGGTGCCCATGGTAGAACGGGAGTTGCCCCCGAGGCGTTTCTGATCGATGACAATGGCGGTGGAGAGGTTTTCAATGGCATCTGCTTCCGGCTGACTGATCCGCGGGAGTCGGTTACGGATGAACATGCTGAACGTTTCATTGAGCTGGCGTTGCGCTTCTGCCCCAATGGTATCAAACACCATGGACGATTTACCGGAACCTGACACGCCGGTGAAGATGGTGATCTTTCGTTTGGGAATTTCCAGGGAAACATTCTTCAGATTGTTTTCCCTGGCGCCTTTGATCCTGATATATTCCTGCTGCATACACGAAAATATTTTTGACACTCACAAGTTCCGCAAAAGCTGTTTCACAAAAACTGTGCAGGCGGATTCATTATCCTCCTGAACGGATCGGGCATTCCGGGAAAACTTTTTTTGTGTATGTTTGCTCAATACTTTTATTATGGCCGATAATAACTGTACTGTCAGCTCCTCCACCTATCCATTAATTGAACAAACCATACAGCATCAATATGACACCTCACTAGCCGATATCACCATGGCTTCTTTTGCAGGGGTAAAGATCATTTCTGCCAAAGTACTGCAGGAAAGGAACACCCGTTTTCCGGAGACAAAAGATACGCCTACACTGGATATGTATTTCTCTTTGAAGGGGCACAGCAGCGCTGCGGATACTGCTAACGGGCTGCTGTCGGAGATCTATAGTCATCATCACGGCGTAATATACACGCCGCGTTTTGACGGGTATTATACCATTTCAGGAAAAGAAGCGGAAGGCTTTTGTATAGAGATAGACAACAGCTATATGCATCGCCTGATGATCACGGACCTTGATTGCCTGAAACGCTTCTGGGACCGGACGATGAAAGGGCAGGCAGCCGAACTGTGTGATGTGCCCATGGCGCTTACCTGGCAGCAAAAGCAGGTGATCCGCGATATACAGGCATGCCCCTACAGCGGACATATGAAGATGCTGTATTATGAATCGAAGATCATGGAACTGTTCCTGATGCAGGCAGAACAGGCGGAACGACTGGCAGGAGGAGCAGCCATCAGCCTGCATCCTGCGGATAAGGAACGTTTATATGCTGCCCGCGACTATGTGAAGGAACATATGTTTGAGCCACTCAGCCTGATGCAGGTGGCAAGGCATTGCGGCCTGAATGATTTTAAGCTGAAGAAGGGATTCAAGGCTTTGTTTGGGACGACGGTATTTGGTTACCTGAATGAGCTAAAGATGAACTACGGCAGGCAGATGCTCCTGGAATCTGCCTGCACGGTAGCGGAAGCCGGTTATGTGCTGGGCTATACTGACAGCTATAATTTCTCCAAGGCCTTTAAGAAATACTTCGGTTACCCGCCCGGTAAATTAAAGCTGAAGCACTGATCATTTTGCGCCAAAGATCTCCTTATGCTGGGGATCAACGAGGTTCTGCAGGAACCAGTGCGGGTATAAGGTGCCCGGGTGCGTATGATCATTCAGCTGTTTGAGGTCTTCCTCGTTCAATTCAACATCCACTGCTTTCAAATTATCTTCCAGCTGGTGGATCTTACTGGCCCCTACGATAATGCTGGACAACACCGGTTTGCTGAGCAACCATGCCAGCGCCACCTGTGCTGGTGAAGCATTGTGTGCAGCGGCTATTTTCTTCATCACATCCACTACCTCAAAACCTTTTTCCTTGTCGAAAGGAATGATATCAAAACCGGAGAGGCGGTTGTCCTGGTCTTTCAGGTTCTCACGGGTATATTTACCACTGAGGAAACCGCTTGCCAACGGGCTCCAGATAGTCATACCGATGCCCGCGTGCTGCATGAAAGGAACCATATCATGCTCTACATCGCGGCCTACCAGGGAGTAATACAGCTGACCATTGCAGAAAGGCGCCCATCCCCGCTCCTTTTGCATCTGCCAGGCCAATGCTGCTTTCCACACGGTCCAGTTAGAAAAGCCCACATATCTCACCTTACCTGCCACTACCAGGGAATTGAGCGCTTCGAGGGTTTCTTCCAGCGGCGTGTAGGGATCTTCCTTATGCAGGATGTAAAGGTCTATGTAATCAGTATTCAGGCGCTTCAGGCTTTGCTCGCAGGAGTACAGGATATGACGGCGGGAAAGTCCTGCCTGGGTAACAGGCTGACCGGTGCGGAAACCTACTTTGGTGGCGATCACCACATCCTGCCTGCGTTTAGCCAGTGTTTTGCCCAGCATGATTTCTGACTGGCCGCCGGAGTAACCATCAGCCGTATCAAAAAAGTTAATACCAGCGTCCAGCGCTTTGTCTACCATGGTTTGCGCATCTTCCTGCGTTACTTTATAAATGGCGGTCAGAGATGGGTCGTTTCCGAAGGTCATGGATCCGAATGAAAGCCGCGATACGATAAGGCCTGTATTACCCAATTTAGTGTACTTCATTTGTGCGGGTTTTTAAATGTTAAGAGGTGCTGTACTACGACGAATATTACGGGAGGCGAATTTAAAGTACCTGTGGTGAAATAGCAATAAGATAAGATTTTTAACTACATTCAAAGTGGCTACAATTAAACCCATTCACTATGGATCAGTCCAGAAGAGATTTCCTGAAAACAGCCGGCTGCCTGACGATAGGATTTTCCCTCAGCGCTCTTTACCCAGCAGGTTCCACGCTACCCTTGCAGGAGCTTCCCGGTTCGCTTCAACGATATCCCCATATAAACGCCTGGCTGGAAGTGCTGGCCAATGGCAGTGTACGGGTGTTTACGGGTAAAATAGAGCTGGGACAAGGCATCCGTATCGCCATTGCGCAGGTAGCGGCAGAAGAGCTGGACCTTGATATTGGCAAGGTGAGCGTTGCTCTGGCTGAGACTGGCGTAACGCCCAATGAATCTTATACCGCAGGCAGCGCTTCCATTGAAACCAGCGCGATGTCTGTACGCTATGCCGCGGCCGCAGCCAGGCAACGCTTATTGCAGCTGGCTGCTATGCGCCTGGGCGTTGCTGCAGAAGAGCTGCGGATGTCTGAAGGCAGGATCCATACAAAGAACAACCAACGCTCCCTTACTTTTGCCGAGGTGCTGGATGGTAAAAAGCTGGATGGTGAGATCAAGATGCCGGTGCCGCTGAAAGCAAAACAGGATTACCGCTTTTCCGGTAAGCCTGTTCCACGGCAGGACCTGAGCGCTATGGTGAACGGCGGGCCGATATTTGTGCATGACCTGCGCTTTCCGGGTATGTTGCATGCCCGTATTGTACGGCCGCCTGTTTATGAGGCTAAGCTGGATAGTTTCAATGAAAAGAATGTAAGATCGAAAGTGCCGCAGCTGCAGCAGATCATCGTGAACGGCAGCTTCGTGGCGGTGGTTGCCAAAGGAGAATATGCCGCCATGCAGGCGCAGAAGATACTGGCTGAAAATACAAAATGGACTTTTGTAAAACCGCTGGAAGGCGGTAAGGATTTAGCAGCCTATCTCAGGCAATTACCTGTAAAATCACAGAACGTACAACAGAAAGGCGAGATACTGACCGGTGCGGCAACTGTGCGCGCCAGCTATTTCAAGCCTTATATTATGCACGGAGCATCAGGCCCCTCCTGTGCGGTGGCGCTGTACGAAAAAGACCAGCTGCATATCTGGACACATAGCCAGGGCGTGTATCCGCTGCGGGAATCACTGAAAGAGCTGTTACAGCTGCCCGCAGAACGCATTCATATCAAGGGAGTGCCGGGCGCAGGTTGTTTTGGACATAACGGCGCTGATGATGTAGCGGCAGAGGCAGCGCTACTGGCTATGCAGGTACCGGGGAAGCATATACGGTTACAATGGTCAAGACAGGAGGAGCATGGCTGGGAGCCCTATGGCAGCGCTATGCTGATGGATGCAGCAGCGGTGCTGGATAGCAATGGAAGGATCACTTACTGGCAATATGCATTATGGTCTGATACGCATAGTACGCGCCCGGGCGGTAAAGCAGAGAACCTGTTGCCTGCGCATTACCTGCAAAAGCCGTTTGCGGCAGGTGGTTCTACTTATAGCGGAGGCGCTTCGCGCAACTCGGAGCCTTATTATAATTTTCCCAACGTGGATATAAAGGCACATTCCTTTCAGGGACCGCTGCGTGTATCAGCGCTGCGGAGCCTGGGGGCATTTGCCAATGTCTTTGCGATAGAATCTTTTATGGAAGAACTGGCGGTAGCTGCAGGGAAGGATGGGTATAGCTTCCGGCTGATGCACCTGGAAGATGAACGGGCGATTGCGGTGTTGCGGAAGCTGCAGTCTATGGCGCCGGTGAAAGGAGATGCTAAGGGCAATGGGATAGGGATTGCCTTTGCACGGTATAAAAATACTGCGGCGTATGCGGCAGTGGCGGCACAGGTGCAGGTGGAACAGGGCGTGGTGCGCGTACAGAAGATGTGGGCGGTAATTGATGCGGGAGAGATCATTAATCCTGATGGCATTAAGAACCAGACGGAAGGTGGGATGGTACAGGCGGCCAGCTGGACGCTGCGGGAGCAGGTGAAATATGATGCGCAGATCAGGAGCCTGGACTGGTTCTCTTACCCGGTATTGCCGATCAGCCAGGCGCCGGAAGTGGAGGTAGCGCTGATAGATCGCCCAACGGAAGAGCCGCTGGGGGCGGGCGAAGCAGTGCAGGGCCCTGCGGGTGCAGCGATTGCTAATGCGGTGTATCATGCTACGGGAAAACGGGTGCGGGAGCTGCCGATATTACCTGAGAAATTATTAACATGATGAGATATATAGTTTTGATACCAGCGCTGCTGATGACGGCGACGGTGTTTTCGCAAACGAAGCCTATTGTTGAATTGGTGAACCCGGGCAGTGTGGCTGCACCGAAAGGATATTCGCAGGCGGCGGTGGTGGACCTGGGAAATTGTAAGATGGTGATCATGTCGGGACAGGTGCCATTGGATAAGGATGGTCAGTTGGTGGGGAAGGGTGATGTAGGCGCGCAGGCGAGGCAGGTGTTTCAGAATATTAAAAACATAGTGGAAGAGATGGGTGGGAGTATGAAGGATGTGGTTAAGCTGACTTATTTGATGACAGATGTAGCGGGGTTGGGGAAGGTGAGGGAGGTGAGGGATGAGTTTATTAATGTGCAGAAGCCGCCGGCGAGTACGCTGGCGCAGGTGAGCAGGTTGTATAGGGAGGATGTGTTGATTGAGGTAGAGGCGACGGCGGTGATTGGGAAGTGACGGGGGGAGAGTGATGCGGAGGTTAGTAAAAGATTGCTTCGTCGCGCCCCCGCGCGCCAGGCCCTTGGCTCCTCGCAATGACGGGGCTCAAGACCCGTGTCTTGGGGAATGACGGGGCTCAAGACCCGTGCCTTGGGGAATGACGGGGTTCAAGACCCGTGTCTTGGGGAATGACGCGGTTCAAGACCAAGGTCTCGCGCGATGACTGGACTCAAGACCCGGGTCTCGCCATTACTTACCAGTGGCCTTGCGCACTTTGTTCACTTCTTCCAATGTAAAAGGTTTGTCTTCATCAGCGAAACGGTTGGTGAGGAAGGTGAGGATGGAGGCCACAGCATGATCATCCAGTACATCTTTGTGGGCAGGCATGACGCCGTTGTAGGTTTTGCCGTTCACTTTGATCTCTCCCTGCAGGCCGTTGAGCACAATACTGATCAGGCGCTCACGATCGCCGCTGACCCATTCAGAGCCGACTAATGGCGGATAACGGTTGTTATCCCCTTTACCATCACGCTGGTGGCAGCTGGTACAGTAAGCGTTGTAGAGCATATGGCCGTGCATCTCTCCTCCTTTACCCAGGTTGTCATTTATCTCATGCGGTGTTTTAATATAGGTGCGTGATTTGCGCGCTTCCATGGCTGCCAGCTGCGCTGCTCCAAACTTCGTTTTATCTCCTTTATACATTACCCGCCAGATCTTTCCCTTATTGGATTCGGAGATATACAGGGAGCCGTCAGGCCCTTCTGCAAGGCCCATGGGGCGGTATACGGCATCGCTGGTATTTACAACAGTATCTACACCGGTAAAGCCATCTGCAAAGACTTCCCATTTGCCGTCAGACTTCCCGTTTTCAAAAGGAACAAAGCAAACGATGTAGCCCGCCTGGGGATAAGGAGAACGGTCTGTAGAGCCGTGGAAGGCTACGAATGCGCCTTTCTTATATCGTTCAGGAAATTGATTGCCGCGATAGAACAACAGATCCATAGGCGCCCAGTGACCGGGGAAACCGATCACCGGTACATTGAATCTGGAAGCCCGGCCTGTTATCTTACCATCGCCGCCATAACCAGGCTGCAGCATATTCTTTCCCTGCATGTGGTCAAAATAAGCATAGGGCCATCCAAAATCGGAGCCTTCTGTGACTTTCAGCAAAGGCTCTGAAGGCAGTACAGCAGCCTGCCAGGAGCTGAAGACCTGCGGGTAGCGGGTATGAAAATTATCCATGCCGTTCATCACTACATAAAGGCAATCGTCGTCCTGGTTCCACGCGATGCCTAATACGCTACGGATACCAGTGGCATATTTATAACCGTCCTGCTGCGTTTGACCTTCCTGATCTTCATCAAAACGCCAGATGCCGCCGTGCCATTTCAGATCAGGCGCGGGGTCCAGGCCTTTGCCACCGGGCATGCCACCGGGACCTGCTTTGTCAATATCCTGCGCAGCATCTGTAGGGGCGCCAAAGGGCACGTACATATGCCCCTTGTTATCAAAGGCGATGGGTTTGGCAGTATGCCAGTGACGCCGGATGTCGCCACTGGTATCGTTGAGGATGATCTCTGTTTTACTATCGGGTATGAGCTGGCCCGGCTTCAATTTATTCCTGAGCACCTGGCGGAGCGTGGAAGTGTACAGGTACCCTTTGTGGATCATCATCCCAACGGGTAGCCCTCCTTCATCTTTATAGCCACCGAAATAGGCCATAACGTCTGCCTTGCCGTCGTTATCGGTATCGCGCAGGCCGACTGTTCCACCCGCGCCCTGCATTACATCATTGTACACCAGCTTTACGTAGATATCACCATTGGTGTTAACGGTCAGATGCCTGGCGCGGCCGATGCTGTCTGCCACTACTACTGCCTGGAAGTTGCCCGGGAGTATGAGCCCTCCGTTGTCAGGATCGCCGGAAGGAAGGGGAGCTGGTGGTTCGCTTTTACATTGTACAAGGCTTATGGCTATACAAGCTGATAAACACCACATGAGCAGGGGACGAAATATTCCAAAGGCAAAGGAGGACCTGTACATGAGCTTCGCGTTTTAGGGTAAGTCAAAAAGTGCTGCTGCTAATCCTGGTTTACACTAATATACGGGAATCCGCTTGCTCTTTTAAGAAGATTTGATGAGCGTAAACTATCAATGATCGGACAATACCACCGCCGGTTTTGCGCCCTTTTTACGTGTAGCCATCAGCAGCAAAGGCAATGCTACCAGAAAGATCAGGCCCACCACCAGGTAAGCGTCATTAAAGCTCATAAGATTGGATTGTCTTGTTACATTCAGGTCCAACAGCTGCAGGCCCTGATGATATGCCTGGTCGGCTGTGGCGCCCTTACTGGTGAAATAATGGGTGTAGGCAGATAAACGTTGTACTGCAGCAGGATTATCCGGCGTGAGATTAGACACCAGGTCTGAACGGTGCACGGCATTACGATGGGTGAGATAAGTGTTGACCAGGGCGATGCCGAAAGAGCCACCCAGCTGCCGCATCATGTTATTGAGAGCGGCACCCTGCGGTATATCTTTAGGCTCCAGCGAGGAGACGGCCAGCGTGGTTAATGGTACGGTTACAACTGCCAGTCCGAGTGCGCGCCAAAGCAGGGTGACCGTAATGTTTCCCGCTCCGGCATCCAGGCTGAGTGCAGACATCTGCCAGCTGAACAAGGCAAAGAGGCAGATACCTGCTGCAATCATGTATAAAGGAGATATACCTCTTTGCAATAAGCGGGCGGATACGATCAGTCCTCCAATGGCAAGACATGCCCCCGGTAGCAATAAGAGCCCGGTTTGTGTAGGTGTAAAGCCCAGCAGGCGCTGCGCGAAAACGGGGGTCAGAAAAACAGAGCTGAACAAAGCTATGCCCGAAATAAAAGTGAGCACGGCGGCGATGCTCAGGTTACGGCTCTTCAGCACACGGAGGTTCACTACCGGGAACGCTACTTTCAATTCCCACCATACAAACAGGATAATGCCAAAAACGGCGATCACCGTGAGCCAGGTAATATAGCTGGTTTCAAACCAGTCTTCTGTTTGCCCTCTTTCCAGCACGGTTTGCAATGCACTTATGGATACTGCGAGCAGGAAGATTCCCAGCCAGTCTATTTTGGCGGCCGCCTGTTTGATCAGCGGCTCACCTAACAGCACAAAGCAGAGAGATGCCACGGCGATGCCCAGGGGCACATTGATGTAAAAGATCCAGGGCCAGGAATAGTATTCTGTGATGTACCCTCCCAGGGTGGGACCAATAGTAGGCCCTATAAAAACACCGATACCAAATATGGCGCTGGCTACATTCTGCTTTTCTTTGGGGAACAGTTCAAATACAACGGCCTGTGATACGGACAACAATGCGCCGCCGCCGATGCCCTGCAGGAAGCGGAAAGCTACCAGCATCCAGATATTGGTGGCTTGCCCGCACATAAATGAAAAGAACGTAAAGGCGATGATTGAGCCGATATAGTAATTACGCCGTCCTAGTTTATTTGTTAGGAAGCTGGTGATGGGAATGATGATCACATTGGCAATTGCATAGGCGGTGATCACCCAGGATGCGTCTTCTACCGTGGCGCCCAGGTTACCGCTCATGTGCGAGAGGGCCACATTCACTATAGAAGTGTCAATAAGCTCCATGATGGCCGCGACAATAACGGTCACCAACAATAACGTTCTCTTCATATTGGTTAAGGTTTAATTATACCGATCGGTATAATCTAATGCAAAAAAATTTTATGTCAGATCATTGATCAGTTTCTCCACTGATTGCATAATTGTTTTACGGTAATTTAATTTTCCTGTGAGCTTGGTGATCATGATAGCGCCTTCGATCATGGCGATCATGGTAAGCGCCGTTTGTTCGGGATCAGTGTCCGCTTTGAACTCCCCGTTGTCAATCCCTTTACGGACCAGGGCGCTGAGGTTGTTCTTCCAGAATGTAAGCGCCGCGGCGGCTTTTTCTTTTAAGGCCTCATGCGTGTCATCAGCTTCTACAGCAGTGTTCAGAATGGGGCAGCCTCCTTCGGGGAAGGGGCCTTTCAGAAAGTCGTTGTATACTTTTACATATACCAGCAATTTGTCTTTGATGGTATCGTGTTTGCTCATTTCCGCTCTTACGATCTGCTGTACCTGCTGGGTATTATGATCAAATGCAGCCAGGGCCACCTCATCCTTGTCAGCGAAGTTGCCATAGATACTGCCTTTGGTTAAGCCTGTGGCGGCTGTTATATCGTTCAGGGAAGTACCGGCGTAGCCCTTCTTATTGAAGAGGGGCGCTGTTTTCTCAATGATAAAAGCCTTTGTCTTTTCTGCTTTAGACATCATCTCCTGTACTTTGACTACACAAAAATATACCGTTTGGTATTATTTACCAAAACATTTTATTCTTCCACCTTTTCGAAGTCATATTTACCCTTGATGTAGCGGTTCAGGTATTTACCTTTTGAGATGGAATTCTTCATGGCTTCGTATACTTTTCCGGGCACTCCTTTATAATCGTACACCATGCCGGATACGTAGACTATCCTGAGTGTAGCGGTGTCAGGATCATACCTCATATTGGCAACAACGGAAGAGGGCATACCTATGGTATTGTTCCGTTTACTGTCTATCAAAAATAAGGCCTTATGGAAGGGATGGATTGCAGATCTGTTGGGGCTGCTACAGTTGATAAGGGGATACGGGGTAGGCAATTGATGGCCCCAATGACCGGGGCCACCAATCACAAGATGAAAATCAATTCGTTACAAATATCCGGGCAGGGCACTATTCTTCTTCTTCCTCGTCATCCTCGTCGTCAAGACCATCTTCATCCAGCCACTCCATGTAGGAGTAGTACCAATCCTCCAGCTGTTCGAGTAATTCCTGCTTTTTATCAGGATCATTATGGAAGAACTCATCTACGTTGTCCAGCTCTTCCACAATGTCTATGTATGCGGTCTCTTCATCTTCTTCCACACGTTTGGCAAAAAAACGGGGTTTTTCCGTGTGAAAAATGTATTCATTGTCAGGATCGGTAATAGGATCGTCGGCGATCATAAACTTAGGTAACTGTGCCATTTCAATTCATTTAGTACTCAAAAATACTCGATTCCTTGATTATGCAAGCAACAATAAAAAAATCGGTTAAAGTCCATGGTCGATGGTCCATAGTCTATAGCACAGTCTGTGAAATTTTATAGCTGACTTGATTTACAGGGATACGCTATGGACCATCGACCATCGACTATTTAAAACGAATACCTCAGGCCCACCTGCATCTGCCAACGGGATGGCAGATCCGGGCTGGGGGTGAAAGTATTTCGTAAAGAAGGATCGAACTGGTAAGTAGGTACATCGTTTTCGTAGAAGAAGCGCAGTGGCTGGAAATAACCGGAGGTAGTGGCATATTTTACCACGCCCCATTTACTGCTGATCAGGTTACCGATGTTCACAAAATCGATACTCAGCTGGATGGTCTGGTTCCTTTTGGTGCCCTTTATGATAAAGTCCTGCAGGATACGCAGATCCAGCTGGTTCAGCCAGGGATTTTCTCCTGCATACTTTTCTGTGTACTGGCCCCTGCGTTTTGTAAGATATTTATCCTGGCTGATGAACTGCTTGAATGCCGTGCGCTGGGCAGCGGCATTCTGCGTAACACCGTTCACATCTACCAGGGGAGAGAACTGCATCCTATCGATCTCTGCGTCTGTAGGTACGTATAAGAGGTCGTTCGTGTTAGTACCGTCATTGTTGATATCGCCGCCATACACATATGCAAAGCGGTTACCGGAGTTCAGAGAGCCAAAGAGGGAAACGGTAGTAGCCAGTTTCTTGTCCTTGCTATAGCTCCATTTTTTGGAAGCGGCCGCTATGATACGGTGGGTGTTGCCATACAGTGAAGTAGACAGCACCGCTTCATTGGCGTTGTTAAGGATCGGGTTACGGTCAAATGCATCACTGGATATTTCAGCAGAGATAGAGCTGGCATCTTTTGCGACCAGGAAGTTATAGCCAGCCATGAGGAAGAGGCCATTCTGAAAATTCTGCTGTGCCTGGAAGCTGACGTTAAACTGGTACCCTACGCTGGTGTTGGTAAATGCATAAACATTATTGGCACCCTGGTCTGCCGGCAGGTAGATCTTACGGTTATCGCCGATGCCGGAGTTAAAAGTACCGGTAGGCGTTCCCAGCTTGTAATTACGCACCATCATGCCTTTCACGTCTTTGGTGTAGGCTACGTCGGTGCTGAAGATGGTCCCGAAAGGGATCCTTACGTCCAGGCCCAGGTTAGAGCGCCATACCTGGGGCCATTTAAAGTTCCTGGCAGTTACATTATAAAAGCTGCTGAAGGGGTTACCGATCTGGTTGCCGATCCATACAAAGGGAAAACGGCCGGTGAACAGTCCGGAACCGCCGCGTACCTGTAGGGTTTTATCCCCTTTCACATCCCAGTTAAATCCTAAACGGGGAGAGAAGAGCGGGCTCTTTGAGGGGAAGCGGGTATTGTCAACATCTTTTCCTACGCCATTGGTAAGGCGGTTGCCATGTTCATCAAACATGGTAAGGTTGTCGTTATTGGGCACGGTTGGTTCTCCTTCGGTATAGGAGTTTTTAAACGTACCATCATCATTGAAATCGGGCTGGCTGAAGCTGGCATTAAAGTAGAAGGGCATATCTACCCGCAGGCCATAGGTTAGCCTGAAGCGTTCAGACAGTTGCCATTCGTCCTGCGCGTAAGCAGAGGCCTGGCCTACTGTCAGATAATACCAGAGCCATTTGTCGGCAGCGCCCCTGTTCCTCGCATATGTAACAAAGGGGTCCAGCGGTGCTGAACCGAATATTACATTGCCGCCCCTGGGCACTTCCGTAAGGAAAGTGTTGATGTCAATATCTGCGAATATGGATGGTCCATACCCGGTCAGGTTAAAGGAGTTGCCGAACTTGAATGACTCAAAGGAAGCGCCCAAAGTAACCGTATGTTTATTAAAGAACAGGTTGAAGTTATTGGTCACCTGGAAGGCGTCCTGGTTCAGGCGGTTATTGATAGAGAAAGGCTCATGGCCTGCTATGATATAACGTACACCGTACTTGGTAATATTTATTACCGGGAAAGGCTCAGAGAAGGGATTACGTTTATCCCTGAAGGTAGTATATACTATCCTGAGCTTATTGGCGGCATTGCTGCCAAAGCTGGATTTCAATTCAGCGCCAAAGGAATGCAGCTTATTCACGATCTCGTAACCTGAGTTCTCGAACTGCAGGGTGGTATAATCCGGTCCACGGCGACCGATGGCGCTTGGGTGGGCGGGTTTACCTTTCGTGGCATCCAGTCCGTTATAGGTAAAGGAAAGGCGGTGATTACTGGTGATGTTCCAGTCCAGTTTAACCAGCCATTTATAGCTTTTTTGGTCCAGGGTAAATCCCTGGTAGGGGCCGGTATTGTAACCAAAGCGGGAGTTCAGGATACTGCTTACCTGCTGCAGGTCTGATTCCAGCACACGGGAAGTATTGCTGTTACCTGCGTTGGAGCTGTTCCGCGCCACATAGCTGCTGGCCTGGTCTTTACGCTGCTCTGTTTCAAAGTTGACGAAGAAGAACAGCTTATCTTTCATGATCGGGCCGCCCAGTGAAAAGCCTGTTTGCAGCTGGCTGAGATCGGGCACTACCTGTTTGTTCTTATCTACTTTCTTACCAGTCATAGACTCGTTACGATAGAAGCCATATACTGTACCGGAGAAGTTATTGTCGCCTGATTTGGTCACTGTATTTACACCGGCGCCGGTGAAGCCTGCCTGGGTAACATCATAAGGGGCGATGTTTACCTGTATCTGGTCTATTGCATCCAGTGAGATAGGTTGGGCACTGGTTTGTCCGCCGGGAGTAGGCGCGTCTAAACCAAAAGGGTTGTTGAACACGGCTCCGTCCAGTGAGAAATTATTATACTGCCCGTTGCGCCCTGCAAAGGAAAGCCCGTTGTAGGTAAAAGAAGCTGAAGGGGTTAAACGCAGATAATCATCGGCGGAACGAGAGATGGTAGGAAGCGCACGGATGGTGCGGTTGGTAATGTTGGTGGAAGCGCCTGTCTTTTTATTATCGAAAATGGCAGAACGGCCGGTAACGGTTACGTTCTTCAATTCTACGGCACGTTCCTGCATCTGGATCTCCAGCACGTTATTCAAGCCCAGTTCAAGGAAAATATTATCTGTTACGTTCTCCTGGTAGCCCAGGAAACTCACCGTTACCCTGTACGGCCCTCCTACCCTGAGGTTGGGAACGGTGAAACGGCCGTCTGTTCTTGTAAGCTGCCCCTGTTTAATACCGGCGTTGGCGTATTCGACGGTAACAGTCGCAGCAGCGAGCGGTTGTCCTTTGGGGTCCTTCACGATACCACTGAGCGTAGCGGTGGTAACCTGTGCAAATACGTGTAATACGCTTAGTAACAGCAAAGGAAGGCCTACTAAAAACTTGTACTTGATTTTACGTAGCATAGCGATTTATTTTCGGTTGATATGCGATTGGCTGATACAAGATGGTATAGGGTCCCGTTTGATATAGCGATGATACCGGAACCCGTTTTGAGATTATGCCGCTTCCAATAGACTACACCAGATAAATTACAGCAAGGATTATTAGATTTTGATTGTTGATGATAACCGAATATAAGGAAAATAGATCAAACCGCTACCGCTTTTTTCTCCTTCTCACGGTTCCGGATCTTATGACGATGGGCCTCTCCCCATTCTCTCAATGCTCCGATAACATTCCCTAATGTATCACTGTATGGGGTTAACTCATACTCCACCGTAACCGGTATCGTATCATACACTTTACGCTCAATAAAATCATTCATTTCAAGGTGCTTTAATTCATGAGAAAGCACTTTAGCAGAAATACCCTTTACAGCTTTCTGCAATTCCCCGAAGCGTTTATGGCCTTCTCCAAGGGCGATGATAATGGGAATCTTCCACTTGCCATTCAGCACATACAGTGCGTCCTGCACTGCCCCTAGTGCACCAAGACATTCTTCTGCGCTGGGTTTGTCTTTATGTCCTAACATAACAGATGGTTTAGTTGACCAGGCATAAGCACTAACCTTTAGGTAAGTACTTACTTTTTGTAAGCAAATATACGTACTTTTGATGTTACAACATATATTTAGATTATGAAAGTAGAAATATGGTCGGATGTAATGTGCCCGTTCTGTTATATCGGTAAGCGGAGGTTTGAGAAGGCGCTGGCACAATTCCCGCAGAAGGACAACATAGCGGTAGAATGGAAAAGTTTCCAGCTGAACCCGGAGCTGGTGAAAATCAGCGGACAAAGTGTCCATGAATACCTGGCAGAGCGTAAGGGCTGGACATTGAGCCACGCCAAACAATTAAATGAGCAGGTGACCACCATGGCAGCCGAGGTAGGCCTGGAGTACAATTTTGACAAAGCAATAGTGGCCAATTCTTTTGACGCGCACCGCTTTGTACACCTGGCCGCTAAATACGGACTGGGCGATGCCGCTGAAGAAAGCCTGTTCAAAGCCTATTTTACGGAAGGGAAAGATATTTCAGACCGGGAAGTATTAGCGCAGCTGGGCGCCGGGATAGGCCTGGATGCTGAAGAGGTAAGCACCACTCTTTCCGGCAATACCTATGCCCGGGAAGTGCAGCAGGACATCGCTGAAGCAGCCACATTGGGTGTAAGAGGCGTACCCTTCTTTGTGATAGATCGTAAATATGCGGTTTCAGGCGCGCAGTCCGAAGATATATTCCTGAAAGCGCTGCAGCAGTCTTATAATGAGCAAGCCACTACAGATAGCAATGGCAATGCCTGTTCTATAGACGGAGATTGTGCGTAAGATGATATGCAGGGCGGGTTTATTGCTGTAACGCGCCCACCATCATGATCTTGCCGATATAAAAGTCATTCTCTTTATACTTTACCGCATCCTGCGCCGCGGCGGGCTTTACCAGTTTAAACTTGTCGATAGGCGTTGGATCGGGTTTGAATACAACGGTATGCGTGCCCTCTCCTAATGAGTCCAGCACAAAGTAATGCCTCCGATAGTTACCCCCGTATTTGTCAAAGCGGGTTTTCCGGATGGGCGGCTTGCCGTCGACAGTGATCAGGGCTGCGCCCGAAGTGGGGCCGATAATATCCTGTACACCGATCGCTGATCCTTTAAAGCGAACAACCAGGCTATCCTGCGGATCATCTGAATAGATCAGGTCAGGAAAGGCAGTGGCAAAGCTTTTGAGATCCGGGTTATCCTTCCCGCTTTTCCAGCCTTTGGTTTTCTTAAACATAGCCGGTGAATACTGGGCGGTTTGCTCATAACAACCAGGCGTTAGTGGCGCGGGCAGTCGCTCAGACGCCTGTGCCTGTACGCCGTTCTTTTCCATATCCATAAAAGCATTGGCAATAGTGGCGGTGTAGATCTGGTGCCCGGCTACTGTTGGGTGTACGCCATCAAAAGTGAAAACAGTTTGCGCGCCGTAATCATTGCCTTTTTGTCCGCGGAAAACAAGCGCATTCTTTTGCAGCTGGCCAAGCACATCCCAGCTAAGGTTAATGGATGGCAGGCCGTAATACTGGGCAATCTGCTCGGTATATTTAACGGAACGGATCTCTTGCCCCTGCTGCAGGTCTTTCAGCATGGGCTCTGATACGGTGTAGAGAAAACATATATCCGTATGCGGGTTGTGCTTTTTGATCTGCCGTACAATGCCTTCCATTGCTTTGTGGATATTGACAGAATCGGAGCCATCGTTTACGGCATATTCTATGAATACCAGGTCGGGGTTATACTGCAGCACATCGTCCTGCAGGCGGAAAACGCCCAGGTCTGAGCCGGTGCCGCCTACTCCGGCATTGATCGCCTTGATACGTGCCTTTGGATACTGCTGCCGGAACCACTGTTCTGTTTGCACCCGGTACCCCGGCGCCGCTGTAATACTGCCTCCCAGGTAAGCGATCACCACCGGGCCGCCGTTCTTCAGCTTAGTGAGCACACTGGGTAAACCCCGCCGGGCATGTAATGCAGGCTGCTCAGCTGTCTTATCATACTGCTTTTCGCCATGCGCCGCCATAGAAAAGGCCAGCGCCAGCACCAGGAACATTTTATTCATACCTGAAGTTACGGCAGCTATTACCAAGCTGCCATAACTCATTTCAGTACAAATATGATGCTGTTTTTCAGCTAAACTGTTAAGGGATTGTTACACCGTTGGCGCGTAAGGGTTTATCCAGCTGCCAGTTATCCTGCCTGATCGCTTCCAGGTAAGCTTTGGTACGGTATACCGTGGGATGCAGCACCTTTCTAGGGTGATTGGCCAGCCAATCCTGCCGTACCCTGAGGTATTCGGCGATCCATTCTTTTTCGTCGCCACCCCGCAAAGGAGTTGCTTCCGGGAAGCGGCCACGCAGAAACGCAGGGATACCACCGGAATGGATATAGCTGTCGTAGATGACCAGCATGCTAAGCGGCAGGGTAAATTTCTCCTGGTCGAAAAAGTGGGTAGCCGGCACGTAATAAAGAATCTCAAAAGTCTCATCCTGTGCCTCCCTCATCAGCGGGTCTTCATTTGCACTGGTCTTTAACAGCTGTTTGAATGCAGCGTCATTCACCAGCGGCTTTTTGCCAATCAGGGGCAGGAATGGGCTGAACGCTCCTGCAAATTTACCACCGGAATTTACGTACCGCTGGATAATATTCTTCAGGTTACCCTGCTCGGTAGCCTGGCTTCTGCCGTAGGTGATCTGCTTTACGCCGTTCTTTCCATCGGCCAGTATTGTTACCTGGTCATAACGGCCATCCGGCGTTCCGGTTTCCATCACATTCACAATCTGGATGATCTTCTTTTTCTGTTGATCGGTGATCATATGGGGAAGGAGTTTAAGGGTTATACTTCAGCTGGCAAATCTACCGTTTTTTCCGCTGGCTTTTTACCTGCTGAAGGAGTCACCATTTTGTTCACGAACCGCATCATGATAATGGTAATGATCATGGCGCAGATCACAACATCGCCCAGGTAGTTATAATGTTGAATGGCGCCCGTGCTGGTTTGCACGACTATCAGGCCAGCTACTGCAGAGCCGATGCCGCCGGAGATCTGCTGCACGGAGGAGTTTAGGCTCATAAAGGCGCCTCTGTCCTGCGGGGCCGGAACAGCCGTTGTCAAAGCCGAAGCAGAGATCATGCGGGAAGACACCCCCAGGAACATCAGTATGTTGATCAGTGCGACCACTGCAAAGGGCGTAGTACCAAGATTTGTGTAAATGGCCACCGTGGTCATGGTAAGCAGAGAGCCAGCCACAAAGATGTTGAACTTTCCTACCTTATCGCTCAGTCGCCCTACGAGGGGGCCGAATATGGCGGAGAATATACCGGTGATCAGATACAGGAGGGTCAATTGATCCATCGAAATTCCCAGGTTATGCGTGGTGAAGGCGCTGGCAAAGGGCATCAGCATAAAGCCACCTGTAGCTAGCAAGGTGGTGGCAGCAAATGCCAGGAGGTGGCGGGGCTTGATCATGGTTTCGAACAGGTGAACAACAGGATTCTTTTCTGATCTGATCTGCAGATGTGCAGTAACCGGTTTCATATAAACCATGATCAGGATGCCCAGTAAAACGCCGAAAGCAGTGATCATAAGGAAGGGCGCATGCCAGCCGAAATGATTGGCCAACAGTAAGCCTATCGGTATACCTAATACCTGGCTGGCGGAAAAGGCCATTTGTACAAAGCCCATTACACGGCCTCTTACTTCCATTTTGAACAGGTCTGTAATGATGGCAAAGCTCACAGAGCCTACTACTCCTCCAAACAGGCCGGTAACGATCCGCGCAATGAGCAGGAAATGGTAGTCAGGCGCTATACCACAAAGAAAAGTGCCGATGATAAAACCGGTGTAAAAGAACATCAACAGTTTCTTACGGTCAAATTTGTCGGCAAAGCCGGCTGTCAGCAGGCCTGCTATGCCTGCGCTGAATGCATAGGCCGATACTACCAGGCCGAATTGGGAAGTATTGATCTTTAGTTTTTCCAACAGCAATACGCCCAGTGGCGACAGTACCATGAAGTCCAGTACGATGGTGAATTGCAGTATGGCCAGGACAGCTATTATAAACGCCTGGTAAGAGGTGAAGGTCTTTGGTTTGGCGGATAAAGACATAACGTTGTTATTTTAGGATGATGCAAGAATAGGCACTATTTAAGTGAGCGCTCATTTAGTTATAATGGCAAAAAAAAGGCTACGGTTTTAATGCTTTCAGTACGAGTTCCAATGTTTGCATGATCGTTTTCTCATTGAGGACAAACTTCCTGCCGGTAAACGTTTTACCCTGCTGGTGGAATTTTATCAACTGGTACATAGGGGCATATGCAACACTCCAGTACACTTCGAAGGAGAGCGGCATCAGCTCTTTCCGTTCAATGGCATTGTTAACGAACTTCCCCATTACATCCCTAAAGCCCCTGCTCAATTCAGCCTGGATCTGTTCGTAATAGTTAGAATACCGGATCTGTTCAATGAACTGTACTTCCAGCGGATACTTCAGGTAAAATTGCATGCGGTTCAGCCACTGTTTCTTTAAGCCTTCTGCAAAAGATGCATCGGGATCAAAATCTTCCAGGCTGTCTGCCAGCATTCTTTTGGACACAGCTGTTCCCAGCTGCAGAATAAGGTCTTCCTTGTCTTTATAATAAATATAGATGGTGGCAGGAGAAACGCCCGCTGCCTTAGCGAGCCTGTTCACGCCAAAACCGTCCAGCCCTTCTTTCACTACCATCTCGATAGCCTTCTGGCGGATGATGCGTTCTTTATTTTCGTCTCTTGCCCTCATGCTGGCACAAAGATAAGTGAGCGTTCGCTCATTTAAAAATATTTTTCTGTTATGCTAAAAAAAACTCTGCCGGAGGCCTGTTATTGGTAACAGGGTCCGGCAGAGCGGGTAAAACCATTGCTTCTAAAAGAAGTTGTTATTGCACCGCAACAGTAGTATTCTTATTCACGATAGGCCATACACCGGGTGTGGGTACGCTTACGCCTTTGGTGCTGCCTCTTTGCATGGCATCTTTACCAAAGTAGTAGAGCGGGTGGCCTTTATAGGAGAGCTGTACTTTACCAAACACGTGCAGCGTATCGAAATCTGTTTTAGCCAGGATAGACGGAACGCTCCTGATATCGCTCACTTCGTATATGGGCCATGTTGGATTGTTCGAGAAGTCTGCCTTGGTGTAAGTATTCTTTTTAAACTTATCCGGTTTAAAGGCGTACAAGGTCCTGCCGAAAGCATCGGTCATATATTGTGTTATTTCTTTACCGGGCAGGTACTGGCTGTTATACTCTACAGAATCATTGCCTACCAGCTGCGTATTAGCCAGCATAACGGTGTAGTCGGTTTTGGCTACGAACCATACATTACCAACTGCTTCGCCTTTTACATCGCCTGCAGCTGCATCCGGTGCATAATAATACAGGGGCCATCCTTTATAGGTGGTTTGTTTGGAGCCGTCGGGGCGGGTAATTACGCCAAAATCCGCAGCATGTAAGCTGGTATCTCCCAGTGTAGGGCTGGCTTTATAAAATACAGGCCATGCTGCCAGACAGCCACCTGTACAGGTAGAAGCACCGTTGGCATCATTGGAAAAGAAATACAGGGTTTTGCCTTCGCTATCTGTCAGATACGCCCCAAGTGTGGCGTTGCTGGATATCTGGATATCGGCCTTGGGGGGAGTATTATTATCATCATCCTTGCTACAAGCTACAATCGTACTCACGAGAGTTGCCACTGAAAGAAACGTTTTTATTGCTCTGGATCTCATAACTTTTTGTTGACTGATTAATGATTTAAAAAATTTGATCAGGATGTGCACTCCGGAATACTAATACGGGGTTATTTTGCTAAGGTTGCTTGAGACAAAAAATTTTTTCCGGCCGAAATGGGTAAAAAACTATGATTATCTGCGAAAATCATTTTAAAAAGTACCTGGTTTATTAGCGACCTTTAAATAGTATAGTAGCCAGGAAGAGCTTTGCTCTTATTTTTTTCCCAAATTGTGCAAACGATTGCAAAAGACAAGGGCCATCATCTTCCTGCTCCAGATTTGTCATCATTCTATTAATACCCGTTATGAAAAAACTGTTTCTCCTATTATTCGTATTAGCCGGGATCACAACTGCGACTACCGCACAAACTTCGCTGACAAAGGATCAGCGCATGCAATGGTGGCGGGAAGCCCGTTTCGGTATGTTTATACACTGGGGCGTTTATGCGGTACCGGCAGGCATTTATGACGGGCACCCCGTTGGCCGTGCATCAGAATGGATCATGAACCGGGGAAAAATACCCGTAGCTGTTTACCAGCAATACGCTAAGTCATTTAACCCTGTAAAATATGATCCGGAGGCATGGGTGAAAATGGCCAAAGAAGCGGGTATGAAATACATCGTGATCACCGCCAAACATCATGACGGGTTTGCGTTGTTCAAAACCAGCGCCAGTTCCTGGAACGTAGCAGACGCTACTCCATATGGAAAAGACCTGCTTAAACCGCTGGCCGAAGCCTGCCGCAAATATGGCATCAGGCTGGGCTTTTATTACTCCCAGGCGCAGGACTGGAACAATCCCGGCGGCGCTGCTGCCCGCAAGGTAACATCCGAAGGATGGGCCAACCCCGATTCGGCAAAGATTGATGCCTATACGAAGGAGCATAGCGGCCATTGGGATCCTTTACAAACCTCGGCGTCCATGGATACCTATATAGATAAAGTAGCTGTACCGCAGGTAAAGGAGCTGCTCAGCAATTATGGGGATGTAGCCGTATTGTGGTGGGACACCCCTACCAATATGACAGATGCCTATGCAGAAAAGCTGAATGCCCTGCTGCGCCTGCAGCCGGAAATTATTACCAACGACCGCTTAAAACGGCCCAATTTCCCGGGCGACTATAAAACCCCTGAACAGAAAATACCCTCCTTGCATGAACTGGATGGGCGCGACTGGGAAACCTGTATGACCATGAACGGCAGCTGGGGTTACAAAAGCACAGATAACAAATGGAAAAGCACAGCAACCCTGGTACGTAATTTAATAGACATCGCCTCCAAGAACGGGAACTACCTCCTAAATGTGGGCCCCACTGCCGAAGGCGAATTTCCGCAAGGCAGCATTGATGCATTAAAGCAGATAGGCGCCTGGATGAAAGTAAACGGCGAAGCCATTTACGGCACTAAGGGCAGCCCCCTGGATACGCTGTCATGGGGCAGATGCACACGCAAGGAAAGCAGGAACGGCACCATTCTTTACCTCTCAGTATTTAAATGGCCCGGCGATGGCAAATTGCTGGTACCCGGACTGAAGAATACCGTTAGCAGCACAAAGCTGCTGGCCAACGGCGCAACTTTAACAACTACTGCAGATAAGGACGGACTTATTATCAATGTACCAGCACAAGCGCCAGACAACATAGCAAGCGTAATCAAACTGGAAGTACAGGGAACTATAGCAAGGCAATAATCACAGGGCGGGATACCATATAATGGCAACATCGGTTGTTATCCATTTGTTACTGCGGTAGCCTGCACAGCAGGTTCGGGATCCTCCTTCCCTTCAGGCGGCCTGCGATGCCACCAGGAAGCCAGCAGCGAACCGGTAATGTTCATTACCGGGCCAAAGATGGCGGGCGCTAATCCTACCGTGGCGATCTTTCCCATTTCCTTGGCAATGGCAGATGCCAGTCCACCGTTCTGCATACCCACCTCAATGGCAATGGTACGGCAGTCCTGTTCTTTCATCCGTATCAGGCGGCAAAACCAGTAGCCCAGCGTATACCCCGCCAGGTTATGGGTAAGCCCCGCCAGCACCAGTAAGAGCCCTACATTCAGCAGGCTTTCGCGGCCATGGGCAGTGATGATCACAATAATAAATGCAATGGCGGCCATAGAAAGCTTCGGCATCAGCTTGTCCAGCCAGCCAATGCGGCCACTCAGAAAATGATTGAACACCAAACCGCCTGCAACGGGGATGATCACCATTTTGGCAATATCCCACATCATTTTCTGTACGCTGATCTCAATGTAGTTACCTGCCAGCCATTGCATCAGCAGCGGGGTTAAAAAGGGCGCCAGCAAGGTGGACACGGCTGTCAGCGTAACAGAAAGCGCGAGATTGGCCTTGGCCAGGTAAGAGATCACGTTGGACGCCATGCCACAGGGTGCTGAACCTATCAGGATCACACCTGCAGCGATCTCCGGTGGGAAACGCAGGGTGGTAGCTAACAACAACCCTACCAGCGGCATGATGGTGAAATGGCAGGTAATACCAATAAATACGCCTGCAGGCATTTTTACCACACCGTAAAAATCACGCAGGCTCATGGAAGTACCCATGCCGAACATGATGACCTGGATCAAGGGCGTGATCAGCAGGGAAAGGTCCCAGCCATTAGGCTTTGTAAAAGGCTGCGGGTAGAACATGGCCGTTGTTACGGCGGCAAATATCATTAAAGTATACACGAAACCTTTGGTAGCCGTATGCCTGTTGCACAGCACCGCCAGCACCGCCCAGAACGCGATCATGAAGGGCCCCGCCTGCGCCGTTTTCCCGGTGCTGAACAGGATGACGTTGAGCAGCAGCAAAATGCCTGCTGCAATAGCCAGGAACAGACTTGGTCTATTGGAGGAGAATGACATATCAGACGGTTTAAATGCTTACCAGGTTCTTCCCTGTAAATATTGATCCAGCTTTTCTTTATTCAGCTGTATAGGGCCAGGATGCTGTTGCAGCCATTGCAGGAATTCTTCCTTTATTTTTTCTGTCCATTGGTTATCGATCTCACCAGGTGTGTATTTGCCAGACTTCAGCATGGCGTGGCCAAATTCATCTTTCATGCCGATGAAGATCGCGGTGTTGATCACCTTTTCGGCCATGTGGGCAGGTATAAAAAGGATGCCTTCGCGCTGGGCCAGCACCAGGTCGCCGGGCAGTACCACGGCACGGCCTATACGGATGGGTGTGTTCAGTCCCATGAGCACGGAATTCTTCAGGTAAGAAGGATCCCAATCGCGTACAAAGGCATTGAACCCGGTGATATCCGCCAGGCCTTCAATATCACGGGCGGACGCGTCGAATACCACGCCATTGCCCGTACGGCTAAAGATGGCATTGCCCAGGTTATCGCCAATCAGTGTGCCTTCTGCTATTTTACCAAAACCATCTGCCACATAGATATCGCCTTTGGTAAGCTGCTGAATGGGCCAGGAATTGGTATTGCCTTTGAATCCCTTGCTGTGGCCCCTTTCCAGGATGTTCTTTTCCACGTCAGGACGAGAGGGCATATACATGGCGGTAACCGCCCTGCCTATCATGGGCGTTTCGGGGTGCAGTATTTTCCAGCCGCCTTCAAACTGGCAGTGGTAGCCTTCATTATCCAGGATGGTCCATGCTTCTTCAATACCGATATGCTTTGCTTTTTCCAGCAGGCTGTCGGGTATTTTAGGGCGGCCATCCGGGAAGCGTTCTCCCTTCCAGGCAGACGTAAGAAAGATCAGCTCTTCTTTTGAAATAGTTTGCGCGGGCAAAAGGCCGGGCAGGCAAACAAGCAGTACGAACGCTAACAGGTGTGTTATCCTCATGATTGCAATAATGTATCAGTTTGATGGAATCAATGATCTCCGGGATCTTCTGCCGACATCACCGCCGCCGGGTCATAAGGCGTGCTGGCCAGGCCATTCAGGTCGTACACCACCTTGCCTGCCCGCAAAGTTAGCTCACATTCCAGTTTCTGGTTGCCATCCAGGCGGCAGTTGATCGCATCAATGAAACCGAACCTGCCTTTCACCAATCGCAGGATGGCGATATCTGCCACGGCTCCTTTTGACAGGTGCCCCAGCTCTTCATGTTTAATAGCTTTAGCCGGCTCCCAGGTGGAAGCTTTTATGACGGCTGCTACATCCATGCCCAGGTTCAGGCATTTGGACATTACGTTCAGCATATCTTTCATACCGGCGTTCATACTGGTGGTGTGAATATCCGTGCTGATCGTTGAAGGAAAGAAGCCGGCTTTCATCGCAGGCACTGCCTGTGAGAAAGCAAAGCTGGCCCCGCCATGTCCTACATCAAAAATGATCCCTTTCTCGCGGGCGGTTTTTGCAAAAGGTTCCAGGATGCCCTTTGCATTTACGATCGCCTGGCGGCTTTTCAATTGTGCGTAGGCGTGGGTGAATATATCTCCCGGCCGCAGGTGCTCCATGAACAATGCCTCCAGTGATAAGGGGGGCTGTTGTGAGCCGAAGTCCACCATCACCGGCACGTTGGCCATCTTGCCTGCTTCCACGGCGCGGTCAACCGGCGTCCACTCTGCGCCTACATAATGCGCCAGCTTAATGCCTACCAGGTAGGCCTTATTATGCAGGATAGTGAGGGCGGTCATCTTTGCGTCCATATCTGCTGCATTTTGTTCATACACGCCGCCACGCATGCCCTCTCCTACTATGTTCAGAAATGCCAGCACCCGTGTTTGCGAGTGCATGATGGTCTGCTTTTTAAACAGCTCAAAGTTCTTCCAGCCGGCGCTGCCTGCATCCACTACGGTGGTTACCCCGCAACGGAAGGTGAAACCGTCCGGCGCTACGGCAATGTAGCTGTTATTGAGGTAACGGTTTTCTTCTGTGCCTGCAAAATTATGGGTGTGCATGTCTATCAAGCCGGGCGTAACATACAGGCCTTCGGCATTGATCACCTGCCTGGCCGTTGACGGGTTGATGCTGGTTGCTACTGCGGCGATGGAGTCACCGTTCATGGCGATATCCATCACACGGTCAATGTTGTTCTTCGGGTCGATGACGTGGCCGCCTTTGATAAGCAGGCTGTATTGCTGTGCAATACTTGCTCCGCTGAAAAACAGTATGCCTGCGAAGAGCAGGCACCCGTTCTTCATGAATCTTTTCATCCGATATATTTTAAATGTTAGGACACTGCAGACAGCGCTTCCTTCAATTTTGCTGCTACGATCTTTTCCTGTCCGGGTACCAGCATCCAGGTGGTGATGCTGATGCTTTGTTTATCCTTATAATGTCCGTCTGCTACTTCGATAGATGGGTTTCCGTTGCGCAGCTTCTCCCTTAATTGCGCGGCGGTATGGGGCACTTGCGCATCCCATGAAACGTGGAGGGTGGGAATGTGATTGGCTACAGCCGGTACTTTTACTTCCACCATTACGCCCGGTACAGATTTGGCGGCATCACCTATCAGGGCGATCTGGCTTTCCCATTGTTTCCATTCCCTGGCATGGTCGCGGGCTACATACATTTCCAGCGCTACCATCATGCCCAGGATCTCTTCCTTATTTATTTTCATACCACGCCCAATGGTGTTGCCCCGGGGAGGCATGCTTAACCTCGCCGCCTTGAGGTACTTTTCCTTACCTAAGAGAAGGCCTGCGCTTTGCGGGCCACGGATGCCCTTACCGCCGGAAAAACAAACCATGTCGTATCCCATTTCGGTGTATCGCCAGAGGTTCTCTACCGGCGGCACATCTGCGGCGCAGTCGATCATGGCGGGGAGGTTATGGTCTTTGGCGATCTTGATCCAGTCTTCCACCAGGATCTTTCCCTCAAAGTTATTGGCGTTCACAAAAAAGAGCATGGCGGTCTGGTCATTGATGGCCTTCTCCAGCTCTTCCCGGGTTTCTATCATGATCACCTTTACGCCGGTGTTCTTCAGGGCATGTGCGTAGGGAATGTCGTGCGCTTTCTGCATGATCACTTCCGTTTTCATGCCGCTGCCTTCCAGGTATGGCACCATCGCCACTTTCTTTTCATCCATACCGGCCAGCACACCGGTGAGGCCGAGGGTAATGGCGGAGAATGCACCTGAGGTCACCACGGCATACTCGCTGCGCACCAGGGAAGCAATGCGCTGGCCTGCCTTATCCTGGATCTCATCCAGCATCACATATTCTTTGGATGCATACTGAATGGCCTGCAGCACTTCCGGCAGCATCAGGGAGCCGGTCATCGCGGTATAGGTGCCTGCGGCATTGATAAACGTGCGTACGCCCAGTTCCTTGAAATAATCTTTGCCGGCTGCCGGCGCTTCTTCCAGGAAGGGAAGCACTTTAGTGGTGCCTGCCAGTCCACCCAATAGGGGAACGGCAGAAAGATTCTTTATTAAATTCCTGCGAGAGATCATATACTGCTATTTAAGATCAGTTTATTCTGCAGCGATGCAGTCCATTTCTACCAATGAGTTGCCCGGCACGCCGCCATATACTGCCACCGTAGTGCGTACCGGCGGGTTGTCGCCAAAGCGTCCGCGAAATACCTCGTTCATGCCTTTGTAATCATTCAGGTCGTGCAGGAAAACGCTCACTTTCAGCACTTTGTCCATGGAGGTACCGGCTTTTTTCAGCTGTGTTTCCATTTCCTTCAGTACATGATCCGTGTGAGACTTAATATCGCCTTCGAAATGCGCCCCGATGCCGGCGATAAAAACAAAGCCATTGTGCTTGGTAATGCTGGAGAACAGCGGCTTTTCCTGGTCATACACCACGCCCTGGGCCTGTTTGTTGAATGTGGCGGTGGAGGCAGCTTTGGCTACTGCGCCGAAACCGGCAATACCTGCGATAGACGTGAACAGTTTCTTAATGACGTTTCTTCTTTCGTTTATCATAAACTAAAATTTAGCTTTTAGCTGTTAGCTTCTGGCTGTTAGCTGCGGGATTACCTAAAGACTAACACCTAAAAGCTAAAACTGTTTATCATAATCTGAATTAGCTATTAGCTGCCAGCATTCACTAAACGCTGACAGCTAATGGCTAAAAGCTGTTATTTATCCCACCATATACGGGTGGTGAATTCGTTCGGACCCTGGCGCTGAACTGCCTGCTGGAAGTTGGCGTTGTTCACGCTTTCTTCCGAGGGGGGATAGATCAGGCGCCGGGGGATGGTCCCGTTAGTAATATTGCCCGGGATGTTCACCGGCGTCAGTACGGGGAAGTTGGTACGGCGCCAGTTAGACCAGGCCTCCTGTTCGTCTATCAGGAGGGCTACCCACATCTGGGTGTGGATCTGGTTCAGTTTCTCGTTCAGGGTACCGCCGCTGTTAAAGGTATGGCCAGCCAGGTAAGCGCTGATACGTTCGTTGCTGATCACGCCACCGGCGCCGAATATTGACCAGTTACGCATAGCGGCGCTGATCCCATTTTCATAAGCTGCTGCTGCGTCGCCTGCATACCATCCACGGGCTGAAGCTTCCGCCAGCAAAAGGTTCATTTCAGCAGCGCTCATGATAATAAAGGGTGCAGCTTTCAGCAGTACCGTGTTGGGATTGGGCTCTGAATAGCTCACAAAATCAGCCGGCTTACCCAGCAGGCCGTTAGGCATACCTTTCTGCAAGGCAGTACTGGTATCCGGCTTGCCGCCTACCCATACTACTGCGATGACATTGAGACGGGGATCATTATTGGTTTTCAGGTAGTCAATCAATGTTTTGGCATACTTGCCGCCCTCCGTATTACCGTCGCCATTGGCCGCCGCAAAATTGTTGCTCAGCATATCGTAGGATGCGGGGTTCTGGTTGTAGGTCTGCGGACCGTCTGCATACTTCATGGTGGCCCTGTCGCCATCAGTGGTGATCACACCGCCGGCAATGGCTTTTTGCACCCATGTTTGTGCCGTTGCCGGGTCTACCTTGGTAAGGCGCATGCCCAGGCGCAGCATGAGGGAATAGGCCAGCTTTTTCCACTGTGTGATATTGCCGTTGTAAATAAAGTCGCCGGCCCCAAAGCTGGGCTGTGCAGCATTAAAAGCGGCGGCCGCTTCATCCAGCTCTTTCAGCATGTTAGGATAGATAGCTGACTGCTGGTCATAAGCGGGGGTGAAATTATTCTCCGTATAGCCTTTTACTGCATCGGTATAAGGCACATCCCCGAAAAGATCTGTGATGCGGTGCATGATATACACGCGCCATATACGGGCGATGGAAAGTTTGTTCACATTCACGGCAGCATCCTGCTGCAGGGCATTGATCACGGAATTCACTTCGTTGACTGCCCCGGGATAAGTATTCTCGAAATAAGCATAGGGATAACTGCCCTGCTGAAAATAATATTTATCGCCCAGCCCGGGCACATCTTTGTAAGTGGCATAGTGTTGAATGGCGCCGCCCGCGCATACCATGCTGGTAGAATACCAGGTAGTGATGGTAGTGCCGTAGCCTCCGCTTACCCCATCCATCAGCGCCTTACTGAACAGGAATTCAGGCTGCGCATTGGGAGAAGCGTCGGGATTGGTGTTCATTTCCTCAAAACCTTTATCACAGGCCTGCAATGCCAACACCCCCATTACAGCAACATATATCAGTTTGTTAATGCTTCTTAACATAGTCTCTTTGATGTAAGCGTGAAGAAATCAGAATTTCACCATCAGGTTAAAACCATAGCTCCTGGTACGTGGCACACCAAAGGCTTCAAAGCCTTGTGCGTTACCGTTAGTGTAGCTTGATTCAGGATCAAAATTGTCTGTCTGCTTGTATAAGATGAACAGGTTACGCGCCACAAAGGACACGGCTGCTGATTCCATTTTCAGTTTATAGATATGGGAGATCGGCAGCTGGTAGCTCAGGATCACCTGGCGCAGCTTTACAAAGCTGCCATCCTGCACAAACAGTTCGGTATAGTTCTTCAGGTTATCATAGTACAGGCGTAATGCAGATACCGGGATGGTATGCGGGTTCGCATTACCCGAAGCGTCCACACCATCCAGCGCCAGCCCTGATTCCCTGCCAGGCAGTGTTTGTTTATGCAAGCCAAAACGGGTAGCATAAACGTCCATGGTAGAGAATACCTTATTGCCGAACTTACCATCTACCAAAAATTCAAATGAGAGGCGTTTGTAGTTGAAAGTATTGGTAAGGCCCATGGTCCACGGTGGTACGCCGCTGCCCAGTTCTGTCAGCTCGCTCTTCAGCGGGTAACCGTTAGAGCCGTAGATGATCTGGCCTTTTTCATTACGCTGCATCTTATAGCCTTTGATGATGCCATAGGGGCGACCCACTGCATTGTGCACAAAAGCCCATCCGCCCACACTCGCTGCCATTTCTATGGTGTTCAGGCCTTCGGCCAGTTTTACCACTTCACTTTTGTTGTAGGCAACGTTATAGCTTACATCCCAGGAGAAGTCCTTACGCTTCACCGGTGTGCCGGTGAGCAGCAGTTCCACGCCCTTGTTGGTCAGCTCGCCTACATTCAGCAGGGCGTCGTTATAACCGGAGGCGCGGGAGATGGCCGTACGTACTATATCATTAGTGGTCTTACGATTATAGAAGGTAAGGTCCATGCCCAGGCGGTTGTCCAGGAACTGCGCTTCCAGGCCAGCCTCATAGGTGGTAGCCGTCAGCGGTTTCAGGCTGGAATTGGTTACCAGGTTCACGTTGTTAGAGGTGGTGATCTGCTGTACCGGTTGGCCCAGGTGGCCGCCCTGTACGCTGGTGTAAGTCTGGTTCAGGATGTAGGGATCAGGTGTAGCGCCACCCACCTGCGCCCAGGAAGCACGCAGTTTTGCGAAGTTCACAAAGGCGGGCAGCTTCACGGCATCAGACAGTATAAAGCTGGTACCTACGGCCGGGTAAACAATGCTGTTGTTCCTCGGGCTCAGGGTAGAGAACCAGTCCTGCCTGCCGGTCAATGTCAGGAATATGATGGATTTATAATCCAGGTCGGCAGAGGCAAACCAGGAATTGGTGCCGGTGCGGTTCCTGGTAGGCTTGGTAGTAACCGTTGCCAGGTTGGTATAGCTATAGAAGAACGGTATTACAAACTGGGAACCGTCTATCTCTGTCATATCGCTGGAATACCTGCGGCGGTTGGCGCCAGCCAGGAAGTTCAGGCCTACGGTGTTCCAGAACTTCTGGTTGTAGTTCAGGGTGAGCATGGCATTGGTTTCTGCCACGGAGATCTTTTTACCGCTGTACTGGCCTGCAGCGCCCTGCGTATATACCGTACCGGTAGGGATGATGCCTACGAAGTCATAGTTAAAGAAATCGCGGGCCACGGTACCTTTTACAGACAGGTTGCTCAGCAGATCGTATTTAATGCTGGCCTGTCCGATGAAACGGTTTTTATTGTCGTTATTCTGAAAACGGTTTACAACAAAATAAGAGTTGGAGGCATAGGGTGTTTCATTCCACTGTACTTCGCGGCCGCTGCTGTCATAACCGGGGTTCATGGAGCGGATATCCACTGTATTGGCGATCATGTACACCGCCCAGTTAGGATTGCCGGGCGCATCGCCGGAGCTGGGCCTGTTTTTGGCTTCCTCCACGTTATACTGCGCTACCGCCTCAATGCTGATCCGTTTGCCCAGGTAGGCGTTCACATTCAGGTTAGCGATCTTCTTATTAAGGGAAGAGTTGGGCAGAATGCCTTTACTGTCTGTATTGGATAGTGAAAAGCGGTAGTTGATGGTCTCCGTACCACCGGTAAAGGCAATGGTATTGATCCAGGTAGTACCGGTATTGTAGAAGTTCCTGATATTATCCTTTTGTGGTGAATACGGATGCTGCTTGCCATCAAACTGGGTGTACAACTGGCCATCCATAGGGGTGCCGAAAGAACGGCGCCCCCAGTCAATGGCCTGCTGCTTGGTGGCCGGTTTTACTCCTCCATCACCTTGTCCGTACTCATACTGCCAGTCAGGAATAACCGCGGGGTTTTCCAGTGTCAACGTTGTGTTGTAGTCAACCCCTATGCCTTTTCTTGCTTTACCTTTCTTAGTCGTTATGAGGATTACACCATTTGCCGCACGGGAACCGTACAGCGCCGCTGCAGCTCCCCCCTTCAATACGCTCATAGATTCTATATCGTCGGGGTTGATGCCTGCAATACCATCGCCGCGGTCTACGTTCAGGCCGCCGCCATTGGTAGTAGGGCTTCCCCCGGGATTCGTGTTATCGATCGGCATACCGTTCACCACATATAATGGCTGGTTATCGCCATTCAGCGAGGTGTTACCGCGGATGATCACACGGCTGGAGCTACCCGGACCGCTTGCCAGGCTGGTAGCATTCACACCGGCGATCTTTCCGCTCAGGGCGTTGGCCACGTTGATCTCTCTTGCACGGGTGAATTCACTGCCGCTTACCTCAGTTACTGCAAATGGCACCGCCTTCTTTTCCTTTCGTATGCCCAGCGCCGTTACCACCACTTCTGTCAGTGATTTGTTGGCGTCTTCCAGCTGGATAGTGACCATCGCTTCCGGGTCGCTTACGGTGAACTCCTGCTGCTTGAACCCGATGGAAGAGATCACCAGCACCAGGGGGCCGGTTTTGTTCCTGTCTTTCAGGGTCAGCTCGAAGTTACCATCCCCATCCGCCATGGTGGCGGTATTGGGATCACCTTTCACGTAGACGGTAGCACCTGGTATAGGCCCATTGTCTTTTGATGACACTACGCGCCCTTTTACCTTGTCTGCGAACAGCAGGATGCTGAACAGGCTGGAAAGGCTGTCTGCATGTACATTCGGATTAAATATGGAAAACTGTTTGTCGTTAATACGTTTGAATTCCAGGCGCTGATCCATTAACAGCTGTTTAAGCGCCGCTTCCGGCTGCATCTTTTCTGCCTTATCCAGGAGATCGGCCGGTACGGTCTTTCCATCCAGCAGGCCTTCGCGGTAAGCGATCCTGATGTTATGGAACCTGCGTATACGGTCCAATGCTTCCTTTAAAGAAATAGGCGCCCTATTGGATCCTCCACCCTGGGAGGTTACAACGTGAAATGGAGATGATGGACGGGAGGCATACACTTTATCATTTTGCGCAATTACAGGTTTTCCCATACCAAACGTGAGGGCACAGCAAAGGAGGCCCAAAAGAAGATTTTGGTCTGTTCGTCTCATGTCTTTTTTTTTAGCAGATAATTCCCGCTACCTACTTAAATAAAACACCAGATGTTTTTCTGAAGATTTGTTCACTTTGACGGTTAGAGTAGTAGAAATAACAGTCAGTAATTCGTCTACATTGGCAACATTGATCTCACCTTCGATCTTCAGTTGCCGGATTTGGTCATTGTTCGTCTCAACCGTGTAGCCATAGTTGTCTTGCAATGTTTCTATAATTTCCTCTAACGTGGCGTCGGTAAAAATAATTTCCTTCCTGGTCCAGTCCTTTAGCTTTTCTGGCCTTTCTAATTTTTGGTTGCTCAGCAGCGCTTTGCCGCCGTATTCTACATAATCGCCTGGTAACATCACGATAGCCGGCCTATCGGAATTACCGGAGTTTTCGACTTTTATTTTTCCTGTAACTAGTCCGATGTTGGTTTTACCGCGCCGGCTCTTCACATTGAAGGAGGTGCCCAATACCTCTATGTTAATGCCGTCGCTGTGCACGATGAAACGCTGATAGGGTTTTACGCGCTGTGTATCTTTATTGATATGGGCCACATCAAAGAAGGCCTCGCCTTCCAGCCATACTTCACGGGGAGTGGTGGTATCCCATTTGTCTGCATAATGCAGGCTTGAGTTTGCATTTAATATTACAACAGAATGATCTGGCAGGATGATGGTCCTTTTTTCGCCATAATCAGTAGCAATCTTCTGTTTGCGCTGCAGCAGCTGCAGTGCCAGCAGGCCCGTGGCCGCTACCAGCAGCAGGGTAGCTGCGATCTTCATCCAGGGCCGCAGCCATTTTACGCGTGCTGTTGTGGCGATAACAGGCTGTTCCTTTATCGTTGCAGTGATCCGTGACAGGAGCTGCGCCTTGCGTTCGTCTGCTGTGATAGTATCCTGTGTACGGTAAGCATGGATAAACTGCATCGCCTGTCTGAAATTTTCTGCGGCGGCAGGGTATACCAGGGGAAACGCTTCCCAGAAGCGGGCCGTTTCCGTATCATTTGCCACAGCGCCATTCGCCCATTTGACAAAAGCATCATCGTCCAGAAAATCCTGAAATGTATATGAGATGTATCTGTCGTTTTGCATGCACGAATGAGCTGTTTAATACTAATAGACAAAAGGAGGAAAAATTATCCCTCCCAATCCGGAAAAAATTTAAAAATAATGTCACTTTGGAGCAAAATGCAGCACAGCAGGGCAAAAGAGCGTTTATTTAAAATACGCTGCAGGCTCTCCAGGGCCTTATATAATAGCTTGTAGGCAGAGTTGGTGCTGATGCCCATAATATCTGCTATTTCATCGTAAGAAGCGCCTTCATAGAAACGCAGGAAGACGATTTCCTGCTGGCGGTCTGACAGCTGTCCTACCATAGCGGCCACCTGCGTCCGCAGCTCCTGTTCCTCCATCTTTAAAGACAGCTCCTGTTTAAAGGTAACATGAAAGCTGCCGCTGGATAGAACGCCATCCAGGTTCACCAGTTTGGACTGCGACTGCATTTTGCGGAACAGCATGGTGCGGAGGGACTTAAAAAGATAATTCTTTACAGATGCCGGTGCACCAAGATTGTTGCGGGACGTCCATAGCTGTACAAACAGATCGTGGATCGCGTCTTGTACCAGGTCGGTATCTTCAGTGAACTTCGCGCCATAGTTATTCAGGGGGGCATAAAATTCCTCATACAAAGCCGTATAAGCTTCCCAATCGCCTTGTTTAAACGCATTCCACCATATTATATGGCTATCAGCTGCATGCACCGGCCTAAATAAATTAAGTGTTTGAAAAGGAGGATGGATAATAATACAAAAAAATTCTAAATTAACAGCATGTCTTCATATGCCCTTATTACAGGTGCCAGCAAGGGGATTGGCCGCTCACTGGCAACATCGCTGGCCCGCCGTAAATATAACCTCTTACTGGTAGCCCGCTCTTCCGCAGATTTAGCAACATTAGCAACAACACTGGCAGCAACACATGATATTCAGGCACATTACCTGGCGCTGGACCTTAGCCTGCCTGATGCGGCGCAGCAGGTACGCAACTGGTGCCTGGAGCAACAGTTCAAGGTAAGCCTGCTGGTAAACAATGCAGGCTACGGCGTGTGGGGATACTTTGACGAACTGCCGCTGAACGATCAGTGCAATATGCTGCAGCTTAATATGCAACTGCCCGTGGAGCTTACCTATCATATGATCCCTTTACTGAAGGAGCACCCCAGGGCCTATATATTAAATGTGAGCAGTACAGCTGCCTCCCAGGCGGTACCTACCATGACACTCTATGCAGCATCCAAATCATTCATGCTAAGCTTCACCCGGGGCCTGCGCTATGAGCTTAAACGCACACAGATCATGGTAAGCTGCCTTTGTCCCGGCCCGGTGAACACCCATTTTATCGAACGGGCTAAAATGCAGGCCGTACAGGCCACGGCAGAAAAGTTCGGCATGACGCCCGAAGCGGTAGCAGAAAAAGCATTGAAGGGATTATTTGCCGGGAAAGCAGAGATTATCCCCGGCGCGCTGAATGTGATCAGCACCCTGGGCGCCAGGTTTTTACCCAAAGCAATGATCGAGCGCATAGCGGCAGGGCTGTACAAAACCAAATAGCATCCTGAAAAAAATTTAGCGCCCTGATTGTTTTTCCAAATAATTACCTACCTTTACCCTACCAATATAGTAGACTAATAAATGCACTCAACTACTACGATACGCTTACTTATCTTAACGGCCAGGCAACATTGCAGCACTGGTTGTTGTTGTTAATCTCCTTATCTCCACCAGCTTTTATTAACATCATTCACCGCACCCGCCGCCATTGATGGCAGCAGGCGCCCTGTCTTTTCAAGCTATTAAAACAATCATTGTCTATGAACACGCAGTATCCAAGGTTTACCTTGTCAGGAACCCTCAGCTCCGAACAACATGATTTCTTCGAAGAATATGGTTTTATCCATTTTAAAAACTTTATTGATCGCGCCACCGTACAGGCTATTATTGACGCCTCGGAAGAAGTGCAGCGTAAATGGATCGCCGGTAATGTCACCAAAGTGAACGGGGTACCTATCAAATATGGAAAAGACCTGAATGGCGATACCATTGTACAACGTTTTGCATTTATTAACCAGCATGCTTCCTTGCTGGCCGACCTGTTGCGCGATCCGCGGTTCACCACGCTCCTGGACCTGATAGGCCCCGGCGCACGGATCGGCTCTCATGAAAAGGACGGCATGGTGTTCAACCATTACGTGAGCGGGCCGCTGAGCAAGTTTACCAAAATGGGCTGGCATACAGACGGCCTGCGCGACCTGTTCTATGGCACCCGCTTAAATCCCATGCTGAATGTGGGCCTTCACCTGAGCACGCAAAAGGCGGAGAACGGCGGCCTGCGTATCATACCAGGCACACAGCGGCAGAACCTCTTCAACTTCCTGTTCCGGAAACTGTACTTCCTTGATCATACAGAAGATCCCGAAGAAGTGGCCATCCTGCCGGAAGCCGGCGATCTTACCGTTCATGATGGGCGTCTGTGGCACCGTGTAGCACAATCACAACGCAGCGGGGAAGAAAGCCGCCGCCGGGTGATCTACATACCGATCATCGCAGGCAAATATGAACCTAAGCATGAAAGCAGCCCTACCCTGTTTTATCAGCGATTTGCTGGCCTGGTGAAATGAGTGAAAGGTCCATGGTCCATAGTCGATGGTCCATGGTATTATCTCGCATGATAATTGCTGACATATACAGCAAAATGGGCCATGGACCATCGGCTATGGACCATGGACTAATTCCCAATCAAACGTTAAAAACCGTCAAAAAGCTTCCATAATAGGGCGAAAAGGCTTATTATTGAACGCATAAATGGTATGTGATTGATGAACTATCCCGGTAACAGCTCTTTTATGCGATCTGTCAAAGGGAAGGTGGTTATTGCCTTCCTGGCGGGTTGTATTGCCCTGGGACTTGCATGGATCGTGAGCCAGACGGCCTTCCGTGAGATGCTGCATACCGTTAAACAGCTTTCAGAGCCAAATGAAAAACTGCGGATCGTAAATGCCCTCTTCCGCGACATCACCCAACTGGACCAGCTGCAGAAAAGACAAGCCCTGCTCAAGGCCAACTCTTACAAGACCTTCCTGAATGAATCCAAAAGCCTGCGCCAGACCATGGACAGCCTGCAGGAGCTGTATAGCGACAACCCTGCACAGATGATCCGGCTGGACTCCATGAAAAGGCTGCTGCTGGAGCGGGACAAGCTGTTCCTGAACTACCTGCAAGTAAGGCAGGGCCTGGTAAATAACAATGACCTTACCAAGCAGATACAGACCTTGTCTGAGCTGATCCTGAACTATGCCCCGCAAATAGATAGTACGGTGATCACCACGGAGAAAAAAGTATCCACCACTTTTATATACCCTTCCGACTCTGCTGCCGCTGCTGCTGCAAATGCAGAAAAGACAGAAGCACCGGCTGTAAAGAGCGGCTTCTTTGCGCGCCTGTTCGGCAAAAAGAAACCGGAGCCGCAACCATCAGAACAGGCCGAACAGCCCAAGCAGGCCCCCACCAAGATGGTGACAGAGGAAGTGAATGTGAAGATAGACACCCTTGCCCTGGCCAAACAGGATAGCATTATGTGGGAAGTGGAAAAGGCCATGCAGGACTATGAAAAAGAACGCCGCCTGCAAAGCAGCCGATTTGTGAACCGTGAAATAGAACTGGCCAACGCCAGTAACGTGCTTACCAGCCAAATGCTGTCTATCCTGCAGGAGGTGGAGAAGGAAGTAGTGAAACAGGAAGCGCAGAATAATGTGCAGGCCCGCAACGTGGTAAGCACCAGCGTAATGAGGATCAGCGTTATTATGGGCGTATTCCTGCTGCTGATGGCCATCCTGGTATACTTCATCCTGACAGACATTGCCAAAAGCAATGCCTACCGCCAGCAGCTGGAGATCGCCAAAGAGGAAGCCGAATACCACGGCATGGCCAAACAACGCTTCCTGGCCAATATGAGCCATGAGATCCGTACACCGCTGCAGTCCATCATCGGTTATGCCGACCTGCTGCGCCAACAGGACAAACCCTCCAAGCGCCATATAGAAGCCATCTTCCACTCTTCAGAGCACCTGCTGCATATTGTGAACGAGGTACTGGACTACAGCCGTATCATCTCCGGCAAGTTCACCTTTGAGCGGCGGGATTTTGACCTGCACCAGTTACTGGAAGAAGTAATCACCGTGATGCGCCCGCAGGCAGAAAAGAAGCTGCTGGCGCTGGAGCTTCATAATAATATCGCCGGCAACGGCTTTATCAACGGAGATCCTTTCCGCCTGAAGCAGATGCTCTATAACCTGCTTGGCAATGCCATCAAGTTCACAGAAGAAGGACATGTGGGGCTGACCGTGGATGAGGCACCGGGTGAAGAAGCGGGTAGTACCGTGCTCACCTTTACCATCAGTGACACCGGTATGGGCATCACGCCGAAAGACGTGCGGCGCATCTTCAACCAGTTTGAACAGGCGGGAGAGAGCTCTCACCAGAACGGTACCGGCCTTGGACTGAGCATCGTGAAGGCATTGACCGAGGCCCAGAACGGCACCATAGAAGTGACCAGCGAGCCGGGTGCAGGCTCCCGCTTTGCCGTACAGCTGCCATTTATAAAGGCCCTCAGCGCTCCGCCCCAGCAGTATACGGAGACCATCCCTGCTTCCAGCCGCTTTACCGGCAAGGTATGGGTGGTAGACGACGATCCATTTATCCTGCATTTATGTGCCGCTATTTTCGAAAAACATGGTATTTCCCATACCTGCTTCCAGCTACCGGAAACCCTGCTGAATACGCCCTGGGATGACAATGTAACACTCATCCTGGCAGATATGCGGATGCCGGGCCTCAACGGGGCAGAGCTCTGCAAACGCCTGCGGAAACAGATACCGGAGCAGGTGAAGATCTTTGCGCTCACCGCACAGGCCCTGCCCGAAGAAAGAGAAGCCGTGCTGCAGGAAGGTTTTGACGGCCTGGTGATGAAACCTTTCAGGGAAAGCGAGATCCTGGCCCTGCTGGATGATCATACCCTGCTGCAGGAAGAAGACTTTTACGATTACGATAACGAACAGGAAGAGGATGACATCGACCTGGCAGCATTGGAAAAGCTGACCTTTGGCGACAAGGAACTGCTGCAGAAGGTACTGGACCGTTTTGTGACTGATAACCGGAACGACCTGGAACTGTTATGCACTGCGGCCAAAGAAGTGGATATGGAACAAATCAGCCTGCTGCTGCACCGTATGGCAGGAAGAACTGCACAAATAGGGGCCGGGGAACTGGCAGCCCGGATGCGGATGCTGGAGATCGCCTTACAGCGTGATACCGTGCTTCCCGGGGATGCTATTGCCGAAGTGAATACATTAACAGATGCGGTAAGGATACTGCTGGATAAGGTAGAGCACCTTTCTATCCCTCAATCTGATACTTCTCCATCTTTTTATAAAGCGTCTTACGATCAATATTAAGCAGCCTTGCGGCCTTGCTTTTGTTATTCTTCACCTGCCGGAGTATTTCCTGGATCAATTCCTTTTCATTTACCTCGTTGAGCGCTTTAAGGTCGGTGCCCTGCACCCGGGGCATCTGGTTAACAGACAGCGTCATTTCATCGGGCAGTGATTCCATACCTGCAGTTTCCCCGTCCGTAAGCAACACCATCCGGCGGATCACGTTCTTGAGCTCACGCAGGTTGCCCGGCCAGTCGTACTGGCGGAAGGTGGTCATAGCGCCGGAGGAGAGGCGTTTAATATGCTTGCCCAGCTCCTGGTTGGCCATTTTGATAAAGTGCTGGGTAAAGATCTCCAGGTCCTCATCTCTTTCGCGCAGGGGCGGCACCTCCATTTTAAACTCATTGAGGCGGTGATAAAGGTCTTCCCTGAAATTGCCTTTGCCGGGCTGCAGCATCTCGTTGGTAGCGGTAATGATACGTACATCCACTTTGATCTGCTGGGTACTGCCAATGGGCTGTATCACCCTTTCCTGCAGGGCGCGCAGCAGTTTTATTTGCACCTCGTAACTGAGGTTGCCTACCTCATCCATGAAAAGCGTTCCGCCATTGGCTGCTTCGAAAAGCCCTTTCTTATTCTGCAGGGCGCCGGTGAAAGCGCCTTTCACATGGCCAAACAGCTCGCTGGCGGCCAGCTCTTTGGACAGCGCTCCGCAATCCACCGCGATAAAGGGCTTATCGGCCCGTTTACTGAGGCTGTGAATGGAGCGGGCCACGTATTCCTTACCGGTGCCGCTTTCGCCCAGGATCATGACAGACATGTCTGTAGGCGCCACCAGTTTGATGTATTCATATAGTTTGTGGGCGGCTTCGCCCTTACCCTCAATAAAGCCGGAGATTACTTTCTGCGGGGCCACCGGTTCCTCTACCTTACGGTTCAGGGCTTCGTTGAGCACCAGCAGCAGCTCGTCTGCATTCACCGGCTTGGTGATATAATCAAAGGCGCCTGAACGCATGGCCTGTACGGCGGTGCGTACGTCATTGAAGCTGGTCATGATGATAGCCGGTATCTGCATGCCCCGCTCTTTGGTGGCTGCCAGCACTTCAAGGCCGTTACCGTCTGTAAGACGATAGTCCAGCAGCAGCAGGTCATATTCTTTTTTTTCCAGCGCCTTAATGCCGCTCTTTACGTTATAGACAGCATCCACTTCATGGCCGTGCTTTTTTAAAAAGCCTTCCAGTATTTGTGAAAATGTAGTGTCATCCTCGACTAATAATATATTGGGCATAGCATCTATGGGTTCTGGTAGTCCGTTTCACTGTAATATTAGTCAACATCTACGGATAAAACAAAAATAGAGAAGTCCCCCGTCCGGGAGGACTTCTCATTTTATTCTACTGCATGTCCAGGGCTCTCAGTACTTAGGCGACTACCTTACCGTCTTTGTCGAGCTTTACAGTTTTGGTTTCTTCACCTTTCTTCAACTCGATTTCATAGTATTCAGCACCGGAAGCTGGTTTTACCATGAAAGCCTTTTGGGCCATCCACTCTTTGTAGTCGTCTCCTGCCAGGGTAGCCTTTACAGCATCCGGCAGTTCTTCTACCTTAACAGGTTTCTTTTCGTCCTGAAATTTTACGATAGCAACATCTTGTTTATTGTTGGCATAAACAGTTACGGTTCCAGCTACAGCGAGGAACGCCATTGACAGCATCAGCTTTTTCATTGCTCAAAGTATTTAGGTAAGCAAAAAGTTTAACGTCTATATACTATGAAAAGCATGCCATCAATGCTGCTAAAACGTAAGGGCACTGATTATTAGCGAGTTTAATGCAAATCAATGCGTATCCTCCACACGTTCCTGCTGAGGACGTACTCCCGAACATGAGGACAAAGTCTACACATTCGCGCCCACAGGTACTTCCTGTACCAACTGAATGTTCATGTGCAGCTTCACTTCATCGCCCAGTATCAGGCCACCGGCTTCCGTGGTAGCGCTCCAACGCAAGCCGTAGTCAGAACGGTGCAAACGCCCGTCCAGTTCAAAACCTGCCTTTACCTGGCCCCATGGGTCGCGGGTAGTGCCGTTGTAGGTAACGGTCAGTTCAATGCTGTGTGTATGATCGCGGATGGTGAGATCTCCTATCAACCTGAAGTGGTGATCATTTACCTTCTTCACCTGTTTGGAAACAAAGCGGATGCGCGGGAAACGCTCGCTGTCAAAAAAATCTGCTGTCTTTAAATGTTCGTCGCGTTGCTGGTTGTGGGTAGTAACACTGTTTACGTCTGCTTCAAAGATGATACGGGCGTCGTGAAAGTCTTCGCTGTCGGCATGCACAGCTCCTTCGAAACTGGTAAAGCTGCCGCTTACGTTAGTGATCATGAGGTGCTTTACTTTAAATCCGATTTCGCTGTGTGAAGCATCAATTTTCCAGGTAGCCATATAATTAAAGTTTTGTGTCCGTTATTTGAACTATCCGTAAAAATACTTGTTGTAACATTCACCTGTAGTGCACAAATTGCCGGAAAGCGTGGACTTTTTTCCTGGTCCGCACATTTTAACATTTCTTTATAAAAACTGGCTAAAAACAGCTGTGGCAGGCACTTTCACGGGTACAACAGCGCGCATGGCAATGTATTAAGAAACGCGGCTGCCACAGAATTTATTATTTTCACCTAAACCGGAACGGCATGAAGATATTATTGGTGGAAGATGAACCTAACGTGGTATCCCTTATCAAAAGGGGCCTGGCAGAGAACGGGTATGAGATCAGCGTGGCGCTGGATGGCCTCTCCGGCCTTCAGATGACCACGACGAATGATTTTGACCTGATCATACTCGATATTATGCTGCCCGGCATTAACGGCGTGGAGATATGCCGGAACATCCGTAAACAAAATGAGCAGGTGCCTATTATGATGCTGACCGCATTGGGCACTACCGAAAATATTGTGAACGGCCTGGATAGCGGGGCGGATGATTATCTTGTAAAACCATTCAAGCTGGCGGAGCTGAACGCCCGGGTACGTGCCCTGACCAAGCGTATTAAAAGCCTGTCGCCGGAGAATAACCTCCTGCGCATAGCCGACCTGGAGCTGGACACTGTTTCCAAATCCGCAAGGCGCAATAACAAGCAGCTGAGCCTTACCGCCACAGAATACCGCCTGCTGGAGTTCCTGCTCAAACATCAGCGCCGGGTATTATCCCGCATAGAGATCCTGGAACACGTATGGGACATTGATTTCAACCTCGGCACCAACGTGGTGGATGTATATGTGAACTACCTGCGCAAGAAGATCGATAAAAATTTTTCGCCTAAACTGATACATACCGTTGTAGGTATGGGCTATGTAATGAGGGAGCAAGATGAAGATACAGAATAAGATCGCCATACTCTTTACTACCCTGACTGCCGCTATCATGCTGCTGTTAAGCCTGTTCATCTATTATTTTGCCTCCCGCAATACTTTTCAGAACTTTTATCACCGCCTGGAAGTACGGGCCAAAATAGTGGCCCAGGCCGCGCTGGAAAAAGATACAGGCAATACCCACATTTACTTCAGGGTAAAAGAAGAACAGCTGGAAAACCTCCCTTTTGAAAAAGATTATTTTCTGCGCCTGCAACCCGGCACCCGTCAGCTAGCAGAGAAATCTCCCCTGCCGTTGCCTGCTTATTTCTATGAAAAGGTATTAGAAGAAAGCATCGCGCGCTATAACCTGGGAGGCACTTTCTATGTTGGTTACTATCCGGGCAAGGCGCATAATTTTATGGTGATCACTTCCGCCCAGGATGTATACGGTATGGAAGAGCTGGAAGGCCTGAAGCGTGTACTGGTAACCGGCTTCCTGGTATTCACCGTACTGGTGTTCACTGCAGGTAAGCTGTTCAGCCGGCAGATCTTCCAGCCCATACGCGCCATTGTGCAGAATGTACAGAAGATCAGCGCCAATAACCTCCACCTGCGCCTTGATACCGGCAATGGGAAAGATGAGGTATCTGAACTGGCCATCACCTTTAATGATATGCTCAGTCGCCTGGAAACCACCTTTGAATCGCAGAATAACTTTATCAGCAACGCATCTCACGAGTTCAGAACACCGCTTACCATCATCAGCGGAGAAGCGGAGCTGGGCATGCAAAAAGCCGGCGACTCACCAGAGCTGGCGGCCTCTTTTCAGCTGATATTGGGGGAAACAGAACGGCTGGACCACCTGGTAAGCAGCCTCCTGAGCCTTGCGCAAACGGGCTTTGATGGCAAGAAAATGCAGTGGGAGATGATCCGGCTGGATGAGCTGCTGTTGTCTGTGAAAAGCACGGCAGACCAGATTTATCCCGGCAACAAAGTATGCCTGGACTTTAACAGCCTGCCCGATGAAGCCGACAACCTGAGCACAGAAGGCAGCCTTACCTTATTAAAACTAGCCATCAGCAATGTAGTGCTGAATGCCTGCAAATACTCCAACAACCAACAGGTAGTCGTACAGCTCTCCGGTACCCGTAAAGTGCTCACTGTCACCATTACCGACCGGGGCATTGGCATTCCCCAGGCTGAACTGTCGCAAGTGTTTGTGCCCTTCTTCCGCGCCTCCAATACCGGCGATTACGAGGGCTATGGCATTGGCCTGCCGCTAACGCTGAATATTATCCGCCTGCATAAAGGGTCTATTGAAATAGACGCTAAAGAGATGCAGGGAACGACAGTCAAAATTCACCTGCCAGTGAAAGTTTGAGGTTTGAGGTTTGAAGTTTGAAGTTTGAGATTTGAAGTTTGAGGTTTGAAGTTTGAGGTTTGAGGTTCGTTGGAGGTTGGAGGTTTCAGGGCCAGCTATCAGCCTCCGGACTTCTAACTTCTAACGAACCTCAAACCTCAAACTTCAAACCTTCAGCGAACCTCAAACATTCTAATCTGTTTCTAATCTTTTCCTCATCACATTCTAATTCCCCTCTTAGACCGTACTAACCCCGTGGTTGTTCCTTTGCATTATCAAACAATCACAAAAAAACAGTGTATGAAGAATATTTTAATTCCCACCGATTTCAGTGTCCGCTCTCTCGACCTGGTGAAGGCGGCCGTATATGCAGGTATTAATGAGCCGATGAACATCCTGCTGGTACATTGCTTCAAAATGTCTGACGATATCCAGGAGCTGATGGCCCTCTCCCGCCGCAGGAAAGACTACGAGCACATCAGCGATGAGTTCAGGGCCGTTTGTGCAGAGCTGCAGGAACGTTATCCCGCCCGCATCAATGATATCCGGGTAGAATGTTTTTACGGCAGCACTATTGCCGTTTTCAAAAATTACCTGTATGCCAACAAAATTTCCCTGATCATTTATGATGAGCACTTCCGTTTTACCAAGGTGAATAAAAGCAGTATAGACCCGCTGAACATCATCAAAAAATCGGGTTGCGCCCTGCTGCCGCTCACACCCGGCCGTGAGGAGAACATAAGGGTAAAAATATACCAGCCCTCCCAGGCTGTTTAACAGGTACTAATTACTCACTCATTAAAATCGTGTTGTATGCTGCTAAAAGAGAATATTCCTTTTGGTTACGTGTTTGGTAAAATAAAGTATGAGCTGATATGGATAACGATGTATGCCGTAGGCATTGCCATCTACCATAATTTTCATATCACACGCATCTCCATTCCAATCGCTATTCCCGCTATACTGGGCACTGTGATCTCGCTGTTGCTGGGCTTCCGTTCCAACCAGGCCTACGAGCGCTGGTGGGAGGCGCGTATCATCTGGGGCGCCATCGTGAACGATTCACGCAACCTCACCAGGCAGCTGCTCACCTTTACTAATTATTCAGAAGAAACGCCGCCCGAAGTGATCCGCTTCCGGGAGCAGTTTGTCAGAAGGCAGATAGCCTGGTGTTACTCCCTTGGGCAGTCGCTTCGCAAACTGAACCCGATGGGCGGCCTGGACCGCCTGCTGTCCAAGCGGGAGATGGAACATATATCCCGTTACGATAACAAACCGGTAGGACTGCAGGAGCTGCATGCTATGGACCTGGACTATGCCCTGAAACAAGGCTGGATCAACCGCTACCAACAGGTGCAACTGGATAGTACCCTCACCAAGCTGTGCGATTCCATGGGGAAATGTGAACGTATCAAGAACACTATTTTCCCGGCTACGTATAGCCTGTACATACATCTTACACTAAATCTTTTCATTATTCTTTTGCCTTTCGGGTTGATAGAGTTTTTCGGAGTGATAGAAATTCCTCTGGTGGTGGCCATCGCCGCATCTTTCCTGTTAATTGAAAAGATGGCCATCCACCTGCAGGATCCCTTTGAGAACAAACCTACCGATACGCCGGTAACGGCTATTTCGAGGAATATTGAGAAGGACCTGAAGCAAATGCTGAAGGATTGGCAGGTGCCGCAGGCGCCGGAAGTGGAACAGGCAGAAAAGTACTATATATTATGATGCTCGTTTAAATACCCAGTAGCGCAACCGGCTCAGATATGAAAGATATTTGGCCGGTTTTTTTTATTCAGAACACTATAAGAATAATCATTCCAAATTTGCCCTGCACTCAAAAGTTTATTGAGTAGTGAATGCTACGTGTTTTCCCTTCGCTTATCAGGGCCCCCAACTCAACGAGCTCCTGCAGATCCCTTGTTGCAGTGGCTTTTGAGGCCCGGGTAATGGAAATATATTTCCGGGCAGTCATCCCTCCTTCAAATCCTTCAGGGCCCGCCTCTAACATTTTCCTGATTACTTTCAGCTGACGGTCGTTCAGGTTATTCTTAAAGCGGTCAAAGAATCTTGTTCTCATGAGGGTCAGATCTATGAGCTGCTTCGTCTGTTTCTGCGCCTCCAATACGGTATCAACAAAGTATTTCATCCAACCGGTCACCTCATTGCTGCGCTGTGCTATTTCCAAAGCGGTATAGTACGCACTTCTATTGCTCTCAATGGTGGCCGACAAACTTAGCAAAACCGGCCGGCCTATAGTTTGCGATAATGCTTTCTCTGCGATTGCCCTTCCTATACGGCCATTACCATCTTCAAACGGGTGAATGGATTCAAAATATAAATGTGCTATGGCCGCACGGACAGCTGCTTTCCCTATCTCTTTTTTTCCCATCGGAGCGGTTTCATTGAACCACTGAATAAATCTGTCCATTTCATAAGGCACTTTCGATGAAGGAGGCGCTTCAAAATGCACTTTTTCGTTTCCGATGCTACCTGACACCACTTGCATTGGAGCTTCGTCTTTACGCCACACACCAAGATTTATTCCTTTACTGTGTTGCAATAATACCCTGTGCCATTCGAAGAGCTTTTCTTTTGTTAGCTCTTCCTTATAAGTATTTCTTACATCAACCACTAATGCACTGACGCCTTGCGCCCTTTTATCTTTAACTGGGTCAAGGGTTACATTCAATCCAAACTGGTTGCGAATAGAAGATACTACGTCCTGGCGACTTATATACTCTCCTTCAATCGCAGAAGTTTTAATCGCTTCTGCGATCAGCGTATTGGTAATTGCTTCCAACCGCATCTCTTCGGGCAACGTGTTCAGCATACCACTCACATGCCCTGTTTCCTGTGCAAAAGCCAAAAGCACATCCCCGATTACACCTGGATCAAACTTAAAATCCGGCCAATCCGGTTGTTGCCAATTGTATATCATCTGCCTTTTATTTGAAGCGTATGAGCCGATTATTTACTCAAATCGGCTCAAATATAGGCAAAATATGAGCCGATTATCTATTCAAATCGGCTCACAAAAATATAACATGTTAATTATCAACACATTCAACATCTAATAAACAACGGTATACTTCCTTCCTTCAAACTTAAAATTTTGTTAATACCCACTTACCGGCAAATCCCTTCGCCTCTGTGTACTTTACAAAACAATCGAAAAACCGATTCTATCCGAGCAAACTGTTTCGTTCACTATCATTAAAACACACCCTCATGAAAATCCAGGTACGTTATGCCTTCCTGCTGGCTATTCTGTTTGCCGCATGTAAAAAAGAAACTATTGAGCCCATCCAACCGGCGCCCATTCAAAGAACAGCGGGCACCGAAGCCGTAGTAACATTATCCGAAAACTTTGAGTCAGGTATTAAAACAGCCTATGCCGCTGGCGACGTATCATTGAGCAGTGGCTCGTGGTACTTCGACGATGCCTTGATCGGCAACCTGGCAGCAGACGCCAAGAGTGGTACCAAGTCTGTACGTATCCGCAATACCGGTAGCATCACCATGAACTTCAATGGTAGCGGCGCCAGCACCATTACCATCCGCCACGCCGTATATGGCAGCGACGGCAACAGTACCTGGCAGCTTTGGGTTTCTACCAACAATGGCAGCAGCTATTCCCAGGTAGGCGGCACAGTTACCAGCTCGTCCACTTCACTGCAAACTGCTACCTTCAATGTAAATATCACTGGCAGCTTCCGCTTGTCTATCCGTAAAGTGTCTGGCGGCAGTAACCGTATCAACATCGACGACGTTTCGGTAAGCACGGGCGACAGCAGTGGCGGCAGCGGTACACCCGGCGATGACGACAACATGCTGCTCGGCAATCCCAGCGGAGCTGTTGCCAGCATTTCTTTTCCTGCTAATTACCTGATGGTAAAAGCTTACTACTCGCTTTCCTATAACCGTGACCGTGGTACCCCTAACTGGGTAAGCTGGCACCTGAGCAGCTCCGACATCGGCAGCGCTGCCCGCCAGGATGATTTCCGTGCAGATGCCACCCTACCCTCCGGTTGGTACCAGGTAGGCGCCACCAGCTACTCCGGCAGCGGCTTTGACCGTGGGCATAACTGTCCTTCCGGAGACAGAACCTCATCTGTTAGCGCTAACTCCGCCACTTTCCTGATGACCAACATGATCCCCCAGGCGCCTAACAACAACCAGCAGACCTGGAACAACCTGGAAAGCTACGGCCGATCACTGGTAAGTGCAGGTAATGAAGTATACATCATCATGGGTAACTATGGCCAGGGCGGCACCGGCAGCAACGGCACCGTGAATACTATTGACAATGGACATATCACTGTACCTGCCCGCGTTTGGAAGGTACTGGTAGTGCTGCCCAATGGTTCGAATGACCTGAGCCGTGTTAGCGCAAGCACCAGGGTAATAGCCGTGAACACCCCTAATATCAACAGCATTAGCAGCGACTGGAAGCAATACAGAACTTCTGTGGATGCTATAGAAAGCGCAACCGGGTATGATCTGTTGTCAAATGTTCCGGCAGCTGTGCAGCAGGTAATAGAGGCGCTGGTAGATAATCAGTAAAAAAGGAACCCTGCAGGTTTTGTGTAATGCATGCGGCCTGCAGGGTTTACTATGTTTGATACAAAAATTATCACTCCAGAGAATAAACTATTTACTACCTTAGCATTAGTTGCCTGTTGCCTTACTTCTCTCTACTTGTAAAGGACTAAAGCAATTTAAATGATCACACAAGTACAAGCAGCGTATTTGTTAGCCTTACAAAAAGAATTTAACCCGAAAATACAGGCAGTAAATTTAGCTGACGAGAAGATCAAATGGAACCTGATATCACCAGATGATGATGATGGGAACTTCTTGTTGAAATTAACAATAGCAGAAAGAAGTCTTTCAGAATATCCCTTCATCACCAGGAAAATATCACCAAAACCGGGCTTCTGAGAATAGACTTTAACAGCGGTCATAGAAATCCGGAGGTGATCAATTCTTTTGTACCGGAATTCCTCCATAAATATGCTGGACAATGGTTCCTTAATGAGCCACATATTAAGACCCCGAAACCTTTAAAAAAATGGTGGCGTGATCCATCATCCCATTTGCCTTACCTCCTCGTACAATTAATCCAACCCCCCGCCGCTACCAGGTGCAATGTGAATCCTATCCGGAACGCAGTGCCATCCGTCGCCACTATTTCCATTTCCCCGCAATCTTTCCTATTTTAAGCTTCCTTTATAAAAACCGGCAGATGAAAAACATACTCGCGTCATTACTGGCTATCGCTATCATAGCGGCCTGCTTTAGCTTTAAGAAGCCTTTAGCTCCTGCAGAAAAGCCCAATGTCATTATCATCTTTATGGACGACATGGGCTATGGCGACCTGGAGTGTTACGCCGGAACTCCCTGGCGCACACCCAATATTAACCAGCTGGCAGCCCAGGGCATGCGCTTTACTTATTTCTATGTTGCACAAGCGGTATGCTCTGCTTCAAGAGCGGCTCTCTTAACAGGCTGCTACTCCAACCGGGTAGGCATACACGGTGCGCTTGCGCCCAACAGCCCTATTGCACTGGACACCAGCGAACAAACCATAGCAGAAGTATTGAAAAAACGTGGCTATACCACCGGCATGGTGGGTAAATGGCACCTGGGCCACAAAGCCCCTTATCTGCCATTACAGCAAGGCTTTGATGAATACCTGGGACTCCCCTACTCCAATGATATGTGGCCGGTGAATTATGACGGCAAACCTTATGCAGATACTTCCAAAAGCTGGCGGGCTAAATATCCGCCACTGCCTTTGATAGAAGGAAATAAGCCGGTGAAGATCATTAAAACACTGGAAGACCAGTCGGAACTGACCACCATGTATACGGAGCGAGCCTGCAGCTTCATCAAAAAGAATAAGAACAAGCCCTTCTTTCTGTATATGGCGCACAGCATGCCGCATGTGCCTATCGCAGTTTCCGGCAAATACGCAGGCAAGAGCGGCGACGGACTGTTCGGCGATCTGATGATGGAAATTGACTGGTCTGTTGGGCAGATCATGAAGACACTGGACGAAACAGGATTGAGCAAGAACACCCTGGTAATCTTTACCAGTGACAACGGCCCCTGGCTTTCTTATGGCAATCATGCCGGCGGTACCGGTGGCCTGCGGGAAGGCAAAGGCACATCCTGGGAAGGCGGTATCCGGGTGCCCTGTATCATGCGCTGGCCCGGACAAATCCCCGCCGGCACTGTGTGTAACAAAATGGCTGCTACAATAGACCTGTTGCCTACCATCGCGCATTTCTGCGGCGCGCCGCTACCCGAAAAAAAGATAGACGGCGTAGATCTGCATACTTTATTATTCAACCAGGCAGGCGCCAGTCCGCGTAATGAACTGGCCGTGTATTATGAAGTGAACAGCCTGCAGGCCATCCGCAAAGGCCCGTGGAAACTGGTGTTTCCACATAAATCCCGCACCTATAAACAGAACCTGCCAGGCTATGATGGCTGGCCAGGCGATCAGCCCAATGTAAATACACCGCTGGCCTTATATGATCTGCGCCATGATCCGGGAGAAACACTGGATGTGCAGGCACATTTTCCTGAAGTAGTAAAGGAGCTGGAAGCGCTGGCAGCCAAATACCGTCAGGACCTGGGCGATGATCTCACTGGTCAGGCGGGACCTGGCCGCCGCACTGCAGCTAAAGTGAATAACTAAAATTATGCATGCTTGCGCTCCACATTGGGCAAGAACCCGGTGAGCAGCCCTATCAGTGGCAACCAGGCGCAAACATGGAACACATGATTAATACTGGTGTGGTCTGCCAGGCGCCCCAGCACCGCAGATCCGATACCGGCCATACCAAAGGCAAGGCCGAAGAACAGACCGGCTATCATACCTACTTTGCCCGGTACCAGTTCCTGTGCATATACCAGGATAGCGGAAAACGCAGACGAGAGTATAACGCCAATGAACACACTCAATACTGCTGTCCAGAAAAGGCTTACATGCGGCAACAGGATCGTGAAAGGCGCTACCCCCAGGATGGAGATCCATATCACGTATTTACGCCCGATACGGTCGCCCACCGGCCCGCCGATGAAAGTCCCTGCCGCGATGGCAAACAGGAAGATGAACAGGTACAGCTGCGCGCTTTGCACGGAAATATGGAACTTGTCTATCAGGTAGAAAGTGTAGTAATTGGTCATGCTCGCCATATAGAAATACTTGGAGAAGATCAGCACCAGCAGTATCACCAGGGCAAAAGCCACCTTGCCTGCGGGTAAGGCCACATGCGCATCGCCTCCTGTTTTGCGCTTAGGCTTTACACGATGCCGGTTGTTCTTATACCAGCCGGCGATATTCAGCATCACCACGATAGCCAGCAGTGCAGCCAGCGAAAACCAGATCACGTTGAACTGTCCGAATGGTACGATAATCATTGCCGCCAGCAAAGGCCCCAATGAGCTGCCTGCATTGCCGCCCAGCTGGAAGAGGGATTGTGCCATACCATGCCGTCCGCCGGAAGCCATATAGGCCAAACGCGATGCTTCCGGATGGAACACGGCAGAGCCCATGCCCACCAGCGCCACAGCTATCAGTACAATATAAAAGCTATGCGCGAGCGACAGGCAGATGAGACCCGTCAATGTAAAGCCCATCCCGATGGCCAGTGAATAGGGTTGTGGACGACGGTCGGTGAAAAGTCCCACCAGGGGTTGTAAGATAGATGCCGTCATCTGGAAGGTAAGCGTGATCAGCCCGATCTGTGTAAAGCTGATATGCAGTGAATCCTTTACTACCGGGTAAATGGCCGGTATCAGGGATTGAATAGTGTCGTTCAGCAAGTGTGAAAAACTGAGGGCCAGCAGTATGGAGAAAACCGTTTTCTCTGCTGCGTCTCTGGCCGCGGCTGGTATGGCCGCTGTTGCTGTGTCTTTTGTTCCCGTTTCCATAATAATTTATGCTGTTGATCTTTATAGGTTATTACTGCTCTTTTTCCACCATGTGGTCTGTAATGCGGGAAGCCCATTGCCAGGCTTTCTCCGGGTTTTGATCGATGATGCTTTTAAGCAAATGCTGATGCAGCTGCTGCGTTTCGGTAAATGATCTGGTAGAGGTAAATATTGAAACGAAATGCTTTTTCAGATGCTCCGCCACGGTACTGTACAAGTCTGCCAGGATGCTGTTGCGGGCTGCGGCAGCAATGCTGCGGTGAAAATCTATATCCGCCTGTATACACTCCTCTACGTTATTGGCCAGGGCAGCTTCTTTCCGCTTTTTCAGGAAGTCCTGCATCTGTTCTATGTCCTTTTCCGTACGGTGCAGGGCGGCTTTTTGGGCGATCTTCAGTTCCAGCAGCTGGCGCACTTCGTTCAGGTCCTCGAACTCGGCGCGTTTCAGGCGTTGCGACCAGGGCTCTGCGTGGTCTGATACCGCCTCAACAAAAGTGCCCAGTCCCTGTTGTACGCGTAGTACCCCGGCATTAGCCAGGATGCGTACCGCTTCGCGGATGGTGGAGCGGCCTACGCCGAACTCCTGCATAAGGGCAGGCTCCGGTGGCAGCCTATCCCCGGGTTTATACTGGCCCAGGGAGATCTGTTGCTGTAAGCGCTGGGCAACTTCGTCGGCCAGGCTTAATCTTTTTATGGGAGGTAATTGACTCATCATATCATCTGATGTTTCAAAGGTAGGGAGAATAGTTGAAAGTTAAAAGTCCATGGCCGATGGTCCATCCTCCATGGCGTATCCCGTTTATGGGCAGCTAACTTATCATAAACGGCCAATCCATGGACCACAGACTATGGACCATGGACTAATTTCCCTACCTTTGCAGCCTCATTGAAGATTATCGGATGAAAGCATTTAACTTTTTTATTCTATACAGGCTGCCGATCGGTATCCTGCTGTTGATAGGCGGTATAGCGCTGGGCGCTACCGTAGGTTGGTGGGAAGCTACTATTCCCCTGCTGCTGGCCCTTATCTGCCTGGTAACCCATTTTATGTTCGGCCCCATGCGCCTGGTACAGGAAGCTGTAGAGGCAGGGGATGTGGAAAAGGCAATGGGCCTGATGAATAAAGTGAAATTCCCCAAGCTGCTGTATAAACCCATCCGCTCCGTATACTATTTCATGCAGAGCAACCTGGCCATGCACAACCAGGACCTGGATAAGGCAGAAGCTGCCGTTCGCCAGAGCATCAAAAGCGGCAGCCCCATGAAAGAGTACGAGGGTATGCAGTATTTCCAGCTGGGCACCATCGCCTACCAGAAAAATGACCTGAAAACTGCTGATCAGAACCTGAAAAAGGCAGTAAGACTGGGCCTCCCCGATAAGGAGAATACAGCCGCTGCGCTGCTCACCCTGGCTTCCATTGCCATGAGCCGCCGCGACTTTAAATCTGCTAAAGATCTGTTCCGCCGCGCGAAGGCACAGAAACCTACTACCGCACAGATCGTAAGCCAGATCAAAGAAATGGACAAGTATATCTCCCGTATGCCGGGTTGATGCTAATAGTTATTTATAACTGGAAGGGGTGTATCGGTTGCGATACACCCTTTTTTATGCCCCTTGCAGCCCTCCGGTTGCATCCGGATAGCACCCGGGTTACTATTTGTCCCGTTAATGTCCCATACCTCTCACATAGTCGTCACATGCCTTTTAGAGGAATGGGACATCTATGAGACTGGATTGGAACGGTACCAGATGAAACCGTCACCCAGATGCTACCCGAATGCAGCAAACAGGCTGCAACATGCAATAAATGACGAACGCTACACCTGTTTAGATGCAGGCGCCAGCCATTATTGTGGTAGTATTTTACCCGCCTTATCCTTGCACTATCCTTGCTGTATCCTTGCTGTATCCTTGCTCTATCCTTACTCCCCGGGCATTTTGCTAAAATAATATCAGGTTTGAGAATTCCTCATTTTGCTTTAGGTTTGCTCCCGCATTTGGTTCCCGATGATGAAATAATCGGGATTAAAATGGGAATCCGGTGTAAATCCGGAACTATCCCCGTAGCTGTAATCCTGCCTCCCGGCTAAAACCGGGCTGTGATTTTCCGGAATACTCCATACCACTGTCCGCCAGCTGGCGGATGGGAAGGTTTCCCGGAAAAGCAGGAAAGTCAGAAGACCTGCCAGGTGTTTCAACATCATTAAACGCTTTCGGGTGAAAGGCTAAGGATGTATGCACCTGCAAGGGTGCCTGTATTCTTTCTTTTTAACATCTCCGGCAGCGCATACCAGTTATTTTTTTAAAGCTTAAACAGTTTTATGCGCAGGAAACTTTACTCCTTTATCCCGGCTGTTGTCATGCTGATGGTTTACACACATGCCAATGCCCAGGACTCATCCCACGCCAACCATTTAAACGAAGTGGTAGTAACGGCTACCAAATTTGCAAAGAGAGCAGGCGAGAGCGGCAAAGTAGTGACCGTGATCTCATCTGATTACCTGCAAAAGAACAGTGGAAAATCCCTCAGCTCCATCCTTAACAGCCAGGCAGGCCTGGTAGTGAACGGAGCCGAAAATGCCCCCGGCACCAACCAGGACCTGTATATGCGCGGGGCCAGCACGGGAAACACCCTGATACTGATAGACGGCATCCCGGTAAGCGATGCATCGCAGATCTCCAATGCCTTTGATCTCAACTTTATACCGGTTACGCAGATAGACCGTATCGAGATCCTCCGCGGCAGCCAGTCTACCCTCTATGGTTCTGATGCCGTTGCGGGTGTGATCAATATCATCACCAAAAAACCGGGCGACAGCAAAGTAGGCATCAGCGCAAATGGCGCCTGGGGCACTTATAAAACCCGGCAGGGCGGCGCAGGCGTGAACGGCAGCGTTGGTAAATTCTCCTACCTGGGCGGATACCAGTACCTGAAAACCGATGGGTTTTCCTCTGCTTACGACAGCCTGAATACCGGCAATTTTGACAAAGACGGCTTTAAACGCCACAGTGTATTCGGTAAAATAGGCTTCCAGGCCACCAATCGGTGGAAATTGCAGTACATGGTGAACTGGAGCGATTATAAAGGCGGCCTGGATGAAGCAGCCTTTACCGACGACCAGGACTATAACATGCAGAATAAATACCTGCTGAACACCATCAGCAGCCGTTACGATTTCAATAAAGGCAGCTGGACCATATTGTACAGTTATCAACGCAATAAGCGCCACCTGCAGAATGATTCCGGCTATATCGCTAAATCAGATTTCCCGAGCAAGTACTACGAAGGCAATTTTGAATCCAATACACACCAGGCAGAAACCTACGTAAACTGGGATATAACCAAAGAGCTGCAACTATTAGCGGGCGCTGAATTCCGTACGTCTAACACGGATCAAAGTACGCAGTTCGTTGATGAGTTCATGGCCTATCCTCCCAGCAAACTATCACCCGACAGTGCCCATGCGCGCCAGTTCAGCCACTATGCGTCACTGCTGCTGCATAACCTGGGCGGTTTCAACCTGGAACTGGGTGGCCGTTTCAATTACCATAACATCTATGGTAATAACCAGACCATCTCTTTCAACCCTTCTTACCTGATCAACAACAGGCATAAGGTATTCATCAACATCTCATCTGCCTATAAAGTGCCTACGCTGTACCAGTTATATTCTGAGTACGGTAATAAAGACCTGCAGCCGGAATCTTCCATCAACTACGAAGGCGGCTACCAGGGCGCGCTGTTCCAGGACAAAGTGAACCTGCGCGTTGTAGGTTTCCAGCGCGAAACCCGCGACCTGATCATTTTCTACACAGAACCGGTTACTTACCGCAGCTACTACCGGAATGCCGACAAACAAAAAGCTTACGGCGGAGAGCTGGAAGCGAGCTGGCAGATCGTTGGCGGCCTGAACCTGAGCGTCAATTACACCTATGTAACCGGTAAGCTCACCCAGCAGGACACCAGCTACTACAACCTCTACCGCAGGCCCAAACATGCCCTGAATGCAGAACTGGGTTACCAGGTAACGCCAGGCCTGTACGTAAGCGCGCAATACAAATACATCAGCAAAAGATGGGAAAGCGTATTCGGGAAAGGCGACCTGCCGCTGGGCGACTACTATACCCTGGGCGCATACGCGGAATATAAACTGGGACAGTTTTTCAAAGTATTCGGTGATTTCCGCAATATTACCGATCAACAATACTTTGATGTGAGAGGATATACCGCCAGGAAGTTTAATTTTACGGCCGGAATGGCAATTAATTTATAAATTACGCTAAATGCTGAACGCCTAAGGCATACGCATTAAGCGTTCAGCATTTAACGTTAAGCGTATTAAATCATCAATCATGTCTCTCAGGAATCTTAATCCGCGTTTAAGTGTGCTGCTGCTGTTCATTGCAGCCGCAGGTATATTGAGGATACTAGGAGAAGGTCATGTTACCCCCTATTCCAACATCAGCCCTATTGGCGCTATGGCCTTATTTGGCGGCGCTTATTTTAACAACAACTGGAAATCCTACCTGTTTCCGCTGCTCACGCTTTTCATCAGCGATGTAGTAGTGCAGCAGCTTTTCTACCCGGATTTTGCTAACGGCGGATTGCTTTACCAGGGCTGGGCCTGGACTTACCTCGGCTTTGCAGCTATGGTGTTGGCCGGACAGCTGATCATCAAAAAAGTGAACATCGGCAATATCGTCATAGCGGCAGCTGCAGCAGCGGTAGCACACTGGCTGATCGCTGATTTCGGCGTGTGGCTCGGCGGCTGTACAGACCCTACCACCGGTAAATTATATACGAAAGACGGCGAAGGCCTGCTCAGATGCTATGCCATGGCCGTTCCCTATATGAAATTCATGTTCATTGGCAACGTTGTTTACGGCGCTATCTTCTTCGGAGGATTTGAACTGATGCAACGCAGGTTTGCCGCCCTGGCAAAATAAGTCGAACTATGATCCAATTGATTACAGGAGGCGCCCGTTCGGGAAAAAGCAGTTATGCACAACAACTGGCGCTGTCACTGGCAGAAGACCCCGTATATGTAGCCACCGCCAAAATATGGGATGATGATTTCGGAGCGCGTGTAAAGCGGCACCAGCAAGACCGGGGCCCTGAATGGACCAATATCGAAGAGCAATTATATGTTAGCCTCTTACCGCTGGAAGGACGGGTAGCCGTTATCGACTGTGTTACCCTCTGGCTGACCAACTTCTTTATGCAACATCATCAGGACGTAGACACCGCCCTGTATAGTATACAACAGGAAATTAACGCCCTTACTAAAAAGAACGCCACGATTATTATAGTGACCAATGAGATCGGCATGGGCGTACATGCAGACACCGATACCGGGCGTAAGTTCACCGACCTGCAAGGCTGGGCCAACCAATACATCGCCCAGCGCGCACAAAAAGTGGTGTTAATGGTATCGGGTATACCCGTAACAATTAAATAATGAACATCTCTCCTCTTTCCCGCGGGCTGGCATCAGCGCTGCAGGAAAAAATTGACCAGAAAACCAAACCGCCGGGATCACTTGGCAGGCTGGAACATATTGCCCTGCAGGCAGGTCTTATCCAACAAACACTGGAACCGGCTATCACTAAACCTACGATCGCCGTATTTGCGGGCGACCATGGCGTTGCGGCAGAAGGGCTCGTCAATCCTTACCCGCAGGAAGTAACGGCGCAGATGGTATATAATTTCCTGCACGGAGGAGCCGCCATCAATGCATTGTGCCGCCAGCTACAGATAGAGCTGGTGATCGTGGATGCAGGCGTGAACCACAATTTTCCCTCCCATCCCATGCTGAACCACTGCAAGATCGCATACGGCACCCGCAACTATCTCCACGAGCCCGCTATGACAATAGAAGAGTGCGAAAAGGCCATGGAGGCAGGCGCAGAGATCGTACAGGGCATCCACCAGCAAGGCTGCAATACCATCGGCTTCGGAGAAATGGGCATTGGCAATACTGCTGCGGCTTCACTGCTGATGAGCTGCTTTACCGGTATTCCTATTGAAGAATGCACTGGCGCAGGTACAGGCAGCACATCCAAACAGATCGCACGGAAGATCGTGATCTTACAGGAAGCATTGAACCGTCACGGCGTGCCCGAAGATCCGATAACCATACTGGCCACCTACGGCGGTTTTGAAATAGCCATGCTATGCGGGGCTATATTACAGGCTGCAGCCCTGAATATGATCATCGTGATAGATGGTTTTATTGTTACCGCAGCTTTGCTAACGGCACAACGCTTACAACCCGCTGTAACAGACTATTGCATCTTCGCACACAGCTCTCATGAAAAAGGCCACCGCGCCATGCTGGAGCACCTGCAGGTGAGCTCCCTTTTACAACTGGATATGCGCCTGGGCGAAGGCACCGGCGCAGCCCTGGCGATGCCCATCATACAATGCGCAGCAGCCTTTATGGAGCAGATGGCCAGCTTTGATGACGCACAGGTTTCAAACAAAACAACTTAAGGTTTGAGGTTTGAAGTTTGAGGTCTGAGGTTCGTTAAAAGGTTAAAGGTTCCGGGGCCGATAACCGGCCTTAAACGTCCAACATCTAACGAACTTCAGAACTCAAACTTTAAACATCAAACGCTATTTATTGATTATGCGACGGCAATGGCTCTTATTACGTACCGCCATCATGTTCTATACACGTATCCCTGTGGGCGGCAACATGGGCCACGGGCTGGATCTGTTGAACAATGCTACCCGCTATCTGCCTCTTATCGGCTGGATCACCGGCGGCGCCATGGCCCTGGTGCTGTGGGGCGCCAGCCAGATCGCTCCCTGGACCATCAGCATCCTCTTTTGCCTGGCTGCTGCTATCTGGATCACCGGCGCTTTTCATGAAGATGGCTTTGCAGATATGTGCGACGGATTTGGCGGCGGCTGGACCAAAGAAAAGATCCTGCTTATCATGAAAGATAGCCGTATCGGCACTTTCGGCATGCTGGGGCTTGTGCTGCTAATGCTCCTGAAGTTTTATGCGTTACAATCTCTGTCCCTGAAACAGGCGCTGCTGGCTATTATCATTGCGCAACCGCTAAGCCGTTTCGTGGCGGTTACCATCATCTATACACTTCCTTACGTAAGAGAGAACGAAGACAGCAAAGCAAAACCTGTGTCCAAAGGTATCAGCGGCTGGGAGCTCACGCTGGCTGGTTTCTTTGGCCTGCTGCCGCTGATCGTGATCATCCTCCTTTTCCAACACTATATACTGATCCTCCTGCTGCCCGCATTGTGGTTGGTACGCGCCTATATGAGCCATAAAATGCGCCGCTGGATTGGCGGCTATACAGGCGATTGCCTGGGCGCTGTACAGCAAGTTAGCGAAACAGTTGTATATTTGTTGCTTTGCATTGCAGCATGGATATATACCTGATCCGGCACACCACGCCGGCCATTGAACGAGGCACCTGTTATGGATTTGCGGACCTGGATGTTGCCGACACCTTCACTGAAGAAGCTACCCGCGTAAAACTACTGCTACCCGGCAAACCTTTTGCCGTATATGCCAGTCCGCTGCAACGCTGCAGTAAACTGGCCCGTTTCCTGTTTGAAGATAATTTCACGCAAGACGATCGTCTGAAAGAATTGAACTTCGGCGACTGGGAGATGAAGCGCTGGGATGATATCGGCCCTAATGCCCTGCAGGCCTGGATGGATAATTATGTATATGCACGTGTGCCGGGCGGAGAAAGTTATGAGGACCTGTATAAACGCGCCGTGGAGATCTTTAATGAAGTGATTGCCCGCGGAAAAGATGCCGTGCTGGTTACCCACAGCGGCGTGATCCGCTCGCTGCTGGCCTATGTAACCAACACTCCGCTCGAACGGTCTTTTGAATTGCGTGTAGAGTACGGGCGTATCGCGCGCTTACAGGTGGAGAATGGAAAAGTGGAGCTCTTAGGGGTGAACGAGTGAAGCAACAGTGGCGCTGCCCCTGTATTTCCTCCTGAAATAGCGGTAGGCGCCCAGCATCAGGCATATTCCCAATACAGACATGCCCAGCACCATATCCATAAAGAAGCGGCTCCAGGAAAGCTGTAGCCTGCTGAAATTCTTTACCAGCAAAATGCTTACGCTGCCCAGGTAACCAAATGAATCTGCCACATAGATAATGAAGCCCACATTGCTCACATACCTGAACGTAGCAATCATTCTTTCAAAAAAGATACAGTTAAAGGGAATATAGCCCATATACAATCCAAGCCCCGTCATGGTCATCCAGGTAACCGGCCCAATCTGCTGCTGCATGAATAAGAGGCAGCTGGCTCCTGCTATTACAAAACCAGCGATCACGATCACGAAGTTGAACATGAATGCCTGGTAATTGTCCTTTATAAATACTAACAATCCCATTATGCCCAGGATCACCAGTGATACCGGCACTTCCGTTTGTGTGAAGATACCTGATTGTTCTCCCATACCCAGCTCCTGCCAGATGTTGGAAGCAAAGTTATCGCGCATATCGCGCAACATGGTCAGCAACACATAACTCAGGATGCAAAGCGTTAAGCCCGGCAAAAACTGCTGCAAAAACTGCCAGCGCTGATGTTTGTCCATGGGTTCTCGTCGCGTTCTTAAGGCCTCGTCTGTAGCTGAAGGCGGGGGAATCTGTTCCAGCAGCATTACAAAGATGATCATGGGAACCATGAAGATCAGCCCTGTAACAAAAGGCATCCAGCGTTCGCTAATGCCCCAGTCTACCATCACCATCATACCAGCCGATTTTACAAAACCGGATGAAAATATAAAGCTGATAGACAGTACAGATCCCATGAACTCTGTGCTCTGCCTGCCTTCCAGGTAGCTGAAGACCAGGCCCCAGATCATGCCCAGCGGAAAGCCATTGAGGAACAGGAACACGATATTAAAAGGGGCTGGCACTACTGCAAACAGCAATAGCGCCAGCCAGGAAAAAAAGATCAGTATAACAATACTGCGCGCTCTTTTAGCGCCCTGCATCTCAGCAATAAAGCGAATGCCATAAAACTTACTGGCGGCGTATCCCATGGTCTGGGCAATCACCAGCCAGATCTTGTAATCTATGCCCAGGAAGCTGACACCTTCAAACAGCGCTACAGCAAACGGTTTGCGAAAGGCATACATACAGGAGTAAGTACCGAATGATACCAGCGCGGCGTACAGTGCAAAGGTGAACTGGTCTGTACGTTTTAACCGTTGTTGGATCCACATAATGGTTGTCAGTTGTTAGTTATCAGTTGTCAGTTGTTAGTTATTAGTTGTCAGTTACTAGTTATCAGCTATACAGTTCCAGCATTTGCTGACAACTGTCAACTATCAACTGACAACTGTTACTAAGTGTTTTATGGCCATCTGTTTAAAGCGCGACAATTCAGGCAGCGGCTGATCCGTTTCTTTTGCCAGATCATCCCAGGTGCGGAGGCGAACCATATCTGCAAACAGCGGATCTGCTTCAAACGCGGCAGCTTCTGTTGCCGTCATCGGGCCTCCCTGGAAGGCCAGCGTTTGCTTGCTGGCCGGCGACAACTGTTCATAATATGCGGGATGCTTGTAGGTGAGATAGCGTTTAGCCGCTACATGCGATCCTACCAGCCGGGCCAGCGTATCAGAAAAACCGCAGCGCTGCAGGTAGATGCTGCCCCATTGCTCGTGGTCCTGTACGCCGTAGCCGTCCATGGAGCTCTTTCCATCCAGCTCGCACAGGTGGCCTATGTCATGAAAGAAAGCCGCCAGGATCACTTCTTCCGTGGCGCCCGCCTGTTCGGCCAGCAAAGCCGCCTGGTACATATGCTCCAGCTGTGACACCGGTTCGCCTATATAATCTGCCGCGCCGTATTGTTTATACAGGGCAAACACTGCTGTTGCTATTTGCTGCGCTTGTTCCAGTTGCATACCGTTTATTTTATCAGCCACATGGCTGCATTAATATCATCAGTGGTGGTACCGAATTGTTGCTGCAATGCTGCAGCCCAGTTGGCGGCATTCGCATCGCGGTGGTTGTTCGGGTATTTAAATCGCAGCGGGATCTTGTTGCTGTTACCGGTGCCGGATCCTGTGCTGAATACAGGTACACCTGTTCTGCGCCAGTTGAGATAACCTTCCCAGTCTGAGTTCTCGAAGAAGGCCAGGTATTTCTGTGTGAGGATCTGCTGCAGGCCGGTGGCGTTATTGCCCTGGTACTTCACCGTGGCCTGTGAGTAGTAATCTGTTTCAAAATTGAAGGCGATATCATGACGCACACCTTTGTATATTTTGGTAACAGTGCCGGGTGCAGTAGCAGGGATACCATAGAAGCTCATAGATGCCTGGATGCCTTTCTTATACCAGTCTTCAGCGTTACCGGTAATCCAGCCACGGTTGATGGCTTCTGCAATGTTGAAGCACATTTCAGGATAACCTACCAGGATACCCGGTTCTGCTGCATAGTTGGCATAGTAACGGGCGCGGCTACGCAGTGAGTACACCGCTGTGTCCACGCTGGACATTTTAGAAGACATATCTGCCAGGTTCTCTCCTGAAGGAGCGCCTACATAAGCGGTAATATCAGCCGGCGTTTTCTTAAACTTATTCAGCTGTTCGGTGGCTGGTTCAGCTGTGATATAAGCACGGGGATCGCGCAGTGAAGACAGCGTGTTCAGGTAAGTAGCCGACATGTTATAACGGGTAGCGTCAAAGCCCAGGTTATCCGGGTTGACCGGGTACTTGTTGATGTTGTTGTAGATGAACTGCAGGCTCTGATCCATGCCTTGCATCAGCGGATACCTGGTTGGATTGGAAACGATGTCGTTGAACTGCTGCTGGATCTTCAGCTCTGCATCTGTTGTTTTCTTGCTGAGCGCGATCAGCACACGCAGGTGGAAAGCATTCACTGCACGTTGCCAGAGATCCAGCTTATTGTTGTAATAGAAATCATTCTTAAGGGTCTGTCCTTCTGAAGTATTACTCTGGTCTGGATTCTTGATCAGCTGGTCCAGTTCTGCGTTGGCTTGTTCCAGCCAGGCGAGGATCTGGATGAAGATGGCACGCTGATCGTCATACCTGGGCGTGAGGTTATTCCTTCCGTCCAGCGCGTCTGTCATAGGCAGATCTCCCACCAGGTTGGTCATACGGTAAAAGAAAAAGGCGCGGAAGAACTTACCTAATGCAGCGTAAGGGTTCAGGTCCTTACCGCCCAGGCGGATCGCTTCTTTCTCCATCTGCTGTACATTCTGCAGGGTAAAATAACCGCCCAGGTCTGCACCGCCCCAGTCGTAACGCTGGTTGCCATAGTAGTTATAGTTGCAGCAATCAAACTGGTTAAAGCGCATTACATCGCTCCATGGTTTGATGGCGTTCATATCATTCAATACACCGCCCAATACCAGGCTGGGAGGCACCTGGCCGGGCTTATTGCTGTTCATTTCATAATCAGTGAACTGTTTGTTACAGCTACTGAATCCGGCGCCTACAGTTAGTAAGGCGGCGATCGTTAATATCTTGATCTGTTTCATTATCGGTTGCTTGAAGTTTTAAGTTTGAGGTTTGAAGCTTGAGGTTGGAGGTTAGTTAAAAGTTGGAAGTTCAAGGCTGATAACCTGCTTTGAACCTGTAACTTCTCACGAACTTCAAACTTCAAACCTCAAACTTCAAACAATTAAAAAGTTACGTTTACATTAAAACCATAACGGCGGGTGGTAGGCGTTTGCAGGGAAGAGGATCCCTGGTCTCCTGCATACTGTTCAATATCCACATCCTTATGGCTGGCGAAATAGAGCAGGTTACGACCTACGAAGGAAACATTTGCCTGCCTGATAAAGCTGCGGCCCAGCAGGCTTTGCGGCAGTGTATACCCGATCACTACTTCGCGGAGCTTGGCAAAGGTCTTGCTGATAATATTCGCTTCGTTCGTGTTGTAGTAAACGCTGATATAGTCCTGCAGGAAGGTTTTGGTAGTGTTGGGCGCAAACTGCATGTCTTTGTAGTTGGTCACATTACCGTTGTTATCATAATTGATAGCGGCGCCGTTGCTGATCACTACCCCTTGTCCAACCCATGATTTCACACCTTTGTAGTCCTGGTAGCGGGCATCGCCCATAGCGCCTTGTACGGTCTGTATATTGCGGCCGCCACGGAAGGTTTGCTGCTGAATATAGTCGATCATTTTACCGCCTACACGGCCATCAAACTGGAAGCTGAAAGTAAATTGCTTGTAGCGGAACACGTTGTTGATCGCCCAGGTCCAGTCAGGATTGGTATATCCGAGGAACTGGTTGGTTGGGTTCCTGATAGGACGGCCATCGCCTGCATCGTTAATGATCTGTCCATCGGGCGTTTTTACGAAAGCGGAACCATAGAATCCATCCACCCTGTCGCCAGGTTTAAAGAATACATTCAATGTATTTACACCTGGATAGAAGTCTACATATTTCTCCTTAAAAGTGCTCCAGTTCACCAATACATTCCAGTTAAGGCCTGTATTGCTGCGGAGGGGAGTTCCGGTAATAGAAGCTTCCCAGCCTGTTTTACGGGTGGTCACACCGTTTACGAGCATCTTTTCAAAACCGGTAGCATCAGATGTTTGCAGTTCAAAAATGCGCGGACCGTTTTTGGTTGTAAACCAGGTTCCGTCAAAGCCAATGCGGTTCTGCAGGAAGCGGATATCCAGACCGGCTTCATAAGCCGTGGTGGAGAATGGTTTCAGATCAGGATTTACGATCGTGCGGGTGTAGAAAGCGCCTGCCTGGTTCTGGTATACCGGTCTAACGTCGTAACCGGCGGAGTTCTGGAAGGTAGGGCCATCATAAGAAGACAGGTATTCTGTTCCATATCCCAGCGGGTAAGCCGCCAGCGGCGTAGCGCCGATAGTGGGCTGTGTAAGGCCGCCTTTTACGTTGGCATAGGAACCGCGTAGTTTCAGGAAGGAGATCACTTCCGGCAGCTTCACATAATCAGATATCACTGTGCTCAATGAAGCGGAGGGATAGAAGTACAGGTTATTGCCTTTAGGCAGTGTAGACAGTTTGTCGTAACGGCCTGTCAGCGATAAGGTGGCGTATTTGCTGAAGGTAAGGTCTACATAACCATAGGTACTGAGCACCAGCATGTCTGAACGGAAATTGTTGGCATACAGCGGATCGCGGGTGTTGGCAAAGCTGTACCAGCCCGGTGCGTTCAGGTAACCGGTGGTTACGTAGCTGGAATTGTATTTAAAGTTGCGGGCATTTCCACCTACGGAAGCACGCAGGTCTATTTTATTGAAAGTATTGTGATAGGTGAGCAATACGTCTGTATTGTTCTCGAACAGTGAGCGTTTGTCTTCGCGGTAATCGCCTTTACCTTCTTCACGGCCGTAGGGGTGTGCAGAGTAAGGCATTTTTTCATTGCGGAACAGGTCATAGGTAGTTACCTGTGTACGGGCCAGCAGTTCCAGGTTATTGGTCAGCTGGTAGGTGAGCTTCATATAACCGTTCACGTCAGTTTTATAGTGACCGCGCAGCCATTCTTTTACCATGAACCAGGGGTTATGGTAGCGCTGGTATTCTGCATAGATAGACTGAACGCCTTCTTTACCCGGCTGCCAGTAGTTGCGCATATCGTCAATGTTCCAGTCGGCGCCGCCCCAGATCTCGATATTATAGATAAGACTGTTGGGGCCATAGTTCACATCCGGGAAGTTGTCTGTGAACTGGCGGTTATAGTTCAGGTAAGACTCCAGGCGCAGGCGATCCGAAAAGTTATATCCCGCAGAGATATTGAAATTGGTAATATTCAGCTGCGTGTTAGGGATGATACCTTTCTGATAGGAATGCGACAGGGAGAAGCGCAGATCTGCCTTGTCGGTCCTGGCGGAAACGGAAATGTTGTTCGTGCTGAGAATACCCGTCTGGATGAACCTTTTCAGGTTATCCTTACCGCGGGCCACCCAGGGTGTTCCTTTGCGCTGACCGGTGGCAGGATCCACGGGACTGTCATACTGCGGGATCAGCTGGCCTTCGAATTTAGGGCCCCAGATATCATAGTCGCCATCGTTGGTACCACCGCCTTTACCGTCTACAAACGCGTAGCGGCCATGGTCGCCGGGACCGTATTCATCCTGCACTTCCGGGATGGCGATGAAGCCTTTATCGAACATGGTGCTGGAGTTCAGTTCTACGGAGAAGCCGCGTTTATCTTTAGACCCTCTTCTGGTAGTGATCATGATAGCACCGTTCAAGCCACGGGAGCCATACAGGGCGGAGGCGGTGGCGCCTTTCAGCACGGTATAGCTTTCAATATCATCCGGGGAAATGTTCCAGGTGTCTGAATTGATAGGTACACCATCTACCACGTACAGGTTGATGGCGCTGCCGCGCAGCAATACCTGGGGAGTGCCCAGCATTTCTGCAGAAGCGCCCACGGTAAGGCCGGCTACTTTACCGGTAAGGCCGTTGATAGGGTTTGGCTCCCTGGCTTTTACCAGGTCTTCACCTTTTATCTCCTGTACGGCATAGCCCAGGCGTTTTACTTCTTTTTTAATACCCAATGCGGTTACCACTACTTCATCCAATGATCTTTTGTCGGTATGGAGGGTGATGACGATGTTTTGCTGGTCTTTCACCGCTACTTCGGCTGGCGTAAAACCGATGTAGGAGACCACCAGGGTGTCAGCAGGAGCGGCAGCGATGACGAACTGCCCGTTGCCGTCTGTAAGCGCTCCTTTGGAGCTGCCTTTGATTTTTACGGTCGCTCCCGGTACCGGCTGACGGTCTTCCGCGGAAGTTACCTGCCCGCTTACGGACTGTTGCGCCTTAACGGCGTAGCCGGCCAGCAGCATTAATATGCACAGGCCAAGCCGTCTGAAATGGTGGTGTAAATGTTGTTGCATGATAATGGATAAGATTTTTGGTTTGGAAGAGGAGATTTGGTATTCCGCCCTTTTATCATGCAAATCTTAAAGAAGAATGTAACCTAATTGTTAAGTAATACTAAAATTATCATTAAGTATTTGTAAAATACGGTTTGAGGTTTGAAGTCTGAGGTTCGTTGGAAGTGAGAGGTCGGGATGGATAGTCAAGCCGACCGGTTAATTATCGCCTTCCAGGAAGAAGTATACTACCAGTATACGTGCGTCTTCGTCACCTATATTAGCGGGTTTGTGGCCCAGGCGGCCGTCAAAGAACAGGGAGTCGCCGGTGTTGAGAATGTACTTTTCGTTCTCTATCTGGTATTCTACTTTACCCTGGATGATGTATTTGTATTCATAGGCATCCGTCTTAACCATCTGGTTGCGGCGGGCGCCTTTCTTTAGCTCCAGGATCACGATGTCTACGGGGTAGTTCTTTACGCTGCGGGTCAGCACGCGTTTGTAGAGGAAGCCTTTGGCGGTCTCTTTTTCGAATACCTGGTAAGCGGCTTCCTGTTTGATAATGACTTTGCTGCTTTGCTGCTCGGTACCAATTTCATTGAAGAACTCGTTCATATCGAGGTTCAGGGCGCGGATAATATTGATGAGCACCAGCAGGGAGGGTACGGTACGGTTATTCTCTATCTGGGAGATCAGGCCTTTGCTCACTTCTGCTTTATCGGCCAGTTCCTGTATGGTGATACCTTTTGCCTTTCTTTTTTCCTTGATCTTATTGCTGATCTGGATAATGATATCTTCGGTCATATATCAGTAAATTGTCATAGAAGGTCCCAAACAACCAAAACAAAGAAAGGGAATAGATGGTCAATAAGCAACTTTTTTAACATACTATGGCCATTCACATAATAAATTATATTTGTATAAAATATATCAACCAGCATGTTTAGCCTAGACCAGATCCTCGCCATTACGTTTACCCTTTTTGCCGTTATCGACATTGTGGGGTCTATCCCGGTGCTGATCTCCCTTAAAGAGAAGCTGGGGCATATTGATGCGGGCAAGGCCACCCTGGCTTCGGGCCTTCTGATGGTGGGCTTTTTGCTGGTAGGCGAGCCTTTCCTGAAGCTGATGAGCGTAGATGTGCATTCCTTTGCCGTGGCGGGTTCTATTGTGATCTTTGTGATCGGGCTGGAGATGATACTGGGTATCGAGTTCTTTAAGAGCACCGAGGCGGATAATAAAACAGGCAGCGTAGTGCCGATTGCGTTTCCGCTGATAGCCGGATCGGGAACATTGACCACGATCATGTCGTTAAAGGCCAATTTCGGGGAATATAACATCATGGCGGGCATCCTTATTAACCTGGTGATCATCTTCCTCGTGCTGCGGTCATTGAAGTGGATAGAACGTATATTGGGCAAGGCGGGGCTGATGGTGGTGCGTAAGTTCTTCGGGGTGATCCTGCTGGCTATTGCGGTGAAGATCTTTAAGAGTAACCTGAACATGTAGAAATGGTTTTGTAATTCAGGGGTAAAAAGCTTAGTTTTGCCATCCTTTCCCGGGAAACGGGAGCTGGACCTGGCCTCGTAGTACAATGGATAGTATAAGAGTTTCCGAAGCTCCAGATACAGGTTCGATTCCTGTCGAGGCTACCTGGTAGATCATGAAAGGCATTCAATTGAATGCCTTTCATGTTTCAAACGAAATGAAACGTCAACAATCTCCAAAATAGTTCCGCATCGATCAATAGCTTTTTAAGCTGTTGCTTAACTCTACAAAAAGTGGCTTTAAGGCAATTAATTTCTGATTGTGTTTTCAGGACATTCCATCTATAGCTACTCTTACATTTGTTTAGTGTACTTCATTTTTCGCAGACAATTGTCCGGAATCGGACAGTAAGCGTTCGTATTCGCACGGACACCAGGATACCCAAAAGATGGGTATTGGGCTATAGGTTTATTCAGTAAATATGGCAGTTTTATTGTGGGTCTGTAGTGCGTATCTCATGTTGACAGTTAAACCCTTCAACTATGCTGAAAAATTATTTCAAGACCGCCTGGCGTAACCTTGTAAAAAACAAATTTTACACTGCCATTAACATTGCCGGGCTTACTACCGGGCTGGCCGTAGGAATTCTTATCATCCTATGGGTACAAAATGAGCTAAGTTACGACAGGTTTCACCGGGATACCAGGAACATTTACCGGGTACTGTCTAACATGGGGAGCGGAAGCAGCAGGCAGATATGGTCTAACTCTCATGCACCATTAGCCACCTTTGCTAAAAGAGATATTCCGGAAGTCAAAAACGCGGTGCGTATCAAGGATAATTGGGATTTCTCCCTATTTAAATACAAAAGCAAACAATTTATTGAAGAAAAGAAGTGCTACGTAGATCCTTCGTTTCTCAGTGTTTTTGATTTTAAATTATTAAAGGGCGACCCTGAAAATCCCTTTCAGGGGAATTATTCCGTCATCTTAACAGCGTCAACAGCCAAACGTTATTTTGACAACGAGGACCCTGTGGGTAAAATTTTATTGGCCGACAATAAAGAGCATTTTGTTGTCGCCGGCGTCCTGGAAGATTTTCCGGAAAATTCAAGTATCAGGTATGACATGCTTTTCCCTATGAACCTTTATGAAAAGATCTTCTCTGTAAACGGTGAAGGGAAAACCATAGATGAAGACTGGAGTAATTTTAGCTATAATACTTTCCTGCAATTAAATCCTGTAGCTTCAACCGCGACCGTTACAGATAAACTGGCTCTGATGCTTCGCAATAATTACAGGGATATAGGTATTGATGATCCTTATAGCCTGCAGTCTCTGACTGATATGCATCTTTACAAAACGGATGGAAGCGACGGATTGATACAAACGGTCAGAATTTTTCTGCTTGTCGGTATCCTGATCCTTATTATCGCCTGCATTAATTATGTCAACCTGTCAACGGCCCGCTTTTTGGTCCGTGCAAAAGAAGTGAGCATACGCAAGATGATTGGGGCAGGAAAAGTTCAGTTATTTATTCAGTTTGTTATAGAAACAGCCCTGGTTTTTCTTTTTGCCGCCGTGGCTGCGCTGGTGTTGGCTTACTTGTTGATGCCAGTGTATAACGACATTGCCGGAAAGAACATGACTTTCAGCTTATTCGACCCGCATATCTGGATTATTGTCAGTATCACCGTACTAGCCACCCTGACCTTATCGAGCATTTACCCTGCATTGTTATTGTCCTCGCTTGAACCGTTAAAAGCACTAACAGGAAAGATTTCTGCAGGCATAAGTGCAATCTTCTTCCGTAAAGCCCTCGTAACAATCCAATTTGTGTTTTCCGCAGCATTGATCACCGGCACCTTGATCATTGACCGGCAGTTGACTTATATTCATGAGAAAGAATTGGGTTACGATAAAGAACATGTGTTCACATTTGGAATGAGGGATATGCAGCCACATGCTCAGTCTGTTAAAGCAGCACTGTTAAAACAGCAGGGCGTGCTGGGAGGTACTTGCGCCAGTGACCAGATCGTAAACATTGGAGTTACTACCAGTAAGGCTGACTGGGACGGCAAAGATCCCGACCAGCGCTTTTTTGTCCATCCGCTTACAGTAGATGAGGATTTTCTTTCCGTCTTCAAACTGCAACTTGTTGCAGGGAACGGTTTTACAGGCATGGCATCCGATTCATCGCATTACATTCTCAATGAGACTGCAGTAAAGGAAGCGGGAATTATTGATCCGATTGGCAAACGTTTCAAATTGTGGGATACAGAAGGCACAATCATTGGCGTGGTCAAAGACTTTCATTTCGCATCTCTGAAACAAAAAATAGCGCCTGTCATTTTCCAGTACCGGCCCGGAAACTCCGGAATGTATATAAAAACTACTGGTGAAGGCGCTCCAAAAGCCATTGCCGCAGTAGAAAAGCTATGGAAGCAGTATAATGCGGGATTCCCTTTTGAGTATACTTTTCTGGATGAAACGTACGATAACCTGTATAAATCTGAACAGCGCACAGGAACACTATTTAAGGGATTTTCCATTGTGGCTATCCTGATCTCCTGCCTGGGCCTGTTCGGATTGGCCACTTATACCGCCCAGGTGAAAACCAAAGAGATCGGCATCCGTAAGGTCATGGGAGCCAGTATTAGCAGCATTATGCAGCTGTTGGCTAAAGATTTTATGAAATTAGTGCTTTTGGCCATTTTGATCGCTACTCCTCTTGCCTGGTATGCTGTTAACCAATGGTTGCAGGATTATGCATATAGAATAGAAATACAATGGTGGATGTTTACCTTAGCAGGATTGCTATCTGTGGCGATTGCTTTGCTGACGGTGAGCTTCCAATCGATTAAGGCGGCACTGATGAACCCAGTAAAAAGCCTGAGATCGGAATAAGTCAATTTGTTTTAGCAGATCAGTGCGGCTAATGATCTCATGCAGCATTTTAAGCGTACATTATTTACTCCATTCTTCGTATTTTGCATAAATTCAGTAAGTTATCTCGTACTTACATCAGACAATGAGCACTATATTTAGACAACATATAGAAAAGATCACACCCATTTCAGACAAAGAGTTTGATTATATCCTTTCACATTTCACAAGAAAAAAATTTAAAAAGCATCAGTTCCTTATTCAGGAAGGCAGTAATGTTCCTAACGACTTCTTTGTTGAAAAAGGCCTGGTCAAAGCTTATTTTACCAACAGCAACGGGAAGGAGCACATTTTGCAGTTTGCTATGGAAGACTGGTGGATCTGCGACTACCAGGCATATTTCAATGAAAGCCAGGCGTCTTTAAATATTGATTGCCTGGAAGATACTGAAGTACTGTGCCTTTCGCTGGCCAACCGTGAAAAAATCTGTGCTGAACTACACAAGATCGAGCATTTCTTCAGGCGGAAATCCAACTTCGGCTACATCGCCTTACAGCAGCGAATCTTATCATTAATAAACAATAGCGCACAGGAACGATACGAACAATTATTAAAGCAATATCCTACACTTTTTCAGCGTCTTCCTAAAACACTTATTGCCTCCTACTTAGGCGTATCAAGGGAAACGCTAAGCCGCCTTTCATCATAACGTAGTATACATCGCGATCCGTTGGTTATCTCCTATGCCGCCATTGGCATTATTTGCAGTTGCCCTATCTCCCTCCGCCCCTCCATTTCCTAAAATAACTCATACATAACAATGAGATCTCAGCACAGCATGGTCTCAAAAAGGGTGTGATGTAGCTCACACAGAATTAGTGCGGTAGGTCCTTTAAAATCAGTTGGTATACATCCAACTTTGCATCATCAATTATGTTCAATAATCATGAAAAACTTAATTAGAAAAAAAGCGGCTGCCTTGTTTATGATCGCCGGCTGTCTTACCGCTTTGTATTGCAATAATGCGTCAGCACAAACAGAAAAGTCAAAAGAAATGAAAAAGAAAATTCTTTTTGTGGTTACAAGCCACGACAAAAAAGGGGATACCAATGAACCCACAGGCTATTACCTGAGCGAAGTATCGCATCCCTGGGAAGTCTTACATAGTGCAGGTTTTGAAATTGACTTTGTAAGCCCTCAAGGAGGCAAGGCACCTGTAGATGGTTTCAACTTAGATGACCCAACTAATAGCAAATTCTGGAACAATACTCAATATCGCTACAAAGTTGAACACACCCTGAAGCCGTCGGAAATTAAAGCCGACGACTATATTGCCATATTTTATGCCGGAGGGCATGGGGCTATGTGGGATTTGGCAGACAACACTGAATTAGCAAAGATCGCTCAGCATATTTATGAAAATGAAGGCATCGTAGCTGCTGTGTGCCATGGACCTGCCGGATTGGTAAACATCAAACTAAAGGATGGGAAATACCTGGTTGACGGAAAGAAAATAAACGCCTTCACCAACGAAGAAGAGGTTGCGGTGAATATGCACAAAGTAGTACCATTTGCGCTCGAAACAAAGCTCATTGAACGTGGCGCCAGGTTTGAAAAATCAGGTTTGTGGCAACCACATGTAGCAACTGACAACAGAGTTGTAACAGGTCAAAATCCGCAATCGGCTAAAGCGGTAGGCGAAGCTGTTCTCGGAATCATAAATCAATAAGTCACTTCACAATAAAATTTTAGACAAAATGGACTTACAACTTCAAAATAAAACAGCATTTATAAGCGGCTCAACCGCAGGAATTGGCTACGCCATTGCCAATCGCCTGGCAATGGAAGGTGCAGCGGTCATTATTAATGGGAGAGCTCAGGAAGCTGTTGATAAGGCTGTTGCCGACCTGAAAGCAACAAGCAATAATCAAAATATTTCGGGCATTGCGGCAGATTTCTACAAGGTCGATGAAATAAACAACTTACTAAAGCAGTTACCTCATATTGATATACTGGTAAACAATACCGGCATCTTTGAGCCAAAAGCATTTACTGAAATTCCGGACGAGGACTGGTTTCGCTTTTTTGACATTAACGTCATGAGTGGCGTCAGACTATCCCGTTATCTATTCCCTAAAATGTTAGAAAATAACTGGGGACGGATCATTTTTATTTCAAGTGAAACAGGTGTCTCTACTGCCAGCGAAATGGTGCACTATGGAATGACAAAAACAGCGCAGATAGCCGTAAGCCGGGGTATGGCCGAGCTCACAAAAGGAACCGGCGTCACCGTAAATTCAATTTTGCCCGGCCCGACAAGATCCAGAGGTATAAATGGCTTTATCGGGGATATGGCAAACGCAAGTAATATTAGCTTCGAAGAAGCTGAAAGCAATTTCTTTAAAGACATCCGTCCTTCTTCTCTTCTTCAGCGTTTTGCATCAGTGGAAGAAGTAGCCGATACCGTTGCATACTATGTAAGCCCGCTTGCGTCAGCAACCAATGGTGCAGCCATCAGAATTGAGGGAGGCATTATTAAAAGTATTATCTAAAAAATGAGGCGCTGTTAACAATAGCCCGGCAAATTGCCTGGCTATGGCTGCCAGGGATAAAAAGTCTTGTAACAAAAATATAGTTACAAAGCTTTTACCCTGGTTTTCCCACTTTCCGGAAATCTGAGCCTTTCAGTTTAAACCAGCCAATTGTTCCCCTAAAACACTCATATATAGCAAATTATACATTTATTAGTGTTAAACAAACAATTATTCCTATACTTGTAGCATAATAGCTAAATTCCATTAATAATGAAAAGTTTCCACGGTATAAAACCCCTCCTGCTTTTTCTATTTTTAAATCATGTGGTACAGGCAGGCTGGGCACAGTCAAATGCAATGCAACCGTTTAAGTTAAGTGAAGTGCGCCTGCTCGAAAGCCCTTTCAAGGAGGCCGAACAAACGGATTTAAACTATATGCTTCAGCTGGAGCCAGACAGGTTGCTGGCGCCTTTTCTGCGTGAGGCAGGGCTTACGCCAAAGGCCGCAAGCTATGGTAATTGGGAGAGCCTTGGTCTTGATGGTCATACGGCGGGTCACTACCTATCGGCCCTTTCACAAATGTATGCGAGTACAGGTAATGCCGAATGCAAGAAGCGGCTCGATTACATGGTGAGTGAACTGGCGAGGTGTCAGCAAAAGAATAATAATGGCTATGTCGGCGCGGTACCTGGTGGAAATAAAATGTGGCAGGAAGTAAAAACAGGTGATTTTTCGGAGTACAATAAGAAATGGGTACCCTGGTACAATCTGCACAAACTTTTTGCAGGGTTGAGAGATTGTTATTTACTTGCCGGAAACAAGCAGGCAAAAGACGTATTCATTAAACTTACGGCATGGGCTTATAACGAACTGGAAGGATTAAGTACGGAACAGCTACAACAAATGCTTGCATCGGAGCATGGTGGAATGAATGAAGTATGTGCCGATGCAGCTGTGATCACCGGTGACGATAAATACCGTTTACTGGCCGAAAAGTTTTGCCATCTTGCTATACTATCACCGCTTATCCAGCACCAGGATAAACTCAGTGGCCTGCATGCAAATACGCAAATACCTAAGGTAATAGGTTTTGAACGGATCGCCGAGCTGAATGGCGATAGCACTTATCATAATGCTGCCAAGTTCTTCTGGAGTACCGTAAAAACTAACCGCAGCATTTCCATAGGAGGCAACAGTGTAAGGGAGCATTTCAATCCAACAGATAATTTCGCCACTATGCTGGAGTCTGAGCAGGGACCGGAAACCTGCAACAGCTACAATATGCTGAAGTTAACCAGGATGCTGTTCATGCAAGATCCCCGCGCGGAATATATTGAGTTTTATGAACGGCTTCTTTATAATCACATTCTTTCTTCCCAGCATCCAAAAAGAGGAGGCTTTGTTTATTTCACGCCGATCCATCCTCACCACTACCGGGTATACTCTACTGCAGATGAAACTTTTTGGTGCTGTGTAGGCACCGGGATGGAAAATCATGGTAAGTATGGCGAACTGATTTATACGCACACTAACGCAGACATCTATGTGAATCTTTTTATTCCGTCTGTACTGCAATGGAAAGAGAAGGGTATCGAATTGGTTCAGCAGACAAAGTTTCCGGAGTCTGAAAAGTCTGAGCTGTCGCTACGCCTGGATCGTCCCGGTCGCTTCTCCATATACATCCGGAAGCCGGAATGGGTCAAAGGCGACGGTTTTACTGTAGCAGTAAATAACCAACCAGTGCAGGATGCGCACAGTATGGCTGAATATATACAGCTAAACCGCAGCTGGAAAACCGGTGACCGGATAACAGTGATGCTACCGATGAAAAATACTGTTGAATATCTGCCTGATCATTCCCAGTGGGTATCGTTCCTGCATGGCCCTGTTGTGTTGGCCAGCCCTACTGATACAACGGACCTGGCCGGGCTGAGAGGTGACAGCAGCAGGTGGGGACATATTGCCCTGGGCGCCCTTTACCCTTTATCAAAGGCGCCTTTACTGCTAAAAGAAGGAGGTGACCTGGCCGATGCCCTGCAACCGGTAAATAATGATGCTTCAACTTTTTCTATTAGCGGACGGATCGTTCAGCCTGACTTTAAAAATCTATTACTGAAGCCTTTCTACAAGGTACACGATACCCGGTATGTGCTGTACTGGCCGGTAGCCTCAAAAGATAGTATCAGACAGAAGGAAAGAGCGCTAGAAATGCTTGATGAACGTTACGTGAAATATGCAAATCGCACAGTGGATGTAGTTGCACCTGGGGAACAACAACCGGAAACCGACCACGCCCTGTCTGCAGAGAAGACAGTAACCGGTACTTTTGAAAGCCGCCACTGGCGCAGTGCTGCTGGTTATTTCAGTTATAAAATGCGAATGACCCCCACGGTAAAATCCCTGTATATCGCTTACAACGGGAAGGACAAAGACAGGGACTTTGACATTTATATCGATGACGTTAAAATTGCACATGTGAAGCTTGACCAATCTGGCACAGATGACCTGGTTGGCAAGGAATATAATGTTCCTGAGCAACTAAAGGCAAACAAGAGCGTAATAATCAAATTCCTTGCATCGCCGGGAAGCCAAACAGCATCTATTTACGATGTACGCCTGTTGCGATAAATTGTTCGTTGAGGCTACAACTGAGAAGGACGTCCGTGTTAAACTGGCCGTCCTTCTTCATTTATTACTAAAGAGGGGCAACCATAAGGGTTCTGAATTCCGTATCTTGTAACAGGCTTGCATATGCCCTTTAAGATAATGAAGCATTTACATACCGGAGAATTTCATGGAAAGACCAGTAGAACTATCGACTTAAATGGAGTAATCTTAACAGATACTGAATACACGCATGATAAAGTGGACTGGCACTACCACGAAAATGCCTACTTTACTTTTATACTCCAGGGAAATGTAATTGAAGGAAATAAAAAAGAAATATACACTTGTTCTGCAGGCAGTTTACTATATCATAACTGGCAGGACCCTCACTATAATATCAAACTGGAAGGGTTCACCAGGGGATTTCATATTGAATTGAAAGATACCTGGTTTAAAAATTTCTCCTTTAATAGCTCCGCTTTGCAGGGAAGTATTAACATCTCCAACCCGGACGCTAAATTTTTGTTCTACAAAATTTTCAAAGAAACAAAGATCTGGGACGATGTATCGGTACTAGCGATTCAAAGCCAGCTATTGCGGGTGTTGGCCATGATGTATGGCAACGTCGGGCCTGCACAGTATAACAAACCTTTATGGGCAGCTAAGATAGAGGAGATCCTCCGAGACGACTTTTCTAAAAGCTACAGGTTGGATGATCTTGCTACCTCTCTAGGGATACATCCTGTTCATCTCTCCAGGTATTTCCCAAAATACTTTCATTGTGGATTGGGAGAATATGTAAGAAAACTGAGAGTTGAAAAGTCGCTGGCTTTATTGTCAAATAAAAAAACACCTTTAACGGAAGTAGCTTTTGAATGCGGCTTTTCAGACCAAAGCCATTTCAACCGTTGTTTTAAGGATATTATGGGCATCACCCCCTTTACCTTCAAAAAGCTGGTACATAGCTAAAGCACGGCAGATGTTAATTTCGTTCTATTTTTGTTGCAGGCAGTACATTAGCTTTGTGCTTCATTTATCTTACTACTTAAAATGAAGCGTATTCTTCTTATAATAAGCTGCCTGGTAACTATGCATGCTGCACATTTATATGCTCAAACAGCAGACATAGTAAAAACGGAAGGCATTACCTCTACACTGCACAGGAATAATATTGGTAAAATTTTCTTCAGCTCAAAAGGCATTGCTACAGCAAGCCTACATGAGGCCGACTTTCTAAATACCTATAAGCTGACAAATAAAAGCGATCTGTTTTTCATAGCTTTCATGGGAAACTCCATCACTAATTATTTGCATCGGATGGCCCCTGCTCTGCCGGCTGACTCTCTTGTTAAAATCGGGAATTATCAGTTTACTTTATTTGTTGACGATAGATTGATCTACCAAAGCAACCTATATCCGGGAGCGCCTTATGCAAAAATACAGGACACTGCGACCGTTATCAATAAACCACTTATTGATAATAAAAATGGATACGGATTATGGAGTGAGTCTTTCTGGAACAGGTTTATGCGCTATGGCGGTGACAGTGCTTTAACAGAAGGCCCTCATACACTAAGGATGGAAATAAGGCCTTACGTAAAAACCGACAGTATAAAGCTGGGCGAATTGATTGCTGCAGGCACATTGCCCCTGATTGTTGAGAGAAAGCCTGTCATTAATACCGCAGCCATCAGGTTAAGCCCTATCAAACCTTATGATGGTTTTGATGTCTCAAAGGAGGGTTTTGACATAGATAAAATCAAAGAACTGAAAGGCAGTATTGACGAAGGCATCTTTAAAAAGATCAGCAGCGTAGTTGTTATTAAAAATGGTAAGCTGTTAATAGAAGAATATTTTAACGGCGAAGAGCGTAACACATTGCACGACCCGCGATCGGTTGGCAAGTCATTTGCATCAACCATGTTGGGCATCGCTATTCATGAAAAGCACTTGTCGTCTGAAAATCAGCCATTGAAAGCGTTTTACAACTTGCATGCTTTTAAGAACTATTCACTGGCAAAAGAAAATGTAACACTTAAAGACTTGCTTACCATGAGCTCGTCTTTTGATGGAAATGATGAAGATGGAAATTCTCCGGGCAATGAGGAAAATATGTACCCAACAGATGACTGGCTACAGTTTGCGCTGAACCTTCCTACCAGGACAGATAGCCTAAAAAAAGAATGGCATTACTTTACTGCTGGCATTATCCTTTTGGGCGACATTTTAAATAAAGCTGTCCCTGGCGGGCTTGAAAAATACGCCGATGAAAAGCTGTTTAAACCATTACACATTTCTAATTATAAATGGCAATATACACCGCAGAAAGTACCCAATACAGCCGGTGGTATTCGAATGAACGCTTTAGATTTTGCCAAGTATGGACAACTATATAAAAACGGAGGAAAATGGAGCGGCAAACAAATACTTCCAAAGGAATGGGTAACTAAAACGTTTACAAAACATCAGCAAATAATGAACAGGAACAGTGAGTATTATGGATACTTGTTTTGGAACAAATCCTTTCCAGTCAAAAACCAGATGTACGAAGCTTTTTATTGTGCAGGAAACGGTGGAAATTATATTGTAGTATTTAAAGATCTGCCCGTGGTTATTGTGATAACAGCTACGGCTTATGGGCAGTCATACGCACATCCGCAGGTGAATAAAATGATTACCAGTTATATATTACCAGCTATATTAAGGTGATCTGCTTGGATAGCATTGCTCATGTGAAGAATGAGTAATAGTCTTGCAGAGAAACCTACGACAGCGCTGAGTTTGGTTGGTTTTTAAATACTCTTACCATACATTTATCCTATAGAAATTCAAAAAGAGTATGATACAAGGGGCGACATTACTATCCACATTGGTAACAATTCTTGGGTTTTCAGGTGCTATTACAGACTACATGCTGCTGGTCTCAGTTGTATTTGGGTTGGCTATTAGCCTTACCGTCATTGCATTTTACAGAGAAAAAGCATCTATTAGCCTGGAGTACCGTTCCCCGAGCCAAAGAAGAAGAAAAAGGGACTACTGGTTTCCGTTTCTGAAAAAAAACGTTGAATAGAAGGGTCCAGAAATGGTTGCATGCGCCGGGATAGCGTGTGATTTTGATTATGACAATTACAAAAATTATTTTAAATTTAAATGAAATTATAACGGGGACAATTTAGAACAATGAAAAACCACACTCACCACATGCGATTGGATTAACACGCAACATATCTTATCACTTTATACCTAAACCGCCTCTTTTTGTACCACAGGAGAGTACTTAAAGCGGGTAGGGAATTCCATGAAAAACTTTAAGTCATGAACCATTCGAAAATCAAAATAGTTCACGGGACAGTGCTATTATTCGCATTAATAGCAGTATTTCTATTCATGTTAACGCTCATAATAGGCCTGTCGGGATCATTCATAGAATATATTCTTTGGACTTTGCTTAAATATGTAGTCATTACCGCTCTTGCAGGTATTTTCCTCTGTGTGCTATTAAGCTACAATCGTTATTGGGCTAAGAGGCGGGGGAAGAAGAAAGCCTTAACTGGTTTCGAGAATTGACAGCATTTCTTTAATGATCTTTTTCAATTCATCAATGGAATTGGGCTTTACAATGTATCTCAATGCTCCTTGTTCATAAGCCATTTTAATAGCAGATGGCGAGCTAGCGGTTGAAAACATGACAACAGGAATACGATGAATACCTGGTTGTTTTTTTATCTCCTTTAAACACTTTTGTCCGCCACCTCCCGGCATATTCATATCCAGTAAAATAAGGTCAGGCCGATCGTTTCCGGCAATTAAAAATCCAAGCAACTCTTCACCTGTCTTGCACCAGGTAAGTCTGACTGAATCATTTTCTTCTCTTAAGATGGTCGAGAATAAATAAAAATCATCATAGTCGTCGTCAGCCATACAGATATGTCGAACCTCTAAAGTCATAAGCTTAAAAGTTTCTTGGTACTTACAGCGTAATAACGAACCCAAAAGAACTGTCATAGATGCATTACTGAGAAATCAGCATGCGAGAAGTTAAAAGCAAGCTACGAAAAAATTAAAAGCGCTTTAAGATTAAAGCGCCTGTTACTTTTAACCATATGTTTCAATAACATAATAATGATTTAAGGCGCAGAATTAATGCCATAAATTGATTGTTCTACCTGAGATTGCTTCCAATAGCCAATTACGGGCTATTGCTACTATTAAAAGGGAGATAATACCGCAAAACTGATTATAAAAGAGGTGGGCCGCCTCCTATTAGCACTTCCAGGAAAAACATTGTCTGGCATTAAATGTGCTTTTTAATCATATTATTTAGTTTTTCATAGGATATGGTCAAAAAGGTGCTTTAATCTTAGAGCGCCTTCTTTTTTTTCAATTCTCTGCCAAACTGGGCAAAAAGCAATCTCTTCCAATCCAGATACACATTAATAACTGTATAAATATATTAAACTGAACTAAAAAATGCTGTTGATATTCAGTTAAGCTTCCTATTATTAGTAGGGAGTTCATCCCCCATTTTGTGGGCCTTCTCTTTTCTTTTGCGTCTATAAATTTCCGCAATAAGAGCATCAATTCTGGATTGATGTAAGGAAATCTGGTCTGGGATTTTGGCGATGCAGGCTTTGGTGTATTTTACTGTCTCCTGAGCTAACATATCAAACAAACTCTGTAAATCTGGCATGCGGGCAAGAACGGAAATTACATAGTCTTCAGTTTCCCTTGCCAGTGAACTAATTAAAAATTGTAAATCCAATTCTTTGTTCGCGTCCATTACACACATTTTCAGAAAATCAACAAACATTGAGCCAAGTGGCCAAGTGCCTGGCTGCGGACAACATAATATCCCTTACCTTTACTCCGTCTTTATCCTAAAAGAATCCCCTCCCTTATCCTCTATTTATTAATTGTTAAAACCAAAATCGATGAATCACCAAAGATTTGCCTGTATGCTTATTAGCGCAACCGTAATCGCTTTCTTAACCGCCTGCGGAACAGGAGGCGGAAAAAAAGCAAGCACTGACAGTACCGTTACCGGTACGGATACTGCTACCGTTAATACCGCCACCGAAACGCCAAACACCGTTATCACCACACCACAGAACATGTTGGTGGTTACACACAAGGTTGCCAATTTTACAAAGTGGATCGCCTCCTATAATGAACATGATTCCATGCGCCTGGCTAGCCAGATCCATAGTTATGTCATCGGCCGTGGCGTGAAGGACTCCAATATGATACTGGTAGCCCTTAAAGTGGAAGATATGACTAAAGGGAAGGCATTTGCCAAATCTGCCGATCTGAAAAAGGCGATGCAAAAGGGCGGTGTGACAGGCTCCCCAACTGTCAAATTTATTACGATGACCTTCCAGGACACCGTCCACCTTGATACAGATGTCCGGGTCAGCTCCGCATTTACGGTAAAAGATTGGGATACCTGGCAAAAAGCATTTGAAGGACACAGGGTGGAAGGGCTGGACAATGGTTTAAAAGTACGGGCTTATGGTCATGAAGCAGATGACAACCATAAGGTAATGATCGTATCCGCCATAACAGATACGGCAAAAGCCAATGCCTTCTGGAAGTCTGATCTGCTTAAACAAAGGAGAGCTGAATCAGGCGTAACAAGCGAGCCGGAACGGTTTATATTCCGGATAGCGCGCAGGTATTAAGTTTTATTTGAGGATGCAGTGAAGCGCTATTTCTTCACTGCATATCCTCCATAAAGTATATTCATATCTTTGCTTTCTACCAGCCAAAACTTTTCTCCCAGCTCCTTAAAAGTCCATTCACCTTTTGCGCGCTTTCTAAGGTAGCTTAGCATTTTGGGGATAGATACGTTGGGCGCTGAACCAACATGATCCTGCCATTCAAGTCCGTTCTTGGCTAAGAGCTCCTTTAGCTCAGCCGGTTTGATGAACATTCTCCATACGTGGAGGTTGGGTGGCATAAATGCCCAGCGTTTCCACTCCTGCCAGATCTTAATAGCTACCAGCTTGCTGATAAAAGTGCGGTTAAGCGTATCGTAAATAAACACACCGCCTGGCTTCAGCACCCTGGAAATTTCACCGATCACCTTTGGCAGATCACGTACATGTTCCAGCACATCGCAGCAAAATACACAGTCATATGATTGATCGGCATACGGGAGCTGCTCACCGGTTCCTTTCTCATAGCTAATGCTCAGTCCCTCTGCCTTTGCATGCTGCTGAGCGGTTTGGAGCGACGCTTCTGCCGGCTCTATGCCCGTGGTGGTGAATCCCATCTTACATATTTCTTCTGTCAGGATCCCGCCTCCGCTGCCTACTTCCAGCGCTGTTTTTCCCCTGGGATCGATATTCAGCTTTTTCAAAACCCTTATGGCATAATTTACTCTCCAGGGATTGACCGAGGTCTTGAGGAGGTGTAGAATATGATCGGGCCGCCACCATATGTCGCCCTCAGTTTTGTACACCTCGTTGTTGATCTGGTCGTAAATGGATTGTGGTACCTTTTCCATTTTTGGTTGATTTAGGGGTTATTACGCTAATAAATATAACATTTTTTACTCCTACCGTTTATTCCAAATTATTTCGCTACCTTCATATCCGCGCCTATCAACCCCATACACCGCTGCAACATGTGAATGTAACCACTACCACCACAGATGGACTTAAGCGAAAGGATTTAGATGTGACATTACCCCAAAATCTGCATCAGCATGCCTGATGAGGCACGCGTTTTTTCAACGCTCTAAAAACACGCGTATGAAGATCTTATTTATTGTTCCCTCTTATAAACCAGCTTATCTCTATGGCGGTCCCATTGTCGCCATTGCAAGGCTGGCAGAATGCCTGGCGCAGCTGGGACATGACATCACTGTATATACCACCACTGCCAATGGCAAATCAGAACTGGATGTGCCGGTGAATCAACCGGTAATGGTAGATGGTGTTAGTGTGTGGTACTTCCGCCGAATTACAGGCGACCATACGCATCTGTCTCCTGCATTATGGCGGCGTACCTGGACAACAGTAAATAAGTTTGATATCGTTCATATACATTCCTGGTGGAATTTACTGGTATTAGGCGCCGCATTGATATGCCGGTTAAAGAAAGTAAAACCATTGCTATCGCCACATGGTATGTTTTGCGATTATGTAGTGAACAAAAAGAATGCTGCCAAGAAGCGCTTCCTTCATCGCCTGATCGGTAAACGCCTGTTAAAATATTCTTACCTGCATGTTACTTCTCTCATGGAATGGAAAGAATGTTTAGACTTGTACCCCAGCTGGAAAGGCGGCATGATCTCTTACCTGATAGACCTGCCGGGAAACCAGTATAGCAGAACAGACAACGATGTATTTACCATCAGTTTCCTGTCAAGGGTGGATCCCAAAAAGGGCTTGGATATCCTGCTCAAAGCATTAGCCGGCTTACCTATTCCATACCGCCTGCGCATTGCAGGCACCGGGAAAGTAGCCTATATCTCGAAATTGAAACGGCTTATCTCCACATTGAACATTGCAGATAAAGTGGAATGGGTGGGATGGAAAAGCTATGAAGAAAAGTTTTCGTTCCTGGCAGCATCCGATCTGTTTGCACTCACTTCTCACAACGAAAATTTTGCGATCGTGGTGATTGAATCATTGCATGCCGGCACACCGGTATTGATCAGTAAACATGTAGGCTTGTCTGATTATGTACATCAGCACAAACTGGGATGGGTAACGTCTATTGATCGTATTGAGCAGGTACAGGCAAAGATCACAGAAGCTTACCAGGATCGTGAAGAACGCGCAAGGATCAGCAGAGATGCGCGGACAATTATACTAGGCGACTTCAATGATGTAACACTGGCCGGTGAATACCTGGAGCTCTATGAAAAATGCAGAAGTGATTTTGCAGTCCGGCATCATACTACTCCGGTATAACTGTTCACCTGATGAAAATATGACGGGCAATATTACATTACCACTCATCCAATACATTAAAAAAACTTTTGAACAATTGAAAAGTATTATTTAGTTTTGGCTCCGCTTAACCATATTCCTGTTTAAGAAACCTTAAGTAGGAAAATTAAGTTTAACCTCTAATAAAAACCTCTAACAAAAAAAAACTTTAACCTCATGGAACTCAAAATACTATCCTTGATCCATTGCATAGTCACGTGACCCGCAACTTTACAAAGGATCCACAACGACGCTGAAAGACACCACAAGATTATCCTGCAATGAATTGTTTGTTACGATATCCCCAAGATATCTGCAAATCCCTATGCTTGCAGCATGCTTGTCAAACAACATCTTAACAGATGCTGTGTAGCTATCAGCATACACTAAACCTATTTTGCCCTGATTAATCATCTAACAATGATTGATGCTGCTTTTGCTTTGCTGAATAATCAGCTGGCCGCATATATTGAATCTATGGGAGGAGACCGGCTGGATGTGATCATGGCCAATATCGCCGCGATTGATGCAGCCAACAGCAATGTTGACCTCGAACGAAAAGTAATTCTTAGTCTTGTGAATATCGAAGAAGAAGCCGCATTGAAAAATGCAGGCCCACTCTACCGGAATGTGAAGACGCTGAATTATGTTAATCCGCCCATCTATCTTAACCTGTACTTACTGATCACCGCACATTACGAAAAGTACGAGGATGCACTTACCAGGCTTTCCAATGTGATCCAGTTCTTCCAGGGTAAGAACAGCTTTTCGCTGAAGAACTCCCCTCCTAATGACATGCTGCTGAACCCCGATACGTATGAAGACATACAGCTGCACCTGGAGATGTTCTCGCTTTCCTTTGAACAACTGAACCATTTGTGGGGATCGCTCGGCGGCAAACAATGGCCCTCCGTGCTTTATAAAGTGCGCCTCGTGAAGATTACTGAAAACAGGATCACCGCACAAGGCCCGCTCATTGAGCAGGTACAGACAAAAGACAACATTATCACCGCAGAATAACAGACCCTGATGTCATTTGCCACAACATATAAACGGTTAGCGGCCGTTAATATACTGCATCCCTGGTACCTGGATACTGAGCAGCAACGCTTCTATGAGCTGTCTGCCGCAGACCAGGATACCGTACTGACGGCGCAGCTGCAGGCAGGCCGTTATGCTTTGCTGCAGGACATAGTGCTGGAGCCTAGCCCCTCTACCGCCGCCCTGCTGCGCGGGCATAAAATGGTGTACCGCCAGACACCGCAAGGCCTCCTGCTGGGTGTTGCAGTAGAAGCGATAAATGCCGGCGGACAAGAACGTTACCGTCCGCAGATCATCCCGGACAACCACCTTCGTCTGCAGTTCTACATAAGGATCAAAGATCCTTTATTGCTCTCCCGCAGTAATCTTCGCTTCAACCCCGTATTTCCTGCGATCTACTATTTCACCAACGATACCACCACTGCCGGAAAAACTTTTCCTTCCCTCTCTGTGCCCATGCAGGACTTTGCAGATGGGCGCCTCTATGAGATGGGAGAAACAGCCATAGTGAATGGTACCCCCTCGCAGGCTTCAGCGCCCACCAGCACTGCTGCGCAAGGATGGGCTGCATTAGCAGACAGGCAATACATCAGTGAATATGATCGCATTTTACTGCCTTTCAATTTTACCTACAAGATGGAAACAGCAGGCATCGATGAAGCCACATTTGAATTGAAGCAAGGCGCTGATGTGGTTAAAACATTGCCATTTCAACGCCCTGAAGGATTGCAGGAAGTAACGCTGGATTTCCGTCCAAAAGCAAACGAAGCCCCGCTTCAAAATGGCGTGTATACATTGGCAGTAAGCGGCAGCAATAACTATGAGCGCACCTATACCATCTATCTCAATAACTCACTATACCGGCCGGATGTATGGGGCGTGCTCGATATCGCGCTGCACACTTCCGATGTCGTTTTCAATCTGCTGGACGATGATGGGCTGCTGATAGCCCCTGCCCATCCGGTATTTGAACTGCGTTTCCTGAACAGGTCCACTTATTTCAAATACTATTTCCAGCAAAAAGAGCCGCCGGTAGCAGATCCCTCATGGAACGAATTACCCGCTCCGGCAGGTATACAGAAAGTGATCATCAGCAAACAGCCTATTCCTTTAATGCGGGCTTACCGGAAGATCAAATATGATACTGTGCAGTTGCCCAACCCCGATGGAAGCCTGATCAGCAGGCAGGATGGCCGTGTTTGCGCCGATACGATGTTGACAAGAATTAAACTATAAATAATAAAAATCCAGATTATGCCGAACAATACGTATTATACACCTGGCGTGTATGTAGAGGAGATCTCAAAGTTTCCCCCATCGATCACAGCTGTACAAACAGCTATTCCGGCCTTTATCGGTTACACACAGATAGCCAAAAAAGACGGTCAGAGTTTAATCAATGTGCCCCTGCGTATCAGCTCCCTGCTGGAGTTTGAGAGCTACTACGGTACTGCGCAGCCGGAAGAGCACCTGCTGACAACAGTAGAAAACGAAGCAGGCACCACCCGCTACAATGTGTCGCTCCCTGACACACAAGCCAAGCCTGCATCCAAACACCTGCTGTACTATGCTATGCAGCAGTTCTTCGACAACGGCGGCGGCCCCTGCTACATTATTTCTGTTGGCACCTATCTTACACTGGGTACGGTTATTTCAGACAAAGACGCCTTTACCAACGCCCTCGATGAACTGAAAAAACAGGATGAGCCCACCCTGATCGTAATTCCCGAAGGACAGGGCATGTCAGCAGACACCTACATTTCCATCATTCAGAAAGCCCTGGAACAGTGTGCACTGCTGAAAGACCGCTTCACTATCATTGACCTTACCCACACCGGTAAAGGCCTGAAAACTGAAGGAGAGATCCTGGCTGCAGCAAAAGCATTCCGTGACAAAATGACCGCCACTGCTGAGGAGCTGCGTTTTGGTGCTGCTTACTTCCCCAATATCCGTTCTTCTTTCAACTATGTGTACGACGAAACCAAGATCAAAGTGGTGATCGACGGCACAGAAAAGGATTTCAGCACGTTGACCAATTTGCAGAAAGCAAACGTAAGGCTGGCTATTGACAATTTCTCTATCTACCTGCCGCCCAGCGCATCTGTAGCTGGTGTGTACGCCCGTGTAGACAATACCCGCGGCGTATGGAAAGCCCCGGCCAATGAAGTACTGAAATCTGTTTTTGAACTGACCTGCGATATTAACGACCAGATACAGCAAAACCTGAATGTGGATGTGGACAATGGTAAATCCATCAACGCTATCCGCTTCTTCACCGGCAAAGGCGTTAAGGTGTGGGGCGCACGCACACTGGATGGTAACTCCAACGAATGGCGCTATGTCTCTGTACGCCGCTATTTCAACATGGTGGAAGAATCTACCAAAAAGGCTACAGAACAGTTTGTGTTTGAGCCCAACGACGCCAACACCTGGGTGAAGGTAAGGGCCATGATAGAAAACTTTCTCACCAACCAATGGAGAGCAGGTGCACTGGCCGGCGCAAAACCTGAGCATGCCTTCTATGTAAAGGTAGGTATCAACGAAACCATGACTGCCTTTGATATCCTGGAAGGTAAGATGATCGTGGAGATCGGTCTGGCAGTAGTTCGCCCCGCGGAATTCATCATCCTGCGCTTCAGCCACAAAATGCAGGAGTCCTGAGACCTGATCTAACCCCCAAACATTCACATTTAAACTAGTGATACATGCCAGAAGATAACAAACAACAACAATACCCACCGAATCACATCCACTGCTCGCCAGAGAAGCCCTCACAATACGACCTGGTGCTGAAACAGTACGGTGATGCGCTGAAGGAAAGCGTGAAGAACGCCTCCGACGTCCTGATCACCAAAGCTACGGATGCAAGCACCAAGAGTGCAGCGGTATGTACCGATCGTAAGATCAGCGACAAGCTGTCTGCCGCATTGAAAGAATACAATTTCCTCAGCATCTGCATAGGCGCTTACGCCAGCAAAGACCTTGATCTGTTACAGACTGTTGTGGCAGAAGACGTGGCCCGCTATGATGCGTTGAACACCGCCTATACCACTGCTGTAAATGCCATTAAAGCAGCCAAGCAGAAAATAGCAAAGGTGAACACCCTGGCCTGCAAACTGAAAGACGCAGTACCTGATTCCTGCAACTCAGAAGAGCTCAAGCAGATCAAGGAATGCCTGAACAAGAACAACAACACTGGCAAAGGACAGCAGCAGGATAGCCTGGAAGAAAGCGTGTACAAGATCGTACACCAGGCGCATCACATAACCGACCAGGTGGATGACCTGTCTGAATCTGCTGTAAAAGTAGCCGGCATCAACGCCTTCATCAACATCGCCAGCTTAACTCCTGCAGCTACGCTGATTAAGGAAAAAGGCACTGCATTTATCGCCGATGTGGACGCCAACCTGAAAGCCCTGCAAACACAGTACGATACCGCCCGCCAAACCCAGGTGGATGCCCTGAAAGCGCTCAGCACCAGTACTGTAGATAAATACAAAGCATGGATCGTTAAAGACGGCCTTGCCGCTACTGCCCAATTTGTAAAGGATAATGACTGTGATCATGACTGCCGTTCGCTGGACGAAATAGCCAAAGAAGCAGAACAATCTTTCAACCGCTGCTGCGGCAGTGATGAGGAAGAAGAGGGAGGTGAAGACAATCCGGCCTGATCCCCGCTTTCATGATTCCGTTCACCCTAAAAAAAAACAGAATAAAATGCCTAATCATAATCACGACAACGATTCCGTACAAGAATACCTCGACCGGCTCAAGCAGGACCTCGCAGTAGCCACCGCAGCATTGCTGCTGGCGCAGGCGCAGGAGAACCAGAAAAGCAGCGAGCTGACCAAAAAAACACAGTGGTCTACCCTCCTGAAACAGGTGCTTGACCTCCTGAAAAGAACCAACCAGCTGGGTATGACCTACATCCGCACTGTACAGCGTGTACGCAGGCAGGGCGAAAAAATAGGCGAGAATGCCGAACTGGGTATCGAAGCCATGGAAATACTGATCTGCCAGATCAAGAAGCTGACAGACTGCACCGAAGTGCTGAAAACCATGATCAAAACCCTGCTGGATCGGATCAACTGCACCATTACCGGCAAGGACGATGGCATCTTCGGTACGCTGAAAGCCCTCAGGGATGCAGTAGATGAAGCCCTCACCGGCGTAAAGGATGCGGTGACCGCCCTGCTGAATGCTTTGAAAGCACAGGAAGAACTGTGGGTAAGCATCTCTGGCGACAGAGGCCTGGTATACCAGCTGAATGGTTTGTCAGAACATATGCTGAAAGGCCAGAAGCCTGATATCGAAGACTGCGCTTCCTGCAAACCCAAACAAACACCGCTATTCCCTATGGATGACCCGGATTGCGATTTCTACTCTCAGACAGAAGAACAGTACGAAAAAGTAGAAAAACAGATCACCGTACTGCGCGAAGAACTGGAAGAGGCTACCTGCAAACGCGAAACTGCGCAAGCCAGGAAAGATGCCCTGCAGAAAGCTTACGACGCAGCAAAAGCAGCAAAGGCCTGCTAAGTAAAACATCATCATTCATCTAACAAAAAACATTATAACAATGGCAACGTATCCACTTCCTAAATTCCACTTCCAGGTTGAATGGGGTGGCAAGAATATCGGCTTCACTGAAGTGACCGGGCTTACCGTAGAAACTGAAGCGATAGAATACCGTCATGGCGCCAGCCCTGAATTTCACAAGACCAAACAACCCGGCTTGCAGAAATACAGCAACATTACCATGAAACGTGGCACCTTCAAATCAGACAACGAATACTTTGACTGGTGGAAGGAAACCAAATTCTTCCAGGAACAAGCCGGTCAGTATCGTCGCGATATCACCATCAGCCTGCTGGATGAAACCCACAACCCCATCATCGTATGGAAAGTGAAGAACGCCTGGCCTATCAAGGTACAAGCTGCTGATCTCAAGGCAGACGCCAACGAGATCGCAGTGGAAAGCGTGGAGCTGGTGCACGAAGGTCTGGTGATCCAAAACGACTAAGCCCATGGCAGCACCGGTATCACATACGCCTCCGGCCGGGATACACTACTATCCCCCGGTAGGCTTCCACTTCAAAGTGGAGTTCCAGTTCCAGGACAGGAAAGACCTGGACATCCTGTTCCAGTCTGTTTCCGGCCTTAACAACCAGATGCAGACCGATACATTGCGGGAAGGCGGTGAAAACCGTTTCGAGCATGTAATACCCGTAAGGAACAAATGTACCGACCTGGTGCTGCGCCGCGGCCTTTTAAGCCCGGGGCAGTCCAGGATCACCCAGTGGTGCCAGCAGGCCTTCAACGATTTCATCTTTGAACCTGTTGACCTGCTGGTAACTCTGCTGGATGAGCAGCACAACCCGCTCATGACCTGGAACGTGCACCGCGCCTGGCCTAAGAACTGGAAGATAGCAGACCTGAATGCAGATAAAGGAGAAGTGGTGATAGAAACCTTTGAACTGAACTACAATTATTTCACGTTCAAATAAAACACCACTTCATTCCCAACATCAATAAATCACTACCATGCCCGTAGAAATAAAGGAACTCGTGATCAAAGCCGTAGTGAACGAGAACGCTGGCAGCGGCGCTACGTCCGCAACGCCGTCCGGACTGGATGGCGGCTCGCAGGATGCCATGATCAAGCTCTGTGTAGAAAAGGTGCTTGAAATATTAAAAGATCAAAAGGAAAGATAATGGGTAACGCCAACGTAACGAAAATAGTGATACGGCCCTTCCTGAACCAGAAACAGGATCAGCGCGCAGGAGAGGATTTCACCATCCCGGTGAACCCGGAAAGCTATTCCCAGGCCTACAAAATAGAGCTGAAAGATAAGCCAGCCGGCGGCAACCAGGGCAGCGCTCCTGAATACAAGTTCACCTCTCCTGAAGAGCTGAAGCTGGATTTTACGTTGGATAACACCGGCACCATCGAAGGAAATGTGTACGAGGGCACCCCCGTACCAAAACAGGTGGAAAAGCTGCTGGCTACTGTATACAAGATGCAGGGCGAAGCGCACCGGCCCAGTATACTGAAGATCCAGTGGGGCTCCTTCTTTACGTTCGATTGTGTACTGTCCAGCCTTGACATCAACTATGTGCTGTTCAGGCCTAATGGCGAACCGCTCAGAGCCAAGGTGAGCGCCAGTTTCAAACAGTACACCGAGCCACAGATCAGGTCCCGGCAGGAAAATAAAAAATCGCCGGACCTCACCCGCGTAATAAAAGTAGCTGACGGCGATACCCTGCCTAACCTCTCTTACAAGAGCTACGGCACACCGAAGTACTATCCGCAGGTGGCTTACGCCAACAAATTGATGAGCATACGCACACTCCGTACCGGCGAGGACCTGGTGTTCCCACCGGCACGTACAGATGCGCAGAACCAGACAACCTCCTGATAAATGGCAAAGATATCTCCTAATGACAGGATCATTCCAACTCCCGGCGTACATGACTATACGCAGGTAGAGATCCACATCAACGGTAGCAGGGTGAATAATCCTGACTACCACGTGCAGTCGGTAACGGTAACAAAGGAAGTGAACAAGATCCCTTCCGCCCGTATCACGCTGCTGGATGGGGATTTGTCTGCAGAGAAATTTGCCGTCAGCGAAGCGGCTGACTTCATACCCGGTAATAAGATAGAACTGAAAGGCGGACGGGATGGACAACAAGCTTCCTTTTTCAAAGGGATCATCGTTAGACATTCTATCCGCGCCGGAGAGAACGGCAAATCCTATCTCATGCTGGAATGTAAGGATGAAGCCGTGCAGCTGACCCTGGGCAGGAAGAACCGCTATTTCAAAGATGTAAAAGACAGCGACGCCATGCAGGCCGCGCTGGGTTCCCATGCCGGCAGCATAGAAGCTACGGCTGTTACACACAAGGAGCTGGTGCAATACTACTGTACTGACTGGGACTTTGTGATGAGCCGCGCAGAGATGAACGGCCGTGTAGTACTGGTGCAGGACGGAAAAGCAGATGTAAAGGTTCCTAAGGTAGGATCAGCCGCTTTAGTGCTTTCCTACGGCTCCACCATCGAAGAATTCGAAGCGGAGATGGATGCCCGTACGCAATGGCAGCAGGTGAGCGCCAGCTCATGGGACTATGCCCAGCAGCAGCTATTGAAAGCAGATACTTCCAGCAGTCCTTTTTCGGAGGCAGGTAACCTGAAGGGTGCTACGCTGGCGACAGCGGTGTCTCCTGCAGACCTGCAGCTGCGGCACAGCGGCCTGGTAAGTCAGCCGGAGCTGAAAGCCTGGACAGACGCTTTCCTGCTCAAAAGCCGCATGGCCAAGATCCGTGGCAGGGCCAGGATCACTGGCTCATCAGCCGTTAAGGCAGGCGACACCGTAGAGCTGAAAGGGCTGGGTGCACGCTTTAACGGACTGGTATATGTAAGTGCCGTAAGACATGAGATCGTTTCTGACATCTGGCAAACCCACCTGCAATTTGGTATCTCACCGGAATGGTTCCATCAGAGCCCCGACGTGATAGAAACCCCTGCTGCCGGTTTGCTCCCGGCTGTACAAGGCCTGCAGATAGGCAAAGTAGTGCAGCTGGAAAGCGATCCTGACGGAGAGCACCGCATACTGGTGAAACTGCCTACGCTGGATAACGAGGCCAAAGGCACCTGGGCAAGAGTAGCATCCCTGGATGCAGGCGATCAGCGTGGGTACTTCTTTCGCCCCGAGATCGATGATGAGGTGATCGTAGGCTTCGTAAACGGAGATCCGCGCTTTGCCGTGGTGTTGGGCATGCTGCACAGCAGCGCCAAACCGGCTCCCGTAGAAGCAAAAGATACCAATCACATCAAAGGCCTGGTAACGCGCAGCCAGATGAAGACCATGTTTGACGATGAGAATAAGGTAATGAAGATGGAAACGCCCGCCGGCAACTTCATAGAGCTGAGCGAGAAAGACAAGGCCATCACCATCCAGGATCAGCATGGCAACATGATCAAAATGGAATCTGCAGGCATCACCATCAAAAGTGCCAAAGACATTGTGATGGAAGCCACCGGCTCATTCTCATTAAAAGCCGGTACAGACGTGAAAGTGGAAGGAGTAAACATTACAGAAAAGGCCAGCGCCGGTATGGAACTGAGTGGCGGGGGCAGCACCAAGCTCACCTCTTCAGCTATACTGGAAATTAAAGGCAGCCTGGTAAAGATCAATTAAAACTTAAAGACTATGCCTCCGGCAGCAAGAGTAACAGATATGCATGTTTGCCCGATGAGCACCGGGCCGGTGCCGCATGTTGGCGGTCCGGTTACAGGCCCGGGAGTGCCCACCGTGCTGATAGGCAGTATGCCCGCCGCAGTAGTAGGCGATATGCTGGTATGCAGCGGCCCGCCAGACGTGGTCATAAAAGGATCGGCTACCGTACTGATAGGCGGTAAGCCGGCCGCCCGCATGGGTGATTCAACAGCGCATGGCGGCACCATCGTGGCCGGCCTGCCTACCGTGATGATTGGAGGATAGATCAATCTGAATGCATATGGCAGAAGGAAAAGATTTTTTAGGTAAGGGCTGGTCGTTTCCGCCCACCTTTCATAAGGATAATGGTGAGACAGACTGCTACGTACAAATGGTAGCAGCACGGGAAGATATTGAACAGAGCCTGCATATCCTGCTCTCCACCAGTTTGGGCGAGCGGGTGATGCAGCCACTGTTCGGCTGTAACCTGGAAGATTACCAGTTTGAGCCGATGAGCAGCACCCTGGTAGGATTCATCAGGGACCTGGTAACAAAGGCGATACTGTACCATGAAGCAAGGATCTTGGTAGAGAATATCACCGTGTCTCAATCAGATTCATGGGATGCCATCCAGGGCTATTTACGTATCAACATAGATTATATCATCAGCGCCACCAACTCCCGCTTCAATTATGTATACGATTTCTACATAAGGGAAGGCAGCGCTGATGGACTGCAATCAACGACAGGACTATAATGAGCAATACCGATAATATAGCAAATACGCTGATACGCGATGGAGCCAGCCAGCAGCAACGCATGGCAGTAGTAGCAGATAATGCCGTACTGTCTGCCGGGTATGTGAAGCTGGACGAGCGCAGCACGGCAGACCTGTTAAGCCTGTTGTACCGCTATGCCAGGTTTGTGCTCTACTACGACGAGCGCGATTATGCAGGGCAGACGGCACGCACACAGTTCCTTCCAAAAGGCGACTGGCAGGCTTTCTTCAGGAACAATGCGCCCTTCCAATATGCTTTTATACAGCAGTTTGCTGCTGCCGACCTGGAAAGCGACTACAATACCGCCCGCGCCCGCCAGGATAAACAGTTTGCCGACAGCGGCCACTGGCCCCTGCTGAACAGCATTCTCGCAGTAGCCATACAGGTGAATAACTGGTACGAGACCTTGCAGGAGCTGCAGCAGGAAACTGCCCTCCGCCGCATGCTGAAAGCGTTGATACAAAATGATCTCAGCAAGGCATTACAACAGCTGATCGCGGTAGGCAACACCTATAACACGGTGGATGAACTGCCTTACACCGCAGAGCTGCTGCAACTGGCCAACCAGGAAGAGGACATATGGGGCATCAAATCCCCCATGGTACGGCTGGCAAAAGATACTTACCTGACCAAGCTGGCCCCCTACCCCCGCAGGCAACGCACACAAACACTGGTGCAGCTGGATGAGCTGTTCCAGCTGTTCTTCAAAGGCGTGCAGCAGGTGCAGCAGTTCGCATTGTCAAACTTTGAAGAAACGCTGACTGGCAACGACCAGGAGCATGCCCCTTACCAGGGCCTGTTATACGCCTTCCTCGAGATCTTCAAAAAAGTAAAGAACGGCGGCAATGGCCTGAACGATATTACCCGCCTGCACCTGGATTTCTTCTACAAAGAGATCCTGCAGCTGAAACACCGCCCGCATGTGCCCGATCATGTGCATGTGGTGACTACGCTGGCCAAACAGGTGGAAACATTCCTGCAGGCGAAAGACACGGGGCTTAAAGCAGGCAAGGATGCTACGGGGAAAGAGATCACCTTCCTCACAGAAGAGGATGTGGTGCTTAACAAAGCTACGGTAGAAGAGATCCGCACCCTGTCGAAAGACAGCTTCTCTACACTGTTTGCAGCGCCCAAAGCCAATAGCGCCGATGGCCTCGGCGGCGCCTTCCAGCATCCTGCCAACAACAGCTGGCCGGTGCTCGGTGCCGCCTCCTGGATCAGCAAGAACAACCCTGCTGCCGGTGCACAGCACTACCCTTTTGCGCTCAGCGGCTTTATGCTTTCATCTGCTGTACTGCTGATGAAAGAAGGCACCCGCACGATCACCGCGAACATTAGCTTACAGCACCTGAACGCAGACGCTGCAGCGCTGAACAACGTGCTGAAAAACCTGCTGCAGGTACAGTATACATCAGACAAAGGTTGGACGACAGTAGTCAACCCGGGTATCAGCTATAACAATGGCAAGCTTACCATCGTTATCAGCCTGCTGCCGGATGCGCCGCCGGTACTGCCGCCAGACGAAAAGAAACTGCTGATCGCTTACCCGGTAACCGCACCCATGCTGCGCATCCTGTTTAACCAGCAGCAACAGTATGAGCTGAAAACAAACAAGTGGTACGATCTGCTGAGCCATGCAGTAGTAACAGGCGCTGATATCAGCGTAGAAGCCAAAGGCTTAAAACAGGCATTACTGGGTAATGATGATGGGCCGGTAGACCCGAATAAGAGCTTCCAACCCTTTAGCAGTGTACCTAAAACCGGCGGCAGCTTTATTGTAGGCAGTGATGAAGCCTTCCGCAAACATCTCACCAGTATGTCGCTGGATCTGAAATGGGAAGGACTGCCGAAAACCAACTTTACGGAATATTACCAGGCATATAACCCTAACCCGGCGATCACTACAGCCAGCTTCACCGTTAAAGCGGAAAAACTGGTAAATGGCGATTGGCAGGATTTATCAAATACTACGAATGCATTGCCGCTTTTTCAGCAGGACGGCAACGGCGTACCGCAGGAGCATAATGTCCTGCAGCTGGATGTTACCACCATACCGGTATTGAAGCAGGATACCACCCTCGCTTCCTACAGCAATGCCTCGTTGTTTGGCTTTGTACGTTTCAAGTTGAACCAGCACTTTTTCCACCAGGAATATCCGGCTGTGCTGGCCGTGCAAACGCTGCGGCTGAGCGATCCGAAGATGGCAGCTAACTGGATTAAGCTCCAGGAAAACGTCGGTGGTGCAGGATTGGTGGTAGAGGCCGGTGCTACCGTGGCGAATGCATTGAATGCTGATGACAAAGCAGATAGGCTTACCACTACGCCCACTGAGGATGAGCTGAACCTGCTGCGTACGGATACACAGAACACGCTGAATAGCGCTGACGCTGTGAATACGAGATCAAACACCATTCATGATTACTTGTTCCCTATCGGTACCGGGAATGAACTAATCGCCATCCCGAACCAGCCGTACACTCCTTCCATCAAGGCATTTACAATGAACTATACGGCGGATGCGGGCATGAACGATATCGTGCTGCTGCACCAGTATCCCTATGAAGAAAGTAATTACAAACAGGTGCCCACAACATCTGGAAGCCTGATGCCGGTGTTTGATGATGAAGGCGCCCTGTACCTGGGCGTGAAAGATGCAGTACCCGGCACCAACCTGGCTTTACTGTTCCAGCTCGCTGAATTCAGCGCCGATCCTGATATACCGGCCGCTGATGTATACTGGCAATATCTTTCAGGTAACGAATGGAAGCCCCTGGCAAAAGATACAGACGTGATCAGCGATACCACGCAGTCGCTGCTGGCATCCGGCATTGTCACTATCGCGCTGCCATGGGATGCAGACCTCCAGCATACCATACTGCCCTCGGGGTTTCACTGGCTGAGAGTAGCGGCAGCGAGCCATACCACGGCCGTATGCGAGGCCATTGTAATAGCGGCGCAGGGCGCCCGTGCTGTGTTCAGCAACCAGGGTAATGACCTGGGGCGCCTGGCAACAGCGCTGCCTGCACAAAGCATCAGCGCGCTGGTAGTGCCGCAGTCAGCGATCAAAAGCATTGCACAGGATTTTCCCTCCTTTGGCGGCAGAACGGAAGAAACAGATACGCAGTTCTATGTACGCGTAAGCGAACGCCTGCGCCATAAAGGAAGGGCCATCAACATATACGACTACGAAAGGCTGGTGCTGGATGCATTTCCCGCCATCTACAAAGTAAAATGCGTACCGCATACCAAAATATGCCGCAATGATGCGGGCGAAGGAACACCCCTGCAATCACCGGGCTGGGTAACACTGGCAGTGATTCCGGAGATAGCAGGCTTCCCCGCCGGCAGCCGCTTTCGCCCTAAGGTAAGCCGCATCCTGCTGAAACAGGTAAGCGACTACCTGCAACAGCGGACATCCGGATTTGTAAGTGTGCAGGTGATCAATCCCGATTACCAGGAAGTGAACTTCAGCGGTAACATCAAATTCAAAAGCGGTAAGGATAAACAGTTCTACAAAAACCTGCTGGAAACAGAAGTACAAGGTTTCCTGTCTCCCTGGATCCTGACCGGCTCGCAGGACATTGTATTTGGCAGCACCATCATGATGTCGTCTGTACTGCAATTCATTGAACAACGGAACTACGTGGAATATGTGACCGAATTCAAAATGTTCAGAACAGGCGGGCCGCCGGAGCAGGGTATCACGGCAGACACGCCCTGGTCTATACCGGTGGCCGGTACACAAAACTATGTACCATTACCCTAAACAATAAAAACAACCAATAAACCCAACAACAATATTCATTCAACAACTAAAAGATATTCTCATGGCTATTACATCAAGAGCAGCCCTCAAAGCACAGTTCAAAACGGGAAGCGTGCCTACTGCCCAGGATTATTTTAACCTGATAGATTCCGTTCTTGTAAAAAGGGATGATGCTTTCTTTGGTAAGTGGCAGCCCGGTATCAGCTATCATGAGTCGGATGTAGTGATCTATAATAATGCCTTATACAGCCTGGTGCTGGAGGGTTCAAAACCCTGCGGCTGCGATGATGATGACAAACCGGATCAGACCCTGGATCCTTCCGGCGCCTATTGCTCCATACTGCCTCCCGACCAGGATAAAACACACTGGCGCCTGCTGGAGCTGCAGATCGAAGACGATGATTGGGCGATCATCCGCGCTGCAAAAGACAGCGGCGAACTGGATATCATGTATGCCAAAGTATTCGGCAAAATAGGCATGGGCACAGAACAGCCGGCAGCACGGGTACATATACACGATGACCGTAACAACGGCAATTATCTCTTTGCCCCTGATCAGTCGGCCGCACCGGAATTCATTATCCAGCAATCCGGGGAAGTGTCCCGTCACCTTTCCCAGAGCGTAGCAGACAACAAAGCGAAGTTCACCACCGATACGGATGGCTTCCTCTTCCAGCCGGCTATACAGCCTCCTCCTGTACCGCTTGAAGAGCCGGTACAAGAACAGGCGCCCGGTACAGCCTCTACACCGATATTTATTACCTCTCTGCAGGGAAGGGCAGCCGCGGGTATCGGCACCCTGACGCCCGAAGCCGCAGTAGATGCACAACAGGGCCCTAATGCACGCGTACTGCTGGCGCCCCTGAAAAAGGATACGCCTGAAATTGCTTTCCTGAACAAAGGCGAGTACAACCTGCGAACTTGCTATGTGAACCGCCTGGATGCCAACAGCACCCAATTCATCACCAATGCGCCGGAAGGTTTCTATTTCAGGAAGGGGCTGACAGACTGCAATAACTATCCTATCGGGGAAGAGTCAGTATCAGAGACAGTGTTATCTATCAAGCCTGATAACAAGATCGGTAAGGTAGGTATCGGCACAGAAAACCCGCGTACGCAGCTGGAAGTTACTGATAACATTTCAGGCCGCATACTGGTGAGCCTTGAAAAGATCAACCCTGCTTTTTCTGTAGTGAACCTGCGGCCCAAAGGTGGTAAATCCAACTACATGACCATAGGCGCAGATAATGATTTCGGCACACTGGTAACTGATTCTCCCGGCGGCTTTGTATTCCGCAAAGGAGGAGAATACGGGTTGAATGATAATGAGATCAACCTGAACCAGGGAGACGACCTGGTGACTATCCGGCCTGATGGTAAGGTAGGTATCGGCATATCACCCAAGCAATATGAGCTGGATGTATTTGGTAAGGCACGCATGTTTACGCTTTACCTGGACACTGACCTCAAAAAAATACAGGACCCGAAACCGCTGGACGACGTGATGAACCAGGTGATGAAGCTCAACCCGATACGCTTCCGCTGGAACAGCAAACGCACCAGCTGCCCCGATACGGAAGAACAACTGGGCTTCCTGCCGCATGAGGTGGAAGAAGTTTTCCCCGAGGTGGTAAAAACACATGAAGACAACAGCAAGGCCCTGGCCTATCCTAACCTGGTAGCGGTGCTTACCAAAGCCATACAGCAACAGCAGGAACAAATAGCAGCACTGGAAAAACGCCTGGCACGCCTGGAATCAGGTAACAAGTAATACCCACCCCATGGAGGATATAAAAATCATAACGACAGAAAAAAACAGCGGCTTCCCGGAGTATATTGATTTTGCAACGCTACGACAGGAAGGCATTGATCATATTGCAGCTTTCTCCGGTAAGGTGTGGACAGACCATAACCTGCACGATCCCGGTATCACCACGCTGGAAGCATTGTGTTATGTGCTGACAGACCTGGATTACCGCAGCAAGCTGGATTTCAAGGACCTGGTAGCCAGGCAGGGCAATGCGCAGGAAAACAACTTCCTTACATCTGCACGCATTCTGGGCAATAACCCGCTCACCGTAACAGATTACCGCAAGCTGCTCATCGATATCAACGGCGTACGCAACGCATGGCTGGAAAAAGCGACGGAGGCTGAATATACCCTTAGCTGGAACTGTGATACCGGTAAGCTGCAGAACACTCCTCTTGCGACAAACCTGCGCAAGGTGCCACTGAATGGCCTCTACAAAGTGTATTTAGAGCCTGATGATGTATATAAATCAGCCTATGTAAAAGATGCCTGCGGTAACGATGTATTCCCCATGGATGAAATGCTGAATACCGTAAAGGAACGCCTGCACCGCTACCGCAACCTTTGTGAAGACTTTGCAGAAGTATCTGTGCTGCGGGAAGAGCGCATCAGCCTGTGCCTGCACGTAGAATCAAAACCAGACTACGTTCCGGAAGATCTGCTGGTGGAAATATTCAGCCGGATACAGGACTTCTTTTCTCCTGCCCCGCAGTTCTATACGCTGCAGCAATTGCTGGACAAAGGCCGCAGTATGGAAGAGATCTTCGAAGGCCGCCCCTTCGACCTGGAGAAGGATACCGTTGTACAAAAGAATGGCTTCATTGATACCCGGGAGCTGGAAGCACTCGCGCGTCACCGCGTTATCTACGCTTCTGACCTGTACCGCATTATTATGAGCGTACCCGGCGTAGCCGGTATTACCCGCCTGGTAATGTTCACCGACGCTAATGGAGGTAACCCCAATACCGCATTTGACCTGGGCCAGGAATGGAGCCTTACACTGCAGGACCATCACCGCCCCGTGCTGGACCCTGAGCAGTCGAGCGTGATCTTCTTCAAGAACAGGCTGCCTTTTACAGTAGATCCGGCGAAGGTGAAGGGCCGCTATATCAAAAATATTTCTGACTACAATAAATCTGAGAAGAAGGAAACGGAATTGGATACTGTCATTCCACAGGGCAGGCAGCTGAACCTGGCAGAATACCGTTCCGTACAATACGAATTTCCCCGCGTATACAATATCGGCAAGCACACCGTTCCCCCCGATGCGCCTGCCGAACGCAAGGCCCAGGCGCTGCAAATGCAGGCCTACCTGCTGTTCTATGATCGCCTGCTGGCAGACTACTTTGCCCAGCTGGCAAACATCCGCAACCTGTTTGCATTATCCCCCGGCAGCGATGCCCCTCAACATACTTACTTTACGGCAGACCTGACAGGCATTCCCCAGCTGCCCGAACTGCTGCGCGGCTACCAGAATGCCAGCGGAGACGGCGCTCCCTACAGGGGCATGCCGCTGGCATATGTGCCTGACAGCGATGATCCGTCGCAACATCGTTATTACAGCTCCCTATTCATCAGGGAAGAAGCCATCCGCCGCATCCTGAATGCCTGCACCAACAATAATGTACAGCCCCTTGCAGCGCAGGATGAGGAAGGTAACTTCTATTTTTACCTGGAAAGCAATCATGAAGAGATCCTGCGGGGCATCCAGCATTTCCCTACCGAAAGGGATGCACTGCGCGCCGCCAGGGATGTATTGTTCCTTGCAGGCCTGCCTGATTCTTACAGCCGTATCAACGACCGTGAGGGAGAGCGTTACGGTTTTGACGTGGTGTATACCGATAGCGGCTATACAGAGATGATCACTGCACTGTATGAAACAGCCGAAGCTTATAACACCCGGAAGGAAAAATTCCTGGATCATTTACTGGCCCGTTTCTCCGAAGATTTTACCGACTATGTGCTGATGATGTATGCGCTGAACGGTAAAAAGAACGACCCGGCGCTGAATATCCGCGATAAAAGCAATTTCCTCTCCGTATATCCGGCTATCAGCGCTTACCGCTCCCGCGCATTCAACTACCTGGAAACACAGGAGGGTTTGCCCGTAAGCGGTTTACAGGAACGCGTTTCAAGGTTGATAGGGATTGAGCATGATCCCTCCGCCTCGCTCAATAATTTTGACATCGTAGAAGTAAGCGACGGATATGTTTTCCGCGCCAAGCTGCCCGGGCAAAGCGATGGAGATACTCCCCTGTTTATCAGCCGCAGCACCTATGCATCTGAGAAAGATGCAGAAACCGCTTACCAGTTCTTCCTGCATGCGGCCGCTGAAAAGAACTTCTATAAAAAATATGGTTGTACCGGCGAAAATGTTTATGGCTTCTACGTACAGCACCTGCATCGCGATAAGGATGGTAAAGAATGGTGGCTGGATGTATGGCACCCGGTAGAATATACCCACAGTGGAAAAAGAGATGCGATACTGGACTGGATCGTACAGTACTTCGCTATGAAGGGAAAGTATACGCAGCTGGTACGTTTAAACGAAGGTTATTATTTTCTGCTGCGTGATGATAATGGTCAGCTCTTATTCCGCAGCGTGGAAGGATATGAAACACCGCAACAGGCATACACCGCCTGCTTCGATATCCTGGAATTGCTGTTGCAGAACAGTAGTTACCGCGTACGCTACCGTGCTGAAGCTGCCAGTTACCTGGTAGAGATCATTGATCCCCATGCACACCCGGTAACCGCACTGGCCCGTTATCCGCGCGCTTTTAATGATGAAGCCAGCGCAAATAAAGTGATGTTGCAGCTGCAACAGTTCTATCAGCAGAAATACCTGCTGTACAAAGAAGAATCAGAACGCTCTTACAGCTGGAAACTGCATTACAAAGGACAGCCTGCCTGGGAAAGCTTTGCCACCTTCAAACATAGCAATCAACTGCGCCCGGCCTTTATACAATTCCTGGAACTGGCCATTTCAGCAGATAACTACATTCCTGTAAAAAGTGAGAATGACAATTACAGCTTCCAGGTAGTACGCAAAGAAGTACTGACCGAAGAAGAGCCTGTGCAAACCGTACAGACCATAATGGGCGCACACCTGCAGGATTATGCCACCGAAGCTGCCCAGCAGCAGGCCATACAGGAATACGTAGCGCTGTTCAACCACATATGGCAGACCATCCGGGATACTTCCATACAGGTAGACACCGGCTACTGGGATTTCTATAATCCAGAGCTGGTATGGGAAGTAGCGAAACACGGTCACTACTTCTTTAAGATAAAGGACCAGGAAGAGACCCTGCTGCAGGAAACAAAGGAGTATAACAGTCTTGAAGCGGTACGTACCGCTTTCTACAAAACGATACAACTCGGCAAGCGTTTCGAATATTACCAGCCCATGGTAACAGACGGCTGTACCTATGGCTTTATAATAGTGGATGAGCAACAGGCTCCGCTCGCCCTGCATCCCTCCGTTTACTTCACCGAGCAGGAAAGAGATCTTGCCATACAAAGAGTGATCCGTTTCCTGCAACAGCACGGCGCAGCACTGGAAGTGGTGCAGCTGCCAGGCGCATGGCGCTATAACTGGCAATGGTTGTCTTGCGGTAGCGGCTTCCCTGAAACAGCGCTGGAAGGACTGGATGAAGTACATGATGAACAGGAAGCAAAAGATAGCCTGGCTAAAATGATGGAGCTGGCGGCCAACCCCGCTTATTATGAAAGAGTAGCCGAAGAAGGCGCCTGGCACATATGGCTGCGCGCTGGTGAGAACGGCGCGGGCAACCGCCTGGCAAGGCATCCGGGCAGCTACCCTTGCGAACAACAAGCCCTCATGGCGATTGAACGGCTGGTGAGCTGGGCACAGAATGATCTGGACAAACAAACCGGCATGGAGCTGACAAGCGTATTTGCCAGCAGCCATCCCGGACAGCCCGTTACTTCAAAAGATAGTGGGTTCCGCCTCTGGGACCGCAATTATCGCGTAGCTGCCTATTACCGCCGGTTCAGCTGTGCCGCCGACCGCGATGCTGCATTGCAGGCGCTCTGGCTGCAATACCAACAGCAGGACCCTGCATATACCGTGGTATATACAGAAGAGCAAGGCAGCTTCGGCTTCCGCTTATATAATCCGCAAACAGGTATATACGAATGGGATAGCCTCCAGTCTTATGCTTCAGAAGAAGCGGCAGCAGAAGGCGTATATGAATTACTGCAGCTGTTTGCATATATAGGTAACTACTGCCGCCAGGATGAACCTGCGGCCTGCCTGTATACCATTACCATGGGCAAGGTGCTGCTGGATATCTACTATGCAGCCCAGCGAACCCCCGATAAAGATGAGCCCAGGGAAACAACAGACTGGGAGCGTTTGAACGAATTCATCTCCAGCATTCCGCAGGAAAGTGAAATGTTCTACAGCTACACCAACCATCCGGACGATTGCCGCTATGGATTCCGCATGATCAACAACAACCGCTATCGCATCGCTGCTCATACCGGCTGGTATCACAGCACGACCAAAAGAGAAGAGGCCCGTACTGAGCTGCTGGCAGACGTAGCCTGCAAAAGAGAGTTGTACAGCTGGGTTCTGGCCACTGCCGGTGTTACTTCAGAAACGCCTTTGGAACTGCTGGAGGCAACAGAACAGAACACCGTTAGCCTGCTTCCTTGCTACTTCCCTCACCCTGAACTGATAGATATAAAAAGGCTTTGGCTGAATGCCGACAAGGATATGCCGCTGCAGACAGAATGGAAGCTGGTAACAGAAGAACTGCCTTATGGAGCTGGTTCCCTCTACTACTACCAGCTGGTAGAGAAAAATATGGACGGTAAGCCCTGCCCTGTTATCTGGCGCAGCGTCAACAAATATCCTGATGTCTGCGCAGCAGAAACGGCTGAAGGTTTTCTTTACATCTACCTGCTGGAACTGGCCCGCTCTGCCGCCTCTTACTGGTACGAAAAAGTACCTAAAGAAGAAAATAAATATACTCTTTCACTGAAGGATATCAGTGGTGAAGTAATAGCAGTAGCGCCGGGTATTATCTGTGAAGAAGACCTGGAAAAAGACAAGGCTGCCCGCATGCTCAATGCGATGCTGTACCCGGTAATGGAGAACGGCGCCGGTTATTCTTTCGAGATCAACAGCGTATGGCAGCAGTTGATCGGTCCGGGCGAAGCCACTTACGATTACAATACCGTATGGCAGGGTTTAAGGGTGTACAGCACGCCTGCTGAAGCTTTTACCGCCTTCAGGCGTGCAGCAGAACTGCTGCCCGATCTGCGGAACTACCAGCGTGTGGAAGACGACAACTGCGGGCCTTTCGGTATTGAGCTTACAGATCCCGCACAGGTAATTGCCGAGCACCCGCTTACCTACAGCACGCAGCGCGCCAGGGATGCAGCCATTGCAGCTACCCGCAGCGCGATCAATGCAGAAGGGTTCCATGTGCTCGAGCATATCCTGTTACGCCCGCAACAGCAGGACCGTGTCTATAATGCGCTCTACCTCAGGTGGAACCTCGCGCTGCGATCCGGGGAAGAAAAACCTGTTGACGTAACGCTGGACCTGGTAGCACGCACCACCTTTGACCAGAAAGGGAAAACAGAGCAGGAAGCTTTTGTGGAAGCATTGAAAGCCACTCTCGCTAAAAACGAAGGAGAGAAAGACGCTATCTACATCGAAGAATACGATAACCGCTATATTATCTCCTGCTGGGATAAACAGCAGGTAATGATTGCCAGCGGCACTGTTTACAAGCAGCATGCTGACGAGCACCTTTGTGATATACTGGGCTTACAGCTGAGAGGACTGATCGATGCCGCCAAGGCGAGCGACGTTCAGTTGCAGGGTGCAGCAACAACTGCCACTCCCCTGCTGGCCCTGTGCCCTGAAGAAGACATCTGCCAGCTGCCTGCGCCTGACACGAGTGACCCTAACAGCAGTTATTGCGACAAAACCTTCATGGTAGACCCTTACTCTTTCTGGGCTACTGTAGTATTGCCGGGATGGCCGCGCCGATTCCAGTCGTCAAGATTCAGGCAATTCTTTGAGCAAACCCTCCGCAAGGAAGCGCCTGCACACATACGCCTGCGCATCCTATGGGTAAGCCCGCAGGATATGTATAACTATGAAAAGGCCTGCCTGGCATGGCTCAGGTCATTTGAGTGGACCGGTGGTTGTGATTATACACAGCGCCTGCAGGAGCTGACCAGCATTTTGCAGTCCATGCGCACCATCTACCCTGCTACCTCACTTTTTGACGAAGGCGGTAATGCAGACAGCCAGGTTATTTTATTAGACGAAACATTGTTGGGATTATAAATAATAAAACGCTTTACTAATGATACTTAATTCACCCACCCACTATCCTGTTTTCAAGAAGGGGCAGCCTTTAAGGAGCGATGATCTGAATGACCTGATCAGCTACCTGGAAGCAGAAGAACTGGATACCCGGGTATTTCTTATAGGCACCGGTATCTTCTACGGGCTGGTGCCCAGCTGGAACGCGAATGAAAAGCAACTGGAATTAACGCCCGGTGCAGGAGTAAGCTCAGATGGCTTCCTCCTGGCCAAAGATGGATTTACCAGCCTTGTGTACAAAGGCATACAGGGTGAAAGTAACATTGCTTATCCCGGCGGCACCATTCCTGTATCTGTGCTTACAACAGCCGCTACCGACAATGATAAGCTGGGAAACCTTATCACGCAGCAGCAGGCCATAGTGATGCTCCGCCTGAAGGCAGAGGACACCACAAAATCAGACTGTCTCAGCAGCTATGATAATAACAGCGTACGTAAAGACATCAGCGTAGAGGTAGTGGTAGCCCTGAAGGAAGATCTGCTGAAAGCCAGTGAACAATGGCGGGTACAGCATACCGGCTCCCAGTCAGGAGAAGATCTCTTCGTGCACCGTTTTGGCTATACCGGTGATCCGGAAACAAGCGCTACCATCTCGTTCAACAACTTTACCGACTGGAAAAAGGTAAAGGACAATTTTGACGCAAGATGCGCTGCAGCGGAAGCTACCATCGCCGCTGTGTATAATGATGTGTATAAAGATTATGCAGCGATACTGGAAGCAACGCTGCCCACTAACCCCCTGGCAGATATGGCGCAGCAGCTGAAGGAGGCAAGACAGCGCATCAATGCAGACAACAGTGACCTCTCATGGCAGCTGCCTTACTACTACGACTATTTGAAGGACCTGATCAGCGCTTACCAGGAATTTTCATATACAGGTTTTAACACGCTGTACCTTACACCGCTCAAGTCCCGTTTTGAAAAATATCTTTCACTGGGCGCCTGCACCGGCGAACAACCGGAAAAGTTCCGTATGGGCCTGTACCGTCCTCCCTTTGCAGATGCGGACCGCTCTACCATGGAAAAGCTGCGGCTCTTACTGAAACGCATGATCCATATCGGGCAGGTGAGCAATACGATGTTTAACGCAAACGGACAGTTGCCGGGCACGGTGAGCATTACGCCCAGCGCCTTCCTGTCAGCAGCCTTGAGCCGTAAGGCCATCCCTTTCTACTACCGCGACCGTGATCTGGCAGGCGGCATCAAATCTGTCTGGAACTACGAAGCGGTGCAACAGCACCGCCTGTTCAGTATCCCCGGTGTAGATGATGCTACCGACAAAAAGCTGTTGCTGCGTGATTTGGATGCCTACAATTTCTTCCGTACCCAAGGCTATATAGGTAAAACAGCCCAACAAGCACAGGAAGCGATCGCCAAATCCCGTGGAGACCTGCATCTGCCCTTTGATGTAAAGCTGGTGTTCCTGGGCACAGACGATGTAGCCGCCTCCCTGATAGAGGGCGAAAGCGCCTGGTTCTCCGACCTGGGCCTGTTGCTGGAAAAAGTGGTGAACGACATCCGTTGTACGGCCGAATGCGGTGAGAATTACGAAAACGCCATATTCGACGGCACTTCCACCAATATGAACATTGGCCAGATGTTTGAAGCGCTGGGCCGCTTCTTTATGGGAGTAAAGCCAGAAGCATGGGCGCAATGGGTAAGTAACAAATGCAGGTCCATATGCAGACCCAACCTGCCCGACCTTGCCGCAGCAGCACCTGCTGACGATACAGAGTTTAGCTGCTGCCCGCTGCATCTGAAGATCCTGTTTGACCTTTATACAGAATACGCCCGGAGAAAGGTAGAAGTACTGGAAGATCTGTTCTTCCACAAATTCGCGGCCAAGCATCCGGGGCTGGAGCACAATGCAGGCGTGCCCAAAGGCGGCACCCTTGTATTGGTGTGCGCCGTAGCAAACCCCAGCAGCGATAAACAGGAAGTATTCGCGGCTATGCTACGCAACCTTAAGTCGCTGAATGAAGCAACCAAAGCTACCCTACTGCTGGAAGCAGAATCTTTATCAGACTATATCGTAGTCGCGGATTTCTGCCTGCCTTACATCTGCTGTTCTAAAACACCTACCGTGAAGATAGAATTGCAGCAGGTGCAGCCGGTAGCCGATTTTGAAATAGTGGACGACCCGGTAGAATTACCGCAGGAAGCAGGCAAACGCTTTAAGTTCCACAATCTTTCCAGCAATGCCACCGTATTCAAATGGGAACTGTTTGACTTCAGAGGTCAAAAGAAAGACGAGAAAACTACCAACAACCTGGCCGATGATATAACATTCGATATGAAGTATGCAGACGGCGTTCAGTACGTGGTACAGCTCACCGCCAGCAGGGGCCCATTGTTCCAGCAGGTGGCCAAGCCGGTGGTTTTCTGTCCCGGTAAAAAGAGCCTTCAGCTGGAGGACTCTAAAGGCAACAACAAGTTCACCTGGAAGAAAGATACCGACATTACCGAGCTGCAGCTGAAAACAGCTCCGTACGGAGGAGAATTCTACCTGTATAAAAATACCGGTGGTAACGAATGGGAATATGTAAGTGACAATTATACCATTCTCTGGCTGGATAACAAACTAGCTGTTGAGGTGATCTATGATGAGCTACCTGTAGGCACTTATCGCCTGGATTATACCTTCCCTCAATGTGATATTACCATCTCTTTCACTATCGTTATCGAGGAAGCTGACGAACCTTCAGACAATACACGTCTTGCAGCTGAAACCACTACTACAGATGCCACCGTTGATATTGCCAAAACTTTTAACCGGCGCCTGCAACAATACCGCAAAGCAGTAAGCGCCATCGGCGATGAGGATAAAACCCTCGCCAAAACAGAGAAGTTTGGTAAAACAGAAGCCTTCCTGCGCTTCAGCGGTAAACAGCCGGAACTGCATAACCGTTATGCAGACGTGTTGAAATCATTGCAGACCGGCTTAAGCAATGCAGGAGAGAAACGCCTCCAACAGGTGTCGGATATGGCGATCTACAGCACTGTTTTTTACCTGGACCGTTTACTGGTAAGCACTCCTGATGCACAACCCGAAGAAGCCAAATCATTGCTTCCGGAAGCAGCCAGTCTTATAAAAGGCCAGACAGACGGCCTCAAACGCCTGCAGGAAGTATGGGATGCCGCGGCGGTTACCAATGAGCAGAATACTGCTTCTATCAATGCCTATAAATCATTACTGAGCTAATGTCGCAGCACCATACCATAGGAAAGCTGTTGCTGGAGCTGGAACTACCTGCCAGGCAAAACGCCCTGTCCATACAGGAGCAACTGGGCGCTGTTTGCAAGGACAACCTGGTATATGCGCTACAGGAACTGCTGGACAGTTGGACGGACGCCAACACACTGCTGCGCGTGGAGCGACTGGAAATCAACCTGGGCGAATGCACCGCACAGCAGCTGGAAAAGGAACTACCGGAGAGGATCATATCGTATTTACGTGACCGTTACCCTGCGCTCCGACAGCAACCATCGCTGGAAACAGGGATGGAACGGCACCCTATGATACAGGGCTATTTCGACAGCTGGCTGTATTTTCTTGAACATGGCCTGCTGCCGGATACCTCTCCCGTACAGGATACTGCCGCATGGGAAGCCGGCGTGCTGGAAATACTGGCCACCGCCACACCTGCCCTGGAAAGATGCAGGCGCGTACTGGAAACCCAGCCTGCGGCCATCAACAGGATGGTGCTGCAGTTCAGCCGCCAGTTCATAAGGCAATGGATCCAGGCTTATGCTGGTCCGGCGCAGCAACCGGTTATGCAAATGGTAAAGGCATGGGAACAATGCTGCGATTCAACAGCGTTCTTAGCACAGCTACGCAATGCCGCGGGCCTTGCCGGTGTTACGCTGCCGTCATTACCGGGCAAAACAGACTTTCAGCGCAGGCTGGATGAATGGAGCATACAGCAGATCTTATCAGCATCGCCCGTACCTGCACCTGCGACATTACTGGAGGAGATATTAGTAGTAAGCTTTGGCACAGCGCGATTACCTGCATATGTGCAGGCATTGCAACAGCTGCCGTCATTACCGGGAGAAGACACTGCAATAGTGAAAACAGCCCTCCGGGATTTGTATAAGCGGTATGTATCTACAGGTAAGATCAGTCATGCTGTAGAGCCGGGTGGCCCGGCTGGGAAAGATCTTATTGACAACCACCCTACTGCCAAAACGGAGGATGCTCAGGCATCACAAGCGTCGACGCGCCCGGATGAGCAAGCTGCTGCAGCCAAAGCAACAGATATCCCGTTAACATCAACAGATCAACAAAAAGATGAATTACGGCCTGGTGCTGATGACACAGCAAACAGTTCAGCCGCATCCCGTGATGCTACGGAACAGTTTACGGAAGGTACACCCCCACGCGCTGCTGCAATTACACCGGCCGCACAGTCGGCAAGTCCATCCGGTACTAATGAAAATCCAGGACAAACAGTATCTGCGGACGGAAAGCCTGCAGACAAAGACAAAAGGGCGGAGCAGCGTAAGAAGCCAGGCCCACCACGGGATGGGCTCAATACCTATATCAATAATGCCGGATTGGTATTATTGCATCCCTACCTGCATATCTTCTTTGATGCATTGGGCTTGCTGGAAAAACGTGCATTCAAATCGCCAGCTGCGCAGGATAAGGCAGTACAGTTGCTCGGCTTCCTGGCCAGCGGCGAAACTGATATTCCCGAATACGACCTGGTATTTCCCAAGCTGCTTTGCGGCTTATTGCCGGAAGATCCGGTGGACCGTTTTGTAGAGCTGACAACGCTGGACAAAACAGAAGCTAACCAGCTGCTGGAAGCGGTGATCAATAACTGGAATGCCTTGGGCAGCACGTCTGCAGACGGTTTGCGTGGCAATTTCCTGATGCGCGAGGGCAAGCTGCAATGGCAGGGAGATGAGTGGAGATTACGGGTAACACAGACTTCCTATGATCTGTTGTTAAACCGCCTGCCCTGGGGGCTCAGCGTTGTACGTTTACCGTGGATGCCCTGGGTGCTGAAGACGGAGTGGGTGTAAGAAACTAATAGTTAATCCTAAAGAATAATTATAGTGGTAAAAGCCACAGATACAAAAAGCAGTGCGCATCAATCGCAGCAGGCCCAGCCAACTCAGGGGCAACCTTTCTTTAACAAGGAAGGTGGAGATTCCTTTTTCCAGCCTGAAGCCTCTGAGCAAAACACCCCCTTCTTTGTTCAGCCTAAGCTGAACGTTAACCAACCGGGTGATCCGCTTGAAGAAGAAGCCGATAAAACGGCAGAAGACCTGGTGCAGCGCAAGCCCATCTTCGACAGTATGGCCGCATCCGATGAGCCGGAAAATAATATTCAGCGCAAAAGCGAAGGAGAGGAGGAAGAACAGGAACAGCCACTGCAGATGAAGGAAGAACCGGAGAGAAAGGATGATGAAGAACTGTTATTACAGCGGGAAGAAACACCAGACGCTGTACAGCCTCCTCCCGTTCCTTCTCCGCAACAGGCAGCTGCATCTGCAACCCCTCCCCCTTCCGGATCATCGCAGTTAACACCACCGGAAGCAAAGAACCCGGCATTTGATTTTAAGCTTGCTCCGCTGCAAGAGGGCATGGACTGGTTTTCCATGACACGTCCTTTCTCAACAAGGGGCGCAGAACACTTACAATCCGGCAGCGCCGATGCGATCAATCAGCGCTGGATGCAGACCTACATGTTAACCCAGGGCCTGCTGGGCCCTTCCCTTGCCACGCGCGCCGCTAATATGGCGACTCCCATGGCTGTAGATAATGCCCTGAAACGGGATTATCCTACCAGGAGCGAACAAACAGATCAGGCATTAGGCAGCTCTCCGGTAGGAGGCAGCGTTACACTTTTCCAATTCAAATTATCTGTCAACACACCACAGGATAAATATGAAAAAGAAGCCGATGCTGTAGCAGATGAAGTAATGCAGCGGGATGCTTCAGGTAAAGCCAGTTCCCCGCAAACAGATGCCGCTGGTCTTTTACCCAAAATATCAAGGCTGAACAGTAAAGAACTGGGCACAGGAAAAACAACTGAACAACCGGCACAGCTAAAACCGGGAGCACCGGGAGAAAGAAATACCGGTACAGGATCTTCCTCTGTCGAGGAACGCCTCTCAGCATCCAAGGGCAATGGCGCTCCATTACCGGATGATACCCGTACTTCCATGGAAGGCTCTTTAGGCGCCAACCTGGATAATGTACGTGTACATACCGACAGCAACGCCGTACAGATGAATAAAGACCTGCGTGCGCAGGCTTTCACCAACGGCAGGGATGTTTATTTTAATGAAGGCAAATTTAACCCTGGCAGCGCCGAGGGCAAACGCTTACTGGCACACGAACTTACACACGTAGTACAACAAACCGGCGCAGAAGGCAAAGGAGCTGAACGCAGCGCAGCGCCGGCGGATGATAAAGCAGCCGGTGCACCGCAAAACGGCAACGGCAGCCCCGCTGCCGGAAATAAAACACCGGCGGGAGAACAGCCGGCGGTAAAGCAGGCAGATGCACCCCAACCTGAGACGGCGGCCCAGGCGGAAGGAGCTGCTGCAACCGAAACAGCAGCAGGAACAGTACCTGCAACAGGTGAAATGACTCCTGCCGTACCGGAATCACCAGCTGCAGCAAGTGCAATAGCCGCCTTACCAGGCGCTAAAGCAGGAGGCAGCGCCAAAGACAAAGGCCCCGAACTGGCAGTAGATGCTTCACAAGTAGAGCCTATGCCTTCTTTTGAAGAATTATTGGGCAGTGTGCCGGATGAGGAACCTGTCAGCGCCGCAGAGAGTGCCGGGGGCGCCGCCGGTGAGGAAATGGCTCCGCCACCTGAAGAAAATAAAGGAGCCGAAGGCCCCGACATTCAGCGCCAGGAAGAAGACGGTGAGGAAGGCAATTTCACTCCGGAAATGTCGGGAGACGAAACAGTCGCCGCCGGCAACCCGGAACAGGAAGAGACCGGAGAACAGTCTACCTTCAACCCGGATGGCATTGTCCAGCAGATCAGCGCACATTCCCAGGCCAGGCAGCAACAGGTACAGCAGGAAGCAGACGCAGTGAAAGCAGATGCACTATTACAGGGCAATCTCTTACGGAACACCCTGTTCGGCATCATTGAGGAAAAAAGGAATGCACTGCGCGCAACATTTGCAGACCGCCGCGTAGCACTGGAAACAGCCATTACAACAGCAGACGGGCAGATAACAGAACGGCTGGCGCAACGTACTGCTATCCTTGAAACAGCCGGCCAATCAAGTAAGGACCGGCTGACAGAAATATTTGCAAACCACGAAATCAATTTAGATACACTGGCGGAAGACAAGGTGACGGAAGTGGAAGACATGACCACCACCAGCCAGGAAACCGTTAATAACCGGGTAACAGAGCAGGCTGCTGCTGCAAGAACGCAGGGCGCCCAGAAAGCCGCTTCCTTCCCTTCAGATGAAAGAGGAATGGAGCAGCGAAATGCCGCAACCGGGGTGGCTAATGAAACCGCCCGGGAAATTGAGTCGAAAAGACCTGAACTGCTGGATGCCATTGCAGAACTGACAGCCGATATTCCCACTTCCTTTGTGGACCAGGCTACAGAAGCAAAAAGCGGCCTGGCAGATACCCTGCAGGAACTGCATGATAACGTAGATGAACAGGTGGCAAATGCCATCAGTACACTCGAAGATCAGGCAGATCAGGCGCGTGATCAATTACAGGAGCAGGCGGATAGCGGCAGGGAACAATTAGACATGCAGGAAGAGCAGGTAATGGAGCAACTGGATCAATATGCATTGCAGGTAGAAGACCAGGTGGTGAGCGGCGTAGATGAAGCAATAGCGCAAACAGATGCGGCGCTCCCTGATGTAATAACGCAGCTGCAGCAGATAGAAGCAGAAGCTACCGGCACCCTGTCTGCCCTTGAAGATCCTGACCCGGCTGCAGCGCAGGACTTTGGCAACGAAGTAATGACCTACCTCAGCCAGGTGGCAGATACTGCCATAGGCGGCTTCCAGGAAACAGCCACCGTATTGAGCGGATCATTTGCAGAGAAAGTAGGCGCTACCCAGCAAGCGCTGAACAATATGGAAACCGATGTAGAGACGCAGCTGCAACAATTCGAGGAAGGCGTGGATACAAGTATACAGGACCTGCTGCAAAACCTGGATACTTCTTTTGATGATATTACAACCGGTCTGGAGCAGTCTTTCAGCGAATCTGAATCCAGCGCCGAAACGGAACTGCAAACATCCTATACAGACCTGGAATCGGATTTTAATGAGACAATCGAAGAGACCCGTACCAAAATTAATGAAGCAGTCAATGAAGGATTAGCGAAGAATGATGAAGCGCTCGCGGGGCTGGATGCCAAAATGCAGGAAGCCGCCGATGACGCCGCATGGGATTTTGATCATCCTATACTATCCACCATCCGCGACATTGGCATGTTCATCGTCGGAGTGATCGCAGCCCTGGTGGTACTGATCGCTATAGCTATAGTAGTAGTGCTGGCATTCAAGGCCATTGTAGCCGGGCTCATATTCCTGGGATTATCTGCTGCAGTAGCCGAATTCATTGTTGCTATAGCGGCAATAGCACTGATCGCATATGGCGTATACGAAGCTTATCAGGCCAGGATGGCAAGAGGCGCCGCCGGCGGCTGGGGTACTTTCGGAATGGCCTTGCTGGACACAATAGGCGTAACAGATATCTATAACGCCTTTGCACAGGATGGCTTGTCACCATTCCAGCGTGGCTGGTTATTTGGAGAAGGCGTATTTAAGTTCGTCACTACCATCCTCATGGTAAGAGGCGCCTGGAAATTTGTAAGGTCCGGCGGCTTAAGGAATGCATGGCGGGGCCTGTTCAGAAGAAGGCCATTCAGGTGGGGCGGCTTCGGTAGAAGGGCAAGGGCGATCGGACGATGGGCCAGGAGCGGCGTTCGGGCAGTAGGAAGAATGATAAGCAGCGCTGGAAGAAGCGTAGCAAGGGGATTGCGCTCAGCCGGAAGGGCTATCCGGGACTTCTTCAAAGACCCGCTTAACAGAAGAGATACCCGTGGCAGAACACCCGGGCGCAGGTTAGACACCGGCGCCAAAACCGGAGAACCGCCAACTCCGGAATCTATCCGGCAGGGCACTGTAAGGATGGAGGATCATCCTGAATATGAAGCGGTACTGGCCGAAATAAGGGCTAAAGGATTTGAGGTAAGAGAAGTGCCGGGAGACCCGCACGTGTCTGTGGTGGAAGTGCTGAATCCTGAGGGAGAGGTGATAAGAGTAGAGAAAGTGCTGTTTGTACGCAGAGGTATGCGCTTCCTGGACCTGGAACATGAGCTGGGCCATATCAGGCAGGTAACGGAAAGGTTTGGAGCAGACAGGGTGCTTCCCACGGAAAGAGTAGTAGAATATCCAGATGGCAGAAGAAAAGTATGGACACAGGGCGAGTTTATGACCGAATGGCAGAATCCTATTGTAGAATACCATAACAGGCTGGTTGAATTTATCCGGCTGGCCGAGCGTGGAGCTGATGAGGCACTGTTGAGAGAACATGCCCGTGGCGTAGCTGAATGGCGTCAGTCATACCTGAACAAAGGATTGAAAGGAGGCAGGAGCCCGTCGAGAAGAGAGTGGGCAAATACCCACTTCCCCGATATAGGCCAGCTGCAGACACGGTATAACGAGCTTGGAGGCCTCAATCTTGAACGATAATTTGTAAATTACAAATGGAATGAAAGCTATTATGAGCGATAAAACAATACATATCAGGCATCAACCCCTGGAGGAAGAGGCATCCATTGCCGCTTTATTTGAGAACATTTTTGATATAGGTTTCAGTCCCCTTTTTCATATCGGCTTCATTCCCGCTGTGAATAAAGATGATCTCTCACACCTGGACGATATACTGCCCCAGAATTTTGACGAGATCACTACCGAAAAGGAAGCAAGGCTCATGACCCTTCTGCAGTTTGAATATGTGATCACTAACAGCCCCAAAGGTAGACCTCCCGAGAAAATAACATACCAGTTCGATAACAGCGAACGGGAAGTAACGCTGCTCTACGTGGACGATCCTACATTCGAAAAATTCAGACAGGAACTACAGGAACTGGCCCCTGAATTTGGCGATGTACGATTCGGACATCCCATCGGTACTTACGCACGCTATAACGTTGTCAGCTACCTGGCGAAATGCCTGGATAGCGGGATGATCAAAAGCGCACATCAATAATTGAACTTACATAATCTTATACGATTATGAAATCCAGACTACCCAAGGACAAGCAGCAACAGCCCCGGCAGGACAGCGCCCCTTTCTTTGACAAGAACAGGGACAATAGCCTGCTTAGCCAACCTGAAGGCAACAACTTTTTCACGAAACCGGTACAAGCCAGGTTACGTGTTGGGCCGCAGGATGACGCTTACGAAAATGAAGCCAACCAGGTAGCAGCAGGCATGTTCGGTGCAGCAGGCATGTCATTACCCGCACAAGCCCCTGCTGCTGCCCCCGCACAGGCAGAACCGGATAAACAGCGGACCGCCGCACTGGAAAGCGAGATCAATGATGCCAAAGGTGGCGGACAATCTTTGCCAGGTGATGTAAAAAGTCACATGGAGCCTGCTTTCAATACAGACTTCAGCCAGGTAAAGGTACATACCGGCAGCAGGGCCGAAGCTTTGAACAACCGCATCAATGCATATGCTTTTACGTACGACAATAATATCTTTTACGGCAAGGGCCAGCAGCCTGGCATGAATCCGCTGACCGCCCACGAGCTTACCCACGTGGCGCAGCAGCAGGGCGGAACGAACCTGTCCTCCAAACCGGCTTATCCTCCCGCTAAACAGGCGCAAAGCAACAGTGCTGTTTTCAAAAAAGATCTCGGTGAATTCACCAGCACAGATACCAAAGAAAATCTGCAGGGTGGAAAACAACAACGGAAAGTTTCCAAACAGGAAAGCCCTAAAACGCTTCGCTCCTGCAGCAGCTCTCCTTCATTCTCCCCCACATTAGGGCGTAAGAAAACCCCGCTGAAAGGTACTTTTGGCGACTTTGAAGTGGAGCATGGATTAGATAAAGCGCCCTCCACAAGCGGTTTCGGCGAATACTACTTTAATGTGGAGATGACGCCTAACATAAAGACCAAAGGCAGCAAGATCGCTTTTGTGCAAACGGTGAGGTCCGGCAAGCCCGGAGGAACCTGGTTCAGCAAGGCAAGCGATCCGAATGTTGGCGCGGACCGTGCCAAAAGAACCACAAAAGAGGGCTGGCGCCTTGACCGCGCAGACCCATCTGCAGATAAAACCCCGTTCTACGGGATGTACAAAGATAAAGGCGGCCTGAAACAATACTCAACATCGAGGATAGGCGAATATGGCGGCAACACTGCCATGATGCACGACGAACCTGGAGTAGCAGATCCTGATGCCATGCAGTTTGCCGCTACCGCAATGGATATGAGCACCGGCGCCAATTACGGCACAGTGGCATGGGGTTTTGAATATGACAGCTCCAAGAGTTACTATAAAGAAGAAACTCCCAGGCTGCTCGACCCGGCGGATCCGAGGATGAAAGGGAGAGACGATGCATTCAAGAAATTTAATACGGACGTGGCAACTGCAGGCAGTGGAATTGATAAGGTGCCGGGTGTATAAGCCTTGCCTTATGGACAATAAGTCGTAAATTCCAGGTGGAATAAATGTAATTTTGAGCAACCATAATCCCTTACGGTGATGAAATCCAGATTACCCAGAGATAAACGGCAAGCCCCAACAGATAACACCCCATTCTTTGATAAAAATGCGGATAGTAAATTAGTTGATAACCAGCAAGGGCAAAGCTTTTTTAGCAAACCGGTACAGGCCCGGCTACGTGTTGGCCAGCAGGATGATGCTTACGAAAGTGAGGCCAACCAGGTTGCTGCGGGCATGTTCGGTGGAGAAGGCATGTCATTACCTTCACAAGCCGCTGCGCCGGCCAATACCCAGGCAGAACCGGATAAAGAGAGGGCTGCAGCGCTGGAAGGGCAGATCAATGAGGCCAGGGGAGGCGGACAATCTTTACCTGGCCATGTAAGAAGCCATATGGAACCGGCCTTCAATACAGACTTTAGCCAGGTAAAAGTACATACCGGCAGCAGAGCAGAAGCACTGAACAGCCGGCTAAATGCATATGCGTTCACTTACGACAATAATATTTTCTATGGCAAGGGGCAACAACCGGGCATGAACCCGCTAACGGCACATGAGCTTACGCATGTTGTGCAGCAGCAGGGAACAAGCACAATGTCTACCCAACCGGCATATCCCCCTGCTAAGCAGGCGCAAAGTAATAGTGCAGCCTTCAGGAAAGATCTTGGCGGCTTCACCAGTACCGATACCAAAGAGAACCTGCAAGGGAAACAACAACAGCGGAAAGTGTCGAAAACGGAAAATGCAAAAACACTACGCACCTGTGGCGGTTCACCTTCATTCTCTCCTACATTAGGGCGTAAGAAAACGCCGCTGAAAGGTACCTACGGCGATTTTGAAGTGGAGCATGGACTGGATTCAGCACCTTCTGCCGCGGGCCTCGGTGAATATTATTTTAAGGTAGAGATGACCCCGAATGAGAAAACCAAAGGCAGTAAGATAGCCTTTATACAGGCGGTAAGACGCGGAGCACCCGGTGGAACATGGTTCTCAAAAGCAACTGACCCAGGCATGGATGCAGATCGCGCCAAACGAACCACCAAAGAGGGCTGGCGGCTTGATCGCGCAGATCCGGCTGCAGATAAAACACCATTCTACGGAATGACCAAGGATAAAAGTGGCAATCTGAAACAATATTCATCTTCCAGGATAGGAGAGTATAAAGGGAATAAAGCGATGCTGGAAGATTCACCAAGCGTTGCCGATCCCTCTGTCAGAGAGTTTTCCGCTACTGCGGTGGATATGAAAACCGGCGCCAATTATGGAACCGTGGCCTGGGGGTATGAGTTTGACAGCTCCACCAAAACTTCCAGGGGTGAAACCCCGAGGCTGTTGGATCCCGCAGATCCGCGGATGAAGGGACGTGATGAAGCATTTAAAAAATGGAATGATGTTGTGGCTACGCCAACGAGCGGCATCGATAAAGTACCAGGCATATGAACCGTTCCCGATTATTGTATACGCCGGCCTTACTGCTTTGGCTGATTGTTTATGTACCCGCAACCGTATTCTCCTGTACACCTAATACCCGGAGTATGAGTAACAACGATACTGCTATAAAAAAAGCGACCAGTGATATGCTGATGGAAAGCAGGACCTATATCACAATGGAAGGCTTGAAAAGCAGAAAAAAACTGGAAGAGCTGTTAAAGGATTATACGCTGAATGAAAAACAATTCACGCCGATAGAACTATTTTTTATGGCGGAGACTTCACCAGCATTAAAAACTGCCATCAGCAACAGCGCCCTGCAACAAGCCTATTGCGCGGCAGTAAAGCAATTGAGCCCTGATTGGTGGGGACTGCCCTCATCGACCAGGGCCGAGGTAGCAAAGCACCTGGTCTCAATACCAGGCGTAGTTAGCTGCCTTGAAGCCTTGCTGGACGACGCTTCACCCCTCCGCTATGAAGATGGAGAGTCAAATACACTGGCCAAGGCATTACAATGGCAGACAGGCGATCTGGCGGCTGGTTTTATCAGTGCGATACATGACGCGGAATACGATTTTCGCGCGCCGCTGGAAGAGCGTTTGAAAGCAAGAGAAGCATTACGTAAAAAATAGAAGATCAAAAGCCCCATGTTAACTCCTTTTACAAATGATATTAAAGCGAAGCTGTTTGCACATATCCCCCCGGATTGGCAAGCCTTGAAATACATTGCCGAAAAATGGATGGAGCGGGGCTTGCCCCCTGAAACCGGCATTCCCATGGCCTGCTGCCAATATGCGGGCGGGAGTGCACTACAAGCCACCGGTGTAACGGCCGCACTGCTCGCCGGCGCTATCAGCCTGCGCATACTGGATGATCTTAGCGATAAGGACCGGGTAGATACCCTCTGGAATGTAGCAGGAGAAAGCCGTGCATGGAACTTTGCTTTTGCTTTTAAAATGATCTCCCTCCAGATACTGCATGCCGCCATTACGAATACTGAAAGGCGCAGCTATGTACAGGAGGTTTATCTGGCTAAACTCATGCAAATGGGCGCAGGGCAGGATATGGACCTCGGCAACCGCGCATCTACATTCGAAAGCTACTGGAAGCTGATGGACCTGAAAGCCGGCACGCCCTTCGGCTGCGCCGCCTGGCTGGGAGCAGTAGGCGTAACGGCCAACCGCGATCTCTGGAATGCCTGTTATACATATGGCCACCACCTGGGCCTTGCCATCCAGATATTAAACGACAGGGAAGGTATCTGGTCTGACAAAGCAGTGTCAGACCTCGACAGAGGAAAAGTAAGCCTGCCCCTGCTGTATGCCCTGTATTGCGACCATGAACACAAGGAAAGCATACAGACTATAGTAAATGAGGGAACGATCAGGGAGCATGCCGCCTGGCTACGCACGGTGCTGGAAGAAATAGAAGCCCCGCAATACCTGGTATGGGCAGCATGGCAGCATCGCAAAGAAGCGCTGGCCGCTATTCAAAAAGGTGGTGGTAAAGCAGCCGGCGCTCAGATACTCGAAGCATATGTTAACGGCATATTCGGCGACCTCGTACCGGATCAGGCGCTTGCCGAAAGCCAGTCTTTTGAGCTTCCGAAGACCGTTGCCTCCGCTGAAAGCAATGGCGTCGGCAATAAAGATGCTGAATACAGATCAGCATCACTGCGGTTAAGGCAGCGTATATAACCTCAAATCGAATGATAATGGACGAACTATTAAATAAAAACGGAGCGGAAGGCGAAGAACTGGAACACCAGCTGAAGCTTTCTAACTTCTTCATGCATACAGAGCTCAGCAGGATCTCCAGCAAAATGAATGAGATAGACGCCTTCCTGAATGGAATGGCGGATCTCCTGCTGAAAAAGCATATCATCCGCGAAGAAGACCTTGCCACCTCGGTAACAGAGAACCAAACCGAGATGATAGAGAAGAATACTGTATTCCTTCCAAGGATCGCCACCAGGAAAGACGACCCCGACGCGGTATTCCTGCCCGTGAATTGCCAGGAAAGGCTGCATATCTGTAAAGCGGCCTGCTGCAAACTGCATTTTGCCCTGACCACAGAAGAAGTGGAATCCGGCCACGTAAAATGGAATCTCGGAGAGCCCTACTTCATACGCCAGAAAAAAGATGGATACTGTGCGCACAACGATGGCAAAGGATGTTGCGACATATACGAGAACAGGCCTACCGTTTGCAAATACTATAGCTGCAGGAACGACAAACGCATCTGGAACGATTTTGAGAAAATGGAGCTGAATGAAGAATGGATCGGACAACACCTGCAGGGTGGACAAATGGTGATCGTAAATAACACATTATAACTATGCAGGTAATATCTGTAGCAATACAAAAAGGCGGTTCGGGCAAAACCACCACTGCGCTTAACCTGGCCGCCGCATTGCAGCAGGAAGGGCACCGCGTATTACTGGCCGATCTTGACCCGCAGGCCAACCTTACGCAGGCATCGGGCATAACAGACGAACCTGCACAAAGCATCTATGAGCTGTTAAAGCAGGCCGCAGAAGGAGAATCAACCCATTGCCGGGACACTATCATTAAAGCAGGCCCGGTACCGCTATTACCCGCGTCTTTGTCGCTGGCTGATGCAGAAATGGAACTGGTGAGTATCTACGGCCGGGAGCATCTGCTTAAACAAGTGCTGGCCCCACTACAGGATGACTACGATTTCATCATCATTGACTGCCCCCCGGCTATGGGTATGCTGACGGTTAACGCGCTCGCTGCATCCTCTTATGTGCTGATCCCTATGCAGGCAGAGTTCCTTCCCTTCAAAGGAGTGCTAAGCTTCATGAAGCATTTCCAGCTGATTAAAAAACACGTAAATAAGCAGCTGGAGCTACTTGGCCTGGTGCTCACAAAATATGATGAGCATAAAAGCATGCACCGACAGATAAGACTGCAGCTGGAGGGAATATACAATGGTAAAGTGCTGTCCACCACCATCCGCAATAACATTGCCCTTGCCAAAGCTCAACAACAGGGTACGTCTATCTTTCACTTAGACAAGCACTGCAACGGCGCCAGGGACTATCTGCAACTGGCACACGAAATACTGGAAAAGTTTAACTGATCCTCTTTCCGGTCATATCATCCTAATGAAAACAAACCAGCTAAAACTGACGAAGGAAAAAACATGTTTACAAGTTCAGAAAATGCGATCGTATTAAACGAGTATCTCCAATGGCTGCAATCAGCCGTTACAAACCGTCTTCAACAATATTTCAATAAAGAGGAACAACAAGTAAACGGTAATGGAACGGCCACACTGGCCCCACTGGTAGTTAGCTATCCCCAGACGCCCTTACCTGCTTTTATCAGTGAGCATGCGCTGGACCTCAACGAACAGCTGCTATTGTTACTTGCACTGGCGCCTCATATCAACCCGGTTTTCTTCGACGAGATCATACAACAGTACATTCCCAAAGCCGGCGATTTTCCGCAGATAGGCGGCGTGCGTGGAACCCAGTTCCGTGGTTTCCTTCCTACCGGCGAAACCGCGCTCTTCCTGCTGGCCGGAAATGTGCTCGAACAACGGATGCAGGTAAAAAACCTGCTGCGCGAAGAACACCTGTTTGCCAACAGGCAGATCCTGCGGCTGGAGAATCCTCCTGAAGGCGAACCCATGATGAGCGGTAAGATCGTACTATCACAGGAATATGTAGATCTGTTCCTGACAGGCCATTATACACGGCCGCGGTTTGGCGCCAGCTTCCCGGCCGACAGGATTACCACTCCGCTTGAATGGAGCGATCTTGTGCTGAATGCACAAACCCTGGAGCAGGTGCAGGAGCTGAAAAAATGGCTGCAACACAAGCATACGCTACTGAAAACCAACAAACGCCTGAAGCCCGGTTATCGTGTAATTTTCTATGGCCCTCCCGGTACCGGTAAAACATTAACTGCCTGCCTGCTGGGAAAACCGGAAACACCCGATGGCCCTGAACTGGATGTATACCGGGTAGACCTTTCGCAGGTAGTATCCAAGTTCATTGGCGAAACGGAAAAGAACCTCTCCAGGCTTTTTGACAAAGCAGAACATAAAGACTGGATCCTGTTCTTTGATGAAGCAGATGCCCTGTTTGGTAAACGTACCAACATCCGCGATGCACATGACAAATATGCGAACCAGGAAATATCTTACCTGCTGCAACGCATCGAAAACTATAACGGCCTCGTAATACTGGCCACCAACTTCAAAAGCAATATAGACGCAGCCTTTGCACGGCGCTTTCAGGCCATTATTCACTTCCCGCTGCCTAACCAGGCAGAACGCCTACAGCTATGGAAAATGATCCTGCCGGAGCCCATGCTGCAGCAACAAGGCATACTGGAACGCCTTTCAGCCGCCTATGAGCTGCCCGGCGCGTCTATTATCAACGTAGCACAGTACTGTTTCCTTAAGAACATGCAGCCGGATGGCTCCATTGCCCCCATCTCAGGAACCGACCTGGAAGAAGGGCTCATCCGTGAATTCAATAAGGAAGGAAAAGTATATAAATAAGATGTCGCAAGCGGCCTCCTAAACTGTCTCTTTCGCCCCCCTTGTGTAAAGCAGCGATGTCTCATCTTTGTGTTGTAATCATTTCACTAAAAAACAGCCAAATGAAAACACTGGACTATAAAATCGACATCAATGCTGATAAGGAGAAGGTATGGAACACCATGCTGCAACTTGATACCTACCAACAATGGACAAATGTAAGCTGGCCCGGTTCCAGCTATGAAGGCGAATGGAAAGAGGGAGCGGCCATGCGCTTCGGTTCCCCCGGACAAGGCGGTACCTATGCAGAGCTCAGAGAGCTAAGGCCGTATGAGTACATCCATGCAGAGCATACCGCTGCCATCAACGCTGATGGTTCTTTAGACAGGGATAGCGAGATGGCAAAGGGCTGGGTAGGCACTACCGAAAGCTATACCTTCACTGAAAATAATGGTAAAACAACACTAAGGGTACAGATGAAAACAAGCCCCGAGTGGGAATCCATGTTCAATGAGGGCTGGCCGCCTGCACTGGAAAAACTGAAAGAGCTTTGCGAAAGCTGAGGCGCTAATAATAAGCGCCCAGCTCTTCTACATGGATAGTTACCGGCTGCTCTTCGCAACGGTCTTTAATTGCAGCACTGAATTCATTAAATGCTGGCAGTGCTGTAAATAACTGATTTGCTGCCTTGTCTTCAAAAGCTGCGATGTGCACAAAGCTTACGCCATCGCTTTGCTTGTACACGCTGTACTGTACACCTTCAGGCAGTTGCCTGAAGAGCTGTTTAAATACCTGTTTGATCAGCCTTTCATTTTCTTCCGCCTGTTCAGCCTTTACCCTGTAAGTAACCATCACCCGTTTCATAGATATATTGTTTTAGTTAGTAAAGGCAAAACTAGCGAGGAGTAAAGACATCGCAGGGATGCAAACCTGCCAAATTAAGGGGCCATTCTTGCCAGTATTTTTTAACTTAGACGCATGTTCAGCGTTTTCCGTGAGTATTTGTCTCGCAAAATCCAGTTAAGCGATGAAGATTACAGGATGATCGAATCACACTGCATCTTCAAAAAATTGCGTAAACGGCGGACAATCAAGCTGTCCGCCGCTATCAACCAGGGCTATACTTACAACGGATAGAACGATACCGCCGCTCCTCCGCCTGCAGCCAGCTGCAGGGTCAAGGTGCTGGTGCCGTCTACGACCATTTCATGAATGCGGTAGGCTTCCGGGTTGGTTTTCCAATCGGCGCCGGGAGCATCTGCGTAAATAACAGCGCGATATTTTCTCCCTTTATCCAGGAACTGCAGGGGCACAACAGCTTTGCGCGCGTGCTCGTCTGTAATGGCGCCCAGGAACCAGTTCTCCTTCCCCTTCTCTTTACGGGCGATGGTAATATAATCTCCCGGCTCGGCTTCAATGATACGCGTATCATCCCAGTCAACCGGCACCTCGCGTATAAAGCGGAAAGCATCAGGATGCGCTTCATAATTTTCAGGCAGGTCTGCTACCATCTGCAGCGGACTGTAAATGGTAACATACAGGGCCAGCTGTTTGGCCAGCGTGCTATGCACCGTTCTTTCAGGTGCATGGGGCGCATAGTTCCTCAGCTTGAAAATGCCCGGCGTATAATCCATAGGGCCGCCCATTAACCTGGTAAAAGGCAATATGGTTTCATGATCCGGTGCATTGCCGTTACTGAAGGCGTTGTACTCATTCCCCCGCCCTGCCTCAGAGGCCATCCAGTTGGGATAGGTACGCTGCAAGCCAGTAGGACGGGGCGGTTCATGTGCATCGATCATCACATGGTACTGCAATCCCTTGCGCGCTACACGTTCATAGTGGTTCACCATCCATTGCCCGTCATGATGCTCACCACGCGGGATGATCCTACCTACGTAACCGGTCTTCACTGCATGATAGCCAAAAGCATTCATGAAACGGAAGGCGGTATCCAGCTGCCTTTCGTAGTTGGTAGCAGAACCAGATGTTTCGTTGTGCATGATCATCTGCACGCCCTTGGAAGCAGCGTATTGCTCAATTCCCTTCACATCAAAATCAGGATAGGGCGTAATAAAATCGAATACATCTTCTTTCCAGTTGCCGAACCAGTCTTCCCAGCCGGTGTTCCAGCCTTCTACCAGCACAGCGGGTATATTATTGGCGGCAGCAAAATCTATGTAGCGCTTTACATTAGCAGTATTGGCGCCGTGCCGTCCGTTAGGTTTCAGCACATCGTCCTTTCCCCTGGCTGCATCGTCAGCATAGTTCCAGGTACTTTTACCGCTCTGCATCTCCCACCACACCCCTACAAATTTCATGGGTCGTATCCAGGAGAGATCGCTTGCGGCCGGAGGCTCATTAAGGTTAAGGATCATTTTAGAAGCCAGGATATCAGCTGCCTTATCACTGATGATAATAGTACGCCAGGGCGTGGTGCAGGGCGTACGCAGGTAAGCTTTATTGCCTACTGCATCAGGCACCAGCCGTGACGACAGCTGATAGCTAGCTCCATCTACATGCAGCTGCATGGCAGGATAGTTGGTCAACGCCGCCTCGTGTATATTAATATAGATGTTGTTGCTGGTCTTGAGCATCAGCGGCGTTTGTACCGCAAAAGGATCCGGCACGGTACGTACCGCAATATCAGTAGCGGCTTTTACCACGCTGCTGTTATTCACCTGGCTCAGTCTGGAAGTAGTATAAGTGTATTCATTACTATCGTAGTCACCGGGGATCCAGAACGCAGTATGATCACCGCTGAGATTAAAATCCGTCAGTTCATCCTTCACCACAAAATACTTTAAGCCTGCCTGCCGGGGGAATTCGTACCGGAAACCTACGCCATCGCCAAACACCCTGAATATAATATCGAGAAGACGTCCCGGCGCGTTCTGCTGCTTTAAATGCACTGTCAGCTGTTCATAGCTGTTGCGGATGCTGCTCACCTCTCCCCATACCGGTTTCCAGCTTTCATTCACAGACTTTCGTTCCGTACCGGTGATGGTAAAGCCTTTGTAGAACAGACTGTCTTCCGCCAGCACAAAGCCCTGCCGGGAGGGCGCGATAAGTTGTTGCCCCTTGAAGGATACCGCATAACGCGGGCTTCCTTCCCCGTCCAGCGAAAAAGACAGCCGGATATTATCTCGTTCAAGCTGCAAGGGAGCATTGTCCTGTGCAAAGCCCTGCAGCAGTATCCCGGTAAAGAAGATGATCAAAAACAATTTTCTGAATAACATATGCTCAATTAAAGATTAGTAGCCTGGGTTCTGTTTCATCCTGGTATTTGTATTGATCTCATTCACAGGGATAGGCCAGGTATAAGACTTTGCATCGCTCCACTTAATAGGCCCGCCTACTAACGAAGTGGCGTAGTAGGTCGCTTCTGCGCTGCCTATACGCCAGCGGCACACATCAAACCACCAATGCCCTTCTCCAAACAGCTCCGCCCATCTTTCGTAACGCAGCGGGTTGTTGGCCAGGTTAGGATCAGTAGCCATGGTAGCTGCGTTGAGACTGGCATAATCTACCGGCGAAGCAGCATTCACCGGGTAATCATAGGCCCGGCGTTTTACCTTATTAACATATTCCAGCGCAGTAGCCCCTTCGCCTGAGTTTGCACAGGCTTCTGCATACAGCAGGTACACATCGGCCAGGCGCAGCATATAATAGTTAGCCGCATCCGCAGCTGCCTGCCTGTTAAAAATGGAGTTATCGTAGGTGACGAATTTGCGAAGGCTCCAGCCGTGGTAGCTTGGTTTTAAAGCAGCGCTGATAGCAATGAACTTGCATACCGGGCGCCAGTTGATCCCATCATTACTTGCAGAGTCCAGCCAGGGCTGCAGGGCTGATACATACAAACGGGGATCCACTGTTTTATTGGTACGGGCCGCCATCGACTGCTGACGGTATGCAGGGTCTATCACCTTTTGCGGGTTCTTATAAGATGCTGGTTTACTGTTATCGTAAGCAGGATTATTCACCAGGGTATACACCGGCTGCTTAAAGCCAAAGCGCTGTAAATTCTTTTCGTTGAAGAACTCATTGCAGTAACCCAGGCCCAGGCCCTGGTCTTCCGTACCATTATCTCCCAATATGCTGGGCGACCATATCAGCCCCTGACTGGTCGTAAGATTGGTATTGAAGCTAAAGATACCATAGCCGCCCAGCGAGTTGCGGTCTACGTTGATCTCAAACAAGGATTCTTCATTGAACTCATTTGCATCATTGCCATTAAATGCATCGCGGTATTTGCTGAAAGGCATGAGTGATTTACCGCTGTTGTTGATTACATCCAGCAAAGTGGTTTTGGCAGATGCCCAATGCTGTGTGAATACATATGCTTTCCCCAGCAGCGCTTTGGCAGCCCATTCTGTTACACGTCCTTTATTGGGGCCGGTCCATTGCGCGCCTTTCAGCAAGGTAGCCGCCTGCTGCAGATCACTGATGATCAGGTCCCACACTTCACGGGTAGTTTTACGTTCCACCTGTGTAGCTTCCAGTGAGCCGGCTATTTCAGTTATAATGGGCACGCCCATTTTATCACCTCCTGCACCATTCGCGCTGATATAGCTTTCGCCGTAAAAACATTCCAGGTAGAAATAGTACAATGCACGCAGGAAATGCGCTTCGCCCCGCATCTGGTTGATCTGTTCCTTTTCATTGGGAGAAGCATAACGCTGCTCATAAAAATCTGCACGGTCCAGGAACACATTGGCGCTTTTGATGCCGCGGTACAATCCCAGCCACAGGTTGTTGGCATAGCTGTTAGAAGTGCTGAGGTTATTAACGGTCAGCTCCGTCCATGATTGATCGCCGCCATAGGCCAGCTCTGCTACGTGCTCACTACCGGCAAAATCCTTGCACAGCAATTCAAAGCCCTGCAGCTCCATTGAACGGAAATTACCATAGGCAGGTACCAGTACACCAAAGAGATTATTTAAGGTAGTAGGATAGTTTAGGCTGCTGTACACATCTGTGCGGGATACTTCATCCGGCGATTTTGTACAGGCTGCCAGCAGCACCAGCAGCAAGGTGCTGATATATCGGAGTGACATCATTCGCTTTGTCATTGTTTTTCATTTACAGGTTTAGAATGTAAGGTCCAGTCCTACTGAATAAATACGCGAGTGCGGGTATTGCCATACCGCATCTATGCCCCTCGCAGTAATACTGCCTGCCAGCTCCGGATCAATGCCCGAATATTTCGTGATAGTAAACAGGTTGTTACCCATTACATAAATACGCGCTGATTTGATGGACACCTTTTGCAGCCATGCATCAGAGAAAGTATATCCCAGCTGCAAATTCTTCAGCTTCAGGTAAGCGCCGCCTTCCACGAAATAGCTGCTGGATCTTGAATAGTTGCCATTCGGATCATTGTTATCAATACGGGGCTGGTCTGTTACCTGGTTATTACCCAGGAAGGAAGCGCCAAACACTTTGCTGGTAGTATTACCATCTGCAAAGGGATAGGAAGCATAGGCTTTTACTCCGTTAAAAAGATCCACACCTGCTACGCCATTCCATAACATGGCCAGGTCAAATCCTTTCCAGTCGAGGCGGATGTTAGCGCCATAGATCAGCTTCGGATTGGGATTGCCTAACTCGGTCCGGTCCTTATCATTGATCACGCCGTTGCCATCCGTATCAGCAAATATGAGATCACCTGGACGGGCAGTATAGCCTTCCTGCTGCGCATGTTTGCTGATCTCATCGTCTGTACGGTAAATGCCTTCTACTTTATAACCATAGAACTGTCCGAAGGGCAGGCCGGCTTTGGTAATGGTAATCGGCTGATTTACCATAATGCCGAAAGTGGCGTTACCATAATTGTTGTTTCCGTCAAGAATAGGATTGCTGTTAATATTGTCGAGGTTAAGCACTTTGTTCTTATTGAAAGCGCCGTTCACACTGATGCTGTAGCCCAGGTCTCCTGTTTTGCCTTTATAGCCCAGCACTATTTCCACACCCCGGTTCCTTACGGAGCCAATATTGGTATAGAAAGGCACCGTAATACCGGAGCTCAAAGGAATAGGCAGTCCATACAGCATGTTCTTCGTGGTCTTGTTATACCACTCTACCGTAACAAACATTTTACTATCAAACAGCTCTGCATCAATGCCCACGTTGCCTTCGTACACGCTTTCCCATTTCACATTGGAGTTAGGAATAAAGGTGGGGCTTACGCCGATGAAGGGTGAGCCACCAGGCGTGAAATTCTGTGCATTGATCAGGTCAAAGGTGGACAGGAATTTATAGGCCCCGATATTGCTGTTACCCAACACGCCATAGCTGCCTCTCAGCTTCAGTTGGTTGACCTGTGGCACCGCCCTGCGGAAGAATGGCTCTTCGCTGATGCGCCACCCCGCAGAACCTGCAGGGAATACGCCATACTGGTTACCCGGACCAAAAACAGTGAAGTTACCATCACGGCGTATGCTGCCGGAGAGGTAATAGCGGTTATCATAATTATAATTCAACCTGGCGAACGTTGACTTTATCAATCCGTTAGGATCATAACTCCCTGCCACCGTTGCCTGCGATGCAGAGGTCTGGATAAAGCTGTAAGAATTACCGCCCACAGATGTCTGCGTAGCATATTGCGAATTGTAAGTGGTCTTGAATTGCTCATACCCTGCTACTGCGCTGACAGCATGCTTACCAAATGTATTATCAAAAGAAAGGGTGTAGTTATACATGGTGGTAGGCTGCGTGATATTGTACTTCTGCAGCTGGTTGATCGTAGTGGAAACGCTGCCGAAATTGTACGCATCCTGGAAATAGCTCTGGTTCTCTGTATAGTGGGTATACCCAAAGGTAGTGCGGAAGGTCAGGTAGAAGGGCAGCTGGATTTCTGCAAAGGCATTGGCCTGCAGGTTGAACTTCGTATTCCTGATGTCTGCCGTCATGATCTGTCCTACCAGATTAGGGCCGCCAAAGCCTACCGGCGATTTTCCCCAGGGGCTTTTTGGATCAGTCTTGTCATACACCGGCATAATAGGAATGGAGCGGAAAGGCGGATTGATGGCTGTTACCACTTCCGGTTTGGTGCTCCTGCTCCATACATACAGCTGTTCTCCTACTTTGATCCGTTTACCCAGCTTGAAATCAGTATTCACACGGGCGCCGGAGAGGTAGGAGGTATTATTCAGATAGATGCCGTCCTGCCCGTTGTAAAAGGCAGAAACATAATAATTGACGTTCTGTGTAGACCCTGAAACAGACAGGTTGTAATTCTCTTCCCTGCCGTTGCTGTACAGTTCTTTTACCCAATCTGTATCTGCCAGGGTATCAACATTCACATTAGAGAGATAATTAGGGTCCAGCAAACGTTTCATCCGCACAAAATCATTCCTGTTCAGCAGCTCCAGCGTAAGCGGTTTGGTAACGCCGTACCTGGCGGAGAAATTCACCACCGGCTTGGCGCTTTGCCCTTTCCTGGTGGTGATGATGATCACCCCTCCGGCAGCGGCAGAACCGTATATAGCAGCAGCGCTGGCGTCTTTCAGCACATCCACGGAAGCAATATCCTGCATGTTGATATTATCTCCCGACTGACGTACACCATCCACTATATACAGCGGGGGCGCATTATTCAGGGAAGATACGCCGCGGATAATAATACTGGCTGTAGCATCTGGCGCGCCGGAGCTTTTTACTACTTCTACGCCTGCCATACGGCCCTGCAGGGCTTCCTGCACATTGGTGACCGGCAGGCTTTTAATATCTTCTCCCCTGGCAGAAGCTACCGCACCCGTAAGGTCGGTTCGCTTTTGTGTACCATAGCCTACCACCACTACTGCATTGAGCAGCGTTTTCTGTGGTTGCAATCGAATGTTCAACTCATGGGAGGCGCCAATAGCCACCTCCTGCGATTCAAATCCAACATAGGAAATAAGCAGGCTACTGGCGGATCCTGGTACCGTAATAGTAAAGGCGCCCCCGGCACCGGTAGAAATACCGTGCTTACTTCCTTTTACTGCAACGCTGGCCCCAATAAGCCCGCTGCCTGTTTCGTCAGATACCGTACCGCTGATGCGGCGGTCCTGGGCATAGGTGTCATACGTGTTTAAAAGGATCAGCAAACCCAAAAGGAACGTGGACAGCGATCTTGTTTTTCTCATAACAAATGTTTGGTTGTGATTAGGGATAGATTCCAAAGCCGGATCTTGGTGGATGTCTCTTTAGCGGAACTTTTTTGTATCAGTGATTTACCGCATCAAAGAAAAACCGGCGGCGAGCCACGGGCAAATTATATGGGGAAAGTATAAGAATTAAAGGGCTAACCGGGCTTAACACGCCCTGTAACAGATTGATAACAAAATACTTGTAAATATATTATACTAAATGATATATATCAGCATCCTACAACAGAAAGGCCTTATTTATACGGCTTTTATTTCCATCACGCGCTTTTCAAACTCCTCATTAGGCACAATAGAGCGGTTCTTTATTTTGGTTTTGTAGGTGGTGATGGTATTCACGGAATACTGGAGAATATGGGCTATTTTTTCATTATCGTGGATGCCCATCCTTATCAGTGCAAAAATCCGGAGGTCTGTATTCAGCAGTTCATTTTCTTCCAATACCTGCTGATCCTCATCCCGGAACATGCTGTTGAAGACCGTTACAAAATTGGGGAACAGCTTTAAAAAGGCATGGTCGAAATGCTGTACCAGCTCTTCCTTTTCCTTCCGCAGGTTGATTTTGGTGATCAGGGACTTTATTTCATCCAGTTTACGGTCTGCCAGCTTCTGTTCCAGCGACTTCTTAAACTTCTCCATCTTGTCATAAAAAGCGGCGTTAAAGTTGAAGAAGTAACCGATGTATTTCTCCTTGATCTTGTTGGCGTCTTCCAGGCGGGCATTGGTTTCGGCCAGCTGCCGGTTGATCTCCAGCTCCTTGATATGCGCCTGGGTGATGGTCTTTTGCGCCAGCTGCAGCTTCTTTACCTGCCGTAATATAATCAGGCCCAGGCCGATAATAAGCAATAACAAGAGGGTTACCGTAGTGGCATAGAACAGCAGCTTTCTTTTCTCCGTTTCTACCATGCTCAGTTTCTGGGCCTCAATGAGGGGCAGGATGGCGCTCACCTGTACCTTGCGCTGCCTGGCCCCGTAAAAGGAAGCGTCTGCAATGGCCCGGTTAATACAAAGAGAAGCATACTTTACATCTCCCTCTTTAAATAAAAGACTCGCCAGGTTAAAAGCGGCCGAAGTTTCTTTGGTTGAAGCCTGTATATCTGCAATAGCAGCGGTGGTCAGCAGCTGAATAGCGCTGTCTGTTTGACCGTTACGGATATAAAGATCGCTGAGGGTAGAGGTAGTAACCGCTACCTGGTGAGGTGTCAATACAGGGCGCTCTAAGATCGCCGTCAGGATGCTGAGCGCACCCGCCTTATTATCGGCCTTCAGCTCTTTCAGTCCGCGGTAGTAGGCCGCCTCATACGTGCTGGCAGGCAGCAGGGCCAGTGCAGAATCAATGTAGCGGCCTCCAAGAATATTATAAACAGGCGTATGGTATTTATCATTATCAAAATCGCCCAGGTCATAATAATAACGGCCCAGTAATGCGTAATATTCGGCCTTGCCGCTGTCAGGCAGCTGCTGCACATTAACCGCGGAAAGGGAGTCTAAGGTTTCCTTATACATACCTGAAGACAGCAATGAAAATCCCAGCTTGATCCTGGCATAAGCCAAACGGGCAGGATCATTCATTTGCAGGGCAGCTTCCCTGAGCTTGCGGGCATAGTGGTAGGAAGAGTCGAACTGGAAAAGGCGGTATTCTTCATACAGGCTTTTATATAAGCCGAACTGCGCCGACAGATCACCGGGACGGGCACTGCTTAGCAGTCTTTTAATACTGTCTATACGCTGTTGCTTATGGGCATCATACTGGTCTGCCTGTTGAATGGCCGTACCCAGCGCCTGCAGTTGCAGCGGCCTGTTGGTTTGGGCGTAAACTGTGCCTGCCAGCAATAGAAAAGGGATAAAAAAAAGGAGCTGCTTCCTGAGAGGGCGTAAGGAGTTGTGTGTGGAACCGGGCCGCATAGTAGAAAGATTGAATAACGTGTAACGGCAAATATATCCAAAAATGCTAGCTCCACACACAGCCGCTGATCTCCTGCTGCTTATGCTCCTTCAGGTAATCAACAGCCCACTTTTCCATAGCGGCTATCAGCGGGATCAGCGACTGCCCCGTAGGGGTAAGCATATATTCTACCCGTGGCGGCACCTCGGGCCAGGTAGTGCGGGCAACGATCCCGTCTTCTTCCAGCTCCCTGAGGTGATTGCTCAGCATGGCGGGAGTAATACCGGTGATGGCGCGGCCTAATTCACCAAAACGCTTTGCCCCATGCCGCAGGTTCCACAGGAGCAGCATTTTCCATTTACCGGAAAAAACATCCAGCGTAACCTGTACCGGGCAAAAATCTTTATCACTGTGCGTATTTTTTTCTGGCTGATTACCAGTAATTGTATGTTTTTCCATAGTAAGTATGATGACTGATACTACTTGATTTACACAATCTACGGCTTTTACTTTGCCCGCAAAAACAGTTTGTTATGAGAAAAGTGATCCTGATAGGAGCTACCGGCATCATCGGCAAAAATATACTGGGCGCGCTCCGTAGCTATGATGATCTTGAAATTGTAACGGTATCCCGCAAGGGTGGCGCCGACATACAGGCAGATATTTCATCCCTTCCCGATATACGCCGCATGTACGCTGAAGCGGGTGCTTTTGATGCAGTGATCTGCGCCGCAGGCGACTGCTACATCGGTCCTTTTGACCAGATGACGGAAGAAGACACGTACATTGGTATACGTGGTAAGATGATGGGACAGATCAACCTGGTGATGGCAGGCAAAGACCTGATCAACGACAAAGGCTCTTTTACGCTCACCTCCGGCTTCCTCTCCGATGATCCTATCAAAGGCTGCATCAATTATGCCATGGCCAACGGCGCTATCGATAACTTTGTATTTGCCGCCTCCATTGAGCTTTCCAGGAACATACGCATCAATGCAGTAAGCCCCGGATGGGTAGTGGAAGATTACGATGGCAGGATGGATAAGCCTACTATTGGCCAGTACCCGGTACCAATAGATAAAGTAGTACATGCATACTACAAAAGCGCATTCGGATACCTGAGCGGACAGGTGTACCGCGTGTGGGAAACATCCACGCAACGTAGGAAAGTTTGAGGTTTGAGGTTTGAAGTTTGAGGTTCGTTAAAAAGTTGGAAGTTCAAAGGTTTGCTTGCAACCTGTTTTGAACATATAACCTCTAACGAACCTCAAACCTCAAACGTCAAACCTTAAACTAAATTTGTTTTCCTTTCCCTTTGGTTTCCTCTTCAATGTTCTTCAGCTTATCCGGGTCTACCACGGTGCTGATCTGGTAGATCTCGCCCGCCGGCGAGATCCCCAGCACCTGGCAGGACAATATTTTTCCTTCCACATAAAACAACAACGCAGGCTGATGATTGACAGTGGTAGCTATAATGCTGGCGTTCACTTCAAATTTGTTGTATACATATACCAGCAGGTCTGCCACTTCATGAATACCCGTGCAGATCTTCTTCACCACATTCACTTTACCACCGCCATCAGCATAGAAGGTAATATCTTCCGCCAGCAGGTCTTCCAGCCGTTCGGTGTCTCCTCCCCTGATCGTATTTACATATTTTTCAAGGATCTCAGAGGGCACCGGTTCGCGGTGCAGCTTCACCGGGTGCTTTGACTGGCTCAATTTACTTTTGGCGCGGCTCAGCAATTTCCTGGACAGCTCCACAGTGCCCGACAATACTTCCGAGATCTCCTGGTGGGAATAGCCAAAGCCCTCCTTCAGAATAAATACGGCCCTTTCTTTTGGGTTCAGCTGTTCCAGCAGGATCAGTAAAGAATACGATACAATATCCTTCAGGTTGATATTGGTATCTGCCAGTTCAGTGGCCACAGGCTCGGGCAGCCATACTTCACCATAGCTCACCTTCTTCCGCCTGTTGCGAAGATTGATCGCATGATTGATCACTGATTTTATCAGGTAGTTCTTTTCGTTCTCCACGCCCTCCCGCGGTGTAGCCACGTAATTAGAGAGCACATCCTGGATAGCATCCTTGGCATCTTCTGCTGAGCCGAGAATGTTATAAGCATATGGAAATAGTACCTGCTGATAATCTTTCACCTTATACTATTTTAAATTCTTTACGCAATGTATTCAGGTTGATCAGTACGATCGCGGTAAGGATGAGCACAATGCCCAGCCATTGAATAGCCAGCACCTGTTCATGCAGCAATACATACGCCATACTTACGGATACTGGTATTTCGATGGAGATAATAATAGATCCCAGCCCGATGCCTGTTTTGGGCATACCTATACTGAACAGCAGCGGAGGCAATATAGTACCGAACAATGACAGCAGCAATCCCCACTTCCAGAAAACGGAGAGATGGAAATTTGCAGGCCATTGCGGAAGAGCTGCCAGCAGCACCAGTGTAGTGGCGCCTAATAGTGTCCAGTAACTCTTCTGCTGCGGCGGCATCTCCAGCGCGATCCTGTTTGATACAAACAGCATGCTCGTATAGGTCACCGCAGATGCCAATCCCCAGAGAACGCCGCGCAGATCCAGCCCTTCGTGATTATTGATCGCATTGGTGGCCAGCAAGGTGCCGCCCAGGATGATCAACACCGCCAGGCATTTGCCTTTTGAAGGCAATCGTCTCATTAATATTGATTCCAGCACAATGCCCATCCAGATCGTTTGCATCAGCAATACCACGCAGATGGAAACAGGAATATACTTTACAGACATATAATAACAAGTGCCCGTCAGCCCATAGGCAGTGCCGCCGATCACCAGTTTCAGGCGGTCGTATTTAGGGGCGGACGCTATGTATTGCCTGCCTGTCTTATTTTTCACGAGGGTAATGATACCCAGGGCCAGCAGGCCCAGGGTATATTGTGCAACTATCACCTCTGTGGTAGTATAACCTTCATTATAAGCCAGTCTTACCAATGTTGCCAGTACAGCATAGCATACCGCCCCTGTGATCACCAGCAACACGCCTTTTAACATTCCGGTTTTCATTGCCGCCATCATTTAATGTTGTCCTACTTCGTATTTACCCGGAATAGTGCCGAAGGCTTTATTAATACGGTTCCAGGTGTTGATCTGTGCAATGGCCAGTGTAAGGTCGGCTATCTCTGCTTTGGAGAAATGCGCCGCCAGGTTATTGAACACTTCATCGCTTACATGCTGGCTGTTGGCATGGGTCAGCACTTCCGCAAAAGCGAGTACTGCTCTTTCTTTGTCGCTGTAATAAGGCACTTCTCTCCATGCGGCCAGTGAGTGCAGCCGCAGTTCTGTTTCACCCATATTAGTGGCTTCTTTATGATGCATATCCAGGCAGTAGCCACAGCTGTTGATCTGTGATACCCGGTAGTTCATCAGCTCCCGCAGTTTCGGGTCTACAGTAGATTTCTTCAGATAGAATTCGGTCTTCATCAAACCATCCATCAATCCTTTGTTTGCTTCCTGGTAAGAAATACGCTGTGTCATATACTTTGTTTTTTGTTTTGAACAATGTTGTTTGATATATAGACACAGGTATTTCCCGAAACGTGACGAAAAAATAAAAAAAGTTGTAAATAACTAGTTATCAATGGACAATGTACCAGATACATAGGTCCGGGCGTGACCGGATATCAATACACGCTCACCCACATTCTCACAATACAGCGTCCCGCCCCTTTCAGATAGCTGTAAAGCTTTCATTTCTTTTTTTCCCAGCTGTTCAGCCCAGTATGGAATGAGAGAGCAGTGGGCAGAGCCGGTAACCGGGTCTTCAAAGTGAGAGGCCTGCGGCGTGAAAAAGCGGGAGACAAAATCGCTCTTTGTGCCGGGGGCGGTAATGATCACGCCGCCCGGATCAATATTGATCTGGTCGATGATCTGCCGGTTGATATGGATCTCACGTACATCCTGCTCCGATTCATACACCAGCAGGTAGTCGCGCGCTTTCAGTACGGCAGCGGGTAAACGGCTCAGGGACTGCGTGATGATCTTTGGCAGCTCTGCAGGTACAGGTTTACGGGAAGGAAAGTTCAGCGTATACAAGCCATTCGCTTCGCTTACTTCCAGCGGCCCGCTCCTGGAGCTGAAAACGATCTTATCCCCGGGATACTGCAATATAGCTTTCAGCGCATGTGCAGTGGCCAGTGTAGCGTGGCCGCAAAGATCCATTTCAATCTCGGGTGTGAACCAACGGAGCGCGAAGTGGTCGCCCTCCGGTATAAAGAAAGCGGTTTCAGGCACGTTGTTCTCTTTGGCGATCTGTAGCAGCAGCTGGTCTGGCAGCCATTCCTGCAGGGCTATTACGCAGGCAGGGTTACCGCCAAACAACTTATCAGTGAACGCGTGAATGATGGAAAACGGCACTTCCATAGCGCTGTGGATTTAAAGTATAAGTACCTTTTATAACAGTAACGGCCTGACCAGCCATTAAAACGCGGTCTCCATTTACCTTCACTTTCATAACACCGCCACGGGCAGACGCCTGGTAAGCCAGCATTTCGGATTTACCCAGCTTCGCAGACCAGTAGGGCGCCAGGCAACAATGGGCAGAGCCGGTAACCGGGTCTTCATTGATACCAATACAGGGGGCAAAGAATCGTGAAATAAAATCAAACTCAGATCCCTTCTCCGCCCTCGCAGTAATGACCACTTTAGGATGAGCTGTCAGCCTGAAGAAATCGGGACTGGCATTATATACCTCCGCTTCGGTAGCCAGTTCTACCAGGAACCGGTTGAAAACATATTCGGTATGTAAGGGACTTACGCCTAATATTTCCCTGATTTCCTGCGGTAACTGCACAGCATAGCCTGTGAAGGATGGGAAATCTAATGTGATCCAATCGTCATTACGGGCGGTAGTCAGCCAACCGCTCTGGGTATCGAATCTGATCTCCTCCTGCGGGGCTACCATGCCCTCCTGCCAGAGCGTATGAGCAGTGGCCAGTGTGGCATGCCCGCACAAGGGCACCTCTGTAACAGGAGTGAACCAGCGCAGGGTAAAATTGTCTCCGGCACGCGATACGAAAGCGGTTTCCGCCAGGTTGTTCTCCGCAGCAATCTGCTGCATAGTAGTATCGGGCAATGCGTTCTCTGTGATACAAACGGCTGCAGGGTTGCCCTTGAAGGGCGTGTCTGTAAATGCATCCACCTGGAAAAATGGTATTTCCATCCTGTACTGTTTTAGTCAATGCAATATTCGGCAAAATAACAGTGGCAATACAGATGCAGATTTTGAAATTTCGACCAGATCAGATGATTGCCCCGCATTTAGTAAATTGCCGCTATGGAACAGAAACAGGAAGAGATTTTTGATAACGGTATCAGGCGGTCCATACGCTGGCAATGTGGCGATATCCTGCTGGGGCACGCCGTTTCCACCTTTAAAGAGCTGACCAGCTTTAACGGCAGCAGTACCGCCGATGTGGTGCGTTTCCACTTTGGGCTCAAAGGCGATTACCGCTTTTACTATAAACAGCTGGACCGCTCATTCGACCTGATAGGCGGGCACCACAATATCATGTACTCCCGGGATTTTGATATTGAAGTATCTAATAAGACCCTCGAACTGGAAACATTCGGTATACAATTCCCCAGGCAGCAGTTCATACAGATCACAGAAAATGCCAACGATACGTTAAAGCGCTTCGCAGCAGACATCATGGACGGCAAGAGCATCCTGCTATCCGAAAACTGGGGCGCTATTGACGCTCCCATACAACAGGCCATACAGCAGATCATGTACTGCAAATACGGCGGCGATCTGAAAACCATGTTCCTCTTATCCAAAACCGTTGAACTGCTGGTGCTCTGCGCAGAGTCCTATACCGCCGCCAACAACAAAACAGATGCTTTTCTCCGCAGCAAGGCAGACAAGGAAAAGATCATTGCGGCCAGGGACCTGATCAACGACCGTGTTAGCAACCCACCTAATTTATCCGAGATCTCCAAAAGCATCGGCCTCAATGAATACAAGCTGAAACGCGGTTTCAAGGAAACTTTCAACAACACGGTGTTCGGTTACCTTACAGAACAGCGCCTACACCTGGCGCACCAGTATTTAAGAGATACACAGAAAACAGCTGCTGAAATATCCTTTGAGCTGGGCTATGCCACTCCGCAGCATTTTAATAATGCCTTCAAGAAGAAATTTGGGGTTACACCTTTTTCTGTCAGAAATAATCCGTAAAACGCAATCACCTCCGTTATAAGCCACCTAATATTGCAGTGTACTAAAAAACTGACAATATGAACGCGCCATTAACCTTATCAAGCAGTATCCTGATTAATGCATCTCCTGCCAGGGTATGGGCGGTACTGGTAAACCCGGAAGAAACCGTAAAATACATGTTCGGTTGTGTGCCTGATTCTGACTGGCAACCAGGCAGCCCTTTGTTATGGAGAGGAACATTTGACGGGGTGGAAATAGTGGCTGTAAAAGGCACTGTGACGGAGATCAGGCCGGAAGCTTACCTGGCCTACACCGCTATTGATCCTAATGATCCTAAAGTAGCCGACATCCCCGAAAACTACATTACCATTACCTATACGCTGACGCCCACAAACGGGCATACTACGCTCAGCGTAACACAGGGCGATTACTCAAAAGTAGCAGAAGGCGAGAAACGCTATCAGCACAGTATTGAAGAAGGCGGCTGGGACCCGCTGCTGGAGCAGATCAAACAGATCGCAGAAAATAATTAAATCAAAAGGATGGTACCTTTATTACGGACCATCCTTTTTTTATCTTGTTCAGGCCTCTTTTACCTGTATATAGAAATGCCGCTCATCCACTTCGAAATCATCTTTATTCATCTGCTTTAGCGTCATCACTTTCCAATCAGTGGCCGGGTAAATAAACCCAAAGCGGTCCGGCGCCAGTGTTACTTTTACTGGCATACGAAAACCAGCTACATTGGCCTGCCAGCGGTATTTCACCTGCAGGTCACGCCCCTGTTCTTTCAATGCTATTTCCAATGTGGGCAGATTGGTATATTTCAGGTATTGATCAAAGAACCAGGTATAATCTTTCCCGCTACGTTTACAGATATAACGCACCAGGTCATCTGAAGAAAGCGTGTGATAACGGAACTGCTGCTGTATATCTTTTAACAGATTAAACCATAAAGTATCGCTGTTCAATACCGCACGGAAGGTGTTCAGCATCAGGCTGCCTTTGGAGTACATATCCCCGATATCATAAAAGATGTGGTTAACGTCGTAAACACCTATAATAGGTTCGCGGTTCTTTACACCGTCTTTCTGGTTGTTCAGGTATTCAACAGCAGCGTCTTTCCCAAAAGAGCATTCCACCATCAAAGACTCTGCATAGGTGGCAAATGCCTCGTGCATCCACATATCAGCAATATCTTTGCAGGTAATGGCGTTGCCCCACCATTCATGCGCAGCTTCGTGCCAGAGTAAAGGGGCATAATCACTACGCATACCGGATTTGATCTTTCCTATACATACGCCGCTCTGGTGTTCCATGGGATAAAGGCTTTCCAGCAGTCTAAAACCGTCGCGCGGAAAAGGATATTTACCGAAATGCTGTTCAAAGCACTTTAACATTGGCTTTACCTGTGCGAACATCGCTTTGGCCATTTCCAGGTGATAAGGCATCGCATAAAAGTCCAGTGTAAGCGTGTCCTTACCGCTGATGTATAGATCATTAAAATGTGCGTATTTACCAATGCAAAAGGTGGCATTGTAATTATTGATGGGATAGCCCACTGCCCATTCATAACGGGTTTTATCTGTCCCTACCGCCGTCTTTCCCTGCAGCCGGCCATTAGATATTTCTGTAAAACCGTTGGGGACAGTGATCCAGATGCGCATACTATCCGGCTCATCAGACAAATGATCTTTGCAAGGCCACCAGAGACTGGCTCCGGAGCCCTGGCACACCATCTGGATCCATGGGTTGCCGTCTTCGTCCTTATCCCATAGCACACCGCCGTTCATTGGAACATTTAAGTCAGGCACCTGCGGCACACCGTTATAATATACGGTCACTTCCTCTTCACTGCCCGCAGGCAGCTTGGACGGGAAGCTTACAACAACAGCATCATACTCACGCGTAAACGGCAAAGCCTGATCGCGGTACAAGATCTTTTCAATATGCATATCAGCATACAGGTCCAGCTGTATGCGATTAAACGGATCCACTACTTTAAAACGGATCTTACTGCTGCCGCGGATGGAACGGCTAGCGGGATCAATTTCCGCATCCAGATGGTAAAAGCTGACATCATAACAGGAACGAAGCGGTGACAACATACCGCGTAAGGTATCCGCCCGTGTGAAACCATTCTGACGATTAGAAACATGCCTGGCCTGGGGCGGAGCCGGACTTTCGTGCTTTTGTTTCAGCGAATCCGGCAGCACTGGTAACAGGATGTTATAATTCTCCCAGAAACTGGCATCGTATTCATTCCCCACTTCGTTGTACATAGACGACTTGTTGTTACTGACACCGCTAGTAAAACGATCCACCTTGTCGGTATTAATGTCTGTCACCAGCAGATAGAAATCTCCCGTCCACGCCACGTTGGTCATGCCCCTCTTTTTACTGTTCACCACGCAATCCCAATGACGCTGTACCGTGCTGAGATAAGTTTTATTCCGGTACTGCTTATAGGTAACCACCATCTTAAGCCGTGTAAAATCCAGCGTGGCCTTATTCACCTTCGACATGATCGTGTAGCTGATCCCACCTTTCTGGTGACCGTTTATATAGTCAACACCCGCCGGGGTGGTTTCCATTTCACAGCGCACCAGCGCCATGGAATTTTCGTCAATGTAAAGTGTTGCCCTCACCAGCGCTTTACGGCTGTCTTCTTTGGGTTGCAGGAAAAGCACCAGCAGGTTACGGTCGCCTTCCCGAACGGTTTCCTTATAGTCGCAGTTGTAGTAGCGGAAATTGCGTTCATTCAGTATGTTCCGCCTGGCATCGAGGTATTTCTGCAGGTCTTCGTTCAGGGATGAATAGGCGGTGTTCATGATATTACCGATCCAGTAATACAGCTGCGGATCCTTGCTCCAGTCCACCTTTTTCTTACGTCCCTTGAGAATGCGGATCTGGTCTTTATGGTCCCGGCTGCTATGATAGGTTTTATAAATATCCAGCACCGATTCATTAAAATTGATGGTATCCCCCGCCAGGCGGATATTTTCGCGGTAAAAAGCGGTCAGCTTTACATCTGCGGTATCATAGTTGTCTGGTATCTTACTGATCATTTGTTTCAGGATCGCCAGGCCACTACGTGCGTTTACCGACACCGCAGGTAGCAGGTATACCGCCGGTTCGAGGCGCATATCCATATCCTGCAGGTTGCCGGAGGGCAGGGGTATCACAGTGGTTTTATAACCAATACAGGAGATCAGCAGGGTGTCCTGCCAATATTTATCCGGTATATTGAACATGAAGTCTCCCCCGCATTGGTAAGGGTACCAATGCTTCCCTGTTTCAACTGGATATTGGCATAAATAACAGGTTGATGGCTTCCGGCATCTGTAACGCGGCCGGAAAGGGTCTTGAACTTCTCCTGGGCAATTACCTGGCCGCCAGCCAGGAGCATTAGTAACAAACAAAGCCGAAGGTGGTGTTGCATCTTTTTTTCTGACAAAGCAAGCTATTTCAGGTCTTTAGGTCTACTCAAATCCGGACTTGAGCACTATTTTACTGCTCATTTTCCTGTTTTGAGGCCCCCTTGAGGTGTTGCTGCATATACTCCCGGGGCGACATTCCCGTACTACTGCGGAAGGCGCGCTGGAAAGTGGCCTGGGAATTAAAGCCGGCGTCAAGGGCCAGGGCCAGGATCGTCATATTATCCTGTTCCGCCTGGCTAAGCTTTTGCTTAAAGGCCTCTACCCGGTATCCGTTCACAAACTCGTTAAAGCTTTTCTGCAGGTGCTGGTTCAATACCAGGGAGATGGTTTTCTGCGGCAAACCGGTATGACGGGACAGCACGGCCAGGTTAAGGTCAGGCTCGAGGTACAGGCGGTCCTGCTCCATGGCTTTGCGCAATAAAGGCACCGCCTCCGCCACCAGCTCTATGGGTGGTGGCGCCACGGCTTTCCTGGTGACCGGTGTTTCCTCCGGTGCCATGAGGTACCCTTTTAAGCCCAGGCAGTAGATGAGCACCACCAGCGGAATGTATACGGGGTACCAGTCTACCGTATTCAACACTTTATCTGTCAGGGAGGGGATCACATAAGGCACCAGGTAAACGAACCAGATAGCCTGGAAAACAAGGAAAAGGCGGATAAACTGCCGCAGCCACTGGCGGTAGGCATTGTTTTCCGTTCCTGACGCAAGGTACCTGGCGGATAACCAGAGATATAGCGTGATAGCGCCCCAACGGGGAATATCAGCATATACATTATAGTTGTCAATAAATCGGCCCCAGGGCGCGGGCGGCGAGCTAATAAGGCCGGTCAGCAGACCAGTGAAATAGATCAGTGTGGTCAATTCAGGTACAACGTCTATGATCACCGGCAGAAAATGCAGCCGCTGCTTCCTGCCAAGCCGGAAGGATGGCTCCATACTGCTTCTGATATAAAAATACAACAGCGGGCCTACGGGCATGATGATCACCAGCGGTATAATGTTGCCCAGGAGATTCAGTACAGGATCATTATTGAACCAGGGAGATTCGAAGAGGTACAGGTTCAGACAAGCCAGCGCGATCAGTAATATAAGCGTAGCTAAAAAACGGTTGGGCCGGGATCTTTTCTTCGAAAAGAAGAGCAGCACGCTCATAATAGCCCCCTGAAGGAAGCCCAGCAGCATCAGTATATGAAAAAATTCGGCGAAGGTCATGGCCCGGGGGTTTGGGCTTTAAAGATAAAAATATTCCTTCCATATACCTGCTACATACCCTCCACATACCTTCCATATACCCCCCGCCTTTTTCCAATACAATTTTACCTGTCTTCTCCTTGCACTATCCTTGCAGTATCCTTGCTCCCTGAGCATTTCGTTAAAATAGTATCACTTCATCAGCGCTTTTCAATATCCTCTGTTCAATAACTGGTCCGCCAGCTCCAATAAAGGCCGTTTATGCTCCGCCGCCACCGTCATATCTTCCAGGTGCTGCAAAGCAATCTGCGTAAAACGTTCCTTTTCCCGCAGGGCCCATTCATCCACCTTGCAATCCCGGTACAGCTGCAGCATACGGGGCACTTTATCGGGCCCGGTTAAAGACAGCAGCTCTTCCAGGTAATCCCGCTGTACCGGGTTGCCAAATTCATGGGCTTTCAGCAGCAGGAAGGTCTTTTTATTGGTAACGATATCCCCGCCCAGCTGTTTGCCGAATTTCTCCGGGTCGCCAAAGCAGTCCAGGTAATCGTCCTGGATCTGGAAGGCGATGCCTACATGTTTGCCAAAGGCGTACAGGTGCTCCTGGTCTTCGCTGCAGGCGCCACCTATAATACCGCCCATCTGCAGGCTGGCTGCCACCAGCACAGAGGTTTTTAAGGTAACCATATTGAGGTAATCAGGATAAGAAACGGCCCTCAGGGGCATATTTTCCAGGTCCAGGTCCATTTGCTGGCCTTCACATACCCCTAAGGCCGCTTCTGTAAATACCGCTGTTACTTTTTGCTTATAGCGGCCCTGTATACAATTCAGATATTCATAGGCATATAACAGCAGGGTATCACCGGCCAGTATGGCGGTGTTGGTATTATATTTCATATGGATAGTGGGCCTGCCCCTCCGCAGAGGGGCGCGGTCCATAATATCGTCATGTACGAGCGTAAAATTGTGATACAGTTCCACTGCATTAGCGGCCAGGAAGCTATCCAGCTGCAGTGGACTGATAAGCGCATTGCCCATCAGGCATAACACGGGGCGTATACGTTTACCGCCATTGCTCAGCGTATAATCTATGGCGTCATAAAGGGTGGCAGGAGCTTCAGGAAAAAGGCGGTCGCTGAATTGCTGCTCAAAAGCAGCAAGAAGGTCTTTGAAGGAAGCCGGCAACTGCTCTCCGGCAGTGGTATTTTGAGGAGAGGGATAGGCATCCATAGCCATACGGTTTATACTAAGATAAGCATCCCTCCTGAAATAGGGTCGCAGTAACCGCACAACTGAGGATCAGCAAGCCTCCAACCTTTAACATTTAACTAACACCAAACCTCAGTCCTCAGACCTCAAACCTGTCCCACTGGCATCATTATTGGGTAGTTATATGTATATAAAATCAAAACTTTTATGAAAACAATGAAAAAACTACAGGTCATTTTATTCGCGGCCGCTGTTGCGGTTTCCGGATCACTGATCGTAAGCAGTTCATATGCACAGGGCGTTGACAGCGCCATCAGGAAAGTAGGACAGGCCGGTAAGAAAGTAGGACAAACAGGCAAGAAAGTAGGGCAGAAAAGTGCATCAGTAGCAGTAAAGGGCGCATCCAAAGTGGCAGACAAAACCTATAAAGGAAAAGAAGGCCCCAACGGTGAAACCGTATACATCGATAAAAACGACCACAAGTATATAGTAGACGATAAAGGCAAGAAAGTATACCTGGATGAATCAGATATCCGTGATAAGAAACAGGATTAATACATCCAGCACAATAAAAGAGAGAAAATGCAACGTGATGAGATTTCATCCGCTGCATTTTTCAATTTAAAGCCCACACATCTTTATCTTAAAGGAATATTCAGATCAGATAAGGCAGCAGCAGAACGCTCCCCTTCGGTGGCCAACAGGTAGAGCTTATACCCCTTGGGATTGTCCGGGATGTTGAGCGTCAATTCAGGCCCCTCTCCTGCCCATTCCATTACCAGCGGATAGCCCCAGCGGTCTGTACGTACCAGCCTCCATTCATACCGTATATGCGTTTTACCCGGTCCCGGCGTAGCCCATTGTTGTCCCTTGCGGATCAGCGCCCGGTAGGTAAGTGCAGCACCGGGCTTCACCAGCCGTGCCGGACGGAGGATCTTCATCTCCGGCAAGGCGGAAGCTGCTTTTTCTTTACCCCAGCGCTGACCTAACTGGTACCAGGCTGGTTTATAGCGTCCCCAGTGGTCTACCATCCCGTCAAACGACAAGTAATCTTTCTCCCCCGTATCCTGCCAGGCATTGATGAAAGCACCCATATGTGGGCCCGCTATTTTTACATACTCCGGTACGGATATACGGCTGATAAAGCAGGGAACCTGCAGCTGGTTCACCGCCGCAAGGCCGCTGGTATCCTCGCCAACGATCAATCCGAAAGCATCTACCTCGGGCAACTGCAGCTGCAATTGCTGTAAAGTAGCTGCCGCCCTGGTATTCAGGGGCACTTCCATGGTTATGGGCCGTTGCGGATCAATGGCTTTGATACGAAGCAGCAGCTTCTTTAACCAGGTAACATAGGCCTCCTGCTGGTAAAGCAGGGAAGGTTTGTAATACCTTTCGCCCAGCTGCTGCCAGAGGGTGTCTGCTATATTCCAGGCCACAATGCTTTGGTGATCCTTCAGGTCTTTGACAGTAGCCACGATCTCGTTAGACAGGCTTGACAGCTGCGGCATATCCCGGATCACATCCGGCGTTTCGGGTACATCAAAGCTGTAATGCACACCGATATGATACCTGGCTGCCAGGGTAAGGATGTTCCTGTCGTATACACCAGGGCCTTCCCGCATGATGGTATTGATACCCACCCGCTGCATGCCTTCAAAATCATTGATGATGGTCCTGCGGGTAAGCGCATGGAAATTCTTATACCAGTGACGTCCCTTCTGGTAATGTACCCCGTGTATGTCGGCAGGTAAAGGCCGCCGTTCTTTTGAAGGCGTGTTATACACTGCCAGACTGGGCGTTATTTCATCCCGATGAACAGAGCGGTATCCCCTGGACGCCTGGTATTTTGTGATGGTGGCAAAGAAAGCGCCGGGATCCTGCAGCTTCCAATGCAGCTCCGTGTCCTTTGCGCCGTTAGGCAGGTTCCTGTCCACATCAGAGTTGAACAACACAATACCTTTAATCTCCGCAAACTGCTGGTCTATGGCTACAAAGGAATCTGAGAGCCATTTTTCCTGTCCGCCTTCCTCACGCAGCGAGCCTGTTTCTGCCACTATAACGGGCAGGCCCGAACGGAAAAGCGGATGACGGTGAAAAGGCGCATACAATTGCTTGAACGAATAAGCGGTACTGTCAGGATTATAGGTACCATAATTCAGGCAGGTAACGCCCAGCCAGTCCACATATCCCGGACCGGGATAGTAATCATCTATGTGCTCCGCGCGCCAGGGGTTCCACACCCATATTACATTATTGGCTTTTTGCCGTATAAAGAAATCATGTACATATTTCCAGGCCTTCCTGAAATCTTCCGGCGTGTTGCCACCGCTGGAAGACCAGGGATAGAAGGGATTATCTGCCTCATGCGCAAAACGCAGGTATACCGGCCTGTTAAGCGCCCTTACCTGGAAAGCAAATTTCTCCAGGTAGCGGTCAAAGTGACCGGTATAGATGTAAGACAACATGTACTTACCTTCGGTAGCGATGCCGCTTTTAAAAAGCTCGCCCCAGGGTTCCCAGGTGATCATGGGATAGGAGCCATTCCTGTAAATGGAATCCATCAGTTTCGAAGGCACATAGCATTGCTCCTCATCGCCCCAGGGAATATAGAGCGACACAATATTGAAGTGGGTGTTATAACGTTGCTGATAATCCTTCACCTGTTTCATGACGCTAAGGCCATTTGGTTGTGCAGGGCTGAAAACACCGGAATAGAATACATGCTGTTTGGAACGATAGCGGGGCATATGGCCGGGGAAACGGGCGGCGCCTGTCAGGAAATACAAAGCGGAGAACGAAACAAGGAGCACCAGCGGCAGTGCAGCACTGCGGATACCATCGTACATTCCATGGCGGAAATCCCAGAGGAACTGCTTTACCACTTTCCAGCCTGCAAATACTGCCTTCATAAAACCTAGCCGGGCCCGGAGGCGTATCAAATCATTCCTTCGGCTGATAATGATGTTGAACAGCATGATGCCGCAGTTCATACCTGCAATACCTGCCATTACCAATATAAAGGGGTTCCAGTCGTTATACAATCCGTATATAATGGCGCCCAGCGAAGCCAGGGCAACTACCCCGTTGGGAATATTCAGCTTCCAGTTATCCGATTCGCTGTCATCTTTAGGTGTAGGTATATAAGGTATCTTTTTCCGGATGATGGTATACACCAGGCCCAGTATATAGATCCACCAGGTGCCTATCAGCAGTAAGCCGCCTAATACGTGATTCCCCCTTTCATTCTCTCCCATTACCCAGCGTTGTACAAAATGCCGGATGGCCATCGTGGTGCTCAGAAACGGCGCTCCCACCAATGCAAACGACAGCAGGTCCATCCGGAAAGGGATCAGTCCCAGCGTGAGTGAAAGAATCGGCACCAGGAAATTGACCAGGAAGATCACCCCTGAAAAATAATGGAAGGGTATTGTAAAATAATGCAGCCGCTGCCGCCAGGTAAAATGCTTAAACAGTTTGGGGTAAGTAGTAACCAGCAGTTCAAAGGTGCCCCTTGCCCATTTCAGCTGCTGCTTGTAATAGGCTGATAAAGTAGAGGGCACCAGGCCATAAGTAAGCACCGCAGGTACATACACTGATCTCCATCCTTTGGCGTGCAGCTGCATGGCAGTATGCATATCCTCAGAAAGGCCCGCTGCATGCCCGCCGATAGAGTCCAGCGCTGTTCTGCGGAAAGTACAGTTGGCGCCGATGGCCAGCACCGTACCATAACGGTTCATGGTCATCATCATAGGGCCGTAGAACTGGAAGGTTTGCTGGGCGGCCCCTTTGGCTATCAGGCTGTCCTTCATATTATCATAAGCCTGTACTACCTGTACAAAACCTACTTTATCATCTGAAAAATGCGGTATGATATGATCCAGGAACTCCGGCAAAGGCACGTGATCAGGATCCAGCACCACGCAGAGATCGCCGTTCGACTGCCGCAGTGCGTTATTGATGTTGCCTGCTTTGGCATCTACTTTTATAGTACGCGTAACATGGTGCACACCCAGGCGGTGGCATAATGCCTTCAGGTACGGATCATCTGCCTCATCACAGAGATAGGTATTGTGCGGGTACCTGATGGCCTGGATGGCCTCCAGCGTTTCCTCGATCATTGCATAAGGCTCCCCCGCACAAAAGGTGGTAAAGATATCCACCGTGAAGTGTTTGCTAAGCGGCGGTGTAGGCGGTACCGTTATATACAGGTAATGGTACCATTCATGCAATACCCGCAGGCAGTTAAAGACAGTTGTTACTATCAATAGCCAGTAGAAGGGCGCATATCCTACCTGCAGCGGGTTTAGCAGGCAGTATAAAAAATACGCCATACTGCAAACTCCGATGAGGATCATCAGGCGCAGCGACCAGAGTTCTGTTCGCGTTGGAGGGTTAGCTTTCTTGGGTGTTACATGCATAAAATAATCATTCACATTGTCTACTCAACTACATAAAAAGGTGTATTGGCTGTGGAGAAATTTCCATGCTCATCCATCACCTTTGCGTAAATCCGGTAGGGGCCTTCCTTTAAAGGGGCCTTAAATGTTAAGCGTAATTTGTTATTGGCAGACAGCAGGGTATCCAGCATGGTAAGCGGCGCCTGGTGCAGCTCGTCAAACCAGTCCTCCTGCAGGATCTGCCAGTGTACTTTAAGGTTGTCTGCCCGGTTATCTTCCAACAGCAATTCAGCTGTTTGCTGATCGCCAGGCAGCAGCATAATATTGTCCCTTGCACCTTTGTTATTCAACAGCATATATTTGATCTGCGGCGGCTGATGGGCAGGCCATTTACCCGTCCACAGGTACTGTATGGTGCTAACCGCCTCCGTGCTGGCATTCTCTTCATCAAACATGCTGAACCACGTGGGCGTGGTTTCCTGTTTCTGTCCCCAGTAAAAAACCAGCGCCCCCAGGAACCTGGGATTATCCTGCGGCAATTGTTTGTACAACTGCTGGTAGTGCTCCGCTTTTTTGGTGCTGGTGCTTTCAATGGGCGCTTCCCAATTGGTACGCTCAGATTCCCAGGGACCATAAGCGCCCCATTCGGTAATGAGGAAAGGGCCATTCCAGCACCAGGCATATTTCTTCAATTGATCATCCAGCAATTTTAACTTGCCGAAAGTATTGATAGAAACCAGGTCCAGGTTATGCAGCTTCCATTTGATCATCATTATTTGTACTATGTTGAGGTTGGGCATGGTGGAAGTCACCGGGTGATCAGGATCTGTGGTATGGATCATATCCAGCAGCCGGTTATAGGTTTTGTAAAAAGCACCGTAGCCCGGCTTCCAGGTAAAATTCAGCTCATTGCCCAGGCACCACATTAACAAGGCAGGATGATCTTTGTATCGCCGCACGGTCTTTTCAAATGCCCGGTATTGAGCAGCTACTTTGGCGGTGTCTTTATAGAAATAATCCAGGTAAGCGCTGACGGGCATTGATAACCCGACGATCACCGCCAGGTTGTTGCGCTGCGCTTCATCCAGGATAGCGCCCAGGTGAACGGTATCCCAGGTACGGATGGTATTGCCGCCTATTTCCCGCAGTTTTTCAAGATGTGTGTAGCCGGAGGCGCCTTTTACTTTAAAAGGTTGGCCGTTTCGGTAAAGTGCATATCCCCTCCCCTTCCTTAGTGACATAGACGGTTCCATGTTTAATGGATTTTGAGGGGGTGGTATTACAATTCATCAAAAGGAAGGAAAGTACCCAGTAAAGGTGTTTCCGCAGTATCATGGTTCAATAAATTCGATATGGTTGCATTGTCTCCCTTAAGTTAAAAAACAATCTGTTTTTTAACGGTACTTGTTTTAGCACTTTTCGTGCCGGATTTGTTAATGCGGCCTACCATTTTTATATAAAAGCGGAATATTCAGCCGGGAATAAGCGGTAACTACTTCCGTACCCCTTACTGCTATTAGGTATAACCGGTACTGGGCGGGCTTTTGGGGGATGGTTAGCTGCAACGCAGGTCCGCTCCCCGCCCGTTCCATGGTTATGGGGTTCCCCCATTCATCTGTTTTCACCAGGTACCACTCAAACTGAATATCAGTTTTCGGAACAGCGCTGGCCAGTTTCCACTGCTGCTGACCGATGATCGCCTGATAGGTAAGGCGGCTATCCGCCGAAGTAAGGGCAGCGGGGCGTAGTATTTTCACCGGAGGAAGCGTGTGCTGCGGGCGGCCATGGCCCCAGCGCTTTTCTACCAGCGCCCATGTGGGTTTATGACGGCCCCAGTGGTCTTCCAGGCCATCGAAAGTAAGATAATCCCTGTCGTGTATATCCTGCCAGTTCTTGAGGAAAACACGGTTTGAACGGATGTTCATCGTTGCATAGCTCCCGGGCTCCACCTGGCTGATAAACCAGGGTGCGTTGAGACGGCTTGTTTGTGACAGCCCGGTGGTATCTGCTTCGTTGATGATCAGGCCAAAGGCGCTTATACCTGGCAGTTCCTGCTGCAACCTGGACACCACATCGTTTAGGCAGCTATTTACCCTTACATCCATGGTAATAGGGCGCACGCTGTCCAGCGCACGTATCCGCGCAAGCACTCCCCTTAGCCAGGCGGTATAGGCAGCCTGCTGGTAAATCAGCGTAGGTTTATAAAACCGGTCTCCCAGCTGCTGCCAAAGTGTGTCTGAAATATTCCAGGCAATAATGCTGTTGTCGTTCCTTAATTTCTTTACAGTGGCAACGATCTTATCTGCCGCGCGTGACAATTTAGTCTGTTCAGTCATGAGATCTGTAACATCCGGCGCGGCAAAACTGTAATGGATCTTCATATGCAGCTGGTGCGCTACCATCCGGATATTCCTGTCGTATACACCGGGACCGGTACGCTTAATAGTATTAATGCCCAGCGCTTTCATGTCTGTAAAGTCTTTTACCACCGTCCTCCTGGTAAGCGCATGCAGATTCCTGTACCAATGCTTCCCTTTTTCGTAATTCACCCCACAGATCCCATCCGGAAGCGCTTTCCGGGCTACTGCTGCAAAGGCCTGGGACGGTAGTATAGGCATAGACTGGTAGGGAGTAGAGAGGCCATGCCACTTGCGGGCATGGTACCAGGCCATAGCGGTAAAGAAAGTGCCGGGCGTATCTATCTGCCAGTTCAATACCTCCCGCTGCATACCGGCGGGAAGGTTGTGATCTTCTGCCGTGTTAAACAGCACCAGGGCCTTTATCTCTTTAAATTGATTTTCAATGGCCGACAGGGCATTACCTAACCATGCATCCTGGTTGCCTTCTCCCTTCAGTGAACCTGTTTCAGCTACCATCACTGGTATGTCGGCGTTGAAAAGCGGCAGTTGATGAAAGGGCATATATAATTGCTCAAAGGAATATGCCTTACTGCTATCATTCAGCGTTCCGTAATTCAGCCCTGTAACTGCCAGCCAGTCTACATATTGCTTACCGGGGAAGTAAGCATCCGCATTTTCGGCCTTCCAGGGATTCCATACCCATACAGCATTGTACACCTTCTTTTGCTGAAAGAAACGGTGCACATATTGCCATGCGCTTTTGAATGTTTCAGGGGTGTTTTCTCCCCTGGCAGACCATGGATAGAAAGGATTATCCGGTTCATGCGCAAAACGCAGGTATACAGGCCTGTTCAGGTCTTTCACCTGTGCGGCAAATTTTTCCAGGTACGCATCATAGGCACCGCTGGCAATACGGGCAAGCATTTGTTTTTCGCTGCTGAGGGCAGCATCCTTAAAAAGCGCCGCCCATGGCTCCCAGGTGATCATGGGGTAAGAGCCATTGTTGTATATGGAATCTACCAGTGAACGGGGGATCAGGCAACGATCTTCATCCCCCCAGGAAATATAAAGGGAGATGATATTGAAATGACAGTTATACCGTGCCTGGTCATGCTGTATCTGCTGCATGGAAGTAAGACCGTTGTTCCCTGACGGACTGAATATCCCCGAATAAAAAATATCCCGCTTAAAAGCCGGCTTACCGGTACGTGTGGGCAATTTGGAAGCGGCGGCCATAAGCAAGAGGGTAACGGTGAAGATGCAGATCATCAGCGACAGTGCAAACTTCCTGATAGCAGTATAAAGGTTGTGCCTGAAATGCCAGAACCGTAGCTTCAGCTCTATCGCATAATCCACCACAGTGCTGACGGTTTCATAATTATTTTTGAAACGTATAAGGTGGTGCCTGCGGCTGATGATGATATTGAACAGCATGATCAGGCAGTTCACTCCGGCAATGCCCGCCATTACCCAGGCATAGGGGTTCCAGTCTGTATACAGCCCATATACGATAGCGCCCACTGAAGCCAGTGCAATAATCCCATTAGGAATATTCAGGCGCCAGCTATCCGGCTCGCTGTCATCCTTGGGTGTAGGTATGTACGGGATCTGCTTGCGGATAATGGTATACACCAGGCCTAGTATATAGATCCACCAGGTGCCTATTAACAGCAATCCGCCAACGATATGATTGCCCCGTTCATCCTCCCCCATCACCCAATGCTGTACAAAGTGACGTATGCCGAGTGTAGCCGTTAGGAAAGGAAGCGCTATAAACGAGAAAGACAGGATGTCTACCTTTAATGGTATAATGCCCAGCGCCAGTGAAAGTATCGGCACCAGGAAGTTGATCAGGAAGATGACCCCTGAAAAATAATGGAAAGGAATAGTAAAGTAATGCAGCCGTTGGCGCCAGGTAAAATGTCTATACAGTTTAGGGAAAGTAGTAACCAGGAGTTCAAAGGTGCCCCTGGCCCATTTCAGCTGCTGTTTATAATAAGCGCCTAAAGTAGAGGGCACCAGCCCGTAAGTAAGCACGGCAGGCACATATACAGACTTCCATCCTTTGGCGTGCAGCTGCATGGCGGTATGCATATCTTCAGACAAACCGGCCGCATGCCCGCCAATAGAATCCAGCGCTTTTCTGCGGAAAGTACAATTGGCGCCGATAGCCAGTACAGTACCATAGTGATTCATGGTCATCATCATGGGGCCATAGAACTGGAAGGTTTGCTGCGCCGCGCCCCTGGCTATCAGGCTGTCGCCCTGGTTGGAATAAGCCTGTACCACCTGCACAAAACCGATGCGCTCATCTGAAAAGAAGGGAATGATAGGATCCAGGAACTCTGGCACCGGTACATGATCCGGATCCAGCACCACACAAAGCTCACCGTTTGACTGCTTCAGCGCATTGTTGATGTTACCTGCTTTGGCATCCACTTTTACAGTACGCGTTACATGGTGAACTCCCAGGCGGCGGCATACTTCCTTCAGGTACGGATCGTCTGCCTCATCACACAGGTAGGTAGTATGCGGATATCGAATAGCCTGGATAGCTTCCAGGGTTTGCACGATCATGGGGTAAGGCTCGCCTGCGCAGAAGGTGGTAAAGATATCTACCGTGAATGGCTTTGTAAGCGGTGGTTCAGGCGGCACCGTTATATAGAAGTAATGATACCACTCGTGCAATACCCGCAGGCAGCTAAAAATGATCCCGGCCATGAGCAGCCAGTAAAAAGGTGCATAACCTACCTGCAATGGGTTGAGTAGGTAGAAAAGAAAAAACAACATGGATGCTAAGCCGATGAGGATCATCAGCCTGATAGCTAATAAATCCCTCCGGGAAGGAGGAGGAGCTTTCCTGGGTGCGGCCATTCGGTTCTCTTTTTCCTGCGTGGATGTTATATTGTCTTCTGGTAAAACGTTTGAATCACTGTTCCTGTTCAACCACATAAAAAGGTGTATTAGCGGTGGCGTAGCGCCCTATACTGTCAGATACTTTTACATAGATCCTGTAAGGACCTTCCGACAGTGGTGTTCTAAACGCCAGTTTATTACCGGCATTATTGATCACCGTATCAAATATCTTTAACGGCCGGTTGCGCCGTAGCTCGGAAAACCAGTCTTCCTGCCATACTTCCCAGTGCAGCGAGAAGGGCTGCGAAAGGGAATCCTGCATCAGTAATTCAGCGCTCGCGTTATTATCCGGCCGGAGCATGATATTATCTGCCGCGCCCATGTTGTTCAACAGCATGTACTGCACCCGGGGCGCATTAAGGGCAGGTGCGCGGCCTGTCCACCGGCTCCGTATCACGTCTACAGCTTCCGCCGGTGTGCCTTTCTCGTCAAAAAGGCTGAACCAGGTGGGTGTAACTTCCTGTTTCTGCCCCCAGTAAAAGACCAGGGCGCCCAAAAAACGGGGATTATTGACCGGGAGATAGCCGTACAATTGCCCGTATTGCTCCGCCTTTTTAGTACTTGTATTCTCAATGGGGGCACCCCACGTCGTTCTGTTCACCTCCCAGGGGCCATAAGTGCCCCATTCGCTGACCAGGAATGGCCCTTTCCAGAGCCAGGCATATCTATCCAGTTTATTCGAGAGGCGGTTTAGCTCTCCGAATATATTGAAGGAGATAAGGTCGAGCTGATGAATCTTCCACTTTATGAACAGGGCCTGCCATACGCTGAAATTTACCATGGTGGTAGTAACCGGATGATCCGGGTCTGTATCATGGATCATGTCCAGCAGGTGGTTAAACGTTCTGTTGAAGGGACGGTAGCGCGGTTTAAAGGAAAAATCCGGCTCATTGCCCAGGCACCACATCAGCAGGGCGGGATGGCCTTTATAACGCTGTACCACCTGCCTGAAAGCCCGGTAGGCAGCGCCTGTTTTCAGCGTGTCTTTATAAAAATAGTCCAGTGCATCGCTGGAAGGCAGCGGCAGACCGGCTATCACCGCGAGATGATTACGTTGCGCTTCGTCCAGTATAGCGCCCAGGTTAACGGTATCCCATGTACGAATAGTATTGCCGCCGGCTTCGCTCACTTCAGCTAGGTGCGTATAACCAGCTGCACCTTTCACTACAAAAGCTTGTCCGTTACGGTAAAGCGTATATCGTTTACCATCTTTCTGGATAAACACCTTTCGGTGATGTGTATCTGGCGGGGAAGTATTACAGCGGATAAATAGGCAGAAAGCGATAATTGTTAATATAAGAATAGGCCAGTGTTCCCCGCCGGTTCTCTTCCGTAGTCCCATGCAAAAGCCGTGTATGATGTATGACGAATCTTCTCTTAAGTTAAACTATTTATCACTTCTATCAATAACACGTTTGTATAGGTATTACAGCAGAGTGCGGCGGCATCAGCCTTCCATTTCGCTTAGTTCCAGCCAACGCATTCCTTTTTCGTCCAGGAGCTGCATCACCTCTCCTACCCGGCGGGTAAGGGGTTCCAGCTGTTCATAGGGCAGACTGCCGCTGGAAAGCTGCTGATCGATAGATTGCTTTTCTGCTTCCAGTTTTGCTATTTCCTGCTCCAGCTGTTCCAGCTCACGTTTCTCCTTGTACGATAATTTACGTGGCTTATTGGCTTCAGCAGGAACAGGCGCTGCGCTGGCGCTGTTAGCGGCGGTAGTCACGGGTAGTTCTTTGGAGCTACGGCTTTCTTCTTTTTCCCATTCGCGGTATTGGGTATAGTTCCCGGGAAAGTCGCGTACTACGCCATCGCCTTCAAATACAAAAAGGTGGTCTACCAGTTTATCCATGAAGTAGCGGTCGTGGCTCACGATGATAATGCAGCCCTGATAGTCCTGCAGAAAATCTTCCAGGATGCTGAGAGTCGGCAGATCCAGGTCATTGGTAGGTTCATCCAGCACCAGGAAGTTGGGGTTACGGAACAGGATACTGAGCAGGTGCAGCCTTCTTCTTTCACCACCACTCAGCTTGGACACATACGTGTACTGCTTTTCGGGTGGGAACAGGAAGAGCTGCAGGAACTGGGCAGCGCTTACCTTAGTACCGTCTGCCAGGGGGAAGTATTCCGCAATATTCTTTACAAATTCGATAATGCGCATGTCTTCCTTCAGCACCAGGCCCTGCTGGTTATAATTACCGAATACTACGGTATCGCCTATATTAATTTTGCCGGAGTCTGGCTGTTCCTGTCCCAGCAGGATATTCAGGAAGGTGGATTTACCTACGCCGTTCTTACCGACTACCCCTATACGCTCGCCTTTTTTGAAGGTATAGTCAAATCCTTTGAGGATGGTAAGATTGCCATAGGCCTTATATACCTTTTTCAGCTCAATGATCTTGCCGCCGAGGCGGGTCATCTTCACATTCAGTTCCAGCTGCTGCCTTTCAATGCGCACGCTGGCTTTTTCTTTTACATCGTAAAAGGCGTCGATACGCGACTTGGCTTTGGTGGTACGGGCCTTCGGCTGCTTGCGCATCCATTCCAGCTCTTTGCGGTACTGGTTGCGGGCCTTTTCCACGCTGGCCTTCTCGCTTTCTTCACGGGCGGCCTTTTTCTCCAGGTAGTTCTCGTAATCGCCTTTATAGATAAAAAGCTGCTGCTGGTCAAGCTCTATGATCTCATTGCAAACACTGTCCAGGAAATAGCGGTCGTGGGTTACCAGGAGCAGGGTTACATTCTCCTGGTTCAGGAAGCTTTCCAGCCATTCGATCATGGATACATCCAGGTGGTTGGTGGGCTCATCCATGATCAGCAGGGTATGCTTATGCTCAAACCCGATATCGATCAGCACTTTAGCCAGTGCTACCCTTTTCAGCTGACCGCCGGAAAGCGTACCCATTTCCTGGTCCAGGTGGTGAATATTCAGTTTACCCAATATCTGTTTCACCTTGGCGTCGAAGTGCCAGGCGCCCAGTTCATCCATTTTGGCGATGGCGGCTGCAAGCTGGGCAGTATCCGGCTCGCTGTCTTCATCGGTCAGGCGCTCATATTCCTTAATGGCATTCAGCACGGGATGATCCTGGGCAAAAATATTGGCCAGTATGGATTTGTTCAGGTTAAATGCAGACTGCTGCTCCAGCATTACTACGGTCACCTCTTTATGTACCCATACCTTTCCTTCATCGGGCATCTCCTTGCCGCAGAGAATGCGCAGCAGGGTGGATTTACCGGTACCGTTCAAGGCTACCAACGCAATTTTGTCCCCTTCCTCGATATGAAAAGAAATATCCCTGAACAACGGCTTTTCGCCGTAAGATTTTGTAAGCCCTTCTACCGTTACGTAATGCATGGGGCGAAGATAGTAATTCTAGTTGCTTATAATTGGCATATAGCTTGTGATTAACATGAAACGGTAGGTTTTTATTGTATATTATAAAAAAAATTTGTACATTCAACAAGCACCTACCCATACCGTGAGATAAATCTGTAGCCACAGGTTCTGACTGTAGTATAGTAAAGCTCATTAGGGATGAATGTCCTGCCAGCTGCTATACGGAATCGGCCTTAATCCATTTGTTTATCTCTTACTAGCAAAACTGCATGTACCCTGACCCTGAGGGCGTAAAAAAACCCCCCGTTACGTACGGGGGGCCAAGCGCTTTTTGCCGATAATGCTTTTAATGGTATTTCGCCAATAGGGACATAGGACCGGGTTAAGCGGCTTTGTTCTTCCGGAAAAATTTTCCGGGGACTGCGCTTACAATTGTGTACAACGCAGTAATGCCTAGAATAACAAGCAAATGCAGTAGGATGACAGGCATAGATGTACAGTTTAAATTGATGCAATGTATGCTACTAATTTAAAGTAAATTTTAGCCTGCCTGCACTACCATTTCGTGCTATTATTCTGACGCCCTATTGCAAGAGACCCGCTTTCACTACTCCTTTATACACTTCACGGATGCCCTCTTCGAGCGGGATCTGTGCTTTCCAGCCAAGGCCGTGTAATTTGGAGACGTCCATTAATTTTCTCGGCGTACCGTCTGGTTTGGAAGTGTCAAATACCAGCTTCCCTTCGTAACCTACTATCTGTTGTATCAGCCGCGCCAGGTCTGCAATGCTGATATCGTCTCCAATGCCTATATTGATCAAACCCGGCTCATTATAATGCTGCATCAGGAAGAAACAGGCCGCAGCCATATCGTCTGCATGCAGGAATTCCCTTTTCGGCGTGCCGGTGCCCCAGATCACTACTTCCGGAGCGCCTTTCTCCTTTGCCTCATGGAACTTACGCAGGAGGGCAGGCAGCACGTGTGAGTTCTGCAGATCGTAATTATCATTGGGGCCATACAGGTTAGTAGGCATTACAGAAATGAAATTACAGCCGTACTGATCGCGATAAGCATCACACATTTTGATGCCGGCTATTTTAGCGATAGCGTAAGGTTCATTGGTAGGCTCCAGCAGGCCGGTAAGCAGGTATTCCTCTTTCAGCGGCTGTGGGGCCAGTTTGGGATAGATACAGGAAGAGCCCAGGAACATCAGCTTTTGCACACCGTTCACATACGACTGGTGAATGACGTTGCTCTGGATCATCAGGTTATCGTACAGGAACTCTGCACGATAGGTATTATTGGCTACAATGCCGCCTACCTTTGCAGCCGCCAGGAATACATAGTCTGGCTTTTCTTCGGCAAAGAATGCAGCCACCGCATCCTGGTTACGCAGGTCCAGTGCGGAAGAAGTGCTGGTAACAATGTTATGAAAGCCTTCCTGTTGCAGCCTTCTCATGATAGCTGAACCTACCATACCCCGGTGACCGGCCACATATATTTTCTGATGCTGTTGCATGTTCTTTCCTATTCAAATTGATTCAATACTTTATAACCTGCATCACTGAGCAGCTTCTCACGGCGAAACAGCTCAATATCAGCTGCCACCATTTCCTTTACCAAGGCCGCCAGGTCATATTTAGGCTTCCATCCCAGTTTGCTTTGCGCCTTGGCCGGGTCGCCGATCAGGAGATCCACCTCAGTGGGGCGATAATAACGGGGATCAATGGCTACCACTTCCTGGCCGGTGCTCAGGTTAGGAATACCGGCGTCAAAGCTGCTCACAATGGCTTTCTCATTTTCACCGCTGCCTTTGAACTCGATACCGATGCCTGCTTCGGCAAATGCCATACGGATAAACTCCCTTACTGTAGTGGTGATACCGGTGGCGATTACATAATCCTCCGGCTGCTCCTGCTGTAGTATGAGATACATCGCTTCTACATAGTCTTTTGCATGTCCCCAGTCGCGCTGCGCGTCCAGGTTCCCCATGAACAGTTTGTCCTGCATGCCCAGGGCTATTTTAGCCACGGCACGGGTGATCTTGCGGGTAACGAAAGTTTCTCCGCGCAGGGGGCTCTCATGGTTAAAAAGGATCCCATTGCAGGCATACATATTATATGCTTCGCGATAGTTGACGGTGATCCAGTAGGCATACAGCTTGGCCACCCCATAAGGAGAACGCGGGTAAAAAGGCGTTGTTTCCGACTGCGGTACTTCCTGTACCAGGCCATACAGCTCTGAGGTGGAAGCCTGGTAGATCCTGGTCTTTTCAGTCAGTCCCAGTAATCGTATGGCTTCCAGTATCCTGAGGGTACCAATACCATCGGCATTGGCAGTATACTCGGGCGTTTCAAAACTTACCTTTACGTGGCTCATGGCGCCCAGGTTATAGATCTCATCTGGTTGCACTTCCTGGATAATGCGGATCAGGTTAGTAGAATCCGTAAGATCGCCGTAATGGAGCTTAAAATGTACGTTCTGCTCGTGTGGGTCCTGGTACAGGTGATCGATACGGTCTGTGTTAAAAAGGGAGCTGCGGCGTTTGATGCCGTGCACATGGTAACCCTTGTGCAGCAGGAGATCGGCCAAATAGGCGCCGTCCTGACCAGTGATGCCAGTAATAAGTGCTTTTTTCATGAAAGTGCGTTAAAAATCATAATACAATTGCCTGAACGTACTACGTAAACCTACCTGGAATATCAGCTCGCTGGTCCTGCCCAGGTCATTGCTTTCCCTTCTGGCAATCACGGATGCTTCCAGGCGTAAGTTATTCTTCGGGTTCAGGAGAAAGGCAAGAGTACCCTGCAGGTAGAGCAGGTTGGTAGAAAGGCCGTTGCCGATCTTGTTATCAAAGTCCTGGGTACGGGTGTTATAGGATTTGAAGATGTCCTTTCCGAAATTGGTATTGGCAGTATCCAGTCCGTAATGCGCATACATTACCTCGGCGCGGAGGAACCAGCGCTTGTACCGGTAATCAGCAATGTTCACCCATTCCACGAAGTTGGCGCCAAGCGGGTGGGCCAAAGGCTGATTATAGTGACCATAGTTGTTCAGGGTATTACGCTGCGAATAGGTGAACGGCCTGGCGGCATTTACTTCTGTAAGGCCGTTCAGATTGGGAACATTAAAGAGGTTATTGGAGCGGAAGCCCAGCTGACCGCTGAACTTATTACCCCACCAGCCATTGCCTTTGGTAATTTCACTTATTCTGAATTCGTCCAGCAGGAACTGCCCGTAAATAGCACTGTTGCGGGTTGGGGCATACTTCACATTAAGACCCATGATCGCATTATCTGAAGACCCCACGGAAAACTCAACAGGGCGCAGGAATATAATAGGGTTAATATAGCTCATATCAAAGCCGCGTTTACCTGAGGAATCTGAGTCCTGCCAGATCACGCCGCCGAAAAGGCCTGCAGAGAACTTCTTACTAACGTTCCAGTCAAGATAATTGAACACCCCCCATTTTTTTCTATACCCGTTATTATAGGATGCCTTGGGATAGCGCATATCTATAAACTGCGCCCACATGGTGGTATACTGTATACGGCCAACGTTGGCCACTATCTTAAAGTAGGGATAATTGAAGGGAACATCCGAAAGGAGCATAGAACGATAGCCATCGCCAATAAAGTTCTTGTCGTATCCAAGCTGCAGGTCAAAGTGTTTGCCTGCCTTGTAGTTAACGAGGGCGGAAGCATAGGCAAAATCAAAAGCGTCGCTGTTATAATCTTTCCATTCTCCCTGTCCGGGAACTACGTGGTTAACACGGCCAAAATTATCTATATACTCAGGAAATTTTCCCTGGTTTTCATAGAACTCCGTATAAAAAGTAAGGTTATTGCCTATTTTACCACCGGCCACCACTCCACGGGTGTTCAGCCAGTTAGTGCCGTTCCTGCTGCTGTGCCCCACCTGGAAATCAGGCAGGAAGCTGGCATAGAATTCATAGTCATCCCCCTTATACTCCAGCAGGTGCTCCTGGAAGAGCTTCCGGTGCCACCAGCTTCTTTTCCTGGTGGTATCTTCCGGTAGTGCAAATACAGGCTGTACCATGTAATCCCTCATGGAAGAATGGTAACCGCTGCTATCCGACACGGGCTGGTAAAAGCCTAATGAATATTGGCGTCCGGCACTTTGCGCCTGCAGATAATGGGGAACAGCCAGGCAGCAGATCGATAGCAAGGCTAATACAGGGAGTCTTGGAAACATAAGTAGTTATTTGTAAGCGAATGAGCAAAGATATGGATTATATAAAATCTCCAAGTTTTGCTTATTCATACGTTTCCAGGGTGTTCCCCTGCTTATCGTCCATGCCTGGGCCCCATATTAATTCACAAACAGGTCCTGGCCCTTTAACAGCGCATCTATTGCATTCTTCGTAATAGCCGGTATCGTGTTTTTACTAAAACTTTTGACTGTACACCAGTTCGTGGTAGGGAAATTTACTGTAACGCCTGAATGTGCAGTTTTCCTGAAGACGATGGCGGTAGGAACAGTTTTGACTGTTCTGAAACCAAAATCGTAACCGATCAGCTGCACCTTAAAGAACTTCAGGTCATTATTATCAATAATAGGTGTGCCATCCGGTTCAAAGCCGCGCAGCGGAGCGCCGTCATATTCATTACTCGGACAGGAAATGATATCCCCTTTTTTAAGATCCAGACCCGCCAGTAAGGGAGAACGGGGATTTACTACCTTGAATCCTGCCCAACCATCATTCTTAACAGTAGCACTATACCCGCCACGGTCAAAATCACAACCGATACTTTTGGTAATAGGGTACCTCAGCACATTGAATACCCATAGTATACTTCTGAGACTGTCGGGCACTCCCGGTTCTGCGCTTCCCTTATAGCACAGCAGCTGGTTCTGATCTTCATTATATCGTACCTGCCACCACATGGTATTACCTGATAAAACCAGTGCATTCCCGCCTTCACCAACAAACCTGTCAAAGTTTCGCCTGCCTTTCCTGGACCAGTACTCACTATGCCCTATGATCACCACTATTTTGCCTTTCAGGCTGGCATAATTATCTACGTCAATGTCTGCTATTACATTATAGGAGTACTGCTGCTTGTTCACCCATTTTAAAAATCCATCTCCATATAAGGTATAGGGAATGGGTCGTAAAAAAGATACTTTCTGGGCTATCGGCGTTGTATAAAGGCTTCTTCTACCGGACTGGCAATAGGCATTCTCGGTATTAAAGGGATACACTACGGTAAAGTCAACGTTATCTTCCTTTGATTTTACGATAATAGGGATCTGTTTGGCCACCAGGTAAACCCCGCTTTTAATGGCAGGTACCTTAAAGCTTACGGGATCAGTATAACCAAAGCCGTCTTCATATGGGATCTCTCCCTGCGGATCCTGGTGATATACTTTTTCAAAAGGTATTTTAAAAGCCAGGCTGCCGTTGACGTCATATACATTGAGTGATGTATCCTCGTGCACCCTGTCGGCCGATACATACAGTCTGGCGCTATCGCCCGGAAAATAAGACTGCTTATCCAGGTAGCCGTTTATGATAGACTGATCGTCAAACGGCTCCTTTCTTGTAAAGTCGTCTTCATTATTATTTTTCTTGCAGGAAATAAAAAGGATAACCCCGCCTAAAGCTAGGCCGATAAAGGGAAAACAGGACCAGGGTTTCATTATGGGAGCTTGTTAGATTTTAATGTTAACATAGTCGCCAAATATACAACGGGTAAAAAGGGTACCGCAATACCACTTCCGTTCCAATTTACTGTGGCAGGCCTGCATGGGATATGACGGCGGTATCGGTAAGTTTCTTGAGAAATGCAATGATGTCTTGCTGTTCACTGGCGGATAAGTCCAGCTTACGTGCCGATAATGTCTGGTTTGGTAACTGGATTCCCAGCCCGTTGCCGCCGCCTTTATTGTAAAAATCCATTACTTCTTCCAGCGTACGGTATATGCCGTTATGCATGTAAGGAGCGGTTAACGCTATATTACGCAAAGTGGGCGTACGAAAAGCATAGAGGTTAGGCGCAGCCGGTGAGACCATATAACGGCCTTTATCTTCATCAATCCTGCTCTCATTGCCTGCAGCCGGTACCCCTATCACTTCGGTTTCCATTCTGTTAAAATCCGGAGGCAGTACGCCGTTAAACAGCGGTAAAAAATGGCAGGTTGCACATCTGGCCTTTCCCATATACAGATTAAAGCCATTGATCTCTCTGCGGGTTAATTGCGTAGCGTCGCCCCTCATATAACGGTCGAAGGGGGAATTAAGGCTTGTTAGTGAACGGATATAACTGGCAATGACGTTATGCAGATGGTAAGGGGTGACCGGTTCTTTTGATGCGGGAAATGCATCTTTAAAAAGACGGCTATACGATTTGTCTGTTTTGATATAAGCTATCACCTTGCTGACAGACCCGTTCATTTCCTCTTTGTTTGTCAGCACATCGGTTATCTGGTCTTCAAGATAAGTTACTCTTGCATCATAAAAGAAACCGGGCTGAAGGCCGGCATTCAGCAATGTCAGTGTATTGCGCCTGATGGTGCTTTTGCCGTCTATGGTCAGGCTCTTTGGCATGCCGTCTGAAAGGGCCTTTTCTGGCTGGTGACAGCTACCACAGGAACGCATCCCATTGCCCGAAAGTGCAGGGTCAAAAAAAAGACGCCGGCCCAGTACTATTTTACTGCTGTTCAGGTGATCTCCCGGGTCGGCGGTATAAAAGTTTGGGTCAAATGCATCTTTGTCAAACAGGCTTCCGGCAGCCGGTCGCAATGCTGAAGGCCGATCCGTTGGCTCAGGTCCTAAAGCGAGTGCGGCTTTATGTATGCCCTTTGACAAGGGAATGGCATAGGCAGTAATAAAGTGCATACGGTTAAACGTATCAAAATCCCTGTTAACATCCAGGTAATGCAGCCCCTGGTCCAATAACACATCACACTTTCCGTATAGGGAGGGAACCGCACGGTTCAGGGCGCCCCTGTAAAACCGGAGTATATCTTTGACTGCCGTCAATGCAGATTGCGTTTCGGGAATTGAGTGGGTAGCTATATCAGAATCGTAAGCGGTAAGGCCTAATGCAGTAACCCGGAACAGCTCTTTTCGTAAGGCTTCAAAAACCTGGTGGTCCGCCAGGGTATCGTTTTCGGTCAGGCTACGCAAACGGCTAAAGCTGGCCCGTAGGGCGCCGATTTCCCGACGCAATGCTGCTTTATCCTGCTTGTCATACAATGGGAACAACAAGGTTTCTATCACCTGGAACCCTTCAGGTTGAATGATCGTATGCTGGTTATCCTCATCTTCCACTTCCGGTACCGCCGGCCCGTTGATCAGCTTTGCCATTTCCGGCGACCGGTATTCGGCCAGGAACGCTATCCGCTTGTAGGCCAGCCTCGTTCTTTTGAACAGCTGCTGCAAGGTGGCTGTTCCGGCGTCCTTTATGAGCGCGGTATCCAGCTGAGCGGTCAGGCTGTCGGAATACTGCAGGAAATGCAGATAATACGCTTGTACATTTACAGCCCCGGGCGTTTCGACTGTTTTACCAGCACATGCAAATAGGAAAACATTGATAGAGATAAATAAGACGGCCTTATACATACATGTTGAGCTGACTGCAATGATACATTAGCCATGCGAAACAGCAAAAATTTGTATTATTGCACCCTGCCGGGGGGCACCTGGCCAAGGGTTATATATGGAAGAAATGTACGATATTACTTCATCAATTGTTCTTTATAAAAATGACGAACAGGAGTTGGAGGCGGCAATCAGCAGTTTCCTGAATACAACGCTGAATGTCCGGCTGTACCTGATCGATAATTCACCCGGTAATGACCTGGAAAAACTTGCCAGAGACCCCAGGATCAGTTACCGCTTTTTGAACAGGAATATCGGCTTTGGAGCCGCACATAACATTGCCTTGCAGGAAGCGCTGGAAACATCCCGGTACCATCTGGTACTTAACCCCGATATCACCTTTGAGGCCGGAACGCTGGAAAAGATCCATGCCTTTATGGAAAAGAGTCCTGAAGTTGGCCAATTGCTACCTAAAGTATATTATCAAAACGGAGAGCTGCAGAAGTTATGCAAACTGCTCCCAACACCACAGGATCTGATTATCAGGCGATTGCTGGGTAACCTGCCGATATTCACCAAAAGAAAGGAGGCCTACGAGCTGGTAGACTTTGATTACAACCATACGCTGAATATCCCGAATTTATCAGGTTGCTTCATGTTCTTAAGGACGAATGTCCTCCGGAAGGTAGGCTTTTTTGATACCCGGTACTTCATGTACCTGGAGGATGTAGATCTGACCAGAAGGATCCATGCGGTTTCAAACACCGTATTCTTCCCTGCCGTTTCAGTGATCCATGGCTATAAAAAGGAGTCGTATAAAAACAAGACGCTGCTTAATTATCATATCAGCTCAGCCATTAAGTATTTTAATAAATGGGGCTGGGTGCTTGACAGGGAGCGGAAACAAATGAACACAGCCGTACTCCGGCGTATAGCATCTGTGAAAAAAGGATAGATCCTTTTCCTTTATACTACTGCAGCGCCACTATTGTCATTTCTCCCCCGCCCAGGCCATCTATTGAAAAAGTAGAAGTATTCCTCTGCGCATTGTAGGTGGCATTTAGCGGCGTTGTTTTCAAAGTGCCGCTGTAGCTTCCGGAGTCCGGATACTGAACAACCTTTTTTCTACCGGCCACTGAGATCGTTATATCATCGGTATTATCAGCCCCTTTATTAATGATCATCACGTAGTACTTTGCGGTGGAATTATCTTTAAAAATTCCCAGTAAGATACGCGGATCGCTTACAGATTTTACTATTGCCTGGTTTCTTGCCAATAAGGCGCTGGCAGGCAGATCTTCTCCCGTAGGTTCTTCCGAAACATGTAATGCAGCAACATATTGCGACTTCATGATAACGGGCCCCGCCACTTCACTCAGGTATTCATTCATCTTTTTAACAACGGCATATTTGGCGGTAGGCTTCCCGCTCTTATCGATCACTGCATCCCAGTAGTTCAGCTTATAATTATCCGGGATAGATTCATAAGTATAATAAATAACGCCTTTTGCACCATATGCCAGCGGGCAGTAGGTCATAAACCGCATTTGATAAGGCGTGATATCCGGATCTGTTTTTTTGCATGTTGTCTGGGTGTAATACCAGAAGGGAGTATTACCAGCCCGTTCTCTTATTTCGTTCAGATTATAGAAATAGGAGGACATGGTTAGTTTACTGGAAAACGGGTAATGGTCATATGCAATTACTTCAGGCCTGCTTTCTCCCCTGGCTTTTGAGAGATAGGCGTCCAGGTACTGCTCGTACTCCCCTCTTGATTTAAAAGCATAACTGGGTAAAAGGTAGCTGTAAGCCATTTTATCCGGATCATTCGTCTTGAAGAAACCGGTCCAGTAGTTAAGCTGAGCCGCTTTTTTCGATGGGTATTCCCCTGCGAAATAATACCCGGCTATCGCATCCCGCTTCTTTTTATCAACAGACTTAAAGTATTTAATGATATTCATGGCGTCTTCCTGCCTGAAGCTGGAATCAGCTACCCGAAGCTTGCTATCTATCAGCATCAGGCGCATACCAAACTTACTGGCCAGGCTCAGGGTTCGGTCCATGAGTGAAAAATCCCGGGCGCCATTGTAGTATTGCGGACCGCTTAGCAGGTTCACATGTGCCGACTTAGCATACTGAAAGGAAATGGAGTCCTTATAATCATTGTTATCGCGGGATATGCGCGGATCGGCAAATGTGCCTATCACAAACTGGTTTTTATACCATTGCGCATTGGAGAACTGTGGCAGGGCCACAATAAGTACCAAGATTTTTAGCAGGTGTGACACGATTCATGACATTTGCAGAGATTATAACAAAAGTCATACCCGAAAGGTTTAGGGTCAGCGCTTAACGCGCCGGAATAAGCAGTAGTGCGTTTATTTAACAAATAATTATCAGGGAGGCTTTGTTACACTGCCTGCCACTGCCCGGTATCAAAATTAAATTGCTTTATGACCCTGGCAGGACTACCTACTGCAATACTGAATGGAGGGATATCTTTAGTAACGACAGACATACTGCCAACAACGGAACCTTTACCAATAGTAACGTCAGGCATGACTGCCACAAATTCTCCTAGCCATACATTATCCTCGATCACCACCTTACCTATCGATAATGCACGCTGATCAGGCGGTTCTGCCGGACTGCTCTGCGGCACATTGCCCTTATAATAACCATGGTTATGATCGCTGATAAAGACCTTGCTGGCGATCAGCACATTGTTGCCTATTTTAACGCTGTTGATGCCGGTAATATGAACATAGTCATTTACCTGCACATTGTCTCCAAATTCGATGATAGCTCCTGTTCTGCCGGGTACATGCGGTATGTCTACTCTCAGCCCCACTCCCGAGGTAAAGCGCTTACCGAATTTGATCAGCCTTCGTCTCTTGATATAATAGGGATGCCTGATGATCCGGCATCCCGGGAAAAAGATCCTGGTATTAATAACATCCCGCATCAGTCTTATGAAACCACGCAGGCCGTATACTTCCAGTTGTTGCAACATAAAGCTTCCGTTTTAAGATCGCTTAAATTCGTAAAAACCTGCCATCCGCCCGGTTATAGCAAACCTCCTTTTCCTGATCCCCTGCCGGTCCATTGAAACCAGCGCTTTCATCAGAAGAAAGACCTGCATACCGATCGAACCCGCCAGCAACACCACCAATTCAATACATGCATGTTTCTTCAATACAGCTGCATAACCTTTTGCGTACCGGTATACCTTGTCCGCATTCATCGATTGTACGTTCAGCTGCGGATGCCAGACCTCTATAAGAGGAGTATATATTACCGTATATTTTCTCTTAATAGCCGTTATCACATAATCCAGCTCCTCTCCTGAGCCGTAGTAAGCACCTACTCCGAAATGCTCATCGAAGGTAATGTCCTTCTTCCTTGAAAAACAGGTGATAGCAGAGTAGTTGAGATGAAAATTTCTAAGATTAAGTTTTTTATCATGGTTTATCCATTGCCGCATGATATTGTGTCCGGTTTGCCGGTCGTATACTTTACCATAGGCAACATCCGCCTCCGGGTGCTTAGCAAAAAAAAGAAGCGCGTTTGTAATGGTATCGGGGTAAAAACTGCAATCATCATCCGGGAAGGAAAGCAGCTGTCCTCTTGCTGCCGCTATCCCAAGGTTCTTGCTTTTTGACAATCCTTTCTCTGGTACTTTAATATGATTGATGGCATAATACGGCTGGTATTTTGCAACCAGCGGCGCCAGATCTATCTTATCATTCTGATCTGCTATTATTACTTCTATCCGGCCAAGGTCATGCTGCTGGTGGGAAATACTTTCAAGGAACCGCTCCAGTTCCTCGTATCTTCCATATGTTGCAACGATCAGGCTTATATCGATCATATCTTAAAATGCATCTTTTAAATTTAGCAAAATATCTTCGTTAACCAGGCTTCAAGGCTATAGCCGGATATATCAACGGGCTTAAAAGGGAGTATCCCAGAAATCCAGCTTTATCTGGGGATTTTTCCGGTCGATAATAAGAATGTTATTCTCATCGTAAAACTGCTCCTGTTTGATATGCTGGTTCGTTGTTATGAGCTTTTTACCTGCAGCAATTGCATCAATTGCCCGGTATGTGTACCCCGTCTGCCCTTCTGAATGAATATCAAGCACTACCCTTGATTGTCTTAATATTTCAAATACCTGGTGCAGGGGCAGGGTTTGCGTTTTGATCAGGCTGGAACGTTCTCCTTTGAGAATAAACCGCTTAAAATAGGCAGCAGGCGGCATAAAACAGTAATGGTAAAAGCTTTTGTCTTTCATTTGCGGAATGACCTGCTGAATGATGTTCAGCCTGTCATCGTACACCGTTCCAATAAATGAAAGATCATAGCGTACGGTCGTTCCATTATCCTTTGCCTGCACATACTCGGGTAAATAAAAGTTGGGAAGATACTTTAAGCCTGCTATCGCCCGGCAATCAGCAGGATCAAATGAATAAAACTTGTCGAATAAGCCCAGGTAAGCCCTGTAATCATAGTTTGCCAGGGAATCCCATTGATGCATAATAAATACGGCGCCCGGGTTTCTTTTACGCAGTTCGCCGATGAATGAAACCGGCATCTTGTACCCCTTCAGGATAAAGATATAATCCAGTTTCCGGCCTTCAACCGCTTTCAATACTTTCGCATAGTACCTGCGCTGCTGGGCTGCTATCTTTGAATTAAAATAGTTATTTACGATACTGAACCTCATCCCATAATACCGGTCAGTAAAATAGAACACGGTATTGCCCCATTGCTCCAGTTGCTGCCGGATCTTGTTCTGGTATTCGTAAAAAACAGGGGATATAAAAAGTATGTTCTTTCCTGATATTGCTGCGCTCATCTTATTCATATGTTCTTCGCTATTTCACCGGTCCTTTCCGGGATCCTTATTTTAAGATAACCCACCATCGCCTTTCTGATCATGGCATATCCGGTGATCGTCATCATGGTGAGTATAGACGGGAAGAGCACCAGGAACCACATTACCCAATCAAAGAAATATAACAAGTGGTACAAACTGGCGATCAAAGGGAGGAATATGAGTGTTTTATTATAACATCGGCTGCATAGTAAGTAGTAACATACTATAATGAATATAGACATGATCGCGGTAATGTACTCGTTAAAGTACATATACAGATAAACCGGTAGTGTCAGGTTAATGGAAGTATAGGATTCCATTGCAAAATCTTCCGAATACCCAAGAAAAAGCGCACGGTAATACTGGTTAGGCATTACATCGTAGGTAAAAACATTACCTGGTATAAGCGCGTCAATCATCAGCTGCAACTGGTGTGTGAGAGAATACTTCTGGTAGAACAGATCAAGGTTCAGCTCTCCGTTATCCTTATAGTGAATAGGCAGCATGCTGGTTTCCAGGAATGACATGCGGCCTGCAATCTGGTTCAGGATCATTTGCGAATCCACCCCCACATCTGCCTTCCTGATAAGCACGGTGGCGGCAATAAACAATACGGGAGAAATAAGCAGGAATATGATTAAGACCCTCCTAAGCCGCTTCTTGTATAACTCATAGTTCTGGAAAACCGGATAAATGAGAAAGATTACAAAAAGACTGATTGCCCCGGATCTGCTGCCAAGCAGCGTGGTATAAATAAGGAATACAAAAAAAAGCAAGCCCGGCCTGATCTTCTTCTTTTGATAGAAGAGTATAGCCATCAGGATCACATTGCTCTTCAGGAATAAATTCACATAGCTCATAAATGAACCTCCCATGGCGCCGCTGATGGCTCCTTCAAAACCTCCCCTGAGAATATAATAACCAATTGAAAATAAAATCGCGAAGTAGAGCAGCTTTGTGATATCGTAGTATTTGGGCTGTATCTCTTTTTTAGGAGAAGGAAGAAAACTAATAACCGCTATTGATCCCAGGATCATGGCAGAGTTGAGGTAAAACCCCTTCCACGTAGCCGGCCAGTCCGTAATGTCCTGCGCATAAAGGTTAAAATACCCATTTATGAGGAAATAGCCGCCCGGAATAAGGAAGTGCAGCGTATAATAGAATAATAATATGGATATAAAAGCCCGTTTCATTTACTTATTGCAGCTCTGGTCCAGACCTTCGCCAGAATACTATTAACAAATTCCTTAAATACAATAGAAACAAAATAATATATAGCAAGCGAAAAAAGGCATAAGATAGCGCCTGTTCCGATAACCAGCAGTAAATTATATATTCCTTTCGTTAATGGCAAAATTTGCGCACTGAAATACCCTGCCAGGATCAAAAACGCCAGGGAGGGAAGAACAGGGATAATGTACCTTTTTAAAAAATCCAGCAAGCTGATATTCAGGTATTTGAGCGTTATCGCCAGGTAAAACATCCCTATCAATATAAAAGAAAGAAGCTTACACATAGCAAAAATAGTAAACCCGAAAAAGGAGTAGAACAGCGAAATGCCCCCCCAATAAAGGAAAGGCTGTATAAAGCTTACGGTATATAATACTTTTACCTTCTTCTGTGCTATCAGCAAAATACCGCAGGGATAAGAAACAAAGCCAAGAATATTGCTTAGTACCAGCAGCTTCGCAGCCATAACGGCATCGGCAAAGGGCGGGCCAACCCAGCAATAAATGAATGGCTTTGCCAACACGAATACCGTGAGAATCGGGAAAACCACTATGGGAAGCAAAAAGTGAATAACCGACGAATAGAGCCCACGCAGAGAGCTTTCATCAGCCAGGGCTGTGAGGTGATTGAAGCGTGCGTTGAACGGCCCATACACCGCTCCGAAAATAGCCCTGAAGAATGACAGCAGGGTCAGTCCCACAGAATACAGGGCGATGGTCTGCGGATTTGTTATCCGGGCCAGTACATAAGGATCTATCTCATAATAAAGTATCCAGGAAAAGGTAAGAGCAAGGCTGCTCATCGCCAGGCTTTTTGTCTGGTGGAAGATCTCCTTCCGGAACCCCATATGTTTTAGTATGGAGAAAATAGAGACCTGGTACCTTTTCTGCGCCACGATGTTTGCAATGATCAATGCTACAAATGAGCACAGCTGGTAACACACAAAATAACCCACCAGGTCATAATGGCCGTTACGGAAAAAATAAAAAACCGCTAATATCTTGATGATATTCGAGCCGATAATAATACCCTGGAATATGTAGTCTTCCACGCGGATCTGGAAGATAATCTGCAGTGTGCGTTGCAGCACTACCAGCGGCGAAAAAAGCGCCAGGGTCAGCAATAGCTGATGGGCGATACTTCTTTCCTCTGCACCCAGGCCCTTGAACAGGGAATCGGGGTTGAAGGCAATGTAGGAAATGATAATGGCATAGATCAGCACAAATATCGCCAGGATGGTAATGGAGAAACCGATCGTCTTTTTCTCCTGTTCCTTCTCGCCTCTTGCAAAGTGCTCTGCGGCAAACTTTATTCCCGCGTTAATAAAACCCAGGTCCACATAAGACAGAAAGATAGTCAGCGCAATGCAAACACTATAAATACCATACAGTGCTTTATTGGCAGAAATGCTGGGCAACACAACAAACAGCGAGCAGAGGCTCAATAATATTGAAAGGCCCTGCCATATGTAGATCTTAATATATTGGAAAGTATATCTTTTCCCTTCCTGATTATTGTTCATCATAAGAAGCTTTAATCGATCCCAGTAATTCCATTACAACGTCTTCTGTAAAGAGATGCTCGGTTTCAGGAGATGTCAGATATTTATATTTATAATTGTTATAGCTGTCTTTATCCGCTGCCTTTAATTCCCATTCACTACCATCTGCGCTTACATCATAAACTGCTGCATTCAGTACTTTGCCAAAGTGGGAGATAAGCGGCAGATAGGAGTGGCTGTAAATTCTTTTTATCTCACTTTCATAAATGAATACTAAAGGCTTATCAAACAAAACGGCAAAAGAAACAGAAGTGCTATGATGCGCAATCGCAAACTCACAATCCTTTACCAGTTCAGCGGTTTGCGATTTGATCACCGTCCTGCCTTCAAACGGGTTTAAGGTATAATCCGCTTTAGGATGGGCAGCTATCACTACTTTAACATCATATTTCGCCTCTATATCGCCAAAGAACCTGTTTAGCGCAGCATAATACGGTTCGGCACTTACCTGGTCTATCTTCAATATTTTAAAGTCGGGATGATAGGGAAGATATGCATCCAGGAAAACACAATACTTAAAATCAAGCAGCTTTTCCCGGCGATCGCGGATCGACATCATCTTATCATAATCTACGGCATTGATGGGAACAATCTTTCCGTAGGTCAGGTCCATATCCGCCCCTATGCCAACCGTGTTATATCCTTCGCTGCCTGCGGAAAATACTATATCATATACTTTCACCCATTTCAGCTTTTTAGCAACATACGCGATCTTATTGCTGAAATAATTCTTTACATACCTGAAGTTTGTGATCAGCTTAAACTTCTGGCTTAGTTTACGGATAAAGGATTCCCTCAGCAATGGAAAAGGCATCATGCCCCTTGCAAAAAAGGCGATCCTGCGGTCATAAACGGTAAATATCCTTAATAGCCTCAGTATTTTAAATTCGTACGTCATGAAAACAACAAACAAGGTATTGTCTGTGCTTTGCTTCACGGCGGAAGCAACTTTTGCCAGTGTGCTGAACCTTCTTATATATTCCCTGTCCAGGCTTCCATGCATTTTAAGCCCCTTGTTATATATCTCCGTTAAATCCCAGTACTCCACCTGAACACCTTCTTTCTGCAGGCGGGCCAGGTAAAAATCCTGCTCCATCTTAGCAGTCAGTGGCTGATATCCTAAGAGAACCATTGTTCTGCTGCTCTTCTCAGTCATTGGCATTCCTTTTTTTAAGCAGAAATTCAGCAAACTCCCAGTCGAGCGGCGTATCGATATCAACCGAATATTCATCCGGCATTACATATTTCCCAATTTTTTCAAACTGGTTTAATTTCCGTTTCAGAAGAGAGGCGATACTGATCACATAGATCGCCCCGTTATATACATACACCTTAGGGCACTCCTGGCGGCTCGCATATTCACCAGACTTAGACTTCCGGAGAAACCCGTCGGCATCCTCTTCGAATATGTTGTAGTATGGGTTGTCTTTACCCTCCGTCACCGAAACCACCATATCAATACCAGGATTTGATCTGTATATGGCCAATGCCTCCCGTACATGGGCGCCAGACCTGAAGGGAGAAGTGGGTTGCAACAATACCAGTGTATCATAATGCACCTGCTTTTGCCGATAGTGCTCCACCGCATGCAGCAACACTTCATATGAACCGGAACTATCCTGTGCAAGACCCGGAGGCCTTAAAAAGGGAACCTCCAAACCATATTCCTCAACTACCTTTTTTATTTCTTCAGCATCCGTACTTACACAAATGTGCTCATCAGCTACTATTGCTCTGGCAGCATCAATTGAATAATAAATGAGCGGCTTACCTCCAAGTGGCTTAATATTCTTTCCGGGAACACCTTTCGAGCCTCCCCTCGCAGTTATTACAAATAATGTTTGATCCATGGCCGGTGTAATCTCAGAATTTAATATGCTTGATATCTTTTTGGGCCTTTTCAAAATCTTCATGCCTGCCGATATCCAGCCAGTACTCAAGCAAGGGATAGTTTGTCAGGCCTTTCCCTTGTTTGATTACTTCCTGCATCAGGTCTGTTGCGTTATAATGGCAGTTATGCGGAATATATTCCAGCAGTTTTCTGTTCAACAGGTATATTCCCCCGTTAGAATAGTAAGTGTATGTAGGTTTTTCAACAAACGATACGATTGCCTGACCGGTTGTTTCCAATACAGCGTAAGGTATATTTACAGTGTAAGGAATTGCGACAACGCTCATATCAGCATTGTTTGCAAGATGGGACTCATAAAAATCCTCAAAATCGATATTGGTCAGAATATCGGAGTTCATGACCAGCAAATTATCATGCTGCAGTTCCGGCAAATGAGAAAGACAACCGATGGTACCCAATGGTTCATCTTCCCATATATACTGTATATCCAGTCCCTTCGACTCGCCATTTCCAAAGTAATCCACCAGCTGCTGCCCTAAATATTTGACGGAGATAAATATTCTTTGAACACCAAACAGTTTCAGCCTGTCAATATTGTATTCGATAATAGGCTTATCTCCTACTTTCAGCAGCGGTTTAGGTACTTTCTCTGTCAGTGGCCTTAAGCGGTTTCCTTCACCTCCTGCCATAATCACCGCGTCCAGCGGAAGTAAAGAACGCTGTACCCTGAAGTTCAGAATGTCAACGATGCGATGATCCTCATCAACGATCGGAATTATTTTAAGGTTGCGCTGCTTATAGCTATTCAGATCCGTCAGGCTGTATTTACCTTTCTCAATAAAAACGGGTGACTGTTGTAAGAATTCAACCAGGGGCGTATCGAAACCGTAGCCTTTAATAAACCCTCTCCGGATGTCGCCGTCTGTAAGGGAACCTTTCAGCCTGCCACTCTCATCTACTACAAAAAGGATTGCGTCTGACGCCAGCACATTTAGCCTGGTCAAAGCTTCTCTTATATTTTGTTCTTTAGATATGAGATGTTTCTTAAAATCGCTCACGGTAAATCGTGTTTAATGATTGAATGATCAATTCCACAGCTCCTCCCTTATCATAAATATTTCCACCAGTATAGGAAGGTCTTTTTTCTATATCGGCCACGGCATTCAGTATGGCGCTTGTATCAAACGGCACATGCAGCACATTCTCCCCTGCCAGGCGGCCTTTCTGCCTGTCGCCGATATTGATCACGTATTTTCCGAACGAAGCTGCCTCCACAATACCACTGGAGGTATTTCCCAGCAGGAAAGCGGCATGTTGCATACAGGAGAAATATCCCTCGGTACCAAAGTTCTCTATCAGTATGACTTTGTCAGGAACATCCGCCTGCAGTGCCTTGAAGCCATCCCTGAAAACGGATCCCTGCGTATCGGCATTAGGCATCGTGATGATTATCTGGTATGATCTGGACAATGCTTTCAGTGCAGCCAGCGCCTGCTGAAGAAAGCCGTGGTTATCTTTCACATTTACAGTCTCAGGATGAATGGTGACCAATATGGAAGGGATGGCCAGATCGATGTTCCATTTCTCCTTAAACTCACCTATAGTAGCAATCTTGAAGTTCTTCAGGTTATCAAGGCTTAAAGAACCTACTACATAGATGTTTTTGTCTGTCCCGGTTATTTGCGTCAACCGCTCCTTAAACACCTCCGTTGAAACAAAATGAAAACGGGAGGCCAGCGAAATAGAATGCCTGTATATATTATCAATTGCACCCAATGTGGTTTCGCCACCATGTAAATGCGCAAAAGGGATATTAAATGGTATGCCTGCGGTAACGGCCCCAAACATTTCATAACGATCACCCAGGCAGCACACCACATCATAGTGAGCGCCATAAGTTGCCCAGAAATCAGCAAACTTAAGAGATGTCAGCGCTGCCGCAGAGGCGATTGCATTCTCATCGTCGTTGAGCAGTAGAGAATTGATACGGTGCTTTATTTCGAACCCATCCTGTTCTATAATCTTTGCGGTATAACCGTGGTAAGGAGACAGGTGTGTTCCAAAGGCGATGATTTCTGTATCAAATGTTTTATCGTCCTGAAGTCTTTTCAGCAAAGGGCGGTATATACCATAGTCTGCTCTGGAGCTCGTGAGTATTCCAACGCGCATAATTGCTATTTATTAATGTCTTCCCACGTTAACAGGTGTCCTGCGGGCAGGTCGGTCAGCGCTTGCTTCCCTACTACCTTATCCCATTCCATTGGTGAAATACCGGTGCCTGGCCGCAGTGTGGTCAGGTTATCCGGCATTAAAGTATTGCCTGCCTTCACGGCCGTCAATAAATGAATACTTTTCCGTGCTATCGCCTTATTTTTCTGTTCGGAGGGAGAAGCTTTTTTTACGCCGTCGCCACTAATTGCCTTTTCAATATTGCGTATCGCACTCACCATTGCCTTCAGCTCCTGCGGCTCAAGTGAGGCTTTATGATCAGGCCCCTCCATATTGCGGTCCAGCGTAAAATGCTTTTCGATCACCGTAGCTCCTAAGGCAACAGCTGCTATGGGCACCTCCGTGCCCTGGGTATGATCTGAATAGCCAATAGCGGTGCCCATCTCTTCTTTGATAGTAAGCATCGCCCGCAGGTTTACATCTTCCATTGGGGTAGGATATTCAGTATTACAGTGCAGTATGCTGATACGTTCCCGGGATGCTCCCGCCTCAATAAGTACCTCCAGTGCCGCTTTAATTTCTGTCATATCCGCCATGCCGGTGGACACAATCAGATCGGGAAATGTAGCTGCCATTTTTCTCAGGTAGGGGAGGTTCGTAATTTCGCCTGAAGGGATCTTGCCCAATGTAACCCCCAGATCTTTTAAGAGCGTTATGCTTTCAAGATCAAACGGAGTTGACAGAAATTGTATCCCTTTACTGTTGCAATATGTCAGCAGTTCCTGGTGAGCCGCCTCATCCAGCTCCAGTCTGCGGAGCATCTCCAGTTGCGTCTCGGCTGTACTGGTGGTCTTTTGCTGATAAGCCGCTTTCCCCGCTTCCCTGCTGGCGATATTCTTTGCTTTAAATGTCTGGAATTTTACATAATCAGCACCGGCATCCAATGCAGCGTCAACGAGTTTTTTCGCATTCTCCAGGCTGCCATTATGGTTAACGCCAGCTTCTGCAATAACGATGGTATGATTCATATCACTTTACTATTTTACGACATGGATTACCGGTATATACACCGGGCTCCACTAAAGGTTTATTAACAACGGCGCCAGCGCCCACAACCACTCCGGCACCTAATTCTATTCCCTGCAGCAGCACGCTGTTACTTCCAATAAAGCAGCCCTCACCTATCTTAGACCCTCCGTTTAGAACAGCATTAGTAGAAACGTGCACATGATCTGCCAGCATACAATCATGTTCCACATTCGCATTGGTATTGATAATATTATTTACGCCAAGACTACTGGCTGCATTTACTTTTGCCCCATGCATTACAATTGTGCCTTCTCCAACGGTGCTATAAGAGGATACAAGGGCATTAACAGAGATCACCGTGGCTAATTTTTTTCCTGTAGCTTTTAAACCCTCGTATATTTTCTTCCGTAATCCGCCTGGCCCTATCTGGCCCAGCGTTATCAGAAAATAATATTCTTCTGCCGGAAAGCCAGCGATATCGCTGTCGGTTCCAATTATATTATAACTGAATATACTGCTGCCAACTTTCTCCTTTACATCAAGGATACCCACAATATCAAATTGCCTCGTAGATTCGATAACATCGATACAAGATTTACAATGCCCGCCTCCACCTATCAATATTAACTTCTTTTTTTCCATTGGCATTTAGTTTATCCTCACACTACTGGGAAGATTCACTACCCTTTCAGCCAGCCATTCTGCATTAGGCAAGCCGCCACTCTGGCACTTTTCATACATGGGCAGCTTGTTCATCAATTGCCAGATAGGCCTTGTCATTACCTTCCGTTCATTGGTTGCTTTCAGAAACGCCTGCTGGCCCTCATGATCCGGGAAAACAAGGGTATTCAGCCAGTAATTGGCTTTACCGTGATCGATCTCCCTGACAAACTTAACTGCAGATCCTTTGAAGAATCCGGCGTACAGATCCGCCAGTTCCCGCTTGTTCTGAAGAAACACCGGTAATTGCTCCAATTGTGCACAGGCCAGTGCCGCATTGAGATTGGGCATTCGGTAATTATAAGCCACTTCATCATGCACAAACTCCCACTGGTGAGGAATTTTAGCAGTAGTTGAAAGATGCTTGGCCTTTTGAGCAATGGCCGCATCATTGGTTACGATGGCGCCACCACCGCCACAGGTAACTGTTTTATTACCGTTAAAGCTGAAGGTGCCCAGCAAACCGAAAGTGCCTGTATGCTTGTTTTTATAGTAGCTTCCTAATGATTCGGCCGCATCTTCTACAACAGGAATATTGTACTCAGCACAAACAGCTACCACTTCGTCAATCCTTAAGGGAAACCCGAAAGTATGCATCGGTATGCAGGCAGCTATCCGCCTGCCTGTCTTTTTATTGATACATACACCGTCCGCATTAAGCGTTGCAAATTCTTCGAGGAAGGCTTTGAGCGAGGTAGGAGAAAGCCCCATGGTATCCTGGTCAACATCCACAAACACGGGAACGGCTCCTGCATGAGCGATCGCATTTGCAGTAGCTACAAAAGTGAGCGGCTGTGTGATGACCTCCTCATTGTATTTTACGCCTGCTACTATCAGGGCCAGCTGCAGCGCGGTGGTACCGTTTACTGTAGCTACCGCATACCGGGCGCCTGTAATATCAGCCATCATCTCCTCAAACTTTGTTACATACGCGCCTACTGAAGAAACGAAGGTGGAGTCTATTGTATCCAACAGGTACTTTTTTTCGTTCCCGCCAAAATGTGGCACATGTAAGGGAATGAACGCCTCCTGTTGATTAAACGCCTTTCTTATAAATGCAATGATATTATCTGCTGTCATATATAGCCTCACTAAATATTATAAATATCCGCCTTGTACCCTTTCAGGTTCTCCGCCACTTTAAACCAGGCAATTGTTTCCTGCAGGCCTGCATCAAGGCTGAATTGCTGTTTCCAGTCAGTATGGCGACTGATCTTTTCTTTAGATCCGTAGAGACGGAACACCTCACTTTTTTCAGGCCGTATGCGCGCACTATCATGCGTGATCACTGCCGCAGGATTGATCTGTGCAATGATGCGGTTGGCAAGCTCTCCCACGCTTATTTCTGATTCCGTCGCAATGTTGCAGTCCTCTCCTATCAGGCTTTCAGACTTTGCTATTGCTACAAAGCCTTTTACGGTATCCTTTACATACAGCAGGTCGCGGGTAGGAACAATATCTCCCAGGTGAATGGATGTTTTACCACTCAGCAATTGTGTGATAATGGTGGGAATAACCGCCCGGGCAGACTGCCTTGGACCAAAAGTATTGAATGGCCTGACGATGGTCACCGGCAGATCAAAACTGCGGTAAAAAGACTCCGCAATACAATCAGCTCCGATCTTTGAAGCAGAATAGGGCGATTGCGGCTGGCGTGGATGCTTCTCATCAATGGGAATATAAGTAGCGGTACCATATACCTCTGATGTAGATGTTACCAGTATGCGCTCAATATTAAGGTCCCTTGCCGCCTGCACCACATTCAGCGTTCCCTTTATATTGGTATCTATATAGGAGTCCGGCGAATGATAACTAAAAGGTATGGCTATTAATGCTGCAAGATGAAATACCACGTCTACACCTTTCATCGCTGTTCTTACACCATTGGGATCACGTATATCTCCCGCGAAAACTTCGATCCGGGAAAGCGTTTCTTTGGGGAAAGTATCTAACCAGCCCCAGCTATTAAAAGAGTTATAATATACAAATGCCTTTACCTGGCAACCTTCCTGTAAAAGCTGTTCCACCAGATGGCTTCCTATAAAACCATCGGCGCCTGTTACCAATACTTTCTTATTTTTCAGTTCCATTGCTGGTTTAAATTACGCTTGTGCTGTGATGTCACGGTATATCTTCCTGGCTATAAGATAGATGATTGTTAAAAGACCGCCCAGGAAACCGCCCAGTACCAGGCCTTTCAATTTGCCAAACTTTTCCTTCTCCAGGGGCAGGATAGGCGTATCAACGACCTGGACAAGCGGAGTTTCCTGCGCCATGGCCACTTTACTCAGCTCGAGGTTTTTAATAACTTCTGCATACATGGTTTGCAGCACCAGCTTATCCCTGGCCTCCACTTCCATTTTTACGCCCGCCATTTGCCTTGCCGGGTTTTGATTAAGATCCTGGGTAGCTGCCAGGGAAACCGTTTTACGATTTAACAGCAGCTCCAGCGAATCTGCAGCCAACTGCAATTTGTCTATATTTACCTGGGAGCGCATGATCTTGGTATTGACATAAAAATCTGTCGCTTCCTTCACTAAGCGTTCGGTAAATGCCTTTGAGAACGTTTCGCTTAATGACGTACACTTTACAGATATAAAGCTCAGTTTCTTATCAGGCTTTTCTACAGACAGATCTGCTTTGACAATTCTTTCATTCAGCACATTCAGAATACTATCCTGCTGCAGGCTGAATGTTTTTCGGCTTGCACCGGGAGGGAACTGCAGTCCCTTCAGGGAGGGGATCTTAGACCATTTTTCGTCCAGCTCGTTCACCTTCATATATAAGGTTGCCAGCGTCATTGGCTTATTATCTACCTCGATAACGGCCAGGAGTGTTTTCTCTATCAGCAACCTCGACTTTAAAAGCCTTATAATGTTGTCTCCTTCAAATATACCGCTGGAAGATCCGAGCCCCAGGTCTATTCCAAATTGGCTGGCCAGACCCGAATAAGCAGCCAGTGGGCTTGACTTACTGTCTTCCAGCACAAAAGTGAGCTCACCAACATATTTTATCTTTTTCACGAAGGCATAGGTCAGTCCCAGCCCCGCGCCTACCAGGCCCGCTACTACAATGATCAGCCATTTTTTTAACAAGAACCTCCACCATTCCCGAAATTTCAATATCAGGTCTTTGAGCGAAATTTCTTCTTCCTGCGGAGTGCTTTGTTGGTTTACCTCCATATGTTTGTTATGATCTTTTATCAAAATTTATAGCCTGGCATCCACCAGGCTTCTGTTAAGAAATGCTTTAGTATCAAATAGTACCCCATTATGTTCCCGCTTCAACACGGCGTAATTCAGCTCCCTGAACTCGTTGTGCGCCACAGCTAAAATAATAGCGTCATATGTTTGATCCAACTGGTCTTTTAAGACCAGGTTATATTCTTTCTGTACTACAGCGGGTATGGCATGCGGATCATACACATCCACCTTTAGCCCGAACTCCGTCAATTCCCGGTAAATGTCTATCACCTTTGAGTTCCGGATATCCGGGCAGTTTTCCTTAAACGTTATGCCTAATATAAGTACCCTCGCCCCTTCAATTCTGTGCCCCTTCCTGATCATCAGCTTGATCACCTTATTGGCTACAAACATACCCATATTATCATTCACCCTGCGACCGGAAAGTATGACCTGCGGGTGATACCCCAGCGCTTCCGCTTTATGGGCCAGGTAGTAAGGGTCCACACCAATACAATGGCCTCCCACCAGGCCGGGCCTGTATTTCAGAAAATTCCATTTGGTGGCCGCCGCCTCCAGCACATCCATCGTATCGATCCCCATCCTGTCAAAGATCAGCGCCAGTTCATTCACAAAGCTGATATTGATATCCCGCTGGGCGTTCTCTATAGCTTTCGAAGCCTCTGCCACTTTGATACTGGGCGCCTTATAGGTACCAGCGCTGATGATGGTGCTGTAAAGATCGTCTACCCGGTCTGCCACCTGGGGGGTAGAACCGGAAGTTACTTTTTTGATCGTGGTAAGGGTATTCACCTTATCACCGGGATTGATCCGTTCCGGTGAATATCCACAAAAGAAATCTACATTATATTTTAAACCGGACTCCCTTTCCAATACCGGTACACAATCTTCTTCAGTACATCCCGGATACACGGTAGATTCGTAGATCACCAGGTCTCCTTTCTTCAGCACCTGCCCCAGCATAGCGGTTGCCTGCAGCAATGGCTTCAGATCGGGAGATTTAAATTCGTTGAGGGGAGTAGGTACTGTAACGATATAAATAGTACAGGCAAGCAATGCACCGGTATCTGTGGAAAATGACAGTCCTGCGCTTCTCTGTTCTTCCTTCTTTTTTATTACCGCCTCCAGCTCCGCTATGTCTGCTTCCTGTGTGTGATCTTTTCCTGCCTTTAATTCAGTAACGCGCGCTTCGTTAATATCGAAACCCAATACGTCATATACCTTTCCAAACTCAATGGCCAAAGGTAAACCAACATATCCCAAACCAATAATGGCTATTTTAGGCGGCGTGGGTTCCATAGCCGGATACTATTTAATCTTGTCCAATAAGGTTACGACGATCAACGCCACCGATGCCAGTCCGCTTGCCAGCCCAATCGCCTCACCTCCGGTCAATCCTTTACGCTCACGTTTTGTTGGCACATATATTTCCGCTCCTGGCTTTACCTTAGGATAGCTGTTAAAAAATAATACTTTACGGGTGTTCTTTACTTCGCCGTTAGCATAAACAATATAGCTTCTTCTTTTCAGCGCCTGTGTAGTATAACCACCGGCGCCACGGATATAATCCCTGAAGCCGATACCTTTATCAAAACGTACTTTCTTGGGGAAATATATTTCGCCGAAAACCTGCACAGTCTGCAGTTTTTTAGGCACTTTCAGCACATCTCCTTCTTCCAGCAGCAGATCATACTTTGAGCCGGGGTTCCTTAATATCAGGTCAAGATTAATGCCCAGCAACTGCTCTCTGCGCTCCATAGCGCCTTTCAACCTGGCAATATCAGAGCTGTCCTGCATCTTATTATAAAATACTTCCAGCTTATTGGTGAGATAAGCGCTATCGGACTCATTCACAAAGGTTTTGCGCAACAACACCGCTCCTTCAGGATAGGCTTCGGGCCGCAGGCCGCCTGCACGGCGAACTACATCAGAAATACGTTCCTGTTTGGAATTGATAGCATATTGGCCGGGGTATAATACTTCACCGCCTATCTGCATATTGGCCTGTTCCATATAGGAGGGGGCCTTGCGCACCATTACCTCATCAAACGGCTGCAGGCCAAATGCTGCAGCACCGGGATTGCTGCTCAGATCTGCATTGATATCAAATTGCTGGATAATTGCCATACGCGTGTCCGAAGAATCTGCACCGCTGCGTATGCGCCTGGAGATCTCCACATGTTTCAGGGAAGCCGCATCTTTCAGGCCACCGGCTATCAGTATAAGATCTTCCAGCTGCATACTATCTGCATATACATACTGGCCGGGTTGATTGATCTCTCCATTTATCTTCACCTGGTATAATTCGCGAAGGCCCATCTTCGAGTATACGATCACACTGTCTTCCCGCTGTAAGGCCAGGCGCTGGCGACCCGCAACTACATCAGCCACATTAAAGCTGATCATCGATGGCGTAAAATCTGCCTGGAGGCGGCGGATAACACCGCGGGTAAGGGCAGCCTCTTCTTTTACACCGTCCGCCTTACGAATCAGGTCTCCTACTTCCATGCCCTCCTCCAAAGCATAATCGCCCGGGTGGAACACCGCTCCGGAAATCGTAACCCTGTTAGTAAAGCGTGTCAATATGGAGTCTACAAAGAACTGGTCACCCGACTTTAATTTAAAGCTGCCCGTCTGGTCCGCAGGAACATTGACCACCTCGCGTTGGCGGTTATTGATCCTGTTGGCGCGGATGATCTCACGGTAGGCCTTATCTGTAAATCCACCTGCATAATCCAGGATCTGTTGCAGGCTTTCATTTTCCTTTGCTTCAAAAATAGCAGGACGTTTCACCTCACCTACCAGCTCCACCCTTGTTTTGTAGGGGTTCACCTTTACGATGTCCTGGTCCTGCAAAACAATATTATTGGCCAGATCGCCCCTGGAAATAAAGTCGTACAGGTCAAAAGTTGCAGCTACCTGCCCGTTACGGATCACCTGGATATTACGGAAAGAACCATTTTCGCCCGGGCCGCCAGACACATATAATGCATTGGCCACCGTTGCAAGGCTGGGAAGGCTATAGGTACCGGGACGCTCTATCTCACCGATCAGCAACACACGTATGCTGCGTATATTACCCAAAGATATCTGTACAAAAGTGTTGCCCGACTTAATACCGCCATAAATAGTTGACAGCTGTTTGGTTATACGAACGCGGGCCTCTTCCATTGTAAGGCCGTTCACATAAACAGGGCCCAGGTAAGGAACGCGGATGTAACCATCTGGCGTTACTTTCAGCCGGTGCTGCACCTCAGAATATCCATATACGTCTATCAGGAGCTCATCATCTGTTGCTATGCGATAGTTAGCAGGAGTTGGCATGCGCAGGTTAGGCTCAAAAGTCAGGTTCTGATTGTTGAACAGCTCTGCTCCAAAGATCTTTCTGCGGCGCAATTCCTTTTCATAGTCCTCTTTACTATTGATGCGGCGTAGTTTCTGATCCCAGTCATCGGTAGTGTCGTTGTTCTGGCGGGTAGATTCCTGCACCTCTTCACTGCCCGAATCTTTGGCCGCATTATCCGTCAGCTCTTTATCCAGGCCCATGGATTGTATCCGCATTTTCAGCTTGGTCACCTCCACATCCGGTATCCCATTCTGCGCCGCATACTCATCCACCTGGTCAAAAGTGATCTTGTTCTTCTTCATTTCACTTACCAGCTGCCGTATCTGGTCATCAGACAGCTGATCCACCTTTACCTGTTTCAATTGGTCTTTAGACATTGTAGCTGTCGGTACCTGAGCCTGGGCAACTCCTATGAAACCAACCAGTAAACACAGCTGTAACAGTAATATTCTCCTGAGCATGAATTCAAAAATGACTTTCTCGATTAATTAACAAAACCTCCATCAAACTTATTTCACCCTGCGGGGCATGGGCAAATCAGGTGCAAATCTATTAAAAATAACATATTTGCATTAGCGGAATGAAAATCAGCAAAATAATAGTTTCCCATTATATATCAGAAGGCTATTTTAGGATTTCCCACAATTTTTGTTTAAATTAGCTATAAGTAAAATCAGTCAAAGATGTCTTCCCCCGAATTTGCTGACCTGTTGCTGCATCAGTCTGACTTCCTGAAGCCATTTGCAATAGTGCTTACCAGAGATTCGGAAACCGCACGAGACCTCTACCAGGAAACCATGTACCGTGCCCTGGTGCACCAGGAAAAATACATGGAAGGCACCAATATCCGGGCCTGGCTCTTCACCATCATGCGGAATCTTTTCATTAATCATTACCGCCGCAAGGCCAAACAGCAGCTTTTCCAGGATCATGTCGCCAGGGACCTCGCCCGGCTGCAGCATTCCTATGTCAACAATGAAGCGGAAAGCAGTCTGCGGGTTAAAGATATACAATACGCTATTTACCGTCTTCCTATCCTGTTCAAACGTCCTTTTCTGTTGTATTATGAAGGCTTTAAATATTATGAAATCGCCGATATGCTGCACGAGCCTATGGGAACCATCAAAAGCCGTATCCATTTTGCACGGAAAATGCTGAAACGACAGATCACCTCCTATTAATTTAATGAGCCAACCTACACAACGTTTCCTATCGCTGGATGTATTCCGTGGCCTTACTGTGGCCGGGATGATCCTTGTCAACAACCCAGGCAGCTGGTCCTACGTATATACACCGCTGGAACATGCGCACTGGCATGGCTGCACGCCCACCGACCTGGTATTTCCGTTTTTCCTCTTTGCCGTTGGCAATGCCATGAGTTTTTCCCTGAAGAAATACGAAGGGCAAGGCTATAACGTTGCCCTGAGGAAAATATTGAAACGCACGGTACTGATCTTTTTGATCGGCTTGCTCCTTAACTGGTTCCCTTTCTTCAGATGGCAGAACGAACAGCTGGTATTCAAGTCTTTATCCCAGTTACGCATCCTGGGCGTACTGCCCCGTATAGCCCTCTGTTATGGCTTCGCCGCCCTTATTATCCACTTTGCTGGAGAACGCAGGGCTTTTCTCATAGCAGGATGCCTGCTGCTGGTATACTGGTGGTTGTTGCTGGCCTTCGGGCAAGGCGATCCCTACAGCCTGGAAGGTTATGCAGGACTACGGCTGGATAAATGGCTGCTGGGAGAACAGCATATGTACAAAGGCGAAGGAGTGCCTTTTGACCCCGAAGGGATCCTCAGTACCCTCCCGGCAATATGCAATGTGATCTACGGCTACATTGCCGGTTCCTATATCCAGCAAAAAGGCAAAGACTACCCCATGCTCTGCGGCTTGCTGGTCAGCGGTTGTCTCCTGGTGTTCACCGCCCTGTGCTGGAACCTGGTATTCCCCATCAATAAAAAGATCTGGACCAGCTCTTATGTGCTGTATACCGTGGGTATTGCCCTGCTGCTGCTCTCTGTATTAATGTATGCCATAGAATTTCGGGGCTGGAAAAGGGCGGCCGGCTTTTTTGAGGTATTCGGCAAAAACCCGCTCTTCATTTACGTGATGTCGGGGGTATTGGTAAAATTATACCTCCTGGTACGTACTGGTCCAAACCAAAACCTGTACGGCTGGCTGTATGAGCATATCTTCCGGCCCATCGGGGGTAACTACCCCGGCTCATTGCTGTTTGCCCTGTTCCATGTATGTCTCTTCTGGCTACTGGGCTGGTGGATGGACAAACGTAAAATATATATACGTGTTTAGATAAATGCAGGTTACGGACGGATTCAAACCGCCGTGAAGGTTTTGCGGACCTTTACCTCGTCTCTCGGCCACGTAACCTGCGTAGTATTTTAAGCGGGCGCACCGTAAAGCAGGCGCAAATAACGTTGTTCAATAGCTGCCTTAAAATAGAAGATCAGCGGCTGCACGAAGGTAGCTGTCCATAACAAGACGGGGTGCGGCCAGCAATAGTACACGGCGATAAAGACTACCAGCAAACGGGCATACTCCAGGTAGAACACCCATCTTCGCTGCTCCAGTATGGCGCCGCTGTTAACCAGTGTAAGTAAGATCAATACCGTGATACACACCTGTATGAACACAGGCGTCTGCCTCTCCAGCAACAGGAAAAAGAACAACACCGCAATAATGACCGCCGTCTGGTACAGCACATAATGATGCAGCCGCGGAGTAGCGGTCCCGGTGTTATCACGGAAAAGAAAACGCTCCTCCAGCACCGGCCTGATGCCCGGGTCAATATGATCCGGCTTGCCAAATACCACATTCCACTTCTGTCTCCATCCACTCGCCTGGCGGAACGCATACCCGATCTCCAGCAGGAAATGAAAATGCTGCCATAAAAAGCTATGGCTGTTAAGCGGCTTGGTAAGGCCATACTCCGGTTCTTCATCCTCAGGCACGAAAGTGCCAAAGAGCTTATCCCAGATGATCAGCACATCACCGTAGTTCTTGTCAAGATATTTTTCGTTGCTGGCGTGATGCACACGATGATGGGAGGGCGTAACCAGTATATATTCCAGTAGGCCCAGCTTACCAATGGTGCGGGTATGAATAAAGAAAGGATACAGGCCGTGCACCAGCTGCACGCTGATGATCATGGCCGGGGGAAAGCCGATCACCGGTAATACAGACCAGAACATCATCCGTGCGAAAGCCTGGAACACGGTAATACGGGCAGATACGGTGTAATTGAAATCCTCGCTCTGGTGATGCACTACATGAGCGCCCCATAAAATGTTCACCTCATGGGCCAGGCGATGATACCAGTACCAGATAAAATCCGTACAGATGAGCAAGGCGATCCATAACAGTACGCTGGAACGTATGTTAAAGATCCCGAAATGCCGGTGCAGATAATCATAGACAAAGTAAAAGATGCCTACTGTAAAGGTGTCCAGCAGACGTTCGGCAATGCCGACATTCAGATTGGTGATGGAATTACTGAAGGTAAAATACTTCCATCCTTTTTTACGCGCCACCCAGTATTCTATTCCTATAAAGAACAGGAACAGCGGAATGGCCCAGGCCATGTGATTTAAATGCATAGGAACTGAGCAATCAAAAAAGGTGGTGGTAAACGGCTACAATAATAAGGTATTTATTTCAACTACCCTACAGTTTCTGTAGACTTTTAACACGCCTTTTCAGACCACATTTATTCCTCCGCCATCCGCACAATCTTCGGGCGGAAGCTGCCCACCACATCTACCAGGCTGCTCTGGGCAGCCATCACTTCATTGATGTTCTTATACGCCCGCGGCGCCTGGTCTGGCCCGCCGCCGATCAGTGTTACGGCTTGCTCCTCCAGCTGTTTGCTCAGCTCTTCATCAGAAATAGCAGCAGCAGCCTTTGCGCGGGACATACGCCGTCCGGCCCCGTGTGCAGCAGATTGCAGGGAGCGGGCTTCTCCCCTCCCACGTACAATATAGCCGGGATCCGTCATAGAACCGGGAATGATACCCATTACCCCTTTGCCTGCAGGTGTTGCGCCTTTGCGGTGCACGATCAGCTCCTGTCCGTTATGGATCTCTTTCCATGCAAAGTTGTGCGGCGTTTCTATCCTGGCCAGCAGTTGTGCGCCCATTGCTTTTATAAGACGGCCGTGTATAAGATGATGACTGGCGCTGGCATAGTTGCCAGCCAGGTTCATAGCCTGCCAGTATTCTTGTCCCGCTTCAGTATCCAGCTCCAGCCAGGCCAGGTGTTGCGCAGCGGCTGGCAGTGAGCTCAGCTCGCGGGCCAGGCGGGTATAGTAAGTAGCGATCTGTGCCCCCAGGTTACGGGAGCCGGAGTGAGATAACAACCCGATATAAGAACCAGGCGGAAGGTTAAAATCATTGGTACCGCTGATCTGCACAATACCCCAGTCTACAAAGTGGTTACCGTCTCCGGATGTGCCCAGCTGCAGCGCAGCGGTGTTATGTAAGCGGCGCAGCAGGGCCAGCTCACGGAAAAGCGAATGTTCCAGTACCACATCATCAGCGGCTGCTTCCCATTCGCTGCTGCAGCCAAAGCGGGTGTGTTTCATAAGCGCCTGCTCAAAGCGGGGCCCGCGTTTTTCAAGCTGGCTAAGCGGAAGATCCAGTATGCTAAGGCACATCCGGCAACCGATATCCAGCCCCACACCATAAGGTATCACTGCATTACTGGCAGCCAGCACACCGCCGATGGGCAGCCCATAGCCCTGGTGGGCATCGGGCATCAGGGCGCCGGCTACGGCTATTGGCAGCCGCACGGCATTGTTCATTTGTTGGATGGCCCCTGTTTCAATAAAGCCTGCACCATATATTTCATAGGGCACAGGAATCTCTTTAAGCGGAGTGTCTTTATCCTCCGGAGTTTCCATCAGGCGCCCTGCTACTTTTCTGAGGGCATTGTCAGAGAGATAAGATACAGGATCGATTAGTACCTGCTTGAGAATGTGAAGGGCGGCTTCTTCGGTATGGTGTTTGAATTGCTGTTCCATAGCGCTGATCGCCAGGCTTATGACAGGCCCCTCGGGGTACCCGATGCTACGAAGGGCTGTACAGGTGAGTTTCAGTCTTGTCATAACAGTAGCAGATATATTTGTTTACAATTCATGGCGGAAAGAGGCTTCTTCAATTGCTGTATCCAGCTCTTTACCAGTGCTCTCGTAGCCTCATTTGCTACCGGCTCCTGGTAAAGATGAATACTAGACATCAAGCGTTACGGCGCTTTTTAATTGGGATCAATGCAAACAGAGACGAAAAAAATATCTTACAAAAAAACCCTGCTCGTATGCACGGGCAGGGCTCAAATAACGTTTAGGTCTATACTACGTTATTGCATACCTTGCCCTGTTGACCCTGACATTGTCAAGATCAAGCCCGAACCATTTCCATATATTGTCAACTATCCTGATCATACTCCACCTGGTAACAAAAAAGCCCGGCTTTTTATGAAGCCGGGCTTTTCGTTATATACATAAATCACTTTGATCTATCGATGATAATAACATGCCCGGCATCTACGATTGTCCATCTTCCAGGATGGCATCGCTGATTGTATGTTAAAATGAATGTGTCGCATGTTATGATTTCTTTTGTGAATAAATGAACGGAACAAAGATACAGTGAATATAATTGATAGTACAATTTTCAACGCCTTTTTTTTTCTGAAAAGTTACGTGTGTACTTCATGGTAACAGTCCACGATCCACTGTGTACCGTGGACTGTAATAAAATATAAATGAACTCCGAAAGCAGGATTAACAACAATAGATGAGGCTTGGTCGACCGTTTATATCAATTCCATGCTTGTTGCAAACTGCTTCTGCAAGCGGTGCAACTGGCGGATATGCCTTTCAATATGTTTGGTCAGGAAGTAGATATACTGGTAGATATCGAGCTTGCCCAGGTTGTTTACAGACATATTGGTAAACACCAGCAAACCTTCCCCGTTCTGCAGCAGGCTCAGATTATACCAGCACTGTGCAAACTGTTGCTTCAACAACGCCCTTACCTCCTGCATGTCTTTCATACCGGTAGGTTCCATGTGATCGGGGCGGATCCATCCGAAGGACTTACTGCCTATCACATCTATCTGGTCGAACTTGTCGAAATAGTCGCCGGGCAGCACCACGGTGTGGCCGTTTTTCTTACGTTCCAGCGCCCTGCGTGTTGCTTTGTTGATAATCAGCAACAGGAAATAATTGGTAAGGCTAATGTGCTCCAGCACTTCGTGAGCGTTCCACTGATCCGGGCCAGGCTTAAAATCCAGTAAAGCCGGCTCTTTTTCAAACCAGGTGTCCAACTCCCTGAAGTTGGTAAGCAAAGCCTCTCTTACAACTTGAATAACGTTTCTCATGATCTCACTATTTGGGGTTATGCACCTTCCTGATCCTATAGTACGGGCTAGTACATAACTATATGAATATTTAAAAAATAAAAAACCCGGTTCGCTGTACCAACGCACCGGGCTCTTATAGCAAAACAGGGGCCGTTTTGCTATCGCATTCCTGGTTCGTGTGGTTGTTTAGACACAACATCTCCTGTACGTGTTAAATAAATACCCTTTGGCAATATTTTAACACGTTCGACAGTTGCTAGTTGCTTTGATTTGCGCTCAGTCATCATTTACTATCTCTCTAAAGCAAAAAGTCCCGCATTTTCTCTGCGGGACTTCTGTTATATCACTTGATAACTTATTCTGTTAACAATTGGTGCAACACGCCCGCAATCCGTCCCTGACCTGCTTCTTTAGCTTACAGGACACCGCAGAAATTGTATGTTGAGGATTGCGTGACATTTATTTTGTTTTGCTCTAACAAAGATATTTTTATTTTTTTACTACACAAAATTCACCAACGTTTTTTTTGCTGAATTAATAATTTTTTTATAAATGGCGCGTTGCCAACGGTAAATGGCTGACTGTTAATCATAGGTGGCGGAGCAGGCAGCAGCCCCTAATGCCCACTGGCAGCGAGTCGTGGGCTCAGGAACAATGGTCTGCAGTCCACTGGCCACACACCATACCGTTGGTACTCAATGTGCTTGGTCACCACTTTAACCGGTACGGCCTGGAGCCTGTGGTCCGGAGACTGATCATTGTTAGGTGCAGACATTTATGATTGGGTTATGCCTGGGCTGCTTTACCGTGTTCTCTCCGCGTATCCTCCGTATTCCACCCCGCCTTCTCCGCGTTTGCTCCATATGCTTTCCCTGGCCGCTCCGTGTGCCATTCGTCTCTCCTCCGCACGTTATCCCTGCCCTTTCCTGTCAGGTGGATCAAAAGAGCTTTAACTGCGGCGTTGGACGCTGGAACAGCGATGTATTGAATTCAAAACGTTCATTATTAAGACCATGCTTCTTGGTATGTACCTTGAACTGCTGGCGGATCAGATCAGCTATATTACCGTCGCCCCGCATGCGGCGGCCAAATTCACTGTCATTTACCTTCCCTTCGTGCATGCTCTCTATCATATGCCACACTTTGTCGGCCCGGTCGGGGAAATTTTTATATAACCAGTCATTAAAGATGATCTTTACCGCATCATTCAGCCGCACCACCGTGTAGCCTGCAAACTTTGCCCCGTTCTGCGCCGCCATTTCCAGCAGCTGCGGCATCTCATGGTCATTAAGACCGGGTATCATAGGGGCCGTCATCACTCCCACCGGTATTCCTACCTCGCTTAATTCCTTGACTATACGAAAGCGCTGCGCAGCAGTAGTGGTACGCGGCTCCATTTTCTGCCGCAGGTCCTCCTGCAGCGTAGTAATAGATACATATACACATACCAGCTTATCCTGGGCCAGCTTTTGTAAAAGATATTTGTCCCTCAGTACCAGCGAATTCTTGGTAATGATGCCCAGGGGCTGTTTATATTCCAGCGCCACCTCCAGCAGCTGCCGCGTAATGAACATCTTCCGCTCCAGCGGCTGATAACAGTCTGTATTACCGGAAAGGCTGATGGGCTTCGGCACCCAGTTCTTATTATCCAGGAACTTGCGCAGCAGCTCAGGTGCATTGCGCTTGACAACGATCTTCCGTTCAAAATCAAGGCCGGCACTCAGGCCCCAGTATTGATGTGCATTTCGTGCATAGCAATAGATACAACCGTGCTCGCAGCCCTGGTAAGGGTTCATAGAATACCACATACCTACATCGGGACTGTCCACCTTGTTGACAAGGGTCTTGGCATGCTCCTCTATCACCTGTGTAGGTACATCTGCCTGCCACCATTCATCAATTCCCTCCGGGTGCTCCTGTGCATACTCTGTATTGAGAAATTTGTTCTTAGGATTCAGTTGCGCGCCTCTTCCTTTATAATATGGGTTTTCAGGTGCACCACCTTCCACGAAAGGCAATGTCATATACTAATATTTTTAGTAAAACTACTAAATCGATTAGTATTTCGCAAATAAAAGTTCCTGGGTTGAGGTTTGAAGTTTTAGGTCTGAGGTTCGTTGAAGGTTGGAGGTTTGAAACCAGTCGTCCGTGAAATATTATGTGTCTGCAAATCAAATGATTTCTGTTATGCAGACTCCTGCATTGAACTTGCAACCTTCAACGAACCTCAGACCTCAAACCTCAAACATTTCAGATAATGCCCATTTGCTGCATAAGAAAGGTGGCATTCTTATTATGCGCGATGCCTTCGCGGATCCTGTAGTCGAAAAAGAGGTGATTGTCCTGGATAGTGCTTTCAAAGCAATAGTTCTTAAGGCTTTGCGGGTAGCTTTGCTCCAGCTGGCCCAGCTCCAGGTCGTGCGTAGCGATCATGCCCTGGCAGCGATATTCCAGCAGGTGGGTAATGAGCTGCCGGGAACCCGTCAGCTTGTCTGCCGAGTTGGTGCCCTTCAATATCTCATCCAGTAGGATGAAAACCTGCTGTCCTCTTTGCAGCGCCCTCACGATCTGCTGCAGCCGCAGCAGCTCTGCCTGGAAATAAGAGGTATGGCGGGCAATGGAATCCTTGATCCGCATGGAAGTCATAATATGGAGGGGCGCAAATGAAAAAGTTCCCGCACATACCGGGGCGCCGCACATGGCCAGCAGCAGGTTGCTGCCTACGCTCCGCAGGAAAGTGCTCTTTCCGCTCATGTTGGATCCGGTAATGATCAGGAAATGCTGCGGACGACCCACCGTAATATCATTCACCACACATTCCGCCGCCGGAATCAGGGGATGGCCCAGGGAGCTGGCTACCAGTCCCGGCTCCTCGCTGAGCTGCGGATAGATGTACATGGGATGGTTAAAAGCAAAGGTGGCCAGGCTGTTCAGCGCTTCCATACGGGCAATCACCTGCAGCCAGCCGGCTACTTTATCCCGGTACTGCGCTTTCCATTTCTCCAGGCTGAACATGCAATGAATGGAATACAGCAGAATAGAGTTCAGGAAAACAGATACGATCAGGTTGATATTCTGGTCAAGCGCATTGCTGATACGGGCCAGGCGGTGCAGGGCCATATCTGCTACTTTCGCTTCCTCCTGCTGTGCCCTGAGCAGGGTAGCTGCTCCAAAAGGCTCTTTCCTCACCATATGCAGCAGCTGGGCGAACTTACGGAGGATGGGCTCTTTATTGGTAAGATGCGTATGCTGCTCCTTCATGCCTTTGCCATACCTGCCCAATATGATCCAGTTAATGATCAGGAAGATAGCAGCTGGCATATATTTATGTGTATACACAAAGATCACCCCACATGCGATGAGGCAGGCAGGGCTTAACCAGCTGATGATACGCAGCCACCTGTTTTCCAGGAATGTAATAGGTAAGGCCAGCCAGGCCCGCAACGCCGCTCTGTCGCCCGGCGTCTCGCCGGAGAGCATGGCATGAGCCGTGAGCAGCTGACGAAACCCCACTTTGGGCGCCAGCTCTTTCAAAGCCTCCTGCCTGTCTTTTATCATAGACGCGTCCTGCAGGGGAGCCCGCAGGGAATCTGCAAGTTCCTGTCGCCCCATCAGGGTACCGGTACGGTTAATATGCTGAAACAGGGAAGCCGCGCCAAATACATCGAGATCGGAAGAAAACGGATGCTCCTCATCCACCAGCTCATTTCCGCCGTCAAACCGCGACTCATTCGTTTCCAACAAATGCTGTTCCTTTTCATTCAGCGCCGCCAGGGTTTGCAGCAGCTGCAGATGGTCCTTTACCTTTTGGTATCTGGCCAGTGCAATAACAAACACCGCGAGCAGCGCTCCGAAAGGCAGGAGCCATACAGGCGGAAAATTCTTTGCAATGTATTGCCAGCTGCATACCAGCATACCCACAAAACATAGCAGGCGGATGACACTGAGGAGCTGCAGCCTTCCGCGCGCTTTCGTGATCTGCTGCCTCAGCTGGTCTAAACGTTCCGCATATATTTTTCCGGGATGCATACAGGGAGATGGTTAACGGGAGTGAAGATAAAAGCGTGAAGGGCCGTGGCAGCCCTTCACGCGGGGATATTATAAAGTGTATTGACGTTTCAGCAGATCCGGGTACTCCTGGCTCACTTTCATGATCAGCTCTCCGAACAGGGTATTAGCCCAGGCAAACCACTTACGGGTGAATTGCTTCGGATCATCTTTTTGGTAAGACTCATGTATAAAGCCGGTATCGCCATCTGTATTGCGCAGGGTGTGGAGACATGCGGCGATCTCCTCCTTATTATCTGTGGTAAGGGCTTTCATGATAATGCTCATGGGCCATATATAATCCACGCCGGTGTGAGGGCTGCCTACGCCATCCCCGTATTTTCCCTGGTAGAACCAGGGATGGAAGCTGCTCCATACAAAATGGCGGGCGGTCTGATACAGCGGATCGTCTGCCGTAGTATATCCCAGGTAAGGGATAGACAACAAACTGGGCACGTTGGTATCGTCGATGAACAAGCGGTTGCCGAAACCATCTACCTCAAACGCATACATGTGGCCCAGCTGCGGATGTTCTACAACAGCGTAAGCTTTGATCGCCCTGTCAACTTCATCCGCCAGGTCCGTACATTCTTTCGCGAAGGTGCTGTCCTGCCATACCGTTGTGCTGATCTCTGCCAGCTGCCGCAGTGATACTACCGCGAACATGTTGGAAGGGATCAGGAAAGGGAATACCGTAGAATCGTCGGAGGGGCGGAAAGTAGATACGATCAGGCCCACCGGCTGGATCGGCGCGCCATAACCGCCATTGGCCACGGTATCTGATTGTACCGGTGTGGTACGCTGGAACTTGTAGGGGCCTTTGCCATGCTTCCGCTGCTGCTCCTTAAACGTTTTAACAATCAGGGCTGCGGCCTTGCGGTAGTTGTCGTCCAGCACTTTGCTGTCGCCACTGATCTTCCAGTAATTATAGGCCAGGCGTACGGTATAGCAAAGAGAATCTATCTCCCATTTACGCTCATGCAGCTCGGGCTTCATATCGGTGTGGTCCTTTTCCCATTCGCTGCCCGTAGGGCCTTCATTGAAGGCATTGGCATATGGGTCTATCAGGATGCATTTGGTCTGACGGTTGATCACCCCGGCAATCAGCTGCTGCAGGGCAGCTTCCTCTTTTACCAGGGAAAGATAAGGCCATACCTGTGCAGAGGAGTCGCGCAGCCACATGGCATGAATATCGCCGGTGATCACAAAGGTGTCCGGCTTGCCATCCACCATCTTAAAACTAACGGTGGTATCCAGGGTATTCGGGAAGGCATTCTCAAACAGCCAGGCCAGCTTCGGATCGGCGATTTGTTTTTTGATGCCCGCGATGGCCTTTTCTACCGCCTGGCTGGTGAACTTACGCTGCGCCAGCGGAGGGCGTTGTGATACATACCCATCCCAGCCGAGCACCTTTTTGGGGAAGCCCAGGCCTACAGCGCCCGCCAGCAGGCTGCTGTTACGGATAAAATCTCTTCTTGCTACCATAAGATTAATGCTTTACAGATGCACAAGATAGAAAAAAGTTCGAGCTTGGAATTAATCACTAACTTTAGTTACACTATTCATCCACTTATGAACCGTCTATCCATTCCCCTGCTGGCATTATTGCTTGCCCCTCTTATCGTTCATCGCGTTTTTGCCCAGCCTGTACCAGATTCTACGCTTAAAAAACTGGATCAGCTGTTTGCCCAATGGAACCGCCCCAACAGTCCAGGTTGTGCGGTAGGCATCATCCGGAATGATTCGCTGATCTTCAGCAAAGGCTATGGTATGGCCAACCTCGAATACAGCATTCCCAACACGCCTGCCAGCATTTATCACGTAGCCTCCGTATCTAAACAGTTCACCGCCTTTTCTATCGTGCTGCTGGCCCGGCAAGGCAAGCTGCAGCTGGATGACGATGTGCGCAAATACCTGCCCTGGTTCCCTGATCTGAAGGAAAAGATCACCATCCGTCATCTGCTCCACCATACCAGCGGCATCAGGGACCAGTGGCAGCTATTGGCCACTGCAGGCACCCGGCTGGACGATGTGATCACACAAGACCAGATTATCAAAATACTGAGCCGCCAGCGGGCCCTGAATTCCAAACCCGGAGAAAAATTCAACTATTGCAACAGCGGTTATACCATGATGGCAGAAATTGTAAAATCCGTTACGGGGCAAACCTTACGTCAGTTTACAGACTCCGCTATTTTCAAACCCCTGGGCATGCAGGGCACCCATTTTCACGATGATTATACGGAGCTGGTAAAAGACCGCGCTTATTCCTACTACCCGAAAGACAGCGCCAACTATAACAACAGCGTGCTGAGTTATTCCAATGTAGGCGCCACCAGTCTTTTCACCAATATCAGCGACTTCTCCAAGTGGATCATGAATTTCTATACACACAAGGTCGGCGATCAGCAGGATATTGACACCTTAACCAGGAAAGGGCGCCTCAACAACGGCAAGGAGATAGATTATGCGCTGGGCATCAGCAACATGAAGTACCGGGGTTGGCGAGGCTTCTCGCATTCAGGCGCCGATGCAGGCTACCGTACCGCCATGATGGTTTTCCCTGACCTGAAAATGGGCTTTGTCGTATTTGCCAACAGAGGGGATTTTAACCCCGGCCAGCGGGCAACAGATATGGCCGCCCTCTTTATCAGCGATACCACCAAAGCCACTGCTCCCAAAAAGGAGAAGGATAAAAAAGACAGCAGCGGGGTTATCCTGAAGAACACCCTCGCATTGGGAAAATTCATGGGAAACTACATTTCTGATGAAGGTATGCGGATCGGCTTTCGCCTGAAGGATAACAAGCTGTATGCAGAAGCCTATGGTCAGTCCGTATTGTTAAGAGAAGAAAAAGACACCTTTTCCCTGTTTGACGACCCGGAAATCAAATTCGCTTTCAACATTCCACGGGCCGGAGATACGACCGTATTTGCTGCATTGAATCCAGACACCAGGGAAGTGCTTAAAAAATATAATACCGCACCGCTCACCGCTTCCGCGCTGAAGGCCTATACTGGCACCTATTACAGTCCCGAACTGGATTGTAAATACGGCATCGCCCTAAAGGATAATAAGCTGGTGCTTACCAACAGCAAGTACGAGGATGCACCCATCACCCTGGCGGGGCGGGATCAGCTACTCGTTGATAGCTGGTGGATCGGAAACGTGCAGGTGCTGCGTGATACAAAAGGCCAGATCACAGGCTTTGAAGTGAACAGCGGCAGGGTAATGCATTTAAGGTTCGATAAGCTGAAAGAGTAGAATTATCTTCTTTTTTCAAAAAAAGTTTTTACCAGCTGCAGGCTTTCCTCACCGCCAGGGCCTTGTTCCAGCTTGGTTTTAGGATGGAAGGGAGACTGTTCGCCGGTAGACCGCCGGTAGCTGTGCTTATCATCCCGCGCAGCATACACGATGCGTCCGATCTTACTCCAGTACAGCGCCCCGGCGCACATTAAGCAAGGCTCCAGCGTTACAAACAAAGTTGCCTCCATGAGGTATTTACTGCCCAGGTAATTGAACGCAGCAGTGAGCGCCAGCATTTCCGCATGGGCAGTACAATCGTTCAGCCGCTCTACCTGGTTATATCCGCGACCAATTACCTGGTTATTCATCACCACAACGGCGCCGATAGGAACTTCTCCATCATCAAAGGCTTTGCGCGCTTCCTTCAGCGCCTGTTGCATGAAATAATTATCGTCCATTACTGCTATTGAATCATCTTAATAAATTCGTCTTCCGTCAGCACCTTGATGGTATTGATCTTCTTGGCCTTTTCCAGCTTGCTGCCTGCATCCTCTCCTACTACCAGGTAATTCAGCTTGCTGCTTACACCACTGAGGATTTTACCGCCCTGTTGCTCTACCATCTCTTCCGCTTCGCTGCGCTTCAGCTTTGATAGCGTACCTGTGAACAGGAATGTTTGTCCGTCAAGACTACCGCCACCAGATTGTGCCGATTTGGTATTCTGCAGGTTCACGCCCAGCCCTTCCAGCTTTTTAAGCACCTGGATATTATCCTTGTTAGCAAAGAACTGGCGGATAGAGCCCGCTACCTTAGGCCCGATATCTTCCAGTGACAGCAGTTGTTCTTCGTTCCACTCCGTATAGTCAAGCAGGTGATGCACCGCATTGGCCAGGGTTTTGGCAGTGGTCTCTCCTACATAACGGATACCCAGGCCGAATACCAGCCGGTGCAACGGTTGCGTTTTGGAATGCTCTATCGCTTCCTGCAAATTGGTTAACGATTTTTTACCAAAGCCTTCCAGTTGCTCCAGCCTGCCGAAGTCCAGCTCATAAATACCCGGAATGTCTTTCATCAGTCCCAGTGTATAGAACTTGCGCACATTGCTCTCGCCCAGGCTGCGGATGTCCATGGCATCTTTGCTCACGAAATGGATCATACGCTCTATTACCTGCGCCTCGCAATTGATATTGGGACAACGCCACACGCTTTCCCCTTCAGGTTTTTCCAGCTTGCTGTTGCATACCGGGCAGTGTTTGGGAAATACAATATCTTCTTCTGATCCGTCACGCAGATCAGCAACAGATTTAACGATATAGGGGATCACATCTCCGGCCCTTTCTACCAGTACGGTATCGCCTATCTTCAGATCCTTTTCCCTCACCACATCTTCATTGAACAGGGAAACGGAACCTACTGTAACACCGCCGATAGGCACGGGATCTATCTTGGCCACCGGTGTAATGGAACCGGTACGCCCCACCTGGAACTCCACCTTACGCAGCTTGCTGGTAGCCTGCCTTGCTTTGAACTTGTAGGCAATGGCCCAGCGGGGATGATGCGTGGTCATGCCCAGCTTATCCTGCAGCGCATAATCGTTCACCTTGATCACCATACCATCTATTTCATAGGGCAGGTTATCACGTTCCTGTTCAAAGGCATTGCAATAGTCCACCACGGCCTGTATGCCTTTTACTACCCGCTTCTCTTTGGAAGGGCTGCGGAAGCCCAGCGCAGAAAGCAGGTCCAGCGTATTGCTATGGGTAGTGATCTCTTTGGGCTCTGTAGTGCCCTTCTCCATTACATGATAGCTCATGTGATAGAGAAATGCTTCCAGGCCTCTTTTAGCCACTTCTTTAGGATCGATGATGCGCAGGGAGCCGGAGGCGGCATTGCGCGGATTAGCCAGCGGTGGCAGGTTCTCAGCTGCACGCTGGTCATTGAAGGCTTTGAAAGTGTCTTTATTGATCAGCACTTCGCCCCTGATCTCTATGGTATGGATACCGTATTTGCTGAATTTAGCGGAAGCCGGGATGAATTTGATCTGCATTACGTTTTGCGTAATATCTTCCCCTACTACCCCATCACCGCGGGTAAGGCCGCGCACCAGCTTATCATCTTCATACAGCAGGGAGATGCTGGCTCCGTCAAACTTAGGTTCTATACAATATTCGATCTCTGAAAGGCCCGAAAGCTCCCGCGCTTTACGATCCCAGTCTATCAAATCATCCGCATTATAGGAGTTATCGAGGCTCAGCATGGGCACCAGGTGCGGTACGCTGGGAAATGTTTTGGCAGCGCCTTTGGTAGCCTTAGTGGCCCCGGGTGCAGCAGCCGCCAATCCCTGCGCCACCTTCTGGGTAGGCGAATCAGGGCTTACCAGGTGAGGATTCTCCTTTTCTAACTGTTTCAGCCAGGCAAACAGCTGATCGTATTCATAATCGCTCAGCACAGGGTCGCTTTGCACATAATAACGCCAGTCATTATAGATGATCACGCGCTGCAATGCGCCCATTGTTTCTTCGGGGTTGTTCAGCAACTGCTGTTTGGCATGCCTGGCCAACAGGTCTTTGGCCAGTTTGAAAAGATCGATTTCTATTTCCTTCGTGTACATATTATTCAAAACTGTGTGTAAATTTAAGTCATACGTTTCAAGTTTGGAGTTTGAAGTTTGAGGTTTGAGGTTTGAGGTTCGCTGGAAGTTATAGGTTCAATAAAAGTATCTTTCCTGGCTGCGGGCCTCTTGATTGTTCGGCGGATAAGTGGTTTTTAACTTTCAACTTCCAATGAACCTCAAACTTCAAACTTCAAACATTAAACTTTTCTATGCAACGTCTGACCTTCTGCCTTTTTGCTATCCTATGCTGGAGCTGTAACGCCCGCAGGCAAGCCGACCTTATCATTCATCACGCTGTCATTTATACCGTCAACGAACAATTCAGCCAGGCGCAGGCCATGGCAGTGAAAGACGGTAAGATCATCGCCCTGGGCACTGACCGCGAGATCCTGGATCAATATACTGCATCAAACATCCAGGATGCAGGCGGTCATTTTATCTACCCCGGCTTTATTGATGCCCACACCCATTTCCTGGGATACAGCATCGGCCTGCAGCAGGTAGAACTCGTAGGCACCAAAAGCTGGGACGAGGTCATTCAACGTGTCCAGGCCTTTGTAAGCGCCAACCGTCCATCGCAAACCAGCGACTGGCTGCTCGGCCGCGGCTGGGACCAGAACGACTGGGACGATAAAACCTTCCCGGACAAAACAAGGCTGGACAGCCTGTTCCCCATACGCCCGTATTACTGGGCCGGGTAGACGGGCACGCTGCCATTGCCAACCAGGCCGCTTTGGATGCCGCGGGTATAAAAGCCGGACAAACACTTACCGGCGGCGTGATAGAAGTAAAGAACGGTCGCCTTACCGGTATCCTGATCGATAACGCTGTACGCCTGGTACAGGGAAAAGTGCCGCACCCATCTGCCGCCTTTCTGCAAAAAGCGCTGCAGAGCGGCGCCGCCAACTGCTTTGCCGTTGGGCTCACCATGGTGGCAGATTGCGGCCTGATGAAAGATGATGTGCTTTTTATAGATTCCCTGCAACAGCAGCAACAGCTGAAAATGCGCATCTATGTATTGCTGAGCGACAGCGCGGTGAACTATGATTACTACCTGCCCAAAGGCCCTTATCGTACCGACCGCCTGCACGTAGGCGGCTTTAAATGCTATGCAGACGGCGCCCTGGGATCACGCGGGGCCTGCCTCCTGGAGGACTATACAGACAAGCCGGGATGGAAGGGCTTCCTCCTGCGCGACAGCAGCTATTTTGCCGCCAGGGCCGCACAGCTGATCAATACTAAATTCCAGCTTTGCACGCATGCCATTGGTGATTCTACCAACCGGGAGATCCTCCGTATATACGCCTCCGTACTGAAAGGTAAGAACGACCGCCGCTGGCGCATCGAACATGCGCAAGTGGTGAACCCTGCAGACATGCACCTGTTCGGGCAATACAGCATTATCCCTTCCGTACAGCCTACGCATGCCACCTCTGATATGTATTGGGCAGGCGCCCGTTTAGGGCCCGAACGGATCAAACATGCATACCCCTACCAGGAGCTGCTAAAACAGAACGGATGGCTGCCCCTGGGTACCGACTTCCCCGTGGAAGACATCAATCCCTTAAAGACATTCCTCGCCGCCGTAGCACGTACAGATACCAGCGGATATCCCGCAGGCGGCTTCCAGCCGGAGAATGCGCTAACGCGTAAAGAAGCCCTGCAGGGCATGACCATCTGGGCCGCCAAGGGCTGCCTGGAAGAAGAAAGCAGGGGCAGCCTGGAGCCAGGCAAGCTGGCAGACCTGGTAATACTGGACCAGGACCTTTTACAGGTGCCTTTGCAGCAGCTGATGAAAACGCGGGTACTGGCTACCTATAGCGGAGGAGAACAAGTATTTCAGGCAGCGGGTATAAAATAAATATCCGCTGCTGCGTTGTTTTTGCAGAAAAATGTTTAACTTTTAATGCCATTCTTTAATGAAGTAACCGGAATACCCTGAAAGCTGATACAAGAAAAGAGCACGCTTATATTTTAGAATAATTCCACGTTTTATTTGTTATGCAGACAAAGAACATCAACGCGCATCTTACGGAGATAGAGGACTATTTTAAGATGGCTGTTTCAGTAGACTGTGTGATCTTTGGTTTTGATAACGACGAGCTGAAAGTACTGCTGATCAAATCTGACCTGAATGAGTACCAGGACAAATGGTCCCTGCTGGGAGATATTGTACACCCCGATGAAGAGCTGGACCAGGCAGCCTACCGCGTACTAAAAACCCGCACCGGCCTTGACCAGGTTTACATGGAACAGGTACAAACCTTTGGCGGCGTGCACCGCCACCCGGCAGGCAGAGTCATCACGGTGGCCTACTACTCCCTGGTGAACATCGAACAAAATGTATTGAAAAGACATGGCAACGAACTGCACTGGCACACTTTAAAAACAGTGCACGACCTGGCCTTTGATCACAGAGAGATCCTGCAATGCTGCTACGAGCGGCTGAAGCATAAAGTAATCGAACAACCGGTAGGCTTTAACCTGCTGCCTAAAAAGTTCTCTCTCCGCGAACTGCAAAACCTCTATGAAGCGATATTGGATGTGAAGCTGGACCGACGGAATTTCCGCAAAAAATTCCTCTCCATGGACCTGCTGATTGACCTGCATGAAGAAGAAGATGACGTGCCCCACCGCCCTGCCCGATTGTATAAATTTAATTTTGAGAAGTACGATATGAAAAGGAAAAGGTACTTTTAAAAAAAACTTTTTTTTAACAAAAATTTAAGTTAAGATTGCGTAGAGTTTACACATCAGAGCTTGAGCTGATTGGACGCCAATTTAAACTATAACCATTATCTACTGATCGCTTAAATCTTATTTAATTCAGTTTTATTTCATACTGCCATTCCAAGCATTCATTGTTGCCTGATTACCCGATCGTATTTATTATTCAAAACGACAAACCAAAATCAACATACCGCTGATTTTCTAATTCCACGTCGTGAAGACTAGCGTCTATTACGCGAATTGCGTCGAACCTGTTACTTTACTTTCCCCTGTACCCTATGTTTTTGTACAGGGGAAAGTAGTAACTTATGTAGCGGCGCAGTTAAACCACTAAGATGTGCATTCAAAACAGCAAACATTCATGCCCCACCCTTCAACAGTGGCTGGAAATTTTGTTAATACCGGTGTTACTGGCAGCCTGTTCCCCTTCTACCCCGCCTTTATTTGAATCCTTAACTCCTGCCACCACGCATATCAGTTTTGTAAATCACATCGAAGACACAGATACCCTGGGCATACTGGACTACCTTTACTTTTATAACGGCGGCGGCGTGGCCATCGGAGACATTAACAATGACGGCCTCCCGGATCTCTGTTTCACCGCCAACCTCGGAGGGAACCGACTCTACCTGAACACAGGCAATTGCCGCTTTGAAGACATCAGCACCAAAGCCGGAATAGTGGGCCATGCTGGATGGACCACCGGTGTAACCATGGCAGATGTGAACGGCGATGGCTGGCTGGATATCTACGTTTGCACCGTTGGCGACTATAAAGGCCTGCACTCCGTGAACCAGCTCTATATCAATAATCACAACAACACATTTTCTGAACAGGCCGCACAACGGGGCCTTGCACAAACAGGCTTTTGTACCCAGGCCGCTTTCTTTGACTATGATCGCGACGGAGACCTGGACATGTACCTGCTAAAACATTCCGTACACAGCACCGGTACTTACCTGGATACCTCCGTTCGCCGCGTTCATAGCCCTGAAAGCGGAGATCAGCTCTTCCGCAACGACAGCGGATATTTCACCGACGTAACACAACAAAGCGGTATTTACAGCAGCGCCGTAGGCTACGGCCTGGGTATCGCGGTGGCAGACCTCGATAACGACTGCTGGGAAGATCTCTACATTAGCAACGATTTTCATGAGAACGATTACTATTACCACAACAATCATAACGGAACCTTTTCAGAAATAAATAGCAGCGCCTTTGGCCATGAAAGCCGCTTCTCCATGGGCTCCGACATCGCAGACATCAACAACGACGGCTGGCTGGATATCATGACACTCGATATGCTGCCCACCAATGAAGCAGTACTGAAAAGCTCCGGCGGCGATGATCCTTCCGATACCTACGAATACAAGAAAAGCTTCGGTTATCATGATCAGTACTCCCGTAATTGTCTGCAGCTGAACACAGGCGCAGGCTTCCGCTTCAGCGACATTGCCCTGTACAGTGGAGTGGCCGCTACAGACTGGAGCTGGGCGCCCCTCATGGCCGACTTCGACAACGACGGTCGTACAGATATTTTTGTGAGCACCGGCATCCTGCGCCGCCCCAACGATCTTGATTATATCAAATACGTTGTGACCGATGAAGTGCAGCGTATGATGCGCAATTCCACCAGCATGAACAAAACTCTCCTGGAAAAAATGCCTTCCGGCAAATGGCATAACTACCTCTTCCAGGGAACAGATAGCCTGGTGTTTAAAGACCGCTCTGCAGACTGGGGCCTGCAAGCCCCCTCCTTCTCCAATGGCGCCGCCTATGCAGACCTGGATAATGATGGCGACCTTGACCTGGTAGTGAACCGTATTAACGAACCCGCAGCCGTGTACCGTAATCGCGCCTCGGAGCTGAATCATCATCACTACCTGCAATTTCGCTTTAAAGGCCGTCCGCCCAATACGCAGGGCATCGGCGCGAAAGTATGGATCAAAAGCGGAGGACGCCTGCAGTACGCCACTCATCAAACTACCCGTGGTTTCCAGAGTAGCGTAGCGCCGGGATTGCAGTTCGGCCTGGGAAAGGATGATACAGCCGATAGCGTTATTGTAAGCTGGCCCTCCGGCAGATCACAGATCCTTACAAAAGTAAAGAGCGGACAAACCCTGGTATTGGATGAGGAGCATGCCACCGATGGTCTTTCATCCTCTCCATTCCCTGCCCCGCGCCCATTCCTCGATCTCGTCAAGGACAGCCTTGGACTGGACTTTCGCCACCGGGAGAACCGCTTTTTCGATTTCAACCGGCAGCTGTTCATTCCCCATCAGCTGTCTACCGCCGGGCCCAAAATGGCTGTGGGCGACATCAACGGCGACGCACTGGATGACGTCTATATCTGCGGAGCTCAGGGACAGGCGGGAATGCTATACCGTCAGCAGGCAAACGGTAGCTTTAGCCCGGTGGATGAAACGCTGTTCCAGGCAGATGCCGCCTGCGAAGATGTAGACGCCCTCTTAACAGACCTGAACGGCGACCGTGCGCCGGATCTCTACGTAGTGAGCGGCGGCAACGAATTCTACGGACGATCGCCTAAACTGAAAGACCGTCTTTATATCAATGACGGAACAGGGAACTTTCACAGATCCACTACCCTGCCAGCCCTCTATGAAAATAAATCAGCGGTATGCGCCGCAGATCTGGACAAAGACGGAGATATGGACCTGTTCATCGGCAGCCGCGCCAATGCACTGGCATATGGGCTTACGCCGCCCTCTTTTCTGCTCATCAACGACGGCAGGGGAAATTTCTCCAACAGCACGGCCAGCCTGGCGCCTGCCCTGTTGAAGGCGGGCATGATCACCGCCGCTGCCTGGGCCGATATAGACGGAGATACCTGGCCCGACCTCATACTCACTGGCGAATGGATGCCTCCCCGCATATTCCGCAACGTCAAAGGTCATTTGACGGAGATCACCGCCAAAGCAGGCCTCACGCGGTTCCCGGGCCTCTGGCAAAGCATGCTGGTAAGCGACCTGAATAAAGACGGCGCGCCAGATATTGTACTGGGCAACTGGAGCCTCAACTCCAAATTAAAAGCCAGCTCTCAATGGCCCCTGCGCCTTTATATTGCAGATATAGACCAGAACGGCGCGCCCGACCAGGTACTCGCCTATGCAGATAGCGGCAGATACTATACCTTCCTGGGTAAAGAGGAATTCGAAAAACAGCTCCCCGCGCTGATCCGGAAAAAATATCCCAGCTATCATAGTTTTGCAGGGCAAACCGTTGCACAGATCTTCGGCACAGCGCTCGACACCGCCCAACAGCTGCAGGCCAGGGAATTGCGTTCACTGGTATTATGGAACGACGGCAAGGGGCTGTTCACTCCTGCCTACCTGCCTGCCGCAGCACAGTGGTCACCCCTGGTGGCCTTGTTCGCTGCCGACGTCAATATGGACGGCAACATGGATCTCATTACCGGAGGCAACTTCTACGGCGTACAACCTTACGAAGGCCGTTACGACGCCAGCGCAGGTAACGTGATCCTGGGAGACGGGCAAAAAGGCTGGCAGATTCTTCTCCCCTTACAATCAGGCTGGCAGCCGGAGGGCCAGGTACGGGATATAAAAATGTTGCGCACCATTAACGGGCAACAATATTATGTAGTAAGCCGTAATAATGATAACTTGTTGTTGTTTCGAAAGAAAAACTAGGCACACGTTATGTTTAAAAAGTATAGTCTATACCTTCTGGCAGGACTGCTGTTGATAAGCGCCTGCCGTCAGCGGGCAGGAGAAAACGCAAATACCATACATGACCCCCTGCTCTATTCCAGGACGGTAAAGCAATTGACAGATGTGATCGTGCACGACATCTTTTCTCCACCCGTAGCCAGCCGTATCTATGCTTACGCCACCATCGCGGGTTATGAGGTGATCGCCCATTCAGGGAAAGGATACCATTCACTGGCAGGTCAGGTGCACGGTCTGACTGCCACGCCTCCTCCAACAGATACTGCGGCCATTGACTTCCCGCTTGCTTCCCTGGTTGCCATGGCCAGTACCGGAAAGGCACTGATCTTTTCTGAAAATGATATGCAGCTGGTAATCGATTCACTCCAGTTCAGTGCACAACAATCAGGGCTGACGGCCGAAAAGATCGAGCAATCCGTAGCCTACGGGCAACAGGTATCAAAAGCCATCCTGGCCTGGGCCAGGAATGATAATTATGCGCAGACCCGTTCTGCAGTGAAATACACGGTTACCAATGAAGAAGGACGCTGGGCCCCTACCCCGCCCGCTTATATGAGCGCCATAGAACCGCATTGGGATGAAATGCGGCTGATGGTACTGGACAGCGCCAGTGAATTCATGGCCCCCCGTCCACCAGCCTTTAACATGAAAGACAGCAGCAGCGGCTTTTATAAAATGGCGAAAGAAATCTACCTCATAGGAAATAACCTCACAACAGAACAACGGGAAATAGCCGATTTCTGGGATTGTAATCCCTATAAGGTAAACCTCTCCGGCCACGTTTCATTCGCCACTAAAAAGATCACTCCCGGCGGCCACTGGATCAATATCTGCGGCATCGCTGCTCAAAATGCAAAAGCAGATTTTAATAAGACCGTATGCACCTACGCCAAAGTAGCGATCGCATTAATGGACGCCTTTATTGTTTGCTGGGATGAGAAGTTCCGGAGTAACCTGATCCGCCCTGAAACAGTGATCAATAAGTACATGGATGAAGAATGGAAACCTTACCTGCAAACACCTCCCTTCCCTGAATATACCAGCGGGCATAGCGTAGCATCTACTGCATGCGCCACTGTGCTTACACAGCTGTATGGTAATTCATTAGCGTTCAAAGATAGTACGGAGATCGAGTTCGGTTTGCCACCCAGGAGCTTTGCCAGTTTCCTGGCGGCAAGCACAGAAGCGGCTAAGAGCAGGTTGTATGGAGGGATCCATTTTACACCCGCTGTGGTGAATGGAATTGAGCAGGGAAGATTGGTGGGGGAAATGGTGATAAAAAGGTTGAAGATGGAACCGTGAGAGATCTTTTTACGTAGATCCATTACAGATATTGGACCGGGGTGTCCCCGATCGGTACGAAGCCAGGTGTGATGCCTGGCTTCGTGCTTTAAGGCAATTTAAACCCGATACTTATTCTTGGTTCCATTGGAGGATCTAATAGTTGCCTCAGATATTCGAAGATCAATGTTATTTGTTGATCATGGTTGTTTACCTGCTTTTCCATTTGCTCCAACTTTAGAAGAATGTCTTTATTAGTTAGCAACATTTCTCGCATACGTGTAAAAGTCCTCACTATCTGGACATTTACTGCTATTGCATTGTCACTGTTTAGAACGCTTGCTAACATAACGGCTCCATGTTCAGTGAAAGCATAGGGTAAGCTGGTGGAATGCTTGAGGTTTCCGAACCGGTCGCATTTTGCGACCAGTTCATCCTTTTCATCCAATGCTAACTGGAACATAAAATCTTCTGGAAAACGCTTCAGGTTTCGCTTTACCTGCTCGTTCAGTCTTTTAGTTGTTACACCATACAATACAGCGAGGTCTCTATCTATCATAACTTTCTTGCCTCTAACAACTAATATCTTACTCATCACCACCTCATCGGCAGTGACATCGGATATTTTAACCGTTTTACTCATGAGAACAATGGATTTAATTATGTTCTTTGCTTGTTTATTAATGGGGTTATTTCCTTTACATACTCCTCCTATACTGCCCTCCTACCTCATACAACGCATGCGTGATCTGGCCCAGTGAACAATGCTTTACCGTCTCCATCAACTCCGCAAACAGGTTACCGTTCTTCACAGCTACCTGTTGCAATCGCTTCAATGCTTCACTGCTCTTATGCGCATGTCTTTTCTGGAAAGCTTCCACAGATTTGATCTGGAATTCCTTTTCTGCTGTAGTAGAACGGATCACTTCTGCGGGAATAGTAGTGGGAGAACCATTCTTGTTCAGGAAAGTATTTACACCAACGATAGGATACTGTCCTGCATGTTTCAATGATTCATAGTATAAGCTTTCTTCCTGGATCTTATTGCGCTGGTACATTCTTTCCATCGCGCCCAGTACGCCGCCGCGTTCTGTAATACGGTCAAACTCCATGAGCACGGCTTCTTCCACCAGGTCAGTCAATTCTTCAATGAAGAAAGAGCCCTGGATGGGGTTTTCGTTTTTAGCGGTGCCCAGTTCCTGGTTGATGATCAGCTGAATGGCCATGGCGCGGCGCACGCTTTCTTCTGTGGGGGTAGTGATCGCTTCGTCGTAAGCATTTGTGTGGAGCGAGTTACAGTTGTCGTAAATGGCATACAATGCCTGGAGTGTGGTGCGAATATCGTTAAAGTCTATCTCCTGTGCGTGCAGGCTACGTCCGGAAGTCTGTATATGATACTTCAGTTTTTGTGAACGATCGTTCCCTTTGTATTTGTATTTGATCGCCTTGGCCCATATACGGCGGGCAACACGGCCGATAACAGCATACTCAGGATCCATGCCGTTGCTGAAGAAGAAAGAAAGGTTGGGCGCAAAATCATCGATATGCATACCACGGCTCAGGTAATACTCCACATAGGTAAAGCCGTTGGCCAGTGTAAAGGCCAGCTGCGTAATAGGATTAGCGCCTGCTTCCGCGATATGATAACCTGAGATACTTACTGAATAAAAATTGCGTACGGCGTGATCAATAAAGTAAGACTGTACATCTCCCATCAGTTTCAATGCAAATTCTGTAGAGAAGATACAGGTGTTCTGCGCCTGGTCTTCTTTCAGGATGTCTGCCTGTACGGTACCTCTTACTGTATTTAAAGCATGCGCCTTGATCTTTTCATACACATCTTTATCCAGCACTTCATCACCGGCGATGCCCAAAAGCTGTAAGCCTAAACCATTGTTACCGTTGGGCAGATCGCCATTGTAATGCGGCAGGGGATGATCTTTGAATTTCTCTTTAATGCGTGCCTGTACCTGTTCAGTAAGCCCATGCTCAGCAATGTATTTTTCGCATTGCTGATCGATAGCGGCATTCATAAAGAAGGCCAGTATAATAGGCGCAGGACCGTTGATCGTCATAGACACAGAGGTCTTGGGATCACAAAGATCAAAGCCGCTGTACAATTTCTTGGCATCATCTACCGTAGCGATGCTCACACCGGAATTACCCACTTTACCGTAGATATCCGGGCGGTAAGCGGGATCTTCACCGTACAGGGTAACGCTGTCAAAAGCAGTGCTGAGGCGCTTGGCCGGCTGATCCAGCGATACGTAGTGAAAGCGCTTGTTGGTTCTTTCAGGACCGCCCTCCCCTGCAAACATACGGGTGGGATCTTCTCCTTCGCGTTTCAAAGGGAACACACCAGCTGCGTAAGGGAATTCGCCAGGAAGGTTCTCTGTGAGCTGCCAGCGGAGAATGTCACCCCAGTCTTTATATGCTGGTAAACTTATTTTAGGAATGCGTGAATGAGACAGGCTTTCTGCATACAAAGGCAGTTTGATCACTTTTGCCCTTACCTGGAATTCATAGTTATCTGCTTTGTATTTCTGTTGCAGCGCAGGCCACTCCGTGATCAGCTTATAACAGTCGGGATGCAGCTGCTGCTGCAGATGTGTTTTGATATTATTCAGCTCATCCACCGCTTTTAGGTCTTTCATGGCCAGTATGCCTTCTACCTGGTACAGCTGTGTGGCAAGCGCACATTGCTCATTCACCCAGCGGCCATAGTCATGTATGGCTTCTGTGATCTCTGAAAGATAGCGCACCCTGGCGGGTGGAATGATCTGCGATTTGGTGGAGGTATCGTTAGGGCGCTCATGTTTCAGCGGAGCGCCAAAGTGAATGTCTTTCTTCTCTTCGATGATATGCACCAGCTTTTCAAAGAGCTGGTTAATACCGTGATCATTGAACTGGGATGCGATAGAGCCTACCACCGGCAGGTCTTCATCTTTAGCCGTCCACAGGTTGTGATTGCGTTTGTATTGCTTGCGCACATCGTGCAGGGCATCAAGCGCACCGGCTTTATCGAATTTGTTGATGGCAATCACGTCTGCATAGTCCAGCATGTTGATCTTCTCCAGCTGGGAAGCGGCGCCGTATTCTGGCGTCATCACATAGAGAGAAACATCGCAATAGTCAGTGATAGCAGTATCGCTTTGGCCGATGCCGGATGTTTCGAGTATGATCAGGTCAAAGCCTGCCTGTTTGCAGATATCCACTGCTTCCTGGATATGTTCACTGATGGCCTTATCACTTTCGCGGGTGGCCAGTGAACGCATATAGGCGCGGGGATGATGAATGGCGTTCATCCGTATACGATCGCCCAGGAGCGCGCCGCCGGTCTTCTTCTTGGAAGGATCAACAGAGATCACGGCGATGGTCTTATCCTCATAGTTGTTGAGGAAACGGCGTACCAGTTCATCTGTCACACTGCTTTTACCAGCGCCGCCGGTACCGGTGATGCCCAGTACGGCCGTTGGTTTGGGCGCTACCGGCTGCCAGTTCTCCAGCAGATCATTTTCAGCAATGGTAATGGCCTGTGCAATGATCTTGTATTGCGCACGTGTTAATTCCTGCAGCTGACCGTTCAATTTGGCTACTGTCTGGAAATCGCATTGTCTGATCACATCTTCGATCATGCCTTCCAGCCCCATGTGACGGCCATCGTCAGGAGAGTACAGGCGGGTAATGCCATAGGCATGCAGCTCTTCTATTTCTGTTGGCAGGATAGTGCCGCCGCCACCACCGAATATTTTGATATGACCGCAGCCTTTTTCCTGCAGCAGGTCATACATGTATTTAAAGAATTCTACGTGACCACCCTGGTAAGAGGTAACGGCAATGCCCTGGGCATCTTCCTGTATAGCGCAATCTACAATCTCTGCCGCAGAGCGGTTGTGGCCCAGGTGGATCACTTCGGCGCCTTTGGACTGCATAATACGCCGCATGATATTGATGGCGGCATCATGCCCGTCAAATAAAGATGCTGCTGTTACGATCCGTATTTTATGTTGAGGTGTATAAGACATATCAGTTTCTTCCTTTTAAGTAAAGCCGTCGGCTGCAAGTTACGAAAATAGGCACTGCCGCCCTTCCGGGATGAAGGAAGCAACAAAATTAGTGAGTGTTAAAGGGGAATCTGTCCGTATTGGAAAATATTTAACGGCAAAGAGAGTTGATTGATAATCTTCTACAGTGATCACTTCATTACCAGCTGGCCTTCTTCTATCATCTCCTTATGTTTACTGGCCCAGTCGCCCAGCAGGTCCCATACAGGATTGAGCGCTTTGCCCGCACTGGTAAGCGCGTATTCCACCCTTGGCGGTACTTCGGGATATACCGTGCGGCTGATCAGCAAATCTTTTTCCAATTCGCGCAGGCTCAGGCTTAACATCCGTTCTGTGATATTGGGGATCTTATTTTTCAGCTCAGTAAAACGCAGTGGCCCCTGCCTCAGGTAGTAGAAGATAATGAGTTTCCAGCGGGTGCCAATGAGGTTAAGCGCATAGGCAGTCATACACGTAGCATCCAGGGTTTCCCTGTTCTGGTAATTGGTCGAGCTTGTCTTTATTTTACCCATCCTTACATTTTTGTTAGGTCCTTACAAATCGCTCCGTTCTGGTTTACCCGGATGATGCCCGGTACCTTTGTTCTGCAAATTTATGCAACCAATAGTAAAGCGCCGCAGCAGGCTCTTCTAATGAACTTAAACTACTACAGATATGAAAGCGATCGTATTGAAAAAGAACGGAGGCATTGAAAACTTCCAGTACACAACAACAGACAAACCCGCTATCCAGTCGGGTGAAGTGCTGGTAAAAGTAAAAGCCATTGCCATCAACCCGGTAGACGCCTTTGTACGGCAACAGGAATTTGGACTGCAGCATTTTCTGAAACCTCAACCCGGACAAGACACATTTATCCTGGGCTGGGATATTGCAGGCGATGTGGAAGAAGTGGGCGCCGGGGTGACAGCCTTCAAAAAAGGCGATGCCGTATTCGGGATGGTCAACTTCCCCGGACAGGGTAAAGCCTATGCGGAATACGTGGCTGCCCCTGCCGCCCACCTGGCCCTGAAGCCTGGTAATATCCAATACGAAGAAGCCGCGGCAGCCTCACTGGCAGCCTTAACCGCATGGCAGGCCCTGGTAACCTATGCAAAAATAAAGCAGGGCGATAAGGTGCTGATCCATGCAGCTGCAGGCGGCGTAGGGCACTATGCCGTGCAGATAGCCAAACACTTTGGCGCTTATGTGATCGGCACCGCATCGGCCGCTCACAGAGATTTTGTGCTGGGATTAGGCGCCGATGAATTTATTGATTATAAGACCGAAAAGTTTGAGGAGCAGGTACAAAATGCCGATATTGTGCTCGACCCCATTTACGGAGAAGAGCATGTATTACGCTCTTTAACGGCTGTAAAAAGAGGCGGGCGCGTGATCACCCTGCTCACTGCCTTTGAAGGAAAACTGGCCGAAAAAGCGAAGGAAAAGGACCTGTACACGCATCTTTTAAGCGTGGTGTCCAATGGCGCCGACGAAGCCGAGCTGGCCGACCTGTTAAAAGCCGGTAAAGTGAAATCACATATTGCGGGCGCCTATTCCTTTGAGGAATTACCCAAAGCGCATCAGCAACAGGAAACCGGGGCAAAGGGAGGAAAGATCATTGTTTCTCTGCCATCCTGAGCTTTTTAACAAAATCGCCTAGATAACAATATCACAATTCCCAGTGCCCTCCGCCTTACTGGCAGGCAATTTCCGGTACTTATTCGGGCTGCATTGCAGAGCAGTCTTATGTTTGGCGGGAGATATTCCCTTGATACTTCCTTATTAATCCCTTTCAATTCCCATATTATCACCTTTCTTTTTATGCTGGGAATATCTTGGGAAATAATTGGTACTCGAAAGAAATAGGTATCGAAGGTTCGGCAAATGCAACTTCAGCCCTGATGCGATACCCATAGGGAAATAAATAGATCGCCCCCGGTAACGATATGGTCGTTACACGGGGGCGATATTCCTGTAAGTAATAAAGTAAAGGGGATTAAAACGATGCTAGCCTATCGGGCACTCGGCTGCCAGTGCTTCCAGGTCGCTCCAGCCATAAGCCCAGCGGAACTCACCTTTGCCAGAAGGCAGCTTTTCTGCGCCTATCACTTCGTACAGCTCGCGGGAGGCCGCTTCTGCAAACACGATCATGGAGAAGACGCCACGGCTTAAAAAACGGCGTGCCACATACCCCAGCAGCTTACGTTCCAGGCCCATATGCTGGTAAGCACGCAGGAGGCAGAACTTGCCAAGCTGTCCGTCAAAGCCAGGTATCTGGCCGGAATAAAGATCACCCTGGGCAAAGCCTACCAGCTCGTTCTGCCTGTTTTCAATGACATAACAGAACCAGGCATTGTTTGCCTCGCGGAAGGCTTCCTCCCACTGGGATTCCCGCATTTCAAGGCTGGGCTTGTGCCTTACACCGGGATTGTCCTCGTTCCACACCGCCACGTGCAATGCCGCTAACGCGGGAACGTCTTCGGGTGTTGCCTCCCGGAAAGTGAGGGATCTCAGGATCTCGCCACGCCGCATACGGCTCGAGTCATTGCCTGGGTTGTTGCGGCGGCGAAGTAAACGGGTAAATGCATTGAAGAAGTAGATTTTTTCCATACTCAACTGGTTTTCTTAGGTAAACGCTCTCTGACGATGGATGGGGGATGACCGGGCGATCAATACGTTTCCAGATTAGACAGATATATGGCCTGACTCCTATAATTATCTACTGTAAGGTAATTAGCTTTTTTCAATTGTAAATAAAATTAACAAACTAAAGTAATTAGCGTAAATTGCTAATAATATTGGTTTTGGCACCTATGCACAACCCCTTGAAATTACTTATTAAAGACGCGCTGGATGAACTGACGCTACAGGGCCACCTGTATTATGTTCGCCAATCTTACCCACGGGGAAAAACCGCCAAGGTAAAGGAAGCATTCCTCCTCACTCCTTACTGCGATATGGAAGCAGCTTCTGAACATCTGCAGGCGATCGCACACGATCACCGCAAACTGCTCTATAACATGGAAGATCCCCTGCACAAAGAAAAGCTTTATACCGCCGCTACGCAACCGCAGGGATATCATGTTTACCTTAACTACCTGCGGGACCGCGAATGGCAACCAGATGCCGAGCTGGTAGCCCGCATCAAAAAATATATCAACCTTTATACCGGCTGGAAGCCGGGAAGGAACTCCCAGATAGACGTTGAGCTCACATTGCAATTTGGTGAATTGCTTATTAATTTGCAGCATGGAAAAGACACAAGACAGATCTCTCTTAATGACCTTGAAAAAATGTAATCCCTGATCCCCTATGTGCTATCATCTTTCCTTCTCTTCTGACATAGCATCGATCTATGCCCTGTTGCCCGACCTGGGCGATACCCCTATGGACATTGATTTCAGCGCTACCTATCACATGGTTGGACAAGCCTATCCGAAATGGCCGGTGATCACCAATGAAGGCGGACAACTAAAGCTGAAAAAATTTGAATGGGGCGTTATTGCTCCCTACATGAAAGCAGAAAACCTGAAAAAGGATCGCAACTGGATGCTGAATATCCGGAGCGAACGCGTGGTGGGAGACAAGAACTCCTACTGGCACCGCATACGTCAAAACCGCTGCCTGATACCGGCTACCGGTTTCTATGAGTTCAGGGATGTGGGCTGGAAAAAGAAAGTGCCTTATCATATCAAATTAAAAGACCGAAAGGTGTTCCTGCTACCAGGTCTTTTCAACTACTCTCATATACCTAATGCCGACGGTGAGCTGATGGGCACCTTTGCCATCCTGATCCGCGGCGGCAACGAAGTGATGCGGAACATTCACAACTCCGGCGAAAACCCACACCGCATGCCGCTGATGTTGCCACAGGAGCTGGAGAAGGAATGGCTCAACCCTGCACTCAACGATCTTGACATGCAACGGATCTTTGATTACGAAATGCCGTCTGAAGCATTGGAATACTGGCCGGTAAAATCACTGTACAGAACCGATCCTTATGATGAACAGGTGATGGCGCGTGAAAACTATGAAGGCCTTCCGCCACTGATACCTTTACGGCTGTTTTAATTTTTTCATATGCGCTGCTGCATTCGCGTTGGTCTCGCTCACCGCTTCACAGGCTTCGCTTTCACTGCCGTAGCTGTTCCAGCTGAAGGGAAACAACTGTATGTTGAGCTTGAAGATCTCCACCGCTTCTTTCTTTTTGCCCTTGCTCAGCAATGCGTAACCAAGGGCGTTCAGGTCATGTTCTGTTAACTGGTAGCCGGGGTCCTGCTGCTTTTTCTCATTCACTACCGTCATCGCGTTTTCGTAGCCGCGCCGCAACAGTGTACGACGCAGGTCTTTTATCACCAGGGGATATTTATAGCCATAGTTCAGCCACTGTGTTACCCAGGCGGTTTGCGGGCCAAAGAAAAGACGCAGTATATCGGCCGTCATATTAAGGCCGTTGCGGCTATGGGTAAAATATACCAGGCTCTCGCGGCTACCTGGAAAAGCCATATAAAAACATTTATAGTCGTCGTTATCGCCCCAATGCCAGATCGCATTTCCTTTTTCATTCTCCTGGAAGCCGATGCCCAGGCCCCAATCGATATACGCATCTGCAGGTAATTCTTTTTCATTAAAGCGGTTGGCCGTGCTGGCCTTCTCCATCATCATGCGATGCGTGGCAGGCTTCAGTCCTTTACCGTTCAGTAGCGCCTGCAGGAAGATATTGAAATCACGCGCGTTGGTGGTCAGGCTGAATGCGGCATTGGCATCGCCGTGCTTATTCTTGTCGACGCTGGTCAGTCCTTTAGCAGCAGCAGCATCCATGTTCCTGTTCCATACATAAGTGCTGTTTTTCATTCCCAGCGGAATAAATACCTCCTGCTGCATTACATCGTTAAGCGGTTTGCCCATGATCTGCTCTACTGCACGTTGCAGAAACCAATATCCTTCTCCTGAATACAAAAAGCAACTGTCGGGCGTAAACTGCAGGGCCACCCCGCTGTCGCTTCCCCAGTTGGGCAGGCCGCTGGTATGGCGTAAGGCCATCCTTGCGGTTATCCTGGCATAACCGGGATCGGGTTGGGTAAAGCGTTCGTAAGCGCCTCCCAGGTAAGAGAGCAGGGGCGTATCCAGGTTGATCAGGCCACGATCGTACAGGCGGAGTACTGCATAAGCAAATACCGTTTTACTCAGGGAAGCCGCTTCGAAAATAGTAGCGGAGCTGACCTTATGGTGAGCACCCTCTTTCTCCACCCCCATATTGAAAATATGGGATCGATTGCCCTTTGTATACACCAGCTGAATTCCCGGCACATCTGCCTCAGCGATGATAGCAGCCAGCTGCTGCGTTTGGGGGAAGGCAGACCGACAGATGAGCAGCAGCATGAACAGGTAGAGTGCTCTTTTCATGACAATGCCTGGTAGTTAAATAGAACAGTTCACCTAATAAAGACGCTTAAGACGGAAAAAAGTTGCGTTTTACCCAGGAAAGGCTGGAATACGAATGCAAGCGGCCCCAGACTGATAGTAGTCCGGGGCCGCTTTATTATTTAATATGCTTTATTATTTTTTCTGCGGTTCCATCAGTTTGTGCAATCCCATCATCTGCTGCATGGTATGCTCCATTCCTTCTGAAGAACCGTCGAGGAAGATCACGTTGCCTTTGCCATTTTCGGCGAAGTGCTTGATGGCTTCTGTCCACATAGAGAAGAGGATCACAGAAGTATCGAGGTTGGCCTGCTGCATTTCTTTAGCTGCCATGGTCATACCTTTGGCCACTTCTTCACGGAAGAGAGCAACACCCTGACCACGTAATTGGGCTGCCTGACGTTCTGCTTCGGCAGCTATCTTGATGGCGTTACCATCTGCTTCAGCAGCTTTGGTTTTGGTGATCAGCAGGGCCTGTCCTTCGTTCTCAGCGGCGGCTTTCAGGTTATTGGAAGCCACTACCTGCGCCATGGATTTCATGATGGCGTCGTCGAAGGTAATATCGTTCATCTGGAGATCCAGCAGGTGATAGCCCCAGCCTTCCAGGGTTTTATCTATCTGCTCTTTTACGTTCTCGGTGATCTCGCGGCGCAGGCCCAGCACTTCAGACTGGCGCTTGGTAGCTACATAGCCGCGGATAGAACCTTCAATGGTGCGGATCAATGCCTGCATAAAGCTGCGCTCATCCATAAACTTGAAGGCAACATTCTTTACGGTCTCTTCTTCCTGGTTCCACACGGCGTACAGCAGCATGGCCTTGAAATATACGTTGGCCTGGTCTACAGTAATGGCCTGAAATTCCAGCTCTACAGAACGGTTCTGGATGGAAATACGTTTGAAGATCTTTTCAATGACAGGGATCTTGAAATTCAACCCGGGGTAAAGGCTCCGGTTATATTTTCCGAAGATAGTGGTCACCGCAATAGAACCTTGTTGTACGGTAACGAAAGAGGAAAACAGTATCCATATGATCAATACGGTAATGGCTACTGTAACAACTGTACTCTCCATGTTGTGATAGTTTAGGGATTTGGAGAGTAAATATAACCAAAATCCTTTATGGCGATAGGGAAGAGAGGGAAAGACAAACAATGGATGAAAGCTGAGCTAAAAAACAGCGAATGAATCGTACAATAGCTTTAAATATCTTTATATCCTTTGTTTGAGTAATGCTTTTTCCATGGTTGTCATCGTATCTACAGTACTTATTTAAATATCAATTCACTAATTTAGTGGACATTATCCTGCTATAAAATACCCAAGCTTGGGTATTTTTGTGGACTTTCTCCACATAAGTTTAGCCTAATTAAACCCGATCTTCCGGGCCAGCGCGACGAGCTCGGTAGTATTGCGCACCTTCAGTTTCAGGCGTATGTTCTTACGGTGGGTTTCTATAGTATAACGGCTAAGGCTCAACTGGCTGGCGATCTCTTTGTTGTTAAGCCCTCGTACAGCGAGGGTCAGTACATCTATTTCGCGGGCGGTGAGCTTGCTGAGCAAGGCCTCGTTCTGGCGGCGCAGCATCTCGCTCATAGCGTCTGCCAGCTGGCTATGGGTATCCATGGCCAGGGTAAGGTCCATCAGGGCGCAGATTACTTCCTTCACTTCTCCCTGTTCGTTACGGGTAAACGGTATGGCCAGGCCTACCAGCCAGCGCCAATCATTCTCTCCTTTCCTGCGTACACGGGTTACGCCGCCAAAGATGTTCTTATTATCACGGAAAGACTGGCGGGCGATACCCGTCAGCTCAAAGTCGTCGGGATGCATGATATGACGAAAGAATTCCAATCCCAGGTTGTTCATTTCACCGAATGAGAAACCGGTGATCTCTTCCATGCGGTGATTGCACCAGCTAACGGTGCTAAGGTCTGTATCCGCCGTGTAGAGCATGGCCGGAACATGGTGGAGAATATGCTCCAGCTGCCGCACGCGTTCCGTCAGCAAGTGATTTTCCTTTTGCAGGGTTTCGAGGGAAAGGTCTGGGTTCATACCCGGGTTCTCTATCGGCATACATATCAGTTTTAAACAAACAATAGTGAAATATAGCCACGTACCGGTATACACGACAGGTGTGCTCAAAAACCTGTTACAACACTTATCCCGTAAATTTAAAATAAAATCCCATATGACCAAGTTAAATTGTTGAACGAACTCAAGGGTCTGGTCAGTCCATTGTCCATGGTCCATAGTCCATTGCATGGGCTTGCTTATACTTGTCTTCGTACTGGCTAAGAACAATGCGCTATACTATGGACCTTGGACCATCGACTCTGCCACTGTTTGATATTTCCCTTATTAGGCAGTAAATTTGAGACCCGTAATCTTCACATACTATTATTAACAATAAAACACTGAGTTATGGCATTTACACTTCCGAGCTTACCGTATGCTACTGACGCCCTGGAGCCGCATATTGATAAAACTACCATGGAGATCCACCATGGCAAGCACCATCAGGCTTATGTAGATAACCTGAATAAAGCGATCGCAGGCACTGAGCATGAAAATAAATCATTGGAAGAGCTGGTTGCCAACGCTGGTAAAATAAGCCCTGCTGTAAGGAACAACGGCGGCGGTCACTGGAACCACAGCTTCTTCTGGAAGATCCTTGGCCCCAACGCAGGCGGCGAACCTAAAGGCGCACTGGCTGATGCCATTAAAAGCACCTTTGGTTCTTTTGAAGCTTTCCAGGAAAAACTGAACACTGCAGGCGCTACCCGCTTCGGTTCAGGCTGGGCATGGCTGATCGTAAAAGACGGCAAACTGGAGGTTACTTCTACCCCTAACCAGGACAATCCCCTGATGGATGTTGCTGAAGTAAAAGGCACACCCGTACTAGGCGTTGACGTTTGGGAACATGCTTACTACCTGAAATACCAGAACCGTCGTCCGGAGTACCTGAAGGCATTCTGGAATGCACTGAACTGGGATGAAGTGAGCAAGAATTATGAAGCAGCGGTTAAATAAGCCGCTAGCTATTAGTCTTTAGCTGTTAGCTAAAAAATACAAAGGGGACTGTTTTGAAAACAGTCCCCTTTCTTATCTATCCGCTGCATTAGCTAGTAGCTAACCGCTAAAAGCCAACAGCTGATCATTACAGCGTTTTGATCTTAACATTCTTAAACCAGATCTCGCTGCCATGGTCCTGGAAGCAGATGTGGCCTTTCTTCTTAGCTGCGTAGGCAGGCGCGTCTTTCCATTTTCCGGTTTCTTTCAGCTTCTTCCATTCAGGAGAGCCGATCTCGTATTCAGCGGTTTTCTGACCATTGAGCCAGTGCTCCACATGATTGCCGTTTACGATGATGCGGGTATGGTTCCACTCGCCGATAGGTTTGGCTGCTGCTACCAGCGGACCGCCCATGGCGTAGTTGGCGCCGGTTTTCTGCCAGTCTTCCAGCTTCTCAGGGAAGTTGTTATCATCGATCAGCTGGTACTCAGGACCGCTTTTATAGGAGGCTTCCTGGTCTTCGTTCACCATGTACAGGATGCCGCTGTTGCCCTGCGGCGCCAGCTTCCAGTCTGCACTCAGCTCGAAGTTCTCGAACTCGTCTTTGGTGATCAGGTCTGCACGTTTATCGCTCTTGTCTGTTTTGCTGCCCAGGCAGTGGATGGTGCCACTGGCGCTGTCTACGGTCCAGCTATCGGCAGGCTTATTCTTGTAAGTGCGCCAGCCGTCGAGGTTGCGACCATTGAACAACAGTTTCCAGCCGCCGCTTTCTTCTTCGGCAGTCAGGGTATTAGCTGCAGCAGAATCTACCGGTGTGTTCACCGTTGTATTGTCTGGCGCAGTTGCTGAAGAATCGGTAGCCGTTTCTGACGTTGTACCCGAACCACAGGCCATCGCAGCAGTAAGCAGTACGGACAATGCAGGTACGAATAATGTTCTCTTCATCATGGTTGCTTGTTTATTTAAGTTTCAGTTGCTGAGGATCCCATTGAATGATCTTGTTCTGGAAGTAGCTGTCGTTGCACAGCAGGGCCGGAGCCGCGGCACGGAAGCCGAACAGCGCATCTTCAGATACTTTACCACCGGTACGCATTGCATTGAACAGGTTGTAGAAGTGATCGAAGTGAGCGCCTTTGTATCCTTCCTCTGCTACGTATTCCAGCTTTTCAGGAGGCGTCATCTGCTTCCTGTCGTATACATAAGGCTTGCTGCCATCAGGACCGTTCTTGGTCTGCAGTAAAGGATCGTCTGTAGCGGCGTATGCTTTGTTACGATACAGCGTTACCTTATCCCATTCTACCGTCATAGAGCCTTCGCTGCCTACCATGCGCAGGTAGTTGGTACCGCCGGTACCGTCTACAAAGTTCACACGCAGGGAGAGGTTGAAAGCAGGATGCGCTTCTGTAGCAGGATAGTCGAACATACCCAGCATGATATCGGGCACTTCACGGCCGTCTTTCCAGTAGCGGAGGCCACCGGTAGCCATCACCTTATCTGGACCGACAGAACCGGTTACAAAGTGCAGGCTGGAGAACAGGTGCACGAACAGGTCGCCGGAAACACCGGTGCCATAATCGCGATAGTTACGCCAGCGGAAGAAACGCAGCGGATCGAAGTCACGTTTCTTGGTATTGGAAAGATAGGTATCCCAACCTACTGTTTTAGGAGAAGCATCTGCAGGGATCGGGTACTGCCAGGCGCCGAATGGAGACATACGGGCCCAGAAGCCTTCTGCATAGTTTAACTGGCCGATAGCGCCTTCTTTCAGCAGCTGTTTGGCCTTTTCATTACCCAAAGAGCTCATGCCCTGGCTGCCTACCTGGTACACCACTTTGCTGTTCTTCTTCTGCGCATCTACTACTGCGGGGCCTTCGGTGATGTCGTGCACCATGGGCTTTTCGCAGTAAACGGATTTGCCCTTGTTCATGGCGGCCACAGAGATGTCTTTATGCCAGAAATCTGGCGTAGCGATGATCACTGCGTCGATGTCGCTACGCTCCAGGATCTCCCGGTAGTCGCGGGTAGTATAGATGTCGTTGCCCCATTTCTTCTTCGCGTCTGCAAGACGGCCGTCATACAGATCGCAGGCGGCTACCAGCTTAACGCCCGGTACGGTAATCGCGGTATTGGTATCTGCAGTGCCCATACCACCGGCGCCGATCACAGCCAGCTGGATCTGATCATTGGCACTATACTTTTGATCCTGGCGTGATGAGAGCAATTCGATCACGCTGCGTTGCCTGTCGGCAGCCGTAATGATATTCGGCAGCAGGGAGGCGCCTACTACTCCTTTGGCGACCTTACTGATAAAACCCCTGCGCGAGTTCTGATTAGACTTTGGCATGCTTTTCTAAATTATGGAATTAGAGTTCTGGTTACGTGGTGATGATATTAAAACGTCTAAGCTGGTAATTTAAAATTAAAAAGCGGGAAATCATAATTCTTTTGCGGCCAGGGGCCGATTTCCGCCCCCTTATTCCTTTACTATCAGCGTGGCTATGACTGGCAGGTGATCAGAGGCATAGCGCTCGGGGATCACCTCATGCTGCAGCACGCGGAAGGCTTTGGCAGGTGCAAAAGCGATCATGTCTATGGTGCGGTTGGGCTGATCCACCGGGATGGTGAAAGGACAATTGTTACAGGTGCGCGTAAAGGCGCTGTCTAACACCTGTATGGCGGCACTGCCGGGACGGGCGTTAAAGTCGCCGGCTAAGATCACCGGCATACCGGCTGATCCAAGGATACGGCTGATCTCCCGCATCTGCAGCAGGCGGTTGGTATCCGGCTTCAATACATCCAGGTGGGTGCTGGCCATCATTATTTTACGGCCACCAGGTAAGGTGACGGTTACCGTACATAAGGCCCTGGGCTCTCCCTTTAAACCGGGGACAGAAGGTAATTGATAGCCCTTGCTCTCCCGGATGGGATAGCGGGACAATACTGCAATACCGTATTCACCGCCATCATAAGGAATGCCCTTAGTAAAATAGGCATGCATACCCGTGCGGGCGGCCAGGGCCTCCGCCTGGTGCACCTCGCGGCCCGAGCGGCCGGTGTGCACATCTACTTCCTGTAAGGCTACGAAATGAGGCTGTTGCTGGTTGATGACCTTTGCAATTGCATCGAGATCTATCACATCCTTGCGGGATGGAGGATTGGCGTGATGAATATTGTAGGTGAGTACTTTGATGGTGTCTGCATGAGCGGTTTCCGTTCCTGTTGCCGACCTGTTGGTGCTGCAGGCGAACAGGAAGATGAGCAGCGGTAGATATTTCATAAACAAGGTTTGAAGTTTGAAGTTGGAGGTTTGAAGCTGGTTGGAGGTGAAAGGTTCAAAGCATATATACTGAGCATACATGCTTTGAACCTCAACTTCAAACCTCAAACTTCAAACGTTTTATTTATTCCCATCCCGGGTTCTGGCCCAGGTTAGGGTTACGCTGATACTGTGTTAAAGGAATGGGCCAGAGATAATTCTTCGGATCAACGAATCTCCTGCCGGAGTTCACGATCATATATCCCTGCGCATCTACAGGTACGCTGGCCACATACTGCTGCATATAGCTGGGCACAAAAGCTTTCTTCATGCCTTTTACATCAGCAGCCAGCAGGCTGCCCTGCTTCCAGCGCAGGATATCGAAATAGCGCTGCCCTTCCAGGGCCAGCTCGACACGGCGTTCCCGGCGGATCTCATCGCGTACGTTCATACCCCAGGCATTGAGCTCGGTGATCACCATGGGATGCATGTTGGCGCGTTTACGCAGCAGGTTGATGCTCATATCGAGATCTGCCTGTGTTAGCTTGCCCTGCATTTCGCGGGCCTCTGCATAATTGAGCAGCACTTCCGCGTAGCGCATGATATGGATATCGTTTGGATCCTTATTGTAGGTGGCAACAGCCGATACCTGCACGTATTTGGTGAAATAGAAACCGGTGGCGGTTACACAGCCCTTCTTATCCGAGTTGAACTTGGGCAGGTTGAAAGTGTCTGAAGGATTGGCGTCCTTATCACCATCATCCTTACCACCCCATACGCTGCCGGGCGCAAGCACGGTCTGTGACATGCGCGGGTCGCGGTTTTTAAACACATCTCCATAGGCGGTTTGTGCGCCTTCATTGTAGAGCGGTGATTTTTCTATAGGCATGCCATCTGTACAGAGATAGGCATCCATCAGTGATTTGGTAGGATTGAAACGCGCGGTCTGATCGGGCACCTGTGCCTCACGGCTCATGTTATGCATGGATACATCGATGAGATAGAGGCGGGCCAGCATCGTTTCTTTATTAGCGCCAGCGGCCAGTTTACCTTTTTGTGTGAACAGCTCGTTATAACTATTGATACTGTCAGCAGCATAATAGAGACGGTATGCGCCGAGGTCCATCACTGCTTTGGCGGCAGCTTCTGCTACATCATACCTGCCATAGAACAGCGCTACTCTTGATTTCCAGCCCAATGCGGCGCCTTTGGTAATGCGGCCCAGGTCTGCAGCGCCATAGCTAACAGGCAGCTCTGCTGCGGCAGAATCGAGCTGCTGCAGGATAAAGTCTACTACCTGTGCACGGGGTGTACGCGGACCATACACAATATCATCATCGCCAATGCTTATAGTGTTGGTTACAAGCGGCACGTCTCCATAGAAAAAGCTGAGATAGCTATACAGGAAGGCGCGCAGGAAACGGGTTTCGCCTGCATACTGTTTCAGCTTGGCTTCCTGTATGCCTTGTGCTTTCTTATAATTCTCGAGGAAGTGATTGCAACGGCGGATGCCTTTGAACTGGTTTACCCACTCGTTGTTGACCGTTCCTACGGTAAAATCAAAATTACCGGTGGAGATGTTCAGGTAATCAGACATGGGCGGATAAATGGTATTATCCCCCAGGTTCTCCATATCCACCACATTCTTTCCTTTCAGGAAATCGTAGCAGGCATTGGCCGCCAGTTTCAGCTGCTGTTCAGACTTCCAGAACTCTTCGCTTGGAATGGCATCCAGCGCGCTGCGGTCCAGGAAATTCTTTGAACAGCCAGACAGGCCCCATGCGATCAGGCCTCCCCATATGAGGGCACGAATAGAACGGAATATTTGCTTTTGCTGCATGGCTTGATCATTTAAAGTTAATGTTGAGACCAAATACAAATGTTTTCACCTGCGGATATTCACCTCCGCTGCTGGTCACTGTTTCAGGATCATAGGCGTAGAAGAAATCTGTTTTGGTGAACAGGTTGTCTGCAGAGATGTATGCTCTTAAGCGCTGGATACGCAGTTTCTCTGTCCAGCGTGCAGGCAGCGTATAACCCAGCTGAATATTTTTCAGGCGGAGATAAGCGGCGTTCTGCAGCCAGTAATCAGACTGGCGCGCAGTGGTGTTGCGGGTATCGAGGTAAGTGAAGCGCGGGTACCAGGCGTCTGTGTTCTCGGGCGTCCAGTGATCACGGTGCACTTCCTGCGGGTAGGAACCGAAAGCCTGGAAGGTGTGGATGCCGATGCTGCTGATGTAGCCATTGCCTTTACCCACACCCTGCAGGAAGAAGGAGAAATCAAAATTCTTCCAGCCCAGGTTACCTCTCAGTGAATAAGTATAGCGGGGGAAGGCATCGCCTATTACTTCCCGGTCTTTATCAGCCGTTATTTTGCCATCTCCGTTAAGGTCGCGATACTTGATATCACCGGGGGCCACCTTGCCTTTATCAGCGTCAAAAATGGCAAAATTGGGGATGTACTTACCGGAGGCATCTTTGGTGAAGTCGGCTTCCTGTGCCAGGCCGTCTGTTCTGTACCCATAGAAAGCGTTGATAGGATAGCCTACCTGGAGGATCCTGTTATCGAGCACGGGAGGGGCGCCACCAAGATTCACCACTTTGTTGCGCACATCAGAAAGTTGCGCGGTAAAACCGTAGGTAACATCATTGATCTGGTCTGCCCATCCCAGGCTTACTTCCCATCCTTTGTTGGATACTTCGCCAATGTTCTGATCAGGTACCTGCAAACCGAGTATGTCGGGCATGGGCTTTTTCATCTGGATATCCTTGGTGCGCTTGTCGAACCAGTCGCCGGTGAAGGTGAGCCGGTTATTCAGGAAAGCCAGGTCGATACCGAAGTTGAGCATGTTCATCTTCTCCCAGCGGAGCAAGGGGTTCGCCAGTGTGATCTGCGCCACGCCCCTGGTCAGAATGTTGCCGATGGGCATGGTGCCAACACCGGTGAGCACATCCATATAGGGATACCATTCTGCATAAGAGTTATCGGCATCTGCGCCATACTGGTTACCCAGGCTGCCATAGGAAGCGCGCAGCTTACCTTCATTTAACCAGCGGAAAGCGCTGTTGTCCTTAATGAAGCTCTCTCGGCTGAAACGCCAGCCTGCTGAAGCACATGGGAAAGTGCCATAACGCAGGTTTGATGCATACCTGGAGGAACCATCGTAACGCATGTTCAGTTCCAGCAGGTATTTTTCATTATAATCATAGTTGATACGGCCGAACCAGGAACGCAGCGCGTACTGATAAGCATCGCCGGTGGCATTAGGATTATCAGAGCCCAGGTTGAAGATGGGCACATCATCACTCGGGAAATTCTGTTTGCTGGCAGCCCATGATTCGTAGCGATAAGTTTCCTGCTGATAACCTCCCAGCAATTTGATGTTATGCTTTTGCAAAGAGAAAGAATAGTTAAGCACACCGGAGATATTTTGCAGGCGGCTGGTATAGTCGCGCATTTCAAGGCTGTTGCTGGTGGCGTTGGAATACCAGAAATCGCCGCTGTCCGGGTAGTAATAATCTATTTTACGGCTGAAAGTGGAACGGCGTTGGTTAATAACATTAGTGCCGTACTGGCCTGTAAAATCCAGGTTCTTCCAGATGTGCACCTTGGCAGATACGTTGCCTGTTACTTCCTGTGAGCGGAAGTTATTATATCCGCCATCTGTAGCAATGGCCAGCGGGTTGCTGGAACCACCGCCGTAACCCCATTTACCATTGGTAAACTTCACGGGGTTGAGGGGAGACATGGTGAGAGCAGTATAAATAGGCCCCTGGTCGCCGTCTGTACCGCCTGCGGGCTGGTTCTGCATACGGTCTATATATCCCAGGTTGCCATCAATGTCAATGAAATCGAACAAACGGATGGCGTTGAGCCGGGCCCTCACGTTATTTCTCCAGAACTTGTACTGATCACCTTCTACCAGGCCTTCCTGGTCCTGGCGGCCGTAAGACAGGTAATAGGTTACATCCTGTGTACCGCCGCTTACGCTCAGGTTGTGCTCCTGCTGGGGCGCTGTGCTTTTGAATAGGGCTTTGGGCCAGTTGGTGTTAGCGAAGTAATCGGGATCCGTACCGTCTTTTGCTTTCTGAATGTCTTCTGCTGTATAAGTTTCAGGCAGGTTCACGTTACGCTGCGCCTCGTTCAGCATTTCCATATATTCCGCGGAACCAACCATTTTAGGCAATGCGTAGGGTTTCTGAAACCCGTAATAACCATTATAAGAAACGGTAGGTTTTTGGTTTTGCTTACCTCTTTTGGTGGTGACCAATATTACACCGTTGGCAGCGCGGGAACCATAGATAGCGGCGCTGGCGGCATCTTTCAGCACAGACACGCTTTCAATATCCGTTGGGTTGAGGAAGTTGATATCACCGGGGATACCATCTATGAGTATGAATGGATTGGAATTGTTGGTGGTACCTGTACCGCGTACACGCAAAGTGGTTTTGTTATCTCCAGGGAAACCGGTGGCACTGACAGCTGCAAGGCCGGGCAGAAGCCCCTGCAGTGCGGTAGACATAGAAGTAACAGGGCGGCCTGCCAATTCCTTCTCTCCTACCTGAGCTACTGCACCGGTAAGGTTCACTTTCTTTTGCGTACCGAAACCTACTACCACTACCTGGTTGAGCTGGCGGGTGTCTTCGTTCAGCACAACATCCAGCTGCGCCTGGTCGCCCACGGGTATTTCCTTTGAGAGGTAGCCTACATAGGAGAATACCAGTATGGCACTGTTGCCGGGCACATTGATCTCGAAGCGGCCGTCGGCATTGGTAACCGTACCATTGCCGGTGCCTTTTACCGTTACCGTTACACCGGGCAGCAGCTGGTTACCGGCGCCTCTAACAGTGCCGCTTATACGCTGCATGCGGATAGCGCCCCAGTTGCGAACATCAAGCGCAACACCGTTTACCATGCTGATCTGCCGGCCATATGCAGAGAGCGGCTCCATGTTATCGCCGTTTTGGCCCCGGCGCTCCTCTTCTTCCTTCGCAGCAGAGATCGCGAACTGCTGGTCAGTGATCTGCTTAAGGTCAAGGCCATAAGGTTTGATCACTGCCACCAGGGAACGCACGAATGCTTTCTCCCTGAAATCTTCTTTACCGGTGTTGATCTTCATCTCCAGCAATTCTGATCTGCAGATAAAGCTTACATCATGTTGTTTTTCTATCTGCTGCAGTATCTCTCCCAAAGTTTGCAGCTGTTTGGTTTGGGCCTGGTAAGTATACACACTGTTCACCGCCGCGCTCGAGGCAGCGAAATCCTGTGCGTAAAGGGACGACCCTACCAGGCAGGCAGCAAATAGCAATGCGCTTCTGCCTACCGTTTTTGAAGGTACAATTGTCAGCATATTCCCGGAGTTTTATTACTTACGTTTTGGTTGAATCAAAAGTGTATCGGCTTTCTTGTCTATCTGAAGATCAAGCGCAAATGCCAAAGTTTCCAGCAGCAGCTTTTCATCTTTCACACGCAGGCCGCCTGACAGCTTTTCTGCTGCCAGACGGCTGCTGCTGATCTGCACATGGTATCCATAGATGTCTTCTATGTATACCGCGATCTCCTTCAGTGTTACATTTTTCAGTTGCCTTCCTTCCTCTTTCCATACAGCATATAGGTCAGCGTTCACACGCTTCTTAGTGATCTTATTGTTCCGGGCGGAGTATTGTACAAAATCTCCGGGAGCGAGATAGAACGGCTTTTCGGGCAGATCGCTGAAACGCACCTTGATCTTACCGGTGTTCAGCGTAACGTTGGTATATGCCGCTCCTTCTTTTACGTTAAAGGAGGTGCCCAGTACATCAATATCCATATTAGCGCTGTGCACGATGAAAGGATGTGCAGGCGCGTGTTTTACATCAAAGAATGCTTCGCCTTTGAGCCATACTTCACGCTGGCTGCTATGTTTCCAGTCCTGGCTGAACGAAATGGAAGCATTTGCGTTCAGGATCACTTCAGAACTGTCTGGCAGCTGCACGCTGCGTACACCATCAGTAAAGCCAGTGTATGCTACCAGGCGGTCCTGCTTCTTTTGCAGGAACTGGAGCGCTGCCAGTGTTACCAGGCCTGTTACTGCGGCAGCGGCGGCCCAGCGCCATACCCTGCTGACGTTCCTGCGGCGGATAAGCGGTTGCTGCTGCACTTTCTCCAGGCTGTCTATCAGGGCCAGGTTGCGCTCCAGCGCAGCATCTACGGCGGCCGCTGCAGGACGCATTTCTTTAAAGCGGAGGTGCAGGATAAATGCGCGGGCAGCTTCTACCTGTTGCCGCTTGTGCGGATGGGCCGCTATCCAGCGCTGCCAGAAAGCTTCTGTGGCAGCATCGGGAAACTTTACCCATTGCAGGAAATAATCGTCGGCAATAAAGTCTTCAATGTTATAATGCTCGTACTCTTTTTGATGCTCCATTTCGTCTGGTTACAAAAGGAGGAGTCTGGGAAGACGGATTTTACCCCACGGGAGGAAAAAAATTTTTTAGCTGGCAGTTGTCAGTTGTCAGTCAGAGCGAATGGGGAAGTTGCTGGGAGCAGATCATCACAGATAATTGCATGCTGCCCAAAGCCACTGCCAGCGGGGTAACGGTAAGTAATGCCTTCATGAGGGGCTCGGTATGATAGGCATCGCGCAGCATGATAATGGCGCGGGCTACCAGTTTATAGGTGGCTTTTACGGAGATATTAAGGATCCCTGCGATCTCTTCATAGCTCATGTTCTCGTAAAAACGGAAGAACACGGCTTCTTTCTGCCGGGGCGTTAAACGGCGCATGGCGCTTGTCAGCATATGCATTTGCTGCTGCTGTTCTTCAGCGTTCATGCGTTGCTGTTCGGCGGATATTTCCAGCTCAAAGGCGTAATCGTCTGTGCCGGATACATCCACCTGGGTCTTCCTGTATTGTGCAAGTAATTTGAGCAGGTAATGACGGAAGGAAACGAACAGGTAGCTTCTGAGCTCTCTTACGGCGCCCAGCTTTTCGCGGTTGCACCAGAAGCGCACAAAGATCTCCTGTATGCTGTCCTCTACAAGGGCAGCATCCGTAGTAAACTTGCAACCATAATTAAACAGCCCGGGATAGTACAGCTTATAGATATGCGCGTAGGCATTTTTGTCCCCTTCCTTACAGGCCTCCCAGATGGCAAGATCTATGTGTTGATGCTCGTTCATGCTGTGGGCGGAAAGCGTAAAATTATCAATTATGCTACAGCCGTTATGTTATCTTTCAATTAACAGTGGAATTAAGTTGTCAGTTGTCAGTCGTCAGTCGTTAGTCGTAAGTTATCAGTTGTCAGTTGTCAGTGATCTGAGCGAAGATTGTAATTACTTCAATCACTTACGACTTACGACTGACGACTAACGACTAACGACTGACAACTGACAACTGACAACTAGTAACTTTTATTTCAATAACTGCTGGTACTTTGCGGGTGCATGCAGCAGGCTTACTGCTTCAGTCACCTCATTGTCCCATGCTAATGATCTTTCTATACGTCCTTTCTGTAAATAGTAACGGTTTACGATCTCTTCTTCCAGCAGGCGTTTGATCTCTGCTTTATTCTTCAGCAGGTCCTGCTTTTTGTCGTGCTTCATCTTTTGCTGCAGGGCTTCGAATTCTTTGGCTACCGCATCATAGTATTTCTCTTTGCGGGCAGTGGATTCAAAGCTTTCCAGCGCTTCTTCGCTATGTGTTTTATAACTGTAGTCCTTACCGTCGAGGTAGCGCACAAAGTTCTCAAAATCGTCGTCGCTGAGGGAGAAAGCACCTGCAGCAGCTATTGTAGGATGTGCGTAATAATATTCCGTAGCGTAGTCAAAAATGTATTGCCTGCGCAACAGGGTGATGGCCACCTGGCTCAGGAAAACGGGATCTACCTGGGCATCCGGCTCTATGCCGCCGCCATCTTTCACTTTACGGCCGGCTATTGTGTTAAACGAGCGGCGCAGGGAATCAGGCACATAATCCACTTCTCCTTCCTGGTTACGGTGGGAGTAGTCGATAGCCTGTATACAGCGGCCGCTGGGTGTGTAGTATTTGGCGGTGGTTACTTTCAGCTTAGCGTTATAAGGCAGGGGCCGGGTGGTTTGCACCAATCCTTTACCGAAGGAGCGCTGTCCAACCACGAGGCCGCGGTCAAGATCCTGTACGGCGCCGGCCACTATTTCTGAAGCGGAGGCAGAAGAGCGGTTGGTGAGCACCACCAGGGGAATGTTCACATCCACGGCCGGTTGTTCGGTCCGGTATTCACGGTCCCAGTTCTTCACTTTCCCTTTGGTACTTACCACCAGCTTGTTCTTATCTATGAAGATGTTGGATACTGCTACGGCTTCGTCCAGCAGGCCGCCGGGGTTGCCGCGGAGATCCAGTATCACTCCTTTGAGACCGGGATGTTCCTTTTTCAGCTGCTCAAAGGCGATCTGTACCTGGGCGCCGCTGTTCTCCGTAAACTGCACCATCTTGATGTAGCCTACATCCTTGCCTACAAGTCCGGCGTAGCTGACAGGCCTTACGTTTATTTCTTCGCGGGTGATCTTCTTAGTGGTTTGAGCGCCGTTATGGGGGTTTTGCAACACCATATCGAGCGAGGTGCCGGGCACGCCCTTGAGGAGGCGGCTGATCTCTTCCTGGTCCATGCCACGGGTGGGCTTGCCGTCCAGAGAAACGAGGATATCGCCGGGCTTAATGCCGGCTTTGTGCATGGGACTACCTTCGTATACGTCTGTGATCACGGTGGTATCTCCGCTGGTGTTGATGGAGGCGCCTACCCCGCCGTATTTACCGGTGGCCATGAACTTCAGGTCGTCCAGGTTCTCTTCGGGCACAAAATCGGTGTAGGGATCGGTTTCTTCCAGCATGGCTTCAATGCCTTTGTGCATCACTTTCTCCGGTGAGAGATCGTCTACATAGTAGGTGTTCAGCTCGCGGTAGAAGGCGGCGAAAATATCCAGGTTCTTGGCGATCTGGAAGTATTTATCGCTTTCATTGAAGGCATAGATACCAGCGCCCAGCAGGATGGCAGCCAGCAGTAGTTTTATCTTGATATTGCGGATCTTTCGCATAGTAAAGTAAAAAGTAAAAAAGAAAAAAGAAAAAACCAGGAAAAGTACCGGTGTTAAGAGTAAAAGTAGTCAACTATCCGGTGATCCGGTTTCTACTTTCTTACTTTTAACTTTTTATTTGTTAAGGCACCGGATCATAACCGTGGCCGCCCCATGGATGGCAGGAAAGTATCCTTTTTACGGTAAGATAGCCTCCTTTGAAGATGCCGTACTTTTTGAAGGCAGTGATGCCATATTGAGAGCAGGAGGGTGTATAGCGGCATTTAGCACCTAATAAGGGCGAAATAAGCCATTGGTAGATCCTGATCAAGGCTATAAACGGATAACCCAGCCACACTAAAACAGACGGTCTTTTCACTTGAGCTCTTTCAAACGTTCTAAAATTACCGAAATTTTGCGGTGGAGTGTAGGAAAAGGGGCTATTTTTTTGTCGGTATAGATAAGGAAGACGACCATCTGCCGGGATTGCTGGCGGAGATGGTCATAGAGGGTATGCTTCTGGAGGCGCCAGGCTTCGCGGCCCAGGCGTTTTACGCGGTTACGGTCTACGGCACGGGGAAAGTGGCGGGATCCGGCGCTAAAGCCTACCTGCACGGGGTATTTGTCCACAGGCAGCTGTACCGGCATATAGATCACGCGGTATGGAAAAACAGAAAACGCTTTTCCGTCACGAAAAAGCGTTTCAATCAGTTTCCTGCTTTTTAACCTTTCTTCTTTTGTAAAAGAATAAGTCTTTATAGCGCAAATAGTTTTACGATCTTATTTCAGTTTCCGCTCGTCGGATACCGTCAGCTTCTTACGACCCTTTGCCCTGCGGGAAGCCAATACTTTACGGCCGTTAGCAGTTTCCATTCTCTTTCTGAAGCCATGGACGCTCTTTCTGCGCCTGTTATGCGGTTGAAAAGTACGTTTCATTTCTAATTATTTGTTTTACCTGTACTATACTAAATCCGCCATAGACGGATATCCTGTTTTCAAAATGGAAGGCAAAGGTAGTGTTTTTTTAAAAACAATACAAATGTTTGTAAAATGTTTGTAGCCACTGCAAATATTCCCTGGCATTCCCGAAAAGGAAAAAGCCTGTCCGCCGGGTAGATGGACAGGCTTTCCTGGTCTATTTATCAATTATTTAAGGCCCAGTTTGGTTTTAACTGTAGGCAGCAGGTCATCACCAGCAGGAGATACCAGCAGTACGCCAACAGAGCTATCCAGTACATAACCGTAACCTTTTTCTTTGGCTACATCTTCGATGGCTTTACGGGCTTTATCGTAGATGGGTTTCAGTACTTCCTGGCGTTTTGCATCGATCTTCTGATCAGCAGCGCTGCGGTACTCTTCGATACGTTTCTGAATATCCTGGATCTCTTTTCCTTTGATTTCTTTCATGTTGTCAGTCATGCTGGCAGCTTTCTCATCAAATTCCTTCATTTTCTTGGTGTACTCGTCTACCAGTCCTTTACCGTCGGTTTCCAGGGATGCAGCATAGGTCTGCAGGGTGGTCTGAGCGGTCTTGGTTTCGGGCATAGCATCCAGTAATGCCTGCGTGTTGATGTGTGCTATCTTAGATTGTGCCATTGCATTCACGCTAAATAACCCGGAAACAGCCACAAAAGCAATAATTACGAACTTCTTCATGATGTTGTCTGTGTTTAAAAAATATTTAAATCTTATTGGTTAAAAAATGGTTTACTGTTTCTTAACACCCAGCGATGTGAGGATATCCTCGCTTTTATCCAGCTTGGGATCTGAGAAGATCACCGTGATCCCGCCGGATTTATCCAGTACGAAATCATACATTCTGCTGGCAGCGAGTTTCTGCACCGCGTTATAGATCTTGTCTTGTATTGGTTTAATTAACTCCTCTCTTTTCTTGAAAAGGTCTCCCTCATAGCCAAAACGTTTACGCTGCAGTTCTTTCGCCTCTTTCTCTTTATTCACGATCTCTTCTTCTCTTTTCTGTTTCAGCTCTTCGGTGAGCATTACCTGCTCTGCCTGATAAGCTTTATACATCTTATCTATATCCTGGAACTTTGCATCGATCTCCTTCTGCCACTGTTCTGCAATAGCATCCAGTTTCTTCTGCGCATCCTTATAATCGGGGATACTTTCCAGTATATACTTCGTGTCTATCACACAATACCGTTGCGCGTTTACAGCACAGGTAGTAACCAGGATAACAGCTAATGTGATGAATATCTTTTTCATCTTTTATTTTTTAGTTCGCAATTTTACTAAACTGCAATATATAATTTAAATATCTATTTCGTTCGCTTTTAACATCATTCCGGTTCAAAGCCTAACATAAAGGTGAACTTAGCTGCATCCTTTAAACCGTTACCGGGAGTCATCCGGTCAAAACCTATGCCATAGTCAAACCCGAGCAATCCGAACATGGGCAGGTAGAAACGCATACCCAAGCCAGCAGAGCGACGCAGCCTGAAGGGGTTATATTCGTTGAAATCACGATAACCGTTGGCTGCTTCTATGAACGCCAGACCGAAGATGGTAGAGCTGGGGCTGAGACTGAAAGGATAGCGCAGCTCCATCACATATTTGTTGAAGATGGTGAACCCTTCGTAACCCACGGGCTGTCCGCTTTCAGGGTTGATCTTCGGATTGCTGGTATAATATACGGGATAACCACGTTGCGAGATGATATCGCGGTCATAGATAGCAAAGTTGCTCAGACCATCGCCACCCAGCTCGAAGCGTCCGAAGGGCGACAGGGTAGTGCGGTTATTGTAGCGGGTGATATACCCGTACTTGGCGGCCACTTTCAGTACGAAAGATTTGTTATCCGAACCGGTAGGGCGGCTCAGCGGCACATACCATTCTGCGTTGAAGCGGTATTTCTGGTATTCGATGAAGTTGAACTGATCGGAGATCGGCTCTTTAGTATAATCCTTCTCGGGTTTGAACACAGAGTACGGAGGTGTGAACTGGCCGCTGATCAGGAAGTTGGAACCGCTTCTGGGGAAGATCTGCTGATCCACAGAAGATCTTGCCAGCGTGAGTTTGAAGCTGATGTTATTGGAGGTTCCGTTATCAAAACCGGCGATGTTGAAGTAGTTATAGTTCTTCAGCTTGTACTGCTGGTAGTTCAGTGCATAGATGAGGGTGAAATAGTCATCCGGCCATTTCAGCTGCTTACCCAGTGATACGGAAGCGCCCAGTACTTTGAAGTATGCATCGGTACTGGTAGTGGTACCATATATATACTGGTTGTAAGCGCTGGGGTTCTGGTAGCTGCTGTAGAAGCTTACAGAGAACTGGTTCTGCTTCTTGCCACCCAGCCAGGGCTCGGTGAAAGAGAAGTTATAGGAACGATAAGCCTTACCGTTGGAAGACACCCTTACAGACAATTTCTGGCCGTCGCCGCTGGGCAGCGGGTCCCAGGTTTCCTTACGGAAGATGTTACGCAGCGAGAAGTTGTTGAAGGTTACACCCAGGGTACCGGTCAGACCGATATAACCACCCCAGCCGGCTGACAGTTCCAGCTGGTCGTTGGCTTTCTCTTCTACGGTGTAATCAATATCCACGGTACCGTCCTGCACGTTGGGCACCGGGTTCATGCCTATTTTCTCAGGGTTGAAGTAACCCAGGTTCGCAATCTGGCGGTTAGAGCGGATCAGGTCAGCGCGGCTGAACTTTTCACCGGGCAGGGTACGCAGCTCACGGCGGATCACATGCTCGTTGGTTTTGTCGTTACCGGCTATACGCACATCCTTGATGGTAGCCTGCGGGCCTTCGGTGATACGGATCTCGTAGTCGATGGTATCGCCATGGATCCCTGTTTCAACCGGGTCAATGCGGAAAAACAGGTAGCCGTAGTCCATATACAGACCGCTGATATCGCCACCTTCGGGAGACATTTGTTTGCCCAGGCGTTTTTCCAGCAGTTCCAGGTTATATACATCTCCTTTCCTGATGCCCAGCACGCGGGTAAGCAGGGAGTCGTTATAGCGGGTGTTGCCTTTCCAGGTAATGTTACCGAAGTAGTATTTTTTACCTTCTTCGATGTCCAGGTCGATGTTCATGCCGCCTGCCCTTGTTTTATAGGTAGTATCCTTTGTGATCTGGGCGTCGCGGTAACCCTGGGAGTTATAGTAAGCGATGATCTTCTCTTTGTCCTCCAGGTACTTTGTTTCGTTGAACTTGGCAGAAGAGAAGAGCTTAAAGCGGAAGTAAGGATCCAGTTCCTCAATGGTGCGGGAGGGCACCAGGAAGCCGAATGATTTCCAGTAATCAGACTGTTCGTGCGTACTGTCAGGATATACCTGTTCTTTATCAGGATGCAGGGTAAAGCGGGTACGCTCGTGGGTGCCCTTCATTTTCTTCTTCACCTTGGAATCCTTGATATTCTCGTTATTAACAATGTTGATATCGTTGATCTTTACTTTACCGCCTTTGATAATGGTAAAGATCACATCGGCGGCGTTCACCTGGGAGGTATCTACGCGCTCGGTAACGTTAACGGTTACGTTGCGGTAGCCCTTCTCTTCGTAGTTCTTACGCACCACGGCGATCACATTCTGCTTCATGCTTTCTGTTATCACGGCGCCTTTGCGGAGGGAGGCCTTTTTGGCGATATCCTCTGCTTCAGACTTTTTGACGCCGCGGAAGATGAAGTTGGCAAGACGGGGCCTTTCGGTGAGGTTTATTTCCAGCCATATTTTGCCGTCGTCTACTTTGGTAACGTAAATGGCTACGTTAGCAAAAAGGCGCTGGCCCCAGAGGGTCTGGATAGCTTTTGCGAACTGGTCGCCACCGGGATATACCACTTTGTCCCCTACGTTCAGGCCGGAGAGGGAGATAAGCAGGGCTTTATCGAGATATTGGGTACCGGTAACAGTGATCTCGGCAATTTCATATTGCTGGGGATTTCCCAAAGCCGCTGGTATTTCGGGCTGGCTGGTCACAGGCACAGGTATTGTATCTTTCTGTTGAGCGGATACACGAATGCCTGCACTGCAACATAAAGCTATGGCCAGTAGGCTCTTAGGAAATAATTTCTTCATTCTGCTGAATTTGTTCGCTAGTTTTGCCAAAACGCCGTTCTCTGGTTTGAAAATTTAAAATGGCTTCGTACAGATTTTCTCTGCGGAAATCCGGCCAACGGGTGTCGGTGAAGTACAATTCCGCATAAGCCAACTGGTATAATAAGAAGTTACTGATCCTGCATTCCCCGCTGGTCCTTATCATCAGCTCGGGGTCTGGCAGGGCAGCTGTACATAGGTATTGCTGCCATACGTCCTGGGTAATATCTGCCGGGTTAAGTTTTCCCGATTTTGCATCCTCTGCGATCTTCTTTGCTGCATTCACGATCTCCCACCTGGCGCTGTAGCTCAGGGCCATTACCAGGTTAAGGCCTTTATTGCCGCTGGTGATGGCGATAGCTTCGTTCATTTCCCGCTGGGCCTGAGCGGGCAGCATGTCCATATCACCGATCACGTGCAGCCGTATATTATTTTTGGTTAGGGTGTTCACTTCTTTACGGATGGTATTCACCAGCAGTTCCATGATGCCATTCACCTCATAAACCGGGCGGTCCCAGTTTTCAGTTGAGAAAGCATATAAGGTGAGATACCCGATCCCCAGCTCTGCGGTAGCCTCCACGATGTTCCGCACACTTTCTACGCCTTCGTGGTGCCCGTAAAGCCTGTCCTTCCCCTTTTCCTTTGCCCAACGGCCGTTCCCGTCCATAATAATAGCTATATGGCGCGGCAACCGTTGCAAGTCTAGTTTATCCTTCAAACTCATGAGTGTGTCAGGCGTATATTAACAGAATAACAGAGATTTACTAAAAGTGTGCAAAGATACAAAAATAGATATATGCCTCTTGTGGCAAAGTTCGGCAAGGGGTTTTAACGTAGTTTTAACAGCGGAAACGGCTGCCAGCAGGCGATTTGCCGGAACGGACGGGGTTTGGAGGGGCTTGTTCCGCCGGGTATTTTTGAGCGGGCGCCGGATATTTTACCGTAAACGCCCGTTTTCCATCGCTAAAAGTTAATTTTCAAGGGTTAAGCGTTAAAATTTACACCTGTAGGTTGTAAAGAGAATGCTCACAGTAAATTCTACAGTGATGAACTGGTCTTTATCACGGCTGTTACCGCGCTGGCGGCCGGCTACCCCGATCATATCGGTTCCGGTGGCCCAGGAACGGTCCTGGAGCAGGTAGGCCACGGTGTTCTCTCCGTTAGCCTTGGGCGGGAACAGCGCCTGACCCGCGTAGGTGGTGCTTACATCGTCCAGGTAATCGGTACGGGTAAAGCGGTAGAGCACTTCCATGCCTACGTTCACGGAGCGGGAGAGGTTGTATTTAAAGCCACCGCCCAACAGGAAGGTGTAAGACACCAGGCCGTAAGGCTTACGGTCGGGATACTGGGCAGAGCCCTGTCCTTCTGTACGAAGCGGCTGCAGGTCATATCTTTTTCCATCCAGGTAGGCGTAGGGGTTAAAATGGAAGATCCCTGCGCCACCGGTAAGGTAAGGTGAGAAGCGGTAGTCATAACTACCCGGCTCAAAACGGAAGAAGTTGAAGTCTCCCTGGAGGTCCAGCTCCTGCACATTGGTATTGAAGCTCAGGTTACGCCTGCGCTCAAACTCGTTCTTGTTATATACATCGGAGTAGCCCAGCTGGGAAATGCGCAGGTGCGCCCTTAAGCCGATATAATCATTCAGGTATTTGCGGTAAAAGATACCAACGGTAGGCTTAATAGTATTGATCGCGCCCCTGGTATTCAGGTCGCCGAAGTATTGTGCACCGCCTACTGAAAAGCCCAGCTCTCCAACGTACGACAACTCATTCTGCGCCACTGCAGGGCTTGCGCAAAACATTCCCAGCGCAACAAGGGCGGTAGTAACAACACGCTTAGGGTGGAAAAAAGGTTTCTGCATAATTTGTCCTTACTTAAACGCGATAAGCCCTGCTTTTGGTATTATTATTATAAAAATATGAGACAAAAGTAGGGAATAAAGTTGTAAGTCGTTAGTCGTAAGTGGTTAGTTGTTAATAAACTCGTATCGCTTCAATCATTAACGACTAGCGACTAATGACTTACGACTACTTCCATCTATTTCTCGCATCTACCCCCCACAGCAGCTTATGGCGCAGGGTATGCAGGAAATTACTGTCGTCCAGGCGAAGGAGGCTAAGGGTGAAGGTTTCTTTCTTCACGGCCAGCTGCACGGTATTGTCAATTGTTTCCATGCGGCTGTCGAGAGAGCACATGAACAGGTCGCTACGGCCTTCTACCTCAAAAGAAATAATATTATTATCCGGCACGATGATGGGCCTCACGTTCAGGTTATGCGGGGCTACGGGCGTGATTACAAAGCTGGCGGCTTCAGGAAACACCACGGGCCCGCCGCAGCTGAGGGAGTAGCCGGTAGACCCCGTAGGGGTGGCTACAATCAGGCCATCTGCCCAGTAAGTGTTCAGGAACTCGCCGTTCAGGTAAGTGTGGATCTTTACCATAGCGGAAGTATCCTTCTTATGGATCGTGAAATCATTCAGCGCGTAGGGCACATCGCCGAACATGGGAACATTGGCATCCAGGTGAAGCAGGGTCCGTTTATCCACCACGTAGGTGCGGTTGAGCAGTGCCTTTACCGCGGCGTGGATAGCGTCTTTACCGATACTGGCCAGGAACCCGAGCCGGCCGAAATTGATGCCCAGCACGGGAATGTTCTTGTCCCGTACATAACAGACCGTATCCAGCAAGGTACCATCGCCGCCAAGGCTCACCAGGCAGTCTATAGTAAGGCTGTCCAGGTCTTCCGGGCGGGAAAAGGTATCCGGCCGTTCCCTGAACTGCACATGCGGTTGCAGGCTATGGTAAAACGGCTCGTAGATCACCGCGGTGATCTCTTCACGTTGTAATTCATCCAGTAGTAAGCGGATATTGGCCAGATCGTCTGCGACAAATCCACGACTGTAAAGCGCAATGTGCATGGTGACTTAGCTATTAGCCGTTAGCTTTTAGCTTTTAGCTAAATGCTAAGAGCTAGTAGCCAGGAGCTATTGATTACATATCAACTTTAGTGTGTAAAAATAGACCTTTTTGGCCTAACTGGTTTATGCTGTATTCTAAACGGATACAGGTATCGTAAAACGAAACAATATCAAAACCCATACCGCCGGTGTAGAGCATACGATTATTGAGGAAGCTGTTGCCCGGATACTTGCTGTAGGCATAACCCACATCGCTGTAAGCTTTCAGCAGCAGGCGGATGGGAATGGTGTTAAATTTTTGCGGCACCCAGGGCAGGCGGATATCGAAGGTCAGGATCTGGTGACGCACGTTGGATTTAAGGATAAAAAAGCTGGTACCATCCACCACATAATATTCCAAACCGCGCAGGTAGTCTTCCTGGTAACCCATGGCCTTCTGGTTCAGGTAGGGCTGATCTACCGGGAACTTGGCCTGGCCCCTGACGCCCAGCGCGGCATAGGTGCCGGGGATCAGCTGCCAGTATTTGTTGATCCTGGCCCTGAACTTCCAGTGGTCTATATCGCTGAAGGGCGCAAAGCCCATTTTCTCAATTTCGCCCTGCAGCACAATACCTTTCAACGGATAGATCCAGCTGTCTGCCTTGGTATAGGTAACCCGGTAAAGCAGGTCCAGATACTGTACCCGGTCGCGGCCTCCGCCCAGGTAATTGGGCGTATGGCGGGCTACGGTGTCGGCTACCTTTTCGAAATTATAGGTAAGGAACACCTGGTGGCGGGTATTGATGGCACGGCGGTAAGCATAGCTGAGACCGAAGGTATAGAGCTCGCGCAGGAAATTATCCTGGCGGTAGAAGGTTTGTTTGTTAAGGCTGGTGCTGTCGTTGATCTCACGGTTACGGCTATAGGCGAAGGTAAGGCCAATGCCGTGGCGGAAGCCTTTGTCTACATAGGGCAGGCTGTAAGTAAAGGCCAGCTGCTGTGTATAGCCTATCTGGATGATGCCATTGAGGTTATCGTTACGGCCCGTGAGGTTGCTGTGATCTCCCCTCAGGCCCACGTTCACGCGGTTCAGGCTTTTGCCCTGCTCTACCCACCACTGGTTAAAGTTACGGTCGGCCAGCTTGAAGATGGGAAATGCGAGGAGGGGCCAGCGTTCATACACGGCAAATTCCAGATCGGCAGATTCACCTTCCCAGTTCCGTACGTTGGGTATCACGTTCAGGAACAGTGCGGTGTTCATTAACTGGCGGCGGCCTTTTTCGAGTGTGGTAGGGAGGTCTTTGAGGCGGATGGTATCGCCGGGAACAACACCCAGTTCGCGAAGCACGTAACTGCTTCTTGTTCTTTTGTTACCGGTGATCAGCACATGGCGCACAATGAAGTAACTGGTGTCTGTTACCACTGCCAGCGGCTGTTGACCAGGCTCCTGCGCCCGTGAAGGCAACAGGAAACACAGACATAAAATGCCGAGCAGGAAACAGAATTTGAACATGCAGTTTTGACCGTGAAAATGTGAAAACGGCCAAAGGTAAATAAAAGAGTTTGAAGTTTGAGGTTTGAGATCTGAGGTTTGAGGTCTGAGGTTTGAAGTTCGTTAGAAGTTAAATGTCCGGGATAAGTGTATCGTAGCCGATTACAGTTTCCTTACCTGCAACCTTCAACGAACCTCAAACCTCAGACCTCAAACCTCAAACTTTGTTATATGCTGATATAGTTCATGAGGAGCTCGTAGTTCTTCTTGAGGGTATCTTCTTCTTCCTCAGCAGTGATGGTATATTTGATCACGTAGTATTTGAAGCGTTCGAAGGTGGCTACCAGCGACTGCAGCTCCTGGCGGTTGGTTTTGAGCAGCACTTCCAGGCGGCCGGTGTTGGGATTGGTAACTGTATTTACGCTCAGCAGGATCACATCGTTAGACTCTGCTATACGGGCTATTTCACTGAGGCTGTAATCACGGGGCTCTACTTCCAGCGAGAGGATGCCGCCGGGCTCTTTTACGCCGTTGTACTGGGCCAGTACGGCCAGCAGGCAATCACGCGTGAGGATGCCCAGGTATTCATTCTCTTTGGAGATGACCGGTAAAGCTGAGAGCTTCTGGTCATAGAATAATTTCAGGGCTTCGTAAAAGTGAGCTGTTTCGGGTATGGCTGGACGGGTACCGTTGTATTCCATATTCTCCAGCAGCGTATCCGGATCTTCCAGGTCCAGTATATCGTCTTCTTCTACCAGGGCCAGGTATTTATTTTCCAGCACCATGGGCAGCTGCGTGAGATGGTATTCGTTCATGAGGCGTAAGGCCCTGGCTCCCGAATCCATTGGATGCAGCACGGGTACTGTTGTTATTAGGTCTCTCGCCAACATGACTAAATGGTTATTGTTTCACTAATGGTATAACAAAGAATATTCCAATTTCCTCTTCCCCCAATATACCTAACCGTTAGGTCAGGTTGTTATAGCAAAGATACGAGTATTCACGGCGCAGCGATTGCAGGGAGCACAATTTAATTACGAATGGACAATTACTAACCACGAATGGCGGTTTTGTGCCCCCATCATTACTCAGCTTACCTGCCGCTTTTTAAGCTTTTCCAGGAAACCGTGGAGGATCACATTGAATTCGCCGGGTACTTCCATCATGGGTGCATGACCGCACTTATCAATGAAATGCAACTCGGAATTCGGGATCAGGTGGTGAAATTCCTCCCCTACCATTGGCGGCGTAATGGTGTCGTTTTTGCCCCAAACCAGCAGGGTAGGGATTTTAATGTCCCGCAGCTCTTCCCCCAGGTTATGGCGGATAGCTGATTTTGCCAGTGCGATGATCTTGATCACCTTCAGGCGGTTATTGACAATCTCGAACACTTCGTCTACGAGGTCTTTACTGGCGATAGCCGGATCGTAGAATGTGAGCTCGGTCTTTTTACGAATATACTCATAATCCCCGCGTTTGGGATAAGTTTCTCCCATCCCGTTCTCGAACAGGCCGGAGCTACCGGTAAGGGTCAGAGAACTGATGGGCGCTTCGGGATGTTTCAGCAGGTAAACCAGTGCCACGTGCCCTCCGAGGGAGTTGCCGAGCAGGTGTACATTCTGATAGCCGAGGGTTTCAACAAACCGATGTACGTACTTGGCCAGTCCGCTTACGGTTGTTTCGAGGATATTCAAATCAAACAAAGGCAACATCGGGATCACAACTTTGTTGGTTTGCCGGAAATGTTCCAGCAGGTCCCTGAAATTACTCAGCGCACCAAACAATCCATGCAGCAATACCAGTGGCTCTCCCTCCCCTTCCTCGATGTACTTAAACTTCCCCAGTGTTTTGATTTCGTAATCCATTGCCAAAGCTTGAGTCAATTTTGCGCTAAAATAATTCTTTTTATTAATTCAAATAATCTTTGAAGCGAATCAGATAGCCTGTAATTCTTTAGCTGCATGATCGAAAAAAGACTGCAATCCAGCAAACATATCTTTAAACAGCGGGATTATAACACCGATACCATCCATCACTGCCGGGCCTATAGGTGCGATATAAGGATATGATATGGATTGTAGCTTTGTTTCCGGGCTTAACCAATACAGCTGATTAGCGATCCATAGCAGAATGCTATAATTTATTGTAAAGATAATACAGTACAGCAGAATACCGCCCAGGCGGTTTAACCATCCCAACAGGGCCAGTTCCACCAATTTTTGCAGGGCGCTTGCTCCCAGCCTTACCAGCAGTATAACGCCCACAAACAGGATAATAAAACATATTACGGGTAACCATCGCCAATTAATGTGCCAGTGATGCTGGGCATACAATACTGACACGGTGGTGAGCTTCAGTGCGGCCGCCAGTCCGAGTATCACTGCTATAAAGGAGAATACGGCGACGATCAGGCCCCGCGTATAACCTTTATAGACAGCGATCACCAGGATGATGGCAAATAGGATATCTATAACCAAATCAAGGCTATTTACTTAACAATTCCTTAACCAGGGCGGAGATGGCTTTGCCATCGGCCTTACCGGCCAGTTGCTTGGTGGCGGCGCCCATTACCTTACCCATATCTGCGGGGGAGGTAGCGCCGGTTTCGGCGATAATGCGGGTTAATGCTTCGCGTAACTCGCTATCAGACATTTGTTTAGGCAGAAAGCGCTCGATCACTTCCAGTTCTTCCTCTTCTTTCTTTGCCAGGTCTTCGCGGTTTTGCTGACGGAAGATATCCAGGGAGTCTTTTCGCTGCTTGGCTAATTTCTGCAGCATTTTTGTTTCATCTGCTTCCGTCAGGTCGCCGGAACCGCCTTCTGCTGTTTTAGCCAGCAGGATCGCGGCTTTGATAGCGCGCAAAGCACGGAGCTCGGCTTCGCTCTTTGCCAGCATGGCGGCCTTAATGGCGGAGTTAATGGTGAGTTCGAGTGACATAACTATTGTTGATTTTTCAGCTTTTCATTCACTTTTTCGAAGAAGTCCTTTGCGAACTGGCGCATATCTTCGGACTGGTCTTTATAAGGCGTGGCGCGCTGCCAGGTATCTGCCATGGTCATCATGGTCTGGTAGAAGAAATCGGCCATTTCGTCCAGCATCATGTCTTTGGTCCAGAGATCGATACGCAGGGCCGTAGACTCTGCCCTGTCCCAGAAAGCGATCATCATCGCTTTGGCCTTATTCATGCGGTCTGCGGTGGTATCAGATGCGTTCCATTCTATTGTTTCCGGTACTTTGTTGTCATCCAGTCCTACCTGGATCTGGATGGTGGATACTTTACCCATATCAGTTAATTTTCTTTCAGAGGGCAAAAATAGGGTTTAATGCGCTGATGTACTAATCAGCTGATCAAACAGCAGTGCCGCGCTATGATCCCATGATCCGGGAAGCGGAAGCGCTTCCATGTTGTTCAGCAGGCGGGTGCGCAGCTGCTCATCCTTGTAGAGCAGGCCCAGTTTGTCTGCCAGGTCTTCCAGGTTTTGCGGGTCGGCATACAGCACGGCATCCTTTCCGGCTTCCCGGGCTGCCGGGCCGTCTATTGCGATCACGGGTACCTGGCACCGGATGGCGGCGTATACAGGAAGCGCCAGCCCGTCTGTACGGGTAGGGTATACCATGGCGTAGGCAGCCGCGGTAAGCTTAGCCAGGGCAGGCTGACCCAGCTCCTGCAGCCAGAGCACATCCTGGCGGAATTTGTAGCTGCGCAGGCTGTCGGCTATTTCCCGGCCAGCTTCCGTAGGGCTACCTGCCAGCACCAGCTTCATATTGGAACGCAGGCGGCGTTTGAAGGCCGAAAACGCTTTTAACAAAGGCGTGATATTGTTACGGGGATGCAGGGCGGCAGTGACAATGAAATATTCCACCCCATCGGTATATGCTTTCTTTACAGCTTCCCGCTCGTCCCAGGAAAGCGGCTGATAGCTTTCGTGGAGCGCCGCAGGCAGGACATTAAGTTTGGAAGCAACGACAGGAGCGTATTGCAGCAGCTCCTGTTCCAGGCTTGCTGAGGGCACAACCACCTTAGCGGCTTTGGCCAGGTACTTCAGCGTTTGGCGTTGCAGAAAACGCTGCCAGTTAAGCGGCTCACCGCTTATTTCATGCAAAAAGGAGAGGCCCCTGATGAAGAGCAGGTGGGGTATGGAGCTGCGCAGGGACAGGAGGCCGTCCATCGCCAGGAATACATCCAGGCGGGCGCGTTTCATGGCCCGGGGCAACTGCCATTGCAGCCACCATTGCCGACGCCACAGGGAAGCGCCCTTGGGTGGTATTGTTACTGCTGTAGCATTGGCAGGAAGCGTGAGCTGCGGCGGCGCGGGGCGGTCAAAAAAGAAGATAAAAGAGTGTTCAGGATGCTGCAGGCACATCCGCAGTGTCAGTTCCGTACATGCGTTGGCTGTATCGGCGGGCGAATCCAGGCTGATGCCAATGGCGCTTACTCCAATTATCATGGGCGCAAAATTAGTTGTTAGTTGGAAGTTATCAGTTGGGAGTTTGGGAAATGTGGTTTAAAGAGATATTCGGCTTAGACAGGGATAGGATATTGTTTGTAATAAGAAGGGACTAAGCCTGCACTAACCTAGTATTAAATTAACAGGAGGAGGGTAAGCGGAGGAAAAGGCAAGGAAACGGCCAGTAGAACTGAAGGTGAGCCGGATGTGAGGTGGACATGAGCTGGACTTGATGCAGGGTAAAATTGTATTGGAAATGGCGGGGCGAGGGAGGGGGCACAGGCGGGACAGAGGGGCACAGGCGCGGGAGGGTGGCACAGGCGGGGGAGGGTGGCACAGGCGGGGGAGCAACAAACGGGTCTTCAGCCCCGTCATTGCGAGGCACCGCCAGGCCCGGAGGGAGGCCGGGCCGAAGCAATCTTTTAGCTGGTCTTTCGCGGAGGTTGAAAAGATTGCTTCGTCGCTCCACGCACAAAAGGCTTTACTGCGCCTCGCAATGACGCGAAGGGGTATGCGGCAGAGGTATGTAGGAGTGTGTAGGGTATGTGGAAGGTAAGTGGAGGGTATGCGGAGGGTAAGTGAAACATAGCCTGCAAAAAAAATCCATGCCTTCAGCATGGATCTCTATATTGAAAATCAATTTCTTATATTACTGATCTGCCTTATTCGTGATCCAGAACTCCTTAATGATCTTATTATTCGGGTTACTCAGGGAGCTGATGGTCACGGTTACCTTCACAGTACGGATCGGCGGCAGGTCCTTCAGGTTGATAGTAATGTTTTTGCTCTTTACCGGTGAAGGAATAGGATCCTGCGGTATGTTCTGGCCACCGGGGTCAGTCACTACTACCACGGTAACGGATACCCCGCTGGCAGGCAGCTCAGACGTTACGTTAGCGGTAAAAGAATAGGTTGGACCAGGAGCAGCGGTATAGTTGCCTTCCTGTACGCCATCCAGGGATGATGTGAGCTGTACTTCCTGGGGTGGTGGATTATCTCCGCCGGAGCCTTTTTTCTTTTTACAGGCGGTTACGGTGATTAACAACAGGGCACAGCAGGCTAAAAGATATGATCTGATAGGCATAGTCTTTCAAAGGATTTGCATAAAATTAGATTAAATTCTAATACTAAACAAGGGCAATTGCCGGGCTGTGGGGAGGATTGGATCATTGTTTCACATCCATAGCATCTCTCAGGCCATTGCCTAAAAGATTAAAAGCCAGCACCATCAGCATAATAGCTACGCCAGGGGCCAGCGCCAGCAGCGGGTTATGAGTGATGATGAAGTTATAGTTCTCTTTGATCATCAGTCCCCAGGAAGGCTGGGGCGGTTGCACCCCTACCCCCAAAAAACTTAAGCCTGCTTCCACTACGATGGCGGTGGCAAAATTGCCTGCCGCAACTACCATTACCGGGCCCAGGATATTAGGCAGAATATGCTTTACGATGGTGCGTGTGTGGCCATATCCCAGGGCGCGGGCCGCTTCTACAAACTGCAGTTCGCGGAGACTAAGCACTTGTCCGCGGATGATGCGGGCCACCCCTACCCACATGGTAAGCCCTACTGCAATGAACACCTGCCAGAAACCTTTGCCCAAAGCCAGTGTAATGGTAAATACCAGGAGCAGGGTGGGCACAGACCAGATCACGTTGATCAGCCACATCACCAGGTCGTCTACCCAGCCGCGGAAGTAACCTGCCACCGCTCCTAACAGCACGCCGATGCTAAGAGAGATGAGCACCGCGATACAACCCACACTCAGGCTTACGCGTGTACCGATCAGCAGGCGGCTCAGTATATCGCGGCCAAAACGGTCGGTACCCAGCCAGTAAGTTTTTGTAAGGATGCGCTCTTTTATGACCTGTTGCTGTACGGCCTGCAGCGGCGCTTGCAGCGCCTGATCGTGCCCATACCATACCGTGGCCAGGCTGTAGCGTTCGGGGATCGTGGTTTCTTCATCTGCATATTTCTGTACCACGATATCATTTCCTTCAAAGCGATATTGGCGTATAGGAATGTACGTTAGCGTTGCTTCCTTTCCATAGAGCAAACGTTGAAAAAAACCGGTCTTCACAACGGGGCGTTCCTGCCGGATCGCCAGCATCGTGATATGGAAGCCGGGGCGCTGGCCGCTTATTTCCAGCACCATGCGGTTGGCATAAGGCGTGGAGTCCGGCGCTATCCAGTAAGCAGCGATGCTAACCAGGATGGCCAGGGCAATGAGACAGAGACCTGCCATCGCGCCTTTGTTGCGCTGCAGCCGCTTCCAGGCCTGACGGCTGAAAGAAGAGCGGATATTATTTGAGCTGTTAACCATTAACGCTTAGCTATTAGCGAGTGGCTGATAGCCGATCAGAAAATTGAGCATTTAAGTTAAAAAATATATATCATTGCCGGACGGCAAGTTACAAACTATGCGGACATTCATTCTCCTATGAACACACAAACACATTCAGCTACCGGCTTTGAGCGTTTCTTTATTACAGTGGCAAAAAAACTGTCTTCAGTGCCGGCGAAATATCTTTTCGGGTTCTTTATCCTGCTGGCTATCGGCATATCCTGCCATTCCTGGTTCAGTTCACAGGATATGGCACAGTGGACAAGGTATAACAACTATGTGATCTTTAAGCAATCGTTCTTTCACCTGATACATTCGCAGGACCTCTACCCGGAATATCCTGCAGAACATTACGACGTGTATAAATACAGCCCTTCATTTTCCCTGTGGATGGGCATCTTTGCATGGCTGCCAGATCTGCCGGGCCTGATATTCTTTAACCTGGTGAACATCGTGGTGTTCATTATTGCGGTGCGCAAACTGCCGTTCACCAAACCCAGGTTAAGCCTGTTCCTGTTCTTTATACTGATAGAGACGATGATCGCGCTGACCAGCTCACAAACCAATGTGCTGATTGCCGGTCTGCTGATACTGGCCTGGCATTTCATGGAAGAAGATAAGGTGTGGTGGGCAGCCTTAATGGTAATGATCACTATCTACATCAAGATCTTCGGTATTGTGGCGCTGGCGCTGTTCCTGCTATATCCTTCAAGGTGGAAGGCAGCTATTGCTACTATTTTCTGGGCAGTAGTATTGGGATTGATGCCGCTGCTGGTAATAACGCCCGGGCAGCTGCAGTTCCTGTACAAAAGCTGGGGCCATTTGCTGACCATGGATCATGGCGCATCTACGGGTGTATCGTTGTATGGATGGTGGCGCACGTGGTTTGGTTTTAATATGAATAAGCAGGTGTTTGTGCTGATAGGAGCTGTGTTGTTCTGTGTGCCGTTGCTGCGGGTAAAAGACTGGAAGCAGCCGCTATACCGCTTGCATGTATTGGCGTCTGTATTGATATGGGTGGTGATATTTAATCATAAGGGAGAATCTCCGACCTATGTGATTGCGATGGCGGGTGTGGGTATCTGGTATTTTACACAAAAGCAAAAGGGGATTAATTTGGCGTTGTTGCTGCTGGCGTTGGTGTGTACGTCGTTCTCGTCTACTGATCTTATTTTTCCGTATAAACTGGCGAGGACCTATGTGGAGCCGTTTGCGGTGAAGGCGGTGTTTTGTTCGCTGGTGTGGTTTAAGCTGGTGTGGGATTTGACGTTAGGAAAGGGTGAGGCGCAATTGATGGAGGAGTATAATTAATTTAAGAGGAGATTGTGTGAAAAGATTGCTTCGTCGCCCCACGCGCTAATCCGCGCTGCTCCCCGCAATGACGGAGGAGGAAGACCCCGGCATTTTTCTTACACTTAATTCACGCGCCGGCCCTTCCATTGGTAGGAACCGAACTTACCCAGCCAGCCCGCTACAACGATGTAGGGAATGTGAAACAGTTGCCCGGGAATGACCCAGCCCAGGAATGTTGTTTTGCCAAAGAAGCGGGCGATGGGGAACATGAAACATAATTCTATTACGATCTTGAATAAGAGGGAAATCAGCAGCCAGCTCCATACGATAGGAAAGAAAAGCGCGAACACTCCCATGAAGAGCAGCGCAGCATTCCACAAATAAACAATCGCCAGCATCCACGTAAGGCGTTTATCATCGTATTTATCTGCCTTGGACGACCAGCGGATACGCTGATGCATAAATGCGTTGAAAGTATCTACGGGCAGTGTGCGCACGATCGCTTCCTCATTCTTCAGATAACCAATGCTGTCAGGGTATTTGCGGTACACCTTGTACATGAGCAGCATATCATCGCCGGAGGCAATATTGTCAATCCCTTTAAAGCCGCCTACTTCCAGGAAAGTTTCTTTTTCGTACGCCAGGTTGGCGCCATTACACATGGTGCCGATACGCAGCTGGGCCACAGCGCCTGTAATGCCCTGCATGTTCATGAAATCAAGCGACTGCAGGATCTTGAAAAAGTTGGTTTCCTGGTAAAAGCTTACCGGGGCAGCAATGAATTTGGGGCGGCGTGTTTCATAGAACTGTACCAGCATTTCTATCCATCTCGCGCCCATTACACAATCTGCATCCGTGGTAACAATGAGCTGACCGCTGGCCTGGCCTATGGCCATTTCAATGGCTTTCTTTTTGTAAGAGTTCAGGCGCTGCGTGATATCGAGGTGATCACTGAGGCGCAGCAGCTTTATGTTAGGCGCAGGGAAGGAACGTACCACCTGCGCAGTATTATCAGCAGAAAAATCATCTATCACGATCACTTCCAGCAGCTCCGCGGGATAGGTTTGTGATTGTAGGGCCGCCAGGAGCGGCGGCAGGTTGGCTTCTTCGTCCCGCGCGGGGATGATCACGGTAACGCGCGTACGCCCGCTGACAGGTGCTGAAGGGATAAAGGCAGGGAGCTTCTTCCAGCCAAGGGCGTACCAAAGCAGCAGCAGCCCATAGCTTACACCCAGCAACGATATAATAATGAGAAAGATATTCATGTTAATTTCCCGTCAAGCGGCCGTCAAAAGTATATTATTCTCTGTAAATATTAAGCCCCCTGCATGCAAAGCGGTGGAAAGGGGTAAAGAACGTGCAACGTTTGCCTTCTGACAGGCAGCCAGAGACCGTACGAGGGCGAGGGCCGCTATCAGGCGGATGGATTAAGGACTTCCGGCCCTTTCCCCCGATAAAATATAGGAAATACATTATATTTTAGACAGGATAGCCTTACCCAATTGTTCGGATATAAGCTGGTGGCCTTTTTCAAGCACTACTATTTCGCCGGGGAAAGATCCGTCCACCAAACGCTCACCTACTACTGCAGGAATAATACGGTCGTACTTTCCATAGACCAGGAGCGTGCGGATATTGTACTGCGCCAATGCCTTTTTGCATTTTGTAAGATCGGGCAGCATGCGCCGCATGCAGGTCCATACGTTGTACACCAGCAGGCGTTTATCCAGCTTATCCATGCTGTGAAAGGCAAACTTGTACACGCTTTCGTTGAGGGTGCCCAGCTTACGCACCCCGCTGAGCAGCCGGAAGAACAGCTGCGGTTTATAGGTCACATATTTAAACAGGCGGTTGCCAACTGCAGTACGGGTAACAAACATATGCCAGGGATTATTCTTAATACCATCGGGCGCCAGTAAGATCACATGCCGCAGCTGCGGGGCCATCACAGGTATCATGCTGAGGGCCAGCCGTCCGCCCATGCTGTATCCCAGCAGGGAGAAATGATGCTGATGCTGTTCCTGCAGGATCATTCCAATAAGGGTTTGCAGATCATGCGGGGTAAAAGGGCGTTTTTCTTTCCAGGTGGTTTGTCCGTGAAAAGGCAGATCAATTCCTACGATGGTAAAACGGCTACCCATATATTTTGCCAGCGGCACAAAGTGCATGGCGCTTTCGCCAAAGCCGTGCAGGCATATCAATAGTTGAGCGCCTGAACCTTCCCGGATACCGTGAAAGCGGCTACTGGCGTATGGTAAAAAAAAGGACGGCATGATAATCAACGCAATTTTAATCAACTTTTGCCATTTGCCCCAAACTAAGTAAATTACGAAACACCCAAACTTCAAACACTAAAACAGGTTTAAGATGGACACAACAGTTGAAAAGAAGGCTACCCTGAAAGGGGCCGAATACCTGGTAAAGGAAAGCACGCCGGATGATGTGTTTACCCCTGAAGATTTTTCTGAAGAACAGCTCATGATCAAAGAGATGGCGGAGCAATTTGTGGCGAAAGAAGTGACACCGCTGCTGGAGCGCCTCGACAAGCTGGAAGAAGGGCTGATGCCTTCCCTGCTGGATAAGGCAGGCGAACAGGGTTTGCTGGGGGCTTCCTTCCCGGAGGCATACGGCGGCCTTGGAAAAGACTTTGTGACCGCTACCCTGATCAATGAAGCTTTAGGCTCCGGCCACTCTTTCTCTGTTGCCATGGCAGCGCACACTGGTATCGGCTCTCTACCCATCCTGTATTTTGGTACTGAAGAACAGAAACAGAAATATATTCCCAAACTGGCCAGCGGCGAGATGAAAGGCGCTTATGCACTCACAGAGCCCAACTCAGGTTCTGATGCGCTCAGTGCAAAGACCACGGCCAAACTCTCTGAGGATGGTAAATATTACCTGCTGAACGGACAGAAATGCTGGATCACCAACTCGGGCTTTGCGGATGTGTTCACCGTTTTCGCCAAGATAGACGGAGATAAATTCACTGCTTTCATCGTAGATAAAGATACTCCCGGGTTCACGCTGGGCGCAGAAGAGCACAAGATGGGCATCAAAGGCTCCAGCACCCGGCAGATCTATTTCCAGGACGCAAAAGTGCCCGCAGAAAATGTGCTGGGTACCATCGGCAAAGGGCACCTTATCGCTTTCAATATCCTGAACATAGGCCGTCTGAAACTTTGTGCTGCCGCCTTAGGCGCTTGCAAACGCTCTCTGAGCAGCACTATTCAGTATGCCACCACGCGTGAGCAGTTCAAACAGCCTATCGCCAATTTCGGCGCCATCAAACATAAACTGGCAGAGATGGCCATCCGTACCTGGATGTGCGAATCCTCCCTGTACCGCACGGCACAACTGATAGAACTGCAGGAACAGGAATTGCTGGCAGCCGGCAAGCCCTTTAACGAAGCCGTACTGGGCGCAGCGGAAGAATATGCAGTAGAATGCGCCATCCTGAAAGTGAACGGCTCTGAAGTGCTGGACTATGTAGTGGATGAAGGCGTGCAAATACATGGCGGCAATGGCTTCAGCGATGAATACGTGATCTCCAAATCGTACCGCGACGCCAGGATCAACCGCATCTTTGAAGGCACCAATGAGATCAACCGCCTGCTTACACTGGACATGACACTGAAACGCGCCATGAAAGGGAAGCTGGATCTTATGACGCCTGCCATGAACGTTATGAAGGAGCTGATGAGCATTCCCGAATTCGGCAATGATGATGAAACACCTTTTGCCGAAGAGAAAAAAATGATCAGCAACCTGAAGAAAGCGATCCTGCTGGTAGCCGGCGCCGCCGTACAGAAACTGGCCATGAAGCTGGAACAGGAACAGGAAGTGCTCATGAACATCGCAGACATGGCCATAGAAACCTTTACCGCAGAAAGCGGATTGCTGCGCCTCATTAAGCTTACAGAGAAACAAGGCGAAAGCGCAGCCTCCCTGCAGGCCGATGCGGTGCGCACTTACCTGACCGATGCGGCAGACCGTATACACAAATACGGTAAAGATGCCATCAACAGCTTTGCAGAAGGCGATGAACAACGCATGATGCTGCTGGGCCTTAAACGCTATACCAAAACACAGCCATATAACACCAAGGATGCCCGCAGAAGAATAGCGGACAAGCTGATAGCAGAGAACAAATACATTTGGTAATGTTTGAGGTTTGAGGTTAGTTAGAGGTTAGATGTCTAAATAAGTGCCCGGCACTACCTTTCAACATCTAACTTTCAACGAACCTCAAACCTCAAACCTCAAACTTCTAAACTTTTTGCATCTTTGCGGCGTAGTACGGGGATCATGATGAAATCAATGCAACGCCGGCTGTTGGGAGTAGCCGTTCTGTTTTTTGTATACCAGCTGGGTTATGGACAGGCTTTTATACATCTGAGTCAACCAACACGGGAACAAAACAATGTAAGTACTGCTAAACAATACATTTCAGGACGCACCTGCAAAGGTTGCCGCCTGCAGATGAATGGCGATAGCATCCACGTATATTCCACCGGCTCTTTTGCCATCAAGCAGGAGCTGAAGACAGGCAGAACACCGCTGGTGTTAACGGCCACGGATACTACCGGTAAAACCTATACCAGGCAGATTACCTATTACTACCAGCCCGCGCCCCCTCCTACCCCCACCCCTGTTTTCAGGATAGATTATTTTACCATTACACCACAGGGCAACCTGCAGCTAACGGAAGGGGATACCCTGCGCATTAAAATGAAAGCTTTTCCCGGGTGCCGGGCCAGCTGGATCAATAATGCGCCGCTGCAGGAAGTGAGCTCAGAGAACGGCACGCCCGGCTTTTATGAAGGCGCTTACGTGATCAAATCATCAGACAGCCTGCTGAACGGGCGCATCAGGGTGGCCCTGCGCAACAGCAGCGGCGCCACGATCGTTAAGGAAAGCCCGCAGTATTATTCCTACATGCCAAACGAAGGCCTGTTCACCGGCCGTACCATCGACAATATGACCTATCTCACCGTTTCTCCTCATGGCGACCGCCTGGGACCCCAAAAACTGGGTTACCTGGATGAAGGTGTACTGCTGCAGATCAGCGGCCGGGAAGGAGATTACTATAAAGTGAGACTTGCCAACGGGCGTTACGCCTACATACCGGAACCACTTGTAGACACTACCACCCTCCAGGAGCCAGCCCCCGTGAGCATCGTGAACGAGGCCCGGGTTTGGGCCGATGAGAACTATGATTATGTATCCATCCCCCTGGCCGATAAACTGCCCTATCTCTCCACCCAGGAGGTGAGGCCCGGCAAGATCATCGTAGATGTATTTGGCGCCTATGCGGAAGCAGGCCTGCAAACCCAGATAGGCAGCACCCTCGAGATCCGGCAGGTGGCCTGGCAACAGCCCGAGCCGGAAGTATTCCGGATGGTGATCAACCTGCAGCATGCGTTTCCCTGGGGATACAAGACCTTTTACCAGGGCGATACGCTGACCGTACAGGTGAAGCGCACACCCGACAGCCTCCAGCTGCGCCATCTTACCATAGGGCTGGACGCCGGGCATGGCGGCAGCAATGTGGGCGCCCTGGGACCAGCAGGCGTGTATGAAAAGGAGCTCAGTCTTTCCATTGCCATGCTGCTGAAGGCAGCGCTGGAAAAGGAAGGGGCTACCGTGCTGACCACCCGCACCAGGGACCAGTTTGTGGCCAACGAGGAGCGGCTCTCCTTCTTTCGCCGTTCAGACCCCGACCTGATGCTGAGCATACACCTGAATTCTTCCATCAACCCGGTAGATATCCGGGGAACGGCCACCTACTATAAACATCCCTTCTGCGAACCGCTGGCCCGGGCCATTTATAACCGTATGCTGGAAACCGGCCTGTCGGGCTTTGGCTGTAACGGGGATTTTAACTTTGTACTGAACAACCCCACCGAGTTCCCGGATGCACTGATAGAAACGCTGTTCCTCAGCAACCCGGGAGATGAGGAGAAAGTAATGGATCCCGGCTTCCAGGCGGAAATGGTGGAAAAGATCATACAGGGACTGGAAGATTATCTGAAAGCGGCGGGGGAACAATAATTTAAGCCTACAAAGGGTTTTGAACCCTGGACGGGCTTAGGCCTATCTATAACAGGTAGCCCTGCATAATTTAAAGTTATCACCTATAACCTTTTATTATCCCTTGAAGAGGCTCACTAGTCTACCACCACAGTAGATTATTATATATTTGCAGAAAGCTTTAAGCAACAAATAATCACTACCTTGTGTGTTGAATGATTATTTTTGATAATGTAACGTAAGTCATATGTCAGACCAGATCAAGGAATTTAACGATTACAGGGGCAAAATGAACGAGGTGATCCTGGGCAAGCAAAACAAGGTGATCAACCGCCTGTTTAACCTGGATACCAACACCTATATGGAAGGGGCGCTAAGCACCAAGGTAAAAGAGATGCTGGGACTGGTATCATCGATGGTACTGCGCTGCGACGATTGTATCAAATACCACCTGGGTAAATGCCACGAACAGGGCGTTACTACTGAAGAAATGTATGAGATCTTTGCCGTTGCCAATATAGTAGGAGGCACGATTGTGATACCCCATACCAGGAGAGCCGCAGAGTATTGGGAGCTTTTAATTAACAATGAATAATGAACAATGAATAATCTCAGAACAGGTACCAAGCGTAATATTGAATAGCCGGTATTATTAATTATTCATTTTTCATTATTAATTAACTTTGTATACTATTTAATATCAAAAGATGTCAACAACAACTATCGCCCCGCAGGCGTTAACGGCCAAGGATTTTGCAACGGACCAGGAAGTACGCTGGTGCCCTGGCTGCGGGGACTATTCTATATTAAAACAGGTACAGACCATTATGCCCGGGCTGGGTATTCCCCGGGAAAATATTGTGATCGTTTCCGGTATCGGGTGCTCTTCCCGTTTTCCGTACTATATGAACACTTACGGTATGCACTCGATCCACGGGCGCGCTACCGCCATTGCTTCCGGCCTGAAGGCTACCCGCCCCGAGCTGAGCATATGGGTGGTGACCGGCGACGGGGATGGACTGTCTATCGGCGGTAACCATACCATTCACCTGCTGCGCCGTAATTTTGACCTGAACATCATGCTGTTCAATAACCAGATCTACGGCTTAACCAAAGGTCAATACTCTCCTACTTCCGAAGAGAACAAAGTGACCAAATCCACTCCCTTTGGCAGTATAGACCATCCTTTTAACCCGCTGGCACTGGCAATGGGCGCTGACGCTACCTTTATTGCCCGCAGCATGGACCGTGATCCCAAGCACCTGCAGGAGCTGCTGAAACGCAGCCATGCACACAAAGGCGCTTCCTTCCTGGAGATCTACCAGAACTGTAACATATTCAACGACGGCGCTTTTGAAGTATTCACCGAAAAAGGCAGCAAACCGGAAGAAACCCTCTTCCTGGAACAAGGCCAGCCGCTGATCTTTGGCGCGCAAAAGAACAAAGGCATCCGTCTGGATGGCTTCAAGCCCGTGGTAGTGGAGCTGGGCACTGAATACAGCGCCAGCGACCTGTGGGTACATGATGAAGCTGATTTCTATAAAGCGCAGGTGTTAACGCGCATGTTCGATGATCCGCGCATTGAAGGGCATTTACCACGTCCTTTCGGTGTGTTTTACCAAACCAGCCGTCCTACTTATGAAGAAGTGATGGCGCAGCAGATAGCAGATGCCATTGCGAAGAGAGGCCCGGGCAACCTGGATAAGCTGCTGGCGGGGAACGAAACATGGACGATCAGATAAACAGTAAAAAAAGAAAATAAAAAAAGAGCGAGTAGTATTCACCACTCGCTCTTTTTTTATTTTATCCCGCGGTAAAATTAATTTGAAAAGATGATGGTAGGTTACCTTTCTGTAAACCGATTCTCAATGGCTGGCAAGTCCTGCTACATCAAAGAGTACTTTATACAACAGTACGAGGCCAAACAATACCATACAAACGCCGGCTATACGATTCAGCCAAACTACATTGGTAAGGGTGAGCTTATGACGGATCTTATCGCTAACAAACACTTTCAGTATATCCATGGATAATACCAGGCAGAGGCATACGCCGTACATGGTGAAGCGGTGGCTTACCGTGGTGGCGCTGTTGGCCACACATACGCCCAGCCAGAAAATAAGCACTCCGGGATTTAATGTATTCATCAGGAAACCGGCCAGCCATATTTTGAGATAATCATGCGTGCGGAACATTTCAGGCTTTTCTTCACCGGTGCTGATCTTTATTTTTTTGAGGAAGAGGCCATACAGCCCCATGCACACCAGCATGATACCACCTACCACACCAATAGTGCGCTTATAATCTTCCAGGCCTTCAATAAAGGAGGTAGCAAGGTTGCCGATCAGTACAAACATAATATCGCTGAAAGACACGCCCAGCACAAAGCTGATACCCGCCTTAAAACCATTGTTGATACTATATTTAATAATGGCAAATATTACCGGCCCTACCGATACAGATAGAAATATCCCCAGTCCTAATCCTGCTACGATTCCTGCAATCATGGTTAAAAATTCCAAATACCAAATACCAGATTCCAAACGCCAAAGGAAGAAGATGTCAGAAAGAAAAGCAATATGCATTTAATTCAGACACTTGTTTCGCTTGGGATTTGGAATCTGGTATTTGGAATTTATTTACCTACAGTTTTTGTTTCTAGGAAGCTTTCCCAGTCTTTCAGCTTATCACCTTTCATCACCCTGGGGAACTTGTTCATTGCACCTTCTTTGCCTTTGCAACGCAGGTAGTCAATGAATATATCGTTTGGCAGTACTTCCACAAAGATCTCTTTTAATGCGGAAGTTCTTTCTACTGCATAGTCGTCATTTACTTCTGAGAGCGTTTGATCGATGATCTCGCGCACCTTGTTGCTGTCTACCGCCGTGTCATCTGTACCGATGTACCAGCGATGAGCAAACAGGTTCTGATAAGGAAACCCGGCGATGGTAAATTCCTTTACCGTAATACCCAGCTTTTTCTGGACGGTATCGATCGCCTTGTTCATGTTATCGATGCTCATATGTTCGCCGCAGAGGCTTAGGAACTGCTTGGTACGGCCAACAATGATGATCTCATGTTCCTTCACGGAGGTGAACTTTACCACATCGCCAATGAGATAACGCCAGGCGCCTGCGCAGGTGCTCAGCATAACGGCATATTCTACATCCTCCACTACTTCGTGGATCATGTACGATTTAGGGTTAGGCTTTACCTCTCCGTCTGCATCAAAGTTCTCTTCGTTGAAAGGAATGAATTCAAAAAAGATACCGGCATTCAGCACCAGCTTAATGCCCTTGGTGCCCGGACGTGCCTGGAAGCCAAAAGACCCTTCTGAAGCCATGTATGTTTCAATAAAAGTGATGGGCTTGCCCAGCAGCTTTTGGAAACTTTCCCTGTAGGGCTCAAAAGATACGCCCCCATGTATATAAATAGCCAGGTTAGGCCATATTTCATGAATGTTCTTTACGCCGTGATATTTGATGATCTCTTCCAGCACGATCTGGACCCAGGCAGGTACGCCGCATACAGTGCCTACATCCCATTGGCGCGCCTTACGCACGATGAGCTTGATGCGCTGCTCCCAGTTGGGCTTTTTGGAGATACGGCCGCCGGGCTTATAGAAGCGGCGGAACCAGCGCGGAATATTCTTGGCCTGTATACCGCTCATGTCGCCTTCGTAATAGTCGCCTTTTTCGTACAGGGAAGTGGTGCCACCCAGCATCAGGATCCCTTTTTCAAAAGACTTAGGCGGAATATTGAAGTTAACCATTGAATACAGCTGCTTCACCCCTACCTTCTTCACCGTACGCAGCATATCGCGGGTCACGGGGATGTGCTTGCTGGCTGATTCGGAGGTGCCGGAACTGAGGGCAAAGTATTTGATCTTTTCAGGCCAGCTTACATTCTCTACGCCTTCAAGACACTTATACCACCAGTCGTGGTGCATTTTGTTGTAGTTGTGCACAGGGATACGGGCCCGGTATTGGGTCATGAAGTTCGGGCTGTCCAGGATCTCCTGGAATTTATAATGCCGGCCGAATTGCGTGTGTTTAGCCTTCTCTAGCAGCCGGTGCAGTACCTGAAGCTGGTATTGGCGCGGTGTCCCTAACTTAACCGTGAACTTTTTACGGATACGGAGTGACCTGGATATAAGATTACCGATGATGGCCATTAATTTTCCTTCGCATTATTTGAAATGCAAAAATACAGGAAATTAGTCGTTAGTTGTCAGTCGTTAGTCGTTAGTGATTGAGAGAGAATGAAATAATTGCGTCCCAGCTACTTACGACTAATGACTATCGACTAACGACTAAATCTACTACCTTTGCGACATGTTAAAAGCCACATTACTCAAAGCTACGGAAGCCGGTGGAAAAATCTTACAGCAATATTTTAACGGCAGCTTCCAGATAGACAGCAAAAGCACTGTAAATGATTTGGTTACGGAGGCTGACAAACAGGCTGAAACTGCTATCCTGAGCGCTATCCGGGAAACCTTCCCCGACCATTACATCCTCAGCGAGGAAGCCGGGGAGATCAGCACCCCTTCTAACACAAAATGGATCATAGACCCGCTGGACGGAACGGTAAATTTTGCCCACGGCATCCCTTTATGCTGTGTATCCATTGGCGTGGAACAGGACGGTGAAGTGATCATGGGCGCTGTGTATAACCCCTTTATGAACGAATTCTTCTTTGCAGAAAAAGGACAAGGCGCCACCCTGAACGGGCAGCCTATCCGTGTATCTGCCAAACCGGAGTTGGCTAAAGCCTGCCTGGTAACCGGCTTCCCTTATACCTGGGAGGACGAAACGAACGATCCCATCACTGTCTTTGGCCGTTTTGTACGCGAAGGACTACCCCTGCGCCGCCTGGGCTCTGCCGCCATTGATCTTTGCTGGGTAGCTGCAGGACGTTTTGACGGCTTTTATGAACATAAACTGAACGCCTGGGATTCTGCCGCAGGTTTCATCATCGTAGAAGAGGCAGGCGGAAAAGTGACCGACTTCAGCGGCAAGCGCTTCTCCCCCCATCAGAAAAAGATCATCGCCACCAACGGAATCATTCACGACGAACTGCTGGCGGCTGTAAACGGTAAATAAACTTTTAGAGAAAATGAGTGAAGAAAGGACAGAGGTCGGCTCCCTGGGAGAATTCGGCCTGATAGACTATCTGACCAGGAATATAGAGATCCAGCAGGCCAGCACCGTACTTGGCGTAGGCGACGATGCGGCTGTAATAGACCATTTTGGCAAACAAACCGTGATCAGCACGGATATGCTGGTAGAAGGCATTCATTTTGACCTGGCCTATACGCCACTCAAACACCTGGGGTATAAATCAGTGGTGGTGAACCTGTCTGATATCTACGCCATGAACGCCACCCCCACCCACATCACCGTCAGCATTGCTTTCAGCAACCGCTTCTCTGTAGAGGCCCTGAGCGAATTTTACGACGGCGTTTATGCCGCCTGTGAAAGATACGGGGTAGACCTGATAGGCGGAGATACCTCCTCCTCCCAGAAAGGATTTGTGATCAGCGTGACCGCCATCGGGGAAGTAGCGCCAGACCAGTTCGTGAAGCGCTCTACCGCAGAAAAAGGAGACCTGATCTGTGTATCCGGCGACCTGGGCGCAGCCTTCCTGGGGCTTACCCTCCTGGAACGGGAAAAACAGCTGTACCGGGAACACCCTCAACTACAACCCGACCTCGAAGACCAGACCTATATTATCGGCCGGCTGCTGAAACCGGAAGCACGCAAGGATATTATCGAATTCCTGGAAGCAGCGGAGATCAAGCCTACGGCCATGATGGACGTGAGCGACGGCCTCAGCTCAGAAGCGCTGCACATCTGCAAGCAGAGCAACCTGGGTTGTGTGATCTACGAAGACAAACTGCCTGTCCACGACCAGAGCCGCCAACAGGCCCTGAAATTCAGCCTGGACCCTACCGCCTGCGCATTAAGCGGCGGAGAGGATTATGAGCTGCTGTTCACCATTAAACAGTCGGACCATGAAAAGCTGTTACTGAATGAGCAGATCAGCGTGATCGGCTATATGACGGATATCAGCGAAGGAGCTCATATTATTACCAAAGGCGGTAATAAATTCAAGCTGGTAGCCCAGGGATGGAATGCGTTTGAACAGTAGCAGTTAGCTATTGGCTGTTAGCCCTTAGCTACCTGCCTTTATCTTTATTCTACTACATTAATTTTGATGCTTTCACTGTTATGTGTGGGAGGCAGTACCCCTGCGAATACACAGAACTTGAGCTGATATTCGCCAGGTTGTTCGGGCATGGTCACTTCCATCCGGATAATACGGCGCTGCAGGGATCTTACAAGGTTGATATCTGTTCTTACGGCGGGGAGCCCTTCTCTTTTACGCATAAACGCATAGCCCAATACTGCTTCGTGGGCAGTATCCTCTGGCACCGGCTGATTATAGCCGCTGCGCAGCTTGAGCACAAAGGCCATATGCTCTCCCGGCCTTACCTGCAGCTTTTTCATGGCAGGCACCATCCAGATCAGTGAGTAAGAATAATATTGCGGTTGTATATAGTATTCCCAGGCGCCTTTCACGGTGTGTATACTATCGGTAACAGGCATATCTGCTCCCGGTTCAAACGCGATCATGACCGGTTTGCCCCATAACTGCTCTTCGGTGTTCCAGTAATTGTATTGGTTGCGGCGGGCATAACGGCTGTTAATGCTGTAGGCCAGTCCACCGTCGGAATAGAACATGTACTTCGAGGCGATCTGGTAACTGTTCAGGAACACTACCGGTTTGCTGCCAGCTTTCTCCTGCAAAGCTTTTGCCCATTCGCGGTTATGATGGATCTCAGGCCGGATCTTCACACCGGGCAGAAAATCCCAGATCATGTACACCCTGGTGATAAATACCACTACCAGGGTGGCTATGGTAAGATAACGCAGCAATTTCCATGAGCCTTTGCGGCGGATAATAGCCTGGTGCGCCAGTATAACCGCAGGCGTGAATACCATCACTGTCCAGTTGGCCTCTACCCTTCCCTTAAAGGTACTGAACAGGAAAAAGGCCAGCACCCCTATCAGGCACACCTTCAGCGTACGCTCAAAACTGCTCTGGATGGGGCAGATAAAAGCATAATACACGATCAGCCAACCGGCAATGGGACCAAAGATCAGGAGCTGACCGAGTATATAATCCAGCGAATAGGAAATATCGTAACCGGGGGCATTCCGTTCTACCAGGTGGTACTGGATGGAAGGATAGCCGTGGCTGTACTGCCAGTACAGGTGTGGCAGGTATAACAGCACGGTAATGATACACGCGATATAGAACTTGAATACACGCAGGAGATTAGGGGTGGATACCAGCGTAAAGAACACCAGCAATACGCCGTGGTACTTGCTGTAGAACATCAGGGCCATACTAAGGCCCAGCAACAGGGTATTTCTCCAGTTCTGCTGCTCCAGGAAACGGCGGTAGACCCAGAAATATAAGGTGGCAAAAAAGATCAGCGGTACATCCGGCACGGCCAGCATTCCGCCTATCTGCATGGCGCCCATCGCGCCCATCACCAGGTAGAACAGCCGGTTATGTTTCCGGGGGATGAGCTCCCAGGTAAGCCAGAGCGTCAGCACATTGATCACCACCACGAGTAAGCGTACACCCAGCTCATTGTGAAAGAGCGCGTAGCCTCCGCGGATCAGCAGGGCTATCATAGGAGGGTGATCGAAATATCCCCAGTCCAGATGGCGGGAATATACCCAGTAATAGGCCTCATCATCCATTAGCTCTGTAAACCCCGCCTGCAATAATCCCAGCACCAGCCAGCCCAGTAAAAAAGAGTACTTGTAGTGATCTTTGGTAAAAAAACGCGTTAGTGCCGACATACGGATGTTTGCCAGATTAAGAAATTGTTAACCGCGAAGGTAATTAAAACGATCTGATGGTTTTCAGATTTCCCCGTTGCCGAAGGTGTGATGCACCGCTAAGTGTTCGTCAAATGCCACCATGCTATCCCGGTAGCCGGCTGCAATGCGGCCCAGCTCATCACCCTTGCCCGCCAGGGTGGCCGGGTAGGCGCTGCCCATACGCAGGGCTTCGTCTAGCGGGATACCTACCTGCTGCACACAGTTCTTTACCGCCTGCATCATGGTAAGACAGGAACCTGCCAGGGTTCCCTGTGCATTTACGTAGCGGTCGTTCTCACGCACGTAGATATAATCGCCCACGAGGCTTTCAGCTACAGCGTCTGTAATAAGGTACAGGCGCTCTCCCATGATCTTCTTACTGATACGGATAGATGCAAAATCTACATGGATACCATCTGCCACCACGCTGGCGCACACACGGTTGTGGTCATAAATAGCGCCTACCATGCCGGGCGCCCTGCTCTGAAGGGCAGACATGGCATTGAACAGGTGCGTAGCGGCAGGTATGCCGTTTTCAAAAGCAGTATAGGCCTGCTGGTAAGTGGCGTTACTATGCCCCGCGGATATGAGTATGCCCGCCTCCTGCAGCTGTTTTACCAGTTTGGGGTCGCAACACTCAGGGGCCAGCGTCATCATCTTGATAATACCGCTGCCATGTTCCAGCAGGCGGTCAATATCCTGTTGGGAAGGTGTTGTAATATATTGCTGCAGGTGAGCGCCGCGTTTTTCAGGATTCATAAAAGGCCCTTCCAGGTGCAGGCCCAGTACTCCGGCGCCGCCTTGTTCCCAGTATGCTTTTACCGCTTGTATGGCTTTCAGCATTACTTCCCAGGAGCTGGTAGGCACAGTAGGCATGAAATGGGCTGCCCCGCCGCCACGGCAGTACTCATAAGTGGCTTTCAGTGAAGCCGTATCCAGGTCGTATGGAAAAAGTTTATCGTTGCCCCCGTAGATCTGCAGGTCTATCAGGGAAGGGGCCAGGGTAAGGCCGCTTAGTTCCACCCGCTGCGTATCTTCAGGGATCTCTGATGCTGGCAATATGCCGATGATACGTCCTTTGTCTGTTAATACCGCATGGTCTTCCAAAAAGCGGTCTCCGGTGAAAATACGTGCATTAACATAAGTAACTGACATAGCGGTATGATTAGGTTTCGTATAACTCCAGGGGCAACCCGTCAGGGTCTGTAAAGAAGGTAAAGCGTTTACCGGTGTAAGGATCAACACGTATGGGCTCTGTTAGTACGCCCTGCTGCTGCAGTGCCGACACTGTCTGTTCTATATCCTGCACGGTAAAGGCCAGGTGCCTCAGTCCCTGGGCCTCGGGGCGGCTTGGCCTGGGAGGAGGATCAGGAAAAGAGAACAGTTCGATGATATAATGGCCGTTCAGGGCAAGATCCAGCTTCCAGGACCTGCGCTCTTCACGGTATACTTCCCTTACTACCTGCAGGCCTAATACTTTGGTGTAGAAGGCCTTGCTGCGTTCATAATCGGCACAGATAATGGCAATATGGTGTACGGCGGAGATCAAAGCACCTGGAATTTATCTGCATCCTTCAGGAAGGGCAGCTTGGTTCGCACCTCTTCCAGGCGGCTGCGCTGGAGGGTATAGGTGAAGATATCCTCGTCATGATTTTTCTGGTAAATGATCTCTCCCATGGGATCGATAATGCTGCTGTCGCCGCTGTGGTAGATGTCGAGACCGTCGTTGCCTACCCTGTTCAATCCCACCACGTAGCATTGGTTCTCTATAGCGCGGGCCTGCAGCAGGGTTTTCCAGGCAGTATTGCGCCTTTCGGGCCAGTTGGCCACATTGATCATCACATCGTACATGGGAGCGCCGGTATCCTGGGAGATGGCGTTACGCGCCCATACAGGGAAACGAAGATCGTAGCAAATGAGGAGGTTTATTTTCCAGCCCTTTACCTGGGCTATCAGGCGTTTATCACCGGGCTGGTAATGCTCATGCTCACCAGCAAAGGCAAATACGTGACGCTTATCGTAAGTGCCGTATACGCCGTTGGGCTGCATCCAGATCAAACGGTTCAGATAGTGATCACCTTCTTTGATGATAAGGCTGCCGGTGATGATCACATTCTTTTCTGCCGCCTTCTTCTTCATCCATTGCACTGCGCTGCCGTCCATGGTCTCCGCCAGCTTTTCAGGCTGCATGCTGAAACCGGTGCTGAACATTTCAGGCAATACTACCACTTCCGTACGCTCAGGGATGGCATTCACTTTTTCATCGAACATCCGCAGGTTGGCTGCGACATCTTCCCAGTGGAGCTTTGTCTGGATGAGTGTTACTTTCAGATCTGACATAGTCAATAATTCGTAATCAACAAATTTACGTTCTGCGGGGTTAAAAACTATTCAAAATATTGACGTTTTAGCTGGCATCATTTGCAATTCCTTCAAGAACAGCCAGTACCAGCTCCGTTTCAAAGCCTTTCTGGACCAGGTACTGTATGGTTTTCTGCTTCCGCTTCAGGGGATGTTCGCCTTCCAGGGAGGCATATTTCTTTTCGGCCAGCTTCATGAGGGTTTCCCGGTAGTCTGCCTCATCTATCTCCTGCAGGCCTTTTTTTATACAGTAGGGCGATACCTGCCTTTGCTGCAGCTCCACCGTTATTTTGCGGCGGCCCCATTGTTTAACGCGGAACTTGCCGCCGGCGAAGGCTTTGGCAAAGCGTTCCTCGTTCAGGTAATTATCTGCAATAAGGTCTGCAATGGCTGCATCTACAGCATCACCACGCAGGCCCAGCTCGCGGCATTTAGCTGCTACCTCGCTGTGGCAGCGTTCCTGGTAAGCGCAGTAGTGACGGAGTTTTTGGAGGATGGAGTCCATAAGCAGCATTTAGCCATTAGCTGTTAGCTTTTAGCCATATAGGCTATTGCTAACGGCTAATGGCCAACAGCTAGTAGCTATTTTTTCACTATCATTAAACGTGCATAATTCAGCATAATCTTCTTCTCTCCTCCGCCCTGGGGGAATACTACCGTTGCAATACGGTTATTAGGCGCGCCTTCGAGGCTGAGGATAGTGCCGAAGCCAAACTTCTGGTGCTCTACTTCCATACCGGCTTCCATAGTGGCCGGATCATCCGGTGTAAAGCCCGGAGTGGGCACATGTGTGCCAGCAGCCGAAGCAGCCGGCTTGGGGGCAGAGCGGGGCTGCGGGGCAGCCGAAGACGAGCCGGGAGAGGATGGCGATTTCTTCTGCATGCGGTCAAACATGTTGTTGCCGCCGTTATTCCATAAGCCGCCGCCACCACCGCCAAAGGTGTTGCGCATGGCGCCGCCACCGGCATAGCTGCGGTCTATAAATTGTTCCGGCATTTCTTCCAGGAAACGGCTGGGCTCATTCTGTACCAGGCTGCCAAAGCGGTAACGGCTGTTGGCGTAGGTAAGCCACAAACGGGATTTAGCGCGGGTAATGGCCACGTAGAACAGGCGGCGTTCTTCCTCCAGTTCTTCGCGGGTATTGATAGAGAGGGTGCTGGGAAAGAGGTTCTCTTCCAGCCCCACGGAAAACACCACCGGGAATTCCAGGCCTTTAGCGGCGTGAATGGTCATGAGCTTTACCACATCGCTGTTCTCGTCATTTCCCTGGTCGGCATCTGTGAGCAGGGTGATCTGCTGCAGGTAAGAGCCCAGGCTTTTATCCAGCAGTTCTCCGTCTTCTGTAGGCGTTTCGGTAAACTCCTTGATAGAGTTCAGCAGTTCCTGGATGTTCTCATAACGGGCCAGTCCTTCCGTGGTTTTATCGTTGAAAAGCTCTTTTACAAGATTGGTGCTTTTACCCACCTGTACGGCCACGTCGTAGGCATTCTGCTTATCAATGGTTGCCTGGAAGCTGCGGATCATGGTCACGAAAGCTTCTATCGCCTCCAGGGTGCCGCCTTTGAAACCGAATTCACGGGCGCGCTCCAGCACTTCCCAGAACGTGATATTCTGTTCGTTGCTGTACACAATGGCTTTTTCTATAGTTGTTTTACCGATGCCCCTTACCGGGTAGTTGATGATCCGTTTCAGGCTTTCTTCATCACGGGTATTGATGGTGATGCGCAGGTAAGCCAGGAAGTCTTTGATCTCTTTACGCTGGTAGAAGGAAACACCTCCGTAAAGGCGGTAGGGAATCGCCTTGCGCCGCAGGTTTTCTTCAAAAGAGCGGCTTTGGGCATTAGTACGGTACAGGATCACAAAGTCGCGGTTCTCCAGGTGATTGCGGAGTTTCTGCTCTGCAATGGTATCTGCCACGTACTTGCCTTCCTCGTTATCGGTCATGGTACGCACCAGCTTTATTTTCTCGCCCTCCATGTTGTTCGTCCACAGGGCTTTTTCTATCTGGCCTTTGTTATGCGCTATTACTTCGTTGGCAACGTTGAGGATGGATTTGGTACTGCGGTAGTTCTGTTCCAGCTTTACCACTTTTGCATCTTCGTAGTCTTTTTCAAACTGGAGGATGTTCTGGATGGTAGCGCCGCGGAAGGAATAGATACTCTGTGCATCATCGCCCACCACGCAGATGTTCTCATGAACGGCCCCCAGTAGTTTGATGATCTCGTACTGGGCAGGGTTGGTATCCTGGTACTCATCGATCATGATGTATTTGAACTTGTGCTGGTATTTATGCAGCACTTCGGGGAACTGTTTCAGGAGCACATACATTTTGAAGAGCAGGTCGTCAAAATCCATGGCGCCGTTCTTGAAACAGCGTTTGGCGTACATGTCGTATATCTTGCCGATCATGGGGCGGTTACCGCGCATGTCTTCCTGCTGTACATAGTAGTCATGCTGGTATTCCTCCGGGCCCATCAAACTGTTCTTGGCAGCGGAGATACGGTTATATACAAAATTGGGTTTGTAATGTTTATCGTCCAGGTTCTGCTCATTGATGATGGTCTTGAGCACGCTTTTGGCGTCATCTGTGTCGTAGATGGTAAAATCGTTGGGGTAGCCGAGGCGGTGTGCTTCAGCGCGAAGCAGCCTGGCAAATACGGAGTGAAAGGTACCAATGTAGAGATTACGGGCTTCGCTGCCGCCCAGTATCTTCTCCACGCGTTCTTTCATTTCTCTTGCCGCCTTATTGGTAAAGGTGAGTGACAGTATGTTAAAGGAGTCTACCCCGTTCCGCATAAGGTGAGCTATGCGGGTGGTAAGCACTTTTGTTTTCCCGGAACCTGCACCGGCCACTATCATCAGGGGTCCGTTAATATGGAGTACGGCTTCCCGCTGGCGTTCATTCAGTTCGTCTAAATAGTTTGGCTTCATTCACATTTATTGAAAATGTAAAAATACCAAATTTAGACAGACGGACGGGCTTAATAACGGGCAATACGTGATTTTAGCATTTTACGTGCGAAGTGGATCCGGCTCTTCACCGTGCCCAGCGGCTCATTGAGGATGACCGCGATCTCATAATATTTATACCCTTCGTAATATAAAAGGAAAGGTTGTTTGAAAATGGGAGGCAGGTTATAGATGGCCATGTGCACATCTTTTACACGAAGGCCATTTTCTGCGTAATTGCCAATAGCAGGCTGCTGGTGGTGCAGCATGTAATCGCCCATGGCGTTGTCGAGGATGCGGAACTGCCGGTTACCGCGCCGGTAGTTGTTGATAAAAATATTGCGCATGATGGTGTACAGCCAGGCCCTTATATTAGTGCCCGCGAGGTATTTATCCCGGTTGGCCAGCGCGCGGTAAAGTGTTTCCTGGTAGAGGTCTTTAGCAGATTCCGAATCCTTGGTAAGTGTGATTGCGTATGGCCTGAGGAAATCGGCATTTCCCATTAACAAATTGTTGAATTCGGTGGATGACATATTGATACGCTTTTAGGATTAGACAATAGGGTTACGTCCGGGGCCCTGATAGCTATCACGCTAATAAATGAACAGCCAGGGGGTACGTACAGCGGAAGGTGTTCTCATGACGGTAAGGTTTTATGGTTACCAATAAAACGGGGCACAAAAAGCCTGCATTCTACAAAATTAAGATCGCTGATGCCCATCATTAGACTCCATTAATGATTGTATTTCAGCTATTTGCTCTTATTATACGTGGATATTCCAACCTTGCTTGCCTATCGGAAATCACTGCTTACAACAGAAAAAAATGGAAAGTACGTCAGAATCTGCTTAGTGTTTGGTATTAATCATACCTAAGTTATTGAAAAAAAAGGGGAATACCTATTTTTTTTGCGGCTATACGAAAAGAATGTAGAAATATACGATATGCAGATGTGCGGATATGCAGATAAGCAGACATATCCGCACAGTAGCATATTATTTTTCGTGTCTGTCCACCTTCAGCTTTTCATCACGGTTAGCTATTTCCCAGGTGGTATAGAACACAAGCTGGGCGCGGCGCGCCAGCAAGGGGTAGTCAATTTTTTCAACGGTGTCGGTTATACGGTGGTAATCCTCATGGGTACCGTTAAAGTAGAAGATCACCGGGATATTGTTCCGGGCAAACATATAGTGATCGGAGCGATAATAGAAGCGGTTGGGATCTTCAGGATCATTGTATTTATAGTCCAGATGCAGCTTGGTAAAAGTGTCATTGGTTTTTTCGTTGATGGCCCGCAGGGAGGAGCTTAGCTTATCATCGCCAATGATGTATACGTAATTGGTATCCTTTTCGTGCATAGGATCTATACGGCCGATCATGTCAATGTTAAGGTCTACCACGGTTTTGTCCAGGGGATAGATGGGGTTTTCCGTATAGTATTTAGAGCCCAGCAGCCCTTTTTCCTCACCGGATACGGTCATGAATACGATACTGCGGCGCGGCGCATACCCGGCTTTTTTAGCCCTGGCAAAGGCAGACGCTATTTCCAGCACGGCTACGGTGCCGGAGCCGTCATCATCGGCCCCGTAATAGATCTGGCCATCCTGAACACCCAGGTGGTCGTAGTGGGCGGTAACAAATACCACTTCGTCTTTTTTGTCTGTACCTTCAAGGTAGCCCAGCACGTTGCTTGACTTCAGCTCGCGCACCCCTTTCCTGAACTGTATATCTATCTGCCGGTTGATCATGCCCGGCTTCAGTTTATCAGCGTTTTCCTGGTCAAGCAGGGATGCTGCAGATTTTACGCCCAGCAGCTCTGCCGCCATTTCCGGGGAAATAAAGTATACGTTAGGTTTGCTGTTCTCTTCCTGGCTGTTGTTACGTGTATATATGCTGGTTCTCCGCAAGCGGTTGCCACTTACCTGTTCTATGCGGGTGGCCCCTTCGTTTACCACCAGCACTGCGCTGGCTTTACGGTTGGTAGCCTCAGTGAGTTTCTTCCCAAGTCCGCCCCAGGTAGAGGGACGGCGGGCGCCTGTAAGCAGGTAGGCCGTATCATTTTTACGCGGTTCTCCCGGCAGGATCAGCACCACTTTACCTTCGGCATCCAGGTTCTTGTAGTTATCATACTCCGGTGTGCAGATACCGTAGCCTGCAAAGAGGATGCGCGATGCCTGGAGCTCCTGATCTTTACATTCCTTTACGCTGCTGTAGTAGTCCTTGCCGAAAACATAGGAACGGCCATTTATGCGGATGTTACCGCCTGCAAGCGTATCCTGGTAGAGATAAAAATACTGTTCCCATTTGCCTTTAGCGCCGGGCTGGAGGCCCATTTTGCTGAACTGGGAAATAATATAGGAAGCAGCCTTACGTTGACCCTCCGTGGCTGTTTCTCTGCCTTCCATACCGGGGCCTGCAACAACATGCAGCTGGTCTTTAACATCGTCTGCGGTAATGCTCTCCCCAAACCTGGCGGCTACGGCAGGCTGGCCTGCCGGGGTGACTGTACGTCCGTCGTACTGGGCCCAGGCTGGTACGTATAACAGCAGTGAGAAAGTGACGAGTGAAATTAGTCTCATAATAAGCGGTTGAATTGATAAGGATGAAAATAAAAGCCGGGAACTGCATAGAAATCTGCATCCCGGCTTTAAATGTATTATCACAGCCCAGGCAACCCATCATTGATTGCTGGTAATTGTAATGCTTTTAGCGCTGCCTCAGAGGCAGGCGATCTTCCTGACCCTTGTTTCATGACGTCCACCTTCAAAAGGCGTGGTCATAAACACTTCCACCATCTCTTTGGCAACCGCAGTATCCACAAACCTGGCGGGTATGCAGATAATGTTGGCCTCATTATGGCCCCGGGCCAGCCTGGCCAGCTCTTCGCCCCAGCATATGGCCGCTCTTACGCCCTGGTGTTTATTAGCGGTAATGGCTACGCCGTTTGCGCTGCCACATACCAGGATCCCAAAAGCCACTTCTTCTCTTTCTACGGCAGTGGCTACGGGGTGGGCATAATCCGGATAGTCTGCGGAGTCTTTTGAATGGGCTCCAAAGTCTTTTACCTGTATCCCTTTAGCTTCCAGGTAGGATATGATCTCTTCTTTGTAATCAAAGCCGGCGTGATCAGAACCAACCGCTACCGGTAATGACATGTTGAACAGTGTTGCGTGCATGATTGCTAGTGTCTAAAACAGTAATCGGAATTTATCAGGACCACTCGTCATCTACTACTACCGGGTTCCTGTCTTTCTCGTCCATTTCTTTAAGCGCTTTCCGGGATATAAAGATACTGATTTCGTAGAGCAAATACAGCGGCGTGAATACGATCAGCTGATCTATCACGTCAGGAGGCGTAATAACGGCAGCCAGCACCAGGATGACCACAATAGCATGGCGGCGGTAAGAACGCATGAATTCAGGCGTTATAAGCCCTATTTTGGTGAGGAAGAACACCAGTACGGGTAACTCGAACAATATGCCCATACCCAGGATGATCTGCGTCATCAGCGAGAAATAGTCGTCCAGGAAGAACTGGTTTACCGCCTTGTCGGTAATGGTGTACCCCGCCAGGAAGTTGATAGTAAAAGGCGCCATCAGGAAATAACTGAAAGCAACGCCCAGGAAGAACTGGAAGGATACCCAGAAGATAATACCCCTGGCTCCTCTTATCTCTCTCTCCTTTAAGGCGGGTTTAACAAAGCGCCAGAACTCGTAGAAAATATAAGGGAAGGCCACCACTACCCCGATGATGAAGGCCAGCTTGAACTGCAGCATCACCTGTCCGGCCATTTTGAAGTTCTGGAACTGCACCTTTACAGGCGTGATACAGAGCTTCTGTCCCAATCCCAGCCAGTGGCTTATTTTACACATGGCAATATATGAGGGGAAAGTTGGGTTGGTGGGGCCGAATATCACATTGTCGAGGATCTCCTTTGTGTATATAAAGCCAAATACGCTTACCACCGCTATTGCGACCACTGATCTGATGATATGCCAGCGCAGGTCCTCCAGGTGGTCAAAAAAAGACATTTCTGCCTTGTCGCTATTATTCGCAAAAATCTTCTTAAACATTTTCCAATTAGATCAGTGTAGAATGAGTATTCAAGATCACAAATATATAGAAAGGCGAAAAGGAAAACGGAAAAATTAGATAAAGCGGAATTAAGGCGTGGTAAAGGTTTCTGCAGCTGTTAAGAGGGAATTGGGGATGCGGATGGTATAGGTATAAAAAAAGAGCCAGCCCGAGAAGAATCAAGAGCCGGCCTTTCATCCATTGTTTGTTAACCCCAAAAAAGTTGAATTCGAGAATGTCTTCTGCTTCCAGATCTGCTACTTATTCGATTGATGGCAAGCTTTCAAAATAAGTTTTATTTCTGGTTGCGTCTAAATTTCTATCACAAAAATAGAAAGAATTATTTTATTACCAATGTTGTAACAATATTTTTTACAACCCTTTAACAAAAATCAAATAATAGTGTTACATCACCTACAGCAAATGTATAAAATCTGTGTTAAATTCCTACTACTTTTTTTTAAAACGATTTAGCTGTCGGTTTAAATCGATTTAGCAGGCTTTTCCCGCTTTCACAATGCAAATATATTAAAAAAAAGACAACAATGTCAAGCAATCCTCTTTTTACAGATAAAAAACTTTTCCCTGCGACCGGATTGCATCAGCCTCACGCCAGAATTCTCATCTTAACCATCTCAATGCGCGTATCTGTTACGTTCAGCACATCAAACTCATAGTCGTCTATAATAATCCTTTCTTTCAGCTTCGGGATGGTTTCGTGATGATTGATGATGTAACCCGAGAGCGTTTCGCTTTCGTCTTCCGGGAAGTCAAAACCATAGCGCTCATTCAGGTAATCCAGTTCCAGGCGGCCGGAGAAGATGTATTCCTTCTCAGCGATCTGCTTCTCCACGAATTCTTCCACATCGTGCTCGTCTTTGATCTCCCCGAAGATCTCTTCCAGTACATCTTCAATGGTAACGATACCGGCGGTGCCGCCAAACTCGTCTACCACCCAGGCAATGCTCTTACGCTCTTTATTGAACTTGCTCAGCAGGTCGATCGCGCTCATGGTTTCAGGCACCACCATGATAGGATGTATGATAGCAGGAATATCCTGTGGGTTCTTGAACATGTCCAGCTGGTGGATATAGCCCAGGATATTATCTATGGTGCTTTCGTAGATGATGATCTTTGACAATTTGGTTTCCATGAATTTACGCCTGGCCTCGCCAATGGGGCTGCCAATTTCCAGCGCCTCGATCTCCTTGCGCGGGATGAGGCAGCCGCGGATCTTTACATGGGCCAGCGACAGGGCATTCTCGAACAGTTCGGTATTCAGCTCCTGGTTTTCACCAAAGTGCTGTTGCGACTGGCGGATAAAATGTTCCACGTCTACCCTCGCAAAACTAGGCCTGTTCTCCATGATACGCACGTTGAACAGGTATTTGAGGATCCATTCAGATACAGACACCAGCAGGTTGCCGATCACATACAAAGGCTTGGAGATCACGGAAACCGGGAGGGCAAAGAAGCTCAGCAACGCTTCCGGCCGGGAACGGAAAACCGCCCGGGGAATAAAGAAGCCTAATAAAAGAACGATAAAAGTAGCTATCAGCACTTCAACCAGCAATAAGGCCGGCTGATAGGTGATGCTGTCGCCCGGGGGCATTACAGCCTCCCACATAGGCTGAAAAATACCCGCAAACATGATCCCGTAGATCACCAGCACAATAGTTAGGCCCAGCAGGCTGGTAGCCAGGAAACGGCCCGGGCTTTCATTAAAGCTGGCCAGGATCTTACCCGTGGCCCTGCCCTGCTTTTTCTTCAGTTCTATGCTGAGCTTATTAATGTTGGCAAAAGCTGTTTCCAAGCCTGCAAAGAAGCCTGCCAGCAATACCATAAAGATGAGTATCAGAGTAGTGTAACTGTCCATGTATTAACAAATATACCAAAAACCAAATTCCAAATCCCACATTCCAAGTTCCAAATGATCTTCACGTACACCTCCACGGTTTGGAATTTGGATTTGGAATTTACTATTTTACTGAATGAAGTTCAGTACCAGTTCTTTTACCGTAGCATAAGCTTTTTCCAGCTCATCATTCAATACTATACGGTCAAATTCATGTGCAAAGGAAAGTTCGTAGCGGGCTTTGGCAAGACGTTCTTCCAGGGAGTCAGCGGTTTCTGTGCCGCGCTCGCTGAGCCTTGCCCGGAGGGCTTCCAGGGATGGGGGTTGGATAAAGATGGTCAGTGCCGCCTCCTGGTATTTTTCTTTGATAGAAAGCGCGCCTTTTACATCAATGTCTACCATGGGCACCTGCTGATGGCTCCATATACGTTCCAGCTCGCTTTTCAGGGTGCCGTAATATTTGCCTGCATACACCATCTCGTATTCGGCAAAGGCATTCTCTTCTATTTTGTGATGAAAGTCTTCGGTGCTCAGGAAGTAGTAATCCTTTCCGTGCACTTCATTCTCGCGGGGCTTACGGGTACTGGCCGAAATGGAAAAGGCCAGCTGAGGCAGCTCCGATAACAATTTTCTTACAATAGTGGTTTTTCCTGCACCGGAAGGAGCAGTAATGATAATGATCTTTTGTGCTGACATCTGTTTAGCTATTAGCTGTTAGCATTTAGCCATTAGCTAAGAGCTAGCAGCTAAATGCCAATAGCTGTCTTTACACTCTCTTTATATCCGCGCCCAGCCTTCTCAGCCTTTCGTCGATATATTGATAGCCGCGGTCAATCTGTTCTATGTTCTGGATGGTGCTTTTGCCTTCGGCGCTCAGCGCAGCGATCAGCAATGCCACGCCCGCACGTATATCGGGGGATGACATGGTAATGCCTCTCAGCATGTGCTGACGTCCCAGCCCTATCACTACTGCCCTGTGCGGGTCGCACAGCACGATACTGGGCGCCCATATCAATCAGCTTATCCACAAAGAAGAGACGGCTCTCGAACATTTTCTGATGGATCATTACACTGCCTCTGGCCTGAGTGGCTACTACCAGCACAATGCTGAGCAGGTCCGGCGTAAAGCCTGGCCAGGGGTGATCATATACCGTGAGGATGGAACCATCCAGGAAGGTTTGTATCTCGTAGGAGTCCTGTGCAGGAATATAGATGTCATTACCTCTCAGCTCCAGCTGAATACCGAGCTGACGGAATTTTTCAGGGATAATGCCCAGGTGCTCCACACCGGCGTTGCGGATGGTGATCTCGCTCTGGGTCATGGCGGCAAGGCCGATGAAAGAGCCGATCTCGATCATATCCGGCAGCATGCTGTGGCTGCAGCCTTTGAGCGCATTCACTCCTTCGATCGTAATAAGGTTGGAGCCAACGCCCTCGATCTTTGCCCCCATACTGTTCAGCATTTTGCAGAGCTGCTGTATATAGGGCTCGCAGGCGGCGTTGTAAATAGTGGTGGTGCCTTTTGCCATTACAGCCGCCATAACGATGTTGGCGGTACCGGTAACAGAGGGCTCATCCAGCAGCATATAGGTTCCTTTCAGTCCGTCTGCTGCTTCCAGCCGGAAAAAATTATCGTCCGTATCGTATACAAACTTAACGCCCAGCTTTTCAAACCCGATAATGTGGGTATCCAAACGGCGGCGGCCTATCTTGTCGCCTCCCGGTTTGGGGATGTATGCTTTTCCATAGCGGGCCAGTAAAGGGCCTGCGATCATCACAGAGCCTCTGAGCCTGCCGGATTTCTTTTTGAATTCCGGGCTCTGGAGATAAGCCATGTCAATATTTGCGGCTGTAAATTCACAGGTATCACGGCTGATCCGGTTTACCTTTACGCCTATATCGGCTAATAGCTCTATCAGCAGATTCACATCTAATATGTCCGGTATGTTACTGATGGTAACAGTTTCCGGCGTCAACAACACCGCGCTGATAATCTGTAAAGCTTCATTTTTGGCACCTTGGGGCACAATTTCCCCTTTAAGGCGGTTACCGCCTCTTACTTCGAAAGCGCTGCTCACTTATTCCTGTTTTTATTGTATTTATTGCTGTGCTTATTGGTTTTACCGTTACGGTCGCTCTTGTACTTGTTCTGCTGGTAGGATGGTTTGCTGCGCTTCATGCCGCCACTACCGGGACTGCTTACATTCGTGCTGCTGCTGCGGTTAAACTCGCCGCCGCTACCGGCGCTGTAAGTAACCGGGGCTGCGCCGCCTGTATGGTATTCCAGCTGGCCGTCGGTGATGGTAGACAGTTCAGATCTGACAGCGTCGTCATGTACGCTTTCTTTATGCCAGTTGCTGTAGGCCAGCTTCATATAGTTACCGATGGTCTGGGTAAAGCCTTCCTTCTTCTCAGGATTCTCCTCGTGCAGCGCTTTGTCTATCACCATTTCCAGGTTCTTTCCAAAGTGACGCAGCTTGGGATATTTTTTAGGATAAGTGAGACGTTCGGGTTTGTATTTTAAAGTTTCGCGGGTGGGTATAGGATAGGGAGATTCTACATTCAGTTTAAAATCAGAGATCAGGAAAAGGTGATCCCACAGTTTATGCCTGAAATCCTCAACATTCCGCAGGTGGGGGTTCAGGGTGCCCATCAGCTCTATCAGCGCCATGGCGTTGGCCTGCCGCTGATCCCTGTCTTCTATGGTCAGCAAATATTCAATCATCTTTTGAATATTCCTGCCATACTCTTTCATTATTAAATGATTACGTGTGGTATTATATTCCATTATCTTAATTTATGAGATAATTTACCGGATTAATTTAATTAATAAGTCAACTTTACGTGAAGAAACAAAGTAAGGAATAACAATGTACTTTGTACTGTGAAGTAACCGTATGTGCAAACTTAGCAAAAAAACCTCAAATGAAAAACCTAAAACTTGCCCCTGAACCCTTTGCCTCCGGCCGGTTTTTATTTCTACTTTTTTACTTTTAATTTAGCTTATGGACCCCATTTTACTCCTGCATGGCGCGCTTGGCACCAAGGCGCAGTTACAGCCATTCACCTACCTGCTGCGGCAGTATGCCGTACATACCCTTAATTTCAGCGGTCATGGCGATGCAGGCCCTGCAGCGGCAGACCTCAGCATTCCTTTGCTGGCGAAGCAAACTGCTGCCTACCTGCAAGCTCACGCCCTGCCGCCCCTCCCCATATTTGGATATAGCATGGGCGGTTATGTGGCCATGTACCTGGCGCGACATTATCCTGGCCGTGTGAGCCGGGTGATCACCTTAGGCACCAAATACCATTGGGATGCAGCTACAGCTGCCAGGGAGCTTAAAATGCTGGACGCGGGCATCATTGAACAGAAGGTACCCGCCTTTGCAGCAGCCCTGCAGGAGCGGCATGCGCCGCAAGACTGGAAACAGGTATTATCTGCCACCGCCACCCTGATGCAGGGCCTGGGACAGGCGCCCGCCCTCAGCCCGGAAGATTATGCGGCCATCCGCATCCCCTGCCTGGTAATGCTGGGCGACCGTGACCAGATGGTATCATTACAGGAAACCCTGGATGTTTATAAGGCGCTGCCGCAGGCCCAGCTGGCCGTGCTGCCTAATACGCCGCATCCCATTGAAAAAACGGACCTCAGCCTGGTGTCTGTGCTGGTTCAACGTTTCCTCAATGGCTAATCCAGAATGCACTTATGATGCTTTTTCGCTTACGTAGATGTGAAAGTATATAATGTTTACGCTTCCTTTAACTGCTATAGGTTGATTGCTATAGGCTATCAGATAATTTCACAACGCGGATCCGGGGAGCGCTACTCCACCACATTAATAGTACGGTAAAAACTCTCTTCAAGGGATATGAGCGTCTCTGTTCTTTCTATTCCCTTGATCTTCTGCAGCTCATCATGTAATATCCGGCGAAGCTGGGTAATGTCCTTACAAATGATCTCTGCGAACATGCTGTAGCTACCGGTAGTATAATTAAGGCGCACCATCTCAGGTATCTTGCGCAACTCTTTAGCTACGGTATCATACATGGAGCTTTTTTCAAGGTAAATACCTATGAACGCGATGACATCATAGCCGATCATTTTTAAATCTACATGTAATTTTGTACCTTTAACGATACCCAGTTCTTGTAATTTCTTCATTCTAACGTGGATGGTACCGCCGGAAACAAATAGTTTCTTTCCCAGATCGGCGTACGATATCTCCGCATTGTTCATCATCTCGCTGATGATCTGAAGATCAAGTTTGTCAATATTCAAATTGTGGCTCATTTTTACAATTTGTTTTTGATTGTTTTAAACACACTTGCAAATATTTAAAAAATATCGAAATTTCAAAAATTTTTCTTAAAAAATTTGCAAAAAATACCCTTCCTCTTTAGATTTGCATCATTGAAAGTTTGAAATCAGGAACACAGCCCGGGTAAAACAACCCCTGGCGCTTTCAGATAAAGAAGCTTTCAATTATAATGTGGGGTGATGGAATTGGCAGACATGCCCTCTTGTCTCGAGGGTGGGGAGTCCGGGATAAACATAGCATAATGGGTTGACCACTAATCTTATTTGTGCTAAGGCTAACCGCCCCGTGGAGGTTCGAATCCTTCTCCTACAGCTTGGCAAAGGCCGTTTCAGGTAAAACTGGAACGGCCTTTTTGATATTATTTTCGCATTTTCCTCCTTGTCTTCTCCTTGTGTTCACCTTGTCTTCTCCTTGTAATATCCTGGCCCCGGCCATTTAGGTTAAAATAATATCGTTCTGACCGTATGGGTGAAATCTATACTTTTGCATCCCATGGGACAGAAGAAACTGCAACGTTTTGCCGAAATAGAGACTTTTCCTAATGTACTGATCTACCCGGAAGGCATGCCGGGTCAGTGGAAGACCTTCTTTAAGAATGATCATCCGCTTACCCTGGAGCTGGCCTGCGGTAAAGGCGACTATACCCTGGCCCTGGCCCGCCGCTTCCCCGAAAGGAATTTCCTGGGGGTAGACCTGAAAGGCAACCGCATCTGGAGAGGCGCCAAAACCGCGCTCGAAGAACCGCTGCCCAATGCCGCCTTCCTGCGTAGCCAGATCGACAAACTGGACCAGTACTTTGCGCCCGGGGAAATATCCGAGATCTGGATCACCTTCCCCGACCCCTTCCTGCGCAAGTCAAAATCCAAAAAACGGCTCACCCATCCCAAATTCCTGCAGCTGTACCAGCCTTTATTGGCGCCCGGGGCTACCATCAACCTGAAAACAGACTCACCTGAGCTGTATGCTTTTACAAAGGAGGTGACCGCCGCCTGTAACTGTAAAGTGCTGGAAGATATTGCCGACGTATATGCATTACCGGAAGTGCCCGAACTGCTGAAAATCCGCACCTATTACGAAGGGATGCACCTGGCAGACGGCCGTACCATCCGGTTCATTAAATTTGCACTACCGGAAGCCCCCATAGACTGGCGCCGGGTAAAGCTGCCTTCCGATGCAGACACCGCTGAAGGAACATATTGATTTCTACTACAACGAGCAAGGCTATATGGTATTCACTGAAAAATACCACCTGGAAAGAGGCCATTGCTGTGGTAACGGATGCAAACATTGCCCATTTGATTATGAAAACGTACCGGAGCAAAGAAGGGCTGTCCTCCTCGCCGCCCGCAGGCAACAGGAAAACAAGCCCAAAGGATCCAGCTGATACGCCATCCTTCTTTGAAAGGATCTATGAGCTGGTACGGCTGATACCCAAAGGCCGCGTAACCACTTACGGCGCCCTGGCAGAAGCATCGGGCCTTAAGATCACCGCCCGTATGGCAGGCTGGGCCATGTATGCGGCAGACCGCGCCAAACCACCCATTCCGGCGCACCGTGTAGTGAACAGCAGCGGCGTGTTGAGCGGAAAAGACCACTTCACAACGCCCACCCTCATGCAGGAATTACTTGAACAGGAGGGAATTGTTGTAAAGAAGGATAAAATCCAAGACTTTAAAACCGTATTTTGGGACCCAAAGGAAGGGGAAAAGCCGAAGCGTAGAAAAGCCGCCCCCCGCCGCCCCTGAATGTATAGCGTATGTCAGCACTGAAATTAAAACTGGACCAGGATCAGCTCATAGAGGATTTCTTTGACAGCACTCACCTGCTGGGCATTGTTTCCACTGCGCGCGATTACCAGCTTTGCTGGCAGGTTAACAGGCAGCTGCGTTACCAGTTCAGGGTGAACAATTCCCTGGAGATCAACCTCTCCAAACACCAGCGTTCCTTCTACTTTACCGTCTTTGAATTCCAGGAACCTACCAAATCAGTTGCCCATTACTTTTTTAACAACCACTGCAAGGCAGAATTTTTACTGCCTGAGCTGAAACATATAGACTACCTCTGGCTGATCAAAGGAGACTTCTATCAACTGCAGGACGTCAAAAAATTAATAGAGGAATTGCGCCATGTGGAGCTAGTACAATTAGTATCTTTATTGGATCTTAGAGAGATAAAGAATAAGGCCAACCTTATTTTTTAAACCAGGACAGTAACAGTACATCATTTTTTAAGGTCCCCCTTAACCAGCTCCAGGCAATATTATTGTAGGATAGATAAACCTATTTTATGTGGCAGGAAAAAAATAATCAGCTGTACCGTTCTTTCGAGTTCGGCGATTTTAAAGATGCTTTTGCCTTTATGACAAAGGTGGCACTGGTAGCGGAGAAAATGAATCATCATCCGTACTGGATCAACGTGTATAATAAGGTAGAAATTTACCTGAGCACACACGATGCAGGCAATGTGGTGACGGAGAGGGATCACCGTCTGGCGAAAGCCATTGACGGTTTGTTATAAAATTTATATTCATTCCCGTGAGTCGTTTTTGCTTTCTGCTATTGTTTTTATGTTACTCCACCGGCACTTTCGCACTAGCTTCCGCTGAAGATACCACGACGCTTGACCTGGCCGCACTGCCCGTCAGTACAGACATGCGTCCCTATGTCTACAGCCTGGAAGAAAATAACCGGCAGCCTTACGCCCCTTCCACCGTGCGGCAGCTGGATTTTACAGCTAACCTGCACCTGTTTCATAAAGGCAAGCAAAACAACAAACGCGCACATGCCTTCTGGCTGAAACTCTCCGTCAGGAATACCGGCGCCATGGACTCCAGCCTTACCTTTTTTACGGGCTGGCATGATTACATGTACTGGTATGTTGCAAAACCAGGAGGCGCTTTAAGCCTGGTGTCAAAAGCCGGACTAATGCTGGATAAAGGAGATGTGGAAAGATGGGAGCGCTACGGTTTCCCGGTACAGATACCAGCAGGCGAAACCCGCATTTTTTACCTGCACATCATCAATAAATCATTTAACGAGAACGCCTTGATGCCGGTGCTGTATAACGCACTGCAATTTGAGCGCTTCCGTAACAAGCAGCTGATCACTTACCGGGCAGAAGCCGTTGTTATACAGGTGTTACTGGGTATGCTGCTGGTATTCCTCAGCATTGCGATCATCAACTACATACAGCTGCCAGACAGGTCCTATCTCTATTTTGCGGCCTATATACTGGGGCTGATCCTTTTCTTTGCGCTGCGCCTGGAAAGCAAGCCCTATCAGTTGTCTGTCTTCCACAGCTGGCCCATGCTCAAATACTATTGGGATATACCAGCCCTGCTCTTTTGCTTTTACCTGATGTACCTGCTTTTTGGCAATGCCTTTCTAAACCTGAAGGAAAGATACCCGTATATGGAAGGGATCTTCACCGTTGCTGCGGCCTGCACCGGTGGCGTTATCATTATCTGCGTGTATTGCATCGCCCGGGAATCGTACCATTTACCAGGCATTATTTACAGCTACGTATACCTGGCCACGCTCCTGCCCCTGCTGCTGATCTTTGTGGCGCTAGCCAGACGCTCCCGTCACCATCCCCTGGTACGCTTCTTCCTGCTGGGATCTGTTTGTTTTTATGCCGCCTGCCTGGGCTCTTTCCTGATGCAGATCCGGCCATTGGGACTTACCAGTGCCCTGGGAGAGCTGTCGGCCCCCTCCATGCTGATGATCACAGGCGTACTGCTGCAGGCCATGTTCTTCCTGGCCGGACTTAGCTATCGTAATAAACTGGCGCACCACGAGCGGACCAAGACGCAGGAAATGCTCATTAAACAGCTGAACAAGAACAAGGAGCTGCAACGCAAGCTGAATGAACAGCTGGAAGAGCTGGTAAAAGAACAAACCTCCGAAATACTGCGCAAAAAACAGGAGCTGGAAGAACAGCGGCAGATCCAGCTGGATATTGAATACGACAAGAAGCTGACGGAAATAGAGCTGAAGGCCATACGGGCGCAGATCAATCCACATTTCATTTTTAACTGCCTGAATTCCATCCAGTTATTTGTGATGCAACGGGATTACGAGTATGCACAGAAATACCTGTCAGATTTCTCTTACCTGATCCGTAAAACACTCGATTTTTCCAGGCGGAACTTCATTTCACTGGCAGATGAGATCACCTACCTGAATACTTATCTGGGCCTGGAGAAAATGCGCTTTGAGCATAAAATGGAATACGATATCCGGGTAGACCCCGCCATCGCCACCGCTGAACTGGAAATCCCCGCCATGCTGCTGCAGCCTTACGTGGAAAATGCCGTCAAATACGGGATGACCAACCCCAACCAGCCTATCGGACGGCTCACCATCCATTTCCGCCAGCTCCCGGGGGATATGCTGGAATGTATCATAGAAGATAACGGAATAGGGATAAACCGTTCCAAAGAACTCCGTACCTTACCTAAACATCATCAGTCGTCTGGCATGGAAATCAGTTTTAACCGTGCAGAACTGCTGAATAAAATGTATAATAGTGGTATCCACATTGAAGTAATCGATAAATCTAGCCGTAACTTTGCTGAGAGTGGTACTATTGTGAGAATCTTAATACCGCAACTGTAGTGTAGCTAACAACCCCATATATTAATTTATAATAAATGATAAAGGCAATTATTATAGATGACGAGCGTAACAGCCGGGATATTATTGCCCTGATGCTGGGAAAATACTGCCCGCAGATACAGATCGCCGATACCGCATCTGATTGTAACGACGGTATTGATAAAATAAAACAGCACCATCCGCAGCTGGTATTCCTTGACCTTGAAATGCCTGACGGCACCGGGTTTGACGTGTTACAGGGCACACAGGGAGAAGCTTTTGAAGCAGTATTTGTAACTGCCTTCGAAAAAAAATTCCTGCACACCATCCGTTTCAGTGAAGTAGAGATCATCCTTAAGCCGATTGATAAGGAAAGCCTGCTGCAGGCCGTGCAGACCGTTAGCCAGCGCATTCTCTCCCAGGCCAGTAAACATCGCTACAAAGTATTGCTGGATAATTTCAATACAGGCAAACAGGCCTCCTGGAACTTACTCCTGCCACTGATCAACGGAACAGAAACCACCATACGCACCAATGCCATTGAGTACCTCGAATCTTCTACCGATAAATGCACCTTCTACCTGGAAAATGGCGTGGTGCTGCAGGCAGACAGAAGCTTCCGGCATTATGCAGACCTCTTCATCCCACTGCGGTTCTACCAGGTGAACAATACCCAGATGGTACAGCTCTCCCATATAAACCGGGTCATGCAGGACAGCCAGCATATACTGCTGAACAGCGGCGTGCAGCTGGAAATCACGGAAAGACGCAAGAAAGACCTGCTCTCCTTTTATAAATAGTTAATTTTGGCAGCGTTTTAGCTATATACGGCTAACAATGAAACAACCATCAACTATGAAGAAGCGAACTTTCCGCATGATTTGCAGCGTGCTGGCAGCAGGGATATTATTGAGCAGCTGCGTTGTACACAGAGAATCCGGCAATCCACACGGATTACCACCGGGCCAGGCTAAAAAGATCTATGGCACAAAATCGGCAAAACCATTTGCACCGGGGCAACAGAAAAAAAGGTATTGAGACATAATTGTTTCCAATAAAAAAAGTCCAGACTAACGCCTGGACTTTCTCTTTACATCATTATCTGTTCATCCATTCATGGATATCAGGAATTCTTCGTTGTTCTTTGTACCACGCATGTGCTGCAGCATAAAGTTCATAGCTTCTTCTGTATTCATATCTGCCAGGTGGTTGCGCAGGATGTAGATACGTTTGAGCATATCTTTTTCGAGCAGCAATTCATCACGGCGTGTAGACGAAGCAGTAACATCTATAGCAGGGAATATACGCCTGTTGGCCAGCTTACGGTCCAGCTGCAATTCCATGTTACCGGTACCTTTAAATTCTTCGAAGATCACCTCATCCATTTTAGAACCGGTGTCTATCAGGGCTGTAGCCAGTATGGTGAGTGAACCGCCGTTTTCTATTTTACGGGCGGCGCCGAAGAACTGTTTGGGTTTCTGCATGGCATTCGCTTCCACACCACCGCTCAATACCTTACCGGATGCAGGGGCTACGGTGTTGTGCGCCCTGGCCAAACGGGTAATGGAGTCAAGCAGTATTACCACATCATGGCCGCATTCTACAAGGCGTTTAGCTTTCTGCAGTGCGATGGCGGAAACCTTCACGTGTTTTTCTGCAGGCTCGTCGAAGGTAGAGGCAATCACTTCTGCCTTTACGCTGCGCTCCATGTCTGTTACTTCTTCAGGGCGTTCATCTATCAGCACTACCATCAGGTATACTTCCGGGTGGTTAGTAGCGATAGCATTGGCCACTTCTTTCAGCAACATGGTCTTACCAACTTTAGGTTGTGCTACTATCAGACCGCGCTGACCTTTACCGATAGGGGTAAACATGTCCATGATGCGGGTAGAGTAGTTATTGGAAGTAGTAGTAAGCCGTAATTTCTCAAAGGGGAACAGCGGTGTAAGATAATCGAAAGGCACGCGGTCGCGCACTTCTTCGGGCTGTTTACCGTTGATGGTCTCTACTTTCAGCAGTGCAAAGTATTTTTCACCTTCTTTAGGCGGGCGTACGGAACCTTTCACCGTGTCACCTGTTTTAAGGCCGAATAATTTGATCTGGGAAGGAGAAACGTAAATATCGTCCGGGGAGCTGAGGTAATTATAATCAGAAGAGCGAAGGAAACCATAACCATCAGGCATCATTTCAAGTACGCCTTCGCTTACAATAATACCATCAAATTCTATATTGAATACAGGTTCCTTCTTGGTGAAACGCTGTTGCTGGCGGACCGGGGCAACCGGCTCTGCAGGCAGTTCATCCGGTAAAACAAAATCGTCCTCGTCGTCATCATCATCATCATCCGCAACAACGGGTTCTTCCTCTTCTTCCGCTTCATCTTCTGTGAAGGCAGGCAGCACTATATCTTCATCATCATCGAAAGTAAGGGAAGGAATGCTATCAAGGTCTATATCGAAGTCTTTAGCTTTGGATTTGGGTGTTTCTGCTTTAGGCTGGTCTTCTTCGTGTTCTTGTTCGCCTGCTTTCTTTGTACCGGGCTTTCTGCCTCTCTTTGCTGGTTTTTCTTCTACTGCGGCAGGTTCTTCAACAGCGTGTGTTTCTTCTTCGTCTTTTTTTACTGGTTTCCGTTTACGTGTTTTCTTTTCTTCGCCATTGGCCGGGTTACCTTCTGACGCCATTACGGCTTGCTTGTCCAGGATTTTGTAGATAAGGTCCTGTTTGCTGAGTTTCTTTGCGTTAGTTACATCGAGTTTTTCTGCAATATCAAGCAGCTCAGGAACGAGCATGTCGTTCAATTGTAAGATGTCGTACATCATCGTGAGTTGTCTAATTTTAGAAGTGTGTTGAGGCGGGTACCACTACATACCAACATACACCAATTACAAATAATTGTTTTTTTGAGTCCAATAAATTTAATTTGGTTTATTAAATCTGATAGGGATTGCTGAGTTCAGGACTGCTGATGAAGATGGAAACTTAAACTTGATCAGACAGATTGTAACTGCAAGATTAATACAACTTTTACTATTATCCAAAAAAAAGTCCCCCTTCACGCGAGGCAGAAACCATTATCCACGGCAGCGCCCAGGCCTTCTAATCCTGTACAAATCAACGCCATAGCCCATCCAGGCCATTTCAAATTTTTATCATGTTTAATCTCCTGCTATATATCCGGTGTAGATTTAACATTTTTTTGTGCATGCCGCACTGGCAGCCCTTTTGAGGGAACCCGGGTCTCAGGTTATGGACTCTGACCTTTAACCCTTATTTTTGCAATCCTAAAATTAAAAGACAAATTATGAGCCAAAGAACGAAAGTCAAGCAAATCTTGGCAGACGACAAAGTCGATTACGACGTAACGGTAAAAGGTTGGATACGGTCCTTCCGTAATAACCAGTTTATAGCGTTAAATGATGGCTCTACCAATAATAATCTCCAGATCGTAATAGACCCGGCAACAGACCCTGCGGTACTTAAACGTCTTACCACCGGGGCAGCCATCAGCGTGAAAGGCACTGTGATCGCCTCTCTCGGTAAAGGTCAGAAAGTAGAGGTAAAAGCCCTTGAGCTGGAAATACTGGGTGATTGCGATCCCGAAAAATATCCGCTACAGCTGAAAAACAGGCCCAGCCTGGAATACCTGCGGGAGATAGCGCACCTCCGTTTCCGCACCAACACCTTCGGAGCAGTGTTCCGCGTACGCCACGCCCTGGCATTTGCCGTGCATAAATTCTTTAACGACAGAGGATTTGTATACCTGCACACACCCATTGTCACCGCTTCTGATGCTGAAGGCGCCGGAGAAATGTTTCGCGTTACCACACTGAACCTGGACAAACTGCCCCGTAATGTAGACGGCGAAATTGATTTTACCGAAGATTTCTTCGGAAAGGCTACCAACCTTACCGTGTCTGGTCAGCTGGAAGGCGAACTGGGCGCTATGGCCTTCGGCGATATTTATACCTTCGGCCCCACTTTCAGGGCGGAAAATTCCAACACAGCCCGCCACCTGGCAGAGTTCTGGATGATAGAACCGGAAATGGCCTTCTATGACCTGGTAGATAATATGGACCTGGCAGAGGCCTTTATTAAATCTGTGATCGGCTATGTACTGGAGCATAACCGCGAAGACCTGGAATTCCTTGCACAACGACTGGCAGAAGAAGAAAAGCAGAAGCCGCAGCAGGAACGCAGCGAAATGGGCCTGCTGGAAAAGCTGGAGTTTGTGCTGAACAATGAGTTCATGCGCATCACCTATACAGAAGCTATTAATATTTTAAAAGATAGTAAGCCGAACAAGAACAAAAAGTTCCAGTACCTGATAGAAGAATGGGGCGCCGACCTCCAGAGCGAGCACGAACGCTACCTGGTAGAAAAGCATTTCAAGAAACCGGTGATCCTTACAGACTATCCCAAGGCCATTAAAGCGTTTTACATGAAGCAGAACGATGATGGCAAAACCGTAAGGGCCATGGACATTCTCTTCCCCGGTATTGGCGAAATAGTAGGCGGTTCACAGCGTGAAGAGAACTACGACAAGCTGGTACAACGCATGGAAGAATTACACCTGCCCGTGGAAGAACTGTACTGGTACCTGGACACCCGCCGCTACGGCGCCTGTCCTCACGCCGGTTTTGGCCTTGGCTTTGAACGCCTGGTGCTGTTCGTGACCGGTATGAGTAACATACGTGATGTGATACCTTTCCCAAGAACACCGAAGAACGCAGAATTCTAATCAAAACAATAAAGCAAACGAGGGTGTGTCAATACACACCCTCGTTTATTTGAATACTTCCATATCTTCCCTTCAGCAACTCCCATAAATTTCGCCCAACACTTACCTTATCCCCCCGGATATCGTCTAAATAACGTGTAAATAACGTATCGATATAGTATCTCTATAAAGAGTTACTATATCGATACTATATCGTTACTATATCGTTACTATATCCGGCCATTCTTGTGCAAGGTAAGTGCAGGTGTGTAGTCCTGAAAAAGCTATACAGGTGAAGAAATAATCCTGCTACTGGTTATACATATGGAATTCCCTTCCTAACGCATCTCTATACACGAAAGCACATCCATTTTCTCATATATAAACCTTTACTGTATGGCAGAAATAAACACTGCGGCCTCCGGCCGTAACAGGGGAGATACGCGCCGTAAAATCCACTCTACCCGGGTAGACATGACGCCGATGGTAGATCTTGGCTTTTTGCTGATCACCTTCTTCATGCTCACTACCTCCCTGGCGAAGCCGAAGACGATGGACCTGACGATGCCGCGTTCAGACGGCGATTCCATGCAATTGCCAGGTTCCAAAGCGCTCACCATCATGTTGGGGCGCAATAACCAGGTGGCCTATTATGAAGGCATCGGCAACGATCCTTCACAGCCCCCGGAGGTTAAATATACCGGCTTTTCCGCTCACAACGGCATCGGCGATGTGATACGCGCCAAACGCAGACAGGTAATGGAAACATTTGGAAAAAATGAACTGATGGTGTTGATAAAGGCAGATGACAAGGCCAATTACAAGAACGTGGTAGACATTATGGATGAAATGCTGATCAATGATGTGGACCGCTATGCCATGGTGGATATTACGCCTGCAGAACAGGGCTTTTTAAAGTGATTTTGCACATTTACCAGTTTTCATCCATTTCTACCCATTCTTCTGACGAATCGCGTTAACTAGTAACTATTTATTGTTGCTGATGCGGGTGAAACATAGATTAGCGTTTGGCTTTTAGCCTTCGGCCGTTCGGCCCCGCCGGTAGCTGAAAGCTAAGAGCCAATGCTATTTTTTAACTCCCCAAATCATTCCTACATGGCAACATTCGCTCCTCCTGAGATCGCGGCCGGTATAGTGCCCGATGAGCAGATCGCTTCCTTTAGAGCAACACTACGCGGAGAATTATTACAGCCCGGAGACGAACATTATGACACTGCCCGAAAGGTATACAATGGTATGATAGACCGTCATCCCCGATTTATAGTGCGCTGCACCGACGTGGCAGATGTGATCAGCGCCGTTCATTTCTGCCGGGAACACCAGCTGCTGACTGCCGTAAGAAGCGGCGGGCACAATGGCGGAGGCCTGGGCGTATGTGACGGCGGCCTGGTAATAGACCTGTCGCTGATGAAAGGGATATCCGTAGACCCTGACGCAAAAACCGTATGGGTAGCCGCCGGTTGTACCCTCGGAGACGTAGACCATGCCACTCACGCCTTTGGGCTATGTACGCCCAGCGGCATTATTTCTACCACAGGCATAGGCGGCATTACACTGGGCGGCGGCCTGGGACACCTTACCCGCAAATGCGGACTGGCAATTGACAACCTGCTGGCCGCCAATGTGGTACTGGCAGACGGCAGCTTTGTAAAGGCCAGTCCTACTGAGCATCCAGACCTGTTCTGGGCCATTCGTGGCGGTGGCGGCAACTTTGGCGTGGTAACCTCCTTCCTGTTCAAGCTGCACAGCATCAGCCAGGTATATGGTGGCCCCATGCTCTGGGAAATGGACCAAGCCGCAAACATCCTTAAATGGTACCGGTCATTCATCAATATTGCGCCGGAAGAATTGAACGGCTTCTTTGCTTTCCTGACCGTACCTCCCGGCCCGCCCTTCCCCGAACACCTGCATAACCGTAAAATGTGCGGCGTTGTATGGGCTTACACCGGGCAGGCAGACAAAGCCGAAGCCCTGCTGGGATCCTTATGCAGCCAGTTCCCGCCTGCGCTTGACCTCATGGGCTATCTACCGGTGCCTGCGCTGAACAGTATGTTCGATGCCCTGTACCCGCCGGGTTTACAATGGTACTGGAAAGCTGATTTTGTGAATGAAATAAGCGACGAAGCAGTTGCCGAACACGTTAAGTTTGGAGAAGCGCTGCCCAGCATGCACTCTACCATGCACCTCTATCCCATCACCGGGGCGGCCCGCCGTGTTAAAAATTCGGATACCGCCTGGGCTTACCGGGATGCCAACTGGGCACAGGTAATTGTAGGGGTAGACCCCGACCCCGCCAACAAGGACGCTATCACCTCCTGGGCAAAGGACTATTTTGATGCCCTTCACCCCTATTCTGCCGGTGGCGCCTACGTTAACTTCATGATGGATGAAGGAGAAGAACGCGTTAAAGCCACCTACCGGGATAATTACGAGCGCCTGGTAGATGTAAAAAATAAATATGACCCCGGAAACATGTTCTGTGTTAACCAGAATATAAGACCAACTGTTGTTTAAATGCGTCACTTCGCGTATATTTAGTCAAGAGGATCTAAATCCTCTTGACTTTTTTTATTCCCGTTATGCGTCACACTGTCCTTCCGTTTTTTATGGCTGTTTTACTGATGGGATGCCTGACCGGCTGCGACGAGGATATCAACGAAAGAGCCTTACCTACATTTGAACCTACTTCTACAGATGCCAGCGGCGGCACCTGGCGTACCATGGTGCTTGGCAGTCCGGGTGATGTTAGCATCGCGCCGGCCACCACCACCGGCAGTGCTGAATACCTGCAGGAGATCGCACAGATCGTATTGCTGCAACATAACATGGCCGATACCGACCGGGTGCTGATAAACCAGTGGAAAGGCAATGGGGTGATCAGGTGGAATGAAAAGGCCAGGGCACTGGTAGCAAAATATAACCTGCCCCCAGACCCGGGTAGCGACAAAGCCTCGCCCGCGCCCAGCATGGCGGATCCCCATGCCAGCCGTGCCTATTCCTACTTAAGTGTGGCCTTTTACGATGCCCTTGTGGCATGCTGGTATTATAAATTTAAAAACAATCGCCCGCAGCCCGTAGTGGTGAGCAACCTGGTACAGGCGCGGGAGTCTTACCAGATAGACTTGCCCGGCTATCCTTCAGAAGACGCAGTAGTAGCACAGGTAGCCTACCGCGTGCTGAAAGTGCTGTTCCCACAGGACAGTGCAGCGCTGCTGGACATGGCCAGGGCACAGAAAAGGGCCAAACTGCTGTCTGGCATTGCCAGCCCAAGTGATATCAGCGCAGGAGAAAGCATTGCCAACCAGGTAGCCGACAAAGTACTGGCCAGGTTCGATACCGACGGTATGGAAGCAACAGCAGACAGTGTGAAAATGTGGATGCTCACCGCTGCCGCACGCGATTCCCTTCGTCCTCCTCCACCACCTGCCAGCGGCTCACCAGCTTTTAATGCGGCAGTGGAAGAGATGCGCGAATACAGCAGCCATCCCTCTCCCGAACAACGGCGCATCGTCACCTACTGGTCTGATGGTACCGGTACCTGTACCGCCGCCGGCCACTGGAATGCAATAGCCTGCGACTTCATTAACCAGAAAAAGCTGAGCGAATTAAGAACGGCGCGTGCGCTCAGCCTCCTGAATATAGCGTTATGCGATGCAGGGATCTGCTGCAAGGATACTGTATCCTATAAAATATTGAGCACCTCCGCTTTTTCCGGAGCAGCGGCAAGCGTACTGGGATACCTGTTTCCCGAGGAAGCGGAACGTTTCAACGTTATGGCAACAGAAGCTGGTCTTTCCAGGATCTATGCCGGTACCCATTACCGTTTTGATTGTGAAGCCGGATTGCAATACGGAAAGAACATAGGCAACTTTGCTGTGACCCTGGGCAAGGCAGACGGAAGCGAATGACTTTCGTAATTTTACGGTACCTTTAATTCTCTTAAATGATCCATTATGGCAACCATCACCCATTCCATCCCTGTTGTGGACCTCGCCGCCTTTACCTCCGGCGATCCAAAAAGCAAAGCCGAATTTGTACAGGCACTTGGAAAAGCATATGAAGAAGTTGGCTTTGTGGCTGTAAAGAACCATGGCATACCAGACGAGCTGATAGCAGACCTGTACAAATATGTACAAAAGTTCTTCTCGCTGCCGGGCGATACCAAGCACCAGTACGAAATTCCTGAGCTGGCCGGACAGCGTGGATATACCTCATTCGGAAAAGAACATGCAAAGGGATTTGATGCGCCGGATCTGAAAGAGTTCTTCCAGTTCGGACAAACCGTGGAAGATGAAGATCCGATCAAAAAAGAATATCCGCCAAATGTATCAGTAAACGAAATACCCGAATTCAGCCCAACCTTTTATAAAGCTTACCGGGCATTTGAAAAGTCCGGTAAATATCTCCTGCAGGCGATCGCATTATACCTGGGCCTGGAAGAGAATTATTTTGACAGCAAGATCCACAATGGCAACTCCATTCTGCGCGCCATCCACTATCCACCCATTACACAGGAGCCTAAGTCTGCCATCCGTGCAGAACAACATGAGGACATCAACCTCATTACCCTGCTGGTAGGCGCTTCTGCCGATGGTTTGCAGATATTGGACAAACAAAATAACTGGGTGCCGGTTACCTCCCTTCCTGAACAGATTGTTGTGAATGTAGGGGATATGCTGCAGCGCCTCACCAATAACCGGTTGAAATCAACCACTCACCGCGTGGTGAACCCGCCCCGGGAAATGTGGCACACCAGCAGGTACTCCATTCCTTTTTTCCTGCATCCCAAATCAAGTATGCGGCTGGACAGCCTGGATAGTTGCATAGATGAGAAACATCCGCTGGAATATGAGCCTATTACGGCCGGAGAATACCTGGATGAACGTCTGAGAGAAATTGGTTTGAAAAAATAAAAATCCAAATCCCAAATTTCAAATTCCAAAAGCCAAACGCTTCACACGGGTCATTTGGAATTTGGGATTGGATTTTGGAATTTATTTTTAAATTGGGCCGTGTTCTTACGTCACATTCCTTTTTTAAAAGCTGTATTGTTCCATAGCATTACTGCCTATGGCGGCCCCCAGGGCCACCTGGCCATGATGCTGAAAACGTTTGTACAGCAACGTAAAGATGTTACGGAAGAAGAGTTGATGGAATACAACGCTTTCTGCCAGTTGTTGCCCGGCGCTTCTTCCTCGCAGACGCTTACCCTTATCGGCTACAAACGGGGCGGCGTACCGCTGGCCATTGTTACGCTGCTCATCTGGATCACGCCGGCCTGCCTTCTAATGGGCTCCCTTAGTTTCCTGCTCCAGTATTTTGATAAAAAGGCGCTTAATGTAGATATCTTCAAATTCGTACAGCCAATGGCCGTTGGCTTCCTGGCTTACGGAGGCATCAGGGCCTATAATATCAGCATCCGCAATACAGCCACTTTTGGCATCATGCTCGGCGCTATGTTGTCTTCCCTGTTCCTGAAATCTCCCTGGACCTTTCCGGTATTGATCATACTGGGCGGTATTGTATCCAATTTCAGTAATAAACGCATTCCCGGCTCTACAGAGAAGCCCCGTAAGATCCAGTGGACCAACCTCTGGTTGTTTGCATTGCTGTTTGTACTGGCGGGCGTGTTCTCAGAATTGGCCCGTACACATAACTGGATCACCAGGAGGCCCTTTAACCTGTTTGAGAACTTTTACCGTTTCGGCAGCCTCGTATTTGGCGGAGGCGACATCCTGATCGCCATGATACTGGAACAGTATGTAACCCGCGCCAAAACGCAGTTCATGACGGCAGAAGAGCTGCTTACCGGTGCAGGTATTATGCGTGCCCTGCCAGGCCCCACCTTTTCGATGTCGGCTTATGTGGGCGGTATGGTAATGCGTAACCTGGGTATGGGCTACCAGTTCCTGGGATGCATGCTGGCGCCGCTGGCCATTTTCCTTCCCAGCCTGTTACTGGTATTGTTCTTCTTCCCGATATGGCATAACCTGAAAAAATATGTGGTGATATACCGGGCATTGGAAGGGATCAATGCCGTTGTGGTGGGCATTATGTGGGCAGCTACAGTGATGCTGTTCCTTGCCATATTTACCGTTCCTGTTAACTGGTATAACATGGCAGTGATGATCTGTACGCTGCTGCTGCTGTGTAAAACGCGGCTGCCCTCTCCCTTTATCGTACTGGCCTGCCTGTTACTGGGCTGGTTGTTCTAAGTATGGATATTATATTCTTTGATCTTGTTATAAAGCGTGGTAAGGCCTATCTCCATCAATTCTGCCGCCTTTGTTTTATTTCCCTTTGTAAAAGCCAGCACTTTTATGATATGCTGCTTTTCCATCTCTGCCAGGCTTAAGGATGCTTCGTTGCCCTTTTGTGGTGCCCACTGGAAATCCATTGGCAGAATGGCTGCTTCCAGCAGATCTGTTTCTGTTAATATCACGGCGCGTTCTATCACATTGCGCAGTTCCCTGATATTGCCCTTCCAGCTATGTTGTTGCAGCGCCTCCAAAAAACCGGGCGTCATGCCGCTTACCCTTTTGTTCAGCTTGGGGCCTAATTGCTGAATGAACCAGCTGGCCAGCATGGGAATATCGGCCCGGCGTTCATTAAGGGATGGCAGTTGTATCTGGAAAGCCGACAAACGGTAGTAGAGGTCTTCCCTGAAACGGCCGGCGCTGATCTCGGATTCCAGGCGGCGATTAGTAGCAGCAATGATGCGTACATCTGTTTTAGTGGCCACGGCTTCACCAACCCGGTAAAACTCCTGCGTCTCCAGCACGCGCAGCAATTTGGCTTGCAACGCTACCGGCATTTCTCCGATTTCGTCCAGAAAAATAGTACCGCCCTTTGCTTCTTCAAAAAAACCTTTTCTATCTTTTACTGCACCTGTAAAAGCCCCTGTTACATAGCCAAACAGTTCGCTTTCCAGGATGTCTTTTCCGAATGCGCTGCAGTTCACTGCCACAAAAGGATGCTGTTTACGTTTGCTGGCCTGGTGAATGGCCTGGGCAAATACTTCTTTGCCCACACCTGTTTCCCCCAGCAATAAGACGGTGATCTCAGCAGGGGCTGCCTTTTCTGCCAGGCTGATCGCCGCTTTAATCGCGGACGATTCGCCGATAATATTATCAAAGCTGTATTTACTGCCTATTTTTTTCTCAAGATCACGCACCCGCGTTTGCAGCATCGCTTTGTCCATTGCTTTGCTCACCAGCGGCAGGATGCGGTTATTATCGTCTCCCTTTGTAATGTAATCAAATGCCCCATTCTTGATGGCTTGTACACCGTCTGCAATATTGCCGTAGGCGGTAAGCACGATCACTTCTGTTTCGGGGTACTTTGTTTTTATGGTATGAGAGAGGGCTACTCCATTGCCGTCCGGCAGCTTAACATCAGACAATACCACCTGGACCTCTTCCTTTTCCAGCAGCTTCATAGCTGTGCGTGCATTGGGCGCCTCATGAAGCGTATAGCCCTCAAGCGTTAACAAACGGCTTAACAGCTTGCGCAGCTGATCTTCGTCATCAATGATCAGAATATGTCCTTTGGGCATGGTTGTGCAGATAAACTGCACAAAGGTATATAATTACAGGATTGTGTATCAATCCCGGCCAGCGGTCTTCTGATTGCGTTTAAAATAGGCGGCGCCCATTAAGGCAGCCAGTAATCCTATTATTCCATTGGAGAAAAGTACATTGCTGATCAGGAAGATCCAGAAGTTGCGCGGCATATCCACTTCCATAGAGCCCCTGTCACTGGCCATCAGGGTGCCGCCAGGGTTGGCCTGCACGATCAGGTGCAGGATAACGGTAAAGATGGTGAGCACGACGGTTACCACCGCGGTAATGCGAAAGCCTACTAAAAACAGCGTCTTTGCAGATGCCTTTTCACCATGCTGACGGTAGTAATGCCATATTGCGAGCAGTACACCCAGGAAAAGCACGAGGCTTACAAAATACCCGGTCCATAATGCCGCGTACATATTGGTCATGTAAAAGATAAGCGTCAGTATAATAGAGATAACGGAAATGGTTATACTATAAACGAGACCAACTCTAACAGGATGATGTATCGTAGCCATAATGTAACAGTTTTAATGTTCTCCTGTTATGTTTTACAAACTCTATTCCATTTCCGCCTTCGCCAGTTTCTCTATTTGCTGTATCACTTTCTTCAGGTCGTTTTTATCACGCTGCACAGGTTGCCAGAGATCGCCTTTATCCTGTATACGGTCCAGGGTGTTCCGGATATTGTAATCTGCTATACGCAGCCGGTCATTTACTTCTTTCCATTCCAGCGGCGTAGAAACCGTTGCTCCCGGCTTTGGACGTACAGAATAGGGCGCTGCAACAGTTTGGCCACGGCTGTTCTGCAGGAAATCCACATATACCTTTTTTTTGCGCTGTGATTTTGCTCTCACAATACTTGTAATGCCTGGCAATTGCTGATGGGTTTGCCGTGCAATATATTCTGCGAACAGGCGGCAGGTTTCGTACTCATATTTCGCCCCGGTGGGTATGTAGATATGCAGTCCTGATGCCCCGGAGGTTTTACAATAGGCGGATACCTTCATGCTGTCCAGTATCTCCCTGATGCAAAGCGCAGTTTCCACCACGGCATTAAAGCCGATGTCTTCCGGGTCCAGGTCCATTACCACATAATCCGGCTGATCCAGACGACTGGTGCGGGACAACCAGGGATTGACTTCAATACAGCCAAGATTCACCATATACGCCAGCGTAGCCTCGTTATTACATACCAGGTAGTCTACATCCTTACCGGTAGAGGATGCATGCAAAGGAACTGTTTTAATCCACCCAGGTATCGTTTCCACGTCGAGGTCTTTCTGATAAAAGCTGCTGCCTTTTATACCATTGGGAAAACGGTGCAGGCTCAGGGGCCTGTCTTTGAGATAAGGCAGCAAGGTGGGAGCTACGGCCATGTAATAATCGATCAACTCTCCTTTGCTGATCTTCTCATCCGGCCAGTAGATCTTCTGCTGGTTGCTGAGGGGAACATTCTTCCCGTTCAGCTTCAGGGAGCGCTCATTCTCCTGTGCCTTTGTTGTTTTACCTGTAGTAGCCATATCAACTGATTTAGCGGTTTCCTGATGCACTTCTTTTGCCGGTTTATCTTCCCGTAAGCCCAGGAAAATAGGCATCCGCATGATGCCGCCTGCCGTCCAGGCAGAGAATTTTATCTGGCATACCAGCACGGGCTTTACCCAGGTTACCGGCATATTGGTTTTGATCTTTTCTTTAAATACAGGCGTTTCGCGCCGAAGGGGCTGCAGCTTTTCGTACAGCATGTCTATCAGCTGTGTATTGAGGCCTCCTCCGCAATGCCCTACATATTTCAGTGCTCCTTTGTCATCCACCACGCCCAGCACCAGCGCCCCGATCTTCTTACGGCTGCCGCGCGGCGCCGTATAGCCGCAGATAATAACCTCCTGTTGATTGGTTATTTTTATCTTCAGCCAGTTCATGGTACGCCGGTCTTCTTCGTATACACTGTCTGCCTTCTTTGCGATAATCCCTTCCAATCCTTTCTCTGCGGCCTTTTTGAACAGCTTTTCTCCATCTGTCATAACATGACTGGAGTACTGTATGGTTTTATCATCCAGCTGCTTTACCACTTCCTGTAACAGGGCTTTTCTTTCTGTTAAAGCGAGCTGGCGGGTGTCTTCTCCATTCAGGTACAACAGATCAAACACCATATAGGTAAGCTTTCCCTTACCGGTGCTTCTGTAGTTCTGCAGCGCCTGAAAATCTGATACACCTTTGCTGTCCAGCACTACTATCTCTCCGTCCAGCACCACACTGTGCGCAATTTTCTCCACGGCCTTAACTATCTGCGGGTAGTCGTTGTTAAACGAAGTATGCTTGCGCGAGTAGAGGTCTGCCTTACCATCATGCACCTCCGCTATTGCGCGGTAACCATCCCATTTAGGCTCAAACAGCCAATCTTCACGGCTGAACGGTTCATCTACAAGCGTAGCGAGAGCGGGTTTATATTTCTTTGGCGGTACGGCTGCTTTGGCGGTTACGCTTTTTGCCGGCTGGGCTTTTTTTTTAGCTGCAGCTTTTTTAAGGGGCGCCCGGCCAGGCTTTTCCTTTTCTTTAAAACGGATGCCTTGATCTTTTACGCGTTGCGGCGTATAATCTTCGCTGTTATATTCATCTGTTACAGCGTATTTATCTTTATGCTTCAGCAACAGCCAGGAATTTTCCTCCCGTCCTTTCATTTTCACCAGTGCAAACTCTCCTTTTAGTTTCTTACCCTTCAAAATAATTTTAAGGTTACCCTCATTGATCTCTTTCAGGGCAGTTTTATCAAAATCTTTCCCATCGCCGTGCAACAGCTCAAACGTGCCTTTATCCCATATGTACACCGTGCCTGCTCCATAGTTGCCCGCGGGTATTTCTCCTTCAAAATCCTTATAGTCATAAGGGTGATCTTCCACGTGCATGGCCAGGCGCTTATCTCCCGGGTTCAGGGAAGGCCCTTTGGGCACCGCCCAGCTTTTAAGGACACCCGCTACTTCAAGGCGAAAATCATAGTGAATACGTGAAGCGTGATGGCGCTGGATCACGAAAATATGTACACCCTTTTTACCCTTACCACCTTCTGGTTCGGAGGTTTGGGCAAAGTTCCGTTTCTTCTTATACGTCGTAAGGCTCATGATGCGCGTTTTTTAGTACCACCGCGGCCACCGCCACTGCCGAGACTTGCCTTCAGCTGATCGAACAGGTCGTCGCTCTTGGTATGTACCACTTTCATTTTCTTTATGGCAGGTCGTTTACCGGCGGCCTTGGCCTTAATGATCTTCATCAGTTCTTCTGTATACTCATCTTTATACTGGCTGATGTCAAAGGGAGCGCTATATTGCTTCACCAGTTCTTCTGCCATATCCAGTTCCCTTTTACTGATTTTTGTACGCGCGTCTGGCAAAGTAAGATCATCAGGTTTACGCAATTCCTGTTCAAAGCGCAATTGCTGTAAGAGCATATAATTGTCACGGGGCCTTACCACTGCCAGGTGCTCCTTGCTTCGCAGCACAAACCTGCTTAGCCCTGCCTTCTTGGTTTTTTCCAGGGTTTTAAAGAGCAGTTCATATGCTTTAGCGCCGCCTTTGTCTGGTTCGATGAAGTAAGGGGACTCGAAATAGATATCATCAATTTCCTCTTCCTTTACAAAAGATTCAATTTCGATGATCTTGTTCTTTTTGGGACTGGCAGCTTCAAAATCCTCATCTTCCAGGATCACGTATTCATCATTGTACAAATAACCTTTCACGATCTGTTCCCACGGAACTTCTTTACCGGTGTCCTCGCTTACACGCTGGAACCGGATACGGGCATGGCTTTTCTTATCCAGCATGTCCAGGTCCAGGCGGCTGTCCTGCACGGCGCTGTATAGTTTTACTGGTATATTTACCAGTCCAAAACCAATTGCTCCTGACCAAATTGACCTCATAAGTGTAATTATTTAAGGTTAATTATTCACCTGTTTGGCTATGCGGCGCATCCACCGGTTTTGACTGCGGGGATCCTTGTTGCCGCAGATAAACGGAAAGAAATACAATTGCTGCAACAGACATAAATTCACTTTGCCAGTTCTGAAACGACTCAAACCAGAACCGTTTATTGAGCAGATATTCACCTACAGATGCTGAAGGCTTATGCATGGCCTGCTGCTCCACATTATAAGCGCCCCTGCTGCCCTTAAAATGCAACACAAATGATACCATAAATAGGAGCAGGAAAACCAGGGAAAGGGAACGTTTATAGAGAGCAAGTACAAAACCGCCCTTTTTTACAGGCCAGGGGGCATCCGGGTGGGGCTGTGGCTCGCGGTCTACCTCTTCCGGCTTATCAAGATCTTTTGATTCGGCAGAGCCCTGCTGGCGCAGCCATACGGAGAGGCAGACAAAGGAGAACATCTGCAGGAACTCGCTTTCCCAGTTCTCAAAAGTGGCTTCCAGGAAATGATTGCTTACCAGGTATGGCAGGAATGAGAGGGTAGCTGCTCCTCTTTCAGACAATTCCTCATTGTGCTCCAGCCATCCGGTATAAGCCTGCACTCCCAGGGTAAGAATCAATAGCAACAGGAATACCAGCGTTAGCCCGTTACGGTAAAAAAAGCCATGACGTGTACTTTTATCACTGTCCATATGGTTGATTTAAGTTCATTTTAAACTTTGCAAATGAAGTGCCGGTGGCATAACTTTTGGTTTTTACAGGGAGTACTAAATCCTTTTTTTATGCAAGACAAACCAGGTGAAATGACTACGCTTAGCCAGGTAATGGCCAAGATGAAAACCAAGGGTTACGATCATGAGTTCAAAATGAGTGATCACGGAAGGATGCAGTCAGTGGAAGCCCAGAAAGTATATAACCCGGAGGACCTGAAGATCGTAAGGACCTTCCGCTTTGAAGGGGAATCAGATCCCGCCGATTCCAGCATCCTTTACCTGCTGGAAGATAAGGAGGGTGAAAAAGGATATGTGCTGGATGCTTATGGAGCTTACACTGCCCATGAAGAGAGCGGGTTTGATGATTTCATCAAGAAGATCCCCGTAGAGGACCGCGAGGAGCAGGAATTATTCTAATGTGCTGATCTGTCAGCTGGTGGATGCTGATGTGCTGATGAAAAAATGCCGTGAACGCGCCAATTCATTAGCACATCAGCATTTTAGCTTTAGCACATCCCTGCCTTATTTCAGCTTCTTCAGGAATTTCAGCAATATTCTCTCATCATTGTGTAATTCTCCCTTATCAGGTCGATTCCTGCTGTTACGCACCTCCTGCAGGTAGGGTTCCAGCAGATTATTTTCATAGGCGTGCAACAGGCGCGGGTGTACATAATACTTCTTACATACGGCCCTGGTGTTACCCAGCTTAGCAGCTACACTATCGATCACATAAACAATGTTATGCTTGCAGCCTGTTGCTGTTGTAAAGGGCGCCAGGTCTGCCAGCTGGTTAAGGGCATGCACGGTGCCTGCCCATGTACGGAAGTCCTTGCAGGTAAAATCCTCCCCGGTGCATTCTTTCAGAAAATCATTTACATCACCTGAGTCCAGGCTTTTCGTCTCTCCCTGTTCATCATAATACTGAAACAGTTCCTGGCCCGGTATATCCTTCATTTTCTGCAGCAGCCTGGCCAGGCTGCGGTGTTTGATCATGATACGCTGTATCACCCCTTTTTTGCCTTTGAAATGGAAGAAAAGCGTGTTTCCGGCGATCTTTACATGCTGGTTACGGAGGGTAGTAAGTCCATAAGAGCCATACAATTTTTCATAGGCTGCATTGCCCACGCGGATCCAGGTTTCCTGCAGCACACTCAGCGCTATGGCGATCACTTTTTCTCTATCCATGCTCTTTTTCCTGAGCCTGGCTTTTAATGTTTTTCGTATCTGAGGTAGTTTTTCCCCGAAATGTAGCAGGCGATCATATTTGGTTTCATTGCGCACCTGCGTCCAGGTGGTATGGTAGCGGTATTGCTTGCGTCCCATGGCATCAATCCCGGTGGCCTGCAAGTGACCATTGGCCCAGGGGCAGATCCATACCTGCTCCCATGCGGGAGGTAGTACCAGTTTACGGATACGTTCCAGTGTATCCTCATCTGTAATCTTTTTACCGTCCTGATCTGTGTAGTATACATTATCTCCGTTCTTTACACGGGTATAGCCAGGCGTATCTTTTTTCACATATCTGAGCCTGGCAGCCTTAGCCGTAACAACAGGATCGGCCGGTAGCGTCTCAATGTTTATCATATAAACAGCTATAACAAGCGTGAATGATCTGCCGCGCATATTCCTGCATTACCTCCTCAGGCTTATGGGCAGTGGGAGTTATTTTCCGGGAGTCTATGATCTTTCCTTTGCAGGCGATGGCGTAGAAGGCAAACAGCTCGGTGATATTCAGCTCAGGCACCGGCACGGCATACCCGGTTACAGCAATGCCCACATTAGCGTTGAATAGCGGGCATACTCCCAGTGCCATCTCTGTTGCCACCTGTGGCGATACCGCATTGGAAGATTGCGCGTGAATAGGCTCTACTCCAAGATGCTTTACCTTCTGGCCGGTATTGTAGGTGGTAATGCCGCCCTGGAAAAATTGGGTAGCGCCGCTGGCCCTGCTGAAAGAGACCTGCAGATAGCCCGCTGTAACACTTTCCGCAACCGCGATTGTAAGGCCCTGGGCTACGCAGTGATCGCATATATGATCCAGATATTCCTGCATGATATTATTTAAGTGTTAGTACCAGAAAGGCCTCCAACATTAACAATGTAGAGGCCTTTTCGGGTTTCCATCCAACAAATACAGCTTATTCAGCAGCGGCTTCTTCATTTATAGAAGTCTCTGCAATTTCTGTCAGATGCTGATCAGTTTCCTTTTCCTCATTCAGTGTCTGTTCCAGCAGGGAAGCTATTTCGCTTTGGCCCATTTTATTTGCCAGTGCGCAAAGGCTGCCATAGGAAGCTATTTCATAATGTTCTATTTTTTGGGCAGCGATGATCAGGCCAGCGTCGCGTACTGCGCTGTCTTCTTCTGTATCTTCAATCACTGTTTGTCCTTCTGCGATCAGTCCTTCCATTGCTTCGCATTTTTTAGCCATTGCTCTTGCGCCCAGCATTTCAAATACTTGTTCCAGGCGGTTTACATGTTCTTTGGTAACCGCTGTATGTTCTTCTATCGCTCCTGCCAGTTCTTCTGAAGTAGCAGCTTTTTGCATCTTAGGCAATGCTTTTACAAGATGTTTTTCTGCCCAGTAGATGTCTTTCAGTTCATCCATGAACAGGTTATGGAATTTGGATTGCTCTGCTTCGCTTTTATTGCGGGAAGAGGTTCTGGATGAAGTTGAGTTTCTGGATGAAGTTGATGATGATCTGGAGTTTGTCTTTGACCTGGATGGAGTTCTGGAGTTTGTTCTTGTTGTACCAGCCATAAAATATGAATTTTGAAGGTGAAGAAAATTAGTATTGAACAGTTATGCATTTTTACCGTCTTGCGGGTTGGCGGGCGAACGCTTTATTTCCCGTTCCGGAATTTCGTCGGGTATATCCCGTTTATCCGGAGATTCCTGTGAGGGTTGACGTTCCTGTTTTCCCGGCGGATGTTTTATTTCCGGCGGCACTTGCGGGTTACTTTTCTTATCGCCCTTGTCCTGTCTCGGTTTCATGGCTTTAAATTTATTAGTGAAATAATATTCGCAATGAAAAATTGTGCGCAGTACTTTATGAAAACAAAGTTCATTCCATTACAGTCGTATTGGCAGATATTAGGTTTATACAGGGAAGAATGATTTTTACATAATTTTATAAATCCCCGCAAATGCCCGCCAGTGCTGTAGAAATACGTTTTCATACTGTGGAAAATCTTTCCCGTAAAAAAGTTTAATAGCCTATATTTGACAGAGAATCAGTAAATTCGATAGCCTCAGGGTCATCTCTTTAGGAAGCATGCATAATCCGGTACAACGAAAAATACGACTGGGCTTTTTTATAGCCTTCTCCGTTATTATAGCAGCATCGTTTTTCTCTTACCTGGTAACGAAAAACCTGTTGGATAATGCGGGCAGGCTCAACCATGCAATTGAAGTATCCCGTCGCCTCGAAACGATCATTAAACAATTAAAGGACGCGGAATCCGCCGTTCGCGGTTTTAATCTCACAGGCGACAGCTCACTGTTAGGCCCCGGCATGGAAGAAAGGATCACCAGGATAGATGAAGAATATCAGGCCCTGCGCCAGATCACCGCAGAAAACGCATTGCAGCAACGACACCTGGATACACTTAGACAGCTGCTGGATATAAAATATCCCTTACTGCTGAACGCAGCCAGGCTGGATACGCAAAAAGCTGAAAAGCTGAAGGTCAGGGAAGGCGAAATATCAATGGACAAGATTGAACAGAAGGTAGAGGATATGATGCATATTGAAGATGCCCAGACCCACGAAAAGGCAGAACTGCTGCGGTTCTTCTCCGCACTCTGGGTGCCGGTGATCTTCATATCTTCCCTGGTAGCCATCCTGATCGGCATCTATTCCTATATCACACTCACCAAGGAATTTAAGCTGCAGCTGCATATTGAATCCAAACTGAAATCCTATCAACGCGACCTGCAACAGAACATTACCTTGTTGAATAAAAGTAACCAGGAGCTGGAACAGTTTGCCTATGTGGCTTCGCATGACCTGCAGGAGCCCTTGCGCAAGATATCCACCTTCAGCGATCGTTTGCAGATAAAATACCGCGACCAGCTACCGGCTGACGCCTCACAGCTATTAGACCGCATGGTGGTAGCAGTAGCCCGTATGCGGGTGCTCATTAACGACCTGCTCATATTCTCCCGCGCCGGCCGTATTGCTCCCGAAAGCATTACCCCGGTTGATATGAACATGCTGTTGCAAAATGTGCTTAGTGACCTGGAGGTAGGCCTACAGGAAAAAAATGCCGTTGTGCATGCAGCCCAGCTGCCCGTCATTGAAGGGAATGTTACCAATTTTCAACAGTTATTCCAGAACCTGTTGACCAACGCCGTCAAGTTTGCTCACCCCGACAGGCAGTTGGAGATCAATATCACCTACCAGGTGCTGAAAGGGAAGGAGCTCAACGTAGTAAAGGAAAACCGTTGGGATGAAGAATTTTGCCGCATCTCCATCGAAGACAACGGCATCGGGTTCGATCAGGCCTATGCGGAAAGGATATTCCTGATATTCCAGCGCCTCCACGGGGTAAGCGAGTATTCAGGCACCGGTATCGGCCTGGCCATCTGTAAAAAAATTGTAGACAGCCACCATGGATACATCATGGGCTACGGATACCCGCATAAGGGGGCCGCTTTCGTAATTATTTTACCGCTTAAACAGAAAAGATGAGCCAAAGTACAGTCGCCGAAAAGTTTAGCATCTTAATTGCGGATGATGATGCCGATGACCGGGAATTGATCAAAGCGGCATTTGAAGAGAACAATTTCCGCCACAACATTAAATTTGTAGAAGATGGAGAAGAGCTCCTCAAATATCTCAGAAGGAAGGGTAACTATGCCGATGAGGCAAACCATCCGCTCCCTCAGATCATCCTGCTGGACCTCAATATGCCAAAGAAGGATGGCAGGGAAGCCCTGAAAGAGATAAAAACCGATGACTTTTTAAAATATATCCCTGTTATTGTACTGACCACTTCTACGGAAAAGAAGGATGTGGAAAGGATCTATGAGCTGGGCGTAAACAGTTTTGTAATAAAACCCGTCACCTTCCGTCAGCTTGTAGCGTTTACAAACACCCTGGGAAAATACTGGTTTGAATTTGTAGAATTGCCAAATACACGAAGCTTAGCATGACAGAGCAGCCCATACATATTTTGATGATAGACGATGATGAAGATGATTTCTTCCTGGTCAACGAATTGCTGCAGGATATATCCCCCGGGCAGTACCAGCTGGAATGGGCCTCTACTTACCCCCTGGCGCTGAAGGAGATAGAACGGCGGAAGCATGATATTTACCTGGTGGATTATCGCCTGGGACAATATACAGGTATTGATATCCTCCATCATTTTCAGCAACTGGGATACAAGGCCCCTGTTATTATGCTCACCGGTAAGGGGGATTATAATATAGACAAGGAGGCCATGACGGCCGGTGCATCAGATTACCTCGTAAAGGGCGAGATCAGCGCAGACGTGCTGGAACGGTCCATCCGTTATGCACTGGATGAAATGAACCACCTGCGCACACTGGCGGAAAGTGAGAAAAAATACTACGGCATCTTTGAAAAAGCCCATGACCTGATCATACTGGCCGATTGTAACAAGAACGTTATAGACGCCAATCCTGCAGCGCTGAAAACCCTGCAATACGCCAAAGAAGAAATGATCGGCATGAACCTGAGAGACCTCTTTCTTTTCGAGGAGCAGTACCGGCATTTTTTTGAACAGATATGTGGCGACCACGGAACCGTGCAGAGCGAATACAATTTCGTGAATAAGCATCAAAAGAAGCTGGATGTGCTGGTCAATGCCGTTATGCTGGATGAAGCGGCCCAGATCTTTCTTTGTGTAGTACAGGATATTACGGAGAAAAAGAAGGAAGAGCAGGAGAAACAGCAGCAGCAGAAATTTGTGATCACCGGGCGCATTGCCCGCGTTATAGCCCACGAAGTGCGAAACCCGCTGACCAATATATTGCTGGCCGTAAGCCAGTTCAAACAGGAGCCACCCGATTCAGAAGACAGTCAGCTATATACCGATATTATTGAGCGAAACTGCATCCGTATCAACCAGCTGATCACAGAGCTGCTCCACAGCACGAGGATGATAGACCTCCATATACAGCCGCATGGCGTTAATGAGCTTACAGAAAAGGCCCTTGAGCTGGCGCAGGACCGTCTGCAGCTAAATGAGATAAAAGTGGATAAGCGCCTGACGGAGCCGGATGTTATGATACCGGCCGATGCAGAAAAAGTGGAAATAGCCCTGCTCAATATCATCATCAACGCCATCGAGGCGATGGCGCCGGGGAAAGGACAGCTGGGGATCTTCACATCCCGGCATAATGATAAAGCGGTGATACAGATCAGTGATAACGGCGTGGGCATCCCTGAAGAAATGAAGACCAAACTGTTTGATCCTTTCTTTACCAACAAACCTAAGGGAAGTGGCCTGGGGCTTACGAGTACGCAGAATATCATTATCAATCATAAGGGGAACATCCATGTAGACAGCGAGCCGGGAAAAGGCACTACATTCAGCATCACCCTACCCGTAAACTGAGATTATTTTTCTCCGAGCTTTTCGTCTGTTTTCTCTATGGCTTCCTCCACGGAGTGAGACTCCTTCGTATCGATGCGTTTCTTTGTTTCTTCAGCCAGTTTGCAGTAGTATTTGTGCAGCACATCCAGTTCGTCCTCGGTAAGATCTTCTGCAACGATCAAACGGTTACTGGCAGATTTACTGGCTGCAATAAGCTCATTTAACTTCAGCTGTACGGATTTGGAGTCCTTATTCTGCGATTTCTGGATCACGAATACCATCAGGAAGGTAACGATCGTAGTACCGGTATTGATCACCAGCTGCCAGGTATCTGAGAAGCCGAAAACAGGGCCGGTTACGGCCCATATAATGATCACTGCCATGGCGATAATAAAAGCCCATACAGAGCCGGTGGCATATACCACCTGGCTGGCAAAGCGTTCAAAAAAGCCGGACACCCTGGCCTTATTCCCATTAGCATCCCCGCTCCCGTTTTTCGGGTGCTGCTCCTGTTTGGTGTGATTGCTCATAAATGCGCCAATTAGTAGTTTATATTCAGCAGGCGTAGCTTATTGTAGAGAGTTTTACGGTCTATATTAAGTAGTTGAGCTGCTTTCGTCTTGTTGTATTTAACCTCTTTTAATACATTGATGATCTTGTTATACTCTGCCTGTAAGGCCACTGTTTTAAGATCGTTCTCGTTGGCAATGGCTGCAAGCTCCCCTATGTGATCTTCCTCATAGCTTTGGGAGAAAGCCTCCTTCATTTCCAGCGGGAGCGTAGACATGGTAATATCCTGGTGTTCAGGTGTAAGCAGGCATGCGCGCCGTATCACGTTTTTCAGTTCCCGTATGTTTCCCGGCCAGGAGTATTTCTGGAAGCAGGCCCATACTTCAGACGTGATTTTACCGCAATTCTTCTGGAGCTCTTTCTCTACCTGCGATATGAATGCGGTAACAAACAGCGGCAGGTCTTCCTGGCGCTCACGCAGCGGCGGTATATAGATGGTAAATTCGTTAAAGCGGTGGAAAAGGTCTTCCCTGAATTTACCACGTTGCACAGATTCTGACAGCTTTTCGTTGGATGCCACAATGATGCGTACATCAACCGGTATTTCCTTGAGGCTGCCCACCCGCCGTATCACTTTTTCCTGGATCACGCGTAACAGGGCTACCTGAATATCATATGACAGATTCGATACTTCATCGAGGAACAAGGTGCCGCCATGGGCCTGTTCAAAGGCGCCTATTTTGGTATTGATCGCTCCCGTAAAGGATCCTTTTTCATGACCGAACAATTCACTCGCGGCAAGCTCTTTAGACAGGCTACCGCAATCCAGCGCCACAAACGGCTGTGCGCTGCGCTTGCTATGATGGTGGATGAGGTGTGCAACAGATTCCTTACCGGTACCTGTTTCTCCAAAGATGATAACGCTGTAATCCGTAGGGGCTACCAGCTTTATTTGCCTGAACAGCTCCTGGGCGCCGCTGCTTTCCCCGTATACGTATTTATTGGTTTTATCCAGCATTTCTGCTACAGGCGCCTGCCCGTTGCCGGCATCCCCGGTGCGCTGTTCCGGTATGGCCGGCACATTATCCCGCTCGCTTTCTGCGTCAAGATGTGCAAATGCCTTGTGCACCAGGTTCAGTATTTCATCGGGATATAGGGGCTTGGAAAGATAATCGTAAGCACCATTCTTGACCATTTCTACGGCTACTCTCACGTCTGTATACCCGGTAATGATAATGACGATGGTCCGCGGATTAAGCTGACGGATGTCTTGCAGCAACTGCGCGCCGTCTGTATCCTTCAGACGGTAATCACATAATACCAGGTCATAAGGTTTCTCCTTCATCATTTTTAACGCAGACGCGCCGGACATTGTGGTGTCCACCTTAAACCCGTGTTTGCCGAGAAATTTGCTCAACAACGTACAGATATTGATCTCGTCATCTATGATCATTATATTTCTCATAATGGTAATGTGTGATGTTGGCAATAAGCCTTTAAAGTTACGAATTAATTTATAGGAGAACTAACTTTTAACATCCTGTATCAGTTCGTCCAAATTCTTTACACTGAATGGTTTAGCAAGGAAATAACTGGCTCCTGAGCTCAACGCTTTTTGCTTTTCCAGGCCATTATCGTATGCACTGATGGTAATGATCATCAATGCCGGGCATTTCCTTTTTATCACTGGTAGCGCCTCTAAACCTGAGCCATCCGGCAGGTTAATATCCAGGAACAGGATGTCAGGCTGTTGGTGCTGAATATATTGAAGGCCGGCGTGTAGGTTATGCACGTATTTTACATTAAAGCCGTGTTTCACTAAACTCATCTGCAGTAGTCTGCATATATCCGGTTCATCATCAATTATAAGGATAAACGAATCTTTCATCTGCTTAATTGAGACTAAGTCTGACACCGGACTCAATCCCTGTTTTCTGTGTTGTAACATACTTGTGCTTATTCCATTGTTCCATTAATAACCTGGCGATCAGGTAACAAACACTTGATTCTGCGCCCTGATTCTGGTTAACGTTGTTCTTTTCAAGTCCATCGTAACAACCATAGGTAAGCGGGTTATAGATCAGCTGTTTCAGGTGGTTATTGCCCAGATACCAGCTAAAGGCCAGTCGCATTCTTTCCAGGTAGGCAATGTTGCCCGTTGCCAGGTAGAAAGTATGCAGGGCGAGCATGGTATACGCTACTTCAATAGACTGTTCACCTCCTTCACAGCTGGTGTGGTCATAATCGTCATGCTTGTGATACCAGGTTCTGTTATTAATTACCTTCATGTAGTTATCCGTAAATGTTTTCACACACAGGAAGTGCAGGCTTTCCTTTGCTGTTTGCAGCCATGCATGGTTACCTGAGATCTGCCAGGCCATTATCATGGCTTCAGGCAGCACGGCATTACCGTAAGTGAGTGATGGTTCAAACCATTTCCATTGCGGATCGGCTTCCTGCAGATAAGCTTTATGTAAACGGGAAGCCAGCGTGTTGAGTACATCCTCTGCTATGCCACCGGGCCTGTATTGCTGGTAATAATACATTCCTTTTATGGCAAAGGCCATTGCCCTCGGCGCCTTCAGGTTTTCCAGCCAGTTAAAGCATGGCTGCAATACCCGGTGCGCCTGCTGTACCAGCATGGGCGGCAGTTCGCGGTGCAGGTGCAATAAATATCCCAGTGCCCAAACGGCACGGCCGTTGGCATCTTCCAGATCCACGTCATAGTTCATGGGGTCAAAATACCCGCCCACATTCACATAGTTCAGGAAGCTGCCGGAGGGTTGCTGGCAATACTCAATAAAGTCCAGATATTTATGACAGAGGGAGTATACAAAACTGCTTTCTTTTACCGTGGTGGCATACATGCACATGGCAATCAGGGCCCGTGCGTTATCATCCAGTGTGTAACCGGACGCAGGGTCAGGCTGGTCATGACGCGAGAACTGGATCATCCCGAATTCATCGGTCATACGGTCAATATGATCGAGGTACGCCGGAGGCAAACTGGGCATGAGCATTTTCTTCTCTGCCAGTATCTCCCTAAACAAGGACATATGGGCAATGGCTACATTATCCCATATAGCGCTGCGTGTTCTTTCAATGGCATTATTGCTCATCTTTTCCCTTAGTTCGGGATTCTTTAGCAGATGAATAGCGTGCGTGGCCAGCTGTTCATGGTCTCCCATTTCTATCAGGTAACCGCAACATTCGTCCAGCATTTCCTTGGCCTGCGCAAAGGCGGTGCTTACAACCGGACAACCGGCGCTCATGGCATATAAGAAAGTGCCGCTTACGGCCTGGTGTGGGTCTTTGGAAGTGAACAGGTAAATATCTGTAAGGGCAAGATAATCCAGCAGGGCATCCAGGCTAAGGTAGCTGTTCACAAATTTCACGTGTTGCTGAAGGCCCAGTTCCGCTATCAGCTGTTCCAGGCGCCGGCGGTACTGCTCACCTTCCCGGGCCAGCACTACCGGATGGGTTTTTCCCAATACCAGGTATACCGTATCCGGAAACTGCTTTACAATTGACTCCATGGCCCTGATGGCTGTTTCCAATCCTTTATTCTCACTGAGCAGGCCAAAGGTGGTAAGCACCCGTTTGTTCTGCAAGCCGTACTGCTCTTTCAGCGCTTCCGGATCTTCCGTAATCCGCGCATGTACCCCGTGAGGTATATGCACAATCTTGTGGGAAGGTAAATGATATACAGACATTAATATCTCCGCGGAGGTCTGGGTCATCACTATGATCTTGGACGCCAGGGAGCCGATTATGCTGATCACTTTCAGGCACTTAGCATCGGGATAGGGCAGCACTGTATGAAACCGTACGATGAAAGGCTTATCCAGCAGGGAGATCATGGCCAGCATGTTATGCCCATATTCTCCGCCATAGAGCCCAAACTCATGTTCAAAGCAAACCATATCTATATCCTGGTCAGCATTAACCTGGTGCGCAAACGTGATACAGCTGTCAATATCAAACGGATCTACCGTATACTTCACGGGCGGCTGTAACGCTGCCGGGGGCTTCCCGGCTTCTTTCAATGCGCACACACTTATGTTCAGCTTTCCTGAAAATGATTTGTGCAGGGCGTTTACCAGATCCTGCGCAAATGTTGCAATACCGCACTCACGAGGCGGAAAAGATGTAACAAAAAGCAAGGCCTTATTCATGTATTAATGGTTTTACTCCGTTCACAATTCCTGATTTTAGTAGTAAACCTTTTCAAATATCAATCCAACCGCGGCCGCACAATGTTCCTACGGACCTACTGCAGTTTATCTCCTGAATTATGTAGAAAAATTTCCACAGCAGTCTCCAGCGGTCCACAAAAAAAGTTGGCATGACCAGTAAAAAACTATGAACTTTCTTTTGCCCATTAACATAAAATTCACATTTAAGTAAATGGCACCCCCTAGATTTGTAATATGGGCACAGAGGCACTTTCAGCCATATCTATCCTTATTTAAATCACTATTAATCATTTATTGGGACATTAAAAATCTACGTAATGAGAAACCTCGCTTGTACATTTAATGTAAATGGTATCCCGAGGAGGGTTTGTTTGAAAAAGATCGCAAAAGAGAGAAAATTCCGCGTCACTGTAGAGGGCGTACAAATGGAATACTCGCTTACGGATGAGGATACTATTAAACCTGTTAATGAGGGCCGTTTACCGGATAATGCGCTATTACCGCATATTGAATGGATGATCCGGCATTATTTCAACAATACGAAACAGCTCATATAATTACCTACCGATCCTGGTCAGTAGGCTTGATTAACTTCATCTGGTCTAAAAACAACTATCAGACGGCCGGGCCTTGATGCATTCGTCATTGAACCAACCATTAAAATGACTTGCGGCCCGGCCTTTTTAATCACTATACAAAACCCTTTTCGAGAGCAAGGAAAGCTTCCGACGCGTTCAGTTGCTCCCACAACACCGCATATACCGCCTGCGCCACGGGCATATAAGCGCCTATTTCATCATTTATTTCATAGATGCATTTGCTGGCATAATAACCTTCAGCGACCATATTCAATTCCAGCTGCGCCGCTTTTACACTGTAGCCTTTACCGATCATGTTACCAAATGTGCGGTTACGGCTGTGCAGGGAATAGCAGGTTACCAGCAGATCGCCCAGGTAAGCACTGGCATTATAATTATGCTGGGTAACCGGCATATGCGCAGTACCAGCCCAGGCCGTATATTTTTCAAGAAAATGCTGCATTTCCCTGAAACAGTTAGTGATCAAGACGCTCAGGAAATTATCCCCGTATTCAAGACCATGAGCAATACCGGCGCCCATAGCATAAATGTTCTTTAGTACTGCAGCCAGCTGTACGCCGATCACATCGTTGTTGACAATGGTTTGCAGGTAGCTGTTGGTGAACAGGTCTGCCATGGTCTGTGTAACATCCAGCTTTAAACCTGAAAAGGTAAGGTAAGAGAGTTTCTCATTGGCCACTTCCTCTGCATGGCAAGGACCCGTAATTGTAAAGTACTGCTCCAGCGGCAGTGCAAAACAATCATTAAGATATTCATTGATCAGCATGTTGCTGTTGGGCACCAGCCCCTTGATAGCGGAGATCACGCTCTTCTGCCCCAATGCATCCTCCGGTAAAACCTGCAATACATCTTCCAGGAAAGCAGAAGGTACCGCCAGGATCAGTATGTCACTGTCTGTTGCTACCTGTTTAACATTACTGCTCAGTTGAAGCAGGTGAGTATCAAAATATACGGAGGTAAGGTAATGTTTGTTGTGATGGCGTTGCTGCATATGGCGGATGGTGTCTTCATTCCTGATCCACCAATTCACCTGCCGGCCATTGTCTGTTAATATCTTCGCGAGTGCCGTTGCCCAGCTGCCGCTGCCTATAATGCCTACTTTGTTTGCCTTGCTCACGGTTGAATTTTCCGCAAAGTAAATAAAATATAAATGATAAGTCGCCAGCGGTTAGCAAAGAGCGGCAATATCCGCCTGATCACTAACGACTGACGACTTAAAACTTTTATTACTATTTCGTGGCTTCAAAAAGCTGTGCCGCGGGTACCACTTTCACCTTCTTCTTATCTTTCAACTCGCGGGAAACTGCGGCATAAGGTGCACTCACCACCTGGTCGCCAGGCTGGAGCCCGGATACAATCTCAATATTATTATCATCCTGTATACCGGTTTTCACTTCCACCTGCTTTACCGTATTATCTTTTTGCAGCACAAATACAACCTCTTTCGTGTCTTTCTGCTTTTCGCCGCCTGCGTTGTCGCCCTTCGGATCGTCGCCACCGCCGGTTTTCTTCTTGTTGCCACCGGCCTTTGCCACTTCTACTTCCCGGGTAGTTACGGCATTGATCGGAACAGCCAGTGCGCTGTTCTTGCGCCGCGTCTGGATGTCTACGCTGGCGCTCATACCCGGACGGAAGGGAAAGTTCTTGGGACGGCTGGGATCTATCAGATCCTTATAACTATCGTTGAGGATGCGGATGTGTACAATGTAACTGGTTACCTGCTCGGCAGAAGAAGCAGTGGTACCCGTAGAGCCAGCCGTAGCTGCGCCTTTGCTGGAGCTGGCTATCTGGGTTACAATACCTTTAAACTTGCGGTTGCTGTATGCGTCTACTTCGATGATGGCGGTGTCGCCATATTTTACGCGGGGGATATCATTCTCTCCCACGTCCACCTGCACCTCCATTACATTCAGATCAGCGATACGCATGATCTCTGTACCGGTCATCTGCAGGGTACCTACCACGCGTTCACCCTTTTTTACCGGCAGCAGTGACACGATGCCATGCATAGGGGAAACAATGGTAGTACGGCCTAAGTTTTTATTGGCTTCCGTAAGCCCTGCCTGTGCGCTGGCTACGGCATATTTATAACTGTTCACCTGCTCTACTGCAGCATTATAGTCTGCTCGGGCGGCACGGTAGGTGGCCTCCGCGGTCTCAAATTCACTTCTGGATACTACTTTCTGCGCAAACAATTCCTTGCTGCGGTCATAAGCAGCCTGGGCCTGCTCCAGCTTGGCTTTGAAAGCATGGAGCGAAGCAGCGGTATTGGCCATCTGCGCCTGCGACTGGCTAAGGGCGGCCATGGCCTTATCACGCTGGGAGCCGTAGATATCTGCATAGATGCGCACCAGTACCTCACCTTTCTTTACAGAATCACCCTCCTGCACGGGCAGGTCCACAATTTCGCCGGATACGTCTGAGCTCACCTTTACCTCTATCTCCGGGTAGATCTTGCCGGTGGCAGCTACCACTTCAATAATGTCTTTAGGGGCTGTTTTATCAACGGCTACTTTAGTGCCTTCATCCTTACCGATAACGCCGGATGCTTTCAGCACCAACAACAGTATAATGAATGCTACAAGAATACCAACTATCCAAAAAAGTGTCTTTTTCTTCATAGAGCGGTTTATTACAAAGGGACAAATTTTACAGGGTTATTTTCTGGTCCCGGTAAAACTCGAGCAGCTTCATTCTGAATATGTAATCATATTGTGCTGAAACCTTATTTATCTGAGCCTGGAACAGATTATTTTGCGTTGTAATATAATCGATGGTGTTCATTAATCCTAAGTTAAAGCGTTTGGTAGCAAAATCAAAAGCTTTCTGAGAGGCTTCTACCCCTTTGCTGGCAGCATTAAATTTTTGTATCGCGGCAACAGCGTTGGCATGGGCGGTATATATATCCTGCCTTAATTTCTGGTTATCGAGGTCGCGGGTAAGCTGCTGGTTATACAGATCCAGCTTGGCCCTTTTATAATTACTGCGCAGTTGCCATCCGTTCAGGATAGGAATGCTCAGGCTGATGCCTACCTGTTGCTGGAAGTTATTGCTGATCTGGTTACCAAATGACGATTTCTTCTGGCCGATGTCGAACCGTGGTCTTGTTACAACATAGTCTGTCCCATTCACCTTAACGCCGCCAATTGTATCTGTAAAAGGCCCTGATATCTTACTAAGGTCCTGTTCTGTAACATTGTTGGCCCAGTTGGTGCCTATGGCCGCGGAAAGTGATAAGGTAGGGTACATGGCTCCTTTTGCAGCGGCTACCGCCCTCTCCCTGGATTTAATGGACAGGGAGTCTGCTCTTATCAGCGGATTTGTTGCCTGCGAAGCACTATATACCATCTCCGGATCTACCTCATTTAAATTGGGCAAAGGAATACTGCCGATGTTGGCTGGTATCTCCGGCTGGAATGGAACATCAAAACTCAGGTTCAGCAACGCCTTCATCTGCAATATAGATAAAGTCACATTATTCTGTGCCGTAATGAGGTTGGCGCTATCCCTTGCCAATTGGGCTTCCAGGTCGGCCTGGTTACTCTCCGGCACGGACCCCGCTATTACAAGCTTTTCGGTATTGGACAACTGCGCTTTGGTTTGGGCTAGTTGTGTTTCGTTTACATGCACCTGCTCATTATTCTGCAGTATCTGCAAAAAGGCTGAAGCAACGTTAAATGCGACATCGTTCTTCGCCTTTTCCAGTAAAAAACTATAAGATTCGGCCTGATATACGTTGGAAGCGATCGTGTTACGTTTAGAGAACCAGTTGAAAAGCGTGGCGCTGGAGCTTAAGCTGGCATTGGATGAGTAGAAGGTCTGGGTTTCGTAGCTATATGTAGTAAAGTTTACGCTACGGCCCGAGTTCATGTTGCCGCTCACATTGCCACTCAGGTTAGGCACCTGAGACATGCGGCTTTGCGTCAGGGTTAACTCTGCATACCGTTTCTGTACATCCTGTTGCCTGATAGATATATTATTCGCCATCGCATAATCAACACAACGTTTGAGACTCCAGGTATCCTGGGCAGCTACAGTGTTAGCGTTACCAAACAATAAGAAAATACCCAGGAGGGCTCCCGGAAACTGGTATAACTTCATAGCGTAACAAAAATATAGTAATTGTGATGATAGCCTTCGCCACTTCTTTATAAAAGGCAAATTTTTATTAGGTATGGCGGATGGCCACACTAATTTAATGTAAAACATAACATTTTATTTATAGTTTTTTTTGAAATGTCTGTTAAATCGCAGTAAAATGCATGTTTACGAAGGTTTACTACCGGATTTTGCCGTCTTTGATTTCAATTACGCGATGACCGAAGGCTGCGTTTTGCTCGGAGTGTGTAACCTGTACAATAGTGATCTTATCAGTTTCATTCAAATGCTTAAACAATTGCATAATTACCCTGGCCTGGTCTGAATGGAGGTTGCCGGTTGGCTCATCTGCAAAGATCACCCTGGGCTCAGCGACGATGGCCCTGGCTATGCCTACCAGTTGCTGCTGCCCGCCTGACAGCTGATTGGGGAACAGGTCTTTTTTGGCAACTATATTAAAGCGGTCCAGTACATCTGCCACCCTGCTTTTACGCTCAGAGGATGGCACATTTTTATATAAGAGCGGGGTTTCTATATTTTCATAAACGGTCAGCTCGTCTATCAGGTGATAGGCCTGGAATACAAAACCTATGCTGCCCCTGTGCAGCTGTGTGCGTTTCTTTTCACTCATTTTATGCACCGGCTCTCCCTCAAAAAGGTATTCTCCTCCTGAAGGTTCTTCCAGCAACCCGAGAATATGCAACAGGGTTGATTTACCGGAGCCCGAAGGGCCCATAATGGAAACAAACTCTCCCGCATGAATGGTGAGGTCTACATCATTGAGCACATCATTTTTACCGAATCCTACCGGGTAATACTTGGAAATATGTTTTAATTGTATCATACTGATTGTTTTTTTTATTCCGTTCTGATTGATTTAACCGGGTTCATTAAGGCCGCCCGGACTGCCTGCACACTCACCGTTATAATAGCGATCAGCAGCGCCAGAGCGCCGGCCACAATGAACACGCCTATATTAATATGGATACGGTAGGGATAATCCTGCAGCCATTTTTCCATCAGGTACCAGGCTATGGGGCTGGCGATGATCACCGATAACAATACCAGCCTGATAAAATCCCTGGATAATAAGGTCACAATACCGGTAACGCTGGCTCCCAGTACCTTGCGCACCCCGATCTCCCGGGTGCGTTTTGTCATCACCAGCACGGAGATCGTAAACAGCCCCATACAGGAAATAATGATAGCAAGTACGGCGGCGCTCATAAATATACTTGAAAACTGCTGCTCTTTGCGATATTGGCGGTCTGTATTTTCATCCAGGAAAGATGCCTCGGTACGGTGCCCGGGGTAGGCTTCCTCCCAACGCTTTTGTACCATGGCCAGGGAGGCAGGCAGGTTATACGGAGATACTTTTACAAAAATATAGCGGATAGCCTCCGAGGGCTCCATATTCATACTTAGCGGACCAATCTCTTCTCTTAATGATTTGAAGTTAAAGTCCCGCACAATACCTATTACAGTAAATGGATGGGCACTATCGCCTACCGGTAAACGGGCGCCTAACGCTGCCTGGTTACCACCCAATTGAGCAGCCATCTTTTCATTGATCACCAGCGCAGTGGAATCTGTTCCGTAAGCCCGCGAAAAATCCCTGCCGGCCACCAACTGCAGGCCCAGGGTTTTAATATAGTCATAATCTATTCTCAGCCAGTTGCTATGTATGGCATGCTCTTTATAATCAAACGATACCACGGAAGTAGCAGATGAGCCATCTCTGCCCCGCCCCATATTAATATCCGTGCCCGTTATACTTACTATCCCTGTTTGGCCCGAAAGTATATTCCGCATCTGCTGCAGCGCCTTTGTGGGGTTAAGGTTGTCTGGCACCGGTATGCTCACCACCTGCTCTTTATTATAACCCAGGGGTTGCCTGCGCAGATAATCAAGCTGCTGCCACGCAATAAGTGTACAGCAGATCAGCAAAGAGGAGATCACAAACTGGGTGATCATTAAAGTATTACGTACCCTGTTTGACTTACCGGCCTCCAAACTTCCCTTCAATACTTTTAAGGTATTCAAGCGGGCTATTATCCAGGCCGGATAGCCGCCCGCAGCAAGGGTAACCAGCAGAAACGACAGCAACAGGGTCAGTAAAAACAATGGCTGCTTCAACAGCGCGAGGCTGATATGATTTTTAAAGAGCGCATTATATCCCGGCAGGATAAGACAGGTAATCACTATCCCTGCTGCAAGGGCCAGCAGGCAAGCCAATACGGCCTCACCCCAGAGCTGTACCACCAGCTGTCCCTGGAACGCACCCAATATCTTCCGCATCCCTATTTCCCTGGAACGGCCAAAAGCGCCGGCAATGGTAAGGTTCATGAAATTAACACATGCAATGAACAGTATAAAGCCTGCTACCAGTAATAACAGGTAGGGGTAAACCCGGCTCATTTCGCCTCCTGAAGAACTGATGCTGTTAAAATGAATATCCCCGAAGTCCATCAGATGCAGGGCTATAAGCGCCCCATTCTTTGGCGCCCTGGCGCCGTCCCGCTCCAGGTCGCGGAGCTGTGCTGTAAAATATTTATTTACAAAGGCCCTGGCCCGGCGCTCAAACGCTGCTGCGGTGGCATTGGGGCTTAGCTGGAGAAATACTTCATGCGTGCTGCTGTTCCAGCTGTTCTTTTGGCCCTCGTAACCCGGTGCATGCTCAAAACGGCATAGGATATCAAAGTCAATACTCGAGTTATCCGGAACGTTTTTGGCTACCGCACTCACCGTAAAAGTCTGCCAACGGTTATCCATATATATTTCCAGGGGCTTCCCTACCGGCTCCTCTTTACCATATATAGTGCGGGCCATTTTCTCCGTGATCACTATGTTACTTAGATTACTGAGTGGCTGCCTGGCTTCCCCTTTTCCCAGCGGGAAGGAGAACATGGCGAAAAAATCGGGATCCACCGCCCTTACATCAGACTCAAACGTTTTGTCCTGGTAACGTACCGAGCCGCTGGCGCCAATAAAGCGGGTAGCGGCTTTTACCTCCGGAAACTCCTGCCTGATCGCAGGCGTTAAAGGCATTGGCAGATTGGAGCGTTCTTCCAGGCGCTGCGCATGTTGTACGGAGATATATAATTGCTGTAAACCCTGGTTGCGGTGGAACTTATCATAAGAAAGCTCCCGGAAGGCTGTCAGTGCCAGCAATATGCTGACAGCAAATGCAACAGACAAGCCCAGTATATTTACAGACGTAAGCAATCTGGATTTCCAGAGGCTGCGCCAGGCTATTTTAAAATAATTCCGCAACATAGACCATAGGTTTATTATTCTGTTCGTAACGCTTTTGTGGGGTTCATTAATGCGGCTTTTACCGATTGCAGGCTAACCGTGAACAGCGCAATAAGCACCGCAGATATTCCCGCTCCGGCCAGCAGCCACCAGGGAATGGTGATGCGGTACGCAAAATCCTGCAGCCAGCGGTTCATTACCCACCAGGCCAAAGGTCCGCCCAGCAATATGGCAATACCTACCAGCTTCATGATATCTTTTGATAACAGTGTAACGATACTACTGATACTGGCCCCTAATACTTTCCTGATGCCTATCTCCCTGGTGCGCTGTTGCGCAGCCAGTGCCACCAGGGCAAATATGCCTGCGCAGGCAATAAGGATGGTCACCATGGTGAAAATGCTGACCAGGGTAAGTATGCCTTCCGTTCTTTTATATTGCCCGTTGAATACTTCATCAGCAAAGGCATAAGTAAATTCGCGGCGGGATGGTATACCTCCGAAGGTGTTCTTTAACAGGGCAATCACGCTGGATGCTTTTTCGGGTTTAACAGCAATGTTCAGATAGCTGAAGCCATCTTTCAACGCTGTTTTGCCTCCAAAAAAATGTATCAGGGGTTGCACAGTGCCCTCCAGCGAACGGTAATGATAATCGCCCGTAACACCTATCACCCGGTAGGCTTCATTACCTCCTTTAGGGCGCAGGGATTTACCGGTGATGTTCGTCCAGCCCAGCGCTTTCATTGCCGTTTCATTGATCAGCACTGCCTTATCATCTGATGCGATATCCGACGAAAAATTTCTTCCATGCAATAGCCTGATGCCAAAGGTGGGTACAAAACCATCATCTACATAGGTCTGGCGCATACCTACTTCTTTATTCACTTCATCCGCAGGCAGGAAAGTATTATAATTCTCCCAGAATAAGCCCGGTACGCGCTGAGAGGTAGAGACACCGTTTACCGCGGTATGTTGTTTAAGCTGTTGAATGAGGTGATTGATGCCGCTCCTGGCCTGCGCTGTATCCTTAAAATCAAGATCCATATTAACGGTAAGCACCTGCTCCTTATCGAATCCCACATCACCATGTTTCATATACTGCAGCTGCTGCCGCATCACGAGGCTGCCGGTAATGAACAACACTGCTATTACGAATTGCGCCACTATCAGTGCCTGACGGGAAAAAGCCCTTTGAGGGGACCCTTTCAGCTTACCCTGGATCGTGTTCACCAGCTTGAGCGCGCTGATATACCAGGCAGGATAACCGCCTGCAATAACAGTAAGCGCTATTCCTGCCAATATCCACATGGTAATAAAGGGCAGGCTGAATAACATGGGTAGGGTAAGCTGCAAGCCGCTCACCTGGTTGTTCATTACAGGTAATAATACACAGGCGGCGCCCCAGGCCAGTATCAACGCAATACCTACCGTAAGGCCAACCTCTGTAAAGAACTGGAGCAATATAGCCCTGCGCCCGGATCCCATCGCTTTGCGCACACCTACCTCCTGTACCCTTGTAAATGATACGGCCATATTGAGGTTAACCAGGTTAATTGTAACCAACAGCAGGATCAATACGGCAATACAAGCCAATCCATATACATAGAACCCAAAGTTCAGGTTACCATATTTCTTTGCCATCTCGCCATACGGCAACAGCTTCAGCACACGACCTCTTTCGCTCTCGGCAAACCGTGTGGCCACCACTTTTTTTAATTGCGCCTCTACCATCGCCTTATCCTTATCAGACCGCAGCAGTACGTACACGTTGGTGAATGTATTATACCAGTCTGCTAAGGAGGCAAACTCAGGATTATCTGTAAGATGTTTGTTCCAGAGTAATACTGCTGGCCGTATAGATGCATTGGGCGGTATTGGCTTCATCACACCTGATACTATAAATCTTCGTTTATCAGCAAACGATACTTCTTTACCCAATGGGTTTTCACGACCAAACAATTTATTCGCCACTTCAGCTGAAAGCACAATGGACGACTTATCTTTTAAAGCAGTGGCTGTATTTCCATATTTCAGCGGGAAAGTGAATACATTTAAAAAGCCGGTGTCCACATAGGTCACGGTTTCACTGATCTCCTTGTTCTTGTATGCTATCCACGGAGCATCCCAGTTTAAGATCCGCGTTCCGTTCTGGACCTGGGGAAAATCCTGCAACATAGCGTCAAGCAGGGGAAATACATTCTGCTGGACATCATTTGTCTGTACCAGGAATAAACGGGAAAGATGATCATGGAATTTGTCGCGCGACAGCATCTGCTGCACACACAGATAGAGAAATGCTACACAGGTAAGGCCGACCGTCAGGCCCAGTATGTTTACAGCTGCAAAGAGTTTGCGCCTTCCCAGGTTGCGCCAGGCTATTTTTATATAATTCCAGAGCATGACTATGCGACGTTTAGATCTTTAAAAAAAAATGTGGGGGCATGTGAATACATCCCCCGTTCCATTTGACTTGTTATTCTACTCGTAAACATGTACTTACGTAAATCCCTTATACCAGCTTGGGCAAGGAGCACTAATACGGTTTAGGGGTTAAACATGGAATTGCTCCTTAATGTTCTCCGTAACTACCTTGCCGTCAAACAGGTTGATAATACGGTGGGCGAAGCCGGCATCATAGGGGCTGTGTGTTACCATCACCAGCGTGGTGCCCGCATCATTCAGTTCCTGCAACAGTTTCATCACTTCTTCACCGTTTGTACTATCCAGGTTACCGGTGGGCTCATCCGCCAGTATCATCTTTGGCTTGGCCACCACTGCACGCGCTATAGCTACCCTTTGCTGCTGACCGCCAGACAGCTGTTGCGGAAAGTGATTACGGCGGTGCATGATATTCATGCGTTCCAGCACTTCTTCTACCTTTTGCTTTCTTTCACTGGATGGTACCTTGAGATATAAAAGAGGAAGTTCTACATTCTCGAATACGGTCAATTCATCAATCAGGTTAAAGCTCTGGAATACAAAACCAATGGATCCTTTACGCAGTTGTGCACGCTGACGTTCGCTCATGCGCGCCACCTCCTTATCCCAGAAATAATATTCGCCGCCGCTCGGGTTATCCAGCAAGCCCAGGATATTCAGCAAAGTTGATTTGCCGCAACCGGAAGGCCCCATGATGGCTACAAATTCTCCATCCTGTATCTCGATATTAATACCGTTCAATGCGGTAGTTTCCACTTCCTCGGTTGTAAACAGTTTTTGAAGATTGACCGTCTTTATCATTTTTTCTGTTTTAGTATTTGATCAAGTTATAACAATACAATGAATAGAAAGGCCGACGCCTAGAACACCAATACTTCTTTATCTCCGAAATTCTCATAAGAAGAAGTGATCACCTGTTCGCCAGGGTTCAAACCTTCCAGCACTTCAAAGAAAACAGGGTTCTTTTGTCCGAGGGTGATATTGCGCTTTACTGCACGCTTGCCGCTTTTGTCCAGCACATATACCCAGTTGCCGCCGGTATCTGAGAAGAAACCGCCTACCGGCAGCAGGATCGCTTCAGATGATTTACCCAGTTCCAGGCGGATAGGAGACGATTGTCCGCGGCGGATGCCTTCGGGTGTTTCTTTTGTAAAGTTCATATCTACGTTGAACCGGGCGTTGACCACTTCAGGAAATGCCTTGGTAACTGTCAGCTCATAGGTTTTGCCATTGAACTCAAACGATGCTTTCAGTCCGGCAAATACTCTTGAAATATAATGCTCATCCACTTCCGCGCGCATTTTGAAACCGTTCAGGTCATCTATCTGTCCTATGTTCTGGCCGGTAGTGATACTGGAGCCTACTTCCACATTTACAGAAGAGAGCTGGCCCGAAATAGGGGCGCGTACTATCAGGTTATTAAGGTTCTCTCTCATCATCTGCAGGTTACGCTGGGTACGGGCAATAGTGCCTTCCAGCTGCTGTATCTGTAACTTCGCATTTTCCTCCTGGTAGCGCTGGCTTTCTATTTCAATTTCCCGCTGCTTTACCAGCCCTTCATATTCCATTTTGTTTTTGTTGAACTCCTGGCGGGCAACGATCTTTTCGTCCACCAGTTGCTTGTTTCGGTCGTACAGGTCTTTTGCCTGCTCTATCTTATAGTTCAGGTCTGCCAGCGTTTTCTCCATGGTAAAGCGGTTCTGCTTCAGGCTCAGGCGCGTGTTCTGCAGTTCGTTGATCAGGCGGTACATTTCCGTTTCATGGTTCATGAACTCCATTTGCATGCGCTGATTGTCCAGGCGAAGAATGGAATCGCCCTCTTTGACCATGCTGCCACCTTCAAGATATTTGTGGCTTACATACCCGCCCTCAATGGCATCCAGGCGGATGGTTTTTAAAGGTTGTACTACAGCGGTAACTGCTATATATTGGTCGAAAGTTCCTTTAGTAACTGTACTGACAGTGATCTTGTCTTTTTCCACATTCAGCCTTGAACGGTGATCGGCAAATATGAGGTTATATAACAACAACAGCACTACCAGGCTACCGCCGCTGACGATCAGGATGCGTTTCCTGGACCAGAATTTCTTTTCTAATTTTCTATCCATAAAAGATGCAATAATATTTGGCTGGCCTGTAAGTTCAACCTACATGCCAAAGCTATAAAACCTTTACCAGTAAGGGGTTTTGAAAAAAATGACGATTTAAAACGTCCCGTACCGGACAGGCAATGTCCATTTCCGGACACTTTTAAAAGCCGCTGCCAGCAGGCTTTAAAAAGGAAATCTTTGTTTAATATTGCCAGTGGCGGCCAAAGCCATCACCCGAAGTAATAAAGGCATATCGGGAATACTGTTTGCTGAAAAAAAACCATTATGATTACAAACTTACCCGGAAAAATACTGATAGTGGATGATGACATGGACGTGCTGCGGGCAGCGCGCCTGTTATTGAAACGCCATTTCGAACAGGTGGATTTTGAGCGTAACCCCCAGAAGATCCCTTACCTGGTATCCAATTTTGACTACGACGTCATATTGCTGGACATGAACTTCACCCGCGATCTGAGCAGCGGTAAGGAGGGGTTTGAATGGCTGGACCGCATCCTGGACATTAAGCCGGAATCTTCCGTGGTACTCTTCACCGCCTATGGCGATGTAGAAATGGCCGTACGCGCCATCAAAGCCGGGGCTGCCGATTTTGTGCTCAAACCCTGGGAAAATGAAAAGCTGCTGGCCACCATGCAGGCAGCTTACAACAAACGGCAGGCGCTCACACAAAAAGAAAAGCCAGCGCCCGCAGACAGCCAGCTGATCACAGGCAACAGCGCCGCCATGCAACAGGTAATGGATACTGTGACACGCGTAGCTGCTACAGATGCCAACATCCTGATACTGGGCGAGAACGGTACCGGTAAGGATATGCTGGCCCGCCATATTCATCAGCTCTCCCAGCGGAACAAAGCACCATTGGTAAGTGTAGACCTGGGCGCTATCAGCGAAACTCTTTTTGAAAGCGAATTGTTCGGCCATGTAAAAGGAGCATTTACAGACGCCCGGGAAGACCGCCACGGCCGTTTTGAAGAGGCCAGCGGGGGCACTATTTTCCTGGACGAGATCGGGAATATCTCCCTTCCCTTCCAGGCAAAGCTCCTGACAGTGCTGCAAAACCGCTCCATTACCCGGGTAGGGTCCAACAAAGCCGTCCCGGTGGATGTGAGGCTGATATGCGCCACCAACCGGAATATTCAGCAGATGGCCGCCCAGCACCTTTTCCGCCAGGACTTATTATACCGTATTAATACCATAGAGGTACACCTGCCCCCTCTACGCGAGCGGGCAGAAGATATTATTCCGCTGGCAGAGCACTTTTTGCAACTGTACCGCGATAAATACAAAAGGCCTGTGAGCAGCCTGCACGAGTCACTGGTGCAACAGCTGCAACAGTACGACTGGCCGGGCAACATAAGGGAATTGCAACATGCCATGGAAAGAGCCGTCATATTATCGCAGGGTAAAGCCCTGATGCCAAAAGATGTATTCGTAAAAAGCCCCTCGCGGGAGCAAGACCTGGATACCGGCTACAACCTGGAGGAAATGGAACGTAACATTATCACCCAGGCCATGAAGAAATGCAACGGCAACATCACCGAAGCAGCCAGGGAACTGGGGCTGAGCAGGGCCGCCCTGTACAGGAGGCTCGAGAAGTATAATCTATGAACCGTTTCAGCGTAAATATATTTCTGCGTATCCTGCTGCTGACTGCTACCATCACAGCGGGCATCTGGCTATGGTATATCGGCGGGATCATCCCGGGAATGATCATCACCATTCTCATTGCTGTACAGGTATATGGCCTGTACTATTACCTGAACCGGGTGAACCGCAAGCTGACCCTTTTCCTGGAATCCATCCGCTATGAGGATTTCTCTATCCGTTTCAATGCAGATAACAAACTGGGTAGAAGCTTCAGAGCCCTGAACCAGCAATTCAATGAAGTACTGGACGCCTTCCGCCAGACACGGGCAGAAAAAGAGGCCAATCTCAAATACATAGACACCATCGTACAGCATATCAGTATAGGGATGCTGTCTTTCGATGCGGAAGGGAAGATAGAGCTGATCAACCCTTCTGCATTCCGGCTGCTCAATATTTACCGCCTTCGTAATATATCTGAGCTCAAAGCTACCCATCCCGATCTGCCGGAACTACTGCTGCAACTGCGCTCCGGGCACAAGATCCTGTACCGCACCCGCCAGGAACAGCAGCTGTCTATCCATGCGGCCACCATCCGCCTGCAGGGACGCCTGGTAAAGCTGATCAGTTTACAGAACATCCATACCGAACTGCAGGAAAAAGAGCTGGAAGCCTGGCAGAACCTCACCAAGATCCTGCGGCATGAGATCATGAACTCTGTAACCCCCATTGTGTCGCTGATCAGCACCATGCAGGAAATAGTGGAGCTGGATATTGCGCCGCATACGCAGCATACAGAAGCTATCAGCGATCTCCAGGAAGCGCTGCAGACCGTGGAAAGCCGCAGCAAAGGCATAATGAACTTCGTAAATGCCTATCGCGACTATACTACCCTGCCCAAACCCCAGTTCACCAATGTGAACCTGAAAGCGCTCATCACCTCCGTGAGTAACCTGCTGATGCCTGAGCTGAAACAGGCCGGTATCCATTACCAGTACCAGCTGGAAACAGATAATGTAGATATCCACGCGGATATTGCTCAACTCCAGATGGTGCTGATCAACCTTATCAAGAACGCCATGGATGCACTGGAACATACTACCGATCCCCTCATTAACGTAAAGGCCTATATGAACACCCCGCAACAGGTTTGCATTGCTATCATCGACAATGGCCCGGGTATTGATGCGGATGCGCTGAACAAGATCTTCATCCCCTTCTATACCACCAAGAAAAAAGGAAGCGGCATTGGTCTCAGCCTTTCCCAACAGATCATACAGTCGCATGGAGGGCAGCTGCGGGTAAATAGCTCAGGCGGTGGAGGCACCACTTTCCATATAGTGCTCGGAGTGGTATAATCCTTATATTTAGATATGCGAAAACAACCCTGGATTACCCTCTATTTTCTTGTACTGCTGGCAGATCTTGTTGCCATTGCTGCAGACGCGGAAGCGCTCCGGTATATCACCAAGCCGCTTTTAATGCCCCTGCTGGGAGCCGGCCTCCTGGCCGCTATTCACCGCCTGCGGCCGGCTATATTCCGAAATCTGCTGCTGCTGGCGCTTTTGTTTTCCTGGGTGGGAGATATACTGCTGCTCTGGGATCAATACTTCCTGCCCGGCCTTGGTAGCTTTCTGCTGGCCCACCTGGCCTACATTGGTTTTTTCCTGAAAGTACGGTATACCAATTATCCCCTCCCGCTATGCAAATACCCGCTTATCTTCCTTACGGAAGCTGTTGTACTGGCCTTCCTGTTCTTTATGTTCCCCTACCTGGGTAAGCTGACCGTTCCCGTTACTATCTATGCCGTTGCCATATCTTTTACCCTGTTATGTAGTATGCACGCTTTCCGTTTTAAAGAACAGACCATGGGCTGGTACTGCATTGGCGGCGCTATACTGTTCATCTGTTCTGATGCCATGATCGCCATGGCCCGTTTCTACCATCCTTTCCCCGCAGCAGGCATTTGTATTATGCTTACTTACGGGCTCGCACAATGGGCATTGATAAACGGCAGCACCAGGTATTTACTTTCACGCACCTAAAGTGTAACTTTGGTCTTAGTCGTTAGAATTATGCAAACAGATTTCTTAGTGATCGGTTCGGGTATTGCAGGACTTACCTATGCCTTAAAAGTTGCGGAAGCTTGCCCTGACAAGCATATTACGGTCATCACCAAAACACGGGAAGATGAGACCAATACCAAATACGCGCAGGGCGGAGTGGCCGTAGTAAATGACCTGGAAAATGACAGCTTCGAAAAACATATAGAAGACACCCTCATTGCAGGGGACGGGCTGTGTAACGAACGTGTGGTTGAAATAGTGGTAAAGGAAGGACCCGAAAGAGTGAACGAGATCATTGAATGGGGCGCCAATTTTGACAAGAACCCGGATGGCGAATATTCCCTGGGCAGGGAAGGCGGCCACTCCGAATTCAGGGTGATACATCACAAGGACGTTACCGGTAAGGAAATTGAAAGGGCCCTGCTTTCCGCCATTCATAGAAAAAGCAATATTGAGCTTATTACCCACTGCTTTGTGGTTGACCTTATTACCCAGCACCACCTGGGTTACCTGGTTACCAAAAGCACGCCGGATATTGAATGTTACGGAGTGTATGTACTGAACCTGCAGACCAATAAAATTGAGAAGATCTTAAGCCGTATTACCCTGCTGGCCAGCGGCGGTAACGGGCAGGTATACCGCAGCACAACCAATCCCCCTATTGCTACAGGCGATGGCGTAGCCATGGTATACCGTGCCAAAGGCAGGATAGAGAATATGGAATTTATCCAGTTCCACCCTACCGCATTGTACCAGCCCGGCGTAAATAATTCTTTCCTCATCACGGAAGCCGTACGCGGCGACGGTGGTATCCTGCGGAACATACACGGCGAAGAGTTCATGCATAAATACGATCCCCGCCTCTCGCTGGCGCCGCGCGATATTGTGGCCCGCGCCATAGACAGCGAGATGAAGATCACCGGTACCGAGTATGTGTACCTGGATTGCCGGCACATGGATACGGAAAAATTCATCCACCACTTCCCCAACATATACGAAAAATGTCAAAGCATCGGGATCGATATCAAAAAGGATATGATCCCCATAGCGCCTTCTGCCCACTACAGCTGCGGTGGTATCAAGACCAACGAGTGGGGCCGTACCTCCATCAATAACCTGTACGCCTGCGGAGAATGCGCCAGCACCGGCCTTCACGGAGCTAACCGCCTTGCCTCCAATTCCCTGCTGGAAGCCATGGTATTTGCCCATCGCTGTTACCAGGAAGCGGTACAAAGAATAGATACCATTGCCTTCAGGCAGAATGTGCCCGACTGGGATACCACCGGCACTACCGCCCCCCGCGAAATGATCCTCATCACCCAAAGCCTCAAAGAGCTGAAGCAGATCATGAGCGACTACGTGGGCATTGTACGTACCAATGAACGTTTACAGCGCGCCATGCGCCGCCTGGATATGCTGCACGAAGAAACAGAGGCCCTCTACCAGCGTACCGAAGTATCGCCGCAGCTCTGCGAGCTGCGTAACCTGATCACGGTAGGCTACCTGATCGTGAAAGGGGCCGACTTCCGTAAAGAAAGCCGTGGCCTGCATTATAATACAGATTATCCTTATAAGAGCGAACTGGTGCAGAATATAGTCCTGTAACCTTAACTTTGCGCCTTGCAAAGTGTGTGTCCTGATGTATTATGTTCTTCTCATATTCGCTTATGCGGCTTCGCTGCTTCCGCTATGGGTGCTGTACCGTATAAGCGATATAATATACCTGCTGATATACTATGTGGTTGGCTACCGTAAACAGGTAGTGATGGATAACCTGCGCCAGGCCTTCCCGGATGAAAGCCCCGCAGCACTAAAGCGGCTGGCGCGGAAATATTACCGCAACCTTACAGATATGATGGTGGAGACCATCAAGCTGCTGACCATGAGCAAAAAGCAGCTGCAGCGCCGTTTCACCTGTGATCTTACCGTATTGCACCAGCTCTACGCAGAGGGCAAAAGCTGCCAGCTGCACCTGGGCCATAACTTTAACTGGGAATGGGCCAACCTCTTTTGTATGCAGGGCGTACAATACCCTTTCCTGGTAGTATATATGCCCATTACCAGCAAACCGGCAGACCGGCTTTTCCGCCATTTCCGGGAGAAGGCGGGCAGCGTGCTGCTCCCGGCTAATGATATCTCCAACAGCATGGCCCCCTGGCTGAATAAGCAATACCTGGTAGCCCTGGTGGCAGACCAAAACCCAGGCATTGCCCGCCGCTGCTATTGGTTCCCTTTTCTGAACACGATGACGGCCTTCTACAAAGGCCCTGAAATGTCGGCACGCCGCTACGATATCCCGGTGGTGTTTGTTGATATACGTAAGGAAAAACGGGGCTACTATAAAGCGGAGTTAAAGCTGATGTTCGAAGAGCCGGTAAAAGAACCGGAAGGCAGGATCACCGAAGCTTTTGTACAGTACCTGGAAAAGAATATACGGGAACAACCGGAGGTATGGGTATGGAGCCACAAACGCTGGAAACACGAATACAAAGGATAAGATAATTTAGAAATGTGCGGATATGCATATCTGCACATCCGCACATCAGTTCATTAATGAGATGGTATCTTCAGCTTCTGGCCCGGATGGATCATATTTGGGTCTTTGATCTGGTCTCTGTTTGCCTCAAAGATCTGTTGCCAGCTTAAACCGGGATAATTCTTCGCTATTTTACTCAGGCTATCGCCGGATTTTACTTCGTAGATCTGCTCTCCTCCACCCCCACCGGCTACACTGATATCCAGCCTGGCATCGGCAGAACGAAATTCAGGGTCCAGCTTTTCGTAGGTATCCCACAGTTTCTGTTTTACCTCCTCAGAAGGTGCGGCGCCGGTAATGTACAGCACATTATCCTGCTCGGTGATCTGCAGGTTACTGAGACCAGCAGTATTAGCCTGGTCTATCAGTGTTTTATATTTATCCTGTAGTGCGCTCATGATATTGATTTTTGGAGGTTATTGCAATTTGAGGTTATTGTGCACCTTTTTAGGCTTTGCTTCCTGTGCAGTCTGCATGATCTTGCGCAGATCAGCCTTTTTAGCAGTGCCGTTCAGTGTTACTTCTCCGTTCGATACGGTAACGGTTACGCCTGTATACCCCGCTGCGGCAAAAGTGGAGTCCAGCGTTTTTTTCAACATATCGTCCGGATTGACGGCAACAGCAGGAGGCGGCGGAGGCGGGGGCGCCTGTACATTAATGTTGTTAACAACAGACTTAACGCCCTTTACATTTTTAGCGGCATCTTCCGCAGTTTGTTTGGCGGTTTCGTCTGTTACGTCACCACTCAGGGTTACCACACCATTCTGAACAGTAGCAGATACTCCGGGTGTAGTGGTCAGTTTTTCATTTACAGCCTGCTGCAGTTTACTGTCATTGGGTTTGCACCCAAACAAACAGACGCCTGCAAACATAAGACAGGCCAGTAATAAGGATCTGTAGTTCATGGTTAAATGAATTTTTTACAATAACAACCCAGCGGGGAGCTTTGTTTAAAAACAAAAGCGGATGTGCAGGCGCACATCCGCTTTTCTACAAGATGTTATATATGTAATTAGTTTAGTACGTTCTTTTCCTGCACGATCTCTATATCCTTCTCCTCCCTGATCTTCGCAAAACCTCCTGCTACGTTACGCAGGTTATGAATACCTTCTCTTTTAAGCAGTGAGCAGGCTATAATGCTACGATAACCGCCCTGGCAATGTACATACAGGTTATGCAGATCATCAAAATCTGCCATACTGCCGGGATCCGTCATATCACTCAGGCTGAGATTGATAGCGCCTTTAACATGGCCATCCGCAAATTCGGCAGGCTTGCGCACATCCACCACCACCAGGTTCTGGTCATGGGGCAGGTCCATCGCCAGCTCGTCTGCTTCCACGGTAATGATCAGATCTCTTTGTTCCCCCGCGGCTATCCAGGCTTCATAGCCGCCTTCCAGGTAACCGCTCACGTTATCAAAGCCTACGCGGGCCAGGCGCACAATAGTTTCTTCTTCCTTGCCGGGTGCTGTAACCAGTATAATCTCTTCATTAAACGGTAAGAGACTGCCTGCCCATTCTGCAAAACGGCCTTCCAGTCCGATACTTATGGAACCGGGCACAAAGCCTTCTGCAAATTCGCTGGCCGTACGGGTATCCAATATCAGCACCTCTGCTGCCATCTTTTGCTTGAAGGCGGCAATGCTGAGCGGCCGCAGACTTTTTTCCATCACGGCCTGCAAAGCGTCATATCCTTCTTTGTTGATCTTGGCATTTACCGGAAAATAAGAGGGCGGAGCCGTCAGGTCAGTGGTCACCTGTTGTATGAAGGTATCTTTGTCTTCTGCCAGCAGTGCATAGTTCGTACGCTTTTCATCGCCAATGGTGCTGTAGGTGTCCGGTCCCAGGTTCTTGCCACAGGCAGAGCCCGGGCCGTGTGCGGGATATACGGTCACATCATCTGGCAGGGATTTTATTTTTGTGTTCAGTGAATCAAACAGCAAGCCGGCCAATTCTTCTTTGGTAAGGTTGCCGCTGAACAGGTCGGGGCGGCCTACGTCGCCAACAAAAAGCGTATCGCCGGTAAACACGCTGTGCGGTTTCCCGTTCTCATCATACAGTAAATAACAGGATGATTCCAGCGTATGGCCCGGGGTGTGCAATACTTCCAGGGACAGCTCGCCTATCTTGAAGCGCTCACCGTCTGCAGCCAGGTATACGGGAAACTCTGTTTCTGCATTAGGGCCGAATACAATGGGAGCTTTGGTGGCAGCAGACAGGTCCAGGTGGCCTGAAACAAAATCTGCGTGGAAGTGGGTTTCAAAAATGTATTTAATGGTAACGTTGTGCTCTTTGGCCAGGTCAAGATAAACATCAATATCCCTTACCGGGTCTATCACCGCTGCCTCGCCTCCCGATGCAATAAAGTATGCAGCCTCAGAAAGACAATTAGTGTATAACTGCTTAATGAACATGGTTTTTGATTTTCGCAAATCTACGAAGGTTTACCGGTTTACTGAAAATGCATAGTCATTAGTTTATTTTAACATCTGGCCAATTGATGAATGAAAAAATAAACTAATAATCAGTCCGGTACCAATAAAAAAAGTATCCCGCCTGTATGCGGGATACTTCAATATTCTTACTGGTGGGGGCTACTTTTTTACAATTAACCTACCAGCTCTTCCACAAACTTTGCCACTTCAGCGATACGCTGCTTGTTGATAGTATAGTGGATAAATTTACCATCTCTCTCTGTAATTACAATGCCTGCCCTGCGTAGTATCGCCAGGTGCTGAGACGCTACGGACTGCTCCAGACGGAGCTTTACGTAGATCTCAGTTACAGTCATTTTCTTATGATCTTCCAGCAGCTTAATCATCTGCTGGCGCAGCTTATGGTTGATTGCACGCAATACCATAGCCGCCTTTTTAACGGCAATGTAATCCAATTTGATTTGGTCTTTTTCATTGTTACCTCTAGAAATAATAAGAGTATTAGAAGAGGTCGTTAATAATGTTTTTTCCATCGCATAATAGTTTTTTAAAAATGATGAAATGAAAGGGATCAACGGACAGTTTCAAACCCACACCTGTTAGAAAACAGTACCGGGTATCGATTTATACAAAATTATAATATTTGTCACAATAAAAAAAACTTCTATACCTTATTTTTTCATATATAACCGGCCCTATTTGCAAATAAGGCGCAATTTGACAGTTTGATGACAATTTACAACGATAGTAGTAGGGAAATCAGGGATAAATGTGGAAACCGAAGACCAAAATCAACTTTTTTTGTCATTTTTCCCTCGGGCAGGTGTATAGAATGGTTTCAGGTAAAAGGGACTGAAATAAGCAAGATCTTCAAATATATTTTCCCGGAAAGCCGCTTCGGTCAAGGGTATCATATGTTCTGCACTGATACGGTAGGGCACGAAAACAGCGTTGGAATGTGGCCCCAGCAGCTGTTCCCACTTCGTACTACCGTCCCCGAAAAAATACATTTTGCTCTTGTCAAGCCACTCATTAAATGCATCTGGCGTTAATATGAGCGCCCGGGGTTCTATCAGCGGGGTAAGGGCTGCATTGTATATTCCCGTATATACTTCCATACGACGGGCATCCAGTAGCGGGCAATACAGCGCATGCTGGTCCTGCAATGCACTACGGAGGCCCTGCGCCATCATCTGCAGGGTAGAGATCCCTATCAGCGGTTTGTTCCAGGCATAGCACAGTCCTTTGGCAGTGGCCACACCTACGCGTAACCCGGTGTAAGAACCAGGCCCGCCGCTTACTGCAATAGCATCGAGCTGCGCCGGCGTGATATTTTGTGTATTAAAGATTTCCTGAATGAACAAAGTTAAAGTAGCAGCATGATCACGCTCCTTGTCATTTGTCAGCGTTTGTAATACAACGCCATCCTCTGCCAGTGCTACAGAACCGATCGCTGTAGCGGTGTCTATATTTAAAATTAATGCCAACCGTTCGCTGTTTTTTGTGTTTCTTCTTCCAGGAGCGGGCATACACGATAGCGCTCATCTCCTGTTGCTTTATATACCGCAGTTAATACATCAAATACATGTTTAATGCCTATCCTTTGTGCCCACTCAAAAGGCCCGTAAGGATAATTGGTGCCGAGCCGCATGGCGGTATCAATGTCCTCCTTTGAAGCAGTACCCTCCGCCGCGGTGAAGTAGGCTTCATTAATGATCATGCACACCACCCTGGGTGTTACCATACCTACTGCATCCTGCACCAGCGTGTAAGACCAGCTCAGCTGCTGCATCAGGCGCTCAATCCCTTCCTGCTGCGCTTCGTCCAGTATAGCCATTTCCGTAACAGGCCGGTTAATAAAACCAGGCAGCCAGTTGCAGGCTACAATGTTGAAGCCCTGGCTGAAAGCATACTGATGCATCAGCTCTGCCAGCGATGATTTTGCCATGCCTGCCCATACGGGTACAGCCGGCGCTTTGGCATATATAGCGGCGTGAGCGGGCGCGTCGTCCAGTACCAGGTCTATCACCAGGTCAAAATGGCCAGGCAAAGATACTTCATCCGGGCTTTGTACCCAATGCAGCCGGTGGCCTGCCAGCCCTTTCTGCTGCAGCTCTTTGTAACGGTCGGCATCTCCTACTACCAGGATGTTCATAGTTAGAATTTCTGCAAACCTACCTATTTTTGTGCCTATGGAAAAACAGATCATTAATACCAAACAGGCGCCCGCCCCCATCGGCCCCTATAACCAGGCTGTGAAAGCGGGTAATATGTTGTTTATATCCGGACAGATAGCCCTGCATCCTGATACCAATCAACTGGTAAAAGAAGATATCGTTGCTGAAACACACCAGGTGATGCAGAACCTGAAACATATACTGTCTGAAGCCGGAATGGACTTCAATGACGTTGTGAAGACCACCATCTTCATCACAGATATGAATAATTTTTCTCAGATCAATGAGATCTACGGTAAGTATTTCAGCGGCCATTTTCCTGCCCGGGAAACTGTACAGGTATCAGCACTGCCCAAAGCCGTTAATGTTGAGATATCCGCTATTGCCTGCAAATAATTAATAATTAATTCCCGAAAAGCTGTGCGGCCAGCCGTGTGTCGTGGCCGTAAACATCGTCGCGGAAATTCAGCTGACCTTTACTGTTCACAAATGCAGTGAAGTAGCCTATAAACACCGGTACCTGTTCTTTCAGGGAAACAAATTTCTCTTTATCGCCGTTCATGGCTTTTTCTATTTTCTCCGGCGACCAGGCAGGATCGTTCCGCAATAACCATTCTGCCAGGCGCCTGGGTTCTGCTACCCTGATACACCCATGGCTGAAAGAGCGTTTCGTTTCTCCAAACAAACCGCGCGAAGGGGTATCATGCAGATAGATATTGTAATCATTCGGGAACAGGAACTTCACCTTACCCAGGGCATTAGAGCGCCCTGGCTTTTGCCGGATGATATACGGAAAATTGGAGCCGGAATACGCGCTCCAGTTAATGCTGCCTGCAGGAATTTCCTTACCGCTGGCGCCTACCACCTCCATATTCTGCCGTGACAAATAACCCCTGTTGCGTTTCACCGCCGGCAATACTTCATTGGCCAGTATGCCCGGGGGCACGTTCCAGTAAGGACTGAATACTACAAATTTCATGAGCTTCGTAAAAATGACGGTGCTGGCGCCCGGCTTACCTACTACCACATTGCAGCTCCAGGCTAGCTTTCCTCCTTCATATACATGCAGCTTAAATTCAGGAATGTTGACCAGTAAATAGTCATTACCCGGTTCTACCGGTACCCAGCGCATGCGTTCCATATTGAGCAGCACCTGCTGTATACGTTTTTCGAGTGATACATTCAGTGCATTGATTACCGGCTGCTGTATGGTGCCATTAACGGTAAGGCCCATACGCTCCTGGAAATTGCGTAAGGCAGTATCCAGCGCAGGTGTGAACAGGGAACTGGTGTCAGCCACCGGCAGGTCGCCCCAGGCATGCAGCCTGTTCTTTACAGCAGCGATCACACTTGCAGTATCTCCTTTCTTATATATCTTTTTATCCGCGTGAATAGTATCCCAGTGGCCCCTCTTTTCCATGTCGGCGAGCTGCTTCAACGCATTCCTGAGGGTGATATAATACCTGTTCACCGGCTCTTCAAAGGTATTGCCGGGGCGCTGCACCAACGAATCCAGCAAACTTTCCATATCCAGCTTCTTGCGGGGTATGAACCACTCCAGGTCTTTGGCAGTGTCTGCGGTCATACCGCCCCATTCCTTGCTGCCATAATCAAAGAACTGAGCGGTGAGCATTATTTCTATCCTGGCAATATCAGCAGCGGCAATCCTGCCGCTGTCCTGCGTCACTTTATCATACAACTGCTGCAGCGGAGCACGCACAGCATTGCTATCCTGCTGCGTCATGTTCAGAAAATTGCCCGCCTGTTCCGTCAGCCTGCCGTCGCCGGATACCCAGGCATAGTGGTAGCTTCTTTGCCGGTAGAAATTTTTCATCAGGTCGGCATAGCTGCGGTACGCGGTATCCTGCTGTAAAAAGCGGTCCAAAGTGGTACTGTCCAGCACCCGGTCTATATACTCTTCTTTTGTGTAGTGGGTAGTATCCCTTACAAGTGCGGTACGTGCCTTTTGTCCCTGCTGACAGGCAGCACCCATCAACAACAGTAATAACAGCAGAGCGCTTAATTTTCGTAGCTGCATAAACGTAGCGGAGTTTATTATGGTTACAACATGACAGGGCCCGGTGAATTTTGGTAAAATGGCCCCATCCATTTATTTTTAAACAAATTTCACCTTAAATAAGTTTGCCCATGCCACCCAAAGCCCTACACGACATTCCCGGCCGCCTTACTGTCCCAGGCCATACCGGGCGTTTCATACATGGAGAAAAAAGCACGCTGGCCTTCTGGGAGATCACAGCCGGCTCGGTGTCTCCCCTGCATCAGCATGTGCATGAACAGATCACTTACATTGCCGAAGGTATTTTTGAGATGCAGCTGGGAGAAGAAGTGTATACCCTGCACCAGCATGATACGCTGATCATTCCTTCCAACACGCTGCATGGCGGAAAGGCGATCACCGACTGCCGTATCATAGATACTTTCTGCCCGGTTCGGGAAGACTACAGATAAAAAAGTTTGAGGTTTGATGTTTGAAGTTTGAAGTTGGGCTTAGTAACTACCCTGAACTTCAAACTTCAAACATCAAACCTCAAATCAATAAGTATATTATAATTTAATCTCTTCGTCGCTTGCGTCAAAAAAGCGGTACTCTGTAAGATGGTAATTGGTGTCTGCTTTTACCCTGATCCATTTGCGGAACTGGAAATACCATTTCCACTGGCGGCTGGTCAGGAAGCCTTTTGTAAGATAGGCGCTTAAGATGGGGTGTACCCTGATGGTAAGGCCTTTATGCTGATGGTTGATCAGGTAATGAAGGTTCTTTTCTATTTCATCTATGATCAGCACGGAGGCGCCTATTTTGCCAGTGCCTTTGCAGGAGGGGCAATCTTCCGCTACGGAAATAGTCACTTCCGGTTTTACGCGCTGGCGGGTGATCTGCATCAGCCCGAACTTGGAGATAGGCAGAATGGTATGTTTAGCCCGGTCCTGCGCCATGAATTTCTCCATCGCTTCATATACCACCTTCTTGTTCTCGGGCAGCTTCATGTCTATGAAGTCGATAATGATGATACCGCCCAGGTCGCGCAGTCGCAGCTGCCGCGCAATTTCCGCTGCCGCTTCCAGGTTGCTGGCCAGGGCGTTCTGCTCCTGGTTATTGCTGGAGCTTTTATACCCGCTGTTCACATCGATCACATGCAGGGCTTCAGTAGCCTCAATAATGAGGTATACCCCGCTGTCCAGGTTCACCGTTTTACCAAAGGAGGCTTTTACCTGCCGGGTAATACCGTAGTGATCAAAAATGGGAGCGCCGTTGTGGTAATAAGTAACAATATCCTGTTTTTCAGGCGCTATCTTCTGGATATAGGCCCGGGTATCAGAGTAAATGTTCTTATCATTTATAACTATACGGTTAAAGCTCTCGTTCAAAAGGTCGCGGAGAATGCTGGTGGTTTTAGCCTGTTCGCTCAGGATCTTCTGCGGAGGTTGTGCGCTGCGGAGGTTGGTCTGGATATTCTTCCAGGTCTCTACCAGCGTGGTTAGGTCCTCATGCAGTTCTGCCGTTTTCTTGCCTTCTGCTGCGGTACGTACAATAACGCCGAAGTTAGGCGTTTTGATGGCCTCTACTATCTTCTGCAGGCGTTTCCTCTCTTCGGAAGAATGTATCTTTTTTGATACAGCTACAATATCATTAAAGGGTGTTAACACTATAAATCTTCCGGGAAGAGAAATCTCGCAGCTCAGGCGGGGGCCTTTTGAAGAGATGGGCTCTTTTAATATTTGCACCAGGATATTGGGTTTACCACCCAATACATCCGTGATCTTGCCGGTCTTTACAATTTCCGGTTCGTTCTTGAATTTTGTAAAGTCAAATCCTTCGGGGGATTTATCAGAAATAGCAAGCTGGGTGAATTTGAGGATCGACCGGATATAAGGGCTAAGGTCGGTGTAGTGTAAAAAGGCATCTTTTTCAAAGCCAACATCTACAAAAGCTGCATTCAGGCCCGGGATCAGCTTTTTAACTTTTCCCAGGTACAAGTCCCCTACTGCAAAATTGGGATTGCCGCTCTCATGATGCAATTCCACCAACTTCTTGTCCTCCAGCAACGCTATCTCCACACCAGTCGGTGCCGCATTTATAATAAGTTCCTTATTCAAGCGTCCAAAATTTTTACCATTATAACTTCACCTTCATTCATGGGTAATGCGGGCCGCGTAGTTAAAACTACCCACATACCAAAAATCGCTAACTGTACAACACAATCAGCTAATTCGTCACATACGTGATGATGGATTGCTTAAGGGTTTAGTGATCTGCAGGCGATGTCCGGGAAATGCTGATGCGGGATCTGGTGGAAATTACCTGCATGACCTTGGCAATTTAACAAATTGAGAGCAATTCACAATAATAATGATTGCCGGAATCATGCAGGCTATATGAAAATCTTATCTGACCACGCGTAGCAATATACCTGTTTAGTATAAATGGCGGGAAACAGGAGAAATACTTATTTCTTATTTTTCTTATGCCGGTTCTTTCTTAACCTTTTCTTACGCTTATGGGTGGCAATTTTATGTCTTTTTCTTTTCTTACCGCAAGGCATACTTTAATAAGTTTTTAAATGTTTGAAAAAATAAAATATTATTGAATGCTTTTAATATAACCGTCGATTTCTGCCTTGAGTGCCGGATCCTTTAATAGTTCCTTACATTTCTGGAATAAATCCACTGCTTTCTTCACATCACCTTTGCTTCTGTAGGCTTCGGCCAGCACGAAATAGATCTTGGCTTCTTCCGGATGCCTGGGAAGTAACGCTTCCAACCGCTCTATTGCTTTATCATACTGCCCTGATGTAATGGCCAGGTTTGCTAGTGTAACCTGTGCTTCCACGTTGTCAGGATGCTCCGCAACAATTGCCCTTAACTTCTGAACCCCTGTCATGGGCTCGCCGGTGTTCATATACACCAGGGCCTGTCGTATCTTGAGCGAGTCGTTGCCGGGATTGAGTGTGATTGCCTGATCCAGGAGCTCAATAGCCTGTTGAGCCTCCCACTTCATGATCCCGGGCTCCGGTGCATGCTGCAGGTGCTCCAAAAATAAATTGGCTGCAAAGGTGAGGCTTTTTTCGGAATTTTCCAACTTGGCTGCCTGGCCCAGATAATAGGCGGCAACGGGTAACTGGTTGAGGCTGTCCCACGTAGCGTACAATGCCTTATAAGCAGCTATTTGCTGGTTTTTTACATCACCTCTTACCACCTTATTCTCCCACGAGTTGATCAGCAAAAGCTTTTCGGCAGGGATCTTTTTCTTGGCAGATGAGAGCAGGTCTCTGAAGGAAATAGGTTGTACGTCCTGTCCGCTGGACATAGAAGCGGCAGTTGGCATTGCTTTCTTATCCTTATCAGGCCGCGGTATGGTACGACCAAAGGCCAGCAATACAATCAGTAATGCTACAGCAGTACCTACCAGGAGAACTTGCGATTTTTGCATGCCTAAATTTATTAGGCAGCAAAATTAAGAACTTTTGAGCTTCTTTACTTCAGCTACAAATTCTTTAGAAGGTTTGAAAGCAGGAATGTAGTGCTCCGGTATCTCGACAGCTACATTCTTTTTAATGTTACGGCCAATCTTGGCGGCTCTCTTTTTCGTGATGAAACTACCAAAACCCCGGATGTAAATGTGCTCGCCATTTGCCAGCGCTTCTTTCACCTCCTTAAACATGGCCTCGAGTGTTACTAACACATCTACTTTGGGGATGCCGGTTTTTTCAGCAATGTTGTTTATCAAGTCAGCTTTTCTCATAATTGAAGCGGAGGATTACTTATTTCTCAAAAATATTTAAAAAAATTATAATTACTGGTTTTAAGTAAGATAAATTTTATCTTTTTTCCTCATACCACCCTTGCCAATCTTTACAACATGCTTATATTGAATTAGTTTTGTTGTCTCAAATATCATGCAAAGTACCGGCCAGAAAAGGTTTCATACTCATGCCGTAACACCTTTTATGAATGGTTAAGAGTGAAATGGAAAATTTCACAAAACCATTGAGTAACGAATATACAAAAAATAATATTCATATCAGATTATTTTTTTTGTCGCCCCCCTATTATATTATTATCTCCCCCGGTTTTCTCATCAGGCCCCTGCCCCATATATTTGCAGCACATGAAAACGTTTTTTACAGCGCAGCTGCTGGACTGGAACCATCAACACAATAGCCGTACCATGCCCTGGAAAGGGATCAAAGACCCCTACCGTATCTGGCTGTCAGAGATCATTCTGCAGCAAACCCGGGTAGAACAGGGCCTTCCCTATTACGAACGCTTCATTACCACCTACCCTACCATACAAGACCTCGCTGCCGCACCCGATGAGGCTGTATTCCGCCTCTGGCAGGGATTGGGCTATTATGCCCGCTGCAAAAACATGCTGGCGGCCGCCCGGCAGGTAGTACAAACCTATAGCGGCCGCTTCCCGGATACGTACGAACAGATCCAATCATTGAAAGGCATCGGCCCCTATACGGCCGCAGCTATCGCATCTTTCGCCTTTAACAGCCACCATGCGGTATTAGACGGTAACGTGTTCCGCGTGCTCTCCCGCTATTTCGGTATTGACACACCGGTAGACAGTACCGGCGGTAAAAAAGAATTTGCCACATTGGCACAGGAATTATTGCCTGAGGGGCAGTCGGCCGTTTATAATCAAAGCATTATGGATTTTGGAGCAGGCGTATGCAAACCGCAACAACCACTTTGCCATCAATGCCCGCTCGCTAAAAAATGTGTGGCACACCGGCAGCAGATTGTTGCCCTGCTTCCCGTAAAGTCCAAAAAACTCGTCATCCGCAAGCGATATTTCTATTATATAGTATTGGATTACAAAGGCCAGGTGTTCATCCGTAAACGTACGGGCAACGACATATGGCAAAACCTGCATGAGTTCATCCTGCTGGAAGCACCTGCACCCATGACCGCACAGGAACTACAGACCTCCCCCGGTTTTAAAGAATTGCTGCAAAACGTGTCTTACACCGTTCAGGGCATATCCCCCGCTTTTAAACAACAGCTTACCCATCAAACCATACATAGCCAATTCCTGCTGTTATCGGCCTCAAAGAAGCCTGCTATGGCAGATTATATGGCGGTGCCCAGCAGGCAGCTGGACAACTATGCCTTCCCAAAAACAATTACCGATTTCCTTGAAAATAAGTCCCTGGGATTGTTTTAGCGCGATAAATAATTTCTACGCCGATTGTAAAAAAATATTAACTTTAAAGAGGTTGTTTATAAGAAGAACATTTCATCAATAGATTAAATCCTACAACTATGAGAGGTGTTAATAAAGTAATCCTGATTGGCAACTTAGGTAGGGATCCGGATGTACAATTTTTGGAAGGCAATATTGCAGTAGCTAAATTCTCATTGGCGACTACAGAAACATTCAAGGATAGGGCAGGCAAGCTCATTTCCCAAACAGAATGGCATACAGTAGTGCTGTGGCGGGGCCTGGCAGAACTGGCCCAAAAATACCTGCACAAAGGCAGCCTTGTATATATAGAAGGGCGCCTGCGTACCCGTAGCTGGGAAGACAAAGAAGGCAATAAGAAATTTGCCACGGAAGTAGTGGGTGATAACCTGGTAATGCTTGATAAGCGTATGGACCTGAACAATGCAGAACACGCTATCCACCATAGCAATACAGGTAGCTCCACCGGCGAAAATTTCCCCAACGAAATACCTCCTTCCATGAGTGAGCCGGCAGACGACCTGCCTTTTTAAACTGATACAGGCGCAGCTCCATTATCCATGAAAAATTAATAGTATTTTTACTGATAGTCCCAAATTGGGACATTCCCTTATATTTGCATAAGGGAAAGCGATTCGACGATCAAAAGCCAGAATTACTTTCCCCTTATTTTTGATTAAAAGTAAACAACTTGGATATCCATTCGGCAAGCATTTTATCCGGTAAACCATTCCTTCTTCAAGCCGCTGCGCCAATCGCCACGCCAAACGTGGTTATATACCTGCTGGTAATATTTATACTGTTATTATTGGCATTTATAGTATCAGGTGCAGAGGTAGCTTTCTTTACCCTTAATTATAAGGACCTTAACGTGCTCAAAACACGTCAGAATACCAGCGGCAAACTGATTACCAAGCTGCTGGAAAAACCCAAGTCATTACTTGCCTCCCTGCAAATAGCCGGTATCCTCCTGGGCGTGGCCTTTATTATGGTCACCAACTACCTTATTACCCAGATGGAAGACCTGCAGACCCTGCCGGTACTTTCCCTCGTGGTAAGGATCGCCCTTATCAGCTTTATCCTCCTTTTCTTCGGACAGGTACTGCCCAGGGTATGGGCCGCCCAGAATAATATACGCTTTGCCACCTACTTTGCCTGGTTCGTCAGCATCATACATGCTACCCTTGAACCGGTAAGCGATTTCTTTGTAAATCTCAGCAACAGCATAGAAGACCGCCTCTTTCACCGCCAGAGCGGCCATGTGAACTACCAGGAAATTGATCAGGCCATCGAAATGAGCGTAGATCCTACCGCCTCCCAGGAAGAAAAGAACATCCTGAAAGGCATCCTGAAGTTTGGCAACATCACCGTAAAACAGATCATGCGCACCCGCCTCGACGTGTCGGGCCTTGAATACGACAACACCTTTGAACAGGTAGCCAAACAGGTGGCAGACCTCCACTATTCCCGCCTGCCCGTATACAAAGGCAACCTGGATAATATTGTAGGCGTGATCCATACCAAAGACCTGCTGCCCCACCTGGGCAAAGGCAACGCCTTTGACTGGCACGAAGTTATGCGCCAGCCCTTCTTCGTGCACGGCCATAAACTGATCGAAGACCTCCTCACCGAATTCCAGACCCGCCGTATGCACTTCGCCGTGGTGGTAGACGAGTTTGGCGGCACCAGCGGTATCGTTACCCTGGAAGATATTATGGAAGAAGTGATAGGCGATATAAAAGATGAATTTGACGAGGAAGAGTTCAACTATAGCAAAGTTGACAACTTTACCTATGTTTTTGAAGGCAAAACCATGCTGAATGATGTTTGCCGCATCCTCAACGTCCCGCCGGATACTTTCGAGCAGGTAAAAGGCGAAAGCGACTCCATCGGCGGACTTATCCTGGAACTCGCCGGAAAATTTCCGGAAGAGAACAGCGTTATTAACTACGGGAACTTTGACTTCACCGTATTGGAAGTAAGCAAGATGCGCATTCAAAAGGTACAGGTCATTATCCGCCAGGATGAAGGCATCGCCGCCAGCTAAACCTGTTATCTGATTATCTAAAACCGTAAAATGAGGTACTTTCTTTTTCTCTGCATCATATTGGGCGCCGCCGCCTGCGAACAGGCATATACGCCCAAACCCAGGGGGTATTTCAACATCAGCTTCCCTAAAAGAGAATACCGCGTTTTCGATAAGCCCGGCTACCCCTACACATTCGAATACCCGGTATATGCCAACATTACCCAGGATAGCAGCTTCTTTGGCGAAACGCCGGAGAACCCTTACTGGATCAATGTGGAATTTCCTTCGCTGAACGGTAAGATCTACATGAGCTACAAGGAGATCGGTAAGCATAGCAATACCCTGGAGAAGCTCGTGAACGACGCTTTTAAAATGACCTACAAACACACCTACAAAGCTGATTATATAGACGAGAAAGAGATCCATACCCCCAATGGCGTAAGCGGCCTGTTCTACGAAGTAGGCGGTAACGCCGCCAGCGCCAAACAATTCTTTGCCACAGATTCTACCAGCCATTTCCTGCGGGGAGCCCTCTATTTCGATGCTACCCCTAACGCAGACTCCCTGGCGCCGGTGCATAAATTCCTCCAGGAAGATATGCTGCACCTGGTGGAGACCTTAAGATGGAAATAAGCAAAAGCTATCAACGGTGAGCTTTCAGCCATTAGCGATATTTTGTACCTTTGTCCCCAAGCTAACAGCCAAAGGCTAAAAGCTAACTAGCCAGCAATGATTATAATAGACGACAAATACATCAGTGACGAAGTAATTGAGGAGCAATTCGTCTGCAATCTGAGTGCCTGCAAAGGCGCCTGTTGTGTGGCCGGCGACTGCGGCGCCCCGCTTGAAAAACAGGAAGTAAAGACCCTGAAAAAGATCTTCCCAAAAATCAAATCTTACCTGCGCGAAGAAGGCCTGCAGGAGATCGCCACCACCGGTACACATACCATTGATGACGAATACGGCTATGTAACCCCTATCGTCAACAAAGGCATCTGTGCATACGCCGTTATAGACGAACGTGGCGTAGTAGGCTGCGGTATTGAAAAAGCATACAATGATGGCGTGATCGATTTTAAAAAACCGGTCTCCTGTCATCTCTACCCCATCCGCATTAAAAAGTATGAAAGCTTTGAAGCTGTCAATTATGACCGCTGGGATATATGTGCGCCGGCCTGCCGTAATGGTAAAAAGCTGCAGGTGCCTGTATACCGCTTCTTAAAAGATGCGTTGATCCGCAAATACGGTGAGGAATTCTATTCCGTGCTGGATAAGATCGCGAAGAAAGCGAAGCCGTAAAAGCTGGCCGGGTTTTTGACACCTGTCGGCAGTTTTAGCCTATCCGTGAAAGTTGCCTATCTTTTTATTTTGGATCTTGGAATTTTATTTAGATATGCACCAAACAGCATCCACTTTCCTGGAAAAGAGCGAGCAAAAAGCTTCCGATCTGGGTCACCGCCGCACTATCAATTTCAACATTGGTAAATACAATACTGCAGTAAAGGCAGGCAAGCAACAGTTCACCGATCTGCTGATGGCACGCGAGCGCGCCAAGAACATTAAATGGAGAGCCCTGGAGCACCTGGATAAATACCTCGAAGAATTTGAAATGCACTTTACCCAACGCGGAGGGAAAGTGATATGGGCGGAAAACACGCAGCAGGTACAGCAAGAGATCCTCGCCATCTGCCAGGCCAAACAATGCAGGAGCATCGTTAAAAGCAAGTCCATGGCCACGGAAGAAGTACACCTCAACAGCTTCCTGGCGCAGCAGGGCATAGAATGCGTGGAAACAGACCTGGGCGAATATATTCAACAGCTGGACGGAGAACCACCTTACCATATTGTTACGCCGGCTATGCATAAAAGCAAGGAAGACGTAGCGCAGCTCTTCACAGAAAAATTAGGCACCCCTCCCAACCTCACCCCCGAACAACTCACGCAGGTAGCACGCGAGAACCTGCGCCAGAAATACCTGCAGGCAGAAATAGGCATTACCGGCGCTAATTTCATTATCGCCGATACCGGTTCTGTAGCCGTGAGTGAAAATGAAGGCAATGCCCGCCTGAGCACCGCTTTCCCGAAAACGCACATCGTGCTGGTAGGCATCGAGAAAGTACTGCCCTCCATCAATGACCTGGCCCTGTTCTGGCCTCTGCTGGCTACCTATGGTACCGGGCAGCAGGTAACCGTATACAACTCCATCTTCAGCGGCCCCCGCCAGGACGGCGAGGTAGACGGGCCGGAAGAAATGTACGTGATCCTCATGGACAATGGCCGTACCAACATACTGGAAGATACCGAGGCCCGGGAGGCCCTTTACTGCATCCGCTGCGGTTCCTGCCTGAACGCCTGCCCGGTGTACAAGAACATTGGCGGCCACAGCTACGGCACCACCTACAGCGGCCCGATAGGTTCCGTTATTACCCCTTACCTGAGAGACATGAATTCGTACGGCCATCTGAGTTATGCCTCTTCTCTTTGCGGCAATTGCACAGAAGTTTGTCCCGTACGCATCAACCTGCATGAGCTGCTGTTACATAACCGTCACAAAGCAGTGGAAGAAAACTATACTTCCGGCGGAGAAAAGATGGCCTGGTTTGCCTGGAAACAGGCTTCGCTGAGCCGTAGAATGATGAATATGGTGGGCGGCAAAATGAAGAATATCTTTATGAAACGGTTCTTTGCCAAAGCATGGGGGGATGACCGCGAGCTGCCGGTGTTTGCACCAAAATCGTTCAACCAGTTGTGGAAAGAAAGAAAAAACAGCTAATACTTTTTTTATGACCCTTATCGCTATACTGTTACCCTGGCTTTCTTTTCTGTTAAGGGGGAAGATTCTCTCCGGCATTCTCTGCCTGATATTACAGATCACCCTGATTGGCTGGCTGCCCGCTGCTATCTGGGCGGTGGTCTCTCTTAACAACGCCCGGGAAGACCGAAGAAACAGGGCTTTGATCAAAGCCATCCGGGAGAAATAATAATTCCTATTCGATCTTCGCTTTTACGCGTTCAAACATGATGCGGTGGCCCAGCCCGTTCAGGTGCACGCCGTCCCCACTGTCGTACTGAGGTATAATATTACCATCCGGCGTGCTTAGTCCATCCCAGCAATCAATGTAGTTATTCCGGTAGCTGCGGATAATAATATCCCGCATCTGCTGCAGTTTTTTTCGGTTAGCCGCCGTGGTATTACGCGGTTGTGTGGTGGTGATATAAAAGCGGATGCCCTGCTGGCGGATGAGATCCGTCACGGCCTCCAGGTTGGTCCTGAACTCCCCTACTGAAAACCCCTCCGTAACATCATTAGATGGCATGTTAATGATGATGAGATCAGGCTTCAGAGAGAGCGCCTTGTCGATATTATGTTCCGGATCAGGACTTGGTTTGTAGAAAGGCACATCCCCGTCTTCCGGTAGTATCTTGTAGCTGGTAAAACCTCCTACGGCGAGGTTGGTTACCGTCACCGCCGGGTTTTTTAATTGCAGGTAGTTCCGGAGCAGGTTCACCCAGGCGCTGTCAGGCGTTTTAGGCCCGGTGCCTGCGGCTGTTGAAGAGCCCAGCACTACTATGTTCTGTGTATGCTGCTGATATGCTTTGCGGCTACGTTTAGAGCGCACGCCCATACCTACCACCACCACATCATTTAACGTTGCCTTAGAAGGCTCCATTGCTACCGTAACATTATTCTGCTGCCGGTTAAATCGTAACTGCTGGCTGTTATAGCCGATATAAGCCAGTTTCAGCGAGGGCGATTCATTAGTGTCCAGCGGGATGGTAAAAGTCCCTTTACTGTCCGTTATAAACCCTTTATTACCTGCCATTACATTTACACCCGGTAAAGGCTCGCCGCTTTCCCTGTCTACCACTTTCCCGTTAAAAAAGCGTTTGGAAGAAGACGATACGGCCACTCCCGCAAGCTTCCCTTGCAGCGCCTGCTGTATAGTAGAAATGCCGCGGATCCTTATCGCTGGTGGCTGATCGGGTGTAGCTGTGTTAGCTGCTATCTCATTGTCTGTTGCCGCAAGGCCCGCATTGATGGTGTCCGTTTTTCTCAAAGACGCTATTTCTTCCGTTGCGGCTGATAGTGCAGAATCACGCGGTTCAGCTGTCGTCATGGCTACTTCCGGTATCTCCTCCTTCTTTATGTCGCCGGCAGGAGGGGATGGCGGTGCCGCTACGGGAGCAGGCGTTTTTTTGCGGGCCCATGATCCGGCAGGTGTGGCCTTACCAGGAGGAACAAGCGCCTGCTTAGTGGTATCCGTCGGCTTATAAGAGCGCGGCGCAGGCTGGGTCTCTTCCGTTTTAGCGATATTTTTTTGACGCTCAGCGGATTGTTGCCTGTCGATCCATAAAAAGCTCAGGCCGAGGATCACCAGGATGGCAGCAGCGGATGCCCAGCGGTAGTACAGCAGGCGCAGCCTTCCTTTCTCGGCCCGCCCTACCCTTTCTCCCAGTTTTTGCTGCAGCTCTGCCAGGTTTGCAGACTGATCCGGCTCGTGGCCCGCATATCCTTCCAGGGCTTCCGCCAGGAAGGGATCGTCCAGGGCCTGCCGTTCCAGGGCGTGCATAGCTTTGTCATCCAGCTCGCCGGCCAGGTATTGGCGTATAAGCGCTTCGCTTACCGCCGGTTTATTATTTGAATGCTTGTCAGGCATGTTTTTGCTCCATACATATTTTCAGGTTACGCTTGCCGTTCTGTATATAGCTTTTCACTTTCTTCATATCGTATCCTGTCATTTCCGCTACTTCCCGGTAACTTTTTTCCTGCAGGTAGAACAGCTGAACACTTTGCTGCTGCTCAGCCGGCAGGGTTTCCAGGCATTGCTCCATAGCCTGCAGGCGCCCTTCCAGGCTAAACCCGTTTTCATGATGTAATAATTCCTCGCTTTCCATAATGGGCCTGTCCTCTATGGATATCACCCTTCCTTCCTTCGGTTTCATGGCCCGCAGCTTCATGAGGCAATGATTACGGGTCAGCACGTGCAGCCAGCTCTTGAAGTTCTGCACCTCGTGCTGCTGCAGCTTGGGGACCAGCTCTTCAAAGATCTGCATCACGGCATCTTTACTGGCGCTTTCATCAAAATACCGCAGGCACACCCCATACACCAGGTTCATATAGCGCTGATAGAGCGCAGCCAGGAACTCCAACTTGCCGGTAGACTTATACTCCCGGATCAGGTCAGCGTCTGTTGCGTCTTGCATGGTATTGTGGTGCAGGAATGCCATATCTTCTAAGGCAATACTATAAAATTTTTTCCTAATCAGTGAAGGGGAAAGAACAGAGCGATGATATTATTTTACCAAAAAGTGCGGGGGAGTAAGGATAGAGCAAGGATAGAGCAAGGATACTGCAAGGATACCCCAGGGAGAAGGCAGGTAATATAGTACTATAATGAAGCTACCGTGTACCATAATCGGTACACGGTAGTCAAAAACTTAGTGTTTAAAGTGACGCATGCCTGTCATCACCATCACCATATCATTCTGTTTACAGAACTCGATGGAGTCATTGTCCCTCACGGAACCACCTGGCTGGATCACCGAAGTGATCCCTGCCGTATGGGCGATGCGTACACAGTCATCAAAGGGGAAGAAGGCGTCAGAGGCCATGGCGGCGCCTTTCAGGTCAAAATTGAACTGCCGGGCCTTTTCAATGGCATGGCGCAGTGCGTCTACACGGGAGGTCTGGCCGCAACCCTTACCGATCAGCTGCTTGTTCTTTACCAGTGCAATAGCGTTTGATTTCAGGTGCTTGCACACCAGGTTGGCAAACTCCAGGTCGTCCTTTTCGGGCTTGGAAGCAGGCCTGGCGCCTGCCTCGTTCCAGTCTTTATAGTTGCCGGTATCATTGTCCTGCACCAGTACGCCGTTCAATACATTCTTGAACATATAAGGCTGTCCGGCAGGTTTACGCTGTTCCAGCAGTATGCGGTTCTTTTTGGTAGTGAGAATAGCCAGCGCGTCGGCATCAAAACCGGGAGCGATGAGTATTTCGAAGAAGATCTCGTTAATGGATTCCGCAGTGGTTTTGTCTACCACTACATTACAGGCCAGCACGCCGCCAAACGCGCTCTCCTTATCGCCTGCGAGGGCAGCTTCCCAGGCCTCTTTAAGGCTGGAACGGCTGGCAATGCCGCACACGTTGGTATGCTTAATAACGGCAAAAGTAGTTTCCTTAAACTCTGCTACCAGCTGAACGGCGGCATCCACATCCACCAGGTTGTTGTAAGACAGCTCCTTGCCATGGAGCTTATTGAAAAGCTCCTGCAGGTTACCGTAGAACACCCCGCGCTGATGCGGGTTCTCTCCGTAACGCATTACCTGGCCTTCAGGCACAGATACCTGGAAATGCTGGGCGGGCTCATTGTTCAGGAAATATTGGGAAATGGCCACATCATAGTGTGCGCATACTTCAAATGCCTTTGCGGCAAATTTACGGCGTTCTTCAAGGGAGGTATTACCCTTGTTTTCCACCAGTACCTGCTCCAGGTCGGCATACTGCTCTTTGCTGGCAACGATCACTACATCCTTGTAGTTCTTACCGGCCGCACGGATCAGTGATACGCCGCCGATATCTATCTTCTCGATGATCGTTTGTTCATCTGTAGTGCTTTTTACGGTTTCCTCAAAGGGATAAAGATCTACTATCACCAGGTCTATTTCCGGTATTCCGTATTCCTGCAATTGTGCAAGATCCTGCGGGTTGCCACGACGCGCCAGTATACCACCAAACACTTTGGGATGTAAGGTTTTTACCCTTCCGCCCAATATGGAAGGATAGGCTGTCAGGTCTTCAACCGCTACGCATTTCACACCCTGCTCCTCAATGAATTTCTGCGTACCACCGGTCGAATAAATAGTTACACCCTGTTCGCCCAGTTTCTTCACAATGTTCTCCAGGTTATCTTTATAGAAAACGGAGATCAATGCTGATTTAATTTGCTTTTGCATGAATGGAAAACATTAGAAATTAATAAGATAGGCTCCCTGATCCGGAACCGAAAAGCAGCGCAAAGTTAGGGCGCTGCATTCACTTTTCCACTGTTGTATCTGCCATAATGGGTTGGAAGCGTCAAAAATGATCATCTTAAAAACAAACATATCTTTTAATTGCATGATACTCAACTTTGGATGATGAGAGAGCAACAGATAATCCGTATGGAATTTTTTTAGCGGGATGAGAGGTCGCCAGCTACTGTCTACTACCACTAACCTTTTATTACCGGCGGAGATGAATTGTCTCCCAAGCCCTCCAGGGGTTTCGAACCCTTGGAGGCCTCTGCCACCCTTCAGATGATACTGCTGCCTCGAAGGCTGAAGATATCTATCCGCCAAGGACTTATTATAAAGCAAGCCTGTATCCCCTGCAAATTGCAATCGCCGTTCCCTTATAATATCTACTGCCGTATAGCCAGGTACGTTATACACGATCATCATTCTCCTTTCCTGGGCCAGTACAATATCAGCAGCGTACACTCCACTCCAGCAAAGGCCAATTACCAATGTCACCATCATCCCCTCCTTCCATTTACCCAGCCACAAGGCCAGCAAAGCCGCCATCATCATATAGGCGAATACAGTAGCATATAGCGGCATATAAATATGATCGGTCACCGCATAAGGCAGGCTTTCAATAAATGCCGCCAGCTTATTCATCCAGCTGATCATGTATTGTAGCACTATACCGGTATAATGCGCTGCAATGGGAAAAAGCGACAAGAGCAGCAATAAAATAAGGCCGTATAAAATGATGGTGGAAAGCGCCACGATCACCAGGTTAGCCGGCAGGAAAAGATTAGGGAACTGATGAAAGTAATACAGGCATACCGGCAGCGTAAGCGCTTGTGCCGCCAGGGTTACGGCGGCCGCCTGCCATAGCTTATCCAGCCACCACCAGGGGATAGCCCATAACTCATACAAAGGCCGGTAGCATAGCAGGATGCCCAGCACCGCCAGGTATGATAGCTGGAACCCTGCATCCAGCAAGAGCCAGGGATCATAGCACAATAAAAGGAACGCAGATGCCGCCAGGGTGTTATAGCTATTGGTATACCGGCGAAGCAACAACTCTCCCGCAGCGATAACCGTAAACATGACCGCCGCCCGCAAAATAGAAGCGGCCGCGCCAGCCAGCAATGTAAATCCCCATAACAGCGCACAGATAAGCAGCATTTTGACCAGCCCTGCATACCGGTGTGCCGGCCACCATCGCAGTAACCATAACAGGCTGGTATAGATCAGCGCCAGGTGCATGCCCGATATGGCGATAATATGTACCACGCCCGCATTGGTATAAGCCTGGACCATATCTTTATCAAGATCATAACGATAACCGATGAGTAAAGCAGCCGCCAGCCCGGCCTCCGGGCCCTTGCCCAGGTACCTTTGCAGGGTACGGACGCACCAGTTTCTTGCCGGGAGCAGGCAGCGGGCGTTAAGGCCGCCGGCCTGCAATGATGATCTTTTCCAGTAGCCTGTACTGACAAATGCCTGGTGAAAGATCTGCCTGGCAGCGCAATACTGCCGGTAATCAAAAGCACCGGGATTGCCACTGTTAGCAACAGGCCGCAGTTCTGCGCAGATCAATACCATATCGCCACATATTAATTTGACCGCTGCAGTATCCCGCTGAAAGTACAAGAGCAGTTTACCGTTTGCGCGCACCAGCTTTCCATTACGGATAAGCGCATACACCTCCGCCACGGTTTTCAGGCTGCGCGCTTTCTCCTGCAAAGGCTCCTGCAGGTTAACTAATAAGGAGTCCTTACCGTATAAGATCTTTCCAAAATGATTAGGCTGGCGTCTTGCATCTTTCAGCCCTGCTAGCAAGGCGCCGCTGCAGCAAATAAGCAGGTACATGCACGCGCTGCGCAGGCTTCTCAGTACGTACTGCCTGCCTACAGGCAAACGCCGGATCACCATCATACCTGCAAGCGATAGGAACGCTATCCCCGCCATCCAATGCCAGCTAAAGGAAAGCCATAATTGCAAGCCGGTACCAATGCTGAATAGGATGAATAAACGTAAAAAAGGTGTGGTGCTCAATGGATGATGATTTGGATTAACAATGTTTTTGAAAGGCGTGAATGTAAGTAAACAAGCTTCCAAAATATGTTTATCAGGTGTTAATAGGAGCCTGAAAAATTACCGCCGGCGGGTCCGGAAAAACACCAAAAAATGATCGATTCCGTTAAAATCCTGTTAACATATAAGGGAAATACTTATTTTATTTATATTGATTATCAATAATATTTGATTTAAAAAAAATTCAATCTGTTATTGATTAGTTAACATCTTTTTAAATTATAATATTTATAGTAAACTGCATTACCGGTCACGCTATTTTATTCGTAAATAGTCGTGTCTTTAATGGTTATTTTGAGGGAAAAGAAAGAGCCTGATTTTTATCAGGCTCTGATTTTTTTATACACTATATTAGGCCCTCAATCTTCAAAAGCCTATGTATTTACGGTACTGTGCCCTGCTGTTGACAGGGCTCGTCGTTTCCCTAACTTCAGCTGCACAACAGGAAACCCTGTTATTAAGATCGCCATCTGTAAGCCAGGATAAAATTGCTTTTACCTATGCCGGTGACGTGTGGGTAGCAGGCAAAGACGGCGCTGATCCACGCCGCATCACGGTTAACCCTGATGTAGAAGCGGAGCCAATGTTGTCTCCCGATGGGAAGTGGATTGCCTTCAGCGGCAATTACGATGGTAACAATGATGTTTATGTTGTATCTGTGAATGGTGGCATTCCCCGTCGTATTACCTTCCATCCTTACGGTGATATTGTAAGAGGATGGCATGGCAACGATAAGATAGTGTTCTCATCTGCCCGAGAGTCCTATTCTCCACGCTACTACAAATTATTTGAAGCAGACATCAACGGCGGATTACCGCAGGCCCTGAAAATGCCCGAAGCCCACCAGGGCAATATCTCTGCGGATGGTAAATACACGGCTTATATCAAGAATCCTGACCCTACTGAAAGAGCAGGTTTATACAGGCCCTTTAAACACTACCGCGGCGGCAATATGCCAAAGATCTGGATCTTCAACAACCAGACACTGGAAACGGTGGAAGTACCTGCAGCAGGTTCCAACAATACACGTCCGGTATGGATGGGCAACGCCGTTTACTTCCTGAGCGACCGTAACGGCACTACCAATGTTTTTCGCTACCAGCTCTCTGATAAGCAGGTTACACAGATCACCAACCATAAAGACTTTGACGTAAAAACACTGGCGTCTGATGGCAATAGTCTTGTATACGAACAGGCAGGTAAAATCCATCTGTTGGAAAATGGCCGCTCAAAAGATCTGGAGATAGCCCTCCAGGCTGATCTTCCTTACAAACGGCCCCACCTGGCAGGCGATGTCAGCGTACGTAACATGCAAATCTCGCCTACCGGTGTTCGCGCTGTAATAGAAGCCAGGGGCGAGATCCTTACCGTTCCTGCTGAAAAAGGCGATATCCGCAACCTCACCAATACAACGGGTGTGCACGAACGGGATCCATCCTGGTCGCCCGATGGTAAATGGATCGCTTACTTTTCTGATGAAAGTGGCGAGTATACTTTAAAGCTGCGCGATCAGAAAGGAGAGAAACCGGCCATTACCATTTCACTGGGCGAGCCCAATTTCTATTATGATCCGATCTGGTCACCTGATAGTAAGAAAATCATCTATCATGATAAACACCTTCGTTTATACTATATAGATATCGAGGCTAAAAAGCCTGTGCTGATAGATGAAGACACCTATGATCGCCCTGATCAATCCTTCGCCGCCAGCTGGAGCCAGGACTCCCGCTGGATCACCTACCACAAAAGGCTGCCTAACGTTCTGCGTGCTGTATTCATTTATGATGTAGCTGCAGGCAAACCCTACCAGGTCACTGATGGCCGTAGCGAAGCCAGTCAGCCAACTTTTAGCCGCGACGGCAAATACCTCTTCTTTACCGCCAGCACCAACTACGCGCTCAACACCGGCTGGCTGGACATGACCAATTACGAACGCGATGTGCAGAGCAGCATTTACGCCGTAGTACTGGCCAATGAAGCGCCTTCTTTACTGGCGCCGGAAAGTGATGAGGAGACGATAAAAAGCGGAGACGCTCCCGCCAAACCTGCTGCTGCAGACACTTCTAAAGCAGCAAAAGACAAATCAAAGAACATCCGTATTGATCTCCAGCAGATAGATCAGCGCATCGTTGCTTTACCACTCTCCGCCAAAGCATATACACACCTCAACGCGAGTGTAGATGGCAAGCTGTTTTACATAGAAAGCGGCAATCTTTACGCTTATGATATTGCCAAACGTAAAAGCGATGTGGTCATCAATACCATCAACAACTACGTGATCAGCAGCGACGGCAAAAAGCTATTGTACGCCAGCGGCAGTGGCCTGGGCATTGTGGGCACCAGCGGCAAATCCACCAACAACGATGGTAAGCTCAATATTTCCGGCATCCGCATCATGGTAGATCCGGTAGCGGAATGGAAACAGATGTTTAATGAACTGTGGCGCATTGAAAGAGATTTCTTCTATGTAGCCAACATGCATGGGGCCGACTGGAAAGCGGTCAAAAACAAATACGAAAAGTTCCTGCCCTATGTAAGTCACCGCGAAGACCTCAATTATCTTTTGAATGAGATGATGAGCGAGCTGGTAATAGGTCACAACTACATAGGCCTCGGCGATGCGCCTTCGCCTGTAAGTGTGAACGTGGGACTGTTGGGCGCAGACTACAGCATTCAGAACGGTCATTACCGTTTCCGTAAAATATACTCCGGCCTTAACTGGAACCCGCAATTCCAGGCGCCGCTAACCCAGCCCGGCATACAGGTAAAGGAAGGCGATTACCTGTTGGCCATAGACGGCAAGCCGCTGGAAGAAAAAGATAATATTTACAGCCTCTTACAAAACACAGCGGGTAAACAGGTACGCATCCTGGTGAACAGCCAGCCCAATACCACCGGCGCTAAAGAATTTACAGTAGTGCCTGTCAATTCAGAAATTAACCTGCGCAATATGGATTGGGTAGAGGGCAATCGCCGCAGGGTAGATCAGCTTAGTAATGGTCAGCTGGCTTATGTATATATGCCCAATACCGGTAGCGATGGTTACACCTTCTTTAACCGCTATTACTTCTCACAGCTGGATAAAAAAGGCGTAGTGCTGGACGAGCGTTTTAACGGCGGCGGCTCTGCAGCCGATTATGTGATAGACCTCATGAACCGCGAGTTGCTCAACTACTGGGCTACCCGCGACGGCAGGCCGCAAACCACGCCGGGTAACGCCATCTTTGGTCCCAAGATCATGGTCACTAACGGTTATGCAGGCTCCGGCGGCGATCTGATGCCTTTCCTCTTCCGTGAAAAGAAAATGGGCCAGCTGGTTGGCACCACTACCATGGGTATACTGGTAGGCATCTATAGCTATCCCGTACTGATGGATGGCGGCTATGCCACCGCTCCCCGCCTGGGTATCTTTAGCAAAGACGGCAAATGGATCATCGAAAATGAAGGCATAGCGCCTGATGTAGAAGTAGAAATGACACCAGCTGATGTGATTGCAGGTAGAGACCCGCAGCTTGACAAAGCAGTAGAGCTGCTGATGAAAGAAGTGAAGAAAACGACCGATGTAGCAATACCTAAAGCGCCCGTAAGAGCGAAATAAAATAAAAAAGAAAAAATAAAAAAGAAAAAGACGCGAATTAACACCCGCGTCTTTTTTTATTTTCTCTTTTTTACTTTTTACTTGCTCAGATACATACTCTTTTCTTTATACAGCTGCCTGAAGTAAGGATCGCGCAGGTCCTTGATGAACCGGATCGCTTCCCCGGTAGATTTCATCTCAGGGCCCAGCTCTTTGTTCACACCCGGGAACTTATTGAAAGAGAATACGGGTTCCTTAATGGCAAAGCCATCCAGTTTCTTCTCTATCGTAAAGTCCTGCAGTTTGTTGGCGCCCAGCATTACTTTGGTAGCAATGTTCAGGTAAGGCACCTGGTAAGCTTTTGCAATAAAAGGCGTGGTGCGTGAAGCGCGTGGGTTGGCTTCAATCACATATACCTTTCCGTTCTTGATAGCAAACTGTATGTTGATCAGGCCGCGGATATCCAGTGCACGGGCAATTTTCTCTGCATAATACTCCATGGTAGTTACTTCCATGGGGCTCAGGTTGAAGGCAGGTAACACGGCGTTACTGTCGCCGCTGTGAATGCCCGCCGGTTCTATATGCTCCATAACGCCCATCACGTGGAAGTCTTCCCCGTCAAAGATGGCGTCTATCTCGGCCTCCTGGCAGCGGTCCAGGAAGTGGTCAATCAGGATCTTGTTACCGGGCAGGTGCTTTAACAGGCTGATCACCGCCTTTTCCAGCTCTTCCTCGTTGATCACGATACGCATGCGTTGGCCGCCCAGTACATAGCTGGGGCGCACCAGCACAGGGTAGCCTACTTCCTTGGCCACTTCAATGGCTTCATCGGTAGTATAAGCGGTGCCGTAGCTTGGATAAGGAATGTTCAGTTCTTTCAGCAGGTCGGAGAAACGGCCGCGGTCTTCAGCAATGTCCATGTTATCAAAGGAGGTGCCGATGATGCGGATGCCTTTTTCTTCCAGGCGTTTCGCCAGCTTCAGCGCGGTTTGTCCGCCCAGCTGTACGATCACTCCTTCCGGTTTCTCCAGCTCAATGATCTCCCACAGGTGCTCCCAGAATACCGGCTCAAAGTACAGTTTGTTGGCCATGTCAAAATCTGTTGACACAGTTTCCGGGTTACAGTTCACCATGATGGCGTCGTAACCGCATTCCTGTATAGCCTGCAGGCCGTGGGTGCAGCAGTAGTCAAACTCGATACCCTGGCCGATACGGTTAGGACCGGAGCCCAGTACGATCACTTTCTTCCTTTCAGAAGGTATGCTTTCGTTCTGCTGGTCAAAAGCGGAGTAGAAGTAAGGCGTTCTTGCTTCAAACTCTGCGGCGCAGGTATCTACCATTTTATAGGTACGCGTAATGCCCAGGGCTTTACGCTTCTCGTATACTTCTTCTTCTGTAAAGTCGCCAAAGAGGTGCGCCAGCTGTTTGTCTGAGAAGCCCATTTGTTTGGCTTCGCGCAGCAGCTCAGTGGGAACGCTTTGCAGATCGTGCTCCAGCAGCTGTTTTTCCAGGTTCACGATGTCGTTGATCTGGTACAGGAACCAGCGATCTATATGGGTCAGTTGCTGGATGGTCTTTACAGATACACCTTCCATCAATGCGTCCTTGATACGGAAGATACGGTCCCAGGTAGGCGTTTTCAGCCTTTCCAGCAGCTGATCGCTCTTCATGAGTGATTTGCCGTAATAACCCAGGCCGATGGCTTCGTTCTCCAGGCTCTGGCAGGCTTTCTGGATGGCTTCGGGGAAGGTACGCCCGATGGCCATTACCTCGCCTACGGATTTCATCTGCAGGCCCAGTGTTTCGTCTGCGCCTTTGAACTTGTCGAAGTTCCAGCGGGGCACTTTCACGATCACATAGTCCAGTGCAGGCTCAAAGCAGGCAGAAGTATTGCCGGTGATCTGGTTGTTCAGCTCATCCAGTGTATAGCCGATAGCCAGTTTGGCGGCTATCTTGGCGATGGGATAACCGGTGGCTTTAGAAGCCAGCGCAGAAGAGCGGCTTACACGGGGATTTATTTCGATGGCGATGAGCTCTTCGTTCTCAGGGTTCAGTGCGAACTGCACGTTACAGCCCCCGGCAAAGTTGCCCAGGTCGCGCATCATCATCATGGCTTTATTCCGCATGTCCTGGTAAGCGGTATCGCTCAGGGTCATGGCGGGCGCTACGGTGATGGAGTCTCCGGTGTGCACACCCATAGGATCCAGGTTCTCCACCGTACAGATGATCACCACGTTGTCGTTCTTATCGCGCAGCAGCTCCAGCTCAAACTCTTTCCAGCCCAGTACTGCTTTTTCTACCAGTACTTCGTGGATGGGAGATGCCTGCAGGCCGCGGTTCAGTGCTTCATCCAGCTCGTCCTTGCTGTGCACAAAACCACCGCCGGTACCGCCTAATGTAAATGAAGGGCGTATTACCAGCGGAAAGCCTATCTCCTGGGCAAACTCCTTTCCTTCCAGGTAAGAGTTGGCTGTTCTAGCGGGCGCCACAGGAATTTTCAGTTCGATCATCCACTGGCGGAACAATTCACGGTCTTCTGCTTTGTTAATGGCTTTAATGTCTACCCCGATCAGGCGCACATTATACTTTTCCCAGATACCCAGCTCGTCTGCCTCTTTACAAAGATTCAGCGCGGTTTGTCCGCCCATGGTAGGCAGTACAGCATCTATCTGGTTCTCTTCCAGTATCTGCTCTATACTTTCCACCGTAAGGGGCAACAGGTAAACCCTGTCGGCCATCATGGGATCCGTCATGATAGTTGCCGGATTAGAGTTGATCAGTATCACCTTTATCCCTTCTTCCCGTAAAGAACGGGCTGCCTGGGAACCGGAATAGTCAAATTCGCAAGCCTGACCAATAATGATAGGACCAGAACCGATAATGAGAACAGATTTGATAGATGAGTCTTTTGGCATTTGTTATAATCTATTGAAAATGAAAAACCCTGTTGATTTTCATGCCAAGCGATGGACAAAAAAAATCGTGCAAAATTAAGCGTTTCAAAGTATAGTGGGGAAATAAAATTTTTCGGATGGCCCGGAAAACTTCTTTTCCCTAAGCGCTTGATTTAAAACGTACTATTATATGTTGCAGTATTATTCACATTTTCACAACATAAAGCATTAGTATAAATAGCCATGTAAAAGAATATCTTTGCGCGGTAAATTTTATTTAAAACAACCTACTAACTATGAAGAAACTCTTTCTGTTCTTGTTAACCGCCGGTATAGCCCTTTATGCCTGTAAAAAAGACAACGACAATGAGGACAACACCATTAAACAAATTGACCCGGCCAATGCCCAGGAACTAACTGCCGCTGTAAAGGTATTTCATGGCACTAACGTGGCTGGCGCCGCGCCACAGGCCAGCGGAACCGGAGCTCCGGTATTGGCTGCTTCGTCCAACAATCAGTCGGTAATGGCGATCAACGGCCGTTATGCCGTGATCACCCCGGAAGTAGAATCAGGCGACATTTCAGGTTACTATGTAAAAGTAACCGGGGCAGACTCCTACTTCAAGGTAGATTATTCCAAACCTGTCAATGGCCGTAAAAAGCCTGCTTCGCAGTCTGGCCTGTTCAAAATAACAGGCGGCAATGCGGATTCTGCTATTGTTATTGTGCTGCCGGTAAATGTAAAGCCGGGTACTTTCTGTGTAGAGTACGCCGCTTATGACGCTCAGAACCGTATCAGCAACCTGATCAAAGCCTGCGTTACCGTTATTGCTGCCGGAACAGATGAGAGCGGAAAAGCGATCCTGGGCAGCTGGAGACTAAACCGGGAGAAAACGGACGGCGTATGGGAGGATCCTTACAAGGCTGACAGCTCATTCAACCAATATGCCTGCTCCGGGGATACGCTGGTACCTTGCACACCAAACTATACCAATTGCAGAAGCATTGCCTACGTTATCAACCAGGAGGAAACAGATGAAGTGACCTTTACCGATAATGGCAGGTATGAATCCCTGTACGCGGACAAATCAATGTACATTTCGCTGGATCACAGCCCTTGTAACAACCCGAAATATAATACCCATTCTGATAGCGTTACGGACACTGGCGGATGGTCTTACAACGCAACTACTAAAAAGCTGACCCTCATTTATGATTACGATGATGGCGAGCCTAACTACGATGCGATTATCATCTCAATAGTGGAACTGAGCAGCAGCAAACTGGTATTTGAGAACGAACATGACGAGCAGTTCGAATACGTGAGGAAATAAGCAGTAATTGTCAAATACATAAAAAGTCCCGGTAACAACTTACCGGGACTTTCTATTTTATTATATGGCTTGAACTAAACGTTTCCTTTATGCTTTTACCCTGCTACCCATAATGGCGATACAGGTGCCCATTAATGCGATAATGGAGAAAGAAATGCTCAGGCTGGATGCCTGTGCCACAAACCCGATAAGCGGCGGGCCCACCAGGAAGCCCAGGTAACCAATGGTGGATACGGCGGCCAGCGCCATTCCAGCAGACATTGTTTTTGACTTTCCTGCAGCGCTATACACCAGCGGCACTACTGAAGATACGCCTGCCCCTACCAACAGGAACCCGAATATGGCGCTTGCAAAATAGGGTAGCAATACCGCTATTAACAGGCCCGATGCAGTTAACGCACCGCTGAGCTGCAATACTCTCCTGGCGCCTAAACGGGTAGTCAGCCAGTCGGCTATAAAGCGGAAGGATGCCATGGTGCTCATAAAGGCCGCATATCCTACACCAGCCATACCATCCGGCGCCTTTATCACTTTCTTGAAGTATACCCCGCTCCAGTCAAACATAGTGCCTTCGCATATCATAGAGCAGAAAGCGATCACACCCAGTATGATCAGCGGCCATAGCATACGCAGTTTCCTTTTGGCCCAGATATAACGCATCCTGGCCAACACTGCGGGGTGTCTCCATCTGTTCACGAACTTAACGGTACGTCTTATAGCCCGCTCCCATATTGACATCGTCGCCTTTTTCATCTCCACCTCTTTATGAGGTATAATATGTCTTCCGCTTAAGGCTACGATAATAACGCCCATTACAGTGATCAGCAGGAAATGCTGATAAGGCACTATTTCCTGCCCCGCCATCAGCGCGCCGATTGCTGCCCCTGTAAAACCGGCAAGGCTCCACAGGCCATGAAAGGAGGCCATTACCGTTCTGCCGTACATTTCTTCTACTGCTACTGCCTGCGTGTTTACCGCTATGTTGGCCAGGTTTCCTGTAAAACCGAACAACATCAGCACGGCAAACAATTGCCAGGACGCCTGCACCATGCCCAGTACCGGTAGCACAATAGCATACAGCAGTCCGGCAACCAGCACTACCTGCTTGCTGCCAAAACGGCTTACCAGGTAGCCCGCCACGGGCATAGAGATCATTGAGCCAATAGGAAGCGCCAGCAATACACCGCCCAAACCACCTTCGCTGAGGTGCAGCGACTGCTGTATGGCTGGTATACGGGAAGCCCAGCTGGCAAAACACAGTCCCGTCAAAAAAAATAGGGAGCTTACTGCAATACGGGCCACTCTTTTTGAAGACATAGCATTAACCGATAAGGATTGCAACATGTTGTTATTTTATATCACTTTAATACCTAACTTTTGATACGGCGCTATCAATTCCGGCTCTAAACGATCGGTAATAATAGTATCCAGTTCTGTCAGGTCACATACTTTAAATGCTTCTGCGGTGCCCATCTTGTCGCTGGTAGACAGCGCGATGACACGGCTGCCCGCCTGCACCATGGCATATTTCAGTTCAGATTCGCCGAGATCAATGTTCGTTACCCCCGCATCAGGATGCAGGCTGCAGATGCCCAGGAAGCAAATATCAGCTCTTACCCTTTCAAACATCCGGATGGTATCCAGCCCGGAGGTGATCTGTGAGCTTTTGAACACCCGGCCCCCGGTAAGGATCACTTCCACAGTGGGATGCTCTATCAGCTGCATGGCAATGGGCACACTATTGGTGATCACGGTAAGCCGCAGGTTGGGAGGGAACATTTTTACCAGTGTATAGGTAGAAGTGCCGCCGTCCATAATAACGGTCTGCCCGTCGTGCAGGAAAGACAAAGCCTTGCCCGCAATGGTGCGTTTATCATCTTCATGTAAGCCTATACGATCTTTAAAAGAATAAGGATGAGGGGAATGGGGAATAGCGCCGCCCCTGACTTTGATGAGCAAGCCGTTTTGTGCCAGTACTTCCAGGTCGCGGCGTACAGTATCTTCAGAAACGTGCAGATCATTGCTCAATTCCGTCTGTAATACCTTATGATCGGTCTTCAGTTTCTTCAGTATATAATCCAGGCGCTCTTCTTTCAGCATGTTCTTGCTATTTTCTGCAATATTATGTAATTATTTGCAATAATCTACTATGAGGAACGAATTTAAATGCATAATTTCGCACAAAACAGCAAGATATGGCAAGAATTGCAATTGACATGGATGGCGTAATGGCAGACAGTACTCAGCAGTATATAGACTGGTATGCAGCGCGTTATGGCGTTAAAGTAGAGAAAGCAACCCTTTTGGGTAAGCCGGAAACCAGCGGGTTCCCCCTGGAAGGAGTGGTACGCCAGTTCCTTTACACCCCCGGCTTCTTCCGTACCAAACCGGTGATCCCTGGTGCACAGGAAGTAATTAAGGCCCTGCAGGATAAACATGAAGTGTATATCGTTTCCGCGGCCATGGAGTTTCCGCAGTCACTTTCTGAAAAGCTGGCCTGGCTGGAGGAGTATTTCCCCTTTATCAGCTGGCATAATATCGTTTTCTGCGGTTATAAGAATATTGTGGATGCAGATTATATGATCGATGATCATATCAAGAACCTGAGCGTCTTTAAAGGACAGCCCCTCCTGTTTACCGCTCCGCATAACGTGAACGTAGAAGGCTTCAAAAGGGTAAATACCTGGGAAGAGGTAGGCCAGCTGTTATTATGATCAGTCCTGCTGGTCTTCCTCAAAAACAGGCGGTGTATACATCACCCCTGCACGGTTATTGAACCAGGTGTAGGGATAATAATCCGGGTTACTCACAAACCCGGCCTTTACGGGCGCAGTAAGCATCCTTGCTTCAAAGGCCTCGTATTCCTCCCTGGATGCAACGGGCAGGTGCTCGATATTGCGCCACAGCACATCATACCCGTTATTGTGGCGGTTCACAAAACATTCGAACCATTCCTTCCTTTCGTCCTGCTGGTCGGCCCGGAGGCTTTCGCAGAGGTCTATCGCGGTGTCCTTGATAAAATCCTGCATCCACACCGTGAGCGGTACTCTAAAGGGCTGGATCAGCAGCATTACCTGGTCTGGCAACAGTAGATGACTCCTGATGATGATCTGGTGTTCTTCATGCGCTGCGTTCAGGTGACGGGCAATGATGGCAGAATAACGCGGGCGAGTCAACAGGTTAGGCCTTCCCATTACGGCCATGGATATAAACCAGGTTTCTGGAAATTGCGGGGTGCTTGACATAATCAACAGTTTTTGAATCAGGATGAGTGGCCAGATATCAAAAGTATCTTTGGGCTATACAAACCTAAACAAAAATTGTTACTTGTAGCAATTAATGTGTTGTATCAATCTTATTAAGATCAATATCTTTATTGTGTTGGGATAAAAAATCAGGTCATTACATTTTTGTATACAGAATATAAATATTTCAGGGGTGGTTAACTTTCCGGAAGCGTGGTAAAGGTTTAGTGCTTATACTTTTTTGGAACGGCTTTGCTTGCGCAATTGTACAATATCCTTTTTGAAAGTATCCAGAGTCTCCTTTAGCGCATTATGCTGCTTTAACAGCTGGTTGTAGTCTTCCAGCAAGCGGTAATATTTTTCCCGCATTGCCAGCAGCTCATCAGGATCCGCGGTTCGTACATCCTCTACCGTGTTGGGATGCAGGAAAGCAGTCTCTGTGATCTCCAGTGCCTTTGTTACTACTTCCATCTCCCCAGGTTCAAACAATGCTTTTTCGAACAGGTTGTACATGGTTCTCCTGCTCATGTCTAAACGTCTGGCCAGTTTGCTCTTATTCAGGCCTTTCTCCTCTATCAGTTCCGTAAATCGTTGACCGTGATGCGCGACAGTAGTTACCTGTCCCTTGCCACCCTTCACCACTACCATATTGTTCCACTGGTAAAACTCTTCTGCGCTGATCCCTACAAGCGCGCAGAAACGTTCCAGGGTAGATCTTTTCATATCGCTTTTTCTGAGGTGATAGTGCGCTATCTGGTTAGTGAAGCCTGCCATTCTTGCGAAGTCAACAATCTTTATTTTTCTCTGTTTGAGGATTTGCTTTAAGCGCTGGCCCATGTGGATTAACCCGTGCTGCATGGTAAACTAAATTTTTTACACTTTTTGTTTATGTCAGTTTTTCATAGTATATCATTATTACAATATAAATAATTCCTATTTCAATCAGCGAATTAAAATTTCGCAACAATAAGAAAAATATCATTAACGGCAAGGGATACTCTTTGCTAAATCAACCTGCTGCAATATATCGGGCGCTTAAGCTGTTATAAAAATTATCCACAAAACAATCCACATTTCCCGGAGATCAGCCATGAGAGCAGATTAGCAGCGTATTGGCGAAATGATAAAATAATCAGATAAAAATATTATGGTTCAGATCATTATCAATATATTTGCTGATACTAAAGCAGGCAGTTATCTTTTAACATTGATGTATTATTAATTAAACCATCCAGTATTTTATTTGACATCAAACAGCCAAAACCTTGAGACCATGAAGAAGTTAGTACCTCAAACGCCGGTGCCTGTTAATATGCTGCAGGATATCCACTCCAGCCTGATCAATCTTCCTATCCGCTTCCGCGAGAAAGTATGCGAAGAATGTTCCTGGAGCGTGCCCACCTTTTACCGCAAAATGCGCGGGTTCGACAAACCAGCCGAAGCAAGCCGCAAAATGGTGCCCGCCCTCAGCAACGCAGAAAAAGAAAAGATCGTTGCCGTAATGGATGAAGTGTTCCGCGAATTCTGGGAACGCGGCGACAAATACCGTAAAAAGTCCCAGCCCTGATCCTGCAGGCCAAAGAAGGGTTAACACGAAAGATATATGGTATGGTGGCAGGTGAATAATTATCTTGCACCAGTTTTTACAAGAACAATACCTATGAAAAAATTCTTCGGGTTATCCATCTTCGCTGCATTTATTGCGCTATTTACAATGCAGGTAGGCTTCGTTTCCTGCTCAAAAGACAATGACACCATTACCGTACGCGACACTGTAAAGGTGACCGATACCGTTAAAATTGAACCGGTAGACACCACTGTGACCGCACAGATCCTGACAGCCAATGGCTGGAAGATCCAGGAAACAAGAGGTGTTACAGGTAATGCTGTAGTATACTACAAAAGGGGCGGCGCCACCAATACACAGAGCTTTGATAACGAGTACATTACTTTCAAAGCAGATAAAACAGGTACCTACACCGACAACAATGGCGGCCAAAGCGCCCTTACCTGGGATTTTAGTAACGCACAGAATACCACGCTCACCGTTACTGTAAACTTTCCCAACGGTACTGTTGTGCTGACCTGGGACCACCTTTGCTATAAGAATAAGAGTATTAAATACGAAGAATTCTATACCAACAAAGGTGTCAACTCTCACGCATACGTAGTAAGAATACCTAAATAATTTTACGCATCTTCAATAAAAAGAAAGAGGGTACTGGCCAGTACCCTCTTTCTTTCATAATAACTACTATAACTAAATCTTTCGTTTTATTAAACTAAATACTTAGTTTTACGAAAAGATGCTTTACCATGTGCAAACCTATTCTCTTCCTGCTGTTATTGACAAGCTGTTATGACTTGCCCGCCTATGCACAACAGCAGGATACTATAGACAAGTCGCTGGTGGTAACCTGGTTCCAGGACCAACAGTATGAACAGGCCGCCGGCTACCTGCAAAGCCGGGTAAACCCTGCCAATACCCAGCACCTGGCCCTCCTGGGTTATGCGTACTATCAATGGGGCAAATGGCCTGAAACGATTCATACCTACCAGCAGATCCTGCAGGTGGACAGCCAGCATATCTCTGCCCATCAGTACCTCGCGGCTATCTATATGCAGCAGGAAAACCCCTTGCAGGCCATCCCCCACTATCAAAAGCTGATCAGTCTTCGCCCGCAGCAGGCCCTTTATTACCGGCAGCTCAGCTTCGCCTATTTCGCTGCCCGGCTAAGCGATAGTGGCTTTATCTGCCTGCAAAAAGCCTATATCCTTAACCCCTCCGATCCCAAGGTAGTGGCCCGCCTCGCAGAAGAATGGATGGATCAGCAACGCTATGCCGCTGCCGACAGTGTATTGCAAACCTACCTGGCCACCGATTCCCTGCAAACATCCGTCATCATCCCCGCCATTAAAAACGCCTTTTACCGGAAAGACTATGCCCACGCCATTGCACTGGGCCAGCGCCTTATCCGCCTGAAGGTCATCTCCGCTACCGCCTATACCTATGTAGCCGCCGCCTGTTACTATAACAGGCAGTACCAGGAATGCATATACGTAAATGATTTCCTGACTACCCAGCAATTAAACAGCGAAGCTACCATGTACTACGCAGCCATGGCTTATAGCGCATTAAAAGACTATCCCCGCAGCAATGCGCTCCTGCAATTATGTATCGACCTTGCCAAATCAAAAAGCCTGGACGATTATTACACCGCCATGGGCGCCAACTATGAAAACCTGGGATCTTATAAAAAGGCCACCGCCTGCCTGGATACCGCCTACTACCTCTTCCACAGTCCCCTTCGCCAGTATAGCATTGCCCGCATTTATGACCAGCACTTACAGGATCCTGGTGCGGCCAAACGCTATTACCGCCGCTACCTCCTGCTGGCGGGGCCCAAAGAAGAAGACCCTGCAGTTTCCAAATATGTGCAGAGACGGCTGGGAGAAATGGAGAAAAGAAAATAAATTTACTCTCCGTTGTAACCAAAAAACAAAAGCAGCTATGGCCTACCCGTATCAGATCAAGAATTTTGACGACTATCAGCAAGCCTATCACCAAAGCGTAGTGGATCCGGAAGGTTTTTGGGCCAATGTGGCCGAGACCTTTATGTGGCGGCGCAAATGGGATAAGGTGCTGGAATGGAACTTTAAAGAACCAAACATCAAATGGTTCCAGGGCGGAAAACTGAATATTACGGAAAACTGCCTCGATCGTCATCTGGGCTCTTTAGGCAATACTCCTGCTATCATCTGGGAACCCAACGACCCCGAAGAGCGTCACCGCATTCTCACCTATCGTGAACTGTATAACAAGGTATGCCAGTTTGCCAACGTATTGAAGAATAACGGCGTTAAAAAAGGCGATCGCGTCTGTATCTACATGGGCATGATTCCCGAACTGGCCATTGCCGTACTGGCCTGCGCCCGTATCGGGGCCATCCACTCCGTGGTATTCGGCGGCTTCAGCGCACAGTCTATTGCAGACAGGATCCAGGATGCGCAATGCAGCCTGGTGATCACCTGCGATGGCGCTTTCCGCGGCAATAAAGACATTCCGCTCAAATCTGTAATAGACGATGCCCTGATGGCCTGCCCCAGCGTAAAACGGGTGATCGTTTGTACGCGTACCCGCACGCCGGTGAGCATGCTCAAAGGCCGCGACGTGTGGTGGGAAGATGAGATCAAGGCAGTAGAAACCCAGGGCAACCCGCCCTGCTCTGCAGAAGAAATGGATGCGGAAGATATGCTGTTCATTCTCTACACCTCCGGCAGTACCGGCAAACCCAAAGGCGTGGTACACACCTGCGGCGGGTATATGGTATACGCCAATTACACCTTTGTAAACACCTTCCAGTACCAGCCCGGCGAAGTGTACTTCTGTACCGCCGACATCGGCTGGATCACGGGTCATAGCTATATCCTCTACGGGCCGCTGAGCGCAGGCGCCACCACCCTCATGTTTGAAGGCATCCCTACCTGGCCCGACGCCGGCAGGTTATGGGATATTACCGATAAGTTCAGGGTAAACATCCTCTATACCGCGCCTACCGCTATCCGCAGCCTCATGGGCTTTGGCCTGGGCCCCGTGAATCATAAAGACCTCAGCTCTCTCCGTAAACTGGGCAGCGTAGGTGAGCCAATCAACGAAGAAGCATGGCACTGGTTCAAAACACAGATAGGTAAAGATAAATGCCCGATCGTAGATACCTGGTGGCAAACAGAGACGGGCGGTATCATGATCACGCCCATAGCAGGCATTACCAAAGAAAAGCCCGGGTATGCCACCCTGCCTTTGCCGGGCATCCAACCCGTACTGGTAGACGAGAACGGAAAAGAGATCAGCGGCAATGGCGTGAACGGCAACCTCTGTATCAAATTTCCCTGGCCCGGTATGCTGCGCACTACCTATGGCGATCATGAGCGCTGCCGCAAAACATACTTCGCTACCTACGAGAATCTCTACTTCACGGGCGACGGCTGTCTGCGCGATGAAGATGGCTTCTACCGCATTACCGGCCGTGTGGATGATGTACTGAACGTAAGCGGTCACCGTATCGGCACCGCCGAAGTGGAAAACGCTATCAACATGCACGCCGGCGTAGTAGAAAGCGCAGTAGTAGGCTACCCGCACGATATTAAAGGGCAGGGTATCTACGCCTACGTGATCGCGGAAAAGGCCACCCACGATCCTGAGCTGACTAAAAAAGATATCATACAGACCGTGTCCCGCATAATCGGGCCTATTGCCAAACCGGATAAGATCCAGTTTGTAAGCGGGCTTCCGAAAACACGCTCCGGTAAGATCATGCGCCGCATCCTGCGCAAGATAGCAGAAGGCGAGCTGGATAACCTGGGCGATACCTCTACCCTGCTGGATCCGGCAGTGGTAGAAGAGATCAAACGCGGAAAGCTGTAAGGAAGTTGACAGTTGTCAGTTAACAGTTGTCAGTAGTTTTCCTTCGGCATTAGGTAACTGTCGACTGATAACTGTCAACTGTCAGCTTTGATATACCAGCGCCTATGAACAGAAACACCTGGCACTTATTTACCCGTCACTGGGGGCGGCCGTTTGCCATCATGCTGGCGGTACTGGCTGTTGTGTATACCGCTTATTTCTTTTACAGTCACCGTGTTGCTGCCCAGCACCTCTCTTTGCTGCTACTGCTCAAATTACTGCTGCTGGTGCTATTGTATGCCGCCATTGTGTGCCTGAATGCGGCCGTTTTCTTTGCAGCCGGCATTGCAGGCCGGGAATTGGCCAGGGCCTGGTACCAGCAGCCGGTAAGATTGTTCCCCGGCTTTTTGCTCATCCTGTTGCCACTGTCATTGGCAACCTTTCTGCTTGCTGCTTTTGTAAAACCGTCGCTATCATTACAGCAGTCCAGGTTGTTGCCAAAAACCGCTACAGCGCCATCCGATACCTTAGGGCTTTTTTCCTTATACAACGCAACAAAACCGCTGCATAAAGAACTGGCTGCCCCCAGGAAACAACTGATAGACTCGATCAGTAAATACATCTCCCGGGAACAGGCATATGCCCTTACCTGGCTGGATACCCTGGCAGCTGTAGGCATCAGCCCACAGGAAGTGGACTGGCAGCAGTTCAACGGACTTGGCTACTCCTGGTACGGGTTTCACCCGCCAGGCACCTATGCCCTCCTGGAAAATATACACCGCATACAAGGTCAGATCGATCTTATCGTAGAACAGCGCTGGAGATGTTTTCAGCAACCCATCTATCTCCTGCTGTTCTTCTCCCTGGGCCTCTTTTTAGGCGCCTGCTTTCTCAGGTATCCTTTGTGGGCGCTCTTATTTTTCGCGACAGTGGTGTACTTTGTATACCTGCTGATGATCAGCGAGGGGATTGAAAACGCAGCAAAGAAAGACAATTTTGCTTCCTGGCTGGTTTATCTCCTGCCAGTATGCATCGTGCTGGCTGCCTGTGTGATCCTGTATTACTTCATCCGGACTACTTTTAAACCCAGTTCTCCCATCCGGCGCATACGGCTTCGTTAAGCGATCGTCCTTACCTTTGTATTGTTTATGAAATACCTGAAACGTTCACTCCGCATCCTCCTTATACTGTTGATCGTGTTCAACGTGATCCTGGCTTTTCACGCCTGGAAATTCACCCATTTCTATGATGATGCGGGGCATCGCAATAAGCGCCCGGAACAGATGAACACCTGGGAAAAAACACAAACCATCCTGTTTGGCGTGGATCTCTCTAAACCAGTGCTCAGCGCCTTTCCGCAGGTAAGCTATGAAATGGTGTATCTCAAAACCGATAATGGTTTAAGATTGGAAGGCTGGTGGATTCCTGCCGCCCGAAGCGCTAAAGGTACCGTGGTACTATTGCACGGCTATGGCAGCAACAAAGGCGCTAAACTGCCAGAGGCCATGTATTTCCGGGAGCAGGGATATAATACTTTCCTCCTCGATTTCAGGGCCCATGGTAACAGTGATGGCCATACCTGCAGCGTGGGCTATAAGGAAGCGGAAGATGTAAAGCTGGCATATGATTATGTGCGTAAGCGAACCACGCAACCGGTGATACTCTGGGGCATGAGCATGGGCGCCGTTGCTATTTTAAAAGCTGTGCCGCAATATCATCTGCAGCCAGATAAAGTGATCCTGGAAGCGCCTTTCGCCACTTTAACTGATGCCGTAAAAAGCCGCATGTGGGCCGTGCACATGCCCGGCACTCCCTTTGCCCAGCTCATTACTTTCTGGGGCGGTATAGAACAGGGTTTCTGGGCACTTGGCTATAAACCCGCCAGCTACGCCAGGGATCTACATATGCCAGTATTGCTTTGCTGGGGACGGGGGGATATCCGCGTAATGGAACACGAAACCAACAGCATCTTCCACCAGCTGGGCAGTGCAGATAAAAAGCTCGTTGTGTTTGAGCACTCCGGGCACCAGTCTTTTTACAGGAATGAAAAGGAAAAATGGACGGCTGCAGTCAACGCCTTCCTGGATAAGCAATGATCAGCGGCGTATTACCACGGGCGTTCCTATCTTAAGCAGTTCATACAGCTCGTTCACATCTGCATTTTTCATACTTACACAACCCAGTGTCCAGTTAATGCGACTGTCTACATAAGCGTCGCGTATACCGGAGCCATACTCCACGCCATGAATACCGATACCACCGCCGATATCTGCGTTGGGACCAACCAAACCTTGCTGCTGGCGTTGATGGAATTTAGCCCAGGAAGCTTCATTGGGATAATCAAGTAACATGAACCTGCTCCAGCGGCCGTCATAACGTTTGGCCTGGATATGGAACGTGCCTTCGGGCGTCTGGCGGTCGCCCTGTATCAGCTTATCAGCCAGCTCGCGGCTCCCGAACACAACTTTATAGATCTTGCGTAATTTGACATCTTCATAAAGATACAAGCGGTAATCGCTTTTATCTACCAGCAGGAAAACTTTGTCGGCATCAATATCATCCGGCCTCAGTTTTACGGTGTACAACCCGCTCTCATTATTAAACCCGCTTAAGGGTATCAACAATAGCAGCAATAAGCTAAACCAACTACAACGCGGCATCTCACAAGGGCTTTTTAGTATTAGGATAACGAAGGTTTTAACACTTTATTGTGAGGCACAAAAGTAAAAAAGTAAAAATAAAAAAGTAAAAGGGCGCAGAGATCATCCGCGCCCTTTTACTTTTTTATTTTTTAGTTTTTATTTTTTAGTATCCGAAGAGCTCATCGAGGCTTACTTTCTTCACCTCGCCGAATTTCTTAAGATCGTCCATGTTGATATTCTTCTCAGAGCCCAGTATGCAATAAGTATAAGGCTTATGCGCCAGGTTCTCGTCATGGAACTGCTTCACATTATCGAAGTTCAGTTTATTGACAGCAGTGTATACATCTTTACGGTAGTCATTATTCAGGCCCAGCTTCTGTGCTTTGAGATAGCTGAAAATGATGCCGTCCTGGGTGATACGTTCTGTTTCGATATCCTGCTTCAGGCTTTCCTTTGCAGTTTCCAGCAGCTTGTCAGAACGCGGAATATCATTCAGCAGTTCATTCATGCCATTGATAGCGTCGTTCATTTTATCTGCCTGGCTGCCTACGTATGCTACCACGGAGTAACGGTCTTCTTTTTTCTCAGGCGTTACATAGAAAGCATAGGTAGAGTAAGCGAGTGCTTTTGATTCGCGGATGGTCTGGAATACAATAGAACCCATGCCGCCGCCAAAGTAATTGTTGAACAGGTTAACCACAGCAGTGCTGGACGGGCTGAAGCTACCGTTGTTCCTCACCCAGTTCACTTCGGCCTGTACCATATCATAGTCAGCAAACAATACCTGGTTGTTTGCCTGTGTGCTCTTCTCAAATTTCACCGCCTCCGGCGTAGCCTTGAAAGAAGCCGGTAGTATGTGCAGCTTTTTAACAGCGGCTGTTGTTGCGGCCAGCGGTTGCGGGCCGTAGTAAATAACCGTATGCTTATAAGAAGGCAGTGTATGCAGCATCTCTGTCAGCTCTGCAGAAGTAAGGCCATCCAGTTCTTCCTTGCTCAACTGGTTGTTGTACGGGTTCTTAGGGCCATACATACCATACTGTACCAGGCCGCGCATAATAGCCACCTTGCTCAGCTTATTATCAGTACGGGCTTTCAGCAGGCGTCCTTTGAGTGCGGTCAGGGCCGCTTCGTTGGGCTGACAATGTGTAAGCAGGTGCTCAAACAGTTCCACTGCTTTATCAAAATTTTCCTGCAGGCCGGAGATGGTAATCATCGTCGCATCCGTACCTGACATCACGTTAAAGTTACAGGCAATGTTGTAGAACTGCCTGCTGATCTCTTCCGTGGTGTATTTGTCTGTGCCCAGGAATTGCAGGTACTGAGCTGCCAGCGGTAGCTTCTTATTGTTCCAGCTACCCATGTCAAAACGATAGTGCAGGCGGAACAGGTCATTGTCTTTGTTCTGTACATACAGTACTTCTGCAGGACCTATCTTGCTTTTCTGTATATCCCTGTTGTAGTCCAGCCATTGCGGTTGAACCGGTGTAGCAGGGATGGCGGCAATGGATTGCAGGAAGGGAGACTGTGCCTCGCGGTTCACTTCCACCGGCGTAATAGCAGGCTTCAGTACCTTCTGGATGTTCTTGTCTTCTCCTTTACGTTTATATACCAGCACGTAGTTATTGCTGAAGTACTTGTTGGCAAAATCAACGATCTGCTGCTTGGTTACCTTGCTCATGTCGTCTATCATCTTCACATCGCTCAGCCAGTTTTCGCCTCTGTGCTTAATAAAGCCGTCCATGATAGTGTTGGCACGGTTGCCATTGCTTTCCAGGCCCTGTAATTCAGTCAGTTTGGCGTTGTTAACAATGGCCTTTACCAGTGATTCATCAAACTCTCCCTTCTTCAGGATCTCCAGCTGCCCCAGCAACAGGTCTTTTACTTCTTCCAGGGTTTGGCCTTGTTTGGCTTTACCGCTCAATGCAAAAACAGTATAGTCTTTCCATTGCAGCTGGCTAACCCCTGCGTTCAGTACTTTCTGTTGCCTGTTGATGTTAAGGTCCAGCAGGCCGGCTTTACCGTTGTTCAGGATCTGGCTGAGCACCTGGAGCAATACGGTAGACTGCACATCCAGTGAGCCGGGCATACGGAACGCGATGTTCACGTTTTCTGCGTCCGGGCCAAATACTTCTTTTACAATGGGTGCGGTGATCGGCGCTTCAGGAGCAGCTTTGTATTCCTTTACGGGTTTGGGCTGCATGTAAGCAAACTGCTGGTCTATCTTTTTGATCACGTAATCCGGGTCAAAATCACCGGCCATTACAATGGCCATATTGTTAGGCACATAATAAGCTTCGTAGAAATCGCGGATCGCTTTCAGGTTCGGGTTTTTCAGATGCTCTACGGTACCGATGGTAGACTGCTGTCCATAATTATGCGTGGGAAACAGCGCTGCCAGCATGGTCTCGTACATTTTGCGGCCATCATTATCCAGGCCGCGGTTCTTTTCTTCATACACGGCTTCGAGCTCTGTATGGAAAAGGCGGAAGATAGGCTGACGGAAACGCTCTCCCTGCACGGCCAGGTATTTGTCTACGGCATTGGAAGGAATATCTTCTTCGTAGATGGTTTCCTCTACCCAGGTATGCGCATTGGTGCCCTGGGCGCCCATCCCGGTCATCATCTTATCGTATTCATTGGCAATAGCGTATTTGGCTGCCAGCCCGGAAACGCTGTCTATCTTGTGATACACAGCCTTGCGGGCATCATTGCCGGAGGTATGATTGTAGGTATCATACAAGCCTTCGATCTCGCTCAGGTAGGTCTTTTCCTTATTCCAGTCCAGCGAGCCGAATTTATCGGTTCCCTTGAACAGCAGGTGCTCCAGGTAGTGGGCAAGACCGGTGTGGTCTGCCGGATCATTATCGCTACCGGCGCGCACCCCGATCAATGTTTGGATACGGGGTTCTTTTTTGTTAACGCTTAACACAACGGTGAGGCCATTCTTCAGGGTATAGAAACGGGCTTGCATGGGGTCATCCGTTACATACCGGTATGTGTAGCCTCCGGAATTGCCTTCCTTCCATTCATAATTAGCCTGTGCGTTGCTGGTTGAGTGCAAGGTACAGGACAAAAGAAGCAGGAAGATCGCTCTTTTAAGAATTGTCATACGGTGGTTTTTGAAAAATTAGTTAAGTAGCCAAATATATGGAAAAGAGTATACGGGAGAACAGGGAAATTAGGGGGAAAGGTAAAAAATCGTGAAAAAAGAAGCTTCTCAGGGAACATTGGCTATTCCCAGGCATAGGTTTAATAGGCTATATTTATCTAGCTATTATACCGGCTACTGATGTAATACTTGTTGGGGCCTGAAGCGCAGCAGCATAGAATCTGCCTTGTGAGAAAAATAACGCTTGTTGTGCAACAGGGTAACAAGGTAGGATGAAGGCGCGTTATCAATTACTTTCAAAGAAGCAGCTGAAACAAGCTCTCTTACGTATTGGTCCCTCATAGTCTGTTGCCCTTGCCTGGCAACAATTGACTGTTTGGCAACCGGTGATTGTTGTAGGGGGCGTGGTTGTACTCCTATTATTCTTGTATCCCTTGAATGAGCCCATACAATAAATCCCGTACATGCCAGAAAGGTCATAAAAGTACGCATATCAAAGATTAGATCTGGTTACAAAGATATACTAAAACCCATTAAATCGTATACCAACGGAGAATGGATATTGTTCTAAGCCGTAATCATGTAATGGCGTCAATGCAAAATTGCCGTAAAGCTTTACTGGTCCATAGGCCAGCTCGCTCGTCAGCCCGAAACGCCATTGTTTGAGGTTAAAATCATCTGTACGCTTGATCTTGCCCCTTTCTTCACTGATCTGTTTTGTGCGGGATTTTACCAGGTAACCTCCCATCACCCCCATACTGAGTTCAAAAGAGCGGCCGGGCCTGGCAGGGTTAGAGTTGAAGTTCAGCATCAGCGGTACGCTCAGGTATTCTGCAAACAATTTATTTTTAGAAAAGTTGACAGTATCCCGTATGATCTGGGTAGGATAACCGGGTACATAGGTAATATTGCGCGCATAGCGGTAGTTATTCATTTCAACGCCTAATGCGTATATAACATTCAGCTTGTGCTTGTAGATGTTAAGGCGTTGCTGGATGATCCAGATATTAACGTTGATAGACTTACCGGTGATCAGCTTGAACTCATCAGGCGTTAAGGGCTCACTGCCGCCTCGCGGCGCAAAGGTGTTCAGGCCATAAGCGGAATAGTCGTAAGATTTTTCCGCCTGGTATGCAGACAGTGCATTCTGTGCATAGGCGTACCGCACATCTCTTGATAAAACGGTGGCGCCTGCATAATCGCTGCGGTCTATATAGTTATTGAAGCCTACGTCTATTACAAACCATTTGGTATGGAGGTTCTTTTTGAGCTTGTTGCGTGCGTAGGCGGTATCGTTGTAGAATTTATAGGTATTCTTGCCTCTTGCATCCTTGCCTTTGATAATGATCAAACCTTTGATCTGGATGGTATCCGCCGTTGGCGCCGGCGCTGCTGTTTGCGCCTGCACCTCCCTTACTGCCATCATTATCAATATCCAGAGTAGAATTTTATGCTTCATATTTCAACAAAGATTAAAGGAACCTTGCGGCTTATTCTGATTTCTGACGTTTTCTCTTTGAAAAGAATTTAGCCACGCTGGCTACACCGTTCAGCAGCTTGCTTTCGCTGGTGCTGGTAACAGACATGATCAGCTCTCCCTGAACAGCGGGCGCTGCTGCCGGCTGCGCTTCGGGCGCCGGTGTGTGTTGTAGTTTTAAGGTAGAGGCCATTACCGGGCTTGGGTCCGGGTTGGCAGCAGCAACTTCCTGTACCGGCGGCGTAGCTGCCTGTATGGTTTTTTCTATATGCTGTTGCACTACTTCTTCAGAAGTGGTTCTGGGCTGTGGCAACTGGGCCAGTACGGCCGCGCTGTTATTATTATTATTATTGTTCACGCCTGTATTGGTGTTATGCGCCGGCTGATTGGCCGTAGCTACAGGCTGTATTGCCCTGTCTTTTACAGGTCTTGTATTTTTTATTGCTGGTTGTTCATTTGCTGTGCTGGCCGCCGGTGTATGTTGGGCCAGGGCGAGCGTTTCCTTCACCGGTTGATTGTCCAGGGTGGTCTTGATCACGGGCCTGATCGGTGTTGTTTTTTGCATTTGCTGCGCATTGCCCGAAGCAGCCGTTTTGTTAGCCGTAGATGCTAAGGGCGTTGTATTTACGCTTTCGCGCTGCAAAGGCAGCAGCCATACCAGGCAGCCAGCGATGACGGCAGCAGCGGCGCCCCACCACCAGGCGGGTTGTATCCTGCGGCCGCGGTTCCTGTACAATGCCGCTTTACCTGGCATCCGCAGCTGCGGATCTGCCTGTAAACGTGTACGCTCAAACAGCTGCAGCGTTGCCTGTAGCTCAGGATGCTGCTGCAGGAACGCATGCAGTGTTTGTTCTTCAGTAGCACTCAGCTCGCCATCAATATAACTAAGCAGGTATGTTTCGTAATTTTCAGTGGTCAGCGTATCCGCATGGCGGTACAGCATCTCCTTGTTGTCAAACCGCAGCCCTTCACTGGCGGGCAGGCGGGTGGCCTGCCAGGTATCCAGCTCCTGTTGCAGGTGCGGATGTTTTTTCAGGAAGGCGTCCAGCGCTGTTTGTTCGGCGGCATTCAGCTCCCCGTCTATATAGCTCAGGAAGAATGTCTCATAATTCTCTGTAGTGATCACCGTGCTGTGGTACAGCTCCTCCCTGTTGCTGAACACAATAGATTTGTCCGGTTGCAGCACAGCGGCTTTCAACACCTCCAGCTCTTTGGCCTGTTCCGGGTGTTGTTGCAGGAAGGCGGCTACCGCAGCCCGTTCTTCATCGTTCAGCTCTCCGTCAATATAGCTGAGCAGGAACTCCTCATAGTTCGATATGTTGATGTCTACAGACAACTTTATATGACGTTTTCCATTTTAATCAGGTAATTTTTAAGATGGATCCTGGCCCTGTGCAGGTAGACTTTTACCTGGGACGGGTTCAGGCCCATTATATTGCTGATCTCCTCGTAGCTGTACCCCTCGTAATCTTTCAGCAATACCAGGGAGCGTTGTACTTCAGACAGGCGGTTCAGGGCCTGTTCCAGCACATTTTTCGCATTATGTATCCGCTGCTCCGAGATCTTCTCTTCCTCTTTGAACTGATCCACCAGGGTGATACGCTTTACCTTCCTGACGTGATCAATCATATTGTGGTAAGCCACTGTAAAAAGGTATGACTTCGCCTTTTCAAAAGGGACGTCACTACAGTGCTTCCATAATATTTCAAATGCATTCTGTACTACATCTCTCGCGTCTTCAGTGTGTTCAAGGTTTTTAACAATGAAGCGAAAGAGGTTGTCCGCGTACAGGTCCACGCATTTATTGTACTCCTTTTCCGTCATCCGGTTGCTGCGGGATTTTAGTGCTAATGTCCGACAATTACTTGAAAACAAAAACCAGTTCGCATTGGGCAATGTGCAGTTGCAGTCAGTTCTCCGTCTTTTGTTGTCAACCGCTCACAGCCAACTGCCAACTATGGACTTTTCCCGCTCATCTCCCCTTTTCCCATGGTAAATGATAGTATTATGACGGAGAGCTGTCCCGAAATGTTACAACCGGGTCAAAAAATCCGGCCCAAACAGCCATTCGCCCCTGGAAATCAGGATATCATCCTACATTTAAGCCATAACTTTGTTATTCCTTAATTGTAAAGTTTATGAACCAGCAATTTATTACCCGCTTGCAACAGGAACTGGACGAGATCAGAACGGCCGGCCTGTATAAAAATGAACGGATCATTACCTCCGACCAGGGGGCCGAGATACAGGTTGGCGGCAAAACCGTGCTGAACTTCTGCGCCAATAACTACCTGGGCCTGAGCTCCCATCCGGCGGTAATAGCAGCTGCCAAAGAGGCCATCGATACCCACGGCTACGGTATGAGCAGCGTACGCTTTATCTGCGGTACGCAAGACATTCACCGTGAGCTGGAGCAGAAAATAGCCCAATTCCTGGGCACCGAGGATACCATCCTCTACGCTGCCGCCTTTGATGCCAACGGCGGGGTGTTCGAGCCCCTGTTCAACGAACAGGACGCCATTATTTCAGACGCCCTTAACCATGCCTCCATTATTGACGGAGTACGCCTTTGTAAAGCGCAGCGTTTCCGTTACGAACATAATAACATGGCCGACCTGGAAGCAAAACTCCAGGAAGCAGCAGGCGCCCGCAGCCGGATCATCGTTACCGACGGTTCCTTCAGCATGGACGGCACCATTGCCCAGCTGGACAAGATCTGTGACCTGGCCGATAAATATGATGCCATCGTAATGAGCGACGAAAGCCATTCTTCCGGCTTCCTGGGCAAAACGGGTCGCGGCACCCATGAGTACCGTGGCGTAATGGGCCGTATAGACATTATTACCGGCACCCTGGGCAAAGCCCTTGGCGGTGCATCCGGCGGCTTTACCAGCGGCCGTAAGGAAGTGATCGACATGTTGCGTCAGCGCAGCCGCCCTTACCTGTTCTCTAACTCCGTGGCTCCCAGCATTGTAGGCGCCTCCATCGCCGTACTCGATATGCTGAGCGAAACCACCGCCCTGCGCGACAAGCTGGAGTACAATACCAAATACTTCCGTAGCAAAATGACCGAAGCCGGCTTCGATATCAAGCCCGGCGACCACCCGATCGTACCCGTGATGCTATATGATGCCGTACTGGCCCAGCAGTTTGCAGACAAACTCCTGCAGGAAGGCGTCTACGTGATCGGGTTCTTCTTCCCGGTAGTGCCCAAAGGCCAGGCCCGTATCCGGGTACAGCTGAGCGCCGCCCATGAACAGGCTCACCTGGACAAAGCAATAGCCGCCTTTACCAAAATAGGAAAGGAACTGGATGTGATCAAAAAGACCCTGGCATAGGCCATAACATAATTACCAACCAATTAAAACAGGAGCCGGTCAGGCAGCGCAATGCTGTTAACCGGCTTTCTCTTTGCCTTCCAGTATAAGGCGTCTTCAGGTCAACGTTTACGCTTTTTCTGGCTCAAACGCAGGCTGGTCTTATGTATACTGGGAGATATTCCCTATATATTCCCTTATTACTTCCTTTCAATTCCCATATTTTTTCCTTTCTTTTAAGAGTGGGATTATCTATAGTTTAATTTGATACTAATATTATACTGCTATTGAATTACCGGGAAATACACAAAAGGAACTGCCGCGGTGACCAGTAGCTCCCCTCCTAATCTTCTCAAAAACCTATCCCCTGATTTACTACTTTTGCAGCCGATAAAAGACTATACTGATGAAACGTTTCGGCTGGATCTTACTGCTGGCAACCATACTGATCAATGCCTGCGCTCCCAATAATGTGAAAGAGGAAAAGAGCTGGGAGAAGTACTTTACGGAGTATAAGGTAGAGGGCTGCTTTATGCTGTATGACAACGGCAAAGGCCTGTTTAAGGTATACAACCTGGACCGGGCCAAGGAACGCTTCCTCCCGGCATCCACCTTTAAGATCTTTAACTCCCTGGTGGGCCTGGAAACCGGGGTGATCAGGGATACTGCTATGGTGATCAAGTGGGACGGCATTACCCGTGAAGACAAGGAATGGAACCAGGACCTGAGCATGCAGCGCGCTTTTCGCGTATCCGCCGTGCCCTATTTCCAGGAAGTGGCCCGCCGCATCGGTAAAGATACCATGCAGAAATGGCTGGATTCCGTTAAATATGGCAACATGAAGATCAGCCGGGTAGATACTTTCTGGCTGGACAACTCTTTACAGATCTCCCCCGATGAACAATTGGGCTTTGTTAAAAAGCTCTATTTTGACCAGCTGCCTTTCCGCAAAAGCACCATGCAATGGGTACGGGCTATCATGCTGATGGAAAAAACCGGGAAATACGACCTGAGCTATAAGACAGGCTGGGGCATTGCCGGCCGGAAAAAGATCGGCTGGGTAACCGGCTGGGTGGAAGAGAACGGTCATCCCACCTTTTTTGTGCTGAATATAGAGTCGGAAGACCCGAACATTGAAAGCCCGAACCGGGACCTTCGCCTGCATATTCTCAAAAGCATCCTGGAAGAGGAAGGTTATTTTAAAGGCCTGAAATAAGCTGAAACTGCCTGCAGAGGCTAAAATTGCTGTTAAAATTTCCTAAAACCCAGTATATCTGCTCTGTAAAACGTGGCAAAAAATTTATATTTGAGCCATATGTTACGTTTTCAGCATAGTGAATACTTATGGGCGCTCGTATTGCTGCTGGTATTGCAGCTGGCATTTATCAGCGTTTCCTGGTGGAAACGCCGCTCTATCCGTAAACTGGGCGACCCTGTCCTGGTAGAAAAGCTTTTCCTCGGCTATAGCCGCCGCTTATTTGTACTCAAGTTTTTCCTGCTGTTCTTTGCCTTCTTCCTGGGGGTGGTAGGCCTGGCTAACCTGCAGAAAGGCAGCCGTATGGATAAGATCACCCGTAAAGGGGTGGATGTGGTGATCGCCCTGGACGTAAGTAAGAGTATGCTGGCCGGCGATGTGAAACCCGACCGCCTTACCCGCGCCAAGCAGCTTATTACCAAGCTGATGGACAAACTGGATAATGACCGTGTAGGCCTGGTGGTATTTGCGGGTAATGCCTATCTGCAGATGCCGCTCACTATCGACTACTCTGCCGCCAGGATGTACCTCAGCACTGTCAGCCCGGACATGATCCCTACCCAGGGTACGGCCATCTCCCAGGCTATACAGGTAAGCCACGAAGCATTTAACAAGAAGGAACGCAAACATAAAGCCCTCGTCATTATCTCCGACGGGGAAGATCACGACGAAGGTTCCCTGGCCAAAGCAAGGGCCGCCTTTGACGACGGTGTGGTGATCAGCACCATAGGCGTTGGCTCTCCCAACGGCTCGCCCCTACCCGATCCCGAGACCGGCGGTCCTAAAAAAGATAAGGAAGGTAACGTGATTATCTCCAAACTGAACGAGGCGGAACTGAAAGCTGTAGCCTCCGCAGGCAAAGGCGTATATACCCACCTGGATAATAACACCGAAGAAGTGGTAAATACCATCGTCAGCAAGATCGATGGGATGGAGCAGAAAGAATTCGGGGAAAATATCTTTACAGACTATAATAGCTATTTTTATTACTTCCTGGCGGCCTGCCTGATCCTGGTCGTGGCAGAGTTCTTTATCCCGGAAGTGAAACGCAGGAAGGAAGAAGATGTAGTAACCCTCGTTAAAGAATAATCATGCAGAGATCGAATATAACATACCGTATGCTGGCCCTTGGCGCATTCCTGGCTATCACCGCCGGGGCATCTGCACAGAGCGGCAAAAAGTACATACGCAAAGGCAATGAGCTGTATCAGAAGCAGCAATATACCGATGCAGAGGCTAACTATAAAAAGGCCCTGCAACAGAACCAGCAATCGGATGTAGGGCATTATAACCTCGGTAACTCCCTGTACGGTCAGAAGAAGTTTGATGCTGCCCGTGCGCAATACGCCAACAGCGCCAAAATATCAGCCGATAAAACAACCAGGAGCGACGCTAATTACAACATAGGCAATACCTACATGGAGGGCAAGAAATGGGAAGAGAGCATCAAGTCCTATAAACAGGCCCTGAAAATGAACCCTGCCGATGAAGAAGCCCGTTACAACCTGGCCTACGCACAGGCCATGCTGAAGAAACAACAGCAGGGCGGCGGTGGAGACAACAAGGACAAGCAGGAGAAAAAGAAACAGGAGCAGAATAAAGATCAGAACAAAGACAAGCAGAATAAACAGGACCAGCAACAGGATAAAGACAAAGAACAGCAGGACCAGAATAAGCCGCAGTCTCAACCCAGCAAACTGGACAAAGAAGAAGCAGAACGCCTGTTACAGGCCCTGAACCAGGAAGAGAAAAAGCTCCAGGATAAATTGAAAAAGGCCAAAGGCCAGCAGGTTCCTGTAGAGAAAGATTGGTAGCTTATTTGCGATGGTTTATTCATAAACTGATAAACCATGCTAAGCACTTATGAGATCATTCTACGCCTGTTCTTATCTGCCATATTAGGAGGCCTCATAGGGATGGACCGGGAAAAGCTGGAATGGGCGGCCGGTTTACGCACCCATATGCTGGTATGCCTCGGAGCCACGCTGGCCATGATCGTTTCCTCCTTCGGTTTTGATGATATACTTGGACAAGCTGGGGTCACACTTGACCCTTCCCGTGTAGCTTCGCTGGTGATCAGCGGTATCGGTTTCATAGGAGCCGGCACCATTCTGTTCAAGGAGCGTAAGGTGATATATGGCCTTACCACGGCCGCCGGCCTCTGGACCGTTGCAGCCATCGGCCTCGCAGTAGGCGGCGGGATGTACGCAGCTGCTATAGCCACCACCCTCATTACCCTCCTGATACTCATTGTTGTTAAAAAGATCGAAATCAGGCTGTATGGCAACGATAAAAAAGACCACTGCCTCCGCATCCATTTCCAACATGCCGCACTTTCTGTAAAAACTGTTTCCCAATTATTGGAAGAACATGGTGTGCCCCTCGGAGAGATCACCTTAACACAGCATGAAAAAGCCCACGCTGACGACCTGGAGATCGTGCTTGACAAGTCGGCCGATCGTAAAAAGATTATAACGGCTATAGATGAGCTGAGAGCGCTGGAAGGGGTACAGCAGGTAAACTTTGTTACTATTTAAAAGAGGGGGTCTTCCCGGTATGCTTTCTGAATTCCCTGATGAAATGGTTCTGATCATAATACCCGTGTTCCAACGCTACACGTGTAAGGTTCTCTTCCCGCTTACGGGTGCTTAGATAGGCGTGCAGAAAACGGATGGTGCCGATATAGGTTTTAGGCGTAATGCCCAGTTGTTTTCTGAAATTACGTTCCAGCCATTTATAGTTCACCTTTAACTGCAGGCATAGGTCTTGCACACTCAGTTGTCCTTTATGTTCGCGGATATACGCTACTGCTGCCTGTACCAGGTAAGCGGCTTGTTTATAGACCGGCATGCGGGAAAGTAAAAAGGCATCGAGTAGTACGGCCTGCTGTTGTGGCGCTGCTGTATTACGTACCTGCTTTGCCAGCTGTATACCGGCTGCTCCCCAGATGTTGGAAATGGATACCAGGGGTGTTGTTGTTACTGCAGTTAAGGGCTGTTGCAGCAACTGGTACAGGCCGTTGCAGGTAAATTTAACTACCAGGAAACGCATCCCTTTCTTCCATGGCCGGATGTAGGTATGTAAAAGTCCGTAGCAGCAAAAGAAAGCATCTTCTAAAGAAACGGTATTTGCACCGGTGAACTCAATAGTATAGGGCGGGTCCAGCAGGAAGAGTAATGCAGGCTGGCCGTCCAGTGTTGCCCATAGCGTTTGTGCTGTTTCTCCGCAGGTATAGAAATAATATCCTTCCACTACCTCCTGCAGTGCGGCAGCAGGTGCAATAGCGTTTAAACGCTTACGGAAAATATCGGCTAATATCTCTACGGGCATACCCTGCAAAAGTATGTCTAAAATCTACTATTTACGCATGCTGGTTTACGTTTGCTTTGCAGTATGATATTACCGATTATTGGATATGGCACGGCTGTTTTACGCACGCCCGGCCGTGTTGTCACTCCGGAAGAACCTGGTTTGCAAAAGCTCATATGCGATATGTGGCAGACCTTAGAGAATGCCGGTGGCGTGGGCCTGGCAGCACAGCAGGTGAACAAGGCATTGTTGCTTTTCCTGGTGGATAGTACGAATGCGGATGGCGGCGGTATCCGCCAGGTGTTTATAAATGCGCGCATATTGGAGTATAGTAAAGAAACCTGTTCTGATACAGAAGGTTGTTTGAGTATACCGGGTATCTGGGAAGCCGTGACACGCGCGGAAAGGATCACTATAGCATATGAGGATGAACATTTCATCAAACATACGCGTGTGTTTGAAGGTGTTACCGCTCGGATGATACAGCATGAGTATGATCATACGCAGGGCAGATTGTATCTGGATTATTTGAAGCCCTTGCGTAAAAAGTTATTACAGGGGAAGCTGCAGGCGGTGATGAAGGGAAAGGTGGAAAGCGGGTATCCGATGAAGTTTTGAGCCTGTCTCAAAAAAGTGTAACTTTATTTATATTGACCTCAGCAATGGAAGACAAACTAAAAAAACTGCTGGAACGTATCACGCTTAAGCCAGGCTTATTGGGTGGAAAACCAACCATACGTGGCATGCGGTTCCCTGTTGGCGATATCCTCGAAATGCTGGCTAATGGCATGACGGAGGATCAAATTTTGGATCAACATCCTATTCTGGAAAGAGAGGACATCCATGCCGCTTTGTTTTATGCTTCTCAAAGAATAAAAAATACAGCCGTTATCCATGCCGCCTGAACAAGACTGGGAAATCTGGCTGGATACACACATTTCGCCTATCATTGCAAAATGGATGAAGGAATATACGGGATATGAAGTAAAATCTTCCTATTCCCTTTCGCTCCATGAGATGACTGATATAGATATTTATCAGAAGGCGCGCACACAAGGTAAAGTGATCCTGATATCAAAAGATGCTGATTTCCCCGAATTGATAAGCCGGTTAGGAGCTCCTCCCAAACTAATTAACATCAAAATAGGTAATTGCGATAATCGGGCCATGTGGGATTTTCTGAAATCCAGCATTCGCCAAGCCGTAGCCATGCTCGCGACCGATGAAATTGATATAGTTGATCTCGAATAACAAGTATTAAAAAGCCCCGGCTTACGCCAGGGCCTTCCTTTTTGTAAAGCTGCCATCCTTCAATTCTTTTGCTCAACTATTCCTTCACTGCCTGTAAGGGGGTGCCCTCCTTGATCTCGTCGCTGGCGTTTTTTACCAGTACGTCCTGGTCATTGAGCCCACCGAAAATCTCTACCATCCCGTTGTATTCATTGCCACGCGTTACAGGCACCCACTTGGATTGATTGTTAACTATCTTAATGACGAATACTTTTTCCGAATTACTTACGATCACGCTTTTAGGCACTACATATACATCCTTCTTCCCCGGTAATGGCAGCTGTGCTTCTGCATACATACCGGGCAGCAGCTTCTTATCCTTGTTGTTGATATCCATTTCCAGCATCTCTGTTCTCAGTTTGGTATCCAGGCTGCCGGCCACGCGTGCTACACGGGCATTGAAAGTATCGCCGGGCAATGATCTTACGGTAAAGCGCACTTCTCCCGCCTGCTGCAGATCGTCTGTATAGGCTTCGGGTACGGCAACGGCCAAACGTAATTTGGCCTGCTCTTCCAGGCGGAACATGGGCAGCTCAGCACCCCGAGCGCCGGGACCAACATATGTGCCGGGGTGTACATTACGCTGACTGATCACGCCACTGAAAGGAGCACGGATCACCAGGTAGTCCAGCATGCGTTGCACTTCCTGGTAGGCAGAGCGGGCGGCCAGCAGCTCTGCGCTGTCGGCGCTCATTTTAGACAGGGCCATATCCAGGTCATTGGGCGATATGGTGCCGGGCACCTTGCTGGTGCGCAGCAGCCTTTCATAATTAGCCTTGCTGGCCCTGAACACTGCTTCGCGGGTATGTAAACGCGATTGGGCCCCCAGCAGCTGGCTGTTCATCTCGGGCGCTTCCAGCGTGGCCAGCACCTGTCCCTGGCTTACCTGGCTGCCCAGGTCTACCTGTACCTGTTTCACGTAGCTGTTCACTTTAGCGTAGAGGTCTGCAAACTGGAAGGGCTTGATCTCTCCCGGCAGCTTCAGTGCATTCTCCAGCTGGCTCTTTTGCAGCACGAGCGTTTTTACCTGCACGGTGGTCTGTGCCTCCTTCGTTTCGTCTTCAGCGTGAGACCCGTTGCAGGACGCCACCAGCACTAGCAGCGGCGCACTCATTAGCCATAGGTATTTATGAATAGTTTGTTCCATTGTGTTATTGATAATAAAATTGACTGTTCACATCTTCCGGGTCCAGTGATACTGATCTGGTACTGGCTTTCTGTCGTGCCCAGGCAAAAATCAGCGGCAATATGAGCAGGGAAGCAAATGTAGAAGCGATCAGGCCACCTATTACGGCACGGCCCAGCGGCGCGGTCTGATCACCGGCTTCACCCAGACCGCTGGCCATGGGCACCATGCCCACCACCATCGCGATAGTGGTCATCAGGATGGGCCGCAGGCGGATGGATACACTTTCCATGGCCGACTTCAGTGCATCGCCGTTCTCCAGCCGTAGCTTTTCTGCATTGGTTACCAGCAATACGGCATTGGCTACCGATACACCTACAGACATGATCATGCCCATATACGATTGCAGGTTAAGAGTAGAGCCGGTCAGCAGCAACATGATGAGCGATCCTGCCAGTACGGCGGGTATGGCGCTTACTACAACCAATGCAACGCCAAAAGACTGAAAGTTGGCGGCCAGTAAAAGCAATATCACAACAGCTGCCACCAGCAGGCCTGTTTGCAGGCTGTCCAGTGTTTCGTCCAGCAATTGGGTAAGGCCGCGCTTTTCTACTTTGATACCCCTGGGTGGCTTGCCTGCCCGTTTAATAGCAGCATCCACATCATTGCTCGCCTGACCCAGATCCTGCTTGTGCACATTGGCGCCGATGGAGATGATGCGTACTGCCCCTACGCGATCATACTCTCCGGCAACGGTATCCGGCTCCAGGGTTGCTACATCACCCAGCAGCGGACGCGTTCTGTCTTTAGAGATTGGAATAGCGGCCATATCATTCATGCTGCTCATTTCATTTTCAGGTATGCTGATCTGCACAAAATAAGCAGTGGCATTCTTCTCGTCCAGCCAGATGTTCTTTTCAGTAAAGCGGCTGGAGGAAGTGGCGGCCGTCAAGGATTTTGAAATGTCTGTAATACTCACACCCAATTGCCCTGCTCTTTCCCGGTCTATGTTGATACGGATAGCCGGATAGTTCAGTGGCTGCACGATCTGCACGTCCCGCAGGTAGGGTATCTTCTTCATTTCTTCCAGCACTTTCTGTGCAAAGGGCTTGCTTTCGTCCAGGTTCTTTCCCATAATCGCTACTTCTATCGGCGTAGCGGCGCCCTGGCTCATTACTTTATCGGTGAGGTCAATGGGCTCAAAGGTCATCTTCACATCGGGCATCCGCTGGTGAATGCGTTTGCGCAGCCGCTCCTTGAAATCATCCATATTCACTTTATAATCTTCTTCCAGGTTTACCTGCATCACCGCTTCATTGGGCGCTGCCATGAAGAGGTAGATCGGACTGGTTGAATAAGAAGAAGGATGTGTGCCTATAAAGGAGGAAGTGATATCGATGTTCTTTTCTCCGGCCACTTCTTTCAGCACGTCCACGGCATCCAGCAGCATGGTTTCCGTACGTTCAAGGCGGGTGCCTTCCCTGGCTTTCAGCCGCAACTGGAACTGCCCGTTATTGAGTTTAGGAAGAATATCCCGGCCAATGATGCTGATACATAATACCACAATCGCTGCCACACCCACCAGGTAAATGATGGTGGCAGGCTTGCGCCATCGCATCAATTTTTCAAGGCGGCTCATGAAGCGCAGCTTGAACCGTTCAAAGCGCGAGATCTGCTTTACATGGCGCTGTTCATAGCGCAGCTCTTCGTTAATATAGGCATCTGTTTTACTGCCGGTAGCAGCGGTTGCCTTTACATGATGCTGAGCAAACTTTTCCGGTTTCAGGATCCAGTTAGATAATACCGGCACTAAAGTTTGCGACAGTAAATAAGAAGCGATCATGGAAAAGCCGATAGCCAGCGACAGCGGCAGGAACATAGCGCGCGGCACTCCCTTCATGGTAAAGGAAGGCGCAAATACGGCGAGGATACAAAAAAGGATCAGCAGCTTGGGGAAGGCTATTTCCTTACAGGCATCCCATATGGCTTTTGCCTTGGGCTTACCCATTTCCAGGTGCTGATGGATGTTCTCTATGGTAACGGTAGATTCATCCACCAATACACCGATGGCGAGGGCCAGCCCACTCAGCGTCATGATATTAATGGTTTGCCCTGCCAGCTTAAGTCCCATTACCCCGATGATGATGGATACGGGAATAGTGAGTATCACGATCAGCGCACTGCGCCTGTCGCCCAGGAACAGCAGCACCATCAATCCGGTAAGCACGGCGCCGATCACACCTTCGCTGATCAGGCTCTTTACGGCGTTCACTACATATACGCTCTGGTCAAATTCGAAGATCACTTTTACGTCTTGCGGCAGCAGCTCCTGTATGTCTGGCAGGGCGGCTTTCAGGTTCTTTACTACTGTCCAGGTAGAGGCGTCTGCGGTTTTAATCACCGGCAGGTATACGGAGCGTTTGCCATTGATGACGGCATAGCTGGTGGTGATATCAGCGGCGTCTTCCACCCGCGCCACATCGCGCAGGTATACAGAAGGACCGTTGCCCATCAGCAGGGGAATGTTTTCAAAGTCCTTATAATTGCGCACTACGGTATTGGCGGGCGTGAGGTAAGTAACATCGCCGATGCGCACATTACCGGAGGGAGAGATCTGGTTGTTATCTTTTACGGCGGCTACTATCTGATCCGGTGTAAGGTGATGGCTGCGCATCTGGGCAGGATCTACCCTTATCACGATGGCGCGGTTGTTACCACCAAAGGCCGCCGGTGAGGTAAGACCGGCAACGCGGGAGAATGAGGGTCGTACCACCGTCATGGCCAGGTCCTGTAATTCGTTATTGCTACGGGTAGGACTGCTCAGCGCCAACTGCCCAATAGGCAGCGTGGAGGCATCGAAACGGATAATGAACGGTGGTTGAGTGCCATTCGGCATTTGTGAAAATGCACGATTAGCCATCGCCGTTACCTCCGACGCCGCCTGGGACATGTTGGTACCTTCATAGAAGGTGAGCTTAAGCATGGTTAACCCTTGAATATTCTTGGTTTCAATAGCCTTGATACCTGTTACGTACAGGAACAGGTTCTGGTAGTTGGTAGAGATAAACCCTTCCATCTGCTGGGGCGACATCCCGCCGTAAGGCTGCGATACGTAGATCGCAGGCAGGTTCAGATCGGGGAAGATGTCGATCTTGATATCTCGCATGGAGGTGATGCCAAAGAAAAGCAGGCCGATCACGATCACGAGAACGGAAATGGGTTTTTGTAAGGCTATCCTGATCAAGTTCATAGCTGGTTCAAGAAAATGTTCAGATCTCCGGTTACCGCTGCCTTATATAAAAGCGCCTGCCATACACCGTTGTAGGCCAGGTCGCGGTCCGTTTCTGCACGATTGATATTGTATAACGCCTGTGCCAGGTCTGCAATGTTGGAAAGGCCATTCTCATACAGGGTGCTCTTCTGCAGAAAAGCATCTCCTGCGGCTTTCAGGCCCAGGGGTGCTTCCACATACTTGCGCACTGCATTGGACAGCTGTTCATTGGCCAGTTGCAGCTGATGCTGCAGCCGGCTATATACCTGGCTGTATTCATGTTTTAACCCGGCTGCGTTATAGGTTTCCCTGGCCACCTGTGCGTGTGTGCGCAAGAGGTCTGTCACGGTCCAGGAAAGGTTCAGTCCCAGCAGGTAATTGGTACGGGTAGGGTGCACGCCATCCCACCAGCCCTGGCTGTAATGGTCTTTATCTGCGGTAGCTGCCCCGTAATCATAGGCAAAGCCGGAGCCCCGGGTTTGCAATACGCCCATAAAACTGAGCCTGGGCATCACGTTCCTGCTGATCAGGCGGCGATTGCTTTCCGTCAGGAGTATGCGGTGCTGGTATAAACGCAGTAAGGGCTGCTCTTTGAGTACGGAATCTGTAGTGGGCAGGGGCTGCATCATTTCTGGCGGGATGCGGGCCACAAAGAAGGTATCCAGTATAAAAGGCTGCGGCGGCACGTCCATCATCTCCGCCAGCTTATTGCTTTGGGCAGCTTCATAGTTCTCGGCATCTATCAGCGAGAGCCTTGCTTTAGACACTTCTGCGTTGGCAATGCTGCTGTCTACCCCGGCATTCAGCCCGTTCAGGGCGCGTGCCACGATCATGCGCTGCAGGTCTTCTGTACGGCGAAGATTGGCTTCCATGGAACGGCGCAGGCGTTGCGCCGCCAATAAGTTCAGATAAGCGCCTGCTATGCGGGTTTGCTGTTCAAAGCGTTCCTGCTCCAGGTCGGCCGTGTTGGTGGCATGCTGTTCCTTTGCCACGGCTACCTTGGCTTGCTGACGACCAAAGGTCACCAGGTCCCAGGAGATATTGGCCAGGTAAAGGCCTCCGAAGGCGGCGTTCCAGTTCTGTGTGGGTAAAGGCTGACCGGAGGCGCCGGTGGTCCAGCCTTTGTAACCCCAGAAAGGGCCGTTCTGCCCGTTGATGGTGCCGTAGCTGTTCTGGGCGTTCAGGTTCAGGTCTGGCAGGTATTCCCGTTTAACGGCGCTGATATTTTCGGCGGCTGCACGAACATAGCTCTCTTTGGCCTGGATAGATTGATAGCGCTGCAGGCCCGTTTGCAATGCCTGCTGTAGGGTCAATACGGAGCTTTGGGCCCGGGCTGCGGGGACTGCCCCTGCGGCCGCTATCATCAATAAGCAAAAGAGTTTCCCGGTGTTCATACAGTGATACAGTCGTCAGTTGTCAGTCGTTAGTCGTTAGTGATTAACCGGGAGGAATATCTTCGCTTTGATCCTAACGACTAACGACTAACCACTGACGACTCTTTTTGTCAACGCAAAGTTAGCCGCGGCCCTTCACCCTAGGTTGGACAAAACACCCATAAACTTGTACTATTTGAACATGAGAGAAAATACTGCTCAGCTGCTGATGGCGGCTCCGCGGAACTCCTGCGGCCCAACGCCCGTGTGGTTCTTGAAAAAGCGGCTAAAATAGGCCGGGTCTTCAAACCCTAGCTCGTAACTGATCTCTTTGATGCTCTTTTTGCTGAAGGAGAGGCTGCGTTTAGCTTCCAGCACCAGGCGGTCATGCAGCAGGTCTGTAACGGTTTTACCGGTTTTCTCCCGGGTGATCTCGTTCAGGCGTTTGGGGGTAAGCGCGAAGGCGTTGGCGTAAAAGGTAACATGGTGCTGGGCGCGGAAATTCTTTTCCAGCAGCTGGCGCAGGTGCACGATCCTGGCATCGCCCTGCAGGGGGGCAATGGCCTGGGCGGCATTCCGCTTCTTTTCCCTTTCTGCCTGCAGTAAAAAGGCGCTCAGGTAATGTTTTATGATGCTCCGGCTGCCGGAACCGCTCTTTTCCCGGTACATCAGCTCTGCCAGTAGCTGCAGGGAGGGCGCCGTGCGCTGGCTGATGCGGATGGGGGAATAGCCGTCGTAGCAGTCGAACAGGTTAGTAAAATCGTAGATGGTTTCCCGCTCCCGGCGGTTGCTGAAGTAGAACTGTTCTGTAAAGGTGATGGCGTGGCCTTCTTTGCCGCAGTCCAGCAGCTGGTGCACCTGGCCCGGCTGCAACAGGAACAGCATATTGTCCTGCAGCTCGTACGACACAAAATCCACGATATGTTGCCCGCAGGCCTGGGTAAACCAGATCACCTGGTAATGGTCATGGCGGTGAGGGAGTCGGGCCAGCTCATTTTTGAAGCTGCCCAGCTGAAAGATATTGAACTGCCCGGTAAAAGGCAGGTGCTGATAGGGTATGTCAATACCTTTGTGTAACATGTTTCGAATTTACGTCAATAAGGACCATGCTGGTTACCACTCATAACATAGTTGCCGTTTGACAGTTGTCAGTTAACAGTATTTAACACAGTAAATCACTCCGGTTACTGACAACTGACAACTAACCACTGACCACTCTTTTATTTACCTTTGTAGCACTATGCAGCTATATAGCCATTCACTTACAGCGTATAAGCGCTTACCCACACTGGAAGTAAAGGTGGGCGACCTGCTTATCGGGAATTTCAACCCTATCCGTATCCAAACCATGACCACCACCGATACCATGGATACCGCGGGCACTGTTGCCCAGGCCATCCGCTGTATCGAAGCCGGCGCCGAGCTGGTGCGCATCACCGCTCCCAGCAGGAATGAGGCGGAAAACCTGCTCCCTATCAAAAATGAGCTCCGTAAAAGAGGATACCACACCCCCCTGGTAGCGGACATCCATTTCACGCCCAACGCGGCCGAAATTGCCGCCCGTATTGTGGAAAAGGTGCGGGTGAACCCGGGTAACTATGTAGACAAAAAGAAATTCGAGACCATCAATTATACCGACGCGGAATACCTGGCGGAAATAGACCGGATCCGCGAACGCTTCACCCCCCTGGTGAACATCTGTAAGGAATACGGCACCGCCATGCGCATCGGCACCAACCACGGTTCCCTGAGCGACCGGATCATGAGTCGCTACGGGGATACCCCCATGGGCATGGTGGAAAGCGCCATGGAATTTCTCCGCATTGCAGAAGACCTGAATTACCGCAACATTGTGCTGAGCATGAAATCCAGCAACCCGCAGGTAATGGTACAGGCCTACCGCCTGCTGGTGCAAACCATGCAGCAGGAACTGGGGCACTGCTATCCCCTGCACCTGGGTGTAACAGAAGCGGGCGACGGAGAAGACGGCCGTATCAAATCTGCCGTAGGCATCGGCACCCTCCTGGAAGACGGCGTGGGCGATACCATCCGCGTATCCCTGACGGAAGACCCGGAATTTGAGCTGCCCGTATGCCGCGACCTGGTAAAGCGCTATACTAACCGCGAAGGCCATGCCGCCATCACCCCGGTTAACCAGCTGCCTTATTCTCCTTTTGATTACAAACGCCGGGAAACCATTGCGGTAGATAATATAGGGGCTAAACAGGTACCGGTAGTGGTGGCTGATTTCCGGGAACCTTCAACATCCGGGCTCACCCCGAAACAGCTGGAAGCTATCGGTTATCAATATGACGAGCCTTCCGACAAATGGAACATTGCCGACCAGGCAGCGGATTACATCTTCTCTGAGACCATCCTGCCTTTTGCATTACCCGGTACCCTGAAGGTGATCACCAATTACGCTAGCTGGAAACAGGCCAGTGATAAAACCAAGTACTTCCCGTCTCTCCCGCTGGCAGATTACCTGCATGAAGGAGAAAGGTCCGCTGTGTTGAACCTGGTGGAAGTGCACAGCAAAGAGCTGCCTTCAGCAGCGCTACTGCAAAAACTGCAAAATGATCCTACCGCAGTGCTCTGCATTTCGGCGCCAGACAACCAGCATGCTATGCCTGAAGTGCGCCGCTTTATCATGACACTGATGGAGCAGCGTACAGGCACGCCAATCATCCTGCTGTGCAGCAGCAAAACTTCCGATATGGATGAAACACTCCTGCACTATGCCATAGAGACCGGCGCACTGCTGCTGGACGGTATGGGCGATGGTATCTGCCTGACTGCGGGCAGAGAACAGCCTTACTCTGCCGAAAGAATGGCCCGTATCAATACCATTGCTTTTGGTATTCTGCAGGCTACCCGTACCCGTATTTCCAAAACAGAATATATCTCCTGCCCTTCCTGCGGCCGTACCCTGTTTGACCTGCAGGAAACAACTGCTAAGATCCGTGCCGTTACCAACCATCTTAAAGGGGTGAAGATTGCCATCATGGGTTGTATCGTAAACGGTCCCGGTGAAATGGCCGATGCCGACTTTGGTTATGTAGGCAGCGGCGTAGGCAAGATCACGCTATACAGGGGCAAAGAAGTGGTAAAACGCGGCCTTAACAGCGATGTAGCCGTAACAGAGCTGATCAACCTTATCAAGGATAACGGGATGTGGGTAGAGACCAGTAACTGATAAAAAAGAAAGTGTCCGTCTTGGGGCGGGACGGACACGTTAGCAACAATAGGTATTTTTTGAGGTTAACAGGATGTTTGAGAAATGTTTTCACTACACTGCATCAATAGTGGGGTGAAATACCGGGGCTAACTACATTTATTGGACAATACAAAGGTACATCGCGTGTGACCTGCCTTACAAGCGTATTTCTACGTGTTTTTCCGTGGAAAGTACTTTTTATTACGTATCTTACTTTTCTAAAATATCATGTTCTTATGAAAAGGCTACTTACCGGAATACTGATCATGCTTATAAGTGCCTCCGTATCAATGGCACAAACCCCGGCTAAAAAGAAATCTGCTGACAAAAAGGACAAGACCGAGCAAACAACAGCGGCCGACAAACCAGTGAAAAAGGACGGTACACCAGACAAAAGGTATAAGGTGAATAAAACAACCGCCAAAGGCCCGGTAAAAAAAGACGGCACGCCGGACATGCGTTACAAGTCTAATAAAGACGGCGCCAAGAAAAGCTGAAATAAGTAAGGTTTAAAACTGTTATAAGTAAAGAGGGGCTTCTCCGGAAGCTCCTTTTTTATTAATTCTTGATTAACTTCACTTTATGCTTGATTTCAGGTTAAAAGTATTTTATACGGTGGCCAAAAGGCTCAGCTTTACTAAAGCCGCGGAAGAACTGTTTATATCTCAGCCGGCGGTCACCAAACATATTCATGAGCTGGAGCAGCAACTGGGCATTGCCTTGTTTGAACGCATCGGCAACAAGATCACCGTGACGCCTGCAGGCAAGATCGTAATGCGGCATGCAGAAGATATTTTCAGCAGCTACCGCAGCCTGGAATACGAGATCAACCAGCTAAAACATGAAAGGGGCGGCAGGCTGCAGATAGGCGCCAGCACCACCATTGCGCAGTACTTTATTCCACCGCTGCTGGCCCGGTTCAACCAGCGCTATCCCGAGATAAAAACATCCCTTATCAGCGGAAATACGGAACAGATAGAACAGGCACTCCTGGAAAAAAGCATTCAGCTGGGCATCATTGAAGGCAGCTCAAGGAACCCGCAACTGAAATACACGGAGTTTGCAAAAGATGAGATAGTGCTGATCGGCAATGTGCAGTATGACTACGGTAACGGGGATACGCTCAGCGCGCAGGACCTGGCAGCTATTCCGCTGCTGGTAAGAGAGCACGGATCCGGTACCCTGGAAGTGATCATAGAAGAGCTCAAACGCCTGAAGCTGAAACTAACGGACCTGAATATTGCCATGTACATGAGCAGTACGGAAAGCATGAAATCCTACCTGCATTATGCCCCCAGCGCTGCCTTTCTTTCACTGCAGGCAGTGAGCCGCGAACTGGAAGCCGGCGAATTCAAAATATTACCTGTAAAGAACTTTAAGCTGGTGCGTAAATTCCAGTTCACCCACCTGCAGGGACAGCAGGATAAACTGGCCCAGCTCTTTATGCGCTTTGCCGGAAAGGAAGTAAAAAACGAAAGGTGAGGTGCACAACAAGTGTACGCCTCACCTTATGTGAAATTTAAAACCTGACGTTATCTGCTTTTCTGTAAAGTATATACGATATAAGCGTTCTTACCTTCAAAATTTACAGGTGCCCTCCACACCATATTGTTACCATCTGCGGAGCTCAGCTCTACGCGGTAACCTTCTGTTACATTTTTTGCCTTTACCCCTTCAGACAGTTTCTTGAACTGGAACATGGTAGCACCGGCCTGTTTGTATAAAGACCACATGATAGGCTGCGATACGGTGCTACAACCATCTGAAGTGGATGACAGCGTGTAAGAACCTTTACCGTTAGACGGTAATACCCAGTTGCTGCCTTTGAAGCAGCTATAAGAAGCCTCGTCAAATACCGTTACCTTACTGTTGTCCGGTATTCCCTCAAACTGGATATCAGTCACTACCCAGTTGCCGCTCACATTGCCCTTAGAGATAGTAGAGCTGGCAGCCCCCGAAGAGGAAGCGCATGAAACGGCGAACAGGGATGCTACGATAAGGCATAATGTTGCCAGTGTAAGATTTCTCATCTTCATCTGTTATGGTTTAAATTTTAATAGCTGTTTCTTTCTGAGATTTTGCAAAAGCAAGAAATATACCAATTAAACACCCTTGCAGGTTATTTTGTTGAAGCAGGTGATAACTGATTGGAAGGATGCTGCTGTAATACACGCTCTTCCATTTCATGGTATTTCCTGTAAAAATAAATGCTGCTGGCCAGCAAGGCCATTACCAGCATACAAAGGGCTATAAAAGCACAGCGCCACCAGATGCTTACCTTCATATACCTGTTGGATGGGGTTTCCTGCAGGTTGATCACCGTATAGGCAGGCTCATCGCTCCTGCGGCGGTAACGTCGTTGCCGCTGCGCCTCCCGCTCCTCCTTTTGTACTTCGCGGATGATGTTGTCCCATACTTCTCCGGGGGGCTTTATGCCTCCTTCCATGGCAGCTTCCTGCAGCTTGAAAGCCGTAACAGAGATCTCCGACTCCAGCTCGGGATACAAACGCCGCATCTCATGCAGCAGCGCTTCTTCTTCCGCACTGGCCAGACCCAGCAGATAACACTCTACCGCCCCGCTATCTATGTATGTCCTGAGATTCAATGTCTAAACCCGATTGTATGAGATAAGGTAAATGATGACGAAATCCTATGGATAGCAAAAATACATTATTTGAATCAGTTTTATCGCCGGCTGGCCTTTCCTAATAATACATGTGCTATCTGGCGGGAAATGGCATGATCACAAAGCTTGTCCAGCCAGAAAAATTCGCCGGCAGCGTTTACTTCCAGGAAATAGTATTGATTGTCAGGCGACAGGATCAGGTCGATCGCTCCATAGTTCAGCCCATATACGTCCATACAGGCCAGCAGCTTTTGCCGGATCTCCTGCGGCAGCTCATAAGGTTCCCAGCTATTCACTAAGGCGGCGCCGTCTTTACGCCAGTCGGTAGCCGAACGGTCAGACACGGCAGAATTAACGCTAAAGGCAAAGATGGCATGCCCAACTATATTGATGCGTAGCTCCAGCTGCTTTTCTATTCTTTCCTGGAATACCATGGGGCAGTATTGTACATTTTCCAGCTCGTTGAGGTGTGATTCATCTACCGCATTGGTAAATACCACATGTTCCTCGCCTTCGCGGTAAATAGCAAAAGCACTCTGCATTTTGGTGATCACCGGCGCATTTACCGACTGCATGAAACGGCGTATCACGGTTGCGTCATTGCTGATACAAGTGGCAGGTATGTTCAGTCCGCAGGCGGCGGCTATACGCAGCTGTTCTTCTTTACTGTCAAGCCGGCGGTACACACTATACTTTTCGAGCTGGAAAATATCCAGGCCTTCTATCATGCCGAATAAGGTACGCTTACTTTCCAGCAGGGTGGCCGGCAGGAATTCCTTATCGATCAATTTATCCAGTCCTTTACCGATGTTATAGCTGCGACGGTACCAGATGCCTGCGGCATCGTGCAGGGTATGCAGGCCGTTTTCATTTTCGAGGATGATCTCCTGTTTCCCCTGCAGGTAAACGGAGCTGAGCCGGTTATGTAAAGGGTACTGATCTACGTTAAAGCGTATCACTTCTCCACCCGCTTCCTTTACAAAGCGGCTTACGGTATCTACGGATATATTATCTGCTGAATGCGTTAGTATGATCACCTTTTCTTTAGCCATGTTGGATCTTGTTTACAAGTTTTTCTGCGATTGTTTGTGCAATGGGGTAGCCCAGGAATTTCTGCAGCATGCCCCATTCGCCCTGCGGGTTCACTTCCAGGAACACATATTCCCCGTCGGGCCGCCGTATCATATCAATAGCGCCAAAGCAGAGGTCCACCCGCTGCATAAGGGCATATATTTTTTCCTGTATGAATGATGGCAGCTCATAAGGTTGCCAGGGCAGCTGCGCATTGGCAGCCCGCCAGTCTGTTTGCCCGTCTGCGTCCCCGGTAGCATTGATCTTACCGGTATAAAAAGCGCCATCTGCATAGGCGATGCGCAGTTCATAACTTTTGGGCACACACTCCTGGAAGATCATCGGGCAGTAGGCCAGGGTATCCAGCTGTGCAAGGTGATCTGCGGTGATGCGCGTAGTGGGAAAGAAAGCGCCTCCACCGCTCATGCTCCTGCTAAGGGCGCCATGCAATTTCATGATGATGTTGCCCTGGCATTGCTCATAAAAGGCGCGCACATCATCAGCCTGGTTACTGAAGAGTGTGTGCGGTACCGTGAGGCCGCTTTGCTGTGCAGCATCCAGCTGCCATAATTTATTGCTGCAGACGGCATGGTCTGCCGCTATTTTATTGATCCAGGGTTTATGCCGCAATGCGTCCAGGAAAATATGCAGGTTAGTGTTGTATTCTTTGTTAAACACGGGCAGGTAGGCCGTATCAAGTTCAGCAGGCGTGCTCAGCGCCCACAGCTTGCGGTACCATACTCCGCTGATGTCTGCCGCATGAATGCTACGGCCCTGCTGATGCAGGCGCAGCTGCGCAGACCCTTTATCCAGCGTGTAGCGAATGTGGCAGGTAGTGCCGAAGGTATCTGAATTGAAGCGCCAGGAGGGGTATCCCAGTTTTTCCAGGTGTTGCTGCACCAGGTCAATGGTATAATGGTCCTGCGAATGGGTAATACAAAGTATCATGTCTGTATTAATAAAAACAAGCAATAGCACAGCGGCTATTGCTTGTTACTGAAAATAGTCTTACGCGAACTAGGATTCCCATTCTTCGTCGTTATCAGAAGGGAATTTCTGCGTTACATCGCCGGGGCTGTCTATTAATTTACCGGTAATGATGGGCGGAAACTGTTGTTCTCTGTTGGTTTGTGATTCCAGGAATTGGGCGAAGAAAGGCCTTTGCACCTCTTGTTTAGGTTGCATAAATGAAAGTGGTTTAGATTGTTAAAAAAACGCAGCTGTAGCTGCATGCTACAATAAGAATCAGCAAAAACTACTACCAATCCTCTTCGTCCCAGTCAGAAGGGAACTTCAGAGTGGTCTGGCTTTCTGCCTGTTCAGCAGTAAGGCCTGCTTCCTGTTGGGCGGTAGTTACCTTGGCGTTGGCCTGGTTCTCCAGGAACTTCGCAAAGAAGGGTTTCTGTGCTTGGTTGTTGGGTTGCATACCAATTTGGGTTTAATGGTTAAGAAAAAAGAAATGTGTTTATAGGGTATCAGTTTTTCATACGGAAACGATTTGCATATTAAGTAAAAAATATGGGAATGTTAGCGGCATGCTAAAAATTTATAGCGTTATCTTATCTAAATCGTAACTTTAGACCATCGACCGTAGGCATAGTTATTGCGCCCTTTTTTACCTCCTGTCAACTGTGATCCCTGTACACCTGCAACTGTCATGATATTGTACGACCAGCCTGTGCTGAACCTCAGCGCAGACAGTCTGTTTACCTGCCTGCAACTGCGAACGATAAACTGAACCAAATATAAACAGGTTGGTTATGAGAGCATTAATGATTGGCATGACAATCTTATTATTGGCTGTAAGAGCAAGCAGCCAGGTGATCAGCACCTCAGACAGCATTCACAGGATGCTGCGTATTTATGAGGACAACGATTTTATGAACGTTCGCGGTAAAGGCACCGACGAATCTTATACCAATGGCACCCGGCTTGATTACTTTTATCAGCGGCAGAAAGCGCCCCGCTTTGTAGATAAATGGCTGTTGCCACGCACCGGTAAAGATGCCATCAATACCTCGCACTGGAGCCTGATGCATATCATGATCACTCCATCTGATATCAAAGACCCCAAATACCGGCCTAATGATTATTCTTATACGGCAGCGCTGTTCCTGGCCCATGGGCTGGATTCCTATGATCCGGAAAGGAAGTTCAGCCTGCAGTCAGAACTGATCATGGGGGTGATGGGCCCCTGGGCTTTCGGAAAAGAGCTGCAAACCTGGATCCATAATATCGCCGGCTTTGAGCATCCCAGGGGCTGGGATAACCAGCTGCCCAATGCGCCGCTGCTCAACTACAATTTTACGTTTGAGAAAATGATCTGGCAGCCAGGCCCTGCCCTGGAGCTGATCGCAGGCGCATCCGCCTATGCGGGGACCATGCTGGACGGCGCCGCCGTACATAGCACCCTCCGTGTAGGCCATATGAATCCTTATTTCGGTTTCCGTCCAGGCAGCGGGCAGCATGAAAAGCGGTTCCAGGTATACGCATTTCTCCGTCCAACGGTAGAATATACCTGGTACAACGCCTTGCTGGAAGGAGGGCTTTTCAGCTGGCGCAACAGCCGTTTTGAATTCAACAAATCCTTTAAAACGGCTACCCTTAATCCCTGGGTATCCAGGATAGACTACGGCGTTACAGTCGCATTCCGCCGTTTCATCCTAGCCTATACGCAGAAAACACAAAGCGCCTCCCTGAAGGGTACCGGCCAGCACGAAGTAGGGAATATCTCCCTGTATATTCCCCTGTAGTTTTAACTTTTTATGAAATGTATCCGGGGCTGCATAATGTAAAATGGTCGTACTTTTACATAATGTCCCGCGATTCTCAACAATACCATCAAAGGTTCCAGGATGTATACAGCCGGCTGAATGAACGCCAGCGCGAAGCTGTTGACAATACAGAAGGCCCTGTAATGGTGATCGCCGGCCCGGGTACGGGCAAAACACAGATCCTGGCTTCCCGTATAGGCAAGATCCTGCATGATACCGACTTCCTGCCGCAGAATATTCTCTGCCTTACCTATACGGATGCCGGTACGGTGGCCATGCGCAAACGCTTAACAGACTTTATAGGCCCGGATGCCTACCGGGTAAACATACACACCTTTCACTCCTACTGTAATGAAGTGATCCAGGATAATTTGGCGCTGTTCGAGAAGAACGCCCTGGATCCCATCTCTGAACTGGAAAAGATACAGCTGCTTAAAAAACTGATAGACGGGTTCACAAAAGACAACCCGCTTAAACGCTATCGTGGCAACGTATACTTCGATATGAAGAACCTGGCCGTCCTGTTCTCCAGCATGAAACGGGAGGGCTGGACGGTAGACTATATCCGCGCCAGCATCAAGGCTTATCTTGACAGCCTGCCCGACCGGGAGGAATATATCTGTAAACGTGCCACCAAAACCTTCAAAAAAGGAGATGTACGTACAGACAAGATAGAGATCGAAGCAGAAAAGATGGCCCGCCTGCAGGCTGCTGTAGAACAGTTTGATGTGTTCCAGTCCATGATGCAGGCCGCCGGCCGTTATGATTTTGATGATATGATCAATTGGGTGATCCGTGCATTTGAACAGCATCCCCAGTTGCTCGCAGATTATAAAGAACGCTATCAATACATACTGGTAGATGAGTACCAGGATACCAGCGGTACGCAGAACCGCCTGATAGAACTGCTGATACGCGGCGAGGAGCTGCCCAATGTATTTGTAGTGGGCGATGATGACCAGAGCATCTACCGTTTCCAGGGCGCCAACATTGAGAACATGGAACAGTTTGCAGGCAGCTTTGCCGAAACCCTGCGTACCATTGTGCTCACACAAAACTATCGCTCCGTACAGCCTATCCTGGATATCTCCATGTCGCTGATAGACAACAATGGTCAATCCAGGCTGGTGAACCAGCTGCCGGGCCTCAGCAAAGAGCTGGTGGCCAGTAACGGCAATCTTACCGGTTTGTCTATACCGCCGGTGATACAACGTTACAACACCCCCCGCGATGAAATGGCCGGCATCACGCTGGCCGCCACTAAACTGCTGGAGGAAGGTGTGAACCCCGGTAAGATAGCGGTGATCTACCGTGAGAACCGTTATGGTGAAGACCTGGCGCAGTACTTCCGCCTGAAAGGTTTACCCGTTTATTCAAAGCGCAGTATCAATCTCTTTGAAGTGCCCTTTGCCCGCAAGGTGCTGACCTTACTGCGCTATGTGGCCTGCGAACTGGATACTCCCTACAGTGGTGACGATCTGCTCTTCTCTATCCTGCATTATGATTTTTATGACATACCGCCGGTAGAAATAGCCAAAGTAAGTATCCGCGTATCAGAAAAAGGATACGAACAAAAATCTTCCATCCGTCAACACCTGCAGGAATGGTTGAAAACGCGTAACCTTACCCTGTTCACCGAAGCCCCTGCAGAAGCGATGATGCAGGTAGGAAAGATGGTGGAGAAATGGATCAGCGACGCGCATAACATCACGCTGCAGCAGCTGTTCGCCAATATTATCAATGAAGGCGGCGTGCTGGCCTTCGTGATGCAATCGCCCGAAAAGATCTGGCTCATGAAAGTGTTGCAGGCGCTCTTTGATTTTATCAAAGAAGAAACGCGCCGTAACCCGGAAATGACTGTCACCTCTTTCATGGAGATGGTAGACCTGATGGAAAGCAACAGCATTCCGCTGCCGCTGATACAGGTGGCCGGTAACGATAAAGGCATCAATCTCATTACCGCACACGGCTCCAAAGGCCTGGAATTTGAACATGTGTTCCTGGCCAGCGCCAATTCCCATCTCTGGGAAAAGAAAAAGAAGAACAACAGCGGCTTCTCCTTCCCGGATACCGTGTTCGTTACCCAAAGCACTTCTACAGACGAGCAGGAGCTGCGGCGCCTGTTCTATGTAGCCATTACGCGGGCAGAGAAGCACCTGTACATCAGCTATCCGGAGTTTAAACAGGATGGCAAACCGCTGGAGCCCAGCCTCTTCGTTACCGAAATACTGGACCAGCACATCCTGCCCAATGAAAAAATAGAGCTGTCTGAAGACGAGCTGTTTGAATTTGAGCTGCTCAACTATGCAAAAGGCCAGGCCCCGGAAATAGCCCGGGTAGACCAGCAGTTTATCGATACCCTGCTGTCTGGCTTTGTCATGAACGTAACGGCCCTCAACAACTACCTCGACTGTCCCCTGGGCTTCTTCTATAAGAACCTGGTGCGGGTGCCCACGGGCCGTTCTGAGAATACGGAATTCGGCTCTTCTGTGCACTACGCGCTGGAAAAGCTCTTCTTAAAAATGCAGGAGGGCGGGCAGAATACCTTCCCCAGCCGGGAAGAATTCCTGCGCGATTTTACCTGGAGCATGCGGCGCAACCGTGAATCTTTTACCCGGGAAGCTTTTGAGCGCCGGCTGGAATACGGGCGGGACATCCTCTCCCAGTATTACGATACCTATATCAACAGCTGGCCCAAAATTGTGAGCGTGGAGCGTAATATCCGCAACGTAGTGGTGAACGGAGTACCGGTAAAAGGCAAAGTGGACAAGCTGGAATTTGACGGGAACCAGGTGAACGTGGTGGACTACAAAACAGGTGACTACGAGAAGGCTATCAAGGAATACCGGAAATTTGAACGCCCCAATGAACGCAACCCCAACGGGGGCGACTACTGGCGCCAGGCCGTGTTCTATAAGATCCTCCTGGATAATTACCGGGCCAAGAACTGGCAGGTAGTGAGCACGGAATTTGACTTTATTGAACCTAATAAACAGAAGGTATACCATAAAGAGAAAGTGACCATTACCCCCCAGGACCTTGCCACCGTTAGCCAGCAGATTGTCAGCACCTGGACAAAGATCCAGAACAAGGAGTTCTATGTGGGCTGCGGCAAGGAAGATTGTCCCTGGTGCAATTTCGTGAAAGACAACCGCCTCCATGTGGCACTGCACAACCTGCAGGAGGAGGAAGAGGAGATAAGCGGTGAATAGTGAAAAAGTAAAGGCCGAAAGCACTAAGTTTGTAGTTTCGTGTGCCGTAATTAATCAACATACAATGAATCAATGTTTCCGGGGCTGGATCTGCTTCCTGATTGTAATAATATCGCTTTCTCTCACGCGCTGTGCCAATATAGTGCCTCCTGGCGGCGGGCCCCGGGATACGCTGCCACCCTTACTGGTGCAGGTAGATCCTCCGGATTCTTCCCTGCATTTCAACAGCACAAAGGTGCGGTTCTATTTTGACGAATATGTGGAGCTGGATAACATCTTCGACAAGATGATCGTCTCCCCCACCCTGAAACGTGTGCCTACGGTTACTTCCAAACTGCGCACGGTTACCATGGAGATCAAGGATACCCTGGCGCCTAATACCACTTATACCTTTAACTTTTCTGACGCTATCAAGGATGTGAATGAACGCAACCCGATCGCTGACTTTGCCTATGTAGTGTCCACCGGCGATTACCTGGACTCCCTGCAGATAAAAGGCCGTACCATTAACGCCGAGACTGGCAAAATAGACAGTAATGTGGCGGTAATGCTGTACCGTAACCATACGGATTCTGTTGTATCAAAGGAGAAACCGGTGTACTATGCCCGGTCAAAAGGCAATGGCAGCTTCTGGTTTAAGAACCTGGCCCCGGGCGATTATAAGATCTTTGCCATCAAAGAAGAAGACCGCGACCTGCAGTACACCCAGCCTGCCACAGAAGCTATCGCTTTTGTTGACAGTATTATTCACCTCAGGGAAGAAAATATCAATGATGTACCCATGATGCTGTTCATTGAAGAAGACAGCACGCTGAAGAAGCCGGAAGCCCAGGTTCCGCAGGAAGAACCGTCTGAAGATGATAAAAAGAAGAAAAAGCCACGCCTGCAGGTGGGCCCGGTGCTGGATAATAACCAGCAAGACCTGGATACCCCGCTGGTGCTGACCTTTACCATACCCCTCCGCACGCTGGACAGCACCCAGCTGCACCTGGCGGAAGATACGGTGTTCAGGCAGGTGCCTTTTACCAGCCGGCTGGACTCTACCCGCAGCAGATTAACCCTCTACTATAAATGGAAGGAAGGTACGTCCTACCGCCTCATCGTAGATAAAACCGCTGCTACAGATACCCTCAACCAGCAGATGACCAAAGCCGATACGATCAGCTTCTCGTCTAAAAAATTGTCTGATTACGGAAAAGTGCTCTTCAGGCTGAAGCTGAGCGACAGCACTACCACGGCCCTCAAAGGCGACACCAGCGTCCGTTTTGTGATACAGCTGGTGAAAGACAAGGACGTGAAGTATTCGGGAACAGTGGTGAACGGCAGCTGGACAAAAGGCCTGATCATCCCCGGCGAGTATGAGATCCGCGTGCTGCTGGACCAGAACGGCAACGGAAAATGGGATCGCGGCGTATATTACCGCAGCCCGAAACGCCAACCCGAAAGAGTGGTGAGCTTCCCGGAAAAAAAGAACATCAAAGCCAACTGGGGGGTTAAAGAAGACCTGACCCTGTAAATGACTATTTTTGCATTATGATCTTTTCCTCCGCCCTGATTGAAACTGCGGTAAATGAGTTTGCCAGGATGCCGGGTATAGGCAAAAAAACAGCGCTGCGGCTGGTGCTGCACCTGCTGAAACAGGAGCCTGCACAGGTACAACAATTCAGTGAAGCTATTGCCCGTATGCGGCAGCAGATCAAATTCTGCAAGCAATGCCATAATGTTTCAGATGAAGAAATCTGTAGTATCTGCGCCAGCCACTCACGCAACAAAGGCATTGTATGTGTGGTGGAAACCATCCGCGATGTAATGGCCATTGAAAATACCCAGCAGTACAACGGGCTCTATCACATACTGGGCGGCATCATTTCGCCTATTGACGGCATCGGCCCGGATCAGCTGAACATCCATTCCCTGGTGGAAAGGGTGCAGCAGCAGGGCATCAGCGAAGTGATCATGGCGCTCAGCCCTACCATAGAAGGAGACACCACCATTTATTATCTTTCCAAAAAGCTACAGCTGCCGGAGCATCCGGTAAAGATCACCACCATTGCCCGCGGCATTGCCTTTGGCGGCGAGCTGGAGTATGCGGATGAAATGACGCTGGCACGCTCTATTACCAACCGCCTTCCCCTGGAAAATTACATGCAGAGATAACTACCGGTATGGGATAAAAAAATACAGGTGCTTAATAGCACCCGTTTGTGTTTAACCTGTAATTCCACGTTATGAAAAAGATAGCAGGGCTGTTTGCCTGCCAATAATGATATACTTATGGCTGGTTTATTAAACGTCAACAAATAGAAATGATAGCAGTAGCTCATTTGCAACAGCAGGGCATGCATCCCGATGGGCGCCTTGCAGCAGAAAGGGTGTTGGTGGAGATCACCTTAGCAGATGGCAGTCTTTTGTTGTATTCGTATCGCATGATCTAAACAAATAACAGGAGCTTCTCTCCCAATTACCCTACAGATATAGTAGACTAGTTGAACTAAACAAAATTATTTTCCTGTAAACCAGAATTAACAAGCCGTTAACAACTATAGGCCCTGCTGTACACGCGGTATACCAGGCATAGACTATGGACTATTTTTATTAACTTTGCAGACTCCGGAGGGTGGATTTGTTTATTGTTCGACCACCGGAAACCACCTATTTTAAACCGTAACTAATAAACGAACCTTAACATGAAATCTTTGCAACAGTGCGCCGCTGAGCGCATCCTGATTATTGACGGTGCTATGGGCACCATGATCCAGCGCTACAAACTCCAGGAATCCGACTACAGGGGAGAACGTTTTAAGAACCATCATAGTGATGTAAAAGGGAACAACGACCTCCTTAATCTCACCCAGCCTCAGATCATAGCAGCTATTCATAAAGAATACCTGGAAGCAGGCGCCGATATTATTGAAACAAATACCTTCAGCAGCACCTCCATTGCTATGGCGGATTACGATATGCAGCACCTGGCCTATGAGCTGAACGTGGCTGCTGCGCGTATAGCGAAAGCAGCTGCTGCAGAATACACTGCCAAAAACCCGGACAAGCCGCGTTTTGTGGCAGGTGCTATCGGCCCGCTGAATAAGACCTTATCGCTTTCTCCGGATGTGAACAACCCGGGTTACCGCTCCGTTACCTTCGACGAGGTGGCGGAAGCGTATACAGAGCAGATAAAGGGCCTGGTAGCCGGTGGTGTTGATATCCTGCTGATAGAAACCATCTTTGATACGCTGAACTGTAAAGCGGCTATCTACGCCATTAAACAGTTCTTCCGTCAAAGCGGCCAGCCTGAGCTGCCGGTTATGATCTCCGGTACCATTACCGATGCTTCGGGCAGAACCCTGAGCGGCCAGACGCTGGAAGCTTTCTATATTTCGGTAATGCATGCGCAGCCCTTCTCCGTAGGTCTGAACTGCGCACTGGGTGGTCAGCAAATGCGCCCTTATATAGAGGAGCTGTCGCACATAGCAGCCTGCCATGTAAGCTGCTATCCCAACGCAGGCCTGCCCAATGCTTTTGGTGAGTATGATGAGCAGCCGGAAGACACCGCGCATATCATTGAAGACTTTGCCCGCGAAGGCTTTGTAAATATTGTAGGCGGCTGCTGCGGCACTACGCCTGACCATATACGTCATATAGCATCACATGTGAAGGCGCTACAACCCCGCCCCTTACCAAGGCAGGAACCTACGCTCGCCTAAACACAAGCAACGGAAAGAATGAGTACAACAACAACGAATACTGATACCACGAACGGGACACTGGTGATAAAACCTTACCTGCGTCTGAGCGGCCTGGAGCCGCTGGTAGTAAGGCCGGAAACCAATTTTCTTAACATCGGGGAACGTACCAACGTAACCGGGTCCAAGAAGTTTGCCCGCCTGATACGGGAAGGGCAATACGAAGAAGCTTTGTCTGTTGCCCGGCAACAGGTGGAGAACGGCGCCCAGGTGTTGGACGTGAACATGGACGACGCCCTGCTGGACGGGGAAAAGGCCATGACCACCTTTCTCAACCTGCTGGCCGCTGAACCGGATATCTCCAGGATACCTATTATGATAGACTCCAGTAAGTTCAGCATCATAGAGGCAGGCCTGAAATGTATCCAGGGTAAATGTATCGTGAACTCTATCAGTCTGAAGGAAGGTGAAGCCAAGTTCATCGAACAGGCCTATATCTGTAAAAGCTTTGGCGCTGCTGTTGTAGTTATGGCGTTTGATGAATATGGACAGGCAGACACCCTGGAGAAAAAGGTGAGCTTCAGCCACCGTGCCTATAAGATACTGACAGAGCAGGTGGGCTATGACCCGCAGGATATCATATTTGATCCTAACATCTTTGCCATTGCCACCGGCATTGAAGAACATAATAACTACGCGGTAGACTTCATTGAGGCTACCCGCCAGATAAAAGCCCTCATGCCCCTTACCCGGGTAAGCGGCGGCGTAAGTAATATCTCCTTCTCTTTCCGTGGTAACGATGTAGTGCGTGAGGCCATGCATTCCGTATTCCTGTATCATGCTATCAAAGCGGGTATGGACATGGGCATTGTGAACGCCGGTATGGTGCAGATCTATGATGAGATAGAACCGCAGCTGCGCGAGCTGTGTGAAGACGCCATTCTGAACCGCCGGGACGACGCCACTGAAAGGCTGATCGCGTTTGCCGAAACTGTAAAGGCAAAAGGAAAAATTATTGAAAAAGATGAAAGCTGGCGCAACGGTACCGTACAGGAAAGGCTCAGCCATGCACTGGTGAACGGTATTACCGATTATATAGAAGCAGACACCGAGGAAGCCCGCCAGCAATATGCCCGTCCGCTGGATGTGATAGAAGGCCCCCTGATGGATGGCATGAACATCGTAGGCGACCTGTTTGGCAGCGGTAAAATGTTCCTGCCCCAGGTAGTAAAAAGCGCCCGCGTAATGAAGAAGTCAGTGGCCGTGCTTACTCCTTTTATAGAAGAAGAAAAAAAGCAGCTGATCGCACAGAACGGCGGCCAGATGAAATCCGCCGGAAAGATCCTGCTGGCTACCGTGAAAGGTGATGTGCACGACATCGGTAAGAACATTGTAGGCGTGGTGCTGGGCTGTAACGGTTATGATATAATAGACATGGGTGTGATGGTACCTGCAGAAAAGATCCTGCAAACCGCCCGTGAAGAACAGGTGGATATCATCGGCCTCAGTGGCCTTATCACCCCCAGCCTTGATGAGATGGTACATGTGGCCCGCGAGCTCAAACGCCAGCAGTTCGACATTCCCCTGCTGATCGGCGGCGCTACTACTTCCCGTACACACACGGCTGTGAAGATAGCGCCGGAGTATGAGCATGGCGTGGTACACGTACTCGATGCCTCCCGTAGCGTTACCGTTACCGGCAGCCTGCTGAACAAAGCCCTTAAGAAGAACTTCCTGGAAGATGTAAAAACGGAATACGTTAAGCTGAATGACAGCTTCCGGAATAAGAGACCTGTTAAACAGTTCCTTTCTATAGCAGATGCCAGGAAGCTCGCAACGGAGATAGACTGGAAAAACTTTACTCCTGTAAAACCCCGCAAGCTGGGCGTGCAGGTGTTCCGTGATTACAACCTGGCAGATATTGCCCCATATATAGATTGGCAGCCCTTCTTTATTGCATGGGAGTTGCATGGTAAATTCCCGCAGATCCTGCAGGATGAAGTAGTAGGTAAAGAAGCTACCCGCCTGTATAATGATGCACAGGCCATGCTACAGCGCATCATTGATGAAAAGTGGCTGGATGCCAACGCCGTGATAGGCCTGTTCCCCGCCAATGCTACTGGCCCTGACAGCGTACAGATCCAACCGGAAAACGGTGAACCGGTACAGCTGGAATTCCTGCGGCAGCAGATCAAGAAAGCACCGGGGCAACCAAACTTCTGCCTCGCTGATTTTATTGCTCCTGCTTCAAGTGGTATACAGGATTATATGGGCGCCTTTGCCGTTACAACCGGTGGCGGTATTGAAAAGTGGCTGGAAAAGTTCAAAGCTGATCATGATGACTACAGCAGCATTATGTTAAAAGCGCTGGCAGACCGTTTGGTAGAAGGCTTTGCAGAACTGATGCACGAAAGGGTGCGTAAAGAATGGTGGGGATATGCCAGCGAAGAGCATCTCAGCAACGAAGAACTGATCAAAGAAGCTTACTCCGGTATCAGGCCCGCACCAGGCTATCCTGCTTGTCCGGAACACACCGAGAAGTACAAGCTGTTTGACCTGCTGGATGCCACTGCCAATACCGGTATTACCCTTACAGAATCACTGGCCATGTATCCTGCCGCCAGTGTAAGCGGTTGGTACTTTGCCAACCCGGCCAGCAAATACTTCGGTATCGGTAAGATAGAAAAAGACCAGGTGGAAGACTACGCCCGCAGAAAAGGCTGGACAATAGAAGAAGCCGAGAAATGGCTTCGTCCCAACCTGGAATACGACATGTAGTTGGCAGTTAACAGTTATCAGTTGACAGTAATAGAGCGACCAACTGGTAACTAGCCGCTGATAACTGACAACTGATAACTGACAACTCATAACTGATTATATGCGCATCGTTTCCTATAACGTTAACGGCTTACGTTCTGCCATGACCAAAGGCTTTGTTGATTGGCTGAAAACAGACCCGGGAGATGTTATTTGTCTCCAGGAGATTAAAGCTCAGAAAGACAATGTAAACTACCTGCTGTTTGAGGAACTGGGATATGAGCATTACTGGTTCCCTGCCCAGAAAAAGGGTTATAGCGGTGTAGCTGTGCTCACCAAAGTTAAGCCGGACAATGTACAATATGGGAACGGCTTTATGCAAAGCGACGCGGAAGGCCGTGTTATCCGGCTCGACTTTAAAGATATTACCGTCCTCAATACTTATATGCCTTCGGGCACCAGCGGAGACGAACGTCAGACCTATAAATACCAGTGGCTGGATGAGTTCCTTGGTTATGTAGGCATACTCCGCGAAACCAGGCCTAACCTGGTGATCTGCGGCGACTATAACATCTGTCACAAAGCGATCGATATTCATGATCCGGTAGGCAACAAGAAATCATCCGGCTTCCTGCCCGAAGAAAGAGCCTGGTTGGATAGGTTCTTCGAAAGCGGTTTTGTAGACAGCTTCCGTCACTTTAATCCTGATCCTCATCAATACAGCTGGTGGAGCGTCAGAGCCAATTCAAGGGCCAATAACAAGGGTTGGCGCATTGATTATATCAATGTAAGCGCCCCGCTGCAGAACCGCCTCAAACACGCAGAAATATACCAGCAGGTAAAACACTCGGATCATTGTCCGGTATACCTCGAACTCCATCCCGGAATAGTATGATCATTTACAACGTTACCAGCAAGGTTACCAACAACATCCATGAACGCTGGGTGCAATGGATGAAGGAGATACATATCCCCGAAATAATGGCTACCGGCCTGTTTCACGACTATCGTATGTGCCGCTTGCTGGAACAGGATGACCAGGAAGGCCCCACCTTTACCGTTCAATTCTTTACTGACAGCCTGGAGAACTACCATACCTTCATGCACGAACATGCCCCTTTACTCAGACAAAAGGGCTATGAGCAGTTCGGGAACCAGTTTATAGCCTTCAGGACCGTTATGCAGGTGGTATAAGCCTGCAAACTTATCCACAGGAAATCCACTGTTTTCAGGGACTGACCTCTTTATACAATACTTTCGGAAAACAGGCGTTTATTACTTAGTTCAACGGAAATGCCCTATGGGAGCGGGTCTTATAGAAGGCATGGCATAAACCGCCATCTCCCCCAACATGGGTCAATCTGCTGTAACCGTTACCAGTAGCCCCTTACAGCCGATAAAAATTTGAACATTAGTGGGGTAAAAAATTTGGTAATCTGATAAAACGCGCTATATTTGCTCACATCAAACATTTTTTTCACTAGTTAAATCTTACTAACTATGAACAAAGCCGAATTAATCGACAAGCTGGCCAAAGATGCCGCTATCACCAAAACCCAAGCTAACGAAGCTCTGGACTCTTTCACCAAAGCTGTTGCTGATACACTGAAAAAAGGTGGTAAAGTAACCCTGGTAGGTTTCGGTACCTTCTCTGTTTCTAAGCGTGCTGCTCGTAACGGTAGAAACCCGCAGACTGGCCAGATCATCAAGATCAAAGCTAAAAAAGTTGCTAAATTCAAAGCTGGTAAAGCGCTGTCTGACAAGCTCTAATCAGTTAGTACAACTTATTCAAGCAAGGAACAATTATGTTTCTTGCTTTTTTTTTGCCTGTAATACGCGGCTGTTATGAATGCTATGAATTACGTAATTTGCGGCTGATTTCAGGCAGAGCATCATCTGTCAATTGTAAACTGTAAACTATTATCAAAATGGGTAGAGGAGATATCAAAACCAAAAAGGTAAGATCTCTAACGGATCCTTCGGCAAATCAAGACCCGCTAAAGTGCGTAAAACAGCTGCTGCTAAAGCAGAAAAGAAAGGGTAATGAAAAAGCAAAAAGAAAAAGTAAAAAAGTAAAAGCAATGCGATGTACCATACCGCATCAAGTTTTTTTCCTTTTTACTTTTTCTTTTTTATTTTTTACGGCGCTAAACGGTCTATCTGCCAGTTTCCACCTTCCAACAAAGTAAACTGCACCCTGTCATGTAAGCGGTTACTACGCCCCTGCCAGAACTCCATCAGCGTTGGCTTTACAATATATCCGCCCCAGTGTTGCGGCCTTGCCGGTTCTTCCAGCACATACTTTGCAGCAATGATATTCACCTGCTCTTCCAGGAAACTACGATGTGGTATTACCCTGCTCTGCGGAGATGCAATAGCGCCGATACGGCTGCCCAGCGGGCGTGTACGGTAATATTCATCACTGATGGCTGCATCTGTCTTACTCACTGTACCGTCTATACGCACCTGCCTTTCCAGCTCCCGCCAGAAGAACAGCAGGCTTACCTGCGGATTGGCGGCCATCTCCAGGCCTTTGCGGCTTTCGTAATTGGTGAAGAAAATAAAACCATCTGTATCAAAGCTCTTTAATAATACAATCCGCGCAGAAGGCCGGCCTTCCGGTGTACTGGTGGCCAGCGTCATGGCATTGGGCTCATCCAGCTGGCTGCTGATGGCTTCCTGCCACCACTTTTCAAATTGCTTTACAGGGTGTTGCTCCACCTCGCTTTCATCCAAAGCGGCCAGGCGATAGTCTTTACGCAGTGCTGCTACTTGTTGATTCAACATAAGGCCCATATTTATAATTGCAAAGGTATTAACGAAGAGTCAAAATAATTATTTGTAAAATTGCAGCTGTTCAACATATGTGATCATGAACAGAATCCTGTTATCCTTTATATTTATCGCAGCAGGTATGGTGGCCTGTAAGCAGCAGCCTAAGCAACAGCGAACGGAGGCTGAAGCGGATACGGCGGCCGTCGCTTCTCCCTATTTCTATATGCAGCTGAAAGGCACTATCGCCAACCAGCCCGTTACCATGCACCTGCATAAAACAAGCCCGGATGTTTACCGGGGTTATTACAGTTATGACAAGATCGGTGAACCGATAGATATATGGGGTAGTATAGATTCCAGCCAACAGCTAACCCTGTACGAAAACAGCCATACCGACGAAGAGATCACCTTTAAAGGCCACTTTGATCCCGCAGGCAGCATAAAAGGCACCTGGCGGGGCGCAGGCACTTCGCATCCCTTCTCGCTAAAAAAGGATTTTGATAAAGCAATACAGTTTGACGTCTATCGCACGATCGACTCATCGGCCCTTGTGCCTGGCCATCCCTATTCGCCTAAAGCTACTGCAAGTAACAGTATTCTCTGGCCTGCGGAGGGCACAGACAGCAAGACGGCAGACTTTATCAAAAGCGTCATGAGCGGCGGCAAGGCAGGTGTAACACCCCGGCAACTGGCAAAAAAAGAGGTGGATTCCTTTTTGCTCTTTTATAAAGGCAGTGCCATAGACCTGGATACATCAGCATTAAAGAAAGACAGTCTCAGCCCGGTCTGGGACTGGACCTCTGAAAGTGACATGAAGATAATCTGGAACCGCTATCCTCTCCTCGTGCTGGAAAACTTTACATATGATTACACCGGTGGGGCACACGGCAACGGCGGCGCTACTTACCAGGTGCTGGATCTTGCCAAACAAAAGGTACTGACGGTAGATGACGTATTTAAGGGGGATTATAAACCTGTACTTGCCAAAGAACTGGAACAGGCATTCCGTAAGAAATACAAGGTGCCTGAAGATGAACCTGTAAAAGAAATGCTGGTGGTGGATAATATTGAGCCTAACAACAATTTTATACTAACCAATAAGGGGGTGATGTTCAGCTATACACCTTATGAGATCGGCCCTTATGCATTAGGGCAGGTAAACTTATTTGTGCCTTATGACCATATTAAGGACGTACTGAAAGAAGACTATTCAAAGTAGTATTACTACAACCAGCATAAAAAGAGGGGATGCGCCGTGGCACATCCCCTCTTTCATTAATATCGTCCGGATCATCCGGTTACCAGTGTACCCACGTTCTTACCCATGATCACCTGCAGCAGGTTACCGGGTTTATTCATATCAAATACAATGATAGGCAGCTTGTTTTCCTGGCAGAGCGTAAAGGCGGTCATATCCATTACGTTCAATGATTTCTGGTATACTTCCGCAAAGGTGATAGACTCAAAGCGGGTGGCGGTGCTGTCCTTCTCGGGATCTGCAGTGTAGATACCATCTACGCGGGTACCCTTCAGGATCACATCGGCCTGTATTTCGATAGCGCGCAGCGAAGCGGCTGTATCAGTAGTAAAATAAGGATTACCGGTGCCTGCGCCGAAGATCACCACACGGCCCTTTTCCAGGTGCCTGATAGCCCGGCGGCGTATATAAGGCTCTGCGATCTGCTCCATCTTAATGGCAGATTGCAGGCGGGTATACAGGCCTACCTTTTCAAGGCCGCTTTGCATGGCCATTCCGTTTATTACTGTTGCCAGCATGCCCATATAGTCACCCTGAGCCCGTTCAATTCCTGTCTCTGCTTCGTTCATTCCACGGTAGATATTACCGCCACCGATCACGATAGCCACCTGAACGCCCAGGTCCGTAACGGCTTTAATATCATACGCATAATGTGTTATTACTTTAGGATCAATACCATAATTACCATCGCCCATCAGGGACTCACCGCTCAGTTTGAGCAAAATACGCTTATACTTTGGCAACATGACGCTATAATAAAATTGTAGAAGGTAGTTAGTTTAATATGATAAATATACAGGTATATGCACAAAAAAAGGAGAGAATTTCTATTCTCTCCTTTTTCACAGGTTTTATACTTACCCTAATGCAATGCGCTTGAAGGCGGTTACGGTGAGGTCAGCGGCTACTGACTTCAGGTAATCTGCAACAGATTTGTTGCTGTCCTTCACGAAAGCCTGCTGTAACAGGGTGCTTTCTTTAAAGAATTTATTTACTTTACCCATAGCGATCTTCTCTGCCATTTCGGGGGCTTTGCCTTCTGCTTTCACCTGTTCAACAGCGATCTCTTTTTCACGGGCAATGACATCTGCAGGTACGCTGTCAGCATCTACTGCGATGGGGTTCATAGCAGCGATCTGCATTGCTACGTCTTTACCAACTTCTTCTGCAACCGGCTTGGTGAAACCAACCAGTACGCCCATACGATAGTTACCATGGATATAAGCAGTAACAGAAGCAGCTTCTACTCTTTCAAATTTAGCAAGGGTGATCTTCTCACCGATCTTGGCTACCTGGTCGTTTACTTTATCAGCTACAGTTGCGCCATCCAGGGTAGCAGCGCCCAGCTCTTCGATGGATTTGATACCATTTGCCAGGGCCAGGTCAACGATGGACTGAGCAAATTTGATGAAGTCTTCATTCTTGGCCACAAAGTCGGTTTCGCAACCAAGGCCTACGATCACGCCAGCTTTAGCGTCTGCAGTGGTCTTAGCGATGATCACACCCTCTTTGGTTTCGCGGTCAGAACGTAAAGCCGCTACTTTCTGTCCTTTCTTACGCAGGTAATCCACTGCTTTCTCAAAATCGCCGTCACTTTCTACCAGTGCCTTTCTGCAGTCCATCATACCAGCGCCAGTTTGCTGACGCAGTTTGTTTACATCAGCTGCTGTAATTGTTGCCATGACTATAAATAATTTAAAAGTTTACAAAGGTATTATCTTATGCAATTACGAATTATCAATTACAAAGACGAATGTAGGGAATCACGCTGATCGCTACCTCGTAGTTTGTAAATGATAATTCGTAATTAATATATCTGTGTGCTAATGATTAGGGGCGGGGACCGCCACCACCGGGTCTGTTACCACCAGGCCTGTTACCGCCGCCACCAGCTCCAGAAGGACGGCGCTGTCCGCCACCGCCACCACCGGGCCTGTTACCGCCGCCGGGGCCTCTGCCGCCACCGCCACCGGGCCTGTTGCCGCCGCCACCTTGTCTGTTACTACCGCCGCCGCCGGGGCCTCTTCCGCCGCCGCCGCCGGGACCTCTTCCGCCGCCGCCAGGACCGCTTTTACGGCCTCTTTCACGGTCTTCACCGCCTTCCAGTTCAAAGCGGAGTGCTTTGCTGTCTGCTTCTTCTTCTTCCACTACGTCATCTGTTTTCTCAGTAGCCCTTTCAGACAGGCCTTCTGCGATAGCAGCTGCGATATAGTTAGTAACGATAGCGATAGATTTGGTAGCGTCATCGTTGGCAGGGATTGCGAAATCCACTTTGGTAGGATCGGAGTTGGTATCTACCATACCGAAGGTGGAGATGCCGAGGCGACGAGCTTCAGCCAGTGCGATGTGCTCATGGCTGATGTCTACGATGAACAGTGCAGCCGGAACACGGGCCAGCTGAGCGATACCGCCCAGTACCTTTTCCATTTTCTCTTTATCACGGCTCAGTGTCAGGCGCTCTTTCTTGGTGATATTATCGAAAGTACCGTCTGTCAGCATTTTCTCGATGCTCTGCATTTTCTTCACGCTCTTGCGGATAGTAGCAAAGTTGGTCAGCATACCACCCAGCCACCTTTCAGTAACATAGGGCATGTTAACACGCTTAGCAGCTTCTGCTACTATTTCCTTAGCCTGTTTCTTGGTAGCAACGAACATGATCTTCTTACCGCTCTTTGCGATGGATTTCAGCGCAGCGGCTGCTTCCTGCAAACCTTCAACGGTCTTGTTCAGATCGATGATATGAATACCTTTCTTTTCGGCGAAGATATATGGCAGCATCTTCGGGTTCCATTTTTTCTTCAGGTGGCCGAAGTGTACACCTGCCTCCAGTAACTGCTGCTGCAATGAGGTATTATTTTCCATGTGTATTATACTCTGTTAAAAAGGATCAATAAAATATTTAGCTTCTAGCACTTTTAGCTGCTAGCATTTAGCTAATGGGCTAAAGGCTATAGCTAATAGCTCCCATATACTAGCGTTTAGAGAACTGGAAGCTCCTTCTGGCTTTACGTTTACCTGGTTTCTTACGTTCAACCGCTCTCGGGTCGCGGGTAAGCAGGCCAGCTGCTTTCAGAGCGGGACGGAACTCAGGGTTCACTTCGCACAGTGCGCGGGCGATACCTAGTTTCACAGCTTCTGCCTGACCTTTGATACCGCCACCGGCAGCATTCACTTTTACGTCAAATTTGTCCAGCGCGTCAATGGTCTTCAGCGGCGCTTCCACCTGGTTCTGCAGGTAGATCAGCGCGAAGTATGTTTTATAATCCTTGTCGTTCACTGTAATGGCGCCGGTACCCTTGCTGATATAAACGCGGGCAACAGCTTCCTTACGACGACCGATGGTATTTTTTTGCTTTTCCATGTATCAGAGAAGAATTAGAAAGTTAAAGTTTGCGGTTTCTGTGCAGCATGCGGATGCTCAGCGCCAGCATATGCAAATAATTTTTTGTACATCTTGCGGCCCAGGCGGTTCTTAGGCAGCATGCCTTTTACAGCTCTTTCTATCACAACCTCAGGACGACGACGGATCAGGTCCTTAGCCAGCTCTATCTTCTGGCCACCGGGATAACCGGAGAAGGTCTGATACTCTTTCTCGTTCATTTTATTACCGGTCAGGATTACCTTTTCTGCATTGATCACGATTACATAATCACCACAGTCGGTATGAGGCGTGTAGTACGGTTTGTTCTTACCCCTCAGAATGGCCGCAATCTTGGCGCTCATACGTCCAAGCGTCAGGTTGGTAGCATCCACTATGTACCAGTCACGCTTTACAGTAGCCTCATTGGCCGATTTGGTTTTGTAACTTAAGGTGTTCATTTTTATACGATAAAATTTACGTTCAGTAAACAGTTATCCCGTAAAATCGGGAGTGCAAAGCTAAGTAGTTGCTATGGAATAACCATGGATTTCAAGGTCTTTTTTGTAAAGCACCCCTGTAATTCATTGATTTCCAATAAAATTTTTGTCTGAAAGTTTTCAACACAACGGAGATGGGCCACCCGCCAGCGTCCGGAACAAGAGAAAAGCGGCCTTTTTCGGGGAAACATGATATTATTTTAACAAAATACCGGGGGAGTAAGGATAGAGCAAGGATACTGCAAGGATAGCCCAAGGATAAGGCTGTTAATATAGTACAAGCGGTTTAAAAAAAGACTGCCCTAAAGAAAGGCAGTCTCTCCTGATCCATATTTTTAAGCCTAGTTATCGTATCCCGGGTTCTGGGTAAGCCCCTCGTTTACGTCGCGCTCCCGCTGCGGTACCGGCAATACCAGCTTGGGATCATTATAGGCACGGGTACCAATGTTCATTTTCAGTCTTTTTTTCGTCCACAGCCAATCGCCTTCAAAGGCCATTTCCCGGAAACGTTCTTCCACTACCTGGTCTGCCGTAACAGCAGCCAGCGCTACAGCGTGAGAGCGGGTCCTGACCATATTCACATCCTCCAGCGGGGTTTTGCCGCCTATGGCGCTTCCCGCCCGCGCATTGGCTTCCGCCCTGATAAGGTACATCTCTGCCAGCCTTACTACCGGGATAGCCTTATAAAAGTCTTTCCATTTGCGGGTATAGTCGCCTGTGCCGCCTGCAATGCCTGTGCCTTCGTATACATATGCTTTCCGGTCGTCTCCTTCCTGGTAAAGCTTGTAGATGTTAACGTCCACCCGCACATCTCCCCTTCCGGCAATAGGCTTGGCGTCATAGGCAGCATACATAGTGGTGAGGCCGCTGTTGGCCGAGCCGGCGTTACTCTGATCGGTCTGCTGAATGGCAAAAATATCCTCCGTAGAGCTGGAGACGTTGTTAAACGCTTTATCAAACGTAACCGCCAGAGAGAACCCGCCTTTGGTGATCACCTCCGTGGCAGCCGTTGCAGCTTCCGTATATTTGGCCTGCGCCATGTATACTCTTGCAAGGATGGCCTGCGCGGCATATTTTGTTGCCCTGCCGCTATTATCACTATAAGACCCTGGCAGCTTCGCGGCGGCATCTGTAAGATCGCTGATGATCTGTTTATAGACCGCTTCCACTGTTGCCCTGGGCTTCTTATCCTTCTGAGGATCGTATACCTCAGTAGGTTCAAGCACCAGGGGAACCGCTTCATTCGCGGTAATATTACCGGCAGCATAAGGCTGTCCAAAAAGGTTTACCAGCTCATAATAGGTAAGTGCGCGTACAAACTTAGCTTCGCCTTCAATGGCATCTTTTTCTGCTGCATCCAGCAGGCTGAGTTTTTTCAACACCACATTGGCGCCATTCAGGGTGATATAAGAACGCTCCCAGATGCCTTGTGCGATCAGCGATTGCGTTACCTGCGCCTTGTTGAATACATCCCGGTAATCAGTAAAGGTGCCCACAAAAGACAGCTGCCCCGTGCTGCCCAGCAGGTCTGGAATCAATATATAACGTTCGCCGAAAGCGTTAAAATCCTGCATCGATTTGTAGGAGCCGAATAACACCGCCTTTACATCGGCTGCTGTTTGTATCTGGTCCGGAGTAATATGCTGGCCTGGTGTTACATCCAGTTTTTTGTTGCAAGCCATGCCTGTTAACAACATCATGCTGATAACAAATCTCAAAGGTATATGTCGGTTGAGTGTCATGTTGAAGCGCTTTTAGAATTTAACATTTAAACCTACCGCAAAGGTCCTGGCCTGGGGTATGGTGTAAAAATCTGTTCCACCGGCCACATTGCGGTCTGTTTCAGAAGAGCTTCCCAGCGGGGTGGTGTTCACTTCAGGATCACTGATATAGTCTGTTTTTGTCCACAGGTTATAGCCGGAGAGGTACAACCTGGCGCTGCTTATTTTCAGTACGGACAATACCTGCTTGGGCAGGGTGTAGCCCAGCGTAAGCGTCTTTAAACGGATATACGAACCATCGTAGATCCATCTGCTGGATGCCCGCTGCCCGGTGGGATAACTGATGCTTATACGCGGCACATCCGTAATATCGCCTGGCTTTTGCCACCTGCGTAATACTTCCGTCGTCTGGTTATCCAGTCCTCCGCTGAATCCAGCCGACTCGTAAGCCCCGGCCCTGTTATAGATCTCGTTGCCCTGCACAAATGTGAAGAAAGCGCTCAGGTCAAATCCCTTGTAGCTGAAGTTGTTGGTAAAGCCACCGGTATAATCGGGATTCGCATTGCCAGCTACTGTTCTCACTGCCTGGCCATAGTTGCTGGTAGGCTTGCCGTCCTTATCCATGTACAGTGCATCGCCTGTTTCGGGATCTACACCCAGGTATTTCTGCAGGTAAAAAACGCCGATCGCCTCTCCTTCTACTGCACGCTGCTGGCCGCTTTCAATGATCTGTCCCTGCAGGTCTGTTATCTTGTTCCTGTTAAATGCAATGTTAAATGAGGTGGTCCATCTGAAAGCGCCGTCAATATTCACGGAGTTCAGCGTAAGCTCAACTCCCTGGTTGCGCAGTTTCCCAAGGTTTTTTGTGATGACGTCAAAACCTGTGCTGGAAGGGATGTTCACATTCAACAGCAGGTCTGTTGTTCTTTTGTTATAGTAGTCTACTTCACCGGATAAACGATTTCCCAGCAAGCCAAACTCAAGGCCTACATCCGCCTGTGTTGTTTTTTCCCAATGCAGGTCGGGATTGCCCAGCTGCGTGGGAACAAAGCCGGGCAGTGATGGATAGTTGGAGATACCGTAAAGTGAGAGATATTCGTATTCCCCGATCTCGGCGTTACCGGTTAAACCATAGCTGGCCCGCAGCTTCAGGAAGTTCAGTACCCTGGAATTCTTCAGGAAATCTTCCTCTGAAATGATCCAGCCCAGGGATGCCGCGGGAAATGTACCGTATTTCCTATTGGGCCCGAACCTGGAAGAACCGTCTGTTCTTACGCTCAGTCCCGCCAGGTATTTGTCATTAAAACTGTAGTTAGCGCGAAAGAAGTAGGAAAGGAAATCATACCGGTTATTAACAGAACCGGCAAATGTAATAGATGTTGCGCCGCTTAGGTTTTTCACCGCATCTGAAGGATATTGCCGCCCCTGCCCAACCATCTCTTTTGCATCATTCTGCAGGTAGCTCATGCCTATTACGGCAGCGAGTTTATGTTGTGCTCCCAGTGCCGGCGAGATGGTGAAATAGTTGTTGGTATTGAAGCTAACGTTCTGTGAAGAGGATGATTCGCCAAAGCCGATACCGCCGCCATCTGTCGCATCCTTGCCTACAAATCTTTCCTGGTAAAAACTCAGCACATCTGCGCCAAACTCTGTGCGGAAAGAAAGCCAGGGAAGAAAGTTATAATTTGCATAAGCGTTGCCGAAGCTTCTGAAGGTGGTTTGTTTATCGCTGTTGAGGGCCGCGTCCAAAAGCCCGTTAGCATATAAGGTTCGTTTATTGAGTTTTCCTGTTGCCGGATCGATGATGGGCGAAATGGGCAGCTGGGCTACCAGCTGACCTGGGGTGGAATAATTATTATCCTGCGAAACCCTGTCCACCTGCGAGCGGGCAATACTCAGGTTTAAACCTATTGACAGCTTATCTGAAGCGGAATGTTCCAGGTTCAGGCGCCCGCCGTAACGGGTAAATTTGTTTTTGATCACGATGGCATCCTGCACGTTGTAGAAGCCGGAGGTAAAGAAGCGTGTTTTTTCATTTCCTCCGGAGGCCGACAGGTTTACCTGGTTCCCCCTGGCAACGGAGCGGTAGATGGCGTCTTCCCAGTTGGTATTCACCTGCTGGTTATGCCAGTCTGTGCCCAGCGAATATTTATCAAGTATGGAGCTTTCGTAATACGCTTTATAGGCGTCTATTGCTTCCTGTTCTGATCCGAAACCGTTGTAGCCGTTCTTGAAATCTATGCGGCCATCGTTCACAGCGGCTTCTTCTATCAGGTCTACATACTGTTTAGCGTCAAGAAAGCGGCGTTTTTTAGTGGGTTTGCCCCAGCTGCTGCCGAGATCAAGGCTGATCACTGTTTTCTGTCCGGCCCTTCCTTTTTTGGTGGTGATGAGCACTACGCCGTTGGCGGCCCGAGCGCCATAGATAGCGGCAGCAGAAGCGTCTTTCAGCACTTCTATGGACTCAATATCATTGGGGTTAATGTCGGCAACAGGGTTGGTAATCTCGTTATTGACGTCAGATATGCTGCCCGTTTGTACAGGCAGACCGTCAATCACATACAGTGGCTGGCTGCTGGCCGAGATAGAGGAGGTGCCTCTTATCCGGACTTTCAGGCCCTGGCCTACTTTACCGCTGCCTGATTCTATTACCACGCCTGCTGCTTTGCCTTGTATGGCCGATTCGAAGCTGGGCGCGGGGAAATTTTCGATGTCTTTTGACGGCACTTTGGCGATAGCGCCGGTAAGGTCCCGTTTTACCTGGGTGCCGTAACCTACTACCACCACTTCCGACAGTTCTTTATTGCCGGTAGATAGCTGGACGTTCATTTCATGCTGGCCTGCAATATTCACCTCCTGGTCTGCATAGCCAACAAAGGTAAACACGAGCGTTTGTGCAGCGGGAGGCACATTAATGGTGTAAGAGCCGTCAGCACCGGTGACTGCTCCTGCGATGGTCCCTTTGGCCTTCACAGTTACTCCTGGCAGAACAGTACCGTCCCTGGCATCGGTTACCCGGCCCCTCACCGTTCGTTGCTGTGCATAGACAAATTGCAACATGCACAACAGCATGCCCATGAGAACTGAGTAGAATCGTTGCATAAGCAATATTTTGGTTCAATATCTTTCTTGAAGGGGGAAGGCCGGCAGCCCAACCGGAACTTCGTTAAAGCGATAATATAAGGGCAATTTAGCCGCATTTGTCCCTACAGCCTAAAAATATATCTGTAATTAAAGGAAAATTAAACTAAAGCGAATGAATTTAAAAGCTAAATTGAAAAAATCCCATTGCCTTCTGACAAATGGGATTTTTTCCTTATAGATGGTGCAATTTAGGCAAACTTTACTGGTTAGTCCCTGTTACGGGCGCCCAGGTAGATCATTAAATACTGGAAAAGGGTAACGAGAGAAGCCACGGCGGCTACTACATAGGTCATGGCGGCCCACCACAGGGCGTCTTTGGCCTTGGTGTACTCCTGCGGCCTCATAATAGCGGCGCTGTTTAACCAGGCCAGGCCCCTGCGGGAAGCATCAAACTCTACCGGAAGGGTGATCACTGAGAACAGGGTAGTTACTCCAAACAGGATAATACCACCCAACAGCAAAGCAGGGAATACGTTTACCAGCAATATACCGCCCAGCAGTACCCATTGTACCAGGCTGGAGCTTACCTGTACAGCCGGCACCAGTTTAGATCGCATGGCCAGCCAGCGGTAAGAAGTAGCGTGCTGTACGGCGTGGCCGCATTCATGGGCGGCTACGGCGGCGGCTGCAACACTGGCACTGCTATATACTTCAGGACTAAGATTTACGGTCTTATTGGCAGGATTATAGTGATCTGACAGGAATCCGTCCACAGAAACCACCTGCACGTCGTAAATACCGTTATCCCGGAGCATTTTTTCGGCAATCTGCTTACCGGTCATCCCGGATGAGGTAGGCACTTCGCTGTATTCCTTGAATTTGCTTTTAAGACGCCAGCTGACCAGCAGGCTGATGCCGATGAATAACAGGGACAAAAACATTACCCCGGGGGGCATGCCGGGCATTATAAATAACATCATACTTGGTGTCATGCTCAATAGGTTAAAATACGTTGTAAAATTACTAAGGTAAATGATCAAATTTCCATCCAATCGGCGCTGTTCAGCCCATTTTAAGGTTTCATTAAGAAAAGGGGCTTTTGCCTTCGGCGTCTTGTCAGTTTGAAAAATTAATACTGCCATTATGGCGTCACATTAGAAAATACTCCCTATTATATGAGACTATTTGACAGTAATTAAAACCTATATTATTATGATTTTTTCATATGTAAAATAAACGGTTATCACTCCTATTTATCAATATTTTACGACCGGGCAATGCAAGTAATATTAAATTCAAAATGCCCTGAAACGAGCGATGGGAGCCGATCTGTCACATTATGAAAACTTGTCAAAAGTTATTCACATCAATTAAATAAACTTTTTTATTCTGAACCCATTTAGTAATTTAGACCTGAATTTAATGGGTTAGTAAGTAGAAAGAGTCAACGGAATCTTCTGTTGGCTCTTTTTCTTTTTCCTATGTTTGAGGTGAAGATTTAAAGGTTAAAAGTTGGAACGTTTGATAACGTTTTTACCCCCTTTCCAGACTTTCAGATCTTCAAACTTTCAAACATTTTTTATGAGCAAGATAAAGACCGCCTTCTTTTGTCAGCAATGTGGATATGAATCAGCTAAATGGAGCGGAAGGTGTCCGAGCTGCGGACAATGGAACACATTTGTAGAAGAAAAGATACAGAAAGATGTTCCCCTGCGTAACAATAACTGGAAACAGGAAGAGCCTTCCCGTTCTGATAACATCATCAACCTCTCGGAAGTAACAGGCGTTGAAGAAGAACGCCTGCTAACGCCTGATGCAGAGCTTAATCGCGTACTCGGCGGCGGTATTGTACCAGGTTCCCTGGTGCTGGTGGGCGGTGAGCCCGGCATTGGAAAATCAACACTTTTTTTGCAGAACGCGCTGCTGTTGCCGCATATTACCACACTTTATGTGAGTGGAGAAGAAAGTGCACAACAGGTGAAGATGCGTGCAGACCGTCTTGGAATAAAAAATGATCAGTTCTATCTCCTTACGGAAACGTCTACTCAAACTATCTTCCAGGAAATAAAAAAACTGCGCCCGCAACTGGTGATCGTTGATTCTATACAAACCCTGCAATCCCCGTTCATTGAAGCGGCACCAGGCAGCATATCGCAGATCCGGGAAACTGCAGCAGAAATGCAACGCTTTGCCAAAGAAACACATACGCCTGTTTTCCTAATTGGTCACATTACTAAAGACGGCGCTATTGCAGGGCCTAAAATACTGGAACACATGGTGGATACCGTGCTCCAGTTTGAAGGGGACCAGCACTATTCCTATCGCATCCTGCGTACTATCAAAAACAGATTTGGGTCCACCGCAGAACTTGGCATTTACGAAATGACAGGCCAGGGTATGCGGCAGGTGACCAATCCATCTGAAATACTGATCTCTCAACGTGAAGACCAGCTGAGCGGAGTAGCCATTGCCGCTACTATGGAAGGCATGCGGCCTATGCTGGTGGAAGTACAGGCACTGGTAACACAATCTGTGTATGGTACGCCGCAACGTACTGCCACCGGATTTGATCTCCGCCGTCTGCAACTGCTGCTGGCTGTACTGGAAAAGCGTGGCGGTTTTCATTTTGGTGTAAAAGATGTATTTCTCAATATCGCCGGCGGCATCCGCGTAGAAGATCCGGCAATTGATCTTGCCGTACTGTGCGCCCTGCTCTCATCCTATGAAGATACGCCCATCGGCAGCAAGATCTGTTTTGCGGGCGAAGTAGGTCTCAGCGGCGAGATCCGTGCAGTGAACCGCATCGAGCAACGCATTGCGGAGGCAGAAAAGCTGGGCTTTGATAAGATCTTCATCTCCAGGTACAATAAGAAAGGCGGGGGCGGCAAATTTGATATCGAAATTGTGCCGGTAGGCCGGGTGGATGAAGTGTACCAGCAGCTGTTTTGAAAGCTGTAAGTTATTATCTTGCAGCTTTTAATATCCATTGTTATGACCATCATCCGGAACCTGTTTGTTTCCCTGGTACATCTTTTCTACCCGCATGTCTGTAATAACTGCGGAGAAAGCCTCACTCCTGCGGAAAATATACTTTGCCTGCGCTGCCAGCACCGCCTGCCGCTTACCGGCTTTCATTTGTATGCCGATAATACCCTGGAAAAGGTTTTCTGGGGAAGAACCAAAGTGTGCCATGCCATGGCAGCCTATTATTACAACCAGGGCACAATGGTACGCCGCCTGGTTCACCAGTTCAAATATCACCGGCGGCGGGACATTGCCCTGCACCTGGGCCGCCAGATGGGGTTAATGCTGCAGCAAAGCGCGTGGCTAAACGAAATTGACTGCATTGTGCCCGTGCCGCTGCACAAGGCCAGGGTTCGCCGCCGCGGTTACAACCAGTCTGCCCTGCTGGCGGCCGGCCTTGCAGAGATCATCAGGCGGCCGGTGCTGCCGCATGCCTTGCAGCGGCTTCACTATACTGATTCCCAAACGCGTAAGAACCGGGTATCGCGCTGGGAGAATGTGTCTGGCGTTTTTACTGCAAGGGAAACCACCGGCCTGCGGGGCCGCCATGTATTGCTGATTGATGATGTGATCACTACCGGCGCCACCACCGAGGCCTGCTGCCTTGCTCTCAGCAAGGCCGGCGCTGTTGTCAGCGTCTGCGCGCTGGCCTTTACTCACTAATTAATTATTAATTAATTTGACACAGGATATATTAACTTTACAGGCTGAAACGCACCAGCTAACTTTGCCTCACAAAAATGTACTCTTATGCTTAAATCATTGCTCGTATCCATGATGCTGCTATTGTCAGCACCCGGGGCCTTCTATAGCTTTAAAGTAGAATCCATTGACGGCGGAAAGATCAATTTTGCAGACTATAAAGGCAAAAAGATCCTGATCGTTAATACTGCCTCCCAATGCGGTAATACCCCGCAATATGCCGACCTGGAAAAGCTGTATAAAAAGTACCAGGGCAAACTGGTGATAGTTGGTTTCCCGGCTAACAATTTCCATGCGCAGGAACCTGGCACCAACAAAGAGATCCAGGAATTCTGCACCAAAAAATATGCTGTAACTTTCCCTATGGCAGCAAAAATATCTGTAAAGGGAGACGATATACATCCTTTGTACAAATGGCTGTTAGCCGAAAGCAAAGCAAAACACTTTCAACCGGAAGAAGTTACCTGGAACTTCCAGAAATACCTGATTGATGAAAAGGGTAATCTGGTAGCCGTATTTTCTCCCAAAACACAGCCCCTGTCTGAAGAAGTAATAGCTGCGATCGAGAAGCATTACAATTGATGTATCAGATACCCTGCTCCCTCTCATAACTGTTGCCGCCGTACCGTGTAATGTGCTGAGCACCTGTCCCGCAGCAAGCTGCGGGACAGGTGGATAGCCAACTGAATAGAAACTATTCAACCGTTTAAAATAAATATGCAAAGACAACTACTGTCCTTATTAACAGTGGCTGTACTTTGGGGAACCTGGTGTGCCTGTGAGAGCAGTAATAATTCCCCTTCGTACAGCTGTTCTGGCTATACCATGCACCTGTCATTTCAGGACAGCAGCGGCATTAGCCTCGATGTAACGAATAATACCCTATTCCGCACCACCGCAGATACCGGTAGCTATAAGCACCTGGCCACAGAGGCCCTGGTAGACTCCTTTAAACTCATTATTAACCTGTTGGACGGACCTTATCATAACGATAAGGTGTGGGATGACAGCCTTCCGGAAAAAGCCTATAATTACAGCAAGAATAACCCGGGGTTAAAGTACGGGCTGGTGTTAGCCGGCACCAGGGAGGGTACCGGTGTAAAATACTTTGAAACAGATACCTCCAGCGTTATACTCACCAAATGGGACATCAGAAAACTGACCATGTCTGGCAGTTACTATTTTGAAGCTAATAACCACACCGTAAAAGGCGCGGGCACTTTTACCAATGTCTGTTTTGTTTCACTGAAATAGTGTGTTAGATTTGCTCCTTCATGCTTTTCTCAAACATCATAGGACAGGAAAATATCCGGCAACAGCTGGTGCAGGCAGTACAACAGAACCGGCTTAGCCATGCAATGCTGCTGCTGGCTCCAGAAGGGGCGGGCGGTTTACCCCTGGCGCTGGCCTTTACTCAATACCTGGTATGCGAGAACAAACAGGAAAATGATGCCTGCGGGCAATGTCCGGCCTGTGTTAAAGCCTCGCAGTATATCCATCCGGACATTCACTTTTCCTATCCTGTTATTCCGCGCAAACCTGGTGACAAACCGGTCAGCACCGAGTATGTGGCCGAGTGGCGTGAGTTTATCGCCACTCATCCGTATGGCAATGCTTACGACTGGCTGCAGTTTATCGGCGCAGAGAACAAGCAGGGTAATATTACTGCCAATGAATGCCATGATATTATCCGCAAGCTCAGTCTTAAAAGTTTCGAAAGCCAGTATAAGATCTTGCTGATGTGGATGCCTGAATACCTGGGTAACGAAGGCAACCGTTTACTGAAATTGATAGAAGAGCCGCCAGCCAATACCCTGTTTATCCTGGTGGCGGAAAACCAGGAGCAGATACTGGCCACCATCCTTTCACGCACACATCTCATCAGGGTCAACCCGCTTCCCAAAGAAGTGCTGGTGGATGCGCTGATCAACCGGGCCAAGGCGGCCCCGGCCAAAGCCAGGCAGGCCGCTACCATCGCTATGGGTAATTACCGGGAGGCAATGACCCTCCTGCAGAACGCAGAAGATGATTACCATGAACTGCTGCGTAACTGGCTGAACTATATATTTACCGGTAACCGTCCTGCCCTCCAGGCATGGATAGAACAGATGGCCAGCACCAAAACAGGCCGCGAGAATCAAAAGCAATTCCTCCGCTATTTTATCAATCTCCTGGAACATAGCCTTCGCCTCCAGTTCCTGGACAGGCAGCAACTGGCCTTCTCTGAAGAAGAAATGGACTTTGCCGCCAAGCTGAACAAGCTGGCCAACCTCCATCAAATGGAGGATATCATGGAGCTGCTGGACAATGCCTGCTACTATATTGAACGTAATGCCAATGCCAAGCTGCTGTTCCATGCGCTATCCATCCGCCTGCAGTACATTTTCCGGAATAAAGCCCTGCCGGTGCTCTAAAATTGGCGCCCCCCCTCAACCTTTCCCCGATTTTAGCTACCTTTGTGCCCACCGTCCTTTGAATCCTATAAAATAATATGTATTTTGAAGGAGATCAGAGGATCAGGATAGGAATTGATATTTGGTAAAATTTAAATTAAACTGAACAATATGGCTTGTGCCGGATGTGGTACGGGTGCGGATGGGAAGCCAGCAGGATGCAAAAGCAACGGAGGATGCAGTAGCGGAGGATGTAACAGGCTTAATGTATTTGATTGGCTGGCCAATATTCCCTTGGGTGATAGCTTAGCACCATTTGATATTATAGAGGTTAGCTTTAATAACGGTAGTCGTAAAGATTTTTTCCGCAATGTTACCAGGCAGCTGTTTGAAAAAGGTGAAATGGTAACTGTGGAAGGCATTAGCGGTTTCGACATAGGGACCGTGAGTCTTACCGGCGAGTTAGTAAAGCTGCAAATGAAAAAAAGACGGGCAGAAGATACCCCAGAGGTAAAAAAAGTGTTGCGCCGCCCTACGGCCGACGATCTGCACCGCTTGAACGAGAACAAGGCCCGTGAAAGGGAAGCGCTGATAAAAGCAAGAGCTTTAGCCCGCAACCTGGGACTTGAAATGAAGCTTACAGAAGTGGAAATACAGGCCGATGGCCGTAAAGCCACCTTCTTCTATACGGCTGATGACCGCGTGGATTTCCGTGAGCTGATCAAAGTATATGCGTCTGAATTCCGGGTAAAGGTGGAAATGCGTCAGATAGGCGCCCGCCAGGAAGCCGGTAAGGTAGGCGGTATCGGGAGCTGCGGACGTGAGCTTTGCTGCTCTACCTGGCTGTCTGACTTCAAAAGCGTCAACACCACTGCTGCCAGGTACCAGAACCTTTCCATTAACCAGGCAAAACTCTCCGGACAATGCGGCCGCCTCAAATGCTGCCTTAACTACGAGCTGGATACCTACCTGGATGCGCTGAAAGACTTCCCCGAAGACGCGGATACTATAGAAACAGCAGCCGGAGTAGCCAGCCTGCAGAAAAGAGATATCTTCAAGAATCTCATGTGGTACAGCTACGACAGCAGCAGCAACAAACAATATCCGCTCACTATCTCCCGTGTTAAAGAGATCCGCCAGCTGAACAAGCAGGGTGTAAAACCCGAGGAGCTGAAAGCTGTTGAAGTGGTGGTGGCCAAACCTAAGGAAACAGACCTGGGCTTTGCCGACGTAGTAGGCCAGATCAGCCTCCGCTCACTGGAAAAAACTTCTCATAAACGTAAGCAGAAGGATAAGGAGAAACAGAAGCAACAACACCATCAGAAGCAACAGGCGCAGCAGGGGCCAAAACAACCCCAGCCGCAGCCACAACAGCAACAGCAGCCTAAGAAAGGTGGTGGAGACAACAGGCAGGAGCAAAAACAGCAGCACAGACCAGAACAGAAGCACCGGGAGCAGAAGCAACAACATCCGCAGCAGCAACAGCAACAAAAGCAGCGGCATGAGCCAAAGCATGGCCCCCGCCAGGATAACAGCAATAACCGCCAGGAACAGAGAGGGCCCAGGGATCAGAAGCCGCGTCCTCCCAGGCCTAAGGGCAAAGAATAATTAACATTATGCACCATAAAAAAAGTGGGTATCTGCCAGCTGGCGGATACCCACTTTTTATTTATCCATAGCTGCGCAGGCTCAGGTCTCCTGCTGAAAATGCAGCTTGTAATAATACATATTGGTGCCCTCGTCAAAACCACGTTCTATCAGATCGCGGTCGCCATGGATATACACGTGGAAGTTGCGATCCAGCTTTAATACGCTCTTGAATACCTTTTGCTGTTTCTTTACAGCCGGTGCAGAAATATCAAATTCATCGGGTATCTCCTGGCGGAACTCCTGCTGGAAGTGCTCGCGGTATTCCTTGAAAGAGGCAATGGCATCCGGATGGCCTAATACCTCCTGCGCAAAATCATCCAGCTGGAACTGCTCCTTTTCTTTAAAATAGGCGGCAGATTTGTTAAGCAGATCTACCTGGTCTACCCGGTTCATCTCGTATTCGTTAGGCAGCTTATCTTGTATGAAGAGTTTACACATGTTCACCGCGGTCTCCGTCTGGAGGTAATTGTCTTCCCGGCGTTGTACCTGTAAGAAAGCGTCTTTCCAGTACACGGCTTCATTCTGCTTGCTGATGCTGTCTATCACACTTACCTTGTAACCGTTCTCCTCTTCTATATTGAATATCAGGCAGCCCTTGTCCAGTTTATTGATATTGATACCGTCCTCGTAATTTACCTGATAATTGTCGTTGGAAAGAAATACCTTGAGGTAGGTATCGCGGTTCTCTGATTTAAAGATCCCGATCGCCTCCGCTTCTTCACCGTCTGTAAGGCATTTGCTGAAATAGGCGATATACAGCTCGCCTCCCTTTATCTTGGGGTGGGTAGAATGTTTGTAGAGATGCCTGGCAATATTCACAGACTGCTCATAAAAGTTGTCTCTGTCTGCAAAGACGCGTTTGCAGTATTGGAAAACTTCATTTAACTGAAGGTCGGCCTCATGATAAAAACGGAAATATTCCGCGTTATTATTGAAAGGCTGTATAAAATAGGTAAGCAGCAGCTGGCTGATGGCTTCATCCTGTAAATCCAGTGGCGCCTGTGAACAGATCAAAGGTTCATCCTGTGATGAATTGCCTACTTTATGGATAGCCAGATGCGCTAAATCCTGGAATGCTGAAACATGGATCATGGGTGCGAAAATAGTAAAAAAGTAGGCCTCCCATCACTGAGCCGGATAGATATACAGGTTGCTTTCACTGATAAATTTATATAGCTTCGCAAAGCCGCAGGCAAAGGCCTGCACACCATATTCAATTTGAACTAACATGCAAAGATCTATCGGTTTTTTGGCAGCTTTCATTATCATTTCAAGCACTGTTACAGCACAGAAAAAGAAAGGATTGTATGAAGCGACTGACCTTACCCAGGAGAACATGTTCTCCCAGAACATTGAGGGACCTAATTTTGACAAGGACGGCAACCTGTATGTGGTAAACTTCCAGCAGGACGGCACCATTGGCAAGATCAACACCAACGACGGCACCGGGGAAATATTCGTGACCCTGCCCGAAGGCAGCATTGCCAACAGCATCGTATTTAACAGCGAAGGCAATATGCTGCTCGCCGATTTCAAAGGTCATAACGTACTGCAGGTGGATATGCAGACAAAAAAGATCAGTGTATATGTGAATACCAAACAGTTCAACCAACCTAATGACTTTTGCATCAACAGCAAAGGTCAGCTGTTTGCCTCTGATCCCAACTGGAAAGAACAGAACGGGCAACTGTGGCGTATTGACGAAGGAGGCCACCCGGTATTAGTAGAACATCACATGGGCACCACCAACGGGATTGCCCTGAGCCCTGATGAAAAGATCCTTTATGTGAATGAAAGCATCCAACGCAAGATCTGGAAATACGATGTGGACGAGAGAGGCAACCTCTCCAATAAAAGTCTGTTCGCCGAATTTCCTGACTTCGGGTTTGATGGTATGAAATGTGATAAAAAGGGTAACCTGTATGTATGCCGCCATGGCAAAGGCGTGATCGCCGTGCTTTCTCCCAAGGGTCAGCTGATCCGCGAAGTAGCGCTTAAAGGCAAACTATGCAGCAACCTGGTATTTGGTGGTAAGGATAAGAAAACCGTGTATGTAACTTTGCAGGACAGGAAATGCATTGAGACTTTCAGGGTGGCCACCGCAGGGAAATAATACTACGGCATAAGGCCATATATAGATGGTCGATAGTCCACAGCAAGCTTCGGACTATCGACCATTTTTCTTTTTAGATATTTAATCCACCGCAGGCGCTGATCACCTGTCCGGTCAGGTAATTGCCCATGTCTGATGCCAGGAACAGGCATACATTGGCAATATCTTCCGGTTTGCCGAAACGTCCCAGCGGGATCTTCTCTATATAAGCTTTGGCGCCCTCACCATCTTTCAGGTAATGCGTCATATCTGTTTCAATAAAACCGGGAGCAACCGCATTGCAACGGATGTTACGGCTGCCCAGTTCCTGTGCTATAGATTTGGTGAACCCAATGATACCTGCCTTGGAGGCTGCATAGCTGCTTTGACCTGCATTGCCTTTGATACCGATGATAGAGCTCATGTTAATGATAACGCCGTTCTTGGCTTTCATCATAGGGCGTATCACATGTTTGGTCATGTTGTATACACTCTTCAGGTTAATATCCATCACATCATCCCACTGGTCAGGGCTCATGCGCAGCAGCAGGTTATCCTTTGAAATACCGGCGTTATTCACACAAATGTCTACCTGGCCAAAATCTTTCAGTACATCATTCACCAGTGCTTCGCAATCTTCAAACAAGCCTGCGTTAGACTTATATGCCTTTGCCTTTACACCTTTGGACTGCAGCTTTTGTTCCAGGGCCCGGGCTTTTTCATCAGAGCTCAAATATGTAAAGGCTACATGAGCTCCCTGATCTGCAAATTTTTCTGCGATCGCTTCCCCGATTCCGCGGCTGGCACCTGTTACAATAGCAACTTTGTTCTCCAGTAATTTCATGTTGTCAGTTGATCTATTAAGTAATTAAGAATGAGTAATGGATTTTCTATAAGGCGCCGGCAAATTTCAGGATCTCTTCCACATAATGCCTTTCATTATTCAGGCGGGGTACCTTATGCTGCCCACCCAGTTTGCCTTTGCTTTTCAGCCATTCGGTAAAGGTACCTTTTGTCAGCACATGTATCACCGGCATATGCAGTGCAATATCTTTGTGGCGTTTGGCCTCATAGTCAGAGTTAACGGATTTCAGCTTGGCATCCAGCGCCTGCGTGAACTGTTGCAGGTCTGCAGGCGGTACTTCAAACTCTATCAGCCATTCATGTCCGCCGTTGCCCTGGTCACTGAAGTAAATAGGCGCTGCCGTATAATCATTGACGATAGCGCAGGTCACTTCGCAGGCATGGGCAATGGCTTTGTCAGAGTTCTCCACGATCAGCTCTTCGCCGAAAGCATTAATAAAGGATTTTGTACGGCCGCTTACCTTGATGCGGTAAGGCGCCAGCGATACAAACTGTATCGTATCTCCGACCAGGTAACGCCATAGTCCGCCGTTGGTGCTGATGATCAGGGCGTAGTTTTTGCCCAGCTCCACATCCTGCAGCTGCAGTGTGCGGGGCTGTTCTTTCCCGTATTCTTCCATGGGCATAAACTCATAGAAGATACCATGGTTCAGGAACAATAGTAATCCTTCCTGGCCTATAATATCCTGGGCGGCAAAGAAGCCCTCGGACGCATTATAGGTTTCCTGGTAATACATATCGGGTTTGCGGATCAGCTTCCTGAACTGGTCGCGGTAAGGCGTAAAGCTTACGCCCCCGTGCATATACAATTCTATATTAGGCCATACATCTGCCAGGTTATCAGTGCCGGTGAGCTCAAAAATCCGCTTGATCAGCACCAGCGTCCAGGTAGGTACGCCTGCTATAGAAGTTACATTTTCATGGATAACGGCATTGGCCATACGCTCTATCTTTTCTTCCCATTCATCCATCAGGGCAATGGAAAGATCAGGCGTGCGGATCATGTTGCCGTAGAAAGGCATGTTCTGTAGCATAACAGCGCTCAAGTCTCCGTAGTACGAGTCGCTGTCGGCCGAGAGCTTGTTTACCTGGTGACTGCCACCTATCACCAGCGATTTGCCGGTGAGCAGGTCTGAATCAGGAAAGTTGTTATAGAATAAGGAGAGTACATCCCTGCCGGAACGGTAGTGACATTCGTCCAGGCTTTCTACAGAAACAGGTATGAACTTGCTTTTATCTGCAGTGGTACCGCTTGATTTGGCAAACCATTTTATTGGCGTGTTCCACAAAACATTCTGCTGTCCTTCCATCACCCTTTGTATATAGGGTTTAATGGAGTCATAGTTATGTACAGGTACCCGTTGCTTAAACTCTTCTATTTTAAAGATGCTGGAAAAACCGTATTGCTTGCCGAATTCAGTATACTGGGCAGCACTGATCAAACTTTGGAATACCTGCTGCTGCACTTGTAGGGGATACTGCATAAAATACTCTATGCGTCCCATACGCAATCGCGCCAATTGAGATATTGCAGGACTTAAAATTCTCATAATAGGAAAGGTTCAATTGAAGTTTTGAGGGCTGGCCCCAATAATGTTATTTATTGTTGTTTAGCAGCTTCATCCAGGTAGTTCTTACGGCGCAGAATGAAATTTTGTCCAAGATACACTTTTCTTACCTGTTCGTCTGCCGCCAGTTCTTCGGCAGTACCGGCCTTCAATATTTTACCTTCAAACAATAAATATGCCCTGTCTGTAATAGACAGTGTTTCCTGTACATTATGGTCTGTGATGAGAATACCGATATTCTTGTATTTCAGCCTTGCAACAATGGATTGTATGTCTTCCACGGCAATGGGGTCTATCCCCGCAAAGGGCTCGTCCAGCAGGATAAACTTGGGGTCTACGGCCAGGGCTCTCGCTATCTCTGTACGGCGGCGCTCTCCACCGCTCAGTACATCACCGGGGCTTTTCCGCACGTGCTGCAGCCTGAATTCGCTGAGCAGCGCTTCCAGCTTTTCTTTCTGCTCCGCCTTTTTCAGATTGGTCATCTCCAATACAGCTGAAATATTATCCTCTACGCTCAGTTTGCGGAATACGGAAGCCTCCTGGGGCAGATAGCCAATGCCCATTTGCGCCCTTTTAAACATGGGCAGCTTGGTAATGTTCACATCATCCAGGAACACTTCTCCCTCGTCAGGCTTGATCAGCCCTACCACCATATAAAAGGTGGTGGTCTTGCCTGCCCCGTTAGGGCCCAGCAGCCCTACAATCTCACCCTGCGATACTTCTACAGATACATGGTTTACCACTGTTCTGTTACGGTAGCGCTTAACTAACTGATCTGTATGAATTTTTAATACCATATGTTCAAACTTAGCAAAAATAACCATTTAACCAAGATTATATTATTTTTGCCCCTCATAAAAATAACGGGATGAAAGTAACCGAACATATAGCTCAGGCGAAGGATACCCTGATCTCATTTGAAATATTACCACCCCTGAAAGGCAAAAGCATAGAGTCTATATATGACCATTTAGACCCCCTGATGGAATTTAAGCCTTCATTTATCAATGTTACTTACCATCGCAGTGAGCATATGTTCAAAAAGAGGGGGGATGGGAGTTTCGAGAAAGTAGAGATCCGTAAACGCCCCGGGACTGTGGGTATTTGTGCCGCCATTATGAACCACTATAATGTAGACGCAGTACCTCACCTGATCTGCGGAGGCTTTAGCCGGGAAGAAACCGAGAATGCGCTGATTGACCTTAACTTTTTGGGCGTGGATAATGTGCTGGTACTGCGTGGCGACGCCCCCAAGAATGAAACCTTCTTTGAACCCAACCCCGACGGGCACCGTTACGCTATTGAACTGCTGCAGCAGGTAGTGCACATGAACAATGGTATTTACCTGGAAGAAGACCTGCAGGGTGGTGTAAAAACCAAGTTCTGTATAGGCGTAGCCGGATACCCGGAGAAACATTTTGAGGCGCCTAACCTGCAGACAGATCTGACACACCTGAAAAGGAAGGTAGAGAACGGAGCCGATTATATCATTACCCAGATGTTCTTCGACAACCGGAAATTCTTTGATTTTGTGGCAAAATGCCGCGAAATGGGCATAACCGTCCCGATCATTCCAGGTCTTAAACCACTTACTACCAAGAAACAGCTTACTGTGCTGCCGCGTACTTTCCATGTAGACATTCCTGACGATCTGGCGAACGAGGTGTTGAAATGCAAATCAGACAAAGAGGTGGAAGAGGCAGGCACCCAGTGGCTGATACAGCAGTCAAAAGAGCTGAAAGACTTCGGCGTGCCTGTACTGCATTATTATACCCTGGGCAAACCAAAGGTGATCAAAAAAGTAGTAGAGGAGATCGTATAAAGAAAAATGCCAGTACGTAGAAACGCAATGGCATGTACGAATAACTGTCACACTTTTTGTTTTTTTGTCCTATGTCGATATCATTAAGACGGAAAACATAAGTTTTCCCCCTAAATAAAGCAGTAAAAAAACGTCCCGGCAAATGCCGGGACGTTTTAGCTTTAGTTGTACTATATTTCTATTATGGTTATTTCTTCTTTGTTTTGAACAGGTAACCAACGCTGACACCAAAGTAGTTATTCTTTGATTTGGAGCCATCAGGATCCAGGTTAGTTAAACCCAGGCTGTAGTTAACGCCGAACAGCAGACCGTTCTTCAGCTCATAGCCAGCCAGGAAGTTAGCACCAGCGTCCAGGCGTTTCAGGTGTATCGCAGCGTCGTCATTAGCGTCTATTTCGCTGCCTTTTTTACCATCAAATTTAACGTCAGCATCTTCGTCACCAGCTTTTACCTTACCGCTTAAACCGAAGCCAATGTAAGGGCCAGCGCCAACAAAAATGCTACCAGCGCCAACTTCGTGTTTGTACAGGAAGTTTACAGGCAGTTCCAGGTAATTAAAGGTCAGTTTTTGGGCCGGGAATTCTATCTCAGTACCGCCAACAGTTTCTTTAAAAGCTTCTGATTTCGCTCCCTTAGTGATGAAGAGCAGCTGGGGCTGTAACGAGAAGTTTTCGGCCAGGGAGATGTCAGCTATACCACCAACATGAAATCCGGAAAGCCTTTTGGTGAATTCGCTGCCTTCGCCGCTAACACCGGAGTTGTTGTAACCGGCTTTAATACCAAAAGAAACTTGGGCATAGGTAGATAGGGTTCCTACAAGGGCCAACAGTACTAGTACTACTTGTTTTTTCATTTGTGAAAACTTGTTTGGTTTAATAATCGCCGCAAAGATACATCATATATTTAATTTTAATAATTTATTTATCATAAATATTCGTTTATTTTGAGCGGAAGAGATTTCGGCCTACATATTTATATATGATTAAAAAATAAAAAGTCCTGTCCAATTAATTTATGGACAGGACTTTATCAAGTTATTTTTGGTTACGGTCAGTAGTCTTCGCGGTTCAGCAAAACACCCAGGCTAATGCCCAGATATCTGTTTTTGAGCGTACTGCTGGCCGCTCTGTCAATATCTGTCATTCCAATGCTGTAATTGGCGCCCAGTACAACAAGGCTGTTAAACTCCAGCCCCAGCATAAAGTTGGCGCCCGCGTCCCAACGTCTTAACTGGGAATTGGTAGATATAATATTAGTGCGGTCATTGAATCTGATTTCCTGGTGGGTATTTTCCACCTCGCTGCCATTATAGCGAATAGCCAGGTCATATCTGCCATTCAGCGCATAACCGGCGTAGGGTCCTGCTCCCACTGCCAGCTTTCCAAAGGACAAGGGGATCTTATATACGATATTCAGCGGTAGCTCCAGGTAGTGCAGCCTGATTTCTTTGGCTGAAGGCATAAATACTCCTGCAGGTGCAGACACCGGCGGTTCAAAGTGCGCGCCCACAGTATTGTAACGGAGCAGCGGCTGAATATAAAATCCGTCCTTTATTGGCACATTTACCATAAAGTCCACATGCCAGCTGTTTAAGCGGGTGGGGGTACCAAGACCATTGTATTTATAACTAATGGTCGCGTCCTTATAGCGCAGGTCTGCCATGGTATAGCCGCCGCGGAGTCCTATACTTGTCTGCGCATGTAGGGGTAATCCGGCTATGATAGCCAGGAATAGATATGTAAAATTCTTCATGCATCTGTCCTGTTTAGATGAAAAACCTTTTGAAAAAACCGTTCTTTAAAAAATATTGTCCTTTTTTTCTTGTTTATCAGGGGCACACAAACGTCTCTTGCTTGCACAGGGCACTAAAGTACAAATTATAATATAATGAGATGGCTTGTTAACATAAAAAAAACGGTCCTGAGTGACTCAGGACCGTTTTGCAGCTTTGCGTGCGGTTACAGTTTTCTTACTTGCCACCGAATTTATAACCTACGGAAACACCAAAAGAGGTGTTCTTCCAGGAATAATCCACATTATTGATCGTCTTTTCGCTTACTGCATTGACAAGACCAAGATCGGTATTCAGGCCAAAATAAAGGCCCTGCGGCATTTCATACCCTACCTGGATACCAGCACCGGCGTCAAAACGCTTCAGCTTAAAATCTCCCGCCTCATCGTCAAAGGCTTTAACTTCCCCGGTGGCGGTACCAATAGTACCTTTCAGCTTGCCACCAATACCATAAGCGATGTATGGGCCTACACCCAACACCAGATTACCGGTACCTACCTGGGGTTTGTAAGTGAACAGGATAGGCAGTTGCAGGTAAGATAAGTTAGCCTTGAAACTTGCCACAGAATTGTTGTCCTTGTCTTTACCGCCCTTTCCGGCATACAACAAGCCTGTGCCGATAAAAAATTCATCTGCCAGCGGAAGGTCTGCCGTAATACCGGCCCTTACGCTGGTTTTCAGACCACTTGTTTCTTTATCACTTCCTTCTTTACTAGTATAGCTGGAGAAGTTAGGGCCCGCTACTACACCCCATTTTACCTGTCCGAAAGAAAATCCGGCGATCAACATGCCAACGGCGAACAATAATACTTTTTTCATTTGTGAATGTTTTGTTTGGAAAGGCACCTGCAGGCCGGTGCTATCTCCCTTTTTTGCTTGCATGCTTGTTAAAGGATGCGGCCTGCGCGCATCAGGATCAAAAAACTATCCTTTATATACAAAAGTTGAGGGTCAATTGTTTAGAACATGAAACCGGCAGATATACTGAATACCCGGTTCTTGTTCTTATTGTCGCTACTACTCTCTTCGCCGGAGTTGATCTTGTTAAAGCCAAGTCCGTATTGGGCAGAAAGCAGGAAACGTGATATTTCCGCACCTACCATCACGTTGCCACCCCAGTCAAAACGCCTGTACTTATTCCTTCCCTGGTTGGGGTCATCATTATTGAACGGGGTATCATCGTCCCATACAATACTGGATTTACCGGTGGTATTAACTACCCCATTATTAAACTCATACTTGTTTTTACCTGCCACACCAAAGGCGAAATATGGACCGATACCAGCAAAGAGCCTGCAATCTGTCCCGATCGGAATCTTACCCACAAAATTTAAAGGAACCTCAATGTACTGGGGGTTGGTGGTATACTTGGAATACGGGTCAGTTACTGTTGGAGTGCCCTTATTGCCTGACTCCAGTTTAGCCCCTTTACTTGTGTAAAATACCCCCGGCTGAAAGGACAACACGTTTTTGATCAACGGCATGTCACTAATTACACCTATATGATAGGACGGTAAGGTCTTTTTGTTGTCAACAGTCCCGTCATTACCCGTTGAAATGTTTGCCAGGTTAAGGCCACCTTTAATCCCCACCCGGACCTGAGATACGGCCGCGAACGAAATCGTCAGGGCAGCAACGCATAGGATGATTCTCTTGGTCATAATCTAAAGGTTTAGTTCAATGTCACTAAACCAAAGACTATGCCAATTGCTTTTTTTTTACTTTTATCTAGTTGATTGTAAATCGATTACAATGGAGATCGTCAGCAAACCCGTCAGCAAAAGGCATCATTTTGTTATTGCCGCAGTGTCATTTTCCAGCCTTTCCAGGAAGCCGTTGAGTTGTTCCACTCCCAAACGTTTGGCCAGGATCTTCTTCTTTTCGTCCAGCAGGTATACCACAGGGGTGCTGTATACATCGTACAGGCGGCGGTAATTGCTTTGCGACTGGGGATCCCAGGCGTGTATCCAACCGCTTAACTGGTGCTGTTTAATAAATTGCAGCCATTCTTCGCGGGTACCGTCGGTGCGTACACCCAGCATGACTACTCCCTTACGTTGCCAACTGGCTTTAAAAGCAGAATCCAGCCTCGGAACCTCTGTTTTACAGTGGCCACAGGTGGGGTCCCAGAAAACCAGTACGGTATACTTGGCCTTTGTGCTGTAGAGAGACAACGGTTTGGCGGAAGAGTCCTGCATTTCCAGCGGTGGGGCCTGTTGCCCTATGAGATTAGGCGCGATAGCATAGGCCCTTGAGATAATCTTATTCTGTTGTTCTGTGCTTAGCCAGTAAGCGTCGCCAGGCACGTAATATTTCTCTACCAGGTGAACAAATACCGCGTCCATCCCCATATACTGGGAGGTTTCGTAATGGTAGGTGAGCCACCACAAGGTATATTTGAACATTTCCTTATCCTTTCTGGCCTTGGCCAGCAGCTGGTCGCATTCTATTTTTGCCGAATCGGGATCTAAAGCCACCAGTTGGGTAAAGTATTTCTGCAGCTTGCCTTCCAGTATAGGCGTACGCACCAGCCTTCCATCGTTCAGGTTCACCTCGTCCCAGTAATGCGCTTTAAAATAACGGTAAGCAAAGGTGGAATCTGCATCAGCCGGTTTTGCCGGTATCTCAGGCTCTTTCATAGCCCTGAAAATACTGGTCAGCAGAGATTCGGGATGTTTCGCGATGAAGTCATAGCGGTAGTCCTGGATCTTCTTGTTCAAAGCCAGCTGAAGCGGTTTTGCTTTGGCGCTGTCTGCTGCCGTTCTGGCGGCCAGCAATTGCTGCATTTCATTGGACTGCTGGCCCAGGGAGGCCAGGAAACGATTATAGCCCAGGAAAAGGTCGTTTTCAGGGGAATTTTTATAAACTGTTTTGCCTACCAGATCGCTGGTGTCTGCGTCAATAGAGAAATGTTGCTTTTGATCCAGCAACATCTCAAAATAACGCGTCTTACCCGGGAAAACCACCAGGTAGATCCCCCCTGGCAGCGCTTCTTTACCTTTCAACACGGCGGTGCCGTCTGCCCCGATCATCGCAGAATCGGCCAGGTAAGTGCCTTTGCCCATATAATGAGCCAGGAACATCTTTCCACCGGTATAGTTCTTAAAATGTATAGTAAGCTCATAGCCTTGTGCCTGCAATTGCAGGTGGCTGTAAAGAAGGATCGCGAAAATGAATAAAAGTTTACGCATAGGATTAGGATGTGTAAATGTAAAATGATAAACGCAAAATGTGAAATATATGTTATGAGCTGTAAACCGCAAGCTACAAGGTGTCAGCAGCTAATATATATGGCAAATCTTGCAGTTTCTGGCGCATAGCTTATGCCTAATTAACTACCTTTGCATCCGTGAGGAAAAAAAATGTAGTACTGGAAAAAGTACCGGTAAGCGCTTATGCCGCAGAAGGCAAAGCCCTGGCCCGTAAAGATGGAAAAGTTATATTCATTGAAGGGGGTGTAGTGCCCGGCGATGTGGTGGATATCAGGCTCAGTAAGAATAAAAAAGACTGGGCAGAAGGCAAGGCCATTCACATCCACTCCTATTCCAGCCTGCGCGTAACGCCCTTTTGCGAACATTTTGGCATTTGCGGCGGCTGTAAATGGCAGATGCTGCCCTACTCCCTTCAGCTGGAATACAAACAGCAGCAGGTGGAAGACCATCTGCGCCGCATCGGGAAGCTGCAGCTGCCCCAGATAGATCCTATTATGGGCGGTCAGCACAGCACCCGGTATCGTAATAAGCTGGAATTCACCTTTAGTAACAAAGCTTACCTTACGGACGAAGAAATTGCCCGGGAAGGCGCCATTACCCGGAGGAACGCGTTAGGCTTTCATATACCGCGCCTCTTCGATAAGGTGCTGGATATCCATACCTGTCACCTGCAGGAAGAGCCGGTGAACCAGATACGCAACACCGTCCGAGAATATGCCCTTGCAAATGACCTGTCTTTCTACGACATCAGGGCGCAACAGGGATGGCTGCGCAACCTGGTAGTACGGATCTGTACCACCGGCGAGGTAATGGTGAACCTGGTGATCAGCTATGAGGATGAACCGGCCCGCAAAGGCCTGCTTGACCACCTCCTGGCCGCCGTGCCGGGCATTACCACCATCGTTTATACCATCAATCCTAAAAAGAATGATAGTATATTTGACTTGGAACCCCGGGTATATTACGGAAAAGGCTACGTTGAAGAGCAGCTCGAAGAATTTGTTTTTAAAATAGGCCCCAAGTCTTTTTTCCAGACCAATACTTACCAGGGCACCGTCCTTTACCAGGTAACAAGGGACTTTGCCGGCCTGACAGGAACAGAAATTGTGTATGACCTATACTGTGGTACCGGTAGCATTGGTATTTTTGTATCCCGCAAAGCCGCCAAAGTGGTTGGCATAGAACTGGTTAAAGAGGCGATAGACGATGCGAGGGAAAATGCAGCCCGCAATAAGGTAAACAACGCAACATTCTTTGCAGGCGATGTAGTGGACATCTGTGATGATAACTTTTTTGCGCAGCACGGCCAGCCCGATGTAGTGATTACCGACCCTCCACGGGCAGGTATGCACGAAAAGCTGGTAAGCAAGCTGTTACAGATAGCAGCACCTAAAATAGTATATGTAAGCTGTAACCCGGCTACACAAGCCAGAGACCTGGCGCTGTTAAGCGAGTTATATACTGTTACAAAAGTTCAGCCCGTAGATATGTTCCCACATACCCATCATATTGAGAACGTAGTACTGCTGGAGAAAAAAACCCATAGTTAAAAAAAGATACAATGAACGAATTCAGGCCCGGCAGATTTGAGATTCTTCCTATGGTGATCAAAAACCTATTGATCATCAACGGATTGGTATACCTGGCACAAGTAACCCTCCAACCTATGATGGGTGAGAAGCTTACGGACATGTTTGCCCTTCACTATTGGGGTTCCGATATGTTCCGCCCTCACCAGATCATTACTCACCTGTTCATGCACGGTTCCTTCGGCCATCTTTTCATGAACATGTTCACGCTCTGGATGTTTGGCAGCACCCTTGAAAATGTATGGGGGCCTAAACGCTTCCTTATATTCTATATCATATGTGGTATTGGCGCCGCCCTTTGCCATATGGGTGTGCTTACTTATGATAACATTCACCTTACCCGTGATGCCGAAGCATTCCTGAGTGATCCTACCTACTCCAATTTCGCGCTGCTGGATCGCCACTACGATCTTGGCTCAGGCGCATTCAGGATCGAAGGTCTTAAAGAAGCGCTGGCGCAAAACCCGAACGATCCGCAGCTGATCCAGGATGCAAGGGTATATGTGCAGACCTTTGTGGCCAGCTATCGTAATACCGCCACACTGGGCGCCTCCGGCGCAGTATATGGTATCTTGTTTGCCTTTGGTTACCTGTTCCCGAACGCCCTAATTTATTTGTACTTTTTATTTCCAATCAAAGCAAAATACGTTGTTGGCATGCTGATTGTAGCGGAACTTGTTTCTGGAATTCAAAATTCAGCAGGTGATAATGTGGCGCATTTTGCGCATTTGGGCGGTGTGTTAATCAGCTTCATTTTGTTGAAGATCTGGAACAAGAATAATCGGCGGCATTTCTATTAGTCGTAAATTTGTAACAAAGCGATCAGCATGCGTACAGTGGAAAAAGAAAGGATTCCCAGCCTTACTTTGGGAGAGGAAAGAAACATCGTTACCCAGATCCTGGTTGTAAATCTGACAATATTTATTTTGCTGCTGTTCACCAGGGTAATTTATAATATGGAAGGTTATGGTACCGAACGGTTTAACCAGGAGATCCTTTCCTGGGCAAGCCTTCCCGCCAACCCTGCCCGCCTGCTTACGCGTCCCTGGACGCTGATCACCGCCATGTTCTCCCATATCAGCTTCTGGCAGGTATTCAGCAACATGTTATGGCTCTGGTGCTTCGGCTCCCTGCTGCAAAACCTGGCCGGCCACCAGCGTATCCTGCCGCTGTACCTCTTTGGCGGCATTTGCGGCGCCATCTTTTATGTGATGGGCATGCACGCCATTCCGGCTTTTGAATCACTGCTGCCGCAGGCATCCCTGATAGGCGCCGGCGCCAGCGTAATGGCCCTGGCCATCGGTGTTACCACCATCGCTCCCAATTATCGCATCTTCCCGCTATTAGGCGGCGGTATTCCTCTATGGATCATCACCCTCGTTTTCGTAGCATCACATATCAGTGCACATCTTTTCTCCGGTAGTGATAACTCTCACACCTATTTTCCCTCCCTGATAGGCGGCGGCCTTACCGGCTTTCTCTACATGCTGCAGTGGAAAAAAGGCAGAGACTGGGGCGCGGGCTTTAACCGCCTTACCTACAAAGCTACCCATGTATTCCACCCCGCAGAACAGGAACATCCTGATGTTGCCATCATCAAGAAAAAGCTGACCGCTTCCGGTAGCAATAACCCCTATCGCAGAGTGGGCAATGTACCGGAGCAACGTCTCAACGAGATACTGGACAAGATCAACGAACAGGGAATGAACGCCCTCACGCCCGAAGAAAAAGAAACCCTGGTACGGGCCAGCAAACAGGAATAGCTCCTTTAACATATCATAAATTCCTCTGCACCATTTGGAAATTGACAAGTGGATCAGTAAATTTATTCCCTATTACGCACCACATTAACATAAGAACCCCATTTACGTGAAATTATTGCAAGTATTGCTACCCCGCCTGTTGCTTTGCTGCAATTGCCTGCTAATAGCCGCATTGCTGACATCTGTATGGCTGCCTTACCTCAGTCCCCAGCTGTGGTGGCCCAGTGGTTTTGCAGGCCTGCTGTTCCCCGTATTACTTTTCCTGAACCTGTTATTTATACCAGTTTGGTTACTATACAGGAAAAAATATTACTGGTTCCCTATTGCGGCCGTCCTGCTGTCGTTCAAGGCTGTATTGGTCAGCTTTTCCCTTCGGCTGCCACAGGAGCCGGCTACAGGACTGCTGCCCGCCTCCCAGTTCACGGTGATGACCTTCAATACCAGCAGCATGGGAGTAAAAGGCTATAAGTTGGATAAAGAGCTGCATGCCTCCATTATCCATACCTTAAAGGAAGCCAGCCCGGACCTGCTTTGCCTGCAGGAGTTCTACACCAATGACGATCCCAAACTGACCAATAACATTGCGGCCATCCGGCAAAACCTGGGCTATTCGCACTACTATTTTACTGCGGACAAAACACACTGGGATACCTGGCATTACGGCATCATTCTCTTTTCCCGCTACCCTGTAATACATACACGCAAAATACCCTGCGGCTACAGCGAGGCTGGCAGCGGCAGCAGTATACTGGAAGCAGATATGCTGATCAACAGCGATACCGTGAGGATCTACACCGCCCAGCTACGGTCGTATATGTTTAACCCCGCCGAGCTTTCGCAGATCAATGCTATTAAAAGCCTGGACGGCAGTAATACACAGCTGCCGGCGGCCCGTGCCCTTGCTTCCAAGATGCGGCACACCTTTACTACGAGGGCCCGGCAGGCGCAGTTGCTGCATGAACTGGCTACAGAAAGCCCCTACCCCGTTATTGTCTGCGGCGATATGAACGATACCCCGGTTTCTTACACCTATTATACCGTGAGCCGGCAACTGCAGGATGCCTTCCTCGAAAAAGGCAGCGGTATTGGCCGTACGCTTTCTTTCCTGTCGCCCACTTTACGTATAGATTACATACTGGCGCATAGTCAGTTTAATATCCATGGCTACCGTACATTTACGAACGCTTCCTTTGAACATTTTCCCGTAATGGCCAGTTTTTCACTCAAAAGGAAGTAAAGACCAAGGGTATTTAATATTCCCTATCTTTAAACAAAAAAGAGTCGGGTTACAGGTGAGATTCATCAGATTATTCGCGAAAAGTATTTTGCTGGCAGTAAACCTCGGGGTAGTATTCCTATTCCTACTGGCGTGTTTAGCGCCCTGGGCGTCCCCCCAACGCTGGTGGCCTGTTAGTTTCATTACCCTCATATTCCCTTACCTGCTTGTATTGCTGGTATTATTTGCCTGCGCCTGGCTCGTGCTCAATATAAAGTACTGCCTTATTTCAATTCTTGCCTTGCTGATCGGCTGGAAATCCATCAATGCATATATCGCCTTCAACTGGCCCTCTGCAGAAAAACAGTTTGCCGCTCCGGACAACAGTATTAATGTAATGAGCTACAATGTGGGCCTGTTTGGTCTTTACCGCGAGAAAGACAGTAAGTACAACCGGCAGGCAATGTTTGCATTGATCAAGAAACAGGCGCCGGATATTGCCTGCTTCCAGGATTTCTATACCTCCGAAAAACAACACGATTTCAACAACCGGGAAGATATCTCCAGGGAAATGCAATTGCCTTACCGCTATTTTTCAAGCGACTTTAACCGCGATGGTATGCAGCACTGGGGTACTATTATATTTTCCCGCTATCCCATCATACAATCAGAAAAGGTAAAATTGTCACCCGGCCCGCTTGGCGAAAGCCTGATATATGCAGATGTGGTTCGGAAAAGCGATACCTTCCGTATTATCAACATGCACCTGGAATCCTATCGCTTTAACGAAAAAGATTACCGCTCCATCGAAAAGATCAAAAAACAGGAAGATACCGGCCTTATTGCCACCAAAGGCATTATGCAGAAGATGAAAGAGGCCTTTCAGCGCCGGGGCAGGCAGGCTGATATCGTGGCAGACTTTATCCGCAAAAGCCCTTATCCGGTAGTGGTTTGCGGCGACTTTAACGATACACCGGCCTCATATACTTATTTTACCATTAAAGGTGGGCTGCAGGACGCCTTCCTGGAAAAAGGCACCGGTATAGGGCGCACTTTTACGGGCCTGGCCCCCACCCTGCGTATAGACTACATCCTGCCGGGGCGGTCCTTTACCGTAAATAGCTTCCGGAAGATCAATTCAGACCTCAGCGACCACTATCCTGTTATTGCCAATCTCACCCCAAGCGTTCGCTAAGGACTAAGCACTAATTATTATCTTTGCAATCCCGGAAATAAACAAATATGTCAGAATTTAAAATATACAATTCGTTAAAACGCGAAAAGGAAGTATTCATCCCCTTATATCCCGGCCTCGTGGGTATGTATGTCTGCGGGCCTACTGTATCCGGAGAATCCCACCTGGGTCATGCGCGTCCCTATATCACTTTCGATGTATTGTACCGCTACCTGAAATTCCTTGGCTATAAGGTACGCTATGTACGCAATATTACCGATGCCGGCCACTTTGAGGAAGAAGGCAGGGCGGCAGAAGATAAAATATCCAAGGTAGCCCAGCTGGAAAAGCAGGAACCCATGGAGATCGTACAGAAGTACACCAATCTTTATCACTGGGCCATGCACCAGTTCAACTGCCAGGATCCCAGCATAGAGCCCACTGCCACCGGCCATATCCTGGAACAGATAGAAATGATCAAAAAGATCATGGAAAAGGGATATGCCTACGAAGTGAACGGCTCTGTTTATTTTGATGTAAGGAAATACGCGGAAACGTACGACTACGGCAGGCTGAGTGGCCGTGTGCTGGAAGATATGCTGGAAACCACCCGCGAACTGGAAGGACAGGAAGAAAAACGCAATAAGGTAGATTTTGCGCTCTGGAAGAAAGCTCCGCCAGAGCACCTCATGCGCTGGAACAGCCCCTGGGGGGAAGGTTTTCCTGGCTGGCACATTGAGTGCTCCGCCATGAGCGGCAAGTACCTTGGCCAGCAGTTTGATATTCACGGCGGCGGTATGGATCTCCAGTTCCCTCATCATGAATGCGAAATAGCACAAAGCGAAATCGCCAACGGCGAGCTCATGGCCCGTTACTGGATGCATAATAACATGATCACCATTAACGGCCGCAAAATGGGCAAGGCGTATAATAACACCATCAAGCTGACGGAACTCTTTGCCGGTACACACCCGCTCCTGGAGAAGCCGTATAGCCCGATGACCATCCGCTTCTTTGTACTGCAAACCCATTACCGCAGCACGCTGGATTTCTCTAACGAAGCCCTCCAGGCTGCAGAGAAAGGCCTGCAACGCTTATGGGCAGCCTACGATGTGCTGCAGAAACTGGAATACAGCAGCAACGGCAGCCCGGTAAATGAAGAACTGGATAAACAGGTACAGCAATGGTGCCGCGAATGCACCGAGTTCATTAACGATGACCTCAACACCGCCAAAGTGCTGGCCAACCTGTTCGAACTTGTTCCCGTGATCAACTCTCTCAAGGGCGGTCAGATAAAAATGCACGAGATCAGTGAAGATACTTTCGCGCTCCTGCAAAAAACCTGGCAAACCTTCCTGATCGACATTCTGGGACTGCAGCCTGAAACGCTGGTAACAGACAATTCAATGCTGGACGGTACATTGCAACTCCTGATAGATATGAGGAAAGAGGCCAAGCTCCGGAAAGACTACGCCACTTCAGATAAAATACGTAACCAGCTGCTGGCCATCGGCATTCAGCTAAAAGATGAAAAAGACGGTAGCGTTAGCTACAGCATTTTATAAAATCACCTGATCCAGGAATTGGTTGAACATGCGCAAACTTTGGACGATCATTACAGGCATGGCCCTATGCGCCAGCGCCTGCCAGCCTTCTACAAAAGAAAAGGGCAACGATAACACAACAACAGACAACACCGTTTCTACGGTTAAAGTACCGGCTTTCAGCGCAGATACCGCTTATGCCTATACGGAAAAACAGGTGAGTTTCGGCCCGCGTATCCCTAATACACCGGCGCAAAAAAAATGTGCCGACTGGCTGATACAAACACTGAAGCCGCTGGCAGATACGGTATACGTACAAAGCACCACGGTTAACGGGCCTAAGAATACGCCCCTGCCCTGCACAAACATCGTCGGCGTGTTTAATCCCGCAGCTACACAGCGTGTACTGGTGCTGGCCCACTGGGACACCCGTCCGCATGCAGACCAGGACGCCTTTGATAAAACCAAGGCATTTGACGGGGCCGACGATGGCGCCAGCGGCGCCGCCGTACTGCTGGAGCTGGCCAGACAATTCCATCAGCAAAAACCAAATATCGGCGTAGATCTCCTGCTCACCGATGTGGAAGATTACGGTGTAAGTGAAGAAGAGAACAGCTACTGCCTGGGCACTCAATACTGGGCCAGGCATCCGCATATACCCGGCTACAAAGCCAACTATGGTATCCTGCTTGACATGGTGGGAGGCCGCAATACGCAGTTCTTTATGGAAGCCACTTCGCAACAGTATGCACTAGGCCCCATGAAAGCGCTGTGGGATGTAGCCAACAAACTGGGGTATTCTGACTACTTCCGGTATGAAGGCAATGGCGCCGCCATTACAGACGATCACGTATACGTAAATACCATCGCTAACATACCTACATTTGATATCATTGCCATGCAGCCCAACGGCAACTTTGCCCCCCACTGGCATACGCCGAACGATAATATGAGTGTGATAGACAAGCGTACGCTGCAGGCTGTAGGACAAACGCTGATGCAGGTAATATATGCGCAACCATTTTGATAAGAAGGGGCAGCTGTAGCTGCCTCTTATCTTTAAACTGAATGTTATGCCCAAAGCCACCGCACCGTTATACCACCAGCATCTCTGCAAGGATAAAAAGCTGCTCAGCATCATGAATGGGCCGCTACCAGCCGTGCCTCCGCGAAAGAATATTACCCTGCGCCTCATTGGCGCCATCATGAGCCAACAGCTGTCTACCAGGGTAGCCGAGGTGATCTATCAACGCTTCCTGGATCTGTATGGCGGCAAAGAACCCAGCCCACAACAGGTGCTGGATACACCCGCTTCCGTGCTGCGGGGTATTGGCCTCAGCAACGCCAAGGTAAGCTATGTACATAATGTGGCGCGCTTTACGGTAGAAGAAAAGCTGACCGATAAGAAGCTGCATAAAATGGAGAACGATGAAGTGATCGCTTACCTGACACAGATAAAAGGAGTAGGCCGTTGGACGGTTGAAATGTTACTGATGTTCTACCTGGGGCGTGAAGATGTCTTTGCTATTGATGATCTGGGGTTGCAGCAAAGTATGATCAAGTTATACCGGCTGGATACGGCTGATAAAAAAGCATTGCGTCAGCGCTTGTTGGATATATCTGCTAAATGGGCTCCTTACCGTACTTATGCCTGCCGGTATCTATGGGCCTGGAAGGATACGAAGCCGGTGGCCGGCAATGAGCAGTAGGCCTTACTCATACCTGTGACATGATGTAACTGATTGCATTCCTCGTTTTCTCGAAAGAGAAGATCTTCGCCAGTACATTCTTAAAGTGCTCTTCGTCCTGGATATCATAAAAGGTTTCTTCCAATATAGAGTAAAGCTGAAAGGGATAGACCTGTATGCTGCCGTGTATGATCCATAATAACGGGAACTGGTAATTGCCCAGTGCAGGGACTTTGATGATAAACTCGTGCCTCAATCCATTTGCCGTAAGTGTGTCTTTATTTTCAGTGCTTATCAGTGCGGGCGATGTTTTTATTTCAACTGTCAGAATGTTGTTACTCATTTTTGACAGATAGTTAGCCTGATCCAGTAAAATGCTTTTAGGCAGTGTGATCTTTTTCTCTAAAATATCCTCCGGCCATAGATTGGGAGCTGCTTCACTCATATTTCATGTATTTTATAAGTTAAAACAAAACTTTATCGGCAAGTGATCCGAGAAATGTCTCGAATCAATTAAACCGGCCTCTGTCAGAAGGCTGGTTCCCTTTATCTCCGTAACAATATCCAAATACCCGTCATCAAAGTAATCAATCAGCCCAGGCCGCATGATCACCTGATCAAACAGGTTCCAATGATAGTTAATCGGTTTTGCCGGACTGTAATAATGCGTTCCCGACACTTTTCCCTTCCCCAGATCTCCCAGAAAGCCCCACATTGGGTTGTAAAAGAAATCATATTCTACCCCATCCACCTTTCTCACCAGCCTTCGGGCTATTGCCCTTTCGAAAGTGGTATGAAAGCCTCCGCTTTGCACTAACCCATGCTCAAAGGGATGCATGTTAAAATCGCCAAACACGACAGTTTGCTTATGTCCAACTAAACTTTCTACACTATCAATAAAAGATTTTACACCCAACAAATATGCTGCCTGGTCGTCCCCTGTCCAGTGAAGCTTGCTTGGAAGATGTAAACACAACAAAGTTATGTTATTGTTCAAAACCGGAGAATACAAATATCTGGCCGTCATTCTCCTTGTTTCGGACAATAGCCCCAATAACGAATCTTTAAATTTTGTATATATCTGGATCTTATCGCATGTAATACCGGCGCAAAAGTAAAAGGCGTTGGTGTCTCTGTTTAGTTTCCTTAGTACGTCTGCGGGTTTCAGGTTACATTCCGCCAGAAATATGAGATCAATTTCTTGTTCATCTACCAGGTCATACAACAAATCGGCTAGGTCGTGGTTATTGAGGTTCCAGAAGCAATAGTTCATCGGCTAATAGGTAATGCGGCTAATAAGTCTAATATAAAAAATTAACCCAATAAATCATAGCACTATTACCTATAAAAAAACTCCCCACCCAAAAATGAGCGGGGATTGTTAATTACTAACTAACCCAATGCTTATAACTAAAACAAACTGTAATAAATTGATTCTCCCTGCCCGCATTTTGCTGCAATGCGATATAACTGCGGGGCCCGTGCATCACTGAGACTTTTCTGCTTCACTTATTGCTGTTGTTCAGCAATCTTTGCCTTAATCTTTGTCTCTACTTCAGCGGCCACTTCAGGATTGTCTAACAATAATTGTTTAACGGCATCACGTCCCTGACCCAGCTTATTACCTTCATAGCTGAACCAGCTGCCGCTTTTCTGTATCACACCATACTCCACGCCCATATCAATGATCTCTCCCATTTTGGAGATGCCTTCTCCGAACACGATATCAAACTCGGCCTGGCGGAAAGGAGGCGCAACTTTATTCTTTACTACTTTTACTTTCACCCTGTTACCTACTGCAGTATCCCCGTCTTTAATCTGCGTCATACGACGGATGTCCAGGCGTACGGAAGCGTAGAACTTCAAGGCGTTACCACCAGTAGTGGTTTCGGGGTTACCGAACATTACGCCTATTTTCTCACGTAGCTGGTTAATAAATATGCAGCAGCAGTTGGTTTTGGAAATAGTAGCTGTCAGCTTACGTAAAGCCTGTGACATCAGGCGGGCCTGCAAGCCCATTTTGCTGTCTCCCATTTCACCTTCCAGTTCTCCCTTGGGCACCAGGGCAGCTACAGAGTCGATCACCACCACATCTACCGCTCCGGATAAGATCAGGCGGTCTGCTATTTCCAGCGCCTGCTCACCGTGATCCGGCTGAGAGATCAGCAGCGCATCCACATCCACGCCCAGTCGCTGAGCATAAGAGCTGTCAAACGCGTGCTCCGCATCTATGATGGCGCAGATGCCACCCTTTTTCTGGGCTTCTGCAATAGTATGTATAGCAACTGTTGTTTTACCGGAAGATTCAGGACCGTATATTTCTATGATCCTGCCTTTGGGGAAGCCTCCAATACCCAGCGCAATATCCAGGCCCAGCGAGCCGGTTGATATTACCTCCATGGGCTCTGATCCTTTCTCTCCCATCATCATTACGGATCCCTTACCAAAATCTTTCTCGATTTTATCCATGGTAAGGCGGAGCGCCTTTAATTTATCTGCATTGGCTGTAGACATATTAGTAAGTGTTTTTTACAAATTTAATGGTGTGCTAAGTTATGATCTAATTTTTGATTTTCCCAAAAAATTTAGCATTTATCCCTAAATACTAAATACAGTAGCAAATAACCTGTTGCTAGTCATTGACCTTTGATCCTTTCGATACCATTATTCACAACTGCCCTACAAAGATGCAACGCCCTTACGCAATGAATATGCGCAGTCAAAAAATAAATGTTTAATGTGCTTAACCTATCACCGCGTAGGCTAATAATTGGGAGAATATACCTACCAGTAAACCGGCATAAACATCCGCCGGGCTATGGGCAGACAAGACCATGCGTGCAGTGGCCACCAGCGCTGCCACAAAAACAGTGATCACCAGTGCTATGGTTACATTCATATGCATCCCGAACATCAGGGCCAGCAAAAAGCCGATAACGCCGCCCCAACCCGTAGTATGCATGCTGATCTTCACAAAGATGTTGGAAATAAAAGAAATGATCACCGCCAGGAACACGCCCAGGAAAAAGGCATTGAAAAAGCCCGGCGCCACGCCCTGCCGTTTAAAGGAATAGAAGGCCCAGAAATAATAAATAATAGAGGCAACATAGGGTATGATGCGGTCCTGCTGGGAGCGCAGGTAAATAGAGTCTATAAAACGAAGCGCCTTTGCCAGCAATACGGTCAGCAAAGGAAAAAATACGCTTATCATGATCACCCTGAAATAAAGGGTATCATATGCAAAACGGAGGCTGGCCTGTTTGAAATTCACAAAGTATTCCGGTAAGGCCTGCACCGTCAGGAAGGTAACAATGACTGGTATGAACAGTGGATGCAGCAGGTAAGAGATCACTTGCGCCACCGCGCGCAGGGCAGGTGAGAATACCGGCAACTCTTCCCTGGCGCCATTCACATGCAGTACTGTTTCTTTATCCATTTATCTTTATTATAGTTCTTTTCTTAACCTGGCCACCGGGATGTTCAGCTGCTCCCTGTATTTGGCTACTGTACGGCGGGCAATGTTATAGCCCTTGTCCTGCAGCATCTTGGTCAGGTTCTCGTCGCTCAGCGGCTTCCGTTTGTTCTCGCCTTCAATAAGGTCAGAGAGTATTTTTTTTACCTCGCGGGTGGATACTTCCTCTCCGCTGTCTGTAGACAGGGATTCGCTGAAGAAGAATTTAAGCTTGAAGGTGCCGAATTCTGTCTGTACATACTTGCTGTTAGCCACGCGGCTTACAGTTGATATATCCAGCTGTGTTATATCTGCAATGTCCTTCAGGATCATTGGCTTCATGGTGGTCTCATCTCCCGTCAGGAAAAACTCCCGCTGGTAGTCCATGATAGATTCCATGGTAGACAACAGCGTGTGCTGCCGCTGCTTAATGGCATCTATGAACCATTTGGCCGCATCTATTTTTTGTTTGATGAACAACACGGCCTCTTTTTGCCGCCGGTCTTTCTTATCTCCCCTGTCATATTCTTTCAGCATCTCGCGGTATCCTTCAGAGATACGGAGGTCCGGCGCATTCTTGGAGTTCAGGGTCAGCTCCAGCTTGCCGTTATTGTTAAAGATAAAGAAGTCGGGCACCACATAGCTTTCCGCTTTATTAATGGTAGCGTAGTTCCCTCCCGGCTTGGGCGTTAAGCGAATGATCTGGTTAATGGCCTCTTTCAGCGCTTCATCGCTCAGGTTAAGTCCTTTCTGTATCTTTTCGTAATGCTTCTTGGTGAATTCATCAAAATAGCTGTCCAGTATCTGGTAGGCGGTCTGCACACCGGGATCATCCTGGGGTTTCCGCTTCAGCTGCAGTAACAGGCATTCTTTCAGGTCTGTACAGCATACTCCCGGCGGATCGAACTCCTGTATCTTTTTGATCAGCAGTTTTATTTCCTCTTCATCTGTGGAGACATTCTGCGAAAATGAAAGATCGTCTACAATAGCGCTTACTTCCCTGCGCAGGTAACCATCATCATCAATGCTGCCAATGATCTGTTCTGCTATACGTTGCTGGCGATCATCCAGCTCCAGCATTCCCAGCTGGCTGAGTAAATGCTCATGGAACGAGGTTTCTACCCTTACAGGTATGGTTTTGTTCTCGTCGGGGTCCGGGTAGTTGTCATCACGCAGGCGGTAATCCGCTATATCATCATCTCCCTCGTTTACATATTCTGATATGTCGATATTATCGTATTCATTCTCGCTGCCATCCGGCTCAAACTCCTCCTCATCTCCATCTTCAGTGGTAGAAGAAGGCGCTAATTCCTCCTGTACTTCTTTACTGGGATCTTCGTCGTGCGCCTCATCCTCTCCGTATTCCAATGCAGGATTCTCCTCCAGCTCTTCCTTGATACGCTCTTCCAGGTTGGCAGTAGGCACCTGCAGCAATTTCATGAGCTGAATTTGCTGAGGTGATAGTTTCTGCAATAATTTTTGCTGTTGTGTCTGCTTTAACATAAGTCTGCTCCCTCTTCAGGACAAAAATAATAACAATACAATACAAGTGACGATTTAAAGCGCCTACACTATTTTCATTTAACAATTGCCTAATATGTACCAGCGGCCACAGTTTATTTCTTTCTTTTACTGGTCCATATCGAGGTCCAACTCCAGCTGTTCTGGCAATAGCCGGAACGATTTTCGGTGGTAGGGGGTTTCACCGTGTTCCCGGATGGCGTTACGGTGTTGGAGCGTTGGATATCCTTTGTTATCGCTCCAGCCAAAATGTGGGAATTCCCCATGCAACTGTTGCATGTATTCATCCCGATACGTTTTGGCCAGTATGGAGGCCGCCGCAATAGAGGCATAAATTCCGTCGCCCTGCACTATACAGGCATGCGGCACTTTTCCATAGGGTGTAAAGCGATTACCATCTACCAGTATGAAACCCGGCTGACAGACAAGCTGCTCTAAGGCCAGGTGCATGGCCCGGAAAGAGGCCTGCAGTATGTTAATACGATCTATTTCTATATTGTCCACACTAGCCACCGCATAACAAACCGCCTTTTTCTCGATCACATACCGCAACTTTTCCCGCTCAGCGGGTTTCAGTTGTTTAGAATCGTTCAGCAACGGGTGCCGGAACTTCTTCGGTAATATAACTGCCGCCGCAAACACTGGCCCAGCCAGGCACCCGCGACCTGCTTCATCACAACCAGCCTCCGGCTCTATATGTTGATGATAAGATAGTAGCAAATCAATAAATTGATACCGGTAAAGTTATAAAACTATTTTGTGCCGCAATAATTTTACTGGAACAGCTCCTTGAAGTCCTTCTTGAACTCCGTCCATTCCTTGTCCGATTTCTTTAATAAGGTATCAATTTTTAATTGTGTGCTATCCCAGGTGGCGGCGCTTGCCCCTTTCAGGTCTTGCAGCTTTCTGTTGATATCGTTCCGCAATCCGGTTAGTTTCTTACGCGCCTGCGTCCCCCTTCCGGTACTGTCGTACCTCAACGTCTCGATCTTCTGGTCAATTTCCTTGCGCCGCTCCTCCAGGTCATCTGCTACTTTCTTTTTCTGTTCAGACAAATAATCAGCTGCGGCATCCGCCGTTTCTTTCATATCCTGTCGGATCTTTTCCAGGCCCGCTTTCACCTCCTCCTTTTTCTCCTCCTGGGGCTTGTTCTCCCGGCAGGCTAAAAAGGTCATTAATACTAATCCTGTCAATAGCTTATTCATCTTCAGCATTTCGATTAACCAGATACAAATAGCTCCCCCGGCAAGCCGGGGTAACAATTTTCACCCTATCAAAAGGCGTTCCATTTTTTGCGTTCCCTCTGCCAGGCCCACATTTATATCGCCAAAATATCTATGTGATGGCCGGTTCCGTGTATTGTTTTATCAAAAAAAAAGTTAGGTTTGAAGTCCTTATTACAAAATCGACACGCTTATATGAAGAGAGGTTTATTGATCTTTTTCCTCCTGCTTACTATCCAATTGGCCAAGGCAGATGAGGGTATGTGGCTGCCCTATTTACTGGGACAGCAGGTTTATAACGACATGGTAAAGAAAGGCCTGAAACTTACCAAAGAACAGTTATACAGCATTAATAAAGCATCCGTAAAAGATGCCATCATCATTTTTGGCGGAGGCTGCACCGGGGAGATCGTAAGCAACCAGGGACTGATCTTCACCAACCACCATTGCGGCTATGATGCCATTGCCAGCGCCAGCTCGGTAACGCACAATTACCTGAAAAACGGCTTCTATGCACAGAACATGCAACAGGAGATCCCTGCTGCCAAACTTTCTGTACAATTCCTGGTAAGGGTGGAAGATGTGACCAAACAGGTAACAGACACGCTGCAGTCCCTCAAAGGCCAGGAACGCATGCAGGCGCAACAACAGGTATTTGCAGGTATTATCGCTAAAGCAACGGAGGGCACGGGCTATGAGGGCAGAATACTTCCCATGTTCAAAGGCAACCAGTATCTTCTGTTTGTATATGAGCGCTATAAGGACATCAGGTTGGTAGCCGCCCCACCTGAAAGTGTAGGCAAATATGGCGGCGATACGGATAACTGGGAATGGCCACGCCATACCGGCGACTTCTCCGTTTTCCGGGTATATGCCGATAAAAGCGGCAAACCGGCAGAATATGCTGCTTCCAACGTGCCCTTAAAACCTAAGTATTTCCTGCCCATTTCCCTGAAAGGCGTAAAAGAAAACGATTACGCCATGATCTTTGGCTACCCGGGCGGCACCAACCGTTACGAAACCTCTTACGGCGTAAAACTGAAAGACGAAGTGGAAAACCCGGCCATCGTGAACCTGCGCGACATCCGCCTAAAGTTCATGTTTGAGCAGATGAAAAAAGACCCGGCCATCAAACTGAAGCTGTCTCCGTCCTACGCCCATATCGCGAACTACTGGAAATTCTTCGACGGAGAGACCAAACAACTGTTAAAGTACCATGTACTCGAAGAGAAGCAGGAACGTGAAGCTGCTTTCGAAAAATGGGCCCAGGGCAAACCCGAATACCAGTCTGTTCTTAAAGACTATGCACAGGCCTACAAAGAATGGTCTCCTTATACCAAACATCGTATTTATATTAATGAAGGCATCCTGGGCTCTCCGCTGGCAGCTTTTGCCGCGAGCCTGCAGGCAGTAGAGAAGGCCCTCACCCAGTCGGGCACCGCCCCTGATGTGATCCAAAAAAGCCTGGAGGCTGCCGATAAGGCCCGCAGTGCTTTCCTGGCAGAAGAAGATAAGCCAAGCGACCAGAAAATACTGGCTGCCATCTGCCGCCGGTTCTATACTGATATTCCACCGGCGCAACACCCCATCGGGTTCTATGATGCGGTAAAAGCCAAATTCGGCAACCTGGATGATGACAATACCTACCGCCTCTGGTCTGCCGCCATCATGAACGGCACCATTATCTTCAAGGATGATAAATGGAAAGAGTTCCTGGCCCACCCTGATGCAGTGACCTTGCAAACAGATCCTGCTTTTGCCTACGCCAGCAATTTTACAAAGAATTATGCCGGTAAGTATCTACCGCTCTACAACCAGTTCATGCTGAAGAACAATGATCTGGGCCGCATTTACCTGAAAGGCCTGATGGAAATGGAGCCGGCCAGGAAATGGTACCCCGACGCCAATTTCTCGATGCGCCTCAGCTACGGGCAGGTAAAACCTTACAACCCGCGTGACGGTATGCATTACGATTATGTGTGTACGATGAATGGCGTAATGGAAAAATATAAGCCGGGCGATTACGAATTTGACCTGCCTGAAAAATACATTGAGCTTTATAAGAAGAAAGATTTCGGCCAGTACAAAGACCTCAAGCGTAACGACATAGTAGTGTGCTTTATCACCACCAATGATATTACCGGCGGCAACTCCGGCTCTCCTGTGCTGAATGGCGCCGGCGAACTGATTGGCCTCGCCTTTGACGGTAACTACGAAGCGTTGAGCCATAAGATCCAGTTTGACCAGGCCTATAACCGTACTATCTGCGTGGACATCCGCTATGTACTCTGGTGTATAGACAAACTGGGGGGCGCATCCAACATTATTAACGAATTGAAGATCATTAAGTAAGCTGCAGCCTGCATACAATAAAAAGCCCCCTGGCCATTAATCGCCAGGGGGCTTTTTATTTGCGTACTTATACGTAATTATTAAAGTCCAGGGTTACTACGCATATCCATTTCGTAGCGGCACAGTAGCTTTGCATTCGTTTCAATCACCCCAAAAAAAATTAAAGTGTATGAAAGGTAGAGTAGTGATGGCCGTAATGGCCGCGATGTCGTGCTGGTTGTGCAGTTGTCATGTTAAACCCCAGCCTGATCAAATGACCGTAACAGTTATACCCCATGGCACAACCAGCACCTTTTTAGCTATTAGTGGCAAAGGCTTCAGCCCTAGCACATCTGAGAACCAGGTAACCATCGGCAGTACGGAAGTACGCGTGGTTAGCGCAAACGCCCACCGGTTGATCGTAAAGGTTCCCGGGCACCTGAAAGGCACCGTTCCCGTAACTGTAAAAGTAAAGGAGCAGTCTTCCAACGTAGCGTTTCTGCGTTACCCCTCCACCGGTACCCTGGCAGACGCTGTAAGACCTTAAAAAGTGGACAAAAGAAAAATGCATCCGTCGGCTGGCGGATGCATTTTCTTTTTAAGAAGGTTTTGTATTCGCTCCCTTTCCCGGCCCCTCGGCACTTCTGATGCCGCGGTAATAGAACTGTTGCTTCACAATTCTGCCATTCTCCCAGTGCTGAACAAAAGCCTCTTTCAGAAAACGCAGGCCGCCGGTTTTATGGTAAAAAGTGACCATCATCTCACCCATCACCACTTGCTGTGCTTCATCCACAACAAGTGTCGGGATCCGGAAGATGAGCTCATTTACCTTTTCAAGGCTTTGCCTTTCCAGCTCCAGCAGGCGTTGTTTGCCTACAATGGTCTCCTCGTCATTTTCCAGCTGGTAAATGTTGTCGTCATAGAAGCGTTCTATCACGGCAATGGTATCGCCCTGTTCAAGCAGTTGTTTATATTGATCTACCAGTTCGCGTAACATAGAAAGGCTTTTATTTTGCCGCTTGTGTTGAGGCAGCCGGTTTGTCCTGCATGCCGAACATCAGCACTATTTTACCGCTGTCATACAGGTTCAGGGTTTGGTCTGCAATATCAAAAGTATAAGTATGATCGTTCAACAGGCGCAGAAAATTGCTTTCGCGCTCATTTGCAGTATCGTCTAAACATGCCATGCGGGTGCTGATCACTTCTTTGAATTGTATCTGTACACTGTCTGCCTCGTAGTTGCCTCCCAGCCGGTTACAGCCGCCGTTTCCGCTAAAGCGCTTCTGTGCAGTATCAAACTCCAGCCAGATGGGAGACTGCGTTAGTGTAGTGCCATTCAGTTGTATCAGGTTCCATCTTTTCTTTGCAATGAATGCCCAGGGATCGGGCCTGTCAGTGGCTGCCTGTTCAGCAGCTACCGGTTCCTTTTCTGCTGTTGTGTTGCCCTGGCGGTTACAGGTATTCGCCAGTAATACTACTGTTGTTGCTGTCAGTATCAGTTTTGTGAACATATAGGTGTTTTTTCTTTGAACATGAACATCAGTAAAGTACAAAAATTAAGCCTTCTTTATCCGGTCCAGCACCGCCTTATAATAGGCCAGCTTGCTTTTAGCGCTGATGCTGACTACCTCCACACCATTGGCGGTCAGCATATCCAGTTTAAAGCCCGACGCCTTCACAAACTCAGCAGGAATATAATAGTACAGTTTATTAGGCACCTGTATGGTATTGTGCTGAAATTTCTGACGGGCGCGGTAAGTAAGCAGCCACCACAGGTCTGTTTCCACAAAATCGAGCGAGAGGCCGAAAATGTGAATATCCCTTGTAAAGAACAGATCCAGCCAGGAATGCTCTTTAAGAGGCCCTTGTTTGAGCCGTCTTAACAGGGGCAGTTTAGGTGCGTATTTCGTGGTATAAGTAGTGCCGGATACCACGTAATTGCGCATTTGCTGCAATTGCCCGCCATAATGCTCAAAGCCCAGGTTGATGCTCATGGGGTTCTGACAATCTCCGTGAATATGCCAGAAATTTGTGCCATTCTGGGTATAGCGCCTGAAAATGCTGAAAGACCGCTCTGATACCAGGCTACTACGTTGTGCCGGCGCTCCTCCTTCCAGCGTATATTCATAATTGGTGGTCAGTATATGTTCGGGCTGCAGGTCGCGTATCAGGCCATGCAGTTCATTGGGTGCAATGGCGCCTACTTTTGAAGCGATAAATGCCTTCAGCTCTTTTTCCCTGATATTGGACTGACGGATAGCTGTCAGAAATATCTCTTCATACAATAAGGGGAAGGGTTTCTTATCATCCAGCTGCACGCATTCTGTACCGCAAAACGTGAGTATTTCCTGCAGCAGGTCTTTCCAGCTCTGCCCTTTGGAAATGTTATTGATGTCGTTGCCTACGAGTAAAATGGGGTGTTGCATAGGTGATTAGGTTTTATGCTGATTTGAAGTTACTCGTTCTCATTGCAGGGTATTTGCGTTCAGGCCCTTATTACCCGAAAGGTAAGATTAATTCTTGAAGGCAGCGTCAGGGTGGTTTTAGGCACCTGGTGCTGCCAGTAATGCTGTAATGCGCCCTTCATGATCAGAAGAGAACCATGCTGCAGTTCCAGCTCGTATTTCAGCCGGTGATCACTTTTATAACGTAACATAAACCGGCGGGTTGCACCGAGGTTCACGGATGCGATCATGGGATTAGCGCCCAGTTCAGGTTCATCATCCGCGTGCCAGCCCATCGCGTCTTTGCCGTTGCGGTACAGGTTCAACAGCACGCTGTTAAAGTGCACGCCTGCCACCGGCTCAATGCGCTGTTTGATGTCCAGTAAACGCGCGGTCCAGGGTTGCGGGTGATAAGCATTGCCAGAAAAAGCATAGGTGCTCCCGGCATCTCCATGCCACGCCATTAGGCGGGGGAACAACACCTTTTTACCATACATGTTCATGGATTCCTGTTTCCAGTCTATCTCCCTTAACAATTGCTGCAACAAAGCGTCTGCTACAGGAGCGGGGAAGAAATGCGGGTGGTATTCCAGCACACCGTCTTTTAAAATGATCTCGTGCGGGGAGGCATCTTCCGGGAATACAAACAGCTGCTGGTTCATACAACAAATCTAGGTTGAAAATCCAAATGCGGATTCCCAATTTCCAGATCAAAAAAAAATCCCAAATTCCGTGTTGGAATTTGGGATTTGGATATTGGGATTCGGATGTTATCATCCTACTTCCTCTGTCTTCATTGATTTCTGGTAACGCTTTCTTTCTTCTTCGTCCAGTATGGTCTTACGCATGCGGATGAAATTGGGCGTTACTTCGATGCACTCGTCATGCTGGATGTATTCCATACATTCTTCCAGTGTCATCAGTATTTTAGGCGCAATGCTGGTGGCTGCATCGCTACCGCTTGCACGCATGTTGGTCAATTTCTTACCTTCATTAGGGTTCACTACCAGGTCACCGGGTTTGTTATTCTCACCGATGATCATGCCTTTATAAACCTCTTCTCCGGGATCTACAAAGAAAGAACCCCTGTCCTGCAGCTTATCCAGTGAATAACCGGTAGTGGTACCGGCTTCCTTAGCGATCAGCACACCGTTGTTACGGCCGGGGATCGGGCCTTTCCAGGGTTTGTAGTCGTTGAAGCGGTGCGCCATCACAGCTTCACCTGCAGTTGAGGTGAGCATTTGTGTACGCAAACCGATCAAACCGCGGGAAGGAATTTCGAACTCGAGGTGCTGCATGTCACCTTTGGTTTCCATGATGTGCATCTCACCTTTACGGCGGGTAACCAGGTCGATCACCTTGCTGGCAAATTCCTGCGGAACATCTACCACCAGGGTTTCATATGGCTCATGCTTTTTACCGTCGATCATTTTTACGATTACCTGCGGCTGTCCAACGGTCAGCTCGTAACCCTCACGGCGCATGGTCTCGATCAGTACACCCAGATGCAATATACCGCGGCCATATACCATGAAGCTATCAGCGCTGTCTGTATCAACAACACGCAGCGCGAGGTTCTTTTCTGTTTCCTTTACCAGGCGGTCGCGCAGGTGACGGCTGGTAACGAACTTACCATCCTTACCGAAGAAAGGAGAGTTGTTGATGCCGAACAGCATGTTCATGGTAGGCTCGTCCACGCTGATCACCGGTAATGCTTCCGGGTTTTCAAAGTCGGCAATGGTATCGCCGATGTTGAAATCTTCCACACCAACTACCGCACAAATATCACCGGCTATTACTTCTGTTACTTTCTTTTTACCCAGGGCTTCAAATATATAAAGCTCTCTCACACGGCCTTTTTTCACGCCGTCTGCCTGTACCAGTGTAAAAGGCTGGTTTTCCTTAATGCTGCCCCTGGTTACTTTACCTACGGCGATACGGCCCAGGAAAGAAGAGTAATCCAAAGAGGTGATCTGCAGCTGCAGGGTACCTTCAGATACTTTAGGCTCAGGAACATATTTCAGGATACCATCCAGCAGGGGGGTGATATCTTCACATTGTGTCAGGGAGTCGTTGAACCAACCGTTCTTGCCGGATCCGTAGAAAGTGGGGAAGTTCAGCTGTTCTTCGGTAGCGTCCAGGTTAAAGAACAGTTCGAAAACAGCGTCATGTACTTCATCCGGACGGCAGTTGGGCTTGTCTACTTTATTGATCACCACAATGGGCTTCAGATTCAGCTGCAGCGCTTTCTGCAACACGAAACGGGTTTGTGGCATGGGCCCTTCAAAGGCGTCCACCAGCAGGATAACCCCGTCTGCCATTTTCAGTACACGCTCTACCTCACCGCCAAAGTCGGCGTGGCCCGGAGTGTCGATCACGTTGATCTTCACACCTTTGTACTCTACAGATGCGTTCTTGCTGAAAATAGTGATACCACGTTCCCTTTCCAGGTCGTTACTATCCATGATCAGATCGCCGGTTTCCTGGTTGGCCCGGAAAACATTGGTCTGATGAAGGATCTTGTCTACCAGGGTGGTCTTACCGTGGTCTACGTGCGCAATGATAGCTATGTTACGAATGTTCATATATACAATTCAGATGTCCAGCTTGTAGCCGTCAGCATTTCCTGACCGCACAAAAGAAGGCGCAAAGGTACGAAAAGACTGCGAAAAAACCGGGAAACAAGTTTAAATTAGTGTGATCATTCGTGTTACACGAGAAACAAACTGGATTTCAACAAGTTAGGCGGCTTGTTGCAGGGCCTGCTGGCGAAATTCCACCTTCACTAAAGTGCGCTAAGGTTAATTAAGCTTGCCAGGAACTGACTAAGGTTCACTAAGCTTGCACTAAGCTTCCACCAAGAGTCGACTAAGGCTTCATGAAGACTGAACGAGGATTCCACGAGGAAAACACGAAGGTGTGACGAGGAAAACACGAGGAGTGCACGCCGCTCATACGAGCATCGGGCATTACTTTTGCCCTTAAAGCCGGGTATCTCAAAATCTGTAACCATGCTATCCATATTGCTGCAGCGAAAAGGCCTGATTCCGGCATTGCTGGCCGTTCTTTCCTATCATTTTGTGAACGCCCAAACCATCTCTCCCCAAGATTCCATCCTTTCGGGGTTCCAATATCCCTACCCCGTACACTATATTTCGCTGAACATCCAGGGTCAATCTTTGAAAATGGCCTATATGGACGTACAAGCCTCCCATCCCAACGGCAAAACAGTTATGCTGCTACACGGCAAGAACTTCTGCGCAGCCTATTGGGACAGCACCGCCGCTGATCTGAGCCGCAACGGCTACCGGGTGGTGATACCGGACCAGGTGGGTTTTGGAAAATCATCCAAACCGAAACAGCTGCAGTACAGTTTCCAGCTGCTGGCGCAGAACACAAAAGCCATCCTGGATAGCCTGCATATTACCAAAACCGCCGTACTGGGGCATTCTATGGGCGGCATGCTGGCTGTTCGCTTTGCCCTGATGTACCCTGGCATTACAGAAAAGCTGATCCTGGAGAACCCCATCGGGCTGGAAGACTGGAAGGTGAAAGTGCCTTATCAACCTGTAGACAAATGGTACCAATCCGAACTGCAACAGGACTATGAAAAAATTAAAAAGTACCAGATGGACAGTTACTATGCCGGGCAGTGGAACACCGCCTACGATAAATGGGCGCAACTACTGGCCAGCTGGACCAAAGGCCCCGATTACCCCTTAATAGCCTGGAACGCCGCCCTTACCTATGATATGATCTTTACCCAGCCGGTATATTATGAGTTTGAGCTCATCCAGGCTCCTACCCTGCTCATTATCGGGCAGCGCGACCGTACCGCCCTTGGCAAGGCGTTTGTCTCTGAAGATGTACGTAAAACCCTGGGCAATTATCCGGAACTGGGTAAACGTGCTGCGCAAAGAATCCCGCACGCCAAACTGGCGCCTATAGCAGGTGTTGGTCATCTGCCGCATATTGAGGCTTACCAGCCTTTTATTCACTCTTTGCTGAACTTCCTGAAGCAGGATTAACTGTTCTCATTAAGCGAAGAATATAGTCAAATCCGGCCTGGTTGCCAGGGTTGTTCACCGCGCCGGCGATATCCATCTTTTCGCGGGAGGTGAGATGCCAGCTGAGCGCCGCCGCCTTGTCTTCCTTCTGCGGTACATACTGGAAGATGACCCGGTGGAATTTGTCCGGGAAATACCCTTCCATGTAATTCACCTGGTTATCCTGCTCAAAATCCTGCATGGCGCTCCAGTGCTGCTGCATGGTGAACAGCGGCTCGAAGAGCAGATCGCCGAGATCTTTCTGCTTTTTGATGGGTTGGATATCGTTCTTTCGGGTGTCGCGAACCTGTATGTACACCACCCCGCTGGTATTTTCGTTGATCCAGTGCCGGAAATTGTAGAGAAAGCGCAGGGTGGTTTCCTGTCCGAAATTATCCCGGATACCGGCATCCATGACATCCACAATAGGATCGCTGGGCAGGAACACGTTTGGCAGCACATATGGAAAAGTGGCGCACATGCGGATGGCGCTGCTGATGCGCAGGTCCATGGCTTGCTGCGACGCAAAATACTGACCAAAATCAACCGCGTCCACGTCCCGTATCGGTCGGGTGGGGTACAGGTATTCCGGCGCGCACAGATAACTGATCGGTTGCGGGGAGATCATCAGGCGACGGCCATCCGCATTAATGGTGGAATTCCAGATCAGCATGGGGATCAGCGCCTGCTGCTCAGGATCCCTGTAATCTTTCAACGTTTTCTGCAGCACATGATCTGTATTTTCATTCAGCTGTTTCTCAAAGTAATAGCCCCTGTCTTTCCCGTAATGATTGGAGCCTATACGGAACTCCCTGAATGGCGTGATAAAATCGTTTACCGCCATGGCAGAAAAAACCGAGTTGAGCAGATCGCGCGAAATACGTTCCGTGTAGATACTGTCGTAAATATTGATGCCGGCGCCCTGCAGTTTCCGGTAATACAGCTCGCGGTAATAGGATGCGCCGATCATACCGCCGGAGGCCCCGGTCATCAACATCGTATGTTTCATTAACTGCCCGTTCATCATAGAATCCAGGCGCTGCAGCACATTCATGGACCAGGTAGCAGACCGGACGCCGCCGCCGCTGAAGTTCATCACCACCAGTTTAGGCTTGTGCTCATGAGGGAACCGGGATCTCCACCGTTCCAGGATCTGCAGGGTTTGTTCCCGGTCTTTCCGGGCCAGTTCGGCCGAAAAGAACTGCTGTAAGGATGCTACATTGTATTCCGGTCTTTCTTTCTTCTCACGATAGTTAAGCCCGTAAGCCTTATTGCGGTTATCAATCCAGTCATTTACCGTCATCCAGTTAAGGAGGAACATCATGACCAGCAAAACAGGGATGGCCCAGGTTTGCAACAAATAGGCATAGGCGCCGGCTACCCCGATCAGGAACGCAAAGAACACCATTACACTGGCGCCCGCCGGGATACGGCAAACGTTGTAATCCATCAGGAAGGCCAGTATTACCAGGAACACAAGGGCGGCGCCCACGGTGATCATGGATGCGAAATGGTGCTGTTTCAGGATGCTGTCCAGGTAATGCTTGTTATAGTGATCCACATTACGGGCGCGGCGTATCCTGAAGGGAGAAGAAAAATAGTTGTGCACCGGCAGGGCGTTTTCATCATGTTCCTGCGTGGGTTTCAGCACCATCCGCAGAAAGTTGCGGGGGCTGCCGAACTTACGCTCCAGGCGCCGGCTGATGTTTTTATCTGCGTTGAAGAAGTAAAAGAACGAGAAAAAGATCACGAACAGTAAACCACAGATAAATCCTTCCGCCAGCAACAGGATCTCCGGCACTGTGTTCAGCTGCTGGTAGCGCTGGTACTCCCAGCCACGGAACAGCAGGCATAGTACAAATGTGAGCGGTATGATGGAATTGTTAAGACTATACCTGAAGAACGGCTGTGAAGTGGTAGCCAGGAATTTAAATCGCCCCGTATGCAGGATGAAGGTGGTGATATTCCAGCTCATGGTGAAGAACCCGGTGGCCAGCCCCAGTATGGTGGTGCTGTAAAAATTTACCTTTCCCAGGTATTCCGGGGCCAGGTACAAGGCATCGCCTCCAAACACTTTGGCAAAGCCTCCGTTGATGGTACTGAAAAGAATAGCCCAGAATATGAGCAACACCTGGTATTTACGGAAATGTAACAGCAGGAGCTGGATAGGGAAAGAATAGTAAGTTTTTACCAGCAGTAATTTCACTTTCACGTGCAAGATAGTTTGTGCCGGATGGATGATCATCCAAAAGGCAATTACTGATAAACTTACGAAAAATAGTCGTAAGTTATCAGGCAGCTATCTTAGCCGCGGCTGTGGCTTTTCCGTTACTTAAAAACAGTGTCCACACCAGCGCCAGCAAGAGAAGCATGCCGGTAAACTGGTGCAAAATAGCCAGCAGCATGGGGATCTTCACCTGGCTGCTCATAACGGTGAGCACGCCCAGTAATACCTGCAGCAGCACCAGCAGCAAAGGCAGGTAACGGATACGGTGCAAACGGCTATATACCGGCGTTTGGGCGGCTTTCCACCACCATATGGCCACAAGGATGCTAATCAGGTATGCCAGCCCGCGGTGGATAAATTGTATGGTGATCTGATTATGAACAATATCTGCGAAAAAACCACCCTGGCGGAAGATGCCCGCCGGCCACCACATGCCGTTAATATCAGGCCAGGTACTGGCGGCCAGTGCAGCGTGCAGGCCGGCCATAAAAGCACCGTATACCAGTTGAATGGTTAAAAGTACCAGCAGCCATGTATTCAGTTTACGCAGCGAGGGCGTGTAAAGCATTTCTTTTACAGGAGTGCTTAGCTTGAGGGCAAACCACAGCACGTAGCAAAGCAAGAGCAGGGCCGCAATAAAATGTATGGCCAGGCGTATATGGCTTACATACAGGTTCTCTTCATTCAGGCCGCTCTTTACCATGATCCAGCCGATGGCGCCCTGCAATGCTCCCAGCAGGAACAGGATCAGCATAGGCTGTACCATAGAACGGTCTATCTTCTTTTTTGCTACAAAATAGATGAAGGGCAAGGCAAATACGAGTCCCATCAAACGGGCCCAGTCACGGTGGAGCCACTCCCAGAAATAAATGGACTTGAAATCAGACAACGTAAAATGACTATTCACATATTTGAACTGCGCGATCTCTTTGTATTTGTCAAAAGCAGCCTGCCAGGCCTGCGCTGTCATGGGCGGTAATGCACCCAGTATAGGCTGCCACTCTGTAATAGAAAGGCCGGAGCCGGTGAGCCTGGTAATGCCCCCTAATAGTACCTGTATGATGATCATCCCAACACCTGTAAAAAGCCAGATGGCTACAGGACGATGTTGTTGCAGTGCATTTCTTTCCATAAACGCTGCAAAATTAGGGAAGTTTGCAATTGGAAGTGCTCTGTTTCGCCTGAGTCTTATCATCAAAAATCCGGAATTGTTTCGTTAAATTTCAGGCTCAGTACCATGAGTATGCTCCCTCCGGGAAAATTGATCATACGCCTGCTGCTACAGCTATCCGTTTATCTGCGCATCTTTATTGTATTTGCGGCTGCTATTGTGCTGCTGATACTGGCCGCCTGGTGTTTCTGGTGGTTACCCCAGGGGATAGACATGATCCTGAAAGCCACTGAAACCCGCTGGAGCGGTATTATATTACTGCTGATGCTATTCTTCTGGGCATATGTGAACTGGTATTCCGGCCGCATCCTGGCATTCAGAAAAAATCAGCGTTTTAACTGGTATCCGGTGGGATGGGAGCCGGTATTTCTTAAACACCTGCCCAGCCTGTTAGGTTTCCTTTGTTTTACCGTAATAGGATTAGCCATACTGCAGGCTCCCTCCGGCATTGGGAAACGGCCCGGCGTGCTATTACCGGTAATAACGCTGCTTCATATTGTTTTGTACGTATCCGCATCTCAGCTGATGAAGGTATGGGGCGACCGGCTGGCCGTCCGGAACCAACTGTTGCAGGTCTGTACCTGGCTGCTGGTGTCTGTATTTGGCGCTATACTGCTCTGTGGATGGATCAATACGCCATCTTCACTCGTAACAGGTATCTGCTGGATGCAGTATGCCTGCCTCTTCCTGATAAATAACCGTACCAAACTTAATCTGCTGAATACGAAATGGCTGAAGTCACCCTTCTTTGCACGTTTCCTGGAGAAAGTATGGAATGATGCCAACAGTGCCCAAACGCGCAGACCGGAAGAGGCCCTGCTCTTTGCCATCTTTAACGGCATCAGCCTAACGGCTGCTATCTGTTATTTCACGGCCATCTTTTATTTGCCGTTTGCCAATAGCATTGGCAGCTTTTCATTTGCCCTGCTGGGGTTAGGCGTGCTATTGGGCTTTGCCAATATTATATCGCTGCTTTCCATACTGTCTGGCATTAACTATACGGTAGTGTATATTGTATTGGTGGTAATAATAGGCTACTTGTTTGAACCGCATAATGTGCGCATTTATAAAAGCCGCAACAGCACCGCAAAAGTGTTTGACGAACGCCAGCACCTGGAAGAGTTCTTTGTGAACTGGCTGCAACAGCGGGAGGCAGAGATCCGGCGGGACAGCATCTATCCTGTTTTCTTTGTACTGGCGGATGGCGGCGCATCCCGCTCCGGGTACTGGACAGCAGCCGTGCTTACCCGGCTGGAAGAAGGATCCGCCAGGCGTTTCTCCAGGCACCTGTTATGCCTTTCCGGCGCATCGGGCGGCAGCATGGGAAACAGCGCATTCTTCTGCCTGCTGCAGCGGCGCGATAGCATTTACAGGGCCGGGCATACCCTTCAGCAGGAAGCAAGAGATTATCTGAAAAGCGATTTTCTCACTTATACCCTGGCCCGGATGATGGGCCCCGATATGTTCCGGCCGGTATTCCCCTTCCCTTTTATATATGACCGTGCAGCGGCCCTGGAGTACGCAACAGAACATGCGGCGCCCGACTCTGTTATTATTGGCCGCTCTTTCAGGCAAATGGTTTCCGGGCTGATTGCGCGCCGCGGCGACAGCGCCTACAAGCTGCCTATATTATACCTGAATACTACCCGCATGCAGGATGGTACACCAGGCCTGGTCAGCAATATCCTGATCGACTCTGCGATCTTTGGTAAAAGGATAGATGTACTGAACCTGCTGGAACCAGGCCAGGATCTGCGATTAAGCACCGCCGTGATATTGGGTGCGCGCTTCCCCTACGTAAGCCCGGCAGGGCGTATCGGGAATAACTACTTTGTAGATGGCGGATATTTTGATAATTCAGGCGCAGGAGCGGTACACGAAATGATCCTACAATTACATCAATGGTCGCACGATAGCAGCTGGTTCAGCCAGTATCCCCGCCTTCGCACATTGCAGCTGGCCAGTAAATTACGCTGGTATGTGATCCATATTACCAATGGCAGCCAGGATCCGCTTGCGTTGAAGAAAGTACACCCGGTGGTGAACGATCTTCTATCTCCCGTGCAAACGCTGATAGGCTCTTACAATACACAAACGGTGGTGAACAATCTCCGCCTCATCCGGTACCTGGGAGAGCTGAACAAGGATACCACCTATTTCCCCATCTCATTATATGAAAAGAACGATAGCAGCGTATACCCTATGAACTGGGCCATATCAGACACTACGCTACGCAGGATGAATAATCGCCTGGATCACTATCCCCGCCTCGACTCCCTGGTAAAATGGATCCGCAATAATTTTAACCTGCCGGCAGGCGATGTCTCTGAACTGGGCAAGGGCATGTAAAACATTCCTAATAAGATTTTCACTTTCTCTTAACGATCACGTAATATTCAGTTAACGCAGATGGTTGATCTTTGCGGCGACAAAACGAAGGCATTAGGTATTAGCTAATATACTGCCCCAATCATTTAAACTTTAAAAGCTTAATGTCATGTATAACATGTCCAAGACTATTACTATTGCAGCTGCTGCAATGCTGCTGACCGCCGCTGGCGCTGTTGCCCAGAACAATGTTTTTGCTTACAATATGCCGGCTAAGCACAGTGCCGCTTCACACGTTGTAGTGGAAGAAGCGCCTGCTGGTTTCAAAGTAAAACTGACCCAGTCAAGTAAAGATTCACTGGTGTTTCGCCTGAGCCTTGAAAACGCTACCGCAGAAAGAGTTGTATTGATGATCAAAGACAAGAACGCCAATGTGCTGCATCGCGAAGTGATCCCTGCTACTCCCGTATATATCGGCCGTTACAACCTGCAGGGCCTGGAAGATGGTAATTACACTTTCGAGTTAAGGAATGGCAGAGACAAGATTGCACAGAAGACGATCGAGATCAGAACTGAACTGGCTGTAAACAGGATAGGATCTGTACAGTAATCGTACAGCCCTACCCTGTCTTATGATGATGTTGATTATTTGATGATGGCTTTGTAAAGCACTTCCATCACATTCTCTCGAACATGCATGGTGCTTAGTTTGAGATTTGTACCGCCACTTGGGCATACCCGGTTACTCAGGAAAATAAACACAAGTTTATACTGCGGGTCCACCCAGATACAGGTTCCTGTAAACCCGGTATGCCCGAAAGTAAGGGGAGATGCGCTGGCAGAAGGATAGTGATCCTTTCTCTTCGCATTATCCCGCTCGGGTTTATCAAAGCCCAATCCCCGCCGGCTGTGCGGGCTGCCATAGGAGGTAAAGAGCTGGATAGTTTCCGGTTTGATAAATTGAATATCGTTGTACCGTCCTCCGTTCAACAACATCTGCATGATCACCGCAAGGTCATGAGCATTCGAAAATAATCCTGCATGGCCCGCTACCCCGCCAAACATTGCTGCTCCGGGGTCATGTACATCTCCACGTAATAACTGCATACGGAAGATCTGCTCACGTTCTGTGGGTACAATCCGTTGCAAAGGGAAACGCTCTCTGGGAAGGAACCCTGTGGTACCTAGGCCCAGCGGATCGTAAAAGGTTTCTTTTACGTACTGGTTCAGCTTTTTACCGGTAAGTTGTTCTACAATCTTTCCGAGGAAGATGAAATCCAGGTCGCTGTATACGTATCCCTGACGTGGATTAAGCTTGCTGTCCAGGATTTTTTTGAAGATCATCGCCTCGTAGGTGCTGTCCATATACATGTTGTCTGCCACACGTACGGTGTGAATGGAATCTGCATTCTTATGATACAGCACCGTATCGGGCGTACCATCGGTATTCAGTGTTTCGCGGTAGAAAGGAATGTAGGGCACCAAACCTGCCTGGTGCAGCAATATATCGCGTACGCGCAGATCTGCTTTGTTGGTGTTCTTTACCATAGGCAGATAATCGCCGAGTGTTGCATCCAGGCTTAGCTTTCCTTCATCGTACAAACGCATGATGGAAATGGTGGTAGCGCATACCTTGGTAACAGAAGCCAGGTCATAAATAGATTCCGGTGTTACTTCCTCCCAGCGGTTATAATCGTAGTAACCGAAACATTTATTATACACGATCCTGCCGTCTTTCATAGCCAGTATCTGGCCGCCGGGGGCCGCTGCGTTATCCATCATTCCCTTTGCCAGCCCGTCTATCTGGGTCAGCATCAGAGAACGCATACCAACATCCTCCGGTTCTACCTTAGGCAGATTTGTAAAGGAAGGCAGTGAATACGTGATACCGGAACCGGAAGGGAAATTGTTGCATACTGTTACCGGCAGCTTGCCCTTGGGGCCTAATTTTCCAAATAACAGATCGGCAGCTGCCTGCTGGGTAATATCATCATCTTCATACGCCGCCACAACGGTAGGCGCTTCGCAGAAATACTGTATGGCATACGGGTTGCCAAAGGCAACTGTTACGGTAGGCATCTCTTTTTGCAGTTGTCCTATCAGCACTTTTTCTGCTACAGAAATACCAAAGCTGTTAGCCGGGCGCCGGTTATAATTATGCAGTCCGATGATCACCGCCTTATAGTCGCGTTGCAGGCGGTTCATCAGCGGCGCCACATCATGTATGGTTTGCCGGCTGGTAAATACAAACACATCTGCATCGGGCCGGTATTGTTTAACCGCCTGCAGGAAAGTGTTGCTGGCATCTGCGCCAACAGCTATCACCGCAAGCTTCTGTTTACGGAGGGGAAACGGCTGGAAAGGTATCAGTCGGTTATCGTTCTTTAACAGCGTAATGGCCTGCTGCGAAATGTGGCGGCGTAAGCTGTCAGACTGAGCGTTCAGATCATTGGTCAGGTTCACGGTATCGATCACCTGCGGATTATTCAGTCCCAGGTTGTATTTTGCCATGAGCACTTTCTTCACACGGCGGTTCACTTCGTCCCAGGATATCTGTCCTCTTTTAATGCCCCGCATGATAGCTTGTATACTGCCTGCTGCAGTAGAGGGTAATATCATGAGATCATTACCTGCCAGCAATGACCGTAAGGATTCCTCACCATTTGTATAGAACTTGGCAATGCCCTTCATCTCGAGGGCATCCGTCACTACCAGGCCTTTAAAGCCCATTTGTTCCTTGAGCAGATCGGTAACCGCGTTGCTGGAAATGGAGGTGGGCGTATTGGGCTTCTTGTCTATAGCCGGCACATACAGATGAGCTACCATAATGGAACCTACACCCGCCGCAATGGCTTCCCGGAAAGGGTAAAGCTCCAGCGAGTCCAGGCCGCCGCGGGATTTACCGATGACCGGCAGGTCCAGGTGTGAGTCTACGTCAGTATCTCCGTGCCCGGGGAAGTGTTTGGAGCAGGCCATAATGCCGGCATCCTGCATGCCCTTGATCATGGCCACGCCCATACGGGCCACCTGGTATTTATTTTCACCGAAAGAGCGATCGTTGATCACCGGGTTGTTCGGGTTATTATTAACGTCCATGTCCGGCGCAAAATCAGTGTGTATGCCCAGGCGGCGGCACTGGTTACCCATCAAACGGCCGGCCTCATAGGCCAGGGTGCTATCTTGCAGCGCGCCTATCATCAGGTTGCGGGGCAGGCTGATCACGCTGTCCAGCCGCATGCCCAGGCCCCATTCGCCGTCTATAGCAACCAGCAATGGTACTTTTGAGATGGATTGATAGTAATTGGTTAGTGTTGCCTGTCTCACCGGCCCGCCCTGGAAAAAGATGACGCCGCCTACCTTGTTGTCGCGTATATCGCTTACAACCTTGTCTATGTGCTCCTGTCCCAGGTTAGAATGCGCCCTGATCATGATCAGCTGCGCGATGCGTTCTTCCGGCGTAAGGGTATTAAAAACACTGTCTGCCCATTGTACTGCCTTGTTTTGTAACGTGTTGTCTTTTGGTTGTTGGAGCCCGTTTTGTGCTTGTCCCGTCTTGAATATAGGTATGAGCCCCAGTAGTAATAAATACTTCCTGATCATTTTATAAACTTACAAATATTTATATGAGGTTCAACGAATTAATAATATTATTTATATAATTGTCTAACCCTCATAAAATAAATACGTTGCGAAAAATCATATTTCAATAAATTTTATGTTTTTGGGCGAATTTTTAAATTGTGTTCACTATTACCGACAAATATTTCATATTATTTAATCAACCGTAATTTTATTACCAATACATTCAATTGTTTGTTATATTTGCAGTCTTGCTATTAAAGTATTTTTAATTAGAATCATGGTCAATATTATTTTATTTGGCCCTCCCGGCAGCGGCAAGGGCACACAAAGTGCTAACCTGATCAAGAAGTACGGTCTCATTCACCTGAGCACCGGCGATCTGCTGCGGAGCGAAATAGGAGCCCAGACCCCTCTTGGCCTGGAAGCTAAAAAATTCATGGATGCCGGTCAACTGGTGCCAGACGAAGTTGTGATCGGCATGATCAGTTCCAAATTGGATGCCAACCCGGATACCCGGGGCTTTATATTTGACGGCTTTCCCCGTACTACTGCCCAGGCAGAAGCGCTGGACAAGCTGCTCACCCTGAAGAAAACTTCCATTTCTGCTGTATTGAGCCTGGAAGTACCTGAAGATGAGCTGATCAAACGCCTGCTGAACCGTGGCCTTACTTCCGGCCGCAGCGACGATGCTAATGAAGATGTTGTGAAAGCCCGTATCGTGGAATATCATAACAAAACCGCTCCCGTAGCTGATCATTATGCCAAATACGGCAAGTTCAAGAAGATCAAAGGCAACGGCAGCATAGACGAGATCTTCGGGCTGTTAAGCAAGGAGATAGACGAGCTGGTAGTGGAAAGAGTATAAGAACCCGCAACAGTAGCGGATCTTCCATAAAAACTTATTGCACGCAAAGATCGAAAGTGACGTGGTTCCTGAAAATCACGTAAACTTCCCGATCTTTGCGTTTTTATTTATTGCAGGCCTGGCCTGCCAATGTAAATGCTAAAGCTTTGGAAAAGGGCAACTTTGTAGATTATATCCGTGTATTTTGTAAATCCGGCAAGGGCGGCGCCGGCAGTAGTCATTTCATGCGCACCAAGTTTAACCCCATGGCTGGCCCCGATGGGGGCGACGGTGGCCGTGGCGGGCATATTATCCTGAAAGGCAATGCGCAGCTATGGACCCTGCTTCACCTCCGCTGGCACAAGAACGTGATAGCTACAGATGGCGGGAACGGCAGCCGTAACAACTGTACCGGCGCCGATGGAGAAGATGTGATCATAGAAGTGCCCCTGGGTACGCAGGTATATGACGAGGAATCCGGCGAGCTGGTGGCGGAGATCCTGAACGATGGACAGGAAACCATTCTCCTGCCCGGCGGACAAGGCGGCCGCGGTAATGCCTACTTTAAAACGGCTACCAACCAGGCCCCTGAATACTCCCAACCCGGCGAACCAGGGCAGGAAGGCTGGAAGCTCCTTGAGCTGAAAGTATTGGCGGATGTGGGGCTGGTAGGATTTCCCAATGCCGGTAAATCTACCCTGCTTTCTACCATCACCGCTGCCAAACCTAAAGTGGCAGATTACGCATTTACCACCCTTTCCCCTCAACTGGGTATCGTTTCCTACCACGACGATAAATCTTTCTGTATCGCCGATCTCCCCGGTATCATAGAAGGCGCACATGAAGGCCGCGGCCTGGGGCACCGCTTCCTGCGGCATATTGAGCGCAACTCCGTACTGCTCTTCCTCATCCCTGCAGACAGCAAGGATCACCGCCAGGAATTCGATATCCTCGTAAATGAACTGGAACAGTACAATCCTGAGTTGCTGGACAAACAGTTCCTGCTGGCCATCAGTAAAAGCGATATGCTGGATGAAGAACTCCAGAAGGCCATTGAAGCAGAATTACCGGAGGATGTGCCGCATGTGTTCATTTCATCTGTTACCCAGCAAGGGCTGACAGAGCTGAAAGACATGCTGTGGCAGGCGCTGAACGACTAATAGGCCGCCTTTATACCCGCATAAATAATTTCACTTTGGGAAGCGTTCGTTTCTTTCGGAACTTTGCACCGTCATTCAATGCAAAGAACCCCGCCCTATCCGATAACTTTCTAAAAAGGAGATGTTTATGCACGCACAGCCTGAGTTGAAGTTCCGCACCCGCAGATGGGTAAAGCCGGAAGACCTGAATCCCAATCATACCTTATTTGGCGGCAGCCTGCTGAAATGGATCGATGAAGAAGCCGTGATCTATGCCATTCTACAGCTGAACAACCCGAAAGTGGTCACCAAGTTCATATCAGAGATCAACTTCATCAGCGCCCCGCGTTTGGGCGATATCATTGAACTGGGTATCGTGGCCACCCATTTTGGCCGCACGTCTATCACCTTGAAATGCGAGGTAAGGAATAAGATCACCCAGCACCCCGTACTGGCCATAGAAAAAATGGTATTTGTGAATGTAGACGATGACGGCAAACCCGTTCCACACGGTAAAACCGCCATCACTTTCGCAAAAGACCGCATGAAATATGATCCTGCCACATTAAATTAGGCAGCAGCATCATTGAGTTGCCTTGCTTCCTGCGCCATTTTTTTTGCAGCGCTGTGCCGGATGAACCGGCTACCGGCAAAAAGTATACATAAGGCAAGCAGGGAGCAACCCGCCATCACGCCTGTCATAGGAAAAGTCGTATGATCGTTCTTGCTCAACAGGCTTACCGCCACAGAGGCCAGCGCGCCCAGGCCCATTTGTAAAGCGCCCATCAGCGCCGATGCGCTGCCCGCGTGCTGCGCAAAGGGCGCCATAGAAAGCGCTGACGCATTAGGAAAGATAAACCCTGCACAGGAGAGGAAAATAAAAATAGTGACCAATGTGCCTGGCAAACCCAGCCAACCATTACCGGCCCCGGTAACCAGCACGATACCTGTAATGGCCTGGACAGCGAGGGCTACTATGATGATCTGTTCACTTTTATATCTCTTCAGTAAGGCGCTGTTCACCTGTCCCGAACCAATCAGGCCCGCGGCCAGCACGGCAAAGATCAGGCTATACTGGGTGCCGGATACTTTGAAGATCTCCAGGAAAACATACGGCGATCCGGCTACATAAGAAAGCAAACCGGCAAACACGATGGCCCCGCCTACCGCATAGGTAGTGAAGCGCGGCTCTTTTATCACAAACAGGAAACTGCGGATGATAGGTGCGGGCATCAGTGAATAATGGGGATCCGGCTGATAGCTCTCTGGCAATTTCCAGTAAGAAGCCGCCAGGATCGCCGCCGCCAGGGCCGTTAATATGATAAAAATGTAGTGCCAGCCCAGGTATTCACTTACGTAGCCGCCAATAGCCGGCGCCAGCATGGGCGAAGCGCCTACTACCAACAGCAGCATTGAAAATACTTTGGCATTCTCTTCTACCGGGAACAGATCACGTACCATGGCAGTAGCAGCCACTGTACAGGCGCAGCATCCCAAGGCCTGCAGAAAACGCAAGGCGATGAGGGCATCCACAGAAGTTACAAATACGCAGCCCAGGGAAGCGAGCAGGTATACAAGCAGGCCAATGTGCAAGGGACGTTTTCTGCCAAAACGATCCAGCAGCGGACCGTATAACAGCTGCCCAAAAGAAACGCCTATAAAAAAGCTGGATAAAGAAAGAGAAACTTCTGCTATGCTGGAGTGCAGATCTTTTGCAATGGCCGGGAAACCCGGCAGGTACATGTCAATAGAAAAAGGCGCCAGTGCAGTCAAGGCGCCTAAGATCAGTATCAGTAAAAAATGTTTGCGCTTATCGTTGGTCATAATATCCGGAATATGGTCATGCAAAGCTACCTTACCTATCGGTCACTTGCATGTACCAAATCCCGGTATTCATTGTACTTATGAAGGGTTGATCTTATTGCTTTCTTTCACTTTCACCGGAACCGGGCGGATATCCCATACAATTCCAAAAAATCCCAGCGTGCGGATAATATAGTAGGTGATATCGATCTCCCACCAGTAAAAACCCTGCCGGGCTGCGCTTTGATAATAATGATGATTATTGTGCCAACCCTCGCCCAGCGTGATCAATGCCAGTATCAGGCTGTTACGGGACTGATCGCCGGTTTTGTAACGCTGGTTGCCGATCTTGTGCATCAGCGAATTAATGGTGAAAGTACCATGATAGAGCAGGATCGTGCTCAGGAAAAAACCAATGAACAGCGTAGAGAGGCCCGCGCTCCAGTCAAAGAAACCGGCGCCATTCACTTTATTGCCTATCAGGTACACGGCCAGCGCCAATACTACCGGCGGTACAAAGTGATATTTATTCAGCCAGTACAGCTCCCTGTGTTTCATATCCTTGATCAGGTCATAGCGGGTGGGCTTGTACTCGGGTCCCATGATCCAGCCGATATGGGCATACCAGAAGCCATACAGGTTAGCAGAGTGCGGATCCTCGGGCGTATCGCTATGCTTGTGATGGATGCGGTGATTGGCAGCCCACCACAGCACGCCTTTCTGAAAACTGCTCTGCGCACCAAAAGCCAGTATGAACTGGAAGAAACGCGAGGTTTTAAAAGCACGGTGCGAGAAATACCGGTGATAGCCGCCGGTTACAAAAAACATGCGCGCTATGTAGAGCACGACGCATACGATCCAGTCAAATGCATGCACAGTGGTAAAGAATGCCAGCAAAGGTACCATGTGTATGCCTATAAAATCAAGCTCATGTAGCCAGTCAGGTTGTTTCCGTATTTGTTTTGCGGTGTTCATTTGTCAAAGATAGGTGGATTAAGTTTCGCAGTCAATGATATAAATCATTCCGGACTGATCGGGCAATCTTTATGCCCATCTCAATAGGATGACAAAAATATAAGGTAAAGTTAATGCTTCACCTCCGGCTAATACATTTATATATTTATTATGTTGGAATGAAGTATTTTACATCAAATCTTACCTGTGAAATATTACATCCCCTTGATTGTGTGCGCCGTAACATACGGTGCCTGCGTATCACCCAACACAAAGCCTGCAGCTGCAGCTGACAGCTCTGCCATTGTAACAGCCATGCTGGAAGCAAGTGCCAGTGGTACTTATAAAGGCGATTTTGGTGGCAGCCCTATTTTTATCACGGTTAATTATGCCGGTAATAATCACATAGCAGGCTACGACATACATAAAGGCCTCCGTCGTAACCTGAGCGGAAAGTTCAGGCAGGAAGGAGACGGATGGACAGTACAACTCAATGAGCCCGGAGATCACCCTTATGACGGCAGCTTTCAGCTGGTGTTTGATAAAACCTTCACCACTGCACGTGGCAAATGGACGCCTCTGAACACACCTGCCTTACAGGAGAAACAGCTTACCCTAACCCGTTTGACCACGAGCGATGCGTCGAAATCAGATGGGAACGATTTCATGGGCTCTCCTTTATCCGGTGAACATTGCGATATCGCTTTTGATGCCGATGGAAGCTGCGAATTGAACTACTACGAGAAAATAAATGACTCTACCTATGCCCCACAAATGAACACCGTAAGGGGCACCTGGGAAAAGACCGGGGAGGAGATCCATGTGAACTGGCAGCCCAACGAACAATTTGGCAAACGTACCAGCACTTTTAAGTTGCTCTTCTACGAAGACCCTGATAGCAAGCAGCGCTATTTAAACGGAATATCCGGTGAAGGCTTTGAGTTCAGTATGGCCGGATGATGCTAAAGGTGTTGAGACATACGCTATTTGCAATACTGGCGGCGCTTATACTATCCGGCGCCTGGCTCATGTTGCGCCTCAGTTTGCCTTATGCTTCCTTTAACCGTTATACCGATTTCCTGATGACCAAGCAGCTGGTGTACCATATACGCCACTGGCGCATCAGCTTTTATGTACATGTGTTTGTCAGCACTATTGTGCTCGTCGCAGGCCTTCTGCAGAGCAGTATGTACCTGTTAAGGCGGTATCCTCGCCTTCACCGGTATGCAGGAAAGATCTATGTAGTTACAGTGCTATGCTTCAGTGGCCCGGCAGGCCTGGTGATGTCGTTCTATGCGAACGGGGGTCTGCCTGCACGGATCAGCTTCGTGCTGCTGTCTTTATCGTGGCTGGGCATTACGTATGCGGGATGGCGTTATGCGCTGCAGGGCCGCTGGAAGGACCACGGCCGGATGATGCTGCGAAGCTATGCACTGGCGCTTTCCGCGCTTACATTGAGGCTCTATGCCTATCTCATCGCAGCATTGCATATTCCACTGCACCCGGTGGCAGCTTATATTTCTATTTCCTGGCTCAGCTGGACCCTGAATCTTCTCGTGGTAGAAGTATTGATCCGCAACAACTATCTCATTCCAAGCAAGGCAGACTCCTTTACAAAATGTCCGTCATCTGACAGGCTGTAAAATTCCTTTTCCAGCTCTTTGCTGTCAAGCAACCTGTTGTCGTAAAGCCCATGCTCTTCGGGGTCTTTTTCGTATACTAACTGGAACAGCGTTACCTGTATATTCCCGTTCTTCTGTACGGTAGGCACTTTAAACGGATCCTTCAATATCTTATGCCCGCCTATTTGTAATTTATCTATCAGTTTTCCTTGCGGGTTATAAGTGACCATGTAATATACAGGCGGTATATTTTCATCGCTCACCACATCTCTTTCTGCATATATCACCGCTTTAACACTATCGGTAGCTCTTACTACTCCTACATAATAGTACTCGCTGCCTACATCACGTGAAAATGATGCGTCCCGCATTTCTGCTACGTATCGCTCATAGTCATAGGAGATGAGATTTCCCAGCTTGTCTCCATACTGCATATCGAGCACCAAAGGCAGCTCCAATGGTTTGAATTCATGATAGAACAGGTTCCACTCCAGCTTTTCAGGATCGGTAGCCCCGCTGAAGGCTTTGGTAATAGCCGCGTCAAATTTCCACTTACTCTCCTGCCTTACATTTTCCAGGTCGGGGTCCTTGTAAATATTCTTGTAATTGCTGTACCCAAACTCTATGGCAGATGTTAGATAATACAGCGCCTTATCCCCATGTCCCAGCCGGGAATAGGCACAGGCCTGGTTAAACATCACTTTGTAAAGCGGGGAGTAATCCATCAACTCTGCAATGGTATATGCATTGGTAGCTTCCAGGTATTCTTTCTGATCCATCAGGGCATTCCCCAGCTCGTAGTACGCCTTTCCGCTTGGTTGCAGCAGGATAGCTTTTTTAAAGAGCGCAACACCGCCTGCAGGATTCTTCTTGTTTCGATAGGTGTCAATTGCCTCGAGGAACAGCTTGTCAGCATCTTTGTTCTTTCCGTTTGTTTGTTTAAGCACCAGCAATACCGTATCCTTGTTATACAGGGAAGAAAGCTGTAATGCTATTTTCTTAGGCTTTTCTGCCGTGTTGCGGGAATGACATGCAAACAGGCAAATACTTGCGAGCAATAGGGATAAATAACGCATAACCGTTTTTTTCGAGCCAACCATGGGATTCGAACCCACGACCTACAATTTACGAAACTGTTGCTCTACCAGCTGAGCTAGGTTGGCTTGGCCTGTACAAATTTAACAATCCCAGCGTTACCAAAAACAGCAGTAGAAAAAATTCTCGTGAGCTTTCCGTTTCTATTGTTTATTGATCTGAGGGGCGTCCCCTATTTGCTGCTGTATAAACATCGTATACAGCGAAGCTGGTACAAGTGAGTATAGTTTTATACGGTAAATAGCATCAGTGATCGGCAGGCAGGACAATGCAGGCAAAAAGTGTTCTTCTATCGCGCCTTTTACTACCTGGTTGCCGCGCTCATACAGGCGGCCGGCCACCCTTAGACATTTGCCTGCAATGCTGTAGTTATGATCTTGCAGCTGTTTGCGGGTATAGTTGCTCAGGCAGGTAACGGTTTCGTATACATGAAAGACTGCGGGAAATTGGTGCAGTGGTTTTCTTAATTCCGGGATTGCATCTTCAATCAATGCCGGTACTTCATATTGGTTGATCATAGTGCTGAATATTTAATGTTCCAGAACCTTCACCATCAATTGTGCCAGTATGCCAATATTGGGGAACACATGCGTAAAGCATTCATGAACAAATACTTTAACTATATACCAGCCATAGGCAGTCGCCCTTATTCCAGTTACAGCTTTTTCAGTCTTTTGCGTACTTATTTTCATATTCTGAAAAACAGGTACCAATGTTGTGCTCTCATCAAAAAAGCCGTATGAAAAGATCACGTGTAGCCTGGCATATAGGCACCTCCGGTTGGAGCTATAAACACTGGAAAGGATTGTATTATCCGGAAAAGATGAAACCAACGGATTACCTGGAGTACTACAGCCAGGAATTCGGCTGTACGGAGATTAATACCAGTTTCTATCACCTGCCTAAAGAAAAGACAGTATTGGACTGGGTGAAAAAAGTGCCTCCTGCCTTTGTCTTCTGCCCCAAGCTTAGTCGCTACATTTCTCATTTAAAAAAGCTGCGTGATCCGGTGCCAGGCATGCAGGTCTATTTCAGTGTATTTGATGTGATAAAAGAACGGCTGGGGCCTGTATTAGTACAGCTGCCCGAGCGCCTGACCTTTGATGCAGGCGTGGCAAAAGAGTTTTACAGCCTCCTGGCAACTACGTATAAAGCGTATGATTTCTCCTTTGAAGCGCGGCATACCAGCTGGTTCAGCCGGCAAAGCCTGTCGCTAATGGAGGAATATGGGGTTGGTCTTGTAATAGCCCATTCAGGCAAGCGCTTTCCCTATAAGGAAGCCGTGACCGCTCCGCACATCTACCTGCGTTTTCATGGTCCTGCCGATCTCTACGCATCCAACTACGCTACTGTCTCATTACGGGCATACGCCCGCAAGTGTAATCGTTGGATGACAGAAGGCCACAATCTATGGATCTTTTTCAACAACGATGTGCATGGCTATGCACTGGAAAATGCACGAAAACTGAAGGAGCTGATCCTTTCTACACCGGCGTAAGCAGCTCAAAGCCCGAGCCCGCCCAACATGCCGCCGGCTACACCCTTCATTTCAGATTCCCAGGCGTTCTCCGCATTCTTCAGGGCGCGGTTAAGGGCAGTGATCAACAGGTCTTCCAGCTCTTCTTTATTGTCCGGGCTTAACAGATGCTCCTTTATTGCAATGGCTTTTACCTCGCGGTTACCGTTTACAGTCACCTTTACATCACCGTCACCGGCATCCCCGTCTACCGTGATGTTAGCCAGCCTTGCTTTTCCTTCCTGCATTTTCTGCTGCGCTTCCTGCAGCTTTCCAAAGAGATCTCCGAACATATAAGATGTTTTAACCCCACAAAGATATAGCATGTCGTGTTATATGCTTATATGTCTCAATTCCTTATCTTTCCGGCTAATTTCATGACTGGCATGATCGAAACAAAGGTTTGTATTATCGGCGCCGGACCGGGTGGGGCTACTGCTGCCCTGCAGCTGGTACAGCTGGGCATTGACTGTGTAGTGGTGGACAAGGCGGTTTTTCCGAGGGACAAAGTCTGCGGGGACGGATTAAGCGGAAAAGTGCTCACGGCCCTTGAAGCGATCGATAAGGACGTGGCAGAACGCCTGCGCCAATATGCGCAGAAACTGGGCAGCTGGGGCGTGACCTTTGTATCTCCCGGCAGGGTGGCCATGGAAGTGGCCTACAAGCCTAATTATAACCGCCAGGTAGATGAACCGGCCGGCTTTGTATGTAAACGTATCCACTTTGATAATTTCCTGGTAGATGAATTGAAACGCAGGCCGGAAATACAGCTCTTTGAAGGCGTCACTATTGATAAATATGCACTTCAGGAGGATGGCTACCTGGTAACAGATACCACCGGCAATTTTTCCGTAAAGGCGCAATTGCTGATCGTAGCCAACGGAGCACACTCCTCTTTCACTAAAGAAGTAGCCAACATCCGGATGGAGCCGGCTTATTATGCCGCCGGCGTAAGGGCTTACTACAAAAATGTAACAGGTACCCACCCCGATAATTTCATTGAGCTGCACTTCCTGAAGCCCTTGCTGCCTGGTTACCTCTGGATCTTCCCCTTACCTAACGGCGAGGCCAACGTAGGCATGGATATGATCAGTGAAGCGGTGCGCAGCAGGAAAGTGAACCTGAAAAAACTGCTGACAGAAACCCTTGAGAACGACCCTGTTTTTAAGGAACGTTTCCGAAATGCAGAAATGACCAGCAACATAGAAGGCTACGGCCTGCCGCTGGGCAGCAAAAAAAGGAAATTATCCGGTGACCGTTATATGCTGGTAGGCGATGCTGCCTACCTCGTAGATCCCTTTACCGGCGAAGGTATCGGCAATGCCTTATACGCCGGCAGACTGGCCGCTCAGCAGGCCGCTGCCGCGCTCAGGGCCAATGACCTGTCTGCAGCAGGCCTTGCCGCTTACGATGAAAATGTTTACCGCGTACTGGGCCCAGAACTGCAGCTGAGCCACCGGCTGCAAAAGCTGGTAAAATACCCCTGGCTGTTTAACCTGCTCATGAAAATGGGCACGCGTAACAAACAATTGAAAGAGCTGATCTCCTGTATGTTCTATGAGGTAGACCTGCGTAAAAAGCTGGCCCGGCCTTCTTTCTATATCAAACTGTTATTAAACAAATAGCTACCTGTGAAGAAGCGTTTATTCCTATCAATCTGCACAACTGTGTTTATGGCAGCCAACAGCAATGCCCAGCAAGGGCTCTATATCCACGATGAGGCGGGCCACCTGCAGCTTACCATGGCCGGTGCATCACATCTTGCCGCCCTTCCCCTCAAATGCATGCAGCAGGAATTTCCCTATAAAACAGGTGTGGTATTTACAGACAGCTCACTGGTGAAGAACCCGCGGGGCTATCATCCGGCCTTTTACGGCTGTTACGACTGGCATAGCAGTGTACACGGCCACTGGATGCTGGTAAAGCTGTTGAAATCATTCCGCGACATGCCACAGGCTGCGCAGATCCGTGCTAAGCTGGCCGAAAACCTTACGGCAGATAATATCCATATTGAGCAACGCATCTATCACGAAAAAGAAAATAAAGGCTTTGAGCGCATTTACGGCTGGAGCTGGCTGTTGCAGCTGCAAAGAGAGCTGCTTAGCTGGCAGGACCCGCTGGGTGTAGAACTGAGCAAAAATGTGCAGCCATTGGCTACACAATTTTCCAGGGCCTACATCGCCTTCCTGGACAAGCTGGTATATCCCATCCGCGTAGGCGAACATACCAACCTCGCCTTCGGCCTGCGCCTTGCCTGGGACTATGCCGCCATTGCAAAAGATACCGCGCTGCAGACCGCCATCACCAAAGCCGCCCTTCGCTTCTACGCAAAAGACAAAGGCTGTCCCATTAGCTGGGAACCGGGAGGCTACGATTTTCTCTCCCCCTGCCTGGAAGAGGCAGACCTAATGTGGCGGATCATGCCCGCAGCACAATACAATACATGGGTGCAGGAGTTTTTACCGGGACTATTTACCTCTCCTGTCAACATCCTTACTATTGCACAAGTGAAAGACCGCACAGATGGCAAACTGGTGCACCTGGACGGACTTAACCTCAGCAGGGCCTGGTGCCTGTACGGCATCGCCCGTCATGTAACACAAAACCGTGCTGCTATCCGCGAGCTGGCCCGCCAGCACCTGGAAGCCGCGCTGCCGCACGTGGCTAGTGGGGACTATGCCGGCGAGCATTGGTTAGGCTCCTTCGCTGTTTATGCATTAACAGTGGAGAATAATGAATGATCAGTTTTAAAATATAGTCATGTACCGCCTTTTTTATCCCTGTATGCTGGCACTGCTGGCAGTGTCGTTCTGTTTTCCCATGCGTACAAGTGCGCAGCACAAGAATTTCAGTATCAGCCCCGCACCTCAGTGGCTGGTACCGTATAAGCCCGATCTGCAAAAAACGCCCGATCTGCGTGAAATCAGCAATGGCTATTACATCCGTTTATTTGAAGAACAGTATCATGCCGAGCGTAAAAGCCAATACCGCCATGTGCTGCGGCAGATCATATCAGAAGCGGGCGTACAGAATGGCGCTGAGATCTCAGTAGACTATGATCCTGCCTATGAACAATTGAAATTCCACCAGTTGGTGGTGCGCCGTAACGGCACTGTGATCAACCAGCTGAGCGCCGGTAAGTTCCGTTTTCTGCAGCAGGAAAAAGAGCTCTCCCGTTTCATCTACAGTGGCTTATACACCGCTTATTTCATCGTTGACGACGTTCGCAAAGGCGACCAGATAGAATATGCCTACACGCTGGAGGGACATAACCCCATCTTCGAGGATAAATATTTCAATACCTTTTATTTTGGCGCTGGCGAGCCGGTGATGAACTTCTATAAAGCACTGATAGCAGCTCCCTCACGCCAGCTGCAATTCAAAGCATTCAATAAAGCGCCGCAACCGCTTAAAAAAACTTTCCAGGGCATGGCCCTGTACGAATGGAACCTGATGCAGATCACCAACCGGCGGGAAGAGAACTATACTACACCCTCCTGGTACAGCACCTATCCTTCCGTGCAGGTCAGCGAATATAGCCGCTGGAACGAAATTGTGAGCTGGGCGGTACAGGTTAATACCATTCAGAACGCCATGACACCCGCCTTACAAAGCAAAGTGGATGCCTGGCTGAAACAAGGCGCCGGCAACAAAACGGCCTACCTGCAAAGCGCTGTAAGATTTGTGCAGGACGATATCCGCTATATGGGCATTGAAATGGGCGAGTACTCGCACCGTCCCAGCCAGCCCGGCAAGATCCTTACACAACGTTTCGGGGATTGCAAGGATAAGTCCCTGCTGCTATGCACACTCCTGAAGGCGGGCGGCATTGATGCAAATGTGGCGTATGTGAATACTGATGCCAAAGGGTCTATAACGGATTACCTGCCCTCTCCTGTTATGTTTGATCATGTCATCGTAAACGTCAACCTCGATGGCAAAAGCTATTGGATAGACCCCACGATCAATTACCAGCGCGGCCTTGTTACCAGCATCACCATACCTGATTATCAGAAAGCATTGGTGATCAAACCGGGGAATGGCGCATTCAGCGAGATCCCGCAAAATGGCACCGGCACTACCAGGATCACAGAAACCTTCACCCTGCCGGCTGACAACAAGCAAGCCGGCAAGCTGGAAGTATTTTCCAGCTACTCCGGTCAATACGCCGATGATATCAGGGCCGATTTTGCTGAATCCAGCCTGAAAGATCTGCAGCAATCCTACCTGAATTATTACAAGGATATCTATGGCAACGTAACAACGGATTCCGCCGTTCAGTTCTATGATCTGGACAATGGCCCCGATGTTGTGGAAATAGCGGAGCGATATGCGCTACATGAGCCCTGGACAATAGACAGCACCGACAGGAACAAACAAATGTTCTACGTCAGGGCCAAAATGCTGACAGACCTGCTTCCTATACTGGATACAGACACCTTTGACGCTCCGCTGGCGCTTAGATATCCCTATTCGCTCGACTATACATTGACATTCGATATGCCGGAAGATTGGTCTTTCGACGACTCCAAACTGCACCTGAAAAATAAATACTACCGACTTGATTTTACCTCTTCCGTTTATGGGCACACGGTAAAGCTGCACTATCAATACACCTCTTACCAGGACCATATTCCCGCAGAAGACCTGGCCGCCTATCGTAACGACCGGAAAGAGATCTCTGAGAACGCCTCATTTACATTCACCTGGAATAAAGGATTAAGTACATCAAAACCCAGTGGAGGCAACTCCGGGGGGATTAGCCTGATTTTATTGGTGCTGGCCATGCTGTTCACAGGTATTTTCAGTTACATCGCAGCAAAGTTCTACGAAAGGTCAGTACTGCCTGTAAAATACAGCCCTGATCCCTGGAATATCGGCGGATGGCTCTTCCTATTGAGTATTGGTATCGTGTGCTCTCCGCTGGTAATACTGATACAAACTATCAACGGAGGTTATCTGGCAAGTGCTACCTGGGAGGCTTACATTCGTGCGGAAAATAGTCAGCCGAAGGTGCTGTTACTCATTGCTGAACTGGCAGCTAATGCATTTTTATGGGTGTATTCTGTCTTGCTGCTTATTCTTTTCGTAAAACGGAGAGATACTTTTCCGGCTGCCTGTATTGTTTATTATGGGGCTACGCTGATTATCCAGGTATTAGATGCTTCGGCAATCATTACTTTAAACCCCTCCTTTAAATGGAGCGGTGAATCAATGTCCACCATAGGGCGTACAGCTATTGCTGCTGCCATCTGGATACCTTATCTGCTAAAATCTGAACGTGTAAGGAACACCTTTGTAGTACCTCACGCTTCAGCCGTGCAATAATTACTTCAAAACAGCGGTAAGCTGTTAGTATACAAGCTTACAGCTTACCGCTGATTCCTAATAATCTATTGTCTCAGAATCAAATATCACCACCTTATCCCACAGGTGTTTACAGTTCTCTACAAATGCCTTGTGTATAGGATGTTCCTGGTAAATGTCATGATCTTCTATGCTATTGAACACTGTCAGCTCACAGTAGCTATAGCTTTTGTCGATCACCGGGCGATCTGTGCTGGCGGGCTTGCCCAGGTTAAACACCTGGATCGCCTCTATAGCGCCTAAAGAGCTGACGCCATCCTCAAACTTTTTAATGTCTTCAGCAGAAAGTCCTGGCTTCAGGTAAAAGTTTACCACGTGTACAAATTTCTTATCCTTTGGTTTAAGCATATCAATCATTTTTTGCGGTTCCCAAGTTAGCCGTTGTATTTTTAAAAACCAACCCGTCTTTCATTACAAAGCTTACACGGCCCATGCTTTGAATATCCTGTAAAGGGTCTCCGTCCACTGCAACAATATCTGCCAGCTTGCCGGCTGTAATGCTACCCAGCTTGTCTTTCATGCCCAGCAGGTCTGCAGCCTGTATGGTAGCCGCTTTAATGGCTTCCATGGCCGGCATGCCGGCTTCCACCATATACGTGAACTCCAGCCAGTTCTTGCCATGCATATATACGCCGGCGTCTGTTCCAAAAGCAATCTTTACGCCGGCTTTGTAGGCCTTCGCAAAGGTGCCCTGTAACCGGGGCCCGATGGAGGCTGCTTTGGGCTGTACCAGGGGAGGATAGTACCCTGGTATCCTGGAAGAATCAGCAGTAGATTTTCCAGCGATGATAGTAGGTACATACCAGGTACCGTATTGCCTGGCCAGGGCCATGGTTTCATCATCCATAAAAGTGCCGTGCTCTATGGAGGTAACGCCTGCGCGTATAGCCCGTTTCATGCCTTCTACCCCATGTGCATGGGCGGCCACGGCAAAGCCATAGTCTTTGGCCGTTTCCACAATGGCCTTCAGCTCTTCTTCTGTAAATTGCGGGCTGCTGCCATCTTTGGCAACGCTCAGCACACCGCCTGTAGCGGTGATCTTGATCAGATCGGCGCCGTTCTTATAGGCCTGGCGCACGGCTTTACGGCATTCGTCCGGACCGTTCACTACTCCTGATTCGGGCCCCGGGTCTCCCATCAGGTCTGCGCGATAACCGTTGGTAGGATCTGCATGTCCGCCGGTGGTAGCGATGGCCTTACCGGCGGTAAATATCCTTGGGCCTTTTATAAGGCCTTTATTGATCGCATTACGTAATGAGATGTTTACGCCGCTGCCGCCAAGATCGCGTACCGTAGTGAAGCCTGCCATCAAAGTACGTTCTGCAAACACCACGCTTTGGAAAGCATAATCTGCAGGGTTCATGGTAAACTTTTCCGAATAGGCATTCTTGTTAGTCTCTGTCTCCATATGCACGTGCATATCCATCCAGCCGGGCGTGACCGTTTGTTTGCTCAGGTCAATGACCTTGTCCTGGGCGCTGCCTTTTACAAATCCGTCTTTTACATCACTGATCTTATTACCAGTGATAATAACGGACACATTCTTACGGGGTGCATTGCCGATGCCGTCTATCAGCGAACCGCAATGCAGGATGGTGCTCTGGGCATAGGCGCTGCCAAGCCCGAGGGCCAGTAGTACGGTCAGTAAGTTGGTCTTCATACAACAGATACTGGATTTAATGGTTGACAAAATGAGTAACTAGCTATGTTGTGCTATGTATTTACGAACGTTGCGCAGGTTCACCGCATATACCAGCAGCAATACCAATATGGCCGCTGCCACGGTACCAGGGCCAGGCCAGGCCGATATAAACATGGAATGTGCTGCCAGCTGGCGTGCAGCCACCCATTGCAGCAATGCGACCAACAGCAGGGCAATAATGCCGGTAACCAGATATAGAGGCGCAAACTGCCGCATGAGGTAACGCCGCAACTGCCCGGGCGCCGTGCCCAATATCACTAACAACTGTATCTCCTTTTTGCAGGAGGCGATTACCAGCTGAATGAACATGCTGAACACCAGCAATGCAAACAGCAATAAGACCACGCCAAAGAACCCGATCACCGATACAATGGTTTGTACGATCAGTTTTGTCTTGCTGTACTTTACCTTATCCTGGTTGGTGCTATATCCTTTCTCTTGGAGGAAGCTTACCAGCGCAGGGTTGGCGGGATCACGGGTTTTGATCACCACTCTTGACGGAGCGGTGGCCATCCCGCTCCCAAAGCGCCGGTTGGCCCATTCCATAAACGATGCAGGCACCAGGAAGGAAGAGATCCGGTCAGAGAATCCGACGATCCTTCCGGTGAACTGTTCTGACAGGAGCCCTTTTGAGATAGTGATCTTTACCGGCAGGTTCTTTACCGTCTCCTGCGATACCTGTGGAAGGTTTTGGCTCAGTGCAAATCCGAAATTGTAGAGGTTCAGAAAATCATTGGGGAGAATAATGGGGATATTGTGCTCTCCCTCCTGCCACTGCCATTCATCATTTTTTACATCGATAAACGAATCAGGAACTGATTCAAAGAACATGTCTGTATAAAACTGCAGATCTCCGGGTGCGGCCGCCGTTACCTTGAACTGGCTGGATGTAATGAACCCTGCTGCCTCCACAAAAGGCTGCTGTTTTATCTGCGCCATTTCTTCGGGAGTGAACATGCTTTTCTCCGGCTGTCCCATCATGGCGTTGGTGATCTTTTTATTGATCACCAGGAAGTCTGCGCTCTCGTTCTGGTTTTGCCGCCCGTACAGCAACTGGTTAAAGTTAGTATGAGCCTGTATGGCGATCAGCAGGAGCACCATGGCAATACCCAGGCCCGCAGTGGCCATCACCAGCCGCGCTTTACCTACGCCGGTTTGTATGATCTTCTTTAATAGCGTAAAAAATGGGAACATGTGATCGGCTTTTAGCTCATAAATTCATCTTCACGTCATAAGGGAAGCGGGCATCGCTGTCCAGGTCTGTCAGTATAAATCCTGCCTGCCGTGCCCTGCACTCCTCTGCTATCAGCGCTGCGGCCCGCTGAGCATTCTCTTCGTCAAGATGGCTGAAAGGCTCGTCCATCAGCAGCCATTTGAAAGGCTGCACCAGGGCCCGTATAATGGCGATACGCTGCCGCTCTCCGTAAGACAGGGTACGGCCGCTCTGTTGCAGCACATGGCTTACCTGCAGCTTTGCCGCCATCTCTTCCACCTTTTCACGGGTACAATAGGGCTGCGGCAACATCACCCGTTTCAGTTCAATGTTCTCCAGGGCGGATAGCTGCTCAAACAGCCGCAGGTCCTGGAAAATAATGCTGACCTCCTGCTGCCGCATGGCAGCCAGGGCCTCCTTATCATATTCCTGCCATAACTTTCCGTTTATCAACACCTTTCCCGCATAGTCGTAACGTACGTGGTACAGGTAATGTATAAGGGTGGTTTTACCGGTGCCGGATGGCGCCTTGACCTTCACAAACTGGCCCGGCGGGAACTGAACGTCTTTATTCCAGATATCCGAATCCCTTTGTTCCAGCTTCTCGCGCAGGGGCAAAGGTATCAGGTGATGCAATTGGATCAGCATATACTCAATAAACCTAAAATGTGAAACGAGCGCCATCAGCTGATAGCGCTCGTTTTTGTTCTGTTTAATATCTTATTGTCCTGATGCTGCCGACACGCTGTCTGCCTTAATAGCATCTGCAACGGCTTCTTCACCGGAAGCTGCCTCTTTCTGCTGGTGCTCTCTGTAATACTTAGCAACAGCGGTGCTCAGGTTCACCAATTGTACCAGGCTGTTTTCCTGTTCGTTTCTGAAAGTCAGTATCACCTGTGATTCCTGTAGTTTGCCATTAAAGGGCTGGCTCACTGCTTTCAGGTCTTTCAGGAGGCTCTTTACCTGCAGGGCCAGCGGTTTGCCGTCCTCCGGTATTTCTTCTTCAGGAATATTTTTTACCAGCTTCTCAATGTTCACATAAGCGCCCATCGGGTTACCTTTTATTTTACCTGCAATGTCGCTGTCAATCTTGGCTTTGTTTTTACCCGCCAGGTATTGCTGCAGCACTACGCTGTCGGAGGCTGCCGTTACAAACTTATCTGTGATAGACAAGGCAGGCATATTAGGCATTTGCTGTTCCATTACATAGCGGTCGCCTTCTTTATGGAAGATGTTGCTCACCAGCGGAGAGTTCATCAGCTTTTCAAAAGCAGCCTTATCTCCCACTTTCATGGCAAATACCCATTTGCTGTCTGCACTGGTAGTGCTGTCTTCGGGGAAATACGGCAGGGGTTTCTTCTTTACTGAAAAATCAGAAGCGGCAAATATCATCTGGCCTTTAAAGGCATTCAGTACGTCATCCAGCGTAAGACCGGATTTTCCCATCATCATATTCACAATACCATCTGTACCGGTGCTTTTAATAATGTCGCCTATCATGCGCAGGTCAAAGCCATACGCTAAGAAAGCGTCAATGGAGTCACCAGGGTATTTTTCCAGCATGTCCAGGTCCAGGGTATTATTGCCGTACTTTTTGTAGATGTCAGACATCTCCTTACCGGCATAAGACTTACCGTTCATTACTACCTGGCCTTTATCAAAGCTCACGGAACCTGCATAATAGCAGTCTTCGAGCAGTTTCTTGAAATTGGCGGGCAGCATGGTAACCTGGTTGTTATAGATCACTTCCGGGTGGATAAAGAAGGTCATATCGGCGCTTTCCTTCAGCAGGCCTTTGAAAGCCTCTATGGAACCTGCTGTTTCGCTATCTTTCAGATGGAAGAGGTTGTCCAGCACCCCGGCCCATTGTTCTTCTGTTCCGGCATCAACCGTAACAAAGGCAGCGGGCGCGGCAACTGCAGAGTCAACGGCTTCACTGCCTTCTTCCTCCATATTGTCCTGATCGCCTGCGCCGGGTATGCCCGGAACTGATTTTTTGCCTTTGTTCTTCAGCTCATCCAGGTCAAAGGGCTTCAGGAAGATCACAGTTGTCTTGGTCCATCCTACAATGGAATTGGCGTCTGCCAGCCAGGCATAGGTGAAATCTTTCCTGGTCTTAGAACTGAAGCTGGCGCTGTTTTCTTTCAGGAAGGCCTCAAATTTGCCGGCATCCTTCAGGCTGCCGGTAAGGCTGGCGTAAGACTGCTTTTCCGGTCCGAACACTACAGTGGCAAAGAAGTTACTGTTCAGGTCCACACCGGAATTCTCAACATTTTTCAGGGCTTTTGCTGCCTCGCTGCTGGTATCTTTACCCTGCAGGGCGGCAAAGAGTTTGTCCACTGTTATCCCGTTGGTAATCAGCTTTTGTACGATCTGCTTGCTGTTAACCCCCACAACGATCCCTGCAGATTTTGGGATGTGTTTGCTTTCCTCAGGTATTTTGGAACAACTGCTGAACACAATTGCCGCAGTAAGCGCGGTTAACAGAACCCGGGAAATTGTACTGTGCTTGAAATGCATAAGAAGGGATTCAAAAGATTTAGAATATGATGAATACGTGAAATTACAGAAAAATCCTCCCTTCCACGCACAATAAGGCAAATGCTGCAATTGTTTTCTACCTTTGCAGAACGGGTTTTAACTATTCCTATTAACTAGAACACTAAGAGCGCCAACATGTTCCTCATTTTGTTGCAATATATCCGGCCGTTAACGGCTATCGAGCACTATCTGGATGCCCATAGAGCATTTCTTGAAAAGTACTATCAAAGCGGACAGTTTATCTTGTCTGGCCGCAGAAAACCAAGATCAGGCGGTTTGATCCTGTGCAAAGCCGCCAGCCGCAGGGAAGTAGAGCAGATCATAGCAGAAGATCCCTTCGATAAATACCAGCTGGCATTATACGAGATCATTGAATTTGAGCCTACCACTTACGTTAACGAGCTGCAGTCCTACTTCTCCTGACCGATGATGTTCAAGTAGCCTATACCTCGTATCCCTTTATTGCTTGTAATCCGCATCTATAGTTTCCTTCCGGGAGCATGGGGATTTCTTTTTCTTGAAAAAAGGTTGCAATCGAGTGTAAAAGTTTGTACCTTAATCCCACCGGGAAAGTCCCGGGCATTTTCACGTTATAAAAACAAGCGTTATGTTATCTTCCTATTGTAGCATGATGTTGACTGTAGTGTAGTGTAGATATAATTCCGCTTTATTGCCGAAACCAGATATTGTGAGCTTCCACGTTGCTCAAGGGGGAAAAGGTGTGTCCACGCATACCTGCACCAATTCCATGCCCACGCCACACGCAGAAGTCCGTAATATATAATCTATCAACCATCCTTCTACACTTAAAACCAGCGACTCATGAATGTTCACGTTAATTTACGTCTGCCACGACGCGCAGCACTATGGCTGCTCCTGTTGCTGGGCGCCGCCCCTGCTTTTGCCCAGCAGAAGAAGATCACCGGTACCGTTACCGATGAAAAAACACAAACCCCGCTGCCCGGCGTTACAGTAGTGATCAAGGGCACCAACCGGGGTACTGCCACCACTCCAACCGGCACTTTCTCCATTGACGCCAAAAAAGGCGAAACCCTTGTATTTTCTTTTGTGGGGTATACTCCCAAAGAAGTGTCCGTAGGTGAAAACGCTACCATGAACGTTGCCATTTCCGAAAACATCGGCAACCTCAACGAAGTGGTAGTAACCGGCTATGGCAGCCAGTCTAAAAAGGATATCACCGGCGCGGTAGCCACGGTAGATGTCAAAAAACTGCTGTCCACACCCGCCTCCAACATCGGCCAGGCGCTCCAGGGCCGTGTTGCCGGCGTTACCATTGGCACAGATAACAGTCCCGGAGGTAATGTGATGGTACGTATCCGCGGTTTCGGCACCATTAATGACAACTCGCCGCTTTACATTATTGACGGCGTGCCTACCAAAGGCAACCTCAATACGCTCAACCTGGGCGATATAGAATCCACGCAGATCCTGAAGGACGCCTCCGCGGCCTCTATCTATGGTTCCCGCGCCGGCAACGGGGTGGTGATCATTACCACTGTCAAAGGCAAGCTGGGAAAACCTAAAGTGAGCTATGACTTTTATTACGGCACCCAGCGCCCCGGCAAGTTCCTCGATCTGCTCAATACCGAGGAATATGCCAACCTGCTCTGGGAATCCCGCAAGAATGCCGGTAACGTTGGGGCCAACGGCAATCCCACCCATGCCCAGTTTGGCAACGGGGCCACTCCCCGCATACCCGACTATATTTTCCCGGAAGGAGCCATGGAAGGCGATCCCCGTGTAAATCCGGCCAACTATACCACGGATATCGAGAGCCCGGACTTCAGGAAAAGCAAATGGCTCATTACCCGTGCCAATAAAACCGGTACCAACTGGATGGACGAAATCTTTGATCCGGCTCCCATCCAGAACCACCAGCTGAAAGTATCCGGTGGCAGCGAGACCGGCCGCTATGCCATGTCGCTCAACTACTTTAACCAGGACGGTATCCTGATCTATACCGGCTATAAACGCTATTCTGTCCGCGCCAATACGGAGTTCAATGTCTCCAAATCCATCCGCGCGGGCGAGAACTTCCAGGTAGCCTATGGCGAAAGGATCGGCCAGCCTGCCGGTAACCAGAACGAAGGCAACCCGATCTCCTTTGCCTATCGTATGCAGCCCATCATTCCCGTATACGATATCATGGGCAATTTTGCCGGTACCAAAGGCGGCGATCTTGACAACGCCAAGAACCCGGTAGCCGCCCTGTACCGCAATAAAGACAACTTATCAAAAGAGCTGCGCCTCTTCGGTAATGCCTGGGCAGAGGTAGACATCCTCAAGAACCTCACCGTTCGTACCAGCTTCGGTATAGATTTCAACTGGCTTAACTATAAGAACTTCGTGATCCGCGATATAGAATCCAGCGAATCTGCCAGCGTGAACAGCCTTACCATCAATTCCAACTATGGTAATACCTGGACCTGGTACAACACGCTTACCTATCGCTTTGACCTGGGCACTAAGCACCACTTCAACATCCTTGGTGGTACAGAAGCCATTTCCAGCATGTTTGACCCGCTCACCGCGGGCCGTCAGCGCTTCTTCCTGGACGACCTGGATAACCGATACCTGGATGCCGGTAACGGTAGTACCGCCACCAACAGCGGTGTCTATAACAACTGGAGACTGGCCTCTGAATTCGGTAAGATCAACTATGGGTACAATGATAAATACCTGGTTGACTTCACCCTGCGCCGCGACCGTTCTTCCCGTTTTGCCAAAAGCAATAACGTGGCGCTGTTCCCGGCAGCCAGCGCCGGATGGCGTATCTCTGAAGAACCGTTCATGAAATCAGTTACCGCCGTGAACGACCTTAAGCTGCGCGTAGGCTGGGGTAAAACCGGTAACCAGGAAATAGGAAACTATACGCCCTATACAACCTTCTCTACCAACCCGACCAACTCCTTTTATGACCTGAACGGCTCCAAGACCTCCTCCCTGCAGGGCTATGAACTGAGCCAGTTCGGCAACCCGAATGCGAAGTGGGAAACCACCACCAGCACCAACATCGGTATAGACGCTACCTTGCTGAGAGGAAAGCTGGGTTTTACCGTGGACCTGTATCAGCGTAAAACCAGCGACATGCTCTTCCCGGTAGAGATCCAGTATACACAGGGCCAGGCCACCAACCCCTTCCGCAATATCGCCACCATGGTGAATAAAGGGATTGAGCTGGGCCTGAACTACTACGGCGACGCACTTAAAGGCGACTTCACCTACGATCTGAGCGTAAATTTCAGCGCCTATAAGAACGAAGTGCAAAAGACCGACGGTAATCCCAACACCCGCTTCTTTGGCTTTACCACCCGCCTCCCGGCTATGACCGTTACCCAGGCAGGTCATCCCATTTCGTCCTTCTTTGGGTATGTAATTGACGGTATCTTCCAGACAGATGACGAAGCCGCCAAAGCACCGTTGCAGTTCAGCAATACACTGGGCGCCAATAACAAAGCAGGGCAATTCCGCTTCCGCGATGTGAACGGCGATAATAAGATCGACGCTAATGACCGTACCATCATCGGCAGTCCTCACCCGGATTTCACTTACGGTTTCAATGCGGAATTTAAATACAAACAGTTCGGTCTTACCCTCTTTGCACAGGGCGTACAGGGCAACCAGCTGTTTAACTATGTGAGGTACTGGACAGACTTCCCCACTTTCGCGGGCAATCGTAGCCGCCGCATGCTGGAAGACTCCTGGCGTCCGGGCAAAACAGATGCAAAACTGCCCCAGCTCCGGTCTAATGACGTGATCAGCAGCAACCCCTCTACTTACTACCTGGAGAACGGTTCCTACCTGCGCGTTAAGAACATCATGCTTTCCTACAACCTGCCGGAAAGCCTGCTGAAGAGAGTGGGTATCAGCTCATTGAAAGTATATGTACAAGGCCAGAACCTGCTCACTTTTACAGGCTATACAGGTCTTGATCCCGAGATCAACCTGCGCAACTACGATCCTAATAACGACCGTCATATGGGCGTGGATGAAGGCGCTTATCCGATGTCTAAAGTGTACCTGGTAGGAGCTAACCTTACTTTCTAAACACTAAACTATCTGTTATGAATATACGCAAACTACTATATACCGCGATTTTACTGGCGCTGTCTACAGCCTGCAGTAACAGCTTCCTGGATCTCAAGCCCAAAGGTGTGTTGCTACCCGAGCAATTGAATACTCCCAACGGCGTAAATGCGCTGCTTATTTCCGCCTATTCTCTTTTAGATGGCGTAGGCGCGGGGAACACTGTTTATCACAGTTCTGCCGACAACTGGGTGTACGGCAGCGTAGCATCAGACGATGCCTATAAGGGAACCACCGCTGGCGACCAGCCCGCTATCAGCTTCATAGAGGTGTACAAGATCCTGCCGGATAACGACTACTTCCGCGGTAAATGGCGTGCCGTTTATGATGGTATTGCCCGCACCAACGACGTGCTGCAAACATTGGCCAAGACAGACGCGATCGGCGATGAAGACCGTACCCGCATCACAGCAGAGTGCCGCTTTCTGCGCGCCCACTATCATTTCGAAGCCAAGAAAATGTGGAACAAGGTGCCATACATAGATGAGAAAACCTATAATCCGGAAGATCCGGAAAGCACCAAGGTGCCAAACACAGAGGATATCTGGCCCAAGATCGTGGAAGACCTGCAATTTGCCTATCAGAACCTGCCCCATCGCCAGTCTCAGCCCGGCCGCGCAACCAAATGGGCTGCTGCTGCGCTCCTGGCCAAGGCATACCTCTTCCAGCGCAAATTTACAGAGGCTAAAACCCTGCTTGACCTGATCATGACCCAGGGCGGTTACCGGCTGGTAGACCGCTACGCCGACAATTTCCGCGCCGCCACCAATAACAACCCAGAATCTATCCTGGAGGTTCAGCACTCCGTAAACGACGGTGCTCCCGGTGGCCAGAACGGTAATGAAGGCGTTACGCTCAACTATCCCTATGGCGGTCCTACTAACTGCTGTGGCTTCTTCCAGCCCTCGCAGAACCTGGTGAATGCCTTTAAGACAAACAACGGCCTTCCCATGCTGGACAATTTCAATGATGCGGATGTTACCAATGACCAGGGCATTGAATCCAACGCCCCCTTTACGCCTTATGCCGGTACCCTGGATCCACGTCTTGACTGGACCATTGGCCGCCGTGGTATTCCCTACCTTGATCACGGCCTGCACCCCGGTAAGGCCTGGATCCGCGATCAGGCATATGCGGGCCCATATTCGCCCAAGAAACATATGTTCTATAAGTCTGATCTTGGTAACGCCACCTCTACCAACAACCCACGGCAGAATGCCAACAACTACCGCATGATCCGTTATTCTCACGTGATCCTCTGGCTGGCAGAATGCGAAGCAGAAATTGGTTCGCTGGAACGCGCCCGCGAACTGGTGAACATGATCCGGCAACGCGCCGCCAACCCAGACGGCTTTGTGAAAATGCCCGACGGTACCAACGCTGCCAATTACAGCATCAGCCTGTATACTACGCCCTGGGCCGATAAAGCCACTGCGCTCAAAGCCATCCGCTTCGAAGATCGCCTGGAATTCGCCATGGAAGGCCACCGCTTTTTCGACCTGGTACGCTGGGGTATCGCTAAAGATGTGTTAAATGCCTACGTTGCCAAGGAGAAACTGAAACGCACTTATTATAACGAAGCCGTTTTCGGCGACAATAACATCTATTATCCAATCCCGCTGCAGGAGATCGTAAATAGTTCAAAAAATGGACAACCCACGCTTACGCAGAACCCGGGGTATTAGTGAAAGTATTATTAAATATAGGGACCGTCCGCCGTTGGCGGGCGGTCTTTTTTATTTCTGATTGTTAAGAGCGTCTAGCCCTAAAATAGCTATACAGGTGAAGAAATAATCCTGCTACTGGTTATACTAACATAAGTGTTTGATGTCGCATAACACCCTTAATAAGTCCCATTCTGCCATTTTCACTTCCTTATTTCCTGCCTATGTTTGCATCATCGAACAAAACGATTCTAAAACCTAAAAAAATCATCATCATGGAAACAACAGCAAACAAATCAATCACCGTTCAAAGCACTGTTAATGCTCCTGTAGAAAAAGTATGGAAATACTGGTCTGAGCCCGCTCATATTACCCAATGGTGCCAGGCTTCTGATGATTGGCATGCCCCTAACGCCGAGAATGACTTACGCACCGGTGGTAAATTCAGCACCACAATGGCTGCTAAAGATGGAAGCTTCAGCTTTGATTTCGGTGGCATTTATGACAATGTACAAGAGCATAAACTGATCGAATACACTATGGGCGACGGCAGAAAGGTATCCGTTGTTTTCACAGCAAAGGGCAATCAAACTGAAGTAGTAGAAACTTTTGACATGGAAAACACCCACTCAGAAGAAATGCAGAGAGGCGGCTGGCAGGCTATACTGGACAATTTTAAGAAGTATACTGAAGCGAATTAATGTTCCTTCTTGTCATCCCCTGAAGATATTTGGACCAGCCGGGCCGCATTCTTAGAGAATATGCATGCGGCCCGGCAAAGAGCGAACACCCACCACTGTTAACTACTGTTAATACCTTTCAACGCCCTATCCACCCTGCCCACCGATACTAATTGCCCATTGACCGACACCCCTCCCCCTCCCTCCCCTTATCTCTAGTTTTGTTGCATGGCAAAACTGATTACCGGAATATTAGGAACATGCGTGCTCATTGCCGGATGCAACGGAAAAGCGGAAACACCGCACTCGGCGCCCAGACCCAATCCACCCGCTATTGTGGACGTGATTGTGGCGACCACCAGCCCGGTGAACAATACTATAGAAGCCAGCGGCACTATCGTGGCCAATGAATATGCAGAACTGCATCCCGAGATAAGCGGCCGCATCACCTACCTGGATGTGCCCGAAGGTACCCAGATAGCAAAAGGGACACTCATTGCACGTATCAATGATGCTGACCTCCAGGCACAATTGCAGAAATCCAAAGTACAGCTGGACCTCTACCAGAAAACGGAAGAACGCGATCGCAAACTGCTGGCCATTAATGGCATCAACCAGGCCGATTATGACCTGGCCCTGAATAACGTGAACAGCACAAAAGCAGATATCGACTACACCCAGGCCCAGATAGATAAAACAATCATCCGCGCGCCCTTTAACGGAATCATCGGCCTGCGCCAGGTAAGCATCGGCGCTTATGTAAGCCCCACCAATGTCATTGCTACCATACAGCAGCTGGATAAGATCAAAGTAGATTTCACCCTGCCGGAGCAATACGGTTATGTAGTGAAGAAAGGAGGAACCGTAGATGTTGTAATAGACGTAGCAGGCAACATTCACCGCAAAGCGCAGATCATCGCTACCGAGCCACAGATCACCGCCACGAGCCGCAACGTAAAGGTACGGGCGCTGCTGGAGGAAGGCAAAGGCCGTCCGGGCGCCTTTGCAAAAGTATATATCAACGCCGGAGCTGATGCAAAGTCCATCCTCGTACCTACCAATGCCATCATCCCCAATGATAAAAACAACCAGGTGATACTGGTAAAAGATGGCAAGGCCACTTTTACAGATGTACGCACCGGCGTAAGAGAAGCTAACAATATTGAAATAACAGACGGTGTAAACCCCGGCGACACAGTAGTGGTCACCGGTGTGCTGTTTGCCAGACCGGATGCAACGCTGAAGGTGCGCGGTGTGAAAACACTGGCCCAGCTGGCCGCAGAACAGCAATAAGATCGTTAGACGGAAACCAGACTTAAGACAGTAGCCATGAATATTTCTGAACTGTCACTGAAGCGCCCTGTGCTGGCTACAGTGATGAACCTGTTGATCATTTTGTTCGGGGTAATTGGATACAGCTTTCTCGCTGTAAGGGATTACCCTGCCATAGACCCGCCGGTGATCACCGTGAGCACTAACTATACCGGCGCCAATCCCGATGTGATCGAAAGCCAGATTTCGGAACCGCTCGAAAAACAGATCAACGGCATCCCCGGTATCCGTACCATCACCTCCACCAGCTCGCTGGGAAACAGCTCCATCACCGTAGAGTTTAACCTGGGCGTAGATCTGGAAGCGGCCGCCAGTGATGTGCGCGACAAAGTAAGCCAGGCCACCCGCTCCCTCCCGCTGGATATTGACGCGCCTCCGGTGGTTACCAAGGCAGACGCCAACAGCGACCCTATCCTCATCCTGGCCGTGCAAAGCCATACCAAAAGCCTCATGGAGCTGAGCGACTATACTGACAATGTGCTGCAGCAGCAACTACAGACCATTGACCAGGTGAGCTCCGTAAACGTATTCGGCGACAAAAGCTATTCCATGCGCATCTGGCTGGACCAGGCCAAAATGAACGCTTACAATATCGCCTTCAATGATATCAGCACCGCCCTTAATAATGAGAATGTACAGCTGCCCGCCGGTAAGGTATACGGCAACAATACGGAACTTACCATCAATACCCTGGGCCGCCTCACTACGGAGAAAGACTTCCGTGATCTCATTCTTCGCGAAGACAGCAGCGGCATTATTCGCCTGAGCGATGTATCCCGTGTGGAGCTGGGCCCGCAGATAGAAGAGCAAAGCTGGAAATACAATGGCGTAAATGCCATCGGTCTGGCCATCATTCCCCAGCCTGGCGCCAACAATATCCTGATCGCAGATGAATTCAACAAACGGCTGGAACAGATCAGGAAGGGAAATAAATCTGACGTAGAATTCCATGTACTCATAGACAATACGCGCATCATCCGCCAGTCGCTGGCTGAAGTGCAGGAAACATTGCTCATTGCCTTTGCGCTGGTAGTGCTTGTGATCTTTTTCTTCTTCCGCAACTGGCTCATCGCCATTCGCCCCCTGATAGATATACCCATCTCGCTCATTGCTACTTTCTTTGTAGTATATGTGGCCGGCTTCTCTATCAATATCCTCACCCTGCTGGGCATTGTACTGGCTACGGGACTCGTGGTGGATGATGGTATCGTAGTAACGGAAAATATCTTCCGCAAGCTGGAACAGGGAATGCCTATTCACAAAGCAGCGCTCGAAGGCAGTAAAGAGATCTTTTTTGCCGTGATCTCCACTTCCATTACGCTGGCGGTGGTGTTTATGCCCGTGCTTTTCCTGCAGGGCTTTGTAGGCCGGCTGTTCCGCGAGTTCGGCGTGGTGCTGGCCACCGCAGTGCTGATATCGGCCTTCGTATCCCTCACCATTACACCGGTATTGAATGTATACCTGAACAGGAAGAAGCCCGGGCACGGCTGGTTGTACGACAAAACAGAACCATTCTTCACCGGCATCGAAGACGGTTATAAGCGGATACTCCAGGGTTTTATGAAAATGCGCTGGTTGGCATGGGTGATCATAGCCGTTTGCGGTGTCATTATCTGGCTCATCTTCCGTAGCATACAGAGCGAGATCGCCCCACTGGAAGACCGCAGCAGCATCCGCTTCTCCGTTACATTGCCCGAAGGTTCCAGCTTTAACTATACTCAACAGGTAACCGATCGTATCACCAATTACCTGTACGATTCTATTCCGGAACGGGACTTCGTGTTTGCCAGAACACCCGGCGGCAATGGCACTGTTATGAATACGTCCCAGCCACGCATAGGCCTGGTGAGCCCGCGTGAGCGCACCCGCAGCCAGAACGATATCACCAACGACCTGCAGCAGAAGCTACGCCGCTTCAACGACGCCCGCATCTTTGCCATCCAGGAGCAGACAATCGCGGTAGGCTCCGGCTCCAAGACCAGCCTGCCCATACAGTTTGTGCTGCAAAACCAGGACCTTAATAAACTGAAAGAGGTAATCCCGAAATTCCTCGATGAGGCGCGTAAGGATAAAACTTTCTCTAATGTGGATGTGGATCTGAAATTCAATAAACCCGGCGTAGAGATCAGCTTTGACAGGATCAAGATCAAAGACCTGGGCCTTTCTACCAACGATGTTGCCACTGCCCTGCAGTCGGCCTTCAGTGGTGGCAGGCTGGCTTACTTTATCATGAACGGCTACCAGTATTATGTGATCGCACAAATGGAAAGAGGAGAAAGAAATACGCCCGCAGACATCAGCAATATTTATGTGCGCAATAAGAACGGAGACAATATCCCGCTCTCTTCCGTAGTGCACATCAATACCAATATCAGCCCGTCTACGCTCTATCACTTTAACCGCTACAAGGATGCTACCATTTCTGCATCCCTGGCGCCTGGCAAAACCATTGGCGATGGTATAAAAGCCATGCAGGCAATCTCCAGCCGCCTCCTGGATCCGGGCTTCCATACTTCGCTGGCAGGGGCTTCCCGCGACTATGCAGAAAGCTCTTCCAACATCGTGTTTGCTTTTATGTTAGCGCTCATCCTGATCTACCTGGTACTGGCTGCGCAGTTCGAAAGCTTTATCGATCCGCTTACCATTATGCTCACCGTGCCGCTGGCATTAGCGGGTGCGCTGCTAAGCCTGTGGATCTTCCATCAAACACTGAACATCTTTTCAGAGATAGGTATGATCATGCTGATTGGCCTGGTTACTAAAAATGGTATCCTGATCGTAGAGTTCACCAACCAGAAACGGGAGATCGGCATGTCTAAAACAGCGGCGGTGATAGAAGCAGCCTCGCAACGTTTGCGCCCTATCCTGATGACCAGCCTTGCTACCTCTCTTGGCGCCCTGCCCATTGCGCTCAGCCTGGGCGCAGCATCCACCAGCAGGATCCCCCTGGGCATTGTGGTAGTAGGCGGTATTTTATTCTCACTGGTGCTCACGCTCTTTGTGATCCCTGCCGTATACACCTACGTTTCCGGTAAGCACAAAGCGCATGTTCCCGTCATAAATGATTAAGCATGAACAAATGGATTTTATATATCGCCATCCTACTTTCACCGGCAGCGCTGCAGGCACAGCAACTTACACTGCGCGACGCGGTGGAGACTGCGCTGAGAAACAACCTGGGTATACAAGTGGCCCGGAACAATGCCACCGCCGCCGGGATCAATAACAGCTATGGCATAGCAGGTGGCCTGCCCCAGGTTAGCGCCACCGGTTCTAATGTAGAACAGGTAACCAGCATTAAGCAGGAATATGCCAACCCGGCCAATAACAAGACCAGCAATAATGCCTCTTCCAATAACCTCAGCGCATCGCTCAACGCGTCTATGCTGCTCTATAATGGCAACAGGGTACAGAACGCACATCACCGGCTGGGCCTTATTGAATCGCAGAGCAAACAGCAGCTCAATTCCAGGGCGCTCACGCTGGTATACAATGTAATGCTGCGCTATTACGATATCATCCGCCAGCAAAGCTATGCCCGCACACTCAGCGCGTCTATAGATGTTTCGCGTGAAAAGCTGGAGATCGTCAAGGCGCAGCAAAGCGCTGGTGTGGCCAACAATGCAGACCTGTTCCAGGCGCAGGTAGATCTCAATACCCAGGTACAGAATCTGCAGGCGCAACAGCTGGTGATAGAACAGGCTAAAACAGACCTGCTTACACTGCTTACGCTCAAGCCTGATTCTGCCATCAATATCTCAGATACCATCCTGGTAGACAGGTCGGTAGAGCTGGGCCCTGTGATCAGCGCCATCCAGTCCAACCCCGACATCTCCATGGCAGATCAGCAGATCTCTATTAACGAATACATTGAAAAAGAAACGGCTGCGCAGCGTTATCCATCACTCAGCGCCAATGCGGGATATAATTTCAGCCATACAAAGAATGCCGCCGGTTTCTCACTCCTTAACCAGAGCTACGGTCCTTTTGCAGGCGTGGGGGTAAGCATCCCCATTTTCAATGGCAGCATTTATAGGAAGCAAACGGAAATAGCGGATATCAACGTGAAGAATGCGCAGTTGCTGAAGGATACCCTGGTGCTGAATTATACCTCGAACGCGGTGAAGAACTGGCAGGCTTATAATAATAACCTGCAACAGCTGGAAACGGCCAAAGCTAACTATGAGCTTTCCGGTAAATTGCTGGACCTGGTTTTACAACGCTTCCAGCTGAAGCAGGCAACAATTGTAGATCTAAAGAATGCGCAGGATAGTTTTGAAAATGCAGGCTACCTGCTGGTGAATGTCAGTTTCTCTGCAAAAGCCGCAGAGCTGCGGCTGAAGTACTACGCCAACCAGCTGCAGTACTGATGCCGCGCTTTAGTGCGCCGCTTCTGCTTCTGCTATACGCTTAAGCTCCTGCAGACCGTTATCGTAATCTTTTTTCAGGGAACCTTCCATAAACAGGCCCATGATATTCTGCGGACGGCGAAATTCGCTGTCAAATCCCCAGGCCACAGAGGTTTTACCCTCCGCCTCATTCAGCTTGAAATAGCAGCTGGCCACTGATTCCCAGGGCTTGATGAAAGACAGTTTTTGCTGCACATTAGTGTACGGCTCCAGCGAAACATTTTCCAGTTTGCCCTCTCCTATCTTCTCGCCCTTCCATGCGCTGGCGGCGCCTACCGTGCCGTCTTCCCCGCTAAGGGTATGTTGTGCGGCAGGGTCCATTTTATACCAGGGGTTCCATTTATTAAATTCCTCGAACTTCACAAGATGTGGCCATACAGTGCTGGCCGGCGCATTGATCACCACAGAGCGTTCAATGTGCATTTTGGTGGGGGCGGTAAATAACAGGATAAGGAAGACCACAGCCAGGATGCCGATGATCCAGAGCAGTACTTTTACTACTTTCATGACAGTTGAAGGTTTAGTTCAACTAAATATACGTGATTTCCTGCTGCAAAGACGACGCAGGGCGCGTTTCTTCCTTCTTCCGGTATCGCCTGATAGCCATGGTGATCAGGCTCAATCCTATCACTGCAGGTGCCGTCCATACCACCAGGCCGGGTAAGAAATGTACATTCACTACCATAAAGGCAGTTACCGCTGCGATGTAGGCCCCTCCCATACCTCCGATGTGCGTATACAACCATTGCTTTTTATCTGTTGGAGGAATAAATAAGCGCTTCACATCCGATGCCGCCATACTGATCCCCAGCAAGCCGAAAAAGACAGCTACGATATGAATATAGTTTCCACGGGATAGCAGATGACTGACACCCCAGATCAACAGCCCGGTATTAAAGAGGATGCCAACACCGTTGATCAATACATCCGGCAGCGCGAGCTTCAGTCCCTGGTGCTGCCGCTTCAGATAAAGCGCCCGGTAACCGCGCAGCAGCATATGATAACTGAAAAAAGCTACCATCAGCAGGAATGTAAGCCCTTTAATGACCGACATGATCAGGGCGCTGACAAATACCAGGGTCATGGCAGCAAAGAATGTTTTTCCGCCTGCCCGGTGCAGACGCCCTCCTTTGCGGGTAACGATAGCCAGCAGACCGCTGAGCAGTGAAAGTGTGCCGCCGGCAATGTGAAAGATCAAGGTTGCAGAGAATAACTTTTCCATAAAAAAACCGTTTCTGCAAAATTGAAACACTCCGCCGCAGGGATAAAATGCAAGGGGCAGATGGGAAGGTTAATGGGGTGAACGGGAAGGCAAACTATAGTTTCTGCCGGATCTCATCATGCAAACTGCGGGATACCGGGAGCCATTCATCTGTATGCGCCAGCTGCAATTTATAACCCTGTGCATTGCCGTTGATACCGGTTACATGGTCCAGGTTCACCAGGAAGGTACGGTGACAGCGGAAAAACTGTGGATGATCTGCCAGGCTGGCGGCTGCTTTCTTCAGGGTACTGCGCAGCAGGGTTTGTTTTACCTGTCCCTGTTCCAGGTGATATACTTTTATGTAATTATCCGCGGCAGCGATAAATAATAGTTGAAAAGGGGCCAGTTGCAAACCACCCTCCGCGTTTTCGGCGCCAATGCATATCAGTCCCCCGGCTTTTTCCTCCTCATGCTGTTTGCGCTCCTGTACCTGGGCATCCATCATCCTGGCCTCTGCCGCATATTTTTTCTGCAGCCGGATCTGTGAATACATTACATACATGGTGATGGGCAGCACGCCTACGGCCACCGTAATGCCCTGAAACCAGATAATGGCGTGGAAGGAAAGGGAAGTGTTTAAGTACCAGGCTGTAAACAGCAGGTTGCCCAGCCCGATGAAGAACACGTCTAACAGGATAATAAAGATATGCCGCCCTACGGTCCAGTGTGATTCTGCAAAATAAGCCGGGAAAAGCAGGGGCCAGGTCCACATCTCAAAAAATATCACCAGGGCTGTTACCAGGCCATACCCGGCTACGCCCCAGGCAAGCCGGCGCAGCGGCAGTTCAGAAAGACCAAATGGTTGAAATACCAACAGGAAAAGACTGATAAATACACCGAAAACAAGCGGCGTGAATATCTTGCTGCGCATGGAAGCGCTGGGATAAGGCTGCTGTAAGAATGCTAACATCAGGGAGGTGTCTACTCCTTCTTGTCTTTGTATGATTTCTCTGCCTCTTTGGCTTTCTCAAAATCAAGTATGACAGAATTGATGCAGTAGCGCAGGCCTGTAGGAGGAGGTCCGTCGTCAAACACATGGCCCAGGTGGGCTTTGCAACGGCCGCACATTACCTCCGTGCGCTGCATACCGTGCGTATTGTCGGGCGCATAAATAACGCTCGTTTTTGTAAGGGGCTGGAAAAAGCTGGGCCAGCCGCAGCTGCTTTCAAACTTGGCGTCTGATACAAACAGCGGGTTACCGCAGGCAGCGCAGTAATAGGTACCCTTCTCCTTGCTATTCCAGTATTTACCTGTAAAGGCCCATTCCGTTCCCTTCTCTCTCGCTATATTATACACATCTGATGGTAAGATCTTTTTCCATTCCGCATTATCCAGGTTTACTTTAGTGCTATCGCTGCGGGAATAAACTTCATTTTTTTTTCCTTCTTGCATGGTTGGACTTTTTTGATCCACGTTTTGTTGTGAGTAAGAACAGTTACTGAAAAGAAAGGCCAGCCCCAAAATTACCAGACATCGTACACGCATATACTTTAAAGTTAGTACTGTTAAACTACGAGTTAACAGTTTTTATTATATAAAGATATTCCTTTTTTCGTCATTTAAGTTACGAAGACCGCTGCACATTGGCTTGTACAGATATGTTAAAATTCTCCCTTTCTGGCATGGCATTATAATTCCTAACTTTACGCCAAAAGGTGTTTTAAGTGGCGGATATCATAAATTTATTACCCGATAATATAGCCAATCAGATTGCTGCCGGTGAAGTGATCCAGCGACCCGCCTCTGCGGTGAAAGAGCTCCTGGAGAATGCGGTGGATGCAGGTGCAACAGAAATACAGCTCATTATTCGCGACGCAGGCAAAGAATTGGTGCAGGTGATAGACAATGGCTCGGGTATGAGTGAAACAGATGCCCGCATGTGCTTTGAGCGCCATGCTACCTCCAAGATCCGCACCATTGACGATCTCTTTGGCATCCGTACCATGGGTTTCCGCGGCGAGGCGCTGGCCTCTATTGCGGCGGTAGCCCAAGTAGAACTGAAAAGCCGCCGGCGCGACTCTCCCATTGGCACTTACATAGAAATAGACAACAGCGTGGTACGCAAACAGGAGCCCTGCCAAACGGCTGAAGGCACCAGCTTTGCCATGAAGAACCTCTTCTTCAACGTACCCGCCCGCCGTAACTTCCTGAAAAGCAATGCTGCAGAAATGCGGCACATTGTAGATGAGTTCATCCGGGTGGCCATGGCCTTCCCCCAGCTGCAATTCACGTTCACCAGTAATGGGCAGCAAATGTTCTACCTGGAAAAAGGCTCCCTCAAACAAAGGGTGATCGCCATCCTGGGGCAACATTACAACGCACGCCTGGTAACCGTAAAGGAAAGTACCGATTACGTGAACATACACGGCTTTGTGGGCAAGCCTGAAACGGCGAAAAAAACACGGGGCGATCAGTTCTTCTTTGTGAATAACCGCTTCATCAAAAGCCCGTACCTGCATCACGCCATTATGAGCGCCTTCTCGGAAATGATCCCGGCCGACAGCTTCCCGCTGTACGTCCTTTTCATTGACCTCGATCCCGCACATGTGGACATTAACGTGCACCCCACCAAACAGGAAATAAAGTTTGACGATGAGAAGATCCTGTACGCCTTTGTACAATCTGCCGTTAAACATGCACTGGCCCAGTTCAACGTTACGCCTACTTTAGACTTTGACCTGGATCCCGGCATTCAGCAGCTCGATGCGGTGAGTAAACCCTTTACGGAGCAGGAACAGCAACGCTCTGCCAGCGGTTCCCTGTATAAAACCTTCACCCAGGCCAACCAGGCCCACGTGATAGATAAAAGCAGCGGCAGCAATCTTAAGCACTGGAAAGACATTTATGAGATCGGCAAGTCTGATTTCAGCCGCCCCGCTGCAGACATGCCTGCTGCCGATGGTAATGACAGTGAATTTGTAAACCGGCCTTCCACCGCCTCTGTTATAGACGAGCGCTGGCAGGAGGCTGCCACCGATACCAAGGTGCCCGTACAAGTGCACCAGCAATATATCCTCTCCCAGATAAAGTCAGGCTTCATCCTGATAGACCAACAGGCCGCGCATGAAAGGATCCTCTACGAAAGATACCAGCGCGCCCTCCAGGAAAAGCCAATGCCCACGCAGCAAAGCCTTTTCCCGCAAACGCTGCAGCTGCTTCCTGCAGATGCTGCCCTTATCAGCGAGATGCTGCCCGATCTGCAGGTGCTGGGTTACGATATGGAACCCTTTGGCAACCATACCTTTGTAGTGCGGGGCACCCCTGCTGATATACAGAGCGGAAACGAACAGGCCAGCATCGAAGGGCTCCTGGAACAGTTTAAACACTTCAGCGCCGAGCTGAAAGTGAACAAACGCGAACAGCTCACCCGGTCCATGGCGCGGAACAACTCCATCCCGGCCGGTAAAGTGCTCAGCGCCCGCGAGATGCAGAATATTATAGACGAACTGTTTGCCTGCAGTATGCCCAATGTATCGCCGGGCGGCAAGTACATCTACGTTTCTTTCAAGCTGGCAGACATTACCCGGATGTTCGAAAAGGGGAATTAAGAGGATGGTAGTATTTTACCTGGGAGATCCCTGGGCAATCCTTGCAGTATCCTTGCTCTATCCTTGCTGTATCCTTGCTCCCTGGCTATTTCGTTAATATAGTATCATTACAGCAAGCCTTTTAACCGCTGGTACAGTTCCAGGTACAGGTGATAATGCTCGCGGTACACGGCTTTGCCTTCCTCCCGGGGCATGAATACTTCCTCTTCCATCGCTGCCGGACTGGTATAAGGCAATCCTAATGCCTGGTACCCCACAATAGCTGCACCAATCGCGGAAGCATCATGCTCCTGTCCGAGGTACATGGGCTGCTGGAAGATATCCGCCATCAATTGTATCCAGCCTGGCGAGTGGGTAAAGCCGCCGCTCACAGAGATCTTACGGATAGGTTCCGCTGCTTCCTGCAAGGCCTGTGCGATGCTTAAGAGCCCGAAGGCGACTCCTTCCAGCATGGCGCGCATGAAATGCAGCGCGGTATGTTGGGGCTGTATACCGATGAAGGCCCCGCGTGCATGTGGGTCCCATACCGGGGCGCGCTCACCCAGCAGGTAGGGCAAACATATCACCCCTTCTGCGCCGGGCGGTATCTCCAGCGCCTGTTGAATGGCGGTATTCAGGTCTGCCGGCTCCTTCTTTTGCAGAAAATCCCTTACAAACCATTGCAAAGCTACGCCTCCATTATTCACAGGGCCGCCGGTTACGTAATGCTGGTGATCTAATATATAGTTGAATAATCGCTGCTGGGGATCATTTACCGGTGCGGGTACCGTCATCCGCATGGCGCCGCTGGTGGCAATGGTGAGTGTGGCATGACCAGGGGCCAGGGCTCCGCTACCCAGTTGGGCCAGGCAGCCGTCGCTGGCGCCCATCACCAGCGGAGTGTCCGCGGGTATTCCTAATTCAGCCGCCACCGCTCCGCGTAGTCCAGATAATATATGATGTGCCGGAACCGGTTCCGGTAACTGTGCGGCAGTAATACCTGCAAAGGCCAATGCTTCGGTGCTCCACTGGCGTTGCCGTATATCGAACATGCCGGTGGCCGAGGCGATGGAATGATCTATCACATAAGCTCCTGAAAAACAGTGCAGGATGTACTCTTTAATGCCGATGAACATGGCGGCCTGCTGAAAGAGTTCCGGCGCTACCTCCCGTAGCCAGGCTATTTTGCACAGCGGCGACATAGGGTGTATGGGTACGCCGGTTTGTCTATACAGGGCCTTGCCTTCTTCCGTGGGCTGCAGGGCCGTGGCAATATCCTGGCTGCGGTTATCCGCCCAGATGATCAGCGGGGTCAAAGGCTGCTGCTGCGCATTCATGGCCATCACGCTGTGCATAGCACTGCTGAACGAGATGGCCGCCGGCGGCGCCCCCATCTGCCGCACCACCTCCCTGATTCCCTGTTTGACCGCCTGTAAAATATCTTCCGGGTTTTGTTCGCTATATCCCGCCTGGGATAAATGGGTGGTATATCCTTGTTGCTGAACGGCCTGCACACTACCGTCGGGCAATAAGGCGATCACTTTGGTGCTTCCTGTGCCGATGTCGGCACCGATCATGTAAATTAAAGGGCTGCTCATACCTTAAAAGGTTCTCAAAATAAAAAACACCTTTCATTTTCTACGTTTAATTTATAGATTTAAAGCCTTTTATGAGTCAAAACATATCCACGTATTATGGCATTTGAAATAAAGCAACAAGGCAAGGTCTATGATGTCTGTATTGTAGGTTCAGGAGCCGGCGGCGGTATGGCCGCCAAGATTTTATCAGACGCAGGGCTGAAAGTGGCTTTACTGGAAGCAGGGCCTAAATACGACCCGGCAGATCCGGAACAGGCTACCCAACTAAAGTGGCCCTGGCAGTCTCCCCGTCGTGGCGCAACTACTACCCGCCCTTTCGGCGATTTTGATGCAGCTTATGGCGGCTGGGAAATTGAAGGCGAACCTTATACTACAAAAAACGGCACTCAATTCGACTGGTTCCGCTCACGCATGCTGGGCGGACGTACCAATCACTGGGGACGTATATCATTGCGCTTCGGCCCCCGTGACTTCAAACACAAAAGTTATGATGGCCATGGCGATGACTGGCCTATCTCTTACGAAGACGTAAAACCTTACTACGACAGGGTAGATAAGATGATCGGCGTATTCGGCACCAAAGAAGGCATGCCAAATGAGCCGGATGGTTATTTCCTTCCTCCGCCCAAACCACGCCTGCACGAGCTGATGATCAAAGGCGCCGGAGATCGTTTAGGCATCCCGGTAATAACCGCCCGTATGTCTATGTTAACACGCTCCGTAAATAAGGATCGCGGCGCCTGTTTCTTCTGCAGCCAGTGTAACCGCGGTTGTACGGTGTACGCAGACTTCTCCTCCTCTTCCTGCCTGGTAAAACCAGCCATGAAGTCGGGCCATGTAGACCTGTATACCAACGCAATGGCCCGCGAAGTAATAACAGACGAAAAAGGGAAGGCTACCGCTGTTTCCTATGTTGATAAAACAGACCTCCAGGAATACCAGGTAAAGGCAAGAGTGATCGTACTGGCGGCCAGCGCCTGCGAATCTGCCCGCCTGCTGCTCAACTCTAAGTCTGCTAACTTCCCCAACGGCCTGGCTAACGGCAGCGGCGTTGTGGGTAAATACCTCCACGACTCTACCGGTTCTTCCCGTGGAGCATTCCTCCCCCAGCTGATGGATCGCAAACGGTATAACGAAGATGGCGTGGGTGGCATGCACGTGTACATTCCCTGGTGGCTGGATAATAAGAAACTCGACTTTGCCCGCGGATACCATGTTGAATTGGGTGGCGGCATGCATATGCCGATGTACGGTTTCGGTTCTGGTATTGAGCGCTTCAACGGCAAGTACGGCGTTCCCGCCGGACAAACCAAACAGGCCGGTGGTTACGGTGCATCCCTGAAAAACGATTATCGCCGCTTCTACGGCGCCACCATCGGTTTTGCAGGCCGCGGTGAGTGTATTGCACGCGAAGACAACTACTGCGAGATCGATCCGAATGTGGTAGACAAGTTTGGCATACCCGTACTGCGCTTCAACTACACCTGGAGTGAGCACGAGATCAAACAGGCAAAGCACATGCAGGATACTTTCGAACAGCTGATCCACGAGCTGGGCGGCGTAGCCCTGGGAGATAAGCCCGGCGCCGATAGCATGTACGGCCTCGAAACACCCGGCCGTATCATCCATGAAGTAGGCACCACCCGTATGGGCGACGATCCCAAACGCTCTGTGCTCAATAAATACAACCAGGCCCACGAGGTGAAGAACCTCTTTGTGGTAGACGGAGGCTCCTTTGTGTCCCAGGCGGATAAAAATCCTACCTGGACCATCCTGGCCCTCTCCATGCGTGCGTCTGAGTATATTATCGATGAGCTGAAAAAGCAGAACCTGTAAATGAGTTGACAGTTATCAGTTGACAGTTGTCAGTGATTAATTGTTCGCTAATTTTATAAACTGTCAACTGTCAACTTATAACAGTCAACTGATAACTTAAAATAAAAAGCATCATATATGGATAGAAGAGAGTCCCTCAAAGCCCTGGCTATCGGGTCTTTTTCTGTTAGCACTTTCCTCGCCGCCTGTAAGGACAATAAAACAACCGTCAAGGAAGCAAAGGATGGCGCAGGCGCCGACGTTTACGGACGCACCGCCGAAGAAAAGGAAAGGGATGCCAAACTGATGGGCGACAAGTTCTTTACCAATGCCGAGATGAAAACCATCACGGCGCTTACCGCCCTGATCATCCCGGCAGACGAGCACTCAGGCAGTGCCGTAGATGCCGGTGTGCCCGATTTTATTGAGTTCATGGCAAAAGACCAGCCCCGCTACCAGGTGCCTCTGCGTGGTGGCCTTCGCTGGCTGGATGTATTTTGCCTCAGGCATCATAAAAAGATCTTCACAGAATGCAGCGCTCAGCAGCAAACCGCCGTGCTGGATGTTATCGCTTACCCGGAAAAGGCCACTCCTGAAACAAGCCAGGGGGTCATGTTCTTCAGCACCCTTCGTAACCTGACCGCGAGTGGTTTCTTTACCAGCAAGATCGGCATCAAAGACCTGGGCTACGTTGGCAACACGCCGAATGAATGGAACGGGGTGCCCGATGATGTATTGAAACAGTACGGGCTGGCCTACGACCAGAAACTGCTGCCACTTTACCTCAAGATGGAGGACAGAGGCAAACTTATGACATGGGACTAAACCCGTTTTTAATTATATTATCCAAAATTTTTGTTACTCATGGTCCAGGAAAAGAATAACCAGGGAAATTCCAATTCCGTTTCCCGCAGATCATTCCTAAAGAACGGCGCGTTAACCGCCGCCAGCTTTATGATCATTCCACGTCATGTACTGGGAGGTAAAGGATATATAGCGCCCAGCGACCGTCTTCGTATTGCCGGTATAGGCGTTGGCGGTAAAGGTCAAAGCGACATTGCCGAATTTGCCAAAGGCCCGGTAGATATCGCATTCCTCTGCGATGTGGACGAGCGCCGCGCTGCCAATTCCGTGAAAGCCTTCCCGAAAGCGAAATTCTACAAAGATTTCAGGGAGATGCTGGAAAAAGAGCACAAGAACATCGACGCCGTGTCTGTTTCCACACCCGATCACACACATGCCGTAGCTGCGATGGCTGCCATGCAGCTGGGCAAGCACGTGTATGTGCAGAAACCGCTTACCCACGACATCTATGAAGCACGTATGCTTACCAAAGCCGCTGACCGCTATAAGGTGGTAACCCAGATGGGTAACCAGGGTTCTTCCGGCGATGGTGTACGACAGCTCATGGAGTGGCATAACGCCGGTCTGGTAGGTGATGTGCACACTGTTTATTGCTGGACAGACCGTCCCGTATGGCCGCAGGGTATTCCCTGGCCCCAGGCAAAGGCTGAAGTGCCTAAAGAACTGGATTGGGATCTGTGGCTGGGCACTGCTCCCTATAAAGACTATATCGACAAGCTGGTGCCCTTTAACTGGCGCGGCTGGTGGGATTACGGTACCGGCGCCATCGGCGACATGGGCTGTCATATCATTGAACCGCCCTTCCGTGTGCTGGACCTGGGCTACCCTACTGCCGTAGAGTGCAGCGTGGGCAGCGTATACGTAGACGAGTTCAAACGCGGCTATTTCCCGGAAAGCTGTCCGCCTTCTTCTCACGTTACCCTTAAATTCAAGGGCAAGAACGGTAAAGAAGTGACCATGCACTGGATGGATGGTGGCATTCAACCTGAGCGCCCCGAAGAGCTGGGACCCAACGAAAGAATGGGTGACGGCGGTAACGGCGCCCTGTTCATAGGCGACAAAGGCAAAATGATGTGCGGAACCTATGGTATGTTCCCAAGCTTACTGCCTACTTCGCGCAACCAGCAGGCAAATGTGCCGCAAACCATCGCCCGCGTACCAGAAGGGCACTATCAGCAATGGGTAAATGCTGCTATCGCTGGTTATAACAGCCCGAAAGCAAAAGCCCTCAGCTCTCCCTTCTCCATCGCAGGCCCGCTTACTGAAACGGTGCTGATGAGCAACCTGGCCATCCGCAGCTTCGATATCAAGAAGGAAGTGAACGGCAAATCTACCTTCCCCGGCCGCTATATCAAACTGCTGTGGGATGGTGACGCCATGAAGATCACCAACTTCGATGAGGCGAACCAGTTTGTGAAGCGCCAATACCGCGACGGCTGGAGCCTTGGTGTGTAATTAATTGATCCATATACAGATGTGCGGATATGCAGCTGGCAGATAAGGCCATCTGCATTTATCCGCACATTCTTTTTAAGGGTCCTGTGAATTATCATATTAAAATATTCCTGGTGTGATTTTCGTTTAGTACAATACGAATGCTATTTTTACACAGCCAAACCATATCCCAGTTATATGCGGAGAAAACACTTTTGGCCGCTTGCCTTGATGATAGGCGGTCTGATCTTATGGGCCTGTAAAAAGGAGGTGAGCCGTGAAGGTGAGCCACCCGGAACAATTCCCAGTACCTGCGGGTATGCCCCTTATACCAATGGCTCTACTTATAATTATGAGACCGTTCATGGTGCTACCACAGATACTAACTTCTTTACCGTAACCGTGACCGGGGATAGCACCATTAACGGACAGTCATATAAAAAACTTTCTTCCGATACCGCCACTACTTACGATCGTTGTGATAACGGCACCTACCACCAGATGGTGAAAGGGCTTTCGTATATGGGATATTCGATAGACAGCGTTATGTCTGTTTACCTGAAGGACTTTGTGCCGGCTGGCAGCAGCTGGTCAGACACCGTCACTGTAAAGGATGGCGGGATTAACGTGAACGTATATCTCACGTATACCATTACGCAGAAAGGGATCAATAAACGTGTATACGACCTGGACTATACAGAAGTGATCGCCGTAAGGCTGACGGCTGCCGCCAAAGTGCTGGGGCAAACCATCCCGCTGGGCACCCTGGCCACCAACTATTATGCGAAGGATATCGGCCTTATCCAGGTAGACCAGGCAGACGATACCACCCGTCTAAGAAGTTATAATATCGAATAGGGATCTGTCAATACTGATCCCGGACAGCTGTCAGGAACTTTTCCACCACCCTTCTTACAACCGCAGAAGAATTGTTGGTATGATTATTTACCAGCACACTGAATACCAGTGTTTTACCTTTCCTGGTAACCAGGTAGCCGCTCAGCGCTACACAACCGTTAAGAGTACCTGTCTTAGCATGCACAAACTGCCCCTGGTAGTAATTGCGTAAGGTGCCTTTGCCGCCGGTAGGGAATATGTCCCACAACCTGGCTTCCGGCACCTGTTGCCGCATCTTTGTCAGCACGCTTACAAAATCTCTCGGAGTGAAGAGATTATACCGGGATAATCCCGAACCATCCACCCATTTAGGTGAATCCGGCAGGAACTGCAGGTAGTCCTTTTGCATATAACCAATCGTTCTTGCTGTACTGATCGTATCCCATTGTCTGGCCGCGCACATCATCAGGATCTGCTCAGCAAAAAAATTATCACTGCGATGCATCATCGGGGTAAATAAGCTATCCACCGGTTGGCTGTATAATGTTTTAAAGGCAGCTCCATTCAGCTGCGGCCATGCAATAGCCACATCCACCGGTTTATGCAGGGTGTCTTGCAGGCGTTTGGCAATATCCTGCAGGCCGCCGGTGATAAAAGGTACTTCCGCCACTAAAGGTGCGGTATCATTGCCTGCGAACTGCAGAGAAAAGCGGTTGCTGCGTTCATCCCTGTCCGTAAGCGCCTCTTCCAGGGTATCATTTCGCCGCCAGCTGAAATGCTCCCGATCGCTGAACTCAGTGGGCGTTATGCTGATAGTATCCCGGTGATGTTTGATGCGGGCCACGTTGCCGTAAATGGGCCATTCATTCAGCTCGGGCTGGTAATAGTCTGCATAATCACTCCAGCCCCATCCGGGGCCAAAACGTTTGTTGGTGTTAACGGCAGGCAGCAGCACGATACGTTTATTCGTTTGCGTAAGCAGCTGCATCGCTGGTTGTGTAATAAAATCCGGATGCAGGGAAGGAAGGATCGCCGGTGCCTTTTATGTATAGCACAGTATCCGTTTCCAGGTATCGCATGGCGGGCAGGCTGTCGCCCAGCAGCTGAAGGCCGGTAAACAGGGTAAAGATCTTGGTATTGGAAGCAGGTGAGAAGTATCTGTCTGCCTGGTATTGGTACCAGTAATTTTCTTTTGCGGGGTCATAGATGCAGATGCCTATATGGGCCTGCCGTATTGCCGGGTTGTTCAGCAATTCCTGCGCCCATTTGCGAACGCCGGGCTGCTGCGCCTGTAGCGCTGTTCCACTTAATAACAGGATAAACAGGAATAACGCTTGCGTAAGCTTGTTGTTCATTTGCTATGTTTAAAGAAAAGCTCCGGGCGTTGGTGGCATCCCGGAGCATAAGGCTTTCTGGTAGTATAATAATATTTAGCTGAAATATTTGGTGATGCCTGGTTTTGCGTAGGCATAGAAACCTTCGCTGTCTGGCATTACCGGCGGCTTGGCGTCAAATGCATAAGTGTCCGGCTGCAGGTTAATGCCTGAGTTCAGGGCTTTATCCCAGGGAATGATCTGCCCGGAATAGGTAGCCATACGGCCAATGATGGCAGACAGGGTGGTTTGTGCGCCACGCTCTGCATCCCAGAATTTGTACTCCCCTTTGGCAATAGCTGCAAACAGCTCATCGTGTTCCGTCTGGTAGGGATTGTTCTCCTGCTTTTTATCAAACTGGTACAGCACTTTTCCTTTGTGGTCCTGTATCAGGCCTTTATCGCAGATAATGCGGCCTTTAGTGCCTACTATCTCTTCATCTACCCGGCTGGCGCTGTCTTTCCAGTGGCGGCACTGGCTGTTCATCACCACGCCATCGGCATAACGGTATTCTACATAGTGGTGGTCAAAGATTTCGCCGGTGTCTTTACCGGTACGTACGGCACGGCCGCCCATACCCACGGCAGAAGCAGGGGTTGCGCCTTTGAACCAGTTGCCCACATCGATGTTGTGAATGTGCTGCTCTACGATATGATCGCCACACAGCCAGTTAAAGTAATACCAGTTACGCATCTGGTATTCCATCTCCGTATATTCCGGTTTACGGGGCCTGATCCATAAAGCGCCCTGGTTCCACCACACCTGCATAGAGAGGATATCGCCTACCATACCATCCTGTACCCGTTTGTACAGTTCGCGGTAGGAGTTCTGGTAACGGCGTTGCAGGCCCACTACTACATTCAGCTTTTTAGCCTTTGCCTGTTCTGCTGCTTCCAGTACTTTCTTGATACCGGCAGGATCTGTGGCCACGGGCTTTTCCATGAACACGTGTTTATTCTGCCTGATGGCCTCTTCAAAGTGAATAGGACGGAAACCCGGAGGGGTAGCCAGCACCACTACATCTGCCAGGGCGATCGCTTTCTTGTAAGCGTCAAAACCAACAAACTTATTCTCTTCCTTCACCTTCAGGCGGTCGGCCTTTCCTTTTTCTTCCAGGGCTTCCTTGATATTGTTATAGCTATCGTTCAGGCGGTCTGCAAAGGCGTCTGCCATTGCCACCAGCTCTACATTCTCTTTTGTGCTTAATGCTTGTGTGGCTGCGCCTGTGCCACGGCCACCGCAGCCTATCAGGGCAATCTTAATCGTGTCTTTGGCGCCGGAGAAGTAATTGGCGTGGGTCAGTACAGGCATGGCGAGGAGGCCGCCGGCCAGCAGGGTGGATTGCTTCATGAATTCCCTGCGGCTTTGATCGTGGGATGTTTGTTTTTTTTCGTTTTCCATATGTGAGTTTTTGTAGTGGTAAAAGAGTATGAATTAATAATTAAGAATGAATAATTAATAATACCCGAATGTGGGAAAGGCTAGTACAGTATAGGCTATCCATTATTAATTCTTAATTGTTCGTTGTTAATTATTATCTGGCGCCTACATATTTGTCCAGCACTTCTGCAAAGAACTGTTCTGCTTCTTCCTTTGTAGGTTGCTTTACCGGCCGCACGATCCTGAAGCCGATAAATGGAGCATCTGCATTCCACCATTTGCTTTTAGGTATTTGCGGATCACGGCGGTTCCAGTCCGGATCAGATTTTAACCTGGCGGCGCTGCGTACTTTGGCGGCATCGTCCTGGTAATTGCCGCCCTTAATGGTACGGGGTGTTTTGGCGCTGGGCTTATTCCAGGGGTCTGTACCGGCGGCATGCTCCAGGAATTGGGCATCATACTGGTCCAGCGTCCATTCTGCCACATTGCCCATCATATCGTACAGGCCCCAGGCATTAGGCTTCAGCTGTCCTACCTTGTGATATTTGCCATCGCTGTTGCCGGCGAACCAGGCATAGTCTTTCAGCTGCCCGTCTTCATTACCGAAAGGGTATGCTGTAGCGGCGCCGGCGCGGCAGGCATATTCCCATTCTGCTTCTGTGGGCAGGCGGTAGAATATCCCGGTTTTTACGTACAGCCAGCGACAATAAGACAGCGCTCCGTACTGGCTCATGCTGTTGGCGGGATATCCGCCGGTTTTACCCATTCCAAGGGTAAGATCTATATAGGGAGGGCTGGGCCTTGTCATGCCATCGGGAATGGGGGTCTTGTCTTTTTCAGCATCCGCATATATATCGTATTCATCAAAGGTTACTTCGCAGGCGCCCATCCAGAAAGGGGCGATGGTCACCTTCTTTTGCGGCCCTTCATCAGCGCCGCGACCTTTCTCACCGGCGGGGCTGCCAAAGGTAAAAGCGCCGCCTGTAATGGGCACCATTTTGAATGAGACGTCTGTTCCGGGTATTTTCTCTTCATACGTGGTAAAGGCTGTGTTACCGTTACCGCCCTGTTGTGCCAGAACGGTTTGGGTTAACAGCAAGCCTAATGCTATTGCTGTCAGTTTTTCCATCATGTAGCTGAAAAAGATGAGCAGGTAATTTATTAAATCTGAGGCTGGAATGCAATATTATTTTGATGAGATAGAATATGATGGGATGAATTATTAAATTTAATGCCTGTATCATCTACATTTAACCGGTTAAACGTTATGGAAAGAAGAACATTCCTGCAACAAGGCACCCTGGCGGGCATCTCTGCCCTGGCTTTTGGCGGCGTACAGGCGGCCGCAGGCCCCGCAGCAGCAAAGGCGGAAAAGACCTTTAACATGAACTATGCACCGCACGACGGCATGTTCAAGAACAGCGCCGGCGCTGATTTCCTTGACCAGATCCGCTTTATGCACGATCAGGGTTTCCGCGCCATTGAAGATAATGGCATGCTGAAGAGAGATACCGCCATGCAGGAAAAGATCGGCAACCTGCTGGCAAAACTGGGTATGACCATGGGTGTGTTTGTAATAGACAGTGGCGATAACTGGAAAGTTTCTCTCACCACCGGCAAACAGGAATTCAAGGATACCTTTTTAAAGACCTGCCGTACTGCCGTAGAAACGGCCAAACGTGTGAACGCTAAATGGGCAACGGTGGTGCCGGGCTTTTTTGAACGCAAATTACCTATCGGTGTGCAGACCGGTAATGTGATAGACGCCCTGCGGGCCGGCGCCGAGATACTGGAGCCCAGTGGCCTGGTAATGGTGCTGGAGCCACTCAGCGACACACCGGACCTGTTCCTCCGCACGGCAGACCAGACCTACGAGATCTGCCGCGCCGTAAACAGCCCATCCTGCAAGATCCTGTATGATATTTACCATATGCAGCGCAATACCGGTCATCTCATTCCCATGATAGATATGTGCTGGAGTGAAATTGCGTATATACAGATCGGTGATAATCCAGGCCGTAAAGAACCCGGTACCGGCGAGATCAACTACAAGAACATCTTCAAACACCTGCACGAAAAAGGCTATAAGGGCGTACTGGGTATGGAGCATGGCAACTTCCACGAGGGCAGGGAAGGAGAAATGGCCCTGATCAAAGCTTACCGCGAATGTGATAACTTCCTGGCCTGAGCAACGGCAATTCTGACTTTGGTTTAAAATAAAAAGGATGAGGTGTATGCCTCATCCTTTCTTTTTGTTGGTATGTAAAAAGACGGTGATCTACTTTTTAAAGTACAGGTACTCCTTACTGTAATTGCCGTTGCCATAAGCAGTATCCGTGATCACAAAAACAAGCAGGTTGCTGGTCAGCGTAAGGATAGGCAGGTAGTCTGATACCCCGCTCTGGTTCTTTACTTCCAGTGTCTGCGCATCCCTGAAACGATACGTGCCTGACCCCACCTCATCCAGGGAGGTTTCTGCCTGGCCATTCTCCTGGAAAGTGAGATGAATATCGTCTTTACCTTTGGTATCAACGGTATCTGCTGAGAGCAGCTGGTTTTGTTTGTTCCATAAACTGTCCAGGCCCACCACATATTCCCAACGGCCATATATCAGCGGATTTGTATAAGGTGCAGGATCATCCTTTTTGCTTTTGCAGGAAACCAGTATGCCGGAAGTTAGCAGTAAAGTCAGCAATAGGAAGTATGGTTTTCGCATGTCAGATATGATTTAAAATGTGAAACAAAAATAAAAAATAATCCTCATATTTCCGGGGCGCAAACTTTATGCCCTTACCTTTACGGCCATGTTTTCTAATGCTATTTTCTTATCTTAACTCTATAAATAACTTCTTATGAATTTTCTGATCCGCTTGTTGGTAAGCGCATTGGCTGCTATGTTAACCGCCTACCTGTTACCGGGTGTTAAAATAGATAACTTTATAACGGCTTTGATACTCGCTTTAGTACTGGCAATACTGAACCTGTTGGTAAAGCCGGTGCTCATTATACTTACCCTTCCGGTCACCATTGTTACCCTGGGATTGTTCCTGCTGGTGATCAATGCCATTATTATCCTGTTAGCATCCAAACTGGTATCGGGCTTCAGGGTAGATGGCTTCTGGTGGGCCTTGTTATTCAGTATTGTTATGACCATTATCAATAGCTTCATGCATGGCCTCGCCACCAGTGAAGATTAATTTTTCATTTTGATATGTACTTTAACCGCTCCCATATCAGCGACGAGCAATTGCTGTCTTTCTACCGTGCTTTGATGCTGCCACGGCTGATAGAGGAGAAAATGTTATTACTGCTGCGGCAGGGCAAGGTCAGCAAATGGTTCTCCGGCATTGGCCAGGAAGCCGTTGCCGTGGGCGCCACCCTGGCCCTGCAACCCGATGAATGGATATTGCCCCTGCACCGCAACCTGGGGGTTTTTACCACCCGTAATATGCCGCTGCAGCAGCTGTTTCTCCAATGGCAGGGAAGCCCGCATGGTTATAGTAAAGGCAGGGAACGCTCTTTCCACTTCGGCAGCCGCGAGCATCATATTTGTGGGATGATCTCTCATCTGGGTCCGCAGCTGTCCATTGCAGACGGCATTGCACTGGCGCATTCCCTCCGCAAAGAAAACATGGTAACGCTAGCTTTTACAGGCGAGGGCGGCACCAGCGAAGGCGAATTCCATGAAGCCCTGAACGTAGCTGCTGTTTGGGATCTTCCCGTTATCTTCCTGATAGAGAACAATGGCTACGGCCTGAGCACACCGGTAGAAGAACAGTACCGCTGCACTCAGCTTACCGACAGGGCCAAGGGTTATGGCATGCATAGCATGCGGATAGATGGCAATAACCTGCTGGAAGTGTACCACGCCGTTTCTAACGCCAAAGCCTATGCGTTGCAGGAACAAAAACCGGTGCTGATAGAAGCCCTCACCTTCCGGATGCGGGGCCATGAAGAGGCCAGTGGCACTAAATACGTACCCCCGGCCCTGTTAGAAGAATGGGCGCAGAAAGATCCGATACAGCATTACGAAGCATTCCTGCAATTTATCGGGCTGCTCACTCAGGAAAGCGCCAGCGCTATACACCATGAGCTGAAGCAACAGATAGATGCGGATATAGCAACTGCGCTGGCAGACAGTTCCGAACAGGTAGCAGATACCGCCATAGAACTGGCCGATATCTACGCCTCCGCAGATCCTGCGTTGACTATCCCCACCCCTTCTTTTCCGGCAGAAGAAAAACGCTTTATCAATGCTATTTCCGATGGATTAAGAACTGCCATGGAACAGTTTCCCAACCTGGTGCTAATGGGCCAGGATATTGCGGAATACGGCGGAGCTTTCAAGATCACAGAAGGATTGGTAGAAACATTCGGCAGAGCGAGGGTGCGCAATACTCCTCTTTGCGAAAGTGCCATCATAGGCGCGGCCCTCGGCCTCTCCCTGATGGGATATAAAAGCATGGTGGAAATGCAATTTGCCGACTTTGTGACGGTAGGGTTCAACCAAATTGTAAATAACCTGGCCAAGATCCATTACCGCTGGGGCCAGGCGGCGGATGTGGTGATCCGGATGCCCGCCGGCGCAGGTGTAGGTGCAGGTCCCTTCCATTCCCAGAGTAACGAGGCCTGGTTTACACACACTCCCGGCCTTAAAGTGGTATATCCTTCCACCCCGGCAGATGCCAAGGGCCTGCTGCTGGCAGCCCTGGCAGACCCTAACCCGGTCATGTATTTTGAGCATAAAGCACTATATCGCAGTATCAGCGGGCCAGTACCAGAAGGCTGGTATACGGTGGAAATAGGAAAGGCGAACGTCACTCAAAGCGGCACAGATATCAGCATCATCACTTATGGCAGCGGGGTACACTGGGCCCTGGAATACGCGCAGCAGCACCCAGATCTGTCCCTTTATATACTGGATCTGCGCACGCTTTTGCCGCTGGATTACGCCGCCATTAAGGAGGCAGTTGCTCAAACCGGTAAAGTGCTGGTACTGCATGAGGACACCCTTACAGGCGGCTTCGGCGGCGAGATCAGCGCCTGGATAGCTGAACACTGTTTTCACCTGCTGGACGCACCCGTTCTCCGTTGCGCCAGCCTGGATACACCAGTGCCTTTTTCTGCTGCACTGGAAAAAAATTTCCTGGCAAAAGCGCGGCTGGATCAATGTATCCGTCAACTGGCCGCCTATTGAGGTATTAAGCGGGTTGGGATTTTTGACGGGAATACCCTAACTTGCGGGCAATTCTTTAAATACACACTACTATGTTGCTGACACTCTTACAGGATAATGTAAAAACTACGGAGTTTTATAGAGCTTTTGATAAGGTTGGTCATACGCTGGCTTATGTTGTTATTATAGTGTTCGCCTTAATGCTGTTGTACGCTACTGTAAAGTACGTAAAACGCTAAGCGTAAAATTCAGATAATACAAATCATTATATACAACCCCGGTATATCCGGGGTTTTCTTATTGTAGCTGCTGTAAAGCCTCCTTTGTATAGAACAGGTTCTCGTCATCAAAACAAACCAGCATTACCTCGCTGATCCCTTCATGTTCCGCTAAAAAATCACGGATAGTTGTTACCGCAATACGGGCTGCCTCCTCTTTTGGAAAACGGTATATCCCTGTACTGATATTGGGAAACGCGATGGTATTCAGCTGATGATCTATTGCCAGCTGTAGGGAATTCCGGTAACAGGCAGCCAGCTTTTCTGCTTCCTTTTTATGTCCGCCATTCCAAACCGGCCCTACGGTATGGATCACATTCTTGGCTGGTAGGCGGCCTGCCGTAGTGACCACTGCCTCACCGGTGGTACATCCGCCCTGCCGGGCAACGATCTTCCGGCAGTCTTCCAGGATGGCCGGCCCTCCTGCACGGTGTATGGCGCCGTCTACTCCGCCTCCGCCCATTAAGGAGGAATTGGCGGCATTAACAATAGCATCGGCGGCTACTTTTGTGATGTCGCCCTGCAGCACCCTTATCCTTTCTATCGCGTTCATCATATCTGTTTATTTTACACGCACGTATACCAGTTTCCCGGTTTTCTTGCCTGTTTCCCGTATGTCTATCTCAAAACTATCAAAGCTTTTGATCAGTTGCAGTAGTTTGTTGTAACCGTAGTTGCGGGAATCAAAGTCCGGCTGCTTCTTGATCAGAAGGTTTCCCAGATCTCCGAGGTAAGCCCAGCCGTCTTCATCAGCGGTATCATTAATGCTGGATTTCAGCAGGTTAAACAGTTCGCGGTTGGTTTTGCTAATGGCTTTCCGTTTACTTTGAGAGGTTTTTCGCTTGGCAGGCGCCTGTTCTTCGCTGCTTTCCTCTTGCAGGATCTCCAGGTAGATGAATTTGTCGCATGCGGCGCGGAAAGCGGCCGGTGTTTTCATCTCACCCAGGCCAAATACCCGCATACCTGCTTCCCGCAGGCGGGTGGCCAGCCGGGTAAAGTCGCTATCGCTGCTTACCAGGCAAAACCCGTCCACACGGCCGGTATACAAGATATCCATGGCATCTATTATCATGGCAGAGTCGGTGGCATTCTTGCCGGAGGTATAGCTGTATTGCTGCACGGGATTGATGGCGTGCTCCAGGAGTACTGCCTTCCAGGAGCTCAGTTGTGGTTTGGTCCAGTCTCCATAGATCCGTTTAAAGGTGGGTATGCCGTATTTGGCCACTTCTTCCAGCATGGGCCTCACGTGGCTGTGGGGTATGTTGTCAGCGTCTATAAGCACGGCAAGCCGCAGGTCTCTTGTATTATTATCCATAAGCCTTCTGGTGGGGGTTTAGTACATAATATTACAAAAGATCTGCGAGCCGGGCTATCAAATCACGTAGAGGATCATTTCTTGAGATAAGAACGGATCATCCAGGCCATTTTCTCGTGCTGCCTTAATAATCCGGTCACAAAATCGCTGGAGCCAATATCCTTGTATTTGTCAGCAAACTCGTCTACCAGTCTGCGCAGGTTCCGGATGATGGTTTCATGGTCGTCCAGCAGGTTGCCAAGCTGTGTACGCTCATCATTGGTGTACTCCTGCTCTACCAGGCTGGTTTGTTTAATAAAGTCAGACAGACGGCCTTGTGCATAATGGCCAAGGGCGCGGATACGTTCTGCTGTTTCGTCAATTGCTTCTTCCAGTTCGCCGTACTGCTCTTCATAGAACTTGTGCAGTTCGATGAAATCGGGGCCTTCAACATTCCAGTGATAATTGCGTGTTTTAGTGTACAGCACCATCAGGTCGGCTAAAGCCTTGTTCAGTTCTAAGGCTACTGCCTTCAGATTTTCTTCAGAAATTCCAATGTTTGCTTTCATATGTACGTATTTGATCTTTAGTCAGTACTTATGTTCTGCAGGATATTCGGTGAGCAGGTTGTTCCCGTTTTCACATGAACCTGATAGGGTGGCGGGGTCCGCTTCCGGCGCGGCCGGTACCAGTGCTTCTTTAATCCCGGGTGGTCCTTATCATGTGTTAAAAATCCTACAAAGATAGTAGATTTGATGTTGGTTCTTTTGCTATTATTGTGCCATACTTCCTAATTTTGTGGTATGGAACAGTCGTCGGGGAGAATCTATAGTGTGCATTTTATATTGCTTTGCCTTAGTAATGCTGTATTCTCCGCCAGTTACAATATGTTGATCCCTGAGCTGCCCGCGTATCTCAGTAGCATGGGTGGCGCAGATTATAAAGGCTACATTCTGGCACTTTTTACCTTAATGGCAGGTTTGTCACGCCCTTTTAGCGGCAAATTGACAGATACCGTTGGCCGGGTACCGGTGATGATATTTGGCTCTGTAGTATGCGTAATATGCAGCCTTTTATATCCGCTGGTTAGTTCTGTAGGCGCTTTCCTCTTACTTCGTTTCTTTCACGGTTTTTCCACTGGCTTTAAACCTACTGGCACCACCGCCTATATCTCCGATCTGGTGCCTTATCACAGGCGTGCGGAAGCAATGGGCATGGTAGGTCTTTTCAGCACCATCGGGCTGGCTATAGGCCCTGCCATAGGCGGCTTTATTGCGGCCAAATGGAATATCTATGTAATGTTCCAGGTATCTGCCGTATTTGCATTGTTATCTGTGGTGATACTGATCGGCGGCCTGAAGGAAACCCTTCCCAACCGTCAGCGCTTCAGCCCTTCCCTGCTGAAGATCTCCCGCAACGAGATCTTTGAGCCGCTGGTAGTAGGCCCGGTGATAGTTACCTTCCTGACATTCCTGAGCTATGGTGCGCTGCTCACAATCATACCTGATTTCAGCAATCACCTGGGCATTCACAATAAAGGGCTCTTCTTTACTTTCTTTACCGTGGCCTCGATAGGTATACGCCTGCTGGCCGGTAAAATGTCTGACAAGCATGGCCGTGTGCCGATGCTGAAGATCTCCGCTTCCATGATGGCTGTTTCATTGTTCATGCTTGCATTTACTACTACGCCGTTTATGATGATGGCTGCTGCTGTTATTTACGGCGTTTCAGTAGGCGTTTGCTCGCCTGCCGTTACCGCCTGGACAGTAGACCTGGGCTTACCCGAATACCGCGGCCGCGCGCTGGCCACTATGTACATTGCCATGGAAGCCGGTATTGGCCTGGGAGCCTATCTTTCCGCCTATATTTATCACAATAATGCGTCCTATTTCCCGCTTACCTTTGGTGTAATGGGCATTGCCGCCCTGGTAGCCACACTTTACCTGATAGCTATTTACGATAACCGCCGGCTGAAAGTAATGTGGCGGCTGGTGCATATGAAGACGCATTTCCGCAGATGGTTGTAACCAACGTGTTATAGTACATAAAAAAACGCTTAATGCCTGATAGCATTAAGCGTTTTTGGTTTTTAGATATATATACAGCTTTACAATCTTTCGTACAAAGCGCGCAGGCGTTCTCTCGTCATTTGTTGCTGCCAGTTTTTGCCCAGGGCGTTTTCCCACAGTGGCGCCAGGCCCAGGGATACGTCTATCATCGTGTTGAACTGCTCGTCGCTGAGCCCCTTGGTAATATGCTGCGGTATGGTAATATGGTGCTTGTCCACCATCTCTTTGAACTCCTCAACACCCTGCGGGTAGAACTCTTCCAGTTTGTCAAACACAATACAGTTGCCCACACCATGATGGGTGCCCAGCAGATAGCTGAGGCCATAGCTTACGGCGTGTGCCACCCCTACCTGTGAGTAGGCAATACTCATACCACCCGCGTAAGAAGCCATCATCAGTTTTTCGTCTGCCTCATCATCCCAGTGCTGCTTTGTGAGGAATATCTCCTGGCACAAAGCCAGGGCCTTTTCGCCATAAGAGCGGCTGAACGCGTTCAGGTAAGTGCCCTCCAGCGATTCAACACAGTGAATGTAACAATCCATGGCGGTATAGAAACGCTGGTTCACCGGTGCGTCTTTGACCAGCTCAGGGTCCAGCACTATCTGGTCAAATGGTGTAAAATCGGAGTTTAAGCCCAATTTTTTCGTAGGTCCGGTAAGCACGGTGGTGCGGCTTACCTCCGCTCCCGTGCCCGAAAGCGTAGGGATACCTGCTTTATATACGCCGGGATATTTTAAAAGGTCCCAACCCTGGTAATCAGCGGAAGAACCGGGGTTGGTCATCATCAGTGATACCGCCTTGGCCATATCCATGGTTGAGCCTCCGCCGATGCCGATGATACCGGATACCTGGCCGAATTCCGCTTTCAGCTCATCCCGCAGCTGGTCTACATAGCCGGTCTTAGGCTCATGCGTTACGTCAATGTACACAATTTTGTCCTTGCCACGCAGGGGTATACGGCTGGTGAAAGCGCCCTTATCCTGGAAAAAGTGATCCACAAAAAATATCATGGGGGCATCTCCCTTACGCTGGGGCGCCAGTATCTCATCCAGCTGGTTAAAGGCCCCGCGGCCAAATATGACGTAACCTACCAGTTTAAAATTTCTGAATTTCATCCGCTCCTTGAATTATTAATGATTAATGCTTCATTGTTAGTTAGAGCAGCTGCGCTGCTTTCTGAAGATCTTCGGGAGTATCTATTTCCACGCCCATATATTCCGTTACCACCATTTTCATGGGAATACCGTTCTCCAGGTAACGCAGACATTCTATTTTCTCTGCATTCTCCAGCGGGCTTACAGGCAGCCGGGTAAACTCCAGCAATGTCTGTTTGCGAAAGGCATAGATGCCAATATGTTCGTAGTAAATACTGCTCGCCTCTTTGTTACGGGGATAAGGTATTACGGAACGGGAAAAGAATAAAGCATTGAACTGCTTATCCACTGCCACCTTAACGTAGTTAGGGTCTTCTATCGATTTCCAGTCTTTCAGCTCCTGCATCAGGGAGGCTACCTGCACCTGTTTACCAGCCTCTCCCTCAAACACCCCGAGCAATTTCTCCAGGGGAGCTTTCTGGGTAAAGGGCTCGTCGCCCTGCACATTCACTACGATGTCCACATCCATATCCGCTACCGCTTCTGCGATACGATCCGTGCCGCATTCATGCTCTTTCTGGCTCATCACGGCCTTTCCACCATTCTGAACAATTTCCTGGTAAATGATATCACTATCACAAACCACTATTACTTCATCAAACACGCCGGTATTTACCGTAGACTCATAAGTACGGAGTATCACGGATTTACCCCCCAGCTTGGCCATGAGTTTTCCCGGGAAACGGGTGGCTCCGTAACGGGCAGGTATTAAGGCTATCTTCTTCATAATGTTGTTGTTCTGTGCTTATAACACGCTCTTAACCCCGTTCACCAGCTTTTCAGCTCTTTCCTTCACTTCCTGCTCACTCCAGGCGAGGTTGATCGGTGTACAGATGCAGCGGTTCATGATCGCGTCTGATACAGGGAACTGCCTGATCTTGTAAAGCTCCATTGCCTGCTGTAAACCAGGTGCAAAATGATTCAGGGTAGCGCTTTGCTTAAAGTGCTCCCAGTTGCGGATATAATGCCAGTTATTGTCATACCAGTAAAAAGCTGCTAACCCTGCAGCCTTCATAGCGGCAGCAGCAGCCCGTGCCTGGTTCTCTTCCGGGAGGAAAAAGCCCAGGAAGGTAGCGCTATCGCCCTCCGGATCGGGCAGGCGACGGAAGCTCACTTCCGGTATGGCCGCCAGGGCATCCTTAAAGATCTTTTTGGTATTGCGCTGGATGGCCAGGAAGTGGTCCAGCTTGCGTATCTGGGCCAGCCCCACAGCTGCATGCAGCTCAGAGATACGGAAATTATAACCCATGAAGGGGTGCTTATCCGCTCCGCGGTCAACGCCCAGATGGTCGTGCCCGTGGTCAGAGTAAGCGTCGCACTTGATATACAGGTCCTTGTCGTTGGTAACCACTGCGCCGCCTTCGGCACAGGTGATGGTCTTTACAAAGTCGAATGAAAATGCGCCGGCATGCCCGATGGTGCCCAGGGCTTTGCCTTTATAGCTGGCGCCGAACGACTGGCAGGCGTCTTCCAGCAATATCAGGTTGTGTTTTTCGCAGATAGCTTTCAGTGCATCCAGGTCTGCCATGGCGCCGCACATGTGAACCGGCATTACCACCTTTGTACGGGGGGTAATGGCGGCTTCCACTGCCCGGGGATCCAGGGTAAGGGTATCGTCTATATCAACCAGTACGGGAGTAGCTCCCACGGAGAATATACTTTCAAAGCTGGCCACAAAAGTGAAGGTAGGCATGATCACTTCGTCGCCTGCGCCTACACCCAGGGCTGCCAGTGCCGTAGTAAGGGCGGTAGTGCCGCTGGAGGTAAGCTGTGTGTAGGGTACGTTCAGTTTGCTGCTGATGGCTTCTTCCAGTTCCCGGGCTTTCCAGACGCCTTTACGGGGGCCGTCAAAGCCATAACGCATGAAAATCCCGGTTTCCAATACGTCATTCACTTCTTTTCTTTCTTCAGCACCAAATAGTTCATATCCAGGCATAAGCTATTGATTTTAATTATTGATAAAGCTTCCTTTTTTTATGTTGTTTGCAAAGGTAGTATAATCAAATTTGCCTCACAGCTAAAAACTATTTAACTTTTGCTAAAATTTCCACATGCGTTTCCTCCTGTATACTACCCTTTTGGCGCTTATGTTGGCCGCACCAAGATTTGCAGCCCGGGCTCAGCAATCTCCTGAGCATGCGATCCGCCAGTTGATGCAGCAGCAAACGGAAGCCTGGAACCAGGGGAACATCCGTGCATTTATGGATACCTACTGGCAGTCAGATTCGCTGCTCTTCATTGGTAAAAACGGGATTACCTACGGCTGGCAGGCTACACTCGACCGCTATAAAAAGTCGTATCCCGATACCGCTGCGATGGGTCAGCTGCAATTTAAGCTGTTGGAATTTAAACAGTTAGCCCCTGACATTTATTTTCTGGTTGGTAAATTCTATCTGCAGCGCAGTATGGGCGATCTGCAGGGACATTTTACCCTGCTGATCAGGAAGGTGAACGGCGCCTGGAAGATCATTGCAGATCACAGTAGTTAGGAACCCCCTTAAAAAAGAAAACCATCCCAGGAATGGGACGGCCTGCTATACACCACAACATTAAAGAAGAACTATGACTAAACACTGTTCCCTGAATTACATAATGGTTAATGTTAATGTTGACGAGAGTTTCAAGTAATCGATATGGTGAGTCGTTAAGTTTGATGTTCATCCCTATCACTCTTATTCTCCCGCACTGTTTTATTTTCTTTCTCCGGCTTTTCAGACAGGTCAGCCCGCAATGGGTTTGTAAAGTTGCTGGCTTTTCGGGTCTTTAATATTTCGGCAGGCTTTTTCTTCTTGTCTACCTTCGTTTCCCCGGTCCCCTTCTTATCGCTGGATGTTTTTTTATGTTGACTAGGCATATTGCTCCTTTTTGGGCGATCATACGCGTTGAATTATACTTTACAAAGTTTGTTCCAGTGCTCTAAGCCAGGCTGGCAGTGGATAAAGCGTGTATTGTGACGCGGGAATTCCACAACCTGTACTCCCCCATTTCCCCAAACAGGGAGAGGAAACGATTGGTCAAACAGGCTGACACTCGATTGCAGTGTACTCTTGGGCCTTGATTGTCAAGCCGGAAGAGCGGGCACAAAAATTGAATATGCTTTTTCGTTCCCCCGTTCATCAATCACCCTTAAATTTTGGATTGTTTATGAAAATGCAGTTACGTGACTGGTGGGTGCTCAAAAAAGTTTTGAGGCAGCGCTACCCCCAGCTATCCGACGAAGACCTCGAAGTGACCTATGGTAAAGAACAGGAACTGATCGCCTGCTTACAACAAAGGACCGGGAAGTCGAAAGAAGAAGCAAAAAGGATCATTAAAAGTATTCAGGTAGCATATTTGCAGCCATCCTTACTGTAGGTATGCAAACCTTAAAATTCTTTTATTATGATCATGCACACAGATCTTATCAATACCCTGCAAGACCTTGTACGTGTCAATAACGACCGATCGGCGGGGTATGATAATGCCGTTACAGAAGTAGATGATCCGGGCTTGCAGCATATTTTCCAGTCTATGGCAGATCAAAGCAGGGAATATGCTTTTGAGCTCAACAGGTTCATAAAAACAGGCGGCGGAAAGGAAGAGCCTGATACCAGCATGGCTGGCGATCTGTATCGCACCTGGATGGACCTGAAAGCCGATTTCACCAACAGCGATTCCAGCGTGCTGGCATCCTGTGAATACGGCGAAGATGTAACATTACGGGTATACAACATGGCCCTTAACAATGAAATTGAGATTCCCGGTGATATCCTGGATGTGATCACCCGGCAGCACGGAGAGCTCAGGCTCTCACACGACCGGATCAGGAAATACCGGGACCTGGAGAAAGAAAGTAAATGAGTTATCTATTGAATATCAAAGGCTGCCACATGCTATGGCAGCCTTTGATGTTTCCATTAACATCCGCTTTACAAAAAACCTGCGCAATTTTCGTTCTGCCGTACTATCTTTGGTTCTTCCGATTTTAACCCTGCCTCTGAACAACTCAACCGAATTTTAACCCAATTCTATCTCAAACCGGTGTTCATTTAATCCTTTACAACTTAACTGGTAATAATGACCGGCATTTTCAGATTTACGGCACTCCCGTGCGTGATCCTTTGCTTTATCTGCTGTACTAAAGACACAACTGTAACTCCCGTTGTGACCGATACTACGGCCCCTGTAACTGACTCTTTCCCCGAAAACAAGGTAGACCGTACTGCCCTGCTGCGCCTGGTGAACGGCCTGCGCAGCCGCGGTTGTAACTGCGGTGATACCAAAATGCCTCCCGTACCTTCTGTAAGCTGGAACGGCACCCTGGAAAAAGCAGCCTGGCTGCATAGTAAAGACATGTCCGAGCAAAAGTATTTTGAGCATATTGCTCCCAACGGATCTAACCCGGGTGAGCGCCTGGATGCCGCCGGCTACCACTGGCTCCGGTATGGGGAGAACATCGCTAAAGGTTTTACAGAAGAGCAGGCGGCCGTGTTGGGCTGGCTCTCCAGTCCCAAGCACTGCATGAATATGATGGACCCGCACTTTACCGAAATGGGTGTAGGCCGATACGAAAAATTATGGACGATGGAATTAGGTAACCGGAAGTAGTTTCATGGCGGCGGCAATTTCTTCCTCCACCATCGCCATACCACATAAAGGTAGGCAGCAAGGGTAAGCACCAGCCAGGAGTAAAAGAATATCATGCGGCCGGTCGTTGATTCGTCCGGCACACCCATCCCCAGGAAAAGCCCGAGGAATACATTTATCAGCATCCAGAAAAACCCCAGGAACATCGTGCGCACAATCTTCACAAAGAACTGCACCATCACCGAGTTAAAAGGGTCTTTCTGTTCTTCTTCGGGTTGCATAAACGGGCTTATTAAATGGTTACCGCCTAGGGCAGGCACAATTTCATTAACGCCGCACTGTCGCCCCTGAATACATTAAAGTCTACAATTGTTTTTATACCGTTCACCCTGCCTATATCACTGTGCTGCCAGAAAAGCCACTCCCGGTTCACCCGGGGCCGTTCTTTCTGGTAGTAATGGGCAATCCATAGCGGATACTCATTAAACTCATCTCCCAGGTAGGTATTATAGAACTTCAGGTTGGTATAGATAATGGGCTTTACCCCGTAAGCTTTCTCCATCTCTTCCAGCCAGATCTTTGCCGTGCCCCTGATCACAGCGGCAGGTTGATTATTATGCATTTCTATATCCAGCACCGGTGGCAGATCGCCAGACTCCAGTTGCACTACATTGCGGAAATTGATCGCCTGTTTGATAGGATCGCGGGTAGAATAAAAGAAGTGATAGGCGCCACGCACCAGCCCTGCTTTTCCGGCCTTTTGCCAGTTGCGTTTGAAGGCCGCATCCTGCCGGGTGATGCCCTCTGTGGCTTTAATAAAGGTAAAGGATATACGTATTTTCTCCACCTGCATCTGTTTCACCGCCTCCCAGTTTATTTCCCGCTGGAATTTCGACACATCTATACCATGGATAGAATAATTCACCGGCATATCAATTCCGAATTCCTCGTATCGAACAAAGTTCAGCGCTTCCTGCCGCTGCTGCCACCATATCCACGCCGCCGCAGCCGCGGTCACCATCACCATAAGTACAAGCAATAAACGTCCCGGTTTTTTCTTCCTCATTAAGTTAGTTAGTTGACAGTTGCAGGTATCAGTTATTGGTTATAAGCAGCTTCAATCGCTGACAACTGACAACTAATAACTTACAACTTTAGCAGCTACAAGTATAGCGTAATATTTTTTACTATTACATCTATAGTTGTCTTAATTTTACACACAAAGTACCTGATCAATGCCAGATTTTAACCTGAACGACACCTTGAACCTTCTCTCCAAGTTCACCCTTCGCCGGGGGTGGAACGCAGGCAAAGTACTGGCCAGCTATTTTATAAGTAAATGGAGCGGCAAGCCGGTTCAATGGGGTTATCCTATCTCCATCTCTTTTGAGCCCACTACCTCCTGCAACCTGCGCTGTCCCGAATGCCCCAGCGGCCTCCGCGCTTTTACGCGCCCTACCGGCATGCTGCAGCAGGACTTTTTCCGGAAGACCATCGACGAGATCTCTAAAGACCTGCTGTATCTTATATTCTATTTCCAGGGCGAGCCCTACCTGAATCCGGGCTTTCTGGACATGGTAAAATATGCCGGTGAAAAAGGCCTTTATACCGCGACCTCTACCAATGCACACTACCTTACAGATGCCAATGCCCGTAAAACAGTGGAAAGCGGTCTGGACAGGCTGATCATATCGATCGATGGAACCACGCAGGATGTATATACCCAATACCGGGTAGGCGGTCATCTCGAAAAGGTAATTCAGGGCGCAAAGAACATCGTGAAGTGGAAGAAGGAACTGAACTCAAAAAAGCCCTTTGTGTTCTTTCAGTTCCTGGTGGTAAAGCCAAACGAGCACCAGATTGAGGACATTAAGCAACTGGCTAAAGAGATCGGTGTGGATGAAGTTCGCTTCAAGACCGCCCAGGTATATGATTATGAAGAGGGCAACCGCCTTATTCCTACCATTGACAAATACAGCCGCTATCACCGTAATGAAGATGGCACTTATAGCATTAAGAATAAATTAGGCAATCATTGCTGGCGTTTGTGGCATTCCCCGGTAATCACGTGGGATGGGCTGGTGGCGCCCTGCTGTTTTGATAAGGATGCACAGCATAAACTGGGAGATCTGAAACAGCAATCTTTCCGCGAACTGTGGTTTAATGAACAGTATGTCCGTTTCCGTACCCAAATCATGGAAGGCCGTAAGAATATAGATATTTGTGCTAACTGTAGCGAGGGCACTAAAGTGTGGGGCTAACGGTGCCGGATATATTAATATTCCTCCTGTGAACCGGAAGTAGCTGCACGTTCTGCTTTTTTACGTGTTCTCTTTTTCTCCGGTGTTGCTGGTATTTGTGGAAGAGGTTGATGCCAAGGCGTACGCCAACAAATTCAAGTACGGTCATTAAAGCCCCTGTGGCAAATGTTTTGAACTTCCCGCTTTGCCAGGCAATTCCGGCTATGCGTGAGACCAGCCCAAAAGTTCCTTTATGCTTGCCCAGCCCGGGTACCACGGAGTTAAAGGCCATCTTCCCATAGTTATCCTTAAAAAAGTCTACCCGGCCTGCCAGGTCCATTTCCAGTTTGCGGCTGCGTTTCTTCAACCGCGCAACTTCCAGCTCCAGTGTTTCAAAATTGGTGATCTTCTTCACCTTTTGCATGGTGTAGTCATTTAATCATTAAAAAAGGAATTTTTTAGGAACTTATCTATGCCACCGGTTCATGCTCGGGCTCATGCTCCTCTTCTTCCTCCGGCTCGTCTACCATTCCGTCGAGCATCTCTGCTACGAGCATATTAGCCAGGGGTCGTTGGATAAGGCTTTTACGGAATATCAGGAGAATTGCCAGCAGTACAATAAAAAGCCCCGCTGCGCAAGAGAAGCCGATGGTATAACTACCGGTCATTTCGCCGATCCAGAAGCCTACCACCATGCCCAGGAAGACAACCACAAAAAAGAACAACAGGAAAGCCATCATGATGGAAAAGAATAGTCCCAAAGCCTTTGATAGCTTTCCTGCTGCCTGGAGCTTGATGAGGTCCATCCGGGTTTCCAGGTATTCCCTGGCCACTTTCCCGGTTTGGTTAAAATAATTGCTGAAATTTTCTTCCATGCAAATGAATTTAGTGCGAAGGGGGTTATGCCAGTTCGTTTTCAATGGCATCCTCAAAATGCTCCTTTTTCTTCCTGAAGCGATCTTTCAGCTTATCTGACTGGTATTTTAACTTCTCTACCAGCTCATCTTTTTTGTCTGAATTCAGAAAGTAACCAACGGCCACCCCTACAGCGGCGCCAACAATGAAAGAAACAACGGCTTTTGAACTGTTACTCATGGTTATTATTTTTTAAATGAAACATTGATTTTTTAATCAGGGTAATTTACCGGGTACAAACATTATTCCACAATTCGCTATTCCCTTTCAAAAATACCGCTTTTTGCTATTCGTGGAAAATCATGTAGGTTTGAGCGAGACCTTCACCATATACTGTATATGAGCTACATCGACAATGAACGCCTGAAACAGATCTTCTTCCTGCTGATCATAGTGCTCTGGGGCGTACTGCTCTTTTCGGAGCTATACGGCCTTTTCCCCGGCTGTCTGGGTGCGGTAACGCTCTACATTTTGTGTCGCAAATGGATGCTGAAGCTTGTAGAAGAGCGCAAGTGGAAAAAAAGTGTGGCGGCCGCCACACTGATGATCCTTTCCTTTATTATTATCCTGCTGCCCTTTGGCCTGCTTATAAATATGCTGACTGCTAAAGTAAGTTATGCCATCAGCCATTCGTCTGCGCTGATCCAGGGCTTTGAGACGGTCAACCAACGATTGCAGGAGGCTACTGGTATTAACTTCCTCTCTGAAACCGGTCTGCAGCGCATCCAGGAAAACCTTACCAACTTCCTCCCCACTTTCCTGGGCGCCACTTTCAATACACTTACCGCAATAGCGATCATGTACTTTGTGCTGTATTTTATGCTCACCTGTGCCCGCGAAATGGAAGCGGGGCTTGCCGACTATATTCCTTTAAGGGATGAAAATGTGGTCCGTCTGGGCAGCGAACTGAAAAAGATGGTAGTCTCCAATGGCATCGGTATTCCCCTTATTGCCGTTATCCAGGGCGTTGTGGCCCTGATCGGCTACTTTATCTTTAAAGTGCCGCAACCTGTTTTCTGGTTTGTGGTGACCTGTTTTACCGCTATGCTGCCTATTATCGGGGCAGCGGCAGTGTACGTACCCATGGGCATCTTCCTGATTGCAGACGGCCATACCTGGAACGGAGTGGGGGTTTTGATCTACGGTTTTGCCGTAGTGGGCTCGTCTGATAACATATTCCGCTTCCTGCTGGCCAAAAAGATTGGCGACGTGCACCCGCTCATTACCGTGTTTGGCGTTATCGTAGGCGTCAGCCTCTTCGGCTTTATTGGGCTCATCTTTGGCCCCCTCCTTATCTCAATGTTTATCCTCCTGGTGCAGATCTATTCCAACGAATTCCTCTCCAGAAAACGGCAGGTGAAGGTGGTAAAAACAGAAAAAGCTCCTTAATCAGTGACCGGGACAACAGTTATCTGTAGTAATTATTCTGCTGTATATAAGCTCCTACGTTATCCGGTACCAGGTAGCGGATGGATTTACCTTCCTGTATCCATTTCCGGATATTGGTGGAGGATATTTCCAGTAAAGGGGCGTCCAGTATCTCCACTTTGGCCCCGTAGGTATCTTTTACCTCGTGTCCTGGCCGCTTGTAGATATAGATAGGGTAGTGTTTTACTATCTGCTCGTAATTCTTCCAGCGTTGTATGTTCTGAAAACTGTCGCTGCCCATGATCACTGTAAATTCCTGCGTGGGAAACTTCTCAGACAGGTAAGTGAGGGTATCGATTGTAAAAGATGGCCGCGGTAGCGAAAATTCGATATTACTGGCCCTCAGTCTGGGCTCTCCCTGTACAGCCAGCTCTGCCAGGTGAAAGCGGTGATGCTCATTAAGTAAAGAGGAAGAAGGCTTCAGGGGATTTTGTGGGGATACTACCAGCCATACCTTATCAAGATCCGTATTATAGGCTACATAGTTAGCAATTATAAGGTGCCCGGTGTGTATAGGATTAAAGGACCCGAAATACAAGCCAATCTTCATGCGCAGCTTTTATAGAGCTAATATATAAATTCCTCATAACAAGTTTATCCGGAATTTTACTGCACAGGCTTGAATTGCTCGAACACCATCCCGCAGTCTTTGCAATAATGGATGGCGCGGCAAAGCGTGGAACCAAAGGGGGAACGCAGGTAGGTGTTCTTACTACTGCAATGTGGGCAGGGTGTGTTCAGCATGATTTCCGCATGCAACTCTCCTTCATGTATCTGGGGCGCTGCAATACCAAAATTGCGAAGCTTCTCTTTAGCGGCATCAGATAATCGATTGCTGTGCCAGTGCACCTCTTTATCAATACTTACTTTAACCGGCAGGTTGGTTTCGCGGCCCACGATTTCCCTGATCCGCTCCTGTATGAAGCTTACGGCAGGGCAGGCAGCAAATGTGGGGATCATTTTTATCTCTACTGTGTTATCAAGTACAGCTACATCCGTGATCATGCCCAGGTCCAGCACGTTCAATACCGGTATTTCCGGATCCATTACCTGCGCCAGCGCGTTGTAAACATTTGCTATGGTATCTTCAGCAGTCATGATGTATTTATTACCAGCGAGCGCTGGGGTCTAAACGGAATACTTCACCCATTTCCTGCAACAAAGGCTGCAGATGTGGCGTGTGTTTCCCATTGCGGCCACCATATTGTGGCTTTACCATCGCTGGATCAGGCATATTCAGTGAGGCTTTTACCAGCACCGGGTAGATACTGTTCAGCCATCTTTCATACAGCTCCCGCTCTCCCGGGTAGATAACGCCGTCTATAAGCTCCTGTTCGGCAGGGCCGGGCTCAAAAATGCCCGCGGCCAGCGGGAAACACTCTTCCAGGGCGGCCTGCATACGTTCGTAGCTCTCTCCTCCTGCTTTACAGAGCTGTAATATCCAGGCATCGGCATGCAAAGTATGGTATTTAAGCTCTCCCTTTAGTTTCCTGCTCAGCTGTTGCAGGGGTTCAAAGCTGCTCTGCTGCAGACTATCGTACCGTACCGCCTCCGCGTGGTCAAACAGGAAATGCCGCATCAGGCTAAAATCATAGGTGCCGATGGGCAACTCCACCAGGTGACAACATTTAAAATCTTTCTCCTCCCGCATAAATGCAAATTGGTCAGGATCCTCTCCGTTTAGCTGCTCCTGCAGTATACGGTATAATGCCCAGGCATGGCCTATCTTGTCCTGCGCCATGGAAGAAAAAGCAATATCCTCTTCCATGACAGGCCCCAGGCCGGTCCATTCTGAATTGCGGTGGCCCAGGATCAGTTCATCATCGGCCATTTTGGTGATCAGTTCTGCTATTGCGTTTTTCATCATGGTGCTTTACTGCCTTTTACCTTATTGATCTTTTCCATTACCTTGAACCCACTGGCATCCCTATACGTTTTCTCCTGGTTGTTGGCAAACATGTCTTCATCTTCCAGATCAAACGCAAGAATATCCGCACTGCGCACTACCCATAGGTTGACGCATTTCTTACGCCTGCCAAACTGTTCTTTTGCAAATACCAGCGCCATTTGTGGGTCCGGTGCATGTACACAACCTACATGCTCGTGATGCGCGCCTCTTTTTTCCTGGTGAAATACTTCGTAAATGTTCCAGTTTTCACCTTCTTCCACTTTTATCGTTTCGTCCGCAGTTCCCAGTGTTAACCGGTTCACGCGGGGGTCAAATGATTGGTTGTTCATTGTGAGCTTTTAGCATTAGTTTACGCTACCGGCATTGCCTTTCTTTCAGAAACGTTCATCAGGGCCTTTCTTACCCAGCGGCCTTCGGCCTCAGCCCATTTACGTACCTGCAGTCTTTCTTTATTACAAGGGCCGTCGCCGTTGATCACTTTAAAGAACAGGTCCCAGTCGGGGTCTGTATATTCCCAACGGCCGGTCTCCGTGTTTTTATGCAGCAGCGGATCTGGCAGGCTAAGGCCCAGTTCCCAGATCTTGGGCACATAAGTGTCAAGAAACTGGTTACGCATATCATCGTTGCTGGCCATTTTCACTTTCCACTGCATCAGCTTTTCGGAATGGCTCGACACCTTGTCAGGAGGACCAAAGAAATGCATGATGGGTTGCCACCAGCGGTTCAACGCATCCTGCAACATCGCTTTCTGCATAGGAGTACCGGTAGCCAGTTCCAGCAATGCGTCATGCCCCTGCTTCAGGTGAAAGCTTTCTTCATAGCAAATGCGTTCCAACGCCCGGCAATAGGGACCATAAGAGCCCTTTGAATTGGCAACCTGGTTCACGATGGCAGCAGCGTCTATCAAAAAGCCAATCACCGTTACATCTGCCCAGGTCATGGCTGGATAATTGAAAACGTTCGAATACTTGGATTTACCACTCAGCAGGTCATTGATCATGGCTTCCCTGCTTTTCCCAAGGGTTTCCGCGGCGTTATAGAGTAGCTGCCCATGCCCTACTTCATCCTGTACTTTGGCGATAAGGGCCAGCTTGCGCTTAAACCCGGGTGCACGGGTGATCCAGGTGCCTTCCGGCAAAGCCCCGATCACTTCAGAATGTGCATGCTGTTCTATTAACCGTATCAGCTGCCGGCGATACTCTGCAGGCATCCAGTCGCCGGGCTCAATCTTTTCTCCCCGGGTAATACGATCTTCGAAGGCGGCCAGTTTTTCAGGGTCGTCATGCAATTGCTCATCCCGCAATTGCTTTTTATTGGGTTCGTCGAATATGTATCCGCCACCGTACATAGCGAGATTGTTTTGGTTAATCGTAAATTACGATTTTTTGGGCGTACCACGGAAAATCCTTTATCTTACCTTTAGCCGTGAATTCCTGACGATGTTACCCGCTGCCTGGAGTATATTATCTGTTCTGTTATCTGTTACAGGGATCTGCAAAGGAGCGCCAGCCAACAAGCAAAGCCCACCTGTGGTAAAGGTGGTGTTTGTAATGGATAAGCGTCCGGACGATCCTGCATCGGACACCTTATTTTATCCTGTTCGCAGGCTCAACTGGTCTGATTTCAGGGGCACTCCTTCCCGCGGCGGGCCGAGCGCCGCAGTGGCGTTTACCAGCTTTTCCTATGAGGGCAGCAGCCTTTTACGGAAAGATACCCTGCAAATTACCCTGCATCTGCAGGTTTTCTTTATCAGGAGCGCCTCCTGGGTCAGGCCGGGTAATATGGACAGTTACAGCCTGGCCCATGAGCAGCTGCACTTTGACATCACCTACCTGGTTGCCAGGCGCTTTATGAATAAAGTACGGGAATTACCCCTTACCAAAGAGGACTTCGACAGCATGATCCAGTACGAATACCTGGAATCTTTCAGGGAAATGAACCGCCGGCAGGAGGATTTTGACGGGGAAACGCGTCATGGCACCGTCATATCGGCCCAGCTGGAATGGAACAAAAAAGTAGCCCGCGAGCTGGAAGAGGTCAACACAAGTCCCTGACCGGCAGACAACTTAGCCCGGTTTGCCGACACGATCCAGCTATCTGCCCATGCCATATAACTTTTGGTGTCGGATACACGTATTTTAAGAACGAAAACGTTTATTTATAGTTAAATTTAGCGTCTTTAAACCGTCTATTATGTTTACTATCTGTCGTAAAACAGCGTGGATTGCTGTAATATCCCTGTTTGTGCTGGGCGCCTGTAAAAAGGATCATGGCGAGCCCGTAAAACCCGCTACGGATGGCGGTGATGGCGTAGCCGTCTCCTCCAAGGATTCCATGTACTTTATTTTTAAGGATGAATATTTATGGAATGATGTGATACCTGATTCGGCTACTTTCAAGCCTAATAGCTACAGCAACGCGAACACCATGTTCACCGCGTTGAAGTCCTACAAAAAAGATAACGGCAATAACCTGGATCACTATAGTTTCCTGGACGATGGCACTGTAGCAGGCGAAATCGGCGAGGGTATTGCCGGCGATTTTGGGCTGGAGATCGACTATAACACCGCTACAGACCTGCGCATCATTTACGTATATGCTAACTCTCCGGCCTATAATGCAGGTGTGCGTCGTACCTGGCAGATCACGGCGATCAACGGTAATTCCAATGTACAATATGACGGCAGCAACGGCCCCAACGTGCAAAGGATCGTACAAGCCATTTATAACAGTAATAATGTTAGCATCACTTTCAAAAAACCCGATAATACCACAACGACCCTTACATTGAATACGGCCCAGTATAACATTAACCCGGTGTTATACAGCAGCGTGATCAACCTGGGCGGTAAAAAGATCGGATACCTGGTGTTTAACCAGTTCATTTCCCTGGATAAGGTCAAAGCAAACATTAATGCGGCGTTCACAAGCTTCGGCACAGGTATTACCGACCTGGTGGTAGATCTCCGTTACAATGGGGGTGGCTCAGTGGAAACAGCACAATACCTGGCCAACCTGATAGCTCCTGCTTCCGTAGGCACCAGTAATAAAACCCTCATGTATAAAGAGTACTTCAATGCCTCCCTTACGGGCCATCAATACAGCAGATTCCTTGGTAACAAAAAAGTGCCAGGCGCCAATTATACATGGGGACAGGTGTTTGACGACTGGGTGAACAACCCCAGCTTCTATTTCGAAAAGGAGGGAAACCTGGACATCCACAATGTAGTTTTCATTGGCACAGGCTCTACTGCCTCTGCCAGCGAGTTGTTGATCAATGTTCTGAAACCTTATATGGATGTTAAGCTGGTAGGCGATACCACCTACGGCAAACCAGTAGGTTTTGTTGCTATCAACGTTGCCGGATACGACATGTACGCAGTATCCCTTTGGTCCAAGAATTCACAAGGGCAAGGTGATTATTTCCATGGCATGTTTCCCACAGACGCGCCTGTATCTGCTGATGAAGAATACGAGGATTATTCAAAGGACTGGGGCAGCACCAGCGAGATTTACCTGCGCAGGGCGCTTAAGCAGCTGGGCATCACAGATGCTGAACTGGGACGCAAAGCTCCCGCAACAGAAAGCCTTCGCAAGCTGATGTTGAACAACCCGATGCCCGATAAACGCTTCAAAGGCATGATAGAAACAAGGATCAAACTCAGATAAACAGTTTGCTATAAATGATGAAGGGCTGGTCAATATTACTTTGATCAGCCCTTCATCATTATAATAAAACAACCTATTGTTTATAGAGCACCTTTGACCGCATCTGTTCCCCGGCCGACATGCCATCTGCAACATCTATCGCTGTTTTTACCGTTTGCACTGCCTGGTAATAAAACCGCGGATCTATCCGTTCAAACTCATCACTCGCCCGGTGATAATCTGCATGGTCCTCTACCCCAAAATACAGGAAGGGTATGCCTTTTCTATGAAACTCATAATGGTCGCTCTGGTTGGTCCAGTCATTGCTGCCCTCTTCCGGTTTGTCATGCCCCATCAGCACTTTAAGCGCGCTGCTGTCTGCCACCCTGCTTACATACTGTTTCAGCGCCGGGTAAAGATTGGTGCCACATACATACAATTCCCCCTTTTCATTACGGCTTACCATATCCATGTTAATATTAAGCCTGATGCGCTCTAAAGGTACCGGAGGCTGCTGCAGAAACGCTTTGGCGCCCTGCAGGCCTTCTTCCTCCCCGTCCAGCGCCGCAAATATCAGCGTATGCTTCGGTGGGTGCTGCTGATAGTATTTAATCAGCGAGAGCAAAGCGGCCGAACCGGATGCGTTATCATCTGCACCGTTATAAATACTATCTGTCTGGCCCTCCCGCTGCCGGATGCCGAGGTGGTCATAATGTCCGGTGATCACAATCACATCTTCGGTCTTGCCGGGAATATATCCGTAAAGGTTAGTGCCCATTATACGCTTCTCTCCCTCCATGAAATAAAAAGGGTATTCATAAGTGCCATGAAATGCCTGCAGGCCGGCCTGCTTGAACCGGTCCAGTATATAGAACTGCGCCAGCCGGTTTCCTTTGGTGCCGGTTCTACGGCCCTCGAACTTGTTGGCGCTGAGTGTGCGGATGTCTTTTATTAATTGCAGGGAATCTATACCGCGTTGTTGGGCAGCGGCACTTACTACGGTCAACAGACAAATGCTGGCAAGATATAGCCTCTTCATATAATTCGGATTGTGAATTACGAATTTAACGAATCGCTACTATCCCGACTATATTATTTCAGAAGCTGAAAGGCTATAAAACTGCAGATATATGCGAGAGCGGTCATATACACCAGTTGTATGGCGGGCATTTTCCAGGATTTTGTTTCCCTTTTTACAATGGCCAGGGTACTCATGCACTGCATGGCAAAGGCATAGAACAACATCAGGGAAAAACCGGTGGCCATGGTGTATACCGGACTGCCGTCTACCCGCACTGCGGCAGACATTTTCTCGCGCAGGGTAGCGTCATTATCTTCCGGGCTTTCTCCTACGCTATAGAGGGTGGCCATCGTGCCTACAAAAACTTCCCTTGCGGCAAAGGAGGTAATAAGGGCGATACCGATCTTCCAGTCAAAACCCAGCGGGCGGATTACCGGTTCTATGCTATGCCCCAGGATACCAGCATAAGAGTTAGCCAGTTTTTCTGATTGATAGGCTTTATCCAGTTCTTCCTTTTGACCTGGATTAGCGGCCATCAGTTGTTCATATTTGGCATGTACGGGCTCCATCCTGCCGCTGGGCCCATAAGAAGCGAGGAACCAGAGAATGATGGAGATCACCATGATCACCTTGCCCGCATCCATCACAAATATCTTAGCCTTCTCCAGCATGGTGGTACCAACATTCTTCCAGCGGGGCGCCCGGTAAACGGGCAATTCCATGATGAAATAGCTTTTTTCCCTGATGGCCACAAACCACTTCAGGATGGCGGAGATAACCAGGGCCATAAAGAAACCCAGCAGATAAAGGCCCATCATCACCAATCCCTGGAGGCTTAAAAAGCCCAGCACCTTATGGTCAGGCACTACCAGGGCAATCATAACAGTATAGATAGGCAGCCGCGCCGAACAGCTCATCAGCGGGGTTACCAGTATAGTGATCAGTCTTTCTTTCCGGTTCTCAATGCTGCGCGTGGCCATAATAGCCGGCACCGCACAAGCCACCCCACTGATCAGCGGCATGACGGATTTACCATTCAATCCAACCTGCCGCATCAGCCGGTCTGTTAAAAAGCTGATCCGGGCCATATAGCCGGTATCTTCCAATACCGTAATCAATCCGAACAGGATCATGATCTGCGGTATGAAAACAGCGATCCCGCTGATACCAGCCAGTATCCCGTTAATCAGTATGTCGCTCAGCTTATTGTCAGGCAGCACATCGCTCAGCCAGCCACTCAGGGCTCCGAAGGCCGCTTCTATACCATCCATCGGGTAAGAGGCCAGCCAGAAAATGCTTTGAAATAGCAGAAACAGCACTACCAGCAATATCACATATCCCCAGAAGCGGTGCAGCAGGATATTATCCAGCTTTTCGGTCTGCAGCTGCTTTTCCAGCGGATCTGCTTCCACAACCGCCGCTTTCATGATATGCTTGATGCGGGCATACCGCTGCATAATCTCTTCTGCCTGTACCTTGGTTTTATTGAAACGGTGTTCCTGCAGTATATTTTTAACGGCCAGCTTTTGTCCGCCGTTCAGGAAATGCAGTTCATTACTGTTCACAGCTATATGCAGGGCCGCATAGTCGCTGCGAACCTGAACATGTTTCTTGATCTCGTCTACCACCTCCGGCGCCATGGCGTGGCTGTCCACAAAATCGCGGGCGGGCAGCCGGAAATTCTCCCGGGCAACGAGGTCAATATTCTTCTTTAATTCAGAAATACCTTTGTTCTTGCGGGGGTTGATGGCCACTACCGGTACTCCCAGTTCCCTTTCCAGCCCCGCAAGGTCAATTTCCACACCTTTTTTACGGGCAATGTCCATCATGGTGAGGGCAATGATCACCGGTATCTTCAGGTCTATGATCTGGGAACAAAAGAGCAGGTTGCGTTTCAGGTTGGAGGCATCGGCTATGATGAGGATCATGTCCGGCCGGTCGTCCCCTTTGGGGTTCACCAGCACGTCGTAGGTCACAAACTCGTCAGCGCTTTTAGGATACAGGCTGTAGGTGCCGGGGAGATCTATAATATTGGCATGTAATGCAGCTGAGATGCCGCTGGTTCCGGTTTTTTTGTCAACAGTTACCCCGGGGAAATTACTAACCTTCTGATTTAAACCCGTTAATGCATTAAAGAGCGAGCTTTTTCCACTATTCGGATTTCCTACCAGCGCAATATTTATAGATGCCTTAATCGTTGCCTGCATTCCTTATCCTTGTCATCGAAAGTTTGAAAATGCAAAGCTATACAATTAAAGGTCAGGGTAATGATCGAATCCGGAAAAAAGAAAAACCACGGTGGAGACCGTGGTATTCATTTCATCTCGTTAACTATTGAACTTATTGTTGATGATTGAAAACTTATTTTAACATGTTGTAAACGCTGTAAAGGATCATAGAAGCGCTTTCTATAGCCGGGGTATTCACCTGGGCGGTAGCCGAGGCATCCGCGCTTATTGTAGCCGCTTCCTTTTTATTGGAAGGGGTATCGCTCTTCTCCTGTTTGTCCTCCTGGCGGTAGCGGTAGTTATCTCGCAGCGAGTCGTTTGCCGGGCGTGTACCTTCATGATCGCGGTTTGTATCCTTGTGTATTTTCTCGATGCTTATATTATCCAGGCCGTCTATCGTCATTTTCAGCTCTACCGGGCCATCATGATCCCATTCGTCGTCCCATTCGTCCCACCAGTCGCCTTTCCATCCGCGGCCGAAATGGAAACGACGGTAAGCTTCCCGGTCAACATCTATATGTTTACCAACCGGCACCTTCACTACAATAGTAACCTGCTGGTCGCGAAAACGGGAGTCCCGGGGTATGCTGAGCCCTGCGGGCAGGTAGAGCAGGGAGTCCTGCTGGTTCAGCTGGAACTGTATCTCATTAGCGAGCCCTTTCGCCTGGGCCACCGTTCTGCCAGCTGAGCTGCGGATCACCTCCACCTGAAAGCTGTCTGTAGTGCTTTTTTCTATATCCACCCGGATGTTGTTAATGATAGCCGTATCCTCCGTCACTCTTACTCCCCCGCCAAAAAGATGAATCTCATCCATCTCAACCACGTCCTCTAATCGCTTAATGATCAGCTTTCCGTTACTCGGCTGCTGCAGAGCATAGTAGCTCTTTTCACGATAGCTTGTCCTGAAGTCTTTGCCCACGGAAACGGCCAGCGAGATCCCGCATATAACGCCGATTACCCAGAGAATGGTAAGCGTATATCCTACGTAAGGGCTGGTTTGCTTTACCCCAGTGAGCTTGCGTACCAGGAATATGACCAACGCCACAACAGGAATACCTATTACGAGGATGACAGCTGGCCAGAACAACACACTCTGTACAGGACTGGCCAGCAACAGACTTTTAAGCGGGAAAAGGGCCGCGGAAAACGTAGCAAGCAGACCACCTACCACCAGCAGGCAAATCAGTATTACTATCGCAAGGAAAACAAGGAATCCCTTCGTAACGAACAACAGCACTTTTCCTAAACCGATGATGAAACGGCGGAAGAACCGCTCAATATCACTACCGACCTGCCTTCCGCGGCCCTGCGAAAAATTTCGCACATCCTCCCCTACATTCCTGAACTGTCCTTTCAATGAATTGATCTCGTCCTGAACAGTAGCGCGGATATTGTTAAGGTCTACTCTTTCTCCTCTCATTTCCAGCTTTTCTGCAGCGGTGTTGGCTTCAGGGGTGGCAATCCAAAGGATGAAATAAACAAGTATGCCGGAACCGAAACCGCCAATGGCCAGCAGGGCAAATATGATACGGAATACAACAGGGTCTACATTGAGATAAGCGCCCAGACCGCTACATACACCGCCCAATACCTTATTCTCAGGGTCGCGGTACAGGCGTTTACGCGGACGGCCGGTGAGCGCTTCCTGCTGCTGGGCCTGTCCCGACTGCGCATTTTCGGTGCTTACAGTCTCTTCAAACTGCTCAGGCGTACCCATGGAAGCCTTGATAGCCTCCACATCTTCATCCGTAATACAATGAGCGCCCTTTTTCAGCTTCTCCTGGAACAGCTCGGCAACGCGGCTTTCTATATCGCTGACGATCTCATCGGCCCCGGCCTCCCTGGCGAAATATCGCTTCAAACTTTCCAGGTATTGCCTTAATATCTCATAGGCACTATCCTCTATGGGTATCAGGCGGCTGGCGAGGTTTATGTTAATAATCTTTTTCATCTTACGTACGGTTTTGATTTTCAACAGCGGGGGCTGTTTCTTTCTGGTTTAGGTTTATAGATCTTGGATGGAGTTGTTGGTTTGTGTTAACTGATGGACCGCATTGGCCAGCTCGTTCCAGGTTGTTTCCAGTTCCTTGTAAAAAGTGTCGCCTTTCTCGGTCAGGGTAAAATACTTGCGCGGTGGCCCGGAACTACTTTCTACCCAACGATAAGTAAGCAGTTCCGCATTCTTCAAGCGTGTTAGTAAGGGATACAGAGTGCCCTCCAGGATGTCCAGCTTCGCCTCTTTCATTTTTTCAATAATGTCTGAAGGATAAGCTTCTCCTTGCTTGATGATGGAGAGGATGCAAAATTCCAGCACCCCCTTCCGCATCTGTGATTGTGTGTTATCTATGTTCATGGCAAGTGAGCTTTTTAACTTTACAATACAAAAATAGGTAAAATTTACTACTATGCAATACATAATACCATGGAAGGCAAAATAACTTGTTTAGAACATTACCAGAAAAATTTTGTAAATAGGCCATAGTGGCTGATCTAGCTATTTCGTAGCCAAAAATTGACGGGATGATATTGTGATGAGCGGCGCTATAAAGGGATGAGATTTCGTCAAATTCCTTTTAACATTTTTTTAATTATCGTATTTTCAAAGTACAAACTTGGTTAATTACTTTTGTTGCCGGGTCAACCGACAATGAGGAAGATTATCAGCATATTACTCCTGGTGCTCATGGGCACACAACTTCTCCCGATAAAGGAGATGGGTAAGTTGCTGTTTAATAACCAGATCGTTGAAGAGCACCCCGTCGATGGCTGCGGCGGTGATACGGTAAAACTGGCCAAAGAGCTCAAATATTATAATCACGACGATGCCACCCTTAAATTTGCCCCGGCACTGTACCTGAATATTGTACAGTACCAGCTGTTTGAGGACATTCCCAGCGGCCCGGCCCGTGAAATACATGCTCCCCCACCCAACTGTTAAGCACATCTCTGTTTTAATGTTACGCATCCTGTAACATTTATTTCCTTTTCCATCTATCGTTTCCCGATTGAGTTATTCTGCTGTTCCGCGGAAATACCGTATGCTGCTGCATACCCGTATTTACTGTCCCATGGAACGCCGGATAAGTCCTGTGAACATCTCTTAACAGACTTAAATCCTTTGGATTATGAGCAAGCAAACGTCTTTATTCTCGAACCTGAAAGGAGATCTTTCTGCCGGGTTAGTAGTTTTCCTGATAGCAGTTCCGCTGTGCCTGGGTATTGCCCTGGCTTCCGGAGCGCCTTTATTTGCCGGTATGATCTCCGGTATCCTCGGTGGCCTGGTAATAGGCTCCTTAAGTGGCTCTCAGCTAAGCGTGAGTGGTCCGGCAGCAGGCCTTACCGCCGTAGTGCTGACCGCTATCACAAAATTGGGCGCCTTTGATGTGTTCTTGCTGGCAGTAATGATCGGCGGCGTTATACAGCTGCTGCTGGGTCTCATAAAAGCGGGTACCGTTGCCAACTATTTCCCTTCTAATGTGATCAAGGGGATGCTTACCGCTATCGGTATCATTATTATCTTAAAACAGATACCGCATGCCTTTGGGTACGATAAAAACTCTGAAGGCGACTTCACATTCATCCAGGTAGACGGTGACAACAGCTTTACCGCTTTACTTTCTACTCTTAACCACATCCATCTGGGCGCTACGCTCATTACATTGATCTCTATACTGATCATTCTGTATTGGAGCAAAATACCTAAACTGAACGCTGTACCGGCCCCCCTTGTGGCCGTTATAACCGGCGCGCTGCTGAATATCCTGTTCGTGAATATGGACAGCAGCCTGGCCCTGGCTCAGAGCCACCTCGTAAGCCTGCCTGTGGCAGAAAGCTTTGGGGATTTCATTGGGCAGTTCACAATGCCCAACTTCAGTGCTATTACCAACAAGGAAGTATGGGTGGTAGCAGGCACCATCGCCATTGTGGCTTCTGTAGAAACCCTGCTGAATGTGGAAGCCACCGAAAAGCTGGATCCGCTGAGACGCAACGTCTCTCCCAATCGCGAACTGCGTGCCCAAGGTATTGGTAATATGATCAGCGGCCTGATTGGCGGTCTGCCCATTACCTCGGTAATTGTGCGTTCTTCCGCCAACATTAACGCCGGCGGCCGCACCAGGCTTGCTACCATCACCCATGGCGCCCTGTTACTGCTCTGTACCGCGATGATACCCGCACTGCTGAACCAAATTCCGCTGGCTACCCTGGCTGCTGTGCTGCTGGTAACCGGTTACAAACTGTGTAAGGTTTCTATCTTCAAGGAAATGTTCAGCAATGGTAAATACCAGTGGATCCCCTTCCTGGTAACCGTAGTAGCCATCGTATTTACCGACCTGCTGATAGGTATTGCACTGGGTATGGCGGTAAGCGTGGTGTTTATCCTGAGGGGTAACATGAAAAGCCCTTACTTCTTCCGCAAAGAGCAATATCACAGCGGCGATACTATCCGCCTGGAGCTGGCGCAGGAAGTATCCTTCCTTAACAAGGCCAGCATACTGCTGACACTGGACCACATGCCTGAGAACAGCTCCGTGGTAATAGACGCCAGCAAAACCGCGTACATAGATCATGATGTTTTGGAGATCATGCGCGAATTCAAGGATGTGAAAGCCCCGGAAAAGAAAATCAACGTAGTATTCACCGGTTTTAAAGAGGTATACAGGATACCTAACACCAAAAAGGAAGACGCTACAGAACACCCGGCGCTAAATGACACGCATGTGCGTGTAATTGCTTCAGGAGATCACCAACAGCTCATGAAAGAGCTGCAGTTTAACTAAACACGAATTGTAAGAATTATTTGAGAACGGGTTAAAACAACAACATCATGAAAACATTGAATAAAATATCACAAGCTAATATAACACCTAAACAGGCCCTCGAATTACTGAAAGCAGGTAACGCACGTTTTCTGGATAACCTGCGCATCAACCGCAACCTGCTGCAGCAGATGAATGACACCTCTGACGGACAGTGGCCGATGGCAGCTATCGTAAGCTGCATGGACTCCCGCACATCTGCAGAACTGATATTTGATCAGGGCCTGGGCGACATATTCAGTATCCGTCTAGCTGGCGCCGTTATTACAGACGAGGTGCTTGGTAGCCTGGAATATGCCTGCAAAGCGGCCGGTTCAAAATTTATAGTTGTCCTGGGCCATTCTAAATGCGGTGCTATTAAGGGCGCCTGCGATCACGTCGAGCTGGGCAACCTCAGCGCCCTGCTTGGCAAGATCACCCCGGCGGTATTTGCAGAAAAGACCATTCGCAATAACAGGACTTCCAGCAACCATTCGTTTGTAGAAGCTGTTACCAGGATCCATACAGAGCGCTCTGTTCTGGCCGTGCTGGAACAAAGCGTAATCCTCCGCGATATGATATTCAAAGGAGAAGTAGGTATCATCGGCGCCGTGTATGACGTAGAATCCGGTGTGGTTACATTCCTCGATGATACACTGGTAATTGGCTCAGAAAGTCTGCATACACAAGAGGTGGCTGTAGAAGGCTGATCCGCCATGATTTTTCAACAGTAGCTATCGTACTGCTCGTAATAACAAAGGAGAGCCGTCTTCATTTTTGGAGATGGCTTTTTCTTTTATATACTACACAGCAGCGCTGCCGCCTGCTCCAGCGTTTCCCGCTTTTTGGCGAAGCAGAAACGCACCACATGATCGTCATGCCCATCCTGGTAAAAAGCAGATACGGGTATGCAGGCTACTCCGGCGGTTTTGGTGATCCGTATAGAAAAATCCATATCTCCTTCGTCAGAGATCTGGTCATAGCGCATCAGCTGGAAATAACTGCCGTTACAAGGTAACGGGGAGAACCGGCTGCCGGCCATCAGCTGCAGAAAGAGATCTCTCTTCTCCTGGTAAAAGGCGGGCAGGGAAAGATAATGCTCCGGTGTTTCCAGGAATTTTGCCAACCCGTATTGCATGGGCGTGTTCACGGAAAAACAAAGGTATTGATGCACTTTGCGGTACTCCTTCATCAGGTGGGCTGGAGCAACGCAATAGCCCATTTTCCAACCGGTATTGTGAAATACTTTTCCAAAGGAAAAGGTCACAAAACTGCGGCTCAGTAAAGCCGGATACCGCAATATGCTCTGGTGCTTCCTGCCGTCGTATACCAGGTGCTCATACACTTCATCGCTCAAAACCAGCAGGTTATGGGTATCTACCAGCTGTTCCAGCACCTGCATATCCGTTTCAGAAAGGATACTGCCCGTTGGGTTATGCGGTGTATTGAGCATGATCATGCGTGTACGCGGCGTTATTTTGCTACGCACCAGCTCCCAGTTAATATGATAATCCGGAAAAGTAAGCGGTATCAGCACGGGTGTGCCGCCGTTTACCAGTACGTTTGGAATATAGCTATCGTAAGCTGGCTCAAATATGATGACCTCATCGCCGGGCCGTATGCAGGTAGCAATGGCGGTAAAGATGGCATAGGTGCCACCGGGTGTAACGGTGATCTCCGTGTCCGGGTTCACGCGGGTACCATAGCTGCGGGCGATCTTGGTTGCAATCGCTTCGCGTAAGGGCATAATGCCGGGCATGGGTGCATATTGGTTATGCGCCTGCTGCATGGCAGCATTCACCAGCTGTTTCAGCTCTTCGTTACAGTCAAAATCCGGAAATCCCTGTGAAAGGTTAATGGCGCCATGTTCCGCTGCCAGGGCAGACATTACCGTGAAAATAGTGGTGCCTACATGAGGAAGCTTGGATTGCATCAAAGAAACTTTTCTCCTTTATTACGCTTTACTTCTGCAACATATTCCTTGATCTGCTGTTCGTTTTCCTTCTTACAGATCAGCAGTACATCCTGGGTGTCGACTACTATGAAATCATCCAGGCCTTGCAACACCAGCAGCTTTTCATGCGGCGCTTTTACCATACATTTGGTGGCATCTATTACTACCACGTTTTTTCCCTGTACGGCGTTACCCAGGTAATCCTTCTCCAGATTCTCGTAGGCCGATGCCCAGGTTCCCAGATCGCTCCAGCCAAAATTGGCGGGAATAACATACACATTATCTGCCTTTTCCATGATGCCGTAATCAATGGAAATATTAGTGCATTGCGGGTAGATGGAGTCTATCAGCTCCCGTTCACCTGGCGTATTAAGGGCCTGGCGGCCCTGTTCAAACAGCTCGTCTATCTCGGGCAGGTACTTCTTGAACGCGGCCATGATGGTCTTGATATTCCATACAAATATGCCCGCATTCCACAGAAAATCACCGCTCTGCAGGAAGGTCTTGGCAAGTTCCAGGTTCGGCTTTTCTGTAAAGGTCTTTACCTGGTAAACATTGTCCGCCACCTGTTGTGTTTCATATTGTATATACCCGTAACCTGTATCAGGGCGGGTGGGTTTAATACCCAGGGTAACCAGAGCATTGTGCTTCTCTACAAACAGCAACGCATTCAGGCAGGTAGCCGTAAAAGCCGTTCCGTCCATGATGAGGTGATCCGCCGGCGCACAGATAATGTTCGCTTTTGGATCCTGGTGGTGAATTTTATGGGAGATATAAGCAATACAGGGCGCCGTGTTTTTCCGCGAAGGTTCACAAACCACGTTGTCGCCGGGCAATTCGGGCAGCTGCTCTTTTACCTTACTCTCGTAATGAGTATGGGTCACTACAAAGATATTCTCCTTCGGAATAAACTGGGCAAAGCGCTCATAGGTCCATTGCAGTAGCGTTTTTCCCGTATTGAGGATATCCAGGAACTGCTTGGGGTAATCTGTTCGGCTGTAAGGCCAGAAACGGCTCCCTATCCCTCCGGCCATAATGGCCACATAAAAATGCCTGTTCATTTGTGTCATCGCTGTCAAATAATTCCCTCCCTGATAAGGTCATGTAAATGAATGATGCCAATATAGCGTTTATCTTCCAGAACCAGTAATTGGGTAATATCGTGCTGACGCATTTTTTCCAACGCATTAACGGCCAGCTCATCTTTCTGTATCATCTTCGGATGTTCTGACATAATGTCTTTGGCGGTAATGGTTGCAATGGAAATGCTCTTTTCAAGCATACGCCGCAGATCACCGTCAGTGATAATACCTCTTAACTCGTCCTGTTCATCCATTACGGCAGTAACACCCAGCATCTTGGAGGAGATCTCCATGATCACCTCCCGCAGCGAGGCATTCAACCCCACCTTGGGAACCTGGTGTTGCCTGCTCAGATCTCCTACTTTCAGGTAAAGCTTTTTACCGAGCGTGCCGCCCGGATGAAACTTGGCAAAGTCCGCAGCAGTAAAACCGTGCCATTCTATTAGGCAAACTGCCAACGCGTCCCCCATTGCCATTTGGGCAGTAGTGCTGGTGGTGGGCGCCAGGTTATTAGGACAAGCCTCCTGGCTGACGGTAGTATTCAGCACCAGGTCTGCGTGCTGGGCAAGGTAAGAGCCTGTATTGCCAACCATGGCGATCAGCGGGCTTCCGAAACCTTTGACCAGTGGTACCAGGACCTTTATTTCAGGAGAATTTCCGCTTTTGGAGATACAAAGCACCACATCGTTCTGCTGTATCATGCCCAGGTCGCCATGGATGGCGTCTGCGGCGTGCATAAACAGGGCCGGTGTGCCGGTAGAATTGAGGGTGGCCACTATTTTCTGGCCTATAATGGCGCTTTTGCCTATCCCGGTCACCACCAGGCGACCCGCACAGCAGGCAATTAACTCCACCGCCTTCTCAAAATCGCTATTGATAAACAACTGCAGATTGTCGATGGCTGCCGCTTCTACCTGAAGGGTCCGTTTCGCGATCTCAGTAATGTTAATGGCTGTTGTCTTTTTCATGCTGGAGCCACAAATTTACCTCAGTTTATATAATTATATTGTATTTCAGCGGTTTTTTAAGTAACTTCGTGTCCCCTAAAAATCATATAATAGATAACCGTAATCTGTTAGTTCTTTAGAGTATAGTATTATAAGTTAAATCTTGAATGCAATGGCTGTTGTAAAGGTAAGTTTGTTAGATGCATTACACGAACACTTTGGGTTCGATTCCTTTAAAGGGAACCAGGAGATTATAATAAAAAGCATTCTCTCGGGGAAAGATACTTTTGTAATTATGCCAACCGGGGGAGGTAAATCCCTTTGCTATCAGTTACCTGCCCTTATCAGTCCCGGATGTGCCCTTATTGTTTCTCCCCTTATTGCCTTGATGAAAAACCAGGTAGACCTGGTACGCTCCTATAGCAGTAAGGACAATGTGGCACACTTTTTAAATTCCACCTTATCTAAAGCACAAATAAAAAAAGTACGTACCGACCTGCTCAGCGGTAAAACAAAATTGCTGTACGTTGCGCCGGAAACGCTTACCAAACAGGAGAACCTGGATTTTTTCAGGGATCTCGAGATCTCCTTCATCGCAGTGGATGAAGCGCACTGTATTTCCGAATGGGGACACGACTTCCGTCCGGAATACCGCCGTTTAAAGGAAATGATTGAGCAGATCAGTACCAACCTGCCTATCATCGCCCTTACCGCCACCGCCACACCCAAAGTACAAAGTGATATCGTAAAGAACCTGGGATTAAAAGATCCGCAGATATTCCTCTCCTCCTTTAATCGGCCTAACCTCTACTATGAGATCAGGCCCAAACGGAAGAAGGAGCAAACCATCCGCGAAATTGTAAAGTTCATTCACCTGCATAAAGGCAAGAGCGGGATCATTTATACCCTCAACCGCAAAACCACCGAGGAACTGGCAGACATGCTGGTAGCCAACAATATCAAAGCTGTTGCCTACCACGCCGGACTTGATGCCAATACCCGCGCGCAGCGCCAGGATATGTTCCTGCTTGAAGAGGTAGAGGTGATCGTGGCCACCATCGCCTTCGGAATGGGGATAGACAAACCCGACGTAAGGTTTGTGATCCACTACAACATTCCGAAAAGCCTGGAGAACTATTACCAGGAAACAGGGCGCGCCGGCCGTGATGGACTGGAAGGGATCTGCGTATGCTTCTACAGTCATAAGGACGTACAGAAACTGGAACATCTCATGCGCGATAAGCCGCTGAGTGAACGCGAAATGGGCGCCCAGCTCATTAACGAAACCGTTGCTTATGCTGAAAGCTCTGTTTGCCGCCGTAAGGTGATCCTGCACTATTTCGGAGAACAGTTCGATAAAGAAAATTGTGGAAGCTGCGATAACTGCCGCAACCCGAAAGAAAAAATAGAAGTAAAGAACCGTGTGGTGATCGTGCTGAAAACCATTAAAGCGCTGGAAGAACGCTTCGGTGCTGAATATGTGGTGAACATCATTACCGGTAAAACCAACCCGCAAATTACTACCTACCGCCATAACCAACTGGACGTATTCGGGGAAGGAAAAGAGTTTGACGCTCATTTCTGGAATTCCCTTATCCGCCAGATGATGCTGGAAGGCTTGATAGAAAAGGATATCGAAGAATACGGCCTCCTGAAAGTACAGGACAAAGGCAACAAGTTCCTCAAAAAGCCTTACTCCATCATGGTGTCCCTCAACCACCAGTTCGATGAAGAAGGCGGCGACGATGAGGAAGTGGCTGCAGAAGCCCAGGCATCTGCTGATCCCGTGCTGTTTGAAATGCTGAAAGAACTGCGTAAAAAAGTATCCAAGGAAAAGAATCTGCCTCCCTTTGTTATTTTCCTGGAAACTTCCCTGGAAGACATGGCCACCCAATACCCTACCACTACCCAGGAGCTGGAAAAGATCCAGGGTGTGAGCAAAGGGAAGGCTATCCGCTACGGAAAGCAGTTCGTAGAAGTGATCTCTAAATATGTTCAGGAAAATGATATCGTAAAGCCCGACGACTTCGTTATGAAAAGCGTGGTGAACAAGAGTGGCTTGAAAGTGTTCATCATCCAGAACATTGATAAAAAAATGCCGCTGGAAACCATCGCAAAGAACAAGGAACTAAGCATTGCTGAGCTCCTGGATGAGATGGAAACCATCGTTGCCAGCGGCACCAAGCTAAACCTGGATTATTGTATTGACGAGGAGCTGGACGATTACGCCCAGGATGAGATCATCGAATATTTCAAAGGTTGCGAAACCTCCAGCCTGGCACTGGCCCGCGAAGAGCTCATCGAAAGCGACTATACCATAGAGCAGCTGAAGCTGATGCGGATCAAGTTCCTGGTAGAGTACGGAAACTAGCTCCGTAACAATTTGGTCCAATAATATTTGGAAATATGAATTGAAAAATATTATCTTTGCACTCCCTTCGCAAGAAGGAAAGGATGGTGCGGTAGCTCAGTCGGTAGAGCAAAGGACTGAAAATCCTTGTGTCGGCGGTTCGATCCCGCCCCACACCACAGAACAGATAAGGGTTTGACGTGTAAACGTCGAACCCTTTTTCTTTTGATAACAACGTTGTAATTTACACGCATGCCAGATGCTGTAGTACTTTCCAAAGGCTGCTATGTCGGATCAAAAGTGAGAGAAAGGACCATCGGGTACATCACCACCAGCGAAACCGTCTTCCCGGAAAATTATACTTCCGACTGGCATTGCCATCAGCACCCACATTTCTCTCATATCCTTTCCGGCGGCAGCCAGGAAATAAGAGAAAAGAAGGTTGATCAGCAAGCAGCAGGTACTGGTTTGTATTATTATCCGGGTGTTATCCATCAGAATGTTCATTACCGCCCGGGCACCCGTATATTCAATCTTGAAATAGACGAAGCTTTCTTTAAAGCATATAACCTGGCCATTCCCCCTGAATCGCTCATGCATGAAAGCAATACAGCGCTCAATGCCGGCGGCCTGGTACGGATATTAAAAGAACATTACTACAATGATGACTGCAGCAGGCTTTCCATGGATCAATTGTGCATCAGCTTAATTGATACCAACCCCGTTGCAGAAAAAAATTATCCCACATGGGCTAAACAGATCCCGGCGGTGCTGAACGATCTCTGGGATCAACCCCTCTCCCTCTCTGAGTTTGCCGCCCAGGTGGGTGTACATCCTGTAACGCTTTCAAAATATTTCAGCCGCTATTTCTCTTGCACCCTGGGAGAATATTTCAGGAAGATCAAAATTGAACGGGCCCTGGTCCTGATCCGCTCAAACCAATGCTCTTTAACCGAAATAGCCTACAAGTGCGGCTTTTCAGACCAGGCACATTTTACCAGAACCTTTCAGCAATTGATCGGCATGCTGCCCAGGCAATACAAAAAGATCTAATCAGCATCCGCGCTAATACTATACAATTTTGCCCCTACGCTGCTATTTACCTTTGCTTTCACAAGGGTAAAATATGCAAGCTGTTCAATTAAGACCAATCGGCCAGCAGGATAATGGTCCGCTCGCGGGCATTGTTCGCAATACACTGCTTTCCTTTAACGCCGCAGTACCGGGAACCGCTTTCTATGACCCGGGACTGGATACGCTTTTTGAAGCCTTTCAGGTCCCGGGATCGTATTACTGGGTAGCCGGACAAGACACCGCCGTTGCAGGTGGGGCGGGCATTTACCCTACCCAGGGGTTGCCGCCTGGTTATTGCGAGCTGGTTAAGCTTTACCTGGAACCTGAAGCCAGGGGAAAAGGTATAGGAAAAATGCTGATCACTGCCTGCCTCGAAACGGCTGCGCAATTTGGTTATACACATGTTTACCTGGAAACAATGCCGCAGCTGCACATGGCCATACCACTATACGAGAAAATGGGGTTTGTCCGCCTTGAGCAACCTATTGGCAATACCCAACATTTTGGATGCTCCATCTGGATGGTTAAATCGCTTTTACATTAAATGTTATGAGACAATCTTCGCTTAAGATCCTCAGCCTTCTTTTTGCTTGTTGTTGCTGCGCTATAAAGCCTGCTTATACGCAGCCGCGCAATCAGCAATTGCATCGTCTTTTTGAAGCTTACTACCAGGAAAGCCTGCAGCTCGATCCCATCAGTGCGACGTTTAGCGGGGATCACCGTTATGATGACCAGCTCGCCAATGATGGCGCTGCAGCTTATTTAAAACAGAAATGTCAATTTGATAAAAAATACCTGGGCCTGCTGTCCGGATATAACAGAGAATCATTGAACACGGCAGACCGCATCTCTTTTGATGTGCTGAAAAATATTCTTGAAATGGACCTTGAGAAGATGAGGTATCATCCGGAATACCTGCCAATTAACCAATTCTCCTCCCTTCCGCTGCTCGTCGGACAGCTGGGCTCAGGCAATTCAGCGCAACCTTTTGAAACAGTAAAGGACTATAACAACTGGATCAAACGTATTGCTGCATTCTCTGCATGGACAGATACCACTATCAGCAATATGAGAAAAGGCGTGGCTATCGGTATGGTGTTGCCCAAAATGCTGGTGCTGAAAATGATCCCTCAGATGGAGGACCTTGCGGGAAAAGATACCGCGAAGAATATATTATTCCGGCCGCTTAATAAAATCCCTGCATCCATTTCCGGCTCAGCACGGGAACAGGTAAAACATGCTTTGCAGCTGGCTTTGACGACGCAGTTGCTCCCGGCTTATCAACGTCTTGCAGACTACCTGAAGAACAAGTATCTCCCTCATGCCACTGATGCCGCCGGGCTATCTGCTGTTACCAATGGCGCGGACCTGTACAAATATTATGTACGATACTTCACTACCACCTGGCGCTCACCGGAAGAGATCTATGAAACAGGTTTAAAGGAAGTAGCCCGCATCAGCGCAGCCATGGTGGTACAAAAAGAGCAAAGCGGTTTTAAAGGCAGCCTGCAGGAATTCTTTGTTTTCCTTAGAACGGATCCCCGGTTCATGCCTTTTAAAACGCCGGAACAGGTATTGCAGGCATATCAGCAGATCTATGCTAAAATAAAACCACGCCTGCACACATTGCTCACCCTTACGCCCAAATCAAGATTTGAGATCCGCCGCGTGGAAGCCTTCCGGGAAGCCTCGCAGAATGGTCCTTCCTACACCATAGGCGCCATAGACGGTAGCCGTCCCGGCATATTCTACGTTCCTATTCCTGATGCCACTAAGATCAATGTGACCTTCCTGGGCATGGAAGCCACTTTTTTGCACGAGGCTATCCCCGGCCATCACTACCAGATCTCCCTGCAGCAGGAAAATACAACACTACCCACCTTCAGACGGCAGATCAACTTCAGCGCGTTCACTGAAGGATGGGCCCTGTATGTCGAATCCCTTGGCAAAGAACTGGGATGCTATACCGATATGGCCCAGCAGATGGGCGCCTTGAACAATGAAATTCACCGTGCCATAAGGCTGGTGTTGGATGTCGGTATCCACACCGGCAAAATGACAAGGGAAGAAGCCATTACCTATATGCTGAACCACGAATCTATCAGCGAAGAAGAAGCGGTTACTTCTGTAGAGCGCTACATGGCAATGCCCGGACAGGCCCTCTCTTACAAAACCGGACAATTGGAAATCTTCCGGCTGCGCGACAAATACAAAAAACAATTAGGGCCTCATTTCAACATCGTCAAATTCCACGATGCTTTGCTGGCGCAGGGAGATATGCCGCTGAACGTGCTTGAACATTATCTTGATGATTGGGCGGCCAGCCAACAATAATGACAAAGCCGGACCTTAACAATAAGGCCCGGCTTTTTTATGATACCGTCAAAAGATAAATTGTAATTACTTCTTAAGTTTTTTAAACCCTATCGGCTCCCTGTTTTTTTGTTCTTCCTCCCCATTCCTTTCTTCCAGCAACAGGCTCAGGGCCTGGTAAACATCGCCGAATTGCTTGTTATATTTCTTTTCCAGCTCTTCTATCTTCTGCGCCAGCTCTTTATAATGCATAGCCATTTCACGCAGCGCAATGAATGCACGCACAATGGCAATATTCATCTTAACCGCCTTTTCGCTGCGCAATATACTGGCCACCATGGTCACGCCATGCTCCGTAAACGCATAAGGTAGATAGGCGCTGCTCCTGTGCTTCAGGGTACCGGTCACAAATTGTGATGAGTTCCCGCTCAGCAAAGTATCCCACTCTTTTTTTGTCAGCTGAAACATAAAATCAGCCGGGAAACGCTCTATATTACGTTTAACAGCCTGGTTAAATACTCTCGTTTCTACCTCGTAAAGTTCTGCCAGGTCAAAATCCAGCATTACCTTCTGCCCCCTCACCTCAAAGATCTTGTTCTGAATAGTAACTAGTTCCATTTTTATTGGATTTGATATAAATAACTCATTATTACCGCCTTCCGGCACTTGTTTTGAAGTATTTCACGGAAATTCCAGTACTCAATTTAACTGATCTATGCGTTTCAAAAAAGTACACCTGCTCTGCAATAATGCTGCCAATCAGCAGGCCTTTTATGCCGGACTGCTTGGCATGCCGCTTATCAACAGTTATGAAACCGGGTTCTGTGTACAGGCGGGTCAAACCTTGCTTGAATTCTCGCAAACCCATGAAGTAAAAGATACCCCCTACCATATTGCCTTTAATATCACTCCCCAGCTGCTGCCAGCGGTAGTACCCTTCCTTTCCGGAAAAGACATTGCGCTGATCCCTAAGGATGGCGCCGCGGTGATCGATTTTCCGAACTGGAATGCCCGCTCTGTTTACTTCTATGATGCAGAACAAAATATAATGGAATGTATTGCCAGGTACAATCTCCAACAGGACACTCCTGATACTGTTTTCAGCGCAGAGCATATCCTGGGTGTCAGCGAAATAGGCGTCCCGGTAGAAGATACGGCCGCTTTCATCAAAACCCTGCAATCCAATGCCCTTGTTAACGTATGGAAAGATTACGGCGACCAGTTCAAGGCTGTTGGCGATGAAGAAGGCCTGATGATTGTAGTGACGGAAGGCCGTCACTGGTTCCCAACTATTCATCCCAACAGCATCCTTCCCATCCGTTTAGAGATTGCCCAGGAAGGACGCTTATTCCATTATAACGGTCACAGGTATACTTTTAGTTTTGCGTGAAGAACTACAATTGCACAAGCGCTGTTTCGCCCTCCTTTATCGCATATACTTTTGTGCCACCGGCACTTAGGCTCTTTATTTGTAAACGCCCCTTATTCAGACGGCTGATCTCCAGGCTGAATACCTGCCCGAAAGCGTGGATATTGCGAAGCGTCATAAAGTTCCATGCGGCGGGTAGCCTTGGCGTGCAGTTAAATCGGTTTAGGCCCGCTGGTCTCATTCCGAAAAGGCCCTCTGTATAAATCCTGCAGTATAAGCCGCTTTCGGCGGATAAATGCCGCTGATTGCCCTCGGGGTAAGCTTCTACAGGGTAAGGCACATGCTCTCCCAACAATCTTCTCTGAGAATAATAGCGCAAATAATCCAGTGCCTTTGCTGGCTCTCCCGCAGCCAACACACCTCTTAGTGCATAAAGGGTAGACCGGTCCCAGAAAGTGCTGTCGCCTGCCTGTGACGCCAGGCCATCCTCCGTCCAGAGGCGTGGAGAAAACAAGGCCGCAACAGTACCGGCTTTCCTGTCAAAGAGATCTACTGTCAATGGTGTTGCGATCCAGGCACGCAGCACGGTATTGCCAGCGTAATAGCGGTAGGTATTAAAACCCTCTACACTGGCGCCAAAAAAACGATCTATGTTTTTCCTTAATTCAGCGGCCTGCTGCTCATATTTTTGCAGCAGGGTGGCTGGCGCCTTAAGATCCCTTCCCAGCATCACAGCGGAGCGTAATGCATCATAATACAATGAGCTGGTATTTAAATTGGCATCGCCTGCCGGGAAGCGGCCCTCCAGCTCATCACTGTCTGAATGCACTACTCCTGCTGCATTCACATTACGTTGCAGGTACTCCAGGCACCAGGTAATTAAAGGCCATAATACTTTGGCAGAATCTGCATTACCATAAGCCAGTGCATAACGACCCGCTCCATAAGCAATCATCGCCATATCACCACGGTCCCTTTTGCCATGCCAGGTGCCCTCGCCTTCAGCAATAATAGAGCTGGGGATAGGCTTATAATCGGGGTTCATGAACTTTGCAAACCAGCGGTAGGCATTCATCGCAGATTGGTTGCCGATGCTATCACCCAGGAATGCAAAGAACGGGTTCACGTACTCCGCCTGGTCATTGGCCCATATAGCGGCATAGTAACGGAGCCCGCCCGGTCCATGCATATAGCCTCCCTTTGTAAGAAAAATACTTTCTGTAGCGCGTATCTTGGCAAAAGCAAATGCAGTATTCAATAAAGTATCCGGCGTTTCCAGCTGTAGCAGCGATAAAATACCGGCTACCCGGTCTTTACGGCCCTGTTCCTCTGCCGCAAGAGAAGGTACTTCCATTGTACCGGCGCCTCTTATTGCGGCGTAAAAAAGCCCGAATACTACAGAGTCGCCTGGCGCTACCATCTTCTCCCCCGCTCCTACAGCGCCTGTTACAAAACGCAGCGGACCATTCACCACCCGGCTGGCGGCAGGCTGTTGTTCCTTATACAGCTCCTCCATTTCTATTTTCACCGGCTTGTCTCCGGTATTAATAAAAACCAGTTTCTCCAAGGCCATGGCCTTGTTATCTGAAGGAAACAGGGAACGTTTTAATTGCAGGTCAACATGCTGCGAAAGCAAACGACTGCTTGTTTCCATGATCCCTTTGTGACGTATGCTGATCACCTTCTCCGGCAGGTCACTCACCGGCACTCCGTAATAAATGTCTGCCTTCATAGGCCTGCCATTTATTAAAATGCGGGGAAGATCACAATCCTCCACATTATACATCATGCTGGCGTGCGTATTATTTGGCAGCAGCCGAAAAGATGGAAAAACAATGGTACGCGACAAATGCAGTGCGCTGGCGGTATCGGCTTCATACTGCACCCACAGCGAAACCTGCCGGCCGCTCATCTCTATGTGATCGGCATGGGGTAATTGTTTGTTTACCGTCCACTCAATACCACCATCTGGCAATATATGCCAGCGGGTCTGCGTACTTGCTGCACCGCCGATCAGGCAGCATATTGTAAAGGAAAAGATCGATCTTATGCAAAGGCGCATTACAACAATTTTTTAGCGGTGTTATTGATCTGTGTATCTTTTATTCCCTTGGCTCAGCCAATTTATATAATCGTTTGCTACCAGGGAAGAAATAATGCTGATTTAGGGAATAAAAACAAATATGCCGGAGCAAGTCCGGCATACCAGGAAATATTTTGCCTGCTTCATTTTCGAACAAGCATTACCGTTATAATGTGTTTGCTTTATCGTCGCAATATTTTTGTGCTGCCATCCTCGTATCCCAATACCACGGTATGCGCCATTTGTACAAACAGCCCGGTTTCTACTACGCCGGGTATATTATCAATCGCTATATTGGTTGCAGCCGGGTCCTTTATCACTTCAAATGAACAATCAATGATATAGTTCCCGTTATCTGTTATAAAGATCTTATCATCTTTCTTTCTTAGTTGCGGTTTACATCCCAGGCTTTGTAATTTCACGTTGGTGATTTCCCAGCCAAAGGGGATCACCTCCACGGCCAGCGGAAATTTTCCCAGTACAGGCACATACTTATGCTCATCTGCTATGATCACCAGTTGCCGGCTATGATAAGCTACTATTTTTTCACGCAGCAGGGCGCCGCCGCCGCCTTTAATAACATCCAGCTTTTCACTGATTTCATCTGCACCGTCAATATCCATATCAATGTGCTGCGTTTCAGCAAAGGTAGTAAGTGGGATTCCCAACTCACGGGCTAGCTGTGCCGATGCTTCAGAAGTAGCAATGGCCCTGATCTCCAGTCCCTGCTTTACCATGGACCCTATTTTCTGAATGGCCCAGTATGCGGTAGAACCGGTTCCGAGACCAACCACCATTCCCGGACGGATCAGCTCCGCGGCCTTCTCTCCTGCCACTTTTTTGGCAATTGTAATGGTATCCTGCATAGTATAAATGATAATGATCTGTTGCGAAGATACAAGAACAGGGCACACCGTAATAATTTATATAAAAAGCGTTTATTTTTGACCGTTCCTCCGGGTTCAATAATATTCCATGACAAACACCGCACAGCCCACACAACACAATACCGCATGGCGACTGAAAGCCATCATCACCGGTTCAGCAGGCAACCTGGTTGAATGGTACGATTGGTATGCCTATGCTGCCTTTGCCCTGTACTTTGCACCCGCTTTCTTCCCGGAAGGGAATGAAACGGTACAGCTACTGAATACTGCAGCTATTTTTGCCGTGGGTTTCTTAATGCGGCCCATTGGCGGCTGGCTGTTCGGGCGTATTGCCGACCGTAAAGGCCGCAAGGCAGCCATGACGCTGTCTGTGCTGTTAATGTCCCTGGGGTCACTGATGATTGCCCTTACGCCCGGCTATAAAACCATTGGTATCCTCGCTCCTGTTTTATTATTGCTGGCTCGTTTGTTACAAGGCTTGAGCGTTGGCGGCGAGTACGGCACCTCCGCCACTTACCTGAGCGAGATTGCTACCCCGGAAAAACGGGGTTTCTTTTCCAGTTTCCAGTATGTTACCCTTATCGGCGGACAACTCATCGCCCTCGGTATCCAGCTGTTGTTGCAAAAAGTATTTCTGGCGCCTGCTCAGCTGAACAACTGGGGATGGCGCATTCCTTTCTTTATAGGAGCGATGCTGGCCCTGGTAGTACTCTATATGCGCCGTAATATGCAGGAATCTGTTAAGCTCGATGAGCAAAAGCCTGAACGGGGTTCCCTGGGCGTACTGATCAAACAGCATCCCCGCGCGGTGCTTACGGTAATAGGTCTTACGTTGGGCGGTACCCTGGCGTTCTATACCTACACTACCTACATGCAGAAATTCCTGGTAAATACCGTGCATCTCAGCAAAGAGCAATCCACACTGATTGTTTTTATACTAATGCTCATCTATGCCTGCCTGCAGCCTTTGTTCGGCATGCTTTCGGACAAGTATGGGCGTAAACCTTTGCTGATCGGCTTCGGCATACTGGGCACATTGTTCACCGTTCCTATACTAACAACACTCAGTCATACCACTTCCGCCCTCAGCGCATTTTTCCTGATCCTGGCGGCATTGCTGATCGTAAGCGGCTACACTGCCATCAACGCTGTGGTAAAGGCGGAGCTGTTCCCCTCAGAAGTAAGGGCCCTGGGCGTGGGTTTACCTTATGCGCTCACGGTGGCCATATTCGGTGGCACCGCCGAATATATCGCCCTGTATTTTAAACACATCGGCTATGAGTCCTGGTACTACTGGTACATTACCTTATGCATTTTCATCTCCCTGATCGTATATGTGTTGATAAGAGATACCAAGCACACCTCCTATATAGACAAGGATACCAAATAGCACATGCGGTTCTCTGCTGGTGCAAGTATTGAAAAAGTTTTAACTTGCTTAAAACGTCACATATGCTGCCCTATCCCGGTATGCCGTATAACTACCCTCCCGGTATTTGTTACCCTTTAACAGAATGCTGCATGTACCTGCTTTTTTTACTGTGCTGTATACATGCATATAAAAAAGGCATGGGCAATTTCATGTACCTGCTGGGCGGGCTCGGCTTCGGTCTACTGCTGGAGTATGTGAACGTAGCCACCAGTGCGGGCTATCGCTACGGGCAATTCTGGATCATGTTCGGCGTAGCGCCAAACAATATTCCACTATGCATCGGCACCGGCTGGGCCATTATTATATATACTTCCCGGCTGATATCGGATGCCCTGGGTATGTCTTTATGGACAGCCGCCGCTCTTGACGCACTGCTTGCTATCAACATTGACCTGAGCATGGATGTAGTGGCTTATCGTCTGCATATGTGGCACTGGGATTGGGAATCCCGCGGTCCCCAATATAACCTGCTCACTTCGCAATGGTTCGGTGTTCCCTACGGCAATTTCTATGGATGGTTGTGCGTGGTATTTTTCTATTCTTCATTCGCACGCTTACTGGAAAAAGTGCAAATGAAAAAAGCTATTGCTGCCCGCTGGTGGAAAACCGCTATCCCCTTTTTGTCTATTATCATTTCACAGGTAACACTCTATATATCACTTTTCCCTTTAGCCGACTTTCTGAGGCTGTTTGGTATTAATAGCGCCCACCGTTTTGTAGCCTTATTGATCCTCTTTACCATTATGACCATAAGAGGATGCTCAAAACGCACGAACATAACCCATTCCTATGCTCCGCTTCCTATGATTACCTGGTTAGTACCCACATGGTTTCATCTGTACTTTTTCGCCTGGTTATTCATAGGCGGCTTTTCCGGTGAAAACCCCTGGATGACGGCCTGCTCTGTTATCAGCTTATTGATCGGCATCGCCGTGCATTGGCTATTGCCCACCCGCTTTAAGAGAACAGCTGCACCTATGGCTTCACAAACACAGCCGGTCTCATCGCTTTAAAATCTTTCCATCTCTTTTTCCATAGTAGCAATGAGCTGCTCTTCTGTCGGCATGTACAGCTGATACTTGCTGGCCACGATCGTTTTATTTTCTTCGGGTAATGTGAACTTCACTACCGCATTATTCTTTTCTGCACACAACAGCACGCCAATAGTGCGATTTTCAAATGACTGTTTCTCTATTCTGTCAAAGTAATTCACATACATCTGCAGCTGGCCAAGATCCTGGTGCGTTAACTTTCCTGTTTTTATTTCAAACAATACAAAGCATTGCAGTAAGCGGTTATAACAGACAAGGTCTACAAAAAAATCATCTCCATCCAGGTGGATCCTTTTCTGCCTGGCAATAAAAGAGAACCCGTTGCCCAGCTCCAGCAAAAACTCCTGCAGATTGCTAATGATAGCGCCTTCCAAGTCTTTTTCGTAATAGGATGCTTCTTTCTTTAACCCAAGGAATTCCAGCACAAGCGGATCCTTGATAACAGATTTTGCGTCCGGAGGAGATTGTTCTCCTTTCACAACGGCGAGGACACTTTCTTTATCGCTGCTTAATAGCAACCGTTCGTATAGACTACTATTAATCTGCCTTTCCAGTTGGCGGACAACCCAGTTGTTCTTAATGGTTTCTGTAATATAAAAATCTCTTTTGTATTGATTATCAATCCTTACAAGTAGTCTGTAGTGGCTCCATCCCAATTGTGCGCACAATGTGTGCACAATTGGAAATGTTCTATAGAATTGCCTGAACAATGAAAGCTGTCGTCTGGAAAACCCGCTACCAAATTCCGGTTGCAATTTTTCTGACAGGTATTTAATAATGTACTCTCCATAATCGGCTCTATCCTTTCCTTGTTGCTCTTCTTCAAATATCTTTCTCCCGATATTCCAATACATCAACACTCTTTCATGATCTACAGCCCGGATGGCCTTTTCTTTTGCGTGGGTAATGATTGCTTTAATCTCTGCGAGAAGGGGGTCAATTAAAAACATGGTTTGCTAATTTGTTTAGCAATTTAACGGCTTTCTATTTACTGGAAAAATTTTTGTTGGTATTTCTTCAATTGCGAACGCAGTGCATTCGCAATTGAGATTAGCTTTATCTTTATTCACATAATATCTTTCAATCCGTGTTTACCATTCTCAGCTTACTGAAGGAAACCAACTGGCATTTGGTAATAAAGATCATCAGTTTTGTACTGGTGTTGCTATCCTTCATTGGTGTAGTAGGCACCATCCTGTTAGAGAACCGCAATCCTATCAAGGCAATGGCCTACCTCCTGCTGCTGATCTTTGTTCCACTGTTAGGCCTGATCGTTTACTATTACCTGGGCCGCGACCTGCGTAAAAGAAAACGCTTCACACTAAAGGGTACACGCGATGAAACATTGATGCTGCGGTACTGGGAAAACAAACGCCCGGAGATCGAAGAGATGCAGGTAGAGCTACGCCAGCTCGTGGCCAGCAAGCAGGAAGTATCTGCCATGCTGCTGAACACTATGCACTCACTGCTCACCAAAAACAATCGTGCAAAAGTACTGATCAACGGAGAGCAAAAATTTCCTGCCGTAATGGAAGCCCTACGCAGTGCAACCCATCATATTCACATGGAGTATTACATTTTTGCAGTAGACAGTATTGGCAATGAGGTTATAGATATATTGATCGAAAAGCTGAAAGCCGGTGTAGAAGTACGGTTTATTTATGATGATCTTGGTTGCGATCACATGGGCCCATTCTCTAAACGCCTTAAAGAGCACGGCGCAGAAGTATATGCTTTTGCCCCGGTGCTGGTTGATTTTTACCTCAACGCCAATTATCGTAATCACCGCAAGATCATTGTAATTGATGGAAAGATAGGTTTCACCGGCGGTATCAACATGGATGAGCGCTACATCAACAATGGTCACAATGAAATATACTGGAGAGACACACATCTGCAGCTGGAAGGCGATGTAGTGAACCAGTTGCAGCTGCAATTCATGATGAGCTATCGTTACTGCAGCAAAGAAACTTTTCCTTTTGCCTTTCCTTACTTTCGTCGTGCAGAATTTACTGCAAACTGCTTTACCGATATAGTTGCCAGCGGGCCAGACTCACAATGGCCCATGGCGATGCAAAGCATACTGATGGCTATCAACGTGGCGAGGCGGCGCATACGCATCAGTAATCCCTACTTCATTCCCAATGAACAATTGTTAAGCGCGCTGCAAATGGCCGCCCTGGCTGGTAAAGATGTAGAGCTCTTACTCCCCAAACGTGGCGACTCCTTTTTTGTACAGCATGCCGCACAATCATTCATAAAACCCATGCTGGACGCTGGTGTAAAGATCTACTTTTATGAAAAGGGATTTATACATGCGAAGACCATGATCATAGATGATAACCTGGCGATTGTTGGTACCGTGAATCTTGACAACCGCAGTTTCTATCTCAATTTTGAAATTGCTATTATCATGTATGATCGCTTAATAGTAAAGGATCTGCTGGATGCCTTCGAGAAAGATCTCGAAGATGCAACACTCATTACCCGCCGGTCCTGGAAGAACCGGTCGTTGTTTGAAAAATTTATAGACGCCCTGTGCAGGTTACTAACACCCTTGTTATGACGGATCTTCTTCCAGGTCCTCGTGCCGGTCTCCGCCCAGGCTATAGAAATTGTTTTCCTCATCTTCGTTCCCGATCTCTTCATCGCTGTTATCCAGTTCTGCACCGGGAACGTCCAGGCCCTCCTCTTCATCCGGGGGAGTTTGACGCTTTTGCAGCTCCTGCTTATTTCCTTTCCCCCTGTCGCTTCGTGTAAGGTTTTCCACATCCAGGTCTTCTTTCTCTCCCCGGTTCATGATATCCTCATCCGGCGGATAAACGGGGTAGCCAGGAAAGGTCTTATCTCTCTTCTGCTCCTGCTCCTCCATCCTGGGTGCCTGTGGTTTGTCTGTTTGTTCCTTTTCACGTGGAACCTGTTTGTCAGGTTTCGGTTGCTTACTTTTCATAACAGCATTTTTTAGCTAATTACCTGAAAAAGCTATGCCATAAATCCCGCGCTATTTCTGTGCTGGCACCATTTTCAAACATACCGGCATAGAAATATTGATCTCTACCCCTGTTGGTTTGAATGAGCCGTTCACCTTGTTACGTTTAAAGACCACTACATTGTCTGTATCCTGGTTGGCTGCCAGCAGAAAATTGCCAGACGGGTCTATCATGAAATTACGCGGCGTTTTGCCTTTGGTTGACTGTTGCCCTTTTCTTTGCAGCTTCCCCGTTTTTGCATCTATGGCGTAGTATACAATGTTGTTCAGGGTTCCCCGGTTAGAGGCGTAGAGAAATTTTCCGTCCGGAGATACATGGATGTCTGCGCCGGATATTGTTCCCTTAAATGCCTCTGGTAACGTGGAAACGGTTTGTACTGGCGTCAGCTTGCCGCTGTCATAATGAAAGACCGTTACCTTTCCATCCAGTTCATGTATCAGGTAGGCCCACTTACCATTGGGATGGAAAGTGATATGCCGCGGCCCCGAGCCGGGCGGCAGCGCTATATAAGAAGGGTTTGCCTCCTGCAACAGCAAGGGAGAGGAAGGATCATATTTATAGACAGCTACCTTATCAATGCCCAGATCAGGCACGTACAGGAACTGGTGATCCGGCGAAAATTCCACACAATGCACATGCGGTTTTTCCTGCCGCTCTTTATTTATGCTGGAACCCGTGTGCTGTATAGTTTGCAGCGGTGCGCCCACTTTTCCGTCAGCCTGCACAGGAAGTACAGACAAACTTCCGCTGGCATAATTGCCCACCAGCACATGCGAACCATCCCCATCCATGTTAATATAGCAGGGTCCCTCTCCGCCAGACGGCTGTTTATTCACGGACATAAGCTGCCCTGTATTACGATCCAGCTCAAAAGCGCTTACGCCTCCGGTTCTTTCAGTCCCGGTTTCATTTACTGAATACACATGTTTTTCATCAGGAGCAATCACTAGATAGGAAGGGTTATCCACACCTTTGGCAGTACTCACATGATTCAATTCGCCACTTTGGGTATTGAACGTATACACATAGATCCCTTCACTTTGCTTTTTTGTATAGGTTCCTATAAGCAGGTATTGCATACTATCCTGTTTAACGGAATTTTGTGCAAGCAGTATGCCGGGGAGGAGCAAGACACTGACAGTGAGGAGTAGTTGACGCATAGATCATAACGTTTCTATACTAATATAGAAAAAATATGCCTGCGAACCTACCGCTTATGTCTTGCACTGTTAAAATTCAGCTGTAGCATAACCCCTGTTGAATAGAGTTTCACCTCGCCGTAGCCAACCCGGCGAAGGGGTATCTTGGTAAAGGGCTGTATGCCCAGCGACATGTTTTTATTTAAGGGGAACTGGTAAGTAAATGCGAGATTTAATACTGCCAGATAATGTTGATTAGCGTTTGTGAGCTCTTTATCGCTATCCCAACCGGTCTGGTATTTATAAGTATACTTTTCTTTCAGCATAAAATAGCTGGACAAGCCTGCCGTTGCACTCAAGGTATAATTGGGCCTGTTCATAAAAGCATAATTAATATTAACAGGAACATCCAGCACGCCACAATTTGCATCTATCTTCCTGATCACATGATACGGATCGGTCGGAGACCAGTTTTTAAGTACACCGTAATCTCTCCAGGTTCCTCCGTAAGGTTTCTGACTGTATATAGCACCGCTGGTAAACGACCAGTGGTTGTTCACATGATAGCTCAGCAATAATCCTCCATCTATACCGAAGCGGCCGTACTCCAGGGATGGAGCAACATTATACACCGGACCGCCGGTCAGTGTTAAACTGAAGCCTTTCCTGGAAGGTACCTCTTTTTTCTCCTTTGTTTTTTCATCAGCTGGTTTCGGTGCCTGTTTAACAGGAATACGACCACTGCCTTTAATATTTGCAGGGATCTGCTCCTCTTTCGGATAAAGCGTTGCGAGCAGTTCTAAGATATTGTTCTGCTTAGTGTTCTTATTGGCTGCTCCGGTTTCCTCCACTCCCGCATTTGCAGGCTGTTCCTTTTCTTTTACAGGGTAAGATAAAACCGGTACTGCAGGCTGTTTAGTGCGGTCAACAAGTGGCGATGGCACGCGATTCTTTTGGCCGGCAGATTTTTCGGCAGGAGCAACAGTATTTTTACCTGTCTTATCAGCCGTTGCTTCGGAAACAGCAGGAGTGCCTGCTCGCTGCTTTTTGTCCGGGGTGGTGGCTAGATCTTGTGTATTATTATTTGAATTATCTGTCTTTACTTTTTCTTCTGTGGCGCCACCTTGCGTTTGCTGTTGCGGTACAGTACTTTTATTATTGGATGAAGTCGCTGATGGCGGATTGTTGGCAGGTGTGGAACTACGCCACCAGAAAAAGGCGCCCGTTCCCAGCAGCAATAACAATAAAGGAGCCAACCACCTCCAGAATGATTTTCTAGAAGAGCCATCATCATTGAGCGCATCCAGCTTTTTTTCCATCTTTTTCCATGCGTCCGCATCAAATGGAATATCACCTTCACTCAACTTTTCACGAAACTTTTTATCAAACGCGTCACTCATTTTAGTCGCAGACCTTCTGCAGGTCTTCAGGTTTTTAGCGTATTCTTGTAACTACTTGCTTTTTCTATTTTCTCTTTTAATAATTTTTTTGCTTTGAATAAATTGGACTTGGACGTTCCTTCAGATATACCCAATTGATCAGCTATTTCCTGGTGCTGATATCCCTCCATCACATAGAGGTTAAAAACGGTACGGTAAGCAGGTGGTAAAGATTGTACCAGGACCAGCAGCTCGTCATACGAGAGTTTGTCCATGGCAGTGTCATCCATACCAAGATCATATACTTTTTCGATGTCTTCAGTGAAGGAAATTTTCTTCTTGCTGCGCAGATGGTCAATAGCTGTGTTTACCATTATCTTGGCCAGCCAGCTCTTGAAGGGACGATTAGTATCAAATTCTTTAATGTGTTGAAATATTTTCAGAAACCCATCATTTAAAATTTCTACAGCTTCTTCTTTATTCTGTGCATAACGCAAAGCAATACTCATGGCATATCCATAGAATTGCCGGTACAATAATTCCTGGCTGTTCCGGTTCCATTCCCGGCAGCCTTCAATAAGGTAGTTCAGTTCGTGCACGAATAGTCTGTTACCTGATTATAATGCTGACCCCCTCAAAGTACAACTCCCCTTCATTGTTCACGAATATAAAGGTATATCCGTTTTATCATAATCAGGTATAATATTTACGCAAGGATATTCCAAAACGTTGCTTTTTTCCACACTTTTTTCTGAAAAAAGCTGCCGCTTCCCGAAAACGCATTTTAAGCCTATTATTGTTGAAGCACCCCTGTTTTGATATAAATACCTTACGTCAATTGAGATCGTCGAAATTTGAGGAGATAATGACGTTGATATTTTTCTATATAAAACACTGAACTACAGGTACTTAGTAAAACTGGCGAATTTTTGAATGAAAAAGGGAAGGTTTGACGTAAACCTTCCCTTTTTTCTATTGCGAAACTAAATTTACTATCTACCCATATACACCATGAGGATCTGTACATCGCTTGGGTTGACTCCGCTGATCCGGCTGGCTTGTCCTAAGGTACGTGGCCGGATCTTGTTAAATTTCTGACGTGCTTCCGAGCTCAGGGAAACCAGTTTGCTATAATCAAAACTGTCTGGAATAACCAGGTCTTCCAGCTGACTCATTTTTTTGACCAGCTCATTTTCCTTTTCTATATATACTTCATACTTGATCTGGATTTCTGCCTGCTCCAGTACTTCTCTTGAAAAATTATTCAGCGCCTGTTGAACTTTGCTTACTTTCTCCTTCATTGAAAAAATGTCCATCGCCGGGCGCAACAATATTTGCATCGCTTTTTGACGTTGGGTAAGTGGCGCCGAATTTTTTTCTATCAACAGGTGATTAATATCTTCCGGATCGAGCGGCATTTCTTTCAGGATAGCTTTCACTTTTTCCACACCCTCTCTTTTGGTTTGTACTTTTTCCATTCTCTCCTGTGAGGCGAGACCCAGGCGATAGCTTCTTTCAGTCAGGCGAAGATCAGCGTTATCCTGGCGAAGCAGAGTTCTGAACTCTGCCCTGGAAGTAAACATCCTGTAAGGTTCTTCGGTTCCTTTGTTAATCAGGTCGTCTATCAGTACTCCGATATATGCTTCACTCCTTTTCAACACAAAGGGCTCCTGTTTATGTGCTTTCAGGTGAGCATTCATACCCGCGATCAATCCCTGGCAGGCAGCCTCTTCGTAACCGGTAGTACCATTTATTTGACCCGCAAAAAACAGGTTTTCCATCTGTTTTGTTTCCAGCGAAAACTGCAATTGGGTAGGTGGAAAATAATCATACTCGATGGCATAGCCCGGGCGGAACATTCTGCAGTTCTCAAAACCGGGTACCATTTGCAAAGCTTTATATTGTACATCTTCCGGAAGAGAAGTTGAGAAACCGTTCACATATATTTCCACGGTACTCCATCCTTCGGGCTCAACAAATAGCTGGTGTCTTTCTCTTTCAGCAAAACGGTTGATCTTATCTTCAATACTCGGACAATACCTGGGACCTACCCCCTGGATCCTTCCCTGGAACATCGGGGATCTATCAAACCCCGTCTTCAGTGCGTCATGCACTTCTGCACTGGTATATGTGATCCAACAGCTGCGTTGTTGTTGCGGAGTAATTTTTTCTACATCCATATAGGAGAACCCAATGATCTCTTCGTCTCCCTTTTGTTCTTCCATTTTTGAATAGTCGAGGCTGCGGCCATCAATCCGGGGAGGCGTACCTGTTTTCAGTCGATCGCTTTCAAAACCCAGGGAAACCAATTGTTCGGTAATACCAGTGGCCGCTTTTTCTGCCACCCTACCTCCGCCAAACTGTTTATCCCCGATATGCATAACACCGTTAAGGAAAGTACCATTGGTCAGTACTACAGATTTAGCTTTGATCTCATGCCCCAGTCCGGTAATCACCCCGTAACATTTCCCATCTTTCACAAGGAGGCCCTTCACCATGTCCTGGTAGAAATCTACATTCGCGGTTTGCTCTAATGCTTCCCTCCATTTTGCGGCAAACAACATGCGGTCATTTTGAGCACGCGGGCTCCACATAGCGGGTCCCTTGGAACGGTTCAACATTCTGAACTGGATCATAGACTGATCCGTAACAATACCGGAGTACCCACCGAGTGCATCTATTTCACGGACTATCTGTCCTTTTGCAATACCGCCCATGGCAGGGTTACAACTCATTTGGGCAATGGTCTGCATATTCATGGTAACCAGCAGTACCCTGGATCCCATATTGGAAGCCGCAGCTGCAGCTTCGCAACCTGCGTGCCCGGCACCTACCACAATTACATCGTAAGAAGGAAACATATTTATTTATGATCTAAGAAGATGCAAAATTACATATAAGCGGGGATACTGACGGTATTTATTGTATGTTCCACGTGGAACATTAGGAAGACGAAGGATGGTAAAGATAAGTATCTATTAGTTGATTGCGTTTCCGTCACCTTCCATCTGGATCTGCAATATTTATTGCTCCGTCTGGTAAAGAGCCCTCACATCAATCCCTCATCCGCCTCCAATGCCGGACTACCTCATTACCATTATAGCGAAAGAACGAACTTCTAAATCTTAATAGGTATACCATCCTCTTCCGTATGCGGCCAAGTCACTCCCCTTTAGAGAAGACCCCACTCTCTCAAATAACTCCCTGGCGGCTCCCTTTAGAAATGCTCCCTGGATTTAACTTTGCTCCAAACTCGTCAGCGCGCAGAAACTTTGCGCCTGGCTGTAGGTTAAGGGGCATCAGCTAGATTGTTAATAGAACTTCTAATCTAAGAGTCCCCCTTTCTCCAGCCCTGCCGTTTCCAAGGATATCTACAAAAGGGCAGCCTCGCTCCATCCATATCTGAGAATTAACTCACTTTGCACTATACCCTTAGGCTCTCAAACACGTACCCTCCTACAGCTAAAGACCTTTACCGTGCAATAAGGGAATAATTTTGGAACGGGTTTCAAGTTCAACCAAACCTAAAGAGTAAGCTCTCTGACCAATGATTATCCTATAAGAGCATAGAACGAAGGACCAAAAAAGAATACATGCGAGGAATCCGATTCCAGGTTCCGAGTACCCAAGACTAACCCTTATGGTATCATTCAATCCCCAAGTACACGGTAGGAGCATAAAAGTTCAACACTTTATAGAACAACAATGATGGACTATCTAGCTCCGGCTACAAGCTTCTCCCATTCTAAGACTAAAATATTCTTCTGTTATCCTATCTAGTAAAAGGCCATCAATAGCCCAAACATCCTTGTTGAAATAACCTCGCCCTGCCCGTCGCTTCCAGGTTCCGAGTACTCCAGAGCAACTCTTCTGGTATCACTTAATTCCCAAATACAAGAACTCAACGCTTGACAGTCACAAACAATGATGGACTGCCTGGGTTTGGTTACCAGCTCCTTGAATCCTAAGACAAAAATATTCTTCTTTTTATCCTGTCTAGTAAAAGGCCATCAATAGTGAAACATCCTTCAGAAAATAACCCGGCCCTCCCTCCGCCTCTTAAATGAATACCGCAAGTCTGGTGTTGATCTACATCGAGGCCTGTAATCCCGTCCATTCTTCATCTCCTTTTACCGCCATATCCCAGACCAAACCCCACAAAACCTTACTCTTACTAATAGCTAAGGAGGATAGTTTTACCTAGAATGTCGTTCTGCCCGGACAATCCCCTTGCCCACTTCCCCTAAATAGCCTGCATCCTCCATCATCTGACCCACCAGTAAGTTAAAAAACGGGACACCACAATGGGGTGGACTAGCCTATAATACAGGTAAGAGATTTACATTCTTAAAGGGAAGGTCCCTCTGAACCACCAGGCATCCCTATAGCATCCCGTCTTTAAACACTATGCCAAGTGATAATTATCCCAGCATATAAATCTACGGGGTGACTTAATACTGTACGAGAAAGATCTCCTTTCACACGCCCAGCTGCCCCACCGAAGGATAATTAAACCACGAAGCTAAAGGAATTCACGAGCTCCCCTTACAAACAGGTACTTATATAACAAACCAATGGGCAGCGCACAATTAAGCTCCAGCTTCACGGTGTATTCGTATTACCTAGCATCAATCCATTTTCTCCCACCCAGGACGCCCAGGAACCTGAGAAAATGAACACTTCCCTTGAAACTATGGCTTCTCACTCCCGGGTAGACCTACCCATAACGCCTAAGTAATGCCCTTGCTTCCTAAGGCACCCGCCCTTGTGGGTACTACCCAAGGTATCCAGTCACTTGATTGCATCTGTTACCTACCTCTTTGGAGGAATGTCCCTTTACCTATCAGCCGCTTAAAGCATACTCCTATACCCAAACTGAAGCAACAGCACCCCTCCTGCAGTAGGAGTTTCTAAGTCATTTCTCACGATCTTATATCTTCCCCGCCATTGTATCAAGCCTCCTTTACACATAAATTATTGGCAAAACCGGCCGACAGCGATCCTGGAAAAACATTATATCGAGGACCTATCCTCTTCAACACGTTGGAAAGTACCGCGGCGACCACAGCCTCCTTTCTGAAAGCCTTCTAATATCCTCAATAAACTTAGCCTATACCCCATCGAAATAGTATCAAACCATATTGCTTTCAAGTGCCGCATTCCTAGTTCCAAAATACTTCCTCTCCCAACCTGGTTCTTTAAACTGCTCTTTGCTTAAACATCTTCTTGTGAAAATGTGGATGTTCCACGTGGAACATTTGCGTTTATGTTCCACTGTTAAAAGTTCTATTAAAAGATTGAACTATTAACAAACACAGATTGTAAAAAACCATACAATGGAGCTAATGAAGCAACCATCCTAAACCAGGACTACTATCCAGCACCATAGATCCGTTACCGATAATAGTGTGCTTAAAGGAAACAATACCGTAACATTCATATATACTTTCCTCCGGTAACATTCTTCCCCTCTCCTTCGTTTATGTATGGGCACAAGTTACCAGCATGGAAGAGTGAAGATCTTTACACGGCATGGAGGATACTAAAGAATGGTTTAAAAGAAGCAAATCAGAAGCAAAACTGCTATCCCCGGAAAGCATCCCGGGATCCTGCCGGCTGCTCAACCCATCAATCCTTCTATGTCAAACCGTAAATTCAGGTGGGATTGAGATTATAGTTATCAGTGGTAGAAAGCAAAGCCAACTCAATTCTACCAACCATAATAACACCATGCTATACATTATTATTCTTTGTAACTTGGCGGGCTCAAAAAGACCAGCTAGAAATTTTGTACTATGATAGAAGGTGGAAACCGTAAACTATTCCAACAATCTCCTACACCCGATGGTCCGCTCATTTCTGTAATAACAGTTACCAGGAATGCAGCAGACTGTATAGAAAAAGCCATTCAAAGCGTACTCGCACAATCCTATCCGAACGTGGAGCATATTATCTTAGACGGAGCCAGCACCGATAACACCGTTGAGATTCTTAAAAAGTATAATGATAAGATTGCCTATTGGAGAAGCGAGCCAGATAAAGGAGTGTATCATGCGATGAATAATGCCGTGGCGTTCGCCCGGGGCGACTGGTTCTTATTCCTGGGAGCTGATGACGAATTATACCCAGGCTTCAGTCAGATGATCGAAGAGAACATGATCGACAAAAATTGTATCTACCACGGATGCACCCTGTGGAAGAACATGGTAATGGGACAAGGTTATAACGGCTACAAACTGGCAAAAGAGAACTTCTCTCACCAGGCCATGTTCTATCCAAGAGAGATCTTTGAAAAATATCGCTATGAGGAAAAGTACGTAGTGCGGGCAGACTATGTACTCAACATGCAGATCTGGGCAGATAAAAACTTCCGTTTTGAATTCCATCCCCTGCTGATTGCACGCTATGCTGCCGGCGGCATGTCAGGAAAAGTGGAAGACCTTGCATTCAAAAAAGACAGGATCCGCCTGATAGGCAAATACCTTGGATACAAGAACATGATCCGGTATATCATCAAACGCTATAAATACAAGAGGAAAAACTTTATAGAATACTAAACCTGACACTTCTAAATTTGCAGTCCTATACTAACCAATAATAATGAAAGTATATTTCGATCACCAGATATTTTCGATGCAGCGTTTCGGCGGGATTTCAAGATACTTCGCTAATATTCACAGCTACCTGAACAGCCATGGGCATCCCGATTGCAAGTTGTTGGTTTTGTATAGCAGAAATCATTACATCCAGGATCTGAAACTGCCCCTACCCCCATTCTGGGGGGAGACCTTCCTGAAGAAACAACATAAGCTGGAGCGCTGGAATAAGAAGTACTCCCGCCACATGATCAAGAAGAATGATTTCGACCTTCTTCATCCTACTTATTATCACCCTTACTTTCTGACAAAGCTGAAAAAGCCCTTTGTCCTGACGGTGCATGATATGATCCACGAGCTGTTCCCGGAGTACTTCTCCCCTCACGATCATTTTGTTCCGTTCAAAAGAGCAACCATTACAAAAGCAGATCATATCATTGCCATCTCGCAGTCTACCAAAAATGATCTTCAGCAGATCTTCAATATACCTGATCATAAGATCACGGTAGTCTACCACGGATACATGGAAAACCACTCCGGGGAAGATGCGACCTTTGCTCCACCTTTCCAGGATTATATTCTCTATGTAGGAGACCGTGGCACCGGCTACAAAAACTTCAGCAGGTTTATCCGCGCGGTGCAACCAATAATGGACCGCTATAATATTAACCTGGTCTGTACCGGTGGAGGAGACTGGGGATCCGCCGAGCGCGAGCTACTGCTCAGAGCAGGTATCCAGGAGAGAACAAAACAAATTGCCGCCACAGAAGCACAACTAAATACGCTTTATCAAAAAGCAATCGCATTTGTATTCCCTTCCCTTTATGAAGGTTTCGGATTTCCCATCCTGGAAGCATTTAAAAACAACTGCCCGGTAATCAGCAGTAATACCAGCTGCTTTAAAGAAGTAGGGGGCGACGCCGCAGCTTACTTTGATCCTTACCAGCAGGAAGAGATGACGCAAGTAATTGAATCTGTAATCAATAGCAGCGATAAAGCTACTCAACTCAGAAACCGGGGCATTCAGCAATTGTCTAAGTTCTCTATGGAACAATGTATGCGAGGCACTTTAGAGGTATATAAAAAATTGATCTAAGCGGGATGAGTGAAATATTGCGCCAGGCATTCATCTTCTTTCTGCCGCATCAATGCTGCTTCTTTTTTAGACTTATCCTTATAGCCGCATAAGTGCAATGCTCCGTGGAAGATCACCCGGTGTAATTCCTGTTCTTCACTCACACCGAATTTTTGTGCATTCTCTCTTACCCGGTCTATACTGATATAAATCTCTCCTTCCGTTTCATCGGGATCTTCACTTAACTCAAAAGTGATGATATCGGTATAGGTGTCGTGCTGCAAAAATTGCTGGTTCATCTCCAGCAGATAAGCGTCACTGCAAAAAACATACTGCAGGCCCAGGAGCCCCTGCCCTTCCTTTTGGAAGAGGGATTTGAGAAACGCCTTCAGTTTTGTCTTGTTCCTGATCTGTACCTTTACTTCGTGCGCGGTAAATTGAATCGCCATATTAAATTTCTGATCCCTATGAAAAACAGATGTAAAAGTATAGTGAAATTTCTGATTCGCCCGCCCCTCTTTTTGCCGATTGGCTTTCGGGAGGTACCTTTGTCTATCGTGAAATACTTGAATGTTCTAACAAAGTGGTTTTGAAATGAGTAAACGTCAGATAAAGTTATCTTCCCTGGCAATTGGCAGAAGTGCAATAATTACAGCATTTGAAAAAGATGACCTTCATATCAAATTAATGGAAATGGGTTGTGTGCCTGGTGAAACGGTAAAAGTAGAAAAGATCGCTCCCCTGGGAGACCCCATTTCAATCATGGTAGCCGGCTACAATTTATCGCTCCGCAAAACAGAAGCTGATTTTATCTGGGTAGAAGAGATCAGCTGAACCACTTAATTACTTTATCCCCAATTTTTCTTTCCTGTACGCCTGTCCCGAAGCGGACGGAAGATTTGTTTGCCCATTTTCCTCACATTTTTCCAATAGCTTCGTGGAATCGATCCCGGTATTCCTAATTGTTCTTCTGTTTTCCATCCACATAATACCAGCCTGACTTTCGGCACTTTTCCTGGCTGAAATGCAGTCTAGTCCTACGTCTAATAGGAGATATTCCCTATATAAGCCCTTGTTACTCCCTATATTATCCATAATTATTCCGTTCTCTTAAAGGAAGGGAATATATAGGAAATAATATTGGAATTGATATTTGATGGATATGGGTAAATAAAAAGTTTCGCGTGCTCTGGCAAGCAATACAGGATAATTTTGACGAAAGATTTAGGAAGGGCTTCAGAGCGGGCTATACGGTACATAGTCCGGTGAACCAAAGAAATACGCGATTCTCAGGCCACTACCATAGCGTTGAGAATCGCGTATAAAGAAGATGCCCCGAGGATGTACCAGGATAGCACATTCTCAGGGCGCTTATTTTCAGGAAATAATATTACATTAAGTAATAAGTGTAATTAACTGGATATTAATTATTTATAAGCCATATTGTGCGCTGATTGCCAACATTCGGTCTATAGGCTTCTTTGCAGCTATCCTCAATTGCTCATCCATGGTGATTTCGGGTTCTTCATACTCCATGCACAGGTATAGTTTCTCCAGCGTATTCAGCTTCATATGCGGGCAATCATTGCAGGCACAGGCATTATTGGGCGGCGCCGGGATGAAAGTCTTATTGGGATTCGCTTTTTCCATCTGGTGCAGGATACCTGTCTCGGTCACCACGATATATTCCTGTGCATCATCCTTTTGGGTAAACTTCAGCAAACCGGTGGTGGATCCTATGTAATCTGCGATCTCCAGTACTGCAGCTTCACATTCCGGGTGAGCAATCACCTTGGCTTTGGGGTGCCGCACCTTCAAACGGGTGATCTTCTCCAGGGAGAAAATTTGGTGTACCATACAGGCGCCATTCCAGAGGATCATATCGCGACCCGTTTTACGGCTCAAATAGCTGCCTAAATTCCGGTCGGGTGCAAAAATGATGGGTTGGTCAGCCGGGACGCTTTCGATGATTTTTTCGGCATTAGAAGACGTACAGATGATATCGCTGAGCGCTTTGATCCCTGCAGAACAATTTATGTAGGAAATCACCAGGTGATTGGGGTACTTTTCCTTAAACTTCCTGAACAGCTCCGGAGGGGCACTATCTGCCAGCGAACAACCGGCCTTCAGGTCTGGCAGCAGCACTTTTTTCTGCGGGCTCAATATTTTGGCGGTCTCAGCCATAAAGTGCACCCCGGCAAACACGATGATGTCTGCATCGGTCTTGGCGGCCTGCTGGCTCAGCCCCAGGCTGTCGCCGATGTAATCAGCCACATCCTGGATATCGGGCTCCTGGTAATAATGCGCGAGTACGATGGCATTCTTTTCTTTCTTCAGCCTTTCTATTTCGGCAAACAGATCCAGGTTCACGTTAACGGGCACATCCAAAAATCCGTTGCGCTGCAAATTTTTTTTCGCTTCGGCTAGCTCCCTAATCATAACTATATACTTTAATTATTTATTTAAAAAAGAAAAACCCACTACTATTAGGGGGGTGAATATGTGGAAATCAAATTTTCCGGTTAAATACAAAGGTAGTTGTTATTCTTTTTTACTTAGCTATCCACAGGAAATTAACAGGCCTTTTCCGCTACCAGACTGGATTTAACCTACTTCATCCACACCCGTGGATATCGTTTTTGGTGAACATCTTCCGGGCGCGTGCTATATTAAGAAAGTGTTAACAGCAGCCTCATAATTTTCCCGCTTATCCCCTTTTCACCCCCGGGAACATTTCCTTCAGATTAACAAAATTAGTTTTCCCTGTGTGCAGGGGTCGGTTTTCCCACATAATCACCGTCTTCTGCCGTGGTTTTTCACAATAGCTGTGGATAAATACTCACCCAAAACTGCAAGCGGGAAAAATCTGCCGCAACCTTTTTATTGTCAGCTTTATACACATTTTTATGTGAATAAGGGATATCCGTCCTTCAAATTGTGGATAACCGCTGCGGTAAACCGGGCGCTTCCGCAACTACAAGATCTATGCTGGTGGCTTGTTTACAAATGCTTACCGGGTATCCACATGGTACTTAAAAACAACAGGAAGTGTGGATAACCTGTGAATGAGGAATGATCAAAACAGGAGGGAAAAAGCCCTGAAATCCTTTACTGTATTGAATTTAGACCCAAAAAATACTCTTTTGCAGTTACAACTATTTTATTCTATTTTTGCTTTCCCTAAAATTTTATAGTATATAATATATGTCAGTTATTCAGAAGATCAGGGACAAATATGCTGTAGTGATCGTAGTTGTGATCTGCGTGGCCATAGTTAGTTTCCTGTTGCAGGATGCCTTTTTTGGCAGGAATTCCCTATTCCGTCGTTCCACTACTGTAGGTAAAGTAAATGGTGAAGAGCTGGATGTTGCAGAATACCAGCGGCTCATCCAGGAACAAGAAAGCAATTACCGCCAGGGCGGCAGCGTTGACGAGCAAACCCGTCAGAGCATCCGCGAGCAGGTTTGGAACGAGTTTCTCAATGATAAGATCATGGAGGAAGAGTACAGCAAACTGGGCATCGATGTTACTGAAGCTGAGATAGTAGACCAATTCAATGGAAAAAATCCTAACCCCGTGGTGGTGCAGAATTTTACCAATCCTCAGACTGGTGAATTCAACCGCGAAACCATGATGCAGATCCTGCGCAACGTTAACCAGGATCCTAGCGGCCAGACCCGTGAAGGTCTCCGGAAGCTGGAAGCTGCCGTTGGAAAATACCAGAAAACACAGAAATATGGTGCGCTCATCACCCAGGCCGTTTATTATCCTAAATGGATGGCCGCACAACAGCAGACGGATAACAGCCAGAACGCTACTGTGTCTTATGTGAACGTGCCTTACGCCACTATCCCGGATTCTACCATCCAGGTGAGCGATAACGAGCTGAATAAATATATACAGGATCACAAATCCCTGTTCAAAACAGAAGAAGCCCGTAAAGTGGAATACGTATCCTTTGACGCGCTGCCTTCCAAGGCAGATACTGCAGCCGCCCTGCAACAGCTGGCTGAGCTGAAAACAGAAATGGATACCACCCATGATATTGAAGGTTTCATCAACCGCAACTCCGAAATAAAATATTATGACGGGTATGTAGCAAAGAGCGCTGTGATGGTGCCCAATAAAGACAGCATTACCAATCTGCCGGTGGGCAGCATCTATGGTCCCTATGTTGACAACAACTACCTGGTGCTGGCCAAAATGGTAGACCGTAAGAATATGTACGACACCGTGAAAGTGCGTCATATATTAATAGGTACACAAACCGGCCTGCCCGATTCTATCGCCAAAAACCGTATCGACAGCATCGAAAGAGCGATAAGAGGCGGCGCCGACTTTAAAGCCATGGTGGCGCAGTATTCTGACGACCCGGGTAGCAAAAATAACGGAGGTGAATACGAGGTTACCCCGGCTACTTCTTTTGTGAAAGAGTTCAAAGACTTCGCATTCGAAGGATCCAAAGGTCAGATGAAAGTGGTAAAAACCCAGTTCGGCTATCACCTGATAGAAATAATGGACCAGAAGAACCTGGGCCCTGCCCTGAAAGTGGCTTACCTGAGCAAACCCGTTGAGGCCAGCAAGGAAACAGACAGCAAAGCTTATGCTGCTGCCAACGAATTCGCCAGCCAGAACCGCGATCAGAAATCTTTCGATAAGAATGTTCAGACCAAAGGATACAATAAACGTATTGCTGACAACCTCCGCCCGATGGATCACGTGATCCCCGGTATTGGACAGGCCCGTGAACTGGTTCGCTGGGCATACGAAGCCAAGAAAGGAGATGCCAGCCAGGTATTCACCTTTGAAGATAAATACGTAGTGGCTGTACTGACAGGTATCCGCGCAGAAGGCACTACACCGCTGGAAGAAGTAAGGCCGCAGGTAGAAGCTGAAGTAAAGAAGCATAAGAAAGCAGATCAGCTGATCGCTAAACTGCAGAACCCTTCATCACTGGACGCAGCCGGTAAAGCTTCTAACCAACCCGTGCAGAAAGCGGAAGGTATCAGCTTCGGTACCCCCTTTGTACCCTCTCTCGGTTTCGAGCCTAAAGTGGTAGGCGCTTCCTTTAACAAAAGCTGGGGCACTGCCAAAGTATCTGCACCTATAGAAGGTAACGCCGGTGTTTACGTGATCAAGGTGGATAGCTATCAGCCTAGTGGTCAGCCTGTACAAGACCTGAACAACATACGCCTTGCCTATGAGCAAAGCATGAAAGGTATGCTGGGTCAGCAGCTGTTCGAGGTGCTGAAAAAGCAGAGCAAGATCCAGGACAACCGCGCCAAATTCTTCTAAACAAATAACTGACTGCATATAGAGGCCCTGTCCGGTACCCGGACAGGGCTTTTTTGTGCTCCGGCCCGAAGCCTAATATTTAGTAAATTTGCAAAGGAAAAATAAGTACAGACATGGACGAAATTGTTAATAAAGTAGCGCAGAGCGGATTGATCTCATTAGACCTGGAGGATTATTATCCTAAAGAGGAAACTGTAGTATTCGATATAAAGAACTACCTGTTCATGGAAATGATCCTGAAGGAAAAGGATTTTCGTGCCGCCCTGCAGGCGCATGACTGGGAACAGTACCGGGGTAAAAATGTTGCCCTTACCTGTACGGCAGATGCAGTAGTGCCGATGTGGGCCTATATGCTTGTGATGACCTACCTGCAACCGGTAGCGCACTATGCGGCATTTGGCGATGCGGAATCTGTGAACAGGGCCGTATTCCTGCAAAGGCTGCGGAATATTGATCTCAGTGAATATGCGGATAAACGTGTTGTTGTAAAAGGCTGTGGCGACAAAGGCGCCGGAGAGGCTGCCTATGCGGAGATAACCCGCCTGCTGCTGCCGCTGGTAAAAAGCATTATGTACGGAGAGCCCTGCTCTACAGTGCCCATCTATAAGAAAAAATAAAGCGCGTGCAGCATCAACGTAACCATGCATTTTATATAACGGCAATGTTGTTTGTTGCCTGGATGTTGCAGGGATGTAATGGTTGTTACAGCAGCAGATCAAAAGATACACAACAGCTGCGGGAAGACAGCGTCAGGGAAACTCCCCACACTCCTACTGCAAAAGATACATTGGCCACATGGACGGAGCAACGCCTGATACAATGGAAAGGTTGGATAGACAGCAGCACTGCAGGCCAGTTGGGGACAAACAACCTGGAACGTACCACCGTAGATACCATTGCTGCTGCTGACAGCATCCCTATGGAAGAAGATCGCTTTGAGCAATTCAAACCATTTTTTGTATATAGTCCTGACAGCAGCCAGGTAGTAGATATGGTAAGCTATGGTAGTTTCCTGCACCAGGGAAGGAACGGCAAAGTAGTGCTGGAAGCGGGAGAACCGGATACGGAAGTGGCTATCGTAAACGTACAAACGAAAATGCGCGAACGCATTTTATTTGCAGGCCCTTCTACCGTTGTAAAGCAAGCGGTGTGGATAGATGATCATACTGTTTTAATAGCGGGCGGTACTTATGATGAGCAGAACAGGTTGCTGCCTGTTATCTGGAGATACGATACGGTAAGTAAACAGCTGGAGAACTGGCAAGCAGAGATGCCTTAGAACCATCCCCTTTTTTTGAATGCAATGATCATTACGATCAGGATAACCACCATAACTCCTATGGTGAAAAAGTAGCCGTTGCGCGAGTGCAGCTCCGGCATATTATCGAAGTTCATTCCGTAAATACCTGCAATCACGGTGAGTGGCGCCATCAGCGTAGTTACCACTGCCAGCACTTTCATTACCTCGTTCATTTTAAGGTTGAGCTGCGTGTGATAATGTTCCTGCAGGTTCAGCACCATATCACGGTAGTTATCTGTGAGGTCGTTAGCGTGTACAATGTGATCGTATACATCCTTGTAATATTTGAATGTGCGCTCATCGATCAGAGGGCTTTCTGTTTTGAGGAAGCCGTTCACTAATTCGCGCACAGGCATAATGGCCCTGCGAAACAACAGCAGCTCGCGGCGCAGCAGATTGATGCGGGCCAGGGCGCGGGTGTTAGGCTGATGCTGCACCACGTCTTCCATCAGCTCTATACGCTCGCCCAGTTTGTCAAGAATAATATAGTAGCTGTCTACTATCACATCCAGCAACGCATAACATAAATAATCCGCACCGGCTACACGCAGGCGGGAACCGCTCATGCGCAGCTTATCCCGTATGGGATCAAATACATCTTTCTTAGGATCTTCCTGGAAAGAGATCACGAAATTTTTTCCAAGTACAATGCTCACCTGCTCCTGTTCTATGGTGCAGGCATGTGCATTAAAATAGATCATGGGCAGCACACCAAAAAGCTCATCTCCCATTTCATCCATTTTAGCGCGCTGGCCTACGTTCAGAATATCTTCTTCTATCAGGTAATGGATGCCGTAACGCACACAGATAGCATGTACTTCTTCTTTGCGGATACCGTCTATGTTGATCCAGCTGACACCCGGCGTATCCATGTATTTGAATACGTCTTCTATCTTCTCTACCACTACTTCATCACAATGACTGGTAGTATAATCGAATACGGTGATCTTCACTTCATCCGCAGCTTTCCGGGAAGCGCTGCCCGTTGCAGGATTATAGTTCAAGATGCGCTGTTTCCTTTCCTTAAAAGGGTTCAGCACACCCGGGATCGGTATAATACGTTTGCCCATGATAGTTAGTTAAAATAACAATGGCATTTAAAAAAAGGGCTGTTGTCCACCTTTTCAAAATTCAAATTAAGTTAAAATACCCGTAACGCAAGCATAACATTGGACCATTAATTTCAGAAAAATTTTAACCTGAACTATATGCGCATCGTTAACTTTAGCAAAGCTATACCGGGCACGAGCCTGCTGGCAGGTATCCTGCTGCTGGCCTACTGTAAAAAGGATGACCATGGAAGCTCCCATAACCCTCCCAACAAGCAGATAGAATGGAAGGACCATTCATCTACGCCGGCCTTCATCAAAAAACTCAGCGGATTTGAAAACCTGGGTGTTTACACCCTGATCAGCAGTGACGACACGCTGCCGCAAAGCCCCCAATATATATTTGGTGGCTCCGCAGACGGCGCCGGGCTGATAAAACAGGGAGATAACTATGTGATGCTGGTGAACCAGGAGGACAACTATTCCGTATCCCGTATTACGCTGGACAAAACCTTTAGACCAGTGAAAGGGGAATACCTGTTGAACTCTGACGGGGGTCAGTGGCGCCTTTGTTCCGCCACGATGGCCACACCTGCTGAGCATGGTTTTGGCCCGCTGTACCTCACCTGCGGCGAAAGCAACGTGGAAGGTAATGTGCACGGTCTCGATCCGCTTGCTCCCGCTGGTAATCCTTCCGTAGGTCATGAGCTGAAAGCCCTTGGTTACAGAAGCGCTGAAAATGCGGTGCCGCTCCCTAAAAAAACATACCCCGGCAAAACCGCCATCGTTATCGGGGAAGATGCTGAAGATGCATCCGGCGGACAAGTATTCCTGTATCTCGCCAACAGCACGGGCGATCTGCAGAATGGTAACCAGTACATGCTGCGCCGCACAGACGGCAACCAGCGTGAAACAGATATGACGGTAGGCGCTACCTATGACGTTGAATTTACCCCATACGACAAGACCCTGACTGGCCAACAGGTGGCCAATCTCACTGATGCGCTGAAAGCGATCAAGTTTGGCCGCGTAGAAGACGTCGACTATCGTAAAGGATCTGCTGATAATGGCCGCGAGGTCTATTTCACTGTTACCGGTCAGGACAAAAGTGGTGTAAATGCAGATGGTTCACGTACCATGTACGGCCGTGTATACCGCTTACGCCTTGACGCCAACAATCCCCTGAAAGGTAAACTGGAAGTAATACTGGATGGCGACGATAATAAAGGGATTGCCGCTGCTTTTCAGAACCCGGATAATATCTGTGTAACAGAAAATTATGTGTACGTTCAGGAAGATTCTAACGGTTACGGCACAGAAGATCACGATGCTTATGTTTACCAGTATACCATCTCCAGCAAACAGCTGAAACCAGTGTTTGAGCTGAACCATTTCCGCGATACGCCTAACGGTACCCGTTACGGCGGTACCGGCTCCAAGTTTGGCAGCTGGGAGTATGGCGCGCTGGTAGATATTTCTGATGTAATCGGGGTGCCTGACGCATTTACCTTATGCATTCAGCCGCATACCTGGAGAGGCGATCGCTATAAAGGAGTGGACGGAGGAGCCAAACGCTCCAGCGAGAACCAGGCAAGTGAAGTAGTATATATCAAAGGCCTGCCCAGATAAAGGGCGGGCCGCCTACAACAATATGCGTATAGGCATTATAGCTGCAACTGTTACACTGATGGCCATATTGGCCTATAGTATCTTTGACCTGAGGGACGATAATGCGCCTGCACGGGAAACACATTATTGGTTCACCCACCAGACCGGGATACTGCAAAACCGGGTGGATGATCTTTGTGCAGCCATCGCCACACATCAACCTGAAGACAAGCTGCAGGATGCCTTTCGCAAAGCAAGGCTGGCTTACAAACCGCTGGAGCTACTGATCACCTATTACATGCCTTATACAGACCGGTTCATCAACGGGCCTAATCTCCAGGAGACAGAACCGGATGAAAAGGATGTGATCATTGATCCGGAAGGTTTCCAGGTAGTGGAAGCACTGCTGTTTCCGTCTCTCGCAGCAGCGGATACCGCCGAATTAAGAAAAGAGGCCCTGCGCCTGCGAGCCAGCCTGCACCGTTTACATACGCGCGCCGATCAGCAATCATTCACCGACGCCCAGTTGTTTGATGCAATGCGGCAGGAACTGCTGCGTATTTCTTCACTGGGCCTCAGCGGCTTTGATTCTCCGGAAGCCCTGCATAGCTTGCCGGAGGCAGAAGCAGCATTGCATGGGGTGGAAACCATCTGGCATTTTTATGCAGCACGCGTGCAACTCATTAATCCTGTATTGGCAGCATATACAGAAGACTTATTAACAGCAGCCAGACAGCGGTTGAAAATAAGCATTGATTTTAATTCACTGGACCGCCTCCAGTTTATCAGTAAATACCTGAATCCATTAACCGTTAATCTGAAGCTGGCAAGGGAAGCCCTGGATATTCCCTACGCCGCCATCCCTCATTTTCTGGATCCGGCTGCTTCCAATGCATTTGCAAAAGGGGCGCTGGATCCGGTTTTTTTGCGCCCAACCAGGCGCAAACCCTGACCGGTGAACAAATAGCACTGGGCCGTCGTCTTTTCTATGATCCGGTATTATCTTATAATGGGCAACGCTCCTGCGCCAGCTGCCATCAACCACAACGTGCATTTACAGATGGATTAAAAACGCCTGCATCACTGCCCGGCGAAGCGCCGGTGATACGCAATACTCCCACCATATTGAATGCCGCGCTGCAACCAGGCCAGTTCTATGATATGCGCGTGGCCTACCTGGAAGACCAGGTGAATATGGTAGTACATAACAAAGCTGAAATGCATGGCGACCTGGAAGGAGCTGCCATCAAGCTGCAAAAGGAATCCGCTTATCAGCAGCTTTTTAAAGATGCGTTTCATATAACAGCACAGGAAATTAACAGCTATCGTATACAAGAGGCCATTGCGGCTTACATCCGTTCGCTGACACGGTTGAACAGTCCATTTGATGCTTTCATGCGCGGAGATAGCACACAACTTACCCGTGCTGCCAAACGCGGGTTCAATCTTTTCATGGGCAAGGCAAAATGCGGCACCTGTCATTTTATGCCTTTGTTCAATGGGGTAGCGCCGCCGGATTTTACCAGGGCCGAAGCGGAGATCCTGGGTGTGCCTGCAATAAAGGACAAAGCCATACTGGATACTGACAGCGGAAAATATAATGTGCATAAAATAGCGCTATACCGTTTCGCATTTAAAACCCCTACCCTGCGTAACATAGCGTTGACAGCCCCCTATATGCACAATGGCGTGTTCAATACCCTGGAAGAAGTAATGAACTTTTATAACAACGGCGGTGGCGCGGGGATGGGCATACAGCTGGAGTCGCAGACATTGCCAGCGGATTCTCTCGGCCTCACACAAAATGAACAGCAGGATGTCATCGCGTTTATGCATGCATTAACGGATACTACTTTACCACGGATTGAGTAAAAAAATGCACAACCTTTAGTCAGCCTTTTTCTTTCCCAATACTGCCGCTATTGGCGGGCCTTTACGGATACAATTAAAGGGAACCGTTTTTGTTGTTGATAAGATGACCTTAAACGGAGTGATTATGGAGCAAGCGCAGCAGAACGAACAAAAAGGAATTCAAAGCAGTCTTACATCCGGCGTACACAACAGTTATTGGATGGATGGCTTACCTGCTTTACAATATGTGCCCTTAAGAGAGCACCTCAAAACAGATGTGGTGGTTATTGGTGGAGGTATGGCAGGCGTAAGCATTGCCTACCGGCTTACCAAGCTGGGTAAGCAAGTGGTGCTCGTGGAAGACGGCAATATTGGCAGCGGAGAGTCCGGCCGTACCACTGCACACCTGGCCAGCGCACTGGACGACCGTTATTATGAACTGGAACGCATCTTTGGAAAAGAAGGCGCCCGCTATGCGGCTGAAAGTCACCAGGCCGCGATCGATTTCATCGAGCAGACGGTACAGGAAGAAAATATTGACTGTGATTTTCAAAGGCTATCCGGCTATCTTTTTCTCCATCCTTCTGATAAGGAGGAGTCACTGGTAAAGGAGTATCACGCCGCCAGAGAAGCCGGACTCGATGTAGCCCTGATTGATGATATCCCCGGTCTGACCGCTGCCAAGGGCCCCGGTCTGGTGTTTGCGCGGCAGGGACAATTTCATCCTTTAAAATACCTGCAGGGGCTCTGCGAGGCTATCCTCAGCGGTGGGGGCAAATTGTTCACTTCCACTAAAGCAGTGGAAATTGATCATACTGGTATTGTAACAGACCAGGGCTTCCGCGTGGATGCGCAGCATGTGGTGGTAGCCACCAATACGCCGGTGAACGACAAGTATGCTATGCACTTTAAGCAATTTGCCTACCGCACCTACGTGATAGGCGGCCTGATAAAGAAAGACAGCAAGCCGTTTGCACTCTGGTGGGATACCGGTGATGCGCGCGCCAATTCTTCCATTCCTCCCTATCATTACTGCCGCTTACAGGCATACAATGAAACACATGATCTGCTGATCTGCGGCGGAGAAGACCATGCCACAGGGCTGGCCTTTTCACAACAGATAGCCGAGGAGGAACGCTACCGTCAGCTGGAATGCTGGGCAAGGGAACATTTTGGTATAACGGAAGTGATCTACCGCTGGTCTGGCCAGGTGATGGAACCCATGGATTCACTGGCCTATATAGGGCGCAATCCCGGGGACGAGGATAATGTGTTCATTGTTACGGGAGACTCCGGCAATGGCATGACGCACGGTACTATAGCAGCATTGCTGATACCGGACCTGATCGTAGGAAATGTGAATAAGTGGAAAAAGATCTATGATCCGCAGCGGGTGAAATTTTTCCGCTCCGGTAAAACCTGGCTGAAAGAATTTGTGGGCGGCCTGTTGCGGTATATGAAGGAGTATCCTTATGATGCGGATGTGGTACAAATATCTTCCATTAAACAGGGAGAAGGAAAAATAGTAGAGCTGGGCAATAACAAGTATGGTGTATACCGTGATGAAGATGATGACCTGCATGTGGTATCTGCCATGTGTACCCACCTGCATTGTATTGTGCAATGGAACAATGACGAAAAAAGCTGGGACTGCCCTTGTCACGGCAGCCGCTTTACTTACAAAGGAAAGGTGATCAACGGACCGGCGAATAAAGACCTTTTTTATTACCGCGAAAAAGCATCCCTGGGGCAGCTCAGGTAAATCCTATTTTATAACAAGCAGCATAAAACAAGAAGTGTTATGGAAAAGCAACTCAGCAACAAAAAAGTGGCTATCCTGGTAGCAGACGGGTTTGAGGAATCTGAATTCACCAAACCCCTGGAAGCCCTCAAGGAAGCATCTGCACAGGTGGAAGTAATATCCCTGCACGATGGTAAAGTACGCGCCTGGAATGAAAAAGACTGGGGCGGAGAATATCCTGTGGATAAAACTATTGACCAGGCAAATTCTAAAGACTATGATGCCCTGGTATTACCTGGCGGCGTATTGAACCCTGATCAATTACGTATGAACGCCGACGCTGTGGCTTTTGTAGGCGGATTTTTTGACGATAGCAAACCAATCGCCGCTATCTGCCATGGTCCATGGACGTTAATAGAAACGGGTGAACTGGCAGGCAGGCAAATAACTTCTTATCCCAGTTTGAAAACAGATCTCACCAATGCAGGCGCTCAATGGGTAGATAAAGAAGTGGTGGTGGATAATGGACTGGTTACCAGCCGTAATCCCAATGATCTGCCGGCGTTCTGTAAGAAAATGGTAGAAGAAATTGCAGAGGGTATACACGCTTAGTTTATATCATAGTCGATGGTCCATAGTCCATAGCATGTAGTGCAGTAAATGGGCTATGGACTATTTTTTCTTCTTATACTGTATCTCCACAGGTGCAACGCCGGTGCTGATAATGCCCAGCTTACGGGCGGCTTTTTTGGACACGTCAATGACACGGCCCTGTGCGTAGGGCCCACGGTCGTTTATGCGCACTTTTACAGAGCGGCCGTTGGCCAGGTTGATCACCTTTACTTTGGTGCCGAAGGGAAGGGTACGGTGCGCACCAGTCATAGCGTTTTGATGAAAGGTTTCGCCGCTGGCCGTACGGCGGCCTTCAAATTTATCTGCATAATAGGAGCCTTTGCCGCTTTCAGTAAGTTTACGGGCACAGGAGCTAAAGCCAAACAGACAGCCTGCCAGCAGAAATATATGGAGGATATGCTTAACAGCGCGCATGCATCAGGTTGTTATACAAATATAGTCCTTTTTAATATGTTTGTTAGTCTATAAATCAGAAGGGATACCCGATAGCGATATTCAGTATAAGGTTTTCTCTACGCCAGTCGGGGTCACCGAAGCGGACATCTTTTATCACCCATTTTTCATTGTCCGGTAGCCAGGGCTTACGTAGCGGAAACGCAAGGTCCAATCGCACCACTACTATAGAAGCGTCTATGCGCAGCCCCACTCCTGCATCTACTGCTACATCTTTCAGGAAATGGCTGCTGAATTGTCCGCCTGGCCTGCTGGTATCGCTCTTCTGCAGCCAGATATTGCCTGCATCAATGAAGACGGCGGCATTGAGCATGCTAACCAGGTGCACACGCAATTCTGAGTTGAATTCCAGTTTTACGTCGCCTGCTTCGTTGGCCAGGAAGCGGCTGGTGGTATCGTGATAAGAGCCGGGGCCGAGTGTTCTGGCCCTGAAGCCCCGCAGGCTGCTGCTACCACCGGTAAAGTATTGTTTGATAAAGGGCAGCGTACGCGAGTTGCCATAGGGAATGCCGTAGCCAAAGAACAGGCGGTTCACCCAGGTCATGCCTCTGGTATACTGCCAGTAATGCCTGAAATCGGCACCCAGCCTAACGTATTGTGCAAACGGGTTGCTGAAGATGTTCTTGGTGCTGTCGCCTTTCGGTATGATGAGGCCTGCTATGTTGCCGGAGACGTCTACATCTCCGCTGAAGTAGATGCTGTGCACACGGTTAGGCGCCTGGTTATTGTATGTGATGGTATAGAACCCGCCCAGGATAAACTGCTTTTCTATAGCCCTGCGCTGCACGGGATCTACCTTCAGGATGCTGTCATAAGCAAGTGTAGTGTTGGTAGGCCTTACAAAAGTAACAGACAGGGGCGCCCAGGCATGTTCCAGGTACCGTGTTTGCCGCCACAGGTATTGCCATTGCGCCGTATAGGCGGTCAGGTTATAAAGGTTCTGGCGGCTGAATAATTCATAGCTCAAACTGATACGAGTGCGGGGTACATAAGGCGTACGGATGTTAAAAGCACGGAAGGGTATCAGGAACTTTGGCAGCGTAAGTGCCACCTCTCCTTTAAGGCTATACGAATTACCGCTGACCAGGTTGCCGCCGGTTTGCCATTCCATACCCCCGGAGGCAGAGATTTCCAGCAGGTTGGCAGCCCGTTTCCAGTTACGGTTACGTTGTGTGACCTTCACTTCGGATCCCACAAAGCCATTGGATTTGGAAGTGCCGCGCAGCTCGGCCTGCAGCGAGTATTGCGGGTAAGGCGTCAGGTAAAAACTGGCGTCCAGCCGTCCGGTATCTGATGCCACGCCGGTGGTGTCTGTATAAAGGCGCCTGCGTGCAGCGGCTGTAGTGGAATCAATCAGCAGCCGGCTGGAATCGATCACCATGGCAATCCTGCCTGTATCCGAACGGGAACGTGCGGGCCGGGTGGTATCACGGCCAAAAGTGGGGCGGAACTGGCCTTTTACGAATTTAAATACGCCCAGGTTAATGAGGCGTTGTAGTGTGATGTCATGATTGCTAAGGCGGTACAGGCTATCTGGCCGCAGGAATACGGAGCGCCTGAAGATCCGCGGGCGGAATTTCTTTTCCGGGTCTACCACGCCGAAGTTCCGGTACAATGTTACCTCCTGTCCTACACGGGAAGAAGAATCCGCATCCAGCGAGTAGGTAGGATACAGGGTGACCTTCCTGATAAAATATGGCCTGCGGGCAAGGGGGCTGATGTCTTTCTTGACCGTTATAAAGATATGCACCTTTCCATTATGGGTACTGTCTACTTCTGCCAGTAGATTGTCGGCAGTAAAGTAATAGTAGCCCTTGTCTTTCAGATAGCGATGAATGCGTTCACGTTCGGCCTTTATACTATCCAGGCGATAGGGTTCCATATACATCAGGCTTACATCTTTTTTGATGCCGGCGATCGTTCTGCCCAGTTGCGAACTATCTGTTTCATAGGTTACCTGTTCGATGAGATAACGCAGGTTGGGCGTGGCGGTATAAACAGCGGATGCTTTTTTCCGGCCTTTGTTTTTAATAGCAGAGACAAGGTCAGCCTGGAAGTAACCGTTATCCACGAGGTATCCCCGTAATACTTCTGAGGTATAGTCACGTTTCACCTGGCTAAGCAGCACAGGGGGTTCACCCCATTTTCTGCGGAGCAGGTAATTCAGACCCTTGCCTTTAGGCTCATTGCCCAGGTTATACAACCAGAGGCGGATAGGCATGCCGAGGAACTTGCGGTTAGGCTTGGGCCTTACGCTGGCAGCCAGGGCTGCTTTCAGGGTACCGTAGTCTTTGGGTTTTTTGCCCTCCCATTTCACATCGGCGCCGGTGTACAGGCGGTCACCTTTGGGCACCGTGCGGGTAGTGCTGCAGGCGCATAAGCATAAGCTGGCCAGGAGGGTGATGATATGTAAGCTGGTTTGTCGCAATATTTAAGATTTCTTATCGGATTTTTTCTTACGGAGCCTTTCCTTTCTGGTTTCCTTTTTGGATTTACCCAGTATTTCGCGGAACTGGTCGTAATCCATTACTATCATAAATGCAGCGCCGGTTTCCACTACCTGGCCCTGCACAATGGTTTCGTTCGCGTTCCGCTGGTAGACCCTTACACGATAACGGCCATCCCGGGTAAGTTTGTATTCTACAGAAACATCGCCCACCAGCGCGCCGGTGTTATTGCCGGCGGATTTATCGCCTTCAAGATATACATTGGAGCCAACGGCTACGGTTAAACGGTCATTGAACAGGTTCTTGGACACTCCTACATTCAGCGTGGTACTTTCTCTTGCGCTGCCACTGGAATAGTCTTCGTTCTGTTGAACGTCAAAGTTGATGTCTACCCCTTTGATAAGATTGCCTGCCAGGTTGTTCAGCTGTTGTGAGAGGATCTTACTTACACTTTTGCGGGCTTCACGGCCAACATCCACACCGCCGTCGCCACCAGCTGCAGAGGGATCATCCGGGATGAAGGAGTTCAGCACCAGCAGGCCCATTACCTGTTTATTCAGTTCAGAAGTGATCTGGTTGATCTGCTTGATCCGGTTATATACACTGCCTGCAAAAGCATTACGCTCTGCTTCGGGCATATCCAGCCGGAAGGTAATATCAGGTTTCATCAACTCCCCTTTTATTTCCATATATACTTCAAAGGGCAGGCGTTGCCTGTACTGGTTGCGCTCCAGGTCAGATTTACCGCTCAGCTGGTCGGCCACCAGGCCGGCTGCGGAAGTGTATACAGTGTATTTTGCGGTAATATCAAGGTCGGCATTCATAGCGTCGCCGTTAAAGGAGATAAAGCTGCCTTTTTCAATGGCGAAAGAACGCTTGATCACTTCATAGAGCGACATCTGGTATTTACCTTCCTGGATCTCATAGCGGCCGGTAAGGCTCAGTTTACTACTCGGGTCCAGTGTGGCATTAAGGTTGGCGGTGCCTTTGGCTTCTACATAATCGCCGTTCTGCTGGTCAATAATGATCTTAATGATAGACTCGGGTGTGATCTCGGCATTGCCACTGAACATCATGCCTTTGAGGCGGGGGTTCTCGTAGCGGGCGCTATCCTGGGCGGCCAGTACGGCTGAATCTACAGGGGCGTCCTTGTCTACAAACTCCATGATCCCTTCCCTGTTAGCTACACCAGGCTCCTCTTGCGGGATGGTAATGGTAACGCTGGATTTATCGCGCAGTTTCAGGTAGGCATCTATGCGGGGCAGGTCCATATTGCCCCGCAGGCGGATGCGGCTGTCTACAAATGCGGGGCCATAGTACAATTGGTCTGGGTTCTGTTGTTTGCCCAGCACCATGAAGTTCTCTGCATTCACATCCAGGTTAAAGCGGTAGTTGGTAAAATCGGTGGTATTCACGCGCCCATTCACAACGAGCTCGTTTTGCATGCTGTCTGCAATGACAAAGTTGTTGAACAGGATGCCATTCTCGTCCAGCACAATAGTTTCATCCGGTAATGTCAGCGAGGTGCCTACATAAGTGATGGTACCGCCGGCATCGTTGAAATGTATATTGCCCGTCACCTTGGGTTTATCTGTTGTGCCGGTGATGTTGAATTGCCCGTTTGCTGAGCCGTGCATGCGGGTAACATTCCCAAAGGTAAACGGCTCTGCAGCGGCTACATTGAACTGATTGATATTTATGGTGGCATTGATGGCAGTATCGTACACGGCCTGTACCTGCAGGTCATTACCGTTGCCCGTAAGGGCCGCCTTGATGTGGTAGGCCTGAGGATGCGGTGTTTGCAGATCTGCCGTAAGGGTACCCAGGGGGGTGTTACGGAAAGTAAGGCTGTCTATCTGAAGGGAGCTGGCTATCAGGGGCGACTGATCCAGGTTACGGATCACCGCTTTTCCATTCAGGGAGCCGGTGGCCAGCATGGTATCTGCCGCGAGCAGACCGGTGATGGTTGTCAGCTGAAAATCTTTGATATCTGCCTGCAGGGCGGGCATCCGGCTGCTGCTATCCGGCACAGTGTTGAGGCGGATGGACTCTTCGCGGTAAGACAGCTGCAGGGCTGCAGAATCAGGAAGTCCTTTATGGAGGCGCACGATATTATCAGATCCTGCCGTCCATTGCTGTTTATTCAGCAGCAGGTCTGGTTTGAGGGAAAACGCGATCACACTGTCAGGCAGAAATTGCACCAGTCCGCCAACCTGATACTTCGGATTTTGTGCTGCATCGTTGAGGTTCAGGTCCCAGTTCAACCTACCGGCGCTTGCATTGACCAATAGCTCGGTATGATGGAGGGGCGCTACCGGGTGGCGGAGTGAAGCCAGGGATACGATGGCTTTCAGCGAGGTGTCCTGGATGCGGGCATCCAGCATAAGACTGTCGATGTGAATAGAATCATAGCTCACCCTGGGCAGTGAAGCATTCATTATCAGCAGGCTGCTGTCTGAATTGAGGCGGCCTTTGATATCCAGCGGATTATTCATGCGCAGGGTTGGCATCAATGCCTGGAGGCTGCGGGGCCAGCGAAGAGAGGCGGTCCATTGTAGCAGCTGGCCAGAAAGCAATGTATCAACTACTGCACCACCCGGTGTTCGCAGTGGTTTGTTGATCAAGCTGCTGAAAGTGCTGCCCAGCTTCGTATAATCTACCGTACCATTGGCGTTTATAAAACCAAAGGGCCCGGTAAGCGCAAGATATTGCTGATCCTGGTAATTGGCCCGCAGGGCAATGGTATCCAGTGTGAAGGCATTTCCACCCGTGACGATCTGCCAGCCGGTAAAGAAGGCATTACCTTCCAGCCTGCTGGGGCTAAGGCTACTGAAATCTGCGATGACGGCGCCTTTCATCAGGAATGGATCAGCATACCAATGGGTGGTATACAGGTCGGCTTTTTCCAGTTTTATGTCTGCCTGCAGGTTTTGCAGGGTAGTGTCTTTCAGCAGGCCGGTAATATCAAAGACAGCGGTGAAGGCAGTATCTGCGCTTTGGCCGGAAAGCTGGAACTGTCCCTGTGCGATGTTTGCCTTTGCATTAATATCCTGGTAGGTATAGTGGTTATAAGTGGCGTTGTTCAGCTGCAATTCGGCATTGGCCGACATCGTATTGAGATCGTAGCCCCTACCTTCTGCCTGGAGGCGGCCGTTCACCCAACCCATGGTGGTGTCATACAACATGACGCCGGGATGTACCTGGAAGGAAGGAATGTTTACTGAATACCGGCTATGCAGGCTATCAGTAATATTTACCAGGTGGGCAGTGAGGCTTGCATTGGCGATGTCGCTTTTCAGCTGGAGCTGCGTTTGCAGATCTGCCATACCGCCGGTAAAAGAGCCGGTGATCAGCATGTGTTCAGGCAGCCGCGGTGTATCTGGCAGGGTGCCGGCCGGCAGCCAGGAACGCAGTGCACGGTTCCCGCTTTGCAGCATAATGGAAGGCAGGTTGGCCCTGATGCTGTCTGTATTGGCGGCATAAAAAATCTGACCCTGTGTTTGCAGCGTATTACCCACGTTATCCCTGATATATAAGTGCTGGATATCTAAGCGGTTGAGCGGGCCTTTTAAAACGGCCGATACGGTTAGCTGTTTATCCCACAGCGGTTTCATATAGGGATTGGAGCGTGAATCAGGTACAAAGGCCAGCCATTCTCCCAGCGCTATGTGGGAGGAGTCGATATTGGCCCGGATCTGCAATTGCTCGAGGTGATCTGCCACCGTTTCCCAGGAAGGAACGGTAACGACTATATGTTTGCGCAGAATACTCCGGGTGGTTTCCACCAGCAGGTCTTGCAGGGAGAGGCTTTGCGGCGTAAATGTAAAGTTCATGTGCGCGCGCTTTACGGCAAAGCCTGATTTATCGCGCAGGCTAAGGTTATGCAGGAGCGCGCTCACGGTATCCGGCCGGTAGTTGATATCGCTTACGCGGGTGTTGAAATCCCTCAGCAGCAGGTGATTATAGTCCGGATTACTACCGGCGCCACGGGGTGCGGGGCCTGTATTGTTATCATATTTCAAGGTGATCTGCTCCAGCAGGGCCTGGCTGGTAAGCACACGCCAGGTGTTGGGCGCCGGCGCTGCAGGAGCGGGTGTAGTATCTTTAGCCGCAGACATGGTGAGTATACCCCTTGTATGGCTGATACGGATATCCTGGGCCTGAATGCGGGTAGAGTCCTGGTCTATGTTAGCATTGTTCAGCAGCAGGCTGCCTATGTTCCAGATAGTGGATATACCTATATCTTCGCTTTCATATAAAAAAGTGCTGTTGCGGATCTTTAGCTGTTTAAGCAGGAGGTGGAAAGGAGCTGCGGCCGTGTCTGTTGCCGGAGGAGGCGGGGAAGCTGTCACGGCTGTTTTCTGCCGGTAGGATTGGCGGAAAAAGCCGCTAAGGCCATCGAGTGCAATACCTCTGAAAGCGTAAACGCCGTTGTTGACCAGCAACTCATCCGGATCTATTACCAGTGAATCAAAGCGCAGCACGGCATGCAAGCCTTCGAGCCTATCCAGGTAGCTGATCCTCACACGGCGCAGCTTTACATCGCGAATGTGGAACTGTAAGGTAGTGCCGCTTTCCGGCGCCAATGTATCCGGCGTAGCATCCGGGCTCACAAAGGCATCCACCATAAACTGGAAATTAAATGCACTGTCGTTGGTATGACGATATGCGTTCACCAGGAGGCTGTCCCACTCCAGCTTATTGACACGCAGCTCATTATTCAGAATGGCCAGCAGGTTATAATGCACTTTGAGAGAACCGGAATAAAGCAGGGCGGCGTTGCTGGTATCTGATACCACCACATTTCGCAGTTCCAGGTAGCGCCAGCCCCTTGCCCGGAGGTAGCCGATCTTGACTTTTGTATGCAGTTTATTCTGGAGATATAATTCCCCCTGCCGGCGGAGGTAGTCCTGCACGGGAGTAAGTTGCAGCAGCAGTACGGCCATTACGGGCAAAAGGAGAATTGCTACAATGATCCATACAAGCCAGCGCCACCATGGGCGGGCACGACGTTTTTCACCGTTGGTAGCAGGTTCTGTCACTATGAATGATTACTATGGTAATATACTGAAAATAAATGCTTTGGCACACTATAGCACAAAATGTGAAATCAGCAAAATTTATACCCGTTACAATACCGGGGCGTTGCGCTCATTGAACCGATGGATATAATACTCCATCCGGTCGCGCTTTTGTGCGTCAGTATTAAACATTTCCAGTAGTTCCCTGTCCTGGGGGAGAATATATTTTCTCAGATTGTAGAGGGTTAGGTCAAATACGTGACCGGTGAGAATATTAAATACTTTTTTCTTCTGGTTGGGCGGGGGCGCATTATTAACCGTTATGGCGTTGGGGTTAGCCACCGGGGTGGGCGCGATCACATGAATTTCATAGAGGCAGTAATAGCCGATCTCCTGTAATTTATTGAGGCCATTGTCTTTTATGTACACAGCGTTACCGTCGGAAAATCCCCAGTAATCCTTCATTTTCTTTTCTTGTCCCGTGCTGTCTACAATATGCAGCTCATTCCGGCTGGCCAGCAGGTAGATCTGGGCGGCCGAGCTGCGGCTTTTTACCACGATATTGCCATGTTCTGAAGGGTTGTTGAGCTGAAATTCTTTGAAAGACCTGTAAATGCCTTTTTTATAAGCAGTTGTATTAAAAATGAAATCAGCCGCAGAGGAAAAGTCGGCCGTGTCCTGCGCGGAAGCAGGAGCTGTGGAAGAGACCAGTGTGTAAATCAGCAACAATGAGAACAGGCGCCACATGGCATCAAAAATAGCAGGCGGCGTAGGAAAAGTGATGGTTAATAGGCGAACAGGCTAATTGTGCCTGCTAAAGGAAGCTTTATGCCGTTATTTGAAAAAAGAAAGGGCCGGGTAAAAACCCAGCCCGGCTGAAGGTTACAACAAAATCTAAACCTGCTTATGAGAAAACTTTTAATCAAGTTGTCAAATAGCCATTGCCTGTAAGGAGTGATCCTTGCTTTCCAGCTGGGATACACCCATCAGGAACTCGTCTACTTTACGTGCGCATTCACGGCCTTCGCTGATCGCCCATACCACCAGTGACTGTCCTCGACGCATATCGCCGGCGGCAAACACTTTGGGGATAGAGGTCTGATAGGCCTTTTCCGTTGCTTTCACATTTCCGCGCTCGTCTTTCTCCACACCCAGATCATCCAGCATACCCGTGTGCTGCGGATGCACAAAGCCCATTGCCAATAAGGCCAGCTCACAGGGTACTTCTCTTTCGGAGCCAGGTACTTCGGTAAAGCCGCCTGGTCTTCCGTCCTGACCCAGTGACCATTGCAGGTCTACCAGTTTCAGGGCTTTTAAATTGCCGTTGCCATCTCCTACAAATTCCTTAGTAGCGATTGCCCACTGGCGGGCGGCTCCTTCTTCGTGTGAAGAAGATGTTTTCAGTACCATGGGGTAGGAAGGCCAGGGCATATACGGCGTGCGCTCGCCCGGAGGTTTTGGTAACAGCTCCAGCTGCGTAACGCTTTTTGCACCGTGGCGGTTGGATGTGCCCACACAGTCTGAACCGGTGTCTCCGCCGCCTATTACTACTACATTCTTATCAGTTGCCCAGATATCCTCGCCTTCTACGGGGCGGTTACCCACTCTTTTATTCTGCTGCTTCAGGAAATCCATTGCATAATGAACACCTTTCAGTTCACGGCCGGGGATATTCAGATCGCGGGGGATGGTGGATCCACCAGCCAGCACGATCGCGTTGTATTCACGCAGGAGATCGTTCACACTTACATTCACACCTACATTGGCGTTGCACTGGAAGCTCACGCCTTCTTCTTCCATCAGCTTGATACGGCGTTCTACCACCCATTTTTCAAGTTTGAAATCGGGGATACCATAGCGAAGCAGGCCGCCGGGTGCATCGTCTCTTTCAAATACGGTCACCTGGTGACCGGCATAGTTGAGCTGCGCTGCTGCTGCCAGTCCGGCGGGGCCGGAACCGATCACTGCCACCTTTTTACCGGTGCGTACGCGTGGCGTTTTAGCCTGTACGAGGCCTTTATCAAAAGCTATCTCAATAATGTGACGCTCAATTTCTTCGATGGCTACCGGGGGCTGGTTGATACCCAGCACGCAGGCGCTTTCGCAGGGAGCCGGACAGATGCGGCCAGTGAACTCCGGAAAGTTGTTGGTGCTGGTAAGAATGTCATAGGCCTCCTGCCAGTCTTTTTTGTATACGGCATCGTTAAATTCCGGGATCACGTTGCCCAGCGGACATCCGCTGTGGCAGAACGGTACACCGCAGTTCATACAACGGGCGGCCTGCGTATTCAGTTTTGGCTCGCTGTAGCGCTCCACGAACTCGTTATAATGCTGCGTTCTTTGCTTGGGATCTGCTTTGCCCGGCAATTCACGTGTAAATTCCAAAAATCCTGTTGGTTTACCCATCTTCTTCTGATCTTTTAATATTTAAATAACAAGGCGTTTTACGGTCAGGACTTCTTTACTTTCTGACCTTCCGATTCTGACTTCCCTATTTTCAGCACGGCCTTGTATTCTTTCGGGAACACCTTCACAAAATGGCGTAACTGATTTTCCCAGTCCTTTAATATAAATTTAGCCACCGTACTGTTGGTATATGCATGATGCTTGGTGATCAGATCATGCAGACGGGCTATATCTTCCTGATCCAGCGGATCGAGATCTATCATGTCTTTGTTGCAACGGTTGGCGAACACGCCTTTCACATCGTACACGTAAGCGATACCACCGCTCATGCCTGCGCCGAAGTTGCGGCCGGTTTCGCCCAGGATCACTGCCCTGCCGCCGGTCATGTATTCGCAACCGTGGTCGCCTACGCCTTCCACTACTACGGTAGCGCCTGAGTTACGCACACAGAAGCGCTCACCGGCCTTACCGCGGATATATGCTTCGCCGGAGGTAGCGCCATAGAAGGCCACGTTACCGGCAATGATGTTCTCTTCTGCCTTGAACCCTGCTTCAGCAGAGGGATAGAGGATCAGTTTTGCGCCTGAAAGGCCTTTACCGAAGTAGTCGTTCGCTTCGCCTTCCAGCTCCAGTGTTACACCGCGTGTGTTGAAGGCGCCGAAGCTTTGACCGGCGGAGCCCAGGAATTTAAAGTGGATCGTATCTTCCGGCAGCCCTTCGCCTTTGTAGCGCTTGGATATTTCGTTGCTGAGGATCGTACCGATGGTACGGTCTGTATTCCTCACACTAAACTGCTGGAACACCCGGGTTTTCTTTTCCAGTGCGGGCTGGGCGGCTTTCAGCAGCTGCCAGTCCAGTACTTCACTGATACCGTGGTCCTGTTCTTCCTGTTTGTACAGGCCTACTTCAGGGCCGGCGGGCTCTCTATATAATATCGGAGAAAGATCGAGGTGTTTGTATTTCCAGTGGTCAATTCCTTCGCGCACCTGCAGGTTCTCTACCTGGCCTACCATTTCATTTACGGTACGGAAGCCCAGTTCTGCCATGATCTCGCGCAGCTCTTCCACCAGGAACTTAAAGAGGTTCACTACATTCTCAGGGTCGCCGGCAAAGCGCTTGCGCAGTTCGGGATCCTGTGTGGCTACACCTACAGGGCAGGTATTGAGATGGCATTTACGCATCATGATACAGCCTTCTACCACGAGGGCAGCGGTAGCGACGCCCCATTCTTCGGCACCCAGGAGGGTGGCGATAGCGATATCGCGGCCGGTTTTCAGCTGTCCGTCTGTTTGCACCACTACCCTGCTGCGCAGTTTGTTGCGTACCAGTGTCTGGTGGGTTTCAGCCAGGCCCAGCTCCCAGGGCAACCCAGCATGTTTGATAGAGCTGATGGGAGATGCGCCGGTACCGCCATCATGGCCGGAAATCAGCACTACATCTGCGTGGGCTTTAGCCACACCGGCAGCGATGGTGCCAACGCCTGCCTTGGATACCAGCTTAACGCTGATACGGGCGGCACGGTTAGCGTTCTTCAGGTCAAAGATCAGCTGAGCCAGATCCTCGATAGAATAAATATCGTGGTGCGGCGGCGGAGAGATCAGGCCTACACCCGGGGTGGAGTGGCGCACTTTTGCGATCCAGTCGTCCACTTTATGGCCGGGCAGCTGGCCGCCTTCGCCAGGTTTGGCACCCTGGGCCATTTTGATCTGTAATTCATCTGCATTGGTGAGGTAGTAGCTGGTAACCCCGAAGCGGGCGCTGGCCACCTGTTTGATAGCAGAGCGCATGCTGTCGCCATTAGGCAGCTGCTCGTAACGGATCTCATCTTCACCCCCTTCACCGGTATTGCTCTTGGCGCCGATACGGTTCATGGCAATCGCCAGGGTGGAGTGTGCTTCGTGGGATATGGAGCCGAAGCTCATAGCGCCGGATGCGAAGCGTTTCAGGATCACTTCTGCGGATTCTACCTCATCGATAGATACGGAAGGGCGTGTACGTTTGAACGTGAACATGCTGCGCAGGGTGGCGGCTTTTTCACTTTGGTCGTTCACGGCCTTGGAGTATTTTTTAAAGATGCTGTAATCTCCCATGCGGGTGGAATATTGCAGCAGGTGAATGGTTGTTGGATTAAAGAGGTGGAACTCACCTTTACGTTTCCACTGGTAGATACCACCAACGGTTAGGCGTTGTACAGGTGTTTCCTTGCGGCCGTAACCCATCCAGTGTTTGGCCAGGGTTTCGCGGGCAATCTCGTCGAGGCCCAGACCCTGCAAACGGGAAACGGCGCCAACGAAGTATTTGTCTACCACACTCTGATTAATGCCCAGGATTTCAAAGATTTGAGCGCCCTGGTAAGATTGCAGGGTGGAGATACCCATTTTGGAGAACACTTTCAGCAGGCCTTCGCAAACGGCTTTTACGTAGTTCTTTTTGAGTTTATCTACATCGAGCTCGGTATCCAGTTTGCCGCTCAGCTTCATATCCCGGATGGTGCTCAGCGCCAGGTAGGGATTAATAGCGGTTGCGCCGAAGCCCAGGAGGCAGGCGTAGTGATGTACTTCCCACACGTCGCCGGCTTCTATGATGATGCCAACCTGTCCACGCACCCCTTTACGGATAAGGTGGTGATGTACTGCGGAAGCAGCGAGCAGGGAGGGAATAGGAGCGTGCTCAGAATCAATGGCGCGATCGGAGAGGATGATCACTTCGAAGCCGTCTTCCACTGCATCTACTGCATAGCGGCAAAGGCGGGCCAATCCTTTTTCGAGGGAGCCGGGCTTGCCGTCTGCCTTGAAGTAGGTCTGTAATGTTTTGGCCTGAAAGATACCGGTATCGATACTGCGAATCTTCTCCAGCTCGTGATTGCTCAGGATCGGGTGGCGCAGGGCCAGCCCGTGGCAGTGCAGCGGATCTTCATCCAGCAGGTTGCCGTTGTTGCCCACGAAGGTAGCGAGTGACATTACCAGTCTTTCGCGGATAGGATCGATGGGCGGGTTGGTTACCTGTGCGAACAGCTGTTTGAAATAGCTGCTCAGGTGCTGGGGCTGATCGCTCAGGATGGCCAGCGGTACATCGGTACCCATGGAGCCTACGGGCTCTTTGCCATCTATGGCCATGGGGGCGATGATGTGCTCCAGATCTTCGGTGCTGTAACCGAAAGCGCGCTGGTATTTAAAGATCTGGTCGTGCTCCAGGTGAGTAAATGTCACGCGGGGCTCGGGCAGTTCTTCCAGGCGGATCTTGTATTTGTTCAGCCATTCAGCGTAAGGCTGCTGGGAACAGATGGTCTGTTTCAGCTCCTCATCGCCAATGATACGGCCCTGGTCCATGTCTACTATAAACATTTTACCGGGCTGCAGGCGGCCTTTTTCTTTTACGTTCTTGGGATCGATGGGCAATACGCCGGCTTCTGAAGCCATGATCACCCGGTCGTCTTTGGTTACCACGAAGCGGCTGGGGCGCAGACCGTTACGGTCCAGTGTGGCGCCGATGATCTTACCATCTGTGAAGGAGATGGAAGCAGGACCGTCCCAGGGCTCCATCAGGGAAGCGTGGTATTCGTAGAAAGCTTTCTTCACCGGGTCCATGTCTTCGTTGCCGTCCCATGCTTCGGGGATGAGCATCATCATTACATGGGGCAGTGAGCGGCCGGTGAGGGTGAGCAGTTCTACTACGTTATCGAGGCTGGCGGAGTCTGACTGGCCTTCTTCTACGATAGGCAGCAGCATATCCATTTCCTCTTTGGAGAAATATTTAGTTGCAAAATCCCTTTCGCCGGCGCGGAGCCAGTTCAGGTTCCCTTTCAGGGTATTGATCTCACCGTTGTGCGCGATATAGCGGTATGGGTGAGCCAGTCTCCAGCTAGGGAAAGTGTTGGTAGCGAAACGGGAGTGGATCAGTGCAAAGGCAGACACCATTTTCTCATCGCTCAGGTCAGGATAGTAATGCCTTACCTGGTAAGTGGTGAGCTGTCCTTTATATACGATCGTGTTAGAAGAAAGAGAAGCTATATAGAACAGTGCTTTTTCCTTAGGTACGGTATTGCGCACTGTTTTAGACACATAGTTACGGAGAACGAACAGTTTACGTTCGAAGGATTGCTGGTCGGAGATCTGGTAAGGGCAGGCAATAAACACCTGTTCTATTTCCGGTTCTACGGAAAGAGCGCTTTCACCAATGCCATCAGGGCGTACCGGCACTTTGCGGTATCCCAGTATATCGAGGCCCAGCTTTTCGGCTGCGCGGTTGATTATTTCGCGACATTCTTCGCGCCAGCGGGGTTCTTTGGGGAAGAACACCATGCCTACGCCATATTTACCGAATTCCGGTAATGCGAACCCCATTTTGAGGCACTCGTCATAAAAAAACTCATGCGGCATCTGAATAAGAATGCCGGCCCCGTCTCCGGTAGTACGTTCACAACCGCAGGCCCCACGGTGTTCCATGTTTTCCAGCATCGTCAAGGCATCCTTTATGATCTGGTGGGATTTACGGCCTTTGATATGGGCAGTAAAACCAGTTCCGCAGGCATCATGTTCAAATTCCGGACGATAAAGGCCTTCCTGTTTTCTCACTTTTCGCATTCATTTAGGTTTTTGTGTCGGGTACACTACACCTGAGCGCTTAAGCAGCCGGGTGAGGTACCGTAATTGTTTCGGGAACGGTTTAAAGATACTAAAGGAATGCGGTATTTTTTTTATAAACATTTGTTTATAGGGAAAAATTTAGAAAAGATTAAAAAATTACAGGAATTGATTGGAAATTAACAAATTTTTGACGGCTCTGAGGGACGGGCGGGGATACACGAATGGCGGAATATAGGCAGAGGCAGGACAGGCAACTGACCCGGCCTGCCTCATATAGTAAATTTAATTTGAATATTAATAAAGGTTCTTTTACATGAAAGTGTTATGGCATCTTCTCAGGGGAATTCAAAAACTGCTTTACCGTTTACCACTTTCACCTCCAAAGATTCGCTGCGCAGGCTTTCATTTTGCAGACGGTTCAGCGCGGTTACCACGTAAACATAGTTATGCCCTTTCTGATAAGTATAGTCAGTATACTGAGGATCAGGCATTTGCTCAACGATGGCCAGGATCTTTGTGGGATCACTTACGTTAATCGGTTCGGTGCCTTCAAAGCGGTACAGTACATATTGTTTGGTGCGCTGCAGGGTATCGTCGTCTGACCAATATACCTGCAGGCCGTTGGCCCTTTCAAAGGCATCAATAAAATAGGGCGCTTTGGGGGCTTCCTGGCCCTGGAGCCAGGGCATGAGGGGGCGCAGGGCCGGATAGCGGTAGAGGTGGTTATGCAGGCTGTCTTCTATCCCCAGCGGGTTGCCGGAGAAAGACTTCGCGCTGTAGAAAATACTTCCCTGTATGGTATTGAGCGTGCGGGCATCGGTGATCTGTCTGGGCAGTTCATTGGGATTGCGCCAGATGGCGCTACTGTTAATGCGGTACACCCCGTGCCCGATATAAACATGACGCCCGTAGCCGTGCTGCGCCCACCAGTTAAGCAGCACCTCATAGGCCACCAGGCGGTGTCCATGTTCCCAGTATAGCTGGGGTGCCACATAATCTATCCACCCGTTCTTCAGCCATTTCAGCACGTCTGCATAGAGATCGTCGTAGTTGGTCTGGCCGCCATGGGTGTAGGAGCCTTCCGGGTCCCGGTCACGGTTGCGCCATACGCCGAAGGGGCTTACCCCGAATTTCACCCAGGGCTTGGCTGCTTTGATGGCCAGGTTCAGCATCTGGATAATGGTATCTACGTTATGGCGGCGCCAGTCATCTTTAGACAGCTGGCTACCATAGAGGCGGTAAGAATTGTTGTCAGGAAACTCTTTGCCGGGAATACGGTATGGGTAGAAATAGTCGTCGAAATGTACCGCGTCTATATCATAGCGCTTCACCACATCGGTAATGATCTGCGTAACGTAAAGCCGTACATCCGGTATCCCGGGATCGAAGTATTTGCGGTCGCCATAGGTGAGGAACCACTGTGGCCTGAGCCGGGTAATGTGATTAGGTGCAATGCTGCTGCGGCCGATATTGAAAACCGCCCGGTAAGGGTTGAACCAAGCGTGGAACTCCATGCCGCGTTTATGTGCTTCCGCTACCATGAATTCCAGCGGATCGTAATATGGGTTAGGCGCCTGGCCTTGTGTGCCGGTAAGGTATTCGGACCAGGGCTCGAAGGGCGAGGAGTAAAAGGCATCGGCCACGGGGCGTACCTGCACAACAACTGCGTTTATGCCGTTGCGCTGTTGCCGGTCGAGCAGATCTATAAATTCCTGCTTTTGCTGTTCTGTACTCAAACCCCTGCGGGACGGCCAGTCAATATTTTCTACAGTGGCGATCCATACTGCCCTGAGCTCGCGTTTGGGAGGCAGCTGTGCATAAACGGAAGTCATCATGCAACCCGTTAACAGCATAGCTGCGGCTAAATGCTTCAATATCATCTACAAAGCGGTTACTTTAAGCTGCTAAAACTGCGAAAATAAGTAAATGGATTTTATTATTTTGTTGGAAGAAATTCCACGTCTATGGTACGGAAACCTTCGATATACAAATTGCTGCTGCCTGGGCTACTGTTACTGGCCGGCTTAACAGGCCATGCGCAGGCGCCGCATGATATTACCGCCGCAGCGCAGGCGTTTATGCAAACGCTGGATGCAACAACAAAAGAGCAGGCCGTATTTGCCTATGACGATGCCGAACGCGTCAACTGGCATTTTGTGCCCAAAGCCCGAAAGGGGCTGCCTTTAAAGGCGATGAACAGCCAGCAGAAAGCGGCGGCCCTGCGCCTGCTGCAAACCTGCATGAGTGCGCAGGGTTATCAAAAGGCCACTTCCATCATTGCCCTGGAAAACGTGCTGAAAGTACTGGAGGGGCGGGCTGCTGATGACGATTACCGCGATCCGGGTAAATATTATATCAGCATTTTTGGCACACCTGACCCCAAAAAACTATGGGGCTGGCGAATAGAAGGCCACCACGTGGCCCTGAACTTTTCTTCTGTCAATAACAGCCTGGCAGCGGGTACGCCCGCCTTCCTGGGATCTAACCCGGGCATTGTACCTTCGGGCGCTGAAAAAGGGAAGCAGATATTGAAACAGGAGGCGATGCTCGGATTTGAGCTGCTCAGCTCACTGGACAAATCGCAGCAGGAGCAGGCTATTATACAAACCGAAGCTCCCGGTGATATAATTACCGGCAACCGTCGCAAAGCAATGTTGCTTGATCCGCCGGGGCTGGCGTTTTCAAAAATGAAGCCGCGGCAGCAGCAATTGCTGAAACAGCTGGTAGGCGTGTATATTGACAACTATACCAAGCTGTATGCGGATGTATTGCTAAAAGAGATCACGGCAGCCGGCTGGGACAATATGCATTTTGCCTGGGCGGGTGTACATGCCTGGGGCGGAGGACATTATTACCGGATACAGAACCCGGCCATTCTCATTGAATACGATAATACCCAGAATAACGGCAACCACGTGCATACCGTGCTACGCGACCTGAAGAATGATTTCGGGGACGCCCTGGAAGAGCATTACCAGGCGGCGCACCTTCACTGAACTTTTCTACCCAGGTATTGGGAATAATCCGGCAGAATGGCTTCGTAATCCTGATGCATCAGTGGCGAAGTAAGCAGGAAATCTGCGGTGGTACGGTTACAGGCCATCGGGATGTTCCATACTGCGCAGAGACGCAGCAAAGCCTTGATATCAGGGTCGTGGGGCAAAGCTTCCATAGGGTCCCAGAAGAAGATTACGGCATCCAGCTGGCCTTCGGCCACCATGGCGCCAATCTGCTGGTCGCCTCCCAGGGGGCCGCTGAGCATTTTGCGCACCGGCACATCCAGCTGCTCTTCCAGGAGCCGGCCGGTAGTGCCGGTGGCATACAGTTCATGACGGCTTAGTACCGTTTTATTGTATACGGCCCACTCTATGAGCTCGGGCTTCTTATGGTCGTGGGCAATGAGCGCCACGCGCTTGCGCGCCTTTAATGTCTTAACAGATTGCATACTGGTTTATCTTCTGTCTTCCGTCTGGAGGGTTGCCATATCCCGGTCAAAGATATACATGCCTCCCTTATCCTCCCCTATCAGTTTCAGTTTATCAAGTATCTGGGTGGCCATTTTTTCTTCTTCGATCTGTTCGCTCACATACCATTGCAGGAAGGTGTGCGTGGTATAATCCTTTTCCTGCAGGCAGTGATCTACCAGTTTGTTGATCTCGGTAGAAACCAGGATCTCATGGCTGAGCACCAGCTCAAAAATCTCGAGGATGTTTTTGAACTTTAAAGCCGGTTGTTTGAGCGTGGGCACTATTCCATGACCGCCGCGGTCGTTGATGAAACGGATGAGTTTGAGCATATGTATCCTTTCCTCGTCCGAATGGCGGTACAGGAACTGGGCTATGCCATTATAGCCCTGCACTTCGGCCCAGGAAGCCATGGCGAGATAATACTGGGAAGACTCCGCTTCCAGCTGCACCTGCTCGTTCAGGGCTTTTTCGGTGCTTGCAGCAAGTTTTTTATAGAGCATGGGAAATGGTTTAAAGGCGTTTGCTCAAATGCATTATTCTGTACGAATATAATCATTTGCCTATAAGGTTATTGCAAAAATCGATGGAATTCGGGGTCAATTATGCTCCCAGTTCTGGCTGAAAGTTGCTACCTTTGCGTAGATTAAGAGTTAAATAAGAAAAAAATGATCAAAACAGGTAATCCCATCATCAGCATATATACGGAAATGACGCCGAATCCGGAAACCATGAAGTTTGTGGCCAACAAACTGCTGTATCCGGGCAAAAGCATAGATTTCCCTGATGAGGCCAGCGCGAAACCTTCGCCCCTGGCAACGGAGCTGTTCAGTTTTCCCTTCATTAAGGGCGTTTTCATAATGGCTAATTTTGTTACCCTGACCAAAACCGCTGAAACTGACTGGATGGACATTATCCCCACGGTAAAAGCTTTTCTGAAAGAATACCTGGAAGATAACCGTCCGATCATTAACGAAGACGAGATCGTAGTTAAGGCGGCAGCCAGCAATGAAGTGAGCGCTGATGACAGCGATGTGGTAAAACGTATTAAAGAATTACTGGAGAACTACGTGAAGCCTGCCGTAGAAATGGACGGTGGCGCCATTCAGTTCAAAGACTATAACGAAGGTGTAGTGAAACTGATGTTGCAGGGTTCCTGCTCCGGTTGTCCTTCTTCCATGATCACCCTGAAAGCAGGTATTGAAGGTATGATGAAGCGCATGATACCTGAGGTAAGGGAAGTAGTGGCAGAAGCAGAATAAGCCATAGTTGAGAAGAATGATAGTGTTAAAAGGAGCACAGTCTTAGCGGCTGTGCTTTTTTATTTTTGCATATTTGCACCATGAATTTTCAGGCCATATACCAAAGCCTGCTGGAGGGCATTCATGCCATGAGCTGGCTGGAAATAGTTGCCGCGCTGTTTGGCGCCATCAGCGTTATCTGCAGTAAACAAAACAGCATCTGGCTTTACCCTACCGGACTGGTTAGCACAGGCATATATACATACCTGTTATCCCGCGAACAGTTCCGGCTGTATGCCGAAGCCACCCTTAATGCTTATTATTTTATAATGAGCGTATACGGGTGGTACCACTGGGCCCATAAAGACAAGCAGCAGCATACGCCTGCCGTGGCCTGGGCCAGCCGCAGGGAATGGACGACCGCGACACTCATAGCAGTGGTTGGCTGGGCGGTATTCTACGTATTGCTGCGAAACTTTTCCAATTCTGATGTGCCACTGGCGGACGCCTTTGTATCTGCCACCGCCTGTAGCGGCATGTGGCTGCTGGCCAAAAGAAAGATCGAGAACTGGATCGTGCTCAATATATCGAACCTGGCCGCTATTCCCTTGCTGTTCCATAAAAGGCTGCTGCCTACGGCGCTGCTTACCATTTTCCTGTTCATCGTGGCAGTAATGGGTTATTTCAGCTGGAAAAAAATATTGGAGGAACAACCCGCATGAAGAAAGTAGTTGTAATAGGACCGGAATCTACGGGGAAGAGCACACTGAGCGAAAAGCTGGCCGCACATTTCAACACCGTGTGGACACAGGAGTATGCACGGGTATACCTGGATGAGTTGGGGCGCCCCTATGAACAGCATGACCTGTGGGAGATTGCTAAGGGACAGCTGCGGCTGGAAGATGAGAAAGCCCGGCTGGCCAACAGGCTGCTGATCTGCGATACAGACCTGTATGTGCTGAAAGTATGGAGTGAACATAAATACGGGCAGGTGGATCCACGCATACTCGAGCAGATAGCTGCCCGGCCTTATGATCTTTACCTGCTTACTTATATAGACATTCCCTGGGAGGAAGATCCGCAAAGGGAGTACCCTGATCCGCAGATGCGGGAATATTTTTACCGTATTTACCGGGATATTGTGGTCAATGCAGGCGTGCCCTGGGTAGACATCAGGGGCAGCTATGAGGAAAGAGAAAAGGCTGCCATCGCAGCCCTAAATAAGCTTATTCTTTAATTAGCCCGGCAATGTCCGGATCGGCGGCAATGTTGCGCATCTGCTGCAGGATCCGGCGTTGACGCCAGGCAGTGATGCGGGCGGGCGGTACTACCGTGTATTTAACCGGGTTAGGCAGACAGGCGGCGATCATAGCAGCCTGTTCACGGCTGAGGTTAATGGCGGGCTTGAAATAATATTCCCGGGAGGCGGCTTCCACGCCAAAGATGCCGTCGCCGGTCTGGGCCACATTCAGGTACACTTCGAGGATGCGGCGTTTGCCCCAGATCTTTTCTATCATGAATGTGAAGTATACTTCCAGGCCTTTCCGGAACCAGCCCCTTCCCTGCCAGAGGAACACATTTTTTGCCACCTGCTGGCTAATTGTGCTGGCGCCCCTGATCTTCTTGCTTTTTTGATTGTGCTTCATTGCCTTTTCGATGGATTTGAAGTCGAATCCATCGTGGTCCGGGAAGAGCTGGTCCTCACTGGCGATCACAGCGAGCTTGGCGTACTGGGAAATGTCTTCTGCATTGGCCCACTTCTTCTTGAAGTGCTTGTCAGTACCCCAGAGGCTGAACCAGCTGGAGATCATGGTAAGGGTGATTGGCGGATTGACCCAGCGCAAGAGGATAATGTAAACAAATTGAGCAATGAACATTATCAGCAGTATGCGTTTTACTTTTCTCCATGTTCTGGGAACAATACCTTTTAATTCCATCCAGGTTGTTATAGGTTTAGAAAAAATCGGGACGAAAGTTAGGGAAATTTTAGTTTAGGAAATGGTACTACCTTTGTTATGAAAAGTAATTTTTCATCATTCAATCGGAATTCATGCTTCTGAAGGTTCATCCGCAAAATCCGAATCCCCGCCATTTAAAGACGATCGTTGAGTGTTTACGAGGCGGCGGGATGATTATTTACCCAACGGATACGGTATATGGTATGGGGTGCGACATCTTTCAGCCCAAGGCCATAGAGCGTATTTGCCGTATCAAACAGATAGATCCGAAAAAGGCGCAGTTCTCCTTTATCTGTCATGATCTGAGCCATTTGTCAGACTATGCAAAAAGTGTAGACACGCCGGTGTTCCGCATCCTGAAGCGTGCGCTGCCCGGGCCATATACTTTTATACTGCCGGCCAGCAAACAGGTGCCTAAAATGCTGAAAACCAAGAAGGATACTGTGGGTATACGTGTGCCGGACAACAATATCTGCCGCACTATTGTGCAGGAGCTGGGCAACCCGGTGATGAGCACTTCCCTGCCTATTGAACATTACGTGGAAGAATATACTGATCCGGAGATCATTTATGAGAAGTTCGGGAAGATGGTGGATATCGTAGTAGATGGAGGTACTGGAGGCACCACCTTTAGTACTGTGATAGATTTTACGGGGCCCGAACCGGAGCTGATCAGGGAGGGCGCCGGCAGTACTGAGCTGCTGGGTCTTAAGATCTCATAAACAACGACAGTGCAACATGCAACGTATCTTATTCATAATGATCCTTTTGCTGGCAGCCAAGCTGGCGGGGGCACAATCCCTCAAGCCGCTGCAAAGGTCGGATTCAACGCTTAAGGCGCCCTTGCCGGCTTATTTGCTGACACCCAGGAGTATGGCGCCCAACGGGTATTACCAGCAACATTTCGGGTATTTCTGTAAGAAGGAATGGGCCTGGGAGAAACGGACAGGGGTGCCAGTGAAGGTAAGGCTGGGGAATTACGAGTATACGCAGAAGATAGAAGGAAAGTAAATTTCAAATCCCGATGACCAAATTAGAGTTTGGTCATCGGGATCTGTCAATTTCTATTTTATACCCATTTTCTTCGCTATATCAGCCGGGATGGCTTTTTTATTCACCATGATATTGGTGGTTTTGTAAGCAAAGTAGGGAACGGAAGCGTAAAAGTAGCCGTTGCCCGGGTTATCTGTGCCCCAGGAGTTTTTTACACGGAAGTATTTGTTCCCGTTCTGGTCTTTGGCAAGGCCAACGATGTGCATGCCGTGGTCGTCCTGTGTTTCGAAGTCGTCGAAAGCGTGCTGGCGTACTTCGGGAGTGATCTCCTTTTCCTTGCCGGGTACTTCAAACACTTTTTTCCTTTCATCAGGCGTCATATCTGCCCAGTCTTTATCTGGTACGATGGCCAATCCGTCGCGGAAGCTGAAGTATTTCTCGCTTACATCAGCGGCCCAGGCAACCGTGTAGCCGTTGTTGATCGCATTTTCGGAGATGCTGATCAGATCATTAAGGGGTACGTTGTATACCTTTTCCCAGTTCCAGTTATCCGGCACTTCCAGCACAAACTGCTCATAGTAAGGATGGTGGGTGAAGGAAGTAAGGATCACGTAGTCGTCTGCGTTAAGGCCCAGTTCTTTAGCAAAGCTTTGCGGAGTGTAGGATTTGCCGTTAAAGGTGAACTGTTCCGGCGCATCGCCCATATAGGCGTTGATCACACCATCAAAAGCTTTCTGCCAGTTAGGATTGATCACTCCTTCGTTTGCGGCGGTGGTTTTTACCAGTCCCTCGAGCAGGCTTTCCATTTCAGCATGGTTATACATTTTATCCCGGTTGCCGTCGTATACATTCTGGGGCACCAGTCCGTATTTGCGCAGGCATAAAAGATCGTCGGGGAAGCCGCCGCCTTCGCCGAAGTTGGCCTTGCCGTGCATGCGCACATAGTTAGCGGCTTTGAGCGGGTACATTTTGCGCACTACGAACATTTCGCTGAGGTTAAGGCCTTTGTCCTTACCGTTGTGCAGCAGTTCTGACTCGAAGAAAGAGAGGCCCGAGAAAGACCAGCAGGTGCCTGTACGGCCCTGGTTCTGCACATCGTAGGCGTCGAGATTTTTAATGGTGGTGAACTGATACTGACTGCCCTCCTTATTGGTGTTCTGTGCCATTGCTGCGGTACAGGAGAAAACAGCTGCACACAAGATCCATTTTTTCATTGTTAATTTTTGTTTGTTAAGCGTAGTTGTTTTGGTAGCTGCGAGCCTTAGGGCTCAGCGGTGCCAAAAATAAGGGAATGCAGGAAACAACCCACAAAAAAGTGGGATCAACGGCGGCTGATAGCTGCCGGTGGATGCGGATCAGTTGTTGGCGAGGCTTTATGAGCGGCTTTGAAGGGCGTTCTTTTCGAGCAGGGCTTCGTATTGCTCGCGCGTGATGGCCCATTGCCAGAGCTGGTCGTCCTCTTTATCGGATATTTCGCCTACGAAATGCATACCCGATTTCTGGAGGATCTTGACGGAGGCGTTATATTCTTCTTCCGTGTGGGCCACTACCTTGTTTACATAGGTATGGCCAAAGGCGAAGCGTATGAGCGCTTCTGCCAGTTCTGTACCGTAACCCTGCTCGCGGTAAGCGGCAGCAATTTCGTAGCCTATTTCCACTATTCCTTCTTCATTGGGGCGACCTTTAAAGCCGCCTGCGCCTATCAGGCGCCTGTCCAGGCGGTGCACTACCAGGTAAAAGAACCAGCCCAGCATGGAGGGGTCGTTGCGGAGTTTATCGTAGGCTACGAGCACCATTTCGGGATACTCGGTCCAATATTCGGGGATATCAATGCCAAGGAGTTCTCCCAAAACATCATTGCCCTGCAACAGCGCTTCAAAATACTGCAGGGAACACGGTAATATTTGTAAACGTGATGTTTGGATCATGATTGAAAGCTAGTAAACGTAATTGGGAAATACAAGTATTCTAAGCGATTAAATGCTAATAAATTACCGGGTGATAATGGGAGTTTTTTATGAAATAAAATACAAAGTAAAATTGAGAAATCATAGCACTTTTTTTAACAGCCATTAGCCCTTAGCTATTAGTTCTTAGCAGTAACGGATCTGGAACCCGACAATCTGCTAAGAGCTAATAGGTAAAAGCCAGCAGCTTGCAATTAATGTGCTTCCAGCCAGTTCTGGCCGGCGCCTATTTCCACTTCTACCGGAACGGCTATGGGAAGGGCGTTACGCATAGATTCGAGGATAAGGGGTTTGACGATCTCCACTTCATCGCGGTGGGCGTCAAACACCAATTCGTCATGCACCTGCAGGATCATGCGGGAGCGCAGATTATGTTCCTTAAAGGTTTTATGTACCGCTATCATGGCAAGCTTGATCATATCGGCAGCAGTGCCTTGTATAGGCATGTTGATGGCGTTGCGTTCTGCATAGCCTCTTACTACTGCATTGGAGGAATTGATATCTTTCAGCCAGCGTTTGCGGCCCAGGAGCGTTTGCACGTAGCCGTTCTTCTTTGCAAACTGTACCTGGTTCTCCATGTATGACTTGATGGAAGGGTATTGTGCGAAGTAGTTATCGATGAGTGTTTTGGCTTCAGAACGGGCAATGCCCAGGTTCTCAGAGAGGCCAAAGGCGCTTACTCCATAGATGATACCGAAGTTTACGCTTTTAGCATTGCGGCGCATATCTGAAGTTACCTCACTCATTTCCAGACCGTACACCTTGGCGGCGGTAGCAGCGTGAATGTCGAGCCCTTGCCGGAAGGCCTCTATCATATGTACATCTCCGCTGATGGCAGCAATGATGCGCAGCTCTATCTGTGAATAATCGGCAGAGAGCAACACGAATTCTTCACTGCGCGGCACAAATGCTTTGCGCACTTCACGACCTCTGTCTGTACGAATGGGAATATTCTGCAGGTTAGGGTTATTGGAGCTCAGGCGCCCCGTAACCGCTACTGCCTGGTTATAAGAAGTATGCACACGATTGGTGCGCTGGTTGATCATTAACGGCAGCGCATCTACGTAGGTGGATTTCAGTTTGCTAAGTTCACGAAACACGAGAATGTCTTCAACGATCTTGTGCTTGTGGGAAAGCTTTGCCAGCACATCTTCTCCGGTGGCATACTGGCCGGTGCGTGTTTTCTTGGCCTTCGGATCCAGCTGCAGTTTTTCGAACAGCACTTCTCCCAGTTGCTTGGGGGACGCCAGGTTGAAGCGAACGCCCGCCTGTTGGTATACACTTTCTTCTGCGCGCCTGATCTCCGATTCCAGTTCACGGGAGTAGTCTGCCAGGGCCTGGGTATCGATGCGGATACCTTCGTATTCCATGTCTGTAAGCACTTTTACCAGCGGATTCTCTACATCATAGAATACTTTATCCACACTTCTCTGCGTGAGCAAAGGAATGAATTTTTCTTTCAGCTGCAGGGTAATGTCTGCATCTTCAGCAGCATATTCCTTGATCTTCTCCAGTTCCACATCGCGCATGTTGCCCTGGTTCTTGCCTTTTTTACCGATCAGCGTTTCTATGGATACAGGTGCATATTGCAGGTATTGGGCACTGAGCAGATCCATGCTACGACGGCCTTCCGGCTCGATGAGGTAATGCGCCAGCATAGTGTCGAATATAGGTCCTTTGATATCGAGGCCGTACCATTTGAGCACGATCATATCGTACTTGATGTTCTGGCCAACAAAGGTGATCTGTTCATTTTCGAAGAGCGGACGGAAGGTTTCCAGAATGGCTTTGGTTTCCGTTTGATCGGCAGGAACGGGTACGTACCACCCTTCTGCCTTGCAGCAGGCGAAGCTCATGCCTACCATTTCCACCGCGTTAGCGTCTGTACCGGTGGTTTCTGTATCAAAGCAAATCTCTTTCTCTTTCATGAGGCGGGCGATCAGCGCTGCTCTCTTTTCGGCCGTATCAACCAGGTGATAGGTGTGCGGTGTGTTGTCGATATTCTTGTCTGCCAGCAGTACGTTGATACCGGTATCCGGCGTTTCATCGCGATCGGTCAGCACGGAAGCGTCTTCCACGATATTACCAAAGAGATCCTGCTGCTGGGTTTTGGCTGGCAGGGGCGCTTCGGTATTTACTGCGGAGAAGTTATCGCCCAGGATCCTTTTACCAAGGGTTTTGAATTCCAGTTCGGTAAAGATCTCGGTAAGTTTTTCCTTGTTGGGCTCTTTGATGCAAAAGTCTTCTTCATGGAAAGTAACCGGTACATCGGTGATGATGGTGGCCAGCTGTTTGGAGAGGACGGCATCTGCAGCGCCGGCCTTTATCTTTTCTCCCATTTTACCGCCGATGGTATCTGCGTTGGCCAGTACATTTTCCAGGCTATGGTACTGCGAGAGCAGCTTCATGGCTGTTTTTTCGCCAATGCCGGCAATGCCGGGGATATTGTCCACCGCGTCGCCCATTAAGCCCAGGATGTCTATCACCTGGTTCACGTTAGTGATCTGCCATTTATCGCAGACCTCACGGGGGCCCATGATCTCTTCCTTATTGCCCTGGTAGGGCGGTTTATAAATGAATACGTTCTCTTTTACCAGTTGGCCGTAATCTTTGTCGGGCGTCACCATGTATACGGCGTAGCCTGCATCTGCGGCCTGCCAGGCGAGCGTGCCGATGACATCATCTGCTTCATAGCCGTCTGATTCTATTACCGGGATATTGAAGCCTTCTATGATGCGTTTTATATCGGGCAAGGCATCGATCAGATCCTCCGGTGCTTCCTGGCGGTTGGCCTTATATTCAGCAAAGGAAGTATGGCGGTCTGTGGGCGCCATGGTATCGAAGGCCACTGCCATATGGGTGGGCTTTTCTTTATTGATCAGGTCCAGCAGGGTGGAGGTAAAACCAAACTGCGCGTTGGTATTACGTCCTGTGCTGGTAAGCCGGGGGTTTCTTATCAGTGCATAGTAGGCACGGTAAATAAGTGCCATTGCATCCAGTAAAAACAGTTTCTTTTGCATGCGCTAAACCTACGTGAAAATGTGGAATGTGCAAAGTTAGGAGATTAAAGTTTGAAAGTTTTTGCCCGGGGCTGTAAGTTTGACGGTAATTTATCGAGAAATGAAGAAACTATATCATTTATCTACCTGCAGTACGTGTAAGAAGATCATAGCCGATACAGGGATCAAGGAAAAGGGGTTTGTGCTGCAGGACATCAAGACGGAAAAGATAACGCCGGCGCAGCTGGATGAGATGGCAAAGCTGGCGGGAAGCTATGAGGCGTTGTTCAGCCGCCGCAGCCAGCAATTCAGGCCTATGGGGCTGCATGAACAGACGCTGACGGAGGAGGATTACCGCAGGCTGATATTACAGGAGTATACTTTTTTGAAACGTCCGGTGGCTATTGACGGAAAGAAGATCTTTATCGGGGCGGAGGTGAAGCACCTGTAAATGAGCGGGCCGACCAAAAGAATAAGTAATGATACTATTTTAACAAATATGCTTGAGCCTGGCCAGAGTCTAGGTGAAGCCTGGGAGAAGCCTGTCTGAACCCAAAGAGAAGACTGTTAAAAAAACATGCGTATTTATTTACTTTTGGTCGGCCACAGCATATCAACACATCAAAAACTTGCGGACTACTTCTTTATACTGTTCCATATCCTGCTCATGCTGGAAAGAGCGGAAAGGAAAGGCAGCCGCGCTCTCCAGCGCATTACGCAGATTGAATCCTTCCTGCGGCAGGCTGTAGAAATATCCTTTTTTCATAAGATACTCCCCCAGGTATTCCTGCTCGGATTGTCCCGGTGTAGGTACCAGGATGGCCTTTTTATCCAGCTTGGCCAGGTCCATCAGGGTAGTATAGCCGCTACGGCTCAGCACCATAGAAGAAGCCAGCATGGCTTCGTTCAGCTCCTCCGCATTGAGGTGGTTCACTTGCAGCACGTTTGGCGTGATCTGCTCCCGTTGAGGCGTACCCGGTTTGCCACTTACAATAAGGGCGCGGACCGGGAGCTCTTTGATCTGGTCGAGGATCAGCTTTTCGAGTTGGGAGCGTTGCGGTTCCGGGCCCGAGATCAGTACCAGCAGATCATACAGCTGGGGAACGCCTTCCCGGGGCTTGAAGCGGCTCAGGCAGCCCAGGTAAGTGGTATGCGGGGGTAGCTGGCCAGGATGGGCCAGTATGCCGGAAAGGTTATTATCGCCTGCAAAGTCTGGTATCCAGCAGGCGCTGTACTTCCGTATGTAGCGATAGTTGAGCTGCTGCAGCAGCCGCTCTGTAAAGCCGCCGAAAGGCGTTTTTATCAGCAGCTGGTGCGAGATGAACACGCAGGGGATCCGGGAATGGTATAGCCCGAAGCGGTTATCTGAAATAACTGCCTGGATGCCATGGGTTTCCACGGTTTTTTGCAACCACTGCTGTTCGTAACGGATGGCACGTAATATCTTAGGGATCTGCTGAATGATCTTCCAGCCAAAGAATTTGCCCTTTTGTGCGTATTGTATCCGGTAACCTGGTAGTGGTAGCAAGGTAAGTTGCGGAAACTCCTGCTGCAACAAGGCGGCGTGTTTGCCCTCGGCCGCAATAACCACCTCGCATCCAGCGTTTAATATCTCGTAGATGAGCGGAATATCGCGCGTTGCATGTCCAAGGCCCCAGTCAAGCGGTACTACCAGTATTTTTTTAGATGCAAAGCTTGTGGACAAATATTTTAAAATTTTTTTGCGAATTTAGCGTAAATTGGAGTAGGTGTATTGTTAAGAAAAGGTAAACTCTTCGGAGAGGCAAACAAAGAGACGAATTAGTAAACATACGTATGAAGCAATTTAAATGGCTGTTGATCTTTTTTTTGTGCGGAAGTCTTGTAATGCAGGGTTGCAATGTTTTTAAGAAGAACGATTGTGGTTGCCCAACTATGAACAAAAAACGCATGCATTGACACGTATGCACTGACACCCGTAATTAAAGAGAACACCTTACCGTAATTGGTTAAGCACTATACCTGCCACCCTATCTTCCTATTGAAAACCCGGGTTAAAAAATTATAGGGAACGTCAAACTTTATTTTTCATGAAACCTGTAGAGAGGGATTTATTGATCTTGCTGCATGAGGAGCGTTATAACGAGCAACAGATCCAGTTTGCGGTAAAACAGATAAGCGAGATGCTTACAGTGGTAGAAACAATGGACTACCTCTGCGCAGTGATGGAAGTAGTTGATTGCAACAAGAGCCGGGTTACCAGCAAGCGGTCAGTACTGGAGAAAGTGTTTTCCAGGAAAACGCAGCGCCCATTCGAATTTGTGATCCATAAGAACTGATCTCAAACGTTTGAGGAGATTGAACGTTTGAGCATCTGAAAAGTTTTAGATTAAGTTTGTATCAGCCTCAGTAATGAGCAGGCGGTAAATTGAACGGTAAGCAAACACTGTCGGGACCAAGTTAAGACAGCTACTATCAAAACACGGTATACTCCACTATACAAGTAAAGGCTTACAATTATATTCCCAGCCTATCTGCCCGGACGGGCGATCTATGTACCTAAATTCAAAATACGGTCTCTTCCTTTTTCTCACTTTTAAAATCTTGTTGTAGGTTTGCCTGCAAACAAACAACTTATTGTAATGGCGGACTTTACGCACCTGCAAGATTTTTTACAGCCTGTTTCCCGCGCATATCTGAACGATGACCAGGAGTACGATGAAAGCCAGATAGGCAGCATTACTGACCTTTATGAAGAAGGCCACACCCCCGACCTGGAAACGGCAGATATTATATTGCTGGGCGTAGGAGAAGAACGCGGTTATGGGCCCGGTAAAAAGGGCACCGATGCGCCGGATATTATCCGCAGAGAATTTTACCGTTTATATTACTGGCACAAAGATGTAAAGATTGCCGATCTTGGCAACCTGCAGCAGGGCCAAAGCCTGGGAGATACTTATGCTGCCCTCAGAACGGTATTGGGAGAGCTGCTGCATACACATAAGACCGTTATCATACTGGGTGGTTCGCACGATCTTACCTATGCTCAATACCAGGCCTATGCCACACAGCAGTACGTGATAGAAGTAAGCGTGGCTGATGCCCTGATAGATCTGCAGGAAGAGAGCCCCATTCCTGCCGCCAGCTTCCTGATGAATATGCTCACGGAGCAGCCTAATTACATCCGTCATTACAATCATATCGGCTTCCAAAGCTATTTTGTACATCCCCGTATGCTGGAAACACTGGACAAACTGCGCTTTGATTGTTTCCGCCTGGGCAAAGTAAGGGAGAACCTGGAGGAAGCAGAGCCAGTACTGCGCAACACCGATTTGCTCAGCCTCGACATTAACATTATCAAGCATACAGATGCCCCTGCCAACAGCCTTTCACCAAACGGTTTCAGCGGCGAAGAGGCCTGCGCGCTTTCCCGTTACGCAGGTATGAGCACACAGCTCAGCTCTTACGGCATTTATGGCTATCGCCCTGCTAATGATACCAACCATCTCACTGCAAAACAAATAGCGCAAATGCTGTGGTATTTCATGGATGGGCGTTCTGTTAGAAATAAAGAAGCCTTGCTGGAAGAAAGGGATGCCTTCTGGGAATTTCATATAGCCTTTGCTGATATAGATACCGTATTTCTTAAAAGCAAGAAGACCGGTCGCTGGTGGATGCAGCTGCCGGGCAAGGACTTTGTGCCCTGTGCATACAGCGATTACCTGCTGGCCAGCAACAACGAGATACCGGAAAGATGGTTGAGGCACCAGGAAAGAATGTGATAACAGCCGTATAGCAGATACACTTATACCTTACCAACATTGTTATGACTACTTCGAGAAGAGAGCGCCTGGCGCGGTTAAATTTTATACACAACACGCAGGATGTTGTATTGATCGTTATCGGTGTGTTGCTGGCCGCTGTTGGATTGAAGGGGTTCCTCCTGCCCAATGGCTTCCTTGACGGCGGGGTAACCGGTATCTCCCTGCTTATTAACCGGCTCACCGGTATATCCATCTCTTTGCTGCTGATCCTTATCAATATTCCTTTTATATTGCTGGCCTACAAACAGCTGTCGCTCTCCTTCACCATAAAAGCGCTGGCGGCTATTGCCGGCCTGGCTGCTGCGCTGGTATTCATTAAGGTGCCGGTAATCACGAGCGATAAACTGCTGATCGCCATCTTCGGCGGCTTTTTTCTTGGCGCCGGTATAGGCATGAGCGTTAGAGGCGGTGCAGTACTGGATGGGACGGAAGTGCTGGCCCTTTACATTAACCGCAAGACAGTGCTCACTATGGGCGAGGTGATCATGTATTTCAACATACTGATCTTCGGGGTAGCCGCCATCCTGATCAATATTGAAACAGCCATGTACGCCATGCTTACCTACCTCTCCGCTTCCAAAACCGTAGATTTTATTATTTCGGGTTTTGAAGAGTATATTGCGCTTACCATCATATCGCGGGAGAGTGAATTAATCCGCAAAACCCTTACCCTGAAAATGCGCAAAGGGGTGACCGTGTTCAAAGGCAAGAGCGGGTTTGGCAAACGGGGTCATGTAGAATCGGAAATAGACATTGTGTATACGGTGGTTACCCGCCTGGAAGTGCACAGGATCCTGGACGAGATTGAGAAGATAGACGGGAAAGCGTTTATCGTGCAGCATAATATAAATGATACCAAGGGTGGGATGATCAAGCGGAGGGCAACGCATGGGTAAAATGTAGATTAAAATAAATAATTCCATGGTGAAAAAATTACTGGTTGCCGTTCTGCTGGCAGGCTTCACTTTCTGCACAAAAGCACAGGAAAAGATCTATCTGTACCCGGAACAAAAAGACCTGCATATAGGCGGGCGGGATAAGGTACAGGAAGCGCCTTTCATTGAACATTTCAGCGCGGGCCGTAAGAACGGAGCCGCTGTGCTGGTGATACCCGGTGGCGGCTATACTTTTCTGGCAGACGGGCATGAGGGGAAAGATATAGCACAGTTTTTTACCAGTAAAGGGTATGACGCCATTGTGCTGCACTACCGCGTAAATGATGATGCACAGCAGGGCGCGCGGTATCCCGCTCAGTATAACGATGCCACACTGGCTATGCGCATGGTAAAGTCAAAGGCGGCCGCCTGGGCACTGAACCCTGACAAGATCGGCGTCATCGGCTTTTCTGCCGGCGGGCACCTGGCTTCCTGTGTGGCTACAATGATACAACCGGATACCAGGCCCGCTTTTGCTGTATTGGTATATCCCGTGATCAGTATGGATACGCCCTATAGACATGCGGGCAGCGCTACGATGCTGTTAGGCCCACGGCCTGCTCCAGGCATGGTAGATTCGCTGAGCACACAAAACCGTGTGAGCGGGCAAACCCCTCCTACTATGCTGATACATTCCACAGACGATACGGTAGTGCCCATTGAAAACAGCCTGTTATTTTATAATGCATTGCGTGCGCACCATGTGCCGGCTACCCTGCACGTATATGATCACGGCGGACATGGCTACGGCCTTGGGGTGAAAGACCCGGTGCTCAACAGCTGGCCGGAATTATGTATTACCTGGTTACAGGGCCTGGGAATAAAATAGGTTAACCCGCTGTTGGATAGCTTTTTATCAAAGCAGTTACCCGTTCTTTTATGTAGGCCGCTTTCTGATCGGTGGAGATAGCCTGGTCATCCAGTCCGGCCAGGGTTTTAGTACGGAATTTCTCCACCCTTGTATCCAGCAATTTGAAATAGGATGCTTTCCTTTCCAGCCAGTCGCTTTGGTCTACCTTTAAGTTACGGCGGCGGGTAGTATCCAGGCTGGTGTATAGCTGGCGGTATACAATATCCAGCATGCTGTCCATCTTATGATAATATTCCAGGGCACAACCGTAAGCATAGCGGCTTTGAGCAAGGCAAAGCTGGTAGTTCCTTTCCAGGGAGTCAACAGCAGCCCGCCGGGTCTGGGCAAAGGTGCGGACGCCTACCAACAGTGACAGGAAGAGTAGCAATTTTCTCATAGGCTCGTCTATTAGGGTAATAGCAGCCGCAAAGATATGACAATTACTACTTATATAACTACCAGTTCGTAAAAGTCGGCCGGAGACAGGTACTGTTTGGCCAGGTGCTGTAGCTCTTCTGCTGAAATAGTTTTAATAACGTTGATATTGTTGTAGAAATAGTGCTCATCCAGATCATTGAGGATCAGGCTTTTCCAGCGTTGTATCAGCTGGAAGGCGCCGTCAAGGTCGCCGAGGATGGAGCCTATCATGTAGTTGCGTACCAGGTTCAGCTCTTCTGCCGGTACGGGCTCGTTCTGCAGGCGGATCAGCTCTTTATATACCTCGTCAATGGTTGCTTCGCATACATCCCGGCCGGCTTCGGTTTGGATATTGAGGGCGCTGATCTGACGGAAGTTATAGAGCTGGGAATGAATGCCGTAAGTGTAACCTTTTTCCTCCCGTATGTTGCTCATTAACCTTGAGCCGAAATAACCGCCCAGGATGGTATTGAGCACCATCATTTTAGGGAAGTCGGGATGGTAGCGGTTTGGGAAATGCCTCGCCACCCGTACGGCGCCCTGTACGCCATTTTCATCGTTAAAGATGCGGTGTTTTTTCTCGTCAGCCATCTGCACGGGCAGTTCAGGGCGGATCAGGTGTGTATCGCCATTCCACGGAGTGCTGCCGAAATACTGGTTCAGCAGCGTGATCATGTTGGCGGGCAGATGACCGGCCACAAAGATCTTACAGTTATTGTAGGTGTAATGTTTCTGGTAGAAGGCCCGCAGGCTTTCGCTTTGAAGGGCATCATAGGCCATCATGCTGCTGATGCGGCCGTAGGGATGGAATTCTCCGAAAAGGTACTTATCGATAAAACGGTTGGCCACAAAATCGCACTTCTGCAGGTTGACGGCCAGGCGTTGCTTCATGTTCTGCTGGTAGATGGCCAGTTCCTCCGGTGAGAAGGCCGGGTCAAGCAGCACCTCCTGCAACATAGGCAGCAGGGCTTCCGTATGTTTGGTAAGACAGTGAAGCGTGTAAGTGGCGTTTTCATGATAGCTGTTACGGTTCAGGTAAGCGCCATAATATTCTATGCTCTCATTTATTTCAAGCGCTGAGTGCCTGCTGCTGCCGTTCTTCATCAGGAAGTTGGTGGCAGAGGAAACGAGGCTCTCCTGCTCATACCAGCTGCCTGCTGGAAAGATCATTTCCAGCTGCAGGGTATCCTGTTCATCGCCTTTTATAACGTAAACGGGTATACCATTATCCAGCGTGTATTTTTCGTATGGCTTCAGTGTTATATCAAACTCCACTGCATCCTTGATAGCAGGGGCTATTTTTCTATTGATCATATCTGGTTATCTGCGTAGTAATAGATAGTGTTGGAATTGTTGTCATCAAAGATGATACCGGCTTCGCGATGAATATCAGCTGTGGTAACAGCCTCATAGTTATCGAACTCTGTGTTCATCAGTGCAGCATCGCCCAGTAATTCGTAAAAGGCAAGATTATTGGCGCGGTTCAGCAGGCTCATATCTTCAAAGGCCAGCATGCTTTCCACACGGTTCTTCACTTTCTGCAGTTCTCTTTCAGGGATCACGGTCTGCTGTAGTTTAAAAAGCTCTTCCTGGATAGCTTTTTCTGCATCCTTCATTTTAACGCCTTTTACCAGCTTACCTTCAATGGTGAGCAGGCCGGCGTCTATGCTGCCAAAATGGTAACATTCTATGTTGCTGAACAGCTTCTTTTCTTTTACCAGTACCTGGTGCAGGCGGCTGGAGCTGCCTCCGCCCAGTACGTCGGAAACCAGGTCTGCCGCATAGTAGCGTTTGTCTTGCCGGGGATAGATATGGTAGCATTTATACAGCGCATCCAACGGAACATTGGCTTTTATCTCCAGCTTGTGTGCAGCGGACTGTTTAGGTTCTACAGGCAGGTTGCGATGATATTTTTCCCCGGAAGGAATATCGCCAAACCATTTTTCAGTCAGGGCTTTCACCTGTGCTGTGGTGACCTTTCCTCCCACCACGAGAATGGCGTTGGCCGGGCAGTAGTGTTTGGAGAAAAAGGCTTTTACATCCTTCAGGGTAGCGTTTTCAATGTGCGAAAGCTCTTTGCCGATGGTCATCCAGCGGTAGGGATGCGTGCTGTAAGCCAGCTCCCGCATCTTATGCCATACATCGCCGTAGGGCTTGTTGATATAATGTTCCTTGAATTCTTCACTTACCACTTTGCGCTGCACATCCAGGCTTTTTTCGCCAAAGGCCAGCGACAGCATGCGGTCGCTTTCCAGCCAGAAGGCTGTTTCAATGTTCTCCGCCGGCAGTGTTATATAGTAGTTGGTAAGATCGTTGGTGGTAAAGGCATTGTTTTCCCCGCCGGCCATTTGCAGCGGTTCATCATAATCCGGGATGTTAACAGAACCACCGAACATCAGGTGTTCGAAGAGGTGAGCAAAGCCGGTACGTTGAGGGTCTTCGTCGCGTGCGCCTACGTCGTAAAGTACATTCAGCACAGCCATTGGAGTGGTGTGGTCTTCATGCACAATTACCCGCAAACCATTGTCCAGTGTGAATTTATTATAATGGATCATATTCGTTTATTGGTTAATATAGATGATCCCGCCGTAAGCGGGAACAATGCAAGTTATTAAAATTACACATCCCAAGGGTCAATCGCAGCTTTTTACTGCTGTAAGTATAATTCTTTCTGGGGATAGTTGATGATGACCGCAGAGAACTGTTTCCATACCTGGTAACCAATAGCGCCTGCTATTTCCATTACTGGACTGTCGTCATTCACGTCTTTGCAGTAACTGACAGGAACTTTGTTCTGGCGAAAAGAGGAAATACTGAGGGAGGGAATGGTACTGTTTACATAATCATAAGTTTTGACCAGATCTGGCACCCGGTCTGTACTGAGGGTTACCAGCTGTTGATTGAGCTGATGCTTGTCTGTATAGGGCCAGTTAAAGAGTATGCCGTAATCGCCGCCGGTGGTAAGATGATAGTTGCCATTAAGGGACTGTCCGTTGGGCAGTTCTATGGAGGCCGCGATCACCGGGGTGCGGAAATTGATCTGAAAAGGAATAGGTTGCAGGCCCCCTATGTCTGGAACGGCAGTACCGAAGGTGTACAATACCAGCTGCCGGTGGGCATAATCAATTTTGACGATATATGCCTTCAGCAGGTCAATACCAATGAAGCCGTCTATTTTCAGGGAGCCGGTACGAAACTCGGGAATATTTTCAAGATATACCTTGAGAAAAGGCAGACGGGCTTTATCGAGGTATAGAACGTTAAGGGTGGCGGTGTTCACTTTTATCATGAGGTTATTCGTGGCGGTAACGCCGGCCTTCTGTCTGCCTTGTATACCCAGGGTGTCTGCCAGTCCGTAGTGCAGCACGGCCACCTCTGTTCCTGTGTCGAAAATGAAATGAAGGGTATCGCTATGGCCTGAAACCATGGCGGGAATCACAATATGATGCCCATATAAGCGGAAAGGAATAACTGCTACGGCTCCTTTTTCCAACTGGGCCGGGCGGCGTTTGCCTGACTGCGCGTAACCAAACGAAACGTAGCTGCAACAAAGCAGCAATAAAAAGGCGAATTTTCTCATGAAAAGCTCACACCCTAATAACGGCTACAAGATACTTTTTATTGGCAGCTTCTTCAGTTGCAGTTCATTGTTTCGCATGATCACGAGTGTTGGCCGGGTGCCTACATTCTTTAGCAGATCGCGGTAGATTGTCAGGTTGTTGCTGAAATTATTGTTGATAGCCAGGATGATATCCCCCTTTTTGAAACCGGCTTTTTCTGCGGGCGAGTTTTTAATAATATCAGTGATTTCTACCCGTCCATTAATCAGGTAGATGATCAGGCCTGTGTACGAGTAATCAAAGGGATCGCGGTAGTGGCTATTGGGCTGCAGGTAGATCTCCTTCTTGGGATAATTCAGGAAGAGATTGAAGCGGCGCAGCAGGTCATTTCCGATCATGCCTCCCAGGAAGGGATAGGCGGTGATATTGGTCTTATCGTCGAACAGGTACACCGGCACATTACGGAAATTATAGTTGCCGATCTTGAACTCCTGGATGGTAGTAATATGCATTTCCATTTTTCCACCCAGGCCCTGTGCCTCTGTCTGAATGATCTTGCGTTGTCTTTTACGAGAGGACAACAGGCCGCTGTCTTTCACAAACTGGTTGGAAAGCAGCAGGCACATACCTGCCCCGGTATCGAAATAATAGCGATTATTGGTTTGCGCCTTGCCGTTACGTAAAGGCGCCGATATGATGGGAATAAGGGTAAGCGACGGTTTTAAAAGCAGCCCTCCCTTGGGGTAGCTGAAGCGCCCTTTGGAATAGATGTTTATTCTCTCCTTATCATAATCCACATTTACGATATAGCGGCTTAACAGGCTGTAGCCGATGATGCCGTCTACCTGGAGGCCGTAAACCTGGCTGATCAGCTCATAGTCGTTGACATGAAAATTGAGGCTATCTACTGTTAATCCGGGTAGTATGAGGGAACGATCCATTGCAAAAGAGACCTGTTTGGCGCCGCCCAGGCCCCGAACGATCCTGTCTGAAGGTGTCAGGGGGATACCCAGCCGATCGCAGGTGCCAGTATCCAGCGATATGCCGGCACTGCCGGTGTCAAGGATGAATTGCAGGGTATCGGGTATACCGTTCAGCTGAGCGAGAATAACCACTACGCCCCCGTAATATTGTTTGAAGGGGAAGCTGGTGATCAGCACGGCATCTTTGATGGTGGAGTCAGCATGACCGGTACTAGCAGGAACCAGGGCAGATGCGCTTGTGGAATTGCCGGATGCTGCCAAGGAGCAGAGCCAGCAGAAAAGTAACAGTAAGGTATTTCGCATACGAAGGCGCGAGATGCTCTCGTTCATATAAATTTAACATTAAAATAGTTTCATATAGCAAAAAAATATTTCAAACGGAGGGAAAAACGTATGAATAGCAGGTTCTGTAGTACAAGTTGCCCATTGCAAGGCGGCAATGCCCACTATTAGTGTACAATCATTACCTTTGTCTGCATAAGTTGTAACATGCAATTGAAAGATCTATATCAGAAGGCCCTCCAGTTTGAGTGGCTGACTGCGGAAGAAGGAGTGTACCTGTTTGAAAAAGCGCCGATGGCAGAGTTGACGCACATTGCCAACGAACTGCGTAAGCAACAGGTGCCACATGGCAAGGTAACCTGGCAGATAGACCGGAATGTGAACACTACGAATGTTTGTATCGCCAACTGCAAGTTTTGTAATTTTTACCGCATTCCCGGGCATCCTGAGGCCTACATTACCAGTATTGACGAGTATAAACGTAAAATCGAGGAAACCCTCAAATATGGAGGCGACCAGCTGCTGCTGCAGGGTGGGCACCATCCTGAGCTAGGCCTGAGCTTTTACGTAGACCTGTTCAAACAGCTGAAGCAATTATATCCCACTTTAAGGCTGCATACATTAGGCCCCCCGGAAGTTGCCCATATCACCAAGCTGGAAAAAAGCACGCACATTGAAGTGCTGGCCGCTTTAAAGGAAGCCGGTATGGACAGTTTGCCGGGCGCGGGCGCCGAAATCCTAAACGACCGCGTACGTCGCCTGATCTCTAAAGGCAAATGCGGTGCACAGGAATGGCTGGACGTTATGCGGGCTGCCCACAAGCTGAATATCGCCTCTTCTGCCACGATGATGTTTGGCCACGTGGAAACAGTGCTGGAACGTTTTGAGCACCTGGCAGCCATCCGGCAGGTACAGAGCGAAAAGCCGGAAGGGCACTACGGCTTTACGGCCTTTATTCCCTGGACCTTCCAGGATGTGGACACCCTGCTGGCCCGGATACGCGGCGTGCATAACATGACCACTGCAGAAGAATATATCCGCATGATCGCCATGAGTCGCATCATGCTGCCGAATATCAAGAACATACAGGCCTCCTGGCTGACCGTAGGCAAACAGGTAGCGCAATTATGCCTGCATGCGGGCGCCAATGATTTTGGCTCCATCATGATCGAGGAAAATGTAGTGAGCGCTGCGGGCGCTCCTCACCGGTTCACTTACCGCTCCATGCAGGAGGCGATCAAAGAGGCCGGCTTTGAGCCGCAGCTGCGCACGCAGTTGTACGAATTCCGGGAAATACCGGAGGCGATCGTAGAGCAGGTAATAAATTATTAAGCCATTAACAATTAGCGGTTAGCTTTTAGTTTTGGTCGTGTGCTAACGGCCAGTAGCTGAAAGCTAACCGCTTCTTTTTAGCAATCCCTTAACACCAACCCCTGTTAACCTTCTTCCCTTTTCTACGTCTAACAACTGTAAACCATGGAATTAGAAAGGTTCCATTATAGTTGATAAAAGATTAAAGCACATTGATATGAAAAAGTTTGGATTATTCATCATCAGCGCAGGATTGATGCTGCTGGCAGCCTGTTCCAGTACCAAGCTTACCTCATCCTGGAAGACCAATGACGCGCAGTTGCAACGGGATAGGAAGATCATGGTTATTGCCCTGGTACCCAGACAGGAGAAGCAGCTGCGCATGCTAATGGAAGACAACCTGGTGACTGAGCTAAAGAAGGAAGGGTATAATGCTGCCTCGGCTTACCGGGAGTTGGGCCCGGATGCATTTGACGATAAAACAGATGAAAAAACAGCTCTGCGTAAGCTGAAAGGCAGTGACGCCAGCCAGGTGCTGACCGTGGTGCTGCTGGATAAGTCAAGGCAAAGGAACTATGTGCCTTACGGGCCGGGCTATGGGCCTTACCCGTATTATTACGGTGGTTTCTGGCCCTATTACAGCAGATGGTATGGCAACATGTACCAACCCGGCTACTACCAGTCAGACATCAAATATAACTGGGAAAGTAACCTGTACGACCTGGACCAGCGCAAGCTGATCTACTCTGCGCAAACACAGTCGGTAGACCCTCCCACTGCAACGCGGCAAGCTTACCTGTATGCCAAACAGATCGTTAAAGATCTGGCCAAACAGCAGCTGATAGCGTATAACCAGTCCCCCACGAAGTAAGGTCATAATCAAATAATCATCCGCAAAAGGCCCTAGCGTTAATGCCGGGGCTTTTTGTTATTTTTAAACCTGTTATGCTGGAACTTCGAGTTAATGACAAGATAACCATGCGGCAATTGCAACCAGGTGATGCGGCTTCGTTGTACCGTCAAATTGATCTTTCCCGTAAAAGCCTGCGCAAATTTCTGCCTTGGGTGGATTATAATACCAATGAAGAGCATTCCCTCCGCTTTATACAATTGATGCTCCGCAAGGCTGATGAACAGGAAGCCATGGCCCTTGGCATGTGGTACCAGGAAGAGCTGTGCGGGGTGATGGACCTGCACGGATGGGATCATTTACTGCAAAAGGCCGAAATAGGTTATTGGGTAAGCGAGGCTTTTCAGCGTAAAGGCATTGCAACCGCCTGTTGTAAAGCCCTTATTTCTTTTGCCTTCAAAAAGCTGCGGCTGAACAAGATTGAGATCCGGTTTGTGCTGCAGAATGAACGGAGCGGCCAGATACCGATCAAGCTTGGGTTTACCAAGGAAGGCATACTGCGGCACAGCGCCAAATTACATGGCCAGTATGTGGACATGGTAGTAATGGGCATATTAAGGGAGGACTGGAAGTATTAGCTGTTGCCTGTAAGCTCCCGGCGCACCCGGCTATGTTTTTTGCCGTAGCAGAAATAGATGATCATCCCAATAGCCATCCATACGATCAACCTTATCCAGGTATCTCCGGGCAGGAACAGCATCATTCCCACGCAGGTGATAATACCCATGATCGGAACGAAGGGCACCCAGGGAGTTTTGAAGGCCCTTGGCGCATCCGGCATCGTATAGCGCATGATCCATATACCAGCGCACACGATCACGAAGGCCAGCAGGGTGCCGATGCTCGTCATCTCACCTACCACCCTGATAGGCACAAAGGCGGCAAATAATCCCACAAAAATGCAGAAAAGTATGTTTGACTTCCAGGGTGTCTGGAAACGGGGATGTATATCTGAAAAAACCTTTGGCAGCAAGCCGTCTTTAGACATGGCGAAGAAAACGCGTGTTTGCCCCAGCAGGTCTACCAGGATCACGGAAGTATAACCGATCAATATAGCGATGATAATAGCCTGTCCAAGCCAGACATAGGGCGTATGTTCTATTGCTACTGCTACAGGCGCCGCGTTGCCTTTGAACTCCGTATAAGGCGCCAGCCCTGTCATTACATGTGCAAAAAGGATGAACAGCACAGTGCAGATCACTAATGAACCCAGGATACCAATTGGCATATTGCGCCTGGGGTTCCTGGTTTCCTGGGCCGCGGCCGCAATGATGTCAAAGCCCAGGTACACGAAGAACACTACGCCTGCCCCACGCAGGATGCCAGACCAGCCAAATTCTCCGAATATGCCGGTATTAGCGGGTATGTAGGGTGAGAGGTTGGCCGGTTGTATGAACCGCCAGCCGAGGGCGATAAATAAAACCACCACACCTACTTTCAGCGTTACCACAAAAGTATTCCAGAGCGCAGATCCTTTGGTGCCCCGTATCAATATCAGCGACATAGCCAGTACTACCAGGGCCGCAGGCAGGTTGAGGATGCCGTGCACCTCCGTTCCGTTGGCCAGTTTTGCTGTTTCAAAAGGGGAATGGACCAGTTGCGGCGGCAAATAAATACCGTATGTGCTGAGGAACTTTACAAGATAGTTGGACCAGCTGATAGCTACGGTGGCCGCGCCTACCGAGAACTCCAGCACCAGGTCCCAGCCGATGATCCAGGCAATCATTTCGCCCATGGTAGTGTAGGCATAGGTGTAAGCGCTACCCGCTACCGGGATCATGGAGGAAAATTCTGCATAACAGAGGCCGGAAAAAGCACAACCGATGGCTGCCACCACAAAAGATAGGGTTACAGCGGGGCCGGCGTGGTTGGCGGCGGCCAGTCCGCTGAGAGAAAACAGCCCCGCGCCAATAATACCGCCTATCCCCAGCGTAACCAGCTGGAAAGCGCTAAGCGTGCGTTTTAAGGTATGGGTGCCTTCCTGGGCAGATTCCTTTAATAACCAGCCTAGCGGCTTTCTGAAGTATTGTGGCATATCAGCGTATTTATCCTATTAGTCCAGTAGACTAATGGGCGCAAAGGTAGGGAAAAAGCGATTAAATGTCGCAGATCTCCACACCCTGTTTCAGCGAGGCCAGTTTATCGCTGCGTTTAGGCACAAACTCCTGTGCTACAAAGCCCTTAAAGCCGGTTTCGTGGATCGCTTTCATGATGGCCGGGTAGTAGAGTTCCTGTGTTTCATCTATTTCATTACGGCCGGGCACACCGCCGGTATGGTAGTGGGCAAAGTAAGGGTGGTTTTCCTGGATAGTGCGGATAACGTCGCCCTCCATGATCTGCATATGATAGATATCGTACAACAGCTTAAAGCGCTCAGACCCGATAGCTTTGCAAAGTTCGACACCCCAGGCAGTATGATCACATTGATAATCATGATGATTCACTTTGCTATTGAGCAATTCCATTACGATGGTGACGTTTTTCTTCTCTGCGTAGCTCATAATACGTTGCAACCCCTGGGCGCAGTTTTTCAGGCCTAATTCATCAGCCAGGCCTTCGCGATTGCCTGAAAAACAGATGAGGTGAGGGAAACCTGCTTTTGAGGTCTCATCTATCAGGTGTTGGTAATACTCTACCAGGCGGTCGTGATGCTCAACGCGGTTCCAGCCTTTGGTGATGCCCCAGTCTTTATTGATGGAAGCTACCATGGCGCAGGTGAGGTCATATTTTTTAGCGGTAGCGAAATCTTTCGGATCCAAGAGGTCGATGGACTGAAGACCGATCTTATTGGCTGCCTTGCAAAGATCTTCCAGCGGAATATCATTATAGCACCAGGCGCACACCGAGTGGTTGATATTGCCTTTCAGTTTTTCATCCACGGCTTCCTCGTGAGCCATCACCCGGTTAGTAAGAGAGGATAAGGTGGAGGAGGCAAAGGCCAGGGCGGCGGCTTTTTTGATCATATCGCGGCGCGAATTTTTATTGGACATTTGGTAATGTGGTTTATTATCAAGGAAATATAGAGTAAAAATCACGAAATAGCAATTAGGCCCTGTTCAGCGGCTGCTGCGGGAATTACGCATTTTAGCTTTTCAGTACATTCTGCACAACTATTTTTTCTAATTTTACGTATATACAAATAAAAGGAAAACCCGCTGCAGTGGCGGGTTTTAAATTACGGATAAAGTTTGGCACTTTTTATGCATAAGAGAGGTTGTAACATTTTGATAGGTTATTTGCTTTTATAATTAGTTCTTGATCTATTTAAAAATTAAGAAGCGAGGAGGTTGAAAATGGAAAAAAAGTATACTCCAAGTTTATGGGTCTGCGTGTTAATGGATCTATTGGGTTGTGCAAGCTACGCTGTTCCGATGTTAGGTGAGGTTTCAGATGTGATCTGGGCGCCACTTTCGGCCATTATTTTTTACCGGATGTTCGGCGGTACGCTAGGTACCTTTGGTAGCTTGTTCAATTTCATGGAAGAGCTGTTCCCGGGCCTGGATTTTATCCCCACTTTTACCCTTTCCTGGGTATTGCAGCGTATTACGCAGACCTGGAAAGTACAAGAGAAAGTAAAAGTGCAGGAGCAGAAAATATGAACAGATTGGGGTAAGTGTCAACACTTGCTCCATATCTGAAAAGATACAAGGTTGTAAGGTCTCAAAGCTGGATGTCCCGGAAACTAATGCATAGGCATGCATCCACCTTTGTCATCTTTCAACCTTTCAAGTTTTAAGGGGTTTCCCCTAGCCCCTTATACGGATACTTCTGGCAGGCATAGGCGCAACGTTCTTTGGACGTACATTTTTGGCAGCCCCATTATTATTGCCGCCGAACCTGTTCAGGAAATAAGAAAAGCTTAGCAAACAAAAGCGCTGCAATGCCCGCGTTTGCACATCTTCAATAAAGTTCTCTCCCACATTACGGCTGATGCTTACGTTCTGATTAAGCAGGTCAAAGCCCTGCAGTTTTATAAGGCCCTGGTTGTTCCTGAATACGCTTTTGGATATAAATGCATTCAGCATGGTTACGTCCTGGTTATAGCCGGCAGCAAGGCCGGTGTTGAGCATATAGTCGAGGTCAACCCCAACAATAAATCCCAGGGGCAGGTTAACGTTGAAGTCAAAGGAAAATGAGTAGTTGAAGTAGTTGGTGTTATTGTTCTGCTGCACGGAATAGCGGGCCCCGTTATAACTGGCGCCGGCGGCAGTGGCAAAGTCGAACAGCTCCTTATACACATAGTTGAAACTCAGGCCCTGCGTAACGGTAAAGTTCCTGGTGCTTCCTTTGGTGCCGTTAGTGAAGCTGATATCACGGTTCATGTTAAAGTTGGTAGTGGCATTGATGGAAGTATGTTCTTTTTTGATGGGGAAAGTGTTCACCAGGTTCCCGTTCAGGTTGTAGGAGCCGTTCACATTCACGGGCTGGCTTACCTGCCGGCCCAGCGAGTCAAAGGAGTTGGCATTAATGATCTTATTACTGGTAAATGCTGCGCTTACATTGGCAAACAGGCCTCGCATGGTAGCGGGATCGAAAGTATTATATCCTACACTGAAGTTATTGTTGAAAGACGGTTTAAGATCAGGATTACCCAGCTGTACGTAAAGCGGATTGCTGTTATCCGGCACGGGTTGCAGCTGGGAGACACTGGGCTGCTGGGTGCCTCCGCGGTAAAAGAAGCGCAGCCGGCGGTTGTTGCCGAAGGAATAGTTAAAAGAGGCAGACGGAAAGAAATTGACCGTGCGTTGCTGCAGGTGGTTATGCAGGCTGATGTTGTCATTATCCAGGTTGCTGAACTGTATGTTCAGCCCAGCGCTATAGTCGTACACTTTCTTTTGCGTGCGTATACTGATACCTGCCTGATGGGTGGAAAAAGTGTTTTCAAAAGAATTACTAAGACTGTCGTTCAGGCGGTCATATGCGTTTTTGGAGATGTTATAATCATAAGTAAACTTCTCTGAAGCCGTAAAATTGTGATTCCATGCATAAGTGAACTCGAGAAATCTGTCGTTAAATATCGGCTCGGTATAGATGAGGCGCAGGCCGGCATTAAAGCCACGGTTAGTAATATCATTGCGCTGGTCTATACTGTCAGTATAGCTCTCACCGTTAGGCTGTACGAAATAGTTGTTGGAGCGATTAAAATTCTCCTGGTCGCTGTTGTTATAACCAACATTGAAGTTAGCCGTGAATGTACGACCCGGTTTATGGAATTTTTTACGGAACAGCACATCTGTCATGAAGTTGGGTGCGGTACCGCTGGAAACATTCTGTGTGGTGCCGCGGTTAACCAGCTGGCGTTTGCCGCCCAGCGATTCATAAAGATTTTCCTGGTAGCCGCTGTTAGTGCTGTAGTTAAAGTTGGGTGACACAATCAGGGATTGCATGCTGTCTATCTCATACTCCACGCGCATGTTAAAATTATGGTTGGCGTTGTTACTGAGCGACCGCGCATTGGTGTTGTAGTAGTACGTAGTGTCGGGCAGCAGGTTCTGTCGGGCGCTGATACGCTGGTTCTCTGTGCGGGAATCATTATAGTAGTAGCTGCCGCTGATCTTCAGCTTTTTATTAAGGTCCTGGCTGTAGTTTATACCACCTGTCCAGTTGCGGGAGATACCATTGCCGCCGTTACCACCGGCGTTGTTCATGGCCACCCGCATCCCCCTGGCCGTTCCTCTCCCGCCAAACTGCAATGCATTGAGATCTGTGTAACCGAGATTGTTCACGTTATTGCCGCTGGCCAGTAACGAAAGCTGTTGTCCTTCACGAAAGCGGTTGAGACTGGCGTTTGCGGCGAAGCGTTCATCGGAGCCGTAGCCCGCAGAAGCCTGTCCGAAGAGTCCTTTCTTTCGATCTTTCTTGATAGTGATATTGATGGCTTTTTCTGTCTCGCCGTCGTTGATGCCAGTGAACTGGGCCTGGTCTGATTTTTTATCGATGAGCTGTATTTTGTCTACTATATCTGCGGGCAGGTTCCTGGTAGTAAGCTTGGTATCATTTCCGAAGAAGGGTTTACCGTCTACCAGGATCTTCTTTATGGTTTCACCCTGCGCTTTGATGGTGCCATCTTTGTCCACTTCCACACCGGGAAGCTTTTTCAGGAGCTCTTCCACCATGGCATTTTCGCGCGTTTTGAAGGAGCCCGCATTGAATTCAAGGGTGTCTTTTTTGATCCTGATAGGAGGTTTGATCTCCGTTATTTCCACTTCTCCCAGGGTAACGCCCGTTTTTTGCAAAGGAATGGCGCCGAGGTTCACAACGCTGTGTTCAGTGGAGATGGATACCGATTGTAAGGAGGACTGATAGCCCAGGAAAGAGATATACAACTTATAGTCGCCAGCCGGCAGGCCTGCCAGGTTAAAAGCACCTTTTTTATCAGTGAAAGCAGAAGCCGCTATGGAAGAATCCCTGGCATATAACAAGGCCACACTGGCATCTGCCAGCGCCTGGTTCGTGCTTTTATCGGTAAGAAGGCCTTTTACCTGTCCCTGTTTTGCCTGTGCCCAGGTATAGTGAGCCCACAGGGTAACAAAAGCCAGGATGAGCAAAAGTTGTTTCATCAGAAAATAGTTAGTTGCTCTAATGGTCCTGTATAGTGTCTACACAGCAATGGACACCGGCGCTGTAAGTTAAGAAGTAAAATCGAATCTATCAGCAGGCTGCCACCGGCTTGCAGCAGTTCAATTGCGTGCGGGTTACACATTAAACCGTTAAGCATCCTTATTTACTGTTAATTATTGTTAAGAAAAGAAACCAGGGACGGGGGGAAAACAATAGTTTTGTATGCACCGGTCCAAACCCGCAAGGGTTTTAAACCCCCGGAGCTTAATAAGCCGTATAACCTCATGCGTAAGCGCATACGAATCATACTTATCCTGATGTGCACTTGTATCCTGGGCATTTACTTGTTCCAGGGATATTGGCTGTATAACTCATACGAGGTCCAGTTTGACCAGTTTAACCGGGACATTAATGGCGCCCTGCGCACGGCCCTGTTCAATAACCAGTATTCAGATATACGGCAGTTTCTCCACTACTATACTAAAGACTCCTCTGCACAGCCGGTGAAAGGAATGTTCATGCAGATGGAACAAACGGGTATTCCGGTAGACAAACGGGATACGGCCAGGGCCATTATGGATTCTATTATGAACCGTGAGCGGCATATACGCATACTCGTAAACACCACGCCATCACGTACCTTTGCCGATACCCTGGCCCGGCAGATATCGGACCTTATTATGCTGAATAATCTGTATGGAGATAGCGTTAACCTGAAGGGGCTGGACTCTACCTTTACTGCGGAGCTGCACAGCCGGCAGATAGTGACGCCCTACCGTATGGATACCTTCCATGTAGATTTCAACAATTTTGCGCGGGAAAGCTTCCGCGACAGTATGCGCCGCAAGGAGCCGCAGAAAACCACCAAGATGCCGTTTAACCCTGCCAGCAACCTGTTTGTGCAGGCCTCTTTCGCTTCCCCCATGCAATATATCATCATGAAGATGATGTGGACGCTGGTAAGCTCCCTGGCTTTGCTGATACTCACCACCATTTGCTTCATTTACATGCTGCGTACGATATTGAAGCAGAAGCGGCTGTCGGACGTTAAGAATGATTTCATCAACAATATGACCCATGAGCTTAAAACGCCCATCGCTACAGTATATGCGGCGGTTGAAGCCATGCAGAACTTCAATGCGCTGAGCGATCAGCGGAAGACCAGGAGCTACCTGGATATCTCCAAGCAGGAGCTGCAGCGATTGTCTGAACTGGTGGAGAAAGTGCTGCAGATCTCAGCAGAAGAGAAAGAAGAAATAGAGCTCTTCAGGGAAGAAACCGACCTGAACGAACTGATAGACAACATCATTACCAACCAGCAGCTGAAGGCAGGGAAACCTGTGCAGTTCCGTTATGATAATCACCTGGATCACCCCCTGGCGTTTGTGGATAAAACACATCTGGCCAATGCTGTCAGCAACCTGGTGGATAATGCGATCAAATACTCCGGAGATCAGCCGTTGGTGCATATACAGTGTATCAAAGAAAACGGGCTGCTCACCATCAGGGTGAAAGATAACGGCATCGGTATACCGCGCTTGTACCAGGAAAGTATTTTCGACAAATTTTTCCGGGTGCCTACCGGCAACTTGCATAACGTGAAAGGATTTGGCCTGGGATTAAGCTATGTGAAGAAGATCGTGGATATGCATAACGGGGCTGTTCGCGTACATAGTGAACCTGAAAGAGGCAGCGAATTTGTGATCCAATTACCAGTTTAGTTATTGTTTTTATGGCAAGAATATTACTTATAGAAGATGAACAGCAACTGGGCCAGATCGTAAAAGACAGCCTGGAAATGCGCGGCTTTGACATGCTGTATGCAGCAGACGGCAAGGAAGGCCTGCGCCTCTACCAGCAGGCCCGCCCCGATGTAGTGGTGCTGGACATCATGATGCCTAATATGGACGGTTTTACTGTTACTACCGAGATCCGCAAACAGGACAAGGTAACACCTATTATCTTCCTGACTGCCAAATCGCAGACGGCCGATGTCGTCAAAGGCTTTGAAATGGGCGGTAATGACTACCTGAAGAAGCCGTTCAGCATGGACGAGCTGATCGTGCGGATCAAGGCATTGCTGAAACGCAGCAGCGAACAGCCGGCGCCACCGCCCGGCCCCGATAATGAAGATGTGGTATTGATAGGGCAGTATGCATTTAACTATATCAAGCAAACCCTTACCCGCAATAATAACACGGCTTTCCTCTCCCACCGGGAAGCGGAGATCTTGCGCAGGTTATATGATAACAAGAACCAGGTGATGGAACGTAAGGCTGTACTGCTGGATCTTTGGGGAGATGATAGTTTCTTTAATGCCCGCAGTATGGATGTGTTCATTACCAAAATACGCCGTTACCTGAAAGAAGACCCCCGGGTACAGATCGTGAACATACGGGGAGTGGGCTATAAGCTCATCCTTTAGCATACCTCCGCCATCATGGCATCGGGATCTGTTTCAAATGCGATATTCACTTTGGTGCCTGCCGGCTGATCATCTTCATCCACCAGGTCTACCACCTGCACGCTGAAGCGGGTATTGAACAGCGATTTGTATAGCTCTACCCTTTCCTGGCACAACTGCATGCCTTTTGACTGATAAGGGCCGGTTTTAAGCCCGTCTTTATGGCGGCGGGCCGCTTCACTACGGCCAATGCCATTATCAACGATCTCGCAAAGCAATACATGTTCCTTAAGGTAGCGCCAGCTGATGTGCAGCTGCCGTTCACCGGTCTTGTTCATGAGTCCATGCCAGATGGCATTTTCCAGGAATGGCTGAATGAGCATACCCGGTACATAATATTCGCGGGGATCTATGTGCTCATCGATCTCCATGGCGTAAACAAAGGCGTGATCTGTGCGCAGGGATTCGATCTTGAGATAGTATTGCAGCAGGTCCATCTCGTCGCGGAGGGAGATAAAGTTCTTTTCAGCATGGATCAGCACCATGCGAAGCAGGCGTGCAAAGCTGGTGATGTATTCCTGGGCCTTGTCCATTTCGCCGGTAACAATACAGTTATAAATTCCGTTCAGGCAGTTAAAGAGGAAGTGGGGGTTCATCTGTGATTTGAGCGTTACCAGGCGGAACTCTGCCAGCTGTCGCTGCAGGTATTGCACTTCTGCCTCCTGGCGGCGGGCCCGCTCTTCTGTCAGCGTTTTGCCGATCTTTGCCCCGCAGATAGCTGCTATTTTTTCCAGCATCTGCAGGTGGGCTGCTGTATAGAAACATTTACGATGATGCTCGGAGTCTATTACGCCTATTACTTTGTTCTCATAAATGATAGGAACAGCTATTTCAGAAAGCCTGCGCTGGTCGTCGAGTATATAGCGTTCGTCGCCGCTGGTGTTATTCACTATTTCAGGCTTGCCGCTAATAGCTACGGTACCGCTAATACCCTTGCCAAGGGGAATCTCTATGGGGTGTTTTATTTCAAAGCGCACCGGGTTTTTGGGGCCGAAAGCCGCTTTTTGCACCAACACCTGGCGTTCATTGTCCAGCAGGTAGATCACACAGTCCTCAAAATTCAGGTGGCGGATACAGTTTTTGGCAACATCCCAGAGAATATCGTCTATGGTATTTTGTCCGAAAAGAGAAGTGGCGAAATAGGAAACAGTTGCTTCTGCCTCGTACTTCTTTTTGTACTTGATCAGCAGCGCATACAGGGTAACAATACACACCAGGAGCAGGATAATTGCTCCAATGTAGAACGCAACAGTCATAGGTGGTATTTGTGTATGAAAAGGTAAGATTTTTTTGGCATTTCTTATTTCTCTTATCTTTGTTGCCCTATGGAGCAGATCGTACAGCAAATAGCGGCCTATACACAGGAGATACAGGCCTTTGAACCAAAAACAGCCGAAGAGCTGGAGCAATACCGTATTAAATTCCTCGGAACGAAAGGTATTGTGAAGGCTATGTTTGGTGAAATGAAGCAGGTGCCCAATGAACGCAAGAAAGAGTTCGGGCAGGTACTGAACAGCTTCAAGCAGCTGGCTGAAGAGAAATACGCGCAGTTCGAGGAGCTGAAGAACGGGGCCGGCGATACACAGGCTGCGGTGGATTTCAGCCTGCCTGCAGAGCCACACCGGCTGGGTACCCGTCATCCCATCAGCCTTGTGCGCAACAAGATCATCCATATATTTGAACGGCTGGGCTATACAGTGGCCGAAGGCCCTGAGATAGAGGACGACTGGCATAATTTCACCGCGCTGAACCTGCCGGAGAACCATCCCGCCCGCGACATGCAGGATACTTTCTATATCAGCAAGAATCCTGACTGGCTCCTGCGCACACATACCTCCAGCGTACAGGTACGTACGATGGAAGCCGGTAAGCTCCCCATACGGGTGATATGCCCGGGCCGGGTATACCGCAATGAGACCATCAGCGCCCGTGCGCATTGTTTCTTTCACCAGGTGGAAGGACTGTATATTGACGAGAATGTTTCTTTTGCAGATCTGAAACAAACATTGTATCACTTCGTGAAAGAGCTTTTCGGAGAGGATGTCCGTATCCGGTTCCGCCCTTCCTACTTCCCGTTTACAGAGCCAAGCGCTGAAATGGACATTTCCTGTATTATCTGCGGAGGAGAAGGCTGCTCCGTGTGCAAACATACCGGCTGGGTGGAGATCCTGGGCTGCGGCATGGTGCATCCTAAAGTGCTGGAAAATTGCGGTATTGACCCTGAAAAATATACAGGCTTTGCTTTCGGTATGGGCATAGAGCGTATCACCATGCTCAAATACCAGATCAAAGACCTGCGCCTGTTCTCTGAAAACGATACGCGCTTCCTGGAACAGTTCACCGGAGCTATATGATCACCATCGACCAGGTACATACCATTGCTGTATGCGGCGCCGGAACCATGGGCGCCGGTATAGCACAGGTAGCCGCGGGCAGCGGGTATAACACGATATTATTTGATATTCAGGCCCCTATGCTGGATAAAGCCAGGGAGCATATCACCCGCAACCTGGAAGCGGCTGTTGCCAAAGGGCGTCTGACCGCAGAAGAAATGACCGGTACCCTGGCTCGTATACAATTTACCTCACAGCTGCAGGATTGTGTTGCAGCAGTCATCATAGAGGCCATTGCAGAGAAAATAGCGGCCAAAACAGCCCTGTTCAAGCAACTGGCGGACATTAACCAGGCCGGAACCATATTTGCCTCCAATACGTCTTCTTTATCTGTTTCCGATATAGCAGCAGCACTTCCCAACCCGGCAAGGGTGGCAGGAATGCACTTCTTTAACCCCGCCCCTTTCATGAAGCTGGTAGAAGTGGTAAAGGGCCGAGACACTGATGCGGATACAACAGACCTTATCTGCGAACTGGCGGTACGTATGGGTAAAACGCCCGTGCGTGTAAAAGACTCGCCCGGTTTTATCGTGAACCGTGTGGCCCGGCATTACTATCTTGAAGCAATGAAGGCTGCAGAGACAGGGATAGCTGATTTTGCCGCTATAGACCGTTTACTGGAGAGCAGCGGGTTCCGTATGGGACCCTTTGCCCTGATGGATCTTATCGGTAATGATGTGAACCTCGCTGTTACCCGGTCGCTTTACGAAGCATTTGAACAGGCGCCCCGTTTCACCCCCAATACACTGCAGATAACAAGAGTACAGGAAGGGCGCCTGGGGCGTAAAAGCGGCAGCGGTTTTTATAATTACGAATAGAAAGCCGGCCCGGCTAATTCGTAATTCATCGTTCCTAATTATCTATCTTTGGGCCTTCTATTAACATGTGAACATCATTTCATGATCTTAGTTACCGGCGGAACAGGTTTTTTAGGCAGTCATTTATTAAGGGCGCTGGTCAATGCCGGTAAGCCCGTAAGAGCGTTATACCGTCAGCAGATCCCCGCCCAGGTACAGGATATACAGCACAAGGTGCAGTGGGTGCAGGGTGATATACTGGACGTTATAAGCCTTGAAGAGGCCATGCAGGGAATCACACAGGTATATCACTGTGCCGCCGTGGTGTCTTTCAGTCCCGACAGTCGACAGGAGCTCATGCTGGTCAATGTGGAAGGTACAGCTAATGTGGTGAACCTGGCGCTGGACGCAGGTGTGAAAAAGATGGTGCACGTAAGTTCTGTAGCTGCATTAGGCCGGATAAAAGACGGAGGTGTGATGGATGAGGAATGCGAATGGCAGGAAAGCCGTAATAATTCCCAATACGCCATCAGCAAATACAGGGGTGAAATGGAGGTATGGAGAGGTCAGGCAGAAGGATTGCAAACGGCCATCGTAAACCCTTCTATTATACTGGGCAGCGGTTTCTGGCATGATGGCTCGGGTGCTCTGGTAAAGAATGCCTGGAAAGAGTTTCCGTTCTATACCAAAGGCATAAACGGCTTTGTAGACGTGGAAGACGTGGTAAAGGCCATGTGCCTGCTGATGGATAGCGATATCAAAGGGAACCGCTTCATCCTTTCTGCGGATAACTGGAGCTATTATGATCTTTTCAGTACAATGGCGGCCCGGCTGGGGAAAAAACCACCTCATATCGAAATAAGGTCCTGGCTGGCGGAACTGGTGTGGCGTATGGAAAAAGTGAAGGGCCTTTTTTCAGGCAACAAGCCGCTGGTAACCAAGGAAACTGCCCGTACGGCCCAGCTGAGGGTGTACTACAACAATGAAAAGATACAGCGGATGTTGCCCGGCTTCTCCTTTAAGCCGCTGCAGCAAACCATTGATGAGGTATGCGATGTTTATCGCCAGGAAATGGTGGGACAAGCCGGTCTACTCTCTAAGTAACAAGGCCCCGATTGCGGCGGCCAGTATTTTTTCCTTCTCTTTTGTGATGCGTTTGCTTACCCATACCCTCGGTTGTGCGCCTGGCATTACTGCTGCTACCGGGGTGCCGTGCTCCCTGAATTCAAAGCATATCTTTTCGTAGGAATTCACTATCCCAAACCTGTTGTGGGCGTTGATACCAATATCCTCCTTGGGTGAGCGGAGCACGCCTGCCGGTTTATTCTCATTCAGCTCAAGGTAATGTGGTTTTTTAAGTATCAGTTCCCAGCGTACCAATGGGGCTTGTTGTATGCCGTTAACAAGCGTATAAAAGAGCGGTGTGTTGCCAGGCAGCTTAGCCAGTGTTTCGGGTAGAGAACGCCCTGAAAAAGTTATGGCAGGGGTATTTAAAGCCTGTACAAGTATTTGTTCCGTGCTATCCTTCACGTTGAAGTTAAAAGCATTTTCTGCGGCTTTTACGAAGGTGATATTGGCAGCGGAGCTGATACCGTTCCGGCGGGAGGAGGTGGTGTAGCTACCATAGCTGATGGTTTTGGCGGATAGCCATCCATCGTTGATCTTTACCGGCCATTCCTGTGCTGCCGAATAGAGATCAATAGAAGGGGCGGGCGTTCTTTTCATGGTGCTGCAGCTGAAGCAGAGCAGGATAGAAAGCAGGCAGAGGGGACGCATATTAATAGCTTTAGCAGTGAGTGCGTCACTGCCAGTCCGGTGTTTTAGCAACCGGGCTAACAGTGACGGATGGGTACTTATTGATGATCTTTGTTGGTGATCCTGTCCCATATTTCGGGGATGCGTTTTATCCAGGCCAGTTCCCTTTTTTTGCTCCGGGCATCTTCCGCAGGGTAGCCAAAATAGGTTTTGCCACCTTCCAGCGAACCAGGAACGCCGCTTTGAGCAAGCACAATAGCATCTTTACCGATAGTAAGATCTTTGGATACGCCCACCTGTCCCCAGAGTATGACGTTATCTTCGATCTTTGCTTTACCGCCAATGCCTACCTGTGCGGCAAACAGACAGTTCTTTCCGATAACGGTACCGTGACCGATGTGGATCATGTTGTCAAGCTTGGTGCCCTGGCCTATGATGGTGTCACCGCTCACGCCTTTGTCTATGGTACAGCCGGCCCCTATTTCAACGTCGGCTTCAATGATCACCCTTCCACAGCTTTCGAGTTTATCATACATCACGGCACGCTCTTTCCTTCTTTTAAAGTAGAAGGCATCGGCGCCTATAACGGTGCCGGCATGGATGATAACATTATCGCCGATGATGCTGTGATCATATATCGTGACGTTGGGGTGGATGATGCAGTTACTACCTATGCGCACATGATTACCAATGAATACGTTAGGTTGTATGATGGTATCTTTTCCTATAACGGCGGTATCGCTGATGGGTTTGGATGCCGGTTCAAAAGGCCGGTAGCGTTTAACAAGAGATACGTAGGCTGTAAAGGGATCGTCTGTGATGAGCAGCGCTTTACCTGCGGGGCAGGCTACTTTCTTGTTGATGATGATGATGGTCGCAGCTGAATTCAGGGCTGCATCATAATACTTCTCGAAGTCTACGAATGATATGTCTCCTTCCTGGACCTTATGGATCTCATTGATGCCAGCGGCCATCAGCTTGCTGTTGCCTTCCAGCTCAGCGCCTATGATGGTGGCTATTTCGGTGACTGCAACAGGTGCTTCAAACTTCATATAGCATTGAATTAGTGTGTAATTGATAAAGTGGAGCAAAGTTAGGTGAAAGTTTGAATGTTCAAGGGGGTTGAAGGAGTAAGGGATGGATGAAGAAGGTTTGGAGGCAGTTAAATTTTGCTTTATTAAGCCCTCAAAAATGTGTTTTCTTAACTGTTGTTATCCACACTTTTTTTAGTGGTGTGAATAAAATTTTTTGTAAATTTTTTCTTTTGTCATGAAATTCTTTTTAATATTGTGTAGGGAATTTTGTTTCCCTGTACTTACTAACCCATTCACATAACAAGAAAGTCTGATTGTTCTCACGGTCAGACTTTTTTTATTGCCTTTAAAACCCGCTACAGTCAAGTATTTCAGCCATCGCTATCTTTTTTGATCATCACATACGCACGAGTTACATATCCTTTTTCGACAGGTTTAAGTGAGCCTGATGAAAAGGTCGGTCCATTCGTTTTTTTGCCTTTTTAAACCCTTTAAGCCCCTGAAGGAGGGAAATTTTTTTGATGAAGCGGGTTTAATCCTGGAGTGAAATGAAAAACGGAGTAAAAGAGGGTATAAATGGAGCTGGTACACGTGTAAAAGACGCCGGAAAATAACGTGGAATACTAACGTTAGTGTACATACGCAAAGATTGCTCTATCCCTTGCTAATCCTGCAAGTTAGCGGTTTTTATCATGCTCTTCATATTGAGCAGGCGTATCTTTTTACCTTCCAGCTCAATCATGCCTTCTTTTTTGAATTCGGAGAGTAAACGGATAGCGGATTCGGTAGCGGTGCCCACCAGGTTAGCAATTTCTTCACGGGAAAGGCGGACGTTGAGTGTTTGACCGTCGCTTTCCACGCCATAGGTTTCATGGATGAACAGCAGGGTTTCTGCCAGGCGTTCGCGTACGGGTTTCTGCGCCAGGTGTGTGATCTTCAGCTCAGCTTTGCGCAGTTCGCTGGAGAGGATACGCATCATTTCCAGAGAGAGTGATGGGTCACTCTGAAGTACGGAAAGAAACAGGTCTTTAGGAATGAAACATACCTGTGCATCTTCCAGCGCAATGGCCGTAGCCGTATATCGCTCGCCGCTCAGCAATGCCTTGTATCCCATAATGTCGCCGGCCTTTACGAGGCGGATGATCTGTTCACGGCCGTCATCTCCACTGTGAGAAAGCTTTATTTTTCCTGAATTGATGCAATAGATACCGAAAGAATAAGCGCCTTCCTGGAAGATGACCTGCCCTTTCTTATAGAGCGAACATACCCTGGATGCGTTCAGCGTAGCTAGCTGCTCTCCCTCCGCTTTGCAAAAAATAGATCCAAAGCGGGCTTGACAATGTTGACAACTGAGTTGTTGAATAGATGATGTGCCCATATGCAATAGCACAAAATTACTAATTTGCAGGGCGTTCACCAAAGCTGCTTCCCTTGTCTTTACGTTATTATCTCATCTACAAGCCTTACCAGGTGCTCACACAGTTTGGAAGGGAAGGCGGTAAGGCCAGCCTGGCCGACCATTTTGACGTGCCCCGGGATGTATATCCGGTAGGTCGCCTGGATTACGATAGCGAAGGACTGCTTATACTGACCAATGATAAATCGCTGAACCACCGCTTATTAAATCCCCGTTTTGCTCATGAACGGGAGTATTGGGTGCAGGTAGACGGCGCCATTACTCCAGCTGCCCTGGGCCAATTGCAGCAGGGTGTCCGGATCGCTGTAGACGGTAAGCCTTACCATACCCAACGCTGTCAGGCATTCCTTTTTGAGAACGAACCGGCCGTGCCGCCAAGAAATCCACCTATACGCTTCCGCAAAGAGATACCGGCGCCCTGGATCCGGCTGATATTGAAGGAGGGAAAGAACCGGCAGGTAAGGAAAATGACGGCTGCCGTGGGTTTCCCCACGTTGAGGCTTATCCGTTACCGGATTGCGGGTACTACGCTGGAGGGCCTGGAGCCGGGAGAAATGCGGGAATTAACGGGGGAGGAAATATATAAACTCTTAGCTTTTAAGCCCTAGCCGGCAGCCATCCTTTGCGCTTTGCACTAATTTAGCTAGGTTTGTTACCTACAAACACATAATATGCTGAAATCAATGACCGGCTTTGGAAGGGCTGAGATTACGCGTGGCGAAACGACTATCACTGTGGAGATAAAGTCCTTAAACGGGAAACAATTTGAGGTTAACCTGAAATTATCTCCCTTGTTAAGACCCTACGAATTTGACATCCGTAACCAGATGCAACAGGCTTTGCAAAGGGGCACCCTGGATACGACGATCAACATCCGGCAGAATGGGGCTACCCGTCCGGTGATGGTAAATACCGAGCTGGCCAAGTTTTACTATCAATCCATTACAACGCTGGCGAACGAACTGAAGCTCCCGCAGGACGACATGCTGAATGTGCTGATGAAGCTTCCGGAAGTAGTGACCCCCGCCACAGAACAGATAGCGGAACAGGAATGGAAAACTGTGCAGGACGTGCTGAAACAGGCGCTGGAAGAACTGGACACGCACCGTGCAAATGAAGGGGCCATGCTGGAGTCAGACCTGCTGCTGCGGATAGAAAATATTGAATCTTACTGTAGTAAGGTGCGGGAACTGGATCCCCTGCGTAAAGACAAGATCCGGCAAAGACTAGAACAGCTGCTGGCAGAATACGTGGGAAAGGAGAATGTCGATGGCAACCGCATGGAACAGGAACTGATCTTTTACCTGGAAAAGCTGGATATTTCAGAAGAGCTGATACGCCTGGAGAATCATTGCCGTTACTTCAAGGATATACTGAGGGAGCCGGAAATGGCCAAGGGCAAAAAACTGGGTTTTGTGCTGCAGGAAGTAGGACGTGAAATAAATACTACCGGATCAAAAGCCAATGACGCCGCCATACAGCAGTGGGTGGTATTAATGAAAGACGAACTGGAAAAGGCCAAAGAACAAGTATTAAATGTACTATAGAAGTAAGTTTATGAACCGTTTGGGCGCAGTTATTATCGCCGCTTGCCTGCTAATGGCATCCTGCCTGCCCACTAAAATGGATGCCTATGAAAAGAACCAGGAAATACCCGGGCATCAGTGGACATATCAATACAAGCCCGTTTTTGAAGTAACGGTAAAGCCGGAAGACACGGCCTACCTGTATAACATATATGTGAACGTACGGCATACAGATGCCTATCCCTACAGCAACATATGGGTGTTGGTGAATACACAGACACCGGGCGATACCGCTCAAAAGGCACGCCGGGTAGAACTGCCCCTGGCAGATGCCAGTGGTAAATGGCTGGGCAGCGGACTGGATGACATCTATGAGCACCGCATTCCCATACAGGAGAAGGCCATTCTGAATAAGCCAGGTACCTACCGCTTTATTTTTGAACAGAATATGCGGCAAAATCCATTGCCTTATGTGATGAACGTAGGGCTGCGGATAGAGAAAGCCGGACAAAGACCATGAGGCGCATTTTCATTAAGATGCAGGATAAGAAAGTAGTGCCAGCTATCTACCTTTTTGTGCTGGCATATACCATACTGGCGCTGGTGTGGTGGGGCGTGCTGCTGTTCCTGCAAAGCGATCAGATCACCCGCTTTGAAAAGCAGAACCTGGACCTGCGCATCGATAAGGTTACGCATCCCACAGAATACCAGCAGGAACTGAGGCGTATAGACCGCGATGAACGGATGCGTACTTTCAAATTCTTCGGTGAAGGCGGTACCTTCCTCTGCATCATACTACTGGGCGCTTTCTTTGTATACCGTGCCATAAGAAAGCATATAAAACTCACCCAGCAGCAGCAGAACTTTATGATGGCGGTTACCCATGAGCTGAAATCACCTATAGCAGCCGTTAAGCTGAACCTGGAAACCATCCGCAAGCATAAGCTGGATGAAGAAAAGCAACACAAGCTGGTAGAGAATACCATCAAGGAGACCAACCGGCTGGATCAGCTTTGTAACAATATACTCCTTGCTTCACAGCTGGAAACACAACGGTACCGGCTGTTCAAAGAGCCGCTTAATTTTTCCGCCCTGTTGGAAAGCGGCATTAGGGAAGTACAGGGGCGCATACCAACTCACACCATCACAGCGGAAATATCGCCGGATATATGGGTGGAAGGAGACAAATTCATGCTCCAGATGGCCTTAAGCAACCTGGTAGAGAATGCCGCCAAATACGCCCCGAAACAAACGCTGATCAAAGTACGCTTATACGAGTCCGGTCATACCCTGAAATGGCAGGTGGCCGATGAAGGTCCGGGCATACCGCCCGAAGAAAGGGAACGGATATTCCTGAAGTTTTACCGCATTGGCAATGAAAATACCCGTAAGGCAAAGGGGTCAGGTCTGGGCCTGTTTCTTACCAGGAAAATAGTGGAGCAGCATGGCGCCTCTATCCTGGTGAAGGACAATACTCCTACAGGCGCCTGCTTCGAGGTTACCTGGCCGGTTTATTCCGTACAAACGGCGTAAATTTGCAGAATGGATGGTAAACTATAGACAAAATTTTTCACATGAAAGAAGCGACAAAAGCGTCCATTTTGCTGGTAGAAGATGAAGAGAACCTTCAGGAAGCGCTGAAGCTGAACTTGGAGCTGGAAGGTTATGAAGTAACTGCAGCGGATAACGGGACAACAGCCTTAAAGGCAGTAAAGAATGAATATTTTGACCTGATCATATTAGACATCATGCTGCCCGAAATGGACGGCATCGCTGTATGCGAGAACATACGCATACAGAACAATGATGTGCCTATCCTGTTCTTAAGCGCAAGGAACAGCAGTGCAGACCGTGTACTGGGATTGAAAAAGGGAGGGGATGATTATATGACCAAACCCTTTAATCTCGAAGAGCTGTTGTTAAGAGTGGAAAAGCTGATCGTAAAGAACAAACGGATACAGGACAAAGACAGTGTGCCGAATATATACCGCTTTGGTAACAACACGATAGATTTTGCGGCCCAGGAATGTATAGGTAAAGACGGCAAACACTATGAGCTGAGCAAGAAAGAAACAATGTTGCTGAAGCTGCTCATCGAGAACAAAGGAGAAGTAGTGACCCGGGAAAAGATCCTCCAGGTGGTTTGGGGATACAATGTATATCCGACTACGCGCACTATCGACAACTTTATACTGAACTTCCGCAAGTATTTTGAAGAAGACAGCCGTAACTCCAAATATTTCCACTCCGTAAGAGGTGTAGGATATAAGTTCACAGAATAGCTATTAGCTGCAGCACTTGCAGCTAACAGCTATAAGCTGACCACTTATAATTGTTTTTCTTCCGATTGCCACACAAATACTGCCTTGCAGTAATTACCCCTTTCCTTTCCTGATGATTTAATAGAAATTTAAATAGCGTATATAATATGCGTGGTGGTCCCTTTGTAAACCTTATCAGTGTTACGATATTACGAGCATATATTTTCAGCGAGTGATTGGCCTTACTGGCTGTTCTTTTTATTAAGTGTGGCGCTAATCAGTTACTTTTTTTTCCGGCGGGAACAAAGGATCAAACTGGCTACCACCGAAGAAATAAACAGGCGGCAATCAATGGTGAACCTCGAATTGCATGCCTTTCAGGCGCAAATGGATCCCCATTTCATTTTCAATAGCTTAAACGCCATCCACCATTATATCCTTACCACCAGCACAGATATGGCGTCCCTCTACCTTACCCGCTTTTCCAAACTCATGCGCTTAATGATCGCCAATTTTAATAAAGAATGGGTAAACCTGGAGGACGACCTCGAAGCGCTTGAACTGTATATACAACTGGAACAGCTGCGCTTCGAGTCTCAATTTGCCTATCAGCTGCGCCTTTCTCCGGAGATCAGCGACCGTTTTACCCTCGTACCCCCGCTCATCATCCAGCCCTATGTACAACAGGCTATCTGGCATCGCATACTGCAGCGGCCGCAGAAAAGCGGTGGCCGCCTCGATATATTCATAGGCCGCGACCACGACCGCTTGTATATACAGGTGGATGACAACGGCGTACGCAGTGAACTCCATCCGGCCTCCTATACAGCCGCCCAGCTAACCCGTAATGTCAACATTGCTGCAGAGCGGCTGCATATTATGAGTGAAAAGTATCATATGGAGGCCAGTGTTACTGAGCAAGACTTCTTCGAAGAGGGATCCTCTACCCCCGGTAGCCGCGTTACCATCAATATGCGGCACATCAGCAGCCGGCAATTATTGGCCGGATAATCAATTTCCATGGAAATTTCGTAATTTTTAGGTGGGACAATAAACACTATTCCGGCAATCTGCCGGACTGCGAATGCAAATCCATTATTTCTAACCTGAGTAATATGCGTGCTATTATAGTGGACGATGAGAAGCACTGTCGTGACCTGTTGCTGCTGCTATTGGAAAAGTATTGCCCGGATGTGGCGGTTGAGGCCGTTTGCTCAGATGGCATTACTGCCTTGGAGGCCATTGAAAGATACCACCCTGAACTGCTGTTCCTGGATGTGGAGATGCCAGGTATGAACGGGTTTCAACTCCTGGAAACCTGTGAGCAGCGTGGTTTTTCTATCATATTCACCACGGCGTATAACCAGTACGCAATACAAGCCATCCGGCACAGCGCATTGGATTATCTGTTAAAACCGCTTGACAAAGATGAGCTGATAAGAGCAGTGGAAAAAGCTGCATCACTGCAAATGCAGATCAATGGTAACAAGGTAAATAACCTGCTGCAGTTCCTGCATGAGCACCTGCAGGCCGGTGAACGGCTGGCGCTGCCTACCATGGAAGGATTGCGGATGGTGCTGCCTAAAGACATCCTGTATTGCGTAGCAGAAGGGGCCTATACGCGCTTACACCTGCACAGTGATAAAATGGCTCCGTTGGTGTGCCGCACTTTAAAAGAAGTGGAAATGGTGCTAAAGGATAAAGGTTTTTTCAGGGTACATCACAGTTACCTGATCAACCTCTCGTTTATGGATAAATACATTAAGGGAGATGGCGGGGAGATCATCATGACGAATGGAAGCTGTATCCCCGTTTCCCGTCACCGCAAGCAGGACTTTATGGCGAGGATAGAAAAGTTATAGGCGCTTTACTTCATTACAGCTTATCCAGCCCATTTTGCCATCTGCCAGTGCTACTTTGCAGTAATCTTCGGTTGCATCCAGCACTTCTACTTTCATCCCTTCATTTAATTCAAAAAGATCTTTACCGCCCGGGTCTGGGCCTGGTTTGGCTTTGATGCCACTGTTCATTACAATGCCGGTATGATGGCTGTTGGCTGTCTGCCAGGTGTAGATAGACATAAAGCAGTAAATAACCGCCAGCGCTCCTATAACGCCAATTCCCACACGAAGCAGGCGAGTGGCAAAACGTTCTGCCAGCAGGTATACCAGGATACCGGCTACCAGTAGCCAGAACAGCACGATACTGCCAATAGCCCAACCGTTAGGGCTATGAAGATGCTCCCATTGCTGCCACCATTTCTGGAAGAATAACAGGGGCAATTCATCTGTGAAACCCTGTACCCGCTGATTAGCTAACGCAAGATTATGTGCGGCAGCTTCATGATCAGGATCGAGGCGTAATGCCTTTTCATAGTTGTATACCGCCAGGCCCGTGCGATTACTTTTATAGTAAGCATTGCCCGCGTTGAAATACAGATCAGGCAGAGAATAACCCTGATCTATCAGCTGCTGATAGGCCGCTGCAGCTTCGCTGTATTTGTTCTGCTGGTATAGCTGGAAGGCTTTTTCGTACTGTTGCTGCTGCGTAGTGTTCTGCGCCTGCAATGAACCAAAGCCCAGCAGCAATAACAGTGGTAGTATATAACGTATGGCGCTCATATTAATTCCTTCTTCGTTTTCAATTCCTCTTCCAGCTGGCTGATAACTTTCACTGCCTGCTGGTAAGTGCCCTGCATTCTGTCGTTACTGTGCAGCGGAGCATACAGGGCCATTTCACAGTTATCCAGCAGTTCAAAGAGCTGATGTGTATTCTGCCCGTTGATATGCCGGGATGCAAGTTTATCCTGCACCAGCTGCTTATTGAGATCTGCAAAAGGTATCTGCAGTTTATGACTCAGATAGCCCCATACCGCGCGGGAGGTTTCTTCATAAAATGCGCGGTCCTTTCCTTCTTTTAGGTAGCGGGCAGCCAGTTCCAGGCGTTTTAATGCAGCCTTGTTGGCGTAACGGAGTCTGAGCATGTCGGCATTTACCTGCTGGTACCGAATTTTACGGCGATATAGTATACCGCCCGCCAGGGCCAGTGCGGGTAGCAGTAATAAGAGCCAGTACCAGATGCTGCCAATTACAAAACCCGTGTCTTTTATCCAATGCAAGGGAGCTTTGCGCACCGGTATCAGCACGTTCTTATCTACACTGAAATCTTCCTTATCCTGCTTGTTTTGTTTGCCCGGGCTTACTTTGATGGAGAATGCCTTTGATTTGATCGTTTTATAGGCATGGGCAGCAGGATCGAAGTAAGAAAATTCCACTGGCGGAATGGTATGCTCACCAGCTTCCAACGGCATGAGCGCAAACTCGAACTGGCGGCTACCAGACAGTGGGTTGCTGTTCTTGTCAATATTATCGGTGATCTTCGGATCATATTTTTCGAAGCTGCCCGGTATATCAATTTTAGGACTGTTGAGCAGGTTTACATTTCCCTGGCCGGCGACCACCACTTTCAGCGTGAGCGCATCATCAGTGGTAAGAGATGTTTTGTCAACAGTGGCATTCATTGTAAAGTGTCCCACTGCGCCATTGAAGCTTAGGGGCCGGGTATCTACCGGCAGCGGCTTAACGGTGATCTTTACAGGTGTGCTCTGTATTTTGTAGGGAACATCTTCGTAGGTAACCTCCGGACGGTTAAAGAAGTCATCAAAGAAAGGATCATTAAAGGGATCCTTGAAGCCCGGGTCGTTAAAGAAATCTTCGAAAATATCCCTTGGCCGTTTACGGTTGTTATTGTCATTTACCAGCTTTACCAGTCTTACCTGGTTATCCACTTCAACAGGGTCCAGTTCCAGCGTGCCGGACTGCAGCGGGAACAGCAAAGTTTTGCGTATAGTGAAAACTTTAAACAGCTGTCCGTTCACCCGTTCTGTAGTAGCCTGCGGCGGATTAGGCAGTTCAACATCTTTGGCAGAAAACCCTTTGAATGCCGGTACGCGGGTAACGCTTGAATTGGTGGGCAGGCGGGTGTACAGTTTATACGTGGCAGTTAGCTGCTCGCCTTCATAGAGGCTGGTTTTATCCACGTCTACTTTCAGGAAAATGTTCTTGCGCAGTTTCGTGTTTACATCCTCTCCCTTACGTAGTATACCATCAGATACCTCTTCGTCTACCTGTCCGGGCGGTCTGCGCGGGGCAAATCCCGGTGGCGGATTACTGGGCGCTGCCTGCACTGCGCCATGTTGGCTTTTTACCACCTCTATAGTAACCGGGTTAGAGCGAACCATATTACCATTCACCCTGGCCGTTGCGCCGGCAATGGTAAAGTTGCCTGCCCTTTTAGGTTGGATTACATAAATAAGTGCGATATACTCCGAACGTTTGCCATTGAAAATAGATTGCCCCTGCACCTGGGAGGGACCTTGCATCACTTCAAAATCATTCAACGCAGGAGGCTGAAAGCTGGAAACATTCGGGGCGTTCTCCAGCATGAACTGTATCTGAAATGGTTCGTCCTGCGCAACCCGGGTACTGCTTACATTCGTAGTAAAGCGAAACTCCTGGGCCCTTGCGCAGGCCATTATACCCAAACAAAAGAGCAGGGCCAGACCCCACTTCCTTATTTTAACCTGACTGACCATCATATCTCTTGACAAATTTAACCAAAGCCTTAGCTGTGAGACGTAATTTCCCGTTAAAAGTTAGTTAAAAAAATAATAAAATATGATGACTAAATCTTTAACTGGCAAGGATTTGCGCGTGATGTGCCACTTATCCGATATCACCCAGTATAGGCCTTAACAGGATCTCTTCCACAACAGTTTGCGCCGAGAGTGTATAGGAAGCCCATACGATGTTTGCAATGTCCTCCGGGGTCATCATACGGTCTGCGGGCGCTTCAAACCCTTCCCAGGAAGCAGTTAACGTTGGGCCGGGGCTGATAGCCGTAACTTTCACATTGTGTTGCTTCAGCTCTTCACGCAGGTTTCTTGAAAAGCCCAGTAATGCGAATTTAGTAATGCTATAAGCCCCTCCGTTAGGATAAGCCTTGTAGCTGGCGGTAGAACAAAGGTTGAAGATGTGGCCCTGGCGCCGGGAGATCATACCAGGCAACAGCTGCCGGCTAAGGTGGTAGGCACTGTATACATTTACCGCCATCAGGTTTTCCAGCAGGCCCTCCGGCTCTTCATGCAATGCGCCGGGCACAAAAATACCGGCATTGTTCACCAGTATATCCACGGCCGGGAATGCGGTACTGACCTTCTCCGCAAAACCAAGCACCTGCTGTTTGTCGCCCATATCCACGGGAACAGCCAGTATTTGTGTCTGTGGGCGCCGCTGCCGTATAAAAGCAGCCGTTTCCTCCAGTGCAGCGCTGTTCCGGGCGCAGATCGCCACATTAAAACCTTCCATGGCAAGCTTTATTGCTACCGCTTTTCCTATGCCTTTACTGGCGCCTGTGATCACCGCGTTCATAATGAATTGTTAAAAACCGGAAAATAAGAAAAATGAGTGAATGGTGTAACTTTGCATGCGTGATGAAGTACAAACATATTTTCTTTGACCTGGACCATACACTGTGGGATTTTGAGACCAACTCTTACCAGACCCTTCAGGAACTTTATTATCACCATAACCTGAGCAGCAGAGGCGTCCCCACTTTTGAGGCCTTCTATAACAGTTACGTGGTACACAACGATATACTGTGGGACCGTTTCCGTAAGGGATTTATTAGCCGGAACGACCTGCGGTATAAACGTTTCCGCGCTACGCTGCTTGACTTCAAGATCGGGGATGAGAAGTTGTCAGACGCGTTGAGCGACCAGTTTATCCAGATACTGCCCGGCAAAACCGCGCTGTTCCCTTATACCGTGGAAGTGCTGGAATATCTGAGAGATAAGCAATATCCCCTCCATATGATCACGAACGGTTTTGAGGAAACACAGATGCTGAAGATGCGCAATGCAGGTATTGACCATTTCTTTACACATATCATTACCTCGGAGGTTGCAGGAAGCCTGAAGCCCTACCGGGAGATCTTTGATTATGCTATCGGTAAGGCTGCCACCACTGCCGCTGACAGCATTATGATCGGCGATGCGATGGACCTGGATATTGCAGGCGCCCACAATGTGGGAATGGACCAGGTATATTTCAACCCTGCCGTACCTGCAACCAGCCTTCAGCCTACTTATACCATTTCCTGTCTGAGCGAGCTGAAAACGATATTGTAATTATTGCACGTTTAATAGCGAGAGCCTCAGGTTACAGGGTCATTCCCGAAACCTGAGGCTCTTCCTTTATAGCGACTATAAGTAAATAGATCAACCTTCTTTAACCGGAGCCGGTTTGGCAGCCGGTTCCTTCTTTGCAGGTTTTGCAGCCGCTGTTCTGAGAGACGCTGCTTTAGACGGCTGCATGCAGCAGGACTTCGTCTTGGCGGTAGCTGCACCTTCTTTTTTACAGCAGGCGGCAGCACTTGCGTCCTTTTTGCAACAAGCCTTGGCTGTTTCCTTATCCTGGGCAAGGACTGCGCCGCCAATCAACAGGGTGGCTGCGAGGGATATAAATATCTTTTTCATCTGTACCGGTTTTATTGGCGTACTCTTTAAAGATACTACATTTTACAATTGGGCAATGACCGTTTGTCCGCCTTTTACGTTCTGTTCCAGCTGAACGTCCACCTTGGTGCCTACCGGCAGGAAAATATCTACACGGGAACCGAATTTAATAAAGCCCAGTTCTTCATTCTGCTTTACCACCTGGCCGGCTTTCAGGTAGTTCACAATACGGCGGGCAAGAGCGCCGGCAATCTGGCGTACCAGCACCTCAGCCTTTTCGTTACCGATCACCACCGTATGTCTTTCGTTCTCAGTAGATGATTTGGGATGCCAGGCCACCAGGTATTTGCCGCTATGGTACTGTGACAGTTTCACTTGGCCGCTGATAGGGTTCCTGTTCACGTGTACATTGGCCGGGCTCATGAAGATGGACACCTGCAGGCGTTTATCCTTAAAGTATTCGGGCTCGTAGGTTTCTTCTATCACCACCACTCTACCATCGCAGGGAGAAATCACCATAGACTCGCCATGCTGCATGTCCCGGATGGGTATCCGGAAAAAAGAAATAATGAAAAGGAACAGTACCAGGGATATGACGAAAAAGGTCCAGCTAAATACCGGAGACTGTCCGAGGAAGTAAAAAACGGCCACGTTAAGCAGCGCCAGCACCAGAAAAGTCAGTGCGATAGTGCCCAATCCTTCGCGATGGATCTTCATGTTTGTTGTTAGTTTGTTGGTTTCGGTAATGCGAAGGTAGTATAATTACGATTAAGAATTAAGCAGAACCTTCTTCGTAACACATAATTGATAATTCGTAATCAGCTTTAAATCAAACCATCATAAAGGAATGTACGTAGATCCAGGCAAAAGGCGTGGCAAGCAGCAGGGAATCGAAGCGATCCAGGAAGCCGCCATGGCCGGGCATGATGTTACCAGAATCCTTTACACCTGCCATTCTTTTCAGTTTAGACTCCAGTAGATCGCCGGCAGTGCCAAATACAGCAGCAATCCCAGCTAATGCCAGCCAATGTTGCAGGTTAAGCCATTCCCTTCCCCAATAGTAGCCAAAGATACCGGCCACCGCAACAGCCAGGATCATACCGCCTACTGAACCTTCCATCGTCTTTTTAGGAGAGATGGCAGGAAAGAAGGGCGTACGGCCGATCAGGGAGCCGATGATATAAGCCATGGTATCGTTGATCCAGATAAAGCAGATCAATAACAGGGGGATCAGCCAGCCGGGCTGGCCACCAGGTATGTTTCCCGTAAAAATGATATCATTTACACTGAGGCGCAGATCGATGAGCAGGCCCAGGGATACAGTGATGTACAGGAGGCCCAGGGCGGAATAGCCTATGTTTTTCAGTGAGAAATCTTTTCCCAGCAGTATCTCCCCCATAGGCAGCACCAGCAGGAAGATCACAGACATCCACCAGCCCAGAAAACCCAGCGAGATATCCGTGGTACCAAATGCCTGGCCGGTGAATGCCATAATGATAGCACAACTGGCCACCAGCACACCGTAACGGTGCCATATGGATACCTCCTGGTAGTCCGTATCTATCAGGCGGATCAGTTTAAAGTATTCCTGTAGCGCGAAAATATTCACGAGAAAAAATAGCAGGAAAAAGCTGAAAGGGCTCCATAAAATCCCCCCGAGCATAATAGCCACAAATACCAGGGCAGAGGCGGTACGGGTAAAAAATGTCTTCATCTTTATTGTTTGGTTGTGCTTCTTCCTTCGTTGATCAACTCCCGGGCTTGTACCTCCTGTGAAACATGGACATATACTTCGGCTCGTCCAGGCAGGGCCTGCAGGTAAGACGAATCCTGGCGATTCAGCAATACGGCATTCACACCGTTTTCCATCAGCATTCCTTTTATCAGTTCTGCTTCAAAAGGGCTGTTGGTATCAAAAATTTTTATCCAGTCTTTTTCCATTATTCCGGTTTTATGGGTTGGTTCGGCAATTTAGTACGTTTACGGAACACCCACAAAAGCGAGAGGGTGACCAGCGCGCTGATCAGGGCAACGTACCAGGAGGTAGTGCCCGTTTTCGTAGGATCATCCTGTATCGCTTTTACCTGGTAGAGGTAGGCTGCCACCACCTGTATGCCATTCACGAGGAAATGACCGATAATAGACAGCCACAGGTTACCGCTGAGCAGGTAAATGGCTCCCAGTAGAAAACCCAGCAGCGCCCTCGGCACCAGGCCCAGGAGCTGCATATGTACGGCGCTGAAGAGAATAGCGGTAATGAGCACTCCCAGCCAGGGCAGCTTTACCATCTGGATAATAAGCCGCTGCAGCACACCGCGGAAAAATACCTCCTCTCCTACGGCAGGAAGCACAGCAATAAGCACAAGGTTAATAAGCAGGTCGGTTATTCTCGGCATTTGCAGCATGCGTTCCACCAGCCGGTCTGCCTGCTCTTCCATCTGCCGCACGGTAGCAGACACATGCCAGTGTTGATTCCATTCTGCGGTTAGATCTACGGCCCACAATGAACAATACATAATTAAAAGGGCTAATATCAAGGGCAGTGCCCGGGGCTTCTGGCGCAGGCCCAGCCATGTAGCGGGCCTCGGATCGGTGAGGTACGCAAATAATAAGGCAGGCACCAAATAAACCACTAAAGTGTATAAAAATTGTACTAATTTCAAATAGCCGATAACTTTAGGACCGGTGGCGCCGGCGTCTTGCAATTGTTCAATAGTATAACCACTCAGGGCGGGAAAGCCAGTGTAAAGGAAAGTGCCATAGAGTAGCATGAAACCGATAAAGATCCCAATAAACGCCACAAACTGCAACGAAGGTGAAGACTGTTTCAAGTAGCCGGTCATAGATGTTAGCTGTATTAAATTTGCGTAAATTTACATCGCCAAAACCAGTTGGCAATAGTTTACTGACCTACATAGCCCTACAGCTACTGATAACTTATTACTACACATGGTGAAGATTGGAAATATAAACTTAGGGGATTTCCCCTTACTGCTGGCTCCAATGGAGGATGTCAGTGATCCGCCGTTCCGGGCGGTTTGCAAGGAAAACGGGGCTGACCTGATGTATACAGAATTTATCTCTTCGGAGGGGCTTATACGTGATGCGATCAAGAGCCGTCAGAAGCTGGACATTTTTGATTATGAACGTCCCATCGGCATCCAAATCTTCGGAGGAGATGAGGAGCCCATGGCCATGGCCGCGCAGATTGCGGCAGCCACCAACCCCGATCTCGTGGATATCAATTACGGGTGCCCGGTAAAGAAAGTGACCTGTAAGGGCGCCGGCGCGGGTATTTTGCGGGACATACCCAAAATGGTGAAGCTGACAGCGGCAGTGGTAAAGGCCACAAACCTCCCTGTAACCGTAAAGACACGCCTGGGCTGGGACGACGACAGCCGGAATATAGAGGAGGTAGCGGAACGTTTACAGGATGTGGGTATACAGGCGCTCACTATTCATGGGCGCACCCGCACCCAGATGTACAAGGGAAATGCAGACTGGACGCTTATCGGTAAAGTAAAGAGCAACCCCCGCATACAGATCCCTATATTCGGTAACGGCGATATATGCACGCCGGAACAGGCGGTTGCAGCCAGGGCAAAATACGGGGTAGATGGTATCATGATAGGCCGGGCGGCTATCGGGTACCCCTGGATCTTTAACGAAATCAAGCATTTTATACGTACGGGTGAACATTTGCCGCCCCCAACTGTTTTGGAAAGAGTAAGGGTTTGTAAAAAGCATCTGCATCACTCCGTTGCCTGGAAGGGGGATGTGGTAGGCATACTTGAAATGCGTCGGCATTATACCAACTATCTGAAAGGGTTACCGCATATAAAAGATTTCAGATTACAATTAGTAACTTGCAAGACACTGGCAGAAATAGAACAGGTGCTGGATACAATTGCATTACAATACAAGGATCACATTTTCGAGCGGACAACTCCCCAGATAACAGACAGTAATTATCTGCCGGCGAATAATGAAATGGTAGATTGTAACGTTTACGGGTAAACCCCAAATTCACGTTTATTAAAAATTACTTTCACATGGCCACAATTAAAAACCTGAAAAACGAAGTCTGGAAAGACTTGCAGATCAAGAACAAATCTGCCTTGCGCAAGAGATATGCTGTGTCTAACATGGGGAGAGTGATCAGTTACCATGAAAAAATAGAAGACGGCAAACTGTTATCCGGCTCTACCGTAGAGGGCTATACGGTGCTGAACGTAAAACCGGCGGATAGCTATCAGTCACTGTACCTGCACAGGGAAGTAGCCAAGCTGTTCAACAAAAGGCCCAGCCGTGTACACAGATACGTTATACACCTGGACTACGATAAGAAAAATAATAAAGCCACCAACCTCCGCTGGGCCACTAAGGAGGAAATGGAGAAGCACCAGCAGAAAAGCCCGGCCAAACTGGCTTATAAGGAAAAACAGCGTAACCGCCTCAAAGGCCTTAAGCTGAACGTAAACAAAGTGAAGAGCATTAAACGCCTGCTGGCCAAGCCGGGCAAGCGCACCATGAAGCAGATCGCCGAACAGTTCGATATCAGCGAAATGCAGCTGTACCGCATTAAAAGCGGGGAGAACTGGAGCCATGTAACCATGGATTAATGCCTGGTTTGCCAGGAATGATCAATATTGATGTTGTCTGACTGAGGCCAGACCGACCCGTTCAGGCAACGGGAGGGATGGCCTTAGTTTTTTTGACATTGATACTTTACTTTTGTTCAAATCAAAAGTAGATATGTCAGCCAAAAGAATCGCCATCATCGGCGGAGGTAACCTGGGATCAGCCATTGCACAAGGCGTATTGAAAAGCGGATTTGCAAAAGGGAGCGATATTATTATCACCAAACGTAATGTTTCCACCCTGGCGGATCTCCAAAAGCTGGGAGTACAGACGGAAACAGATAATGCCAAAGCCATTGCTGCAGCAGATGTCATCATAGTAGCATTAAAACCCTATAATGTAAAAGAGGTATTAAGCCAGGTCAAAAGCGCTTTTGACCCCGGTCGCCATATGCTGATCAGCGTAGTCACAGGCGTAAGCATGGACGAACTGGAGCAGATTGCCGGTACAGGAATCGCCGTAGTGCGCGCCATGCCCAATACCGCTATTGCCATACAGGAGTCTATGACCTGCATTTGCCATAAGAACGCCAGCCCCGAACAGGCCATTTGGGTAAAAGAGCTGTTTGACCAGCTGGGAGTGACCGTAAGCATCGATGAAAAGCTGATGGACGCCGCCACCGTATTGGGCGCCTGCGGTATTGCCTATGCACTGCGTTTTATAAGGGCCAGCATCCAGGGAGGCATAGAGATAGGGTTTGACGTGCGCACAGCCAACCTGATAGCCGCACAGACCGTAAAAGGCGCTGCAGCGCTGCTGATAAGCGGCAACCGTCACCCCGAAGAGGAGATAGATAAGGTAACCACACCTAAAGGCTGCACCATAGCCGGATTAAATGAAATGGAACACCAGGGCTTCAGCTCTTCGCTGATCAAGGGGATCACGGTTTCCTATAACAAGATATTAAAGGGCTAAACCATTTCCTGCTTCGGGTAATCAAAGAAGAGGAACTTCTTGTGGGCTTTGTCAAAATCCTTCCAGGACTCAATATCGGCTTCCACGGCAAAGATGCCGGATGTTGGCACATTGTCTATCCTGATCTCTTCTGTCAGGTAGTTGGCAAAGTCGGTAATGCCCGGATTATGGGCAAAGATAGCCACCGCGTTAAAGTCATCGTCTATCTTGGTGATCACTTTGAGAAAGGTGGAGGCATAACACAGATAAAGCTCTTCCTCCAATAGAATAGCCTCTTTAGGATACTTCCATTCCCGGGCCATGATCTTGGCAGTAGTGCGGGTACGTTTGGCGGGACTGGCAATGATCAGCTCAGGGACCATCCCCTTGTGCATCAAACGGGCAGCCATTTCAGGCGCATTCTGTTTGCCTCGTTTGTTCAGGGGCCTGTCAAAGTCGTCCATGTCCGGGTCGTTCCAGCTGGATTTTGCATGACGGATGAGGAGTAATGTTTTCATACGCTGAAAACCATTAATAACCATAACGAAAATACGGAATTTCAGATTCAGCAGAAAGTTAAAGCCTTACCCTAATCCCGCATTCAACAGTGACCTGATTTAAAACAAAATTAACATCAGGGAGTTGCAGTTGTAATATTAGTGGTTATCTGTATATGAAGAAAAGAAACGGGCACTGGTGTTACAGTGCCCGGTATGCTGTGAAATGATGTTCAATACGATCAGTAACCCCTTTCATTCTTGCCCTCCATATAGTTCATGAAGGCTTTGTTCACCACCCGGTTGCCGCCCGGAGTGGGATAGTTGCCGGTAAAGTACCAGTTGCCCAGGTTATTCGGACAGGCCTTGTGCAGGCTTTCAATGGACTGGTAGATCACATCCACCTTGGCGTTAATGCCTGCAGGGGTGATGATCTCGGCTATCTTGGCAGAGATTTCTTCCGTTGTAAATGGTTTATAGATGTTACGCACCACGTTCTGTGCATGCAGGGTATTGGTACGTTGCAGCTCTTTACAGAGGCCATAGGCTTCCTGCAGTATATATTCCTTGCCCTGCTCCTTCAGCAGCGCTATTGCTGCCTGGAAGGCCACAAAATCACCCATCTTGCTCATGTCAATGCCATAGCAATCCGGGTAACGGATCTGCGGGGCAGAGGAAATGATGATGATCCGCTTCGGGCCCAGCCGGTCCAGCATTTTGATGATGCTTTCGCGCAGCGTGGTACCGCGAACGATGGAGTCGTCTATTACAGCGAGGGTGTCTATGCCCGGCCTCACAGTACCATAGGTAATGTCGTATACGTGCTGCACCATCTCATTACGCCCGGCATCTTCTGAGATGAAGGTGCGCATTTTCACATCCTTGATGGCGATCTTGTCGATACGTACCCTGCGGTTCACCATTTCGGAGAGCTTGGTCTCATCAAAATCTTTACCCCAGGAAAGTATGCGCTCTACCTTGATCTTGTTCAGATAGTCCTCCAGGCCTTTTATCATGCCATAAAAAGCTACTTCGGCCGTGTTGGGAATAAAGGAGAAGATGGTATTGCGAAGGTCGTTATCGATGGCTTTAAGAACGGTTTCAGACAGGTTATAACCAAGGTTGGAACGTTCTTTATAGATCTTTTCGTCGTTGCCGCGGGAGAAATAGATCCTTTCAAAACTACAGGCTTTGCGTTCTTTCGGTGCAAGGATCTGTTCTATGCTGTATTCGCCGTCATTCTTCACGATAAGGGCGTTGCCCGGCATCAGCTCCAGCACTTCATTCTCTCCTACATTAAAGGCGGTACGGATGGCGGCCCTTTCTGAAGCGGCTACGATCACATCTTCGTTGACATAATAGTACGAAGGACGAATGCCGTGCGGGTCGCGAATCACAAAGGAATCGCCGCTACCGATGAGGCCACATACGTGATAACCGCCGTCAAACATGGAAAATGCCTGTTGCAGGATGTGTTTTACATCCAGCCCGTTGCGGCGTACTTCATCCTCCTGGCAGAGGAAGTGGTGCACTACTTCCAGCATAGCGGCAAGGTCACTGTTGCGATGTACTTCGCCTGGGTCTACATTTACGAATTTGAAGAGCTCGTCCGCATTTACCAGGTTAAAGTTACCGGCCAGGGTAAGGTTACGGGCGGGAATGGTGTTGTAGCGTACAAAGGGATGGCAGAGTTCCACATTGTTCTTGCCCTGGGTGGCGTAGCGAAGATGGCCCAGCAGCAGTTCACCAAGGAAGCGGACGTGCCCTTTCATCAGGCCGGGATATTTGGTGATCTCAGGCTGATACTTTTCGATTTCCTGTATCTCATCCCTGATCTTGCCAAAAATATCGCCAATCGCCTGGGGGGCGCTGCTCCGGATGCGCTGCATAAATGGCACACCGGGCTCTGTATTGAGTTTTACGGTTGCTACACCTGCTCCGTCCTGGCCACGGTTATGCTGTTTCTCCATCAGCAGGTATAGTTTGTTGAGCCCAAAGAAAACCGTTCCATACTTCTGTTGATAATAAGAGAATGGTTTTCTTAATCTTATGAATGCTAAGCCGCATTCATGCTTTATCGCATCACTCATCCCTAAAATTTGAAAGCGCAAAGGTACGGCTAAAAAATGCCAAATCCCAAATTCCGCTTATCCGGGAATTTGGGATTTGCTATTAGCGTGTAAATATTACTACTGTTTAGCCATGCTGGCCAGCCATTTAGAGATATTCCCGCAGTTCTTGAACTCGTCCTCCACATGTATGTAGTAGGTTGGTATTTTCTCCATCAGCCATTTGTTTACGGCATCGCCCTGTTTGAGCTGGAGGGTGCGCTGCTGCACACGGGAATAATCGTCCTGCAGGTTCTCGCGGTGAGGCTGTGTGCGCGTTTTCAGGTATACAATCCGCACACCGGTCCGGCCGCGCTCGTCTGTAAACTGTACAGGGGCAGAAAGGCCGCCTGGTTTAAGCGTGTCCAGCATCAGCACGATATCACGGGTGGATGGATCATCCAGCTGGTCGATGGTGAGCAGCGTACCGCCGGTCATCCTGTTCTGCAGCATACCGCCATCAAATTTAGCCATTTCAGCGTCGCTGTATTTTGTTACAGCTTCCGCAAAAGTATAAGTATGGTTAGCGATGTTGGTGCGGATAGAATCCAGCTTTTTAGTGGCCAGGTCAATATCAGATTTGGTGATGTTGGGTTTCACCAGGATATGCTGTACGGTCACATTATCCCCCTGGCGCCTGATACATTGTATCAGGTGGTAGCCAAACTGGCTTTTTACCGGAGACGAGATCTCTCCTTCCTTCAGCCGGAAAGAAGCCGCCAGGAAGTCCGGGTCCCAGTTGCCTTTATCGTTACGGTTTAGAACATAGACACCTTTGTTATCCTTTACGCCCGGGTCTTCAGAATACAGGATGGCCAGAGAGCCGAAATCAGACTCTTTTTTCTCCACCCTCTTTTTGAAGTCCAGCAGGCGGTCTATTGCATACTGCTCCATCTCTTTCGTAGCCTTGGGCAGTACGATCAGCTGTCCTATTTCCAGTTCTGATTCGTAGAAATGAAGACTGTCTTTCGGTATGCGGTCATATTCTTTCTGTACCTCGGAAGGGGTCACCTTGATGGCGTCCACGATCTTATCGCGCATGGCTTTTGCCTGTAAACCTTCTTTGATAGGCTGGCGAAAGCGTTCGCGCAGCTGGTAAATGGAGTAGCCGGTTATTTCCTTCATCTTCTCACGGGAGCCGTACAGATCTTCGAAGTAGCGGATACGGTTCTCGATCTGGCCATCCACATCGGCATCGCTCACAGGTAAGCTGTCCCGTTCCGCCTGGAGCACCATTACTTTCTGGGCAATGATCTGTTCCATGATAGTGCAAGTGGCGTTAGGGGGGAGCGTGTTATCCGGGGAGTTACGTTGAAGGTTCATCACCTCCCCGTCTATATCGGATTTCAGAATGATCTTATCCCCTACAATAGCGGCAATTTTATCTGCCACCATTCTTTGCTGTCCTGCGGCTATCTGCCCGAAGAGCAGGCTGGCTGCAGATAGAGCCAAAAGTTTGTTCATATAAGCTAATGCAGTGAAATTCAAAAATAACCAATAAAAATAAGCCGCATTAGTGCGGCTTATTCTTTAACAAAATTTTTAGACAGGCTTATAAAGTCCTCTTCACTTCTACTTCTTCGAAGCCTTCGATGATATCGCCTACTTTGAGATCGTTGTAGCCCCTGATACTCAGACCGCACTCCATATTGGAGGCAACCTCCTTCACATCGTCCTTGTAACGCTTCAGGGAAGCCAGGTCGCCGGTGAAGACCACGATACCATCGCGAACGATGTTTACGCGGGTGTTGCGGGTCAGTTTTCCGTCCAGTACAAAACAACCGGCTACGGTTACCTTGTCGAAACGGTAGGTTTCGCGCACTTCCACGTTCGCTACTACCTTCTTCTCTATCTTGGGCTCCAGCATGCCTTCCATGGCGCTCTTCAGTTCATCGATAGCGTCATAGATGATGGAGTAGGTACGGATCTCGATATTCTCTTTCTCCGCCAGTTTGGCTGCCTGGGAAGAGGGGCGTACCTGGAAGCCTACGATGATCGCATCTGAAGCGGTTGCCAGCAATACGTCGGATTCTGTGATCTGACCCACTGCTTTGTGTACCACAGCAATAGCGATTTCTTCGGTAGACAGTTTCTGGAGGGAGTCGCTCAGCGCTTCTACAGAACCGTCAAAGTCGCCCTTGATAATGATATTGAGCTGTTTAAAGTTGCCCAGTGCCAAACGGCGGCCAATTTCATCCAGCGTAATGTGCTTCTTGGTACGGATACCCTGTTCGCGAATGATCTGGGCACGGCGGTTAGCCACATCCTTGGCTTCTGCCTCGTCGTCATACATCTTGAACTTCTCACCCGCTTGCGGTGCTCCGTTAAGGCCCAGCAACTGAACAGGTGCTGAAGGACCGGCTTCATTGATACGCTGGCCGCGCTCGTTGAACATGGCCTTGATCTTACCATAGAAAGCGCCGCTCACAATGGTATCACCCTGGTGCAAGGTACCATTTTGTACCAGCACAGAGGCCACGTAACCACGGCCCTTATCAAGCGATGCTTCGATGATGCTGCCGGAGGCTTCGCGGGCCGGGTTGGCCTTTAGTTCCAGCAGTTCAGCTTCCAGCAGTAATTTTTCCAGCAGTATATCTATATTCAATCCGCTCTTGGCAGAGATCTCCTGGCTTTGGTATTTACCGCCCCAGTCCTCTACCAGCAGGTTCATGCCCGCCAGTTGTTCTTTAATTTTTTCCGGGTTGGCACCTTCCTTATCCACCTTGTTGATGGCAAATACCATCGGCAAGCCTGCAGCCTGTGAGTGGGAAATAGCTTCCCTCGTCTGCGGCATGATCGCATCATCAGCAGCGATCACAATTACGGCGATATCTGCAGCCTTGGCACCGCGGGCACGCATGGCCGTAAAGGCTTCGTGACCCGGCGTATCCAGGAAGGTGATCTTTTTACCGTTGGAGGTGGTCACCTGGTAGGCGCCTATGTGCTGGGTAATGCCTCCGGCCTCACCGGCTACCACGTTGGCGTTACGAATATAGTCAAGCAGAGAGGTTTTACCATGGTCTACGTGACCCATGATCGTTACAATCGGCGCCCTGGGCTCCAGATCTTCTTCTGCATCCACTTCATCCTCTTCTTCCACCTCTTCTACGTCATCCAGACCTATAAATTCTACTTCGTAGCCAAATTCTCCCGCCACGAGTTCTATTACTTCCGCATCCAGGCGCTGGTTAATGGATACCATGATGCCCAGGCTCATACATTTGGAGATCACTTCTGCGAAGCTCACATCCATCAGGTTAGCCAGCTCGCTCACGGAAATAAATTCCGTTACCTGGAGCTTGTTGTTGTCGGCGTTCTGGTTGGCCATCTGTTCGGCGAGCTCATTGCGTTTGTCGCGGCGCTGCTTGGCTTTTATGTTCTTGCCGCGATTACCGCCACCCAATTTGGCCATTGTTTCCTTGATCTTATTCTGGATCTCGTTTTTGTCAATTTCTTTATCCTCAGGACGTTTATCACGATCCCGGTTAAATCCGCCACGGTTGTTATCCCGGTTGCCGGGGCCACGGTTGCCGCCACCTGGACGGTTATGGCCTCCGCCACCCTGACCCTGGCGGTTCGCCGGAGCGTGAGGACGGTTAGGTCCCTGTCCGGGTTGGTGCGGACGATTGCCGCCGCCCTGACCTTGTCCATGCGGACGGTTGCCTCCCTGCTGGCGGTTGTCGCCACCACGGTTTCCAAAGCGGTTATCCCGATTGTCGCGGTTGTCACGATTATCGCCGCTACGGGTGCCCGGAGCGCCGGTACCGCCTCCTTTATCGTCTTTAGAGAATTCTTTCGGTTGGATGGGTTCTGGTTTCTTTTCAATGATGATACGCTTGCGTTTGCGTTTTTCATCATTGTTGTTATTATTGTTATTGTTCCGGTTAAAGTTTCCTTTATTATCGCGCCTGTCAGACTGTACGGGCAGGTTGATCTTACCGATCACTTTGGGGCCGGTCAGTCTTTCCGCCTGTATATTCTCCACAACAGCGCTGCTGTTATCATCCTGCTGCTCGGCATCCCTGGGCTCATTTCTCACTTCTGCTGCTGCCGGCGGCGCAGGAATGTTCTCAACAGCTGGCGGCGGCGGAGCGCTCACTGGTTTAGGCTCTTCACGTACCGGTTCGGCTACCTTTTCCTCTTTGGGAGCAGGCGGAGCAACCGGAGCAACCGGTTTTTCAGCTGCTTTAGGAGGAGCTGGCGCTGGTTCAGGCGCTTTTACGGGCTCCTGTCTTTCTGCTGCCGGGGCAACCGGGGGCGGTGCAGGTTGTTCTTCCTTCACCTCTCTGATTTCCGGAGCAGGAGCGGGAGCAGGCTCTTCCTGTTTTACGGAAGGCTGGGGTTTGGGCGGGGTTTTATCCTCAACCGGCTCATCCTTTTTAGGAGCAGGTTTTCTGCCCTGGAGAGCGTTAAGATCTATGGTAGCCACTACTTTAGGTCCGTTTAGGCGGGGTGTTTCAATTTTCTTGGTATCTTCTGCAGCAGGTTTCTCCGTTTCCTGGGCTGGTGGTGGTGGTGGCAGTTTATTTTCGACAACAGGAGGCACTTCAGGCTGAGCCGCCGCTTGCGGGGCTGCAGGCGGTTCGGGTGCTGGTTCCTGTTTGGGTTTTTCTGCCGGGGGCGGAGTTTCTGCTACCGCAGCTGGTTCGTCTTTCTTCGCGGTTTCCTTCTTCTTGCTTGCTGCTTCTGCTGCTTCCTTCTCCTTCTTCTTCATTGAATCTAACACGCTTCCTTTAGGCAGGGCTATCTGGTCGCTTTTGCGTTTGTTAGCCTTGTCCTGCTGGAATTCTGACTGCAGGGCCGCATACATTTCAGCCGTCAAACGGGCATTGGGCGAGCCAAAGCCGTCTGTTGAATATCCTTTATTGCCAAGGAACTCGATGAGCGTATCCTTGCCAATATTGAATTCTTTGGCGGCAGCCAGCAATCTTGGTGTGTTGTTTGTTACTTCGGGCATAATTTGTTATCTCGGGCCTCCCCTTTTATCCCGTTATTGCTAACGGAACTCCATTTTTACATTTAAAAATAACTCAAATATATTCCATTCCAAGCGAACCCTGATCCTGGGAAGGTTTCCGGACGGGTTTCGCTATTCCTTATCAAATTCTTCCTGTAATATTCTTCTTACGTCTTTTACTGTTTCTTCTTCGAGATCTGAACGGCGCACCAGTTCTTCTGTGGTAAGGTCTAATACACTACGGGCGGTATCACAACCAATACGTTTCAGTTCATCGATCACCCATTCTTCTATTTCATCTGAAAATTCTTCCAGGTCCACGTCAAATTCGGTTTGCTCCTGTTCTTCGTCGCGGAATACGTCTATTTCATATCCCGTCAATTCGCAGGCCAGTTTTATATTAACGCCCTTTTTACCGATGGCCAGGGACACCTGGTCGGGTTTCAGGTAAACAGCAGCGTATTTATTGTCGTTGTCCACTTCCTGGCGGCTGATCTTGGCGGGAGTTAATGCACGCTGAATGAGCAGCTGAATGTTGGCGGTGTAGTTAATGATATCGATATTCTCGTTCCTGAGCTCTCTCACAATACCGTGTATACGGCTACCTTTCATACCAACGCAGGCGCCCACAGGATCGATACGGTCGTCGTAAGATTCTACCGCTACCTTGGCCCTTTCGCCAGGTTCGCGAACGATTCTCTTGATCACGATAAGTCCGTCAAAGATCTCCGGCACCTCAATTTCCAGCAATTTAGCAAGGAAGGAAGGATGTGTACGGGAAAGAATGATGAGCGGAGCGTTGTTCTTCAGTTCTACCTTTTTAACAACAGCTCTTACATTTTCTCCTTTCTTAAAATAGTCGGTCGGAATTTGTTCAGATTTAGGCAATATTAATTCATTCCCTTCATCATCCAATAATAAAACTTCTTTTTTCCAAACCTGGTATACTTCGCCGGTGACGATCTCGCCTACACGGTCGGCATATTTTTTAACGAGAATGTTCTTTTTCAGGTCGCCGATACGGGCAGACAAGGTCTGTTTGGCAGCCAGGATAGCCCTGCGGCCAAAGTCCTGGATCTCTACTTCTTCGTACAGATCTTCACCTACCTGGTAGTCGGGTTCCACTTTAATGGCGTCTGAATAGGCGATCTGCGCGTTATCATCCTCCACTTCCCCGTCGGCCACAATAGTGCGGCGGCGTAAGATCTCAAGGTCACCTTTCTCTGTATTTACGATTACGTCAAAATTCTCATCAGAGCCATATTTCTTACGCAGCAGCGTTTTGAACACATCTTCCAATACCTTCATCAACGTTGGACGGTCAATGTTTTCCGCCTCTTTAAACTCCGTGAATGACTCAATCAGGTTAATACTAGCCATTTGTTTTGGTAATTATATTTTAAAACACATTTTTAAAAGACAATAGACACCTTGGTGTGCTTGATTTCAGCAAATTGTATATCTGAATTTTTTTTATCTTTCTTTTTCCCAATCACTTCCTCAATAGTGATCTGATCATCCATAACTGCCTGTAAAGTACCTTCTTTTATAGTACCATCCAGCAGGGTGACCTCCACCTTGCGGCCAATATTCTTAAGGTATTGGCGGTGTAATTTGAGCGGTTCGTCCAGACCGGGAGAAGATACTTCCAGGGAAAAGTCATTGTCCGGGAAAAGGCCTGCGGATTCAAGCAGAGGGTACAAAGCGCGGTTCAGCGTCACCAGTTTGTCTACAGGTACACCTTTGTCCCCGTCCACAAAAACTTTTACATTATTGGTAGGTTTGATCTTCACTTCTACCACGAAGTACTCCGGGTTTGAGGATAGTAATCCCTCCAGGAGCTGCCGGATCGATGCGATCACTTGTTCATTTGCCATACTAAAAAAGCGAGAAGGGGACCGTTACCGTCCCCTTCGTTTGAATCATTTTCCTTTGCAAAATTAGGATTTTATTTTGATCCAAAAACTATTTCTTTAACTTGTAGGAATATTTACAGCCGGGAAAAACGCCCCAGGAGTACGGATTAGAAAATGTTTTAATACATTTGGGTTAACCTTTATGCATTCAGCCGCCTTTTATATAAAGCGCTTTAACATAGAATTACTGGTATGGCCCGGGGCACTGGTAGCCCTTTACCTGATGGATCCGCACGGCAGCGGCCCCAGCCTGTGCCCCTTAAAATGGCTGGGCCTCACCTGGTGCCCGGGATGCGGCTTAGGACACGCCATTCACCACCTGTTGCACGGTAACCTGACTGCTTCCTGGAAGAGTCATCCGCTCGGGATATTTGCTTTGGGCGTACTCGCCTTCCGCAGCTTCGCTCTCGCAAAACAACAAATACAAACATTTTATCATCTAAAAAATAATCCCACATGAACGACTTCTCTTTTGCCTTTCTGCCAGGCGTACAACAAGAAGAGCTGTTATGGCTGCAGGAGCTTACGAAAGACCTGAGTACCGATGAAAAACAGAAGTTCCTGAGCATTTATCAGGGCCGCCGTAAAGATCCACAGACTATACTGATATGCTGCCTCATCGGCCTGATTGGCCCGGCGGGGATTCACCGCTTCCTGCTAAACCAGATCGGTATGGGGATCCTCTACTTCCTGACACTGGGTTTGTGCCTGGTAGGCACTATAGTAGATGCTATAAATTATCAGAAGCTGGCATGGGAGTTCAACAAGAAGGCAGCCATGGAAAGCGCTGCCATCATGGGGATCAAGTAGCGTTAAAGAAACCTTAAAGTGAAACGATTTTCCTGCAAGGGTAGCAGATTATCTGCTACCTTTGTTTATTATGAAGATACTGATTACCATTTTCCTGTTGTGGCTGGCCTATAAAGTGATATTTGATTTCATCATTCCTGTTTACCAGTCTACCAAACAGGTACGGCAGCAGATGGGTGACATCCAGGACCGGATGCGCGAACAGTTCAGGCAGCAGCAACAGGCGCAGCGCGCGGCACAACAACAACAGCAGCAGCACCATAGCTCACAGCAGCGGCCGGTGGATAAGGGGGATTATATAGATTTTGAAGAAGTGAAGTAAGCAGCTAATGGCTTGATCCCTAGTTGCCAGCAGCCGTTTTGAATATATCGAGAATGGTTTTAGGCGCCTGCAGATGAATGGTTTGTAACCCCACCGCTTTAGCTCCTTCAATATTTGGCAGGGTATCATCAATAAAAACAGTTTCCCCTGGCTTGAGCCCATGATTATCCAGTATCAGCTGGTAAGCCTCTTTTTCCGGTTTCCGGTAGCCCATCACATGAGAATAATAAGCCTTAGTAAAGAATGCGTCTAACGACGGAATACCCCTGCTCTCCCGCAGAATACGGTTGAATTGCTCCAGGTGAATGGCATTGGTATTACTCAGCAGGTAAATATCATAGTGCAGCTGCAGCTGCTGAAGCAATTGCAGGCGCTGCAAAGGGAAGTCAAGCAGCATCGCATTCCAGGCATCGATGATCTGTTGATCTGTCACCTCCGGATGTACATGTCCCCGCATAGCCTGCAGAAACTCGTCCGGGCTTACACGGCCCGTTTCCAGGTCGTCAAATAAACGGGTGGCCTGGTACTGGTTATATAAACCTGTAAAGTCTTTAATACCCAGTTCCTCAAAAGCCTTGTACGTACGTTGGTAGTCGATATTCAGTATCACCCCACCCAGGTCGAAAATAATATGTTTGATACCTTGCATGCTGTTCAAAATATTTGCAAAGCTGCAAATTAATGCTGTATTTTAGAAATGTGCAGCACGTTATGCAACTATCCTACCGTATCAATTCGTTTATACCTTACCGGTACCTGGCGCTCCTGTTGGTGCTGGCAGCCTGTAACGGAGATCTGGCCAGGACCAACCGGGTGAAAGCAGGCAGTCAACTGGCCCGCCGGTACTGCAGCTCCTGTCATGCCTTTCCGTCTCCGGTGCTGCTGGACAAAACCACCTGGGAAAAGGATGTGCTGCCGGTAATGGGAGCCAAACTGGGAATGAAGACCTACCTGGGCACCTACTACCGGGAGCCCCTGCTGTCAGATACACCAGGCCAGACAGCCAGTATGATCAGCCGCGATGAATGGGATAAGATCGTGGAATACTATACAGCAGTAGCCCCCTGGCGGCCCCTCCCCCAGGAAAGACCAGTACCGGTTTCCCGGAACGCTCCACCATTATTCAGCGTGCGGGAGCCCGATTGGCAGGCACGGGATCAGGCCCCGCTCACCAGCTTTGTGGGAATAGATACCCTGCATCATTATATCTGGACAGCTGATGCGCAAGACAGCACCCTGCATATATATAATAATGACCTGCAGCCGCTACAGCGGATAGGTACCCAAAGCATAGTGTCCGATATTACCATGCCCGGAAAGGATGGCAGAGGATATATTACCTGCATCGGCACTATCTTCCCTTCAGATGCATTGCAGGGTAGTATACATGCTTATCAGCTGAAGGATAGCCTGCAGGTGGACGCACGGCCTGTAAAAGATAAATTACCAAGACCGGTGCAAACCCTGCCCGCAGATCCTGCCCACGACGGACAAACAGATCTTGTAATATGCGCGTTTGGATTTAACAACGGTTACCTGGGCTGGCTGGAACCCGGTAGCAGTCAGCCGGATATACTGATGCCTTTCCCCGGGGCTATCAAAGCATACATAAGAGATGAGAACGGGGACGGGCGTCCGGATATATGGGCATTGTTCGCGCAAGGGGATGAAAGCATCTGGTATCTTGAAAATGCTGGTAATGGCAGATTCAAACCAGAACGGGTATTGCGCTTCCCACCTGCTTATGGTTCCAGCAGCTTTACTTTACAGGACATGGATCATGACGGGCATGAGGATATTATATATACCTGCGGGGATAATGCGGATAATTCCAGGGTATTGAAGAATTATCACGGTGTATATATTTTTCTGAATAAAGGGAAGCATCAGTTTAAACAGCAATATTTTTACCCGGTTAACGGATGTTACAAGGTTGTTGTTAAAGACATGGACCTGGATGGAGATGAAGACATGGTGACGATCGCCTTCTTCGCAGATTATGAAGGACAGCCGCAGGAAGCGGTGCTATATTTCGAACAGCGGGCTGATTTAAAGTTTACCGTTTATTCACTGCCCTGCAGTACCTGGGGCCACTGGATCTGTATGGATGCAGGAGATATAGACGGAGACGGCGATACTGATATAGTGCTGGGAAATTTCTCCCAGGGACCGGCAAACTTTCCAGGTTTAGGCGATCGCTGGCAGAAAGGTCCACCCTTTCTGCTGTTGGAAAATAATATCAGGCAGGCGAATAAAAAGAAATAAAAATTTGTGGCGAATTGAATAAAAAATAATTAATTTTGCCGTCCCTTAAGGGGAACCCACAAAAAGTAGATATAAATTCATTTTGTCCGAAAGGACCGGTCCTATAGCTCAGTTGGTTAGAGCACCTGACTCATAATCAGGGGGTCCCAGGATCATGCCCTGGTGGGACCACGAAGAAAAAGGTTTCAGCGCAAAAGGCTGGAGCCTTTTTTATTTGATCATTACCTTTAACCAGACATTTATCGCTCATCCCTATGATAATAAAACCGCTGCGAAACTATACTCCCTGGTATGATAAGCCAGTTTTGGTAATTGTTCTATTATTACTTGTTCCTGTTGTAGGCATCTATGGTGTGATTCGTACCACGGTAATTACACGGAAAAGAAAATTAGCGTGGTTGCTGGGCCTTGTGGCATTTTATGTTTTACTGCTTGTCTTGACCAAAATATTCTCCCGAGTACATAAAGCATCAGGCCATCGATGGCTTTATAACTTGGAGATTGTCCTATAGACTTCCTCTTTCCCGCGGGCGGTACCTGGTAGGCGTTCGATTTAATCCGTTATTTTTGCCTTCACCATGCAACAAGTCATTCACTATTTTCTACACATCATCTTCCCACTCTTTGTTGCCTATCTCATTGCTAAACCCCACTGGTTCAAAACCTATCTGATACTCATCCTCACTATGCTCGTAGACCTGGATCATCTCCTGGCTACACCAATATTCAATCCCTGTCGCTGCAGCATCGGGTTCCACCCATTGCACAGCTACATTGCCATTGGCATCTATTTATTACTCCTCATCCCGCGTACAACCCGGGTTATTGCCATCGGCCTGTTATTACACATGCTGGCAGATGGTATTGACTGTCTCTTTATCCTACACCTGGTCTAACGTCCCGTCGCCGCCTCACTGCTACCTGCGATCTCCTTCTTTGTACTACACTTCCCCTCGTACTAAAGATCTGTACCACTTTACGAGGTCGTATAACCATTACCTTTTGAGCTTCTCTCGCTACAGGCACGATCTGCCGTACATACTCCTGTATCAGCCGGTTCTTTACCATCTCTTTACCCATTCCCTCTTTGACGAAGCCCATCGCCATTCCCGTCATCGCCCTATACATCGCTACCTTCCGCCGTTCCCGTGGAATCATCCTATATACTTCTGCCGCCAATTTAGATGCCTGCGCCAGCCACCCGGCATACTCCATCGTCCGCTGGAATGCAGGCGACCGCTTCACACGCCTTCTGCTCAAGGTACTTTTTGCCCTCACCAGGTACTGCCCGTTCAGCTTATAGTACGTACGGTCGCCTACTGTACCAGTGATGTAATAAGGGCCCGCTTGCTTTCCCATAATTGAAAATTTTAGCTTTTCTGCGAAGCTATACTCATCAATTGCGCACGCCAAATAGTATGGCGTAAATGGCGTTTTTGGCGTAAATGGCAACAAATCACCTAAAATCATCTATTTTATCACAATCATCAGATTCGTCACTTATTGAACGCTCTCTTTCCTCCTGCAACCTACCCTCCACTAAGGGTAAAAGCGTTCCACCCCTGGGGTAAAAGCGTTCGCAAGCCTTGAACCGCTTACCATTTATTGCTCTGCCACATGGAAGAGCTTGTCACGTCAAACACAGCTAAGGCATACTTCTTGTTTTGTATTTGAGGAAAGCTTTTTTAAAAAACCATAAAATCTTTGATTATGGCAGACAATAAGCAAAATGTCGGTAAACAGGATGATATCCGGGTCGATATCAATGATCCCAGCGAGGTAGAATACCTGCATCAACAATTTCCTGACAAAACACACGAACAGATCAAGGAAGCAATAAAAAAGAAAGGGCCTTTTAGGAAAGACATAGTTGATTATCTTAGAAAGTAGGGGCTGTATTTCCGTCCTGTTGCATTTTTTCACTTTTAGCGGCTGGGAATAGTTGCTGGCTTTTTCGGAGCGCATGATTCAACAATTGCCCATTGGCAATAGTCCAGGAGAAGACAGCAACTCCCATCCACAAACCTGTTTTATTTACCATCTCAAACGGCAGGAAGCTAAAGCCACTGATTAATGCAGTCACAAGGATTTGCCAAAGAGTGAGTGTTTTCTTCAGTAAGTATTTTGTTGCAAGTAAGAATAATAGTGAACCCGTAAAGCCGGCTAACACAGTTATATATTTTATTTGTGCCTCTCCTGAAAAAAGCCAAACACTACCGTGATAAATTGCAACAGAAAGAATGAAATGTGAATATTTCCTTACGGAGCTTCCATCCCTGTCCCCAGGACTAAAGTAACAAGTGGCCAATGGGAAGGTCAATCCAGGCAAAAACATCATTACAATCGAAAAAAGCAGTTTGCCTTCGTCGCCAAAGTCGATAGACCAACAAAATAGGAAATAGAATAGACCTGTTAAAAGAGAATAAAACAGCGGTCTGTTATCGTTGTATAATTTGCGTGTCAATTTCAATCAGTGGTATTCCATTATAAATATATAAAAATTATTTCTTAAACATGCTGACCCGTTGGAATCAGAAGTATTACCCCTCTGAACGGATAGATAAAAAATAATAGCTGGAACCTCAAAATCCGTATCTTTAATTTGATAGGTTATATCCCGGTTTACAAGCCAAGATCAGGTTTGCAGGTTGCACACACCAGCTCCCCAAACCAACCCCTTTAAAACCTCGTATATGAAGTACTTCGATTTCCACACCCACATCATCCTGAAACAGCTTTTTGACGACAATCCCAATATCGATACACGTATCAGTCCTGCTGACGTAGCTGGCATACCGCAGCACTGCAGCGATCTGCCCAACATCATCCGTGCACAAATCCATCAAAGCCAGCTGGCAGAAATAGATGAAGAGGTAATGATCGGAGTAGCGCTGTATGCCCTGGAAAGTAAGCTGGCAAGGGAAGTGATCCCTTTGCGGAAGTTTCTGAAAAAGGAATCCCAGCATAAGCTCTCAGAAGAACTATTAAATCATATCGGCAATAACTCCTTTAAATCATTTAAAGATTTCACCATTTCCAGAACGCTGGATAGCTACCTGAACGCACCCTCTTCTTTCAATGTATTATCCAGGCAAAGCTTTGATGGCCCTTTAAAGAAGAATACAGTGAACATATTTTTTGTGGTAGAAGGTTGCCATTCATTTGTAGATACCATCAATGAGGTCGTGTTGCCGGGTACCTTATTTAATACTGATGAAATTATCCGCAACCTGGATCTGCTGATAGCTAAAGCGCCAGTACTCGCGGTTAATTTAACCCATATGCAGCAGTCCAATCTATGCAACCATGCTTTCGGTATACAGCTAACAGAAAATGATCCTTTCTACCCGCTGGGCAAGGGTCTTACAGACGATGGAAGGAAAGTCGTACAGGCCCTTTTTGACCGGGGTGTTCATGTCGACCTTAAACATATGAGCTATGAGTCACGAAGTGAGCTCCGGAACGAAATAGACGCGGGCAGGTACAACCACGTAAGGCCTTTGTTATGTACACATGCTGGCTTTACTGGCATCCCCTTTTCTCAATGGCCACAATATATTAAGCTCACAAGACCGCTTGATGGCGTAGTCTATGTTGAAACAGGTAAAACCATGCAGGTAAAAAACATGCCACAGCGTCCCGGCGCGCCTGCCTTTAACATGACGAGCATCAATCTTTTTGATGAAGAAATCACCTGGATTGTTAGAAACAACGGAATGATCGGCCTGTCAATGGACCGCCGGATCCTTGGATATGTAAGCCGCTTTGATCATGAGCCCACTGGTAGGAAAGATGATGGCTCAATAGTAGATAAGGAGTACATCTCCAAATTGGAATGGGAAGCATTCGGTCTGCCGAAACTGATCGAAAAGCCCTTGCCTCACGATGATTGTATTACAATTGAGGAAGTGATCGCCAGCACAGAGCAGGGAAATCCACAGGAATTCTTTTACGATCACATCCTCCTGCACCTCAAACACTTCCTACAGGTATGCGTAACAGCGGGTATCCCTTTGCACGAGGCACAGCATCACATTACCATTGGTTCTGACTTTGATGGATTGATCAATCCCTTCGTCAACGTCTCTAATGTGGAAGAAATGCGCGCACTAAAAAATTACATCAATGCCAACTTTAAAATTTTCCTGGAAAGGCTGGAAGATTCCAAACAATGGGCCGCACAGCTGGATGTTGCACAATTTGCAGAAGACTTGTTTTATAACAACGGGTTTAATTTTGTGAAAGGATTCTTCCTGGCAAGGTAAAAAACTGGCATTTGTCGATCTCCCGCACTATGCGACGATGCATGATGGCATTCGGTTCTGTTTCTTCCAGATGACCGATATTTTTTACCTTGTGAATAATTACTATTTAATTATCACCTTATGCCATCCATCCACTTGATCGTTATCAAAACAGATAAGCTACAGGAACAGGCCGCCTTTTATTCCAGCCTGGGCTTTCGCTTTGATTACCACAAGCATGGAAACGGCCCTCATCACTATGCCAGTACCGGAGATAACATTGTGTTAGAGATCTATCCCTTGCCCAAAAATGTATCTCAGCCGGATCAGACCACACGACTTGGCTTTACGGTTGAAAACCTTGATAATTTAATCGAAACCTTACAGTCTCAGGGTGCTAGAATAGTTAGCCCTCAAGCAAGAACAGAATGGGGCTACACCGCTGTGATAGAAGACCTGGATGGCAGGAAAATCGAACTTACCGAAAAGGGCTAACGTTCTGCTCAATTCCTTTTTTAGCGCAAAGTAAAATCTTAGGCTTGAAAACATTTTCCGCGGGTACCATCAACTCATCCAGCTCTTAAAGTTTTGTTTACTCAGCCCTCATCAAAATACCGCTCCACGTCAAAGCTCTTCACTGACTCCACCGCTCTGAATGAATCCGTCGTATATATCTCATCCACCGCCTCAATCACGGTCCCCTTACTGAAGATCCCATGACTAACAATCAAATTCACCTTATCCGCTCCTTTCTCTTTCAACATCTTCGCGGTACCTGCAAACGTACCTCCACCATCACAAATATCATCCACAATAAAGCAGGTCTGACCATCAAGTCGCTCAGCTGTCGTTTTAAAGCTGGTAAGGGCACCCGTTTTCACATCCCGTTCCTTCATGCATTCCACTACATTATCCACATCCAGGAACTGCGCCAGCTTATGGATCTTCTTTAAAGCCCCTGCATCAGGCGAAACCAGGCAGTACTGCCTAGCCGGGTGATGATCAAAATAATGTTCCAGCGCATCTTTTACATACTGATGATTAGATACTGCATAAGACCTGTCTATCAGCGCCGTAGTAACCTCCGAATGCGGATCAAATATTTTTATCTTTTTGAACTGACCCTGGTTCAGCATACCTGCTACTATCTTTAATGAAAAAGGCTCTCCATCCAGCATCACCCTGTCCATACGCGCAGCCAGCAAATAAGAAATATGCAATTCCACCTGTTCAAACTCCAGGTAGTCCAGGGTGTTCTTGATGAACAGGGTCAACAGCAGGTCGTTGGCATTGGCTATCCTGCTAAGGATCCGTAGTGGTTGACGGCGATCCAATCCCTTCATGCTATCCATGTCTATCTTGATGTGCGGTTGCCCGTCGGGGAAGACCATGGTTTTGAAACGGATGTCCGATCTTTCGGGATAGATAAGATTCAGTGTGCGCATAGTCTATAGTTTATCGTCCAGTCTCCTGACCAGGTCTTCAATGTCATTTCTTTTTGCAAGAATGTTCAGCCATTCAGCTGGAATAGTCTCCCAGCCATACAATAAGGCGGCCAGTCCTCCGGTAACAGCTCCGGATGTATCCGTGTCGCTGCCCAGGTTCACGGCTTTCAGCACTGCTTCTTTGTAGCTTTTCGTGGTAAGCAGGCACCATATAGCCGTTTCTAAAGTATGGATCACATAACCGGTAGAATGGATATCTGCTTCCTCCAGGGAAGGCAGCTTACCTTCCAGGATATGTCCAAAGATTTGCTGCTCCACGGGGTCAAGCACATTGTTCCTGCTTAGGAAATCTTTGGTGCTTGAACAGATCTCCTTATATGCAGCATGCTTATCCATTCCCTGCAAAATAGCTAATGCAAATTCGATATAAATAAAACAGGCAGTAATGGAACGGATGTGCCCATGGGTAACAGAAGAAACTTCTTCCACATGATGAAACCTTTGCTGAACCGGCAAGTCCTTTACATAAAATAGCAACGGAAGGATACGCATCAATGAGCCATTGCCATTACTCTCCTCGTTCCTCCCGCCTGCCATTACAGGTCTGTCGCCCATTTGCAGGCCATGAATAGCCGCGGCGGTGGCAATACCGATATCAAATACTTCACCATGGGGCGTCCAGTAGCCATATTCCATCCAGTTGATGAACCGGTTGGCCAGGTCGTTCAGATCGTAACCTTTGCATAACATCTCCGCCAGGCAAAAGGTTAATGAGCTGTCGTCCGACCAGGTGCCCGCTGGTTGACTGTGCGTCCCATACCCCATCATGCCGCTTACGGGTTGTTCTTTCAACTCGCTTCTGGTTCTGAACTCAACCGGTACACCCAATGCATCCCCGGTGGCCACACCTAATAAGACATCTTTGATAAAATTCCTTGCAGACATAGATTGCTACGGTGTTTAAAAGTCAATGTACTTTACAGGTACGTGATCGGTTAGCCATACCCCGTTTTCTGAGAGGTAGAATACAATCCCGTCCTGGTGCATCTGGCCGCTCCTGATATTTAATATAACAGGTATACCACGCCGGCTGCCCACTTTTTCCGCCGTTGCTTTATCCTCGCTGAGGTGCACATGCTGGCGGCTCATTTTCTGCAGGCCTTCCTGCTGTATACCTGGCAGGAATTTTTGTACGGTACCGTGATAAAGCTGGTTCGGTGGCTGTTGCGCAGCCAGATCCAGCTGGATATTAACAGAATGTCCCTGGTTGGCCCTTATTCTTGAATGATCATCATTAAAGGCAAACCGTTGTTTGTCGTTATCCACCACGATCTCTTCCAGCTCCTCCTTTGTAAAAAGCGTCTGGTGCCGGGCAGCTTTGGATATAAGCTCCTCCACATTCGCCCACCCGTTCTCATCAAGATGGAGACCAATGGTCTCGGGACTATGCCGGAGGATTAAGCTTAAGAATTTGCTGATATTTTTTTTCTGTTTGTCGTTCATGTTATTTGAGTTCTCTGCCCCCCTCAATAATCAGCCGCAGCTCTTTCAACCCTACGGGCCTGTACAATACTACTGTCTTCATCATTTTCCAATGCTGTTTTTATCCTTTCCCTGATCTCCTGCAATGTCCAATCCACCACCAGTTTCCCATCTTTGAACACGGTCTTCAGCTCGCCCTGCCCTTCTTCTTCCCAGCTACACTGATCTTTCAGCTCGAGTTTACCGCTGATCGCATTCCTGTACACCTGCATCAAACCTTTGGCAGATTTCTTTGTGCCATCATCAGTTTTAGGATCTTTAAAAATATCCCGGCCTTCACCGTTCACCTCTCCGTAAGTTGCTTTCATGGCAAATCCAAAAGTGTCACGGGTAACATATTCATAAGTATAAGAGCCGATGCCCAGTACCACGTTATAGCTGGCAAAACCCTTACGTTTCAGTCCTTCCAGTATAGCCTGCTGCCTTTCGGTAGTGATACTATCACCGTAGATCAGGCCGATATGGCTGTCCAGCAGTTTGAATCCTTTTTCGGTAATGGTACCGCCAAACGTTTCCCACATGCATTCAATCGCGCCTTTGTATTCCGGGCTGCCAGCAGGGGCGGATTCATCGCCCACAATAATTTTTATCGGGTCACCGCTGTCGGGCCGTATCACTACTTTACCATTGCGGGCGAGGATAATCTCCTTCATCTCCGGCAGGAATTCAGTGATCACCTGCCAGAAGTCCCAGGTATCACTTACAATAGATACGATACCGGCAGGATATACTTCACTGATCAAACGACGGAAGGTGCTAATTTCCCCATCCTGTGTGCCCATACACATCACGCTGTGCTCAGTAGCTGGAACAGACCCACCTATCAGCTCTTTTTCACAATCAGCATTGTAGAACATCTCCAGGAAGTCGATAGCCGGAATAGTATCTGTACCTGCGAAAGAAAGCAGGTGGCCTGCGCCGCTGATCAGGGCATCTTCTACGCCGCTCATGCCACGGAAAGAGAAGTCATGCCCCTGCCAGGGAACAAAGCTCATATCCTCGCCAACTGTCTCCTTTGCATACCGGGTAAAGGTTTTAAGGTATTGAAAAGCGGTAGTGGCAGAAGTGGCAGGCTTCCAAAGGATGGCGCTTAAAATTGTTTCCAGCATATTGGTCAGCCAGAAAAACTCAGGCGCCGTGTTTTTAATAGTGAAAACAGGTACGCGCATAGGCACCAGCGTTCCTTCAGGAAGCGCTTTGATCTCCAGCGGCAGGTAACCAAGATCGTGCAGTGCAGCTATGTGATCATAGGTGATACTATCTTTGCCAAGGTAATTGTTAATGCGGCGGGCATACTGGCGCAGCACTTCTTCTTTCGGCTTATTAAAGAAGTTTTCATTGAATTGTCTTATAAGGTACTCTTTAATGAAATATTGCAGTCCGAAAAATACGATTTCATTGATATCTGCATTCCTGGATTTACGGGGAGTAAGATTAGAATAAACCAGTGTGGTGCCTTCGGGATACTGAAATTTATGACCTACTTTGTAGCCATCTTTGAGGAGGATAGGTAGCATGTTCATGGGTAGCTGATATTAAGTTGAAAATTGTGCTTCTTTAATTTTTTATTGAACCGGAAAAGTTCCGGATGCCTGTTCTGCAAGCCTTCGCGCTTCTGACCGGTATTGATGATGTACTCAGAGTCCAGGATCTTCCTGCTGAAATTCCTCCTGTCGATCTTTATCCCAAGGATACATTCATAAAGCTGATGCAGCTCCGTCATGGTAAATAATTCATCCAGCAGCTCAAATCCCACCGGGAAGTAAAGGATCTTGGACTTAAGGCGTTGCAGCGCTTTGTCGAAGATCTTTTTATGATCAAATCCCAATGCAGGTACTTTCTTTACATCAAACCATTTCACATCATTGGCCATCTGGCCGGCGGCGATCTCCAGTGTATGCGGGTTCACCAGCGCATAGTAGGCAATAGATATCACACGCCCCCGTGGGTCTCTGGCCGGGTCATCGAAAGAAAACAGCTGCTCCAGGTACACATCATCCATCCCCAGTTTTGTTTTCAATATGCGCGAGCAGGTCTGCTGAAAGCGCTCTTCCATTTGGAGAAAGGCGCCGGGCAAGGTCCACAGATCTTTAAAGGGCTCCTCCTTCCTGTTCAATAATAACACAGACAACGTTTGCTCATGGTAACCAAATACTACCAGGTCAACAGCAAGTGCAGGGTTCTTATATGAGGAGAACGGCTTCATTCATGTTTGTGTTAAACTGACACAAAGAAAGACAGAAATTTCTATTCCTGCAAATATTTTTTCACCTTTTTCGTATAGTGGACACGGTATAAGTAGCCTATATGTATCTAAAGTGTTGATTGTAATGCCTTCTGACCCGGCAACCCAAACAGGGTAGGGAACACGCCGGCTAATATTTCGTTAGCCGATGCAGCAACATCTTTTTCCTCGGTATTCACCGTGAGAAACGGCGATTCCGGTGTCTCAAACTTTGACTGTAAACCAGTAAAGTCTTTTATGATGCCCTTTTGGGCTTTGTTGTACATCCCTTTTACATCTCGCTGCATACAAACCTCAATACTGCAGCTAACGTGAATTTCATGAAAGTGCGCTGCCCCGATAATGCCACTGGCTAGCTTACGAAGCTTCGCTGTAGGAGTGATAAAAGAACAAATAGTTACAAAACCGGCGTCCAGGAAGAGCTTTGCAATTTCTGCCGCTCTTCTGATGTTTTCTTCCCGGTCTTGTGGAGAGAACCCAAGGTCGGCATTGATGCCCCTCCTTAGTTCATCGCCGTCCAATACCTTACAGGGAATGTTCTGCTTGTCCAGTTCATGTTTGATCTTATATGCCAGTGTTGTTTTCCCCGAGCAGGGTATCCCCAGTAACCAAAGTACAGTAGCTGCTTGCATGTCTAAATGTAAGAAAGAAATTTACCCGGACCTAAGCTGTATACAACATTAGCTGGTCCGGGTAAGCAGAGATTAAAATGATGGCTGCCTAATTCCTGAAGAACTGCGATGCAGTACTTGTCTTTTCTACCCAGATGCCTGAGCTGGCCTGCAGCACATATTCACTTAAGCCCACCTCTTTAGCCTCGGGGTTCCAGTCATAAGTATAACCCAGCCTGGTCCAGGGATAATAATAATCCGTGGCAGATTGTAAAGGACGATAATAAGAATAGATAATATTATTATCGAACCAGGTAGAATACGTGGGAGTAACCCCTTCTACCAGCACAGCGCCCGTAGTGCTGGTATTAATGGCCGGGTTGCCCGCAGGGCGGTACAACCGGGATGCTTCTACCCACATCTCGGCAATATGCGTATTGCTCTTGCTGTTCACCGGCGGTAAACCCAATAGTTGTGAAATACGCAGGATAGTATCCGAACCAGGTTTAAATCCCGGCGCCAGGCGCTTTTTCATTTGCGAAGGAATGAATACCCACGATTCTCCCCAGGTATTTGTGATAGAATCCCCTGCGGGATAGCTGGAAGGGAAACGCATGAAAGTCGCCATCAGCACATATTGCTTGCCATTGATGGTCTTCCACTGCAAATCAGGATTCGCTGCCGTGATCGGCCAGAGCGTGTCTACCCTTTCACTACTGTCCGCTACCATCGCATCTGTAATAGAGTGAGCATACAGCTCATCCAGGGAATACTGCGGTGGCGGCTTTACATCATCGTCTTTCTTACATGCTGAAAACAGGAGACTCGCAATTAGAATAGTCCGGGCCAGTGTGCCCGCGTAGGCGTATTTGGTTTTCATATGAGGGGTGGTTTGGTTATCTGAGCCGCTGTAAGTAACTAAATTTCAGCCTAATACACAAGTTTTATTTTCCCGCGCCCCTGTGTGGACTCATCATTAACAATTGCGTAATACACGCTTAACTATTCAGTAATAATGGAGTATTCTCTTTGCGGACGCTAACAGGGACAACCAATCATACACAATCGCTCATCCATACTTTGTAGCCGCGGGGAACCATAGATCAACTCACTAACATACGTGTGAATTAAAGCTGTTTGCCAGGAACTAAAACCGAGAATGATGAAAACACGCATCACTGTTGCTATCATGGCTATTGGGCTATTATCTTTTTATAGCCGGCCTGTTGAAGTAATTATTCACCGCTCTCTTTCTGTTGATTCACTGGGCGCCTGCCAGGGAGTACATTATCAGCATGGTAAAGTATATCTCTACGGCGACAGGGAGATCGGCATGATGCGGGAATATACTCCCGGAAAAGATACCTTATTATATACCGGTAATGAATATAGGCTGACAGTAGACGGAAAGGATCTGATCAACCACCCTACGGGCATTGCTTATAACGGCATCGGCCCAACCTTCATCGGCAACAGTATCCGGCTCAATGCAGAAGGCACCGCCTGGAAAGCCGTGATCTACTGTATTAACTGGGATGGCTTGCTGAAAACCCATACCCTGGATGGCAACATTCAGCAAACCGTAGAAGACGATGCCTGCATACAAGGTACAAGGCCCGAATACGTAAAGTATAAAGGCAAATGGTACGTGGCCACCGCAGATTACGGCAACAAAAGCAACGAGGTAAGATTATATCATCCAGACCGTCTGAAAGCAGCCACCCACACCAAAGAAGAGGGAGTACTGTTCAAAAAGTTCAGCTGCGGTCCCTGGGTGCAAAACCTTCACTGGATCCCTGGGAAAAATATACTGGTGCTGGTGCAGAACCAGGTGGAGGGCAGAAAGTGGCGCCTTACCTACCTGGACCTGGAAAAATCTGTCAGCAGCGGCCAGGCTAGCGTGATCAAAACAATCGACCTCGATAAACAGGACGAGCTGGAAGGCTTCTCCTTCCTAAACACAACAGGAACCGGTATTGCGGTTACCTCCTCCCGGAATAGTAATGTTCATTTTATAAATGTCAATTGGTAGAGTTATGCAAAGAGAGCTACAAATTTTTAAATGGGGGCTCCCATTCGTACTGGCTGTTTGCAGCACGCCCGCTATGATGTCGGCCAATGCCGCTGCATCTGCGGCGTTTGCAGTAAGGCAGCAGGCAGCAGTACAGGTGTCTGGAATCGTAACAGATGCGAATAATCAGCCCCTCATCGGTGTAAATGTGGTAGAGAAGAATACACGAAGAGGCGCCATTACCGATGTTAACGGCAAGTACTCCCTTAGCGTGAGCGCCGGGGCAACACTGGTATTTTCCTATACAGGGTATATTCCGCAGGAAGTGACCATTACAGATCAGCAATCGGTGAATATACTGCTCCGTGAAGATGTAACACAGCTGAACGAAGTAGTATCCGTAGGCTATCAGAAGATGAGGAAGAGCGACGTTACCGGCGCGGTTTCCAGCCTGAAAGCAAAAGAGCTGAACCTCACCACGCCAACCGTAGGCCAGGCGATCGTGGGTAAAGTGGCCGGCGTTCAGGTATCACAGGTGAGCGGCGCTCCCTATGTAAGTACCAGGATCAGGGTGCGCGGCGTAGGTTCTGTGAACGCCAGCTCCGATCCGCTGTATGTAATAGACGGATACCCCGCAGGCAACGATGTATACATCAATCCCAACGACATTGAGACCATAGACATATTGAAGGACGCAGCCTCCGCCGCCATTTACGGTTCCCGTGCAGCAGGCGGCGTGGTGCTCATCACCACCAAACGCGGCAAGGAAGGCAAGGGCAGGTTTGAATATGACTACCAGTACGGCATCAGTCAGCTGAGCAAGAAGGTGAAGTTATTGAATGCAGATCAGTTTGCGCAACTGGTGATCGATGGCCGTAACGGCACCTATCGCGACCTGGTAGTGAACGGCGGTGGTACCTGGAATGATGCCATGTACTCCGACGATAATGCCACCCGCGTAGCAAAAGTGGGTAACGCCAGCAGCGTGAGCATCCCTACAGATATCTATGATTTTGCCAGCCAGCAGATGATTAAGCCGAAATACAATACAGACTGGCAGGATGAGCTGTACCGCAATGCGCCCGTGCAAAGGCATAACCTGTCTTTCTCCGGCGGCAAGAACGGTATCCGTTATGCTTTAAGCGGCGGCTACCAGGATCAGCAGGGTATCATCGTAAATACCCAGCAACGCAGGCTCAACCTGCGCGCCAACGTAGATGCAGATGTGAATCCTAAAGTAAAAGTAGGCGCCAGCCTCGCCCTTACTTCCAACAGCAACCGTGAAGTGGAAGAAGGCCGGTTTGATAAAGGCCCTATCCTGGGCGCTTTAATATATATGCCCTATTTCCGCGCATATAATGACGATGGGTCACTCAGGAAGAATGAAGCAGCCGCACAATCAGCCGCCTACGGTTACCAGAGCATCGAAAACCCGGTGGCTATCGCTAAAGAAACCAACATTACCCGTAAAGGCCTTCGCAGCACCTATAACGGCTATGTTGTTTACCAGTTGCTGCCTTCCCTGGCGCTGAAAGCCAACCTGGGTATGCAGACATATAACGAGAAATACGAGTACTATCGCCCGGGTAGCCTGAGCAGCGGCGCATTTGCGCCCTATTCTCCGCAGGCAATTGCCGCAGCAAGGGATACCTCAAGAACACTGTCAACAGTAGACCAGCTGGGCGAGTTCACCGCTAACTATAAGAAACAGTTTGGTAAGCATAACGTAGACGTGCTGGCGGGTTATACTGCACAGCAATTCACCAGCGATGCCATTAGCGTATTGGCGCAGGGTTATCAGAACGACCGCATCCAGGAGATCACCGGCAAAGGCGCAGATCCCAGCAATTTCGCATTGTTGCCCGCCACCGGCAAGGCCACCTGGACCATGCTCTCTTACCTGGCGCGCGTGGTGTATAACTACGATAACAAATATTATTTAACCGCCTCTTTCCGTACAGATGGCTCCTCGCGTTTCGGTCCTGCCAACCGCTGGGGTAACTTCCCCTCTGTATCTGCAGGATGGAACATCTCCAAAGAACATTTCTATACAGACCTGCTGGGTAACAATACCTCTATGAAGCTGCGTGCCAGCTGGGGCTTGAGCGGTAATAACAATATCGGTAACTACAATTATCAGCAAACCATGTCCACTCCCGGTGGTGTGGTATTCGGTAACGGCACCATCGTTACGGCGGTATGGTCTGGCAGCATCGCCGATCAGAAGCTGGGCTGGGAATCCACCTCCCAATACAACTTCGGTATGGACCTCGGCCTGTTCAACGACCGCGTATTTGTGATCGCCAACTATTATATCAGCCGTTCGTATAACCTGCTGTTCAGGCAGAATATCTCTGCCGTATCCGGTGTGGCAAACGTGCTCACCAACCTGCGCGATTCCAAAGTACAGAACAAAGGCTTTGACATGCAGGTAGACAGCCGTATCATCTCCACAAAAGATGTTAACCTGAACCTGAGCGGTAACATTTCCCTGAACCGCAACAAGGTACTGGACCTGGGCGGCGCCAACACCATCATCACCAACGGTGCGGAACGCTCCTACCTTACCCATATCACGGAAGAAGGGCAACCCATCGGCATGTTCTACGGCTTTAAGGTAAAAGGCATGGTAAGGCAATCTGACATGGCCAACCTTGCTGAAGATGATAAGCACTACAATTCCGCTACACAGTCTTTTGAGGAAGGTTACAAGATCAAAGGGCCTGCCCGTTCTACCGCTTCCAGCAATTCTTTAAAGCCGGGCGATATCTACTTTGAAGATACCAACGGTGACGGCGTGGTGAATGATAAAGACAAGACCGTGATAGGCAGCCCCTATCCCAAATTCACCTACGGCTTTGCATTATCAGCCAGCTACAGGGCTTTAGATCTCAGCGCATCCTTCAACGGCTCTTACGGTAACCAGGTGCTGGACGGTCAGGATTATTATCTCTTTAACATGGAAGGATCCGGCAACCAGTACGCTAAAGTGGCCGACCGTTACCGCTCTGAGGCGCAACCTGGCAACGGCAGCGTTTACCGCGCTTCCCGCGGCGGTACGCAAAGCAACAGCACCCGCCTTTCCACCTTCTACCTGCAGGATGGTTCCTTCTTCCGTTGCACCAATATCACGTTGGGATATAATCTTCCTGCTGCATTATTGGGCCACGTAAAAGGACTGAGCAGCATAAGAGTGTATGCAAGTGTTGACAACGCTTTCACCATCACCAAATACCTGGGTTATAACCCTGAGGTAGATTATAACAACGGGGCTAACCTTACGCCCGGTGTTGACTATGGTATGTACCCCCTGGTACGCGCTTATAATTTCGGTGTGAAAGCAATATTCTGATAATAAGGTAAAAACAGTAATGAAAATGACTAAGAGATATATCATAGGAGCTTGCCTGGCCGCAGTATCCATATTAAGTTCCTGCGGTAAGGAATTCCTGGAACAGAGCAACCCAAACGCCATTCCCACCGCCGTTTACTACCAGTCAGAAGGCGATATTGCAGCGGCTGTGAATGGCGTGTACCAGTCCTTAAGAAGTGGGGACAACATCGGCGAGAACAGCGGGCTTTATACAGACGAACGTTCTGATGACGCTGGCCGCAATGATAACCAGTCAAACGCCGGAGAACCGTTCCAGTTCAACGACTTTTCCCTCCTGCCTGCCAACACTTATCTGAAAACTCACTGGCTCTCGCTGTACCAGACCATTACCCGCTGTAACCAGGTGCTATCTAATATTGATAACATCAACTTCAGCAGCCCGGAAACAAAGTCACAATATGCAGCAGAAGCAAAATTCATCCGCGCGCTGATCTATTTTCACCTCGTACGCAAATGGGGAGACGTGCCCCTGGTAACCAAACAGCTCACCACCCTCGAAGAGGTGAAAGCCAACACATTCCGGGAAAAGAAAGAAAAGGTATATGAACAGATTGTAAGCGATCTGAAAGATGTGGTGAATAGCTCCTTACCCAACCTGCAAAACGGCGCCAATAAAGGCCGCGTATCAAAAGCGGCAGGTAATGCGCTGTTAGGCCAGGTATACCTTACTATAGCCACTGCCCAGGATGCAGCTAACCGTACGGAGAACCTGAACAACGCAAAGACCTACCTGACCAATTCCTGGAACATGCGTTCTTTTGGCACATTGAAAGAAATCCCTTATACAGATGTATTTGATGTGAACAAGAAGACCACCTGCCCGGAACTGATCTTCCAGATCGTGAACAAACAGGGAGACATCAACTACTCCTCTTCTATTGCCTACAACAACCAGGCAAAGGGCGAAACCATCAACTCAAAGAAACCCTCTTCCAGCGTAGGCGGCAACGTTACGCTCGACCTGGTGAAGGAATATGAAGACGGTGATCTTCGCAAAGACTTCTCCATAAAATTTGCCAATGACGCTACTGTAAAGGATTGGTTCATTACAAAGTTCAGGGATACCAGCGCTGTAGCAGGTACCAATGGTTACGGCGGCAACGACTGGGTGCTGATCCGCTATGCAGATGTAGCCCTCATGCTCGCTGAGGTAAATATGTACCTTGGCGATAATACCACGGCTATCCAGTTCCTTGACATGGTGCGCGAAAGGGCCAACATGCCTTTGTACAACACGGTAAAGAACGACCCTGCCTACAGCAGCAAATTCCCTACCCTCAAACTGGCTATCCTGCATGAAAGGCGCGTAGAGCTGGCCTTTGAGCACCACCGCTGGTTTGACCTGCTGCGCTTCTTTAGCATCAACGAGCTGGTTACTTACATGCATGCCAAGAACCAGGCCGATTACGGAAAGGCCAGGCTGTCTAACTTCGGGCTCAAAGACCAGTACTACCCGATACCCTTTGACGAATACCAGCTGGACCCAACAAAGATGTACCAGAACCCCTATTATCAATAAACATCGCTTGATAGTAATGGCCCGGAATGATCGGTATGGTCCTTCCGGACCATTCTTATTTCCACTCTTCCTTTTCTTTTCCCTTTTTCCGATTTTATTTTCATCTTTATGCCACTATGAATAAGAACAGGGGACAATTTTGCATCATCTTATTGATGCTATGTTACTGTAGCGCCGCCCTGGCGCAGGATCAGTATGAGCTCAATGCAGGATGGCAATGCGCCAATATTGCGAAGGTTACAGAAAAGGGAGAAGCGCTTTCAAGCCCGGCGCACACATTAACAAACTGGATGCCGGCCACCGTTCCAGGCACTGTGCTCACCACACTGCTGAATAACAAGCAGGTGCCAGATCCCTTCTATGGAATGAACAATGAAAAGATCCCGGATATCTACTACACCGGGAACGATCATTACACGTATTGGTTTGTAAAAGACTTTACCGAGCAACCCGCAGCGGCAGGCAAACAGGTATGGCTGCATTTCCGTGGTGTAAACTATGGTTGCGATGTATACCTGAACGGTCAGCGCCTCAATAAAACTACTCACTATGGCATGTTCCTGCGGCAAACATATAACATCACCGGCCTGCTGGCCAAAGATGGTCGCAATCGCCTTGCTGTGCTGATACATCCGGCTGCCTTTCCCGGCAATCCAAACGGAGGCCAGGGCGGCGACGGTATCATTGCCAAAAGCGTGGCGCATCAATACACCGCCGGTTGGGATTGGATACAGCCTATCCGCGACCGTAACACCGGTATCTGGGATAAGGTTACTATCGAGCGTACCGGCGCCGTAAACCTGAAGAACCCCCATGTGGTCACCCGCGTGCCCGGTACGCGTCAGCCACAGGGCCCGCAGGCTCCTGCTACTATACAGGTATCTGCAGAACTGGAGAATGCCTCCGCCAAAGCGGTAACAGGTACCCTGAAGTATATACTGGATGGTAACACCGTATCAAAGAAAGTAACGCTTCCACCACATGCTACCACACAGGTACAGCTGCCCGATTATACACTGCAGCATCCAAAACTGTGGTGGCCCGGCGGCTATGGTCCACAGAACTTGTATCAGCTGCAGCTGCAGTTCACAGATGCAGCCAATGTGGTTAGCGATAAAGAGAACATACAGGTAGGCGTACGTGAAATTCAAACTCCCTGGAACGAATTCACCCGCAGCCGTCAGATAAACGTGAACGGGCAGAAGGTCTTTATCAAAGGCGGCAACTGGATCATTTCCGATGCCATGCTGCGCTTCTCCAAAGAAAGATATGATGCAGAAATAAGGTTCCACCGCGATATGAACCTGAACCTGATCCGCATATGGGGCGGTGCCTTGACAGAAAGGCCGGAGTTTTATGAAGCCTGCGATAAATATGGCTTGCTGGTGTTCCAGGACTTCTGGTTCTCCGGCGACTGTAACGGCCGCTGGGTAGACCCTATGAAGAAGGAAGACCAGTGGACCCGCCGCCAGTACCCCGACGATCACGGCCTGGTGCTGCGCTCTATCGAAGACCAGGTGAAGATGATCCGCAACTATCCTTCACTGGCCCTCTGGTGCGGTGGTAACGAGATCACCCCGCCGGAAGATATCATCGCTCCGCTGAAAGATTCCATCCTGCCAACACTGGATGGCACCCGCTACTTCTTTGACTATTCCAACTCAGACAGCATGTCGTACAATTTCCTGGGCGGCAATGGCGACGGCCCTTATGGCATCCAGGAGCTGGAAACTTTCTGGGGCCACCGCACCTGGCCTTTTAACTCTGAGATAGGTTCCGTAGGTGTGGGCGACTATGCCTCTCTGGAAAGGTTCATTCCCAAAGAGAACATGATAGCGCCGCAGAACAAGGAAGAAGTAGACTCCGTTTGGAAATATCATAAATACATCGGTTACGATCAGCACATCGATCCCTATGGCCGGGCAAAAGACGCCAAAGACTTTGCAAACAAAGCCCAGCTGGTGAACTACGACCAGTATCGCGCGCTGATGGAAGGCTTCAGCTCCCACATGTGGGAATGGTACACCGGCGTGATCATCTGGAAAACACAGAACCCCTGGACCGCCATGCGTGGACAGATGTACGATTACTACCTTGATGTTAACGCCTGTCTTTACGGCCTGCACAACGGCAGCGAGCCGCTACACGTAATGTACGATCCGGTACAGGGAATGGTAATGGCGGTGAACAATACCTTCACGCCCCGCCGCGACCTGATGCTGGAAGTAACAATGTATGACATGGAAGGTAAAAGCCGTCAGCTAACCCAGGTGTTTGCAGACATCGGCGCTGCATCTGTAAAGAAATACCTCCCCATCAAAAAGGCAGTAGATGCAGCCCGCAAAGATCACGGCGCTTTCCTCCGCCTGCGCTTCCTCGATGTGAACAAGCAGACAGTATCCGAAAACTTCTACTGGTTCCCCGATGAAAACGGTAACTATTCCGGTCTGCAAAAAATGGCAGCATCAAAGCTGCAGGCAACGGCCAAACATATCAGCAAAGACAGTATTGCCGTTACCCTGCGCAACCCCGCTGGCCCGGTAGCATTCTTTAACCGCGTGGCATTGATAGACGCGCAAACTAAGCAGCGCATACTGCCTGCCTTCTTCAGTGACAACTATGTTTCCGTGATGCCGGGTGAAGAGAAGACTATTACCATCAATTATACGCCTGGCAATAACAACCTGGCAATAGAATTATATGGTTGGAACGTAAAAGAACAGATCATTAACATACAATAAACTATTGCGGCCGGTAGCAGGAACCTATTCTTACTACCGGCCGTTAACTGTCAACTGCCCACTGTCAACTGACAACTATCTTCACCCCATCGCATACACAACAATATTCACCCCAAACCTGGTATTATCCTCCGCCATAAACCGCTTGTTCCTGAAATCATAATCCCACTCGCAGCCATAATCCTTATTACTGTACAGCACTGCCATGCGGCCGTTGATCTCTATGGCTTTCAGGTAATCATGCACCAAATCATCTCCCCAGCCGTTCAACTCAAATGAAGTAGTAGGCGGCCCCTTTTCAAAGTGAAAAAAGGAACGGTAGATCTCATGTGTATTAGGGATCTTTTTTAATGCAGCCGGTCCGAACAGGTTGCTCATCTGCGCTTCAAAAGACTTGGCGAAGAGACCATCTATATCATGATTACAATCATCTACAAAAACAAATCCGCCGTTCTGTACATACTTTTTAAAGAAGGCGCTTTCCTGTGCATCAAACTGTACCAGCTTATGGCCGCTGAGATAACAGAAAGGAGCATTGAACAATTCATTGCTGCCAAGGTCAATTATTTTCTCCTGCAGATGAACCGGGATGGTAGTATATTCTATCAGTGAGTTCAGCAGGTTGGAAGGCATGCGCTGGTCGGTGTCCCAATCGCCGGAACGGTAACGTAAACGGGTAAATGTAAATTTTGCACCCATATTTTTCAATTTGCTGCTGGCACTTATTCGGTTGCTTCAGGCCCGGCAATACTGTCAACTGACCACTGTCAACCGACAACTTATAAAAGCCGTTGGTGTAAAAATCCGGTTTTTGCTTTAAAATTCCTGCTTTTATACATAATTTCCTTTCATGGAGATCACAGAACGTACGGTTCAACAGTTACAACAAAAGCTGGCCCGGCTTAAACAGGAGATTCAAAAGATCATAGTAGGGCAGGAGGCTATTGTGGAAGAGATCCTGGTAGCATTACTGGCCGGCGGCCATTGCCTGCTGGAAGGGGTACCCGGTCTGGCCAAAACCCTGATGGTACGTACCCTCTCGCAGGCGCTGGACCTGAGCTTCCGCCGTATACAGTTCACTCCCGACCTGATGCCGACTGATATTATCGGCACGGAAATACTGGAAGAAGACCACGCCACCGGCAAACGCTTTTTCAAATTTAACCGCGGGCCCCTCTTCGCCAATATCATCCTGGCAGATGAGATAAACCGTACGCCGCCCAAAACACAATCCGCCCTGCTCGAAGCGATGCAGGAGTTCGAGATCACCTACGGTGGACAAACCTATGTGCTGGACCGTCCCTTTTTCATACTGGCTACGCAGAACCCGATAGAGCAGGCAGGCACTTATCCTTTGCCGGAGGCGCAATTAGACCGCTTCTTGTTATATGTGAAGATTGGCTACCCTACCGCCGAAGAAGAAACGGCCATCCTCAGCAGCACTACCAGCAACCGCAAAGTAACGGTAACGCCTGTATTGGGCGCCACAGAGATCCAGCACTTGCAGCAGCTGGTACGTGAGGTCAGCATCGACGAAGACCTGGTACAATATGTTGCCAGCCTTATACGCGCTACCAGGCCCGATACCACCACCGTCGCTTACGTAAAGGAATGGGTGCGCTGGGGCGCCGGACCGAGAGCCGGGCAGGCCCTCATCCTCACCGCCAAGGCAAGAGCCCTGTTCAAAGGCCGCTACGCCGTCACAATGGAAGACCTGCATGCCATGGCCTACCCGGTACTGCGGCACCGGGTATTAATGAACTTTAAAGCAGATGCGGAACATATCAGTTCGGACAACGTAACGAAAGAGCTGTTGAAAACCATTTCCAGGCTACAATCTCCCATATGAGCCAGCTGTTGGATCCAAAAGTGTTAATGGCCATTAAAGACCTTTCGCTGGCAGCACGCACAGTGATCGACGGTTTCATGTCTGGCCTTAACCGCAGCCAGGTAAAAGGCGCGGGACTGGAGTTCAGCCAGTACCGCAGCTATCAGCCGGGTGATGACCTTCGCTGGCTGGACTGGAAAATGTATGCCCGCTCCGACCGTTACTACATCCGGGAGTCTGAAATGGAAACCAGTATTTCCGTTCGCTTCCTGGTAGATGCCAGTAATTCAATGAACCATAAAGACGGGGATCTGTCCAAGATGGACTATGCCCGTTATCTCGCCGCAGCTTTGGCCTACCTGGCCTATATGCAGGGAGACGCAATAGGTCTCTATGTTTTCCGGGACGCTCATTTATACGCCCTGCCCTCCCGTAAAGATCCACAGCATCTATCCAGGTTGTTCTTCCAGCTGGAGCAACTACAGCCCGCAGGACGCTTTACAGAAGAAGTACATTACAGGCAGCTGTTCACCGGTGAGCGCCGCAGAGAGCTGCTGATCTTCATAACAGATATGTACCAGCAGCGGGAAGAGATCAACCACTTGCTGTCTTCTTTATCTGCACTGCAGCATGAGCTGATCGTTTTTCATCTCATGGGAAGAAATGAACTGGAAATGGACTTCGGTAATTATGCTGCATTGAAAGACCTGGAAACCGGCGAGACCATACAGATCAATCCCGCACAAATGAAGCGTACCTACATGGAAAAAATGGAACAATACCTGGCAGCCACACGTATGCAGCTCCTGGAACAGCATACCTTTTACCGGATGATCCCCATGGATCAGCCGCTGGATAAGGCCTTGCGCGATTTTCTAAACCACCGTCAAAGATCAGTTATATAACTTGCTGCAGCTGCTACAACCCATATGGCTCTGGTTAACAGCCGGGATCATAATCCCGGTGATGATCCATTTATGGAACATTCGCCCTGGCAAAACCTTGGCGGTAGGTAGTATAGCACTACTGAAAGAGAACGGCCGGCAATCCTCACGCAGGTTACAGCTGTCAGAGCTGTTGCTGCTCTTGCTGCGCTGCCTCCTCATTATACTGCTGGCAGTATTACTGGCAAAACCCATCTGGCGTGCTGCCTCAGCGAAGAAAGATATAGGTTGGGTGTTGATCGAAGAAAAAGGATTCGGTGAAACCTACCTGCAGTTCCAGCCACAGATAGATAGTTTATTACACGCGGGATATTCGCTTCACTATTTTACACCCGGCTTTCCGGGAGAAACCTTGCAGGCAGCCTTACGGAAAGCAAACAATGCTGCGGCAGACAGCACTTCCTACTGGATATTGCTGGATAGTTTACAGCAACATCCTCTTGCACCTGCATCCCGTTTCCTTTTTACACCGCACTTCCTCAGCCGCTTCCAGGGCCCGCGTCCACATATTGACACCGGTACGCATTGGTTTGTATATACGCCTGCCGATTCCGTGAGTACCTGGCAGGCGGAAGTATATGCTACGGCATCCGGCGGCCTGCGTGCCCGCAAGATAAGCAGCCGCGCTACCGGTAATAGCTATGTATATGAAGAGCTGCCTGCAGGCTCAACAAAAGCAGACACTACCACAAAGCACATCACCATTTTTGCAGATGCTTATGCGCATGATGCAGGCTATCTCAAAGCAGCTATAACAGCCATACAGCAATTTACAGCCCATAAGATTCGCCTGACGCTGATCAGTCAGCCCGGCGCATTGCCCGTACAAACAGACTGGCTGTTCTGGCTGTCCATGCAGCCCCTTCCTGTACAGGTAAAGGCAGCCAATATATGGCGCTATGATAGCGGCACAGTGGTAAATGCTTCCTCCTGGATCATTTCAAACGAAGCAGTTCCTGTCCCCCTTTTTAAGCGGATACAGGCACATCAGCCGGCAAACACGGCATTATGGAAAGACGGCTTTGGCAATGCCATACTGCACCTGGAGAAAACGAACAATACCCATATTTACCATTTTTCCAGCCGCCTGGACCCCGCCTGGAACGAACTGCCCTGGAACGCCGCGTTTCCGGGCCTCTTACTGCAACTGCTTTATCCCGACACAGCCATTATTCCTGCAAATAAGGATCGCCGGGCCATAGCGGCACAGCAATTGCGGCCAGATCAATACCGCCTGGAACGTCCACATAAAGCGGCGACATTGCCTGCAACAGACCTGGCGCCGCTGTTATGGCTTGCTGTTTTTATAATGTTCCTGGCAGAGCGCATATGGGTATTCATTACTAAAAGAACAAGCACCAATGGCTGAACAGCAGGCAGAACATATGATCCATACACTGCAACGCCGCTGGCGGATAAGTGCCCTGCTGGTGCATGTCATGACAGCGCTGGGTCTTACCGCCGTTGCCACCGTGCTGGTGTGTAAAGTGCACGACAGCTCATTATGGTGTGCGCTCCCCGTAGGCATCACCAGCCTGCTCCTGTTATTGCTGCCCTCCCGTGCCTGGCGCATTGACGATGCCGATGTAGTACGTTATTTCAACACCCACTACCCGGAACTGGAAGATAGCTGCGCGCTCTTGCTGAAACCCCCGCATACATTGGGCATGCTGGAACAGCTCCAGGTCAGGAGAATAGAACAGGTGCTGCAGCATATCCCTCCTCCGCATCCCTACAAAAAGCAATTACGTATAGCCCTGCTGTTTTTAGCCGGCTCCCTGTTGGTAAGTACGGCTTTGTATTTGTGGTGGCATCCTATCATCCTGCACGAGCAGAAAACAAATGAACGCCCGCGCCCCACTGGCAGCCTCACTCCTGCAATGCCGGAAATAGCCGCAGTAGAGATCACCATCACACCGCCATCCTATACCGCTAAGGAGCAGCGGCAACAGCAGCAGCTTGACCTTGAAGTGGAAGAAGGCGCCCGTATACAATGGGAGATCCGTACCAACAAACAGACGCCTTCCCTGCAATTGATCTTGAATGATACCGGCCACCTGAACCTGGAGGCGCAGAACGAAGAAGGCACTTTGTGGAAGGGCGCCATTACCGCCACTCATCCGGGCTTTTACCAACTGAAGCTGGCAGATAAATTATCCGGCCTTTATAAGCTTGCATTGATCAAAGATTTGCCGCCTGTTATCACCGTACAGGCGCCTGCTTCCTATACTGTTATTGACTATGGTATGCCGCAAAGCCTTACCATGCAGCTCATGCTTACAGATGATTACGGCATCAGTGCTGCGAATATACAAGCCACTGTAGCCAGCGGCAGCGGCGAAGCCGTGAAGTTCAAAGAGCAGGCCATGCCTTTTGACGCCGTATTCAATGGTACCCGCAGACAGTACACATTGCAAAGAATGATCAACCTGGAAGCCCTGGGCATGCAGCCCGGTACTGAATTATATCTTTATATCCAGGCCCGGGACAATCATCAGCAATATACCCGCTCCGGTATGTACATGGTAGTACTGCCGGATACTGCACAGTTAATGAGCCTGGAAGGCATGGCGAACAGCGTGAACGTAAAGCCGGAATATTTCAGAAGCCAGCGGCAGATCATCATTGAAACAGAACAGCTGATCCGCGATAAAGATACCCTGGCAGAAAAAGCCTTCCGGCAGCGCAGCAATGACCTGGGCATTGATCAGCGCCTGCTGCGTCTTCGCTACGGCCGCTTCCTGGGTGAGGAAACAGAAACCAACCTGGGTGAAGAACGGCTCAGCGAAGAAGAACATGAAGGCCATGATCACGCAAAGGAAGATGACGCCGTCAACGCCAAAGATTTCAACAACGCAGAAAAAATAATAGACCAGTTCTCCCATAAACACGACATCGCAGAAGATGCCTCCTTCTTTGACCCTGCCACTAAACAACAGCTCAAAGCTACCCTGGCTGAAATGTGGAATGCAGAACTGCGCCTGCGTACATTTAAACCAGCAGAGGCCCTGCCTCATGAATACAAAGCCCTGCGCCTGCTGAAAGACCTGCAGCAAAAATCAAGGGCTTACGTAGGCAAAACCAGCGTGAAGACAACTCCGCTGAAACCGGAGAAGCGCTTAACCGGAGAACTGGACAAGATCATTGTCCCCGTACTGCAACGTGACTATACAAAGACAACATCTAACGAACGCCTGCCACAAGCATTAGCAATATTGGAAAGGCTGAAAAGCGGCCCACCGGTATCAGATCCTGTTACCATCGATATTTTACGGGAGGCTGCCCGGCGGATGAGCACACAGGCTACGGCATCGCCTGCACGATACCTGTCTTCCCTGCAAGCCATGCGTGGTGTACTGGATGCATTAGAACAAAACATCGCCGTTAATCCCGCTGCAGTAGCAGCAGCCGCGCAGGCGGTGTATGATATGGTACCTGAGCCTGCCCGCCTGCCACAGTCCGAACACACGGTCCCTGGCCGGGGCTTATCTCAACAATACTTTAAAAACCTAAACCGGCAGCAATAACGATGATGCACTGGAATTATATTGTCACTGCAGCTGCCGCCCTATTGCTGGCCTTCCTGGTCTGGAAGGAGATCAAACGCCCCAACAGCGCAAGACTGTATGGGCGCTTACTGGCATCTGTGCTGGCAGTAGGTAGTCTCATATACCTGCTGTTACCATTTCCTTTGCACAAAGAGCAGGAAGATGTGAAGGATAAAGAAATAGCTGTTCAGACAGATACCCTACCCGCCGGTATTCAATCCGTTTATTGGCAACGGCAGCTAAACGCTGGCGCTGATCTTCATCTGCAGGGCCGCTTTAAGAACGGCGCTACAACACCGGTAAAGCTCTTGTTGAGCGGCTTTAATGAGCACCTGGATTCCGTGATCATCCCTCCGCAGGTAGAACGCTCCTTTGAATTAAGCACCCGTCCAAGGCATATCGGCCGTGCTTTGTATACCTTCCTTGCATTGGCAAAAGACACACTGCTAAAAGAACCTGTTCCCGTAGAAGTATTGCCCCTTCGTCCATTGAAAGTACTGATCCTGGCAGCGTCTCCTGATTTCGAGAATAAGTTCCTCGCTAACTGGCTTTCAGAGCACAATTATATAGTGGCCATGCGTACAGCTATCAGCCGCAATAAATGCAGTTATACCTTCCTGGATACCGCCCGCTTTTCACTGGAAAGAATTACGCCTGCGCTGCTTACTGCATTTGATCTGTTAGTCAGCGATGCAGGCGCCTTGTCTGTACTTGGAAGAGATGAGCTGGGCGCAGTAAGATCACAGGTGGAAGAAAAAGGAATGGGCCTCATCATCCGGGCAGACAGCAGTGTAGCGCCGCATCATTTCTACCAGCAGCCTTTTACCTTAACCGCTGCTGCTGATAAGAATGAACGCCCGCTGTTATTGCACAACGCGGGCGCTGATAAACCTGCTACATTGCTAACCGCTCCCGCTGCCAGCTTACGCGCAGCGCCTGGTTTGCAGCCACTGATCTGGGATCCGCAACAGCGCATACTGGCGGGCAGTAGCCTGTACGGTGAAGGCCGCCTGGTGTTGACCACCCTTAGTAATACCTATACATGGATCCTGTCTGGCCAGCCGGCCGCCTATCATTCACTCTGGTCTTTACTCTTACAAAAAGCCGCCAGGCAACAGCCCTTGCAGGACCAATGGCGTACAGGCCTTGCCTTTCCCAAAGTAAACAGGCCCGTAACCTTACTGCTGGAAACTGCGCAGCCTTTGCCTGCTGCAACGGCGAACGACGCGCCCTTAAGCCTTTCCCAGGACGGTACATTGCCATTCCGCTGGCAGGGTGTCTACTGGCCATCGCAACCTGGCTGGCAGGCTGCCTTGTCATCAGCCGGAGACAGCAGCTGGTGGTACGCCTTTGGGGAAAAAGACTGGCAGCACCTGTCTGCCCGTGAAGAAGTCTCCAGGCGCAATATAGCTGCAGCACCAGGCGGAAATACCCGCCGGGCGCCGCTTGCCTGGTTTATCATCCTGTTTATGCTGTCTGTAGCTTTTTTATGGGCGGAAGAAAAATTAGTCTAACGGTATAATAAAATTCAGAGAATTATATAATTTTCCTAACAACACCCATTATTGGCGTTACAAGAAAACCTGAATATCTAAACCGCTTTTTTTACTTCATAATTAAACCTAAGGAGGGTCATCGCATTGAACAGAAAAGATTTTCTACAGCTTTCGGCTATGAGCTTTGGCGCATTGATGGTGCCGAAGTCGCTGTTTGCCGGTAACGACATTGATCCTGCCCATGCACTGGTGGGAGGGATGGACGTAGCCATGAAGAAACAGCTGGCCGACCTCGCACTGAATGCTGCCCGCGCCAAAGGCGCCACCTACGCCGATGTGCGCATAGGCCGTTATCTCAACCAGTTTATCCTCACCCGCGAGAAAAGGGTGCACGCCATTTCCAATACCGAATCATTCGGTGTGGGCATCCGCGTGATTGCCAACGGCAGCTGGGGCTTCGCCGCTTCCAACAACGTTACGCGGGAGGATATTATCAGAACGGCAGAAAGAGCAGTGGCCGTTGCCAAAGCCAATGCCAAAATTATGACAGAGCCCGTGCAGCTGGCCCCGCAAAAAGGTTATGGCGACGTAAACTGGAAAACACCTATCCAGCAGAATGCCTTTTCCGTTCCCGTAAAAGACAAAGTAGATCTCCTTCTGCAGGTGAATGATATTGCCATGCAGGGCGGCGCCAACTTCGTGAACTCCGCTATCATGGGCGTGAACGAACAAAAGTTCTTCGCCTCCACGGATGGCTCTTATATTGACCAGGATGTGCACCGCTTGTATCCTTTCTTTGTGGTGACCAAGATAGATAAGGCCAGCGGCAAGTTCGAGACCAGGCGCTCCCTCAGCTCCCCTGTAGGCATGGGCTATGAATACCTTACACCTACTGCGGATAATAAAGTAGCCGGTATAGTTACCCGCTACAAAAATCGCTACGATATACTGGAAGACGTGAAGAACGCCACCGCAGATGTAAACCAGAAGATAAAAGCGAAATCCGTAGAGCCGGGTAAATACGACCTGGTGCTGGATCCCTCCCACCTCTGGCTCACCATTCACGAATCTGTGGCCCACCCCACAGAGCTGGATCGCGTGCTGGGCTACGAAGCCAACTATGCAGGCACCAGCTTCCTTACCCTTGATAAATGGCGCTCCGGCAACTTCCAGTTTGGCAGCAAGCTGGTAAATATCGTAGCAGATAAACTGCAGCCCGGTTCTTTAGGCGCCGTGGGTTATGATGACGAAGGCGTGAAATGTAAGGAATGGGACATCATCAAAGACGGTGTACTGGTGAATTACCAGGCCATCCGCGACCAGGCGCATATTATCGGACTGAAAGAATCTCAGGGCTGCTGTTACGCACAAAGCTGGGAAGATGTACAGTTCCAGCGCATGCCCAACGTATCGCTGAAACCAGGTAAAGATCCCCTGAGTGTAGACGATATGATCAGGAACGTGGAAAAAGGTATTTACATCGTAGGCGATGGCTCCTTCTCTATCGATCAGCAACGCTACAATTTCCAGTTCGGCGGACAACTGTTCTACGAAATAAAAAATGGTAAGATCGCAGGCATGCTGAAAGATGTAGCCTACCAGGCTAATACCCGCGAGTTCTGGAACTCCTGCACCGCCATTGCCGATAAAAGCGATTACCGTTTAGGCGGCGCGTTTAATGATGGCAAGGGCCAACCCGGACAGTCCAACGCTGTTTCGCATGGCAGTTCTACTACCCGCTTCAATGGTGTAAACGTTATTAACACAGCAAGAAAAATCTGATCAACCTTACTATGGCTATACTAAAGAAAGAAGAAGCACAGGCACTGCTCAAAAAAGTGCTGGGCTTTTCCAAAGCCGATGAGTGCGCAGTGCGCCTGGGTGGCCGTGAAGGCGGCAATATCCGCTATGCCCGCAACGCGGTGTCTACAGCCGGTGATATGAGCACGCTGGAACTGACGATCCTTTCCACCTTCGGAAAAAGGACCGGGACCACTACCATCAATGAATTCGATGACGCCTCCCTGGAAAAAGCCGTACGCCGTGCAGAAGAGCTGGCGCAGCTGGCCCCGGAAGACCCGGAATACATGCCGCTGCTGGGCCCTCAAACCTATAAGGAGAGTGTTACCTATGTTCCGGCAACAGCTGCCATCACCCCGGATACCCGGGCAGAGGCAGTGGCTAAAAGCATCCAGGTGTCTAAGGAAGAGAAGCTGGAAGCAGCAGGCTTCCTGGAGAACAGCACTACCTTTGATGCGATCATGAACTCGAAAGGGCTCTTCGCCTATAACACCGATACAGATGTCATCTTCAGCGTTACTACCCGTAACCAGGCCGGTACTGGTTCAGGTTACGCTGCCCGTGGATTCAATGACATCACTAAGCTGGATACACATACCGCTACCAAAATAGCCGCCTCTAAAGCCAACGGCTCTGCAGATGCAAAAGCGATCGAGCCCGGAAAATACACCGTGATACTGGAACCCGTGGCAGCTGCTTACATGATGGAGAACATGTTCCGCGCCCTGGATGCCCGCAGCGCAGACGAGGGCCGCAGCTTTATGAGCAAGCCCGGTGGTGGCAACCGCCTGGGTGAACAGCTTATGGATGAGAAAGTGACCATCTACTCTGATCCCTTCCATCCCGAACTGCCCGTGTCTACCTGGAATAGCGATGGCGCTCCCCTGGAAAAGATGAGCTGGATTGAGAAGGGCGTGGTGAAGAACCTGGCCTACTCCCGCTTCTGGGCACAGAAAAAAGCCGTAAAGCCGGTGCCCGGTCCCAGCAATATCATTATGGAAGGTGGCAACGCCTCACTGGAAGAGCTGATCGCAAGCACAGAACGTGGCATCCTCGTGTCCCGCCTCTGGTATATCCGCATGGTAGACCCGCAAACATTATTACTTACCGGCCTTACCCGCGACGGAACTTTTTACATCGAGAATGGTGTGATCAAACATCCCATCAAGAATTTCAGGTTCAATGAAAGCCCGGTGATTATGCTGAATAACGTAGAAGCATTGGGCAAACCGGAAAGGACTATCAGCGTAGAGTCTTACCGTAGCTACCTGATCCCGCCCATGAAGCTGAGAGATTTTACTTTTACCTCACTTTCAGACGCAGTATAAACGAGCTAATCAGACACCATCACGAGCCCGCAGCCGGTAAAAAAGCTGTGGGCTTTTATATTTACTTTTGCTTATGCCAGAGAAACAACACAGCATCGCCGTTATTTTCGAAGTACTGCCTGCACCGGGTAAAAAGCAGGAGTACCTGGATATTGCAGCCTCCTTAAGGCCTGAGCTGGAAAAGATAGACGGTTTCATTTCTATCGAAAGGTTCCAGAGCATTTACAATCCCGATAAGATCCTCTCACTATCGTTCTGGCGCGATGAAGCCGCCATCCGCCAATGGAGGAACCTGGAGCTGCACAGGGAAGCGCAGGCGAAAGGCCGCGGGGGAATATTCCAGGATTATCACCTGCGCATTGCAGGCGTAGTAAGGGACTATGGCATGTTTGATCGCGAAGAGGCCCCATCAGACAGCCGCCACTTTCATCAATAAGCGTGTCAATACTTAACTGCTTCTTCAAGAATAAACGTCACCCTGTCCGCGATCGGCATTTTAGGTACTTCTACCAGTACATAGTCATATTTTCTGTAAACGTCTTTCAGCACTTCATAAGTGGCCACGGCAGTTTCAAAGTTCTGCTTCCGTTCTGCATCAATTTGATAGATCTCTTCCCATGGCGGGAACAGGAACACCTGCTGGTTGTAACGCAGCTGATAGGCCGCCGTTTGCAATTCCTCGTCCACCGGTAAATTATTCAGCTGTGCATGACAGATCACATCAGGCAGACCCCGGTCAAAGAAGCAGGGACCTGTGCTCACCGATGGGGCCGTATCAAAAACAGCGATGGTCTGTTCCTGCATTAGCTGCGTATAGAGCTGCATGTCGTTCCAGGGAACGCCCGGCCCGTTACTGGCTACCTGCTGCCTTATGATCTGTCGCGCTACCTCCGGTATGCAGGGATAGCCTTTTTGTTCCAGTACTTCTATCACGGCGGTCTTCCCTGCACCCGGGCCGCCCGTAAATACAAAGCAATGCGCTTTGTACAATGGCTTTGTCATTGTCATCATCGCTTATGTTAACATGAAAAAAAAGAAGTGAAGGTTCACAAGAGGTGCTGCAAATATACGAATTACCGGCTAATGAAAGAAGGTTCAAGGTTCATATCCGCTATAGCAGCAGAAGTAGCTGGCGCCAGCTGGATGTCAGCTGTTGGCGGCGCCGCCATCCCGGTACCCAGGTAAAATCCAGGATGCGGCGGTCTGCTGGTGCGTACAGCTACCACGAAGATTTGGTTTGTGATAGATAGGTTTCCGAAAGGCGTGGGTTACAACTTTTTCACCAGCGCATCGATCAACGGCAGCTGGCTTTCCAGTATTTTCTGCCGGGCTTCCGGGAGGTCAAACCAGCCTGATTTATCCACTTCCGGGAAACGGGCTTTTTTACCGGACCGTGGGGGCCATTCCATTTCAAAAATATTGCTGCGGATCTCCGCCGGATCAATGTCGCCCTCCCTGGCCCAGGCGTATACCGTTTTGCCGCCCTTTTGTTTAATAGGCGCCAGGGCTATAAACGATTCCTGGCTGGCTTCCAGGGGAATGCCGGTCTCTTCTTCCCATTCCCGCAATGCAGCCGTCAGGGGCGCTTCATCGTGATCATATTCTCCTTTCGGGATAGACCAGGCGCCGGCATCCTTCTTCGCCCAGAAGGGCCCTCCGGGATGAACCAGGAATACCTGCAATGTACGCCCGCGATAACGGTACAATAATATGCCAGCGCTCGTTTTACCCATGCGTAAAATTATGCAAGCGCCGGGCCAATCCATAGACGCTAATACGTAATGCTATGAATTTGTACACATGGGTAAATCAGCAAAGCTGCCGCCCAATTTCCCTGAGTTAAACATGCTATCCCTATGTCACATTCGTTAAAACAACTGATATACATCTAAAAATTCTTTTATCTAACATACGTTAAAACAAGTATCCGCTGTAACGCTGAGCCCTCTTACATTAGCCGCCCTTTGAACTTTTACGGCTATACCTTCGCTTCGCCCTAATCCCGCATGAACCTTTTTATTTCCCGCGGAAAAATTGTATCTATGTTCTGATTTGCCGGCTAATTGGAGTTTTTCATCGATTTACGGCATTAACCTTATGCAAGACTAAACCGTGGACCAGATTGCTGCCATAAGATCAGGTACGATAACTGCTTTTGAGGAAGTGTATTACGCGTTTCATGAGAAGCTGTATTTCTATTTCCTGAAACGGACCACTGATGCCGATGTGGCAACAGAACTGGTACAGCTTACCTTCATCAAGCTCTGGCGCTACCGCACTAACCTGAACGAAGAACTGCCGCTTTCCCAACAGATTTTCCGCATCGCCAGAACTACCCTGATAGATGTGCTTCGCCGTAAGGCCCAGCATCGCTCTATTCCCGTAGCCACCGACCAGCTGCCCGAATTGCCCGACACCACCTATGTGGCCCAGGAACGCGAAACAAGGGATATTATGCACCGCGCCATAGAGCACCTCTCTCCCGAAAGAAAAAAGATCATCCAATATCGCATTAACGGGTTTTCCAACCGCGAAATAGCCGCCCACCTCTCCATTTCTCTGAAAACCGTTGAGAACCAGGTAAACCGCGCCATTAAACAGCTCAAAGAATCCATTGCCCTTATCCTGGTGATCGTCAATTTCCTGTAATAATCTTGTCATCTTCAACTACTTACAACTGACAATTGACGACTGTCAACTTTTTTTTCTCCCCCGTGGGTGTACCGTCTTTTTGCTGCGTAGTATATCATAAAGTGGGTCATATTTTTGCCAGATGAAGATTACCCGTGCATTAATAGAGAAATTTTTTCAGAACCAATGTACTGCAGAAGAAGCATCCGCAGTGGGGAAATATCTGGAACAACACCCGGAAGAACTGGAAGCATGGCTGCCGGAACAGGAATGGGAAGCGTACGAGCCGGAAGGCCGCCTTCATCCTGAACACAGCGCCACCATGCTGAACGAAGTGCACCGGGAGTCAAAAATATCACGCATCCGCCGCTATAGCGCCTGGGCCGCAACCATTGCCCTTTTGCTCTCAGCCGGCGCTTACTGGTGGCAACAGCAACAGCAGGTAAAAGATCTGCAACCCGTTTTAGCCAGCCACCACCAGCAAATACAGGATACTGTAGTAAAGAATACAGGAACTGCCATAAGGCATATTACATTGCCGGATGGCTCCCATGTAGCATTGGAGCAATATAGCTCCCTGCGATGGACGCCCGGGTTCACCCGGACGCAACGCGTGCTCACCCTGGTGGGTGCAGCCACATTTAATGTCGCACAGGACGAGGGACGACCATTTATTGTATATTCTGGAAATGTAGCAACCACCGTACTCGGAACAGCCTTCAGGGTCAGCGCCTATAAAGGCGATGCAGCCGTGAAAGTAAGATTGCTGACCGGTAAGGTAATGGTAAAAACAACAGGAGCTCAAGCCGAAAAAGGCATTGTCTATTTAACACCCGGCCAGGAATGCGCCTTCAACAAAGGAGAAAGTTCGCTCACCGTTTACCGGTACGAACCTGCTCCGGGAAGCGTAAAGCCGGAACCATTAAAAGGCAACATTGCAGAGAACGGCGAAGAGCTCCTGTTTACCAATGTACCACTGCCTGAGGTGCTTAAAAAGTTTGAAACTGTCTACAACGTCAACATCAGCTATTCCACGCAGCAGCTAAAGAAGTACTACTTCACAGGAACCATCAGCAGGAAAGATGCCGTTCACGGCATACTGAAAACCATTGCTGAACTGAACCGCCTGCAGCTGTCACAGGATAGCACCGGATACCATATTTCGAGATAACAGAGATGACAATGATCAACTGGCTGATGTACGCCGCTGCCATCCTACTCCCGGCAGACAGCTCCGCACAACGCATTATACTTGCTGAACAATCACAACACCGTATAGCCATTGCTGATGTATCCACCCAGCAGATCGTATGGGAATGGAAACCTGCGCTTTCCAATGTAAAGCCTGAGCACCTGAAGTGGTTTAATAACCCCAGTGAAGCCAAGGTAGTATACGGTGGGAAATACGTGCTTACCTGCGCCTCCGGTGGAGGTGTAGCATTGGTTCGTATTGCCGATAAGAAGACGGTTTTCTATGCCTATGCCGGTGGTAATACTCACTCTGCAGAACTATTGCCCGATGGTAACATTGTAACCGCATCCAGCACGGATAATTACCTGATGTTGTTCAGCGTGGATACGCTGCGCGCCCCGCAGCAGGTGTACAGTAAGAAGATCCCGATCGCTTTCGGGCATAACGTGGTGTGGGACAAACAACGCCAGTTGCTCTGGTCTGCTGCTATGTCTGAGCTGAAAGCATTCCATTATAACTTCAATAAAACGCAACCCGATCTTTCCCCTGATACGGTCATTGCATTGCCTGGCACCGAAGCGCATGATCTCTTTCCTGTTTATGGAGACGATGCACTATGGTTGACCAACACCACGCACGTATACCAGTATAAACTGTCCGACCATCAGCTGGAACAGTTCAATACGCCCCACCAGGAACATATCAAAAGCATTACAAGCGGCCCTGCCGGGCTCCCGGTGATCATTATAAAACCTAAAACATCCTGGTGGACAGATGAAGTGATCGACATCACCGGTAAGCGCATCTTCTTCGGAGAAGGATTGAAAATATATAAAGCGCGTTGGGTGCTGCCCAATTCATTCAGCTACGCTCCATAAAAGAAAGAAGAATGAATGACCGGTAAGATGTTTACCGGCGATTCATTCTTCATATCGGTTAAAGAATTATACCAGCCTCAACCGGCATACTCAATCTACAGGCGCCCTGCCACGGATCACACTCAGTAATATGGCTATAATAGCCAATACCAGCAATGCATGTATAAGGCCACCGGCAGAATATACAAAAAAGCCTAATACCCATCCTATAATCAGAATAACGGCTATCAGATACAGTATGCTTCTCATATACTACGTGTTTTGGTTGACAGATGTAGTTAAAATTCTGTGCCAATACTCAAGCCCCTTATAACTAATATATAGCGCTGTAAAAAAGGCCTTTGGGGCTCGTTGTATTGTGGAACGGATTCCACCATGCGTGCAAAAAATAGGTCATAATCAGCAGGTGGCAACCCCTCGGAAAGAGCGCTCCGGACGGCGTTTCCAACTGGTAGCATTTTTGGAAATATAGTTTAGAAAAATAAAGCAGATGGCCTTTCCGAAAGTAATGCCCCTCGGCGACAGTGAAATAATACAGCAAAGATTAGGTATAGCCATATTGGGATTAGGAACATTTAGCAAAGAACGCATCATCCCCGCTGTACATCAATCCAGCTACTGTGGACTGGCAGCAGTGATCTGCGGCAATGATCACGATAAAAAGCAGGTGGCCGCGGAGCATAATATCGATGAATGTCAGGTATTCTACTATGATGAAATGGAGGAGATCTGCAAAAACAACGCAATAGAACTGGTGTATGTAGCAGTGCCCAATGCGCTGCATCACAAATACGCGTTGAAGGCGGCAGCAGCAGGCAAGCATATATTGTGTGAGATGCCCTTAGCCCCTTCTGTAAAAGAATGCGGCGAAATAGTAACTGCTGCTAAAAAGCACAAGGTGCGGCTGTATACCAGCTATCATCTGCAGTTCAGTCCCTGGCACCAGGAGATGGAAAGATTGGGTACCTGTGGTATAATGGGGAAAGTAAAGCAGATAAAAGCCCGTTACAGCTGTCGCCTGAATGCCGGTAATGACAATTGGAGAAGAAAGAAAGAGATGGCCGGTGGTGGCGTCCTGCTGGATCTGGGCCTGTGGCTGGTGCAGGCATGCAGGCATATCACCGGTGAGGAACCTGTATATGTAAAAGCACATAAAGAAAGCAGAAGGTCAGATGCAGACAACGAAATGGAAGATGCAGTACACTGGGAAATGGGCTTTCCTTCAGGCGCTATCGCTGATTGCACCTGTAGTTACGGAGATGAGCAAAACCTTATTGAAGTGGAAGCAGAACAGGGAAATTTTTCTCTTAACCCCGCCTTCAGCCCGGAAAAGATCCGCGGTAAGGTGAATAAAGAAGAAATGAAGTTTCCTGAAGTAATGCCGGAAGAGGTGTTACTTGACCATGTAGCCTATAGCATTATATACAACGAGCCCTCACCCGTTAACGGCGCAGAAGGGCTGAAAGATATGCGCGTAATAGCAGCGATCTACCGCAGCATAGACTCCGGCAAGGAGGAACGCCTATTGTAATAACCATATTTACAAACTTCAAAATAATATGAACCATGCAACAGAATGAAAAATTAGTGGAGCTGTTAAGCGACCTCGTAAAGATCAATAATGATCGTATAGAAGGGTATGAAAAGGCAATAGCACAAACCGATGACGCAGACCTGAAAGCATTATTCCAACGCATGATAGATGAAAGCCGTACTTATGAGAGTCAGCTGAATGAAGAGCGGGTGAAGTTAGGTAGTGATATTGAAACAGGTACCACCGTTTCAGGCAAGATCTATCGTGCATGGATGGATGTGAAGGCAACTTTCAGTGGCGATAGCCGCCATGCGATCCTGGCCAGCTGTGAATATGGAGAAGATGCCGCTCAGCGGGCCTATGAGGAAGCCCTCCGTACAGATACACCAATGCCGTACAGCCTGAGGGAACTCATCGCTAACCAGAAAGGAGCGCTCAGGCGCTCACACGATACCATTAAAACTTACCGGGATATGGAGAAAGTAAGCTAAAGTGACCATTTATGCTGTGCAGACAGCAACGAGCCTGTTCATTTTGTTCATTTGGGTTTGTTAATAGGTTGTTCATTATGAGCGGCTTAAATTTGAACAGTATGATGGCTGCCGCTTATGTTTATAAGTAACTCCCAATTAAGTTTTAATGATTAATGGATTTAGGTTTTCACAGTGCCTTCCTCCTCCCGTGGTGGAAGGCACTTTAATTTTGAGCTGCTGGTCGTTGGCAGTTAGCGCTTAGCCACTGCATTTTGCTAAAAGCTGGTAGCTAGCTGCTGAAAGCTTTATCCCAGTCCTTCCACACCGGCTCATATCCTTGCCGCTTCAGCATATTGGCCACCGCATTAGCGCTTCGTTCATCCGATATTTCAAACTGTTCCAGCGATTGCGGGTCGCTGGCATACCCGCCCGGATTAGTTTTGGAGCCCGCACTCATGGTGGTAATGCCCAGCTTGATCACGTGGTCCCTGAAGTGCTCCGATTCCCGGGTAGAAAGGCTAAGCTCTACATCAGGATCCAGCAGACGGTAGGCGCAGATCAGCTGTACCAGCTCACGGTCTTTCATTTCTACCTTGGGAGGCAGGCCGCCTGAACAAGGGCGCAGCCTCGGAAAAGAGATGCTGTACCTGGTTTGCCAGTAGGTCTTTTCCAGGTATTGCAGGTGCAAGGCGGTAAAGAAACTGTCTGTTCTCCAGTCTTCCAATCCTATCAACACGCCTAAACCTATCTTATGGATGCCCGCTCGCCCCAGGCGGTCCGGCGTTTCCAGCCGGTAGTCAAAATTGGATTTACGCCCTTTGGGGTGATGCAGCTTATAATCCGCCCGGTGATAGGTTTCCTGGTATACCAATATGCTTTGTAGTCCCAATGGTATCAGCTCGGCATATTCCGCTTCATCCATGGGCTGCACCTCCATGCTGATGTGGGAGAAGTGCGGCCGCACTAATTGCAGGGCATCTTTGAAATAATCCAGCCCCACCGTTTGCCAGGCTTCGCCTGTTACCAGCAGCACATGTTCATAGCCCATAGACTTGATTGCTTTTACCTCCTGCAGGATCTCCGCCTCGTTCAATATTTTACGACGTATCTTATTATCCAGGCTAAAGCCGCAGTAGGTGCAGATATTCTGGCACTCGTTGGAAAGATACAGGGGAATGTACAGCTGCATCGTATTGCCAAAACGCTGCAACGTCAAACGATGACTGAGTTGCGCCATCTGCTCAAGATAAGGCTGCGCCGCAGGAGACAGCAGGGCCTTGAGATCTTCCAGGTTCCGTTTGGAGGCCGCCAGCGCGCGTTCCACATCCCGTGCCGTCTTACTGTAGATCTCCGCTTTTACGGTATCCCAGTCGTATTGATCAAATATCTCTTTAAAGCTTGTTTGCATTATTAAAAGTTTAAAGCTTGAGGTTTGAGGTTTGAAGTTAGTTTGAGGTTCAAAGCGAGATTCTCCGGAAAGACAACTGTCCCGGGCATTCACCTTTAGCGAACTTCAAGCTTCAAACCTCAAACCTTTTCGTCATCCAGGAAAGCCACCAACGGACTACTCGCCACCGCCTCCTGCCTTACCCCCGGCAGGCCCGCCTCATACGCCATTCTTCCGGCTATCACCGCCTCCTTAAACGCTAATGCCATCTGTACCGGGTTTTGCGCCACCGCTATCGCCGTATTCACCAACACAGCATCCGCCCCCATTTCCATCGCCCTGGCAGCATCAGACGGCCTTCCTATACCCGCATCCACTACCACCGGCACCCTGCTCTGTTCAATAATGATCTCCAGGAAATCAAAGGTCCGCAGCCCCTTATTACTGCCAATAGGCGCGCCTAGCGGCATCACCGCAGCAGTGCCCACATCTTCCAGCCGTTTGCATAATACAGGGTCTGCATGCACATAAGGCAGTACTATAAATCCCAGTTTCACCAGGGCTTCTGCTGCCGCCAGCGTCTCTATCGGATCTGGCAGCAGGTAGCGCGGATCAGGATGGATCTCGAGCTTCACCCAATTGGTCTCCAGCGCCTCGCGTGCCAGCTGTGCCGCATAGATGGCTTCTTTAGCAGTCCGTACGCCCGAAGTATTAGGCAGCAGTTGCAGCTGCGGATGTGCGAGATGTTGCAGCATATCATCTGCCTGGTTGTGCATATCCACCCGTTTTAGGGCTACTGTTACCAGCTCAGTGCCGGAGCTCAGCAAGGCCTGCTCCATTATGGCTGCAGAGGAGAACTTGCCCGTGCCGGTGAACAGGCGGGATTGAAAGGTACGTCCGGCTATTTCCAGTTGTTTCATGATGGTCAGGATTGATAGTTTAATGGTTTTAAGCTTTCATAAATATTGCTCACCAGTTGTTGCCTGTTCACAGCAGCTGTTATCAGGCCGCTTACTGCCACGCCATGTACACCCGCCGCCTGCAAGCCTGGTATATCTTCCAGCAAAATGCCGCCGATGGCTACCACCGGTATCGCTATACCCTGCTCTTTCAGCTGTTGCACAATAAGCGCAATCCCTTCAAGGCCCAGTATGGGACTAAGGTTCTTTTTAGTAGTGGTAAAGCGGTAAGGCCCCAGCCCCACGTAATTCGCTTCATCCTCTACATGTTGCAGTATATCTGCCAGCGTATTGGCGGTGCCGCCTATAATAAATCCCGGACCGGTGATGGCCCTGGCTGCGGCCACGGTCATATCATTTTTGCCTACGTGCACGCCATCTGCGGCTACGGCTTTGGCAATCTCCGGGTAATCATTGATGATAAGCTTTGCCTGGTAGGCTTCGCAGATCTTTTTTGCAGCCAGGGCTGCTGGCATGACGGCTTCAGGGCCCGCGTTCTTGATGCGCAGCTGTATCCAGTTGCAGCCTGCGTCACAAGCGGCTTTAATGTTATCGGTATGGTCTGCGCCATCTGTTTGCTGTGATATGTAATGTAAGTTGCTGATCATAATAAATGGTATCCTAATAGTGATGAATGACTGCCCAGGAACTTTTCCGTATACGCTTTTCCGTTAATGCAGGCTTCCGGCAGGGAATGCCCCAGGGTCAGTTGCGCGGTGATGGCGGCAGAGAGTACACAGCCTGAGCCGTGTTTGGCAGATAGGGACTGATCGGCGGGAGCAAGGTCTTGCTCCCCATCAGCCCAATAAAGGGTATCCCAGCCTTTACGGTCGGGCCGGTGCCCTCCTTTAAGCAGCACGGCGCAATGCCTGCTGAGCGCCCGGGCAGCGGCTTGCCCGTCTGCATGGGGCGGCTGGTTGTTTAGCGCCAGTACTTCGTTATAATTGGGCGTGAGCAGGTAGAGGTAAGGCAGTATGGCCTTCCAGGCGATCGCCTGTCCATCTTGGTGAAAGCTGAACCCGGCCGAAGCCTTTAGCACAGGATCCAGCACAATGCGGATGCCTGGCCGCAGGGAATGCAGGGCTTGCAGTACTTCCAGCAGGGTAGGCACATCGGCCATGATCCCTATTTTACAATAGGCCGGCATGAACTTTTTGAGCAGCGGCTCCGCCTGTGCAATTATGCGTGCGGCTGGCAGCCAGTCTACCGAAAGGAATTGCTGGTCTGTTTGCACGGTGAGAGCCGTACAGACCCCCAGCCCATAAGTACGCTGCGCTTCAAAAGCCTTGATGTCCGCCAGCAGCCCGGCGCCCCCGCTGGGGTCCAGTCCTGCCAGGCTCATTACGTATGGGCGATCCCGTTCCATTCCTCTTTTATTTTGATGAAGTGTTCCACTGCCTTATCAGGGTCCTGCCAAACAGCGCCCAGGAGGGCGATGCCATCAAATCCCATTTGCTGTGCTACTGCCGCATTGCTTTGATCCACGCCGCCCAAAGCCAGTATACGTGCGTTACCAGCATTGGTGTCACGCTGTAAACGAAAGTCCTCTTGTATTTGTCCCTTGTATCCGGGTTTGGAGATGCTGTCAAACACAGGACTTAGCAGTAACAGATCCCACTGTGGGGTCATTACGGGCAAGGCGCTGGTGTGATGTATGCCCGTACTGAGCAGGCAGCCTTCGCTGCGCAGCGCTTCCAGCCATTGCGGCGGCGTGCTGTTGCGCAGGTGCTCACTGAAGTGAGCGCCCAGCAATCCATAACGCTGTTGCAGCTGGCAATGCTGTGCAATCAGTATGTGCGGATAAACAGCGGGATCTGTCTGCTCCAGCAGGCTGACATAATCATCTTCCGTCCAGCCGGGTTTACGTAAGAGGATGGCGTCTGCTCCTGCAGCAAGCAACTCCTTCCAACACTCCGTTTCTCCCGGAAGATGATCCGCAGGTGTGATGATAAGTAGCATGGCGATTAGAAATAGATCTCTCCTCCCTGTACTTTAAATGCTTCGGCCTGTGCTTCCATCCCTGCGCTAAGTGCATCTGCTTCGCTGACGCCTTGCGTGCTGGCAAATTCCCGTACTTCCTGCGTGATCTTCATAGAACAGAAATGAGGGCCGCACATGGAACAAAAGTGTGCGATCTTGGCGCCTTCTGCAGGCAGTGTTTCATCGTGATAAGACTTGGCAGTTTCCGGATCCAGCGAAAGGTTGAACTGGTCTTCCCAGCGGAACTCAAAGCGGGCCTTGCTCAGGGCATTGTCACGGTGCTGCGCGCCGGGATGGCCTTTTGCCAGGTCGGCTGCATGGGCAGCGATCTTATAAGCAATTACGCCTTGTCTTACGTCTTCTTTATTAGGCAGCCCAAGGTGTTCCTTCGGCGTTACATAGCACAGCATCGCAGTGCCGAACCAGCCGATCATAGCCGCACCGATAGCAGAGGTGATATGATCATAGCCGGGCGCAATATCTGTTGTCAGGGGGCCCAGTGTATAGAAGGGTGCTTCATGGCAATGCTGCAATTGCTTCTCCATATTCACTTTGATCAGCTGCATGGGCACGTGCCCCGGGCCTTCTATCATTACCTGCACATCGTGTTTCCAGGCATGTGTTGTCAGCTCCCCGAGTGTTTCCAGTTCGCCGAACTGTGCGGCGTCATTGGCGTCTGCAATGCTGCCGGGACGCAGACCATCGCCCAGGGAGAAGGCAACATCATAGGCTTTCATGATCTCGCAGATCTCTTCAAAATTCGTGTACAGGAAATTCTCCTTATGGTGAGCGAGGCACCATTTTGCCATGATGGAGCCGCCGCGGCTTACAATCCCCGTAGTACGTTTAGCCGTAAGCGGTACATAGCGCAGGAGTACCCCGGCATGGATGGTGAAGTAATCAACGCCTTGCTCTGCCTGTTCGATCAGCGTATCGCGGAACAGTTCCCATGTCAGCTCTTCCGCTTTGCCGTTCACTTTTTCCAGGGCCTGGTAAATAGGCACGGTGCCGATGGGCACAGGAGAGTTACGGATGATCCATTCCCTGGTTTCATGTATATGTTTGCCGGTGCTCAGGTCCATGATGGTGTCAGCTCCCCAGCGGCAGGCCCATACTGCTTTTTCCACTTCTTCCTCTATGCTGGAGCTCACGGCGGAGTTGCCGATATTCGCATTGATCTTTACCAGGAAATTACGCCCGATGATCATGGGCTCGCTTTCCGGGTGATTGATGTTGGAGGGGATGATCGCCCTGCCTGCCGCCACTTCCTGGCGTACAAATTCAGGGGTGATGAATTGTACCGGTGTATTGGCGCCGAAAGAGTGGCCTTTGTGCTGCTGCCACAGCTCGTTGTTTTCGCGAAATAGCTGCTCTGCGCATTGGTTCTCGCGGATGGCGATATATTCCATTTCCGGGGTGATCATACCCTGACGGGCATAATGCATCTGCGAAACATTGTGCCCTGCTTTGGCGCGCAGCGGTGTTTGCAGGTGGGTAAAGCGCAGCGCGTCCAGCTTTTTGTCTTCCAGGCGTTCACGGCCATATGCAGACGTGAGGCGTGTTAACGTTTCAGTATCGTTGCGCTGCTGTATCCAGGGCTCCCGCAGGCGCGGCAGGCCTTTGCGTACATCAATATCGGCAGCGGGATCTGTATAGGGGCCGCTGGTATCATACACTACTACCGGCGCATTGGGAACCTCGTCTCCGTTCCGGCCGTTCAGGCGTGTAGGTGTTAAGGTAATTTCACGCATGGCCACTTTGATGTCATGCAGTTGTCCGGGTACATAGATCTTGCCCGAGGCGGGGAAAGGTGCGCGGCTGATAGTGTGCGCATTAGCTTGTTGAGCCATTACAAATGAGTTTTTGCTGTTAGGATTGTTGTTAAGCGTTCGTTACAGGAATGCAGGCAGGGACGATCGGCGTAGCGATACGCTGATCATCATCTGGTAGTCAGAGATGGTAATTTACTTATCCGCCTTGCGTGGCCCTGATAATCGTGACCCTGTCTGAAGCCTGCAGGGTTTGCTGATCCCAGTGCGCTTTGGGGATCACTTCATTGTTAATGGCAATGGCAATGCCTTTTGCGGATGGCAGTTGAATAAACTGTAAGAGTGCAGCAAGAGTAGTGGCTGGCTGCACCGCATAAAGTTTATTGTTCACAAGTACTTCCATGTGTTACAGGAATTTTAGATGAAACAATAAACTTTAAGGATGTGTGTAAAGAAGAGATATGATCAGTAACTTTTCCCTCCGGCAGTATGAGCTGCGTCAGGTACTGAGGGTATTATCTCAGCTTCCCGGTGGTTTGCTCCGGGAAACACCCCTAAAGTGATTCAAAGATAATGATCAATGCCTAAATCCCAAATTGGATTTGTAATTTGGTATCTTTGAAGCCATATGAACAGGAACCTGTTACTGACCGCAATGTTTATTACCGCCCTGGCCTGCAGACAGCAAGCCAAACCAGCAAAGACGGCTACTGATACCGTTGCGGATGTTGACAGCAGCCTGGTGAAACTGGCAGACAGCACAGGCATTGCTCCTTTGCCCGATACTTCATTCATCCGGGCAGATACCATCAGTTATGAGCCGCAGGCGCTTATTGGCAAGTGGCTGCGCCCGGTACAGGGACGTGACAAGGAAACCCAGGGCTTTGACCTCAGGAAAGACGGCAGCGCCCACTCCATCAATATGTATACACTGGTATATGAAAAATGGGCGCTCTCAAAAGATACCCTCCTGTTATGGAACCATACGGAAGGCGTACATGAGAAAGATTCTGCGGCTACTGTAGACACTACGATCATCAAAGACCTTACAGATACCACACTGGTAATATTTCCTGTAAAAGCAGCCGAGGGATACCTGGAACAATACGAGAGGAAGATAGAAAAGGCGGGAAGGGTTAAAGGAAAAAAGCAAAAATAAACTGCCCTCCCTTGTAGAGAAACAACAGCTTACTTTTGCTTTTATATCGCTTTCTCAACTGTATATCAGCCACAGACCTACCACCACAGATACCACCGCCATAAACAGTCCCGCAGTAGCCAGTTGCATGTCGTCAATATTCTTGCGGGATTTCCACATACAAAAAATACTGACAACAGCGCCGACGCTACCGAGTACAATGGCGGTATTAGGGCTCTTGGTGACAAAAGAAGCAATCGCGGCAATAACGCCTACAAAGAGGCCTATAAAACCGGCTATTTTTGTTGAAGCAATGTGATGTTGTGTTGCCATATCACTATTTTAATTATAGATTACAGGAATGAGTATTTCCATCATGAATTAACCGGCTGTTGCTCCATCAGCACATTTGTTTTTTCCCAGGGAACTTTCAGTAAGGGGCCTATATCCTGGTACCTGGCATCCTGGTATTCATCCAGTCCGTAACGGATGCGCGTAGTATCCGCCACCGTCACAAAGGTGCCGCAGATACGGTCCCATATAGAAAATATATTAGCATAGTTGGAATCTGTTTCAGGCTGGTAACAGCTGTGATGCACCTTGTGCATATCCGGCGACACAACGATCCAGCTCAGGCTTTTGTCCAGCCAGCCCGGCAGTTTTATGTTGGCGTGGTTAAACTGCGACATCGCGGCAGACAGGCTTTGATACAGCATCACCACCCAGATGGGAATGCCCATACTTACAATGGCCACAATAAGTGCGCCTACACGAAAAACACTTTCTACCGGGTGATGCCGTAAGGCTGTAGTAACATCTATGTTAGTATCAATGTGGTGGATCTTGTGAAAATGCCACATCCATCCCACTTTGTGCTGCACCAGGTGGATCAGGTAGGCGCCCAGGAAATCCAGCATCAGCAAAGCCAGTATGAAATGCAGCCAGGCAGGCACTCCCAGCCAGTACAGCAGCCCAAACTGTGCACGACCGGTCCATTCGGAAGCCTTTACCACCAGGAACGCAAATCCAACATTGATAATGGCTGTGGTAACCGTAAAGAATAGGTTGGTGCCTGCATGCCGGTAACGATTGTTGCTGAAACGGAACCGGGGAATGAACCCTTCAATGATCCATAACAACAGCAACCCTGCCACCAGTAATGCACTGCGGTAAGATGGGGGTATATTTTCGAAGAATGCCTCCATGACTCGTTCGGGCAATTGATAAATGAATGTCGCTTATACACCGCACACGATGCCCGTGTCGCACTGTATACATACACTCTTAGTTACTGTCCTGTAGTTACTGTCCTGTCTGTTTTTGCTACCTTAAATTACGATTTTTTAAGCGGAAAATTTAGCGGCAGAGTGCGCTACTATAAAGAAAAAAGCAACCTCTTTGTCAGAGATTGCTTTACATATAGGTGAAATTAGCTATTAGCTTTTGGCTTTTAGCTGTTAGTATAAAATCGCTTCATAGCTAATAGCCAGAAGCCGATAGCTAACAGCTAGTTATTCAGCATCAGCGGCATTACCAGCATCAGCAGGTCTTCATTTTCCGTTTTTTCAGAAGGTCTCAGGATGCCTGCTTTAGTGGGGGTAGACAGCTCAATACTGATCTCGTCACCTTCTGCAGCGTGCAGCATTTCGATGAGGAATTTCGCGTTAAAAGCGATCTGCATATCATCACCGGTGTACTGGCAACTCATGCGTTCTGTACCTTCAAAAGAAAAGTCCACATCCTGGGCGGTCAGCTGCAGCTCGCTGCCGGTGATGTTCAGCGCTACCTGGTTAGTGCTTTTATTGGCAAACACGCTTACCCGTTTCAGCGCATTCTGGAAATCAGATTTTGCCAGGGTAAGGCGGTAAGGATTGTCTTTCGGAATTACCACTTTGTAGTCAGGAAAACGGGCGTCTATCAGGCGACAGATCATCTGGGCGCCGTCGTGCGATACAAAGAAATGGTTCTGGCTGTAAGAGATCTTTACTTCGCTCTCGTTATCAGGTAAAGCCGATTTTAACAGGTTCAGCGGCTTTTTAGGCACGATGAAAGTATCTGCCTGGGGGCAGTTGGCGTCTGTTCTTACATACTTTACCAGGCGGTGCGCGTCAGTGGCTACAAAAGTGAGGCTCTTGTTGGCGAGCTCGAAGTAAACACCTGTCATCGCAGGGCGCAGGTCATCGTTGCTCACGGCGAACAGCGTTTTATTGATGGCAGTCACCAGGGCGGAAGACACCAGCGAAAAGGAGGTGGTATCATCTGCCGTAGGCTCCTTCGGGAAATTCTCAGGGTTCTCTCCCATCACCTTGTACTTACCGTTATCTGAAGTGATCTCCACGGCGTAAGAGTTCAGGTCGATGTGAAAGGTCAGCGGCTGATCCGGCAGGTTCTTCAGCGAGTCCATCAGGATCTTTGCCGGAATGCAGATACGGCCGCTTTCTTTGGCTTCTACCTCCAGCTTTACCTTCATTACAGTTTCAAGGTCGGTGGCAACCACCGTTAACTGGTTCTTGTCAATCAGGAAAAGAAAATCTTCCAATATGGGCAGCACCGTATTGGAGTTGATCACCCCGCTGATCTGTTGTAATTGTTTTAACAAAGTAGAGGAAGAAACAATAAATTTCATCTGTCAGTATGATTTTTGAAATGGGTAGCAAAGATACCTACTAATTTACTTAGTTTGGTAATTTGGCAATTAGATCGCTAGTTTACTATTTTTCTGCAACTCCTTTATCAATTCCCGCCTATATTTTTTTAAACAATCCGCTGTGGACAAACATTAGGGCAAAACCTAATGTTAGATGGAAAGCCTGCGTTTTGCGGCTTTTGTTAAAATAAATATTGCGTAATAGGCACTTTATTGAAAATTATAAAAAGAATATTGACATTCTTTCAAATTATATACAGATCGGTTACCTTTGGCGCGCAAAAAACATTAACAAAACCAAAAAACCGGGATTTATGAAACTGTCTCATCTAGCCGAAACTTTGATCGGGTCTGAAATTATTAAGCTGGCCGGCGAGATAAAGGAAAAGATGGCGAAAGGCGATAAGATCTACAACTTTACCATCGGCGATTTCGATCCTAAGGTTTTTCCTATCCCCGTGGAGTTTGAGCAGGAAATTATCACTGCTTACAAGGAACACTACACCAACTATCCCCCTGCAGACGGTATTCCCGAACTGCGTAAAGCAGTAGGCGGGTTCATTGCTGAACGCGAAGGGCTGGATTACGACCCTGCTAAAGAGATCGTGATCTCCTGTGGCGGCCGTCCCATTATATACGCTACTTACCGTACCATTGTAGATCGCGGCGAAAAAGTGATCTACGCAACACCTTCCTGGAATAACAACCACTATACCCACTTCCTGGAAGCCGAGCACGTGGTACTGGAAACTACACCGGAAAACGACTTCATGCCTACTGCTGCCGAACTGAAGCCCCTGTTAAAGGGCGCTACCCTGCTGGCCCTCTGCTCTCCGCAGAACCCCACCGGCACTACCTTCGGTAAAAAGCAGCTGGAAGAGATCTGTGATCTGGTAATAGCCGAGAACAAAAGCCGTGGCGCTGATGAAAAGCCGCTGTACATCATGTACGACCAGATGTACTGGGTGCTTACCTTCGGCGAAACGCACCACTACAACCCGGTATCCCTCCGTCCGGAGCTGAGAGACTACACCATTTTCATCGACGGTATGAGTAAGGCTTTTGCTGCTACCGGTGTACGTGTGGGCTGGGCTTTAGGTCCTGCACACGTGATCGGCAAAATGAAGTCTATCCTCTCTCACGTAGGCGCCTGGAGCCCTATGGCAGAGCAAAAAGCAGCTGCCCGTTACCTGGTGCAGAAAGAAAATGTAGATAAATACCTGCAGCACTTCAAAGCCGAAGTGGAAGAAAGGCTGGTAAAGATATACGAAGGCTTTGCCAACCTGAAGAAAGATGGCCATCCCGTAGATTGTATCGCCCCTCAGGCAGCCATCTACCTCACCATCAAACTCGACCTGCATGGCAAAACCACGGCTAACGGCAAGGTGCTGGATACACAGGCAGCCGTTACCTCCTACATCCTGGACGAAGCTAAACTGGCCGTAGTACCCTTCTACGCCTTCGGCGCCGCCAAAGACTCTCCCTGGTACCGCCTCAGCGTAGGTACCTGCGTGAAGGAAGAGATCCCGGCTATGCTTCAGCAGCTGAAACTGGCCCTGGAGAAACTCAAATAGCATTCAATTAGATGGTTTAATAAGATTAACGGTAAAGCCGCATCCCAAAGGTGCGGCTTTCGTTTTTTATTGCCTGGGGACTTATGGATACCGTCTAGCAGATGGCTCATTAAAAGGTACTTCAGCTGTAGATGTCTGGTCTCTTATAAGATACCGGACATCTACCCGTCAACTACCCGACATATACCGGACATATACCGGACATCCCCTAGTTTGCCCGCTATGCCTAGTCCTAAAATCACTATACAGGTTGTCTAATCCTGCTACTGGTTATATAGTCTGGTCTTCCTCCTCCGTCAATGCGAGGCGCTTCAGGGCCTTGCGGGTGGCCGGGCCGAAGCAATCTCCTGGCGCAATCTCCTCACCACTCGTTCGCGCCAAGACCGCCAAGGGTCTTCCTCCTCCGTCATTGCGAGGCGCTTCAGGGCCTTGCGGGTGGCCGGGCCGAAGCAATCTCACAAACGGCAAAAGGCGACGATTATGTTTTACTGCTTGCGGTTTGTCGTTAGTGGGATTGCTTCGTCGCGCCGCGCTCTATCCCTTGGCTGTGTCTCGCAATGACGGCACGATAGCTATCCTTCCATTACTTTTCCTTTGACCACCGCCTGAGAACCACCCTTCCATCAGCTCAATGACATTCATTCCCAACCACTTATCTTCTCTTTTCGACTTTTTGACTTTTCTCTACGAAAAGTTAAATAACTGTTAATTGGTCAACTGCTTTTACTATTTCCAAAAAATATTCTACTTTTGACTCAGAAACCAAAAAAGTCAAAAAGTAAAATGATTGCAGAGACCAAAGATGAAATGAAAGAGAGGATCTTGGAGGCAGCTCTCAAGCGCTTTACCCATTATGGCTCCGCCAAAACCACCATGAACGAGATCGCAGAAGACCTCGGGTGTTCAAAGGCGTCGTTATATTATTATTTCCCGGACAAGAAAGGACTGCACCGCGCAGTACTGATGAAAATAGCAGAGAACTTCTTCGCTGAACTGGAAGCTGTGGCAGAGCATATTGTTTCAGCAGCAGCTGCCCTGCAACAGATCACCGAGGTGCGTTCCAATTTTATCCGCCGTTTCTGCCGCCTGGAGCTCTTCAGGATCCTGAATGAAACCCAGCCGGAAGAAATGCAGCAGGTGATCAAAGAAGCCCGGGAAAGGGATGATAAATTGATTGCCCGTGTGATCAAAGCAGGCGTTGAAAGCGGCGAGCTGCAGGTGGAAGATCCGCAGGGAATGGCCATCCTTTACAACCAGGCCATGGAAGGGTTACGCTTTACGGTGCTGGACCGCCCACCGGATTATATAGATCTCACTCCGGAAGAAGTGGACCAGATCATGTTCAAGCAGCAACTATTATCGGAAATATTTATAAAAGCACTCAAACGGCATTAATCGGGAAATCATGGCAGTGCAGGAAAGGATCTTAGAAACAGCGCTTCGGATGTTCAGAACGATAGGCATTAAGAACGTAACCATGTTCGATATTGCACGCGAATGTGGTATCTCGAAGAAAACAGTGTACGAGCATTTCACAGATAAGGCGGAGTTGATTCAGGCTGGCATTCGCACCTTACTGGGAACGCTGAAAGAGGAAATGACAAACGATCGGAACGAAGCGGCAGACGCCATTGACGAGGTAATAAGAACAACAGCGAACATCCAGGCCCGTGCACGAACCATGAACCCGGTTATGCTGTATGAAGTGCAGAAATATCACCCGGAAATAGCAAAAGAGATAGCGCAGTTCAGACGGGATGCAGTACTACAACACATCCGCGGGAACCTGCAGAGAGGAATGGAGGAAGGATTGTTCAGCAGTCACTTCAATATTGATATCATCGCCCGCATGCGGCAGCTACAGTTGGAAACGGTCTTTGATCCTTTACAGTATCCGGCCGCAGAGTTTGAGCTGCATGCAGTAATGCAGGAAATAACAACAAACTATATCATGGGCATCGCCACGCTGAAAGGCCGAAGGCTGGCGGGCCGGTATTTCAAAATAGAAGAACAGGATCTGACTACCATTTAAAATTTCCAATGAAGAGGAAACAGTGACACTGCCGGTGCATAGCATGCACATGGCCTGGCTGCCTCTTGCCTAAAGAAAAAAATTCAATAATCAATGAAACGGTTAAAGCTACTGCTTATCCTCTTAACGGGGATAGGAGTCTACAACGGCTATGCCCAAACGGGAATGACACTACAGGAGTGTCTTAAATATGCCCTGGCCAACAACCAGAAACTGGCATACACCCGTATGGATGAGGATATGGGCCGCTTCAAAACAAGCGAAGTAAAAGCACGCGCACTGCCGCAGATCAATGGTACGGGTACTTATACCAATAATATCAAGAAACCGGTATTTCCTCTGCCTGGCGAGGTGCTAGGCCAACCCGGACAAACCGTGCTGCTGGAATCAGGCCTTACGCACAACATTGCCGCCGGCGCCAGTCTGGAACAGAAAGTATTTGACCAGACCGTGTTCACCGGCCTCAAAGCCGCCAGAACAACGGAAGAATACTATAAGATGGCTACCGCGCAATCTGAAGAAAGCGTGATCTACAACGTAAGCCAGGCCTATTACCAGGCCCTCGTTAGCCGCGAGAAGATCCGCGTGCTGGACGCGAATATCGAAAAGCTGACCACCCTTACAGAGACCACCAAATCCCAGCTGGAGAATGGCCTGGCCCGTAAAATAGACCTGGACCGCATTAAGGTGAACCTCACCAACTATAAAACACAGCGCATCCAGCAGGAGAACCAGTACCGGCTGCAGCTGAACCAGCTCAAACAAACCATCGGTATGTCCATGGATACCACCGTAGAACTGCCTGCTGCTTCTTTCGACGAACTGAAAGATAAATCAGCCGCCGGCCTTGCCTTCGGCAACCTCGATCTTAATAACAGGATAGAATACCGCCTGCTGGATAAACAGGTAGAGCTGCAGGAGCTGCAAAAGAAAGCTTACATTGCAGAGTATTACCCTACCCTGTCATTAACAGGTAACTACACATACAATGGACTGAGTAATAAGTTCGACTTCCTGAAATCAAAATCCAATGGCTCTACCGCCAACTGGTATGGTACTTCTTCAGTAGGGGTTACCCTGAAGGTGCCCATCTTTGACGGTTTCGGCCGCCGCTCCCGGGTTAGCCAGGCTAACGTGAAGCTTCGCCAGCTGAACAAACAGAAAGAGGAAACCGCCCTCTCGCTCAGCACTGCTTTTGAAAACGCCAAACTGCAGGTGCAGAGCAACCTGACCACCATCAAGGCACAGCAGGAGAACGTAGACCTGGCCAATGAAGTGTACGCCTCTACCCAGAATAATTATAAACTGGGACTGGCCAGCCTGACGGACCTGCTGGACTCGGAGACTTCGCTCACCGAAGCGCAGAACAACTACAATGAAGCACTGCTGCAATACAAACTGGCAGAGCTGGATATCATAAAATCCAACGGTAACCTTAAAAACTTACTGAACTAAACATGAAAAAGATCTTTATCTGGGGAGGCTTGACCGTATTGGCGCTGGTGTTGATCATGTGGAAACTGGGCGCTAATAAAAAAGAGAACGAGGCCAAAACAAAATATGTAAAACAAAGCAATACCGGTGAAGTACCTGTGCTGGTACAGCAGGTGAAGAAAACAGACTTTTCGCAGGGCTTTGCAGCGAACGGAAATTTTGAGCCTATCCGTGAACTGACCTACCTGGCAGAAACCTCCGGCCGCATAACTGACCTTTCGGTTGACGAAGGCAGTTATGTGAAACCCGGACAGGTAATGGCACGTGTAGATGATGAGATCCTGGGCACCGACCTGCAGAACTATAAAGTAAGTATGGACCAGCTGAAAGTGGATAAGGAAAGATATGAGAGCGCCTTCAAAACCGGCGGTGTTACACAGAAGCAGGTAGACGATATCCGTGTGCAGTACGATCAGGCCGTTACCCGCTACGAAGCCGCCAGCCGCCGTATCCGCGACACGCGCGTGAAGGCGCCTATCCAGGGTGTGATCAATGCCAAGTATGTTGAGCAGGGCGCTTACCTCAGGGCCGGCGACAAGATGTTCGACATCGTGGATGTATCCCGTTTAAAACTGGCAGTAAGCGTGCCTGAAGCGCAGGTAGTGACCCTGAAGGAAGGCGATAAAGTGAAGGTGACCGCCAATGTGTTCCCCGAAGCTTCTTACGAAGGCCGCATCACCTTCATAGCCGCTAAAGGCGATAACACGCTGAACTACCCGGTAGAAATGGAAGTGACCAACATTGCTGGCAAACAACTGAAAGCAGGCATGTATGGCACCGCCCATTTTGAAATGCCGAAAACAGCGCCTGTGATGTTGATCGCCCGCACCGCCTTTGCCGGTGGCGTGAACAGCAACCAGGTCTTTGTGATGGAAGGCGACAGCGCCAAATTGCGTAAGGTAGTAGCTGGCCGGATCTACGGCGACCAGGTGGAAATACGGGAAGGACTGAACGAAGGAGAGACCGTGATTACCAGCGGACAGATCAACCTGGTAGATGGATCGAAAGTGACCGTGCAAACCGCTGCAAAATCATAGCTGCAGCACAAACCGACGAAAAATGAAGATCACAGAGATATCCATTAAAAGGCCTACCATTGTGGTAGTGGTATTTACCATCCTTACCCTGCTGGGGGTAATGAGCTACAAATCGCTCAATTACGAGCTGCTGCCTAAGTTCAGTAACCCGGTGGTGACCATCAGTACGGTATACCCCGGCGCTGCCCCCGGTGAAGTAGAGGCTACCGTTACCAAGAAAATAGAGGACGCCATCGCTTCCATGGAAAAAGTCAAGAAGATCACTTCCAAATCTTCCGAAGGCCTGTCTGTTGTCACCGTGGAACTGAACAGCGACGCGAACGTAGACATCGGCATGCAGGACGCCCAACGCAAGATCAACGCCATCCTGGCCGATCTGCCGGAAGATGCGAAACAGCCTTCCCTGAATAAATTCTCCTTAGACGATCTGCCGATCATGACGTTGTCTGCCACTGCTAAAATGGACGACAAACAGTTCTACGACCTGGTGGATAAAAAGATCCAGCCCCTGCTGTCTCGCCTTCCGGGCATGGCCCAGGTATCGCTGACAGGCGGTCGTGAACGCGAGATACAGGTGAATGTGGATCCTGCTAAACTGCAGGCTTATAACCTCTCTATCCTACAGGTAAGGCAGACGATCACCAATGCCAACCTCGACTTCCCTACCGGTAAGGCCAAAACTACCGATCAGCAGATCCTGATCCGCCTGTCTGGTAAGTATAAAAATGTGGACCAGCTGCGTAACCTGGTGCTGAGCACAACCTCCACCGGTACCCAGATCCGGTTGCAGGATGTAGGAGATGTACAGGACGGACAGAAAGATGTAGAGCGTATTGCCCGTGTAGATGGTGTGAACGCTATCGCTTTGCAGCTGCAGAAGCAAACAGATGCCAACGCCGTAACCGTAAGTGAGGAAGTGAAGAAATCCATTGCGGGCATCGAGAAAGATTATGCACAGAACGGTTTGAAGATCGTGATCGCTAATGACTCATCCGACTTTACGCTGGAATCAGCAGATTCTGTAGTGCACGACCTTATCATTGCGGTTGCGCTGGTCGCGCTGGTGATGCTGCTGTTCCTGCACAGCATCCGCAATGCCATCTTCGTAATGATCTCTATTCCTGCCTCACTGATCGCTACTTTCATAGGCATGAAGCTCTTCGGGTATACACTTAACCTGATGTCGCTCATGGGGCTTTCCCTGGTAGTAGGTATCCTGGTGGATGACGCCATTGTGGTGCTGGAAAATATCTACCGTCACATGGAGATGGGCAAGAACAAAGTACGTGCAGCGTTTGATGGCGTAAAAGAGATCGGCTTTACCGTTACTTCCATTACCCTGGTAATTGTGGTGGTGTTCCTGCCCATATCTCTTACCGATGGCCTGGTATCAAAGATCCTGCGTGAGTTTTGTGTAGTGGTGATGATCTCTACCATGCTTAGTTTGCTTTCATCCTTCATGATAGTGCCGCTGTTGTCTTCCCGCTTTGGTAAGCTGGAGCACATGACCGGCAAGAATATTTTCGAACGCTTCATTCTCTGGTTTGAAAGACAGCTGCAAAAGTTTACAGACTGGATGACCGGTTTGCTGAAATGGGCGCTGGCGCACAAAGCCATTACCCTGGTAGTGGCCGTAGGCCTGCTCATGGCTTCCTTCATGCTGCTTGTCAAAGGGTACATTGGTGGTGAGTTTATTGCCAAAGGCGACAGGGGCCAGTTCATTGTGCAGCTGGAATTACCCAAGGATGCTTCTGTAGAACAATCTAATCAGGCTACCCGTAAAGTGGAACAGTATCTTTCCAAACAACCAGCAGTAGAACGTTTGATCACCACGGTAGGTCAGACTAGTGAAGATGGTTTCGGTGCATCACAATCTACCGCGTATAAATCCGAGGTTACAGTAATGCTGATTGACCAGAGCAAACGCGAAGAGGTAGATATCTACGCAGCTAAAACAAAAACGGAACTGAAAAAGTTGCTGCCAGGCGTAAAGGTGAAGACCATTCCCGTGAATATCATGGGTACGGCAGACCGCGCACCGGTAGAGCTGGTAGTAATGGGTACAGAGCTGGATAGCGTAATGGCATATTCTAAACAGGCGATGGAGGTATTGCGGAAAATAGATGGTACCAGTGATATAAAACTATCTGTAGATGAAGGTAACCCGGAGATCAATGTACAGGTGGACCGTGATAAGATGTCGGCCCTGGGCCTTACCCTTGACCAGGTAGGTTCTACCATGCAAACGGCTTTTAATGGTACGGCAGATGATTCAAAAGCGAAGTTCCGCCAGGGTGGTTATGAATATGATATCAACATCCGCTTCGATGATTTCAACCGGAAGAACATCCAGGATGTGGCCAACATCCAGTTTGCCAATAACCAGGGCCAGCTGATCAAATTGTCACAGTTTGCGAACATCATTGAGAGCAGTGGCCCCAGCCGCCTGGAAAGAAGGGATAAGAGCACTTCCGTTTCCGTGCAGTCACAGGTGATAGGTCGCCCTGCAGGTACCGTACAACAGGAGTTTGCACAGGCATTGACAAAGCTGTCCAGGCCCTCCGGTGTATCTTATGTGTTTGGCGGTGATGCAGAGAACCAGGGCGATTCATTCAGTACAATCGGTATTGCGTTAATGATCTCAATTGTAATGGTGTATCTCATCATGGTGGCATTGTATGATAGCTACATCTATCCATTTGTGGTATTATTCTCCATACCGCTGGCTATCATCGGCGCCCTGCTAGCGCTGGCCCTTACCAATAACACGCTGAACATCTTCACCCTGCTGGGTATGATCATGCTGATAGGTCTGGTGGCGAAGAATGCGATCATGCTGGTAGACTTTACCAACCAGATGAAGGAGCAGGGACAGAGCACATATGAAGCGCTGATCCATGCCAACAACGCCCGTTTGCGGCCCATTCTCATGACCACCATCGCCATGGTGATCGGTATGTTGCCCATTGCGCTGGCAACCGGTGGTGTGGCTTCTATCAAGAATGGCCTGGCATGGGTGATCATCGGCGGTCTGATCAGCTCTATGTTCCTTACCCTGATCGTGGTGCCGGTGGTGTATAAGATTGTGGACAGCATCATGCGCCGCTTTGGTTGGGGAAATCCGGCTGCAAAGCGCCTGATCCGTCAGCGCATGGTGGCGCCTTATACAGTGGAAGAGGAAACAGAAGAAGCGCTGGAAGGTATATTATCCGCGAACTGATCAAAAGAAAATTAAAAATAGTAACAATACAGGCATTGTTACTGCTAACAGTGTAACAGTTGTAGGTTTAGGTAGTAGCCGGAGTATTCTTACTCCGGCTTTTTTATTAACGAAAAGTGCCACCCCCAAGGGATGGCACATATCCGTTCATCATTCACTATTCCGGATGGAGTGTTACAGCTGTAGGTGTATAAAGAAATGGTTAATAGCCCGGGTTCTGCGACAGCAGTGGGTTCAGTACCCTTGCATAGGTGGGTACGGGGTACAGACGTTTAGTAGTGTTCGCATCTGTTTTGTAACCCCAGCTGCCTTCAAATTTTCCAAAGCGGATCAGGTCATTACGGCGCCAGTTCTCCCAGGCAAATTCCCTTCCGCGTTCAGCCAGCAGGTTATCCAGTGTAACGGTGCTCCAGGCGCTGGCCTTACGGATAGTCCTTACTTCGTTCACCAGCGACACGGCAGAAGCACCGAGGGTAGGCGTAGCACCTCTCAGGATGGCTTCTGCTTTCATCAGCAGGATATCCGCGTAGCGGAAAACGGGTATATCATTGCCCTGGTTGCGGGAGGAAGAAGTACTGTCAGGATAGAACTTGATACAGCGGTATCCTTCGGCCCAGCTCTTTTCGTCATTACCTGCATCAAAGATCGTAGGGTTTTTAATCACGATATCGGGTGTGAGCGTAAGCTCAAAATTATAAGGTGTTGATTTATCTGATCCGGTGTAATCTTCGTCAAATCCCACCTTGGTAGTAGCAATGGTAATGGGCGTACCGTCGTAATTGTATTGTTTACCGGTAAGCCAGATAGCATTCCTGGCGTCTCCTGCCTCGTTGTACAGTGCATAGTACTCGGGTATGGTGCTTACTGCGCCGCTGGGCGTGAAAGGCAGGTGATATTTGTTGCGCATGGCGCGATGGAGATAATAGCGGGCAAAGATCTGTTCTGTTGCCTGGGTACCGTCATAAGGAATGGCAAAGATGAATTCCTTGATCGCCGGGCCGTTGTTGATGTTGAACATGGCCATGTAATTACTTTCCAGCGCAAACAGTTTGCTCTGGATGATACTATCACACATCGCTACGGCGTCGTTGTAGCGGTCCTGTCCGGTGTACTGCTGCGCGTTCAGGTACATTTTTGCGAGCAGGGCAAAGGCGCAGTATTTGGTGGGCCGTCCGTAGGTGGAGTTATCCACGGCGCTGCTCAGGTTGGGCAATACGGCTTTCACTTCAGCTTCTATGTAGGCAAAAACATCGGCCCGTTTGGTGGTGGTCACTTTGGAGGTATCTCCGAATTTAGTGACCAGCGGAATGTTGCCCCAAAGGTCCATCATAAAGAAATACGACAGGGCGCGCATGGTACGTACCTCTGCTACTATCTGGGCCGGTGCTCCTGCAGGGGCGCTTTCCAGCGTGGATAAGATCTGGTTGGCGGTGCTGATAGTGGTGGAGATATTATCCCAGCACTCGCCCATGGTGGCATTATCGGCGTTCCAGGTATGCAGGTGCAGCTGAGCATAGCGGCCGCCATCCCACCAGTTGCCACCCCTGGCAGGCAGTATGGCTTCGTCTGTACTCAGAGATTGCAGGAACCAGTAAGACCTGGGATACCAGGGCCTGAATTTCGTATATACGGGACCGGAAGCCAGGATGGCCTGGTCTACGGTAACGGGAAAGTTAGCCGGCGTCAGCTTGCTGTCTATGGTTACATCCAGCTTGTGGCAGGATGCGGCGGTAAAGGCAAGCGCGGTAAATAAGCAGGCGTTTTTTATGATCGATCTCATTTGATATCAGTTTGTTTTTAGAATTGAGCGTTTACACCAAATAATACAGTCCTGGTCTTTGGATAAAAGTTGTTGGCGTCTACGCCGGGCGTTAGGCCACCCATGCTCACTTCAGGGTCTATACCGCGGTAGGAAGTGATGGTGAGCAGATTGGTGCCGGTAACATAGAGGCGCAGTGCGCGAAAGTTTTTGGAAATATTGCGAAAAGTATATCCGAGGCTTGCGTTATCCAGTCTTACATAATTGCCGCTTTCTATGAAACGGGTGGAGTAGCGATATGCATTCACGTCTTTGGCAGATTCGTTTTCAGAGAATACGGGAATGTTATACTGGTTAGCTTGTGAAGGCCGGTTCAGATCTGCCAGCGTAGCGTTGAAGATCTTATAACCCAGTACTGATCTGAAGAAAACGTTCAGGTCAAAGTTCCGGTAGCGGAAGCTGTTGTTCCAGCCGAGCATCAGTTTAGGCTGCGGGTCACCGGCATAGTAGTAATCAGCCAGGTTGGTGAGCTGCGCAACGTTGGACACTACTTTACCGTTCCGGTCATAGAACTGCGATACGCCGTTGGCGTCTTTACCTGCATAGCTGAAAGTAAAGAACTGTCCGATAGGCCTGCCGGATTTAATGATCTGCAGGGTGGCGCTGGTTTGTCCGCCGCCATCCGGCTGGTTCAGCGGAATAGAGTCTGCCAGGAAGCGGCCACTGGAAAGGCTCACCACCTTGTTGCTGTTATGTGCCAGGTTAAAGCTGCTGTTCCAGGAGAAGTCGGCGGTTTTTACTGCCTGCACGTTTAATGCCAGCTCTATACCTTTGTTGCTGATAGCACCTGCATTGGCGGTGAGTGTACCTACAGGATACTGCGTAGTAGAAACGGAATAGTTCCAGATAAGATCTGTGGTCTTCTTGTTATATACATCCACGCTGCCGCTGATCCTTCCACGCAGCACGGAGAAGTCGATACCCACGTTTGCTGTGGCTGTTTTTTCCCATTTCAGATCGGGGTTGGCGTTCTGTGTAGGGCCCAGGGCGTTTACATAGTTGCCATAGTAAAATGATCCGGTAACGCCGTATTGCAGGGTAGCGATGTAGGGATCAAAGCCCAGGGAGTTGCCGGTAACACCATAACCACCGCGCAGTTTTAATTCATCCAGGAAAGAGGCCTGCTGCATAAATGATTCCTGGGTGATGCGCCAGGCGGCGGATACAGAGGGAAAATATCCCCAGCGGTTATTAGGGCCGAAGGCAGATGATCCATCACGACGGATGGAAGCCTGCAGGAAGTATTTGTTGGCGTAGTTGTAATTCAGGCGGCCGTAGTCAGATATCAGGAGCAGCTTGGTATATACTCTATTGCCCCAATCTACTTTATAGTTACTGGCGCTGCCGTAGCCAATGCCGTAATAGCCCAATGCATCAGATGCGAATTGAAAGTTGTCTGCCTGAAAGCCGTCTCCTTTTCTGTCTTCCTGCCAGGAATAGCCGATCAATGCGGTAACGTTATGTTTGCCGAACTTCTTGTCGTAGGTAAGGTAAGTTTCTGCGATCTTGTTGGTGTTCTGAAAAGAGGATCGGTAGGCCAGACCATCGGTAGCGCCGGTTGGCAGCAGACCGTTATAATTATCGGTATAGTATTGGTCAAAATAAGTGCCCTGGTTATACTGGGTGTTCTGGTACGCCAGGCTCAGGTTATAGGTAAAGCCAAAGGGCAGCTGCAGCTGTGCAGTGGCGTTGGCCAGCATCACTTTTGTCTGCAGTTTATCATAGGCATTCTCCAGCATAGCCACGGGGTTGTAATACCCGTTGCGGTTGAGGTTCTCGTTATAGGAACCGTCTTCCTTTTTAGGTGCAACGGTGGGCAGGTACCTTACAGAGTTGGCCAGCAGGTAACCTCTTTCGTTGTTGCCGCTGCCGGGGGCGGTTAGCTCCGGGATCTGCTGGTTGGGAATGCGATTGGAGTTACTGATGGAATTGTTCAGCGAGAAGCCCAGTTTCAGTTTATCGTTGAAAGCTTTCTGCTCAACAGTGATCCTGCCGATGAAGCGGTCCAGGTCACTCCTTTTAATAATGCCCTGCTGTTTAAAATAGTTTACACTGGCGCTGTAGGCGGTGCTTTCATTACCACCTGCAAATGCAATGTTATGATTATGTGCGATGCCGGTGCGCTGAATTTCTTTCTGCCAGTCGGTATTTGCACCCTGGTCGTCAGACGGGTCAAGCGCTAAGCTGTTTTTGGAAAGAAAGCCTTTCAGCTGTGAAGCGCTCATCATGTCTATACGGTTGGAAACAGATTCCATGGCTACATAGCCGCTGTATGACATTTGCATTTGTCCTTTTACCGGGCGGCGGGTGGTAACGATGATCACACCGTTAGCGGCCCTGGTACCATAGATGGAGGTGGCTGCTGCATCTTTCAGGATATCGATGGAGGTGATGTCATCGGGTGCTATCAGGGAGATATCGCCGCCGGGCACTCCATCTATCACATAGAAAGGTTGTTGGGCCTCGCCTGTACGCAGGGTGGAGGCGCCGCGCAGGATCACGCTGGAGCTGGCATTGGGGTCACCGCTCCTGGTGATGTTCAGGCCGGGCACCTTTCCCTGCAGCAGCTGGGCCGGATCGCTGATGGCTCCTTTATTGATGTCTTCCTGCTTTACGGAGGTGATGGAGCTGGTCAGGTTTTTACGGTCTTGCTTGCCATAACCCACTACCACTACAGCAGATAGGTTGCTGATTTTGTCTGCCAGTGTAACTGAATAGTTTTTCTGGCTGCTCAGTGTGATGGTAGCGGTTTCAAATGAAACAGCGGTGATCACCAGGCTGGAGCCCGGTTTGGCGTTGATAGAAAAGCTGCCGTCTTCCCGGCTCATTGCGTACTGCTGCGTGCCTTTGATCACGATAGTAGCTCCGGCAACCGGGTTGCCGTCCTTGGTGCTTACCCGGCCGGTATAATTAAGGGCGGTGGTATCCGTAGCGCTTTTGGCGTCTGTGGAAGGCGGAGGGCTCTTTTTAGGTTGCAGCACAATCGCGTTGTCAACATAGGTCCAGGAAAGTGCCCGGTGTTGCAATAATTGTTGCAATGCATCATCCAGGGGCGTGTCCTGGAAGTTAACGGTCACTTTCTCCTGGTCGTTCAGCTGGGAGCTGTTGTAGAAGAACCGGAGCCTTGTTTGTGCCGTAATCTTCTTGAATACTTCCTGCAGCGTAAGCTGGGTACCGCTGACAGAGATCTTCAGCGGTCCTTTATTGCCCGCCTGGGCCTGCAGGCTGAGGTAACAGCAAAGCAGGAAGGTAAGCAGGGAGGTGCTGAAAACATAACGTGTTGGGACGGACAGATTGGCCATAATCAGTTTTTCTGGTTGATAAATGTGAATTTGTGTATAAGACAGGGGATTGGCTGAGGCGGGTGATCAAAAGAAAAAATTTTATTGTCTTTAGCACAATTAATTAGGAAAGAATAACAAAGAATGAATAATTTAGTAAAGCCAGGTATGAAAAACTGATTTGGCCAGCTAAGAATTCCTGTGTTCCATTAACAAATTCCCGGGGGGATGAAGCAGTATGACGATGTAATGCTGTTGGCTCAATTAAGGGCCGGTGATCCCGTGGCGTTTGAGATCCTGTTCAACCGGTATTTCAAACTGCTCTGGATGGAGGCCTATGCCCGGCTGGAAGATGCAGAGGAGGCCGAGGACATTGTACAGGAGTTTTTCATGGAGTTCTGGGAAAGACAGTTATACCTGGGCATTCAGCAATCACCTAAATATTATCTGTACCAGGCTATCCGCAACAGGTGCATCAACCGTTTACAGCGGCGTAAAACAGAACAGAAGCGGCTGGATAGCTATAGTGTTACCGCACCCCATGAACAATTACCCGTTTACCATCCTGAAACGAGCGAGCTGCGGCTCCGGCTTGATCATGCCATACAGGGCATTCCGCCGGAATCGGCCAAAGTGTTCCGCCTCATGTACCTGGAGCATAAAAAGCGTAAGGACGTTGCTATGCAGCTGGGGATTAGCGAGAATACAGTAAAAACGCAGCTGGCCAGGGCGATGCGCTATTTACGCCAGCGGCTGGATAATTTCAGGTAGCGGGTAACCCAAAAAGCTCAAAATCCTGTCTTATAGGAAATGGAATATAACGAGGAGCATATACGGCTAATGATGATCGAAAGGCTGGCCGGTACTATCTCAGTACCGGAAGACGAAGCATTGGAAGCACTGATCCGCAGCAATGCCGATGTGCGCCGCCAGTGGCGTGCGCTGCAGGATGCTTTCGATACCCCGGCAGCAAGAACGGCATTGGATAGTGTCCCTGAGCGGCAGCAAAGGGTATGGGAAAATATTGAAGAGCAACAAGATCTAATTGCTGAACGGCGGTTTAAAGTAGCCCGTGCCGCGGGGATTGTCCGTATAGCTGTGGCAGCTGTTATTCTTACAACCATTGCCGCGGGAACAGTGTATTACCTGCAGCGGCCTAAAGATCAGCCGTTGAAGACTATGCGTATGCCTGGAGCTGAAAGCGTGCAGCTGCAACTTGCCAACGGGCAGACCATCAATATTTCCGGTGCAGGTAAGACCATTTCCCTGGGCGCCGGTCAATTACAGAATACGAATAAGACCTTGTCCTTTAACGGATCAGATGATGGTCATGCTGGTACTAACATGCTGACCGTACCGGTGGGGATGGATTATAAGATCGTATTGTCAGACGGTACGGAGGTATGGCTGAACGCGGTTACCACCCTCCATTTCCCGTTTAAGTTCAATGGAAGCACACGTGAGATCAGTATCAACGGGGAAGCTTACCTGAAAGTAGCAAAGGATGCGAAGCATCCTTTTATTGTGCATACGCCGCAGAGCAGTGTACAGGTGCTGGGTACTTCATTTAATGTTAATAGTTATGATTCCGGCCAGGTGAAAGTATCGTTGATAGATGGGGCCGTGCAGTTAAAGGCTGGTAAAGGCGCGGCTACGTTGAAGCCGGGTCAGCAGGGGATATGTGAAAGCGGCAGGTCTATTACGGTACAACCTTTTGATGAGAAGGATATATTGAGCTGGATGCAGGGCGTGCAGGTGTTTTATAATGCACCGGTACAGGAGATCAATAGTGTGCTGGCAAGATGGTATGGGGTAACGGTAGTGGTGGATAATCCAAGATTGGAGAAAGAACGGTTTACCGGGTTTGTTGAACGGAATAAACCATTGAAGACTTTTTTGGAGCAGATGAAAATGACAACGGCGTTGGATTATTATTTTGAAGAAGGGGTGTTACATTTGAAGTAGATAACTAAACAAATGTCATCTCTTATCCTCCTGTTTTTTGTTGGCCTGGTAGCCGGCGCTATGAACGCAGCTGCAGGCGGCGGTTCCTTCATTACATTCCCGGCACTGATATTTGCCGGCGTTCCGCCGGTAGCGGCCAATGCTTCCAGTACGGTAGCTTTGTTTCCCGGCAGCCTGGCCAGCGCCTGGAAATTCAAAGAATACATCCGGCCCTTTCCTGATATTTCGATGCCAATTATGGTCTTGTTAACTGCAGTGGGCGGTATTGCCGGCGGACTGTTGTTGCTGTATACACCTTCTGCCAGTTTTAACCAGATCGTTCCCTGGTTGTTATTAATCGGTTCACTTGCTTTTGCCTTCGGGCGGCAGCTGGGCGATTGGCTGCGGCAACGGCTACATATAGGCGCTGGAGTGATCTTTGCCGGGCAACTCTTATTGGGTATTTATGGTGGTTATTTTGGCGGGGCGGTAGGTATTATGATGATGGCAGTGTGGTCGCTGTTCGGTCTGTCAGATATGATGGTGATCAATGCCAATAAAACGCTGCTGGTGGGTGTTGCCAATGTAATGGCTGTGGTGTTGTTCATTATTGCGGGCAAGGTTTATTGGGCGGATACAATGGTAATGATGACAGCTACTATCCTGGGAGGATACTTCGGGGCACATTACACCAAGCAATTGAATCCGCAGCATTTGCGCAGGGCGGTGATCTGCTTCAATTTCGCTATCACCGCCGCTTTCTTTATCAAAACATATCTTTAAGGGGCTTCTCCGGCCAGGCGCGTTGCCGTACTTCTTCAAACCCGAATTCCTTCATTACTTCTCCGTTCTCAAATACTACTTCCAGCTGATCTGCGGCTTGAGGTAATTCATCTTCTTTCACGGTTTTGAATTCCCCCTTCTCTTTCACCAGTTTCAGCCTGCCTGCTTTAGATTCTTTGAAGGAGGTGCGCAGCTGGCCCTTGGCATCCAGCTCTACCGGCATTTTCTGAACGTTAATGCTTTCGCCGTTCACTACGGCGTGGGAGCACTTTAGGGCAAATTCCTGTGTGTCGCGGTTTACGCGTTGCAACAGTGCGCCGCCCATACCCAGTGCCAGGTTCTCTGCACTGATGCCAGCGCTCATCAGCGCCTCGTAGATCTCTTGTATGGAGGAATAGCTGACGCCGTCTCCCTGTATTACGCGTACCTGTGGAGGCAATACTTTGTATCCTTTTTCATTAACAGTGAACCCAAATTTTGTCATCAGGATATCGAAGACTTTCAGGAGGGTACGTACCGGATCGCCACTATCTGGTCTTATTACCAGGGTGCCGTCGCGGCTGAGGATCTGTTCTTTCAGCTCATTGCCCCAGTATTGTTCGCAGGCGCGGAAGATATTGTAGGAGTCAGACACGCAGGCCACTACCCCGGTAGGAAAGGTATCCAGGACATGTCGGAAGATCTCAGGTTCACCTTTTTCTCCCAGCAGGGTAACGATAGAATGTTCGGTGGCCGGTATAGATTGACCCGGCGCCAGCTGCGCCCCGTAATAGCGTTTGGCAAAGGTTGAGGCATGCAGGGTATCGCTGCCGGAGAAGCTCACCAGGTGGGCGCTGCCACCCAGGCCTGCGCTTTCTACTGAGCTGGCCCCGCGGAAACCAAAGTCGTTCAGCACAAAGCCGATGCCTGCAAAGGAAGCAGCACTGGCAGTGGCTTCGTAGTAGCGGGTTATTATCTTCCGGATCTCGTAAGACTGGGTGGCCACGGTGCAAGGATACCATACCTGCATCAGCAGCGTTTCCAGGAAATTGGTCAGCCAGTAGCAGTTGGGGTCAGTGTTCTCTATTGTCATCAGTACGTTCCGTACAGGTGTTACTGTCCCTTCGGGAACGGCCCTGATGCGGACCGGCAGGCAGCCGCCATGCGTGCGAACGATGTATTCAAAGCGTTTGCGGTCAAATACGTCTTCCCGCCCGAATACTTCCAGCAGCATATGCTCTGCTTCGTTGATCTTTTCGCGGGTGAACACCGGCCCTTCCAGGTACTCTTTCAGAAAATACTGCAGTCCGTAGAAGACGGTTTCCTGAAATTTGCCGCCCCGGCTTTCCAGGTAGGAATAGATGTATTGTGTACCTGGCAGGTACAACTTATGATGCGAATACTTGTAGGCATCCGCTAACAGAATCAGGTTTTCTTTCGTCATCCCCCGGTATTTTACCCTTGTCTATTTTGATTGAATGTACTGCTCTATCTGGGCAGTTCCCTTGTGCAGGTTCACGAACAGCGGATTTTTCTGCGGATCAAATACAATAATGGTATGCGCTTCCCAGGTATCCTGTGGCACCGGCAGCTCGATAACCACTTCCTGCCCATTGGCCCGGCGAAACAGCAGGCTGTCTTTACCGGCGATGTGTTTGGTAAACTGGTGCTGTTCGAGATAGGTTATCAGCTCCTGCTGCTGTTGTTGTGCGGCAGCTGCGGCAGTATCGCCCAGCGCGGGCTTCACCTGCCGGAGCACATAACATTTCCCGGTGATCAGATCATATTTGTCGGAATCGGTTTGCTTAGGGCCATTCGTACAGGCTGCAAAAAACAGGATGGACAAGAATAAATAGCGCATCATCAGAATTGTATATTAAAGGTCTGTTGTTTAGTTCCTCTCTTTACGGTCACAGTGGTTTTGTCTCCTTTTTTGTAGGTGGATAGCGCCTGCATATAGCCATCCAGGTTAGTTACGGACTGTTTGCCCAGCTGTACGATCACATCCCCGGTAGTCAGCCCGGCTTTCTGTGCGGGTTTGCCATCAGAAATACCGTCTACCCGCACGCCCCCCTGCTTATAGGTATAATCCGGCATAATACCCAGGGTAACAGAAAAACGGGCGGAGCTCACCTGTGGTTCACGGGTGGGCGTGAAAGCCAGTTTTTCCTGGGCATTGGCTTTTTCAATAATACGGTAAATTAATTTTATTACGCTCAATTCCCCGGTATAATTGATCTTGTCCGCATCGTCGGTAGGTTTGTGATAGTCGCTATGCGTACCGGTAAAGAAGAACAGTACCGGTATCTGTGCCCGGTAAAAGGAGGTATGATCGGAGGGGCCTACGCCGGAAGAATCGTAATTGAGCTTCAGTCCGGCGGGAGCTGATTGCTCCAGGATACCTGTCCATAGCGGCGAAGTGCCGATACCGCCTACCTGCAATCCTTTGGCAGCATCCAGTCGCCCTACCATGTCCATATTGATCATGAAATTTACCTGCGCCATGCTTACCGGGGCATGGGCTGTGAAGTATTTGGAGCCGAACAGTCCCAGCTCTTCGCCGGAGAAGGCGATGAGTATAAAATTATTGTTTTTAAAGCGGCTGCTTTTCAGCTGGCGGCCCAGTTCCAGCAGGGCGGCAATGCCGCTGGCATTGTCGTCTGCCCCGTTGTGAATAGCTTTTTCGCCGGTAGACAGGGAGTTGTGATCCTCGCCATAACCCAGGTGGTCATAGTGTGCGCCCAGTATGATGGTCTTTGGAGCGCCGTTGTCAATATAACCAATGACGTTAGTGCCGGTACGCTTCTCCTCTTTGAAAGCCACTTCCAGGTTAATCTGGAAACCGTTGGCGTCATCGCTTTTCAGCTTTTTGCTAATGGTGCCGTTCACCCAGAGGGCGGGAATCGACAGCTTCTTTGGGTTTTCATCCAGCCATTGTTCTACGGAGTGGATATCCTCCTTACCGTTAAAGAAGATAACACCGGTAGCCCCTTCCTTAGCGGCTTCCGCGGCTTTTTGCTGGTATTGGCCCAGAGCAGGGGCATGGGGATTCAGCTCCATGTCCTGTATGTCTATCAGCCATATATTATCGGGTTCCTTTACGTCGGGCAGCACTTCTCCTTTGGCGGCTTTCTCTGCGCTGAAGGGCAGCGGCAGGAATTGTTCACCGGGCGTAAATTTGTCGTTATTAACGCTTAGCCGGGTAGCCTCAGCTACTTCTTTACCTTCCCGTACAGTAAAAGTTTGCAGATAACCATTGTCTCCTTTGGGGGCCAGGCCGGCTTTCTGCATCTGGTCTGCAATATATTCGGCGGCCAGTTTCTCGCCGGGGGTACCGGTTCTGCGGCCTTCCAATTTATCGCTTGAGAGATACGTTACGTGCGCTTGCAGGTTTTCCAAGGTTTTTCGGTCGGCTTTTTTCTGGGCAGGCAACTGGGCGGCCACAGACAGGAATATTAAAAGCCAGGTGATCTTTTTCACAGTTGAGTATTTAGGGAGTGTTAGACTAAGGACACTTTACATCATCGTTCCTCACAAAATTAGCCTCTCTGCATGAAAGTGAGCGGTAAAGTGCAATTATTACACCAAATTTCGAATTTCGGCCTATTTTTGCCGCGTTCAAAAACCAATCATACCCAAAATATCATCAAAAATGGCAGAGATCAGGAACACGCCTTTTTCCGCTAAGCACATCGCGCTGGGCGCTAAAATGGTCCCTTTTGCAGGTTACAACATGCCTGTTTCGTACAGTGGTATCAATGACGAACACCAGACGGTCCGTAATAATGCCGGCGTATTTGACGTTAGCCACATGGGCGAGTTCATGCTGAAAGGCAGCGACGCGCTGGACCTTATACAAAGGGTTACCTCTAACGACGCTTCCAAATTAACAGCCGGTAAAGCCCAGTACAGCTGCCTGCCTAACCGCGAAGGGGGTATTGTGGACGATCTGCTGGTATATTGTATTGAAGAGAACAAAGTATATATGCTGGTGGTAAACGCTGCCAACATTGAGAAAGACTGGAACTGGATCAGTGAGCACAACACCAAAGGGGTGGAAATGCACAATATCTCTGATAAGACCTGCCTGCTGGCCATTCAGGGGCCTAACGCCACCAGCATCCTGCAGCCTTTAACGGATATTGACCTGGTCAATATGAAATACTACACCTTTGCCAAGGGTGTTTTTGCCGGGGTACCTAACGTACTGGTAAGCGCTACCGGTTATACCGGGGCCGGCGGTGTGGAGATCTATTTTGAAGATAAGGACGGCGCTGCCGAAAAGATCTGGGACGCCATCTTTGAAGCAGGTGGGCCTAAAGGGCTCAAACCTATTGGCCTTGGCGCACGCGATACCCTGCGACTGGAGATGGGCTTCTGCCTGTATGGTAACGATATCGACGACCGTACCTCTCCGCTGGAAGCGGGCCTGGGCTGGATCACCAAGTTCACCAAGGACTTTACCGCCCGTGAGATACTGGAAAAGCAGAAAGCCGCCGGACTTACACAAAAGCTGGTGGGCTTTGAAATGATAGACAAGGGCATCCCCCGTCATGACTACGAGATCAAAAACGCAGCAGGCGAAGTGATTGGCCGGGTAACTTCCGGTACACAATCTCCGTCCCTGCAGAAGGCCGTGGGCCTGGGCTATGTTGGCACAACCCATGCAGCGCTGGATAGCGAGATCTATATAGCTGTGCGTGATAAGCAGCTGAAAGCGAAGGTGGTGAAGGTACCGTTTTTAGGTTAGCTATTAGCTTTTAGCTGTTGGCCGTTAGCAATTACCGGGTTTTCACCGCAGATTTTATTAAATCTGCCTGTTAGCCATTATCTTAGCCAAAAGCTAAAGGCTAACTGCTAAAAGCTGTTTCATAACCATATCTATGCCTACTATTCATTTAACAACCGTCATCCATGCTCCTATAGAGCGGGTGTTCGATCTAAGCCGGAGCATTACCCTGCACAAGCGCAGCATGGCGCATGTACGGGAGGAGGCCATTAAAGGCCGCCTGAATGGCCTCATATCAGAGAATGAGACCGTTACATGGAGAGCCCGTCATCTGGGTAAAACGCGGGAGTTCACCTCCCGTATCACTGAAATGCGCAGCCCCGAATACTTTTGCGACGAAATGGAGCAGGGCGATTTCAGCTACCTGCGCCATGAGCATCATTTCAAGGTCATTGATAACGGCACTGTTGCAATTGACGTAATGGAGTTTGGAGTGCCTTACGGCTTCCTGGGCCGGCTGGTGGACCGCTTTTATCTAAGGCGGTACATGAGCAACCTGCTGGAGCTGCGTAACAAGACCATTAAAGATTATGCAGAGAGTGAAAAGTGGCGGGTGATCCTGGATTAATTAATAATGAATAATTAATAATTAATAAGGGCTGTCTTGCATAAACGGCAGTCTTGTATGTAATGGCTTATTTGTATTTTGAAAACTATTAATTCTTAATTTTTAATTATTAATTATAAAAATGAACCGGCCTTCATTGGAAGTGTGCCTTTCACCGGCACTCTTGCATTTATATGATGTAAAAAACAGTATTGTTGTAATTATTGATGTGCTGAGGGCCACCTCTACTATCTGTACGGCGCTGTACAACGGCGCGGCCAAGGTAATACCGGTAGCATCCGTAGAAGAGTGTGTGAACATCGGCCGCCAGCTGGAAGGCATTACCGCCGGCGAACGTGACGGAAAGATTGCGGAAGGCCTGGCCTATGGCAATTCCCCCTTCGAATACCCCCGGGATTTCGTGGAAGGGAAAATACTGGTGCTCACCACCACCAACGGTACCAAGCTGCTGCACATGGCAAAAGACGCGATACAGATCATTACCGGTTCTTTCCCGAACCTGTCTGCCGTATGCGACTACCTGGTAGCACAGGGGCAGAACGTGATACTGGGCTGCGCTGCCTGGAAAGACCGCGTGAACATGGAAGATACCCTGTTTGCCGGCGCCGTGGTGAACCGCATCCGGGAACATTTTTCTGTGAACTGCGACTCTGCCCTGGCTGCTGAGACCCTGTACAATAATGCCAAAAGCGATCTTTACGGCTTTATGAAACAGGCTTCCCACTTCCAGCGCCTCTCCCGTTACGGGCTGGAAAGAGATATCCAATACTGCCTTACCCCGGATGCGGCCAATGTGTTGCCGCTGCTGAAGAATGGCGAACTGGTAGTTGCCTGATGTGTGGATGAATGTGTAGCATTAACATAAATGCCTTACATTAGCAGATCAGCATATTAGCCCGGCATGCATTTTATCTGTACCACCTGCGGCATCCAATACGATGCTACAACACAGCCACCCGCTCATTGTCCGGTATGTGAGGACGAGCGCCAGTATGTAAATCCCGGCGGCCAGGCCTGGACCACGCTGGAGCAGGTAGCTGCCCGGCACAGGAATATCATAGAGCTGGTGGCGCCTGACCTTTACGCTATTTACACTACTCCTTCTTTTGCTATCGGCCAGCGGGCCTACCTGCTGTTGACGCCTGGCGGTAATATCCTCTGGGATTGCATCACCAACCTGGACGCATCTACTATTGATATTATCAGACGCCTGGGAGGCATCAAAGCCATTGCGCTTTCTCATCCGCACTATTATTCCACTATTGTGGAGTGGAGCCACGCTTTTAACAATGCCCCCGTGTATGTTCACGCGGCAGATGCCCAATGGCTGGGCCGCAAAGACCCTGTCATAAAGCTGTGGGAAGGCGCTACGTATCCCCTGTGGGATGAGATCAGCCTGGTGTTGCTGGGTGGTCACTTTCCCGGCGGCGCCATTCTGCACTGGCCTGCAGCCGGTAACGGCAAAGGCGCCCTGCTGGTAGGCGATGTGGTACAGGTGTGCCCGGATCAAAAGACAGTGTCTTTTATGTATAGTTATCCCAACTATGTACCATTGCCTAAGAAAGAGATCCTCCATATCCGCGATGCGGTGCAGCCACTCACCTATGACGCCGTTTACGGCGCCTTTGGCCGTGTGATCAGTACGGGTGGACAGGAGGCGGTGGCTTTTTCGCTGGAAAGGTACCTGCGGATCTTTGAATAGCAGCCCAGGACGCTGCTCAGCAGGGGATGACCCATCTTTCAAAAATTCTGCTTATTTTTGTGGATTGCCTTTTTATGAGCTGCTAAATATTTTAGTTATTTAGAACACTATTTTTTATGTCGCTACCCCAGTTATTAAAATACGTTTATAATAACGGCACTGATGAGGTGATCCGTAGGGGGAAACGTATTTTTGCCACCGGCGGGGTAGAGCTCATAGAGGCCGATCCCATACTGCGCTCGGCCACCTTCCGGGTAAAAAGCGACACGCACGCCAACTACTACAAGGTTTCCATTAACAAATACCATGAAATAGCCGGCATGTCCGTCAGGTGCCAGTGCCCCTATAACCTGGGGGATATCTGCCGCCATGAGGCCGCCGCTCTGTTTCAGCTCCAGGAGATGCTGGACAAAAATCACTTCGATAGTTTTGAAACGCAATATGACCAGCAGCACACCCTGGTGAAAATGAAGTCAATAGACCTCAAAACCATTAAGCTGCTCACTTCGCCCGAGATTTTTACAGAGGCGGAGAAGATATTGCGACATCATAAGATACAGGTGCGCAGTGCAAAAGATGAAAAGGTAGAAGGTGTTCTCAAACTGGATGACGGCGAATATCCCCTCATCCTGCAGCGGAACGAAGAGCGCAATTTCGATACGCATTGTACCTGCGATGAAACGGAGCATCCCCTTTGCGTGCACAAAACTGCCTTTTTCCTGCAATTATTGCAGGCCAACGGCCCCTTCTATTTTGACAGCCTGCGCAATTGGGACAAAGAGAAGAACAAGCTGCTGGCTATCTATGGTTATTCCTTGTCAGATAACCTAGACGGTAAGTTTGCCTTTTCCTATATGGACGGTAAGCCCTACCTGCGGGTGCTGGATCCCAGCATTAAACGGGTGGAAGCGCCTGCTAACGGCCGGCAGCCTGTCCTGCCGCCACCGCCTCCGAGTATTACCGTTACCCAGCGACTGGGTGTGGTGTTCAATGCCAATGAGACGTTATTTCCCTACTTTCGGATGGACCTGGTAAGCGGGGAAGTGAATGAAGACCAGAATGCCTTCGTTTCCCTGGTAAACAAGCTGGATCTTTCCAAGTATATAGATTTCTACCAGTATAAAGAGAATGACCGCGACCTGATATCGCCCGTACGTAAGCTGCAATCGGGCGAAGTAAGCAAATACCTGGCGAAGAACTCGCCTTTTGCCGGTATCTGGGAGAATATCACCCATGAGAACGCAGAAGAGCTGCCTACTGAAACCAAGGAGCTGATGCTGGAATACCTGCATCCGAAGCTGGACAAGCTCTTCCCCCTGCTGGCAGAGCATGGTCTGCTGTTCCTGCTGCCTAACCGCCAGCCGTTCAAGACCCGCAATATAGCGTCAGTACAGCTGGGCGGTGGTCGCCTGCAGCCCATCTTCAAGACCCGTTCCCTCCAGGATGCGATAGAGATCACCTGTTATGTGAACATTGAAGGAGAACTGGTGAATGTAACCGAGAATGAATGGGACAGCACCCTGTTATTTCTTCATAAGAACATGCTGCATCTCTTCGAGAATCCGCAGGATGCCCTGCATGTAGAGCTGTTCCGTAACAATGGGAGCCTGCGCATACCCACTGCCGAGTGGGGCGTTTACCTGAAAGATTACCTGCTGCCATTAAGCAAGCAGTACCAGATACAGTTTGATACTTCCCTGCTGGCAGAAGTAGACGATATTGTGCCTGAATGCCATGTGTACCTGAAAGAGGTGGGCGAGACGTTCATCATCCAGCCGGGCTTTGCCTATCACGGGCATGAGGTGGAATGGAATGATGAGACGCGCATTACCGTACAGGAAGGCAATAAGGTGCTGATTATTCACCGCAACAAGGAAGCTGAGCAGCAATTTGTAGAACGCCTCAGGGGCCTGCATACCAATTTCAGCCAGCCCAGCGGCAATAACTATTTCTACCTGCGCTCCAAAGAAGCACTGAAGAATAACTGGTTCTTCCTCTTCTTTGATACGCTGAAGGAGATGAACATAAGAGTGTTCGGCTTTGACGGCCTGCGCAATTTCAGGTTCAGCTCCCATAAGCCGGTCACTAACCTGCAGATCAGTTCCGGTATTGACTGGTTTGATGCGCAGATAGAAGTGCTATATGGTGATCAGCGCGTGAGCATCAAGGATATCAAGCATGCACTGGCCAACAAGCAGAACTATGTACAGCTGGCAGACGGTTCACTGGGCCTCTTGCCGGAGGAGTGGCTGCGTAAGTACTCCCTGCTGTTCAAGATAGGAGAAGAAAAAGACAAAGGCCTCAAGCTGAGCAAATACAACTTCAGCGTGATAGACGAGCTTTACGAGTTTATTGACGATGAAGCGATTGTGATAGAGCTGGAACAAAAACGCAGGAAGCTGCTGCAGTTTGATGAGATCCGCAACATTGCCCTGCCGCATAATGTGAACGCTACCCTGCGCCCTTACCAGGAAAGCGGATTCCAGTGGCTCAACTACCTGGATGAAGTGAAATGGGGCGGCATCCTGGCAGATGATATGGGTCTTGGTAAAACCATCCAGGCGCTGACCTTTGTGCAGCACTACAAGAACAAGCACGACGATAAATGTCTGGCGCTGGTGGTATGCCCCACCACGCTGATCTATAACTGGGAGAACGAGATCAGGAAGTTTACGCCTACCATGCGGTACCATATACATCATGGACCGGCCAGGCTAAAGAACCCGGAAGAATTGCAGCAGTCAGACATCATTATCACTACTTACGGTACCTTGCGCAGTGATGTGCAGCTGCTGATGAAGATGGAGTTTGACTACGTGATACTGGATGAATCCCAGGCGATCAAGAACCCACAAAGCAAGGTGACCAAAGCCGCACAGCTGCTGCATACCAAGAACAGGCTGGCGCTGAGCGGTACGCCGATGCAGAACAATACGTTCGATATCTATGCCCAGATGAACTTCCTGAACCCGGGCATGCTGGGCAGCGTAGATTTTTTCCGTAACGAGTTTGCTACACCGATAGATAAGTTCCAGGATGAGGAGCGCAAAGATCATTTGCGTAAGCTCATCTACCCTTTCATATTACGCCGTACCAAAGAGCAGGTGGCTAAAGAGCTGCCTGAGAAGATAGAGACGGTGATCTTCTGCGAGATGGATGCCGAACAGCGCCATATCTACGACGCTTACCGCAACACCTACCGTTCCAAGATACTGGGCGTAATTGAAGACCAGGGGATGGAACGCTCTCAGCTCACCATCCTGCAGGGTTTGATGAAGCTGCGGCAGATCTGTGACTCGCCGGCTATTCTGAACGAGTCTGAACAGTATCCCAACCACTCAGTAAAACTGCATGAGCTTACCCGCGAAATGTCAGAGAATATCAGCAACCACAAGGTGCTAATATTCTCCCAATTCCTGGGCATGCTCGCCCTTATCAAAGACCGGCTGCAGCATCTGAAAATACCTTTTGAATATTTTGACGGTAGCACGAGCACCCATGAAAGGGAAAGGGCCATACAGAATTTCCAGAACAACGAAGAATGCCGCGTATTCCTCATCTCCCTCAAAGCGGGCGGCGTTGGTCTGAACCTTACCGCAGCAGATTATGTATACATTGTAGACCCCTGGTGGAATCCCGCTGTAGAACAGCAGGCCATCGACCGTACCCACCGTATTGGTCAGACGAAGAACATCTTCGCCTACCGTATGATCTGTAAGGACACTGTAGAAGAAAAGATATTACAGCTGCAGGAGCGTAAGAAATCATTGGTAAAAGATATTATTGCGGACGATACCGGCTTTATCAAGAAGCTGACAAAAGAGGATGTACTGTACCTGTTTAGTTAACGACTATAGGCTATACTTATGGATTTTAATTTCCGGGAATCTTTCCAGGCATATTCTAATGTAGAATTATTGAACATCATTGGCGAGGCGGATAAATATCAGCCCGAAGCAGTGGAGGCTGCCCGGCACATTCTTGGCGGCAGAGAGGTGCATGACAGTGACTATGAGCTGGCAAATGGTTTTAAAACAGCACAAAAAGAGGTGCCAGGGTCTAAGGAGGAAAGCCTTTCAGATTTCCTGGAATCGGTAATGGAGGAGGCGCCTGATCCGAAAGTGATCAGGCAGGTTAATATTTTGTATATCGTACAAACCTTGTTATATGTTTGGTATATCCTCGCCCTGATAAATCCGCTGGATGCGTTCCAACAATGCGAGGAATGCAGCGTGATGTCTGCCGACTTTTTAACGATGATATACCCAGCAGTGTATATACCGGTTGGCATGCTTTTGCTGATCAGACGACAGCGCTGGGGATGGTTTCTTTTGGTAGGATTTTATATTGTAAAGTCACTGACAGGTGTTCTTGACATTTTTTATTACATCTATTACCTGAAAACGTTTTCCAGCGCCCAATATCCTGCAATGGCAGGAGGAATTATATATATGCTGATCAGGATAGGCCTGGTGCTTGTTTTATATAAGCCAGCCATAGCAGCGTATTTCAATGTTAATGAACGGGCTAAGAGAAATACGATGATCATCAGCATTGCTATTACCATAGTGCTCAGTACTTTTGCGGCCTTATGGCTTTTCGCTGTAAAGTCTGTATAGGGCGCTCTATACCATCATCTGCATCAATATAGCAGGAAAGCCCAAAGCAACCGCCATCCCATAAAATAGATCCAACCATACCACAGATCCTAAGGCGCCCAGATAGATAAGCCCTACTACTGGTAAGGTTACAGCTTTCAGCCACAGCGGTGTATTTTCGCCGCGCATTAATCCATTCCACATGCTCTTTGCATCTCCTGTACTTGGAAAAGCGTGCATGCCAATAGATACACCCAGGTATATCAGCAGGTAGTCTACAAAGTTTCCGTCGCCCATTCCTACGGGCAAAGCGGCAGGAAATGCGATTAGCGCTGCCAGTATCGTGTTTATGAAGAAGGGGCCGGTCCCGATGAAAAGCTGGTGTACCGGGTTGCGTACCGGCTCGTGTAAGACATAGCCCGCAGGGTTGCCAACCTGGAAATATTTTACTTCGAATACGGCTACGCCAAAGAGGCGGCAGAAAAGCTGATGGGCAAATTCATGTACCACTACTCCCGGAAAAGTAACAACGGTAATAATGACGCCTGGTATAAACATAGTTGTCAGATTAATTAGTTCCTGTAGGTGATGTTACCTCTTATAACGTCCAGTGTGTATGCCAGTCCGCTGGTATCGGTGCTGTGCCTGATCCTGGACAGCAGCTCATTGCATTCCTTGTGCTGATCATTGAAGTAGTAGGCTAGCGCCAGCGTTTTCATTACAGCGTTGCTATTTGGTTCCCAGGCGTAGGCGGTCTTGATTTTTTTCAGCGCTTCCTGGTCGCGGTGTTGTTTCAATAAGATGATCGCCAGTGCAGTATTCCCGGTTACAGATTCTGCATTGCGGTCCAGCAGCTGGTAGCAAACGGCAGCTGCCTCTGTAAATTTTTTCTGTTCCCGGTAAGTGCTTGCCAGCAAGCTATAGGCAGGGTGAAAGTCTGGTGCATCTTTCAGGAGGATCTGAAGGATGCTGTCAGTGCGCCCGTAATCTTCTTCCTCGTAATATTGATCTGCCAACAGATAGGCTGCCATTACATCCCGTGGTTGCTCCTGTGTATACTGCAACAGGGCAGCCTTTAAGGCAGGAGTGTCTGTTTTTAGCGACCGGTATTTAGCGGCGAAAGCGCTGTCATCGAACGTATAATGCTCCATGTTGGAGAGCAGATCGTTTACGCGACTTATCAAATCATCTTCTTCTTTGGAGGATACCCCGGCCCAGTGGGTAGAAACACTGTCTGCCAGTTGCAGGTGGTCGTTGTAAAAGGCAGCAATCATTAAATGTGCACTGGCTTTCAGGTTTCCCGGGTATCGCTGCAACGTTTTACGCAACTCCTGCTCGGCGCTCATGTATTTATGCTCCCCTTCCAGCTTAAGCGCACGCTCGTAGCACAGTCTTGCCTTAAAAACTTCCGGAAACTTGTACAAAGACAGGAGCATCAGGATGCCGATGCCGACAGCAGACCATAATACGGATTTCTTAACCGGGTAGCGGCTCATTTCCCGCCGGCAGGGAGCACAAAGCTTCATATTGTAGCCTGCCTCATAATCGAAGCTACCACATTTAATGCAGCGGTCTGTCCCAGCGCCGGCTGCAGGGGTCATTTCATTTAATTCCATGGTATAGGATAAATAGGGCCGCTAAGATATGGTGAATATTTAGCTGCCTTATACCACTATCATTTCATTTTTTGAAGAGTTACCCTTCAGTTTCTGCATGGTTTTTCAGGGCCCTGGCATGGCCACTAAGATGCTCGTACGTTGAGATCATTTGATTATCATTTGATTATAGCATTCTGCATTTCCGTTTCCGTGTACTGGCACTACAATCGCTTTACAGCGGCTGTAACAATACAAATACACAATTATGCTCACCATTTTATTACTACTGGCTGGTCTGGCCTGCTTTGTACTGTTCGTCCGGTCAATAGATTATTTCGAGAACATTTAAATAACAGCTGCTAGCTGTTAGCCCTTAGCAGCTAATTGCTAGTAGCCAATAGCTAAAAGCTAAAAATTATGATGAACGCATTATTTATCCTGGCTATCCTGGTTTTCTTCTACATGATCTATGTATTACTGAAACCGGAAAAATTTTAACACTTGGGGTTTTAATTAATTGAACATGACTACAGAATTTCTTGGCGTAATCATTACCTATGGACTAACCCTGTTACTGGCCTTTCCGCTGGGGAAATACATCGCCAAAGTATTTAAAGGGGAGAAAACCTGGTCAGATTTTATGGGGCCGCTGGAGCGCTTTTTCTTCAAAGTGTCCGGTATCAATCCTAAAGAAGAGATGAACTGGAAGCAGCACATGAAAGCAATGCTCACTATCAATCTTGTGTGGTTTGTATATGCCTTCTTTGTACTGATCTTCCAGGATAAGCTGCCGATGAACCCGGATGGCAATACGGGCCAAACGCCTGATCTTGCCTTTAATACGGCCATCAGCTTTGTGGTGAACTGTAACCTGCAACACTACTCCGGTGAAAGCGGCGTAAGCTATTTCACGCAGTTGTTTGTATTGGCATTCCTGCAGTTTGTGAGCGCCGCTACCGGTATTGCTGCACTGTTTGTGGTAATGAAAGCATTGAAGGAAAAGACCACCAGTAAACTGGGCAACTTCTGGGATTTCTTTGTAAAATCCATCACCCGTTTGCTGCTGCCCCTGTCTATTGTGATTGCTATCATCCTGGTATTTAACGGCACCCCTGCCAGCTACAAGGGTAAAGACACTTATGTAAGCCTGCAGGGCGATACCGTGAATGTATCCCGCGGGCCTGCCGCCGGTATGATCGCCATCAAACACCTCGGCACTAACGGAGGCGGCTGGTTTGGCGCCAACTCTGCCCACCCGCTGGAGAATCCTAACTATATTACCTACATGACCGAGATGGTGGCGCAGGTGTTGATCCCTATTGCCATGATCTTTGCGCTGGGCTTTTTTATTGACCGCAAAAAGTTTGCATACATTGTTTTTGCGATCATGACGCTGGGCTTTTTATGCCTGCTCATACCCACCATTATCAGCGAGATACGCGGAAACCCTGCTATCGCTCACATGGGCATAGCACAGCCAGGCGGTGCGATGGAAGGTAAGGAGGTGCGCTTCGGTGTGGCGGGTTCTGCCTACTGGAGCACGGTCACTACTATTATCTCCACGGGTTCTGTAAACGCCATGCATGACAGCACGATGCCGGCTACCGGTTTGATGCAGCTGCTGGGCATGATGATCAACAGCTTTTATGGAGGCTGTGGTGTGGGATTTCTTAATTACTATATCTACATCATTATCGCAGTGTTCATATCCGGCCTGATGGTAGGGCGTACGCCGGAGTTCATGGGCCATAAGCTGGAAGCCAGGGAAGTAAAGATAGCAGCACTGATCACGCTCCTTTCTCCCTTCCTTATACTGGCAGGTACCGCGCTGGCTGCTTTTGTGATATCACATTACCCGGATGCGGATTGGGCCGTGAAACCCTCCGCCTGGTTGAACAATCCGGGATACCACGGCTTTTCAGAGATGCTGTATGAGTTCACCTCTGCTAATGCGAACAACGGTTCCGGCTTTGAAGGATTGGGTGATAACAATGTCTTCTGGAACATCAGTACCGGCTTTGTGCTGATACTGGGACGCTTCCTGCCGATCATTGGCCCGGTGGCGATTGCCGGCCTGATGGCGAATAAAAAATATGTGCCTGCTTCTGCAGGAACATTGAAAACAGATTCCTGGACATTCGGCGTAATGACACTGGCGGTGATCATCATCATCAACGCCCTGTCATACTTCCCTGCCCTGGCATTGGGACCAATCGCAGAGTCTTTTCGCTGCATTCATGAACATGCAAACTGACTATTAAAATGAAACGAAATAAAGATAACAGACTTTTCCCGGCAGACCTCGTGAAAGAGAGCCTGAAGCAGTCTTTCGTAAAACTGAAGCCGAAGCTGATGATCAAGAACCCGGTAATGTTCACCGTGGAGTTAGGCACGATCGTAATGTTTTCTGTTACGCTCTATGCCCTGATCTCCGGCAATACAGACCAGGGCAGTGCGGCGTATAACCTGCTGGTATTTATCATCCTGTTCCTTACCGTGTTGTTTGCCAACTTTGCTGAAGCCATTGCAGAAGCACGCGGTAAAGCACAGGCAGAAAGCCTGCGCAAAACCCGCGAGGAAACACCTGCCAAGCTGGTACAGATCATAGGAGAGATATTCACGAACGAAGTAAAGATCGTTTCCTCTTCACAATTGCGTAAAGGCGACGTTTTCCTTTGCGAACCGGGCGACATCATCCCGGCTGATGGCGAGATCATTGAAGGTCTGGCCAGTATAGACGAATCTGCCATCACGGGAGAAAGCGCTCCTGTGATCCGTGAGGCAGGCGGCGATAAATCAAGCGTGGTAGGCGGCACCAAGGTGCTGAGCGATCGTATTAAGGTACAGGTAAGCACTGAGCCAGGCGAATCATTCCTTGACAAAATGATTGCCCTGGTAGAAGGCGCCAGCCGTCAGAAAACACCGAACGAAATTGCACTCACTATCCTGCTGGCCAGCTTTACACTGGTGTTCATCATTGTGTGCGTTACATTGAAACCCTTTGCTGATTATGCACAAACACCTATCACTATTGCGGCCTTTATTTCACTGTTTGTATGCCTGATACCGACCACCATCGGCGGCCTCTTGTCTGCCATCGGTATCGCCGGGATGGACCGTGCCCTGCGCGCCAACGTGATTACCAAATCAGGGAAGGCAGTAGAAACCGCAGGCGACGTAGACGTATTGCTGTTGGACAAGACCGGAACCATCACCATCGGTAACCGTAAAGCCACCAACTTTTATGCTACCAATGGTATCAGCAGGGAAGCGTTTATAAAGTTGTGCGCACTCAGCTCATTATCTGACGATACGCCGGAAGGTAAATCCATCGTGGAGCTGGCCGGGAGGGATGCCGTCAGCAATCTTTCCATAGTAGGCGCCAGCCTGGTGAAGTTCACCGCAGAAACCCGCAGCAGCGGTATCGACCTGCCCGATGGTACCCGCATTCGTAAAGGCGCTTATGACGCTATCCGCAACCTGGCGCAGAAAGCGGGCAATGATTTCCCGCAGGAAACGCTGACCAGGGTAGAGACTATCTCAAAGGACGGTGGTACGCCGCTCGTAGTAGCGCTCAATAGCAAGGTACAAGGCGTGATCGAACTGCAGGATATCATCAAACCCGGCATACAGGAACGTTTTGAGCGCCTGCGTAAAATGGTTGTGAAGACAGTGATGGTAACGGGCGATAACCCGCTGACCGCGAAATACATTGCTACCAAAGCCGGTGTGGACGATTTTATTGCAGAAGCCAAGCCGGAAGACAAGATGAAATACATCAAACAAGAACAGCACGAAGGCCGCCTGGTAGCCATGATGGGCGACGGTACCAACGATGCTCCTGCCCTGGCGCAGGCAGATGTTGGCGTAGCCATGAACAGTGGTACGCAGGCTGCCAAGGAAGCCGGTAACATGGTAGATCTTGACAATGACCCTACGAAGCTGATCGAGATCGTGGAAATAGGTAAGCAGCTATTGATGACGCGCGGTACCCTTACCACCTTCTCCATTGCCAATGACGTGGCTAAATATTTTGCCATCGTTCCTGCGCTGTTCATTGCTTCCATTCCTGCGCTGCAGGGTATTAATATCATGAAGCTGCACAGCCCTGAATCTGCTATCCTCAGTGCCGTTATCTTTAACGCCATCATCATACCGCTGCTGATACCGCTGGCATTGAGGGGGGTGGAATATAAACCTATCGGGGCCAGCGCATTGCTCAGGCGTAATCTCCTGATCTACGGTGTAGGTGGTGTGGTGGTGCCTTTCATTGGTATTAAACTGATTGACCTGGTAGTGAATATTTTCTTTTAATCATTAACGACAAAAATTATGAAACGATATATCATGCCTGCCGTAAAGCTTACCCTGGTGCTGGTGCTGGTACTGGCAGGACTCTACCCCTTACTGATCGCCGGCGTAGCTAAAATGGCGCCTGGTAATGGTGATGGTGAAACAGTGACATTCAATGGCAGAGTGGTTGGCTATGCCAACATCGGACAAAAATTTACAGCGGATAAATATTTCTGGTCCCGTCCTTCCGCTGTGGATTATAACGCCGCCGGCTCTGCCGGTTCGAACAAAGGCCCGTCTAACCCGGACTATCTGAAGATAGTGCACGAAAGAATAGACACCTTCCTGGTGCATAATTCCGGTGTTGAGAAGGGCGATATCCCGGCAGAGCTGGTGACAGCTTCCGGTAGCGGTCTTGATCCTGACCTGTCTCCTGCAGCCGCGGAAATACAGATACCTCGCATTGCAAAAGTCAGGTGCATTCCGGAAGACCGCATCAAGGCGCTGGTGAAGGAATATACTAAAGGGCCTTTGCTGGGTCTCCTCGGCCCTTCCAGGGTGAATGTTTTGCAGCTCAATGTCGCACTGGACGATCTGAAATAAATAGATACCCCCAGCCAAAAGTTCACAGTATTATATACGAACTAAAGTGAAGAAGATCTTATTATCTGTAGCATGTTTGATGGTCATAAAGGCACGGGCGCAAGATTCAACGCAGGCAGGAAAAGTCACTTTTTCCGGGTACGCAGAAGCATATTACAGCTATGACTTTAACAACCCCGCTAACCATCTTAAGCCAGGATTTATCTATAGCTATAACCGGCACAATGAAATGAACCTTAACCTCGGTTTTGTGAAGGCCAATTATACGTCTGATAGGGTGCGTGGAAATGTTGCTATTATGGCGGGTACCTATGCTGAGTATAACCTGGCAGCAGAGCCAGCATTGCTGCGACATGTTTACGAAGCTAATGCTGGTGTCCGTATTGGTAAGGACTTGTGGGTGGACGCAGGGATCATGCCCTCACATATCGGGTTTGAAAGCGCTGTCGGAATGGATTGTTATACGCTTACCCGTAGTATTGCGGCAGATAATACGCCGTACTACGAAGCCGGCGCTAAGATAACGTGGATCCCGAATGAGCAATGGACCTTGTCAGCCATGTACCTTAACGGCTGGCAGCGTATTCGTCGCGTTGATGGCAACCAGACGCCTGCTTTTGGCACCCAGGTAACCTTTAAGCCTTCTGATAAGGTTACGCTTAACTACAGCACTTTTATAGGTAACGATAAGCCCGACAGTGTGAGGCAAATGCGCTACTTCAATAACCTTTACGGTATCTTTACCATAACGGCAAAATTCAGCCTGATCGCCGGATTTGACTACGGCTTCGAACAGCTGGAAAAGGGGAGTCGAGATATGAATCAATGGTACAGCCCTACTGTAATTGCCCGTTACGCATTTACAGATAAACTGGCCCTGGCTGGCCGCGCAGAATATTGCAGTGATGAGCATGGGGTGATCATCAGCACCGGCACTCCGAATGGCTTTAAAACAAGTGGGTATTCGCTGAACCTTGACCTTACACCTGCTCCTCATGTAATGTTCCGGATCGAAGGCCGCCTGTTACATAGTAAGGACGAAGTTTTTTTAAAAGATAGTGAACCAAAGAACAGCGATGCATCCGTTACTGCATCACTGGGGTTCTGGTTTTAAATCACTACTCAATTTCCTCCCATGACAGATAAAGAACATTCGGTAGAACATTTCCTGCGCCTGGCCAATAAATCATCCGGCAGCGGCAAGCTGAAGATCTATATCGGGATGAGCGCCGGTGTAGGTAAAACCTACCGTATGCTGCAGGAAGCGCACAGTATGCTGCGTAACGGGGTTAACATCCAGGTGGGTTATGTGGAAACGCATGGCCGTACTGAGACCCAGGCATTAATAGATGGATTGCCGGCTATCCCGCGTAAGCAGGTGTTCTACAAAGGAAAGATGCTGGAAGAAATGGATCTTGACAGCATTCTTTTGCTCCATCCCGAATGGCTGATCGTTGACGAGCTGGCGCATACCAATATACCTGGCTCCCGCAATGAAAAGCGCTGGCAGGACGTGGTGGAGATACTGCATGTGGGAATCAATGTAATATCCGCCGTCAACATCCAGCATATTGAAAGCATTAACCGGGAAGTGAAGATGATCACCGGCGTGGAAGTGAAAGAGCGTATCCCGGATAATGTGCTGCAGATGGCAGACGAAGTGGTGAACATTGACCTTACAGCCGATGAGCTCATCACCCGCCTGAAAGAGGGTAAGATCTATGACCGCTCTAAAGTGGAAGCTGCTTTAAAGAACTTTTTCCAGGCAGAGAAGATATTACAACTGCGTGAGCTGGCGTTGAAGGAAGTAGCATCCCAGGTGGAACGCAAAGTGGAGATTGAGATACCTCGGGGACAACAGATGCGCCATGAGAATTTCCTGGCCTGCATTTCTACCAACGACGAAGTGGCGCGTAAGGTGATCCGTAAAACAGCCCGCCTGGCATCTTATTATCATGGGGACTGGTATGTGCTGTATGTGCAGGCGCCCAAAGAAAGCGCCTCGCGCATACCACTGGCTACGCAGCGGCACCTCATTAATAACCTGAAGCTGGCAACAGAGTTGGGCGCAGAGGTGATTCAGGTAAGGGATGCCAGGGTGGCAGAAGCAATTATTAGCACGGCATTAGAAAAACGCGCTACTACCGTTTGTATCGGGAAACCACATATCAGCCTTTTCCGCATTATTTTGCAAACTAATCTCTTTAACCAGCTGTTAAAAACATTATCATCGAACGATATTGATTTAATTATCCTGTCATGAGGCTTAAAACAAAGATAACGCTCGGGGTACTATTCCTTTATTTCATGCTGCTGCTGGTAAGTGTGCTTGGATATTACTACCTCACCAACCTCAATGTAAAGGCTCGCACTATACTGGAAGATAACTATGAGTCGCTTGAGTATAACAAGAACATGCTAGCCGCCCTCGACGCCATTTCACTGGACCGTACCAGCGCCCTGCAGCGCTTTGAGCATAACCTGGAGCAGCAGGAACGTAACATTACCGAAGTTGGTGAAGGCCCCGCCACCGAACAGGTACGCAAGGCCTATGAGCGGTTGAAACAGGATACCGCCAATCCGGCAAAGCATCTGCAGGCCATACGCCAGAGCATATACGTCATTATGGACGTCAACATGCAGGCCATTGTAGGCAAGAATGAAAGAGTGAAGAAAACTGCCAATAGTGCGCTGTTGTACATTGCCATCATCAGCGGCGTATGTTTTTTACTGGGGCTGACATTCGTATACAATTTCCCGGGTTATGTAGCCAATCCAATCAAAGAACTGACGGCCGGCATTAAAGGCATTGCCGAGAAGAAATATAGCCAGCGCCTGCGTTTTAAAAGCGATGACGAGTTTGGAGAGCTGGCCCTTGCCTTTAATACCATGGCCCAGCGGCTGGACGACTACGAGCACAGCAACCTGGCCCGTATCATGTTTGAGAAGCAGCGCGCCGAAGCCGTGATCAGCAGCCTGCGGGATGCTACTATTGGTTTTGATAACAAAGGCATTATCCTGTTTGCCAACGCGCAGGCCCTGCAATTGCTGAACATGCCTGAAAAAGATTTGGTAGGCAAACCAGCATTGGAAGCGGCAAAATATAATGACCTGCTCAATTTTTTGGTGAACCGCCAGGACAATGCGCCACTAAAGATCGTGGTAGAAGGAAAGGAAAGTTTTTTTACAAAAGAGATGGTAGATATCCATCATGAAAATGAGCGGATCGGGTATGTGATCATCCTCAAAAATATTACCTCCTTCCGTGAGCAGGATCTGGCCAAAACACATTTCATCGCTACCGTCTCCCATGAGCTGAAGACGCCGCTGGCCTCTTCCGATTTTAGCCTCAAACTGCTGGAGGATGAGCGTATCGGCCATCTTAGCGGGGAGCAGCATGAGCTGGTAGAAAGCCTGAAGCAAGACAACCAGCGGATGATCAAGATAGTGAGCGAGCTGCTGAACCTTTCGCAGGTGGAAAGTGGTAACATACAGCTGCAACCCCAATCGGTTTCTCCGGTACAGGTGGTACAGTATGCACTTGAAACAGTGAGAAAACAGGCGGCGCAGCAGCAGGTGACCATCCATACAACGCTGTCTTCCGAGGCGCCGCAGATACAGGCCGATGTGGAGAAGACAGCCTGGGTGCTGGTGAATTTGCTTACCAATGCCATCCGCTACTCTCCTTCAGGTGCTGAGATCCGGCTCAGTGTTGAACAAACGGAGGACCACATGCTTACTTTCAGCGTACAGGATACCGGCAAGGGTATTCCTCCTGCCTTCCGTGAAAAGATCTTCGAACGTTTTTATCAGGTGCCCGGCACGCATCACCAGAAGAGCAGTGGCCTGGGGCTCGCCATCGCCCGTGAATTTATCGAGGCGCAGGGCGGTCATATCAATGTGGAGAGCGAAGAGGGTAAAGGCAGCCGTTTTTATTTCAAGTTGCCCCTGGCAATAGTTTAAGATTTGAAGGAATCCTTGTGAATTTCCGCCTTGATCTCATCACAGGCCCGTTCCAGTAGTGCTGCCAGGCCTTCCACCTTTCCAGGTATGTGTCTCGCCTCTCCCGTATCCTGGGCCTTCTCCTCCAGGTCTTTTGTCATTTCCATTGCATTTGTGATCGGCACGATCCCCAGGCTGGATTTCAGGCGGTGCGCCAGGAAGGCTACCCGGTTCCATTGCTCTTGTGCGGCGGCTTCACGCATTTCCTGCATATTGGCCGGCATGGCTATCAGGAATTCCCCCAACATTTCTTTAATATAGTCGGTATCGTTGAACAACAGGTCACGCAGGTGGTTAAAGTCGACTACGCCAGGCTGCGGCTCCTGGCCCTTCTGCTGGAGAGGTTTTTCATCTGGTTGCTGCATTGGATCATGGTTTAGGTGTACCGTAATAGAATGCTCTACGTCCATATATTATGCAATCATACGATTTCTGTGGGAGAAAGGGGGATCATTATTTTTTTAAGACTTTAATCCCTTGTTTTATTCCTAATTCCATAGATTTGCCTAATATTCTTTTGTTTAAGCCGTTATAATTTTATGAAAAAAATATTTTTTACCCTTACGTTAATGGCTGTTTCCTATGGTGTGTTTGCCCAGGAAGCCATGAACAAGGCGATGAGCTCCATTACACGTTCCAGGGATTTTCTGGTGGTATCGCTTACTTATGATGGCTGGGCCAGCAGGCCAGACAGCGTAAGCACCGGCTTTAACCGGGGCTTTAACATTGCCTTCATGTATGACTTTCCCATCAATAAAACGAACTTAAGCCTGGCAGCAGGTTTAGGTATTGGTACCAGCGGGGTGTTCCTGAAAGATCACACGCTGAATATGGACGATAACACCACCAATGTTCCCAAGTTCCAGCGTGACGATTCTTTCAAAAAATATAAGGTGGCCACCACTTACCTGGAGGTGCCTGTGGAATTGCGCTATCGCAGTGTGCCTGATAATGCCAACAAAGGCTTCAAGGCTGCGCTGGGCTTCAAGATAGGTAACCTCATGAATGCCCATACCAAAGCCCGTAGTGACCTGGGTGGTTCAAAGAATACCGTAAAAGAAGCCAACAAACGCTTCTTCAATAGCTGGCGTTATGCTGCCACAGCCCGTATCGGATATGGCAACTGGGCCCTGTACGGTTCGTATAACCTGAACGCCCTCTTTAAAGATACCGGTGGAAATGCCCTCGCTGATATAAGACCTTATTCAATAGGTATCGCGATAAGCGGACTGTAATTGATACCAGGATATGCTAATATGCGGATGTGCACATGATATATGCACATCCGCTTTTTTTATCTGCCAACCGGCAATTTTTATCGTCATTATCTGCCTTTAAATGCAGGTTTTCTTTTCTCCATAAACGCCAGCACCCCTTCCTTGTTATCTTCCGAGCGGCCGGCGATCTCCTGGCAGTAGGCTTCATAATCCAACACAGCATCCAGGTTTTCTGTCATTCCTTTGGTCAGCATTTTCTTCATTAAGGCAATCGCCTTCGTGGGGGCATTGGCGTAGAACCCGGCTTCTGCCTGTACGGCGGCGTCCAATTCTTCCGGCTTTACGACTTTATTCACCAACCCGATTTGCAGTGCATCCTGTGCCGACAGCTTGGTAGCTTTGGTAGCCAGTTCAAAAGCGCGATGATAGCCAATAGTGCGCGGCAGGAAATAGGAAGAGCCGGAATCCAGCACCAGGGCGATGTTAACGAATATTTCTATAAGGGTGGCTGTTTCGCTGGCAATGATCACGTCGCAGGCCAGGGCCAGTGAGCAGCCCGCCCCTGCTGCCACGCCATTCAGCCGGCAGATCACCGGTTTGGGCATATTGCGGATGCCACGTATAATAGGGTTATACCGCTTGTGCAGGGATTCGCTGAAGCTACGGGTACCTGCTTCCATGGATGCCTTCAGGTCTTGCCCGCTGCAGAAGGCTTTGCCTGCCCCGGTTAATACCACGGCCCGTACCTGTGGGTCTTTCTCCGCCTGTTTCAGGGCGTCTTGCAGTTCGTAGCTTAAAGGATCATTGAATGCGTTGTAAACTTCAGGGCGGTTGAGCGTGATGGTGGCCACGCCGTCTGCTACGTGGAATAAGAGGGATTCAAACATATGATATAAGCTTTTAGCATTTGGCTTTTAGCTGTTAGCCCTGCTTTGCTGTAATTGCTAAAAGCTAAAGGCTAACAGCTAAAAGCTGTTTTTATAGTGTTTCGTTCAACCATTTAAAGAATTCCCGTTGCCATACCAGTGCGTTCTGCGCTTTTAGTACCCAATGGTTTTCTTCAGGGAAGTAGAGCAGTTTACTCTTAATGCCTTTCAGCTGCGCCAGCTGGAAGGCCTGTAGTCCCTGTTCTATGCCTACCCTGAAATCTTTGCCGCCCTGGATGATCAGGATGGGTGTATTCCATTTATTGGCATAGTTGCTGGGATTAAATTCATTGTGGCTGGCAGCATTGGCGGCATCCCACCAGGCGCCAATGTCCCAGTTGGCGAACCAGAGCTCTTCTGTAGTGCCATACCAGCTTTTCAGGTCGAACAGGCCGTCGTGCGCGATAAATGTTTTGAAACGGTTGTTGTGCACACCCGCCAGCATATAAACGGAGTAGCCGCCATAACTGGCTCCTACGGCGCCCAGCCTGCTTTTATCCACATAGGGTTCCTGGCTTACCGCGTCTATGGCGCTCAGGTAGTCGCGGATGGGTTGTCCGCCCCAATCCTTGCTGATGGCGGCGTTCCATTCCACGCCGTGACCTGGCATACCACGGCGGTTAGGCGCTACTACGATATAGCCCTGCGAGGCGATGAGCTGGAAGTTCCAACGGTAAGAATAGAACTGGGACAGGGCGGATTGTGGTCCACCCTGGCAGTATAGCAGGGTAGGATATTTTTTGGAAGCATCAAAATTCGGTGGGAGGATTACCCATACCAGCATTTCTTTATTGTCGGTGGTTTTTACCCAGCGTTTTTCAATTTTGCACAGGCCGATTTTGTCATAGATCGCTTTGTTCACAGCAGTCAGCGGCTGCACAGTGCCTTTGGGCAGGCTGACAGTGAACAGTTCTGTGGCGTGGTTCATATCTGTGCGGGATACTACCAGGGTGTTACCTGTTTGTCCGACAAAACCAGTGATGTCAAAGTCACCGCTGGTTACCTGGCGTATATGCCTGGCTGTTGTGGCGGCAAGATCTTTCTGCAGGGTGATCTCCAATACCTGTTCTGTGCCTTTGATCACGGCCAGGAACTGCAGTAGTTTGCCGTCGTTGCTCCAGCGTACGGCGGAAGCGGTACCGTCCCAGTCTTTGGTGAGGTTGCTGATCTTTCCGCTGTTGCGGTCCAGCACCACGATGTCGTTCTTGTCTGCCTCAAAGCCGTCGTTGGCCATGCTCAGCCAGGCCAGGTATTTTCCATCCGGGCTGAACGCGGGAGCCATATCATAGCCTTTCATGCCTTCGCTTAGGTTGCGGGTAGCACGGGTATCGAGGTTGTATTCATAAATATCCGTGTTGGTGCTCAGGGCATATTCCTTTCCGGATTTTTTCTTGCAAACGTAGATGATGCTTTTGCCGTCCGGGGCCCATATCATATCTTCTGCGCCGCCAAAGGGCATCTGGGGGCAGTCGTAGGCTTCGCCATCCATGATATCTATGGGTGTGCCTACCTGTCCGTTATCGTAGGTGGCGTAGAACACGTGCTGGAAGTTACCGTCTTCCCAGGTGTCCCAGTGCCGGTAGTTCAGGTTGTCGTAGATCTGTACGTTGGATTTTGAAAGGTCGGGGTAGAAATCGCTCCCGCTTACTTTCCGGATCTTTACCTCTTTGGAAAAGAGAATATGTTTGCCGTCGGGCGACAGGCGGATGTTCTGCATGCCGCCTTCCACATTGGTTTTCTGTACTGCATCAGTGCCGTCGGCATTCATTTCCCACCATTGGTCTTTATAGGCATAGCCGATCCTTTGTCCGCCGAGGGGCGTTACACCGCCTTCCCCACCCGGTTCTTTCGTGATCTGCCGGGCCTCGCCTCCTGCCAGGGGGATGGCGTAGAGGTTCTTCTCGCTTTTGTTTTCCGCAATATTGTATTGCGTTACGCCGTAGATGACGGTCTTTCCATCTGCCGTAACCGTCTCGCCGCTTACCCGTCCAAGCTGCCAGAGCAGTTCGGGCGTCATTTTATCCTGCGCCATAGTCATAGTAGAGATCAGTAATCCTGTCAGTAAAATAGGTTTAAACATTGTTGTAACCGTTTTGGACGGTTAAATGTAGGTAAAATAGTCCATGGCCGATGGTCTATGGTCTGTAGAGTTACTATTTTTACTAATAGTCTTAAACGATGTGGTATGCCGTAGACGATGGATCGTGGTCTATGGACTATATTCACTAATTTTGACAAAATTTTCATAAGCATTGTTAGAAAAGAAACAAGTAGTTCAACAGGAAGAGAAGGCAGTGATCGTTGGGCTTATACACCAGCAGCAGCAGTCCGAACGCCAGGTGCAGGAGTACCTGGACGAGCTGGCTTTCCTGGCGGAAACAGCCGGCGCTGTAACGGTAAAGCGCTATACGCAGAAGCTCTCGCATCCTGACAGGGCCACTTTCATTGGTAAAGGAAAGCTGGAGGAGATCAGGCAGTTTATCAGCGGCAGAGACGTTTCGCTGGCTATATTTGATGATGAGCTGACCGGCTCCCAGATCGCCAACATTGAAAAAGTACTGAACGTTAAAGTCATAGACCGGAGTGACCTTATCCTGGATATATTTGCACGTCGCGCCCGTACGGCGCAGGCCAAAGTGCAGGTAGAGCTGGCCCAGTACCAGTACATACTGCCCCGCCTGAGAGGGATGTGGACCCACCTGGAACGCCTGGGTGGCGGTATTGGTACAAGAGGCCCCGGTGAAACGGAAATAGAAACGGACCGCCGTATTGTAAAGGATAAGATCGCGCTACTGCGCAAGCGGCTGACTGAAATTGACAAACAGGCGCTTACCCAACGCAAGGAGCGTGGGGAGTATATCCGTGTAGCCCTGGTAGGATATACCAACGTAGGCAAGAGCACGATCATGAACCTGCTTAGTAAAAGCGAGGTGTTTGCAGAGAACAAGCTGTTTGCCACGCTCGATACGACCACCCGCAAGGTGGTATTTGAGCAGATCCCTTTCCTGCTCAGCGATACGGTAGGATTTATCCGCAAGCTGCCCCACCACCTGGTGGAAAGCTTTAAATCCACCCTGGACGAGGTGCGCGAGAGCGATATCCTCCTTCACGTGGTAGATATATCCCATCCGCAGTATGAAGACCAGGTAGAGGTGGTGAACCGCACCTTACAGGAGCTGAAAGCTTTTGATAAGCCGGTGATCATGATCTTCAATAAGATGGACCTTTACGAAGAGCAGACCTTTGACAAATGGCTGGCCCCCGAGGTAAAGGAGGACATCCTCCGGCAGCTGAAGGAAACCTGGGAAACACGCACTAACGGAAACTGTGTGTTCATATCTGCGCTGGAACGCCGTAATATTGAGGAGTTACGGAAGACCATTATGGATAAAGTGGTAGCGCTGTACCGGGAGCGTTATCCATACAAAACGGAGTATCTTTATTGATGATCGTGTATGGCTAAACAATACACCTGGCACAAAATAGGAGATGCAGAAGACCATATCGCCACTGAAAACGAGATCACCGTTCTCGAAGTAAATGGTAAAAAGATCTGCTGTACGCGTTACCAGTCACAGTTATATGCCTTTGCCTATAAATGTCCGCACGCCAGCGGTATCATGGGAGATGGTTTTATCGATGATGCCGGCAATGTGGTATGCCCCATTCACCGTTACCGGTTCAGTGTAAAAAATGGTTATAACAGCAGCGGAGAGGGATACTACCTGAAAACTTATCCGGTAGAGCAACGAACAGACGGTGTATATGTAGGAATGGAGAAAAGTGGTGGGCTGTTCGGCTGGATATAGCCGCTGTTTCATTATATGTTCAGTAGCCGTATTTTTTCTACATGATCGCCAATAGCAACGAGCGGCAGGTAAGTTTATTGATGATCGGCCTGCTGATCTTCATGAACTTTACCGGCCTTAACATCACTATCCTTGAGCCGGATGGCGCCCTTTATGCCGGGATCGCCAAACATATGGTGCAGTATAAGGATTACTGGAACCTGTTCGCCGACGGCCATGACTGGCTGGACAAGCCGCACTTTCCTTTCTGGATGGCTGCCATCAGTTTTCAGTTGTTTGGTTTTACCACTGCAGCTTACAAGCTACCCGCCATCCTGTTCCTGCTGATGGGCGCCGTGTATACTTATTTTCTGGCTAAAAACCTTTATGATGAGCGGATAGGCCGCTGGGCTGTATGTATCCTGCTGACGGCGGAGCACATCGTGATCTCCAATAATGACATCAGGGCGGAGCCATACCTTACCGGGCTGATAATAGCTGCCGTGTATCATTTGTATAAAGGGCAGCGTTCTGTTTTCAATTATCATTTGTTATTAGGCGCCCTCTTTACTGCCTGCGCAATGATGACCAAAGGGCCCTTTGCTCTCGTGCCGGTAGGCGGCGCTATAGCAGGGCACCTGGCCTTCAGCCGGCAATGGCGGCAGCTGTTCCACTTCCGTTGGCTGCTGGTAGCGGTGCTCACGGGTTTGTTCATTATGCCGGAACTGTATGCTTTGTACAACCAGTTTGACAGTCACCCCGAAAAACTGGTGTTTGGTCAGCATGGTGTGTCCGGTATCCGGTTCTTTTTCTGGGACAGCCAGTTTGGGCGGTTCATGAACACCGGGCCTATTAAAGGCGAAGGCGATCCTTTTTTCTTTTTCCATACCCTGCTTTGGGCTTTTCTGCCCTGGTCTGTGCTCTTGTATGCTGCAGTGGTCCTCTTCTTCAGGAAGCGCCGGGAAGCGGTGGAATATTACTGCATCAGCGGGGCATTGTTCACGTTTGTACTGTTCTCGCTGTCGCGGTTCCAGCTGCCCCATTACCTGAATATTATATTTCCCTTTTTCTCCATATTAACAGCTCACTATGTGTTGTCGCTTGAGCGCCCAGGCTTGCAAAAGTTTTACCGGATCACCCAATACACGATCATGGTGATCATCGCCGTAGCGATTGTAGGCTTAAGCGCGCTGTACCAGCCGGTGCTGAATTATTACGCCCTGTTTTGCATGCTGCTGGGCTTATTGCTGTTCCTGCTGCTGCCAAGATGGCTGGGACCGGGCACTGTGTCGCTGGTATTTTTCAGAACCTGTGCGGCCAGCCTGGTGCTGAATATTTTCCTGAACCTGGTAATGTACCCGGATATGATGCGGTACCAGAGCGGTAGTACAGCGGCCCGGTACATCAACCAGCGCTTCCCCCTGACGAGTGTGGGATATTGGAAGACGCAATCTTATGCGCTGGAATTCTACCTTAACAACCCGATACAACGGTATGACAGTGCAGGCTTGCGTCAGGCGGTATTGAAACAGCCGGTTTTGCTGTTCACGACCCCGGATCAGGCAGATTCTCTTCAGCAAAACGGGTATAGTTGTCAGCTGGTAAAGGCATTTGCGCATTTTTATGTGAGTAAGCTGGATCTGCAGTTTGTGAACCAGAAAACGAGGCCGGGATCACTGCAGCAGCGGTGGTTATTGTGGGTACAGCCGGGGAGGAATGCCTGGGCAGAGCGGGCGGAGTAAGGAATATTTAAAAAAAGTGCGAATAGATTTTGCGGAAATAAAAAATTGTCTATTTTTGCAATCCCAAAACGCAAATGGGACACTCCTCCTTAGCTCAGTTGGTTAGAGCATCTGACTGTTAATCAGAGGGTCGCTGGTTCAAGTCCAGCAGGGGGAGCGAAATAAAAAAGGGCTTTAAACGATGACGTTTGAAGCCCTTTTTCATTTGTATAAGCATATCAATCCTTCTTAAAAAAATCACTAATAAGATTCAACACCTCGTCAAAATTTGTTTCAAGCACCCAATGGCTACCATCGATAATATGAACCTGGGCATCAGGTAAGTCCCGCTTGTAACAGGCAGCCTCCGCTACATTAAAAAACGGATCATATTTGCCCCATATAACGAGGGCACGAGGTTGATGAACACGGAAATACTCCTGAAAGGCAGGGTACATTTTCATGTGATTCCTGTAGTCACAATTCAGTTCATATTGCATTTCGATATTACCGGGCCTTTTCATCGAGTCCCAATCAAGCATCCATAGTTCAGGACTAATTGTTGGTAGCAACTCTTCGGGTACTCCTGCAGTATATTGAAATTTTACGCCTTCCTCGCTCAGGAATGCGTACAATTTTTTCTTTTTCAGGGGTAGGGTTTTCCCAATAGTCCCTCATTTCATCCCATATCCCGGATACACCTTCTTCGTATGCATTACCGCTTTGGACAATTATTCCCTCGATTTTTTCAGGATGGTTTACGCATAGCCGAAGACCAACAGGAGCTCCATAGTCATGAAGATAGATGGTGAATGATTGCAGGTTAATCTCGTCCGTAAACTTGTTTATATAAGCGGATATATTCCCGAATGAATATTCGAATTGATCTTTAGGGGGAAAAGCGCTGAATCCAAATCCGGGAAAATCCGGAGCAACCAGGTGAAGCCTGTCTGATAAAGCTGTCATCAGATTTTTATACATTACGGATGAGGTTGGGAAACCAGGTAAGAGTAATAAGGAAGGATTCTTCCTATCACCGGCCTCACGGTAGAAAATATCGATACCGTCAACTTTAATGGATCGGTTGAAAATTTGCCTACTCATGTGGGTGTACCGATCAAAGATTGTGCCTCAGGTCGGGTACACTCCCTTACAATAGGATCATACAATTTTCCTAAATTGTATAGACAATTATTACCCGAATTGCTAAGACAAAACTTATCATGAGTAATCAAGCCCTGTTCTTTTTTAGTTACCTGGGAGTATTTAACGGACTCATACTGAGTATTTACTTTTTCTTCTTTAGGTCTAAAAAGGATTTACCGAGTTACCTGTTAGGTGCTTTATTGCTTGTGCTGAGCATTAGGATCGGGAAATCGGTTGCTTATTTTTTTGACTATCATCTGGCCAAAACATACCTGCAAATTGGCTTGACTGCCTGCTTTTTTATCGGCCCGTTTTTGTATTTCTACATAAAGGCAGAGACAAAACAGATCAGGAAACTGCCAAAGCCATGGCTTGGGCAGATCATTCTCTGGTCTTTCGTTATCGCAGTAGTGGGCATTGCTATTCCTTACGAGCGTTTCCCTCCGCTATGGGGAAAATACATCATACCCCTTATTTATTTGCAGTGGGGAGTGTATGTGGCTTGTGCTATTTTGTTATTGATCCCAACCTTAAGAAAAATAGCCAGGAAAGAAACCGTAAAGCCGTTTGAAAAATGGGTGTTGGTCATTTGCGGAGCTGTAACCATACTATTTATGTGTTATGTATGGGCTATTTTGAACATTACCAGGGGCAGTTATATTAACGGCGCGCTCTGGTTTTCCCTGGTTATTTACGGGGTAGTGTTTGCATTGCTCTATCGTAAAAAAACAAATGACCTGTTCTTTTCTGCCGCCCCAAAATATGCGGACAAAAAACTCGATCCGGCTGAAGCGCAGCGGATCATTGGTCGCTTGAAAAAGATCATGACAGAGAAGGAGCTTTTCAAAAACACTGACCTGAAACTGAATGATCTTGCCAGGGAGATCAATATTTCCGGGCATCAGTTATCGCAGGTGCTCAATGACAATATCCAGAAGAATTTTACACTTTTTGTCAACGAATACAGGATAAACGAAGCCTGCAATATACTATCCCAACACACCAACCTGTCCATCGAGGCGGTTGGTTATGAAGTTGGCTTCAACTCGAAATCCACTTTCTTCGCAACTTTTAAAAAGATAAAAGGTACAACACCCAGTGCTTATCAGCAGTCCATTGCTCCGGATTTATAAAACCGTACTACGGGATCCGCTTTATAACACCTTCCTATTGAAAGTATAACTGATTTTTGAGCACGAACGGAAATGGTCCGTTCCGAATAATCAAAAATACTTTATAATGAAAAAGCTGATTCTGCTAGCCGGTTTATCGGTTATTTTTATCCCCTCATTTTCTCAGAGCACTGTCACCGAAAGACAGTTAATAGAAAATATGATCCAGCTCTATTTTGAAGGCTGGGCAACCGGGGACACCCTTAAGCTGGACAAAGCCATGCATGCGTCCTGCCATTTAAAGAACTACCGGGATGGAAAATTCATCGAATTTTCCAAAAGTCAGTACCTGAGTTTATTCACGCCACATGCCAGGCCCCAAAACCTTAGCACGCGTATAGTGTCGCTTGATATTACCAATAATATGGGTAGTGCAAAAGTGGAGATCAGCACAGCACGGGATTTGTTTACCGATTATTTCAACCTGATGAAGACGGCTGAAGGCTGGGTGATTGCAGACAAGGTATCGACCCGGACATCCCACAAGACCTTTGATATAAACGCCATACGGCTTGAAAAAGAAACGGTCCTGGAGGGCTTGAAACGTCCCTGGAGCATTGCCTTTATAACGGAAGAAGAGGCCCTGGTATCAGAAAAGGATGGCGATCTGGTAAAGGTTAATTTACTGAAGAAAGACAAGACCAGGATCGAAGGTTTTCCATCCGATATGGCGGACAGCCTCATTGGATTTGGCGATAATACCGGCAAATTCGAAATACTGCTGGATCCTGATTTCAGGAACAACCAATACATCTACCTGTCGTATGCTGCAAGGAAAGACACTGTGAGAACCACCAAAATTATCAGGGCTGTACTGAAAAATAATTCTTTGCAGCAGGTCAAAACACTTTTTGTGGCAACCCCCTATACACATGAACGTTTTCATTATGGCGGCGGAATGGTATTCGGGAAAGATGGCAAGCTATATTTTACGATCGGGGAACGGCTGTTTTCGGAAAAGGATCAACCGCTTGTTCCGATAGCCCAGGATATACAGGACAGAAGAGGCAAGATCTACCGGATTAGTCCTGATGGAACTATCCCGGATGATAATCCGGATTTTGGAGCCCAAGCGCCTCCGGGTTTATATGCAATTGGTATCAGGGCAGCCCAGGGCATTGCGCTTGACACGCTTACCGGTAAAATATGGTTTAGCGAACATGGCACCCACCAGGGAGATGAGATCAATGTGTTGAAGGCAAAGGCTAATTATGGCTGGCCGATGAAGACAACGGGAAAATACCGCTATGCTGAATATGCCCCCCAGGCTATTCCAGGTAATAGTTATAGTGATCCGGCCTGGTTCTGGCTGCAAACCGTAGCGCCCACGGGGCTGCATTTTTATTCAGGCAACGAATTTGCGGCCTGGAACGGGAACCTCCTGGTTGGCGGTCTGTCAAGGGGTAGTTTATGGCGTATGGTGATAGAAGGTGAAACTATAAAAAGCGCTGAGGAACTTTTTACTGACGAGCGCGTGAGGATCCGGAAAGTAGCGCAAAGTCCGGCGGGTAGATTGTATGTACTTTCTGATGAGGTAAATGGAAAAATAATCAGGATAAAGAACGCAGCGCTTTAGGAATTTTCATTGGAAATGCCGTTTGGATATTTAGCTTAAGGGTTAAACAGCTGCCAATGCCCCTCGGAGATGACCTCGATGGAACCAACGGTGACTTTAATGGCAGTCTGATGATCAATCGCATATGATGGCATGGCCAGTATTTGTTATCTGGAAGATATGTTTTTGCTGTTATTTAAAGACAGGCTATTTAATTTTAGACAAAAATATTCTGAATGAAAGAGCAACTGCCAACTTTGATTAAAAGGTTAAAAGACAATTCACTTCCGTTTAAAGAGGTGATTGAATTCATAGAAACTTATTACCAACATCAGCCAGCAGCCTTTAGAAATGGTGAGTTATATAATGAAGCAAGTCAGAATCAGGGGAGTGCTAAAGTTTTTACTTTCGCGCAGCTGAACGGGTTGGATAAGGAAGATACCCTTTATTTATTCGCAGAGCATTATCAGTCCGTATTAAGTAATCCGGACGGAACGGATCACCAGAATATCAGGCAGTTTATGATCCATGGCTGGCCGGGGATCGTTTTTGAAGGACAGGCCCTGCTTTCGAAATAATACAAATATTAAAAAAGCCACCTTCGGGTGGCTTTTGTTATTTTAAACGTGGCGTAGCGCTCGCCAGTAGAAAGTCTTTTACGGAGTGCCTTTTGATCCAGACCCAGTACAGCCAGGCCAAACCCATAACCGTGATCGTTATCTTCATTTCAAGGCCATGCGAAGTAAATGGAACAAGTGATAAAAAAAGCAGCATTAGTATTACCGAAGTGCGGTGAAGTAATCCCGCTCCCGTTATGGCGAGTGCAAGAAAAGGTAATATAACGGCTGCAAAATTCACTGGCTGCGGCTCAGTCAGTGCCAATGCGGAGAAAATGGCCATTATTAATGCTACAGCCCAGCTTTTTAAGCCCCAGGGCATACGTGGCATGAACTGCTTTACCTCGATATTGGAGAGCAATTGATCGTTAGTATAAAGTTCCACCCTTTCAAACAGGATTCTGGCCTTTTTATCCTGCACCTCAAAGAATATTTCAGCTGGTTCGCCCGGGCGAAGATTGCGGTATATCTGTGCAAAGTTTTCAAGTTTGCCATATTTATCATGTACGCTGAAATGCAGCATGATATCAATGGGAGTGTTGCTTACATTCTTAAAACCAATTCGCCATGCCTGGGAAACTTTTATCATGGTGTAATAACCCTTGCGTACGTGGATATGCCCACCGTCTGTAAGGTGGCCGCTGTAACCAGTACTATGGTATTCTTTTTGGCGGTGCTGATAGGGTTTGATCTTTAAAAACTCGAGACCAGGAACATTCGGAATGGTAAGGGACATAGGATGTTTGTTATGCTTGGGTGCAATAATAAGGTTTTTTGCATACCCAAGCATCACTACTCTTCAGTTAAAATAGCACTCCATCCTCCTCCCGGTTGCATATGAACGGAAACCTCCTGCCCTTTAACCCACTCCGCATTAGAAATCTTATAATCCTCTGCAAACCTATCAGCATTTATCCCATCAGCAAACATCCTTACTTTATATTTCTTATTTGCATCCAGGAAATCCAAATGAAGTGTTAAATCCCGCGCGCTCCAGTTACTCATCGCACCAATAAACCACTGATTTCCCTTTTTCCTTGCAACAGCCACATACTCCCTTATCTTCCCTTCCAGCGCAACCGTTGTATCCCATGTTGTGGGGAATGCTGCAATGTACCTGGTGCAAACAGTATCCCGCAAATAATTCGACGGATTATCTGCCAGCATTTGCAAAGGGCTTTCATAAACAGCATACATGGCAACCTGGTGTGCCCGTGTTCCCTCGCTCATAGGCGCATCGAAATTTATGTGGAAATCCTTTTTGGTGGCATTGCGCATTGCACCGGGGGTAAAGTCCATAGCGCCTAATACCATCCTGGTAAATGGCAGCGTTACTTCATGGGGAGGCGTGGCTTCGTCATCACTCCACTTGTAGTTTTCTAAACCTCGTACGCCTTCATAAGAAATGATATTAGGATACTTTCTGTTTAAACCTACAGGCTTGTATGCACCATGCAGGTCTACCAGCAAATGATGTTGAGCAGCCTTCGCAGATAGCCGCTCATAGAAATTAACCATGTACTGATCTGCACGCGCCATGAAATCGACTTTGACACCCTTTACGCCCCATTTTTCATAAGTGGACAATACATTATCCATATCTCTGTCCATGGGCTGCCATAGACTCCATAGAATAACTCCGACATTCTTTGTTTTACCATATGCTACCAATTCAGGAACGTCGATGGAATCTCTGGGATGAGTAATATCCCAGGTTGTTTTAGTCCATCCTTCATCCAGGATAATATACTGTAAGCCAAATTGGGCAGCGAAATCGATATAGTATTTATAAGTCTGGTTGTTGATCCCTGAGCGAAAATCAACTCCGTAAATATTATTAGCATTCCACCAATCCCAGGAGACTTTCCCGGGTTTTATCCAATCGGTATTTTGAAGAACATTGGGTGAGGCCAATTGAAAAACCAGGTTGTTTTCAATTAGTTCCTTATCCTCGTTAGCGACCATGATCAAACGCCAGGGGAAGGACCGGGCGCCATAGGTTCTGGCAATATAATCTGCATTTTCTTCTATTTTGGTGCCTCTATCCCTGATCAGGCTTTCTTTAAGTATAACCTTGGGAAAGCCGCTGGTTATTTTATTACTGCTTGTTCCAAAGAAGAACAGGTTGGAATAATCCAGCAGGTCTGCTTCACTAAAAAGCATCTTTGTTCCTGAATCGGAGGATACATACAATGGAAGGCCACAGTGTTGCTCCTTTGAAAAGGATGCCATGCTGGTATCCTTGAATAAAAGCTCGAAATGTGAGAGGAACTGCTTGTTCTCTTCTATTCCCCATAGCACCCGATTGTTATTGGGGAACATATAATCAACAATTTCGTTCTTTATGTTTATTGAATCTTTGAAATGAGTGACCCATCTATAAGCAACACCATTATCATAAGCCCTGAAAATAATGGCATTACCGCTCCTGAAATTTATTCTCAGTTCATTGTAAACATCTCTGATCGTTTGCTGCCTTACGGCAACGGTTGGATAAATAATATCGTTTTTAGAGCGCCTGTCAACAGACTTTACCTGCTCATTAAAACCAATGTAAGATTTGTTTTCAATGTCCAGACCTGCAACGGCACGGCTCACCAGCGTTTCATTTCCTTTCATGAGTTTCCATGACAAGCTGTCTTTAGTACTGATCTCGATAGTTAAGTTGCTGCCCGGGGATTTAAGCAGCATAGTGGATTGCGAAAATGAGGTAACAGAAAGTAAACAGCATACCCCTACAAACAACGCTGTTACTGCTTTATTTTGAATCATTCTAAATAGTTCGATTTAAAGATGTTGGATGTTTCCCTTAGCCCGTTAATTCAAAAGTAGCATCCATTTGCGCTATTGTTTATGCACATATTAACCGATAGAAGGCAAAAATTAACTCGCGCTGTAAACAGGTGAAAGCTTCACGAATGACTGGGATGCGAAAGCCTGGCTGAAACAGTTTGTATAAAGAAAAAGGCGCTCGTCAAAAGCGCCTTTTTCTTTATTTAGATGGTCGTTCCAGTATCCGTGCTGCCGCTGTGTCCTTGTATTCTTTTACAAGTACCTGTAGCTGTTGTTTTAAGGAATCTGTTATTTGCTCATAGCCCTTCTGTCCGTATACATTATTCACTTCTCCCGGATCTTTTTCCAGGTCATATAATTCCCAGGTGTCTGCCTGGTCGTAGAACCTGGCCAGGGTAAATTTCTCCGTACGTATACCAAAATGGGGGTACACATGGTGTGGCTGCGGAAACTCATAATAATGATAATAAGCGGCCTTACGCCAGTGCTGTGCGTTACCTTTGATTAAGGGCAAGAAAGACTTGCCTTGTATCTCTTTCGGTGCCTCCACACCTGCAATGTCAAGCATGGTAGGCGCCCAGTCTATATTCACCATTAGTTGAGGGATGGATGTACCTGGTTGGATCACGCCCGGATAGCGGATCATGAAAGGCGTACGCAACGATTCTTCGTAAATGAAGCGCTTGTCGAACCAGCCATGTTCGCCGAGATAAAAACCCTGATCTGAAGCATATACTATGACGGTATTCCTGGATAGCCCTGTTTTGTCTAGGTAGTCCAGCAGCTCGCCAATGTTCCTGTCCAGTGAGCGGGCGGTAGCCAGGTAATCTTTCAGGTAGCGTTGGTATTTCCATTGTACCAGTGCATCTCCGCTCAGGTGTTGCTGGTCAAATTCCCTGCTCACTTTCCCTTCGTAATATTCCCGGAAAGCCCTGAGCTGGCTGCTGTCAAAACGATTGTATATCGGACTTTTGCTGTAGTCTGCATGTACTTTAAGATCTTCTTTCAGGCGCATGGTCTTTGCAATGGTCATGTCCTGGTTTTGTGCTGCCACACGGTTTTTATAATCATCCCGGAAATTGGCGGGTAAAGGGAATTGGATGCTATCATAAGCGCCCAGGTCCTGCAAATCGGGTAGCCATTCCCGGTGAGTGGCCTTGTGCCCTACTACCAGGAAGAATGGTTTGCTCGTGTCCCGTTTTGCCAGCCAATTGATAGAAAAGTTGGTGACCAGGTTACTCACATATCCGGTACTCGTGTGGTATCTCCGCCTTTCTCAATAAAATCCGGGTTGTAGTAATGTCCTTGTCCGGGTAAGATACGCCAGTAGTCAAACCCTTCAGGAAGATTACCCAGGTGCCATTTACCGATCCAGGCGGTCTGGTAATTGTTTTGTTGCAGGATACGCGGGAAAAGTTCCTGAGATACGTCGAACTTCCCCTCGTTCATCATATAGCCGTTCATATGGCTGTACTTACCTGTCAGCAAGGTGGCCCTGCTGGGCCCGCAGATGGAATTGCCCACCAGTGCATTCCGGAAGATAGCGCCTTCCCGCGCAATGCGGTCAATGTTGGGCGTCTGAACCAATCTGCCTCCGTAAGCGCTGATCGCCTGGAATGCATGGTCATCTGAGAGGATGAAGATAATGTTGGGACGGTTAATCTTTTCCGGTTCTTTCGCTGCTTGCTGTGCGCAGCCTGCTGCTATCAGCAGGGATAATGCCAGGAGGGCCTTTCCGATAGTTTTCATGCAGGTGAAAATACGGTATCCTGCCGTAAAATGAAAGAAGTGAGTTATTCATGGACAGCGGTTTCAACCCTTACGTCGTCATGGTCTGTGCCGGTGATCACCTCGTACCATGCTTCAATGTCTTTCTCAAATGCAGCGCTCTTTTCCCGATAAGCGGCCAGTGTGTCCTTTCCTAAAGGCAGGTGAACCGGCGGGTTAGGGGAATTGGCGAGCAGTACAAATGCCTGCGCCAGTTTCTTTGCGTCTCCGGGCTGCTGTTTGTTGGCCTGGGTGGCAAATTCACGCATAGTCCCAACAGTAGTGGCATAGTCGGCTATCTCGTTACCGGTGCGGGTAAGAGAGCTGCTGTCCAGGAACTCTGTCCGGAAGAAACCGGGGGCTACAACCGTGGCCTTGATGCCCAGTGGGGCCAGTTCCTTTGCCATGGATTCGGTAATGCCTTCCACAGCAAACTTGGTGGAGCCATAGATACCCCAGCCAACATAACCGGTAAGCCCGCCAACTGAAGATATATTGATCACATGTCCGGAACCTTGTTTACGCATATAGGGTAATACAGCCCTGGTTACGTTCAGCAGACCGAATACATTGGTCTCATAGTTCTTCCTTACTTCCTCCGCAGCAGCTTCTTCTACAGCAGCCAGCAATCCAAAACCGGCATTGTTCACCAGCACATCGATCGTGCCGAATCGGGCAACGGCATCAGCGGCTGCTTTCTCTGCCTGTGCTTCGCTGGTAACGTCGAGGGTGATCACCTGCAGACCCTCCGGATTACCCAGCCTGGAGACGAGCTCTTCCGGTTTGCTACGTACGGTGGCAGTTACTTTGTCGCCGGAGGCCAGTACTGCTTTGGCTATTTCAAAACCGAATCCCCTGGATGCGCCGGTAATAAACCATACTTTCTGTGTTTTCATGATGTTTGATTTTTTTGTTGTTTAAAATGATGACACAAAGATGAGGCGGATTCCAGGGTGGGTTGATATGAGAAGTAATGCACTTTTTATGAAAATCAAATATTGGGGGTAATAGTAAGGCTGACCAATGAGGTAAACATATTCATACTATTTTAACAGCCTTCTCCAAGCATTCTATATGCCTTCTCCATGCTTTCTCTATGCTTTCAGTATGCTTCGGTCATTTTTGTTAAAATAGTATAAGTATTTACTCGTTTTGGTCAGCCCCCTGTAGAATAACCTTTTGAAACTGTCCGTTGGTGTAAAAATGCAGAACGTCTGATTAATATCAGCTCTTTTTCGGTAAACGGGCACAACTGGTCGTTCAAACGGGGATACCTTTCGGTGCTTCATCGTTGAAATTCATAAAAAGACCTTTGTTTTTAATATCGTCTGACATCTATAATACCACGAAATTTGTGATACGTGATTAAAACCGTAAAAGAAAATTCGTATAGTATGAAAACAGCAACTCAAAACCTCAGCTGGCAGCTAGGCGATCTTACTATTAATCGTATGGGGTACGGCGCTATGCAGTTAACCGGTCCTGGCGTGTTTGGCGAAGCAGCCGACCGTGAAAATGCAAAGAAGGTATTGCAGGCAGCCGTTGCCGCCGGCGTCAACTTCATCGATACTGCAGAGGCGTATGGTCCGCAGTTGAATGAAAGCCTGATAGCAGATGCGCTGCATCCCTATAAAGATGGCCTGGTGATAGCTACCAAGGGTGGTTTTCGCCGTCCAGGCCCCGGTGAATGGGTACCTGACGGTGATCCAAAATTTATTAGTGAGAATATCGATGGCAGCCTACGCCGCCTGAGAACAGACAGGATCGATCTTTGGCAGCTGCACCGTATAGATGCCAAAGTGCCGGTAGAGCAATCCCTGGAGTCAGTTGTAAAAGCAGTAGAGGCTGGTAAGATCAGGCACGTGGGATTGTCTGAAGTAGGTATAGAACAGATCGAGCAGGCAGAAAAAATATTGCCGATCGTTTCTGTGCAGAACCTTTATAACCTGGGTAACAGGCAGTGGGAAGAAGTACTGGACTATACGGCGACAAGGGGCATTGCCTTTATTCCATGGTACCCACTGGCCTCCGGTCCGGATACGCTGGCAGACAAGATCAGCAAAATTGCTGCAGCTCACAACGCTACCGTTGCGCAGATCGCCCTGGCATGGCTGCTGAAACGCTCTCCTAATATACTGTTGATACCGGGAACCAGTTCTTTAAAGCACCTGGAGGAAAACCTGAAAGCTACTGAGATAGCGTTAAGTGAAGAAGAATTTGATACGCTTTCCAGGTAATTATTTTATTACATTATACTTCATCCACACTACCTGTTTATCCAGCTGCTCCAGGTGGGTAAGCTCCAGCTCCGTTACGGGTACCCGCTCCGCATCTTTGGCAGTGGCATCGATCAGTGTGGGACTGCTGCTGCCATCGGCGATGGGGTAATACAGCACGCTGTAAGCGTCTATGAGCCCTGCCGCATGTAAGGCGCCGTTGATCTTTCCTCCGCCTTCCAGCAGCAGCTTTTTGATATTAAACAGGCGGTTCAGCTTTTCCAGCACCACACTAAAGTTAATGTGGATTTTACCACCGAAAATGTAGGATACGCCTTGCTGTTGCAGGTAGGAGAGGTATGCATCCGGCACCTGTTCGGTAAGCACAGCGATGATATGATCGCCCTCGATTTCGCCGCTGTCCCAGCCAAGCTTACCGGCAGCATCTACTGCAATAGCAAACGAGGCCGCCCCGGCATCCGCCACATAGTCGATCCTTGCTACGGGCGACGCAGCGGAAGACAGTTCGGGCAGCTTGCCGGCAAAGTGTTGTTCCATGGTGATCCGGCCGCACATCCAGCCATCGGCTTTTTCCAGCTTGCCTGTTCTTTCATAATGTTCGAAACCGTTTGCCCGGTTCCAGCGGTCCGTTTGTATCCGGCCGTCAATGGAACAGAGCATGTGGCAAATGATGTAAGGTTTCATATCTGCGTATTTAAAGCATTAGAGATCATAATATCCTGCCGCTGCCGCCAGCCGCTTTTTTATCCTTGATGCCAGTACGCGCGGGTACAGCACTTTTACATAGTCTCCGAATCCCAGTATTTCCCTTTCCAGCTCGAAGTTCAGCACAACATCAATGCGGATAGTGATACCGTCTGCATCTTTACTTAACAGTGCCTGTGAATGGTGGATTGGTTTTGTAAGCACATACGGCGCCTGGTCTTTCTTTACAAAAAGGACTACTTTATGCGCCCTGTCTTTCGATGTTTTGGTAACGCCCAGCAGATCGTCAAAGTACCGTCCGAAATCAACCCCGTCATAGGGCATAAACTTTTCTTTTACCAGTTCCTGGAAAGCAATGATCCTGTCCAGCGCCATTGTAGCCAGCTCCGGTTTCTTCTGTTGCTGAGCGATCAGGAACCAGCGGTTGCGATATTCTTTCAGCAGATAGGGGTAGCAGATCACCTGTTGCGATTGTGTAGCCTTAAATGACTTGTATTCGATCAGCAGTGATTTTTTCTGCAGGATAGCCTGGTACAATGGGTTTAAGTGCTCCAGCCCTTTGAGCAGGCGATTGCCCTCAAACTGGATGTGCTGCTGTCCGGGATGTGTTTTCTGGTGGAGGCTATTTTCCAGCCTGGCTATCATCTCGGTCATCTCATCAAAATAATTGAAGCCATTGAACTGCTTTAGCAGGCCTACAATCTCCCTAAGCTTATCCACATCGCCATCGTTGATCGGCGCCTGCATAATACTGTAGTCGGGGTCGCTATAGGAATAGAACTTCTTATCTTTTACAACAATGGGCGCATTGTAACCCAGCTTATCGCTGCGCATCACCTGGAGGTCTGCCTGTATGGTCCTCCGGCTTACACCTGATGTGATGCCTTCGTTTTCATACAGTACATCGGATACTTTTTTAATGAGTTCTTCCAGCGTCCATTTGCGCATTCTGTTGCGCAGGCAGGAGTCGATGGTTTTGTAGCGTATCAGGGCAAGTTTGTTAACAGACATAATGTGTAAAAGTAAAAATAGGAAATCATCCGCGCAATAGAGCTGCGCACTTTAGAGCCTTGCCCGGATTTAATTATCATTAGTAAGCTGATAACCATAGTAATGAAAAATATTTTTTGTGGATGATAAAACTGCGCAACTGGACTGCGCATATGGGCATGTATCTTGCGGCACAGATAATGAAGCATAATAACACAACAAAATGAAAACCTTACTGAACGGCAATGATCTGATCGCAATCGGCTATACCGAAGGAAAGATACTCGGACTGGCCCTGGACACCGTTAAAACGCATTTTGAAGAACAGGCCCCGGAAATTACCCTGGTAATGCTGCAAAAGGTAAAGGCGCAGCCTGAGGTTTTCCTGGATAATGAGCAGCTGGAAGCGCTGGCCACCGCGCTGATAGAAGAAGCGAATGCTCCGGCAGATGATACGATCGCGCTGGTGGAACGGGCAAATGATTACGCCATCTATGGTGAAGCATACATAGAAGCGGGCGCCCGCCAGCAAATGGATATTGCCATGAAGCTGCCGGTAACAGTGGCAGGCGCTTTAATGCCGGATGCCCATCAGGGTTATGGACTACCTATTGGCGGTGTACTGGCCGCCCGTAACGCGGTGATCCCATACGGTGTAGGCGTAGATATAGGCTGCCGTATGGCCCTGACTATTTTTGATATACCGGAAGAGCATTATACCGCCAACTGGGCCAAATATAAAAGAGAGCTGATCGCGCAAACGAAATTTGGCGCGGGAGAAGGATTCAAGGGTGAGAACAGGTCGGATCATGAAGTGCTGTCAAGCGACGCTTTCAATACAGCACCGTTTATCAAAGCCCTGCATGATAGAGCCTGGGCGCAGCTGGGTACTTCCGGTGGAGGTAATCACTTCGTGGAATGGGGTATAATAGCGTTCGCAGAACGCGATGAGGCACTGAATGTAGATAAAGGCCGTTACATGGCTCTGTTGAGCCACTCCGGTTCACGTGGATTGGGCGCTACAATTGCCGGTCACTACACCCGTCTGGCAAAAGAATTGTGTAAGCTGCCTAAAGAGGCTGCTAACCTGGCCTACCTGGATATGGATTCTGAAGCAGGGCAGGAATATTGGCTGGCAATGAACCTGGCAGGTGATTATGCTTCTGCCTGTCATGAAGTGATCCATCAAAAGCTGGTTAAAGCAATCGGGGGTAATGTACTGGCAAAGGTGGAGAATCATCACAACTTTGCCTGGAAAGAACGCTGGAATGGTGAAGAGGTGATCGTACACCGTAAGGGCGCTACACCGGCCGGTAAGGATGTAATGGGAATCATACCAGGCAGCATGACTGCCCCGGGATTCCTGGTACGTGGTAAGGGAAACCTACCGTCCATTAACTCTGCATCTCATGGCGCCGGCCGCCAGATGAGCCGTACCAAGGCAATACAACAGCTTACCAAAGGGGATCTGCAGGCAATATTGAAAGCTAACAATGTGACGCTGATCGGCGCCGGTCTGGATGAAGCCCCTATGGCGTATAAGGATATCAATGTTGTAATGGCTGCACAACAGGAGCTGGTGGATGTGGTAGCTAAGTTTCAACCGGTAATGGTTCGTATGGCGAGCGACGGAAGCCGGGAAGATTGATTTCATCCTTATATCTATATAAAGCAAAGGGAGGTGATCCTCCCTTGCTCATTCGGCTTTGTCATTTCACATTTTAATGGAGACGTATTATCGTCGAGGCAATATTTTTGCGCGTGATGGTATAGCAAAGATGCAACAAGGGCTATAAAACCATCTACGCGATCGGGAAAATGATTTACGCAAAAGGGAAACTTTTACAGAGAGGGAATGCGGCAGCAGCAAGGGACGTCAGCAGTAATTTAGATGTAGTCAAGCGACTTTTCGCCCTGCAGCTCATTACTGATGCGGTTAACATGTTCTCGTTGGGTAGTACCCCATTTATCCATGGCAGCAATAATCGGCAAGGCGCTTTTGCCGATGTCGGTAAGGAAATATTCTACCTTCAGGGGAAAGCCAGGATATATTTTTTTACCGATGAGCTGATAGTCTTCCAGTTCTTTTAGGTGCATATTGAGAACACGGGCAGGTGCTTCGGGGATATCGCGGTGTATTTCGCTGGGCCGCTTCATGCCACGGCTGATGGAATCAATAACGCAGGCTCTCCATTTGCCTCCCAGGAGTTTGTTAGCGATGTTTATGCCACAGTCCAGGTTTTCAGGTATTTTCTTTTCGTACATGATGCCGGTGTTTGAAATAAAATTAAGTCATTTTCCCCGAAAGGGATTACTTTACTGTGTTAATCGCATATCAAGTATGTTGGAAATAATACAATCTAAACTTTCTGATATAGAAAAGGAACAACAGGTTCGTATACTTTACGCGTGCGAGTCCGGCAGCCGGGCGTGGGGATTTGCTTCGCCGGACAGCGACTATGATGTGCGGTTTATCTATACCCGCCGTGCAGACGACTACCTGAGCATAAGTGAAAGAAGAGATGTGATAGAATTACCCGTAAATGAGGTGCTTGATATCAGCGGCTGGGATATCCGAAAAACACTGCGGTTGTTTCTGAAGTCTAATGCGCCGCTATATGAATGGCTTCAATCTCCTGTTGTCTATGCGGCGAATGGTGGGCTGAAGGATGAAATGCTGTCCCTGGCCACCACTTATTTTTCGAACCGGGCAGGATGTCATCACTATCTTTCCATGGCTGCAAATACGCTTGAACATCAGCTGCAGGGCAGCACCGTGACAATGAAGAAGTATTTTTATGCACTACGCCCTGCCCTGGCGTGTCTCTGGATAGTAAAGAAGAGGGCTGTCCCACCGATGCAGTTCGGGGAGTTGCGTACGCTTGTGGACGATGCTAAGTGGCATGCGGCAATAGACGAACTGCTAAGGCAGAAGCGGATGGCAAATGAGAGGGCGGAAATAAGACCCATACCCCTGCTGCATGAATGGTTGCAGGAGACATTGGCATATTGCAAACAGCAATCGGCCGATATGCCGCCGCTGAGGAATGAGACAATCATACTTGATGATTTGTTCAGGAAGTATATCAATAAATATGACGTTTGAACAACTGATAGCTGCGCCGCACCACCTTTTGCTTAAATGTATCAGTGGCAGCAGGGCCTATAATCTGCATTTGCCGTCCTCCGATACAGACGTGAAGGGCATCTTTGTGTTGCCTCAGCGTCAGCTATATGGACTTGAACAGGTAGCGCAAGTAGCTAACGACACCAATGATGAGGTATATTTTGAAATCGGAAGGTTCATTGACCTGTTATCAAAAAATAACCCAAATATCCTGGAATTGCTGAGTACTCCAAAGGCCTGTGTGTTGTTTAGTCATCCCTTGATGATGCTGATAAGGCCAGCCGAATTCCTTTCCAAGCTATGCAAGGACACCTTTGCAGGATATGCAAGAACCCAGATAAAGAAGGCCAGGGGCCTTAACAAAAAGATCCATCGCCCTATGGAAAAGGAACGTAAGGCGGTGTTGGATTTCTGTTTCGTAGTCTATGAGAACGGGAGTGTTCCCTTGATACAGTGGCTTACAAAGCTCGGATACAGGCAGGAAGAATGCGGGCTTACACAGCTATCGCATTTCAGGGACGCCTACCTGATATATCACCAAAGCCAGCTTGCGGGTAATGATAAACTAAAAGGCATAGTGTCCGGGGATATGGCTAATGATGTGCAGTTAAGTGCTGTTGCCAAGGGAATCAATGCCCTGGCTGTTATGCATTTTAACAAGGATGCATACTCCGTCTACTGCCGGGAATACAATGAGTATTGGGAATGGGTGGATAAGCGTAATGAAGCACGCTATCAGAACACACTCTCTCACGGAAAGAATTATGATGCCAAGAACATGATGCATACATTCCGCCTGCTCACAATGGCGGAAGAAATAGCATTAGAGCAACGGGTGATTGTACATAGAAATGACAGAGAGTTTCTGTTACGCATCAGGAGCGGTGAATTTGACTATGAGGAGCTGCTGCGTATGGCCGAAGAGAAGGTGGAAAGAATAGAGGAGTTATATAGACGGTCTTATCTGCCCGATACACCAGACGTCAAAAGGGCAGAGGCGATCTTAGTGCAGATTAGAGAATCTTTCTATGCACGCTGATAAATGGAAATCGGAGCTGAATAACTTTATTTCAACTATTTGCCCGTTTTACTAAGTTGCCTAATAGGCGTCAGTTCCACCTTTCTAAACTCTACTTCCGCGCCTTCGGCCTGCAACGCTATATTGCCTTTACTGACTGTACAGTTGTAGCCATCATTCACCAGCTCGCCGTTTACCCATACACGTATTTTATTCCCTACACATTCAACAGTCATGGTATTCCATTCGCCTAATGGTTTTTCAGAATGATCCGTAAGGTTGATGATCCTTCTTTCCTTACCGTCAACACTGCCCCAATTGGCTTTAGGACCGCGTCTTTTCTCCATGTCGGGCACTGTAATATCCTCGCCTATGCACCAGAAGTCGCCGGCGTTATCATGCATCAATTGAGCTTCTATGGATTTTGGGAACATGCCATATAATACGCGGGGAGTTGAAGCGTGTACCAGCACGCCGCAGTTACCCGGCTTGGCGGGGAAACGATATACTACCTGTAAACGGTAGTTCTCATAAACAGCGTCGGTGATAATATGCCCCTGCGGACTAGCCAGGCTGACCATCATGCCGTTGCGGATAATAAAAGGGCTTTTAACGTTAGGGTCCTTGTCCATGTCAGGCACGTCGATGTGCCATCCCGTAAAGTCTTTGAAGTTGAAAAGACTGCGTGTTTGTCCAAAAGAAAAGCTGGCAAAGGTTATGAACAGCGATAGTAAAAGCGACTGTTTCTTCATATGTGGAAATCCGTATTTGTGCGGACTTCCAAGATAGCATTTTTTACTCAGGATGCGGTGCGATATTCCGCCGCCGCACCAGTGCAGATATTGAACAGGCCAGACCAATACATGCCGGCCGCAATAACAAGCACCAGTTCATCGGGCCGGTTGCCTGCCAGGAACAGCGAGGGTGTTTCCTGCCTGTATGGGGCAACATATTCCGGGAAGAAAAGCAGCATACCGCCGTAATAGAAGAGGCATAATACCAGGAAGAACACCCCCTGTATGCACATCTTTGTTTTGAGCTCGGGCCGGTATATCAGGGTGGCTAAGGCGCCAAGGGCCAGTGCAGTGCTGCCGCAATAGACCCAACTCAGGGGAGTGGACAGTATCAGCAGCAAAAAGACAGGTACTGGCGATAACAAAATAACAGGGCGCGTCAAAAGGCTCCGGTAAAGCTTTCTCATAGTTAGTTCGTGTATTCGGTTATAAAATCATAATAGCCGGTCAGTAAGTGTGATACAAAGCTACTTCCCTGTTACCGGCAGGAAAATGATGTACATCAAACACCTTGCTGATATTAATCACCAATGATCTTGTCCCTGGTCACATTTTCAGGAGCTGGCCCCATATCTCCTCATTTACGGCTACACCTTCTTTTTCGCTTTGGAGCCGGGTGCGTAAGGTATTTTCACCGGGATAGGAGATCCGGCCGCCGGGTTTGTCGGGCGCGCTGTTTTTCGTATAGTTCAGTATTTCCTCTACGAGACCGGCATGCAGGTCGGGCTTATGCAGACAGATGAAACACTGGGATACGCCGTATTCCTTTTTGTCTGCCGTTATTTTGGCCGTAGAACGCCCGCCTGCCAATGCCGTCAGTACTACGTCCAGTACCAGCGCCAGGCCTGAGCCTTTCCAGAAGCCGACAGGCAGCGCACGTTTGGTTTTACGGATAGCCGCAGGGTCGGTGCTGAGCTGACCTGCTTCATCATATCCGCCGGCTACGGGCAAGGGCTCGTGCTTCCATTCATATTCCTGCATTTTGCCATAGGAGAATTGGGACATGGCCATGTCCAGCACAATATGCCCTTCTTTACGGGGCACAGCTATTACCAGGGGGTTATTGCCCAGTACAGGCTCTGCACCGCCCCAGGCGGGCATACCTGCAATCGCGTTGGTGAAACAAATGCCAATACAGCCCGCATCAGCCGCCTGCCAGCCATAAGTGCCGCCCCGCATCCAGTGGTTGGTATGCTGCATGGCCACCACACCGGTACCGTGCTGCTTTGCCAGCGCTATTGCGCGGTTCATGGCCTGGGTGGCGTTATACATACCCGGTCCGAGGTTACCATGCCAGGTTTCAATGACGCCGTTGGTATGTAAAAGGGACGGCGATGCTGCAGGCTTCACCAGGCCCTCCTTTACATACTGTACAAAGACGGGAAAACGGTTCAGCCCGTGGGAATGTATTCCGTCGCGGCTGTTGCCTGCAAAGATGGATGCGCATAGTTCCGCTTTGTCTTCCGGGAAAGAGAGCTGCAGCAGCACTCTTTTGAATTCCTGTTTCAGTTGTTCAAATGGTATCCGTAACATACTAACAAATTACATAGGTTAAAATAATCCAATTCCACCGGCACATTGTACCGGTTTAAACTACTACTTTTTTCTAGCTTTGCAGGGCTTCAAATTTACGGTTATCATGCAGAGTAAATCGCTGGGAAGATCGGATACATTATTTATGTCGGCCTGTGCAGGCCTGGTGGTAGCCAATATTTATTATTGCCAGCCGCTGATAGTACTTATTGCTAAGGACTTTGAGCTGCCGGAGAGCCGTGCCGGCCGTATAGCCTGGCTTACGCAGATAGGTTACGCCTGTGGCCTTTTGTTGCTGGTGCCTTTGGGTGATATCATGGAACGTCGTAAGCAGATCCTGATCTGTATGGCGGCCACTATGGTTTCCCTGGCGCTGGCCGCCTTATCACCCACATTCCTTGTGCTGCAGATAGCCAGCTTCCTGATAGGCGTGAGTTCCATATCGGCGCAGCTAATATTACCCTTGGCGGCTCACCTGGCGCCCGATGATAAACGGGGTAGTGTAATAGGCACCATCATGAGTGGCCTGATCGTAGGAATTCTGGCTTCACGCTCAGTAAGTGGCACCCTGGGCGCAGTGTTCGGCTGGAGGGAGATCTACTTCATGGCGTCAGGCATATGCGCCCTGCTGCTGGTCATGATGCGGATGCGTTTTCCCCAGAGCTATCCTGCTTTTAACGGTACTTATCGCCAGTTAATGGCATCGCTGATACATTACGTCCGTACGCAACCTGCTTTGCGGCAGGCAGCGTTTCGTAATTTCATGTCCTTTGCGGCGCTCAGCTCCTTCTGGGTCACGATGGTGCTGTTCCTGTCTGCTCCGCCTTTTGGTTACAAGAGTGATACCATCGGCCTGTTCGGACTGGCGGGTGCCGCCAGCGCACTGGCATCTCCGCTGGCGGGTAAACGTAGCGACGGCAAAGGCCTTTTTACGAATATATGGATAGGGCTGATCATGGAACTGCTTAGCTTTGGCGCCTTCTACTTCACCGGCAACAGTCTCTTTCTGTTAATACTGGGTATTATACTGGTAGATGTAGGTCATCAGACCATGCAAATATCCAATCAGACTATCATTTACTCCCTGATGCCGGAAGCGCGCAACCGCTTCAATACCGTATTCATGACCAGCACCTTTATAGGCGGCGCATGTGGCTCCGCCATCGGTATAGGCCTCTGGAACATGGGCAGATGGCCGTTGTTTTGTATAGGCGGTGCGTTAATGGTACTGGTGAACATTATCGTTACCTGTATTGTATCCGCAAGATCCGGTTACACTGCCGGAAATCGAATCGCGTAAAGCTGCCTGTTGCCAGCATGGCTTTTTCTCCCGGTAGCTGCAATACACGGCTAATAGCGCCGTTCACGTCATTTGTGCCCATGTTAATACCGCCATTGGTATTGTAGGTAGCATGCAGGCTGCCGTCAGGATTTAGTACTGCAAAATTGTTACGCATTACATCGTTGAATTTTGTAAAGGCCCCGCTTAACACGATCTCTCCCTGCGGCATCACACTGATATTATAGATAGTGCCATCCACGCCGTTGCCGGCCTGCAGGGAAGGATCAAGAGTACCGTCTGCCTCAATGCGTGCCAGATGAGGTACCGTTACATTGGCGTAGGTGGTGAACGGACCGGTAACAACATATTTGCCATCAGGCTGCGCTGCCAGATCGTATATAGGGTAGTTAGCTCCCGTGCTGCTCTTAAAGGTCAGGTCAAGGCTGCCATCAGTATTCAAACGGGCAATCCGCTGTACTTCCTGCCCATTGTATTTGGTAAATGCTCCGGCGATCAGCAGCTTGCCATCCGGTAAAAGGATGGAACGGTTAATGGCGCCATTTACACTCTCTTTACCCCTGTGATTTACCAGGTCGTAATTATAGCCAGTGTCCAGGGTACCGTCTGTATTGAGACGGGCCAGGAAGTTCACCATGGTAGAATCCAGGTGCAGGGAGTCGGCCCCGGTTACAGATACCAGGTTATAGTTGGGCCGCACATAATAGCGGAAATAACCTACCACGATCATTTTACCATCCTGCTGCACATGCAGGCCTGTAACGATGCCAGACACGCCTCCTTTCAGTGCCGATGCAGGTTGCACTTTACCTGAAGGACGGGTTACGTTCATGGTTTCCAGTCCGCCGTTGTTATACAGCCGTGCAATGCTGCTTACATAAGGCAGCCCTTCATAACTGGCGAAGCTTCCAGCTACCAGGTATTTACCGTCCGGCAGCGTAGCAGCTTTTACTACCGTAGCCGGGGCTCCTGTATTTTTTCCGTACCGGAAAGACCTGTCCAGGGTACCGTCGCCGTTGATGCGCGCCACCCGGTTTACCCCTCCATCTATATTGGCATTGTCAAAATTAGTGAAATCTCCTACTACCAGGTATCTCCCGCCTTCTACCGGGATGATATCCTGTATGGTGTTATTAGCGCCGCGTGCACTGGGATATACGGTATCTGTTTCCATCATGCCCATTACCCTGAAGAAGGGACCGAAGAAATACTGCTGTCCCACCTGGGCGGTGATATTACCCGTACTGGCGTAAGACGGCACTTTTACTTTTACGGTAGAATCGGTAACAGAAAGAATAGTACCGGCTTGTCCGTTGAAGAGGATGGAAAGCTCCCTTTGATGGTCCCTGAACCCTTTTCCGCGGATAGTGATCTCGTCATTCACATATCCCCTGTCAGGCGATACGCCGCCCTTGCTGATAAGGATGGCCGGAGTTACCGTATCCTGGTAAGGGTCTTTCCCGCTTTGGGTGATGTTATCCTTGCTGCAGCCGGGTAAGCACAACCAGGCTGCTGTTATGATGATTAAAAAGTTGAGTAGCTTCATCTGATCAGTTTTTATTGTTCCAGGTATTGTTGCGCCAGTCTGATAAAAGTGCCGCCACGGAAACCGAACACGTGATTGTTGTTTAGCACATGCAACACGCCGTTCTTTGGTTGTATATCGGACGTAGCAACAATGATGGATGGATTGTTCTGAAAGTTCTGTGGGTCGTAGGTGATATCTGTAAGGCGGATAATGCGTGGGCCTACTGCTTCCACGTTGTTATAGTTCTGATAAATAAGCCCGATGTTCAGCACATAACCACCGTCCATTACATAGTTGATCCCCGGATAGGCGTATACGTTAACCGGGTCTACCCGGGCAAACTCTTTGGCCAGGTATTTTCCTTTCAATATGTACATGGAGAGGAAATACTTCCATACTTCCGGATCAATATCCTGCAGGTGCACCGAGTCCTGTACGTTGTAGTAGCGGTATTCATTCAGTGCATTCATCACCACTTTCACCGCATCGTCTGTAGGTGAAAAGAAGGTGACGGTATCGCGTTGCAGTATCTCCTTCATACCTGCACGGTCTATGATATAGCTGATGGTATCGAACCAGTATGGTGTGTTAACTAAATAATCGTAAATACTGCCGTTGTAATGCGGATCGGCCAGCCCTCCATCTACGTAGTAATCTTTCTTGCAGGCATTCAGCAACAGTATGGTGGTCAGTACAGCTACAATAAGGTGAAGTCTTTTCATAAAGCAATATTTATCTGGACCAGAATTCATTTTGGATGATCATCGGGTTGTTCCTTACAGCACCCATGTCTATAGGCCAGGTCCAGGCGCGGCGCTGGAACTGCTCCGGTGTGAGGTAGTTCTCGCACTGGTTCCTGTCCATTACACGGCCGGTGCGTACAAGATCATACCATAGATGCCCTTCGCCCCAGAGCTCTTTAGCGCGCTCCAGGAAAATGGCGTCTTGTAAAGCCTGCCCTCCGCCGCCGCTATAAACGCGTGCACCGGCGCGGTTTCTGATCATGTTCAGGAGCGCAATGGCGGGGCCGTCCTGCCCCAGGTAAGCCAATGCTTCTGCGCGCAGCAGGATCAGATCTGCATAGCGGAACAGGATGAAGTTGGCATCGTAGTCGCGTGTACTGGGATTAGATACCGATGAGAATTTAAGGTACATGGCCGACTGTGGGTTCTGTGTGCTGTAAGGATCATCGAACCATATATCAAGGCGTTTGTCTGATTCGCCTGCAGGATAGAGCTTCTCCAGCCATTCGCGCCGGGGAGTGATCTCGCTGCCGAAACCGCCGTAGAGGTTACCGCTGCTGTGGATAATAGGCTCATGGAGTACCCACTGTGCGATCAGCGAGTGAAATTCTACGCCGTAATTAATATCCAGTGAGAGTTCGAAGATACCTTCCAGTGAACGCCCTTTGAAGATGGTCTGAAAATCTTCTTTCGTATATGGGAGCAACTGGTATACGCCGAGGTCCATTACCTGTTGGCCCAGGGCGGCGGCCTGCTGCCAGCACTCCTGCTTTTTGGCAGGTTCAAAGCCGGCCTTCCACATATACATGTGTGCCATTAAGGTAAGCGCTGCGCCCCTGGTGCCCCGTACCGCCCGGAAGGTAGGGTCCTCATAGGATACCGGCAGGTCCTGTTCACTGTTGCGAAGGTCGCGCAGACAGGTATCCAGCACGGTCAGCATGTCTGCTCGTCCTTTGATCTCCGTATCGTAGGGGTTTAGCTGAAGAGGGACGTCTCCATACAGCCGTACCATATAGAAATAGATAAAGGCGCGCAGAAAACGGGCTTCCGCAACTAAAGCTTTTCGTTCCCCTTCACTGAACGAAGGGTCAGTTATACCGGGTATACGATCTATGCAAAGATTTGCAGCGGCAATGGCCCTGTAAAATTGTGTCCAGTTCTTTGGCCGGTCAGAACCATCAGAGCTGCCCAGGTCTGAGCCCAGCAAGTCGTTACGCCCGATGGCAGCCAGGTTTCGCTTGTCGAACCAGTTCCACCATCCCGGCCGAAAATCCCCGGTATTGTATAAAGTAGACTCCAGGAATTTTTCCAGCAGCAGGCGGTATGCACCGTTGATGGCCTTTTCTGCATCATCCTTGTTCTGCCAGAATTCCGCGCCGGACAAGGTATCCACCGGTTTTACTTCCAGGAATTTTTTACAGGAAACGACCAGCAGCAGCAAACCTGCCAGCAGTCCTATTTTATAGCGTGTATACATAATCATGTCTTTTGCGTGATCAGAATTGTACTGCAAGTCCTAAAGCAAAGCTGGTGGCGGATGGATAACCGTTAATGTCATCACGACCCAGTGAGGTAACCGTTTCCGGGTTAGGCCCGGAGTAGGGCGAGAATATCCCAACATTGTAGGCCGTGAAATAAGTGCGCAGCATCCGCATCCTTAGTTTGCGCATGAACTCCTGTCCCCGGAAAGTATAGGCAAGTGTTATCTGGTTCAGCTTAAAGTATGATCCGTCTTCCTGGAACAGTGTCTGGTCCAGCCTGTTGGGCAGCACTGCCTGTGCGTGGTAGATATCGCCAATGGAGGGGTATTGGGCATTATCGCCGGGTTGTTTCCAGTAGTTGATCTTGCTCAGGTCGTAATAGTTCACCGGACCTTCAACGTTGCCGGTGATCCTCAGTTGTTCAGGGAATTGTGCCCTGTACAGGCGGGCGCCCATGGCGTTATTGAGGATGCTGCGCTTGATGAGGAAGGAGCAGAATATGTTCAGCGAAAAGCCTCTGTAAGTGAAATTATTGGTAAGGCCGCCAGTTACGAGTGGGTCGGGATTGCCAGTGATCACATTGTCGTCTGCATCATCCAGGGCATAATCGCCGTTTACATCTGTCCATATCGGATCGCCTCCCTGGAAATATTGGTTGCCATTGCCGCGGAATGATTTATACCGTACGCCTTTCACCGGGTCTACAGGCACCTGTCCGGTGGTGGAATAGATGCCGTTCGTTTCATACAGGTAATTGCTGATAGGATTGCGGCCTACTTTCAATGCCAGCTCTTCCCAGTAGGGCGCTCCCTGTGTTTGCCGGTAGAACTGTACGCCGCCGGGCAGCTTTGTAAGCACACCCCTGTTGTACGCGCCATTCACACTCACCATCCATTGAAAGGCGCGTTGATTGGGAGAGCTGATAGGGCGCGCCGTAATGGTCAGTTCATGTCCATAGTTCACCAGGTTGGCTCCGTTCACCTGTACGCGGTTAAAGCCGGTTACGTCTGGCAGATAAAGATCGCGGATGAGATTAAATGAGTTCTTGAAATAGGTGTCATAAATGAACTCAAGCCGGCCTTTGAACAACCCAAGGTCCACACCGAAATTGAACTGGTTTGACTTTTCAGGCCCCAGCGACTGGTTAGCCATTACATCAAAGTTCGGTGCAATGGCAGGGTTGTTATTATAATTGTTATACACCTGGTAAATGCCCAGGAAGTTGGGTAGTGTGGCAGCAGCACGGCTGTTGGAGCCGTAGGTAACACGCACAGAGCCGTAGTCCAGCCAGTTCAGCCGGCGGAACAAAGGTTCTTTGCCGAAGTTCCAGCGTACGCCCACCGCGGGGTTCTTGGTGTACGGATTGTTAACGCCTGCAGAGGAGTTGCCATCCAGCCGGTAGGAAAGATCTATACTGTATTTCGTGCGGAAGTTATAGGAAATGAAACCCGCCCAGGAAAGCGCATGGTAGAGGTATGACACACTGGTGCCGTTCACGTTGGTACCATTGGCATCATTCCACGGATTGCCGGGATAGAAGCGGGGAGAATATCCGCGCGGCCCCCAGAAATAGTCACTGGGCCCATTGCGTACATCACGCACGTGCTGGTTATCCGTTTTGATATTCACTTCGCTGAAAACACTGGCATACAGGTTATGGCCACTTTCTACATTCACGGGATTGGAGCTGAAGTTGTAGTTGACGCCATTACGCGTATTCAGCTCGTCGTGCCTGCCTATAAAACCGTACAATAGTGTCTGGTTATTGTTGGCAAAGGCCTGGTTAAACCTGTCGCGCGTGTCTGTATAGTAATCATAGGAGGTGATGGAGTTAACGCGCAGGTTATGGAACAGCTCATAGTCCATGTCCACAAAGCCGCGGATGTTAATGGTGCTGTTATCGTCCATATTATTTTCATAACCATCAAACTGGGGGTTGCCAACAAACCTGGATGGGCCGGGTAGTAAAGAAGAGGTAAAAGCATCGCCTGCACCGTTGCCGGTAAGGCCGCCGCCATTGCCACGTTGTTTTTGCCCTAAGGCGCCAAATAGCTGCGTACTGATGCGCAGGCGGGTATTGGGTTGTATGTTCAGCTGCATGTTAAGGCTGTACTTATCAAAGCCGGTATTCCTGATCACACCCTGGTTGCGCTGGTAGGCCAGGTTGGCCTTATAATTCAGCTTAGGAGTACCGCCGCTGATCTGCACATTGTTCTGCGTGTTGATAGTGGTTTGGTAAAACAGGCCCTGCCAGTTTGTAGAGTTATTATAGAAGCTGTTCAGGCTATCTGTGAGGAACTGTGCGTTCTCCAGCTTGTCCCGCGCTTCCTGCATGTCTCTGCTGTGATACAGGATGGAGTTAATACGGTATGCACGCTCCAGGTCGCCGCCCCAGGTGGGCCGCAGTTGTGGGGCCAGGTTAATGAATACGCTGCTGTTGATGTCGATCACCGGGGTAGGTGAGTTGCCTCGCCTGGTGGTGATCACGATCACACCGTTGGCTCCGCGTGAGCCATAAAGTGACGTGGCTTGTGCGTCTTTCATGATCTCTATGGACTGGATATCATCCGGTGGTATCAGGGCCAAAGGGCCGGTGGCTGCGCCTGGTTGCAGCATGGACTGGGAGAAGCCGCCATCGTAATCTACCGGTACATTATCAATCACCAGCAGCGGGTTATTGGTGGCCAGGTAAGTCTGGTCTCCGGTACCGCTGATACTTAGCTGAGAAATGCCGCGGATAGATACTGTTCCGCGAAATCCCGGTGCACCGGTGTTATTCTGGATATTAAGGCCCGCTACTTTACCCTGCAGTAGTTCCTGTACACTGGAAACCGGTACATCCTGCAGGTCCTTCCCCGAGATGACTGCCACAGAACCAGAAACGGTTTCTTTTGTGCGTTTCTGGTAACCCACCACCACAGCTTCTTTTAAAGCGCGGTTCTCCGGCGTAAGTGAAAGGTTCAATGTTGCCTTGGTAATCTTCATCGTTACCTCCCGGTAGCCTACAAAGCGGAACTGCACGGTTTTTCCTTCCTGCACAGAGAAGCTAAAGTTACCCTGTACATCAGTGATACCCAGTCCTTTTTTAGCCTGCACATCTATGATGGTAACGCCGGGTAAGCCTTCCCTGGAATTCACGTCGGTTATTCTTCCTTTTACGGTAATGGTTTGCTGTGCATAGCCCAGGCTGCAGGCCATCAAAAAGGTCAGGACCGTAAGAAATAGTTTATGATAGTAGTGTATTTGCATAACGTACTTTTTTAATCGTCCTGGAATTTTGGATTGAGCTTGAACTTGAAGATCACTTCCCACTCTCCCGGTTCATAGATGGCAAAGCTGAGCCCTATACCTGCATTGTAGCGCCGGCCGAAAGAGATGCGGTTATACTGGAAAGCGATGTAAGCTTTGTCCGAATTGCCGGAAACATCTGCCAGCATCGGGAAGGGGTTGGTAATGTCGTAGGTTACCGCTGTGCTGTCTTCGTTCATCTTGCGGTTAAAGGCAAAGCGAACATCTTCTCCTATCATGCCACTGCGGTAGCGAAGGCTATCCCATTGTGTGAGGTTGAATCGGGAGAACGGAATGGCCAGCGAGTCTTCGTCAAACATTCTGAAGGTAAGCGTGTTGCCTTTTATGCCTGTCTTGCGGAAATAAACATTAACGCTGTCTCTTGGTAGGGACAGGTTCACCATATCTACCACGCCACTGACATCGGGATGGGTAATACCTCCCTGGTCCGGTGCTTTCCGGATGCCCGTGACATCATCAAACTCATACGGCTCATAGGGTTTCGGACGGCGTACATCCAGTATCATATTTTTGAATACTTTTTCTCCGCCTTTGTTCTTTACCCGTATGTCAAAAAAGTAAATGCCTGGTTTTACTTTAGTGGAATCAGTGCTCCAGAAGAAAATCTCACCCGAGTTAGGGCGTATGTCCAGCACTGGTCTCCGTTCAGTATAGCGTTTGGCTTCTATTTCGGCGACACTGGTTTCCTTACCACTGTAATAGTCTTTCCACAGACGGGCTTGTACCATTTCCCGCAGTTCGGGCGCGGCGCTGCTGTCTGCATGGCGGATGTTCTCCAGGCTGAAATCCAACGGCTGGGTAGAATAGTCTGCGTTGAAAATGTAGGCGTACACGTTAGTACGGCCCAGGTTCACCGGAAAGTTGTTCCGGTTATAGTTCATGTTAGTGCTGAAGAAATCTTTTTCATCCGGCACCATGTCCTTATAGCATCCCGCCACCAGTAAAGGTAGAAGGGCCAGGAGCATCCTGAGTATATTGCGTTGCATAATGGGCGGTTTTAGAGTTTGGTGAAGATGAATTTGCTGACATTGTATCCGCCGGATTCTTCGTAGAACCGCATGATATGTTTGCCGGCAGTAAGGCTTACTTTTGTGTCGACAGTGATCCAGTTCTGCCAGCCGCCGGTGCCGCGGCAGTTTACCGTGCCGGTGACCGGTACACCGTCGAACTCAAGGTGAAAATTGCCACCACCACCATCGGCAGCCATGCGGAAGCCTACGTTGTAGTCGCCGGTGGCCAGTACCTCTACCGTATATTCCATCCACTCCGAGCCGTTGGTCCATCCAATGTTGAAACCTCCTTCACTGCAGTTCTCTATATCTACCCCTTCAGTTCTATACTGGTTACCGTTGTTGTTAACATCACCGTCGTGATAAGACAGGCCTTCGCCTCCATCATCATAGTCTTCCGCTTCTATGGTACCGGGTATGGGCGAGGGCAACCCCAGGTAGGGCGACTGCACGGGGTTTAGTGAGTAAGGGAAGGCCAGGGGTACAAAAGAGACGAAGCCGAATACGTGCTTGCTTTCCAGTACGTGCAACCATCCGTTAGCAGTTTGCAGGTCGATGCTCTGGGTGCTGGAGGTAGACCAGTCGCGAATAAAGCGGGATTTGTTCATGTCGCTGTACTGCAGCACCAGCGGCCCCCCTCCTGAAATGCCGGAAGCATTGGTAGGAGCAGATTTTCCGTTCATCCTGTAACCATAGGCAAGCGTTGTAAGATTTACACCATCAGCATATTCCAGGGAATCAGAAAGTACTCTTCCGGGCAGCATATAGCGGCGCAGCAGCGTATCCCATACGGCTACCGGTACGCTGTCCAAAGTCCAGTTACCTGGAAAAGCATACTTGCCCCTGCTGAAGTTGAGGTTGTACAGTGCTGTGCGGATGCTGTAATCCTGTGGTGCAAAAAAAGTGATACGACCTTGTTTAAGGGTATCTGTCAATCCTGCTTTATCCACCAGGTACAGTAAGGTGTCGTATAGCCCAGGCTGTGCTTTGAGAAAATCATAGGTGCTGACGGACACCTGAGTTACCGGTTTTGCATCCCGGTATTCATGCTCTTTCTTACAGGCGCCTGCCAGCAGCAATCCTGTTATCCAGAGTATGGGACGTGCTTTGTTGAATATCTTTTGCATAAGGGTCAGCATTATTTCCAGAAATTATTTTGTACCAGTGCGCTATTGGCGGCAAGGGCGCTTTTAGACAGGGGCCAGTACATGGCGCCATTACTCACGTCCTGTTGCGAAAGCCTTGTGTATTGCGCTACCTTGTTGAAATGCACCAGGTCATACCAATACCAGCCTTCCCCTATCAGTTCCCGGCGCCGTTCCAGGAAGATGGCATCCAGGAGCGCATCAGCAGAGGGACTACCCGGCAGTGCTTTAAGACCGCGCCGGGTGCGAATGCTGTTAAGATCGCCGACCGCATCAGACATCCCCAGGCGTGCTTTGCATTCCGCCTGCAGCAGATATAATTCTTCGTAACGGAAGATGATGATGGCGGAAGTATAGAAGCGCAAGGTGGGGTTCTTTACAGCGCTGTTCACCTGTTTCATTTTATAGAACACGGGGAAGGCATCATTGAGCTGTGAGAAAAACATCGTGGCCCTTTGATCATTGGCTTCGCTGTAAATGCCCAGGATGCTGTCTTTAGGGACATAGATCTCAGACTCGCTTTTTGGAATATCAGGGGCGCGGAGCGTCCAGTCTTCCAGCTGGCCGGTGGTGGAGAATTCAGCGTGATCAAAATTCATATCCACCTGGAAGATGTTGCTCAGCCCTCGTCCGCGAAAGGATCCATCCAGCCGTGTGAGGTCAGCAGTGCTCACAAAGTTGTAACCGGTAAGGCCCTGGTTGTCGATCACGGTACGGGTTTGTTGCAGGGCATTTGTATAATCACCTTTCCAGGCATACAGGTGAGCCAGCAGGGTATGAGCCATGCCCCGTGTAGCAGCAATGTCAGTATGGTGGCCTTCACCCTGCCCCTGGTAGTCGCCTTGTTGTTCAGGTGATCTGCCATCGTATTTCCAGGGTAGTCCGTATGCCGCTGCCATGGCATCCTGTATAGCAAAGTCAAGCACCTTTTGCCAGTTCTCACGGGCCACCGGAGTAAAATTGCCGTTGGGCGCGCTGGTAACGAGTGGCACATCACCCCATATACGCACAATATAGTAATAGAGAAAAGCGCGCAGGAACCGCACCTGGGAGCGGTCCAGCTCCATATCATTTACAGAATAACGGTAATCCCGTTGGCTCACTTCAGGCAGCCTTTCAATGGTGATGTTGCATTGGTTGATGGCCGCATAGAACCGCCGCCAGTCCCGCCATTGGTCCATCGTGGTAAAACTGGCGTTCAGGTTATTGTCTGTCAGCGCCTGCAGGTCGCTGCGCCGGGTAACCCGAAAATCTCCTCCCCGCATGTCGCCGTACACCCAATGGGCATTCTCATTTAGCAGGGCCGCGCGGAGCAGGCCGTAGCAACCATAGGTAGCGGCCCGTGCATCATTTTTGTTTTGCCACATGTTCTCTTCTGTGAGTGCGCGTTTGGAAGGCTGGTCCAGCATTTTGCTGCAGGCGCTGCCCAAGACGGCGGTCCATAGTAAGAGAAGGCTTGCATATGTATATCGCATAAGAATAGTTTTTAGGGTCAGAACTGGAAATTAAATCCAAGTGTGAAGCTGCGGGGAGCAGACCAGTTATAGTATCCCTGGTCATACCCGAAATAGTCTATCGCCTCCGGGTCGCCGCCGGAATAGGGTGTCCACGTCCACAGGTTGTTGGCGGTGGCATAAATGCGGCACTGGTCAATACCTGTGCGCTGCATCCATTTTGTTCGCAGACTGTAGGCAAGTGTGATGGCCCGCATCTTTACATAGGAACCATCTTCCAGGAACAGCGTTTGGTCTGGCTGATAAGGGTTGACCAGGCTCCAGGGATTGTAGCGCGGATATTTACCGTAATCGCCATCCAGTTTAGCCCAGTAGTTCACTTCCTTGATACCTTTCATATCATCCGCCCCTTCGCGCACGGCAAAGTCAAAACGATCTGCCATAGCCTGGTTGATGATCTTACGGCCAAAGGCATAATTGCAAAGCACGTTGAGTTCCAGTTGCCGGTAGCGGAAGGTATTGCTGAAGTAACCTTGTGCTGCAGGTACCTGTCGTCCTTTCATCACCCGGTCTGCATCATTGATCACGTAGTCGCCGTTGAGATCTTTCCATGCAGGATCTCCGGCATGAAGGGTAAGACCCTGGTAAGTCATTTTTTTGCCGGTAGAAGGGTTCACTGGTACTGCTGCATCGGTATCATAAATGCCTTCATTGATAAGCAGCCAGTAACGGTCTACAGGTTTTCCTACCAGGAAACGACGATTGCCCATTGTAATATCCTGTATGCCGTCTGGCATAGCCAGCAGTTTATTCTGACTGGTGTAAACCGATAGGGCGCTGCTCCATTGAAAGGGGCCATTGCGCAGGATATCGGCATCTACCGTAAGCTCGTAACCATAGTTACGTATGTCCATACCGTTCCTGATAATGCCGGTGTAGCCTGTTTCTTCCATTACCGGGATCTTCAGCAAAAGATCGCGGTCTGTTTTGCTGTATATATCGAGGCTGGCGCGAATGCGGTCATCTAACAGGCCCATGTTCAGCCCGATGTTCCATTGTTCTACATAGGGCCATTTAAGATGGTCGGTAACATAACCGGTCCCGAATGCCGCATTGAGGGCCGGGAAGGCATTATAGGTGGCACTGTTGGGAAGTCCGTTCCATCCTATATCTACGTTATAGATGGGCCCTCCCTTAAAGTATTCATCCATCAGTATGCGCCCTACACGGCCATAGCTGGCGCGCAGCTGCAGTTGACTGAACAGGCTTGCGCGTTTCATAAATTCCTCGGCGGTTATTTTCCAGGCGGCGGATATAGTGGGTGAGAACAGCCAGCGGCTATTGGCCGGTACATTGGAGCTGCCATCTCTGCGCAGGTACAGGTTCAGGAAATATTTTTCCGCATAATTGTAACCAATGTTGGTATAGAATGAGGCCAGGTTTGACTGTGTATAATCCTTGAAGTTGGATTGCAGGCGAAGGTTACCGAAAACGCCCTCTTTGTTCGAATCATCGCCGGGTTTATAGATCTTGATATAATCGCTTCTTCCTTTGTAGGCCTTGCCATAATCATAGCGCCACTTGTCCCATTGTGCATACTGCCCAAGCGTAACATCGAGATGGTGCTTGTTCACAAATGTATGATCATATCGGATAGAGTTGTCTAGTGTCATTCGGCGGCTGAGACCATCAAAATTGGACACGAAGTTGTTACCATCGTTGATGGTGGTTGGAATGAACAGGTCCCGGAAGTTCTGGCCGTAGTCGATGCTAAACCGCGTGTTAAGCGACCAGTCTGCAGGTAAAGTGTAATGCAGGTTCGCCAGTACACGGGCATTGTTATTGCGGTTGCGGTTCAGGCCATCTTTCAGGTAATTATAGTATTGCTGCAGATATTGTTTATTGGGGGAAGGTGGATTTTCGAAATTAACCAGGTAATCTTCATCAGCCGCTCTGTCGCGGATAAACTCATTTCTTTTGCGGGTGATGGCAGCTCCGCTGATGTAGGTGGTCAGCATCAGGTGCTTTATCGGCATAAGGTTAACACCGAAGTTTACATCGTACCGCTGCATATTGGTATGGTCTGCTACTCCCTGCTGTACAGAACGGCCCAGGCTGAAACGGAAGTTGGCCAGGCGGGTGCCACCGCTAACAGCAGCCTGTATACCGTTGCTCAGGCCGTTGCGGTAGTAAAGATCATCCCAGTTGGCCGGGCCATAATACCTTGACTGTGTGGAGTCTGCCAGGTAGCGGGGGAAGTTGCGCCATTGCGCTTCGGTGGCATACTTTTCATAGAATGGCATGCGGAAGTCCCGTTCAAATTGTGCATTTACTACATCAACAGACGGCTGGAGAGTGAGGCCCACCCAGGAGTTGACGGCTACTTTCATGCGCCCGGAGCGTGGCCCCCTGGTAGTGATGCTGATGATGCCATTGGCCGCCAATGGACCATATTTTGCGCTGGCAGCAAAGTCTTTCAACACTTCCAGGCTTTCGATATCATTTACATCCAGGAAAGAAAGGATATTGGTTTCTGTGCCCAGGCGGTTTACATCAAAGCGCTGTATGTCGTATGGGAAAGGATGGTCGGGTACCAGGGGGATGCCGTCTACGATATAAGTGGGCTGCCCGTAGAATACATCACTGTTTTTCAATAACAGTGTGGCCGTGCCCCTTATGAACACACTGCTGCGTTTGCCAGGTTCGGCGCTGGGCATGCGTACATCCACTCCTGTTACACGGCCTGCCAGCATCTGATCAATACTGGTATATGGTAATTTTCTTAGTTCATCGATATCGGCAGATGAGATAGCGGCTGCTTTGTTGTGTTGCAGAAAAAGTTCGTTGTTGGGAAAATGTCCTGTAGTGTCCCGTGACAGCAAGGGGGTTCGCTTTAACCAGCTAATGCTGTCTGTGGCGGCATTCATGGTGGTGTCCTTGCTTTTATACACCTGTTGTGCATGGCTATATGAACATAACAGCATGCAGGCAACTGTCCCTGTCAGTACCTGCTGCAGGGAGACGAAACGATTGTTCATCGGAATTGAATTTGGATGGTTACCTCACCGGATGGCAAATGACTCCCTTCACCGGCCAGTGATGGTTCGGTGAGCCCCGGTTTCATAAGGGAATTTCAGGCAATACATTCCCTGCATGCAAGATGGCTCGCATGTGGAGAGTAATGCTGTTTTGCGAAAAGCGTTAACTATTGATCCTGTGTAGGATCAATGGCCGTTCGCAAGTGCAATAATGGAAGCCGGAAACATGGGCTGACGGGCATGCGTATTGCATGGCCTTTTGTGTGATGTAAAATTTTGACCTGCATGTGCAATAATTGTGGAATTCTTTAATGGACTTTTCAGTGCTATACAATCTTCTGGAATATGGTTCTGGATTAGCTTTGAAGGGCATTTGACAGTTTGGGCTGATGACGCGGGTTCGGGGATACTACACTGTTAACGTGGACCTGAACAAAACTTAATCCGATGACGTATTTAGTTCTTCAATCGGTTGTGACCAAATATAATCAGCGAAATGGATTTTTCATAATTTTTTAACAAATATTTTAATAGTCCATACTGGGTGGTCCGTCGTACATGGTTTGTACCAGGTAAATTAGTGGTTTAGCCGTATGCGTTATACAGGTATTAAAACGCATGTTTGGACTATGAACCGTCGGGGTAATTTTATTTTTTAGTGTACGGGTAACAATTCGAAGTAAAAAACGTTTTAATGTGACATAACCATTTCTCTATGAAAACCAGAAGAAAAGTACTGTTAGCATTGCCCATGCTCCTGAGCATTCTATCCTGCTCGCAAACCGAAAAAGTATCACCATCACAACCTGAAGATCAACGAAAACCGCAACCCGAACTTGCTGCAATTGATTACAGGGAAGAGATGCGAAAATTTGTAATCGGCATCAGCCAGTATGCCAAAGCCCAGAACTCACAGTTTGCCATTATCCCACAAAACGGGATAGAGCTGATCACCACCAACGGGGAATCCGATGGTTCTCTTGCCACCAGCTACCTAAATGCAATTGATGGTGTAGGCCAGGAAGACCTGTTTTTCGGCTATGATGGGAAAGACAATGTACCCACTCCTTCCGAGGACAACCTGTATTTGAGAGAATACCTCAACAGGATCAAGACCGGCAAGAAAGTGCTGGTAACGGATTATTGTTCTGGCCAGACGAACATGAGCAAGTCCTATAGCTCCAACAATACCAACGGCTATATTTCGTTTGCTGCTGATCAGCGTGAGCTGTTCAACATCCCGTCCTACCCTGCGCAGCCTTACAATGTGAACACCAGCAACATCACCAGCCTTTCACAGGCTAAGAACTTTTTGTACCTGATCAACCCGGAGAAATATGCCTCCAAAACAGCGTTCATCAACGCAGTAAAGGCTACAAATTACGATGTGATCCTGATGGACCTGTTCCTGAACAACACCGCGTTTACGGCTACGGAAATCGATCAGCTTAAAACAAAGGCGAACGGCGGCAAGCGCCTGGTGATCTGTTATATGTCTATCGGCGAAGCGGAAGACTACCGTTACTACTGGCAGAGCAGCTGGAAGGTAGGTAACCCGCCGTTCATTGCTGCTGAAGATCCCGATTGGGAGGGCAACTATTTTGTTCAGTACTGGAACACCGATTGGAAGAACGTTATTTATGGTAATGATACTTCCTACACCAAGAAATTGCTGAACAGCCATTTCGACGGCGCCTATCTGGATATTATAGACGCTTTCGATTACTTCGAAAACAACTAAAACCGCTCATCTATTTTGCAGGCATAACAATGAACAAATCAGTACATTTATCTCTATCGCAACCAAAATCTATTTGCTATGGGAAAATGTCACGCTATCCTGTTGCTGTTATGCCTGCCTGTATTATCACAAGCCCAGCACACACAGAAACCCGTATTGCACGGCCAGCATTGGATGGCCATTACCGGTAAACCGCTGGCCGCCACCGCAGGGGCTATGATCTTCCAGCAGAAGGGCAATGCAGTAGACGCTGCCTGCGCCATGATCGCTGCTACATCTACCATGTGGGACGTGCTGAGCTGGGGCGGTGAAACACAGGCACTCATCTATAATCCGAAAACGAAGCAAGTTATAGGCATAAATGCACTGGGCGTGGCTCCTACCGGGGCCACGCCTGCTTTTACAGGCAGCGCAATATGCAATACCCGCCGGAATATGGCCCACTCTCTGCAGTTACTCCCGGCACCCCTGGCGGTATCCTTACCATGCTGGCAGAATATGGCACCAAAAGCTTAAAGGAAGTGCTGGCTCCGGCTATGGAACTGGCCAAAGGCTATCCCATAGAGGCACAAACAGCCAATTACATCCAGGAGAACAGGAAATGGATCACACAGTGGCCCTATTCCAAACAATTATTCTTTACCCATCCGGAACGGCAACGTGTAGCACCTGATGCCGGTGAGATCTTTCGTCAGCCGGATCTGCTGGCTACGCTGCAGAAAATGGTGGATGCAGAACAGGCAGCGCTTAAAAAAGGTAAGTCGCGTAAGGAAGCTATTTACGCTGCCTATGACCGGTTTTATAAAGGCGATATCGCACAGGAGTTTGTCAGGGGCACCCGGGAACAGGGCGGTTTGATCACCTTGCAGGATATGGCCAACTGGAAAGTGCATATTGAAGAGCCCATGATGGTGAGCTACAAGGGCATAGATGTATACAAACTATCGCAATGGACGCAGGGACCAGCCATGCTGCAGGCCCTGAATATCCTGGAGAATTTTGACCTGAAGGGAATGGGGTATAACTCCTCCCGCTATATCCATACCGTATATCAGGCCATGAACCTGGCCTTTGCCGACCGCGATTTTTATTATGGGGACCCTTATTTCCCGCCCGAAGAACCGATGAAAGGCCTGCTTTCCAAAGCCTATGCAAAGGAACGCGCTAAAATGATCAAGCCTGAAAAGAATGATACCACTATGGGGCCCGGCGATCCATACCCATTTGAGGCTAAACAAAACCCTTATTTTGACCTGTTAAAAACCTGGGGGCATACCGCGGTATACCGCCCTGAAGAGCAGATAAAGGGACTGGATGACCCTTTCCTGAAAACGTTCCTGAGCGGCACCACTTCCGTGGAAGCAGCAGACGAGGAAGGATGGGTGGTATCTGTTACGCCAAGCGGCGGCTGGATACCCGCCACCATCGCCGGCCGTACCGGTGTTGGCCTGAGCCAGCGCCTGCAAAGCTTCGTACTGGATGAGAAAGAAAATCCTTTCAATGTAATGGAGCCCGGTAAACATCCGAGGGTTACCTTAACGCCCACGCTGGCGCTGAAAGATGGAAAGCCTTTCCTGTCCTTCGCCGTACAGGGGGGCGACAGCCAGGATCAGAACCTGCTGCAGTTTTTTCTCAACGTAGTGGAATTTGGTATGAACGTACAGGAAGCTGTGGAGGCAGCTAATTTCAATAGTTACCAGATGTATTCCTCCTTCGGGATACATGAACGCAAGCCCGGAGGCCTTACCCTGCAGGAAAATACGCCCTTCTGGACCCGTAAGGAGCTGGGCCGCATGGGCTACAAAATAGATTACCAGGAACGCACCTCAGGCCCGATCAATGCCATTTATTTCGACTGGCAGCACGGCAGCTTCTGGGGCGGTTCCAGTAACCATGGTGAAGATTACGGGATCGGGTGGTAACACACCCGCATCCCTTTAACAGCATATTGACAAGCTATCAGAAAAATTGCACAGCTTCTCCAGCAGCACGCATAGTTCCTCGCCTTTCTCGGTAAGTGAGTATACCACTTTAGGGGGCACTTCAGGAAAATGCTGCCGGTTAATAAGCGCGTTCTTTTCCAGTAATTTCAACCGGTCTGCCAGGATATGATCCGTAATGGGCGCCAGTTCTCCTTTGATGCCAGAGAACCGGTTATTCCCCTCCTGGATACAGAAAAGGATCTCAGTGATCCATCTCCTGCTTAACAATACCAACATTTCATTCAAAGAGCACTTGTTTTCCAGCAAAGCCTGGTTTTGGTAATTGGTGGAGTTTACCTTCCTTCCCGCCATATCTATTTATTTAAGTAGTTACTAATTATATAGTGAGTTATTGCACACGTTACCCGGATGTATTTGCTTTGTTCCCTGAACGGAAACCATGCTTTTGGAATATCTCCCGACTGTTTTAAGACCTGTTCCGTAAATCGTTTTAGCCAAAGTAATCGATTAAGCGCAAAGATCAAACTTGAAAAGTTTAAATGCGTGTGAAATTACATGGACGGATCGTTTTTATACTTTTTACAGGCGTAAAGACAGGCTGGATGACCAAAGCCGAATTTTAATACAGCACAGAGAAGCACTAAAAATAAACGACAGTGAACAGCGTGTTACCCCCAATATTATTTACAGCAGCATAGATACATAGGGACGTTCAATGGCGGATTCTAACAGCGGCGTGGCGGTCATCCTGACCCTGCGCCGCTTCTTTTGTAAACCGCATTTTTATTGTTTATATTTACGACATGCACCATTTTACTACTGCCAAAAGCAACGTCCGCATCGTTTTAACCGGGGTGATCTTACTATTGACTGCATTAACTGTAAACGCGCAGACCATTGAACCTTTACGCTATACCTGTTACCAGGCCGGCAAAAAGATAAACATAGACGGCAAACCAGATGAAGCAGCCTGGCAACAGGCGCCCTGGACCAGCGATTTCACAGATATCGAAGGAGATAAACAACCCAGGCCGCCTTTGCGCACCAGGGTAAAAATGCTGTGGGACCAGGAATACCTGTACATAGCGGCGGAGATGGAAGAACCGCATATATGGGGCAAGCTCGTGAAACATGATACCATCATCTTCCACGACAATGATTTCGAGGTTTTCATAGATCCTGACGGAGATACAAAAGAATATTTTGAAATAGAAATCAATGCACGCAATACCATCTTTGATCTGTTCATGCCCAAACCTTACAGTGAAGGTGCACATGCATTAATGACCTGGGACACAAAAGGCATGAAGACAGCAGTGCATATTAACGGCACTTTGAATCAACCTGCAGATAAAGACAAATCATGGACCGTTGAGATGGCCATTCCATTTAAAGCGCTTCATCTGCTCGGTGTTCCCATGATACCACAGAACGGTACCACCTGGCGCATCAACTTCTCCCGCGTGGAGTGGGACACGGATATCAAGAGCGGACAATATGTAAAAAAGATCAATCCTGCCACCGGCAAACCATTACCCGAACATAACTGGGTATGGTCGCCTCAAGGCGTCATCAATATGCACGTGCCACAGAAATGGGGCTATCTTCAATTTTCCGCAGAAAACGGCAATAATCAGTAAACCAAACAGGAATGCACAAGCGTAATTTTATCAAATCACTGGGCATCGGCAGCATGGCGCTCACCCTGCCTTCCGGTTCCTCCAAAGCAGCAGCATTGTCAACAAATCCGCAACAGAAGGGATCCCACCGCGTATGGATCAATCCTGACCACAAAGACACAGAAGCGCAAATCCAGGAACGGTATGCCGCTTACAAGAAGGCAGGTATAGGCGATATCTTTTTTGAAGACGATAGTGAAAAGCATTTTCGCATCGCAAAAAAGAACGGCATCAAAGCGCACCGCTGGATATGGACCATGAACCGCGCCCATGATAAGGAACTGCTGACAGCGCATCCTGAATGGTATACACAAAACCGTAAAGGGGAGTCCTGCGCTACTCATCCGCCTTATGTGGACTATTACCGCTGGCTGTGTCCCAGCAAGCCAGAAGTGATCAACTACCTGAAGGAGCAGGTGACCAGCATACTCTCAAAAGATTATGTAGATGGTATCCACCTGGACTATATCCGTTTCTGCGATGTGATCCTGCCGGTGAACCTGTGGAGCAAATACGGTATCGATCAGTCCAGGGAGCTGCCCGAATATGATTTTTGCTATTGTGAAACCTGCCGCAACGGCTACAAGGCGCAGAAAGGAATAGATCCGCTGGAGCTGGAGCATCCTGACCAGAGCCCTTCCTGGCGCAAGTATCGCTACGATCGTATCAACAATGTAGTAAATACCCTGGCAAAGGTGGCCCAGCAGCATAAAAAGCCTATCTCCGCAGCAGTATTCCCCACACCGGAAATCGCCAAACGCATTGTCCGGCAAGACTGGACTAACTGGAACCTCAATGCTGTCTGCCCGATGATCTATCATGGCTTTTACAAAGAAGACGTGAGCTGGATAGGAGATGCCGTAGCAGAAGGTGTAAGAGGGTTGAACGGACGCTTCCCGCTCTATGCAGGTTTGTTCCTGCCTGATTTCAATGGCAACATGGCAGATCTGAAACGCGGTGTTGAGCTTGCGGTGCAGAACGGCGCGGCAGGTGTATCACTGTTCGGAGATGTAACGCCGGAAGTACTGGCAGCTATTAGCTGATAAACCGCAACTCCTGTAAAAGAAAACGCCTGACGTATTTTACGTCAGGCGTTTTCTTTTATAAATGACAATAAAGCTTAGTCTATTAATGAATTAGGACGATCTGCCACAGGTTTACCAAAATCATAATTCGGTTGCTTGCCCATTTTGATGGTTAGCGTGCCGCCTTTCAGGATATCTGCGTGTTTGATGTAGCTTTTTGTATAAGGCTTTCCGTTCAGCGTAATGCTTTGGATATACTTATTCTCAGCGCTGTTATTAATGGTTTGTACGGTAAATGTTTTACCACCCTGTACCTGCAGGCTGGCCTTGTCAAACAGCGGGCTGCCAAATACATACAGGCCTTTGGCCGGGTTAACCGGGTAGAAGCCTACGGAAGACAATACGAACCAGGAAGACATGGCGCCTACGTCCTCATTGCCTGCCAGCCCATCGGGCTTTGCGGTATAGAAGTCTTTGATCACCTGCCTCACTTTCTCTGCTGTTTTCCACTGGTTGCCAGCATAAGTATACATATAGGTAACATGATGGCTGGGCTCATTGCCATGTGCGTACATGCCAATAAGACCTGAGATGTCAGGAGAAGCTTCCGCGCCCATATCGCTTTTTGCTTCAAAAAGGCTGTCAAGCTTTTTGGTGAACGGCTCATCGCCACCCATCAGTTTGATCAGGCCTTCCACATCCTGCGGTACCAGCCAGGTATACTGCCAACCGTTACCTTCGGTGAAATCGCCTTTTTCATGTATGGAGCGGAAGGGATCGTAAGGCGTTTTAAAGCTGCCATCGCTCATGCGCGGACGTACGAATTTGATGGTGCTGTCAAAATAGTTCTTGTAGTAAGCAGCGCGTTTGGAATAGAGCGCATAGTCGTCCATCTTACCCAGCTTTTTGGCCATGGCGGCGATACACCAATCGTCAATCGCATATTCCATGGCTTTGGACACGGATTCATATTCCTTGTCTGCGGGGATGTAACCGCGCTCTTTCACATATTTAAGCCCGAATTCATCACGGGTGGAAGTAACCTTCATGGCCTCCAGCGCAGCGGCTGGGTCAAAGCCTTTAATGCCTTTCAGGTAGGCATCTGCTATCAGCGGCACAGCATGATAGCCCACCATACAATTGGTTTCGTTACCCATCAGCGGCCATACCGGCAGCTTGCCCTGCTGCTGATAAATAGCGAGCATGGAATTCACAAAGCTGCTCACCCGGTCTGTATGCAGCAATGTGCTGAGCGGAGCAGTAGAGCGGTAAATGTCCCACAGGGAGAAAACAGTATAATTGTCAAATCCGGGGTTCTTATATACCTTTTTATCCGTGCCGCGGTAAGTGCCGTCATGATCATTGAACAGGGCCGGGCCTATCATAGTATGATAGAGGGCCGTATAGAACACATGCTTGGCGCTTTCATCCTTTGTTTGCACGTTGATCTTGGCCAGCTGCCTGGTCCACTTGGCGTTGGCGCTGTTTACTACCTGGTTGAAGTCCCAGCCGGGGATCTCCGCATTGATACTGGCCAGTGCATTCTCGCTGCTAACAGGTGAAATGCCCACTTTCAGCATTACCTGTGCAGGCGCCTTGTCAAAGGAGATCAATCCTTTGGTGAATTTCGACTTCAGTTCTTTACCCTCTTTTTTCTCATCGCCATCATATACGGCAAACTGTTTTACAGGAACGGAGCTGCGGATGGCAAACCACAGGCGCTGATCTTCCGCCCAGCCTTTTGAAAAGCGATAGCCTTCCAGCGTGTATTCGTCTTTCTGCCGGATGTAAGTTTCAACCGGTGCATCCCATCCGATGCCTTCTTTCAGGTCAACGATGATGTGTGCGGGCTTGCCTTCCGGGAAGGTGTATTTATGAAACCCTACGCGCTCGCTGGCAGTCAGCTCTACTTGTATGTTATGGTCTTCCAGTTTTACCGCATAGTAACCCGGTCTGGCTGTTTCGTGGGAGTGTGAGTAATGAGAGCCGTAACCCGAAGTTGGGTCAGCCTGGCTGCCTTTGCTGGTTTTTACGCTGCCGGTGTAAGGCATGATCAGCACATCTCCCAGGTCGCCGATACCGGTACCGCTGAGGTGAGTTTGCGAAAAACCGATCACCACACTGTCAGAATAGTGATAGCCGGAGCACCAGTCCCAGCCCTTCACAATATTGTTAGGCCCTACCTGAACCGCCCCAAAAGGCACGCTGGCGCCTACAAATACGTGACCATGGCCGCCAGACCCGATATAAGGGTCGACATAAGCCAGTGATTTGCTTTCCGGTAACTTTTGAGTTTGTTTTTGTCCCTTTGCTTGTACCTTGGCAGGTTGCTCCACCTGAGCCATTGATTGACCGCTTGTTACCAACCCGGAGAGGGCCAGTAAATACCATTTTAACCCCAAATTCATATTGTCTGCTTTAAAAAGGCAAGATACGCCCTGTATCTTAAAATTGCAATTCTCCGCCGTATGTATTACATTTCAAGATAAACCCTGTACATGATCAACCAATTAAGCAGCCAGCGCATACTTTCCATCGATGCTTTACGCGGCATCACCATCCTGGTAATGATCTTTGTCAACGAGCTGGCCGGTGTAAGCGGCATTCCGGCCTGGATGAAACATATGCCTGCAGATGCTGACGCCATGACCTTTGTGGATGTGGTATTCCCTGCCTTCCTTTTTATTGTGGGCATGTCCATCCCATTTGCCATCAACCGCCGCCTCTCAAAAGGAGACAATTTTATGAAGCTGCAGTGGCATATCATCTGGCGTTCACTGGGCTTGCTGGTGCTTGGGTTTTTTATGGTAAATGCGGAAGATGATTACAATGAAGCGGCGATGGGCATGTCTATCTACGCCTGGTCATTGCTGTTCTATGTATGTGTGATCCTGGTATGGAATGTGTATTCTTTTTCACAGCAATGGGTCGTATACCTGCTGAAAGGTATCGGTATTGCAGGACTCATTATACTTGCGTTCATTTACAGAGGTGGTGAAGACGGCACGGAACATATGCAGCCGCATTGGTGGGGTATACTTGGCCTTATCGGATGGGCTTACCTTTATAGTTGTATTATCTACCAGCTCTTCAAAGGCAATGTATATGGCATACTGGCCATGATCGTTGTGTGCGTGATATTCTATGCCGTGGCGAAGCAACCAGTCGTGCAGCAGTCAGCATGGAAGTGGATGGTGAAGCAGAGTGGTAATGCTGCGCATGTCTCCATTGTGCTGAGCGGCATGCTGCTGTCACTGATATTCTTTGACCAGGGACTGAAACTCAGCCGTCGCCAACGTTACCTGTATGCAGCAGGATTTACGTTGCTGCTATTGATCGCCGGTTATTTTTTGCGCCCGTATTTCAAAATATCAAAGATATACGCTACTCCTACCTGGTGTCTGTATAGCGCAGCCATATGCTGTATACTATTCTGTTTTCTATACTGGCTGATAGATATAAAGCATCAGAGCAAGTGGACCAACTTTTTCCGCCCGGCAGCCGCTAACCCGCTGTTGACTTATATAGTGCCTTTTGTGATCTATGCTTTGCTGCACCTGTTGCATATTAAGCTGCCTGCAATATTGCAAACAGGTATTGTAGGACTGCTGTGGTGTATGTTTTATGCGGTAGTGGTAATGGGCATCGCCAAAGGATTGAACAAGGCTGGTATAAAACTGCAGTTGTAATAACATTTGAAGTTTGAGGTTCAGACACCGGACCTCAAACTTCTACCCCAAAAACTTTCCCCTGTAACTTAATAAGCCTCCGGCACGTTTTTAAATTACCGTCTTTATTGGTAAACAGCTTTCTCCGGAGATCCAGCCAATACCCGTAAATATGTTCAGCACGCTTCTCACGCGTGCGGGTATAGTATTTGTAGTTTCCTTTATTGTCAATCTATTAAAACCTATTGACCATGCTCAGATTATGCGTACTGTTTGTTTTATTGTTTACAGTGGCCTGTTCTAATGATCCTTCGCCTGGCCCTGCACTCCGTTACTACGAAGTGGGGTTCACCGATTTTACCGATGAAAAGAAGACCAACGGCACAGATGACTGGCGCGATACATCTTTTATAGTAGCAACTTCAAACGCACAATTGATCCGTAAAATAACGGAACAGTTAGCACTGCCCCTTGCGCAAAGGCAGATAGTGAATGGCGCGCTTGTAGCTGGTAGTGGTGGTTATAACCGCAACGGCTCATACAATTTTAAATGGCACTTTAAAGAGGATGACTGGCATCTGACAGATATGAGCGCTGAAGCGCTCGACGGGCGTCCTTACAACGATGTGGACCTTCATAACGCTTATTGGCTGGATACAGTTAAACGGTTCTCGCCATGGCATAGCTATATCAAAAAAGAAGTCACACCATGAAAAAAAGCATAGCAACTGTTAAACTGAGCACTTTAATAATCCCGGTCGGCCTGTGTTTGCTGTTGGCGGCTTGCCAGCCGGGCACACAACAACATGCGGTAAAGATTTCGCCCAGGAATACGGCGATAAATCAAAGCAACGCTTACAATGACCTGTTCCTGGATAGTACCGATGTTGAAAAATTCATTACAAAGCAACAGCTGAATGATACCATTGCCAATATGATGCGCAGTTTTTATAACGCGCGCAACTTTGAATATGCGTGGTTCGATACCCGGGGCCTTACAGAACAGGCCCTGGGTTTTCGTAGTCTGTATGATTACAGCCAGGATACCGCGGAAGTAAACAAGCAGCTGGAAGCGCGCCTGAATGAGCTTGCGGCAGAAGATGATACCACGCTGTCTGCACACGATGCTGGCGTTATCAAAACAGAATTGCAGCTTACCCTGCGTTTTATAAACTATGCGCAGCACACATTTGATGATCCTAGCCCGGAATTACTCGAACAATTTATTCCTATGCAGCGGCATAAAACAATGGAACTGGCAGCGGCTGTAGTGTCTCGTGATAAAGATAAGGGGAACAATCATCCCGTTTATGCAAAATTGAAAGAGCTCTTACCCAAGTATATTGATATTGCCGGGAAAGGCGGGTGGCCCGTTATTACTGCGGATAAGAAAAAATATAAGAAGGGCGATCAGGGACCGGCTGTAGCGGCAATCAGAAAGCGGTTGCAGGTGACGGGAGAGTTGCCGGGAAACGATACCCTGGCCGTATTTGACGATGCACTGGAAGCAGCAGTGGAGACCTATCAGCAATATCACGGCTATACGCCGTCCGGCCTTGTGACAGATACCCTTATCATGGAAATGAACGTACCGGTGCAGGCACGTATCCGTCAGCTACTGATGAATATGGAGCGTATGCGCTGGGCGCCTGCAGAGCCTAAAGGCCGGCTGATCATCATCAATATACCCGAATTCGTATTGCATGCCTGGGATGGCAAGGAAAAGGCATTTGACATGCCGGTGGTAGTAGGGCGTGAAGGACAACATACCACCATGTTCTCAGGTGAACTAAACCAGGTGGTATTCAATCCTTACTGGCATGTACCCCGCAGCATTGTAAGTAAGGAGATCTTACCTAAACTGGAAAAGGATGAAAATTACCTCGAGGAAAATGATATGGAGGTTACCGGTGAACGCAACGGTTTGCCAGTGATACGGCAGCGGCCTGGCGAAAAGAATGCGCTTGGAAGAGTAAAGTTTCTCTTTCCCAACAGTTTCAATATCTATCTGCACGACACCCCCTTGAAAGGGCTTTTTGAAAAAGATAAAAGGGCTTACAGCCATGGCTGCATACGGGTAAGCGATCCTGCCAAACTGGCCCGCTACGTGTTGGAAGGCACCTCAGGATGGTCGCCTGAAAAAATAGACAGCGCGCTCAGTAAAGGGGACGAAGAAAAGTATGTGAAAGTCAAGCACCCCATCCCGGTATTGATTGTTTATTACACCGCCTTGGCAGATGAGCAGGGTAAACTGCAGTTCCGGGACGATATTTACGGGCATGATGTACGGCTGGCGCAAAAGATGTTCAGTGATGCGCCAACCGCTCCATAATACCGGTTTACATGACTGGTGTAGTCATTGCAATATTGTGTCCGGGTGCTTTGAGTATTTTTGACCTGGTAATATAATTCTTGTTAGCGCTGTACAGGAACAGGCAGGCGCCGTTGCTGATTGCATTGATCACCTCGCGGTGTACAGATAAGGGAATAGCGGGGCAACCGAGGCTGCGTCCTATATATCCCTGGCTATCTATCAGGTTTTCATTTACATAATCGGCTCCATGAACTACAATAGCTCTGCTCAGGGCATTGTCGTTAATACCTTTCTCTGTACCCCTTAGGCGCAAAGAGAGCCCGTGTTCACCCATGTAGGTATTATCAGTAATATAAAAACCAAGGCTACTTTTATAACTGTTGAGCTTATTGGAGAAACTGGTAGCGTTGAGTTTGCCGGAATTCCTTCCATGAGAAACCAGCGTATTGAACAGTAACCGGGCGTTCCTGACATCGATCACAAATAGGCGTTTCTGGCTGGAAGGAAGGCTGAAATCCACGATGGCGATCACACTGTCATTCTTAAGACGGCCATGATCCAGCAGGTATTGAAATCCCTGCATGCCATAGGTAAATGCTTCCTCTGAAAGGCCCAGTCCGCCCAATTGCAAACTGTCATAAACCATCATAGCGCTGGTAGCCGCCTTGATGGCCGGGCTGGTTTTTTTTATTGCTCTGGCAGGCCCTGTAGAGGACGAGACATGGTCGGCAAATAAAAAAGTAAAAAAGATAACTGGTAAGAGTAAATACTTGGCTTTTTTTCGGATAGGTATACGCATCTGCACAATTTCTTTTACACTTGGATAAATAAATAGTTTTTCAAAGATTGCTCAGTATGGTCAGCTGGACAATAGTGCAAAGGTCGGAAAAATCCATGGAAAATGAAGCTGGAAAAGGCGTCGTAACGGTTTTTTAACATTTTTAGGACAATTGAACAGCCGGGTCCGGTAGGTCTATTATCTTTGGCCCTTGAAAATGTTAACATGCCGTTTATGAATACGCTCTTACCTGTGGACAAAACGCCACGAAAATGGGTGGCAATCGGATTAACCTCGTTTGTTGCCCTCCTGTTAACCGCATGGGGGATTTATGGAATTGGTGAATACGGAATAGCGCTTTTTATATTAACCCCCATTTTCATCGGCGGATTTTCAGCCGCAATTTACGCTTATAAAAGACAGCTAACCCGATGGGCAGTTGTGAAGACCGGCTTTTGGACGCTTGGTATATGTATGGTGCTGTTGATACTATGTGCGATGGAAGGACTTGTTTGTATCGCCATGGCGGCTCCCCCCGCGATTATCCTAACCTGGATAGGCAGTTTACTGGGATATGAGCTGGTCAGGAAGACGCCCGGCAAAACGCCGCTGGTGATATTGATACTTACATGCAGCATTCCTTCACTGTCTTTTGTTGAGAAGAGTTATCCGCCGTCGCTTGTCGCAGTTACCACTGCTGTAGAAATAAAAGCTTCTCCGGAAACTGTCTGGAAACATGTAATAGTATTTCCACAGCTACCCGAACCAACTACCCTTATCTTTAAGGCGGGTATAGCTTACCCTGTCAACGCAACAATATCAGGCAAAGGTGTTGGGGCAGTGCGGCATTGCAACTTCAATACCGGCAGCTTCGTTGAACCTATTACCGTATGGGATGCGCCCCGCTTGTTGAAATTTGATGTAGTGGAGCAACCCGCGCCGATGAAAGAGCTAAGTTTTTGGGATGTGAAAGCGCCTCATCTGCATGACTATTTTGTTTCAAAACAAGGGCAGTTTCGCTTAGTACCACTACCCAATGGTAATACATTACTGGAAGGGACTACCTGGTATTATCATGATATAAAGCCTGCATTTTACTGGCGTCAGTGGAGTACATTTATCATTCATAAGATACATCAAAGAGTGCTGGAGCATATAAAGCAGCAGTCAGAAAAGTAATTGATCATGCAACCCGGAGATTGGACATCAACCAACAGCAACTCGCAACTGCAGGATATACTATCATCAACAATGTATTTACAACCGCTGCGGTCAACGCCATCGCAACTGAGATAGCAGATACCTCCGGTCCTGAAGAGATGCAATGGGCAGAATCAACCCATGGAACATCGTAAACAATGGAGGCGTTTGAGTGGGACAATAGTCAGACAGACTATTGAGGATGAAGTGCGGGAGGTATTGTTAAACGCCCGGGACAACGGTCATGAAATGAAAGTATGCATCGGTACAGACAGCCAGGTGAATGGCTGCTACACAGAGTTTGCTACAGTGATCGTATTTATTCGCAAAGGTAAAGGTGGCTTTATGTACATCCATAATGACACTATGGTTAAAAGAATGTCTGTTAAAGAGCGGATGCTTACGGAAGTAGCGAAAAGTATTGAGGTTGCCTACGAATTATGCAGCCTGTTCACCGCCTTCAATGTAGACATGGAGGTACATGCAGATATTAATACCAATCCAGGGTTTAAAAGTAACGACGCCTTGAAAGATGCAATGGGTTACATCCTGGGAATGGGCTTTTCCTTTAAAGCAAAACCCTTTGCTTTTGCCAGCAGCAGCTGCGCAGACAAAGCGGTTCATTGATATCAGCCTCACCGGCAATGGCGTACTGATAGACCAGTTGTGCCAGATCTTTATACCTCAGAAATAAGAAAGCCGGCTGCATAAGCAGCCGGCCCTTTTAACAAGCAAACCATGTAACCACATCAATCCCTGTGGCCTCTTCCTCTTGATCTTTCTCTTTTCCAATTGCCATGCTCAGGATGGCCTTTAACCCTGTAATATCTTGCATCATGACTGTCGCGGATAATCACCTGGTCGTGACGGCCCCTGTATCCTGCATATCTTACCTTATAGGTATTGTGATGCAGGTAAGGTCTTGGTTCATTGATCACTACCTTATAGCCATGATAGATGTCATAACCACGGTAACGTGGCGGTAAAGAAGGCGCCCATACCCAGCGCGGACCATCAAGGTATATAAACTGCCTGGAAGGCACGTAATAGTATGCTTCAATATCAGGCATATAATAATATTCTGCATAATCATAACCTACAGGTCCCCAAACCGGTTGACTGCCGATATTGAAGTTTACATTCACCCTCACCTGTGCACCTGCTTTCTGGAAAGCTATAGTACCCGTTAACAGTATAGCCAGCATTAAGATTCGTTTCATACTCGCATATATTTGATCTGATAGTTAGACAGCCACCGGAAAAAGGAGTTTAAAGCGTTAACATTCTTTAACAGTTGGATATCAGTTACATATAATTTTTTTCAAATAAACAGGGCGCCTGTAAAGACGCCCTGTAAACATTTCTTCACAGACAAAGCCGGCAATGGTTATTCCGTTAGCGGCGCTTTACGACGCGCCCCGCCAGAAAACCACTGTTGCAGATCATTATAAATAACATCTGCATCCGGCACATTTAATGTGGCCGCCCGCTTTACCGAATGGTAATAGCCAAGGGCCGTTGAGTAGGCTTCGCTTCCGCACAGTAGCATGGTATCATCCACGTTATTGTACAGCTGCTCGGCGAGGTAAAACAATGGAGTAAGGCCGGCAACCGCGCTTACGTTTTTCTGCAGCTCTTCAGGTGCTATGAAGGGCGGCGCAAACTGCGGCTGGGAACGGGCGTATACTACAGTTTTCTGAATAAAGGGAATGGTGTGCTCCTGCACCCTGATTAAACCCTGTCGCTCCTCAGGTGTTAGCTGGCGCAGGTAAGGATCTAATAAATGGTAAAGTTCGGTCAGCTTCTGTACTGCCTCAAGTAAGATTTCGGCGGGCATTACAATGGGAAATGCATTTTTTGCAGTCATTAGTATGGTTGGTTTAATCTGAAAAAAACGCTGCTAAGCTATTATTCACTATTCATCCGGCCATTAACCATTTTGTTCATTTTAATAATTATGGTTTCATATTATATATCTACTGCTAAAACAAAATGGAAGTACAGCTTCCGGTATTGACAGGACAGGCCGCCTGGAAAGGCAGCCTGCGCATGTTAGTTTTTATTGTAACCTATAACCCTGATAAGGGTAAATCTTAATATCCTGGAACTGCCAGCATAAGGGCACTTAGCAGTTGTTTTTGCATAGGTAAGAGATAAATTAAGCTTAAAGATAATATAAAGTTTTCGAGATAAACGGAGTTAATCCTTTAGTACATCTCTTAATACTGCAGGGTCCCCATCTATCTTTTCCGTGACTGTTAATCCTAAGATATGGGCTATCAATGGGTAGACATGCACATTGGCAAATGCACTTCTGGTATAACCGGTTTTGAATGCCGGCCCCCATGCCATGAATACCGCCTGCATATCCGGCAATTTATTGTCATAGCCATGGTGCCCGGGAGATATACGGCCATTTTTCCCTGCAAAGGAATAACCGGGATCCGCCAGAAGGATAATGTCGCCAATAAGATGATGACGATCTTCCTGTCCGTAATGCCACCTTTCCGGTGTTTCCTCTCTGAGTAATACCTGGTAGTGCTTCGCCCCTGCTTTCAGCTTCTGGTATATTGCTTTTACCCGTGCAGGATCATTGTTATACAGCATGATCTTTTCATTGGCCGCAGCTATTTTACAATCATCAAGAGAAAGATCTGCAGGAAGGCTGAGCGGATGAAGCGTATCTGCCTGCGTCATGCCATGATCTGATACAATAACGAAGTTAACGGGCAGCTGCAGCTTTGCAACTGCTTCCACCATCCTGCCAATAGCCGCATCCACAAATTGCACAGCATTCCGTGTACTGTCTGAATCGGGCCCGTACCGGTGCCCTGCATGATCCACTTCAGGAAAATAGAAAGTAATCAGGTGCGGGCGTTGGTCTTCCGGAAGACTTAACCACCTTGCCACTTGCTGTACGCGGCTGTCAGCTTCGGCCAGCTCATTATAAAGGAAATAGTATGTTGGCCGCACGCCCTGGATAGCCGCTTCAGACCCTACCCAGAAGTAACTGGCGCTTAGCATCTGCTGTTTTTCTGCCAGTACCCACAACGGCGTGCCTTTGTACCAGGAACTGTCTTCCACCGCAGCACGGTCACCTACACGGTATTGCCTGGTACGGCTGCTGTCATAAAATATATTGTCTGCTATGCCATGGTGAGAAGGATACATACCCGTGGCCAACGCATAGTGATTGGGAAAGGTAAGACTGGGAAAGCCTGGCTGCATGCTCTTTGCACGTACGCCTGTAGCAGACAGCCGCAACAGGTGCTGCGCATTGAATTTTTGTGCATAATCATGTCTGAATCCATCTATGGAGATCATGATTACATAAGGCTTTTGTTGCTGGGTGGCGCTGTTGCTGCGGCCCGGTACGATATGTTGTGTAGTGTCCTGGGCAAAGGCGGAAAAGGATAAGCTGGCGAATAGGCTAAATAACAGTAGGCGTTGTATCATATCCGGAATAAAACAATAAAATTAGGGATCATTTACTATTTTACGTGTTACATTTCAGTTATGCCAATAGTTCCACAGATATGCAATTACTAAAACCCACCTGGCGCTGGTTCGGGCCAGCCGACCCTGTTACTTTGCAGGATATCCGTCAAACGGATGCTACCGGCATAGTTACCGCATTACACCACATTCCTCATGGAGAAGTATGGACCGTAGACGAGATCAATGAGCGTAAACAGATGATAGCTGCTGCAGGTCTAAGTTGGGATGTAGTCGAAAGTGTTACCGTGCACGAGTCTATCAAAACACAAACAGACGATTACCGTACCTATATTGAAAAATACAAACAAACACTGGAAAACCTTGCGGCTTGTGATATCCGCATTGTTACCTACAATTTCATGCCGGTGCTTGACTGGGTGCGTACCAATATAGGCTATCGTCTTTCTAACGGCGCAGAGGCCTTGTATTTCGACCCGGCAGATCTGGCCTTGTTCGATATTCACTTACTGCAAAGAGATAACGCGGCTAAAGATCATGCCCCTGCTGCTGTGGCAACAGCAACACTTCGCTGGCAGCAGTATACGACAGCGCAGAAGCAGGCGATCGCCGATACTATTCTGCTGGGCATTCCCAGCGAAAAAAACTGGATATACCGGGTATAAAAGAACGGCTGCACAATTACGCTTCCATTACCCGTAACGATCTGCGTCAGCACCTGAAATATTTCCTGGAACAGGTGACGCCCGTAGCGGAAAAGTTAAATATTAAACTGGCCATTCACCCTGATGATCCTCCTTTTGATGTATTGGGCCTGCCTCGTATCGTAAGCAATTATGATGACATTGCATTTATACTCCAGGCAGTAGATAGTCCTGCCAATGGTATCTGTTACTGTACCGGCTCATTGGGCGCCGGCCGCCACAACGATCTCCCGGCTATCCTGAAGATGATCGGCAGCCGTGTACATTTTGTGCATCTGCGTAATGTACAGAAAGATGATAAGGGTAATTTCTTTGAAGCGGATCACTTGAATGGCGATGTTGATATGTACGCAGTCATGAAGCTTTTACTTGAACTACAGCAACAACAACCGCAGCCGATACCCTTCCGTCCCGATCATGGGCACCGCATGCTGGATGATCTTCATAAACAGGCTAACCCGGGATATACCGCCATCGGCAGGATGAAAGGCCTGGCAGCGCTGCTCGGCCTGGAGCTGGGTATTGCCGGCGGAATGTCAAACGGGCGATGAAGCTGCCTATAAGCTCTGCCTGCGCCATTCCATCCAGTAATTGAACAGAGGACCGTCTCCTCCGTAAACAGGATCTGTTGACGGCATTGATAACAGGGCTATGCGTGCATCTGCATCGGGCCTTTCGCCTGGCAATCCTTTCATGATGTCATACTGTTCCTGGCCCGGCGGATAGGCGCCCACACACAGGAAATCTGTACTGCTGTCAAGACTGCAGTGTGACACTCCTGCAGGGATGATCACTACATCGCCTTTTTTCAGCGGCAACACAATGCCATGCGGGCCGCCAAATTGCACATTAGCGTGACCGGCGGCTATACCTATTACTTCGTGAGAGGTGCTGTGATAATGAGGAAAGTCATAAATACCATTTTGCCACACACCGCCCCAGTTATTGCTGATGAAGAGTGCTTCAATGCCCGGTCCCGCTGCAAAGTTATCAGGCACCTGCAGGCAGTCTTCATAGTATAACACCGGCAGGTGCTCGTTATTGGGAAAAATGCCATCATCTTTGAGGGAATATGGCTGTACCTCGCTGGATAATAAAACAAGCTGTGCCATAAGATGTGAGTTTATAAATGTTATTATGCCTCAACTCTTGTACCATAAAAGTTTAAATTTGATAAGGGAGGAAAAATAGTATGGAAAATTTCATGTTAAAGTTTGAACATAACGGTCAACCGCATATCCTGGAAGTACGGCCATGGGTGCAGCAATATAAGGCAGTGTATAAGGTAAAGATCGAACAGCACGACATCACCTTCGAGCCGGATGAAGAAGGCCAGTTGCGCGCGGTAAGCGATACACATAAAGAACCGGGGCATATAGATGCCGGTTTATTGGAAAATGTAGCACGCCGTATTGAAGAACATCTTGAAGGAACAGATACACCGGAGAACACCTGACGGGGCTCAGGCGCCCTGGTTAACAGGCTTTATCTCCTCGTCATCCTTTGATTCTGCGATCAGGGAGCGTTCGTCCCAGCTGTCGGCCTCATTGTTCCACGGGTTGATTTTATCCTTATTGATCAGGTTTGATATTTCCTCTATCCGCTCTTTAAACATGTTCAGGAAGCTTTTCCTGTCATCCCGCAGGGCAGATAGCTCTTTCAGTGCTTTTTCATCATGCCGGCGGAAGGTGGCGGCTGCACGGCGGGCATTATAGGCGCGGTGACCAAGCATCCGTAGTGCATCGGCGCCCATCCGCAGTGAAGTGTCCAGCGGTTCGCGGTAAATATGCAGTACCCCTAGTTCCATCAGGTCAAATACGTCTGTAATGGTTTCTGCTTTCACCAGCATTTGAAGGTCCGGAAAGTGCTTGCGTACCATTTTCACCACGTCAGTCGTTTGTTCAATGGAGCCGGTGGCGATGATGATCAGTTTCGCTTCTGCAGCGCCGGCCGCATGCAACAGGTCATACCGGGAAGCATCGCCGTAATAGGCGCGTATGCCCAGGTTATGCAATAGGTCTATGCGGTCAGAGTCCAGGTCCAGTATGGTGGTGCGTACACCATTGGCCAGCAGAAAACGGCCTATTATATTGCCAGACTTGCCAAAACCTGCCAGTATCACGGGGTTCTTTACATCTATAGCGTCCGCTTCGCGGGCAGAATCTTCTGTAATAGTAAATCTTGGCTGCAGCAGCTTTTCATAAAGCATGATCATCAGCGGAGTAAAAGCCATGCTCAGGGCCACGGCAGCAGTGATCATGCCGGTAGTTTGTGCCGGTAATATCCCGGTCTGCTGACTGAACGAAAGGAGTACGAAAGCAAATTCACCTACCTGCGAAAGGCTGACAGCAAAAAGCATATTCTGGTCTGTGCTTAAGCGAAAGATCTTTCCCAGGGCAAACAGCAGCAGGCCTTTCAGCAGCATTAGCGCCAGCACAAAGCCCAGCATCAGCAACGGGCTGGATAGCACCAGCTTGAAATCGATCGAGGCCCCTACCGCCATAAAGAAAAGGCCCAGCAACAGACCTTTAAAGGGCTCTATATCGCTTTCCAGTTCGGCGCGATATTCACTATTGGCCAGCACCACGCCGCCTAAAAAAGCTCCAAGCGCAGGACTAAGCCCCACGATCGTCATCAGTACTGTAATAGCCACCACTAAGAGCAGGGCAAAAGTGGTGAACAGCTCCCGTATCCGGGTGCCGGCCACCAGGCGCAACAGCGGCCTTACAAGGTAACGCCCGGCCACTATAATGATACTGACTGCCCCTATTACCACCAGCGTTTGCGCCCAGCCGGGCAGGTTCTCCCGGAAGGTATGGCTCCCGCTATCATGGGCAGCGCCCGCAGGAGCCAGGAGCGGAAAGACGGCCAACATGGGGATTACGGCAATATCCTGGAATAGCAGTACAGAAAATGCGCTCTGCCCAGCGGCAGATGACATAGCGCCCTTCTCTTTGAGGCTTTGTAGCACAATGGCCGTGGAAGACAGGGAAAGGATCATTCCCAGCGCCAGCGCAGCTTGCAGGGGCAGGCCGATCAACCAGGCCAGGCCTGCGATCAGCGCGGTAGTAGCCACAACCTGTATACCGCCCATGCCAACGATGGGCGCACGCAGCTTCCAAAGCAGTTCAGGTTCCAGCTCAATGCCAATCAGGAACAGCATCATTACCACCCCAAATTCTGCAAAATGCATGATGTCCTGGCCTTCAGCCCCTATGAAGCTCATTACGTTAGGGCCTATGAAAATGCCGGCCAGCAGGTAGCCCAGTACAGAACCAAGCCCCAGCTTTTTGGCAAGCGGTACAAATGCAACAGCGGCGGCCAGGTATATCAAAGCAGTAAAGAAAAAGGAGTGTTGGTCCATAAAGTGACGGTTCGACGGTTACCGATGTTGTTCGTATGTTTTCTTTGTGTTTTCTTAGTTTTATCCAGGTCTTTTTCTAGTCTTCTCCTGGTCTTTTCCTCGTCTTACCTTAGTGTTATCGCCGGGAGAGCTTAACCCTGCTTTAGTGCTTTCCGCACTAAAAGCGCATGGAAGCTTAGGTTAAAGCGCATCACAGCTTAGTAAGCGCTTACTAGCCATGATGATCCTCTCCGGATACTTCGGCAGGAGTTAAATCGTTCAGGTATTCTGCCTCCTCCAATGCGGCCTGTGTAAAACGGTCGTCTCGCAGGTCTTCCAGCAGCCGGCGGTAAGACTGGCAGCAGAACGGCAGATCCTTGTTCTCCATGCGGTGTGTGCCATGAATGACCATGGGCGGCAGGTAATACATATTGCAGAGGTTCGCTGTTTGCCGGAAAGGCAGCAGGAACTCATGAACGGTAAAGCCATGATGTCCACCACGGGTATAAGACTCCCTGGAACCGCCGGCCGACACCACATTGCCCATCCGCTTGCCCTTCAGGGCAGTGCCGGTATGGCCGTATGCCCAACCGTGCTCCAGCACCAGATCCTGCCACTGCTTTATAATGGCCGGAGCGCTGTACCAGTAAAAAGGATGCTGGAAGAGGATGGTGTCGTGCTGTAGCAGCAGCGCCTGTTCCCGCTCTATGTCTATATCCAGGTCCGGGTACAGTTCATACAGGTCATGCAGGGTAACTCCTTCCATTCCTTTGACACTGTTCACCAGTCCCGCATGTATCCGCGATTTCTCCAGCGCCGGATGCGCAAAGAGGATCAGTATTTTTGCCATACCATAAATTAGTTAATTATTCATTATTCTGCATCCGAATATTCCTGCAGCAGCTGCCGGTAGCGGTTCAGGATGCCTGATTTAGACACAAAGCCTGCCAGGCGTTTATTTTCCACTACCGGCAGGTTCCATACATGCGCTTCGTCCAGTTTCCGGATCACTTCAGCTGCGCTGTCTTCGGGGTGAACCACCGCCGGCGGCGCCTTCATCAGCTCCTTAACGAAAACGGTGTCATATAGTGAGGGGTTGAACATGATGGGACGTATGTCTTCCAGTGTTATAATGCCTTCCAGGAAATATTCATTGTTCACCACCGCCACCATATTGCGCTTGCCCGCTTTAATAAGTTCTACCAGCTCCCGTAAACTGCTGTTAATATTGATCTGCTGCACATCCCTTTCAACCAGTTCTTCAATCTTCAGGATAGACAGGATATTCCTGTCATGCTCACGGGTAAAGATCTTACCCGCATCCGCCAGTTCCTTCAGATCAGGTGAAATAGTGGAAAACCATTTGCCCACCAGGAAGGAGGTAGTTGATACGATCATCAAAGGTATAAAAAGGTCATATCCTGAGCTGGATTCGGCAATCAGGAAGATAGCCGTCAGCGGAGCATATAATACACCGCTCATCACGCCGGCCATGCCTACGATCACCAGGTTCATCACCGGCACTCCGGAGAGGCCCATCTGTATGCAAAGCATGGAAAAGAAATATCCCAGGAACCCCCCGGCAAACAAGGAGGGGGCAAAATTACCGCCATTGCCACCCGCCTGGATGGTAAAGGAGGTGGCAAAGCTCTTGAGCAGGCATACACAACCGGCAAAGAGCAAAACGATCCAGTTCTGCACAGGAATATACCGCAGGAAACTATGCTGGATAATGTTGCCTGCATCGCCATTCACCAGCTGCTTAACAGATTGATAACCTTCTCCGAACAGGGGAGGCATCATCACACAAAGCAATGATACCACGGCGCCGCCCAGCATGGCCTTCTGCAGTTTGCTCCATTGCAGCCGCAGAAAGAAATGTTCCACCTTCCGGGAGATTACCACAAAATAACGCGCATAAAAACCACACAGAATACCCAGTACAAGATAGTAGGGTACATTGTGGTAATTAAAAGGCACGCGGGATTCAAAGTGAAAAAGCGCTTCTTCCTGCAGGATCACCTTGGATAAGAGACTGCCACAAACAGCAGCCAGTATGAGTGGTATAAAATCAGAGAACACCACACCGGTAAGCAATATCTCAAAGGCGAACATCATTCCGGCAATAGGAGCATTAAAAGCAGACGCTATTCCTGCAGTGGCGCCTGCTGCCAGCAGCAAGGTCCGTTCCTTGTAGCCGAGATGATAATTGCGGGCATAATTGGAGCCGATAGCCGCCCCTGTAACGGCAATAGGGCTTTCCAGCCCTGCAGAGCCGCCCAGCCCTACAGTGATGGCGCTTTGCAGTATTTGCGAGTACATCTTTACAGGCGCCACCAGGCTGCTGTTCTGTGCTATCTCGTATAGGATGGCCGGAATCCCTTTGCGGGACTGCCCTTTAAAAAACCAGATCACCACCAGTGTGGTCAGCACAATGCCGAGGAAGGGAAAGACCAGGTAAAAAAATATCTGTGTGCTGAAATGTACTTTATAGGTGATAACGTAGTGAATGTAGTGTACCAGCATTTTCAGGGTTACACCCGCCAGCCCGGCAGCGGAGCCCACCAGTATGCCGGAGAGGATAAGGAACTGCGTTCTGTTCAGTTTGCTGCTCAGCCAGTGAATAATGAGCTCATAGCTTCTCACTTTCTTTACACTGTAGCGTTCAAAATCCTGTTTAAAGCGAAGAAAACTGTGGTATTTGCGGATACGGCTGAATTGGCTCATACCTGCAAAGGTAAAGATTAACGGGCGGAAGCTACAATTCTATCAGTGCGTACACCTTATCGTTCATATACGGGCCGCCCGGATGGCGCGCGGTATAATCCAGGTTGATCCAGTAATTACCTTTCATTTCATGGTAATAAATTTCGCGTACGGCGGGCCTGGGAAAGAGGGTCACGATCGCCTGCTTCAGCGCTTCAAAATCTGCTTTGTTGCCGCAATATAGTTCCGGGTAGGCATGCCCCTGTATCAGCACAATACGGCAACGTGCGCCAATAGACTGCAGGCAGGAGGCCATAAGAATAGAGTGGTCATCGCAATCGCCACCCAGCCCGTTCATAATGGTTTCCTGTGGGGTGGCAAAGTATTCGTCCCTGCGGGAATCCTGCACGTATTTAAAATGGGTGTTGATATAGCGGAAGAGCGAAAGGTACCGTACTGCTTTTCCGTACTTGGGAAAGTATTCATCGAAGTTTTCCAGGGAATGCTGTACGGAAAAATTGCGCACCAGGGAATCCTTGAAATTAACCTTGTCTTTGATGCCTTTTACTGTTTTATCCCGGTAAGTTTCCACACGGGTAGGGTACAGGCTAAGGATATCCAGCATCTTGTTGTCTTTAGCGCCCCAGTTGCCCTGTACCATGCCTTTATAGTCGTTCAGCACATTGTTGAAGGTGTAACGGCCTGAGAAATAATTGAATAGCAGTACGCCCGTTACCAACGCAAAGGCGGGAATGATCAGGGGCTTGAAGATCCATAAAAGCAAACGGGTGAACAGGAAAGACAGGATAATGGAAACCATCATGTCCAGGTGCCAGCCTCCCGCTACAATCTGCGGGATATACCGGTTCAGATAGGGTGCCAGCGGTATTACGGTCAACAGGCTCAACATGTTGAGCAGGAATTCCTGGAGGCTGGTGTATTTACTTTCATCGATAGCCATTCTGCCTTGCAAATAAGGCAAAATTATGCCAAGAATGAAGAAGTTTTATTACCACATTTTAGCCACCTGTTTAAATGATGTGCTTCTTTGTATGAGCTCAATCTGTTGTTGGGCCTGGAATAATTGCTTGTCCATTTTCAGCCGCTGGTAGATCTTGCGCAGCAGGGAGAAGTTCATGAGCCCCAATAGTTTAAGGTCTTGTTTCTGGGCAGTTTCCATGGCTGTTTCAGCTGCGCGGATCGCCTTATTATATTCCTGGTTGTTATAATGCACATTTGCAAGGATGACCTTCTGCAGTGTTTCCAGGTAACGTACCCCGTAAAGGTCTGCCGCATACTGGTGGAGCACTTCATCCAGGTGGCGGCATATTTTTTCGGCCATCTGATGATTGCCCAGGTTGAGCTGTGCATAGGCCTGCCAGCAGAGCAACGTTTGCCGGAGGGTGTCAAACTTCCGGTATTGCAGCGAAGGATAGTTCTCAAATAGCCGCTTGCTGAAATTGAACAGGTGGGCATAATCATTCATCAGTATGAACACCAGTCCCATATTGCGGTATATGATCTCCTGCTGTACGGAGAATTGCGGCTGCGAGGTACCGCTCCAGTAGCGGGTATAGTTATAGATCTTTTCCTTGATGCCTTCGTTAACAATGCCAAATTTCAGGTATTCATAGATGAACAGGTAAATTTCATAGGGGGTGATCCAGAGACTGTCATCCATATGTTCCCTGTTGCAGATCCTTTTGATGTTATTGAGCTCCAGTTCGCATTGCTCGGCATCCAGCTGCATAAGCGACATCCGGAAAAGAATGCTCCTTATTTTCAGGCGGTCTTCCGGTCCATCCGCCAGCCCGAACAGGGCCAGCAATACCTTCCGCTTGCTGAAATGCATGAATTCCTCGCTGATAAATTCGCTGAGCGGGTGTTTCTTAAAGTATCCAGGGGGGAAGATGGTCTTCAGCTCTACCTGGCGGTCGCCTTCGTGCTGATAATGCAGCACCAGGTATTCCAGCAGGAATGATTTTTCTATGTGTGAAAGCGGGAGGTCGAACATTTTTCGGATGCCCTCCGGCTGGTCATTATTGAGGGCATAGCGCAATAGCCATTTAAATACGCTGGCGCGATAGGTAGAGGGAGGCAGGTGCTGCAATACTCCCTGCAACATAGGCTCTCCTATCAGGTGGCCGCCTTCCTGAATATAATGCATGGCAGTGAAGTACTCCAGCAGGAAGTTATGCGCAAAGCGCACCTTTACATTGAACATGATCTCCTGGCTGAGGTTCTCCTCCACCAGTATATTATCCGCCAGCAATTCCTTATAAGCCGGGAAAAGATCGGAATTCTGGTTCAGCAGCAGTTGCTTGTCGATATACTGTCCACCGCGGCCATAATCAAGGAGCGACAGCAGCTGTTCAATGATCCGGATCTTGAAGGAATTGGTCTGGGAGCTGAATACCCGTTGCTGTATGAATTTTGAAACGATCTCGAAGAGGCTCAGATGCTCATCGGCAAGGGATTGCTCCGGCCCGGCGTTCAGCTGGCAGAACAGCTGCAGGTAGTACGGGTAACGCAGCTTTTGCAGGAAATGCTCACTAAAAGTGCGTACGGTGGCCGGGTCAAACTGGTGGTTGTATAAGATCGATTTAACTTCCTGTTCGGTGAGCAGCGGCAGGTTGATATTGGTTTCTTCGTCCATTTCCGCGCCCAGGTACCAGTAGCGGCGAAAAGCGGGGTACTGCACGGAATGCTGGAATATTTCAGCCCAGGTATTGCTGCGGATAGACAGTATCACTTTTACCCAGGGAAAGAGATCGTTGGAATATACAAAGTCTTCCAGCTTGGTATACATCAGCCGGAGCTTGTCGCCGGCTACCGCTATTTCGTCAAAACCGTCTATGATCAGTACCAGGCGGCCACCTTTTTTATCAAAATGGCTGGCAAAATATTCCCGGAAGTTTTCGCCACTGCCCAGGTTAAGCTGGTTGTCCAGCCAGGAGGAAAGGGAGAACCCTTTCAGCAGCAGGCTGCCTGCAGCATGTGCGTGGATGAACCAGCAAATATCCTGCTTGTAACGGGCCTCTTTGCCAAACCAGAAATGTTCTGCAAGATGTACCAGGGTCACTGATTTTCCCCAGCCGGAGGGCGCGATGAATGCAGTAGCGGCATAATCACTTTCCAGGAACCTTTCTATATGGGCAGTGCAATATTGCCGCGGAACGGTGGATGTAAAAGAAACACCAGAGCGGTTCTTTAACGTCACCATTGTATAATGGGAGACAGCATCGGCCTTGTTCTTAAGGTCGGCCCATTTACTGTTATCCACAGCTACGTCGCCGCTCAGCCGCTTATAATGATGGGTTTGAAAGTCTTCCCAGTCTTTATAATTGCAATATTGTGATAAGGTATTAAGTGTATAACGGGAGAAGCTGTGCTGGGCTACGGCAAATCCGAACACTCTTTTGAGGGTTGTTTCGCTGACCAGTTTAGTAGTGGCGTCCAGGATGGATTGCGAGAGGTGTTTACAGTCTCCCGGCAACATTACTTCTACGCCAAATCTCCGCAGCACTTCTTTTTGCAGCGTTATGATAAAATCATAGGATAGATCTATCATAGGGAGTGATAAATGGTTTTAGATGATGGATAGTCTTTAGGTTTCAAGAAATAATTACGTACAGATGAGACATTTAGATTTACCGTTTTTAAAATTAATATTAGGTAGGAATCACATGATACCGACGCTATACATTAACGTATTTTTTAATTACTATATGCCTGAATGGCATTTGTTATAACGATTGCATATCTAAGTCAATGATAGGTAGTTCATATTTGTTTTTACACTAATTAGTTAGGACTGTCAATTATACTGCTAAAACTGGTGAACAAAGCAACTAAGTCTCTTCACTTATTCCTGCTGGGCATACTACCATTGCGTGTTAAAAAATGAATAAAAAGAACAAAGTACAGACTAATGGATGGTATGAACATCTCCGTCTTCCTGAATGAAATGAATTTTCTTAATCCCACCCTTCAGAGTACATTCGTGCCGGTTATACCAACTAATAAACAGTAATAGATTCCCCTCCCTCATAGCCCTTGCCAGCGTTTGGAACAACGATAGTGAAAACCGTAACGCATTAAAAAATAAGAACCCTAACCAATTATTGCTATGCACTTAAACGTTACTCCTCGAAGGCTTTTGAGGGCTTTTATACTTGTTGTCATCCTCCTTTTCGGGTTAATCGGGCTACCGGCAACAACTACATATGCCAGCAGCCCCCATGCAGCAACAGCTGATGTTGCCATGCAGATGTACAGCTGGCAACGCGCATATCTTAAATGGCATCCCTATGCACCCTTCTCAGGGAAAGACATTACCATCCCCTATGGAACGGGAGCAGCTGCAGGGCCATTATGGAGCTTTGCCACCACACAGCAGAGTCCCATTACAAGCGGCCTTGCGTGCATCCTTTGCCTTGTGCAGAACCCAGCAAGGGCTATTGACGGAGATACTACCACCTACTCTACCCTGGTACTACCCGTTGGTATCGCAGCCACATTGGGACAACGCCTTACCTTTCCCGGCGATTACCTCGCAGGCGATTATGTAGCGCTTGAACTGGAAGTGCCCAGCCAGGCAGTATCCGGGACCCTGTTGGGTGGGATCAATATCGTGACCTACAATAATGGCGTATCCAATGCCGACCAGACCTTTCTGAACAACGGCGCTGTGACCATAGATCTCCTGGGTCTTGGTAACGGCAGCACCACTAAATTCCGGGCCGTTTTCCCTGTTGCACATAACTTTAACGCAGTACAGGTGAACATTACCTCTGCGCTGGCGGCCCTGGGTAATTTAAGGATCTATGAAGTGGTAGCAGGCGTGCCGCCCGCTATTACCCCGGCCAATCCCGTTGTCACCACCGGGCAGCAGGCCTCGCTTACCGCTTCAACGCGTTTGGCCAACGCGGTATTTAAGTGGTACTCCACCCCAACGGGCGGCAGCCCCGTTTTTACCGGCGCTACTTATAACACTCCGGCATTGCACAGTAATACCACCTATTACGTAGAGACCACGACTACCAACAATAACATCACCAGTTACCTGCGTACGCCTGTAACCGTTGCAGTTGTTAAGGGGCCCGCCCTGTGGACCTTCGGTATAGAACAGGAAAGCCCGAGAACCGGCGGCCTTGCCTGCGCACTGTGTAATGTAGAAAATCCGGAACTGGCAGTAGATGGAGATACCAGCACCCGCTCAAGGCTTATAATGTCACTAGGTGTAGCCTCCACCGTGGGGCAGTATATTCGTTTCCCGGCCGGATACCGGGCAGGGGACAGTATCGTACTATTCCTGTCAACCGAGGCAGACCTGCTGGCAAACACCAGCCTGCTCAACGGAATACAGGTACAAACCTTCCGCGGCGATACAGCTAATAACGATCCAGCCACCCTTAATCCCGCACTGGTCAATCTCCAATTGCTGGGAGCCAGCGATGGCCTTAATCATTTCCGTATAAGTTTTGCGGCCACGCAGCCGTTTGACGGCATACAGGTAGACCTGGTTTCGCTTGTTGGATTGGCAGGCGGACTGTATATAGGGGAGGCAGCCGCCATGATGCCGGTACAGGTTACAAGAATAAATCCAACCACAGATACCATACCGGCCGGACAAAGCGCCAGCTTTGCAGCGGCGATTCCCCGCATCCCGGATGCTACTTTCAGCTGGTATGAAACACCTACCGGTGGTACACCGGTATTCAGCAGCACAGGCTTTACTACGCCGCCGCTGCTGGAGAACAAAACCTATTATGTAGAAGCCTATTCACCTTCAGACGGCCTGCATAGCCTGATCCGCACTGCCGTGCCAATTACGGTAACCGCGGTGAATGAACTGGCCTGCGGCGCCGCAACTACCCAGTCTGCCGGTACCGCAGGCGTTGCCTGCCTGGGATGTAGTGTTATAAATCCCCAGCTTGCCGTAGATAACGATCCTGCCACTTCTTCAGAATTGCGTGTAGGTATCGGCTTGCTCGGCGGCGTATTCCAGGGCCTGGGCTTCCCCTCCCTGAGCGGTATTGCTGATACGCTCCGTGTAGGCGTAAGTTCCAGCTCGCAGGTGTTGGATGTAGGTTTGCTCACAGGGTTGACATTTACATTGTACAATGGCAATACCCAGGTGCAGCAGATCAATAACCCTTCATTGCTGACCCTCCGTTTCCCGAATGACAGCAGCTACTCCGAACTGGTAATTGCACCGGGCGTTGCATTCGACAGCGTTAAGATAGATTTCAACGCATTGCTGGCTGCCGTATCCAATATCCGGATCCATTATGCCAAGGCTACCGCGCCCGACGCCAGGGTACAGGATAGCGTATTACGGGCCTGCTCCGGCGGCAGCGTTACATTTAACGCAGTTTTCCCTGCCGGCGCCACCTTCCGCTGGTATGCGGAATATACAGGTGGTACGCCGCTGTTTACCGGCGCCTCCTTCACTGCGAACAATATCACCAGTGATACTACTTTCTTTGTGGAAGCTGTATCCACCGGTGCTGCAGCCTGCGGCAGCAATAATCGTACGCCGGTAGCTGTTAAACTGGGCCTGCCAGACATCTCCGTTACGCCTTCAACAATTAAAGTAAATAAAGGACAATCGGCCACCTTCAACATAGTAAGCCCCCAACAGGCTTATGCCTACAGATGGTATGCTGTTGATACCGGCGGCGTTGCCTTGTCAACCGGTACGCAATTCATTACGCCTGCAATAGATTCCGCTTCCGTATTCTATGCAGCAGCTGATTCTTCCGGCTGTACCAGCAAACGTGTTGCGGTATACGTTACTGTATCAACCGCGCCTGCAGCGCCGGTGATCATTCCGGATACCGCTTTTGTAAGCACTGGTCAGACAGCCACTTTCCGTATCGCTGATCCTGATCCTGCCCTTACTTACCGTTGGTATAATACAGATGCCGGCGGCGCCGTGCTGGGCACAGATACCATGTATACTACACCCGCCGTAACTGCCAACGGATACGTATATGCTGAGGCGGTGAATGCATCAAATGAGGTCAGCCCGCGCGCCCGTGCAGTGGTAAGGCTTATCGATGCACCGGGCAGTGGTCCATGTACATACGCCGGTGCCCAGGAAAGCCCTGTATATGTGGGCCTCCTCAACCTCTGCCTGTTGTGCGGCGTAACAGACCCTGTTAACGCCATAGACGGCGATACAACTACCTTCTCCAGGATTACAGCCACCATCGGCACAGGCTCCATAGGCCAGATGCTGCACTTTGGTGAGACCGGCATGGCTGGCGACAGCATACGCCTCTTGCTGGGATTGCCCAACGGCCTTGCTAATGTACAGTTGCTGGGCGCCGTGAGGATACAACCTTATAACAACGGCAGTCCTGTTGGCGCGCCTATATTCCTTGACTCAGAGGTGGTGCGGCTCAACGTGGTTACTCCTAACAAATTTGCAGCGGTAGCACCGGTACAAGGCAATTACGACGCCGTGCTGGTTACCCTGGGAGGATTGCTGACGGCCATTACTTCCCTGGATATATACAACGCAGAGCAGATCATGCTACCAGCCAAACCGGATGCTGATTCCGACTCTCTCATCGTTTGTACCGGTACTGCTGCCAGGATAGTAGCAAAAGATACCGCGGACATTACGGTTCAGTGGTTTGATGTGCCCACCGGCGGCTCCCCGTTATTTACCGGCGGTATCTTCAATACACCGGCATTGAGCCAGCCGGCAACTACTTATTATATAGGATCCGGCCGTAACGGCTGCAGCAACCTGCTGCGTGTGCCGGTAACTGTTAGAACAGCGGCGCGCCCTGCTGTACCGCAGCTGGTTAATGCTACAACAAATAGCTGCGTGGGCGATACGGCTACGCTGACAGTAGCAACGCCGCAGGCAGGTCTTTCCTACAAATGGTACGATGCGCCTACCGGCGGCAACCTGGTGGATACCGGCGCCGTGTTGAATGTTATACCTGCGTCTACCGGTGTAGACACGCTGAGCTATTATGTGGAAGCCGGTATTAACGGTTGCGCCAGCAGCAGCCGCGCTAAAGGCGATGTGTACGTAGGAACAAACTGTGGTGGGCCCGGTGGCATAGACACTACGGCCATTACGCTTTGCGCTGGCAGCAGCACCACATTAACCGTGGATAGCGTAATAACCGGTGCTACCTACCAATGGTACAACACGGCTAATGATAGTCTCGTCTTCAGGGGTACCAGCTTTACAACACCTGTGCTCACTTCAGGTGTAAACTACCTCCTGGTATCAACGCTGAACAGTGTAAGGGATACCATCCGCCTCTACGAGTTAACTGTTACCAGCAGCCTGGCAACACCTGTACTGGTAGCGCAGGAAATCGTAACTACGACCGGATCTGCTGCCACTTTCATTATCGCTGCACCGCAGGGTGGGGTGCTTTATAAATGGTACGGCGCTGCTACCGGCGGTACGCCGCTGGATACCGGTACTTCCTTCACTACCCCGCCACTTGCCGGCGACAGTGCGAAGTACTATGTAGAAGCCAGCGCAGGGGCCTGTACAAGCCCTGCGCGGGCAGTGGCTACCGTGAAAACAAGTAACGGCGGCGGCGTACCCTGCTATACAGCCAATACCACACAAAGCCCTGTTTATACAACACCTCTCAGCATTTGTCTGCTCTGCGGCGTCACAAACCCGCTGAATGCAGTAGACGGTGATACTACCACCGCTTCCCAGATACGCGCCAACATAGGCATAGGATATATTGGACAGGTGCTGAACTTCCAGCAACCGGGTCTTATGGGAGATAGCATCCGCCTTACACTGTCACTGCCGGGCGGTCTTGCTGATGTGCAGCTGCTGGGTGGTATAAGGGTACAGACATACAATGGCGGTGCTGCCGTAGGTAATCCTGTATTCCTCAACGGAGGTATAGGACTGGTAAAACTGCAGCTGTTGAATGGTAATAAGTTTACTGCTTCCTTTGCGGCGCCGGCTGATTATGACGCAGTATATGTAAGCCTTGGCGGTGTGCTCACTGCACTTACTACACTGCAGGTGTACACTGCAGAACAGCGGCTGAAGCCAGCCAGGCCTTCTGCAGATACAGATTCCCTGAGCCTTTGCCTGGGTGCCTCTGCACGCCTGGTAGCAACGGATACATCCGGTGTTACCGTTAAATGGTATGCCAGCGCCACCGGCGGCACAACGCTGGCTACTGGTGCTGTATTCAACACGCCGGCACTAACGCAGGCCATTACCACTTACTATATTGAAACCAGCCGCAATGGTTGTCCAAACCCGGTTCGTATACCTGTAACGGTGAATGCGAGGAATTGTGGCACCCCTGGCAGCGACACTACTGCCATTACTATCTGTCGTGGTACTTCCACTATATTGGCTGTGGATAGCGTACAAACCGGCGCTACCTATGAATGGTACAATACAGCGAATAACAGCCTCGCATTTACAGGCCTCAGCTTTACTACGCCTGTATTGAACGCAAATACTACCTATCGCCTCGAAGCTGCATTTGCAGGCGGCTTCAGGGATACACTAGAGACATATGTGATCACGGTAACTGATCCGCCGGTAGTACCGGTACTGGCTAATAGTGCAGTAATAAGCTGCGCCGGTGGGCCCGTACAACTGCAGGTTCAGCAGCCGCAGCCGGGTGTTACTTATAACTGGTACGATGTAGGAACCGGCGGTGCGCCGATCGGTGTGGGAGTTACATTCACGGTAACACCACCCGCCGGGCAAGATACCGTGAAATACTATGCAGGAGCAATTGCCGGCGTTTGTACCAGCACCAGCCGCGCAGTGGCTACTGTGATTACCATCAGTAACCTGCAGCCGCCTGCATTAACTACGAACCAGCAAAGCGTTAACCTGGGTGAAACGGCTATATTTACTGTTGCAAATCCCCAGGCAGGCATCACTTACAGATGGTACAGCACAGCCACCGGCGGTACGCCGCTCGCTATAGGCGCCAGCTTTACCACGCCGCCGCTGGCTGCTGATAGTGTGAAATATTACGTAGAAGCCAGCTCAGGCAGCTGCGTAAGCGGTACGCGTGCAGCGTTAACCGTGAAGAAGAATAATAATAGTGGCAATAACGGTGATACTACAGATATTACTCTTTGTACCGGCAGCAACATTACACTGAATGTAGTGAACCCGCAGGGCGGCGCGATCTACCGCTGGTACAATACCGCTAACAATAGCCTGGTATTCACCGGCACTTCGTTTACAACACCGGTGCTCAATGCCAGCATTACCTACCTGGTAGAAGCAACCCGGCAGGGTGGTGTTAAAGACACTAACCATGTATACCGGATCACAGTGGCCAATAGTACCACACCCCCGGTAGTAGTGTCCAACCTTGTGAAGGTCTGCAGTGGTCAGGATGCTACCCTGATTGTACAGAACCCACAGCCAGGCTTTACCTATCAGTGGTACGATGCAGCTACCGGTGGTAGCCTGGTGTTCACCGGCCCGGTATATACCGTTGTAGCAGCCACCGGCAACAGGGATTACTACGTACAATCCGTGCTGAATAATAAATGCGCCAGTGCAACAAGGACCAAAGTCAGCGTACAGGCAAGCAGCTCACCACCCGCACCGGTGGTAATTTCCAACAATGTTGTGACCTGCATAGGCGGCACTGCAACATTCAATATTCAAAATCCCGATCCGGCAATAAGCTACCGCTGGTACAACCAGCCCGCTGGTGGCACTTTGCTGGCAATAGGTACGGCTTATACTACCGCAGGCTTGTCCAATACCACCACCTTTTATGTAGAAGCGGCGTATAATGCAGGATGCGTAAGCACAGCGAGAACAGGGGTTACCGCTACCGTGGTGAATACCCTGGATGCACCGCTGGCAGATGCAGTGACTATCTGCTCTGGCCAGAGCACTGTAGTGACCGTAAAGAGCCCGGCCACAGGCCTGATCTACAGGTGGTATAGCACAGCTACCGGCGGCACGCCGCTGTTCACCGGTACTGCGTATACTACGCCTCCGCGGAACGCAAACACAGTATACTATGTTGAAGCAGCGAGTGGCGGTGGTTGTGTGAGCGTGAGCCGCACTCCGGTAAATGTTACGGTAAACAGCGTACCCGCTGCGCCACAGGTAAGCAGTTCAAATCTGCAGGTATGTACGGGCCAGACGGCCACACTGGAAGTCCAAAACCCGGATGTAAATCTCACCTATCGCTGGTATACGTCGCCTACGGGTGGCACGCCTGTTACCACCGGTATTACTGTTTCAACCGGTGCAGTAAACAGCAACCAGCAGTATTATGTGGAAGCGGTGAACGCCAGCGGTTGCGCCAGCAACGTGCGGACGCCTGTGAGCGTAACCGTAGGTGCACCTAACGCAAATGATATTGTGGTAGACGTGCCCGATCCGGAATGCCCGGGTGTGGTAACGCTCACAGCCAGCGCGCCCACTATTACTGATCCCGTATTCCGCTGGTACAGTACAGCCACCGGCGGCGCTCAGCTGGCTACGGGCGCGGTGTTCACTACACCTTCGCTGAGTCAGAACACTACTTACTATGTGGATGTTGCTACTGCGGGCGGTTGTACCAGCACCAGCCGTAAAGCGGTTACAGTTGGCGTATTGCAGCAGCTGGCCACTCCTGTGGTAACAGTAAGCGATTCTTCGGCTACAGCTATCACCTTCCGCTGGAACAGTGTGCCAGGTGCCACCAGGTATGAAGTAAGCACTGATAACGGAGCCACCTTCGTGCCACCCAGTTCAGGCGCCAACGGTACTACGCACAAGGTTTCCGGGCTTTCACCTAATCAGGCAGTAATCCTTGTAGTAAGAGCGTTGAATACCAACAGCTGCCAAACCAGCCAGTTGTCTGCTGCAGTTACCGGGAGAGCTACCAACCCGGCAGGCAACCAGGTATTTATACCGAATGTGTTTAGCCCTAACGGCGATGGTGTGAATGATGTCTTTATGGTATACGGTAATACTATTGCTTCAATGGAAATGCATATCTACAATGCCTGGGGCCAGGAAGTGTTCGTGTCCAAAGATCAACGTCAGGGATGGAACGGTACCATGGGCAGCAAAATGCAACCTGCCGGCGTATATGTTTACATCGTTACCGTGAAGCTGCAGAACGGCGCTACAGTCAACAGGAAAGGCAATATCACGATCATCCGCTAATCATACTGAGGTCCCGTTCCGGTTCATGCTGGAACGGGCATTCCTAACATGCTAAAAAAATACTCCCATGAGAAAAAATATAATTGTTCTGGGACTGCTGTTAAGTGCTTTGCTGCCCAGGGCCCTATGGGCGCAGGTAGACCCGCACTTCTCTCAATACTATGCTTACCCGCTGTGGCTAAACCCCGCGCTTACAGGTGTGTTGGACGGAGATTACCGGGTAAGTGGCAACTACCGCAACCAGTGGACCAATTACGGAAAAGCTTTTGCTACATCCGGCGTTTCTTTTGATGCTGCTACAGATAGAAATATAGGCGTTGGCGTTAACATCCTGAATATGTCTGCCGGAGACGCCGGCTATAATTATCTCAATGCTATGGCTAGCATTTCCTACAGTGGGGTTAAGTTCGGCGCCACGGGTACAACACGCCTGGTATTTGGTGTACAGGCCGGTATCATCAACAGGAAAGTAGACCCGGGCAAGTTTCAGACCGGCAGTCAGTGGAACCCCGTAATAGGCTTTGATCCCAGCATATTTAACGGCGAGAACATTAACAAAACCAGCTCCACCGCTTTTGACGCTGCTGCAGGCGCCCTGTTCTTCGACGGAAATCCCAACCATCGGCTGAATCCTTTTGTGGGCGTATCTGCTGGTCATCTAACGCGTCCGGAAGATCCCTTTATGTCCAATGGTAGTAACAGCAGGTATCCCATCCGTTACCTCACGCACGCCGGTACCAAAATAAAAATGACGGAAGAGCTGAGCCTTACCCCGCATGGCCTTTATATGCGACAGGGCAATGCGGAAGAAAAAGTACTGGGAGTATATGGCCAGTATGCCGTAAATCCTGAGTTTGATCTTCTGGCCGGGGCTACCTACCGCTTTGATGATTCGATGATTCCCTTTGCAGGTTTCCACTATAAGAATTTTGTGCTGGGAGCCAGCTACGATGCCAATGTGTCAAACCTGCACCGCTTAGTGAATGGAAGCAACAGCTTCGAAATATCACTTTCTTTTATCAGTCGTAAAAGAAGGGTGCTGACAGAAGAATATTTTATTTGTCCAAGGCTGTAAAGAATTAACGGAACGAAAACCCTTCAAATGAAACTTAGCATGATCGAAGTAAAAAATGTACAGATGAGAAGAATTGTACAATGTTTGATAATGCTGTTATTGAGCGCAAGCGCCGCTTATTCGCAATACGTGTATGATTACAGGCGTACCGCGGATATCTTCTATAACGCAAAGGATTACTATTCCGCAGCACAATACTACAGTAAAGCGCTTGGCACTTTCAGGATAAAACCTGCAAAGGTGCTGCCTTATGCAGTAGCCGCGGCAGGTAAGGAGAAAAGCAGTAAGATCAAGGATTATGAAACCGTTGTGTACCGCCTGGCAGAATCCTACCGGCAGTACAATGATTTCGGCAATGCTGAAACCTATTATGGGCAGGCATCCACTTTTAATAATCCTGCATTTCCGCTGGCCCGCTTCTGGTACGGCGTTTCTCTGCGCGCTAATGGAAAATACCCCGGGGCGCTGGAACAGCTCAAACAATTCAGGAACGACTACACCAATGCAGATGAATATGCGGCCAGGGCTGCGCTAGAAATAGCCAGTTGTGAGCTGGCGCTGTCAGAAGCCAGCAGCGTGCCCAGGTACAGCATCAGGAAATTAGGCGGAAATGTAAATGGCGGCGGCGCTAATTATGCGCCCTTGTTACTGAACAGCAGTACGCTTGTATTTACTTCTTCCCGTCCCGATACGCTGAATGCCGGCAAGGAGAAAAAAGAGAATCCTTATGTAAATAACCTCTATATCGCCCAGGGACAGGGCTACAGCTTTGAAAACAGCCAGAAGCTGGATATCCCGGCTGTTAAAGGGGTGGAACAGGGTGCCTCGGCATTAAGCCCGGATGGGAACACCATGTACCTTACCCGCTGGACGGTGAAGAACGGCCAGAAACAGGCGACCATTTATACCAGCACCCGGCAGGGCGATAAATGGTCAGAACCGGTGGCCCTTGGCCCTAATGTAAATGCAAGCGGCTTCAGCGCTATGCAGCCTTTTGTAACTGCAGACAACAAATATCTTTTCTTTGTCTCCAACAGGCCCGGTGGTATGGGTAAGAACGATATCTGGTATAGCCAGTTGCAGAACGGCGCCCCCGGAGCGCCCTGCAATATGGGCACCGGCATCAACTCGCGCGATGAAGAGCAGGCGCCTTTCTATGATGTCCAAAATGGTGTTTTCATATTTAGTTCCGATGGCCGTGTAGGGCTGGGCGGGCTCGATTTCTTCGTAAGTGAGGGCAACTTTACCGACTGGTCTTCTCCCCGCAACCTGGGGGCTCCTGTCAACTCGGCCAGGGATGATATTTACTACAACCCGGTAGACAAGGCCAAACCGCTGAACGGAGCCTTTATCAGCTCTGACAGGCAATCAGTATGTTGCCTGGAATTGTTCTATGTGAAGCGTAATGCAAAAATGGCCGGCGGAAAAATCCTGGACTGCGATGGAGAGCTGCCGCTTACCGGCGCTACGGTTACACTGCTGGACACCGTACAGCAGAAAGTACTGCAGCAGGTAACAGTGGATGAAACAGGCCATTATAACTTTGAGGTGGACATGGAGAAGCGCTATAAGATCATGGCCGAAAAAGAGAACTATTTCTCAAAGGCTATCTACTTCGACACCGACGAGCTGGTCAGGATTGATTCCCTGATGAATCCCACCCTCTGCCTGAAACGCTATGAGATCGGCAAGCCCATTATCCTGAAGGATATCTACTATGATTATAACAAGGCTACATTAAGGCCGCAGTCCCTGATCGTACTGGATACGGTGGTGGCCATTATGGCGGATAACCCGAATATCATTATTGAGATGGGATCGCATACAGACAGCAAAGGCACAGATGCATATAATATTAAGCTCTCGCAGGCAAGGGCCCAATCCTGTGTGGACTACCTGGCCAGTAAGGGAGTGCCTACCTCCCGCATGGTAGCCAAGGGCTACGGTGAGTCAAGGCCCATAGCGCCGAATACACTGGCAAACGGTAAGGATAATCCTGATGGCCGGCAGCTGAACAGAAGAACGGAGTTCAAGGTGTTGCGCGTACAACTCCAATTGCAATAATTACCCTTGCAATTTAGCTATATCCTATAAAACCAATTAGCCTCAGACAACAGTAGCCCCCTGAGCTCAGGGGGCTACCGCATTTCTACCACTCGTGGCGCACTATTATGGTTCCCGTCAATCTGTTGATAACGGTACAATGTATACGTCCATAGAACGGCGGCTTGCTGAAAAGGTTACTTTTTATATTACCTTTGCCCCTGTTTTATCTAAATCAGTAAACTATCTAGCAAATATGTCTGTCATTGTCGTTGGTACCATGGCGTTCGATGAAATAGAAACGCCCTTTGGAAAATCAGGAAAGATCATCGGAGGTTCCGCTACTTTTATAGCCTGGACAGCTGCCAATTTTGTGCAGCCGATTAACCAGATCTCCGTTGTAGGAGGCGATTTTCCGCAGGCGGAAATGAATGCGCTGGCAGCCAAGGGAGTGGCGCTGGAAGGTGTGCAGGTCAAAAAGGATCGTCCTTCCTTCTATTGGTCCGGTAAATACCATATGGACATGAACACCCGCGATACCCTGGTAACAGAACTGAACGTGCTGGGTGATTTTGAGCCGGTAGTGCCCGAAAGCTATCAGGGCAGTGACTTCCTGGTGCTGGGCAACCTGTCGCCCCAGGTACAGATCAGCGTTATCAACCAGCTGAAGGAACGCCCCAAGCTGATTGTGCTGGATACCATGAACTTCTGGATGGCAACTGCTATGGATGATCTGAAGAAGGTGCTGACGATGGTAGATGTATTGCTGGTGAACGATGGCGAAGCACGTCAGCTGAGCGGCGAATACTCCCTGGTAAAAGCAGCACGCAAGATCCTCACCATGGGACCGCGTTATCTTATTATTAAGAAAGGAGAGCACGGCGCACTGCTTTTCCATGAGAACCATGTGTTCTTTGCACCGGCCTTACCATTGGAAGACGTATTTGACCCCACTGGCGCCGGTGATACTTTTGCAGGGGGCTTTATAGGTCACCTCGCTAAAACAAAGGATATTTCTTTCGAGAATATGAAAACGGCTATCATTGTAGGTTCTGCGATGGCCTCTTTCTGCGTGGAGAAATTTGGTACAGGCCGTCTACGGGAGATCTCCCAGGATGATATCAGCGCCCGCCTGGAACAGTTTGTAGAACTGGTAAATTTCGATATCGATCTGGTTTAAAAGCCACAAGCTATAAACGGCAAGCCGCAAGCAGGTACCCTCTTTTGAAGGCCTCGCTTGCGGCTTGTTGCTTCAAGCAGCTATTTATAAATTTCGTTCAATATTTTTGCCAGCCTCAATCCACCCTTCAGCAGCTGCTGGTTCAGATCTTCCTGGAACCAGTAATTATAGCGAAAGCTCAGCTTGTCGCCTTCTTTAGTCCTGGCATAGACCTTATCAGCCAGTACATGCGATTCATACATCCAGTCGCGGATGCTGCCGCTTTGCAGCTTGCTAACCGTGGCCGCAGGTGCTATATCCAGCGCTTTGGCGTATTCGGTGTAGCTTAGCTGCTGGAATTCGATCAGGTGCTCGTCCCATACCCGGTGCAGGTTGGTGGGTCTGTCAAACCAGTACACGGTCACTTTATTGCCGCCCTGGTCTTCGTCACGACCTACGTGCAGCGGCTGGTGCATATCGCCTATCATGTGCACCAGGAATTTAAGCGCAAACACTTTCTGCTCTTTAGAGGCAGCAGATGATTTAAGCTGCTGTATCATGGCCTGTGTTTGTGTGTACAGGTTTTCGCCTTTTGCATTTTTAAGAAGCTTGTCAAATTGCACAGCGTCTGCTCCTGCCGGAAAATCCAGGTAATGCCAGGGGGAAGTATGATCATAGCGGTGGGTAGTATCGGATTTAATAAAGTCCGGCCAGTTGGCTATCATAGCCAGGCTTTCCCTGCCCAGCAACGCCTGAATGGCCTTGCGCGCCTGGGGGCTCAAATGTTGTGCGGCAATCTCGCCTACCACGCGGTGGCCGGTAGGGCCCCAGCTGTAGCCTTGAAAGGGTAGCAAAGGAAGTAATACGCCCAGTAACAGGCGAAAGAAGAATGTACGGTGCATAAAGAAAATTGAGACGCCAAATATGTGAAAATAAGTTCCAATTCCCAAGTTTCGTAATTTTGATGATTATGCCATTCAAGATACACTCACCATATCCCCCCGCCGGCGATCAGCCGGCAGCCATACGCCAGCTTACAGAAGGTTTAAAGAACGGAGAGCCTTTCCAGACGCTGCTGGGCGTTACAGGCTCCGGCAAGACCTTTACCATGGCAAATGTGATCCAGAACGTACAGAAGCCCACCCTGGTGCTTACCCATAATAAAACCCTGGTAGCGCAGCTGTACGGGGAGTTCCGCCAGTTCTTCCCGGATAATGCCGTGGAATATTTCGTGTCCTATTATGATTACTATCAGCCGGAGGCATATATGCCTGTGAGCGATACTTATATAGAAAAGGACCTGTCTATTAATGCAGAGCTGGATAAGCTCCGGCTCAGGGCCACTTCTAACCTCTTGTCCGGCCGCCGGGACATCATTGTAGTAGCCAGCGTGTCCTGTATATATGGTATGGGTAACCCTACTGAGCTGGAGAATGGGATCCTGCGCATTAACCGCGGGCAGACCATTGGCCGAAACACCCTGTTGCACGGACTGGTAAACTCCTTATATACCCGCACCACCGGCGATTTTACCCGTGGGTCTTTCCGGGTACAGGGAGATACGGTAGACATCAACCTTCCCTACGTAGATTATGGTTACCGCATTACCTTCTTCGGAGATGAAATAGAGGAGATAGAAAGTTTTGATACCGCCAGCGGCAAACGCATCGCTCCGATGGAAAATGCCGCCATCTTCCCCGCCAATCTTTACCTGGCCCCCAAGGATATGATGCAGCAGATCATCTATGAAATCCAGGACGAACTGCAGGCCCAGGTAGATTATTTCCGCTCACAGGGCAAGCACCTGGAGGCCCAGCGCCTGTCTGAAAGGGTGAACTATGACCTGGAAATGATCCGTGAACTGGGTTATTGCAGTGGCATTGAGAACTATTCCCGCTTTCTTGACCGACGCCTGCCCGGCACCAGGCCCTTCTGCCTGCTGGACTATTTCCCGAAGGATTTCCTGCTGGTGATAGATGAGAGCCACCAGACCATTCCGCAGATCAGCGGCATGTATGGAGGCGACCGCTCCCGCAAGCTTACCCTGGTGGATTTCGGCTTTCGCCTGCCCTCCGCTATGGATAACCGCCCCCTGAACTTCTACGAGTTTGAGAACCTGCTCAACCAGGTGGTGTTTGTTAGCGCCACCCCGGGCGAGTATGAGCTGAAACAAACGGAAGGTGTGGTGGTAGAACAGGTGGTGCGCCCTACCGGCCTGCTGGATCCGCCCATCGAGATCAGGCCCAGCGTTAACCAGGTAGACGACCTGCTGGATGAAATAGACCGCCGTGTACAGAAAGGGGACCGCGTACTGGTAACCACCCTTACCAAACGTATGGCGGAAGAAATGGACAAATACCTGCACCGTATTAATATTAAGTCGCGCTACATTCACTCGGAGGTAGACACCCTGGAACGCGTGGAGATCCTCCGTGACCTGCGCCTTGGTAAAATAGACGTACTGGTAGGGGTGAACCTGCTCCGTGAGGGCCTTGACCTCCCGGAAGTATCATTAGTGGCCATCCTGGATGCGGATAAGGAAGGCTTCCTCCGCGACGAACGCTCCCTGACGCAGACAGCCGGCCGTGCCGCCCGTAATGTGGACGGCCTGGTGATCTTTTATGCAGACAAGATCACAGACAGTATGCAGCGCACCATTGACGAGACCAACCGCCGCAGGGAAAAACAGGTCGCCTATAATATTAAACATAACATCGTTCCTAAAACCGTCAGGAAGTCTGTTGAACAGATCATGGGCCAGACCTCCGTACTGGAGATCAAGAGCTTTGATGAATCTTCACCTTATGCGGTCCATGAGGAAGTCTCCCTCGTAGCGGAAGATGCTATGACCTACGCAAAAGGGGAAGCGGCCGCAGCCAAGACCATCCCGCAGCTGGAAAAAGCGATCACCCGCGTAAAGAAGGATATGGAAAAAGCCGCCAAGGACCTCGATTTTATGGAGGCTGCCCGTCTACGCGACCAGATGTTTGCCCTGCAGCGTGAATTGGAAGAGATGAAACAAGCCCGCTAGACAATTTCGAGAGCAATGTTTATATGTAATAAATGATAATGTGTCTTTTCGGCAACCGCTACATAATACCCGTTCGTACGTAGTTATTATATTTATAAAATAATAATATAAGTCTTTTACCCTCTCTTCCTTCAACATATACTGAATTTAATTGTATGTATTAGTAATTGATTAATATATACATTATGAGCTATTTCCCATACTTGTAGTAGCAAGTACCCCTCCAAAGTTAGAAAATTGTTAAATGTAGCGCTTACCATTTACTATTTATCTGATAATTAAATACTTACAACGATTAACACGACTGCGTTTGCACTACTACGTACGTAAAATCCGGCATCATATTATAAATTATAATAATCTACTTAATATTGAGTCAATATTGCCAGTTTTTATTCAATCATTTCTATTTTTATGGTGTTTTGTTTGATCACTTGATTTTAATAAATACTTTTATTGCAGAAATTTAAAATTAAACGCTATGAAGAAAACTCCATTTCAGGATTACCTTCCATTCATTTTTCTTGCTGTAATAGCAATAATTGGCATGTTTATTCCTACCGCCGCCAATTTCGCCGACGCAAGCAAGTATAATTTCGGTGATATCGCCTGGATATTAGTGGCTACCTCATTGGTGTTTTTAATGACTCCCGGCTTATCCTTCTTCTACGGAGGTATGGTAAACCGCAAGAATGTTATTAATACCATGATGCAAAGCTTTATCGCTACTGGCCTTATCAGCGTATTGTGGGTGGTGATAGGTTTCAGCCTTGCATTTGGCAAATCTATAAATGGGGTGATCGGCGATCCGTCCACCTTTTTCTTCTTTAAAGGCGTTGCATCCGGCGAGCCCTGGAGCCTGGCCAACACGATCCCGCTGATCCTGTTCGCGCTGTTCCAGATGAAATTCGCCATCATTACTCCTGCCCTGGTAGTGGGTGCTACGGCAGAGAGGATCCGCTTTACTTCTTACGTACTCTTCATGGTGCTTTTCAGCCTCCTGGTATATGCGCCTATCGCACACTGGACCTGGCATCCCGATGGCCTGCTCTTTAAACTGGGCGTGCTTGACTTTGCCGGTGGTACGGTAGTACATATCTCTGCCGGTTGTGCCGCTCTTGCTGGCGCCCTGGTGCTGAAACGCAGAAAAGATCATATTGAAAAGAAAGAACTGCAGCCTGCAAACATTCCGTTCGTACTGCTGGGTACTGGTTTGCTGTGGTTCGGCTGGTTCGGCTTCAACGCAGGTTCTGCAGTAAGCGCAGGTCAGCTGGCAGTTTCCGCCTTCGCAACTACCAATACAGCAGCTGCTACGGCAGGCCTTACCTGGATCTTCTTTGATGTGATCCGCGGCAGGAAACCTTCAGCATTGGGCTTCTGTATCGGCGCAGTAGTTGGCCTGGTAGCCATTACGCCTGCTGCCGGTTACGTAGCGGTTCCGCAAAGTGTTGTGATCGGCTTCGTAGCTGCCATCGTATCCAACCTGATGGTACACTGGAAGTCTAAGACCAGCATAGATGATACACTCGATGTGTTCCCCTGCCATGGTGTAGGTGGTATGGTTGGTATGCTGCTTACCGGTGTTTTTGCTTCCAAAGCGATCAATGGCGCAGGTAGTGACGGCTTATTCTACGGCAATCCTGAACTGTTCCTGAAACAGCTGCTGGGCATGGTGATCGTGGTAGCTTATAGCTTCATCGTATCCTACGGTATCTTCAAGTTCATCAACATGTTCCACCCGCTGCGTGTAAGCGACGAAGACGAAAGCCTGGGTCTGGATGCTACACAGCACAACGAACATTATCATCCTGCGATGATGAGCGTGAACGGCACTGGCTCACTCAAGGAAGAAGAAGTTATACAATAGTTCATTCGTCCGGCTCAACACCGGCTTTACATCAAAAGTTCTTTAGTTAATAATGAATAATTAATAGTTAATACTTAGGTACGCAGGAAGTTTAACAACACATGCTACATTGATTATTAATTATTCATTATTAACTACTATGATATTCCCATTGCTTTCCCATACCCAAAACAAGCGAAGACAGGTAGCAGCACAAGAGATTCGACGACTCTAGTTCCACAAGCAAATACCATTTTATCAATCATTTTTCATTGCACGAGGCTGGCATGAGTGAGATAGTTATGTAAAACAGGGCAGGGTTAGGCCATGATTACTCATTCATGATACCGGAATTAAGATGACACATTAGAAACAGGTGTGAGCAACATCAGAAAAGGTGAATAGCGTTCGCAAAATAAAAATGCGCCAGCGCTATAGGGGCTTCGTGTGCCAATGAAAAAATAAAACCTTACAAATGAAGAAAACAATTCTAACCACATTCGCCGCCTGCAGCCTGCTTACCGCTTTTGCTCAAACGGCAGACACCACCAAGCCGCAGGAAGCATTCAAATTATCCGGATCTGCGGATGTGTATTACAAATACAACTTCAATAAAAACCTTACAGATAATAAGACCAGCTTTACAAATTCCCATAACTCCTTTGAACTGGGAATGGTATCCCTGAAAATGGAGCACGGCTTTAAAAAGGGCAGCTTTGTGGCGGATGTAGGCTTCGGCAGACGTGCATCTGAATTCTCTTACAACGATACCGTGAACAGCAAGAATGGCCTTGCCGTAGCGATTAAACAGCTGTATGTAGGATATCAGCTTACCGATAAGATCAAAGTAAGCTTCGGTAGCTTTGCCACACATATAGGCTATGAACTGGTAGACGCTTACCTGAACCGCAACTACAGCATGAGCTACATGTTCAGCAACGGGCCTTTCTTCAATACAGGCGCCAAAGTGGATTTCGCCATAACGCCCTATTTAAGCGCCATGCTGGGTGTGTTTAACCCGACCGACCTAAAGTCTGTAGACTTCAGCGATCATAAATATATCGGCGCACAGATAGGCTTTACGCCTGCCAGTGTTCCGCTCAAGCTCTATCTTAACTACCTGGGCGGAAAAGATACTGCAGGCATCCAGAACCACCAACTGGACCTCGTAGCCACTTACCAGGTGAACAAAGTATTAGGCCTGGGCTACAACGGTACCTTCAGCCGCTATCACGAAACGATTGAAAAGAATGGCAACGGCAATGGCGAAGGGCACGGCAGCGTTAAATGGTGGGGCTCCGCGCTGTACGTAAATCTTGATTTCACAGAAGATTTCGGCCTTACACTCCGCGGCGAATATTTTGATGATAAAGATCAGCTCAAAACCTTCGCCACCTCACTGGAAGGCGGTAGTGTAACAGCAGGTACGCTTACCTTCAACTATAAAGCAGGCAACCTTACCATCATGCCGGAGTTCAGGATCGACAAAGCTTCCAGGGACATATTCAACAAGTCTTCCGGTGCCGCTACTTCTACCACCGCTAACGTATTGCTGGCCGCAGTATATCACTTCTGATATTAAACTCTTGGCTCATATAAGAAGGTTTCAAGTAAAAACCTTTACGGGGCTCGTTTTCTGACGAGCCCCTTTTTCTTAACAATTTTGCTATATTGTACGTCAAAATCTTCGATGAATGTTGCAGGCCACCACGTTAAAATTCCTCAAGAATCTTAGCAGGAATAACACCAAGGAATGGTTCGATGAGCACAAACAGGCTTACCAGGATGCAAAAGCAGATTATGAAAGTATAGTACAACAGTTGATAGACGGGCTATCCAAGCAGGACGCTGAAGTAGCAGGACTACAGGTGAAGGATTGTGTTTTTCGTATATATAAAGACGTTAGGTTCTCAAAAGACAAGACGCCATATAAAACAAATATGGGCGCAGCCTTCTCTCCAGGCGGCCGTAAATCGCCCAGGCCCGGGTATTATTTTCACCTCGAGCCCGGCGGCAACAGCTTTGCAGGCGGTGGCCTGTGGATGCCTGAAGCCCCGGTGCTTAAAAAAGTACGGCAGGAAATTGATTATAACTTTGCTGAATTCCAGCAGATCATCAGCAATAAAGACTTCATTAAATATTTTGGAAAGATCGATGGCGAAGCATTGAAATCAGCGCCCCAGGGCTACCAGCCGGATAACCCGGCTATTGCATATTTAAAGCTGAAAAGTTTCACCGTATGGCATAGCTTTTCAGATGAAGCATGCATACAACCTGCATTAGTGAGAGAGATACTGAAAGTGTTTGCAGTAATGCAGCCGTTTGTAAAATTTCTTGACAGGGCCTTACATGATGAATAACGCCCTGTGCATTTCATACACAGCATAAAAAGGAGAAAAGGAACGGGTCCTTTTCTCCTTTTAAATTTCTTCTCTGTTTGTTCCCTTAAATTAATTTTTGTGTATCAAAAACTCAAACGGCCTGGCTTTACGGTTCTTTAATAAATTTTCCTTGTCCGTTCTGGTGTGAGCAAAACGTTGATTATACACATTGGCTACCTCAATGATAGGTATAATGCCGTCCAGCGTATCCTGCTGATCAACTATGTTCATAATACGGGATACCTGGGATGAGAAGTTGCTGCTCCACTCCTCAGTGAATTTGTGCATTAACAATAGCTCGCGATTGGTGTTGGTCTTCATAGGATTTAAGGGTGTTTACAGATTAGAGAAATTATACGGATTCTGAATAGCACTCTCTCTTGTATTGGCATAATTTGGTTTTTTATCATAGAAGCAAGTCGGCATAGGATTATGATACCAAAATCCAATTTTATACAGCAGAAATCAATACTACTTCCGTGTAATTTTTAATTTTCGTACGTGAATCTTCGTTAATGTTAAATTAAAAAGTCCCGACGTAATAACGAGACTTTCAATAACTTATAGCTGGAATCGTATATGCATTCATGAAAGATACATATATGATGATTATTTGATGGATTAGCAGATATTTTTATATCCACTGCTGTTGGTGCAGGTATTCAGCAATCTGTACTGCATTAGTAGCAGCTCCTTTACGTAAATTATCCGCTACAATCCACATGTTTACAGTTTTTGGCTGTGTTTCATCACGGCGTATACGTCCTACAAATACTTCATCTTTATCATGCGCGTCTTTGGGCATCGGGTACTGGTTACGCGAAGGATCATCCACTACAATTACGCCAGGTGTTTTTTCCAGCGTCTTACGTATTTCACTTAGTTCATATTCCTTCTCAAATTCAATGTTCACAGCTTCGCTATGACCGCCCATTACAGGTATACGTACAGTAGTGGCAGTAACGGCTATCTGATCATCTCCCATGATCTTTTTTGTTTCATTCACCATTTTCATTTCCTCTTTCGTATAGCCATTATCGAGGAACACATCAATATGCGGGATAACATTTAAATCAATTGCATGGGGATATGCTGCCGGACCATCAGTGATGCCCTTACGTTCATTCATCAGCTGATCCACCGCTTTTACACCGGTTCCTGTTACAGATTGGTAAGTTGATACCACAACACGGTTAATTTTGTATAACTCGTGCAGCGGGTTTAATACAATTACCATTTGTATGGTGGAACAATTGGGGTTTGCAATGATCTTATCTTCCGGAGTTAATGTTTTTCCATTTACTTCAGGTACTACCAGTTTTTTGGTAGGGTCCATTCTCCACGCACTTGAATTATCAATTACTGTAATACCTGCTGCTGCAAATTTAGGCGCCCACTCCAGTGAAGTGCTGCCACCTGCTGAGAACAGCGCTACTGCAGGCTTCATGGCAATAGCCGTATCTGCATTCACCACCTTATAGTTCTTGCCCTTAAATGCCACTTCCTTACCAACTGACTTCTCTGAAGCTACAGGGATCAGTTCTGTAACCGGGAAATTTCTTTCTGTCAACACTTGTAACATTTTTGAGCCTACCAGGCCAGTGGCTCCTACTACGGCAACTTTCATGTGGATTTTATTTTTTTCGAAGCGCAAAAATACTACCTTATTCTCTATATTCGCAGCCTTACCAACCATTTATTTTATGCAAACCTCCATTGTTTGTGCGGCACTGCTGTTGTTGCCCGCTTTCTCTCTCGCCCAGATCTCAGAAGGCTTTGACGATCCGCCCCTTTCCTGGCAGGGAACTGATTCTGCCTGGCAGATCAGCAATAGCCGGTTGCAAAGCAATTGCATGCAACCCAACAGCAATTTCTGGATATCAACGCCCGCCGGAATCAGGCTGCCCGCACTATGGGAGTGGTGGATGCAGTTGGATTTCAATACTTCGTCCAACAACTACACGGATGTTTTCCTGGTCGCCGGCAGCAGTAACCTGTTGCAGAACAACACAGGTTACTTTGTCAGGATAGGAGACAAGGACGATGACGTATGCCTGTACAAAAAAAATGCTGACAATGCTGTTGTAAAATTAACAGACGGACGTAACGGGCTTACCGACAAGCGCTCTACCACGCTCAGGGTAAAAGTAAGCTGCGACGACGCATTTAACTGGCAGTTGTGGGTAGATACTTCCGGTACAGGATGGCATTACATGCCGGAAGGTGTTGTCAATGACAGTACCTTTACTGACTCCGTCTGCTACGGCATCATGGTGCGCCAGTCAACCGCTTCCTTTTTCCGGAAACATTTCTTTGACGATGTCCACGTCCAGCCCTTTGTTAAAGACACAACTCCCCCGGAATTACAGTCCGTAACGGTACTTGGTGAACAGCAACTGCTGCTGCTCTTTTCTGAGCCACCGGATGCAGCAGCCGCGATTTTGCCTGCACATTACAAAGCAGGTGCAGCAGGTACTCACCCGGTAGATATTGTACTGTCGGCAAACACGGTTCATCTTGTTTTTGCACAGCCTTTTCCAGCCGGCGACAGCCTTTTGCTGCAGGTAGATGGGCTTAGCGATGCTGCAGGCAATGTAATGCACCCGGCCTCCGCCTGGTTCCTTTATCATCGCCCCGCACCCTACGAAGTGCTGATGCAGGAAATACTACCGGATCCTGATCCGCCCGTAAGCCTTCCTTTCCCGGAATTTGTTGAGCTGCGCAATAACAGCCCTTACCCGGTGCAGCTCCATCGATGGAAGCTGAGCGCCAATGCCGGGCAGACAGTATTGCCCTCCCTGCTGCTGGAGCCCGATAGCCTGTTGTTGCTTTGCGGGAAAGACAAAGCAGGAATGTTTACCGCCGGCAGCAGGGTAGCAGGCCTCGATGATTTCCCGGTGTTGGGAAATGAATTGGATACACTGGTACTCTACGATGCCGCCGGCCGCGTAATACATGCCCTGGCGTACGATAAAAGCTGGTTTGCAGGTTCCGGAAAGGATAAAGGTGGCTGGAGCCTGGAAATGGCAAAAAACAGCCTTATATGCGGTGCTAAGGAGGCTTGGGAGGCATCTGTAGATCCTTCCGGTGGTACCCCAGGAAAGCCCAATTCCATTTCCCGCCCCGCTAACGGCAATCCGCCCGCATTATTACGGGTAGCACTGCAGGATAGCCTGAGCGCCCTGCTGTTTTTCAGCAGAACAATGGACAGCGCCAAAGCCGCTGATCCGGCTTTGTATGAGATCAGCCCTGGTTCCACCGCTATTGCCTCACTCACCGTGTTACCACCACTCTTTAATACCGTGCTGCTCCGCCTATCCGCCCCTTTATCTGCAACAGCCATTTATACCCTGCGGGTAAAAGGCATTAGCGATTGTAGCGGAACAGCCCCTGGCGCAGATAATAGTATTGTTTTTGCACTCCCTGCTACCGGTGGCGCCGGCAATATTCTCTTCAGCGAAGTGCTCTTTGATGCCCGGTCTCCCGCACCGGAATTTGTGGAGATCTATAACCACGGCGACAAAGCCGTAAACCTGGAGCAGTTATTCATCAACACTCCTGAACGGGACATCGCGCGCATTCCACTCAGCAGAGTGCAGCGCCTGCTAATGCCCGGCCAGTATATGGCACTCACCCGTGATCCGGGCGCCCTGTGCCGCTATTATACCTGCAAAGCTTCCGAAAACCTGCTGCAGGTATCCGGCCTCCCCGCCTTGCCCAATGAAGGTGGCGACCTCGCCCTGTATAGTGCAGCCGGCCATTTGCTGGACCTGCTGCATTACTCGCCGGATATGCAATCGCCGCTGTCAGGAGATGCCAAGGGTGTTTCCCTGGAACGCCTAAGTTTTGAACAAGCGTCCGGTGATCCTGCCAACTGGCATCCCGCCGCCCTTACAGCGGGATACGCCACGCCTGGCAGCGCCAATTCCCAGCAACTGAACCTGCAGGAATTGCCCGGGGAGCTGACAGTACAGCCCCCGGTATTTTCACCGGATAATGATGGGGTGGATGATGTGGCCGTGCTGACCTGCCGCCCTCCCCAGGCCGGATTTGTGGGCAATATCACGATTTTTGATGCCCTGGGTCGGCCGGTACGCCGCCTTTTACAAAGTGGACAGTTAGGTAACCAGGCTACTATTATCTGGGACGGCCTGGGAGAAAATAAACAAGGTCTGCCCGCAGGGATATACATTATATTTACTGAAGTATTCGACCTGCAGGGAGGGGTAAAGCGTTGGAAGCTGCCGGTAGTAGTGGCGAGGAGGTTGAATTTAAATTAATTATTTATATTTGCGCTCCCTACTAAAAATTTGAACATGCAGTACAGAGAAATTGTTGCAGTAACCGGTTTAGGCGGTTTGTTTCAATTATTAGCCAGCAAACAGGATGGCGCTATTGTCCGTTCCCTGGAAGACAAAAGCACGCGTTTTGTTTCCTCCCGCATCCATAACTTTACCCCGCTGGAAAGTATAGAAGTATTTACCACCGGAGATAATGTAAACCTTGTAGAGGTTTTCAAAGCCATGCAGGAGAAAGAAGCTGAATTCCCACTGGCGCCGGCCAAAGCGGACAATAATGCTATCAAGGCGTATTTCAAGAGCGTATACCCTGACTTCGATGAAGAAAAGGTATATGTGAGCGATATGAAGAAGATGGTGAAATGGTACGCCATCCTCAAAGCCAATGATCTCCTGAAATTTGACGAGATCCTGGCGGAAGAAAACGGAAGCGAAACCGCAGAGGAAGCAGCTCCTGTAGAAGCAACACCGGAAACAGCGCCTGCTGCTGAGGCAGAAAAACCTGCTAAAAAAGCAAAAGCGCCTAAAGCAGCTGCTAAGGAGAAGGACGAACCCGCAGCTGAAGCGCCTGCAGAAAAAGAAAAGCCGGCTAAGAAAGCAACGAAGGCTAAGAAAGAAGACGCGCCTGCTGCCGAAGGTGAAGAAGCTGCACCTAAGAAAACTACCCGTAAAAAGAAGACGGAAGAATAATCCCTTTGCAGCTGAACAGCCGCAAATTTTAACTTACAGCTAACAACTATCAGTATACCAGATTCCGGGCAACTGCCCGGAATTTGCTATTTTAGTAAGATGAACACATTAAACGCAAATATTGAGAAACTGCCGCGCAAATTTCTTCCGGAGAACTTTACGGTTACTACCTGGGATGCGTTGCAGCCTTATTATGAAGCTCTCAAAGAGCGCCCCATCAACAACACGGCGGAACTGGAGCAATGGCTGAAAGATGTAAGTGAGCTGGAAGCAGTGGTAAGTGAAGACGCCTGCTGGCGCCAGATCCGGATGACCTGCGATACTACCAGCAAAGAGCTGGAAGAATCTTTTACTTATTTTTTCATGGAGATACAGCCCAAGCTGCAACCTTATGCAGATGCGCTGAACCGTAAGCTGCTGGACTGCCCCTTTGCCAAAGAGCTGGGTAGCGGCTTTGAAACGTACCTGCGCAGCGTACGTAAACAGGTAAAGCTATTCCGCGAAGAGAACGTACCCCTGCTGGCAGAATTGAGTGTAATGGCCCAGCAATTCGGCGTGGTGAACGGCAAGATGACCATCGAAATAAATGGCCAGGAATACACCCTGCAGCAGGCTGCCAAGTTCCTGGAAAGCAGCGACCGCGCCCTGCGGGAAGAAGTGCTCCGAAAAACATATGAACGCCGCCTCAAGGACCGCGATACACTGGATCAGCTGTATAGTTCACTGATAGGAAAACGCCACCAGGTAGCCCTCAACGCCGGCTTCAGCAACTACCGCGATTACAAGTTTGAAGAACTTGGTCGCTTTGACTACACCAAAGAAGATTGCTTTCAGTTCCATGCGGCAGTAAAAGAACATATACTGCCCCTGGTAAAGAATATACTGGAAAAACAGCAGGCTAAATTACAGCTGGACACCCTGAGGCCCTGGGATACTGAAGCTGAGCCTGAAGGCGTGAAACCATTGGAGCCCTTTCATAGCGGTGAAGAACTGATCACCAAAACGATCGGTTGCTTTGATCAGCTGGGCCCCTTCTTCGGCAACTGCCTTCGCGTAATGCAAAAGATGGGTCGTTTAGACCTGGAAAGCCGTAAAGGTAAAGCGCCGGGCGGCTATAATTGTCCCCTGGCGGAAACCGGTGTACCTTTCATTTTTATGAATGCTGCCGGCCAGATGAAAGACCTTACCACCATGGTGCATGAAGGCGGTCATGCCGTGCACTCCTTCCTCAGCCACGATCTTCCGCTGAGCGCCTTCAAGGAATATCCCATGGAAATCGCAGAAGTGGCCAGCATGAGCATGGAGCTTTTCACCATGGATCATTGGGATATTTTCTTCAGCAACAAGGAAGAACTGCAGCGTGCAAAACGTCAGCAGCTGGAGCGCGCCATCACCATATTTCCCTGGATCGCTACTATCGATAAGTTCCAGCACTGGATCTATGAGCATCCGCAGCATACGGCGGAAGAACGTACCGCAGCCTGGGTAAGCATACTGGATGAGTTCTCACCGGAGGTGGTGGACTGGACCGGATTGGAAGATTATCGCTCCATGGGCTGGCAGCGGCAGCTGCACCTGTTTGAAGTGCCGTTCTATTATATCGAGTATGGTATTGCCCAGCTGGGCGCTATCGCTATGTGGAAACAATATAAGGAGAACAAGCAGGCGGCGCTGGATAATTACGTAAAAGCGCTCAGCCTTGGAGGTACTAAAACATTGCCGGAGCTGTATGAAGCGGCAGGTATTCGTTTTGATTTTTCGCCTGCCTACGTGAAAGAGCTGGCAGACTTTGTAAAGAAAGAAATGGACGCAATCGGATAAAACTGTAGTTTGAAGGTTTCAAGTTTGAGGTCTGAAGTTCGTTGGAGGCCAGAAGTCTAAAGTAAGATCAGACACTTATTTAAACATCTAACCTGTAACTAACCTCAGACCTCAAACTTCAAATCTCAAACGTTATTTACACTGTTTGCAAACCCCGCTTACCACTACTTCCACATTATGCATGGCATAGCCTTTGGGAAGCTGTATGCTGGGTACATCGGTCTCTTCCAGGCAAACGGTATTGCCGCATTCCTCGCATTTGAAATGCACGTGATGATCGTGATGATGATGTTCTGAACATTCCGATTTGCACAAGGCATATCTTACGGAAGTATCTGTAGTAGGTATTTTATGGATAATGCCCTTATCCAGGAATGCCTGCAGGGTCCGGTAGATAGTAACCCGGTCAAAAGATTGTCCGAGTTTTTTCTCAAAATCGCTGTGTTCCAGGGCTCCGTTACTTTTCATGAAGAGCTCCAGTATTTTCACGCGGGTTTCAGTAACGCTCAGGTGACTGTTCCGCAGTAAATGATGGATCTGTTCTCTGTTGTTTTTAACCATGATCAGAAAATTGACAGCACATTAAAGCTATTCATTCAATAACCGGTCTACGTCATTGATCAGTTTATCTACGTCTGATACCTTGGTGCCTTCATATAGTCCCCTTACACGGCCTTCTCCGTCTACCAGTGCAAACCACTGGGTATGTACAAAGTCCTCTTCACCGGTGTAAGTGCCATCATCCACCATGTATCCCTGTCTGGCCAGCTTGTACAGCTCTTTTTTGGTACCTGTCAGGAACCACCAGTTCCGCGCATCTGCTCCATGTTTTTCTGCATAGGCTTTCAGCACAGGTACGCTGTCATGTTCCGGGTCTACAGTATGGGAAAGGATACGGAAATCGGGTTGGTCCTTGTATCTGGCATATACCTTTTCCATGTTCTTGTTCATCTTGGGGCATATACCGGTACAGGTGGTAAAGAAGTATTCCGCTACATAGATCTTTCCTTTAACATCGTTGCTGGTGATGGTCTTACCCTCCTGGTTCACAAAAGAGAAACCACCTACAATATGCCCGGGGCTTCCCAGCACCGGCAGCCTTTCCTTACCGAAGAAAGTGCCGGTCTCTCCTTTTATCACCCATCCCGCATAGCCCAGAAAGGCAACACTCAGCAAAACGAAAAACAGTACGTAAAAAATCGTCTTTTTTGACATAAAGCCAGTCCTTTAATCTGTGGCAAAGGTACTGATAAGTTACCATGTAAAAAAAATGTGCAACGCAGTTGCAAATAAATCCCTAGCTTTGTTGCCTCAATAGTTTTACCACCCGAAATAGGATCGTATGTCAGACCGCCTGCGTAAAATGAACCTGGATGTATTGGGTATCGGCGCTTCCCTGATCTGTGCTGTGCACTGTGCTGTACTACCCTTGTTGATGACTGTATTGCCACTTCTTGGATTGGAAATGTTTAAAAATGAAAAGCTGGAATACGGGCTGCTAAGCTTTACCTTCCTGGTAGGCTGTACTTCTCTTTTCAGGGGATACCGCTATCATCACCATTACCTGAAACCCCTGCTGCTGTTTGTCCTGGGCTTTGTTTTGCTGCTCACGGGCCACTTCCTGGCAGCAGAGCGCTGGGAGCCAATTTTAATAACTGCTGGTGCGCTCCTGGTGGTCATTGCTCATATATGGAACCTGCGCGAATGCAGGCACTGCCGGATCTGTAATAAGGACGGAATGGAACAGTAGATAAGACGCTTTCCGAAACCAAAAAATGTAGTGCTGTATCCTGGATATAGAACTTCTGCTAAAGTAGTGTTCACCTTCTAAATTTAGGCTAGCCTAAAAATTAATTTAGAATAACTATATCATAAAACTTATTTTTGCCATGATAAAAAGTTGCAGATGGTAAAATATGTACTACTATATATTCTGGTCCTTTATTCATTAACGGCTGGCAGCGTACAGGCGCAAACGGCCTCAGGCGGGCGGTTGAAAGGAACCGTACTGGCCGATGGCAAGCCTGTACCCTTTGCCAGCGTCGGGTTTACCGATATTAAAACAGGAACCGTTACAGACGAAGCCGGTAACTATGAGCTAACAGCCATACCGGTTGGCCGCCATGTACTGCAGGTAAGCGCCGTGGGTTATGTAAAATATACGCAGCCCGTACAGGTAAAAGCAGCTAACACGGTGCGCATCGATGTGAACCTGCAGCCAACAGCTTCCAGCCTCAGCGAAGTGGTGGTAACAGGCACCTTGCGGCCGGTGTCTAAAATGGAGAGCCCCGTGCCCGTAGATGTATTTACCCCTTTGTTCTTCCGCAAAAATCCTACACCCAGCCTCTTTGACGCCTTACAGAACATTAACGGCGTAAGGCCGCAGCTCAACTGTAACGTGTGTAACACCGGGGATATCCACATTAACGGCCTGGAAGGCCCTTACACCATGGTAATGATAGACGGTATGCCGATTGTCAGCGCCCTTTCTACCGTGTATGGCCTGTCCGGTATCCCTAACAGCCTGGTAGAACGGGTAGAGGTGGTCAAAGGCCCTGCCTCCACCTTATATGGCTCGGAAGCAGTAGCCGGACTTATAAATGTGATCACCAGGGATCCTGCTACAGCCCCCCTGCTTACCGCCGATGTGTTTAGCACCTCCTGGCAGGAGTACAATGCAGACCTGGGCCTCCGCATCAATACGGGTAAGGCGCGCGGTCTGCTGGGCGTTAATTATTTTAACTACCAGCACCCGGTGGATAATAACGGTGATGGGTTTACAGATGTGACCCTGCAGCATCGTATCTCCGTTTTTAATAAATGGGTCTTCCCGCGCCGTAACCAACGTATCGCTTCGGTGGCGGCGCGTTATTATTATGAGGACCGCTGGGGCGGACAGACGCAATGGACTCCGCACTGGCGCGGAACAGACAGCATCTACGGTGAAAGCATCCGTACCAAGCGCCTGGAGCTGATCGGCAGCTACCAGCTGCCCGTAAAGGAAAAGATCATGTTCCAGTACTCATTTAATTTGCACGACCAGAATTCTGCCTACGGCAAAAACTGGTTCCTGGCAGATCAGAAAATAGCCTTTGCCCAGTTCACCTGGGATAAGCAGGTAGGAAAACATAACCTGCTCACGGGCCTGCCCTTCCGCTATACTTATTATGACGATAATACGGTAGCCACACCCACTGCCACCCATACCTATCTCCCCGGCCTTTTCCTGCAGGATGAGATCAAGCTGAACACCAGGCATACGGTCTTGCTGGGCATGCGCTATGATTATAATTCCATCCATGGAAATATCTTCACACCCCGCTTTGCCTATAAATGGGCGCCGGATGATCAGGATGTCCTGCGCCTCAACGTGGGTTCCGGTTACCGGGTAGTGTCTGTCTTTACAGAAGATCATGCGGCCCTGACGGGCGCCCGGCAAGTGGTGATCGAGGATAAACTGAAACCGGAAAAGAGCTGGAATGTGAACCTGAACTATGTAAAGAAGATCAATCTTAATAATGCTTTTCTGGGCCTGGACATGTCTGCCTTTTACACCCGCTTCAGCAATAAGATCATCCCGGATTATTCCAAACAGGATTATATATTATATAATAACCTTAACGGCTATGCCATATCAAGGGGCTTTAGCCTGAACACCGACCTGGCCTTCTCCTTTCCATTGAAGGTATTGGCAGGCGCCACTTTTATGGATGTTTATACGGTAACGGATGATGGCGGAAAGTCTGTTCGTGAAAGGCCTATGCTGACAGAAAGGTTCACGGGCACCTGGACCGTATCGTACAGCTTTCCCCGTGCAGGTTTATCAATAGATTATACAGGTAACGTTTACGGGCCAATGAAGCTTCCACTGCAAAACAACCTGGACCCCCGTCCGGCCAACTCCCCGGTATGGAGCCTGCAGAATATACAGCTTACCAAAAAGTTTCCCCGCGGCTGGGAAGTGTACGGTGGGATAAAGAACCTGCTGAACTTCAGGCCAGCCCCGGATGCTATTGCCAGGCCTTTCGATCCATTTGACAAGCAGGTAGTGCATGACCAGCAGGGAAGAGTGCTGCCCACGGCAGACAATCCCTACGCGCTTACCTTTGATACCAACTACGTATATGCATCTAACCAGGGCATACGCGGGTTTCTGGGGGTACGCTGGACACTGATTGACTAAAAAGACAAACGCTCCAAGGGTTTCAAACCCTTGGAGCGTTTGTCTCCTGCTAAAATCTCTTTACATCTTAAGCCCAAGCTTAACTCCCAGCTGTATACTGGGCAGTATGCTCACCAGGCGGCTGTTATCGCTTTGTACCACCCCATTATTATCAAAGAAATTATTATAATGATACACTTTGCTGCGGACGCCCAATCCTATATATGGGTCAAATATGATCTTGCCTTTGGTGAACTGGCGGCCCAGCAACACTTGTAAACCATACACATTCTTGCTGGCGGATTCTGTATATTTACCGTCGTTGATCTCCACATCTTCATTCGGATAAAATACTTTCTTATAGAACAGGATCGGTTCAAAATAAGTACCTCCCGCCCGTGAAGCGCCTTCGTAGATGGAAAAGAGATACCAGCGCAAACCAGCCCTGAACCCAAGACCCCTTCCTTCCACAAACTGTTCCGTGGTAATGTTTGGTTTCTTTTGCCCGAAATCTATTTTTTTAGCCAGGTAATAGTCTGGGTAATCGGTATAAATACCTATAATGCCCAGCTCCAGGCTTAGCTTTTCAGTAAGCTCCTGTTCAATGTAAATATCCAGTTCGTTGATCAGGGTGGTGGGGTTAACCTTGATATAGGTGCTATTGCTGAAAGTAGTGGCGGGTTTGCTTTGTGCCTGTGCATGCAGACAGAAACCACATGCGGACAGTAATGCAAGTATAGTTCTCTTCATAGCAAACATTAGGACAAGATTGACAGCTGAAAACGGGCCAGGCAACAGCGAATTTTAAGACAATAATCGTTCCACAATTACCGGGTACCAGGTATGCTCCAGCAGCTGTATTTTTGCGGCAAGGGAGGCTGGCGTATCTTCCGGTAATACTACGCATCGTTCCTGCAATATGGTGGCGCCGTCGTCATATTTTTCATTGACATAGTGGATGGTGATACCACTTTCCGCATCTTTCGCACTGATCACTGCCTCATGTACAAAATGCCCGTACATACCTTTGCCTCCGTATTTGGGTAACAGTGCCGGGTGAATATTAATGATACGGTTAGAAAATGCCTGCACCAGGTTAGCGGGTACCTTCCATAAGAACCCTGCCAGTACCACCAGGTCTATTTGCCGCTGTTGCAGCTCCTGTATATAGCGGTCCGAACGAAAGAACAGTTCCTTATCTATCAGGATGGACTCAATGCCTTCTTTTTCTGCTATCTGTAATACGCCGGCCCCGGGTTTGTTACAAACGATCAGCGTTACCCTGGCTATTGCAGACTGTTTAAAATGGTCGATGATCTTCTGAGCGTTACTACCGGCGCCTGAGGCAAAGATGGCGATATTTTTCAAGGCTGAATGTTATTTTTTCCAGCGCAAAGTTAGCAGTTAAACACGGCTTTTCCTTGGGCCCTGTTGTCCTTCCAGGGAGCTTCTGGTGAGGTTCAAGCTTATTCGGGCTGAAATGCAGTCCTATTGCGGAAGAACTGGGGGATGTCCGGTATATGACCGGTATCTGTCCGGTATCTGACCGGTAGATGTTCCCTCTCTTATAAGATACCCAACATCTACGGCTGAAGTACCTTTAAACAACCTGTCTTTTAGAGGAGGCCCATAGATCCCGGGGCAATAAAACACGAGAGCCGCACCTTTTTGGATGCGGCTCTCAGTTAATTTCGTTATAAATAAGGAGAGGGAACAACAGTGCTACCGCAGGTATTCCCCGCAGCCCCGGTAATTCTTGTCCTTTACCTGGACCTCCACGGTATAAGGGCGCATATACCCGCTCATGTCGTCTGTACATGCCCGCTGCCGGATGGTAATGATGAATTCGGCCTTTTCATGCTTAGGGGTATAGACCCGGAGGCTGTCTGTATCAGGTTGGGGCCTGGGCGTAGGTACCCGCAGGGAGTCACCGTTCATGTCCTGGAAGAAGATGGTCTTGTTCCGGTCCAGCTCCAGGCTCCAGCCGGGCTCATTGCCGGCGGCCCAGAAATCGGCGCCGGCGGCAGCCTTTTCCCTTAGCTGCCTGTAGTTGCCACCGCCGCCTACCGGCCTTAATATATAATTGTCTGCCAGGGCCCCGGTAATGCGGTGACCTTCCCGGTCAAGATGATATAGTTTGCCGTCCTCAAAAAGGAACTGTTGCGGCTGCTGACCTACCAGTGTTATAATGGAGTCGTTCTCCATTTTCCACATGCCGGTGTCGATGACGGCTCTGCCTTCGTTCCGGTCGCGGTATACCATCAGCTCCTGGTAGCGCTGGTCCTCCTGCAGGCTGAGCTGGTAATCTATGCCCGGGCAGTCTGCACAGGGTAAAGTGCCCTGGTAGGCGCCGGCCGCCTTGCTGGCAGGGCTGGAAATGCCTTCGCCGGGGTTGGACGCAGGGGGTGACTGGGTACTGTCTGTGTGGGTTGCCGGTCCGCCGCCTCCGTTACAGGCGGTTACCGCTCCAAGGATAGCTGCAAAAAGAAAGCTCCGGTACTTCATGGGGAATGGTTTTTTTAAGTAAGCGAGCCAGTTAAAATTACATCAAATCAAGCCAAAAAAAGCGCATCGAAACACCATATATATATTATACCGCCAGGGTCATATATAAGTTTTTTCGTTACATGATATTTATCATAAAATAATCCCTTCGAAGTCTTTATGTATAGATAAAAGACTCAACAATGCAACTAATAAATTTTTTAATTGTTGATAAATTGTCAACATTGTGTCTTATTTTTGCTGGCACTTTTAAAGAAACTAAGGTCAAATCTAAACTAATAGGCTGTGTATCGTCGTGTTTCCATTCGTTTGCGCAAGCAATTTGTGAGTGTTCTTATCCTGTGCGCCGGACTTGTTCTCTCGGTTTCGACAGCTAAGGCGGCAGATCCGAACAAGGGTAAGACATTATTCCAACAGAACTGCGCATCCTGCCACAATGTGCATAAGAAAGTGACGGGTCCTGCTCTGAAAGACGTTGAGTCAAGATGGGCTGACAAGAAATTGTTACATCAATGGATCCATAACTCCGCTTCTGTACTCGCCACTGGTGATCAGTATGCAAACAATCTGTATAATGAGTATAACAAACAGGCAATGCCTGCTTTCCCCTCTTTCTCAGATGCAGATATAGATGATATCCTTGCTTATATCGGTGCAGAAGGCGCTAAAACACCAGGTGGTCCTAAAGCAGGAGCTCCCGGAGCAGAAGGCGCTGCTGCTGAAGAAGGTAGCGACAACAGCCTGCTGTTTGGCATCATTACACTGGTTCTCGCTATCGTAGCACTGATCCTGATGCAGATCAACAGCAACCTGAATAAGCTGGCTGCAGACAAAGACGGCGTTGCCACTCCCGAACCCGTACCCTTCTACAGAAATAAAGCATACATCGCCCTGGCGATCGTCGTGTTATTCATGGTGGGCGGATACTTTACTATCAACGGTGCTATCGGTCTCGGACGCCAGAAAGATTACATGCCTGAGCAACCGATCCACTACTCTCACAAAGTGCATGCCGGTATTAACCAGATCAACTGTCTTTACTGTCACGCAGGCGCTGAAAAGAGCAAGCACGCTATGATCCCTTCTGAAAATATTTGTATGAACTGTCACAAGGCCATTAACTCTTACAGTGGTCCTGAGCTGGTTACTGCAGAAGGTAAAAAGATCAACGGCACCGCAGAGATCCAGAAACTGTATGATTATGTAGGCTGGGATCCGCAGGCACAGAAATATACCAAACCCGGTAGACCCATAGAATGGACCAAGATCCATAACCTGCCCGACCACGTATACTTTAACCACTCTCAACACGTGGTGGCCGGTAAGCAACAATGTCAAACCTGTCACGGCAATATCCAGGATATGGACGAAGTTCACCAATTCGCTGACCTGTCCATGGGCTGGTGTATCAACTGCCACCGTACTACCAAAGTGCAGTTTGCCGACAACAAATACTACAGCATTTTCGAGAAGTTCCACCAGGATGTTAAGGCTGGAAAGATCGATAGCGTGACTGTTGAAATGGTGGGCGGTACCGAATGTCAGAAATGTCACTATTAATATTATGACACAGGGAAGTGATACACATATCCCACTTCCTACCTCATGAAATCAAATTAGTAAATCACGTAACTCGTAATAAATAACATGGAGCAGAAAAAGTATTGGAAAGGCTTGGAGGAGTTGCACGATACCAAAGGGCACCAGGAAATCGTAAAAAATGAATTCCGGGAAGAACTGCCCTTTGAGGAAAGCGAAAGCCTGTTGAATGCTACAACACCCCGCAGGGACTTTCTGAAGTACCTGGGGTTCACCACCGCTGCAGCTACCATTGCAGCCAGCTGTGAAATACCGGTTAAAAAAGCTATCCCTTACGTAAATAAGCCGGAAGAGATCACCCCCGGCGTACCTAACTATTATGCTTCTACCTATGCCGTAGATGGCGAGTTCGTGCCTGTAGTTGTAAAGACCCGCGAAGGCCGTCCGATCAAAATAGAAGGTAATACCCTCAGCTCTGTTACCGGTGGCGCTACCACCGCTAAAGTACAGGCTGCGGTACTGAGCCTGTACGATGTTGCCCGCCTGCGTTATCCTACTATCAACGGTACGGAAACTACCTGGGCAGAGCTGGACAAACAGGTGAAAGCTGCTTTAGGCTCACTGGGTGGTCAGCCGGTTGTGCTGCTGACCTCTACCATTATCAGCCCCTCTACCAAGAAAGTGATCGGCGAGTTCCTGGCTAAATATCCCGGCTCCCGCCATGTTACATACGACGCAGTATCCTACTCCGGTATGCTGCTGGCCAACGAGGCCGCTTATGGTAAAAGAGCACTACCTTCTTACCACTTCGAGAATGCTAAAACAATAGTAAGCCTGGGTGCAGACTTCCTCGGAACCTGGTTAAGCCCGGCTGAATTTGCAAGACAATACGGCGCTACCCGTAAGATCAATGCAGCGAAGCCGGAAATGAGCAAACATTTCCACTTCGAAAGCATGATGAGCCTTACCGGCGCTAACGCTGACGAAAGATTCACACACAAGCCTTCCGAAACCGGCGCAGTTGCGCTCGCCCTGTACAACGCTGTTAACGGCGGTGCAGTAAGCGGGATCGCAGACAAACGCCTGGCGGATGGTATCACCAAAGCTGCACAGGCACTGAAAGCTGCCCAGGGCAAAGCGCTGGTGGTATCCGGCTCCAACGATGTGAACGTACAGCTGATCGTGAACGCCATCAATAACCTGGTAGGCGCTAACGGCACTACCATTGATTGGGCTACTACTTCCAACTACCGCCAGGGTATCGACAGCGATATGGCGCAGCTGGTGAATGACCTGAATGCAGGCAGCATCGGCGCATTGCTTATCCACGGTGCAAACCCTGTATACGATTATTTCGACGCTAAGAAGTTTGCTGACGGTCTGAAGAAAACTAAGCTCACTGTTTCTTTCAATGATCGTAAAGACGAAACTTCTGAGCTGGTTAAATACGCTGCTCCTGACCACCACTTCCTGGAAAGCTGGGGCGATGCAGAAGGTAAAACCGGCTACTTCAGCTTTACACAGCCTACTATCGCGCCCTTGTTCAAAACACGCGCATTTGAAGATACCCTGCTCTCCTGGAGCGGTAACCCTACCAACTGGGTAGATTACCTGAAGAACGAATGGATCGCCAAACTTGGCGGACAGGAAGCATGGGACAGAACCCTGCAGGATGGCGTGATCGAACCGGCTACTGCTCCTGCCCTGGCTGGCGCTACCTTTGCCGGCGACGTAGCTGCTGCTTCTGCCAAGATCAGCAGCGCTAAGAAAGGCGGTAAGTTCGAGCTGGTGCTGTATGAAAAAGTAGCGATCGGCAACGGTAAACTGGCTAACAACCCCTGGTTGCAGGAAATGCCTGATCCGATCACCCGCTCTACTTGGGACAACTACGCCTGCGTGTCCAACACACTGGCGAAGACCTTCAACGAGCAGCTGGGTGACGACTACGAGATCAACGCTGACAAGAAAGTACTGAAAATAAAGGCTAACGGCAAAGAAATAGAGCTTCCGCTGCTGATCGTGCCTGGTATCCATCCCGAAGTGATCGCTATCGCCGTAGGTTACGGCCGTAGCCTGAACGCAGGCAGGGCTGCCGGCAACATCGGTAAGAACGCTTATCCTTTTGCAAGCTACAACGGTCAGACCTTCGACTATTTCGCTCCTGATGCTACTGTTGAAGCTACCGGCGCAACTTACCAGATCGGTCTTACCCAAACACACAACAGCTACGAAGGCCGTCCGATCATCAAAGAAACTACCCTGGAAGAATTCATCAAGAATCCGAAAGAGGTGAACGAAGATCGCGCTGAGCTGAGCAAATACGGTGAAGATTTCCGCGCAGACGGTACCCTGTATCCGAATTATCCTTACCCCGGCATAAAATGGGGTATGTCTATAGACCTGAACACCTGCTTTGGTTGCGGCGCCTGCGTTGTGGCCTGTACTGCAGAGAACAACGTTCCTGTTGTAGGTAAAGAGCAGGTGATCAAAGCACACGAAATGCACTGGCTGCGTATCGACCGCTACTTCAGCGGCGATGAGAACAACCCGGAAGTGGTGTTCCAGCCGATGCTGTGCCAGCACTGCGACAATGCTCCCTGTGAGAACGTTTGTCCGGTAGCTGCTACCAACCACAGCTCTGAAGGTATTAACCAGATGGCTTATAACCGTTGTATCGGTACCCGTTACTGTGCTAACAACTGTCCGTATAAAGTACGTCGCTTTAACTGGAGAGACTGGAATGGTGCAGATAGCTTCGAGAACAACCTGTACGACGTGGCTGATATGAACGATAACCTGACCCGCATGGTGCTGAACCCTGACGTAGTGGTACGCAGCCGCGGTGTAATGGAAAAATGTTCTTTCTGCGTACAACGCCTGCAGGACGCTAAACTGACTGCCAAGAAAGAAGGCCGCCCCGTTAAGGATGGTGAAGCCAAAACTGCTTGTCAGCAGGCATGCGCAGCAGACGCTATCGTATTCGGTAACGTGAATGACAAGGACAGCCGCATCTACAAGATGCGTACCCAGGAACAGCAGGACAGGCTGTACTATGTGCTCGAAGAGACACATACACTGCCTTCCATCAACTACCTGGCTAAGATCCGTAACAAGGACGCTGCTCCCAAAGCGGAAGCCGGTCATCACGAAGAAGCGCATCACGGATAATAACGAATAGGAACTAGAGATCAGATCATAAAAAAGATAAGGGCTGCTAGTCAGCAACTAACAGCTAAAAGCTTTAAGAACTATGCATTTAAAGTACGAATCCACACTGAGAGAACCTTTAGTTGATGGGGTAAAGGATTATCACAAGGTAACCGAAGATATCATCGGCCCCATTGAAGGCAAGCCCGGAAAATTGTGGTATGTGGGCTTAACTATATCACTCTGCCTTTTGGCGTTTGGTGCGTTTTCTGTGACCTGGGAGGTGTATTACGGTACCGGGGTGTGGAATCTGAATAAAACTGTAGGTTGGGGTTGGGACATCACCAACTTCGTGTGGTGGGTAGGTATCGGTCACGCCGGTACGCTGATCTCCGCCATCCTGCTGCTGTTCCGCCAGGGATGGCGTACAGGGGTGAACCGTGCGGCAGAAGCGATGACGATCTTCGCGGTAATGTGCGCCGGCCAGTTCCCTATCTTCCACATGGGTCGTGTTTGGATGGCCTTCTTCGTACTGCCTTATCCCAACACCCGTGGCCCGCTGTGGGTTAACTTTAACTCTCCGCTGCTGTGGGACGTGTTCGCGATCTCTACGTACTTCACGGTATCGCTGCTGTTCTGGTATTCAGGTCTGATCCCTGACTTTGCCACCGTGCGCGACAGGGCCAGAACCAAACTGCGTAAACTGCTGTATGGTATCGCCTCTTTCGGCTGGACCGGTTCCACCAAACACTGGCAGCGTCACGAATCATTATCACTGGTGCTCGCCGGTCTGTCCACCCCGCTGGTGCTTTCCGTGCACACCATCGTATCTTTTGACTTTGCTACTTCAGTGATCCCTGGTTGGCACACCACCATCTTCCCTCCCTACTTCGTGGCGGGCGCGATCTTCTCCGGATTTGCGATGGTGCAAACGCTGCTGATCATCACACGTAAAATATTACACCTGGAAGACTACATCACCATCGGCCACATGGAGGCTATGAACAAGGTGATCGTACTGACAGGCTCTATCGTAGGTTGCGCTTACCTTACTGAGCTGTTCATGGCATGGTACGGCGGTGTACAATACGAATTTGACAGCTTCTACAAATACCGCGCTGCCGGTCCGCTGGGTTGGTCTTACTGGATCATGATGACCTGTAACGTGATCACTCCCCAGGTGTTCTGGTTCCGCAAGATGAGAAGGAATGTAATGGTAACCTTCATTATGTCCATCATCGTGAACATCGGTATGTGGTTTGAGCGTTTTGTGATCATCTGTACTTCACTGTACCGCGATTACCTGCCCTCCAGCTGGACTTACTATCGTCCGGCCTGGCCTGAGGTTGGTTTCTACATGGGTACCTTCGGGCTGTTCTTTACCTGCTACTTCCTGTTCGCCAAGTATTTCCCGGTGATCGCGGTAGCTGAGATCAAACATGTACTGAAGACTTCCGGCGAAAGCTTTAAGGATAACATGCAGAAGTACGAAACGGAGGAGGCAGACAAATTTGCGCACGACGTAGCACATGCGCACTAAATAAAAGTTGTCAGTTATCAGTTGACAGTCACTGATAACTAATAACTGACAACTGAAAACTGACAACTATTTAATAAGATTTTGAATTTTTCAACATATGGCTGCAAAAAATTTTGTTGTAGGTGTTTTTGATGATGAGGCGGTGTTGTTCCCGGCTGTAAAGAAAGTACGTGCCGCAGGATACAAGATCCATGATGTATACACCCCCTTTCCCGTGCATGGCCTCGATCATGCCATGGGCCTGAGAGAGACCAGCCTGCATACAGCCGGTTTTGTATATGGCATTACCGGTACTACTACAGCCCTGTCTTTCATGAGCTGGGTATTTGCTTCAGACTGGCCTTTGAACATCGGTGGTAAGCCGCACTTCCCGCTGCCTGCCTTCATACCTATTACCTTTGAGTTAACAGTACTGTTCTCTGCGGTAGGTATGGTGCTCACCTTCTGTTATCTCTGCCAGATAGCGCCTTTTGTGAAGAAGCATGTCTTCCATCCGCGTCAGACAGATGATAAATTTGTAATGGCTATCGAGATCACAGGTAAAACGTCTGCTGCTGATGTAAAGAATTTCCTGGCCAGCGTTGGCGCCCAGGAGATCAACGAGCAGACAGCTGAAACAGGATGGTGGCTCGGCCGTTTCGACCGCGAAGACCGCCTCTACAGCGAGCAACCGGCGCCGTTAAATGTTTAATTGAAAACGAGTAAAAAGACGATTGAGTTTCAAATGATATCGTAAGATTCATTTGACCGATATAAAAGACGATCTACTTCAAATGAAAAGGACTTCCAACATATTAGTAGTAGCTGCTTTGGCAGGCGGAGCTTTACTGGCGGCCTGTAATACAGGAGAGAACCACAGAAAGCCCGGCAGGATCTATATGCCGGATATGTACGAATCCCGTGCATACGAGTTCTATAACCCGCGCCTGGCCAGCCTGAAGCCTGTGGAAGGAACAGTTAAGAGAGGAGAATTGCTGCCTTATCACGTTAAGGAAGGGGATACCGCTCTGGCTAATACTATTAAGAACCCGCTCACTATTACAGAAGCCGATGTGGCTGAAGGAAAACGTTTGTACAACATCTACTGCGGCATCTGCCATGGTACTGCACTGGATGGTAACGGTCCGCTGTATAAAGGCGGTGAAGGTCCTTATCCTGCTGCACCGGCTAACCTGGCTGCAGGTGGTCCGAAATCCCACTATACCCAGGGTCGCCTGTTCTATGTAATGACTTATGGCTGGAATGCCATGGGGAGCTACGCCAGCCAGCTGGACAGAACACAGCGTTGGAAGATAGCCGCCTATATCAAGAGTGTACAGGGTGGAGAGATATTTGGTGCTCCTGATGCAGCGCCTGCAACTCCCGCTGCGGGACCGGCTGCTTCTGGTGGAGATACCACATCAGCTAAATAATTGGAATAGTATTTAGGTCAAAATAAATACAGTAAGTAACTAGCAAGAAAATTTCGACAAATTAGTAACAAATGAAGGACCAATTTGTAGTACCAGCAAAATTGAGAACGGCCAGTTTCGTGTTAATGGGCATTGGCGTACTCACATTATTGATCGGATTAGTGGCGCTTCACGGCGAGCACGGGTCTACCCGTTTTTGGGCTGGCATTTTGCAGAACAGTACTTTCTTTCTGCTGGTAACATTGGCCAGTACTTTCTTTATCGGAGCTACTACACTGGCACAGGGTGGTTGGCAGATCGCCTTCCGTCGTGTTCCGGAAGCTATATCAATGGCGGTACCTGTACTGGGTGGCCTGCTGTTCATCGTGCTGATGATCATCGTTTTCGGTGGGAAAGATCACATCTACCACTGGCTGAACGCTGAGCATGTAAAGCATGACCGCGTATTAAGCTGGAAATCAGCTTTCCTGAGCAAGGGCTTCTATACTACCGCTACTATTATTACAATAGCGCTGTGGTCCTTTTTCACGGTGAAGCTGCGTAATATGTCCTTACAGGAAGATACCTGGGATCTGTCTCCCGAGAGCGGTCGCCGTATTCTGTGGAGGAACACCGTATGGTGTGGTGGTTTCACAGTGATCTACGCGCTGAGCGTTGGTTCTACCACTCCCTGGCTGTGGCTGATGAGCATCGACGCACACTGGTTTTCTACCATGTACAGCTGGTATACATTCGCCAGCACCTGGGTATCTGGTTTGTCACTGATCGCATTGTTTGTGATCTACCTGAAAAACAACGGGTACCTGTCTTTCGTGAACGAAGAGCACATACATGACCTGGGCAAGTTTATGTTCGCTTTCAGCATCTTCTGGGCTTACCTGTGGTTCTCGCAGTACATGCTGATATGGTATGCCAACATGCCGGAAGAAACTGAATATTTCAAACCCCGTGTATGGGGCGAATGGCGCCCGGTGTTCTTCCTGAACCTGATCATCAATTTCATCCTGCCTTTGCTGCTGTTGATGAAACGTGATACCAAGCGTAACTATACATCTGTAACTTATATAGCGATACTGATCATCTTCGGTCACTGGCTGGATTTCTTCCAGATGGTAATGCCGGGCACTGTAAAGGAGCTGAACTTCCCCTGGTATGAACTGGGCCTGGGACTCGGCTTCGTAGGTGTGATCATTTTCGTGGTGATGAATCAGCTGGCGAAGGCTCCGCTGGTTCCAAAAAATCACCCTTATCTGAAGGAAAGTATCGTACACCACACCTGATGAGGGGCTAAAGTGGAACTAGAAACAACGTAAAGCATTAGATAACTTAATTATTTCAAATAGCAATGTCAGGTTTTTTAGCAGTCTTAGTTGTTGTGCTCATATTCGTAGTCATCTTCCAGATTGCGAAGGCGAGCGAATATGTGTCCATATTGAAGGGGGAAAAGAAGGCCCGCCAGCAGAACAACCGTATTAACGGATTTTTGCTGATCGCTTTCCTGGTGCTGGGACTCATAGGCGTATATTACTGTAATGAGCTGTTGAAAGGTAAGATATTGGGAGAAGCCGCCTCTGAACAGGGAGATTCCATTGACAACATGATCATGTGGACACTTTACATTACCGGTATCGTGTTTGTGATCACCCAGATCCTCCTGTTCTGGTTCGCCTTTAAGTACCAGGAAAGAGAAGGCCAGAAAGCCTACTACTTCCCGCATAACAACAAGCTGGAGGTGATCTGGACAGTAATTCCTGCCATTGCGCTCACTGTGCTGGTGGCCATCGGCCTCCGCCACTGGTTCCGTATCACCTCAGAAGCGCCCAAGGACGCGATGGTGGTGGAGATCACCGGTAAACAGTTCAACTGGCTGATCCGCTACCCCGGTAAAGATGGCCAGCTGGGCAGCAAATTCTTCAAGAACATCAACGATGCTACCAACCCTGTAGGTCAGGATTGGGACGATAACCTGAATAAAGATGATTTCATGGCTACCGAAATGCACCTGGTAGTGGGTAAACCTGTGAAACTGATCATTGGTTCCCGCGATGTGGTACATGACGTGGGTCTGGCTCACTTCCGTATGAAGATGGACGCCGTGCCCGGTATCCCTACTACCATGTGGATCACGCCTAAATTCACTACTGCGCAGATGAAAGAGAAGACGGGTAACCCGGACTTTATCTATGAAATCTCCTGCGACCAGATGTGCGGCTCCGGTCACTACTCCATGAAAGCCAATATCGTGGTAGAGACCCAGCAGGAATTCGACGCCTGGGTGGCCAAGCAGAAATCACAGTATGAACTGGCTCACGCTGCCGCAACACCGGCTGCTCCCGCACCACAACAGGAGCCCGCTAAGGACAGCACGCAGAAAGCCGTGGCCGCTATTGTTCACTAAGACGTAAATTTGTAGGCAAAAACACTTAAAAGAAATAAGCCGTCAACTCTTTACCCAGGAAGCGGCTATATAATAAACAGAACCGATTATGAGTAACGAAGCAACCTTGCACAGTCATCAACATGAGGTAACGCATGGCACAGTGGCACATGACGACCATGGCAACGGGCATCACGAACATCATGAAGACAGCTTCATCTCGAAGTATGTTTTCAGTATGGATCATAAAATGATCGCCAAGCAGTTCCTGATCACAGGTATCATCTGGGCAATCATAGGCGCTGCTTTCTCTGTAATATTCCGTTTGCAGCTGGCTTTCCCGGATACATCTTTCCCCATCCTGGAAACTGTGCTGGGCCATTGGGCTAAAGGCGGCCGTATTACTCCGGAAGCTTATTATGCACTGGTAACTATGCACGGAACCATCCTGGTGTTCTTTGTATTGACCGCCGGTCTGAGCGGCACCTTCTCCAACCTGCTGATTCCCTTACAGGTAGGTGCGCGTGATATGGCTTCTCCCTTCATGAACATGCTGAGCTACTGGTTCTTCTTCCTGGCCAGCCTGGTGATGATCGCTTCCCTGTTTGTGCAAACAGGCCCTGCTTCCGGTGGCTGGACCTCTTATCCTCCGCTGAGCGCTTTGGGTGACGCTTCCATTGGTTCCAAGATCGGTATGGACCTTTGGCTGACCAGCATGGCGCTGTTCGTTGTTTCGCAGCTGCTGGGCGGTCTGAACTACATCTCTACTATCCTGAACATGCGTACCAAAGGTATGAGCATGACCAAGATACCTTTGACCATCTGGTCTTTCTTCTTCACCGCCGTACTGGGTGTATTATCTTTCCCCGTACTGCTGTCCGGCTTTATCCTGCTGCTGTTTGACCGTCACGCAGGCACCAGCTTCTACCTGAGCGAACTGTTCGTAGCCGGTAAAGCGCTGTCAAACGAAGGCGGTAGCGCCATCCTTTACCAGCACTTGTTCTGGTTCCTGGGTCACCCGGAAGTATATATCATCATCCTTCCTGCGATGGGTATGGTATCTGAGGTACTGGCGGTGAGCTCCCGCAAACCGATCTTCGGTTACCTGGCGATGGTTGGCTCCCTGTTCGCTATCGCTATCCTGGCCTTCCTGGTATGGGCGCACCACATGTTCGTTACCGGTCTGAACCCCTTCCTGGGCGCGTTCTTCGTACTGTTAACGCTGTTGATCGCCGTACCATCTGCCATCAAGGTGTTCAACTGGCTGACCACCATCTGGAAAGGTAATATCCGCTTCACGCCTGCCTCCCTGTTCGGTATCGGCTTTGTAAGCACCTTTATCTCCGGTGGTCTGACCGGTATCTGGCTGGGTAACTCTTCTATCGACATTCACCTGCACGATACTTACTTCGTGATCGCGCACTTCCATATAGTAATGGGTGTATCTGCATTCTTCGGTATGTTTGCCGGTATCTACCACTGGTTCCCGAAAATGTACAGCCGCTATATGAACGGTACCCTGGGCTACATCCACTTCTGGATCACCCTGGTAGGCGCTTACTGTATCTTCTGGCCAATGCACTACGAAGGTATGGCGGGTATGCCCAGAAGGTATTTCGATTACTCTAACTGGGAATCTTTCAAACAGTTTGTGGAGCTGAACAAGTTTATCAGTATTGTGGTGTTGATCGTATTTGCTACGCAGCTGCTGTTCGTGTTCAACTTCTTCTATAGCATCTTCAAGGGACGTAAGCTTACTACTACCAATCCCTGGAGCGCTACCACGCTGGAGTGGACCACCCCGATTCATCCGGGACACGGTAACTGGCCTGGTGAAATTCCGGAAGTACACCGCTGGGCTTATGATTACAGCAAGGACGGACATGACTTTATTCCGCAGACAGTGCCTATTTCTCCGGACGAATCAAAACATTAATAAATCGGCTGTTAGCTATTAGCTGCTAGCAGCTAGTAGCCAACAGCTAATAGCTAGATAATTGTGTTGCAAGAAAACTCCATAAAGTTGTCATTATCGTACGCAGTAGCCAGTAAAGCGAGGGATTACTTCCAGCTGATGAAGTTCAACCTTACTTTCATGGTAGTATTCTCGAGTGTCTGGGGCTATCTGCTGGTGCCTGAAGTGGGGTTTAGTTTGGTTAAAGTTCTTTTTTTATTCGCAGGTGGGCTGCTGGTATCGGGTTCGGCTAATACCATTAATCAGATACTGGAGAAAAATACAGACAAGCTGATGGCCCGCACCGCTAACCGTCCTTTGCCTGCCGGCCGTCTTTCTGAAACAGAAGCGGCGGTGGTGGCAGTGATCACGGGAGCCGGCGGTATAGCTATCATGGCCCTGGCCTTTAATTGGCTGAGCGCAGTGCTGAGCCTTATCTCGCTGATATTGTATGGGTTTGTGTATACGCCCTGGAAAAAATGGAACTCGCTGGCGGTGCTGGTGGGAGCCATTCCGGGAGCTTTACCGCCATTGATCGGCTGGGCCGCAGGCGCTGATCAGCTAAGCGAAGGCGGCTGGGCTTTGTTTACCATCCAGTTCCTGTGGCAGTTCCCGCACTTCTGGGCAATTGCCTGGATAGCGCACCAGGACTATACGAAGGCCGGCTTTAAGCTATTGCCAGCCGCTGGTGGTCCCAATAAAATGACCGCCCTGCAGGCAGCCACTTATGCGCTGCTGCTGATACCGGCGGGCCTTGCGCCTTACCTGCTGAAATTAACCGGTAGTGTATCTGCCGTTATCTGCATCCTGGCTGGTGTATTCTGACCTGTACCGTGCTATTACGCTGTACAGGAAATTAGATGTGCCGGCTGCCAGGAAGCTGATGTTCGGTTCTTATATTTATTTGACAGTTGTGCAGCTGGCTTTGCTGGCTGACAAAGTATAAAATCAGAGGAGTGATGCAGGCAATGAGCGTACAACGTAAAAAAATACATCCGCACAAATATTCCCTATGGATTGCTATGGGTAGCATTACCATGATGTTCATCGGGTTTACCAGTGCCTACGTTGTAAAGCGCGCGCAAGCCAATTGGCTCGCGTTTGAGCTGCCCCACATCTTCTGGATCTCCACCGCGGTGATCCTCATCAGCAGTGGCACCATCCAGATGGCTGTGAAGCAGTTCAAGGAGCGGAATATGAGGAGGTATAAGCAGCTGATCACCCTTACTGCGGTATTGGGTGTAATATTTGCGGCATGCCAATGCATTGGTTTTGCCCAGCTAAGCGACCGCGGTTTGCCGCTGAGCGGTCCGGTATCTGCCTCCTTCATTTACGTGATCGTAGGTATGCACATGTTGCACGTGCTGGGTGGTGTAGTAGCCTTGCTGATCATGTTTGGCAGGGCGTTCAGAACAAGGGTGCGCGTTTACAGCGCAGTGCCCATTGAGGTAGCCTCGCTCTACTGGCATTTTGTAGATGCGCTTTGGATCTATCTCCTGATATTTCTGAGTATCGCTAGATAAACTTTATAAATTTTCAATTACAACTAAAAAATGGATACAGCAGTTACAGCGAAGAAAAAATGGTGGAGTGGAGGGTATTCTCCCTTTAATGTGAGCTACGGAAAGTTGATGATGTGGTACTTCCTGATGTCAGATGCATTTACCTTTGGCGCATTGCTGATAGCTTACGGTACTATTCGTTTCATGAGCACCTCCTGGCCTGATGCCAATGAAGTGTTCCATGCATTTCCGTTCATGGGCCACATGAACCTGCCGCTGGTATTTGTGAGCTTGATGACCTTCATCCTTATCATGAGCTCTGTAACCATGGTACTGGCCGTACATGCCGGTCATATGAGAGACCAGAAAGGCGTAGCCAAATGGCTCTCCTGGACCATCGTAGGCGGCGCTGCCTTCTTGGCCTGCCAGGCATGGGAATGGACGCACCTTTATCATGCAGGCGCATGGTGGGGCCGCAATCCTTTCGTGAATGTTGACGGTACCGTTGCTTCTACCAACTTTACCAACTTCTTCTTTACTATCACCGGTTTCCATGGTCTGCACGTAACTTCGGGCGTGGTGCTGAACATCGTGATCCTGACCAATGTACTGAAAGGTACCTATGAGCAGCGCGGTCACTATGAAATGGTGGAGAAAGTAGGCCTCTACTGGCACTTTGTAGACCTGGTTTGGGTATTTGTGTTTACCTGTTTCTACCTGCTGTAACCAGGCGGTAAGGACTTAATTGTAATTTTGAATTTTAAAAAAATCATTCGTAATGGAACATACACATACCGCTGCAGCAGAACATGAGCAACACGGGCATAGTGATGCTGCTGTGAAGACTATCTGGAAAACGTTTTGGATCTTATTAGGCATTACTATAGTTGAGATCGGCCTGGCTTTTCTGCACCTGGAAACCGGTTTTCCGAGCAGGCTGGTGCTGAATGCAGTTTTCCTGGGACTTACCGTTGTTAAGGCTTTCTTCATCGTAGCGGAGTTTATGCACCTGCGTCACGAGATCAAGAACCTGATACTCACGATACTGATCCCCCTGATGCTGTTCGTATGGTTTATCATTGCGTTCCTGGCAGATGGCGATTCGTGGAAGAACATGCGTAAAGACCTGGCTCCCGGCAATCCGAAACAGCCGGCAGCAGTGGAAGCTCCGCATGCGCATCACTAATGATTGGAATTTATTACAGATATTAAAAACGACAGGCTATTTCTCGCAGGGCAGTCATAGGGTTAATGTTGGCGGTGTTGGTTCCGTTGCTTGGGTACCTGATCGTAGATCATTATAGTAAAGACGTGGTACCTATACCACGTTTTTACGTTCCGGAAAGGGTGGATACCGTAGTAAAGAATGGGGAAACCAGCTATGATACGGTATTCCATACCATCCGCAATTTTGAGCTCACCAACCAGTCAGGTCAGAAGGTAAGCCTGAAAGACCTCAAGGGTAAGGTGCTGCTGGTAGATTTCTTCTTCACTTCCTGTACCAGCATTTGTCCGACACTTACCAGCAACCTGAAAAAGATCCAGGATGCTTATGTAAAGAACGACACTTTACTGCAAATTCTCTCCTTCACTGTTGACCCGGTGCGCGACTCTTCAGAAAAGTTAAGGCAGTACGCCATTAAGCACAACATCAACACCGATACCTGGTGGCTGCTGACCGGCGACAAAAAGGAGATCTATGACATTGCCCGTAACGATTTTTATGTGTCAGTGACCCAGGGAGATGGTGGCCCGGATGATTTCATCCACACCGAAAAGCTGGTGCTGATCGATAAGAATGGCCATATCCGCGGTTACTATAACGGCCTTGATAATGACGCTATCCGTCAGTGCGCCAATGATATTGCCGTGCTGCACCTGGAAAAAGACAGGAACCGGCCTCCCTTCTGGAAGCGCTTGTTCTCCAGTAACCAATAATTTACCTCTCAAGGGGATATCATGAGTATTAAGAACAAAAATCTTAACCTGCCTATCACCATCGTATCAATACTGATACCGGTAGTAGTAGCCATTTTATTCTACCTGCCGCGCCCGGAAATGCAGGCCGGTTTTGATATACGCATTCTCCCGCTTTTTCATGCCATTCTGAATTCAGCCACGGCTATACTGCTGCTGGCCAGCCTCTATTTTATCAAGAACGGGCAGACAAAGGCGCATAAGGTAACCAACCTGATAGCGGTATCCCTGAGCGCGCTCTTCCTGGTATCATATGTAACCTACCACTTCTTTGCTGAGTCTACCCGTTTCGGTGATATTAATCACGACGGGGTGCTGGACGCGGCAGAAAAGGCACTGGTGGGCGGCACCAGGTATTTATATTACTTCATTCTCCTTACCCATATCATCCTGGCAGCCGTGATCGTGCCGCTGGTATTATTTACCCTGCTGCGTGGCCTGCAGGCAGATTATGTGCGTCACCGCAAGATAGCCCGCATTACCTGGCCTATCTGGTTCTATGTGGCTATTACCGGGGTGATTGTGTATGTAATGATATCTCCTTATTACTAATACTGCGTAACTTTACAGTATGAAAACGATAGGGCAAATAGTGTTGATGTTATTGTGCAGCGTTTCTGCGATGGCGCAATGTTCTCTCTGTACAAAAACAGCACAGCAGCTGGGCGAGGGCCCGGCAAAGGGGCTGAATAACGGTATCCTCTACCTGGCTATCACTCCCCTGGCGATCATCGGCATACTGGGCTACCGCTGGTGGCGTAGCAACCGTTTCTCCGACAACGACTAATCAATAATTAAAAATGAATAATTAATAATCTTTATGCAGGTACTGCACCTGGCATAAGGAGGCTTGTTTTTATAGTATTCTTAATTCTTAATTATTCATTATTAATTTCTTGCCCTTCCTGTGGGAACTGGAATTCCGGGCAATCTACCCGGAGGTCTCCCGATTGTAAAGGCGCGTTTACGAGATGGCAGTAGTGCCCGGCTGTTTGATGTTCATAGAAGCGGCAGTTAAGGCACATGGTCTGCGGGGTGATAATGTACTGTTGGTTAAGGCGGTAGATGGTTTGAAGCAGGCTGTCCAGCAGGTTATCCTGTTTATCGGCCGGGAGCTGGGCTATGCTGTCATACATGGGTTGTGCAAAGCGCTCTACTTTGGCGGCCAGTGTTTTACCATCTTTCACCAGGTGCAGGGTATGGCTGCGGGAATCATTTGCCAGGGCCTTTCTGACCAGCAGCTTTTTACTTTCCAGGGATTTGACGGCATCGCTGATGGTGGCTTTGGTCATGTTGAAGTAGGCCGCCAGGTAGGTAACGGTTCTCTTTTCTTCCGGGTAGTGTTGCAGGAAAATAAGTACTTGTATCTGAATGGGGCTCAGGCCGTATTGTTTGGCTTCGTTCCAGAGTAGCACGCGAAAAGCTTCCGATAGACGCTCCAAAGCGGCTACCACCTTACTGGAAACGTTACCGGCCTGCTGTGCGGGGTTGAAAATTGATGCTTTCCCCATGTTCCTGCTTTCCTGCTACATTTAGTAACCGGCTAATATACGAAAATTTGATGCGGCAGGAAATACAATGTTAATGGCAGCCCTCAATTTCGTGGATATAGTAGCCTTGTTGTACGATGGTCTGTTCCCAGATAGGCACTACTTCTTCCAGGTGGCAAAAGCGGCATTCCCTTGGGGTGATGTGGGTGCTGGCCTGGACTTTGGTACGGAGATAATCTTTGCCAAAGGTGAGTACGTTCTCGTAGTGGGTATCGGCGGCAACGATGATATCAAAATGCATATAGCCACCGCTTTTCTTCTTTACATAGGTATCAAATACAGCGACTTCCATAGTACGTGATTTTACGTCAGGTGCTTAAGGGTTCTCAATACCGTATATGATCAAGATTTGGTTTAGCAGATCTCCTGTGAGGCTGGGTCGGGATATGTCCATAGGATGACGCTAAGGCTAACAGCTTTGAACCATGCCTGGTGCATTTTTTCAACGTCTTCGGGGCGGTGTCCTTGTTTGCTCAGGAAGGGTCGGATAGCGGCTGTAACAGGGTATATGAAGGTAACCATGTAACGGAGGAAAACTACGGGAATATCTCCAAGACCGGTGTCTGATATGGGTTGCTCCCGCATACGTTGTGCGATGGCCTCTTCATAACGGGACCATTGGTTATTACGGGACTGGCAGAGTTGCCGTATCCAGTCGCCAAAGCGGGGGCGCAGGGAATTCAGGTAATCTGCATCCGGCTGCCCGTCCCTGGTGAAGTAATGTGCCAGGTAATCGTTGGCCACCATATGGTCATACCAGATATCCAGTATTGCTTCTGCCTGATCGGAAAGTACCTCGCCAGCCATTTGCAGATAACGTTCATCTTCCCGGGTAAACAACAACATTCTCTTCAGTAGAACTAGATCACGAAGGCTCAAAGTTGATGAGGTCATGCCGGCCGACGTACTTTCATAACGCTTGCCATTTATCATACATATATTTTTTAGAGGAGTAGCCACACAAATCCATACCTTACAAATATAATAAGGGTTCCTAACTAAAAAAATTTTTAACAAATCGTTCACTGGTCCTTTCTCTCTATATATCAGACTTTTAGCATGCGAAATATGCTTATTAGCAGCGTGTAAGGAACGATATGGTAAAATTTGTCCAATTTAGCAATTAATTATTGTTAACGAGCCGTTAACTCATTCTGTCGTAAATAAAATGACGAATGACATTTTAATACAGCCAACTGACTGTATTTAATAAAACTGCTATATATAATTGCTACCTGTCATCATTTTTATTTGAGTTTGTAAGCCGTTGTTTATAGTTTTGAGGCCCGTTAGGCTTACCACGCTTATTACTCACGCATAGCGAATCAATATAAAGCGCATGAAGAATATTTTTTTTGGTCTCACCAGGGGCGGCATACCTGTATCTCCATCAATGGACCCGGCCTTAACTGATGCACAGATTGAACAACCCAGCGGTATTAATACCCGCAGGGTGCTCTATCTCTCTTTTTTGACCGTAGTGAACGCGGTTGTGATCAGCCTGATCGCAAAAGTGCTGCTGATGTTAATTAATCTTATTACCAATATTTCATTTTACGGAACCTTCTCCGTGCATGAAGCGTCTCCCTTGCATAACCAGCTGGGCATCTGGGTGATAGTGGTGCCCGTGATCGGCGCCATCATTGTTGGTTTCATGGCCAGGTATGGCTCTGCTGCCATCAGGGGGCATGGCATACCCGAAGCGATGGAACAGGTGTTGGTGAACAAGAGCCGTATCAAACCGCTGATCACTTTTCTGAAGCCGGTTTCCGCGGCGATCTCCATTGGCACCGGCGGTCCCTTTGGCGCTGAGGGCCCTATCATTGCAACAGGCGGGGCCTGGGGCTCCGTTATCGGGCAGGTGCTGAGCATTACTGCTTCTGAAAGAAAGATCTTACTGGCGGCAGGTGCAGCCGCGGGTATGTCGTGTATCTTCGGCACCCCACTGGCAGCCGTGATACTGGCCGTTGAATTGCTGTTGTTCGAGTTCTCCCCCCGGAGCATTATCCCGGCGATCCTCAGCTGTATTACCGGTGCGGCTTTCCATCACCTGTACTTCGGTGGCGCGCCCGTATTTACCATGCCTGATGTGGAGGCGCCCACGAATACGGCCCTGCTGGCCTATTCTATCATAGGCATTGTGATCGGGGTGTTGTCTGCCCTGATCACCAAGGCGGTGTACCTAATAGAGGATGCATTTGAAAAACTGCCCATTCACTGGATGTGGTGGCCTGCTATCGGCGGACTTGTAGTTGGTGTGGTGGGTTATTTTGCGCCTGAAACCCTGGGTGTGGGATATGTTAATATCGATAACCTGCTGATGGGCAAAGTAACGCTGCAGACCTTATTTGTGCTGGGCGTCCTTAAATTTATCTCCTGGTCTTTTTCACTGGGCAGTGGTACTTCCGGCGGTACTCTGGCGCCTTTGCTGACCATTGGCGGCGCCTCCGGTTTGTTTGTCGCCTTTCTGTTCCAGGCGGCTTTCCCGCAGGTAGAGATCAACTTTTCCATAGCGGCACTGATCGGGATGGCGGCCATGTTTGCAGGCGCTACCAGGGCCCTGCTTACTGCTATCATATTTGCACTGGAAACCACCCGTGATGCGGATGCCCTGCTGCCGCTTGTAGGTGCCTGTGTTGCGGCTTACTTTATCTCTTTCCTGCTCATGCGTAATACCATCATGACAGAGAAGATCGCCCGCAGGGGGATCCTTACACCGCATACGTATAAACCTGACCTGCTGGAAAGTGTTTCTGTAAAAGCTGCCATGCTGCAGGAGCTGGTAATGATCAGCCAGGAGAATACTATCGGCGAATTACGCAGCTGGTTATACGAAAATAAACTGGGTAGCCATGACCTGGCCTATCCCGTGGTGGATGCACATCAGCAGCTGACCGGTATTGTGCAGACAGATGATGTGCTGCAGCCGGATGTACCGGAAGATGCAGCCGTTAGCTATGTTTCACATACTAATGTGGTCACGGTGCAGGAAGAGACATCGCTGCGTGTAGCGGTAGACCTGATGGCCCGTCACAAGCAGGATGTGCTGCCCGTTATCGCTTCATCGAAGGATAAACAGCTATTGGGGCTGGTGAATTACCGCTCTGTTTTTGCGGCTTACCAGCACGCGAAGGAGGCAGAGGAAACCAGCAGCCGCAATATTTCCATCAAGCGGCAGGTGATCAGGTTATTGATCCGCAATGGCGTATTGAAATAAGTATTACGCTGAATAGTCATTCACCAGCCTGTATAAATTAAAGGCGCCATGCTGTAGCTGTTCCTGCACTTTTTGTATCAGCGCTTTCTTGTCGAGGTGTTGCATACGGCGGTGCTGGATCAGCTGCCATGCTTTTTCAGCGAGTAGTACGGCATGCCGTTCATGGTGGCGGATCTGTTGCTGATGCTGATCAATAGCTTGTATGAGTGGTGCGATGCCTTCATTGCGGGTGGCAATGGTCTTTAACACCGGGATTTGCCAACCTGCTCCGGCATGATGCCTTTCTGCAGACAGCAGGCGGAGGTTCTTTACAAAAGCGTCTGCATTGTCACGGTCTGCTTTGTTCACCACAAAGATGTCGGCTATCTCCATCAGGCCGGCTTTCATGGTCTGGATCTCATCGCCGGCTTCCGGCACCACCACTACAACGGTGGTATCTGCAATACCGGCTATTTCCACTTCACTCTGGCCAACGCCTACTGTTTCAATGAACAGGTAATCGAAGCCTGCGGCTTTGATCACATCACTCACTTCTATGATCTTGGGACTGAGCCCACCCAATGCGCCGCGGTTGGCCATAGAGCGGATAAACACCCTTTGATCATTAAAATGCTGGCTCATACGGATGCGATCGCCCAGCAATGCGCCAAAGTTAAAAGGAGAAGAAGGGTCTACTGCAATGATGGCGATGCGTTTTTGTTGTTCCAGCAGGGTTTGTATCAGCAGGTTAACCAGGGTGCTTTTACCAGCGCCGGGCGGGCCGGTTATACCTACCACGCGGGTATGGCTACTAGCCGGAAGCTGTTCCAGCAGCTGTTCGTAGCCGGGAGCACTGTTCTCCACCAGGGAGATACGGCGGGCCAGCGCTTTCAGGTCATCTGTATCTGCCAGCTTGTACATTCAGGATTTGTTTGCTGCAAAATAATGAGTTCCGGCATGCATTTAATACAGGCTGCGGTATATTTCCAGGTATTCTGCCGCCATCCGTTCCCAGCTGAACTCCATGGCATGATTCATAATTGCGTTGGCCGGACGCTGGTTTTCGTAGTGCCACATACCGTTCTCAAACACTTTCTGCATGTGAGCAGGATCAAAGTCACGGAAGTAATAGGCAACGCAGCCGCCTACTTCAGGCAGGCTGGTTTTGTCTGACAGGAATACCGGTTTGCCGAAGTGCATGGCCTCTATAGCGGGAATACCGAAGCCTTCTGCAATGGAAGGGAATACAAATGCCATACAGTTTTTCATGTACCAGTATTTGTCTTCTTCGCTGATGGGACCTAAGAGTTTTACCCTGTCGGCGGCGCCATAACGTTTGGCTTCGTCGAGTATGCGTTGCCTGTAGGCGTCATTGTAAACGGTGCCTGCAATGATCAGTTCTGCATCGCAATGTTTCAGCAGGCAGGGAATGGTATGAAAATTCTTTTTAGCGCTTACTACCCCCAGTGTAAATAAGAAGGGATGCTGCGGTCTGTAGCGCGGATGGTCAAAGCCAGGGAACTCCTGCACGGCAGCTCCGTTATACACCACCTTGTGTGGTTTGTTGCCGAGATCAAGGTAACGCATTACATCGTCTCCCACGAACTTTGAGATGAAGGTGATATAGTCTGCACGGTTCACATTACGTTGCGCGTGCGCCAGGTATATTTTTCTTTTGGAAGCGCTTTTGGCTTCATGCATGAAGTTAAGGTCATGGATTGTCAATACCCTCCTGGTGCCGGTTTTAGGGCTGCGGTAGTCAGACAGTTGATAGGTGGTATGCCAAACGTCGTACGCCTTTCTGTGAGGAAGGTAGAGTTTATGCAGCGAGTGCTGCCACAGGTAATCTGCGTCGTTCCCGAAATATTTTCCCAGTTTAGGCGGCAGGTAAAAGCATAGCTGTTCATCAGGGGCGGCCTGCTGTAACAGTGATCTGCCAAGTTCATTGCAATAGGTGAAAAGGCCGGTATTGGCGTTTTTCATTTTCTCGCAATCTATCAATAGTTGCTTCATCCACTTCTGCTTTATGGGACGGAACAAGTGTGCATGTTATCCGCGTTTGGCAAACAGCATATAGCATCCGTTGTCAAGTTCATAATTTTTCAATGTATAGCCCAGTGAGGCCAGGTATCCTTCCAGGCTGGACATATTGCGCTTTTCCTTGTCCAGGTTATGTACCTCAATGGCCATACGGTCAATCTTTTCCCATATATGTGGCGGTGTCTCGTAAATGATAGGATACTCGCTGCCCTCACAATCCACTTTTACCAGGTCTACTTTTGAGAGCTGGTTAGCGGCGAGTATTTCTGCAAGGGAAATACAGGGCACTTGTGCTATGTATGTATTGTCCTTCGTGAAATCATCATAAACAGAGGCGGTAACAGCGTTGCCTTCCGCGGTTTCCAGGTGCAGTGTAATGGTAGCGGCCGGAGTGCCGGTAACAGCTTTATGGTATACCTGAACCTTTTCTTTCAGCTGCGGGTTCATATCAAGGTGCTGCTGAAACAGCCTGCAGTTGGCAGGAACAGCCTCATAGGCATATACTTGCGCCTCAGTTTTTTTAGCCAGCAGGAAGAGTGTGAAATAACCTGCATTGCCGCCTATATCTATCACTACGGGTTTCCCGGGCAATGAGTCAGCCAGCTGATCCATGCTGTAAACATCATTAATAAAGATCTCCTTGAATACGAGGTAGAGCGACTTTGCAGGTGTGGTAAAAGATATGCCTTTAGCCCTTGTGCGAAACAGCAGTTTCTCATATGGTACTTTAAACTTCCTGCTGAAATACAAGTGCCAGTTGGAGATATTGCGTACCAGATTGGCATATTTAGCTAAAGCGCTATTTACCATTGGCCCAATTTAACTGTTTTCTTTCAAAGATAACTTTCCGTTTTTAGTAATTTTAGGGTTGACGCGTGAAAGAACAAGACACTTATGACTAATTTTATTCCAATATTTCCTTTAGGCATAGTTGTTTACCCGCAGGAACAGCTGAACCTCCATGTTTTTGAACCTCGTTATAAGCAGCTCATCAGTGAATGTATAGCAGACAATAAGCCGTTTGGTATTCCTGCCGTAATTAATAAAAAGATAGTTGAATACGGTACCCTGGTAGAAGTAGTAAGGGTAGAAAAGCAATATGACAATGGGGAGATGGATATTGTGACCCGGGGTGTGAGTGTGTTCCGTGTACTGGAGGTGATCCGCTCTATTCCCGACAAGCTGTATGACGGCGCCATTGTAAATTATCCTGAAAACAGTACAAAAACCAACGCCCGCCTGCGGCAGCAGGTATTGCACGCCATACGCGAACTACATCACATTCTGCAGGTGAACAAAAGCTTCGGTAAAAAAGACGAAGAGCTCAGCGCCTATGATCTGGCCCATCATGCGGGGCTTTCGCTGGAAGAGGAATATGAGCTGCTCCACCTGTTCCAGGAAATGCAGCGACTGGAGTACCTGAAACGTCATCTTCTCAAAGTAATTCCCCTCATGGCCGAAATGGAAAAGTTGAAAGAAAGAGTGAAACTCAACGGACATTTCCGGAATTTATCGGCAGAAGGCCTATAAAAATGGCTGAGCCGGCACTTTTAACGCCCTTTTAACAGGCGGATATTTGGTTTTTTTTGCTTCCAACCCTAAAAATTAGATATTTGCAGACTTATTTGGCGGGTTAGTCGATTATTTTCATGCTAATTCGCCTGTTAAACCAGTAAACTACTAATCAGATCAACTCAATGCATAGGACTACAGCTGGCATTTTTTGCTTACTGGCTTTTCTGCTTCTTTTGGCAAACAGCGTTGCTGCACAGGACAATTCTCCTTACTCCCGATATGGACTTGGCGACCAGGCTATCAACCAGAATGTGATCAACCGCGGCATGGGTGGTGTTTCCCAGGCATATAACGATCCACAGTCAATCAACTTCGTGAACCCCGCCAGTTATTCCAACCTGGTGCTGACCACCTTTGATATTGCCGTGGAGGCAGGCGCCCGGGTGATTGCCGATAAGGACCAGCGGTTCCGTTCCGGCATTGGTTCTCTTTCTTACCTGCAGTTGGGTATTCCCATTCGTAAAAGGCTGGGCATGGTGCTGGGACTTCGTCCTGTAACCAAGGTATCTTACAATGTGTTGCAGAATGCTGAAACAACTTTCTTTGATACCCTTAAAATTCCGGTGGCTTACCAGTATGAGGGCAATGGCGGGTTGTACCAGGTGTACACCGGCGCCGGTGTTGGATTCGGTAATTTCAGCATTGGATTCAACTTTGGTTACCTCTTCGGAAATATTGAGAACAGTACCAAGGCGATCTATCCAACCAGCCAGTTCATATTCCCTTCCCGCCATTCCACCCGGGTAAGCTATGGCAATATTTTCTACAATGTTGGCCTGCAGTACCGGATCAAGCTGTCGGAAGAGACAGATCTTACCCTGGGCGCAACAGGAGCCCTGAAGCAGCACCTCTCGGCCCGCCGGGAGCTGATGCGGGAGACCCTGGCGTTTGACGCCTCTTCAAATGACTATGTCACCCAGGATACCGTATTGTATGCAAAAGGCGAAAGAGGTAAGATCACCTATCCCCAGCAATATGGCGGCGGCATTATGCTGCGCAAGGCGGATAAGTTTTCGGTAGGACTGGATTTCAGTACCGAACAATGGGACGAGTTCCGCAATTATGGCGAAAAAGATTCTGTGCGCAATTCCTGGAAAGTGAACCTGGGCGGCCAGTTTGTGCCCAATGCCAGGGCCATGAACGGTTACTGGAACAAAGTAACTTACCGCGCAGGTGTTTACTACGGTACCGACTATCTTAAACTGAATGGCCAGGATATGACCATATACGGGTTTTCTGTGGGAGCCGGGCTGCCTATCCGCAGGCAGAACTATTCCAACCAGTACACCGTGCTGAATATTGCTTTCGAGATCGGGCACCGCGGCAATAATGAGACCATATTAAAGGAAAACTGGTACCGTGCAGTATTAGGCTTTACCCTGAATGACCGCTGGTTTATTAAACGGAAATATGATTAATTTGCGGCGTTGAAAAGCGTTTCAAATATGACTGTTTTCTGGAAGATGGCCTGCATTTCCTTATGCCTCGTTTCCCTGTTTGCCTGTGAGAATGATATGCAGGCGATCATGAGACTGGACCAGAAAGCTGCTGTTACTGAAGAAGGCAGCAAAATAGAAAGCTACTACAGCCAGATGGGCAGGGTAAGAGCCAAACTTACCGCCCCTACTATGAAACGATACCTGGAACGTCCCTCCTACGTTGAGTTCAATCATGGTTTAAAAGTATTGTCCTATAATGACAGCCTTACCGTAGAAAGTACTGTGACTGCCCGTTATGGCAAATACTTTGAGAATGACGACAATGTGTTCCTGCGGGATAGCGTGGTAGTGATCAACCGGGAAGGCAAACGGCTTGACTGTAATGAGCTGAACTGGGATTCCAAACGCGGGAAATTCTACTCCAACAAACATGTGCGCATCAGCACACCTACAGATACGATCTATGGTACAGGGCTTGAGTCCAACCAGGATTTCTCCAACTATAATATTATCAATCCCCAGGGCCAGGTAATGGTGCAGGATAGCACCCTGCAATAACAGTGGCCGGATTTAGTAAGAACATAAACGAAAAAAGCCCATCCGTCTCAGACGAATAGGCCTTTTTCGCTTTAACCTATTTTTTAACCTAAAATTTGTTCTTATATGTCAAGAACTGTGCCAAGCTGGGCTATGTACACTTTGGTATAGCGGAAATTTTTGGTCAAATTTGTAATCCTTCCCAAGATCATATAACGTCCAACGCTAAACGTATTTGTTTCTCAGTATTTTATGTTTCGCGCAGGGGCATCATCCGAAACAAAATAAAATTATAATTTATGGAATACAGGAAACTAGGAAAAACGGGTTTGCAGTTAAGCGTACTATCTTTTGGCAGCTGGGTCACTTTTCACAAGCAGATAGATGATAAGCTGTCAGACAGGCTGATGGGCATTGCCTATGATAACGGCATCAACTTTTTCGACAATGCAGAGGTGTACGCGCTGGGAGAATCAGAGAAAATGATGGGCCGTGTATTGAAGCAAAAGAACTGGGACCGCAGTTCTTACACCGTATCAAGCAAGGCTTATTTCGGTTCAAGAGGCAAAAACAACAAGCCTAACCAGACAGGGCTGAGCCGCAAACATTTGGTAGAAGCCTGCCACGAAGCGCTGCAACGCCTCCAGGTAGAATACCTCGACCTGTATTTTTGTCACCGGCCGGATAAAAATACGCCCATTGAGGAAGTGGTATGGACCATGAACCACCTCATTCAGCAGGGCAAGATCTTTTACTGGGGCACTTCTGAATGGAGCGCGCAGGAGATTATGGAAGCGAATATGATAGCGCGGCAGCACCACCTGATAGGGCCGGCTATGGAACAGCCGGAATACAACCTGTTTAACCGGACAAAGATGGAAAGGGAATACCTGCAGATATTTCGCAACGTAGGGTTAGGAACTACTATCTGGAGCCCGCTGGCTTCCGGTTTGCTGACCGGCAAATATAATAAAGGGATCCCTGCTGATTCCAGGCTGGGGATGCCCGGCTTTGAGTGGCTGAAGGACCGGCAATTTGTACAGGATAAGCTGGACCGGGTGGCAAAGCTGGAAAGGATCGCCAGGGACCTGAATACTTCGCTGGCCATATTTTCAATTGCCTGGTGTATCCGCAATCCAAATGTTACTACTGCTATATTGGGGGCTACCCGGGAAGAACAGTTGTCAGAGAACCTCGAGGCTCTCGATGTATACCCTCTATTGACACTGGACATTATGGAAGCCGTTGACCAAATAATGGCTACAAGACCTGAACAACCGGAGTACTGAAGAGGCTGTATCGTTCTCCTTAGTTTACAAGGGACTTAATATTAACAAATTATGAAATTAATAATGGAATTAATATAATGATTTTTATAATGCATCAGTATAATAGCGAATCTTACATTTTTACGAACTATTTTCTAGCGTTCACGGAAATCGAGGAAAAACCTATATATGCTGGTCTATCTTTGACTTAGGTTTTTCATAGGATATGGTTAAAATTATTACAAGGGCGGTATTCTTACCACCCTTTTTCTTTTTATAAAGGGGCTGAAAAGCTCCTTTTGCGTTTAATTGCTATTCCCCGTTGTTTACCGGAACATTCTCTTCATAGTATCCGGAAGTTCACGGGTTCCTATTTTATATAAATTATTGAATATCAATACATATTAATTTAAATGGTTGAATGCTTATCTAGTGGGCTCATCCAGTGAAACTGCGTTTATCTGCATATTTGATACGTTCCCCAAGTAAAATATAGCATTCACTAGAATGGGGGTGGTGATAATTAAATAAATATGATCTTTGTTACAGGTTTTTCAATAAAGATATGGTTAAAATTTTTCGGGGCTGTAGTCTTGCAGCCCTGTTTCTTTTTTAGGACTTTCAACATTTGTTCTCATATACTAAAAGGTCCCGTACGTCGACGATGTACGGGACCTTTTGTTTGTCGTTAAAAAAAGGCAGGAAAACCGGATTTATATCGGAGCCGTTTACCAGCTATGGGCAAAATGCTACCACCTGTTAAGAGAATAGCATCGATTAATAATTGTGATAAATGTACTTGCCGTGGAGTATTAAATTTGAAGTGGTTTTCATAGGATATGGTCAAAAAAAGTAAAAGGGGGTGTATTCTTACACCCCCTTTTGTATTCCGGTTATTTTCAGTTGCCTGTTATAATTTCTCCGGTTTCATTTGCGGAAAGAACAGCACGTCCTGGATGGATGGCTGGTTGGTCATCAGCATGGTAAGGCGGTCTATACCGATACCGATGCCTGAGGTAGGCGGCATGCCATATTCCAGGGCCCGGAGGAAGTCGTAATCGATGTACATTGCTTCATCGTCACCGCGTTCCATCAGTTTTACCTGCTCTTCAAAGCGCTGGCGCTGATCAATAGGATCATTCAGCTCGCTGTAGGCGTTAGCAATTTCCTTACCGTTTACCATCAGTTCAAAGCGTTCTACGAGGCCGGGCTTGCTGCGATGCTTTTTGGTAAGCGGGCTCATTTCTACCGGGTAGTCGATGATAAAGGTGGGCTGCACATAGTGCGCTTCACATTTCTCGCCGAAGATCTCATCCACCAGTTTACCCTTGCCCAGTTTGGGATCTACGTGAATACCCAGTTGTTTGCACACTTCGCGCAGCTGGTCTTCCTCCATGCCGCTGATGTCTACGCCGGTATGCTCTTTAATGGCATCGTACATGGTAACGCGGCGGAAAGGCGCTTTAAAATCAATGGTCCGGTCGCCAACGGTCACCTGGGTAGTGCCATGCAGGGCAATGGCGATCTTTTCCAGCAGGGTTTCAGTAGTGCGCATCATCCACTCGTAGTCTTTGTAGGCTACGTACATTTCCATTACGGTAAATTCCGGGTTATGGGTGCGGTCCATACCTTCGTTACGGAAGTCTTTGGCAAACTCGTATACCCCTTCAAAGCCGCCTACTATCAGGCGTTTGAGGTATAGCTCGTTAGCAATACGCAGGTATAAGGGCATATCCAGCGTATTGTGGTGCGTAACAAAGGGGCGGGCGGTGGCGCCGCCGGGAATGGGCTGCAGAATGGGAGTTTCCACTTCCAGGAAGCCCATATTATTATAGAAATCGCGGATGGTCTGTAATATCCGGGTGCGTTTTACGAAGACCTCTTTTACCTGCGGGTTGATCACCAGGTCAACATAACGCTGGCGGTACCTGAATTCAGGGTCGGTAACGGCGTCGAAGGTGGCGCCTTCCATTTCCTTCACCACCGGCAGCGGCCGAAGGGCCTTGGAAAGGATGTCCAGCTGCTGCACATGGACCGAGGTTTCGCCGGTTTTAGTAATAAAGGCATAGCCCTTTACCCCGATGATGTCACCTATATCTACCAGCTTTTTCCAAACGGTATCGTACAATGTTTTATCTTCTCCGGGGCAGATGTCGTCCCGGCGAATGTAGGCCTGTATGCGGCCCACGCTGTCCTGTATCACGGCAAAACAGGCCTTGCCCATATCGCGGATGCTCATGATACGGCCTGCCAGGCATACCTCCTGGAACTGATCTTTGGTGGCTTCCGAGTAATGCTCTTTGATATTAACGGAAGTGTTGTTAACGGGGTATTCTGCTGCCGGATAGGCGTCGATGCCCAGCTTTTGCAGCTCCTGCAGCTTATCCCGGCGTATGATCTCCTGCTCAGATAATTGTGTCATGTATTATTCAAATGGAGTGCAAAAATAAGGGTAATAAGCGAGAGTCCATAGCCGCCCTTTCCCGGAAAGCAGGCAACACTTGACTTTCTGGCATTAAATTTTCTTTACTGGCAGAAAGGGGGCTGTTATACCGTGGGAGAGGCCTAACTTTACAGTGAGAGTGATATAGGTATTTAAAAAATGACCATATGAAAGCAGCAGCAATTCTTTCATTCTTTGATAAATAACCTCCATTATGAAGACGATCATCGTTCCTACGGATTTCTCTGAGACGTCGTATAACGCCGCGCGTTATGCGCTGGGCCTGGCCCGCCAGATGAACACAGCGCGCATTGTGCTGTACCATGCCTATGAGCTGATTGTGCCCATCCCCGATGTGCCTTCCTCTGTGCCTATGGTGAACCCGGATGAATTACGGAGCGCCAGCATGGAAGGACTGGATAAAATGAAGCGTGAGCTGCTCCCGCTGCTGCCCGAAAATACCATACTGGCATCCCGGGCAGAAAACCACCTGCTGCCGGCCAATATAGACCAGGTGGCCAGGCAAGAGGAGGCAGACCTGATCGTAATGGGGATCACCGGTGGCAGTCAGCTGGAAGAGATCCTGGTAGGTTCTAATACGATCGATGTGGTGAAGCACACTACCTGTCCGGTGATCATTGTGCCTGGTAGCGCCCGGTTCAGGCCCATCCGCAAGATCGTTTTTGCCTGTGATTTCAGGAAAGTGGTGGAGACTACACCCGTGCAACCGCTGAAAAAGCTGCTGAATGTATTCAAGCCGGAGCTGCATGTGCTGAACATTGACCATGAAAGCAAACACTTCACGTCTGATACACCCTATGAAACGCTTATGCTGGATACCTTGCTGGAAGGGTACGACCCGCAGTTCCATTTCATAGATCATACCAATGTGGTGCAGGGAATTATGGATTTTGCGGAAAAACAGGAAGCTGACCTGATACTGATCATCCCTAAAAAGCATGGCCTGTTTGACCATATTTTTAAACGCAGCCGTACCACGCAGCTGGCCTTTCATACGCATGTACCACTGCTGGCCATACACGAATAATTATAAAGCGAATAAATTTGACTATTTTTAATATATGAACTGCAACATTATGAAGAAAGGGATGTTATTCCTGCTGCCGGCCATGCTTACCTTACAGGTGAGCCAGGCGCAACTACTGAAAAAACTGAAAGAGAAAGCGCTGAGTGGTACCAGCACCAGCAACAGCAACAGCAACAGCACAACCAACAGCAATGTTACCGAATCTGAAGCAGGCGCCGGTATAAAAGAGGCACTGTCAAAAGGCGTGAATGCGGGTATTGCCGCCCTTAGCAAAAAGGATGGCTTCTTTGGCAATGAGGCTTACAAGATGTTTCTGCCGGAAGACGCTGTGAAGATCGAAAGGACATTACGCAGCATAGGCCTGGGCAGCCAGGTGGATAAAGCTATCCTCCAGATAAACCGTGCGGCTGAAGGCGCCGTGAGCCATGCAGCGCCGATCTTTGTGGACGCGATCAAGCAGATGTCCATTACCGATGCACTGAAGCTGATCAGCGGCGGTAATAACTCCGTTACAAATTACTTCAAAGGGAAGACATCCGACCAGCTGAAAGCGGCTTTCTCGCCCTCCATCAAAGGTGCACTGGACAGCACCAGCGCAACCAAATATTACGGCGATATTGTAAATACCTACAATAAGCTGCCTACTACTATGAACAAAGTGAATCCCGATCTGCAGGATTATGTGACCACCAAAGCGGTGGCTGCCCTGTTTGACCAGATCAGCAAGGAAGAGACAAATATCCGCCAGAACCCTGCGGCACGTACAACGGACCTGTTGAAGAAAGTATTCGGAGGGAAATAAAAATAAGCAGTTAGTCGCTGGCTGTTAGCTTTTAGCATTTGCTAAAGGCTAACAGCTAGTCGCTGATCGCAGTTAACAATACCTGCCACGCTTCACTCACCTTTCCTGCTTCCAGCAGCTGCTGCGCATAACGGTGCAGCTCTTTTTCCATCTCATCAGGCGTAATACTATAATACTGGATAATATTTTTCAGCTGTTCATCCTCAAAAGACGGATCAATGACGGGCAGCTCATGTATGTTAGCGAGCATGCCCAGGCTGTTGCCCGTGAGTATACGGCTGTTGCGGATAGATAGCGGTAAGGTATCTACGCCAATGCCCAGCCGGGTATTGGGTTTAGGCACTTCGAACACGGCAGCGCCGGAGGCCCGGCAATAGTAGTCGGCGCCCATGCGGGCCACCAAATCTATTTTATGCGGGTTGATACGGTTGTGCTCATCCAGGATCTCTTCGTTAATATGGATCAGGACCGGTTCGCAGATAACAAGATTACCGGCGCCACCCTCCTGGCCGGTTGCAATCACCTGTTTTACTACACATTCCATTTGAACAGGGCTTTCCTTTACCCGCCAGGGTTTTACCTTTTCGGAAGGGAGGGGTGTAAAGCCTGCTTTTTCAAACTCATTCACACCATGCGGGTATTCGCAGCTGCTAAGGGAGGCCTGCTGTACCATGTGGTAAGTGACCACGTTGATCACTACTTCTTTGGTGGCGTATATATTATCCAGCGTATGTTTGGTAGTATTATCCCGCACCCGGCGTGAAGGCGAAAAGATGAGGGTAGCCGGGTTGCTGCCAAATACGTTAAAAAAACTGAAGGGCGAAAGGTTGGGACGGCCATCGGTATCAATAGTGCTGGCAAAGCAGATAGGCCTTGGCGCTACTGCCCCCAGCAAGTAAGCATGGAGCTCTCCTGTCTTAACCTGCCCCGGAACGATCTGCAACATTGGATCTGATTGGTTTTATTGTACGCTCATTTTCTTACGGCGAAGGATAGAGAAGTCGGTTTCTTCCTGTTCGATCGTGTTCCTGAGGGTACCCAGTCCTTCGATCTCCAGCTCTACTACATCGCCTGGCTGCAGCCATTGTTCCTGGTAATTGGGGTCCTGCAGTTTGCCGGTGCCGTTCAGCTCCAGGAAACAGCCTGTGCCAACGGTGCCGCTGCCAATCACATCGCCTGGCATCAGGGTTACGCCGTAGGCGCACCGCTCAATGATCTCGGCAAAGGTCCAGTCCATGTCTCCCATATTACCTTCACTCACCTGTATGCCATTGATCCTGCAGGTCATTTTAAGATTGTAATTATTGCCGGTATGCCCTGGCTTGGCCGGCGCCAGGAATTCTTCCAGCTCATCCGGTGTTACGAGCATAGGGCCTATCACGGTGCTGAAATCTTTTCCTTTGGCAGGGCCGAGGTTGAGCTTCATTTCTTCCATCTGCAGGGTGCGTGCGCTCAGGTCGTTCATGATCATGAAACCGCCGATGTATTCATCCGCCTCTTCGGCGGGAATGTTGCGGCCCTGTTTACAGATCACGATGGCTGCTTCCAGCTCAAAGTCCAGCTTATCAAAATGATCCGGCATGCAGTATACTTTGCCGGGGCCCTGTATGGCGTTGTGATTGGTAAAGTAAAAGATGGGATACTGATCAAATTCGGGGATCATTTCAATCTTACGGTTACGGCGGGCAGCTGCTACGTGCTGGCGGAAGGCATAGCCATCGCGGCAGGAGGTAGGGAAAGGCACAGGCGCCAGCACCTGTACGTTATCGTAAGGAATGCCGATGGCGCCGCCTACATGTTGCCCGCTTTTCAGCTGCTCATCTACATGACGGGCGATATCGATCACCTCTTCCCACATCAGCAGGAACATCTGCATGTTACCGGGAAGGTCGGGATGCAACTCCTGCGTGTTATACAGTAAGCCGTTCACTAAAATGGCCAGCTGATCGGCCTCATCTCTCAGGTAAGTTACAAGCTTCATTACAAGATAAATTTTTGCCTTAGGTGTATGATAGCCAAATATATATTTTTATTTTTGAAGATATGCCACGAATTCCACTCACGTTAATCGCCACATTCTTATATCTGTGGGCAGGAGGGCAAACACGTACGGATACCCTTCTGGAGAAACTGATCAGGCAGCATGCTTCAGCTGCTTTGCAGCATACCTTGCAATATCCTGACTCTTTCCGATACCAGCTGATGTACACTCAGATTGACCGGGATAAACACAACCGTCCGCATTTCCGGCATTATTATTTTAATGTGGACCGCAATACCTATTTCAACCCCGCCTCAATGGTAAAGATGCCGATAGCGGCGCTGGCGCTTGAAAAGCTGCGCGAGCTGCATAAGCGGGGCCTGGATATGAATACGCCTATGCTGACAGATAGCGCCTACCCGGGGCAGGTAAAAGTGTATAGCGACAGTACGGCACAGAACGGATTGCCTTCCGTAGCGCATTATGTCAAGAAGATCTTCCTGGTGAGTGACAATAACGCTTATAACCGCCTGTATGAATTTGTGGGCATGCGGTCCATCCATGAAAAGTTATGGGCACGTGGCTATAAGGATATACGTATTGTAAGACGTTTTATGCCGCTGGATGAAGATGGCAACCGTCATACCAACCCGGTGCGGTTTGTGAAGAACGGGAAGCAGGTGTTTGCTCAACCGGCAGACTATTGCAACCTGTCATTTGATTTCAGTAAACAGATACTGATCGGAAAGGCACACATGAACCGCCAGGATTCGCTGGTTAATACTCCGCTGGATTTTACCAAGCATAATAATTTTCCGATTGAAGATATACAGCATATGCTGCAGACGATATTATTCCCTGAATCAGTGCCCAAAGAACAGCGCTTCAGGCTGACCAGGGAGGACTACCGTTTCCTGTATCATTACATGTCTGCCAGGCCCAGGGAATCTGATTACCCGAAGTATGACACCATTCAATACTTTGACAGTTTTACCAAGTTCTTTATGTTTAAAGCGGGCCAGGGTAAGATACCGCCTTACATACGTGTATTCAATAAAACAGGCTGGGCTTTCGGGTTTTTAACTGATGCGGCTTATATTGTGGACTTTAAGAACAATGTAGAGTTCATGCTCACGGGCACTGTTTATGTGAACCGGGACGGCATATTGAATGATGACCGGTACGAATATGAAACGGAAGGTTATCCTTTCTTTAAAGAGATCGGGAACATCATCTATCAATACGAACTGGAACGTAAACGGTCGTATACCCCAGACCTTGAAAAGTTTGCGGCTGTGAGATAGCTCTCCCATCATTATTATCATGCGATTACTGTCTGTACTGCTCTTCCTGCTGCCATTTACCGCTGCCGGTAATGACAGCGCCACTGCATGGATAAGAATTAACCAGTTGGGATATACGCCTGCCGGTGTTAAAACGGCGGTGTGGTGCGCCAGGGCTAACCTGCCTGCGGCCGCTTTTACGCTGCACGATGCGGCCAGTGGGCGCGTAATGTGGAAGGGTAACAGCAGTCCTGATTTTGGCGCTTATGGGCCTTTTACCCATACCAGGCGCCTGGACTTCACCGCATACCGGCAGCCGGGCAATTATTATCTTGCCTGTGGTGACAGCCGCTCACCGGTGTTCCGGATAGGTGCGGATGTTTACAAAGGCGCTGCAGATTTCTGCCTGCAGTACATGCGGCAGCAGCGCAGCGGGTTTAACCCTTATCTCAAAGATTCCTGTCATACACACGATGGGTTCACCGTATACGGGCCTATGCCCGACGGTACACACATAGATGTAGCAGGCGGCTGGCACGACGCCAGTGATTACCTGCAATACGTTACTACCTCCGCTAATGCCGCCTATCACCTGCTGGCCGCCTGGCGGGATTTTGGGCCGGTATTCAGTGACCGCCATGCCGCCAATGGCCTGGATGGCAGTAACCAGGTAGCTGATGTACTGGATGAGGCCCGCTGGGGACTGGACTGGCTCCTGAAGATGCACCCCGCAGCCGACCAGTTATTCAACCAGATAGCAGACGACCGTGATCACCGGGGCATGCGCCTGCCCACAGCCGATACTGCCAGTTACGGCAAAGGCCTGGAGCGTCCGGTGTATTTTTGTACCGGTCTTCCGCAGGGACTAAAACAGTACAAGAACCGGAGCACCGGGCTTGCTTCTACTGCCGGCAAATTTGCCAGCGCCTTTGCGCTGGGCGCCTCCTTATACAAACATAGCGACAGCGCCTACAGTGCCCTGCTGGCCGGTAAGGCGGCATCTGCGTTTGCCTTGGGCGTGGCGCATCCGGGTGTATGCCAGACCGCGCCATGCGGTGCACCATACTTTTATGAAGAAGATAACTGGATGGATGATATGGAGCTGGGCGCCGTTATGCTGGGGCAGCTATCCGGCAAAAAGGAGCTGTTGCAGCAAGCGTTTAGCTGGGCCCGTACAGCGCCGCTTACTCCCTGGATGGGTGCGGATACCGCCCGCCATTACCAGTGGTATCCGTTCCATAATTTCGGTCATTATGAGCTGGCTAAAGCAGGCGCGGGGATGAAAGACAGCACCATGCGGTACTATCGTCAAGGAATCAACGCAGTCTGGGAGAAAGCCAGGCATAATGCTTTTTACAGGGGCATCCCTTTTATCTGGTGTTCCAATAACCTGACCGTTTCTTTTGCTATCCAGTGTAACCGTTACCGTCATATTACGAAAGACAAACGCTACCAGTCGCTGGAACAGGCCAATGTCGACTGGCTGTTTGGCTGCAATCCCTGGGGCACCACCATGGTGGCGGGCTTGCCGGCAGGCGGAGATTTTCCCGAAGACCCGCATAGTTCCTTTAGTCACCTGTACCAGTACCCTGTAAGCGGCGGACTGGTAGACGGACCGGTGTACACCAGCATCTACAAAAACCTTATTGGTATCACCCTGCATAACGGTGATGAATATGCGGCTTTTCAGTCAGACCTGGCCGTATACCATGATGATTTCGGTGATTACTCCACCAATGAGCCTACCATGGATGGCACCGCCAGCCTGGTATACCTGCTGGCTGCACAGGAATATGAGGCGCGGCCACAGCGCCCTGCTGCCTCAACGTATAGCCATGGCGCTATTATCCGGGGCGACAGTACACAACGTAAGCTGGCCCTGGTATTTACTGCTGATGAATTCAGGGATGGCGGCGCAGCTATTGCCAGGATATTGGAACAGCACAAGGTACCTGCTTCTTTTTTCTTTACCGGCAGGTTTTACCGCAATGCTGCCAACAAGGCGCTGATACAAGCGTTGCGGCGCAGGGGCCATTACCTGGGCCCGCATTCAGACCAGCACCTGTTATATAACGACTGGACAAAAAGGGACAGCCTGCTGGTAACACAGCAGCAGTTTACTGCAGACCTGCAGCAATGTTATCGCGCTATGGAACAACAGGGCATCAGTAAAGCGCATGCATCCTATTTTCTGCCGCCATATGAGTGGTATAATGATACCATCGCAGCCTGGACCAGTAAACTTGGCCTGCAGCTGGTGAACTTTACGCCCGGCACCCTGAGCAACGCAGATTATACCTGGCCGCAGCTGCGCCAGTATCGTAGCTGTGATGTTATTATGCAATCCATCCGCGGTTATGAAGAACAATATCCTGCAGGGCTAAACGGTTTTATGCTGCTCATGCACGCAGGTGTAGATCCGAGGCGTACCGACAAGTGCTGGGATGATCTCGATAAATTGCTGAACTTCCTCCACGAAAAAAAATACACTATGGTAACAGTGCCTGTATTACTGCGGGATTAGTGCTTAACATGCTGATAATCTGTACCTGAAATACTATAGGGGTACAAGGCTCCTGGTTCGTTTATTTAATTAATGACGTAATTTTGCTTAAAACCAGGGGTCTATGAAGTTTGACAAGATTAAGAATAAAGGACAGGCCAGATTGTTTGAGAGTAAATACCTGGAGATGCTCACCAAAACGCATCCATTGATCATTTGGGGCTTATATCTGCCCATCATCGGCTACATGCTGTATCATAGTTACCAGGTATTGAATTTTAGTATCGGTACTATTGCGCTTATCTTCTTTGGCGCCATTTTTTTCTGGTCTTTTTTTGAGTATGTGATGCACCGTTTTATGTTCCACTTTGCCAGTGACAACCCTAAAGTAAGGCGGGTGGTATATGTAATGCATGGTAACCATCACGAATATCCGCGGGATAGGCAGCGGCTGTTCATGCCGCCCGTACCCAGTCTTATACTGGCATCCATCATCTTTGCCGGCCAGTATCTTTTTTTAAGGGAATATGCTTTTTCTTTCTTTCCCGGTTTTATGCTTGGATATCTTATCTATGGCAGTATGCATTATGCTATACATGCCTGGAACCCTCCCTTCAGGTTCATGAAACCCGTATGGCGCAATCACCATCTGCATCATTACAAAAGTGATGACAAAGGGTTTGGCGTTAGTTCTTCCTTATGGGATGCCGTGTTCGGAACGGGGTTTGACCTGAAGCAGGAACGGGAAGATAAGACCAAGGTAAAAGAGCTGATGTTTGAGCGTTCTTAGGCTCACCATCTGTCTTCCTCATTTTCGGGGGGACTTGTTTTATACGTTTCGCGGGACTTTATTTTCTGTAGTTGTCTTTCTATGAGCAGCGCTGCTATTTTGCGGTAGGCGCCTGCACCGGCATCTTTTTCCAGTATGTCTCTTATCTGGTTTTCCGGCACATCTATACGGTACAATAAAAAAACGAATTGCTGGAAGTGGTGGCTGATCAATATTTCCAGCCGTTCTGCCAGCAATTCTTCCAGGCGTTCGTAGCTAATGGTATCCGGCAAACGCAGCTCCATGGTTTCGCCCAGTTCACGGGCGGTTGTTTCCAGGTATTTTTCCGGTACCCCGCTCATATGGTTTACTTCATTTGTTTGATCTTGTAAGAGGCATTGGTGATCACCTTTACCGGTACTTTCAGGTCATGTTTCAGGCGTTTTGCCTTATTGGCCTTGTAGGTATAATTACCGTTCATTTCCAGGTTCTGGATGCAGATGCCGGGGAGGCCACTGCTGCGCAGGATGAGGTAGTTGCTTTGCATGGTGCCTTCTATTTCGGCGGTAGCCTGGATACCTTCTTCCAGGGTAAGCAGTGTGAGCTTATCTGTCTTAACCTTGCCGGTGGCCCCTATTTTGGCGGTTTGGCTATCCCAGGTTTGCAGGTTCCAGTACAGGTCCATCCGTCCTACCAGGCCGGTGCGCAGGGGGACGCTTTCTTCCCATTGCGTGCCTGTTTTTACGCCGTGAGCAGGGTAGATCACCAGCAGCTGTTCCAGCCAGGCGCGGAAGGCCTCTGTACCAAACTGGTCTTTCATCAGCTTTTTATAGGCTTCCTGTTCATCTTTTTTGAGTGTTGTAAAGGCAGTGGCTGCGCTATCCAGCAGGTTATCCAGCCCGTTTATTTTGTTAATGGTGCCGGTGCCTTGCAGGTCTACCGTAAAAGGATGGTCCAGGATATTTTTAAGAGCGGCCTGGAAGGGCTCTTTATCATTGGGTGTGTTGGCGTCAACGTAAATATTCTGGTTCTTGCTGTTGAAGTTAAATTTCAGTTCTTTATAGCGGAAAGTAAGCAGGGTGCGGCCTGGGTTCACTTCAGTAACATCTATGGCGATGGTGTTGTTAAAATCCCTGGTAACGCGTTGCACTACTTCGTCTACAGTGGTATAGGTTTCGCTGCGGCTTTCCTGTTTCAGTTCAAATTGTTCGCCTGCCTTGAAATTATAGCCCAGTTCAACATACTCTTGTGCGGCAGCCGTCAGAGAAAGCGAAACACCGATGATCAGACTTGAAATAAACTTCATAAAATTTAAACGTTTGAATGTTTTGACGGTTTGAACGTTTGAAAGGGCCTGTAAATTAAGGAGCTCCTTCAAACTTTCAAACCCCTGAACTTTCAAACCTTTAAACGTATTTCTCTATCACTCCTAATCCAAACAATGCAAAATCATATTTGGCAGGGTCTTCCGGATCCATTTTGCGCAGCCGGGCGGTTAATTCCAGGGCAGTCTTCCAGTTGGATTTATCCTCGCTGATCAGGCCAAGGCGGGTGGCCACCCTGGCAACGTGAACATCTACCGGGCACACCAGTTGGGACGGAGAGATGTGATGCCATAGACCAAAATCCACGCCATTTTTATCTTTTCTGACCATCCAGCGTAAATACATATTGAGGCGTTTGCAGGCGGAGTTCTTTTCCGGGGTGGATACGTGTTTGCGGGTACGTTCGGGATGTTCCATCGCAAAAAAGATGCGGTGAAAGCCGATCAGGCCTTTTTCCACGGTTTCGTCTTCGGGGGAGAGGTGGCCGCTGAAGGCAAATTCCAGGGAAGTTACGTTGGTATAGTAATGCTGCAGGAATTCGACGAAATAGAGCAGATCTATCCCGTTAAAGGTACGATGGCAGAACTGCAGCAATTGCAGGCGTTCTTTGGGCTGGTGATGGCGGATATAGTCATAGGGAGCGTTATCCATCATCGCCATCAGCTCTTTACATTTGTTGATAATGGTGGTGCGGTTGCCCCACGCCAGCGTAGCGGCGAAAAGCCCTGCAATTTCAATATCCTGTAATCGCGTGAACCGGTGTGGAATGCAAACCGGGTCTCCTGCGATAAAGTCAGGATGGTCGTAGTGCGCCGCCTTTTGGTCGAGGTAGCGCTTTAATTCCTGGAGTTTCATAGAATCGGTTATAGAGATTCACTTTATGGCATTATCCAGGTCAGCCATCAGATCTTCCGCATCTTCAATGCCAACGCTCAGGCGAATGAGGGAATCTACCAGCCCGTTCTTCAGGCGTTCTTCCCGGGGAATGGAAGCATGGGTCATGCTGGCGGGATGCCCGATGAGGGATTCCACACCGCCCAGTGACTCTGCCAGGGAGAACAGGTGGGTGCCGCTGAGTACTTTCATGGCGGCTTCCATACTATCATTCTTCAGCGTAAAGGACATCATGCCGCCAAAACCGCGCATTTGCTGTTTGGCGATTGAGTGATTGGGGTGATCTTCAAAACCGCACCAGAACACTTTATCTACTTTAGGATGCTGGCGCAAAAAGCGGGCGATGGTTTCGCCATTCTCACAATGGCGTTGCATGCGCACATGCAGCGTTTTAAGCCCGCGCAGCACCAGGAAGCAGTCCTGGGGACCGGGCACTGCGCCGCAGCTGTTCTGTATAAAATACAGTTGCTGCGCCAGCGCTTCATCTTTTACAATAATGGCCCCGTGCACTACATCGCTGTGGCCGCCCAGGTATTTGGTAGCGGAGTGCACCACTATATGGGCGCCCAGGTCCAGCGGATTTTGCAGGTAGGGAGAAGCGAAGGTATTGTCTACGCTCAGTAACAGGTTATGCTCCTTTGCAATGGCTGCGCAGGCGGCAATATCTATTACCTTCATAAGCGGGTTGGTGGGCGTTTCTATCCATATCATCTTCGTTTGGCCATTCAGGTAGCTGCGGATCTGCTGCGCATCCTGCATGTCAATGAAATGGAATTTAATGCCGTAACGTTCAAATATTTTGGTAAAGATGCGGTAGGTACCGCCATAGAGATCGCTTGAAACAATCACTTCATCGCCCGGGTTCAGCAGTTTGATCACGGCATCTGTTGCAGCCAGGCCGCTGCCGAAGGAGATCCCGTATTTACCGTTCTCTATCGCTGCCAGCGCATCCTGGAGGGCGTCCCGGGTAGGGTTTTGGGTACGTGCATATTCATAGCCCTTGTGCTGCCCCGGTGCAGCCTGGACATAAGTGGAGGTTTGGTAAATAGGCGTCATGATGGCCCCGGTAGAGGGGTCGGGCACTACACCCGCGTGTATCAGCTTAGTTCCGAGCTTCATTTCTCTACTCTTTAATTTGAACGTTTGAGCATTAAAGGATTGAAAGTTAGCACGTTCGTGGAGTACGGACCATCCTTCAAACCTACCAAAGGTACTAAAACCCCTTGATAATGAATTATAAGGGGTTTCTACTCTGATGTGACTATACGTAGAAATACGGTAGGCTTTTGGCGTTTGCCTGCGAAAAAGGGTGTTTATGATGCCATTACCGGGAAAAATGATGCACTCACGAACATTTTTGCAGCGTTAACCAAAACCGGGAAAACCCGTGTGCGCATTCCGACTATTTTTGGTTCAGGTTTTTCATAGGATATGGTTAAAATTTTTACAAGGGCGGTATTCTTACCACCCTTTTTTATTTTCTTTTACCCGTGGTCTTTTCGCTGAACTTCACAGGCAGGCTAATCATCACTGTATCCCAGGCCATTACCAGGTTAGCGCCTCCATCGGCTTTCTCAAACAACATGGTAAATGCTTCTACGGGAGCGCCCTGGGCAAGGACAGGAACGGTGGTTCTCACCACATCTTTGGCCTGATCATATTTATAGGCGCCCCAGATATCGGTTTCACGGTTCAATATAATCGTCCATTTTGTTTCCTGCGGAATAGCGTAGAGAGTATAGCGGCCTTTGGGAACATGTTTTCCGCCAATGCTCACCGGGATAAAAAATTCGATCTCTGTTGCCTCGTTGGCTCCCAGTCTCCATACCTTACCATATTCTTCCAGTTCTCCGAAGATGGTTCTGCCTTTTTTCTGAGGGCGGCTGTAGATCACCCTGGCTACCAGGGCGCCGGGTTCGCCTTTTACTTTTACCAGGTAGGGATATACCGGGGGATAGTAAGCCATATCCATAGGGCTGGCGTCAATTGGCGGCAGTTTTTTGTCCTGTGCAGCCGCAGGCAGCATGGCGCCTAATAACATGATCATTGCAATAGAGAGAAATACTTTCTTCATTGGTGGCTTTAGTTTTTAAATCCGGATTCAAACTTAGAAAAAATGTTTGAGGTTTGACGTTTGAAAGCCCTGAGGGTTTAAGGCCAGTGAAGCCGTGAAGCCAGCGCTTATAATCCTTTTACAAAGGTTTCCAGATCAGGGAAAAAGCCCTCATAGCAGGTTTTCAGCTCGGCATAGTGGTTTTCGAACACCGCGAAGGGTACGGTGGCGGGCACGTCGAGGTGCTGTGCCCTGCGTGTGATGCCTGAGAAGGACTGGAAGATCCCTTCCCTGGAGCCGTAATTATACAGCCAGTCGTTTGTGCGCATAAAATGAAACACCTGCAGGAACACAGGAGGGAGGCTGCTGCTCCGTTCTTCCAGCAGGTTGTAAACAGATTGGGAGAATCGGGCCAGGCTGTCATTGGTGAAGCGTTGTGTGTCCCTGGCGAGGAAGTGATCATACACTACGTCTATGAACACGGCGCCATAAAGCCCGCAGGAGGGCCGGAACAGCTGCCGGGCCTCACGGGTAAGCGGGTGATGGTCTGTAAAGTGATCTATCTCACGATGCACCCTTATGCCATGCTGTACGTCTTCCTCATAAAGACGGATCTGTTTACCCTTTACAAAGTCTGCGATCATGTTGCCGATGGTCATCGCAGGATCGTTAAAGGAAAGATATGCATGGGCGAGGAAGTTCATGATAATATGCTGATCTGCCAGCTGATGGATGCTGATGGTTTGAAACGAATATCGGCAATTATTTTTTAACGATTGAATCGATTGCATAAGAAATGCACCTGATAAACGGAGTAAAGCAAGGATATACGGAGTTAGCTTGAGGCGATGAATATGCGCTACAGGAGAGGGTTTCGGGCATTAGCAGATAAGTGCATCCGCACATTCATGCAGCCGTTTATCCGTTCATCCTTCGTTCTTCCACTTTAACAAAAGCTTAACTTGAGCCGGTGCAACATTCGCGAATTGGCAGCAAACACTGTACTGCGGCGCGGTTTTTAGCCCAAAAAATAACATAATGGTTGTAGCTGTTGCAACAAGTATCAATTTGAACTGATCAAGCTATACCACTAGCAAATAATGGGTTGGCGGGGGTTAAGGACCACATTACCTTTGGTGTAGAAATTAAAACAAGCAAACAAATCAACCCTAAAAAAAACTTCCGCCATGAAAAAAATGTTCTTGATGCTGTGTGTTGTCGCCGCTTTGTTAAGCGGGACCACCGTGTGGGCTCACTCCACAGAAACAGAGGCTTCCAGCAAGCTGAAAGCTGCTTTAAGCCAGACTTTTTCCACTGCTACCCACGTAAGGTGGTATACAGAGGATAACAAGTTCTTCACCGCTAAATTTATGATGGGTGAAACAGTAGTATCTGCTTACTTTGACGCAGACGGTAACCTGCTCTCAACACGCCGTTATATTTCGGAAGAGCAGCTGCCGCTGGCCGTAGCTACTAAAGTGCAGAAACGCTACCCGAATCATAAGATCCGCTCTACCGTGGAATTCGATGCTTCCAACGTTACTACTTACTATGTAACACTGGAAGGTGAAGATACCTGGGTAGTGTTGAAGTCAGACAGCAATGGGCAGCTTAGCGTGTACCAGCGCCTGAAAAAAGCTTAATTTCCGTCTCAGCCATTCTATAAGCTGTTGATTTGTCCCCGGTCCATAGTGGTGTTGCTATGGGCCTTTTTTTTGTTAACTTTGCCGCCTTAAATTACTGACAATGAATAAAGGGCCCATTTCACAGTTTATCCAGCATCATTACCGGCATTTTAACGCGGCTGCCCTGGTAGACGCTGCCAAGGGATATGAGACACACCTGCTGGAAGGCGGGAAAATGATGGTAACGCTGGCAGGCGCCATGAGCACCGCCGAACTTGGTATCTCCTTCGCTGAAATGATCCGGCAGGGGAAAGTGGATATTATTTCGTGTACAGGCGCCAACCTGGAGGAAGATATCATGAACCTGGTTGCGCATACTCACTATAAAAGGGTTCCTAATTACCGCGATCTTAGTCCGCAGGAAGAGTGGGAACTGCTGGAAAAGGGCTTTAACCGGGTAACAGATACCTGTATCCCGGAAGAGGAGGCTTTCCGCCGTATTCAGAAGCATATTTACAAGATCTGGAAGGACGCTGAAGATAAAGGTGAACGTTATTTCCCCCACGAATATATGTACAAGCTGCTGTTGAGCGGAGCGATGAAAGAGCATTACGAGATAGACCCGAAGAACAGCTGGATGATCGCAGCAGCCGAAAAGAATATTCCCATTGTAGTGCCCGGATGGGAAGACAGCACCATGGGTAACATATTTGCCTCTTACTGCATCAAGGGTGAGCTGAAAGCTGCTACCATGAAGAGCGGTATTGAGTACATGGTATGGCTGTCTGACTGGTACCGCAAGAATTCTTCCGGTAAAGGCGTGGGCTTTTTCCAGATAGGCGGTGGTATTGCGGGCGATTTCCCCATCTGCGTAGTGCCTATGATGTACCAGGACCTGGAATGGCATGATGTACCGTTCTGGAGCTACTTCTGCCAGATCTCTGATTCTACTACCTCTTACGGGTCTTATTCAGGCGCAGTGCCTAATGAAAAGATCACCTGGGGCAAGTTGGACATCAACACGCCCAAGTTCATCGTGGAATCTGATGCTACGATAGTAGCGCCGTTGATATTTGCCTACCTGCTGGGATGGTAAACTATATTTAGCCAGGGCTGACCTGATAATGATACTATATTAACAAAAACGGCCGAAGCATACTGAAAGCATGGTGAAAGCATGGTGAAAGCATGTAGAAAGCATATAGAAGCCTGTTAAAATAGTATGATCACTGTTAGGTCAGCCTTTGATCTTTGAAGACCCCCTTATTACCAGTTTACCCTCGAGTACCATCTTTTCTGTTTCTGACGGTTTCTCTTCAATGTGCCGGATCAGCATTTTCAGGGCTTCTTTACCTACTTCATAACCAGGCTGCACAACAGTGCTAAGGGCCGGGTCCACCACTTCTGAGACGGGGTCGCCGTTAAAGCCTACGATGGCAATGTCTTGCGGCACCCGGTAGGAAGTATGGTTTTTCAGGTAGTTGATGGCGATCACCCCGGAAGGGTCGTTTACACAGAAGATGCCGTCGGGTTTCAGTTTGAGAAGCTTCTTAAGCCCGTCCAGTGAGTCGTACTGGAACTTTTCACAGTGCACAATATGTTTAGGCGTATAGGGAACGCCATGCTTTTGCATAGCATCTTCATAGCCCCGGAGGCGGTCGTCTGAAACCGAGAGCCCTTTGGGCCCTGCCAGGTGCACGATATTGCGGCGCCCCAGTTTGATCATATGTTCTACTGCTTTAAAGGCGCTTGCATACTGATCTACTATTACCCGGGAGGCGGGCACGTCGCGGAGGTCGCGGTCAAAAAACATGAAAGGAATGCCTTTTTCCTGCAACTTCAGGAAAGGCGTAGCGTCCTTAGTTTGTTTAGACACGGAGATCAATAAGCCGTCTATCCGGCAGGAAGCCAGCTGCCGTATGCCCTCTGCTTCCTGTTCGGCATTTTCGCCGCTCTGGCAAAACATGAGATGGTAGCCATGCTGGTTAGCCACTTCATTCATGCCGGCGAGGGCGTTGGAAAAGAAATGCGTGGCCACCAGGGGTACTATCACCCCGATGATGCGTGTTTGTTTGTTAATAAGGCTCTGGGCTATGTAATTTGGTTCATAGTTTAACCCTGTTGCTAGCTCCAGTACTTTCCTTCTTGTATCTTCATTAATATCCGGCAGGTTTCTTAAGGCTCGGGATACTGTGGATACGGACAGGCGCAGCTTTCTGGCCAAGTCTTTGATGGTTACCTGCTTATTCTTCATTCGTCCATTGATGATGCTGTGATTAATCCGGCTACTCTTATGTGAAAAGGCCCTTTTTCTTAACTACCTGACAAATAAAATAAATATCCCGTAAGGACACCTACTATATTTCATAAACGGTCATCCAGGATGATCAATTCAATTTTAGACGGATTTATTAAACAAAAGTTTAATGCAAACGTTACCGGAAACGTTATTTTGTTTGCGGCGATAAAATTACCGCCGGTAGCCTTTAATTTGCGGAGCTATACTACACAATGCATTACCACTCCAATGGCGTAATGCACTTTTAATGGATAAAGGCCAAAATATTATGCCGGGAAACTCATTTCCCGGCTTTTTTATGTTTGTAGGTTTGACAATTTATGTTTACCGTTGAAAGCGAGGGTTTTCAAACTTTAAACGTATATTGTACCCTTGTAAATTGCTACGATATGAAAAATCTTCTTTCACTGCTAACGGTGGCCACCGCACTCGGAATGAGCGCCTGTCAGTCATCCGGTACCAACACAAATAATAATTCTGTTGATAGTATGAGCACAAATCAAGACAGTATCCAGGCCAGCTCCGTTGAGGCCCTCATCCCGGCGGCCAATTTTGACAGCACTGTAGAAGGCAAGGCGGTAAAACTGTACTACCTGAAAAATGCCAACCTGCAGATGGCCGTTACCAATTACGGCGCAAAAGTGGTGTCCCTGCTGGCGCCTGATAAAAGCGGCAAGCTGGAAGATGTGGAACTGGGATACGATCACCTGAACAAGTATATCACCACCAAAGACCGTTACTATGGCGGTGTTGTTGGCCGCTACGGCAACCGCATTGCCAAAGGCAAATTCAAGTTAGACGGCAAGGAATATACCCTGGCAGTAAATAACGGGGAAAACCACCTGCATGGCGGTAAGGTAGGGTTTAACGATGTGGTTTGGGATGCCAAACAGCTCAATGATCACGCCGTGGAATTTCACTACCTGTCAAAAGACGGAGAAGAAGGCTATCCCGGCAATCTTGATGTTACGATGACCTACGAGCTGACAGACAGCAATGAATTCAAGATCTCTTACAAAGCTACTACGGACAAGGCTACTGTTGTGAACCTTACCCATCACTCCTTCTTTAACCTGAAGGGCGCTGGTAACGGCGATATCAACGATCACGTGGTGAGCATCAATGCAGATAAATTTACGCCTGTAGACGGTGGTCTGATTCCCACCGGTAAGCTGGAGCCTGTAAAAGGCACGCCGATGGATTTTACCACGCCTACGCCTGTTGGTGAAAGAGTGAATGCAGATTTTGAGCAGCTGAAATTGGGTAAGGGATACGATCACAACTGGGTGCTGAACAAGAAAGGCAATGAGCTGTCTCTCGCTGCTACCGTGCTGGAGCCGCAAAGCGGCCGCTATATGGAAGTGTGGACAACAGAGCCCGGTGTTCAGTTCTATGGCGGCAACTTCATGCAGGGTGATACCGGCAAACAAGGCAAGACCTACGTTTACCGCGGCGCATTGTGCCTGGAAACACAACATTTCCCGAACTCGCCCAACCAGGCCTCTTTCCCTTCAGTAGTACTGAAGCCCGGAGCCACTTATGAGCACACCTGCGTGTACAAATTCGGCGTGAAATAAAATAATTTTTTAGCGTATTTTGATGTCCTGGCCGTTCGTGTGCGGCCAGGACATTTTCATTTTTCCATATTTATTATCAATCCACGTTTCAAACCGATCACTCATGGTACGTAAATGCCTTACACTATGTTGTGCAGTACTGTTAGCAAACATTCTTCACGCACAGCAGCAACCTTTTAACGGGCTTAACATGAACATGGGCAACCTGTTCCAGCTTTCTGATGCAAAAACGCGCAGCATCAGCCCCGAAAACTTCAACGGCGAGAAGGGTAAAGGCGGCATGGCCACCCTGGAACAAGGCCTTGCCAAACAAGCCGCCAAAGACCTGGGGCAAGGATGGAAGGTAAGCCCCTACATTCACATTGAGCCCGGAAAAACGTATACGCTGGCAGAGATAGAAGGCCCCGGCGCTATACAGCACATCTGGATGACGCCCACCGGCAACTGGCGTTTTTCCATTCTGCGTATCTACTGGGACGACGAGAAAGAACCTTCTGTAGAAGCGCCCGTAGGCGATTTCTTCGGCATGGGCTGGGGACAGTATGCGCAGCTTAATTCCCTGGCCATTTGCGTGAACCCGGGCAGCGCTTTTAACTGCTACTGGGCAATGCCCTTCCGCAGAAAGTGCCGGATCACCATGGAGAACATCAATACAGAGCGTATGACGCTGTATTACCAGGTTGACTACACGCTAACCAAAGTGCCGGATGATGCAGGCTATTTTCATGCACAGTTTCGCCGCGATAACCCTACCAAAGGCGGCAGCTATACGCTGGTAGATGGTATTAAAGGCAAAGGCCAATACGTAGGCACTTATATGGCCTGGGGCGTGAATAATAACGGCTGGTGGGGTGAAGGCGAGATCAAGTTCTTTATGGACGGCGACAGCCAGTTCCCTACTATCTGCGGTACCGGCACGGAGGATTATTTCTGCGGCTCCTACAACTTTGAGAACCGCGTTACCCGGCAGTACCAGGAATTCAGCACGCCTTATACCGGTCTGCACCAGGTGATAAGGCCCAACGGCGTATATGACTCGCAACAGCGCTTTGGCCTGTACCGCTGGCATATTATGGATCCTGTCCGTTTTGACAAAGACCTGCGGGTAAGCATACAGGATCTTGGCTGGCGTAGCGGCGGGCGTTACCTGCAACAGCAATCAGACATCAGCTCTGTGGTGTTCTGGTACCAGGCGGAACCGCATAATCCTTTTCCGAAGCTGCCTTCAAAAGATGCGCTGGAAGTGAATTAGTGCATTACAACATATCATTCGCTTAACAGGTCTGTCTTGAGGGGCAGACCTGTTTTTCATATGCCCTTGAACAGCACCTCCATAGCATCGGCTACATTACGTTGCAGGCTTGCAGGTCTGTCGGGCACAACGCCTTCTACCACGCCGCGCCACACCAGTTTATTATTCACCCTATCTACCAGGTGCACAGATACTGTGCCTTCCGTGTATTTAGCCCCTTCTTCACTTTCCACCTGGTAGCGCTTTTGCACGATATAGCGGGGGGCATCTGCCTTGATCACGATACCGATATTGACCAGCAGATCGGGATCATGTTCGCCCAGTTGCAGCCCACGTTTTTGCAGCTGTTGCCGGATCTCTGTTTTCAGGGAGGCAATGCCGTTCCGGTATGCTTTACTGCTCAGGCTATCACCGCCGGCATCGATCTCGTAAAAATTAAACGTACGGTAATTGCTGAGAGAGAAGTTCTCTGCCGGCTGCTGGTCGAGCACCTGGATAGGGCTACACGCGTAAATAGCAAAGAGCAGTATGAGCAGCAAAGGCCGTTTTTGGGTTACCATCGAATTCATAAGGTGGTTTTTATAAAGCTAGTACTATTTTCCGGTTGAGGATCAGGGCTTTGATTGTTAAACGATGGTTAAATGCCTTGTTAAGTGATGGTTAAGAAGGGAGTATTTCTAACGGTTACCAAGGGAAATACCGGTTTTACCAAGTCCCGCGCAGACTGCGCCCATGTAAGGTGTATCTTCAATACGGGTTTTCATAGGATATGGTTAAATGAATCAGGCGGTATTCTTACCGCCTTTTTCGCGTTTATAGGGCGCTGTTATCCAGGCTATTGTTAAATAAGGGTTAAGAGGGGTTGAATCCTGACGCTTACCAAAGAAAATGGATGTTTTACCAATTCGGATAAGGACGGGCTTGTGTATAACGTAACTTCATTACGGGTTTTCATAGGATATGGTTAAATGAATCAGGCGGTATTCCTACCGCCTTTTTCGCGTTTATAGGATACCGTTGTTTACTTCTTTTAGTAAGGTGGAATGTTCGTATAGCCCTGATATAGAGCCTTTTATTGTTAAGCATTGGTTAAGGCGGGTTGGATCACAGCGTTAACCGGAAAAAATAGTGGTTTTACGAGATGGCAAAAATAAGCAGATGTGCAGCTTATATCTTTGTATCAGGTTTTTCATAGGATATGGTTATAAGAAATTGGGCGGTTTTTACCGCCTTTTCTCATTTAAGGAAGTCTGGAGCCGGCAGCATCAACAAAGACGACATCTTCCTCAAATCGTTTATCCGGCGTAGCTTCCGCAGCTATGCGCAATTGGAGACATAATTTAACAGCAGGTGTTACAATAAGGCTGCCAGAACCGGAGAATGGCCGCTACGGCGTGTGTCCGTGTTGTTTTTTTACATAAACTGTCCGGATGTGTACAGGCCTTGTCCGCTTGCGGACAATCATCCTTTCAATACCGGACAGGTTAAACAATAAGGTCACATGTAATCAGGTGATTAGTATTAAGCGTGAATCTGGCATTCCAATAGCAGTGAATGCATCACAATTTAACGCCTATGATCCGCAACTATCTAAAAATGGCCTGGAGGAGCCTGGCAAAAAATAAGATGTCGACGCTCATCAACATCTTCGGTCTTACCATTGGTCTGACCACCGGGATGCTGGGCATACTGTTGATTAAAGATGAAGCCGGCTATGATAAATTTCATAAAAATCTTTCTGATATACATGTGCTGATGGTCAACGCCCAACATGAGGGACAGATTGTTACCGGGCAGTCTGTGCCTGGTAAGCTGGAAGGGATACTACGTGAACAGGTGCCCGAGGTACAGTATATGTCTTATGTGGCGGATATAAACGATCACCTGCTTTCCTATAAAGGGAAGAGCATTTACGAACGCGGGTTCTATGCAGAGCCAGACCTTTTCAATATCATGCGGTTCCCAGCTATTAAAGGTAATCCTGTTGCAGCGCTGCGGGAAGCCGGATCGATCGTGATCTCTGAACAAACGGCCCGCAAGCTGTTTGGAGAGGAAGACCCGGTAGGGAAGATCATCCGGCACAATAACCAGCGTGACCTGAAAGTGGAAGCGGTGATCCGGGATGTGCCGCGCAACAGCTCTCTTTTCTTTAATGTAGCGCTGCCCTTCAGCATTTTCGAGCAGCAGAACAAAGGAATGCTTGATAACTGGGATGCTTTTGCCATTGCCGGCTATGTATCGCTGAAGCCCAATACTGACCTGGCTGCCTTCAATGAGAAAGTAAAAAAACTAACGCAGCCGTTCTTCGAGAACAAGCATACTACCGTGTTTGCCTATCCATATAAGCAGCTGCGCTTATACGGTAGGTTCAGAGATGGTAAGCCTGTGGGCGGCCATATAGAGATTTTGATCCTGTTGGGTTCCATGAGCCTGTTTGTGTTGCTGATTGCCTGCGTTAACTTCATGAACCTGGCTACTGCCCGATCTCTGCAGCGCTCACGTGAAGTAGGCGTACGAAAAACATTGGGCGCTTCCCGTAAACAGGTAATCGCCCAGTTCCTGGCAGAGGCGCTGTTACTTACAGGGCTTGCCCTTGTATTAAGCTCCGTATTGGTTCAGGTGCTGTTGCCGCAACTGAACCGGTTAATGGAGAAAGATCTTTCATTGGGATTTGCAGATTGGCATAGCTGGCTGCTTGCGCTGGGCCTTGCATTGCTGACAGGCCTGTTGGCAGGCAGTTACCCTGCCTTTTTCCTGAGTGCTTTTCAGCCGGTAAAGGTATTAAAGGGTGTGGTGATGGGTAAAGGAGGTTCCTTATTACGGAAGGGCCTAGTGACCTTCCAGTTTGTGCTTTCTATTTTCCTCATCATTGTGACCATCGTTTTTATCAAACAAAAAGAGCATGTGGAGGATCGCCCTATTGGCTATGAACAGGAAAACCTTCTTGATATTCCTGCCAGAGGTGAAATGGGCGCCAGGTACCAGGTGGTGAGAGATGAGCTGGTACGTATACCGGGCATTACCAGTGTATCAGCAGGTACAGATAATCTTGTAATGTACGGCGCCGCCACCAATGATATTCAATGGCCGGGAAAAACAGCAGACCAGGACTTCATGGTCAATGTCAGCTATGTACAATACGACTGGGTGAAGACTGCGGGCCTTACGCTGGCAGAAGGTCATGATTTCAGTCCGGAGCTGGGAGGCAACAACGGCGATTGTATCATTAATGAGACTGCGGTGAAAAGAATGGGCCTGAAGAGCCCTGTGGTGGGCACCAAACTCGGCAACAGCACAGTGATCGGTGTAGTAAAGGATTTTGTATTCAATGACGTTTTTGATGCGCCGCGTCCATTGATGGTCACCCTCAGCCAAGGCAGTATGAGCCATTTCTTTGTGCGTGTAATGAATAATGATCAATGGCGGAGAACCTTGAGGCAGGTAGAACAGGTAATAAAGAAGCATAATCCGGAATATCCTTTTGAGTTCAGCTTTGTTAAAGACAGTTACCAGAAAAAGTTTAATGGCATCCGTACCACCAGCCGTTTTCTGGGCGTTGTAAGCATTGTTGCGATATTCATTTCCTGCCTGGGGCTTTTCGGGCTGGCGGCATTTTCGGCAGAAAGGCGTTTGAAGGAGATCGGTATCCGGAAAGTTTTCGGGGCCAGTGTAGTGAAGCTGTGGGTGCTGCTTTCGCAGGACCTGTTAAAGCCGGTATGCCTTGCCTTCATACTAGCGGCGCCGTTAGCCGGATGGATGATGCGAACGGTGCTGTCTAAATTTGATTATCGTGTAGATATTTCCTGGTGGATCTTTGCGCTGGCAGGGCTAAGCACATTGCTGGTGGCTTTGGCGACAGTGAGCTTCCAGGGCATAAAGGCTGCGCTCAGCAACCCTGTAGAGAGTTTAAGATCTGAATGAGTATTCATTTACTGTTAGTGTAAGTATAAGAACATTACCGATCAATAAATTGCCCACCGATGTTCAAGAACTATCTGACAACCACCTTGCGTAATTTATGGAAGAATAAAACATACAGCTTCCTCAACATCTTTGGTCTTGCAACCGGGATTGCCTGTGCGTCGCTTATTTTTCTCTGGATGGAGGATGAGTTGCAGTTTGATGCAGTATATCCCAAGAAAGACCAGCTGTATTGGATCAAGACTTTCCAGACGTATGAAGGTAAGACCCGGGTGTTTAATTCCAGCCCTGCTCCGCTGGCGGGGGCTATTGTAACGGAGGTGCCCGGAATAGCGGATGCCTGCCGTATTAACCGTACTACATTCCTGTTCAATGCAGGCGAGCAGTCTATCTTTGAACAGGGCGGTTATGCAGATTCCACTTTTTTCCGTCTGTTCGATACACAGTTTGTGCAGGGTAAGGCCAAAGATGCGTTTGCGCAATTATATTCGGTGGTGATCTCGGAGAAAATGGCGGCCCGCTTCTTTGGGTCTTCAGCCAATGCATTTGGCAAAGTGTTTAAAGTGGATAATGACCAGAGCTATGTTGTGAGCGGGGTAATGAAAGACCTGCCTGAAAATTCGACGCTGCAGCTTGACTGGATAGCACCTTATACGATCTATGCAAAAACAAGGCCCTACCTTAGCCGCTGGGGTGCTTATGCTACCAACACCTATGTTGAGCTGACACCCAATGCAAACGTAGCGGCTATCAATAAACAATTATATGGTTTTATAGAACAGAAGCAGCAAGGCGCTACGGCAAGGCCCTTCCTGTTCAGCATGAACGACTGGCATTTGCGCGACAATTTTGAAGATGGCAAACAAACGGGCGGACGTATTACCTATGTACGGATGTTTGGCTGTATCGCGTGGATCATCCTGCTCATCGCCTGTATCAATTTCATGAACCTGGCCACAGCGCGCAGCGGAAAACGCGCCCGGGAAATAGGCGTACGCAAGGTTATGGGCGCCGGTAAGGGAATGCTCACCCTGCAGTTCATTGGCGAGGCTATTTGTCTGGCATTACTGGCGGTAGTGATTGCCGTGGTGATGGTTGCCCTGCTGCTGCCCATGTTCAACGTACTGGTAGAAAAGCAACTTAACCTGGGCCTGCGTAATCCCTGGCATATAGCCGTATTACTGGCTATTGCGCTGACATGCGGGCTGGTGGCCGGCAGCTATCCCTCCCTGTATATGTCATCCTTCCACCCGGTAACCGTATTGAAAGGATTGAAGCAGCAGGCAGGCAGCGCACCAGTTATCCGTAAAGGCCTGGTGGTGTTCCAGTTCGCAGCCTCTATTGTGCTTATTGTCTGTACGATCGTTATCTATCAACAGATACAGCATGTGAAACACCGGGATCTGGGCTACCGTAAAGATAACCTGGTAACAACGTCCCTGCAAGGCAGGCTGAAGGAGGATTTTACGGTTATTAAACAAGACCTTCTGCATACCGGCGTGGTGGATCATGTTGCCATGACCAGCGACGCCATGTTATATGTTGGCAATAATAGCTCCAATTACTCCTGGCAGGGTAAAGATCCACAGAGCGATATACTGATATCTTACCGGCCTGTATCGCCTGAGTTCCTGGACACCTGGGGCATGCAGCTGGAGGAAGGAAGAGGGTTTCATACCAATAGTGCGGCAGACAGTTCGAATGTGCTTATCTCCGCATCGCTGGCCAGGATGATGGGAAAAGGCAGTGCGCTTGGTAAGACCATACAGGACGGAGACCGCAGCCTGCAGGTGATAGGAGTGGTGAAGGACTATGTGTACGGAGACATGTACCGGCATGGCGACCCAGTAATATTTTTTCCTGATCCCATGGCGACAGATGAAATGGTGATACACCTCAAAGCCGGCACAGATCGCGAAGCAGCAATGGAAAAGATCACGCAGGTAATGAAAAAAGATAATCCTGTTTACCCTTTCAGTTACCAGTTTGTGGACGACCAGGTGAACGCCTTCTTTAAAAGTGAAACGCTGATCGGTAAGTTGTCCAATGTTTTTGCAGTACTGGCCATTGTGATCTCCTGCCTCGGCTTATTCGGACTGGCTGCTTATACGGCAGAAAGGCGCACAAAAGAGATAGGTATCCGTAAGGTGCTGGGCGCCAGTGTAAGCGGTATTACCCGCTTGTTATCAAAAGATTTTATGCAGCTGGTGCTGCTGGCCGCAATGCTGGCATTTCCTTTAGCCTGGTGGTTGATGGATCAATGGCTGAGCAATTATGCGTACCGGATCAATATCAGCATATGGGTGTTTGTTGCGGCCGGGCTGATGGCGGCATTTATTGCGCTGGTAACGATCAGTTTCCAGGCGGTGAGAGCGGCGATGACGGATCCGGTAAAAAGTCTGCGGGCAGAATAAAACGGCCACTATTTACACAAATAATTCCGCTGCTATTCCATCTGCAAATAACCTCCCCTCAGGGGTAAGCACCAGGGCATTTCCTGTTCTTACCATCTTTCCGGTGAGGATAAATTCCCGGCTGCCGGTTTCGAGCCGGCGGCGTTTCTCTTCTCCATATTGATCGGCCACCTGTTGCAGGTTGCAGCCCGCTGAAGTGCGCAGGGAGGTCATAATATATTCATTCAGCTGCATGTCCGGCGTGAGTATTTCCTCTTCAAAAGGCACTTTTCCTTCCCGTATGCCGTTTATATAAACGCTGTTATTTGACAGGTTCCATTGCCGGGAGCCGCCGTTGAAAGAATGGGCGGATGGGCCCAGCCCAAGGTAGTGCTCGCCTTTCCAATAGTTGCTGTTATGGCGGGAATGCCAGCCCGGCAGGGCGAAATTGGAAATTTCGTAATGTTCGTAACCGGCGGCGGTCAGCCATTGCATCAGTTGTTCAAAGTGGCGGGCGGCTTTATCGGGATCAACGGGCGGCACTTTATGTTTTTTGATAAAGCTATCCAGTGCGGTCCCTGGTTCTACTGTGAGGGCGTAGCAGGACAGATGTGGGATCTGTAGTGCAATGGCCTGTTGTACATTTTGTTCCCAGCCTTCATCGCTGAGCGTCGGGCCTCCGTATATAAGGTCTATACTCAGGTTATTAAAACCGGCGTCCCGGGCGTACAATATACAGTTCAGGGCCTGCTGGCTGTTATGCGCGCGGTTCATCCAGCGAAGGTCTGCTTCGTGAAAGGATTGTACGCCGATGCTCAGGCGGTTGATGCCGGCGGCTTTCAGGGAGCGGAGCTTTTCAGGATGGAGGTCGTCCGGGTTCGCTTCCAGGGTTATTTCTGCTTCCGGCGAGATGGTAAAGAGCTGGTGCAGGCGTTCCATCAGGCCTTGGAGGTCGGTATCAGATAAAAGACTGGGTGTACCGCCACCAAAGTATACGGTATTAACGGGCTGGCCCTGCAGGTAATGCTGCCGGAGCTTCATCTCCTCTAACAGGCTGTTTACCAGCGCATCTTTCTGCGCCAGGGAGGTGGAAAAATGGAAGTTGCAATAGTAACAAGCCTGTTTGCAGAACGGTATGTGTAAATAGATGCCAGCCATAATTGAGTAGAGCCTGCGGGCCATGGGCTATGACCCACAGACATTTATATTATATTTGCAAACATAAAAATAATCTGGTGCGAAACGGGCTATTATTACTCTTCATACTAATATTCAGCGGATTACAATTATATGGGCAGACGGACAGTGCAGGGAACAGCGCCAGTCAGGTGAATAGCACCGTGAGGGACACCGTGAAGCGTAAGGCGCCGGTGAAGAAAAAGCTGGCGGTTGACAGCGGGCAGCTGGGCGTAAAGCCCAAGCCGGCGGGTAGTCTAACTACTGCCACGAAGCCGGAGACCACGAAGAGCGCATTGCCGGCTTTGGACACTTCGAAAGCGGTGGCTGATACTACGCTGCAGCGGACGCCTGTAACTTTGCACCAGGATTCTCCTTACGATATTTTTTTACGTAGCCTGGCGGGTAAGAATATGTTCCTTCAAGCCAATAAACCACGTTATTACGATCTAAATGTCCTGCGCCCGTATAAGGACCTGGACTGGCTGGTGTACCTGGTAGCGGGTATTGTATTGCTGCTGGGCATTATCCGGATGGCTTATCTCAAATATTTTTCAGACCTGTTCCGTGCATTCCTGAACCCTACTCTGAGCCAGCGCCAGTTAAAGGACCAGCTTTCCCAGTCTCCTTTCCCGAACTTCCTGCTGAATGCCTTTTTTGTGGTGAGCGTGGGGGTATACCTGTACCTGCTGATGTATCGAAAGCAGTATATCTTTAATGCGGATGGCTGGCTGCTCATACCTGGTTTGATCATGCTGGTGGCGGTGATCTATGTAACCAAATACCTGGTACTGCGTTTTTGCGGATGGCTATTTGGCAATAACGAGCTGGCGGACGCCTATATTTTTATTCTTTATCTGATCAATAAGGTGTTAGGCATATTACTGGTGCCTTTCCTGGTGATCCTGGCTTTTTGCCAGCCAGAAATAGCCGGCGCCTTCCTATATATTTCGTTATTTTTTATAATCTTATTAATTGGGTATAGATACGTTAGATCTTATTCTGTAGTAAAGCAATATCTATCTTTCAGTAAATTGCATTTTTTTCTTTACCTTTGCGCATTCGAAGTAGCGCCCGTGTTGATTTTAACAAAGGTGTTGCTTATCTGGTTAACCGGTAATCCGTGATTACTGTCAATTGTTAACACAAGAGCAAATTTAAGTATGATAAAAGGCGGGTCAAAAGCAGATTTGCAAGTAAAACATCATGTTCAGTCGATCCTCATTTCCCAGCCAAAGCCTGAAACTGAGAAATCCCCTTATTACGATCTGGCTAAGAAGTTCAATGTAAAGTTGGATTTTTATCCTTTTATAAGGGTAGAAGGATTATCAGCAAAAGAATTCAGGAAGCAAAAGATTGATATCCTGAATTTTACAGCGGTTATCTTTACCAGTCGTAACTCGGTGGATCACTTTTTCAGGATCTGCGAGGAGATGAAGATCAAAGTGTCGCAGGATTGCAAATACTTCTGCATTACAGAAGCCGTGGCCTTATATCTCCAGAAGTTCATCCTTTACCGGAAACGGAAGGTGTTCTATGGAGCAGACGGTTCTACCAAAAGCCTGCTGGAAGTAATGAATAAGCACAGGGACAATGAAAAATTCCTGTTCCCCAGTTCCGACAGTCAGAAGAAAGACATTGAAGAGTGGCTGAAAGTAAATAAGTGCGAGTATGCTACTGCTACGCTTTATAAAACAGTATCCAACGATGTAAAGGAAGTACTGACCAGGGAATACGATATGATCGTTTTCTTCAGTCCTTCCGGCGTTAAATCACTGTTTGAAAACTTACCCGAGTTCCAGCAGAACGGCACCCGTATCGGGGCCTTTGGTCCTACAACTTCCGCAGCTGTGGAAGAGGCTGGTTTAAGGCTCGATGTAAAAGCTCCGGCCCCGCAGGCGCCCTCTATGGTGGCTGCCCTGGAACAATACCTGGCAGAGCTGAACAAAAAATAATCCGAAAAAGAACGAAAAAATAACTTACTTGCGAAGGACGGTGAAAGCCGTCCTTTTTTATGTTCCCGATTATAATTATATTGTAGCAACGAACACAAAGTCCAACTGTCCCATCACCAAATTGTTTTTTAATAACCATAGCCTGTAAACGTGAACAAATTATCAGGGGAGACAAGTCCGTACTTATTACAGCATGCACATAACCCGGTGGATTGGTATCCCTGGGGGGAGGAAGCTTTGCAGAAGGCCTTACAGGAAGATAAGCCTATATTGGTTAGCATTGGTTATGCGGCCTGCCATTGGTGTCACGTGATGGAGCGGGAGAGCTTCGAGGATGAAGCCACTGCCCGGGTCATGAATGAGCATTTCATCAATATTAAAATAGACAGGGAGGAGCGACCCGACCTGGACCACATTTATATGGACGCCCTTCAGGCTATGACAGGATCTGGAGGCTGGCCCCTGAATGTTTTTCTTACGCCAGACAAGCGGCCTTTTTACGGAGGGACCTACTTCCCGCCGGTAAAAGCTTACAACCGTCCCTCGTGGAAAGAAGTACTGCTGGCCCTTTCGCAGGCTTTTAAAGAGCGCCGCAATGATATAGAAGAACAGGCAGCTACACTTACCGGTCATCTTTCGCAATCTAATCAATTCGGTACCCAGAGCGGTTCTTTAGTGCACGTTCCCAAGGAGGAGCTGTTTACCCGGGAACAGTGTGATACAATCTATCAGAACATTTTATCGCAGGCAGACAAGGTATGGGGCGGTTTTGGCCGTGCCCCCAAATTTCCCGGCACTTTTTCCATACAATACCTCCTGCGTTACCATCACAGCTTTGATGCGCCCGAGGCCCTCAAGCAGGCCCTGTTATCGCTGGATAAAATGATCCAGGGCGGTATTTATGACCAGCTGGGCGGCGGCTTTGCCCGTTACAGCACAGATGAGCAATGGCTGGCCCCGCATTTTGAGAAGATGCTGTATGACAATGCCCTGCTTGTAGATGTGTTGAGTGAGGCCTACCAGCTTACACGCAATGAGATCTATTCACAAACCATTACAGATACCCTTGCTTTTATAGAACGGGAAATGATGCATGCGGACGGCGGGTTTTATTCCGCCCTGGACGCAGACTCCGAAGGGGTGGAAGGAAAGTTCTATACCTGGAGCTATGAGGAAGTGCAGCAGGTACTGGGCGACAAGGCTGCCCTCTTCTGTGAATGCTATGATGTAACGGAATACGGCAATTGGGAGGAAACGAATATTTTATGGCTGCGCCATCCGGTAAAGGAGTTTGCAGCTATGAAAAAAATAGACGCTGCTGCGTTGGAGCAATTGTTAGCAGGTTGCCGGCAGCAGTTAATGGAGGCCCGGGCTCCCCGTATCCGTCCGGGGCTGGACGATAAGATCCTGCTGGGCTGGAATGCCCTTATGATACATGCCTATTGCAAGGCGTATGCGGCGCTGGGTAATGAGCACTACCTGGCCCTGGCTACCCGCGCCATGGAATTTTGCTGGCAGCAGCTGCGTCAGCCGGAAAGTGATCAGGTCTTCTATCATACCTGGAAGAATGGCCAGGCAAAGTACCCGGCTTTCCTGGACGATTATGCTTTCCTGATCCGGGCGCTCATTGCCCTGCAGGAGGTATCGGGCAACCTGGATTGGCTGACCCGGGCGCAACGGCTGACGGAGTTTGTGGCAGAGCAGTTCTCAGACGAATCAGGCAGTTATTTTTATTATACGCAGCTGGGGCAGCGAGACGTGATTGTACGTAAGAAAGAGATCTACGATGGTGCGGTGCCCAGCGGTAATGCGGTAATGGCAGCCAACCTCCGTTACCTGGCCCTCGTATACGATAACAGGCAGTGGGCGGCGAGGGCCCAGGATATGCTGGCACGGCTGGCGCAAACGGCAGTACGCTATCCTACTTCTTTCGGGGTTTGGGCCGGTGAATTGCTGCAGATGGTGAAGGGCACCCATGAAATAGCGGTGGTTGGAAAAGACTACCTGGACCGGATGCGGCAGGTACATCATTACTATATTCCTTTTAAAGTATTGTTAGGCAATGAAAAAGACTGTCCGGGCCTGCCTTTACTGGAACAGAGAGCACAAGCAGAAAAAACGCTAATATATTTATGCCAGGATTACCATTGTATTAAGCCGGTTAATTATATACAAGAAATCATTAATTTATTAAAATAATTACTAACTTGCAGTACTATTGGAGGCATAAGGGTGAACAACTGAAACAAATGTTAATCGATTTATATAATAAAATGTTAAAAACAACGTTTAATGTAATTACCGAAGGTTACTGAAGCGGTTTGAAAAAGTTGGACGAAAAGTAACTACGGATTAAAAATAATTGTTACATTTGTTATCTTGCACCAGTTCAGATGTGGATAAGTTATATGTCAACACTTTTGTGGAAAACTTATAGTGAGTTCTGTCTGAATGTCCTTTGAAAGACTAATTTATAAGATTGAAAGCTACCCTTATGAAGCTTAATTATTCTAGTGGTCTGTTCGCTGTTTTGCTGGTAAGCCTGCTCGCCAGCTGTGGTGGTAATAAAACCTCCAAAAATGCGCAAGGGCAACTTATAGGAGTTAGCCCCAGACCTAAGTACTTCCCGCCTGTACCGTATGGAATGGTGTATGTGCCATCCGGGACCTTTCACATGGGCCCCAGTGATGAGGATGTGAACTATGCGTTTACAGCCCGTAACAAGTCCATCTCCATCTCTGGTTTCTACATGGATGCCACAGAGATCACCAATAATGAATACCGCCAGTTTGTATACTGGGTACGGGATTCTATTGCACATATCCTGATGGGACATGTGAAAAAAGACGGAGACCAGGACATTATAGACTGGAAACAGAAGATCAACTGGAAAGACAAGGCAACGTATGAAAAGATCGATGCCATGATCTATTCTCCGGAAGATCGTTTGTATAATAAGAAGGAGATCGACGTGTACAAGCTGTTGTACCACCAGGAGTCTTTCAACTGGGACCAGGCCAAGCTGCGTGAGAACAAGGGCAAGCCCCGTTCTTCCTTCATCGTAAAGAAGGATGTAGCGATCTATCCGGACACACTGTGCTGGATCAGGGACTTCTCTTATGCTTATAACGAGCCGATGACCCGTATGTACTTCTGGCACCCGGCCTTCGATAACTATCCGGTAGTAGGGGTAACCTGGCACCAGGCTTCTGCTTTCTGCGAATGGCGCAGTAAGTTCTGGGAAGACTACCGTAACTCAAAGAACCTATTTACTGAAGATAAATTCCAGCTGCCTTCTGAAGCGCAGTGGGAGTACGCAGCACGTGGTGGCAGGGAACAGACTCCTTATCCCTGGGGCGGTTATTATATCCGCAACAAGAAGGGCTGTTTGCTGGCTAACTTCAAACCCGGCCGCGGTAACTATCCTGAAGATGGTGGTTTCTATACTGTAAGGGCTGACGCTTACTGGCCTAACGATTACGGCCTGTATAATATGTCTGGCAACGTTGCAGAATGGACACAGGACATTTTTTACGAAAACTCTTACTCTTTCACTTCAGATATGAACCCATATCTGAGGATGGATGTACCGGATAACGCTCCGCCTAAAATGAAGCGTAAATCTGTGAGGGGTGGCTCCTGGAAAGATATCGGTTATTTCCTGCAATCAGGTACCCGTTCTTTCGAATACCAGGATAGCGCCAAATCATACATCGGTTTCAGGTGTACTATTGCGTTCCTGAGCCGCTCCAAGAATGATTTCAACAGTAGGAAGTAAAAAATTGATAGCCATGTATATAGAGAGAAACCTAACAATGTACTTGAAATGCAAATCTTTGAGCAATAACTATTCCGAAACAACAACTTTAACCTTAATTAACTTTAACCAGATTAAATTTTAACCTATGGCTATGAATCCTAACAAAGCGAAATGGTTGAACTTCTTCGTATGTATCGCTGCTTCAGTAGTAATTATCGGTGCCTTGTTTAAACTGCAGCACTGGCGGGGTGCGGATATCGCCCTGATCCTTGGTCTGAGTGTTGAAGCACTGATCTTCTTTGTGTACGCTTTTGTACCGGACAGCTCCGCTCAACACGCTCCTGCAGAAGTAGCCTATGCAGGTCATCCGGCAGTTTCAGGACTGGACAAAATGCTGCAGGAAGCAGAGATTACACCGGCCAACCTGCAACGCCTGAGTGAAAATTTCCAGAAATTAGGTACTACAGTCGATAAAATGAGGGATATCAGCGATGTGGTTGCTGCCACAGGTGATTATACTCAGAAAACAAGAGAAGCTGCCAGCGCTATCGGAAGCGTAGCTGTGGCTTACACCACTGCTGCTCAAGCGGTATCTTCTTTTAACAGCGCATCAGAATCCACCAGGCATTTCCATGAGCAAATGCAGGGCATGACCAAGAACCTGGCTTCCCTGAATGCTATTTATGAACTGGAGCTGCAGGATACCAACAACCACCTGAAAGCTATGAACACGTTCTACAAGAACCTGTTGAGCACTTCTCAGGCCATGAGTGGCAGCATCGACGATGCTAAGAAAACGCAAGAACAGATCACCCTGCTGGCTAAAAACCTGTCCAACCTGAATACCATCTATGGTAACATGTTGAGCGCAATGCACGGAAGATAAGGTACGCTTATAGTTTTGAGTTATTAACAGGCAATCATTAAATCTGAAAACAAACTATGGCACTACCTAAAGATCCACGGCAGAAGATGATCAACTTCATGTACCTGGTCTTGACGGCCATGCTTGCATTGAACGTTTCTGCTGAAATATTAAACGCATTCAATATCGTAAACAATTCTATCAATACTTCCAATACCTCCATTACTGATAAGAATAATCTTACCTATCTGCAGTTCGATGAGCAGATGAAGCAGAATGCAGAGAAGGTAGGCCCTCTGAGGATCAAAGCCCAGGAGGTAAAAAAGATCACCGGCGATATGTTTACGTATATCGAATCATTGAAAGAGAACATTATTACGGAAGCCGGTGGCCGTGATGAGCATGGGGAAATCAAATCAAAAGATAACCTCGACGCTCCTACCAGGGTAATGGAGAACCAGAAAAAAGGGCCCGACCTGGAGCAAAAACTAAAAGATCTGCGTGACAAACTGCTGTCTTACATAGATCCTAAAGACAAAGCAAGGTTTGAAAAAACCCTGCCGCTGAAAATACAGATCGGCAAATCCAGCGATGAACACGGTGGCGGTGTAAAACCGAAGACCTGGACCACTTATCACTTCAACATGGTGCCCACTATTGCTGCGGTAACCATCCTGGGTAAGTTCCAGAACGATATCAAGAACTCTGAGTCACTGATCATCGACGAGCTTTATCGTAAGATAGATGCGGACAACTTTAAGTTCGATAAAGTAAGGCCGTTCATTTCACTGAATTCCAAGAACCTGATGGAAGGTCAAACCTTGACTGCACAGATCGCCGTAGGCGCTTACAGCAGCACCGTGAACCCAACCATCGTAGTGAACGGGCAAACCATCCAGGCTACTGACGGTCTCGGTACCTTCTCTATGCCGGTGGGTGGTGTAGGCGATAAGACCATCTCCGGTACTATCACCCTGCCTAAGCCTGACGGTCAGATGGAATCTTATAACTTCAGCGAGACATATAGCGTAGGTGCTTCTACCACCTCTATCTCTGCTGATAAAATGAACGTACTGTATATAGGATTGCCTAATCCTATCTCAATATCTGCAGCTGGGGTACCCGCTGAGGCAGTGAATGCTTCCATTAGCGTAGGTAACATCCGCAAGCAGAGCGCAGGTAACTACATCGTAACGGTTGCCAACCCCGGCCGCGCTATCATCAATGTGGTGGCCAACGTGGATGGTAAAACCAAAAGCATGGGCAGCAAAGAGTTCCGCGTAAAGATGATACCTGACCCTGTATTAAAGGTAGGTATGAACAAAAGCGGTGTAATGAAGGCTGCTGACTTTAAAGTACAGGGCGGTTTAAGGGCTGACCTGGAAAACTTCGAGTTCGAAGGTGTTAAATATGATGTAGTAAGTTACCGCGTAGGTATCGAGGCACGCGGACGGGATTATGTGGAAGGCGACGCCAATTCCGCTTATTTCCCCAGCAACGTAGTGGCCGCGATCCGTTCATTACGCGCCGGCGACCAGGTTTACTTTGACAACGTTAAAGTAAAAGGCCCGGACGGTATTGTACGAAACATGGGTAATACTTCGTTTAAATTAAACTAAACAGTAATCAATTTACTGAATTATGCGAGCCGTAACATTTAAGAAAATAAGCTGGTGTGTAGTGCTGCTGCTGATAATAGCAGCAGATGCGCAGGCGCAGCGCAGAGGGGGATCCACCCGTCGCCGTACTGCGACTACAACAACCACTACTACGACAGAATCAACGGATTCCTCCGATGTGGTGAACCCTGCTACCGGTAATGCTGTACAAGCTCCTCCGGCAGTTCCCGGTACCGATCCGGCCGCTGCAGCTCCTTTACGCCAGGATGGTGTTGGTACCCCGGTATCTGATACTCCCCGTAAATCACTGCGTGTAGACGGCGTTACTTCCAAAAACTCTGTAAGGGACCGCGTACCTATCGCTTATGACAATATCCGTGAGGACGACAAGTTCTGGGAAAAACGTATATGGCAGGTGATAGACATCCGCGAGAAAATGAACCTTCCTTTCCAGTATAACGTGGAAGACGAGAACGGTATCAACCAGCTGTTTATTAACATATTACTGGCTTCCATAAAATCCGGTGAGATCACTGCTTTCAACCCGATCGATGACCGCTTCACCACGCCGATGACCTGGGCTGAAATCCAGACCAAAACCAGCGGTGAGGAAAGAACGGTACGCAGCATCGACCCTGTTACCGGCGAAGAGAAAATGGTAACCACCCGCGACGAATTTGATCCGCGTACTATCGTACAGTACAAGCTCAAAGAAGTTTGGGTGTTCGACAAAGAAGCCTCCGCACTGAAAGTACGTATCCTGGGTATTGCTCCCATGGTATCACGTATGAACGAGGACGGCAGCCTCCGCGCTTCCATACCGCTCTTCTGGGTATACTACCCTGATCTGCGCCCTGTACTGGCTAAATTTGATGTGTACAACCAGAACAACGACGCAGCTTCCATGAGTTGGGAAGACCTGTTCGAAATGCGCTTCTTCTCCAGCTTTGTTATCAAAGAAAACAATGCATACAACCGTGAGATCAAAGATTACATCAAAGACGGTACAATGCGTTTGCTGGAAGGCCAGGCCATCAAAGACAAGATCTTCAACAAGGAGCAGGATCTGTGGCAGTATTAATACCAGCCTAGACTAAACACAATTATATCTGCAAGGTCACACGGTTTGATAGAAACCATGTGACCTTGTTGCTTTTAAGAGGTACCTTTGTAACAATAACCCCCAAATACCTGACTATGTCCGCAACATTTAACAGCACAGCATTACTTGAACAGCTACAGCAAAAGGTGAAAGGACTGGCAACGACAGTGGAAGAAAAACTGCACCATCTCCCCGCCCCTGTACTGCTATTACCGCCCGCACAGGACAAATGGAGCGCTATACAGTGCCTGGAACACCTGAACACCTACAGCCGTTTTTACCTGCCACAGATCGCCGGCGCTATAGAACATGGTTACACCAGGCAGCAGTCTGCTGCTACTTCTTTCAGAAGCGGATGGCTGGGCAACTGGTTTACCAGGACCATGCAGCCAAAACCTGACGGAAGCCTGCCGATGAAGATGCAATCGCCTAAGAATGCGCGTCCGGTAACTGACCTGGATGCGGCTAAAGTAATGGCCGAATTCCTTGCCAGTCAACAAGAACTGCTATTATTATTGCAACGTGCAGAAGGCGTGAACCTGCAGCGGCTGAGGGTGCCCACCAGCCTGGGTAAGTGGCTGAAGCTATCTTTAGGGGATACTTTCCGTTTCTTTATTGCACACGAAGAGCGTCACGTATTGCAGGCGTTACGTGCAGTGGGCGCTTCGTTGAATCAATAGTGAATAATTGACGGCTAATTGGAGGAAGGCGGATGAAAATGGTCCCATACCAGTTTCGCCTTTGCCGTACCGATTTCCTTCTCCAGGTCTTCCAGCGGAAGCTGTTTGATCCGGCTTACGGAACGGAAGGTTTGCAGTAGCTGTGTGGCAGTTGAGCTACCTATTCCTTTGATGGTTTCCAGCTCATTCTTAAATGTACCCTTGCTGCGCTTCTGCCGGTGAAAGGTAATGCCGAAACGGTGCACCTCATCGCGTATGCGGCGTATCAGTTTCAGGCTTTCACTGTTAAAGGGTAGTTTTATACTGTCCTTATCTCCCGGGAAGAAGATCTCTTCTTCATTTTTGGCAAGGCCTACCACAGTCATGCTGCCAATGAGGTCCAGCTCGCGGATACTTTCCATGGCGGCGCCCAGCTGTCCTTTACCACCATCTATGATCACCAGCTGTGGCAAAGGCTCCTGCTCTGCCAGCAGGCGTTTGTAGCGGCGGAACACTACTTCTGTCATGGAAGCAAAGTCGTTAATGCCTTCTACGGTCTTGATATTGAAATGCCGGTAATCTTTTTTGGAAGCAATACCCTCTTTGAACACTACGCAGGCGCTTACCGGGAAGCTGCCCTGGAAATTGGAGTTATCGAAGCATTCTATATGGGTGGGCAGTACGGGTAGCTCTAGATCGGCCTGCAACTGGTACAGCACTTTTCGCTTCTCTTCGTCTGTTTTGCCTTCCAGGTGAAGGATCTTTTTCTTATACAGCTCGTCTTTAAAATAGTTCACATTCTTTTCAGACAAGTCGAGCAGTTTCTTTTTGTCGCCTCCTTTGGGCACGGTGAGCGTTACATGCTCTTCCGGGTATTCTACTGGTAGCGGAACAATGATCTCGTTAGTGAGGCTTTTAAATGCTTCACGCAGGTAGGCGATGGCATAGGCCAGTACTTCTTCATCTGTTTCTTCCAGCTTCTTTTCCAGCGTTACGGTCTTCGTATCGGCAATGGTGCCGTTCAGCACACGGAGAAAATTCACGTAGGCGTGGTTACCGTCACTGAGGATGGAGAACACATCCGCATCGCCCATACGGGCATTCACGATGGTAGAACGGGCCTGGTAGGCCTGCAGGCTTTCAATTTTCTTACGCAGTATCTCGGCCTGCTCAAATTCCATATTGGATGCACAGTTTTGCATTTGCGTGCGGAACATGTTCAATACGGGCGACAGGTTCCCCTTCAGGATATCTTTCACCTGCTGTAAGCCGGCCCGGTAGTCTTCCTCAGTTTGCAACCCTTCGCAGGGACCTTTACAGTTACCGAGGTGATATTCCAGGCACACCTTGAACTTACCTTTTCGTATATTTTGTTCCGTTAGGCTGAGATTACAGGTACGGAGCGGAATGTTGTACCGGATCACTTCCAGCAGTTCGCGCACCCTGCCTACTGAGGTGAAGGGGCCGAGGTATTCGGAACCATCACGAACCACGTTGCGGGTCAGGAACACCCTTGGGTAGGGCTCATGTTTGATCACGATGTAGGGATAGGTCTTATCGTCCTTGAGATTGATATTGTACCTGGGCTGAAACTGCTTGATCAGTGAGTTCTCCAGCAGAAAGGCATCCTGTTCGGAATTTACGATGGTGAACTCAATATGATGGATGCTTTGAACCAGCTTACGCGTTTTAAAGCTGTCATGGTTCTTTACAAAGTAAGAGCTGACCCTTTTACGCAGGCTTTTGGCCTTGCCCACATACAGCAGCTCTCCTTCTTCCCCGTAGTATTTATAGATACCCGCCTGAACGGGTATGGTATGTGATATTTGCTGAAACTCCTCTGCTGTCATATGCCGGTTTAATTTTTAGGGGCCAGTGATACCCTGACATCCAGTTCACGCGCCTGCACAAAGGCTATTTTCTGCCAGGTGGTGATACGAATGGTCTTCAGGTGCTGGTAGAACAGGTTTTGCTGGTATTGGTATACCAGGTTACTGGTACGTTTGTTAATGTTAACGGAAGAGATATGCCCCGTGCTGTCCATATTCAGAATGATCTGCTGCGGGCTCACGGAAGCATCGCGGGCAGCGTACATGATAGAACTATTGCCGCTGAACAGGTCTTTAACCGTATCCGTCCGGTAGGCGTCTCTCAGTGAGGGCTTGTTAATGTCAGCGTCCATGAACGGTTTCAGCAGGTGCTGCAGCGCAAGGGTATCGGTGAGTGGCTGGCTGAGGCTGTCGCGCTGGCCGTTGAGGGCCACTGTTTTCAGCATTTGCAGTCCGCTATGCGCCATTTGTGCCGCTTCTGCCGTAAAGTATGCTTTAAGATCGCTATGTGCAGGGCTATTGGCCTGTCGGCTGCCGCCGGGGTTACAGGCCAGCAATGTAACAGCCGCCAGCGCAGTGCAGAGGCGTCTGTATCTCTTTATCTCCATCCGGCAAAATTACTAAGAAACCCAGTACGAGCAATAGCTTAGCCGAGGCAAAGGGAGGTATGTATAAAGAAGGATCTGACAAAAAAATAATGCGCCGTAAAAACGGCGCATCTGATGCATGAGCAAATCTGTCGAGAGCACTAAAAAACTTAAAACGAATAACCCAGCAGAATAGTTACTCGATTATAAGAATAGTTATAAGAAGAATTTGTCTCCCTGGTTGCGCCGTATTTGAGCGACATCTGCGCATGTGCATAACCGGCGCTGATATGCATGGAATGGCTATGCTCCATTCTTATCTTGTAACCCAGCCCTGTATGCAGATAAAGACCGGAATTTTTTCCAGCGGGAGGGTACCATACCGGGGATTGGCTCTTTGTTGGCCAGGGGATGGAGACGCCGGCGCCCCCATAGGCAAACAGGGTTTTGTCTTTACGGCTGAAGTCGTAGCGAATATCTCCGAACACAGGCGCCGACCGTATGCTATAGTCATCCAGGCCTATCCCTATACCAGTTTGCCACTGCCAACCAAAGCGGTACCCGACTATGGCCCTCAGTACAGCGCCCTGTGAGTCGCCAAACTGGATACCTGCCTCCATCGTCCCATAAAAGCCGTGACGGCTTACTTTCAAAGGCTTAAGGGCCCTGCCTGTATTGGCTATTTCCTGCGTGGAAAAGACGAGTGTATCCTGTATGCGGTTCTCCAGCCTGATGCCCGTGGCGCTGCTGTCGATAATAATGCCTTTTATTACGCTGCCGTTCTTCAGGTATATTACGTCCCAGTAGGCCTGATGCTTTCCGGCCCGCGGCGTTTGCTGCTGGGCGTTTGCTGTGAATGTGACCAGGCTGAAAAGTGCTGCCGGCAGTAAGATCTGTAGATAATTGTTCATTCGCTGCGGCTTACTGTTTAACGGTGATGGGAAGCTTACTAAGCAGCCTGGGCGCTTGCATGTTGGAGTGATCATATTGGTAAAGACCATCTTTAGCCGTTACCAGCAAAGTATTATTATGCGGTATTACGTCGTAGCTATCGATGCCTTCCACCAATTTAAGGGTAGTGATATCAGCTGCGCTCTCTGCATCCATGAACCTGAGCCCGAACTCCCCTTCGCAAACAAATAGTTTTGAGCCTTGTATGCCCAGGCCATAGGGGCCTTTCAGCGGGTACGACCTGATAAGGCGGGGAGCCGTCAGGTCTTTCACATCCAGTACATCCAGCTGGTTGGAGTTTCCACCGCATTCGCCACTCCCGCGCAGGGTTACGTAGGCAATATCATCTTGCACTACTACCGGATCGCACTTCCTTGCATGTGTAAAGATGCCCTTTCTCACCGGTTGGGCCGGATTGCCGGCATCGTAGATGTACAGGCCGCTCCTGGCGCCGATGAAAAGATTGGTTTTATAAGGGAAGATGGTCTCGATGTCGGACCCTACAGCAACGCTGCCTTTCCTGGCTGGCTCCAGGGGCTTGCTTACATCATAGGTCTGCAGATTCCAGTTATCAATGAGATACAGGTAATTGCCCACCAATGTAAAACGGGCCATAGAGCCGCTCACCCCGAGCGCTATGGAGCTGGTAGATTTCGCTGAATTGGATTGTACCAGTGCTTTATTGTCGCTTGCATAGTACTCGTATGCCAGTGCAGTTGGCTGGTCACAGCTGCGCTTAACAACGGTGTCTTTTACCTGGAAGTCGACAATTACCCGGTTGCTATCAACTGCCCTTATACCATATTCATACTGCCTGTAAGGGAAGGCAAACTTAACGCGTTTGGTCTCCTTCACCTGCTGCAGGTTGCTGATGTCCAGGGCCACCAGGTCGATATAGCTGTCGGCATATAATATATTTTCTTTGATGGCTATATCCAGGTTGCCGGGAATATTGATAAAGGCAATCTTATTGGGGGCAGAAGGGTTACTGTTGTCAATAACATGCACGCCCTTATTCAGCTCGTTCAGAAAGATGTAATTGCCGTACAGGTATATTTTGCCCGGCGCTTCAATGTCCCTGGGGGCCTCTCTTTTCACGGCTCCCCTGAGTTCGTCCAGGCTCTTATATACCGGGATATACACCTTATAAGCATAGACGTTGTTACAGGAGTCTTTGAGGCAGCCCGCAATAGAAAGCAAACATGCAACAAGGGATGCTGCAATAATCAATTTGTAAAGAACTGATCTCATAGGGGTGGAATTTGTAGAGGTAGAACGGGACGCTTTCGGGGAAAGTTACAAGTGGTGCACTAATGCGGGGTAATAAAGGAATACCGGTAAATTTATGCGAAAATAATACGCATAGATCACCGGTATTTCCAAATATCGCTGATGTATATAAGGCTATACAAGCAGATCGCCTGTCATTTCCTTCGGAACAGGCAGATCCATAAATTTCAGTATGGTTGGAGCCAGATCGCCCAGTTTACCATCTTTTACCGGCCCTTTGAACTCATTGTTGATAATGAAGAGGGGCACGTAGTTGAGTGTATGGGCGGTATTAGGCGTACCGTCCGGGTTGATCATAAAATCGGCATTCCCGTGGTCGGCGGTCAGGAATACAGTGTAGCCGTTATTGAGCGAGGCGGTCACTACTCTTGATACGCAGGTATCAACAGTTTCGGCAGCCTTTACAGCCGCTTCCCAGACGCCTGTATGGCCTACCATGTCGGCATTGGCAAAGTTCAGCACGATGAAGTCTGCAGACTGCTTATTGATCTCCTGTACAATGGTGTCAGTTACCTGGAAGGCGCTCATTTCCGGCTGCAGGTCATAAGTGGCTACTTTGGGAGAAGCTACCATCAGGCGGCGTTCGCCGTTGAATTCTTTTTCGCGGCCACCGGAGAAGAAGAAGGACACGTGCGGATATTTCTCTGTTTCTGCAATGCGGATCTGGGTCTTGTTGTTTTGTTCCAGCACCTCACCCAATGTCATGTTCAGGTTGTCGTTCTCAAAGATCACGTACACACCTTTGTAGGTTTTGTCGTACTCCGTCATGGTGGTATAGTGCAGATGCAGGGCTTTCATTTCAAAGTCCGGAAAATCCTGCTGGCTCAGCACCTGTGTGATCTCGCGGCAGCGGTCTGTACGGAAGTTGAAGCACAGTACGGCGTCGCCTTCCTGTATAGTAGCCAGGGGAGCCAGCTGCGGGTTGGTAACGATGATCGGTTTGATGAACTCGTCGGTCACACCTTCTGCATAAGAAGCTTTTACAGCAATGATTGGATCCTGGGTGGGAGTTCCTTTACCGTGCACAAGCGCATCATAGGCCAGCTTAACGCGCTCCCAGCGTTTATCGCGGTCCATTGCATAGTAGCGGCCGGTGATGGAAGCCAGCTGCCCGGTGGTTTTGCTAAGGTGCACCATCAGGTCTTCCAGGAAGCCCAGACCGCTTTTAGGATCTGTATCGCGCCCGTCTGTAAAGGCATGTATGAATACCTTGTCCAGGCCTTTATCTTTGGCTATTTGCGTTAATGCTTTGACATGGTTGATATGAGAGTGTACGCCGCCATCACTTACCAGGCCAATGAGGTGCAGGGCCTTATTATTGGATTTAGCGTAGTCCAGCGTATCCTGCAGTATTTTGTTCTGAGCCAGTTCTCCGGTGCGCACCGCCACATTAATACGTTGCAGTTCCTGGTATACAATGCGTCCGGCGCCAATGTTCAGGTGGCCTACTTCAGAATTACCCATTTGTCCTTCGGGTAGTCCTACGGCCTCTCCGCAGGTGATCAGGCGGCTATGCGGATATTTTTTATACAGGCTGTCAACAAAAGGTGTGTTGGCATGTGCGATGGCGTCTGCCGCAGGCACCTGGCCGATGCCCCATCCATCCATGATGATCAGAATGGCTCTTTTCTTTTCCATGATCCTTTGATTAGTTTAATTCCTACAAGGGCGTGAAAATACTCATAATGACTTGAATACTTCAAAATTTCTGTAAAGTTAACAGGAACAAAAAATATCTTTAGCGACTTGAAGCGTTGAAAAACTAAAATGCATTAGATCTTACTAAAACATTATATATTAATATATTTGCAATAGTTATTGATTCTGTGTTACAACATTTATGGGATTTTAAAGGCATGTCTGTAATCTGGCATAGTTTTCGCAACAGCTGGGGTTGGCAATAAAGGTATAAAGAAGTCACACGATCAGACACTGTTTACACGATTTGAAAATAACCATGAAACCGGTCAGTTAAAAAGACATTTTTTCTTATGAAACCGAGCATGAATAAGTTTATGAAAGAGGGGGAGGAAAAGCGAGGTACCATCCTGCGAGGGCAACATGAACCAGCTGCGGGGCTTAATGCAGCAAGGAGAAATTGGATGAGAAAGTGCATGTACATATTGGGCGTTTTGTTGTTAGGAGGCATTGTTACTGTGTTCTCCCTGTCCGCACGGCCTTTGAAGGGCCTGGCAGGCGGCCCTTTTGAGGATGTGGTTGGCGCCATCAAACAAGGCGATGCCGGAAATCTTTCCCGTTATCTCGATAATACGGTTGAGATCAATATCGCCGGCAGGTCAAGCTCCTACAGTAAGGCCCAGGCAGAGATCATTCTTAAAGACTTTTTCTCTAAAAACCAGGTAAAATCTTTTGAGCTGCTGCACCAGGGTGAGGCTGGCGGCGGCTCCCGCTATGGTATCGGTAATATGGTCACCGGTGGCGGCAATTTCCGTACGTCCTTTTTCCTGCAGAAAAAGGGGAATTCGCTGGTGTTGAACGAGCTGCGCTTTGAAAGCAAGTGACCTTAAGACCCATACTTTTGTAAATATTGTTGGATTTACTTGAAAAACCACAGTGCCCCCGTTATAATTACGGGGGCACTCTTTATTTTTGGGCCGCCAAAGAGAACTTATGTTAGATGAAACAGCACTTACCCAACTGATAAGGAATGCCCTGGCAGAGGATATAGGCAACGGCGATCACAGCACCATGGCCTGTATACCGCCCACTGCGAAAGGCAAAGCACAGCTCAGGATAAAGGAACCGGGCCTGCTGGCAGGCATGGAAGTAGCGGAAAAGATCTTCCGTCTCCTGGATATGTTCACCGTTTTTACTCCTTTTAAGAAGGACGGAGACCTTATGCAACCCGGCGAAACCGCTTTTGAGGTGGAAGCAGCCGTACATACCCTGCTGATGGCCGAGCGCCTGGTGCTGAACTGCATGCAGCGCATGAGCGGCATTGCCACCCTTACCCATCAGTATGTAAGTAAATTACAGGGTTACCATACCCGCTTGCTGGATACCCGTAAAACCACTCCCAACTTTCGTTTGTTGGAGAAAGAGGCGGTACGCATCGGCGGCGGCGTAAACCACCGCATGGGCTTGTACGATATGGTCATGTTAAAGGACAACCACATTGATTTTGCGGGCGGGATCACGGCAGCCGTGAACAAAACGCTGGACTACCTGAAGCAGCGTAACCTGCACCTGCAGATAGAAGTGGAAACGCGCAACCTGGATGATGTACGTGAAGTGCTTGCCGTTGGCGGCATTCATCGCATTATGCTGGATAATTTCAGGCCGGAGCAGATAACACAGGCACTGGAGCTGATCAAGGGGCGTTATGAAACAGAAGCCTCCGGCGGTATTACGCTGGACAATATAGAAGCATATGCAAAAACCGGGGTGGACTTTATTTCCGCCGGTGCTGTTATTCATCACGCAGTAAGCCTGGACCTTAGCCTGAAAGCGATACAGTAAGCAACAACAGCAGCGATAGGAGAATGCGTAAAATATATCAGATTGAGAAAGATTCTATTTATCATTAACCGTAAGGCGGGTACAGACCGGGAAAAACGGCTGGAGAATGTGATACGGGAAGTACTGCCCGAGCATGCCTTTTCTGTACAGATCACGCACCTGGCCTACCTTGGGCACGGCGCAGACCTGGCCCGGGAAGCGGTTCAACAGGGGGTGGATACAGTAGTGGCTGTTGGCGGAGATGGCTCTATTAACGAAATTGCACAAGGCCTTACCGGCACCAGTACCGCGCTAGCGGTTATCCCGCTGGGCAGCGGCAACGGACTGGCAAGGGCGCTGAAGATACCGCTGGATGTGCGCAAAGCCCTGCAGCTGATCGTTGACAACAAACGTGACGCCATTGATGCGGGCTATGCCAATGAACATCTTTTCCTGAGCAATGCCGGTGTGGGCTTTGATGCACTGATAGCCGACAAGTTCCGGAATACAAAGAAACGGGGGCTCTGGGGCTACGCCAAACTGGTAGTCAAGAGCTTCCGCGAGTACAAGGGAAATAACTATAACATCGATATCGACGGCAACAAACTGGACCGTCCGGCTTTTCTGCTAAGTGTGGCCAATGGCAACCAGATGGGCTATGAGTTTAAGCTGGCTCCCCAGGCCAGCCTGTTCGATGGCCTGCTAGACGTGGTTATTGTGCGGCCGGTCAGCTTTTTAGGCCTGCTGCCGCTAAGCATTTACTCGCTGTTGGGCACTGTGCATAAAACCAGTTATATGCAGCATTTTAGGGGCAGGGATGTTACTATCCGCAGCCCGCAGCTGAATTACTTGCAGGTAGATGGAGACGCAGTGCCGCTGGGCACAAATGGCGAGGTGCATATTAAAGTGGTGAGGAGAGCCATCCAGATGATCGTTAACAATGTGTAACCAAACATCAGTATGTCTAAGAAAAAGCGCAATACAGGCGGGATCGTTTATTCCACGGATCCTCATTTTTCGCCGGAGCCGGATGAACCTTCAGAAGAAGCCACCCTGCCTCCTGCCCAGCAGCAGCTGAAAGTAAAGCTGGATACCAAGCAAAGGGCCGGTAAAGTGGTAACACTGGTAGATGGCTTTATAGGCACTGCGGCCGACCTGGAACAGCTGGGTAAAGACCTGAAAACCAAATGTGGTACCGGTGGCAGTGCAAAAGACGGCCAGATACTGATCCAGGGCGATTATAAAGATAAGGTGCTGAAGTGGCTGCAGGATTGGGGATACAAAGCGCGATAATTAATAATTTAAGAATGAATAATTAATAATCGTGAAGCCCGTGTCACGCGCGGATCACCTGTGCTGCAGCAACTATTAATTATTCATTATTCATTATTAATTTTTTACCGGTTCACCAGTTTCAACATGCCTTCTGCATACCTTTCACCGGCAATAGCGGTGGAAGATAGAATGTCCTGGATCTCCTTTAACTCATTTGCTGTGAGCTGAACGTCTGCCGCAGCAGCATTTTCCTGCAGGTATTTTCTGCGTTTGGTGCCCGGAATGGGAATAATATCATCTCCCTGGGCCAGTAGCCATGCCAGCGACAGCTGAGCCGTAGTACAATTCTTCTCTTTTGCCAGCGATTCGAGTTTTTGTACCAGTTGTACATTCTGCTGCAAGGCGGCTTCCTGGAAACGCGGCAGGTTGCGGCGGAAATCATCTGCCGGGAGCTGGCTGAGATCTACAGCGGTGGCAGCGCTCATACCTCTTCCTAAAGGGCTGTAAGCTACCAGTGAGATGCCGAGTTCACGGATAACAGGGAGGATCTCCTGTTCAATGTCACGCGTAAAAATGGAATATTCGCTTTGCAGGGCGGCAATAGGATGCACAGCATGGGCCCTGCGTATCGAAGCGGCTCCTGCTTCAGACAGGCCCAGGTAGCGCACTTTTCCTTCCTTTACCAGATCGGCCATAGCCCCGGCCATATCTTCTACCGGTACATTGGCGTCTATACGGTGCGCATAATAAAGATCTATTACGTCTACTTTCAAACGGCGCAGACTGGCCTCACAGGCTGCTTTTACATAAGCGGGAGAGCCGTCAAAATAATAGCTGCCATCTGCTGCATATTTAAAGCCGAATTTGGTAGCCAGGAACACCTGGTCGCGTTTAGTGGCCAGCACTTTGGATAAGAGCGCTTCGTTAGCGCCTTTTCCGTACATATCTGCCGTATCCCAGAAATTGATCCCAAGGTCAAGGGCGTATTCCAGTGTAGCCAGCGACTCCTGTTCATTGCGTTCTTCTGCAGTGCCGTAAGCATGTGACATCCCCATGCAACCCAGGCCTATAGCGGATACCTTTTCGCCGGTTTTTCCTAAAATTCTGTACTGCATATGGTGTTAAATTTTAGGTCACAATTTACAAAGAGTGTAAGGTCTTTGCGTCAGCCATCATGCTATGGTTTTAGATAGCGTTGGATTTGCAACATAAGTGCAATTTTATTTTTGATTATTTAACAAAGAATTCACAAATTGATAAACCTTTATCAACCAAAATCTTGTTTTAAACAAGGTTAAAGCTTTACCGCAGTAGCGTCCAGGGTCATACTCTCCCTGGACGTTTTCTTATATGGACTCCCTTATACTTCCGCTATGATCGCAACTGTTCTGAACCGCAACAAATCATACTACCTGCTGATCGCATTGATTGTGGTAAAAATGGTATTGCATTACTGCATCATTAACCCGGTATACGACCTGCATCGTGATGAGTACCTGCACCTGGACATGGGTGATCACTTATCAGCCGGGTACCTGTCTGTACCGCCTTTGATCGCTTTTGTTTCGCTGCTGATCAAATGGCTGGGGAGCTCCTTATTCTGGGTAAAATTCTTTCCGGCCCTGTTTGGGGTTATTACCATGGTACTGGTATGGCGCATGATCGAAGAGCTGCAGGGTGGATGGTACGCGCAGCTGCTGGCGGGCGTGGTGTTTATCTGTTCAGCCATGCTGCGCCTGAATATGTTATATCAGCCCAATTCTTTTGATGTGCTTAGCTGGACCTGGGTGTTCTACCTGCTCGTCCGCTTCATCCACTCCGGGCGCCGGCGCTGTTTGTTATGGCTGGGGGTGGCTATCGGGCTCGGTTTCCTGAACAAGTACAATATGCTGTTCCTGGTAGCGGGACTGATACCCGCCGTGCTGCTCTCGCCTCAAAGGAGGGTGTTCTTCAATAAATATCTCTATCTGGGTGTACTCGTAGCGCTGCTACTGGCATTGCCTAATCTTATATGGCAAATCAGGAACGGTATGCCGGTGCTCCACCACATGGCAGAATTAACGAAATATCAGCTGGTGAATGTAGACCGGGCGGGATTTCTGAAAACGCAGCTGATCTTTTTTATGGGAGGCGCTTTCCTGGTAGTGTCGGGTTTTCTTGCGCTACTGTTGTACCGTCCATTCAGCCTTTACCGTTTCCTGGGGCTTAGCTACCTGTTTGTGATCCTGCTGTTCCTTTACCTGCGGGCGAAGGACTACTATGCGCTGGGGCTTTATCCGATGCTGCTGGCTTTTGGAGCAGTATACTGGGAGCGGCTATGCAGCAGGGGATGGCTAAAGTATACGCAGGTGGCCTGGATACTGCTGGTGGTCATTCCCTTTGCTTATGCCTTCAATGTGATATTCCCGGTATTGGGACCTGTGGCTATAGAGCAAAAGGCAAAAAAATTCGAGAAGTTTGGCGTACTGCGCTGGGAAGATGGCAGGAACCACGTGCTGCCGCAGGACTTTGCCGATATGCTGGGCTGGCGTGAAATGGCTGCGCTTTCGCGCAAGGCATTTGCCCTGATACCCGAGAGTGAAAAGCCTTATACGCTCGTGATCTGCGCTAATTATGGCCAGGCAGGCGCCCTGAACTACTATAACAGGCGCCAGGGAGCTGGTTTACTGCCGTCGGCCGTATCTTTCAATGCGGATTATATTTTCTGGTTTCCCCGTTTGCAAGAGATCCGTTACCTGGTATTAATAGACGATGAGGCGCCGGATGAGCGTGCGCACGAAAATGCTTCGGTGTTCATTAAGATCGGGCAGGTAGAGAACCCGCTGGCCCGGGAGTATGGAACCAGTGTATACCTGCTGAAAGGCATCTCCAAAGCCTTGCCAGCCAGGCTGCTGGAGTGGCGGAAGGAAGAGATAGCGTCTTTCAGGAGGTACTAAAAGGAATGATACTATTTTAACCAAAAGTGCCTGGAGCAAGGATATTGCAAGGAGAAGCCTAGGAGAAGGCAAGGTGAAGCCTGGGAGAAGACAGGTAAAATAGTATCTGCCGGGCCTTATTTGGTTATCACAAACTCTACTTCTCCAAAGTCCAGCTGCATAATATCACCATTCTTTTCCAGGCACAATTTACCATCCGGCAGGACATCGCGGATAATGCCCTGGAAATATTCCCCCTGCATACGGTACAAGCCCGGTTCATTGAGGCGGAAAAGGCGGTTTTTATATTGATCCAGCAGCTCGTTATAATGGGCGGGATGTAACTGTTTCAGCCAAGGCTCGAGGCACTGGCACAGCTCTTTCGCCAGGGTGATGCTGTCCCATGTTTTACCGGTGATCTGCCGCAGGGATACCGGGTTGGGCAGATGGTCCGGGAATTGAGCCTGGTTGATGTTTATCCCGATGCCGGTTATGGCATATTGCCATATGTTGCCTCTTAGTACATTTTCTATCAGGATGCCCCCTGCCTTTCTGTCACGCCAGTAAATATCATTGCTCCACTTGATACAGGTTTCATCCCCGGCATACCTGGTAAAGAAGTCGCTGGCGCCAAGGGCCACGGCCACGCTGAGCATAAATTGCCTGGAAAGCGGCAGGCTATTGGGTTGCAGGGCTATAGTGAGTATAATATTTTCTCCGGGAGGCGATAACCATTGCTTGCCGCGTTGCCCTTTTCCGGCAGTTTGCTCCCTCGCAAACCAGGCAGTTCCATGGCTGATCAGCCCTGAATTTACCTGCTCCATGGCATAGTTATTGGTGCTGTCAATGGTATCTAAAACATGAAAAGGCTGTCCAATCACAGAAAAATGCTTATTTGAATATGTTTTTCGGCTCAAATGAATTTCAGGGCCGAAAAGTAGTTCATTTTATTGTTTTCTTAACATTTGCAGGCCTTCAGCGGCACATTAATACACGGGATATTTGCCGCTTCTTTAGTAATTTTGACAATTAAAGTTTATTTTTAACAAAAACAAGTTTTTATTGGCACCCTTAACCGTTCTGAACACGCGTAAGAAAGCGCAAACACGCTTAAGCAGAGACAGTGAGATTTTTACCACCATCGTAAAGGCCATTCAGGATAAAAAGGGGGAAAATATCGTATCCCTGGACTTGCGCCAGATCCCCGAAGCAGTGGCCGATTTCTTCATTATATGCGAAGCAAATTCCAACACACAAGTAAGGGCCATCGCAGACTTTGTGGAAGAGCAGGTACAGCTTCAAACGGGTGAAACACCCTATAAGCATGAAGGCTTTACCGCTCAGCAATGGATACTGGTGGACTATGTGAATGTGGTGGTGCATGTATTTCAGCCGGAAACCCGCAAATTCTATAACCTGGAAGAAATGTGGAGCGACGCTGAAAGAACCGAACATAACGATTGAACAAAAGCCTAATATAGTAGTTAGATATAATGGCTAACTATTAGCTATATATTGGGGTTATTCCCGGAAAGGTTATTAGCTGTGAATAAATAATAGTTAATAACAAAAAAAATATGAAATATTTGCAATAAACATCCGTCAAGGAGCGACTAGATTATTATGGAAAGAGGCAACAATTTTATTAAAGGTTCGGATAAATCGCCAAAGAAAGGACCGAAGTTCAATATATACTGGGTGTATGCCTTTATCGGTATCGCCCTGCTGGCTATGAACTTTCTTGATTTCCGTTCACAGCCGCAAGAAATCAGCTTCCAGCAATTTCAGCTGGATTATTTACAACCCGGAGATGTTGATAAGCTGGTAGTGGTGAATAAGAAGTACGTAGAAGTGTACATCAGGAAAGACAAGTTGAACGAGCCCAAGTACGACAAAGTAGCTAAAGGCCGTTTCGGAGCACCTAACCCCGGACCGCATTTTCAATTCAGTATTGGTAGCGAAGAAAGTTTTAAAGCCGACCTTGATAAGGCGCAAACAGGCGTAAAACCGGAAGATCGTGTAAACGTATATTATGTTGACAGGCAAAGCTGGTTTGAACCGGTATTCCAGCTGCTCTTACCGATCATACTTATTATTGGTCTGTGGATCCTGCTGATGCGTAAAATGGGCGGCCCTGCAGGTAGCAGCGGTGGTCCCGGCGGTATCTTCAATATCGGTAAATCCAAAGCCACCCTCTTTGATAAAGGCACCCGCGTAAATATCACCTTCAACGATGTTGCAGGATTGGACGAAGCCAAGGTGGAAGTGATGGAGATCGTAGACTTCCTTAAGAATCCAAAGAAATATACCGCACTGGGTGGTAAAATACCAAAAGGCGCTTTGCTGGTAGGCCCTCCGGGAACCGGTAAGACTCTGCTGGCGAAAGCGATGGCAGGAGAAGCCCAGGTACCGTTCTTCTCCATGTCTGGTTCCGATTTCGTGGAGCTGTTCGTGGGTGTGGGCGCCAGCCGTGTGCGCGACCTGTTTAAACAGGCCCGTGAAAAAGCGCCCTGTATCATCTTTATAGATGAGATAGACGCCATTGGCCGCGCCAGGGGTAAGAACGTGATGATGAGCAATGATGAGCGTGAAAACACCCTGAACCAGCTGCTGGTAGAAATGGACGGTTTCGGTACCGACAGTGGTATCATTATACTGGCAGCAACCAACCGCCCGGATGTACTGGACAGCGCCCTGTTGCGCCCCGGCCGTTTTGACCGCCAGATATCCATCGACAAACCGGATCTGGCAGGCCGCGAAGCCATCTTCGATGTGCACCTGAAACCCATCAAGAAATCACCCAACCTCGATATTAAGAAACTCGCCGCTATGACCCCCGGTTTTGCGGGCGCAGATATTGCCAACGTATGTAACGAGGCCGCACTGATAGCTGCCCGTAAAGGCAAGAATGAAGTAGAAATGGAGGATTTCAACGATGCGGTAGATCGTGTAATCGGAGGCCTGGAAAAGAAGAACAAGATCATTTCCCCGGAAGAGAAAGAAGTGATCGCCTATCACGAAGCCGGTCACGCCATCTGCGGCTGGTACCTGGAACATGCTAACCCGCTGGTAAAGGTAACCATTGTACCGCGCGGTGTGGCTGCCCTGGGATATGCGCAGTACCTGCCTAAAGAACAATACCTGTACAATACGGAACAGCTGATGGACGATATCTGTATGACCCTTGGCGGCCGTGCAGTAGAAGACATCGTATTCGGCAAAGTATCTACCGGCGCACAGAACGACCTGCAGGTGATCACCCGCATGGCCTACGCTATGGTAACCGTGTATGGTATGAACGATAAAGTAGGTAACGTATCTTTCTATGATCCGAACAGCGATCAGGCCTTCACCAAACCTTATTCTGAAGAAACAGCCAAGATGATCGACGAAGAAGTGCGTAACCTGATTGAAAAGGCTTACGTAAGGACCAAGGCGCTGTTGACAGAAAGACTGGAGAACGTGAAAGTACTGGCACAGGAGTTACTGAAAAAAGAGGTGTTATACCAGGCAGACCTGGAAAGGCTGATCGGTAAACGCCCTTACGATACACACAAGGAGCATCACCTGAATAAAGAAGGAATGACCACAGATGGCGTACATCCTACGGATATCATCAATCCTTCTCCTACACCAGTTAATGCGTAAAGGGGTATTATGAAGATATCTCCCGCCAAGGAAAATATTCTGAAAAGAGTACGGAATGCATTAAGCCAGTCGGTACAGTTGCCCTTCCCTAATTCGGAGGGCAACAACTCCGTTTTTAAAACAGAGAACGAAGGGCTGGAGCTGAAGTTTGCAGAAGAATTTGCCCGTTTGCAGGGGAAGTTCATTTACTGCACCGGCAAACAAGAGCTGACAGAAAACCTGCTGGCTTTGGCGGCGCACAAGGAATGGAACCATGTTTACTGCCAGACGCCTGCACTCTTAAACGCATTCAAGCTTGCACAGCTGCCCTTTATCAACAAAGGGGATATGCACGAGGCAGATGCCGCTATCACAGATTGCGAATACCTGGTGGCCCGCACAGGCACCATGGTGCTGAGCGCTGCACAGCCTTCGGGCAGAGCGCTGCCGGTGTATACGCCGGTACACCTGGTGATAGCCTATACACACCAGCTGGTATTTGATCTGAAAGATGCGATCAACCGCCTGAAGGACAGGTATAACGGGGAACTGCCGTCCGCTATATCTTTTGCCACCGGTCCAAGCCGTACGGCAGATATAGAGAAAACACTGGTGGTAGGTGTGCATGGTCCTAAAGAGGTGTATGTGTTCCTGGTAGATGAATAAACTACAACAAGCGATTAAAATAATGATAACAGCGTCCTGATTCACATCGGGGCGCTGTTCTGTTAAGCATATAATCGGTCTATGAAGCGATCTTTCCAATTAGCTATTGCATGTATTTTTTTAATATTGTCCTGTAACAACGCAGGGCACCAGCCTGGAGGTCCTTTGCAGGTAAAAGGCCGCTGCGCTATTTTTTACACACCGGGCGAGGATAAGATGCGTCAGTTAAAACGGGAGTTCGGTGAGCAGAGTTTTCCGGGCATTGCGGCTACCAATGAGCAGTACATGAACGAAGCCAGGCAGTTCCTCACAGAAAAAAAGGTGAAGATCATTAACACCAGCCAGTATGAGCTGCATTTTGAAAAGCCTAACGGCGAAGTGTACCCGGTGAACCTGAACCGTTCCAAATACGCGTGGGAAATATTTTTATTCAACGGCTTTGATGATCCTGTGAAGATCGATATTACCAACATCAGGGAAGAGTATGAGGCCGCACAGATGGAGAAATAATAATTAATAATTAAGAATTAAGAATGGCGGTACAAGTGGCCAGGCTGAATTCAAGTATATTTCGCAAACAATTATTAATTATTCATTTTTAATTATTAATTAAAATGGAATGCATCATATAGACGTGCCGGCTAATAAGCGTGTTTATTTCGCTTCAGATTTTCACCTGGGGGCGCCCAATGCAGCGGCCAGCAGGGAAAGGGAACGGCTGATCGTACGGTGGCTGGACGGCATTGCGCAGGATGCACATCATATTTTCCTGGTAGGCGATGTGTTTGATTTCTGGTTTGAATATAAGGAAGTGATCCCCAAAGGCTATATCCGCCTGCTGGGTAAACTGGCTGAACTGTCAGACCGCGGCATAGGCATCTCTGTTTTTATTGGCAATCATGATATGTGGATGGATGGTTATTTTGAAGAAGAGCTGAATATCCCCGTGTTCTTTGAACCGCAGACCTATACCATCAACGGTAAAAAATTCTACGTAGGACATGGCGATGGTTTAGGCCCCGGCGATCATGGATATAAGTTCCTGAAGAAGATCTTTCGTAACCCGGTATGCCGCTGGCTGTTCTCATTGCTGCATCCCTCCTGGGGCATTGCCCTGGCCAATTATTTCAGCCGTAAAAGCCGTGCTGCAACAGGGATGGAACTGGAAAAGTTCCTGGGCGAAGAGAACGAATGGCTGGCTATCTACAGTAAAGAGATCCTGCAAAAAGAGCATTTTGATTACTTCATTTTTGGTCACCGGCACTTGCCCCTGGATCTTCCTGTAGGGCCCAACAGCCGGTATATCAACCTGGGCGACTGGCTGAACTATTTTACCTACGCTGTATTTGATGGCCAGCGCACTAACTTAATAGAGCATAATAAATATTAGTGGATCTACGCGTCCAGTATCTCGTGTAATATAGAGGGAGACTGCAGTTCTGTAAAATCGGGCAGGTGCAGTTTCAGGAAGTCGAGGTAGGCATACAGCAGCTTTCTTCTCCTGTCTTTGCTCATGGAGATGCGGCCAAGAGCGGCCAGCTGCGGGCAATGGAACAGCATGTCTGTCAGCTCGCTGTTCACGTCATCCAGGTGATTGATGTGATGCGGCGGCAGGTCTACAAAAGTGCCTTCCTGCAGATCAAGGTACGGAGTGTATTCAGAATAACGGCCATTGAGCCGGAAGCCCAGCATTTCCGCCAGTCTTAATGTAAAATATAAGGGCAGGTTGGCTGCAACGGCGGGTTCGCTGCTGTCCAGCAGCTGCAGGGTGTGCTCTGCCAGGTAGTAAAGCTCCTCCTGTTGTTCCGGCTGTTTCAGACATCGCTGCAGTAGCTCTATCATATAGAGCGCTACCGTATTTTTTACTACACTAAAATGCAGCGCGGTATAAATATATCCCAGTTTGTATTCGGAGATCCGTTGCAGGTTTTTCTGTTCCTGGTGGTATACCACCATTTCGAGTATATTGCCGGGCTGTATCAGGTTGCCTTTTGCCGCTTTGGGTTTTGCGCTGCGGGCCCCGTTCACAATGTAGGATTGTATGCCGAATAGTTCTGTAAAAACACTTGCGATCACGCTGGTTTCACCATACTTCACCACTCTTAATACTATGCCGCGTGTTTTGTGTAACATAACACCGGCAAGTTAGTTAATAAAAGCAATTTTGGTAACCAGCTTTTCCGAGCCGTTATCGTCTGTAGCAAATATGAGATAAATACCGCTTTGCGGGCGGTGCCCGGAGTAGTCTTTTCCGCTCCATACTGCCTGTCCGCCCTGCGCGCGTGTCTCAAATACCAGTCGGCCGCTGATGTCTGTGATCTTTACCCGCGCATTTTGTACCAGTCCCCGGATGGCGATCGTGCCTCCATAACCGGGTGGCACGGGGTTTGGAAATACCAGGACGCTGTCTGCAGTCATATGGGGTGTCCCTTCTGTAGCGTTGGCCCTGAAGGACACCAGTCCCAGGCCGGTGGCAAAGAATACTTCGCCGTTAAGCGGGTTGACGGCGATCCGGCTCACGGCGTTGTCTGGCAGCGGGCTATTATCAGTATTGAAATGTGCAAGGATCTTTTCTCCGCTGCTGTTGATCAGCCATACGCCATTCTGTGTACCTATCCATTTCTGGTTGGCCCCGTCTACGGCAATGGTGTTCACCTGTTCATCCCGGAATAGGTATCCTGCGAAATTGTCCTGCTGCACGATGGGAAGATAAGCGCTGCAACCGGTAGTGAAGACATTTTGCGGACAGGAGAAGATGGCGATGCCGCGGCTGGTGCCCACCCATATCCATCCATCCTTATCCCTGGCCAGGGAGCGCACATCATCTGAAGGAAGGTTGCCCTGTGCAGCGCCGCTGCGGTACAGCATCCAGCGGTCATCCGCCGTATTCTCCAGGCTGTTGCCGTGATTGAACACGAACAGCCCGTTGCCCCGCGGGGATATGATCCATTTCTGATCACTATCATCGATCAGGATATCACTCAATGCATTGTAGGTATGCGCATAGGGGATGCGAAATGATTGCCAGGTGTTATCCGGCTTTTTTACCAACAGGTCTCTGTCTGCCCCGTAGGCGCTGAGCCACAGGTTGCCGCCTGCATCTACGGCCAGGCCGCTTACCCGGCTGGCTTTGGGGTTGTCAACGGGCGGGGGCAATGTAGGCTGCGCTACTACGTTATGATTGCCTGCTGCATCTACTATCAGTAATCCGTTGCTGAAAGAGCCGATGTAATGGGCGCCGGCGGCATCGGCAGCCAGCGGCAGGAGGTCTGTAATGGTATCGAGGTAGGGTTGCGAACTGACGTTGTAATTGCGCCATTCTTCCTGCTCAAAAACAAAGTAGCCGTTACGGTTACCTGTAGGCGCCCAGTTGGCGCTTACTGCACCGGCGGTGGCCCAGAGACTGTTATTCACAAACAGCATATTGCCTCCCACTACTCCTGCGGGGGCGTTGGGCGTAAGGCTGCTGAAGTTGTTATTCTCGTATAGTACAAGGCCCTGCCGGGCGTCTGCGATCCAGGTGGATCCATCCAGGGTAGCCGCCTGCATAGGCGCTTTTAACAGGGTGTGCTGCAGGGTATTGGCGATTGTGGCGTCGGGAAGCAGGTGAAGCACGCGGGCCTCAGCAGCGCCGTCAGCCTGTTGGCAAAGCAGTAACTGTTGCTGATTTGCGCTGATGGAATTGATATGCCGCCCATCCGCATACCAGGCTTGCCAGCCATCCTGTTCCAATGAGAACAGGCTGTCTTGCTGTTGGCAGATCAGCCGGTTCTGCAGGCGAACAATGCCCTGTACCGGAGCCGCTTGCAGGCCTTGCATAACAGGGGCCCAGTTCCGGTAATTGGCCAGGTTAACACCGCTCAGCGGGGCCCGTTTCACGCCTTCAGCCGTGGCCGCATAAAAATAGCTGTTGTCGGCGGTTACGGCGTAAACGGCTATGTACTGGCCGTTACTGCCGATGATATAAGTATCGGCTGTTTCCTGTTTATCTGTGTTCACCACCACAATACCGAAGCCAGTGGAGAGCCAGGCCATGTCCTTGTAGAAGAAGACATGTTGAATGATCTTATTGCCCTGGATGTTTTTGCGCAGAATGTCGGGCAGGTTGTGTACCTGTTCGTTCTGCAGAAGGTCGAGGTTGCCATTGCTGTAGCCGATCAGCACCTGGCCATCGTCGCTGGCGCCAATGGCGCTGATACCGGCGTCATGCAAGCCGTTCAGCTTGGTGTAACGCGTAATTTCATGGTCTCCGGCAGTTACAGCGAACATATTATAGCCGGTGGCGCAAAACACTTTCCCGTTTGCGCTCACCACCGCTTTCGCCTGCATATAGGGCAGGTGTTCCCGCCAATGCCCGATGGGAACTTGTTGCGCGCGGCATAGCTGCACCGGAAGCAATGAGATCAGGAGAAGATAAATAGGGCGCATAGCCGGGTGATGACCATTCATTAACATATTAGCACATCAGCAAATTAGTAAATTATTTATTTACCTTTACGCTATTTATAAAATTGAAAAAATCCTTATGTGGCAACGCTTAGCAGGTTGGGTGTTAAAGTTCCGATTACCTTTGTTAATACTATTACTGGCCGGTACGGTTGTCATGGGCTACTATGCCAGTAAAGTACAGTTATCTTACGAATACGGCAGCGCCATACCCAGGGATAATCCGGAGTTCCTGACCTATATGCAGTTCAGACAGCAGTTTGGCGAGGACGGTAATATGATGGTGCTGGGTGTACAGACCGACCAGTTTTTCAAGGCTGATTTCTTCAACGACTATGTAAAGCTTAATAAAGATATCAAGGCGGTATCTGCGGTAGAGAACATTTTGAGTGTGCCCCTGGCCGTTAACCTGGTAAAGAACGACAGCACCCGGAAATTGCAGGTAGTGCAGCTGTTCCCGGATCAGCCTTTGCAACAGGCCGCACTGGACAGCCTCTCCGGTACATTCCGTTCACTTCCTTTCTATAGCGGACTATTGTATAATCCTGGTACTAACGCATACCTGATGGCCATCCGCATCAACAAAGATGTGATGAACTCTGCAAAGCGTATAGGCGTGATAAAAAGTATCATGGACCTGGCAGATGCGTTTGGCAAAAAACACCAAACGCAGGTGCGCCTGAGCGGTTTACCCCTGATCCGTACTATTATGGCCACCAAAGTGGCCGATGAAATGAGGTTGTTCCTGAAACTGTCATTTATACTAACGGCCCTGATACTGCTGGTGTTTTTCCGTTCGTTTAGTGCCGTGCTCATGTCGATGATCGTTGTGGCGATAGGCGTGATATGGTCTGTGGCCACTATTGTACTGTGCGGTTATAAAATAACATTGCTGACGGCGTTGATTCCGCCGCTGATCGTGGTGATCGGCATTCCCAACTGCGTATACTTCCTGAACAAATATCATGTGGAATATGCCCGGGATGCCAATAAAACCAGGGCGCTGGTGCACATGATACAGCGTATGGGCATTGTGACGCTGTTTACCAATATCACCGCGGCGATTGGTTTCGGGGTATTTTACTTCACTAAAAGCCCGTTGTTGAAGGAGTTTGGCGTTGTGGCAGGTTCCAACATCATGTTCATCTTCCTGATCTCCTTCATTTTCCTGCCGGCGGTGCTCAGTTATCTGCCTCCGCCCAAGACCAAGCATACCAGTTACCTGGATAATCCTTTATTCAGGAAGGTGCTTGACCTGCTGACTAACCTGGTGTTTAAATACCGTCCCTGGGTGTACCTGCTCACCGTGATCATGGTAGTAGCAGCGGTGCTGGGTATGCTGCGCCTGCGCCCCGAAGCTTACATGCTGGATGATATTCCGAAAAGTGACCGCCTGTATACCGACCTGAAATTCTTTGAGCGCAATTTCCGGGGGTAATGCCGCTGGAAATTACCGTTGATACAAAAAAGAAAAATGGGGTGATAGGGCTGCAATCCCTTAGCAAACTGGATCAGCTGACACAGCTGGTGGCGTCTCAGCCCGATTTTGCACGGCCGCTCAGCGTAGCCGAAGGTATAAAGTTTGCCCGCCAGGCCTATTATAATGGAGACAGCACCAACTACAGCGTACCTAACCAGTTTGATATAGGCTTCCTGGCTCCGTACCTGCGTATGCGTGGCACAGGTGGTAGCAACTCCACTTTTACCAAGCTGGTAGCTTCTTTTATGGACAGCACCCGCCAGGTGGCCCGGTTGAGTGTGAACATGGCTGACGTAGGTTCCCGCCGCCTGCCTATCTTGCTGGATTCGCTGCGGCCTAAAGTGAGCGCCATATTCGACACTGCTGATTATAAAGTATCTTTTACCGGTACGAGTGTGATCTTCCTGGAAGGTAGCCGTTTTATCATTAACGGCCTTACTGAGAGCATTGTGCTGGCCTTTGTGCTGATCATCTTCTGTATGTTGTACCTGTTCCGCAGCTGGCGTATGCTCCTGATCTCGTTAATACCTAATATTATACCGCTGGCGGTTACAGCCGGCGTAATGGGATGGCTGGGCATCGCGCTGAAACCCTCTACCGTACTGGTATTCAGTATTGCCCTTGGGATAGCTATAGACGTGACCATCCGATTCCTGGTCAATTTTAAACAGGAGCTGCCTAACCATGAGCTGGACATATCGGCAACGGTAAAGCAGACCATTCACGAAACCGGTTTAAGCATTATCTATACCTCGCTGATCCTGTTTGCCGGGTTTATGATCTTCAGCTTTAGTGAATTTGGCGGCACCAAATCCCTGGGTTGGCTCACCTCGCTGACGTTAGTGATGGCGATGGTAACCAACCTTACGATATTGCCCGCGCTGTTGTTGTGGATGGAGAAAGCCCTGCTCAAAAAGGCACGAAAAAAGGACCTGTGGCCTAACTTAGATGATGAACCAGATGTAGAAATGTCTAAGCTTGGGTTGGACGATACCAAGGAATAGAAAAAACTGAAATATCTTGCTAAAACTGGAACGTTCCGGGATTCAGGTCTCCGGGACGTTCTCTTTTAGGACAATTAGCCGGATTTTGAAGGAAATCTGAAGGAATTCTGAAGCAGAAATTTGCCTCAAATAATCTAGTAAGCAGCATTCATCCCATCCATTTAGCCGTTTGTATAAAAGCGCTCTATATACCCATTAAAAAGTAGGAGGTTTAACATGCCATTCTAACCTTCTTGTTCAATGAAAAACAGGTACTTAAAGGGCGCTCACTTGTCTGAGCGAAAATTTAAGGAGATCCTAAAGCTCTTCTCTGAAGATCTCACGGCCACCCAGATCGCTAGTATTAGTGGGGTGAGCCGGGTAACGGTTAATAGTTACCTTAAAAAAATCCGTCAGCAAATTGCCAGGTACTGCGAGCTTCAGCAGCCCGCAGAAAGCATTGTAAAACCGGTCATCCATGAGCGGCATGAACATCATGAGCATCGTAATGGTCATGATACTGCTGTTTCGGTAAAGACCGAGGTAAACCGTGCTATCAAGCCAATTGTGTTCGGGATCTACCGGCATGCCGACAGGTTACACACGGAAATATTGCCCGATGTAAGCAGGGCAATGATCCATGCTATTGTACGGGGCCGTTCAGTGCTGGAAACATTAGGTGCAGCCGAGCGGATTCGACATTTCAGCAATATTGTGGACCTTGGGCATTACCGCTTGTATCGCCTGGAGCACGCTATGGCTGGTGAAACCAACGGTAGTATTGCCATGGCGGATGATATTGATGCTTTTTGGGGCCTTACCAAGCATCGTTTAGCAAAGTTCAAAGGGCTCAACAGGAACACAGTATACCTGCATTTGAAAGAATGCGAGTTCCGGTACAATCACCGGAACGAGGATCTGTATGAGGTGTTGCTGGCCCTGTTGAAAACGCACACGCTGAATCTTTCCTGACAAGCTTAGCTTTTTTTGAAGACAGGTCATGTACGATTGCTGAGAAACACCAGGTGGTGAACCCGGAATTGAAGCAACACGGGATTCCTGTCGAGAAACATATTAAATTTTCTATCATAAATCTGGATTATCTAGATTTAGATTTTGGTTGATGAGCGCAGGCGGTATTCCTACCGCTTGCTTGATTTTTTTCTGTGATTTTTAGAGCTAGATAAAATAACGTTGTTAAATTATCTTGTAGGTAAAATGTAATCTAATATTGTACTGTACCTATTTAAACATAATAAATCAAAATAATCTGTTAAAGCATTGTTAATTCTTATCTTGAACCCAGGTATTTAAATGTTATAACAAACGATCGTCTTCTTAATAGGCTTAATTTTGAAAGGTTAAAATATCGTTAAGATTAAGAAGACGGAAATTTGCTTAAGGAAATGATACACTCAACAGTATGCGAACTGATACACATGCATTAAGACACTGTACATCTCTCCGCTAAGCAGACTAAAAAGAAGATTATTGGACATTGATTGATGTAGGAAATGGCGCTTCCGGGCGTCCTGGGGACTCAATTTTATTTATCGGCTTTTTTATTCGCACAATAAAATCAACACAAAAAACTAAACAAAGCTTATGAGGAAAGTTCTATTTCTTCTGCTGGGTGTGTTGTTCCTTGCCGGTCAGGCTTTCGCACAAAGCCGCACCATCAAAGGCAGGGTCACATCAGCAGATGATGGTCAACCGGTAATAGGTGCCGCTGTAGTGGTAAAAGGCACCTCTACGGGAGCAGTCACTAACCCCGATGGTGAGTACACCCTACAAGTTCCGGACGGAGCGACCACGCTGGTGATTCGCTCAGTAGGAATGAAAGAACAAGAAGTAACCCTGAAAGGATCTAACTCAGTAAATGTAGTATTACAGCAGGATGTCAGGAGTCTTACAGAAACGGTGGTAACAGCGAACGCGATCCGCAGGGATAAAAGCTCGCTGGGTTATTCAGCACCAGTGATCAAAACCGAGGAATTAACCAAAGCACAGGTAACCAGCCCGCTGAACGCATTGGCCGGTAAGGTAGCGGGTGTGAACATTTCCAGCACCGCAGGTGCGCCGGGAAGTTCTTCCAGGGTGGTGATCCGTGGTGGTTCTTCTATCAGCGGCAACAACCAGGCGCTGATGGTGGTGGATGGTGTGCCCATTGATAACTCCAGTATCATAGGCGGTGATGACAGCCGCAGCAGTATTGACTTTGGTAACCGTGGTAACGATATCAACCCGGAAGACATCGAGTCAATTACCGTACTGAAAGGCCCGGCAGCAGCAGCGCTGTATGGTTCCCGTGCCTCTAACGGCGCCTTGATCATCACCACGAAGACCGGTAAGAAAGGGGCTGGTAAAAAGAATGAAGTTACTTTTAACAGTTCTGTTACTTTTTCCAATGTGCTGAAACTGCCAGACTTCCAGAATGACTACGGTCAGGGAGGTTACCAGGAGGCAGATCCTCGCGAAAACTTCAGCTGGGGCCCTAAATTTGACGGTACCGAAAAAGAGTGGGGACAGTCTATCAACGGCGTTCGTCAGAAAAAGGCTTATGTTGCGCAGAAAGATAACGTAAAGAATTTCTTCGGTACAGGCGCAGCCTTCAATAATAATGTATCACTGTCAGGCACAGGCGACAGAACGACGTACTACCTGTCATTGACGAGCCTGAACTCTGATGGAGTGATGCCCGGCAATTATGACAAGTATAACAAATATGGTGTGCGTTTTAACGGTAGCGCTCAGCTCACCAATAAGATTACTACCAGCATATCGATCAACTATAACAAGATCAATAGCGACCTGGTACAGGGCGGCCAGGGGGAAGGCTCCGTATATGACAACGTGATCCAGACCCCGAGGGATATTCCTCTTGATAAAATGAGCGACCTGAACAACCCCTATTATAGCATGGGCGGCATATTTGACGCTAATGGCGTTGAGCGGTACGGTTATTATGGAGCTTACACCATTAGCCCGTATTTTATCCTGAAGAACTACCGTAACCTGAACGACGTGGACCGCGTTACCGGTAACTTCACCGTTGGCTATAAGCCACTGGAATGGCTGGATGTAGTAGAAAGATTAGGTGCTGACGTTTATTCAGACCGCCGCAGATACAAGTATCCTAAGTTCTCAGTAATACCGGCTGATGATCTCGGCGACTTCTATTCTGAAGACAACGTGCATCAGAGCGTGGGTAAATATGGCGAAGAAGACTATACACTTAGTGAGATCACAAATGACGTGATGATAACTGCCAAGAAGCAGGTTAATCCTGACTTTGGTTTTTCAGTAATGGTGGGCCATAACGTGCGTCAGCGTGTATTCAATACGCTGGTGACACAAACCAATCGTTCAGCCGGTCTGGTGGTACCTGGATGGTACGCCCTGGATAACAGTAACGGCCCGGTGTACAGCTTTAATGAACGTGAAACCAGAAGACTGGTAGGCGTCTACGGTGAAGTGAACCTGGATTACAAGCACATGTTATACCTTGGTTTTACTGCCCGTAACGACTGGTCTTCGACATTACCTCCGGAAAGCAGATCTTTCTTCTATCCGAGCGTAAACGGATCGTTTGTATTCAGTGAATTACTGCAGGGAACCTCCCTCAGCAACATCTTAAGCTATGGTAAGTTACGCGCCAGCTGGGCGCAGGTAGGTAACGACGCGCCTGCGTATTTCCTGCGTACTTACTACGAGAAGACGGACATTGCAGGCGGCTTTGGCAATACTACCTTCCCGCTGAACGATATACCTGGCTTTACAAGAGGTAACCGGATTGGCAACCCCGACCTGAAGCCTGAGATCACTACGGCATTTGAAGTAGGTGCAGAGCTGAATTTCTTCGATAACCGCGGGTCTGTAGACTTCTCCTATTACAGGAACAAATCTAAAGACCAGATTCTGCCAGTGCCTATCGCACCTGGCACCGGTTATTCCTCCAAGGTGCTGAATACCGGTGTTGTAGAAAATAACGGTGTGGAACTAGGTCTGCGTGGTACACCCATCCGTACGGCTTCCGGGTTTACGCTGGAACTGTATGGCACTTACACAAAGAACAAAAATGAAGTGGTGGATATAGCCGGTGGTGTAGACCAGGTAACTGTTGGTGGGATCAGCGCTTTAACCATAGTAGCTGCCAAAGGTCAGCCTTACGGTACTTTCTTTGGCCAGACGATCAAACGTGACCCGCAGGGACGTGTAGTGGTGAGTGCAGCAGATGGTATGCCTGAGCTGACAGACCGGGCGCAATACCTGGGTTCTTATCTTCCCAAGTGGCAGGCGTCATGGGGTGCTAATATGAGCTACAAAGGTTTCAGTTTCGGCATTCTCTTCGATACTAAGCAGGGTAATAAATTCTACTCCCGTACCAAAGACCTGATGGACTTTGTGGGTATAGCTCCTGAAACTGTGGTGGGTGGCCGTGATCCCCGCGTATGGGCTAACTCTGTTATAGAAACTGAACCGGGTAAATATACAGAGAACACTTCTCTGACCTATGATCCGCAAGACTGGTTTACTAGCAAGATACCTTCTGGTATGCATGTAATTGATGGTTCTTATATCAGGCTGCGTGAACTGAGCCTGAGCTACCGTATACCGAAGTACCTGCTGAACAGAACTCCGTTCGGCGAAGCTTCCATCGGTATATTCGGTAACAACCTGGCCCTGTGGACTGCTAAAGAAAACGTGTATGCAGATCCTGAAGTAAACTCAGGCGGTGCTACTAACGAGCAGGGTTTTGATTTTACTGCACAACCCTCACTGAGGAACTATGGTGTGAACCTGAGAGTTACTTTCTAAGTTTTAAAAGTTAAAGATCATCTAACATGAAATTGACAAGTAAAAGATATATAGCAAAGTCCGTAGCCGCTACGCTGGCAGTGCTGGTATTGTCTACATCAGGATGTAAAAAGTTCCTGGATGTAAATGATAATCCCAACCTGCCGGAACAGGTGGACGTACCCTTGATCCTGCCGTCTGCACAAGCTGCCATCGGGCATGTACTGGGCAACCATTTCCAGATCTATGGCAGTATATGGGGCCAGTACTGGACACAATCTCCATACTCTTCCCAGTATAAGTCTATCGATCAGTACCAGCCTGCTTCTAACGATTTTGACAGGCCCTGGGGTATCCTGTACAATGACGCGTTTGAAGATCTGCAGATCATCATCGGCTACAAAGGGCAGGAAAAATACAAGCAATACGCTGCTATCGCTTATATCCTCAAAGCATACGATCTGCAGGTTATCACGGATGCATTCGGTGATGCGCCATTAACGGAAGCCGGGCTGGGAGACCAGAACCTGAGCCCCCATTACGATGCCCAGCAGAAAATATATGATAGTATCTTCAGCTACATAGACCAGGGCCAGGCGTTGATCGATAATGCTTCCGCTTTTCTTCCCGGCGCTGAAGATCTGATCTTCGGCGGTGATATGGATCAGTGGACAGCATTCGCCAACACGCTGAAACTGCGTGCCTACCTGCGTATCGCTTTAAAAGATCAGGCAAAGGCAAAAGCCGGTATCCAGGCATTGCAGGGTAAGCCTTTTCTGACAGAAGACGCGAAGATCTCTTACAGCCAGACAGGCGGCAACCAGAATCCCCTGAATGCTGAAATGATCGGCTTAGGTGGAACACAGAACCTCGTGGCCAGCGCTACCGCTGTAAATCAGATGAAAGCGCTGAATGACCCGCGTGTTAGCGTGTTTTACAGAAAAATACCTGCCAGCGGTCTTATAACGCCTATCCCGCAGGGTAGCTTTAATACAACGCCCTCTGTTACCATCTCTACTCCTTCTTATGTAGTAGGCGCAAGGGCCAGCGATCCGCTGTCTGCTTTAGCTCCGGTGAAATTTATCTCCGCTGCTGAAAGCTATTTCCTGCAGGCGGAAGCAGTTGTTCGCGGCTTTCTGACAGGTGATGCAAGAACATTATACCAGGAAGGTATCACTGCCAGCTTCACTTCCTATGACATTGAGCCAGGTACCTATATTACAAATATTGTGGCAGCATGGCCTGCAGGTGCTGAGCAACAGATCAACGCCATTATCACACAGAAGTACTTCGCTATGTGCGGTAACCAGGGCTTTGAAGCATGGACGGAATGGCGCCGCACCGGTTATCCTACTTTCTTTGTTAGGTCTGAAGCATCAGTACTGGGCAACGGATTATACCCGCAGCGTATGCTGTATCCCAATACGGAAATTACCAGGAATGGCAATTTCCCTGGCTTACAAACAGTAACAACGAAGATGTGGTGGGATGTGAAAGACTAATAAAATAGTTGTTTATATAAACACAAAGAGGGCGTTCTCAAAGCGAGGCGCCCTCTTCTTTTTTAAGCTGATTTTAATTCCCCATCTTCCGCTTTCAGCGTAATTTTCCCCTGTTAAACGGAAAAACAACTCAATCAAAACCATGCTTATGAGACGTCACGTACTGCTCATCGCTATTCTATTGGCGGTGACTTCCCTCGTGCGCGCGCAACAGCGCCAGATCACGGGTAAAATAACGGGGGGCGATGGCAAACCCGTACCCTTTGCCACCATCCAGGTAAAAGGCACTTCCACCGGTGCCGCTGCCGATGAAAACGGAAATTTCAAATTAAATATCCCCGGAAATGATGCGGTCCTGGTCATCCGCAGTGTAGGCTATGCCAGTAAAGAAATACCGGCAGGCAGTAATAGCTACGTGGAGATCACGCTTAAATCTGATGAAACCAACCTGCAGGAGGTGGTGGTCACAGGCTTAGGGATACAGCGGTCTAAAAAAGCGCTGGGCTACGCCGTGCAGGATGTAAAAGGGGATGAGCTTACAAAAGCTGGCCAGAGCGACGCCCTGAGGGGTTTATCGGGCAAGGTGGCTGGCGTGCAGATAACTGCTTCTTCAGGTACGCCGGGGGCAGCTACCTACATCAAATTGAGAGGCACCAATTCCCTCACTGGCAATAACCAACCCCTGTTTGTAATTGATGGTATCCCGGTGGATAACTCCCAGAACTACTCGGGCGATCCTTCAGATGCCACCAACAACCTGCTGCAAGGCGCTACCAATACTAACCGCGGAGCAGACATCAACCCGGAAGATATTGAAAGCATCTCTATCCTGAAAGGTCCTGCCGCAGCTGCTCTATACGGTATAGACGCTGCTAACGGCGCGGTGATCATTACCACGAAGAAAGGAAAGGCTGGCCGGATACAGGTAGATTTCAGCAGTGGTGTTGCTTTTGATGCAGTGAACCGCCTGCCCAAACTGCAGGATGAATATGTAAAGGGAAGCGGCGGTGAGATTGCTCCCTACAGTTCCACTAACCGCTATTCATGGGGTGCTAAAGCAGATACGCTTTTCTGGACAGGCGTTCCCAATGCTTACGATGTACACGGCGATATTGTAGGCAAGTCAGATCCGAGGGCTAAAATCCCCTTCAAGCCATACGATAACATGAAGAATTTCTTCCGTACCGGCTCTACCTTTAATAATTCACTTTCTTTCATGGGAGGCAATGATGCCGCTACTTACAGGATGTCTGTATCTCATTTGTATCAGAACTCCATCGTGCCGCTGCAAAGCTATCAGCGTACCACTGTCGCTTTCTCCGGCCAGCTGAAAGTTTCCGAGCATGTAAAAGTGTCCAGCAGTATTAATTATACTACAGACGGAGGCGATATGCCGCAGAACGGCAGTAACCTTTCCGGTATCATGCTCGGACTAACCCGAACGCCTATTTCTTTTGACAACTCAAACGGCGCTGCAAAAGCCGACGATCCTAAGGCATACCTGATGCCTGACGGCCTGCAAAGGTCCTACCGCACCACAGCATATGACAATCCCTATTGGACCATCAATAAGAATCCCTATACTACGAATGTGAACCGGTTGATCGGGAATGTACAGCTGGACTACAACTTCCTGAAAGACTTCACATTCACCTATCGCATAGGAACGGATGTTTACAGTGATAACCGCCATCAATATTACGAGATCCAATCCGGCGCATACCCGGGCGGCCGTATCTTCGATGACCGTTATACCTATAAAAGCGTAAACTCAGACGCTATCCTTACTTATGCGAAGCAGTTGTCAAAAGATTTCAGGCTGGATGCAAAAGTGGGTAATAACTATTATTCACGTAAGCTGGATGAATTGTATACCCAGGGCGACGGCTTAACATCACCGGGATTCAATAACATCTATAATGCTACTGCTTTAAAGTCGGCCAACTTTGTAACGCCTTACCGCAGGGTTTCCGGCTATTTTGATATTAACCTGGACTACAGGTCTATGTTGTTCCTGGAGCTGACCGGCCGTAATGACTGGTCCTCTACCCTGCCGAAGGATCATAACTCCTTCTTTTATCCTTCCGCAAGCCTGGGCTTTGTGTTCACAGAGCTGGACGGCCTGAAGAACGATGTGCTGACCTTTGGTAAGCTCAGGCTTTCTGCAGCGCAGGTAGGTAAAGATCCTGGTCCCTTTAATATCAGGTCTTACTACACCGCGACCACCTACAGCGGCGATGGGTTTACTTCCGGCATTTCCTTTCCTTATAACGGCACCGGGGGATTCAGCCTGAACAATGTATTGGGTAATCCCAATCTGAAACCTGAAAAAACCAATTCTTATGAAGTGGGCGCACAGCTGCAGTTCTTTAAAAACAGGATCGGGTTGGACGCTACCTACTATTACTCCAAAGGAACCAACCTGCTGGTGCAATCTCCCATTGCCGGTTCTACAGGTTACCAGTATGTAACGCTGAACGCAGGCTCCATCAGAAACCAGGGTGTGGAAGTGACTTTAACGGGACGGCCGATAGACACCAAGCAGTTCACCTGGGATGTGAATGTGAATTATAGCATGAACCGCAGCAAGGTATTGGCGCTGGCGCCGGGTATTAACCAGATAACGGTGAACGGCTTTACCGGATCAGTGATTGCGCATCTGCCTGGCCAACCTGCCGGTATTATCTACGGGTATCCGTTCCTGAGGGATAGCCAGGGCAGGATGGTGATCAGTGATGATCCCAATAGTAACTACGGTTACCCCATTGTATCGCCTGATCAGACCCGCATTGGTAATCCTAATCCAAAGTTCCTGCTGGGTGTAGGTAATACGTTTACCTACAAAGGCTTTTCACTGTATGCGCTGGTTGACTGGAAGCACGGCGGAGACATGTGGAATGGTACCCGCGGCTCGCTCATGGCGATAGGCACTTCCGCCGTAACGCTGAACAGGGGACAGCAAACGGTTTTCCCTGGTGTGCTGGGACACCTGGATGCACAGGGTAATATCGTGCATTATGAAGGAGGTGGCGAAAAAGCAGGCGCAGGCCCCACCAACAATGTGAAAGCTGCACTGGATGAAGCATGGTACCTGGGCAACGGCGGCGGCTTTGGCGGACAGACAGAAACATTTATAGATGACGCCTCTTTTGTAAAGCTGCGGGAGATCAGTTTATCATACGATCTCAGCTCTTCTATTTTTGCCAACTCACATTTTATCAAAGGCATCACGGTGGCTGCATTTGCGCGTAACATCATTTTGTGGACGCCCTATAACGGTATAGACCCGGAAACCAGTCTTACAGGCGCCACCAATGCACAGGGCATTGATTATTTCAACATGCCCGGCACCGCTAGCTATGGGCTGAATGTAAAAGCCAGGTTTTAATATTAAAAATCACGACCATGATACGGTATTCCAGATATATACTACCCGCGCTGCTAATGCTGCTCTGCTTCAGTGCGTGTAAGAAATCATACTTCTACACGGGGATCAACGATGATCCTTCACAGCTAAAGAATCCGGCGCCTTCTGCTATTCTGCCCGGCGCTATCTTAAAAAGCGCCTATATATGGGGCGGGGATGCATCCCGTTTTGCATCACTGTTCATGCAGCAGAGCACCGGTATTGCTAACCAGGCCTATAACCATTCCTTATACACCGTTACACCCGATGATGTAGACAACATGTGGTACGCAGGCTTTTACGGCGCTATCATGAACGATATAAAAGCCATGATAGATACGGCCACGGCTCAGCAACAACTGCACTATGCGGCAGTAGGAAAGATCCTGATGGCAAGCAACCTCGGAGAGGTAACAGATCTTTGGGGCGATGTGCCTTATACCCAGGCTTTCCAGGGGCTGGCAAACACCCAACCCAAATATGATTCACAGCAACAGGTATATGATACTTTGCAGAAACTGCTGGATGAGGCCATTACATCGCTGACAACTGATGATGGCAGCCCCTTCCAGCCCGGTACACAGGATGACCTGATGTTTGGCGGTAACCTTGATCTGTGGGTGCGCTTTGCACATGCATTAAAGGCCAAGTTCTATCTGCACCTGGTAAAAGTGAGCCCCGGCGTTATACAACCCGCATTGAACGAGATCCCCCAAGGATTTGAAGACGGCGACGGCGCCTTTGTGAAATTCGTAGGCACCAGTGCTACTACTACACAGGCGCCCTGGTATCAGTTCAATACGCAACGCGGGGATATTGCTTTTAACGGTTATCTCAACGATCTGCTGTATAAAGCCAAAGATCCACGCTACGCTGTATATTACGATCCTTCAGACAGCACATTGCTGGGCAACCTGTACGGCGCGTCAAATACTGCCGTCTACTTCATGTCATATGATGAATTGAAGTTCATAGAAGCAGAGCTGCAGTTCAGGAATAATAACAAGACTGCCGCTGCCGTAGCCTATAATGAAGCAGTAAGCGCCAATCTGTCAAGAACAGTTGGCAGCGATGCTTATTTGCAGGAGGTATCCAGAACTGCTGCCAACATTACTTTGAACGATATCATGACGCAGAAATATATAGCGCTCTTCTTGAGTCCTGAAACCTGGACGGATTGGCGGAGGACAGGCATCCCGGTATTAAAAGCACCGCAGGGAAATACTTTAGGAGGTCAGCTGCCGCGTTCATTATTATACCCGAGCAGTGAGCAGCGTTATAATACCAATGCTCCTAAAAATACTACTATGCTCAGGCGGGTATGGTGGGATGTACAGTGAGGTAATTTATTAAAATAACCCTACATGATAAGAATAAGACTGTCTGCCATACGGCAGCAGTCTTTTTTTTATGCTATTCTCAAATAAGCTCCGAAAAAAATATTATTCCCTAAAAGTTAATCTTATGTTAATGATTTACACCCGCATCAGTATTGCATTTTAGTTCTATAACACATACCCATTATCTGTTATATTATGACTTACTTGAAGTTATATGATACTATTTTATCTTTTTATAATACCGATCTGCTTTTTTTTACGTAAATTATTATTGTTAACAATTTTCATCAACCAAAATCTTCTTCTCGCTTATGAAACAAGCGCTACTCGTTTTTACCATGCTTATGGTAATGTTTAGCCTGGCGTACGCCCAAGAGCGTCAGGTTTCGGGGAGGATAACTGGACGTGACGGAGTCCCCATACCGTTTGCAACAGTCCAGGTAAAAGGCACATCAACAGGTACCACATCTGATCAGGGTGGAAATTTCAAATTACACGTTTCAGGAACTAACCCCGTACTCATTGTCAGGAACATCGGTTTTGCATCAAGAGAAGTTCCGGTGGGCCAGGAAAGCACACTGGATATTACTTTGGACCAGGACACAAAAAACCTCAGCGAGGTAGTGATCACAGGCGCCTTAGGTATCGCACGTCAGAAACGCTCTGTAGGTTATGCTGCCACCGCACTCAAGAATGACGAGATCACCCGGGTGTCTCCCACCGGTCCGCTGGACGGTTTGAAAGGCCGCGTAGCAGGTGCGGATATTTCCACGCTGAACTCACAGCCCGGTGCTTCTTCTAAAATTGTGCTGCGCGGTTATACTTCACTGAGCGGCAACGTACAGCCTTTATTTGTGGTAGATGGCGCACCTGTTACCAACCAGCAGCTGGCCAACAGAAACCCGGATGCAACCAGTAATGGTCTTGACTTTGGCAACGGTATCAGCGATCTCAATCCCAATGATATAGAAAGTGTAACGGTACTAAAAGGTGCTGGCGCTACTTCGCTCTATGGTTCCCGTGCAGCCAACGGTGTGGTGATGATTACCACCAAGAAAGGAAAATCCGGGAAAATAAAAGTGGAAGTAAACAGTGCCGCGACTTTCTCTAAAGTGGGCATACTGCCTGAGTTCCAGAATACCTTTGGTCAGGGTTGGAGTGGTCACTTCGCCTACGAAGAAAATGGCAGCTGGGGCCCGCGCATGGACGGCAAACCACGTTTATGGGGCGCCGTGGTGGATAACTCTCAGCTGCTGAAGCCCTTCTCTCCGGAAAAGAACAACATGAGGGACTTTTATGATATTGGTACAGAATTCAATAATACAGTAGCTATCAGCGGCGGTAACGAAACCAGTACTTTCCTGCTTTCCCTGGGTAATGTTACCAGCGATGGAGTAATACCCACAACCGCCGATTATCTGACCCGTAATAACATCGGTCTGAGAGCTTCTACCAAGTTTGGTAATTTCTCTCTTTCTGCTTCGCTGAACTATATTAAGAGAACATCCCGTTATGTAACAGACCTTGGTGATGAACGCGGTGCCACTCCCTTCCAGGAGATCATGCAGATTCCACGCGACCATGTGATCACCGACGGCCGCGATTATCATAACAAGTTCTATGATGTAGACAACTATTTTACCCCTTACGCCGAAAATCCCTACTTCCCCATTTACGAAAATGGGAACAGGTACTACAGCGATCGCGTTTTCGGTTACTTTGAAATGAGCTATAAGTTTACTCCATGGGCAAACCTCTTATGGCGTGTGGGTGGTGATGTTACAAACGCCCGTTTGAAAGACTGGAAGGCCATCAATGCCCCGAAGGTAGGCAGCTGGAACGCCGGTGCTAACCCCGCGGGTTCTATCCGGCAGGCCGACATAGGTTACGTAGGGGAAATCAGCCCTAATGCCAGGGAATATAACACCGACCTTATGTTGCTGCTGTCTCCTAAGATCAATGATGATTTATCTATTGATGGCACCATTGGTTTCAACTTCAATGAAAGAGGTACACGTACACATTTCTCCAGCATCGAAGGGCTCACTATTCCCGGTTACTACAATGTGAGCAATTCGTCTAACCCGCCAAAGACCAGCACCGATGAGACCTTGCGCAGGTTGTTCGGATTATACGGCCAGGCAACGCTGAATTATAGGAATTATCTGTTTCTTACCCTAAATGCAAGAAATGACTGGTCTTCTACATTGCCTATTAACGCAAACAATTTCTTCTATCCTGGTGTAAACGCATCCTTTGTATTAACGGATCTCCTGAAAACAGATCCCAAAGGGCTTTCTTTCGCGAAGATCAGGGCAGGTTATGGTAAAACAGGCAATGACGCCGGGGTATATCTGCTGAACAGCGTATTGGTGCCTGCTGATATCATCACCGGTTTCGGTAACCTGATCTTCCCGGTAGGCGGAGTCAGCGCATTTTCTGTAGGCAACCGCATCGGTAACAATAACCTGAAACCTGAGTTTACTAAGGAGCTTGAGCTGGGTACTGAATTGCGGTTCTGGGATAACCGGATCGGTCTTGATGTTGCATGGTACAACAGAAAATCCACTAGTCAGATCATCGCAATTGATATAGCGCCGTCTTCCGGTTATAAAACACGCACTATTAACTTTGGCGAAATACAGAATAAAGGCATTGAGCTGTCTCTGAACGTTGCCCCGTTCCGCGGAGATGGCTTTAACTGGGATTTTACCTACACCTTTGCGCGAAACAGGAACGAAGTGATCGACCTGCCGGAAGGAGTAGAAAGGTATCAGCTTACCTTCTTCCGTGATATGAAATTTGTAGCCATCAAAGGCCAGCCACTCGGCGTGATAGAAGGGATAGGTCCGAAGCTAAGCCCGGATGGAAGGCCCATTATTAACGCTACCAACGGCCTGTATGTAGATTCTGACAGTGATGTAAGATATGGAGATACCCAGCGCGATTTTGTAATGGGTTTGGTAAATACATTCAGCTATAAAGGCGTGTCGCTTGGATTTAATTTTGATTACCGTAAAGGCGGTGTTATGTATTCCAATACTTCGGAGCTGACAAACTTCGTGGGCAATGCATGGCGCACTACCTATAACGACCGCCGTCCTTTCATTGTGCCCAATTCAGTGAACGAAATAGTGGACGGCTCCGGAAAGGTCAGTTACGTAGAGAACACTACACCGATCGATTACGCTAACTATAACGCATACTGGTATATCTCTTCTAATAAGGCCTATGCTTACGGCCAGAACATTATCAAAAGAGACTTCTTAAAGCTGCGCGAGGTTACGCTCAGTTATGCCCTGCCATCAAAGTATGCACGTGCAATACGGGCAGATCAGGCGCAGATCACCTTCTTTGGCAGGAATCTCTGGATCTGGACGCCGGATGACAATCTCTTTATAGATCCCGAGATCGCCAACAGGGGTAATGCATTAACATCTGACTGGCTGGAGCTGGGAGCAGCGCCTGGTATAAGGAGCTTAGGCGTTGCATTAAAACTAACTTTTTAAACTTTAAAAGTTAAGAGCATTATGAAGAAGCTGATTATATATACCATGTTGTTATCGGCGGTAATGCTGACCGGTAGCTGCAAAAAGGAATTGGACATCAATACAGATCCAAATAATCCCCCACTTGCGAATGCCGAGCCTAATCTGCTGTTCCCTTCTGCAGTGGCCTATACAGCCGGCCGCATCGGTGGCGAGCTGGCAATCGCTGGCGGCATATGGTCGCAGCTGTGGACGCAGAGTGTTGCTTCCAACCAGTACAAAAATATAGATGCCTACCAGGTTACACGTGCAGATTTTAACGGTAGCTGGAACGAATTGTTCTCCGGTGCGTTAACTGATTATGCAACCTTGATAAAGATCGCTAAGGAAAGAGAGGACTGGAACTTTGTGCTGATGGGTACAGTAATGAGGGCATATACCTACACCGTGCTGGTAGACCTATATGACCAGGTGCCCTTCTCTGAAGCATCCCAGGGCGAGGCCAATCTCACACCTAAATTTGACCCGGGCGATGCCATCTATACCGCCCTGCTGGCTGAGATAGATGATGCGCTCTCTAAAGATTTTACAGCCAGGTCCAATACGCTGCCCGGTACAAGTGATGTCGTATTTCCCGTGGGGAAAGATGAACCTTTCCTGTTGGATAAATGGATCGCTTTTGCCAATACCCTGAAGCTGAAAATGTACCTGCGCATGGTCAATGCTAAACCAGCAGATGCCGCAGCAGGTGTCAGAAAGCTATACACAGAAGGCGCAACCTTCCTGGAAGAAGATGCCGCACTTGCCTTTTATATAGACCAGCCGGATAAAAGCAATCCTTTGTATGAAGAGAATTTCCGCCGCCTGAACACTACGACTAACATACGTTTGAGCATGACGTTCTATAGCTGGCTGGCAACGCATAATGACCCGCGCGTATATGAATATTTTACCATAGCCACAGGAGGTCCGCTTGCCATTAACCAGGGAGATTTTAATAATCCCGCGACAAATCCATGGGGAAGTGCTTCCAACCTGTTTATTGATCCTACTTCTCCAGTGCATTTCATTTCAAAGGCAGAATCGTACTTTATTCAGGCCGAAGCGGTGGAAAGATATTTTAATGGAACAGGTCCTAACGGCACTAATGGTAAGCAACTATATGACGCAGGTCTTACCGCTGCCTTTGCGCAAGTAGGTCTTCCTGCAGACAGTGTGCTGGACAGTTTGTTGATAAAAGACTATGCTTATCCAGTTAACGGCACTTTCCAACAAAAACTGGAAGCCATCATTGTACAGAAATGGGCGTCTCTTTCAAACTCCCACTCATTGGAGGCCTTCTTTGAAAAGAACCGTACCGGCTTTCCCAGAACCAGCGCCGTATATAGTAACTCTACAGATGGCAAAACCTGGGCAGCTAATTATACGCCGGGATATTGGGTATATCCCAAGAACGCTGTTACCAACGGCCAGTTCATCAAACGCCTGGTATTTCCCGACAGTGAAATACGTGCGAATCCTAATGTACCGGCGATTGTACCCCCTACAACCCCTGTTTGGTGGGCCATTAAATAACTTAAAACGGTATGATCATGAAACTATCTATCATAAAGTTCTGTTGCAGCTTCCTGGTTATATTGTTGCTGGGGGGATGCAAAAAAGACCCCGATGTCACCATCACAGATACCCAGATAGGCGAATCGAAGATCACCTTCTTCGTAGACCTTGCGCTTAATGGGAATGAATATATGGGCATTGTAAAAGGTCAGGCATTTACAGATCCCGGCGCAAAGGCCACAGAGAACGGTCAGCCGGTGGATGTTAAGGTCACTGGCGCCGTCAATACAAATGTTTCCGGTGTTTATAAGCTTACCTATACAGCTGTTAACAAAGATGGCTTCGCCAAGAGCGTAAACCGTTATGTGGGCGTATTGCCGGAAGCTCCCAATCCCGCGGTAGACCTCTCAGGCACTTACACCTCCAGCACCTCGCCGCAGGCCACCGTCACCAAAATATCTGACGGCCTCTTCTACACTTCCAATTGCTGGGGAGGCGGTAGCGTGGTAGTGATCGGCGCATTGTTCTTCTGCACAGACGGTACCACTTTGCACCTGCCGCTGCAGGATCTTGGCGGGCAGCGCGTGGTGGCTAATGATCCGGGCGTATATGCTGACGGCAAGATTACCTGGACCATTACACGCCTGGATTATCCCGGTACGCTTACGCTGGAAAAAGTTTGGACCAAAGTGCCATAGTAATCATAAGGGTTTTACTAAAAACATTAAAATATGAAAAGACTAACTATATATCTGCTGCTGCTATTGGGATTGATCGGCATATTCAGCTCCTGCTCCAAAGACCTGCCCGATCCCGGTGGTACGGGTGCTGAAAAGCTGTCTGGCGAGTGGTTCGTCAAAGTATCTTACGCTGGCAATACCACAGACTACATTAAGATAATGACCTATAACACGGCCGCCAATAACGACAGTCTCTGGGTAGACGACCTGGAAAATTTCTGGCAGTTCAAGGTAAAGACAAAGTTTGAAGCAGGAGGGCTGACTTTTGCTACCGTCAACGCACAGAACGGTTATTATGATTCCAAAGTAACGATCAGCAATGGTAAGGTGATCCAGAATGCATCTACTACTGAGTCCGGCGCTGTGGTAGACAGTATCTATTTTGAAGCAAAGTTTGATGATGATCCGGATAACCTGACTTACATATTCTCAGGGCATATGAGATCTGGTTTCCTGGAAGATGAACACTAAGTAACCGCAACCGTTATACGTTAAAAGGAAGCAGGGGTATTCCCTGCTTCCTTTTTTTATAACGTCGTATAATTGCAGTGTTGCATATGATATGTTTGATAATCAATGCCTAAAGAAATAACCCTGTCGTACCAACGCAGCATTTATAACATTTTAATTGTACGTGATGTTTTCCTGCTAATTTTATATATTGCATGTGCTATTGGGTAAAAATGACGAGAGTTAGCCAAAATCAAATCTATTTTGTGCCAAATCTAAACCGAAAAAAACGTTAAACCAGGTCTAAACATTAAATACAAGCATTAAAGACATGTATACACTTTGATGTACTGATAGCGGTTTCGTTATCCTATTATCCATTACTATTAGCTGCCACCATTCTTAAAGTAATCAAACGATTATTTTACGTGTAACTATGTTATTAACCAAAATCAAATTATCAACATTCATTTGCTTATGAAAACAAGTTTAATGCTATGTTTATTCATGGCTATGGGGCTGGTTCATGCATTTGCCCAAAACCGGACGATCTCCGGCAGGGTTACAGATGCAAAAGACGGATCGCCGCTTCCGGGTGTTACCGTGAGGATTGCTAAAACCTCTTTGGGAACACTGACAAATGCCAAAGGAGAATATACATTGACCGCCCCGGACAATGCTCCTGCACTCGAGTTCTCTTTTATAGGCTTTGATACCCGCCAGGTAGCTATCGAAGGAAGGAGCACTGTTAATATCCAGCTGAATGCCAACGAAAAATCGCTGAATGAAGTAGTGGTAGTAGGTTATGGAACAGTAGAACGCCGTGACCTTACGGGCTCCGTTTCCAGTATAAAAGGTAACGTGCTGAAAGACCTGGCCACCTCCAGTATGGACCGCCAGCTGGCCGGTCAGGTAACCGGTGTACAGGTGAACGTTTCCAGCGGTATACTGGGCCAGCCCGCGCGTATACGCATACGCGGTACGAACTCCATTAGTAGCGGCTCAGATCCGTTATATGTAGTAGATGGCGTGCCCTACATCACCGGCAGCCAGAGTAGTGTAACTGCCAACAACCCCCTGGGTGATATCAATCCTAACGATATAGAAAGCATGGAAGTGCTGAAAGACGGCTCTGCCACTGCTATTTATGGTTCAAGGGCATCCAACGGTGTGATCCTGATCACTACCAAAAAAGGTAAATTAGGTAAGCCAAAAGTTACTTACGATGCATGGTTCGCCTCGGCTGCTGCTTCAAAACGTTTTGACCTGTTGAACGCAAATGAGTTTATTGCTGTTGTAAATGAAAAATATACTAATGCAGGCAGAACTCCGCTGGCAGCCCCTACACTTGATCCTTCCGGTAAGCCATATGATACAGACTGGCAGGATATAGTGCTGAGAAGAGCTTTCCAGCACAATCATTCATTATCGTTCAGCGGCGCCACAGAGCAAACCAACTATTATTTCTCTGTTGGCTATGCTAACCTGCAGGGCACCACTGTTGGTAATGATCAGACCAAATACCAGTTTCGCGCAAAGCTGGAACAAAAGGCCTTAGACATACTTACCTTCGGTTTCAACAGCGGTATCTCCTATGTAACCAACAATGGCCTGAACACTGGTACCAACGCGCTGTCTGGCAACCTTACCAATGGCATCCGTGCGCTGCCTAACGTGCCTGCCCAGTTTGCAGATGGCAGCTACAATATCAACCTCAATGGTAATACATTAGGCCAGGGTGGTAACGGCAAAGTGATCGACGATAACTACACCAACATCAAGTATGTAGTGGATAAAAATATCTATCGTAACAGGAACCTGAATATTGTTGGCGATGCTTTTGTAGATGCGCAGATATTAAAAGGTTTGAATTTCCGCTCACAGATCGGTATCAACCTTTTGAATGGTGAAGATTATCAATACTGGAATCCTGTACACGGTGATGGTAGAAGCAGTAACGGTTATATCTATCAGCAGTCACTGCCTATCTTCCGTTATAACTGGTTCAATACCCTTAGCTATAACAAGACAATAGGAAGCAGCAAAATAAACGTTGTTGCAGGTATTGAATACCAAAAGACACAAAACAGGTCCTTTAACTCTCAAGGTACTAACCTGTCCGGTACTTACTTTGCCGGTGATAATATTATCAGCAGTACGCTGGCAAGCGACCAGGTGGGTGGCGGCTTTACAGAGCAGGCCTTCCGCTCTTATTTTGGAAGAGCTAATTACTCTTATAAAGATCGTTACCTGTTGGCAGGTACTTTCCGCCGTGACGCTATTTCAGCACTGCCCTGGGGTAAGCAGCATGCTAATCTGCCAGGTGTTTCCATTGGCTGGCGTATATCAGAAGAGCCTTTCTTCAAAAATGCCGCTGCCCTGGATTTTGTAAGCAACCTGAAATTACGTGGCGGCTGGGCTAAGGTAGGTAACGTAGAGATCGGGTCTTACCCGTATGCGGGTACTTTCAAACCGGTACCCTATGGCGCTAATAATGGTTTAGCTTTCGGGCAGATAGCCAATCCTGATCTTACGTTCGAGACCAGTAAGAAATACAATGTTGGCATAGATCTCGGTTTCCTGGATAACAGGTTCACCTTTACGGCAGACTACTTCCGGAATGATGTTGACAACCTGATCCTGGCAGCGCCTGTGCCGCCTTCGCTGGGCGTGCCTTCTACCGATCTGCCTAACATCCTTTTTGTGAACGCAGGTAAAATGAATAATAAGGGTTTTGAGTTTGCCATTACCAGTGTAAACATCAGCACGGCAGACCTTACCTGGACCAGCAGCCTGAACCTGACTTTGGTAAAGAATAATGTAACCCAGCTGTATAACAATGCTGATCTGATTGATGCCTACAATATTACAAAAGTAGGGTATTCAATAGGCTCCTTCTTTGGTTATGAATCTGCCGGTGTAAACTCCGCCAATGGTAATCCATTGTGGGTAAAAGGAGATGGCAGCATTGTTCAGGGAGATATCAAATCAGGTAAATATTATACCTACGATCCTTCCAAACCCGGTGATATCAGTACCGCTGCAGCTGCATTAACGCTGAGCGATAAAAAGGTCCTGGGCCAGTCCAACCCCACTTACTATGGTGGCCTGAACAACACGATTACTTATAAGGGCTTTGACCTGAACGTTTTTCTCTCTTTTGCAGGAGGCAATAAAGTATACAACGTAACACGCCAGGAAAGTCTTAATAACCAGAAATTCCAGAACAGCGGCAAAGAGCTGCTGAATAGCTGGAAAACTGCCGGTCAGGTTACAGATGTACCGATGTTATACTATGGCAGCGACAACTTCACCCTGCAGAACGGTAACCTCAACAGCCGTTTCCTGGAAGATGGTAAATTTATCCGTGCGCAGAATATCGGCCTTGGTTATACAGTGCCGGATGGTCTTGTACAACGGATGCACTTATCCCGTCTGAGAGTGTATGCACAGGTGCAGAATGCATTTGTGATCACTGGTTATTCCGGTCTTGACCCTGAGCTGAACAATATGACTCTTAACGCAACTAATGCAACGGTTAACCGCCAGGTGGGTATAGACTACAATACCAACCCGGTTCCCCGTACCATTACTTTTGGCATTAACGTAGGTTTTTAAATAAATCAAGCAAAGTATATGAGAAAGTTATTGCAATATAAATACAATGCGGGCAGGATGGTGTTAGCTGCTGTTGTACTGGCGGCCGCATTATCTTCCTGCGAAAAATTCACAGAACTACAACCCAACGCACAGATACCGGAAGACCAGGTGTTCGTTGATTCCGCAAATATTGATCTGGCGGTAAATGGTATGTATAACAATGCGGCTGTGGGCAGCTACGCAGACAGCTACACGGCGGGGCGCGGTTATCCTTTCGGTGCAGCTGCTATTGAACAGGATGAAATGCGCGGGGAAGACATGGTGAACCTCGCTACCTTTTATCAGTTCACTTACGAGTCTACTTACTCTACCACCTCTGCCAACAACGTAGCCATGTGGTTGAACCTGTACTCACTGATCAACCAGGCGAATGTGCTGATAGAAGGGGTGCAGGGAGCAGCGCAGAAAGGAGTGATCTCTGTTGCCAGGGCAGAGCGGTTTGAAGCAGAAGCAAGATTGCTGCGCGCGCTCGCACATCATGAGCTGCTGATCCACTTCAGTTTTCCCTATGCAGAGGGTAACGGCAGTAAACCTGGCGTTCCGTACAGGGGTGTGGCTATTAACACACCGCAGCGTATAGAAGAGGGCAAGAAAGTGGGCCGCGGTACGGTGGCAGAAGTTTATACTAAAATACTGGCTGACCTGGATTATGCAGAAGCCAAACTGCCTAATTCAACCTCCTCATCGCGGCTGATTTCCCGCGCCAGCAAAGGGGCTGCCATCGCGCTTAAAACACGTATTAAATTGCACAAGGGCGATTGGGCCGGTGTAATTACGGAAGGCGCCAAACTGGGTACTGATGGCGCTGGCCCCAGCTTTAGCAGCCCTATAGGCAGCTATGCGCTGACTGCCAGCCCGGATGAGCCTTTCACCAGTCAGGCAAACAACAATGAGTCTATTTTTTCAATAGCTAACGGTGCCGCTTCTACGGCCAACGGTGGCGTGAATGGTGCGCTGCCCAATATGTTTGGTCCTGCGGATAAAGGCGGTCGTGGTTTAGTGGCTACCAGCCCTAACCTGTACAATGCATCTTTCTGGGTGACCGGCGACAAACGCCGCGATCTTTTGCAAACGCAGCAACTGGTACCCGCTACTTCCAAGTTCTATTTTAACTACAAATACCGGGATTACATCAATAAAACCGACTGGGCGCCCATCGTTCGTTATGCAGAGGTACTGCTGAACGTAGCAGAAGCGTATGCCCGTCAGGGTAATACCGCACAGGCTTTCCTCCTGCTGAATGCAGTGCGTAACAGATCTGTTCCGGAAGGAAGTAAGTTTACAACTCCTCCGGCCGACCTGGTGCTGGCGATACTGCAGGAGCGTCGCATCGAATTTGCAGGTGAAGGGCGCCGCTGGCCGGATATTCACCGCTTGCAGAAAGACGCTAACCCAGCTTACGTGACCAGCGGTATACCTGCGAAGATACTGTCTATTAAAGGTGACGGTTCTGAGTATGACCTGGTGAACAGGCCCGTAGTAACGCCTACGAAAGCCGCAATTCCGTATACGGATTTCCGTTTCCTTTGGCCGATTCCGGCAACAGAGGTAGCTGCTAATCCAACCCTGGCGGCGCAGCAGAATGCCGGATATTAATATTGTCTAAACTGATTATAAAATGAAAAAAGCAGCCTGAATAAGGCTGCTTTTTTCATTTTAACATTTAAGTTGTAGATGTTAAATTGATGCTAATTTTATATATTGCAATGGTTTTTGACACGGAGTTAACAAAATCTTTACTATTGAACTGACCAAGATCGATGCCTAGTACCCAGGGAAATTGTAGCAATTTGAATATGAAAACTTGTCTTTAGTTCCCGGTTACCATTAGAGAGATAGCGCCTATGTAATAATGTAATACCTGTTGGTGAGAGTCCTTATGTACATCGTACTGCAAGACCCCGTCTAACCCTTTACTGACTTGCAGGCGCAAACATGTTTGGTGTAGCTCAAATGCATAAACGATGTTTTCCGTATTTGCTTTAGTAATCGCGTAATATTATAACAAACACTTAATCCAGAATCGCTTATGAAAAAAGCTCTACTGCTATGGCTTTTAATAGCCATGAGCGTTGTGCACGCTATCGCACAATCACGCACCATTTCCGGCAGGGTTGCTGACGAGAATGGGTCTCCACTGCCGAGTGCTTCGGTCGCAATAAAAGGTACCAGGATTGGTACTATGACTGACGCACAGGGGAACTACACATTAACAATACCGGAAAATGTTAAGGCCAGCCAGCTTACTGTCAGCATTGTTGGTTATGGAAGTACAACCGTAAGCTTAGCCAATGCTGCGCAGGTTGTACTGAAAGCTTCATCCGAAGACATCGCAGAAGTTGTTGTGGTAGGTTACCAGACTATCAAAAGATCAGATCTGACAAGTTCTGCCAGCTCAGTAGGAGGAAAGGAAGTTGCCAATAAGCCTATACCTTCCTTTACGCAGTTATTACAGGGTAAAAGCCCCGGCTTGCAGATTACAGGCGCCAGCGGCCGTCCCGGAAACAATGCCTATATCAGGATCAGGGGCCAGGGTTCTATCACAGCTTCATCGGAGCCTATCATTGTGTTGGACGGAAATATCGTACCATCTTCTGTGTATAGCTCCATTTCGCCTGATGATATTGCTGATGTAACCGTTTTAAAAGATGCTGCTGCAACAGCTATATATGGTTCCAGGGGTTCAAATGGTGTACTCGTGGTTACTACGAAAAAGGGTAAAGGCGGAGCGCCGGTTGTTACTTATGGTTTCCAGTATGGCATCAACGACGCCCTGAAGCTAAAGAACCTGACCTTAATGGACGCGATGCAGAAACTGCAATATGAATATGCTGGTGGATATTATTCAGCTAATGGCATATTGGATTCTATGATCGCCAATCGTATCGCTTCCGGTGAATTTCCTGAAAATAGTGAATTGAATACATTAACCGATGCCCAGAGGAATCAGCTTTGGACTTTGGCTGCAAGCAGAGGAGCGGGAGACTGGAGAAAATACATGTTGCCTACCGGGCATCTTAAGCGCCATGAGATTTCCGTATCCGGATCTTCTGACAAGTTTAACTATTACCTCTCAGCGATCAAGAGTAATACCGATGGTGTTGTATACGGCAACTACTTTGATCAGATAGGCGGACGTTTAAACGTAGAATACAGGCCACACGATTGGTTGAAGCTGGGAACAAATATGAACGTAATTGATACCCGCACCAATTCAATCAGGGAATTGTTCAACGGTCAGGCTGCCTCTGCATCCTCCTTACTGTTAAATCCGTATGAGCCACTGCTGGGTGATGATGGTAAATATAACCTTACCAGCTTAGGACAGAATGCAATGGAAACTACTGACCGCAACCCTAATACCTTAAACCCCACTGCCTATTTCGGTACTTTTTATGCGCAGGTAAACCCTATACCGCACCTGACCTTAAAAACCCAGCTCGGGTTAACGTATTATACGCTTTTCCAGGAATATTATCTGCAACCTGGTTCTTACCTGGCGGATGTGCTTGGGTATAACCAGAAACGCGATAACGGCGCAAGGAATTTCAGATATATTTATACGAACACTGCTAACTGGCAGCAAACAATTAATGAGAAACACTCCATCAATATCCTGGCAGGTATGGAGTTCAATAAGGACAAGGTTTATACCTTCTCACTGACCGCCAGAAATTTTCCTACTGCTAATGTAAATACATTGGAGAATGGCGCTACGCCTATTGCGGCCACCACTTCCAGGGCAGATTGGGCGGTAATATCCTATTTCGGTTCGGCTCAGTATGATTATGAGAAAAAATATTTCATAAGCGTTTCCGGCAGAACCGATGGTTCTTCAAGATTCGGTGCAAATAACAGGTTTGCGACTTTTGGCGCAGTAGGCCTTGCATGGGATGTCAAGAATGAAGAGTTCCTGAAAAACATCGAGGTCGTAAGTGCATTAAAATTAAGAGGATCTTATGGAACGAGCGGAAACGATAATATTGGCAACTATACTTCATTAGGTACTTCCGCCCTGAATGTTAACTATAATGCATTGCCCGCTTCAAGCCCCAACCAGTTGGCGAATCCAAATCTAACCTGGGAAAAGTCCAAACAGACAGACATCGGTCTTGACTTCGGTTTCATGGATAACAGGATAACAGGTACGGTTGATGTTTATAATAAAAAGACCTCATCGCTGCTGTATGGTATTAACGTATCTTCAACAACAGGTTTCTCCAGTTATACAGGAAACGTTGGCGGGCTGCAGAATAAAGGCGTTGAGCTTTCCTTAAGTGGCGATGTTATACGTAGCAAAGACCTGACCTGGACGGTAGGGGCCACTTACTCATATGTAAAGAACAAGGTGACTGATCTCTATTCAGACAATACCCCGGCCGCTAACAGTGGTAGTCTTTCCTTCCTGAAAGTAGGAGAGCCTGTTTTTGTTTATAAAATGGTGCGTTGGGCCGGTGTAAATCCTGAAACTGGTAAAGAAGAGTATTATACTGCGGACGGTCACACAACTGATGTTTTTAATGCCTCTAAGGATGCCGTAATCCTAAGCGGAAAATCTCCGTTACCCAAATACTACGGAAGTATCACTACAAATGTTAACTATAAAGGATTAGATCTCTCTGCGCAGTTGTACTACTCAGGTGGTAACTATATCATGAACTATGTTTATCAGACAGGCGCTTCAACTGGCGAAAGTATCAACAACGAGCAATTTACTGAAGCGCTAGACTACTGGAAAAAACCTGGAGATAAGGTAAGGTATCCTAATTTGAATGATCCTACACAGAATTCAACATACGACACCGATAAATGGTTAGAAAAGGGCAACTATGTTACATTGCGCGACGTTACCCTGGGCTACAACTTCAATGAAAAACTGCTTTCACGGACACGTTTTGTAAAAGGATTGCGCATTTACGCACAGGGAACCAACCTTTTATTGTTCACAAAGTATCATGGCTTGCCTGAGATCGGAGAGGCTAACGGAGAATCAACAACCATTAATCCGGGTACATATTCTCTCTATTCCTATCCGCAATTCAGATCATTTACTTTTGGACTTAATGTAAAATTCTAAAAAGAAGAACCAATGAAAGCAAAATATATTATTCTCATAGCTGCGCTGCTTCCTGTATTGGGAGGGTGTAGTAAGTCTGAACTTAACCTTTACCCCTACAATGCTGCAGAACAGGAGCAGGCATATGATACAGAGGAGGATATGAATCTGGCAGTTAACGGCATGTACTATGGTATCAGGGCTTCTGGCAGTTATTACAACGGCACCTGGAATATAGTAGCAGACGCCATGTCCGATAACCTTATCATTAACCAGGCTGGCAGAAGATCCTTAAATGACTATCAAAAGTGGAACCTGAAACCCGGTGCAACTGAGTATGGCTTGTTCTCTGGCGGATATACCATCGTTAGGAGAGCCAATGCCATCCTGGAGAACATTGATAAATTTCCGGCCGGCCCTTTTCATGATAATACAAAAGGACAGGCTTTAGCGCTTCGCGGGATGACCTATTTTGATATGGCAAGAGTATACAGTAAAACCTATACCAATGCTTCCAATGAAGATCTGGCTATTCCTTATGTAACAACAACAGATAAAGAAATTTTACCGGCTAAAGAACCGGTGAAAGGGTTTTATGATAAGGTACTTGCCGATCTGAACCAGGCTTTGACACTGATCAATGCAAGTAATGGCACAGGTAAATTGAATAAAGCAGCCGTGGCAGGGCTTTTATCCAGGGTAAACCTTTATAAAGGAGATTATGCCGCGGTTATTACAGCTGCAAATACTGCACTTGGGGCTAACCCGGATTTGCCCGGTATCGCAGATTTTCCTAAAATCTGGACAGACCAGACCGAAAAAGGTATTTTATTTAAAGTGATCAATAACCTTGTAGACAACGTAAATACACAGGGTGTCAATTACTATCAGCCTGTAAAAGGTGAGCTCAAGTCAGAGTATGTAGTGGAGTATAACTTCATGCAGCTGTTTACTGATACTGACATACGTAAATCAACTTATATCCAGACAAGCCCCTTTTCCGGAGGTATGTATAATAACGTAATAAAGTACAACGGCGGTGCAGGCAAAGCTCTTGGCGTTTGTGACGCAAAGGTGCTTAGAACTGCAGAAGTGTTATTGAACCGTGCAGAAGCTTATTACAAAACCGGGAATGAAGCAGCAGCCCTGGCTGATCTGAATCTGTTAAAAGCAAACAGGTACACCGGATTCACTAATATCAATCTGACCGGTCAGGCTTTATTAGACGAGATCTATAAAGAAAGAAGGTTAGAGCTTGCCTTTGAAGGCGACAGGTTCTGGGATCTGAAACGCAGGCACCTATCCATTCAAAGAGATGGAACAAAAGGTGACAAAGCAGATGGTTCAGGCGTTTCATACGTACCTACTGCAGTTACTTTGGATGCGAACGATTACCGTTTCCAGCTTCCGATCCCGATTGCGGAAACCAACTTTAACAAGAACCTGGCACAGAATCCTGGTTATTAGTTTAGGTTAATCTGATCAAATAACAAAACAAAAAAGGCAGGATCATCTCCTGCCTTTTTGTTTATAATAAGATTGAATTATTTATTTCACCACTTCCTTCAGCTTCTGCTCCAGCGCATCTCCTCTTAAATTAGCCGCTATTACCTTCCCTTGCGGATCCAAAAGAAAATTAGTAGGAATAGCATTAATACCAAACAAAGGCACTACCGCAGAATCCCAGAACTTCAGATCGCTCACATGGTTCCAGGCCAGGCCATCTGCCTGTATCGCTTCTACCCAGGCTTCTTTCTTTTTGTCCAGTGATACGCCCAGGATAGTAAAGTTCTTGTTTTTATACTGCTGATAAGCTTTCACCACGTTCGGATTTTCCATACGGCAGGGTTTACACCAGCTGGCCCAGAAATCTACCAATACATATTTACCACGGAAAGAGCTCAGGCTGATCTTTTTACCGGAAGGATCAGGCAGCGAGAAATCAGGCGCTACATCGCCTACTTTCACAGCTGTCATATTTTCTTCATCGCCGCCACCGGCAGCGCCTGCCTGTTGTTCTATTTCGGTGAGGCGTGCGCTCAGGCTGTGTACCAGGCTGTTCTCGGGAAAGCGTTTTTCTATGTTGCTGATCACCTGTTTTTGCTGGATCAATGCGCTGGGATCATTCACCATGCTCAGGGCAAATACAGCGTTGGCAGGGTAGGGTGTTTTCTCCGCATAGCTGATAAAGGATTGCTGCAGGTCAGCTTCCTTTTGCTGCAGCGCTTTCACTTTCTCCTGCAGCACGCTGTCAGGTAAATTGGCGTTATGCAGGCTGTCTACGGCGCGCATTTCCATCGTTAGCGACTGCCCTTTTTCATTTGCCTCAGCCAGCAGCTGTTGCAGTGCAGCAGAAGCTTCTGAGCCTTTGATGCTGATCTTGTCCAGCTGATCGTAATCACCTTCGATCTTCATGTCGCCTGCGTCCAGCGCCAGCAGGATATACTTACTGTTGCCAAAGCGTATCCGGTATAATCCCTGTTCGGGAACAGTACCCTTCAGGGTAAATTTACCGCTGGCATCTTTCAGGCTGGTAGTGTCTGCTACCTTTACTTCCTTCAGTGTCAGCTCTTCCAGGAACACGGGTCCCAGGGGCGCATTAGACAAATGCACGCTTATCTTGAAGCTTCCTTTCTCAGCCTGCGGCCCGCAACTTGCGAGCAGCCCGCCAAGCGTAAGCCATAATGCTACTTTTCTCATCTTGTATGTTATGCTCGGTCTCATAATAATGGCCAGTTTTATAGATATAATGACAGTTTCATTCAAATGTAACAAACAATGAGCTACTTTAAGCGCTCTGCCAGCAGCTGGTTGGTTAGTTTGGGATCTGCTTTCCCTTGCGACAGCTTCATCACCTCGCCTACAAACAGTCCGATCAGGCCCTTTTTACCGGCTTTATACTCTGCAACTTTGGCGGGATATTTAGCCAGCACTTCATCGATGATGGGCGTGATGTTATCGGCGTTGGTATCCTGTAGCAGGTTCAGCGCAGTGGCAATTTGCAGCGCCGTTTTACCAGGCTGCTGAATCATTTCCGGAAATATACGGGAAGAGGCGATGGAAAAATTCACTTTACCGCTTTCCACCAGCCCGATCAGGTCAGCCAGGGAGGCCGCAGAGAGCGGGAACTGCTCCATGCCTGTGGAGTGTTCGTTCAGGTATTGCTTTACAGGTCCTAACAGCCAGTTGGCAGTTGCTTTGTACTGTGGGGATACGGCTATTACCTCTGCAAAATAGTCTGCAGTGGCCTTATCGTCACACAGCACACGGGCGTCGTATTCCGGCAGCCCGTATTGACTGGTGTACAGCGCTACCAGCTCATCCGGCAGTGCAGGCAGCGATGCTTTCACCGCAGCCAGGAATTCCGTCGTTAGTCTGAAAGGCGCCAGGTCCGGTTCCGGGAAATAACGGTAATCATTGGCCTCCTCTTTCGAGCGCAGGGAGAATGAGCTGCCATTGGCCGCATCAAAACTGCGGGTCTCCTGTACAATGGTGCCACCGTTTTCCGTCAGCTCTATCTGTCTTTTTATTTCATTCTCAATGGCCCTTTTCACGTTCCGGATAGAGTTCATGTTCTTTACCTCTACCTTGGTGCCCAGGGTGCTAACCCCTTTGAGCCGTATGGAGATATTGGCGTCGCAGCGCATGCTGCCCTCTTCCATATTTCCGTCGCATACGCCCAGGTAGCGTACCAGCCTGCGAAGCGCGGTCAGGTAAGCATACGCCTCATCGCCGGTGTGCAGGTCTGGCTCTGTTACGATCTCTACCAGTGGTACGCCCGCCCGGTTATAATCTACCAGCGTATTATCCGGTTCCTGGTCGTGTAAAGACTTACCCGCATCTTCTTCCAGGTGTATACGGTTCAGCTGTATATTTCGCTCTCCCTCCGCTGTAGTAATCGCCACGTGGCCGCCCAGGCAGATAGGCGCTGTATGTTGGGATACCTGGTAACCTTTGGGCAGGTCCGGGTAAAAATAGTTCTTGCGTGCAAAGTAATTCTCTGCCGCTATCTCGCAATTACAAGCCAGGCCCAGTTTCACGGCATATTCTACCGCCTTTTGATTCATACGGGGCAGCGTACCCGGGTGGCCCAGTGTAATGGGGCTGACGTGGGTATTAGGCGCACCGCCGAATGCTGCACTGTCACTGCAGAATAACTTACTTTCCGTGAGCAGCTGCGCATGTACCTCCAGCCCGATCACTGCTTCATATTTGTTATAGTCTATCATGGGTAGGGGCGAAGATATAATATTTTTGAGCATCCCGCCAGGGGGCGGACATATCCGCCCATTATGTAGTAACTTAAATAAAAAAAATTCCTATGACAAACGCCCTCTCCATAGGTGATATTTACAAGGCTCAGCAGGCATTCTTCGATTCCGGCGCCACCCTGCCATATGCCTTCCGGAAAAAGCAGCTTAAGCAGCTGAAACAGGGCATTAAGAAGCATGAAAACGAGATCCTCGACGCTCTGCATAAGGATATGCGCAAACACCCGGTAGAGGCCTATGGAAGCGAGGTCGGATTTCTATATGCCGAGATCGACCATGTGCTGACCAACCTGGCCAGGTGGATGCGTCCCCATGAGGTAACCAGCCCCCTGGAACATTATCCCAGCCATAGTAAGATCTTACGGGCTCCCCTGGGGCTCACGCTGATCATAGCTCCCTGGAACTACCCCTTTCAGCTGTTGATGGGCCCCCTGGTTGGGGCTATCGCCGGTGGCAACTGTGCCATTCTGAAGCCTTCCGAGCTGGCTCCGGCAACGGCGGCGGTCATGGAACGGCTGGTCAGCGAAACCTTCGAACCAGCCTATATCACCCTGCTACAGGGGGAAGGCAGCCAGCTGATACCCGCCCTGATGGCCTACCGCTTTGATCATGTATTTTTCACCGGTAGTGCAGCCATCGGTAAAAAGATCATGGAAATGGCAGTGCCGCATCTGACGCCCGTGACCCTGGAGCTGGGAGGAAAATCTCCCTGCGTGGTAGACGATAAGGCCGATATAAAAGTGGCGGCCAGGCGTATTGTATGGGGCAAGTTCTGGAACGCCGGACAAACCTGTGTGGCGCCTGATTATGTGCTGGTGCACAGCCGCGTAAGGGCGGCCCTGATCGCAGCTATGGAACAGGCCATCGTACAGTTTTATGGTGAAGATCCGGCCCGGAGCCCTGATTATGCGCGTATCATCAATGCCCGGCGTTTCGATGTGCTGGAAGATTACCTGCAGCAAGGCAAAATAATACACGGCGGCATCGCCGACAAAAAATCACTGTATATAGCGCCTACCCTGGTGGAAGAGGTAACATGGTCGTCTCCCCTGATGCAGGAAGAGATCTTCGGGCCTATACTGCCTATAATTCCTTTTGATGATTTGCCGCAGGCTATACAATTGATCCGCAGCCATCCGTACCCCTTGTCGTTGTATATATTTTCTAACAGAGCTTCCACGCGCAGGAAGCTGGAGGAACAGCTGCGCTTTGGCGGCGGCTGTGTCAACAATACCCTGGTGCACCTTACCAATCCCGAGCTACCCTTCGGCGGCGTGGGGCATAGTGGCATGGGCCAGTACCATGGCCGCTTCAGCTTTGAAACGTTCACGCATCCCAAAGGCATTATGCGCACGGCTACCTGGCTGGATGTTCCGGTGAAATATGCCCCCTTTAAGAATAAGCTGAAATATGTGAAAATGCTGGTAAAATAAAAGCCCCCGCATCGCCAGACGACGAACGGGGGTCTTACACACTTAAAACCATATCAAATCATTCTGCGAGGGCGCAGATGTGCAAACAACGAATGAAAATTGTCAGCACATCCGGATATTAAAGATCAGCTTTGTTTAAATGCTTGGGAACGGTAATGGTCAGCTGCTGTTCTTTGTTGTTGCGTTTAACCTTTGCCGTTAATGTCCCTTTGTCTTTATTCTCCCTGTATGCATTCGCTACATCTTTGGCCGAATTCACGGCCGCGCCTGCCAATTCTGTAACAATATCATCTTCCTTAAAACCTGCTTTTTCAGCAGCAGAACCTTCCGTTACACCTAACACGCGCGCACCTTTACCGTCCTCAGTGTCCTGTACAGACAGCCCCAGGCGGGTATCGCTGTTGTCATTGCCAAACCAGTTGAAAGGACCGTCTCCGAAACCCTGCCCGTTGCGCGGGCCACGGAAGCGGAAAAAATTATTATTCCCCGGGTTGGGTGTAAAATTGAATGCGCCCAGGTCTTTACGTTCGTCCAATGTAACAGTGGCCTTATTTTCCTTTTTATCACGCAGGTACGTGATGGTCACCTTATCACCGGGATCATATTCACCGATCTTCTCAAACAGGTCCTGCGGCTCGGCTATCTTGTCTGCATCTACCGCTGTGATCACATCTCCTTTCTTCAAACCAGCCTTCTCTGCTGCACTGCCTTTGGATACTTCCCTGATCGTTACGCCTGCTGCTTCTTTTTTCTCCGTTATTACCCCCAGCAGCGCTTTGCCGCCGCGGATGGTACTGCCGCTTTCATCGTCGTCATTATTGAAGAATTGCAGGCCCCGGTGAGGGTTGTCAAAAGAAAAAGTATTGCCATCCATCGGCCTGATCTTACGGCGATACACAGAAATGTCGCCATCCTGGTAATCGTCCATCTTTTTTCCATCTACCCATACTTCTCCGTCTTTGATCTCGATAGTTACTTTTCCATCCTGGCTGTTTTTAGGTTTGATAACAATCTCATCATACTCGCCCAGTTTGTCGCTTTTCTGCTTGCCGGAATCTTGTGCCTTTACTGCAGGTGTGATGGCAAAAGAACCGCAGGTTAGTCCTGCGAGGGTTAGTACTTGGAGTAACTTTCTCATAAACAAAACAATATTTTTTGTACGCTTAATATAGCAAATTTAAAGGCTGGCTCAAATAAGGAAAAGTTAAAAGGGCTTAGCCGGGCTTAAGGGAATGTTAAAAATGACGCCTGAAAACACCAAGCCCGCATAGCACTTTCGTCCTATACGGGCCTTCATTATTAATTCTTAATTATTAATTACTACTTACCAGCGCTTTCACCTTTTCCACCACCTCCTGCAGCTTGTCAGTCTCCTGACCTCCTGCGGTAGCAAAGGATTTCTGTCCTCCTCCTCCGCCTTTTATCAGCGGGGCCACCTGTTCTTTAATGATCTTCGGCGCATCCCAGCCTCTTGCATTCACCAGGCTTTCTGCTATCATCAGTGCAACGCTGGCTTTACCATTTACATCCGCAGCCAGAACCACTACGTGATTATCAATATTTTTCAGGGCGGTGCCCAGTTGTTTTAATGAATCGGCATTGCCAACTTTCACCACCTGGCCAATGAAGTTCACCCCATTGATCGCCGCTACCTGTTTTTTCAGGTTGGCAGCCAGCTCATTTACTTTCTCCAGTTCCACGTGGGCCAGTTGTTTTTCCAGGTTGGTCTTTTCCTGCAGCAGGTTTTCAAAGGCCTTTACCGGTTCTTTGGGATTCTTCAGTACCGCCTTTATGTCTTTCAGCTGTTGCAGCTGCTCGTTCACATAAGCCAGGGCTTTAGCGCCGGTGACTGCTTCTACGCGGCGTACACCTGCGGCCACTGCGCCTTCGCTGAGAAATTTGAACAGGCCCAGTTCCCCGGTAAAACCAACGTGGGTACCGCCGCACAGTTCAATGGAATAGGCGGGGTCCATGATCACTACCCTTACCGTTTCTCCGTATTTCTCTCCAAACAGGGCCATAGCGCCTGATTTAAGCGCTTCTTCTCTCGGCATTTCCTGTATCACCACCGCAATATTTTCCCGGATCTTCTCATTCACAATATCTTCTATGGTGGCCAGTTCCTCGTCGCTCACCTTCGCGAAATGGGAAAAGTCAAAACGCAGGTAATCTGCATTCACCAGGGATCCTTTCTGGGCCACGTGCGTGCCCAGTACCTGGCGCAAGGCAGCGTGCAGCAGGTGGGTAGCAGAGTGGTGGCGCGCGGTATCCGTTCTTTTTTCGCGGGCCACTATCGCCTTAACGGGCACATTTACCCGGGCAGGCAGGGTATCGGTAAAGTGAACGGTCAGGTCGTTCTCTTTTTTGGTATCTGTAACGGCAATGGTTTCCCCCTCAAACAGCAGTACACCGGTGTCGCCTACCTGTCCGCCGCTTTCTGCATAAAAGGGGGTTTGTTCCAGTACCAGCTGGTATTGCTCCTTGCCTTTGGCTTTTATTTTACGGTATTTGGTAACCCGGGTGGTGTTCTCCAGCAGCTCATACCCAACAAAAGTAGTGGCAGGCACCTCGTCCAGCACTACCCAGTCGCCGGTGTCCAGCTCCGTGGCGGCACGGGAACGGTTTTTCTGCTGCTGCATTTCAACATTGAACCCTTTTTCATCCACGCTAAAGCCTTTTTCTGCAGCGATCAGGTTGGTCAGGTCCAGCGGGAATCCGTAGGTGTCATACAGCTCAAAAGCTGTTTTACCATCTATGTTCTTTGAGCTGGCATTACTGATCACGTCTTCTATACGGCGGATACCGCTTTCCAGCGTGCGTAAAAAGTTGTTCTCTTCCTCGTATACCACCTTCTTCACAAAATCAACCTGCTGTTGCAGTTCAGGGAATACCTTGGCAAATTGCTGTGCCAGTACCGGGACCAGCTCATGCAGCAAAGGTTTTTTAGCGTCCAGGAAAGAGTAATAATAACGTACGGCCCTGCGCAGGATCCGGCGTATCACATAACCGGCGCCCGTGTTGGAGGGCAGCTGTCCGTCTGCTATTGTAAAGGAAATAGCACGCAGGTGGTCTGCAATTACACGGAAAGCTACGTCCCGCCTTTCATCTGTGCCGTTATAAGTATGCCCCGTCAGTTTTTCGGTAGCATGAATGGTGCCCATGAACAGGTCAGTATCGTAGTTGGAAGTCTTACCCTGTAACACTCTCACCAGGCGTTCCAGGCCCATACCCGTATCCACGTGTTTAGCCGGTAGCAGTTCCAGCGTACCGTCTTTCAGGCGGTTGAACTGCATGAATACGTTGTTCCAGATCTCGATCACCTGGGGGTGATCTGCATTTACCAGCTCGCGGCCGTCCTTTTGCTGCCGCTCGGTATCAGGGCGGCAATCCACATGTATTTCAGAGCAGGGGCCACAGGGACCGGTATCGCCCATTTCCCAGAAATTGTCTTTCTTATTGCCCAGCAGGATCCGGTCTTCCGCTATATGCTGTTTCCAGAAATTATAGGCTTCCTCGTCCTTAGGCAGGTTTTCTTTCGCATCCCCTTCAAAAACAGTCACATATAGCCTGTCTTTGGGTATTTTATAGATCCCTGTCAGCAGTTCCCAGCTCCAGGCAATGGCCTCGGCTTTGAAATAATCGCCAAAGCTCCAGTTACCCAGCATCTCGAACATGGTATGGTGATAGGTGTCGATGCCTACTTCTTCCAGGTCGTTATGCTTGCCGCTTACCCGCAGGCATTTCTGGGTGTCCGCTACCCGGGTATGCGCCGGGGTCTTATTGCCCAGGAAATAGTCCTTGAACTGGTTCATCCCCGCATTGGTAAACAAAAGCGTAGGGTCATTCTTTACCACGATGGGGGCAGAAGGCACGATCTGATGCCCTTTGGAGGCAAAAAAGTCCAGGAATTGCTGTCGGATCTCGGATGCTGTCATAAAATATTATAGCCTATTAATATGTATTTTTACCTATATAAATTGCGTCTGGTGTAAAATTGCCGTTAATTTGTATTTTGCACGCCCCGCTGTTCCTGCAAATTTGGTTGTGTTTGCGGGAAGGAGTGCAAAAATATCGAAACCTATAAGATTATTCAAATAAGCTGTTAGCCATTAGCGTTTAGCTCTTAGCTGTTCGGAGTGTAAGAGCGGGCCCGTGGTGCTAACAGCTAAAAGCCAATAGCTAAGAGCTGCAATGAAGAAGGTCAAATATTTCTATAACACCCAGACCCTGAAATACGAGAAGCTCGTAGTTTCGGTACGGGTCAAGATATTACGGATCCTGGGGTTTTTATCGGCCGCCATCGTTACCGGCGTCCTTTTCCTTTCAGCATCCTACCGTTTCCTGGATTCTCCCAAGGAGAAGTTGCTGCGCCGTGAGATCGACAATATGAAGGAACAGTATGATGCCCTGCAGCACCGGATGAACGAAGCTAAAAGCCAGCTGTCGGAACTGCAGCGCCGCGACAACCAGATCTACCGGGTGATATTTGAAGCTTCCCCGATCCCGGACAGCACCCGTGCGGGCAAGATTGAAAAAGACGAAGAGCTGGCGCAGCTTCAGTCTTTCGCCAGCAGCGACATCATTGCCAGTACAGCCGTGCTGCTGAAAGAACTGATGAACCGCATCAAATCACAGGAAAAATCCTACGGAGAGATAGATGACCTGGTGAAGAACAAACAACAGATGCTGGCCTCCATACCCGCCATACAGCCGGTATCCAATAAAGATCTGAATCGTATTGCCTCCGGTTTCGGATACCGGATCGATCCTATTTATAAAACGGTGAAATTTCATGCCGGTCTTGATTTTACAGCTCCCAGCGGCACACCGATCTACGCTACCGGCGACGGAGTTGTGGAAGAGGCAAGCCTGAGCGACGTAGGCTATGGCAACCACGTGGTAGTAAGACATGGATATGGGTACAAAACCCTCTACGGCCACATGCTGCGCACCAAGGTAAAGAGCGGCCAGGCCGTAAAAAGAGGTGATGTGCTGGGCTGGGTAGGCAGCACCGGAAAATCTACAGGCCCTCACTGCCATTACGAAGTAATGAAGAACGGGGAGAAGGTGGACCCTGTATACTTTTTCTTTAATGATCTTTCCCCGGAAGAATTTGACAGGATGTTAAAGATTGCCAGGTCTGGTAATCAATCTTTTGATTAATTTGCCGCCAATATGCCCGGGGCTTCCGGAAATTGGCTTGGCTTTGAAGTTTGGGCTTTGCAATCTGGAACTTGGAATTTGGAATTTCCTAATTGATTTCTGCCATGATGCACCAATTGGACCTTTTCGGCTCCCTGGAACCAGCACCAACGCCGGTGCAAAGCGCAGTAGCAGTCATAGCGCCGCCTCAGTCCAGGGTTGCTGTAGCAGAAAAAACGGCCGCTGTTCCGGAAGATGTAACAGTACCTGCAGTTCCGCAAAAAAAGAAGCGGGGGCGTAAATCTTTGAAAGAAGTAAGTGAGGATACAGATGTGATTAAAGAACTTGACAAGATGACGCTGGATAAACAATACTACTCCATCAGTGAAGTAGCAGGCATGTTTCGCGTCAATACCTCCCTCATCCGCTATTGGGAAAATGAATTTGATATACTGCAACCCAAAAAGAACCGTAAGGGAGATCGCCTCTTCCGCCAGGAAGATATTCAACACCTGAAGCTGATCTATCATCTGCTGCGGGAAAGGAAGTACACCATAGAAGGCGCGAAACAGAAACTCAAGGAAGACAAAAAATTAGCCGCCCGTAATTTTGAAATGGTACAGGCTTTGCTTAAAGTAAGAGGGTTCCTGACAGAACTCAAAGATCAATTATAAAAAAATGGTTATGCGATTAAAAACTTTATTACTGGGTGGAACGCTATTATTTTTTGTTACCCTTGCATGGGCGCAGAATGGAGGAAGCAGCGGCAAGGTGCTGAAAGGTAAGCTGGATCTGAAAACCTTAACAAGCGACACCGCTTATGCCTGGTTCTATACCGGCGTAAATAAATATCAGCCGAACGACAATATGTTGAACTATATCAAGTCTAACCGCGAAAAGTTCAATGTAGTGGCCCTGATCGGTACCTGGGACGAACAAAGCCGCGTGCTGTTCCCCCAGCTGTATAAAGTAATGGTGCTGGCTGGCAGCCCTGAAACACAGATGCTGATCTTTGGTGCAGACGAAAAACTGGATACCGGTGCACCGGTTGAATATAAACTCAAGAGAGTGCCTACTTTCATCATATTAAAGGAAGGGAAAGAGCTGGGCCGCATCTCCGGTAATGTAGAAGAATCCATTGAAGCAGATATCGCAAAGATCCTTTTGAAAGCTGATAAGAAAGCGAAAGGAGACGATTGAGTGATCTGCTGATCCTCATATATCAATGTGCTGATGAATTTTTCATCAGCACATTTTTTTTATTATCAATTTGCCACCATTTCAATCTTGGTGCTGGGTAGTTTCACACCATGCTGTTCCATCAGGCGTATAATGCCCAGGTTAATGGTTTCGCGCAGTGCCGCGTATTGTACGCCTTCAATGATATAGGTGTTGTAGACGATCTGCACCCAGTAAGTATCTTTATTAAAATCATGCAGGTTCACAATGTACCCGGGCAGTATGTTATTATTATTGCCCAGCAGCTGCTTGATATCCCGCAATAAGTCGATAACGGTATTGGAAGGTGTTTCTGTTGGCAGCTCCAGCTTCAGCACCACCCGCTGCTGCGTGCGCAGCGTAAGGTTGTCGAGAATACTATCCACCATCTTCTTATTAGGTACGGTTACAAAGGTCTTTTCCAGTGTGCGGATCCGCGTGCTGCGTAAACCGATCTTTTCTACCGAGCCCTGGTAAGCATCCACCTTAACGCTGTCACCTACACGGAAGGGTTTGTCAAAGAAGATGATGAAAGAGCCGATCAGGTTCTCTATACTTTCCTTGGCAGCCAGTGCAAGGGCTGCTGCACCGATACCAAGACCCGCTATCAGCTTGTTCACCAGCTCTGAGCCAAACAACACCCGTATCAGCACAATGATGCCTAATATGGAAATAATGGCTTTGAAGAAATCCCTGAAGAAGACGATAAACTGGTTATCCGTCATATCCGGCGTCAGATCTGCCTGCTTTTCCAGTATCAGCGCTACAAAGTCAATAAGGCGCAGCAGGATCCATAACACACATACGCAGAATGCTATCTGCTGAAGGGTATCTGCCAGGTTCCTCAGGCTGTATTGATTATAGATCTTGAAGTTCAGTTCAGGAGGGAACCGGAAATGGTCTATTGTGAGCAGAAAAGCTACCAGCAGCAGGAAATACTCCAGGGGCCGTAACAGTAAATGTGTCAGTTCCGACCGCTCTATCTGTGGAGACAGATGTTTTACCAGGTTATAAACGCCGGAAGCAATACCTTTTGACAAATACCGCTTTACAGAAAACACCACTACCAATATGATTGCCATTATCAGGTAACTGCGTACAGGGTTGCCCAGTATCAGCTGGTCAAGAAACGTATTCATTTTTTTTATTATTTCAGAATGCAAATATAACCGTTCCCTTCAGGAAACCTATCTTCCATATACCTTCCACATACCCCCCGGGTTTTACACTAAGCGTTTACAATGGTCTTTTTCTATCAGTACCACCCCTGGTTTTTTGCCGGGGGCAAAACTGCCGTAACGGGCGTCTATACCTAATGCCTTTGCTCCGTTCAGCGTAGCCCATTGCAGTACTTCTGTTAAGGGAATGGAAGGAAAGTGCTGCCGGATGGTCTGTATCTCTTTCCAGATAGATAGCTGGTGATTGGAAGCGAGGCTGTCGGTACCCAGTGTCAGGGTACATTGCAGGTGGCGCAGCAGCATAATATCTGGCAGGCGGTCTTCAATATACAGGTTGGCCTGTGGGCAAAGGCACCAGTAAACAGGCAGCTTACGCTGCAGGGCCGCCTGTATATCGGCTTCCGTTGTGAAAGTGTTATGCACCAGTAAGAGCGGACTGCCTGCCAGATAAGAAAGGCAGGCTTGCAGGCTGCTGGTATGGCGGGGCGTAAAACTGCTGATATCCATACCAAAGCGCTGGTAGAAATCCAGGAAAGGCCCTGTTTTGTTAAGATACAGGTCATTTTCAGCCGGGCTTTCCTGGTTATGGATGGTAAGGGGGCTGTTGCCAGGCAAGGCCGCCAGCAGGCCAAACAAGGTGGCGCTTACTGAATAGGGCGCATGTGGAACAAGAGAACAGCTGTGAAAGGCGCTGTTGATGGCACTGAACTGGCGGTATACCTCCAGGCTTTGTTCAAATCTTTTCTCCGCCACGGCATCTATGAAGCCCATACATTCTATAAAGGAGTGATAATACAGCCGGCTTCCCTTTTTATGAGCCAGTGTAGTGGTGCCGTTACAGATATCGCCCACGGCGGAAATGCCTTCCTCCCACATCCGGGTGGCCGCAGCTTCCATCATTTCAGCTGCTGTCAGCGGTCCTGCATGTTCGCCCCGCTGCGTCATTACCGCTGTAAGGAATGCAGGTAACCCGGTTTTTTCAGGGATCACTCCCTGCATGTGTGACAGCTCCAGGTGGCAATGGGTATTGATGAAACCAGGGCACAACAGGCCGTCCATTTCCTGTACGTCCTCCCCGGCCGCCGTTTTATCCACAATATCCAGTACGGTGCCGTCTGTATCAAGTATCAGTACTTTATCTGCGCCCAATAAGCGCGTTCCGTCGAATAGCTCCCTGCCGTTAAGTTTTATAGGTTCGGACATGCCCTTATCGGATGGTTTATAATTAAAAATCAAATTTAATTCAGCGTAAATGATATTAATTTTGCACTCCCGGCTACCCCCGGGATGATTTTCAAAGATAATTATGATAGATAAACTAGAAGCGATAAAAGGCCGGTTTGATCAGGTAGCACTGGCGCTGACCAACCCGGAAATAGTAAGCGATAACAAGCAGTTTAGTAAGCTGAGTAAGGAATACAGGCAGCTTGAAAAGGTAGTGAAGGCCTACGATGCCTACCGTAAACTGCTCGACGCTATTGCTTTTAACAAGGAAGTCCTTGAAAGCGGTGATGAGGAAATGCGGGAACTGGCTAAAGAGGAAACAGAAGGGCTATACCAGCAAAAAGAAGAGCAGGAAGCGGAGATCCGCAACCTGCTGATCCCCAAAGATCCCCAGGACGAAAGAAATGCTATCCTCGAAATACGGGGTGGTACCGGGGGCGATGAAGCCGCCCTTTTTGCCGGTGACCTGTTGCGCATGTACCTGCGTTACTGCGAAACCAGGGGCTGGAGCACCAGTATTATGAGCGAGACCCCGGGCGCCGTGGGCGGTTATAAAGAAATAGCCGTTGAAGTGAACGGGGACGATGTATATGGGATCCTCAAGTTCGAGTCAGGCGTGCACCGCGTACAACGCGTACCCGCTACCGAAGCCTCCGGCAGGGTGCATACCTCTGCAGCCACGGTGGCTGTGCTTCCCGAGGCAGATGAAGTGGACGTGGAAATAAGGGACGCCGATATTAAAATGGACACCTTCCGGTCTTCCGGTGCAGGTGGTCAGCACGTGAACAAAACTGAATCCGCCGTACGCCTTACGCATATTCCCACAGGCACTGTTGTTGAGTGCCAGGAAGGCCGTAGCCAGCACTCCAACAGGGATATCGCCATGAAGATGTTACGCACCCGTATATACGAAGCGGCTGTACGCAAGCACGAAGAGGCTATCGCCTCCCAACGTAAAAGCCTTGTGTCCACCGGCGACCGCTCCGCCAAGATTCGTACCTATAACTACCCGCAGGGTCGTGTAACAGACCACCGTATCGGGATGACGATCTATAACCTTGATGCCTTTATGAACGGTGATATCCATGAAATGATCGAAGCCCTGCAGTTTGCGGAGAATGCAGAGAAGCTGAAGCAGGGAGCGTGAAATAGTTGATGTTTAAGGGTTTGAGATGGAGAGAGAAAGAAGATAGGAAGACTTAACCGGCTGGCGTAAACAATTTAGGTTTAAGATATGTTTAATACTTGGCCCGAATATGGGTCACTCAAACCGTATCATCATGCTGGAACAATTACTCAATCTCGTTAAAGAGCAGGCACAGGGCCCGGTAATAAACAACCCCGCAGTGCCCAATGAACAGAATGAAGCAGTGATCAATGCCGCCACTGCATCTATCGCTTCCGGCCTGCAGGAAGAAATTGCCAACGGTAATGCTACTCAGGTGGTCAGCCTCCTGGGCGGCGCCGGCTCGGCTCCTGATCCGCAAAACCCGGTGGTGAACAGAATATCCGGCAACTTCGTGGATACCCTCCTCCGGAAATTTAATTTGGACTCCGGCGCTGCCAGGCAGATAGCCGGTACCCTCATTCCTTCCGTATTGGGCTCCCTGGTACACAAGACCAATGACCCTAACGACAACAGTTTCAACCTGCAAAGCATCCTCAACTCACTCACCGGCGGCAAGGCCCAGGGATTGGACCTGTCCGGTATATTGGGACGGCTGGCCGGTGGCGGACTGGATAAGGACGGGGATGGTGATGTAGACCTCCAGGACCTGATGGGTGCACTTTCCTCAGGCGCCCGCCAACAGCAACAACAGCAGCAACAACCTGCCTCAGGCGGTTTGGGCGGTATGCTCAAGAACCTGTTGGGATGATGCCCGCTTATATGACCTTATTTATCCACATGCCCGACGTGTGAATAAATTCATATGTTCATACTTTGTTAAGATTCAATAAACTATAACCGTCAAGTGGATTTTGGCAAAGTATTTGAATTTCTCTGACAGGATCAGATTTTTCGCCTGATAATTAACCATTGATAAAATCAAAAAACATACGGATGAAACAAAAACTGAATGCAATAGTAGCCGTAGCATTATCTGCTACTGTACTTTTTGGCTGTAGCACCTGGCAAGGCATGGATAACACTAAAAAAGGCGCTGTAATAGGCGTTGGTGGCGGCGCCGCAACAGGTGCTGCTATAGGTAAAGCTGCCGGGAACACCGCACTTGGAGCTATCATCGGGGCTGCTGTAGGCGGCACTGCTGGTGTGCTCATCGGTAAAAAAATGGATAAGCAAGCGCAGGAGATCAAGAGTGAAGTGCCTAATGCACAGGTAGAGCGCGTAGGTGAGGGTATCAACGTAACCTTCGCTTCAGGAGTGCTCTTCGGCTTCGATAAGTCCGATCTTACATCTACTGCCCAAGGCAACATTCAGGAGCTGGCGCAGATCCTGAACAAGTATCCTGACACATATGTGCGGGTAGAAGGCCACACAGATGATAAAGGTACAGACGAGTATAACGATGGTCTTTCACAAAGGCGTGCGAATGCCGTGGCTGCATACCTGCGCACACAGGGTGTTGCTGCTAATCGTATACAGGCCTATTGGTATGGTGAGAAACAGCCTAAGTTCCCGAATGATACAGAAGAGAACAGGGCTAAGAACCGCCGTGTAGAGTTCTCCATCTTTGCGAATGAAAAGATGAAACAGGAGGCAAAGAACGAGGCTTCCAAACAATAAGAACAGAATCACTTATTTCTCATAAAACGATAGGTTATATTCCCTCCGGCTTTCCGGAGGGAATTTTTTTTGCCGCTTAATGAACAGTAGCAGTCTTCGGTTTCATAAACCACCTGCGGAAAAGCTTAAATGCCCACACGCCCGCAATGGCGCCCAGTGTATCCGCTGACGCATCTTTCATATCAAAGCTTCGATCAATGGCATAATATTTCTGAACAAATTCTATGGCAAGTCCGTAGCATGCCGCACACAATACAAATGTGAGCAACATAAGGGTGGACACATGCTTTTTTTGCCAGTATTGTCCCAGCGCAAGAAAGAAAACAATTCCGCCGAACATGCCAAAATGCACCAGCTTATCAAGGTGCGGCAGGCTGAACCAGCCGGTGTGCGGAATATCTTTGCCCGGTAAAGTACAAAGCACAAGAATGAGTATGATCCATAAAATAGCCGGTATGTAATATCGTATTGCCTTCATTCCTGGTCTTTCTTTTTTAAGGTGGCTATAAAAGTAAGAAGTATGCAGCTAGAAGCTAACAAAATACTTCCTACCGCATACTTCTCATGGCGTATCGCCGCCTGGTATTATTCAGCTACTAATGCCTGGTAAGCAGCTGCATCCAGCAGCGCTGCCACATCAGCAGGATTTTTAACGGTCATTTTAATCATCCAGCCTCCTTCATACGGCTCCTGGTTCACCAGTTCAGGCTCACTCTCCAGCTCAGCGTTGATCTCAGTAATGGTACCGGCTACAGGCAGGAACAGATCGGAAACAGTTTTTACTGCTTCTACAGTGCCAAAAACTTCTTCTGCCTCCAGTGTTTTACCCACGGTAGGAATATCAACAAATACGATATCGCCTAATTCACGTTGTGCAAATTCAGTAATACCAATGGTGGCTGTATTACCTTCTAACAATATCCATTCGTGGTCCTTTGTGTACCGCAGATTTGATGGAAAATTCATAGCTGTTTTGATTTTAGGGGTAAAAGTAATGAAATTACAAAACACTCCAAGCAATGCACTCCCGGAGGAGGATGATCAAATGGTTAAAACAGCAGCCACTTCTTTACCAAACGTATCTTCATGGGCACGTCGGTGAGCGGCCGGTCATTCCCGTCTGTTTTAACAGCGGCTATCTTATCTATCACATCCATTCCTTTTATCACCTGTCCGAAAACAGTATAGCGTTGGTCCAGCTGAGGCGTGCCACCTTTGGTTTTATACACCTCGCGCTGGTCTACCGGTATCTTACGTCCGCCTAACCTGGTTTGTTCAAGCTTGTCAAGCTCGGCGTCTGTCCATTGTTTTCCCTGTACAATGTAGAACTGGCAACCGGAAGAGGCCTTAGCCGGGTTTTCGTCACGTGCTGCTGCCAGCACACCTTTCCGGTGAAAGAGATCCAGCTGGAACTCGGCGGGTATGGTATAGCCATTCTCGCCATTGCCCAGTACAGCGCCCGGCTTTGCATGTCTTGATTCCGGATCTCCGCCCTGTATCATGAAGGTATTGATCACCCGGTGAAACAACAGGCTATCATAAAAATGTTGTTTCACCAGTTTAATGAAATTGTCGCGATGCTGAGGCGTTTGATCGTACAGCAGGATGATCATCATACCGTAAGGGGTGAGCACCTTCACTTTCCTGTGTTTGCACATGGCGCCTGTAGCTGCGCCCAATAGGAGAAGTAACAATAGGAGTTTTTTCATAGTTGCTGTCATTCATCGTAATATACACATTAAATCCACCCTCACTGGTAATTGCCAATAGCTAGCTGCTAACAGCTTTCTTATACAGCCAATCTGTATCCAGCTGGCTGCCCACCATAAAACTGTGTTCGCCAAATCTTTCAAAGCCTTCCCTTTCATAAAAGTCACGGGCCTTTGTATTATGTTCCCACACGCCCAGCCAGATATAATTTACCTGGTGTTCCCTGGCCACCGCATAGGCATGGTGGATAAGCGCTTTACCCAGCTTAAAGCCCTGGAAGGCCTGCAGTACATAGATCTTTTCCAGCTCCATCACAGGTGTAGGCAGGATGGTGCCTGCCTTATCATCGGGCTGTTTATTGATGTTCAGTTTCAGGAACCCGGCAGGGGCCTCGCCGTAATAACAGATATAATAACGGGCGCCTTCCTGCAGCAATTCGTGTTTTAACGCAGCAGGGCTTTTCTTATCGCTAAGAAAGGCTTCCAGGTCTTCCCTACTGTAAATGTGGCGAAAAGTTTCTGTAAAGGTTTGCTGCTCCAGTACTACCAGGGTATCCAGCATATCCGGTTGCACGGGGCGGATAGCAATTATGGGCGTCATGTGTTTGTTTTACTCGTCTTCTACCTCAAAATACGCAATGATATGCTCCTGCAGAAATCTTTCCTGTTCGGCCAGGCCCATTTTAGGTACCGGCTGCACTTCCTTAAAATGCGGCCATCCGTCGGCATCATATCCCTCCAATTCAAAATAACCGCTCTGGCTGAGCAAAGTGCAGGTGGCAACATGCATCAGGTCCTGCTTCTGCTCCTTGGTAAATTTCTTATTCAGTTTGCCCAGTTCCTGTATACCAATGAGAAAGAGGATAGCCTCCATATTAGGGGTTTTGCCAAACCTTTCGGTCAGCATCTGTTCGATATGTTTCCAGCGCAGCTCAAAATCGTTCATAGTATATATTGATTGTTAGATGATTGATTGTTAGCTGCAAAGGTACGTTATAAAAAAAGATGATATAAATATCCCGGGGCTTTATTAACTTGGGGGCCGCCTGCTGGAATTACGAATTTGGCAAATGCGTAGCATTCATGAACACCAATGAGAATGAATTCTTAAAGTGAATGATTACAAATTATGAATTTTACTTACAGATGAGTTAAATTCGCTATAATTCAATTCGTAATTCGTAATTGCCTAATTCGTAATTGATATTTAACGGCATTTTAACGGCCCGGAAGCCCTGTGGCAGCGTGTTTTGGGTATAATATGTTTATTTTAGCAATCCTGAAAAATAAATGCATAGCATGGAGAATACATCGCAAGACATCCGTCAATTGAATGAAAAGATCCACCAGGCCAGCGCATTCGTAGACCTGTTGAATATTGAGCTGGGAAAGGTGATCGTAGGCCAGCGCTACATGGTAGAACGCCTGCTGATAGGCCTGCTCGCCCAGGGCCACGTACTCCTGGAAGGGGTGCCCGGGCTTGCTAAAACACTGTCCATCAAATCTTTATCATCTGCTATCAATGCCAAATTCAGCCGTATACAGTTCACACCAGACCTGTTACCGGCCGACGTAATAGGCACCATGATATATAACCAGCAACGCAACGAGTTTGTGGTGCGCAGAGGCCCCATCTTCGCCAACTTCATATTGGCGGATGAGATCAACCGCGCCCCCGCTAAAGTACAGAGCGCCCTGCTGGAAGCCATGCAGGAAAAACAGATCACTATCGGCGACAGCACCTTCAAACTGGAAGAGCCCTTCCTGGTACTGGCTACCCAGAACCCGATCGAGCAGGAAGGTACTTACACCCTGCCCGAAGCACAGGTAGACCGTTTCATGCTGAAAGTGGTGATCGGTTATCCCACCAAGGAAGAAGAAAGACACATCATCCGTCAGAACCTGAATCCTGGAGGTATGGCTACTATTAACCCGGTAATACAGCCCTCCGATATCGTAGAGGCCCGTAAGCTGGTAAGAGAAGTATACATGGACGAAAAAATAGAACGCTATATCCTCGATATCGTTTTCGCTACCCGTCATCCGGAAGAATACAAGCTGCAGAAGCTTAAACCGCTGATCTCCTACGGCGGCTCGCCCAGGGCCAGTATCAGCCTTGCCTGGGCAGCCAAATCTTACGCGTTCATGAAACGACGCGGTTATGTGATCCCTGAAGACGTACGCAGCATCTGTTTCGACGTAATGCGCCATCGCGTGGGCCTTACCTACGAAGCAGAAGCAGAGAACGTTACCTCAGAGAACATCCTGAGCGAGATCCTCAACGCCGTGGAAGTACCATGATCCCAGACCTGCATTATTAATTTTTAATTATTCATTATTAATTAAAAGCGTGGATACTGCTGAAATACTTAAAAAGGTAAGACGCCTTGAAATAAAGACCAGGGGCCTCTCCAACCATATCTTCTCCGGGGAGTACCATAGTGCTTTTAAAGGAAGGGGCATGTCTTTCAGTGAAGTAAGGGAATACCAGTTTGGCGATGACGTGCGGGATATTGACTGGAACGTAACGGCCCGCTTTAATCATCCTTTCGTAAAGGTATTTGAAGAGGAGCGTGAGCTTACCGTGATGTTGCTGGTAGACGTAAGCGAGAGCTCCGTTTTTGGCACCATTCATCAGAACAAACGGAACCTTATCACGGAGATCTGTGCCGTGATGGCCTTCTCCGCCATCAACAATAATGATAAGGTAGGCGTAATCTTCTTCAGCAACGGCGTAGAAAAATATATTCCTCCCAAAAAAGGGAAATCACATATCCTGTTTATCATCAGGGAACTACTGTCCTTCAAGCCCAAAAAGAAAGGCACCGATATCAGGGAAACCCTGCGCTTCTTCAACAACGCCGCCAAAAAGCGGAGCATCGTTTTTCTTTTGAGCGATTTTCTGGCTGGCGCCGATTACCAGGATGCACTGAATATTGCCTCCAAACGGCATGACGTAGTGGGTGTGCACGTGTACGACCAGCGCGATAAGGAGCTGCCGCCCGTTGGCCTCATCCAGATGGCTGATGCCGAAACCGGCGCCCGTCAATGGGTAGACGCCGCGGATAAACGGGTGCAGCAGTATTATACCCAGCAATTCCATCAACATGTACAGTACTGTCGTAACGCCTTCCGCAAAAGCGGGGCGGAGCTGATCAGTGTACGTACCGATGAGGACTATGTAAAGGCATTGCAGACATTTTTCCTGAACAGGGCATAAGTTTTAAAGCGGAGCAAAAACCATCATGCGAAAAAGAACAATAGTAAAGAGCATTTTTTTAATTGTGTTGCTGGGCTATGTGCTTTGTCCTTTCCGTTCGTTTGCGCAAAATAATATCGATGTAAGGGCGCAGGCCGATACGGATAAGCTGCGTATTGGCGAACAGCTGAAACTTGAATTGTCTGCCACCGTAGATGTGAACAGGCTGAAAGAAGCCGGTCTCCAGCTGGTCTTCCCCAGCCTGCCGGATTCATTTGCCCATTGGGAAGTAGTAGACCGGTCCAAAGTAGATACTTCGGGCAGCGCACGGGAACAGCTGTTCAGGCAGGTGATCACCCTCACCAGCTTCGACTCCGGCCACTGGCAGATCCCCTCCCTGAAGTTTGAGCTGCAGGCCGCTGCAGGTGCGGTTGATTCTGCCTTTACCGCTCCTATCGGTATTGATGTAGACAACGTAGCGGTAGATACAACCAAAGCCTTCAAGCCTATCAAAGGCGTAAGGACCGTACCCATTAACCTGTGGGAGGCCATCCTCGATTTCCTCAAGGAATACTGGCCCTTTATCGTGTCTGGCCTGGTGCTCCTCGGATTGATCATAGGCTGGTTCATATACATGCGCAAACGTCCCGCCAAAGCGCCTGCTCCGCCCCCTGTGCCGCTGGAAGCCCCGTTTGACAGGGCTATTCGCCAGCTGAAAGAGCTGGCCGCAGAAAAGGTATGGCAGCAGGGCCATGTAAAAGAATACTATACCCGGCTTACAGATGTGCTGCGCACTTATTTTGAAGACCAGTTCGGCATCGCTGCCCTGGAACAAACCAGTGCAGAGCTGCTGCAGAACATAAAACCGGTGACCATATTGAACCAGCAGCGGGAGAAATTGCGCGCCCTGCTGTCACTGGCAGACCTGGCTAAATTTGCCAAGCTGCAGCCCACACCTGAGGAGCATGAAGACAGCCTGCAAAAGGCGCTTGAAATAGTGGAGTGGACCAAACCGGCCGTAAAAACGGCTGAAAGCGAAACGCCAAATGCTTAACGCTGCGTTCTGCCTTTAGCATTAGCGTTCAGCGTAATTGTTAACGTAACTCGTAATTGACTCAATGGACCTGTCGATCTGGAAAAATATAACATTCGCCTATCCCTGGTGCTTCTGGCTCCTGCTGCTGATACCACTCATGATCTATTGGTATGTGAAACAGAACAGGCGTCAGCAGGGGGCTTTACAGGTATCCTCTATACAGGGGCTCAAAGGCTTGCCCGTTTCCTGGAAAGCCCGCCTGCGCCCCATCCTGCTGGTATTGCGGGTCCTGGCTTATGCTGCGCTGGTAACAGCGCTGGCCCGTCCTCAAACCAGCAACACCTCAGAAAATATTGACAGTGAAGGCATAGATATCGTTTTAGGTATAGACATTTCCGGTAGTATGCTGGCAGAAGACCTGCAGCCCAACCGCCTGGAAGCCGCCAAGAAAGTAGCCGCCGATTTTGTGGAGAAACGTATCAGCGACCGTATCGGCCTCGTGATCTTTTCCGGCGAAAGCTTTACCCAATGCCCTATCACAACAGATCACGCCGTGCTGATCAACCAGATCATGCAGATCAAAAGCGGCATGCTCCAGGATGGTACCGCCATCGGTATGGGCCTGGCTACCTCCGTAGACCGCCTGCGCAGCAGCAAAGCCAAAAGCAAAGTGATCATCCTCCTTACAGATGGTGTGAACAATACAGGCTTAGTAGATCCGCTCACCGCCCTGGAAATAGCCAAAGCCTTTAAAATAAGGGTATATACCATTGGTGTGGGTACCTACGGCAAAGCGCCCTTCCCCATGACCATGCCTGACGGCAGCATCCAGATGCAGATGCAGGATGTGCAGATCGATGAGCCGCTGATGAAGAAGATCTCTTCCGAAACAGGTGGTAAGTACTTCCGGGCCACCAACACAACGGGTCTGGAGAAGGTGTACACAGAGATCGATAACCTTGAAAAAACGAAAGTAGAGATCACTTCCTATAAACACTACGCAGAACATTTCTTTCCCCTGGCCATGATAGCATTGGCTTGCCTGCTGCTGGAAGTAGTGCTGCGTTACACCGCTTTCCGTAGTCTTCCTTAAATAGTTGACAGTTGTTAGTTGACAGTTGTCAGTAATTGATATTGTATCTTCGCTAACTAATAACTAACAACTGTCAACTGACAACTTTCATGCAGGGAACCGTTTACAGATCAACCGGCAGCTGGTACACCGTGAAAACACCCGAGGGCAACACCTACCAGGCGCGCATTAAAGGTGTTTTTAAAATGGATGAGGATATCACTTCTACCAATCCCATAGCCGTGGGGGATATAGTAGAGATCGTGCCTGAAGACGGCGACAACAGCTCTGCCATGATCACGGACATCGCTCCGCGCAGGAACTACATCGTGCGCAGCTCTCCGCATAAAAGGGTACATAAGCACATTATCGCTGCCAACCTCGACCAGGCCATCCTGGTATGCACCGTGAAAGAACCGCGCACCTCCCGCGGCTTTATAGACCGTTTCCTGGTAACAGCAGCAGCCTATCATATTCCCGCTGTCCTGGTATTCAATAAAAAAGACCTGCTGAAAGAAAAGGACATGGAAAAATTCCTGGAATTGCACGCGGTATATACCGATATTGGATACTCCGTATTGCTGATCTCTGCCAAAAAAGGAGAGGGCATAGCAGAGATAAATGACTTATTGCATAACAAAACCTCGCTGATGTCAGGCCATTCAGGGGTGGGTAAATCGTCCCTGATCAATCAGTTGATGCCCGGACTGGCTTTACGTACCAAAGAAGTGAGTGGTTGGAGCGGGAAGGGTTTACATACCACCACCTTTGCCGAAATGTTTGACCTGCCCGCAGAGATAGGCGGTAAACTGATAGATACGCCCGGTATCCGCGAACTGGGCATTGTAGATATACCTAAAACAGAGCTCTCTCATTATTTCCTGGAAATGCAACCCTATATCACGCAGTGCCAGTTCAACAACTGCCTGCATATCAATGAGCCGGGCTGCGCCGTAAAAGCGGCCGTAGAGGAGGGGAGTATTGACGAGGACCGTTACATTAGCTACGCTACTATCCTCGAATCGCTGGAGGAGGAAAAGTATTAAACCCTCCTCTCCTTATTTTTACCTGGCTTCATCAGCTCATCCAGCACTTTCTCAGCGCCCCAGTTCTGGCGGGGGGTAGGGCAACCGGTCTTTTGCGTACGGCAGGCATTCAGGGCCAGGAAGCAAACTGCTATGAGCAGCAGCACAATAGTGTTTCGCATAGGAGGCAGATATAAGGGTGAATGATCGCAGCACGGCCTTAGAATACGCGGCTGTCCATTTGTTTGCGGGCTTTTCTGTTCTCGCTCTTATTGCCTTTACTGTAGAAGTTATTGGCAGGGCAGCCTTGTTGCTGGGTAGCGCAGCCGGCCACCATGGCGCCAAGCCATAGAAGGAGTAAAAGTTTTTTCATAGGGAGGGTAAATTTTTACTACAAATATAAGTTTTTTTTACTATTTAAACCAGCTGGCGTACATGATGTAATTGTTGGCAATCCGGTTGATCTCCCCGTTCACCAGCTCCATGCTGATCTCTTTCACCTTTTTGGCCGGTACCCCGGCGTAGATAGTGCCGGGCTCCACCTGGGTGCCCTCCAGTACAACTGCCCCTGCAGCAATGATCGTGTTGCTGCCGATACGGACATTGTCCATGACGATGGCGCCCATGCCGATCAGCACATTGTCTTCTACCGTACAGCCATGCACGATGGCATTGTGGCCGATGGATACATTATCGCCGATGATCGTCTTCGTTTTTTCGTAAGTGCAGTGGATCACTGCGCCGTCCTGTATGTTCACCTTATTGCCTATACGAATGCTGTTCACATCACCGCGCACCACCGCATTGAACCATACGCTGCAACCGTCGCCCATTGTCACGTCGCCAACAATAGTAGCATTAGGCGCAATAAAGCAATCCTTTCCAAATTCGGGCTGTATCCCTTTAACAGGTAATATAACGGGCATATCGTAAGTTTTATTACCACAAATGTAACAATTACTACCTTCGTATCTGTATGAACAACCGGCAGCTATTTTTACGGCATGTAGCGCAAACTTCAGACGCTCCGTTAGCCCTGGAGATCGTTAAAGCCCAGGGAATGTATATGTGGGATGCAGATGGGAAACGTATCCTTGATCTCATTGCGGGCATCAGTGTTTGCAACGTGGGGCATTGTCATCCACAGGTGGTAAAAGCCATACAGGAACAGGCGCAACAGTATATGCACCTGTTGGTGTACGGAGAGCTGGTGCAGTCGCCACAGGTAGCCTATGCCAGGCTGCTCACCAGTCATTTGCCAGCCTCACTGAACAGTGTATACTTTACCAACTCCGGCGCCGAAGCCGTAGAAGGTGCTATGAAGCTCGCCAAACGCTATACCGGCAGAACGGAGATCATCGCCTTTAAGAACAGCTATCATGGTTCTACACAAGGTGCATTAAGCATCATCGGACAGGAAAGTATGCGTAATGCCTACCGTCCGCTCTTACCTGACATACAACATCTTGAATACAATGCCTGGGAGTCGCTGGATCATATTACGGAACGCACCGCCTGCGTGATTGCAGAAACCGTGCAGGGAGAAGCCGGGGTGCGTGTGCCTCAACAGGAATGGTTACACGCTTTGCGCGCAAAATGTACCCAAACAGGCACGCTCCTGGTACTGGACGAGATCCAGTGCGGCTTAGGGCGCAACGGTACGCTCTGGGCATTTGAACAGTTCGGCGTCGTGCCGGATATGCTTTTGCTCGGTAAAGCCCTGGGCGGCGGCATGCCGCTGGGCGCCTTCATTGCAAACCGCGATGTGATGTGGAGCCTCACCAATAACCCGGTACTGGGGCATATTACTACCTTTGGCGGCCACCCGGTCAATTGCGCCGCCGGTATGGCCGGCATGCAGGCCCTGCTGGAAGAAGATCTGGTATCCACTGTGAAAGAGAAAGAGCAATTATTCCATCAATACCTGCAGCATCCCGCCATCAAAAGCATCCGTTCCCTGGGGCTGATGATGGCTATAGAACTTGAAAGCTTTCCCATTAACAAAGCCGCCATTGACCACTGCATCAGCAAAGGCCTCCTTACAGACTGGTTCCTCTTTGCCCCCGAATGCCTGCGCATTGCTCCTCCGCTGATCATTACACCACAGCAGATCAAAGAAAGCTGTGACATCATATTGGATGCGCTGGATACAGTAACGGGTAAAAAGTAAAGACCATTTCCTCCGTCAGCTTTCACTACGGTCTCCCCCGTCGGCCTTCGCTCCAATCTCCTCAGGGTTATCACCGCTCCAATCTCCGCCGTCATTGCGAGAAGCGCAGAGCCTTGCGCGCGGGGCGCGACGAAGCAATCTTTTAAAAGTCTATCACCTCACCAATCCCCTCCCCAACAGATTAACATTTTTTTATTTGCTTAATCAAAAACTTCTCATAACTTTGAACTGCAAAGTACTTTAATATGAACGAACAGCAGCACCTGCAAACGTTAAGCGACATCAAGCGTATCATGGAACGAAGCAGCCGCTTCATTTCCCTCAGCGGCCTTAGTGGCGTATGGGCGGGTCTCAGCGGACTAGCCGGCGCATGGATCGCCTACGGTTGGCTAAACAGCTATTATAACGCATGGGATAGCCGTGGCAGTTATAGTGATGCAGATTACGCGGGCCTACGGCTTAAGCTGATCCTTTTGGCGGCAGGTGTATTACTGGTGGCCCTGGCTGGCGGTACCTACTTTACCTGGCGCAGGGCACGCCGAAACCAGCTGCCCATCTGGGACCCTACCTCCCGTAAGGTGCTGATCAATGTAGCCATTCCCCTGGCCACCGGCGCCTTCTTTATCCTGGGCCTGATAGCCGATAACCAGCCGGCGCTCATCGCACCCTCCTGCCTGGTGTTCTACGGACTGGCCCTGGTCAATACAAGCAAATATACCCTCTCCGATATACGCTATCTTGGTATTGCAGAAATAGTGTTGGGCATACTGAACCTTTTCTTTTTGCGCAGAGGGCTTTATTTTTGGACCCTGGGCTTTGGCGTGCTGCATATTATATATGGTGTTGTAATGTGGTGGAAATATGAACGTACTGCAAAAGCCGGTGGTTAAAAATAAATTGCTGCTTCCGCCATATTATCTGTAATTTTTTATGGAAATAGTGATCTGATGAATCCAATAGGTAATCTGAATAAATTATTTGACAGTCGCATACGCCTCGGGGTAATGAGCATATTGATAGTGAACGAGGAGGTAAGCTTCAACGACCTGAAGCAAATGCTGGAGCTGACGGATGGTAACCTCGCCTCCCATCTCACCACCCTGGAAGAGAACGGATACCTGAAAGTGCACAAGGGATTTGTAGGCCGCAAAACCAATACCACCTACTCCATCACTAAAGCCGGCGAAAAAGCCTTTAAAAGCCACCTCGCAGCATTGGAAAATATGATCAAATCTATCGAGTAAATTTTTTTTGTCCCTATACTTTGAAATACAAAGCACTTTTAAATTAGTTAAAGTAGCAATCATGGAAACAAATTACAATCCTCCTAAAGTCTCTCTTCTTCAGCGTTATGGTTACGCTATCAAAGCCATCATTATAGGTGTGCTTACACTGGTGCTCATGATTCCTACCGCCCTGATCATGGGCCTGATCGAGGAACGGGAGCAAATGCAGGATAAGGCGACCGCAGAAGTGAGCGCTAAATGGGCCAACGCCCAGACCATTACCGGGCCAGTGCTGGTGGTGCCTTACACTACCCTTAATGGCCCTAAAAATGAGGAAATAATAAAGTATGCCTGCTTCCTGCCAGACAAACTTTCCATCAAGGGAGCACTTATACCGGAGATCAGGAAAAGAGGCATCTACGAAGTAGCTGTTTATGATTCGCGCCTGGAAATCCATGGAAGCTTTGCTGCTCCCGATCTGGCCGCTCTGAACATAGCGTCTTCTGCACTAAAGTGGAACGAAGCTTTTCTTACCGTGGGCGTATCTGATATGCGTGGCATTGGCTACCAGACCGCCACCTGGAACGGCCAGGATTTTGTATTCAATCCTGGCACTCCGCCTGGCGGCCTCTTGGAAAGTGGTATACAGGCAAAGATACCACTGACGCCCGGTACCGATACAGCAGGTACGGGGCCGGAATTAGGCCGCTTTACTATACTGTTTGCCATGAGAGGTTCTGGAAAAATGTATTTTTCACCTGTAGGCAAAAACACGCAGGTAGAGCTGAAGGCAAAATGGCCAAGCCCCAGCTTTGATGGTGCCTTTTTACCGGCAGCACGCACCGTGAAAGACAGCGGCTTTTCCGCCTCATGGGAGGTATCACACCTGAATCGTAGTTTCCCCCAATGTTGGACCATCGGCGACAAGTACAAGATCCATGATGCAGATTTCGGCGTGAACCTCTTCCTGCCCGTTGACGGTTATCTTAAATCCATGCGCGCCATCAAATACGCCATACTGATCATCGGCCTCACCTTTCTGCTATTCTACTTTATTGAGCTTTTACAGCATTACCCTGTTCATCCATTACAATATATACTGATCGGCATTGCACTATGCATCTTCTACACACTACTGATCGCATTGGCAGAACAGCTCAGCTTTAATGCAGCCTATGCTATTGCTGCACTGCTCACATTGGGACTGGTCACCGTCTACGCGCGCAGCGTGTTCCGTAAGGCAAGTACGGCGCTCGCCGTAGGCGGTACCCTGCTCACCTTGTACGGCTTCATCTATGTGATCATCCAGTCAGAAGATCAGGCATTGCTGATGGGCAGCCTCGGCTTGTTCATCATACTCGCTATCGTGATGTACTTCAGCCGCAAGATCAAATGGGATTCCTTAGGTAAAGCAGTTTAAACGCTTGCACTATGAAAATTAAAATGATCCTTCCAGCCTTAACAGAGGCAAAAAGCCCTTTCTGGCGCCCGATCAAATACTCGCTGTTCCCGCCTTTGGGATTAGCCACACTGGCCGCCTATTGCGATCCTGATGACGACATCACGCTGGTAGATGAGCATGTGGAAACGCTGCAGCTGAACGACCGCCCGGACCTGGTGATCATACAGGTGTACATCACCAATGCATACCGGTCCTATGCTATCGCCGATCACTACCGCAGCATCGGCAGCTATGTTTGCCTGGGAGGATTGCATGTTTCCTCGCTGCCCGAAGAAGCACGCCCGCATGCAGATAGTCTTTTCATTGGCCCGGGGGAAGATACTTTCCCCCGGTTTCTGCAAGACTTTGCACAGCGCAAGCCCCAACCGTCTTACGTATCCTATAACCGAACGCTGAATGAGATCCCGCCCCTGCGGCGGGATCTTATAAAACGCCATCTGTACCTGGTGCCTAATTCCATCGTGGTATCAAGAGGCTGCCCGCATCATTGCGACTTCTGTTATAAGGATGCTTTCTTTGAAGGCGGACGCTCTTTTTACGTACAGAAAACAGATGCAGCACTGGCAGAGATAGACCGCTTACCTGGCCGTCACCTCTATTTCCTGGATGATCACTTACTGGGTGATCGCAAGTTTGCTTCCGCACTTTTCGAAGGCATGAAAGGTATGAACCGTGTGTTCCAGGGCGCCTCTACTGTAGAGGCCATCCTGCGCGGCAACCTCATAGAGCAGGCTGCAGCAGCAGGTTTGCGCAGTGTGTTCATCGGGTTCGAAACTTTTAGTCCCAATAACCTGCAACAAAGCAATAAGAAGCAGAATATCGGTAAAGACTATACGGAAGCTGTCCGCCGCCTGCACGATCTTGGCATTATGATCAACGGCAGCTTTGTATTCGGACTGGATGATGATCATAAGGATGTGTTCAAACGTACCGTGGATTGGGCAGTGCGTCATGGCCTTACTACCTGCACTTTTCACATCCTTACACCCTATCCGGGCACGGCGCTTTACAAACGCATGGAACAACAGGGCCGCCTGCTGCACAACAACTGGGATCTGTATGATACCCGACACGTAGTATATCGCACAACCGGCTTATCTGCTGCAGAACTGGAAGAGGGCTACAACTCGGCCTATCGGAACTTCTACAGCTGGAGCAATATTACGCAGGCCAGCCTGCAACATGATCACCCGAAGCATATGCTTAAACATTTTGCCTATGCTGGTGGCTGGAAAAAATTTGAACCGCTATGGAACTTCATCATCAAAACAAAAGGATTAAATCGTATGCTGCCACTGCTGGAGAGCATATTGTCAAAAGTACCATCCCGCAGAACGCCACAGCAACCAGCACTGCAGCCCGCTTCTTAAAATTTATTGGTATGAAAAAATACTGGTTTAAAAAATATGGCTGGTCTTATATTCCTATCAGTATCACGGGTAGTTTAATTACCATTTTTGCACTACTGCTCTCCGGCTGGATCTGCTGGGAGATCTGCAAAAGAACCTATTCCAAAAGCGGCGCGTTGATCTGCTTTTTTGCTTATTTTACCTGTATTGCTTTCTGGTGGAAATGGATAGCGGAAAGCACTTCGGAAAAAACAAAAGAGCCATGATCCCTCCCAAACAAAGTTATCTGCGCCGCCGCGCATTAAGCTTTAAGTATGCCTTTAGCGGTATTGCTGCTTTTTTATATACAGAACCGCATGCCCGTATCCATGCAGTGGCTACGGTACTGGTTACCGCGCTGGGTTGCTGGTGCCGCCTCAGTGGTCCGCAATGGATCGCTATTGTGATCGTCACCGGTATGGTGTGGATAACGGAAATGCTCAACACCATCATTGAAAAAATGATGGATCATCTTTCACCCGACTATCATCCCCGTGTTAAATGGATCAAGGATGTAGCGGCAGGAGCCGTGCTGATAGCCGCCATAGTAGCGGTAATAACCGCTGCGGTGATATTTCTGCCGTATTTTATTAAATAGCTGAACAATTTATGCGTATGAGATCAGATGTGTTAGTTGCAAATAAACGGAATGCTTTGCTGGTATCCGTCTCTTTTAGTATGGCCTTGTTGCTGGTACGTATCTTACATACCGGTACCCTGCAGTACGCTTTCCTGGTGTGGAACCTTTTCCTGGCCTGGGTGCCTTTCCTGCTGAGCAGTATGATGGAAGCTTATGGCGCTGCCCGCTGGCGCTTACCGTTATTGATCCTGGCTACCGCGGTATGGATCACCTATCTGCCGAATGCTCCTTATATACTCACAGACCTTTATCACCTGCCCGAAGGCGGCGCCCCAATGTGGTTTGACCTGATCCTGATCCTGTCGTTTGCGTGGAATGGGCTCGCAATGGGTTTTCAATCTATCCGTCAGATGCAGGAGATCCTCCTGGCCCGCTTTCCCCGCTGGCCAATACAGCTATACGTTTTCCCGGTAATGATGTTGTGCGGTTGGGGCATATATATCGGGCGCTACCTTCGCTGGAACAGCTGGGACCTGATAGCGCAGCCTGGTCCGCTCTTACAGCAAACCGGCCAAATGGTGTTCCATCCGCTGGAGCACAGCCATGCCTGGGGCTTTACCCTGTGTATGGGTTTATTTATTCACCTGCTTTACAGCCTGAAGTTCAATAAATAATTATTATACCGGCCTCGTTTTTTTCCGGTATTCAACCGGGCTTACGCCATTGTGTTTCCTAAACTGCCTGCTCAGGTGACTTTCATCTGTAAAGCCCAGCTCTCCGGCAATCTGGCTGATGGTAAGCGTACTGTTGGCCAGGCGCTGCTCCACCAGTTTTATTTTGTATTGGGTGATGTAGTGCTGCAGGCTTTCCCCCGTCAGCTTGCGGAAATATTCGCCTACATAGTTGACGGAGAGGTTAAATTGCGCTGCCAGGTAATCTACCCGCAGCTTCTCCGCATCACCGATATGCTGGCGTATATGCACCAGCATGCGGTTGATCAGGGGCTCAGCTTCCGCACTGGGAGCTGCGCCTTCCACCCCGTCAGATACATTACGGGCCAGTATGTTGAGGATAAGGGTTACAAAGTGCTGCAGGTTCTCTTCATGATATGCCTGCCGTTGTTCATACTCCGCTATCATTTGCTGTATCAGCGTAGCCACCATCCGGCAGTCGCCCGGCTGCTTTATCAACAGCTCCTGGAAGCGGTTATGATGCGAGAAGATATGTTCCAGCTGCTTAAGCCATTGCGCAATCCTTTCACGCTCCTGCGCATGCTTATATTGTTTCAGGAAGACTTCGGAAAAACGGATGGAGCAGAAGCGGGTAGGCTTTTCAGCATAAAAGCCCCGGCAGTCCATCGGGGTGAAAAGAAAGATGCTTCCCTGGTGATAAGAGAACTTATTCTGGTTCACAATACGCACGCCTTCGCCGTCCAGCATCTGTACGATCTCGAAGAAATGATAGATGAGCGGCCGCTCATTCCAGCATTCCATATCAGATACAAACAGTTCAAAAGGCCGGTGTAATTCTTTCCGTTCCATAACCTGTAAAATTACAAAACAAACCTTTTTTCGTCACTGTTCTGCCCTGCCTGCCGGCGGTAATTTTGACATCAAAAAAAGATCATATGGATTCGAATAAAAAGCTATTGTTGCCTTTGCTTATGCCCAATATTACCTTCAATAACCGGATCGTGATGGCGCCCATGAGCAGGCGCAGATCAGTAAACGGCATTCCCGCTGCTTCCGCGCCCCTTTACTACGGGCAACGGGCGGGGGCTGGTCTGATCATTGCCGAAAACACGGGTATCAGTTCTAACGGGGGAGGCTATCTGCATACCCCGGGAATCTATAACGATGCGCAGAAAGCCGCCTGGAAACCTGTGGTGGATGAAGTGCATGCGCGCAATGGGAAGATCTTTGTTCAGCTGGTGCATACGGGCCGTATCGGCCATCCGCTCATCAATGAAGGAAATGCCCCGGTAGTGGCGCCTTCCGCGGTGCAGGCAGCAGGAGTGATGCGGGTTCCCGGCGATATACATCTCCCCATGCCAGTGCCTGAAGTCTTGAGCACTGCCGGGGCCGGGGCCATGGTAGAAGCGCACATAGAGGCTGCCCTGAATGCAATAGAGGTAGGCTTTGATGGCGTAGAGATCCACGGTGCGCATGGTTTCCTGCCAGAACAGTTCCTGCATCCACATACCAACCGCAGAACAGATCATTATGGCGGCAGTATTGCCAATCGCAGCCGCTTCCTCCTGGAAATCATGGAAGGCGTTACTGCGGCTATTGGTAAAGAGCGCACCGGGGTCAGACTATCGCCCTTTGCCAGGATAAACGATCTCCCTTCTTATCCTGAAGAGAGGGCCACCCATCAGTATCTCACCGATGCATTGAAAGAGCTGGACATTCTTTACATCCATCTCTCGGGTCAGTACGTCAACGGCCAGTCCTCCATTCCAACTGAGTATGTACAGGACCTGCGCAATCGCTTCCCTAACCTGCTAATCCTGGCAGGCGGATATACTGCCGCTTCTGCAGAAGCAGCTTTACAAGCCGGGTTGGCTGATATGATTGCCTTCGGCAAACCTTTTATTTCAAACCCCGACCTGGTAGAGCGCTTCAAACGCAATGCGCCACTAACCCTTCCTGATAGCGAAACTTTTTACTGGGGAGGAGATAAAGGATATATCGACTACCCCGTTCTCTATCCTGATCGTACTCCTTGTGATGCCGTAGCATAACATAATTATCCCGCCATGCTAAAACAAAGCGGCCGCCTTCGTGCTGAAGACGGCCGCTTTATATTTTGTAGTCTCGCGTCAATCCCTAACGACTGACGACTTTTTTTAGAAATCTACGCCCATTCCAAAATACCAGATAGGGCTGCCACGGAAGAAGGCGATCATCGGCCAGCCGGCGTCTACACGGAGGAAGTAGCCTGCAATAGTAGTACGGGCGCCAAAGCCATAGCCGCCTACAAAGGGCCCGAGGAAGCCTTCCTTGATCTTCAGGGATACGCCATCGTCACCGTTATAGTAGGTGTAGTTGGCATCCTTAAAGCTCAGTTTTTCGTTCCAGGCAGTGCCTATATCAATGAACTGCGTAAGCTGGAAGTTCCGCAGGAACGCAGAGTTGATGGGTTTATCAATGAAAGTGGCGAACACCGGTAAGCGCAGTTCTGAGTTGAACAGGATCACGTTATTACCATTCTTCGCATTCTGCTTGTAGCCGCGCATGTTCACAGCCAGTGTCTGGTACGCATAGTTAACCGGTTTGCCTTGCGGGAACACCGGCGTATTGGTATTGATCTGCGGGTTCAGCCAGTTGTCTATACCACCGAGGTAGTACAGCAGTTTGCGGGTACCCCATGAGAAGTCGCCAGACACCCTGGTGGCCCATATAAAGTTGCGGTAGATCTTTTCATAGTGACGAGCGTCGAAGCCCCAGTTAAAGGTGAACCTGCCCTTACCTGCAGGGGTAGGGTTAAAGAGCTCGGTCAGGTCGCCGGAGAGCTTAGCGTTCAGATCAATGTAAGCTTTATATCGCGTGCCATGCCAGATGTTGATCGCCGGGTTCAGCGTATTGTCATACACATACTCCAGGCGTCCCAGGGCAAAGTTCTCTTTGTAGTCCTGCACCTTCAGGCTCTGGTCGTCAGAGGCCAGGATCACCATCCTGTCTGTACGGAAACCGGTTGTCAGGCGGAAGCTCCGTACCTGGTCAAGCGGATAGCGCACTTCCAGCTGGTAGAGGTTCGTCTTCAGCTTGATAGGATAGAAATCGCTCAGCGAAGCTTTATCCACCTTGCGGTAGTAGGTGAGTTTATAATCAAAGCGTTTCTTCAGATAAGAGAAGGAGAAGAAGTATTCCGTTCCATCCAGTGAAGACGGGAAGCGGAAACCGCCGCTGAATTTATAATCCTCCATCAGGTCGCTTACTCCTAAACGGAACAGGCCGTTCACCGGATCGGTCAGGCGGATGGGCGATACCGGCTGTCCTGTAAACGGCTGGTACCTGTTGATCAGGATAGAGTTATCCAGCTGCAGGATCAGGTAGTCTGACGAGAATTTCAGCTTATATGGCAGCAAACGGGCCCGTTTAAGAACAGCTTCTACCTGTGGCATTGCGATCGGCGGAATGCCTTCTTTCACAACAGCGCTGGTGTCCGCAGGATCATTACCAAACTCGCTCTGGAAGAAGTCCGGCCGTTTGGTGGTATCCTTCTGTGGCTGTCCATAGTTAGTGGGCAGTCCCAGCCGCAGGCTGTCCTGGTGCATCTGGTACTGGCGGAAAGTAGTAGGGCGGGCGGTTACATTACGTTTGCGCAGGATGGCGGTATCCACCTTCAGTTTATACAGGCGTTTATATTCGTTAAAGCCTATTACTTCAGATACTACGCCCTGGTCGCCCGCAATACGTGATTCCTGTATGCCGGTATGGTAGTTTGTAACAGGGAATACGTAGGTAGAATCATTGGTGATGGCGATAGCCGCTACAGAATCCGGGGCAGAAGCGCCATATTCTGCCAGGGCAGAATCCAGTTCCAGCTGGTCAGGATTGCGCAGTATTTCAGAACCTACAAAGAACAATGAATCCACACCCGCCCTTTCTGTTTTAAAGAAACCGGCATAACGGTTACGGATACCGTTTGCGTCTGATACGAAGGTAAAGTGCGTGGTATTGTACTGTACGGGCAGTCTGGCGTCGCCGTACTTCATATCAGTGAGCTGGGAGATCTGCTTTTCGGAGGTCTTGTTCCAGTTATCTATCAGGAAGATGTTGTAACGGGCGCTGGGCAGTACGGTATCTGCGCTCCTTGCTTTGGGCGAGGGGCGGTTGGAGGAGTAGATAATGCCGCTCTTACCGGGGAAGGCAACAAATGAAGGATCCAGGTCATCATACACGTCGTTGGTGATCTGTTCCACTTTAAAGTTGCTGATGCTGTAGGTGAAGATATCGGTATGTCCGTTCTTCACGGCAGACAGCAGCAGGGCGTTATCGAACTCAAAGAAATACTTCATGTCGATGATCCGGTCAAACTGCGGCAGGTCCTGTTTGGTGGTAGTTTTGCTGATCAGGTCGTAGATCATCAGCTTGGTCTTGCCTTCATGCTCATAAACAATGGCCAGGCGGTTACCTTTCTGGTTCCAGGCCAGTAGCGGATAGTTGGGATCCAGCTGGTTGGCGTATTGTTTTACACCGCTGCGCAGTAGTATGTGTGGTTTGTTATCCCCCACCTGCATCTGTACCCGGTAACGGCCCCTGGTGTATTCCACTACTGCGTAAGAGTTATTGCGGGGATTGGCCTGGAAGCGATAGAAATCAGATTTCTTCGTTTCACGGCCAACTACGGTACGTCCGCGGGTTACCTGTCTGCGGCGTTTGTTGTCAGCCTGGAACCTTCTGCGGGTATAGATCATGAAATCTTCCATGGCCTTTTTGGGCGTCTGGTTCAGCACCTGTTCAAAACCTCTTTTCAGGCCGCGGTTAATGCGGGCGATATACATCAGGTAAGGAACGGCGTCCTTACCATACTTCATCTCTACATAATACCAGAATGCATGCCCCGCCAGTAAAGGTTTGTCGTAGGCAAGCTGGTTGAATTTGGTGTATTTGCCGGATTGCATGGCAGCCTTCAGCTCTTCATCCTCCTCTGCATTCCAGGGCTCTGCTGCGTAGGCAATAAAACCGTCTGTGAACCATTTGGGGAAATCTATCAATACTGCGTTACCGGCAAATTCGCCGATGTCTTCACCAAAAAGCAGGGTTTCCAGCATTACCCGGGCAATACCCTGGCGGATCTGCTTACGCAGGTGCGAATGGTCCCCGTCAAAGTAAACGATCATCTTATTGCCCACCAGTTTGGTTACACCGCCTGTATTCTGCCATTCTACCCCGATACCGATGTTAGACTGCCGCATCTCGCCAAAGCTGTTGTAGACCACAATATTCAACCGCTGGCGGAAGGTGAACTCCATGAACTGCTCCAGGGAGGGTAATTCCTTTTCGGCTTCCTGTGCCACATATTTGCCCAGTTCCAGGCCGTTTTGCGCAAAATACGTGTTGAAGTGGCGGGTCTGATAATACCTCCACTTAAAATTCTTGAACTGAACGCGATTCTGTCCGAATTCAACAGTATTGGTCTGTGCCTGGGATAAGAACGTGGCTAGTAATAGGGTACCGGTAAAGAATAACCTGGTAGTAAATCGGTTCATACAGAAAGTATTGATAATATTGTGATCTTAATTAAAATTAGCAAAAATCGGGTAACAATGATTGAAATCCAATATTTCGCCTTTAATCCCTTACAGGAAAACACATATCTGCTTATAAACGAAAAAAAGGATTGCATAATTATAGACCCTGGCTGTTATTTTGAGGAAGAAAGAAAAGAACTGTTGCAGTATATCGAAAAACAGGGCCTGAATGTTACCCGCCTGCTCAACACACACTGCCATTTTGATCATATTTTCGGAAATAAGCTGATAGCCCGCACCTTTAACGTGGGCCTGGAGATACACCGCCTGGAACAAACAGTGCTCGATCGTTCGCCCCAGGTTGGGGTTATGTATAACATCCCCTTTGAGCCTTCACCAATGCCGTCCCGCTATATCGAAGAGGGGGAAAAGATACAGCTGGGTGATGATGTGCTGGATGTACTCTTTACCCCTGGCCATTCTCCCGGCAGCATTTCCTTTTATCATGCCGCACAGCAATTTGTGATCGGGGGCGATGTATTGTTTTACCAGAGCATTGGCCGTACAGACTTACCGGGCGGCCATCACGAAACGCTGTTGAACAGTATCCGGCAAAAGCTGTTTGTACTGCCTGATGAGGTAAAGGTCTATCCGGGCCACGGTCAGCCTACCACCATCGGGTTCGAGAAAAAATATAACCCATTTTTAAGCCATTAGCTATTAGCCAACAGCTAGCTGCTAACAGCTATTTAATATATTTCCCGATCACCGGCAGCCGTTTGAACTCTTTTTTCTCCATTTTAAGGATGAACCAGCCGTAAGCGGCAAAGAAAAGGGTGGCCACGAGGAGCGGCAGCGGCTTCAGGGCGTACACATTGCCCGGGGAAAGCAGCCGGGTGTTCAGCAGCTGGAACAGGTACCAGGTGAGCACCGCCAGGCCAATGTATGTAATGATCCTGGGCAGGTGATAAGGCACCGGGTAATGCTTTTGTCCCCACACATAGCAAACGGCCATCTGCACAAAATAACAAACCATCGTGGCCAGCGCCGCGCCGTAATAACCCATTACCGGGATCCACCACCAGTTTAGCAGGAACGCCAGCGCAGCCGTGATCAGGGTGATAACGGCGCCCGCCCGGGTACGGTCCGTTAGCTTAAACCAGATGGTAAGGTTATAGTAAATACCCAGGAACATATTGGCCAGCAGCAATACCGGTACAATCTGCATGCCCTGGTAGTAGAAAGGCTTGCGCAGGAACACTTTCCAGATATTCATGTACAGGCTCACAAACAGGAACATAAAGCACAGCAGGATCACGAATAGCTTCATGATCCGGGCGTATACACGCTGCGGGTTGTCGCCTTCCGCCTGTTTAAAGAAAAAAGGCTCCGCCCCTAACCTGAATGCCTGTATGAACATGGTGATCAGGATAGCCAGTTTGTAATTGGCACTGTAAAGGCCGATGATGGTTTTCTTAGCTTCCATGTCATTGCCGGGCAGGTATCGGGGTAAGAACCAGGCCCTGTCAAAGGTTTCGTTCACCATGCCCGCCATTCCTACAATGATCAGTGGCAGGGCATATCCCATCATCTGCCGCCATAAGGTCTTGTCAAAGCTCCATTCTATACGCAGCAGCTGCGGCAGGAAAAGCAGTAGCGTAACCGCGCTGCCCAGCATATTGCTTAGATACACATATCCCAGTTGGTCTTCCCCGGCCGTCACATTGGGCAACCAGTGGTGACCTGCCTGGTATAGTTTAGGACAGAGATACAGGAAGAAAATGTTGAAGCCTACAGTGGTGGCAATATTAGCTATACGGATAAAAGCATAGCGCAGCGGCCTGTTTTCCAGCCGTAGCTGGGCAAAGGGGATGGCCGTCAGGGCATCAAAGGCCATGATCAGCACGATAAACGTATAGAAGCCGGGATGCGTGCTTAACCCCGCCAGCTCTCCCGTGCTGGAATTGACAATGGTGCCCCTGAGCAGAAATAACAATATGGTAATACAGAAAGTGGATACCAGCAGTGAAATAGTGGCGCTGCCCAGCACATGTCGTTCATTTTCCTTTTTGGCAAAGCGGAAGAAGGCGGTTTCCATACCGTAGGTCAGCACAATGTTCAGGAAGGGTATATATGCATACACATTCTGCATTTCCCCATAATCAGCAGGGGATAGGATACCCAGGTAAAAAGGCGTAAGAAAATAATTGAGCAGCTTGCTCGCTATATTGCTTAATCCGTAATAAACCGTTTGTCCTGCCAGTGATTTAATGCTCAATGCGCTGAATTTTCGTCAAAAATAACCTAAACCCCATATATTCCGGTCCTTCAAAACGCCCAAACCCGCAAATTGCTAGATCATTCCACCCCGCCGTTGCTGTTTCTTCTCTGAGAGACGCTTTTTGAACTGTATCCTTTTTTCCTTTGCCGCCTTCGACGGCTTGGTGGCTATACGCTTTTTGCGGGGAGTCAGTGCCTTGCGCAGCAGCTCATGCATCTTCTTTACCACCAGTTCTTTGTTGCCCAGCTGTGTCCGGGCTTCCTGTGAGCGTACCTGCAGCAGTCCGTCTGCATTGATACGGTTGGCCAGGACCGCCTGCAGCGTTGTTTTTTGTTCAGGGCTTAACAGGGACGAGTTGGCGATATCAAAATAGCCTTCCACCATGGTCTCCACCTTGTTTACGTTCTGCCCCCCTTTACCGCCGCTGCGGGCGGTGCGGAAACTGATCTCCGCGGAAATATCCAGTTGCATGTCTGCAATTTATTAACTTCCCCACAAAAACCATTCAATATGCGGGCTGTCATTCAACGGGTCACCCGGGCTTCAGTAACGGTAGACGGGAAAATAACCGGCAGTATTGAGCAGGGATTGCTGGTGCTGCTGGGCATCGAAGATGCCGACACCATGGAAGATATCACCTGGCTTAGTAATAAGATCGTGAACCTGCGGATATTTAATGATACAGCCGGGGTAATGAACCTGTCTGTAAAAGAGACCGGGGGCAGTATATTGCTGGTCAGCCAGTTCACCCTGCATGCCAGCACCAAAAAAGGCAACAGGCCTTCGTATATACGTGCCAGCAAGCCCGATATTGCGATCCCCATGTACGAAAAGATGATAACACAGCTTGGAATAGATTTGGGCAAAGCCGTGGAGACGGGGATCTTTGGTGCGGACATGAAAGTAGAATTGTTGAATGACGGACCGGTAACGATAGTAATAGATACGCAGGATAAGGAGTAATATCAGCTTTCATTCAGCCCATAACCCGTGCTCCTGCCACCTGCCGCCCCTGGCGATGCCGTACTGCCCCCAGCAGCGGGCTGACAGCTTCCTGGTCCCACTTAAAATGAGGCCATTTTCGTAATTGGTGTATATAAACGGGGCTCATTCTCCGCATGATTTGCGTCGAATATAGCCAGTTTTCGCCCCATAGGCCAATATTCTACGCATGCAATGCGTAGAATATGACCTTTATTCTCGGCAACCATGCAATTGTAACATCATCTACACTCCCCCCTCACAAACCCCACACTGTCCCACTCCACGCTCCCCAGATCTTCCCCAAACACCGGCCTTCCGTCCTTATCAAAATTCTTTGCCCTGCCTTCATACACCTTATCCCCTTCCACCTTAAACACCGCCTGGTTCGTACTCTCCATCCCCTCGCTCATAAACGTATACTGCACATTCAGGATATTCCCCTGCATCACGCCCTTAATACTCCCCTTATTGCTATCTTTCTCATACCGCTTGTACTCCAGCTTTCCGTTTACACTATCTCCTGCTGCTTCAAAACTTAACCTGGCCGTATCTTTCCCCACTACCTGGGTAAAACATTGCGGCCCGGCTGGCGCTACACTGCTCACTGGTACAGTATCTGTAGTGATTAAAGTATCACCGGTCTGTGAGCCGGCTTCTCCGGAATGCGGCTGGCAGCCCGCAGCGCATATGGCGCCGGTGGCTAATACTAGGAAAAATGTTTTCATTGATGATGTCTTGGTTTTCAAGCTTAACGAGTTAAACAATATAGCAAATATATTATCTTAGAAAGTCTAAATGCAATCTACCATGACAATAAGCGAAGCGCAGGAAAAGATCGACAGCTGGATCAATACCACCGGGGTACGTTATTTCAGTGAACTCACCAACATGGCCATTCTCACAGAAGAAGTGGGTGAAGTAGCCCGCATCATGGCCCGCCAGTATGGAGATCAGTCGTCAAAAGATGCAGACAAAAAGAAAGACCTCGCCGACGAGCTCGCAGATGTCATGTGGGTATTGCTGTGTATTGCCAACCAAACCGGTATTGATATGACAGTAGCCCTGGAAAAGAATTTTGAGAAGAAGAACATCCGGGATGCCACCCGCCACCAGCAAAACGAGAAATTAAAATAACCTATGGAAAAAAAAACTTCGAAATTGCAAACCTACTGGGTGATCCTCAAAGAGGCCGCCGTGGGGTTCATAGATGATAAAGTACTGAAGCTGAGCGCCTCCCTGGCGTATTATACCATCTTCTCTGTAGCGCCCATGCTGATTGTGATCATTTTCTGCTGCGACCTTTTCCTGGGCCGCGATGCTGTAGAAGGCACGCTTTACAACCAGATCAAGGATCTCGTAGGCGACCAGGCAGCTATCCAGGTACAGCAAATGATCCGCAATGCCACCCTCTCACAGGATATGAGCTGGGCCACCATCATTGGCTTCGTTACCCTCCTGATAGGCGCCACCGGCGTATTTGCCGAAATACAGGATTCCATCAATACCATCTGGCGACTTAAATCCAAGCCGAAGAAAGGGAAAAGCCTCATCCGCATGCTGATGAACCGCCTGCAGTCCTTCTCCCTGGTGGTGAGCATCGGTTTTATCCTGCTGGTGTCGCTGGTGGTGAACGGCCTGATAGAGGTCCTGAATAAAAACCTGGCCAAACTGTTCCCTGAAGTGACCGTGATCCTGATCTACCTGATCAACCTGGCCATTACTTTCCTGGTGATCACCACCCTCTTCGCCATTATCTTCCGGGTACTGCCCGATGCCCGGATCCGCTGGAAAGACGTGATCGTAGGGTCTATCACCACCGCCATCCTCTTTATGCTGGGCAAATTCGGCATCGGCTATTACCTGGGCGCCAGCCGGATCAGCTCTACCTATGGAGCCGCCGGGTCCATTGTGATCATTCTCCTCTGGGTATATTATTCCTCCGCTATTCTTTACTTTGGCGCCGAGTTTACCCGCGCCTACGTCCAGCATTTCGGGGCCCGCATCTACCCGAATGAATATGCGGTATGGATAAAACAGGTGGAGGTGGCGGAGGAAGGGTAGTGGGCAAACTCTCAAATTCTACTATATTTGCGCCACTATGGCAACAGATCAGAACAAATTCCAGGCGATTATATCGCATTGTAAAGAATATGGATTCGTTTTCCCATCCAGTGAAATATATGATGGCTTAAGTGCCGTGTACGACTATGGCCAGTACGGCGCCGAGCTGAAAAAGAATATACGCGACTATTGGTGGAAGAGCATGACCCAAATGCACGAAAACATAGTGGGCATCGATGCCGCCATTTTTATGCATCCCACCACCTGGAAAGCTTCCGGTCACGTTGACAACTTCAGCGATCCCATGATCGATAACAAGGACAGCAAAAAGCGCTACCGGGTAGACCACCTGATAGAAGGCCATGCCGAAACCCTGTCTCCCGAAGCCGGAGAGGCCCTGATCGCCAAAATGAACGACCTGCTGAAGGAAAACGACTATGCAGGACTAAAACAGCTCATCGAGACCAGCAATATAAAATGCGCCGTTAGCGGTACCAACAACTGGACAGACGTTCGCCAGTTCAACCTGATGTTCTCTACCCAGTTAGGCAGCGTGTCTGACGAAGCCAGCGAAATATACCTGCGCCCTGAAACCGCCCAGGGTATCTTCGTGAACTTCCTCAATGTGCAGAAAACGGGCCGTATGAAGATCCCCTTCGGTATTGCCCAGATAGGTAAAGCTTTCCGTAACGAGATCGTAGCCCGCCAGTTCATCTTCCGTATGCGCGAGTTTGAGCAGATGGAAATGCAGTTCTTTATCCGCCCCGGCTCCCAGCAGGAATGGTATAAGTTCTGGAAAGAAGAGCGGATGAAATGGCACCTGAGCCTGGGTACAGATGCGGCCAAATACCGTTTCAAAGACCACGAGAAGCTGGCCCACTATGCCGACGCTGCCGTGGATATCGAATTCGAATTCCCAATTGGCTTCAAAGAAGTGGAAGGTATTCACAGCCGTACTGACTTCGACCTGAAGAACCACCAGGAATACAGCAAAAAGAAGCTGCAGTACTTCGATCCGGAAACAAACCAGAACTACATCCCGTACGTTATAGAAACTTCCATCGGCCTGGACCGTATGTTCCTGCTCACCGTTTGCAACGCCTACGAAGAACAGGACCTCAGCACGCCTGAAAAGCAGGACAGCCGCGTACTCATGAGACTTCCGGCGAAACTGGCGCCGATCAAACTGGCGATCTTCCCGCTGACTAAGAAAGACGGTCTGCCGGAACTGGCAAAAGAACTGTTTGATCAGTGCAAATCCTCTTTCTACTGCTATTACGAAGAAAAGGACAGCATCGGTAAACGCTATCGTCGCCAGGATGCCATTGGTACCCCCTTCTGCGTGACCATCGATCACCAGACCAAAGAAGATCAGACCGTTACCATCCGCTACCGTGATAGCATGGAGCAGGAACGCATCCCCCTGTCACAGGTGAGAGAACGCGTATTGCGCGATATCCTTTAATTAGTTATTTCTTAATAGGGGAATGACAACCAAAATTCCCTGCAGGCGTTTAACTTCATAATCCACTTATCAGGTTGGTATTATGACTATTAAACGCCTCTTGTTTACTGCCCTATTTGGTCTTTCTGTAGCGGCACAAGCTCAAAGCATTCGCCCATTAAATTCCGCCAATGATCTTGGAAGGCAGAATGTTTACCTGAACGGAAATTTGCCTTCTCTCCTGTAATGTCCCTTAGCCGGGGTACGGCGCCTGTAACCCGGTTTGAAGGCGGGCAGGTTTCCGCTTCTGACGCTGTAACTTCATATAGCCCTGCACGTTTAACAGTCATAACCCTTTATCCCAAGGCCTATGACTGTTAAATTTTACCTGTTTCCCGTCCTGCTGGGGTTTTCGGCTACTGTCCATGCCCAAACCGCCACACCTTCCGTCACTTTATCAAAGCCTGAAAAACATTTTGGCAACCAAACCGTGTACCTGGGCTTCTTTGGTAACGGATTATTTATCTCCGCTAACTACGATATCCGTTTTAGTTCCAACGAGCTTGGCTGGGGCGTTCATGCCGGAATCGGGTATACCCCCGGATATGATAAACTGGAACACTACAGGGATAGCCTGGGAGTAAAGTATACCATAGACGGAAAGTATCCCGATAAATTAACGATCCCTGTTGGTGTAAGCTATGTATTGGGAAAGAAAAACAGGCCTCACCGGGTGGAATTCGGCCTGGGCTTAACCTATATGAATGGAGATTCAGAGCTGTTTGACCAGGAAACTACCCGCTCTACCTGGTTGCTGGTGTCAAAAGCGGGATACCGGCGGTATTACTACAATAGCCATTTTATGTGGAAAGTTTCCTTTAACCCGCTGATATCACTTAATGGTGCAGGAAGCGTTCCCATGCCCTGGCTTGAAGGCGGGATTGGCCTTCATTTCTGACCCTAACCGTACAGTTCCAGGTGAATGTCCTTACGGTCATAACCCAAGGCAAGAATGCGCTGTTTAGCCTCGTCGATCATATTCTTCCAGCCACACAGGAAAAAGTAGGCCGGCAGCTTTTCAGGATGGCCCTGCAGCATTTCTTCATAGATGTTGTGCACATAACCTTTCCGGCCCCACCACTCGGGGTTTTCCTCGCGGGATAAGGTGGGGATATACTGGAAATTGGGCAGGGAGGCCTGTAGCTGCCGCATTTCATCCGGGTACAATAAATCACCGATATAACGGCTGCCGTAAATAAGATGGATATTTTTATGGGGAATCCCCTGCTCACAGATATACCTGGACATAGACCGGAACGGCGCTATACCGGTGCCCGTACAGATCAGGAACAGGTCCCTGTCCAGGTTTTCGGGTAGCACAAACACGCCCTGCGGCCCCCTTAGCAGCAGCTCGCTGCCTTCCTTCACCTCGTTGAAGAGGTAGGTAGTGCCCAATCCGCCTTCCAGTAGCACGATCACCAGCTCTATCTCGTTAGTGCCGTTGGGATGAGAGGCGATGGAGTAACTGCGCCAGCGCTTGTTTTTCTTTTCATGAATGGGAAGGTCCAGGGTAACAAACTGCCCGGGCTTGAAGTTGAAAGCCTCCATGTCGGGTATCTGTATCCAAAAGCGACGGGTATTGTGGGTCTCGTTCACAATCCTGGTAACATAACCATTGTGCCATTGTTCCAGCATTCCTTGTCAGTTTTACGTAATTTAAGGAAAAAAGTTGTCAGTTGACAGTTGTCAGTTGTCAGTTGTCAGTTTACAGTTATTAAGCAACTGTTAAACTACCGTACCGACTCACAACTGACAACTGTCAACTGACAACTTTTTCCTAACTTTGCACCCTTCATGAATCTACAGGGTGTTTTACAACTGTACCAACGTGATGCCCGCCTGCAGCAGCTGGTGAAGGGGCTACATTTGCCCGTTCCGCAATACTTTCAGTTAACCGGCCTTACCGGCAGCGCTGTCAACTTCCTGGCCGTTGGTACCTGGCAACATTTAGAACAAGCCAACCATCTCTTTATTCTCAATGATAAAGAAGAGGCAGCCTATTTCCATAACGACCTGGAACAACTGAGCCAGGCGCTGGATATATTCTACTTCGCCGATTCGTTCAAGAAAACAGGGCAGTTCCAGGAATTGAACAGCAGTCACAGCATGTTGCGCACAGAAGCGCTCATGAAATTCTCCGGCGGCAATACCATCCAGAAAAAAATCCTCGTTACCTACCCCGAAGCCCTTTGGGAGAAAGTAGCCGGCTCTGCCGCCTTTGGCGCCAATATGCTGAACCTGCGGGTGGCTGATGTGCTGAAAGTGGACGAGCTGCTGGAAAAGCTTGTTGCCTGGGGCTTCCATCATACCGATTTTGTATACGAACCGGGCCAGTTTGCTCAACGAGGCGGTATCATCGATATCTACTCTTTCGGGAATGATAAGCCTTACCGCATAGAGCTCTTTGGCGAAGACATTGACTCTATCCGTCTTTTCGATCCCGAAACGCAGCTGAGCGAGCGCAAGCTGAACCAGGTTACGCTCATCGCCAACATGGATACCCATGCTACCGACCACCATAAAACCTCCCTGCCGGAATTCCTGCCCGATAATACCATTGTGTGGATAAAAGACCCTGCCTACGTACAGGGAGTGGTGGAGCAGATGGAACAAAAGCTGGACGACTGGCTGCAAACCGGCAACAAGGTGAAGGTGGACGACGATGAGGACATGACACTGTCTGAAGATGACTTCGTTAAAGCCTCCGTGCTGATGGATCAGCTGATGCGGAGGCATTGTATCGTATTCGGCAGCCGCAACTGGTGGCAGGATACCGGGAAACCTTTTACGGAGATCACCTTCAATACCCAGGATCAGCCGGTATTTAACCGTCAGTTCGATATGCTGCTGAAAGATCTCAGCCAGCATAACAACAATAAATACACCCTCTTCATCTTTGCAGATAATGCCCGCCAGCTGGAAAGGCTGCGCAGCATCTTCGAAGACCTGAAAGCGAATTTTGTTTTCTATCCCATACCCGTAGCAGTAGGCCTGGGCTTTATTGATCACGGCCTGAAGATCGTGTGTTATACAGACCACCAGATCTTCCAGCGTTTTCACAAATACAAGGTAAAGCAGGCTTATAACAAAAATAAGGCGATCACGCTTAAAACACTGCGCGAGCTGCAGGCAGGTGACTTCGTTACGCACATCGATCATGGCGTGGGCGTTTACAGCGGCCTGCAGAAAATAGAAGTAGGCGGCAAGATGCAGGAAGCCATCCGTATCATTTACAAGAACAATGACCTCTTGTATGTGAACATCAACTCCCTGCACAAGATCAGCAAATACACGGGTAAAGAGGGCGTAGAGCCCCGGGTGAATAAGCTGGGCAGCGATGCCTGGGACAAGCTGAAAGAAAAGGCTAAAACCCAGGTAAAAGACATTGCCAAAGACCTGATCAAACTGTACGCCGCCCGTAAAGCACAGCAAGGCTTTGCCCACTCGCCGGATACTTACCTGCAAACAGAGCTGGAAGCATCTTTTATATATGACGATACGCCTGATCAGAGCAAGGCCACCGCTGATGTGAAACGCGATATGGAATCGCCTTCCCCGATGGACCGCCTGGTATGCGGCGACGTAGGCTTTGGTAAAACAGAAGTAGCTGTACGCGCTGCTTTTAAAAGTATAGTAGACGGTAAGCAGGCTGCCATCCTCGTGCCTACTACCATCCTGGCCTTCCAGCACTATAAAACATTTTCTGAGCGCCTCAAGGATTTCCCCTGCACAGTGGATTACCTGAACCGCTTTAAATCATCCAAAGAAAAGAAAGAAACGCTGCAAAGGCTTGCAGACGGTAAGATAGATATTATCGTAGGCACACACGCCCTCTTGGGAAAAGAAGTGAAGTTCAAAGACATTGGCGTGCTGATAGTAGACGAGGAACAGAAGTTCGGTGTATCCGCCAAGGAAAAGCTGAAACAGATCAAGGTGAATGTGGATACGCTCACCCTAACGGCTACGCCTATACCCCGAACACTGCAGTTCTCCCTGATGGGCGCACGCGATCTGTCTATCATCAATACGCCGCCGCCCAACCGGCAGTCTATCGAAACAGAAGTGCACGTGTTTGATCACGACCTGATACGTGATGCGATCTATTTTGAAACAGAGCGTGGCGGACAGGTATACTTCATCCACAACCGTATACAGGGCCTGCGCGAAATGGCCGGGCTGATACAGGGCCTTTGTCCCGATCTTACCATTGCTACCGCGCACGGACAACTGGAAGGTCATCAGCTGGAAGAAGTGATCCTGGACTTTATAGATCGCAAATACGATGTGCTCGTATGTACCAACATCGTAGAAAGCGGTGTAGACATTCCCAACGCGAATACCATTATCATCAATAACGCGCATCACTTCGGTTTAAGCGATCTGCACCAGCTGCGCGGGCGTGTAGGACGCAGCAACAAGAAAGCATTCTGTTACCTGCTGGCGCCGCCGATGAGCACCCTGCCTGCTGACAGCCGCAAGCGTTTGCAAACACTGGAACAGCACAGTGAGCTGGGCAGCGGTTTCCAGATCTCTATGCGCGACCTGGATATACGTGGGGCCGGTAACCTGCTGGGTGCGGAGCAAAGCGGCTTTGTGGCGGAGATCGGCCTCGATATGTACCAGAAGATCCTCGACGAAGCCATCCGTGAACTGAAGCAGAACGAATTCCGTGAGCTCTTTAAGGAACAGCTGGAGGAGAGGAAAGATTTCGTGAGCGATTGCACCATCGATACCGACCTGGAGATCCTGATACCCGACAGCTACGTAGAAAGCATCCAGGAACGCCTGAACCTTTACCAGGAACTGGATAATACCACTACAGAAGATAAGCTGCAGCAGTTTGCGGGCGCCCTGCAAGACCGATTCGGGCCGATACCTGAGCCCGTGCAAGACCTGCTCACCACTATCCGCTGCCGCTGGATGGCGATTGCGCTCGGCTTTGAAAAGATGATGCTGAAAGAAGAAACGCTGCGCTGTTATTTCATCAATAATCCTGATTCACCTTACTTCGAATCACCCACCTTCAATCATATCCTGAACTATGTACAGACGCGCGTAAATAATGCACGCCTGAAACAGGTAGGCAAGAACTTTATGCTGGTAGTAGAACGCATCCGTTCTATGAATGATCTGTACAAGTTTCTGAAGAATATGGAAGACGCCCGCAAAGATTAATGTAACTTATTCTCATCTCATACGTTCCAATTCCCACAGCATGTACTGTGGGAATTTTTTTATGGCCTTTATGGAATCCTGTGAAATCACTGCATCATGATAGTGAAAATGGCAGCAGCCGCATTAGCATAAGTAAAAACTTAAATAAACATAAGATGAAAAAAGTATCATTATTATTGGCCGGTTTATTTCTTACTGTCAGCGTTTGGGCACAACAAGTGGAACAAAAGTCTGTTTACAATGTACCGGTGAAGAAGATCGAAGTGAACGGCTCTGCCGAAATAGAGATCACACCTGATGAGATCTACCTGAGTATTTCATTGAAAGAATACTACAAAACCAAAACCAGCAAGATCGATATCAGCGCGCTGGAAAAGCAGCTGGAAAAGGCAGTAGCAGATGCAGGTATTGCTAAAGAGAACCTTACTATCGAAAACGTGTATGGTTATAACCCCGACTACTGGTGGAAGAAAAAGAAAAACGATCCCGACTTCCTGGCCAGCAAAAAATACCGCTTAAAATTAAACAGGCTGGATAAAGTGAACGGTATCATGGCCGGTGTGGATGAAGAAGGCATAGAAAGCGTGAACATTTCTTCTTTCTCTCACAGCAAGATGGAAGACTACCGCAAAGAAGTAAAGATCAAAGCACTGCAGGCTGCTAAAGCAAAAGCCACTTATCTCTTAGGCGCTATCGGTGAGAACGTAGACGGCGTAATTGAAGTGCAGGAGATCAATACAGACAACTACAGCGATGTGCGCCCGGTGTATGCAAACATGGCGTATAAATCTGCCGGAGAAAGCGTTGCTGCCGACTCTAACATAGATTTCAAAACCATCAAGGTACGTGCAGAAATAAGGGCTGTATTTGGTGTTAAATAAATTCGGCTTTCATTAACATATGTGCCATCCCGGCTTGTCTGGGATGGCACAGCTTTTGGTATTATACCGGTGTTGAACCAAATCAATTTGTTATGCGTAACATGAAAATAGCCGGTCATACCGTAGAGTCCAGCACCTTGTTAAAAGGTGTGAGCCTGGGTCTTGCTATTACCGCAGGCATCATGGGCTGGATGTGGAAGAAAAGACATTCCATGCAAGCACGTAACAACAATAACATATTTCAGACCCGTGGCCGCAGATGGCCACAGGCATTGCCGGTAAAGTAGAAGGAAAAAATCATTGGCATGAAAAAGCCCCGCCTTGAAAGGCGGGGCATGCCGATGGAAAAAGATTTCAAAAAAAACGATGATCTAATTAATGTTGACTTTAAAAGTCCCGTCCGTTAATGGCTTTTCGACTTCACCACTTTTGATTAATGTGCCTTTGAATGTACCTTCGGCACGTTTACTATTAATGCTTGTAATTTGAACTTCGATTTGATCGCCTATGTAACCCTGGGTTGCGGTATCCTGCACGGGCATGAGTGTAACTACAGAGCCGCCGTAGGTACCCACGTTCAACGAATCATCCGGGGATATTACCATCAGCTGCATATGCTGCTTGAAACTGTTGGTAAGTCCGTCTACGATCAGTACCTTTTGGCGGGTTCCTGTAAGGATAGTATCAGCCACGTATGCGCTGGGCTCATGAGCAACGTATTGCTGCCCGTTAAAAGTGAAGGAGAAAGATGACGCAGGAGCTGCATCATCCTTTTTACAGGCGTTGATTACCAATGCAGCTGCCATCAGCATAGCAGCCACCCGGATTAATTTCATAGGTATAGGTTTATCGCTAGGTATAGGAATAAATACGGGTGCAAGATAGGAAGATTTCCCCATAGATTAAATAAATAACCTATAAGTTTTTTCGATAAAATGTCCTTCTTCACCATACCTTTTTGATAATCAGCAGGCTGGTCCGTAAAGATTTTATTTACTTAACATAGTAAAAGCAAAGCGCCCCGGGAATTTAACCTCCCGGGGCGCTTTATATTATAACTATAACACTTACACGTTCTTAGGCATCGATCTTCGCATATTTCGCGTGAGATTCAATGAATTCCCTGCGGGGAGGAACTTCATCGCCCATCAGCATGCTGAAGATACGGTCTGCTTCCGCAGCGCTTTCGATCGTTACCTGTTTAAGGGTACGATGCTCGGGATTCAGGGTAGTTTCCCACAGCTGCTCGGCGTTCATCTCACCCAGACCTTTATAACGCTGTATCACTACGCTGTCTTCCTTCCCTTCACCGGCTATTTTGGCAACAGCTGCCTTCCGCTGTTCTTCCGTCCAGGCGTAGATCTGCTCTTTACCTTTCTTAACCAGGTATAAAGGCGGTTGTGCAATATATACATAACCCTGTTCTACCATGGCCTTCATATAACGGAATACAAAGGTCAGGATCAGCGTGGCGATGTGGCTACCGTCCACGTCGGCATCGGTCATGATGATCAGCTTATGATAACGCAGCTTGGTGAGGTTAAGCGCTTTATCATCTTCTTCTGTGCCGATGGTAACCCCCAGGGCGGTAAATATATTCTTGATCTCTTCGTTCTCGTAGATCTTGTGCTCCATGGCTTTTTCCACGTTCAGGATCTTACCTCTCAAAGGCAGGATAGCCTGGAAGGCACGGTTACGGCCCTGTTTTGCAGTACCACCTGCCGAGTCACCTTCCACCAGGTACAGTTCGCATTTTTCAGGATCGTTTTCAGAGCAGTCTGCCAGTTTACCGGGCAATCCGCTGCCTGTCAGCACGCTTTTACGTTGTACCAGCTGACGGGCTTTACGGGCCGCTTCACGGGCCTGCGCCGCCAGCACCACTTTATTGATAACGGTCTTGGCTTCGCGGGGATGCTCTTCCAGGTAGGAATTGAGCACATCGGCCACGGCGCTGTCTACCACGCCCATTACATCAGAGTTCCCCAGCTTGGTCTTGGTCTGACCTTCGAACTGCGGTTCAGGTACCTTTACGCTGATGATAGCGCTCAGGCCTTCGCGGAAGTCGTCACCGGTTACTTCGATCTTGGACTTTTCAAACAGTTTGTTCTTATCGCCATAGCTTTTGAATACGCGGGTAATGGCGCGACGGAAACCGGCCACGTGCGTACCGCCTTCTATGGTATTGATATTATTTACGTAGGAGAAGATGTTCTCACTGAAAGAGTCGTTATACTGCAGCGCTACTTCTACCGCTACATTGGAAGCAGCATCATGTGTTTCTATAAAGATCGGCTGAGGCAGCAGGGTATTACGACGCCCGTTACGGTCCAGCATCTGCACAAATTCCATGATACCGCCTTCGCTATAGAAGGTTTCGCTTACTATATTACCGTTATCATCCTTTTCGCGCTCATCTGACAACGTAATTTTTATTTTACGGTTCAGGTAGGCCAGCTCACGCAGACGGCCTGCGAGTATTTCGCGGTTATAGGTGGTAGAGGTAAATATAGTGTCGTCGGGCTTAAAGTGGGTGATAGTACCGGTAACATCGGTGTTGCCTATCTCCCGTACCGCGTATTGCGGTGCGCCGCGATGGTATTCCTGTTCAAAGATCTTTCCTTCACGGTGCACGGTTACATGCAGTACGGTGCTCAGCGCGTTCACGCAGCTTACACCCACCCCGTGCAGACCACCGGATACTTTATAGGTGTTCTTGTCGAACTTACCACCGGCGTGCAGTACGGTCATTACCACCTCCAGGGCCGAACGGCCTTCTTTGGTGTTGATGCCCGTAGGGATACCACGGCCATCGTCCTTAACACGTATTGAATTATCTTCGCAGATGGTTACTTCTATGTTTTTGCAGAATCCTGCCAGGGCCTCATCGATAGAGTTATCGACTACCTCATATACCAGGTGATGCAGACCTTTTACGCCAATATCGCCGATATACATGGCCGGGCGTTTCCGAACAGCTTCCAGTCCTTCCAATACCTGAATACTGTCGGCATCATACCCATTATTGGTACTGGCGGCGGCAGTAGTTACTTGCGCTAATTCTTCGCTCATATCTTGATGTAAAATGCTAATTGAGTAAATGTCTCGTGAATTGTGCAAATATACGGAAAATGAGCCTTATTTCAATAAAAAACAGGCTGTTTTTCAGGGGGGTGTGAAGAAGTTGTCAGTTGGTAGTCGTCAGTGGTCAGTCGTCAGTCGCCAGTGGTCAGTCGTCGGTTATTAGTAGTCAGTGGTCAGTTATCAGTGGTCAGTTGGCAGTTATCAGTTGTCAGTTGGCAGTGAGCCTATCATATAGTTATCTACGAATCAACCACTGACAACTGACCACTGACAACTGACCACTTTTTAAATCGGTACATTCCCACTCACCGCTACCTCCTTCACCCCTGTAAACAGGGTCTTCCACACCAGGTTAAAGAAAGATTTCCGCGGATCGCGGGCATAACGCGGATGGGCTATTTGTAGTTTGCCATCCCGCGGGTTGTTGTTATTAACCGCAAGGGCGTTGGCAAAGAGGCTTAGCAGGCCTTTCCTTTTGAGCTCGTGGGTTTCTTCATCCTTTTTAAGGATCCGGATCTTGAGGTCATTATACAGCAATTTTACCGTGCCGGATGCGCCTTTTTCATTGCCCTGCATATTAAAGGTCAGCTCCTGTATATAGCATGATTTGATCTCTACCAGGGCCAGGGGCCTGGTAATAGGGGTGAGCTCGCGCCCATCCATATCATTCAGCCGTCCGGATACGGCAAACCGGCCATTCTTATCGTTCAGCAAGAAGTCGAAACGGGCCCGCAGCTTGCCCCGCTGCATAAATACGGCGTCCAGGTCTGCAACGCAGTGGGGGTTACGGGCCACCATGCTATCTATATTGGTGATATTCCGGAAAAGCCCGCCCGCCTGGTTAAACCGGATGGTACCCGCCTGCAGTGATTTCGCATTTACCTCCATATAAGCAACATCGATGCGGGAGGCTTTCAGACTGTCTATCATGAGGGGGATAGATAGCTTTTGCAGGAGCTGGTGGGGATAATTTCCTGTTTTCACTTCCCCTGATGAGGGTAATAAACGGTTGTGATAGATATCCACGCTGCCACTGCCGATATCTATCCGCCGGGCCCATATCTGCTGATTTTCCAGCAGCTCTTTTGGATCCAGTCCATTTACCGCGATGTTGTTGAACTGCACATCATAACGGTCGCGCTGTACTTTCACTTTTTTATCAAAATTTGCCCGGCTATAGCGCGGTTCAATGCTGAACTGTCCGATATGCAGGTTACTTTCCGCCGCATTATAGCTTACATCACGGACAATCATCCAGTAAAGGCTATCGGCGCTGCGATGCCGGTAGTCCCGCAGGTGCAGTTCATAATTGCGGGCGTAGAGAAAGCGGCTGGGATCTTCCAGCGCCTTGGCGTCTATCAGCAGCTCATTCACGCGGATGCTCAGGCGATGCAGCTGTGTGATCACCTTTGCGCTGTCCTTTTTAATGTAGGTATATTTAAAGTTAGAGCTATCCAGTAGCAGGGTACCGATCGAAATAGAATGGATCCGCGGAGAAATATTCTCATAAGCACTACGGTGACGGCTGGTGTCTACATTGCGGGTATCCCTTTCAAGCACAATACTGGGGTTATCCAGCACCAGTGAGCCGGCGCTCAGCTCTTTTTTGAGGAAATAACGCCATACCTTAAAATAACGGAGGCTTAAGTGGTCGGCACTGAAGGCATACAATATCGCCGGTGCCCTTTGTTCCTGCTGCAGGCGCTTATATACGGCGGTATCGGTTACCAGGCTTACTTTGCTGATAGCCAGCTGGCCTTTTAATATATTGAGGTCTACCCGGTCGTATTCCAGGATATAAAGACTGTCAGACATTTCCCGTACGTAGTCTTTCAGCTGTGCACGCAGCTGGCGGCTCCAGCGCTGGCTGAGATACAGGCCGATGACAGCCAGCACTAACACCAACGCCCCTATGATTATTAAAACCCTTTTGCCGTGTTTCTTAACGTGAGTTCGGTATTGCATGGCTATACTATACCGAAATCCATACCAAATGGTTTAAACTGCGCCAGAACAGTTTGGGGACGATCGTAGAGTTTTCTCTACAACTATCACCCCATTGTCATAGTTAGTCGACTAAGCGTCTTAATGTTTGTTAAGTAAAAGTGAATGCCTAATTTTGAGAACTTTTGATTACAGTTTGAAGGAGCTACAGGACATATTATCACTGGCTATTCCGCAGCCCGCAATGAGTGACCAGCTGCAACTCGCGGAGCAGGACACTGTTACAGTGCCGGACAGCTTTGATTTTACCCTGCAGCGTTTTACTTACGATCGTCCCCTACCGGTGGAAGATATCGCCATGGTGGTATACCAGCCGGCTAAAAGGGGCCAGAGCGCCGCTATAGAGCTGCGTTACTGTGTGGCAGGCAGCAGGTATTGTCAGAACCCTTCCTGTACTGACCAGCTTTGCGCCAAAGGCCATAGCTCCGGTAATTGTTCCGACAAAGTATCTTCTGTTGATATGATCACCGTGCGTTTCCAGCCCGGTTTCATTCAATCCCTTCAGAAAGGCGCCACAAGCTCCACTTTATTTGAATTACAATCCCGCAAACCTTTCGTAAAGACCATTCAGCCCAGTCCCAAATCTAAAACGGTGCTGGAACAGATGGTGCATCACAATTACGAAGGGGTGCTGAAACATATCTTCCTGCAAAGCAAAGCTTTAGAGCTGCTGCTTTTCAGCTCTGACCAGTTCATGCAGAACGATCCGGATGAGCGTTACGGCTGCCGCTTCCTTACCCATATGGAAGACCGGGAGAAGATTGAAAAAGCCCGCAGCATCCTGCTGGAACAACTGGACGCGCCCATTACCATCCGCGACCTGGCGCGCCGTGTAGCCATGAATGAATGTTACCTGAAAAAAGGCTTCAAGGCGATGTACGGCACCACTATCTACGATTATTTCCAGAAGGAGCGTATGGAAAAGGCGAAAAGCCTGCTGTACGAAAAAGGCATGTCTGTTTCAGATGTGGCTATCCTGATGGGATACTCCTGCATTTCGCATTTCTCCACTGCATTTAAAAAGCATACAGGCCTGAAACCCTGTGAGTTACTGCTTCGTTAATTTAACTTTTCCCGCTTCGATCATTTGTTTTCCCGATTGCGTAAGCCCGCCAAAAGTATTTGCTGTTTCTTTGTATCACGATCGGCAGATATCTATCCCGATTTTATAAGCTTCCTTATCAGATTTGACCAAAAGGAGGAAAGCTTACCAGGCAAAAAAAGTGAGTAAAGCCATAAATCATTGCACCGCGATCAAACACCATCTTCTAAAGTGCATTGCCGGTAAGTTTTCCGCCCTTCATAAAAAAAGCGGGACATTGCACGATGTCCCGCTTTTTTTATTGTGGTTAGGTTCAATGGTTTACAGTAACTTTACCTTACTGCAAGGATACATGCCGAACCGGCGTATCGTACATTTTGGATCTCGCCATTAGCGTCAGGTTGCCCCATTTCAATCCCAACGGTCAGAACCAGGGACTGTGTTTCTTTGAGCGCTTCCGGCATATCCAGCTTCAGGTTAAGGGGTTGTGCCAGGAAAGAAGCTCCGTTAATGTGCCAATCCGTATGGGCAGCAGCGATGGGCAAACGCTCAGGTTTATAATAACTGCTGCCATCATGGATAACATCTTCCGCCACTCCCAGGCAGCATCCGAAGCGGTAAAGCGGATGTTGCCAGGGCAGCACGAAGTTGATGCCCTTAATGAGCCGGGGCAGGTGCACAACAGCTGTTTTTGCCTCACGGTCAATAACGCATTCCAGGGGGTTGGAGACCACACTGAAAAATTGATTTTTCCTGGTAAGTAGGAATCCTTCCAGGATCTTTCGGTGTTCAGATAATAATACACCGCGCCGTCCCTTCCCATTGATCTTCTCCTGTTTTTGAATGTCTTTGCATATGGCTGTAAGCCGGGGGAAGATGTTGTGATCCGCGAGGTTCAACATGGGGACCGTCATTGTAAATCTGATACTCCTTGCTGCCTGTACCACGCCGGAAAACTCGCTGTTATTCAGGCGGGTATGTTTGAACCTTGGGGAAGTCTGGACCTGTTTCTTTGTAGGCCCTCCTTTTTTGCGCACGACAATTTTGTCTGATCCGCGCAGCCGGTAGGCAGTCATCTTGCCAAAACTACCGGTAAACTGAATTTCATTGTTATCAAGAATCGCCATCTGGGGTAGGTTTTACTAGGTTGATATTCGGTTAATATTGGGATTGCACCCACTGAGTAGCCGGTCAGTACCCTGCGGATACCTGAGCCCGCTTTTATGGCAATTTCAATTAAATCCCTGACCCAAACGAATATAAGTTAAACATATATTATTCTTTTAAAGATAGGTGAGAATAAGGGATAAGAAAGGGATTTAGAAGGAAGTATATAGGAGACATCTCCCAGTATACATAGAACAGGACTGCGTTTCAGGCCGAAAAGACAAGGGGTGGCGCCCGAATAAACTGTGATAAATCAGTGTAAATGAGAGGGTTTGACGCCGCATGGCGCTAAGAAGAGTTATCAGTTGTCAGTTATCAGTTGTCAGTTAATTCTCTCCGGTCACTGTCAACTGACAACTGACAACTGTCCACTGACAACTAGCTAACCTTGAAACATTTGGGATTTTACCAAAAAAAGAAAACCCCGCCCAAAAGAGCAGGGTCTGTCCTATTTATCCCTATACCTATGAAATACGTGTTTGAAAAAGTAGCTATTCTGTGATGGTACCCGCCTCATTGATCAGCACGGACTTGTCTGTACCATTGTCCTGAATATTTACTTTGTAATATGCTGCCACATTTGCTCTTTCAATCCTCCAGCCGTCTTTTACGGTAGCAGCAGGATATTTTGTTCTGAGCGTGGTAGCGATGGTTTCCGGAAGCCTGTCGCCAGTATATTCACTGCGGGTAGCTACCCAGTTTCCATCTGCTGTATATTCTACAGCGGTCTTCACACTGTCTTGCTGAAAACTAGCAATCCAGTTACCCGTTACACTCTTGGACCATTTTGCCTCACTTACCCCTGCAAAATTCTGACCAAATGCATCTTTTACAGGAGCCGGAGCTACCAGAGCCTTGGCAGTGGTTTCCCGCTTGGTCTTTTTAACCGATTTGTGTTGTGCAAAAGTTATGCCGGAAGAGAGCAACGTAGCGCAAAAAAATAACATCAACTTTTTCATATAAACGATATGGTTTGTCCGTTGGGTTACGTTTTTTTAAAACTTCAGATTTATCTTCCAGCTTAAAGCGAAAACAGTGCCAAAAAAGCAAAGGTATTGATACCGAGCGTAAAAATAGTAAAAAATTTAAAAAAAACACAAAAACCGACTCTTTTTTGCCCTTTTTACCTCATTTTGAGATTTTTGGTGCCGCTGTATTTTCGTAACTTTGCACAATTTTAATCGAACATCCGTCTTATAAACGGTCGTGTTTTACTTTCAAATTAACGCCAAAAGGCGGAAATTGTTTTATGGCCAGTCAATATCAGGAATATAATCAGCTGAATTTACCGCAGATAGGAAAAGACGTTCTACAGCAATGGGAAGCGCAACAGGCGTTTGAGAAAAGTGTGGACATCCGCGAAGGAGCCACACCATTTGTATTTTACGAAGGCCCTCCCAGCGCTAACGGGCTCCCCGGTATTCACCACGTTATTTCCCGTACCCTGAAGGACCTCGTGTGCCGCTATAAAACAATGCGCGGCTTCCAGGTAAAACGTAAAGGCGGCTGGGATACCCACGGCCTGCCCGTAGAGCTCGGCGTAGAAAAAGCCCTGGGCATTACCAAAGAAGACATCGGCAAGAAGATCTCCGTAGCAGAGTACAATGATACCTGCCGCCGCGAGGTACTGAAATATAAAGACAAATGGGACGACCTGACCCGACAGATGGGTTATTGGGTAGACCTGCAGAAGCCCTACATCACTTTTGAGAACGATTATATCGAAAGCCTGTGGTGGTGCCTGCAGCAGCTCTATAAGAAGGGCCTGCTGTACAAAAGCGTCAGCATCCAGCCTTACTCTCCCGCCGCTGGTACGGGTTTGAGCTCTCATGAGCTGAACCAGCCCGGTACCTATAAAGATGTAAAAGATACTACGGTAGTAGCCATGTTCAAGGCCCTGGAGGATGACCGTTCCCGCTTCCTGTTTGAAGCAGCGGGTACCGACCAGGTATTCTTCCTGGCCTGGACCACCACCCCCTGGACATTACCATCCAACCTGGGCCTGACCGTAGGCGCTAATATAGAATATGCGTTGGTGCGCACTTTCAACCAGTACACGCACCTCCCGGTGACGGTGATCCTGGCGAAAGACCTGCTGGACCGGTATTTCAAGAAAGAAGGCGAGGACGGCGATTTCGCCGCCTACCAGGAAGGCGATAAGATCATCCCCTGGCAGATCCTCGGCGTATTCCGCGGCAGCCAGCTGGAGAACATGCGCTACGAGCAGCTTTTGCCTTACGTGCAGCCCGAAGAAGGAGATCCCTTCCGTGTACTGCTGGGCGATTTCGTTACCACGGAAGATGGTACCGGTATTGTGCATACAGCCCCTGCCTTTGGTGCAGACGATAACCGCGTAGGTAAGAAGTACGGCATCGGCATCCTGACCCTGGTAGACAGGCAGGGCAAGTTCCTGGACAGCGTAGGCGAGTTCGGCGGCCGCTACGTAAAGAACTATAAAGACGAGAAAGACTATAAAGACGTGGACGTTGACATCGCTGTGAAGCTGAAAAAAGAGAACCGCGCCTTTAAAGTAGAAAAATACGAGCACAGCTACCCGCACTGCTGGCGTACCGACAAGCCGGTATTATACTACCCGCTGGATGCCTGGTTTATCAAAACCACGGCCCTGAAAGACCGGATGGTGGAGCTGAACCAAACCATTAACTGGAAGCCCGCCGCCACTGGTACCGGCCGTTTTGGCAACTGGCTGGAGAACATGGTAGACTGGAACCTGAGCCGTAGCCGTTACTGGGGCACCCCGCTGCCGATTTGGCGTACGGAAGACGGTAAGGAAGAGATCTGTATCGGCAGCATTGCCGAGCTGAACGCCGAAATCCGCAAGGCCAATGAAGTACTGGGCGGCGACGTAAATAAACATTACCTGCATGAAGGTATCCTGGACCTGCATAAACCTTACGTGGATGAAATCATCCTGGTGAGCCCCAGCGGCAAGCCCATGCACCGCGAACCTGACCTGGTGGATGTATGGTTTGACAGCGGCGCCATGCCTTATGCGCAATGGCACTATCCCTTTGAGAACCAGGATGTTTTCAATAAAAATTTCCCGGCAGATTTCATCTGCGAAGGCGTGGATCAGACCCGTGGCTGGTTCTACACCCTCCATGCGCTGGCCGCCATGCTGTTTGACAGCGTAGCGTACAAGACTGTGGTGTCAAACGGACTGGTCCTGGACAAGAACGGCAACAAAATGAGTAAGCGCCTGGGCAATGTGGTAGATCCGTTCAAGACAATTGAAGAATTCGGAGCAGATGCCACCCGTTGGTACCTTATTACCAACGCTTCTCCCTGGGATAGCATGAAATTTGATATTGAAGGTATTCGTGAAGTGCAGCGCAAGCTGTTCTCCACCTTATATAATACCTACAACTTCTTTGCGATGTATGCCAACCTGGACAGTTTCTCTTTCAAAGAGGCATATATTCCGCTGGAGCAGCGCCCCGAAATAGACCGCTGGATCATCTCACTGCTGAACACCCTGGTGAAAGAAGTTACGGCCTATTTTGATGATTATGAGCCTACACAGGCAGGTCGTGCCGTACAGGAGTTTGTAGACGAACATCTCAGTAACTGGTATGTGCGCCTGTGCCGTCGCCGTTTCTGGAAGGGAGAATATGAGCATGATAAGATCTCTGCTTACCAGACCCTTTACGAGTGCCTGGAAAAGATCTCGCAGCTGATGGCGCCGGTATCACCGTTCTTCTCAGAGTGGCTGTTTGGCAACCTGAACAAGGTAAGCAACCGTAACACAGTTGCCAGCGTACATCATACTGATTTCCCGGCTGCGGTGGACGCCGCTATAGACAGTGAGCTGGAAGAGCGGATGCAGCTGGCCCAGGATATATCCTCCCTGGTGCTGTCGCTTCGTAAGAAGGTGAATATCAAGGTGAGACAACCCTTGACAAAGATATTAATCCCGGTGCTGAATCCTCACATGCGCGAGCAGATAGAAAAAGTGGAACACCTGATAAAAAGTGAGGTAAATGTCAAAGGTATTGACTATCTTACCGAAACAGAAGGCTTCATCAAGAAAAAGATCAAGCCAAACTACAAGGCGCTGGGTAGCAAGATGGGAGCGAAAATGAAAGCAGTTGCAGCCGCAATAGGTGCTTTCACGGACGCAGATATAACAACCCTGGAGCGCGATGGTCAATACAACCTGCTGATAGACAATGAGCAGCTGCAATTGCAGCTTTCCGATGTAGAGATCATTTCCGAAGACATCCCGGGATGGACAGTAGCAAACAAAGGCGCTCTTACAGTAGCCCTTGACATTACCATTACACCTCAGTTGCAGGACGAAGGGAATGCCCGTGAACTGGTGAACCGCATACAAAAAATCCGGAAGGATAGCGGCTTTGAACTGACAGACAGGATACTGGTAAAAGTGGCAGCTGCCGACACGCTGAAGTCGGCGATTATTAACTATAATGACTATATTTGCACGGAAATTTTGGCAGACAGCTTGGAATTAGTGCCGCAACTGCAGAATGGTACAGAAATAGAGGTTAACGACCTTAAATTCAATGTATTAGTTAACAAAAAAAGCTAGTCCCATGGCAACAAACAAGAAGGTTGCTAGCAAAAAGACCCAAAAGGCAGCTCCCGCTAAAAAGACGGTAGTTGTCACTAAAAAGGTGACCTCTGCCACCAAAAAAGCGGCTGCCAAACCTGCGCCTGCGAAAAAGGCAGCGCCGGTTGCAAAGAAAGCGACTGTAAAAAAGGCAGCGCCGCCAAAACTGGCGAAACCGGCTGCCACTAAAGCCGTGGCCAAAAAGGCTGTCGTTCCCAAAGCGGCGGCTTCCAAAAAAGCAGTTGTCACCAAAACACCAGCTGTCACCAAAGCATCAGCTCCCCCGGCCAAAACAATCACAGCAACAAAGAAAACAGTTGAGCCTGTAAAGGCTCCCGCTGTAAAGAAAGTACCTGCCGAGAAGCAGAAAGTGGTCAGCAAGAGCATTGCTACCACTGAGAAAGTAGAAAAATTGATTTCAAAGCCAGAAGAAAAAGAAGTTATAATGCCAGTAAAGAAATCAGATAAAGAAAAAGAAACCGGTAAGAAAGCAGCAGCGGAAAAAACCGAGAAAGCCACTAAGGTTGAAAAAGTGGAGAAAATGGAGAAAACGGAAAAACCTGCTCCTGCTGCTAGAGTTGAAAAAACTGAAAAGCCCGGTCCCAACAGGAACGTGAAATCTGCCACCACGCTGGTGTCTTACCAGCCTGAATTCACTAAATCTGTGCTGGATCAGCCAGATGCGCCTTCGGGCCCGGTATATCGCTACAGCGATGCCGACCTGCAGGAATTCAGGGAGTTGATCAACAAGAAGCTGGAAGCAGCGAAGAAAGAGCTCGTATATCTCCAGGGCCTGATCACCCGCAAGGATGAAGCCGGCACCGATGATACGGAGAACAAGTACATGAGCATGGAAGACGGCAGCGGCTCCCAGGAAAGAGAACAGCTGAACCAGATGGCCAGCCGCCAGATCCAGTTCATTGATCACCTGGAAAAAGCCCTGGTGCGCATTGAAAACAAGACATACGGTATTTGCCGCGTTACCGGCAAGTTGATAGATAAGGCCCGTCTGAGAGCGGTGCCGCATGCCACGCTGAGCATTGAGGCGAAGCTGGCAAAAAGTAAGTAATAATTAATGATTAATAATAAGGGGGAAGTGTCCGGAAAGGCACTTCCCCCTTAGCTATTTAGTGAGGATCACCAGCAATTAGGCCTGCATCCTGCTGTAAGATTATTAATTATTCATTGTTAATTCCTTGCTACGGCGGCTGAGTTGCCGGGCGGCTAAATAAACCAGTCCGGCGGAAGCCAATACCACCAGGCTACCGATACCGATGCGTCGTGCCTGTTTTTTGCTGATAGCAGGTAGCTTTAACCGGAACTTCTCCGGACCAGCCTGTGCTATTTCCAGCAGTGGTGAAAGGTATGGACCAGTGATCAGCTTATCTGCGATCTTCTGGATCTCCGGCTTCTGAGAATCGTATACCACGCCGATACCGGAGGCGCGCAGCAGGTTGGAGCCATCAGCGCCGCTGCCCACGTAGATCACGTTCTGCGGCATAACATGGTATTTGTGTTTGATGTATTCCAGGATATTGTTCTTGCTGTACTTGGGGATGGAATCTGAGTTCTCTCCGGCTGGTTGTTGCAGGAAGTATTCCGGGATGGTCATTTCGCCGGTGGCCACGCTGTCGAATAAATGCAGGCGGTTGGCGAATACGAAATCCATTCCCAGTTTATTCTTGATATGGCGGCCAACGCATTCAAAACCGTCTGTAATGAGCCCGCAGGCATATCCTCTTTTCTTCAGTTCATGCACAACTGTTTTGATATCGGGTACAACGGGAATGGCGTCTGCCACTTCCAGCAGCTCAACCAGGTTCCTGTCGCGGAACAGCGCCGCAGTATGTTCGAGGATGGTAACCGGGTCTGAATAATGTTCGCGGATCTGTGCAAGCGATACTTCGCAATCAAATGCTTCTGCGGCCAGTTCTATATAGTCGCGTGTAAAGATGGCTTCGTCCAGGTTAAAGATGACCATCTTCTGCATTTTGTCGATAGATTCCAGGATGGAGTATTCCATCTGTTCACGGATAATATTGATATTACCCAGGGTTTCGAGATTTTCTTGCGGGATCTTCATATTTTCTGCTTTATGAAGGATAGTACGTGATACTTCGCGTGACATTTTGCTGAGCTGTTCCCAGGACTGCATAGCATTCTCTATTCTTCCAATGTTCGCTTCCGTTATACGTGCGCCCTGCACGTGCATGTCGATGAGCAATCCAATATCTACGCCATAATCATTTTCAAACTGTACGCGCTGCAGGAATGATTTGCGTGCTGCGATCATACCGCTGAGCGGTTGCTGGAAATGAGCCAGATCAGGGAACAGGATGCTTAACAGCGGTTTGGCTACGAGCTGTGTAACGCGGCCTGCCTGTCTTTCGAAATAGGATTTCACAAAATCCGCCTGGTTGTTGGTGATCGGATCGGTGAGTAAATCCACAATATTATCTGGATAGGTGAGGATGTCCCCATCGATATACATCACGATGTCGTATTTAGCGGCCATCAAACCTTCGCGCATAGAGATCCCTTTTCCACGCTGGCTGCTGGTAATGACGCGTACACCCTCTTTCATCGCCTCCTCCACCGTGTTGTCACGGCTATTATCGTCTACAACAATGATCTCTGTTTTGCGTGATGTCTTCTTTACCGTTTTAATAACCTGTCTGATGGTAGCTCCTTCATTTAAAACCGGGATAACGATTGAAATCATGGGAAAGGCATGTTGGTTTATGGTGAAAAAATAGGTCCGGGAAGGTTTCCGGGATGGCATAGGCCATAAAAGGGCTCCAAAAATGAGGCCAAACGGATGAGTGTGGAGTTTTGGAATATCTTCAGGAATTGTGTTAAGTGTAAAAATGTTTTATAGGTAGGAGGTTTGTTATGGTGTTGAAGGATGAGGAGGCGATGAAATGAGGTTGGATGAGCAGGAGCTTTATGCGATTTGGAAACGATGCTGAATTAACGTTTAGTCCCATTGCCGTTGTTATTTTCCCTTGGTCAATTTCTTAATATACCCTGGGACGGGTAAGAACTGACTTTTATTACCACTTCGCCTTTCTTCCAAAACGCCGTTTTCTACCAGGTTTGCAAGATCATTTCTGGCAGTTTGATTGCTAACGCCAAACTTGTTTTGAATCCGTAATACAGTAAAGTAAGCTGTGGAGTCTTGTAATATTTCCTGTATGATATTTATTTGGCGATCATTGAAGTTCGTGCTGCGTAATAGCGCAATCACATTTTGTTTTTCGGCGGTTTTCTTGCTGACGTACAATTTTAAATCTTCTAAGGCAATGTGTATGGCCTTTAGATGATACATTATAAAATAGGTCAGATCATTGTTATCCTGTTCTGTATACAAATAAGCTCTTGCATATTGCGCTTTTGAATTGAGTATAACTCTGGATACCGACATGTACTCAATCAACCAATAACCTTTTTTTAAAAGATACCAATAAAAAAGGGTTCTTGCAGTTCTTCCGTTGCCATCAGCGAATGGATGTATATAGCCAATTAGAAAGTGAAGTATAATGGCTTTTGTAATGGGATGAATGAAGAAGGTTTGTTTCTCCTGATCATTACCGAATTTGCATAGATCAGCCATTAACTGATTTAATAGATGTGACTGCGGTGGAGTATATACGACACGACCTGTTTGAACATCCACTACTTTTACCTCATTGTCAGTTCTGAATGCGCCTTCCTCTGTAGCATCCCCCAGCGTGGATTTTGTCAGGATAGAATGAAGCTTTTTAATGTTTTCAATAGTGAACGGTGCATCTTTATTTTCTACGATCCATTGCATTGCATGATAGTTATTCACTATCATTTGTTCAGAAGTATTCAGCGGCTTTCTATTGCTTTCCAGCATTTCCTTTGCCACTTTGCGGGTGGTGGCAGCGCCTTCGATCTGGCTGGAGGCGATCGCCTCTTCCATCAAAGAGCTGATTAAGTATTGTTCCTTTTCGTCAACGGGAATAATGCCATCGCCCTGGAATGATCCTCCTAAATGCATGTCGAATTTGTGTAAATGCTCCTGGATCATTGTTGGAGTACCGATCGAAAAATTGAAACCATCTATTTCAGAAAGCTGAATTGTTTTATTTGCGAGCCGATTAAACTTCGCTGCAGTCCATAAATGTTTCGGATCGATGCCCCATTCGTTGGCTTTATATTTCCATTTTTCCCAGTAGTAATATTTAAGATCGTCTGTTTTCAGGAATTCCTGAAGCCTGCCTGCTTTAGCAACTTTGTCCAATGAAGGGAAATAATCATAATTAACAGGTAGCTGGGGCGCTTTTTCAGGAAGTCCCATAAGTCTCTCCTAATTTCCTTAAAATTAGGAGTTTTTAGGAATGTTTGGGTCAAATCATATCTTAATCTCTCCTAATTTTTGAAAAATTTAGGAGAGATTAGGAAAAGAAAAGACTATGTTTTAATGTGAATGAGTATGTGTAAACGATTAATTTTTATAATCATTATAAATTTCGGATTTAGGTCTTTTCCTACTTAAACTCCTGCATTTCCACCAATCTCCTATATATCCCATTCATCGCCATCAGCTCATCATGCGTACCCCTTTCCTTAATCTCCCCCTTATCCAGCACTACAATCTCATTCGCATGCTGAATAGTAGAAAGCCTATGCGCGATCACAATGGTTGTCCTGTTTTTCATGAGCTTGTCCAATGCTTCCTGCACCAGCTTTTCTGATTCGGTATCAAGGGCAGAAGTCGCTTCATCCAGTATAAGAATGGGAGGGTTTTTAAAAATAGCACGTGCAATCGTCAGGCGCTGACGCTGGCCACCGCTTAGTTTCATGCCGCGGTCGCCTATAGGCGTATCATATCCGTTTTCAAGTTGCACGATGAACTCATGCGCGTTGGCGATCTTTGCGGCGCTTATCACCGCTTCTTTATCTGCCTCCGGCTGGCCGAAGGCGATATTGTTGAAAACGGAATCATTGAAGAGAATGGCTTCCTGTGATACCATGCCCATTAAGCTGCGGACATCGTGCATTTTAAGATCACGGATATCTTGTCCGTCTATTTGAATACTGCCGGAGGTAACATCGTAGAAACGAGGTAGCAGATCAGCCATGGTGGATTTACCGGCGCCACTTTTACCTACCAGCGCTACCATCTTGCCTTTTGCAATCGTAAGATTAATATCTTTCAGCACGTTGTGCTGGTCTTCATAATAGAAGCTTACATCTTTATAGCGGATCTCTTTTTCAAAGCTGCTGATAGTTTGTGCATTGGGCTTGTCTTCAATGGTGTTGGGAATATCGAGGACGCGCAACACGCGTTCACCCGCTGCAAGCCCGCGGGGCATTACAGAAAAAGCATTGGCAATATTCTTGGCAGGCGCAATAATCTGGAAGTACAAAGCGATGTATGCAATGAATGCAGACGCTTTTAGTGTAGTCGCACCAGTGAGGATGAGGTTACCCGCATAGATCATGATCACGATGATAACCAGCACACCCATGGTCTCAGACAGCGGAGACGCTAACTCACGCTGGTTCTGCATAGTTCTTACGGTATGAGCGAAATCGTTATTTTCCTTTTCAAATTTCCTGCGCATGAAACCTTCTGCGTTAAAGGCTTTGATGATGCGTATACCCGATAAGGTTTCTTCGGTAATGTTGAGGATCCTGCCTAAGAGGTTTTGTCCTACTACAGCTTTCTTTTTAAGACGGCCGGTGATAGTGGAAATAAGATAACCGGAAAGCGGGAATACCAGCAGGGTAAACAGTGTTAACTGTCTCGATAGTATGAAGAGCGTAACAAAAGTAGCGATCACCTGCAGAGGATCGCGGAAGACGGTTTGCAGGGAGGTCACTACGGAGTTCTCTACTTCCACAACGTCGCCGCTCACAGTAGAGAGCAGATCGCCTTTACGTTCGTTGTGATAGAAGCGCAGCGACTGGCTGCTGAACTGCAGGTAAAGCTTTTCACGCATCTTTCTTACCATGTTCACCCGCATACGTGTAAGCACTTTCTGGCTGAGGAAGCCAAAGAGGTTCTTCAACAGTACTGCCGCCAGTATTACCAGGCACACATATACGAGCACGCCGAATTTGCCGGTGGTGTTCACGTAATAGGTAAGATAATAGTAGAACAGGTCCTTGAAATACGACACGGACAAAGAGAAGGCTGGTAGCTGTGTTACCACGGTATGCTGGCCGGTGGAGAACAGCGCATCCATCAGCGGCATGACCAGGGTAAAACTAAAGAGGCTGAAAATTGTGTAAAGAAAGATATATATTATATATTCCGGAACATAATGATGATATGGCCGGGATAATTGCAGTAAGCGGAGGAATGTTTTCATTGCGCAATGTCTTTTCGTCTTACTCCTGGAAGCCAGCACGAACGACTTATATGAAAAGCTTCCATCGTGCCCGGTTTCCTGTATCTTTGCTTTATCAGATAAGTGCGCAAGTTACTATAAATTAGTCACTGGAGGCATTAAACCACTACACCAATGCAGGAAAGTAAACGGCAAAAACAAATAGGGCAGCTATTACAGAAGGAGCTGAGTGATATCTTTCAACGGATGGGGTATAACGTAACGGAGGGGGCAATGATCTCCATCTCTGCCGTTCGTATTACGCCAGACCTGCTTGAAGCCAGGGTATACCTGAGCATGTTCCAGATCAAGGACACGGCAGCCATGCTGAACCAGATAAAGGATCGTAACTGGGAGATCCGTAAAGAGCTGGGATTGCGGGTGGGCAAGCAATTGCGCCGCGTACCCGAGCTTTCTTACTTCCTGGACGACACCCTGGATTATGTGTTCCGGATGGAAGAACTGTTTAAGAAGATCCGGGATGATGATGCGGGAAGAGAGAATAAATAAAGCGTAAATTTTTTCGATGATCTGGCAATTTGCTTCCCGTTACTTCTGGGCCAAGAAATCTACCAACGCGATCAACATCATTGCATGGGTGAGCGTAGCGGCCATTGCCGTAGGTACAGGTGCGCTGATCGTTATCCTGAGCGTATTCAATGGCTTTGAGGGCCTGGTGAAATCCTTATATTCTTCCTTTTACCCTTCCCTGAAGGTAAGTCCGGCAACGGGCAAAACCATTATGCTTAGCGCGGCGCAGCTGCAGCAGATTGCGGCTACGCCCGGGGTGGCGCATTATTCCCAGGTAGTAGAAGAAAAAGCGGTGCTCCGCTTTGGCGAAGAAAAGACCATCGCCGTACTGAAAGGAGTAGACAGCCACTACAATGAAGTGGCCGGTGTGAAAGATAAAGTGGTGCGGGGCCGCTTCGACATGGGCGACGAAAATGCTTACCGTGCCGTATTGGGTATAGAGCTGGAAGCTGCTCTGGGAGTAGATGTAGAGCGTAGCCTGGTGCCTGTGGATGTATATGTACCCAAGCGCAGCGCAGGCAGCCTGCTGCCCAATGAGGCGCTGAACAGCGGTTATCTCTTTCCTGCGGGAGCATTTGCCATACAGCAGGAGTTCAACAGCAAGTATGTTATTACCAACATAGATTTTATGCGCCGGCTGCTGGAGCTGCCAGCCGGAGAGATGTCTGCCCTCGAGATAGCAGCAGCCCCGGGCGCCAATGAAGCGGCGCTGAAAAGCCGGCTGCAAACTTTACTGGGCAAGCAGTTCAAGGTGCAAACCCGTTATGAGCAGAACCAGGCCTTGTATGCCATTATGCAAACGGAAAAATGGGCTGTATATGTGATCCTTAGCTTTATACTAGTGATAGCCGCATTCAATATGATCGGTTCCCTGTCAATGCTGGTGATCGAGAAACGGAAAGACATTAGCATACTGAAGGCTATGGGTGCACGTAAAGGGTTGATCTTGCGGATCTTCCTGGCAGAAGGCCTGATTATAGCGGGTATAGGTGCCGGACTCGGTTTCGGGATCGGGATCCTGGTATGTGTGCTGCAGCAGCAGTTTGGGCTGATCAAGCTGGAAGGATCGTCTTTCCTGGTGGATGCTTACCCGGTGGTGATGAATCCGATGGATTTTCTGCTGGTGAGCCTCACGATCATTGTGATAGGGGTGGCGGCCAGTTGGTACCCGGCTAAGCAGGCAGCGAAGGAAGAGTTGGCGGTGGGAAGCTGAAAAAGTGGCTGTTAGCTGCTAGCTATTAGCTGTTAGCTGCAAGTGATGGATGAGCGGGATAAGAAACAGATAGAGAAAAGATATTTGCGCTTGTATATAACAATAAAGCGGTAGGACAAAAAGAACTGTTTAAAACAGCTTTTTATCTTACCGCTTTTTTATCTTTTGAGCTCGCTGTCAATCGTTTGTAGCTAACGGCTAATAGCTAGTAGCTTTTTCAATAATCTCCCAATGGTGTTTCCGGCAGTTGCGCCAGTGCCTTTGCCAGTTGTTCGTCGCTCGGGGCGATACCGTGCCATTCGTGATGACCTTCCATGAAGTCAACACCTTTGCCCATCACAGTCTTCATGAGAATGGCGATGGGTTGGCCTTTACCGGTGAGGCTTTTAGCTTTTTCCAGGGTAGCCACTACATCGTCCAGGTCGTTGCCGTTCATGTGCAGCACTTTCCAGCCGAAGGCAGCGAATTTAGGTTCGAGGTCGCCCAGACCGCCTACCTGCTCGGTGGGCCCATCTATCTGCTGGCCGTTCCAGTCAACCGTAATGATCAGGTTATCCACTTTATGGTGGGGGGCAAACATTACTGCTTCCCATACCTGTCCTTCTTCCAGCTCACCGTCGCCATGCAGGGAGAACACCAGGTGTTTGTCGCCGTTCAGCTTTTTGGTAAGTGCGGTGCCGATGGCTACGCTCATACCCTGACCGAGTGAACCGGTGGCAATCCTGATACCTGGCAGGTGCTCGTGGGTAGTGGGGTGGCCCTGAAGGCGAGAGTTGATCTTACGGAAGGTGTTCAGCTCCGAAGCAGGAAAGTACCCTGATCTGGCCAACGCGCTGTAGTACACCGGAGATATGTGGCCGTTTGACAGAACGAACACATCTTCATTACGGGCGTCCATATCAAAAGGCTGAGGGTTGTGCTGCATTACCTTAAAGAAAAGGGCCGTAAAATAATCGGCGCAGCCCAGAGAACCGCCAGGGTGGCCGCTTTGCACGGCATGCACCATACGAACAATATCCCTTCTGATCTGTGTAGCTATTTCATTCAGCTGTGGCATGATAGTTGCATTTTTATAAGTCGCAAAACTAAGAGATATTTGCAAAGAATAGTAAAGAGTTCCACAAACTTTTCGCTAAAGTCGATGTTCGGGCACCAAGTTTTTTAGTTTTTGAATTTTGCTGATATTCATTCAATTGAAATTAATATCTTTGTATAATTTTTGTATCCTAACCCCCCTACTGATGGAGAATGTATTAATTGCTAGCGTCCTGAGTTTTGTTGTGACCTACTTTGCAATTCCAGCCCTGATTAAGGTCGCGGAATTAAAGCATTTGTACGACGAACCAGATGAACGAAAATCGCATAAGTCCAATATTCCCACACTGGGAGGGATTGGCTTCTTCTCGGGTTTTGTGATGGCGGCCGCTATCTGTGTGCCTTCCTTTGCAAATTCCCCTTTTCAGTATATGGTGGCGGCCTTCTTTGTGATCTTTATGGTTGGATTGAAGGATGACATCGTAGGGCTCTCTCCTTTAAAGAAACTGATAGGCCAGCTGATGGCCTCTTTTGCCGTTATATACCTGGGCAACCTGCAGATCAACAGTATGTATGGTTTCCTGGGCATCGGTGCTTTACCGCAGCATTTTGGCCTGCTCCTTACTTACTTTACTTTCCTGGTGATTATCAACGCATTTAACCTGATAGACGGAGTAGACGGATTAGCCGGCAGCATTGGTATGCTGGTATCCTGCGTGCTGGGCACTTACTTCCTGTATTCAGGCGAGGTGCTGTATGCCGTACTGGGCTTTGGCCTGGCAGGCGGTCTGGCAGCGTTCCTGATCTATAACATCTCTCCCGCCCGGATCTTTATGGGAGATACAGGGTCTTTGCTGGTAGGCCTGGTAAATGCCATCCTGGTGGTGAAGTTCATAGAAGTGGCCGGTAACCCTGCTTCCAGGATGCCGGTGAATGCAGTACCTGCCGTAGCATTTGCCATACTGATCATACCTTTATTTGATACACTGCGGGTGTTTGCTATCCGTATGTTAAGAGGTAGGTCTCCTTTCTCAGCAGACCGTAACCACATCCATCACTACCTGCTGGAACTGAAACTCAATCATAAACAAACCACTTCCGTGGCGGTGGTTTCCAATATCATTTTTATAGTAGCTGCTTTCGCTTTGCAGGACATCGGGCCTAACTACCTGATGCTGATCGTAGTGGGCGCCGCAGTGGCAGGTACGGTAGTGCTTTACATTGCGAAGAAAGGCAAAACAGCTCCGCGGCCCGTACCGGTGCGGCAGACTACTATACCTGCTGCAGCCACTGTTAATACGGCCGCAGCCACTGCCAATGCTGCTACCCCTGCAGCTACATCTGATCCTGTTGTTACCAAGCCTAAAATACTGCGGGTAAATCCTGAAGGGATGCTGCAGGATAAATAAATAAACCGGAGGTTTGAGGTTTGAAGTTTGAAGTCTGAGGTTCGTTAAAAGTTAGAGGTTAGCGTATAGTCCTAAACTTTTAACATCTAACGAACCTCAGACTTCAAACTTCAAACCTCAAACTGTTTAAGGGCTTCTTTGATGATTAAAAGAAAACCTGTAGGTTTGCAGGCACTTAACTATTTTTTGTTATGCAAGATGACCTTACGCTAATAATGGACGATGCTACAGAGTCGATGGACAAGGCAATCAAGCACCTGGAAGTGGAGCTCACCAAGATCAGGGCCGGTAAAGCCAATCCCCAGATACTGGATGGTATTACGGTAGACTACTATGGCGCCCCCACCCCGCTTAACCAGGTAGCCAACGTGAGCGTAGCAGATGCCCGTACGCTTACCATTCAACCCTGGGAAAAAAATATGATCCAGCCTATTGAAAGGGCGATCATTGCAGCCAACATCGGTATCAATCCCCAGAACGACGGACAGATGATCCGTTTATTCCTGCCCCCTTTAACAGAAGAACGCCGTAAAGAACTGGTAAAACGCGCTGCTGGTGAAGGCGAGCATGCTAAAGTAGGCATCCGCAACATCCGCCGCGATGCGATCGAAGCTATCAAGCGACTGCAGAAAGATGGGTTAAGCGAAGACACTGCAAAAGATGCGGAAGCTGATGTACAACAGCTGACCGATAAATATATTGTCCTGGTAGATAAGCACCTTGCTACCAAGGAGAAAGAGATCATGGCTATTTAAGTAAAAAGTAAAAAAGCAAAAAGTAAAAACACGGCGGAGGTATCCGCGATCTTTTACTTTTTGCTTTTTTACTTTTATTTTTTATGTACCATATACACGCCCGCCAATATCACCCCCATGAAAACCACCTGTAACCAGGTAATGTTCTCACCGGCCAGCAGGCCCCAGCCTATTGCCACTACAGGTAAGGCATAGGTGACCATGGAAGCAAATACAGATCCCGCCCTTTGTATCAATATATAGAACAGTACCGTTGCAATACCGCTGCCGAAGATACCCAGCGTGGCGCTGGCTGCGAGGGAGATCCAGGGCGCGTGCTGCCCCGCAAACAGGTGGAAGAAATGACTGCCTATCAATACCGGTAAGGCCAGTACGGCACAAAAGGCCAGGGCGATAGAGCTGAGCTGAATAGAAGAAAATCCTTTCAGGTAATGATGCACCAGGGCAATGTTAACGCCATAACACACGGTGGCCAGCAGCACATAAAAGCCATAGTACCAGTAGCCGGCGCTCACCCCTTTGGCCACAAATAGCCCTACCACCCCCACCAGGCCTACGCAGATACCCGTGAGCTGCCGTTTTTCAAACGGGCTTTTAAAGATCAGCGTGCCCGCTATCAGCGCCATCAGGGGGGTAAATGAATTCAGGATACCAGCCAGGGCGCTGTCTATGCGCGTTTCTGCCAGGCAGAACAGAAAGGCCGGGATACCATTGCCCAACAAACCTGATAATAAAATATAAGGCAGCTTGTTAAGCGGCGTCTCCCGGATGTACTTAAAAAAGAAAGGCAGGAGCGTAAGCCCCGCTGCCACCAGCCTTACGCTGGCAACCTGGTAGGATTGCAGCCCCTCCATCCCGATCTTCATCAATATAAAAGAGCTGCCCCAGGTAAGGGAAAGCAAGAGAAAGATGCTCCAGTGCGTGATACGTTTATCCAAGACGGTAATAATTAGATGTTAAGTTGACAGTCTTTAGTGATTAAATGCGAAGATCATATTTACTGCGCTAACTGACAACAGTTAACTGGCAGCCGACAACTATTCTACAACTTATTTGTTACCTTTAACATAATGCAAATCCCCTCTTCTCATGGCAAAGATCAAACTATCGGATATTCCCACTACACCACCCAAAAAGCTGGATAAAGAAACTGTCAAAGAGGCCACTGACAAACTGCTGGAAGAGCTGGACGAGCTTCAGAACCTGCTGTACGCCCAACGGAAGCACTCCCTGCTGGTCGTATTGCAGGGTATGGACGCCAGTGGCAAGGATGGCCTGATCCGGGATGTGTTCGGGAGGCTCAATCCCCTCGGCGTCAAGGCCCAGGCCTTTAAAGCGCCAACCGAGGATGAGATGGAGCATGATTTCCTGTGGCGGATCCACCAGCATTCACCTGCCAAAGGTATGATACAGGTATTTAACCGCTCGCATTATGAAGATGTGCTGGTACAGCGGGTGCACAACTGGATAGATGACGATACCGCGTACAAGCGCATGAAGGCCATCAATGATTTTGAAAAGCTGCTGTCGGAACATAACAACACCCAGATACTGAAGTTCTATCTCCATATATCGCAGGAAGAACAGCGTCAGCGGCTGGAAGAGCGCACGGAGGATCCCCGTAAGATGTGGAAGTATAATGAGAAAGACATCGAGGAAGCCAAGCTGTGGAAGCAGTACCGTAAAGCCTATGAAGACGTATTTGAAGAATGCAACCATATTCCCTGGATCATCGTGCCTACAGACTCGAACTGGTATAAGGAGCATATCGTGGCTAAAACGGTAAGGGATACACTGAAAGAGCTGAAGATGAAATACCCCGTGCTTAAAAGGTAAATTATTATTTTCGCACCTGAAATCGTAACCATAAAACCCATCCATATGTCGTTCTTGAAAGAATTTAAGGAATTCGCCATGAAAGGCAATGTAATGGATCTGGCTGTGGGCGTGATTATTGGAGGAGCATTCGGAAAGATCGTTACAGCGCTGGTTGATAATGTATTGATGCCAGTTATCGGCCTCTTTACCGGCGGCGTTAATTTCTCAGACCAGTACATCCTGCTGAACAGCAGCAAGGGATCGGGCTTTCCCTCTCTGGCAAAGGCCAAGGAAGCGGGTGCGCCTGTACTGGCATATGGGGCATTCATACAAAGCGTGATCGATTTCATCATTATCGCTTTCTGTATTTTCCTGTTGGTAAAATTCATGAACCGGCTCATCCGCAAGAGGGACGAGGCTCCTGCAGGTCCTCCCGAGCCTACTGCGCAGGAAAAACTGTTGATGGAAATACGCGACCTACTCAAGACAAAATAATACCCGCTTAAGATTGATGGCAGGTTATTTCTCTATATGGGGATACAGGAAACTATTGCATTATCATTGAAATCACCTTATATGAAAACTTTACTTAGACCCGTTCTGTTACTGTGCTGTTTTTTAACTGGTATCTCCCTGGCAAAGGCCCAGCCGTGGACAAAGGAGCGGGAAGAGCTGATTGACAAGAAATTTAAATTGGTGCAGGAGGATACCTCCAATATACTCTGGAGAAAGGGCGGTATTTTTAATGTGAACATCAACCAGGGAACGCTCACCAACTGGGCGGCGGGTGGCGACAAGTTTTCCTTTTCCGTTAATTCCACCTTTACCGGGTACCTCGCCTACCGCCAGGGGCGCCACACCTGGGATAACGTGCTGGAGCTGGCCTATGGCTATGTACGCACCACCAGTCTCGGGGCACGCAAAAGTGACGACCGCATAGATTTTACCAGCAAATATGGCTATAACATCGGAGACCACTGGTATGCCAGTATATTAGGCAACCTGCGTACCCAGTTCACCAATGGCTACCTGTATGACAGCGTGCCGCCGCGGCTTACCTCCCGCTTCTTTTCACCGGCCTACCTGCTGCTGGCGCCCGGTTTTGATTACAAGCCCAATGAGTCGCTGTCTGTCTTCATGACTCCTATCTCTACCCGCTGGCTGTTTGTGATGGACGATGTGCTATCTTCTCAGGGCGCATATGGCGTAGACACCGGTAAGCATGTGCTTTTACAAGTGGGCGCCTACGTATCTGTGAACTATAACAAGGAGATCATGAAAAACGTGATCCTGAAATCGCGCCTGGACCTGTTCTCCGATTATCGTCACAATCCACAGAACATAGATGTTTTTATGACCAACGTGCTGATGCTCAAGGTGAACAAGTATATCTCCGCCAACCTGAACGTAGACCTGATCTATGACGACGACGTGAAGCAGTTCGTGAATGAGAAAACAGGGGTTAAAGGCCCCCGGCTACAGGTCAAACAGGTGATAGGGGTAGGATTCTCGGCCCGGTTCTAGAAATTTTGTTATTTTTGATAAATTCCAAATCCCAGATTACAAATTCCAAAAAGCGGAGATCTCCGCAATGATCATTTGGAGCTTGGAATTTGGGATTTGGAATTTACTAATTAACTGATAATCATTCCCGTGAGCGATAACAGCTATAAAATAAAACTCCCCCAGTTCGAAGGTCCTTTTGACCTGCTCCTGTTCTTTATTGAAAGGGACGAGCTGGATATTTACAATATCCCGATCAGCAAGATCACACAGGATTTCCTGGACTATATCCACCATATGAAATCGCTGAACATAGAACTGGCCAGCGAATTCATACTGTTTATAGCCACCCTGATGCGCATCAAGGCCAAAACGCTGCTGCCCCGAAAGGAGCTGGATGAGCAGGGCAATGAAATAGATCCGCGCCTGGAGCTGGTAGACAAGATCCTGGAATACAAGCGCTTTAAACAAGCCGCCGCAGAGCTGGCCGAGAAAGAGGCGGAGCGCATGCTGCAGATCAAACGTGGTAACATTGCCAAGGAACTGGCCGAGATCGGCGAGGTAACCAGCGAAGGCACCGAAGTACAGACGCTTACGCTCTTTAAGCTGACCAAAACCTTTGAAAAGGTGATGCAACGTATCAAGGAGCGCGACAATAAACCCCAGCACGTGGTATATAAGTATGATTATACCATGGAAGGCTCCCGTGAGTTTATGCTGGATCTGGCCCGTACAGAAAAAACACTGGCCTTTGAGAAGATCTTCGACCACTGTAAAGACCGTATTCATGCCATCTTCCTGTTCCTGAGCATGCTGGAACTGGTGCAGCAGAAATACATGGGCATTATGGTGGGTGAAGGCAGGAACAATTTTATCATCGATTATATTGATCCTGCAGACAGAGAAGAAGAAGTTGCTGGCATATTTGAAAAAGACTGATGGCGGAGAAACAAGCAATAGAAATACTTTCCCTGCCCGTATATGCACAGGCAGATACTTCCTTTGTAGTGTCAACGCTTTGTTCCCTGGGCCCCGATTTCTTTGCCCATACCGAAGCGCCCCACCGGCATGAGTTCTATACCATCTACTGGATCAGAAAGGGAGAATTGACACATACCATCGATACCGTAACGCATGTAGTGGAAAAGAACACGCTCTTTTTCCTGGCCCCGCGGCAGGTGCACAAAATGCATTTCAGCCAGAAGGTAGACGGGTATATGATCGCCTTCCCTGACGCCTTTATGTGTTTACAGGAGGCCGCCAGCATGGCGGGCATCCAGACAGACCTTTTTATCAACAACCAGTTCAGCAGCGTGATCACCCTGGACCAGGAACAGGAAAAGGAATTTGAAGAGATCGTACAACGTATGCTGCGCGAGCTAAGCGAAAAAGAAGCCGGCTATGAAACCGCGCTGCACAGTTTGTTGCGCTATTTCCTGGTGCTGGCTTTCCGTATCAAAGGCGCCAACATGGCGGCAGTGCCGGAACAGTTTGCGGCGCATAACAGCTCGCTGTTCCTGCATTTTAAGAACCTCATAGAAGAGCAATTCATGCAGCTGAAGACCGTTTCTGATTATGCCGCCCGCATGCATATCAAACCTGTGCTGCTGAATGAGATCAGTAAACAGTTATCCGGCATCACTGCAGGAGAACATATCCGTAACCGCGTAATATTGGAAGCCCAGCGCTACCTATACAATACCGACCTTACCGCTAAAGAAATAGCCTATAAACTGGGCTTCGAAGACCCCCATTATTTTAGCCGCTTTTTTAAGAAGTACACCCAGCAAACCCCTTCCGAGTTCAGGGAAAGCGCCAGAACAGGAAAGACAGAAGGGCTGAGATTGGAGGTTTAATGTTTGAGGTTTGACGTTCGTTAAACGTTGAATGTTCAGAAACATATAGCCTGCGGTTGCTTAAATGCCTGATTTTAAGATTTTTAGGGTGCTTCCTCCTAACCTCAGACCTCCATCTTCAAAGCTCAAACTAAAAAAAGTGCACCACTTGCGATGTTTTATCCATTTCAAATAGTTGTTGCAACGCATAATTTTGTGTCGTATTCAGGAGGTTAATATGATAACGACGAAAACAATAAAAAGTGTCAGCAATATATATAAGGCTCCGGCGCCGCATATGGTGGGCGATGGATTCAGGGTGCAGAACGTATTTCCCAGCGGGAACAGGTTGGGAAAAAAGATCAGCCCCTTCTTTTTACTGGATTACGGGGCGCCGGCCTACTTTCCTCCAAGCAATAAACCCAGGGGCGTAGATGAGCATCCGCACCGCGGTTTTGAGACCGTGACGATCCTGTATCAGGGCGCCCTGGAACACCGCGACTCCGCAGGGAACTACGGAAAGTTGTATGCGGGCGATGTACAGTGGATGACAGCAGGTTCTGGCGTAGTGCATGAGGAAAAACATGAAACGGAATTTGCCCGCCAGGGTGGTACGCTGGAAGTAGTGCAATTATGGGTGAACCTGCCAAAGGCATATAAGATGACCGCTCCCCGCTACCAGGAACTTTCTAAAGACCGGATACCGGTAGTACCGGTGGGTGAGCATAGCCGGCTGCGGGTGATCGCCGGGAACTTTAATGGTCACGATGGCCCAGCCAGCACTTTTACGCCGCTGAACCTGTTTGATATACAGCTCAAAGCCGGTGACAGCGTAACGCTCAACTTACCGGAAAACTATAGCACCGGCATTGTAACGCTGAAAGGCTCCGTGAACTATAATGAAACGCATGCTGCGAAAGAAGTGGAGATTGCATTGTTTGATACAGCAGGTGAAGAGATCACTATCACGGCCATTACCGATGCCACACTGCTGGTATTGAATGGTGAGCCGATCGATGAGCCCATATTTGCCTACGGGCCTTTCCTGATGAACACAGAACATGAAATAATGGCGGCCATCGATGACTACAACGCCGGAAAAATGGGACATCTGAAGTAGCAGCTGGCTTTTGGCTATTAGCTTTTAGCTGGTAGCGGTTAACAGCGAACAACTAGTATTTAATACCTTTTTAAAATAAACTGATTAAAAACACAAACAATGGCAACCTGGAAAATTGATTCAGCACACAGCGAAGTACAATTTAAAGTAAAGCACCTGATGATCAGCACCGTAACCGGTCAGTTTTCAAATTTCGAAGGCACGGTTGAATCTGCCAACGATGATTTCAGCGGCGCAAGCATTACGTTCGAAGCAGATGTGAACAGCATCAGCACCAAGAACGCAGACCGCAACCAGCACTTGAAAGCGCCCGATTTCTTCGATGCTGCACAGTATCCGAAAGTGCGCTTTGTTTCTAAAGAAGTGAAAAAATTAGACGAATCAAATTATAAAGTAACCGGCGATCTTACCATCCGCGAACATACCAGGCCTGTTGAACTGGCTGTTGAATATGGCGGTATCACAAAAGATCCCTGGGGACAAGTGAAAGCAGGTTTTGAACTGACTGGTAAGATCAACCGTAAAGAATTTGGATTGTCTTTCCACGCTACTACCGATAATGGCGGCCTGGTGCTGGGTGATGAAGTGAAATTGCTGGCAGCAGTAGAAGTGGTGAAGCAATAATGTTTGAAGTGTTTTAGGTTAAACAAGGTAGAATTTACATAGGAATAGCAAAGGATTCATAGAACAGTAACAGCAATAATCAGCATAAGTGGAACAATGTAGGGGAGTGACCCTGATAATTGAAAAGTGCAAATGGAAGGGCACAGATAGAATGGAATAAATGAAACATTATAGCAGGAAAAGAAGCTGAAGGATCAATTGTCAGGCGAAAAGTAAAAACCGTCCCGGTTATAATCGGGGCGGTTTTTTTATTAACTTGATTCTCTCTTATTACTCACCTCAAAAATTGCAACAATGAAACGATCCGCATCTGCTAACTGGCAAGGCACAGGTAAAGAAGGCAAAGGCACATTGACTACAGAAACCGGCGTACTGAACCATACTCCCTACTCTTACAGCAGCCGTTTTGAAAGCGGCGCAGGCACTAATCCGGAAGAGCTGGTAGCGGCAGCGCATGCAGGCTGTTTCACCATGAAGCTGAGCTTCCTGATCTCCGGTGCAGGGTTTACACCGGGTAATATTGACACCAGGGCTACTGTTACGCTGGAGAACGGTATGGTGAGCAGCAGTCACCTGGTGGTAAATGCAACAGTGCCGGGCCTGGACAAGGGGAAATTTGATGAGCTGGTGGAAGATGCAAAGGCGAATTGTCCGATTTCGAAATTGATGAATACAAGTATAACGTTGGAGGCGACGCTAAGCTAGTTTGAGGTCTGAAGTTTGAGGTCTGAGGTTCGTTGAAGGTTGCAAGTTTAATGTAGACGTCTTCGTCAGAGAAACTGTCTGATTGGATATAAAACTTGTTTTGAACCTTTAGCTTTTAACGAATCTCAGACCTCAAACTTCAAACCTCAAACTGCCTTAGTAACTCATTCCCCAGCCAAACTTATACAGCGGCTGCTTTGAATCATACGGCACATCTTCCTTTTGTGCGCGTACGGCTTCCATAGAAGAAGGCAGTTCAATAGGTAGTTTTCCTTCCGGTTTGGCTTTGCCGAAGATCACATCCAATACGGCTGCATCGCTGGCGCCGAAGTCGGCCAGCAGGCCTTTGGCAGCTTCGTTAATCTCGGGTATCACGGCGGGACGATCAAGGTAGATGTCTACGATAGACGGTGTGGTGCGGATCAGCATCAGGAGGCTGTCCTTCTGTTTGCCTTTAAAGTCCAGATCGCCGTGGTGAAACATCAAAGCGAACGGGTTCTTGGTGGCTACGGGGTAAAAGGGTGTGTTAAGGCGAATGATGGCGATGTCTGCATCAGCGGCCTGGTCTACTACCACGCCGTATTCTGCGGCTACTTTAGGATCTATATTCTTTATATACAGTTTTAATGTGCCGGGTTTCAGCGGCAGTTTTTTATCGGTGTTCTTCAACAGCGTGATGGCTCTGCGCTGCGAAGCTTCTCCTTCCTTGCTGAAAGCGGCATTGCCTACCATGGTGGCTGCTTTTTCGACATTTACAAAGGGATGATCAAACAGTCCCAGTTCAAATTTCTGCCGCAGCAGCCTTCTAACGGAGGTGTCTATACGCGCTTCGGTAATTTGTTTACTCTTTACCAGGTTCACTACCAGCTGAGGCAGGTTCTCACCGCCAAACTGGTCTACACCAGCATCGATCACCTTTTTTACGCGCTGTTCGGGGCTGAGCTTTTCCACGCCCCAGGCCCTCGCAGGCCATATGGTGGCGCCCAGGTTGGCGTCGGAGATCAGTCCCCAGTCTGTACATACCACACCATCATAGTGATATTTGTTGCGCAATAAACCGGTAATAATATCCTTATTAAAGGCAAAGCCTACGTTCTCGCTAGTTTGATCCATGGGCACGCCGTAATAGGGCATAATAGCGGCTGTATGCGCTTTAAACGCTGCTTCAAAGGGAATAAGGTGGTAATTGAAATTCTTGCCAGGGTATACCTGTCCGCGCTGAAATTCAAAATGCGGGTCCAGCCCTTCTTTCTGGGGGCCGCCGCCGGAGAAGTGTTTGGTCATGCAGGCTACGCCCGAATCGTTCAGCGAATTACCTTGGTAACCCAGTATGTAAGCATAAGCCATTTTTGCGGAGAGCGCCGCATCTTCGCCAAAGGTACCGCTGATGCGGGGCCAGCGCGGCTCAGTGGCCAGGTCTACCTGCGGGTGCAGGGCCTCGCGGATACCTACGGAAACGTATTCCTGCCGCGATATTTCTGCAAAGCGGCGGGTAAGGGCGGTATCGCCGATGGCCGCCAGTCCGAGCGGCTCGCACCACTGAGAGAAGCGGCTGGCCTGCATGGCGAAGATATTATTGCTGAAATGATTGCGTGGATCGGAGGCGATGGTGACCGGGATACCCAGGCGGGTATTGGCGGCGTATTTTTGAAGACTATTATACCAGGTGGCCAGTTCCCTGGGTGGAGCGGGAATCATCCAGAGGTTGAAATGGTTCATTTTCATGCTGTCCACCAGTTTGGTAGCGGCCATCACTCCGGCCAGCATGCCTTCTGCGGGCTTATCGTCCAGGCTGCCGTCGGCATTTACTTTGGTGCCGTTAATGAACAGCATACCGGCTTTTTCTTCCAGCGTCATTTGTTGCAGCAGGTCGTTCACGCGCTGTTCTACAGGCTGCCGGTTGTCTTCGTAAGGGTCCAGCTTCCCGTTCTTGTTCAGGTCGCGAAAAGTAAACCCGTTGATGGTAAGCGTGCCGTCCTCGTTTTTTGAAGGGCTGTTGTTACAGGCCGGTAGGATAGCAGATAAGGCAAGGATAGCAAAGGGTATAAAGGGCCAATTTTTCATAAGGTGGAAGTAGTTTTGATCACCTGAATATAAGCATAAATATGTAGTGTGTCAATACGACGCGCACTTAGTTGCTCTGAATTGATTTTCAAATTGTTTGTATTTTTAAGCGATGTTACTAGCAACGGATCTTGACGGCACATTCCTGGGCGGCAGCCCGGAAGACAAAGCGCAGTTATACAGCTGGCTGAAACAGCAGAAAGATGTAAGCCTGGTATTTGTTACAGGCAGGGGATTGGCCAATGTGCAGCCTTTATTGGACGACCCTCAGATGCCAATGCCGGATTATATCATCTGCGACGTGGGCGCTACCGTGGTAAAAGGCAGTAGCCTGGAGCCGGTGCAGCCTCTTCAGGAAGCCATTGAGCAGAAATGGCCCGGAGAGGCGATGGTAAGGGCCCAGCTGGAGCAGGTATCCGGTTTACGCTACCAGGAAGTGCCCCAGGAAAGGCGCTGTTCCTTTTATTACGATGCCAGCACCCCTATTGATGTAGCATCTGCCATTGCTACTGAGCTGGGCTGTGATGTGCTGCAGTCGGCCGGAAAATACCTGGATATATTACCCGCGGGCGTCAATAAAGGCAGTACGCTCACGCAGCTGCTGGAAATGCTTGGCTACCCGGCTGAGGAAGTACTGGTGGCCGGTGATACCATGAACGACCGGTCATTATACGACGCCGGTTTTAAAGGTGTGGTTGTAGGGCTTGCCGAAGCGGCATTATTGCAGTACACCCTGCCATTTACCCACGTACTGCAATCAGAAAAACCAGGCGCAGCGGGTATTATCGAAGGTATTTCCTGGTTCACGTCGGAAAAAGAAAAAAGATCGTAACTTAGAAATGGCTTTCACTATATACATTGGATATTGACTGATAGCGATAGGAAATGATGAGCACTTCGTTCTATGTTCATTCATCATTTAACTGCTACAATAAAATCAATACACCATGGAAATTCCAACACAGACTTCAGACCTGCAGCAGCAGATCAGTTCCTGGAAAAGCAACGTAGACAATGCACGGCAGGAAATACGGGAAATGCGCGGCAGGTTAGAACAGATGGCGTACCGGAAAACAGATGCTGATATGCTTATCCATGTAGAGCATTTTCAGAACCAGTTCATTTGCCAGATGGAAGTAGCGGATGAATTGTTCCATGACCTCAAACAATCTGCGAAGAAATTGATGAATAATGGCGTCCTTGCGATTGTTCATGACGATCGTCCTGTTGACGATGTTGGCACTTTACATGACCGTATGGAGACTTTTCAAAAGTTGTACGGTGAACTAAGACATGAGTTCGAGCAATTTGCAAAGTAAAAAGAAGTCGTAAGCGGTTAGTCGAAAGTGGCCAGTGATTGGTATTCGCTGCATTTACTTACAACTTACGACTAACCACTTACCTCTCTTAATTACTTTTCTCTATTTCCCTCACTTTTTCTTCCACCTTGTGGATGATCTCGTCCAGTTGTGATGTGCTGTCATACAGCCAGTCGATGAGCTGGTTGTTGAGCGACATGTCCTGATTGCTTTTATCAAAAAGCTGTGCAATGCCGAGGATGGAAGCAATGGGCCGTCTTACTTCGTGGGAGTTGATGCGGGCAATCTCCCGCAGACCTTCGTTCTGCTCGCGCAGGCGTTGAATGATCTGTTTCTTTTCAACAATGTGATCTATATCCTGCAGCAGTCCTACCATACGGAGAACCGTTCCGTTCTCACGGATGATATAAGCTCTTGCCAATACAGATTTATAGGCGCCGCCCGCACAGAGCAGGCGGTATTGTGCTTCATAATATTCATCTGTGCTTTGCAGGGTTTCTTCAAAGTAGGTGATCACATGGTCCTTATCATCAGGATGTACCTGCGCCAGCCACCACTCCATGGTAGCGCCGGTTTGCGGGGTATAGCCGAACAGGGAATAAAGACCATGGTTCCAGATAACCTTATCAGTGGCAAGGTCCCAATCAAAAACTGCGTCGTTAGTGGCTTTGGTGACGAGATCATACCGCTTTGCCAGTTCATGTGCTTCGATGCTTTCCTTTACCTGTGCATCAACATCCACCGCCATGACAATGCGGGTTCGCCTTCCGAGGTAATAACCATCATGCCCGTAGAGCTCTACATAAAAATCAGTACCGTCTTTTTTGCGGTGTTTCCATAAACCGCGGTACTGTCCATCCGGACGGTTCTGTTGCACACTCTCCAGCATTTTAGCAATCTCCTTCGGATCACGTATGTCCTTTAGCGTTAGTGAAAGAAATTCCTTCTTACTGTATCCGTATTTTTCTATTGCTGCGCGGTTCACGGCCAGAAAGCGAAGCGTTCCGTATTCGTATATCCACATAGGAATGGGATGATTGTCGAACACACGGAAATATTGCAGCACAAAACGGTAGCGGAATAAAAAGTAGAACAAGAGCGCTGTACTGAATGAGGCAAACAGACCGTAGGAGAGCCAAACAGGCTCCGGGAGTATCCGGTTGATCAGGAACAGCACAGACAACCATAGGATAATACCTGCAAAACACACAGTTGCCAGCCTGAAAGGGGTATAACGCATGGCAGCATTTTTATCAAAATTTAACGATAAAAAAGCGAAGGACAAAATTTATAGCTGCGCGCTATAAGGGAAAGCTCCAAGCTGCAAGCTACAAGCTGAAGGAGTATACCGTTTATTCAGGTACCCGCATGAACGGCGTTAGCTTGCAGCTTGTAGCTTTTTACAGCTCTATCCTGACGTGTTCGCTGATTGGGTAACTCACGCAGGTAAGGATAAAGCCCTGGGCCAGCTCTTTATCCGTGAGCACCTCATTAACGGGCATCCATACTTTACCTTCGGTACAACGGGCGGTGCAGGAGCCGCAAACGCCACCCTTACAGCTGTAGGGCAGTAATACGCCCTGCTGCAGGGCACTGTCAAGGATATGCTGATCACCGGGGACGGTAATACGATGGGACTTACCGCCGATCAGCAGCTGTACATCTTTGGGAGAGGCGTCGCCGGGGCGTCCGGCCTTTTCCACCTTTACGGCGGTATTCACCACAAAGTTCTCCTTGTGCAGCTGTTCTTCTGCAAAGCCCATGAAAGTAAGGGTGAGCAGGATCATACGCATATAATCCGGGGGGCCGCAGGTAAAGAATTCCGCATCTTCCCTGTTGTAGCGGAGGTGCTCATTTACCAGTGGCTCCAATGAAACGTTGTTCAGCCGGCGGATGAAACCGGGGTTGTCATCAGGCAGCTGCCTGCTGAACAGGTAGATGATCTGCAGCTGTGCACTGAACCTGGTTTGCAGTGCCTGTAATTGTTCAAAGAAGATGGTTCTTTCCGGCGAAGTGGTGCTGTAAATGAGTGTAACCCTGGCCGATGGCTCCCGGTAAAGAATATGTTTCAGCAGGGAAAAGATGGGGGTAATACCGCTGCCGGCGGCCATCAGGAAGATATCACGGGGGCGCGGGCCCAGCGTATTAAGGGTAAAGCGGCCGCTGGGCAGCAGGCTGGTAATGATATCCCCTTGCTGCCAGTGGCGCAGAATGTAACGGGAGATCTCCCCGTTCTCCTTTTCGCGGATGGTGACAGACAGGAAGGGATCTATGCCGGGAGTTGAGCTTAAAGAATAAGAACGGCGGTAGGTAGTGCCATGCAGCGCTATGAGGAAAGTGAGGAACTGACCTGCCTGGTAGATCACTGGTTCATCGCTGGTATTTTCCAGGCGGTAAGTGAAGGCGTCCGGTGTTTCCTTTATTATTTCGGTGATACGCAAACGAAGATACAGATCCGGCATTGGGTAAAAATTCAAATCCCAAATTCCAAATTCCAAATGGTGTTCGCGAAGATCTTCGCTGTTTGGAATTTGGAATCTGGGATTTGGAATTTCTTAGTTTATTCTGTTATTACAGTGATCTTACTTTTAAGCATTTCCCTCACTTTCGCGGCAATGGCAGCGGCGTCGTACCCGCATTCGCGGTGCAGCTCTTCCGGCTTGCCATGTTCCACGATTCGGTCTGGTATGCCCAGCATCCGTACTTCGGCGTGATAACCATTCATGGCCATGAATTCCAGTATGGAGCTGCCAAAGCCACCTGGCAGGGCGGCATCCTCCACGGTGATCACCTTATTGAACTTGCTGAACACTTCGTGCAGCATTTCGGTATCCAGCGGTTTAACGAAGCGCATATCGTAGTGGGCGGGCTGCAGTCCGTCTGCCAGCAGCTCTTTGCAGGCTTCTGTTACGAAGTTGCCGGGATGACCAATGGAAAGGATGGCCACGTCTTTTCCGTCGCGGATCTTGCGGCCGGTGCCTATTTTGATCTCACGGAAAGGCTGACGCCAATCGGGCATTACGCCTTGTCCGCGGGGATAGCGGATCGTAAATGGTGAATTGTTGGAGGGCAGCTGTGCCGTGTACATGAGGTTGCGCAGCTCTTCCTCGTTCATGGGGGCGCTCACGATCATATTGGGAATGCTCCGCATATAGGCGATATCGTAAGCTCCGTGGTGAGTGGGACCGTCATCGCCCACCAGTCCGGCACGGTCCAGGCAGAAGACCACAGGCAGGTGCTGGATGGCTACATCGTGCACTACCTGGTCGTACGCCCTTTGCATGAAAGAAGAGTAGATATTACAGAACACCCGCATGCCCTGTGTGGCCAGTCCGGCGGAAAGGGTTACGGCGTGCTGTTCGCAGATGCCCACGTCGATGGCGCGGTCCGGCATCTTTTCCATCATAAATTTCAGGGAGGAGCCGGACGGCATGGCGGGTGTGATACCCATGATCTTGTCGTTCTGCTCTGCCAGTTCTATGATGGTATGTCCGAATACATCCTGGTATTTGGGCGGCTGCGGGGTGGTGACCGGCTTTTTAAAGATCTCGCCGGTGATCTTGTCGAACAACCCGGGAGCGTGCCAGAGGGTCTGGTCCTGTTCTGCGAGGGCATATCCTTTGCCTTTGGTGGTAACGATATGCAGCAGTTTGGGCCCGGGGATGTCTTTCAGGTCCTGCAGGGTATCTACCAGTTTGGTGATATTATGACCGTCGATAGGCCCGAAATAGCGCAGGCTGAAGGATTCAAACAGGTTGCTGGAGCTGGACACGATGCCTTTGAGGCTGGCTTCCAGTTTGGAGGCCATCTCGCGGGTAAAACGTTTGCCTACCGGCAGCTTGCCCAGCAGGTTCCATACATCATCACGTAACTTATTATACGTATGGGAGGTAGTAATGTCTGTTAAATATTCTTTCAGCGCGCCCACATTGGGATCTATGGACATGCAGTTATCATTCAGGATGATCAGTACATTGGCGTTGGACACACCTGCGTGGTTAAGCGCTTCGAAGGCCATACCGGCGGTCATGGCGCCATCGCCTATCACGGCAATATGCTGGCGGTCCTGTTCTCCTTTGAGCTGGGAGGCGATGGCCATGCCCAGGGCGGCGGAGATGGAGGTGGAAGAGTGTCCTACCCCGAAGGTGTCGTAAGGGCTTTCGTCGCGTTTAGGAAACCCGCTGAGGCCTTTGTATTTACGGTTAGTATGGAATACTTCCCGGCGTCCGGTCAATATTTTATGGCCGTAGGCCTGGTGGCCAACATCCCATACCAGCTGGTCGTACGGTGTATTGAACACATAATGCAGGGCGGTTGTTAACTCTACCACGCCCAGGCTGGCCCCGAAATGGCCCCCATGCACGCTAACCACGTCTATGATGTACTGGCGTAGCTCATCACATACCTGGTGAAGCTGTTCTTTGCTTAACTTCCGCAAGTCGGCGGGGTATTGTATCTGGCCCAGCAAAGGACCGGGAGTAATGTTCATAGTTATAATACCGGATCAGGGTTTGTTATAAATATATGGCAAAAATAGGTAAAAATAATGTGCGGATGTGCGGCACCTTAAATCCACCCATCCGTACTTCTGCCCTTTGATAACATTTACTTTCAGGTGGGCAGTGCTGAATGGTATTTTTGAAATAAAGCGACAGTTTACTAATTTCAAATTGATGTTTAAACACATATCAAAATATTGGTGGTGCCAGGTACTTGGGTGGATGGCGTATTTTGTGATCAATATCTTCTTTGCTTATTCTTACAACGGAAAGGTAGAATCTTCCTTCTTAGTCAATATCATCATTTTGATGTCGTTTGGGCTCTTGTCCACTCATTTGCTGAGGAATGTTATCAACCGGCAAAACTGGTTTCAATATAGTTTTGAGAAGCAGATATTGTTATTCTTTGCGCTGATCGTAGGGGCCGGGGTGCTCATGTCTCTGGGGGCAACCTCGGTGAGCAATTTTTTCCGGGAGCCAGACCATCGTAAGGCCTTTTCGGGGCAGGAGGTATTCAGGAGCCTGTTGTCCAACTGCCTGATCACCACCATCTGGTGGCTGATCTACTTTATCTGGCATTATGTAGACAGGAGCCGGAATACCCAGGTTGATAAGCTGAAGCTGGAAAGCACGGTAAAGGAGCTGGAGTTGAAAACCATCAAATCGCAGCTGAACCCGCATTTTATATTCAATGCGCTGAACAGCATCCGGGCCCTGGTGGATGAGAACCCGCAACGGGCGCGGACGGCCATTACGGAGCTGTCTAACATCCTCCGCAGCTCCATGCAGGTAGAGAAAGTTGAAACGGTAAGCCTGGAAAATGAGTTAAATATTGTGAAAGATTACCTGGCGCTGGAGAACATCCGGTTTGAGGAGCGGCTGAAGGTGCAGTATGATATTGATCCCGACACGCTGGAGCTGCCCGTGCCGCCGCTGATGCTGCAAACCCTGGTGGAGAACGCCATTAAGCACGGCATTTCCAGGATGGTGCATGGAGGCGTGGTGCGTATCAGCTCGCATTTGCGGCAGATGCAGCATGAGCTCACCATTGAGAACACGGGCCAGATACAGATCGTGGAACCCGGTAACGGGCAGGGCTTTGGCTTGCAGAGCACCCGGCAGCGTCTGAGCCTGTTGTTTGGCAGCCGGGCCTCTTTTGAGATCTATAACAAAAATGAAGAAACGGTGGAAGCAAAAGTGCTGATGCCGTTGATATAGAGCTTTTAGCTGTTGGCTATTAGCCGTTAGCCGGCGGCTAACAGCTAAGGCTGATAGCTAAAACCACTGTCATCAACCAAACAAATAGTTTCAGATGAAAAAAGCGCTAATAATTGATGATGAACGCCTGGCCAGAAGCGAACTAAAGAAATTACTGGCCGATCACCCGGAGATCGTAGTTGTTGGAGAAGCGGTAAATGCTAAGGACGGGCTGGAAAAGATTGAGACACTGCATCCCGACCTGTTGTTCCTGGATATCCAGATGCCGGACAAAACAGGGTTTGATCTGCTGGCAGAACTGGAAAGGACACCGCAGGTGATATTCACCACGGCCTATGACGAACACGCCCTCAAAGCCTTTGAGTACAACGCACTGGACTACCTGTTGAAGCCCATTGAGCCCAAACGCCTGGCAGATGCCATCCATAAGCTGCACCAGCAGGAAGAAAAGGAGCGTCAGGCGGCAGCCGGAGGCATACGCACCATCCTTTCGGAGAATGACCAGGTATTTGTAAAGGATGGAGACCGCTGCTGGTTCGTAAAGCTGCAGGAGATACGCCTTTTTGAAAGCGTGGGCAACTACGCGCGGGTGTATTTCGAAAACAACAAACCGCTGATACTGAAGTCATTGAATGCGCTGGAAGAACGCCTGGACGAGCGGACCTTCTTCAGGGCCAACCGCAAACATATTGTAAACCTTCGCATGATAGAGAAGATCGATACCTACTTTAATGGTGGCTTACTGCTGGAAATGCGTGGCGGGGAAAAGATTGAGGTAAGCCGTAGGCAGGCGGTGAAGTTTAAGGAGATGATGAGCCTGTGAAATCAGCTTTTGGCTGTTAGCTTTTAGCTATTAGCGCTTAATGCTAACGGCTAAAAGCTAGCAGCTGACGGCTATTTTATAGCTACCGGCGCTGAATGCACTGCGTCGGCAATTTCTTTAACCAGGGAGAGGTCTTTTTCGATAGCATTACCTACAACGATCACATCTGCACCGGCTTTACAGTCGAGATAAGCTTTTTCTGCATCGCGGATACCGCCGCCAACGATCACGGGCACACTTACCTGGCTGGACACCTGGCTGATCATGCTTTCACTGATGGCGTCGCGGGCGCCGCTGCCGGCATCCATATAGATCATTTTCAATCCGAGCATTTCCCCCGCCATTGCGGTACACATGGCAATATCATCCTTGTCTGCAGGGATGGGGGTGGTATTACTGATATAGGAAACCGTGGTAGGAACGCCACCATCGATCACCATATAGCCGGTAGGAATAATTTCGAGCCCGCTGCGTTTAACCGCGGCGGCCGACACCACGTGCTGGCCAATAAGGAGCTCAGGGTTCCTGCCGGATATTACGGAAAGGTAAAGGAGAGCGTCTGCATACCGAGACACCTGGGTAGGGCTTCCTGGAAAGAGCACAACAGGGATGTCACAGGCAGATTTGAGCCGTTGTACGCATTCATCGAGGTGCTGGGTTATGACCAGGCTGCCGCCGAGGAATATATAATCCACCTTGGCTTCTGCACATTTGGCTGCAAGGTCTGTTATTCCAGCAGGCGTTACCTTATCCGGATCAATCAGGACTGCAAATGACTTTAAACCTTTTGCTTTTCTTTCAACGAAAGAAGTGTATAGTTTTTTGTACATCAAATAAGCGTTGTTCCGGTTGTCGCAAATGTATAAAAAAATTGGTAAAAGTGACTACCCGTGTTGTATATATGCATGACATTCATTTTTTATGGGAGCTGAGATCCTGCTTTTGGAGTAAAACCTGGCCTACCAATTGTACCATAGCAAGGTTTAGGCCATTTTTTGGTTATTAACATTCCTAATGTACTGATATTTAAAGCCTTTAAAGGTAGGGAAACGGCTGGCAGCCTGAGGTCTGTTGGCATCTGACAGTTGGTTTTCCAATTATCCACAAGCTGTGAAAAAGAAAAATGACTTATCCTAAATTTAAAAAATTATTTTAGCAATACCTCAGGTTTTCAGAAAAATCTTATTGTTAAATCTCCAATTCATGGGACAGATAAAACCGGGCATAAGTAACACCTTTTACACCCTGAGCAACTACTTAAAGTAGGTCTAACACCATTAAGCGCAGCCACTTACTGCTGGTGTAGTTATGTGAATGCCGGGTTCCCGTCCTGCCAATGGAAAAAAATATCTAAACGGATGAAACAGGCTATTAACAAAGGCGGCCTTGTATTTTCCCGCCACTTTACCCAGGAAGGGACAAGCCCATATGATCAATTTGAGTACGAGCTGCGCTCATCGGTGATCCGCAACCCGGGCGGGGATGTGGTGTTTGAAATGAATAATGTAGAGGTGCCCCGGGCATGGTCTCAGATAGCAACCGACATACTGGCCCAGAAATATTTCCGCAAAGCGGGGGTGCCTCAGCCTGATGGTAGCCTGGGCCGCGAAACATCCGTTAAACAGGTGGTGCACCGTATGGCCAATTGCTGGCGCGTATGGGGAGAACGCAGCGATTATTTCGCTTCTGAAAAGGATGCACAGGTGTTTTACGAAGAACTGGTTTACTGTATGCTGAACCAGGCCTGTGTGCCCAACTCCCCCCAATGGTTCAATACCGGCCTGCATGAAAGCTATGGCATTACCGGCAAGCCACAGGGACATTATTTTGTGAACCCTGCCACCGGCAAGGTAGAGAAGTCCACTTCTGCCTATGAGCGCCCGCAGCCGCATGCCTGCTTTATACTGAGCGTGGAAGACGACCTGGTGAACAATGGTGGTATTATGGATCTCTGGATGCGGGAAGCCCGCATCTTCAAATATGGCTCCGGCGTGGGCACTAACTTCTCCAACATTCGCGGCGAAGGAGAGAAACTGAGCGGAGGTGGCACTTCCAGCGGTTTGATGAGCTTTCTGAAGATAGGCGATCGGGCTGCCGGCGCTATCAAATCAGGCGGCACTACCCGCCGGGCCGCCAAAATGGTGTGCCTGGACCTGGACCATCCGGAGATCATGGACTTTATTAACTGGAAGGTAGAGGAAGAAAAAAAAGTAGGCGCGCTGATCGCCGCCGGCTATTCTTCCGACTATGAAGGAGAGGCTTACCGTACCGTGTCTGGTCAGAACTCCAACAACTCTGTACGGATCCCCAACAGCTTCTTCCACAAGTTGGCGGAAGACGGCGAGTGGGAGTTGAAAGCCCGCACCAATGGCAAGACCATGAAGAAAGTGCGCGCCAAAGACCTGTGGGACCAGATCGCCTACGCCGCCTGGCGTTGTGCAGATCCCGGCACACAGTATGATACCACCATCAATGAGTGGCATACCTGTCCGGAAGGAGGGCGCATTAACGCCTCCAATCCCTGTTCAGAATATATGTTCCTGGATAACACCGCCTGTAACCTGGCTTCTGTGAACCTGCGCCGTTTCTTTGACGAGCAACGGAACCAGTTTGACGTGCAGGGTTTTGAATATACAGTGCGCCTGTGGACAGTGGTGCTGGAAATATCTGTGCACATGGCCCAGTTCCCATCCAAAGAGGTGGCGCAGCTGAGCTATGAGTACCGTACCCTTGGATTGGGCTTCGCCAACCTGGGCTCTATGCTGATGGTGAGCGGCATTGCTTACGACAGTGAAGAAGCCAGGGGTATTGCAGGAGCGATTACCGCGATCATGACCGGAGTATCCTATAGCACTTCCGCTGAAATGGCCAGCCACCTTGGCGCTTTCCCCAAGTTCGCAGAGAACAGGGAGCATATGCTGCGGGTAATGCGCAATCATCGTGCAGCCGCTTATGATGCGGCCGATGCTTATGAAGGCATTGAAATAAAGCCCCAGGGCATTAATGCACGGTATTGCCCCGATTACCTGCTGAAAGCTGCTACCAAAGCATGGGATGATGCTGTTAAGCTGGGCGAAAAGTACGGTTACCGCAATGCACAATCCACCGTGATAGCACCCACGGGTACTATCGGCCTGGTGATGGATTGCGACACTACCGGCGTAGAGCCGGACTTTGCACTTGTAAAGTTCAAGAAACTGAGTGGTGGCGGCTATTTCAAGATCATCAACCAGAGTATCCCTTCCGCATTAAAAAACCTGGGCTACCAGCCCAACCAGATAAAAGCGATCGTTGATTACGCCAAAGGGGCCGGCAGCTTTGCAGGTGCGCCTTACATCAATCATCAGTCGCTGAGCGAAAAGGATTTATCGCTGAAGAAATGAAGAAGCTGGATACGGCCGTAGCTTCTTCTTTTGATATCTCTTTTGTGTTCAACGTGTACACACTGGGCGAAGAATGCCTGCAAAGACTGGGCTTCAAGCCGGAGCAGTATTTCAATATGGAGTTCAGCCTGCTGCATGAGCTGGGCTTTACAGATGAGCAGATAGAAGCCGCCAACGATTATATCTGCGGCACTATGACCGTAGAAGGGGCGCCTTACCTCAAAGCAGAGCATCTGCCTGTATTTGACTGTGCCAACAAGTGCGGCAAAAAAGGTGAGCGATATATCCACGCGCATGGGCACATCCGTATGATGGCGGCCACGCAGCCGTTCATCTCAGGCGCTATTTCCAAAACTATCAACCTGCCTAATGAGGCCAGCGTTGAAGAGATAGAAGACGCTTACAAGCTTAGCTGGGAGCTGGGGCTAAAGGCCTGTGCTCTGTACCGCGACGGCTCTAAACTAAGCCAGCCGCTGAGCAACAAGAGCGATAAAAAGAAAAAAGCGGAAGCCGCCGAAGAGAACAACAAGGAAACTGCTACACATATCATAGACCTGAACCAGCTTACCATCGATGAACTGCTGGAAGAAGTAAGCAAGCGTATGCAGGCCAGTCCGGATACCACGCTGAAACGCCAGCTGTCACGCATTATCGAGCGTAAAACGTTGCCGGGTAAACGCCGCGGCTTTACACAAAAGGCCAAGGTGGGCGGACAGGCGATCTTCCTGCGTACCGGTGAATACGGAGATGGCACACTGGGCGAGATCTTTATAGACCTGGCCAAGGAAGGATCAACGCTGCGCAGCCTCATGAACTGCTTTGCCATTGCGGTTTCTGTAGGCCTGCAATATGGCGTGCCGCTGGAAGAGTTTGTAGATAAATTTGTGTTTACGCGTTTTGAACCGGCGGGCATGGTAGACCATCCCAACATTAAATCAGCTACTTCTTTGATAGACTATATCTTCAGGGTATTGGGCTATGAGTACCTGGGCAGAACAGACCTGGTGCATGTGCTGGATGCTCCTGGTAATACGGGAGAAGATGATGATATGCCTGAATCGCTACCGGCGCAATCACAGCCTTCTTTATCCAATGTGCGGGTAACAGTGCTGACTGGAAAAGGTAATACAGCCAGTCCCAAACCGGTGAAGCAACAAGCGCTGGCGGCCAGTGAGAACAGTACACAGGATTATATGCGCAGCATGCAAAGCGATGCGCCGGCATGTAATACCTGTGGTCATATTACCGTGCGTTCAGGCACTTGCTACAAGTGTTTGAACTGCGGAAATAGTATGGGATGCAGCTGAAAGCGTTGTCAGCAAAGGCCTTGTTAATGATTTGTTATTCTTGGCTCAAAATTTCAAAGAAAATTAACATGCACTTACCTTTGTATTCAAATAGGGTTTTCATAGGATAGTAACAAATTGAGGGCGCCTTTCTAGGTGCCCTTACTTTTTTTAGTTGAGACCCCAACATGAACATCTTTTTCCCACTCCCTTCTTTCCGGTCTCATTTGATTATTTTTAAAAAGGCGCTTCCTATTTAATTTTTTACTAATATTTCAAGCCTGATTTTGAGCTTTTCCAAATCTTTAACATTACACTAACATCATTATAGATTTTTTATATATTTGTTATTGTATTAATTTTTATTATGGTTACTGTCCTATGAAAAACCAAATATTTCTACAAGCATGACTCTTCATGCACTGTAAATGACTCTCGAAAGCAATGGTTCATCCATTGCTTTTGTTTTTTATTCAGGGCAGTAATTCCTTGAAAAAGAACCGGTTATCCCAGTTGCCCGCGCTATAGCTGCGTTCTACGGTTTCGCCGGGAGTAAAAGATACGGGCGATTTAAAGAGGGGACCGTCAAAAACGAAGGTGTGAAACTCTCCGTTCTCCCCGCAGGGGTCTACATCCGGGGGCAGGTCTGCCAGGAATTGTTCATCAATGATCCGGCCCGCGAAGCTTGCATCCAGGTAACGGGCGTTCACGCATACAACGATAGCTTTAAAACCGGCCTTTATGATCTGTTTTAAAAGTTCGCGGCTGTCCTGTTTCCAGATGGGAAATATTCCCTGCATACCTATCCCAGCCAGCTGTGTTTCCCGGTACTGCCGGAGGTCTTCCAGGAAGATATCGCCGAATACCGCATGAGAAATATGCTCCCGGAGCATAGCTTCCATCTGCTGCTGCATTAGCTGGTTATAGTCTTCCATGGAGGCATTTTCCGGTAGAAAGGCTTTTTTAAGGGGGATGCCTATCTGCCTGGCCTGTTCATCCAGCAGCTCTTCCCGCAGCCCATGCATGGATACCCGCTGAAAGCCGGCGCTGAGAGTGGTGAACAGGTAGCGTATGTCATAAATGCCCTGCTGGCGGACGGTCCAGAGGGCGAAGCAGGCGTCTTTACCGCTGCTCCAGTTGATAAATGCAGGAATCATAAGAAAAAGACAAGGCCCGCGGCGGCAGACCATATGTTAAATAATGTTAATGGTAAAGGTAGGCCGATTTTGTTTTTTGGGATTTGTAAATTCTATTTTGTATTTTTAAAGTTGAAAAATTACCTATATGAAGCCAGGCATGCCAATATTTTCTCAAAGATGTATGGAGAACATGCAAGGCTTTTCTGTTTTCCCCACATCAAAAAAATATCTTCACATGAGAACGCTGTTGTTCCTGCTGATGGTGATCATCGCCTCAGCCGCATCAGCATATGCCACTGATAATGATGGACACAAGGAGAAATGTGAGAATCCGGAAAAGCCATCCAGTGAAAGCAAGGCTGCTGTAAAAGCTACCGTTAAGCCCAGCCGCGTAGAAGAATACGTATGGATGCTGAGCCGTGAAGATAACAGCGCTGTAGAAGACGGCGCCCTGGAGAATGCTGTAGTGGACCTTTACAAATGGTACCTGCAGAATGAAAACAGGATCAATAGTAATGATTACCTGAAAGGTGGCGGTAAATCGTTGGTATTTCCGTTTAAAGTAGACGCCAAAGCGCTGCAACAATATTTTCAGTTTATCAAGAATAATTTTCCGGGATTGAGCGAGGATGATCTTGAGAAGATCAAGAAGCCTGTAGCAAACCGTAAAAAATATGCTCCTGTTACAGAACGGGATGATATGGAAAACCCGATGTCCATTGCTGCGCCCAAGTAGTTGTTGATCGTAGACCATAAAAAACCTGTTGCCTGGCATAATGCACGTAGAGTTTAGCTATAACAAGGAGGATGTATTGAATGCATTACGCTATCACTTTTCGAGACGGGGTGAGATCAAAGTCTTCCGTAATACCTTATGTATATTGGTGCTGGCTGCCCTGGCCGGATTTTTCTTTCAGCTGGTAACGCTGAATGCACTGATTGGCATTATAGCCATGACCGGCCTGATCGCATGGGCATTCTGGTATGTGTTACCCTTATCCACCTATAATAAGGCTGCCACTTTTAAAGATGAGATACGGCTAAGATATACCGAGGACGGGTTAATGATATCTACCCGGGCCAGCGATCACCAGCGGCAGTTATCCTGGAATAATTTTTCCCGCCTGGTGGAAACCCGGAAATTCTTCTTCCTGTACCGGGATAAAAAATCCTTTCTGCTGATCCCTACCAGCGCTTTTGAAAACGAAGATGCACGGAATACCTTCAGTAAGCTGGTGAAGGGAAAGATCAATTGATTAATTATGTTGGTGTGTTAATGCATCAGCTCGAAAATAAAAAGGCCTTCCTGCTGATAACAGGAAGGCCTTCGTAATTCAAATGTAAAGTAAAGCCCCCAAGTGATAATTGGCTGTTTGCAATTTGCAGCAAGGGCTGCTTTATTATTAAACTGCTAACAGCCCCTTATTGTTTATTCCACCACAATTTTACTCCCTTGGTATCACCGCCAATGGCAGTTGCCGCGGCCTGGTAGCTGGCATTGTTCTGCTGCTGCTCGCTTACAGGGTAGGTAAGGCGGTAGGGCACGAATGTTACGTTCTGGTCAAGTGAGCCATCCACGGGAGCAATGAACAGGGAATCGCCGCCGGGTTTTTTGAAGTTCAGCCTCAGGCGTTCAAACCAGCCCTGCAGGCCCTGTGGATAGAGCGCCAGCCATTTTTGCGTGCCGATCACATTTCTCCAATCGCCTTCGTTATATGGCACCCGCTGCAGGTACGCGTTCACCGAATCTGCATTAGTGATGCCCCAGTATTCCAGGGAGGCTTTTACGCCGTTCTGGTAATGGGTGGCGGCATCAGCGCCTACCGCCATACCACGGGCGGCTGCTTCAGCCAGTATGAACTCTACTTCCGGATAGGTCATCAGTATGCCCGACATGTCTGCGGCATAGATCCTGGTACCCGGATAAGAATAACCGGAGGGGGGCAGGCGGCTTGGATTGCTTTCGGATGTACCATAAGCCAGTCCGCGGTATACCGTGTCTAATTTCGTTGGACGTGCGAACACCGGCAGACGGGGATCGTTTACAGTGGCCATGTAATCTACCAGGGTAGATGTTACAAAGAATTCCGACAGTTCCCTTTCAGATTCGTTATAAGGGAATTTATTGGGCGCTGCGGTCAGGTATTTGAAAACTGCACTGTCTGCATTGCTGGTCATAGCGTTCTGCCAATTAGCTTCGATAACGCTTTTTGCTTTGGCCGGATCCGCATCCACCATACGAATGGCCAGGCGTAACATTAAGGAGTGCGCCAGTTTTTTCCAGGCAGCCACATTGCCTTTAAAGATCACGTCTCCGGTGGGAAAGCTTTGCTGTGCAGGATCGAGCGCTGCCGCCTGTTGCGCCAGCGTATCCAGTAAGGAATTATAAATGGCTTTGGCGTCATCATATTTCGGCCTGATATTTTTTACATCCTGCAGCGCATCTGTGTAAGGAATGTTACCGTAGGTATCTGTCAGGATCTGATAGATCCATGCTTTCAGTATCTGGGCAATGGCAATCTGGTTAGTGGATACCGGCAGCGGTTTTTCCTTGTTCAGGCGGATGATCTCGTTCAGGTTGTGCAATGACACGCTGTAAAGGTTATTCCAGATGGGTGCGTTAATACCCTCGTCCAGCAGGTAACGTGCATCGTTCGCCTTATCGTTGCCGGTCCAGTATTGTGCGTAGGCCATGGCCGTGCGCCCGTTCTGGGGGCCGGCGTACAAAATATCCATGGCAGATTTCTCTGCTCCTGTAAGCAGGTATTGCGGTTCTGTGGTGGTAGGCTTGGTAGGATCGTGATTGATGTCCTCCAGTTTTTTACAACCTGTTATTACCATACCACCTAAGAGGAGATAACAGCTATATTTTAAGATTCGTGTAAGCATTTCCGTTGAATTTGTTGGTTAGAATGAAATATTCAGGTTCACGCCATAAGAGCGCAGCGAAGGCAATGCACCTCCCTCAATGCCCTGTACGTTACCGGCAGAGTTGGTAATATTCGAAGGGTCTACATTGGGCGCATTCGAATGAATGAGCCAGAGGTTACGTCCGTACAGTGATATACGTGCGGCTTGTGCCCTTATCTTTTTATACCATGATTCCGGAATATTATATCCTAGTTTTACTTCGCGCAGGTATACATAGCTGGCATCATACAGATCGGCCTTGCTGATCACGTTGCCACCGTTTTGGCTGAAGTTGTCCTTTGCGGTGATGTTTTTGGTGTTGTCCTTACCGTCTTCTGTTACACCGGGTACTACGATGCCGTTCTCACGAATGCCGTTTGCAGCGGTAATATCCAGCAAGCCCGACTTCTTACCATACAGATTGGTGTAGGAGAAGAACTCGCCTCCGTGCTGCATGTCTATCAATGCAGAGAGGTAGATGCCTTTGTAAGAGAAGGTATTGTTAACGCCGCCTATCCAGTCAGGATTTACATTACCGATCGGGTGAATATCAGACACCTTATAGTAACCATCAGCAGTTACTACTTTTCTGCCCTGTTCGTCGTATGTATAGTCAGTACCCATAATGGTTCCCAGGGACTGGCCTACTAACGCTACTATGGATACCTTGTTGGTACGCCGGTCCGTAGCCAGCGAAAGTAGGTCCAGGTTGGTATTGTACTGTTCTATATTCATGTCCAGCAACTTATTCCGGTTGCGGGCGAAGTTGGCGTTGATATCCCAACGGAAGCCTCCTTTGAGGCGGATTGGGTTCAGGTTTAAGCTTACTTCCACACCCTGGTTACGTACGTTACCGCCGTTCACCACTACGGTAGTAAAGCCGGTGGCCGCAGGAATGGGCAGGGTAAGGATCTGGTCTTTGGTGTTACGGTTATAGTAAGTAACATCCAGTCCGATGCGGTTGTCAAGGAACTGCAGTTCTGTACCGAACTCATATTCACGTGTGCGCTCCGGTTTGAGCAGGAGGTTATTCTTGGTGGACAGGAAGTTGGTTACCGGATCAGTGCCAAAGGGCGGTATCAGCGCATAAGCGTCATATACCTGGTACGGATCGGTGTCGGCGCCCACTGCGGCAATACTACCCCTGATCTTTCCGTAGTTCAGCCATTTCCATTTCAGCAGATCGGAGAAGACAAATGAAAGGGACGCGGATGGGTAGAAGTATGGATTGTTGTCTACGTTGATAGTAGAGCTCCAGTCGCTACGGCCGGTAAGATCGAGGAACAGGAAATTCTTATAACCCAGGGTGGCAGTTGCGAAGGCAGAATTGATCTGCTTTTCGTAGAACTGGTCAAACACCTGGGCAGGCTGTACGGAGTTCAGCAGGTTATAAGTGCCGGGGATAATGAGGCCACCGGTTGTTTGTCCGCCATTCACCGTCCATTTCCTATGGAGGATGTTACCACCAACGGTAGCGTCCAGTGAGAAGTCGCCAAAATCTTTATTGATGTCTGCCGTGAACTGGTAGTTCATTTCACGGGAGCTGCGGAGGCGTTTCAGATAAGAACCGGTAATAAGGCCGGTAGCACCGGGCTGTTGCGCCATCCTTTCTTCTTCAGTAGAATTGTACTGATCCATAAATACGCGGCCGCTCAATGTAAGCCAGCTGGTTACCTCATAATCCAGACCGCCTAAGCCGAAGAGCCTGTTACGGGAATCTGTTTCATAATCCTGGTAGCGGTTCCAGTATGGGCCGTTGCTGAACGCAACAGTAGGATCATTCCAGAGCTTGCGGTTCCAGGTCATCTGTGAGCCGTCTGGGAACATATAATTCTTTGCCCTGTTCATATCCAGTTGCCGTTGCCCGTACATAGTGAACTGCAGCGTAGGGTTAGGACCGGTAAAGCCGGTGCCCGGGCGGCCTTTGGCGTCTATGATGCTATAGTTGGCGGATACTACCGCGTTCAGGTTCTTGGCCAGCTGGTAGTTCGCGTTAATGGAAAGGTTGTTCCTGATAAGTGTAGCATTGTCCAGTACAAAGTTTTGTTTCATGTTGCCATAAGACAGGCGGAAAGAACCTTTGTCGTTGCTACCACCCACGGCGATATTATTGGTGAGCGTAGTTCCTGTTTTGTAGAAGCTTTTAACGTTATTCGGTTGGGGAGACCAGGCGGCTGTTTTACCGAAGTCGGGATTGCCTTTGTCTTTATCCCATGACCAGTAGTGGCGCACCTGGCGGCCATCGAGGCGAGGTCCCCAGGATTCATCTGCATAGTATTGCGGCAGCAGATCATAACGGCCTTTACCGTTGTTATCATCATAAGTAGCGCTCTGTTCACTGAGAAAAGCTTCCGGATGCTGGTTATAATACACAGTGTCGAAGCCCGTATAACCGCCACCGTATTGATTCTGATAGTTAGGCAATTTATATACCTGGTCTATCTGCGCGTTGAGGCTGTAGGTAACGCCAATGCCACCGTCTGCATCCGGCTTTTTCTTGGTAGTGATCTGCAATACGCCGTTAGCGCCGCGGCTGCCATACAGGGCTGTGGCTGCAGCGCCTTTCAGTACGGAAATATTTTCAATGTCTTCCGGGTTAATATCCTGTATGGGGCTGCCGTAGTCATAACCGCCGCCACCGCGTTGCTGGTTGGGATCGTTGAGCACGTTGTTGAGCACGGGCACACCATCTACGACGATAAAGGCGTTGTTATCTCCTAGGATGGATTTGTTACCACGGATGGTCATTTTGGTAGAACCGCCCATGGAACCGGTATTGGTACTTACCTGCAGGCCCGCTACTTTACCGGACAATGCATTTACGAAGTTCACTTCCTTGGCTTCCTGTACAGCATTGCCGCCCACTTCCTGCAGGGCGTAGCCTACTGCTCTCGGGTTCTTTTTGATACCGAGGGCGGTCACTACGACTTCCGACAGTGTTTTTTGTCCGGCGGCGGCAGAGGTCAGTGATACCGTCATGGGCTCCCGTCCCTTCACCGGCAATGCCTGTTCACCGAAGGTAGCGGCTGATACTACAATTGTATCGTTGCTGGCAGCTTTGATAGAGAACTTACCATCAGGAGCAGACATAACCGCTTCCCCTGTCTTTTTGTTCAGCACTTTGGCGCCGGGAATAGGTGTTTGCGATGAGTCCTGTACGGTTCCGGTAAGTGTGAACTTAGTAAGCTCCTGTTTGACGGTATTGGAATCCGGAGGCAGGATCAGAGCAGTATCCTGTCTGGGTTTGCTGGTATCCCTGGCGGTGGTGGCCGCTTTACTGGTGTCTGTTGCCGGTTTTTTTGTAGTATCAGCAACAATAACAGCAGCGGGTTTTGATGTGTCTTTTCTAACAGAAGTGTCTCGTTGAACTGTCGTATCCTTCCGTACTGGCGCAGTAGTATCCTGTTGCGCTCTGCCGGCAGTACAATAAAAGATACAGCACAGTCCAAGCCCGGCGAGTACATGGCTTTTCATGATATGTAAGTGATTTTTTGATTACAAAGCTTGCTTGCTTTATACCGGGCAGCCGTTGAATATTAGAGAGGCTACAGTTACAGTTTTTTCCTCATTTCGTAGTGCGGAATGCCTACTTCCATAAATTCATCTCCGTGAATTTTGTACCCCAACTTTTCATAGAAACCTGCAGCTGTTTTACGTGCGTGCATCATCAGTTCTCTAAAGCCGTTGCTGATAGCTTGTTGCTCTGCAAATACGATGATGTCACGACCTATCCCCCTGCCCTGGAATTCCGGGGCTACGGCCATTTGCCTCAACTGTACCGTGTTTTCATCCACCGGTGTCAGTATGCAGCACCCTGTCAGTAACTCCTTGTCGTTCTCTGTCAAATAACATCCTATCAAACAGTCATTGATCTCCTGTTGCAGATAGGATTCGGAAAAAGTAAGCCCTAAAGGTTTGCGTAGTATTGCATTCCGGAGGGTTACCATGTCCCGGTAAGCACAACTACCGTATTCGATTATACGAAAATCCATCATAGCAACATGGTCAATCTAAGTACAGTATTGTGTTACAGGCTATTTGCCATTGCCCGCCAGGGCGGGTAGAACAAACATCGGGCCAGTGGGCCACAGTACGGGGTTCGGGGGTTATCAGGATGCTGGCACCCTTTATACAAGGCGTATGCTGGTGGCTATAAACGGAGAAAAATGCACGCTGTGGCATAAAATTCGGGAGTAATGACCAAAGATAGGAAATTTCCGCAGCTCCATTTTTAGCGACCGCTGGATTTGGGGACTATGTCAGCAATGTGTGGACACTCACTGGTTCATTTTTAACGTTTCTTTTGCGAGGGGAAAGCTATATTTGGCGATGCCTATTACCAAAAATAGACAGCTTTTATACGCGTGGGCACTGTTACCTTTATTCCTGTTACTGTTGGCGGGACTACAACCTTTACGCGCGCAGCAGATACAGGTGAAAGTATCCGGTATGGTGGTGGATGCCGATACAAAGACGGGGCTCCCTTCCGTCACGATCATCAACAAAAGAACGCAATCAGGGACGGTCAGCACAGAAAGCGGCCGTTTTTTAATAGAAGCTCAGCCCGGTGATACTATAGAATTCTCCATGTTGAGCTATTATAAGAAAGAAGTGGTGGCGCCATTGGAAAGCACCTCCATCAATGTGTACATGCCTAAAAGGATCTTCGGGCTGCAGGAAGTGAATGTACGGGGCCGGAACTACCACCAGGACTCACTGGCCACCCGCCAGGAATACGGGAAATATTTTAACTACAAAAAGCCAGGTGCGCTGGACGTGCTGAAAACGCTGCCGGCCAACCCGGTAACAGCGCTTACCTACCTGATGCCCAGCAAGGCGAGGAAACGCAAGGAGCATTTCCGCGACCAGCTGCAATACTGGGAGAAGGAGAAATTTATAGATTACCGCTATTCTCCTGAACTGGTGCAGAAAATGACAAAGCTCGAAAGTCCTGAGCTGGATTCTTTCATGCTGCATTACCGCCCGGGGTATCATTTCCTGGAAACGGCCACGGATTATGACTTGATGCTGTATATTAAGCAGTCGTTTGAGCAATATCAGCGGGATAAGAAAGAGGAAAAGGCGCAGGGACAGTAGTTATACCAGTTGAAGCGGCTTATTGTCGAATTTTACATTAAAGTAGATCTCTGCTTTCAGCGCATGAAATATCTTAACAATGGTGCCGATGGTTGCGCTGTTGGCGCTGCTTTCTAGTTTAGATATCTGCGCTTTTTGCACTCCAACCAGTTTACCTAATTCCTCTTGTGTAATGTTACGCTCTTTTCTGGCCTTTTTAATCATATAACCCAGGATCTCCATCTTAAGTTCGTACTCATATTCTTCCCTGGCGGGAGTTCCCGGTTTACCTATAAACTTGTCTTTCATCTCATCAAGTGTATAGGTTTTTAGTTTGGGCTTTGCCATAGTTATTTGTTTTTGTCTGAAAAATATGACTGCCTTATCTTTTCGGCCTTCTCTATTTCTTTGACCGGCATCTTGCTTGTTTTTTTGATAAGGCCATGTGTTGCCACCACTAGTGTAGTTACCTTATCCGTTTTATCCCAAAATGCCAGCAGCCGGTAGTGAAGGTTTCCATATTTGGTTCTGAATTCCCAAATATTATTTGTCAATTTCTTGAAAAGTTCCGGGTTGTTTGTCTGTTCAGCATGCTCTATGTTATATGAAATTTTTCTAAACGCCTTGCCGCCAATCATTTCAAAAAACGTGTCTACTTCTTCAAGAAATACTGTCCTGAAATACCGCTTCGGGTTAACTTCCATACAAATGTAATAAATGTTTCCAAATATAGAAACTTTATTACCCCTACAAGTTAATCAAGAGTTAATAACCAATGCGTTATGATTCCTGCACTACCTGCACCTTCTTCCCATAAAACAGCCCTATCTTCTCAGCTGCCTGGTCTAATAATTTCTTAGCCGGACGACTGCTATCCGGGAAAAGCGTGATCGTGATCCCTACTTTATCGTCTTCCAATGTTCTCGCCCATAAACCTTTTACCTGCCCGTTCACTACCAGCGGCGGACGGAAGATACCGTTAACATTAATGATCGTTTTAGTATGTACCAGCGGCAGACTGGCAGTTCTGTCTTTATACCCGATGATGAATTCGTCAAAGCCGGGCAACAGGTGAACGGCGGGATCGTTGTTTACTTGTTTGGCAATAGCGCGGTTAAACCAGTAGGTTTCTCCATTAACGGTTTCCTGTAAAAAACCGGCCTTTACCATTTCCAGCGCCCGTTTGGCGTCGGTGATAGAGAGGCCTGACCAGTTGATGAAGTCTTTTAAGGTAGCCGGTCCGCGGCTGGTAAAATAGCGCGCTGCCAGCGTAGCCAGCGCCTCTTCTTTGTTCAGCGTTTTCTTGTTGGGTACCCGTTCTGCAAGGAGTGCATAGGTTTGTTTACCGTCTCTTGTTTTTCCGCTGCAGATAATAGCATCCAGCTCTGCCCGGAACAAGAGATGAGAGGAGCGATTCTCGTCTGTTGCGATCTTTGCCTGCTGCAGCTCGCTCAGTATTTCTTCGCGTAGCAGATGGCCTTTTGACAGTGCTTTTTCTATGATGCGGTTACTTTTCTTATAAATGGTTTCCGACAGTCCGAGTTCTTTATTTCTTGATTTTTGGCCGGCCAGCAGATAGGGCGCGGTCAGTTCCAGCAGCCAGTAAATATCATCAGCTGATACCAGGTGCCAGGTGGGCCGCAGCAGGTGTGTACGCAGAATGGCGCCTTTATCGAGGGCCGTTTCCACTTTAGCGATGGTGGCAGCAGGGCAGCGTACACCCAGTGCCCATTTGGCCATAGCATGATCCTGCGCCTGCATGGCGCCCATCCAGGTGATTACATCTTTTACGGTCTTACATTTTGAAGCAGCGATCTGCTGGCTCCATAAGCGGAGGGTGGCAATATCTGTTAAGGTCATCCGGACAAGGTTGCTTGCCCTAAAAATAACTATTCCTTCAACAACTCTCCTTTCAACCTTAACAGCTCTGTTTCAGCAAGCTTGGTGTTGTACCTGGCCAGGATCAACCGGTTGAATGCATCCTGCAAGCTTTGCTGTGCCAGCTTCACTTCCAGCGTGGTAGATACGCCCTGGCGGAAACGTTCCAGGGCAACCATGGCATTTTCGCGGGCAAGGCCGATGTTCTCTTCTTCCAGGGTAACCGCTGTTTTATAATATTCATAGCTCTTGAAAGTAGAGTCAAGGCTAAGGCTTACCCGGCTGCGCGAATTATCTAACCAGAGTTGCTGGTAAGCTACATTCAGCTTGGCGTTCTTCACCTGCCGCCTTACGTTCAGTCCGTTGAAAATAGGAATGCTGGCAGAGAAACCATAGTTCAGTACTCCGTTCTGGTTAAAGATGGGGCTGAACGAGTTGGTGGCCGCGTTGGAGTTAACGCGGCTGAAATTATAGGTGGTATTGAACGACAAGGTTGGAAAGTAATCGGCCCTGGCTTCTTTCAGCTGCAGCTCAGATATGCTTACCTGTTGCTGTGCTATTTTCAAGGCAGCGTTTTTGTTCATCACCTCCTGTTGCAGGGCGCCATAGTTCAGGTCCAGGTTGATGGGAATAGAATCCTGTACATCATAGGTAGTGTTACCTACAGCTATAACCATGAGTTGATTGAGCACAGCCTTGCTTTGCGTGATGGCTGTTTGCTGGCGCAGGTAAGCTGTCTTTTGTCCGTTATAATCCACCTGTGATTGCAGGAGGTCTGTTTTGGGGCCAAGACCTGTCTGGAACTTGGCGTCTGACAGTTTCACCCTTTCTTCGGAAATGGACATTTGCTCCGCCAGGTTGCGCAGCTGCTGTTTCTGCTGCACGACATCATAGTAGCTGTTGATGATGTCTGCAATGGTATTGATGATGCGGTTTTTCAGGGCCAGCTCGCCCAGGTCGCGCATGCTTTCCAGGCGTTGCCGGGTGGCGAACATTTTCAGTCCGTCAAACAAGGTCCAGTTGAGAGCGACGTTGGCAGTATAGTTATTGCTTTTGATACCGCTGGTATCCCTTTTGTTGCCATTGGCAAACTCCTGGTTGGTGCGGGTAGTGCTCCAGGTTCTGCCGGCGGCGCCATTAATGCGTGGCGCAAAGGCAAAATTCGCATAGGCATAATCGTTAGCCAGTACATCTGCATCGTTATGAGCCAGCCTGATATCGTAGTTGTTCTTCAGCGCCAGGTCTATAGCCTGTTCGAGTGTAAGTATCTGCTGGGCCTGCGCCTGACCGGCTATACCAGTCAGGGCTAAGCACAGCAAAAATAGTTTAACAGCGTTCTGTTTCATTTCAGATTTAGTTTCATGCATGAGCAGCCGCCGCATCTTTTGCGGCTTCGTACTCTTCGGCTATCGCCGCTTCATATTCTTTATTGGGCTTCCTCCTGGAAAGGAAGCTATACATGGCCGGAATTACGAACAAAGTAAGCACCAGGGAGAATATGATGCCTCCTACGATCACAATACCCAAGGGGATACGGCTGGTAGCTGCGGCGCCGAGCGACATGGCAATGGGCAGTGCGCCCAGGGCCATAGCCAGACTGGTCATCAGAATAGGCCGCAGGCGCATAGTGGAGGCTTCTATTACCGCCCGTTTCTTCAGCATTCCCTCATCCCTTTTGTGGTTGGCAAATTCCACGATCAGGATACCGTTTTTGGTTACCAGGCCTATGAGCATGATCACCCCTATTTGCGAGAAGATATTCCAGGTTTGGTTGAAGATCCACAATGACAACAGCGCTCCTGCAAAGGCGAGTGGTACAGTTAGCATGATGATGAAGGGATCCACCCAGCTTTCGAACTGGGCCGCCAGTACCAGGTAGATGAGCATCAGTGCCAGGATCAGCGCGAAGCTGGTGTTAGAGCCGCTTTCTGCAAAGTCACGTGACGAGCCTGAGAGTGCGGTATTGAATGAGTCGTTGATAACGCCTTCCTGCTTCAGTTTGTTAAAGATATTATACATCGCCTGTATACCGTCGCCGATGGTTTTACCCGGCGCCAGGCTGGCAGAAACGGTGGCTGATTTATACCTGTTAAAGTGGTAAATGATCGGAGGGCTGGTCTCTTCGTGGATGCTTACCAGGTTGTCCAGCTGGATGGCCTCCCCGCGATTGTTGCGTACATAGATGTTCTGCAGATCGGCTGGATCGTCACGGTTGGCGCGGAATACCTGACCCATTACCTGGTACTGTTTACCATTGCGTATAAAGTAGCCGTAGCGCAGGTTACTGAGGGCCAGCTGCAATGTTTGTGAAATATCTTCTACTGAAACACCCAGTTCACTCGCCTTTTCGCGGTTGATCTGTATGCGCAGTTCCGGCTTGTTGAATTTAAGATCTACGTCTATTGCCTGGAAAGTAGGATCGGCATTGGCCGCTTCCAGGAATTGGGGCAGCACGGCAGCCAGTGAGTCAAAGTTAATATGCTGCAGCACGAATGCTACGGGCAGGCCACCACGGCGACCTACCTGTATGGTTTGCTGTTCTATGGCAAACACTCTTCCCTGCGGGAAGCGGTACATGTTGCGGTTCACCATGTTCACGATCTCTTTCTGGGAGCGTTGGCGTTCGTGGGGCTCTGACAGCACTACGTTGGCAAAAGCAGAGTTCACGGCGCCGCCGCCACTGAAGCCGGGCGCGGTTACTGAAAGGATGATCTGTTTTTCGGGTATGGAATCGATCATGAACCCAACCAGGTTGGTCACATAATTATCCATATAATCGAAAGCAGTGCCCTCTGGGGCCGTGATGGAGAGCCGGAACTGACTGCGGTCTTCAACGGGGGCCAATTCTGCCTGAAGGGTACGGAAAAGAAGATAGATCAGCACCAGACATCCGGCAATAATAACGGTGGCCACCCAACGCACGCGCATGAACTGTTGCAGCGAACGCTTATACCCGTTCTCCATCCAGTGGAAGAAGGGTTCTGTTTTCAGATAGAACCAGGAGTGAGTATGTGTTTTGCGGCCAAGCTTTACGTTCAGTACCGGGGTTAGCGTAAGCGATACGAAAGCAGAGATCAGTACGGCGCCTGCCACTACGATCCCGAACTCCCGGAATAGCTGTCCTACAAATCCCTGGAGGAATATGATCGGCAGGAATACAAAAGCCAGCGTAATGGAGGTGGCGATCACCGCAAAGAAGATCTCTTCAGAGCCTTCTTTGGCGGCCCGCATACGAGGCATGCCCGCTTCAATCTTCTTATAGATATTCTCCGTCACCACGATACCGTCGTCCACCACCAGGCCGGTAGCCAGCACAATGGCCAGCAGCGTAAGGATATTGATGGTGAACCCGCATACATACATGATAAAGAAAGCGCCTATCAGGGAAACCGGTATATCTATCAGCGGACGGAAGGCCATCAGCCAGTCGCGGAAGAACAGGTATACGATCATTATCACCAGTACCAGCGCTACGATGAGTGTTTCTTCCACCTCTTCAATAGACTTCTTGATGAATCGGGTATTATCCATCGCGATGTTCGTAACAAAGTCTGGCGGAATATCCTTTTTGATCTGGGCATATCTTTTATAAAACTCGTCGGCAATGGCCACATAGTTAGATCCCGGTTGCGGGCTAAGCGCCAGTGCGATCATCGGTATTGCGGATTCCTTCAGAATGGTCTCCTCGTTTTCCGGGCCCAGTACGGCCTGGCCGATATCGCGGAAGTGCACAACATTGCCGTTAACATTCTTTACGATCAGGTTATCGAACTCCTCTTCCGTATCGAGCCGTCCAAAGGTGCGTACAGTCAGTTCTGTGGCATTGCCTGCTATTTTACCGGATGGCAGCTCCACGTTCTCTTTCAGCAGGGCCTGCTGTACATCTGAAGGTGTAAGGCCATAGGCTGAAAGACGGGCGGGATCCAGCCAGAGGCGCATGGCATATTTCTTTTCTCCCCAGATACGGATGGAGCTTACGCCGGGAATGGTTTGCAGTCTTTCCAGCAGTACGTTGTTGGCATACTCAGTGATTTCCAGCTGGTTACGGGTGTTACTCTGTACCGTCATGGAAATAATGGCGTCAGAGTTGGCGTCCTCTTTTGTTACTACGGGAGGTGCATCCAGGTCGGGCGGCAGGCTGCGCAGCGCCTGCGAAACCTTGTCGCGCACGTCATTGGTGGCGGCTTCCAGGTCTGTGTTCAATTCGAACTCTACGGTAATGCTGCTGGTGCCCTGGCTGCTGCTGCTGGAAATATTTTTGATACCGGCGATGCCGTTGATCTGTTTTTCCAGTGGCTCAGTGATCTGGGTTTCTATAATATCGGAGTTAGCGCCTGCATAGGAAGTACGAACGTTCACTATGGGCGGGTCTATTGCCGGAAAGTCCCTTACGCCCAGGAAGGAGAATCCCACCACACCAAATATCACGATGATGATGTTCATCACAATGGCAAAAACCGGACGCTTCAGGGATAAGGATGGAAGACTCATTGTGTAAATTTTTTTAGTCCGCAGGTTGCTAGTTTACTTTATCATATTTTAATGGCATGCCGGCTCTCAGCTGCATGATCCCGCTGGTAATAACGGTGTCCCCTACGTTTAGTCCGCTGGTAATCTGTATGTTATTTTCGTCCCTTATGCCGGTCTCAACCACTACAAATTTCGCTTTGCCGCTATCTGCCACGATCACTTTTTTGTCTCTTGTACCCGGAATGACGGCCTGGGTGGGGACCATGATGGCCTCAGGCATATCCCGGAGCCCCAGGGTCACTCTTGCAAAGGAGCCGGGGAGGAGTTGGCCTGTATTAGGCATAATAGCCCTGATCCTGATGGTACGTGTAGCCAGGTCTATTTTCGGGTCCATGGCATAGATACTGCCTTTATAATTGTCATTATCGCCGGCTACCCGGAAAGTTACGGCATCGCCCAGTTTGATGGCGGTGCGGTATTTTTCAGGGATGGAGAAATCTATTTTTAAAGGATCTATCTGCTGTAAGGTAGTAATAACGGTGGTGGGAGATACGATGGCGCCCAGGCTGACATTGCGCAGGCCGAGGCGTCCGCTGAAGGGAGCGCGCAGCTCTGTTTTCTGGAGCTGTGTTTTCGTATATTCCATATCGGCGGCATAAGCGCTTACCTGGTTACGGGTAACGTCTACGTCCTGTTGGCTGATACCGTTTATCTTCAGGAGGTTTTCCTGGCGTTGCAGGGTGGTTTTAGCCAGTTCCTGCTGCAGCTGTAATTTCTGCAGCTGGGCTTTCAGGTCTTCGTCGTAGATCTTTACCAGGAGGGCGCCTTTAGCTACGTTCACCCCTTCTTTAAAATAAAGGCCAATGATGCGGCCGGTGATCTCTGGTTTAACTTCTACTTCTTCATTACTCTGGAGGGTACCGCTGGCTTCGATGGTTTCATCCAGCTTGGAAGTTTTCACGATATAGGCATCTAAGAGCGGGGGCTTGCCGCCTCCGCCGCGGCTGGCAGGCGCAGCTGGTTCTTTTCTTTTGCCGTCTGCCACCTTTTTGTACACGAGAAAAATGACTACTGCACCAATAATGGTGAACAGTATGGTTCTCAGCATCTTTTTACTGTTGGTCATGATGTTTAGTTCGCCTGGATTTTGATAACGTGGCACCCTTTGGCGCAGGCTGCCCCGGCAAATTTAATAAATGGCGGAGGCGCTAGGGAAGGCAGAGTGTTAATTAAAGTTAAGACCTCTTAATACGTCCATAAATGGTTCAATAACGGGTTGAATGGTGTAATTATGCGTTATGACAGTCAATTTTGGCCTTCCGTCGATCCTGTAACAAGGTACGCCAATTTATTAATAATGATTGCAAAAGCAGACGGGGTGTACGTTTGCGGCTATTAGCACTGACGCGTATATGTGAAAATTTAGATGCGTAGTTGCCAATTCAATAAAAATTATATTTTTGCAGTCAAGTTTTAAACCAAAAACACTTAAAATTATGTCAGACATTGCATCAAGAGTTAAAAAGATCATCATTGACAAATTGGGCGTTGACGAAGCCGAGGTAACTCCTGAAGCCAGCTTCACCAACGACTTAGGCGCTGACTCTTTGGATACGGTAGAACTGATCATGGAATTCGAAAAAGAATTCAACATCTCCATTCCTGACGAACAAGCTGAAACTATTACTACTGTTGGCCAGGCTGTAGCTTACCTGGAAGAACACGTAAAATAATCCTACTTAACCAGAATTGTTTTAATGCAACCAAAACGCGTAGTCGTTACAGGTTTAGGTGCTCTTACACCGCTCGGCAATTCCGTACAGGAATACTGGCAGGGGTTGACGAACGGTGTATCCGGCGCCGATTTCATCAAGCAGTTTGATGCTTCCAAGTTTAAAACCCGTTTTGCTTGTGAATTAAAGAACTTTGATCCCACCCAATTCATTGATAAGAAGGAGGCCCGTAAAATGGACCCCTTTACGCAGACAGCAGTGATCGCTGCTGACCATGCTGTTCAGGATGCCAAAATAGACCGTAACTCCGTTAATATAGACCGTGTAGGTGTTATCTGGGGGACCGGTGTAGGGGGAATGATCAATTTTTGCCATGAGCTAAGAGACTTTTACCAGGGGGATGGAACGCCGCGTTTCAGCCCTTTTCTGATTCCCCGGTTGATCACTGATATCGCCGCAGGACATATTTCGATCCGTCATGGGTTCAGGGGGCCGAATTTCTCGGTGGTTTCTGCCTGTGCATCGGCCACCAATGCTATCATGGAAGCGATGTTCCTGATCCGTTACGGTAAGGCAGATGTGATCGTTACCGGCGGTTCTGAGGATGTTATCAACGAGGCTTGTGTAGGCGGGTTCAACGCCATGAAGGCCTTGTCTGAAAGGAATGATGATCCCAAGACCGCCTCAAGGCCTTTTGACCTGGAGAGAGATGGTTTTGTGATGGGAGAAGGAGCGGGCGCCCTGATATTGGAGTCATATGAGCATGCGATGGCGAGAGGAGCTAAAATTTACGTAGAACTGGCAGGCGGCGGAGCTACTGCAGATGCACACCACCTTACGGCACCACACCCCGAGGGGCTTGGCGCCATGAACGTGATGCGGCAGGCGCTCGAAGATGCAGGGTTGAGCACCCATGAAATAGATTACATCAATGTTCACGGGACTTCCACTCCCTTAGGCGATGTAGCAGAAGTTAAGGCCATCCAGCAGGTTTTCGGGGATGACGCTTATAAGCTGAACATCAGCTCAACAAAATCTATGACCGGGCATTTACTGGGCGCTGCAGGGGCTGTAGAGTCCATCGCAGCGATCATGTCTGTTATAGACGGCATCGTACCTCCTACCATTAATCATTTTACGGACGATCCTCAACTGGATCCCAAATTAAATTTTACCTTTAACGTCGCACAAAAGAGAGAAGTTAGAGCAGCATTAAGCAATACCTTTGGATTTGGTGGTCATAATGCCTCTGTTATTTTCAAAAAATTTGTTCCTTGATTGTGTGAAATTACTGCCAGGATTTTTATATCGCTTCGTAACCAAAAAAAGGCAACTTTATAAAGACCTTTATAACCTGCTTGGCTTTGCGCCAGGTAATTTCTCTTTGTATGAGGTAGCGTTAAGCCACCGTTCCAGCAAGGAGAAGTTCCTGGAAAGCAATGAAAGGCTGGAATACCTCGGTGACGCCATCCTGGGCGCCATCATAGGCGATTACCTGTTCAGGAAATACCCCTACAAAACAGAAGGTTATCTAACCGAAATGCGATCCAAGATCGTGAACCGGCAGCAGCTCAATGAGATTGCCATTAAAATGGGCCTGCGCAAACTAACCATCTACGATAAATACAACAGCTTTCTCAAGATCAGCCAGATCTTCGGCAATACCCTGGAAGCCCTCGTGGGCGCTGTATACCTTGACAAGGGTTACAACAGGACCAAACAGTTTGTTTACAAACGTATCATCATTCCCTACATTGACCTGGAAGCGCTGGAAAGCGTGGAAATGAACCACAAGAACAAACTCTATGGCTGGGCTAACAAGAACGGCAAAACGCTGGAGTTTGAACTGCTGGAAGAGCAGATGGATAACGGCCGCCGTATTTTTACCGTAGGCGCTGTGGTGGACGGAGAACTTATCTGCAGCGGCAAAGCTTTCAACAAGAAGGACGCCAGCCAGATAGCAGCCCAACAGGCAATAGAGCTGCTGGGCCTTGGAGAAGATAAATAAGAAAGTAAAAAGTTTTCTTTTTTACTTTTTAACCGGTTGCCTTAAAATGGTCCTCATCTTTTCCGGCGCTGCTTTGCGGGGATCTGACAAATAGATCTCATGATGTCTGCCATTCCATTTCAATTGATGTTTTGCCATAAAATCTTCCATTAGCTGTAAGGTAGCTGGTTCCGTACTATAAGGTCCGGTATGCATCACCTGTATACAATCCCCTTCCTCATAGGGAATGAATGTTACGCCTTTCAGGAGCGGCAATTGTTTTTTAACAATGGCGGTCTGAATAGCCTGCTGCACATTTTCGTCGCTTACAAATTCGGGCATACGGATCAGCAGCTGCCATTGCCATTCTTCGCGGGGTACCTGGAGTGCGCTGTGATGGCCGTCTACCTTCCAGCGGTTTTCATCTACCCACCATAAACCTTCCAGTTTGCATACGGTAAAATCCTGCTGTTGCTGTTTATAAATAGCTTTAACGCTATAGGCAGCAGTATATAAGGCTTGGGTAGCGGCGGCAAAGGCTTCGCCGTTCGGGTCGCCTTTCCCGGAAATGGAAAGGAACTTTGCCGCCGGTACAGTGATGCGTTGGGGGACGGAAGGAGCGGTGTAATAAGACTTTTGTGTTTTGGTAAGATCCAGTTTCATATAGGTTAAATGTTATTTGGTTGTTAGCGCTTAGTCATTGTAGTCAGTGAGGCCGATCACGTTACCACTGGGATCCAGCAGCTCTGCCGCCCAGCCGGTGTTAATCTTGTAAGGCTTTTTAGTGAAGGTGACGCCCTTGGCCAGCAGTTCGTTATAAAATAGCTGAACGTCTGTTACGTGGAGCAGCAGGGCTGCTTTGGCATCAGGAAACCTGGTAGTGTCTTTCAGGATGACGGCTGCTTCGCCGTTCCCCACCCGGAAAGCCAGCAGGCCTCTTTCCGAGAAATCGAACTTTAGGGGCAGTTCCAGCGTGCCGGCGTAGAAGCGGCGGCTTTCCTGCAGGCTAAGGGCCGGCAGGAAGAAGTTGTCAATGCTCAGTATCTTGTTCGTATTCATGGTTTTTATTGCAAAGCAAGGCACAGGTGGTGACAACGGTATGTCAGTAGGCCGTTTAGTCCCCGTCGTGTTGCATTCGGATTGCCCTCTGCTCCCCGTATGTTCCATTGTTGTCCCATCTCTCTCTCGTTGTTGTCCCATCCCTATAGAAGCCTTGGGACAACAACGAGAGAGAGATGGGACAAAATCTGATGAAACGGCAACATGACAGCTATCCGAATGCAGCAAGCACCCGGAAAACAGCAAAGATGATCGAACAGAGAAGGGAAGATGACTATACCTGGTAGTGTTCTTTCAGCTCCAGGGTCAGTTCTTTCATGCGAACAAGCAGTGCGTCGGGAGAAAGGATCTCCACGTCGTTACCCCACATTAATATCCAGCGGGCGAAGTATTCCAGGGGGTAATTATTCATGAAGGTATATTCCACCTGGTTATCGCAGATCTTTTCTTCTACGAGGCCGTAGTAATACTTCTGGTTACCCAGGTAGCGGGCCATGCTCAGGCTGAACCGCACCTTGAAGGTATGCTCGGGAACGGGGTCTGAGTGATACCTCTCCAGGTATTGCTGGAGGGAAATATGCCGGGATTTGTCGTAGCCGGTACTGGTAACATGCATATTCCGGATGCGGTCTGTCCGGAAGTTGCGGTAGTCGCCCCGCAGCTGGCACCAGGCAATAAGGTACCAGGTACTATTGCTATGGTAGATGCCGATGGGTTCAACATTCCTTTTAGTGAATTCGCCGTTCTGGGCGGCGCGGTACTCCATCTGGAGCACCTGCTGTTTTCCCAGGGCCTGCTGTATGTCTGTGAGGAAGCGGTTGGGAAACTCATCTTCCTGGGGCGTACGGTTGCGGAGCACGGCGATGTTCTCATCCAGCACTTCCAGGAAATCTTTTTCGCTGCCGCGCAGCACCGCCCTTATTTTCTGCATGGCGCTGCTGAACTGCTGCCGGTTGGAACGGTCACTGAAATGCTCCATCAGCTTTTCGCCGGTAAGGAGGGCGGCGGCTTCTTCCCGGTTGAACATCACCGGCGGCAGGTGGTAGCCTTCCACAATATAGTAGCCGGTTCCTGCCTCCGCGCCGATGGGCACCCCAGACTCCTGCAGGGCCTTTACATCGCGGTATACCGTGCGGAGACTGATGTTAAACCGCTCTGCTATTTCAGAGGCCTTTACTACCTTTTTGCCCTGTAATTGAATGAGTATAGCGGAAAGACGGTCAATACGGTTCATAATTGCAAGTTAAATATTTCCCGGGCAACCTAATTATATCAGATTTCGTATACATGATATCATCTATTATTATATCTTTAAGGGGGACAATTCTTACAGCAACTAAAAATATTTTTTTTACAGATTAAACTTTTACTCAACTTAGCTGTCTGAAATATAGACGGTAACTACTTGAAATCATACAAGTGCCTGATACTGAGCAAATAACTGTTTTCCCCTTTAAGATATTTAAGTTTTGATGCTACAGTACAGAATATAGGTTAAATGGTAAGTCCCTGCAATTTTTTGCGGGGACCTGTTTTTTAGGGAGGTTTTAGCCGCTGGCTTTTAGCCATTAGCGCTCCTCCGGCAGAGAAGCCAGCTCACTAAACTTTAGGGGTTTCCCTCAGCTAATAGCTAATAGCTAATAGCTAACAGCTAACAGCTCTCTTAATAGCTCATTTCATTTAACTTCACTTTCCCCCTAAACGTCCAGAATACAAACAGGGTATATGACAGTACCAGTGGGGTACCGATGGCTGCCATTACAAGCATGATCCGGAGGGAGGTGGCAGAGGAGGCGGCTTTATAAATGCTGATATTGTAAGCCGGGTTGGTAGAAGAAATAATGATATTGGGAAAGAGCCCGATGGCGAAAAGGATCAGGAGAATGGAGGTAGTAATGCTGGAAAAAACGAATGCCGTGAAATACTTACGGCTGTCTATATTCCGCTTCAGGTTAAGCACCGTGAGCACCGCCGCCAGGGGCAGCCCAAACAGCCAGGGACTGCGTTTGAACTCGTGGGTCATGTGTGGAATATAGATCAGTGTGGCCATAGAGGTTAGGATAAAACAGAGGATGAAAAACTTGCAGCAGTTGTTTACCAGCACGGTAAGCTTTGCGTAAAGACGGTTCTCTGTTTTCATGGTGAGGTAGATGGCGCCGTGCATCATGAAGAGCGAGAGCGTAGTTACTGCTATCAGGATTGCGTAGGGATTAAAGAAGGTGAACAGGTCGCCGGTAAATTCATGTTTTTCATTAAAGGGCAGGCCCTGTATCAGGTTGCCCAGGATCAATCCCAGCAGCAGGGTAATAAAGGTACTGGAGGCCATATAGCTGATGTCCCACATTTTGCGCCACCAGCGCCAGGGCTCTTTACTGCGGAACTCTATCGAGATGGCCCTGAAGATAAGCGCCACCAGGAAAAGCATGAAAGGAATATAGAAGGTGGAAAGCAGTACCCCGTATACCAGGGGGAAGCCGGCAAATAAGGCTCCGCCGGCGATCACCAGCCAAACCTCGTTCCCATCCCATACAGGCCCTATTGCATTGAGGGCGGTGCGGCGGCTTTCTTCCTTATTAAAGAAGAGATGCAGGGCGCCCGCGCCCAGGTCAAAACCGTCCAGCACACCATAGCCGGTAATAAGTCCGCCTATTACGAGAAACCACCAGGTGGGGAGATCGAGGCCGATGAATGTTTCCATATTATATAAGTTTAAGCCATAAACAAGCTAAAAGCCACAAGCCTCAAGCTGCAAGTAGTATCAGGTAGTTCAAAGTGCTTCAAAGCTAAACTGTAAGCCTGCCCCAACAACCACCCTTTTAATGCTTGCAGCTGATAGCTGACAGCTTGCAGCTTTTTAATGTACTCCTCCAATGTTCCTTTTAGAATACAGATCACTCACTTCTTCTTCATTTTGCGTAACATCCGGACCGTGTTGTATTTTCCTGTGCAGGAGGAACAGGAAGAGAAGGAAGAGCAATACATATACCAGTGTGAACAGGATCAGTGAAAAGAGCACCTGGTTGGCGCTAACGGTTTTTGAGAGCGCGTCGGAGGTACGTAGCAGGCCATATACCACCCAGGGCTGGCGGCCTACTTCTGCGGTGTACCAGCCAACCTGGTTAGCGATCTGCGGCAGCAGTACGGCGCCTACAAAGATCGTCATTAGCCAGCGCTGATCAAACAGCTTCTTTTTCCAGAGCAGGAACACGGCCAGCAGGGTAAGCCCGATCAGGGTCATGCCGATGATCACCATCATATGGTAGGTCTGGAAAACAAAGTTCACCGCGGTGGGCCGGTCGGCTGCCGGTGTAGCCCGCAGGCCCTGCATCGGTGTGGTAAAGTCGCCATGGGTGAGGAAGGACAGTCCGCCGGGTATTTTAAGCCCGCTGGTTTTCTGTTCTTTCTGGTTCACCCATCCCAGCAGGTAGGCATCGGCTACGGCCAGGCTATCAAAATGGCCTTCCATCGCGGCCAGCTTAGCCGGCTGGTATTTGCTGACGTAATGTGCAGACCGGTGGCCGGTAAAGAGCTGCAGCAGGGCCGCTACCACCGCTACCCGTAGGCCTACCCTGAACATAGCTTCGGCATGTTTGATAAACTGGCGCCGCAGTATGTACCAGGCGGCAACGCTCATCACGAGAAAAGACCCGGCCAGGAAGGACCCGATGATCACATGGCAGAAACGGTCTATTGAAGACGGGTTGAGCACCATCTCCCAGAAATCGGTGACCACTGCCCTGGCTTCCATACCGGTTCCCTCAACGCGGAAGCCGGTGGGTGTTTGCTGCCAGGAATTGGCGATCACTATCCAGAGCGCGGAAAAGATGGATCCGAGGGCGACCATGATGGTAGAAAAGAAGTGCACGCCTTTGCTTACACGGTTCCATCCGAAGAGGAGCACGCCAAGAAAGCCGGATTCGAGGGCAAAGGCGAAAATACCTTCGGCGGCCAGTGCGCTGCCGAATATATCTCCTACATAATGGGAGTAAGTGGCCCAGTTGGTACCGAACTCAAACTCCATTACGATGCCGGTAGCAACGCCGATACCGAATATGAGGGCAAATATCTTGATCCAGAAGCGGGTGATCTCCTGGTAGATGGCCAGGCCTGTTTTAAGGTAGAGCCCCTCCATAAATATCAGGCACAACCCTAATCCGATACTCAACGGGGGATATATATAATGGAAGGCAATCGTGAATGCAAATTGCACCCTTGCCAGTATTTCAACAGATGGCATAAAACATTAACTGGTTTGAAGTAAGCAACTGATTGAAAAAGGCCGGCAGCAAAGGCTTACCGGTAGTGCAAAGGTAGTAGCGCGCTGTTAATCCAAAACTGATCTTTATCATAAGTTCTTATGCTATTGTAACAGATAACTTTTTTATAATGTTTGTCTTTTACAAATTCTTTGACCATTAACTGATGATTAACATATTAAAAATAAGAATCTTTTTAATTTTGATCCTGTATTGAAGTGGAAGATTGATACACCCCATCTTCCCTGGTAGCTGTAGAGATTAGTTCATTATTATAGTATATAATATTCGGATCCGGCCACATCCTGAGGCATGGTCCAACCATATCCTATTTGGGGGGACTTTTTTTACATTGGGGACAAACAACCGGAATAAGAGCGTAACCACCAAAAACGAATTGAATGCAAGTCTGCGCATAGAACAAACTCCGTAAACAGCGCTACGGGTCAACATATTGTCATTTAGCATTGTCATGTGAATGTTACAGAATTATTTGTGTCTTTTAATGGTTAAACCAAATAGGGGAATGAGCCTGATGTTTATCAGGCTCCCCTTTTGGAAAAGATATAAACTGTTCCGGCTTTTTGTAAAGCATCCTTATTCAAAACCAATTATTGCTGTCTCAATTTTGAAGGATTTTCATAATTATAGGTTTTTGTTATAATACACGCAAAGTCCAAAGACTAAACGTTGTGTCTTAATGGATAGCTTGACGGAGCTTGATGTCTATCGGGCTCTTATTTTTTATAGCAGCAAAGCAGCTCTATTAGTCTACAAAAATTATAGGATATTTCTTGGAAATTAAATGAGGGCCTTCTATATTTGTATCACCACCCTAATTAATCACCACCGTTAATTAGCTGATTTTATCAGACTCTCCCTGTTGTTTCATGAAGTGTATATGACCGCAACTAACATCATGCGGAAGAGGGAGAACTATGCCTGATCAGTACTGTAACATGATATATATACTAAGTAAAGACTGAAACCAACCATTAACGTTTGTTCTCTGTTGTTAGGCCTGCGGGCTGCCAAGGCAGCCTTGCAGGTATTCTTATTTTAGCCCTGAACGTATTTTTTCCATGATAACCGTGGTTAATTTCTGCTAACAATCGGTTAATTAGTGTGATATGTACACTTATTTTACGAGGTAAATTTACCTTGGGAGTATCAGTCTGATCATTCAACCAAAAGCTAAGTAGCGTAATACCTGTAGTTGCGTACATTAATTCACCCTAAATAATATGGATATGCGTTCATTCTACGTTAGAGCCACGCTATTTATAATACCGTGGTTATTTGTGTCGGCATCCCTGCTGGCGCAAGGCATCTCAGTGTCTGGTAAAGTAAGCGACGCCAGGGAGGGGCTTCCCCTGCCAGGCGTCAGTATATCGGTAGCCGGCGGCGCCAACGGCACTGTAACAGATGTTGCCGGTCAGTATAAGTTAACTGTTCCTGCTGATAAAATATTGGTGTTCAAATTTACAGGCATGAAAACATTGGAGATCCCGGTGAATGGAAGAACAGTCATTGATGTACAAATGGAGTCTACAGAGGTGGGTTTGAATGAAGTAGTAGTAGTGGGATATGGTACGCAACGAAAAGGAGATGTAACAAGCGCGATTGCCAGTGTAAAGTCAGAGAATTTTGTGAAGGGAGCTGTACGCGATGCAGCGCAGCTGATACAGGGAAAAGTGGCCGGCCTTACTGTTTCCACGCCCAGTGGTAATCCTACTGCCAATACGCAGATATCACTGCGTGGTATTACTACCTTAAAAGCAGGCACCTCTCCGCTGGTATTGATAGATGGGATACCCGGTACGCTGAACACTGTTGCACCGGAGGATATAGAATCCATCGATGTGCTGAAAGACGGTTCTGCAGCCGCTATTTATGGTACGCGTGGCACCAATGGCGTGATCCTGATCACCACCAAAAAGCTGCGTGGCGACATGCGCCCTACCCTGCAGTATGATGCATACACAAGTGTGCAAACTATTGCCCGGCGCCCGGAGTTCCTGACAGGAGATGATTACCGCCGGTTTATCAATGAAGGTGTTGCTTTCACAGATTATGGCACTTCTACGGATTGGATAAAGGAGATCACCCGTAATCCCGTAAGCCATACGCATAATCTTACTTTCCAGGGAGGAAGCTCCAGCACTAATGTAACCGCCTCGCTGAATTATCGTAACTGGCAGGGCTTGTTCCTGCATTCAGACAACAAGCAGGTGACCGGCCGCGCGGATGTGAACCATAGCATGTTTGATGGTATGTTAAAGGCCAACCTGAATGTGATCACGCGCAGCCGCACTTATTGGTCGGGCGTTGATATTGGCGATGGAGGATTTGCCAACGGTAATAGCTTTAACAATTATGTATACAGGCAGGCCTTGATACGTAATCCCACAGACAGCGTAAAGAATTACAAAGGCGATTGGATGGAGCGCAATATTTATTTTTATGATAACCCCGTAGCTTACCTGAATGAGTCTTACGGACAAAATGAAGAAAGGGAAACAAGGCTGAACGGCAGCGTTATCCTGGAACCCTTAAAGGATCTGAAGTTCAAGCTGCTGTTATCCAATAATAAATGGACAGAGATAAGAGGATATGCGGAAACGAAGAAGCATGTATCTACCGTTAAAAACAACCGCAATGGTTATGCTTCCAGGGGCACTTCCGATATGCAGGATAACCTGCTGGAATTTACTACAGAATATAGCCGCAGCCTGCAGAAACATCGCTTTAATGTATTAGGTGGTTACAGTTACCAGGATAATACACGTGAAGACTTTTATATGCAGAACTGGGATTTTCCGACAGACCAGTACTCCTATAACAACATGGAAACCGGCAATGCTTTAAAACGCGGAGATGCGGTAATGGGCAGCTTTAAAGATAAGTGGAAGCTGATCGGTTTTTTCGGCAGGCTCAGCTATAACTGGGATGATAAATATCTGGTGCTGGCCAGTGTTCGTCATGAAGGATCTACAAAGTTCGGCCGTAATTATAAGTGGGGTACTTTTCCTGCCGTATCGCTGGGATGGCGTGTAAGCCGTGAAAGTTTTATGGAAGGCATCAAATGGCTGGATGATCTGAAGCTGCGCGCCGGCTTCGGTGTGACCGGCACCATACCTGATGACCGTTATGCATCTCTGCAGAGCTTTAACTATAACAATCGTTTCCTGGTAAACGGCGTATGGGTACAAGGTCTGGATGCGGTACGCAACCCTAATGCGGAATTGCGTTGGGAAAAGAAGGAAGAGTTCAATATAGGTTTGGATTTCTCTCTGCTGGCAGGCAGGGTATCCGGTAATATCGACGCTTATCGCCGCCTCACAAAAGATGCGCTCTTTGATTACCAGGTGCCGGTGCCACCTTACCCCATGTCTCAGATAGTGGCCAATGCTGCGCAGATCAGGAACCAGGGCATAGAAGTGCTGCTGAACTTTGTTCCGGTGAGCACACGAAACCTGCAGTGGAATTCAGGCTTGAACTATTCTACCAACAAGAATGTGCTGGTATCGCTTTCCAGCAACACCTTTGCCGCTACCAACGATTTCTTTGACGCCGGATATACCGGGGAACCTATACAGGAAGCCACACACCGCGTGCAGGTTGGACAGCCTATCGGTAATTTCTACGGTTATAAATCCATCGGTATTGATGATAACGGCCGCTGGATCATTGAAGGCAAAGATGGTAAGCCGGTGGCCAGTGCAGACAAAAGCCCGGACGATAAAAAAGTGCTGGGCAATGGCCTGCCCAAACATTACCTGGGATGGAACAACTCGCTACGTTATAAAAACTTTGACCTGAATGTTACCATGCGGGGTGCATTTGGTTTCCAGGTGCTGAACTTTCAACGCCTGTTCTACGAGAATCCTAAAGTGACGCAGTACAACATGTTGAAAACCGCGTTTGACAACGTATATGGCAAAACCAGGCTGAATGATGACCTGGCTTATGTAAGCTATTATATTGAGAACGGCGATTACTGGAAGATAGATAACGTTACCCTTGGTTATAATTTCAACATCAGCCGGGTGAAATTTATCAAACAGGCAAGAGTGTATGTAGCTGCGCTGAACCTGGCTACCATAACGGGCTATAAAGGAATAGACCCGGAAGTGAACCGTACCGGTTTGGCTCCCGGAGATGATGAGCGGGATAAATATCCTACTACCCGCACCTTTACCGTAGGCGTTCATCTTACCTTCTAACACCTCATTAAAAAAGTAGTCATGAAGAACAGAACAAGCATACACGCATATATAACAGCATCGGTTGTACTGGCATTCTTTTTCAGTGCCTGTACCAAGCTGGACCCGGAAACCTTTTCAGAAATAGTGGAGGAAACTATTGTTTACAAGGAGTCTGATACATCGGCAATCATCGCCCAGGCCTATAGTCCGCTGCGCCCTGTGATGGCAGACTGGATGGGATATTTTGACCTGCAGGAAGAAAGTGCAGATGCTATCATTACACCTGCAAGGCCCAATGGATGGTATGATGGAGGTACTTATCAGCGTATGCACCGGCATACCTGGACCTCCCTGCAGGAACAACCCAGCGCCCTGTGGAGCCGGGTGTACACAGGAGTTGCCAATACCAACAGGGCAATATGGCTGATCAACTCTGGTACCTTGCCGGTGGGAGACGCCAAAGCACCCTTACTGGCGGAGTTGCATGCATTGCGTGCGTTTTATTATTACCTGCTCTGCGACAATTTCGGTAATGTTCCAGTGGTAACAGACTACAAAGATCTTTCTGTGCCCAAGCAGAGCAAGCGTAAGGAAGTATATGATTTTATTGTAAAGGAGCTGACCGACAACATGCCTTCATTACGGGAAACCGTCGGAACGGCTATGTACGCGCGGTTTAACAAATGGGCTGCCAAGACCTTGCTGGCAAGGGTATATCTCAATGCACAGGCGTACAGCGGCGCCACCGCCTGGGAGCAATGCCTGCAGCAATGCAACGATGTGATACAGTCAGGGGCCTATATGCTCGAACCGGTATATCGCGACAATTTCAAGACCAATAATGAAAACTCACGTGAGCTGATCTTCACCGTGCCTTACGATGAGATCAATGCGCCTGGTTTCATTATCCATATGAAGACACTGGACCCGCTAAGCCAGCAGGTATTTAAAATGGAAGCGCAGCCCTGGGGTGGTAACTGTGCCGTGCCGCAGTTTATCGACACCTATGATCCTGCTGATACCCGTTTGAAGGACACCTGGCTGCAGGGCCCGCAATTAACACCAGCCGGCGTGGAAGTGATCAATTATATCAAATACGTGGAGAGCATTGAGAAAAGTAAGTCTAATGAAGGCTTCCGGGTTGGTAAATACGAGATCCGGCAGGGCGCCAAGGGATCCCTGAGCAATGATTTTCCCATTTTCCGCTATGCCGAAGTGTTGATGATGAAAGCAGAATGCCTGCTGCGTACCGGTAAAGCTGCCGAGGCAGCCATAGAGGTAACCAAAGTGCGGCAGCGGGCCTTCACCGCTACCCCTGCTAAAGCGACCGTTACGGGCGCCGATCTGCTGAAGGGCAGCGTATATAATTACGGGTATTGGAACAATGGGCAGGTAACAGAAGTGCAGGGCGGAAATGACGTTCAGTACGGGCGTCTGCTGGACGAGCTGGGCTGGGAATTTGCGGCGGAAGCACACCGCCGGCAGGACCTGATCCGCTTTGGGGTGTTTACGGTTAAAAAATGGTTCCAGCACCGGCCCAATGGAGAGGGGCGCAAGCTTTTCCTGATACCGCAGGAGGAGATCAACAAGAATAGCAGCCTGGAGCAAAATCCATAAATTATTACTGTTTATCAGGCCCCGGTAGTATGCCGGGGCTTTTTTTTTTAATATGTGGTATCGTTTAAATTCTTTTGGAAATGCGGTTAAAAGACTTATTTTTGCATCCCTGAATTTAAAAGTTCAACCGGAGGAGTGCAGGAGTGGTTGAACTGGCACGCCTGGAAAGTGTGTATACTCGAAAGGGTATCAAGGGTTCGAATCCCTTCTCCTCCGCAAGACAACTTTATTAAAGGCTCGTGAAACTAAAGGTTTTACGAGCCTTTATAATTTTAGGGATTAGTTGCCAGATTTGCCTGTTATGATAAGATATTCGTTAGCTTTACTATGCTAAGAAAATACCAGGCTATTGTTATAAAATAGAAAAAATGGTGAAAAAAATATTAGCAATAATTACAGTCATTGTTATCCCCTTTGCAGCAATATATGGACAAACACAACCTGAACTGTATAAGGAGATTTACCAGCAAGACAGTATATTTTTCAGCGCATTTAATAATTGCGATACTGCTACATACAGGAAAATGCTTAGCAACAACCTTGAGTTTTATCATGACTTAGGCGGACTGCATTACCTGGATGAAGAGATGCAATCCATGCAAAAAATGTGTGAAAGAAACTCTCATATACGACGAGAGCTTATAAAAAACACACTGGAAGTTCACAAACTAGGCGAAAATGACGCTTTAGAAATAGGCGTTCATCGTTTTTATCATACTAATCCGGGACAAGCGGAACATATCAGTGGCACCTATAAATTTATTCATGTGTGGCAAAAGAAGAACAACGCCTGGCAGCTCTCAAGAGTAATAAGTTATGACCACGGCAAAATGAATAATAACTAAAAATACTCCAGAACAGTCCTCTCTGTTTATTCGTACCAGTTGGTCCTGCGAAAGCGGGGGTTTGTGTAATTGTTTGACCCGCAAAAGGGCTCCGTAATATATTTGTCGCATATTAATCATTTCCAGCAGTGTAGCGAGAGTGCCAAGTTGAGTACAAATAACCCGTCTAAACCACGTATATGGATTATGCTTTCTTTCCAAAGCTGATGCTAAGAAATCCCAGCTTCAGCTATCAGGACTATTTTGCCGCTGATTATGACCAGCTGCTTAAAAGCAATTTTTTCAGGGCAGCGTTATACCTTGCCAGTACGGACTTTTACCGGGAGCTGGAGAAGCGTGGGTTCAACTACCAGGACCTGAGCAGCGCACAGCAGAACACGCTCCGCAAGTATTATAACCGGGCTTGTTTCAGGCCAACTCCTTTCGGCGCATTTTCTTCTTTTGCTACCACGGTATGGAGCCAGCAGGAAGAACAAATACGGTTGAACAATGGCAAAGGCGAAACGCATATCAAGCTGGATTATCTGCCGGAGCTTGAGCTCTGCGAAACGCTTGTCTGCACGGAGGCAAAGCATATACTGCAATATAGGGTAAACGCTTCGCTGTATAAGGTTTCCAAACATTTCAGGTATATCAGGCATGATAAAGACGCCAGGAAAAAAAGATCGTTTTCCGTTATTTCATTAACGGAGAACAAAATCCTCAGCGATATCATTGCATTTTGTGCCAGTGAAAAGATGCTGTCCGAAATAGTCCAATTCCTTACAGAGAAGACGGCGTGGGAGCCGGAAGCTATTGATGCTATGATAGACCAGCTTATCGGTGAGCAGATCATCCTGCCATTGTGGGGCGCCAGCATAACAGGAGAAGGATGCCTGGAAGACCTGATGGAACATCTTGCTGCAAAAGGGGTATGGTCTCACGAGCTGGAGAAGATACAAATAATCCTGAACGGACTGAATGAGACGGATATAAATGAGTTCGACAATGTTCTCAGGTATGCCGGCCAGGTGGAAAGCATGTTAAATGAGCCGGAGGACATCAGGAGCTTTTTCTATAGCGTTACTGACCGTGGCCAGACAGCAGGAGGGCTTGATGTCAAATTTCAGCAGATGATACATGATGGCCTGCATTGTCTGAATACGCTGATACCCATGCACAGGAGCGCGGAGCTGGAAGATTTTAAGCGTGCGTTCACTGGAAAGTTTGAAGGCAGGGAAATACCGCTGCTTACGGCGCTGGACCCGGAATTGGGTATAGGGTATGAAAACCAGGAAGAAGTAGTTTACCGGGACGACGCTTTGTTAAAAGATGTGAGATTTGATGGTGGCAATAAGGGTACCGATCAATATCTGAAGTGGACGGCGGGGCATTCGTTGTTATTGAACCGGCTGCAACAGAAAACTGACGCAGAGGGCAATTACCAGATTGAGCTTTCAGATAAGGACCTGGCGGGGATGACGCAAGACGATGCACATTACAAGCTGCCTCCCAGTATCTCTGTAGTTTTCAGGATGCATAATGACATGCTTTATCTTGAAAGCGCCGGTGGGGCATCTGCAACTTCACTGGTTGGCCGTTTCTCTGTTTTTAGCGATGAAGTACTGGCTGCTGCCCGGGAAATTGCCCAAACAGAGCAAGCACATAATAGCGGTGTGTTGTTTGCTGAGATTGCACATTTATGCGATCCTCATGCCGCCAACATTAACAGGAGAAAGCATATCAGGGATTATGAGATACCCGTTCTTGTTACTTCAACCTTGCAGCAGGATGGACAGATCGCACTGTCTGATCTTTTTATATCTGTGCAGAACGACCAGATCATTTTAAGGTCCAGAAAACATAATACGATTGTAGTGCCCCGCTTAAGTTCAGCATTTAATCATAACAACAGCGAGCTGCCGGTATTCCGTTTCCTGTGCGATCTCCAGTACCAGGGGCTTAAAACGGCGTTCAAGCTGGAATTGAGCAGTTTCTTTCCGGGGCTGAAGTTTTATCCCCGTGTAGTGTATAAGTCCACGATATTAAGCCTGGCAACCTGGCATCTCGTTGCCGGCGATTTTTCCTGGTTAAAGAACAGCAGCCCGGAGCAATGTTACGAATCATTTATCCGCCTGGCCAGGCAGATCGGTTTGCCCCGTTATTTTACGCTCACCCATCATGATAACCAGCTGGTATTTGACAGGGACAAGCAGGAAGAGGTGTTATTGTTCCTGGATGCCATCAAAAACACCGGGCGCATTACGCTGACCGAATTTCTTATGAATGAGCACAATACCGCTGCTGTAACAGATGCCCATAATAAGCCGCTCATAGGCCAGTATATAGCGGCGATGTACCTTAAAGAGGCTGTATACGACGTTCCCGGCCAGCTCAAGTTTGACGGCAACAGGAAAAATAACAGAAACTTTATGCCCGGTACGGAATGGCTGTATTTCAAGATATACTGTCATCCGGTGTTAACGAATGAGCTGCTCTGTAATGTACTTGCGCCGCTGCTGCACAGAGTGTATAAAAGGAAGCTTATTGATAAATGGTTCTACGTCCGTTATACAGATCCTGACCACCATATTCGCTTGAGGCTGCATGTAACAGACGGCTCACTGGAAATGCTGATAGCTGCTTTTAGCAGGAGGCTGAAGATATTGCTGGACGAGCGGAAGATACAGAAATATTACATTGACACATATATCCGGGAGCTGGAACGGTATGCGCCTGCCGATATCGGGGATGTGGAGTCTTTCTTCTTTTCCAGCAGCCTGCTGATGACTGATTATATCAGTCGTACGGAGCAGGAAGGATCCCAATACTCCTATGACCTGGACGTGATCATGTTATCGGTAAATGAGATACTGGATGCTTTTGAACTGGCGCCGGAGCAGCGCATCTCCCTGTTTCAGGACCTCTACACTGCCTTTTACCGCGAGCATGGCGAAGATAAGGACCTCAAGAAGAGCCTGGAAAGAAAATATGGCGATGTGCGAAGGGAAATGAACGATATACAACAGCGGCTCTATCTGCTCAGAGAAGAGATGGGAGAATACTATGATGATCTTTTCGGACATTCAAAGCTGATCGCCGCCAGGGTAAGAAAGTCTCGCCAGGCAGATCCGGCCGGTATTATAGGAGATATGATACACATGCATTTGAACCGCCTTTTTGTACAAACCCCCAGGAGGCAGGAACTGATCATTTATTACCTGCTCTACAGGCACTATAGCGCCCAGATGTATAAAGGGCAATTAACTGCCCGGTGACCTTTTTGTCTTGATCATTTTTTCATTCAACTGATTAAAGAAAGCGGTCTTGTAGCTTACACCCAATACCAGTTCTGTCTTATCCTTCAGCTGGATGGCATTGCCATCAATGGCGCTCACCTGCGCAAGGTTGACGATAAAAGATTTATGGACCCTCATAAAGACGCTGGAAGGCAGGCTTTCCTCCATTTCTTTCATCGTGAGGTAGGTAATATACTTCCCTTTCTGGGTATGGATGATTACGTAATTCTTCAGGGCCTGTATGTAAATAACATCGTTATACTCAAGTTTAATGATCTTCCCCTTCATTTCATACTGAATGTAGAAATGATCCCGTACGCTTTCTTCTTCCTGTGCATTCTTGACCGTTCGGCTGTTCAGCTTATTGATGCATTTCAGGAACCGCTCGTAGGATATGGGTTTGAGGATGTAATCGAACGCATTCCTTTCAAAGGCCTGTAGTGCATATTTATCGTAAGCGGTGGCAAATACGATGGAGGTCTTTTCGTGCAGCAGGTCTGACAGGTCCATTCCGGATAGCTGCGGCATGTCAATATCAATGAAAGTAATATCAGCATAACCCTTTTCCCTGAATATCTGTAGGGCTTCCAGGGGATTTTCGGAGGTTCCCATGAGCTGCAGGCCCGGGGTCATCTCTATATAGTTGGCTAAAACCTGTATGGCATGCTGTTCATCATCTACAATATAGCATTTAATCATGTCACCCGCTGGTTATAATTTTATAACTAAATGAAGATAAAAGTCGTCTTCGCCGTTTTTGGTTGTAAATGTGTAAGCGTCTTTGTAGAGGTTATTAAGTCGTTTGTGCATATTCACCAATCCTATTCCATGACTAACGATTTTCGTACGTGTCTTTTTCTTGTTTAAGGTTACTACTTCAACATATTCCCCATTGTAGTTGATGGTTATTTTCCCGGGTACTCTTTGTCTGTTAAGTTGGCATGTTTGAATACATTTTCTATCAACGGCAGCAGACCCATAGGAATTATCCTGGCATCACTGAAGTCCCCGTTAAACTCTACATCAAGATATAATTTATTATTGAATCTTATCTGGTTTATTTTGATAATATTCCTGATCTGCTCAATCTCTTTTTCCAGGTTTACTTTTCCGTCTGGTTCCAGTTCGCGTAGCGAATAATTCATCAGCTCCGCCAGGAGAAGAACCGCGTCGGATGCCTTCTCTGACACTTGCTGAACATTATTGTAGATAAAATTAAGCGTGTTGAAGATCAAATGCGGATTAATCTGGGATTGCAGGTAAGCGTTTTGCATTTCGATATAGCCTTTCTCAAGGTTGCTTTTATCGATCTGATGCTGCATCTGCAGCTTTTCCAGATACCGGATCCTCTTTTCGGCAACGATGCTCTTTATCACGAACCAATAGGCGGAACTGAAGCCGGTAAAGTAGATGCCCCGCCAGAGGTGCCGGAGCAGCGGGGTTTTGTTTCCTGAGAGGAACTGGTTTAAGGCGCTGGAAGACCTGCCCTGATCCAGGGTGTCTATCGCCGTCATCAGGTAAAGGTAAAGGCCAAGCCCGGCCACCAGGAGTATAACAAAGAGCCCGTATTTCCGCTTGTTTTTCCCGAAGGAGTAGGATAGGGTAACATGGGCATGGTAATAGAATAGCCCGATATTGACCACATAAGGCAATATATAGTCAAACAGTACATTCCTGCCGGTGGGAACCCCTATTAGTAAGGTTACAAAGGAAACTTCGTAGAGGATAAACAGGGCCCAACCTAAAACGTGGTAAAATAGGACTTTATCGCGGATGCGCGCCGAAACCCAATTGCGCAAAAAACTCATGTCTCTAAAATACTAAAATATATCTACGGAAAGAATGTATTGGTGTAATTATTTGAAAGGGGGTGATTTGAGGGTGTAAATTGCTTACATAAATCAAAACACTTAATACTATGAACACTTCCACCACCCAGTTTTTTATCCAGGCCAAACCCCTTTTCCGTTACAAAAGAACTACCGGCCAGGTTTCACAAGGAAAGAAAAATGATACTACCGTTACTACCATCACCCTGACAGGCATGATGATGGCAAAGCCGGTTTCCACTACCGGAAGCGCGAAGTCTGCGCATACCTGCTATAATATAGCATAAAATCAATATGTGATAACGCTTAAATGAGCTTTACAATGGAACAACATCTCAGGGACTTAAAATGGTACGTGCTGTATACCAGGCCAAAATTTGAGAAAAAGATTTGCATGGAAATGGACTACCTTCATTTTGAGAACTACCTGCCAGTCAGATCGGTGACCCGCCGTTGGAGTGACCGGATCAAGAAGATCGAGGAACCATTGTTTTCCAGCTACATTTTCGTTAAGACAGACCACCGCAAGGGGGTACACCTCTTACAGATCCCGGGCGTAGTGAAGTTTGTCACTACCGAAGGCAAGCCTGCCGTCATTTCATCCAGCGAAATCGACCGAATCAGGCTTATTGAAACGCAGGGAAGCGGCATTCAGAGCGAGCAATATTATTCGGAAGGAGATCTGGTAATGATAAAACAAGGCGCTTTTGCAGGAATGAAAGGCGTGCTGATTCGGCGAATTAATAAACAGGGACGGTTTCTCATCAGACTTCCCCTTCTCAAACAGGCAGTGTCCATTGAGGTGTCGGTTGACGATCTCATGGAAGTAGCCTAGGAAACCAGCATCGATACGCTTATATCGATACGGCCAATAATGCCATTTGTCAGCATTATTTATTACATCTATTTCAATTATTACATCTATTTCAATAATAAAGCAACCTGTGGGTTGAATGAGCGAAGCTCTGCCTTGAAAAAGCAACCTGTGAGTTGAATCAGCGAAGCTCTGCCTTCTATTGAAATATAAGTACCAACATTATGATTGAACCGTTAAACATACTAGTTGCAGGAAAACCAGCCACCGGAAAGTACAACAGTATACCTGCCACCGAGCCGGCCGAATCATATGAGCTGTCTCACGCTCAGCAACGCATCTGGCTCGCGGAACGGATGGCGCCGGAAAAGCTGAGGTATAACCTGTCTTTCTGCTCTACCATTGAAGGTGAGCTGGATGTGGCCAGCCTGGAACGCGCAGTTGACACTGTCATCATGCGCCATGAAAGCCTCAGAACCTCATTCATTTCCAGGAAAGGAATGCCCAGGCAGCTGGTTGGCCCTGTAGCGCTGTTTAGTTTGACAATCAATCATATAGACATCAGCAACTATGAAAATAAGGAGGAACTCACCGCTGAGATCATTGACGAAGAAAAGGACTTCCCCTTCGAACTGGAGGGAGGTCCCTTACTGAGAAATACGCTGATCCAGCTGGGGAAGGCCCGCTTCATTTTTATGCTATCAGTGCATCATATCATTTCCGATGAATGGTCGCTGAAGATCATACTCAGGGAAATCTTTACCCTCTATCATGCATATTCTCAGCAGCTTGAGAATCCTTTGGCCCCCTTAAGGATACAGTATAAGGATTTTATTTCCTGGAAAAATTCCCAGCTTCAGGGAAACCAGCTCAAGGCGCTGGAAAACTACTGGATGAACCGGCTCGATAAAGCGGCTCCCGTGGAGCTGCCTGCCGATTTTCCAGGGAATAGCCTTGTATTTCCGGGCCAGGAAAGTGTTGATTTTGATATCAGCGCCGACCTGACCACTTTACTACAGCAGGTGGCCCGCCAGCATGATACCAGCCTGCTGGCAGCCCTGGTTGCAGGCGTCAGTATACTGTTTAACCGCTATACCGGACAACGCGATATCATTATCGGCACGCCGGTAACCATGCGGAATCACCCCGAGCTGGAAGACCAGGTGGGGCTGTATATCGATGTGTTGCCGATAAGGATCATCCTGGATCCGGACAAGGACTGCTTTAAAGATGTGCTGCAGAAGGTAAAGCAAACGCTGAACGACGCCCTCGAATATGGCCTGTATCCCTATGACATGCTGATAGAAAAACTGTCGCTGTCAAATGAAAGGGCCAGGTCCGGTCTGGTGAACGTGCTTGTGCAATCACAACACGTGTCGCCTGTCTCTCTCCCGGAAATTCCAGGTCTGTCCATATCCAGCTACCTAAATACAAATATCATTGACAAAGTTAACCTGACTTTCTGCTTCAAGAAGGCAGCCGGCTGCCTCACGGCTGCCGTTGTATATAACGACGCCTTGTTCAAACGTACCAGCATCAACCTGGTCTGTGAGAACCTGGTGCATATAACGGGCAAATTACTCGCAAACGAACGTATGGTTATTGGGGATATGAGCATTGTCTAATTTCTATATTTTAAGCAAAATGAATGCAAAGATCAGAGAACGAGATGTCAAGATGAGATGGGTTGGCGCGGCGCCAGGTGATACAAAGAGAGTGGCATTATTGATTCCACAATACAACGAGGGAAAAAATTTCGACCTGGAAGGAAGGTTACACTACTTCCGGAAATTAGCATCGGAATATAAGCATATACTGGATGTTATCTTAATCGACGACGGCTCTACAGATGGTAGTCAGACACGCATAGCCGAATTTTGTGCCGAGCACCCCGGCTGTTTTTATTTTGCGTCTGTTCGCCCTAATTCGCAGAAAGTGGGCGCACTCTATATAGTGTCCGCCGTCATAAAACATCCGTATGTGCTCCTGTCCGATTTTGATACGGACCTCGCGCATCTTCATCACCTGGAAGATGCCCTTAACCGTTGCGATGAAGAGCCCGGGATTATGGGCTGTTATTTCAGGATGATCCCGCTGGAAGGGCAGGGAAGGCCCTCCTTATTCCAGCAGCTGGAATACTTCTTCGCCCGTATCTATTATAACCTTCATAAAAAGGACCAAAGTGTTCCGGTAATGCCTGGCGCGGGATCCTGTTATAAAAGGGAGCTCCTGCTACAGATCTATGCCAATCACAGCGGCAACCGGAATGGAGAAGACCGCGAGGCTACTGTAATCGGCTTAAAGCTGGGCTTTAAGACCATATATGCAGATGCTGTCCTGGCGCTTACCCGGCCGCCGAGAACTTTTAAAGCGCTCCTGGTACAACGGAAAAGGTGGTACCTGGGATACATTGAAACGGTCTTCAAGGAAAGGCTATACTACTACACATCCGTTCTGAAAGGCAAAAGCATCGGCTTGCGTACTTTGCAGGATGCTTTAGGCGTAGGCCTGATGTTATTGTTGCCGATAGAGCTGCTGCTGCTTTTTGCAATGAGCTGGAAACTGGCAGCAGGCATCATTGCCGGCACCTATTTGTTGAGCGTATTGTACTATAGTATACTTTTTGCATCAAGCCCGAAAGAAAGACCAGAGCTCCGGCAAAGGCACCGGGTAATGCTTCCGCTTTATCCGCTATTCTGGTTAGCGATTTCTTTCTTTGCCTGGTGGAAGGCATTGCTGTCTTTCAGAAAAGAAAGGATACAGGCAGTACCTGCTGGAAGCGAAGGTGAAACAATTACCGAAGAAGAGGTATTGATACATTATGACCCCGCCACCTGCATTATCGGAGAGCCCTTTGTTGGACAGATAGGGTATATCAATTTATTAGCCAGGCCGGCTGCTGAAAGATCTTTCAACGAAACGCCATTTGCTGATATCCACATACAAATGGATGCTGTTGATAAGGATGCGCTGGAGAATACCATTGCCTTTTTTATCAACAGGCATGAAAGTCTTCGGACCATTTTCCCGGTCATTGATGGTGAAGTAAAATCAGTAACGCTCCCGTATGAGAAAAGCCTTTTTGCGATAAATTATATTGAAGTAGCTACAACAGAAGAATACAGCCGGGCAAAAAGAGAAACGTACAGCCATGCTGCCAGGAGTGCTGATGATATCGGCAGGGGCCCCTTAACAAAAATATTTTTGTTTAAGATGCGTAATGGCGGCTGTTATTTTCATTTGCTGGTGCACCATCTTTTTATGGACAGATGGTCCATGAAACTCATTAAGGAGGAACTGGAGGTTATTTACAGTGCTTTCTTTGCAGGAGAACATCCTCCGTTAGCGCCTTTAGCCATTCAGTTAAGGCATTTTTGTGAGCGGGAGAACAACTGGCAGCGTACCAATGCGCTTAAACTGGGCGCCTACTGGAAGAATAAGCTGGACCCCTTTTGCACATTGCTGAATGTAAAGCCTTATTATGATGCATATCGCTGGCGAAAGAAGACCTTCGATATTGCAGAGCCGTCTGCGCACTATAATGATGTGCCCACCCTGATGAAGATACTGGATCGGCATGACGGCGCCGCCTGTTCTTTCTTATTCAGCTTAAAGCAACTAAAAGCGATCAAGAAACTGGCGCAGCGGAACGGAAGCAACGTGTCCGCCGTTATATTTGCCGCCTTTTACTTACTTAACTACATCTATACCGGCCGGAAGACCACTATGTTATCTGTACCTGTTGTTAACAGGTCTGTGCCCGGATACCGGAATATTATAGGCTGGTTGTTGGGCGCCATCTATCTCCCATACACCATAACAGAAAATGCAATGGTAGATGATATCATCACCCAGACATTTGCCGAGATCGGGGATGGGATCAGCCATATGATTTATAACCAGCAAATGCTGGACCTGCATAAAGACCTGTTAACCACCAGCTCGGATTTTTGCGTCAATTATATGTTTTCCAATGATCCGGCAAAGGTTGACGCTGACGAGCCGGAAAAAATACACATGGCGGATAAGAATATCTGGTATGGCATCAATTGCCAGTTGATAGAATCTCCCAATGGCTTGCTGGTTAAATGGAAATACAATGTCGACCTGTTTTCACGCGAGCTGATTGATGACCTTGTTCAATGTTATGAAGAGATATTGTTATACCTCACGGAAAATGATAATTGCAGTGTTAAGGACTTATTGCATTATCTGAATATTGCCCAACAACAAGCAGTGTAAAATCCACCTTTATATGAACATACCCCGCATTTTTCATCAGACCTGGAAGAATGAGCATATACCGGATGATTTTAGTCAGTTAGCCCAAACATGGAAAGACAGGCATGCCGACTGGAAGTATATTTTGTGGACAGATGACATGAACAGGAATTTCATAGCAGTACATTTTCCTTATTTCCTGCCGGTATATGACAGTTATACCACTAATATCCAACGGGTAGACGCGGTTCGTTACTTCATACTGTACAAATATGGAGGCTTTTTTGTTGACCTGGATTTTGAATGCCTTGCCAATATCGAGCCTATTGTAGACGACGCCACATGCGTTTTTGGTTGCGAGCCCCGGGAACATTGCGAAATTCATAACAAGCAGCTGATCATTAGTAATGCATTTATGGGTGCTGTTCCAGGCTCCCGTTTTTTTGAAGCGCTTTGTTCGGAATTGAATTGTAACAGGACGATCACAGATCATCCTAATGATAAGGTGCTGGAAACAACAGGGCCTTTTATGCTATCCAGGTTGTACAACAGTTATGAAAGAAAAGAAGATATTAAATTACTGGACCCCTGTTTTATGTACCCTCTTACCAAAGACGAACTTGCTGAACTGAATGAGGGTGTACAGCCTGCAAGCATCACAAAAAAGATCTCCAAGGCCTACGGTATTCATCACTACGCTGGTACCTGGTGGAAAAAAACAACAACTGTATGACAAATATGTTTCCTGTAATTTCCTGTATATGTGTAACCAGGGCGAAACCTGCAATGCTTAAGAGGGCCATCGGCTGCTTTTCTGCACAGGTGTATCCGGCCAAGGAACTGATTATTGTATACGAGGAGGATGACTATGCGACTATTGCATATCTGCAGTCCTGCCATTTTATTTCGCAGGAGCGTATACGGACTGTCTGTGCAGGGGTAAACCCTAAAATGCCCCTGGGCGAGTTAAGGAACCTGGGCATTAGTGCTGCAGCAGGAGAATATATCTGCCAGTGGGATGATGATGACTGGTACCACGCCAACAGGTTATATGAGCAGTTTCGCGTAGTTCAGGAAAGCGGGTGTGAAGGAAGCATATTGGCAAATTGGCTGGTATTTGATGCTGTTACCAATAAAGCATTTATATCAAACAGGCGTTTATGGGAAGGAAGCATTCTTTGCAGAAAAAGTACCTTATTGCTCAAACCCTATGAGGGAGTGCATATTGGTGAAGATACTCCTACTATAGATTATCTTGCTGAATTAAACCTGTTGCAGCCGATAGAGCATTTACCATGTTTGTATATCTATATATATCATGGTGGTAATACCTGGCATCATGCACACTGGAATTATATTTTCGAATGCAGCACCCCTTTGCGGGAAAAGGATAGTGTAATGATCGCTGCTATCCTGGATGGCCAGTACTCCCCTACCAGCGCCTCTTTTATACTCGATGAAATAATGATACGGTATCATTATGAAATGGTTCCGTGAAATTAAATACATAAACCGCTGATTGTTTATGGTACAAATTCCTAAACTCATTCACCTCATTTGCCTGGGTGATTTCCAGCTTGTAAAATACGAACGGTTCCTGAAAAGAATAAAAGCGCTGCATCCCTCCTGGAAGATCAATATATGGGATGATGCAAATGCGCTCAAAATTGTACAGCAATATTTTCCCGACTGGGTAGAAGCGTATACCGATTATCAGCTGCCTGTTCAGCGCGCGGATATTTTCCGGGCAATGATTGTTTACCTGCAGGGTGGGTTTTACCTGGATCTTGATATGTATTGTTTCAAGCAGCTGGATGATCTGTGCGAAAAGGAAATAGTGCTGGGCGTTGAAAAGATTTTGTCTGCCGAAGCATGCGCCAGTCTGCAGCATCAGTACCCGGTAAGGATAGCCAGTTACATGTTCGGCAGCAGGCCGTATCATGGTTTATGGCTTGATTTCCTGGCTGCTGCAAAATTAATGTCAGGGACAGATATTGCCCTGGAGAATGATATCCTGGAAACAACAGGGCCTGGCCTGCTGACAAATATATTTCACGCGACAAAGCATAAGTATGACAACATATTGCTATTGACAAACGACGATAAGGCTTGTCTTAAATTATGCGGCCCTGCATCCTGCCATTACGGAGATTATGCAGCACATTATCACGGAGGCTCCTGGAGATGGGAGTCTATAAAGGAAGAAACAGCTTTTTAACTTTCACTTAATAACAACATTTATGTGTGGTATCTGTGGATTTGCAAAATTCAGAGGATCACTGTCTGATCAGGACGCAGCAGTAATAAAGAAAATGAATCGGAAGCTTTTTCACCGGGGCCCTGATGCCCAGGATGAACTGCTTTTTGACAATATCGCACTGGGATTTAGCAGGCTCAGTATCATCGGCCTGGAGAATGGGATGCAGCCTATCACCAATGAGGACGGTAATGTGGTGTTGATCTGTAATGGGGAAATCTTTAACTACCTGGAGCTGAGAGAAGGCCTTATCAAAAGGGGCCATCACTTCAAAACAAAATCGGATGTAGAAGTAATCGTTCATTTGTACGAGGAGCATGGCCTGGATTTTTTAAACATGCTTAATGGACAGTTTGCTTTTGCCTTGTATGATAAGCTGGAAAAAAGACTGGTATGTGTGAGAGACCACATGGGCATTATTCCTCTTTTCTATACCCTTATTGACGGGACTTTTATTTTTGGTTCAGAAATAAAGGCCATCCTTGAACATCCCCAGGTGGTAAAAGAGGTAGACCTGGTGGGCCTTGACCAGGTATTCACATTTGCCGGGCTTATAAGCCCCCGTACGCTTTTTAAGAATATCAACAGCCTGGAGAATGGCCACTTCATTATAGTAAATGCTGCAGGGGAGATCAGCAAAGTAAAATACTGGGATCTGGATTTTCCAGAGGAAACAGCTGCAGGTATGGGCGATTATAATGAGGAATATTATATCGACAGGCTGGAGGAATTACTGGATAACTCTATCAGGCTGCGCCTGCGCGCTGACGTTCCATCCGGCTTTTACCTGAGTGGCGGCCTGGACTCTTCTTTGATCGCCATGAAAATCCATCAACTGTCGCCAGGGGTGAAGAAAGAGGCTTTTTCAATAGATTTTATTGACTCCGCCTTATCGGAGTCGGTATACCAGCGGATGGTGGCGAAAAGGTGCGGTGCAAAGTTAAACCAGGATGTGTTCTTTTATAGTGATATCAGCGAACGCTTGCGTAAGTCGGTATATCATAGTGAATGCCCTATCAAGGAAACCTACAATACAGCATCGCTCTCGCTTTCAGAAAGTGTAAGGAGAAGAGGAATTAAGGTGATCTTGTCGGGTGAGGGAGCAGACGAACTGTTTGCAGGGTATGTGGGATACCGGTTTGACAAGATGAAAGCCAGCAGTCAGACAAAGGACCCTGTCAGCAAGGAAGAGGAGTTGCTTAGACAAAGAATATGGGGCGATAAAGATTTCTTTTATGAAAGAAACTACCTGGACTTTGATCTGGTAAAAAAGGGGATATATTCCAGGGATGTAAACGATTGTTTTGATGACATTAATTGCCTGAATCATTTTGTAATCGATCAAAGTAAAATAAAGAACAGGGATTTCGTAAATAAGAGAGCCTATGTTGACTTCAAAATAAGGCTTGTAGATCACCTGATTTCTGATCATGGAGACAGGATGGCAATGGCGAATTCTGTTGAAGTAAGGTACCCCTTTTTAGATAAGGATTTTGTGGAATTCAGCGCTGCTGTGCCGTCTGAATTGAAGCTCAAGGATTATACAGAAAAGTATATTTTAAAGAAGATGGCCAAAAGGGTGGTGCCTGCAGAGATTGTTGAGCGTGAAAAATTTGGTTTTGTTGCCCCTGGTAGCCCCTACCTGTTGCAGAATAATATTGAGTATATAAATGATATCCTCTCATCAGCCAAAATAAAGCGGGAAGGTTTTTTTGATGCGGATAGCATTGAACGATTAAAAAACACCTACAGCAGGGAAGGCTTTGCCATTAACGCACCATTTGAAAGCGACCTGTTGATAACCGTTATCAGCTTCGGGATCTTTATTGATGAATTTTTTAACAACTAGTCCTCCCCTATTCTGAAAGCAAAATATTGAATCATGAATTTTCAATCTGAGTTGATCAAGCGATTAAAAAAGTACGGAGATAGAACGGCTATTGAAAATGGCGATGAGCAGATATCCTTTAACCAGCTGCGGAGCTTCTCCGGTAAAGTGACGCAATTCCTCTTAGGGATGAACCTTGAGAAGGAAACTGTGGTGGGCATCCAGCTAACGAACAAATCGGATATCATCGGAACAATGATAGGCGTTATGAACGCCCGTTGCGTTTTTGTGCTGATCGACGGAAACTTACCGGAAAAGCGGATCAGGATGATGCTGGAAGACCTTAACCTGGAGCACCTGATCACTTCATCCCAGGCTGATGCCGGCATAAATGCCGGATATAATGGCCATTTGAATAAATATTACCTGGAGCATATTTCCGGGCAGCCTGCCCAGGAATGGCCGGAAACAGATGCCTGTCCTGACTACAATGGCGAAGATAGCCTGTATATATATTATACTTCAGGATCTACCGGGGTGCCTAAAGGTATTGTGGGGAGGAACAGCAGCCTCCTTCAGTTTATTAACTGGGAACTGAGCGCTTTTGAACTTAGCGAGGGGTACCGGTATAGTCAGTTTGTAAGCCCGTATTTTGACGCATTTCTGCGTGATATTTTTGTGCCGCTTTTTTCAGGTGGAACGATCTGTTTAACCCCGGGTAATGATGACTTTTTTACCCCGGATCAGCTCATTGACTGGATAGATAGCAAAGGTATCAATGTGATTCATTGTGTGCCAAGTGTATTAAGGATATTTAACGTGGATACGCTTACGCCAACGCACTTTGGCCAGCTAAAATATATTTTCCTGTCTGGTGAAAAAATATTCCCGGCTGAATTGGCGAATTGGTACCGGCTGTTTGATGCAAGAATACAGTTAGTTAATTTATATGGCCCTACAGAAACAACGATGGTCAGGTTTTTCTATAAGATCCTGCCGTCAGATGTTAACAGGGACAAAATACCAGTGGGTGAGCCGATAGATGGAACTGATTTCCTGATCACCAACAACGGTATTAAGGCCAATCCAAAGCTTATTCCGGGAGAGCTGTACATTATTTCCCCCTATACCACCAAAGGATATCTGAATGCACCGGAACTGACTGCAAAGAAATTTTTAAAGATAAACCCTCAGCAGGAAGGGGAAAGCAGCATGGTTTCTTTCCGTACGGGCGACAAGGCAAGGTTGCTGGCCGATGGGAAAATCGATTTGCTGGGCCGTGACGACAGGCAGGTAAAACTGAGAGGGGTTAGGATTGAACTGGATGAAGTGGAAAGGATCATCTTTAATTCGTCTCTCGTTAAGAACGCGGTTGTCATTAAACACGGTATTGATCCATCCGATGAAAGGCTGGTAGCTTTTGTGGTGAGGAATGAACATGCGGATGCTCAGCTTCAGCTGAAAGATGCGCTTTTTGATCATATAGCAGCGCATCTGCCCGGTAGCCATACCCCTTCAGATATTGTGGAACTGGAACAGTTTCCGCTGCTGAGCAACGGAAAAGTGGATTATACGAAACTTATAAAATCCCTGGAAAGGGGGCAGCCGTTACTGCTGCCGGCGAACGAAATTGAAGCAGCCATCCTGGGAGTATGGAAAGAGATACTTGGCAACCGGGAGATCTCAACGGAGGACAATTTTCAGGCCATAGGCGGGAACTCCCTGGGAATGATGAAACTGATCGGCAGGTTTTATAAACTCTTCAATGTAAAGGTTTCATTGAGCGATCTTTTTAAGAACCTGACAATTAAGAGCCAGGCCATCCTTGTCAAAAATGAAAAGAAGGATGATTCCTACATTATTTCAAAAGCGGCCTCCAGGGAGTATTACAATACTTCAGCAGCACAGCAAAGATTGTTTTATAGTTACGAACTGGACCGGGACAGTATAGCCTATAACCAGCCGGTGGCCTGGAAGGTGGATAAAGGAATGGATAAGCAACGGCTGCAATCCCTGCTAAACCAGCTTGCAGAACGACACGAAAGTTTAAGGACCCGATTCAAAGTGGAGGATGATGAGATTGTGCAGGTGGTAGAAGATTCCGTTGTTATCAATATTGAAGAATTGCAAGGAACAGCGGCCGCGGTAGCTTCTAAAATAGCAGCTTTTAGCCGGCCATTTGACCTGGAAACGGCGCCCCTGGTGCGATGCGCACTTTTGACCATAGTGGACGGAAAGGAGGATATCCTGTTATTTGACACACATCATATCGTTTGCGACGGCATCTCACAGATGAATCTGTATGAGGATTTTGTGCGGCTGAGCAGCGGCGAAACGCTGCAGCCGCTGGAGATCCAGTATAAGGACTATGCTGAATGGGAGTATCATTTCCGCGACACATCAGTATACCTGTCTCACCGGCATTTCTGGCTGAAAGCTTTTGAAGGCCGCTTGCCGGAACTGCAGCTACCAGTGATGGCTGCAGCAACAGGCCTGGAGATGGAAGAAGGCGGACAAATAGGATGCAGGATCGAAAAAAGCATGCTCACGCCAATTCTGCAGGCAAGCGGCGATCCTGGCATCACCACATTTTCCTCCCTCTTTAGTCTTTATTTTCTTTTTCTGGCCCAGCTGAGCGGGCAGGATGAAATCGTAATCGGCGTGCCGACGTCCGGACGCGTCCAGGAGGAAGTAGACCGTATAGTAGGCATGTTCGTCAAGACGCTGCCTGTCCGCTACAAGATTGACCCCGAAAACAGTTTTGTTCAGGAGGTTTCAAAAATAAATGCGCATCTGATAGCGGCCAACAGTATGCAGATGTATGATCTGGCGGATATTTTAAGCCAGTTAAATAGTAAGCGTACAACGCCTATATCGGATCTGTTTCGCACGATGTTCGTCTTTCATAATTTTTCAACCCCGGCCGCCTTTTCCGATTTCGTAGGTTTTTCAGGATTCGACATTGAAAAGGGGGCTGCTAAATACCCTATCACGCTATTTGTAAACGAGGAAGCATCGTCTTTTGATTTCCAGTTCGTTTATTCAAAATCGTTCTTTTCTCCTGCAGACATGCGTCTGCTGATAAATCAATTCACTTCGTTGGTTGCCCGGGTAGCTGCCAACCTTGAAATGAAATTTGTGAATTACCCGGACATGCCGTTTCAATCCGTGGAGAAAATATCAAAGGCAGATTGCCTTGTGAAGAGCGCCGGTGGTGAGCAATCTGATCCGGGTATGGAGGAAGGTACAGCACAGCGGCTCACTAAAATCGAGATGACGCTTGCCCAGATCTGGTGCGCCGTGCTGAAAATACCGCCTGGAACCTTAGATACCAGCAAAAGCTTTTTTGAGCTCGGCGGCCATTCATTAAAAGCGGCCATATTGGTTAACCGGATAAGAAAAGAGTTTGGAAGTGCCATTTCTTTAAAGGATGTGTTTAAATACAGATCGCTTTCCGCAATGGCGGATCATATCAGGCACTCCGGCACTGCCGCAGCATTGGAAATAGTCCCCGCAAAAAATAAAAAGAACTATGCCCTTTCTTCCTCCCAAAAACGGCTTTATTTTCTTTACGAGCTGGACCCGGCATCAGTGGCCTATAATATGCCGCAGTTTGTGAAAATAGAGGGGCATTTAGATAAAGAACGGATCTACCACACATTTAAAAAGCTGGTAGAGCGGCATGAAAGCCTCAGAACGGTGTTCAGGTTGGAGGGTAGTGTGCCCGTGCAGGAAGTAAACGAGCGACCGGATTTTGAAATAGACTGGCAATCGGCTTCTCACCCGGAGCCTTTGCTGCACTCCTTTATAAGGCCATTTGATCTTAATAAAGGGCCTGTTTTCAGGGTAATGATAGTCAGCTTAAACAATGATGAACATGTTCTCGGTGTAGATATGCACCATATCATTACAGACGGGCTGTCTAACAAACTGCTGATTGCGGAGTTCATGAAGTTGTATACGGGAGAGACCTTGTCCAGGCTCCCTTTGAGATATGTTGATTATGCAGAGTGGCAACAGGGCCGTCAGCAGCATGACGCCGTATTACAGCAAAAGGCGTTTTGGCTGCAGGAATTTGCTGAGCCTGTAAACCAGCTGGTCCTGCCATTGGATAAGGCAAGGCCTATGCAGAGAGCATATCGGGGAGAAACCATCGCTTTCAGGATAGCCGCAGCAGAAGCAGCTATGCTGCGTAAGCTCGCAGCCGGAGAAGAAGCTACCCTGTATATGGTGCTGTTCTCAATTTTTTCGATTTTGCTGGGCAGGTTGGGCAGTACAGAAGATGTAGTAATTGGAACACCTGTTGCGGGCCGGCCGCATGCCGACCTGGAAGGTCTGATCGGGATGTTCGCCAGTACACTGCCTATCCGCTCATTCCCGGAAGGTAACATGAGTTATGCCGGCTTTTTGAAAGAAGTAAAAGGTAAAATATTAAAATGCTTTGAATGCCAGGATTACCAATATGAAGAGCTGATAAAAGATCTGAAAATAAGCCGTGATACCAGCCGGAATCCTCTTTTTGATGTGCTCTTTGTTTATGAGAATTATGAAGGCGGAGAATTCCAGATCCCGGGGATGAAGATGGGCTCATATACTACTACAAAGGACGTCGCCAAATTTGACCTCACTTTGTCGGCCATGAATAAAGAGGAGGGGATCTATCTGAACATGAACTACAGCGATGCGCTGTTTAGTGCTGATTCTATAGAGCAATTTATAACCTATTTCAAAAGGATCGTTACCGCAATTACTGCTAACCCGGCGGTGTTGCTATGCGATATCGACATATTGGATGAGGAAGAAAAGACGGCGCTATTGTGCACTTTCAATGATACCGCCGCCCCTTATTTTCATGAGGGAACTATTATAGACCTGTTTGAAAGCCAGGTGAGAAAGACGCCGGGGAATGATGCCGTCAAATCTGGATCGCAAACACTCAGTTACGAAGCGTTTGACCAACTGGCAGGCAAGTTCGCAGCCTATTTACAGAAAACAGCAGGAGCGGAACCCGGGCGCCTGATCGGTATCCTGCTTGAAAGAGAGACCAACCTGATGGCGGCGGTATTCGGAATACTTAAAGCCGGTGCTGCCTACGTTCCGATCGACCCGAAATTTCCTGCAGAAAGGATCAATGCCATTATCCGGGACTCAGGTATCTCTGCTCTTATTACCCGCGGCTGTTACCTTAAGGAAGGGATAAATATGGAAAGGGAAATCATCGACCTGGATCAGTGTGCCGATGACATCTACACAACCGTGCCTTCGGCACCCCTGTTAAAGGCTGGTCCTCATGATCTTGCTTATGTAATTTATACTTCCGGCTCCACGGGAAAGCCGAAGGGGGTGATGATAGAACATCATTCACTGGTAAACAGGCTGCAATGGATGCAGAAAAAATATCCTTTAGCGGAATCAGATGTGATTCTGCAAAAGACGCCGGTGGTGTTTGATGTTTCCGTATGGGAATTGTTCTGGTGGTCTTTGACCGGGGCTTCGGTGTGCCTGTTGAAGCCGGGCGCAGAAAAGGAACCGGATGCGATCATCGATGCCATTTACGAAAACAAGATAAGCGATATGCATTTTGTTCCGTCCATGCTGCAGGCTTTTCTCGCTTATCTGAGCCAGGATTTTAACTTTTATAAACTGCGTAGCCTGAAAAAGGTTTTTTCAAGTGGAGAGGCCTTGAAGCCGGAGCAGGTGAAGTGGTTTGGCGCCACGCTGAATAAAAGCTGCAATACCAGATTGGTCAATCTATATGGGCCGACAGAAGCAACAGTAGATGTGAGCTTTCATGAAATAGATTTTGCCGATGAAAATACAAGCATCCCAATTGGTAAACCAATAGATAATATTAAGCTGTACATCCTGGACAAATACAATCACCTGGTCAATAAAGGCTCCCTGGGGCAGCTATTTATCGGGGGCGCAGGTTTAGCCAGGGGTTATCTGGGAAACGAAGGCCTTACACAGGAAAAATTCATTGAAAATCCATACAGGCCCGGTGAGCTGATCTATGCTACAGGCGATGTGGCCAAATGGCGCCAAGACGGATCAATTGAATATTTAGGAAGAATAGACCACCAGGTAAAGATCAGGGGTTTCAGAGTGGATTGTGGAGAGATTGAAAGCAATTTGAATGCTTACCCTTCGGTAAAGGAGTCAGTTGTCCTCATGATTGAAAAAGACAATGACAAATACCTGGTAGCTTATTTTGTAGCTGCAGCGCCTATCTCATCAAACGACTTGCGCGGTCACCTGTCACATCTGCTTCCATCGTACATGGTGCCTGCCTATTATATGCAAATGGAAGCATTTCCGCTGACTACCAGCGGCAAATTGGATAGAAAATCGCTTCCGCCTCCTTTAATGCTCTCGAATAAGGTCGGCCATATCGGGGCCAGCAATAAAACAGAAGAGAAGCTCGCTGAGATCTGGTCTGATTTATTAGGGATAGATAAGCGATCAATAGGTATAGAAGACAATTTTTTTGAGATAGGCGGTCATTCCATCAATATCATTGCGCTCAGCAAGACCATCTCGGAGCATTTTAAATGTAATATCTCCGTTGCTACGATGTTTAGCCTGCCTACCGTCAGGGCGATCGGAGCTTACCTGACCGAAGGCGGAAAGGACCTTAAAGCCATGTCCGAAGAAATGGACCTGGTGATGGATGAAGCAGCATTAAACCTCAACATAATATCCTCAATAATTGATTAACTATGAAAGAATATAGCGGTTTAGAAGTCGCCATTATAGGAATGTCAGGAAGGTTTCCAGGCGCTAGCAACTTAGATGCCTTTTGGAGAAACCTTAAAGATGGGGTGGAGTCTGTCAGTTTTTTTACAGATAAGGAATTAGAGGAGGCCGGAGAAGACAAAACCTTGTTGATGCATCCGGATTATGTAAAAGCAAACAGTTACCTGGAAGGTAAAGAATACTTTGACGCGGGTTTTTTCAATTACCGGCCCAATGAGGCAAAAATTATGGACCCCCAGATCAGAATATTTCATGAATGCGTTTGGGAAGCCATTGAAGATGCAGGCCTTGATCTAAAGGAGAAAAAGAATAAGGTAGGGGTTTTTGCCGGAGCAGCCACTAATGTTAACTGGCAGGTCTTTGCTGAATTGTTGAACCAGGATGGGGCTGTAGATGATTATACCGCCTCTCAGGTGAGCAATGCCAGGTTCCTGGCGACGAAACTATCCTACGCCTTTAACCTGAAAGGGCCTGCTGTATTTGTTGATACGGCCTGTTCAAGTTCACTGGCTGCAGTACAGCAAGCTTGCCGGAGCCTCTTGATGGGGGATTGCAATATTGCTATTGCCGGTGGCATCAGGATTACTAATAAAGGTAAAAAGGGCTATGTATATACGGAGGGAATGATCCATTCCAAAGATGGCCATTGCAGAGCCTTCGATGCAGCAGCAAGCGGAACTATTTCGGGGGAGGGCGCCGGGGTAGTTATTCTGAAAACATTGAAAAATGCGCTAAAGGATGGCGATCATATATGGGCTGTCATAAAAGGAGCTGCTATTAACAATGATGGCAGTGGGAAAATGGGATTCACTGCGCCGTCCGTGGATGGCCAGGCGGAGGTGATCATGATGGCACATAAATGGGCCAAAGCGGAGCCGGAAAGTATTGGGATGATTGAGGCGCATGGTACAGGTACCATCCTGGGCGATCCTATAGAAATTGAGGGACTTTCAAAGGCATTTAATACTTCCCGCCGGCAATTTTGTGCGGTTGGTTCAGTGAAAACAAATATCGGGCACTTAGATGTGGCGGCGGGTATCGCTGGTCTTATTAAGGCGGTGCTTTCCATCAAGCACAGGCAGATACCGCCCAGTCTCCATTATAAAGCCCCAAACCCCAAGATCGACTTTAGCGCTGGGCCGTTCTATGTGAATAACAGCCTCAGATCATGGGAAAATGACCAGCAGCCACTAAGAGCCGGAGTAAGCTCTTTTGGTATTGGCGGAACAAATGTTCACCTGGTGCTGGAAGAAGCGCCTGCTCCTTTGGTGTCTTCGGAAGCTGGGAAGAAATTACTGGTTTTCTCGGCAAAAACATCTCACGCACTCAACAACAATGTTTTAAAATTCAAAGATTATTTAAGAGATAACCCGAACCTGAACCTGGCTGATGCGGCTTTCACGATGCAAACGGGCAGAGAACATTTCGGTTTCCGGAAAATGGTTGTTTGTGACGGAGTGGAAGATGCGGTAGGGAAAATGGACGAAGCGTTTATCAATGCGGAAGTTCCCGAAACGATGACCGGGAAGAATATCGTTTTTATGTTTACGGGGCAGGGCGCTCAATATGCCGGAATGTATAAGGGCCTGTATAGCAGGGAGCCTCAATATGCCGCCATATTAGATAAATGCCTGGCGCTGGCTGAAAAAATATCAGGATCATCCTGGATACCGGTATTGTTTGGAGGTGCTGAATCTGAGCATCTGATCAACCAGACACGCTATGCTCAGCCGGCGCTATTCATGACGGAATATGCATTGGCCTGTATGCTGATGGAATGGGGTATTCAACCGGAGATGCTGATTGGACATAGCATTGGTGAATATGTGGCAGCATGTATCAGTGGCGTATTTTCCCTGGAAGACGCACTGGAGCTGGTCATTAACCGTGGACTGTTAATGCAGCAGGCCGAAAAGGGATCTATGCTAAGCGTTTCTGCATCTGTGAGCGGCCTGCAGCCATTGCTTGAAGATTTTCCGGCTGTTTCAATTGCTGCCATCAACAGCAGCGAGCTGTTGGTATTGTCCGGCCCTTCCGGCGACATGGAGAAACTCCAGTTAAAGATGGAGGAAGAAGGCTTTCAGTGTAAGAAGCTGATCACTTCCCATGCATTTCACTCAGCTATGATGAATGGTATCCTGGATGAGTTTGAAAGCGTAGCAGCGAGGCTTACATATAATAAACAAACTATTCCGGTTATTTCAAATCTGAGCGGGCAGCCGGCGCTCGACGAGGAGTTGTCAGACCCTAAATATTGGGCGAAACATCTCAGGCAAGCAGTAAGATTCTCAGAAGGTGTTGAGCATGTTCTCGCCATGGACCGCGCGATCTTTATTGAAATCGGGCCTGGCCAAACGCTGTCTACCTTTGTAAGATCAAACCGCAACAGAACGAAAGCGCACCAGGTAGTGAGTATGGTAAGGAAACAGGCCGAGGCCACAGATGATGTAAAACATCTGCTCAATGCGCTAGGCAGCTTGTGGCTATGCGGGGTACAGCCAGGCTGGGAGAATTTACATAAAGGGGGAAAAAGAAATAAATTATCACTTCCTGCCTATGCTTTTGAAAAAGTACCCTACCCCGTAAATGTGGATGCCTATAAGATGATTGCGAAACTGATGGGTAACGGACAACCGGTGCTGATGGAGAACGAGGCGGAAGCGGCAGGCCGGGAAGACGGCCGCTCCGCGGTAGTATCCCGGCACCAGCAAGATCCTGGAGTGACAAAGTTAGTGAGCCTTTGGAATGATTTTTTTGGTAAAAACAGTATTACAGCGACTGATGACTTTTTTGAAGTAGGTGGAGATTCGCTGAAAGCCCTGACGATGACTAACCAGCTTCATAAAATTTATGGAGTAAATATATCTGTCAAAGCTTTTTTTGAACATTCAACACCGGCAAAACTCTGGCAGCTCATTGGCGAACACCGGAACAGTAGTGAGCCGGAGCAACACGGCAATACGTATGCTGATATACCAAGATCAACCAAGCCCAATTATTATAAGTTAAGCGCTGCGCAACGCCGTTTGTATTTCCTCTATGAATTTGACAAAAATTCCCTGGCTTATAACATGCTCCAGGCCGTTACCCTGAAAGGGAAGCTGGACAAGGAGAAGCTCGGGTCGGTATTCTCAGCCCTGCTGGCCCGTCATGACAGCTTAAGGACAACTTTTGTGATGATGGATGAGGAGCCCGTTCAATATGTTTCGCCGAAAACGGATTTCAGGATCTGCTATTATGATCCGGGCCACCAGGATGTAGAAGAGATCGTTCTTGGATTTGTAAAGCCTTTTGATTTAAGTAAGGATGTATTGCTCCGGGTGGGGGTGATCAACATTTCGGATGAGGAGCATATTCTCATGGCAGATATGCATCACATCGTTTCTGATGGCGTTTCACAGGGAGTTTTGATCAGAGACTTTATGTCGCTCTACAACGGTAATGCCCCCGAGCCATTGCAGCTGCAGTATGCTGATTTCTCCGAATGGCAGCAAAGTGATGCACAGAAGAATGTCATCGCGCAGCAAAAGGACTTCTGGCTGAAGGAGTTTTCGGATAAGCCGGAAGCGCTTGAACTTCCTGCAGACTTTGTAAGGCCTGCCGTAAAAAGCTATGAAGGGGACGTGTTGAGCTTCAGTATCGGTGAAATGGAATGCCAGCAGCTGAAAAAGATAGCCGAGGCAGAAAAGAGCACGATGTTTATGGTGCTACTGACCATGTATAATATCCTGTTGTATAAATTGACAGGAAAAGAAGACCTGGTGGTTGGCACGCCTTCTTCCGGCAGAATGCACGCAGGGTTGGATAAACTGATCGGCATGTTCGTAAATATGGTACCTGTAAGGAGCAGGGTTAACGGGAATAAATCATACAGACAGCTACTTGCCGATATAAAGGATAAAACATTGGCCTGTTTTGATCATCAGGGATTTACTTACGATTCGCTGGTAGATGAATTGAAACTTGACAGGAACACGAGCCATGATATGTTGTTCGAGACGGTATTTTCCTTCGAGAATTTCGGTGACGCAGCGCTCGAAATACCGGGTATGGAGCTGATACCCTATTCCTTCAAAAGAAAGGTTTCAAAATTTGATGTCAGTTTAACTGCCGTAGAGACGAAAGCGGGAATAGCACTTCAGTTTGAATACGCAACTACTCTTTTTAAGAAAGAGACTATTCAAACATTTGCCCGGATATTTCAACGGATTGTTTCGATGGTTGCAGCAACACCCGATATTTCAATTGGCAGCATTGAAATGGTGGATGCCGCCGAAAAGAGTAAGTTGATTAATCAGCTGGATTTCACATCAGCAACCTATCCTGGCGATAAAACGATCATTGATTATTTTGAAGAACAGGTGGCCTGTCAGCCAGACGCGATAGCAGTTGATTGTTATGGGGAAGTTATTTCGTACAGGGAGTTAAATGAGAAAGCGAATGGTTTAGCGCATTGTTTGTTAGTGAGAGGGGCCAAACCGGAAACAATCATCGCCCTGCTGCTGGACCGGTCCATTGATATGGTGGTGGCAATGCTGGGGGTATTAAAATCCGGTGCCGCTTATCTGCCACTTGATAAGGAAGCAGCTGCTGAAAGAAACAGGTTTTTGATGGCCGATAGTGCTGCGGGTTTATTGATCACCAGTTCTGATCTGGCCGGTATGCTCGAAACAGATACGGAAAAGGTATTATTGATCGACAAACTGTCCAAAGAGTTATTGCCCACAACCAATCCCCTTGTGGCACGCGAACAGCATCAACTATGTTATGTTATTTATACATCAGGTACAACAGGACGTCCTAAAGGCGTGATGATCTCTCACGGGAACCTGATTAGCCTGCTTTTCAACGATCAGTTCCAGTTTGACTTTGACAGCTCAGACGTTTGGACAATGTTCCATAGATATTGTTTTGACTTTAGTGTGTGGGAACTGTTTGGCGCCTTGTCAAGAGGCGGGAAAGTAATCATCGTTTCAAAGCAGGATACCATTGATCCTTATGCCTTTTTACAATTGATAAAAGAGAAGGAAGTTACGGTGCTCTGCCAAACGCCCACTGCCTTTTATAACCTGGCCCAGGCTAATTTCGAAGGAGAGGGTCTTGATCTGAGCGTGCGATATATCATATTTGGTGGGGAGCAGCTGAATGTATCCAAGCTGAAAAACTGGATGAGGCGGTATCCTGAGACCAGGATCATTAACATGTACGGTATTACTGAAACAACTGTGCACAATACTTACAAACAAATTACTCCTTCAGATGTAGAGGTAGGCATCAGCAATATTGGGACGCCTTTGCCCACCCTGATAGGGTATGTTCTTGATAAAGACCTTAACCTGGTACCGGCAGGCCTGCCCGGGGAACTCTATGTAGGAGGCGCCGGGGTGGCAAGGGGATATATTAATAATGTACCGCTCACCAGTCAGCGATTTATTGCCGATCCATACCATAAAGCTAAGCGGCTCTACAAATCCGGAGATGGCGTGAAATTAGGGGAGGAAGGAGAGCTGGAGTATAAGGGTAGGTTGGATAACCAGGTACAGCTGAATGGGTTCAGGATCGAATTGGGAGAGATTGAAAGCGCGTTGATCAAATACAGGTTTATTAAGGAAGTGAAAGTCCTGTACAAGGAGAATGACGGCAATCCCTTTTTAATAGCCTATTATATTTCTGATAAGGAAATTGCTACCAGCCATCTGCGGGCTGTACTGGCGGAGAAATTGCCCGCGTATATGATACCTTCCTATTTTGTCAGGATAGACAAAATGCCCCTGACCCTGAATGGTAAAATTAATGTGGCCGAACTGCCGGAGCCGGAAGTGATTATATCAAGGGATTATGCGCAGCCCACTACGATTACTGAATTACGCTTAACGGAGGTGTGGATGCGGGTTTTAGGTTTGCCTAAGATCGGTGTTACAGACAATTATTTTTCATTGGGCGGTGATTCAATAAAAGCTATCCGCCTGATCAACCAGATCAGCAATTATCTGAATGTGAAAATCGGGATTGTAGATCTATACAATCACCAAACCATAGCAGCACTGTCTGCCCATATCGAATCAGTAAAATCCGGCTCGTACGATTCATACGAGGCGGAAGTGGAGGCAGATATAGCGTCATTTGGTCAGAAATACCTGGAAAAGCACTTTGATGAGCGGATAGAGGCAGTTTACCCGATGAGCAATATTGAAAAGGGGATGTGTTTTGTGCAGATGAAGCATCCGGAGGATCATTTGTATTATGAACAACTGGCCTGGCCGGTTTTTTATGAGCAGTTTGATATGGCGGTTGTCAGGAAAGCCATGGCATTGCTTGCAAAAAGGCATGCTTCGTTCAGGACCCTTTTGGACGTAAAAGAGTTTGCACATATTATCTACAAAGAGATGGATATGGACATTCCTTATACAGACGTCAGCCTGATCGACAGAAAGGGCCAGGAGGATTTCATCCGCAATGAGCTGAAGCTTTCCCGTAAGAAGAAGTTCCAACTGGATAGGGAACCGTTATGGAAAATGGCCGTTTACAAAATAGCAGAGAATGTTCATTTTATGACGTTTGACATTCACCATGCTATTAGCGATGGCTGGAGCATATCTACCTTCCTGAATGAATTGAATAATACCTATGCTGAATTGAAGCTTGATGGTAATTACCTGCCGGCTCCTTTGAAAACCGGTTATAAAGAGTTTATAACCCGTGAAATGGCTTATGACCGGGATCCGAATAACATCAAGTTCTGGCAGGATGAGCTGGAAGGCTTTAAGAAAATCACATTTGGCCATAACGGGAATAAAAACGAGTATAAGCTCCTGAGAAGGATTTTTGACGATGACCAGTATCAGGGCCTGCTTAGCATGTGCGAGCAAAACAATATGAGCATGAAGACGATGCTGTTTGCCGCCTGTATGTATGCCATAAAGATCATGAATTATGAGAATGATATAACAGTAGGGCTTGTTACTTTCAACAGGGATATTGGTGAAGACGGGGAGAATGTATTTGGCAACTTTTTGAACACTATACCGGTACGGATGATCTTTGACCAGGTGCCAACCGGTGCGGCGCTCATGGCGGCAGCCGACCGCAAGCTGCGGCAGATCAAGCCCTATGACAGCACCTCCCTGTTCAATATTAACAGGGCCCTGAAGGAGTACGAATATGGTGATAACCCTATTACAGATATTCTATTTAATTACACAGATTTTCACTCGTCTTATGAGCTCAGCCTGCAAAAGGAAATGAGGGAGGAGAGCGCGCTGGACATCAGCAATTTCGTAAGAGGGAATACCCGTTTTGATATTAATATCAAGAAGGGTGCTGAAGGATGTGATGTTAGTTACACGTTTGTTTCGTCCTTTATTGATACAGACCAGGTGGAACGCTTCCATAGTATATATATGCGGGTCCTGGACCTTATGATGGAAGACATGTCTATGGAACTGAAGGCAGCCCAGCTGATAAGCGAGGATGAACGCGTTAAATTATTTGAGGCTTTCAATGATACGGCCGCTGCCTTCCCTGCAGACAAAACCATCCTGGATCTGATCAGGGAGCAAACCTTGTTGCATGGAGATCATGCGGCGGTTGCTGCCGATGGTAAGGAAATGTCGTATGCTGAACTGGATGCAATGTCGAGCGCGCTGGCAGGCCGCATCAAGGAAACAGGTCTGAGCCGCAATTCAATTATTGGTATTTCAGCAGAGCGCTCTTTCGAAATGATGATCGGTATACTGGGAATTATGAAAGCAGGACATGCTTATATGCCGATTGATACCGGGAACCCGCTGGAAAGAAATACCTACATGCTTGAAAATGCGGATGTACAACTTGTTCTCCTGGATGATGATGGCCGGACAAATTTTCCGGCCTGGATTTCAAAGATCAATCTGAAGGACGAGGACCTGTACCATAGTGATGACAGCATGGTCCAGGTAGCTTTACCAAGCCCGGAAGATGTGGCATATATCATTTACACTTCAGGATCAACCGGCAGGCCCAAAGGGGTTTTAATCAGCCACCGTGCATTGGTGAATCGGCTTAACTGGATGCAGAAGGCCTATCCGATCAGCGCTGAGGACGTACTACTACAAAAAACACCCTATACCTTCGACGTTTCCGTATGGGAACTTTTCTGGGGGCTGACGCAGGGAGCTAAACTGGTAATGCTGGAACCCCAGGGAGAAAAGAACCCCTGGAAGATTGCGGATACGATCGTGCATAGTAAGGTATCGGTCGTCCACTTCGTACCCTCCATGTTGAATGTTTTTCTTAAATACATTAACAGGGAAGATTTCAGCCTGACAAGAATGAAAACCCTGAGGTATGTATTCGCCAGCGGAGAAGCTTTGCCGGTACAGGTTGTCAACCGGTTCAACCACTTGCTGTACCAGGACATGGAAATCAAGCTGATTAACCTGTACGGTCCTACGGAAGCAACGGTGGATGTTAGTTACTTCAATTGCTATTCAGACTTGCCGATGACTAAGGTGCCCATTGGAAAGCCGATCGACAACATTAAACTTTATATACTGGATAAAAACCTTGAAGTGCTGCCAGTGGGCATAGCAGGCGAACTTTATATTTCAGGTGTGGGACTGGCGGAAGGCTATGTAAATAATGAAGCATTGACTACGGAGCGGTTTATTGTACATCCGATAGCAGGGAACGAGCGAATTTATAAAACAGGTGACCTCGCAAGGTGGATGGATGATGGTAATATCGAATATTTGGGAAGGGTTGACGACCAGGTAAAGATAAGAGGGTTCCGTATAGAGCTGGGTGAGGTGGAAAAGCAACTTGGTTTACATCCTTTGATCCAAAGCGCTGCCGTCATTGTAAAAGAGAAAGACGGCGATAAGCTATTGATCGCTTACTATGTGGCTAAAGATGAAATAGCCGATCTGAAAGACTTTTTGTCAGCCAACTTACCGGAGTATATGATACCCACCTATTTTGTGCGATTGGGCTACATCCCTGTTACCGCCAATGGTAAACTAGACAGAAAGGCGCTGCCGGATTATGAATTCAGAAAAGAGGAATTTGAAAAACCCGGGACAGCGACAGAAATAAAGCTTGGAGAGATCTGGTCGCAGGTGTTGAATTTGAACCCCGAGAATATTGGCGTCCTGGATAACTTCTTTGAATTAGGTGGACATTCTTTAAAGGCATTAGAGCTCATCAACATCATCTACGAAACGATGCAAATTGAGCTGCCATTGAAGGAGGTGTTCAAGCGGGTAAGCATTAAGCTAATGGCTGAATACATAGACAGCCAGCTATCGCTTAACGAGTATTCCCTTCCAGAAGATGCGGATTCAGCCGAGATCAATCAAAATTCAATGCAGGTAATCATATAATGTCGAATGATGCGAACGAACATAGTATTAAGCTTTTGGTGCTCCTTTGCGCTCCTATGCTCATTGAGTTTTCCCGGGCTTGCCCAGACAGGAGATACTGCGACAATATTCAGGGAGATAGACAACCAGGTAAAAGCAGGTATGCGCGAAGGGCATATACCGGGCCTGAGCCTGGTGCTGGTAGATGGTAAGCAACAGTATATCCGTAGTTACGGGTATGCGGATCTGCAGACCCGGCAACCGGTTACAAAAACGACCTTGTTTCAACTTGCTTCCTGCAGTAAGGCGTTTACCGCTATGCTTGCAATGCAACTGGTAAAGGAAGGAGCGTTATCGCTGGATAGTACGATTTCCAGCTATCTTCCCTGGTTTAAAATGAAGTATAAGGACAGTGTCGCAGCTATCACGGTGAGGCAGCTCCTGCACCATACCAGCGGAATCCCCTGGCAGAGCATAGATGTTATTTCCGAAAGCAACCGGAAGGATGCACTTGAAGAAAGCGTGAAGAAATTAATGAACCTGCCACTTCACCATTTGCCCGGCAAAAAGTATGAATACGCAACCATTAACTATGATGTCCTTGCGCTGATCATTGAAAAGGTTAGCGGGCAGCCGTTCGAGGATTATATAACCGGGCATTTACTGGCGCCGATGGGTATGACAAATACAACAATCGGTTTGCCATCGGACAGCAGCATGATGTCAAAGGGATATAAAATCGGTTTTTTTAGTGCAAAAGAGTACCAGGCCCCGGTATACAAAGCGAATAACGCGGCAGGATATATCATCTCTAACGCGGTGGATATAGCTCAATGGATAGCACTGCAGACAGGGCAGACACAGAACCGTTTTTCTGAGCTGGTTATGTTGACGCATCAACGGGATGAAGAGGTGCCATTGCATGACATGTCTGCATATGCCATGGGATGGCACGTATTACTGGACGGCAGCTCAAATATCTATCATGATGGGTTAAACCCGAATTTTACCTCTTATATCAATGTGAACAGCAGGAAAGGTTTCGGTTTCGCTGTTCTTGCCAATTCCAATAGCAGTTACACTACGTTAATAGGGCAAAACATTGCTAAGATAATTGGCGCTGAATACCCTTTAAAAGATACATCACAGGTTGATAAATCCGATAGCACTTTTTCAATCCTGGTATACTTAATTGGTTTATATATTCTTGCCGTTTGTCTGTGGACCGGCAGACTGGTTTATAATGTGATCAAAAAGAAAACCAGTTTTGAGCGCTTGCGCGGCGCTGACGTTCTCCGGTTTGCACTTTCAATGGTATGTATCCTGCCTTTTTTGGCAGGGATCTATTTGCTGCCACGTGCAATGGCCGGACTTTCATGGGATACGGCGATTGTATGGATGCCCTTTAGCTTTGCGGTACTTATTAAAATAGCACTGGTGGCCATCGGGGTTACCTATCTGTCCTATTTCATCGGAATGATGTTTCCTGATAAAGACCAGTTAAAGAAACGATTGCCCCAGATCATATTAATGAGCATCATATCCGGTTTCGCCAATATGCTCATCATCGTTTTCATTACGTCCTCTATTGGAAATGACAGCCAGTGGGGATACCTTTTATTTTACTATTCACTGACCTGCCTTTTGTACATATTTGGGAGAAGATTTGTTCAGACCAGCCTTGTGAAGATTACACGTAATGTGGTGTCTACGTTGCAAACAAGGATCATCGAAAAGCTTTTCTCTTCCAGGTATCAGCACTTTGAGAAAATGGACAAGGGAAAGACCTACACCGTACTTAATGATAATGTGAACACGGTTGGTGAATCCACTAATATGCTTGTTATGCTTATCACCAGCACTTTTACGGCAATAGGGGCTTTCGCCTACCTGGCAACAATTGCTTTTTGGGCAACTGTTTTAACAATACTGCTGGTAATTACCGTTACAGCTATTTTTTATGTTGTCAGTAAGACTACGAACAAGTACTACGAAAGGGCCTGGAATCTGCGTAATCAATTTATGAATCACATCAATGGCTTGGTAGATGGATTTAAGGAGATCAGCCTGCACCGGAATAAAAAGCTGGAATACAAGGCAGATGTGGATGATACGGTGATGAGCTATAAGAAAAGCATGATAACCGCGAATGTCAGATTTATCAATGCCAGTATGATTGGAGAATCGTTATTGGTGCTGTTGCTGGGAACGGTAGTTTTTGCCATCCCGAAAATATTCCCGGCTGTGTATGCAAGTACGATCATGAGCTTTGTAATTATTCTTTTGTACCTGATGAAACCCATCAATGAATTGTTAAGCTCAGTTCCGGTAATAATGCAGTTAAGGATAGCCTGGGGACGTATCCAGGACTTTTTGAAAGATATACCGGCGACCATTGATCTCAGCCAGGCGCTGCCACCGCTGGAGCCTGCAGTCAAAAACATTAAAATCAGGGGTGTCCGGTTTAAACATAAGGGCAAGACCGAGCGGGAGCTTTTTGAGATCGGCCCTATAGACCTGGAGGTAAAAGCAGGAGAAGTGCTTTTTATTATTGGTGGAAATGGCAGTGGCAAAACTACCCTTGCAAAGTTAATTACCGGCTTATATGTTCCTGATGAGGGTGAAATATTGATTAATAACAAAGTAGTGAGCGGCGCTGTGCTGAGTGAGTATTTTTCAGCTGTATTTAGCCCTGCTTATCTTTTTCAGAAACTATACAATTTAAACATTGAACTCAAGGCCGGTGAAATAGAACGGTATTTGAGAATTCTGGAGCTGGACAGCAAAGTTGAAATTTCCGAAAACAAGTATAGTACCATCGAGTTGTCAAGCGGACAACGCAAACGGCTGGCGTTGTTGCAATGTTTCCTTGAAGACTCTCCCATTTATCTATTTGATGAGTGGGCAGCAGACCAGGACCCCGCATATCGTAGTTTCTTCTATAGAGTGCTCTTGCCGGAAATGCAGAAAAAGGGAAAGATCGTCATCGCAATCACCCATGATGACAATTATTTTGATGTAGCTACAAAGATCTTTAAGATGAAAAACGGCCGGCTTGAGGAATATAAAAACATCCCTGGTACCGCGGATCTGATTGGTAGTATTGCCTGAGGGCGGCTTTTTCAAATACAACAATATTTGTTTTATGCATTACTGTTCAAATAAATCTTTTGAAAGCCGGTCCGGCATGCTTAGTAGATCTTTTTCTTTGCTGGTGCTGATGCTTTTATCTTTATCGCTGCCGGTACAATGGAGCTACGCTCAGCAGCCACGTTCGTTTATGGTAAACGGACGGCAGGTAGCGGTTGAAAAGCTGGATCGGGAGATTCACAAGATGATTACAGAAACCGGAGTGCCCGGTTTATCCCTGGCGGTGATTAATGCGGGCAAAGTCGTCTATTTTAATGTTTATGGCGAAAAGATTGTTCAGGGGAGCCAGCAGGCAGACAAGGGAACTATATTTGAAGCGTGTTCGCTGTCCAAGAGCTTTCTTGTATTTGCTGCAATGCAGCTGGCTGACAGAAAATTGCTGGATCTCGATAAACCCTTGCATGAGTATTTGCCTTACCCCGCCCTGGCGCACGACCCCAGATACAAGCTTGTGACAGCTCGCATGATATTGGGGCATTCTTCCGGTATAGAAAATTATAAACGGGAGAATAACCCTGACCTGCTGGAAATTAAAAATGATCCGGGAAAGGAGTTTATATATTCAAGTGCCGGGTATGTATACCTGGGTAATGTGCTTGGGTCGATACTTAAGCAAACAGATTCAGCTTACCTGAATGACCTGGTTTTTTCCCCTTTGCACCTGCAGCGGACTTTCAGCAAGTATGCGAAAGGTGGAAATTATCCTGTTAACTATGCAATAGGATATGACGCTTTGGGTACTCCTGTTAAGAAATGGAAGAATGATTCTGTTGTAGTATCCGGCGGGATTCATACCACCGCAAGAGATTATGCCTCGCTGATAGCAGCGATTTTTGACGGCAAGCATCTTTCAAAAGATCGTATAAAGGATATTGTTTCCCCTGTCATTAAGCTGGACGAGAATAACAATGCACTTTTCTGGGGAGCCGGTTTTGGCCTGGAAATGACGGAACAGGATACGATTATCTTTCAAAACGGTGTTCATGATGGGTTCAGGTCCTGGGTTTACTATTCTGTTCCGAAAAAGTGCGGTGTAGCCTTTTTCTCAAATAGTAGTCTTGGAATGTCCCTTTTGAAAGGCCTGAATGCTATGCTGGTTCGTCTCAATATTGACGCCTTGATGGATGACAGTGATTTTCCATCCTATCCAAGTCCTATACTTAGCTACCTGAAATTGTTCCGCGAAAACAGGAAAGATGAGATCCTGGAGCGTATGTCGCAATTAAATGCTGAGGAAGACAGCAATGCCAGCTATCAGCTGCTGGAAAAGTTTGCCTGGACAGTTTATCCGAAAGACAAAGATTTTACAAAGGCGGTAATGCTTGAGAACCTGCAGTTGCACCCAAGTAAGCCAGAAGCTTATTATTCCCTTGGCAAATTTTACCTGGACGGGAAAGACTACCAGGCTGCGCTAGAGGCATTTGTTAAAGGGAAATCGATAGGTGGGGCCAATGCTGAATTGGAAGATCTCATCTCTCAGTGTAAAGCAAACCTGCATAATTAATGGCTATGCAATCAATAAACAGTCGAATCATTGGGATAGTAGGCGGGATGGGACCGCAATCCGGTATTTATCTTAATAACAGGATTGTATGCCAGACGAAGGCAGAGACCGATCAGCAACATTTATCCACGATCCTTATGTCGTTTCCGGGTGAGATCGGTGACCGGACGATGTTCCTGGAGGGGCGCCTGGAGATGAATCCCGCTTACAGCATCATTCCCATTATTAATAAAATGAAAGGCGCCGGAGCGACCGTGATCGGAATGGCGTGCAACACGGCGCATTCCCCTGAGATATTTGACATTATCTCTGCGTCCCAGGAAGAAGAGGTGAAGCTGTTGAACATGCCAAGGGAAACATGTGAATATATCAGCGAAAGGTTTAAGCATGTTAAAAAAGTGGGAGTACTGGCTACCAATGGTACCTGTAAATCAGGTATATATAAAAAGACCTTGCTGAGCATGGGCTTTGAAGTGATTGATGTAGACCCTGAATTCCAGGAGTCGGTTATTCATGAAATGGTATATCATCCCCGTTTCGGGATAAAGGCGAATTCGAAAATTACGGAGGAAGTCAAACAGCTTTTGGACGAAGCGTTGTCCTATTTCGCAGGAAGAAGGGCGGACGCTGTTATCCTGGGTTGCACCGAATTTTCGTTGCTGGAAATGGAAAGGCAAGCCAGGGGAATGGTGATAGTAGATTCAACCGATGCTTTTGCACAAGCCTTGATAAGGGAGGCCACAAAAAAAGATGCGTAAAAAATGACGTTTATGGAAAATATAAAAGTTGACAAGGAAATGAATGAGGTGTGCGATCGGTTCTTTTCGATCATACCTGGTTTCAAAGATGCTGGCGCTGTGCCGGTCTTGCAAGCTGAAAGCTTAACACAGCAGGATTTTCTTGAGAATTGGGTGGCTTTGAATAAGCCTTGCCTTGTAAAGGGCGCGGTGAAACATTGGCCTGCTGTAACGCGGTGGAAAGAAAAGCAATACTGGATTGATAACTGCGATAACTTTAAAATTAATGTATATCCGCATAACAACTTTAATAGTCACGAACATCAGAACAAAGACCGTGAAGAAATGAATTTTCATGATGCGATAGACCGCTTATTTGAGAACCGTGACCATGTGTTCAGTTTACCTTCCGAGCCTATATCTAATGGTGGGCGGTTTAAAAGCATACTGCCGGATCTTGGTAAGTTTAATTTCCTGGACCCTTCGCTAAAGCCTCGGTTATATTCACAGCGCAGGTTTTTCATATACCGGCGGGCGGCAACAGCCTGGCATTACCATGACGCTGATGAAACGCTGATGTGCCAGGTCAATGGAAATAAGCGGGTTGCACTATTACCTCCCCGCCTGAGAAAAAGTGCATATATCACTGAATTTTTAAGGCAAGAGAAACATATACAGGGTGAAGTGCTGAACCCATCCCTGAAAATTCAATCATTCGTGGTTGACGTAATGGAAGGGGACGCACTCTATATTCCGCCCTATTGGCATCATGGAGTAGTACCTACTGACCCGGGGATTGGGTTTACTTTGGCGTATTGCTGGGCGAGCCCTATTCATATTCTGGGTGATTTTTCAAATTATTTTGTACGGAGCCTGTTTATCAAGGGGCTTTGGCCGATCAGAAAAATCTCATTTGTGCTTCCTTTTATAGCATTCTATGCAGGCTGTTCAAATCTTTTCAGAAAAGTCAAAACCTTCATATAACTAAAATTATTACTAATGAAACTTGTAGCCTTTTTTCTTAAACTGGGTTTGGCAACTTTGCTATTGCTTATCATTGCCAATAGCGCGTTTTCCCAGGGCGCCATCAGTGGCACCGTTTATGATGTACAAAAGAACGCGCTACCGCTATGTACGATTCAGCTTACAAAGGCAGCCGATTCGGCTGTGGTGAAAGCCGGAAAAGCGGATCTGCTGGGGCACTTTATGATCCAGGATGTGCCTTCAGGCAATTACCGGATCGTTGTCAGCATGATGGGGTTTAAAACTAAATTCATTGACGGGATCACCATTGATGCTTCACATAGTAGCGTCAATCTGGGGGATCTGCAGGTTGAAATGGCAACAAAGGAACTGGCACAGGTAGTGGTTGTTTCAAAGAAAAACCTCATCGAGCAACGGATTGATAGAACCATCGTAAATGTGGAGAACAGTATTCTGGCCGGCGGAAGCACGGCGCTGGAAATACTGGAGAAAGCTCCGGGGGTGGTTGTTGATCACCAGAGCGACCAGATAAGGCTGAATAATAAGAGCGGTGTGACCGTTATGATAGACGGGCGCAAGTCCTTCCTTTCCAGTGCGGATTTAGCTAATTTGCTTAAAGGGATGAGCAGCGATCAGATTGGCACCATTGAAATTATTTCCAATCCATCTTCAAAGTATGATGCTTCCGGAAACGCCGGTATTATTGATATAAAGCTCAAGAAAAGTAAGTACTATGGTACTAATGGAAGCATTTCCGCTAATATAGGGAATGGCATAGTGCCCTACGGAGACAACGATCTTTTCAGAGAGTCTGTGAACCTGAACCTTAATAGCAGGACAGAGCGATTCAACATTTTTGGGAATTTTTACCAGAACAGGACCGGGGATTATAATCAGACCCAGCTGGAACGAACTGTCCTTTCAGGATCTTCTGAGAGCAGATTGAGCCAGTTTATTACCTCTCCCAGGATAGGCACCGGGCTCTCCGCCAGGCTTGGAGCGGATTATTCGCTTAACAGCAAAACGACGATTGGTGTGTTATTGGAGGGAAATAAGGCGAATGATGATATTAAAGGGTTCAGTGATATCACTGTCCGCAGTTTCGACATGCTGAAGGATAGCTCCGGCAACGCTTTGCAGCATTCGATGATTCGTGCGCCGCGCCACGACCTTACGGCGAACTTTAATATAAAGCACGACCTGGCCAAACCAGGGGAAAGTTTAAGCTTTGATGCTACTTATTCCGGGTTCAGGAACAAAAGAGACCAGGATTTTAACACCAGTTATTTTGACAGCTCCGGAAAGCCCGACAATACCGTTGTGCAGCGGAATTTTACTAAGTCAGACATTGACATCTTTACGAGCAGAATAGATTTGACGCTATTGTTTAAAAACGAGCTTAGATTTGAAACCGGATTAAAGCAGGATTACGTAAGGACGGAGAATAACTATAATTTTCAAAGGCTTGATGCTGGGGAATGGGTAAATATTGCCGGACAATCCAATTTATTTATTTACAAGGAGTATGTTACTGCCGGATATGTAAATTTCTATAAAAAATGGAAAAAGCTGTCCGTACAGGCAGGGCTGCGGGCGGAACAAACTTTTACAAATGGTAATTCTGTAACGGTAGATTCAGTGGTTAAAAGAGATTATCTTTCATTTTTCCCCTCCGTTTTTGTGAGTCACGATATCGATGAGAACAACACACTGCGGTACTCCTACAGCCGGCGTATTGACCGCCCCAACTATCAACAGCTCAATCCTTTTATCTTTTATGAGGACCCGTATACGCTGGATGAGGGAAATCCCTTTCTGAAACCTCAGTTTAGCGATAATTTTGAGTTAAGCTATACTTACAAAGGTAAGGCTACCTTGTCGCTGCGATATTCCAACACTAAAGATTATATCGTACAAATCACAGAGCAGGATAATGCCACCAAAGTGATCACGGCAATAGTGGGAAACCTGGGCACTTATAAAAATTATGCGGCTAATCTTTCTTTCCCGATTACCATCAGTGATTGGTGGATGATGCAGAACCAGTTCAATCTTTATTATAATAAATATGAAGACGGGGATTTGCTGGGCGGCCAATTCAATTCAGGAAAGCTGGCTTATAACCTGAACCTGTATCAATCCTTTAAAATTTCAAGTACCTGGGGTGCAGAATTAAGTTTTGCGTATGTAGCACCCTATGTATATGGAATGGAGCGGACTACCAGGTCCAGGTATGGTATTAATGCCGGTGTCCAGAAATCATTTGCTAACAACAGGGCAAGAATAAAACTCAATGTATCTGATATCTTCCTGAACCAGCAATACACAGGTATTTTAAAGTATCAGAACATCGATATGTCTATATTGAATAAATGGACCAGCCGCAGGGCTGCGCTGACTTTCACCTATAATTTCGGAAAGCAGACTATCAAAGCTTCGAGAGACAGAAGCACGGGAGCTGAAGATCTCAAGAATCGCGTTACTACCAAAGACTAAAATCATCACTATGATACAGATCGGTAATGTGCCTGCAATCAAGGCAGTCAAAAATCATTTGAATGAACTAAAGAACAGAGGCCTCATCCAGGAATGGGAACTTCCTTACGAGGAAATCCTCACCAGGCTTACAGCAGCGGTGTTTTTCCTGAAGCCCGCCGAGGGAGCCCACCTGGAGCATGTTTGGAAAGAGCTGGAATCTCATAACAGGTTCCATTATCAGCCAAACAATGATAACGGCATTTCAAACCTCCCCTGGAGGTTTGAATTTAATAAAGGGTTTGAACTTGGGTCATAGTAAAATGTCAGGCAAATGAGTAAAATAAAGCTTTTCTGCTTCCCCTATGCCGGTGGATCTGCCACCATTTATAATAAATGGAGAAAACATCTCAGGGAGGAAGTGGAGTTAGTTCCGGTTGAACTGCCGGGCAGAGGAAAAAGAATAAGCGACGCATTATATCAAGATATTCCCGGAGCAGTTGAGGACGTATTGCACATTGTAAAGGAGGAAGTAAAACAGTCGCCGTATGTGCTATTCGGGCATAGCATGGGGGCTATGATCTCCTATCATCTGGCCCAAAAGATCCGGGAATCAGACATGTCTCAACCTTCGCATGTTTTTATTTCCGGGAGAGGTGCACCGAGCGTGCGGAGAGCGGATAAAAAGCGGTATAGCCTGATGAATGATGAAGAGTTCCTGGAGGCAGTGATTGAACTGGGCGGAACCTCAGCGGATTTTCTTCAGCATCCCGAATTAGTGGAACTGTTCTTCCCGCTTTTAAGAAATGATTTCCGGCTTTCCGAGTCAGAAGCGTTGGAAGATGTTGTTGTGCCGCTGGAAAGCAATATTACTGTTCTGCTGGGCAAGGATGAAGACCTTACCGCTGAGCAGTGCACGGGTTGGAGAAGGCACACGGGGAAGACCTGCAATATGATCTACTTCAATGGCGGGCATTTTTTTATACATGAAGAAACGGAGAAGATTGCAGCGATCATTAATAACACCTGTTTAGGGTGACGTTTTCGGATTTTAAATAAAACTCGTATGTCTGAGCATCTTGTTGAGATATTTGAAAAGCTTAGCGATCAGGCCGGAAAAGGCATCACATTCATAGAATCGGGTAATGTTGAAGAATTCCTTTCTTACAAAGAGTTGTATCAACAGGCAGTGATGGTCCTTTACAACCTGCAGGAAAGAGGATTGAAGCCCAGGGATGAACTGGTATTCCAGCTCGAGAACAATAAGACATTTATTGTCTGTTTCTGGGCATGTATACTGGGTGGAATCATACCAGTGCCTTTAACAATGGGGCATAATGAAGAGCACAGGAAGAAGTTATTTAAAGTATGGCCTTTCCTGAACAACCCTCACCTGCTGATTGCCGCACAGGATTTTGAAAAGGTGGGCCTATTTGCTGAAGCCAACGGCTTTGGCAAATGGATGATAGAAGCAGCAGGAAGATTGGTAGAAGAGGCCGCATTATTTAATTTTAAAGGGGAAGGGAAGATCGCTCAAATCTGTCCCGGTGATATTGCATTTGTGCAATTTTCCTCGGGTTCTACAGGCAGCCCCAAGGGCGTCACCCTGACTCATAGAAATTTAATAGCTAATGTAGCAGCTATCAGCGAAGCAGCGGCTTACAGTAAGGATGACTCCCTGCTGAGTTGGATGCCGCTTACGCATGATATGGGCCTAATTGGTTTTCATATCAATCCCTTGGTTGTTGGGATTGATCATTATATAATGCCAACCACCTTATTTATCCGCCGGCCTGCTTTATGGCTGGAAAAGGCGAGTGAGCATGGGGTATCCGTTTTGTGCTCTCCGAATTTCGGGTATAATTACCTGTTAAGGAACTGGTCAGGAGAATTTAAAGATTGTGATCTGTCAAAGGTCAGAATTATTTATAATGGTGCAGAGCCCATTTCAATGAGCCTGTGCCGGGAGTTTACCAATACTTTTTCGAGGTTTAATCTGAATGCCCGGGCTATGCGGCCCGTGTATGGCCTGGCTGAGGCCAGTCTGGCGGTGTCTATATCCGATCTGTATGCTGATATCGATTCGGTACGGCTGAACCGGCATCAACTGAAAGTCGGCGATAAAATAGAACTGGATAATAGTGAGGGTGGGGCTTTTTTTGTAAATGTAGGAAAAGCGGTAAGCTTCTGTGAGATGAGAATTACGGATGAGAATGGTAACACGGTTGCCAATGAGGTCGTTGGGCATATTCAAATAAAAGGGGATAATGTAACGGGCGGATATTACAACAACGAAGCCGCCAGCAGTGCAATAAGGGCTGGCAATGGCTGGTTGGATACAGGGGATCTTGGGTTCCTTAAAAATAATGAGTTGTTTATTACTGGCAGGGCAAAGGACATTATTTTCGTAAATGGCTTGAACTATTATCCGCATGATATTGAGAGCATAATAGAAGAGCAACTTTCCATTGGACTGAATAAGACGGTAGTTACAGGTTTCTTTAACGGTAGAACCCAGGAAAATGAAATTGCGGTATTTGTTTTCCACCGGGCTGATTTGGAAAGCTTTGCAGCGACCAGTAAAGCTGTTGAATCGCTTATCCACAAAAAGCTGGGATTGAAGGTTAAATGTGTACTACCGGTTAAATCAATACCAAGAACAACGAGCGGTAAGCTTCAGCGATTTTTATTGCAGGAGCAACTGCAAAATGGCTTATTTGATGAGGTGGAACGCTCGCTGAATGAATTGGTGCGCAAAAGTTCTTTAGCAGCACCGCTTGTTCTACCTGCAAATGATAAGGAGCGGTCTGTTTTACGCATATGGCAGCAAGTACTGAGGCTGGAAGAAATAAGCTGCGCTGCTTCATTTTTCGAAATGGGGGGAAATTCTTTATCTGCTACTATGTTAAGTATGCAGTTTTCGAAGGAATTGAACGTAGAATTTCCCCTGCATGCGCTTTATGAATATCAGACCATCCGGGAGCAGGCTGCGATGCTGGATAGCCTGGAGGTGAGTGCATACAGCCCTATACCGAAAGCCCCCCAAGCCAATAGTTATCCGCTGCTGCCGGCTCAGGAAAGACTTTATTACCTGTGGGAAATAAATAAGTCGTCCACAGCCTATAATATGCCTGTTGTATTTAAAATTACAGGAAGGATCGATGCATTGAGGTTGCAGGATTGCCTGCGCGAAATGATTCAAAGACATGATGTGTTACGATCTTCTTTTGTAATGGAGAAAAGGCCAGTGATCAGGATTCGCGAAGATGTCAATTTTGAATTGAGCTGTTTACCTTTAAACAACGTAGACAATGCAGATGAGCTGTTGCGCGCTTTTATACAGCCCTTTAATTTGAACGAAGACGAATTATTCAGGGTTAAATTATTAGAAAGCCATGCCGGCAGCGCTTACTTATTTTTTGATTTTCACCATATTATTTCAGACGGTATATCGGTTGCTGGTTTGTTGACTGAATTGTTCGGTTTGTATCGGGGGCGCAGCTGTCCTGCACCGGATATTCAATTTGCCGATTTCCTGGTATGGCAGGAACAGTGTAACCAGGATAACCCTGGCGAAAGCGATAGGGATTTTTGGAAGCGCCATTTATCGGGAGACTTACCCTTACTGGCATTACCTGGCGACTATCAACGGCCGCCTTTATTTGAAAGCGCAGGCGGCAAACTGGCCTTTGAATTGCCGGGTGCTGTTGAGGCGAACTTAAGGAGTATGGCGGCTGACAATGGTTGTTCCCTGCATGTGTTGATGCTTTCTATATACAGGATTTTCCTCTCCAAATATTGCGGACAGTATGAGTCCATAATAGGCATTCCCGTTTCAGGGAGAAGCCATCCGGATGTTCAGCAAACGCAGGGTATGTTTGTGAACAACCTTGCTATTAAAAATGACATTCATCCGGACGAGACGTTTACGGCGCTGCTGAGCAGGGAAAGGCAAATCATGGATCAGGCATTGCTGCACCAGGGGTTAAGTTTTAATGAGCTTATTGAAAGTATCGGCCCTCTAACGAGGGATATGAGCAGGAACCATGTTTTTGATACAATGTTTGTATACCAGAACATGGCCTTTCCGGAGCTTGAAACGCCTGAATTGAAACTGGAGCACTATTTTATTGATCCCGGGACCGCTAAATACGACCTTTCCCTGGAAGTAAGAGATCTTCCCGGAGGTTTAAAGTACTACCTGGAATATAATAAGGGATTGTTTGATCCGGCAACTGTCAGCAATATGGGCGGGCATTTCCGGAATTTAATTAACAACATCCTGGAGGGACCGGAAAGGAGCATATCGAGCTTGTCCCTGCTGGACAAGGACAGTATAGCACAATATGGAAAGCCGCTTGAAGGAGAAAAACAACCGGTTCCTGATAATGAGCTGACCATTCACAGGCTCTTTGAAGTGCAGGTTATGAAAACGCCTGATGCCATTTCCATGGACTATAATGGAAAAGTCTATACTTACCGGGAATTAAATGAGATGGCAAATGGGCTGGCCTGGCAGCTAATGAACCGGGGGATCGGAGCAGGAAGCATATCGGCGGTTATACTTGACAGATCGCCTGAGCTTATCATTTCAATACTGGCGATCCTGAAATCCGGCGGCTGCTACCTGCCGATTGATAGCGAATTGCCAGCCGACCGGATTCAATACCTGCTCAATGACAGTAAATGCAGTGCGATATTCAGCAATACCCGCTTGTTGAGTAACCTGGAGGCTGAGAACAAAACCGATCGGGTAATTATTAATATGGACAAGCCCGGGTACCCGCATTCAGCAGCCGCTAACCCGGATAGCATGGTCAAGGGGGATAGCCTGGCTTATATTATATATACTTCCGGAACCACCGGCAGACCAAAGGGCGTAATGATTGAGCATACATCATTGGTCAATTATATCCGCTGGTCGGCTGCTGTTTATGTTGGTAAACAGGTGACTTCTTTTGCGTTGTTCAGTTCTATATCATTTGATTTAACGGTTACCTCCATCTTTACACCACTGATTACGGGAAATAGAATCATCATTTATGAAGATGATCTGTGCTTTGAAAGGATATTTAACGAGTGTAAATCTGACCTTATTAAATTGACCCCCTCGCATCTTAAGCTGATACTGCAGAATGGGGGCAACAGCCTGCGGAAGACAACAAATACTATTAAGAAGTTTATAGTCGGCGGGGAGAACCTGGAAGTTAGAACGGTGAGAGCGTTGGCGGAAAAGCTGGGTAATGAAATTGAAGTTTATAATGAATACGGCCCTACAGAAGCTACAGTAGGATGTATGATCTATAAAGCAGATCCGGACGAAAGGCTGAATGATGTTCCTATTGGAACAGCCATGGAGAATGCGAGGATCTATATCCTGGACGATTTCCTGCAGCCGGTGGCGACAGGTATAGCCGGGGAGATGTATATAGCCGGCCACTGCCTGGCCAGGGGATACTTTGGCATGGAGGAGCTTACGGCCCGGAAATTCCTGCCGGACCCATTCAATCCGGGACTGAAGATGTATAAAACAGGGGATTTAGGCAAGCACCTTGCGAACGGCCATATTGCCTACCTTGGACGGAACGATCAGCAGGTTAAGATAAATGGATACCGCATTGAGCCTGGCGAGATCAGGGAAGCACTGATGAACATGGAGGGTGTTACTGATTGCCTGGTGGCCTGCAGGCTCAATAAGAACGATCAGAAAGTGCTTGTTGCCTATTATGTTACTGCGTCTTCTGCCGAACCGCCTGCTGTCGCTTCCATGAAGCATTTTCTTACTGGTAGGTTACCATATTATATGATACCCTCCTACTTTGTTCAATTGGAGGCAATTCCGCTGACGGTGAATGGGAAGCCAAATATAAATGCGTTGCCAGAGCACTTTGAGGCGTTTGAGGAAACACAAGATGACAAGCCGGAAAATGACATCGAATCTATTTCACTTGAAATCTGGCAGGATGTTCTGGGTAGCCGGAAAATGACCGTCAGTGATAATTTTTTTGATCACGGTGGAGATTCTATAAAAGCCGTTCAGATCGTTTCACGACTGAGAGAGAAAGGAATTTTGATGAATGTAAAGGACCTGCTTTCTTACCATACTATCCGGCAGGTTAGCCTCTATGCGCAGCAGGACCCTTCCATACGTTGTGGCGACGATGCCTTAATTGTGGGCAGCAGACAGCTTACCCCTATAGAACAATGGTTTTTCAGCCAGTCGTTTCAAAATAGTCATTACTATTGCCAGTCTGTTCTGCTGGCATTCAATAGTAAAATAGACATCGCGGCATTGGAGAATGCGCTCCAAATAATAGTGGAACAATACGATGAGCTTCGATTGAACTATAACGGAAAAAATAATGAGTTGTTTTATAACAACGCTCACCTCGAAAATGCGTTTGTCGTTCCCACTTTTGCAGGACTCGCCAGCAATGTCCCCGAAATATGTGAAGGGATAAGAAGGCAAATGGATATCGAACACGGTTTATTGTTCAAAGCTGCTGTGATTAGTATTCCGCAAAGCCAGGAACTGTTATTCCTAACGGCCCATCACCTCGTGGTAGATGGGGTGAGCTGGAGGGAAATACTGAACTCATTATACGAGATCTACCTGTCCGTGACAAACGGAACGCCTGTGCCCAGGCCTGCAAAAACAGCTTCAATGAAAGACTGGAAAGAAAAATTAGCGGAGTATGCCAGCTCTGAAGCGTGTAGAGAAGAAGACGCCTATTGGACCAGCGTGGATCAACAAGCCTTTAGCATTCCTGTGGATTTTCCGGCAGCAGAACAAGACTGGCGCGCATTACATTCAGCAAAAGTTGTGAGGAATTTAAGCCGGCATGAAACAGCGGCATGCATTCAGGAGCTAAGATCAAAGTATCGGGCAGATATGCAAGTTCTATTGACAACTGCATTGGCCTGTACGCTGGAAGACTGGACCGGGCAGGATACGTTTGTGATAGAATTCGAAAATCATGGCCGCCACCTGGAAGATATTGATGTGTCCCGGACGGTAGGGTGGTTTACTGCCATGTACCCGGTAGAGATAACGCTGCCGGATGCGGTTATAACAGCACAAATAAAATCTATTAAGGAACAAATCAAGCGTGTTCCTAACAAAGGGATTGGGTATGGCGTCAGGAAGCATTGTGGAGGAACATCGCAATCTTCGCCTGGCGGCATGGCAGAAATACGATTCAATTACCTGGGAGAATTTGACAGGGAATTGAACAATAATTTGTACTCCTTCAGCAATTTACCCATTGGTCCGGAGACAGCCGGGGAAAACCATATGACTGCCAGGCTGGAACTTAATTGCATGGTTGTTTCAGGTGAATTTAATCTGGAGATCATTTTCAACCAAACGGTTCATAAAGCAACCACTATTCATCATTTTGCCGATAAGTTTATTGAGCATATCCGCAGGATATTAGCTCATATGTCTGAGGAAACAGAGACACATTTTACCCCATCCGACTTCAGCGGGGTCTTACTTAACCAGGAAGAACTGGATCTACTCTTTTAATCCAATCGTCTACAAGTTTATCATTACAATAATCGTCGTTATGGCCGGGCTATGCCCGGTCCAAAATGGCGAAAGGAAAATCTTTTGCCCAAAATTTCTTTAAAAAATAAACACATGGAAAGAATAATAAAAAACCCAATGGTACTTCCCGTTAGCGAGATGGATGAGTTTATCGACGCGTTTCGCAATGACTGCTACGAAATTGTCACTTTGGACCCGGTTGCCGAGGTTATGCCTGAGTCTATGATTGAAAAATACAAAGATGCCAAAACTCACCAGCAAATATTGGGTGACCGGGAGGCTTCATTACGGGTGTATGCTATAAAATATACAGACAATAAGGGCAATAACATTTTGTTCCCGATCGGGATTTATGGAGTAAGCCCTAATAAGAAAGTACGTTTCCCCTTGCTGGTGAATGGTTTTTGGCAGGCTATACTGATGGCTTCCAAAGAGGCATTCAGCCAGTTTTGCAACCAGGATATTGACGCCTATTTTCTCCGGTTCATCGAAATGAAAAGAAAATTCATGCTCACTGTTTTTGACTATTTCAAAAATGTGGATCCGGAGTTTAATGCAGTGATGGCATGGCCCGCCCGTGGCGAAAAAAGTAACACCCGCAAGGTGGCTGAGCAACTGGGGTTTTATCGGTCTGATGAAGGAAAGATGGAGCTTTACAGCAGGGAAGAGTTGACTGGAAACAGGCTGACATCTTTATCTGATTGTTTATTGAGGTGGGGGATATTGATAGACGATCGGGAACAGTATAAGGTTAATGTGAATTACCCTGAAGATAAGATCAAGTACCTGATCCAGGGACTTGTTGGAATTCAGGTTCCTCATACCATCTGCAGCTAAGCCTTCTTCATAATTTTCTGAAATATCAATGGTTTTTTATGCTTGCATCCAATATTCTTGAAAATGTGGGAAATACCCCCATGATCTCTATCAGGCCATTTGGCACAAAACGGATTAAGGTTTTTGCAAAACTGGAATCCTGCAATCCAACCGGAAGTGTGAAAGACAGGGCGGCGTCTTATATTCTGAATAAGCTGCTTACCGATAAAATAATAAACAGGAATACCACCATTATTGAATCCACATCCGGCAATTTTGGAGTGGCACTGTCTGCCTACTGTAAGTATTTGAATTTAAGATTTATTGCTGTAGTTGATCCACACATCTCCAGGATGAACGAAATGCTGATCCGTGCTAATGGCGCCAGGATCATCAAAGTAACAATACCGGATCTATACGGTGGTTATCTTTTGAACAGGATTGCGCAGGTGCAGGAACTGCAGGAGCAGATCAAAAATTCGTATTGGGTCAATCAATATGAAAATCCGCTCAACGCGATGGCATATTATCATTCTCTTGGAAGGGAGATGATCAACGAAATTGAACGGATTGACTATGTCTTTCTGGGAATTAGTTCGGGGGGCACTATTACCGGTGTATCCCAAAGGATTAAAAGAAGTTTCCCGGATGCCCAGGTAATCGCTGTAGATATAGAGGGGTCGCGGATATTTACCGGACAGGCAAAAAAAGGTACATACCCGGAATTGGCTCGAGCATGGTGCCGGAAATCATTAAGCAGGCAAAAATTGACGACTATGTTCTTGTAAGCGAAGCTGCAACTATAAATGGCTGCCATGAACTGCTTGAAAAACATAGTGTATTTGCCGGTGGATCCTCCGGTTCTGTGCTGGCGGGTATAAAGCAATACTTTAAAGACCGTGAACTGAGCGAGGAGGTCAACGTTGCCTGTGTCTTTCCTGACAGGGGAGAGCGATATTTCGATACCGTCTACAACGAGGAGTGGGCACGTAAAATAATGGAAATGCAGAAAGAAGCGCAAGCGGTGCTGGAGGGAAAATAGTCATCTAAGTAATATAAACTTAATATACCCGAAAATAAAGGTTATGATAATACTGAACGAACAAGAAATTCATGACATTGGAATTAACTGGACGGAAACAATTGCTGTTATTGAGAATGCAGTTGTACAAATGGGCAAGGGGGATTTTTCGCAACCGGTAAAGCCGTATCTCCGTTTTAAGAACCCTAAAAACAGGATTATAGCCATGCCCGCCTATATCGGAGGAGATATTGATATGGCGGGTATCAAATGGATTGCCAGTTTTCCTAACAATATCGGTATGGGTAAACCCCGGGCTCATAGTGTAGTGATCCTCAATGATAGTGAGACAGGAGAGCCTTTAAGTATCATCCCCACTGCGTTGTTGAGTGTTATCCGGACGGTGTCTGTAACGGGTTTGGTAATAAAGTATTTTTTAGCATCGCGGCCCCTGGAGAAAATAAAAATAGGCATTACCGGCTTCGGGCCTATCGGGCAATATCATTTAAGCATGTGCCTGGCCTTGCTGGGGGACAAGATAGAAAAGGTTAAACTATTTGATCTGCGTGATATACCCTCTGCCTTAGTGCCGGAAGATAAGCAGGTTGAAATAGTGGATAGCTGGCAGGAGGCATACCAGGATGCGGATATTTTCATCACCTGTACAGTGTCCGAAAAACCGTATATCGATTTAAAGCCAAAGAAAGGCTCATTACATGCCAATATATCCCTTAGAGATTACAAAACCATGGTTTATGACTGGTTTAAAGGCAGCATCATCGTGGACAATTGGGAAGAGATCTGCAGAGAAAAAACAGATATTGAAATGATGCATTTAGAGAAGGGGTTGCAGGAAATTCACACACAATCGATTATTGACCTTGTTACCGGTAACTGTATTGACCAGTATCCCGCGGATGCTGCCGTGATGTTCAATCCAATGGGAATGGCAGTGTTTGATATAGCTGTGGGAGCCTATTACCACAGTTTGATAAAAGCGAACCGCTGCGAAGCGAGGGGCTATGTTGAAGCTAATAATTAATTGATTATGGCAAAAAGTATTGAAAAGTCCAACGTTCTTGATATTCTTGAATTAAGTAATGTTCAGAAAGGGATGCTCTTCCACTACCTCAGAGAGCCATCGCAGCATTTTTATAATGTTCAGCTGGTATTTGAGATAAATGGAGCGCTGAATCCGGAGATATTTCAGGCCTCGCTGAAAGCAGTTGTGGCCGCCAATGAATGCCTGAGGTCTGTGTTCAGCTGGGAGAAAACCTCTCAGCCGGTGCAGATCATACTTAAGCAACAAGAAAACTTTTTTAGTTTCACCGATCTTTCTGATCAAGCGCAGGCGTATAAGGAATCCTGGCTGGAGCAATTTGCCAGTCAGGATAGTCAGGAGCGTTTCGACCTGAGTAGTGCCGCCTATCGGATGCGGTTGGTAAAGAAGGATGCAGGTGTATTTGTGCTTTTTGTAACTCATCATCATATTCTTTATGATGGTTGGAGCACTGGCATTTTATTGAAAGAGCTATTTTTAAATTATCAGCGGCTCGCGGAAAACAGTAAACCCTTGTTTGCGCGTAAGGCGGATTATAAAAGGGCGCAGCAGGGATTTTTTGCAAATGCAGCTACGGAGGAATCGAAGAAGTTCTGGAAACAATACCTTGGAGACGGGGAGTCGTCTTACCTGGTGAGTAAGGCAACCGATCTTCAGGGCGCGGGGAAGAAGTTTTTTAAGATCAGCGGCACTTTAGATGGCCGTCTGTTAGATGAGTTTGCAGCTGTTGAGAGAGTGACTAAGGCTGCAATAGTGTATGCAGCATATGCCATACTACTGCAGAAGTACACTGACTCAGATAAGGTAGTTTTTGGAACTGCCGTTTCCTGCCGTAATGCTGATCTTACTGGTGGCGAAAATGTAATGGGCAATTTTATCAATACCATTCCTTTGCGTGTTGAAAATTTTGTTGGCAGCTCATTGCGGGAGGTGGTACAGCAGGTAAATTCAGATTTGCGGGATAGAAATGAGTTTAATGCCACTTCCTATTATGAAATAAAGCAATTATTGCGGTTAAAGCCGGAAGAAGACCTGTTTGATTCTGCCATTGTTGTTGAGAACTATCCCATCGATGTTAACCTTATGAAGGATGTACATTCCCTTCAGATTCAATTGCAGTCGGTATACGAGCATACCGGTATCCCTATCTTATTCACTGTTTTTTTTAATGAAGGTGTAACAATAGAGGTGTCCTGCATGGAGGACCTTGTTAGTGCAACCTTCGCAGATTCATTGCTTAAAAGGTTCCTGGACGTTATCGGCGCCGTTGTGGAAAATGGAGGCACGCTTACTTCTTCCCTTTCCATCCTCCCTCCTCAGGAGCAGCAACGCCTCCTGGTTGAATTTAATGATACTGTTACAAGTTATGATAAAGACAAGACCCTTGTTAGCCTGTTTGAGGAACAGGTAGACCGGGCTCCTTTGAACATTGCCCTGGAGTTAAACGGTCAGCAGCTTTCCTACCAGGATTTAAATAACAGAGCTAATTACCTGGCCCGGCTATTGCGCGAAAAAGGGGTTAAGCCTAATGATGTGGTGGGCCTGTACCTGAACAGGACCTTTGATATGTTCATATCCATCCTGGCTGTCTTAAAAGCAGGTGCTTGTTATTTGCCATTGGATACGACGTACCCGGATGAGCGGTTGAAATATATGCTGGATAATTCAGGGGCGGCTATTCTCATCTCAGATGAACAAAAAAGCGAATCGCTGCAGCATCTGTTTGAGGGAGTGGAGGTATTGGAACTGAAGAGTCGTGTAACCGGTGAGGCTGTAAATCCGGAACGGGTGAATAAGCCGGAAGATCTTGCGTACCTGATCTATACATCCGGCTCCACCGGTAATCCGAAAGGTGTTATGTTGTGCCATCGCTCTGTGCACAATTATATTATAGCGATGCAACAAGCGATCGACTGGAAAGGTATAAACACCCTGTTATCGGTAACCAGTTTTTCATTCGATATATTCGTTACAGAGTCCTTTCTTCCTTTAGTAATGGGCCTGAAAATCGTAATTGCTGACGAGAATGCGCAAAGAGACCCGGCTTTGCTCAGCAGCCTGATGGTAGAAAAAGGTATTCAATTTATACAGACAACGCCTTCCCGCTATCGGTTGCTGTTGGCTGGCTCAGATCCTGGTGTATGGAGCAATCAACTGCGGTATCTATTGGTTGGAGGAGAAGCGCTGGATAAAGAGCTCTTTGAAAGATTGAAGCAGTCCACCAGCGCATCCATCGTTAATGTATACGGACCTACAGAAACAACAGTGTGGTCTACAAGTATGGATATTACGCGGGAATCTAAAATAGTTATCGGCAAGCCGCTTGCAAATACGCAACTATATATTCTGAATAGGCAACTGCAGCTGCAGCCGGTTGGTGTTTGCGGGGAGCTCTATATCGGCGGGGACGGATTGTCCCTGGGATATTGGAACCGGCCAGACCTGACTGAAAAGAGCTTTGTAGACAACCCGTATTTGCCGGGAAAGAAAATGTATAAAACCGGGGATATTGCCAAATGGCTGGACAATGGCACCGTAGCCTATGTGGGCAGGGCCGATCACCAGGTGAAGGTTAGAGGCTACCGGATAGAACTGGATGAAATTAATTATCAGCTGAAACAACATAAGGGCATTTTTGAATCAGTAGTTGTTGTAAAGGGTAGTAACGCGGACAGCGTAATTGTTGCATACTTTGTAGGGGAGCCGGAAGTGAAGGAAACGGAACTAAAGGAATTTCTGTCAAGAACGCTTCCTGCGTATATGCTGCCTGCCTGTTTTGTAAAACTGGATGAGATGCCGCTTACACCTAATGGCAAATTAGATAAAGGCAGTTTGCCTGATCCTTCGCTGCATGAAGATCAGACCGCAGCAGCCGAACCGGTGGGTTCCGTTGAAAACGAGCTGTTGAGTATATGGAGGGAGGTGCTGGGAAAACAAAAGATCAGCATTGATACTAATTTTTTCGATCTGGGTGGAGACTCATTGAAAATTATTAATGTTAGCAGTAAAATAAGAAGAAGCCTGAAAGTAGATGTGTCGGTAACGGATCTATTTGACCATCCTACCATCAAACGCCTGGCTGCCTATATAAACAAGTCCCTTCAGGGGGAAAGTGAGGCGGCTCTTCACGGAGGCAGTACAGCTGTCAAGGCGTCGGCAGAAAGCGAGCCGGCAGGTATACGGGATAATGATATTGCGATTATTGGTATGGCATGCCGGTTTCCGGGAGCCAATAGTCCGGAACAGTATTGGCAGAATATCAGCGCGGGCAGAAGCAGTATCAATACTGAAGTGCCAGAGGGGAATAGCGTGCCCGGATTAATTTATGCAAAAGGCAAGCTCGCTGATTACGATAAATTTGATGCGGCATTTTTCAATTATCTGCCTTTTGAAGCCAATGCAATGGATCCTCAGATCCGTTTATTTCATGAATGTACCTGGGAATCACTCGAAGATGCCGGATACAATCCATACACGTATACAGGTTCAATCGGACTCTATGGGGGCGCTTCGACGAATCCCTCTTTTAATACAAATTTCCGTGATAGCCAGGATGAAAGCTGGCTGCAGAAATGGGAAGAGATTACTTACGCTGACAAAGATTTTATGTGTCCGAGGGTTTCATATAAGATGAACCTCAAGGGACCGAGCATAAATATTTCTACCGCTTGCTCTACTTCATTGGTTGCAGTTGATATGGCATGTGCAGAGCTGCTTTCAGGAAGATGTGATATGGCGGTAGCAGGAGGCGTTTCGATCACTATGCACGACAACAATGGGTATAGGTATCATAAAAATATGATATGGTCTCCAGACGGTACCTGCAGAGCTTTCGATGAGGATGCTGCCGGAACTGTTGGCGGTAATGGGGTTGGTGTTGTAGTGCTAAAAAAACTGAAGGATGCTTTGAAGGATGGAGATCATATACATGCGGTAATAAAGGGCACTTCCTCAAATAATGATGGCAATCAGAAGGTGGGCTTTACTGCGCCCAGTATAGAGGGGCAGGCCAAGGCCATTGGAGATGCCATCAGAAAGGCAGGGATCCCGGCTGAAACCATCGGGCTGGTGGAAGCCCATGGAACCGGGACAATATTAGGGGACCCTATTGAAATAGAAGGGTTGAAAAGGGCTTTTAATACCGACTCGCGGCAGTTTTGTGCCATTGGCTCCGTAAAAACGAATATAGGGCACCTGGATGCGGCCGCGGGAATAGCCGGCCTGATCAAAGTGGTAATGTCCCTTAAGCACCGCCAGCTGCCTCCTTCCCTTAATTTTTCCAGGCCCAATTCAAGGATCAATTTTGAGGAAAGCCCTTTTTATGTAAATGCAATTTTGCGTGACTGGCGGAAAGAACGCAATCCATTGAGAGCGGGGGTAAGCTCTTTTGGGATCGGGGGAACAAACGCACACGTCGTTCTGGAGGAGGCGCCCGCAGCAGTTAAAGCCCCTTCGGTAAAGCAATATCATCCGCTACTTTTTTCAGCAAAGAGCGCAGATGCCTTGCAACGGAATATCGAAAATTTCGCGCAGTTCCTGCAGGGGAGCGAAGCAACGAATTTGCCGGATGTTGCTTATACGCTGCAAGGGGGCCGGATGCATTTTCGGTACCGGAAAATGATAGCCTGCAGCGAGATCCAGGAAGCCATTGATTTGCTCGCAACCGACCAAGGCTTAAATCCGGACGCTGTGGTGATGCCCGAATCGTTTGAGCTGGTGTTTATGTTCACTGGTCAGGGTGCACAATATGTAAATATGTGCAGGGAATTGTATGAACAGCAACCAGCATTTAAAGCTACCGTTGATCATTGCTTTAGAATCTTAGAAACACAGTGCGGCTTGGATCTTAAGAAAGTGCTGTTCACCAGTGGTGAGCATACTGCAGAAATTAACGAAACGAGATTTTCTCAGCCTGCGCTTTTTGTAATAGAATATGCAATGGGCCTGTTGCTGATTGATTGGGGTGTCAGACCAACAATGATGATTGGGCACAGTCTTGGAGAATATGTTGCCGCCTGTATCAGCGGCGTTTTCTCCCTGGAGGATGCCCTGAAACTGGTGGTTAACCGCGGAGCTCTGATGCAGGGAACCGAAAGAGGCGCTATGCTAAGTGTTTCAATCGGAGAGGTACATTTAAGGGAATTATTGCAGGAATACAAGGACATCAGCTTAGCGGCTGTGAACAGCAGCAACCTGTGCGTGGTGGCCGGTCCGGAGCTTTTCATAAGATCATTTGCCAGGGAACTTGATAATAGGGGCATTAAAAATAAATTATTACATACTTCCCATGCCTTTCATTCATCCATGATGGATGCGATTTTAGACTCATACAGGGAAGTAGTAGATAGCATAAAATTACATGCACCACAAATACCTATAGTATCGAACATTTCCAGAGATGCAGCAGGTAATTCCCAGATGTGCAGCTCCGATTATTGGGTCAGGCATCTGCGGGAAGAAGTGAATTTTTCAGCGGGTTTAGAAAGGATCTTCAGTAATGAGGACGTTCTTTTTGTTGAGGTGGGACCGGGAAATATGCTTTCTACTTTTGTGCGCTCACATATGAACCGGGGCACAAAACATAAGGTAGTTCAGCTGATCAGGCAGCCCTTACAGCAATTAAACGATGTACAATTCCTGCTGAAAGGACTGGGCGAGATCTGGCAAAGCGGAGTAGATGTAAATTGGAATCAATATTATGCGGGGGAGAAAAGGAGCAGGGTATCTCTCCCTGTCTATTCTTTCGATAAAATACCGTTTGCAACGAAATTGGGAGGTGAGATCAAAGAGAGCGCAGTTGAGCTGACAAAGAAACCAGCTGCTTGTTTAAATGGTGCAGACGATTTGGAAACCAGAATGGCCGGGCTATGGGAAGAATTTTTCGGAAGGAAGGGTATCCTGATGGATGAAGACTTCTTCGAGTTGGGGGGAGATTCGCTGAAGGCGCTGGTGCTTATCGCCAGGATCAATAACGCATGGGGTGTCGAGATATCCGTCTCCATATTCTTCAATAATCCTACAATCAGGGCACTGGCCAGGGTTGTAAAGCATGTAGTGGAAGAGAGGCGGGACGTGCCTGCCACCAATTTGTATAGCGGAATTCCCGCTACTCCTGAACGAGATGGTTACCGCCTCAGCAATGCACAGCAGCGTTTATATTTTCATTTTAAGTTTAGCAAAGAATCGGTTGCTTACAACCTGCCCTGTTGTTTCTTAATGGAAGGTGCGATTGATATGGGCCGGATTGAGCAGGCGTTGAATAAAATTATTGCGCGCCATGAGGTTTTGCGGACGAAGTTTTTTGAAGAAGATGGACTACCCTACCAGAAAATCATTGATACGCTTCAAATACCAATTGACGAAGTGCGCTGCAGCGGGGAGCAATTACATCATACCGTCAAAGGCCTCATCCGGCCTTTTGATTTGAATAATGGGCCCCTGATCAGGTGCTGTCATGTAGTAACGGATGATGGGCAACAGGTGTTATTCATCGATATGCACCATATCATTACTGACGGATATTCACATACGGTACTTATTAAGGAATTTGAGGCTGTTTATAATAATACGGAATTGCCCGAGCTGGCGCTTCAGTATAAAGATTTTTCTGAATTCCAGCATAGCGCGGAGCAACAGGAAAAAATAGCAAGCCAGAAGGATTTTTGGTTAGAGGAGTTTGCCCGTCCGGCAGCTCTGCTGGAGTTGCCAACCGATTTTGCCAGGCCAGCGGTGCAGTCTTATGAAGGTGAACAGGTTAATTTTAATTTGGATAAAGCGCTTACGGGTAAATTGAGGTCATTCGCGGAAGCGAATAATGCAACGCTATTCATGGCCTTACTGGCTGTTTACAATGTAATGATCAGTAAGCTGGCCGGCACCGGAGATGTTGTAATAGGAACACCTTTTAATGGAAGGCAACATGCTGCACTAGAGCATATGATGGGGATGTTTGTTAATACCCTTCCCATACGTAATTATCCTGCCGGAAACAATTCCTTTAAGGAATTTTTAGCGGGTGTCAGGGATAAATGCCTTTCAGCCTTTGAAAACCAATCTTATCCGTTTGAAAGGTTGATTGACGACCTGGGTATTGTGCGCCATTCCGGGCGAAATCCTTTGTTTGATGTCATGTTTGCCTTTCAGAATTTTGACAGGCAGACGCTTGCTATAGATGATGTATTGTTCAGGCCTTTTTCAGCTGGTCATATGGTGGCCGTTTTTGACCTAAGTCTGTTTGCAATTGAAAAGGAAGGAGAATTGACGCTGAATTTTGTGTATCCCGTTTCTCTGTTTACTAAAGAAACAATCGGAAAATTCGGTGCTGCTTTCCTGCAGATAATTGAAAAAGTGCTGGAAAACGCAGACATCACCATTGCAGCGATAGATATTGTATCTCCGTCAGAGCGGGACTTGCAGTTAACGCATTTTAACAATACCCATTCGGATCTCAACCCGGAGAAGCACACAGTGGTGTCCCTGTTTGAAAAGTGCGTCAACGAGATGCCGGACAATGTAGCGCTTGTGTATCGCGATCAGCGAATTACCTATCGCGCGTTAAATGATAAGATAAATTCGATTGCCCAGAAAATAGGATTTGAGTTTGCCCAGAATGAGAATAAGGTGGTCGCTCTCCTGTTCGATCCGTCAATAGAGATGATCGCTGCCATATTTGCGGTGCTTAGATTGGGCGGCGCGTACCTGCCTTTATCCCCGGATGCTCCTGCGGAACGGAACAGCTATATCCTGGAAAATTGTGATTGCGCTTTGTTGTTGGCGCAGGAAGCCGTTGTAGATGAGGCGTACTTTAATACTTTAGTCATAGGAGACCGGCTTAGGATAATTAGCCCGGATGATACAAGCGCATGGAGGGATTATCCTGAAATGTACACCAGCCTGGATGATGTGGCGTATATTATATATACCTCAGGTACTTCGGGTTTGCCGAAGGGGGTGACAATAAAGCATGAAAGCCTGATCAACTATGTGTTGTGGAGGATAGCAGTGCATGACTATAATCAGCACGATAGTGCTATTCAACTCCTTTCCTACCATTTTGACGGATTTGTAGCAGATCTTTACCCGCATTTATTGGTAGGGGCAAAAGTTACTATTGTACCAAAGGAAAGGCGACTGGACCCTGTCTATATAGTCAGTGTGCTGGAGAAGGAACATGTAACTAACCTGGCCCTTACTCCCGGCTTGTATGCGGGGATTATACAGGCTTTGACCGCCGAGCATATGCTTCACCATTTTCGGTTTGCCGTACTGGCCGGGGAAAAAGCAAGCGAGAGCCTTATTTCAGATAGTAGAAGGATGCTGCCGCACGTTCAGCTTCAAAATCAATACGGCCCAACAGAAACTACGGTTGGTGTACTGCACAACTTTGAGCTGCGGGAAGACAGATCTAATGTAATAGGTAAACCAATAGCAAACACGGACGTGTATATTTTAGGCAGGAATAACGAGTTAATGCCTGTAGGATTTATTGGCGAGTTAGGTGTTAGCGGCATCTGTGTTGCAGTGGGATATGTTAAGAATGCAGCGCTGACTAAAGAAAAGTTTATCGAAAACCCTTATAAGCCAGGGTCATATATCTACAAAACCGGCGATTCTGCCCGTTGGCTGCCGGATGGAACGATCGAATTTTTAGGAAGAATAGACAACCAGGTAAAGATAAGGGGCTTCAGAATTGAGCTGGACGAGATTTCCATGGTGTTGACAAAATATGATGGAATCAAGCAAGCTGTGGTAATCTGCAGGGACAGAGCAGACAGCAGTAAGTACCTCGTGGCATTTTACAGCGCGGATGAACAAATTGATGCTGCAGAGATACGGTCATATCTCCAGGATAGATTGCCGGAATATATGGTGCCTTCCCATTTTCAGCAATTGCATACAATTCCTGTTACGGCCGTGGGGAAAGTGGATACCAAGGCTCTTCCGGCAGTCGATATTGACGTCAATGCAGCGCATGTGGCAGCAGAATCGGAAGAGGAGAGCCTGCTGGCGGCCGTTTGGGCCAAGGTATTAGGACTACAGTCGGTTGGGGTAACAGATAATTTCTTTGCAATAGGCGGTGACTCTATCAAGTCCATACAGATCAGTGCGAGGTTGTTTCAACTTGGCTATGAGGCTACGGTGAAGGACATTGTGTTAAGCCAAACCATTCGGGAACTGGCAAAGAAAATAAGGAGAGCCGGCGCTGAAGTGGAGCAATCTCCCGTAACAGGAGAAGTTGCTTTGACGCCGGTCCAGCAATGGTTTTTTGAAGGCCCCATAAAGGTTAAAAACCATTTCAATCATGCTGTAATGCTGGAATTTGATGAGCGAATCGATGAAACGGCCATCACAGCGATCTTTGAAAAACTGCAAAACCATCATGATGCGCTCCGTATAGTGTTTAGAACCGAAGCGGGAAAAATACAGCAGTATAATGAAGGATTAGCGTTCCCGCTTTCTTTGGAGCTCAGGGATTTGTCATCCATTGCGGATCCGGCGGAGACCGCCGCTATGATCAGACTGGTATTGGACGAGCGCCAGGAGAGCATTGATTTGGAGAGCGGGCCTCTTATGAAATTGGTTTTATTTCATACTCAAAAAGGAAGCCGCCTCCTTATCGTGGTACACCACCTGGTGATCGATGGTATATCCTGGAGGATATTGTTTGAAGACATCAACAGTTTGTATAAACAGGTCAGGGAAGGAAAAGCATTGTCGCTTCCTTTAAAAACAGGCTCCTATCAGGCCTGGGCTCAAAGCCTGATAACGTATACTGCTTCTGACAAGTTTAAAGACGCAGCAGCATATTGGAGGGCGGCACTCAATAGAGATATCCAGGGGCTAAGGCGGGATTACGATAATGAGCCTGGCAGAATAAAAGACATTAGAACAAAACAGTTCGTATTAAGCAAGCCGGATACGTTACGCTTAATAACTAAAGTCAATCATTGTTTGGGAACCCAGATCAATGATATTCTTTTGGCTGCCTTCTGGTTAAGCCTTCATAAGCAATTCGGCAATGACAGCATTGCGATTGATATGGAAGGACATGGCAGGGAGAATGTTGGAGCAGCTGCAAGTTTCAGCAGAACAGTTGGTTGGTTTACCAGTATTTATCCGGTCCTGCTGGAATCGAAAAGCGGCGATTTGATATACGTGGTAAAGCAGGTGAAGGAGTTGCTGCGTAAGATCCCGAACGGCGGCATTGATTATTTGGTGATGCAATATTTGTCTGCAGATGCCAATGATATAATGCCATCTCCGGCCAGAAAGTCGCCGATTAGCTTCAATTATTTTGGTCAATTTGATGCGGACCTGGAAGGGTATCGGATTGCATTGGATAGTAAGGTTGGATATTGTTCAGGCGAGGAATCAGGAATGTACGATTGGGATATTACAGGAATGATAAGCAACGGACAGTTGTCGATCAGCCTGAGATATTTTGATACCCAGTATGATGACCGCACTATTGAATCTGTATTGCATTATTTTAACGCGTTCCTGGTTGAAATAATTGACAGGTTTAGTAGTATTGAAAAGAGAAGCTTAACTCCTTCTGATTTATCATACAAGGGCCTCTCTATAAGAAAACTCGACAAGTTGTCGGCGCAGTATGATATAGAAGACATTTATACATTGGCCCCCCTTCAGGAAGGAATGCTTTTCCATTCCTTATTAGATCCTTCGTCTGACAGTTACTTTGGGCAAATGGCTTATCAGCTGAGAGGCAGCCTGGATATTGATGCTGTTGAGAAAAGCCTGAATGCTGTGATCGCACGGCATGCTTCTTTGAGGACGATATTTCTTCATCATGGCTATGAGCAGCCAGTTCAGCTCGTTCTTAGTGAAAGTAAGGTTGGTTTTGAATACAGGGACATCAGGGAGGAATGTAAATCCAGACCCCTGTCGCTTATTATGGAGGAATATCGGAAAAGAGACCGTGCAGATAAGTTTGCCCTTGATAAGGGGCCACTGATGAGACTTTCAGTATATCAGGCTGATGACGAGCAGTATGAGTTTATCTGGAGCCATCACCATATATTAATGGACGGGTGGTGCCTGGGCATTATCATCAGAGAATTCCAGCAATATTATCTGCATTTTAAAGATGGAAGGGATGCGGCTTTGCCAAAGGCATATCCTTATGTGAATTATATCGAGTGGTTAAAAGGCTTTGATGAAAAGGCATCTCTGGCATATTGGAAAGAGTACCTGTCAGGATATGAAAGCCTGGCATCGTTGCCCAGGCGTGAGGAAAGGGAGATGACGGCAGCATTTGAGCTGGCTTCTTCCGCGGTTACAATTGGTACGCAGCTTACACAGCGGTTGCGGCAGGTTTCTGTATCGCACGGAGTAACCATCAATTCCATCATACAGGCTGCTTGGGGCATTTTACTGGCGAAGTACAATAATGCCGACGATGTTGTTTTTGGCACTATAGTGGCCGGCCGCCCCTCGGATGTAACAGGGATTGAATCGATGGTCGGTTTATTTATCAATGCTATACCAATAAGAGTTTCGATTCAACCGGGAGAAGCTGTTAGCTCGCTGTTGAAGGATCTTCAAAATGCGCACCTGGAAAATGAAGCGCAGCAGTACATTTCACTTGCTGCCATGCAGGCGGCAAGTAGCCTGGGCGCAGGGCTGCTGGACCATATCATGATCTTTGAAGACTACCCGGTTGCGGAAGGAATTAAAGGGCAGGGCGGAATGCAGGCTGAGCTGGGATATAGTGTGCATAATGTGGAGGTGTTTGAACAGACGAATTACGGGCTGTCTATTATGGTAGCTCCCGGTGAACAAATTTCAATCAGGTTTGATTACAATCTGAATGAGTACAGCAAAGATGTATTGGACCGGGCTGCGGTACATTTAAAGACAATATTGGCCCAAATTGCTGCAGACAGTAGTATACAGATCGCCGGAATAGAACTGACAACAGAAAAGGAGCGCCGTCAGATTCTTTCTGAATTTAATAATACAAGAAGGGATTTCGATAAGGAAGTGGTCTTTAGAGATCTGTTCAGGGAACAGGTACAAAAAACGCCCCTGGCCACTGCCGTGGAACACAACGGCGTGAACTTAAGTTACAGGGAATTATATGAGCGGGCTTCAGGTATTTCCGCGCGGCTTTTTGCAAACGACAAAGTACAGCATAGGCGGGTTGCCATATATATGGAAAGAGGTATAGACATGCTAGCGTGCATCCTGGCTGCTTTTCAGGCTGGTGCGGCCTATGTACCAATAGATGTCGATTATCCTGCAAAGAGAATACATGAAATCCTGGAGAACAGTGAAGCGCCGGTGTTGCTCGTTAACCGGAATACCTGCGCTGAAGCAGAGGGCCTGCGTGGATCGCTTCCTCATCTACATAGCATAGTGAATGTTGACAGGCTGCCGTCGTTAAAAAACGGAGATCTGAATGAAGTAAGGAGCTCAACTGACGATTTAGCCTACATTATATATACTTCGGGAACCAGCGGGAAACCCAAAGGCGTGATGGTTCATCAATTAGGAATGATCAACCATTTATACGCGAAGGTCCATGACCTGAACATTACTGATCAAACAATCATTGCGCAGTCAGCCTCGGCTTGCTTTGATATTTCTGTATGGCAGTTCCTGGCGGCGCTCTTAAAGGGAGGCAAAACTTATATCCTCGATAAGGAAGTTCTTTTATCTCCCCGGCAGCTGGTCGCTGAAATAGAACAATCAGGCATTACCATTTTTGAATCTGTACCCTCATTGCTCACAACCTTCCTGGATGAGCTGCCTTCCGGACAGCGGGTCTCACTTGGGAAGCTGGAGTGGATGATCCCAACAGGAGAGTCATTGAGCGTAGCCTTGGCCAGAAAATGGTATGCTTATTTCCCTTCGGTAATGCTTTTAAATGCATATGGTCCAACCGAAGCTTCTGATGACGTAACCCATCACATTGTAGCGCCTCCCGGGGAGACGGCAAGGGTTGTACCAATTGGCAAACCGGTACAGAACACGGCGATCTATATCATGAATAAGCATTTTAATCTATGTCCAATCGGCGTCAAAGGTGAAATATGTGTAGCTGGGCTGGGGGTAGGTAAGGGTTACTGGAAGGATGCAGAAAAGACAGAAAAGGCCTTTGTCGCTAACCCCCTGGTTAAAAATGAAGGGGCTGACTATGGTACCCTTTATAAAACCGGTGACATCGGCTACTATACTGAAACCGGCGAAATTGTGTGTATGGGAAGAATGGATGACCAGGTAAAGGTCAGGGGCCTAAGGATTGAGCTCGGTGAGATCGAAAGCAGGCTGCTGGAGCATGTGCTGGTTGATAAAGCCGCCATTCTTGCGGTAAAGAATAATGGTGACGCCCATTTGGTAGCCTACTATGAATCTAAGTACGAAATTCCGAAAACCGAGCTAAAGGACTTTTTGCTTCAATCCCTGCCCGACTATATGGTACCTGCTTATTTTGTTTGTTTGGAGTCGATGCCCCTCACCCACAATGGAAAGCTTGATAAGAAAGCCTTGCCGCAATTTCAGCTTCAACACGATGTGGAAGGTCAGCGGGACACTAACGAAGTGGAAGATGCTTTGATAGAAATATGGGTGGAGTTACTGGGCGTAGCGGAAAGTTATATGCATAAGGATAGTAATTTCTTCGATCTGGGTGGGCATTCACTAAAGGCTATCACACTTGCCAACAAAATCCATAAAAGGTTTGATGTCGAAATACCCCTGAAGGAGATATTTAAGAAGCAAACCATAGAGAACATTGCGGATTACCTTATAACGGTTAAGCAACTAGATATCGAAACAAATTTTGTAACGAATTATGTAGAAGTGTCTATATGAAAATCGATGAGTTTATCACCCAATTGAGGAAGAACCATGGGATTATCATCCAGGTCATTGACCAGGAGATAAAGATCAAAGCCTCCAATGAGCAACTTACGCCGGCTATTATATCGGAGATAAGGTCCCGGAAAGGAGAGATATTATCCTTTTTCTCTGAAGTCAGGGAAAAGAACCGGTTGTATGCTATTCCCAAGGCGATCACCAGGCCATACTATAGCCTATCCTCTGCACAAAAGCGGATGTATTTTCTTCATCAAATGGACAAGCATTCCATTGCCTATAACATGCCCCAGTACCTGCAACTGGAAGGGCAGTTGGATATGGGAAACGTCAGGGAAGCGCTGGGAAATTTGGTAAAGCGGCATGAAATTCTGAGGTCAAATTACAGGCTGATAGATGGCGAACCTGCCCAGATTATACAGGAATTTGTGCCGGTTGAGGTAGAACATGTTTTTGCAGACGAGGTGGCCCCCTGTTTGCAATCATTTGTCCGCCCTTTCTGCCTGGAGCAAGGCCTGCTGTTCAGGGTTTTGATAGTAACTACCTCAGCAACAGAACATTTGCTTGCCGTAGACATGCACCATATCATTTCCGATGGAGTTTCCAATGGGGTACTCATCAGGGATTTTATGCGCCTGTATAACGGGGATACTTTGCCCGATCTGCCCTTGCAGTATAAAGACTATACTGAATGGCAGCAGAGTAGCCAGCACAAGGAGCAATTGAAAGGGCAGATGAATTACTGGCTGAACGTTTTTGCCGAACTGCCGGCGCCTTTATCACTTCCACTGGATTTTGTTCGTCCTTCTGAAAAGAAATATGAAGGGGCTTGTGTAAAGCGCAGGCTTAAAGGACCAGCCCTGGCAGGCCTGAAGTTGCTGGGTGAACAGGAAGGGACAACTATGTACATGACCCTTTTAGCAGCTTTTTCTGTCCTGATAGGTAAACTTGGCAATACTGAAGACCTGGTTGTGGGAACAATTGCTGCCGGGCGGGATCATGCCGATTTAGAGCATATAATCGGCATGTTTGCTAATACCCTGGCTTTGCGTTGCAGACCTGTCGGTGACAAGTCATATGCTGATTTTCTTACCGAGGTTAAACAACTTACATTGACCGGTTTTGAAAATCAGGCATTTCAGTATGAAGAGTTAATAAACAGCCTGAATATAGTGAGGGATGGGAGCCGAAGCCCGATGTTTGATGTAATGTTTGCATACGAAGATGCCGCCGGTACGGAGGTGTCTTTCCCGGGTTTGAATATTAAGCCATACCTGCATGATATGACAGTGGCAAAATTTGATCTGACTTTGAATGCAAGCTACTCCGGAGATTCACTGGAGTTGAAATTTGATTATGATACATCCATCTTTAGTGAAAGTAAAATTGAACGCTTTGCAGACTATTATATGAGGATCATTGATGCGGTGACAAAGGATAAGGATATCGCAATACATCAGATAGCTATACTTAGCCCGACGGAGCAACATGAGCTGTTATATGCATTTAATAATACGGAGGCCGCTTATGGAAAGAACCATACATTGATAGACCTTTTTGAAGAACAGGTTGAGTTGACACCGGATAATGTTGCTGTTGCTTATGGGCATCAGTCCGTGACTTACCGGGAGCTTAATGAGCGTGCCAACCAGGTAGCCAGGCATTTACAGCAATCCGGCCTGGTTCAGGGAGCACTTGTTGGTTTGCTGATGAGCCGCTGTATTGACATGATTGCGGGCCTCATTGGTATATTAAAGACAGGAGCTGCTTATCTGCCGCTAAATAATTCACATCCATTGGCCAAGCATAAGGAAATCATTGATGAAAGCCGGGCAGCTTATCTTTTATGCAATTATGAAAATGCGGAGCTTTACCAGCCGTTTGTCAACGTCATTGCCATCGGCAATGCTACGCTAACGCAATATGACAAGCATAATTTGCGCGTCGCCAGGCAAGCGGAAGATCTGGCGTATGTTATATACACTTCTGGTTCAACGGGCCGGCCTAACGGAGTGAAAATAGCTCACCGGTCTGTTATCAACCTTATCAATGCACAGCGGAAAGCCTTTGGCATCAATGAAGACGACGTTATCTTACAATTTGCTACTATAAGCTTTGACGCGTCCGTAGAGCAAGTCTGGCTGGCGCTGCTTAATGGTGCTAAACTATTAACTATTCCTGCTGAAGTGATAGCTGATAGCAATCGTTTCAATGAATATATCTCAAACCACAGGGTTACCCATTTACACGCGACTCCTTCATTTTTGAATTCCCTTACGTTTGATTTGCCGGATAGTGTTAAAAGGGTCATAGCAGGAGGAGAAGATTGTAAGCCTGGCCTGGCAGCTAGATTTTGTGATAAGCATACTTTTATTAATGAATATGGCCCTACGGAGACGACGGTAACTTCAATACAATATGTATTGAATGATCAGTTCCCTGCGTCGGATAGAATTCCAATCGGTCGTCCGGTCGATAATACTCAGGCGTACATCCTGGGGCCGAATATGGAGCTGATGCCCCGGAATTGTACCGGAGAATTGTACATTGGCGGTGATGGGCTGGCTGATGGTTACCTGCATAATGAATTGCTCACTAAAGAGCGTTTTTTGACTAATCCCTATAAGGAGGGAACCTTATTCTATAAAACAGGCGACCTGGCTTACTGGCAAGACGATGGCACGATCGTATTTACCAGCAGGAATGATGACCAGGTAAAAATACGCGGGTTCCGTATAGAACCAGGGGAAATTGAAGCCAGGCTTAGCGGGCATCCGGCTGTTCAAATGGCGGTTGTGCAAGCCAGGTCAATCAACCAGGAACTGGCTCTTGTGGCGTATTACACAGCAAAGGAGGAAATAAGCGGAGATGATTTCCGGCAGTTTCTTGGCGCCCTGTTGCCTGATTACATGATTCCCTCCTATTTTGTTTGTTTAGACAGCATTCCACTTAATCATAATGGGAAGGTTGACAAAAAAAAGCTGCCGGACCCGGCGCCAACGGCAATTAGTAATTATGTAGCACCAGCTGATGACATTGAAGAGGAGCTGGTAGAAATTTGGTCATCTATCCTTAACCTGGATAGAAGTATTATCGGTACCAATCACAATTTTTTTGAATTAGGCGGTCATTCATTAAAAGTGATCACCCTGTCTCAAAAGATATCCGCCATTTTTGATGTAGAAATCTCTCTCAAAGAAATATTCCGTTCGAACACTATCAGGGAAATAGCCGGTCTTATCCAAAATGCAAAATGGATCAGGACAAAAATAGATAGCTCTTTGTTCGAAGAAATCATTCTGGAATAGCAGTTTACCCAATACTTCAAAATTTTATTGTTGTTATGAATGCGCTAATTGAAAAATTAAGAGGCAACGGCATTTTTTTAACTCTTTCAGAAGGGAAATTGAAGATTAATGCTCCAGCAGGTGCAGTGACTCCTGCTATCCTTAATGAAATAAAGGAGAACCGGCAGGGCCTGATCAGCTACATCAATGATGTAATGAATACGCGCCGGCAGGAAAGCATTCCACATGCTGCGGGTCAGGATTTTTATAAATTGTCTGCTGCTCAAAAGCGCATGTATTTTTTGTATGAGCTGGACAAATCATCTGTGGCCTACAACATGCCCCAGGTTATTAAAATGCCTAAGGGCGAGCCGGATCTTGACCGCTTACAGGAGGTGTTGGATGCATTGCTCAGCCGCCATGAAAGCCTTCGCACGGTCTTTAAAGTTTCGCAGGAGGAGCCTCGCCAGCAAATTCTTCAAGCGGTTAAAATAGAAATTGAGCACTTCGCAGCAGCAACGGAATCAGAAAAACAGGCCATTCTGAAATCCTTCGTACGTCCGTTTGATCTTGACAAAGGCCCGCTTGTTCGCGTGGCTGTTCTAACGATGTCAAAAGAAGATTGGTTCCTGTTGTTAGATATGCATCATATCATTTCAGACGGGGTATCCAATGGGATCTTATCGGAAGAATTTAAGAGCCTGTATTTCGGGGGTACTCTTTTTCCGGCGCCATCTATACAATATAAAGATTATGCTGAATGGCAGCATTCTCCGGAACTGCAAAACGCCAGCCAGGAGCATGGCGCCTACTGGTTGCGGCTCTTAGGAAACAATTTACCGGTATTAAGGCTACCTGCTGATTTTCAGCGTGTGGCCCGATCTGATGCCGATGGTGGACTGGTTGAATATTATATGACGGAGGCACAATACCGGCAATTAGAGAAGCATTGTAACAAGTATAACCTGACCCTGAGTATGATGATGTATAGCATCTTCGGGATGTTATTATCAAAGCTTAGCGGACAGGAAGACCTTGTATTAGGGCTTTCGACGGCAATAAGAAATCACCCTGACCTGGAGCGGGTGGTGGGGCTGTTCGTTAATTCCCTCCCCATAAGAATTTCCGCCGGCAGGCATCAGCGTTTTGAAGAATATCTGGGCCATGTTCGAGAGGTAGTACTTGAGGCATATCACCATCAACATTTTCAGTTTGACGTTTTAGTGAACCAGTTAGCGATGCGTCGTGAGGAGGGCCGTAACCCTATTTTCGATGTGATGCTGAATATGGAGGGAAAAGTTCAGCAACGACTGGATATGAGTGAGCATCGCGCAGGGTCCTACGCTCATTTGCAGTCTTCCAAAAGATTTGATTTAACGCTCAATGTTACTGAATATGAAAATACAGCATTGCTGCAGCTGCAGTATGATGCCTCGCTTTTTTTACCGGAAACGGCCATGTCGATTCTCAAATACTTTAATAATTTAATCGCTGATCTTGATCATTTTTCCAGTTTAGCATTATCTGAAATAGATATAGAAAGCCCGGGATTCATTGAAGAAGTCAGGGCTGAACTGGGTACGGCTCCTGTGAGCGTGCCAGTGCCTGGTCAGCTGGTCCCTGCTTCCTATCACCAGGAAAGATTGTGGTTTATCGACAGTTTCGAGGCTGGTTATCTTTACCCCGAAAGCCCGGTCTATCACAATATTCCTTTGATCTTAGACATGAAGGGGCAGCTTAATATAGCGCTGCTGGAAAAAAGCATTCAATCTGTTGTCGATAAATATGATATTTTAAGAACTTCCGTCGTAACGCATGGGGAGACGCCTTTTCAAATTATCAGCCCCGATCTTAAGATTTCATTAAGTAAAGAGATCCCTGATAATAAGGAGAAGCTCGGGGAATGGCTGGAGGAATTTATCAACAGGCCGTTTGTATTGTCGGGCGCCCTGGTAAGAGCAGGTATAGCAATATCTGAACAGGGTAGCTATCAATTAGTCATAGTATTCCACCATATTATAGCAGATGCTTATTCAGTCATACAGCTGAAGGAAGAGATACTGGCCAACTATCGACTTTTATTGGATGGCCGGCATATTGACGTTCTGCCATCCTCCACTCCTTTTTATCATTTTTCCGAATGGCAGAAAAATACACTTAAAACGCTTGACCGTCATTTCCTGTCTTACTGGAGACAGCAACTGGGCGGGAAACTATTGCCTGTAGAGTTGCCGCTGGACAGGCCCAGGGCGGAAGTTCATACTTATACAGCAGGAACGGTGACGCTTACATTTGGTCAGCTGCAGGTAGATCAGATCAGCAAGTACGAAAGAGATTACGGTACCTCACGTGAACTGATTTTGATGGGGGCTTTTGAAATATTGCTACAGAAATATACGCAACAGGAGGAGATTATTATCGGAACAAGTTTTAACAACAGAGCCACTACCGGCTCGCAGGATCTTATAGGGCCTGTTGCCAACCTGATACCTTTAAGAAGTTTTATTTCTTCCAATAAAAGCTTCCGGGAGTTGCTGAATGAGTTAGCTGTTACGTATTCAAATGGTAAAAAATATGGAGAAATGCCATTTGACAAGCTGGTAAAGGAACTGGCCCCGGAAAAGGACATGAGCCGTACGGCCTTATTTGATATACTGTTTCAATTTGAAAACGGCCAGCGCGAAACCCAGCTGAAAGAATTGTCAGTTAGTACGATCCACACAAACCGCGGATATGGCAAGTATGACTTGAATCTATCAATTTATCAATCAGGCAAAGGGCTGGAGGGAGTGATGGTATATAACAAAGATTACCTGGATGCAGAGACGGTACAGTCCTTACTGAACCATTATAGCGCGCTGCTTCAAAACCTGCTGGACCAACCGGATCAGTGTATCTCAACAATCCGTATGTTGAGCGGATCTGATGAAGAGAAGGCTTTGGCCGCTTTAGATGATAGTAAGGTAGCATATCCACACGATCTGACAATTGTCGACCTGTTTTGCAGGCAGGCAAAGAGATCACCTGAAAAAGTAGCTTTAAAATTCCTGGACCAGGAACTGACCTACGGGGAGCTTGATCGTCAATCTACAGCAGTGGCAACGATGCTTGCCGGGCATGTCAGGTCGAATCAGCTTGTTGCGTTGCTGGCAGACCGCTCCATTGAAACGATCATCGGGATGATCGGGATTTTAAAGGCCGGTGGAGCTTATCTGCCCATTGATGTGGATTATCCCGAAGAAAGAATAAATTATCTTATCAATGACTCGGGAACATCCGTGGTGTTAACGATGCGTCAGTGGGCGGATAGGATAACTCAATCGGAAAACCTGGAAATACTGAATATAGAGGATGCCAGCAACGTGCCAAATGCGGACTTCATTTGTCACGCTAATCCGGATGACCTTTGTTATGTTATATATACCTCGGGAACTACCGGGAATCCCAAAGGCGTGATGATTGAACATAGAAATGTTGTCCGGCTGCTTTTCAATGATCGATTCCAGTTTGATTTCAGCGACGCTGATGTATGGACCATGTTCCATAGCCACTGCTTTGATTTCAGTGTTTGGGAAATGTATGGGGCCCTGCTTTTTGGAGGGAGGCTTGTTATCATACCCAAGAAAGTATCGGCAGATACGCCGGCATTTCTTGCTGTCCTGAAGGAAGAAGCTGTAACCGTTTTAAATCAGACCCCAGGTGCATTCTACAACCTCATTGAGGAGGAGATAGGACATAAGGATAATGCTTTACAGCTGCGTTATATCATCTTTGGAGGTGAGGCGCTGACTACCGGGAAACTGGAGCCCTGGTACAACAAATACCCTCAGACGAAACTCGTGAATATGTATGGTATTACGGAAACGACCGTGCATGTGACCTATAAGGAAATAGGGCTTCCGGAGATACGGCGCAATATCAGCAATATCGGTAAGCCCATCCCTACTCTATCGGCCTATATTTTTGATAAGGATCAGCATCTGGTTCCGAGAGGGGTTCCCGGGGAATTGTATGTTGGCGGCGAAGGGCTTAGCCGCGGATACCTGGGAAAGCCCGCACTAACCGAAAGCAAGTTTGTGAACAATCCTTACCGTCCCGGGGAACGCTTATATCGTTCCGGTGATTTGGCAAGAGTGCTGTCAAACGGAGAGCTGGAATACCTCGGCCGAAGCGATGAGCAGGTGAAAATAAGGGGATTCCGAATTGAATTGGGGGAAATAGGCTTTCAGCTGGCACAGTATCCTTCCATCTCAGGCGCCACAGTAGTGACGGTGGTGCGCAAGGGAGACAAATATTTAGGAGCCTATTATGTATCTGATCGGGTCATTGAGGCGAGTGACCTGAGATCGTTCCTGTATACGAAATTGCCGGATTATATGGTTCCGGCCTACTTCATGCGTATTGACCGCATTCCGCTTACTTCCAATGGGAAGGTGGACAAAAAGGCTTTACCTGAACTAGTTGAGCACAGTGACATGGCTTATGAATGTGCGGGAGATGAGGTGGAGCAAATGCTGGTAGAGATTTGGGCAGGTGTATTAAGTCTTAACAAGGAAGACATCAGTGTAACTAAAAGCTTTTTCGAACTGGGAGGCCATTCCTTAAAAGCTGCTGTTTTAATCAACCGCATCAATAAGGACCTGCATACAAAACTAGCGCTGAGGGATGTTTTCAAGTACCAGACTGTCAGGGAGCAGGCGGGGCTTATTCGCGCTGCGGCAAGGGTGGTGCACACAGTCATACCCAGGGCTGCTGAAAAGGAATATTATGCCTTGTCTTCTGCGCAAAGAAGATTGTATTTCTTATATGAGATGGATAGATCCTCGCTGGCTTACAATATGCCACGGTTTATCAACATGAAAGGAGCCGTGGATATTAACAGGCTGCAGGATGCTTTTTTTACCCTTATCCAACGGCATGAATCTTTGCGAACCGTTTTCAGCATGCACAATGGGCTACCCTGCCAGAAATTGCTGGAAGCCGGGCGGCTGAAACTGGAACAGGTCTTCGCGCCGGATCTTCAAAAGGCTGCAAGGGAATTTGTAAGGCCCTTTGATTTGGGAAGTGGCCCTTTGTTCAGGGCGGTGTTGCTCAGTGCAGATCAAACTAATCACATCCTGGCTATTGACATTCACCATATCATATCCGATGGCGTATCCAATAGCGTGTTGATAGATGATTTTATGAATCTTTATAACGGTGTGTCCTTACCTGCACCAGTGCTGCAATATAAAGATTACGCTGAATGGCAGCAGAGCCAGGATTATCAGTTATTAACAGCGCAGCGAAAATCTTACTGGCTGGATATTTATAGGGATGAGGTAAGTGCGCTTGAACTGCCGTATGATTTTAACCGGCCTAAAAACAAAACTTATGAAGGCGATCACCTTTATTTTCAGCTGGATAAGTCGGTAAGCCGGCAGTTACGGGATTTAGCCTCGCAGGAGGGCGTAACCCTTTATATGGCACTGCTGGCTGTTTACAGCATCCTGTTAGGTAAGCTGGGTGATACAGAAGATGTTGTTATCGGCACTCCGGTAGCAGGCCGGGAAAGTGCTGATATTGAACGTGTAGTAGGACTATTCGCCAATACCATACCATTACGGAATTATCCTGACAGCAATAAGACCTTTAAGGCTTATTTGCAGGAGGTGAAACAGGGAGCGCTCCAGAGTTTTGAAAATCAGTCTTATCAGTACGAAGACCTGATCAATGAGCTGAAAGTAGAACGTGATACCGGAAGGAACCCGTTGTTCGATGTTTTGTTCTCGTATAATAACATGGGGGAGACAGCATTTGCGCTAAGCAATGTTGAAAGTGAAAACTACGATCCAGGCCAAAGAATAGCCAAATTTGATCTGACCCTCACCGTTAATGAGGAGGCTTCCTCTCTTCAGTTGGAATTTGACTTTAATACTTCTCTATTTGAGCCAAGTACCATCAGAAGGTTTGCAGGCTATTTTCAAAAAATTGCTGCCACGATCACAAAAGAACCGGATATATCCCTCTCGGATATCCATATCCTGGACAGCAAAGAAGAAGAGACCGAAATATTCGAACATAACAAAACTGACGCTTATTTCCCTGCAGATAAAACCCTGATCCAGCTTTTTGAGGATCAGGTGCAGCAGACGCCAGACCACATTGCCCTCCGATGTGAGGAACGCGCACTGACTTTCGCTGAATTTAGCGCCGCTACCGAAAAGATGGCTTCATTCCTGGCGGCAGAAGCAGATGTCAGGCCCGGAGACCTGGTGGGTGTACTGCTTGAACGGGAGGAATATCTTTTAACATCTATCTATGGCATCTTAAAAGCTTGTGCCGCTTATGTGCCCATCGACCCTCATTCCCCGCCTGACCGGATTAACACCATCGTAGAGAATGCAGGTATTAAGGCGCTGGTCACCAGGGGCCGGTATTATAATGATGGGATACAGGTCAAGGGAAAAGTAATAGACCTGGATAAATCCGGGCTGTCAATCAAAACATACCCTGCAGGAGATAAGAGATGGACGCAGCAGCAGAGTGACGCCTTGGCCTATGTCATTTATACATCGGGTTCCACAGGCAGCCCCAAAGGGGTAATGATATCCCACCGTTCTGTCATTAACCGCTTACACTGGATGCAGGGGCAGTATCCGTTAACAAAAGACGATATTATACTTCAAAAAACGCCGGTGGTATTTGATGTGTCAGTATGGGAATTATTTGGATGGTCTATTAGCGGGTCTTCTTTGTGCCTGTTACAGCCAGGAGCAGAGAAAGATCCCGAAGAATTGGTACTGACCATTGAAAGGAACGGGATTACCGCGATCCATTTTGTACCGTCCATGCTGCAGACATTCCTTTTCCACATCGGGAACAGAGCGGCTGACAACAGCCTCTCCAGTCTCTCGAAGGTTTTTGCCAGTGGGGAGGCGCTTCGGGCAGAGCAAGTGGCAGAATTTGGAAAGCAGCTCCATGCCCGGTGGAAAACCAGGTTAATTAACCTTTATGGCCCTACAGAAGCTACTGTTGAAGTTAGCCATTACGAAATCAATTTTGAGGAGCAGCTTACGCAAATACCAATAGGCCGTCCTATAGACAATATCAGGTTGTATGTACTGGATAAGCACGGCAGGCCGGTCCCTCAGGGTGTAAAAGGAGAACTTTTCATCGCAGGAGTCGGATTAGCTAAAGGGTACCTGGGAAATGAATCTTTGACAAATGAACGGTTTGTTGCTGATCCCTGGCATTCCGGGGAATTGATGTATAAAACCGGTGATGTAGTACGACGTAACAGGAAGGGTGAAATTGAGTATATAGGACGAAACGATTTCCAGGTAAAGCTTAGAGGGTTTAGAATTGACAGCGGAGATATAGAAAGCAACTTGTTGCGCTACGGGCCTATAAAAGATTGTGCCGTATTGTTAAAAGAGCGCAATGGGGAAAAATTCCTGGTGGCCTATTATGTATCCTCAGGGGTAGAGGAAGAAGGGCGGCTCAAGCAGTATCTCGCTGAGAAACTTCCTGCATATATGATCCCTTCGTTCTTTATTGCGCTTCCTGAGTTACCGCTTACCACCAGCGGAAAATTAAATCGCAATGCACTCCCCGAGCCTGGATTCTCTTCATCTGCCGAGCTGGTAAGACCTGTTAACCAGGTACAGAAAGACCTGGTAAAGATTTGGGCCGAAATACTTGGCTGCGGAACGGATGATATCTCGGTAAATGCAAACTTCTTTGCTATCGGCGGTAATTCTTTAAGCCTCATAAGACTTACCAGCCGGATCAACCAGCATTTTAATGCGAATATTTCTGTGGCTGATGTATTCAGGTATCCTGTTATCGCTTCGGTAGCGGAGTTTTTGTCGAATACAAGCGGGTTGCCGGAAGATGTCAGCTATGAAGTTGATCAAAGCATAGAAGTAATGAATGAAGTACTTGAATTGATAAATTATAATTGACGTGTCACTATTCAGCATGTTTTTTTAGTAATAACACATGTAATACTTAAACAACTATGAAAAAATATACAGGTCTTGAAATAGCAGTTATAGGGCTGGCAGGAAAATTTCCTAAGGCTGATAATATTGAGCAGTATTGGGACAACCTGAAGAATGGCAGGGATTGTATCAGTGAGTTGAGCGAGGAGGAGATCAGAAATGAGGGTGAACAGGAGGCCATACTGAAAAGGAGTAATTATGTCAGGGCAAATGCTTTTTTAAACAGTAAACAATATTTTGATGCAGATTTTTTTGGCTACAGACCTGACGAAGCAGCATTAATGGACCCACAAATTCGCATATTCCATGAATGTTGCTGGGAGGCTTTGGAAGACAGCGGTTATGGCACTATGGAACAGACGGATAAGGTTGGTATTTTTGCCACAGCTACCCCAAATCTGAATTGGTCTTTGTATGCACTGCATAAGAACCAGGAAAGACTGGTGGATGATTTCTCCCTTTCACAGCTGAGTGACGTGTCCTTCCTGAGCTCAAGGATTTCTTATAAGTTAAATCTAAAGGGCCCCGCCATATTTCTTCAGACTGCCTGTTCGTCTTCTTTGGTGGCCATTCATGAAGCCTGTAATAGTTTGCTTTTAGGTGAATGTACCATGGCTTTAGCAGGAGGCGTAACGGTTAATAATTATTCCCAGAGAGGATATCTCCATGAAAAGGGAATGATATTTTCAGGGGATGGAAAATGCAGGCCGTTTGACATCAATTCAGATGGTACGGTCAGTGGCGAAGGAGCCGGAGTGGTGGTATTGAAGCGGCTCAAAGATGCCATCAGGGATCGCGATAATATCTATGGAATAATAAAGGGCACAGGCCTGAATAATGACGGGAATAATAAAGTGGGGTATACAGCGCCGGGTATTGAAGGGCAGGTGAATGTGATCAGGAGAGCATATAAAATGGCGAATATAGAGCCGGAAAGCATTTCCTATGTAGAAGCCCATGGTACGGCGACAGAGCTGGGAGATGTGATTGAAATTGATGCGCTTAACGAGGTATACGGCAACAGGCATAAAAATACCTGTGCGATCGGGTCAGTCAAGTCAAATATTGGCCATCTTGATAGTGCAGCCGGTGTGGCGGGGTTTATAAAAACGGTACTTGCACTAAAACACAGGCAGTTGCCGCCTAGTATCCACTTCGTGCAGCCCAACCCAAGGATCAACTTTGGCAATGGTCCTTTCTATGTCAATAATAGCCTCAGGAACTGGGATAACCCTGCCGGTGTGCTGCGGGCTGCTATTAGCTCTTTCGGAATAGGCGGGACCAATGCGCATTTGATTTTGGAAGAAGCGCCGTCTAATGAAGTGAACGGAATGTCAAGAACGCACCAGCTGATAGTATTGTCTGCACAAACAAAAGAGAGCCTTGCAGGTAATTGTGATAAGCTGCTGCAGGTTTTGAGAAGGGACGATGCACCTTCGCTGGCCGATATGGCTTATACTTTAAATAAAGGAAGAGAAAGGTTCAAATACCGCAGGACGTTTGTTTGTAAGGACAAGGAAGAAGCTATAGGTCTTTTGTCCAGGTTGAGCGACAATGCGCCGGCGACCGGAAATAACCATGAAAATATCAGGAACGTTGTTTTTATGTTTTCCGGACAGGGGTCTCAGTACCGGGAGATGTGTAAGGATTTATATGCAAAAGAGCATTTTTTTAGAGAGCAGCTTGACCAATGCTTCGAAATTGCCGGCAACTATACCGAAGTAAATTTAAAGGATATTTTATTTTCTGAGCAGGAGCCGGCCGATACATTGAACTCAGTAAACAATACACAACATACTCAGCCATTATTGTTCTTTGTAGAATACGCCATGGCGCAGCTTTTGATAAATTGGGGCATTAAGCCCGATTATATGATAGGGCACAGTATAGGTGAGTATGTGGCCGCCTGCCTTAGTGGTGTGTTTTCATTGAATGACGCCATACGATTGGTGATCAGGAGAGGACAGTTGATCGCCAGCCTGGAAAGAGGCAGTATGTTAAGCATCGATGTTGATAGAGCAAAGCTGCAGGAAATTCTTCGGGAATTTCCCAATATCGATATCGCTGCAATCAATAGTGATAAGGCGATAGTAGTGGCAGGCACTGATCAGAACATTAAATCATTTGAATCCTATCTTACCCGGGAAGGTTATAAATCAAAATTGCTGTATACTTCCCATGCATTTCATTCATTCATGATGGAGGGGGCGATGGCAGACTTTGAGAAAATAGTGTCTTCAGTGCCTGTTCAGGAGCCCAAAATTCCATATGTATCGAATCTTACCGGTGAATTAGTAGTGTGGGAAGACTTAAAAAAGCCTGCTTACTGGAGTAAACATCTCCGGCATACGGTTCAGTTCTCCAAGGGAGTAAAGTGGTTGGCAGAACAAGGCGATGCGGTATTTATTGAAATGGGGCCGGGGCGGTCACTGTGCAGCTTTTTGAATGATAATGCTGCCGCGAATGCCGGGCACCTTTCCGTCAATACCATCAGCCAGAGGAACCAGCAGGTGGATGACGCAAAATACCTGCTTGAGAAGATGGGACAGCTATGGCAGGCCGGGCTAAGAATTAATTGGGATAATTTTTATGAAAAGGAAGAAAGAAGAAGGGTATCCCTGCCGACCTATTCCTTCGAAAGGAAAAATTTTACCACAGATGTCAATGCGTTTGATTTATGGAGGCATGATGTGTCAGAGAAAACCGGCCCAATGGAATTTCTTCCTGAGGAAAGCATTCATCAATTTCACTGGCAAATTAAGCCTTTAGCCGAAAAGGGCGCGGCATTGACAGAAAGAAGGGAATGTTTTCTTCTCTTTTCCGATAATGAAGGGTTTGCTGCTGATTTGTCAGCCTATCTGGAATCGCAAGATCAGCAGGTCATTGTGGTAAACGAAGGATCCGCCTTCAGGAAGACAGGGCCAGTTACCTTTACCTTAAATTATGGGAACCCCGACGATTTTATTGCACTTTGGGACGAGATCGGTGATATGGGGAATACTGTTAGTCAAATTGTATACTGCCCTGCAATCACCCCCCAGTCAGGAGTAGCCGATTATGAACATATCGATGCCCATCTCGGCCGCGGATATCTGGGATTGTCCCATCTCGCAAAATCCATTGCAACCTTAAAGTATACAGGTGAGATCAATATCACTGTTATCGATAATTTCTTAGCAGCTATTACTGAAGAAGAGGAGATTAATCCACTTAAGGCTGCCATTCACGGGCCGTCCAGGGTAATGCCGCTGGAGACGATGAACCTCCGCTGTAAAGTAATAGACGTTTCATTTCCTTATAAAAACGGGGAAAGCAGTGAGGACTACCTTCCAAAGATTATCAGCGAAATTCTGGGTACTTCCAGTGAGCCATTTGTTGCGTATAGATTTAAACAAAGATGGGTACGCACTTTCAGTTCGTTAACACCTGAGGACAATGCGGCGTCCGGTATATCAATCGCAAAGGGAGGCACTTATCTGCTCACAGGCGGTTTGGGTGGCATGGGCCTTACTATCGCCCATGATCTGGTGATTAGCCATGGCGCCAATGTTATACTTGTTCACCGCTCCGCATTTCCCGATAAATCGGAGTGGCCTGACTGGCTGGCGCAAAAAGGCATCAACAACGAGATAAGTCAAAAGATCATCCAGCTACGGGAGATGTTGGATACCGGCTGCCATGTTCAGTTGATCCAGGCAGATATTTCTGAGGAAAGCGAAGTTATACGGCTAAGCAAAGAAGTTAAAGCGGTCTCCGCGAAAATAGATGGACTGATATGGGCAGCTGGCGAAATTGATTATGGAGGCATCCTGGCAAATAGGGATAAAAACACGCTGATTAAATCAGTAAGCTCCAAAATACATGGAGCGCTGTTGTTTGAAAAGCATTTCTCGTTTGCTGATATGGAATTTATATCGCTTTTTTCATCAATCGGGAATGTGTTGTATTACCCAAAATTTGGACAGGCAGGGTATAATGCTGCAAATGAATTCCTTGAAAATTATTCGTATTTCCTGAAACGGAAGTATAATATACATGCGTTTACTATAAACTGGTGCGATTGGAAATCAGTTGGCATGACAGTTAAAGCACGCCTGCGGGAAGCAGATAATGATGATGTGGCGTTGATAAGCGAGCAAATTACAGATGGAATAACACCCCATGAAGGTGTCCTGGTTTTCAACAAATGCCTTAAAAACCGGGGTACTGCGACAACTATATACAAGGAGAGCATCGCCAAATCCATCGAAGGTCAAAGGAGAACGTATAACGAGATCAAAGCAGGGCTTAAAAAGCAGGTTGTTTCCGCTACTTATCAGCGGCCTGACGCAAAATCAAGGGAAGAATTGCTGCTGCAGTTGTTTTCCAACTTTTTTGGAAAGCCGGAAATCGGAATGGACGATGATTTCTTTGAGCTGGGTGGGGATTCTTTGATGGGGATGACCTTTGTTGCAAGGGTCAATCAGTTATTCCATACTGATCTGTCCATAACAGACATTTATAAATATCCAACTGCGCGGCTGTTGCTTACGCAGTTCAGCGATGACCAGGTTGAAACGGAATGGGCACAAATACCCAAAGCAGCGGAGAAAAGGTACTATCAGCTCTCTTCTCCGCAAAGAAGAATGTATTTCCTGCAGACATTTGATAAAGAAAGTGTGACCTACAACGAGAATATTATTTTCTGGTTGAAAGGAAATCTTGATAGGGAAAAGTTTAGTGCTGCAATTAATGAGATCATCAGGCGTCATGAAATTTTACGAACTTCTTTCCAATTTGAAAACGGAATACCTGTACAGCAAATCTTAACTAATTCTGATTTTAAAGTATTATACGATAAAGGTGCACAGGGGGATCTGGAGAAAATCATCGCGTCATTTATCCGCCCCTTTGAGCTCGATAAAGGGCCATTGATGAGAATAGGTGTTTATGAAGTGTCGGAAGACCGGCATTTAGTAATCTTTGATATGCATCACATTATTATGGATGGTATCTCTAAAGCTATCCTGGTGAATGAGTTTCTGTCATTATATAGTGGAGCCGCCCTGCCTGATCCTGCTTTGCAATATAAAGATTATGCCGAATGGCAACAAAGTGATGAGCAAAGGAAATTAACAGAGGTGCATAAGGCCTTCTGGTTAGCTCAGTTCGAAGATGAACCGCCCATACTTCAGTTGCCAAATGATTTTGAAAGACCAGCCGTCAAGAATAACGAGGGAAGTGTAAGTAATTTTATGATCGCAGCTCCCGAGGTACGGGCGCTAAAAGCAATAGCGGAAGAAGAAGGGGTTTCCATGTTTATGCTCTTGCTGTCTGCTTATTATGTGTTGCTTTCCAAATTAAGCAACCAGGATGATATCATCGTCGGAACGCCAACAGCCGGACGCCCTCATGCAGACCTGGAAAACATGGTGGGAATGTTTGTGAATATGGTACCGCTTAGAAATAAGCCTGCGGCGGATTTAACTTTCAGCGAATTCCTGCAGGCTGTAAAAACCAATAGCCTCGATTTCCTCGCCAACCAAAACTTTCAGTATGAAGAACTGATTGAGGCAATCAAAATGGAAAGAGATTTGAGCCGAAATCCTTTATTCGACGTTGTTTTTTCACATGAGAATTTTAAGTTCCCCGAGCTGAATATGCCAGAGCTTGAAATAGAGGACTTTAATAGTGATTCGATCGTATCCAAGTTTGATCTGAGGCTAACTACAGTTGAGAAGTCCGATAATATATACGGTACATTTGAATACTCAACAAGGTTATTCAAAAATGAGACCATAGACGGATTTGTTAGACATTTCCTTCAGGTGATACAGGTTGTCATCGGCCAAAGGGATATAAAAATTGCCGATATCGAAATTGTTGCGAATGAAGAAAGAGAGAACATATTGCGTGAATTCAACAATACTGCAGCGGAATTTGAAGATCAGAAACTGATTACGGACCTGTTTGAAGAACAAGTTGACAGGTCGCCATTTAATACCGCTATTATTGCCGAAGGAGCTCATTATTCTTATCAGTGGTTAAATGATGCTGCCAACCGACTGGCCAATTTGTTACGCTCGAATGGCGTAGAGCGCGGAAGCTCAGTGGTGGTTGTTATGGAGCGGAATGTAGCATTGCCGGCTGTTTTGCTGGGCATTTTGAAAGCAGGTGGCAAATATGTGCCTGTGGAACCTTACCTGCCGGCAAACCGGGTGAGCGTGATACTGAAATCTGTTCAAGCCAGGTGTATTATTACCAACAAGTATAACTACCAGTTTGTTGACGGGCTCCTGGAACAATCCGCCATCCCGTGTAGCGCCTTTACTGTTGATGTGAACACGGACGCTTTCCTGGAAACTAATTTGCTGGAAAAAGGATCCCTGCTGCCCGTTAACTTATATGAATTTGACGCAGGTAACCTTATAAAGTTGAGCCAAAGCGAAGATCTGGCTTATATCATCTTTACTTCCGGTTCCACCGGCGATCCTAAAGGGGTAGCTGTTCAGCATAAACCAGTTATTAATCTCATTGAATGGGTAAATAAAACCTATGGTATTAATGAACATGATAAAGTGCTTTTTGTGACTTCAGTTAGTTTTGACCTTTCTGTATATGATATATTTGGAATCTTAGCCGCCGGCGGAGTAATCAGGGTTGCCAACAGAGCTGAGCTGGAGGATCCGGATATGCTGGCCCATATCATGATAGAAGAAGGTGTTACTTTTTGGGATTCAGCGCCGGCAATGTTGCAGCAGGTGCTGCCATTCCTGGAAAGTAGAAGGTTAGCTGCCGGTATCAGGGGGCGCTTGAGGCTTGCATTTCTAAGTGGCGATTGGATCCCATTAACAATGCCTACGCAGATGACCGGGATCTTTGAAAATTTGAGGTTTATCGCATTGGGTGGCGCCACAGAGGCGACCGTATGGTCCAACTTCTTTGAAGTGAAGGAAATAGATCCCACCTGGAAAAGCATTCCCTACGGTAAGCCCATCCAGAACGCCAGGTATTATATACTTAATAAATCCATGAATGTATGCCCGGTAGGTGTTACCGGTGACTTGTATATTGGTGACCTTTGCTTAGCGAAAGGTTACTTTAATGATCCGGTATTAAGTAATAATAAATTCATTCAAAGTCCTTTTGAGGAAGGAGGCATTTTGTATAAGACCGGGGATCTGGCCAGATGGTTCCCGGACGGAAATATGGAATTTTTGGGAAGGAATGATTCGCAGATCAAGATAAGGGGTTATAGGATCGAGCTGGGAGAAATCGAGCGGAAACTAATTGAGTTTGAAGGGGTTGAACAGGTATTGGTGCAGGTGTTTTCAAAAACGAAGTACGATAATTTTGTATGTGCTTTCTATGTTTCCGCGAAGCCCTTATCAGAAGAAGCAATGCGGGAATTTTTGGCAAAAGATCTGCCCATTTACATGGTCCCGAAGTTCTTTATACCTATCGATAAGATACCGGTTACAAAGAATGGCAAGATAGATCGGAAAATGCTCCCTTCTCCAGAATTGTATGCGAAAGCGGATAATATTATAGCGCCAAGAACAGCCATCCATCGGGCGCTTGCGAAAACATGGGCGGAGCTACTTGGTATAGAGCAGGCGCAGATAGGAATCAGGGATGACTTTTTCGGATTGGGAGGACACTCTATAATGGCGGTCCATCTGATCAATGTTATTAAGCAACAATTTGGTGTTGGAATGAAATTGCGTAAGATTTTTGAAAACCCGACCATCGAAAAATTAGCTAAAGTAATTGAAGCCGGAACAATCGATGAATCAGGATCGATCAGGAAAGTAGAGCATGCGCAAACATATCCGGTATCACATGCCCAGGAAAGGCTTTATTACGCGCAAATGCTCAATAAAGATAGTATTGGCCATAATGTGTATGGGGTTTATCAGATCAAAGGGCAGGTGGACGTAGATAGACTTGAGCAAAGTTTTCAGCTGTTAATAGACCGCCATGAGGGCCTGCGCACTTCATTCGTGTTGAATCCTGAGGGGCTGGTACAAAGGATCAACCCACATGTTGAATTTAAGCTACGAAAACTGGCAAGCCACCGGCTTGAATCTTTGACAGACGCATTTGAGAAGTTTGTAGCGCCTTTTGACTTATCCGCTCCTTCTCTGATCCGGTGTGGTTTTTTGAAGAAGGACGATATTAACCTTTTGTTTGTTGATATTCATCACATCGTTTGCGATGGCATCTCCCTGAATATTTTAATGAATGATTTCAAAAATATTTACATGGGAAATAATTTAGCGCCGCTATCCCTGCGATATGTAGACTATGCTTATTGGCAGCGGAATTCTCCCTCGTATAGTGAAAAACAAAAGGCATACTGGTCTCAGCAACTTTCCGGTGAGTTACCTGAAATTCAGCTTCCGCTAATACAAGATAGCAGTAAGATCGATATTCAGAATGCAGTCATTAAAACGCTCGAGATAGCAGGAGAAGATGTAGAGAAGACCCAGCGGATGCTGGCTGCGTCAAATGTGTCCGGGTATATGTATTTTCTGTCATTGTTCTATATCTTACTCCATAAGGTATCCGGCAATTCAGACATTATCATTGGAACCGATGTTATTGGCAGAACCAGGGATGATGTGAAGGACCTGGTAGGCACATTTATAAACATGCTGCCTTTGCGGCTTAACATTGATCCTGCCGATTCTTTTGAAGCATTGCTGGACAATGTCAAAGATGTTGTTTTGGGAGGATTTGAAAATCAGGACTATCAATACGATCAGATTATTTCCGACCTGGTGCTGGAGGGAAGGTTGCCACGGAGGTTTATTGCAACGCATTTTGCTTTTGTCAGCTATTTTGGCCAGTCAGTCCATTTGAATGGCCTGGATATAACTCCTTATGAACAGCGTTTGAAGGAGACAACAGCATTTGAATTCAAGCTGGAAGTAAGGGAAACAGCAGGAAAATACTACCTCTTATTTGTTTTTAGTGAAGAGTTGTTTTCAGACGAAGTAATGGATATGTTGGTAAGTTATTTTGCCAATACGATGCACTCCGTGCTAAATCAAAACAACATCTGCATTGAAGACATCAGTGTGGATAAGATGGTCTTGTCCTGATCTGTATTTTTTCGCCTTTCTTTTCCCTTTAAAAAGCCGTCAATATTGACGGCTTTTTTAGTTTTAAAGGAATTCCTTTTGATTTGGTTGGCAGGTTGGATGCCGTCGGCCACAGATTGAAATAAATACCCGTGTTGCTGAGCTGGAAATCAGGTATTTTTGCCCCAAGTTATGAGAACCTTTATTTTTATCGCAATAACTTTCCTTTTATCCTGTACCGGAAGGAAAGAAAAAGACCCTGTAATAAGATCACAATCAGGATACTTTGAGGCTATTAGTAAGAACGATGTTCAACTTGGTGCGCCCAAAGCAGGCGAGTGGCTTTTTGTGCACAAGGAGAAAGGACACGCCTAACCGTCTGTGTGCAGAATGCCAGAAGAAGTTGTTTTGGAACTTCAGGTATGATAATAAACGGCGCTTGCAGCAGCTCTGCAATTTCTGCAGAGAGAACAATTTACAGAAGGATTTAAATATACTGGAGCTTGATCTGGAAGCTGTTGAGCCTTAAACCTTACTCTCCACATAGGTTTTAAAAGTCATTAATACCCCCGCTACAAAATCACGCTGTAATGTTACCGGATCATCCTGGTTAGGCTCAAAGGTTTCCGTGATCCTGATCCCTGCGGGAGTAGCAATAAACAGGTTAGTAGCCTTCCTGCCATCTGTTGTTGTATAGCTGATTTTTTCATGGAAGGATACTTCATCATAAGTGCCTTTGAAATCAAAACCGCTGCTGCCATCTTTTGTTTCCATTACAAAGAAGAATTTGCCACCGGTCCGTACGTCATTTTCTACATAAGGCGTATGCCAGTTAACAGATGGACTGTTCCACTGTTTAATGTGCTCGGGGTCTGTCCAGCACGCCCAGACCTGGTCTATGGGAGCATTTACGATGGTTTCTACGGTGATGAATGATGCGTGATTTTCCATAGTTCAAAAGTAAGTGGATATAACCGGCTTGGGGAGGGGCGAAACGGACAAATGAGGGTTGATTTTACGCCAATCTGATTGACGCAATTACCCCTATCAATTGGCGTAATTGCACCCCTCAATAATAAAGTTTCCGGCGTATGTTTGTTCAACTTAAAAGAAGAATTTATGCGGCGCCGATCCTTCATCATCATATTCTTACTGATAATAACACATTTACAGATGAACGCACAGCACAAGCAAACGGGTCATTACGCCAACGTAAACGGTTTGAGACTATACTACGAAATACATGGTAATGGCAGTCCGCTGGTATTGCTGCATGGAGGTGGCTCTACGATTGAATCTACTTATGGGCGTATCCTCCCGGAATTCGGGAAGTCGCACCGGGTAATCGCTGTGGAGCTGCAGGCGCATGGGCATACCCTGGATATAGACCGTCCCCTGAGCTTTGAACAGGATGCTGATGATGTAGCCGCTTTATTACAGCAGCTGAAGATTGAGAAAGCAGATTTTATGGGCTTCAGTAATGGAGGAACTACCTGTCTGCAGATTGCTATCCGCCATCCGCAACTGGTAAACAAGCTGGTGCTGGTGGCTGCTGTATATAAGCGGGATGGTATGATCGCCGGCTTCTTTGACAGTTTTGACCATGCCAGCCTGGCGCATATGCCTAAGCCCTTGCAGGAAGCTTATTTAAACGCTAACCCGGACCCCAAAGGCCTGCAGGCCATGTTTGATCGTGATGTAGCCAGGATGAAAAACTTTAAGGATATCAGCGAAGCCGCTATCAAATCTATTCAGGCGCCGGCGCTGGTTATCAACAGTGATGCGGACGTGGTAAGGCTTGAACACGCGATGGAACTGTACCGTACCTTACAGCGCGGAAAACTGGCTATTCTGCCGGGTGTGCATGGAGAATGTTTGGGAGAGGCATGTTCACCGAACCCGCAGAGTAAAGTGCCAATGTTAGCGGTAGTGATGATAGAAGAGTTTTTGAAAGGCTAGTGTTATGAAAGATCACCTGCCTTTCAAAAAATCAATCATCAGCTTATTCAGCGCTGCAGGCTTTTCCATATTCAGCATATGCGCTACATCTTTCATCACTACGTGCCTGGCGCCCGGGATGTTTTTTTCGAGATATGCAGAGGATGCTGTTATATAAGGAAGGTCTTTATCGCCATCTATAATGAGCACCGGTACCTGTATGGAAGACAACTTTTCGATAGCCGGAGGATGTTCCTGCAGCGCAGGCCATCCATCCATATGATGTAGCCGGAGATGGGCCAGTGTTGTGCGGTATACATACTGCGACACCGGTGCTTTTAAGCTGTCTGCACGGCGGTATATTCCTTCTGCCCATGCTTTTGTAAATTCAACTGCTGCCCCAAGTGTGTCCTGCCGGTCCAGCGCCTGCGTAAACTGCTGGTACCAGGCCATGCTGGTGGAATCAATGGGCTGGATCTTATTGAAGCCATTGATGCCGGCAGAGATCAAAATAGCCTTATCTACCCGATTGGGATAAGCGATGATGAAGTCCTGAGCAATGGATGCACCCATAGAAAGGCCGGCAATGGAGACCTTTTGCAGGTGCAGGCTGTCCAATAATATTTTAATTGCTTCCGCCGCCAGTAAGAGGGTGTCAATACCTTTCGTCTTACCATGGAAGGGAAGATCTGGTGTTATGACATCGTAGCCGGCCATTAATGTGCTTACCTGGCTTTTCCACATGGTGTGATCCTGCAGACCCGCATGTAAAAGGAGGAGGAGCTTGCCTTTTCCTGTACGTTCGTAATACATGAGCAGATCTCCGGCCCTGATAGTTCCCCTTTGCAGTGTTTGTGCACTACATGCCGTTCTCCAAAAGAACGCAGGAAACAACAGTAAGACCGTCAGTGTTTTCATGTATCTAAAGATAACTTATTTACCGGGTTTATGATATGATCTCAATATGCAGCAGGTCTGAAAGATCTCTTCATTGCGGGTTCCATATACCTGTGGCTGCAGTTTTCCTTACATACTCGGAGAAGTCTGTCGGCTTTCTGCCTAAGGCCTTTTGTACACCATCCGCTAATTTTTCATTTCTGCCGTCCAGCACTTCTGTAAACAGGTAGCCCAGGAAATCAACAAATTCGTCGGGTACGATCCCATCAATCGCTTCACTATATTCTTTAACCGTCATCTGCTGGTATTGAATGGGCCTGCCGGTAGCTTCGGCAATCTCACCGATGGCGTCTTTGAATGTCAGCAGGCGGGGGCCTGTTACTTCGTAGAGCTGGCCATTATGTTTATTGTCTGTCAACGCGGCTACTGCCACGTCGGCAATATCATCCACATCAATGAAAGGCTCACCTACATCACCAGCGGGTAATGTAACATGACCGGCCAATATCGGTTCTATCAGATAACCTTCGCTGAAGTTCTGGGCAAACCAGCTGGCCCGTACGATCGTCCAGTCAATACCGGCGTTCATGATGATCTGTTCACAATTTTGAGCTTCCGTTTCACCGCGGCCGGAAAGCAGTACCAGTTTCTTTACGCCCTGGCTAACGGCTGTTTCAGTAAAGGAACGGATAATGTCTACCGCGCCTGGAACGGCCAGGTCGGGGTGGAAACATACGTAAACGGTATGGATGTTCTGCAATGCGGGGGTCCAGGTATTGTTATCCTGCCAGTCAAAACCGGGCCTGGCGGAGCGGGAGCCGCTACGTACGGGCCATCCCATTTCGGTAAGCTTTCTGAAGATACGGCTGCCGGTTTTACCGGTTGCTGCTGTTACCAATATTGTCTTTCCTGTGTTTGCCTTTGTGTGAGTCATAACCTTGATTTTAAACCAAAATTATGGCCGCCTGCATGTGTAAAATAGAACAAAACCGACAACCTGAACGATCAGGCTGCCGAAACCCTGCTGGCGAAAGACGCCAGGGATATGAAGCGTTGTAGTATAATAATCTTCAAAGAGGATGGCTTCTGCTACAGCGTGCTGGGGAAATGAAAAACAGCCGGAGAAAAATTCCGGCTGTCAAGGCTACGCATTAAAGATATGGTTGGTTCAGCCTTAATAAGTTACAAAACCGGATGGCAAGATCCGGTTTTGCCCGCATAAAGCGGGAAACATGCATATATAATTCCTCAATACGAAGGTCCTTATTTTATCTTTTTTAAGCGATTAATCAGTCGTTAATGCAATTGTTAATCAGATCATAATATAAAGGCCCATTGTAATCCTCCGGGGATTAACCGCGTATTAACACTAGCTTGTTTAATCATTAGTAAATTTATCATTGCTTACCCTGTACTGATCTAAAATCTTTCTCTTATGAAGAAGAAAACCGTAGTTGATATTATTACTTATCTGTTCATCATACTATTCATTTATGCCAGCGTGAATAAACTGGTAGATTATGAGAACTTCAGCACTGAACTGGGCAAATCGCCGCTGCTTACCGCATTTGCAGGATGGGTGGCCTGGATGATCCCTGTAGTGGAATTACTGGTAGTGGTATTGCTTACGATACCTAAATGGTGCCTGGCAGGTTTGTACGCTGCTTTCAGTTTGATGACCATGTTCACCGCATACATTGTAGCTATTCTCAGGTTCAGTGATTATGTTCCATGTTCCTGCGGCGGCGTGCTGCAGAATATGACATGGAACCAGCACCTGGTATTCAATATTGTATTTGTTTTGCTGGCTCTGACAGGCATCATACTGCATGAGCCGGAGCAGCATAAGAAAGCGCCTTTGAGCCCTTCTGCCGTTTAGCAAATGTCTGATCACCGGAAGGGAAACGTAAAACAGGATCATCCGAAACCTGTAAACAGTAGGTATTAGAGTTGAAACCTTCTAATAAGTGAACACAGACAGGTAAACCAACAAATGAGCAATATAAGCCGGCGCCCTCCGGCTTATATTGTTTTAGTAGCAGCAAGGAAAAATTTTAATGCTGCATAAAGTTGATTATTAATCCCGTTTATCTTCCATAAGGAAATTTTTTCGCCGCCCTTGGTATGGTATGTATTACATATTGAATATTTCCCTACATTTGTTCATGTAGATAGCAAAGAACCTATGTAGACATTGAAAGACCTGTAGCCTAGAAGAACCCTGTAGTGTATTGTAGCTGTAGCATTATCACTTTTATTTATTGCCGGTAATGAACTAATGATGAGAAGCATCTTTAGTGCGTTATAGCATTGCATTCAAGCCTTTGTCCAAACCTATATTCTATAACCATTAAACCAGTATCTATGATACGATGCAGTTTGCTACTATTAGCCACCTTGTTACTGTATTTCCATACCAGCGCCCGGCAGGCTACAGTGCCTGACAATATGGAATCTTATTTTAAAGAAGCATACAAGCTATATCCCAACATCCCGGCAGGCACGCTGGAAGCCACGGCCTATAGCGCTTCTCACCTGGTGAACCTGCAGGCGCACGCAGGCAGCGACCATGATAATTGTACCGGAATGCCTGAACGTTTCGGCATATTCGCACTGGTGGAAGACGGAAAGGGATATTTTAAAAATAATCTGCTGGCTGTTTGCAACCTGAGTAACATTTCACCCGCGCAATTTAAAAGAGATGTGCGGCTGCAGATACTGGCCGTTGCGAAATACCTCAGCCATCACGCAGGCGCCCAAAGAACAGCTGCAACCAGTGCGGAAAGCTTTGCTCCTGTACTGGAAAAGCTTTCTGAGATCCCGGATGATGGCAGTCCCGTCAACACTTATGCACGCTCTCTATATACCTACGATATTTACCAGCATCTGCAAAAGGGCTTTAGTACACCCAGGTTTAAAGCGGCTCCCACGAAGGTGCAGCTGGACAAGATCTATCCCGCAAAGACACTCCGTACCTTGCAGGCGCCTGCTATACAGATCACTACCCGTCAAAACAGCAATGATGTTTCCCTGCTCAGCACTGATTACGGTCCTGCGCTGTGGGATGAAGCACACACCAATAACTGGGGAACCCGAACCGGCGGCCAGCAGCCAACCAACGTAACTATTCATACCATGCAGGGCAGCTATGCCGGCACTATCTCCTGGTTTAACAACGGTAACCAGGTGGTGAACGGCGTGGTAGTACGTACATCCGCACATTACCTGGTACGTTCTTCCGACGGACAGATCACCCAAATGGTAAGAGAAGCCAATAGGGCCTACCATGTGCTGAACCATAACAATTATACGATCGGTATAGAGCATGAAGGTTTTGTAAACGACGCCAGCTGGTATACCGACAACATGTACAGATCTTCTGCAGCACTGGTGCAGGATATATGTGCCGGTTACAACATAGACAAGACCACCTGCTTCAAAGGGCCCGCTACTTCCGGTACTAACTTCCTCCCCGTCACGGTACGTGTAAAAGGCCATCAGCACTATGACGGCAATAGCCATACAGACCCTGGCATTAACTGGAACTGGAGCAAGTACTATGGCCTTATTAACCCGGCGCCTACCGCTGCTACCACCATTAGCTTCCTGGTGAAGAACCAGGCCACTGGTGTTGCTATCGCCAATGCAGCAGTGAGCGTAAAGCGGCCTAACGGCAGCACCAGCAACCTGCAAACAGATGCAAGCGGCAAACTGGTATTCGGCGCAGACGCCGGCAGGTATGAATTCACCTTCACAAAAAGTGGCTACAATAAACTGGAAACCTTTTTTGTAGGCGGAGAAGAAACTGCCATTGCTGCTGATGTTAACCTTGATCCAGCCACCACTGCATTTAACGCTACAGCAGCAGCTGCGGCCACTTTGAAAGCAGCAGGCAATAAGATGATCCTCACCGGTTATGTAAGGGATGCGGATGCCAATACTCCCTTAGCAGGAGTACAGGTAAGCGCCGGCTCTTACAGTGGTGTAACAGATAATAACGGCTTCTTCTCCTTTGCTTATGGCGGTGCCGTCCCGGCCATTACACAAGGTAGAACGCCTGGGAAGATCCCTATACGCGCGGCAAAAACAGGCTATGTAACGCATACCATACAGGACTTTTACCTGATACCGGAAACCTATACGCTGAAGATCGCCCTCAGGTCTTCGGCTTCGCCCGGTGCACATACACTGCAACAGGGAGAAGAAACAGAGCATAGCCGTCATGGCATGTTTGACAGAACAGCAGCCGATGAGCAGCAGCGTGCCGCCGATGCAAAGCCTGCTGCATCAACCGCGGCACAAAGCGCTGTGCCTGTTACCATGCCTGCAGCTGCCGCTATTGCGGTACCGGCTTCCATCCGCGTGGGCACCGGTTGTTCCTGCACTACCTGCAGCGCCGTACAGGTAATGAGCCTGGAAGCATATGTACAAACCGGTGTGGACGATGAATGGATCTCCAGCTGGGGAGCGGCTTCTTTACAGGCCGGCGCAGTGGCTTACCGTTCTTACGGCGCTTACTATGTCGCGCATCCGGTAAAAAGCAATTATGATATTGCCAGCACAACCTGTAACCAGGCATGGGAGCCAGACCAGGCAACCAGCGTAAAAAATGCAGCCATTGCTACTGCCGGGGTAGTGCTCACAAAGAACGGAGCGATCTTCCGCTCTGAATATTCAGCTGAAAATAACAATGCAGGTTGTGGTGATGGTTTCAGCGGCACAGGCACTGCCTGGCCCTGTATATCCGATTTACGTTGCGCCGGTAAAACCACGAACGGCCATGGCCGCGGTATGTGCCAGTGGGGTTCCAGCTACTGGGCCACTGATAAAACCTACCAATGGATCCTGGATCATTACTATACCCCCGGTGGCGTAAGCGTTCAGAACCCCAATGCGCCCGCGCCCACTACTATCACTTTTACGGTGAAAGACCAGGCAACAGGCAATGCGATTGCCAGTGCGGGTGTCTCCGTGACGGCTCCTGACGGTGCTACTGCCACCCTGCAGACAGATGCTTCCGGAAAGCTGGTATTTGGCGCCGGCGTGGGTAAATATACTTTTGCTTTCACCAAATCCGGTTATACCAGGCTCTCTGCCAGCTTTACAGGCGGCGGGACAGATTCAGTGATCACTGCCAATATTAACCTGGACCCTGCTACCACTCTTACAGCGGTTTCATTGCCAGCCGCCGGGAAAACGGCTGTTTCCGGTTATGTAAGCAGTGCTGATAGGCATACACCCATCAGCGGTGTGCAGGTAAGCGCAGGCAGGTATACCGGCCTTACAGATAGCAAAGGTTTCTTCTCCATATCATTGCCCGCGTCTTTAAAAGCGCTTACACCTGGAAGCGCACCAGAGGCAATTGACTTACGCTTTACAAAGCAAGGATATATGACGCACAGCATTCGCCGCTTCTACCTCGTTCCCGGCACGCATATGCTGAAGGTGGACCTTTCCGCTGCCAGCGCTGCCTCCGTTCAGCAAGGAGTAAACGAAGTAATAGAGCAGAGCCGCCATGGTATCTTTGACGGAACGGAAGCGGATATACAACAGCGCGTCGCCCTACGTTCATCTGCCACAGGTACTGCCGCATCGCCGGTTAGCATAGCAGCGGCAGCTGTTCCCGCCAGCATACGCGTATCTACCAGCTGCGCATGTACTACATGCAAGGACCCTGTAGTGGAAGTAATGAGCCTGGAATCTTATGTAGCCACAGGTGTCGACGACGAATGGATCTCCAGCTGGCCGGCAGCATCCCTGCAGGCCGGTGCAGTAGCGTACCGTTCAGCAGGCGCCTGGTATGTACAAAACCCGGCTGCGGTAAACTATGATATTTCTGCTGCTGCCTGTCACCAAACCTGGCAGCCCGATAATGCCGCCAGCGTAAAAGCTGCTGCGGCTGCCACGAAAGGAGTGGTGTTGATCAAGGACGGTGTGATCTTCAAAGCGGAGTACTCCGCAGAAAACAATAATGCCGGATGCGGCGATGGCTTTAGCGGTAACGGCAGCAGCTGGCCCTGTATCGCGGATGACCGTTGTAAAGGCAGAACAAAGAATGGCGACGGAATAGGCATGTGCCAGTGGGGCTCCAGCTTTTGGGCCACTGATAAAACCTACCAATGGATCCTGAACCATTATTACAACCCGGGTGGTGTAGACAGTGCAGCCATTGCCCTTAGCCGTACCTATCTGACAAGTCCGGCGCCTGTTCCCAATAGCGGAAAGAAAGCCGTAGCAGGCCTGCAGATAGCACCTAACCCGGTTACGGGCAATGAAGTGAAGCTGAGCTATACCCTGGCAAAGGAAGCCGGTAAAGCGGTGCTGCTGTTGTCAGACAATACCGGGCGTCTGGTATTGCAGCAGCGCGTGAACCTGCAACAGGGATTGAACCAGCTCACCCTGCAAACAGGCGCCCTGAAAGGAGGTATTTATATCGTTACGTTGCAGTTGGCAGGCGGGCTATCAGAAAGCAAAAAGCTGATGCTCGTTAAGTAGCCCTTCACCTATATCCTGTGTTGAATAACGGAGGGCGTTTGGCAGATAGCCGGCGCCCTCACGTTTTATGCTTACTTAGCCGGGCGAGTGCTTGTAGCTCCGCTGCATCGCCCAGCACTTCATCTACAAGACCGTAGTCTTTGGCTTCTGCTGCGTTCATGAATTTGTCTCTCCTGAAGCTGGCCTCGATCTCTTCACGTGTATGGCCGGAGTGTTTGCCCATCAGGTCAAACAAATGGTTTTGCAACCTTTCCTGCTCCCGGTAAGCAATGCTCACATCTTCCGTATAGCCTTTGGCACCACCACTGGTAGGATGCATATGAATGGTGGCATTAGGTAAGGCATATCGTTGCCCGGCTGCACCTGCGCTGAGCAATACAGTGCCCATACTGCCGGTAAAACCAACGGCAACGGTTGAAACCGGCGATTTCATCATTTTCATGGTATCGTAAATGGCAAGACCGGCGTATACACTGCCGCCGGGGCAATGCACATAAAGCCTGACAGGATAATGGTTTTCGCTATCCAGGTAAAGCAGCTGCGCCACCACCAGGTTAGCCACCTGGTCGTCTATAGCGGTGCCCAGGAAAATAATGCGTTCTTTCAGCAAGAGGCTATAAATATCATAAGCCCCTCGCGTAGTGTTATCGAGGACGGTAGGTATCAGCATAATGGATGTGTTATTTAAATATGGAGCTTATTTCAGTGTGAAAGGTTTCATCTGTTTCCCATAAGTGGCTGTGTATGGCCACCAGCTTTTCGCGTTGCGCTTCCCGGCCTATATGGCGTATCACCCGGTGTGCTTCCAGCTGTTGCTGTACATTTTCGTGCAGGGTGGTATCGGTAAGCATTCTTGCCTGGAATACCAGTTGATCGGCAGCAGGCATTGCCTGCAGGAGGTATTGATCTATCTCCTGTATTTCACGCAGTTGCTTCCTCATAAATAGCAGACCGTTTAATGGTTTCCCTTACCTTTTCAAGGCATTTGTATTTCTGTACAGTAGCAGAATGGGCGGTGCTGTAGTGGAACTCCCTGGCAATCTCGTCCATAGGCCGCTGTTCGTAATAAAAAGCCTGTAGCAATTGCAGGCACTTTTTGCCCGCGGCCTGGAGATACTGGCACAGGGAGCGGGTTTTATCTGCTTCCGGTGCATATAGATCTGCCGGGATATCCGCATGGGCGCCGAGGATATCCAATGATTGGTGCCGGCAGTCACTCCTGAACTTTTGCATCCATAATATTCGGGTAATGCCCACCAGGTAGGCTTTTACGGATACCTGGATATCCAGGGTATTGTTGTTGCGTTTTTCCAGGTAGATGAGCAGCGCATCATGGAAAAGGTCTTTTGCCGTATCAAGATCTCCTCCAAGCCGCTGTACCACCCTGGCTACCTGGGGAAAGGTTTCCCGGTAGATCGCTGTGAGCCATATCGCTTCTTTTTCCTGCATGTCAGTTCGGTTTTTAATAATAGTGTCAAAAACGGGGGGAGTATCACCTTTAATTTAAAAAAAAATCCCCGGACCTGCCGGGGATTTGTGATAAAAGAGGAGATCTTTTATCAGCTGCCAATTTCTTTATACTCTACGGTAACACGGGTAACCCGGATGTCATACCAGGGGCCGGCGGGTACCTGGTACTTGAAGGCAAAGGTCCAGATATCATTATCTGCTGTGGTGGATGGGTCAAAATGGTCCGTATAGAAGGGTGTTATGAGGGGTGACTGCCCGGATAAATGAAATTCGACATAGTTCCACCTGGATCCCATAGGCGCGTATGTGCCTACCGGTAGTGTTATTTTGAATTTGAAGGGTTGAGCAATCCCGGTGGCTGTCAGGCCAGAGAATATAGGGATCTCTTCTGAGACACCTTTAAATTTTTCCATGTAAAGGGATAAGCCAAAACCAGGTTGTTGAATATTATCCTGCCCCATTTCTCCAATGCCTTCAATGATGATAAACCCGCCGTCTTTTTGGGCGATCAGCTTCGGAGAGAATGCCGCGAAGGCCGTATTTGACTCAGGAGAGCTGCTTGAAGCGGTTTTCAGGAATTCAGGATCGCCTGCCATGTGAAAGATGTCCTTGTTTACAGTAATTACCATTTTAAAGTGTTTAGGGTTATACAAAAATGTTGTCCTTACAAAGTTGCACTGCTCTTACGCAGCTGTTTTGCGCAGTGTCACAAATACAATTAAAATGGTAATTGCAAATCCCTTTTTATGCCTGATATTTATAATACTATGCTATCCAGTGAAAATAATACTTGTTTTAACAGAAAATTAGCATTAATTATGTGGAAGATTTAGACCCCACGTACTAAATCGTTTAAGTGGACAAGAATGAAGCGGAGCAATGAAAAATTAACGCCTGTAATCAGGAAAATTTCCGTCAAATACTCATACTGAAGTTGAACATATCAGACTTGTTATTTGTTTATTAATTGGCGTATAATCAACCAAAACCACAGGGATGAAAAAGAAGTCAGGGCTTGTTATTCTACTAGAAAACTAGGGGAGCAACCAGGGAACGAACAATGAGAAAATAACATCTTTTCTAGTGCACATTTTTTCAATAGGAAAATGATTACATGCCTTACCTGTAAAAGGCATATAGTTTATTATCTCTAACCAAAATCGGGAATTAATGAATACAGGAACAATGATCGGTCGCAACACATAGCAGCTACCCAAGCAGATTGTATAACCACAACAGAATGCCTTTTGCAAGGCGTAGTGCTATTGTTTTCTCTAAACTAAACCGGACCAGATGTAATAGGAACGATGATTAAAAATTACCAAGCTTAATCGCTGGGCCAAACGCGTGGCCAGGAATTGCATGCCGCTATAAAAGGCATGATGACAGAACTATGCCTAATTCAAACCAAAAACTAAAATCCACTGAATAATGAGACAACTACGTCTGATGATCTTTATGCTGCTGCTTAGCTCGGTGGCATTTGCTCAAACAAGGCAGTTAACAGGCACCATCAAGGATGCAAAATCCGGGGCGCCGCTTCCCGCTGTAACTGTCCAGGTAAAGGGAAAGAATATTGCAACAGTTTCCTCCGGAGATGGCTCCTTTGTTTTGAAGGCGCCCGCTGGTGCATTTACATTACAGGTTTCCCTGGTGGGGTATGGAACTAAAACCATGGAAGTTACGCCGGACCAGACGTCGCTGGATCTGGTGCTCAGCGAATCCTCTACCCAGTTAGGCGAGTTGGTGGTAACCGCATTGGGGATTTCCAAGGAATCAAAGAAAGTGGGTTATTCCGTTACCAAAGTAGATGGCAGCCTGATGACACAGGCAAGAGAGAATAACGTGGGGCTTTCACTAGCTGGTCGCGTAGCTGGCGTGAACGTACACGGTTCCAGTGGTGGCGCCGGTTCTTCTGCGCGTATACTGTTGAGAGGTATGCCCAGTATGAATACGCTTACCGGTTCTCCGCTGTTTGTAATAAATGGTGTGCCGATTGACAATACGCAACGCGGTAATGCCAGCGAATGGGGCGGCGCCGACAACGGTGATGGCATTTCCAATATCAACCCGGATGATATCGAAAGCATGACGGTGTTGAAGGGACAGTCTGCATCTGCATTGTATGGTGCAAGAGCTGCAAATGGTGTGATCATTATCACCACCAAATCTGGTAAGAAAGGTGCTGCCACTGTGGAGTATAACATGAACTATGCAATGGACAAAGCCATCAATTTTACAGATTGGCAGTATGAATACGGCCAGGGGCAACATGGCGTTAAACCTGCTGGTGCGGACGGTGCTCAAACCAGTGGGAGATTAAGCTGGGGCTCCAGACTGGATGGATCCATGATCACCCAGTTTGATGGCAAGCAATACGCCTATTCACCGTATAGGGACAATATTGCTAACTTCTACAGAACAGGCGCTTCTTTTACTAATACCATAGCCGTTTCCGGCGGCGGCGAAAAAGGCACTTATCGCTTATCCGTTTCCAGCCTGGATAACAAATCTATTGTACGCAACAGTGGGCTTGACAGGAAAACATTCAACTTCACCATGGATCAGAAAGTGACGGACAGGCTGACCGTAAAAGTACTGGCGAACTATATAGACGAGCAGGTGAAGAACAAACCGATGATCAGCGATGGGCCTATGAACGCCAACAATGGCCTTTTCCTTGCTAATAACATCAATGAGGCTATACTGGCCCCGGGTTACGATGCCGCTAGTGGAAAGGAAGTAGTATTCAGCGACGATATATATGTATCCAACCCCTGGTTCGTAGTGAACCAGTTTGTCAATAATGTAGGCCGGAAACGATTGATCTCCGCTATTACTGCCCGCTATGATCTTACCAGTTGGCTGTATGCACAGGGCCGTTTAGGATATGACCTTCAAAACGACCGTGTTTTCAAGGTAACCCCCACTGGCACCGCCTTTACAATACAACCTGAAACCGGCTATTCCGGCAGGCTGGAAGAGCTGAGCCAGGCACAAACCTACCAGCTGAACGGCGACATTTTGCTGGGCGCCAGCAAAAAGATCACTCAGGATATCGGCATAGACGCAGCAGTAGGTGGCAACTTGCTAAAGAATGGATATGAATGGGAAACCCTCAATGGTGGACCATTCATTGTAAACTACCTGTATGCTCCCAGAAACGTGGTAAGCTATGATAGAGATTACAAATTCTGGAGAAAGGAAGCACATTCTGGTTATTATACGGTGGACCTCAACTATAAAGACTTCCTTACCTTAAGCCATACTGGCAGGTATGATGTGTTCTCCACATTGGCTGGCCCTGATATACCCAAAAGCCAGACAAGGATCTTTACGCCGTCTGTATCCGGTAGCTTCATCTTCTCCGAATTGGTAAATGTGCCCTCCTTAAACTATGGTAAGCTGCGTGCATCATACGCCCAAACCAGTGGCGAGCCGGTGGATGCTTATCAAACAGCTATCTACTATGAAGTGGAAGGTTCCCTGAATGGAACGCCTACAGGCCGGTTTAGTGACGCGTTGCCCAGCGGTTTGTTGAAGCCATATAAAGTACAGGAGTTTGAAGTAGGTACGGAACTGAAGTTCTTTGATAACCGCCTGGGTCTTGATGTGGCTTATTTTAACCGCAAAACCAAGAATGAGGTAATGCAAACAAACTTCAGCACCGCTACCGGGTTTAGCAAAGGATATGTACCTACCGGTTCTACGCAGAATAGGGGAGTGGAAGTGTTGTTGACAGGTACGCCGATACGTGGGAGAGACTTTGCCTGGAATAGTTCCTTTAACTTTACTTACGTAAAGAACAAGGTGCTGGAAACAGATGATAAAGGCTTACCTGTTTCATTAGGTACTGATCGCTTCAACCATGGCGTTGCAAACACGGTGTTTGTAAAAGGAATGGCAGGTCCCCAGATACAGGTGTATGACTTTAAATACGATGGAAAAGGGAATGTCGTAGTAAATGATGCAGGTTTACCTGTTGCCGGCAACCTGATAAACGCGGGCAGCGTATTACCTACTGTTTATGGCGGTTTCAACAACGAGCTTAATTATAAGGGTATAAGCCTTTCCTTTCTGCTGGATTACAATTTTGGCAATAAGATACTTTCCTCTACCGCAGCTGAAAGTGTTTATCGCGGCCTTAACAAGTCTACTCTTGTTAACCGGGAAGGAACGTTTACCGGAGGCGTAAAGGCTGACGGTACTCCGAACGCTATAGCAGTAGACGCACAAACCTATTACCAAAACGTGGCACAACAGATTACTAAGATCAGCGTACTGGATGGCGATTATATTAAATTACGCCAGGTTACACTTGGCTATACCTTGCCGGATAAATTGCTGAACAATTTGCCGTTAATACGCACCGTACAGATCTCCCTGGTTGGCCGTAACCTCTGGACATTGTTAAAACGTAGTGATAACATCGACCCTGAAGCTGGTTTTGCCACTGTGATCAAATATGCAGGTATTGAAGGTACCGGCGTACCCAGCACAAGGACATACGGTGTTAACGTTAATATCAAATTTAAATAAGCATGGTCATGAAAAAAATACTGATATATATAGGTATCACCTCTGCTATGCTGGTGCATATAGGGTGTAACAAGGATTTCGATCAACTTAATACAAATCCGCTACAAACGCCGGCAGATAACTTTAATCCGAACTATCTTTTAACCAGCGCACAGTACGTGTACTCTTCGCAGGGATACAACATTTCGCTATTTACAAGTATGTGGGCGCAAACCATGGCTTCCACCTCGTCGCTCAGTTCAAACTACCTCTCGAATGCCGACAAGTATGTACCGTCCAGTGGTACGCCGGATTACCAGGGCCGCCTGTGGAACAATAACTACGGCAGAACCGACCAGTTCTATACAGGCGCTGCGAGTATGGTATATGATGCTATTAATTTAACAAAGGACGATGCCAGCCTGAGCAAGCTTAACGCGATCTGCAAAATTATGAAAGTGATGATTTTGCAGCAAGTGACAGATGTATACGGAGATATTCCTTATAAAGAAGCATTGCAGGGGAAATCAGGTCTTACTCAGCCGGTTTACGATCCGCAGCAGGAAATTTATAACACCATGTTCGGAGAACTGGAAGCTGCCATTGCCCAGCTGGGCTCCGCCCAGGGAGAGGTAACGGGAGACCTGTACTATAAGGGTGATGCTACCAAGTGGAAAAAGTTTGCCTATTCACTGATGCTGCGTATGGCCATGCGTTTGACAAAGGTAGATCCTGCAACAGCAAAAACATGGGCCGAAAAGGCAACTGCAGGCGGTACATTTGCTGGCATTGCCGATAATGCATATATACCAACGCAAAACAGCAGCAACCACGATAACGCCCAGGCAAGGGTATATAACACGGATATTTACCAGACCAGGTGGAGTAAAACGTTTATTGATTACCTGAAAACAAATACCGATCCCAGGTTAGGCGTGATCGCAGAAGTGCCTGCCCCTGGCCTGGCCGCCAACCAGGCTGCAGGTCCCGGTAATACTGACCCTGCTGTACAAATCGGGTTGCCTAATGGTTATGACCTCAATGGGGGCCCGACAGATATTAAAAATGCACCCGGTTATCCTGGTGGTACCGGATCAGGTGCTGACGTAACACCAATAGGAAAATACTCCCGTCCCCGTACTTCCATTTACGCAAACAGGAGCGGTAATATCTTCGTGCTCACGTATGCCGAAACAGAACTGCTCTTGGCCGAGGCAGCCGCAAGAGGCTGGAACGTTGGCGGTACTGCTGCTACCCATTATAGAAATGGCGTATCTGCGGCGCTGCAGTCACTGGCTACGCTGGGTAGTGATGCGGTCATCAGTGCCGGGGTTGCTGATGCTTATGCACTAGCTCACCCGCTGAATATAACGTCTCTGGATGCTTCCCTGAAGCAGATCAACGAGCAATACTGGGCAACAACCGGGTCATTCTTTAGTTACGTGGAAACCTGGATCAACTGGAAGCGGTCCGGTTATCCTGTGCTTAAACCGGTAAATTACGTAGGTAACTTCTCCGGCGGCACAATACCCAGAAGGCAACCTTACCCGGTAACTGAACCTTCGCTCAATCCTACTCATTACGCGGAGGCTGTAGGCAGGTTAAATGGTGGCGACACCTGGACTTCCAGGGTATGGTGGGATAAATAGTAGTATTTCATGATGCATGTGAAATAATAAGTCAAAAAACCAATGCAGCGGATGTTATGGTCACATCCGCTGCATTAACATTTATAAACCCTTCGTGCTGTTGATAAACAAGTGTATATAATGAACCGTTCTTCCGTAACACTCATATTTGTTATCACACTGTTACCCTGTCTGCTCACGGTAGACGCAAAGGCGCAACAGACCCTTTTCCAGCTATTGCCTCCCAAAAGTACTGGCATAAAGTTCATCAATGAGATTAGTGAAAATGAACACCTGAATGTACTGGCATACGAATATTTTTATAACGGCGGAGGAATAGCTGTCGGTGATCTTAACAACGATGGCTTGGATGATATTTTCTTTACTGCCAATATGGGCCCCAACAAACTTTACCTTAACCAGGGTAACCTGAAATTCAAAGACATTACCAAAGAAGCCTCCAAAGACCTGGAAGGAAGACCGGAAGGCTGGAAGACCGGAGTAACTATGGCAGACGTGAACGGCGACGGGCTACTGGATATTTATATCTGCTATTCCGGAAAAGTAGGTGGTGATATGCGCAGGAACCAACTTTTCATCAACCAGGGCAACCTGAAGTTTGCGGAAAAGGCAAAAGAACATGGCCTGGACGAAGCAGGTTACAGCACACAGGCCGCTTTTCTGGACTATGATAACGATGGCGACCTGGATATGTTCCTGCTGAACCACAACGTGGTTAAGATCGACAATATGGAGTTCGCCCAACACCGTAAAGAAGTAGATACACTGGCGGGCAGCAAACTATACCAGAACCAAGGTAACCATTTTACGGATGTTTCAAAAAAAGCGGGCATCATACAAAGCCCCCTTACTTTCGGATTGGGGATTTGTATTTCAGATGTTAACCAGGACGGATGGCAGGATATTTATGTAACCAACGATTATAACGAACCTGATTATCTCTATATAAACAATCACGACGGCACGTTTAAGGAAGATATAAAAAACTGCTTCCGCCATCTTTCCCAGTTTTCAATGGGGGTAGATATAGCTGATTATAATAACGACGGGTTGCCGGATATATTGACCCTGGACATGCTGCCGGAGGACAACCGGCGGCAAAAACTGCTGCAATTGCAGGAAAACTATGAATCCTTTGAGCTGATGATTTCGCAGGATCTGTACAAACAGTACATGCGCAATATGCTGCAGTTGAATAACGGCGACGGCACTTTCAGCGAAATAGGGCAGCTGGCCGGCGTCTCCAATACAGACTGGAGCTGGTGCCCACTGTTTGCCGACCTGGATAATGATGGGTATAAAGATCTGTTTGTGAGCAACGGTTATCTGCGGGATTACACCAACAAAGATTTTTTGCGCTATTGGGGAGACTATAAGCTGAAGAGAGCCATGAACAGAGAGCCTATACTGTTAATGGACCTGGTAACGGCTATGCCTTCCACCAGCTTGATGAATTATGTGTTCCGTAATGAGCACAACCTTACTTTTTCCAATAAACAAAAGGAATGGGGTCTGGAGAATACCGGAGTGTCCGGCGCAGCCGTGTATGCTGACCTGGACAACGATGGAGATCTTGACCTTGTTGTCAGTAACATCAATGAGCCCGCATCGGTTTATAAAAATACGGCACATGAAAAAGATAGCACCACTTATCTTACACTGAAACTGAAAGGCAAGCGCGGTAATACATTTGCCATTGGGGCCAAGGCATATGTGTATGCAAACGGCGTATTGCAATACCAGGAAGTGAATCCCGGAAGGGGTTATCTCTCTTCGCTTCCCGCCAGCCTGCACTTTGGCCTGGGACATGCGCAGCAGGCAGACTCTATACGTATTATCTGGCCAGACAATACAGTACAACGTTTAAATAATGTGGCGGTCAACCGGCAACTGGCGGTAGATCAAGATACCGCCGGTGCTGTTGCGCCGGTTCCCACACAACCCGCCATACAGAAAACTATTTTTAGCAGAACCAAAGGGATCATTGGCTATAAACATGACGAGGCTGCCTGGAATGACTTTAAACGGCAACCGCTCATGTTGTTCATGTATTCCCGGACTGGCCCTGTATGTGCCAAAGGAGACGTGAATAATGATGGCTTGGAAGACCTTTATATTAGCAGCGACTACTCAAAACCCGGCATGCTCTACATGCAGCAAGCCGGTGGTACTTATCAAATCAATAACAACACCGAACTTGACGGAGCAGGCGGCCCCTCCACTGCCGATGCCGCATTCTTTGACGCCAACGGCGATGGCTTTGCAGACCTTTACCTGGCCCGGGGCGGCTACGCCTTGTTTGAGCCTAATACGCCCAGCCTGCAGGATGCGCTGTACATCAACGACGGCAAAGGTAACCTGGCATTATCGCCGCAGGCATTGCCCGATCTGAGCGCCTGCAGCAAATCCTGCGTGCGCCCCTGTGACATCGATAATGACGGAGACATCGACCTTTTTGTAGGCGGGCGGGTGATTCCCGGAAAGTACCCGCTAACACCGCCTTCCTGGCTGTTGATCAATAACGGTAAAGGACAGTTCTCCGCCAGCCCCCTTCCTGTAAAGGGAATGGTCACGGATGCGCAGTGGACAGATATCGATAAAGACGGCAGAAAAGACCTGCTGCTCTGCGGCGAGTTCATGCCCCTTACCCTGTACCTGAACAAGCCGGATGGCTTCAGTAATAAAACCAGTGATTACTTTGAGCAGACGCCTAAAGGATGCTGGTTCAGCCTTGCACTGGCAGATGTGAACGGAGACGGACAGGAGGATATTATTGCCGGTAATCTTGGAATGAACACCCCATTCCATGTATCAGAAAAGGAACCTGCAGAGCTGTACTATGCAGACTTTGATGGCAACGGCTCCATCGATCCCTTCTTTAACTGCTACATAAAAGGCGTTAGCTATCCCTTTGTAAGCCGCGATGAGCTGAATGACCAGATCTACCCTATGCGCCGGAAGTTCACCTCTTACCGCAGCTATGCAGATGCGACGATAAAGGACATCTTTGCGCCGGACGAACTCGCCAAAGCCGCTAAGCTGAGCGTTACAGAGCTTCGTTCGCTTTGCTTCATTAACCGGAACGGCAAGTTTACAGCGTCCGCCCTGCCTTTCCAGGCGCAGTTCTCCGTGATCACAAAAACCATTGCGGACGATTTTGATCACGACGGTAAAACAGATCTGCTCTTACTGGGTAACCATAGCGATAACCGCTTAAAGCTGGGCAGCCTGGACGCCAGTTACGGCTGCCTGCTCAAAGGTGATGGTACCGGGAACTTCACTTATGTGGCCCCTGCTGCATCAGGTCTCTCTATTACCGGCGACGTAAAATCAGCCGGCGAATTGATCATTAACAAGGAAAAGTATATTATGATAGGCGTGAACAACGCAGGTATTTTCTTATACAAAGCGCAATAAGCTATGCGGAAATGGTTATCAGGATTATTGTTATTATGCCAGCTGGGATATGCCCAGCGGCCGGCTGCTGATTTCAGGGATAGGATTCAACCCGCTGTATTTGCTCTCACCATGGTAATGCTCCATGATGTGGTAAATCCACCAGCCGCCGCCCGCTATTATGCTTATTGTACTGCAGGGGCCTATGAGATCGTAGCGCTCAACAACCCGGATATACCACGGGGCAATGCTTATATGAAATCCTACCCCAATGCTGCTATTAATACAAAGTCCGGAGCTTACGACCACCGTATAGCAGCCGTTTATTGCATACTGGAAACAGGCCGCTTGATGCTGCCCTCGGGTTTCATGCTGGAAGAGCAACAGAGAAAGCTCCTGCAGGCACTGAAGAAAGAGAAAATAAAAACCGCTGTTATCGATAGTTCCGTGGCCGTGGCTAAAACAGTGGCCTTACAGATGGTGAATTGGTCTAAAGCAGATAATTACGGTAAGCTGAGCGCCCGGCTGCGTTATACGCCTGTAAAGGGCGAGGGCTACTGGTATCCTACGCCGCCGGCCTATATGGAAGCGGTAGAGCCGCATTGGAAAACCATCCGGCCCATGATCATCGATACCTGTGATGAATTTGCGCCACCGCCTCCGGTGCCTTTCAATAAAGATACCAGCAGCGCCTTCTATGCACTGGGTAAAGAGGTGTACACGGTTTCACTGCACCCCAGCCAGGAAGAGCTGACCATCGCTTCTTTCTGGGATTGTAACCCCTTTGCCGTATCTACCGCCGGGCACATGGCCATCGGGTTCAAGAAGATCACTCCCGGCGGCCACTGGATGAACATTGCGAGCATCGCTGCAGAGAAGGCCGGACTGGATTTTGACCACTCCATATTGTTGCATACGCTGACCGCCATGACAGAAATGGATGCTTTTATCAGCTGCTGGGATGAAAAGTACAGAAGCAACCGTATCAGGCCCGAAACCTTTATTAACCGCTATATAGATATCAAGTGGAAGCCTTTGCTGCAAACACCTCCTTTCCCGGAGTATACCAGCGGGCATAGTGTAATGTCTACCGCTACCGCCGGTGTATTGACCTATCTGCTGGGAGACAGCTTTGCCTTTACAGATGATTCAGAAGTGATGTTCCAGATCCCTGCCAGGAATTTTACCTCCTTTATGCAGGCGGCTAATGAAGCAGCCATCTCCCGCCTGTACGGGGGGATCCATTATCGTGATGCTATTGAAAAAGGACAGGACCAGGGAAAGAAGATCGGCGACAAGATAGTGGAGAAATTAAAAGCAGCAGGCGTGAAGCCGGTGAGCCCCTGAAGTTGATCTACAGTAAAAAAGGGGGCCGGCCTGAAGGCCCGCCCCGTTCTCATTCACTGTTCTATCAAAAAACGGTTTATGTATCGTCGGCCTGTTCATCTAAACAGGTACAATAGTATACGGTAGTTGCTACGGATTAGTTGCCTTCCAAGGATGATAGTGGAAATTAGTCTCTCTGGTTTACGATTTTACGACCCCTTTGCTCTCTGGTGCCAGTTATAAAACGATTTAGCACAATAAAACCAAACCTAATCAAAGTTTTCAGAACAATCAAGAGTCCGTTTGACACTTTTTCAGATTTGCTAAAATACAATGGGTTTATGGGAAAAAAATATAATTAATGGTCATTCAGTGGCAGGCCTCTTTTCTGGTACTCCTGCCAGTTGAGATATTCCGCTCCTTTCCGGTGCTCGTCCATGCTGATGCAGTCTTCTACCGGGCAAACCAGTTTGCAGAGGTTACATCCCACGCATTCCGCGGCTTTTACGGTATAGGTATTATAGGGTTTACCGTAAGATAGATTGATAGCCTGGTGCGAACCATCTTCGCAGGCAATATAGCACAGCCCGCAATGAATGCATTTATCCTGGTTGATGTTGGCGATAATGTGGTAGTTAATATCCAGTTCTTCCCATTTGGTGATGGTATTTACTGACCTGCCAATGAAGTCATAGATGGTGGCAAAACCTTTTTCGTCCATCCAGTTGTTAAGTCCTTCACAGAGATCTTCTATAATGCGGAAGCCGTGCTTCATGGCGGCTGTACATACCTGTACAGTAGTGGCGCCCAGCAGCATAAACTCAGCGGCGTCTTTCCAGGTGCTGATGCCGCCGATACCAGAAACCGGCACGCGGGAAGTAAGAGGATCCTGGCTGATGGTGGTAAGCATTTTCAGCGCAATGGGCTTTACTGCAGGGCCGCAATAGCCGCCAAAAGCAGATTGGCCTGCTACGTTGGGGTTGGGCACCAGGGTGTCAAGGTCTATACCGGTTACTGATTGTATGGTGTTGATCAGCGATAAGGCATTGGTACCCGCCTGCACCACCGCCTTACCGGTGGGTACAACAGAGTGCACATTCGGCGTTAGTTTGGTGATAACAGGAATAGTGGCCTTTTCCATCACCCATGCTACTACCATGCGGGCAATCTCCGGGTCCTGCCCTACGGCGGAGCCCATGCCTCTTTCGTTCATGCCGTGCGGGCAGCCAAAATTAAGCTCAATACCGTGGGCGCCGGTATCCTCCACTTTTGCGATCAGTTCGTGCCAGCTCTCACGGTCGTTATCCGCCATGAGTGAAACCACCATCGCCCTGTCAGGGAACAGTCGCACACATTCCCTGATCTCCCGGAGGTTGAGCTCCAGGGGCCGGTCGCTGATCAGCTCAATGTTATTGAAACCCATTACCCGGGTATTGTTATAGTCTACCGCCGAGTAGCGGGAAGAAACGTTCTTGATCTGGGAGCCCAGTGTTTTCCATACCACACCGCCCCAGCCGGCTTCAAAAGCGCGCAGCACATTGATCTTTTTATCCGTTGGCGGCGCACTAGCCAGCCAGAAAGGATTGGGCGATCTGATGCCAAGAAAGTTTGCTGAAATGTCTGCCATGTGAATAGCTTTAAGCGCTTAGCTGTTGGCGCTGATATAATCAAGTATTGCCTTTGCTCCATCTTTACCTGCCTGTACGGCATCTACTACTTCTTTACCTCCGTTCACGCAATCGCCCCCGGCAAATACGCCGGGCAGATTGGTGGCGCTGTGTTCATTAATGTTGATCTTTCCCTGCCGGTGTTGCAATTGTTCTTTGTTCACCAGCGCTTCAAACGGTGTTTGTCCTGCAGCTTTGATCACCATATCCACTTCCAGGGTAAAGGTCTCGTTCGTTGCTACCGGTGAGCGGCGGCCGCTGGCATCCGGTTCGCCCAGCTGCATTACCCGGCATAGCAGGCGGGAAACTTTGCCGTTATCACCTTCTATGGATTGAGGAGCAGAAAGCCAGCGCAAACGGCAGCCGTCCAGTTTTGCAATGTCCAGCTCTGCTTCCGTACAGGGCATTTCGTCCTGTGTTCTGCGGTATACAATGGTCACTTCCCGGGCGCCCAGGCGTTTGGCCTGGGTAGCGGCATCGATGGCCGTCATGCCGAGGCCTATCACAGCTACCTTGTCGCCCACCGCAACGGCGGGATAGCCTTTGGTCCGGATATCATAAATGAAGCTGATAGCGTCTACTACCCCTTCCAGCTCTTCTCCGGGTATGTTCAGCTGCCTGGCCAGGCCTACGCCGATACCCAGGTATACGGCATCATATGCCTGCTGCAGGGAGCTCAGTGTAAAATCTTTGCCCAGTTCCTGGTTGTAGCGGATCTCTATGCCGCCCAGGGAGGTAATATAATTCACTTCCGCTTCGCAGAACTCGGGCGTTACCTTATAGGCAGCAATGCCGTAGGTCATTAAGCCTCCACCCTTGCTTTCCTTTTCGAAGATGGTCACATCAATACCTTCCCGGGAAAGTACATGCGCGCAGCTAAGCCCCGCAGGGCCTGCGCCAACAACGGCTACCTTCTTACCGCGGGATGGTTTGCGCTCAAACAGTTGCCACTGCGCGCTGATGGCTTTTTCAGTGGCGTAGCGCTGCAGTTTGGCGATAGGGATAGGCGGCTCATGCAGCAGGTTGTATACGCAGGAGCCTTCGCAGAGCTTTTCTACCGGGCATACTTTTGAACAGCCACCACCCATAATATTGGCGCTGAAAATAGTGTGTGCCGATCCTTTCACGTTATCCGTAGCGATCTGCTTAATGAATTTAGGCACGTCAATGCCGGTGGGACAGCTTTTAATACAAGGGGCGTCGTAGCAAAACAGGCAGCGGTTGGCTTCTACCAGCGCTGCCTCTCTGTTCTCAAAGGGCGGATGGATGTCCCTGAACTGTGCTGCATACTCTTCAGCTGTCAACCTGTTGTTCACAATAGCCATTACGTCGCATTTGATTTATAGAATGGAGCCATTACAACTCTGTCAGTTTTCCATATGTTTCAGGCCTTCTGTCGCGGAAGAACTGCCATACATTCCGTACCTCTTCTATCTTGTCGAGATCAAATTCAGCGATCAGCAGTTCGTCTTTGTCTTCAGATGCCTGTGCAAATATTTGTCCGCGGGGGTCCACGAAATAAGACGAGCCATAGAACTTGCCCAGGTTCCAGGGCTTTTCTTCGCCTACGCGATTGATACATCCCATGAAGTAACCGTTGGCTGCCGCATGGGCCGGCTGTTCCAGTTTCCAGAGATATTGTGAAAGACCTGCAACGGTGGCAGAAGGATTGTATACGATCTCTGCGCCGTTCAGTCCCAATACCCTGGCCCCGTCCGGAAAGTGGCGGTCGTAACAGATGTACACGCCTATCTTTGCATAACGTGTCTGGAATACCGGGTAGCCCAGGTTGCCGGGCTTAAAGAAGAATTTTTCCCAGAAGCCGGAAGTATGCGGAATATGATTTTTACGGTACTTGCCGAGGTAGGCGCCGTCCGCATCTATCACCGCTGCGGTGTTGTACAATACGCCGGCCTGCTCTTTTTCATATACAGGCACTATCATCACCATGCCGTATTTTTTTGCATAGGCCGCCATTCGTTCCGTAGTAGGCCCGGGAACAGTTTCAGCAGAAGCATACCATCTGGCATCCTGCCCGGGACAGAAATACGGTGTGCTGAAGATCTCCTGCAGACAGAGGATCTGCACGCCTTTTTCTCCCGCTTCTTCTATCAGGGGAAGATGCTTGCGGATCATGGCTTCCTTGATCTCTTCAATGCTGCCTTCGCCTTCCGTTTTGGGTAAGCTCATCTGGATCAGGCCTGATTTAATGATTCTGGGCATAATGGAGGTGTTTGGTGATTAGATCTTTCCGTTGACTTTATGACGTTTGATGAACTGTCCGTATCCTTTTTCCGCCAGGCACTCACCGTCGTTAACCACTACTTTTCCGCGTAGCAGTACTGTTTTTATTTTGCCGTACAGTTCCCATCCTTCGTAAGCGGAATAATCCACGTTCATATGATGGCCCGCCGCCGTAATGGTATGTTTGGCCTGCGGGTCGAGTATGATAATATCTGCATCGCTGTTCACGGCAATGGTGCCCTTGCGCGGGAACATACCGAAGATCTTTGCCGGATTCGTGCTGGCCACTTCTACGTATTTGTTAAGCGTGATCCTTCCCTTGTGCACGCCTTCGCTATACAACAGTTCCATGCGGTGCTCAATGGCAGGATGCCCGTTGGGGATCTTTGAAAAATCATCTTTCCCCATCAGCTTCTGCTCCCATTTAAAAGGACAATGATCAGTGGCCACTACCTTTACCAGGCCCTGGTTGATGCCCGCCCATAAGGTTTCCTGGTCTTTCTTTTCGCGGAGCGGAGGGCTCATCACCCATTTGGCGCCATCAAAGTTCTGCTCATATAAAGACGCATCCAGCAGCAGGTACTGGATACAGGTTTCCACGAACACGTGCTGATTACGGCGGGTAGCCTGGCGTACGGCATTCAGCGCGCCCTCGCAGGTAAGGTGCACAATATAGCCAGGGCAGCCGGTGTAGTTAGACATATCAGTAAAGCGTGCGCTGGCCTCTGCTTCTGTTACTTCCGGCTGGGAGAGGTAGTGATACAGCGGCGCCAGTTTCCCTTCGGCTTTATGTTTGGCAATGAGGTAATCGATCATATCGCCATTGGTGGCGTGCACCGTCACCATGCCACCCTGTTTCTTTACTTCCTGCATCAGTCCTGTCATCTGCCGGTCGTCTATCATCAGCGCCCCCTTATAGGCCATAAAAGTTTTGAAAGAGGTGATGCCTTCATGGGTGACCATTGTCTGGATCTCCTGGCGGGTTTGATCGTTGAAATCAGTTACCGCCATGTGGAAGCTGTAGTCGCTGAGGCAATTGCCATTTGCGCGGGATTGCCATTCTGTTAATGCTTCGCGCAGTGAATGCCCCTGCTTTTGCAGCACAAAATCGATCACCATGGTGGTGCCGCCATGTAAAGCAGCCCTGGTACCGGTTTCGTAATTGTCGCTGGAGAAGGTGCCCATAAACGGCATATCCAGGTGCACGTGCGGATCAATACCTCCGGGCATCACCAGCATACCGTCTGCTTCTATCACCTCGGTAGCAGGGATAGACAGCTCTCTCCCGATCAGGGAGATCTTCTCTCCTTCGATGAAAATGTCTCCTACATAATCATCGCCTGCGGTGATGATCCTTCCGTTTTTAATCAATAGCGACATAAGACGAAGTTTCTTTGATGGTGGCAACGCCGGGCTTGTAAGCCTGCATCAGCAGCATATAGGCAATACCGCTGACAAGGAAACCTACAAACCAGGCATAATAATACAGGTGTGCGATCCATTGTGGCACCGCATCTGCTGCTAATACTTTAATGGTGACCAGGAAGCCGGGCACATTGGGCAATACCCCGATGAGCAAAGCAACAATGGCGGGTATATTGAAGCCCCTGGTAAAACTATAGCTGCCTTCGTGACTATACAGGTCTTTTGTGCGCAGCTGTTGTTTACGGATGAAATAGTAATCAGTGATCATGATACCGCCAATGGGGCCTAACAGGCTGGAATAGGCCAGCAGCCAGGTAAAGATGTAACCGGTAGGATCGGCAATCAGTTTCCATGGCATGATCAGCACACCAATGATACCGGTAATATACCCGCCTGTGCGGAAATTGATCCGCGAAGGCCAGAGGTTGGCAAAGTCGTTGGCAGGACTTACAATGTTAGCGGCAATGTTAGTGGCTAAAGTGGAAATCGCTACTGCAATCATCGCCAGCGTTACCAGCACTTTACTATCAAACCTGCCTGCCAGTACCAGTGGGTCCCATATCGTAGTACCGTATACGATAGTAGTAGCAGAAGTGACTACTACGCCGATGAATGCGAACAGCGTCATAGAGGGAGGCAGGCCAATGATCTGCCCTCTTATCTGTGCCTGCTGACTGGTGGCATAGCGCGTAAAATCAGGTATATTCAAAGACAGGGTAGCCCAGAAACCTACCATACCGGTGAGCGCGGGGAAGAAGAAGGTAAAGAACTCATTGCCGGTTTTGAAACGGGAGGGTTGCTCCAGTATCGGGCCTAATCCATTGCCTGCGTTCACCGCCCAGCATAAGAGCGCCAGCGCTGCCAGGGGCAGAAAGATTGCTTTGAACACCAGCAGCTTGCGGATGCTTTCCACCCCCAGGTACACTACATACATATTCAGGAACCAGAACAGCACAAAGGTGATCGCCGGTCCTGTCTGCAATCCAAGCGAAGCGGGAAATATCGCCGGCAATGTTTCCAGCGCCGGGATCCAGAGCCGCAGCAATTGATACAAAGCAAAGCCGCCTATCCAGGTTTGGATGCCGAACCATCCGCAGGCCACAATAGCACGCAATATAGCCGGTATATTAGCGCCTTTGACTCCGAAGCTGGCACGGGCAAAGACCGGGAAAGGAATGCCGTATTTAGCGCCTGCATGCCCGTTCAGCACCATCGGGATCAATACAATGGTATTACCCATGAAAATAGTGAAGATCGCCTGCCACCAGTTCATCCCGCCTTCTATCAGGGAGCTGGCCAGCATATAGGTGGGGATACACAGGCTCATGCTGATCCATAATGCAGCGTAGTTCCACGTGTTCCAGCTTCGTTGAGACGGGGGAACAGGCGCCAGATCCTCGCTGTAAAGCGAAGAAGGCCCACTGATAGGTGTTGTGGTAACTTCCTGCATGATGGTATATTTTACAAACTATTGCACGTAAGCCTGGTCTGCGATGGAGATGGCGTCGCTGATCATAGCCAGTCCTTCATCCACCTGCTCTTTGGTAATGCACAGAGGTGGTGCTATAAAAACGTAGTTCCAGCGTACAAAGGCGTACATGCCCAGTTGTTTCAGCCTGGCTGCCACTTTGTTCATCACGGCCATTTCTTCTGCGCCGGCATTGAAGGGCGCCATCGGCTCTTTGGTGGCACGGTTCTTTACCAGCTCAATACAGCCCAGCAGCCCGGTGTTCCGGAAATCGCCTATGCTGGGATGCTGTTGCTGCATCAGGGCCACCTGCTGATCAATATAAGCGCCCATAACAGCAGCGTTGTCTATCAGGTGCTCATCCTCATAGATCTGCAGCACCTCTACGCCTGCTGCGCAACATACGGGGTGGGCTGAATAGGTAAGGCCCAGCCACAATATCTTATCATCAAAATAGCTGGCTATCTGATCGCTGACCATCAGCGCGCCCAGCGGTAGATAACCGGCGGTAATTCCTTTGGCAGTAGCGATCATGTCAGGGGTCACACCATGCAGATCGCAGGCAAACCATTTGCCGGTGCGGCCAAAGCCGCTCATCACTTCATCTGCGATCAGCAGGATATTATACTTGTCGCAAAGGGCGCGTACTTTCTGTAAATAATCCGGCGGGTATTTAATACAACCGGAAGTGCCGCTTTCGCCTTCCATCAGGATGGCGGCAACGTTCTCCGGTCCTTCAAACTCGATCACCCTTTCTATATGGCTCACGCATTCGCGGGAGCAGGAGGTAATCTCCTTGCCCCAGGGGCAGCGATAGCAATAGGGATCTTCCACGTGAACGATATTGGGCGCCTGCTGCGCGTCGTGCGGCAGTTTGCGCGGGTCTCCGCCGGCTGTCATGGAACCGTAGGAGGCGCCGTGAAAAGCGCGGTAGCGGGCAATGATCTTGTGTCGGCCGGTATACAACCTGGCCAGTTTGATGGCGTTCTCAATGGCTTCTGCGCCGCCGGTAGTGAACAGTGTTTTGGGAAGACGGCCGGAGGTGATGTCTGATAATCTTTTCCCCAGTTCGCCCCTGGCGCGGGTTACGCAGCCGGGCGTCACATAGCTCACCTCCTGCATCTGTTTCATCACGGCATTGGTTACGCGCTGGTTGCCGTGGCCAATATTAACGTTGATCAGGCCGGAGGAGAAATCGAGATAACGCTTACCGTCGTAATCATACAGGTAAACGCCTTCCGCATGTTTTACGGCAATGGGTGCGATCCCTTTTTGCCTGCTCCAGGAAAAGAGGGTATGGTCGAGGTTGTCCTGAATAACCTGCTGTGCGGCTGACAGGGTAGCTGTTTCCGGCGTCATAGCATAATGTTTAATGAGTAGTCGTGCTTTATTTAACTCATCCAGTTCACGCCCGCTTCAGGATTCCATTTGGTAGTTGTCTTTTTGAGTTTTGTCCAGAATTCAATGGAGCTTTTACCGGTAATGTCGCCAACGCCAAATTTGCTTTCGTTCCATCCTCCAAATGAAAAAGGTTCGCGGGGCACGGGTACGCCTATATTTACGCCTATCATGCCGGCGCTGGCTTTCTCAATAATATAACGCGCAAGGCCGCCGTTCTGCGTATATACGGCTGCCGCATTGCCATAGGGATTGGCGTTCTCTATGGCCAGCGCTTCGTCTACGGTATTCGTGCGCAGGATGCTGATCACCGGCCCGAAGATCTCTTCCCGGGCCACTGCCATATCCGGCGTTACATAATCTATTACGGTGGGCCCTACATAAGAACCGTTCTCTTTTCCTTCTACCACGGTGTTGCGGCCATCTATCAGCACGCGGGCGCCCTGCTGCTCGGCTTCCGTGATATAGCGTTCTATTCTTTCCCGGGCTTCCTGGCTGATCACCGCGCCCAGGTTTTTGCCGGGCACCACTTTCCCCGCTTCGGCGCATATTTTGTCAACGATATGATCCACATCGCCTACCGCTACCATGGCAGATGCGGCCATACAGCGTTGTCCGGCGCAGCCGCTCATGGAAGCTACCACGTTTTGCGCCGTCATATCCGCCTTGGCATCCGGCAGCACCAGCAGGTGATTCTTGGCGCCTCCAAGGGCCAGGCAGCGTTTCAGCTGCTGGGTGGCGCGCTGGTACACCAGCTTGGCCACGCGGGTGGATCCTACAAAGGAAACAGCTTCGATACCGGGATGATCGCAGATGGCGTTCACTATTTCACTGTCCCCGTTCACGATATTGAAAACCCCGTCAGGCAAACCGGCCTCTTTCAGCAAAGCGGCAATACGGGCCAGGCTGAGGGGTACTTTCTCAGAAGGTTTGATGATCATGCAGTTGCCCAGGGTAAGGGCATTGGGGATGGTCCAGTTGGGCACCATGCTGGGAAAGTTAAAAGGCACGATAGAGGCCACCACTCCCAGGGGTACGTGCTCTGTTCTGCACTCCACACCTTTGCTCACTTCCAGCACCTCGCCGGTAATCAGTTGAGGCAGGGAAGTAGCAAATTCTGTGAGCTCTATACATTTCTCTATTTCGGCAATCGCTTCCCCCAGGGTTTTGCCGTTCTCCTCGCTTATCAGCTGTGCCAGTTCCTGGAGCTCGCGCTCCAGCAGGAATTTATAGCGGAAGAACACCTGCACACGCTCTTTGATCGGGGTTTTGCTCCAGGATAGAAAGGCTGCCCGGGCGGCGTTAACAGCATCATCCAGGTCACTGGCGGGGGAGCAGGGCAGGATAGCCAGTGCTTTACCGTCTGAGGGAGATATTACGGGGAGCGTACGGGAGGAATTAATATCTCTAAACTGGCCGTTAATAAAGTTCTGAACCGGGGGGTACTTCATCGCCTTTGCTTTAGTTATTTAATTTAGGCTATTTTCCGCAATAAAAAAAGGGACCCGGTACAAGACCGGGCCCCGTAGGTGACATAGGCTTGGGATATCTATTAATGTTTGATCACCTTGCGGGTGATCACTTCAGTGCCTAAGTAGATCTTCACGAGATACATGCCGGTGGGCAGGCCGGAAAGATTAATAGGCTGACCATTGGTTACCCGCTGGGCAGGCCTTACTTCAGAGCCGCTTACGCTGTATACTCTTACATAATATTGATCCGTTACATTATTTACTTTGATATACAGCTGATCCCTGAACGGATTGGGGGAGAGCTGTACGGTTATTTCTTTGCTGCCTCTGTCGTTAGCCAGTGTGCTGGCTTCGGATTTGGCAATGCCGCTGGTGCTGCTAACCGCTTTGCTCAGCGTAGCAGGGGCAATGGCAGTAGAAGGCTGTATCACCAGGGAAGTAGCCCAGTCATTCAGGTTCAGCGGCTGACCATTCAGTGAAAGGTCTGCCAGGCAGGAGAAATCACTTCTGAACACATAAGCATTACCGCCAAAATTGATATCCTGGTACAGGATCACTTCATAACCGCTATTCACTTTCAGCGAGGATATAAAATCGTTCGGTATGCCTTTGGCGGCCAGGTCTGCCATGTTATAGCTGCCCGGGGCCAGTGCTGCAGAAATGCCGGTATAATTGCAGTTCTCATACACCGTTACCACTGCGTTGGAGCTGCCGTTGGCGATAGTACCGCTGATGGTATAGTAACCCAGTGAACCGTAGTTGGAATAACCATCGCTGGCAGGATTACCTGCACCGGTTCCGGTTACCGCTACATAGTAAGTACCTGCTGCCAGTGAAATATTGATGGAAGCAGGCAGGCCGCTGGGGTTGGAAGTGGTTACCACGCTGCCGCCGCTGTTATACAGGGTAACAGCAATATCCAGGTTAGGATGTTTGGCTGCAGGCGCAAAGTTCAGGGTAGCATTGCCGCCGCTGGTAGAGAAAGACAATACATCTATATCGCCGGTACGGCCAATGATGCCGGAAGTGCTTACACTGCCGGTACCGCTCACGCCCAGGGGAGAAGCGGTGGCAATGGTATTGCCGTAATCATCGGCACGGTAACCTACGCCATAGGTGGCGCTGGAAATTTTTGCCAGGTCGTCTTCCGTGTTGTTGGCACTGGTATATTCACCTTTGCTCCATTGCACAATAGGCCTGTAATAGCCTACACCCATGATGGGCGCCCAGCTGCCATGACCCTGGTAGTAACCTTCTGCAGGAGAATTACGGCCGTCGTGGCCCAGGCCAAAGGTATGACCTACTTCATGTGAAGCGGCATCGCCGGCGCCTTTTACACCGCCGTTAAACACCCAGCAGGGAGTATCATCGTTCCAGTTAAAAGAACCGATATAGGCAACGCCACCTGCGCCGGGCGCAGCGGTGTTGGTAGGGGTGAATACTACGCGCATCCTTCTGTTCTTGGGATAGCTGTTAAAAACAGCTTCGTTGGTGGTCACGTTCAGGTGAAAGGGTTTGTAGTCTTCACTCACCAGTTCCCATACATCCAGCATTTCTGCTTCGCTGAGTGTGGCGGGAGCTGCATCGATGGGGTTGCCGTTGTTCCAGGGAGTGCCGGAAACATATTGCCCGTCAAAATCCAGCAGCACACAACCATTGCCGCCGGGGAAGCTTTGCAGGTTGGTGGGAACGGCTGCTGCGGCTACTCCGGAAGCGGCCTGTGTTGCAGCCGGGCCTTCCTGGTAGTTGATGCACAGTACTTCGTTGATATTTACTTCTTTCACAAAAGCATTCCCCGCATCATCGGAGTAATAGCGGTATGCTTTCTGATTTTGACGTAATACGATGTTACCGTCCAGCTTTCCGTCTTTCATACGTACGAAGAAAGAAGATCCGGGTGTGCTGGCTATTTCACCGGCCATGAACTCTTCATTGGCGCCGGAAACACGGTAATTGACCTTTGCGTTTAACGTGGTATTGGCGGATGTTTTTAATTGTGCTCCGCTGACAAATTGCTGTTGCCTTGCGCCGGCCTGCCTGAATTGCTGTACCAGTGTGGCCGCTTTACCCAGCGGTACCGGTTGGTGGTCCTGCGCAAAGATGGAGATAGAAGAGGTGAGCAGTGCAAATAAGGCTGCAGTGAAGTTTAGAATTGGTTTCATAAGATCAATTTAGAGGGTTTATAATCTGGTGAAACGGAACCAGTTGATGTTCCATCCGCCTGATACGGCAAAAATGCCTGGGTTATAAGTACCCGCATTGATGTATACCGTCTGTGAGATAGTGGTCCAGTTCTGCCATCCACCGGTATTCGGTATATCCAGCGCACCCAGTACAATAGCGCCTGCGTTCAGGTCCTGAGACAGTCTGCCGCCGCCATTCAGGCTGGCTACGCGGTAGTCGATGCGATAGTTGCCCGAAGTAGGGATGGTGATAGATGGATATGCCATCCAGTCGTTAGCTTCGATATAACCTACATTCTGGCCGCCTTCAGAGCAGGCTTCTGTTTGTACGCCGTTCTGCGCGCTGAAGCTTTCTGCTTCTATGGTCTGGCTCCAGGGTTGCGGGTTGCCGCCGCCACCACTTTGGTATACCCTTACGTAGTCTACATACATCTTCGCAGGGAAGGCATTGTTATCAATGTTGAAGCCGGGCCAGTTACCGCCAATGGCGAAGTTGAGCAGGATGAAGAAATTGCGGTGGAATTCTTCAGTGCTGTTAATGTTGTTCTGGATATTGGCTTCATTGTATTGTACGCCGTCCACAAACCATTTAATGGAAGAAGTATTCCACTCAATGGTGTAGGTATGGTAACCGGTAACGTTCGTGGGCGTACTGCCGCTATAGGAGGCATGTTCGCCTGCAGGGCCGGTCCAGTGGATGGTGCCCACTGCATTCGGATCTGCGTTAACATGTTCCATGATGTCGATCTCTCCGCAGGAAGGCCATCCCACGGTGCCGATATTATCGCCCAGCATCCAGAAAGCAGGCCATGCACCCGAGAACGCGGGCATCTTGATACGGGCTTCTATTTTACCGTATGTCCAGGATTTTCTGCCTTGGGTTTTCATCCTGGCAGAGGTGTAGTTGAAGCCGCCGAAGCTTTCACGTTTGGCGGTGATCACCAGCTGACCGTTCTCGATAGTGGCGTTTTCACGACGATAGTATTCCAGCTCGTTATTTCCCCAGCCGCCGGAGCCGTTGCCGGTCTCAAATACCCAGTCAGGGCCGATGCTGTTGTCGAACTCGTCCTGCCAGACCAGCTGCCAGGTTTGTGAGAACGCTGCCAGCCGCATCGTGCTGAGCGTTATCAACAGTAACAGAAATTTAATTGGTTGCATAATACGTGGGTTTAATGTTCGAAATGGTTAATGGATTCATAAAGTGAGCGGAGCGTGAGAATAATGGCCCCGCTGGCGGAAGCATTGCCAACGGGGCGATAGTAACTGAAATGGATAAGGTTCCTGCATATGGTTAAGTGTTTAATGGTTCGAGGGATAGATAAGAGCCGATACTTGTTGAGATGACAGCTAAAATTTGGAAAAGTGAATGGTCCCGGGAAACCGGGACCATTTTTCATTCTTCATTTTTAGCTATTACTGTAGCCTTATCACTTTCGTGGTGGCTATACGATGGGAGCTTCTGTTTTCAACCTTCAGGATCCAGGTGCCGCTGGGTACCTGGCCGGTTTGCAGTTTGATAGACTGATTTTTTCCTGCAGCTACCTGTTCGGTACGCAGTACCGGTGCACTTCCTTTAAGGTCATGCAGGGTGATCACTAATTTGTCACCTGCCTGTGCATCTACCTTGATCTGCAGCTCGCTGCCTGTTACCGGGTTGGGGTAAACCAACAGCGAAGCGCTGGAGCTTTCCTGTGTAACAACCGGGGTGGTTGCGCTGGTGCGTGCAAGGCTTGCGCCGCAGGCACCCAGCGGTTTCCACCACCAATCGGCTGTGCCGGGGGTAACGTTGTAAAGCGCGTCAGACTGGCTTTCGTACAATACACCGTTATATACTACACGGTCTCCTTTGTTGTATATTTTGGGATAAGGCTGATAAGTTGCTACGCCCGCGCAGTTACCGCCGCTGGTAGTGCCCACCACTACTGTTACTGCAGCAGAGGTAGCAGCGCCGTTGGCGTTGTCGGTAGCTTTGGCGGTCAGCGTATAGGTGCCTGCAGCTACATTGGTCCAGCTGAAGCTGTAAGGCGCAGTAGTAGATTCACCCAATTTGGTGCCGCCGTTAAAGAATTCAACTTTGGCAATAGTGCCGTCGCTGTCTGTAGCGCTGGCCTGGATGCTGATGTTGGCTGGTGCAGCAAAACTGGCGTTGTTGGCAGGAGCAGTGATGCTCACTACGGGCAGGCTGTTATTGCTGCCGCCGTTACAATCGCGTACATACGCCCATACCTGTCCGGCGCCTGCGTGTGTGTCAGGCTGCTCGTTCTGTGTCCACCAGTTAGCAGTGTACACTTTACTGTTGTATACTACCTGCATGCCTTGTGTGTAAACAGCAGTGGCAGACCATGCAGCGATGCCGTCGCAACCGCCGCCGGTAACAGTGCCTACTGTAATGCTCACGGTAGCAGACGTAGTAGCTACGTTGGCGTTATCGGTAGCTTTAGCGGTGAGGCTATACGTACCGGCCGCCACGTTGGTCCAGGTATAGCTGTAAGGTGCGCTGGTAGCTTCACCCAGTTTGGTGGCGCCGTTAAAGAATTCAACTTTGGCAATAGATCCGTCGCTGTCGCTGGCGCTGGCCTGGATGGTTACAGTTGCCGGCGGCGTGAAGGAAGCATTATTGGCAGGTGAGGTGATGCTCACAACGGGAGGCTGGTTGCCACCGGTGTTGCCAAAGAAGTAATCGTAATAGTTGTTGGCGAATTCGTAGTTGTTGGATTTGTCCCAGTTGATAGACCAGGTCATGATACCACGCAGTCCGGGATAACCACCTGCTTTGCGCAGGATATAACCACCGCCGAATGACTGGCCTTTGGTCAGGTAGTTCAGTGCTTTCTTCACATTATCAGGCGTAGTGTAACCACCTGAAGGAGCTGCAGCAGGCGTAGCAGGCAGGCCGAATGCTACCTGGTCTTCACGCAGCGCCGGGAAAGTTTGGTTAGTGCCTGATACGGTGAAGCCGTTCAGCAACATTTCCGTCATGGATACAATGAAGTCAGGAGTAGCCTGGCTGTACACTTTATTGTCGAGGCCCATTACTGAACCGGTGTTGTACAGCTGCGGATGTATAAAGGTCAGCTCTGAGCGCAGACCATAGATCACGGGCAGGTAGGCGCCTACCAGCGGTGAATATGTAGCGCCGTAAGCGGTTTGTACGTAGTAGGTTTCAGGCGCCATGGTTAGCCAGCAATCCTTACCCTGACCTTTACGGTAGTTGATCACTTCCTTGATACCGGAGATCAGGTTCTGCACCTTCGGAGTGGTAGGATTCATGAAGTTGTTGTCGCCGTTATTTAGCTGCAGGGAGTTACCACCTTCAAGGTCGATATCAAAGCCATCGAAGTTGTAAGTGTCGATGATGGATTTCAGCGAGCTTACGAAAGCAGCTTTCTGCGTTTGCGTACTTAAAACCACTACACCATCCTGTCCACCGATAGAGATCAGCACTTTCTTGCCCTGTGATTGCAGGTAAGCAATGTCTGATTTGAAGTCGGCCACGGAAGTGCCTTCCGGGGTAAAGCTCAGTGTAGCCTGATCCGCTGCTGCAATAGCAAAAGCGATCTGTACTACATTGTACTTGCTGCTGATATCACGTAAACGGATATAGGGAGGCGTGCCGGTAGTGCTGCCCCAGTTATGCCAATAGCCAACTATTACCTTGCCGGTGTTGCCGTTGGGCGTACCGCTTACTGTCAGGGTTACAGCGGTAGAAGTAGTGGTAGCGCCTTTGTCGTCAGTAGCTACAGCGGTAATGGTGTAAGTACCGGCGGCGATATTACTCCAGCTGAAGCTATAGGGAGCGCTGTTGTCTGAACCCAGGCTGGTAGCGCCGTTGAAGAACTCTACTTTAGCAATGGTGCCATCGCTGTCTGCAGCGGTAGCCTGTATATTTACGCTGGCCGGAGCAGTAAGAGAAGTATTGTTGGCAGGCGCTGTGATGCTTACCGTGGGTGATACATTGCCTGGTGTGCTACCGTTGGCGAATACTTCATTGATCTTGTTCACCAGTGGTTCCTTGGTGTTGGGGCAATAGATCAGTTTACCCCTTGTCTGCGTGCTGCTGGTCATATCCAGCATGTCGCCATATACCTGCCATACGATGATACCTGCCAGGTTATTGTCTTTAATAAACTTGGCTTTTTCACCGATAGAGCGTTCGTTGTCGTAGCTCAGGAAGTAATTGCCTTTTGTTTTATAAGGCACTTTCGCAACATCGTCCCAGTGCTCGGTCCAGCCGGAGTTAGCGCCGGTTTGCTGTACGATGTAGCTGTAGTTGGGCGTGCCATCCCACAGGTTCAGCGCCCAGTTGGTATAGTCTGCACAGGTTTGGATCGGGCCATCCGGCTGTACTGTCTCAGCGCGTTTAACAGTAGGCGCATTCAGTGCGGCAGCGCCGTTGGTCACTACGCCGCGGCCATAAAAAGGAGCGCCCAGTGTTACCTTGCTCATGTTAACGCCCATTGATTTCAGGCCCTGTACACAAGCGTTAAGGGAAAGACCTGTGAATTCAGCGCCGGGATAGTCATACAGCGGAGCGTTGTGCCCTGCTTTGTTAGACCAGCCACCGTTGAAGTCATAGGTCATCATGTTGTAATAGTTCATGGAAGCATTGAGGCGTGCCCAGGGAAAGCCCTGCAGCTTGGCGGGTACGGCAGAGAAAGCAGCCGTGATCAGCTTATTGGAGCCGATAGCCGCCCTTACCGCTTCTACCAGGGTAGCGAAGTTGGCATAATCGGCCTGGCTGTAATGCTCGATGTTCATGCCAGGATCGTTGGGATATTCCCAGTCAAAATCGATACCGTCAAAGCCCATGGTCATCAGCTTCTGGCAATCGGCTACGAACTTAGCGCGCTTGGTAGCATCTGCTGCCATTTCAGGATAGTGCTTACACATGCTCCAGCCACCGATAGAGGCCATCACCTTTACGCCTTTCTGATGGGCGAGGTCGATGATGCCAGGTGCGCCGCCCTGTTTGGGGACAGACAGCGGGAAAGCGCCTGTTGCGCCGGTGTTCACGTTTTTCCAGCCGCTGCCTTCATTGCGGTAGCCCAGCGAATAAGCATAGCTGCCGTCTGAGATGTAGTAGATGGGCGCATCCAGCTCTCCATAGAGCAGGAACATGTCCCAACTGCTGTAAATGTCTTCATTTACCAGGGCTGCAGGCTCCTGCACAGCGCCAACCTGGTAGATGTTCTTGTTACGGAAATCACCGCTGTGGAGAGAACCGTCTTTAGCTACACCGAAAAAAGAAAAGTTAAGGATAGTGTACTGGGAATAATCTACGTTCAGATGGTTGTAACCGCCTTTAGGCACAATACCTGCTACGTCTTTCCAGGCGTCCCATTGGGTGATATAGCCGATCACCTGTTTGTTATGCTGTTTAGTAGTAGCAGGGACCGAGGGACTTACCTGGGCCATTACATTAGCTTGCCAAAGCAACAGGAAGAGATAACAGACGTGTCTTGCGCGGCGTATCCATCCGCTTGAGGGAATTGTACATCTGGTTTTCATAAAGGATTATAGGTTTTAATGAATAATGCCTTGGTTCCAAAAAAAGATGCAGCTTCTCGCAAAATCGATTTAGCCCCGGCTCCGCTCAGATCGCTCTTATGCATAGGTGTCGTTTATCCAATCGGTAGGTACTATTGGAGCGATGAGTTTTTTTGTAACCAACCTGTGCTTATGTGACAGCAGCGGCAAAGATATTAGCCGCAAATAGCATAGAAAATGAAGATAGAAAGGAATTAAAAGCGAAGAACACGAATGGGGAAGATTCGTAAAGGCCGGGGTTTAAAATTCAGATCCCAAAATCCAGATTACAGGGAATGCCGCGAGGATGCTGGCTTTCACGGTTTGTAATTTGGATTTTGGAACCTGGATCTTCTCATATGATAATATGAGTGCTATTGCACTTTCCATTCCAGTATACCTGCTGCATGTTCCTTAGGCAGCTGTACCTGCATTCTCAATGCAGTTGTCTGCACCGGTGTAAAGTTTACACTATTGAAGGTGTCCTTTGCAATCATATATTCATTCGTGTTCTTTACTTCCTGCCATTGCCCGCCTGCGTCTTTATATAATATTTTCCAGGAAGCAGGCAAACGGCAACCGCCCCAGGGACCATCATCATACCAGTATACCTGTACGTTTGACACCTTCGTAGGTTTTTCAAAATCATACTGTACCCATTGTACGGTGTCTTTCTTGGGCCACCAATGATAATAAGGTATGCTGCCGTCGTGAGAGTTGGCAGGCTCCTGCTGATCATTCAGCGCCATCAGCGTTTTGGTTTTATGAGAGCCGCTTACCTTACTTTTTGAAGCAACAGTAGGTGGCTGCAACTTAGCTACTGCGCCAGGCTTATCGGCTACCCATACGGTCATATCGCCTGCGCCCCTGTTAGCCCATGCATAGTACGGAATGGCAGTGACGGTGGCTTTCGCATCTACCACTTTGTTCCCTTCAATTACTTGTGTAACAGCAGCAGTACGGATCACTTCCACGCCATTTAGCAGGTCTGACTGATAAGCAGGAGCAGCAGGATTATCATCGTTCAGCAACAGATGACGTACAGATGCTGTTTTATTATCAGGCCATTCAAAGCAGTATACGATCGGGCCGCGTTGCATGGCCACCTTGTTGTTATCTGCTTTTACACTGTCGCTGGCTTTTACATAACGTACATCCATGGGGAAGCCTGCCTGTACCTGGTCTCCTTTTGCCCATGTACGGCGGATGATAGCATAACCATTTTCCGTAGTATACTCCGCCGGTTTACCATTTACTGTGATGGTATATTTTTTTGTTTCCGGTTTGGTATAGCTGTATAAGCCGCCAGGCATGGGTGCGTCTTCCAGCCAGGCCGGGATGCGGATGGCCAGCTCAAACGGCCCCTCATTAGCGGCCGGTGTTACCTTAAACAGCACATTACCATCCCAGGGATAGTTGGTTTGCTGTTCTATGCCTACCTCTTTGTCCTGCAGTTTGATCCTGGCAGTGCTTTGTATGAACAGGTTTGCATAGATGCGGTCTTTCCCGGTGGCATACATGTAGCCTGGTACGGAAGGAATGAAACGGCATACGTTGCTCGGACAACAGGCGCAGCCAAACCATTCGCTTCTGCTATGCTGGCCCATCGACTCCAGCGGGTTAGGGTAAAAGAAGCGGTCTCCTTTCACCGATACGCCGGAGATCATGCCGTTATAAAGGATCTGCTCCAGCACATCGTAATATTTTGCATCACCGTGTAAGAGGAACAGACGATAGTTCCAGTAAATATTACCGATGGAAGCGCAGGTCTCGTTATAGGCGCTCATATTGGGCAGGAGGTAATCCGGCCCAAAGCCTTCGTGCCCTGCTTCTGCGCCGATGCCGCCGGTGATGTAGATCTTGTGATCCACGATATCATGCCAGATAGCATCCATGGCCTGGATATAGCCTTTGTCTCCAGTGAGGGCGGCTACATCCGCCATGCCGCTATACATATAAGTGGCGCGTACAGCGTGGCCCACGGCGCGGGTTTGCTGTGTTACAGGGATCTGAGCCTGGTTATATTCTGTACCATTCTTACGAATATCGAGGAAATATTTTGCCAGCTCAAGGTATCTTTTATCGTCTGTTACACGGTACATTTTTACCAGTCCCATTTCAATGATCTGGTGGCCGGGGTAATATTTTAACCCGCCTTCCACAAAATCATGGTACACGAGGTTGGCATTCTTAATGGCGATGTCCAGCAGGCTTCTTTTACCGGTAGCCAGGTAATGCGCTACGGCAGCTTCATACAGATGGCCGCAATTATACAGCTCATGGCTCAGGTCCGGATCTTTTTCCCAGCGCTTCTTTCCTGCCCAGGGGTGGAGCTGGCTGCTGTCTTTGGCAATGGTGCGGTTGGTATACAGGTAACCATCCGGCTCCTGTGCTTTGCTGATGTAATAGATCAGCGTATCCAGCTGCGCTTCCAGGTGTTTGTCCGGGTAGGTTTGCAGGGAAAAGCTGGCCCCTTCTATTATTTTGTAGATATCCGTATCATCAAAGGGATATTCCGTTTTGAATTTCCCTTCCTTCAGTTTGCCGGCTATCAGGAAATTGTCCACCCTGCCTGTTTTATAACATTGTTCCAGGGCAATGGGGATGGTCACCTTGTAATTGTTGAGTATGCGGGGCGCCCAGAAGCGGTCTGTTACTTTTACAGCGGTAAAGGGCACCGGTTGTATGGGATAGTCCTGGGCAAACAGCACAGCGACGCTCATGCAGCACATGATAAGTGTCAAAAACACATTTTTTTTCATATCAATGTTTTTTGGTCGAGGCAAAACGATAGCCAATAAAATTATTCAGATCCTTTTTGCTCCGGTGGCTATATTTTAACCAGTTACACGCGGAATTTCTCTAAGTTACGGATTTGTTCAATTCCAGGGGATAGCCTAACTTTTAGGTACAATCGGTAATTATGCTTTTGAAAGACCGGCTCTCGCTCAAACAGGTATTCCGCCTCACCTGGAAATTAGATTTGATGATCCTGGCATGCTGTACCGCCGCCTACCTGCTTGACGCCTTCTGGCTGGAGCGGCAGGTATCTATCCCCCTTAGCATTTCTACCGTGCTGGGTACCGCTATCGCCTTCTTTATCGGCTTTAATAATAACCAGGCTTACTCCCGCTGGTGGGAGGCGCGTAAGGTGTGGGGCGCCCTGGTGAACGATTCCCGGTCCTGGGCCCGTTTCCTGCTCTACCACAGCAAAACAGAGCTGCAGGATGAGGCCGTGCACATTACCCGGCGGATGATCTACCGCCAGCTGGCCTTTGTGTATGCCCTGAAGGCTAACCTGAGACGGCAGCCAGGTGATGTATATTATGCCGGCTACCTGGGAGAGGGAGAAGCAGAATGGGTAAAATCACAGGCCAATATCCCCAATGCCATCCTGAATCTGCAGGCGGACGACCTGCAGCAGCTGAGCAGACATGGCGTGATAGATGGCTTTCGTTTCAGGGACATCAACGAACTGCTCGTGAAATTTACCGATGAAATGGGACAATCAGAAAGGATCCGGAATACCGTCTTCCCACCCAGTTATCTCTTTTTCACCCGTTTATTCATCTGGTTCTACGTGATACTGAGCACCCTGATGATGAGTGAAAGCATCGGTTACTGGTCTATCGTCTTTGGCTGGGCATTCGGCTTTGTGTTTCATGTAACGCACATGAACGGCGTCAGTATCATGAATCCTTTTGAGTCAACACAAATGGCTATTCCACTGGACAGTATTTCCCGCACCATAGAGATCAATTTACTGGAAATGTTGGGGCACGATAACGTACCTTCGCCGATAGAGCCCATAGACGGGTTATACCTGCTATGATGGTCCCTTTTACAACACAACGCTTTAGAGATGAACAAAGAAAAAGAAAGGCTGCAGCAAAAAGATTGGAAGAAATGGGGCCCTTATGTAACCGCCCGCCAGTGGGGCACTGTAAGGGAGGATTACAGCGAGGACGGACGCGCATGGGAATATACCACGCACGATATGGCGCGTAGTAAAGCCTGGCGCTGGGGAGAAGAAGGTATTGGCGGTATCAGCGATGATCAGCAGCTGCTGTGTTTCGCGCCCGCATTCTGGAATAAACAGGATCCCATCATCAAAGAGCGTTACTTCGGCCTTAGCGGGCACGAAGGCAATCACGGGGAAGATGTAAAAGAGCTCTACTACTACCTTGATAACACGCCTGCGCACTCCTATATGCGGATGCTGTACAAGTACCCGCAGCAGGCATTTCCCTATGAGTGGCTGATAGCTGAAAACCGCCGCCGCTCCCGCCAGGAGCCGGAGTTTGAAATAATGGACACCGGCATCTTCAACAACAACGCTTATTTCGATATATTCATCGAGTATGCCAAGCAAAGCACAGAAGATCTGCTCATCAGGCTCACTGTCCATAACCGCGGAAATGATACCGCTGCTTTGCATGTGCTGCCTACTATCTGGTTCCGCAATACCTGGTCATGGGGATACGATGAAGACATGCCCTTCATCACATTAACGGCAAAGGAAAGTCTTCACATCGGTCACAAAAAGCTGGGCAACTACCAGCTGTATTGCGATGGTGATCCCGAAATACTCTTCACAGATAACGAGACCAATTACCCGCGCTTATTCAACTTCAAGGATGGTAAGCACTTTTATAAAGACGGTATTAACGACTACCTGGTACACGGGCATACCCAGGCGGTAAACGAAGGAAAGAATGGTACCAAAGCAGCCGCCAATTATGAGATGAGGATTGAAGCAGGCGGCAGCCGCTGCATCCGTTTACGTTTGGTAAAAGGCGATATGGATCACCCGTTCGAGGACTTTGACCAGATCTTCGCTACCCGGCAGCAGGAAGCAGATACATTTTACGAGGAGCTGCAACCCAACCTGGAGGAGGATGAAAAGCTGGTACAACGCCAGGCCTTTGCTGGCTTATTGTGGAACAAACAGTTCTATTACTATTACGTAGACCAATGGCTGAAAGGAGACCCGGGACAACCGCCCCCGCCTGCCCACCGCCTCAACGGGCGTAATTCAGACTGGAAACACCTGAATAACGAAGACATTATTTCCATGCCCGATAAATGGGAATATCCCTGGTATGCAGCGTGGGACCTGGCCTTCCATTGCCTGCCGCTGGCCATCGTAGATGCCGGCTTTGCCAAAGAGCAACTCAGCCTGCTTACCAAAGAATGGTACATGCATCCCAGCGGAGAGCTGCCTGCTTACGAATGGGCCTTCAGTGATGTAAATCCGCCCGTACATGCCTGGGCTGCCTGGCGCGTATTCCAGATAGACCGCGAAGAGAACGGAAAAGAGGATGTGCCTTTCCTGGAATCTGTCTTCCACAAATTATTGCTCAATTTTACCTGGTGGGTGAACCGCAAGGACGCCAATGGCAATAATATCTTTGAAGGTGGTTTCCTGGGCCTGGATAATATCGGGATCTTTGACAGAACAGCGCCGCTTCCCAACGGCAATTATATAGAGCAGGCAGACGGCACCAGCTGGATGGCCATGTACTGCCTGAACATGCTGCGTATATCCCTGGAGCTGGCCAGGCACAACAAGGTATACGCCGATATGGCCACCAAATTTTTTGAGCACTTTCTCTACATTGCCGGGGCTATTAACCTGATGGGCGAAAAAGATCACGGCCTGTGGGACGATGAAGACGGTTTCTTTTACGACCAGCTGAAAATGGTGAACGACGGTGTGGAGCGGATCAAGGTTAGGAGCATGGTTGGGCTTATCCCCTTATTTGCCGTTGCCGTACTGGATGAAGAGATCTTTAAAACGCAGCCCGAGTTCACGGAAAGACTGGACTGGTTCCTGAATTTCAGGCCCGATCTGGCCAGCCTGGTAAGCCGCTGGTATGAGCTAAAAAGCGGCAGAAAGCACCTTTTAAGCCTCTTGCGCGGGCACCGTATGAAAAGAATTCTGCGCCGCATGCTGGACGAAACAGAGTTCCTCAGCGATTATGGCATACGATCCCTCAGCAAATATCATGAACAGCACCCTTGTGAACACTGGATGGACGGGCAGCTATTCACCGTGGTCTATACCCCCGGAGAAAGCAATACCGCCATGTTTGGCGGAAACAGTAACTGGCGCGGGCCCGTATGGATGCCGGTAAATTACCTGATCATTGAAAGCCTGCGGCATTTTCATCACTACTACGGCGATGATTTCAAGGTAGAATACCCTACCAACAGTGGTGTGTACCTGACACTCAGAGAGATCTCCAATGAACTGAGCAAACGTCTTACCCGGCTCTTTTTACGGGATGAGCAGGGCAGGCGCCCTGTATTCGGCGACTACGAACAAATGCAGCAGGATCCGCATTTCAGGGATTATATCCTGTTCTATGAATATTTTCACGGGGATAATGGCCGCGGTTTTGGAGCCGCCCATCAAACCGGGTGGACATCCCTCGTGGTGCGGCTGCTGGGCAGATAAGATTTTTATTAACAGGGATTATCAACTCTGTTGTTTATTATTATATTTGCTGAATATCATTGCTTTCCGAAAAGAATCCTACCTGTCGTATACGGAAAGCAGTTGTCTTGAATGTTATAAAAAGCGTTCCTATTACTTATTTATTCTTCAATCCAAAACCCTTTTATGAAAGTTACTTTATCTCAAAAGTTTATTGCAGAATTGTTTGGTACCCTGGTACTCGTATTAATGGGATGCGGCAGCGCCGTGCTGGCAGGTAAGCATGTTGGCTTCCTGGGTATCGCATTCGCATTCGGCTTATCTGTTGTGGCTATGGCCTATGCTTTCGGGAATATCTCGGGATGTCATATCAACCCCGCCATTACCATCTCAATGCTGGCCAGCGGCAAGATCTCCGGTAAAGACGCTGCAGCTTATATCATTGGGCAGATCATCGGCGCCATTGCAGGTGCAGGCATCCTTTACCTGATCGCGCAGGGCAAGGGAGATTATTCACTGGCCGCCAATGGTCTTGGACAGAACGGCGTTGGAGAAGGCTCTCCGGACGGGTATGCCCTGGGCAGCGGCCTGATAACCGAGATAGTCTTAACTACGATCTTCCTGGTAGTGATCCATGGCAGCACCAGCAAAAGATATGGCAACGTAAATTTTGCAGGCCTGGCCATCGGCCTTTCCCTGACCCTGATCCATATTGTAGGCATTCCGGTAACAGGGGTATCTGTAAACCCCGCGCGTAGCATCGGGCCTGCTTTGTTTGTTGGCGGCGCGGCCCTCTCCAACTTATGGGTATTTATTGTTGGCCCGATAGTAGGCGGATTGATAGGCGCCGGTATATGGAAACTGCTGGACAAAGAAACAGCTAATTATTAGTCGTAAGTCATAAGTCGTAAGTCATTAGTCATTAGTCATTAGTGTTAGTATTAGTGATTAAGCATGAGATTACACTATTACCCTCCGCTTTGATCACTAACGACTAACAACTTGCGACTTACGACTTCCCTATTGCGCATTTCTTATCCTGACAGGATCGTGCTCAAAGTAAGCTGTAAAATCAGCTACCATCGCGCGCCTGTTGGGATAACCGTTCCGGAGGGCTATGCTGCTAAGGCTGGCCCTTGTTTTCAACAGCTGGTAATAAATATTATACATGCGTTGCTGTAACAGGTAGTCGCTCAGGGAGGTAGCGTAGGTATGTTCAAAACCTGCGTTCAGCGCCGTTTCTGTCATGTTAAATACTTTCGCCAGCCCTTTCAGGCTAAGCGGCTGCCGCCTGTTACTTTCCACGTATCCGAACACCTGTTTCATCAGGCTGTCATCCGTATGCTGCCCCTCATCCCTTGACAGGCGGAACTGTGCATCCTGTACGGCAAAGTTCCGGAAGAGATCTACACAGCAGCGGTACAGGAAACATTCAGCCTGCAGTTCCACATACCTGCAGCGGAACATACGTTTCAGCATCTTATAGCACACGTCATTGATCTGGTAAGGGGCGATATTAAGCGGACCGTTCACGCCCGCCAGCTGCATTTTGGCGAGGTGCTCCAGCACAGGATATTTCTTTGCCAGCTCCGGCAATGTTTCCGGCCTTACATTGATATGAAAGCTGAAGATCTTACACCCACGATCCAGTGCAGCGCTGTGAAAATCTGCATGCAGGCTGAAGAGGTTCACCTCTTTTGCTTTTAGCTTGAAGGGGCCCATATGGTCTATTACGGCGTCTATCGTGTCTTCCTGCATATAGTGCAGGGCGATGATATGCCGGTGCGTACGTGGTTTCAGAACGATATAGTTCTTGGCCAGGATATCATGTCCCCAGATCGAGAATTCCCCTATCCGGATATGCTGGCATAGCATGTCACAATCCTCATCCTGGTAAAAGTAGGCACGGAAATAGGGTAGCATAAGTTTCAGGTATTCTTCCGGGATCTCGGACAGCGGGGTATATTGATCGTCATCGCGCTCAATCAGCAATAACTTTTCGTGAGAAGGTGTTGACTGTTGTTCCATAAGATGCTAAGATTTTAATACGATTAACGGTCTAGCCAGTAAGTAATACAGGGCCACGTTGCAGGTTTGGCAGAAATGAACGGGGTGCGCAGTGTTATGGCAGATCCCTCACTTAGGTGGGAACAAACAATCAGATCGGGCGCGTGTCTTTCTGGGTATATACGGCTCAATCCGCATCGCAGATTTTCATTACAACATTATTTACTGAAAAGTTTCCAAGTAAGCGGGTTGGTTAACCAATGGTAGCTGCTTTTAAGGGGTAGACTGGCCATCCTTAAGGGAATGGTCTGGGGGAAGCGGTTTGCCTGCTTTTGTAGAGATACGATTCCAGTCCATTTTATATTTGATTTACTTCCATAGATATTCCGTTCCTTAAAAAAATGGGATGAATTTGGGATTTGATAGGGATTAATAAGGGAATATATAGGGAATATCCCCGGCCATACAGAAGACTACAGGGCGTTTCAGCCAGAATTAGCATAGGTAATTACCCGGGTTGCACCCGGTCAGGAAGCGGTAAAGGGGTAGGATGCCTGCCTAAAGATACCCTGAAAGGGGCGATTGGGACAAGGAAATACCTGGAGAATGTTCCACCTGGAAAGGTAGAACCTGCAATATATGTTCAAATAACCATAAAGACACCATTAGGTAGTGAACCTAGCTGAGTGTGATTGAAAGCGATGAAAAGACCGTTTTTTACCGGAGCAGTACCCATCCCTTCAGCGTGATGGGCGCCTGCTACCGGAGGGAACAACGGAACCAGGCGTGAGTCGCCTTATGTATATTGAAAGCTAATGTTCATAGTCGTGTTTGGGTTATTGTGAGGCTGCACGTGCGTTACTGCCTATGATATAAAGTTGCTTATAAAAGCACAAAAACCACTTATCCGGGCAGTACATTCTCCGGATCATTTCCGGACAATTTTGTAGTACGCAGGGCCTGAGGCGAAATGCGGTAGTAGCGTTTGAAGGCACGGTTAAAATTACTGATCTCCGTATACCCCAGTTCGTTAGCTATGTCCGTGAGCGGGCGGCTGGTGGTAGTGATGAGGAAGTAGGCGCGGACCATGCATTGTTCCTGCACATAAGCCGACAAGCTGATATTGAACAGCCGGTGGAAATGCCTGCTCAGCGTCTTCTCATGCATATGATGCTCTTTAGCCAGCCGGGAAAGCGTGTAGTGGATACGCGGGTTGGACTTAATTGCTTCATGTATGCTGATGAGAAGGGCTTTGTCCGGCACATCCGGCAGGCCGTCAAAATGTTCCTGCTCTTTGATAGCCTTGCCGTACTGGGTAAGGATCTTCAGGATGCCTGTTTTAAATTCCATGAGCAGGTAACCGCCGGTTTCGCGGGTATTGCGTATAGTAGCCAGCGTTTCCTGTACGCTGTAATCCAGCTTTGCGGGAGCCAACATTTTACCCTCGTTGCTGGCGGTGCTTACCCGGTGCATCAGCTCCGCTATTTCATGATTGCTTTCCGCCATCTCTTCCAGCCAGGTGTATTCCAGCTCCATGTGCAGGGATTCTGCCGTTCCCGCTTCAAACCAGGCCTTGTTCACGCCTTTGGGCAGATAGATCAGGCCATAGCGTAAAGGCTCCAGCAATACTTTCCCGAAGCCCGCCACGTCTGCAAAGACCTGGCCGGACAGCATGTGCCGTAGGGCGATGGTGGGCTGGCTGCAGGAAAAATACAGGTGCACCGGTTTGTCTATCAGGAAGCGGTAGATGTATATACGATAATGTTTGTGCAGGAAAGATTGGGTTAATATGTGGCCGAATCCATATTGGTGATACTGCCAGGAACCCCAGGGCGCGAGGTATTTCTGAAGATGTCCGGGTACGGGTACAGCTTTACCCGGATCTACCGTTTGCCTGGGGTTGATCAAAATATCCATCAGTTTCAAATTATAGTTGACAAGGCCGTGCTATGTTGCTATACTACAGTCAGTGCTACGCACGTGGAATAAGCCGGTACATGTTTTTTAAACCTAATGAGCGCAATATTAATTAAATACTGCTGAAATGCAGCTGCAGTGAGGGTAAATAGCTACAATAGATAAGTTTGCAGAAAGGGTTTAACGCACCAGTACGGCTATACCTTTTTTAAATACTTTCTCACCTGTTTCCTTGTGGGTGTAGGAAAGCATCCATACATAGGTGCCAATGCCCTGTGGCCGTCCGCCCAGGGTACCATCCCATTTATGACGCCAGTCGTTTGTTTCAAATATCAGCTGTCCGAGGCGGTTGTACACTGCAAATTTCAGGTTGATGGCCTTATAGCCGTTCAGCGGGTAAAGATAATCGTTGATGCCGTCGCCATTGGGAGAGAATGCGGTGGGCACATCTATGTAACAGCTGGGCACTACCTTGATCAGGTGCGTAGCAGTATCAAAACAGTTCACGGCGCTCTGCACGATGAGGCTTACCGGATAGTCGCGTTCGTCCTTCAGCTGGGGATAGGTTTGCGGCAATGGATTGGCGCTGGCCGACATGATACCGTTGCCAAAGATCCAGCGGTAACCGATGATGTTCTTACCGGTGCTTTGGTTGGTAAAGGTAACGGCATCCTGCGGACAAAGTATATCTGCTGAGGCCGAGAATTCAGCCTTGAGCTCATTATCCAGCAGGATACCGGTAGCAACCGAATCGCTGCAGGTACCGTTGGACACTGTTAGTTTGATGGTATGCTGTCCGAAGACGGAATATGCCTTGATGGGATTTTGTTCCGTGCTGAAAGGATCGCCGTCAGAATACCATTGCCAGCTATTGACACCGTTATTGCCCGGATGGTTGAGCCGCAGGGTATCGTATTCGCAGTCCAGGCTCATGGTATAGGTGAAGTCTGCATTCACCGTATCAGCAGTATTGAATGGGAGGGTGGCGCCGCTGGGTGTAGCCAGCCAGCATTCACTGAGCAGGGTATTACCATCGCTGCCGCTGCGAAGGTTTAACTGGTAGGCGCCTGCGGTCAATATGGCGTTAGACAGTACGAGCTCGATGGTATCTGTAAAACCGCCGTTGCAGGATCCGGTGGCGCTCCGTATGCTAAGGGCGCCAGGTCCGCTGAGCGTAAAATCGCTGCCATTGGCGGCAATAGAACTACAGCGTACGGCCTGGTTCAATATTATCTTTATCCGGTCTGGCCTGCAGCTTACAGGTGCTACATGATCCAGTAAAGAGGGCAGCTGTGGGTCTACGGTGAAAGGGGTGGGCGGAATGCCGGTGGCTGGTCCGCCGCCGTTGTTACCGCAGGGATCCTGCACACTGTTCCCGTCTGTACCGTTCTTCAGGTTGAGCGCGTAATTACCAGCAGGCAGCGGCCCGCTGAGCGTGATCACTACCGAGTCAAAGTCAAAGCCGTTGCTGCAGGTGGCGCCTTTAGCGCCGGTGATCACGGCGCCCGGGGAACCGGTGAGCGCAAAATCACTGCCATTGGTGGCAAGGCTGCTGCATTGCAGGCGTTTATTAAATTTTACCAGGAGGGCTGGTATCGTACAATCATAGCTTACCCGCTCAATTTGCGGCATAACGGGATCGGTTATACTGGCGGTGCCTCTCACAAATTCAAGGTCGTAACCGGATTGGGTGGAGTCGAAGTGACTGATCAGCAACAGGTAGTCGCGGCCCTGGTAGATAGTAGGCATAGAGCTGAACAAGGGGTTGCCATAGCCGCCGCATACTTCCCGCTGGGCGCCGGCATCAGAAGCGCCGGTAATGCCGCCATCGCCAGACCAGCCGGATCCTACAAAGAGCGCATTATTGGTATATACCTGGCTCACGGGGCGGCCCGTCACATCAAACAGCTGCCAGTCATAATCTTCAGAAAGGTCATGGGGGGTGATGGTAAAACCGAGTGTACCGGTACTATAGCAGGTGAATTTATACCAGAAAGGATTTACATCTGCGTGGTAGGGAGGGCAGTTCAGGGTGGGAATGTTCCTGCCGCCGCATACGGGTACGGCCACCTGGGTGAACTTTTTCTCCCCGCATACCGGGAAAGCCGTTTCGGGAGTCTGGCCGATGGTAGTACAGGGAGTTACTACCTGTGCGCTTAGCTGCACAGTAACAAACAGTATTAACAGGGGCCAGAGGATGTGTTTCATTGTTGTGGCAATCAGACGGCTTTCGATGAAAATAAATAAAAGTAAGGATAATTTTCCTTAGCGGGGACGCTGATTGATAAACGTTTAAGAAAGGAAAGAAGTTACAGGGTTTTAGTGGACAGTCGTCAGTTGTCAGTCGTCAGTCGTCAGTTGTCAGTTGTCAGTTGTCAGTTGTCGGTGATTGAAGCGAGTATAATACATCTTCGGTCCGATCACTGTCAACTGTCAACTGACAACTGACGACTAACGACTATCAACTAATCAATTATAATAGGCGTAAGCTCTCCCCGGAGGGGCGTTTCTATCATCTTCTTGGCTTCTTCCAGGGGCAGTTCCTGTCCCAATACGAACATCAGTTTGGTGATGGCGGCTTCAAAGGTCATATCATGGCCGCTGATCACGCCGATCTCTTTCAGGTACTGGCTGGTTTCGTAGCGGCCCAGCTCAACGGAACCACCATCGCACTGGGTAATGTCTACCACGATGGCGCCTTGTTCTATCACCTTTCTGAGGCTGTCGATGAACCAGGGTTGCGTATTGGCGTTGCCGTTACCAAATGTTTCCAGGATCACGCCTTTGAGGCCGGGCACGCTGAGCGTAGCTTCTACCGCTTTGCGGGTGATGCCGGGGAACACTTTCAGCACGGTTACGTTATCGTCCATGTTCTTGTGCACTTTCAGCGGCGCTGTGGGATGGCACAGCATGAACTGGTGCTTGTATTTGATATCGATCCCCGCTTCTGCCAGGGGCGGATAGTTCATGGAATAGAAGGCCTCAAACTTTTCAGCGTTATATTTTTTGGAACGGTTGCCGCGGAAAAGGGAGAAGTCGAAATAGATGCAGACCTCGGGTACCATCACATGGCCGTTCTGCCGGGTAGCGGCAATTTCCATGGCGGTGATGATGTTCTCCTTGGCGTCTGTACGGATCTTACCGATGGGCAGCTGTGAGCCGGTAAGGATCACCGGCTTGGAAAGATTTTCGAGCATGAAGCTGAGGGCAGAGGCCGTGAAAGACATGGTATCTGAACCATGCAGTATCACAAAACCGTCGTAGCGATCGTAACGGTCCTCTATGATGGAGGCCAGTTCTACCCAGATCTCGGGCTGCATGTCTGAAGAGTCTATCGGCGGGTTGAAGGCATATACATAAAAGTCGATCCCCATCCGGTATAGTTCCGGCAGATTATTACGGATTTCATTAAAGCCAATCGGGCGTAATGCTTTTGTCTTTTCGTCGAAGATCATGCCTACCGTACCACCCGTATAGATAATCAGAATTTTGCTCATTCTCTAAACACCTGGATTGTGCCGCAAAGGTATCCACTAATCAATTAAATGGATTTGAATAATTTAAGGGCATTGCTGGTTGTTATAGCAGCCACCTCCTCAATTTTTAGATTTTTTACATTGGCGACGGTCTCCCCGATCAGGGGGATATAGGAGCTTTCGTTCCGTTTGCCGCGGTAAGGCACCGGGGCCAGGTAAGGAGCATCCGTTTCCAGTATAATATGCTGCATGTCAACTGCTTCTACAATCTTATCCAGGCCTGATTTTTTAAAAGTGACCACGCCGCCGATGCCCAGGTAAAAGCCCAGGTCTATCACTTCGCGGGCCTCTTCCAGGGTGCCGGAGAAGCAGTGGAACACACCGCTGAGGCTACCATCCTGCAAAGACTTTACTTCGTCTATACACTGCCGGGTGCTTTCCCGGCTATGGATCACCACGGGCAGCTGGTATTGTTTCGATAGTTGCAGCTGTTCCCTGAATACCTGGTGTTGCAGGGCGGCATGCGTTTTATCCCAGTAAAAATCCAGCCCGATCTCTCCTACGGCAATGAAGGGGCGTTTGGCCAGCCATTCCCGTACCAGGGCCATCTCAGTTTCCACGTTCTCATCCACATAACAGGGGTGCAGCCCCATCATGGCATAGCATTGACCGGGAAATTCGTTTTCCAGAGCGATCATCCCCTCAATAGAATGACTATCTATATTGGGTAACAACAGTTTATGTACACCCATCTCCAATGCCCGTGCTATCATCGCGGGGCGGTCCTGGTTAAATTCTTTCCCGTATAAATGCGCATGGGTATCTATCCACAACATAATATTCAATTAACACGTTAATAGGATGAATATTCAATAGAAATTTTTTAAATTTGTAAAAATCGTAATGTAAAATTAAACCTTGGCACAAAGGTAAAGTCCTAAGAAAAACTATCCTATCATGAAAAGCTATTTTTGTTTCAATCGCATTTTTGCTGTGGTTATCGTACTGGTAGCTGTTGCCACCATCTTCTTCGCTTGCAGCAAAAGTAATGATGCGGCGGATCCCAAGACAGATCAGAATGATAATAAAGCCATTGCTGCGGCAGCCTATGAGGCACAGGCCAGCGCTTTGTATGATGACCTGTTTGATGTTGCCCTGCAGGGCAGCCAGGCTGAAGGCTATCATTCCAATGCCCGTTTAACTGACCAGGACAAAATAAATGGTAAGATAGGTACTTGCTGGCAGTCCAGCGTAGACGATGCTACCCCCGGTAAGTGGCCTAAAGTACTGACCATGGATTTCGGAACGCATTGCGTGGGAGAAGATGGCCGTGTACGCGCTGGTAAAGTGGTACTGACGATCAGCAATTTTGTGCTGTTACCTGGCGCCAAAGTGACTATCACACCGCAGAACTACACTGTAAACGGTATCAAAATAGAAGGTACCAAGGAGATCACAAACCTGAGCAGCAGCAACGGATTCAGCTATAAAACTGTTGTAACCGGCGGCAAGCTTACTTTGGACACTTTAACTTTCGGTTACACCTGCACCAAGACCATTTCACAAACAGATGGTACTGCTACCCCGCTCAATACCAATGATGATGTGTACAGCGGTACAGGTACTGCTACCCTGACTTATCCCGGCGGCAGCGCTGTTACCTATACTGTTAAAGAACCACTGGTAAAGGCACTGTCTTGCGCCTGGATCGGAAAAGGTACTGCAGATGTAACTTTTGACCAGATCACTGCCACTATCAATTATGGCGCTGGCGTGTGCGATGACTCCGCTACTATCAGCATCGGAGATAAAGTGAAGGGTGTAATCATGAGATAAATAAAAAGTAATAAATAAAAAAGAAAAACGCTTTCCCGCACAGGAAGCGTTTTTCTTTTTTATTTATTCTTTTACTTTTCAAAAGGTATCGCTTCCATTGCCCATTGCTGTTTCTTACAGAACTCCAGCACACGTGGAAGGGCATACGAAAGACGGTCCCATGCTTTGGTGCTGTCGTGGAACACAATAATAGACCCCGGTTTAGCCCTGAACACCACGTTCTGTACACAGGCTTCGCCCGTGATGGCCGTATCAAAATCCGCGCTTAAAACATCCCACATAATGATCTGTGTGCCAGGGACGGTGTTGCGGAGCTTTTTTACCTGGAAAGGCGTTATACGGCCATAAGGGGGCCTGAACAGGGGGGAATCAATATACTTGCGGGCTTCCAGTATATTCTCCAGGTATTTGGCAGTGCCGGTTTTCCAGCCGTTGAGGTGGTTATGGGTATGATTACCTACCGTATGGCCCTCTTCCAGGAGCTGCTGGTAGATCCTGGGGTGCTCTACCACATTTTTGCCTATACAGAAGAAGGTGCCTTTGGCGTCATATTTTTTCAGCTGCTCCATTACAAAAGGCGTGGCCTGCGGGTGGGGGCCGTCGTCAAAGGTAAGATACACCGCCCGGCGGGCTGGAGAGAGCTGCCAGGTACAGCTGCGATAGAGGGCTTTCAGGATGCCGGGTGTTTTAGCGAGATAGAACATTTGTATAAGTTTACAGTTGACAGTTTACAGTTGTCAGTGGCTTGTAACTGGCAACTGTAAACTGTCAACTGCCAACTAAATTACTACCTTTGCGCCTATGGAACACAAAAAAGTAAGGGTACGCTTTGCGCCCAGTCCAACGGGTGGTTTACACCTGGGCGGCGTACGCACGGTTTTATTCAACTACTTGTTTGCCCGGCAGCATAAAGGCGATTTTGTGCTGCGTATAGAAGACACGGATCAAACCCGTTATGTAGCGGGCGCTGAAGAATATATTATAGAATGCCTGCGCTGGTGCGGGTTGGAGGCTGATGAGGGACCGCACAAGGGCGGGCCTTATGCGCCTTACCGGCAGAGCGAGCGCAAGGAAATGTATCGCCAGTATGCAGAGCGGCTGGTGAAGAACGGAAATGCCTACTATGCATTTGATACCCCCGAAGAACTGGAAGAAATGCGGGCCCGCCTGAAAACGGAGGAGAACCCATCTCCCCAATATAACCACATTGTACGTCAGCAGATGCGCAACTCGCTGAGCTTGCCCGCTGATGAAACGGAGAAGCTGCTGGCAGCCGGTACGCCGCATGTAATACGTATTAACATGCCCGCTAATGAAGAGATCTCTTTCACAGATATGATCCGTGGCGAGGTGCATTTCAATACCGGTACGGTAGATGATAAAGTGCTGCTCAAAGCAGATGGTATGCCTACCTATCACCTGGCGGTGGTAGTAGATGATTACCTGATGAAGATCACACACGCCTTCCGCGGTGAAGAATGGCTACCTTCTGCACCGGTGCATATTATGCTGTGGCGCTACCTGGGCTGGGAAGCAGATATGCCCCAATGGGCACACCTGCCGCTGATATTGCGCCCGGATGGCAATGGTAAGCTCAGTAAGCGCGACGGCGACCGTTTAGGCTTCCCCGTATATGCCATGAACTGGCAGGACCCGCGCAGCGGCGAATTTACCAGGGGCTTCCGTGAAATGGGTTACCTGCCGGAGGCATTTGTGAACATGCTGGCCATGCTGGGTTGGAATGATGGTACCGAGCAGGAACTGTTCACACTTGATGAGCTGATAGAAAAGTTCTCTATGGAACGTGTGCACCATTCAGGCGCTAAGTTCAATGTTGAAAAGTCTAACTGGTTCAACCACCAGTATATACTGAAAGCAGATAATCAGCGGCTGGCAGCATTATTTATGCCGGTGCTGAAAGAGAAAGGCGTGCAGGCATCTGAAGAATATGTAGCCACTATTGCCGGACTGGTAAAAGAGCGTTGCAATCTCGTGAATGAAATATGGGATCATGGCTTCTTCTTCTTCCAGCAGCCGGAAACCTATGATGCAGCGGCGGTAAAGCCCAAGTGGAGTGAAGTAAAGCGCCAGTTCTTCCTGGACTGGGCTTCTGTGCTGGAAACGCTGGCAGACTTCTCGCTGACTGCGGTGGAAGAGAGCTTCAAACAGCTGGCCACTTCCATGAACATTAAAGTGGGGGAACTGCAGCTGCCTTTCCGTATTATGCTTTGCGGAGGCAAATTTGGCCCGCCGGTATTCAACATTGCCGAAACGCTTGGCAAGCATGAAACCATTGCCAGGATCATGAAGGCATTACCGGCATTTGACGTATGATCAATTGGATGTTCCTATAAAAGCAAGGGGCAGGTATAGTTTATATACCTGCCCCTTTTGTTTATCATTTGATCAGCTATTTTGCTTTCACGCTTTCATTCTTTGTTGCCTCTTTCGCCCAGGTATCTTTTAAGGTAACGGTGCGGTTAAACACCAGTTTCTCCGCGGTGGTATCCGGGTCTACGGTGAAATATCCTTTGCGCAGGAACTGGAACCGGTCGCCGGGTTTGGCGCTTGTGAGAGACGGCTCTATGTAAGCGTTAGGGATCACCTGTAATGAATCAGGATTGATGTATGATTTGAAATCACCTTCTTCATTACCCGGATCTTCCACTTTAAAGAGGCGGTCGTACAGGCGCACCTCTGCGGTGGCGGCATGAGCAGCGCTCACCCAGTGAATGGTACCTTTCACGTTAATACCGCTGGTGTCTCCGCCGCTGCGGCTTTCGGGCAGGTAAGAGCAATAGATGGTGGTAATGTTGCCTTCCGCATCTTTTTCCACGCTGTCGCATTTAATGATGTAGGCATACTTCAGGCGCACCAGCTGGCCGGGGGCGAGGCGGAAGAATTTCTTGGGCGGGTTTTCCATGAAATCTTCGCGCTCTATGTACAGTGTGTTGCTGAAAGGTACGATACGCTTACCGGCAGATTCATCTTCCGGGTTATTCTCTGCTTCCAGCTCTTCTACCTGGTCTGCCGGGTAATTGGTGATCACCAGCTTCACAGGGTCCAGTACGGCCATTACGCGGTTGGCGGTGCGGTTCAGCTCTTCACGTATAAAATATTCCAGCAGTCCTATTTCAATGATGTTGTCGCGTTTGGCCACTCCTACCCGGTCTGCAAAGGCGCGGATACTGGCGGGGGTATAGCCCCGGCGGCGCAGTGCGCTGAGGGTAGGCATGCGGGGATCATCCCAGCCGCGTACAAATCCTTCTTCCACCAGCTGTTTCAGTTTGCGCTTGCTCATCACCGTGTAGCTCAGGTTTAAGCGGGCAAACTCATACTGGTGAGAGGGGAAGATCTCCAGCTTCTCGATGAACCAGTTGTACAAGGGGCGGTGCGGTACAAACTCCAGGGTACAGATGGAGTGCGTGATATGCTCGATGCTGTCGCTCTGGCCATGTGCAAAATCGTACATGGGATAGATGCACCATTTTTCGCCGGTACGGTGGTGGTGAGCATGTTTAATGCGGTACATGATGGGATCGCGCATGTGCATGTTGGGCGAAGCCATATCCACTTTGGCGCGCAATACCTTTTCACCGTCTTTGTACTTGCCGTCGCGCATCTCCTGGAACAGCCGCAGGTTCTCTTCGATGCTGCGGTTGCGGTAGGGGCTATCCTTTCCGGGCTCCGTGGGCGTGCCCTTCAGGGCGGCTATCTCTTCCGGAGTAGAATCATCCACATAGGCCAGTCCCTTTTTGATCAGTGCTACGGCAAAATCATATATCTGTTCGAAATAATCGGATGCATAAAGCTCATTGGCCCATTCGTAACCCAGCCAGCGTATGTCAGCCTTGATAGACTCCACATATTCTGTGTCCTCTGTAACGGGATTGGTATCGTCAAAACGAAGGTTGGTCTGGCCTTTGTATTTTTGGGCAAGCCCAAAGTTGAGGCATATGGATTTGGCGTGGCCTATATGGAGGTAGCCATTAGGCTCAGGCGGGAAGCGGGTATGAACCCGGCCGCCGTTGACGCCGTTTGCTATATCATCTTCTACGATCTGTTCTAAAAAGTTGAGTGACCTTTCTTCGCTCATATCTAAGAGGTTGTGGTTTTCGGAACTGCAAAGGTAAGCAAAAATCAGCTCTTAGCCTTTAGCCGTTAGCTTTTAGCGGGCTAAGTGCTAAGAGCTAATAGCCAAGTGCTAAAAAATGCTACATTTACCCACGCAAAACCAAAAAATGAACGACCCTTTACATCGCCCGGTACGGGTATTGGTAGCAAAAGTTGGCCTGGACGGCCATGACCGTGGGGCCAAGGTAATAGCGGCCGCCCTGCGGGATGCCGGTATGGAGGTGATCTATACCGGGCTCAGACAGACCCCTGAGATGGTGGTGAATGCCGCTTTACAGGAGGATGTGGATGCTATCGGCATCAGTATATTATCAGGGGCCCATATGACGGTATTTCCCAGGATTATAGACCTGATGAAAGAGAAAGGTATGGATGATGTGCTGCTCACCGGCGGCGGCATCATACCGGATGCTGATATGCAGGCCCTGCAACAGCTGGGCGTAGGCAGGTTGTTCCCGCCGGGCACCAATACCCGGGAAATTGCCGGCTATATTACCAGCTGGGTAGGCGAGCACCGCAATTTCTAAGTCCATAGTTCTACGCAAACCAGGTTGACAAATAAAACCAAGCTTTATGTATCAAACGATCAGCACTACCTTAACAGATGAGATCTTAGTGATAACGATCAACCGTCCGGATAAGATGAATGCCCTGAACCAGCAGGTGATGGCGGAACTGGCACTGGCGGTGGATGAAGTGTACAAGAAAAAAGAGATCAGGAGCGCCATTATTACCGGCAGCGGTGAAAAGGCTTTTGTGGCGGGCGCAGATATCGCAGAGTTCCTGACCCTCTCCCCTGAACAGGGCGCAGAACTGGCTAAGAAAGGGCATACTATCTTCCAGCGCATAGAAGAATGTCCCAAGCCGATTATAGCGGCTGTGAACGGTTTTGCGCTGGGCGGCGGCTGCGAGCTGGCGATGGCCTGTCATTTTCGTATAGCCAGCAACAACGCTAAATTCGGTCAGCCGGAAGTGAACCTGGGCCTGATCCCAGGTTATGGCGGTACCCAGCGGCTTTCCATGCTGGTGGGCAAAGGCCGCGCCATGGAACTGATGATGACCGGCGATATGATCAGCGCAGCAGATGCCCTGAGCATGGGCCTGGTGAACCATGTGACAGAAAAGGAGGCGCTGCTGGACAAAGCCAAAGAGATCCTGAAAAAGATCCATAGCAAGGCCCCACTGGCTATTGCACGGGTGATCAAGTGTGTGCATGCAGCGCTGGACAAGGATGTGGATGGCTTTGCAACAGAGATAGACGAGTTTGCAGCCTGCTTTGCCACCAAGGATCTGCAGGAAGGCGCGGAAGCGTTTGTGCAGAAACGGCAACCCAGATTTACCGGCGAATAATTAATAATGAATAATTAAGAATTAAGAATTGCGAGACTGCAGTCGGCAGCTAAGTGTGCTCGGTTGAATACCCTGTAGCGCCGGTATTATTAATTATTAATTCTTAATTGTTAATTATTTTCGTGTCTCAAAATTCAAGCATATGGAATTCAGAATAGAGAAAGACACGATGGGCGAGGTGAAAGTACCCGTGAACGCCTATTATGGCGCACAAACCCAGCGCTCCATCGATAATTTCAGGATCGCCCAGGATATTAACAGGATGCCCAAAGAGATCATCAGGGCATTTGCCTATCTGAAAAAAGCGGCTGCGCTTACCAACCTGGATGCAGGCGTACTGCCCAAAGAGAAGGCGGAGCTGATCGGCAAAGTGTGCGACGAGATCCTGGAAGGCAAACTGGATAATGAATTTCCCCTGGTAGTGTGGCAAACCGGTTCCGGTACCCAGTCCAATATGAACGTGAATGAAGTGGTGGCTTACCGTGCACACGTGATCAACGGCGGTCAGCTTACCGACAAGGATAAGGTGGTGCACCCGAATGATGATGTGAACAAATCCCAGTCTTCCAACGATACTTTCCCTACCGCCATGCATATTGCCGCTTACAAAATGCTGGTGGAAGTAACCATTCCCGGTATCAAAAAGCTGCGTAACACGCTGGCTGAAAAAGCAGCTGCCTACAAGCACGTAGTGAAAATAGGCCGTACGCATTTCATGGACGCTACGCCGCTGACCGTTGGACAGGAACTGAGCGGTTATGTATCACAGCTGGATCATGGCCTGAAAGCCATCAACAACACCCTGGCCCACCTGAGCGAACTGGCCCTGGGCGGTACTGCCGTTGGTACCGGTATCAATACACCGAAAGGTTATTCTGAGAATGTAGCTAAGAAGATCGCAGAACTGACCGGCCTGCCCTTTGTAACTGCTGAAAATAAATTCGAGGCCCTGGCCGCTCACGATGCAATCGTAGAAGCGCACGGCGCCCTGAAAACAGTAGCGGTGAGCCTGATGAAGATCGCTAATGATATCCGTATGCTGAGCTCCGGCCCGCGTTCCGGTATCGGTGAGCTGTTCATCCCGGATAACGAGCCGGGTTCTTCCATCATGCCCGGTAAAGTGAACCCTACCCAGTGTGAAGCGCTGACCATGATCGCTGCACAGGTACTGGGCAACGATGTGGCCATCAACATCGGCGGTGCTACCGGCCATTTTGAACTGAATGTGTTCAAGCCGGTAATGATTTATAACTTCCTGCACAGCGCCCGCCTGATAGGCGACGGTTGCGTAAGCTTCAATGATAAATGTGCGGAAGGCCTGGCCCCGATAGAAGCCAACATTAAAAAGCACGTGGATAATTCACTGATGCTGGTAACTGCGCTGAATACGAGGATAGGATATTATAAAGCAGCAGAGATCGCGCAGAAAGCGCACCATGAAGGCACTACCCTGAAAGAGATGGCGGTGAAGCTGAGTTATGTTACGCCTGAGCAGTTTGACGAATGGGTAGATCCGGCTAAGATGGTGGGAGAGATAAAGATTTAGTCGAAAGATAAAAGCTGCAAGTCTCAAGCTGCAAGCTTCAAGCATTAACGTATAGTTCAGTTACCTGCATTAAGGCAGTTAACTAATGTACGGGATAGCGCTTGAAGCTTGCAGCTTGAGACTTGCAGCTTTTTTTATTTCGTGAAAGTTAAGACGATGGTGCGCAAGCTAAGCAGTATCACTAATACCGCTACCATGATCATCATGGGCTTGCGTTTTACGCGGCGTACCAGGATGGCGGCAAAGGGAGATGCGATCACCCCGCCGATCACCAGGCCTACAATGACCTGCCAGCTGCTGATGCCTGTGAATACCAGGAAAGTAGCAGCGCTGGATGCAGAGATGAAGAACTCAGCTGCATTCACAGAACCGATGGTATAGTGTACGGTACGGCCTTTGCTTAAAAGCGTAGAAGTAACGATAGGGCCCCAGCCGCCTCCGCCAATAGCATCCATAAAACCGCCAAAGAAGGCCAGCGGGCCGAGACGTTTTACTTTACTTTTGCGACGGTTGTTCTGCAAGGCTTTTTTCAGGATGATAATGCCGAGTATCATGAGGTATGCGCTCATGAACGGTTTGATAACATCTCCATCTATTTTGTCGGAAAGCAGATAGGCGCCAATGATAGCGCCTGACATACCGGGTATAAGCAGGTACAGGAACAGTTTCTTATTTACATTACCTAGTTTGAAATGCGCAATGCCGGATGCACCGGTAGTGAACACTTCTGCTACGTGTACACTGGCGCTTGCAATAGCAGGTGGAATGCCGAGGCCCAGCAGCAGGGAGGAAGAGGTGGCGCCATAGGCCATGCCCAGCGCTCCGTCCACTATCTGTGCGGCCAGTCCTACGCCTATGTAAAACAGCAACTGCGATGTAAAAAGGGATTGTATGAACTGGTATACCTTCGTTTGTGTGGCAGCAGGAACGCTATAGTAATAAGTGAACCATAAACCAATCACGGTAATGACTGATAACAAGACGATCAGCACCCATAACCCACGCTTTTTCTTATTCTCCTCATTGACCAGGGTTATGAGCATTTCCTGCCTTCTCAGGGTGGCCGGCTGTTGTTCCAGTTTATCTATCACCTCGTTATGCGACATAATACCTATTAGTTATATAGTCTATATAAATAATAGACTAAAGGTAATCTGAATAAGCAGCATATCCAAATAAATACAAAAAAAAGTCCCGGAAGGCACCCTCCGGGACAATAATGACTGGTTTCTGATACCATTCTGCAGTGTAGGCGTGCTATTTCAGTAAGCCGTCCAGCGTAATGGATGTATAATACAGCGCTCCGATGGTAGGACCGGCGGCGAACTGTATATAGCGGTGATTCAATATGTTGCTGCCTCCTACTTTCACAGTGGCGTTCAGTTTAGGGATCCGCAGGTTCACCTGGGCGTCTATAGTAGAATAGGCAGGTACGTTGCCGTTAGCCAGGGTGCTTTCCCAGTATAGGTTGTTCTGCCAGCGCCATACTACGTTGAAGCCCAGGTTTTTTACCACTTCCCGGTTGCTGAAAGACACGTTGGTCACCCAGTTGGGGGTATTGAAACCGGTTTGGAAGATATCCGGGTTGGGATTGTCTGACAGCTTATTGTAGTTGGCGTTGCCGGAAACGGTGAACTTTTTGTAGAAGATATAAGTAACACCGAGTGAAGACCCGTAACTGTTATAGGTATTCTTGGCGTTGGTATATACGCGGTAGCGGCTCTGCCTGGAGCGGGTCAGCATGTCGTATACAGCGGAATCCGAGCCTACTTTGCCGGTAGTGGGCACGGCCACTTCTACCTGGCCCAGGAAGCCCTTGTAGGAGTTGTAATAAGCATCGAAATCGAGGATCAGCTTATTATCCAGCAGTACGCTTTTGTAACCTACTTCGAAAGAGTTGATGCGTTCGGGTTGCATTACAGGCAGGTTGGCCACCTGCAATACGTCCCTGTTCCTGATGGCAGCGTCGCGGGCGCTCAGGCCGTTGGCCCTGTCTGCATTCACCGCGGCGGTGAAGAGATCGTAGGAAGCCAGGGTGTAGGAATTTTCCAGGAAGCCGATGCCATCGTTTACACGGGCCAGGCCGCCTACCCTGCGCACGCTGGCGTTGTTCAGGAAGGAGAGCGCTTCAAACAGTGCCGGGAAACGATAGCCATTCTGGAAAGAGGCTCTGAAATTGTGTTTCTCTGCCACCGTATACACTAAAGCTATACGCGGGTTAAATTTGGTGCTGAACTCCGGGTTGCGGTCTACACGGGCGGAGGCAGAGACCTTTAGCTTATCGTTAAAGAACAGTTTAGTGATCTGTCCAAATGCGCCGTATTTGGTATAATACTGTTTGTTACCGAAGGAGCCGTTCTTGTCGGCAATGGTCCTTTGGTCCAACGGACGGGAGAAGTCAACAAAGGTATTACCGTCAGGCGTTACCGCATAACGGCGATAGTCTGCACCTACCAGTATGTTGGCCCATTTGACCTGTTTAACATTATATTGGAAATCCAGGTGATAGGTGGTGCTGTACTGCCATACCGCTGCGCCGCCATTGGGAGCGCCGTTGGGCAGGGAAGCAGATTTCACATCCCAGTTATTGGAATTGACGATGGTATTCTTCAGTTGTTCAAATTCCGGTGTGCCGGGTTCGGCGCGGCCTGCATCAGCGGCGGCTCTTGCGCGGGCCATGGCAGTTACCAGGTCGGCCCCGCCATTCACCTGTGACTGCAGCTCACCCTGGAACTTAGCGCCCCAGTCGGCATTGCTGGCATGGCTCAGGTCAAGGCTGTAGGCCAATGGGTTCAGGTTGTAGGAGTGACCGGTATTTTCTTTCAGGATATAACCCCGCAGCAGCAGGTTATCTCCTCTCAGTTCTGCCTTATAATTCTGTACGGTGACGCCTTTCAGCTGGATACGGTTACCACGCTGGAATACGCCGTCCATAGTGCCGTAACGGTAACCAACAGACGCTTCCAGGTGATCGTTGATGCGGTAAAAGAGGCTTCCGTCTGCCTTGATGTTACGTACATCGGGGTAGATCAGGTCTTTTTCCAGGTAGCCGGTACGGGCCACGTTGAAGGTTTCCGTTTTACCGTTGCGGGTAATGGTGATGGCTTGCCTGGCCTGGCGGTCATCACCATAGCGGCTCCACTGGTCCTTGGCCGGGTTGTTATCGCCGGACAGCTCCGGGTATTTCGGGTTGGCGGTGGGCAGGTTCTGCGGGTTCTGATCGGTAAGGCCGTTGGCCACCCAATCGGTGCCTTTCATGGCGCTGAAGTTCACTTTAAAGGCCCATCTATTATTAAATGCTTTGGCATAGCGGATAGCGCCTTCGCGGAGAAAGCTCGGGTCCCGGTCCTTTCCATCCACATGGTTCACCCCACCTTTCATGTATATGCTTAAACCCTGGTACCTGAAAGGGCTTTTGGTTTGCAGGTTGGCCAGGCCGTTGATGGCGTTCATGCCGTAAAGCGCAGATGCTGCGCCTGGGGTGATCTCAACAGACTCAATATCCAGCTCAGTGGGGCCGATGGCGTTACCCAGGGGAACGCCCAGGGTGGCCGCCTGCATATCCACGCCGTCTACCAGCTGCAGGAAGCGGAAGTTATTGGGAACGTTAAAACCGCGGGTATTGGGTACTTTGAAGGTAAGGCTGGAGGTGAGCATCTGTACGCCTTTCACGTTTTCCAGCGCATCATAGAAGCTGGGCGCGGCCACTTCCTTGATGGCGCGGATGTCCAGCTTTTCTACTGCCACAGGCGATTTCAGGATGCTTTCAGATACGCGGGAGGCGGTTACCACCACTTCGTGGCCCAGCACTGTTTGGGTGGCGAGGGCTATCTGGAGGTTCTCTCCCAGGCTTTTCACCTCGAGTTCCTGCTGTTGAAAGCCAACGGAGGAGATCACCAGCGTGAAGGGCAGTTTGGACCGGGTACGCAGTTTGAAGTCGCCCGCTTTATCAGTGATGGTACCGGATACGGTACCTTTTACCTGTATGCTGACATCTGGCAGGGGCGCCTTATTCTGGTCGGTCACCTTACCTGATATTTCAATAAGGGTAGCGCTTTGGGCCTGCGACAGTGCGGGCAGCAGGAGCAAGAGCAGCCATAGGGATATATTTTGTAGACGTTTAGTGATCTGCATGATTTTTTATTTGGTGGATAAAGATTGATTGTGTGAACCAGCTGTGGGTGCGAAGGGGGAAAGGACTTCACCTGCAACAACATCGGTGAACAAACCGGCTGATATAATATCTCTTTAGCATAACCATATTAGTCTATAGAATTTGTGGACAAATGTAGTGTGAGGAATTTATTTTTCAAAGCAAGTGGGAAAAAAAGTCCTGAAATGATAGGAAGGGGTAGAAAGCAGAAGGGTTTGAACGTTTAAATTTTTAAACTTTCAAACCCTTCTGCTTTGAAAATGACGGATATATCTTATTCCACTGCGCCGTTTACAACGGGCTCATTCTGAGTGGATTCAGTTTCGATATGTTTGCTGAAAAAACGCTTCTGGAAGAGCAGGATGGTGATAACGCCGGTAGAAATGGCGGCATCCGCGATGTTGAACACCGGGCGGAAGAAGATGAAATAATCCCCGCCTTTGAAAGGGATCCATTTAGGCAGGTAGCCTTCATAGATGGGGAAGTAGAGCATGTCTACCACTTTACCGTGTAAAAAAGGCCCGTAACCGCCTTCTTTGGGCAGGAAGCGGGCGATATCATAGGTGCTGTCGCTAAAGATGATGCCATAGAACATGCTGTCTATCAGGTTACCCGCAGCGCCGGCCAGTATCAGGGAGCCACAGATCAGCAGGCCGGTATGGAAGTGCTGGCGCACCAGCTTTTTCATATACCAGAAACCGATCACCACGGCGGCCAGGCGGAAGAGCGTCAGGAGGATCTTACCAAAATCGCCGCCGAACTTAAGTCCATAGGCCATCCCTTCATTCTCAATGAAATGTATACGGAACCAGTTAGGAAAGATGATAAATTCCTGCTGCATGTACATATGGGTCTTGATCCAAAACTTCAGGGCCTGGTCAATGAACAGGATCAGTACGACTATGAATATTACGTGACGGTATTTCATCCGGTTATCTGCGTTATAATTTTCTCAAAAATAACAGTTTTATTTAAAGTGGGGGCAGGATCATTCTTCAAAATAGATCCTTTTTACCCTTTGGGAGATCCCGGTCAGGATCTCATAGGGGATGGTGTTCGCCCAGGTTGCCAGCTGTTGTACGGGCAGATCCTGGCCAAAAACGATCACTTCATCGCCTTCTGTTACCTCCGGGATATGAGTAACATCGAGCATCAGCATATCCATGGCCACCACTCCGGCAACAGGCGCCAGCTGGCCGCGGATCAGCATCTGGCCGCCGCCATTGCTGAGACAGCGGGGATAGCCATCAGCATAGCCTATACGAACGGTGGCGATAACCGAAGGACCTGTGGCGATCCATTTAGCGCCGTAGCCTACAGTATCTCCTACCTGCAGCTCTTTTACCTGGGCCACCGTAGTTTTGAGCGTGCTTACATTCCGCAGCTTTTCCTGCATTTCGCCGTTGTCTATACCGTACATACCGATGCCCAGGCGCACCATATCCAGCTGCAGGTCAGGATGGCGGTGTATGGCAGCGCTGTTGGAGATGTGACGGATACTGGTGTAGCCAAGGGCTTTTTGCAGTTCATGGCTCATTTCAAAGAACAGGCGGCCCTGCTGCTGTGTAAAGGCATCCTTCGCGGGATCTTCACTGGCCGCCAGGTGACTGAAGATGGACTGCACTTTCAGCCTGCCGCTCTCGGTGAGCATCAGGGCCAGGGCCGGGATGTCTTTCCTTTCAAAGCCCAGGCGGTGCATACCGGTGTCCAGCTTCACGTGGATGGGAAAATCCGTTTTACCGGCCACCCGTACTTCTTCTTCAAACAGCTGCAGGAGGTGAAGGGAGTAGATCTCCGGCTCCAGGTTCCATTGGAGGATGGCGCCAAAAGAGCTGGGTTCGGGGTTCATAACCATAATGGGCATGGTGATACCGGCCCTTCTGAGCTCCACACCTTCATCTGCATAAGCTACGGCCAGGTAATCTACACCATGGAACTGCAGCAGGTTTGCAATTTCAAAACTGCCACTGCCATAGGAAAAGGCCTTTACCATCGCCATTAGCCTGGTTGAGGGTTTCAGCAGCGACTGGTATTGTTTTACGTTGTGGGCCAGTGCGCTGAGATTTATTTCCAGTATGGTCTGGTGCGCTTTCTGTTCCAGCAATTTGCCGATGCGCTCAAACTCGAAGATGCGGGCGCCTTTAAGCAGGATGGTCTCGTGCTGGAAGTCCTGCGGGTTGAACTGCTGTATAAACGCTTCTGTGGTAAGGAAGAAATGGTTTTTCAATCCTTCTACCTGCTGGAAGCTCTTTTTTTCACGGCTGATATTTTTACCGATGCCAATGAACTTGTTGATGCCTTTTTTCTGCAGCAGGCCGGCTACTTCTTCATACAGGGAAGCGTCGCTCTTGCCGCTTTGCAGGATATCGCTGAGAATAACAGTGCGTGTGGGATGCTGCTGCTGTTGCTGTAAGAAATCCAGTGCAATGGTAAGTGAGCCCAGGTCTGAGTTGTAACTGTCGTTGATAACGGAGCAGTTGTTGATGCCCTGTTTCAGCTCCAGGCGCATGGCGATATTGCCCAGCTGGTCCATCCGTTGCTGTATCACGCTTTGTTCTGTGCCCAGGTAAAGCATGAGCGCCCAGCAGTGGATGGCGTTTTCTACGGAGCCTTCATCTACAAAAGGAATGCGTATATACAGGGGCGCATTTTTGTACAATGCATCAATGCGGGTGTGGGTCTGATCCTTGTCTACACTGATAATGCGCAGGTCTGCATCTGTTTTGCGCGACCAGGCCAATAGCTGAAGGCCTTCCTGGTTATCCCTTTTACCGATCTGGGTATGGAAGTTGAGCACGCACTCATTCAGTTCAAGATAATCCTTGCAGTAGATGAGGATATCGCTTTTGGTGAAGAGCACCAGCTTCTCGTTGATCTTTTGCCGTACGGTGAGAAAGCCTTCATTATGCGCTTCGCCGATGTTGGTGAAGATACCAATGCTGGGGCGGATGATCTTCTCAAGATGCTCCATCTCACCGGGCTGGGAGATACCTGCTTCGAAAATGGCCAGTTCATGTTCGGGCCGCATCTGCCACACAGACAGGGGCACCCCTGTTTGCGAGTTATAGCTTTTGGGACTGCGAACGATGTTGTAGTCTTTTTCCAGCAGCTGGTACAGCCATTCCTTGATAATGGTCTTGCCGTTGCTGCCGGTAATCCCGATCACCGGTATATGGAACTGATGGCGGTGCCAGGCTACCAGTGCGTGCAATGCCTGCATGGTATCTTTCACCAGGATGATATTGGCTTCAGGATACTGATCAAGCGGCAGATGCTCGCTGACAATAAAATTGCGCACTCCCTTTTCGTACAGATCGGGGATATACTGGTGCGCGTTCCGCCGGGTACTTACCAATGGAATAAAAAGCGAGGTCTCAGGAAAGATCAGTTTCCTGCTGTCCAGCAAAATATGCGCTATCTCCGGAAATCCTCTGTCCTGTAAAAGCTCCCCCTTCAGGATCTTACTGATATTTGCTGCGTTGTACATAGTTTGAATTAGCTGTTAGCTGCTGGCTTTTAGCTTTTAGCCGAATGCTCTTTTGCATGGTTTTCTGCCTCCAGCTTTTCCGGTACTCCTTCTTTCTGATGGAAGATAGAGTACAGGATAGAGCCGCCCAAACATAATACGATCACGATCAGGGATACATATACGGGCATATGGAAGTGAATGATCTCTGCGAGCATTTTAAGGCCAATGAATACAAGTACAATGGCGATGCCCTGCTGCAGGTAATCGAACTTGTCTACCGCTCCCCTTAGCAGGAAGAATAATGAGCGAAGGCCCAGAACGGCAAAAATATTGGAGGTATACACCACCAGCGGCACCTGTGAAATGGCAAACACTGCGGGTATGGAATCCAGTGCAAAGATGATATCTGTTACTGCCAGCATTACCACAACGATGGCAAGGGTGGTGAAATATATTTTGTCGCCTTTTTTAATGGTGAACCTGCCGTGTGGCTCTTCATGCGAGATCCGCATGTATTTGCTCATAAAGCGATAGGCGATGTTCTCTTCAGGTTTGAAATCGTCGTGCTGGTCTACTACGAACATCTTTACACCGGTGTATACCAGGAAAGCGCCGAAGATGTAAAGGATCCAGTAGAATTTAGCGATGAGCGCAGCGCCGATGGTGATAAAAATAGCGCGGAACACGATGGCCATCATGATACCAATGAGCAGCACGCGTGCGTAGCTGGTTTCTTTTACTTTAAAGAATCCGAATATGAGGATGAATACAAAGATATTGTCAATAGAAAGCGACCATTCCATCAGGTAGGCGCTGAGATAGCTGACAGCGATATTAGAACCGTTCTCAACCCATACAAATCCGAAGAATGCAAGTGAAAGGCCAACCCAGAAGCTGGTTTGAATGAGGGCTTTTTTAATAGAGATAGTGGTGGATTTTTTACTAAGTAAACCAAGATCAAAGATCAGGGCCAGGACGATAACAATGCCAAAGATCAGATACGTCCACTGTGTGGGTGTCATGCAGCCGGTTGTTGTTTAGTGAACAGCAAAGATAATGGATATAGTCAATAGTCCATAGTTCAGCAACTACGGACTATTCAAACCTGCGCTGGCGGATAAACTGGAACACCATTGCAAACAGCAGGATGAGGCCGACGGGAACCACGAAGCAGATTAGCTGCCATTTCGTCCGCTCCTGCTTTACTTTAGCGGCATCCAGCAGGCGCAGCGTAACTTCTTTGTTGCGGGTTTCCATAATGCCTGCGGTGTTGGTAAGATATTCGAGACAGTTGAGGAAAAACTCTTTATTGGCAAATACGTAGTCAGGATTAAAAGCGTTGATGCCCATCTGCATCGGGCCGTTTTTGCGGGAAACGGCATTGGAGATGATGTCGCCATCACCTACCACGATCATTTTTCCCGGTGCTGCGGCAGCGTCCAGGAAGGGCTGGCCGGATGCCTGTGTAATAGCCTGTTGCTGCGCCCGGTCAAGCCGGTTGCGGAACAGGGAAGGGAAACGGCCTTCCAGTAATACGGCAGCTGGGATGAATGATTCGCGGAACTCACGCGGGTTGGGCTTTGTACGGATACTTTCCCAGGTGATCTCTGCGGGCATCCTCACACGGCGGCTGCTGCGGGAGGAAGTGAGCAGGATGGTCTTGGTAATATCTCCGCCTTTAATAGTGTCTATAGAGCTGGTAAAGCGGCTCATCACCAGGTCCATATTTTTTACAATAGGATGGTTGCCGGTGGGTGAGAGCAGCGGAAAGTAGGGGAAAGGCACCGGTTGGATCTGCGGCTTGTTGCCTACATTGCCTACTACCAGCGGTACGATATCGGATTGCAGGTCCTGTATCAGATCAGGGTTCACCCTTACGCCGTAGCGGAAGAGCAGGTCTTCCAGGTTCAGTCCGCGGTCAAATGCAATGAAGCTGTTCTTGTCCTGGAGGCTGTCCATGCTGGCGTTCAGCACATCCAGGAACCAGATCACCTTACCGCCATGCATAATGTACTGGTCTATTTTCAGCTTATCATCGTCTGAAAAACGGCTGATCGGCTTGGCAAACAGGATCAGATCAAAATCTTTCGGGATATGCGAATTGTATTGTAAAGAGATCGTGTCCAGCGCGTAATTGCCCTGCACGGTGGTGAGTGCATCGTACACTTCTGCTCCCAGTGATTCGCCATTGCCCAGCATATAGCCGATGAGCGGTTTGTGTTGCTGCTGCAGTTTATAGATCGCATTCACGAATTGGTATTCCAGCAGGGCTTCGGAATTGCCCATGGCTGCCTGCGGGTCTTGTCCGCCCTGGCTTTTCAGCAGGTTCACCCCGACTGTTTTGTCTTTATAATGCACGAGGGCGCCGGGGAAGATGAGCTTTTCGCTATAGCCTTCGCTGGCTTCCTGCTGTACCTGCAGGTTAAAGGGCATGATGCCTTTTTCTACCAGCTGTTGCTGAAAAGCCATGCGGGCAGAGTCGGTAAGACCCTGACCCGGGTTCAGGATGGAGAAGCGGATGTTATTGCCGCCATATTCCCTGAACTCTTCCAGCAGTTCCTGGGTAGACTGGGCCAGCTGCCGGAAAGCAGCCGGGTAATCGCCTTTAAGGAACACTTCGATGGTAACGGTACTGTCTAGATTGCGCAGCAGTTGTTTGGTGGCGGGCGCCAGGGTATATCTTTTTTCGGCGGTAAGGTCTGCACGGCCATGTACATATGCCGCCAGCACGTTAACGCCGATCAGTATGGCCAGCACGGCGAGGGCCCGCTGGAAATATTTTTTTCGGTTGCTTACTCCCTGCCATACACGGCGTTGGAGGGATGTTCTGCTGAGGTAGAGCATCAGGATGATCACACTGGCAAAGTATACCAGGTCACGGCTGTCTACCACTCCCCTGCTGATGGAGGTATAATGGAACTTGATGCCCGCCATCTGCAGATAATAATCTGCGCCGCCTGAAAAGCCGGGTATTTTACTCAGTGCGTCAAAACCGTTATAGAAAAGGAAACAGGTGAATACAGCTACCAGGAAAGCCACTACGGCGTTGGTAGTGAGGGAGGAGGCCCATATGCCGATGGCGGTAAATACAGCGCCGAGCAGCAGAAGGCCCAGGTATGAGCCGGCGATACCGCCGTTATCGAGGTGTACCGGAGCAGTGCTGAGCTGGTGGATGGCCAGGTAATATACGGCAGTAGGCAGCAGGGAGATCAGCACGATGAGGGTGCTGGCCCAGTACTTGCCCAAAACGATCTGCCACCAGGAGAGTGGTTTGGTGCTAAGCAGCTCTATGGTACCGGAACGGAACTCGTCTGCAAAACTGCGCATGGTAATGGCAGGTATCAGCAGCAAATATATAATGGGCGCCAGCTCGAACAGGGGATCGAGGTTGGCGTAACCAAAGTCCAGCAGGTTGGTATCCGGAAATACGAACAATAACAATCCATTTGCCAGCAGAAAAAGGATAATGGCCACGTAACCGGTGATACTGCTGAAGAACTGGTGTATTTCCTTTCTGAAAATGGCTAGCATAAGAATTATTAAAAGTACAAATATATTAGAACGCTGGAATTCTTGCTCTTATTTTTCTTAGGGGGAAGAATTAGGGGAAAGGAAGGACATACCGCCTGTTATGGAGCAGATATAGGGAAACAAAGCATTGTTGGGGGATTGAAACAGGAGAATAAGTGCAGGTGATCTCATAGGATAGCGTAAGACAGATAGCCTTCCAGCTGTTGCATCATGCTAACAGCCAGGGGCTAAAAGCTAAGGGCCGGATCAGTGTACTGCGCTCTCTTCAAACTTCAGTTCTTCCAGGCCGTTCTTCTTACGGTAATCGTTGATCGCTGCCTTGATCGCATCTTCTGCAAGCACGGAGCAGTGGATCTTTACCGGGGGAAGGTTCAGCTCTTCCACGATGTCCATGTTGTCAATCTGCACGGCTTCTTCCACGGTCCTGCCTTTCAGCCATTCTGTGGCCAGGGAAGAGGAAGCGATGGCAGAGCCGCAGCCAAAGGTTTTGAATTTGGCATCGGTAATTACCTGTGTGGCGGGATCCACCTCTATCTGCAAACGCATCACATCGCCGCATTCAGGCGCGCCTACCAGACCGGTCCCTACCGTGTTCTTGCTTTTGTCCAGCGTGCCCACATTCTTTGGATTGTTGTAATGATCCAACACTTTTTCTGAGTAAGCCATTTGTTTGTGCTTTTAGCTGTCAGCTAAAAGCTTTTAGCTTTTTTCGGATATGGTCAATAGCTAAAAGTTTTCAGCCAGCAGTTCTGTTTATTAATGCTATGTTATCTACCAAAAATTTTAATGGTGCGCCCATTCAATGGAGTTCAGGTCCACCCCGTCCTTGAACATCTCCCACAGTGGGCTCATTTCGCGCAGCTTGTTCACTGTATCGGTCACTGCTGTGATTGTGTAATCGATCTGCTCTTCTGTGGTAAAGCGTCCCAACCCAAAACGAAGCGAAGAGTGTGCCAAATCATCGCCGAGGCCTAAAGCTTTCAGCACATAGCTGGGCTCGAGGGATGCGCTGGTACAGGCAGAGCCGGAAGAAAGGGCAATATTTTTATTAAAGCCCATCATCAGGCCTTCGCCTTCCACGTATTTAAAAGAGACATTGGTCATGTGTGGTAAACGTTGGGTGGCAGAGCCGTTCACGTACGATTCTTCCAGCTGCAGCAGCGCTTTTTCCAGCTTATCGCGCAGTACGGAAAGGCGTTTGCCCTCGGCTTCCATTTCCTGTTGGGCCAGTTCGCAGGCTTTACCAAAGCCAACGATGCCGGGCACATTCAGGGTGCCGGAGCGCATGCCTCTTTCGTGGCCGCCGCCGTCCATCTGGGCGGTTACCTTTACGCGGGGCGATTTGCGCCGCACGTACAGCGCGCCTACGCCTTTGGGCCCGTACATTTTGTGGGCGCTGAAGGCCAGCAGGTCTATGCCGTCTTTATGTACATCCACCGGTATTTTACCAACAGCCTGGGTAGCATCTGTCATCAACAGCACGCCGTGTTTGCGGGTGATGTGGCTAATCTCGCGGATAGGATTGATCACGCCTATTTCATTGTTGGCATACATTACCGCCACCATGATCGTTTGGGGCGTGATGGCTGCTTCCAGTTCTTTCAGATCGATCAGTCCTTCATGGTTCACTTTGAGATAAGTAATGGAAGCGCCTAGTTTCTCCAGGTGTTTACAGGTATCGAGTATTGCTTTGTGCTCTATCTCAGTGGTGATGATGTGATTGCCTTTGGCTGCATACATTTCGAACACGCCTTTCAAAGCGAGGTTATCAGCCTCTGTAGCGCCTGAAGTGAAAATGATCTCTTTTGGATCAGCGCCGATCAGTTTCGCCACCTGTTCACGGGCATAGTCCACTGCTTCTTCTGCCGCCCATCCGAAGGGATGATTACGGCTGGCTGCGTTACCAAAGTTTTCAGTGAAATATGGTAACATGGCTTCCACCACTCTCGGATCGCAGGGAGTAGTAGCGTTATTGTCCAGATAAACAGGCAGCTTCAGCATATAGATACAATTCTTTATATTAAGAAGGCAATCTTCACAAATTTACTATTAAACTACAATTTTTCCCCCGGCTCCTCATCTATATATCTGATAGGCGGATAGAATGGCTCTATGGGATTCCGGATTTTTTATGAACTTACCGGATCTAAAAAACTTTGCATGTTAAAAGTTGAACACATTGGTATAGCGGTCGCTTCGCTCAAGGATGCAGTGCCTTTATTCGAGAAATTGTTGAATAGTCCCTGTTATAAAACGGAGATAGTGGAAAGTGAACAGGTGCAGACTGCTTTTTTCAGGCAGGGAGAAACCAAGATAGAGCTGCTGGAGGCTACGGGGCCAGACAGTGCTATCGCCCGGTTTATTGAAAAAAAAGGGGCGGGTATGCATCATATTGCATTCGAGGTGAACAATATTGAGGAAGAAATGCAACGCCTGGCGGCTGCGGGTTTCACGCTCCTGCAAGACAAGCCCAAGCGTGGCGCCGATAATAAACTGATCTGCTTCCTGCACCCGAAAGACACCAACGGCGTATTAGTTGAATTGTGCCAGGAGCAAGCATAAGCGGCAAATCGTATACGTATATGATCGATGGTAGGCAGCCATTTTTCTCAGGAGATGACGCAAGAAATCGTACCGTGAAAAACGCAGTTTTTATCGCATTAAAACCGGATAATATACGAGGGATTTACTTTTGGACGAATATTTGTTATTGAGTTGATAACCAGCTGATTGTTTGTGATGAAAAATTTTCCATTTTAGTAAATCCAAACATGAATCAGCCTCGTAAATAAGTATACGAAGGGCGGAAATGAAGAGACAGCCGCGTAGCGGGCCCTCGCAAAACAAAAGCCTAAGTAGGTATATGGGAAGCGAAACGGAAGGGGCTTTCAAACAAAACCAGAATAATTTTCGAGAGTGTTTACAGATATAAGAAAGTCGTAATTAAGCGTATTTCTTCAAAAACGAAACTCTAAAGTTGGCATAGGTTATGAACACCTGCGGGTTTTTTAACTTGCAGGTCTTTTTTTAAATAGCCTTCTTATAACGCTGTAAGCCCGGATCTAAGTATCTGGCGCTTTACAAAAATTATTGCTAAGCTACTACTTTTTCCATTCCGATACTGCGTGATCCTTTTACCAGTATATAAGTGTTTGTGAACTGCTGTTGTTGCAGCCATTGAGCGGCCGCTGCAGCATTTTCCAGGAACAGGTATGGGTGTTGCACTTTACTGAAGTCGCCCCCTACCAGTACCACAGCGTGCCAGTGAGTACGTTGCAGCAGGTCAACCAGGGCCTGGTGTTCTTTCACACTATCCGGTCCAAGTTCCATCATAGCGCCCAGCAGCAGTACTTTCTTCTCTGCTTCGATGCCGGCAAAATTCTCAATAGCGGCCCGCATGCTGGAAGGGTTGGCATTGTAGGCATCCATGATCAGGGTATTGGAACCCTGTTTTACTACCTGGGAGCGGTTGTTGGAAGGCACATAGCGCTCTATTGCCGCTTTGATCCTGGCGCCTGGTACATTAAAATATAATCCTACCGTTACTGCAGCCATTACATTCGGGAAGTTATACGCTCCGGTGAGCTGCGTTTGCAGTGTGCCTACGGTATCATCGCTCGTCACCTTTACACCCAGGAACGCTGATGTAGCCAGGGGCTGCCCGGTGCAGTCGGCATCCTTTTCCCCATAAGTAACTACTTCCATGATGCCTTTGCTCATTTCCAGCAGATAGGGGTAGCTGTTGCAAACAAAAACGGAGCCGTCATGGTCCCGCAGGAAATCATACAGCTCTCCTTTGGCTTTCCGCACTCCCTCTTCGCCACCAAAACCTTCGAGGTGGGCTTTGCCGATATTAGTAATGATACCGTGTGTAGGCCTGGCAATACGGCAATAGCTCTCAATCTCAAGCTGATGGTTGGCGCCCATTTCAATAACGGCAATTTCCGTATCGGGCGGGATACTCAGCAGGGTGAGGGGTACCCCGATATGATTATTAAGATTGCCTGCTGTGGCGATTGTTTTATAGGTAGACGCGAGCACGGTGCTGACCAGCTCTTTCGTGGTAGTTTTCCCGTTACTACCGGTGATGGCTAATATGGGAATATTCAGCTGCATCCGATGCCACAGGGCAAGTTCCTGCAGGGTATGCAGCGCATCTTCCACCAGCATCATTTTATCAGGCCGGGTATAATATGCTTTATCATCTATTACGGCAAGTGCAGCGCCCATATCCAGGGCAGTTTCCGCATAGGTGTTGCCGTTAAAGTTAGGCCCTTTGAGAGCAAAAAAGATATCGTTTGGTTTCAGTTTACGTGTATCCGTTTGAACAACTGGATTTTCCCGGTAGATACTATATAACTCGTCGATACTCATAATCTACAAATGTATTTAAAATATAATTTAAATAAATTGGCGAACGTTATTTACTGATGAGGCAACCATTATGAAAAGCCCTCCGTATTAAAATACGTATAGCATGAAAAGGCCACCATACACCAGCAAACAGCAGCGGACCTGCAACTTGTGAAATTACTATTGTTAAACAATTAAAAACAAATAAATCATCAGTTCATTAAAACCCTTTTTGAGACACATGAAGACGTATCTTTTATTGTTAGGCCTGCTGGCAGTGACCATTTACAGTTGTACGAATAAAGAAGCCGCGGCGCCGGACACGGGTCCGGAACCGAGTGGTTGCGACGCGGTAGTGATCAACAGTTCGGATGTATACGCCACGATCTCGTCCCGGTGCACAGGTTGTCATAGCGGAAGTACGGCGCCCCTGGGAGCCGATTTTTCCACAAAGACCAAGTTTATGAGCTTCGTATCAGCCAACACCACCATTTTCCGCCTGCGTGTGTTAAGCGCCCAGGCAGACATGCCGCCCGGCGGCACGCTGAGGCAGAGCTTACGGGACTCCATCAGCTGCTGGATTGACAAAGGAATGCCGGAATAACAGCTATTAGCCATTGGAGAGATTACACTAAAATTATTTGAACGCATGAAACGAATTCTTTTAATCCTGGGTATTGTACTCGGAACAGTGAATGTTTTTGCGCAGGACATCTATTCCTGTCGTAATGCCAGTTTTTCTTTCTTTTCATCCGCACCAATGGAGGATATTGAAGCTAAAACAGACAAAGGCGTTTCTGCCATCAACCTGAAAACAGGGGCCGTGTACTTCAAGGTACCGGTGAACACCTTCCAGTTCAGGAAAAAGCTGATGCAGGAGCACTTTAATGAGAACTACCTTGAAACGGATAAGTATCCCTATGCGGAGTTCAAAGGAAAAGTAGTAGAACCGGCCGGAACTGACCTCAGCACCGATGGCGCGCATGACGTGACCGTAGAAGGTGTGCTGTCACTGCATGGAGTAGATAAAACCTACCGCGAAAAAGGCACCATCACAGTGCAGGGCGGCCAGGTTACGTCTGCCTCCAAATTCAATGTAAAACTGGTAGACCACAAGATAAAAATACCTACCCTGGTGATCAAGAATATAGCCGAGGTAGTGGAAGTAACAGTAAAGGCAACATACGCTAAATAAGCCGGCTGCTATCTTAATCACAATTAAACTGCTATACAAACCAAAAGATCTATGAAGGCGATAAGTCTGTTACTGATTAGCTGCGGCCTGTGCATGACCAGCCAGGCGCAAGACGATCTGAGCAAAATGTTCAAGGATTCCACCGGCCATCAGCCGGTGATCGGCACCTTTAAATCGACCCGTATCATCATGGGGCATTCTAATGAAACCCTGAAGAAGCACGAGCTGGACTTCAGGGTAGCGCACCGCTTTGGCGACGCAGGGGGCTCTTTTGGCGGGGGGAAGACCGCTTTTGGCCTGGACAACTCTACCGACATCCGTATCGCTTTTGAGTATGGCATTACAGACGACCTGATGATCGGCATCAGCCGGGCAAAAGGATCCGGCGACCTGACCCAGATCTTTGAAGGACTGGCGAAGTACAGGATTTTGAGACAAACAACGGATGATCATATTCCCATATCATTGACCGTATTCGGCAATGTTACCGTGAGCACCATGTCTTCTAACGACGATGCGACCTCTCCCGCTCATTTTGAAGAGTTCACCGACCGTATGACCTACGTAGGGCAGGCGATTTTAGCCCGCAAGTTCGGAGAAAGGCTCTCGCTTACCTTATCTCCCACCTACGTGCACCGTAACCGTGTGGGTTATATGGATGAGAACAATATGTTCGCACTGGGCGGCAGCGGACGTATCAAGCTGTCTAAACGGCTGGCGTTCATTGCTGAATACTACTACCCCTTCCGCAGCCAAAGCAGCAAGGATTATTACAAGTCGCAGGGTGTTGAGTTCTTCAACCCGCTGGGCGCCGGATTGGAAATAGAAACGGGCGGACACGTGTTTAGTGTTAACTTTACGAACTCCACGGCCATACTGGAAAACCAGTTCATACCTGAAACAAGGTCATCCTGGTTACAGGGCCAGTTCCGTTGGGGTTTCAACATTTCACGGAGATTTTCGCTATTTGGTAAAAAGGATTGGAAAAAATAAGGTGCCGTATTAAAGAACATTCCTGGCTGGCCCGGAGAGCCGCCCGTCAACTGGGCGCGCCCCGGGTAGCCATTGTGTTTGGCCGCACCATCCATTTGCACGGGGTGAACAGAGGGGAGTTCCTGCGGGATGAAGCCTGGGTAAGACATGAAGTTTGTCATGTGAGACAGTACAGGCAACACGGCTTCCTGCGGTTTTTATGGCTGTACCTGGTGGACTACTGGCGCTATGGCTACGAGCAAAACCGCTTTGAAGTGGCTGCCCGGGAGGCTGAAAATAATGCAGGCATAATGGCAGGGGTTGAGTTTGTATAGCCTCGCTGAACGTCTGTTAATTAATGTTAAAGGGTGGTTAAAGTGTGTTGGTATAACACATAAATTTTACCCCGACTGGATTTATTTTCCTTATTTTTACGTTAAAGGAAAGGTTCTTATGGTAAAAAAGGTTACAGAAGGTATCACGATCAGCGTGGAGACATTCTACCAGCCTGATTATTCCAATCCCGTTGGAAGCGAGTACATGTTTGCTTACCGCATTACTATAGAGAACAATAATACCTTCCCTATCAAACTTCTTCGCCGGCATTGGTATATCATAGACTCTAACGGTACTCACCGTGAAGTAGAGGGAGAGGGTGTAGTAGGCGTTCAGCCTTTACTGGCCCCCGCAGAAAGCTACCAGTATGTTTCCGGCTCAAATCTCCGCACAGAAATTGGCAAGATGTACGGTACCTACCAGATGGAGAACCAACTGAACAAGAAGCTGTTTGAGGTGAAGATACCGGAGTTCCAGATGGTAGTGCCTTTCAAACTGAATTAACAGCACTTAGCTGTCAGTCGTTGGTCGTTAGCGATGGCAGCGGGTATTATTTCTTTTCTTACTTACGACTAACCACTTACGACTAACGACTTTTATCTTGGCCTATATTTCGCTTCGTTAAATATCTCCGTCAGATTTTTGTTTTCCATTAATTGCTGCAGGGACACCTCCGGATGTTTTTCCATGTAATTCCTGATGATCTGTAAGCCCACGAAATAACCGATGCGGCCGGGAGCGCCCGCGGGCATGCCTTGCGTGGTAGGGCCATCGCCCATGAAGTGCATGGCTTCCTGCCAGTCTGATTTGTACAGGAGCTCATTCTGGATGAAGTATTGCCAGATCATCCGTTCATTTTCATGGCAGAACCCAAGCTGGTCTTTCGTATAGCCCAACCTGATGGTATCCGGTGTTTCGGGCAATACCTGTTCCAGGAGGTATTGCTGCTTGCCAGCCGCCACCATCTGCTCTACCAGCCTGGCGCCGGGAGCGGGCAGCGGATAACGTTGCTGTGCCAATGCCTGGATGGAATTGGTGGTGATATATTCAGGTGAGAAGCGGCGTACCATATACGCCGGGTAATCGGGTAGATTGGCATACACCGGGAAGTCGTTACCCAGGTACATATCGAGGCCTATGCCCAGGATCGTGTCTATTGTTACCGCTCCGTAATTGCCGATAGCGGAGATAAAAGTGACCACCTGAGGCGTTTTAAAAGCGGGGAAATAATATTTCATATAGCGAAAGCTCTGAGCCAGCTCTTTCTCCAGCGGAGCGAGTTGGCTAAACTTTTGCTGAACGGTTTCCTGCAGGAAACGGAAGTCCTTGTTCGTCAGCAGCAGCCGCATTTGTACGGGAATCTGCCGGGTACTGTTATTATAAGCGCCGAATTCCATGATATGTTCCACATAGGCGGGCAGGAATACCGGATAACGGGTTTGCAGTGCCTGCAGGCCTTCTGCCACATGGCTGGTATCTATCCGGATCAGGTCCTGGTCAAAGCGGGCTATGCTAACGGAAACCGGTATATGGCTCACGTCTGGCGCCTTTTTGCGTGATTTACAGGCAGAGAATGTCATCAGCAGCAATAACGCCAGCCAGCATGAACCCGAAATTTTAATGATGTACCTTTGCATCGTTTTTATTAATGACGGGTAAAAATATCATTACCTTGTATTAAAAAAAAGAAAATTATGAGAAAGGCAGTATGGATACTGGCATTATTGGGCATAGGAATGGCAGCAAAGGCACAGCAGCGGTTTTCAATGGACAGGGTACGGCTGGGCTTTAAGCTGGATCCTACCATATCCATTCTGAACCCGCAGGAGGCAGGAGCAGACCGTACCGGTACACGTCTGGGCCTTAGTTATGGCCTGATGGTAGACTTTTTGCTGAATGAAGAAGGCAACTATGCTTTTGCCACCGGTCTGCAGATCAGCATGGGCGGCAGCACATTGAAATACGATGCAGGGAAGGGGCTGGACCGTTTTAAAACGAACCCCAGCGAATATGTGATGAAGCTGCAGCATATTGAAATACCTGCTACCATCAAACTGAAGACCACCGCTTATAATGGTATCGCGTTCTGGGGCCAGTTCGGCACCTACCTGGGTTTCCCCATCCGCGGCCGGGCAGATGTGACCAGCCTGGATCAGCGCTATGAGAAGGAAAGTATCCTGGGCGATATCAATAAAATAAACGCAGGCCTCTTACTGGGCGCAGGTATAGAATACCCCCTGGGGAAAGGCTGACGGCCCTGGTAGGCCTGGGCTACCAGAACGGATTTGTAGACGTTACCCGCAATGCTAAATGGGATGACGGCAAAGTAAACCTCAACGGCTTTGCCCTGAGATTAGGCATGTACTTTTAAATTTTTGATATGAAGATCGTACTGGCGCAGCAGAATTATCACATCGGCAATTTTGAACTGAATACGGAAAAGATCATCAGTGGCATACAGGAAGCCATTGCCATGGGCGCAGACCTGGTGGTGTTCTCCGAACTATGTGTATGCGGTTATCCGCCCAGGGACTTCCTGGAATTCGAAGATTTTATCGCCAAATGTTATGCGGCCATTGATACCATCAAAGCTTATACAGACCGTATAGCCGTTATTGTAGGAGCACCGGCCCGTAACCCGCAGCGTGAAGGAAAAGACCTGTTCAACGCCGCCTGGTTCCTGCATGAGCAGGAGGTAAAGCATGTAGTGCACAAGACCCTGCTCCCAACATACGACGTATTTGACGAGTACCGCTATTTTGAGCCCGCTTATGAATGGAACGTGATTCCCTTTAAAGGAAAGAAGCTGGCCCTCACCGTTTGCGAGGATATCTGGAATTTGGGGGACAACCCCCTGTATCGTATCTGCCCGATGGACCAGCTGATACTGCAGCAACCGGATGTGATGATCAACATCTCCGCCAGTCCCTTTGATTATGATCATGACCAGGACCGCAAAGAGATCATCCGCGCCAATGTATTAAAATATAAATTGCCCATGCTGTACAGCTGTACGGTAGGCTCGCAGACAGAGATCGTGTTTGACGGCGGGTCACTGATCTTCGATGCACAGGGAAATATTGTAAAAGAGATGCCCTACTTCCAGGAAGCGCTGCACCTGGTAGACCTCGAAGCGCTGCTGGCATCCAAACAGCCTGCCCCGGTCATCCAGCACAACCCCATACGGGAGCTGGTCTTTGATTATAATATTGATCGTATCTACAATGCGCTGGTATTGGGGATCCGCGATTACTTCAGGAAGATGGGCTTTACAAAGGCTATCCTGGGATCGTCTGGCGGGATAGACAGCGCGGTTACACTGGCCATTGCCTGTGATGCGCTGGGCAAGGATAATGTAAGAGCCATCCTGATGCCGTCGCCTTATTCCACTGAACATTCGGTAGATGATGCGGTAGCTTTGTCGAAGAACATTGGTAATCCTTACGACATCATCCGCATCAATAATATTTACGAAAGTTTCCTGGACACGCTGGATCCTTATTTTAGAGGACTGCCTTTTAACGTGGCAGAAGAGAACACACAGTCGCGCATCAGGGGTAATTTGCTGATGGCCCTTGCCAATAAATTCGGTTATATTTTGCTGAACACTTCCAACAAAAGTGAGCTCAGCACCGGTTATGGTACCTTGTATGGTGATATGGCCGGCGGCCTCGCAGTACTGGGCGACGTGTATAAGATGCAGGTATATGCCCTGGCCAGGTATATTAACCGGGAAAAGGAGATCATTCCCGCCAATATCATAGAAAAGGCGCCTTCGGCAGAGCTGCGGCCCAACCAGAAAGATTCGGACAGCTTGCCGGATTATGCGGTACTGGATAGGATACTGTACCAGTACATTGAGCGCAGGCAAGGCCCCCGGGAGATCGTTGCTCTCGGATTTGACCCGCAGCTGGTGGCCCGTACGCTGAAGCTGGTGAACACCAACGAATATAAGCGCAACCAGTTCTGTCCGATCATACGCGTATCTTCCAAAGCCTTCGGCGTAGGAAGAAGGGTGCCGATAGTAGGAAAGTATTTAAGCTAGCTATTAGCAGTTAGCTACCAGCTTTTAGCGGTTTTATATAGTATCAGCAGCTGTTTTAGGCTAAGTGCTAAAAGCTAAGCGCTAACAGCTGATTTATTTATCTTTGCCGAAAATTTGAATTAATGTTACAGGTTCCGTTCATTCGTCAAAACAAGGAATTAGTATTGGAGCGGCTGGCCCACAAACAGTTTAAAGAACTGGGGCTGGTAGAGGAGATACTGGCGCTGGATGACAGGCGCAAGCAGTTAACCCTCGCTTATGATGAAACACAGGCGAAGATCAAGATAGCATCGGAGGAGATCGGCAAGCTGATGAAACAGGGACTGAAAGAAGAAGCGGAACAGCGCAAGGCTACAGTAGCTGCACTGAAAGAGCAGCAGGGGCCTATTAACGAGCAACTTAATGAAACAGAAAAGCAACTGCACGATACGCTGATCAAGCTGCCCAACCTGCCGGCCGCTATAGTGCCGGCTGGTAAAACACCGGAAGAGAACGTGGAAGTAAAGAGCGGAGGAGATAAACCAGCCTTATCTCCAGATGCCGTGCCCCATTGGGACCTGGCAAAAAAATACGACCTGATCGATTTCGAGCTGGGCAACAAGATCACCGGCAGCGGCTTCCCGGTTTACAAGAACAGGGGCGCACGCCTGCAACGCGCATTGATCCAGTACTTCCTGGACTATAATATCAGCAAAGGCTATACGGAATATCAACCTCCCTACCTGGTAAATGCAGATACCGCTTATGGTACCGGCCAGCTGCCCGATAAAGAAGGCCAGATGTATTTCGTCGGTGAAGACAAGCTGTACCTGATACCAACTGCAGAAGTGCCGGTAACCAACATTTACCGCGACGAGATCTTAAAAGACAGCGAGCTTCCTGTTAAGATGACCGCTTATACACCCTGCTTCCGCAGAGAGGCCGGTTCTTATGGTAAGGACGTAAGAGGCCTGAACCGCGTACACCAGTTTGACAAGGTGGAAGTGGTACAGCTGGTACATCCTGATAAATCATATGCCGCATTGGATGAGATGGTGGCGCACGTAGAGGGGCTGGTACAGGCTTTAGGCTTACCTTACCGTATTTTACGCCTCTGTGGTGGCGATATGGGCTTTACTTCCGCGCTGACCTATGATTTTGAAGTGTACAGCGCAGCGCAGCAGAAATGGCTGGAGGTAAGCTCTGTATCCAATTTTGAGGCATACCAGGCCAACCGCATGAAGATCCGTTTCAAAGACAGCGGAGGCAAGCCGCAGCTGGTGCATACACTGAACGGCAGCTCCCTGGCATTGCCCCGGATCCTGGCCTGTATCCTGGAAAACAATCAGGCGGCGGATGGTATACATATACCGCAGGTATTGCAGTCTTATTTCGGGGCTGCGATAATTAATAATTAACAGGTAATAATTAATAATTAATAATCGTTGGGCAGGTGTTGTGTGCACCCGCTCAACGATTTTTTATTTCAGGGTGGCTTTTAATTTATTTTAACTTTTCAGGAAGGTTACCTTTATATGATCCGGTGTATATATTGGAAACCTATTACACTATGCGCCCTTTGCTATGTTACCTCATCCTGCCTGCCTTGACGCTGGCCGCCTGCCAGGCAAGTATGGAACAAAGAGACAAAGCCAGTCAGGCCTCTGCTGCCTACGAAGCAGCTGCAGATTCCACACAATTCTCGAACGACATTGCCGCACTTAATTCTCCTTCGAGGAAAAGGATACGAACGGCAGATGTGCGCTGCCGCGTAAACAATGTATTCAATACCACTTCGGCATTGGAGCAGGCGGTATTAGGTATGAATGGCGTAATAGTTGAAAGCTCGATGCGTAATACTTTCGGCCAACTGAGTGAAGCGCCTTACAGCGCAGACTCGCTGAAACGTATACAACTGTACAGCCCTACTGCCTATCTTACTTTGCGGGTTCCCGCTGCCGGCCTTGATTCCATTGTTCGCATCCTTACCTCCATGTCTTCTCTCATTGAATACCGTACGCTAAAGGAGCAGGACAAAACGCTGGATTATCTTTCCAATGCATTAAAGAACAAGGACACCGAAGCTAATGTTGGCAACGTAACACCTGGTAAACAAAAGACTACACTGGATGTAGCGGCCTACCAGGATGCAAAGAGGAACCTGGCCATTGATCGCAAGATCGTTAACCTGGGTATCCTGGATGATGTAAACTATGCTGCTTTTTCCGTACAGCTGTTCCAGCCCGAGGTTGCAGATGTACAGATAGTGGTAGACCCCGGTAAGGTGATCCGCGCTGGTTTTGGAACGGAGCTGCTCAGCGCGACCAGCGAAGGTGTGGACATCTTCCGGAAAGCATTCATTTTCCTAATGCGGCTATGGCCTTTCTGGATAATAGGCGCCGTGGGATTATGGCTGTACAGGCGCAAGCCCGTTACAGCAAAGAGTTAAACAACACATTATAGCAAGCAGGCCCCGGAAACGAAAATTCTTGGTATTTTACAGTTATGCGCCATTTCTTACCCAACGGACAGGAATTGCTGATCCGCCCGGCCAATGTGGGAGATGCTCCTGCATTGCTGGCCAATTTTAAGCAGATCACACGGGAAACGGATTTCCTGTTATCCACCCCATCCGAAGCACAAGCGATTGACCTGCGTGCAGAACAGCGTTTCATAGAATCGTTCGGAGATAACAGCCGGCATTTATTGCTGGTAGCAGAAACGAAGGGGCAGATCGTAGGCACGGTGAGTGTGCGGCAAGGCGGTTTCCGTAAGCAGCATCATATGGGCGAGATGGGTATTGCCGTGCAGCATGCTTACCGGAACCTGGGTATAGGCAGGCGCTTAATGACGGCTATGTTGCGCTGGGCAGAGGTACATCCCTTCATCACGACTATTTATTTTAATGTGATGGCCAATAATGAGAAAGCCATACAGCTATACCGTAACTTTGATTTTATGGAATGTGGCCGCTTGCCCGGAGGGATCCATCAGCCCGACGGCAGCTATGTAGACCTTATCATGATGTATAAGAAAGTGAAATAGTCGTTACTCGTTAGTCGTTAGTGATTACGCGGATATTATGACCGCTGCATTCACTAACGACTAATGACTAACGACTGAATTAACCGATACTATGCAAACCTACACAGGAAAATATTATAACAGTCAGAGCGATACTTCCGTAGACGCCGGGATAACGTTGACGGCTAAACAAATTATTATCAGCATCCGGGATGCCAACGGAACAGCCAGGCAGGTACACTGGTTTTGGGAGCAGGTGAGGCAGGGCAAAGGAGACGGAGGCACGGTGCTGGAATATCCCGGTTACCCTTCGCAGCGTATCACTGTGCACGCGCTTACTTTTGCAGACGCTGCTGCATTTTACCTGGAACGTAAAAGGAAACCTGGCTTTTTTGCCAACAAGGGGCGGCTGGTTGTTGGTTGTGTATTTTTGTTCCTGCTAAGCTTACTGGTGCTGGTGTATTTCTGGTTCATTCCCTTCCTGGCGGTCCGCATTGCCAATAATGTACCTGTCAGTTACGAAGAAAAGCTGGGACAAAGCAGTTACGATGCGCTGATCAAAGAATACAAAGTGAAGCCGGAAGCCACCAGGCTGGTAAATGAATTTTTCCGGCAGATGAAAGTGCCTACGCAATATTCAGTAGAGATCACGGTGGTGCAGGATAAGCAATCCAATGCCTTTGCGCTGCCGGGTGGCCATATTATCGTGTATGACCAGCTGCTGAAAGACATGAAGCATTACGAGGAGCTGGCAGCATTGTTATCCCATGAGTATGCGCACGTTGAAGAGAAGCATACCACGAAGACCATTTTTCGCAGCATGGGAACGTATATGTTCATCTCACTGCTGTTTGGCGACCTGGGAGGCGCGGGAGCGGTGGTGGTGGAGAATGCCAACAGCCTGAAAAGCCTGCAGTATTCGCGCCGCCTGGAAAAAGAAGCAGATCTTTACGGGTTACGCCTGCTGCAGGAAAGGAATATTGATCCCTATGGATTTGAATGGCTGTTCAACACCCTGAAAAAGGAGAATAGTCTGCAGCCTTCGGAATGGCTCAGCAGCCATCCGGACCTGGATAACCGCATCCGGTATATTAACCGGGAGATGCAGCCAGGCCCTGCTATCACCGATAGCAGTTTGTTGCGTATCTTTATATCACTAAAACAGTAAGATGCAACGATATGACCGCCAGATAAGACTGGAAGGATTTGGAGAAGAAAAACAGCGGCGGCTGGGCGCATCCAGCGCGCTGGTGATCGGCGCAGGAGGCCTTGGGGTTCCGGTGCTGCAATACCTGACCGCTATGGGCATCGGCAAGCTGGGCATCGTGGAGCAGGATAATGTGTCCATTACCAACCTGCAACGCCAGGTGATCTATACCACCGAGGATGAAGGTAAGCCCAAACTGCAGGCTGCCGTGAAGCGATTGCAGCAACTGAACCCGGAAGTGAATTTTGTGCTGCATCCTAATTTTCTCATGCCAGACAATGCTTTGTCTGTTATAGCGCCCTACGATATTGTGATAGACTGCACTGATAATTTCGGTACCCGCTACCTCGTGAATGATGCCTGTGTGATACTGAACAAACCATTTGTATATGGGGCTATTTACAAGTACGAAGGACAGGTAAGCGTATTCAATTACAAAGGCAGCGCTACTTATCGCTGCTTGTTTCCGGAAGCGCCGCAAGCTGGCGATATGCTTAATTGCAGTGAGATAGGCGTATTGGGTGTGCTACCTGGCATTATCGGCAGCTATCAGGCCAATGAAGCGGTGAAAGTACTTTGCGATATCGGCGTACCACTGGCCAACCAGCTGTTAACCATCGATACTTTGTATAATACGCATCATATTTTTGAAGTGAAGCCGGTACCCGGCAATCATAGTATTGAAGCCTTGCTGCCGGATTATGAGCAGGGCGTTTGCGATACCCGCGGTGTGCAAAGTCTCAGTGTGCATCAGCTGCAGCAATGGCTGGATACGGGTAAGCAGTTTCAGTTGCTGGATGTACGGGAAATGGAGGAGTGGGAGATCTGTCATATTCCCCAGGCTAATCATATTCCTATGCGGAGTGTGATGAAGGCCTTGCCGCAATTGCAGTTGTCGGCAGGCATGCCGGTAGCAGTGTTATGCCATCATGGTATGCGCAGCCTGATGGTAGCGCAGCAGTTGGTGGCTGCAGGGTTTGAAGCGGTGTATAATGTGGAGGGGGGAATTCATGCCTGGGCGCAGGAGATAGATGAGGAGATGATGATGTATTAGTAGTATACGCATTACTCATCTTTGGGCTTACGTTGATAGAATTTACCCAATACAAAAATTGCTACTAAAGAAGTTAAATTAAGCGTCAGCAATGTAATCCCTGCTCCTTCATGATCTGACTGTACCAGCCAGATACCACCGGCAAGGAAGAATAAAGCTATCAGGAATCCCATCCATTGCCCAGTGCTATTATGTATGGCAGTTGATCTATGTTTTAGTTTATCCATCTCGTGACGATGTACTTGTTGTCTTTCTGCCAGGGCCATTATTCTATCTCCGCCATTGGGAATATGTTTGTTATACAACTCAAGTGTTTCACCGTCTGGTAATGGGCCTGTGTGGTATGTATGGGTTATTATTGATGAGGTTACTAATTTGATGAGAGCCCTTCGTTTTTCGGGGTTAACATCTTCTGTGTTTAAAATTTCATTGATTTGCTTTTCTACAATTTTTCAGGGCATTGTTTACATTCCCGGGGCCTAATTCCTGTGCATCGTTAACAATTGCCTGAAAGTCTTCGTTTGGCTGATTCATGTGCATTACAATCTCTTATTTCTGATAGATGAAATCTGAAGGAGCTTTTTAAATCGTTACCTACAGCTTCCCAATCACTATAGATGGCCATGCAGTCAGCTTGCTCGTCTGACACCCTTTTCTCTTCTTCAAAGTAATGCCCTGTGAAATCAAAAATAGAGCCCATCCCTATCAAATGATTTCTGGTGGCCTGTTTTCCAGGTTTAAAAAGAAGACGAAAAAAATTTACTATGGGTTGCTTGCTGCGTTCCATTGTGTTTGAGGTTTTTATTGAGGATATAATGCAATAACCAAATGTAAAGACATCAATTGAATTAGCAAGCAGTTTGCGAAGAAAAATGCGAAAAAAAAGACAAGTTAACTAATTGGTTTCAAATTGATTACCCCCCTATCTCCGACATACTCACCATCTTCTCATTATCCTTTTCCGCTTCAAATCCATTGGCGAAACGGCGATAAATCGCCTGTTGCACCTCTTGCATAAGACGCTCGTCTGTTGCGCCTGCGCGAAGCAGGTCTCTCACATTAATGGCATCTTTCCCGTACAGGCACGTCTTTAAACCGCCGGTAGGCGTAATGCGGATACGGTTGCAGCTGCCGCAGAAAGTGCGGCTGTAAGCGGGTATTACACCTATCTGGCCCTGGTGGCCGGGAACATGATAGTTAATAGACGTGGCGTTGGGCGCATCCACCATTTTTTCCAGCGGGTATACGGTGCGGATATTGTTCAGTATATGTTCATAGTTCCATAGCGGACCGGAGAAGGTCTTACCATGGCCGTTAAAAGGCATTTCTTCTATAAAACGTACCGAAACAGGGTAGTCGCGGGTAAGGGCGGCAAAGTCTAAGAGTTCTCCGGTATTTACACCATCCATTACAACAACGTTGATCTTTACCTTCATGTTATGTTCCAGCAGGGCGTGGAAGGTGGCCATGACCGCCTCGAACTCATCACGAAATGTGATCAGTTTGAATTTGTCGCGCTGGAGGGTGTCCAGGCTCAGGTTGATGTTACGGATGCCTAAAGACTGCAGGGCCGGGATGAAGGAACGGGTCAGCACGCCGTTGGTGGTAATGGAGATCTGTTCTATACCGGGAGTAGCAGATAACTTCTCCAGCAGGTGGAGCAGGTCTTTTCTGAGAAAAGGCTCCCCGCCGGTGATACGCACTTTGCTCACACCTTCGGCAGCCAGGAGCTGCATCAGGTGGAGGATCTCTTCGTAGGTGAGCAGCTCGCGGCGTTGCAGGAACTGCATATGTTCAGGCATGCAGTAGGTGCAGCGCAGGTTGCAGCGGTCGGTAACCGCTAACCTTACGTAGTTGATAGTACGGTTATGTGCGTCTTTTAGCATTCCATTCAGCAGTTATGCCCGGCCAGGGGATTGTCGAAGGCCTGGCTATCGTCTTCATCACGCTGGGTGAGACATTTAAAATCTTTTTCCACCAGTATCGTAAGCAGGGAGCCATCTGCATTGGGCAGTTCGGCTTCAATGCCTACCTGGTCTGTTTCAGTCCATTGCCTTACCTGCTGTTGTGGTAGTGAGAGATGGAGGCCGAAGGCTTCCAGCTTAACGGTGGCGTTGGCAATTTCTTTCGCCTTTATACAGAAATGAAGGGCTTGTGCCCCTATTGTGGTGTCTGCTTCCACTCTCCCGGTCTGTTGCAGGGCGTTGATGTCCTGTTTATCGAGCCGGTAACGGATGGTATTTCCCCTGATCCTGATCTTCATGTTGTTCAATGCTCGTGATATCCAAAAATACTACTTTAGACAGGGTATATTGTAGTTTTAATGCAATAATTTGCAGTAGCGTATGAAAGTGTTATTATTTGGCATTGCAAAGGATATCGCCGGGGCGCCGGTGATCCAGGTGGAAACACCGGTAGGGCAGGTAGCTGCCCTGAGGGAATACCTGTATGGCCGCTACCCACGCTTACGGGAGTTACGTTCCTGCATGATAGCCGTAAACAAAGTATATGCTGCAGACGGCGATGCCCTGCAGCCGGGTGATGAAATAGCCGTAATACCGCCGGTAAGCGGAGGATGACCTATGGATCTGTTAGTAGAAATAAGAGACAGTATTACCGTACAGGAAGCGGTTGATTTCGTGGAGTCGCCTTCCTGCGGAGGAGTAGCCGTTTTTATAGGTACGGTCAGGAACCAAACGAAGGGCAAAAGCGTACAAAAGCTTTATTTTGAATGCTATACGCCCATGGCGCTCCTGGAAATGGAAAAGATAGCCCGCCATATCCAACAGGAAATGGGCATCCAGCGAATAGCCATTTTACATGTAAATGGGGAAAAACTGCCGGGAGAGACCGTAGTCGTGATCGCCGCCGCAGCGCCGCACCGGGGAGCTGCCTTTACCGCCTGCCAGTATGCGATCGACACGTTGAAAGAGACGGTGCCTATCTGGAAAAAAGAATATTTCGAGGATGGAGAAGTATGGGTAGCGGCGCACCCCTAGCTTTATGCCTTCAGCGTTTTTAACGCTTCCTGCATTTCCTCCGGTGTATTGGCATTGAACTGCTCCCCTGCATAGGGATTTTCCAACACTTGTATATCGGTTTGTAACAAAGCTTTACGCGGGCATGACTTGCCCGCCGCCACACTCTGTGCCAATACTTCGAGGCCGCGGGGCTCCCAAATAGCAATTAAAGGCTCGGGAAGATGATTGACCGGGCTGATAAATGCGGTAGCCGCTTTTTGCGGGTTTCGGAAGGCGGCCAGGTATTCCAGGCTCTGGTGGCTGATCAGGGGAAGATCACAGGCTAGCACGAACCAGGCAGCGCCCGGGAAAGCTGCGGCTGCGCTTAACAGGCCAGTGGCAGGGCCGCCGCCAGTAACGCTATCGGGGATAAGTGGCGCGGCGCCAGAAAAAATGGCTTCCTGGTCAGGCCTGCAGGAAATATAGACCTCCGGTACAATACGCTGCAGCAGCGTAAGCAGGTATTGCCATTGCGGTATACCGTGATAGGAGATATTACTTTTATCCTGCTGCATGCGGGTACTGTAGCCGCCGCATAATATGAGCCCTTTTAATTCCATACTGCTAAGGTACTAATACATCACGTTTTCCGCCTGTTTTACTGATCAATTTGGTTTCGCGGATGACCATTTCATGCGTGAAGGCTTTGCACATATCGTATACAGTGAGGGCCGCCACACTGGCGCCTGTAAGGGCTTCCATTTCAACGCCGGTTTTACCGGTGGTTTTTACGGTGCAGCGTATCACAGCTTCTTCATTCAGCAGCTGGATCTCTACGCTGCAGTTATCCAGCAACAAGGTATGGCAGAGCGGAATCAGTTCGGGCGTTTTTTTGGCGGCCATAATACCGGCGATAATGGCGGTCTGGAACACGGCCCCCTTGCGGGTATTGATATCCCCGCCACTGAACTCGCGGCGTACGATCTCAGGCAGCCAGACACGGCTTTCGGCGATGGCTACACGAATAGTACTGTTCTTGTCACTGATGTCTACCATAGCCGGCTGGTTCTTCTCGTCGAGATGAGAGAACTGCTGAGGGGTTGATGTATTGGACATAATGCGATAAATTTACAAAGTAGTTGTCAGTCATTAGTCGTTAGTCGTCAGTTAATCCCGCGAATAATAGCGCATTTAACTAACGACTGTTGACTAACGACTAACGACTTTCACCCAAAGTTAACACAATGCTACTAGATGTATCTACTGCTTATGCTGCTGTGATGAAGTCGGTACGCGACCTGGGCACGGAGCAGGTGCCGTTTATGGATGCCATCGGCAGGATATTGCGTGAGCCTATAGTGGCGGACCGCCCCTTTCCTCCCTTTAACCGGGTAACCATGGATGGCATTGCCATTAATTTTAAGGAAAGTTATGCCAAGGGGCAGACCATTTTCGGCGTAGAAGATCTGCAGGCTGCAGGTATGCCCGGCAAACAGCTATCCAATATGGCTAACTGCCTGGAAGTGATGACGGGGGCCGTATTGCCGGATCTGACAGATACCGTGATCCCGTATGAGCATTTGCAACCCTCAGAACATGAAGGCTTCCGCCGTTTTACCATTACACAGGCCGTGTCGCCGCAGCAGAACGTGCATTGGCAGGGAATGGATATGGCCGCCGGACAAACCCTGATCATTGCAGGCACCAGGATTACAGCGGCAGAGATTGGCGTGTTGGCCACCGTTGGTAAATACCGCGTTAGTGTAGGCCGCCTGCCGAAAGTAGCGATCATTTCTACCGGCGACGAACTGGTGCCCGTAACAGATACGCCTGCTCCTCACCAGATCCGTACCTCTAATATGTGGACCCTGGCCGCCTCGCTGCGTGAGCTGGGCATCCAGGCAGACTGTCACCACGTAGAAGACAATAAGCAAACCATCACTGAATTATTACAATCACTGCGGCATGCGGATATATGGATCTGCTCCGGCGCAGTATCCGCAGGTAAGTTTGATCATCTCCCGCAAATACTGCAAGAGCTGGGCATGCAACGCATTTTTCACAAAGTGGAGCAACGTCCCGGTAAACCTTTCCTGTTTGGTGTGCTTCACGAAGGGCCGGTGGTATTTGCCCTGCCGGGCAATCCCGTATCAGGTTTTATGTGTTACTACCGTTATGTGCAACCCTGGATACTGGCCGCTATGGGGCAGGAGCTGACTGCACCGTCCTATGCTGTGCTGGGAGCTGATATATTGTTTGATAAACCAATGACTTACTTCTTACCAGTGCAATTACAGGCGCAGTCTTCCGGGCAATGGAAAGCTGTACCGCATGCCTATCACGGCTCCGGTGATCTTGCCAGTCTGCTGAAAGCAGATGCATTTATGGAACTGCCGCCCGAGCGGGATAAGTTTAAGGAAGGAGAGCGGTATCCGGTTTGGAAATTCAGATAACTTGAAGTTTGAGGTTTGAAGTTTGAGGTTTGAAGTTTGTTAGAAGTTTGAGGTTCAGAACAAGTATGTTTTTACGATATACTTGTTCCTGACTTGTAACCTCCAACGAACCTCAAACCTCAAACTTCAAACCTCAAACCTCAACATTTAAACCTATTCTATTTTTCATCGTCTTAACATGAAACCCTTTTTTTCATGCCGCTGGTATCCGATAAATTACAGATGCAACACCTCGCCTGGCGCGCCGGGTTTGGAGAACCACTCCCCCTTATCCTCTCGTGGACGGACCAACGCCGTAAACAAACTGTTCATCATGTACTGAATGGCCGTAAAAAACAGCCCCTTATTCCTGTCGAAGTGATCAGCGCAACAGAGCTGCCGGATTATCAGCGGGTAAAGAGCATGAGCGCGGAAGAACGCAAGCAGGTACGCAAAATGAACACCCAGGGCGTGAAAGAGTTGAACCTTGCCTGGCTGCAAACCATGATCAGCAGCGAACATCCACTGAGAGAAAAAATGGCGCTATTCTGGCACGGGCATTTTGCCTGCCGCACACAGAACGTGATCTATAACCAGCAATTGCTGCAGGTAGTACGTGAGCATGCGCTGGGTAATTTTGGGGATCTGCTGAGCGCTGTATCCAAAACCCCGGCCATGCTGCAGTTCCTGAACAATCAACAGAACCGCAAACAGCATCCTAATGAGAACTTCGCCCGTGAAGTAATGGAGCTCTTCACCATGGGACGTGGTAATTACACCGAACAGGATGTGAAGGAAGCCGCCAGGGCCTTCACCGGCTGGGAATTTGACGGTGATGGTCAATTCGTGTTCCGGGAACGCGTACACGATGACGGCGAGAAAACCATATTGGGTAAAACAGGGCGTTTTAACGGCGATGATACGCTGAAGATCTTACTGGAGCGTCGCCAAACCGCCCGTTATATTACCAGGAAGATATACCGCTATTTTGTAGATGATGTGCAGGTAGATGAGGATCGCATAGCAACACTGTCTGATAAATTTTATGAATCCAATTATGACATTGCTGGCCTGATGAAAGAAATCTTCATGGCGGATTGGTTCTATGATACCCGGCATGTGGGCAGCCGTATTAAGCCACCGGTAGAACTGCTGGTAGGTCTGCGCCGTACCATTCCCATGGAGTTTGAGCGGGAAGAAACCATGCTGCTGTTTGAAGGCTTGCTGGGGCAGGTGCTGTTCTATCCGCCCAATGTAGCAGGATGGCCCGGCGGCCGCAGCTGGATCGATAGTTCCAGTTTGATGTTCCGTCTCAGGCTGCCGCAGGTGATCTTATACTCGCAGGAGCTCAATGCCCGTCCTAAAGAGATCACGCCGGAGATGGGAGAAGGCGCGCGTTACAAGATGACGCTTGAACTGAATGAAAGCCTGCGGAAATTATATGCCCGTCGTGTAAACGCCCGGATCAACTGGCAGCCTTACCTGGATACCTTTAAGGATATTCCGCGGGAACGACTGGCAGATGAAATAGCCGGCGCATTGCTGATGAAAAATGCGAACGCCAATAAATCACTACTGGATAAATACGCAGACACATCTTCGCGTGAGAACTATATCAAGACCGTGACCATCGATGTAATGAGCACACCTGAATATCAATTGTGTTAAACCTAATCCGATCATTATGCTGATACTTAACAGACGCCGTTTTCTGCAGGTGGGCTCACTGGCCTCGGCCGCCGCTATGATGCCCAAATTCCTGAAAGCATTTGAAAAAGGGCAGCTGGTGCCGCCGGGCAATAAAGTACTGGTGGTGATACAGCTCTCCGGCGGTAATGACGGATTGAATACTGTCATCCCTTACCGTAACGATATTTACTATAAAATGCGCCCCGCCTTAGGCATTAAACGTGAGGCCGCGCTGTCGCTCACCGATGAAATGGGCCTGCATCCTTCGTTCACCGGCCTGAAAGGATTGTATGACGATGGGGCCATGGGAATACTGAACAACGTAGGATATCCTAATCCTGACAGGAGCCATTTCCGGTCTATGGACATCTGGCATTCTGCCAGTAATTCCCAGGATTACTGGAGCACGGGCTGGATAGGGCGTTATCTTGACGCGCAATGCAAAGGATGTGATAAACCTACGCAGGCGCTCGAAATAGATGATACCCTGAGCCTGGCAATGAAAGGAGAAGCCGCCAAAGGCCTGGCATTTGTAGATCCCAACCGCCTGTATAATACCAGCAATGAAGCCTATTTCAGGGACCTGATGCGCACACATGCGCCAGCGCATGAAGAGCATCATAACGTGGATTACCTGTATAAAACCATGGCGGAAACTATTTCTTCGGCTTCCTATATACAGCAGCAATTCAAAACTTACCGCTCTGGGGAAAGCTATCCCAATTCTGCCCTGGGCAAGAATATGAAGGTGATCGCTGAGCTGATCATGTCTGATATCAATACCAAGGTATACTATGTATCGCATGGCAGCTTTGATACGCATGTGGGTCAGCAGGGGCAGCAGGAAAGATTGTTCACGCAGCTGGATGAGGCCGTGTCTGCATTTGTAAAAGACCTGAAAAAGAACAACCGCTTCCAGGATGTAGTGGTTATGACCTTCTCTGAATTTGGCCGCCGCGTAGGCCAGAATGCCAGCGGTGGTACGGATCATGGTACCGCCAATAACATGTTCCTGGTCAGCGGCGGATTGCAGCGTAAAGGACTGCTGAATGAAGGGCCTGATCTTACTAACCTGGTGGAAGGCGATCTGCAGCACAAGGTGGATTTCAAAAGTGTGTACGCTACGCTGCTGAACAAATGGTTGTCTGCAGATGATAAAGATATTTTGAAGCAGCAATATGCTTACCTGGATTTTATCTGACGGTTACAACAAACGGTGATTCTTTTTGTATTCGCCCGGAGTTTGCCCTGTCTTCTCTTTGAATGTCCTGGTGAAATACGACAGGCTCTCAAAGCCTGTTTCTGCAGCTATCTCCGCCAGCGAATGGTTGGTATTCTCCAGCAGGAACTGCACCCGCTCTACCCGCTTCAACTGGATGTAGGAGAGCGGGCGTTCTCCTGTATGCTCCCTGAATAATCTTGAAAAATAATCCGTGTTCTGGTTGGCGCGCTGCGCCAGCAGGGCTACGGTAATAGGCTTGTGCAGGTTGGTCTGGATATAATTAATGGCGTCTGAGATCTTTGAATGAATAACAGATTCAGGCGACTCGAAACAATCTGGCGTTAAAAAGCGGGACAGCATCTGCAGCAGTAGGCCCTGGGTCTCTACATAGGCAGAGAGCTGCATGTAATTATTCAATTCACGAAAGCTTTGCAGCACAGGATATTTTTCATACACCTTCGGGTCTTCCGAGCGTTTTAGGCCCCTGTTGGGGTTCAGCTCCAGGATCCGTTTAAAGTGCTCCAGGTCTGCAGCAATGGCTGGTACCTTCAGGATCCGTCTGTTGCTGGCGAAGAGGGAAGTGCCATCCGGCGCCTCTTCTATAAAAGAGATGTAGTACTGGCTCAGGTACTCGCCGCAGTAGTAATTACAGGTGGTAAAGCTGGGCACCATGTACAGGTAGCCTTTCTCCAGCGCGAAGGAGCTGCGGGGATTATACAGCACACCGCTACCGTCATCTATCAGGTAAATGCGGTAAAAAGTGCTGGTCACATTCTTGTAGTTCCAGCTCGCTCCCAGTTGCACATAGTCGACATTCAGGAGTGAAAAAGTACCTTTTAAAACCGTCCTGTTCATATCGGTAAGGTAAGCTGGCAGACGCTCCTGACTGAAATTAAGTATAAAAGTCGGATTTGTGCAAAAAACTGTTGTGTTTGTATAAGTATTTCCTGCGGGAGGGCGGTACTTTTAAGTAAATAAATTATCAGCCGGGATGTATCTTCCACGTTGTTCAATACTCCTTGCAGTAATATGCTGCTGCCTGTACGCCTGTTCGCCAGACCTGCCTGAAGATGTAGCTGCCGCCTATCAAGCCCTGCCGGAAAAGCTGGATTATAATAAGGATGTGAAGCCGGTGCTTTCAGACAAATGCTTTGCCTGCCATGGTCCTGATAAAGGCAAGCAGAAAGCCGGTCTGCGGCTGGACCTCCCTGCATCCGCTTTCGGCGAGCTGCCGGAGAACCCGGGTAAGGTGGCCATTGACCCAGGTAACCTGCAGGGCAGTGAGCTCTTTCACCGCATATTATCCAACGATCCTGAATATAAAATGCCTTCGCCTGAATCGCACCTGCAACTGAGCGCAAAGGAAAAAGCAGTGCTGATAAAATGGATGAAGAATGGCGCCACCTATCAACCGCACTGGGCCTTTGTAAAGCCGGAAGCGCATGATGTACCTGCAGTAGAAAAGAACGCAGTAGCACATAACGAGATAGACCATTTTATTATAAAAAGACTGGAGCAGGAGGGAATGAAAGCTTCGCCGGAAGCGGATAAGGAGCTGTTGTTAAGAAGGCTTTCGCTGGATCTTACAGGCCTGCCGCCCACCCTGCAGGAGATCGATGCTTTCCTGAAGGATACATCCTTCAATGCGTATGAGAAGCAGGTAGACCGTTTATTAAGCTCTCCGCACTACGGTGAGAAGATGGCGGTAGACTGGCTGGATGTGGCCCGCTATGCAGACTCGCATGGGTATACGGTAGACCGTTTGCGGGATATGTCGCCTTACCGCGATTGGGTGATCAACGCCTTTAACAACAATTTTCCTTACGATAAATTCATTCACTGGCAGCTGGCGGGCGACCTGATGCCCCATCCCAGCAAGGAGATGCTGATCGCTACCGCTTTTAACCGCAACCACCCGCAGAATATGGAAGGCGGTATTATCGAGGATGAGTTCAAGGCAGAATATGTAGTAGACAGGACCAACACCTTTGGAGAGGCCTTCCTGGCCATTTCTGTAGGTTGCGCCAAATGCCACGATCATAAATTCGATCCTGTTTCACAAAAGAGTTACTACGAATTATTCAGTTTCTTCAACAACGTTAAAGAAGCCGGGCAGATCTCCTGGGATGATGCATTGCCCACACCTACATTGATGCTGCCTGATAAAGAGAAGGAAGCGCTGCTGCAATACATGCAGCGTTGTGTGGGTCAGCAGGAGCAAAAGCTGGCGGCAGAGAAAAAGCAGGCGGATGCCACCGGCTTTAAGAAATGGCTGCAGAGCGGCGCCTATAAAAAGCTGGCCCATGAACAAATACCAGCGGCCGGTTTACAGGCTTATTATACGCTGGATAATGCCGCGTTTAAGAATAGTATGCATGCACAAGGCAGCGGCAGCATGAAGCGGGAAACCGGTCAGCCGGGTGATGCGCCTGTGTTTACTGATGGCCACCAGGGCAAGGCATTGGTCTTGAACGGCGATACCTGGCTGGACCTGGGCCGTACGGGTATCTTCCGCCGTTCCGATCCTTTCAGTGTAGGCATCTGGGTGAATATACCGAAGGAATTGAAAGAAGGCGTGATCTTTCACAAAAGCCAGGCAGAACGTTTGTATAACTTCAGGGGATATCACCTGTACCTGAAGGATGACCACCTCGAAGTAAATATGGCCCATACGGCGCCATCCAACGCTATTACAAGGATCTCCAGGGCGCCGGCGGCTAAAGACCGCTGGATCCAATTGACACTTACTTATGATGGCTCATCGAAAGCTGCCGGGCTGCAGCTGTATATGGACGGACAGCCCGTGCCGATGGAAACCACGATGGACCAGCTGACAAAAGACATCCTGTTTATAAACGGACCGCAGCCAGGCCTGCAGATAGGCGGATGGTGGAGAGGCCTGGGCTTTAAAAATGGTAAAGCAGATGATGTGCTGGTATATAACCGGGTGCTTACGCCTTATGAGATAAAGATCATTGCCGGTAAAGCCAAATGGCCGGATATAACGGATCAATCGCCGGATCATATCTCAGACGCTGGTTTGCAGGCATTGGAAGATTATTATGTTGCTGCTGTTGATCCGGCTACACTAAAAGCACAGGCCGCACTACAGCAGCTGCGCACCACATTGGCCGATTCAACAGAGCAGGTGCCTGAGCTGATGGTAATGCAGGAAATGCCCAAACCACGCAAAACACATATCCTCCTGAGAGGGAACTATGATGCATTGGGAGAGGAAGTATTTCCAAACACACCGGAAGCCATCCTGCCTTTCCCGAAAAAATTGCCCAGGAACCGTTACGGGCTGGCCCAATGGCTCACCGATAAAGATAACCCGCTTACCGCCAGAGTAGTAGTGAACCGCATCTGGCAGAACTTTTTCGGCACCGGCCTGGTAAAAACTTCCGGCGATTTCGGTAACCAGGGAGAAATGCCCAGTCACCCGGAACTGCTGGATTGGCTGGCCATACACTTTCGCGACGCAGGCTGGAATATCAGGCAACTGAACAAAATGATCGTGATGTCTGCCACCTACAGGCAGGACTCCCGCGCAAGTGCAGTGGCCAGGGAGAAAGACCCGGAGAACCGGCTCTTGTCCCATGGCCCTGCCTATCGTATGACGGCAGAAATGATCCGCGATAATGCACTCATGGCAAGCGGGCTGATGGACCTGCAGATAGGGGGTAAAAGCGTGAAACCTTATCAGCCGGAAGGCTTATGGGAGATCAACAATACAACCTATACACGCGATACCGGGAAAGCAGTATACCGCAGAAGCCTATACGTGGTGATCAAAAGATCAGTGCCTAATCCTACGCTGGCCACCTTCGATGCAGGATCGCGCAGCTATTGCGTAGTGAGAAGGCAACAGACCAATACACCGCTGCAGGCCCTCGTAACATTGAACGATCCTACATTCATCGAAGCCTCGAGAGTATTGGGCGAACAGATCACAAGAGCAGGTAACGGATCACAGGGTATCATTGATGTCTATCGTAAACTAACCGGTCGTACGCCTGCTGCACAGGAAGTAACACTGCTAACGAAGTTGCGCGATGCTGAGCAAACAAAGTTCAGCGCACATCCTGCAAAAGCCAAAGGCTGGCTGCATACCGGGCAATATGTTGCAGATAAAAAACTGGATGCCGCATTACTGGCTGCCAATGCGGTGGTAGCAAATACCATACTGAACTCAGATGCGGCCCTTACCAAAAGATAAAAGCTTATGTCACACCATCACGACGATGTATTCAAACTGCACTCACCTGATTTTGATCAGCTGAATAAAAAGCTGGACAGGCGCAGCTTCCTGACAAAGACCTCACTGGGCCTTGGCGCGCTGGCTGTTGGCTCACTCCTGGGTCGACAGTTGTTTGGCAGCACGCCAAAAGCAGTGAGTAGCGCCGCAGGCCTGGAAGCAGATATCCTGAAAGCATTACCGCATTTTGCACCAAGAGCAAAAAGAGTGGTGTACCTGTTTATGAGCGGAGGTCCCTCGCAGCTGGAAACATTCGATTATAAACCTAAGCTGGCCAGCCTGCTGGGACAAGACCTGCCGCCTTCCATACGCAACGGGCAGCGGCTAACGGGCATGAGCGCTAACCAGAGCATACTGCCGGTGGCCCCTTCTATCTATAAGTTCAATCAGCATGGACAAAACAATACCTGGGTAAGTGAGCTGCTGCCACACACCGCAGCCGTGGTAGATGAATTGTGTATTGTAAAGTCCCTCTATTCAGAAGCCATCAACCATGATCCTGCCATTACATTTTTCCAGACGGGCAATCAATTGCCCGGCAGGCCTTCCATTGGCTCCTGGATCAGTTATGGACTGGGTTCAGATAATAATAACCTGCCCACTTTTATTGTACTGGTATCGAAGAACGGGCAGAAAGACCAACCGCTGTACGCACGTTTATGGGGGAATGGATTTCTGCCTTCCAAACACCAGGGCGTACAGTTCAGGGCAGGAAAAGATCCGGTGCTGTTCCTCAATGATCCGGAAGGATACGATGGTGCAGACCGGAAAGAAATGCTGGAATATCTCAGCAAGCTGAACCAGCTGCAGAACAGCGCTTACGGCGATCCGGAAGTGGATGCACGCATCGCGCAATATGAAATGGCTTACCGCATGCAAACTTCCGTACCTGAAGTAATGGATGTATCAGACGAGCCGGCGGATATATTCGAGATGTACGGTACTGATAGCCGCGATCCCGGCACCTATGCCGCCAACTGTATCCTGGCCCGCAAGCTGCTGGAAAAGGACGTGAAATTTGTGCAGCTCTATCACCAGGGATGGGACCAGCATGGTAACCTGCCCAGCGCCATTGCGCAGCAATGTAAAGCCACAGATCAGGCCACTGCCGCCCTTATTAAAGACCTGAAGAGAAGAGGGTTGCTGGAAGATACGCTGGTAGTATGGGGAGGGGAATTTGGACGTACGGTGTACTCGCAGGGAAAGCTCTCTGCTACTGACTATGGGCGTGATCATCATCCCCGCTGCTTTACCATGTGGATGGCCGGGGCAGGGGTGAAAGCCGGTTTCAGCTATGGTGAGACAGACGATTTCAGTTATAATATTGTAAAAGATCCGGTACACGTGCATGATTTTCAGGCTACCTTGTTGTATCTTATGGGCATAGATCACGAAAGACTGACGTATAAATTCCAGGGCCGGCGCTTCCGCCTCACAGATGTGGAAGGCAAAGTGGTGAAGGATATCCTGGCTTAATAATTATTAAAGTTGTCAGTTATCAGTTGTCAGTTGTCAGTTGTCAGTGATTACCGCGAGTATTAATTGATTTAACAACTAACAACTAACAACTAACAACTGACAACTGACAACTGACAACTGATAACTGTCAACTAAATTTAAATTCCATGCAATCCAACAGAAGAGATTTTATCAGGAACGCAGCCATGGCCTCTGCAATTGCCGTAGCAAAACCGGTAGCCGGATTTTCTATCCTCCATAAAGACCTGCAGCCGGATGAGGTGACCATCGGACATGGTCAGTATACATATAAAGCAGACAAGCAATGGGCAAAGATCAGTGTAAACAACACGCCCCTGCTCAACTGTCATGAAATGGTGCAGGACAGCAAAGGACGATTGATCATGCTGGGCGATAGTACCCGTAACAATATCCTCATCTTCGATAAATCAGGTAAGCTGCTGGATTACTGGGGCAATGCATTCCCCGGCGGACATGGCCTGACCCTTTCCAAGGAAGGCGGAGAAGATTTCCTGTTTATCACCGATTGCGGCTGGTACCAGGACAGAACAGGCGCCTCACAACGCCAGGCAGGGCAGGTGGTGAAAACAGACCTGACCGGACGCCTGATCTTTGCCATCGGGCATCCGCGTACTATCGGCATCTATAAGGATGATGAGTATTTCCAGCCTACGGAGACTGCCGTTGCGCCGAATGGCGATATCTATGTGGCAGATGGTTACGGCTCTGATTATATTATCCAATACAATAGTAAAGGCCAGTATATCCGCCACTTCGGCGGGCATCACAATGCCAATAAAGCGCATAACCTGGTGAATGCGCATGGGGTGGCGATTGACAATCGCGATAAGAACAACCCGGTGCTGATTTGTACTTCCAGGGAGGAGAACTGTTTTAAAGTGTTCACGCTGGATGGAAAGTTCATTAAGCAGATAGATATGCCCGGCATGTATGTATGCCGTGCTGTGATGGATGATCACCAGCTGTATGCGGGTGTTTGTTGGTCTAAAGACGCTAACGGCAAACGCTTTGATAGCTCCGGTTTTGTTACCATACTGGATGGTGATAACAAGGTAATATCCAACCCGGGCGGAGCTGCGCCTGTATATAAGAACGGCGTGCTGCAGCCTACCCTGCAGGCGGCCAATCCTGTTTTCCAGCATGGCCATGACGTGTGTGTGGATGATGAGAAGAACCTGTACGTATGCCAGTGGAATGCCAATCATACTGCCCCTGTTAAATTAACTCGCGTGTAATGCTGCTGGACATATTTACGTTTGCCGGGAGGCTGCACCCACTGATCGTGCACCTGCCCATCGGGTTTCTATTGCTGGCAGTATTGTTTAATGTACTGTCTTATATTCCGCGTTATGCTTCACTGAAACCCTCCGTACCACTTATATTGCTGGCTGGTTTTGCAGCGGCTGTGATGGCCTGTATTTTTGGATACCTGTTATCGTTGGGCGGCGACTATGATGTAAAAACGTTAAGCCGTCACCGCTTTGCGGGTATTGTGCTGGCCATTGTGTCCGGTTTGTTATGGTGGCTGAGCAGGGAAAGGGTTAAGGGCTCATTTACATTTCCTGCTAAAGCCTTTACCGTATTGCTGGCCGGACTTGTAGGCCTGGTAGCTTATACGGGGCACCAGGGCGGGAACCTCACTCATGGTAATGATTATCTGACCCTGGCTACTTTAACTTATAAGGAAAGAACGAAACCTGCCAATGCAGATGTTGCGCTGATCTATGAAGATGTGGTGCAACCCATCCTGGAAAAGAAATGCAGCCAGTGCCACCGGGAGGGCAAGCTGAAAGGAAACTTATCCATGCAGGATATACAGCATCTGCTGAAAGGCGGAAAGAATGGTGCCGCCGTTGTACCTGGTAAACCGGAGGAAAGTGAGCTGTATAAACGGATCACGATGGATGCAGCAGATGAAAAGTTCATGCCAGCTGACGGGAAGCCACGGCTGACCAAAACAGAAACGGAGATCATCCGCTGGTGGATCGCCCAAGCGGCGGTTACGGGCAAACCAGTGAAGGAGATGAAGGATAATGCCGCTATACAGGCGCAGGTAGCATCCTGGCTGGGCATGGGTGAGGTTGCACCGGAGCAGGCGGCAACAGTGGCTATAGAGCAGCATATTAACCCCGCTATACCCGCTTCGCTGGACATGCAGCCGGTGGAAAGCCTGCGGAACAAGGGCCTGATGGTAAGGGTGATGTTGCAGCACCCGGTCATGCTGGATGTTACTTTGCCTGCGGGCTCAGGGAAGCGAATAGCGGATATTCAGGAAGATCTGCTGAAAGTGGCTCCGAATATTATCTGGCTGAATTTATCTGATAATGGGTTAAGGGAGGATGATCTGGGATTTTTAAAGCAGCTGCCTAACCTGGAAAAGCTGAGATTGGAAAAGAACCCGATTGGGGATGGGATTAGTGACTATATAGCCCCTTTACAGCATCTGGAGGCGGTGAATCTGAACGAAACGAAGATCAGTATGGCTTGTATTAACAGGTTAAACGGGCATCCGGGTATTAAGCGGATTTATGCCTGGCGAACGCAGGCGGAGGGAAAGTGATGGTATTTTAACAAAAAGTGGGGGGAGTAAGGATAGAGCAAGGATACTGCAAGGATAAAGCAAGGATAAGGCAGGTAAAATAGTATGCTTTTCGCCATTGAGAAATTACAGGGCTCAGGACAAACGGGTCTTCAGCCACCGTCATTGCAGGTGTGGGTCTTCAGCCACCGTCATTGGGAGGCGTGGGTCTTCAGCCACCGTCATTGCGAGGCGCATGTAGCCACCGTGGGTGGCCGGGCCGAAGCAATCTTTTAACGACAACCGGTAGTCCTGCATTAGTCGTTAAAAGATTGCTTCGTCGTTTCCACGCCCTAACCCTCAGCGGCTCCTACGCAATGACGGTGACTGAAGTCCTATTTGCTGCTCCCCGTGCTTTTCAATATGGCAGGGGTATATGGAAGGTATATGGAGGGTATGTAGAGGTATAAATGAAAAGGGCCGTCCGCCAGCTGGCGGACGGCCCTTTTCATTTTATTGTAAGTAACTTACAGCTCTATTTTATTCTGTTGCCTAGCTATCCTGTACAGCACAATGCCCATAAAGGCAAAGAAAGCCGTAGCCAGTAAGAAGTAACCTCCCTGGCCTAATGCCCCGCGAATACCCTCTTCCAGGTTCAGGGCCTCCATAATAGGCGCGGTGGCGTTAAAGCCCGAGAGCACGGCGATCAATACACCTGCAACGGCGCCGCCAGCCACCAGGCCGGTGGCGAACAGGTTGCCTTTGCCCAGCTCTTCTTCTTCGGCAGATACGTGGATATTCTTCTTTTTACGCTGGTTGTCGATCGCACCGCGGATAGCGCCACCGATGAAGATAGGCAGGGTGGTAGACAGGGGCAGGTAAGCGCCCACGGCAAAAGACAGTGATTTAATGCCGCAAAGCTCCATCGTAATGGCGATGAATACACCCGCCAGTACAAATTGCCAGTCCAGGTTGAAAGACAGGATTCCTTTTGCCAGGGTAGCCATCAGGGTACCCTGTGGAGCCGGATAATACTGGCTGCCGATAGCATGGCCGGTTACTCCGCTGTTGATCATCGCCTGGGTAGGCTGATCCAGGAACTTAACGGTCAGGCCGATTACCACGGAAGAAACGATGGCGCCTACAAAGAGGGCCAGCTGCTGGTTACGGGGCGTAGCGCCTACGATATAGCCGGATTTCAGGTCTTGCGAGGTAGCGCCTGCGTTGGCAGCAGCAATACAGATCATACCGCCTACCACCAAAGCCAGGGGCTCGTATAATTTTCCGCTCCAGCCCACTGCGATGAACAGCAGACAGGTACCCATCAGGGTAGCGATGGTCATACCGGAGATCGGGTTATTGGAGTTACCGATCAGGCCTACGATACGGCTGGACACTGTTACGAAGAAAGCGCCAAAGATCACCACCAGTAAGCCTATCAGCAGTTTTTGGCCGATAGAGTCACCAGGCAGCTGGGGAAGGAATGACATCAGTATTATCAGCGCAAGGCTGCCGAAACCCACCACACGGATGTTCAGGTCTCTTTCTGTACGGGGCACTTCTGTCTCTCCGGCACCAGCGTTGGCTTTGTCTTTAATGGAACCCAGGCTGCCTTTGAAAGAGGCCACGATGGTGGGAATGGTTTTCAGCAGGGCGATGAAACCGCCTGCTGCCACTGTACCAGCCGCGATCTGCCGGATATACGCATAATAGATAGCAGCGGAATAGTCTGCAAATGTATGCGTAGCAGGATCCCAGTTGCCCCTGCCGCCGGGTGTAGCGAGGTTGGCCAGGTAGCCCAGCTTTACCAGCTGGCTGGCAATAATATCGGCAGGCACCAGGGAGGCCAGCAGGGGAATGATACAGAACCAGGCCAGTACGCCGCCGGCTACCAGTACGCCGGAGATACGAGGCCCGATGATATAACCGATACCCATGTACTCAGGCGTGATCTCGCCGCTTACACGGGCAGAGGGGAAGTATTTGTTAGCCTGTTTGGTCATGTAGAAAGGCACTTCTGCAATCACGTGCAGCACCTTCTGCAGCAGGGCGTAAGCAAACGCAAAACCAAGGCCCCAGAAGGCTGTCTTGGCAAACTCACCACCTTTCTCACCAGCTATCAGCACATCGCCGCAGGCAGTACCTTCCGGGTAAGGAAGGGTGCCGTGCTCTTTTACGATGAGGGAGCGCCGCAAGGGGATCATCATCAGGGTACCCAATACACCACCAAAGATGGCGAGGGTTAATATGGTGAAGTAGTTAAAATAATCGGCACTGGAGGGATCAGACAGGAACAGGAAGCCCGGGAGGGTGAATACCACGCCCGCTGCAATAGACTCACCGGCAGAACCGGTGGTCTGGATAATGTTATTCTCCAGGATGGTGGTTTTGAAAAACCTGCGCCCCAGGGTAATGGCCACTACGGCGATGGGAATGGATGCTGTAACGGTCAGGCCTGCTTTCAGCGCCAGGTATACGGTAGCGGCGCCAAAGATGATACCGAAGAAGGAGCCAAGGAGGATAGCCTTGAGCGTAAGCTCCTTCATCTTGACCCCGGGAGCAACAAAGGGTTTGAAGTTAGAATCTGCCATAATTAATACTTGGTGTATGCTTTAGATAGAAGTTATTAAGTGTTATAAACGGGCTGTTGTGCAATTATCTTACACCATGCATCATCTTCTTCAGCAGGCCTGATAACAGGAACAGCAATACAGCGGCTACGCCGGGCAGTATTACAAATAACATGAAGAATTCATACAGGTTGTGGATGGTGAAGCCGGCAAATTGCGGGTAAGCGGAAGGCAGCTTCAGCTCTTTCAGTTTGTCCTGCAGCTGTGCGGTAAGCGCAACCGTGCCATTCAGGATGCCCTGGAGGTCTATACCGTTTTCGGCAGCAGTATTGAACTTTTCGCCGGTAGGGGGAAGCAGTGTGCCCAGCGTGCCTGCCAGCGCATAACCGGAGGCATTGGACAGGAAGAAAACGCCCATCAGGAGGGAGTTAAAACGTTTAGGGGCCAGTTTAGACACCAGGGACATACCGATGGGGGATACACTCAGTTCTCCAATGGTGTGGAAGAGATACAGCAGCAGGAACCAGATCACGCCTAATTTCTCATTACCCAGGTTCTTCACCTGCAGCGCGATCACAAAATAACCCAAAGCCAGCACCGCCAGGCCTATCGCCTGTTTCACAGGAGAGATAGGGTCCATTTTGTGCTGCTGTAATTTGAGCCACAGCCAGCTAAAGGGCAGGGCCAGGAAGATAAGGGTAAGGGACTGGGCATTCTGCACCAGGCTGGGAGGCATGTTCCAGCCAAGCAGGTTGCGGTCCATCTGTTGATCCGCAATAAAAGTAAGCGATGATCCTGCCTGCTCGAAACAAGCCCAGAAGAATATAACGAAAAACGATACGATATAGATAACGATAATCCGTTGTCTTTCCACGCCGGTAAGCGATTTATCGCTCAGGATCAATCCGCCGAGCGCAATACCGGTGCTGTAAATGAAGGAATACAGTACGTTCTGTCCGGCTACCACATTAAAGAACGCCATCAGCAGCAGCAGTGCAACCACGGTAGTAACAACGGCTTTTTTGGTAAAGTGCGCCTGGGCGGCCTCTCCTTCTACTACATCGTGTTTTTGTGGTTTCAGCCCTACGCCTTTGCCTTCAGGGTTGATCACATACCTGTTCTTAAGCAGGTAGAATAAGGTGGTGCCGATCAGCATGGCAATGCTGGCCGCCAGGAAACCCCATTTAAAGGCGGTTATGTCACGTATTTCCTTTCCTCCTTCTATATGCTTCACATCACCCAGGATAGGGCAGATGGTAATACCCAGCAGGGCGCCCAGGTTAATGCCCATATAGAAGATGGTAAAGGCAGAATCCAGGCGGTTATCGCCCTTGGGATACAGTTGCCCTACCATGGAGGATATGTTGGGTTTGAAAAAGCCGTTGCCGAGGATCAGTACTCCGAGAGCGGTCCACATGGTGAGACGGGCTGTTTCTACATTGGTGGCGTATAAGATAGCGCTTACAAACATCAGCAGCTGGCCGAACGACATGGTCAAACCACCTATGATAATGCAATTGCGGTTGCCCAGGTAACGGTCGGCCATAAAGCCGCCCAGCATGGCGGTAAGCCAGCCCATACCCAGGAAACCACCGTATATGATGGAAGATTCTTCCTGCGTGAAATTCAGTGCAGATACCAGGAACAGGGTGAGCAGCGCTCTGTTGCCGTAGAAAGTGAAGCGCTCCCACATTTCTGCTGAGAACAGTACAAACAACCCTTTCGGATGTCCTTTACGCGAGGTTGGAACAGGAATAACAGGCTCTTGCATTACTGCAGGTTGACTCATAGAAGGTCAGTTTTTGTTGGTATGTTTTAGTGTTTTAAAGCGTTTGCTAAGCGGCAAGATAAAGAAATTCAGGTATCTGCATAAAAAAATGGTGTGTTTGGTTATTTTTTGAGCTTTCTTTGCAAAAATTTTGCTGACAACCTTTCAGCAAGGATCATAAGGGTGTTCTTGAAAACAATATGAAGATATTACTACTTGGAAGCGGCGGCAGGGAACATGCCCTAGCCTGGAAAATATCACAGAGCCCGCTCTGCGAAAAGCTGTTCATAGCGCCGGGTAACGGCGGTACCTCTCAGTATGGAGAGAATGTGAACATTGCTGTTTCGGCCATGGAGCAGCTGAAAGGCTTTTGCCTGGAGCAGGGGATCGATATGGTGTTGCCGGGATCTGAAGAGCCGCTGGTGAAAGGTATCTACGATTATTTCAAGGCGGATCCCGCCTTACAGCATATCCCTGTAATGGGCCCATCCAAAGTAGGCGCCCAGCTGGAAGGCAGCAAGGCTTTTGCCAAGCAGTTCATGCTAAGGCATAACATACCTACGGCTGCTTACCGGGAGTTCAGCGAAGCAAATTTTGAAGAGGGCGTGGCCTACCTGCAGCAGCATCCGCTGCCGGTGGTGCTGAAGGCCGATGGCCTTGCTGCCGGAAAGGGCGTGGTAATCCTGGATTCAAGGGAAGAAGCCATTGCCGAGTTCGAACAGATGATCAAAGCCGCCAAGTTCGGGGAAGCCAGTAAGAAGGTGGTGATAGAGCAGTTCCTGACAGGTATAGAGTTATCTGTATTCGTGATCACAGACGGGCATAGCTACCAGCTGCTGCCTACTGCCAAAGACTATAAACGCATTGGAGAAGGGGATACCGGGCTGAATACCGGCGGTATGGGCGCTATCTCTCCTGTGCCTTTTGCCGATCCCGCCTTTATGAAAAAGGTGGAAGAGCAGATCATCCGCCCCACTGTGGCAGGTTTGGCTGCGGAAAAGATCGTATACCAGGGTTTCATTTTCTTTGGCTTGATCAATGTAGGAGGCGATCCCTACGTGATAGAATACAACTGCCGTATGGGCGACCCGGAAACGGAGGTAGTCATGCCGCGTTTAAAGAACGACCTGCTGGAGCTGTTCAAGGCAACAGCAGCCGGTACATTGGGCGCAGAGGCGATACAGGAAGATCCGCGTGCAGCCGCTACCGTAATGCTGGTGTCCAAAGGATACCCGGAGGATTATGAGAAAGGCAAGGCAATCAGCGGGATACCCCAGCAAAGCAGCAGCCAGCTGGTATTCCAGGCAGGCACCCGTGAGAACGGCGGACAGCTGCTGACCAATGGCGGCAGGGTATTGACCATTACATCGCTGGATGGCAGCTTGCAGGCGGCTTTGGCGCAGTCAAAGCAAACGGCCGAAAGTATTAGTTTTGAAGGTAAGTATTACAGAAAGGATATAGGTTTTGAGTTCGTATAGTAAGTACAGCAAGGTATAGCAGCGTTACAGGCCCCATATCAGCATATGACGGCGTTATACAGCAGATTGATTTTAAGCTACTCAGACAATTTTTAGACGGTTAGGGCGTTCTAGCGGACAGGCATCGAGAGTCGCCTGTGTGACGCTAACAGATACAATAAATAAGATTTTTTAATATTTAAGCGTATTATTGCTTAAACATCCAGAATTTGGATCGTATATTCGTTGGAATTATTCATTTTTGCATTCTAATTTTTGACCGTATCAAACAATGGGCTTTTTTAACTTTTTAACGCAGGAAATAGCGATAGACCTTGGCACAGCGAACACGCTGATTATACACAATGACCAGGTAGTGGTGGATGAACCTTCCATTGTAGCCATCGAGAGAGCGAGTGGCAAAATTGTGGCGGTTGGAAAAAAAGCCATGATGATGCACGAAAAAACGCATGAGTACCTGCGTACCATACGTCCCCTGAGAGACGGTGTGATAGCGGACTTTAACGCGGCAGAAGGAATGCTCCGTGAAATGATCAAGTTGGTTTATCCCAAAAAGCCATTGTTTTCGCCCAGCTGGCGCATGGTCATCTGTATCCCTTCCAGCATTACGGAAGTGGAGAAGCGTGCCGTACGCGATTCTGCTGAGCAGGCAGGCGCAAAAGAGGTATTTCTGATCCATGAGCCCATGGCTGCTGCGCTGGGTATAGGCATTGATGTAGAGGAGCCGGTAGGTAACATGATCATCGACATAGGCGGTGGTACCACTGGTATCTCCGTGATAGCGCTGGCTGGTATCGTGTGCGACCAGAGCATCCGTATAGCCGGCGATGAGTTCACGGCTGACATCATGGAGGCCCTGCGCCGTTACCACAGCCTGCTGATAGGTGAAAGAACTGCTGAACAGATCAAGATACAGATAGGCTCTGCCCTGAAAGAGCTGGACAATCCGCCGGATGATGTGCCTGTGAACGGGCGTGACCTTGTGACCGGTATTCCTAAACAGATCATGGTATCTTACCAGGAGATCGCAGAAGCATTAGACAAATCCATTTTCAAGATAGAAGAAGCCATCCTGAAGGCGCTGGAAACCACGCCCCCGGAACTGGCTGCTGATATTTACCGCAGAGGCTTATACCTCACTGGCGGTGGTGCGTTACTGCGCGGACTGGACAAACGCCTGGCCCAGAAGATAAAGCTGCCTGTACATGTGGCAGACGATCCGCTGCGCGCCGTGGTAAGAGGTACCGGCATCGCACTGAAGCATGTAGGTAAATATCCATTCCTCATGCAGTAGATTTGAAATTTGAAATTTCAATTTTAAAAGGTGCGAAATCTAGTCATTTTCTTAAGGCGTTACTTCAACTTCTTTTTATTTCTGCTGCTGGAAGTGATTTGTATCGTGATGGTTTTCCGGAACAACAATTTTCAGAGAACCGCCTACCTCAATTCTGCCAACACTGTAAGCGGTAAACTGTACGACCGCTATAATAACGTACAATACTATTTCCATTTAAAAGCTACCAACGACAGCCTGGTAACAGAGAATGCGCGCCTGCATAATATGCTGCGCAGCAGCTTTGACAGCATGCTGACCGGTAACATCGTAAAGACGGACACCATCCGCCAGTTCAGTGGCGATACCATGCACCGGGTAACGGGCATGGAGCTGCGCCGCTACCTGTACCGGGAAGCCAAGGTGATCAATAACTCGGTGAACCGGGCCATGAACTATATTACCATCCGCCGCGGCCGTTTGCAGGGCATCCGCCCTAACATGGGTGTAGTAGGCCCCAGCGGCGTAGTAGGGATGGTAAGAAGCGTCAGCGATAATTATGCGGTAATCCTCTCCCTGCTGGCCAAAAGCTCCGGCTCAGGCTCCAATAACTTCGGCGTGAGCTCCCGCCTGCTGAGGGGCAAGGAGATAGGCACTGTATACTGGGACGGCGCTGATCCCGGTTATGCCACTATGAAAGATATACCCAGGAGCGTTAAACTGCAGAAAGGGGATACTGTAATCACCAGCGGTTTCTCTGCCCTGTTCCCGGAAAACATCCCGGTGGGATATATAGACACATTTGCCCTGGCGGATAAATCCAGCACAGCCTATACTATCCGGGTGAAGCTGGCCACCAACTTCTATAACCTGCAATATGTGTATGTAATAGATAATCTTCTGAAGGACGAACAACAACGATTGGAGGATTCAACCTACAGCCTGATCAAATGAGCATATTGTTACGTAATATTATCCGATTTGTGCTGCTGCTGCTGTTACAGGTATTTGTGCTGAACAAAATACTGGTGCATCAGCTGATCAGCCTTGAACTGTACATGTTGTTCATCCTGCTGCTGCCATTCAATATACCCCGTCCGGCGCTGATGCTGCTGGGATTGCTGCTGGGACTGAGCCTTGATATGTTTATGAATACCATGGGCATCCATGCATTTGCCTGTGTTTTTATGGCTTACCTGCGCCCCTTCATCATCAATATCCTATCGCCGCAGGGAGGCTTTGAAACGAACATGAAAACCCCTTCCATGATCAGCATGGGCGTATCGCAGTTCCTGATATACGTATCCATACTGGTGTTCCTGCACCACCTGGCGCTCTTCACCCTGGAGGTGTTTGGCTTTGGAAACATGGGTTACCTGCTGCTGAAAATTTTATTCTCCGCGATCGCCAGCCTGGTGCTGATCGTGCTGTATGAGCTGCTGTTCTTTTCGAAGAAGTAAGAGATAGTTTTTAATTTCGTGTCGGAATTCACTATAAGAACTTAGATGTCTGTTTATAATCAGCCCAGGAGAAGAGTAATACAAATGATCATCCTCGGAATGGTGCTGCTCATCGTTACCAGGTTGTTCTTTTTGCAGGTGGTGGAAAAGAAATATTCCAAGCTGGCAGACGCCAACGCAGTATTGCGTAAGGTGGTATATCCCAGCCGTGGCATGATCTATGACCGCAAAGGGCGCAGCGTGCTGCGGAATGACGTGATGTACGACCTGGTGGTAACCCCTGCCAGTGTAAAGAATATCGATACCAATTACCTCTGCCAGATATTACAGATAGACCGTGAGGAGTTCAAAAAACGTATTGTGACCGCTATTATCAAGAACGGTCGCGTAAGGCAATCCGTATTTTCTCCCCTGCTGCCGCCTGATATGTTCGGCAAGCTGCAGGAAAGCATGTACCTGTTCCAGCCCGGTTTTGAGCTGGTACAGCGCCAGATCCGTTCCTACCCGTATTCTGCTGCCGCCAATATCCTGGGCTATATCGGGGAGGTATCCCCCCAGATGCTGGCCAAGCCGGCTTTCAGCGCTTACCAGATGGGTGATTACCTCGGCATGACCGGCCTGGAGAAAACCTATGAAAGCGTACTGATGGGAACGCGCGGGATCCAGTACCTGGTAAAGGATAACCTGAACCGTCCGCAAGGGCCTTATGAAAAAGGGGAGTTCGATACCTCTGCCATTGCAGGAAAGAACCTGCGCCTGTCTTTAGATATAGACCTGCAGGTACTGGGCGAAAGGCTGATGCGTAACAAAATAGGCAGCATCGTAGCCATAGACCCGCAGACCGGCGGTATCCTCACCATGGTAAGCAGCCCTACCTTTGACCCCAACCTGCTGACTGGTTCTTACAGGGCCCGCAACTTCAGCAAATTATTCGTAGATACTACCAAACCTTTATTTAACCGCGCCACGCAGGCCACCTATCCCCCGGGTTCTTCCATGAAACCGCTGACGGCCCTGGTGGCCCTGGATGAGGGCGTGATCACACCCGCCTTCGGCTTCCCCTGCCGCGGGGGTTATGCCAATTGCGGAAAATTTATCCGCTGTACGCACAACACCCCGGGGCACGCCGCAAACCTGCGTCTTGCCATCGCCAACTCCTGTAACGCCTATTTTGTGCACCTGTACCGGATGGAAGTGGATGCACCCAAATTTGGCGGCTTACGCAAAGGGCACCAGCGATGGTATGATTACATGACCTCCTTTGGCCTGGGGCATCGCCTGGGCGTAGATATACCAGGGGAATACAGTGGCTACGCCATAGATACTACTGGCATGAACAAACGTTATAACGGCATGTGGAGCTCCTGCTCAGAACTGTATGTAGGCATGGGCCAGGGCGCCGTGGTAGTTACGCCCCTGCAGATGGCCAATGCCATGTGTATTATCGCCAACAGGGGATTTTATTACCTGCCGCACTTTGTACAGAGCATAGATAATGACAACGGCGCTATGCTATCCAAATATAAAGAGCGCCATACCGTTGCCCATATCTCAGATACCAGCTATAGCTCTGTAGTGTACGGTATGGAGGATGTGGTGGAAAGAGGTACGGGAAGATCTGCCATGATAGAAGGCATCACGGTATGTGGTAAAACGGGTACGGCAGAGAACAACGCGATCGTGAACGGCGTACTCAAAAAGCTGAAAGACCACTCTGTGTTTGTGGCCTTTGCACCCAGGGACAATCCGAAGATCGCCATTGCCGTTATCGTAGAGAATGCAGGTTTTGGCGCCACCTATGCAGCGCCTATCGCCAGCCTGATCATGGAAAAGTACCTGAACGATACTATTTCCGTGAAACGCAAGCCGGTGATGAAAAATATGCTGGAATACAATACCCTGGACCCCGTTGTGCGGGAGAAGTCAAAACTGGACTCCCTGAACGGCGCAACGGCCAGGATGACAACAGATCAGATACTTAACATTTATTTCCGTAACTAAACCATATGAACGATCGTCAGCAAATAAAGCTTACCCAAGGAATTGACTGGCCTGTGATGGGGCTGTATATAGCGCTGGTGTTACTGGGCCTGATGTCGATATTTGCGGCAGAGCACCGGGAGGGCGATAATGTGTGGTACAACATCATGCACCTGAATAAGAACTATGCACGGCAGCTGATGTGGTGGGGCGTTTCGCTGGTGCTGGCTACGATCATATGGTTAACGGACAGTAAGTTCTTTACGGCCACGGCTAACCTCTTATATGCTTTTGGCCTCTTACTGCTATTGCTGGTACTGGGCATCGGGCGTGATGTAAAGGGCTCGCATTCCTGGCTGGTGATCGGTGGTTTTCAATTCCAGCCGGCGGAGTTCACGAAGCTCTGTACCAACCTGGCTTTGGCCAAATACTTATCGTCGCTGGAAACGGATTTTAACAAGCTGCGCTCGCGGATGATCGCCGCCGCGCTGGCGCTAATCCCTGCGGCCATTATCATCCTGCAGGATGAAACCGGTCTTGCATTGGTGTACTTTGCCTTTTTCCTGGTGATGTACCGCGAGGGGCTGCCGGGGGTGCTGCTGGTGGTGGCTTTTTCGGGGATCATCCTGGTACTAAGCGCGTTGCTCGTAGATAAAAATATATTGTTCATTATCTTTTCTGTGATCACGGCGCTGGTGATCTATTTCAGCCGCCGTGAGATCAGGCGGAGCCGCAGCCGCCTGGTGCTGATACTGGCCGTATGGGCCTTCTGCTCGGCCTTCGTGATGTTCATTGTGCCTTTTGCCTTTACCAAAGTGTTGAAAGATTACCAGGTAAGGCGTATTGAAGTGATGCTGGGTAAGGAGAACGATCCCAAGGCCACTTACAATACCCGCCAAAGTATGATCGCCATTGGTTCCGGCGGCTTCTGGGGTAAGGGATACCTAAAGGGTACGCAAACACGTTTTGATTTTGTGCCTGAGCAAAGTACCGACTTCATTTTCTGTACCATCGGGGAAGATTTCGGGTTTGCGGGCAGTTTAATATTCCTCGGCTTGTATGTAGCCCTGCTTTTCCGGATCATTTTTATCGCGGAGCGACAGCGATCGACATTCAGTAGGGTATATGCCTATGGCGTGGCCAGTATTATCTTCTTTCACCTGGCCATCAATATCTCTATGACCATCGGTCTTGCGCCGGTGATCGGTATTCCGCTGCCGTTTGTGAGCTACGGCGGCTCTTCTCTCATGACCTTTACCATGCTGCTGTTCATTATGCTCCGCCTGGATGCCGACAGACAAATGGTGCTGCGATAAACCCAACGAAATCTCATGTCTGTTTACAATCAGCCCAGGCAAAGAGTGGTGCAGATGATCATCCTCGGAATGGTGATCCTCGTTATTACCCGCTTATTCTTTTTACAGGTAATTGAAAAGAAGTATTCCAAACTGGCGGATGCCAATGCCGTATTGCGTAAAGTAGTATACCCCAGCCGGGGCATGATCTATGACCGGAAGGGCCAGAGCGTGCTGCGCAACGATGTGATGTATGACCTGGTGGTAACGCCCGCCAGCGTTAAAAATATAGACACCAGTTATCTCTGCCAGATATTGGAGATTGACCGCGAGGAGTTCAGGAAACGTATTGTGAGCGCTATCATTAAGAATGGTCGCGTAAGAACATCAGTTTTTGCTGCACTGCTGCCGCCTGAAACTTTTGGCAAGCTGCAGGAAAGCATGTACCTGTTCCAGCCCGGCTTTGAGCTGGTACAACGGCAGATCCGTTCTTATCCTTATTCCGCCGCCGCCAATATCCTGGGCTATATCGGCGAGGTATCGCCACAACTGCTGGCCAAGCCGGCTTTCAGCGCTTACCAGATGGGTGATTACCTGGGGATGACCGGCCTGGAAAAAACCTATGAAAGTGTGCTGATGGGAACCCGGGGTATTCAATACCTGGTGAAGGATAACCTGAACCGTCCACAGGGCCCTTATGAAAGAGGGGAGTTTGACACCTCTGCTATCGCTGGCAAGAATCTGCGCCTGTCTTTAGATATTGACCTGCAGGTATTGGGTGAAAGGCTGATGCGTAACAAGATCGGCAGCGTAGTGGCCATAGACCCGCAAACCGGCGGCATACTGGCCATGGTGAGCAGTCCGACCTTTGACCCGAACCTGCTGACCGGTTCCTACAGGGCCCGCAATTTCAGTAAATTATTCGTAGATACTACCAAGCCTTTATTTAACCGCGCCATACAGGGAACTTATCCTCCCGGTTCTTCTATGAAACCGCTGATGGCGCTGGTAGCGCTGGATGAGGGGGTGATCACACCTGGTTATGGTTATGCCTGTCATGGGGCCTATACTACCTGCGGCCGCACCATTGGCTGCGAACATTCGGAGGCAGGACATGCCGCCAACCTCCGCCTGGCTATCTCTCACTCCTGTAACTCTTATTTTGTGAACCTCTACCGCCTGGCCGTAGATTCGCGCAAGTGGGGCAGTGTGAAGAAGGGGCACCAGAAATGGTTCGAGTACATGAGCTCCTTCGGCCTGGGGCATCGTTTGGGTGTAGACGTGCCGGGTGAATATGCCGGTTATGCCATTGACACCATCGGGATGAACAAACGCTATAATGGCCTTTGGAATTCCTGCTCAGAACTGTATGTAGGCATGGGCCAGGGCGCAGTTTCCGTGACCCCGCTGCAGATGGCCAATGCGATGTGCATCATTGCCAACAAGGGTTATTACTACCTGCCACATTTTGTACAGAGTATTGATAATGACGAGTCCAACCTCCTGAGCAAATATAAAGAGCGGCATACGGTGGCGCATGTATCTGATACCGTATACAGGTCTGTGATTTATGGAATGGAAGATGTGGTGGAACACGGTACCGGTATGATCGCCCAGATAGAAGATATCATTGTTTGCGGTAAAACGGGTACTGCACAGAACAATGCGATCGTGAACGGAGAGCTGAAGAAAATGAAGAACCATGCCTTCTTCGTTGCCTTTGCTCCCAGGGATAACCCGAAGATCGCAATTGCGGTGATCGTTGAAAACTCCGGTTTCGGCAGTACTTATGCGGCGCCCATCGCGAGCCTCATGATGGAAAAGTACCTGAAAGACACTATTTCCGTTAAAAGAAAGCCGCTGGTAAAGACAATGCTCGATTATAATACCATAGATCCTATTGTACGTGAAAAGTCTAAACTGGATTCACTGAACGGTGCTACGGCGAAGATGACCACAGACCAGATCCTCAACGTGTATTTCCGTAAATAAGATCAGTCTTAGAATTTTCCGAAGGGTAGTTTGGTATCGTGGTAATACACGAAGGTCCAGCCCTCGCGGGTGCCGCGTTCCAGGTATTGCTGGCGCAGTTCCATGGCGCGTTTGCCGTTGTAATCGTATTTGGCGATGAAGCGGTTCTTCATCTGGGAGATCTGCGGCGCTTCATCCCCTCCAAAGAACACCTTATCTTCTCCGTCATCTATCAGGAACACCTGGTGATAAGGGCAATGACCGCCGCTATGCTCATAGTGGATATAACCATCTATAGTGCCGTTGCCTTCTACAAACACTACGTTGTCGCGTTGTTGTAAGAGGGCTACATCTTCGGCGTGGTATGATTTCCCGTTCATTTCAATGGCATAGGCCATTTCCTGTTTGTTCACATAATAGGTAGCCTGGGGAAAGGTGAGGTTTCGCTGGCCGCTGACAGGGTCAAGCGTGCTTACACCTCCGGAATGGTCTTTATGCAGATGGCTCATGAGCACTTTAGTGATCTCCATGGGATTTACGCCATTGTCGATCAGGTGCTGGTGCAGCTGCAGTACACCATCGGCGTTACGGAAGCCAAGGCCGGTGTCCAGCAGGATATAGTCGCGGTCTGTTATTACGAGGAAAGGTTGAATCTCTACCAGCAGGGAACCGTGATTACGTTGCTGCATGGTATCTTTTTTATCGTCGAAAGGAATAAACTGTTTGCTAGCGTCTACAGTGAAAGATCCTTCAGATAAAGGAATAATACGTGCCATCCTGTAAAATTACGAATTCGGATTTATTATCCTGGGGAAGGTGATCGAAGTAAGGGCACATAATTAATTCCGGTTAAACCGGCGGTTGTTTCTGTTCATTACATTCCGTTCCTTGAGCTGGCGAATCAGCTGGCCGCGGAACTCGCGTTCGGCTTTGAATACGTTGCCGGCTTTGCGGGCGGGCAGCGCTTTGAGAAATTCCTGGTTATAGCGTTTGCGTACATCCAGCATTCTCTGTTCAATATCCATTTCTGTATTCAACGCCTGGCGGGCGGCGGCATCGTCCTTTTTATCTGCTTGTTTATCTGCCTGCCGGTTGCGCCTGCGTTCTGCTATCAACTGCTCTACTTCACGGGTATAATTATTATAGATAGGCCAGAACTTCTGTGCTTCATCGGGGGTGAGGTTCAGCTGTTGGGAAAGGTAGGCCACTTCCGCAGACCTGATCTTATCCCTCAGGGCCGGGTTGTCATTATCCTGCGCCTTTGCCTGCTGTATGCAGAGGCAAAGTAAGAGTCCGACAATAAATGTTTGTATGTTAAAATGTTTCATGGATCAATTCGCTGATATTTAACCTCAGTTAGACCACTCTGAGCTTTCCAGGTATTTCTGGATAGCTTCTGCGGGTAGTTCATCGAGGTTGGTTGATATTTTGGGTAATTCATCCGCGACTGCTGTACTGGACACACTGGACAATATAGCTTCATTATCAAAAGCGTCGGTGTGTGACTGCAGGTATTCTACGATGGCCTGGTCGGGTACACCTGCCAGCTGGGCTTCAAAGCTGCCTGCGCCGCTGTTGTGACGGAACAGGAACAGGGTGCTGAGGCCAAGGAGGGCCAGCAGACTGGCGGCTACTGCCCATAGGCGATAGCGCCTGCGCGAACGGATGGGAACTACCGGGGCAGCAGCAGGCGTTTCCTGGGCCTGGGAGATGCCTGCCATGATCCTGGTGCTGAGACCATCAAAGTATCCTTCCGGCGTGCTAAGGGGCAGCTGCCGGCGGGCGGTGGCCAGCAGGGGAGACAAGGCAGACAGTTCTTCCTGTACAGGGTTGGCCTCCAGAGAGCGGATACGTTGCAGTACCTGCTCCGGGAGCTGGTCGAAATAGCCGGCCGGCACCCCGTAAGGAGGTGGCGTTGGAGGCAGGTTCAGACCGGGAACTATCTCCTCCAGTTCTTTCACAATATCATTCCCCTTGTTAGTCATCATAATTTTTTAGACAATGGCGGCAGACAATAGTTTAATTTTAACCGTTTTTTATAAATTCTTCTATTTTTTTTACGGCATGATGGTAGGATGCTTTCAATGCCCCTTCGGAGGTTTCCAACACACGGCTCATTTCTTCATAGGGCATTTCATCATAATACCGCAGGTTAAATACTACACGTTGTTTTTCCGGAAGGCTCAGAATCGCTTTTTGCAGTTTCCATTCCAGTTTATTGGCGTCAAACTGGCTATCTGCCCGTAATTTGTTGCTAAGGCCTGTTTCAATGTCTGACAAAGATACCGCAGATTTTCTTTTCTGTTGTTCCAGGAAGGTGAGGCACTCGTTGGTGGCTATTTTATAGAGCCAGGTGAACAGCTGGGCATCTTCCCGGAACCCTTCCAGGTTCTTCCAGACCTTTATAAACACATTCTGCAGCACGTCATTCGCGTCTTCATGATCTATTACCAGGCGGCGTATATGCCAGTATAGCCGTTCCTGATACTTCTGAATAATAGCAGTGAAACCTTTCTCCCTGGTATCCGGTTGCCGGTATAACGCCAAAAGTGCTCTATCATCCTGTGTAACGGCCATGGTAGGTTAAATGGACGCGCGTTTGCGCATTGTTACTGTTCTATCCTGTTATTTTTGAAATTAAATAAAAAATCCATCTATAGATGGATTTTTTATTCAAAAGTTTAATCTGATATGCATATCATTTTTGTTTGCGGCTCATGGCTTTTTCAGCGGCTGCCACGATATGCTGGGGATCCAGTCCGTACTTCTTCAGCAGGTCGAGCGGCTTACCGCTTTCGCCGAAGGTATCGTTGGTACCAACATATTCAATAGGCACGGGCAGGTGGCGGGCAGCTACCTGTGCAATGCTGTCGCCCAGGCCTCCCAGCACGTTATGCTCTTCAGCGGTAACGGCGCAGCGGGTCTTGGTCAGGGAGCGCAGTACGGCTTCCTGGTCCAGCGGTTTGATGGTATGTATATTAATGATCTCTACGCTATAGCCTTTTTCTTCCAGGATCTTGCCCGCTTCAACAGACAACCATACCAGGTGGCCGCAGGCAAAGAGGGTAACGTCTGTACCTTCGTGCAGCACCTGTGCTTTACCGATCTCGAAAGTCTGGTTTTCGGGGGTAAAGTTGGGCCATTTCGGACGGCCAAAGCGAAGGTAAACAGGGCCTTCGTGGTCGGCAATGGCGATGGTAGCGGCCTTGGTCTGGTTAAAATCACAAGGCACTATTACGGTCATACCGGGCAGCATTCTCATCAGGCCGATATCTTCCAGGATCTGGTGGGTAGCTCCATCCTCGCCCAGGGTAAGCCCCGCGTGGGAAGCGCAGATCTTAACGTTTTTGCCAGAGTAGGCCACAGACTGGCGGATCTGGTCGTAAACGCGGCCGGTGGAGAAGTTGGCAAAAGTGGTGGTATAAGGTATTTTACCGCCGATGGTCATACCTGCGGCGATCCCGATCATGTTGGCCTCGGCAATACCGCACTGCACAAAGCGCTCCGGGAATTCCTTAATAAAGGCATTCAGTTTCATGGAGCCCAGGAGGTCAGCAGTAAGCGCTACCACATTCGGGTTCTTACGGGCTACTTCCAGGATACCCTCTCCGAATCCTGCCCGTGTTTCTTTTTCATTTAAGGGTTGAATATCTTTTACCATATACCAGATGCTAATATTATAAGACGTAAAAATAGTTATTAATGTGCTGATATACTAATTACTCAGCACTTTATCCCGCAGGCTTACTTCCCACTGCCAGGCTGTGCGCATCATATCCTCTATGCCGATCTTCGGTTCCCAGCCCAGTTCTTTGCGGGCGTGGTTATTATTGGCGTAGATAGCGATCACATCGCCCGGACGGCGGGGGCCCAGCTCATAGTTCAGCTTTACGCCGGAGATCTTTTCAAAGGCCTTGATGGCTTCCAGTACGGTTACACCGTTGCCGGTGCCCAGGTTGAACACTTCGCAGTTGCTGCTGTTCTTTTTGTCCAGCAGGTATTGCAGGGCGCGGGTATGTGCATTGGCGATGTCCATCACATGAATATAATCGCGGATGCAGGAGCCATCGCGGGTATCATAATCATGACCAAACACGATCATTTTAGGCCTTTTCCCGATAGCCGTCTGGGTGATCATGGGCACCAGGTTATCCGGTTTTCCCAGGGGCAGTTCTCCGATCAGGGCGGAGGGATGTGCGCCTACCGGGTTGAAATAGCGCAGCAGGATGGACTGTGTGTTGTTTACCCGGCTGTAATCCTGGATGATCTGTTCTCCCATCTGCTTGGTACGGGCATAAGGCGACTGTGCTTCCCCCAGCGGTGTTTCCTCTACCACCGGCAGGGCCGTGGTATTGCCGTAAACGGAGCAGGAGGAGGAGAATACGAAGTTAGGGATGTTGAACTCCTGGATGCATTTCAGGATATTAACAAGAGAGGTAAGGTTGTTATGGAAATACAGGAGCGGCTCGGCTACTGATTCCGGAACGGTTTTCAATGCGGCGAAGTGGATCACGCCGCATATATCGCGGTTCTCATGAAAAACGGCATGGGTATCTTCCAGGTTACAAAGATCTACTTTGTAATTATGGATCTTTTTGCCGGTAATTTTTTCAATGCCGTCCAATAGTTGGGTAGTACTGCGGATGTTGCTGTCCACAGAAACCACGTCAAAGCCGTGATTGATCAGATCTACAATGGTATGCGCGCCAATGTAGCCACAACCACCGGTAACAAGAACCTTCATGGTGTATAGAATTTTAGACTCTTAGTGATCAAACTTTTTGTTTCAGCACCTCCTCCAGGTATTGTCCGTAGCCGCTTTTCAGCAAGGGCTTAGCCAGCTCCTGCAGCTGCTCCTTGGTGATAAAGCCTTTGCGGAAGGCGATCTCCTCGATACAGGCTATTTTAATACCCTGGCGCTGTTCTATCACCTGTACAAACTGGGTAGCCTGCATAAGTGAATCGAAGGTACCGGTATCCAGCCAGGCAGTGCCGCGGGGCAGGATGGATACTTTCAGTTTGCCGCGGCGCAGGTATTCTTTATTCACATCCGTGATCTCGTACTCGCCACGGGGGCTGGGTTTCAGATCGCGGGCTATATTCACCACCTCGTTATCATAAAAATACAGGCCGGGCACGGCATAGCTGGATTTGGGCTGTTTAGGCTTCTCCTCGATGGACACCACCTGCATGCTGGCGTCAAACTCCACCACCCCATAACGTTCCGGGTCGGATACGTGGTAAGCATATACGATACCTCCGTCGGGATCTATGTTGTTAGCCAGCTGGGTGCCTAAACCGGCGCCATAAAATATATTATCCCCCAGTACCAGGGCTACTTTGTCGTTACCAATAAAATCGCGGCCTATCACAAATGCCTGGGCCAGGCCGTTGGGCTCCGCCTGTTCGGCATAGCTGAGGCTAAGGCCATACTGGCTGCCGTCGCCAAAAAGGCGTTTAAAGGCGGGCAGGTCATGCGGGGTGGAAATGATCAGTATATCCTTTATACCTGCAAGCATCAGGGTGGACAATGGATAATAGATCATGGGCTTATCATAAATAGGCATGATCTGCTTACTGATAGCGTATGTGATGGGATGTAAGCGGGTACCGGAGCCACCTGCCAGGATGATGCCTTTCATCTGTCAATGAATTAATTAATGAATTAATTATGATTAAAGGTGTAACAGCGAATGATCCGCTATTTTAACAAAATCTCACAAAAATAGGGGCTAGATCGGAATTTTTAATAAGAAAAAGTTGGGGCGTACAGCAAAAGGGCGGATCCTCAGACCCGCCCTTGCTTATTATTTTATAAAGAAACTTACGATGAAATAGACTGCGGCAGCTATCAGGGCGCTGATGGGGATGGTCATGATCCAGGCCCAGAGCAGGCTTACCGTAACGCCCCAACGTACGGCAGACAGGCGTTTGGTTGCGCCTACCCCTATGATAGAACCGGTAATGGTGTGGGTAGTACTTACAGGAATACCCAACGTTTCTGTGAGGTAAAGTGTAATGGCCCCGGCGCTTTCAGCGGCCACGCCTTCCAGCGGGGTCACCTTGGTGATGCGGGTGCCCATAGTCTTTACGATCTTCCAGCCGCCGCTCATCGTGCCCAGGGCGATAGCCGTAAAGCAGGCCAGCGGCACCCAGTTGGGCACATCCGTTATTTTTTCAATAGAACCATGCGCCACCATGGCGGCTGCAATGATGCCCATTACCTTCTGGGCGTCGTTGCCACCGTGGCCAAGGCTCAGTGCCGCAGAAGAAAGCAGCTGGAGGCGTTTGAACCAGTTCTCCGCCCGGAAAGGGTTGGCCTTTTTACAGATATTCACAATGAGGACGGTGATCACAAAGGCCACCACCATGCCGATGAACGGCGCCAGCACTATAAAATAAACGGTGGGCATTACCTTGGAGTAGTTGATTACATCGAAGGAGCCATGCGCATTGGCAACGGCCGCCCCGATAAACCCGCCTATCAGCGTATGGGAGGAGCTGGAAGGGATGCCGTACCACCAGGTCATCAGGTTCCAGGCAATAGCGGCCAGGAGCCCGCAAAAGATCACTTTAAGGGTGATATACTGCTCAAAAACGGTTTTGGCAATGGTATTACCTACCCTGAACTCTCCGTAAATGTACTTTGACATGAAAAAAGCGGCAAAATTGAACACCGCCGCCCAGAGCACCGCCTGAAAAGGCGTGAGCACCTTGGTTGACACAATGGTGGCTATTGAGTTGGCCGCATCGTGAAAACCATTGATATAATCAAAGATGAATGCCAATATGATAATAACAATAAGAAAAGCCATAGTCTTGAGAGATTACGTAAAACATTCCCCTGCCTGTCTGTTATGAAGGGATCAGGCGTACTTAATGATGATGGTTTCGATCACATTGGCGCAATCCTCGCATTTATCGGTGGCGATCTCCAGTGCCTGGTATATTTCACGCATCTTGATCAGCTCAGCAGCATTGGTTTCAGTGCTAAAAAGGTCGGCTATGGCCATATCATAGATATCGTCGGCGTGGTTTTCAAGGCTGTTGATCTTCACGCAGGCGTCGGTGATATTGCGCATGTTCTTCATGTCGCGCAGTTCAGGGATAGCCTTGTGAAGCTCCGCCACGCCCAGCCCGATCAGCTCCACAAGCTTGCGGATGCTGTCGTTCAGCTCATACACCTTGTAGAGGTCTATCCTTTTGGCGGAACCATGGATGTAGTCGGCTACGTCGTCCAGGGTAGCGGCGAGGTAGTGAATATCCTCCCGGTCGAAAGGGGTAATGAAATTCTGGCCCAGTTCAACGAAAATGCGGTGGGTATAGTCGTCATTCTTGTGTTCCAGCCGTTCTATGAGGTGAACTTTATCCTTGCGGATGGACAGGTCATTGGTGTTCACCAGCTCGTTCAGCACCTGGGCCATTTCCACCAGGTTGGCAGCCACGTCCTCGAATAAAGAATAAAAAACCCTGTCTTTCGGCATAAAAAGTTTCACAAAAGAATTGAAGCCTCCCATATAGGTGTAGTTTGAAATTTGCGGCAAAAATAGCTATCCACCCCCATTACCTCCAAGAAAAAAGCCGAATTAATAATTCCTTAACAGTGGGGTAATATAAAAGTAATATAGCAATTTTTCCTTTGCATAAGGTTTTGATTCTATTTAAATGCCAGAAAAACGCCCATTAGACATAGTTGTGATCTCCGATGTACACCTGGGGATTTACGGCTGCCATGCAAAAGAGCTGGTGCAATACCTGGACAGTATTGACCCGAAAATCCTCGTTCTGAACGGCGATATCATTGATATCTGGCAGTTCAGCAAGCGATATTTCCCGAAAGCTCATACCAAGGTGATCCGCCGGATCCTCAAAATGATCGGTAAAGGCACTGATGTGTACTACCTGACAGGAAACCACGATGAGGCACTACGTAAGTATGCCGGTTTCGAGCTGGGCAATTTTACCATCGATAACAAGCTGATCCTTGAAGTAGACGGCAAAAGGCACTGGTTTTTCCATGGAGACGTGTATGACGTGACCATGAAAAACTCCAAATGGCTGGCCAAACTGGGAGGAAAGGGGTACGATATCCTGATCATCCTGAACCGGTTGGTGAATAACATACTGGAAAGTATGGGCCGGGAAAAACTGTCGTTCTCTAAAAAGGTGAAGCATAGCGTGAAGCAGGCGGTGAAATTTATATCGGATTTTGAGCAGATAGTGGCAGAAATCGCTATTGACAAGAAATTTGACGTGGTGTGCTGCGGGCACATCCACCAGCCTATCATAAAGGAAATGCAGCATAACGGTAAAACAATTACCTACCTGAACTCGGGAGACTGGGTAGAAAGCCTTACCTCGCTGGAATATAGCGGCGGGCAATGGCAATTGTACCAGCACCCGGTGACAAAAACGAAGGTGGTGTTACCTGATGAGGAAGACGAGGCCCCGCTTCCCTGGGAAGTATCCAAGGTGATCAGCTTCCCGGCTCAATGATGCCCTAACCAATGCCAACATCTCCCAACTGCTTTAGCTTGTTATTGCTTGCTTATTAAGCAAGAAGTTCAATACTATTTTCACATAATTATAACAAGCGCTTAATATTAAATTAAAGATGGCGGGTTAAGTTTGCCTGAACCGTAATAATATAAGCCGGTAAGCAGTAATACCAAATGAGATGAAAGTACTGAAGTTACACCCTTTAATGACCATATCCTTGCTGCAGATGCAGTTTCAGCGCCTGCTCTGTTGTAACGTTATGGTATATGTAAAGAACAGACCCGCCAACGCCTTTGATACACTCAGGGAAGTAGGTTTCACAGGAGAAGGCCTGCTGGAATATCCTATTGATGAAACGCTAAGCCTGCGGGAGTTTGAAGCGGAACTGGAAGATCATTTCAATTTCAGCCTGGAACTATGCAGCAAGAAAGACAACAAGCCCTTCATGAATAAGAGCCTGCACCTGTACCAGGTGACCGCCATGGGAGTGGCCCATGAGCATGGCGCCCGCGAAGAGGTGAACAAGCCGCTGGAGATCACACTGGAAATGCTGCTGAACAGCAGCAGGCAAGCCCCGCCCGGATTTTCTTTTTAAACCCTGTTTAATCCTGCGGAAACCCCTGGGCCGTACCTTCATCATACTGCAACCTATAGCTGTGTAATCCTGTGATACCACGTCTGAATAGATAATGATTTTTTAATGATTCCTTAACAATTAACATTCTGGTAATATTACCATAACATTGCGATAATAGGCTGGTAATAGTTTTGCGTCAAATTCTATCAACTGGTGATGAAGAAATGCAAACTAACAGCTCAGCTTTGGGTATTCCTATGCCTTTTTGGTTTTATACAACACTCATTTGCAGCTGATCCCGGAAAAATTGTGGGTAAAGTAACTGATAAAAAGACTGGTGAAGCTTTGATCGGTGTGACCGTGGTAGTACAGGGAACCACTACCGGTGCAGTTACAGACGTGGAGGGCAGGTATACTATAACGGTAGAACCAGGCACCTATACTTTGGACTTTAAATACATGGGCTATCAAACCAAATCTATCAGCGATGTGGTTGTGAAAGCAGGAGCCCCTACCACTTTTGACGTTATTATGGACGAGCCATCCTCCAAGGCTTTAAAAGAAGTGGTAGTACGCGGTTCTTACAAACAGGAAAGCATCAACGCACTACTTACCTATCAGAAAAACACCAACACCGTAGCGCAGGTAGTATCTGCAGAATCCATTAAAAAATCACCGGACAGAAATACCAGTGAGGTATTGAAAAGAGTTTCCGGCGCTTCTATACAGGAAGGTAAATACATTGTGATCAGAGGTTTGGCCGACAGGTACAACCAGGCTACCCTGAATGGTGCGCTGCTGTCTTCTACAGACCCCGACCGCAAAACCTTTGCGTTCGACCTGTTCCCTTCCAATATTGTAGACAATATTATTATTAACAAGGCAGCTACGCCAGATATGCCCGGCGAATTTGCCGGTGGCCTCATCCAGGTGAACACCAAAGACGTACCGGATGACAACTTCCTTAGCTTCAGCGTTGGCTCCGGGTTTAACACGTCTACCGTCGGTAAGGATTTCTATACTTATAAAGGAGGAAAATGGGACTTCCTGGGAATAGATGATGGTACCCGTGTGCTGAGCAGCAAGTTCCCTACTGTAACTGCCATACAAACATCTACTGCCGCCCAGCGGGCAGAATATGGCAAGAGCCTCAACTCTATTTGGAACTATGCCAATAAAACAGCGCCGCTGAACTCCAGCCTGCAGGTAACAGGAGGTTTCATCAACAAGTCTTCCGGCTCCAAACGCTTTGGTGGCGTGTTCTCACTGAACTATAACAAGCAGAACAGGTATACCAAAACAGAGAGAAGGTTCTACGATTTTGAAGAGAAACGTTTCGATTTCCAGGATGACGTTTATTCACAGAACATCTTAGCCGGTGCGCTGGCCAACCTGGTGTATCAATCCGGCAAGAACAAATTCAGCTGGAAGAACTCCTATAATATTACCAGCACTGACGGAACCATTCTGCGTACAGGTATTGATAATACCAACAATACAAACGTAGATGTAAGAAGCAGTGAGTTAAGCTTCAAGTCCAACAGGCTGTTAAACTCGCAGCTGATAGGAGAGCATTTCCTTTCAGGTATGGGCCTTAAAATTAAATGGAATGGTAACTTCTCATGGTTAACACAGGATCTGCCTGATCTGAGAAGACTGGTGTATACTTCCACGAACGGTAAAGAGGGACCTTACTATGCATCTGTACCTCAGTACACCGGTAACCCGCGTAGCTCCGGCAGGTTCTTCTCCACACTGGATGAGAAAGTTTATGGTGGTAACCTTGACCTCAGCAAATCATTCAAATGGTTAGGTGTTACACAGCAAATCAAGGTGGGCGGACTGTATCAGCGTAAGAACAGGGATTTTGATTCAAGAGCGATCGCGATCGTGCTGGGCCAGTTCAATGAACAGTTGCTGCAGCTGCCTCCTGACCAGATCTTTGCACCACAAAATTTCAGTGCAGACAAATTCTACCTGGATGATCTGACCACTGCTTCCAATGCATACACTTCTTTCTCTAACCTGGGCGCAGGATATGTACAACTGGACCTGCAATTTGGTAAATTAAGGTTTGTAGGCGGCGGCCGCTTTGAAGCATATGAGCAGCGCCTCAGCCCGAAACTGGTGGCGCTGACGTTTAAGAATAAGGCTAACGACTTCCTGCCTTCTGCTAACTTCACCTATGCACTTACTGAAAAAACCAATATCAGGTTAAGCGCATCACAAACCGTATCAAGGCCTGAGTTCAGGGAAATAGCGCCCTTCAGCTACTATGACTTTGAAAAGAGTGGGACCCTGGTAGGTAACACTGCGCTGGAAAGAGCCAAGATCACTAACCTGGACCTGCGTTACGAACTGTATCCGGCAGAAGGAGAAGTAGTAACCGCTGCCGTGTTCTATAAAGATTTCAAGAAACCGATAGAATCCACTTATCAGTTCTCTTCCGGTTCTCCGATATTCTCTTTTGCAAACGCTGACAAGGCCCAAAACATAGGCGCAGAAGTAGAATTCCGCAAAAAGCTCAACTTCTTTAACTCATCATTGCTGGATCATTTCACCATATTCTCGAACGTAGCTTACATCCATAGTAAGGTAACTTTCCCCGCGGGATATGTAGGTGAAACTTCAAGGCCCATGCAGGGGCAATCTCCCTATGTTGTCAATGCAGGTTTGCAGTTTGACGAAGAGAACACAGGCACCAGCGCTTCCGTGCTGTTTAACAGGATAGGAAAACGTATTGCCCAGGTAGGTAATGCAGACTATCCCAATATATGGGAGAACCCGAGGTCCATTCTTGATTTCCAGATATCACAAAGACTGTTCAAACGTACAGAGCTCAAGTTTACTGTATCTGACATACTGAACCAACGTGGCATCTTCTACCAGGATATTGACGACAACAAAAAATTTGATGAAGGCAAAGACTATATGATCAACCGCTTCAACTATGGTTCCAACATCGGCTTGTCAATATCAGTGAATCTTAACAACGTAAAGTGACATAACGATAGGTTAACAGCACGTTTAATTTCACTTAACATTTAGCATCAATCTTTGTAAAATATAGTAAAATCACAGCTCATGAAAAAAGCTCTCAATCTTTTAATGTTATCTGCGATCGTTGCCGGTGCGGTATCTTGTTCTGATGATAACGGAGGAACACCACCGCCCAACAACAATGGTTCAGACACATTGAAAGGTGCTATCACTGCGAACTTAACATTAGAAGGTAACAAAGTTTATTATTTAAGCGGTCCCACGTTCGTAAAAAGCGGCGTTACGCTCACCATTAAACCTGGTGCAGTTATTAAAGCTATTAAAGACAACAGCAACAAAGCAGTATTGGTAATTACCCGCGGCGCTAAGATCATGGCTGAAGGTACTGCTCAGGCTCCCATCGTATTTACTTCCAACCAGGCTGCCGGTGCAAGGAATGCAGGCGACTGGGGTGGTCTGGTAATCGCTGGTAAAGCACAGGTGAATACTTCCTACGGCGGTGTTAAAAACCAACGCCTGCTGGAAGGTTTTGACCAACTGCAGGTAGCTCAGTACGGCAGTGACATCATTGGTGGCGGTGGCGCTGCTGCTGATGACGCAGACAACTCCGGCGTAGTAAAATATGTAAGGATCGAGTACAGCGGTATCGCACTGTCTTCTCAATCTAACTCAGAACTGAACGGTCTTTCCCTCATCGCTGTAGGTAGTGGTACTACCCTTGAATACATACAGGTGAGCTATTCCGGTGACGACTCCTTCGAATGGTGGGGTGGTACTGTGAACGCTAAGCACCTGGTGGCATTCAGCGGCCTGGATGATGACTTTGATACTGACAACGGTTACAGGGGTAACGTACAGTTCGGCGTTTCTATCAGGAACAAAGATCTGTCTGACTGGGCGCTGTCTGGTGGTGCTTCTAACGGTTTCGAATCTGATAACGAAGATCCGGTTCCTGCTACCCTGAACACTCCGATCACTGCTCCTACTTTCTCTAACATGACCTTCCTGGGCCCCACTGCTATCACTGGTGCTACACTGCCTAATCCTAACGCATTTAAAAGGGCAGCTCACCTGAGAAGAGGTACGCAGTTATCTGTATACAACTCTGTGTTCGCGGCTTTCCCGGCCGGTATCTTTATCGACGGTACACAGTCTGCAGGCTTCTTTGACGCCGGCAACATGGAGATTAAAAATAACCTGATCGCAGCTATGCCCGCAGGTCAGTACCTGACCGGTACCGCACCCTGGGATGCGAAGGCCAAACTGATGGCTCCTGCCTTCAAGAACGACACCAGCATCGCTACTGTAGCTGCACTGCAACTGGGTAACCTTTCTTCCCTGAGCGCTGCAGACCCCAGGCCGATGGCAGGTTCTCCTTTACTGAACAAGGCTGAATTCACCAGCAACAGGATCAACAACGCTTTCTTCACGAAAGTTACTTATGCTGGTGCGTTTGATGTGAATGATAATTGGATGGCTGGTTGGACTAACTTCAATCCCGGCACTGCTAACTATTAATTTTCCATCTGCTTAACGTAAGCGTAGATTTTCATAAACTGTTCAAGTACCGTCCTGCTTTTTAGCGGGACGGTTTTTTTATCTGGACACCCTGATAAACTTCCTGCCTGAATGGCCTGCCACCCTTGAGAAAAGCCAGGCATCCACCCTTATCTCATCCTGCCCCAACCGCTCTATCTGCAGCCCCGCCGGCTCTTCGGTGGTTACCAGTTTGATCTTGCTCTCTACCTGCGATAAATGATAGTTGCCCTCATTCTGGTAGTTATTGGTATGGTATACATACGTGCCATTCTCCCGGAATATATAGTAAGAAGAGTCCCCGGTAACAATCGGCAGCCAGCGGGCACTGTCTGCATTATACCTGCTGGTTAACTGCCAGGTGCCATTGAGATCTGCTGCAGGCAGCGGGGCCGCCTGCTCCTGGTCATTTTTCGTGCAGGCAGTAAAGGCCAGTGCGGTGAAGAGAAGGGTGATACCATACAAGGGCAGTTTCATACGGGAGGCATTTACCATTAAAACGCAATTTTTGATAAAGTTGTTACATTTCCTGCCAATAATGTGAGGCGGGAAACCTTCATAATGATAATATTGCGGTAACAATTCCATAACACGACAGTATTATTTTTGATAGCATCTGTATGCGAACAAACAGATCACCTATTAAAGCGAACTAATATCTTATTCATTCTAAATCCTATTATTACACTATTAGCGAACTAACATTAAGCACCGTCATATAAGACTGCCCGACTGTATCCAACTCTTGTCCGGGAACAGTAACTCTTTTGAGTTAACATTAACTTAACATTGCCTTAACATAGGCGTAATGTTACCAAACTACGTTTGCGTCAAAATTAACACGACGTGAACAGGACATTTTACGCTTTTTTATTACTTGCAGCTTCCCTGGCGGGCTTTTGTTTGCCATCCGGCCTGTACGCACAGGTAACCACTTCCCAGTTAACGGGTAAAGTGACCAGCGCCAAAGGCGAGAACCTGCCCGGTGTAACCGTTCAGGCAGTAAACACCAGCACAGGGGCGCGTTACGGCGGACAGACGAACGCGGAAGGAAGATACATCCTTCCCAACCTGAACCCGGGAGGACCTTACACTATCACCGTTTCTTTTATCGGATACAAAAAGGAGGAAAAGACTGACCTGAACCTCGGCCTGGGCGGTACCTCTCTGAACTTTAAACTGCAGGAAGAGTCTACCGCACTAACGGAAGTAGTGGTAGTAGGCAGCAATGCCCCTAAATCAGGCCGCATCAACCAGGAACAGCTTAAAACACTGCCTTCCCTGAACCGCAGCCTGCAGGACTTCACCCGCGTAACACCACAAAGCAATAACAACTCCTTCCTGGGAACCAACTATCGTTATAATAACGTAACCCTGGACGGTGCTATCAATAACGACGCTATCGGCTTCAGCCCTTCACTGGGCGGACAGTCCAATACTTCCGGACAGCCGGGCAGCAGTACCCGCACCAACCCCGTATCCCTGGACGCTATCCAGGACATACAGGTATACCTGGCGCCCTATGACGTAAAGATCGGCAACTTCCTGGGCGGTAGCATCAACGCAGTTACCCGCAGCGGTACCAATGAATTCCATGGCTCCGTATATGGCTATGGCCGCGGCGCTTTCATGATCGGTAAGAACAACGCCGGCGACGGTTCCAAACTGCCTTCTGATTTCCATGACTACCAGACCGGTGTTCGCCTGGGCTTCCCTATTATCAAGGATAAATTGTTCTTCTTTACCAACGCGGAGATCACCCGCCGTCAGGACCCCGTGATCCTGGCTGCAGGTTCTGCTGATATGCCGCTGCTGACTGCTACACAGGCTGAGCAGATCTCACAGCATATGAAAGCACTGGGCGGAGATCCCGGCACCTACGGCAATACCAGCATCTATTCCAATTCCAACAAGTTCTTTAACCGCCTGGACTGGAATATCAATGACAAGCACCAGCTGTCTATCCGCAACAATACCATCACCTCACAGGCCACTAACCTGGAGCGCGATCAGCAGAACTTCCGTTTCAGCGGTATAGATTACAAACAGGTGAACAACCAGACCTCTACCGTTGCTGAACTGAAAAGCAAGCTTTCCAACACCGTATCCAACAGCCTGATTGTAGGCTACTCCAGCATACATGACTATCGTAACCCACTGTCCGATCCTGCTTTGCCGCAGATCCAGATCGCTTCCAAAGGTGGTACCATCTTCCTCGGTACTGATCGTGAAGCGGCTATCTTCAACATGAAGCAGAAGACATTTGAGTTCACCGATAACGTAACCATCTTTAAAGGCAATCACAACATCACCATCGGTACACACAACGAGCTGTATAATATCACCTATGGTTTTGTGAACTCCTGGAACGGCCGTGTAGACTATGATTCCATCGGCGCTTTCCTGGCAGATATGCCTTCGCGAGTACGCGGCAACTTCAATTATACCGACAATACCCGCGACTACATCTGGAACAACCCGCCCGCGCAATTCAAAGTGCAGCTGTACAGCCTGTACGCACAGGATGAGATCCAGCTGAGCGATCGCTTTAAGTTAACGCCTGGTGTACGCCTGGATTATACTTACCTGCCCAACAAGCAACCGCTGAGCACCAAGACCACTAATGCGCCTGTAGATGCTAACTTCGGCACTACTTACAGCTATACGCTGCCAAAAGATATCAAAAACGATTACCTCAACAATGTGCAGATCTCTCCCCGTTTAGGTTTCAACTATGATATCAAAGGCGATCAGAGCCTTGTGCTGAGAGGCGGTACCGGCCTGTTTACCGGCCGTATTCCCTTCGCCTGGTTAGGGTATGCTTATTACAACAACGGCGTAACCTACGGTGCGTATGATACCAAGTTCGGCTACAAGACCGATAATGATAAACCCGCACCCGGCTCTAATCCCGTATCTACTTCTCCCAATGGCATCGCGCAGTTCGTGAGCGCACAGGGTAAAAATGTGCACGACGCTAATGGCGCTACCCAGGTGGATATGATCGACAACAACTTCAAGATGCCGCAGATGTGGAGAAGCAGCCTGGCGCTGGACTACACTACACCTGATCAATGGCGCTTCACGGTAGAAGGAATCTATACCAAAACTATCTATGATCTGTTGTTCCAGCAGGTGAACCTCGTAGATAACCCGGTGTATTACGAAGCATACGACAAACAGCATCAGCAGCCTGTCTTCAGCGGCAGCAAGATCAATTCACTTTATACCAACGCTTATCAGCTGTCTAACACCACGAAAGGTTACCGTTACAGCATCACCGGCCAGGTTAGCAAACGCTTCAAATTCGGCCTGAATGCAACAGCAGCCTACACTTACGGACAAGCTAAGGATATTACCAACGGCATTCGTAACTCCATGGAATCTAACTGGCAGCTGAACCAGGCGCTGAACCCGAACAACCCGCAGCTCGCTTATTCCAACTTTGATGTTCGTCACCGCATCGTAGTGACTGCCAATTATAAAGTAGACTGGGGCAAGAAAGGAAAATACATTTCTTCCTTCAACCTGTTCTTCAATACTTCTTCCGGTGTGCCCTATACTTACGGCTTCCTGAACAGCACTATCCAGGGTACCCCGCAGCAGGTGAGCCTGGTGTACATCCCGAAACAGGGTGAAACGATCAACTTCTTCAGGGATATCGCCAATGGCGCTACCGCTGCTCAACAGGCTGCTGCCTTTGATGCCTACATTGATAAAGACAAATACCTGAGCAGCCGCAGGGGAGCGTTCACCGAGCGTAACGGCGGCCGTACGCCCTGGAATACACAGGCAGACTTCCGCTTTACCCAGGATTACAACGTGAAAGTAGGTAAGCGCCTGCACACCATCACGCTGACCTATGACATCGTGAACCTGACTAACCTGCTGAACAAGAACTGGGGTATTCAATACTTCTCTTCCAACGCTTTCAACTCTACCGCCAGCGTAGGTTTGAAACAGGTATCAAAACCGGCTAACGTAGCCACTGATTATCCCATCTACACCTGGTCTGACCCCGGATCTCCTTACTCAAAGGATTTCTTTGCATCCCGTCACCAGATGCAGTTAGGTTTGAGGTATAGCTTTTAAAATGAGCATGTATAAAAGCGAAAAGCTTCCTGGTTCAATACCAGGAAGCTTTTTTGTTATGGATAATGATGTGCTTAATTCAGTTTGGCCGCGTATTTCTCCGGGTTCTTGTCAAATACCCCTTTGCAGGTCACTGAGCAGAAATGTACGGTGTCTCCCTTATATATGCTGAACTCATGATAGCTGGTATCATAAGGCATTTCGCATACCGGGTCTCCCGGCTTCCCGTTCACTGCAACCGGGGTAGTGGCGGTAGTATCTTCTGTAGCGGCAGATGGCTGGCCGGAAGGACTGCCACAGGCCATGAAGATCCCCGCTAAACAGAGCGTATATAATAGTTTATACATGTGTGATGTTTTTAAATTTCGTTCTCCTGGTGAATGCGCATTACTATAATGCGGTAGTGCAGTTTAAGGCTTAATCCCAGCACACATGCGCATAAGAAACCTAATGTAAGCATAACACCGGTAAAGGTTTGAACAAACCTGAATGCCTGCGGCAGGTAGGGTATGAGGGCTACCAGCAGCGCCAGCAGTAAAATATTGCGGATTTCCTTTCTGTATTGCTTCACTAATGTTGTCATCTTAATGGATTTTAAAACCCTGCAAATATACGCCAAAAAGACGTGCCACCGGGATCAGTATCCTGGTGGCACGTATATATAGATCGCCGTCTTAATAAAATTACCAGATCACCACACGGGCAGTATCTGGCAGTGTCATTTTACCGCCGGTGCAGCCCCAGGCATCCTGGAACTCTTTCATGTGCGGCAGCGGGCCATTGATACGGTAACGCGCAGGTGAGTGCGGGTCTGTCTGGATCTGCTGGCGCAGGGCCGGATCTGTGGTGTTGGCGTGCCATACCTGTGCCCAGCCAAGGAAGAAGCGCTGTTTCCAGTTGTAGCCATCGATCAGCGCTGGTTCGGGTTTGCCTTCCAGAGATTTGGCCAGTGCGTAGTAAGCCAGGGTAAGACCGCCCAGGTCTGCTACGTTTTCGCCAAGGGTCAGCTGTCCGTTGATGGGGAAGCCGGGTAGTGCTTCTATACCACTGAAGTAGTGGGCATATCTGCCGGTCAGCTTGTCAAAGTTGGCGCGGTCTGCGGTTGTCCACCAGTTTTTCAGGTTACCGTCGGCATCGAACTGAGAGCCCTGGTCGTCAAAACCATGGGTGAACTCGTGGCCTATTACAGCAATGATACCACCGTAGTTGATCGCATCGTCTGCATTAGGATTGAAGAAAGGCGGCTGCAGGATACCTGCGGGGAATACCACCTCATTGTTAGTAGGATTGTAGTAGGCATTCACTGTTTGCGGGGTCATCAGCCATTCTTTCTTGTCTACCGGCTTGCCGATCTTCTTCACCGCTTCATTATTTCTGTAGAGATTAGCCGCAATAACATTCTCGATGAGCGTACCGGGCTGGATGTTGATGCTTGAATAGTCTTTCCATTTGTCTGGATAGCCTATTTTGTAAGTAAAGGAGGACAGTTTCTTGTGCGCCATCTTTTTGGTGGAGTCGCTCATCCATGTAAGCTTATCGATCCTTTCACCGTATACTTTGCGCACGTTCTCGATCATTTCAGAAACCTTCTGTTTGGAATCTTCCGGGAAGTATTTCTTTACGAACACTTTACCCAGCGGCATGCCCATGTTGCCATCTGTAGAGCGAATGGCTCTTTCCGCGCGTTTTTTCTGTTCTTTCTGGCCCCTCATGATGGTGCCGTAGAAACGGAAATTGGCGTCATCGAATTTCTTGGGCAGGAAGCCTGCATAATCGCTGAGCAGCTGCCAGCGGGCATACAGCTTCAGTGTTTCCAGCGGAGTAGCTTTCAGCAGCGCACCTGCATTTTTGAGATAGGCTTTATCTTCGATAATAATGGTGTCTGTTTTAACATCCTGCGTACTGGCATAGGCATCCCAGTCAAATTGCGGGGCCAGGGCCTTTAACTCCTTAAAATGCGCTTTGTTGTAGGTTTTTACCGGGTCCCGGCGCTGAACGTTGGTAAGTTGCAGTTTGGCCAGTTTGGTTTCAAAATCCAGCAGGGTTTTGCCAGGGTTCTTATCCGCCCAGCCAGCCATGGCGAACATGGTATCCACGTGTTTCACAAATTCATTTCTAACGTTCACGGTGTTAGAGTCCATTCTGTCGTAGTAGCTTCTTTCACCAAGGCTTAATCCGTCCTGGAACTCATATACGGCGTTCATGGAGCTGTTGCGGGCATCAGCATCTACATTAAAAACGGCAAAGGTAGGCACGCCGAATTTCTGTAATTCGCCGCTTACCTTAGACCATTCTTCCAGCGTTTTCGCTGCATTGATCTTATCGAGATAGGGTTGCAGGGGAGAGATGCCCAGCTTCTCGATAGTAGCGGTATCGAGGAAGGAACGGTAGTAATCAGCGATCTGCTGCTCTTCGGTACCCTTTTTGAGATCGGTCATGGCGGTGATCTCACCGATGATGCCTTTCAGCCTTACTTCCTTGTTCTCCTTATCCAGTACATTAAAAGCGCCCCAGCGGCTTTCAGTGGAAGGAATAGGATTATTCTTTTTCCAGTTGCCGTTGGCAAATTCGTCAAAGTCATCGCAAGGTTTGAAAGTAGAATCAATGGAGTTGACAGCAAAGGCAGGCACTTTAGTGGAATCTGCCTCCGCCTCTTGTGAAGAACCCTGGGAGTTACAGGCTGCCACAGAGGTCATAGCTGCCAGCAACAGGAGCTTTACAGCATGCGTATTATTCATAAGTAAAACAGGTTTAGTGTTTAAATATACAGGATTTAACTATTAAATAATCACTGTCAACTAATTTAGCTAGGTTTGTATTTACAAAAAGCGAGAACATGTCTTCAAAGTTTGGATTATTCAGGTTCCTGAGTATCATTAATTTACTGATCGCAGGTTTCCTTGTACTGATGTTGTTGCTGGGTTTACTTTTTATGCCCGCTATGTCGCCCGTGCTTATTTTTATGCTGTTAACCGGGGCCGTGGTGATACATAGTTTCCTGAGCATAGGCCTGCAGCAAAGCCTTAAAGACCCTGCCAGGAAGCTGAAGACGAGTACACCCGGAGGACTTCGCATTATGGGCTTTATGGCCATTTTCTATGCTGTACTGCTGATCACCAACGGGATATTTGTGCTGAGGAATATTGACGAGATGCTGCCACAGTTGGTGCAACAAATGCCCAAAAGCCAGCCGGCGCCCAGCTTACAATCCCTGCGAGGCATGATGACCGGCTTTATTATTGTACTGGTCCTGCATGCAGCAGCCGTACTGGTGAACTGCGCCCTGTCTTTTACCTATCTCCGGCATTGGCAGGAAGCACAAAAATGAGAGTTGTCAGTTGTCAGTGGTCAGTTGTCAGTCGTTAGTCGTCAGTTGTTAGTCGTCAGTGATCAGAGCGAGCAATAATTAGATTAACAACTAACAACTAACAGCTAACAACTAACAACTAACAACTAACAACTAACAACTAACGACTAACGACTAACGACTGACAACTGACAACCGACCACTGACAACTGACAACCGATTTTATGGAGCCTTTAGCAGAAAGATTAAGACCAACGACGCTGGATGAACTGGTGGGACAGGAACATCTTACCGGGAAAGGCAGCATTTTACGTAAAGCCCTCGGGCAGGGCAAAATACCTTCCATGATATTGTGGGGCCCTCCTGGCGTAGGCAAGACCACCATCGCCAACATCATTGCCCATACCCTGCAGGTGCCTTTCTACACACTGAGCGCGATCTCAGCCGGCGTAAAGGAAGTGCGGGAAGTGATAGAGATCGCCCGGCGGCAAGGGCATGCCGTATTGTTCATAGACGAGATCCACCGCTTTAACAAATCCCAGCAGGATGCATTGCTGGGCGCTGTAGAGAAAGGGATCATCACACTCATTGGCGCTACCACAGAGAACCCTTCTTTTGAAGTAAATTCCGCATTGTTATCCCGCAGCCAGGTGTATGTACTGAAACCTTTGGATGAAAAAGAGCTGTTGCAGCTGCTGCAGCAGGCCATGCAAAAAGACGAATGGCTGGGCAGCAAAAAGATCGAGCTTAAAGAGACCACTGCCCTGCTGAACATTGCCGGTGGCGATGCGCGCAAATTGCTGAACCTCTTTGAGCTGGTGGTAGATACCATACAGGAATACCCGGTGGTGATCACAGATAAGAAGGTAATGGACATTGCGCAGCAGCGCATCGCCATCTACGATAAAGGCGGCGAGCAGCATTATGATATTATCTCCGCCTTTATAAAATCCATCCGCGGCAGTGATCCCAATGGCGCGGTGTACTGGCTGGCAAGAATGATAGAAGGCGGAGAAGATGTAAAGTTCATTGCCCGCCGCATGGTGATACTGGCGTCGGAAGATATCGGCAATGCCAACCCGAACGCGCAGTTACTGGCCACCAGCTGTTTTCAGGCGGTGAACATGATCGGTTACCCGGAGGCCAGGATCATTCTCTCGCAATGTGCTACCTACCTGGCATCCTCTCCCAAAAGCAATGCCGCTTATATGGCCATCAACAATGCACAGTCGCTGGTATCGCAAACAGGCGACCTGCCGGTACCGCTTCATATACGTAACGCCCCTACGAAGCTGATGAAACAGCTAAACTACGGTAAGGATTACGCCTATTCGCATGATTTTGAAAATAACTTTGCTGCCCAGGAATACCTGCCGGATGAAATAAGCGGCACCAAACTGTATGATCCCGGCAAAAACGCCAGGGAAGATGAATTGCGGCGTTACCTCAAACAACTATGGAAGGATAAGTATAATTATTAAGCTATTTTTCCCTGCTCAGGATCTCAAACTCTGTTCTCACTTCTTCCCCATCTTCATCTACCAGGGTAATAGTGTGTTTGCCCGGCGCGGGATGCAGCGCCAGCTGATGAAATTCTGCGGTAGTGCCTACATAAGTATTATCCAGGTGCCAGAATATATGGGCCGCAGTATTGCGATGCGTGGCCGTAAAGATGGTTTGGCCGGGTTGCCCGTCTATTTCCACCGGTACAAATATGCGTGCGTTGGGCCTGGGATAGATCAGTTCCATTGGCGCCTTATCCTGGTTTAGTGTGGCCAGGCATTCCGGTTTATAAGGCGGTAAAGGCAGATAATTATTTTTTGCCCGATAGTAATACTCCATAGCAGGCGGCAGTACAAACCAGGCTTTGTGCTGCATTAGCTGCGGCGATTCACAATTGTCTGTAACCCTCCACTGACCGGTATGATCCAGGTGCACCAGCTGATGATAGGGGCATAGGCCAGACCGTAATCCGGCTGCGGGTACCCACAATGAATCTTTATCAGGACAAAGCTCTCCGGCCCGATAGCCGCTTTGGCGGCATACCTCGATCTTTCGCAGCTTACTGTAGGGAGTAGTAAACCATCCGCTGACAGGCAGCAGGCGGAAGATATCAAACAGCACAGGCGCCGCTGTGGCTACGCCCAGCAGACCGGGGCGGCCTTCTCCATCTGCATTGCCTATCCAAACGCCTACTACATATTGCGGGGTAACGCCTATGGCCCAGCCATCACGAAAACCAAAGCTGGTGCCCGTTTTCCAGGCAATGCGCTGGGAAGATGAGAACTGCTGCCACAGCAGCTCTTCTCCGGGGCGCATTACTTCCTGCATGGCCTGAAAGGTATGCCAGATTGCCCCTGCATCGAGTACGCCTGCCGTAGTGGGTGCATGTTCTGCATTTCGCCGTATATCCTGCCGGTAGTTAGGTGCATGAATGTCATCGGGGTCATATTTACCATGGTACTGATCCAGGTGCAGTAAGGTCCTGGCCATGCTGGCATACATGCCGCTCAGCTCCCAGAGCGTGGTTTCACCGCCGCCCAGGATCATGGAAAGGCCGTAGTGATCGGCAGGGCGGTTCAGTGTGGTGATGCCCATTTGCCTGAGCAGCGCATGAAAACGCTCATAACGGTATTCACGCAGCATGCGTACTGCCGGGATGTTCAGGGACCGCGCCAGCGCGCGTGAAGCAGGTACGGCGCCATCAAAGCCCAGGTCAAAGTTCTGGGGGGAATAACCGGCAATCTGGGTGGGAACGTCTGGTATCAGGGTATTGGGTAGTATCAGCCCGTCCTGCATCATGGCGGCGTACAGCAGCGGTTTTAAGGTGCTGCCGGGGCTGCGGGGCGCTTGTATAATATCCACATGGCTTTCCAGTTCAGGATCAGCGGGGTTGTATACATTGCCCACGTAGGCCAGCGTATTACCGGTTTCAGCATCCAGCACCAGGGCAGCGGCATTATTAATGCCGTTGGCTTTATACTGCTGGTGATATCGTTCAATAATACCGTTCACATTTTTTTGTAACACTGCATCTACAGTAGTGCGGATACGGGTAGCGCCTGTTTGCCGCTGCTGCTGGTAATCCAGTTTGAAACGGTCCAGCAGGTGAGGCGCCCATTGTGGTAGTGGCAGCGGCTGATCCGGCAGGGGCTCCAGTTTGGCAAGGCTACAGGTAATGCTGTCTATCTGGTGTTGATGGTAGAGGTTGTCCAGCAGCTGGTTGCGTTTGGCTGTCAATACCCGGCGGTTCCTCCCGGGGTGCACCAGGGCAGGGCTGTTGGGTAATACGGCCAGGGCGGCCATCTCTCCCCAGGATAACTGGGCGGCGCTGCGGCCATAATAACGCCAGGCGGCGGCTTCGAGGCCCACTACATTTCCGCCAAAGGGCGCGTTGCCGGCGTACAGCGCGAGTATTTCCTTTTTAGAGCGGGCAAATTCCAGGCGGGTGGCCAGCACAGCCTCCACGAGTTTTTGCCAGAGGTTGCGGGGTTTGTTGCGCGACAGGCGTATCACCTGCATGGTCAGCGTACTGCCGCCGCTCACCACTTTCCGACGGCCCATGTTCTGTTTAATGGCCCTTGCCAGCGCGATGGGATCTATGCCCCAGTGATAATAAAAACGTTTATCCTCGTAGGTGGTGATGCAGCGTGCAAATTTCTCCGGCACTTCGTTGCTCACCGGGAAGCGCCATTGCCCGTCTGCCGCTATGGAAGCGCTCAGCAGGTCTCCGCTGTTATCTTCAATTACAAATGAGGTAGGGGTGTTAAACAGTTTTGAAGGCAGGATGAAATAGTAGCACAGGAGCAGCAGCGCTGCTCCTGTTAACCACCATTTTTTACGTAATATCCAAAGTCGCACCCTCATCATTTTCAATGCACAATTACTTCATGATCTCCACCCATTTACCCGGTACAAAATCATGTATGTTATTATCATACATGGCCTCGCACGAAGTAGCCGGCAGATAATAGCGGCCCAGGTAAGCTGCATTCAGCAGCACATTGTAGGTATGGGTTTTATTCTCTTCTATATTGAAATAAGTATATACCCTGTCGTCACGTATATCCATATAGGTGAATGGCGACTGAGAGAATGCACTGTCGCTTTCCAGCAGGCGGGTGTTCAGTATTTCCCAGCCTGAAGGGAAGATCTGGCTCAGCGCCATTTGTTCGTAGTAACCGCGTTTGCCGGGGTTGCGGATGGTAACGGTAGCCATGAAATCCGTTCCCTGCTGCAGGGTGGCGGGATCCAGCGCTTTACCGCTACGGGTGCTGTACTTCACCTGTATATCCAGGATCTCAGGCTGGTGGCTGGCTACCGGCTCCTGTCCTGCATCTGGTTGTCCCTGCAGGATGAGGCGGACATACAATACATTCTGCCCGTTGTTCTGCAGGGTTAAATTACCGTTGGCGGTATTGAAGCTCACAGGCAGCTGGGTAAGATAAGAATTGCCGTTCACCGTGCCCTTGCTGCCATTCAGCTGATAGGTAAAGTTCATTTTGCTGCCGCCGCTGTTGTTGCCGCAGAATTTGGCGATGGCGATGAGCGCGTAGGCGGTGGTTTGTGTGCTGTACCAGGTTTCCTGCGACAGCTGTGCTGCGATCTGTTTCACCAGTTCATTTGCCTTATTGCGTTGGCCCATGAGGGTGAGTGTTTCCAGTATCATCGCCTTATCGCGCAGGTCAGAACCAAAGGTGCCGCCCAGCTGGTTGTAGGCTTTTACATCTGTGCCAAGGTTGCTCACCAGTGAATTGGCCACTTCCGGTTGTCCGCTGAGACGGTAAGTAGCTGCCAGCCGCCATTTGGCTGCCGGAGAGATGTATTTAAACTCCTTCAGGCGGTTCATGGCGCCCAGCTCCGGTACTTTGGCCAGCGCCAGGAGGTATAGGCGGTAAGACTGTACCAGGTCGCCGCCGTAGAAATTATAGGAATTCGGCGCCCAGGTCCCCGCTTTGTTACGCTGGTATTTCTTCCACTGATCCAGCAGGCCCGGTGGAATAGCATAGCCTTTGGCCTGTGCTTCCAGCAGGAAATGCCCGGCATAGTTAGTGCCCCACTCATCTGATTGTCCGCCGCCCGGCCAGTAGCTGAAACCGCCGTCTGAAGCCTGGAAGCCTTTTATACGATTGATACCCGCTTTGATGTTACGGTCTATCTCTGCCTGCTGGGAAGATTTGAGATCTGTTAACTGGCTTAGCGACAGCTGCGGGAACACAGATGAAGTGGTTTGCTCTATACAGCCGTGCGGATATTCTATCAGGTAACGCAGGCGCTTGGCCAGGTTCAGCGAAGGAATGGTGGAGATCTCCAGTGTACCGGTGTTGGTGCCTGTCATGCCTACCGGGCTGAAAGCAGTGCTCCAGTTGCCGTTTGCTTCCAGGGTTTTTTCAAGTGTATTAGTGAGCACCGGGTTCGGGTTGCGCACCTGCAGTTCTGTGGCCTCTTCTGCTTTTTCACTGCCGCTGGTGGCGGTTACTTTTACTTTGGCAACGCCTACCTGGGGTTTTACGCGTACGTCAAAATATACCAGTTGTTCGCCGGGTTGGGAGAAAGTAACGGTTTTGGTGCGCTCGCCTACCACTTCCAGCAGGCCGTTGGTAGAGAGGGTAACATTCGCCTTGCGGATATTGCTTTCCAGTCCAAATACAGTCACCGGCAATTGTATGGTTTCTGAAGGTCCCAATACGCGGGGCAGGGTGGTGAGCAGCATCAGCGGTTTCTTCACGGCTGCAACCTTTTCTGCAGCACCGTAGGCGCCTTCATAGCCTGCTACTACCATGGCCTTTACAGAACCAATGTAGGGAGGCAGTTTAAATTTATGCGTTTGTTCGTCCCCTTTCTTCAGGTAGAAGGGGCCCATGTATTTCACTACCGGTTTAAAGCGGTTGGCTTTGGCATTACCGGCATTCCTGTCCAGTCCTTCATCACCACCAATGCTCAGGATGCGATCCATGTCTGCGCCCCAGGCGCCTATTACATAATCAAAAAGGTCCCAGGTTTTAACGCCCAGTGCTTCTCTTGCATAGAAGGAGCTGTGCGGGTCGGGTGTTTTGAAACGGGTAAGGTCCAGCAGGCCTTCATCTACCAGTGCGATGGTGTAGGTCATGGCTTTACCTTTTGCTTCTGATACCGTAATGCTGGCTTCCTGTTCCGGCCGTAAGGTAGCGGGCATGTTTATTACAGGTTGCAGAATGGTATTCTGATCTTCAATAGCCACGGGTATGGTGCCGTACATGCGTATGGGCAGATCGTTCGCTGTTTGTGCGTGCGGCTGCAGCAGGCTAACGTTCACGTATATATTAGGCGCCATATTCTTTTCTGCCTTGAAGCGGAAAGTGGTCTGGCCTTTCCTGGTTTCGATCCATTCTGTTTTCAGCACCCGGCTGCCGGATTCAACGCTTACCAGTCCGCGGCCGCCTTCGCTGCTGGGGATGGTGAGGGTTATATCTTCGCCAACGTTGTATTTGGTTTTATCGGAGGTGAATACCAGCATCGCTGCTTCTGCCGGATTCTCCTTTTGCATGCGCTCTGCCCATCCAGGCCAGTCGATATACACGGCCTGACCGGCGGTATGGCCGCTTTGCAGGTCTTTTACCCGAACCAGGTAACGCCCCCAGTCGGGATAGCGTATCATCAGGTTCCAGCTGCCTTTGCCATTGTGCAGGTTAATGGTTTCTTTCTGCAGCAGCTGGTTATAGCTGTCTTGCGTAAAGTTGCTGAAATCATCGCCTTCGCCATCGTCCCACCACCAGCGCCAGCGTATCTTGTACAGTTCAACCTGTACTTCACGGTCGCCGGAGAGTGCGTTGCCTTGTTCGTCCACATTTACAATACTGATGGCATGCGGTTTATCTGTCAGCAGCATACCGGTAAGACGGTCGCCCTCCGGGATGCGCAGGCCCGCGTAGCTGGCAAAGGGATTATAAGGCATAGAGAAGTGATCTATACTGAAATCACCGCCCGGTTCAAATACTTTTACTTCGAAATTGGCTTTCAGCTGGCCGGGGGCCAGTTTACCCAGGGGCAGGTCTGTATTTACAGCAGCGCTGCCATTATCATTCAGCGGGCCCTCGAACAGGGTTTTATCTTCTGTTTCAAAATGCGTTACCGGATCATCAAAACTATAATCTGCAAAGCGGGGGAAGCGGGTGGTTTGTGAGCTGAGCGAAACATCCACTTTTGCTTTCAGGTTACGCCCGGCAGCGCCGAACAGCCATTGGGCAGAGAGGTTACCTGCTACGGGCGCTTTTTTGGAAAGGGCGCCTTTGTCAAAGTCCAGCTTTATTTTTAAGCGGTTCGGTTTTACTGTCTCTATTTTCAGGTTCTTCTGGAACACGGCGCCGCCTACTTTTACCTTGGCGCTCCAGTTACCGGTAGGATCTTCTGCAGCGGTGGCGGTAGAGAAATTATAAAAACCGTTCAGCGACTGATGCTGTGCGATCCGTTTATACAGCTGGCCTTTGGGATTGTACAGCTCCAGTGTTACGGGGTGATTTTCCGGCAGCTTTTTCTCTTTGTCTTCCAGGATAAAGGTCAGGAAGAGGGAGTTGCCGGGCCGCCATACGCCGCGTTCTCCATAGAGAAAGCCCTTGATACCGTTCTGCACTTCTTCCCCTTTTACATCAAAGCGGCTGAGGGGCAGAGAGCTGCCATCGTCCAGTTTCAGGTATCCCCGCTCATCGTCTTTTTTGGCGATCAGCAGCCAGGGTTTGCGTTTCAGCTCAAAAGTAGCCAGGCCGTCGCCATCGCTTTTGGTTTTGAAGATCACCTGTTGCTGGTAGTCCAGCAATTCCAGTTCCACGCCCATTAAGGGTTTTGTATCGCGTATATCCGTTACGGCTATTACCATGCTGTTATCATTACCCCGTTTGGCGGTAAGGCCAATGTTGGAAGTAATGATGTTACGGGAAGCCCATTTTTCCTTATTGTAATAAGAATTGGAGCAGGGATCTGTTCGTTCATCCCAGTTATAGCCGTAAGGGTAATAACTGTCATACCGTTGCCAGAAGCCATCATCCTCATCTATCTGATCACCATAGTAACGTTGTTCTTCCTCTCCTTCGGCTTCATCGCTGCTGCCGTCTTCGGCGTTTTCTTCGCTATGGCAGGTTTGCATCGCGTATGATTTGCGGAAGCCAAGGGTTACGCGATAGATGGCGCCCGGTTCGGCACGCAGCAGTTTTTCAAGGTCGAGGAAGAAGCGGTTGCGTTTATGCAGGTTAAGGGATTTATCCATATCCAGGCGGATGGTCTTTTCCACTACGGGTTTACCCACCCTGCGCAGTTCCTGGTCGCCGTTCAGATTATTGGTTTGCAGGTATTGCGGGATATTGCTTTCGTATATCTTGATGATAGTTACATCCACCGCTTTCAGGTTCACCGCTTCAAAAGGCAGGGCCAGTTTATTGCTCTGGGGCAGTATCACCCCGTTGCCCGGGATACTTACAGAGGGCAGCGTGTTCTCAAAATCTACATTGGCAGAGAAGGTTTTACCCAGGCGTACATCCATGATGTTGATCACGCCTTCGTTCACGGTAATGGAGTAATTCCCTTCCAGTCGGGCAGGGGCAAATACTTTTACTTCGCTGCCTTCTATAGAATAGCGTAAGTCGCCCTGGCCGCTGATGCCTATCAATCCATCCAGGTTTTGCGCCACGCTGATAGGATTGGAGAACTGCACCAGCACATATTGTTCAGGGTCTGATACGGCCCTGATGTCCAGCACTTTAAAATCTCCGATAGCCGGAACTTCTATTGTTTTTTTACCGTTGAGATCTACTTTCAAAGGTGCGCCATCCCAGCTCAGTTCCAGTTTGCCGGCAGTTTTAGTGAGCACAATGTTGGCAATGCTGAATTTAGAGGTTCTTTCTGCCGGGTTATGCTGCCAGGTAATAGGCAGCGCTTTACCATTATAACTGTTGCGCAGTAGTTTTTCTATCTGCTGTGGGTTTTCCACATCCGCGGTCTGTATCATCCCGGTCAGCACCATACGGTCCATGGTGGAATTGTCTGCGGTTTTCAGCCCAAAGTCTTCCACGGAGAAAGAAGGGCTCATCACCTTAAACTCAAAATCAAAAGAGGAGAGGTCGTCGGGTACCTTCATCACTTTTGACAGGCGGAAAGTGGATTTGTAAGTTTTACCCGGCTGCAGGTTTTCATCGGGGCGAAACTCAATGGTGGTAGCATCTATCCAGTAAGCCTTGCCTTTAATGTCAGGACTGAAGCTGAAAATATTGGTTTCCAGCGGTTCGTTCTGGGTGTGCGTAACATTCACATTGCCGGTCAGCTGCACGCGTATAGTGCTTTGTTTGGAGATCACTCCTGCGGTATAGGCTTCTACATACTGCGCCAGTGCCGGGTTCATGACTTTTTTAGCCTGCTTACAAGAAACTGATAATAATAGTGATAACAGGCAGGTAATTGCGGTTGCCACCGCATACTTGGGCTTGGGATACATTGCTCTTGTGCACGTTTAGGTGATACATAAAGGTAATGTAAAATATATAAAAAAGCCTTACACATTGTGCAGCAGCATAATGCGTAAGGCGGAAAGAATGAAGGGTAAAAGGATTATAGGGGCGATACCACGGCAGCAGGCGGCAGATCATTACCGTTGCTGCAATGCTCCCAGGCGCTGCGGAGCTGATCGAAAAGGATGGCAATGATCTTTTCCTTTTCTGCGTTGCTGATCTCTCCGCCTTTTACCTTGCGGTAATAGGTGGGCAGGCTCCAGTTGCATTCTTCGCAGATCCGTTTTTTTACTGTTTGCGGTAACTCCATTAACTGGTGATGGATGTGCTGTAAAGGGTTAAAGGATGAATAATTGTTCATGGTTTGGTTTTTTATCTGGTTAACAAATGGTTTTTGATATTAATAGCAAACCCAAGCTACGCCTGATGAAGGAGTGGCTTGGGCTAGTTAACAGCAATATATAACAGCGTTACTGCAAAAAGGTTTACAAAAAAAGTAGAAATAACAAAAAAAGATGACAGGCTATACTACTTTACCCTTCTCCAGCTTCAGCACTTTTGTAACAGCGGCCGGTATTTCTTCCTGGTAGTGCGTAACAAAAATGAGGCTGAATTCCATCACGGCACAGAGCATGTCGATCACGTTTTTGAAATGTTGTTTCTGTTGTGTATCCAGTCCCTGGCAGGGCTCATCGAAAATAAGCAGGGGTGGATCTTTTACCAGGGCGCGGGCCAGCAGGGCCAGTCTTTGTACGCTTTCAGGCACCTGTTTAAAAGGCTGGGCGCTATAGCTGCCGATGCCCAGTATCTCCATCCATCCGCTGGCATGTTCCATTTGTTCGGGGCTGGCGCTGCGGGTTTGGCCCAGGATGTCGTGAAAGCCGGAGCAGACCACCTGCAGGCAGTTATTGCCTGTGGGAAAATATTGATGCAGCTCAGGAGAGACGAAGCCTATTTTTCGTTTGATGTCCCATATGCTTTCACCTGTGCCCCGCTTGCGGTCAAAAAGGTAGATCTCATTAGCATAGGCCTGGGGGTTATCCCCGTTGATGAGGCTTAACAAAGTAGATTTACCGGCGCCATTAGGCCCCAGCAAGGCCCATTTTTCGTTGGTGCGTATGGTCCAGTTAATATCATCCAGTATCACATGCTCTCCATACTGTACTTTCACCTGTTCCATACGTACGATCGTATCGAAGGGGTGGGGAGCAGGCTGGATGAATGCACGCAGTTTTTGCTCGTCAATACCCGGCGCTTCCTGCTTAACGGCAACCGGAGCCGGAGCGCGGAGGAATTCATCGCGTGTGTACCTGCCTGTGATCGCGCCATTATCCAGCGTGAGCACGTGGGTAATATTAGACGGTATTTCAGTGGGACTTGTTACCAGCAGCACGGTAATGCCGCTGTCAATGATCTGGTTCACCATTTCCATGAAATGCTGGCGCGTCTGCACATCTATACCGGTAAAGGGATTGTCCAGCATGAGCAGTACGGGTTGCTGCAGCAGGGCCCTGGCGATCATCACACGGCGGGTTTCGCCGTTAGAGAGCTTGATCAGCTCTTTTCCCATCAAAGGGCCTATGCGCAATGGCGCCAGCAGTGGATCTTCCTGCGGAGGCAGGCCATTTTCGCCATACAGGTATTGCTGTACCGTAGGCGCATCTGAGGAGTCCATGCTGTTAAAGCGCTGCTGATAATAGAAATCCGTTGTGTTGCTGCGGTTCCGGAAATCGTGATGGTGCGCTACCAGCGCCAGCAGGTTGCGATAGGTGAAATAAGGATCGGTAACCTCATGCGTTTGCCTGTAATGATCATAAAAGTGATGGTGAATGCCCCCGTTGATCACATTGAACTTACCGGCAATGGTGTTCAGCAGGGCGGTTTTACCGGATCCGCTGTTGCCCGTTATGGCCCATTGCTGGCCTTTTAACAGTTCCCAATTCAGGCCGGTGAACAAGGTCTTATCCAGGTAGCGTACAGTAATATGTTCCAGCGAAAGAAATGGAACGGCATTTTCACTCATGATCAGTTAAGGTTGCATGGTTATAAAGCCCGTAAATTTATGAAAGCTTTACACTAGTTTTATGGTAAATATGCATGATCCCTGAAAAAGAGCACGAATAAAATTACCCGATATGACCTGGATAGAAAAAACCTTTGAAGAACTGACCACTGCCGAATTATACAACCTGCTGCATTTACGGGCCGAAGTATTTGTAGTGGAGCAGCAATGCCCCTACCAGGATGTGGACTATGCAGACCAGCATGCCGTGCATATTATGGGATATGACGATCAGCAGCAACTGGCAGCCTATGCCAGGGTGTTTGCGCCGGGTATTTATTCAAGAGGCATGCAATATAATAAAGCTTCTATCGGCAGGGTGATCACTTCAAAAGCGGCACGTGGACAAGGATGGGGAAAGGAGCTGATGCAAAAGGCCATTGCCGCAGTAGAAGCACGATTCGGCAAACAGCCCATTAAGATCAGCGCACAGCAATACCTGACAAAGTTCTATCAATCGCTGGGCTTCCGTCAAACCAGTGATATGTACCTCGAAGATAATATTCCGCACATTGAGATGATCCGGGACTAGCCGGGCCGCTTACCTTCTGGGTGGAGGATTCTCCTGCTTCCGGCGCTCGCGCACCCTGAGATCTCCTAAAGGTATAGAGTAAGATACCGTGTATTGCCAGTCAAACTGCGATCCTTTGGTGCCGTTGCCAAAGCCCGGTATTACAATAGGCGGGAACTGGCTGTTCTTATCTGGCCCGCTGATCATGATCTTCTCCCGTATGTTCCATCCCAGGAAAAGATTCTTCAGCACTTCTGCCTTAATACCTATCAGCAGTTCCATCCAGTGGGCGTTAATGCTGGTTTTAGGAAAGCTGCCCTTCACCCTGTCTCCCCAGTAAGAGTCGTAAATAGTATAGCTGGGCGCTTCATAGTTAAGATGGGCAAAGCCATAACGCACGCCGCCATAAAACATGAACCGCTCCTTGGTATCCTGTTTTTTAAGAAAATTATTGTCCACACCTACTGTCACGAAAGCGCCGTTCCCTTTATAGGTATAGTTGGTATCGCTATGAGAGGTAGTATGCCAGCCTGCTTCTGCAGCTGCATACAGGTTCTTTTTCAGGCGATAGTCTGCAGATACAGATACATCCGTTCTGTAGGGCTGAAAGGCCTTCACGGCAATACGGCTGAGATCAACGCCCAGCCGCAGGCCCTGGGGCACATAATAGAAACTGTCCGGCAATGCAGGCGCAGGCGCTTTCCCACCTGGCTTTTTCAACGCGCTATCCCTTGGGGGCGCAATGCTGTCCCTTTTGGGTGCAACCGGTTTTACCTGCGCTGCTGCCGCGGCTACCAGGAGGCTAAATCCCAAAGTAAAGAGTAATATGCGCTGTGTCATTTAGGGTGGACGTTATTTCACTTTGATTAACGATAAATGATTGAATGGTATGCCTGGTGCTGATCACCGTATCCAATGAAAAGAAGGTAGAAAAGCCGCAACCCGGAGAAATGAAATTGGGCTTCCTGGTGTAGCGGAAGGTCAGGGTATCCGGCGTGGTGGTGGTTAAGGTATCCACTTTCAGGTAAAAACGGCTGCTGTCTGCCACCGGCGAGAGGGACAGGAATACAGAAGATACCGCCTGTTTGCGGTAGATACTATCCATATTCAGCGCGTACAGCGTTACGGCCGGCATGGTAGTATCCCGGATAATGCCCGAACTGTCCCGTTTAAAACGGATCCTCATATCAGTAGCAGAGGCCTGGTCGCAAAGTTTGGTTTCATCGCTGCAGGCCACAATAGCAACCAGTACCAATAAGATAAAGTGCTTCATAATTTGGTTGCAATTAACAATTAATAATTAATACTTAATAATCTGAGAACTTGTCTTAAGCCTGATCTTTGAGTAACGCACATTATTAATTATTCATTGTTAATTATTAATTATCCAGCTCTTTTTTCAAAAAGCGGGCGGTATGGCTGTCTTTGCAGGTGCTTACCTCTTCGGGGGTGCCGGTGCAAAGGATGGTGCCTCCGCCGCCCCCGCCTTCTGGGCCCAGGTCGATGATGTGGTCTGCCATTTTGATCACATCCAGGTTATGCTCGATCACCAGTATTGTATTGCCCCTGTCTACCAGTTTATTCAGTACATTCAGCAGCAGCTGTATATCCTGGAAATGCAGGCCGGTGGTGGGCTCGTCCAGTATGTAGATGGTCTTGCCGGTATCTTTTTTAGACAGTTCCGTAGCCAGTTTTACACGCTGCGCTTCGCCGCCGGAAAGGGTAACGGCCGATTGTCCCAGTGTGATATAACCCAGGCCTACATCCTGCAGGGTCTTGATCTTCCGGTAAATGTAGTTTACGGGTTGGAAGAACTCCACCGCTTCATCTACCGTCATATCCAGCACATCTGAAATGGATTTGCCTTTATAGCGTATTTCCAGGGTTTCCCGGTTGTAGCGGCGACCATTACATTTTTCGCAGTGCACATATACATCGGGCAGGAAATTCATTTCTATCACGCGCATGCCGCCGCCTTCACAAACATCGCAGCGGCCGCTTTTTACGTTGAAGGAGAAACGGCCCGCGTTGTAGCCCCTGATCTTCGCTTCAGGCACCTGCGAAAACAGCTGGCGGATATCCGTAAAGAAACCGCAGTAGGTGGCCGGGTTGCTACGGGGCGTACGGCCGATGGGCGACTGATCAATTTCGATCACCTTATCTATATTTTCCAGGCCTTTGATGCTCTTGTAGGGCATGGGCACCAGCTTGGAATCGTAGGCGTGTTTAGACAGGATGGGATACAGCGTTTCATTGATCAGGGTAGATTTACCACTGCCGGAAACACCGGTAACGCAGATAAAAGTGCCCAGGGGCAGCTTTACGCTTACATTTTTCAGGTTGTTGCCGGTGGCGCCTTTCAGCTCCAGGAATTTGCCATTGCCCTTGCGCCTTTCTGCAGGAATGCTGATACCCCGGGTGCCGGCTAAATAGCCTGCAGTGGGTGTATCCAGCTTGAGCACCTGCTGCGGAGTGCCCTGTGCAATGATCTGGCCACCATGTACGCCTGCGCCCGGCCCAATGTCTACCAGGTGATCGGCATGCAGCATAATATCTTTATCATGCTCTACCACTATCACGGTATTGCCCATTTCTTTCAGGCGCTGCAGCGCCTCGATCAGCTGCATATTGTCCCGCTGGTGCAGACCAATGCTGGGCTCATCCAGTATATAGGTGATGCCCATGAGCTGGGAGCCTATCTGGGTGGCCAGGCGTATACGTTGTGATTCGCCGCCGCTCAGCGTACGCGTGGGACGGTTCAGGGTAAGATAGCTTAAACCTACATTGAGCAGGAACTGCGTTCGTTCCCGGATCTCTTTCAGTATATCTTTTGCGATAACATTCTGCTTGTTGTCCAGCCGCTTTTCAATACCCCGGAACCAATCGCCCAGTTTATCCAGGTCCATTTCTCCCAGCTCTGAAATGTTCTTCTCATCCACTTTGAAGGACAGGCTTTCCTTTTTAAGGCGGGCGCCGTTACATTCCGGGCAGGTGCTGAGCTGCATAAAGCCTTCCGCCCAGTTGCGCACGTAATCAGAAGAGGAGTCGTTGAAGTAGCGGCGCACCATGTTCACCACGCCTTCATATTCAGTAGCGTAGCCGTTGCTGCCGTTCCCGTCAAAATCCATATCCACTTCCAGCTTGCCATTCTCATCGCCAAACAGCAGCACGTTCATTGCTTTCTGCGGAATGTCGGAGATAGGTGCGGTCAGCGAGAATTTGTATTTGCGGGCCAGCTGCTGTACCTGTTTAAAGGTAAAGGTATCGCGGGCTTCGCCCAGGGGCACCAGTCCTCCGTCGTTGATAGAAACACTGTAGTCTGGTATCACCTCGTCCATGTTGATCTGGTAGATGGTGCCCAGGCCTTTACAGCGCGGACAGGCGCCATAGGGAGAGTTAAAGGAGAAAGTGTTGGGAGAAGGTTCCTCGTAAGAGAGACCGGTATCTTCACACATCAGCTGTTTACTGTACTGGCTAACTTTCTGAGTGTCGTTATCCATCACGAACATCAGCCCTTTCCCCATCTGCAGCGCTTTCTGCACGCTCTGGCTGATGCGGGTGCGGGCATCTTCCTGCACCTGGATGCGGTCTATCACCAGTTCTATATCATGGATCTTATAACGATCCACCTGCATACGTTCTTTCAGGTCCTGTATCTCACCGTCTACCCGTACTTTCAGGTAGCCCTGCTTGCGTACCTGCTCAAACAGCTCACGGTAGTGGCCTTTACGGCCGCGTACCAGCGGCGCCAGGATGTTCAGTTTACGCTTCGGATAGTTTTTGAACAGGTGGGCCAGGATCTCTTCTTCCGAGAAGCGGGTCATCCGCTTACCGGTGTTATAAGAATAGGCCACGCCGATCCGTGCATACAGCAGGCGCAGAAAGTCATAGATCTCTGTGATGGTGCCTACAGTAGATCGCGGGTTCTTATTGGTGGTCTTTTGTTCTATGGAAATAACCGGGGAAAGGCCGGTGATCTTGTCTACATCAGGTCTCTCCATATCGCCGATAAACTGGCGGGCGTAGGCCGAAAAGCTTTCCATATACCGCCGTTGCCCTTCCGCATAAATGGTATCAAAAGCGAGGGAGGATTTTCCGCTGCCGCTGATACCGGTTATCACCACCAGCTTGTTCTTGGGCAACTGCAGGTCCAGGTTCTTCAGGTTGTGTTCCCGGGCGCCAAACACTGCAATATTGTCATCTGCAGCCAGAGGCACGGCGGGAACCGTCGCATTCTTCTTTTTTGACATAAGCTAAGCCGATAAGTCCGGTACGGACTTTTTCAAACTACTAAACTACGCCATAATTGATTGCCAACATCAATTTTTCTTTTGGAAGAAAGGAATGCAACACCGGCCTGCAGTACGGACTTGCTGGCGTTCAGTACTTTGGGTAAGTAAGGACATTACCGCCTGTAGAAGGGCTGCCGCCGGCCCCACATTTCCAGATGATCTGTCCTTTTATGCCCATCGTGGAGTCGCCGAAAGGATATACTTTATACGAGCGCAGGTAGCCGTCTGCACCCACTACCTGGTCAAAGTAAACGGAAGTACCAATGGGATACTCGTAGGTAGTGATCATTTTTTCAAGCAGGTGATGCGGCTGTGTAGTGTAAAAGCCCAGCATTTCCAGCAGGTAAGCCCCGGTAGCCTGTACGATGCCCTGGTCATACACACCGCCTTTGATGGGACGCTTATAATTATACGTGTAAGCAGTATACCGGGTAATATCCTGCGCGTTCTGGATATTGAGCACATTGTCATACTCATCATACCGGTAGATGCATACATCCGGAGCATAAGACGGGCTGAAATAAGTCCACAATTTTGACAACCTGCCCTTGTAATCATACTGATACACAAAGCGCTGCGTATAGACGTCCGGATCAGTCGACCATGGATAAACGTTATTCAGCCTTGCCCGCATCACCTGGCCGCAATCATTCAGCTCCGCCACCATGATCGTATCATTGTGGGTATTGAGCATACTCACCCGCTTATTTGCATAGCGTACGGGCCCTTTGAAAGGATTGGTGCTCCAGTTAGGCCCCAGCAGCGCATCTATGTAAGTGATCCGGCCATCGGCGCCATAAGTTTTGTTGAACTTGTAGGGCGTTACATATGTACCGCCTGGAAAATGATTGTTGAGTGCGGAGATCAGCAACGTTTGTACATCGCAGGCAGGCGGAGGAAAACAGGGGGTGGAAGGATTCCCGGGTTCGTTTTTCTTACAAGCGTGGATGAGCATTAAACCAATGCAGAAAAAGGCCATATACAGGCCGGAAGAGGTGCGTTTCATTTTGAGATAATTGAGTGAGCGGATGTGGCATAGTCAATTGTAATGCCGCTAAAAGGTTAACACGCTCGCCAGATCAAATGTTTCCACCGTTATATCATATTTCTATGTGTAATATATTAAAATGTGTTATGGGTGATAAAGGGTACAATGCTTGCCTGCAAATTGCAGGTATTGTTCCCAATCGTAGGGCGTTACATCATGTTTGCCGGCGCGGATGTGATAACGGATAAATTCTCCGGTGGGCTGCTGTATGCGCGGAAACTGGTCTGTGCCCAGGCCTTGTTTACCAAACAGCCGGTATACAGGTTCAGCGTACAGCGCGCTCAGAAATTCTCCCTTGGGGTCTGACCATTGATCGCCTAAAGCGCTGGCCACATACAAAGGGCGCGGGGCGATGAGCGCCAGCAGCATGTGCTGGTCTACCGGTAGTGCGTCTGTATTGCTGGCATAGGTTTTATAAGCAGGTGCAAACCAATGCGGGAAGGCACGGGTGATCACTCCCACCGTTTCTCCATACCAGCGTTTGGAAAGGGCAGCTCCTCCTTCGCCAGACTCATTGGAAATCACCATTGTAAAGCGGGTATCGCTCGCCCCGGCCCAGAGAGCGGCTTTTCCCAGCCGGGAATGGCCCATCACAATCACCTGCATCGGGTCCACACCAGGATCCTGCTGCAGGTAGTCCAGCGCACGGCATAACGCCCATGCCCATACGCCCATGGCGCTCCATTCCTGTGGCTGTATATGCAATTCATCTTTCAGTTTGGTACGTATGCCGGTTTCCCAGCCATCTGCCTTGTCGGCCTCTATTTCGCCGTAGAAAAAGGTGGCCAGCCCGTAACCACGGCTGATAATATCCCTGATAGGCCACTGCGAAGCCTGGGAACCACGCGAGGCTTCAGTGGCATGGTTGTCAACAATGCCCGGCCCTTTTACGGTGTAATGCGTGGTGATGGGAATAGAGTTATCATTGATCACAGACTGGTTGCCATAAAAGTTCATGCCCAGGAAAACCGGCACCCGCCCTTTTGCCTGGTTGGGCAGGTATAACAGCAAATGCAGCTGGGCAGTGGTATCTGTCTGTGAAAGATACACGGTCACCTGTTTGCAGGTAGCCATATTGTTCAGGGCGGCGGGGTCTGTGCGGGTGGTTTTGAACGTCATCTGCACGGGAGTACGGGGGAAACGCCCGTAAACATTGTTCTCAAAAAGCTCGTAAATGTACGGACGTTGTATCTCGTTCCATTGCCTTACGGTGGTGACGGTCTTTCCATTAGGCATACGCAATGGATCCGGTAGCGTATAAGCCGGAACGTTAGCCTCTGTCAGATTCACCTCTTTTTGCTGTGCGATAAGGGGAACGGCTCCAAGCAGGCAACACAGGGCAATGCACGTGGATAAGTTCGATAAGGGTAACATATAAGAAAGATAACGAAAAAAGCCATATAGGGATTATGCAATTATTAATTATTTTAGTTCCGGTATGCATAAACAGTCATACACTGATACTGAGCTGTTCCGGTTAATAGCAGAAGGGGACGAAACGGCTTTCCGCCTGCTTTTTCACAGGTACGTGCCGGAGCTGCGCCCACTGATCATGCATATCATCAAGACCGCCACCGTTGCAGAAGATATTATACAGGAAACCTTCCTGCGCTTATGGATCAGCAGGGACAAGCTGACGGCGATCGAAAATCCCCGTTCCTGGCTGTTACGCATCGTTTTTTACCAGTCTTTCTCTTATCTGCGCCGCCAGGGCGTGCATACCAAAGCAATGGACATCATTGCAGCCCGGCAGGATACGGAAGACGTGCACAATCCTACTGAAGAGCGCCTGGCCTATACCCAGATCCTGCACCTGGTAGCCGAAACCGTACAACAGCTGCCTCCGCAGGCCCGTCGCATATATGTGATGAGCAGGGAAAAAGGGCTGCGCATACCCGAAATTGCCAAAGCGCTCATGCTTTCTCCCAACACAGTAAAGAACTCCCTCGTATCCTCGCTGAAAATCATCCGGAAACGTATCGAGCAATCCGGACATTTCATCCCGATGATTGTTTTATGGCTGCTGAAGCTGTGAAAAAAATTTTTTCAGTCCGATAGGTCCTAAATGAAAAGTTGCGCGTCTGTTACTATGGGGACTTATTAAATTTCGTTTACCGCGTTTGAAAAACAAATATTTAATAGCTTGAATATCCACGAAAGACTGGCTTACCTGATACGCCAGGCAACAAACCATTCGGCCACCGACGCCGAACTGGAAGAACTGACAGCTTTGCTCAAAGCAGATACTACGGGCAGCCTTGCCAGTGAGATAGCTGCACAGCTGGAAGCAGAGCTGCCGGCGGGGGATACGCCCTATGATCAGGACTACTGGGATCATATCGCCACTAAAATATTGCTGTCAGACCGCCCGCAGGAGACCGCCCCTTCCACACCGCAGAAAATACGCCGCCTGCATGGCTGGCGCTGGGCGGCAGTAGCGGCGGTAGCCGCGCTGCTTTCGGTAGCAGCCTGGCAGTGGTTACAAAGGCCGGCAACCAAACCTGCGCCGCCTGCCCTCGCCTCCCTGGCTGCTAAAAATGACATTGCCCCCGGCGGCAACAGGGCCATATTAACACTGGCAGACGGTACACAGATACCACTGGACAGCGCCGGAGCCGGACAGCTTGCACAACAGGGCAATACCAATATAATTAAACTGGATAGCGGTCAGCTGGCCTACCGCAATGCTACAGGATCTGCATCCGCTACCCTGCTGTATAATACCATTTCCACGCCAAGGGGCGGACAGTTCCGCATCTCCCTGCCGGATGGCACCCAGGTATGGCTCAACGCCTCCAGCAGCCTGCGCTATCCTACCGCCTTTACCGGGCGCGAACGGCGCGTGGAGCTTTCCGGCGAAGCCTATTTTGAAGTAGCTAAAAATGCAGGGATGCCTTTCCGCATCGCATCAAAAGAAATGGAGGTGGAAGTGTTAGGCACGCATTTCAACATCATGGCCTATGATGACGAAGCCGTGCTGAAAACCACCCTGCTGGAAGGCGCTGTGAAAGTAACGCGCAATGGCAGCAGCCGTCAGCTGCAGCCAGGCCAGCAGGCCCGCGTATACAGGGAGAGCGGCAGCATGGACGTGCTGCAGGACGCCAATACAGAGGAAGCAGTAGCCTGGAAGAACGGCTTCATCCAGTTTGAGGGACAAGACATCAAAGCCGCCATGCGTATGCTGGCGCGCTGGTATAATGTAGAAGTGGATTACAGGGGCGCAGTGCCCGCCCACTTCAGGGGCATTATCCCGCGCAATGTGCCGGTATCGCAGGTGTTGAAAATGATGGAATTAACAGGGGAAGTACATTTTACGATAGAGAGCAACAGGATCATTGTATCACCGTAAAAAACAGCTAATAAAAAAACCGGAAGCGTTCGCACCGCTCCCGGTAACGCTCAGGTATAAAAAACAATCGTTCAGCAATTATTCCTTATTTACCTAAACCATACAAAAGTATGCAATTGACGCTTTTTTCCCAAAGCGCGGCATTATCAGCCAAAACGGTACTGATCATGAAATTAACGGCGTTTTTGATCACTATTGCCTTTCTGCAGGTACACGCGGCAGGGCATGCACAAACCGTCACCTTGTCCAGGCAGCACAGCAGCCTGGAGAACATCTTTAAAGAGATCAGGAAACAAACGGGCTACTATTTCCTGTATACCGACGAACAATTATCAGGCGCAGAAAAAGTAAGCCTCGATGTAAAAAACGCGCCCTTACAACAGGTGCTGGACCTCTGTTTCCGCGACCAGCCGCTTACCTATACCATTGATAACAAGATTGTGATCGTAAAGCGCAGGCCTGTTATCCCTTTACCACAACCACCGCCTGTGGCAGAAATACCTGTAAAAGGCAGCGTTACCAATGAAAAAGGAGAACCGCTGCCCGGTGTGACCATACAGGTAAAAGGTACCTCCAACGGCGTAGTGACCGATGCAGACGGACGTTATACCATCAACGTGCCTTCCGCTAACGCCACCCTCATTGTTTCATCCCTCGGCTTTGATAAACAGGAAGTGATGGTAAACGGCAGAAATGAGATAGGCATTGTTATGAAGGCGATGGCCGCCGGCCTCAATGAGCTGGTGGTAGTAGGATACGGAGAGCAGAAAAAAGGTTCATTGACCAATGCCATCACTTCCATTTCCACCAAATCATTCCGGGATCAGCCGGTGAACCGGCTGGACCAGGTATTGCAGGGCAGAGCTGCCGGCGTGCAGGTAACCAATGCTGCAGGCTCTCCGGGCGGCGCCGTACGCATACGCATTCGTGGCGCCAACTCCATCAATGGAGAGAACGGGCCCCTGTATGTAGTAGACGGTTTTGTGGGCGCCGAATTCTTTGCTATCAACCCGGATGATATTGAAAGCATCCAGGTGCTGAAAGATGCTTCTGCCACCGCTATCTACGGCAGCAGAGGCGCCAACGGCGTGATCATCGTCACCACACGGAAAGGCAGTAAAGACGGCTTGAAAGTGAGCTTCACCTCCCGCTTTTCCACCTCGGAAGTAATCAACCGGCTGGACCTGCTGAACGCAGGAGATTTTGCAACTACCGCCAACGCACATGCTTCCGCTACCAATACTACCCCTCCCTTCACGGCTGCGCAGGTAGACGAATTCTACAAAAATGGCGGAACGGACTGGCAGAAGGAGATCTTCAGAAAAGCGCCCGCACAGGAATACCTGCTGAGCCTTGCAGGCGGTAACGACAGATCAGGGTACTTCATCTCCGGGAACTACCTGAACCAGGATGGCGTGATCAACAACTCTTTCTATAAACGGTATACGCTGCGTTCAAATATCAATTCGAAACTGAGCAACCGCGTCTCCACTTTCCTGAACATTACCGGTTCTTACAGCACCGCACAGAATGTAGACATCCCGGCAGACGGGCCACACAGCCCGCTGGCCCAGGCCATTACCTGGTCGCCTACCGTGCCCGTACGCGATGCCGGCGGCAAATACACCGTTGCCGACCCGGTAAGTTCCGTCTTCTACAATCCTGTTGCGCTCACAACAGAGCAGCTGGCGGTAACAGACCGTATGCTGGCCAACGCCATTGGCGGCTTCCGCTTTGAGCTGCTTCCGGGGCTTACCTTTAACCTGCAGTACGGCGCTAACTACCTGCAATATGAGAACAAGAATTTTGCAGGTAAAGTAGTGAACTCCAACAGCGCTATCGCCAACGTGCGCAACAACAAGGAAGTACGGCTGCAGAACACCAATATGCTCAACTACCGCAAAGAATTTAACGGCGGGCATAACATAGACCTCACCGCGGTGATGGAATACCAGCAATCTACTTATAACTATACCTATGCAGGGGCATCGAACCTCACGTATGAATCCTTTAAATGGGATAACTTAACCCAGGGCACGGCAGGCAACCCGCAATCCGGCTATTCCAAATGGGCCTTGTTCTCACTGGTAGGCCGCGCCAACTATGACTATCAGCATAAGTACCTGTTTTCTGCCGCACTGCGCCGCGATGGTTCTTCCAAATTCCGCAAAGAGAACCGCTTCAGCTATTTCCCCTCCGTATCGGCCGGCTGGGTGCTCACAGAAGAAGCTTTCCTGAAACAACAACAGGTGATCAGCTACCTGAAGCTGCGCGGCAGCTGGGGCCTTACCGGCAGTGAAGGTGTAGGGCCTTACAGTACCATTTCTTCGTACTCCAACAGGATCGCATCTTTTACCAATTCCACTTTCCAGACCGGTATTATATTGGGCAATATCGGCAACCCCGACCTGCAATGGGAAACCACCGAACAAAAAGATGCAGGTATTGAGATCGGCCTGCTGAAAGGACGGCTCTCCCTGACCGCTGACTATTTTGTAAAAGATACCCGCGACCTGCTGCTGAACGAAAAGCTGCCTTTATACCTGGGCGGCAATACCATTACCCGTAACGTAGGTGCAGTGCAGAACAAGGGCTGGGAATTTTCTATTGAAGGTAACGTGATCGACAAAGGTCCTGTTACCTGGAATACCGGCCTTAATTTCTCTTTCCTGCGTAATAAGGTAACATCTATCGGCGCTACCACGCAACGCATTTTTGACCCTAACACCCGCAGGATAGGCGGCGGTATGTCGCCGCAGTCGGAGTTTGTGATCATGCCCGGACAGCCATTAGGCGCCATCTGGGGGCTTACCTACCTGGGCACCTGGAAACCCGGCGATAAAGCCAGTGCAGCAGCTTATGGCGCCGTGCCCGGTGATGCCCGTTACAAAGACATTAACGGCGATGGTATGATCGATGCGAATGATTACAGCGTGATCGGTACAGGCATGCCACGTACCTCCATCGGCTGGAACAATACTGTAAGCTATCGCGCCTGGACGCTAAACCTGTTTTTCCAGGGCCTGCTCGGATTTGATAAACTGAACTACAACAAGGCAGCAGCTATGTATCACGGCGGCGATGCGCGCGAAGCTACGCATGTGGATATACTAAACAGGTACATCCCTGGTGTAAATGAAACATCCGACATTCCTGCGTTCAGCTCTACCAACCGCAACTTTACACAATCCGGCCGCTTCCTGGAAAAAGCAGATTTTGTGCGACTGAAGAACGTGAGCCTGTCTTACGACATCCCTAAAGCAAAACTGAAGAACACCGTAGGTGTAAAGCTGTTTATAAGCGCCACGAATCTCTTTACGATTACCGGTTATAGCGGTATAGACCCTGAAGCCAATTCATCTGCCGGCGATATAAGGCAGGGCATTGATTTCGGATCTTATCCCAACGCCAAAATATATACCGGCGGCGTTTCCATCAGCTTTTGATCATCATCCGAAAAAAAAGATACTATGCAGAAAATATACCTTATTGTTGCCTTGTTCGTTCTTGGCGGATGCAGCAAACAACTTACAGAAGACCCGAGAGGACTGGTGGCCGGTAACGCCGCCATTAGTAACATGGCCGGGCTCGAATCAGCGCTGACTGGCGCTTACGGCAGCCTGATGGTGCCATGGGAAAGCGGTTTTACCACTGTTTCGCAGATTGCCATGACCATGGGCGCAGATGATCTTACTACGCACCCCGGCTCTAACAAGGAAGAATTCCGCGAGTTTGATCTCTTCAAGGTGTCATCGCTCAACAGCCGCATGACGCCTATCTGGCTGGGCTGCTACAAAACCATCCAATCTACTACCAACATCATCAACAATTATGAAGCAGTACAGGATGGCAGCGAAGCAAATATTCATGCCATTGTTGGTGAAGCTTATTTTCTGCGGGCGCTGTGCTATTACTGGCTCACCCGGTGCTGGGGCGAGGTGCCCATCATTCCCACTGCAGAATACACACCTGATCTGCTGCAGATAAAAAAGAGCCCGGTTGCAGAGATCTATAAACTGATAGAAGAAGACCTGGGCATGGCTGAACAATGGGTAACAGATAAGAAGCGCGACCCGGGAAGGCCCAACAGAGGATCTGTGAAAGCGTTGCTGGCCGATGTGTATCTCACGGAGGCCGGCTGGCCCTTGAAGAACGCGGCTAAATATGCGCAGGCTGCCGCCAAGGCAAAAGAAGTGATCGACAATAAGGCGCTTTATAAATTTGACCTGTACCAGGATGGCTTTCAAAAGATTTTTGCCGGCGGCACTGTAGAGGATGTGTTTACCTTGTTTACACGCGGACAGTGGTCTACCTACAATTCTTTTTACGGCCTTTCTACCATGCCCGAGAACGAAGGCGGCTGGAGCGATTTCTTTCCTGAGCTGAATTTCTTTAACAACTTTCCCGCAGGCTCCAGGAAGGATGCTACTTTCTCCACCGAGTTTGTGGTGAAGGGGGATACGATCCGCTGGCAGAATGTCACCACCAAACACCCTTATTATAAAAAGTTCCGCATACAGTCTGGCGACCCCGCCACCTATATGTCTAACAACCCTGTTATCATGATACGCTACGCGCATGTGCTGCTTATCTATGCAGAAGCGCAGGCCAGGGCTACGGGCACGCCTGACGCGGAAGCTTACGCAGCTGTCAATGCGGTACGCCACCGCGCGGGTCTGGCAGACCTGCAGCCGGGGCTTTCAGGCGCCGCTTTTGCAGCCGCAGTAGTCGCAGAAAGAGGATGGGAATTTGCCGGCGAGTGGAACCGCTGGTTCGACCTGGTACGGCTGGAAATGGTGGAGAACGCCAACACAGGCAAGGATCAGGGCGACCTGCAGCCATTGCCGGGCGCTATCACGCATGAAAAGTATCATATGCCTATTCCAGGTAACGATGTATTGATCAACCCGAACCTATAAATTCCAAAAAACGTTACGTTATGAAAACTATTGCAACACTTTTCATGGTGTTCGGTTTACTGCTATGCAGTAAACTGAACGCACAGTATCTGCTGCTGGATGATATGGAAGGCCATGGCCCCGCCTCCGGCAAGTGGACCTATTATGCCGGCGGCGCCAATGCCACCGGCAAAGTAGAATTTGGTGTAGCCAACCCTAATCCCTCAGGGTTGAACACCAGCCCATTGGTGGCTAAATTTACCAAAGACACCAGCTGTTTTGAGTACATGAGCACTGGTGTTACCCTGGCAGAGACCTTCGATCTCTCTTCCAGCAGCCAGTTTAAAATGCTGGTGTACAGCAGCACGACAGATGAGATCATGTTCAAGCTGCAGCCGGGCAATGACTATAACAAAGCCGTTTTCTTCACCTACAAGGTGAGCCGGGTGAACCATTGGGAGGAAGCTGTCTACAACTTCCAGAGCGTAAAAGACCGTACAGACTTTAACCGCGTGGAAGTACATTTTATTGATGGCAAAAAGGCCAGTGGCATCCTGTATTTTGACCTGGTACAGGCGCCGAATCCGGTAACGATCACCCTGGCCGATACGTCCATTGCTATGGGACAGGAGAATGGCGCCGTACTAAAAGCGCAGCTCAATGCCGCGGTGTTTAAACCTGTGCTGAGCGCCTACCACTGGACAGCGCTCAACCTGCCTCCCGGCGTGAGCATTGGCAATGTACAGCGTGCGAACGATACCACCGCCTACATCACGCTCAGTGGCAATTCTGCCGCTGTTTATTCCCGTGCGCTGTTGCAGATCCAGGTAGATTCCTCAGAAGTAGCGAACGCCAATACGGCCCGCTACCTCACTAAAGGGAAAGTAGTGTTTGAAGGCAATCCTGCCTGGTCACTGGTATACGGAGACGAATTTAATGTGAACGGTTTGCCCGACCGTAGTAAGTGGACCGTTGATCCCAAGCCAAAAGGATGGATCAACGGAGAGCAACAGGTGTATACAGATACTACGCATGACAACATTCGCGTAGAAAATGGAAACCTGATCATCAAAGGAAAGAAGGATTTCCCCAATGGCAATACCACAGAGCCATGGTCGTCAGGAAGACTGATCTCGCAAAATAAAATGGACCTGCTCTATGGCAAAATAGAAGTAAGGGCTAAACTGCCCAAAGCGCGCGGTTCCTGGCCGGCTATCTGGTTGATGCCTACTACCAGCGCCTATGGCGGCTGGCCCAAAAGCGGTGAGATCGATATTATGGAACATGTAGGCAATAACCTGGGTACCGTGCTTTCTACCGTACATACGCAGAATAATAACTGGACCAACGGCGGACATCTCTCCGCTTCAAAGAACATCCCGGATGTGGCCACTGCATTCCATGTGTACGCAGTAGAATGGACCCCGGATTCATTGCGCTTCACTTACGACAGTAACCATGTGTACACTTACGTAAACCCCTATACGGATTGGAAAGACTGGCCCTTCGATCAAAAATTCCATATTATCCTGAACGTAGCCATCGGCGGTGGTATGGGAGGCTCCATCGTGGAGGCAGACTGGCCGGACAGCATGATGGTGGATTATGTGCGCGTATACCAGAAAGGATTGGGCATACCAGTGCTGGATAGTATCCTGGTAACGCCTGCAGACGTATCTTTCTTACCGGGCAAGACCCAGCAGTATAAAGCAACGGCGTATGATCAGAACGGTCATACCATGACCATTAACCCGGTATGGAGCATCAGCGGTACCGGCAATACCATTACACCGGATGGTCTGGCCACCATACAATCTTCGGGGGTGATCACTGCTACTGCTACTGTAGATAGCGTAAGCGTTTCCGGCACTGCCTTTGCAACGGTGCGCCCTACAAACTACAAACCGATACCGGCAAAGATCGAAGCTGAACTGTTTGATAATTCCAATTCCTGTTGTACAGAGCCTGCCTCGGATATAGGCGGTGGCCGCGACGTGAGTTATATCGGCAGCGGCACCTGGTTTGAATATGATATAGCAGTGCCAGACAGCGGCAATTATCGTATACAGTTCCGCACCGCCATGAACAATGCCACCAGCCTGCGGGTGATGCTGGATTCAGTTACACTTACAACAGTGCCCTTACCTGCCAGTGGCGGATGGCAGAAATGGATCACGGTCACATCTGCGCCGGTTAATCTGCGCGCCGGCAATACCACCATCCGTATACAATCCAATGCTTCCGGCTGGAACTTTAACTGGCTGCGCTTTGTGCGGGCTGATTCCGTTACCGTGTCAAGGGTAGTGGTAACGCCAGACAGCCTGCGTTTGATCAGTGGCAATACACAACAGTTCAAGACTGTGGCATATGGCCAGGACAGCAGTGTGATGTCTGTAACACCGGTATGGGCTACTACGCTCAACAGCAGTACCATCAATGCAAGCGGTCTGTTTACCGCGGGTAATGTCAATACAACCACCGCAGGCGCAGTTACAGCAACAGCAGACGCTGTGACCGGTTCAGTGCTGGTAACCGTAAGGCCCGCGCCTGTGCTCACACGCATAGTGATTATACCTGATACCGTAACGGTGCCAGTGAATGCTTCGCAGCAATTTACCGCTAAAGGTTACGATCAGATGGATAGTCTGATGACGATATCACCGGTTTGGACAGTCAGCGATACAACGGCTGCTGTCACACAAACTGGAGCTTTTACCGCCGGTACTGCAGCCGGTAATGTAACGGTAACAGCCACTGTGGGCAGCATCAGCGCCACTGCCACGGTAACAATGGCATTTACCTGTTCTGTGAATGGCAGATACGAAGCAGAAAGCTGTAACAATCGTACCACGCGTCCCACCTTGCAAACCTGCACGGATGTAGGCGGCGGACAGAATTTCACCGGCATCTGGTCTGGCGACTGGTTCACCTGGAATACCTTGAACGTGCCCGTAGCCGGCAGATATAATATTCGTATCAGGGTATCTACTACGGTTCCGGCGCAGATCTGGATCGGGCATAGCGGTATGAACTTTGGCTATATTGATATACCGTCTACCGGTGGTCAATGGAAGACCATATCAGATACGATGACCTTACCTGCTTTAACCTATACGGGTATCCATGCGCAATCAGGCACCTTTAAGTTTAACTGGTTCAGCATAGATAACTGTGCAGAAGACACAAGCGCTAATTTTGCCAGGCAGGGGGTGAGCCGGGAGAAGATACCGGCTGAAGAGGAGAAAGGCGCCGCCATCGTCTATCCCAATCCAACAGCAGGAGAGGTGACTGTTGACCTGCCGGAAAACCGTTATAATACCATGATTTTGCTCAATATGGATGGAAAAGTCATTCGCCGCTGGTATATTGCACCGGCAGACAGAAAAGTGGTAAAAGATCTGCGTTTCCTGCAAAACGGTATGTACCTGATACGGCTGGAAGGAAAAGGAGGCACAAAGACGCTGAAACTGATGAAGGGAGCGTAAGTAAAAATAATATGGGCTAACACTGAGTATAAGAAAGTGGGCCGGGCTGAGTGATCAGTCCGGCCTCACTATTTATATTAAGCTTTGAACTTCTTAAACACCACGATGGCATTATGACCGCCAAAACCAAAAGTATTGCTCATGGCTACGTTTACAGTACGTTGCTGTGCTTTACCTATTGTCAGGTTGAGGTTAGTGGGAATGCCTTCGCCCAGTTCTTTTGTGTTGATGGTAGGAGGCACAATATCTTCCTGGGTGGCTTTGATACAGGCAATTGCTTCTATGGCCCCGGCCGCGCCCAGCAGGTGGCCTGTCATAGATTTGGTAGCGCTGATGTTCAGTTTGGCAGCATGATCGCCAAAGAGGCTGGTAACGGCTTTCAGCTCGCTCACGTCGCCCACGGGGGTAGAAGTAGCGTGGCCGTTGATGTAATCAACATCTTCCAGCTGCAGCTCGGCATCTTCCAGTGCTTCTGCCATACCATTCCTGGCGCCCAATCCTTCGGGGTGGGTGGCAGTGAGGTGGTAAGCATCAGCTGTCATAGCGCCGCCGATCATTTCTCCGTAGATGGTAGCGCCTCTTTTTACGGCATGCTCATATTCTTCCAGGATGATGGCGCCTGCGCCTTCGCCCATTACAAAACCATCACGGTCTGTATCAAAGGGGCGTGAAGCAGTGGTAGGGTCACCGTTGCGGGTGCTGAGCGCTTTCAGCGCATTAAAACCGGCAATGCCTGCACGGGTGATGGGCGCTTCAGAACCACCTGCCACAATGATATTAGCCTTGCCCAGGCGAATATAATTGAACGCATCTACCAGTGCGCTGCTCGAAGAAGCGCAGGCAGATACCGTACAAAAGTTGATGCCCATGAAACCATATTTGATGGCGATCTGTCCGGCAGCAATATCAGCGATCAGCTTGGGAATAAAGAAAGGATTGAACTTCGGAACAAAGCTACCCGCTGCAAATTCAACGATCTGGTCTTCGAAGGTTTGCATACCGCCGTTGCCGGAGGCCCAGATAACGCCAATCTTGGTCTTGTCAATACCGTCCTGGTGAATGCCTGCATGTTCAATGGCTTCCTGTGCGGCTACCATTGCATATTGGGTGAAAAGGTCCATTTTGCGAGCCTCTTTTTTCTCCATGAACTTTTCTATATCGAAATCCTTCAGTTCGCAGGCGAATTTGGTCTTGAATTCGGTGGTATCAAAACGGGTGATAGGGGCGGCGCCGCTGGTGCCAGCCTTCATATTATTCCAAAAAGTGTTAACATCATTCCCTATTGGTGTTAATGCTCCCAATCCAGTGACTACAACTCTCTTAAGTGTAATAGTACGCATAACAGTTAAATCAAATATTAGAGCGCAAATTTAGTCACTTATTCCATATAAATAAGTAAAATATAAAAGCGCCGCTAATTTAGGCCCCTGGCGGGCTTCACGCCTGTTCCAGATTACAACTTTATTGATCTGTTCGTTTAAGTGAAATACCTGTCCTTTCCTCGGGTCATACGTTTTTATCAAAAAAGCACGCTTATTTCACATTTATTGCAATCGATTGTATTAAGGTGTATTATTGTTGTCAAAAGTCCATAGTTATGAAAGCTACCCTTTACCAGTGGCTGTTCCTGGCCATATCAGCCATCTTCCCCGCTATTACCCGTGCTGCAGTGGCAGATCCCCCGGCGCTTAGCAGTCCCGATGGGCATTTACAGCTGCATATCAGGCTGCAACAGCACCAGCTGATGTTCCGTATCACCCTCAACAAACAGGAAGTTACCGGCTGGGCGCCCCTTAGCATGCAGGTAGATAACGTCAACATCACACAAGATGTAAGCATCGGCAAAGGAGCACCGTATAAGATCAACGAAACTTACGACTGGTATGGTGCGCATACACCGGCGGTGAACAAATGCAATGGCATGAAACTGCCCCTGCGGCATAAGAGTGGTCTTGCCTATACGCTGGAGCTGCGGGTATTCAACGATGCAGCGGCTTTCCGCCTGATCGTGCCTGGCAAGGAAGGTGAACAACGGGTGCCTGACGAAGCCACCAGCTTCCTGCTGCCCGCCGGCAGTGTTACCTGGTTTCATGACCTGGCGTCCATGCATTATGAAGGCATCCACAGCAGGAAGGAACTCAGCGCTGTAGCGGCAGGCGAATGGGCAGCCCCGCCCCTTACCTTCAAACTGCCTGGCAATGCGGGATATGCCTCTATTACCGAGGCGGATCTGCAAAACTACAGTGGCATGGGCCTGCAGGCAGACGGCAAAGGCGGGTTTACCGTAAGGCTGTCGCATCATCAGCCGGCATCTTATCCTTATGTGCTCCGGTATGGCAAAGAAGAGGCAGCGCGCCTGGCCCAGCCGGCAGCGGTAAGTGGTACTATTACAACGCCCTGGCGGGTGGTGATGGCCGGTACCGATCTGAATACATTGGTGAACTGCGACGCAGTACATAATCTTTGTCCGCCGCCCGATAAGGCCATTTTCCCCCAGGGCGGGCGTACCTCCTGGGTACGGCCGGGCCGCGCGGTATGGAAATACCTGGACGGTGGCGGCGCCAGCACGGTAGAGAACATGAAAGCGTTCTCCGGGATGGCTGCTGAACTGGGTTTTGAATACAACATACTGGAAGGCTTCTGGTCTAAATGGAGCGATGAGGAGATCAGGGACCTGGTGCAATATTCCGCTCAGCGAAAAGTAGGCATCATTGTATGGCAGCACTCCAAAACACTACATGATGCAGCATTCCGGCACGAGCTGTTTGAACGTTGCCATCGCCTGGGTATTGCCGGCCTCAAGATCGACTTCTTTGATCATGAGGCAAAAGAAACCATCGACCTGTACAACGCTATCCTGGAAGAAACCGCTAAATTGCAGCTGGTAGTGGATTTTCACGGCGCAAACAAGCCCACTGGCTTGTCCCGCACCTGGCCCAATGAGCTGACTCGTGAAGCAGTAAAAGGCATGGAGGCCAGTAAGCTGCCAGATAGGGCCACCCACAACACCACCCTGCCCTTTACCCGCTGGCTGGCAGGTGCAGCGGAATATACGCCGGTACATTTTGGAGAACGCCGTAAAAACACTACCTGGGCGCAGCAGATCGCCAGCGCTGTTATTTTCGATGCGCCCATGCTTACGTACGGCGCTAATCCGGCCAATATACTCAGCAATCCTGCGGTAGACATGATCAAAAGCATTCCTTCGGTATGGGATGAAACGATTGTTTTGCCAGGTTCTGCTATTGGAGAAGCGGCCGTTTTTGCCCGCCGCAAAGGCGATACCTGGTTTATTGCGGTGATGAATGGAGTAGCGCCACGTACACTGGAAATACCCTTATCTTTATTAAAAGATGGAAATTACCAGGCGATGGTGGTGCGGGATAGCAAAGACAGTACTGCGGCGGTAGATATTTCACAGGAGATCTACAAACGGGGAGATGTGATAAAGCTGTCGCTTGGAGAAGGTGGCGGTTTTGTAGCGCGATTGAAGCCCTGATCTGGCACTTACACTCCCGGATATAGTAACGATATAGTAACGATATAGCAACGATATAGTAACTCTTTATAGGGTTACTATATCGTTATAAGATAGATACATGAACTTTATATAAAACGGGAGGCCGTATGCCAGCTGGCATACGGCCTCCCGCTTGAAGACTACTTTTTCGATTGTTATTTCTTTTCCCTTACGGCCTTAAATTCAGATCCCGTCTTCCACTTTGGAAAAGTGGTTTCATTGCTCAGGGTAAGCCCGATATCAAACAGCAGCTGGCTATCTTCTACCATACCGGAGAGTTCCCAGGTATTGTCAAACTGGTCGGATGGTGAGTGGTAGCGGTCGCGGCCATATTCTTCGATCTTCATTTTTGCATAGCCGGTATCATGTTCCAGTGATATGGTACCGCTGCCGGTGTACAGGGCGGGAATACCTACTTTGGCAAAATTAAAATGGTCTGAGCGGAAGAAATGACCGCCCGAAGGATTTTCTTCGGGGGATATGGTGCGTCCCTGTTTGGCGGCTGCACGTTCTGCATAATCGTCCAGTTCTGATTGTCCGCGGCCTACAATGGTGATATCCTTTGTTCTGCCATAGGTGTTCAGCACATCCATGTTGAGGTCTGCCACGGTGCTGTCAACCGGGTACACCGGGTGAGTGCCGTAGTATTCTGATCCCAGCAGGCCTTGTTCTTCGCCTGTAAGGGCAATGAACAGGATGGAGCGGCCCTGGTGATTTTTCAGTTTGGTAAAGGCAGCGGCAATCTCCAGCAGGGCAGCGGTGCCGGTAGCGTTATCTGCTGCGCCGTTATAAATGGAATCGCCTTTGATAGCTTCCCCGATACCCAGGTGGTCCCAGTGGGCGGAGTAGATAATGTATTCATTGGGCCTGGTGGCGCCGGGCCATACTGCCAGCACGTTATGGGAAGTGGATTTTTTGAGCTTGTTGTTGATCACTACAGATGCAGTAACCGGAAGGGGCACCGGTTTAAAGCCCCGTTTGTGCGCCTGTTGTAACAGCGTATCAGATACGCCTGCCAGCTGGAATAATTTTTTTGCGGCATCCAGGGTGATCCAGCTTTCCATGGCGGCGCGCGACATATCGTTGTCTTTGGTCTGCAGATAGAGCTTGGCGCCAGACCATCCGCTTCTTACTACTGCCCAGGGATAGCTGGCAGGAGCAGTATCGTGAATGATGATCACACCGGCTGCGCCCTGCCTGGCTGCTTCTTCGTATTTGTAGGTCCAGCGGCCATAGTAGGTCATGTTCTTTCCTTTGAAAAGGGTGGTGTCTGTAAAGCCGGGATCATTTACCATCACGAGCACGGTCTTGCCTTTTACATCAAGTCCGGCATAGTCGTTCCAGTTGTACTCCGGCGCTACAATGCCATAGCCCGCGAATACCAGTTCGCTGTTATTCAGGCGTACCTGTGGTGTGACGTGGCGGGTAGTGGCTACATAATCGTCCAGGTAGTTGAGGGAAAGCTTTCCGCTTTTCCCTTTGAATACCAGGGGACCGGCGGGTACTGAGTTGATCTCTACCATGGGTACTTCCTGCAGATAGCTGTCGCCGTTGCCGGGTTTAAGTCCCAGTTGTTTGAATTGCGCTTCCAGGTAGCGGATGGTTTTTTCCTCTCCGGCTGTAAAAGGCTTTCTGCCTTCCAGCGAATCGGCGGCCAGTACCTGCAGATGTCTGGTAAAGCTTTCCTGGGAAATGGTGTTAATGGCGGTGGAATCTTCGAGGGCTGCAGCATTTTTCCCTGGCCGGTTACAGGCGCCCAGGGCTATAGCAGCTATAGCAAGCAGTCGATAGCAGGTTTGCATGAAAGTGTTGTTTAGCTAATAAAAATAGATTTTCCAGGAGAGAAAGTCAAAAATCAGCAAATGCTTTTGGATAATTCTAAATAATTGCTATTTTTGCAGCCCCTTGCGAAAGGATGGTGAGGTGCCTGAGTGGCCGAAAGGAACGGTTTGCTAAACCGTCGTACGGGTAACACTGTACCGAGGGTTCGAATCCCTCCCTCACCGCAGAAACACCCGTTTCTACAAAGGTTCGGGGCGTAGCGTAGCCCGGTTATCGCGCCTGCTTTGGGAGCAGGAGGTCGCAAGTTCGAATCTTGCCGCCCCGACAGAAAAAAAGTTAGACCGCATCGTAATGATGCGGTTTTTTTTATGCTCAGTATCAGCGTCCCGATCTGAAAATTAGCTGTTTAGCTTCCGGTATGCCGTTGGATTCACGCCCTTATACTTTTTAAAGGCTCTGTTCAAATGGCTCTCATCAGTGAAATTAAATTCGTATGCAATTTCGTTGACCGTCATGTCGCTATGCAGCAGGCGGGCTTCTACCAAACGCAGTTTATAGTTCGATATGTAATGTTGTAAGGTCTCGCCGGTTTGTTTCTTGAAGTAACGGCCCAGGTAACTGAGCGATATACTGAATTGTTTGCTGAGTATTTCCGCCCGCAGCATTTTAGGCTCAAATATGTTTTCCTGTATGTAATGCAGTATTTCAAGTACCGCCTCTCCCGTATTTTCCTTGATATTTTTTGGCAGCTTCAATGCTATATTTCGCGCTACTACCGTGATGACGGTGTTTACTATCTGTGCTGTTATCCGGTTAAAGTATAGCTGGCGGTTGCGCTGCTCCTGTAAAATGCTTGCCACCAGGGATGCAATGAGCGGTTTGTCTGCCTTGTTCTTTAATATACAGCCCGGGCGGTGACTGGCGTTCTGAAGGATATACTCCACGCGCTGAATGGATTCCTTGTCCTTTGCAGGCTTCTCTTTTACATATTGTTCATTGAAGCGCAGAAAAAAGAAGGTAGTAGCAGTAGTGATGTCAAATGAATAAGCGTCCTGTGGTGTCAGCAGGAATAAGTTTCCCTTGCGGTAGTTAAACCGGTTTTTATTGACCGTTTGTGTCCCGCTACCCTCCATTACATAGATGAGCTCAAAGAAATTATTCCGTTTCATGGAAGTAGGGAAACGCTGTAATTCCTTGCACTCAATTTCAAAGGGCTGGTATAAATTCTCTTTTCCCATTGTTATAAAAGTACAGAATTAGTGAAAAAATGTACAGGGATTGCCTGGCTGTCCCTGTATAATTTTACCCTGTCAAAAAACTACACAATGAGAAAGACAATCCTGTTTATTGCAGCCATCGTATCATTTCAGTGCGCAAAAGCGCAAAGCTCCCGTCAGGATCTGACAGGGGTATGGTCACTGGTGTCGGTGGAGAACCTTGACCGTGAAGGCGGTAAAACATTCCCTTACGGAGAAAAGCCGCAGGGGATGCTTGTTTTTACATCCGGCGGAGATTATGCCATCCAGATCCTGAAGGCAGCGAGGCCCAAAGTAGCCGCAAATGACAAGAACAAAGCAACACCGGAAGAAAATGCGGCGTTGGTGCAGGGTAATAACTCGCACTTCGGCAGCTTTTCAGTGGATGAGCAGCAGCACATCATCAGATTTAACATTGAGCATGCTTTTTATCCTAATTGGGAAGGAACCGTGCAGGAGCGCAGCTATACGCTTGAGCATGATATGCTGCGATATGTTGTCACACAAACAACTAATGGCGGCAGTATAACCGCCGTGGTGATCTGGCGGCGGAAATAATAGAAAAATCTTCGCGGGGGAAATAGTACCAAACCTCTTTTTACACGACACCTGTATCGTGAAAACCTTTATCCCTTAAAAAACCATATGCAATGAGAACAAACCAATGGATAAGAACGGGCCTGCTCGCCTGCGCGTTTCTTATCACCTCACTATTTTCCTCCGCACAATTTAAAGTAGTAGGGTATATGCCCTCCTGGTCTGGTGATGTGAATGCAATACAGTACAGCAAATTGACGCACATCAATTATGCCTTCCTGTTGCCCACGACTACCGGCGGCTTTCAGGCGATTGAAAATCCTTCCAAGCTGCAGAACCTTGTTTCCCGGGCGCATGCCAGCGGCGTAAAAGTACTGATCGCAGTAGGCGGATGGAACGATGGCAACGACGGCGGTTTTGAATCTACTGCCGCTAACGCGAGCTATCGGAATGCTTTTGTAACAAATATCATGAGCTTTGTGAACCAGTATGGTCTGGACGGCGTGGACATAGACTGGGAATATCCTGACCAGGGCGCTTCGGCCAACAACTATGCAGCGCTGATGACCCAGCTGGCCGGTGCTCTACATGCCCAGGGCAAACTGTTAACAGCTGCTGTAGTAGGCATTAACGGGGAGAGCATCCTCGCCTCCGTATTCTCACAGGTGGACTTCCTGAACCTGATGGCCTATGACTTTAATAATTTCGACCACTCAACCTACAACTATGCTTCCCAATCTCTCTCTTACTGGAAAGGAAGGGGCTTACCCGCTTCCAAGGCGGTATTGGGTGTGCCTTTTTACGGCCGTCCCAGCTGGGAAAGCTTTGCAACCCTGGTGGGAAGGGGTGCAGATCCTTATGCGGATACCTACCAGGGCGTGGGCTATAATGGCATTACCACCATCAAGAACAAGACTAACCTGGCCTGGAACCAGGGCGGCGGTATCATGATGTGGGAATTGTCACAGGATGCGGTAGGTACCTACTCGCTGCTCTCTGCTATTCATGAACAAAAGCTTGCCAACGGCGGCAATGGCGGCAACCAGTCGCCCAGCGTAAGCATCACCTCTCCGGCCAATAACGCTGCTTTTACGCCGCCTGCTACGGTTAATATTACCGCCAGCGCATCAGATGCAGACGGCTCTATTGCCAGGGTGGAATTCTATAACGGCGGCACTAAATTAGGGGAAGATAATTCAAGCCCTTATTCCTATTCCTGGACAAATGTAGCCGCAGGTACTTACAACCTCACGGCAAGGGCTATCGATAACGCGAACGCCAGTACTACATCCGCTACGGTAACCATTACAGTAGGCACCTCCGGCGGCGGCGGTTGTGATGGTATCGCTGCGTGGGCTGCGTCTGCTGTTTACACGCAAGGGATGCAGGTAGTATACAACAGCAAAGTATACAGCGCTAAATGGTGGACACAGAACGAGCAGCCTGATACCCATGCCGGAGACGGCCAGGTATGGGCTTATGTACGTGATTGTAATGGTGGTGGCGGTGGTAACAATGCGCCTGCAGTGAGCATCACTTCCCCGGCTAATAATGCCAGCTATTCAGCGCCCGCCAGTATCAGCATCCAGGCAAATGCCACAGATAGCGATGGTTCCATTGCGAAGGTAGAGTTCTTTAATGGCGGCGCCAAGCTGGGTGAAACTACCAGCGCACCTTACAGCTTTACCTGGGCGAATGTAGCTGCAGGTACATATACGCTTACCGCAAAAGCTACGGATAATGCCAACGGCGCTACTACCTCTGCTGCTGTAACAGTAGTAGTGAATGGCGGTGGTAGCGGCGGCAACTGCGCCGGTGTAGCCACTTACCAACCTTATCCCAGCATCTATAGCAGAGGAGACCGTGTAGTGTATAACGGTGTATTGTACGAAAGCCAGTCTGACGCATTGTACAACGTTACGCCCGGCACTGCCGACTGGTGGTGGAAACCGCTGGGCGCCTGCGGGACAGCTGCAAGAATAGCCACCACTGCTGCCAGTGTAGAACAGGCGGCCACTGTACAAACGCTGAAGGTATATCCGAACCCTGTTAGCGGTTCAAGCGTACAGCTAGAGGTGAAAGCAGCTGCTGCTGAAAAGATCTATGTTGATATCTGGGGGGTGAACGGCACCAGTCCTGTATTACATAAAGAATATGTTGCCGGCGCCAAGGGCCAGCAATATATCAGCATTGATATCAGTCATCTGCCTCCTGGCACCTGGATCATCAAAACCAGTAATGCTGCCGGTACACAGAAAGGCAGCGCCAAGATCATACGCATGTAGCATCAATAGTAGATACACAGGGCTGACCCGCAAGGGCAGCCCTTTTTTTTATTATTTAAAAGCCATCACCGGGTATGGATAATAACTTCATTTTAATGAGGTCAGAGTAAGAGTAAGCGCTCTTTAATTTTGAGCCTTTAGTATCATTCATTAGCAGCACAAAGGTGCCTTTAAAGTATTTATGGATCTCCCGGATCTTCAGCTTATTTACGATCAAACCCCGGTGTATCCGTACAAATTCAGGCGGGAGGCGGTTTTCAAGATAGTTCAGCGGGTACTCAATGATGTGCTCCTGGTCCCTGGTGTGTACGTTTACATATTTGTCTTTCGCTTCGAAGAAGACAATATCGGCTACATGCAGCAGATAGATCTTATTGCGTGTTTTTACAGGTATCGTGCTGATCGTGCTTTCGGTGTTTTTATCGGCCAGCAGCCGTTTTATTTTCTCCAGTATCTCCGCCCCGCCTGATCTGTTTTGCATGATCCTTTGTATCGTCAGCGCCAGGCGTTCTTCATCCACCGGTTTCAGCAGATAGTCAAGAGAGTTTTTCTCAAAGGCTTTGATCGCATATTCTTCATAAGCAGTTACAAAAACGATCAGTGGTGTATATGATAAGTGGTTCAGCACTTCAAAGCCATTGAAGGCGGGCATGCGGATATCCAGGAAGACGAGATCCGGCCGGTGGTTGTTCATGAATGCGATGGCAGCTGCACCGTCCCTGGCTTCCCCGATAATATTGATCTGGGGATAGTGCTGCAACGCTTTCCTTAGGCGGTGTATCGCCATCTCTTCATCATCCACCAGCAGGGTGGTGATTTCCTCCGGGTATAGCAAGCCTGACATATTTCTGTGGAATATTGTTCAACTCTATTTTAAAATCATCTGCATACAGCAGCTTCAGTTTGTTTATCACCATTTGGAGCCCCAGCCCCGAACCGGGTTGGTCCGGGAACGCAGGACCCGAATCGGCCACCGTGATCAGGATCTCCCTTTTATGCAGTTTGATCTTTACATCGATAAACCCTTCGGCGGCGCTGCTTTCTATGCCATGCTTTACCGCATTCTCTACAATAGGCTGTAATATGAATGATGGTATTTCCAGGTGTAATGCTTTGGGATCGGCATCTATCGTATAGGTCATCCGCTGGCCATAGCGTATCTGCTGCATGTGCAGGTAGGTGGTGATAATTTCCAGCTCTTCGTTGACGGTATGAAAGCTAACGCTGTTCTTATTTAAGGTGAAGCGGAAGAACTTGGATAACAACATCACCAGCTCTTCTGCTTTCTGCGGATCTTTCGAAATAAGGCCGGCAATGGTGTTGTGCATATTGTACAAAAAATGCGGGTTGATCTTTGCCCGCAGCAGCTCCAGCTCAAAAGCGGTTTGCTGTTGCTCCAGCTGTAATACGCGGTACTGCTGGCTGAGTATCCTGCTGTTGAGCGTACTTTTCCATTCTTCGCTGATATAGAAGGGGATGCCTATCACCAGCACTACGAGTATATTCAGTATGTAAATGCTGCCACCATTGAAAGCCTGGTATTTTTCTCCGGGCAGCAGCAGTGATTGCAGGAAGAAGGTGATCTCTGATCCCAACAACGCCGCCGCCACCAGTAAGCCGATCATGATGATCACCTTCACGCTTTGCTGCCGGCTTACCAGGGTAAAATAATGTCGTTGATAGATGGCCAGCATCATCAGGGAACCAATGCAGCAGCTGGATAGCACATTCATCAGTATACGTGCCGGCCGGTGGTCGAAGGTAAAATAGAAATAGCTGCCAAAGGCGAAGCCTATGATAATGCAGAGCAAGAAGATTTTTATGACCGGGCGCATATCAGCCTGTTTCTGATCCTGATAAAGGTAACAATAATGCAGATGATACCAATCAGCGAGGGCAGGAACTGGCTGTAAGGCTTGTACTGCGGCAGCACCGTTCCGCTGAAGGCGGAAGTAATGGCGCTGAAGGCGCTGATCATTTTATAAACATGTTCGTATAGCACAGCATTTTGCAGAAAAGAGACCGGCATGGCCCACTTAAGCAGATCATACGTACTAACAAGGAACAGTGCGCCTAATGTTGAATAAATGATCACCGGCGACCAATAGAGCCCGGCGGCCTGTATATAATACAGGTAGTAAAGCGCTGACCCTGTGACTATCACCGGGGCCAGGTAATCTATCCCTTCCGGCCTTCGCCCTTTCAGGCGTAGTGCCCTGATGCCGCTGAAGCAGTTATAGGCGCTTAGCAGGGTGATCACCAGTAGAAAATTATTACGCCTGAAAATAAAGATGCCTATAAGGCCGGTGAGAATAACAATGATGATCATCCGCGTAAAATACCTTCCAAATTGGATGTGCAGCTTTCCTCCCTTGGTAACAGAAAGGGCGGTGAGCCCGGTAAGCAGGGCGATGCTGCCTGCCAGCACGTGGATAATAATGTTGATGTGATGAATGAGCTCCATTTGCGCTAAGGTTAAGTACACGCAAATTGCCCATTATAGGGCCGGGGGAGAAGTTAAATCCGGCAAATGGGGATATTTTCCGCTGAAATGGGAAAGGCTATACAGTGTTGGGGTGGCTGCAAACGCGCCAGTAGTCCAATATCATCTTGATGATCTGTTTCATTTCTTCAAATTTGTTGCTCTTCTGGAAGAAGCCCTGAACGGTCATCTTCATATAAGCTTCATTGACGGTATCCTGGTTAACGGATGTTGAATAAAAGACGAAGGGAATACTTTTTTTACGCAGATGATCATCGCTATCTATTTGTTTTTTAAATTCAAGGCCACTCCGCCTTGGGAGATTGACGTCGCTAAAAATAATAAAGGGAGAGTCTGTCGTTATTTTTAAATAATTCCAGGCATCATCGCAGTTGTTAAACCAGATGATCTTGTTGGGAAATTGCAGCTCCCCAAGCGCCGTCTCAAAAATTTCTTTATCATCAATATCATCTTCAACAACAATAATAGGTCCTGATCTCATATTGTGCGGGTTTAATCAGATAAAGAAATATGCTCTTTCCTCAGCTTTTTTCGTAACAGCTCTATGAACTGTACCTGTGCTTTGCCAGCTTTTTTATAGCTAATAGCGTACCATTTGCGTTTTAAAGCTTTACCCGGTAAGGGGAGCGCGATCACCTTGCGTTGATCCAGGTATGGCTGTGCCATCCAGGCAGGCATGATGGTAAATCCCAGGTCGGCAGCTACCATTTCTATCAGGCCTTCGGTGAGCTGCATTTTGACAATGCTGTTGAGCCGGATATTGTTAGGCTTGATAAAGCCATTGATGGCAGTACTGTTCTGCTCGTCCATATCATAAATGAAAAGGTCAGCCCCGTTGAATGTACCGGCTGTCAAGCGGTTCAGCCCGGCGTAGTGGCTATCCGGCGCTACAATCAGCAGGAATTCATCTTCAAAAAGCAGGTCCCTTTTGTAGACGGCAGGCAGCACAGGTTTTATGTCCGTGATCGCAATGTCCAGCTTCCCATTTTCCAGGAAGGCCAGTGGGTTCTGGGTGGCTTCCATAACAATATTCACCGTTGCGGAGGGGTGCTGCTTCCGGAACAATTTCACTACTGCAGGCAGCCAGTGATAGGAAGTATAGCAACTGGTGCTGATCCTGATCCTTTCCTTCCTGTCGGCTTTTATACCGGCTAATGTTCTTTCCAGCTCTGCAAATTCGGATAGGATCTTTTCTCCATGCCGGAGGATAGCCGTCCCTGCTTCTGTTAAGTGCAGCTTCTTGCTGCGCCTGGAAAATACCTGCATGCCGATATTGTTCTCCATCTCTCTTAGCATATGACTTAAGGTAGACTGGGTAAGGAACATCTTCTGTGTGGCATTTGACATGGAGCCTTCATCTACTATGTGTTTTACGAGGCGCAAATGCTGCAGTTCTACATTTTTCATCTATTGATAATTTAGATCGATCTGGTAATATTAATTCATTTTTAAGATATATCAGGGTGCCTTTACTTTGCAGGAAAATCAAACAGTATGGATATGCAACACGGTATGGCCGATATAGAACCTGGATTGCGCCTGCACTATGTTAGCGCAGGAGCAGGGCAACGCACCATTGTGCTGCTGCATGGTTTCCCGCAAACCTGGTGGGAATGGCGGGATATTATCCCTGAGCTGGTGAAGGCTGGTTTCCGGGTAGTAGCGCCTGACTATCGTGGCGCAGGACATTCATTCCGGCCGCAGGATGGTTATGATAAGCGCACGATAGCGGGCGATATTCAAAAGTTGTTACGTAATCATTTAGGTGTTGATGGCCCGGTGATCATGATAGGACATGATATTGGCCTGATGGTAGCCTACGCTTATGCGCAGGCTTACCGGGAAGAAGTGTCTCACCTGGTAGTAGTGGATGCACCTTTGCCCGGCACGGCGGTATTTGATCGGCTCCGCAGTGATCCGAGGGTATGGCATTTTGCATTCCATGGTGTGCGCGATTTGCCTGAGATGCTCGTGGCGGATCGTGAACGGCAATACCTGCAGTCTTTTTTTAATTTCAGGATCTTTAATGTTGGCGCCATCAGCGAAGCAGACCTGGATCTTTATACATCCGCCTATGCTGCTCCGGGGGCTATGCGCGCCGGTTTTGAGCTGTACCGCGCTTTTGACCAGGATATCATTGATAACCGTGAAGCCCTGCAGCGTAATGGAAAGCTGCGTATCCCTGTATTGGCTGTAGGTGGCGCTACCAGCACCAGCGGACCAATAGTAGAAGAAATGATGCGGGAAGTAGCGGATGATGTTACTGGCCTCCGCGTTCCGCAGACAGCGCACTGGATACCGGAAGAAAATCCTGTTGCTTTCTTATCCGGTCTGCTATCCTTCCTGGACTAACCGCGCGATCTTCCGCTGTATCATTTGCCTGTCTGCATTTGTTTTCGCGATGCTGACAGCCTGCAGGTAATGATCTATTGCTTTTTCATTATCAATGCCGGTATATAATTCTCCCAGCAATGTATAGTAGTAGTGATTACTGGTAAGCTCCAGCTTTTCTGCTGCTGCGATGGCTTCGTGTTTGCCATTTGCTTTGGAAAGGGCATAGGTTCTGTTCAGGGCGGCAATGGGAGAGTAGGCTATTTGTAACAGGAGATTGTACAGCTGCAGGATGTTTTCCCACTTTTCTTTTGTATCGGCTTTTTGGGTATCCCAATACGCGATGGTGGCTTCCAGGTGATATTTGGACAATTTGTTCCCATGGGATGCCTGGTGAAGAAAGTAAGCGCCTCTGGCGATCAGATCATCGTTCCAGCGGGTTTCGTCCTGGTCATCATATAACACCGGTTCGCCATTCCTGTCTTTCCTGGCTTCAAAACGGGAGGAGTGAAAGCACATGAGCGCCAGCAGGGCGTTTACATCCGGCAGGTTCGTCTTTTCATTGTCAATAAGGAGGTAGGTCAGGCGCATAGCTTCCAGGCAGAGATCTTCCCGTAAAACGGCATCCTGGCTTTCGGAATAATAGCCTTCGTTAAAGAGCAGGTATAAAGTAGTGAGCACGGTCTTTAAACGCTTACTGATCTCGGCTTCGCCGGGAAATGCAATGATCACATTTTCTGTTCTCAGTTTTTCTTTTGCCCTGAAAAGGCGTTTGTTAATGGTTTCCTTACTGCAGAGAAAAGCATTCGCTATTTCCTCAATACCAAAGCCGCAGAGGATACGGAGCGCCAGCGCTATCTGCGCTTCCGGAGGGATAGCCGGATGGCAGATGGCAAAAAGCATCTGTAGCTGGCTGTCGGTAATGTTCTGGTCTGAAAGATCAATATCAGGTTCTTCTTTTCCGGGGGCAGATTGCTTTACCTGCAGCGCGATCTTTTCTGCAAACAGCTGGTTGCGCTGAAGGTAGTTCAGCGCTTTGTTCCGGGCAACGGAGTAAAGCCATGCGCCTGGGTTGGGTGGAATGGATTTGTAGGTCCATGTTTCAAGTGCGGCCAGGAAGGTTTCACTGGCAATGTCTTCGGCTGCCTGTATGTTTGCTATACCAAAGGCTTTACAGAGCACGGATGTGATCTTTCTGAACTCCGTTCTGAACAGGTGCGGTATTAATTCGGGTTGTTCCATATAAGAGGAAAGTCCTTGTGCTCCCGGTAAAGATACCGGGAATACAAGGACTTTTAAAGCGTTAGTGCCTGGTATGCCTTCTTACTTCCACGCTGTTGCCTTCACCCTGCAGAACGGGGCAGCCCTTTGCAAATTCAACCGCTTCGTCTACAGAATCCGCTTTTACAATAATGTATCCGCCGAGCGTTTCCTTTATTTCACCGAAGGGCCCGTTGGTAACAACGTTATTGTGCCATACCACTTTGGCGTCGTCGAAGGGAAGGCCATTGCCTTCAACAAATTTGTTCTGGGCGGCAATACCACCGATCCAGTCCATTGTCTGTTTCATCCAGATCTGTATCTGTTCAGGCGAGGCTATCTTTGTGCCATCCTGGTGCCTGAAGATCAACATAAATTCATCCATTTTTTTAGGTTTTTAGTGTTATTGAATACCCGGGTTTATAATTCAATAACAAATGAGATGTATCAAATAGGACGATAATGACGGGGGAAAACAGAAAATTTTTTTGTTCATACGTATGTTACTCCCTGGGAGAGGCTTTATAAAAACCGATCTCAGCCAGTTCTACCGGTAATTTAGCCTGGATGGCGGTGTATCGCACTTTCTGAGTGCTTACCGGTTTCACCTTCAGCAGGCGTTTATAGCCAATGGTGCTAAGCTGGGAGATAAGCTGCCATTGCTGTCCGTCCCAGTATTCCAGCTTGCCAGCCACCTGGCGCTGGCCATCGGCAATATTTTCCTGCAGCCATACGCGGTCAAACTGCACCGGCTGGGAAAAAGAGATCTCTTTTGAGGCGCCTTCGTTAATAGTGACGAAAGAAGCCAGGTTCTTATCAGTAAGTTGGGATGGTGCAGCGCCTTTGGCCAGGTTGGTACTAAAAGTTTCTTCCCGGATGCTTTTGAAATCCATCAGGCTTTGACGGTCAGCATCAGAGATCACCCCGTAGCGGTTAGGCGGTACATTGAGCAGCAGTACGCTGTTGCGGCCTACAGACTGGTAATAGATATTCATCAGCTCTTTACCGGATTTGATCTGCGCATCCTGTGCGGGATTGTAGAACCATCCCGGGCGGATAGATACGTCTGTTTCTGAAGCCATCCATTTCTCGCCGAGTGCATCGCCTGTATTCAGGTAAGCGGGTTTGGCTTTACCCGGCAGCATGGTGCCCACGCTGATGGTAGACCAGGAGGTTTCTGAGGCATTGCCGCGCTCATTGCCTACCCAGCGTACGTCAGGGCCTATATCAGAGAAAATAACGGCGTTGGGTTGCAGCTCACGTACAATTTTGAAATAGCCCTGCCAGTCGTAATCCATAGGTTTGGCATTCGGGCCTTTATAGCCGTCAAACCATACTTCTGCCACAGGGCCGTAGTTGGAAAGCAGCTCCCGCAGCTGGTTCTTGTAAAAATCGTTATAGGCAGGGGTGCCGTAGGTAGGCTCATGGCCGTCCCAGGGGGAGAGATAGAGGCCAAGGCCCATACCGTATTCTTTACAGGCGTCTGCCATTTCGCGTACCAGGTCACGATTGCCGTTGCGCTCACCGCTGCTGGCAATGGTGTTATCGGTATACTTGCTGGGCCAGAGACAAAAGCCGGCATGATGTTTTGCCGTGAACACCACGATCCTGAACCCCGCTTCCTTCATGGTTCGTACAATCTGTTTGGCGTCAAAATAAGCGTTCTTGAAAGCGGCAGGGTTGTTGGCGCCGAAATGCACAAAGCCGTTGATTTCTGTTTGCTGCCAGGCCAGCTGATTTTTAGTGGGCACAGGCAGTTTGCTTTGCGCGGGTAAGGTATATGAGGCGCATAAGGCAATTCCGAATAATACGATCTTGTTAAGCATATCTACCAGGCGCATTTTTTATGCCGGAACAAGTTAAAGAATTTACAAAAACCCGTCTGCCGAATTAAACTACTGGAAATGGTAAGGCCCGCCCTCACAGCGGGTTTTACCGTTCGGATAGCGGTAAGAAAATACTTGTTCTAGTAACTACCGGCCTGCAGTAATTGGGAGATTAATTGCTTAAGCTTATCCAAAGTAGCATTGGTGCCCGAAAAAGCTTGCGCAAATATATTTATGATAGTATTTTAACAAAAAGGCGGGGGAGTAAGGAAACAGCAAGGATAAAGCAAGGATACTGCAAGGATAGTGTAAGGATAAGGCAGGGAAAATAGTATTAAAAAAGAGGCCGTCCGCCGGCTGGCGGACCGCCTCCTGGAAAGCGGAAGGAGAGGGGTTAAATAAGCTGTTTCAATGCATCCAGGAATGTATCCATTTCTTCCATCGTATTGTAATAGTGAGGAGAGGCGCGTATGGCCCATTCCACCTGCTTTTCATCGAAATCTATCACGGCAAAGCCACGGTAGCTGGGCACTACATTGATCTTTCTTTGCAGCAGCCCATCGGCCAGGTAGCCAGGATCGCTGCCTTTTACGGTAAAGGTGACCAGGCCGCCGGTTTCAGGGCCCCTGTCCAATACCCTTACCTTATCCATCCCCGAAAGCTGCTGCCGCAGATAGCCGGAGAGCAGTTTTACCTGCTGCCATACCCGGTCGGCGCCTATCTCCAGGAAGTATTCAATGGCGGCGCGGGTGCCCAGTACAAGGGCATAGGCAAATTCCCAGTCTTCAAAGCGCATAGCGTCTTCCCGGGGTTTATACACGTCTTTTTCCACCCACTCAGCTCCGCGCATGTCAATGAACAGTGGCTCCAGGCCGGATTGCAGGGCTTTGTCTGACACATACAACAGGCCCGTACCCCTGGGACCTCTCAGGAACTTGCGGTTGGTGGCGCTCAGGAAATCGCATTTCAATGCCTGTACGTCCAGGGGCATCTGCCCGATAGACTGGCAGGCATCCAGTATATACCAGGTTTTATCGCCATGCTGCTGTTCATAAGCGCCGTAGATCTTCGCTATCTGCTGTACGGGTTGTACCAGGCCGGAGTTGGTAGGAATATGGGTGATGGCCAGCAGCCTGGGTTGCAGCCGGTGCAGTTTTCGCTCCAGGTCATCCAGGTCAACCCCTCCTTCCGGCGCATTTTGGATCCGCTCTATCCGGATGCCGAAACGTTTCCGGAGGGACAGGAACTGGATCTGGTTGGAGATAAAGTCGTCATTATCCGTGAGGATAATGTCGCCAGACGCAAAAGGAATGGAAGATAATGCCCGTGTATACGAATCCGTGGCGCTGGAAGTAAAGGCGATATTGGCGCCCTTGCAGTTCAGCAGTTTTCCAGCCTCTACATAAAATTCCCGGATAGCGGCTGCACGTAAGGCAGCTGCTTCATAGCCCCCTATCTCCGATTCCAGCCGGATATGATCGAGCACGGCGCGGCTTACCACATCGGGCATCAGCCCTGACCCCGCATTGTTAAGATGGATGACATTGGCACATCCGGTTGTTTCCTTCCTGAACCGGGCTATTTCTCCGGATGAAAAAGCAGCGCGAACCTGGTCTGTTATACTCATGGCGTTTTAATGTTGTGAATGATGCGTTAAAATTACGTTTAGCCGCCTGCAGGATTCCTGCAATGAGGACAAAGCGGCGACTTTTTTAGGTATTTTTGGAGCTTAAAACGCATAAAAACTGCAATGAAACCAGACGAGTTTGATAAGCAGCTACTTAGGTTGCTGCAGCAGAACAACCGGCTGACTGCCGATGAACTGGCCGAGGCAGTTAATTTAAGCGCTTCTGCCGTGCAAAGAAGGCTGAAAAAGCTGCGGGACGAAAAGATCATTGAGGCGGATGTGTCTATTGTTTCACCCGCTGTTGCGGGGATCGGCATCACCTGTATTGTAGACGTAATCATGGAAAGAGGCGGCTCGGCGGAACTGGATAAGTTCAAGGCTGCTATGCATACATGCACGGAAGTAATGCAATGCTATTATGTTACCGGCACCTACGATTTTGTCATGATTGTAAACGCGCAGGACATGCAGCAGTATGAGGCCTTTACCAAAAAGCATCTCATGGATAACCCGAATGTAAAGCATTTCTACACCCATGTGGTGATGGATAAAGTAAAAGTAGGGTACAGCGTCGCTATCTGAGCCTTATAGTACGACGAACTGCCTGCTACAATCTGTATAATGATAAAGTGTTTATTCAAATATCGCGTAATTTTGCACCGCAATCATAACCTATGGAACTTGGCATAAAGAAGAAGCTGATCCGTTTCCTACTCATACCTGTTATTGGCCTTATTGTATTGGTTGGTATAGCGGCGATTATATTATATTCCCAGCAGCAACGCCTGGTAAAACTGGCAGTTAAAGAAGTGAACAAACAGCTGCAGGGTGAAGTAGTGGTAGGAGGCAGCAGCATCTCCCTCTTCCAGAGTTTTCCCTACATCTCTATCGGTTTAGACCATGTACAGTTTTATGCCAGCAAACGAAAAGCCCTCCGGCCAATATATGAGGCAGAACGGATGTATGTTGGCTTCAGCCTGCCTGATATTTTGCAACAGCGTTACCGGGTAAAGGTGATCGTGCTGAAGAACGGGCATCTTGATATCGTGCAGGATAAACAGGGACGGCTCAATATCGTGGAAGCCAGCAAGATGACCGCCGATACGGTGGCTACTGCAGATACTACTTCCACAGCGCTGGACCTGGATGTGAAGAAAGTGATATTGAAAAACCTCGATGTTACTTACCTGGATAAACAAAGTGGCCATCGTGTTGCTGCGCATATAGAACGGATAAAATCCGCTTTCAGCGTAGACAGCCTGTTGATCAAGGCCAACCTGGATGGCAAAATGATCGTGGATTATACCGGCCCGTCTGATACCTCCCTGTTCCGTCATAAACGCGTGGAAACTAATATTGAGTTGTCTTACCACAAGCCTACGCAGCTGGTTAAGCTGCCGGTGGGCAAGCTGAAACTGGAAGATGCTGTCTTTAAGGTTAGCGGAACGGCAGACCTGCTGCACGACAATATGGTGGACTTCACCATTGCAGGAGATAAACCGGATTTCAAGCAGCTGTTCTCTTTTGCCCCGCCCGCAGTGGCTAAAGAGCTAAATCATTTCAAATATGATGGTTACTTAAGCTTTAACGGCAAAGTAAAAGGTAAGCTCAAAGGAAATGAAATGCCATTGATAGAGCTGTCTTTTGCCTGCAGCAAGGCCTGGATGCATAATACGGAAACAGACAAGCGGGTAGATTCCCTTGCCTTTAGCGGGTATTACACCAACGGCGCCGGACGCTCCCTGAAAACATCCGAGCTGCGTGTACTGAACATGCTGCTACGTCCGCAGGACAAGGGCATCTTCAAAGGTAATTTTGTACTGCGGGATTTTACCGATCCTAAGGTGCTGATGCAGGTGGATTCTGAGCTGGAATTGGGATTCATAGGCGCTTTCCTGGGCATTAAAGATCTGCAGCGTATCACCGGTGATATCGCTCTGAAAATGGATTTTAAGGAGCTGGTAGATCTCAGCATGCCCGAACAGTCCATGCGCAAGCTGAAACAGGGCATACAGAGTGAGCTGACGGTACGTAATCTTACTTTCCGTGTTCCTTCCTATCCGCATATTGTAAGAGACCTGGATCTGCACGCTTATATGAAAGATGGGTTCGTGAAACTGGATTCACTGTCCTTCAAATTCGGCAACTCTGATTTTCGGCTGGATGGTTCGATCAGTGATCTGCCGGCTATCTTCCATCAAACGCAAAAGCCCGTGCTGGTAACGCTGAACGCCAGCAGCAATAAAATGCTGCTGAAGGATCTTTTTGCATATGATACCGCTAAGAGCAGAAGAGCAAGTGAAGAGATCTATGGGTTTAACCTGGGTGTATCACTGGAAACATCGGTGAATGAGCTGCGGCATCCGCAACCGCTGCCTAAAGGCAAATTCACGATAGAAAAGCTGAATGCTTCGTTCAAGCGCTACCCGCATGCATTTCGCGACTTTGGCGCAGAACTGACGATTGCTGATACCACCCTGCGGCTCAAAAATTTCACCGGCAAGATAGACAGCAGCGATATCCGCTTTAGTGGCCGCGTTAACAACTATGCGCTCTGGTTTAATAAGGTGATGAGGGGCCGTACAAATGTGGCGTTCGATTTCAAATCACAGCGGCTGGCCATGCGCGATCTGCTGGGGCGCTACAGCCGCAAATACGTGCCTAAGGATTACCACGAAGAGGTTGGCTCCAACATCTGGCTGCGTTCCAAAATAGAGTTGCGTTATGATTCCGTGTTCCGCTTCGCGAATGTCAAGATCGCCAATATTTCAGGGGAGCTGCAGCAGCATGCTTTCAAGCTGGACAGCATCAAAGGGAACGTTAAATTCAGCGCGAATAAATTCATTAAGATAGATACGCTGACAGGTAAGATCGGGCGTAGTGATTTTGATATCAACATGCGTTTGTATGCTGGTCCGGATACCATCAAAAGAAAGAAGGAAAATTACCTGGTGTTCAAGTCCCGCTTCCTGGATGTAGACCAGCTGACCGGCTACAAGCTCACTGCCGCAGAAGAAGCAGCGCCGGCGCTGCCCTCCAATGTAGCCACGGTGCAACATGCGGTAGCTAAGACATCGGCCCATGCTAATGCCTTCAATATCTTCCAGATACCCTTCATCGACTTCAAGGCGTCTGTGAATATCGGTAGAATAAAGTACCGCCGTTTATGGATAAAAGAAGTTTCCTCCAACATTCGTATGCAGGCCGACCAGCACCTGTACCTGGATACATTGATGCTGGCCGTGGCGGAAGGAAAGATCCGTGCACGCGGGCATTTTAACGGCAGCAACCCGGAGAAGATTTACTTAACCAGCAGGATCAACGTGGAAGATGTGAATATAGAAAAGATGATGCTGAAGCTGGATTACCTGGGGCAGGATTATGTGATCAATAAGAATATTAAAGGCAGGCTAAGCGGCACTGTCAGGACCTATGTGCAGGTGCATCCTGATCTTACGCCGCTCCTGGATCATTCCAAAGCTTCGCTGGACGTCACCATCTGTAACGGGGTACTGGTGAACTTTGCGCCCATGCAGGCGATGTCTTCCTACTTCAAGGACAAAAACCTGAAAATGGTGCGCTTCGATACCCTGCGTAATAAGCTGACCTTTAAAGACGGCGCGCTGACCATCCCCAATATGAATATTAATTCCTCCCTGGGCTTTATGGAGATTTCCGGAAAGCAGGCGCTCAATATGCAAATGGAATATTATTTGCGGATTCCAATGAAGATGGTGACATCGGTAGGCTTCCGCATGCTGTTCGGTAAAAAGCAGGAGGAAGTAGACCAGGACCAGGTAGATGCCATCGAGGTGCGTGATAAGGATAAAAAAGTACGATTCATGAACATCAAGATCACCGGCACGCCGGATGATTACAAAATAGGCCTGGGAAAGGCCAGGAAGAGTACCTGATAATGACAGAGGCAAAAGAGATACAGGAACTGGGGATAGACCCGCTGCTGAGGGATTCTTTCAGCATAGAGCGGTTAGAGGAACGGCGCTTTACCGCGCAGCCGTACAGGCCGGACCATAACCAGGTGCTTTTTGTAAAAGAAGGCGGCGGTACTGTGATCATAGACGGGCAAAGCATTTCATTTTCTGCCAACAGCTTATTGCTGGTATCGAAAGGCCAGGTATACCTGTTTGGTAAAAATTCCGTAACGGGATACCTGCTGCAGTTCGGGGATTGCTTCTGGGAAAGAACGCCCGCCAGCGCTAATAACTGCAAGGCGGTATTGTTCGATAACGGCATGGTGGAGCGGCGCTTCCCCCTGCATGCTGCCGACCAACAGGCCCTGGAACCTCTCTTTGATACCGCCTTACAGGAATTTTCAGGGCCGGATTATGCCAATAAGCCGGATGTGCTGGCCGCCTACCTGAAGATCATCATCATCAAGATCGCCAATATCTATGCGCTGCTGCAGGAAGATACCGCCAGCTATGACAATAAACTGTACCAGGATTTTATCACACTGGTACGGGAGGAATGCAGCCAGGTACATGATGTAGCCAGTTTTGCACGTAAGCTGGGCGTTTCTTCCCGAAAGCTGTCTGAAATATCCCGGCGTTTTGGTAATGGGGCCAAAGAGGTCATCAACGGGCAGCTGATCGCAGAAGCCAAGCGCTTATTACAATTCAGTTCGCAGTCTGTAAAGGAGATCTCCGGCAACCTGCACTTCGCCACGCCCTACCAGTTCAGCAATTTCTTCAAAAAATACACCCACTTATCTCCCATAGAATACCGCCGGCAGTTTGTAAAAATTGGTATCTGATCCGCCGCTTTTCGCATTTTCCCGCGCAGCATACTGTCTTAGTTTTGTGTACACAAAAACACAAATGATATGTCAGTAATCGTACCAGCCGCTGTAGCAGGGATCAAAATCCCCGACAGCAAGATAGCAAAGGAAGCTACCGAATTATTATTGGATCACGGCAATACTTTTTTATACAATCATTCCCTGCGCGTTTTCCTCTTCGCGTCTCTGAATGGCCAAAGGGAGCAAAAGCAATATGATCCCGAGCTGCTGTATGTAAGCGCAGTATTTCATGACCTGGGGCTTACGCCGCATTACAGTAGCCCGGACAAACGTTTTGAGGTAGACGGCGCCAATGCCGCCAGGGATTTCCTGAAGGGGCATGGTTTACCGGCAGCCTCGCTGCAGCTGGTGTGGGATACCATCGCCCTGCATACTACCATCGGTATTGCCGAATACAAGGAAGCGGAGGTAGCATTGATGTACTCCGGCGTAGGACTGGATGTAATGGGCGAAGGTTATGAGCACCTTTCTGCTGCTCAGCGTGAAGAGATCATCACTGCTTTTCCCAGAACAGATTTTAAGAAGAAGATCATCCCCGCCTTCTTTGAAGGGTTCAAACACAAGACGGATACTACTTTTGGAAATATCAAGGCCGATGTATGTGCTTTTATGATCCCGAATTTTGAGCGTAAGAACTTCTGCGACTGTATCCTGCATTCACCCTGGAACGAGTAAGGGTGGGGGCGTATCAAGCCCCTGTCTATAAAAGAAGCCAACAACAGAAAAAGGCTGCTGGTATTCACCAGGCCTCCTCCGGCTGCCGGCAACTATTATGACAAGTGGTATGAAGCAATGCGGATGCTATTGCCTAGCTCACATGGTTACTTACTACTTTGGCTAATTCAAACATGGAGATCTGGTTTTTGCCACCAAAAACCGTCTTTAGTTTCGCGTCGGCATTGATCATCCTTTTGTTTGTTGTATCCTGCAGGCCGTTTGCCTTGATGTAGTCCCATATCTTCTTAATGATCTCTGTTCTTGGCGCAGGTTTGCTGCCAATAACACTGGCTAATTCAGCACTTGGAGTAACAGGGGCGGACAGGCCTGCATTGGTTTTACCGGCTGCCTTCTTAGCCGCTGCTTTTTTAGGAGCAGCAGGTTTTGCTGCTTTCTTAGCGGCTGCCTTCTTAGCTGGTGTTACTGCCTTCGTAGCTTTTTTTGCTGTTTTTGCCATAGCATTTTTGATTTAAACGTTAATTAATCAGACGATGACCGGCTGCAGATCTTTTAATGCCGGTCAGCTTTCAAGGTTAAGAAATGAGAGTAATCCTGATTTAAATTCCCTGGAAAGGAATGTAGCTGAAATTATGCCAAATAATTGTTTATCCTTTAGGGATATTAGATATTATGTATAATTATTATGCATGTTTGGGAAAATGTGCTTGTTCTTATTACAATACATAACCGGGTTAATAAGCAATTTGTTCATTCAGTAAAAATTTAAAGGGGCAACTTATCCTGCTGACATAGGGCTGTCACTTCCCCTGCGTTGCTTTGTTATCAGAAACAACATTCCTGATAACCTTAAACCTGTTCAATCATGTCAAATGATCTTTCTTCCGCCACATTAGCCGGACAAGCCATTGTTGTCACCCCAGCTGCATTCCTGCGGCACTGGCAAAGCCACCGGCAGCTGACCCGCCGTGTTATTGAGGCTTTCCCGGAGAACGAGCTCTTCCAGTTCTCTGTAGGCGGGATGCGGCCATTCTCCGAACTGGCGCTGGAGCTGATAAAGATAGCGCCGGCGGGCATGCAGGGCTTAGCAACAGGTGTCTGGCAGCAGGCCGGTGACCTCTTTAACGATAACGCGGCCGCCAAACCATCAACAAAAGCGGAGCTATTGACTCGCTGGGACGAGGTGACCGAACAGATCAATATGCTCTGGCCGCAGGTTGCTCCGGAGCGCTGGCAGGAGACAGACCTGGCCTTCGGCATGTATGAAGGGCCTATGTATTCCCAGGTCTTTTACTGGGTAGATAATGAGATACACCACCGCGGACAGGGGTACGTTTACCTGCGTGCCCTGGGCATTGAACCGCCGCCATTCTGGGACAGACATTAAAATGCAAAAGGGGGCTGACGAATGTCGGCCCTCTGTCTTTTTCCTCATTTTGTAGACGAAGAACATCAATACCTGTCTCCTTTGGGTATATGGGAAAAGCTTATATTAGACTGTAAATACCGACATTATGCATCCTTTGATCGAAACAGAACGGCTCTTTATCCGGCGGCTGGACCTGTCAGATGCAGCATTCATGCTGGAACTGGTGAACACGCCTGCCTGGCTGCAATACATCGGTGACAGGAACCTGCATACGATTGAAGACGCGGAGCGCTACCTGGCAAACGGTGTACTGAAAAGTTATGAGGACAACGGATATGGGGGCTGGCTGGTGGTGTTGAAAGAGAGTGGTCAGTCTGTTGGCATGTGCGGCTTATTCCGGCGGGCATACCTGCCTGCGCCCGATCTGGGTTTTGCTTTTCTTCCCGGCCATGCGGGCAAGGGCTATGCCTATGAAGCCGCCACCGCAACGCTGGGATATATAAAACAGGAATTCACCTACCTGGATACGGTGTATGCGATCACTATACCGGAGAACAGCCGTTCGGTGCGGCTGCTGGAGAAATGTCATTTCAAATGTATCTCCACACTAAAGCCGCCCGGCGAGGATACAGATGTAAAGCTGTTCACACTGAATATGCGGAATCAGCTACCGTAAATATTGGTATCCAGGAACGCGTTCCGTAGTTTTCCCTGCGGATCATACTCTTTTATCATTTTCCTGAAAGCTGGTAGTTTTTCATAGCGTTGCTGCAGTGTGGCAGGCGCTATGGTGAACAGTTTACCCCAATGCGGTTTTACATTGAAAGGCGCCAGTTGCGCTTCTATCTTCGGCAATAGTTTACTGACAGCTGGCCAGTCCTGTTTCCAGGTAAAGTGTATGGCCATGCTGGGCTGCTGATAACAGGGGCTCATCCAGAGCTGGTCTGCATCAATCGTACGGATCTCGGAGATCCACAGATGAGGGGAGATCTGGTCGCGAAGCTGGTTTACAGCCATAATAGCTTCATATCCCTTTTCGCGCGGAACAAAATATTCTGATTGCAGCTCTTCGCCGCTGCTCGGTGTAAAGTTCATCCGGAAATGAGGCAGGCGTTCATGCCAGGGACCGGGAACGCCCATTTGTTGTGTACAGTTCTCTGCGGAAAGCGCTATTATAGGGTGCAAGGGCCTTGTAGCCGGTACCGCCCCAAAGAAGTCAGACCTTACCACCGCTTCGGTACCTGGTTCTATACGGCGTTTCAGCCATACCTGATTAACCTCCTGGTTTTTCCAGTCGGTAAACAGGCTTACGCTGTAAGCGCTGGAAAAGATCTCTTCCAGGTGGTCTTTCAGTTGCTCAAAAGGCAGGTGTACAAAGACATCCTGCTGCATATCGAAGCTGGGCTGAAGATCCAGGGTGAGAGCGGTAAGCACTCCAAGCGCACCCAGTCCCACTACTGCGCCCAGGAACTTTTCCCCGTCTTTTTCTTTTGACAGCGTGAGCACTTCACCGGAAGGCGTTACCATCTCCAGCGCACGGACAACAGTGGCCAGGTTACCGTTGCTGCTGCCTGATCCATGTGTGGCAGTGGTACAGGCGCCGGCAACGGAAATATGCGGTAAAGAGGCCAGGTTGTGCAATGCAAAGCCCTGCTCATATAAGTAGGGGGATAGCTTACCATAGCTGATGCCTGCGCCAATGGTGACGGTACGCGCTTCTTTGTTCAATGCGATTACCTTGTCCAGCTGTTTAGAAGAAACGAAATTTTCAGTGCTGTCTGCAATGTTATTAAAACAGTGACGGGTACCCAATACCTTGAATCTGGGGAGGCTTTTTACCAGTTGCTGCACTTCCTCCACTGATTTGGGTGTGTGTACCTTGTTGGTGCTGTAAGTGTAATTGCCAGCCCAGTTCTTAAGCTTGCTGTCTTGTATGAAATTGATCATGGGAGAAAGAGCGGTTCCGGTCACTAACACAGAAGACAGTTTGATAAAAGTTCTCTTTTCCATGTGGCAATGACTTTAGCAGTAAGTTATTGAACTTTAAGACAAGAAGCAAACCTATATATAGCTTAGCCATTGTTTTTCCCGGTGGCTTCTCTTATAAGCATCATACCATTTGCATAGCGGGTACAAAGCGATCACCACGGCTATCCATAACAGGTATACTACCGGCAGGCTAAAACCATAGCCTTTCAGCTGCGGGCTATTGCTCACCCAGGTAGACAGCACCATGTCAGACGCTTTGTATCCTGTTAAAACCGCGGCAAATACTGCCAGCAGGTGTATAAACACAATGTGCAGGATATAAAAGAACATGGGCACTCTTCCTATTACTACCAGCTTTTTCGTAAGCCAGTTCAGGGGCCCTTCTGCAAATGCCAGGAACAGGAAGGAAGGCCCGAGCGTCATCAGTGTATACAGCAGGGAAGGAGGATATTTACTGGTGTTGAGGAAAGACAGAAAACTGAATAACGGATCTTTTTGTGCAGACCAGTGAGACGGGTCGCCATAAAGGTTGATGCCACGCACGATGATGAAAAGTGCGGTGGCGCCGGCGCCGAGGTAAATCAGCGTTCTTTTTCTCTGTGCCGCATCATAGCCAGGCGCGTACAATGTTCCGAAGCAATAGCCGGTAGCCATGATGCCGATCCAGGGCAGGATGGGATAGCCTACGAACAAGCCGGTGTTACCGATCATAAAAAAGCGCTGTTCATGCAGGAAAGCCCAGAAAATAGCCCCGGCGCCGGTGCCGGGAACGTGTACATTATCCAGCAGGTTATGGGCAGCTATCAGGATAATGCCTGTTACCAGAATGGCCTTGCGGGGCAGGTGTATCAATCCGGCCAGGAAGATCATGCTGATACCCAGTGACCAGATCACCTGGACGAGGAACACATTGTATTCCGTGTTGAAGGTCCACTCCAGTGTAATGATAAGGAATTCCAGCACTACCAGCCACAGGCCCCTGGTAAGCAAAAAGAAGGAGAGCTCCTTTTTGGTCTTCTTCAGGCCGTTCAGGTAAGCGGAGGTACCGGCAAGAAAGGCAAATACAGGCGCACAGAAATGGGTGATCCAGCGGGTGAAGAACAGGAATGTGCTGGTTTGCGCAAGATCTGTTGGATTGTACAGAAAGGCGTCTGCATGGAAATAATCCCTGACGTGATCCAGGGCCATGATAATAATGATCAGACCGCGTAAAAGGTCGATAGACTCAATACGTTTGGTCCTAATGGTCGTTGCGGGCAACTCCATAGTAAGTGTTGACATACTGAACAGTGTTTAGATAATGGCGAAATATCAAAAAAAGTAATATGCTATGTAAGGCCGTAATAATATTAATTTAAAATTGCTCAGTCAGATTCAGTGAAGTATAGTGGCGGCAAGATACGAAAAAAACATTATTTTTTCCGTGTATATACCTCCGCCGGATGTTACATGGGGTTATGACATACCTTTCTGGAATGTGCAGGAATGAAGATCAGGAAGATCAATAGATGCTGAAAGAAGAATTGGCGTTTTATATTCAGGAGGGCTTGTCCTTTGTGCTCCTGACCAGGCCCACGCCTGCAAAGAAGAAGATAGCGCCCAGGATAGCGAAGATGATGATACTTTTGACATTCCTGGTACCTTCTCCGCCATTCACGAAGTTTACAGCTGCCAGTATCAGCCCTGTTGCGCCCAAAAGAGAGAATATAATCCCCAGTATGCGTTTTTCCATAACAGGTTTTTCAGTAGGGATACAAATAATGTGCCTAGTGGTACCAGGAATTCTCTATCTTTGCAGCCATTACAAAAATTTTTCAAGCCTTGGGCCATGTAATATCACAAACATATTAAAGGTTGGAGATGCCTGCAGCAGTAAATGCGGGCACGGATCTTATTTGTTGATATTAAACCTCATAACATGGCTATTTCCCAAAAATACGGCCGTACTTATCATTATCCATTCTCTCCCGGCACCACCAGTGATGATCGTATACAACATGATTATTGGCATCACCTGCGGCAAATACCCGTACTGGTGCATACAGAAAAGCTGGATGGAGAGAATAACTGTCTTTCCAGGCTGGGTGTTTTTGCGCGCTCACATGCTGCGCCTACCACTTCGCCCTGGACAGAAAGCATACGCCGTTTCTGGCAAAGTATAAAGCACGATCTCGGAACACTGGAGATCTTCCTGGAGAATTTGTACGCCGTACACTCAATTGAATATCGCAACCTGGACCATCATTTTTATGTCTTCGCCGTACGCGAGCAGGATCAGTGGCTTAGCTGGGAAGAAACGAAGTATTATGCAGCGATGCTGGACCTGCCTGTAGTGCCGGAGATTAAAGTGCTTACACCACCGGCAGACCGCGAAGCATTTGAAAAAGATGTACAGGCAATTGTATCCGGAAGCGGGGCCTTGTGCCCGCATGATGCACTGAATGGGCAAGCTGTTACCATGGAAGGAATTGTTACCCGCGATGCGGCCGGATATCCCGTAAACGCCTTTTCACAACATGTATTTAAATATGTGAGGAAAGGGCATGTTAAAACAGATCAGCACTGGACCCGCCACTGGCGCAGGGCCCGGCTGAATTATGAAGGAGGTAAGTATGTGGACGATCAGCGATAATAAAACATGGGATTACCTTGCACAGCGCTTTGAATGGGTTAGCGTGATGGAGGAAGTGCCGCAGGATGTTCGTCACCATGCGGAAGGCAATGTGGCCATACATACGCAGATGGTGCTGGACGCATTGCAGCAGCAGGCGGCTTTTCAGGATCTGGATGCACAAGCACAGGAAATATTATGGGCTTCCGCTTTGCTGCATGATGTTGAAAAGTTCAGCACCACGGTAACAGAACCGGACGGGCGCATTACCGCTCATGGCCATGCCCGCAAAGGCGCGCTGAAAGCAAGGAACATCCTTTACAAAGATGTGACGGCGCCCTTTATCATAAGGGAGCAGATAAGTGCGTTGGTGCGTTACCATGGCCTTCCCTTATGGATATTTGAAAAGAAAGACCCATTGCGGGAGTTGATCAAGGCGAGCCTGGAAGTGAATACCCAATGGCTGTATCTTCTGGCCCGTGCAGATGTGCTGGGCAGGATATGTACCGATCAGGCAGAACTGTTGTACCGGCTGGATTGCTTTGCAGAACTTTGCCGCGAGAACGGCTGCTGGGGAACGGCCCGCGCATTTGCTACTGCACATGCGCGCATGCATTACCTGAAAAAAGAAGACGCTCATCCGGATTATGTGCCGTTTGAAGAGCCGCTTACTGAAGTGGTGCTGATGAGCGGCCTGCCGGGCGCCGGTAAGGATACTTTTGTAAAAAGATATCTTTCAGATATGCCCCTTATCTCACTCGATGAGATCCGCACCCAGCGAGGGATAGCACCTACTGATCCAACCGGTAACGGCCAGGTGATACAGGCGGCTAAAGAACAGGCGAGGGCATACCTGCGACGACAAACAGGTTTTGTATGGAATGCCACCAATACCACACGGCAAATGCGTTCGCAGCTGGTAGACCTTTTTCACTCCTACAAGGCAAGGGTTAAAGTGGTGTATGTAGAAACAGCCTACCGGCAATTACAGCAGCAGAATCGGAGCAGAGAAGCTGTTGTGCCGTCTGGCGTGCTGGAAAAGCTGGCAGGCAAGCTCGAAGTGCCTGCATTATGGGAAGCAGATGAAGTGATCTGGCATATCTGGTAATGCTGCTCAATTCGGGAACAGGCTCATATCCGCCCTGTAAACAAGCGTTTCGGAGGTAATGGCCTCAACGGCCTTTACCTTCAACGCTGTTTCGGCAGCGCCCAGCGCTTCCTGCAGTTGTTCACTGTTACCATATTCTTCAAAATTATTAAAGCCCCATAAAAGCAGCAGCTGGTTAATAGCGCCTCCATCTACCACTTTGTAGACAAGCAGGTTTTTAACCGGTGTGGAAGAGGGCCAGCTGCGCTTTAATTGTTCAAGGAGCTGAATGCCTGTATTAATATCTGTTACCTGCAGTGTAACCATCCGCAGGAATTTTGACTGCAGGCCGCTGATGTTGCCTGTACACAAGGCAGGTAAACGGCTTGCTTTCACTACTGTCTGCAGCTCGCCATAAGGAAATACATGCAATTCATTGTCTGCCCGGTCTTCTGCAGGCTTCAGCGGATGATCAAAATCACTCCATGCATGTTCCACTGTTGCATCTACAAATTGCCCGTCTCTCGGTCCGGAGATAATGAACCAGCCATACCAGCTCCAGGGATCACGGTTGGTTTTATGCCATTGCAGGTGTTGCCGGTATCCTTTTTCAAATTGCTGTTCCGCCCCTGCTTTGGGCTTCCACACTACAAACTGCGCAATATGCTGCTGTGCCGCTGACCGTATTGAAAAGAGCAGCAGCAGGAGCGTGAATGTCCGCACCATCTTTTTTCACAAACATAGCTGGTATAAGGAAGACAAAATTGTAAAAAAATGAACTGCTATGATAAACAGCTGAGGGCTACATGAGCGTAAAATGCTCATTAATGTAATTGGTGTCGTTGAAATAGGCTTTGGGCGATTTGCCGGTGAAGGTCCTGAATAGCTTGATAAGATGCGACTGGTCATAAAATGCAGCTTCGTAAGCGCATTCTGTAAGGCTTTTGAATGAATGGCCGGCCCGGTACCGTATAAAATGGTTCAGCCTGATGATATTGCAGAAAGTTTTGGGCGTAATGCCTACAAACTGTTTGAACGAGTTATCAAGATGTCTTACGGAAATGCCTGTTTGGCGCATCAGCGCATCTACCCTGACGTCTCCGTTGTGCTGCAATACCGACGCCACGGCAGCGTTCACATACAGGAACCCATTGGGAGTCTGCAGGCCGGCTATCCGCTCAGATAATATCCTTTCAAAGCAGGCGAAGGTGTTAGCCGCGTTGTCTGTAATGCAGTGCCGCAAGGCTGCTGCCCCGGGGATGTCGCCTACTGCAAGCAGCTGATCTGTAAATATGGAAGCAGGAACATTAAACAGCAAAGCCATTGTATGCGGATAGAACCGGATGCCATACAACACGGATCCGGGTTGCAGTTGCAGGGAATAGCTTTGCAATGTTTGTCCTGCAAAGAAGGCGTCCGGTTCAGATCCCCAGCTTCCCTGTTGCATTTTTCTTTTCGCGGTATTGGGCTGCAGGTGAAAGATGATCTCATGATGCCCGTCAGGAATAATATCCTCCTCGTAATATCTTTCTCCTGCGTTGGCCACTTCCAGCCGCCAGCATGATTTTACGAAGGGATATAATTTTTCAGGAACATATGTCTGCAGGGAGATCATACATTAAATGTATCGCTTTTTCCGAAAATGAAGCAATACGCATTTGTCCGCACTCAAATCAGGTATTTTTACGCTTGCCCGCTGCCGGTTTTTAAGTCAATTTTACGGCGTTGCGCAGCATGAAATTGATTTAATAACTCCAATAACCCCAAAAAATGACTAAGAAATTTATCTTATTCGGCACGGCTGGCATTGCGGCCATGTTCATGTTGTCTTGTCAGAAAGACCAAACCCAGCCTTTTGACCGGACCAATGCACTTGCTCCTTCTCCTGTGGCAGCAACTGTTGCTGCAGATGATGAACTGGATGCCATACTGAAAGGACTTAGCCCCGACACCTATCTGCTTAAATTCGACGGATTAGCGGTTAACCCTTATATCACCAAGAGCAGTTACGGCAGCCTTTCAGACGAAGTACAGTATGCCGGCAGCCCTTCTCCTGCCTTACAGAAGATCGGATACACGAAAACCCCATGGAAAAAGATCTGGATCAAAACCTGTCCGGATATGATTCCCTACACCGACATCGCTACCAGGGCGGCAGAATTGATGAAGAAAGCTGACAGCAAGTCTTTTTTCGATGTAACTACGGTAGCCATTGGCAGACAGAACATCATCGCCACCAAAACCTTCCTGAGCGCCGCCGCTGCCATGCAGCCCGATGCTATCGACAACAGGGTGATAGGCAAGTTGGATCTGAACAAATTCCGTATCGCCCTGCCGGGAGGCACTACATTTCCCTACGCTACCCGTGGCTTTTATGGCATAGGCGACATCACACAGGCCGCCCCCTCAGCAGTCAGCGCTGCCGGAACAGGTGATCCTACCTGGGAAAGCATTCTCAGAAGGAAGTTCCCCAATATGATCGGCTGTTTTGATCCAGAGATCCTGCGAGTGATCCGGGCAAACTTTGTTACGCTCGACAAGCGCTTTGTTCCCATGGATGTGGTGGAAGTGCCCGGTGGCGCAGTGCTCGGATCTGCACAAATATTTTAAACGTTCACAGCTCTTTCATGCTAACAACTACAACAACAGCATGCGCAATGTACTGCGGAAGGAAGTTGCGCATGTTGTTTACAATCCTTTTTTTATGATCACATGGAAACATTTATGCTGGACAGGCATCGCCGTTGTTCATCTGCTGATAGCAGCCCTGCATGCGGCGCACCTGGAAGAATGGCCCGGGCATAAACAGTCATTGATAAAGGGCCTTGCTACCTATGGCGATTACACCGGCGCTGGTAACATCTTCAGCTTCTTTGCGCCAGGAGTAGGAAATGAAATAGCTGTAATCTACACACTAGCGGCCAGCGACAGCTCACAACAGGTAGTCAGGCTGGAAGAGTGCAATACCGAATGCAACCGCCGTATACAAACCATCTACAATTTTTTCAGCATTGAGGAAGCCTGCCCTTTACTTGCCCAGAGCTGCGCCTCCTATATGCTGCGCAGGCACCCCGGCAACCGCCTGGTAAGGGTGACAGTTGTTACCAAGAACGTGCCCGGCATGCAGGCATACCGAGAGGGCGCACGTCCGCAGTGGACACCCTTCCTGGTGAAAGATTATCACAAGCGATAAAAATAGCGTTATGAACACATTTAATCCCGCATGGCAGACCTTTTTCCTGAGCCCTTCATCATCCCGGCCACTGATGTTTTTCAGGATCGCTATTGCATTACTGGGACTGGCACAAGGCATATGGCTGGCCGGCAATACCGTATTGTTATATGGCGAGCACGGATTGGTGCAATGGCCGATCAGCGAAGGGATCATTGGTGCCCACATGCCGCAGCTGGCCTGGCTACGGCCTTTGGCAACGGTAACACGTCTTTCAACAGATAAATGGGTGTTTACATTGTTATTTGCATACCTAAGCGCGCTTACCGGACTGCTGGCGGGTAAATGTACCCGCATTATGGCGATGGTGGCCTGGGCATTGCATTTCATGTTCATGAACACCGGTTTTATGGCTGCCTATGGTGTAGAAACTTTTATGCATATCGGCTTGTGCTATTGCATCGTGATGCCAGTGAAGCCCGGCGCTCCGGACAGTGCATGGAACACGCTATCCATACGTGTGCTACAGCTGCATCTTTGTATTGTCTATGTGGCCTCCGGAGTTGAAAAAGCCATGGGCACTCAGTGGTGGAACGGCGAAGCTATCTGGCAAACGCTGATGCATACACAATTCAGCAGGTTTGATATGAGCTGGCTGGCGCAATATCCGTGGCTGGCCAGGCTGATATGCTGGAGTACTTTGCTGGTCGAGATCGGGTATCCTTTCTATATGTGGTTTCACCGTTTACGCCCTTACGGTTATCTTGCTGTTGTGTTGCTGCACCTGGGTATAGCCACGTATATGGGACTGGAACTATTCGCCGCTGCGATGGTCATATTTAATACAGCCGCCTTTGGGTGGCCATATGCATCACAGGCCTGGCAAGGCTTGCTGCAACGGTGGAAAGCGGTCAAAAGAGCTTTTATTGTGACATCCTGTTGTGAAACTGTTTAAACGATTTCAGGAAACCGGATTTATCTGCATACCCTACTTCATCTGCAATATCATCAAGGCTGACAGCTACGTTGTTCCGCATCCAGCAAGCTTTCTTCATACACTCTTCCCGCACAAATTCATGCAGTGTTTTATTGAATACCGCCTTGAAGTACCGTTTTAAGGTAGACTGGCTCATGTTGTGTTTCCTGGAGAAATAAGTGAGGGTGTGTTGTTGTATACTGGGATTCCGTACAATTTCTTCACGTATGCTCACCATAGCTGCCATGTAACCGGCGGCCCGTAGTTGCATGCTGTATTCCACATCATTCAGTGATTTACGATACAGGTTTAGCAGGTTCCTGATATTGGTACTAAACTCTACGAACAGGTTGCTGCCAGTCTCCCGGCAATTGCGCATGCCTTTGATCAGCTCCTGCATCCTGTAATCCATTGAGCGGGGAGTAAGCCCTGCGCCTGTTTTATGGGAGCGGCGCAGGTAGCCCAACAGCTCATTCATCTCTTCCCTGCTTTCCGCCAGCTCTTCCAGCAAGGTAGCGCCTAGTACAATGTAGATGGACTCATATTCGCCTGTACTCAGGCATAGTGCATGTGTGCCGGCCGGCAGATAGAAAAAATTGTATTGCCCTGTTTGCAGCAGTATTTCGCCCAGCCCTTCTATTACACTTTTTATCGGCCCTTGCGTAACAAGCTGCAACACTACAGCGCCTTCCGTACAACGCAGGGGCAGGCATGCCGGCCGGTCTGCAAGAAAGCGGTAGATGTAGATGCGGTAGAATTTATATAAGAATGTTTGAGACAACAGGGCACCAAAATCGCATCGCTGGTAAGTTGCCGTTGCCCAGTTGGCAACATAGGGCGCCAGCCGCAGCGGTATCTCTGCCGGGCTACCTTTAAGAGGAATTTCCATATGCTAAAAATATCGCTGTTATTATTGGTTTTTCATACGATCCCGGACGCGCTGCATAAGCGGGATTACTACGCCGCATCCTAAAACAAGCTCAGTGCCGGGCGAAGCAGCCGGGCCACCGGAAAGAGGGATTCTTTTTCGCATAGGTTGAAAGCGTTAAATGGTTCAAGAAAAATGTTATTAGAAAGAAACCATATCCAGGGGTGGAAATTACAATGTTTATGCAAGCGGTTAAGCCATGCCTTCTTTAGTGTCGTTATTTTGAGTTACTTCCTTTTACTTTAACAAATGTCTATAAAAGAATTGTGAGTTTCTTGTAATATTACAAGTCCTCTTCTTGTAATTTTTCCTCGCTTCTGATGTTTTGATAGGTCGTCGGTGTCATGCCGAACTGTTTCTTGAACACATTGCTGAAATAGGCAGCATCAGAATAGCCAACGGTATAAGCTACATCTATAACAGGTATATTACTGTCCGCCAGCAGCTGTTTGGCTTTTATCATGCGCTGTTCCTGGATAAAGGACTTAATGGTTTGCTTATATAATTTTTTAAATTCCTTCTCCGTTACCTGCAGATGTAATCCCATCTCGTCTGCCAGCTGAACAATTGTTAAAGGCTTTTCCAGGTTGTCTTTGATGTAAGCAGAAAGCTCATGTATTTCATTTTCATATTTACTTATGCCGGCGGGCTTTTGTTGAAGGGTGTCTTCAAGCGCTGATATATATATCAGCATCAGGTCATTGATACGGGCCTGGTGATAGAGATGCCTGCGTGTGCCTTTTAAATGACATTGCCTAATCTTATCCACCTGTTCCATTGCCTGGAGGCTGAGCGGACAGTTGCCTGCATAAGCACCCTCAGGCTGATTATGCTGCAGTTTGTAATGTATCTCCTTCAGTGGAGAACCGTTCTGGGCAAAGCGCGACAGGTAAGCTGCAGAAAAGCCAATTTGAAACGACTCATAATAACCTTTGGAGAACAACGCCAGGTTGCGCTTACCGCCGGGAACATAAAAGAAACGCAGTTCCTTCTCACGCAGCACGATATCGTCCATTTCCTGCAGGAAGCAAGGCACTTGTCCCTGCAGCATACAATGCAGTATCCCCAAAGGCCGCTGTGATACCGGGTACACCCGCACCTGCTTTGAAATGAAAAACTGTACTAATTGTATCGACCATTCATCGCCGGCTACTACCTGGTTCAGTATCGCGCCGAATAGCCCACTAATAGACTCTACCGTTGTGGCAAAGGGGAGTTGATGATGTTGGTACTGTCTGGGAATTTCAGGGCGTGTAGTGGTGCTTGCCAGCATTTTGCCGGCAACATGATACTGCATCATTAGTATCCGATTGAAGGGTAATGAATAGCGACACCCCTGGCTAAGTTATCCTCCCTTTTGGCAGTCAGTTCTTTGGCTGCAATATATGCGTTATAGCTGCGATGCTGTTGCGGTTGCTTCCTTTTTTTTATCCGTTTTAGCGATCACTATTTTCTTTCTGACAGGATCTTCATGATTTTTTCAAAGATCGCGGTATTCTCGTATACTCCCCTGAAGTCGAGCGAGTGGGGACCGTAGGCGAATACAGGCACCATTACAGGGGTATGGTCATTCGTGCTGAAATGCCCATTCACATAGCCCTTCTGAATATTTCCGTCCAGCAGGCTTAGTCCGCCTGTTTCGTGATCTGCAGTAACGATCACCAGCGTTTCCCCGTTGCTGTCGGCAAATTCCATAGCAGCGCCAACGGCCTTGTCGAAATCCATCATTTCCGTTACGTTATACGGGAGGTTATTGGCATGTCCGCCGATATCTATCTGTGCGCCTTCGGCCATGATGAAAAAGCCATTGCGATTATCCTGGAGGGTGTTGATGGTCTTTTTCAGGGAGCGGCTCAGGAAATCGCCTCTGCCTTTTAAGATAGGTAATTCGGCCACACTGTCCAGTAGCAGCCATTTGCGGCTACGCATATTATCCAGCTCGGAAAAATGCCGGCTGATAGTATATCCCTTTTGCTGTAGCTGCGTAGTCAGGGAGAGGCCATCCTTTCTGTGCTCAAAATGTTGCAGGCCTCCGCCTATCAGGATGCTTACAGGGCTGTTGAGAAAGTCTTTGGCAATGTCGTCTTCCATGGCCCTGTCTGACTGATGCCCATAGAAGGCCGCAGGGGTAGCATCTGTAATATCGCCTGCGCTGATCAGGGCACTTTCCATTCCATAACGCTGTATCAGATCGGGTATGGCCGGGTGCTTTACGCCGGTGGCATCCACGCCGATATAACGGTTGTTGGTCTTATGACCGGTGGCCATGGCGGTGCCTCCTCCGGCAGAGTCAGTGATATAGTTGTCTGCAGCGCTGGTTTTCGAGAACCCGATATTCACCATCTGGAAGAGGTTGAGCTGTCCCCGGTTGGCGGTATACCCGGCATAGATCTGTGTAAGGCCCATACCGTCGCCGATCAGCAGGATCACATTCTTCACTTTTGAGAGACGGTCGTTGTTTATATTGCGCGCCCGGTAAACGGGATGGGTGTCAGTTATTGCCTGGTATTCTGATGCGGGCCGGCTATTCAGATAATCAGACAGTGCTTCTATGTTATCCGTTCCAATATAGTCTACGCCCATTTTTGCCAGGGTGATCCAGGTATTCACATTATCCGGAGCACCCCAGAAGCGGATCTTTTTACCGCGTTGGTGTGCATCGTTTATCAGTGCCTGTACGCGTTGTTTTTCTGCTGCTACCATGGAGCCTTTGCCATTCCACCTGGCATAGTCCTGCAGGTTATAGCTGAAGAGCGGCAGGCGTTCCATTTGTGCTGTTGAATAAGACAACGAACTTTTGCCATCAAACAGGATATAGGCGGGGTAATTATCCCACTGCGCAGGCAGGGGCTGACTACCGCTGATCACAAGTTGTACGTGTGTATTGCCAGTTATATCCGGGTATTGCTGTAATTGCTGTAATAAGGTTTGCATGGTTAACAGACTATCTGTTTTGAAGTCTATCAGCAACTGCAGCGGCTTGCCGTTACTGTAGGCGTTGCCATTGGCTTTCCGGATCATCTCCCGCAGGGGCTGCAGGTACAACCTGGACAGGGTACGGGCGAAGTCAATTTCTTCTTCTTTATGGGCTACATACAGCTGTCCGTTCCGGGCAAACACGTCTGCTTCTATGGAGCCGAAGTGGTGATAGTAGGCCGTATAAAAAGGAATATCGTGCTCGTAATCGTTATGCGCATGTGCATTGGCAGTGGTATAGTTGCCGGATTGGGCAAGAACGGAGGGAAGAGAAGACAATAAGAATAAAGCGCTCCAGATATAAGTTCTCATTGAGTATGGCTTCAGTTTAAATTACGGATTACGAATGATGACGAGAGCGAATATAATACTCTGTTGGCATCATTCGTAATCCGTAAGGGTTAATTCGTAGTTATATTACCAGCCCGGGTTCTGTGTTATTACGCCACCGCCGTTATCGATCTCGCTTTGCGGTACAGGCCACACGTTATGCACGGCAGGATTGAAGGTACGGGCAGGCCATACCTCTTTGCCATCAGCGCCATGCAGGGGCTTGGCGTAGGCAGCCTGGGCGTCTCCCCAGCGTACCAGGTCATAGTGGCGGTTAGCCCATTCTCCGGCCAGCTCGCAACGGCGTTGTTTTTTCAGTTCCGTCATATCAGCATTGGTTACATTGGCCAGACCGGCGCGATGGCGGATCATATTGATCTCTACATCAGCATTTTTACCTTGCATCAGCTTGGCTTCCGCTTTGATCAGGATCACTTCTGCATACCGTAATAAGGGTACGCAGAGGTCTGTAGTAGGGTGGTCGCCGTTAGGGCTTAGGTGAATAGCGCCGGCATACGAGAAAGGTTCCATGTATTTGCGGTACTGGTAACCGGAAAGGCTGTTGGTGGAACTGTATACCCTATCCTCTCCAAAGAAGGTGAAATGGTCGCCCGGTTTCAGGATGGTGGCTTCTCTTCTCAGGTCGCCTGCTTCATAAGCGTCATATAGTTCTTTGGTGGGTGTATAATATCCCCAGCCGTTGTACTTGCCCCAGCCTTTATTTTCCAGCATTACACCGGGCAGTATGCTACCCCAGCCGGAGGTGCCTTTGCGAGTAGATAAAGCGCTCCAGATGTATTCTTTAGACCAGTTGTTGGCAATGGTGAACACATCACTGAAATTATCCAGCAGTTGGTGCTTACCGCTTAGTATGACGGAATCGGCATATTTTTCTGCATTGGCGTAGTCTTTCTTGTAAAGAAACATTTTGCTAAGGAATGCCCAGGCAGCAGTTTTGTGCGGACGGCCATAGTCGTTTACTGACAATTGGTCAAAATAGGGCAACAGGGCAGCTGCCTGTTTCAATTCTTTCTCTACGTATTCGTAAACGAGGTTCACGTTTGCTGCCCGGGGAATAGGTTCATCGTACAACAGGTTATTCCGGTCTACCATAGGCACTCCGCCGTAGGTATATCCCAGTTGGAAGTACATCAATCCACTCAGGAAATAGGCTTCGCCCAGTATACGGTTCTTCAGCGAAGCGTCCATGTTAATGGAGGGTACATGCAATATCACATCATTAGCCCGTTTGATCACGATATAACGCAGCCTCCATTGAGACTCGGTATAGGAGCCGCCGATGAAGTTGCGGTTAAAGTTCTTGATATTGTCGCCCTCAGCTTTTACGCGGCCTACGACCTGGTCATCACAGGCATTGATGAACCACCAGTAACCGCGCCCGTAGAAGTTCTCATCATCAAACTGATCGTACATTGCATTTGCGCCGGCAATGGCATCGTTATCTGTTGTCCAGAAATTACCCGTAGTAGGCGAGCCTTCCGGCACAATATCCAGCTTTTTGTTACAGGCGCTGAGCATAGCGGCGCAGGTTGTTGCAAGTATGGTGTTTTTTATAATCGTTTTCATATGTTGCGGTAGTTTATCAGCTATCAGAAATTAACATTTAACCCGAATAAAATGCTTCTGGCCTGCGGATAGCGGCCTTTGTCAATACCAAATTCGTCCATGCCAACTTCCGGGTCAAAGCCTTTATAACTGGTAAATGTGTAAAGGTTGTTGGCGGTAACGTAGATACGGAGCGTGTTTAGCCCTGCGCGTTTGGTTAATGCGGCAGGCAGGGTATAACCCAATGTCACGTTTTTGATGCGCAGGTAGGAGCCGTTCTCTATATACCAGTCAGAAGTGGTGCCGTAGTTGCCGTTAGCGTCATCGGCAGTGATGCGAGGAATATCACTGTTAGCGTTTTGCGGTGTCCAGGCATTCAATATATCATGCAGCATATTGAAGTTTGTGCCCACACTGGCATTCATGTTGGTATATTTCAGCGCGTTGAACAGTTTATTACCCTGTACGCCCTGGGCAAACAGGTTAAAGTCAAATCCTTTATAGCTGGCATTGAAAGTAATGCCATAAGTGAAGTCAGGATAAGCGCTGCCTACAAATTCGCGGTCTTCATTGCTGATGACCCCATCGCCATTCTTATCTACAAAACGGATATCACCCGGCTTGGCCTTGTCCTGTATTTTTTTGCCGTCTTTCGATGTGTAATTGTCGATCTCTTCCTGTGTTTTGAAGATGCCGTTAGTTTTTACTACATAATATGAGTAAAGCGGTTGCCCTACTTCTATACGTATAGGCGTCAGGGTGCTACGTACGTTCACTCCGTTACTTAATACCGGCCTGCCGTCCAGTTCAAGCAACTTGTTGGTTACTGTTGTCATGGTGGCGCCGACACTGTATTGGAAGGCTTTCCCGGTGTTGCCGCTGTAGTTCAGGCCAAGCTCAATGCCTTTGTCTCTTGCTTTACCTGCATTTTGCCAGGTATCGTTGCTAACACCGGCGGTACTGGGTGGTGTAACAGGCAGCAGCATTCTTTCAGTGGTTTTGATAAAGTAGTCTGCAACAAAAGACAGGCTGTTGTTAAACAGTCCGATATCAGTACCAATGTTCACCTGCCTTGAATTAGCCCATTTCAGGTTGGGGTTGGATAGTGCATTTTCTGCGTAACCGCCTACCTGCACAGGGTCCTGGCCGATATATATTTGGGTGGGAGCCATCGGAATGTTGATGGCATTGCTGGGAAGGCTACCCAGGTTGCCTAGCAGACCATAGCTGCCACGTAGTTTCAGAAAGCTGAGCCAATCTAACTGTTTCATAAATGATTCTTCTGAAAGCACCCATCCACCTGATACGGAATAGTAATTTTCATACCGGTTCTGCGGCGCCACTCTGGAGGTACCGTCTCGGCGAATCAGCGCAGTAAGCAGGTATTTGCTCCTATAGTCGTAGTTGATACGGCCCAGGTAAGATTCAATGGCCCATTTGTCCTTATTGTCCTCTGGTTTGTAATTGAGCGTGGAGTTGTTAAAATAACGGTATTCCTGACGCTCGTCGTTAAATCCATTAGCATACACATACAGCCCATTACCCTCATGTTGCTGATAGGTATAACCGGCGAGTACATTCACATGATGATCACCGACTTGTTTGTTATAGGTAAGCGTTTGTTCAGAGAGGATCTCTGTAAAATCAACAATATTCTGTTCCAGCATATTGGTATTGCTGATCTTACCTATCTCGGGCACTTTTGTAGTGAAGACCTTATTGTTGTTGAAAGATTTGGTAACGGCAAAATTAGAGCGGAATTGCAGGTCCTTGGTCAGCTGTACCTCAGCATACGGATTTATATTGATATTGTTCACCGGGTTTTTATTGTCCAGGCGTTGCAGTATGGCAACAGGATTGGCCAGGTCTCCATACGCGCCGCCATATTGTACGGGTAGCCCGCTGAAAGAACCGTCCGGTTGATAAGGGGTGATGTGACGAGGGTATCCAAGGGCAGTGAAAATAACACCCGTATAGGGGCTGGTGGTATTGGTGCCGTTGCCGTTGGTATAGGTATAAGAGAGGTTCTCGCCGATCTTCAGCCAGGGTTTTATCTGCGCATCAGAGTTCATACGGAAAGAGTAACGCTCGCTATAGGTATTCAACAGGATGCCTTCTCCCTTGCGATAGCCGAAGCCCATATAGTAATGCGCTTTGGCTGTACCACCGTTTATGTTGATATTATAGTCCTGTATCTTGCCGGTTCTAAATATTTCATCCAGCCAGTTGGTACGGGTGATCTGCCCGTCGGGATATATGCTGGCGTTAAATGCAGGCTGACGGTTATAACCGGCGGCATCTGCAGCTATGTTCATTACGTCTGCAAACTCTTTAGCGTTGAGTGTCTGCAATTTTTTAGCTGCGCTCTGGAAACCTATTTTGGCATCTACGGTTACCTGCGCAGCGCCTTCTTTACCTTTTTTAGTGGTGATGATCACTACGCCGCCTGAAGCTCTTGCACCGTAGATGGCTGCAGCAGCATCTTTCAGCACGTTGATAGAAGCAATATCGTTCGGGTTGATAGGTCCGCCGGTATAAATAGATCCGTCTACAACATACAAGGGGCCTTCGCCGTTCACACCACCGAGGCCGCGTATATATACCTTAGGTACGGAGGTGGGGTCGCCGCCCTGGTTCTGTACGATCACGCCGGGCGCTTTACCCTGTAAAGCTTCTGCCATATCGTTCAGGGAACGTGAGCTGAGCTTGTCCAGCTGTACGTCTGCAATGGCGCCGGAGAGTGTTGCCTTACGCTGTGTACCGTAACCTACTACTACCAGCTGGTCCAGGTTCAGTGCGTTCGTCTTCCAGCATGATGTTGAAGCTGCGTTGGCTGCCCACCGGTACTTCAACGGTCTTTAAACCTACCATGCTGATTTGCAGCACAGGATTGTCCTGTGTATTTACAGACAGGGAGAAATGCCCGCCTGCGTCTGTGGCAGTTCCATTGGTAGTTCCTTTTACTACTACGGTAGCGCCGATCAGGGGACCGTTTTTATCTGTTACGGTGCCGCTGATAGTTACTTTTTCAACTACCTGTTGCACACCGGAACTGCGTAGTTGTGTTTCATTCCTGTCGTAGATCAGGATGGTGTTGTAGCGCTCTTCGTAGGTAAGAGGCGTGTTATTCAGCAGTCCCCGTAGAATGTCTGCTACCTGGCTTGATTTGTAAGTGGTGGCAGGAACGGCGATTTTCTTAAGTGCCGCTTCATCATAGGCCAGGCGAATGTTAGCGGTAGTCTCCAGTTTCTGCAGCGCATTGGAAAGGCTGCCGGCGGGAACCTGCAGCTGGCGTACTACTTTCCTGAGCGACTGGGCGGTGCTGGATAAGGCCATAGCTACCGAGGTTGCCAGCATGAAGGCCAGCGATGCGATAAAGGCAACGCGGTGGAAAGGTGTAATGATTTTTTGCATATTGATAATTGTTAAAGGACATGACATTGTCATTAGCTTTTAGCGATTGTTTTTTCAGCTAAGAACTTCAGATAATGGTTCGTTCGTTTGATGTTGTGTGATGACGACGGCTAATAGCTCATACTACTAAACTACTGGCGTTGCTGAATGGATAGCTGCTTGTTCTCCATAGTAAAGCGGATTTTTGGTTTATAACTGATTTTTTCAATTACGTCCAGCACCTCGCGTAAAGGCATGGCGGCTGGCAGGCGAACGGTATAGCTTCCCTGCCGGATGTCCAGGCTGGTGCTGGTATTCACTGCATATTGTTCACGTAAGGTTTGTATCAATTCCTGCAGGCTGGCATTACGGAGCACGATCTCTCCCCTGGTCCAGGCCATATTATCAGCCAGGGTGATGGTATCCCGCAGGACGGGTGTTTTTCCGCCGGAGATCGTGATACGCTTCTGCGGGGTTAAGCGCGCCATAATTATTATTACCGGTATGTACCTGCACCTTGCCCGTCATAACGGTTACACGGCAGGCATATAGTTCTTTATAGGAGGCTACTGAGAAGGAAGTGCCCAATACGGTGGTGCGGATGCCGTCGCTTTCCACTATAAAAGGCTGTTGCGGGTTGGAGCGCACATCAAAAAAGGCTTTCCCTTTCCAGCAGTTTTCACAAGCCTTTCGCGCCCGGTATATTTTGCCGGGAAACGGATAGTGGTATGTGCGCCCAGCATCACCAGTGAGCTGTCCGGCAGTTTGAGCTGCAGCACCTGCGCTGTGGTATTCTGGCGGGTAAGCCATCCGCTGTTCCTGGCGCCGGTATGTTGCAGCCACAGATGATAAGCGCCGGCGGCTACCAATGGTAGCAGCACCGCAGCAGCCTTCATCCAGTTGCGGAAGATCCTGCGGCGGGGTGCAGACTGGCCAGGCCGGAAGATATTTTCCAGCATGCTATTGCGGAGGTGCTGTTTTTCTTCGGCCAGAGGGAAAGGTCGTCGCCGGCGTCCTGCTCCAGGCAGGTCGAGCCACCTGTGCAGTAGCTGTTCCTCTGCCTCGGTGCAGTTGCCCCGGCGGAATTTTTCAATTAAATGTAACAGGGTAGATCTGTCCACTATGCAGTTCTCGTTTATATAAAAGACACCGCAGAGAAGAGGAATAACTATTTTAAATTTTGCTTAACAATTTGGTAATATTGCGCGTTATTTACTGGGTCCCCAAGCAAAAGCGGGGCACTATACCGGAATTATAACCCATCAACCTCAGAAGAAAAACCAGCTGATGGAATTCCATTTGGTTCTCAGGCGCTGTAAAGCAGTATTCAGTTGATTACGGATGGTTTGTTCAGAAGACCCGGTGCGTGCGGCTATTTCGGCCACAGACAGGTTTTCGATACGGTGCAGGTAAAATACATTTTTCATTTTATCCGGCAATGTATTGATAGACCGGAGTAGTTGCTGTTCGGTTTCCTTCAGATGTAAGCCTTCTATCAGGGAGTTATCGCTTTCCAGCGCAGCTTGCCGGAAAAGGTCAACATGGCGTTCATATACGTGTTGATCGCGGATGGCGTTTAACAGGCGATTGCGTAATGCATGACGGAGGTAGGGAGTTACTGCCGCTACAGGTGGAAGTGCGGCATGCTTTTCCCAAAGGTGCATGAACAACCCCTGCGTAATGTCCTGGGCCTGTTCCTGGTCCTTTAATATTTTACAGGCATAGGTGAAGAGCGTTTCCCACTGTTGCTCAAACAGCTGGCGGAATGCGGCTTCGTCTCCTTGCCTTACCTTGTCCCATATCATGCTGTGGTATTGCATATTGGCTATTACCCGCCTCAAAGTTATTGGTTGTCCCGAATGATTTGCTAATAGTGGAATTTATCAAATTGTTAAGCCAATAGCCATTCTGTTGTTTCTTATGTTGGCGTCAACCTGCCGCTAAGCTAATAAAAAAAATGTCCTGGTGTATTACCAGGACATTTTCATTAATAAGGTTCACAGGGTTATTTTCTTCAGAGGGAAGCAAACTGCTGATGAAGCGATGCTGACCTACATAGCGGCCAGCTGTACTTTTTGTTGTAATTCGATCACGCTGTCGCGGAAAGTAATATCTGTATCCATCAGGTCTTTGACGGTTTGGCAGGAGTGGATCACTGTAGTATGATCGCGCCCGCCAAAATGTTCGCCGATGGTTTTTAAAGAGTTCTTTGTAAAAGATTTAGCTAAGTACATTGTAATCTGGCGTGCCTGTACAATTTCACGCTTACGTGTTTTTTGCAGCAGCTTGTCGTAAGGAACATCAAAATACTCGCATACCATTTTCTGTATGCTTTCAATTGTAATCTCTTTGGAAGATGTTTTAACAAAAGACTTTAACACGCGCTTGGCCAGCTCGAGGTCAATTTCTTTCCGGTTCAGGGAAGATTGTGCGAGCAGGGAGATCAAAGCGCCTTCCAGTTCACGTACGTTGCTTTGAATATTATAAGCTACATACTTGATCACTTCTTTTGGCATCTCCAATCCGTCGTTACGCATTTTCATCTCCAGTATTTCCATGCGTGTTTCAAAATCAGGCAGCTGCATGTCAGCGCTTAGTCCCCAGCGGAAACGGCTCAGCAGTCGCTCCTGCAATCCATCCAGATCTTTCGGCGGTTTGTCTGATGTAAGTATCAGCTGCTTACCGGATTGATGAAGATGGTTAAAGATCGCAAAGAATGCGTCCTGGGTTTTCTCCGCGCGGGCAAAGAACTGAATGTCATCCACGATCAGTACATCTATCAACTGGTAGAAGTGAATAAAGTCGTTGATGATGCTGTTCTTGGAGTGATCGATGAACTGGTTGATGAATTTTTCTGCACTAACGTACAGTACAGCTTTGTTGGGATGTACACGTTTAACCTCATTGCCGATTGCCTGTGCAAGATGTGTTTTTCCGAGGCCAACTCCACCATAAACTACCAAGGGGTTAAAAGAGGTTCCACCGGGTTTTTCCGAAACAGTCTTACCGGCTCTGCGTGCTACGCGATTACAATCTCCTTCTATAAAAGAATCAAAAGTATAGTTTGGATTGAGTTGTGAATCAATCTGTACACGTTTGATCCCTGGGATAACAAAGGGATTCTTTACCGGGTTCTGTATGGTCAACGGAAAATCCACCTCACTGTCTTTCTGGGGCTTTGTGAACTGGGTCGGCATATTCACCGTTTTGGGATGCTGATGCGGTGTGCCGTTCTCTACTACGATCCTGTACTCTAACCTTGCTTCTTTCCCTAATTCCCGTTTGATAGTTTTTCCTAATAATCCTACATAGTGTTCTTCCAGATACTCATAAAAAAACTGGCTCGGCACCTGTATGGTTAAAACATTGTTTTCAAGTTTGATGGGCTTAATAGGTTCAAACCAGGTCTTAAATGGCTGCCATTCCACAATATCCCTAATTATATTAAGACACCTTTCCCAAACTTGTTCGCAAGTTTTATTCATTGAGCAATAAAAAATTATTTGTTTTTAATTAAGGATTGTTCTCGAATTCAAAATTTCCCAACGGTGGATGTTGAAAAACTTTTAGACAGGACGACGAATATCTGTAGAAAATGTTGAAAAAAAAAATTTATCTCCCCTTGTTTATCTCCCTGTCATTACAGTTTTTGTATCCCTGTTTAATGTCCCGATTTACCTCGTTCTATGCGTTATTACTGTTGGGTTTTACACAAACGTAATAAAGGTAAAATACACTGATCTGATATACAGTTGCTTCGAATTTTGATTAACCCTTTTACCATAGATATGTAACTAGAACGATAAAATAATATGGTCTTGTCTTGATTGTTGATTCGTCGTTAACAACGTTTAACGAGCGTGCAAAACTATGTTAGTATCTGCATTAAAAAAAATGGTAGTTCATGTATCAAATACCGTGCAAATTTATTATATGCGACCGCGGCACGTGCACATCCTGTGAAAAATTTATTTCACCACAATCCTGTCAAAAGCCTATCTTTGGCGCATCTGAATAGTTAAAAAATTATTTTTATGAGTTTTGAAATCATAGGAAAGTTAATCGTGAAGTATAATACGGTGCAACGCAGCGAAACCTTTAAAACAAGGGAATTCGTTATTGAGAAGTCTGATGATATCAATGGCCGTGTTATAAACAACTATATAAAGTTCCAGTGCGTACAAGACCGCACCGGTATAGTAGATCGTTTTAACGAGGGAGAAACTGTAAAAGTATACTTTAATATAAAAGGAACCCGCTGGGAAAAAGATGGTAAGGTGAACTACATCACCAACCTCGACGCATGGCGTATGGAGTCTGTAGTGGCTGGTGCTGCTCCCGGAACAGACCGCATGCCCAACTACAACACCTCCCAGGAAGTGCCTGCTGCTTCCCAGGATACTACAGACGATCTGCCCTTCTAATCAGGAAGGCCATATAAAAGTTATAGAGGTCACCATGCTTAAATGCCTGGTGACCTTTATCTTTGCAGTGTTTTAGGATAAATACCTAACCTGCATGATACAACAGCTCTCTCTTAAACTCACGCCACAGGAAGCGGCTTCAGATGCCGCCATTACCCGGCAGCTTGCAACGGCGCTAGGCGTACGCAATAACGCCATCACCGGTTACCACATTCTTAAGCGTTCGATCGACGCACGTTCCCGTCAGGTATATTTGTTATTGACACTCAAGGTGTTTGTAAATGAACCTTTTCATGAACGGGAACTGATCATACCTGTATATGACATTTTGCCTGCAACTGCTCCGCAGGTACTGATCATTGGCGCCGGTCCGGCAGGATTGTTCGCCGCCCTGCGCCTTATAGCAGCAGGCATAAAGCCCATTGTGCTGGAACGCGGCCGGGATGTTCGTACACGCCGCCGGGACCTGGCGGCACTCAACAAACAGGGAGAAGTGAATCCCGAATCCAACTACTGCTTCGGCGAAGGCGGCGCCGGCACCTACTCAGACGGTAAATTATATACACGCGCTACAAAACGTGGAGATGTGAACCGCATACTCGGCATCTTTGTCCACTTTGGCGCTGCGGAAAAAATATTATACGAGGCACATCCCCATATAGGTACTAATAAACTGCCACATATTATCACCGCCATGAGGGAGCAGATCATCGCTTCAGGAGGCGAAGTGCATTTTAACGAGAAGGTGACCGGACTGCTGCTCAGCAGCGGACAGGTCACAGGCGTACAAACGGCTGCCGGCAACACCTATAAGGCACAGCAGGTAATATTGGCCACCGGCCACTCTGCCCGCGATATCTTCGAAATGTTGTATCAGCAGCAAATAGCAATAGAAGCTAAAGCTTTTGCACTGGGCGTACGGGTAGAACATCCGCAAAGCCTGATAGACAGCGCACAATATCACTGTGCACTGAGAGGAGACTACCTGCCACCCGCCAGCTACAGCCTGGTAGAGCAGGTAGAGGGCAGGGGAGTGTTCTCTTTCTGTATGTGCCCCGGTGGCATCATTGCGCCTGCCGCCACCAATCCGGGAGAGCTGGTAGTGAACGGATGGTCGCCTTCCAAACGCAATAACCCCTATGCCAATTCCGGTATGGTGGTAACGGTAGATGAAACAGATTTTGCACCTTTTGCTGATAAAGGCCCGCTGGCCGCCATGTACTTTCAGCAGATGGTAGAACGGAAAGCATACCAGGCAGGCGGCGGTAAGTTTGTAGCGCCTGCGCAGCGTATGACGGATTTTGTGAAAGGTAAGGTGTCTGCTACATTACCGGATTGTTCCTATGTACCCGGCGTACACAGTACAGACCTCCGGCAGGTATTGCCCGCTGCTGTACATAACAGGTTGGCGCAGGCCTTCAAAGCCTTCGGCCGTAAGATGAAGGGATATTATACAGACGAAGCTATCCTTGTAGCCACAGAGTCACGTACCTCTTCTCCCGTGCGTATTCCCCGTGACCCTGATACACTTATGCATCCACAGGTGAAAGGATTATACCCCTGTGGTGAAGGCGCCGGTTATGCCGGCGGCATCGTTTCTGCCGCAATGGACGGGGAAAGGGTGGCAGATGCGGCTATTAAATTTTTCAAGACCGCCCTGTAACAAAGTAATTTATCCTTATACTGATATAATGAAGAAAACGCTCATCATGCACCGCTTATTTAAAACAGTAGTACTGGCACTGATCACCTGCGCAGGTATAGGCAAGGGGAACACAGCCTCCGCCCAAAGCGCTCCTTTGGAACGCTCGCTGCTCTGGGAAATAAGTGGTAAGGGCTTGTCCGCTCCCTCTTATCTCTACGGCACCATACATATGATCTGCGGGAACGACTTTGACATGGCAGATAAGATCAGGAAAGCATTTGACCGGACTTCACAGCTTGTGCTGGAAATTGATATGTTTGATCCTGCAATAGCCGCACAGATGGAAAAAGCATTGGTAGCTGATACGCCACTGAGCGCCAGGCTCTCTCCCCAACGCTATGCCCTGATGGATTCGCTGCTGCAGCAGCAGGCAGGTATATCCCTGCAGCTGTTTGATAACTATAAACTGGTAGCGCTCACCAGCCTGCTCGGCAGATTATCATATACCTGCGATAGCCTGAAAGTGTATGAAGCGGAATTCAAAGAGATGGCTGTTGCGAAAAAGATGCCGGTCAACAGCCTGGAAACACTGGAAGAACAAATGAGCTACTTTTATAAGGCATTTCCGGATGACAGCATCCTGACGCAGCTGACAGCGCTCGACCTGGAGACCATGAGAACAGAAACCGCCCGGATGGTGCAATACTACCGCTCAGAAGAACTGGAGCAGGTGTACAAAAGCGTAACGGAAGAGAAGGGTATGAGCAAAGATGCACGCTACTGGCTCCTCGAAATAAGAAATGCCAACTGGGTGAAAAGAATGCCGGCCATGATGAAAGAACGCAGCACTTTCTTTGCCGTAGGCGCCGGGCACCTGGCAGGTGATAAAGGAGTTATCAGGCTGCTAAGAGCAGAGGGGTACACCGTAAAGCCAGTACAACGCTAGCGTATTTTACATTTAACATATATTACTTTACATTTATTATCATGAATCTACTGGAGGTTAATCACCTGAAAAAGTACTATGCTACGCACAAAGCAGTAGATGATATCAGCTTTGTGATCCCTAAGGGCAGCATCTTTGGTTTGCTGGGCCCTAACGGCGCGGGTAAAACCACGCTCCTGCGCATGATTACCGGGATCTTTTATCCGGACGAAGGAACGATCACCTTTAACGGACGTCCTTTCAACCCGGAACATGATATACACAGCATCGGCTACATGCCGGAAGAAAAAGGCCTGTACAAAAAGATGAAAGTAGGAGAGCAGGCGCTCTACCTGGCGCAGCTCAAAGGACTCAGCGAAAAAGAGGCCCGCGAAAAAGTGAAATACTGGTTCGCTAAGCTTGATATGAACAATTGGTGGAACAAGAAGGTGGAAGAACTGAGCAAAGGTATGCAGCAGAAAGTACAGTTCATTGCCACCATCCTGCATGATCCCGCCCTGCTGATACTGGACGAGCCTTTCTCCGGACTGGACCCGCTGAACGCCAACCTTATCAAACAGGAGATCTTTGACCTGAGCCGTAAGGGTACCACCATCATTTTCAGCACACACCGTATGGAACAGGTAGAAGAAATATGCGACCGCATCATGCTGGTGAACAAAGGCACCAAGCTGCTGGACGGCGAAGTGCGGGAGATCAAGCAGACCTTTAAACAACACCTGTTCCGTATAGGGCTGGGCGTAATGCCTAACTTCGCGCAGGTGGCCACTCACCATTTCTCCATCGTGAAGCAGGAAGCTAATGGCTATACTGTGAAGCTGAGCGAAGATAGCTCTACCAACGATATCCTTCAGCACTTTATCCGGCACGATATACAGATCACCCACTTCGAGGAAGTGTTACCCACCATCAACGAAATATTTATTACTCAGGTTCAGAAAACTGCACAATATGAATAAGATATGGCTGATCATCAAACGGGAATTCCTTACCAGGGTCCGGAAGAAAAGCTTCCTGGTACTAACCCTGCTGATCCCCATCTTCATCGCGGGCATCACCATTATTCCCATCATTATTGCAGTCAAAGGTGAAGATCACAAGCGCATAGCAGTGATCGACGAGAGTAAACTGTTCACGGGCCAGCTGTCAGACTCCAGGGGACTTTACTTTAAACCACTCACGGAAGTAAGCATAGATACCTTCAAACGTAAGTATAGCGAATATGGTTACTCCGGTGTGCTGTATATTCCCGATATAGATGTTAACCGCCCCTCCGGCATTGAATACTATAGTAAAGGGCAGGCCAGCATTATGCTGGAGAGTAACCTGAACAGGCAGGTGAACGACGTGATAGAGAAAAAACGTATGGAGCTTGCGGGTATAGATAAAGACAAGCTGGAAGAAGTGCGCAGCGATGTGAAGGTAGATTTTCGCAGTGGTGAGGACGACCGCAAGGGCAGTTCTGCCGTTGCCTATGCCGTAGGATATGCCAGTGGATTTATTATCTATATTATCTTGATGGTGTTCGGTATGTCTGTTATGCGCGGCGTGATGGAAGAAAAGATGAATCGTATTGCAGAAGTGATCATATCGAGCGTTAAGCCGTTCCAGTTAATGATGGGCAAAATAGTAGGCATAGCGGGCGTGGGCTTACTGCAATTCCTGATATGGGGTGTACTGATCATTAGTTTGCAAATGCTGATACCCCTCTTTGTCTCGGCAGATACTATGCAGGCTGCAAGCCAGGGTGCAGCGATGACGCAGAATGGCGGCAATGCGGCTATGGCTGAGGCAATTGAGAAAATGAATTATGTAGTGGGCAGCATTAACTGGTGGCTGATCATCAGCTGCTTCATATTTTATTTCCTGGGCGGCTACCTCTTTTACTCTGCGCTGTTTGCTGCGATCGGCAGCCTGGTGAATGAAGATCCTCACGATGCGCAGTCGCTTACTTTCCCCGTAACACTGCCTATTATTATTGGTATAATGATCATGATCAGCGCCGTACAAAATCCGAGCAGCGCATTGGCGGTTTGGGGCAGCATTATTCCATTTACTTCTCCCATGGTAATGATGGCGCGCTTGCCTTATGGTATACCCGGCACCGTAGAATACTGGGAGCTGGCACTTTCCATGCTCTTGCTGGTGGCGGGCTTCCTGGTAACCACCTGGGTTGCCGGTAAGATCTATCGTACGGGGATATTGATGTATGGTAAGAAAACTACCTGGAAAGAGGCGTTGAAGTGGGTGGTGAAGAAAGGGTAACCGTTGGCTAAAGGGTTACAGCTCTATATTAAGCAAATGCAGTTTATTATATAGCGTTTTGCGGTCAATATTCAGTAACCTGGCAGCTTCGGTTTTATTATATCTTACCGTTTTCATAATAGAGATGATCTTTTGATATTCCGCCAGCTGAACAATCGATTTTAGATTATTCGTTTCTCCGACGGCTATTGCCGGAGAAATGCTTATCTGCTCTTTAGTCAAAGCAGAATCAGCTCCGGTTATTTCCGGCGGTAAACAGGTGACTGTAATTTCTTCCGCGCCTTCAGCAAACAGTTCGGCTCTTCTGATAACGTTGTTTAATTCACGGATATTGCCAGGCCATGAATACTGCAGCAGGCAAGTCATCGCCTCATCGGAAAATCTTCCCGGCCGTCTGCCTGATATTCTGCCGGCATTCTCCAGGAAGGCGTCAATAAAAAGCGGGAGATCCTGTTGCCGTTCCCGTAAAGGAGGAACTGAAATGTTGAATTCATTTAAACGGTAAAACAGGTCTTGTCTGAATTTACCATTTGCAACAGCTTTGCCCAGATCATCATTGGAAGCGGCTATGATCCGTATATCAACAGGTATTTCCCGCATGCTTCCCACCGGTCTTACCAGCCGTTCCTGCACAACCCGTAACAATGCTGTTTGTACCTGGTAATTCAAATTGGATATTTCATCCAGGAACAGGGTGCCTCCATTTGCTTGCCGGAATGCGCCAGAAGTGGCATCACCGGCGCTGGTAAACGCTCCCTTTTCGTGGCCAAAAAGCTCGCTTGCTGCCAGTTCATCGGAAAGACATCCGCAGTCCAGCGCAACAAAGGGTTGTTTGCTCCGCTTGCTGTCCAGGTGTATCAGCCTGGCCACGGCTTCCTTGCCTGTTCCTGTCTCACCGCAAATAACAACACTATAATCAGTAGGAGCTACCAGTGCAATCTGCCCGTATAATTCCTTTGAAGCGGCGCTTGTTCCATATATATAATGTTTATTATTAGCTTCAGCAATTACTGGCCCGGCGATGGGCCTGCTAATGTTCGGGTTTGAATGCGTTTCCTTCTCCGTTTGCGGCACTGGCCCATTTAAAGCACTATGGGCAAGCGCAAGAATCCTGTTTGCCGTAAAAGGTTTCTCGAGGTAATCATAGGCGCCTTCCTTAATCATCCTAATGGCAATGCGAACGTCCGGATACCCGGTCATAATAGCGACAGTAGTAGTGGGAGAGATATCCTGGATACCCTGTAACAGCGTGTCTCCATCCTTTTCTTTGTCTTTGAGCCGGTAATCGCAGAATACAAGCCCATATTGCTTCTCTTTTATCATTTTGAGAGCAGTGGTGCCAGACAAGGTAGTGTCTGTCTCAAATCCAGCTTTCCGCAAAATATTGCTTAACAACAGGCAGATAGATGGCTCATCGTCAATTATCAGGATACGCTTCATTTTCTACATTTAATATGACAACTATAAGCTTATAAGCACAAGGGTAAAGCATTGACTGCTAATAAAAACTTCTTCTTTCATAAGCAGGGCGCGTGCGCTCCATTGCCATACTTACGGCAATAGGACGGCCCATGACCGGTTTGCCATCGAGTTTTGCTATCGCCTCCATCCCTTCATTGCGGTTAGACATTTCTATAACACCGGATCCTTTGGAGGCGCCATTAAATTTATCCCTTATTATTGTGCATGATACGACTTCGCCATACGGAGAAAACAGATGCTTCAGATCATCTTCGTTAAAAGAAAACAGGAGGTTTGACACTAATATCTTCATGATATTATAATTGAATGTGTAAAAGAAAAGTGCAGCTTATTATGGCAACAAGTAAGAAAACCGTCCAGGTGGGTGAGTACAGATGGCCAGTAGAAAAAGCGTTGTCAGAAGGTGCTTATCTATAATAACCGAAGGTAGTGCTATTTAATGTTAAATAAATCATAATGGCCTAAATAAGCCGTATTAATATTTCAGACCGGTAAGACACTTAACTGCCTGCAGGTTTCCCTAAACTCCTCCCATATCTCCTGCAATACCGTCGCCGCCGGTTTTATATCATGTATCAGCGCACTTACCTGCCCGATTTCCAGCTCTCCTTCTTCCAGCTTGCCTTCAAACATGCCTCTTTTGGCACGCCCTTTTCCCAGTAAGGCTCTAAGCTCTTCCAGCGTGGCCCCGCGGTCTTCCGCTGCTTTTACGCTTTCATAGAACTGGTTCCTGATCATGCGCACGGGGGTCACTTTTTTAAGGGATAGAATGGTATCTCCTTCCTTAGCTTGCACTATGGCCTGTTTGAAATGATCATGGGAAGATGCTTCCGGAGTGGCTACAAAGCGGCTGCCCACCTGTACGCCGGAGGCGCCCAACGCAAAAGCCGCTGCCATGGCTTTTCCGGAGCCAATGCCTCCTGCAGCGATGACCGGTATCCGTACCTTTTCGCACACTGCTGGTATGAGTACCATAGTGGTCGTTTCTTCGCGGCCGTTATGACCACCGGCCTCAAACCCTTCTGCCACAACGGCGTCTACGCCGGCTGCCTCGCTCTTCAAGGCAAAGGCTGAACTGGATACCACATGCACTACGGTGACGCCTGCTTCTTTTAGTAGTGGGGTCCATGTTTTGGGGTTGCCCGCACTGGTGAATACGATCTTTACTCCTTCGTCCAGCACAATACGTATCAACTGGTCTATATCGGGGTATAGTAAAGGGATGTTTACCCCAAAAGGCTGATCAGTAGCCTGTTTGCATTTGCGGATATGTTCCTGCAACACCCCGGGATACATGCTGCCCGAGCCTATCAGCCCAAGTCCGCCGGCATTGCTAACCGCGCTGGCTAAACGCCATCCGCTGGCCCATATCATGCCTGCCTGCACGATAGGATATTTTATCTGGAAGAGTTCAGTGATGCGATTCATAAACAGCAATTAGCTACTGGCTTTTAGCAGCTGGCTAAAGTTAAAAATAACGTATTTCAGCTAACTGCTAATGGTTAAAAGCTGGCAGCTTATCCCAGGTCTATCTCTGTATTATCACCTATATTCAGGCTCTGGCTCAGTCCGCGTATATTGGCATCGCTGCCTATCAGCGAAGATTTCAGCACTACTTCGTACAGGTTGGTGTAAGAGCCGATAATGGAGTCTTTTACGATCGAGTAGCTGATCACGCTGTTATCGCCGATCGCTACATAGGGACCTATGATGGAGTTTTTAATATTACAGCCTTCGCCAATGCTTACCGGTGGTATAATGATGGTGCCTTCAAAAGGAAGCACCGGGTTACTGGCCAGTTTATATTTTTTAAGCAGGATGGCGTTCGTTTCCAGCAGGGTTTCTTTCCGTCCGCAGTCAAACCAGTTGCTTACCTTAAATGGCTTGAACTGTACCTTGTGCTGTATCATGCATTCCAGCGCATCTGTCAGCTGGTACTCATCATGCGACTTTATCTTCTGATCGATATTGCTTTGCAGGCAATCATATAGCTGCTGGGTTTCCTTTATCTTATAGAGGCCAACCAGCGCCAGGTTCGATTTAGGAATCTGCGGTTTCTCCACCACCCGGGTAATATGTCCCTCTTCATCCAGCTCTGCTACCCCGAAGTTGCGGGGATCATCCACCTTTTTGAGCCCCAGCATAGATACCGGCGACTCAATGAGCTCTCTGAAATCTCCTTCCGCAATGGTATCGCCCAATACGATCAGTATCTCATCATTCTTAACAATATCGCGGGTAAGTAATATGGCGTGCCCGGTGCCTTCGCGGCTGTTCTGCTGAACAAAATGACAGGTAAGGTCCGGGTATTTCTGCTCTACATAATCCTGGATCTTTTCGCCCAGGTATCCCACTACAAACACAAACTCCTTGATACCCGCTTCTACCAGTTGGTCTATGATAATGCTTAAAATGGTCCTTCCGGCTAAAGGGATCAGTGCCTTGGGTTGTGTATATGTATGTGGACGTAGCTTGGTGCCAGCACCTGCTACTGGTATTATGGCCTTCATTCGTAATATTAGGTTTAGATAATCGCTCTGTACGTTCCTGCTCTTGTAAATCCGGCCCGGAATATGGCCCTGAGGGCGTGAAGATAGTATTTTTTTTAAAAACGCTATCCTACACTAAAATTGCATTTCATAGCCCTTTAACCTATTTTTGCAGCAAATTTTTAAGCTCCATGCAAAAAGATCACCAGATATTTGATATTATCCGCCAGGAACTGGAACGTCAGCGTCATGGCATTGAACTGATAGCTTCCGAGAACTTCACCAGCTTGCAGGTAATGCAGGCCATGGGTACCGTACTAACCAACAAGTATGCAGAGGGATATCCCGGGCGGAGATATTATGGTGGTTGTGAAATAGTTGACCAGAGCGAGCAGCTGGCCATCGACAGGGCTAAACAGATCTTCGGTGTGGAATATGCCAACGTGCAGCCCCACTCCGGCGCCCAAGCCAATGCCGCGGTAATGATGGCGATCCTGCAGCCGGGCGACAAAATACTGGGCCTGGACCTGAGCATGGGCGGTCACCTCACACACGGTTCCTCCGTAAACTACTCAGGTAAGCTGTATCAGCCGCTGTTCTACGGCGTAAATAAAGAGACCGGCCTGGTAGAATATGATAAAATGGAAGAAATAGCGCTGAAGGAAAAACCAAAGCTGATCATCTGCGGTGCAAGCGCTTACAGCCGTGACTGGGATTACAAACGTATCCGCGCAATTGCAGACCAGGTAGGCGCTTTTGTAATGGCTGATATTGCACACCCCGCTGGTTTGATCGCCAAAGGGCTGCTGAACTCTCCCTTTGAGCATTGTCATTTTGTAACTACTACCACACATAAAACACTGCGTGGCCCCCGTGGCGGTCTTATCATGTTAAGCAAAGACTTCGAAAATCCCTTTGGATTGAAAACTCCCAAAGGTGAGATCCGCATGATGAGCTCCCTGCTGGATACTGCTGTATTCCCCGGCATCCAGGGTGGTCCGCTGGAGCACGTGATCGCAGCCAAAGCGGTATCATTCTTTGAAGTGCTTACAGACGAATATGATGCTTATGCTAAACAGATACTGAAAAATGCCCAGTCTATGGCGAAGGCATTTACGGAGAAAGGTTACCAGATCATCTCCGGCGGTACCGATAACCACCTGCTGCTGATAGACCTCCGCAATAAAAACATCTCCGGTAAAAAAGCAGAACAGGTACTGGTGAAAGCAGATATTACCGTAAACAAGAATATGGTGCCCTTCGACGATAAATCAGCCTTTGTAACCTCCGGTATCAGGGTGGGCGTGCCCGCCATTACTACCCGTGGCCTGAAAGAAGAGAACATGCTGCAGATCGTTGAATGGATGGACGAGCTGCTGATGGATGCAGATAACGAAGCGCTGATCACTAAAGTAAGGAAAGAAGTGAACGGGTTTATGGCGCAATTCCCGCTGTACCCGGAACTATAAAATACTGCCTTTAGCAGTTAGCCTTTAGCTATTAGCTAAAAGCTAACTGCTAAAGGCTGATTGCTAAATACGCCATCGTCCCCATCCCAATCTCTATCGCATGCTCATCTACATCGAAAGTAGGTGTATGCACCCCGGAAGTAATACCCCTGGCTTTATTGCCCGTACCCAGGCGGAAAAAGCAGGCAGGGATCACCTGTGAGTAATAGGCAAAATCTTCAGCGCCCATGCGTACTTCTGTATCTTCCACATTCGCTGCTCCCAGGTAATTTTCAGCCAGTGACCGGGCCTGTGCAGTAACCGTCTCATTATTATACAGGGTGGGATAGCCCACCAGGATCTCAATATCTATTGCTGCGCCCATGGCATGCGCCAGCTCAGTCGCCTGTTTCTTTATCAGCTCATGCGCTTTGAAACGCCAGGTTTCGTCCATGGCACGGAAGGTACCCATCAGCTTCACTTCGCTGGGGATCACGTTGGTGGTGTGCCCGCCGTTAAATGCACAGATAGAAAGCACAGAAGGGGAGAAGGGATCATTGTTACGGCTGATGATCTGCTGCAGGCTTACTACCAGGTGAGAAGCCACCAGTATGGTATCCGTAGTAAGATGCGGCTGTGCAGCATGCCCGCCCTTTCCTTTGATGGTGATATATATTTCGTCAGCGCTGGCCATATACTTTCCGGCACGGAATCCCAGCTTGCCTGTTTCCATAGACGGTTGCACATGGAGGCCCAGGATGGCATCCGGCCGCGGGTTTTCCAGGGCGCCATCTTTTATCATCAGGCTGGCTCCCCCTGGATGTTTCTCTTCGCCCGGCTGAAAAAGCACTTTAATGGTGCCTTCAAATTCGTCTTTTAACTGCTGTAGTATTTTAGTGGCGCCCAGTACACAGGTAGTGTGCACATCATGCCCGCAGGCATGCATCACCCCTTCGTTCTTTGATTTATAGGGCACATTGTTAGCTTCGTGAATGGGTAAAGCGTCCATATCTGCACGGATGGCAATGGTACGTTTGGATGGGTTCCTGCCTTCTATCAACGCTATGATGCCGGTGCCCGCTACATCGGCCCGGTAGCTAACACCAAATTCATCCAGCTTCTGGCGGATGAACGCGGAAGTTGCATATTCCTCAAAAGATAATTCAGGATGCGAATGAATATGGTGTCTGATATCTATGAACGCTGGCGCTAATTCCCTGGCTAATGCGCTAATACGATTCTTCATTCTGTAATTCTTTATCCGGAGATACGTTGATAATGGCAGGTACTACAAATACGCCGCCGGTAAACATATTGGAGAGCCTGTCCCTCAATTCTGTCGCCTCTTCGCGTGATTTAAAATCACCAATGCGCACTTTAAAATAGGGAGCCTGGAAATCGATATAAGAACGGTATTCCGGGTATGATTGCATTACCCGCGCTTTAGCATCATATGCTTCATTGCGCTTGTTGGTAGTGATCACCTGCACCCTGAAACCGGGTTGGTTGCGGATGGCCAGCGTATTGATATAGATCTGCTTTTTGATCAGGATATCAATACGGCTGTCTTTGATCACTTTCACATTTCCGCCGCCGGCAGCAGCAAAAGTGCTGTCCTGTGCAGCGGCTGCACCGCATATTAATACTAAAACTGCTGTAATAAGAACTTTCATAATCAACTATGATAATTAATAATAATCGCTTAATAGCCTGTTCCCGTTGCGCCACCTTCCTTCACGATCGCCACGCTGGCGCTGCATCCCAGCCTGGTAGCGCCTGCTTCGATCAGCTCCTGGGCAAACGCAAAGGTACGAATACCGCCGGAAGCTTTTATCTGTACATTGGGTGGCAGGTGTTTACGCATCAGCTGCACAGCTGCCACACTGGCGCCTTTCTCTGCATATCCGGTAGAAGTTTTTACAAAATCCACTCCCAGCCTTCCATAGATCTCACAACACCTGATGATCTCTTCTTCCAATAATATGCCACTTTCAATGATCACCTTGATCACTTTCTGCTTGTTGCGGATAATGGGCAATATCGTGGCGATCTCCTTTTCCAGGTACGCCCAGTCCTTATTACGGATGGCGATCAGGTTGGCTACCATATCCAGCTCATCCGCTTCGTCTATGATAGCCAGCACTGCTTCGGCCACTTTAGCCTCAACAGCGGAATAACCGAACGGAAAACCTATTACAGTTGCTACTTTAACAGTAGTACTGCCAACAAATGTCTTTGCTACTTTAACAAAGGGAGGCGGCACGCACACTGCTGCAAAGCTATATTCCACCGCCTCCATACACAAGGTTTTGATGTCGTCCAGGGTGGTAACAGGCTTGAGGACAGTGTGATCTATATATTTGTTCAGCTCCATGTAATGAAGATTTTCCCTGGCGAAAGTACCACAAAAAAAGCGGGCCGTAAAGGCCCGCTTGTAAAAATTATAATATGTTAGATACTTCAATTCACTTGCACATCATCACAGGTCTTTCCCATGACATTGTTTGTACTTCTTGCCGCTGCCACAGGGACAAGGATCATTACGTCCTACCTTGGGGCCTACACGTAAAGGCTCTTGTCTTGCCTGTTCTGCATTGGTAGCATATTCCTGCTCTTCAACGGTGGCAGGCGCGCCATGGCCGTTACCTTCAAATTCCTGGTGCGACGCACGCATACGGCTCATATCCGTTTTCTGCTCGCGGCCTTCGCGGATCTGCTCCTGCTGCGGACGGTCTTCCCTTACAGGGATACCGCATTTGCACAGGAAGGATACGATATCGCGGCTGGTTTCGCCATCCATCTGCTTGAAGAGGTTGAAGGCTTCAAACTTATAGATCAGCAACGGATCTTTTTGCTCATATACCGCACTTTGTACAGACTGTTTCAGGTCGTCCATAGAACGCAGGTGCTCTTTCCAGGCCTCGTCTATCAATGCCAGGGTAATGCTGCGTTCCAGTGCGTTCAGCGTTTCCTGTCCGCCCGTGTCTATCACCTTCTGCAGGTTGGCCAGCACGTTTACGCCCTTCTTACCGTCTGTGAACGGAATGGAGATATTTTCTATATGCTGCCCCTGTTCCTTATGGATCTGTGTGATCACAGGCAGGGTTTGTGCTGCTATATCATGTTTCTTACGATCGTAATTGTCTTTAGCCTGGTGATACAGCTTGGTAGTAAGCAGCGCGATATCAGTTTTGTTCAGCTCTTCTGCAGTGATATCGGTATCTACGGAGAAGTTCATGATCGCATCCAGCTTGAAAGCTTCGTGGTCGCCGCTTTCCTTGTGGGTAGCAATAATACCTTCTGCCACATCGTAGAACGCATTGTCTATGTCTATGGCCAGGCGCTCGCCAAACAGGGCGTGGTTACGTTTGGCATATATTACCGTACGCTGTTTGTTCATTACGTCGTCATACTCCAGCAAACGTTTACGGATGCCGAAGTTGTTCTCTTCCACTTTCTTCTGTGCACGTTCAATAGAACGGGTGATCATGCTGTGCTGGATCACTTCGCCTTCTTTATAGCCCATGCGGTCCATCAGTCCTGCAATACGGTCAGAACCGAACATGCGCATCAGGTCATCTTCCAGGGATACAAAGAACTGTGAAGTACCGGGGTCGCCCTGACGACCGGCACGACCACGCAGCTGGCGGTCTACACGGCGGCTTTCATGTCTTTCAGTACCAATGATGGCCAGGCCTCCGGCTTCTTTTACGCCGGGCCCGAGCTTGATATCCGTACCACGGCCCGCCATGTTGGTGGCGATGGTCACGGCTCCGGGCAAACCTGCTTCAGCCACGATCTGGGCCTCACGGGCGTGCTGTTTCGCGTTCAGTACGTTATGCTGGATCTTTTCAAAGGTGAGCATTTTGCTCAGCAGCTCCGATACCTCTACGGAGGTGGTACCTACCAGTACCGGGCGGCCTTTTGCCTTTAAGGTTTTGATCTCGTCTATAACGGCTTTGTATTTATCTCGTTTGGTTTTGTATACCAGGTCTTCCGCGTCTATACGGGTAATAGGCAGGTTGGTGGGGATGGTCACCACATCCAGCTTGTATATTTCCCAGAACTCGCCTGCTTCTGTTGTAGCTGTACCGGTCATACCGCCCAGCTTGTGGTACATACGAAAGTAGTTCTGTAATGTAATGGTAGCAAAGGTTTGGGTGGCGGCTTCCACCTTCACGTTCTCCTTGGCTTCTATGGCCTGGTGAAGGCCGTCTGAATAGCGGCGTCCTTCAAGGATACGGCCTGTCTGCTCATCTACGATCTTCACTTTACCATCCATCACCACGTATTCCACATCCTTATCAAACAGTGAGTATGCTTTCAGCAGCTGTTGTACGGAGTGGATGCGGTCTGATTTCTGTGCAAACTCCTGCAGCAGTACATCTTTGCGTTGCAGTTTTTCTTCCGGTGTGATCGCCAGTTTCTCTATTTCTGCAATTTCAGAACCAACGTCAGGCAGTACGAAGAAGTTGGCGTCTTCACCGGCCTGGGTGATCAGGGCAATACCTTTATCAGTAAGGTCTACACTGTTGTTCTTTTCATCTATATGGAAGTAAAGCTCTTCATCCACTTTCGGCATTTCACGCTGCTGGTCGGCAATGTAGTAGTTCTCTGCTTTCTGCAGCAATACTTTGATACCAGGCTCGCTCAGGTACTTGATCAATGCGCTGCTCTTCGGAAAACCTCTCCAGGCGCGCATGAGGGCCAGACCACCGGTTTTGGGGTCGTCCTTACCTTCTGCGATCAGTTTCTTAGCCTCGTTCAGGTATTGGTTGGTTACTTTTTTCTGTACGTCTACCAGGCGTTGTATACGGGGCTTCAGCACATGGAACTCCTGCTCTTCACCACGGGGAATAGGGCCGGAGATGATCAGCGGTGTACGCGCATCATCGATCAATACGCTATCCACCTCATCCACCATCGCGAAATGATGCTTACGCTGCACCATTTCTTCAGGACTGTGCACCATGTTATCACGCAGGTAGTCAAAACCAAATTCGTTGTTGGTACCATAGGTGATATCTGCATGGTAAGCATTGCGGCGCTCTGCACTGTTGGGTTGATGTTTATCGATGCAGTCTACGGTAATGCCCAGGAATTCGAAGATAGGACCGTTCCACTCGGCGTCACGACGGGCCAGGTAATCGTTCACTGTTACAATGTGCACGCCTTCTGCAGCCAGCGCGTTCAGGTAAGCCGGCAGGGTAGAAACCAGCGTTTTACCCTCACCCGTAGCCATTTCTGATATTTTACCCTGGTGCAGTACCATACCACCTATCAGCTGTACATCGTAGTGCACCATGTTCCAGGTCACTTCGCTGCCGGCAGCTGTCCAGGTATTCTTCCACGTCACTTTGTCACCTTCAATGCTGATATATTTCTTTGTTACTGCCAGGTCGCGGTCCAGCTGCGTAGCGGTAGCTTCAATAGTAGCATTTTGGGAAAAGCGGCGCGCAGTTTCTTTCACTACGGCAAAAGCTTCAGGCAACAGTTCATTCAGGATCTCCTCTATCTGTTTGTCCCGGTCTTTTTTCAGTTTATCTATTTCCTGGTAAATATTGTCTTTGGCAGATACATCCGCTTCATTTTCTGCAGCTTCCTGCTGGGAGACGATGGAAGCGTCTATGTTGGCCAGGTGTGCCTTTATCCGTTGGCGGAACTCCTGGGTTTTATTGCGAAGCTGGTCCACAGGCAGGGATTGCAATTTTTCAAACTCCTCATTGATCTGCTTCACGCGGGGCATGATCGCCTTGATGTCCCGTTCCGACTTATGCCCGCCAAAAATTTTTGTCAAAAAACCTAACATGAGTATAAATTAATGAATGCGAATAATTAAAGGGTTTACTTCAATACCGGTATACCATACGATGGCATGGGTACGGGCACTGTAGATGTAACTCAAATAGCATGCTTGAAAATGCAGATGACAAGCTGTCAGCAGCACCCACTTTTACAAGGACTGTAAAATTAGGAAAAAAGCAGGAAGCCGCAAGCTAAAAGGCTATTCTCCCCCTATCTCATTCAATAACTGCCGGTGCGTACAGAATTTTCCGTTCTTTTTCAGGAAGTGCAGGAAGGCAGCCAGTTTTTGCTGCATTTTGACGCCCGATACATGTCGGATGTAAGCAGGTAAAGTATATTGATCCAGCGGTGTTAATTCCCAGGGATGGAAATAAAAAGAAAGCAGCCCGTCTCTTTTTAAGATCGTTTTGCTGAAATGCCGGCTCATCCACAAAGGCGCGTTCTTTACACTCAGCCAGAACACCGGGTAGCGGCAAATGGGAGATACGGCAGAAGGCACCACCCAGATGCCGTTCTCCTTGAACGGCGTTCTTGGCCGGTGCCAGTTATTATAACGTCCCGGCAACCAGGTAGGGTTAAGCGACGCATCATAGCGGTAACCTGCCATGCGCAGTTCATCCAGGTCAACAGGTTGCAGGCGCGGCATCCGGAAGCCGGTTACGGGCTGTCCGCTGATCTTCTCCAGCGCCAGCCGCGAAGCTTCCAGGTCGGCAGTCTGAAAGGTGTGATGATAATAGGCATGTGAGGCAACTTCATGTTCCGATGCGATCTGCTGCACCAGTTCCGGGAAATGCTGCGCCCAATATGCCGTAATGAAAAAGGTGGCGCGTACCTTATATAATGCAAATAATTCCAGTACCTGCAGCACACCGGTATGGGATACCGCCAGCTTTTCAGTTGGGCTTACCTGGCCGCCGAATTCTTCGGGTATATCAAATTCTTCTACATCAACACTGATCAGTAATCTGTTGTGGTTGGCCATGGGGTCTTTTTTGTATCTCGTTGGAGGATTTTCAGGTAGTTCCTGAGCTCCCGTGTTAATAAGCGGATGCTGAAAGAAGAGAAACGTATCTCCGGGCGGCAGTAAATAGGTAAAGGCTGTATCTGCAGCCCGGGATCCTTGCTGGCTTTGTACATGAACTCACTGTCATACAGAAAACCCGGTACGCGGGTAGACAGCATCAGTTCCCTGCCACGGGCATTAAATCCCTTCAACCCCGCCTGGGCATCGCCGATCTTTAGCTGAAGCACCATACGGTTCATGGCCCTGCTTAGCCGGGTGATCACTTTGCGCCTTGCCGGCAGCACCTGCAAATAGGCGTCCCCTCTTTCTCCGGCTACTACATCGGCGCCGGCGAGCAGCTTGGCGTACACCTCCATGACCGCCTCGGTACCAAAAGGGAAATCAAGGTCGGTACAGATCTGGTAGCGGTGGCGTGTTCTCCTCACGCCCTCCCGGATGGCATATCCTTTTCCGCGGTTCAGGGCATAGCTAACAATCACAATAGAAGGGATGGCGGCCTCCAGCCGCTTTATCTGGGCCGGGCCGAATTGGCGGGTAGATCCATCATTCACCAGTACCAGCTGTAACGGCGCAGGCGCCAGTTGCTGTTTTAGAAGACGGTAATGTTTGATCAGGCTGGTTTCCCATCCCTCAGGGGGATTAAAACAGGGCAGGATGATGTCAACCCCGGCTTCAGGCCGCGATTCATCCTCCGGCCTTACTGACAGTAAAGGGACTCTTGTAGGTAATGAAGGATTGGAAGTTAGTACAGACATATTAAGATGTAAAACCAATACATTATAATTATTGACGGCGCAATACTATTTATACCCCTATGACAATCAACGAAAAATAACCCAAATAGTACAATTGCACCGTTTCTGCGTAAAATACAGTACGCAATAGTTTAATATAACATGGGATAAAGGCGTACTGTTAAATACTGTTAATTAATGTTAAGCAGTGTTAAAGCGATGCAAAGATGAAGAATGTTACACACAACTCAAATATGACAAGAAAATTTAATTGATTTTTAAGGCGGACTTTCGGATAAAATAATATAAGAAGCTTGATAGACAGGGTTAATTATCTCTTTATTTGCCCCCAATAATTGAAAATATGCAATAAGTTTTTATAAATTTAGACGTTTTAAAGCCACTTTAACTATTTATATCAACAAATACCTAAAATTCACGCGATTATGGAAAATCTGATACAGCCAAAGAAACTGTTTTATACAAGTTGTCTGGCGTTGATAGTCACGGCTATGACCTTTGCTATCAGGGCTAAGATAATGACAATGTGGGGCGCCGACTTCACGCTCAGTGGCGAGCAACTGGGCCTTATAGCCGGTACGGCTTTCTGGGGATTTACTTTGGCGCAGATCATCGGCGGGCCGCTGATCGACGTAATTGGCATGCGCAAGATCTTAATGCTGGCCTTTGCAGGGCACATCGTGGGAGTGATAGTAACTATTTTTGCTGCCACTTTCTGGACGCTTTTCCTCGGCACCTTATTAATAGGTATTGCTAACGGAAGTGTGGAAGCCGCCTGTAATCCGCTCGTAGCTACCTTATATTCCACACAGAAAACGAAGATGCTGAACCGCTTTCATATGTGGTTCCCCGGTGGTAACGTAATAGGAGGATTGATCGCCTACCTGATGATCGATTCCATGAACCTCAGCTGGCAGGCACTGATGGGCGTATTACTGGTTCCCGCTGTGATCTATGGCATCATATTCTTTACGCAGAAATTTCCGCAAACAGAAAGGGCCGCTTCCGGCATCTCTTATAAAGGTATGCTGAAGGCCTGCGTTGGACCGCTCTTTATATTTATGGTATTGTGCATGCTGCTCACTGCCTCTACTGAGCTGGGTACCGGTCAGTGGATAGAAGCACTCCTGAAACAGGCAGGTGTATCCGCCATCCTCGTGTTTGTGTTCATCAACTTTATTATGGCAATTGGCCGTTTGTTCGCAGGGCCGGTAGTGCACCGGCTGAATCCTGCGGGCATGCTGCTATTCTCTTCCATATTCGCTGCCCTCGGCCTGTTCCTGATGAGCCGTGCCAGTGGTTATGCCGCCTTTGCCGCCGCCGGCGTATTCGCTGTAGGCGTTTGTTATTTCTGGCCTACCATGCTGGGATTTGTATCTGAATATATTCCGCAAACCGGAGCCCTGGGCCTTAACATCATGGGCGGCGCCGGCATGTTGTCCGTTGCTATCATACTGCCGTTTATGGGTAGCTGGTATGACAGCAATAAGGCGAAGGCCTTACAGCAGAGTGCTGACCAGGTTGCCGCCGAGTTACAGGCAGGCAGGGATACGATGACAACGGTGGCTATTCTGCCCCTGATCCTCATCGTAGCCTTCACTTTCCTGTTCATTACATTCAGGAAGAAACCAAAAGTAGCATTAACACCAGCGCAAGAACTGGAATTAAGTAAAGCATAAACGATAAAATGATTTGCAAATGAACCGTAAGCTAAGAATGGGAATGATCGGAGGCGGAAAGGATGCCTTCATCGGAGCGATCCACCGTATTGCCGCCAACATGGACGGCCTGATCGAATTGAAAGCGGGCGCATTAAGCGTTAACCCGGAAATCGCCGTGGAGTCAGGAAAGATGCTGTTCCTGGAGTCCGACCGTATCTATACGGATTTTAAAACCATGCTCGAAAAAGAGGCCGCACGCCCCGCAAACGAGCGCCTTGATTTCGTGACCATCGTTACGCCTAACTTTGCCCACTTCGAGCCCGCTATGCTGGCGCTGGAAAAGGGTTTCAACGTAGTGATAGAGAAACCTATCACCTTTACCCTTGACGAAGCCAAACAGCTGAAAGCTAAAGTGGAGCAAACCGGTCTTACCCTGCTGCTTACACATACATACACCGGCTACCCGCTGGTAAAACAGGCCCGCCAGATGGTAAAAGAAGGCGTGTTTGGAAAGATCCGCAAAGTATGGGTAGAATACCCACAGGGCTGGCTGAGCAAGATGTCTGAAAGAGAAGGCAACGCCCAGGCGGCCTGGAGAACAGATCCCAAACGCTCCGGCAAAAGCGGTTGCATGGGAGACATCGGTACCCACGCTGCTAACCTGGCTGAATATATCACCGGCGCCAGGATCGAAAAAATGTGTGCCGACCTGAATATACTGGTGCCCGGCCGCGCTCTCGATGATGACGGCGGTGTGCTGCTGCGCTTTGATAACGGCGCCGCAGGCGTGCTGCAGGCATCACAGGTGGCTGCCGGTGAAGAGAATGCGCTCAAAATAAGAGTGTACGGCGAGAAAGGCGGTCTCGAATGGGCACAGCATGAGCCTAACACCCTGCTGGTGAAATGGCTGGATCAGCCTGCACAGATCTATCGTGCCGGCGGCAACTACGGCGCTTACCAAAGCAGCTACGCAGTGCACAATACCCGTACGCCCGGCGGTCACCCCGAAGGTTACCTCGAAGCTTTCGCAAACCTGTACCGCAACTTTGCCTTAACTCTAATGGCTAAACTGGATGGACAACAGCCTTCTCCCCAAGCGCTCGACTTCCCCAGTGTAGAAGAAGGCGTACGCGGCATGGCTTTCATCGATAACGTGGTGAAGTCATCCCAAAGCGAGCAGAAATGGACAGCATTTGAAATATAGCTGCCGGCCCTTAGCCCTTAGCTATTAGCCCTGCATTAGCTAATAGCTAAGGGCTAAAAGCTAACAGCTTTTTTGCCACTTTTTAAGAAAGATTATGAAAACTATCAAGGGTCCTGGAATATTCCTGGCGCAGTTTGCCGGTGACACTGCGCCTTTCAATAATCTGAAAAGCATTTGTGAATGGGCTGCAGGCCTGGGTTTCAAAGGGGTACAGATCCCCACCTGGGTAAGCAGCTTTATAGATCTGCAAAAGGCTGCTGAAAGCAAGACCTATGCAGACGAAATAAAAGGGATCGTAAATGCCGCCGGCATGGAGATCACAGAGCTGAGCACACACCTTCAGGGACAGCTGGTAGCCGTACATCCCGCGTATAATGAGCTGTTTGATGGCTTCGCGCCTGAACAACACCGCGGCAATGCTGCTGCCCGTACAGAATGGGCCGTGAACCAGCTGAAGTATGCGGCTAAAGCCAGCAGCAACCTCGGGCTGAAAGCACATGCTACCTTCAGCGGCGCGCTGTTGTGGCATACCGTTTACCCCTGGCCCCAGCGTCCCGCCGGCCTGGTGGAAACAGGGTTCAAGGAACTGGCTAAACGCTGGCTGCCTATCCTCAACGAGTTTGATGCCAACGGCGTAGACCTCTGCTACGAAATCCACCCGGGAGAAGACCTGCACGACGGCGTATCCTACGAGCGCTTCCTGGAAGCCACCGGTAACCACGCCCGTGCCTGCCTCCTGTACGATCCCAGCCATTTTGTACTACAATGTTTGGATTATCTGGAGTATATTGACATCTACCACGAACGGATCAGGATGTTCCATGTAAAGGATGCAGAATTCAATCCTACCGGCCGCTCTGGCGTATACGGAGGTTATCAGAGCTGGATCGACCGTCCTGGCAGATTCCGCTCCCTGGGCGATGGCCAGGTGAATTTCAAAGCCGTATTCAGCAAACTGACCCAGTACGATTTTGACGGTTGGGCGGTAATGGAATGGGAATGCTGCATGAAACATCCGGAAGATGGCGCCCGCGAAGGTGCTCCGTTCATCAAAGATCACATCATCAGGGTCACTGAAAAGGCATTTGATGATTTTGCCGGTACCGGCGCCAACGAAGCGCTGAACCGTAAAATATTAGGTCTTTAAAGTCATGTGTAAGGAAGCGATTTATTAATAATTAAACTATCAACAAATTAACAATGAGAAAGCGATTTTTGGCGCCGTTTGTGCTCAGTGCATTATTCTTTGCAGCATGCGGTGGCGGACAGGATAAAAGTAAAAGTGAACAGCAGTCAGGCACCAGCACCACTCAGGAAGAAACCGCAGTAGACACTTCTATGGTATCACCCGGTGCAAACGCCCCTGTGCCTAAAGGCAAAGCGCTGATCGATGATCAGGATTGCAAAACCTGTCATAAAGAAGATACCAAGCTCGTTGGTCCCGGATATAAGGAGGTTGCTGCCAAGTATCCCAATAACGATGAAACCATCGAAATGCTGGCCGAGAAAGTTATAAAAGGCGGCTCCGGTAACTGGGGAGAAGTAGCAATGCTGCCCCATCCCACCTTACCGAAAGAAGACGCAAAAGAAATGGTGAAGTATATTATGTCTTTGAAATAAAAAACACGGCGGGATTAGATCACTATCCCGCCGCTGTATTTTAACGCCCTTGCAATAACTTACAACCGGAAACCATGCGGCCGCCAAGACCGGTACGCTGAGGAGATTATTGCCGGTATAAACCCATGGAATAGCTGGCAGCGGAACACTGGTTCCGCTCATAAAAAACAACAAGGAAAACCAATTATTCTTGTATACTTTACAGGCTGCTAAAATTCTAAAAGTACTCAGTTATGAAGAAGATCCTGATAAGCTCCGCCCTTTTACTGGGAGCATTGATCTACACGTCTGAATCAATGGCGCAGAGTGTCAACAAACTTACGTCCAAAGAACAAAAGAACGGCTGGAAACTCCTGTTTGATGGTACCACCACCAACGGCTGGCATACTTACCTCCAGAAGGATGTAAGTCCCTCCTGGAAAGTAGTGGACGGCGCCCTCGAACTGGATCCCGCAGCCAAAAAGGACGGCGCACACGGTGGCGACCTCGTTACCAACGATGAATATGAGAACTATGAACTGGCCCTGCAATGGAAAATATCCGAAGGCGGGAACAGCGGTATCATCTTCAACGTGCACGAAGATCCGGAGTTCAAACAAACCTACCTCACCGGCCCTGAAATGCAGGTGCTCGATGATGCCAAACATCCTGACGGCAAGATCACCAAACACAATTCCGGCGATCTGTACGACCTGAAAAAATCCGCCAAGAATGCCGTTAAACCGGTAGGAGAGTGGAACCAGGTAAAGATTCAGCAGAAAGACGGTCACCTTACCTTGTGGCTGAACGGTGTACAAACCGTGTCAGTAGTGATCGGCTCAGACGAATGGAAAGAACTGCTGGCAAACAGCAAATTCAAAACCTGGCCCGGCTTTGCCAAATATAGCAAAGGCCATATCGCATTGCAGGACCATGGCAATAAAGTTTGGTACAGAGATATCAAGATCCGCACACTTTAATAGCATAACACACACAACAGGAAGCACTGCTTCCTGTTGTTGACCATACATTACACTATGAGGCACATAAAAGAAATTCCACTCTTCCTGCTCCTGCTTGGAGCGCTGTTATCTGTTCAGGCAAAGCCTAAAGCAAAACCCAAACTGCTGGTGTTTTCCAAAACAATGGGCTTCCGCCATGATGCCATACCCGTTGGCAAACTGGCCATGATTAAGCTGGGCAACGAAAACGGTTTTACAGTAGATACTACCGAAGATGCCAGCGTGTTCACCCCTGAAAATCTTAAACAATATTCCGCTATCATGTTCCTGAGCACCACCGGCAATGTGCTGGATGATGCCCAGCAGGCCGCTATGGAAGCATATATCCGTAACGGTGGCGGTTTTATTGGTATACATGCCGCTACAGATACCGAGTACGATTGGCCCTGGTATAACAAACTGGTAGGCGCTTACTTCCTGAGCCATCCCAAACAGCAGGAAGCCAAACTGCTGGTAGTAGATCACAACAACGCTGCTACCAAACATTTGCCGGACCAGTGGGTTCGTAAAGATGAATGGTATAACTTTAAAGATATTAATCCGGATACGCATGTGCTCATCAAGATAGATGAAAGCTCATATGAAGGAGGAAAGAACGGAGATAACCATCCCATGTGCTGGTACCACGATTTTGAAGGAGGCCGCGCTTTTTACACAGAGCTGGGCCATACCAAGGAATCTTACGCAGATCCCCTCTATCTGCAGCACGTATTAGGTGGCATCCGCTACGCCATGGGCGCCCCCGGAAAAAAGAAGCATAGTTAAGCACACACTGAAAAATGAGATATATACTTATTATTACCGCCATGCTGGGCCTGGGCGCCCTCATGAGCGGTTGCGGCAAAACCCGCCCCGGTAAACCCAAAGTACTGGTTTTTACAAAAACAGCGGGTTTCCGCCACGCCTCTATCCCTGCCGGCATCAAAGCCATCCAGCTCTTAGGCCAGGAAAACGGCTTTGATGTAGATACTACGGAAAATGCAGCCCGCTTCACCGAAGATTCCCTGCAGCAATACGCCGCAGTAATATTCCTGAACACCACCGGCGATGTACTGAATAATTACCAGGAAGCTGATTTTGAAAGGTACATCCAGGCAGGCGGCGGCTTTGTAGGTATACATGCCGCTACAGACACGGAATATGACTGGGGATGGTATGGCAAGCTGGTAGGCGCCTACTTTGATAATCATCCTCCCGGCGTGCATAAAGCCATGCTCTCCGTAAAGGATAAAACATTCGCCGCTACCAAAGAGCTGCCCGATAAATGGGAACATACAGACGAATGGTACAATTTCAAAAACGTGAACAAGAGCACGCATGTGCTGATTACGTTGGATGAAAAGACTTACCAGGGCGGCACCATGGGCGCTGATCACCCGATCAGCTGGTACCATGAATACGATGGCGGCCGGGCCTTCTATACAGAACTGGGCCATACCGAAGAAAGCTATAAGGAGGCCAATTACCTGAAGCACATCCTGGGCGGTATCCGCTACGCAATAGGCAAGAACCAGATCATGGACTATGCAAAAGCTACTACCAAACGGGTACCCGAAGAAGACCGCTTTACCAAGAATGTACTGGTATCCGGCGAGTTCTTCGAGCCTACAGAAATGGCCGTACTGCCTGATCTGAACATCCTGGTAGTACAGCGCCGCGGTGAGATCCTGTTCTGGAACCAGGCAACCCGTAAGCTTACACAGGTAGGTAAGCTGAATGTATACTATAAAACGGATGTGCCCCATGTAAACGCAGAAGAGGGCCTGCTGGGCATTACCGCCGATCCCGACTTCAAGAACAATCACTACGTGTACATGTACTATTCACCCGCTGATACGTCTGTGAACAGGTTGTCCCGTTTTAAATTCGAGAACAACCAGATAGACACTACTTCTGAAAAGGTGATATTACAACTGTACTCTCAACGTCAGATCTGCTGCCACACCGGCGGCTCGCTGACCTTTGGCGGCGATGGCCTGCTGTACCTCTCTACCGGTGATAACAGCACACCCTTCGACGAGCCCGGACAAAAATATGTGAGCAAAGGCTATGCGCCCCTGGATGACCGTCCCGGCCACACGCAGTACGACGATCGCCGCACCTCAGGTAATTCCAATGACCTGCGCGGTAAGATCCTGCGTTTGAAGGTGAATGCAGACGGCAGCTACGGCATTCCGGAAGGCAACCTGTTCAAACCCGGTACGCCCAACACCCGCCCGGAGATCTATGTAATGGGTACCCGTAACCCTTACCGTATCTCGGTAGATAAAAAGACCAACTTCCTCTATTGGGGAGAAGTAGGGCCTGATGCCAATAACGATGATCCTAACCGCGGCCCCCGCGGATATGATGAAGTTAACCAGGCCCAGAAGGCAGGTAACTTCGGTTATCCTTTCTTTGTAGGCAATAACTATGCATACCATCCGTTCAACTACGAAACCGGTGAAAGCGGCCCTGCATTTGACCCGGCCAAACCGGTGAATAATTCCCGTAATAACACGGGTATTAAGAACCTGCCGCCTGCGCAGCCTGCATTTATCTGGTATCCGTATGCCAAGTCGCCCGACTTCCCGCAGGTGGGTAGCGGTGGCCGTAACGCCATGGCAGGTCCTGTTTACTACAGCGAGCTTTATCCCAAAGAAACACGCTTTCCTGATTACTACGATGGCAAGCTGTTAATATACGATTGGGTACGCGGCTGGATCAAAGCCGTAACCATGAACGCTGATGGCAGCTATTCCAAGATGGAGCCCTTTATGGAGCATACCAAGCTGAATGCGCCCATCGATATGGAAATGGGCCCCGACGGCCGTTTATACATACTGGAGTACGGCAACGGCTGGTTCAGCAAGAACCCCGACGCTGCCCTGGCCCGTATAGATTATAACGGTGGTAACCGTGCGCCTAAAGTGGTGCTGAACGCCAGTAAGCTGACTGGCGGACTGCCCTTTAAAGTAAAGCTGAGCGCAAAGAATTCCGTTGACCCGGATGGCGATAAGCTCACCTATCTCTGGTTCTTCGGTAACGGCAGCAAGAAAGAAACCACCGAACCGGAAGTGGAGTACACTTATACCCAGGCCGGTGAATACCCGGTAGCAGTAGAAGTGTCTGACGATAAAGGCGCTCACACCCGCAGCTATACCACTACGCTGTACGCCGGTAATGAAACACCCGATGTGAAAATAAACATCACCGGTAACAAGATGTTCTACTTCCCCGGCAAACAGGTGCTCTATACCGTAACGATAGACGATAAGGAAGATGGTAGCAGCGCAAGCGGTAAGCTGGATCCCGCCAATGTTTTTGTAAAAGCGGAATACGTGGAAGGAAGAGACAAGGCTGCCATGCCGCAGGGCCACCAGATTATCTCCGGAGCTATTGCCGGTAAGAACATCATGGAGTCAAGCGATTGTAAAACCTGCCACAAGCTCGACGAGAAATCCATCGGCCCTTCCTTTAAGGAAGTAGCAGAGAAATATAAGAGCGATCCTGCTGCGCCTGATTACCTGGCTAACAAGATCATAAAAGGCGGCGGCGGTGTATGGGGCGAAACAGCCATGTCTGCACACCCCACCATTACCAGTGGCGAGGCACACCAGATAGTAGAGTATATCATGTCGCAGTCTGCTGATGCCAGGAAGCCTGCATCATTACCGCTCACAGGCTCTATTGATCCTACAGTAGGGAACCCGCTGAAGGATAAAGGCGTGTTCTACCTGCTGGCCAGCTATACAGATAAAGGTGGCGCCGGTATCAAACCTATTACCGGTACTGCAGGCGTTGAGCTGTACAACTCCAAACTGGCTGCAGGCGAGTACGACAAAGCAGATGGTGTTTCCACCTTTGATCTGAATGGTACCAAGTTGCTGATACCAGCTGCTAATACGCAGGGATGGGCCGCTTATAAAGATCTTGACCTGACGGATGTAAGGGGCATTGAAGCCATTTACTTCCTGCAGAAAACGCCCCAGTACGGTTACGTGGTAGAGGTTTTCCTGGATAACCTGCAAGGTACCAAGCTGGGCGAGGTAACCATCGGGCCCGGTGCTAAGCCCGGAACACCCAACACTGCTTTGATCAGCTTCACGCCGCTGACGGATGGAAAGAATCATACCCTTTACTTCCATATCAAAGCCGCTGATCCTGCAGAGCAATCACCGCTGGGAATAGGTTACTGGCAGCTGTTGTCAAGATGACATATATAATACATGCTATTTAAATAAATAGAGGCCGTCTGCCAGCTGGCAGACGGCCTCATTATTTCAGCCCCTTCCAAATCCCGAAATCTTTTCCTATCTTCTTCTTTCAATATCATTTCCGGTTATGAAAAAACACGTCCTTTACCTGCTGGCATTGCTGTTTGTATTACCCGCCGTGGCGCAAAGCAGCCATCCGGAGCCGGTAACATTATCCATAGGCGCAGCAGCACCTGCTTTCTCCCTGAAGGGTACAGACGGACAGACCTATACCCTGGGCAGCTTCAGCAAAGCCAAAGTGCTGGCTGTTATCTTCAGCTGTAATCACTGCCCCACCGCGCAGGCCTATGAGGATCGTATCAAACAGCTGGCGAAGGATTATGCGCAGCAGCAGGTAGCAGTGGTCGTGATCTCGCCTAACAGCCCCAAAGCAGTGAACCTGGGAGAGCTGGGCTACACCGAGATGAGCGATAGCTACGACGAAATGAAGCTCCGCGCCAAGGAACATGCTTTTAATTTTCCCTATTTATATGATGGCGACGACCAGAAAGTAGCCCTTGCCTACGGACCGGTGGCCACGCCGCATGCATTCGTATTCGACGCCGCCCGCAAGCTGCGTTACACCGGCCGCCTGGACAGCAAAGAAAAACCGGGCACCGGTCATGCAGAAGATATCCGCGAGGCGATAGACGCCGTGTTAAAAGGAGCGGAAGTACCGCATCCGGTGCAGAAAACTTTCGGCTGTTCCATTAAATGGGCCTGGAAAGATGAGCTGAATAAAAAGATCCACGAAGAATGGGCCAAGCGCCCGGTTACCCTCGACTCGCTGAACGCGCAGGGCGTAAAGGAACTGGTGAGCAACAATGGCGATAAGCTGCGCCTGATCAATGTATGGGCCACCTGGTGCGGCCCCTGCATACAGGAACTGCCGGATTTTGTAAATACCGATCGCATGTACCGTGAAAGGGACTTTGAGTTTATCACTATCACGACCGATAATATGGATAAAATGGCCAAAGCCTTGTCTATGCTGAAAAAGATGGAGGCATCCAATAAGAATTATATCTATAGCGGCGGCGATAAGTACCAGCTGATCGATGCCATAGATCCGCAGTGGCAGGGCGCCTTGCCCTACACCTTATTGGTAGAACCAGGTGGTAAAGTGATCTATCGCAAGCAGGGCGCCGTGGATATGATGGAATTACGCAAGGCCATCGTAGAGCATAAACTCATTGGAAGGTATTATTGAACAATAGGATAATACTATTTAAGCAGTTTTCTCCTTGCAGTATCCTTGCTTTCTCCTTGCTCTATCCTTGCAGTATCCTTGCTCCGGAGCATTTCGTTAAAATAGTATCATAATGCTGCGGTAAGTGTTTTACCGGGTCTTTATTTTCATCATCTTTTTCCGCGTTTTCTTCTCTATACGCTGGCTGGCATACGTATAATCCACCAGCAGCACAATGATGAGAATGAACAGGCCAAAGAATTCCCGGGTTTCCTCTATCCAGGGCTTGCCGGCTTTCATGGTTTGTGCGATGTTTTCCGCGTGATGGTTGGTTGCCCAGTCCATCACACCATACTTATCAAAGAAAAGATAAGTGGCGTAAACAAGGTAAACCAGTATGCCTACCAGGTAAGCGCCCCGGTAAAAATCTTTGCGTGCCGCCAGGAAGCATAATACCGCGGCGTACAGGTAGATGGGCATCCAGATATAAGGGTCGGGGTCATTATACTGCAGGCCGGCAAAGAGGATAAACACCAGACAAAAAAAGATATTGAATATTTTCATGAATGATTTCATCTATAATATAAAATTTAAACACAAATTATAAAGTATTGGCATGAATTTGCTAATATGCGCATATATTGTTAGTCCTCAACGAAGTTTTTTCAAAAAATGTGAAATAAACACTTGCAATTGTTAAAATAAAGTTATAAATTGGTTGGAGATTAGAATAGAACGATAGACGGTTATAGAACAACCTGTAACAACCAAAATCTGAAGAGCCAAAATCTAAAGCCTGGAAGAAATAGAATCCCATCGCGTCGTCATGTCAGTATTGTGTGCTATTGAATTGTAACACTCAAAAACCTTACTAATATAATTACACACACTTAAAGCCTTTATAAAGCCACGTTATGAAAAAAATCTACCACAATCTCGTGGCGGGGTGCTGTTGTTTGCTCATACTCTTCTGCTGCAACAGCACCTTTGCCCAAACTAAAAAGATCACCGGTAAAGTTACTTCATCAGAAAATAGTGAACCTGTATTAGGTGCAACCGTACAGGTAAAGGGATCCAGCACCGGCACCGTAACAGATGTGAACGGTGCTTTTTCATTGTCAGTGCCGCAGAATGCCACCCTGGTAGTATCCTTTGTTGGCTTTAAACCCCTGGAAGTAACCGTGGGGTCATCTTCCACACTGGACATTAAGCTGGAATCTTCCGCCAGCTCACTGAACGAACTGGTGGTAACCGGTTATACCACCCAACAGCGGAAAGAAATAGTAGGCGCTGTTTCTACTGTAAAAGCTAAAGAGCTGGTAGCAGTACCTGCAGGTAACGCTGAACAGCAGCTGCAGGGCCGCGTGGCCGGTCTTACGGTATTAAGCTCCGGTCAGCCCGGCACTACCAGCCTGGTGCGCATCAGGGGCTTTGCATCCTTTGCAGGTAACGAGCCGCTCTATATCGTAGACGGTGTACCCACCTTCAGTATTGAAAACATCAACAGCTTCGATATAGAGACCACCACCGTGCTCAAAGACGCCGGCTCGGCTTCTATATACGGCGCCCGCGCTTCTGCAGGTGTGATCGTGATCACTACCAAACGCGGTAACCGCGGCAAACTGCAGGTTACCTATGATGGTTCCTACGGTTGGCAAAACCCCGGTAAAGGCTTTAAAATGCTAACCCCCCAGGAAACAGCCGACTGGACCTGGACCGCATTACGCAATGCCGGTAAAGTGGAAGCCAACGGTAACCCCACTCACCCGCAATATGGTACCGGCGTAAATGCCGTACTGCCTGATTATATTCTGGCAGGAGACCAGAGCGGCGTGTTTGAAGGTAACCCCGCCATTGACCCCAGCAAGTATAATGTAGACTTTAACAAAGGCCCCATCTACCAGATAGTAAGGGCCAATAAAGCGGGTACAGATTGGTATAAGGAAATTACGCGTACCGCCCCCATACAGCAGCACTCTGTAGGCTTATCCGGCGGCAGCGATAATTCACGCTTCTATGTAGGTTTCGGCTATTATAACCAGGAAGGCGTTGTGCTCAGCACTTACCTCAGACGTTATACCATCCGCGTGAATTCTGAGTTTACCGTACATAACCGGGTACGTATAGGAGAGAACATCCAGATGGCCTACCGCGATAACCCGCAGCTGACCAACCTGAATGAAGGTAATGCCATCTCCCTGGCTTACCGTATGAATCCCATCATCCCCGTATATGATATAAACGGCGGATGGGGCGGCACTGCTGCAAAAGGGCTCAACAACCCCAGCAATCCCGTAGCCAATCAGATCCGCGCAAAAGATAACAAAGGACATGCTTTCGGCTTGTTCGGTAACGTATACGCCGAAGTAGATGTGTTAAAAGACCTCACCTTCCGCAGCAGCTTCGGTGGCGGCCTGTTTAGCTTCTATGCGAATGGGATCAACTCCCGCACCTACGAGAACTCTGAGAACATAGGTAATGATCAGCTGTATGAGAATGCAGGCTTTGGGCACAGCTGGACCTGGACCAATACCGCCCGTTACCAGCACACCTTCGGTATCCATGATATCAAGGCGCTGATAGGTATTGAGGCCATCCGTGATGGCGCCGGCCGTACCATTGCAGGTACAGGTCTTAACCCCTTTACCAATGGGGTGAACTACCGCACGCTCACCACTACACAGTCTTCCGGTCGTACGGTAGACAGTGACGGCAGCCCCGGTAACGATATCTTCTCCATCTTCGGTAAAGTAGACTATACATTAATGGATAAATACCTGATAAGCCTTGTGCTGAGAAGGGACGGTTCTTCCAACTTTGGTATCAATAACAGGTATGGTACATTCCCCGCTATTTCCGGCGGCTGGCGTATCAGCCAGGAAGATTTCCTGAAGAATGTTTCCTGGATCAACGAACTGAAACTACGTGGTGGCTGGGGTAGGATGGGTAACCAGCGTATAGACCTGAATAACCAGTACAACCTGTATGCCGCCAGCGCCAGGTTCACTGCCTACGCTATAGACGGTTCCAGCACTTCTACTTTTGAAGGTATTGCCCAATCCAGGATCGGTAACCCCAGCGGACAGTGGGAAACCAACGTAACCACCAACGTAGGCCTGGACGCAACACTGTTCAACAATTCAATGGACATCATATTTGACTGGTATAACAAACGTACCAATAACCTGTTGTTCAATCCTGAATTGCCCGGTACCATCGGCCAGGTAACCTATCCTTTCATCAACGTTGCCAGTATGCTGAACCGCGGTATTGACCTGCAGATCATCAAACGCGGTAACATTGGAAAGAACTGGCGTTATGAAGCCAATCTTACCTTAACTACTTACAAGAACGAGATCACCAAGCTGTCAGAAGGTGTAGATTACTTTGATGGTAACAGCTTCGGTTCCTCCCGTATAGGTACCTTCACCCGTAACGCAGTAGGGCACCCCATTTCCGCCTTCTACGGCTACAAGGTGATCGGCCTCTTCGCAGATGATAACGATGTAAAGAACAGTCCTACCCAGGATGGAGCAGCTCCCGGCCGCTTCAAATATGAAGATGCGAATGGTGATAAGAAAATCAGCCCTGACGACCGCGTGTTCTTCGGAGATCCCAACCCGCGCCTTACTTCCGGCCTGGATCTTACCATCGGTTACAAAGGCTTTGACTTTAACATCTTCCTCTATACCGTACAGGGAGCTAAAGTGATCAACTATACCCGTTGGTTCACTGATTTCTTCCCCTCTTTCCCGGGTCAGGCTATCAGTGCTGATGTGAAGAATTCCTGGACGCCGCAGAACAAAGGCGCTACCATACCCATCTTCGAAGACGTGTCTAACTTCAGCACTAACACGCAGCCCAATTCCTACTACATGGAAAGCGGCTCATATATCCGGGCCAGGAACGTACAGCTGAGCTATACGCTGCCTGCCTATACCACTAAGAACATTGGTATAGAAAAACTGAAAGTGTATGTACAGACCACTAACCTCTTTACCATTACCAAATACAAAGGGCTTGACCCGGGAGTGAGCGGGGTAGATACCAACTTTGGTGTGGACTATGGTAACTATCCGCTTACAAGGCAGTTCATCCTGGGGGTTAGTGCTTCTTTCTAACATAAATTAAAAATTACACTGATGAAATCAAATAAAGCGATCATAGGGTTGTTGTCGATGGTAGCAGTATCAGCAGTGGTGTTGTACGCATGTAACAAATCTTTCCTTACCCGTGACCCGATAGGCCAGCTGGGTGATGCGGATGTACGCACCCAGAAGGGCGTAGAAGAACTGCTGATAGGCGCCTATGCCATACTGGATGGTAACTACAATGATTTTAACTGGCAGGCCTCCACTACCAACTGGGTATATGGCAGCATTGGCGGCGGTGATGCCCATAAAGGCTCCAATGCCGGTGACCAGGCAGATGTGAACCCGATAGAGCGGTATGAATCACAGCCTACCAACGATTACTATAACGTAAAATGGAAAGCTACATATGACGGCGTAGCACGTAGCAATAACGTATTGAAAGCACTGGCCCTGGCTGATGTGAAAGACGAAGACCGTCCGCTCCTCAGGGCACAGGCCCGCTTCCTGCGCGGTTTCTATCACCTGGAAGCGAAGAAAATATGGGACAAGATTCCCTATGTGGATGAAACTATTAATTATGTGGCCGGTAACTATAAAGTGGCCAATACAGAAGATGCATGGCCAAAGATCGAAGCCGATTTTAAGGCAGCCTATGATACCCTGCCCGCCATCATGTCTCAGATAGGCCGCGCCAATAAATGGGTCGCCGCCGCATTCCTGGCCAAAACCTACATGTTTGAAAAAAAATATGCACAGGCCAAACCCTTGCTGGAAGCTATTATCGCCAGTGGCACCAATCCCAAAGGAGTAAAATTCGGATTGGAAGTGCGCTTCCAGGACAACTACAACGCAGAGACCAAGAACGGCAAGGAATCCGTATTCGCTGTACAGGCATCTGTGAATGACGGTGGCGGCGGTACCAACGCCAACCCCGGCTCTATCCTGAACTTCCCTTATTCTGATAAAGGCGCCCCTGGTGGATGCTGCGGTTTCTTCCAGCCTACCCAGGAACTGGTGAACTCTTACCGCACCACCGCCGCAGGCTTACCCCTGCTGGATGGCTCCTATAACCAGGGCGCTAACCAGGTGAAGAGCGATCAAGGCCTGAAAGCCACTGATCCCTTTACCCCGGATGCAGGCCGCCTGGATCCCCGTCTTGACTGGACGGTAGGCCGCAGGGGACTTCCGTATCTTGACTGGGGATTGCACCCCGGCGTTTCCTGGATCCGCGACCAGGCCAACGGCGGGCCCTACTCTCCGAAGAAGAACGTATACTACAAATCACAGGAGAAAGTGCTGACCGATGGTTCTTCCTGGACCAACGGGCTCACCGCTATCAATTTTATCCTGATCCGCTATGCAGATGTACTGCTGTGGGCAGCAGAATGCGAAGTGGAAATAGGATCACTTGAGAAAGCCCGTGAATATGTAAATTTGGTGCGCGCCAGGGCCAAAAACCAGGAAAGCTGGGTGATGAATAATGGTGCTCCGGCTGCCAATTATGTGATCGATACCTATAACACTCCTTTCCCTGATCAGGCTACTGCCAGAAAGGCCGTCCACATGGAAAGAAAGCTTGAACTGGCTATGGAAGGACACAGATTTTTTGATTTAGTGCGCTGGGGAGAAGCAAGTTCCACTTTAAATGCTTATATTGCATACGAATCGACGATAATGAGCCTTCTGAGAGGGGCAAAATTTACGGCACCGAAAAATAATTATTACCCGATACCGCAACGGCAAATTGATTTGAGCGCGACCAACGGGGTCTCTGCTCTGGAACAGAATCCTGATTATTGATCAGGTTTTAGAATGGCGGAAGGAGAGGCACTTGTGCCTCTCTTTTATTTCCCCCCATACCCAACAGGGAAGATCCGCACAGATGAAAGTTTAGAGGACAAATCCACGGGACAATGAAATTTTCTTTCAGATTTTTTGGGTGGTGCACGGCAATGCTATACCTGCTTACAGCCTGCAAACGACCAGCCACCCTGTTCGAGCGAGTACCATCAGACCATTCCGGCATCCATTTCAATAATGTTATTACGGATAACGATAGCCTGAACATCCTTAATTTCGAATACATCTACAACGGTGGCGGCGTGGCCATTGCCGATTTTAATAATGACAGTCTTCCTGACATTTATTTTACCGGCAACATGGTGCCCAACTGCCTCTATATCAACGAAGGGAACCTGCACTTTAAAGATGTGACCAAAGCTGCAGGCGTGAGCGGAAACGGTAAATGGAGCACCGGCGTATCTGTTATTGATATCAATAACGACGGCCGGCTCGACCTCTATGTGTGCGCTTCCATGAAGCATGATAGCGCCTCCCTCCGCAACATGCTCTTCGTAAACCAGGGAGCCGGTAAAGATGGGGTGCCTGTATTTAAAGAAATGGCGGCAGAATATGGCGTGGATGATGCAGGCCATTCCGTGATGGGCGCCTTCTTTGATTATGATAACGATGGAGACCTTGATCTCTATGTGCTGACCAACGTTATAGACTCCGCCCACTATCCCAGCAAATACAAACCACGAACCCTGGATGGCAGCAGCCAGAACACAGACCGCCTGTACCGGAACGACTGGAACGAATCGCTCAAACATCCTGTCTTCACGAATGTTTCCCGCGAGGCCGGCATCCTCATTGAAGGATATGGGCTGGGCATCAACATTACAGATATCAACCAGGACGGATGGAAAGACATTTATGTGGCCAACGATTATCTCACCAACGATATCCTGTACATCAATAACCGCAACGGTACCTTTACAGACCGTTCCTCCACCTGGTGCAAACATACCGCCTATTCCGCCATGGGCACAGATGTAAATGATATCAACAACGACGGCTTTGCCGATATCATCAGCCTTGATATGCTGCCGGAAAATAACCTGCGCAAGAAAATGATGATGAATGCCAACAACTACTACACCTACATTAACAATGATCAATACGGCTACCAGTACCAGTATCCCCGCAATATGCTGCAGCTGAACTGCGGGCCCGTGCCAGGTAAAGACAGTATACCTGCCGTAGTGTTCAGTGATATCGGGTTCCTGGCAGGCATCGCCGAAACAGATTGGAGCTGGACACCCATGGTAACAGACTTTGACAACGATGGCTTCCGTGATATCGTGGTTACCAACGGGTTTCCACGCGATATTACAGATCATGATTTCGTGTCCTTCCGGGCACAGGCCACGCCCTATGCTTCTACTGAATTTATGCTGGAGCAGATCCCGCGCGTGAAGATCCCTAACTATGCCTTCCGTAACAACGGCGATCTTACTTTCTCAGACGTCTCTGCTCAATGGGGCATTAAGCTACCTTCCTTCTCCAATGGTGCTGCCTACGCGGATCTTGACAGGGACGGCGATCTTGACTATGTAGTGAACAATATCAACGACGAAGCTTTTGTATACGAGAACAACAGCAGCAAACAAGCCGGCAACAATTGGCTGCGCGTGCAATGGAAAGGACCTGCCTTCAACCGCCAGGCCCTCGGCGCTTGGGTACAGGTAGAAGATAAAGCGCATCATAAGCAGGTGTATGAGAACACCATTTATCGCGGATACCTGTCCTCTGTTGAGGATGTGGCCCACTTCGGCCTCGGTAAGACAGGTACCCTTGCCCTGGTAAAAGTGACCTGGCCTGACGGCAAAGTACAGGAGTGGCACAACGTGCGGGCCAACCAGCTCCTCACGGCCGACTATAAGGCCGCAGTAGCGGCGCCGGCCCCACATCCTGCATCAGTAGCGCCCTTGTTTGCCGATGCAGCAGACAGCTCCCATGTCACGTATAAGCATGCGGAGTTCGACTACATAGACTTCAATGACCAGAAGCTGCTGCCGCATAAGCTGTCGCAGTACGGGCCTGCTTTGGCAGTAGGCGATGTAGATGGCAATGGCCTGGATGATATTTTCATCGGCGGCGCTACCCAGCACAAAGGTCTTTTCCTGGTACAGGAACCGGGAGAGGGCTTTGTAGAAAAAGACCTGCTGCCCGGCCTGGCAGACAATAAAGGATCAGAAGACATGGGCTGCCTGCTCCTCGATGTAGACAATGATGGCGACCTGGACCTTTATATCGCCAGCGGCAGCTGTGAGAATAAAGCCGGTAGCCTCAGTTACCGCGATCGCCTCTTCCTCAACAACGGGCGCGGCAGCTTTGCCGAATCACAAGGCGCCCTGCCTCCCGTCTATTCCAGCAAATCGTGCGTAAAAGCCGCAGATTTTGATCGCGATGGAGATCTGGACCTGTTCATCGGCGGAAGGGTAGAGCCGGGAAAATACCCCGCTGCTGTAAGCAGCTACGTGCTTCGTAATGATACAGAGGAGGGCACGGTAAAGTTTACCGACGTTACGGCAGAAGTAGCTCCTGCCCTCAAAAATATCGGCCTGGTTTGCGATGGCCTCTGGACCGATTACGATAACGACGGCTGGGCAGATCTGCTGCTGGCCGGGGAATGGATGCATCCCGTTTTCCTGCACAATAACGGGAAAGGCAAACTGGAACCCGCCCAAACGGGGCTGGAGCATGAAACCGGCTGGTGGAGCAGCCTTGTAGCCGGCGATTTTGACAACGACGGCGATATGGACTATATCGCCGGCAACACCGGGCTGAATACCCTGTACAGGGCCAGCGATAAGGAGCCGGTAACTATCTATGCCGCTGACTTTGACAAGAACGGCAGCTATGACGCAGTACCGGCGCTGTTCCTGAAAGACAGCGCAGGCGGCCGCAGAGAATTCCCCGCCCATACCCGCGACGATCTCATTAAACAGATGATCATGATGCGGGCCCGCTTTCCTAAATACCACGATTTTGCCGTAGCCACCCTACAGGAGGTCCTCAAGCCCGAAGAGCTGAAAGACGCCCTGCAGTTAAAAGCTGTGAACCTGCGCTCCTGCTACTTTGAGAACAAGGGCAATGGCCGCTTTAGCTGCATTCCGCTCCCGGTGCAGGCCCAGCTGGCGCCTTTATACGGCATGGTAGCCGCCGATGTAAATGGCGACGGCAACCTGGATGTAATAGTGAACGGGAACGACTTCGGTACAGACGTGGCCCTGGGCAGGTACGACGCCCTCAACGGCCTGGTATTGCTGGGTAATGGCAAAGGAACCTTTACGCCGGTAGATATCAAGAAGAGCGGCATTTATATACCCGGCGATGGTAAAGCCCTGGTACAGCTAAGAGATCAGCAGGGCCATGTACTGCTGGCAGCCTCCCAGAACCAGGGGCCTTTAAAGCTCTTCCGCCAGCAGCAGGCGGTCAGCCTCTTACCGCTTCAGCGTAACGACGCCTGGGTAACAGTGTACTACGCGAACGGTCGTACGCAGAAACAGGAATGTGCTTACGGGCAGGGCTTCCTGTCGCAGTCGGGCCGTTACTTGGCCTTTACCGCGCCCGTAAGTAAAGTGGATGTAACAGATTTCAGGGGACAAAAAAGAACCGTAAGCTTACCATGAAAGAAAAACTATTGATACTGTTGTGTTGTCTGGCCTGCCTGGCCGCCTGCCGCAGGCCCGCGCCCAAGGCGGATCCGCTGAAGCTGCAGGACCCGGAAGTGGTGCATGCTTCCGTAAAACGCTTAACGGATGTGATCGTGTACGACATCTTTTCTCCTCCCGTAGCCAGCCGTATTTATGCCTACGCCAGTCTGGCCATGTACGAGGCAGCGCGTTTCGGTGAGCCTCAATATCCCTCTCTCACCGCCCAGCTGCATGGGTTTGCGCCTATGCCATCCCCGGATCCCGGCAAGCAGTACAATTTCCTGCTGGCCGGAGCAAGGGCATTCCAGGTAGTGGCCCGCAAAGTGACCTTTTCTACCGATTCCCTTAAACTGTTTGAGCAGCAGCTTTACGACCGCTTTCATGCCGCCGGCATAGAGGAGGAGGTGTTCAACAACTCCATCGCCTTTGGAGATACTATCGGCGCCACCATACTGGCCCGCGCTGCGAAGGATAATTACCGCGAAAGCAGGGGATACCCGCGCTATACGGTAGACGGGATAAAGGGCAGCTGGCAGCCAACTCCGCCAGACTATATGGATGCCATAGAGCCTTACTGGAACAGTATACATCCCATGGTAATGGACACCTGTAACCAGTTCCAGCCGCCGGCCGCCAATAAGTATGATGTAAGCGCCACCAGCCGTTTTTACACCGAACTGATGGAAGTATATAATACCGGCCTGCAGCTGAGCCCTGAACAAAGGGCCATTGCCAGCTTCTGGGATTGTAACCCCTATGTGATGCATCATACCGGCCACGCGATGTTCGCTACCAAGAAGATCACGCCCGGCGGCCACTGGATGGGGATTGCAGCTATTGCCAGCCGCCAGTCAAAGGCAGATTATGTAAGAACCGCCCAGGCTTATGCCTTCACCGCCGTTACCCTGCTGGATGGTTTTATCTCCTGCTGGGATGAGAAATACCGCAGCAGGGTGATTCGACCGCAAACGGTGATCAATGACCTGATAGACCCTACATGGGAACCGCTGCTGCAAACACCGCCCTTCCCTGAGTATACCAGCGGGCATAGCGTTATCTCCAGCGCCGCCGCCGTTTCCCTTACCCGTTTATACGGGGACAATTTTGCCTTTACAGATACAACCGAAGTGGAATATGGGGCGGGCAAACGCAGCTTCACCTCCTTCCGCCAGGCAGCGGAAGAAGCCGCCATCAGCCGTTTATATGGTGGTATCCATTACCGTTCGGCCATAGAGAACGGTGTCCGACAGGGAGCCGGTCTGGGTGGGTATATCGTAGAGAAAATAAAAGTGGATGCGGGTACCCAGCTTCAAAAAGGAGACTATAGTGCAAAGTAGCTTTCCTCCGTTCATCAAATTCTATTATCTTTATCCTTTTGATCGCCTATTTTTCCCGTTTAGAACCAGGCGCAATGGAGCAACCATATGATTATGACCGGAACGGTGTAAGCGCATTACTCTATGCCATTATCGAGCAGCACAGTAACAGCCAGTCCCGTGATTGGTTGAAGCAACGCAGTAATGTGCTACAGGAAACAAAGTCTGTACAGCAATTTAACTTGACCTTTAGCGCGATTCCGCGTTTTACCGGTAAAGATCTGCTAACGTTACCCACCGGTATCATCAGCAACCTGCAGCATGCAGCTCATGGATTTTTCGTACAGCACTATACGTTAGACCGGCTGGTCAGGACCTGGTGGCTGTTACAATGGCCATCAGATAACAGGGAGGCGTATGTGCAGACCGTTGAAGGACTGTTCAATGCCGCTGAGATGAATGAGCTGGTGGCTCTTTATGGGGCCCTGCCCCTGCTGCCCTGGCCGCAGGAGTGGAAGCTACGCACCGCAGAAGGGATCCGGTCCAACATAGGAACGGTACTGGAAGCCATTATGTTAGAGAATCCATACCCTGCCCGGTACCTGGAAGAACCAGCATGGAACCAGCTGGTAATGAAGGCGCTCTTTACAGAAAAACCGGTGCATCGCATCATCGGTTTGGATGAACGGGCCAACGCCCGCCTGGCCGCAATACTCATAGACTATGCCCACGAACGCTGGGCCGCCGGCCGCACAGTGAACCCGATGTTATGGCGCCTGGTAGCCGGTTTTATCAATGAAGCCACCATGCCTGACATTCAGCGCATCTGGCAATCGGCAGAGAACATTGAAAAAGACGCCGCCGCGCTGGCATGCTATTACTCCTCTTATCCGCCTGCCAAGGCATTGCTGAAGCAATCGCCCCGCGTAGAGCAGGATATCATTAAGGGAGCGCTTAGCTGGAGCCGGGTGGCCGAAAAATTAGGGGGCAATTAATAAAACCAACAATTCCCATGTGTTGTAGTCAGCAACTAACAGAAAAAGACCTGCAGCCTCAACCTATGCAGCAGGGCTATCTTGATCGTATAAGGGGGATGCGTTTCTTCGATCCGCATGTTCACATGACCTCCCGTACCACAGACGATTATCAGGCCATGGCCGATGCGGGCATTACCGCTATTATTGAACCGGCTTTCTGGCTGGGACAGCCACGCACCGGTGTAGACACCTTTCGCGACTATTTCAGCAGCCTGATTGGCTGGGAACGGTTCCGCGCCTCCCAGTTCGGTATCAAGCACTATTGCACCATAGGGCTTAACTCCAAGGAAGCCAATAACGAAAGACTGGCCGAAGCTGTCATGGAGATATTGCCGCTCTTTATCTATAAAGAGGGCGTAGTGGGTGTTGGCGAGATCGGCTTCGACGACCAGACGCCTGCAGAAGAAAAGTACTACCGCGCACAGCTGGAGCTGGCCAAAGAAGCCAACCTGCCCGTGCAGATCCATACCCCTCACCGGGATAAAAAACAGGGAACCCAACGCAGTATGGACATTGCCATAGAACATGGCCTGAACCCCGCCATGGTCATCGTAGACCATAACAACGAGGAAACCGTAAAGGAAGTATTAGACCGCGGTTTCTGGGCTGCCTTCACAATCTACCCCTTTACCAAAATGGGGAACGAACGCATGGTAGACATCGTTAAACAATATGGTAGTGAGCGTATTATGATCAATTCTGCCGCCGACTGGGGTATCAGCGATCCCCTCGCTGTACCCAAAACCGCAGCGCTCATGCACGAAAGTGGTATTGACTCGAATCACATTCATTTGGTAACTTACCGTAATGCAATAACAGCTTTTTCACAAAGCGGGCAAATTAACGAAGCTGATTTTGAAACAGTGAAGCAGATCGATCAAAGTGAAAAATTTAATGGGAGTACTGTGCTAAGAGGTGGCCAACAACCACGGATAGACAAGAATGCGATTATTATTCGCTAACATAGACTGCTTATGGATGGAGTACCAAGATTTATTGATAAAACCCCTGTATCCGGTGAGTTATATTCTTAGCAAATCGTTAGGTTATTTAAGGTTGGTCCGTCCGGCCAACTTATTGACCGCAGTGGCAGATATACTGGCGGGTATAGCAATTTCCGGTTTTTTACACAAGGCATATACGAATTATCTGGATTTGTTACCCGTAGCCTGCCTGTGCCTGGCTACCATTGGCCTGTATGGAGGCGGCGTAGTGTTCAATGATGTATTTGATGCATCGCTCGACAAGCTGGAACGGCCGGAAAGGCCTATTCCCAGCGGCTTGATTACCAAAACACAGGCCGTGATACTGGGCAGCTACCTTTTCCTCGTAGGCATACTGGCCGCCTTTACCGTAGGCAGGGTAGCCGGTTTCATCGCACTCTCCATCATGGCCAGCGCACTGGTATATGATAAATGGGGTAAACATGCCAGCTGGGGCCCTGTGAATATGGGCCTGTGCCGCGGATTGAACCTGCTGCTCGGCATCAGCCTTATGGAGCCTGTATTACAACGCTACACCTGGATCGCCGTGATCCCTGTATTATATATTGCTGCAGTTACCGCCATCAGCCGGGGAGAAGTATATGGAGGAAATATCAAAACACTTCGTATAGCCGCCGTATGTTATGCACTGGTGTATGGCACCATTGCCGTACTGGCGGTAGCGAACGGCCGCCTGTTGCAGGCCGCTCCTTTCTTACTGCTGTTCATCTATATGACCAATGCACCCCTGATCAGGGCCATGAAAGACCCGATCGGGCCTAATATAGGCAAGGCCGTGAAAGGAGGCATCCTGGCGCTTGTAGCCATGAACGCCGCATGGGCCGCCGCTTTTGCCAGCCTGCCCTATGCGTTGACGATCCTTATATTATTACCTTTATCCTTATTATTGGCACGTGCTTTTGCCGTCACTTAATCCAGCAATCCTCTTCTGATCGCTTCCTTTACCAGTCCGGCAGTATTTTTTACCGCCAGCTTTTGGGTCAGGTTCAGGCGGTGTGTTTCTACCGTGCGCAGGCTGATAAATAAAAGATCAGCTATTTCCTGGTTGGAGTGTTCTTCTGCAATGAGTTTCAGTATCTCTTTCTCCCGCCGGGTCAGCGGTATTTCATAAACGCTTCTTTTGTTACCGGTTAGGGCTTCATTCAGCAGGTCCTGCTTCAGGGCTTCATCCAGGAACTGTTCACCTTCATACACCTTTTCTATGGCGCTTACCAGCGTAGTGGGGTCGGTATTCTTCAGCAGGTAACCGGCTGCACCGTTGCGCAACATCTGTTTAATATACCGGGTATCCATAAAGCTGCTGATAGCGATCACTTTCAGCTCCGGATGTTGTTTGTGCACCTGCTTGCACAGTTCCATCCCGTCGATAGATGGCATCTGTATGTCCAGCAGCAATACATCGGCCGGCGTTGCTGCCAGCGCTGGTAAAAGTCCGGTGGGGTCTGTAGTGTCATAAACAATGCTGATGTGTTCATAAGGAGCCAGCATGGTCTTTATGCCATTGATCACTAATAGATGATCATCTGTAATAGCTACTTTGATCTGCATATATAGTTTAAGTTGAAGCTGTCTGCAGCTAGTTCATTACGATGCTTACGTCAAATTCAATATAGGCGGTAGTTCCCTGGCCGGTGGCCGCGTCAATGGCAATGTTGCCGTTCAGCGCACGTATCCGCGATTGCAGGCTGGTAAGGCCGTTGCCCCGCTGTTGTGCAGACTGCTGGTTAAAGCCAACGCCGTTGTCTTCTACCGTAATAGCCAGCAGCGAATCATGCTGGCTCAGTTGCACCAGTGCCTCATTGGCCCTGGAATGCTTGATGATATTATTGACCAGTTCCTGCACGATACGGTATACAGACAGTTCAAAATTGGGCTTGAACCGCCCTATCTCTCCTGTGCTGTAAAAGCTTACCTGTAAAGTGCCGGAGTAGCTGATGTTATTGCAGAAGGTTTGTAAGGCCTCTCTCAATCCCAGCCGGTAAAGGGTTTCCGGCATCAGGTTATGCGCCGTTTTCCGGATATCGGTAATAGCATCATCCAGTAAATGAACGGCATGCGCATAGGCCGGATTGTCCCTCAACACTTCCTGTTCATGCCTGATAGCGCTGAAATGCATCTTTACAGCGGATAGCAGTCCGCCCACTCCGTCATGCAGGTCTTTAGACAAGCGTACCCGCTCTTTCTCTTCCCCTTGCATCAGGGCTTCCAGTACCTGTACGGTCCTTTCCTTTTCAATGGTTTGCAGCTGCTGTGCGTGCAACCTGCGCCGTGCGCGGTAGCGTAACAATATCAGAGTAGCCACTACCGCCAGCAGGGCGATGGTTAGCAGGAAAATGGCCTGCCACTTGGCCTTCGATTCGAGTTGTACATCTTTTTCTGCCAGCAATAACTTCTTTTCCGCGAGCTCTTTATCCTTTTGAGCGGTTTGGTAGGCGATCTCCAGCTGTTCCACATGTTTACGCGTGCTGGCGCCCAGCAGCGAATCATTCAGCGCCTCATATTGTTTGCGGTATTGCAATGCCAGGGCTGGCTGATGTAAGGCTTCCTTTATTTCGGCAGCCGTCAGGTAGGTCTGTCGCAGCTCGTCAGTGGCCTGCATCTTGCGGGCCAGTGCAATGGTGGATGCGATGATGCTATCTGCCCTGCGTGGCTGTCCCGTCTTTAACAGCTCCTGCCCATATCCCAGCTGCGCATACAGGCGGTAGTCCTGGTCAGGATACGTGTCTGTAATAGCCATCGTCTTCTCATACTGCCGCAGGGCCTTCTGATGCTGGTTCATGTCAGAGTAAATACTGCCTGAGTTAATGTAGCCATCCATCACATAGGTACTATCCCCCAGATACCTGCCCAGCCGTATCACTTCCATAAAGGTGGCCTCTCCCTGCTGGTAGTGTCCCAGCTTGGTCTGGGCATAGCCAAGGTTCACCAGCGCAGAGGCAATGCGCGGCGTATCCCTTTGCTGGCGGCCCAGTGCTGCGGCTTTGGTGGCATATTGAAGGCTTTTCCCGTAATCCTCCAGGCTCAGGAAAATGGATGCCACGTTGTTATATAATTTAGGCAGCACAGCCGTATGCTGTGTCTTCTCTGCCAGGGTAATGGCCTGCAGATAATAACCGGCTGCGGCAGAGAAATTGCCCAGCTCATGATGCTGGTTACCCATATTATTGATCGCAACCCCCAGGTTCTTTTCATCTTTCAATGCACGGTAGATCACCGCCGCCTGGGTAACCATATGCAGGCCTTTGGCATACTCCCCCCGCTGGTTTAGAATATAGAGGTAATAGGAGGTGAACTGGGCGATGCCCCGCAGGTAGTGTAGCTGCCGGGCTACTGCCAGTCCTTTTTTATAATAAAAGGCGGCGCTGTCCGGCTGGTCGGGGTAGAACCGGTCGCCGTACGCGTAAAGGGCGGCTACGGTACTGGTATCCGCGGGTTGACGGTGGATGAGCCGGTAAAGGCTGTCCACAGTCTGCTGCTGCGCATGGGCATGCCATGCAGCAAGACAGTATAACAGTGTGAAAGTTATAATCCTTTTCATACTTGAAATATCCCTCCTCGTGCCAATGATGACAGCATACTCAGGCTATTGCAACAAAAAATGTATTATGGAAAAACTACAGATTTGTTACAGGGTTAACAGCGCTCTAATAAATTGGCGTTTTGTTTGTTTTTGTATTGTCCGCTACAAAATTCGGCATTTATATGAAGACCTGCAATAGGGGGAGTGCTGAACTTTTAAGTAGTAATACGTATCCCCAATATCGGGGAGTATTACGTTGCCGCTTGAAAATTGCCCTATTTTGCATTCCTCAGACGCTTTATAATTTCTACAGATATCAAGCAGGCCCTGGTATTCACCGGGGCCTTTTGTCCTACAGAAAGTTTTTTTAATATATTTTTGTACTTTGATTGCCGACTTTCACCAGAATGGACCTGAGACGATGAACAGCAACTATATTCAACAGCAATTCCAGGTAAGGTTCGCTTACCGGGTCTTCTTTACCACCCATCTCTTTGAACCGTCTAACGACAGTTTAGCAGCATTTTTACAGGAACAGGCCAGCAACCACTACCGCAAGCGTTTACTGGTAGTAGCAGACGAAGGCGTATGGCAAAGCCATCCTTACCTGCAACAGCAGCTGCCTGCTTACCTGAAGGCCATCCCCTCCATGGAGCTGGCGCCCGAGATCATCGTAATACCGGGAGGAGAGGCATGCAAGAACGACGAAGCCTTGTTTTTCCGCCTGGTAGACGCCATAGATAAATATGCGATAGATCGTCATTCTTATGTGATAGGTATAGGTGGCGGCTCCCTGCTGGACCTGGTAGGTTTTGCAGCTGCCGTATCTCACCGGGGCGTTCGCCACATCCGGATCCCTACTACGGTATTGTCGCAGAACGATTCAGGCGTAGGCGTGAAGAATGGTATCAACTATAAAGGAAAGAAAAATTTTCTGGGCGCCTTCGCCCCGCCTGCCGCCGTATTTAATGATGCACACTTCCTTACTACCCTGGATGCGCGCGACTGGCGCTCCGGTATGGTGGAAGCCGTTAAAGTGGCCTTGATCAAGGATGCGCCCTTCTTTGAATGGATGGAAGACCAGGCAGCGGCCCTGGCCGCAGGTAATATGGATGCCATGCAGGAGCTCATCTACCGCTGTGCTGAATTGCACCTGGCGCATATAGGCGGCGCCGGAGATCCTTTTGAAAGCGGTTCTTCCCGTCCACTCGACTTTGGCCACTGGAGTGGCCATAAGCTGGAACAGCTCACTAATTTTGCTTTACGTCATGGTGAGGCCGTTTCCATCGGTATTGCGCTAGACAGCGTATATTCATATTTGTTAGGATGGCTTGACCAGTCCTCTATGGAGCGCATCCTCCGTGTATTGCAGCAAATGGGACTACCCATCTATCATCCCCTGCTTGATATGGAAGGACAAACCATCTCACCTGTAATAAAAGGACTGGAAGAGTTTCGGGAGCACCTGGGCGGCCGCCTCACGATCTGCCTGCTCAAAGCCATCGGGCAAGGCGCAGAAGTAAATGAGATGAATGTGGAACGCTTGCAAAAAGCAGCAGCCATGCTGAAACAAATGCAAAGTTTGAAGTTTGAAGTTTGAGGTTAGGGCACTTGTCGCCAACTTCCAACTTCTAACGAACTTCAAACCTCAAACATCAAACAAAAAGAATGCACACATCATACGGACATCTCACATACTGCACCAACATCCATCCCGGTGAAAACTGGAATGCGCATTTTAAACAGCTGCAGCAGCATATACCGCTGGTAAAGGCAGCCCTGAGCCCGCAGCAGCCCTTCGGTATCGGATTGCGCCTGTCTAACACCGCCAGCCTGGAGCTTAGTAAGGAAGATGCTTTACAGGAGTTCAGGGCATGGCTGAAAGAGCACGACTGTTATGTGTTTACGATGAACGGCTTTCCTTACGGTGGATTTCATAACGTAGTGGTGAAAGACCAGGTGCATACGCCCGACTGGACCACGGCCGACCGCGTAGCCTATACCATCCGCCTGTTTCGCCTGCTGGCAGCACTGCTGCCCGAAGGAATGGAAGGCGGCGTTTCTACCGCTCCCTTATCCTATAAATTATGGAATGCGCGCTGTGAGGAAGAAAGGTCTTCCGTTACAGAGAGCGCTACGCTGAACCTGCTGCTGGTAGTAGAGCAGCTGGTGCGTATACGCCGTGCCGGCGGCCCGCTCCTGCATATTGATATAGAGCCTGAACCAGATGGCCTGCTCGAAAATTCACAGGAGTATATCGACTGGTATTTTCAACGCCTGATGCCTGCCGGAATTCCCTTTCTCGCTGATAAATTCGGCGTGACGGAAGCAGATGCGGCCATGCTGGTAAAAGATCATGTGCAGCTTTGTTATGACGTATGCCACTTTGCCCTTGCTTACGAGCAACCTGCAGATGTATTGTCGCGCATGCAGCAGCACGGGCTTAAGATAGGTAAGCTGCAGATCAGCGCCGCACTAAAAGCAGCGCTGCCCGCGGCAGGCACTCCTGAAAGAGAAGCCGTCATCAGCGCCTTCCGTACTTTTAATGAGCCCACCTACCTGCACCAGGTAATAGCGCGTACCGCTAATGGCTACACGCATTACCCCGATCTGCCCCAGGCCCTGGAGGATGCAGGCAATCCGCAGGTGCAGGAATGGCGCTCCCATTTTCATGTGCCCCTGTTCATAGACCGCTACGGATTGCTGGCGGCTACACAGGAAGATATTAAGCAGGTACTGGCACTATGCAAAGCGCAGGCATTCACGGAGCACCTGGAAGTGGAAACCTATACCTGGGAAGTGCTGCCTGCAGACCTTAAATTACCAATAGATCAATCTATAGCACGGGAACTGGCCTGGGTACGGCAGCAGTTGGAATTGTGATGGGAGCACCCTAGCTTTGGTTCTGATTCGTAACGGCAACCAACTATCCATGAAAAAAACAGTAGTGATCGATGTAGTTGGACTTTCTACATCCGTAATAGGCGAGCATACTCCCTTCCTGCAGGCTTATGTTAAGCAGCATCACCTGGCCACCGTAAACCCGATGGTGCCCGCTGTAACAACCGCAGTGCAAAGTACCTATGTTACCGGTAAATGGCCTTCAGATCATGGTATTGTGGGCAATGGCTGGTATGATCGCGAAGACAGCGAAATAAAATTCTGGAAACAATCCAATAAGCTGGTAGAAGCAGAAAAGATCTGGGATAAGGCCCGCCGCCTTGATCCTGGTTTTACCTGCGCCAAAATGTTCTGGTGGTACAACATGTACTCCAGCGCAGATTATTCCGTAACGCCCCGGCCCCAATATCTTTCAGACGGGCGTAAGATGCCGGACTGCTACTCGTACCCGGCTTCCCTGCGGGATCATTTGCAGAAAGAGCTCGGACAGTTCCCGCTCTTCCAGTTCTGGGGCCCCGGCGCCAATATCAAATCCACCCAGTGGATCGCAGACGCCTCGCGGCTCACCGATGACTTGCACAACCCTACCCTGACCCTTATCTACCTGCCCCACCTGGATTACTGCCTGCAGAAGTTCGGGCCGGATACTAGCCGCATCAGCAAAGAGCTGCACGAAATAGACGAGGTTTGCAAACAGCTGGTCACCTTCTACGAAAAGAAAGGCGCACAGGTAATACTGTTATCCGAATACGGCATATCTCCGGTCAATAACCCGGTGCACATCAACCGGATCCTGCGCCAGGAAGGCCTGATACAGGTACGCGAAGAAAGAGGCCTTGAGCTGCTGGATCCCGGCGCTTCAAAAGCGTTTGCAGTAGCTGATCACCAGCTGGCGCATATCTATATCAACGATCCCCGCAGCTATAAAAAAGTACGCGCCATCCTGGAGAATATACCAGGCGTACAAATGGTGCTGGACAGGGAAGGCAAACGTGCTCACCACCTGCATCACGAACGTACCGGCGATTTTGTACTGGTGGCTGACAGCAATAGCTGGTTCACTTACTACTACTGGCTGGACGATAATAAAGCGCCTGATTTTGCCCGTTTGGTGGAGATCCATCGCAAACCCGGTTATGATCCGGTTGAAATGTTCCTCAACCCGGCAGATCCGCTGGTGAAGCTGAAAGTAGTAGGTAAACTGCTGAAGAAAAAGATGGGCTTCCGCTACCTGATGAATGTGATTCCCCTGGATGCTACCCTGATCAAAGGATCACATGGGCGCATCCCCGAAGATCCGGCTTATCACCCGGTGCTTATCACACCGAAGCCTGTTAACAAAGAACAATTGGTGGCCACTGATGTATACGGCGTAATCTGGAATACGTTGAATGCGTAAGGCATAAGGCTTTCCGCGTTCAGTATTAAGCGCTATGCATATTTTACGTTCATCACTATTTACTTGCATTTAAATCCGCCGTTCCCTTTCTTTATGCAACCGATTGTTGTATGAGTTGATCCGCTATGGATCAATCTTCACGTTATCACACGTTATTAAAAATATAATGGATGAAACCGAAGGTTCCATCCAACCCGTAAAAAAATCAAAATATTAACGGATGAAAAGACGAGATTTTCTTAAAACCGGCGCCATGGCAGGTATGGGAGCCGGGCTTACCTATCTTAACTTCCCCGTATTTGGTCAGCAGGCCCCCAGCAATAAAGTGGTGCTGGCAGTAATGGGTGTAAACTCACGTGGTAACTGGCTGGCCCAGGTAGCCGCCAAACTGCCCGGCGCAGAAATAGGTTATGTGTGCGATGTAGAGGATGGCGCCATCCAGAAAGGCTTGAAAGCCATTGCAGGTGCCCAGGAACGCAAGCCAGAGGTAATCAAAGACATCCGCAAACTGCTGGAAAAGAAAGATTTTGACGCGCTTGTAGTGGCGGCCCCGGACCACTGGCATGCGCCCGCCGCTATCATGGGCTGCGCAGCCGGTAAGCACGTATATGTTGAAAAGCCCTGTAGCCAAAACCCGAACGAAGGAGAGCTGCTGATCCAGGCGGCCCGTAAACACAAGCGCCTGGTACAAATGGGCAACCAGCGCCGTTCATGGCCTAACCTCAACCAGGCCGTAAAAGAAGTGAAAGAACAGGGTATCATCGGTAAAGTATATTATGCCAGGGGCTGGTATGTGAACAACCGTCAGCCTATCGGCGTAGGAAAGAAGATAGCCGTACCTGGCACGCTGAACTGGGATCTCTGGCAGGGCCCTGCTCCCCGTAAAGATTACCTGGACAATATCGTGCATTATAACTGGCACTGGCGCTGGCACTGGGGTACCGGTGAAGCTTGCAATAACGGCACCCACGAGCTGGATTGTATGCGCTGGTTCCTGGATGTAGATTTCCCCAGCCAGGTTACTTCTTCTGGTGGCCGCTATGCGTACCCGAAAGACGATTGGGAAACACCCGATACCCAAACCATCAGCTTTGAATTTGAAGGTGGAAAGTCTATTACCTGGGAAGGCCGTAGCTGTCATCCCTACGAGCTGGAAGGCAGCGGCCGTGGTTTCGCCATCTTTGGCGACAAAGGCGCGCTGTACAACTCCGGCGGCGATAGCTACAAGATCTTCGATGAAAAGGGAAAGCTGGTAAAAGAAGTAAAGCAGCAACAAAATCCCGCACAGAATGTTACCAATGTGGTAAGTCCGGCAGGCGAGTTCCTCGATGCTATCCACATCACCAACTTCCTGGACAGTATAAGAGGCAAGGCTACTTTGAACTCAGAGATCGAGAAAGTAGGGCATACCAGTGTAACATTATGTCATCTAGGTAATATTGCGCAGCGCGTAGGACGTGTGCTGCATTGTGACCCGAAGAACGGGCATATACTGAATGATACCGCTGCAGCGAAACTGTGGAGCAGGACTTACGAGAAGGGGTGGGAGCCCAAAGTATAGTGTATCATAACGTGGAAGGTTAAACGTTTATACCTTCGCTTTTAATATGGCGTCCCGTTCCTCCGGAGGAAGCATATTCACTACAAGTTCATACGCTTGTTGTATGCGGGTCTGCAGTTCAGACCATTCCAGGGTATCGGGGCGCTTTATTTGTACCCAGTGATACCGCGCCAGGTAAGGCATCGGTGAGATACCGGGCTTTGCGATCATGCTGTGAAAATCTTCACAGGTGCATTTAAAGGAGAGCCTGTTAGGAGCATCTATCTGCATTGTGCAGAACAGTTTATCCCCTACAGAAAAACACATCTCCTCATCCCACTTTTCTTCGGCGGTAACGCCCGGAAATGACAGGCAATAGTTAAAGATGAGATCTAACATAATACCATCAATTTAAGCTGTTAAGAATAAGGGGCCTATCCACTGATAAATACATAAGCCGAAAGGTGAGGTCGAAAGCGAGATTGACTGTTGTCTGATAACAGTCAGTGTTCCACAGAATATGAACTGTTCGATAATTCGTTGCTGTCCAAATGATGATATGGTCAACCCTGCCTTAGACCGTTGCGGTTCCCATGTTGCTAACCTTGTATAAATTTAAGTATCTTTTCTCAAAGCAAAATGATAAAATTGTTAATGTTGAGATGGGTTAGGGGGTAAATTTTACGTTTTTTATGGGGCGAACAGGGGCACCTGCAAGAAAAGGACAATATATAAAAAATATATACGTATAAAATTTACTCATTTCAGTGATAAAATTTAAAAGTTAAAGGGTTTGAAAGGCTGATCTTTTCACATGGATCAAACTTTCAAACCCTTGCACCTTCAAACTTTCCTTATTTTCCGAAACGGCGCTTCATCTTAGCTTCCAGCACACTCAAAGGCACACAACCATCTTTCAGCAGCTCGTCATGAAAATCCTTCAGGCTAAACTGGTTGCCCAGCAGCTGTTCGTATTGATGACGCAGTTCCCGGATCTTCAGCTCGCCCGTTTTATAGGAGAGGGCCTGACCAGGGAGGGCCATATAACGCTCAATTTCGGCAGTGGCTTCTTCTTCAGACAGCGGCTCATTATCCAGCATATACTTGAGGGCCTGTTCACGGCTCCATCCTTTGGCGTGCATACCAACATCCACTACCAGGCGGATGGCGCGGTGGATCTCATCGCTCAAACGGCCAAAGTACTGGTATGGGTTGGTGTAGAGTCCCAGCTCTTTACCCAGGCCTTCACAATACAATGCATAGCCTTCCCCATATGCGCCAAACCAGATGAACTTACGGAGCTTCGGCAATGAGTCGTTCTCCTGCTGCAGGGAGCTCTGGAAGTGATGACCGGGAATGGCCTCATGCAGGAACAGCGACTCCATGCCTACATAGCTGAACTTTTTAGCATCCAGGATGGGCACATAGAACACCCCGGGACGCCCGTCTTTCACGCTGCCCGGAAAGTATTCGGCGCTGGCGGAAGCGGCGCGGAAAGCTTCCGTTTGGCGAATCTCGAATTTGGTTTTGGGTAGATGCAGATACATCTGCTGCACGCCCGGCATGATCTTGTTCTCTATCGCCTTGAAAGAGTCCAGCACCTGTGCCGGGGTCTTGAATATCCTGAACTGAGGGTCGTTGCGCACAAAGGTAAAGAATGCCGCCAGGTCGCCTTTAAAGCCGGTGCTGTTCTTTACTTCTTCCATTTCACCGCGGATACGGGCCACTTCTTTCTCGCCGGTAGCAAATATTTCATCGGGTGTTTTATTGGTGGTGGTCCAGAAGCGGATCAGGTACTGGTAATAGGCCTTACCGTCTGGCACGCCGCCAATACCGCTGCTGCTGCGCGCTTTAGGCAGGTATTCCGTTTGCATGAAGCTGCGCAGCTTTTCAAAGGCAGGGATGATGTTGGTTTCAATCGCCTGCTTGTATGCGGTGGACAGGGCGCTGCGGCCGCTGCTGTCAAGCCCTTCCGGGAGCTGTTTCAGCGGGCCGTAAAAAACATTGTTGCTGTCTTTTTTGGTGAGGGCTGCCAATTGCGGGATCACTTTTACCACCAGCGCTTTGGGTAGTACATAACCGCTTGCTTCACCACGGCGCATATTGGCAATAGCGCTGTCAGCCCATTCTGAAAAACTTTTCATGCGCTGCATGAACTTTTCATAGTCTTCTTTTGTCTTAAATGGTTGGGCGCTGGTGCCGGAGCCGAGTTGAGGCAAGGTCAGGGTAAGTGATGCGAACTGATTAATGGGCATCAGGTGATCATGAAAAGTAAGCCCTTCTTTCATGATGTTCAGTTCCCAGCGGGCAATATCATAGCTGATGCGGTCATTCGGGCTTAAAGCGGCCGTATCTACCTTGTCCAGTTCCTGGAGATAGCGGGTGGCAAAGCTGTCTATATGCTGACGGAAGCCCTCGCTGATTTCCATGTGGAGCAGGTTGTCAAACTGGTGTTCCCCATTGAAGGTAGCGTCTATCGGGAAGATCTGCATCTTCTCTTCAAAATAGCGGTCTACGGTATGATGGAGGAAGTCGGCGGCAGCATCGCTGTTATGTTGCTGTTCCTGCGGGCCACAGGCGCCTAGCAATAGTGTTCCGGCCAGTAGAAGAACGGAATATTTTAGTGTAGTCATTGGTGTGGTTTACACTAAAATAAAAAAACACTCCGAAGAATCGGAATGTTTTATATAGAACAGTGAACAATGAAAACTCTTTATATGAAACAATAAAAAGTAAGCGATTACTCTTTACTGCTGATATGTTTTATTGATTATAAAGTTTTTATGCGCAGGCTGCGGAAAGATACATTGTTACCATGGTCTTGTAACAGGATGTGTCCCTCGGGCCATAAGCCGAAATTTTTCCAGTTTTTATACTTGCTGATGGCCACCAGGTCTTTGAACTCCTGTGATCCACGTTCATACTCCAGTACTTTAAATCCGTTCAGCCAATGTTCCACATGGTTATTTCGAGATACAATAATACGTCCTTTATTCCATTCTCCAATCGGTTTCAATGCTTGTTTTATCTGTTTCCTTGGCATCAGGTCGTATAACGACGCCAGGGTGCGGTCGCCATCGCGGCCCAGCTTGGCATCGGGGTGTTTTTCGTCATCCAGCACCTGGTATTCCAGGCCGATCGCCGATTTACCACCGGTCTCATATACTTCCTTCACAAAATACTTCAGCCCGCTGTTGGCCCCTTCAGTCAGTTTGAACTCAAATTCCAGCTCAAAAGCGCTGTATTCTTTTTCTGTTACGATGTCGCCACCGGAGCCCATTTCATCGCCGTTAGACTGGTGAATGCTCAGGGTGCCATCGTCCAGGGTCCAGCCTTTGGTGGGGAAGGGCTTGTTGTAAGCGCCTCTCCAGCCTTTGTTGGTCTTGCCGTCCCACAGCATCACATAGCCGTTCTTTTTCTGCTGGGCAGAAAGCTCGTTCACCACGTTATTCACCACATAGATATCATCGTAGGGTGAGTACTGTGACGGAGCCGGTTCCTCTATAATGCGGATGTTACGCCAGCGGATATCCTTGCCTGCATCATCCGTTTTATTGCCAATGCTGTGCACCTGCAGGGCAATAAAGCCTTTTGGCAGGGCAGTATCCACCAGGTGAGCGGTGGGTACGCCGTTTACCCAGGTACGGATCTCAGATCCCCTGCATTCTATACGATATTTGTTCCACTCCGTCTTTTTGAAGGCGTTCTGTCCGCCCGGGTTCAGTTCCATCGGGTACTGCCAGCCGCGGCGGCCTTCTTCGTATATGCCCCCACTCCAGCGCCTGTCAGACGGGTCTATTTCCATCTGGTAGCCAAACACACGGCCGTTCTGGTAATCAGCCCGGCTCTGGCTCCGGAACTGTATGCCGGAATTGAATTCCTTGTCCAGCTTAAATTCCAGTTCCAGTATAAAGTTGCCATAATCTTTTTCAGTTGCCAGGAAGGAGTTGGGTGTTTGCAGTACCGTCGTTCCCACAATTTCATTATTCTCCACATGGTATTTTGCGGTACCTCCCAATTGTTTCCATCCTTTCAGATCTTTGCCATTAAACAGTGGCGTCCATTGCCCTTTTTTAACCGGTCCCCCGGCGTTTGCAATGCCGTGTAACAGCATTAAGCTGCTGCAAAAAATCAATATCTTTCTCATTACGTGTAATTTATTCGTCTGCTATCCTGGCTGGTTTGCCCTCGCCTTAACTACGCAGTATCGATCTGTTATGCTCCCCTCTCTGCCGGGGCTTAAATGCTTCCAAATTATAAAATGCACGCTAATTACACAACCGATTGCATTAAAAATGTGATGAGCGGAAAATCGATTTTGCAAACCCCTTTCACAAAGGTCTGAATTCCAGCCCATACCCGTTTAATTTTTACTGCAAACGATTGCGCTGCCAACTGTACAAAAAGCAAAAATAAACTGCTTTTATACTTTCTTTGCGCCATGGAAACGCTATTACAACAGATCACGGAAACTGCGTCCTGGTTACGCCAGTTCAGCTATCACCAGGCAAGGGTAGGCATAGTGCTGGGCACAGGCCTGGGACAGCTGGTGCATCACATCCAGGTAGAAAAAAGCATTCCCTATAACGAAATCCCTCATTTCCCGGAAGCCACGGTGGAATCTCATAAAGGGCATCTTATTTTTGGCTATATCGGCGATACGCCGGTGATCGCCATGCAAGGGCGTTTTCATTACTATGAGGGATATAGCATGCAGCAGATCACCTTCCCGGTAAGGGTGATGAAAGCGCTGGGCGTGCAGCAGTTGTTGCTGAGCAATGCCGCCGGCGGCATGAATCCGGCCTTTAAAAAAGGCGATCTGATACTACTGGAAGATCATATCAACCTGCAGCCTGAAAGTCCGTTACGCGGCTTAAACGCCCCGGCTTTCGGCACCCGTTTCCCGGATATGAGCCGCCCATACGATCAACAGCTGGGCCAGCTTTTACAGGAAGCCGCCACCGCCAGCGGCGTCGCTTTAAAAACGGGCGTATATGTTTCCGTTATGGGGCCCAACCTGGAAACCAGGGCAGAATACCGTTTCCTGCGTATGATAGGGGCCGATGTAGTGGGGATGAGCACCGTGCCCGAAGTGATCGTGGCTAACCAGCTGCAGCTACCCTGTGCCGCCGTATCAGTGATCACAGATGAATGCGATCCCGATAACCTGCACCCCGTCTCTATTGAAGAGATCATTGCCGTAGCTGCCAAAGCAGATGAAAAACTGAGTGGAATATTTGCTGCCGTGATCAGGAAGATCAAAGGGTAAACAATAGCAGCTTTAAAAAGGAATGTCCCGCCATTGGCGGGACATTTTTATTTGCAGTGATGGTGTTGCCTTATTTTTTGTCATCCTCGTCTTCTTCCTCCTCATCATCTTCTTCGTCAAAATCTTCATCTTCATCATCATCTTCTTCAAAATCATCGTCTTCATCTTCGTCTTCCTCATCGAGGTCTTCCTCCTCATCATCTTCATCCTCAAAATCTTCGTCGTCTTCCTCGTCCTCATCTTCATCATCGTCTTCATCCTCTTCCTCTTCCTCTTCATCTTCGTCTCCATCATATTCTTCAAGATCGTCCAGTTCCTCTTCTTCCTCATCCTCTTCGTCTTCGTCACCGCCCCATGCTGCAGCAGCGTTCACCTCCGGTGTTGCTTCTGTTTCCGTGTCCTGCTCCGGTGCAGCATCTTCCATGGGAGCTTCCGTAGATTCCCCAGCCTCATCTGTTTCCGGCGTTTCCCCTGCTTCCAGATCTTCGGGCAGCGCTACTTCTTCATGAATAGTGATGGTAGGAATATAGGCGTCTTCCAGCAGTTCCCCGCTCTCGGATACTACGAAGCCGCTGCCATTGCCATTATGGAAGGCCTCGTCCGTAATGAGCGTAGGCTGTATCACTTCTTCGTCAAACACCTCTTTCAGTTTGGGCAGATCGGCCGGGGAGTTCAGCCCGAAATAGTCCATGAACGCCTTGGAAGTAGTATACAGTAAAGGTTTGCCGGGCAGTTCCTCACTGCGGCCCGATATGACGATCAGCTCTTTTTCCAGCAGTTTCTGAATGGAATAATCGGAGCTGACGCCGCGTATATGCTCTATTTCCCCTTTGGAAATAGGTTGTTTGTAGGCGATGATGGCCAGGGTTTCCAGCGCGGCGGTAGAGAGGCGCTTCAGGAATTTCTCCCCGTTCAGCTGCGCTACGGTCTGGTAGTAGTCCTTTTTGGTCAGGAACTGGTAACCACCCCCGCTTTCCCTCACCTCAAACGCATAGAACTCGGTATGGTATTTTTCTCTTATGGCTTCTATGGCTGTTTCCACCTGGTCCAGCGTGGCGCGGTCTTCCAGGAAGGCCAGGGCGTTATTCAGCAGATCCACAATTTCCAGTACCGGTAAGGGACGGTCAGCGGCAAATATCAATGCCTCTACATGCGGTATGATCTGAGAGATTTCCATAGTTGTGATTTTTGTACAATGTAGTTGGCACATTGCAACCGTAAAGAAAAAGCGTCAAAGACTGAAAGTTACAGTCTTTGACGCTATTGAAGAAATGAATTTTTTTGCTGTTGATTTGATGTGAATAAGATCCAGCATCTTAGCCGGCCAGGGCGGCAGCACCGCTCACGATCTCTGTCAGCTCCGTTGTAATGGCAGCCTGACGGGCACGGTTGTATGACAGCTTCAGGTTGCGCAGTAGCTCCGCAGCATTCTCTGTTGCTTTATCCATGGCGGTCATACGGGCGCCGTGCTCAGAAGCATGGCCGTCCAGTATGGCTTTAAAGAACTGCGTGTTCAGGATCTTAGGCATCAGCTCTGCGATCAGGGCTTCTTTCTCCGGTTCGAAGATGTAATCAGCCTTGATCTTCTGCTGTCCTTCTTTTTGCGCTACCTTAGCGATAGGCAGGAACTGCTCGGTGGTATATACCTGGGTAGCGGCGTTCTTGAACTGGCTGTATACCAGCTCCACTGCATCGTAATCGCCTTTTATGAAGCCGTTCAGGGCGATGGCAGCAGCCTGTTTTACATGATCAAAGTTAAGATCTGCGAACAGGTGCCAGTATTGGTCATTGATCTTATATCCGTTCTTTGCAAAGTGCTCGTAACCCTTCTTTCCGATAGGCATGATTTCCACACGTCCTTTGGCATACTGCTCCGCATATTTTTCACGGATCAGCTGTTTGGCCAGCTTTATCAGGTTAGAATTATAAGCGCCACACAGTCCGCGGTCAGAAGTAATTACCACGATCAGCACCTTTTCTACCGGCCTTTCTGCAGCCAGGGCCATCTCAATATCGCCTTCTGTGTTGGAAACGATGTTCTGCAGCATCTCCTGGAGCTTCACGGCATAAGGGCGCATCAGCAAAATAGCATCCTGTGCGCGTCTCAGCTTGGCGGCGCTCACCATTTTCATAGCTTTGGTGATCTGCTGGCTGGATTGTACTGATTTTATACGGTTACGAACTTCTTTAAGCTGTCCGGACATAGTGATATTATGGATTGTTCAATTCGGCTGCAAAGGTAAGTAATGCAGGCATAATTAAGAAACAGGGAAAGAGGATTATTTCTTCGGCAAATACTGTACTTAAAATCAATAAATTACAGATTATCACAACTCTATACGGGTGCCCAGCACTTTCAGGAAGGCGGCGATCCACCTGGGATGAGCCGGCCAGGCAGGGGCGGTAACCAGTAAACCGTCGGTCACCGCGTCGTCAATGTTCACATGCTGATATTCCCCTCCGGCCATAGTTACCTCGGGGCCTACGGCGGGGTAGGCGGTCAGCTTTTTGCCCCGTACCACATCGGCTGCCGTCAGGATCTGGATAGCATGGCAGATGGCCGCCACCGGTTTGTTACTGGAAAAGAAGTATTTCACCAGCTCGATCACCTTTTTATCCAGGCGAAGGTATTCAGGCGCCCGGCCACCCGCAATAACCAGCGCATCATATTCCGCCGGCTGTATGTCCGCAAAGGAAGCGTTCAGCGTAAAATAGTGGCCCCGCTTTTCACTGTAGGTCTGATCTCCTTCAAAATCATGTATGGCGGTAATCACTTTTTCACCGGCTGCTTTGTCGGGGCATACCGCATGTACTTCATGCCCTACCATGAGCAGCATCTGGAAAGGAACCATGGTTTCATAATCTTCAGCATAATCGCCGGTGAGGAAGAGTATCTTTTTTTGGGACATAACACAGAGGGTTTTAGAAGAGATCAAGTTACAATAAAAAGTCGTAAGTCGTCAGTGATAAGTTGTCAGTGATTGACAACCTACTCCTAACGACTTACGACTATTGACTTACGACTTTTTTAATATCCTGCATTCTGCGGGAAATCCTGCGGATTACTTAGCCTGTCTATCTGGTCCTGCGGAATAGGCCGCAGAACATGCTTGGGCAGGATATTAGCAGCGGCCTGCGGGTTATGCGCCCGTACTCTTTCCAGCAGCTTGCCTGTACGTACCAGGTCAAACCACTGCTGCTGTTCGCCTACCAGTTCACGGCCTCTCTCGTCCAGTATGAAATCGATGTTCAGCTGGTCGGGTGTTATCTTCATCGCTTCCTTATGCGCCGTGGTCTCATCGGGCGTAAGGCCCACCCGGGCGGCGCGCACGCGGAGGGTATTGATCAAATTCGCTGCCGTTGCCTTGTCGCCCTTCATCATGAGCGCTTCTGCAGCTATCAGGTAATCTTCAGCCAGGCGGAAGGCAATAAAGGGCCTTACACCGGAAGCCTGGTTATCGGGCCGCAGCGCATCTGCAAATTTGTTCAGCGAAGGGTACAACACTTCAGTATACCGGCGGGGCGGTACCAGCAGATAAGGCTTGCTGGTAATTTCTGCATCGGTCACATTATAACCGGGCATATATACGGAAGTATCGCCCACTTTAAGTTTGGAGGTGGCCACGTTGGCTTTCCAAACCGTAGTAAAGAATTTTTCGTACCGGGTATCGTGCACACGTTCACGATAGAGCGTATCCAGCAGGAAAGGCGTTGGCCGGAAGCGTTTCCAGGGGGTACCGTTGGCCAGGTCGCGTTTCATGCCGGAGAGGATATCATACTGCATGAGGAAGAACCTGCAGGCATTATTGTCGGTAGAATTATACAGCGCATCGGTGGTATACTGTACCGCCCAGATGGTCTCTGCATTGTTTTCCTTGCCCTGGGCCCATACCTGGCCAACATCCGGCAGCAGGGAGAAGCTGTAATTGCTGATAACGCCCTGGGAATATTTGGCGGCGCTGTCATAATCGGTTGCCTGCCGCGCCGCAGAAGAAGCACGCGTGAGGTATACCCTCGCAAGCAGATGTTCTGCAGCTGGCTTGCTGGCACGGCCAAACTCAGGTGATACCGGTAAATTCTGCGAAGCATACATCAGGTCTGCTATGATCGCGTTGTATATCTTGGGCACAGAATCGCGGTGTGCTTCGGTTTTGATCTCCTTGTTCTCCTGGAGTTGCAAGGGAACCGGCCCAAAGAGCTGCATCATCAGGAAATGATAATGTGCCCTGCAGAAACGCGCTTCACCCACGCCTGTGCGTTTTACGGTAGAGTCCAGGCCTGGTATGGCATTGGCCCTGTCTATCGCTGCGTTACAGGTATTGAGGGCCTGGTAGGTAGCGTTCCAGAGCTCGCGCAGGTGTGCATAACGGCCATCCAGCTGCGAGGTATACTGGTTGGCAAATTTAAAATCACCATCAGAGCCGTTGGTATAGGTATCCGTACCAAAAACACTTAAGGTCATCCCGCGTTCCGTGCTGTAAAAGCTACGCATGGCCACATAAGAGCCGTTTACTGCAGCGCTGAAGCCTGCGGGCGTATTATAGAAATCATCATTCACATTAGACACCAGGTCTTCGTCCAGCATTTTATTACAAGCTGCAGACGCAATGGCCAGCAGTATGATCATCCAGCATATTTTCATATTCGTCATAACGTTCTTTTTTACGGTTTAGAAAGTGGCATTTATACCAAACTGCAGCATCCAGGTGGCCGGTACATCCACGGCGATAGTAGTCACATCTTCCGGGTCAATGCCTTTGTATGTCTGGCGGTAAGGCGCCAGGATCAGCGGCTGCTTCACATCTACACTTACACGCAGCGCCTGCATTTTCCAACGGTCCATCAAACTTTTCGGCAGATTATAACCCAACCCGATGTTGCGGATCTTGAAGAAGGAACCGTCAAAATAACTCAGTGTAGTATAGTTATTCGGGCGCTCCTGGTTACGGTTAGGCCGCGGGAAAGCATTTGTGGGATTGGCAGGCGTCCAGTAATCTACGTCCAGGTTGTTATACCGTCCGAACAGCGTGTTGTAGTTCTGGTAAAAATCACTCTTCACCATATTGCCCATGCGTGCAAAGGCCACAATGGAGAGATCAAATCCTTTGTAGGAAACACGCTGGGTCATACCGCCAGACCAGTCAGGCTGTTGTGAGCCCAGGATAGTACGGTCGTTGGCGTCCAGCTTCTTATCGTTATTCACGTCGTTTAAGCGGATCTCACCCTGGTGCTGCTGGTATACCTTGGCTTCGGCCTCTGTTTGCCAGATGCCTATTTTCTGGTAATCGTAGTAAACAGTGATAGGCTGGCCAATGAACCAGGCGTTGCCGGGATCACTCTTACTGCCGTTGCCCAGGCTCAGGATCTTTTCGCGGTTCATGAAGAAGTTAACATCGGTTGACCAGGTGAAGCCGGAAGGACTTTGCACGATGATGGCAGACAGCGCCGCCTCCAGGCCCTTGTTCTCTGTAGAGCCGATATTAGTCAGCACACTCGGGAAGCCGTTGCTGAAGGGAAGCAGGCGGTTCAGCAGCAGGTCTGTGGTCTTCTGCTTATACACGTCAACACTACCCGTCAGTCTTCCTTTGAATACGCTGAAATCAAAGCCTATGTTGGAAGAAGCGGTAGTTTCCCAGGTCAGGTTAGGATTGCGCAGCTGGTTGGGCTGATAACCCAGTACGCCCCTGTTATTGAAAGAGTAGGGGCTGCGCAGCAATCCGCCTTGCGTAGCATACGGCGGTATACCGGTGTTGCCGATCTTGCCATAGCTGGCGCGGATCTTCAGGTCGTCGAGCCAGGTAACTGGCCGCAGGAAATTTTCGTTGGTCATGTTCCAGGCTACAGCTACAGAGGGGAAATAGCCCCATTGCTGACCCTTCGCAAAACGGGAAGAACCATCTGCACGCAGCGTCAGGGTGATCAGGTACTTGTCGTCATAACCGTAATTGATACGACCCATGTAGGAGAGGATGGTCCAGGTGCCCAGCTGGCTGCCAATAGCAGTTACGTTACCTGCTTCATCCAGGTTGTACCACTGCTGGGCTTCCGCCGGAATGCCACGCACAGCAGCGTTGGAGGAGTCTTCACGCTGGCGCTGTACACTGTACAGGGCGGTGATGCCTACGTTGTGCTTCTGGTGGAAGACCTTGTTATAGGTCAATAAATTTTCTACTGTATAAGCCAGTACGGTATAGCCGTTCCGTTGCGCTATTGCATCGCCGCCGGCTATCAGCTGGTTGGTGTTGTTCTTACCCTGGAAAAGACCGTAGTTGCTTTGCTGGATATCCGGTCCAACATTCAGGCGGTACTTGAGGCCTTCTGCCAGGTCCACTTCTCCGTAAAGGCTGGTGAATAAACGGAAGCGGGTGCGGTTCTCTTCACGGTTGCCCGGTACATAATCCAGCAGCGGATTAGGTTGCTGATTATCACTGGTGGGATAGGTGATCAGGTTGCCGTTGGCGTCATACGGAGCTGCGATCGGCAGCATTTTAAGCGCAGCATCCATACCGTTGTAGGTCTCGCCCCGACGTTTGCTGTAAGAGGCCAGCAGCGAAGCGCCCACCCGGATTCTTTTACTGATCTCCTGGTCCAGGCTCAGGTGAAGGTTATAGCGCTCAAAGCTTTGCAGCTCCAGTACGCCCTGCTGTTTGAAATAACCGCCGCTGGCAGCATATTTTGTTTTTTCAGATCCGCCGGAAACACCCAGGCTGTGCTGTGTTTGCCAGCCGCTTGAGAGCATCAGGTCCTGCCAGTCGGTATTCACGCCCGCCTTTACGTTGGCGTATTCTGTGGCGTTGAAAATAGCGGCGTCAGAAGAATCAGGATTGTTATCGTTATAGCGGCCTGCCGTACGGTTGGCTTCTCTTCTCATCGCAGTATACTGGCTGGCATCCATCATATCGGTGCGGCCCAGCGTATTGATAATGCCGTAATTGGCGCTGTAGTTCACCCTGGCCGGACCGATCTTGCCTTTGTGCGTGGAGATCAGGATCACGCCGTTGGCGCCGCGGGAACCGTAGATCGCTGTGGCGGATGCATCTTTCAGCACTTGCATGGAAGCGATATCGCCGGGGTTGATGTCGTTCATGTTTCCGGCATACGGGATCCCGTCTACAATATACAGCGGATCATTACCGGCCGTGATAGAACGGTTGCCGCGTACGCGTACCCGGGGCTCATCGCCGGGCTTGTTACTGTTGATCAGCACATCTATACCTGCCACCCGCCCCTGCAAGGCCTGCTGTGGGTTGGTAACAGATACTTCCTGGATGGCTTTTGAATTGATAGAGGCAATCGAACCGGTCACATCTTTCTTTTTCTGTGCGCCGTACCCTACTACTACTACTTCTTCCAGCTTTTTCAGGTCTTCTCCCAGCTGAATGTCCACATTACTGCGGCCATTTACAGGTTCTTCCTGTGTGGTGTAGCCGATAAAGGAGAAGACTAAAGTGGCTTGTGGGTCTGCCTGTAATTTAAACTGACCCTGCATGTCTGTCTGGGTACCGGTTGATTTTCCTTTTACCGATACAGTTACTCCGGGCAGCGCTGTGCCGCTTTTGGCATCTTTCACTGTTCCCTGGATAGTTTTGGACTGAGCGTGGATCATTAGGCTGTGGCATAGCAGGAATAGCCAGAGCCCCCCGATTTGAGCAAGTTCTTCATAGCGTGCAATTCTTATTTAACGGTACAAAAAAGGTGTTGACCTGGATTTAGTAGCGACAAGTTATGTAAAATATCTTTTTTCTGCAAACGATTGCATGTATAATTATCAAGTTAGAGAATAGTCTGAACGGGTAATAAGTTGTAAAAGGATAGGCCGGTCAGTGGGTATTGACTGACCGGCCAGTATGATTGAGTTCGCTTAAGAGCCGCTTACAGGTTCTTTACCTGAATGTTCCGCCATCTTACTTTAATCCCTCCGCCAGAGTGGATTTGCAGGGCGATCTGGCCGTTGCGGCCGCCTATTTTGTCATCATCCAGGGTGATCATTTCATGGCCGTTGAGCCAGGTAGTTACTACATTGCCTTTTACGCGCACCTTCATGGTGTTCCATTCGCCCATTTTCAGGTACTGCTCTTTATCGGCAGTGGGCTGGATCAGCCAGCCACGGCCATAAGATTCGTAAATACCGCCGGTATGCATACCTGCGGGGGCTACTTCGGCCTGCCATCCGGTGATCTTGGTACCTTCTATGGAAGAGTGGAAGAATACACCGCTGTTGCCATTGGCTTCCTGTTTAAATTCGAGGGTTAATTCAAAATCCTTAAAATCCTTATCGGTTCCCAGGTAACCATATTCTTTGTCGGGCCCGCTTTCACAAACCAGGTTGCCGTTGTCTACGTACCATTTTTCGGTACCGTAGATCTTCCATCCATCCAGGTTCTTACCATTAAAGAGAGACTTTGCTTTTTGTCCCATTACACTTGTGGAGGCCAGTATCAGCCCGCTTGCCAGCAGGCAGGCGCCCAGGCGCTGGCGTAAAGACGTGGTTCTTTGCATGACAGGTATTTAAAGTGAAATTCCAAATCCCAAAATCCAAATTCCAAACTGAAATTCCAAATTCCAAAAACAAAAATCCCAATTTGATCAGCTACTCCAGTCGGAAACAGCCTTTTCAAATTGGGATTTGGAATCTGGTCTTTGGAATTTTTATCTCGCTACATTCACCGCACGTTTTTCACGGATCACCGTTACTTTGATCTGTCCGGGGTATTGCATTTCCGTCTGGATCTTGTTGGCGATCTCAAAAGAAAGGCGGTCTGCATCGTTATCGGTCACTTTATCGCTCTCTACGATCACACGCAGTTCGCGGCCTGCCTGGATGGCGTAGGCTTTTTCCACGCCTTCGTGGGCCAGGGCCAGGTTTTCCAGGTCCTTGATACGCTGCAGGTAGCTCTGCATGATCTCGCGGCGGGCGCCCGGGCGTGCGCCGCTGATGGCGTCACATGCCTGAACGATGGGGGAGATCACGTACTGCATTTCCATTTCGTCGTGGTGGGCGCCTACGGCATTCACCACAGCGGCATGCTCTCCATATTTTTCGCAGAGCTTGGCGCCCAGCAAGGCGTGGCTCAGTTCAGTTTCTTCGTCGGGTACTTTTCCTATATCGTGCAGCAATCCTGCGCGTTTAGCCAGCTTGGGGTTCAGTCCCAGCTCAGCCGCCATTACCGCACACAGGTTGGCAGTTTCCTTGGAGTGCATCAGCAGGTTCTGGCCGTAAGAGGAACGGAAACGCATTTTACCTACCAGGCGTACCAGCTCCTTGTGCAGGCCATGGATGCCCAGCTCGATCACCGTTCTTTCGCCGATGTCCATTACCTGCTCTTCCAGCTGTTTCTTGGTCTTTTCTACTACTTCCTCGATACGGGCAGGGTGAATACGGCCGTCCTGTACCAGTCGCTGGAGCGACAAACGGGCGATCTCGCGGCGCAGCGGATCAAAAGAGGATAATACGATGGCCTCCGGGGTATCGTCTACGATCAGGTCTACACCGGTAGCGGCTTCGATGGCGCGTATGTTACGGCCTTCGCGACCAATGATCTGGCCTTTGATCTCATCGCTTTCCAGGTTGAACACGGTAATGGCGTTCTCAATGGTCTGCTCTGCAGCGGTACGCTGGATAGACTGTATAATGATCTTTTTAGCTTCTTTGTTAGCCTTTGTTTTTGCATCCTCGATGATCTCCTGGATGTGGGCCAGGGCCTGGCTGCGGGCTTCTTCTTTCAGACTTTCCACCAGCTGGTGTTTGGCCTCTTCGGCGGTAAGGCCGGCCACCTTTTCCAGGCGGCGGATATGTTCTTCCTGGTGTTTCTCCAGGTCATTGCGTTTAATGGCTACCAGTTCCATCTGCCGGTTCAGGTTTTCCTTGATTGCTTCGTTTTCCTGTACCTGTTTCTGCAGCTGTTCGTTCTTCTGGTTGAGGCTCAGCTCTTTTTGTTTGATCCGGTTCTCTGCATCTGCCAGCTTCTGGTTACGCTGCAATACCTCTTTCTCATGCTCACTTTTCATCTGCAGGTATTTCTCTTTGGCTTCCAGTAACTTATCCTTTTTCAGGTTCTCAGCGCTTACCTGTGCATCTGATACGATCTTCTGAGCCTGCTGTTCTGCCTCCTGTATTTTTTGCTGCGTGTTTTTGGCAAATATCACCTTACCTAACACAATCCCTATGATCAATGCCACCACCGCGGCTATTGTCGTTATAAAAGTAACATCCATACAAAAAATTTAAAATTGAATATATATTGCATTCTTCGCCACCCCCTATCAGGGTGGTGGTAGAACTTGACGCGCGAAAATACAAAAAAGAATGTCCTAAAATGCGATAACACAGGACAGATGAAGGTGTGGACAGATTGCTTATCCGGAATAGTAACAGGGGTATTTTACAAATAACTTATTATGAGTAAGTTATAAGTGGTGTTAATAAAATTATATTACTTCCTGTTAATCTACTTTTTTCAATAAATCACACTTTCATCTATCACCTTCCACGCTGCTACAAGCTCCACCAATTTGCCTTGCCTTACTTCAATTGTTCATCCAGCAATTCTTCCAGCTTTTGTAATTTTTCCTGTAAAAAGGGCGCCACGCTTGCCTGTGCCTTTCCTCCGCTTGTTACGGGGTGGGTAGCATACATGATCAGGGCCATGGCTATATAATCCTGCAGATCCTTACCCGCATAGGCCGTTTTGAATTCGATGATCTTTTCGTTCACCTCCTTCATAATACGGCGCACTTCCTCTTCTTCTTCCGGTTTGATCTTGATCCGGTAAGACCGGTCTGCTACGAATATATTTACGGGAATCAGCTGTTCCATGGATTGTCTTTAACTGTTCAGCAACGCAATACACCTGTCTATCTCCTTAATATAGTCGTTGATCCTGTTTCGCATTTCCTTTTTGAAATCCTCATCTTCCTCGGGCGTGGCCGCCGGTTTCCCGGATGCAACACCCGCTATTTTTGCAAGATGCAACTTTTCTTCCAGCATAGCAATAGTCTGCAGCTGCCGGGCAGATTCCTGCTGCTGCAATTGCAACTGTTCTTTCAACAAGGCATTGTCAGCCTGCTCCTGCTGCAGCTTTTTCAGCAGCAGGAGCAGCTTATCTTCAATGCGTTGTATGTGTTGCTCTAATGCCACGGATTACTTTCTTATCTGTGCCTGTAACTGGGTCTCAAAAGCCTTTACCAGCTTGTCCATTACAGCATCTATTTCTTTATCTGTCAGTGTTTTACGCGTGTCCTGGAAGGTAAAGCTCACTGCGTAAGATTGCTTATTGACGCCCAGTTTTTCACTTTCAAAAACGTCGAAAAGGTTGATATGTTGCAGCAGCGGGGATTTTACACCGCGGGCAGCTGCTTCTACATCTGCAAATTTCACCTGTTTGTCCAGCACCAGGGCAAGGTCTCTGCGCACAGCCGGGAACTTCGGAATTTCACTGTAAAAGTTATCCCTTTTTGGCAAAGCCGCCAAAACAGATTGCCAGTTGATATCTGCAAACCATACCCCTTGTTTGATATCGAACTGCTTCAGTTTCTGCGGAGCCACGGCGCCCAGGGTAACCAGTTCTTTACCGTTGCCCTTGATCAGCCAGGCATGCTGCAGTCCGGGAACGTCTTTCTCTGCCCATTGCAGCGAGTTGATGCCCAGCTGGGCCAGTATATTGCCTACATAGCCCTTCAGGAAATAGAAATCTACCGGGGCAGCCTTGTATAACCAGCTCTCCGGGCGTTTGGTACCGGTGAGGTACAGGCTCAGGTGCTCGGTTTCCTCGTATTTACCAGGGGCATGTTGTTGATAGGTCTTACCATATTCGAAGAACAGCAGGTCCTCGTTCTTGCGGTTCAGGTTATAGGCCACGCTTTCCAGGCCGGTTTCCAGCATGGAGGGGCGCATTACATCCAGGTCAGCGCTCAGGTTATTGATCATTTTCACCGTATGCTCCAGCACTTCCGGCGTAAAGTATTTGCTGTTGGTGATGGAGTTGGTGAAGATCTCCCTGAAGCCGTTGGCAGCCAGGTAGTCAGCAATCTTCTCCCGCACCCGCTCCCGGTCCGGGCGGGCAGTGATGGCCGGAGTGATCAGCACCTGGGAAGGAATTTCCACGTTATCCAGGCCGTCTATACGCATGATCTCTTCTACGATGTCTGCCGGTATGGAAATATCGGGCTTGCTATAGGGCACGTTTACACGCAGCCCATCGGCCGTTGCTTCCAGTATTTCAAATCCCAGGCTGGCCAGGATATGTTTGATCTTATCTTGTCCGTACTCCTTGCCGCTCAGTTTCTTAATATAGTTCCAGCTGGCGGTCACTTCTTTTTTAGGTTTCGGCTGTGGATATACGTCTACCACCTCAGACGCCACCTGTCCGCCTGCCAGTTCGCAGATCAGCGCTGTAGCGCGTTGCAGGGCAAACACGGTATTGGAAATATCCACGCCTTTCTCGAAACGGGTGGCAGCATCTGTGCGCAGGCCATGACGGAAAGAAGTGGCGCGTATACCGGAAGGGCTGAAGCAGGCGCTTTCCAGGAAGATATTGGTGGTGGCGTCTGTTACGCCGGAGTGCAATCCGCCAAATACGCCGGCGATACACATGCCTTCACCATTTCCATTGCAGATCATCAGGTCTGCTGCATCCAGCTTGCGCTCCTTTTCGTCCAGTGTAACGAAGGGAGTGCCGGCTGGCAGGTTCTTTACGATCACATGGTTACCGCTGATGGCGTTTGCATCAAAGGCGTGCAGCGGCTGACCGGTTTCATGCAGTATGAAGTTGGTGATGTCTACTATATTATTAATAGGCCTTACCCCAATGGCCAGCAGTTTATTCCGCAGCCAGTCCGGAGAGGCGGCTGTTTTTACATGGCTGATGGAAATCCCGGCGTAACGGGGACAGGCCTCCGTATTCTCTACAGTAACGGTAATGGGTAAGGGTTTGGCAGCCTTGGGCAGTTCAGGAATGGCCGGCAGCTTTACCTGGTATTTGCGGGTGTTTTCCAGGTTATTGAAATAGGCGCATACGTCGCGAGCCACGCCAATATGGCTCATGGCATCCATGCGGTTGGGGGTCAGACCTATTTCGTATACCCAGTCTTGTACGGGCTTGAATACTTCCGCCGCGGGGGTACCGGGTACCAGGGCGGCATCCAGCACCATGATACCGGCATGGCTGCTGCCCAGGCCGATCTCGTCTTCAGCACAGATCATTCCTTCACTTTCCTCGCCACGGATCTTGGCCTTTTTCATGGTCATGGGCTCGCCGCTGGCAGGATAAATAGTAGCGCCGATAGGGGCTACCACCACTTTTTGGCCGGCTGCCACGTTTGGGGCGCCGCATACTATGTTCAGGGGGGCGCCGCTGCCGATATTTACAGTGGTGAGCCTCAGCTTATCTGCATTAGGGTGTTGTGCCACCGTCAGTACTTCTCCTATTACCAGGCCTTCGAGGCTTCCTTTGATGGATTCAAACCGCTCCAGGCTCTCCACCTCCAGGCCGATACGGGTTAAAATAACAGACAGCTCCTCCGGTGACGGCTGCACCGGCAAATATTCACAAAGCCAATTGTAAGAAATAGTCATTTTATTAATAATGTGGCTGTAAAGATAACAAAACCGTTCATTTAAGGGTTTGAGGGTTTGAAGTTTGAGGTCTGAGGTTCGTTTGAGGTGGAGGTCGCAGCAGTTGCCTGGCCGGTATACTTGTATTGAACTTTTAACTTTTAACGAACCTCAGACCTCAAACTTCAAACGTCAAACCACCTACTTTTTTGGTGCCTATGTGAATTACCGTACAAGCAAATTGTGGAAAATCTTTTTGCACAAAGTGTGTGAATAATCGGAACTTTACAGGGTATTTTTACATTGTTTCGTGGATAACCGGATGCCAGTCAGTGGATAACTGACATTTTGCGTGTGAACAACCTGTGATTTTGGTTTGATAAATATAATCTGGTCATCGTACGGCTTTAATGGAAAAATGCCTTTACCTTAGTTTTTACGGCTCAAAAAAGTTTACAATTAATTAAAGATGACTTAACACGGGTACAGAAAAAATTGTGTAGTGCCGGGGGCATAGAAAGTCATGACAGTAATCGATTTCGTTCATTTTTTTTAACTTTTTACAATATAAATGGATCTCAATCTAAAGAAAGACCGTAATGTACGTAGGAAACCGTCCATTGATGTGTCCTCCATGGTATATGGAAAAATACCCCCTCAGTCCAAGGATATGGAAGAAGCTGTACTGGGCGCCATTATGCTGGAGAAGGGCGCTTTTGATACAGTGATCGAGATCCTGAAGCCCGAATGCTTCTACGTAGAAGCGCACCAGAAGATATTCTCCTCCATGCAGCGTTTAGCCGCCAAGTCTATGCCGGTGGATATCCTCACGGTGGTGGAAGAGCTCAAATCTTCCGGCGAACTGGAAATGATAGGGGGGCCATTTTATGTGACCCGTCTTACCAACACGGTAGTATCATCAGCTAACATTGAAGCGCACGCGCGTATCATTCTTCAGAAGTTCATACAGCGTGAATTGATCCGTATCTCCGGGGAAATACTGAGCGAGGCGTACGAAGATACCGCCGACGTATTTGACCTGTTGGACGGAGCAGAATCCAAACTGTTCGAGATCACCAATAGCCACCTCCGTAAGAACTACGATTCTATCGACAGGGTGCTGGTGAACACTATGAAACGTATTGAAGACCTTCGTAACAAAGGCGATGATATCACCGGCGTACCATCCGGGTTCCCAACACTCGACAAGGTAACCTACGGCTGGCAGCCCAGTGACCTGATCATCCTGGCGGCACGTCCATCCGTGGGTAAGACCGCATTCGCCCTCAACCTGGCGAGGAATGCAGCGTTGCATCCCCGCTTCCCGAAAGGCGCCGCTATCTTCTCACTGGAAATGTCCTCCGGGCAGATCGTACAGCGTATCCTCTCCGCCGAGTCGGAGATCAAGCTGGAAAAGATCACCCGTGGTAAGCTGGAAGAATACGAGATGAAGAAGCTGATGACGCATGGTATCGAACGCCTGGCCAAAGCGCCCATCTTTATAGACGATACCCCGGCCCTCAACATCTTTGAGCTGCGCGCCAAATGCCGCAGGCTGGTACACAATAACGGCGTAGGTATCATCATCATCGACTACCTGCAGCTGATGAGTGGCGGCGGTGAAGGACGTAACTCCAACCGCGAGCAGGAGATCAGTAAGATCTCCCGCGACCTGAAAGGCCTGGCAAAAGAACTGCACGTACCCGTGATCGCCCTGTCGCAGTTAAGCCGCGACGTGGAAAAACGTAAAGACGGCAACAAAATGCCCCAGCTGAGCGACCTTCGTGAATCGGGCGCTATCGAGCAGGATGCCGACATGGTGTGCTTCCTTTACCGTCCTGAATACTACGAGATCACCTCCAATGAAATGGGTGAATCCAACAAGGGTGAAACCCACGTTCGTATAGCCAAACACCGTAACGGTCAGCTGGATACCATCAAGCTGCGCGCCGTACTGGAGTTCCAGCGTTTTGAAGACGATGGCAGCGTAGAGAACCCCGGCGGCGGTGGCGGCAGCAGCAGCGCCTTTGCAGGGATGCGTAACCAGGGCCACGGCGGCGGTGATGAAGCCAAACTGTACATCCAGAAAGGGTCTAAGATGAACGATATGGACTTCGAAGACGAAGGCCTGGAAGACGCCCCTTTCTAAAATTCCAAAGTTTAAATACCAAATTCCAAAAGGGAAAGTATAAAGAGAGCAAATCCCAAATTCAAAATTCCAGACGATCTTCACGTCTGTTTGGAATTCGGAATTTGGGATTTGGTATTTTACAGCATCATGTGGCAAAAGTATAAACCATATTACCAGGACAATTTCCGTTTAGCCTATCCTGTAGTGATCTCCCAGCTGGGACATACCCTGGTGGGACTGTCAGACAGCATCATCATCGGTCATACCGGCGAAGTGCCGCTGGCAGCCGTATCACTGGGTAACAGCATCTTCACCATCTTCCTGGTCACAGGTATCGGCATGTCATACGGGCTTACTCCCCTCATCGCACAGGCAAATGGGCGGGGCAACAAAGCCGAATGCGGCGGACTGCTAAGCCAGAGCCTGATCATCAACCTGGTTACGGGTTTGCTGCTCTGCGCCGTTATCATTACCGGCAGCCATTATATACAGCTGCTGGACCAGCCACCTGCAGTGGTAGCACAAGCCAGGCCTTTTTTGCAGTTCCTGGGGGTTTCTTTCCTGCCATTGATGGTCTATCTTTCTTTCAAGCAATTTGCAGAGGGCCTGGGCTTTACCCGCCAGGCCATGAACATCAGCATTATCGGAAACGTGATCAATATACTGATCGGCATCAGCCTGGTGTACGGTCTCTTTGGCCTGCCCCGCCTCGGGGTAATAGGGGTAGGCATCGCCACGCTGACAGACCGCCTGCTCATGGGCTTCGCCATGGCGGTATACGTGCTGAAAGCGCCCCGTTTCAAACCCTACCTGCAGCAATTCCGTTTTAAAGAGATCTCCCGGGCCACGATCAAAAAGATCCTTGGCATCGGCGCCCCGGTGGCGCTCCAGTATATCTTCGAGGTAAGCGCTTTCAGTGGGGCCGTGATCATGGTTGGCTGGATAGGCGCCAGGGAACTGGCCGCCCACCAGATTGCCATCAGCCTGGCTACCATGACCTATATGATGGCCAGCGGTGTGTCTGCCGCCGCAGGTATTAAAAGCGGTAATTACCTGGGCGCTCAAAAATTCCGGGAGCTGCGCCTTTCTGCCATTGCCAGCTACCATATGGTGCTGGTGCTGATGGGCGCCGCCGCCCTGGTATTTATGGCGGGCAACCACCTGCTTCCCCGTATGTATATCAATGAACCGGACGTGATCCACATCGCCGCCGCCCTGCTGATCATCGCCGCCTTTTTCCAGCTGTTTGACGGCACCCAGGTAGTTGGCCTCGGCATACTGCGGGGTATGGGAGATGTAAAGGTGCCTACTATTATTACCTTCCTGGCCTATTGGGGCCTGGGCCTGCCCATTGGTTATGTGCTGGGCATTCACCTCGGTTTTGGCATCCAGGGCATCTGGTGGGGACTATTGCTGGGATTATTAACCGCATCGGTTTTGCTGTTTGTGCGCTTCCAGGTAAAAACGAAAAAGCATATTTAAAGGTCCTGCCGCTGGTTTACTGCAGCTGACCGCAGTATTAAACCCTTTCATTTCCAATATTTTATCGATGATTTACGGTGTTCGGCCCGGGCGACTTCCTATGTCTGCCCCGGCCACTCCCTATCCAGATCGGCCCGGAATGCACTGCTATAGCGGTCTACACCCCGGATGTCCGGTATATGTCCGGTACTTCCCTGGTACTTGACGGGTAGATGTTCGGTATCTTTAAAGATACCAGACATCTACAACTCATATAGCTAGCAGATACAAATAAATAACAGGACGGTCATAAACATCCGTGCAGGGAATACCTACAACTTCCCCCTATTTTTCCCGAATTTTGCCCAGCTAAAACCGGAAAAAACTAATTTTCAGCATGGAATTACCCGTTTTCTTCGCCAAAGACCTGGCGCCTGACGCCGCCTCTTATGTAATGGACGAACCGACCTCCAAGTACTGCATCCAGGTATTGCGCAGGGAAAAGGGGCAGCAGGTACTGCTGGCTAACGGCCGCGGAAACAAATTCACCGCCCGGATCACAGACGACAACCGTAAAAAGTGTGAGCTACAAATAGAGCAGTGTGAAACGGTACCGGCCCCTTCGCCGGCCCTTCGTATTGCCATTGCATTTACCAAGAATGCCTCCCGCATAGAATGGTTCCTCGAAAAAGCCACTGAAATAGGGGTGTCGGGCATCATTCCCCTGCTTAGCCAGCGTACCGAAAAGGAGAAATTTAAACAGGAAAGGCTGGAAAATATCCTGGTGTCTGCCATGCTGCAGTCGCAGCAATATTACTTACCGGAGCTGTCTGTCCCGGTGACATTTGATAAACTGGTACAGGAAAACAATATCCCGCAACTGTTCATTGCGCACTGCTTGCCGGATCAGAAGCTGCATCTGCAGCAGGCCATGCAGGCAGGCAAAGATACGTTGCTACTAATAGGCCCTGAAGGGGATTTTACCCCGGCCGAAATAAGTTTGGCTTTAGAAAAGGGTTTCCGGCCGGTGTCATTGGGGAATACGAGATTGAGAACGGAAACGGCAGGGGTAGTAGCGTGTACATTAATGAATGCGGTTAACAGCTTGTAACGGTTTGAGGTTTGAAGTTTGAGGTTTGAGGTTGGTTAAACGTTTGAAGTTCAGAACAGTTATGCTGAGCCAGGATACTAGCCATCAACCTCTAACTTCTAACTAACTTCAAACCTCAAACTTCAAACCTCAAACTTCAAACTTCAAACTTCAAACCTCAAATTATTCTTTCACCTTCGGCTCCCTCAGCTCCACCGGCTTCGCCACCTTCTTCCGCATCGCCATATTCAGCAGCTCCACGGCAAAAGAGAACGCCATAGCAAAGTATACGTAATTCTTCAGCTGTAATTCATGTGCCTTTTCCGCACTCCAGCCTTCAATGATCAGGATGGCGCCTACCATCACCAGGAAGGAGAGGGCCAGCATTTTCAGGGTAGGGTGTTTGTGAATGAAATCACTGATGCGGGGAGCAAACAGGAACATTACGATCATGGCGATGATCACGGCAACGATCATGATGGGGATATGCTGGGCCAGGCCCACAGCGGTAATGATACTGTCAAAAGAGAACACCATATCAATAATGATGATCTGGCCTACCACGTTCAGCAGGGTGGCGCCTTTCTGGCCACCGCCTTTGATGGTCACTTCTTCCTCCCCTTCCAGTTTATGGTGGATCTCGCGGGTGGTCTTTACCAGGAGGAAAAGGCCGCCGCCCAGCATGATCAGGTCACGCAGGCTGAAGCCGTGGCTACCCAAAAAGAAAATGGGGTCTTTGGCGCGCACGATGTAGCCGATGCACAGCAGCAGGATGATACGTACCCCGATGCCGGTGAACATCCAGATACGGCGGGCCTGCAGGCGTTTGGCTTCAGGCAGCCGGTTCATGACAATAGATACAAAAATAACGTTGTCTATACCCAGTACAATTTCCATCAGCACCAGGGTTAATAAGCTGATGAGCGATTCCGTAGTGAACAAGTGTTCCATGATAATTTATTTGTTAGCTAAACCTGCGCAAATTTTCTTTACAATGGTAGGCCCTTCATATATGAACCCGGTGTAAACCTGTACAAGTACTGCACCAGCCTCCAGTTTTTCCCGCGCATCCGCAGCGGTGAACACACCGCCGGCAGCAATAATGGGGATCTTTTTGCCGGAGCGTTCATGAATGTATCTGATCACTGCGGTCGATTTGTCTTTTACGGGCAGCCCACTCAATCCGCCGGCGCCTATATTGGCTACCTCTTCTGCGGGCGTTTGCAATCCTTCCCGGCTGATGGTAGTATTGGTGGCCACAATTCCGGCGAGGCCGGTTTCCTGCACGATCTCGATAATATCGTCCAGCTGCTCGTGGTTGAGGTCAGGTGCTATTTTCAGCAGTATAGGTTTGGGTTTACTTTTTTGTGTGTTCAGCAGCTGCAGGTGATGCAGCAGCTGTTTAAGCGGTTCTTTTTCCTGCAGGGCACGCAGGTTGGGGGTATTGGGCGAGCTTACATTCACCACAAAATAATCCACTACGTCAAACAGGGCGTGAAAGCACTTTTCGTAGTCGCTGACAGCTTCTTCGTTGGGAGTCTGTTTGTTTTTGCCGATGTTACCGCCGATGATGATGCCGGATTTACGTTTCTGCAGTCTTTTGGCGGCGGCAACGGCGCCTTCATTGTTAAAGCCCATACGATTGATCAGCGCCTGGTCTGCCGGCAGGCGGAAAAGGCGGGGTTGATCATTACCAGGCTGCGGCAGGGGCGTCACGGTACCGATCTCCACGAATCCAAACCCGAGGCTGGCCAGTTCGTCGGTATACTTAGCATCTTTGTCAAAGCCCGCTGCCAGGCCGATAGGATTACGGAAGTGCAGTCCCCATAATTCTCTTTCCAGGCCTTTCACTTTGGTGTTACACCATGCATTTACCAGTTTGCTGCCAAGGGGCAGGCCGTGCACTACTTTGAGACCACGCATTACGCCATGGTGAATATTTTCCGGTGGGAAACGGAACAATAATTTCTTGATAAGATTATACATGTGTGATGCAAATATAGAAAATTAAATGTGTGGATACCGCGATTCCCATGATGCGAATGGAGTAAGAGTCTCGCAATCACGCGGGTAATTACTATTTTTGTCTCCGTGCTGTCCATTAAAAGTGCTGTAGGTAGTCAGAACCGTTGATCATCAAATTATCCCTTCGTTTATGTCTTTTAGCGGAAAACTGTTGCTGGGGATCCTGTTGTGTAGTTTCCCGGTGCAGGTGTTGGGTTGGGACTGGCATACCAAGGTGACGCTGGTATTAAAAGATCAGCCCCTGCTGGTCGCTTGCCAGGTATTGGAAAAAGAATATGGTATCCATTTTTCGTATAGCCGCGACCTGGTAGACCTTTCCCGCCGGGTCACTATCTCCATGCGCAACAAGCCGCTCAGAAAAGTGCTGGCCGCCTTGTTCGAGCCTTACGACATTACGTATAACCGTATAGGCAACCAGGTAGTGCTTACGGTGAAAGTTACGCCCGTGCGTACTATCAGCGGTTATGTGGAGGATGGCCGTACCGGCGAAAAGCTGATTGGGGCCACGGTTTACTGTCCTGCGCAGCAGGCGGGCACCGTTACCAACCAGTATGGTTTTTACAGCCTCACTTTAAAAAAGGATACCAGTAGCCTCGTCACCTCTTATATTGGCTATGTCCCGCAGCGGTATAACCCACCCGCCACCGGCAACCGGCAGGTGAGCATGGCCCTGCAACCCCTGAACAGCCTGCAGGAAGTAGTAGTAAGAGAGAACATGCAGGTCCGTTTGCAGGAGCAGACCCAGATGAGCAAAGTGAATATCCCCGTCAATGATGTAAAGGCCCTGCCTAAATTACTGGGAGAGGCCGACGTGATGCGTACCATACAAAGCCTGCCCGGCGTTACCGGCGGTGCAGAAGGAATTGGCGGCATGAGCGTGCGGGGAGGCAGTCCTGACCAGAACCTGTTCCTCCTGGATGGCACGCCTGTATTTAATTCAGAACATATCTTAGGCATCTTCTCCGTATTTAACCCGGACATCGTAAAGAATGCTTCCCTGTATAAAGGCGCTTTCCCGGCACGCTATGGCGGCCGCCTGTCATCAGTAGTAGACATCTCGATGAAAGACGGTAATATGAAGGAATATCACGGAGAAGTGTCTCTCAGCACCATCGCTGCTAAGTTCATGGTGGAAGGGCCGCTCTGGAAAGATAAAACCTCTTTCATCATCTCCGGCCGCCGTTCTTACCTGGATATACTGGCCAAGCCCTTTATTGACGCAGCATTGGAAGACGAAGGAGAGGACGGCGATGTGTTTGCATTCTTTTACGATGTGAACGTTAAGGTAAATCACATCTTTTCTCCTAAAGACCGCATCTACCTCAGCGCATTCGGCGGCGAGGACGCCGTGATCATAGACCGTGAATATGATAATAGCAAACAGGATACTGCCACAAAGAAATATACAATAAAGAACCACTTCAAACTGGGTTGGGGCAACCTCACCGGTACCCTGCGCTGGAACCACGTATTTAACCGGCAGTTGTTTTCCAATCTCACATTCAACTACTCACAGTATTTCTTTTTAACCAGCTACCGCTACCGGTATGATGACATCAGCATTGATGACAGATCAGACCTGTATGGTAAATATCATTCCCGTATCCAGAACGCGGTAGGTAAGATCGATTTTGATTACCGGCCCAGCCCGCAGCATGCCATTAAATTTGGCTTAGGCGCTACCACGCATATCTTCAAACCGGGCACTTACTTTTTTGAAGATCATTCTGATACCCAGTCTTCACCGGATACTTCTTATAACAACTATAATACCGTAGGTGTTGAAATGAATATGTATGCAGAAGATGACTGGCAACTGGCCAGATCATTGCATCTGAATACCGGTGTGCATGTGGCAGGTTTCCTGGTAGACAAGCGCTTTTATTATTCCATACAACCCAGGCTGGGGCTGCGTTACCTGCTGCCTGCCAACTGGGCGCTGAAGCTGGCCTACACACATATGAGCCAGCCATTACACCTGCTCACCAATAACGGTACTAATCTTCCCACTGATCTGTGGGTACCTTCTACCGGGAAGGTGAAGCCGATGTTATCTAAACAGCTTACGCTGGGCGTGGCCAAAACCACGCACAACGGCGGTTATGAACTGTCGCTGGAGGGATATTATAAAACAATGAATAACGTGATCGAATATACGGAGGATGCGGATGTCTTCAATTCAGCAGGAAGAAACTGGGATGAGCAGGTGATCATCGGTAAGGGACGTTGCTATGGTGCAGAACTGCTGCTGGAAAAAAAGCAGGGCAACACCAGGGGATGGATTGGCTATACCCTGGCCTGGAGCAACCGCACCTTTGCCGAAGTGAATAAAGGCCAGACCTTTCCCTATAAATATGATCCCCGGCACAGCCTGGAGTTTACCTTCGTGCAGCAGCTAGGAAAACATTGGGAATTCTCTGCCAGCTGGCAGTTTATTACCGGTATGCCGCTTACACTGCCTACGGCCAGTTATGAAGGCATCGGCGGATCCAGCCCTTACGAGCCCGGTTTGGAATATCCGTCGCGGATAGATGCCATGGGCCAGCGCAACAACCTGCGAACAGTAGCCACCCACCGCTTGGATGCGGGCATTATCTATAGCAAAAAGAAGAAACACTGGACCAAAAGCTGGAACCTGAGCGTATACAACGTGTATAACCAGCAGAACCCATACTATTATTACCTGAAGACAGATGAGGCGCGGCAGGAAAGATATGTAACCAGGATGACCTTATTACCGATCCTTCCCAGCCTCACGTATGCGATCAAATTTTAAAAGCAAGCGTTTATGCGTATCATCATCGCTGGTATGTTGGCAAGTATATTCCTGTTCACGGCCTGTGAAAAGAGGGCAAACGTGGAGCTGCCTTATGAAGGCGACAAAATAGTAGTGAACACTTTCATCCAGGCAGACAGCCCGGTGTACATCCGTGTAACGCAGAGCCAACCGGCTACCATCCTCAATGATCTCGCCTTCAAAGAATTGGCGCAGGCGCAGGTAACGCTGCTGGAGAACGGTTTGCCGTTTGCACCGCTCAACTGGCAGGTGATAGGCGGCCGCGGATATTTTGTATCAGCTACACCGGCCCGGCCGGGGAAGCGCTACCAGATAAACGTTTCCGCGACGGGGTTGACCGCCGTGAACGGATCAGACACCATGCCTGCACAACCGGATATACGTGATCTCTTTGTGAGAAGAACAGGTAACAGCGTTCGTTTTGTTTTAGCTGATCCCGGCCGGGAGCAGAACTACTACCGTGTACGCATCTACCGGGCAGATACGGTAAATGGCGTGTTGAGCCCTGTGGAAAAACTGGAGTTCAGGGTAGATCCTTCTCTCAGCAATCAATTCGCCGACCTCATGAGCGATACCTACTACAGGGATGTATTGATCAACGATGATCGGATCAATGGCAGCGCCCTGCAGCTGGTGCTGCATACAAGATTCGACGTGAACTTTGACCACCTGATAGCAGAGGTCTGCGCATTAACGGAGGGCGGATATAAATATCTCCGCTCGGTTAACAGCCAGCTGGAAAATAGTCAGGACAGCACCAATGTGCTCGGGCAGGCAGTAAAGGTGTATTCCAACATACAGAATGGCTATGGCATTGTGGCAGGCATAAATGCGAAACGGATTAGCTGCAAAGTGGAGTAACAGGTATTAGCTCGCTTGCTTGTTATTCGCAAATATGGTATCTGTTGATGACCTCGTTGATCTTACAGGAAAACTTCACACATTCTGTGATGATAACGGATTCCAGCTCTTTATAACCAGCCGATTCCAGGTGATAGATCTGCGGATACACTTTCTCTATCATGCTTTTGGTGGCAGCAATCAGGCCGTCCTGCAGGTTGACAAGCTGCTCCTGTTCGTACATCGCTTCCTTATACAGCGGCGATAACGGATTCAAAATTTCGTCCCAATCCATAAGATACAGTTTAAGTTGAATAGCGTTTGTTACAGTCAGAATCGGGCTAGTAATTATAGAACAACGGGCAGCGCATTTAGTTCAGTGGAGGGGTGGTTTTCTTTTCAGCAGAACATAAGGATCATGCTGTTCTCCTTCGGTAAAAGTGACAGCATAAGGGGGGTGGTATACTTATTGATACACCCAGCATATGGACTTCAAAGACTATTACAAAGTATTGGGAGTAGAGAAGAGCGCATCGGAGGCAGACATTAAGAAAGCCTACCGCAAGCTGGCTGTCAAGTACCATCCTGATAAAAACCAGGGTGACAAAGCGGCAGAGGAAAAGTTCAAGGAGATCAGTGAAGCTTATGAAGTACTGGGTGACCCGGAGAAGCGGAAGAAGTATGATCAGTTGGGAGAGAATTACCGCAACTATGAACGTTATGGCGGCCAGTCCCAGGATTTTGACTGGGGACAATGGGGCGCCGGCGGACATACCTATTCGTACCAGGGAAACCCGGAAGACATTTTTGGTAATGAAGGCGGACATTTCTCCGATTTCTTCGAGCAGCTTTTCGGCCAGTTTGGAGGAGGGGGCGGACGCCGTCAGGGCAGGCCACGCAGCAGCCGCGGACAAGACCTGACTGCCACCATGGAAGTACCCCTGGAAGACGCCTATAAGGGCGGTACCCGTCAAATAGTTGTAAATGGCTCGCGCCTGAATGTCAAACTGAACCCGGGCCTGTACGACGGACAGGTGATACGGCTGAAAGGTAAAGGTGCACCCGGCAGGGGCGGTGAGAACGGCGACCTCCTGATCAGCATCAAACTGGCTTCGCATCCCGGATTTGAACTGAAGGGGAAGGACATATATGGCGACGTGGACGTGGATCTTTACACCGCCGTGATGGGAGGCAAATTAACCGTTCAGGGACTGGGTGGTCCGCTGAATATGAACATTCCTGCGGAAACAGACAGCGGGCGGGTATTCCGTTTAAAAGGTATGGGTATGCCGGACTATAACAATGCGTCTCAACCCGGGGACCTGTACCTGACCGCAACAGTACATATTCCTCAACACCTTACAGATAAGGAAAAAGAATTGTTTGCAGAACTGGCCAGGTTACGGAAACAATGATCGCAGTCTTCCAGATAAATTATCATCAAATTTTTTGTCAACTAAGCGAAAAGCGTACTGAGCAACCAACAATTGTTGTAAATTAAGCCTCAAACCTTGAACTGAAAAATGATCATTAACGGGAACGGCCAACAAAGCCGTAAGTGTATTCTGATAGCAGATGATGATGCGGATGACCGGGAACTAATAAAAGTGGCTTTTGAGGAGAATGCCGCAGACGTCGAAATAGCCTTCGTGGAGAACGGAGAGGAGCTGTTGCAGTACCTGCACCGCCAGGGAAAATACCAGGAAGAAGCGCAGTATCCTTTTCCCAGCCTTATTTTACTGGACCTTAACATGCCTAAAAAAGACGGGAGAGAAGCGCTGCGTGCGATTAAGGAAGACACGACGCTGAAATTACTGCCTATTGTTATTCTTACCACTTCTACCGCCGCAAAAGATATTGCAAAATGCTATGAGCTGGGCGTTAACAGCTACATGATCAAGCCCACCAACTTTACGGACCTGATACAATTTGCCGGAATGATCTATTCTTACTGGTTTAATACGGTACAGCTGCCCTTATAGGATCCTTCTGAAGAGATCAGTTTCCCTGGCCCATTCGGCCAGGAAGCTAATCAGAAAATACCCGGCAGCCAGGATCATTAATCCAACACCGGCAATTCCCATTTGAAAATATGCTTTAACACCAAGAATACCTGCTTCACCTGCGGCATAGGAAAGTAAGGCAACCTGCGCACCCACCATGAGAGTAATAAGGGCGGTTCTTTTCATTTAGAAGAGGTTAAAACGTAAAAGGATCACACGAAGATGAAAGGTAGCACTTTTGAGGTATAAAAACAAAGGTGCTTCTTCATAATGTATCCGGTTTTAATGTAAGCCATTACAGCTCAGCCGCTTCTTCCGTTTTCTTTTTGCCCGCCCTGTTTTTCTCCACCCAGCAGTATAAAGGAGGAATGATCAGGGGGGCGAACAACAGCGTGCTGGTAAGACCGCCGATAATAACAGTGGCCAGGGGGCGCTGTACGTCAGAACCGATACCGGAGGAAGTAGCCGCCGGGATCAGGCCCGCGATAGCCACTATCAGGATTGAGAGAATAGCCCTGAGCTGTTCTTTGGAGGCAAGGTATATACTTTGCTGCAGATCGTGATCGCTGTTGAACTTTAAGCGGGTGATGGCCGACACCAGCAGCACGCCCGCCATTACAGAGATGCCAAAGATGCTCACAAAGCCCACCCCTGCCGATACGTTAAAATGATATCCCCTGATGAAGAGGGCAGTGATACCGCCCGCCATGGCAAAGAAGATACAACTAATGGTGACAATAGTATGCGGCATGTTGCGAAACAGCATGAACAACACCAGGAACACCATTACGATCGTGAGCGGGATGGTAAAGGAAAGCTGTTTGCTGGCCCTTTCCAGGTTCTCATATTGCCCGCCGTATATGATAGCATAGCCTTTAGGTACATGCAGCTGTGCGTTGATCTTCCTGCTGATCTCATTTACAAAACCACCCTGGTCGCGGCCGCGTATGTTGGTACGCACGGTGATCATGCGTTTGTTGTTGTAACGGTAGATGTTGGTCTGTCCCTGTACATACTGTATATCCGCCAGCTGGTTCATAGGCACCAGCGCACCGCTGGCGGCCGTTACCTGGAGGTGTTGGATAGCCTCAATGTTACTGCGATCCTCCGGCAGGTAGCGTATCACGATGTCGTAGCGTTTGGTGCCGTCGTATAAGGTGCTGATGGCCTTACCGCCGATAGCCGCTTCGATCATATTCTGTATATCGGCTACGTTGATGCCGAAGCGGGCCGCATTCTCGCGGTTGATGTTGATGGCGATCTGTTCCTGCGGACCTTCCTGTTCAATGTTCACGGATTCGGAACCCTGCATGTGTTTAACAATACCAGCAATGGTATCTGCCTTGGCCCGCATCATGGTCAGGTCGTCGCCTACGATGGAAATGGCCAGATCAGCGGCGCTGCCGGTCACTATTTCCATTACCTGGTCGATGATCGGCTGGCCGGAGGAGAAGTGCACGGCTGGCATGGCCTTTTCCAGGTCGCGCCGTATGTTGGTCACCAGTGTTTTTTTCGAGATGGTATCGCTCCACAGTTTATATTCCTTGAGTCCTACCAGGATCTCATTACGGTTGGCAGGGAAAGGGTCTGTGCCATCATCATTACGGCCGGTTTGCGTGATCACAAAATCTATCTGCGGGTATTTGCTGATGATCTCCCTGATCTTAGGCGCATACTTCGCATTCTCCTGGATGGTGATACCCGCGGGAAAATTGCCACGCAAAAAGATAGAGCCTTCATCCAGCTCCGGCAGGAACTCCGTACCTAAGCGGCTCCCAACCATTATCAGCAGCAGCACTACGGCAAAGCCGCCTATCACGGTAGCTTTAGGCCGCTTCAGCACACGGCGCAGCACATTGCTGTAACTGCGTTCCAGGAAGTCGAGCACGATGTTACGATGTTCTTTCAAAGGCTTTCCTTCACCGCTGAATGCTTTTCTATAGGCAAAGGAAATGAGCACGGGGATCAGTGTCAGCGCTGCCAGCATAGAGCCTATTACCGCAAATGCCAGTGTTAAAGCCATTGGAGAGAACAGCTTGCCTTCCACACGTGTCATCAGCAGGATAGGCATATAAGCCAGGATGATGATGGTAACGGAGAAGAATATCTCACGGCCTACTTCCTGTGCGGAGAGGAGCGTCAATGCGATAATGCCACGCTTCTTCTCTTCGGGGGGCGCCGTCCGGTAGGTTCGTATCAGGTGCTCTGCCATCACGCAGGCGCCGTCTACAATGATACCGAAGTCGATCGCGCCCAGGGAAAGCAGGTTAGCCGGGATACCGGTAAGCCGCATCAGTATGAATGCAAAGAGCAGTGAGAAAGGAATGGTGAGGGCTACTACCAGTGCGCTGCGCAGGCTGCCCAGGAAGAACACCAGGATGATGATCACGATGGATACTCCTTCAAAGAGCGTTCTGCCCACTGTTTCAAGCGAGTGGTCTATCAGGAAGCTGCGGTCGTATAAGGTACGCAGCTTTACGCCTTTGGGCAGCTCATCGTTCTCCAGGTCGGCCATTCGCTGCTTCAGCAGTTTTAATACTTCGCTGGGATTTTCGTAGCGGCGTAAGAGTATGATGCCTTCCACCCCGTTGCTGGAGTTCACGCCCGCGCTTTTAATGGTATAGCCCATTACGCCGCTGGGTGGCGGGGGCGCTATTTCAACGGTGGCCACGTCACGCAGGAACACGGCCATGCCATTGGCTTCCGTGAGCACGATGTTCTCTATATCCTTCTCTGATTTTACGGCGCCGAGCCCGCGTACGGCAAAACCCTGTTCGCCACGGGCGATGATATTACCGCCGGTGTTCTGGTTATTCTTTTGTACGGCATCTACGACGTCCTGCATGGAGATGCCGTATTTACGCAATTTGTCGGGCGATGTGAGTATATGGTATTCTTTCAGCGGGCCGCCAAAGGTGGTAATATCAGCAATGCCGGGTACCTGCAGCAGATAGGGTTTGATCACCCAGTCCTGCAGGTCCCTGATGTCGGTAGGTGTGTAGGAAGGAGGGGCTTCCACCACGTAGCGCAGGATCTCGCCTACGGCGGTGGTAAGCGGCGCCAGTTCCGGTGATACACCGTCCGGCAGTTCTGCAGTGGCCAGGCGCTCGTTCACCTGCTGGCGGGCAAAATAATCGTCGGTGCCATCCTTGAAGGTAAGCTGTACCACGCTCAGGCCAAAGATGGTGCGGCTTCTGCGGTCCAGCACATTAGGCGTATTCTGTAAGGCCCTTTCAATGGGGATGGTCACCTGCTGTTCTACTTCTTCGGCAGCGCGGCCAGGGTATTGGGCAACGATGATGACGTTGGTATCCGCGATATCCGGGTAGGCCTCTATCTTCAGCATGGTGAAACACCAGTAGCCGATGCCCATCAGGGCTATACCCATCAGTATAACCGCCCAGCGGTTCTTCAGAGAAAATATTAATAAGTTCCTGATCATCTATGTTAGTTATCAGTTGTAAGTTGTCAGTTGACAGTCGTTAGTTGACAGTCGTTAGTCATTAGTCATTAGTAACAGAGCGATTACCTACTAACGACTAACCACTAATGACTAACGACTATTAAATGTGTTCCACCTGGTTTACTACTATAAACCCGCTGCTCACTTCTTTGCGTAGTGCTTTCAGCACATTCCTTACTTTCTCTTCTTCGTCGATGAAGGTGATCAGCACAGGCGGCTCATCAAAGCTGAACCAGTTATCAGGCCTTTTCAGGTGGTGATGTACACCGAAGCCGATATGGCCCCTGAAGGCGGTGGCGCCTGCTATCTTATGACGGAGCAGGAAACCCATGATGTATTCATAGAGAGGGTGGGAACCGAATACTTCATCTTTGTCAATGTAAATCTGGGCTTGTAGCATAGCTGTTAGCTTTTAGCTGTTGGCTGTTAGCTGATGGCCGGTAGCTAAATGCTAACGGCTAAAAGCCAGCAGCTGTTTTTTTAATATCCGAAACTGAGACCCTTTAATTGCATCACGCCATTCACTACCACCTGTTCGTTTTGCAAGAGGCCTTTATATACACTTACCCGTTCGCCGATCTGTTGCCCGGTGCTTATTTCTTTTCTTTCAAAGGTGGTAGGGTTGGTCTTTACAAAAACATAGCTGCGTCCCTGTGCAGTGATGAGCGCTGCTTTGTTGATGCTGATATTGCTGCCCTGCGAAACGGCTTTAACAGGGAAGGATACGGTGGCAAACATACCAGCCTTTACCTGGCTGCCGGGGTTGGTGATGCGGATACGCAGCTTCACCATGCGGGTGGTATTATCAATTACATCTGCGACGTTCTCTATTTTGCCTGTCATCGGCATATCCGGGAAGGAGGGCAGCAACACAGTGCAGGTATTGCCTTCTTTCACATTGCTGATCTGTGTTTCCGGGATATCGCAGATCACGTACACGGTACCTGGAACGGCTGCACGTAAAGCGGCGGGCTCAAAACCTCCTGCTTTCAGTTTGGCCTCGTGCTCAATGATAGCGGCCCTTTCATTGGCCAGGTTGGTCTGTTCCATGGAGAGAGCGGCCTGTGCGTCCAGCAGATCCTTACCGGTGGCCGCGCCATGGTTGTAGAGGTCCTGTGTGCGTTCCAGCTCTATCTTCTTTTGTTTGATATTGATATCCTGTATGTGCGCGATGTTCACGAGATGCTGGATGAGTTGTGTATAGCTGCTTTCCAGGTCAGGATTATTAAACAGTACGATGTGCTGCGCGCCTTCCTGTGAGGGCAGTACGGTGGCGGCCACACTGGCGGGGGCATGGAGCTCGCCAGCGAGGGCAGAGTCTCCAGCAGCTTCCGTACGGAAGAACGATGCCATGGCGGTGTCAGGAAAGGCGATACGGCGGCCGTCATCTGTGATGGCAGGCACCGGGTCTACAGCGGCTGGTGTTTCTTTCTTTTTGCGCGAGCATGCGGTAAAGAACAGGCTTGCGGCTAAAAGATATGTTGTTGTCCTCTTCATTGTTTACAGTTGATTAATAAGGCCGGTGGCAAATAGTAGTTGCAGATAGCTTTGATAATAAGATTGCAGCGCATCATAATACAGCAGGCGGGTGTCGTACCAGTTGCGTTGCGCATCCAGGAAATCTATGATGGTAGTGCCTCCGCGGAGGTAAGCATATTTTACATTATCCAGGATCTGTTGGGATTGCTGCAGGATGCCCTGGTACTGCCTGATATTCCGTTTCTGTACTTCGTAGGTCCGGTAGGCGGTACTTACATCTGTCTGCACCTGTAGCTGGGTAGCCTGCAGCTCCTGTTCTGCCTGGGCTTTCTGGATCTCTGCCTTTTTAATCTGTCCCTGGTTGCGGTCAAAGATGGGCACACTGATAGTACCGAAGAAGCCTACATAAGGCACAGAGTTCTGGGGGTTATAGATAACTCCCAGTTCCGGCTGCGGCCATGAAAGGGATCGCTGGTATTTGATATTGCTGCTGCTTTGTTCAATGCTGCTTTTTACCAGCATTACATCGGAGCGGTTCTCGCGGCTCTGGTTAATCAGGCTGTCGAGTGTGGTGGTGGGTAGCAGGCTTTCTACCTGGCTGCTGGTATCGATGTCTACACTGTCGGAAGTCCCGGTGAGCAGTTTCAGTGTTTGCAGTTCATTGTTGTAATCCTGGAAGAAGCTGGTCAGCTGCAGGTTATATTGTTGCAGTAATACCTGCGTGCGTACGAGGTCTGTTTGTGTAATGACCTGGTTCTTATACCGCAGTTCATTGATCTTTACCAGTGTGTCCAGGTTGGCTTTACTTTCCTGCAGGAGGCTGAGTTTCTTTTTCAGCACCCAGGTGTTTACCCAGCTGTTACCAACGTTGAAAGAGAGGTTGCGCAGGTTTTCCTGGTAAGTGTTATTGGCCACTGTTATATTCTGTGTGGCCGTTGCAATTTTATATTTACGTTGCGCCGGCCATTGTATCGGCTTGGTCAACTGCCACCATACCTGGCGGTTCACATTGTCGCTCCACTTGGTGTTGACCGGGAAATGGCTGCCGTCTGCCAGTTGCAGGGTCTGATTATTCAGGTTGGGATTGGGCCGCAGCTTCGCGGTGATCTCATCGGCCTGGGCCATACCGATGTTCATGTATTGTGCTTTTAGTACGGGACTGCTTTGCCGGGCCGTATCTATAGCGGAGGACAGTGTGTACACTGTTTGGGCAAGGGCCCGCCCACCACCGGTAAGCAGCAGGATCACCGCAGCAATAACAATCTTCTGGTTCATGCTAATTGTTTATCCTCGTTTGATATCGATAGCAAAATTGAAAAAGTTAACGGTAGCAAGGGGCTGCTAAAACCATTTTTAAGGCGTTTTTAAGTGTATTTTAAGGTATACAGATACATTAACAAACAGGCGGGGAAAGGGGTTCAAATAAAACAAAGAAACCGCCTGAACAGGCGGTCGCTATCTTAATAATCACGTTATGAAAACCCAAAAACAAACACCTCCTCAGGTGTGAAATCGCTTGATGATAATACAATAATAGGGTTTTCTACTAGTGTGAGTAGTTAATACGCGGTTAAGGATAGTGGTCAGTTGTCAGTTGTCAGTGGTCAGTCGTTAGTCGTCAGTCGTTAGTGGTCAGTGGTTAGTCGTGAGTTGTTAGTTGTTAGTTGGGGCTTACACCGATTGCATTTACTGACGACTACCGACTGACGACTAACCACTGACCACTGACCACTGACCACTATTAACTGCCAACTTTTTAAAAGATCGTCTTTAGCACCCCACCGTCTGCCCGCAGTGAAGCGCCGTTGGTAGCGGAGGAAAGCGGACTGGCAATATAGGTAACAAGGTTGGCTATTTCCGTCACGGTGGCAAAGCGCTGGATAATGGAAGAGGGGCGGATGGTCTTGAAGAACTCTACTTCCGCCTGTTCGGGCGTGATCTGCTTTGTTATGGCCACCTGCCGGATGAACTCCTCCACGCCTTCGGAGCGGGTAGGGCCGGGCAGGATGGTATTGACCGTTACGTCCGTGCTCCGCGTCATTTCTGCAAGGCCGCGGCTTATAGACAGCTGGGCCGTCTTGGTAGTGCCGTAGTGGATCATTTCCTCGGGGATGTTGATGGCGGATTCGCTGGAGATAAAGATGATCCTTCCCCAGTTCTTTTTCAGCATGGCGGGCAGCACGTGGCGTGAGAGCCGTACGCCGCTTAATACGTTTATTTCAAAGAAGCGGGTCCATTCTTCGTCTGTAATCTCGAAGAAATGTTTGGGCTCGAAGATCCCGGCGTTATTGATCAGTATATCTACCTCGGGTAGCTGCTGTACCAGGTGCTGTACTTCATCCGCTTTTGAGAAGTCGGCTGCAATGCCCAATACGCTGCTGCCGGGTACCTGCAGGGAGAGCTTTTCTACCGTCTGGTTCACCTTCTCTGCTGTTCTGCCGTTAATGATCACACTGGCGCCTTCCTGTAGCAGCTGCCGGGCGATGGCAAATCCTATTCCCTGTGTGGAGCCGCTTACAAAGGCGGTCTTCCCTTTTAATTGTAGATCCATTTGAAAATTTATTTTGCCTGCAAAGTTCAGGAGTATATCAATAACAGTAAAATAAGCTGACTGATAGCCTGGTATAAGTTTACTGATAGCCCGAAAAATGATGCCATTACCAGCACACTTTACCAATATTTTGCCTTATTTTAACCAATAGTTGACAAACAGGTTAAGATATGGGCAGTATAAGCCAAGATCATTGAAGTATTTTGTTATAGCAATGAATAATTTTATCCCGTTCCTTATAAGTTTTATTAGCTGGGGAAGGGGAATTCATCATCATTCTTTTTGGAATGGAGGGCAAATCCATTGAAAGTGCTTTATTGCTGTAATGTCTTAGGTACAGCAGGGAGCTGTATATCCCGAACAATGAAAAACGAATAACCAAACTAAAATCTAAATCGTCATGAGTCTTAAGCCGTATTTGCTATGGTGCATAGCAATATTATGCTGTGTGGGTATTGACGCCTATGCCCAGTCTGTTACATTAAAGGGGAAAGTAACAGACAAGAGTGGGAACCCTGTTATCGGGGCTACCATCAAGATCAAGAATAGCGGTAAAGGCACTACAGCCGACGCTGACGGATCATTTGAGATCGCTTATGACGGGACTGCCGTGCTGGTGGCTACTGCTGTAGGTTTTGATCCTGCAGAGGTGACGGTTAGCAACCAGTCGTCTGTTACCATTACGCTTTCCGAGAACAAGAAAGAGCTCAACGAGGTGGTAGTGACCGCCCTGGGTGTAAAGCGCGATAAACGTGTATTGACCTACAGCGCACAGGAGGTGAAAGGCGCCACGCTGGCTGCCGCCAAAGAGCCTAATATTGTGAATGCATTATCCGGCAAAGTGCCTGGGGTGCAGATCACCAGTGCTTCCGGTACGCCGGGCAGCGCTTCAAGGATCGTGATCAGGGGCGCTACTTCTTTCCTTGGAGAGAACCAGCCGCTGATCGTGGTCGATGGTGTACAGATCAATAACGATGAAACGGGCAACCTTACTATGGGGCCTGGTACCAACAGGCTGGCAGATATTGACCCGGCTATTATCGAGAATATCAGCGTGCTGAAAGGTGCTGCTGCTACTGCCCTGTATGGCTCTGCGGGCGCCCGGGGCGTATTGATGATCACTACCAAAAGCGGTATAAGCAATGCTGACAGGAAGCCAAGGGTAGGCATTTCCCAGGACCTTTCTTTTGAAACGCCCTGGTACCCCGAGATCCAGGATAAATATGCACAGGGCGAAAGAGGCCTTTATTATAACGGCGAAGATCAGAAGACCAGCAGTTCCTGGGGGCCGCTGATGGATACCCTGATGATCAATGGACAGCGTGCAAAGAAATACAACCAGCTTAAGGATTTCTTCAGAACCGGCATTACTTCTACCAGTGCGGTAAACGTATCCGGCGGCAATGGCAACGCTGATTACCTGATGTCTTACTCCTATATTAACCAGACAGGTACGGTACCGGAAACAGATTATAAGCGGCATGCGCTCTTCGCGAAGTATAATACCAAAATATTAAGTAACCTGAACAGCACTTTTCAGCTGAATTATTCCAGCTCTACCAATAACAGGGCGCCGGAAGGCTATACGCTGGAAAGCCCGATCTGGACCATTTATACCGCGCCAATTTCATGGAACCCGAAACCGGAGCTGAATCCTGACGGAACACAACGGGTATACCGCTACTCCAGGAACAACCCTTACTGGGCGGTAGAGAATATCACCAACAGGGCCAGGGTGAACAGGTTCATTCCAGTGATCACCTTAAACTATAGCCCGCTTAACTGGCTGACCATCACAGAACGTGCAGGCGCCGATCTTTACACGGAGCAGGATAAATACCTGGAAGCGATTGGCTCCAACTCAAATCCTATGGGCAAAATCATTGAGCAGACCATCAATTTCCGGCAGTTCAATCATGACTTCATCATCAACGCCAATAAAACATTCGGTGATTTTAACGTGAGCCTGTTATTAGGTAATAACGTATACTCTTTATATCGCCAAACACAAAAGGCAACAGGTACAGGCCTGAGCGTGGTAGATTTTGAGAACATCGGTCAGGCATCCAATATTGCCTACACAGAGGAGACGGTCCGCTGGAGAAAGGTAGGCTTCTATGCACAATCCAATATTGACTATAAGCGAATGCTGGTGCTCTCACTGACTGGCCGTTACGATGGCAGCTCCGTATTGTCGCAGGATAACTCTTTCTACCCCTACGGCTCCGTAGCCGGCGGCTTTATCTTTTCTGAGCTGTTATCGCCGGAGCTTTCCAATATCATCAACTTTGGTAAAGTAAGGGTATCCTATGCGGTAGTGGGCAATGATAATGTGCAGCCCTATTCACTGACCACGCCTTATCAGAAACCTGATGGCTTACCCGGAATGGGGCCTATTACTTTCCCTTACCAGGGGCAGTCCGGTTACCTGTCAGCCCAGACCTTGGGTAATCCCTACCTGCGTAACGAGCAGCTGAATGAGTTTGAAGTGGGACTGGAAACAAACCTGTTCAACAACCGCATCGGCCTGGAAGCTTCTTATTTTGACAGGAAGACAAAGAATGGCCTTATCTCCGGTGTGGCCGTTGCATACTCTACAGGTTATACCGGTACGGTGGTGAATTCTGCACAGATGTATAACAAAGGCGTGGAAATACTACTGAACGCAAAGCCGGTAGTGAGCAAGGACTTCAGCTGGGATTTCACTTTCAATTTTACCAAGATCAACAACAAGGTGCTGTACATCTATAACAATATGGACCAGCTGGCCAATGGGTTTAATACGATCGTAGTAGGACAGCCCTATGGCGTGATCACGGGTAGCTCCTTTAAGCGGAATGAACAAGGCAAGCTGATGACCGATGAAACAGGCCTGCCTTTTTCTGATGGCAGCCTCAATAATATCGGGAACATTACACCTGATTGGACGGCGGGCCTGACGAACACCCTGCGATATAAACAATTTAGCCTGAGCTTCCTGTTTGACATGAAGAAAGGCGGTGATATACAGAATAACGTAGATGGATATGGCTATTTCTATGGTACGCCTAAGATAACAGAAGACCGGGCAGACAGGGTAGTGGATGGCATCAGTGTGGTAGATAATAAGCCGAACACCATCTCTGTTACCGGTATGGATTATTGGCGCAGGTTGAGTGGTATCACGGAAGCAGTGATCCAGGATGGTACCTTCATCAAGCTGCGTACGGTGAGCTTCAACTATGATTTCGGGAGATCACTGTTCCCAAGAAGCTTCCTGAAGTCGGCTTCCTTTGGTGTAACCGGGCGTAACCTGTGGATCTACAGTCCGCACTTCACCGGTGGAGATCCGGAAACGAGTCCCTTCGGTTCCAATAACTCGTCACAGGGTATTTACTCTTTCTCCACACCGACTTCACGTTCCATCAACTTTTCACTGAAAGCCAGTTTTTAAGCTGGTGCAAAAAACATTAACGGATGAAAAAGATATCATTGATCATAGCTGTTGCAGGATGTGTGTTTGCAGCCAGTAGTTGTAAGAAGTTCATAGATGTGAACAAAGATCCCAACAGGCCGACATCAGTACAGGAATCTGCCTTATTGCCGCCGATCGAAGTAGCGGTCTCGCATGGCTTGTATGGAGGTAATGCCGCTATCATTATACAGGAGTACCTGCAAACTGTTGCGTTGAACCAACCCGTGCCCAATGCAGGCACATATTTCCAGCTGCACACCGATATTGATGTGGACTGGAACGTGCTGTACGCCACCTGCCTGAATAATATGGTAAAGCTGGATGCTATAGCAAAAGCCAACAACAATCCAAATTACCGTGCTATTGCAAAGATCCTGGCCGCTTATACCTGGGGCACCGGTACAGATATGTGGGGCGACATTCCCTTCTCCCAGGCATTGGCTGGCGAGCAACAGTATACCCCCGAATATGATAAACAGGAAGACATCTATAAAGGCATACAGCTGCTGCTGGATAGCGCTATTGCAAATATCGCTGAGCAAGGTGCAAAAGCGCCTGCCGGAGATGATTATTTTTACGAGGGTGATATGAGCAAATGGGAGAAGCTGGCTTATACGCTGAAAGCCCGTTATTACATGCACCTTACCAAAGCGCCCGGCTATAATGCCAGCACGCAGGCAGATCTGGCCCTGGCGGCACTGGAAAAGGGTATGGCCTCCGATGAGGATGACCTGAAATTTCCCTACGCCGGTATTGCGGGACAGGAGAACGTGTGGTACGGTACTTTCCTGCCGAGCTCCACGTTTATACTGGCATCCGGCTTTGTAGATTCGCTGAAGGCACATAACGATCCGCGCTTGTCTAAAATGGTACGGCCCGCCGAAGAAACGGGTTTGTATACCGGCCGCCAGATTGGCCAGGTAGATATTGGCAGCCTGGCGTCTTACTCCATCCCTACCGCTTTTTATCAGGGCCAGGCCGCTAATAATTACATCGTGACCTACCTGGAAGCATTGTTCCTGAAAGCAGAGGCCACTGCTATCAAATCCGGCGCAGCCGCAGCACAGCCCATTTACCAGCAGGCCATTCGCGCCCATATGGAGAAACTGGGCGTGAGCAACGCGGCAATAAATACGTATATCGCAGCAAGAGGAACACTGAGTTCCGGAGACGCTATACGGCTGATCATGACGGAGAAGAAAGTAGCCAACTTCCTGAACATAGAGAATTGGGTAGACTGGAGAAGAACCGGCTATCCTGCCATGACGAAAGTACCGAACGCCTTGTCTGACATTCCGCGGCGCTTACTGTATCCGCAGAATGAGATCATCGCTAATCCCCGTCCGCAGCAGAGCGCAAAGCTTACTGACAAGATGTGGTGGGATCAATAACATACATACACTTTACAATAGTAATAAAGGAGGGGTTGTCCTGTATAAGGGCGGCCCCTTCCTGTTTTTAAAGCGGCAGTTTTTACTATTTTTACGGCCGTTAAAGCAATCAGCGGTAAACCTAAAACTATATTCGCCCAATGGAAATGATCAAGTTTCTAAAGAAAAGTACTGCAGCCTTACTGGTATCGCTAACGGCTATGAGCGTTCAGGCCCAGACCTTCAAAGACGGTAAATTATGGCTGAACGAAGACGGCAGTAACTATTTCAAGCTTACCCTGACATCGCAGGTGTGGATCAGGAATACGGATATGAACCCCGGTACCACCATTAACGGATTTGCAAAGGATAATTTTACCGACATTGGTATCCGTCGTGCCAGGATGCAGGCCTTTGGCCAGATCGCTGACCGGGTGTTCATTTACGCCCAGGTGGGGATGAATAACTTCAATTATTCTGCAGACAGAAAAGCGGGTTTCTTTATACATGACATTACCGGGGAATACGAGGTGGCAAGAAAACATTTGTCGCTCGGCGCAGGCCTCACTGCCTGGAACGGCCTGGTGCGCTTTGCAGCGCCTTCTGTAGGCTCTATTATGGGCATTGACGCGCCGCTCTTTGAGCAAACCACTAACGACGCTACCGACCAGTTCCTCCGGAAACTGAGCCTGTATGCAAAAGGTAAATTCGGCAAGCTGGATTATCGCCTGGTGATGAGCAGCCCTATGTCTATTACTAAATCCGCCGGTTATACGCCCGTTATCGGCAGCAATGCGACTTTCTCTCCCAAGCCTGCTAAAATGCAGTGGCAGGGATATTTTCAGTGGCAGTTCCTGGATGAAGAAGCGAATACTACTCCCTATATGACAGGTACTTACCTGGGCACTAAAAAGGTGTTCAACATCGGCGCAGGCTTCCAATACCAACCAGATGCTATGTGGCGTACCGGGCATAACAATGATACCCTTGAACAGGCCATGCAGCATTTCGCGGTAGACGCATATTACGATGCGCCGCTGAACACAGCAACAGGCTCCGCTATCAGCGCCTATGCCGCTTACATCAATTTCAACTACGGCAATGGCTTTATCCGTAACCAGGCAACTATGAACCCAGGCAACGGTACTACCCGCACTGATATACTGAATGGCAGCGGGAACGGTTATCCTTCTTTCGGAACAGGCAACCTGCTGTACGGACAAGTGGGTTATAAATTCAGGAATGAGCTGATCGGCAAAACTACGCTGATGCCTTATGCCAGCCTGCAATATGCGCATTATGACCGGCTGGCGGATAATATGGCTTTCTGGGATACAGGTATTAACTGGCTGCTGAAAGGACATACTTCTAAACTGACCTTTGCTTATCAGAGCAGGCCTATTTACCAGGTAGTACCGGGTAATCTGCTGGCGGAGGCGGTTGACAGGAAGGGGAGCTTTTTGGTGCAGTACCAGGTGTTTCTGAATTAAATAGAAGTGCCGTATTTTTGGTTAAACGAGCGCACCTATGAAAGTGAAGTTTGCTATTCCTGTTTTGTTACTGGTATCTCTGACAATCTTCTCCTGTAATAAAGACAAGGATACTACTCAACCCGAAGAAAATGGGCCAACAGGGTTGATGACCAAAATGACGCAGGGCCTTGTACCGGGGAATGATACGGTTTTTGTTTTCAACTATGATGCAAACAAGCGTATTAAAAGTGTTATCAACGTTTCTGACCGCGATACCTTCGAAGCCAGCTTTAATACTACCGGTCTTGTTATGACTATTGTTAGCAAAGGGCCAGGTTACCGGGGAACCAGAATTTACACCTTTAATACTAATAACCAGCTGCTGCAGGCTGAATTCGTGCCGCCGGCCGGTAACTTTAACAGCAGGTACACTTTTGAATATACCAATGGTGTGGTGTCAAAAAAGAGCTATTACTATGCTTCGGCAGGAAGTGAATTTAAATTGTCTTCATACACAACTTATGAGGTAACGAATGGCAATATCACCGGTACGAAAGAATACCTTGCGGAGGCCAATACGTTTGTGAGGGAGCTTAAGTTTACCTATAATAATGAGCCAAATGTTTTTCAGCCGATATGCTTATTTAATTGGATAGGCTATCTCGGAGCGGATGATATGGCGGATATAGAAATGTTCTTCAACAAGAACCTGATCACGGGAAAAACCAGGCTTGACCCCGGGTTTGAACCCGCAAGCAGTACTTATACTTATACTTACAACGACAAAAAGCAGCTCACGAAGCTTGTCGTGATTGCAGCAGACGGCTATATCGCTACCCGGCAATTTGAATATTAGTCTCTTCCCAAACTTTTTACCGGGTTGGCCAGGGCGGTTCTCAGTGATTGCAATCCTACCGTTAACACCGCCACTATCGCCATCACGGATCCTGTTGCTATAAAAGCCCACCAGGGAATATCAATGCGATAGGCAAAGCCCTGCAGCCATTGCTGCATAGCCAGCCAGGCAAGCGGAGTAGCTATGATGATGGCTGCTATTACTAAACGGATGAAGTCTTTTGTAAGCAGGTGAATAATGCCTGCAGCACTCGCGCCCAGCACTTTGCGGATGCCGATTTCTTTGGTGCGCCTGGTCACGCTGTAAGAAGTAAGGCCGAGCAAACCGAGGCAGGTGATGAAAATGGTAAAAAGGGAAAAGATATTTACAATTTCACCAAAGCGGCTGTCTGACTGATACTGCTGGTTGAACTGATCATCGGCGAACGAGTATTCGAAGGGGTGGGCATTGAAATAGCTCTTCCATTTCTTTTCGGCGGCAGTAATGATATTACTGACCCGGCGGGTGTCTGCTTTTATTACAAAAAGGTTGGTATTGCCTTCGTAAAAATAATGGATGACCGGTAGCAGGGATTCCTTCAACGAGCGCTGATGATAATCCTTTACAACACCTGTTACTTCGTACTGTTCGCCGTAAAACAAGATCTTACGGCCTATCGCTTCTTCCGGGGAGTTGAATCCTAATTTCCGGCTTGCCTCTTCGTTGATGATCACTTTGCTTTTATTAGGCGTGCCTGCTATAAAATTATTACCGGCTGCCATTTTTATGTTCATGGTGGCAATAAAGTCCGCATCAATGGGGTAGACATAGTAGTTATAGCTGGACGTTTGCTGTTGCCCTGCTATGTTTACACCGCTGGTGGTGGATAAACTGCTTAGTGGTAATCCCGGGATCGCACCGGCCAGTGAAACTTTTTTGACACCTGGCAGCTGTAGCAGCTCATTTTTAAACAGCAGGGTGCCGGTGCTATCGCTCTCAAGATCAGCGCCTCTTATGGCCAGTATACCATCCAGGTTCATGCCCAGGTCTTGATTGCGCAGGAAGTACAGTTGTTTTTGTACAATAATGGAGCTAACCAGTACGATACAGGCAATGGTAAACTGCCCTATTACAAGCGTTTTTCTCAATGCGCCTCCCTTTAGTGCGTTGGTGAAACTGCGGTTAAGGGCGCTGACCGCTTTTGCGGATGACAGCGCGAATGAGGGATACAGCCCCGATAACAAGCAGTTCAGCATAAACAGCAGTGCACAGCTGTTCCAGAAATAAAAGCTGCTGAAAATATGGATATTGGTAGGCAGGCCTGTCAGCCGGGTATAAAAAGGCAGGACCAGTTGTATGATCAGCAAGGCCAGCATGCATGCAAGCGCATTAATGATGATGGATTCTGTAAAGAACTGCCGTATCAACGTATACCTGGAAGCGCCGAGGATCTTTTTAATACTGGCTTCCTTTAAGCGTTCGGCAGACCTGGCGGTGGTAAGGTTCACATAATTGACGGTGCCTATGAGCAGGATCAGGAAAGCGACAATGAGTACGAATTGTACGGTCCTGGCATCTCCGTTCACCTCCGGTTCAAATGTTTTTTTGGAATGCAGGTGTATCTGTTTGATCGGCTCTGCGGTATACACCTTATCCTTTAACCTGCTTTGGGTGAAGATCTTCAGTTTGCGGTTAAAGGCTGTGAGATCAGTATTTGGCGCCATTTCCAGGTAGGTGTAATTATTATTGCCCTGCCAGGAATCGAGATTATAGCCAATGGCCTGCAAATAAGAAAATGGCACCAGCATGTCAATCTTCAGGTGCGTGTTAGGAGGCAGGTCTTTGATAATACCGGTTACGGTGACGGTCTTTCCTTTGATCGCGAGTGGTTTGCCTATCGGGTCTGCATTCCCAAAAAGTTTCCTGGCGGTGCTTTCCGTTAGTATGGCTTCCATGGCGCCTTTTAATGCCTTAGCAGGATCGCCCCGGATAAATTCATAATTGAAGATGGAAAAAACGGAGGGATCCGCAGCATATACCCGGTCCGTACGGATGGCGCTCCGGGGTGGGTTGGTGACCTCACATAAGTCCAGGCTTTGCATCCGCACAAAATCCTTTACTTCGGGCATTTGTTTTTTCAATGCAGGCCCCAGTGGAGGGTGTGTTTCACAATCTGTTACAACATACGCTCCGTCTTTATACAAATCCAGGGTGACCCTGTAGATATGATCCGCTTTATTGTAGAAGTGCTCATAACTATACTCAAACTTTGCATAGTTAATGATCAGCAAAAAAGCGGCAGCAGCCAGGGCTAGTCCTGAGATGTTGATGATGGAATAGAACCGGTCTTTCCACAGGTTACGCCAGGCGATCTTTAAATCATGGTGTTGCATATGCTATTGGAAAGATAACAAACGCACAGTCTTTATGCCAGAGAGGTATGTTGTTTATTTTCAGTTGTTTAGGAGATGGAAGGCAGGGGGTAAATGTTCACTTCCGGACGGGCATGTCCGTTTTCGTATTATTCAAACAGTTCCTGTTCTTCGGTATAATACGTCTTCCTTCCACCTACTGCCTTATGCAATATTTTACCGCCCGTAGGGCTTTCTGTTTTCTTTGGGTTATGGATCGCCATAAAATCCCTGACTTCCCCGCTGATTATATCAGGATGTTCTTTCAATATTTGCTTCTCTGCCTTTTGTAATACTTCTTTAATGGCTTTTGCGAGGGCTTTCACCTTAGCCTTCGGTATTTTATTGGCAGCAGAAAAAGGAGAGATGCCGGCTTCCCACAGGATCTCATCCGCATAAGCATTGCCAATGCCCCTGATGATCTGTTGGTCCAGCAGTACACTCTTCACAGCGGATTTGGTGGCGGAAAGCTGCTCTTCCAGGAAGGCGGCATTCATATCGGGCGACAAAGCATCTACCGTATCCCGTTCTTCGGGGTTGAGCGTAGGAGTGGCGGCCTTAAAACCGTCTGTCATCGCCAGCCCGGTATCATCGTCAAACAGCAGGGAAATGATGGTGTTTTTGTTGTTGTTCTTTTTTTCGAAAAGATGCAGTTGTCCCCGGAGCATCAGGTGCAGGCCCAGCACCTGGCCATTGCCGAATTCGAAATGCAGCTCTTTGCCTACGCGCTCTACTTTCTTCAGCTCCTGTTCTTCCAGGCTTTTCTGCAATGTTTTAACAGGGACATTCAGCTTTTTGCTGGTGGGCACGCTTACTGCTTTTACTGTTTTGCCTTTGAGCAATTTGCTCAGGTTACGGCTAAATACCTGCAGATCGGGCAGTTCAGGCATGACGTTGTTATTTGTTATACCAATTTAGGATTTCCTGGCCAATGGCCTTCACAAATTTCTTGTCCGTATTTGTGTCTATTTTCCATCCGCTTTTCAGGTAGCGGATGATGCCTACCTGTTCATCATTGAGGATGACATCCAGCTTCGTGCAAACGCCATCTAAACAGGTTTGTGTAATGGGAATAGCTTCGCCTTTATACTCCTTCCCATTATATTCGAATTCAACGGGAATGGGCTCTTTTTCCAGCTGAGTGATCAGCTCCTGGAGAAAGGCTACCAGGTGCTTACGCTGCGTTTTGGCGCTTACGCTCCACTTATCGGTATCGGCCCGTTTGTGTGCCAGCTTAAGCTTGAGGCCGGTCATAGAGGTGGTGTAATCGTCCGCATTGAGCTTGCGCACATTCTGATGCGCCAGTATGTACCAGTGATAAGCAGTGCCTACGGGAACGCCTGATCCCTCCGGCGCCTTGCCGGCCCTGCGTTTGGTAACGGCATAAGAAAGCTCCCATAGATCGGGTGTTATCTTCGTTTCGTGCCATTCTCCTTTATCGTAATACCATTTATGGCTTTTACCTACTTTCATGCCGGTGTACCGTTGTCCTTCAAACTCCTTGAACTGGTTGTAGGTAACGGACAGGTCTTTCATGGCCTCCTTTTTCTTTTTCTTCGCAGGCACTTTTTCTGTGGCCGTTGCTTTCTTTGCACTTTTCTTTGTGGTGACCTTCGTCTTGCTAGCTGTTGCCATATGAATAGTTTTAACCGTTTTTATTGGGTATATGCTTCCACAGTTCCCTTATCAAAGCAGTAAAGGAACCTGCTTTCGGTATGGAAGATAGGATCAACGGACATGGGCGTACCGGTGGTTTCGTCAATGGTGCTGCCCCCGTTGTGCATCTCCACCATTTTGCGGATATCAGGTGTAGCATTCCAGTTATCGGAGCTGAATACGGTAAAACGGACGCTGTCCTGTTCATGGTCTACTTCTTCTACCCGTACCACAAAATTGAAGGGGCCGTACTTACGTTCCAGCTCATCAATAGCGATACTGTTCACCTGGTATAATTCTCCCGGATTCAATTGCATACAGTTTCTTTTAGGTATTGTGCCTCAAAGGTTGTGCCGGGGTGGGTACAACTATTCCTATTTTGCTGTATTTTAGATCATTATGATCTACCGTTTAGGGCTGCTTGCCTTCTTAGCCGTTACACAATTTGCGTCCTGTAGCTCACGCCGTTTCCCCGATGAATTAAAGCGCCGTATCCAGGATACGCTTGCAAAGCATCCGGGCGTTTTTGCGGTGGCATTCAGGGATCTTGCCACAGGAGAGGAAATACTGATCAACGAAAGAACCGGTTTTCATGCCGCCAGTACGATGAAAGTGCCGGTGATGATCGAAGTATATAAGCAGGCAGCTGCGGGAAGATTTGCCCTGTCAGATTCGATTCTCATCAGGAATAGCTTCCGCAGCATCGTGGATAGCAGTGAGTTCACGCTGGATCCCAACGACGATAGTGAGCAAAGCTTGTATCAGCAGACAGGGTCCAAACAGCCTTTGTCATACCTGGTGTACAATATGATCATCCGGAGCAGCAATTTGGCTACCAACATGGTAATAGAACTGGTGAACGCCCGTAACGTTACACAAACCATGCGCGATTTGGGTGCCCGGGATATACAGGTGTTGCGCGGCGTGGAAGACAACAAGGCCTTTGAGAAAGGACTGAATAATACGACGACAGCTTATGACCTGATGCTGATCTTTGAAAAGATAGCACAAGGCAAAGCGGTGGATTCCGCAGCTTCAAAGGAGATGATCAGAATTTTGCTGGATCAGCAGTTCAATGATGTGATCCCGGGCCGCTTGCCTAAGGAGGTGAAGGTGGCGCATAAAACAGGAGAGATCAGCGGGGTAAGACATGATGCGGGGATTGTTTTTTTACCGGATGGGAGGAAGTATGTGCTGGTGCTGTTGTCTAAGGAGTTAAAGGATGTACCGGCGGCGGTGAAGGCAATGGCGGAAGTGTCGGAGATGGTTTATGATTACATGGAGAAGAAAGGATAATTTTGAAGACGCTGAAAAGATTGCTTCGTCGCCCTGCCCACAGCCCTCTACAGCTCCTCGCAATGACGCGACTTAAGTAGACTGTCCTATACTGTGCGCAATGATGCGACTTCAGTAAACTGTCCTATACTGTGCTATACCAGCCTACTTTTTTGTATTGTATATTGCTTTCCTGAGATATTCCAGTTATGAAAAAATCCTTGATAGCCATCTGCTTATTAGCCGGTATTTTCTTTGCAGACACTTTGCGTGGCCAGTCAAAAGCCACCTGGATATGGTATCCCGGAGATTATGAGATCTGGCTGGGCAATAAAATGCAGAACAGGCGGACAGAGCGCGGCGCCTTTTATCCTCCCTTCTGGCGCCTGGACAATCACTATGTGCTGATGAACTTCCACAAGTCATTTGAGCTGCCCGCTGGAGAAGAAGTGAAGATCTACGCTGAAGGTGAATATAACGTGAAGCTGGATAGTAAAATGCTGCCGGGCCGCCCTGCGAGGCTTAATATCCCCGCAGGCAAACACCGCATAGATATAAAAGTATATAGTCTTGATAAAGTGCCTGCCGTGTATGTACAGGGCCGCACGCTTGTCTCAGATTCCTCCTGGAAAGTGACCTATGAGGATAAAGAATGGATAGATGAAACGGGTAATGTGGCCGCTCAGACAGGCACTCCCTGGCTGTTTGCGGGCTCCTGGAATTTTAATGATCCTCAGGCTCCGCCGTCTGCTTTTAAACTGGCGGTAGAACCGCATGGCCCTGCAAAGATCACGCGCGGCGCAGGAACGCTGACCATTGATTTTGGCAAGGAAACCTTCGGCTTTGTTAAGCTGCATGGCCTCAAAGGCAATGGTCCTGTAAACATCTACTACGGCGAATCTCCCGAAGAAGCTAAGGATACCGCTTACTGCGAAACACTCGACAGGCTGACGGTGAACAATATACCCGCTACTGATTCTGTATTACCAAATTCCAGGGCATTCCGCTATGTGCACATACAATATAATCCAGGTGTGAGCATAGACTCTGTGTCTATGTTGTATGAATTCCTGCCCGTGGCCAACCGCGGTAAGTTCCGCTGTTCAGATGAAGAGCTTAACAAGATCTGGGATGTTGCTGCATACACCCTTCACCTGAATACAAGGGAGTTTTTTATTGACGGTATCAAACGCGATAGATGGATCTGGTCCGGCGATGCTTACCAGAGCTTTCTCATGAACTATTACCTGTTCTTTGATTCGCCTTCCGTATCAAGAACACTGATGGCGCTGAGAGGGAAAGACCCGGTGAGCAGCCATATCAACACGATCATGGATTATACCCTTTACTGGTTTATGGGTATCTATGATTATTATCTCTACACAGGAGATGAAAATTTCATCCGACAGTATTATCCCCGCATGCAAAGCCTGATCGATTACTGCCTGCAACGCCGTAACAGCAACGGCCTGCTGGAAGGATTGCCCGGCGATTGGGTATTCATCGACTGGGCAGAAGGACTCAGCAAAAAGGGAGAGCTGAGCTTTGAGCAGCTCTTGTTCTGCCGCAGCCTGGAGACCATGGCGCTCTGTGCAGACCTGGTAAAAGATAACAAAGGCGCCGCGCAGTATAAGCAGCTGGCAGGAGATCTTCGCTCCAAACTATTCAGCATTTACTGGAATGAACAAAACCAGGCATTGGTGCACAGCCGCGTGAACGGCCAGCCTACCGATAATGTAACCCGCTATGCGAACATGTTCGCCATCTTTTTTGATTACCTGAACCAGCAGCAAAAGCAGGGCGTAAAACAGCATGTATTGCTGAATGACCAGGTACAGCAGATCACCACGCCTTATATGCGCTTCTACGAGCTGGAAGCTTTATGCGCGATGGGAGAGCAGGCCTATGTGCTGAAGGAAATGAAAAGCTACTGGGGAGATATGCTGCGCCTGGGCGCCACCTCTTTCTGGGAAGTGTATAATCCCAAAGAAAAAGGCACGCAACACCTGGCCATGTATGGCCGTCCCTATGGCCGTAGTTTATGTCATGCCTGGGGCGCCAGTCCCATTTACCTGCTGGGTAAATATTACCTGGGTGTAAAGCCTACTTCAGCAGCTTACCAGACCTACTTAGTAGAACCCGTTTTAGGCGGATTACAGTGGATGGAAGGCAGCGTGCCCACTCCCACCGGGGATATACAGCTGTACTGCAGCACAAAGCAGATCAGGATCACCGGCGCCGCTGGCACCGGTACCCTGCGCTTCAGCAGCACGACAAAGCCTGTATGCGCAGCAGGCGCCATCAGCGACAAAGGAAATGGCAGGTATGAACTGCAGATCGAAAAAGGAAAGACTTACGAAATAAAGTATAATAGCAAAGGATAAGCTTATCCTCCAAATACATCCTTTAACGCTTTTTTGGCGGCATGATAGCCACACATGCCGTGTACACCGCCACCCGGCGGGGTAGAAGACGAACAGATGTAAATACCCTTTGCAGACGTTTTGTAAGGCGACCAGCGTAATGCAGGCCGGGTATACAATTGCCCGATGTCGATGATCCCGCCGTTAATATCGCCACCGATATAATTCGGGTTATAGGCCTCTATCTGCGCCGTATTCATCGTATGTTTCGCGAGTATCAGCTTTTTGAAGCCAGGCGCTACCCCCTCTACCTGCTGTTCGATGATCGCTGTCATATCTGCCTTCGATCCGTGCGGCACATGGCAGTAAGCCCAGGCGGTATGCTTACCTTCCGGCGCGCGGGAATGATCAAACAGGCTTTGCTGTGCCAGCAGTACGAAAGGTTTTTTCGGGTGAAGGCCCCTATAGGAGGCCAGCTCGTCTGCTGCGATCTCTTCCAGCGTATTGCCCAGGTGAACCGTACCTGCTTGTCTGCAGGCAGGCGCAGTAAAGGGAATAGGCCCATCCAGCGCCCAGTCTATTTTGAAAACACCCATGCCATACCGGTAACGTTGTAGCTGCCACTTATAGAACGAAGAGAAGCGATCGCCGGCGATCTCCAGGAGCTGACGCGGCGTTACATCAAAGATCAATGCGCGGGCAGCAGGCAGCTGGCTTAATGTACGTATATACGTGCCTGTTTCAATCTTTCCGCCGATAGATACAAAGTAAGCTGCCAGTGCATTGGCGATAGCAACAGAACCGCCTTTGGGAACGGGCCAGCCCTGCGCATGAGCAGACGCCAGTAGTACCAGGCCAATAGCAGAAGAGGTGAGATTGCTCAGGGGCTGTATAGCATGTGCCGCCATACCTGCCCATAAGGCCCTGGCCTGTGGCGTGTGAAAGCGTTTAGCCAGGTGCATGGCAGAGGTCAGCGCATCCAGTCCAAAACGGGCCATGATCAGCGGATGTTTCGGGAAACGCAGTGGCCCCAGTATATCAGGTATTAAGGATGAGAAGCCCGCTACTACAGGCCGCATCAGCCGGAGGTAAGTATTGGCATCGCTGCCTAATGAAAGGGCTGTTTCTTCAAGCGACTTCTTTAACACAGCGGCACTGCCGTCGTCCAGCGGATGTGCTGCCGCTACTTCGGGATAGATCAGCTCCAGCCCGTGCTGCGCTAAAGGTAATGAACTAAGGAAAGGAGAGATGGCTGCCATGGGGTGGACGGCAGAACATACGTCATGCAGAAAGCCAGGCAGTGTCAGCTCTGCTGTGCGCAGCCCGCCGCCGATGGTATCTTTCCCCTCTATCAGCAATACTGATAGTCCGGCCTGTTGCAGCGTAATGGCTGCCGACAGCCCATTGGGCCCCGAGCCGATCACTACTGCATCAAAGTCTTGTTGCATCATTCAAGGTAAATATTTTTTGCCGTTCTGTTGTATTACTTCCATTTTTCGGGGCGGAACAACACCTTCCCGTCGCGCAGTATCACCCAGGCGGTAACGGGGTTCAGGTGATAGCCGCCCATATCTGCGCCTCTGGCAGCGATCAGCTGTTGCAGGGTAGGCTGTGTATAGCCGCTTTCATCAGTGACGCGGCTCATGATCGCGGTAGTGTCGCCATTCCATTGCCAGAGATAACGGAAGGCGGTATGGGCCTTGTCCAGCACAGGTTCCTGTAAACGGGCGGGATGCCAGTTTTTACCGTTGTCTGTACTGATCTCCACTTTTGCAATTTTGCCCCAGCCGCTCCAGGCAATGCCCCTGATCTCTATCCAGCCTTTTTCCACCCGCTGCGGAAAGGCAGGGTAGGTGATAATGGAGCGGGCATCCATTTCAAAGCTGAATTGCCGGATCCTGTCCTTTACAGGATAGGTGTATTTGGAGGTCTCCTCCCGGGTCATGTAGGGCTGATCTGAGAGCTCGATGCGGCGCAGCCACTTTATGCTGGTATTGCCTTCCCAGCCGGGCAGGAACAGCCGCGCAGGATATCCTTGCTCGGGACGGATGGCTTCACCGTTCTGTGCGTAGACGATCATGGCATCGTCCAGGCCTTTTTTTACAGGAATGCTGCGTGTCATCACGGCGGCATCACCACCTTCTGCCAGGAACCAGCTGGCTTTGCGCTGTACGCCCACTTCGCGGAAAAGGGTGGAGAGCATCACACCTGTCCATTCGCTCTGGCTGGTGAGCCCACAGATTTCCTGCGGTGTAAGCGTTTCCTTGCTGCCCCTGAAATTGCCGGAGCATTCCAGGAAGCAGATCCTTGACACAGCAGGGAAGCGTTTCAGGTCAGCCAGTGTGAATACCATCGGCTTGTCTACCATGCCGTGGATCAGCAGCTCGTATTTATGCGGGTCAATAGCCGGTACACCGCCATGATGCCTTTCATAGTGCAGGTCAGATGGGGTAATGGTCCCGTAGAGGTCCTGCAGTGGTGTACGGGATGAAATGTCTGATGCTTTCTTAACCGGATGTTCAAATGGAGAGCGGGTACCTACCTCGCCTGGAGGAGGCCCCAGGATCTTTGTTGGATCGGCTGTAAGCAGCGCTGATTCGGGAATGGCGGCCTGGATCATCTTCCCGTAAGAGGATTTGAACAGTACCACTGCTGCGGTGGCGGCCCCTCCCAGCAATGTGCGCCGGCTGATCTTCTTTTTGTTCATGCTGGTAGCTGTTTAACGTATCTGCGGTCCGCTGGTACGATCGTCTGGAATGAATAGCCGTTTTGCAGGCATCACTACTTCAGGCAAACTGCGTGCGTTCATGACTGTTTCTTCGTCAATGATCCTGTTAGCGAATAGCAGGTAAGCAGTCAAGCCGTATACTTCATCCGCTGTTAACGTGCCGGGTGCATTATAGGGCATGGTTCTCCGTACATAGTCGAAGATGGTAGTGGCATAGGGCCAGTAATTACCGATGGTCTTCAGCTTGCGGTAATCTGTTCCTGCGCTGTCATTCATGAGCGCCGGGCCAGGCAGTTTGGCGTCCATGGGCTCTGCGCCGGTGCCATGACAGGCAGCGCATTTAGCCATGTAAACAGGTTTACCGCTACGCGCGTTGCCCGCGCCTGTAGGGAGACCTTTACCATCCGGCCGTACATCAATATCCCAGGCGCTTATCTCAGCAGAAGTGGCCGGCCGCCCGATATGGAAGCTAGCCGGCCAGGCGGAAGTGTCTCTTGTGCTTTGATTGCAGGCGATAATTATAATACACGCAAATGTCAAAGTTGTTAATCTCATTACAGTCTAATATTTTCCCGCATCCAGTGTGCTGGGGGTGACCCGGTAAGGACGGTCTATACGATCCAATACAATATGAATGGAATCTTTATTTTCATCGATGCCGTTCAACACCACATGTGAGCCATCTGTTGTTTCATAGTGCAGGATCATCTTTTTCCGCTTTTCATTTTTGGGTTGAGTAGCAAACTCGCGGTCGCGGCGGGCAGTCCACACACGCTGATCTATCATATGATTTTCATCACCGATATGCGCCCAGGCGCTGGCAGGAATAAACGGTTCTTCTGTGCCCGCTTTATTCGCGGCTGTTTTTTTATCCGCTGCCAGGCCGTTGTTCAGGCGGTAGTTCTGATCGCCGCCAACACCGGCTACCCGGTTACGGCGGTCAGGAACTGGTTTGTATTTATCCTGCAGGTAAAGCACGTGATCAATGGTGTCTGCATAATAATGGAATACGCGTTGTCCGCCGCCTGTACCGGTGAGCTCAAAAGTGCGGTTAATATCGCGCATGGGGTCACCACCACCATTGCTCAGGTCAATGAAGGTGGCGCGGTTCACGCGGTAGGTGAGCGAAGTCCATTTTTCAAAAGTGACCTGTTGCCAACGTACACTGTCCAGCGGGTTATAAGGTAATACCTGGTTATTGATGCGGAATTCCGTTACGCGATAATTGCCTCTCAGTGTGCGAACGCCCGCGGTAGAAGGTTGTTTGTAGGGATCATACCAATAGTTGACCAGCTGCAGGTAATACAGCACACCAAGGAATAAAATGATCACTCCTGACTTCAATGCAATGCGTGTGTATTGCAGCCATTTTTTAAATACCGGGAAATAATAAACAGGCACTGTCAGGCGCTGCCGGATCAGCAGGCTGTATAGCTTGGGAATGTCCTGTACCAGGAGGAAAGCGCCCAGCAATACAAAATAAGAGCTGTATACATGCACACCGCCATCATAGGCAAAGTTTACGTACACAATATCGCCCAATGCGCCTACCAGCAGCGCTGCACCCAATGTAGTGGTCTTGCGGAAGAACAGCAATGTGCCCGCGGCTACTTCTACAATACCTGCAAATACCTGGTACCAGGGCACAATACCGATGATCAGCCAGTAGATCTTCTGGGCAGAGAAGTCGCCGAAATTGGTGTTCAGCAATCCCAGTGAAGGGAAAGGCATCTGCACGGGCAGCAGTTTGGTGAAGCCGAAGCCGATGATACCAATACCTGCGCGGTAACGCACAATCACCCTTAACCAGTAATACAGGCTATTATATTGCTGTGCAGGTTGTGGGCGACGGCTGTCAATAAAGGTCCACAACAGGCCGCCTGCTATGGCTGCGAGCAGGGTAATGACCCAGTTGGCATACCCGTATAGCGGGCTGCCAAATAGCGTGTTGCCAAAGAAGTTGATACCCGAACCAAAGCGGGCAATGTCATAAAGATCACGATAATGCAGGCGTGTCCAGTCGATGCTGAAAACATGCTGGTACCACTCCGCATTGTTGGGAATGGAGATCGCCACGAAGAAGATAAAGGCAATACGGAAAGCGATCTTTTGATATGCTTTCCACACAGGCGATGCCCCTGTTGTAACTGCCTGGCGTTCTTCCCGCGTAGTGTGCACTTCGGGGATAGCCTGTGCGGTGGAGGTGATGGTAGACATAACAATATTTTTTGATGGTGGCATTATAATTTTATGGACCTGCTCCGGCCTTTGTTCGCTACTTCTTCCAGCAGGTATTTTTTATTGATCCTGTCCAGCACTGCATATATGGAATCATTACGCTGATTGGCGCCAGACAGTACGATAGTAGAATCATTGGGCCTTTCATAGCGCAGCACCCACTGTTCTTCGCGATGATGCTTATTACGGTTCTGCAGGGTCAGTAAGTGGCGTGCAGTATCTGCCTGGTAGCTGTAGTAATGCCGGGCAGCAACACCTTCCAGTTCAAAGGTCCTGTCATGGTCTGCTGTGTAAATATGATCGGTATTGGTGGAGTCCAGCACTACCGGGCGGTTGGAGCGTATACTGATGGTAGACCATTTTTCAAAGACCACATCCTGCCAGCGGATACTGTCTGTATCACTGTAAGGTAATACCTGCCTGTTGATCCGGAACTCCCGCACGTTGTAGATGCCACTGGCCTTTGCTAACCCCGGTGTGCGGGGGTACTGGTAAGGATCATGATGAGCTGCGGCATATACCTGTGCACCATAGAATCCTGCAAAGAAGATCCATACAAAGGTTTTGAGCGCCAGCCTGCCGGTTTTCAGCCAGGGCTGTGTGAATACAGGCTTGTAGGCATCAGGCGCAGTGGGACGGCCAAAGGCCAGCAAATTCACAAGCCTCGGCACATCATGTGCAAACAGCGCCAGTGCGATCAATACCAGGAAGAAACTATATACCGCTTCACCGCCTCCATAGGCCAGGTTAGACATGAACACATTACCGGTGAACAATAGCACGATGAAGGCGCCAATGCTGACCGTTTTGCGGTTCAGCAGCAATACGGCCGCCAGTATCTCTACCAGGCCCAGGAAGGTTTCATAGCCGGGAACGATGCCGAGGCTCAGGGAAAATAGTTTCCATTCGTTAAAGTCACCGTAAGGTGTATTTAAGTTACTGATAGAAGGATAGGGCGATTGCAGCGGGAAGAACTTGATCAGGCCATAGGCCAGCAATGCGATGGCCAGGCGGTACCGCAATAGTACGCGCAGCCAGTAATACAATGCGTCGTTGCTGATCTGATGGTCTTTTTTCTTCTCCAGGTAGGTCCACAGTAGCGCGCCAATGGCCGCTATCAAAAGATAAATGCCCCAGTCTGTAAAACGGGGAGCATCTCCCAGGCGTGGCAGATAATGCGCCAGCTGAAAGATGCCGCTGTAGTGGAACCCGTTAACGGAGAACAGGTCGCGATAAAACTTCCAGTCCAGCGGCACTACCTGAATGAGGAAGAAAATAAAGATCAAACGGAGCGGGTAGATGGTCCTTGTCATGATACATGTTTTTATAATGAGGTTTAGTATCCATGATTCTGTTCAAGCGATAGATCGTTCAATACCTCTGCGGCAGGGATGGGCATCACATACCTGTCAGGATTGGTAAGGCCCAGCACAGCGGCAGCGCGTTTTGTTCTTACCAGGTCAAACCAGCGATGCGGTTCAAAGGCAAACTCTATCTTTCTTTCGTTTTCTATCGCCAGTAATATATCAGCTGGGGTAGTAGCTTCGCTGGGAGCAAGGCCTGCCCTGCTGCGTACGGCGTTCAGATCACTCAGCGCACCTGTAAGGTTACCCAGCTGTGCGCGCGCTTCCGCCCTGATCAGGTATTCTTCTGCTATGCGGATCACATAGGAAGGGTCTGTGGCAGGGTTGGGACGGTAATACAGGTTGCCGTACCATAAGCCGGCAGATGTTTTGGCCACGAGTGCACTGCGGTTACCGCCGATAGCAGGGTTGTTCACCAGTGCTATAAAGGCATCATTGGGCGCCCACTGACGGGTACCATTGTTGGCAGGAGGTTGCCAACTGTTGCGATGCGTATTTGGATAGGTAGTGCTGTAAGAAAGCTCGAATACAGATTCTGTTGTTGCTACCACGCCGTTGGCAAAGAATGCACTGTAAGGCTGCACGAGTTTATAGTTAGCTGAATCGGCAATCACTTTAGTGGCATAGTTCTCTGCGTCTGCCCATTGTTCCTGGTACAGGTGATACCTGGCACGCAGCGCCCAAACGGTTTTGCGGGTAGCCCTGTAGCGGTTGGTAGTAGCAGGTAGCAGGGAGTCGGCCGCTACCAGATCGCTTAATACCTGCGCATAGGTTTGCGGCAGGGTGCTGCGCCTGATATTGTATTTATCTCCTGCAGTAACAGTTGGCGTAAGCGTGATCTGTACACCACCCCAGGTACGTGCGAGGTCAAAATAGGCCAGCGCTCTCACGAAATAACCTTCGCCCGTGAACTGGTTCTTTAATGCGCTGGTCAGCAGCGGATCAGTAACACTAGGTACTTTGGTGATGATATGGTTGGCCCGGTTAATGGCTGCGTAAATGGCAGACCAGGCACTGGCCACGTTGGCATTGTCTGCTCTTACATTATGGCTGATGAACTGCTGGATGATGGATTGAGAACCCGTCCATTGAATGTTATCGCCGGAGAGATAGCCGATAGACTGGAAAGTGGTGCCATAATAGCCATCGGCTGATACGGCGCGGTACAGGCCTCTTACAGCTGTTTCTGCAGAAGCCTTGTCGATGATCACGGGAGAGCTCTCGTCAGAAACGGCGTCCTCCGGGGCCACATCCAGAAATTTGTTGCAGGAGAGCAGCGAGGCGCCTGCCAATAGTATAAATATGTATTTACGTGTGCGCATGTTATTTATTTAGGTGGATGTATTAAAGCGTTACATTAATGCCGAACTGCACGGTCCTCGGTTGCGGCGGCGTTCCCAGGTCAAGTCCCTGCACGTTCTGCGAGGCGGTCACGTTAGACTCGGGATCGGGGCCGGAGTATTTCTTCAGGATGAGTAGGTTGCTGCCAATGAAGTAAACACGAACGGTCTGGAAGCCGGCTCTTTTGGTAAGGTCCCTGGGAATGGTGTATCCAAACGAGAGTGAGCTGAGTTTCAGAAAAGAGCCATCTTCCAGGAAGCGGCTGTTCTGTTCCAGCGTATAGTTGTTGCCGTAGGCAGTGAGCCTGGGTACGTCGGTGATGTCGCCAGGTTTTTGCCAGCGCTTCAGCTGGTTGGCGAACAATACGCGGTTGGCATCGCGGGTACCGCCACCTTCACCGAAAAAGCGGTTCAGGTTATACACATCATTACCGTACTGGAAGCTGAAGGCCAGGCCCAGGTCAAAGCCGCGGTAAGTGAAATTATTGCTGATGCCGCCAAAGAATTTGGGAATAGCGCTGCCCATGATCTGCCTGTCGGCCACCGTGATCTGGCCATCCTTGTTCACATCCTCAAACACCGCATTACCGGTTTGCGGGTCTACATACAGCTGTTTGTATAACCAGAAGGAGTACATCGAGTATCCCTGCTGCAGCCTTACCCAATCCCTGTTATAGTAAGTAACAGGCACTGGCAGCGATACGATCTTGTTATCATTACCGGAGATATTAAAATTGGTTTGCCAGGTAAAGTGTTTGTTACGGATATTGAAGGTATTGATGGCCACTTCGTATCCCCTGTTGCGGATCTCTCCTGCATTGGCATAGTAGCTGTTAAAACCGGAGATGGCGTTCACGGGTAATTGGAGGAGCGCGTCTGTGGTATTCTTTTGGTAGAGGTTAACTTCTATGCCTATACGGTCATTCAGCAATCCGAGGTCAGCGCCTACATTCACCTGGCTGGTCTTTTCCCATTTCAGGTCTGGATTAGACAGCTGCTGGGGATAGATGCCTGGCTGGTCGCTACCTGCTGTATTATCCGGATAGCCGGTGCCGCCAGACCATAGACCTTTGGAAGCAAAGTTGGTGATGCCATTCTGGTTGCCTGTCAGGCCATAGCTCGCGCGCAGTTTCAGGTCGCTGATCAGGTCTGACTCTTTCAGGAAGCTTTCCTCTTTCAATCGCCAGGCGGCGCCGATGGCCGGGAAATAACCAAACTGGTGGTTGGCGCCGAAACGGGAGGAGCCATCTGCACGGATAGAAAACTCCACAAAGTATTTGTTGGCATAATTATAATCCACTCTCCCGAAGAAGGAGGCGAGGTTAGCTTTAGTGGATGTTTGTGAAGAGGTGCGGGTGGCCGCAGCTGAGATCAGTTTGAACGCATTGCTGGGAAAACCTGTGCCCTGCGCAGCCGTAGTGGTTTGCTTGTTGCCCTGTAAGGTATTACCGATCAACACGCCGAAGGTATGGTTCGTTGCCAGCGTGGTGCGATAGGATAATGTTTGTTCATTGATCCAGGTAGTGTTCTGCGTGAGTGCAGAAGTGGCCAGGCCATTGGTTGGACTGGCGCCCAGCTGGGTAAGGTTGTTCCAGTACTCTGATTCATCATAGTGATTGTAATCCAGGCTCCAGCTGGTACGGAATTTCAGGTTGGGAATGATCTCCGCCTCTGCGTATATATTGCCGATATAACGGAGGCTGGTGGTGTTTACGTCATAGTTATTGATCAGCACATCCAGGTTGTCAAATCCTGCCCAGCGGGCTGGTGTGCCGTCGGCATTTACTTCCGGCAGGTAAGTGGGTGTGTGCAGTGCTGATTGTAAGAGGCCGCCCTGGGGGCCATCACCAGCCCTGGCCTGGTTGCGTTTGGTGCGGTAGATGCTGTTACTGGTACCTACCTGGATCTTATCGCCTATCTTCTGATCAAGGTTGATCTTCAGGCTGGCGCGGTCGAAGTTAATGGGCCGGATATCTGCTTCCTGTTGTGAAAAGCCTGCGCCGATATAGTATTTATTGGTAGAAGTCCCTCCCTGTAAAGCGAGATTATAATTATGCAGCAAACCGGTGCGAAACAGCTTGTGTAAACGGTCGTAGGTCTGTTGTTCTTCCGGCAAGCCTCTGCCTCCTGCTGCTGTTGAGCGGAAAGGTACTTTGGCGTATTTCGTAATGCCTGCCTGATCTCCCGCCGCAGTGGCGTCTGCCAGTGAATTGCTATAGAACTCATTGACCAGTGCTGCGTGTTCTGGTCCGGTGGTAAGGTCCCACAGCTGCGGCGCCCATGCCCAGCCATGAGAAGTGTTGAAGCTAACAGTAGGTTTCATGGCGTATTTACCGCGTTTGGTAGTGATGATCACCACGCCGTTGGCGCCGCGAGAACCATAGATCGCCGTGGCGCTGGCGTCTTTCAGCACTTCAATGCTTTCTATATCGGCCGGGTTGATGTCTGCGATGGGAGAGGTGGCACGGCCACCGGTGCTTACTGTCTGCAGGCTGGTGTTGTTGATGAAAACACCATCTACTACATACAGCGGATCATTACTGGCGTTAATGGAAGTGGCGCCGCGTACGCGGATGAAGACACCGTCGCCTGGCGTACCGGTGTTAGAGTTGATCTGCACGCCGGCTGCTTTACCCTGTAGCTGGGCATCTACCCCCGCCTGCGGAATATCTTTGATGTCTGCGGCATTTACTTTTGAAATGGAGCTGATCAGGCTCTTACGCTGCTGTGTGCCATAGCCCACTACCACTACGTCGTTCAGCTGTGTATTGGCGGCAGTAAGGCCCAGCACGATGCCGGTGCGCTGGTTCACTGTGATCTCTGCCTGTTTGTAACCGATGTAGGATACCTGGAAGGTAATGGGCAGCCGCTGGCCTGTTAGGAAATTAAACGCTCCTTTATCATTGGTAAGGCCGTCGTGTGTTGTGTTCTTGAGATGAATGGTAGCCCCGGCTAAGGGTGCTTTGGTTTGTGCGTCAATTACTACTCCCGATAGTGTGATGTTACTGTTCTGGTCCTGCGCATAGGTGGTAAGTGAGAGCAATGCAAGCCCCCACAAGATGGCAATCTTCATTATATTTGTATTGGTAATAAAATAATAAGGCAGGCAGCCGTTGCGTTTGCAACGGCGCCATCTTAGCTGAGCCTTGTTTTGACCAACCGGGATTGCTGCAACAATTCCGGTTTTTTTATTTTCTATTTTTCATAGGACAACATGGCCCTGCACGGCATGGCCGCCAGCAACCATTCCATTTGTTGATGTTCTTCATGTAACCCATGTATTTTAAGTGTGTAATAACAACCCCCGATAAATGTATACGCATACCGCTCATGCTGGAGGGTAGTGGTGGGCTTAGCTACAGCATTGAACCGGATAGTATTGTATGCGGGTACAATATTAGAAAATATTTATTTAGTCTACAAGAGTGGTGGACTATTTTTTTAATGATATTGTGATGAACGGAAACTTTTTAAAAAAAATCCCTCATTGCCGCGGTCCTTTGCATTCGCTGCTTCGTCTTTATTACAGATGGCCATCGATCCGAACAATGTATGTAGTGTACATACCCCTTATCCTCATTGATTAACAGTAAAATTGAAAAACTATGAAAACATTCATCACAGGATGTCTGCTCCTATTGATAGTAGTCTCCTGTAAAAAGGAAGTAGCGGAGCAATCTGCCTCGAAAGGGCGTAAAGCATCCACTGAACTGACTATTGTAAACTATTATGTTAATGGCGCTTCCGGTAATGATGCCAACGCAGGTACAAGTGCCGCCACTGCTTTAAAGACCATACAGGCTGCGCTGAACAAGACCACAGAGGGCGCGGGCGCTACCATCCACGTGTCTGCAGGTACTTACAAAGAAAGATTGTGGTGGCCGCACTCCGGCGCCTCTGCCGAAGAGCCTATCACGCTGACCAATAACAATAACGGAGATGTGATCCTGGATGGTGTAAATGCCACTAACAATGCGCAGAACGCGATGATCGCCGTTAGCAGCAGAAGCCACATCCGTATTGACGGGATAGACATCGCGAACAATATCCGCGGTTTTGCGTCAGGCATTTATATTACCGGATCAGGAACAGATGTACAGGTAGTTAACTGCAATATCTATAACATCGGCTGGACCACTGATTCTACCGCTGTTCCATCCTCTTCTGATAATGCCAATCCCCTGGTGGTGGTAGGTACATCGGCCACTTCCTATAGCCAGATCTTTATCGGCGATAACGAAATATTTAACTGCAATACCGGCTACAGTGAAGGCCTCACGCTGGCGGGTAACGTAGAGAGCTTCCTGATAGAGGGTAATATTGTGCATCATGTAAGGAATATCGGTATTGATATGACCGGTCATTATTCCTGGACAGGCGCGCCGGATAATGTGAACTTTGCACGCAATGGTAATGTAAAGTATAACACCGTACATCATTGCGTATCGCCGGTGGCTACCAATGGCGGCATCTATGTAGACGGCGGGAAGTGGATCAATGTGGAAGGCAATATCTGCTATGAGAACCGGGCAGGCATTACCGTAGGTTGTGAGAATAATAACTATACGGCTGATGGTATCAACGTACGCGATAATTTTATCTACAACAACAAAGATGCAGGCATTATCTTCGGTTCTAATCAACCCAATAGTAAAGTGATCAATTCATCGATCACGAATAATACCTTCTTTAAAAACTATACGCAAGGAGGATGGGGCGGCGAGATCAGCCTGCAGAACACCGATGTAACGGTTATTAAGAATAATATTGTTCAATCCAACAGCAATATTGCAGTGATAGCGCTGTGGGGCTATACTTCCACCAACCTGAGCATGGATTATAACCGTTATTATACTACTTCCGGAACTGCTTCCACGATCACTTTCGATTGGGGCGGTATTAACAATACCACCTATGGATCACTGGCTGCTTTTGTAAGCGCAACGGGGCTGGATGCACATTCCACCTATGGTGTACCGGGGTTGGTGAACAGCAACCTGTCAACATTGAATTTACATCTTGCCAGCGGTTCAGCCTGTGTAAACGCAGGTGACCCAGCATTTGTGGCAGGTTACCAGGAGTATGATATTGACTCACAGGACAGGAAAAGGAACGGAAGGGTGGATATAGGAGCGGATGAGACGTCTTATTAATTGTTTGAGGTTTGAGGTTTGAAGTTTGAGGTTTGAGGTTTGAAGTTTGAGGTTTGAGGTTTGAAGTTTGAGGTTCGTTAGAGGTTAGAGGTTCAACTTACTATTCTTGCCTGGCACTTGTAATCGTGCTGATAACAAATCTTGAACTTTTAACTTTTAACGAACTTCAAACTTCAAACCTCAAACCTCAAACCTCAAACTTTTTATACCGGGCACTTCTCATGATAGTTTATCAACTCTATCGGTATCCGCTGTACTTCAAACCCTGCATACGCTACTAATATTTCGTCCAGTACCGCCTCCACCTCTTCGGCTGTTTTCAGTGTTACCAGCCTGCTGCGGAACTCTTTAATATTAGGCAGCCCTTTCAGGTAATTACCATAGCAGGCGCGCATTTCATTGATCCCTACAACAGGTCCTTTCCATTCTACAGATGCGCGAAGGTGTTTTTTACAAACCGCCACGCGCTCTTCTACAGTAGGGGCGGGAAGCAGTTCCCCGGTTTGCACATAATGTTTTATTTCGCGGAAGATCCAGGGGTAGCCGATAGCGGCGCGGCCTATCATGATGCCGTCCACCCCGTAGCGGTTCTTATAGGCCAGCGCTTTCTGCGGACTGTCTATATCACCGTTCCCGAAGATGGGGATATGGATACGCGGATTGTTCTTTACTTTGGCAATAAGGCTCCAGTCGGCTTCGCCTTTGTACATCTGGCAGCGGGTACGGCCATGGATGGAAAGAGCGGCGATACCTACATCCTGCAGGCGTTCTGCCACTTCTTCGATGTTCCTGGTCTGGTCGTCCCAGCCGAGCCTTGTTTTTACCGTTACCGGCAGGCTGGTGGCCTTTACACAGGCCTCCGTCAAACGCACCATCAGGTCAATATCTTTCAGTACACCGGCTCCCGCGCCTTTAAGGGCCACTTTCTTTACCGGGCAGCCGAAGTTGATGTCCAGCAGGTCGGGATTGGTGACGTCAACGATCTTAGCCGCCAGGGCCAGGCTTTCCTCATCCCCTCCGAAGATCTGGATGCCGATAGGGCGCTCATAATCGAAAATATCCAGCTTTTTACGGCATTTGATGGCGTCCCTGATCAGGCCTTCACTGGAAATAAATTCCGTATACATCAGATCCGCCCCGTTGTCTTTGCAGACAGCGCGGAAGGGCGGGTCGCTCACATCTTCCATGGGAGCCAGCAGCAGCGGAAATTCCGGCAGCGATATGTTTCCAATCTTTATCAAACCAATATTGTAATTTCCGCCGCAAGATATTCAATTTTTAGCGGATGGAATTAAATGAAGCCATTGAATTGATCCGGTACGAGGGTATTGCCGGGCCTGGCGTTAGCACCTGGGCAGATCTGGGTTGCGGCTCGGGGCTCTTTTCCCGGGCACTGACAGGACTGTTGGCACCGGGAAGTACGGTATATGCGATTGATAAAGAACCGGTTAAGATACAGAGCAAAAACGCGGTGACAATAAAACCCCTGCAACTGGATTTTGTTGCGAATCAGCTGCCCTTGCAAAACCTGGATGGCATTTTAATGGCGAATTCACTCCATTACGTAAAAGACCAGTACGCTTTCATCAAAAAGGCGGGTGGCTGTCTCAAACCAGGCGGGAGCTTTCTTATCATAGAATATGATACGGATAAAGCCAATCCCTGGGTACCTTATCCGCTCAGCTATCATTCCTTGTTAAAATTATTTCATCGTGCAGGTTATCCCAATATTACCCGCCTGCATGAACATGCTTCCATTTATAGGAGGGCAAATATGTATTCGGTACTGATTGATTGAATACGGCGGCTTTTGCTCAACCACTGAAATCTTCCGGTTTAGGCAATAGTTTCCAGAGCTGCGCAGCAGACTGCTCCCATTTTTTGAGCACCACTTTAGCATTGATACCGCTGCCCTCTACAGTCATCACCAGGTTGGTACCGTGTGGGCTTATTTTATAATAATCTCCTTCTACCTTTACTACATCCCATTGCTGCAAAGTAGCGCTGGGCCGGATAGCAGCCTGCAATACAGGTGTGTTTTCCGTAAGGCCTGCAGTAGGTTGAATGGTTTTACTGGTAAAATAGTTTTTAAAGGTAAAGATGTTGGCATAGCCTGCGGGCGTAATGTCCCAGGTAAGGCAACGCCAGTCATATTTAGGGTATACTACGATCTGCGTACCCTCTGCATTGTTGGCATCCTTGGGGCGCAATAACAGGCGGGTAGCCTTGTTCTCTAACTGGAACGCGCCTCCTTTGAAATCCTGTGCGCTGCTTTGCTGTGCCGTGCAGAAAAGCATGCCGGATAGCAGCAAAGTGCTGATGAGTAATTTGACAGATTGCATCTACCAAAAATATCAAAATCCGATGGAATTGCCGCCATCCACGGGTAGCACTACACCTGTAATATAACGGGCAGCATCACCCGCGAGGAAGAGAGCGGCATCCCCTATATCAGCCGGTAATCCCAATACGCCCATAGGGGTACGGTCAAGCGCTTTATGCTTTCTTTCCGGATCGCTGTCCAATGCTTTGGCAGACATATCCGTGGCGATAAAGCCCGGTGCGATACAGTTTACACGGATACCCTGTGGCGACAGCTCTACCGCCATGGCTTTGGTCATGCCGTCGATGGCAGATTTGGAAGCGGTATAGGCGATTACTTTGGGAATGCCGTATTGTGCCGCCATAGAGCTGATATTGATGATAGATCCGCCCCCGTTTTCAAGCATGTGTTTGACCACCTCCCGCGAAAGGGAAAATACAGCGGTCACATTCGTGAGCAATATCCGCTGGAAGTCCTCATCTGTTACTTCCGTAAATAGTTTTTTCTGGTTGATCCCTGCATTGTTCACCAATATGCTGACAGGCCCGTACTGGCTGATAATGTGCTGTACCAGGGCGGGAATGCTGTTCAGATCAGACAGGTCGCCCTGCAGCGGTATGCATAAGTCGCCCAGTTTTTCCCTGGTGGCATTCAGTTTTTGCGTGTCCCTGCCGATAATGACCGTACGGATGCCCGCCTGTACAAATTTCTGCGTAATGGCCAGTCCTATCCCTGAGCCGCCGCCTGTAACGATCGCCAGTTTGGTTTTTCCTTGTTCCATAAATTTGGTAATTATGATAGTTGATCTATACCTTCCACATACCCCCCTCCCATAAATATGGGGTAGGCATGCTCAATGGGGAGCATAAGGGAAGGAAAGCGATTTATAGTATTCCAGTGTATGCGCCGGAGCTGGTACGCCCGGCGGTAATGGCATCTTTGAAAAGGTCTGAAAGTACGACAGGCAGGCGTCCCGCCACCAGCTGGCTTCTTGCAGCTGTATGTTCAGCAGCATCTTTACCTGCGTAGCCCTTTCTTCATCCACATACGTGGCTACACTGTCCCAGGTGCGTACCATCTGCTGCACGCCTTTCACCCCTGACTGGTAGCGGTAGCACATTTCGTTCCACAAAGTACGGCCGGAATGCAGGGTATAGGTCCATGGTACATGATGGAACCACAGCAGGTACTCATCCGGGCAATTGCGCAGGTTTTCCCAATGCCGCCTTGCTTCCGGCGTATATTGGCCCAGGGCATTGCTGCCATTGGCCGTGCGGTCAAACCCGATACCTGCGCTGTCTGCCCGGTGAAAGTACACCGGGTTCCAATCGGCCCGCGCCGCTTTATCATACCAGGGAGCCGGGCCATAATGGTGGCTGTAGCCCATAATATGATGAAGTCCCAAAGGCGTCATGTAATTTACAAGGGTTTCGTGGGAAGCGAGCATCATTTTCTTTACCGGGTTCACAAAGTCCGCGTTATTGCTAAAGGTTTGCCGCAGCCATTCATCGGCTATCTTTTCCGGGCTCAGGTGATGGTCCCATGCTAATCGGCCCAGGGCATACCAGTTGGCCTGGCCAAAGGGATGGCCTGTCCAGTTGCGGTCATTGCCGATATTAGCCACTCCGGCCATTCCGGAAAAAGTATGTCCTTCCAAGGAGCCGTCTATTACCCTGGCAACAGCAGATCCTTTACCTTTTTCATACGTATCGGCGTCCAGCACTTCCCTGAAGAGCGTAGGAAGGTATACCAGGTGGGTGGCAAAGCCCAGGTACTCCTGCGTCAGTTGGAATTCCAGCATCAGCGGCGTGTGTGGCATGGCTCCAAAGAGGGGATGGAAGGGTTCCCTGGGCTGAAAATCGATAGGGCCGTTCTTTACCTGTACCGCAACGTTTTCCCGGAACTTTCCGTCCAGCGGTTTAAACTCTTCATAAGCCTGTTTGAATCGGTCCTGGTCTGCTTTCGCATCGTATACAAAGGCTCTCCACATCACAATCCCCTTATAGGGCGCCAGTGCATCCGCCAGCATGTTGGCCCCGTCTGCATGGGTACGCCCATAGTTCTGCGGGCCCGGCTGCCCTTCTGAATTGGCTTTTACCAGGAAACCGCCAAAGTCAGGAATATAGCTGTAGATTTCTTTCACTTTATCTTTCCACCATTGCTGTACGGCGGGGTCCAGCGGATCGGCTGTTTTCAGCCCGCCTGCTTCCATGGGTGCGCTGAACCTGGCAGAGAGGTACACCTTAATGCCATAGGGGCGGAAGACGTTCGCCAGCGCCGCCGTTTTTTCCAGGTATTCTTTGGAAAGGGAGAGGGCATTGGCATTTACATTATTCAGTACTGTGCCGTTGATGCCAATGGAGGCATTGGCGCGTGTATAGTCTGTATAACGCTGATCTATATAGCCCGGTAGTTTATGCCAGTCCCATATGGAAAAGCCAGCATAGCCCCTTTCTACAGTACGGTTAAGATTATCCCAGTGGTCCAGTACCCGGTAGCGGATGCCGGGGGCGCTGACAACAGACAGCTGCTGAATGGGTTGTTGCGTTTGCAGCAGCCGCAGAAAATGGAATACGCCGTATAGCACACCCACATCAGTATTGGCGGTGATCACGATCCTTTTAAGCGGGGTGCTGCTGCTGAAAATACAAAACCCTTCTGTTCCGGCCTGTTGCAGGGAAGATACTGGAACGCTTCCAGCGACAACGCCCAGCGCTTGTGCCGTACCGGCTACCAGGGAAGCGCCCTGTGATTGTTGTAGTAATGGTACCTTTTTATCCAGCAAGGCGGGGAGCGCCGTCAGCAATTCCTGTTGGGCGGCCTGTATAGTAGGAGAGGCGCCTGCTAAGTATATACCTGTAAGGTTGTTACGATAGGTTTCTAACAAGGCGGCATCGCTCACACGCTCGTATCTGAGCCAGAGCCGGTAGCCATCTTCTGCGCGTAAGGATCCCATGCAGGATAGCAATAAAAGCAGTAAGCAGAGTTTTCGCATAACGTGGGCGGTTTAAGATCAGCTTTTTCGTAGGGAAGAGCCGCGGATGATCAATTCAGAACGTAGTAAAATGGTATTGGTGGCGGTAATGGGAGCGGCGCCATTCAGGTGGTTAATTAAGTGGCGGGCGGCCACTTCTCCCATTTCATAGCCGGGATAATTAATAGTAGTAAGGTTCGGTTCAATGACGGTAGACACAGGATCGTTATTGAAACCTGCAAAGGCGATATCCTTCGGGATGGCGATGCCTTTCTTTTTAAGGCCCATCATACAGCCCACTGCGCAGTTGTCGTTGGCCACAAACACGCCGTCCGGCAGTTGTTCCATTTGCAGCATCTGTTCTGCTGCAGCATACCCCGCTTCCTGGCTCAGGTTATTCCGGATCACCAGGTCTTCAGAGAAGGGAAGGCCCCTTTCCAGCAAGGCCGCCTTATAACCCGCCAGACGGTCTGTATAAACGTTCCGTTTAGAGGGCGCGGTAATGTGCAGGATGTGACTGCAGCCCTGGTCTATCAGGTGAAGGGTGGCTTCATAAGCTGCTTTCCGGTTATCGATACATACATTGGTCACATGCTCGTGCTCCACAACGCGGTCAAAGAACAGTACCGGCACCTCTTTCTTAAAAAAAGCGTTGAAATGATCTACGTTCTCCGTATCATATGCCAGTGATACCAGCAAACCATCTACCCGGTTATTGAACATGGTGCGGGCGCTCATCACCTCCTTCTCTGCAGATTCTGAAGACTGGCTGATGATGAGTGTATAGCCCTGGCTGTTGGCCACATGCTCAATGCCTGCAATCACAGTAGACATAAAATAACTGTTAAGCCGGGGGATGATCACCCCGATGGTGTCCGTGCGCTGGTTCCGCAGGTTCCTGGCAAAGTGGTTAGACCGGTACCCCATTTCTTCCGCCAGGTCGAAGATCTTTTTCTTCGTCTTTTTGCTCACCACCGGGTCATCTTTCAATGCCCGACTTACAGTGGCTACAGAGATATTCAGTTTTTCTGCCAGATCGTAGATAGTGACTTCTTTCTCTTTATTCATACTATATTCTTACAATCGGTTACATCAAGCTGAATAAAGATAATAGAATATTTTTGTAAAAAAATAATGTAATCGGTTACATTTTTGAATAATATTCCTACTTTAGTTAAAGATTAAGACACGCGGGTACAGATATTCCACTTAAAACTTAACATGTTATGAAAAATTCGACCTCTCTCGCAAGATGGTTACATCCTTTACCTATGCGGCTTTGGCAGTCGTATGTAGCAGCTGTGCTGTGCACGGCATTCTTCTTTTTACCGTTGCCGGGCTATTCCCAGACCAGCCCCCTCAGTGGCCGTATCCTGGACGATAAAGGCCAGCCCATTCCCGGCGCTAGGCGCGTTGGGAAGCGCAGGCTTACCCTTCAAAAGGTAGCTGGGAAACTGTTTTTGGTAAAGGATTGTCTACAGAAGAAATATTCCAGGCCTGGCATTATGCACGCTACGCCAATGCTGTGGCCGAAGCGGGTAAAAAGGCCTACCCCTTACCTATGTATGTGAATGCTGCCCTGCCACGGCCTGGTAAATTGCCGGGAGAATATCCCAGTGCAGGGCCTCTGCCGCATCTCATGGACATCTGGCAGGCAGCTGCACCAGAGATTGATGTATTCAGCCCTGATTTCTACAACCCGGATTTTAAATACTGGAATGATCTGTAAACGCGGAAAAACAACCCGCTCTTTATACCCGAGATCCGTTTTGAGCCTTCTGATGCGGCCAAAGTTTTTTATGCCATCGGTCACTATGGGGCCATGGGCTTTTCCCCCTTCTCTATTGAATCCACAGACAAGCCAGCAGAAGAACCGATCGGGAAGAGCTATCACCTGTTACAGCAGCTCAGCCCTTTAATCCTGGAGCGCCAGGGCAGCGATCAAATGGAAGGTGTATTGCTTGACAAACACAGCGGGCCACAGGAATGGAAGAGTGGAGCATATACATTGAAGATCTCACACGATTATACCCTGGGATGGTCGCCTGCAGCAAAGGATACTTCCTGGCCGCAGACCGGGGGCATTATTATTCAAACCGGGGAAGATGAATACATCATTGCAGGCACCGGACTAGTGGTCACTTTCACCGTGTCCGGTAAAAGCGACCTGGCCGGTATCCTGCAAGCGGATGAAGGAGAATATATAGACGGTAAATGGCAGCCCGGCCGTAGAATGAACGGAGACCAGGATCACCAGGGCAGGCATATCCGTATTCCTGTTGGTGAGTGGGGCATACAACGGGTGAAGCTTTACCGCTACAAATAAGCGGCCGGGCAGCCTGTCAATCAGAACTTCATTTCGTCAGCACTGGGGCCGTAGCTGCCCGGGATGGGCACATCCAGCAGGCGGAGGTAAACACCCAGCTGTGCACGGTGGTGTACGGTCTGGCAATACGCCATACGGATCACTTCCCCTTTGGGCCTGGTACTGAATATCTGCTCGCCGTTCCTTAAAGTCCAGGACTTGTCTAAATCCTCTTCAGTAGCTTTCGCAAGCTCCGCCTTACCCTTTGCCAGTTGTCGGTCAAAATAGTCCAGCAGATCTTGTGTGCTGTTGATAGGCTCCTGCTTGTAGGGGTTGGCGGCAAAGTCCAACTCATCTGTAGTAAAAGTCATTTCTACCCAACCTGGCAGCTCTGCCACGTGCGTAGCCAGCCATTTCAGCGTGCCGCTCTTGGGATGGGGCTTCCAGTCAAACTTATCTTCGGGTACGCGCTCCAGCATTTTGCGGGTGGTTTGCGCTTCATTTTCCATTTCGTTCAGCAGTGATTGGATGATCTTTGACATTGTAGTAGTTTTTGTTTGTGATACAAAGAAAGAACCGGGTTGTGACAACCCTATGTCAGCAGCTGTCGATGAACAGGAAATTTTTTCGCAGATAAGCGCCTCCCGGGCAGTACATCAAGTATTCCTTTCCTTTGGTCAAGCCACCTCTTTGGCCTAAACCAGAATTTCCTTGCTTTGGGATGAGAAAGAAGATTATTTATTCATCCTAAAACCTGAGCGTATGTTACATACATCTTTTAAAAGAACCTGGCCTGGTATGATGGGGCTGATGCTATTATGCCTGGCTTTCTTCGCCTTCACTCCGGTTGGCGTAGACAAATACGAAGTGTACCTGAATGACAAGCTGCTGCTAAAGGAATATGCCATGAAAGACATCAGCCTGAAAAGCCTGCAGCTGGAAAAAGCTCAACCGACTGATCAACTGGTGATCTATTACACGCATTGCCATGGAAATGCTGCTGGTACAGGCAGAACCATTTCCGTGAAAGACGCGAAAGGACAGGTGCTGAAAGAATGGAAGTTTGCGGATCCCAGCGGTGGTAAAACAGGGATGACAATATCCGTGAAAGAACTGCAGCAGCTGGAAAAGGATCATGGGAACAGCCATCTTACTTTGTATTATGCTTCTGCGCAATTACCGGGTGGACAATTGCTGGCGGCATTGTAAACACAAAATGTAAAGCCGGTGAAGAAGATAAACAAACCGGCTTTACTTACTAATTTTCTCAATTTCAGCCAGTTATGAGTATGGTGTTACCGTGGCACTTTTTTGTTCTACCACCATAAATCATATATATTTGTAAAAATGCAACAATTATGGGAGCGCCCGATTATATATCAAACCATCTGAACGATCAACAAGTAATGATGTTGCGATTGTTAAAGAACCCTTTGCCGGAAGAAGATTTTATTCAAATGCGCAGGTTGGCTGTTAAATTATTGTCCAAGCATTTGGATGAGGCTGTTGATAAGTGGGAACTGGAAAATGACATTACAGAAGAAACATACGAAAAATTAAGTAAAGCTCACTTCCGGACATCATCCAAAAAATCCGAATGAAAGTTGTATTGGATTCGAATGTTCTGTTGGTTGCAATTGGAAGGAGAAGTAGGTATAGACCAATCTGGGAAGCATTCATAAATGGAAATTATCAACTTGTTATTTGTGAAGAAATTATCCATGAGTATGAAGAAATTCTCAAGGAGCATGCAGCTCCCGGAGCTGCCGAAATAGTAATGGAGATCTTCATCGAATCACCCGATGTTATTTTTAAGCGAATCTCTTACGCCTGGAATGTGATTTCTAAAGACCCTGATGATAATAAGTTTTTTGACGTAGCCGTCGCAGGAAATGCCGATTATCTGGTGACGAATGATCTTCATTTTAATGAAGCAAAAAACGAGCAATTCCCCAGAGTTAACATAATTTCTGCAGATAAGTTCTTAGAAATAATACAAGCGTTGGTTTGATGCAAGAAACATCTCCTCAATAACTACTCCAAACCCTTCTTCGTTCAAATATAACTCCTGAATACTAACTCCACTTCTCCCGGCACGTGCATCTATTTCATTAAGATGGAAAGCCGGAAAAATAATACTACACTACGATTGTTGAAGCAATAGTCAGAAGTACATAGATCAAATCCCAGGTGCCATCCACGCATCCGGGATTTGTATTTACAAATTCAGCCAATACACCAGCTTCACCACCAGCGCCCTGTTCTTTACATAAAAAGGCTCCGGCAGATAATTATCTGTATATACAATAAAGATGTCTGAAGCAGGACGGTAACGCCACTGAAAGCGGGTGTTCAGGTTCATGTTCTTCAGCTGCTCATTATACTGCATAAAGCCGGTAAAGAACAAAGTATTGGTCATGGTAACATCCAGTCGAGGGCCCACCAGCCAGAAGGCATTATGCCCCCAGGGCTGGGGTAATCTTATATCATTATAAGTAGTGCTGAGTGCGATGCTCACATAGGGCTGAAAGCGGTATCCCAGCTCGCTGCCCATGGTCAGGCGTTTGCCATCTGCATAGTAACCGCCATAGCGGCCAGAGAAAGACCAGGTGAAAAGGCTTTGCGGTTTGGATACATAGTCTACACCAACGGTGTTCCAGTTATGTTGTGTTCCTGTGGACAGGCTATCCTTACCGCTATTGGTAGGATCAAAAGGCGCCAGCAGTTTAATATAGCTGTTGGATGCCCAGGCTGTCAGCGTATTCCGTTTGCGAAAAACAAAGGCGTAAGACAACAGCAGCTCATTGTCTGTACGCCGCATATCTTCATCAAAGAAATTGGTAGAAGTGATCTGCGGGCCATGGCTCAATATAGCGCCGCTTTTAGGAAAGAACAGGTGCGTGATCTGCGGCACCAGTTTAATGTATCCCTGCCTGGGCACATAACCTACTTCTGCGTTATAATTATGGCCTACGTATTCATGCTGCCAGCTAATGTTCCAGGTACGGCTGGTATATTGCAGGTTGGCGGCATGCACCCAATCATGGCCCGTCTTACCCGGACTGGCAGATTTTAACAGCAACGCCTTGCCTGTCCAGAAGTTATTGGCGGAGGCCAGGTTATATTCCAGTCCCAGGTTGCGGTTGTAGCGGGAATATATGGGCTTGTCCCGTACTGTCTCCGGGTCGTAGTTCAATGATTCTTTATTAATGAAGATGAAGCCCACATTGGAACGTGCAAATACGCGCCGTTGAAGGGCGGCTACGGTAAAGTTCTGTGCAGGTAATCCCAATGCTTCCTGCCGGGCTGTTTGCATATTCATCAGTCCCATGCGCCAGTTACGGTTCAGCTTACCGCTCAGGCGTGCGCCAAAATCAATATTGGCGCCCAGTCCTATGCGCCTGGAAAAGAAGGGGCGGATAGTGGAATACCCGAAATTGGTGAACTGGTCGCCATTCTCCAGGAAGAACTGCCGCCTTTCGGGGTAGAACAATTCGAAGCGGTCCAGGTTCGTCACCTGCTTGTCTACATCTACCTGCGAAAAATCAGGGTTCACCGTCAGGTCCAGGTTAAGAGAAGAGGTCACCGCTATCTTGGCGTCTACCCCCGCTGTTTTACGGTAATGCGTGCCCGTACCATTTGTATAGTCTTTATTGATGCCGCCCAGCAGGTAGGGGATAATAGAGATATTAGGCCCCGGGTCAGGTGGAGGCGCATCCCATACCAGCACTCCTGTATACGCCAGCGACGCGGAAGGGAATTGCCGCGGCACGGGCGCCCAGCTGCTTTTCTCGGTTGTCTTCAGGTCGTTGCGGCCAAAGTTGATGCCCCATCTGCTGATCCCTTTTTTATAGCGGATGGTCTTAAAAGGGATGGCTGCTTCAAATACCCATTTATCGGGATAGTTCTTTACTACGGAAGTCCACTTGTTATCCCAGCTCAGGTCTACCTTGCCGCCATCGTACATCAAGCCGTCCCATTGTGCACCGGCTGCATTGGCCCCGAAGGAGAAGCCGTTGGTCTGGTCGTCAAAGGGGTCCATGAAGAGAAGGAAATTATCATTTTTCAGGAAGGCAAAGTCGCGCCGCAGGGATTCTACCATATAAGGCCCCGGTGCGCCGTTATAATTGACCACCAGCAGGTAAAGATGCTTATCGTCATAGGTCATCTGTACATCTGTGCGCACTTTGGCATAGCTGGTATCCATCGGCAGGATCATAAAGAAATCGGTAGCGGTATCCGCTGCCTGCCAGCTGGAATCAATAATGCCATCTATTTTAACAGGAGAGCTGGCCCTGCGTATATGCAACTGGTATGCCTCATTCTTTTTCTGCGCTGCCAGTGGCAGGCTTAAGAGACAACAACAGAGCAGACGTGGAAAAAAGCGCACAGTTGTCTGGATTTTGGTTCGTCCGGACAAAATACAAACAAAAGTTATCAGTTGTTAGTTGTCAGTTACCAGCGGTTACCTGGTATTATAAAAACTATATATATAGCGTCAATCACTGACAACTAACAACTGACAACTATTAAGATCGCCTCCCCCGATCGCTTTGAAGAAGGGACAAAAAAAGCCGGGCGACGTATACAGTCGCCCGGCTTTTCAGATTAAAATATCATTGATTATAATTCGCGTACCCAGATGTTACGGAAGCTGAGCGGCTCGCTCTTGTCTCCGTGCGCCTGTAACTTGATCGGGCTGGGCCCATGAGCTTTCTCATAAGATGCCTTGCCGATATAGCGGGTAGGGCCTTTTAATTCGGTGTTGTTCTGTACCAGCACGCCGTTGTGGAAGACAGTAACCCGGGCAGGAGATTTCACAGAGCCATCGTCGTTAAAACGGGGCGCTGTCCATATCACATCGTAGGCCTGCCATTCTCCCGGCTTTTTGCATGCGTTCACCAGGGGAGGAGTTTGTTTATAGATACTGCCTGCCTGTCCGTTCACATAGGTGGCGTTGTTGTAATTGTCCAGCACCTGCAGCTCGTAACCGTCATCGCCTTTGCCAATGGAGGCCAGGAAGATGCCGCTGTTGCCGCGGGCCTGACCGGTACCGCTAATGTTGGCCGGAATGCGGTATTCTATGTGCAATTGATAATCGGTAAATTTCTTTTTGGTCTGGATATTGCCGGTACTTTTATCAACGGTGATAACGTTATCGGCTACCTTCCATTTGGCCGGTTCTCCCGGATTGTTCACAGATTCCCATTCGTCCAGGTTCTTGCCATTAAATAAAAGCACTGCGTCTGCAGGGGCATCGCCTGCGTTTTTGCCTGGCGTTACCACTTTAGGTACAGGCGTCCATACTTCCGTGTCTTCCGGTTTGTTTTGCGCGAATGCAGTGGTGGTTAAGAAGGCTGCACCCGCCGCTACTACGAGGATTCTCTTGAGCATATTCACTATAGTTTAATTCTCTAAATTAAAAATTGCTGCGGGAAAACAAGGGAAATAGGATGAACGGCGCTTATACCATCATGACAGCATGTAAAAGTGAACTGTAGCTGCCATCAAAGAAAAGGCGCTCATTGTTCACAAAGAAGGTGGGAGTGCCGCTCACACCGCTGCGGAGACCGCTCTCAAAATCTCCTTCCACTTTCCGGTGGGTGAGGGGGCTTTTCCAGTCGGCTGCAAAGCGGCGCAGGTCTAGTGACAGGCTGGCGGCCAGGTCCAACAGGAAACTGGTGTTCAGGTATTCCTGCTGCTCAAAGACCAGGTCATACATCTCCCAGAATTTACCCTGCTTTCCTGCCGCTTCTGCGGCCAGCGCCGCCGGGTATGCTGCAGGATGTGCTTCCTGCAAGGGAAAGTGGCGATAGGCAAAAAGAAAATGATCGCCTTCTTCTGCCAATAATCTTTTTACCAGCGGGTAGGCGCGGCCGCAATGCTGGCATTGAAAATCACCATATTCCACGAGGATAATGGGAGCATCCGGGTTGCCCGCCACCTGGTCCCTGCCTGATACCGGCGGATATAATCTGCCCATGCTACTGCTTTAGCCTAGTTGCCACGAATATCATACCAGCTTTATCAGCAATCATCTTTGGCCTGCGTAACACCTGTCCAGGTGTGTCCCTGCCGCGCGATCAATGCCTCTGCATTCTCCGGTCCCCAGGTGCCTGCATGGTAATTGGGAAAATCGAGTGAGTCATGTGATTCCCAGTTATCGAGTATAGGGGTGATCACATCCCAGGCAGCCAGTACCTGGTCTGAACGCATGAACAGGGTTGCATCGCCTCTCAATGCATCCAATAGCAAAGTTTCATATGCTTCTGGTGTTTTGGCCGATGCGTTCTTTTCATAGTTGAATACCATCTCTACCGGGTTCAGGGCCATTTCAAGGCCCTGTTTCTTGGCGGTAAAACGTAATCGTATATCCATGCGCGGTTGTATGTTTATGATCAACCGGTTGGGTGGGTTTTCTGAATAGTTGTCCGGGAAAGTAGCGTGGGGCACGGGCCTGAACTGGATGGTGATGGAAGATGTTTTTTCCTGCATCCTTTTACCCGTGCGCATATAAAAGGGTACATCCTGCCAGCGCCAGTTATCCAGGTAGAATTTAATAGCTGCATAGGTTTCCGTATTGGAATCCGGTTTAACGCCCGGCTCTTCGCGGTATGCGGGGACTTTCTTGCCCTGCATCCATCCCGGGCCATACTGGCCTCTTACCGCGTATTTATACACTTCATCCTGCTTTAACGGACGGATAGCGCGCAGCACATCCACTTTCCGGTTACGGATCTCTTCTGCTTCAAAAGATACCGGCGGTTCCATCGCGATCATACAGAGCAGCTGCAGCAGGTGGTTCTGGATCATATCCCGTAGAGCGCCTGCACCGTCATAGTAGCCGCCCCTTTGTTCTACGCCTACTTCCTCTGCCACGGTGATCTGTACATAGTCGATATAGCTGCGGTTCCACAAGGGCTCAAACAGTGCATTGGCAAAGCGGAAGGCCAGGATGTTCTGTACAGTCTCTTTTCCCAGGTAATGATCTATCCGATAGATCTGGGTTTCCTGGAAGGTTTGGTTCAGCAGCTCGCTCAGTTCAGCGGCGGTAGCCCTGTTATGACCAAAAGGCTTTTCCACAATGATCCTGTCTGCCTGAACGTTGGCGGCAATACCGGTTCTGCCCAGGTTAAGGGCCACCGGTGCAATAAAGCGCGGCGCAACAGAGAGATAGAACAGGCGGTCTGCACGGCTGCCCCGTTCCTGGTCCATGGTGTCCAGCTTTGTAGCCAGCAGCTGGTAGAACTCCGGATCATTAATATCAGATTCGAGATAATGTACCCGTGATTTGAAAGCTTCCCATTTGTCGGTTTCCGGTATTCCGCTGCGCGAGAATGCCGACAGCGCACCCAGTAAATGCTGGTGATAAGCTTCATCATTGTATTGCTCTAGTCCCAGGCCGATGATATCAAATGTTTCCGGCATCCAGCCTTCAATAAACAGGTTGTAAAAAGCCGGTATCAGTTTCCGTTTAGATAAGTCCCCGGTACCTCCGAAGATGACGATCACGGAGGGGGACGTTTTTTTGACTGGTTTCATTCCATTCTTGCTTTAGGGCATGGAAAGATACTAATTATAATCTCTATATTTATGCCCAGGGTACAATGACCGTGGTTTTCCCATAAAATTATAAACGTCGATTAATGTCAGCCAACGAAGGGCTCAGTGATGAAGAATTGCTACTGATGCTGCAGCAGGGAGATGAGCAGGCCTTAACCCTGCTGTACCGGCGGCATTGGCAGTCATTATTCCTGGCTGCCTACCAGGTACTGAAAGACAGGGAAGCCTGTAAAGACCTGGTACAGGAGCTCTTCACAGAGATCTGGCAACGCGCAGCCAGCATTCGTTTAAGCGGTTCATTCAAAGCTTATCTCGCCAACAGTATCCGCTATAAAGTGTTCCGTTATATCCGTCAGCATCCCGTGCGCGAAGCATGCTTTGACGATCTTACAGAAAGAATGCAAAGCCCTTCTCCTGAAAGTGAGCTTGCGGTTAAAGAACTGCAGGCCCGTTTAAATGCTTTGGTGGATACGCTGCCGGAGAAATGCGCGCAGATCTATCGCATGAGCAGGGAGCAGCAGCTGTCTTATAAAGAAATTGCAGGACGCCTCAACGTATCTGTTAAAACCGTCGAGAACCAGATCAATATTGCCCTCCGCCGTTTACGTATAGCCTTGCAATACACCCTCGGACCGCTATTGCTGGGTATCTTTCTCTTATAATATTTTCTCTCTTTACGGTATTTTTTTAACCTCCTTTGGGGGCATGCTTCCGCATTTGTCACTATCCTTTAAAATACCCTCTATGAACCGGCAGGAGTTTTTTGATCTGATCGATAAATGGACAAAAGGCGAAGCAACAGAACAGGAGCTGAAAGCGCTGATGAACTACTATTACAGTTTCCGCGGCGCCCGGGAATGGGACGAGCTGGAAATGGGCAACCGTCTTCAATTAGAAGCAGAAATGGAAGAGCAGCTGCTGGCAAACATCCGGCAACAGCCGCAGGAAGAAACGCCGGTGCGGCCTATCTGGTGGAGACGTATAGCAGTAGCCGCTGTGCTGCTGATCATAGCAGGCGGCCTGTGGATGTATTTTGTTCGTCCGGAAAGATCTGCTGTCCGGTTAACACAAGGCCTGCTGACTGCATTGCCGGGACAACAACGCTTTGCTACCTTGCCAGATGGCACACAGGTATGGCTCAGCCCTGCTTCCACCCTGCGATACACGCAACGCACAGACAACGGCGCTATGAACCTGCAGCTGGAAGGAGAAGCATTTTTTGAGGTACAAAAAGATGCGGCTCACCCTTTCACGGTAGTCACCGGTACACTATCCACTACTGTACTGGGTACTTCTTTTGACGTCCAGGCCTATCGCGATCAAGCCGCTGTAGGAGTAACGGTGGTGACAGGCAAAGTAGCCGTAAAGGAAGCGAAGGACGCCATACCTGTATCTCCCAGCCAGCGCGCTGTGTTTAATAAACAGACCAAAGCCATCAGCATCACTGACCATGTAGATACGGAACACCTGCTGCTGCGGCGTAACGGCATCTTAAAATACAAAGGTGCTGCCTTAGCAGAAGTGACCAATACACTGGCTAACTATTACAAGGTAAGGATCAACATAGAAGGGCCAACAGACGATTGTTTCTATTTCGGCGATTTTGAAATACAAAAAGGATTGGATAAAGCATTACAGCAGCTCTGCCTCACATTGAATGCCACTTTAGTGAAGAAAGACGCTACCACGTACATCATCAGGAAAGGCCGTTGCTGACATCTGTCAAAAAACACTACAATCTCTACGCTATGAAGAAAAACGCACCTACATAAAAGATCCTCCCCGTAATGGGGAGGATCAGAAAAAGTCAAGTTGCCGCCGGGCATGCTATAAGGCCTCGTAAACCACAGCATACCGGCTTTTTACTCAACCTTAATCTGGATAAAAGTATGAAAAAATGTGTACCTGTAACACGCATGCTTATGAAATGCTCGTTGTGTATACTCACGCTTATTTGTTGTACCACCCTCACATTAATGGCTAAAAGATCGGCGGCTCAGCTGCTGGAGAAAAAGATCTCCATCAGGTCGGAGCAGGCTGCCCTCTCAGAGGTGCTGTCCCGTATTGAAGCTACTGCCAATGTTTCCTTCAGCTATGCCGTAAACCGGGAAGTACTGAACAGCAAAGTTAGCATCAACGCCCGCAACCAAAGGGTAGGCGATATCCTGAGAAAAGTGCTCGCGCCTTTCTCCCTGGTCTATTTTGTGGCCGATGATAAGATCATTATCCGCCAGGGACCTGGAACGATCGCTGAACAGCCGGCCTTAACATCCACTGTGGTCGCAGACCTGAAACCCATTAAAGGCCGTGTGCTCACGGCAAAAGGAGAACCGCTGCCCGGCGTATCTGTACAGGTAAAAGGCAGTAACCTGGCCGCCGTTACCAATGAGCGCGGCGAATTTGAGCTGAAAGAAGTACCACAGGACGCCGTACTGGTAGTATCCTTTATCGGCTTTGTAAGTCAGGAAATACAAAGCGGTAATCAACGCGAGCTGAGTATTACCTTACAGGAAGACACCAAAAAACTCGGTGAGGTGGTAGTGGTAGGTTATGGCACCCAGCAAAAGGCCAGCCTCACCAGTGCGGTGGCTTCCATAAAGGGAGCCTCGATCGCTGAAAGACCGGTGCCCAATGTGGTGAATGCCTTACAGGGCCAGGTGCCCGGTCTTTTCATTCAGCAAACAGACGCCATGCCCGGTGCAGGGTCTACCAAGCTGAATATCCGCGGTATCAGCACACTCTCTAACAACCCGGTGCTGGTACTTATAGATGGTGTAGCCGGTCAGCTGGAAACACTGAACCCACAGGATATTGATAATATCAGCGTACTGAAAGACGCCTCCGCCACAGCCATCTATGGCGCCCGCGCCTCCGGTGGTGTACTGCTGGTTACCACCAGGAGGGGAAAGCTCAACACTAAACCGGTATTGTCATACGACGCTTATGTTGGCACGCAGCGGCCCACCTATTTACCCAAGCTGGTAGATGCAGTGTCCTTTATGCGCAAATGGAACGAGTCGCAGCTAAACGATAATCCCGACGCCAATGTTCGTTTTGCGGATGCAGATATTGAAAAATATGCCAGCGGTCAGTTACCCAGCACAGACTGGATAGACGCTATCTTCAAAAGCAATGCACTGCAAACCCAGCATAATGTCGGCGTATCCGGCGGCAGTAAGAACACCGATTACCTCATCTCCCTGGGATATCTGCGGCAGGAAGGTTTGGTGAATGGTGTGCTGAACCAGCGTTACAGCTCACGCATCAACCTGAACACACAGCTGCTTGATAACCTGAAACTGGGTATTAATACCGTGTACATGAACGCGCCTAAGAGCATGGCGGGCGCAGGGATCTATGGTACCGCTATGCACTGGGCCTATATCCTGAACCCAACGGAATGGGCATATACGCCCCAGGGCCGCAACCGGCATTACCGCGGTGGCTCACAGCCGGTGGCCATTATCAACGATGGCGGCTTTGAACATTATAAGGACCATTATCTCAACACTAACATGTCACTGGAATATGGCATCACGAAGAACCTTACCCTCAAAGGACAATATGCATATACCAGTCGTGATATCAGGCATAAGATCTTCCGGGCCACCTACCGCCTGTATGATGATGACGAGAACCTGGTCACTACCCAGCAATCGCCAAATGAATTGAACGATGATCAGAACACGGAGGAGACGCAGACTTTTATTGCAACCCTGAACTATAATTTCCATCTTGGTCAGCATGATATCAAAGCGCTGGGCGGCTATAGCCAGGAAAAATCGGTGTACGAAAGCCTGGGTGCAGGCAGAAAGAATTTTCTGAACAACAGCATCTCAGTAATAGATGGCGGCGCTGCGGATAAAACGCAATGGTCTACCAGTGGCAGCGCATCAGCATGGGCTATTCAATCATTTTTCGGACGGCTGAACTACAGCTTTAAAGACCGCTACCTGCTGGAGATGAGTGCCCGCTACGATGGCTCTTCCCGCTTTAAGAATAAGCGCTGGGGCTTCTTTCCTTCCTTCTCCGCCGGTTGGCGATTGTCGGAAGAAGATTTCCTGCGCAATTCCGGTGTGGTCAGCAATCTGAAGCTGCGTGCTTCCTATGGCAAGGTGGGTAATCAGAACGCTACCGGCCTTTATCCCTGGGCCAGCATTATTGGCACAGGAGCTATCTATTTTAATGATAAGGCGCAAACCACTACTTACTATAACAACACGCCCAATCCTGACCTTACCTGGGAAGAAAAGCTAACAGGCAACATCGGTATAGACGCCGGTTTCCTGGATGATAAATTTACCCTCACCGCAGATGTGTTCCGGGAGAAGACCACCGGTATCCTGCTCACGCCCAGCGTACCTTCCACCTTTGGCCGTGATGCTCCCATCATGAACCTGGGCCGCATGAGGAACTGGGGATGGGAGATCAGCGCCGGTTACCAGAACAGGGACCGCCTGCTGAAATATGGCGTACAGGTGAACATCTACGACGCCCGCAACAAGATCCTGGACCTGGGCGGCACTGCAGACATACTGGGCACTAATCCTGTGATGGTAGGCCAGTCCCGCTGGACCTGGTACGGTTATAAAGCAATAGGATTGTATCAATCCGAAGATGATGTAAAAAGCTCAGCTACCTATAAACCACAGAACAAACCTGGCGATATCAAATACCAGGACCAGAACGGCGACGGCAAGATCACACCCGAAGACCGCGTCATGCTGGGCGATGCAGACCCGCACATGATGTTTGGAATAGCCGCTAATTTCAATTATAAACAGTTTGATCTGAGCCTGCTCTTCCAGGGCGTGCTGCAAAACAAAACCTATCTCACTGACTATGCGGTAAGGCCATTTAACTACGGCGGCACCTTTACACAGGACCTCATGGACTCGTGGACGCCTGATAACAAAGACGCCCGCTATCCGCTGATGCGCCAGGACCTGAGCGTGAACTATGAGTTCTCCGACTGGTGGCTGTTCGATTCCCGGTATATGCGCCTCAAGAACCTGCAGCTGGGATATAATGTGCCCCAGCACATCCTGCAACGCGTAAAGATCGGGCAGATCAGGATCTACGCCATGCTGGAAAATGCATTCACCATCAAGTTCGGCAAGTTTCCCAAGAGCTTCGATCCTGAGATAGACAACTGGCAGCCGGGCGTGAACTTCCCGCAGCTGAAAACATTTACACTGGGCCTTAACCTGAAATTCTGATCAATCATGAAAAGCATTCACCTATACATTATACTGGCGCTGACCATAGCATTGAGCGCCTGCAGCAAGAACTTCCTGGACAGGGCGCCGCTGGACCAGTACTCCGACGAAACCTACTGGACCAGTGAACAGGATGCCGTGAAATTCGCCTCCCGCGTGTATGAATTCATGCCCTCCGCAGATTTCTTTGTGTGCTACGAAGGCATGAGCGATAACGCATTTTCCAAAACAGCCTCCTGGGGCAATACGCTCCGCAATGCACAGCTGATCGGTAACAGCACATTTGTAGTCACCACCGGTAACCTGGGCGATGAATGGAAATATGACCAGGTGCGCCATTGCTTTGAATTCCTGCAGAACGTAGATAAAGTACCGGACATGGATGCAACGCTGAAGAAACGCCTGGTCGCTGAAGTAAAAGTGGCGCTGGCGTACCGGTATTTCATCATGGCTACCCTCTATCGTGATGTGCCGCTTGTAATGAAAGTGTTCACCGATGTAAAAGATGCAGATGTGGCGCAGGACAAGAAAGCCATCGTAATAGCACAGGTGTTGAAATGGCTGGATGAAGCAGCAACAGACCTGCCCACTACTTACACAGGTGACGACAGGGGCCGTTTTACCCAAGGCGCTGCACTGTCCCTGAAAGCCAGGGTACTGCTTTATAATGGCCGGTACCCCGAAGCAGCGGCTGCTGCTAAAGCCGTAATGGACCTACATGTATACAGCCTCTATCCTGACTATTATAACCTGTTCCAGGTAAACGGCGACTACTCCGCAGAAGACGTGATCAGCTACATCCATGTAAAGGAAACGAAGCCTAATGGCTTACGTGATATCGCCGGCATCAACTCAGTATCCGGTGGAACCCTGTACCTTGATCCCCTGCCTTCATTGGTAGATGATTACGAAAGTGCGAATGGCTATTATCCATACACCAACGATCCTGCCTACGATGTGCACGCGCCCTGGAAGAACCGGGACCCGCGTTTAGGCGCGACCATTTTCTATCCCGGCAGCATCCTGCCTAATAACAAGGTATACGATCCTATCAACAACACGCTGGATAAAATAAACGGAGACAAGGCCACCTACACCGGTTACGCTTTTAAAAAGATCTTCGACAAAACAGACCTGGAAGTACGTGATAACGGTGCTAACGACTGGAAGATCCTGCGCTATGCAGAAGTGCTGCTCACTTATGCAGAAGCAGCGAACGAAGCGACCGGTCCTTCTGCTGAGGTGATCAATGCCCTTAATGAAATAAGGGCCCGTGCACATATGCCGGGGGTGAATGAAACTTTTGCGCTGAACAACTGGGTATTGAATCAAACCACCCTGCGTACCTTCATTCGCCATGAGCGCAGAATAGAGCTGGCAGGAGAGGGCCATCGCTATTTTGATATCCTGCGCTGGAAAATAGGGCAGCAGGTGTTAAAAGGGCCTATTTATACACTCGATGCTTCACAGGGGCTTTCCGATATTGACAACACTAACGGCAAAACCAACAAATATCCTAAGACAAAGCTGGAAGAACGGTATTTTAATAGTGATAAATTCTATGTATGGCCTGTTCCGCAAAGCATACTGGACCAGGCCCGTAACCTACAGCAGCAACCCGAGTGGAAGTAACAATGAAAAAAAACAAAAGCACACATATTAAATGAAAAAGAACCGGATCATGGCCATGCTGGGCAGCCTGTTGCTGCTTGCATGTATGGCAAAGGCGCAATCGCCTGCCACACCAAAAGGAACAGACCTGTTTGCACTACAGCAGAACTTTGTGAACCTGCGTTTCGGGATGTTCATTCACTTCAACATTCCCACTTTTATGGAAGATGATTGGGCAGACCCCGATGCTTCGCCCGCTATCTTTAACCCGCTGAAGCTGGACTGCAACCAATGGGCACAGGCGGCGCAATCGGCTCACATGTCTTACGGCTGTCTCACCACCAAGCATCACAGTGGTTTCTGTATATGGGATACCAAAACAACAGATTACAATGTGATGAACAGTCCCCTGAAAAGGGATGTGGTGAAAGAGTATGCAGACGCCTTCCGTGCCAAAGGCCTGAAAGTAATGCTATACTATTCCATTCTCGATACGCATCATAAACTGCGGCCGGGATGGATCACGCAAAAGCATGTTGAAATGGTAAAGGCGCAGCTGACAGAGCTGCTCACGAAATATGGGGAGATCACGGCATTGATCATCGACGGCTGGGATGCCCCCTGGTCTCGTATATCCTATGACGATGTGCCCTTTGAGGAGATCTATGGCCTGATCAAATCCCTGCAGCCCAGGTGCCTGGTAATGGACCTGAACGCTGCCAAGTACCCGGCAGAAGGCCTGTTCTATACAGACATCAAATCTTATGAGCAGGGCGCTGGTCAGCATATTTCTACTGCTACCAATCATCTGCCTGCGCTCTCGTGTTTGCCTATTAATAACGCCTGGTTCTGGAAGCCCTCCTTCCCTTCGCAGCCGGTAAAAGACGCGGCTAAACTGGTGGATGATAACATTGTTCCTTTTAATAAGGCATACTGCAATTTCATCCTCAATGTAGCGCCTAACCGTAATGGCCTGATAGACGACAATGCCCTGGCTGCCCTGAAAGCCATCGGGCAACGTTGGCAGGCGCAGGGAGCGATGCCTGCATTGCCTGCAGCTGTTCAACCCATTATTTCATCCAACCTGGCTAAACACAAACCTGCTGCGTCCAGCTGGAGTGATGATATGAACATTATGGATTTTGCAAATGACGACAGCTTCAGAACCACCTGGCAGTCTAACCGGGCCGTAAAAAACCCCTGGTGGGAAGTAGACCTTGGTAAAGAACAGGCCTTTAACACGATCACCATCGTAGAAGATAAAGCCCGTATCAAAAAGTACAGGTTGGAATACTATGTAAACGGCAAATGGGAACCTTTGGTCAATGGAGAAGACCAAGGCCTGGTAAAAGTGCATCGCTTTAATCGCGTATGGGGCAACCGCGTACGGATCCTGATCGATTCATTCAGCGAGCCGCCCGCGATAGCGGAGTTTGGGGTATACAACGAGCGGAGATAAGGGGAGATCCTAATAAAGGGCTGACCAACAGTGGATGTTCATACTATTTTAACAGGTTTCTCCTTGCTTTATCCTTGCAGTATCCTTGCTCTATCCTTGCAGTTTCCTTGCTCCGGGCACTTTTTGTTAAAATAGTATTACTCTTCTTGGTTAGCCCTTCTTTTCAGGTTTTACTGGCGGAAGTAAAAGTACGTGTGAAAACGACATTATCAGGGGGGCTGCGACAAACTGAAAATTTTGTGACCTCAATAGAATTAAGTACCTTTTATCGCGGCTCAAAAAAAGCAGTTAACCACAAAACATAATATGCCAAATGTTCAATGAAATACTTGCCACCGCTTTTCAGGTGTTGGTGGTAGTACTTGTTCCATTTCTGTTCTATGTAATAAAGTATAAGACAACAAACGGTTTTTTCGATTATATCGGTCTGAAAGCAACCACCTCACGGGCGGTAGCCTTGTCCTTCATTGCCATGCTGGCTGTGTTGGCCGGTATCCTGGGCATCGCGTTGCTGAACCACGATATTAAGGAAGCGTTAACGAGCCAGTACGCCCTGGCTGGTAAGCTGAAACAAATGGGACCTCAGCCGCTGAGCATTACCTTACTACTGGTCATTGCGCTATTCAGAACATCGCTGGCAGAAGAGATCTTTATGAGGGGATTTATTGCCAAAAGGCTGATCAACCGGCTGGGTTTTCAATGGGGTAACCTGGTGCAGGCGCTCCTGTTTGGCTTGTTGCACCTGATCATGATGTTCATGCTTTCAAGATTAAAAGCATTCTCACTGATCTACTCTTTCGTTGTACCGGCTGTGGCGGGATATCTCATCGGCTACATCAATGAGAAAGCGGGGAAAGGAAGCATTATACCGGGGTGGGTAGCACACGGTGTGGGCAATGTGATCTCCTATTATTTACTGGCCTTTGTGCTGTAAGCGATCTTCCCACGTGTTGCTGATATAAAAGCCGCCGCCAATACCAGGCAGCTGGTTATCCGGTACACCATCCGCATGCCACTGATCTGTGCGTTGACAGCAAGCGGATCTGTGAGGTGCTGCTCCGCAAAGTTATTACGGGTGGTATACCATACCGCAGCGCCCAATGCAATGCCCAATACCAATCCAAGATTTCTTACAAAGGCGATCAGGCTGCTGGCAATGCCACGCATCATTACCGGCGCTGCATTTAATGCGCTGCTGCTGTTGGGCGACTGGAACAGGCCGAAGCCCAGGCTAAGCAGCGAGCTTCTCCAGATCACGTTATGCCAGCTCCAGTCAGCGGCTACAAAAGAGAAGAGAAAATACCCCGTGGCGGTGATCACTAAGCCAGTACTGGCTAACAGGCGTGTACTGATCTTGTCTGAAAGATAACCACCCACCGGTGCTGCCACGCTTAAGGTAAGCGGCCCCGCCAGCATGATCAGGCCTGCTTCCTGCGGACTGAAGTTGAGCAGCAGCTGCAGGTAGAAGGGGATCACATAAATATGCGCGCCGCTGGCCACAAAGCCCAGCCATGAGGCACTGATGGCGGAGCTGTAAGGTTTAATGCTGAAAAGGCTGAGCTTTAACATGGGCGCGGTATATCTTTTTTCCCAGAGCAGGAAGAACAGTAATAACAGCAGTCCCGTTGTAAGGAGGATGATCACCGTCTGGTTTCCCCAGCCAAAGTCAGGATCCGCGCCGAAGTCGATACCTATCAGCAGGGTGGTAACGCCAATGGAGAATAAGGCGGCGCCGATAAGGTCAAATGGCTGCCTTGGAAGGCGTGGCGAAGCCGGTAATACAACAGTTGCCCTCCAGATAGCTATCAGCCCGATAGGAACGTTCACATAAAATATACTGGGCCATCCGAAATGCTGTAGCAGCAAGCCGCCTGCCACCGGGCCGGTACTACTGCCTGCGGCTACAATAGTGCCGATCCATCCCAGGGCCTTGCCTCTTTCCTGCGGTTCAAAGGCGTCGCCTATAATGGCAGGGCCAATGGCAAATATCATGGAGGCGCCTAATCCCTGCACCACACGAAAAGCCACCAGCGACCAGATATCCCAGGCCAGGCCGCACAGGAAAGAACCGAGCACAAAAGTGGAGAAACCTGCAATGTAGATGCCTTTCCTGCCCAACATATCAGACAAGCGCCCCATGATCAGCAAGGTACTGGTGGTTACCAGCAGGTAGCTGAGCACCACCCATTCCGTATTATCGCCTGCATGCAGTTCCTTCCGGAGGGTGGGCAATGCGATATTCACAATGCTGCCATCCAGTGTTGCCATGAAAGTGCCAAAGGCGACGGTAAATAGCACGGCCCATTTGCCGGGGGCAGCAACAGCTGCAGGGGTGACTGTTTGTTCCATTTGATCCGGTTCTGTAAAGAAGATCAACGCAAAGAAAATGCCTGGACCAAATTAGCATAATTATGCGGCCCCGTAATACAGGATGACTACGCCGGAATCAAAGGGGATGGTCTTTAACAGCTTTAATGTATGCATATCCCGGATGCCCTTGAATAAGGCTTTGCCATCGCCTAACAGTACAGGGTGCACCCATAGCTCATATTCGTCTATCAGGCCAGATTGCATCAGGCTGCTAACCAGCTTGCCGCTGCCGTAAATGATAATATCCTTTCCCTCCTGCTTTTTAAGCCGGGATATTTCAGTGCTGAAGTTCCTGTTAATGAGACGTGAATTATTCCAGCTGGCGCGTTGCAGGGTCTTCGAAAGAACGATTTTCAGGTGGCTGTTCATCATATCTGCAAAGGCGATATGCTCACGCGGAAATGAGAGGTTGCATGCCTGGTAGGGCCAGTATTTTGCCATTGCCACATAGGTAACCCTCCCCAGCAGGATGGTGTCTGCCTTACTGAGCTGCTGACAGGCATGTTCGGCCATCTCTTCATTCCAGTAATTAAAATGCCAGTCCAGCTCACAATTGCTTCCTGCCATGTAGCCGTCTAACGTAACATTCATCGATACTATAACTTTTCTCATAATTATCCTGGCCTTAATGGTTATAAAAGACTGCCCGTGCCCTTCGCTCCATTTTTTACTTTTTAATTTTTTCTTTTTTCTTTTTCTTTTCGTCCATTTCCTCCCGGTGCAGGGTATTTTCTTCTACACGGGCGGTAACGATCTTTTTCACCAGTGCAGGGGGCAAAGGTTTCTCAGGCAGGAAACGGATAGTGGCCGTGGCGGTATCATAAGGCGCCAGCTCATCTTTAAGCTCCTTCATAAGGCCGGGGCTCATTACATAGAAGCCGCAATGGTTTTTAGCAGCGCCAAATCCTACCAGCATACCTTTCCACTTATAGGCAGGGATGCCGTAGCTGAGCACTTCTTCGGCCTCCGGTACCAGGGTGCGGATCTGCTTTCGTAAAAGCTCCAGCGCCTTGCGCATGTTGGCCGGTACACCTTGCAGGTAATCGTCTACCGTAGTGGGTTTAGTAGCAGTTGTTTTTTGCATAACAGGTTGATTTATGCGGTATTACCAATGCTCCGTGAAACGGGAGGATGTCAATACAAAGGTACCTGTGGCCCGTCATCTGCATCATGCCTGATCCGGACTTTTAGGGGGGTGGATTATGACATTTTGATCTGGTAAGCCGCTGATTTGAAGTTGTAGCCCAAAGCGCTTACATTTGGAGTCGAAACCTGCAACCCGATTGTACACGTATGAAACACTTATCCATTTTAATACCAGAAGAAGCTGTACCGGCCAGCATTGTAGACCCCCGGTATATGTTCACCGCTGTTAACCAGTTCCTGGAAGCCCAGGGAGAAGACCCCCTGTTTAAAGTACAGCTGGTAGGGCTGTCAAGAGAAGTACGGCTGATCAACGGCATTTTTTCCGTGCATACCGATGCGCTGATAGATGAGATCAAACATACTGACCTGATACTGATCCCCGCCCTCAGCGGCGATATGCAGCGCGCCCTGGAAATAAACAAACCTTTCATTCCCTGGATCATCAAGCATTACAGCAAGGGCGCCGAAGTGGCCAGTCTTTGCCTGGGCGCTTTTCTCCTGGCCTCCACAGGCCTGCTGAACGGAAAGGAATGTTCCACCCACTGGCTGTTTGCGGAGCAGTTCAGGAACATGTTCCCGGATGTAGAACTGGTAGACGGCAGGATCATATCAGAAGAGCAGGGCATCTACTCCAGCGGAGGCGCTGCCTCTTACTGGAACCTTCTCTTACACCTGGTGGAGAAATACGCCAACCGCGAAATGGCGATCCATGCCGCGAAATTCTTCGCCATAGAGATAGACCGTAAAAGCCAGTCGCCTTTCATCATGTTCAACGGGCAGAAGAAGCATGAAGACGAGCCGATAAAAGAAGCGCAGGAGTATATTGAGAAGAACGTATCCGCCAGGATCTCTGTAGAAGACCTGGCCATTAAGTTTGCCATCGGCAGGCGGCACTTTGTACGGCGCTTCAAGAAAGCTACCAATAATACCCCCCTGGAATACATACAAAGGGTGAAGATAGAAGCTGCCAAGAAGTTCCTTGAAACCAGCAGCAAGAACGTTACAGAAGTGATGTATGATGTAGGCTATAATGATACGAAAGCCTTCCGCGCAATTTTCAGGAAGATCACCGGTATGTCGCCGGTAGACTACCGCCACAAGTATAACAAGGAAGCTGCCTATGCCTAGCTAGCGGTTAAACAGCAGTTTCAGGTAGAACAGGGGATTCGCCAGTTTTTTCCGGAGATCCATTTCATTGAACATACAGGACAGCAATTCCTGCAGCTGTTTGCTGCGGCCTGCTTTTCTCATGAGCCAGTTGAACAGCCAGGGATACCTGATCAGCTTTTGTAAGCGCGCGCTCATCTGCAATTCAGGCCCCAGTACACGATATATATGCGCATCATAGCTGGCCAGCGCAGCCGCAGAATAATCATTGGCGGCAATCGCCGCAGCCGCATGTTCAGCGGCTATACGCCCCGAATAAAGCGCATTGCCGATGCCTTCACCGGTAAAGGGATCGATCAGGTAAGCAGCATCTCCCGTCAGCATATAGCGTTCTCCATAAAGGGGGCGGCGCTTACTGCCCAACGGCAGTCCATAGCCCAGTATATTACCCACCAGTTTTGCGTCCTTAAAACGCTCCCGCAGGCTGGGATCCGTTTGTATCGTTTCCAGCAGTAGCTTCTTCAGGTTCACTTTTTTCTTCCTGGCGGTTTTGCTTAACATACCTACGCCCACATTGGCCTGGCCACCAGGCAGGGGAAAGATCCAGAAGTAACCGGGCAGCATATTGCGAAGGAAATGAAGTTCGACAAAATGATCGGGGTGCAGGTCTTTGACGTTTTGATAGTAGGCCCGGATACCGGCTACATAATGTGCCGGTTCCATATTGAAGCCGGCCACTTCCTTGGTAAAGCCTGAATACGCGCCGTTGGCGGCGATCACCAGCTGTGCCTTCACCTGGAAATCTCCCTGCGCATTAGACAGCAGGTAGCCGTCTGCCTGCAATTGGTGATGGGAAATATCCGTTCCTTCAAACAGCTGAATGGCAGGACAGCGCCGTAGTTCCTCCACCAGGAAATTATCGAAGTCAATACGCTTGCATACAAACCCATGCGGCTCGCCGGGCTGTTTACGGTAATGCAGCTGGTAGGGAACATCAAGGTTCATCCTGTTAGGCGCTATAAAGCGCACGCCCCAGCTGTCTGCCTTAAACAAGGACTGTTGCAGCCGTTCGCCAATACCTTTGTCGATACGCGATAATATCGTCAGCACTTTGCCGCTGAGGCCATCACCACATACCTTATCACGGGGAAAAATGGCTTTATCCACAATAACGCAGGGAATACCCATGTAGCCAAGTTGCAGGGCCGTAGTAGCGCCAGCAGGCCCTGCACCAATAATACAAACGTCCGCATGGATCATACTCAATAAGCTTCGGGTTTGAGGTTTGAAGTCCGACGTTTCAAGTACGTTAGAGGTTAAAAGTTCAAAATTTGCTATTGGGCTATTACAAGTGCCAGGTAAGCATAGTGGGTTGGACCTATAACCTGCAACGAACTTCAAACGTCGGACTTCAAACCTCAAACTTATTTCATGAATTGTTTCACAACGCTGTTCTTTCCCAGCGTAAAGGCAAAGTTAAAGAGGAAAGGCATTTTAGCAAGCGATTTCAGAATGGTTGCTTTTTTCTTCATGTCTGCCCCTACTGCTTTGTATAATTGTTGTTCGTATGTTTTCAGATAAGCGGCGCTGAAGTCTCCGGCAGTAAAGCAGCGGATCACCTGTTCTGCCGCCAGCTTACCGCTTAATACGGCATTTCCGATACCATCGCCGCTAACAGGGTCTATCAGGCAGGCGGCATCGCCGGTGAGCAGGAAATGATCGCCGCTCATAGTGACCCACCTGGAGCCCAGTGGCAGCCCGCAACCCTGCAGCGCTCCGGCTGGTTGCGCATCCCTGAATTTCCTTCGCAGGATGTCTGAACGTTCAATGAAATCGTAAAAGCCCTTTTTTACGTTCATGTTCTTTTGCACCACATCGTCAGACAGGATACCCATGCCCACATTGGCAAGGCCTCCTTTTATCGGGAACACCCAGAAGTACCCGGGCAGGTATTTTTTATCGAAGTATATTTCAGTGCAATCCTCTTCCAGTGCGGTTATGCCAGTGTAATAGGCCCTTACGGCGGCAACATGATGTTTCCTGTTCATTAAGGTACTGGTCAGCTTTTTAGCGCTGAGGCCATTGGTACCGTCGGCGCCTATCAGCATGGTACATTCAAAACGCTTGTTGCTGTTGCGGATGCTGACAGAAAAGCCCTGTGCAGTCCGGGTAATATCGTTTACCTCCGTGCTTTCCATCACATCAAAATCAGTTTGCTGCTTTACCAGGGTAAAAAGAAAATTATCAAAGCTCATCCTGGTGGCGGTATAGGCTTCCAGGCTCCAGGAGAAGTCCAGCTCCCTGCCGTTAAAATAGCAGACTGTTCTTTTAGTAGGCAGTTTTTCAGTAAAGCGGGAGAGAGATTCCTTAAACGCCGGATCGATGGCGACAAGTGATTTAATAGCGCGGCCAGGTATGGCGTCGCCGCAGACTTTATCACGGGGAAAGGTATGTTTGTCAAGAACAGCTACCCGCAAACCTGCATTTCGTAAAGCCAGCGCACAGGCACTGCCTGCTGGTCCTGCACCCACAATGATGACATCGTAATGTTTGGGGCTGTTCTGCTGTTCCATATAGCTGACAAAAGTGTATACTAAAGATACCGGATTTATTTCGAACATTTTGTGTTATAATTGCATAGGTACTATATTCAGGAGCAGAGATCAACCAAAACAACAACCACACTGTACACGGGCTCAGGGAATGTATGATAAAACCAGTTTAGAGAATGAACGGGCATTACTGCAATTGATAGCAGGGGGAGACGAAAATGCCTTCGCTACTTTATTCCACCATTACCAGCAGCCGCTGTTGCGGGTAGTTTACCAGTTTGTAAAATCACAGGCACTGTCTGAAGAGATCGTGCAGGATGTTTTTCTCAAGATCTGGACAGGCCGGGAAAAGTTGCCGGAGGTACAGCAGTTCCGCTCCTGGCTGTTCATACTTACCCGTAATTATATTCTCAATTATCTGAAGAAGATGGCCCATGAGCAGGCCGTACGCCATGCCTGGATGGCCGAAGTGCCCTACACTGGCAACGACGCGGATATCGGCGTGCGTAACCGCCAGATGACCGAATTACTACATGAAGCCGTGAGCCGCCTGCCGGAACAGCAGCAGAAAGTATTCCGGCTTGCCCGGGAAGCCGCTCTTACCTATGACCAGATCGCAGCAAGATTGCAGCTTTCCCCCACACCGTCAGAACCCATATGTCTAAAGCCCTGGAGAATATCCGCCGTTTCCTGAAAAATTTTTAAAGCGGATACGAGGCTGCCTGTTTTCAGCTGTCTTTACTTATATAGACGGACAGTTTTAAGATTGAATTGACAAAGTGGTCAGTTGTCAGTTGTAAGTTGTCAGTGATGCCAACCACCAACTGTCAACTGCCAACTGTCAACAGATCACTTTAATCGATGAACTATGGATGGTAACCAGGAAGAACGCTTTTGGCAGCTGCTTAATAATTACAGATCGGACAATATCTCAGCAGAAGAAGAGCAGGAATTATTCAGGATGATCGCTTCGCCGCAGTATCATTCCCTGCTGGAGGATTTCATACAGGCATCGCTGGAAACAGCGCCGGAAACAGGTATCTCTATGGACAGCGAACGGCTGGGTACTATGCTGAATGCTATTACAGGCCCTCAGCCTAAGGTACGTACCATTCCTTTCCTGCGCCGCTATCGCTGGATAGCAGCCGCCATGCTGCTGTTATTGGGCACCGGTGCTTACTTCCTGTTACAACGGTCTCCCCGGCAGGTAAAAGTGGCTGTAAAGCTGCCCGATGTGCCGCCGGGCGGCGCCCGGGCCATGCTTACCCTGGCCAATGGAAAGACCATACCATTAGATAGTACCGGTAACCAGGTAATACAACAGGGCCGGGTAAATGTTTATCAGCAACACGGACAGCTACAATATCATCCTGCAGCACAAAGCACAGCGGCGGCAACCTCATATAACACGCTTACAACGCCCAGGGGCGGCTTTTTCAGCATCACGCTGCCGGATGGTTCAAAAGTATGGCTCAATGCAGCCAGCAGCCTGAAATACCCTCTTGCCTTCCAGGGAAAAGAGCGCGTAGTGGAGCTACAGGGACAGGCATATTTTGAGATCGCGGCTGATCCGCAACAACCCTTCAGGGTCAGGTTAAGCAAGGGCGCAGAAGTACAGGTGTTAGGTACCAGCTTCGATGTGATGGCTTATGCAGACGAGAAAATCGCACAGGCTACCCTGGTGGAAGGCGCGGTAAGGATTCAGCAGGCAGCCGTACAGGCGGTGTTGAAGCCGGGCCAGCAGGCCGTGTTGGACCAGTCGGCCCACACGCTGGAAGTACAGCCCGCGGACGTGAACCAGGTGATCGCCTGGAAGACCGGCTTCTTTGAATTTGCTAATACAGATCTTCACACCATCATGCGCCAGGTAGAGCGCTGGTACGATGTGGAAGTAATATATGAGTACCCGCATGATAAAGAGCGTTTCCTGGGGCGCATCAGCAGGCATCAGCCCTTATCGCGCATATTACAGCTCCTGGAAGATAATGGCGTGAAGTGCAGGGTAGAAGGAAGAAGAATAACAGTACTTCGCTGAGATTGTGTTAAAAGATTGCTTCGGCCAGGCTGCGCGCGAAGCCCTTCCGGCCTCGCAATGACGCGTGGGGGTACCTCAGACCTCAAACTTCAAACATAAAAAAACCGGATCCCGATGGGGGTCGGGGCCCGGTTGAACTGTTGGGGCACACGGAAAAACAATCTGCTCAAGACTATTGATCTGATAACCACCAAACATTGCAAAAGTATGCCATTAAACTTTAGCAGGAAACTATTCCTCGTTATGAAGATGACAGCATTTCTGTTACTCATTGCCTGCCTGCACATCAGTGCTGCAGCACTTTCACAGGGAGTAACGCTTTCCATGAAACATGCGCCGCTGGGAAAGGTCTTTATAGAGATCTCCCGGCAAACCGGCGTATCCATCATCTGCAATGAATCCCTGCTGAAAGGCACTAGCCCCGTTACCATTAATGTACAGGACGTGCCGCTGCAGCAGGTGCTGGACCTTTGCATCAAAGGACAGCCGCTTACCTATTCCATCCGGGACAACAACGTGGTCATCAGAAGCACGGTTCCTAAGATCGTGCCGCTGCCAGCATTGCCTGCGTCTTTGCTGCAGGCAGATACTACGGTATATGTTTCGGGCCTGGTAACCGATTCTGCAGGTGGGCCGATACCCGGGGTGACGGTATTGGTAAAGGGCCGGCAGCAAGGCACGCAAACAAATGCAGCCGGCCGCTATACCATCCGTATACCGCCGGGCAGCATACTGGTATTTTCCTTTACAGGCTATGTTACACAGGAAGCGCCGGTAGCCGGGCGTTCCAGCCTGGATATAAAGCTGGTAACAGACATAAAGGTGCTGGAAAGCTTTGTAGTGGTGGGCTATGGCACCAGGAGAAGGCAAAATCTCACCGGCGCAGTTTCCTCTGTTTCTGCAGACGTGATCAAATCCCGCCCTATCGCCAATGCGCTGTCTGCACTGCAGGGCGAGATCCCCGGCGTGGTGATACAACGCGGCTCCGGTAAACCGGGTACAGAAGATTTTGACCTGAACGTAAGAGGGCTTTCTTCTACCAATGGCGGCAACTCGCCGCTGGTATTGATAGATGGTGTGCCGGGAGATCTGAACCTCCTGAACCCGGATGATATTCAATCCATCGATGTGCTGAAGGATGCCGCTGCTTCCATCTACGGTGCACGTGCTGCCAACGGCGTTTTCATCGTCACCACCAAGAAAGGGGTTAAAGGCAGACCGCGTATCAGCTATAGCACCAACCTGGCTGTTACCAAACTGTCCGGCATGATGAAAAGCCCTACAAATTACGAGATGGCCATCATGGATAATGAAGCGAACATCCACAACGGCGCGGCGCCCATGTATACACCTGAGATGTTGCAGAAGATCCAGGGTAACGATCCCAATCCTGTTCCGCATCCCTTATATGATGGATGGATGCTGTTCTTCACCAATACCAACTGGATAGATGAAGTGATGGAGAACGGTTTCCAGCAAAAGCATAATGTCAACGTCAGCGGTGGCGGAGAAAGTTCCAGCTATTACCTCTCCGGAAGCTATACAGATCAGCGGGGTGTGATCAAATATGCGCCGGATAATAACAAGCGCTATAACCTGCGCCTTAATTATGATTACGACTTCTCCAAACGGATCAGGCTTGAAACCAAAGTAGCCTTCGAGAACCAGCAACGGACAGACGTTGGCGGGGTAGGAGGCTGGTTGATCACCGAGGCGGTATTCGGCATGCCTAATCACCCGGTGTATGCAAAAGACGGGAAGTTCTTCGCACAAGGCGGATGGGGAAATGCCGTAGCAGAAGCAAAAGAAGCAGCTACCGCTACTTACAATACCCGTAACCTGAACACTAACTTTAAACTGATCGCCGAAATAATAGATGGACTGAAGCTGAACCTGCAAACAGGTATTAACCACAGCTCCCAGAACAATAAGGATATTGCCAAATCTGTTCCGCTGTACAACTGGGATGGCGCATTGGCCTACTACGCCATTGCTAACCCAAATGAAACGGCTGTTGCACAGGAGAATGCGGAGAACAGCTATCGTAACTATACCGGCTATCTGCAATACGCCAAAACCTTTGCAAAGCATGATATAGAGGTCATGGCCGGTGGCTCTCATGAGAATAACGATTATGATTATTTCGGCGCCCGGCGTATGAACTTCGTGGTGCAAGGTCCCTGGTCGCTGAACCTGGGCTCCACCACCAACATGACCAACCAGGGCGGTGGCTACAAATGGGCCATTAGTTCGCTCTTTTCAAGGATCAGCTACAGCTATGATAATAAATACCTGGTGGAAGCCAACCTGCGCTATGATGGTAGTTCCAGGTTTCAGCCAGACAAGCGCTGGGGACTGTTCCCGGGTGTATCTGTTGCATGGCGCCTTTCTAAAGAAGCATTTCTGAGAAACGTTAGTATACTGAACGACCTGAAGCTGCGGGCCTCTTATGGCCAGACAGGCAATCAGGAAGGGATCGGTTATTATGATTATTTAAAACTGATCCAGCTGGGTCGGCCTGATCCATTTAATTACCCCTACCCCTTTGGCGCCGGTCTGCAAAGTCAGGCCGCGTCATTATCGGGGATCGTATCTACAGACAGGACCTGGGAAACGCTGATCAACCGTAACATCGGCGTAGATGCCACGCTCCTGGATTCGAGACTGAACTTTTCATTCGATTATTTCATAAAAACAAACCGCAACCTGCTGATACCCGTTACATATCCCAGCGTACTGGGCGCCGTAGCGCCGTACTCCAATTCAGGAGAGCTGAGAACAAAGGGATTTGAAACCTCCATTGGCTGGAAAGACAGGATCGGTAACCTGGAGTATAACGCCAGGATCCTGCTCAGCGATGCCCGGAATGAGGTAGTATACTATGGCGGAGCAGATACTTATGTACCCGGACTGAACCGCATCCGGGAAGGCTACCCGGTATATACTTATTTCGCTTATGTTTTTGATGGTGTGATCAGAACACAGGCAGAGCTGGATGCGTACAAACAGCTGGGCGGTGTGCCTGCTGATATCAGCATTGGCGATGCCCGCTTCAAAGATTTGAACGGCGACGGCAAGATCAGCCCTGTAGGAGATAAGGCAGGTGACGACGGAGATGTGATCAACGCCGGTTCCATTACGCCGCGGTATAATTTCGGCGTAAACCTCGGGGCTAAGTTTAAGAACTTTGACATCAGTGTTTTTGTACAGGGCGTGGGCAAACGCACATTGTTCAGGGAAGGGGAGTATGCCATACCCTGGAGCGATTGGTGGAGACAACCGCCCCAATTCTATTACGGGCAAACCTGGAATGAAGACCGACAAGATGCGTACTATCCCCGGCTCAGCCATGGCAGCATCCGTTACTGGAATTATCAGCCTTCCACTTTGCAGCGTATCAATGCGGCCTATGTCAGGCTGAAGAACCTGCAGCTGGGCTATTCGCTGCCAGCAGACCTGCTGAGGAAGTGGTCTGTCTCCCAGGCCAGGGTCTACTTCAGCGGACAAGACCTGGCAGAGCTGCACCATGTAAAAGGCGGATGGGATCCTGAAGCTGCCGCCAATGGCTTCAACTATCCCTTTCAGCGCTTCTATTCATTCGGTATTGACCTCACCTTTTAACGCCCATGATCATGCTACGTATCATCAACTACTGTAAATACCTGCTGCTTCCGCTTATCTGGATAAGCTGCAATAAAGAGCTGGACCTTACGCCCAAAGAACAGATAGCAGATACATTGTTCTGGCAAACCCCTGCTGATTTTGAACTGGCAGCCAATGATTTTTATTTCGACCTGCAAAGTGTTCCACAGTATATAGATAACAATTCCGATATCGCTTTTGGCTCCTATATAGGCTCCGGTGTGATCGCCGCCAATGGTACCGATACCCGGGCCATCAGCGCGGGCAACTATCTTCCTACGTCCACTTCGCCCTTGTGGGATAGTTCCTATAAACGCATCAGGGGCGCCAACTATCTCCTGCAAAAGGCGCGTTCATCCAGCCTGGGCGCTGGTATAGACCGGTGGGTTGGTGAAGCGCTTTTTTTCAGGGCTTATCATTACTGGAACCTGGTGAGAACATTTGGCGGCGTGCCCCTGATAGAAAAAGTACTGGAAGTGAATTCTCCTGAACTGTATACACCCCGCTCATCCCAGGCAGAGATCATTGATTTCATGATCCGGGACCTGGATAGCGCGGCAAACAAGCTGCCCCTGCAAAGCGGGCTTACAGAAGATGAATCTGGCAGGGTAACCCAGGGCACAGCACTGGCATTCAAAGCCAGGGTAGCCCTCTATATGGGTACCTGGGCTAAATACCATGGTCAGGGTGATGCCGCTAAATATCTTTCCATGGCAATAGATGCTGCCGGTAAGGTGATCAGCTCCGGAGAATATGCGTTATATACAGGCAGCGGCGATAACAGCTATAAATACATCTTCATCCAGCAGGGCGATGATAGCAAAGAAGTGATACTGGCCAGGAGATATTACCTGAACCGCATTGTACACAACTGGACAAGAGAGCTGTGGTTCAATTTCATGGTGCCAACGAAGAATATGGCAGATATGTACCTGTCTAAAGACGGCCTGCCCATCAGCAAGTCGCCGCTCTTCCAGGGATACAATACCCTCACCAGCGAATTCCAGGACAGGGATCCGCGTATGGCCATGACCTTCATCATGCCCGGCAGCACTATCTTTTTCGAAGGCGGTCTCTGGAAAGCCACCTATCCAGGTTTTACCGGAACCAATGCCACCCGTACGGGTTACATGCTACGGAAGTTCATGGATGAAACCCTGGACGCCGCCACTTTTCGCGGGCAATATGATTATAAGGAATTCCGCTATGCCGAAGTGTTGCTGATACTGGCCGAAGCCTTATATGAAAAGAACGGCGTCATTACCGACCAGGATCTCACCCGTACCATTAACGTACTGAGAAGCCGCGTAAATATGCCGCCGCTCACCAATGGTTTTGTAGCTGCCAATGGTCTTAACATGCAGCAGGAGATCAGGCGGGAACGTACCGTAGAACTGGCCTTTGAAGGCTTCAGGAGAGATGACCTGAGAAGGTGGAAAACTGCTGAAGCCGTGATGCCGCAGGCCCTGAAAGGTGTTAAATTTGTGGGTACGGAATTCCAGCAGCGCTACCCCGACCTGAAGGTTGGAACAGACATACAGGTAGACGGCGAAGGGTTCATAGTAGCAGAACCATCCACCGCCCGCAGATTTATTCCCAGGCATTACCTGGATCCACTGCCGCTGCAACAGATACAGCTCTCGCACGGCTCATTGACGCAAAATACAGGATGGTAATTTCTTTTATCCAAAAACAGTTTAATGAAAAGAATAGCTTTGCTCTTCAGCCTGATCCACGTCATTTCAACAGGCGCGCTTGCACAGTACAGCGCATCCATCACCAACAGCATGCTACCCGTATTGGATGCACACTACCAACCGGAATACACATTCGATAAACCAATGGATGCAGCTGCCTGGGCCGCCCTGCAACCTGGTTTGCACAGCGCATTTGGTTCAACAGACCGTTTATATTTCAGAACAGAAGTGCCCGCGCAGCACACAAGTACTTCCTGGGAAGCCACTGCATGGAAAGGCGAGCGGCTGAATATACAACTACTGGTTTGGTCGCCGGACACCTTGCAGCAGGTACGCTTTACTGTGAGCAAGCTAATAAACGCCGAAGGTAATACGATCGACAGCAAACAGGCAAAGCTGCAGATGGTTCGCTATGTGGTCTCCAATTATCCATATGGGGCCAAAGATGCAGTATGCGGCGAGTCGCCCTACAAAGAAGGTTATCTCATGCCCGACCGCTTCGAGGCATTTGACCGCTTTGACCTGCCCGGCCGTACGGTAAGGCCTGTGTGGCTTTCCCTGGACATCCCTGCGGATGCCGCAAAAGGTACCTACACCGGAACCGTGCTGGTAAACACGGCCCGTAATACAGATACCCTGCAGGTAAAAATAAAGGTACAGCAACAGGTACTGCCCCCTCCGCGCGACTGGCAGTACCGCCTGGACCTGTGGCAGAACCCGTGGGCAGTGGCCTGGTACAATCATCTTATACCCTGGAGCCCTGAGCATAAAGCATTGCTGAAACAACATCTGCAGCTATATGCAGATGCAGGGGGTAAATACATTACTACCTATGGGGTTCATTCTCCCTGGGCCGACAATTCCTACATGATAGAAGGCGGCATGATAGAATGGATCAAAGAGAAGAACGGCGCCTGGAAATTTGATTACACCATATTTGACGAGTATGTGCAGATGGCTATGGACCTGGGTATTGATAAAGCCATTACACTCTATACGCCCATTCCCTGGGGTAACCGTTTCCGTTATATGGATGCTGCTACGGGCAACTACATATATGAAACATGGTCACCTGGAACAGACACCTACACCGCCCGCTGGAACACCTTCCTTACAGACTTCAAGGCGCATCTTGAACAGAAAGGATGGTTCAAAAAGACGTACCTGGGCATCAATGAAAATGAGATGCCACAAACCCTGGCCGCCATTAAAGTAATGAAGGCACATTCTCCCGAATGGCGCATTACCTACGCGGGTAACTGGCACAAGGAACTGGATACCTTACTGGATGATTATTGTTATCTCTACGGCAAGGAGCCAACGAAGGAAGAACTGCAGCAGCGTATTGCCAGGGGCAGTACTTCTACCTTCTATGTTTGCTGCAATCCTGCCAAGCCTAACAACTTTGTGTTTTCTCCTCCTATAGAAGGTACCTGGATAAGTTGGTATGCCGCCGCCCGTGGCTACGATGGATTTCTTCGCTGGGCCTATGATGCATGGCCTGAAGATCCCGTGCGGGACGCCCGCCATGGCTCATGGCCGGCTGGTGATTGCTACCTGGTATACCCGGGCGGAAACAGCTGTATCCGGTTCGAAAAAATGAGGGAAGGTATCGCTGACTACGAGAAAATTCGTATATTAAAAGCACAAGCAGCTGCATCGGCCAATAAATCTGTCAGCAAACTTTGGCAATCTTTAGAACAGCACTTAAAAACATTTACACAGGAGCACAATTTTGATGAGCAAAAGATCACGGCCGATGTTGATAAGGGAAAACAATTGGTAGCTGCGCTGAGCGATGCAATGATCCCCTAAAACCTACAATATGATAAAGCGTGTTGCACTTTTGCTGCTGCTCACAGGCAGTATGATCGCCCCTTGCATGAGCCACGAAAAGCCCGGTAAAGTGGTTTGTAACGAGTATGAGGACTATCTGCTGACTGATGTGTTGACACCTGCTGGTCCTGTACCAGCTGCATTAGACCCCAATGGCGTGTACCCCTATATCAGCTATGTGGAAACATCCAACCGGCCGGTGGTAAAGAAATACCAGCTGGTAGTGCTGGAGAACGAGCTGGTAAAAGCCACCATCTGCCCGGATCTTGGCGGTAAGGTGCTCTCACTGGTGCATAAGCCTTCCGGAAAGGAAGTGTTGTATGCACCCGACGTGATCCGCTACACGCGCATTCTGCCGCGCTTCTATTTTGTGGCCGGTGGTATTGAAGTAAGCTTTCCTATTTCACATTCCCCTTCGCAGAACGAACAGGTATCCTACCGGATAGACCGGATGCCGGATCGTACCTATGTTACCTGCGGTGAAAGAGAGCTGCGCTTCGGCATGCAATGGTCTGTTGAATATTCACTGGGGCCGGATGATCCTTTTCTCACAGAGCGGGTGAAGTTCTATAATCCCGGTAAAGACGCCTATCCCTGGATGAGCTGGTCTAATGCAGCCTTGCCTTCAGCGCCGGATACCCGCTATAATTTTCCCAAAGGCAATGTGCTGGTGCATGCTTCCAGTATGGACACGATCGATTGGGCCAGCCAGGGGCCCCGTACGGAAAGTAATATCCGGGAGATGACCGGTTACTTCTGGAAAACAAAAGACGTCAACGCTTTCGGCGCCTATACGCCTTCGCTGGGTGTGGGACTATATCATATTGCAGACAACAGCGCACCGGGCATTAAGCTCTGGAGTTATGGCGTGGGCGAAGACAGTGCATGGTCTACCTTGAGCACAGCCCGTCATCAGTCGTATATAGAACTCCAGGGAGGCCCTGCAGGCGACCAGTCTGTTAAACAGGAGCTGGGCTCCAAAGCCACTCATTCACATGTTGAGTATTGGATCCCTTCAGATAAAGAGCTGGATATTTATGCCTTGCAGCTGCCTCATACCGTGTTGCGGCCTGTAAGCGCCATTCCTTTATTTGACTGGATTGGCAGACGGGAAACAGATATATGGAGATCCCTGCGGAAATCTTATGAGGACAGGACCTCTCTGCCAGCTCCACCGCGTATAGATGAATGCATCTGGGCGCCTTCGGGTATGGAAGACCTGGATGGTCCTTTCCGTTCGGCAATTGGCGCCTCTAACGGTGAAGAGCATGCGCTGTGGGAGTTCTACTATGGCGCCTGGTTGATGGGCAGGGGCAGAAATGAGGATGCAGTCAAAGCACTGCATGCCAGCAAAACAGGCGTAGCAAAAGTACTGCTGGCCAGGTTGCTGAAACAGCAAAATGATATGCAGGGCGCCAGGCAAGCTTTTAATGACATCAACGAAAAATGGCTGCAGCTCCATCCGCAGGTAGTAGTGGAAAGAGATAAGGTATTGCGCAGCTTTGGCGCCCAGACCATACCGGAGCGGGAAGCCTGGCTGGCCCAGGTTGCGGCGCTACCGGATGAATGGCTGATAGAACGGCGGGTACAGCTGCTGATCGATAAAGGAGAGCTGCAGCAGGCAAAAGCATTGTTATTGTCAACCCCCTTCCAGAAAGTACATCAAACCTATACCCGCACTGGCTTATGGATGCAGCTATGCCAACAGCTGAAAGAGCCCTGTGCGCCTGTTCCGCGGCAGCTGGGAGAAGACCGGCTTGCCAGGTTTGGCGCTTACAGGGAATATGAGTAGATTGTGGGATAAGCCGTCGCCATGAGATCTATTCTCTACTGTTGCCTCTTGGGTAGTTGCCTGCTAACTACCCGCTGCAATACTGTACCTGAGACCAGCATTCCTTACCCTGCGCCGCTGCCTGATTCTGTAGCCCTGCCTTTTTTACCGGGCATTGTTTCAAAGGATTCGCTGGACTTCAATGCCGCTTTTTCGCCGGATGGTAAAGCGTTTTATTTCGGACGCTCCTTTAAGGGCGGCTGGCAGATCCTCGTCACAAAATATGATGGTAAGCAATGGACCACGCCACAGGTGGCTCCCTTTTCTGAAAACAATTACTCACAGGCTGATCCCTTCTTTGGACCAGACGGCGCCCTGTACTACATTTCCAACCGCCCCAGGGATGCCGCAGATACTATCCCGGATTATGATATCTGGTTTGTGAGACCGCTGGCAGAAGGCAGCTGGTCTGCCCCGGAGAACCTGCGGGCTGTTAACTCAGACAGCACAGAGTACTATGTTTCACTGGCTGATAACGGCAATATCTATTTTGCTTCCAACAGGGCAGGGGGCCTGGGCGATCATGATATTTATGTAAGCCGCCTGGTGCAGGGGCATTATAGTGTGCCTGAAAATCTGGGTCCTGCTGTTAACTCGCCTGCTATGGAACATGATCCCTGCATTGCTAAAGACGATCGCCTGCTGTATTTCACCTCCGTTGAAAGAAAAGACAGCCACGGTTCTGCCGACATCTACTACACCCGTAAAGATACCAGGCAGCAATGGGCGCCTGCCAGGAATGCGGGCCCGCGCGTGAATACCGATACCTATGAATATTGTTCTTACCTGACGCCGGATGGGAGGTATCTTTTCTTCAGCAGCAATTTTGACGTAAAGTGGATTGATACACGCTATCTGCCAGAATAAAACGTTTACTAATATAACCGCTTATGGAAAACAAACCTGCCCAATCACAAACCCGGAAAAACATTGCCACTTTCCTGGTAATTACCACTATCCTGTGTCTGCCCATATATTATATGTGTATCCGTACCGGTAATATCGGCGCCGGTTATCCGCCACTAAGCTATGTGATAATGATCATGTGGTGCCCTGGGCTGTCGGCATTGCTTACCTGCCTGATCAGGCGGATTCCGATCGCTTCTTTGGGCTGGAAGTGGGGGGAGAATAAATACCAGGTCTGGTCTTATGCGATCCCGTTTTTATATGCGTTGGCCGCCTACCTGGCTGTCTGGATCAGTGGTAAGGGCGGTTTCTATAACAAAGAGTTTGTAACGAAAGTGGCCAAAGGTCTGAGCTGGAACCTTCCGGATGGAGTGGTGATCATGCTGTTTGTATTGCTCACCGGCATTTTCGGTATGGTGCGCTCTATGGCTTCTGCGCTAGGTGAAGAGATCGGCTGGCGCGGTTTTCTTACACCACAATTGTCAAAGATCAATTCTTATACAGCCACTTCGTTATGGATGGGATTGATCTGGTCAGTTTATCATTATCCCCTGTTGGTGGGCGCCAACTATAACACAGGCGGGTCCAAACTATATGCGCTTATCTGCTTTACCGTGATGGTATTCGCAAGCTGTTTTGTGTATACCTGGATGCGCATGAAATCAGGCAGCCTGTGGACCGGCACCTTGCTGCATGCCAGCCATAACCTGTTCATACAGATGGTATTCACGCCTATAACAGTGGATACAGGAGATACCATGAAGTATATTGACGAATTTGGGATCGCCTTACCCATTGTTTCTGTAATTGTGGGATTTATCTTCTGGAGAAAAAGAAAAGAGCTGGTAATTTAATTCATCACTGTATAGCATTTACTAAAATGAAAAATGTAGCCTTATCCTTTTTACTTGTGCTCGTCGCACACATGGGTTTTTCGCAACAGTCAACAGAGGGCATCGCCACCACTACTATGTCAGCAGAAAAGGTGAATGCCGACAAGATCCAGGCATTGGCCGCTGAAATTGAAAAAGGTACTTATCCCAACATCCACAGCTTGCTCATCAGCCGTCACAATAAGCTGATATATGAAAATTACTGGCCGGGCAAAGATGAACATTGGGGCAATTCCATCGGCGTAGTACCGCATAGTAAAGATAGTTTGCATGATCTGAGAAGCATTTCCAAAAGCATTGTATCTGCCTGTGTAGGTATCGCCATTCAACAGGGCAAGATCAAAAGCGTGCACCAGAAGGTGCTCGATTTCTTCCCACAGTATGCCGCGCAGGATACCGGCCTCAAATCAGCCTTAACGGTGGAACACCTGCTTACCATGAGCTCCGGCCTTGTATGGAATGAAGATGTGCCCTATGACAATCCTGAGAACAGTGAAATACGGATGATCCAGAGCCCTGATCCGGTGGGCTTTGTGCTGACCCAGCCCATGGAAGCGCCGCCCGGACAGATATGGAAATACAACGGCGGTACCACTCAACTGCTGGCCGCTATCCTGGAACGCACCACCGGCAAAAAAGTAGACCAGTTTGCAAAGGAATATTTGTTCGCTCCATTAGGCATCACGCAATTTGCATGGACGAAATACCCCGGCACTGATATGCCAGCCGCCGCTTCAGGATTGCGCCTCCGCTCAAGGGATCTCTTGAAATTTGGTCTGCTGTACAATAATGAGGGGCGCTGGAATGGCAAACAGGTGGTGCCTGCCTCCTGGGTAAAAATATCCATGGAAGACCATGTGCCGCTCCAGGGACATGGCAAGGGAGCCTATGGCTACCAGTTCTGGATCTGGTACGATAAGATAGGCGACAAAGAGATCAGGGTAGTGAACTGCGTGGGCAATGGCGACCAGCGTATCATCTTCGACAAGGAGCATCAGCTGGTAGTGGTGATCACTGCAGGGAATTATAATAAATGGGATATCAAAAAGAACTCTGCTGCCATCATGCGTGAGTATGTTGGTCCGGCGATAGAGCAGTAGATCCGTGATCTTGCCCGGTATGGCAGAACAAAATAACGGACAGCGGTGTTAAATACCAAACAATGAATGTGTATGGGAACCGCTAAAACCAACCGTTTTTCCCTGGCTGCCTTGCTGCTCATGCTCTGCGCCTGCGGCGGACCACAAACCCCCAATGCCGCAACGCCTTCCGATACTGCCATTACCGGGAAAGGAACCATTGAAATAGATACAACAGAAATATTGGAAAGCCCTGTGTTAACACAGGAGCAGCAGCGTGCGCTGACACCGCAACAGGTGCTGGACTTACTAAAAGAAGGGAATGACGATTTTGTGAACGACCGGCTGACTATCCGTAACAGCTCTGCACGTATCCGTAAGGCGGCCCTTGGGCAGTATCCCAAGGCCATGATCCTTTCCTGTGTAGATTCACGCGTGCCTGTGGAAGATGTTTTTCACCGCGGCATCGGCGATATCTTTGTAGGCAGGGTAGCCGGTAATGTGGTGAATCCCGATATGCTGGGCAGTATGGAATTCGGTTGTAAAGTATCCGGTGCAAAGCTGGTCCTGGTATTGGGCCACGAACATTGCGGCGCTATTAAATCAGCCATTGACGATGTGAAGCTGGGAAATATCACTGCTTTACTGGCCAGGATCAGGCCCGCGGTCGCCAGTGTATCCTTTAACGGCGATAAAGACGCAAAGAATGATGCTTTCGTGCATGCGGTATGCGAACAGAATGTGAAGCTGACAGTGGAGAATATTCGTAAAAACAGCCCAATACTGGCAGAGATGGAGAAAAAGGGGGAAATCATGATCATCGGAGGAGTATATGATATGAATAGCGGAAAAGTAGTTTTTTTCTAAGATCCGCACAGCTAAAATGAACAACCTTTTATCGCGGTCATATTCAAAAATAAACTTAAATTAGAAGTGGAATATTAAAAAATCCCGTAGCGTAACCTGTGAGTGATGCGGATTTTTTACACCTAAAACCCAAAAACAGATCGCTTAACATGCATATGAGTTTGCGGCAGGTGCTTATTTCCCTCAATGCAGCCGGTGATGGTTTTAAAAAAGTAATCACATCCCTGAAAAGCAAGCTGGCATCAGTTGTCTGGCAACTGCGAAAAATCGGGATCGAAGGCACAGAGGACGAAGTGCTTGTTTCCAATATAATCATGACGAACACGCTTTCACTGGCTATCGGTGCTGCCATGCTGGTTATCGCCCCGGTAGTATATGCCCTCACAGGAAAGCTGTCTATACTTATTGCCATTATTGTAGAACTGACGATCAACGCCTCTGTGCTGCTGATCAACCATTACAGGCAGCGCGTAGCAGCCAGCCTTACCCTCTACTTCCTGCAATGCGTGGCTATCTCGTACTACTGTTTGTTGTTTGGCGGCATCATTCAATTGCAGTTCATGATCACTTTCCTGATCTCTATTATCTGCCTGATATTCGCAGACAGGAAACTGAGAAAGCTCTGCTTCTTTGCTGCCGGGCTTACACTGGCCTTTGTGCAGGTGGGATACTATTTCAATTTCGTGGCGCACATACCGGTAGACCGCCAGACAGGCTTTATCATCCAATCCATGGCCATAGCCGGTGTGCTGGTGATCATTGCCGTGGTGAGCCAGCCCTACATCCGCTCCAATGATCTGAAGTATGAACTGATCAAGACCAATAATTTCAAACGTGTTTTCGTTGCAGAAGTAACGCACGAACTGCGCACTCCATTGAACACCGTATATATGTGTGCGCAGATGATTAAGCGCGACATCAAGCTGAACGGGCAACTGAAGATCATTGAGCCGCTGATAGATCAGCAGCTCTATGCCTGCGAAAATGCCCGCGGCATTATCAACAACGTGCTGGACCTGGCCCAGATAGAAGCCGGTAAAATGTTTACGCTGGAAGAAGCAGCCGGGAAGCCACAAGACTTCTTCGGGCGCCTGATAGATGGCAACCGCTTCGTGGCAAAGATCAAAGGCATCAAATTGCAGCTGCAGATAACTGGGATGCCCGATGTGATCCTGGCCGACTGGCAGCAGTTACAACAGATAGGCGCCAACCTGCTCACCAATGCGATCAAATATTCTCATAAAGGCAGCACGGTATATGTAGATGTAACCAGTGCAAATGATGAATGGACGATAATCGTAAAGAACCAGGGCAGCATCAGCGCTGATAAGCTGCCGCATATCTTTGATCCGTTTGTACGCGATGATGGAAGCTCGGGCAAAGAAGGCCGCGGACTGGGCCTGTACATCGTACGGAATAAGGTGACCGCCATGGGCGGCGTAATTGATGTGAGCAGCAGCGATAATACAACTGTCTTCACGGTATGCCTGCCACTGGTACAAGGCCGGATGGAAGATATTGTGCAGGAAGAAAGCGATCTATACAACCTGTCTAATGTTGACATACTCATTGCAGAAGATAATGCCATGAATGCCCTGCTGCTGGCAAGGTTCCTCTCCAAGAACGAGTGCCGCGCAACCGTCACCGGCAACGGGCAGGAGCTCCTGGATAAGCTGGAAGAATACACCACAGCCGGGCACCTCCCGGATGTTATCATCCTCGATCAACAAATGCCTGTTATGAGCGGCATGGAGGCTTTGATACGATTAAAGGCCGATACCCGCTTTAAAAATATCCCCGTAGTATTCACCACCGGCGAAGGGCTGGAACCGCAGATGGAAGTCAAGGCCGCCGGGGCGGCAGACGTTATCGTCAAGCCGATCAACGAAATACAGCTGCTTAACGTGTTAAGCAAACACGTAAGGCACAGCAGTGAAATACTACGGGAATAACCTACCCCACTATACCGCCTTCAATATAGCCGGTTCAGGCAATTGTGTTTCTTCCCATATGGAATTGACACGTTTGTAACGCTGCGTATGTACCTGCCACATCCAACTTGCCTGTACACATCTTTCAACGCAGTCAAGATGCCGCGTCATCCCGGAGGTCTCCGCAGGGAATGCAGCAGCGAGCTGTCTTACCTGTTTCCGGATACCGCTCAGCAGGTCGAAGTACTCCCGGAGAATATCCTTTACCATCGTTGCCGCATGATAGATTACTTCTGTAAGCTGCCAGGAGGGCTCATTCAAGGCAATGGCCGCCAGCAGGTTGGCATCAGCGCCATTGTCGATCACTTCTTTTTCAAAGGAGAAAAGATCGTTAGACAGGCAGCCAAATGCGGCGATCAGCCAGTGCAAACGTTGCAGTGAAGGCGCAAGGGCCGTGTCGTTCAGCCAGCCCCAGTCAAGGAAATTGGCTTCTGCATACTCCAGCAGCAGCACAATATGCGGCATGCCGCTGGTGTGATAACGCATATCCACATACTGCGCAACATCCGGTACATAACCCAGCGCAGAAGTATTGCAGTTACGATGCGTAACTTCAAGGTGATAGTTATACAGGCGAAGAAATTCTGAGAACCATGCTTTAGGTGAGCTATCACGTATCTTAGCCAGCATGCTGGCGTTAGCCCGTTCTATAGGCTGAGCATCCGCCGTCAGCTGCATATTTTCGTCGAGGTGTGACATACGTTCAATAACCGCAGCCGCAGCTGCCTGCTGTTCCTGGCTGAGCGACTTGAACAGATCCCGGCCATAGGTGTCGTTCAGGTAATAATCAATCGCATTGTTCTTGGTCATTACCAGCATTCGTTCATAGCTGGCCGTTGGATACAGGAAAAGCTGGCAGGTAATATAATGCTGGGCGTTATCCAGCCAGATGCCGTGATCGATACAGAACTGCCGGGCGGCATGTATGATCGCTTTACTGGCCGGATGGGGCTGAAAAGGCTGGCAGTAATCACTCAGCGGATTCCGCCTGTCGTCAATCAGCCGGATAATAGAGCTGCTAAACCCTACTTTCTGAAGCAATTGGTAGTCGTGCTGCAGTTTTTTTAAGGGACGAGGAAGGCCTCTTAAGGTCTTGATGGTCATAAAACATCGATTTTAGGTTAATAATGCATAGGTTAATCAGTCGTTAACCATATAAAAATTACACCTAAAATCGTCATGCCCCATCGGCTGCAGACGGATTGCAGTAAAGATGGCTTAAAATGCCCCTTTTTACCCCTTAATCTCCCCTTGTGCGATTATATTAAAATGAGTTTTATTTTTAATGTAAATAAATGCTAGGTTTGCGCCTTATTTAAACCCAAACAAAACCCGAACCCTGATCTATGAAATCAAGAGTACTGTTGCTGGCCATTGTCCTGGTCACAACTTTTTCATGTAAAAAAAGTAATGAGAACGAAGCTGTAACGCCTCCTGCTATAGATGGGCAGCCGCTGACGGTTCAGTTAAACTTAACCGGCGATATTACTACTACAGAATCCCCACTGGGCAGAAAGACCGGTGGTGTTTCCGAAAACGCCAAAACAATAGCGGATAGCACGATATATGCTATTGTCGTGCTTAAAAATGGCCAGGCTGTTTATGAAGGCATCTTTAGCCGTACCGATTCCATGTTCCTGAAAATTCCTGCTAGCGGATCGATCACGGTGAGCGCAGTGGCGGTTAAGAAAGGTACCGGCGGCGGATTATCTTACACCATGCACAGTGGTTATACCTGGTTCGGTACTCCGTTTCGTGGACCCCTGACGAACAGGATGGATACTGTCATTGGCTATCCTGCTTCTACAGACACATTGAGCTATATCAACCTCGTGGATCCTTTAAATCCTCCCAGCGGTATACAAAGCCCCCATTCCGAGGCAGACAGCTATATTGGTAAGGTTTCCTTTGCAGCATCAGCAGCTCCGTCTGTTGTTAACCTGCCAATGAAAAGGATAGTGTATGGCATCAAATACAATGTAACCAACTTTAGCGCCGGTAAACTGAAAGCGGTATACTCGCAAATGTTTCCGGTATCCCTTACACCAGCCGAAGCTGCATCCAGGCAGTTCATTTATACGGCGAATGAATTACAATACCGTGATTCGTTATTCGTCGACCCTCTTAATGTAACACTCAGCTGGGAGAAACCGGATGGTAGTATCGTTCCGCTTGGATCAAAAACCATCGCATTCAAACGTAATGTATTAACAACCTTGAATGTAACGATCCCCGCTACAGGTGCAGTGGTAAACCCGGTACCAACCGATACCACTTTCACCGGTAACCAAAGCGTTAATTTCTGATAATATTGTTTTAAAGATACAGGAGCCGGAAAGCATTTTGCCTTCCGGCTCTTTTTTACCTCTTCTTTAAGGGGTTGGGTTAAAATAATATCATTTATTATCTTGTCTGATCATATTGCTAAATTCCATGAAAAAATTATCTGTACTCCCAGCGCTCCTGCTATGCTTTGCCGTTCACGTTCATGCACAAACCCAAACAGCTGCCCGCACATCGCAGCACCAGCATCCTTACAGCCAGCTTCCCTTAGGCGCCATTCAGCCCCAGGGCTGGCTGCGCGAAATGCTCATCCGCCAGAAGAACGGCGCCACCGGCCACCTGGACGAGCTCTACCCCCTGGTGATGAACCAGCGCAACGGCTGGTTAGGCGGCGATGGCGACCAGTGGGAGCGTGGTCCCTACTGGATAGACGGCCTGCTGCCACTGGCCTATATTCTTCATGACACGGCGCTCATCGCCAAGGTGAAGCCCTGGGTGGAATGGACGATCAACAGCCAGCAACCCGACGGCTACTTTGGCCCCTCAAAAGATTATAGTCCCGAACCTGGCGTGCAACGCGATAACAGCCACGATTGGTGGCCCAAGATGGTGATGCTGAAAGTGCTGCAGCAATACTACTCCGCCACGGGCGACAAACGCGTGATCAGCCTCCTCACCAATTACTTCCGTTATCAGCTGAAAGAGTTGCCCGCCAAACCACTCGACCACTGGAGCTTCTGGGCGCGTTACCGCGCTGGCGATAACCTCCTGGTAGTATACTGGCTGTACAACATTACGCATGAGCCCTTCCTCCTGCAGCTGGGCGATCTGCTGCACAAACAGACCTTCGACTTCACCAACGCCTTTTTACATTCAGATATGTTGTCTACCGCAGGCAGCATCCACGCCGTAAACCTGGCGCAGGGAATGAAAGAACCCGCTATCTATTACCAGCATCATCCCGATAAGAAATACCTGGATGCCACCAGAAAGGGCTTTGAAGACCTGCGGAAATTCAACGGTATGGCCCATGGTATGTATGGCGGAGATGAAGCCCTGCACGGTAATAACCCTACGCAGGGATCAGAGTTCTGTTCTGCCGTTGAGATGATGTACACGCTAGAAAATGTACTGGAGATCACTGGCGATGTATCCTATGCAGACCAGCTGGAAAAGATCGCCTTTAATGCCCTGCCCACACAAGCCACCGATGATTTCATGGGCAGGCAGTATTTCCAGCAGGCTAACCAGGTTATGATCTCGAGGCACCAACGCAACTTTGATGTCAACCACCACGGCACGGATGTATGTTACGGACTGCTCACCGGCTATCCTTGCTGTACGTCCAATATGCACCAGGGCTGGCCTAAATTCACACAGAACCTGTGGTATGCCACGCCTGATAAAGGACTGGCTGCACTGGTCTACGCGCCCAGCGAAATAAAAGCAACGGTTGCCAACGGCGTTCCTGTGTCTTTCAAAGAAGAAACCAATTATCCCTTCGAAGAAAGCATCCGCTTTACCCTGAGCGCGGATAAAAAAGCGGCTTTCCCCCTTCACCTGCGCATTCCCGCCTGGTGTAAAAAAGGCATTGTGAAGATCAATGGTAAAGTATGGCAGGAACCTTCCGCTGGCGCTATCGTTAAGATCAGCCGCGAATGGCAGCCCGGCGATGTAGTAGAACTGACATTGCCCATGCATATCTTCCGTAACAGCTGGTATGAGAATTCCGTATCAGTAGAACGCGGGCCCCTCACATATGCCCTGAAGATAGGAGAGACCTCCAAAATGATAAAGAACGACAAAGACCCTATTGACTACGGCGATAGCTACGAGGAAATATATCCCACCACTCCCTGGAACTACGGCCTGATGGAAATGCCGGAAAATGAACTGGCCGGGAATTTCCAGGTAGAGAAGAAGGAGACAGTGGCCGCCTATCCCTGGAATCCTGAAAATGCGCCGGTCATTATAAAGACAAAGGCTAAACGAATTCCTTCCTGGGGCTTGTATAACGAGATGGCCGGGCCCATTCCCTTTAGCTACACCTTCCAGCTGGAAGTGGCAGAAAAGGAAGAGGAAGTTATCTTGATACCATATGGATGCAGTAATCTAAGGATCTCGCAATTTCCGGTAATAAGAAGGTAGAGTTATACTTTTTTCGTACCTTGCGGCCCATTTTTAACATTACCTATGCAAAGATCTATTAGTTTACTCCTGCTGGTATTCACGGCAGGTGTGGTAAAGGGACAGAATATCTACAGCGCCCTGCAATTAAATGAGGAAACACAATACAAAACGAAGCGCCCTAAACAGATCGCCGAAACCAAGACCTTCTATGGCCTGGAAGCTCAGAAGATAGAGAAGTCTGTCAAGGTTTTCGACGCTGCCGGAATGCTGCTGACAGAAGAACGTTTCGATGAGAATGGCAACCGTACTGCCAGGCTGACTCACAAAAATGATACTGTTAACCGGCGATGCCTGGAAAGAACCTTTGAAAGATGGGGCAAAACAGGAAATGGCAAGGAAACAACGATCTACACCTATGATGCCAGTCATTTTCTGACCCGTGTAACAGACCAGGATGCGAATGGAGCCACCATGCTGATCTCAAAGATCACAAATGATGAAAAGGGACATCCTGTTGCGCTGTCATTGGAAGATGGACAGGGAAACGCAATCGGTAAAGAAACCGCTACCTATTTGTATGATCGTAACAGCGTTGTTACAACGGTGCTGGATAACGAGGGGAACAAGGTTTCAACTGATACGCTGAAGATCAGCTTTAAAGATGCCCGCTTACACCCGGCAGAAGGAACTGTTTACAATGAGCAGGGCGATGTGGTAAAATGGACCAGCAAACAGGCCAACGGCCCCCTGGACGTTTTTGAAGCAGAGTATCTATACGATGCTTCAGGCAATTGCATTGATGAAACTATCTACAAGGTAGAGGTTAAAGGCGCCGCTAAACCAAAAAAGAGACGGGAAAAGCGTTTCGAACGGCAATACACTTATTAAAATACGATACGTATACTATGGTGATGAGCGCGAAGAAAACTATATCTTCGCGCTCTCCTTTTATCCAATAAACCCATAGCGCTATATGAGAACAACACCCGCCATTTCAACCATGTTTGTGGCCGCTTTTTATTGTTTATTTTCCCTGTCCTGTAAAAAGGATAACGACAACAAAGGACCGGATGATGACGGCTACGGCACTGAAAACTACTCTCCCGCCTCCACGCTCACGGCAGAACGGCCGGTGATGTATACTGGTACAGACACCATCAGGGACACGCGTCGGATCACCGAGTACTTAACCCGAAGGAACATACTGGACAAGTTTACTTTTATATCTCCTGTTCCGGGAGACAACTTTAGTTCCTTTTCCATGCACTTTAAAGAAGGAAATAAGATCCAGCTGGGCTTCAGGAACGCCGAGATCATAGAAAAGTCCGCCTCCCAATTGCTGATCGCCGAAATAGATTCGTCTGTCAGCCAGCCTGTCGGTGACGGGAAAGCCAAACGGCTGATGAGCCTCGTGCCGCTGCACAGCCCAAGAACAGTATGTTCAGATTTTTATAACACGCCCTGCAAATATCGTGAGCTGACCCCCGTAATGGTGGCAGATGGTAAATATTCCATCCCTTATGTGGTAGCTTATGTATCGGTAGATGAAATGGTCCCTACGCCATTTGGAATGGCCAATTCAACTACCTATAGTTCAACACAAGGTATCATGCTCTTTAACAAGGCGATGATCTCCGAACTGGATGCTGATGGCGGTATTAATCGCCATGATACACTGGTGGTGCAGGTATTGAAACGTGCAATGGTAAAACAGTAAAAAATATTTATTCTTTTTACTTATTGCGACCATTTTGTAGGTGTTCTATCCCAACGATGGCCTTTCAGCTCTTTCAGTAGCTCCGCCGGCAGCCCTTTGCCATCACTGCAATTCATATTCGATTCCACATTCCTTATCTTCCTCATACCCGGTATGGTGGTCGCAATATCAGGATTGCTGAGGATAAAGCGTATAGCCATTTCCGCCATGGTCATCCCTGCAGGGATCAGTGGTTTCAGCGCATCAGCATGTTCAACGCTGGAATTGAGATTTTCCGGAACAAAGTAAGTAGCCCTCCAGTCGCCCTGGGGGAAAGTGGTTTCCTTGGTAAAGGTACCTGTCAGTGTGCCTTCATCAAAAGGTACCCTGGCAATTACGCCAATATTCTTTTCGCGGCACAGTGGCAGCAGGTTATCTTCGGGGTTCTGGTCAAAGATGTTGTAGATCACCTGTACGGCGTCTATGAGCCCCGTCTTTAATGTATTCAGGCAGTTATCCGGTTCCCAGCGGTTTACGCTGATGCCCCAGGCCTGTACTTTTCCTGCTTTGGTTAATTGGGTAATTGCTTCCTTCCACTCATCCAGCTGGGCCCAGTTGTCTTCCCATACATGGAACTGCTGCAGGTCAATAGTTTCAACACCCAGGTTCTTCAGGCTCTTCTCCGTGTATTCCACAATATGATCTGCCGGGAATACCTCTTCCAGTTTGAATTCCGGTTTAGAAGGCCATGTAAAGTTCTTCGGCGGTATCTTGGTGGCTACGTATAAGCGTTTACCGGGATGCCTTTTGATAGTGTTATTCAATATCTGCTCACTAAGGCCTTCCCCATACCCCCAGGCAGTGTCAAAAAAGTTGCAGCCTAATTCAATGGACCTGTCCAGTGCATCGTTCACTTCCTTTTCTTCCGAGCCTGTCCAACCAGCCATTCCCCACATGCCATAGCCTACTTCACTCACTTTCCAGCCAGTTCTGCCAAATGTTCTGTATTGCATAAAAAATCTGGTTTTGTAATGTGGAATTTAAAGATATCCTGCATCTAAAGTAAACATAGTTTACGGAATTGCTGCCTGCTATGTTTTAACATAGTATATAATTAATTATATATCTTTGCGACAATTAAGCGTCGAAGTTGAAAGCTGACCCCGTGGCAACCAGACAAGATTAGTACAACACAAGAGCATGTCCCTATAAAACCAATGAAATAATATGAAACAAATTTTTATTGCAGCAATTTTCCTGGTAACATGTATTACCTCCGTGCAGGCCCAGCACAAAGATGACGATCTTCCGCGCTTCCGCGTCTCCTTCCAGGGGGGATGGAGCTACCGCTTAGGCAAAACAGCTGATGTAGGAGAAGCTTATCTCAAAGAGTATATCAAAGGATTGAAGTCCGGCATTCACCTGGGTGTGGACGGCGCTTACTTCTTTAGCCAGAATTACGGCGCTGGTCTGAAGTACGCGTACTTTCATGCAAAAAATGAAATAGACAATGTAACCGTTACCACCACCAGCGGGCAAACGAAGACGGGTTTGATGCAGGACAAGATCAATATTCATTACTTCGCGCCGGAGTTCTGGTCAAGGCAAGCCTTTGCCGATAATAAGCTCGTTTTAGTTGGCGGGATTTCCATCGGCTACCTGCGCTATGTTGACAACGGAGTGCTCGTAGACCCGCTCACCATTACTGGTGGAACGGTTGGTTTTGGATTTGACCTAGGCCTGGATTATATGATTACCCCGCATTTTGGCATTGGTGCCAACCTGGGCCTTATAGGAGGATCGCTCAGCAGCATGAAGTATAATGATGGTACCGGTGAAACAGAAGTGAACCTGGAAGACAACCAGCGCGAAACCCTTACCAGGCTGGATGTATCCGCTGGCGTAAGATGGTGCTTTTGATAGCTAATCTGAAATGATCACCTTCACACCACGGTCGGTCACCATTTTTACCGTATCGGGCGATACCAGGTTATCAGTAATGATATAATCCACCTGTTCCAGGCTGCAGATGCGGCCAATGCCCCTCCGGTCAAACTTGGAGCTGTCAGCCATTACCACTACCGTTTGTGCGAGGGTGATCATTTTCATTATAAGACTGGCCTCCGCCAGGTTGGAAATAGATAAGCCAAATTCAGGATCAATCCCATCTACCCCTATAAATAATACCCCACAGGATATATCATCCAATAACCTTTCTGCAAAAGACCCCGCGGCAGAAGAAGAGCTTTGATGAATAAGGCCCCCTATCTGCAATACATCCACATGCGGGCGGTTGCAAAGTTCCAGCGCCACTTTCAGCGCAGGGGTGATCACCGTAATATGTTTGGAAGGATACAGCGCGCGGGCCAGCTCAAATGTAGTGGTGCCTGAGCCTACAATAATAGAATCATTCATCCCGATCAGGTTCATGGCAGCCTTTGCTATCTTCTTCTTTTCCTCCGTTTTAATAAACTCCTTTTCATTGATCGGCTTCTCGATCGTATACGGGTTTTGAGTAGAGCCACCACCTTTGGTACGGAACAGCAGCTTCTTTTCTTCCAACAGCTTCAGGTCTTTCCGGATGGTCACACCGGATACCTGCAGGGAGTCGCTCAGCTCCTGGATATCTACTCTTCCATTCTCCTGCAGCTTCTGTAAAATAAGCTGATGCCTGTCTGTAATATTCATAAAGGATCCGTGGTCTTATTTATGTTAAAAAAACTTTCACCAAATATAAAGATTTTATAAGCAGAAAAAGGGATTATTCTCTTTCATTCCCCAGCAGTAAGCCTATCCCGGTAGAGATAACAGCTGATGGGTGGGGTAGATAGCCCCTTTACCACTGAAAGAAAAAATATTTAATAAACTTTACTTTTATTAAAACTATTACTTAACTTTAATTTAATTTACTTTAATAAACTTTAAACTCTACTTTCGCACCAACGCTTTAAAGTAGTTCAATTAGTACTGTATGGATTCCACGACTGATAGGAAATAACAGCCGGAGGCCCTGGTGTACACAGGCCCTGACTGAAATGCTATCATACCTTAAAAACGATCAGAAAAACACACAACAAACCAGTTTAAAACATGAACAATCATAGCTGCACTAACATGCGCCTCAGGCACGTGCTGGGACTACTGCTGCTTGTACTGCCGTCTGTACTGTTCGGACAAACGCAGCGAACCGTGCGGGGATTGGTAACCAATGATAAGGGGGAACAACTCATTGGTGTGAACATAAGAGTAAAAGGCACCAGCACCGGCGCTGTATCCGGCATAAATGGACAATACCAGCTTACCGTACCCGGTAACGACGCCATCCTTGTATTTTCTTTTGTAGGCTTCGCCGAAACGGAAACACCCGTAGGCGAACGCAATACCATCAACATTCAGCTGAAACCCAGCGCCCGTAACCTGGACGACATCGTAGTGGTAGGCTACGGCACCCAGAAAAAGGTAAATCTCACCGGTGCAGTAGACCAGGTAGGCAGCGAAGTATTCGAGAACCGCCCGCTTACCAACGTCACCCGCGGCCTGCAGGGCGTTATACCCAACCTTAATATCCGCATGACGGATGGTAAACCTACCAGGGGCGCAGAGTATAACGTGCGCGGCACAACGTCGATCGGAGCTGGGGGCAGCGCATTGATATTAATAGATGGCGTTCCCGGAGACCCTAACCTGGTAAACCCGAACGACATCGCCAGCGTTACCGTGCTGAAAGATGCCGCGGCAGCAGCTATCTACGGCGCCCGCGGTACCTTCGGCGTGATCCTCATCACCACTAAAAGCCCTGCAAAGGATAAGACAGTAGTCAACTATTCAGGCAACTTCTCCCTCAACGAACGTACCATCAAACCTAAGATGGTCACCAACGGCTATCAGTGGGCCAAAACATTCGACGACGCCTTCACTTCCTGGAACGACTACACCGCCCATGCCCAGAAGGTGAACTCCGTGTTTCCCTTCTCCCTGGATTACCTGGATGAGCTCAAGCGCCGGAATGACGATCCCAGCTTGCCTAAAACAGATATCAATCCCGCCACCGGCGATTATGTATACTACGGCAATACAGATTGGCTGAAAGAGCTCTATGCAGATAACAATCCTTCCATGGAGCATAACCTGAGCGTATCCGGCAGCAGCAAGAATGTAGGATACTATCTCTCCGGCAGGTATATGTCGCAGCAAGGCATCTTCCGTTATAATCCTGATAACTTTAAAACCTACAACCTGCGGGCACGGGGCTCCGTACAGGCCTTTCCCTGGTTAAAGATTGAGAATGACCTGAGCTTTACACAAACCAATTACTTTTATCCTATCCTGAACCATCCCGGCAATACACCGGTATGGAGAAGGGTATCCGACGAAGCCTTCCCGATCGCCATGCTGCGCAATCCTGATGGCACGCTTACTGAGAACGCCTCCATCGTATTCGGTAGCTTCATCAGCGGTAACAACCAGTCAGAACTGAGCAGGATGCAGATCCGCAATACTTCCCGTTTCACGGCAGGCCTGTTTAAGAACAGGATCCACCTGAATGGAGACTTTACTTTCTGGCGCCTCAATGATGTGGAGAAACGTATATACACCCCCGTTCCCTACAGCAAAAAGCCCGGCGCCATGCTGGAGCGTGGCGAAAGCAAGCTGAATGAGGATGACGATAAGACCAATTACCTGGCGGCCAACCTCTATGCAGATTATGAGCAAACCATCCGCAAACATTATTTCAAAGCGATGGTGGGCTATAACTACGAGAACTCCAAGCTCACCAGCAGGTACATACAGCGCGATGGCATCATCAATAATGAGCTCCCTGATTTCTCCCTCACCAACGGCCTTAACTTCACCTTACGTGGTGGTGGCAATGAGTGGAGAACGATCGGCGGCTTCTTTCGCCTGAACTATGTATTTGATGAACGTTACCTCCTGGAAGTGAACGGCCGTTACGACGGTACTTCCAAGTTCCCGCAAAACCAGCAATGGGGCTTCTTTCCCTCTGCTTCCGCGGGTTGGCGTGTATCTAAAGAAAAGTTCTGGACCTTGCCCTACAAAATCTTCTCCGATCTTAAGCTCCGCGCTTCCTATGGTACACTGGGCAACGGTAACGTAGATCCATACCAGTTCCTGGAATCGATGGGGGTAAGCCAGGCCGCGCGTATCGTTAACGGCATCCGTCCTGACTATACACAGCATCCCAATGTGATCCCCGATGGTCTTACCTGGGAAAAGGCCACTACCCTGAACTTTGGGGCGGATATGGTGTTCCTGGACGATCGTTTGACGACCACATTTGACTGGTATACCCGCAAAACAAAAGATATGTTCACTGATGGTTTGCCCCTGCCTGGCGTATTCGGCGCAGCCGAGCCTAAAGGCAACTATGCAGACCTCGATACAAAAGGCTGGGAGCTCTCTATCGGATGGCGTAACAAGCCGAAAGACCGGAATGCCTTCAGCTACGATCTTCGCTTCGTGCTGTCGGATAATCAAAGCACCATCACCCGTTTTAACAATCCCCTGGGCCTGATCAACACTTACTACGCAGGCCAGAAGGTGGGCGACATCTGGGGCTTTGTAACAGATGGATATTATAAAGACCAGCACGAGATCGATACCCGCGGTATCGACCAGAGCTTTATCCGCGTATCTGCCCTTAACAAGCCGCTGCCCGGCGATATCAAGTTTGCAGACCTCAACGGCGACGGAAAGATCGATGAAGGTGCAGGCTCCTTGTCCAACCCCGGCGACCGCAGGGTGATCGGCAATACCACACCGCGTTATACCTATGGCTTTAACTCCAACATGGAGTGGAAAGGTTTCTTCCTGTCCCTCTTCCTGCAGGGCGTAGGCAAGCGCGATTTCTGGCCCGGTACCGATAACTCCCTGATCTGGGGACCTTACAACCGCCCTTACAGCTGGCAGCCGGAAGATGTAGTGAACAACATGTGGTCTGAACAGCACCCGGATGCCTACTTCCCCCGCCTGCGTGGCTATACAGCGCTGAACTCACGTGCAGAGCTCACGGTGCCGCAAACAAAGTACCTGCAGAACGTAGCCTATATCCGGCTTAAAAACGTAAGCCTGGGATACAACCTGCCTGCACGTTTGATCTCAAGGGCAGGTATGTCTAACGTGCGCGTATATCTCAGCGGACAAAACCTTTGGGTATGGAGCCCCATGTATAAGCATATCAAAACAATGGACCCTGAAGTGATAGAAGGCGCCGATCCGGAGCTCGCTTCCGGCGCCGGAAACGGGATGAGCTACCCGATGCTGAAAACCTATACGTTTGGGATCAATGTCACATTCAAATAAAATGAACATGCAACGTCTTTTATATATACTCATCGCGATGGTCATGCTCACCGCCTGTGATCATAACCTGGACCTGAAACCGGTGGATAAGCTCTCACCAGAGAACGCATTCAACACCGAGAAGGATCTGCAGCTGTATGCCAATTCCTTCTACCTCGATCTGCCCGATGGCAACGATATTGTAAGGGGAGATGAGCTCAGTGATTACCTGGTAGGCAGAACGCCTTCCACTTACATCTACGGCAGCTTTGGCGCCACACAAGCTACTGGCTGGAGCTGGAGCGCTTTACGGAAAGTGAATTATTTCCTGGAGCATGCGCCTCATGCCAAAATAACGGCAGAAGCCATGAATCACTACCTGGGCCTGGCCCGCTTTTTCCGCGCCTGGTTCTACTTCGATAAAGTAAAGCAGTTTGGCGATGTGCCCTGGTATGGCAGAGCCCTCGAGGTCAATGATCCTGAATTGTTCAAGCCCCGCGATCCGCGTACCCTGGTGCTGGACAGCATCCTGGCCGACCTGGATTTTGCCTGCGCCAACCTTCGCAGCACGAAAGACAAAGATGCCTCCACCGTAACCCGTTGGGTGGCCCTGGCTTTCAAATCCCGTGTATGTTTGTTTGAGGGTACCTTCCGCAAATATCAAACGCAGCTGGGATTAGCCGCTACCGCCAATAAATGGCTGGATGAATCTATCAAAGCAGCAGACGACCTGATGAAAAGCAACCAGTATAAACTGCTGACCGGCGCTCCCGATAAGAACTACCGCGACCTCTTCACCCTGGAAGTGCCCAACACCACAGAAGTGCTGCTGGCCGCCGTGAACAGCAAAAGCCTCCGCGTGTTCAACGATGCCAACTGGTACTGGACCAGCGCCACCTATGGCGGCCGCTTTAGCTTCATCAAAAAGTTCATCAACACCTATTTAAAGATAGACGGTACTCCGTTTACCGCACAGGCAGGCTATAATAACATTCCCTTCAACGAAGAAGTAAAGAACCGCGATCTCCGCCTGAAGCAATCCATCCGCATGGGCAACTATACCCGCGACGGCGCCATCGCTCCACCTGATTTTACCTATACCTACAGCGGTTATATGCCTATCAAGCTCACCCTGGATTCCAAGGCTACGGATGGTGTGGCCGAGAACTTCAACTCCCTTCCCATCATCCGCTATGCAGAAGTGCTCCTGAACTTCGCTGAGGCAAAAGCAGAGAGAGGCACTTTCACCGCTGCCGACTGGGATGCCACCATTGCCTTACTACGTAAGCGCGCGGGCATTACCAACACACCTTACCCTGTTACAGCAGATACCTATCTGCAGCAGAACTACTATCCTGACATCTCCAACCCGGTGCTGCTGGAGATCCGCCGCGAGCGTGGCATAGAGCTCTCGCTCGAAGGTTTCCGTTATGACGACCTGAAACGTTGGCGCGCTGCCAAGCTCCTGGAGAACCAGTACGACGGTATGTACGTTCCCGCGCTGAATACACTGATAGACCTGAACGAGGACAACAAGATGGATGTGTCTTTCGTGGAAAGCATCCCTGCTACCAAAGTGCCGGGCGTATATTACTTCCTGGTAGACAATGTGCAGTATAAGCTGAGCGGCGGTACCAGCGGTAACCTGGTGCTCTTCAGCAACCTGGTGCGTAAGTTTGAAGACTATAAATATTTCTATCCTATCCCTTATAATGAGATTATTTTGAACAGCAACCTGGAGCAGAACCCGGGATGGTCTAATTAACGACTATGATCACAAACAACTGATACATTCATGTCAACCAACAACACTTCCACGCTTCCGCCCACCATCTTTGATAAAGCGGGCATCCCTCAGCAGCTGCTGTGGGGATACATCGGTATCATGATCTTCATGATGGGCGATGGCATTGAACAGGGCTGGCTGAGCCCATACCTGGTAGACCATGGTATGACCGTACAGCAGTCCGCCACCCTGTTCACCGCCTACGGTATTACCATTGCTATCTCCGCCTGGTTTTCCGGCGTGCTCGCAGAAGGCTATGGCGTAAAACGAACCATGTTCGCTGGCCTGCTGCTCTACATAGCAGGTACCATCGGCTTTGTTGGCTTCGGTATGCCGGAGCTGAACTTTCCTGTAATGCTGCTCACCTATGCACTACGTGGTTTCGGCTACCCGCTCTTTGCCTACTCTTTCCTGGTATGGATCGCGTATAGCAGTCCGAAACATCAGCTGGGCCGCGCCGTAGGATGGTTCTGGTTTGTGTTTACCGGCGGACTGAATGTATTGGGCGCCTATTATTCCAGCTGGGCCATACAACGCTTTGGCCATCTCAATACGCTGTGGACCTCCCTCTTCTGGGCCTTGCTGGGCGCTTTTTTTGCATTGGTATTAAACAAGGGATCTATTAAAGGAACAGCTGCAGCGCAATCAAAAATGGAGGAGCTCATCAAAGGCCTTACCATCGTAAAAGAAGAACCGAAAGTATTATTGGGTGGCATTGTGCGGATCATCAACACCACCGCACAATTTGCCTTCCCGGTATTTCTGCCCATGTATATGGCCCGTCATGGTTTTGATACTACACAATGGCTGCAGATCTGGGGCACCATCTTCACCGCCAACATCGCTTTCAATCTCATCTTCGGTTTTGTAGGCGATCGCCTGGGTTGGCGCAATACCGTAATGTGGTTCGGCGGCATGGGATGCGCTGTTACCACCCTGCTCTTTTATTACGCGCCGCAGATCTGGGAGAACAGTTTCTGGATGACGATGACAGCCGGTGTGCTCTGGGGCGCCTTCCTGGCGGGCTATGTGCCTTTATCTGCACTGGTGCCATCACTGGTAAAGAAAGATAAAGGCGCCGCCATGGCCATCCTGAACCTGGGCGCAGGCCTGCCAGTATTTGTAGGCCCTGCTATTGTTGGCTTGTTCATCGGCATTGCGGGAGAAGCCGGTGTGATCTGGATCCTCGCGATCCTCTACGCCATTAGCGCCCTGTTAACCCGCTTCATCACCCTGCCTGATAACGCAAAGACAAACATAAACATATCACATGCGAGTATTGATCACAGCGCCGTATCATGAGAGCGGTCTGAAAACGTTAGAGCAACAATTCGGAACAATTATTTACCGGTCCTGGAAACCCAACGGCAGGGCCTATAATGAAGAAGAGATCCTGCAGCTCCTGCAGTCCTCCGGCGCAGAAGCGCTGATCACCGAGCACGATCATGTAACGGCTAAGGTAATACGTGCCGTACCCGGACTGCAGTTCATCGGTGTATGCCGCGGCACGCCTTCCAATGTGGCGGTGTCAGTGGCTACAGAAATGGGGATCCCCGTATTTTTCACGCCCGCCCGCAACGCACAGGCAGTAGCGGAGATGTTTATCTCTAATGTGATCATGCTCCTGCGCAACACCATCCCCGGTATCGATTGGCTGAAAGGCCGCGGCTGGAAGGAAGGCGCGCATGATTCTTACCTGCATTTCAAAGGCAACGAGCTGGCAGGTAAAACCATCGGCATGGTAGGCTTCGGCGCTATCGGCCAGCTGATCGCCCGCCTGCTGAAACCATACCCCTGTAATATTCTTTTCTACGATCCATATGTGGCAGACTATGATAAAAGCTACCAGCAATGCGGCCTGGAAGAAGTGTTCTCCAACGCTGATATCGTCTCTGTACATCTGCCTGTAACAGCAGAGACCAAAGGCATGATCAATGGCGCCTTATTGAAAAAGATGAAAAAAGATGCCATTTTTGTTAACACGGCCCGGGCTTCCGTTGTAAAGCGGGAAGACCTGCTGGAAGTGCTGGAAAGCCGCTCCATCCGCGGCGCCGTGCTGGATGTGTTCGACAACGAACCGCCGGATGTACTGGACTACCGCATCATTGATCTCCCGCATGTGATCGCCACACCGCATATCGCAGGCGCTACCTTCGAAGTGGAAGACCATCACGTGGAGATCATGAACAGGGCATTGTTACAATGGTATGCCGAAGGCAATAAGCAGATTGCCGAACTGGCCAATAAGGAAATACTTAAAGTGCATATCCAATGAGCTTAAGCGCCACCTATATTATTGTAGATATCGGCACCGGCAACGTGCGGGTAGCTGCCGCTTCATCTGAAGGCAAGGTACTCGGCGTGGCCCGCGAAGACATCAGCTATGTAAAAGACCCGCTGTATCCGGATGCGTTATACTTTAATCCGGACCAGCTCTGGCAGCAGGTATTACGCCTGGCAGCCTCCGTCTTGTCACAAGTGCCCGCCGCTACGGTAAAAGCCATCACGGCCACCAGCCAGCGCGAAGGCATTGTACTGATCGATGCCAAAGGCGGATCGCTGATAGGCCTGCCCAATATCGACCACCGCGGGCGGGAATGGGAAGATCTGATCACGGATAAAAGCAGCATGTACCAGCTCACCGGCCGCTATCCCACTTCGTTATTCTCCGCCCTCAAACTGGTAGGGATCCGTGAGCGCAAACCGGAGCTTTGGAAAGAGCTGGCCACTTTCCTGAGCATCAGCAACTGGATTGAGTACAAGCTCAGTGGGCTCGCGCGTTATGAGCACTCCCAGGCATCGGAAACCTTATTGTATGATGTAGCGCAGCTGCAATGGTCGCCCGCGCTCTGCAAAGTGTTCGGACTGGATCCGGCTATTCTGCCGGAACTGGCTGCATCCGCCACTGTACTGGGCGAGATTCTCCCCGCAGTGGCACAGCAATTGGGCATCCCTGCCGATACGAAGATCATTGTCGGCGGGGGAGATACGCAGCTCGCCATTAAGAGTACACGTCCCGCTGTAAATGATATGGTGATCGTATCCGGTACCACCACCCCCATCGTTAAACTAACGGATACCTATACACTGGATGAAGACGAACGTACCTGGACCAGCCGCGATATAGAAAAGGAACGCTTTGTATTTGAAGCCAACGCGGGTGTAACAGGCCTTAACTACCAGCGCCTGAAGGAGATCTTTTATCCCAATGAAGGCTATGAGGTGATTGAGAAAGAGCTGGAAGAAAACCCGCATAACCTGTGCATGGCCTCCCTTGGTTCCCTGTTGGCGGATGAAGAGGTATCGCTTACCAGGGGCGGCTTTATATTTCACGCGCCCGTATCTCACCTGCTTACCCGCAGCGCTTTTGTATGGGCTACCATGTTAGATATTGCCTGTTCTATCGTTAAGAACTATCGCATATTGGCGGAGGTGGCCGGTCATCAGCCTGACTATATCTGGGGCTGCGGCGGCGGTTTGCAAAGCCGCGTGCTACGGCAGCTGATCGCCAACCTCACCGGTAAAAAGGTACAGATGCGCTACGAATTTCAGCAATCATCCGCGGTAGGCGGCGCCCTGATCTGCAATGAAGCGCTACAGGTGAACACAAAAATAGACGACCGTATAGAAGTGGTACATCCCGTTCAAACGGAATACTACGCCACATTATATGCGGAGTGGGAAAAGACCCGCAGTTATTTCAGGAATATGAACTGATCATCTTCAATTTTATTTCATGCGAGATAGCAATGCATGCTTTATAGGGATTGACGTTGGCACACAGGGAGAACGGGTGGTATTGCTGGACGCCCGCGGCAACCTGCTGGGTAGCGCCGAAGAGACTTTCCCCCTCAGCGGGCAATCCAGGGAAGAGCAGTCGCCCATCACCTGGTGGGATGCCTGCCTCCGTTCCCTGCAGCAGCTGCTGAAACAAGCCTCCCGCGAAACAGACCTGCGGCATATCCGGGCCATCTCGGTCACTTCTACCTCCGGCACCATCATCCCGATAGATCATCATTATCAGCCTTTGCACAATGCTATCATGTATAGTGATACAAGGCAGGAGCAGGAGGGAAGGGCTTGCCGCGAAGCAGCACTGACCCATCACCCAAATGGATACACGGCTTTCAATACTTCCAGCGGCCTGCCTAAAATGGTATGGTTCATTCACCACTACCCGGAAAAGGCAGCGCAATTATACAAGTTCATCCACGCGGCAGACTTCATCACCGGCAGGCTTTCCGGCCGCTATGATGTAACAGATCTTACCAACGTATTAAAATCCGGCTATGATGTGCAGCAAGGCCGCTGGCCGGAATACATCTGGCAGCAGTTATCGGTACAACAGCAATGGTTGCAGCAGGTAACGCCTTCCGGTACGCCTATTGGCGGCATAGACCCTGCACTGGCAGCCCAATTAGGGTTATCTGATAATGTACTGATCGTCGCCGGTATGACAGATGGCTGCGCTTCGCAGATCGCTTCCGGCGCGGTGAACCCCGGGGACTGGAACACTACGATCGGCACCACCCTGGTAGTAAAAGGCGTTACCACGACTGCCATCCAGGACCCTGCAGGAAGGTTGTACAATCACCGCCATCCCGAAGGATATTGGATGCCCGGCGGCGCCAGTAATACAGGCGCCGACTGGATCACCCGCGATTTCAAAGAACAGTTGTCCGCTCTCGAGCCACAGGCGGCCGCCATCATTCCCACCGGGCATTTGTCCTGGCCGCTGATGCAGCAGGGAGAACGCTTCCCATTCATTGCGCCCCAGGCCAGGGGATTTGAAGACCCCGGCCTCACACCGGCACAACGTTTTGCTGCTGGTATGGAGGGCGTAGCCTACATAGAACGTTATGCCTATACCATGATAGAGCAGCTGAGCGGCGAGCCCGTAAAAGCTGTGTATACAGCTGGCGGGGGCAGTAATAGTGCGAGCTGGCTAAACATCCGCAGTAATGTGCTGAACCTGCCGCTGTATAAAATGAGACATATCACCGGCGCAGTGGGCGCGGCTATACTGGCCGCCTCCAACAGCTGCTTCTCCAATATCATGGAAGCAGCTGCCGCCATGACACAAGTGGAAAAGGAAGTACATCCTGATCCAGCCCTGGTAGCAGCTTACAACGCTCACTATGCCAGGTTTATTCAAACACTTAAACAAAAGGGATATATCCCTGAACAGATCTATGCTTAACGTTTTTCTACTACGGCACGGCCAAACCGCCTGGAATGAGGATAATAACCGCTACTGCGGCCGTACCGATATTCCCCTTACGGAGAAAGGCATACGCCAGGCAGAAGCGGTGCGCGAACAGCTGAAGGGCATCTCCTTTAACGGCGTTTATTCCTCTCCCCTGGAAAGGGCCTATAACACCGCTTCCATTGCCACCGGCGCCTCCGTCATCAAAGACGATCGCCTGGTAGAAGCCGACTTCGGCAACTGGGAGCGCAAAACAAAGGAAGAGTTCATTGCAGAAGACCCGCTGTCCTGGGATAACTGGATGGCGGATCCCGCAACGCACAGAGCCGGCGCCACGGGCGAAACAGGCATGGAGATCGTAACCCGCGTAGATAATTTCTTTCGCGAGCTGCTGCTATGGCATAGCTCCGGCAATGTACTGGTAGCGGCGCACAACGGTGTGAACCGTTTGTACCTGGCTTATAAACTGGGCATGCCTTTGAAGAATTACCGCATGCTGGTGCAAGACAACGCCTCCGTTACCGTATTCACCCTTTCAGCTAAAGGGGAATTTACATTACAACACCTGAATTCAAAGTTCTGACATGTATAAGAGTCTGTTGGCGCTGACAGTCGCCGTTTCCATTAACCTATCATCTGTACTGGCCCAAAAGGGCAGGCTGCATGTACTCAACATTAAAAGTGCAGCAGAATTACGGGCATTCTTCCACTACACCGGGAAGGATGTCCCTTTTATCAGCGGGCATCGGGGCGGGGTGAACAAAGGCTTCCCGGAAAATAGCATTGAAGCTTTTGAAAACACCCTGCTCCATACGCCCGCTACTTTTGAGATCGATCCGCGTCTGACAAAAGACAGCATGATCGTCCTCATGCACGACGCTACTTTAGACCGTACCACCACCGGTAAAGGGAAAATCGGAGATTACACCCTGGCCGAGCTGAAGCAGCTCCATCTCAAAGATGTGGAAGGCAATGTTACGCCTTACCGCATCCCCACTCTCGAAGAAGCTATCCGCTGGGCCAAAGGTAAAACCGTGCTCATACTCGATAAGAAAGACGTGCCCTTTGAAATGACTGCCAGGCTCATTAAAGATCTCCGGGCTGAGAGCCATGTTATGGTAACCGTGCACAATGCCAAAGAAGCAAAGTTCTACCATGACCGTAACCCGGAGATCGTATTTGAAGCGTTTGTAAAAACAACGGAAGCTATGCAGGAATATGAAGCGATGGGCATTCCCTGGACACACGTCATGGCCTATGTAGGTCCTGATAATAAAGCGGAGCTGAAACCCTTATACCAGCAGTTAAATAAGCGCGGTGTCATGTGCATGATCTCTACGGCGCCTGGTTACGACAAGCTGCCTACTTCACAGGAGCGGGAAGCTGCCTATAAAGCTATCATCACCAACGGCGCCAGCCTCATAGAAGCAGATCGTTCTATTGAAGCAGCGGCTGCTATACAACCGCTGATACCGGGAAAGAGTGATAAACGGCGGTTCTTTGGAGAAATAGCATGGTAAGTGCTTACGCTTACCCTGCTATAAATTTACTTTCCATACTGATCTCCGCCTTGATCAGCTTTGAAACAGCACAACCTGTTTTCGCCATTTCCGTATACGCCTTAAACGCACTTTCATCAATCCCCGGCACTTTCCCGGTAACCGCCAGGTGCACTGCCGTGATCTCAAACCCTTGTCCAACCGCTTCGATAGTAACCGTCGCGGTAGTGTCAATTACTTCTGATTTGATGCCGTCTTTGGCAAGGATAAAGGAAAGCGCCATGGAATAACATCCTGCATGAGCAGCAGCTATCAGCTCTTCGGGATTAGTGCCGTCTCCGGATTCAAACCGTGATGGAAAGGAAAATGCGCTGTTGTTAAGCGTCTTACTATCCGTGGTAAATGTACCTTCGCCTTGCCTGGCAGAACCCAGCCAATGGGCTTGTGCAGATCTTTTAAGTTGCATGATAATATGTTTAATGATGAATAACTACTTTACCTGTATGTTGCCCCACTGCGAAATAGCGGTAAGCTTCCCGCGCTTCCTCAAAGGGAAATACACGATCGATCACCGGAACGATCTTATGGAGGCTGAGCGCGGCGTTCATGGCTTCAAAATCAAGCCGGTTGCCTACAAAGTGCGGCTTTAACGATATCAGCTTTGCAAACAGCGGCGTCAGTATCTTATTAAGGTCCATTACGGCCGCTGTACTGATGGTACCACGATAGCTCAGCAGCGTGATCTGGCCACCCAGCGCCGTAGCCTGTATGGATTGCTCCAGCGTATCAGTGCCGCCGGTTTCCATTACCTGCGCCACTCCACGTCCTCCTGTTAGCGCCAGTACCTCCTCACTCCAATTCGGATGGGCGAGATAATTCAGTACATGACTGGCGCCAACAGATTGCAGCAGTCCGGCATTCTCATCTCTCGAGGTAAGCGCGATCACTTTCGCACCGAACACGCTCGCAAACTGGATAGCAAATAAAGACACCCCTCCGCTGCCAATAGTAAGTACCGTACTCCCGGGGATAACAGGCCCCGCCGCCAGTGCAGACCATGCCGTAACTGCCGCACAAGGCAGCGTAGCCGCCTGCTCATACGAAAGATGCTCCGGTATATGCACCGCCCCATCCTCCGGCAGCACTACATATTCCGCCAGCATACCATCTATCGTGCACCCGGGCTGATCCACAATATCATACCCGATGCGGCCGTCGCGCCATCTTGGAAAGTAGGTGCCCGCTACCCGCTCGCCTGTTTTAAACCGGCTCACCGCATTCCCGGTGGCCACTACTTCGCCTGCACCATCGCTTACAGGTATCACCCCTGGCTTCGCAGGAAGCGGATAGCTCTCCTGCAGTATAGAAAGATCCCGCCGGTTCAGCGAGGTAGCATGCACCTTCACCAGGATCTCATGAGGCCCGGGAACAGGCATGGCATGCTCACGGACCACAATACCGTCCGTGCTGTGAAATGTTTCAATGTGATACGCTTTCATGTGTTGAAATTGATGTCACAAAGCTATATTTGCCAAAGAGGGATGAATTGATATATTGCGACAAAATGAAAATACTCGCCCGCCATCTTAACAGCTTCATCGCATTTGCGCGTGTAAGAAATATACCCGCAGCAGCCTTGATGGAAGTAATGGAAAATCCGCCTGCCGATTGGCAGGACGAGGCAGCAACAGTGGATGCGGGAGATTTCTATAAAGTAATATCCTTTATTTACAACGCACTGGAAGATGAACTGCTGGGCATACACGTAGGCAATTTCATCCACCTGCAGCATTTAGGAGCCATCTACCAGATCTCTGTAAAATCCACTACCGTAGATGAAGCGCTGTTTTACTGCCGCAGCTACCTGTCGCGTACTTATCCCCTGGTGCGTGTGATGATGACCACCATTGGAACCCTAACCACCATTGACTTAAGCATCGATGATGATCCCGGCCCGGTGCACCGCATCATACTGGAGCACATGGCCACCCTCATAGCAAGAGAGATCCGCGCAATCTCAGGGGAAGATGTTGATCTGTGGGTCACATCCCCTTTCCACAGCCCTGATCATCCCGGCTCCTGGAAAAAGGGCCCGCGCTTTACGGTCGTTTTTTCAGAAACCGTGCTGAAGGCCGCCTTAAAGGATAACAGCCACTGGGGATTCGATGTCTTAATACCTGCTTACCTCAGCCTGATGGAAGCCCTGGATCCGGATACCTCATTTGCCAACAAGGTAAAATTAACAGCACTGAACATGGCAGATCCATGTCTGCCCGATCAGCCGATGATAGCAGACGCTTTTAATATCACCCCCAGAACACTGCAAAGAAGGCTCGCGGAAGAAGGTACCACCTACCGCAAGATCAGCGAAGACCTGAAGCGGAAGATCTGCGACTTGCTCATCAGGCATGACCGTTATTCTATTCTTGATATCTCCCATATTTTAGGCTATTCAGAACCTGCCGCATTCATACATTCTTTTAAGAAATGGCATGGCGTGCCCCCACGAAAACGGCATGTAATTTGAATAACTCAGCTGTCGTAAATTTATACTGACTTTTCCAAGACCTCAACTGTTACCGCAATTGTATAGCAAGGATTTGATCTAAAAGCTTGAATAATGGAAAAGACATTGAAACCACGCTTTGCAAAAAGCGGTGAAGAGACTATTTTTCATCAATTACGGCTGGATGTCAATGCCCTCGTCCGGCAGCTGGAGCCCAAACGGAGACGTAGCATTATTTTAAAAGCGGTGTTGTTTCCCATATTGTATGTCCTCACCTATGGGCTGATCCTGTCTGCAGGGCATCACCCCGGCATCTTCTACACAGCTTATTTTTTACTCGGCGTATGGCTTGTCATGATCTTCCTGAACACCATTCATGATGCCGTGCACGGTACTATTTTCAACAGCAAACGGCTGAACGATTGCTACGTGTACCTGTTCGACCTCATGGGGGCCAACAGCTACATATGGAAATTACGGCACGTACGTTTCCATCACAATTACCCTAATGTGGACGGATGGGATACCGATATCGAGCAAAGCAGCCTGGCCAGGATCTTTCCCAGCAGCAAGTCCCTGCCTTTTCACCGGTATCAGCATATCTACCTGCCCCTGCTGTACCCCTTGTACCTGTTCAACTGGCTGCTGATACGCGATTTTAAAGACTTCTTTAATAAGCGTAAAACGATCTGGAAGCTGGCTAGCATTCCCCGTAGGGAATATATAAAGCTGTTTTTCTTCAAGGCTTTCTTCCTTTTTTACCTCATCATATTGCCTAAGCTGGTATTAGGTATTGCATGGGCCCAGGCGATCGCCGGTTTCCTGCTCATGTTACTCACGGCCAGCATCTTTTCGCTCATGGTGCTGTTAAGCCCGCATGCCAATACGGATTCCGTATTTCCATTACCGGATCAGGGCAACCAGATGCCGCACGGCTGGATGATGCACATGCTGCTCACCACCAACGACATTTCCCATGATAATTGGTTCACCCGTTTCTTTATGGGCTGTTTTAATTTCCATGTGGTCCATCATCTGTTCCCGAATGTCAATCATATCTATTATCCGGAAGTAACAGGGCTGCTCAGACAGTATGCCGCCAGGTACAGCTGGCCTTACCGTGTATGCACGCTGGGCGGCTCGCTGGCCAGACATTACCGCTTGCTGAGGAGAATGGGGTAACAGAAGATCTTTTTGAAGAAACAATGTAGGCTTAGCTCGTTATCTTGCTGCCATTAAAGATATAACGGTAAGTTCGGTGTATCTTATCCTGTGTGGCGCCGGTGGCTTCGTGTAAGGCCAGCATTTTGTCGTTGAAGTCACCCACCCAGGCCAGCTCTACCCCCTTGATCACATTGCGGCGGGGCAGCACTTCATTCTGCAAACAGCGGATCAGGGCCGATTCAATGCCATGGTTCTGGAACTTTCGCTTACAGCCCATCACAATGATCCGCAAGCGGTCTATGGTGGTGGTTTTAGAGTACCAGAAGAACTTCAGCTTACCCCACAGGTCCAGCTTACCGTTCACATGTTTCAGCAGCTGGTTCACATCCGGCAGGCATAAGATCGCTGCAATGGGCTCGTCGTTATAATAGGCAAACCAGATGATCTTCTCATCCATGATCGGCTTCATCTGCCGGAAAGATTCTTTTACAGTGCCTGGCTGTAAAGGAGCGAAGTTCTCAAAAGTGCTCCAGGCATCGTTATAGATCTCGATAAAATCGGCCGCGAATTTATCGAACTGCTTTTTGTCAAAATGGCGGAAACTGTACCCCGGCTTCCGCATCGCCCAGTCAGAGATCTTGGTGAACCGCTCCGGCAGGGGTACGGTCGCATCCAGGAAATTGGTGAACTGGTCGTACAGCTTCTGGAAACCGTAAGACTCGAAAAATTCCTGGTAATAGGGAGGGTTATAATTCATGCCCAGGCTGGGCGGCTTAAACCCGTGCACCAGCAATCCCCAGAATTTGTCGTTCTCGCCAAAATTAACCGGGCCATCCATCGCCTGCATACCTTTCTCCTGCAGCCAGGCTTTCGCGGTGTCAAACAGTAAATGGGCAGCCTGGCGGTTGTTCACGCATTCAAAGAATCCTATGCCACCGGTGGGCTGGGGGTTCTTATCTGATTTTTCATAATTAATAAACGCAGCGATCCTGCCTATGATCTGGCCGTCGCTATCCTGTAACAGCCAACGGGTACAAACACCATGGGAAAAGAAAATGTTGCGGGAAGGATCAAATACCGCTTCCACGTCAGCTTCAAGGGGGCATATCCAGTTCGGGTCACTTTTATATAATCTGGCTGGCAGTTCGATAAAGGCCCGGGCTTGACGACTATTCTCAATTTCTATCAGATCCATGGAACGAACTTAGGAATTATTCGTCATTTATTTTTATCCAGAGCATTTTTATAATATGAAAAAACTGCTGGTTAACAGCACAATGGCCCTGCAATCATCCGTAAAAACTTAATAATCGTTTAATATGAAATTTCTGGCGGACTTCTCTACTTTTACGCGCTGTAGCAGGGACACGATAATTTTACTCACGACTGTTTAATTGGCATCCAACAACATGAGTATCAGCGAGCTTACCGACGACCAACTTTTGCAGCGCATTCAACAGGACGATGTACAGGCCTTTGAGGCACTCTATCTGCGTTTGTGGGAATCACTGTTTGTATTTGCCATGAAGCGCCTCGGCTCCGAAGACGATGCAGAAGACGTAGTACAGGAAGTCTTCGCCAGCCTCTGGGCGCGCCGCCACTCCCTCCAGGTCAAAGACACCTTCCAGGGATATCTCTTCTCCGCCGTTAAATATAAAGTGATCAACCAGGTCTCGGCCATGATGCAGCAGCCCGAAAAGCTGGATCATGTCAGGGAGACACTCTTACCCGCTGTAAACAATATTGCCGAGGGAATGAATTTCAACGAATTGCAGGGCGCCCTGCAGCAGGAAGTAAGATCCCTCCCTGCCAAAATGCGCGAGATCTATCTCTTATACATAGAACAACACCGCTCCGTAGCAGACATTGCCGTCCTCTTGTCCCTCTCAGAACAAACCGTGCGCAACCAGTTAGGCCTGGCCAGAACCCGGCTCAGGAAATCTCTCCAGCACGCCATGATGTTCGTTTTCTTTTGTTAAAGATTCCTTAACATTCGGGTATGGTTAAAAGCTCCATTTACCAGACATATAGGTAAAGACGCTTTGATGGACATAAACGGATTTGAAAAAGTAATACAACGCTATCTCAACGGTCAGGCTACCGATGAAGACCTGGTATTGATAGAACAATGGTTCCAGCAAACAGGATCCAATGATTACCAGCTCACGGAAGAAAGAAAGAACATCGTTGCAGGTAGATTGCTGCCCAGGCTCCGCGCCATCACTGCCGGGCAGGCAGCCACCCCGGTGAAGCCCATCAGCCGTTTACGTACTTTTACCCGTATAGCCGCCGCTGTGATAGTGGTGGTAGCCACCGGCGGACTGGGATGGGTATTCCGCTACCAGCTGCAGGACACCATCGCGCCCATCGCAAAGCAAACCATCAAAGCGGGACCTTACGAGATCAAACGGGTACAGCTGCCGGATCAAACCATGGTGACCCTGAACACCGGCGCCTCCATTACTTTCCCTGTTGTCTACCGCCGCAATGAACGTACAGCCACCCTCGAAGGAGAAGCCTTCTTCGAAGTGGCAAAGAATAAGCAACCTTTTATTGTACATACACACTCGCTGGATGTAACCGTGTTAGGAACTTCCTTCGTGGTAACCGAACAAGCGGCCTTTGCCACCGTCAGCGTAGTAACGGGGAAAGTGAAAGTAGCTGCGGACGAACAGCAGCTGGGCGAATTACGCCCCGGTGTGCAGGTGCGTTATGACAAGCAGGCACGCAGCTCGGGCAGGCAGTCCTTCGATATACCACAGCTGATGTCCTGGACACAGCACAGCCTTTCATTCACTGCAGTGCCCCTGGAACAGGTATTAAATGTTATTGCAAAAAAGTGGAGTGTACGGCTCATCATGCCGTCAACTGCCTCCGGCAAACAGTTCTCCGGCGATTTTGCGAACGATGATAATTTAGATGATATGATGACCGCCCTCTCCCTGGCCACAGGCGTCAATTGGGAAAGAACAACCGAAGGAGCCATCAGCATAACATATCCATAAACACGAACGGTCACCTTTTAGTGTGAAATTTTTCATTGCTGTTAATGAGAACAGGTACCTCATTGCCATAACAAACAGGAAGTAAACAATAAGATTATAAAAACAGATACATGAAAAAAGCTGTACTTACCAATGGGGGCAATAGCATGCAACGAAAACTATGCATGCTGATAGCGGCATTAATGATATGTCTGCCACCGGTTTGGGCATTCAGTCAGAAAGAAAGGTTGATAGAAAAGAAAATATCGCTGGAGCTGAACAATGAAGACCTGACCGGAGCTTTACACAAGATCGAAGAAAAGATCAATGCACGTTTCATGTACGATGCATTGGAGCTGAAAAGAGCAGACAAACGCATCAGCGGCGTTTACAACAATGAAACAGTAGCAGCTGTACTTAGCAAGATCCTGTCTGGTACAGGTTTCAGCTTTGAGCAGCTCAAGGAAAAGATCATCATCCATCGCGGTCAGTCCAACCAGTGGACAGGCAACATCGCCGCGGCCGCAAACGAAGATATCGTGGTGCGTGGCCGGGTGACCGATGAGAACGGAGATCCTTTACCTGGTGTGAACATCAAGGCGAAGAACAGCAACAGGGGTACCGTAACAGATGCAGACGGCAACTATCTCATCGTCCTGCGTTCTGAGAACGCCACCCTCATCTTCTCCTTTGTAGGATATGCCAGCCGCGAAATACCGGTGGAGAAAACGCAGATCCTGGACATGAAAATGCAGCCCGACTCCAAAATGCTGAACGAAGTAGTCGTAACTACTCCGCTCGGTATCAAAAGAGAACAAAGAGGATTGGGTTATGCTGCTACCGTGATAAAAGGGGAGCAGCTCACCAGCGCTCCATCCGCCAACTGGATGGATGCATTGTCTGGCAAAGTGCCTGGTCTGAACCTGGTCCGTTCAAACGGCGGGCCTACCGGTTCCATCAAGATCATCCTGCGTGGCGAAAATAACCTCACGGGTAATAATGAAGCGCTGGTGGTAGTAGATAATGTGGTGGTGAACCAGGGCAGTGGCCGCCGTACCGCCGTAGACGGAGAATCTGCCTACGGTACCAGCAGCGATAATATGCCTGCAGACTATGGCAGTGGTTTGAACGATATCAACGGGGAAGATATAGAAGACGTATCTATCCTGTCAGGACCTGCAGCAGCAGCATTGTATGGTGAACGCGGCGCTAACGGTGCGGTCATTATCACTACAAAATCTGGTAAGACCAGCAAGAAGAAAGGACTGGGCGTTACACTGAACTCCAATGCCTCCGTAGAACAGCCCAACCGCTGGCCCGATCTCCAGTATGAATATGGACAAGGCCTCGACGGCGCCGACTATTATTCCTTCGGCGCTTCCGCAGACGGCGCCAGTACCAGCGGTACAAGCTCCGCTTACGGTCCGCGCTTTGAAGGACAAATGTTCTATCAATACGATCCCGTAACGCAAACAGTAGGAACACAGAGAACGCCCTGGGTACCTTACAAGAATAAGCTCCGCAACTTTTTTAATACCGGGCAAACCTATGCCAACACGATCTCCATAGATGGTAGTTCAGAGAAGACATCTGCCCGTTTCTCCTTTACCAACGTGCATAACAAGTGGATCATACCGAATACCGGGTATGACCGCAACACCATATCCATGTCTGTCAACTCCAAGGTAAGCGACAAACTGCAGATCTCCTCCAAGATCAACTATACCAATAAATGGAGCGATAACCTTCCCGGTAATGGCTATGGCAACCAGTCCATCATGTACTGGTACATCTTCTGGCAGCCCAATGCTGATCCGGATTGGTTAAAGAACTACTGGGCTAAGGGACAGGAAGGCCGTGTGATCAAATATCCTTTCAGCTCCTTCCCCGAAAACCCCTATGCCATCGCCAATGAATTTATTAACCGTTCCAACCGCCACTCGCTGACCGGTAACGTACAGGCGCTCTATAATTTTACCAATGAGCTGAGCCTGCAATTACGCGCCTCTATGGACTTTGGCTATGAGCAGCGTGCACAGGAACGTCCGTTTGATGCAGGCGCTAAATATCCGAAAGGCAGTTACCGCACACAGAATATTTTCTCTATGGAAGCCAGCTCCGACTTCCTGCTGCGATATCACAAGAAAGTGGGCCACGACCTGGAGATCACTGCCACAGCCGGTGGTAGCGTCTTAAGAAATACTTACAACAAGGATGAGGTGCGTGCAGACTCCCTCACATATCCCGGCATCTATACCATGTCTAACGCTGCCGGTCCGCTGGTAACCATGCCGTGGAAAAGCAAATACGGCATCAACAGCTTTTACGGGTTGTTTTCTATCAATTATAAAGAATACATCTACCTGGATATCACCGGCCGCCAGGACTGGAACAGTACCCTGGCCACACCTGCCCGTACCGACAATGCAGGTTTCTTTTATCCTTCCGTCAGTACAGCCTGGATCATATCAGATATGGTCAAGCTGCCATCTTACATCAATTTTGCAAAACTGCGTTTCTCTGTTGCCAGCGTAGGTAGCGGTACCACCACTGCTTATCAGACAGCCTATAATTATCCCTCTGCCGGTAGCCTGTATAATGGCGGCCTGGAGAATCCCTCCACACTGGCCAACCCCAACCTGAAGCCGCTCAGGACCATCTCCTACGAAGCCGGTACCAATGTGAAGATGTTCAACAGCCGTTTCGGGTTGGATGTCTCCATCTATACCGGTATCACCCGCGACCAGATCCTGAGCCGTACCGTAGATCGCGCCTCCGGTTACCAGTATGCCGTGATCAACGCTGGTAAAGTGAACAACAAAGGCCTGGAAGTGGCGCTCAACGGCAACCCTGTAAAGGGCAAAGATTTCGAGTGGAATGTTGATTTCGTCGCCTCTACTAACAAGAACACCATCAGGGAACTGGCGGATAGTTCCGTTGTGCTGAAAACGGGCCCTGTAGGCGGCGGGCAGCTCGTTGCAATGGTAGGCGGCAGCATGGGCGACCTCTATGGAAGAGGCTATCAGCGCTCTCCCGACGGACAGGTAGTATACGATTCCAAAACAGGCTTCGCGCTGCTCACACAGGATGTGAAGTACCTGGGTAACACTATCCCTAAATGGAAGCTCGGTTTCGGTAATGATTTCCGTTACAAACAGTTCCACCTGAACCTTCGCTTCGATGCACAGTTTGGCGCCATAGCGCATTCGCTCATGCACTACAAGCTGGCAGAACAGGGTAAGCTGACCAAGACACTGCCCGGCAGGTACAGCGGCATTATCGGTAATGGCGTGGTACAGGATGGTGATGGTAAGTACCGTCCCAACGACGTGATCGCAACCGATATCGACGAATACTACCGTTCTCACTACGGCGTAGACAACGCAGAAGGCAGCACTTTCAGCACCGACTTCCTGAAGTTCCGCGAAGCACGCCTGGATTATACCCTTCCACCGCAGGTAGCTAAGCGACTGGGGCTGCAACGCGCTTCTCTCGGCATCTACGGCCGCGATCTGTTTATCTGGTCGCCCTGGCCCATCTTCGATCCGGAGTTCGGTACCTTGTACGGAACCGATATCGTAAGAGGCTTTGAGATCGGCCAGTTCCCATCTACCCGCACCTTCGGCGTTAATTTAGTTGTTGGCTTTTAATACTTAAATATGAAGAGGATCATATATAAAATCAGTGGTGCCCTGGTGATGTGCAGTATACTGTTCACGTCCTGTACCAAAAATTTCCAGGAGATCAATACCGACCCGAATAATACACCCTACGCGCTGCCGCAGCAATTGTTGGCGCCCGCGCTGGTGGGTACGATGACGGTTAACCAGATACGTAACCGCACCTTCAATAACGAATTGATGCAGGTGACCGTGGATGTAAGCGATGCAGAAGGTAAAGTGTTCCGGTATGATTACCGCTCCACCTGGTCAGATTATCTGTATAACGGCTGGTACGCTGAGCTTACGAATTTCAAGGATATCTACAAAGGCGCCAGCAATGAGATCACCTATAACAAATCATACCTGGGCATATCGCTCATCTGCCAGGCATGGATCTATTCCATGTTGACAGACTCCTATGGTGATGTTCCTTTCACCGAGTCCAACCTGGCAAAAGACCAGGATATCATCGAGCCTAAGTTTGACAAGCAGAAGGATATCTACATGGGCCTTTTTAAAATGCTGGAAGATGCGAACACTTTGCTGAGTGCCAATACCGCCATCACAGGCTCCAGCGACCCAATATACTATGGCGATGTGGCCAAATGGCGCAAGTTTGGCAACTCACTGTATTTAAGATTGCTGTTGAGGATCTCCGGTAAAGCAGAAGTAACGGATACCTGTATTGCCAAGATCCGCGAGATAGTAGAAACAAAAGCCAGTACTTATCCTATCATTTCCAGCAACGACGAATCTGCCATTTTAAGATGGACAGGCGCAGGGCCTTACGTGTCTCCCCTGATGACGGTAAGGGAGCAGGACTTCCGTGCACCCGGTATTGCCAGCTTCTTTATAGATCACCTGGCCACCTGGAATGATCCGCGTATCGATATTCCTACTTACGGCACCAGCAGCATCAACCGCTGGTGTATTGCACCTTCTTCAGGCGCATATGTAGGAGTGCCCAGTGGCTATGCTCCCGGGGAGAACCCGGTAAAGCGATCTTACTTCTATTCTACTTCTTCCGCCCGCACACTGATGAATGATCCGCTTACGGGCATGATCCTGAATTATGCTGAAGTGAATTTTATCCTCGCAGAAGCAGCCGCCAAAGGGTGGATCAATAAGTCTGCAGAAACCTATTATAATACCGGCGCACAGGCCAGCATTACCCAATGGCTGCCTAACTGGACAGAGTCTATTACCGACTTCCTAGCTGCTGCAGATATCCAATGGCTGGAAGGCGAAACGCTGGACCAGAAGATGGAGAAGATTCACCTGCAGAAATACTATGCGCTCTTTCTTACCGACCTGCAGCAGTGGTTTGAATATCGTCGTACAGGTCACCCCGTATTGCCTAAGGGCGCTGGTCTGCGAAACAATGGGGTGATGCCCGCCAGGATGACCTACCCGGTGTATGTACAATCTACCAATCCCACTAATTACAAAGCGGCGGTAGCGTCCCAGGGGCCAGATGTAATTGCTACCGAAGTATGGTGGCAGAAAAAATAATTCAAGGTTAAAAATAGGAGCACAATGAAAAAGTTAACTATATATTCCGTTCTGTTGTCGTTGGTGGCTTTTATGTGGGGCTGTGAAAAAGATAACTACCCTGGTGGTGTCATCAGCCCCTACATAGCCATCTTTGATATCAGGCATTTGTACACGGGGAGCGATGTTACCCTTACCGTAGAAAATATGTACGGTTCCAGCAAGCTCGCCGCCATGGTGATATCAGATCACTCCGGCGGCAACCTGCCCGAAGGTTTGCTGTTTGTACAGGACAGCCGCCGTTTATCACAGCTGCGTGGTATCGCCATTCCTATCGGCGCTGCTGCAGCCAGTTACGTGCCAGGTGATTCCGTGATCATCGATGTGGAAGGTGGGGTGCTGAAAAGGGTGAATGGCATCCTCCAGATCACCGGTATCCAGCAAAGCGATATCACCAAAGTGTCTTCCGGCAATGCGATTCCTATCAACCGGGTGTCTAATAATCTTATCCTCGCTAATCCTGATAAATACGAAAGCACTTTGGGTGTAGTCGTAAAGGGAGGCTTTGATCCCTTGCCTGGCCCTAAAGATGTGTTGGGTGGAGACAAAATACTGAATGACGGTTTTGGCAACATCACCCTGCATACGGAAACCTCCGCTGCTTTTGCAGACAGCCTGCAGCCTGTTATGGCCAACTTTTCCGGTATTATTCTCAATACGACGGGCGCCGATGGTCAGCTGGTACCGCAGCTGCGCCTGCGCAAAGCCTCAGACGTGACCATACTGAGCTCCGTGATTGAGATCCCGCCCTGTGTGATCACCGGCTTTATGAGCGATGTGAAAGGCAGCGACGGTAACTACGAATATGTACAGCTCCTGGCTACCCGCGACATTGATTTTAAAGCGACTCCTTTTGCAGTAGTAGTGACCAATAACGCCAACGCTTCTACGCCTACCGGCTATCCTGCTAAAGGATGGGCTACCGGTGGCATGCGTACCTTCAAGTTTAGCCTATCATCCGGCTTTGCAGCCAAAGGCAGCTTCTTTTATGTAGGAGGTACAGGTAAAATGATCAATGGTTCTTCTTCCACCAGTATGAGCACTTCCAACTGGATCAGGACCTTCAACTACACTACCCAGGACGGCGACGGCTTCGGTAACAAAACCGGCGGCCTGTTTGCAAACAGCGGTAATGCCTCCGGTGTAGCCGTATTTGCTGACTCCACCGTAACCGTTGATTCCAGGCCTGTAGACGTAATCTTTGTAGCCACCGGTGGGAGCCTCTTCACTGCAGGTCCGCCCGCTGCGGGATACCGTATTACCAACACAGACTGGTACGACGTAAAAAATCCTATTACACTGCAAGACCAGCCTTTCTACCGCGCCGGTTCCAATACCCTCAGCCTGGTATACAACACTGCCGACTTAGGGTATTTTAACATGCTGGGCGGAGAATACAACCTGGCCCTGGGCAGATGGACCAAAGCCAGGATACAAAATAACGTACTGCTTACGAAAACATCAGCCATTACTGAAATTGAAGGTACAGGGGCCACTATACTGAAATAATGCTTAACGCTAAACGCCTAACGCATAACGCAGGCAGCGTTCAGCGTTAAGCACTCAGCCTAACTATATATTATGCTTAACAGAAGAAGTTTTCTGAAGAACCTGGGATTCACCGGGCCATTACTGACGATGCCTGGCGCATTGCTGCAGGCTAAGCCATTCGCTAAACGCAACAATACCGACCTTTCCCTTATTACCTTAAAAGGTAAAGTACATAGCAAAGGAAAAGGTATCGCCGGCGTGTCTGTAACAGACGGGATCAACATCACACAAACAGATAAGAATGGACAGTACGAGCTGGAAAGCAATGCCACCGCCGCATTCGTATACATCAGCGTACCTTCCGGCTATGCCTTCCCTGAAAAGAAAGGTATTGCTGCTTTCTATCGTCCTATCTCAAAAGGCAGCAGCACTGTCAATAACGATTTTGAATTAACCAAGCTGGAAACCGATGACCGCAAACATAATTTCGTGGTATGGGCGGATACGCAGATGATCTCCAAGAAGGACGTAGAGCTGCTCATGAGCCAGTCTGTTCCCGACCTGCAGGCACTTGTGCAATCCTATCCTAAAGGCACCCTCTTTCATGGTATTGGCTGTGGCGACCTGGTATGGGATCATTTTGAATTATTCGACGATTATAAACGCGCTGTTGAACTGAGCGGTATTCCCTTCTACAACGTGATCGGTAATCATGATATGGACTTGGAAGCCCGTTCTGATGACCAATCCGCCAATACCTTCAAACAGCAATTCGGTCCAACTTACTATTCCTTTAATCGTGGAGAGATCCATTACGTAGTGCTGGATGATGTTTTCTTCATCGGCGCTGCTAAAAAATACATCGGCTATATCACCGAAAACCAGCTGCAGTGGCTTGAGCAGGATCTTGCCCGGGTGAGACCCGGCAGCACAGTGGTGGTAAGCCTCCACATTCCCACCTTCACAGGCGCTTCCAGAAGAGCCAATAAAGAAGAAGAGCCGGGTGGGGTAGTGGCCAACAGGAAACATCTGTATAAACTGCTGGAGCCTTTCAAAGTGCACATCATGAGTGGTCATACCCATTTTAACGACAACTGGGAAGAAGGCGATATCATGGAGCACAACCACGGCACTGTCTGCGGCGCCTGGTGGACGGGCCCCATTTGTGGCGACGGTACGCCCGCTGGCTATGGTGTATATGAAGTGGATGGCTCAGATATCAAATGGTATTACAAATCCACCGGTCTGGCTAAAGAGAAGCAAGTCAGGGTATATCCTAAAGGTCATATCAAAGAGCTGCCTGATGAAATTTCCGCCAATGTTTGGAACTGGGATAACAAATGGAAAGTAGAATGGTATGAAGATGGTGTACTGAAAGGCAATATGGAACCCCGGGTGGCCTATGATCCCTTGGCGGTGGAATTATACGCGGGGCCATCGCTGCCTAAAAAACACAAGTTCGTAGAACCAACTTTGACTGATCATATGTTCTTTGCAAAACCATCGCCGGAGGCTGAGAAGGTTACGGTGAAAGTGACAGATAGGTTTGGAAATGTGTATGAGGACATAGTTGGATAAGATAAAGGAGGGCACCTCAATGAAGAGGTGCCCTCCTACTTATTTTACTTTCTTAAAAAATAATGGGACGCGTAAATAGCGTCAATACAATGATCTCCCCAATGACTATCAAAGTTAAATTTGAACTGCCAGATGGCCTCCTTTTTTGCTGCGTCGGTACCAATATCAAAGATTAATACTGACTCCTTTAAATCTTTGTAGATATCTCCAAGGTCATCAAGGAGATCGCCGTAACAAATATCTCTGTCGCTTTCATCAGTAGGGTTAAATAAATGAAGGTAATACCGATTATCCATTAACCGCTCTGCGATAAACTCAATTATTCTTTTTAAGAAATCGCTATCTATATCTCGGTTCGATTCCATGCTGTTTTCTGGATAAGTATCAGGTAATTTATTGGCAGCCCGGTAAAGGGCCAATAAATTAGTTTGTACTACCAATAAAAATTCTTTACCATTTCTGGTCTGATAGCCCTCAATACACGCACAATAGGATTTTGCAGTGGTTATAAAAGTCAAAACGTCTTGAGAGTCTTGGGTCTGTTTAATTGGATTGTCTTCTGATAATGACATTGAACTATTCTTATTTATCGCTTCTTATTGCTATTTGATTTTTGGCTATTTTGATTCAGAACATTAATTGCCTGCATTAATGCCATGTTCCTATTTCCTAAATCCAAGTACAAAAGATATTCTACTAACAAAAAGCCCTATAGTCTTTTCTAATATTCATGTGATAAGCATGGCTTCTCTAAAGATAAGCTGCATTTGTGGCCAATAACGTTATACAGAATACTAGGGATAAAAAGGCACCTAACTCTTAAAATGACCTTTAAAAATTATTTACCTAATAACCTTTTATTATAATAGTCAGAAGCTTCTTGAATATCTTCCTTCAATATGGGAAGACTCCGACCAAGTAATCTTCAAAGAACTGTTATTGTCCCTAAAATAAGGCTTCCTTTTCCAATTGCACAAAAAATCGCATAGGTGAAGATGAGGGAGAACGTACGGGGCATAGATGAAGTGGCGACTATCGCTCAGATATGGGGTAATACTGCTGATCCTACGGTCTGCTGTCGGATGATGTGCTGATGCCAGGCGCCTCGTCTATGGCCGCAAACGCGCCAAGATAGTACGAACGGGAGGAAGTGAAGCGTACTCTTAATGTGTTAAAGATATTGCTAAGGTACTTTAAGCTTAAGCAAATGTAAAAAAGCCGCAAGCTAATGCCTGCGGCCACACTATTAATAGCATTAGCTGTTCGCTAATGCTTTACATTTGATTCAACTAACTCCCTAAATTTACTTAGCAAAAACTGCAACTTACTTAAGTCCCCGGCGGCGGTAAATTCGCCATTATGCACCTTATAAAAATACCAATCGTTCTCGCTACTTTCAATTGCATCCATATTAAATTCTACATTCTCCAATTCTGTATCAGACAGTCCAATTGTAATAAACCAGCCTGGATTACTCGTGGCTTCAATTCTTAGAATATTCTCGTGTTCCCAATCGCCATCACAATGGGAGGCAAACCAGTTTGCGATCCAATTAATTATTCCTTCCATGAATTAAATTTTAAATAGTTAACCCTCCAGGTTTAATAAATCTGCTATTATTAGGCAGTTCATCAGGTGTTGGAGCTCTTACTCCTCCAGGTATATTCCTCCCATTAACATGTGGTGTAGGTATTTTGTCCTGAGTTATTGTATTAGTGTGTGGGTTGCCAGGTTGGCCATTCCCCTGTCCTCCATCAAATCTTTTTCCTGAGTCGAACCCTTTTGGATTCCGAGGGTTTTGAGTAAATTCTTCATATTTGTAGATGTCACCATTGCTGTCTCTCCTAAAAGATGTATGATCACCTGGTGGACCTTCATTTGTGTTAGGATCTGGTTTATAAGCTTCTAATTTATTATCACCTTTTGCATAAACCCTACCATTTTGTGAAGCTAAATTAGCAGTTCCGTTTCCATTTAATATAGTGCCAATTACCGAGATACCTAAACCGCCCAGTGCGAGCGGTGCACTACCTTCTAGTGCCAGACCACCGCTTGCTATAGTTACTGTTGCTGCTGATGCCGTCATCGCACTACCACCCACTTGAGCACTCCGGCCACCTAACATAGCTCCAACATCTGCAACATCTAATCCAGTGTTCCAACCAGACGCAATAGATGGATCTGAAATATTGGAGGCAACAGCACTTCTAAAACTTGCTCCACTGAGATTATCGACTGTACCTATAACTGTCCCACCAACACCTCCTACAAGGGCTTTCCCTGCGTTCTTGACATCGTTCCATGTAGGCCAATCCGGCCACATACCATCTGGATCGATAAACCTTGCCGGATTATCAAAGGCATAAACATATGGACTCCATCTCCTGCCTTTCTCACTCAAGGGGTCTATTGTGTGCCATCTTCCTATTTGTGGATCTTGTAGTCTTGCACCATAGTCATACCATTCCAAACCACTACCATCACCGAACTCCTTGCTCTGTAATTCCTTTCCATTATATTTCAACCTGTTCTCCTGATAATTCATTCCCTTCAGCGCATTGCTACTAATCCCTGCCATTGTAAGTCCATACGGATAATAATGCGTCTCCTCCAACAACGGCCCATTCACCGCCGCTACCGTTACATTATCAAAGAGCACATCTTGTTCCGTCTCATTGCTGGTATACACATACAAGAACCCGCTTTTCGCAATCGGCATCTTATCCACCGCCAGCGTCTGTAAATCATCCGGTTCTCCTTTTACCTGCCTTACACCACTATTCTCCTCCACTAAGTTAAACTGATCATCGAATAATACAAAATTCAGATACGCTTTCGGTTTATCCTGCTGGTTCTGGTCCGCATCCCTTTCCTTTAACCGCTGGTAATCACTGCCATTAAAGTTGCCAAAGGGTAGCACCCTATCGGCTTGCCCATTACCATGGGTAGCATCCCCTCCAGCAACCCCGCCAAACGCCTGCAGCAAATTCGCGACCATATCCTCTGGACTAACAGATTTATTATCCTTCGGGCCATTCGATTTATAAAATGCCCTGGCACCAATCTGTATCGTATCTCCCGCCATTACTTTCAACACCAGCGAAGGACCAATCTTCTTACCATTCTTTGCATTCAGCTTCGCCACGTACTGGTTACTGTCAACCATCTGATCCTCCGGATACCCCGCCGGCTTTTCCGCCCTGGTCTCTTCCACGTTACTGAATAAGGCAACTTCTGTAGGCGCATTAGCCGTCTCCATCGTCGCAGTATACATAGAAAGATTCGTCTGGTCGGTAAGTACCGTCCGCACGTTACCCAGGTGATCCTTCAGGAAATAATCATAGTAATATTTAACAGGCTGTCCCGCCACGTACACTGGCCGTATCCGTCCTTCTTCATGCCCTATCAGCTCCATGGTATCATTCCGGTAAACGATACCACCGATATAATCAGTGGTAGTGATCTTAGCCGGTGTAGCGGTATTATCGGTAACAATTTTCCGTAATTTGGTCCCGGCGGCATCATATAAATACCTGATAACGCCTTTTCCAGTAATGGCAATGCTATCCGGCAGGTTCAGGTGATTGTACCTGATAGCAGCGATATTTTTATTCAGGTCCTTAATTAAATTACCACTGGAATCATAGGCATAGTCAGCCGTCTCATTATTATTGATCTCTTTAAAATCACCCAATTGGCTGGCAGTGTTGTTCTTTCTATCTGTTACAAACGACAGTTTATTACTATTCAGCAGGTAACCATACTTCAAACTGTCTATAGTTTGAATGCTGGTGGCATTCATCCCCTTTTGCCGCATGGAAAGAATATTGCCATTTGGATCATACGCCAGCTGGTCAACAGTGAAATCCAGCTGGGCCCTGTCCCAGCTATTGCTTCCTGCAGGATTATTCTGGGTAAAGTCAGCTGTAGTTAACCGGTTTGCATTATCATAGGTATAACCATAGGCTCGCCCTTTACCATCACTGCCGCTCTTCCATTTAATACCTGTAATGTTACCGTTTACCTGCCTATCCCGGAAGCCGTAATCATAGCTCAACTCCTGACCAAACCAGCTATTATAGCTGATAGGTGTAATTACAAAGCCTTTATTAATGCTTTTCAGCCAGCCACGGATATTGTACTCATAGCGGAGGGTTTCCAGCTGACCGCTGCCCTTTACATGCAGACGTTTGGTTTGTAGTTGACCCAGTTCATCATAGGCATTCTTGGCTATTGTCAGCTGCGTACTGTCGTTCAGTTTTTTCATCACATCTGTTACCCGACCTGCCGCATCATACAACATTTGAGTGATCAACCTCGTTTCGGGTGTGGTACCGCTGCGTACGTTGGTGTGCCGCTGAAAGGTCCTCAGCAATTTTCCGCTAAAGTCATAAATATTGCTCACCACATCCTTGCCTCCGCTGACATTATCAGCAATTACCTGCAATACACGCCCTTTATCCGTATAGTAGGTAGTTGTAGTCAGCCACTGATCTGTACCAAGCACCCTTACTTTGGTTCCGGTTACCAGTCCGCGTGTCATATTGCTGGTGCTGCTTATTATTTCTGCATAGGGACTACCAGAGAATGTTGGCGTAGTAAGATCGCCTGTTATGGCATTATGTTTTCCAGTGAAACTATAATCATCATAAAAAGTATAGGTCAATGGCGTTAGTGCGCTGGCGGCAATATTAGGCAGCGGGTTTATTGCTACAATACTAAATGTATCCTGGTTCGCTGCCGGATCAATGAGCGCATCTGTTGTCCCGTTTATGCCCGTATCAAAGCTTCCATCAAACGTAATACTTTTCCGGGCAGTATATTTCGCGCGGCCATCAAAATAGCCGAACTCCAGGTCTGCCTGTTCGGCAATGGGATGCGCAATGGTCTGAGTATTGGAAGTTGCCGTATTCATGCTGGTCTGTAGCGTGTCCCTTGTAGAAGCTGAGCTATATAATGCCGTCATGGCTGGCCTGTTCAGCGCATCATAGAATGTAACCAGCCATTTCTTATCCGCAGCATTCCGCATATTCTCGTCTCTGGTAAACACCAACCTATCCCGCATATCATACACCATCTCCGTAGAATCTGCTCCCGGCACTTTTTTCATGATCATCCGGTTACGGCCATCATAACGGTAAAAGAAACAAAGCTCTCGGGCGGTGACCGCATCGATCGTCCAGGCGGACCTGATCAGTTCTACCGCCTTAGGAGGAATGACACAGCGCAGATTTCCCAGGTCATCATAAACGTAATAAGTACAAAGCCAGCCCACATGACCATCCAAGGCGTTAGTCGTGAGCTCCACTTTCTTCAGCACTGTGCGGTCGTCTTTATCCTTGTACTCAATCACCCGCATACCCCGCTCGTCTTTGGTTACATTTTTATATAGCGTGCCTACTCCATAAATGCGACTGGCACTGCTGCTTGGAATAATACCTCCATTAGACGGCATATCCCAGATATGCACGCTATCTGTTAAACCATTTACCAGGTATTGCTGTTCAACAGGCTTATTGCCACCTTCCTTTGCCCACGTATTGCCAGGGGCAAAAGCTTTTAATACCCGGTTCAGCGGGGAGGCTTCATATTCTGTCTGACTATAGTACACCGCTTCACCAGCTGCCCCTGGAGTAAGATTCCGATCCTGGTAAAATGCCTTTTGTCCATTGAAAGGATCCGGCTTAAAGCTGCCGTCATTTACAATTCCCGTTTTAGGCACATAAGGCAGGTATTTAAATTGTTCCCGGCCATAAGCATCATATACAATAGGTGCCACCAAATCTTTAAGGCCTGGTGTGATGCTTCTGCTAACAGTCTGTAAGGGCCGTCCTAATCCATCAAAATATTGTGTGGTCTGCCTCACCTGGTTTACGTCGGTGTTAGCTCTCACTGCCACCGGATCGGAGCTGGGCATACTGGGTTCCCAGGTACGGACATAATTGATCTGGGTGTTAGTGTAGGCAGCGGGTGTTGTTACCGCCGCTGCCGCGGGCCGGATATTATTTGTGTCAGGTCTGTTCTGAGCCTGCAATGAGATGGCATAACCCAGTAAAAAAATAAGTGCATTAAGTTTTTGCATATAATTTATTGCTGGTATTGATATTCATATTGTTTCAAGATCTTCCCATCCTGGTCTTTCGCCAACTTCAGACGTCCAAGACCATCATATTCATAATAGATGATCTGGTTGTTGGCATCACATTGAGAGGTGGTTCCTACCTGTGGGGTATAAGTGTAGGTGGTCATCTGGGCGTTTAACGGGTACAGACGTAGTTCATCAATATAGCCTGTGCCCGATACTGTAACGCTTTTAATGCCTTTAAGGTAATGTTCAAAATAAGTCCAGCTGTTAACTGTCTTCCCTTTCAAAGGTGTTCCCTGCGTACCGGCAATTGTATATGCAACGGGATTTCTCGTCCAGTAGGAAAGAACGTATTCTTTTGACGAGTCGAGGCCTGTTTTTGATATACCACCCTGGGCCATCGTGCCAACACCGGATAAAGCATTGAGATTCAGCGACCATCCACCCGTAATGGAACTTGTGCGATCCCGGGTCCCGGTATATACAGACCAGTTGCCACTGCCATCTGCTTCGAAGCTTGTGTAGGCAATGTCCTGCTGCGCAGCATTGTTCGCTGCAGCGATAAGGTTACAACTGTTGTAATCCCATAAAAAGCTTGTCAGTTGCTCTTTAGCCTTAACCTCAATAACATTCCCGTAGCCATCAAATTTTGTCTTTTGTGTCACGCTAGGTGGACCGCCGAGGGCTGTTGTTTCCAGGTACAGAAATGGTTCAATGATCCTGTTCTGGGCATCTGTATATGTATAAGTAATGTTGTTCCGGTGGGCAAATCTGCTGTTTACAAATTCGGTTACTTCTATAGGGACAATTTTGTTCTGCGTCAGTAGCGGGTTGTAAAGACTATTAGATGGATCATCAAAAAAATATTTAAACGACTGGCTGCGCAATTCTCCCTTGCTATTGCCAGAGCCAGACACGCGGAGCGTAGTAAATGGCGTGTCTGTATAGCTACTCAATGTGTAATTTGCTATATACGGAAATCCGGTATTAGCGTACAAGGTATCATAGGTCGCAGTCAGCAAGTTCTTCTGAAAAAAAATAGGATATGAATTTATATTGTAGGCGCCCATTTCTACTTCTGTAACCGGGGTAGACATACAAGGAGACTCATAGATCTGCACAACATTAAAATTGTTGACGATCAGGCTTCTACTGCTTGTATATGTTCTGTCAACCTTTCTATAAGGAATTGTTTGCCTTGTCCGCCTATTATACGAATAATAAGATGTGCTGACCTCACCGATTAGCAGATCGGGATAAATGCCATAAGGAGTGTTAGGTATCATCGCCCCGTTCTGAACGTCGCCGGTAAATGTCTCATTATAAGCGAACTTATGCAAAACGGCTCTGTCGATGGAGTCGGGTCCGGTAGTCGCCTCAATAACGGAACGGTGATAAAAGAAATTACCACCGATCATTGATTCCGGTTGAACCATTGAATTGCCATGAACAAGGTAACTACAATATGTTCCGCCCACGCAGTCTGTAAAGCGATCACAATTTACGAATCGCTTAACATCGTTCCTGTATACATATTTTGCATCTTCTACCAAGGGGAAAGTCGAGTAATCACCATCTTCTTTATCTTTATATACATAGGTTTTAATCGTAACATTTTTAGCGACAGGATCTGTACTGACTATTTTTGATACGCTGACACCACCTATCGGAACAGCCCTGTACAATGTATCAGGAGGCATCTCCTGGTATTTCATATTGGAATAGCCGCAGATGAACCGTCCTTCAGTTCGTTGGATAATTTTATACATACCCGCATTTAAGGCCAGGTCTTTTGTGAATTCTCCATCGTTCGATGCGAGGTTTAGCCGCGTAGTATATATTACCTGGTTATTGCTGGCCAGCTTGATCGTAAAGATAGTTTCATCGTGGCCTTCATATCCTGGTTCGCGCGGAGTGACCAGTAGACGCATGTTAACGGTCTGATTAAATGGAATATCGAGCAGACTGCTGTCGGTAATGCCTGCACTGGTAGGAGCGCACTGATCAAATCCAAAATCTTTATAATGGTATACGATATATTGCTCCAGCTTCCTGTTCCAGTCGTAAATAATTGAGTCATAGCCACCTGTAGGATATACGACCTTGCTTAATAAACCGGCCCTGATAAAATTTGTGTCTATTGTCCTGTTACCATAGCGTCGTTCATATCCCAGCGCATAATAATTTAGCGTTGGATATTCATCTTCCAGGCTGGTAAGCAGGTATCTATTAGACTTGCCATTGGGAAACCCATACAAGTCTTGCGAAGTAGATGTTCTTGCAGGTAGGGAGTCCTCTTTCAAATAAGAGAAGCCGTACTTATAAGATATGACAGATGTTTTTGGATCAATTACATTCACAGCTCTTAAAGTAAGGCGATATATCTGAGCGTTGTATCGTTCGTACTTAGAAGCAAGCCGTCTGAATAACGATTATTATTCTGAACAAAGGTGATTTTCTTTATGGTATCAGTAGTGTTTAACACACTCATTGACGTTAATGCACTTCCCCCTGTCAGATCTTTTCTACCTGCTGTATAGCCGAAGACCAATCTGCCATTTTTGAAAATAACCTCTTTCAATGCATTGCCCTGTACATTCTGCGAGGTGAAACATTTGCTATAAGTACCGCTGAAAAGCGGACAACCTCCTGTTGGGGAAGCGTCTACACAACCGCCTATACCCGTAGTAATACACACAGATTCGTTTTCACTGATATCAGAGAGGTAAGAATAGTTGTCGTCAACATTAATTAAAATAAATGGTGTCCTGGTAAGGTTTTATGATTTGCGCTAGCTGCCAGGAATTAACCACTTTCTGAGTACGGTCATTTCTCCCTCCGCAATCACCGCGTTCATAAGTTGATGTGTCAGCTACATTGAATATAAACACGGTTCCTTTGTCATCGATGATCTGAAAACCGTCAGCTATCTTAGCAGACAGCATGCTGATCTTATAGTTACTCTCATTTAACAATTTAGGCTTCATATCCTGGTCCAGAATAAATTTCCCCTGAATGAAGCCGTTCACCGAAAAGCTAAAGATATCAGACTCGCGGTCCCGTTTATACTGGAGGTATGTCATTGTTGGCCTGTCCAGATTACCCGTTCTCAATGAGGTTTTTGTGAAGTTGGTAAAATCAGTGTTGTAGGAGCTTCTTTCTTCGTCAGGCAAGCCAAGCGTAGTTCTTGTTACAGATCCACCGCAATTCAGGCTCCATCCAAGCCCTATATTTGAAGCCAATTCATTTACTCTGATGCCGTTTGATGCATAATTGATCGATACGGAGAAGCCCAGGAAACGGGATTTAACTTCAGCTAGGGGAATATTGACACTAGGGGTCCCGCAAGATAAGTTAACACTCACATCCCCGCCTTTATTAATATTAGCTGCGTTTACAGGAGGAGGCAAAACAGCGGTGGGAACGAAATTGTAGTCACTGCTCTGGGCAAAAAGGCAATATGTCCTTAACAGTAATAGAAACAAAAGTAACTTCTTCATGACGTCGCTTACTTTTTATTTTTTGCTTGTACTGATGGATGACAATTGAGCTTGTAGCTGTTTGATTTGTTTTTGCTGTTCTATCAAATACAACGTCAACTCCTCCACCTTCTGCATCAGCCTTTTATTCATCTCCCCCACATCCGATCCTTCCTTCTCCACCTCCGCCGCAGCCGGAATACCCGGAAGATGCTGGTTACTTTTAATATACTTTTCCACATCCTCCAAAGAAGACAACTCATAATCCGGAGCAAACACATAATCCGGCCAGCCCGTTTGCATTACCTTCACCCGCTTAGAGAAAATATCCCCATTTACCGATAATTTAGCTTGCGGCGTCGTTGTCCCAATGCCCACATTCCCAGCAAAATAATTATTACCTGTTCCATTAAAGTAAGCAGTATGCATATAGCTCATCCCTGCCTGGTTTACATACCCGTCTACAGCTGTTTTGTAAGTGTATGACGGCCCACCGCCCGGTTGCAGGTAAGGTAGCGCATTCTGTACGCCGTCATAAATAACAGGAAGTACATTATAATTGGCACTCCAGTAGTAAGTTGTATTACCTCTCAGCCAGATGATAATTCTGCCACCAGTATTGTTGGTGCTCGCGTCTTTCCAGCCGGCTATGAATTTGCCCAGCGTGGTGTCAGTTAAGTTAGCTTCCCTGATGTCAGCATCAATAAAATCTGATGCATGCCCCCAGTTATGCGCATGAAACCTGAATTTGGCGATTAGGGAACCCCGTTTTATGCTGCCGCCTCCATCCGTAAATACGGAAGAACGGCCTAATTCCAGCTCGGTGGCTACACTCCTGATATTAGCCGCGTCAAGAAACGTCACCGGGTAGAACTTGTCCAGGTCTCCTTTCACAAATATGGTATCTGCTACCTGTGCATAGATACTGCCTGCACTGAATAATAAAAAGAACAAAAGAAACGCGGTACGGGATCTCATTTTTTAAATGTGTTTAAGATGATTGTTAAATTAGGTGGTTAGTTATTCTACAGAGAAAAGCAAAGATGTTTGTTAAGTGCGTACTGTATCTGCATAGTTGAACAATGCTTTAAAAATTATATCCCAGCCTTAGCTTTATAGGATCTGTTCTCGGTACGTGTTGATTGTGTAAGAAATCATACAGCAGGATAATATTACCCTTCAGTTTACTGCTTACTTTGTACTTCTTGCTGATACCGAGCAACGCGCTTCCCTGCCAGTTATCTATATTTTTGAGCTGGTCGGTATTAGTAAAGACAGCATTATAGTTCTCTTCAAAACCTCCGTTAACATAAAACGAACCTTTTAGCTTCCAGTCCAGGAAAGAACGCAGGCCAACACCCTGGTGACTAAACCGGATATTATTGAACCCACTGCCCAAACCAAGCTTATAAGCCGCCCCTAATCCCGCGCTACCGCTTTTATGGAACTTATAAGCCACCTGGCCTGCTATATCGCTGGTGGTAGGAAAATATTGAGTAGACCGTGCAAACTGCATATTCCCTCCAAATTCCAGCCTTTGTAAAAAGCTTTTAGTTTTCATTTCATTCGGCTTAAATCCCGGCATATCAGCTGCATTGTCCACATCCGGGAATTTATCTTTCAGCTCGTTGAATCTTTCCCGTGCCGCTGACATTTGCTGACTAACCGCCGCCTGCGCATTCGGGCCTCCGCCACCCAACCGCTGCTGAATGAGTTGTTCCACCTGGGTACGGGTTTGCAACCCTTCCAGGTTCGGTGCAGCACCGGCAGCAGAGAAATTGAATAAGCCTGCCAGCTGCGAGTTCTTTTGCAGGAAATTGTTATAAGCCGGTACTTTCTTCAGCATCTCCAGGGCTTTGGCCTCAGCTTTCTTTTTATCCTTCAGCAATGCTTTATATTCCTTGAGCTGTTGCCCATAGTAATAAGCTTCCTTATTGAATTGCTCCAGGTCTTTCGTAAAGCCGGTATATTGTGCCAGCTGTTCTTTAAGCTGCTGCTTCCGTTCCCGGATATAAGCTTTGATCTGTTCCGCCTGTTGCAGCTGCGACTGCAGCTGCTGTACGCTCTGCAGGGATCCATTTACCTTGTCTTGCAGTGCTTGGGATTGTCCGCCTAATGATTTGGCATCTTTAAGAAAGGAGAGGGAATTTTGCAGCGTATCCAGGTAACCGTTATAGCCGGCGCCCAGCTTGGAAGGATCATATTTTCCCGCTTTTTGTTTAAGCCTGGCCTGCAGGCTGCCCATAGAATCGATGGAGCGGGAAAAGATATTCTTCGCCGCAACAGAATCTATCTTTGCCAGCTTCGCCTGCATTTTTTTTTCCTGCCGTGCGAGACGTTCCAGCGCTTTCTGCGAGCGCTTGTTCACCTTCTTTTCAAAGAGGCGGGATTTACCACTTACCTGCGAAAAATATTTTTCAGGGAATTGGTGTAAAGCGTTGTTGGCGCTGTCTGGCTGGTTATGCTCCTTTGCAGGTAAGTCCTGCGCATACAAATGCTGCCACTGTAACAGCAATGCCGTCATAAGTAGATATGCTATACGCATACGGTAGGGAATAAATGTTATAAAATTTAACAGTTGGAGACAGTTAACGCATAGGATGGTGTAATACACTGAGCATGAAAATTCATTTGCAGCCTTGCACCTGCATCATCTTGGGATTTCGATCATGTAGTTCGAAAAAATGGTCACTGCCTTGGGCCAACTCAATTATGTACTCCTGGAAATTTTCAATTCATCGGTCGCTAAATTAGATATAGGAAAATATGCTTTAGTTCATAGCATTTTCAAACATAGTGGAACAAAGAAAGAATATTTTTTTCAAATAGGGGTAAATTTTTTTTGATAAACAAGCGGGGAGAATGCAAATACGTTGCGTGGAAACAACTGTTAACACGTCATATTTTCGTTAAATATATTTAATGCATTTTTTATGTCGCCACTACTGCTGCATATCGGCCATAGGAATATTTTCAGTTTGCTCAATTCGTTATTCCTGAAGGGAATAAAATAGTTTCTCTCAATTAATAATCAAAATCTTACAATGATTCTTTAACAGTTATTTAAACGCAGTCCAATAAAACGAATAAGCCGCTTCGTACTATGAAGCGGCTTATTCGTTGTCATGTTTTCAGTGATCCTTAACACTCCAGGAAAGTGGGTACACAATCACCGCAAGTGTTATAATGCGTAGGGAAACAACCGCCGCCCTGCGTATTACAAGCAGCTAATATGCTCGCGCCTTTACCGGCTTTCTGCTGAGGCGCGCTCAGGGCAGCAACTCTGATCTTACCAAGATGCAGCTTTTTCTTGTTGTTCTTTTTCATAGTTTGCTACAGTTTAAAAGTGAGGAATGGATGATTACAGGCCATATAATCTATACTAACTAAAAATACACAGAAACTCATATTGCATGCTTCATGCAAAAAGGGGATTTTTGGACCATAATGCAACTTTGACAATTGGACTGCCGGTTGATAGATGTTCACTTACCGCCTGTCATGCCTGATATTTTAGTTTTTCTTTAGTCTCTATGATTTTTTGTTTCAGATCGTCCGCAGTAAAAAAGGCTCGTTGATATAATTTGTGATCTTCTTCGTATTGGGAGAACCTACTTGCTACTTTGCTAAGTTCTCTAAATAATTTTGTTTCATTCTCTGTAAGTGAGCTGTGATCTAATTCCAGATCGTACGAATAGTAAAACTCGTCACAAAAAGTTGACGCGCTGATTTTTCCTGATAAATACATATCAATCAGCCAGTACAATCTTTGCTTGTCGTTCTTATCGTACTTACTCATATAGGTTTATATCCCTTGTTTTATTACCCTCTCACTCACCCCGTCCCATTCATAAACTACACTCTTCTTATCCGTTACCTTCATAATATTGTTACCATCCTTATCCATATCATCCGTCGCCTCTTCTGTAACCGTATTCCAGATAATTTTATCAGCCTGGCCATTCTTCTCATTAGGAAAGGTCAATGTCTCCGCCTGGTAAAAGGCCCCTGCATCGCTGACGCTTACTTTCCCGGGCAAAGGTACCAGGTGACCGGTATGGGTCCACGCATAATAATAGTCATAGGTAGGAATGGCACAAGCCTCCCCACTGAAGGTAATCACAACGATCTGCTGCACATTGCTCAATCCCATACCACTCATTACCCTGCCACCACTAAAGTTCGCAGTTTCATCATCAGGGGTGATGATCGATGTTTTCCCTATAACAGCCCCTTTCTGAACCACTTTGAGAACCACAAGAAATCTCCGTATAGTATCCCTGTTTGTTCCGGATATAGCAATACTATCTGCCCGCCGTTCTATCCCATACACAAATTTCGTTTCACCCCGGCGAAGCGGTGCACAGCCGATAAGTCCCTGCCAGATATACCCACTTTTCTGTTCTCCGTTCTTCGCATAGTTTATTTTTAACCACGGTCCTTTGAGCCCGCGAATAGTAAGGCTTTTGGGGATGATCTCCGTTACGGTAATATTATCTCCGGCAAACAAAGTATCTGCAGGCGCCTCTTTCGTGCCCGGAGAAATACGTATAAAAGCAGTATCAGCAAAAACGTAACGCTCAGTAGTATCGCCAGGATACATCACCCAGCTGCGCATATCTGGGTAATCGGGTGTGTCTTGCGCATGGAGGGAATGAACGATCAGGATAAACAGGAACGGTAATAGCTTTTTCATGATGTGCAAAATTAAGCTAATTTGTCACTTTGTTCCCCCGATATACGCACTTGCCTATGCCCAGGCCTGGCGGCTGTCCGAAAGCGGACATAATAATGCCGAAAGCGGACATCTTCATTGATTGGTTGTATTGTAAATGACTGAAAATGAGCTGTTACCATTTTTGTATTGTTTTTGTGACACGCACTTGCGATAATACCCCTCCTGTATGCTTAAGAACTATCTTAAAACGGCTTTCCGAAGCTTGTGGCGCAACAAGCGCTATGCATTTCTCAACATCATCGGCCTTACCCTCGGCATCGCCGTTTGCCTGGTGATCTATGTGATCATTCAACACGAGGAAAGCTTTGACATGTTCCATACGAAGAAAGACCGTATCTACAGGGTCCTCACGGTAATGCCCCAGGAAAATGGCGACACCAACTACACACAGGCAGTTCCCTTTCCTGTGCCAACTGCCCTGCCAAACGATTTTCCTGAATTCGAGCAGGTAGCCGGTATTATACAAATGGGTAAAGCACTGGTAACACTGGAAGACAGGCAAGGCAATATTCAAAAGAAATTTAAACCACTGGTATATTACCTGACACCTTCATTCTTTAATATATTCGATTACAAGTGGCTTGCAGGCAATAAAGCCACCGCATTGAACGACCCTAATTCCACCGTGTTGTCACGTTCCACTGCAGAGAAATATTTTGGCGACTGGCACAAGGCCCTGGGGCAGGTCATCAGGCTCGATCAGCACTTCAACCTGACAGTAACAGGTATACTGGATGATCCGCCTAAGAATACAGAGTTCCAGTTTGATATGGTGGCAACTTATGCCCTGCTTAAAATAAATGAGATAAAGGATTGGGTAACGATAGACGACGTGCATAATTGCTATGTGCTGCTGCGCCCGGGGCGCGACGTAGCGAAGATTAACGAGCGGCTGATCGCTTTTTCGAAAAAATACAAAGATCCGAAGAACAAGGCCACACATATGCTGCAGCCCCTGGCTGGCGTGCATTCGGATAAACGCACCGGCAACTTTATTGGCCGGGTGGTATCACCTGAACGGATAAGGATGCTGTGGATGATCGCCGTGTTTATTTTGCTCATTGCCTGCGTCAACTTCATCAACCTCGCCACCGCACAGGCGGTGAACCGCGCCCGTGAGATCGGCGTGCGCAAGGTGCTGGGCAGTAACCGCTGGCAGCTGAAAATACAGTTCCTGTCTGAAACTGCCATGCTGGTGTTTACGGCACTCCTGCTGGCCGTGATATTGGCATTATGTGCGCTTCCGTTCATCAGCAGGGTGATGGCGCTGCCATTGGAACCGGCTATGCTGGCTGCCAGCAGCGTGTACATATTACTGTTCGCCATCTTCCTGGCCGTCACCTTACTCGCGGGCTTCTATCCTTCCATGGTCGTGTCAGCTTTTAATCCGGTCAACGCTTTGAAGAGCAAAATAGCCGCCAGCAAAAGGAGCGGCGGCGTATCCCTTCGCCGTAGCCTCGTGGTTTTCCAGTTCATTATTGCACAGGCACTGATCATTGGTACACTGATCATCCTACAGCAGATGAATTATTTTCACAATCAATCCATGGGTTTTACCCGGGATGCCATCGTGAATGTACCTTTCCAGAACGACAGCGCAGGCAATGCAAAGATCGCTTATCTCCGCGATCAGCTGCGGCAGATCAAAGGCGTCCGGGAGCTGAGCTTTTCCAATTCCGCCCCTTCCAGTAATGGTAACTGGTGGACTGGCTTTAAATTCGATCACCGCGCAGAAGAAACCAAATTTCCATCCATCACGCGCTGGGTGGATCACAACTTTCTCACCACCTACGATATCAGGCTCGTAGCAGGCCGCAACCTCACCAGCACAGATTCCGTACGCGAGTTCCTGGTGAACGAAACCCTGGTTAAAAAATTAGGCTTGCAACCAGCAGATGTGCTCAATAAAGAGATAGATGTATGGAACGGGCAGATCAAAGGACCAATTGTAGGCGTGGTGGGAGATTTTGCTGCCGGTACCTTGAAAGAAGCGGTGGCGCCCGTATTTATCAGCAACATTAAACGGCGTTTCAACAGTGTGGGCGTAAGACTGGCCGCCGGTGCAGATGTACAGGCTTCACTAAAAGCGATTGAAAAACTTTGGAACGCAAACTTCCCGGAACAGATCTTCGAATACCAGTTCCTGGACCAGCAGATAGCGGACTATTACAAGGAAGAACGCCAGCTGGCGCATTTGTACGAGATATTTGCAGGCATCGCCATATTCCTCAGCTGCCTGGGTCTATACGGTCTGGCATCGTTCATGGCGGTGCAGCGTGTAAAGGAAGTAGGGGTGCGCAAAGTACTGGGCGCAACGCCGGCTCATATTGTGTACCTTTTTTCGAGGGAGTTTATCCTGCTCATAGGCATCGCCTTTGTAATAGCAACGCCCCTGGTATGGTATTTTATGCATAACTGGCTCAATAACTTCGTGAACCGGGTGGATATCAACTGGGGAGTGTTTGTAACCGGCGGTATGGCGGCACTGGCGATAGCGCTGATAACCGTCAGCTCACAAGCCATCAGGGCAGCCATGATGAATCCCGTAAATAGTTTGAAAGCAGATTGATAAAATTCAGCAGATGCGCTGATAGCAAAGGCTTCCAGGAAACGTTTTGCCTTCCGCAACCGGACCTCCATTAACACGGAAAGGGCTATCTTCTCCACCAACAATCAAGGGTCTTCCTCGCCGTCATTGCGAGGCGCCGCAGGGCCTCCAGCGCGGCGCGACGAAGCAATCTCCCAAACGGCAAACAGGTCTCCCTTCTCCGGCAACAACCACGGGTCATTGCGGGAATCCGACAGCCCCGCGTAGAACCGGCCTGAAGCAATTTCCTCAGGATCTTCAACCTCCGCCTTTCCTTCCCCGAGCGCCAGCTCTCCAACCCTCATATCCCTACTTCCCCCAATCACCCATTTTTATATAAAAAAATCCTCCATTCACGCCAGATCCCTTCAAACACTCCAACTTTTAACCCCTCAAACCCTCAAATCCCCTCCTAACCACCTCCCAAACCCCTCCGCATCAACCCCAGCTGAACTCCCGATCAAGTCCACCTCAGGTCCAATTACCCTTGTGTTCTACTATACGCCTACTATACCTTTACTATACGCCTACCTAAGGGTTTAGCTTAGTCCATGCTTAGACCCTTCTTAGTTATTGCCTGGTAAGTGCCTGGTAAGTACTTACTAAGCACTTCATCCCTTTCTCCCTTATTTTTCATACCTTCACCACATTCTTTATACCTATGTACGAATCCCAACGTTTCTACAACGAAAAGCTACCTACCCGCGCTGAGTCCCTTTTCACGATATTGTTTATAGTGATGTTTATTTTCCTTGCAGCAATACTTGCACCTTACTTAAAGCCCCGCAGATATTCAACGGCAGGTATTAACTGGATATTTGCATCAGCCCTATCTGTCATATTCATATTGATTGCTCTTTTCGAGAAGATCTTCGTCAGTATCCATTTTGACTATGAAAACAAACGGGTCAACATAACATCGAAAACAATATTAGAGAGCGATAAAATACATGAAATTCCCTTCGCCGAATTAAAATACTGGGAAGGGAAATTAGGCTCCATGAGAGTGAAGCCAACCAAAGTAATAGAGTTATTCAATGGAAAACACCGGGTCATCAAACTGGAAGCAAAGAACATCGGCGAATATACTTTTGACGAGATATCCAAAGCACTAAGCATCCTCGATACCCTCGATACCTAAATCCCCGCTATCCGCTCCCTAATCCCCTGCCTCTCCGTCTCCGTCTTCGCCATCGCATACGCCTTCTCAAAATTCACCTTCGCCTGCTGCTTATCTATATGACTATACAATTCGCCCAGCAGCATATAATAAAAATGATTATTCTCCAATTTCAATTTCTCCGCCTCCACCAACGCCACTTCCGGGCCATCCGCCTTATACAGCGCAAAGGTCCTGTTCAAAGCAACACTCGGAGAATAATTGATCGTCAGCAGCTGGTTATATAACTGCAAAATATTTTCCCACTTCTCCTGCGTATCTTCTTTGATACAATGCCAGTAAGCGATCCTCGCCTCTAAATGATAAGACGTGATTTCATTGCCTTCTGCCGACTGCAGCAAAAAATGCACGCCCTGGTTAATCAGCGCCGTATCCCACAGCTCCTCATCCTGCTGCTCATACAATACAACCTCATCGCCGTTTGCCTGCCTCGCATTAAACCGCGAAGCATGAAAACACATCAATGCCATCAACGCATTCGTCTTTGGTAAATTAGTCCTTTCATATTCGATCAGCATCATCCCCAAACGCAAGGCTTCAAAGCACAACTCCTTCCGCAGTATCTGGTTCTGTGTTTTAGAATAATACCCCTCGCTGAACAGCAAATAAATAATATGCAGCACATTATCCAGCCTGCTGCTGATCTCAGCCTCCGGCGGCAGCTCCATCTTAACATCCTCTGTGCGCAGCTTTTCCTTTGCCCTGAACAATCTTTTATTGATCGTTTCCTTATTCGATAAGAACGCCTCTGCAATTTCATCTATACCAAAGCCGCAGAGGATCCGCAATGCCAGGCCTATCTGCGCTTCACTGGCAATAGCTGGGTTACAGACTGCAAAGATCATCTGCAGCTGGCTGTCTTTTATATTTTGTTGTGAGAAGTTCAATTCAGGTTCATATTCTTTTTCCTGTCCGGAAGCTATTGCAGGCAGCACTTTTTTCTCATAGATCTTATTCCTCCGGAAATGATACAATGTTTTCTGCTTGGCCACTGCATACAGCCATGCGGTAGGGTTAGGCGGTATGCCTTTGATCCCCCAGGTCTCAGCAGCCAGCAGGAATGTTTCACTCACGATGTCTTCCGCTATCTCGATATGCTGTAAGCCGAAGAGCTTACTGATAACGGCCACCATTTTGGAAAATTCCTGCTGGAAGAGTTGCTTCAATGATTCAATGGTCGTGCTCATTTATTTCTTTTCCGGTGTCGGATAAGCCATAACAGGCCGGATCTCTACGCTGCCGTCTGCATCCAGTGCCGGGCAACCATGCGCCAGTGTAACCGCATCTTCCAGGCTCTCCGCCTTCACAATAGCGAAGCTGCCCAGGCGCTCCCGGATCTCTACAAAGGGTCCGTCTGTTACAACGCCGCCTGCTTTCAATACTTTACCCTCAAAGGAAAGGCGTATGCCATTGCTGACAAATTTTCCCTGCGCCGCGATACCGCCTACCCAATCCTGCCACTTCTTGGCAAGGGCCTGCATTTCACCGGGTGATGCATTGCTGTAATCATAACTGGGCTGGCGGAAAATTAACATGAAGTCTTGCATTGTGTCTGATGTTAAATAGTGATTGAATGTATGAATTTCATTTAAATAATGACCGGCTTTCTGAAAACTGGACAGCCCGGTCAATATTTTTTTTATTTTCTTTTGCTGATGTCGCACAGCATATCAGAGTGGATGTTCAGCCCTATATTGGTGAGGTTGTAAAGGTGCTCGCTGGCTACGATATACACAATCTCGCAGATCTCCCTCTCAGAATAATACTTCGCCATGCGGGCAAAAGTATCAGGATCCACCTGCTTGTTTTTGGTAAGATCAGTCACATAATCCAGCAGGGCCCGTTCCCCGGCACTGAAGATGGGGTCGGTAGCATAATTATCCAGTGCTTCGAATTTGGCCGTGTTCATGGATTTTTGGATAGCATCCCAGCGGCTGGCGTCGATACAGAACAGGCAGATGTTAAGGCGCGCCACCTGCTGGCGGATCAGCGCAGCGGTTTCCTGTGGCAGCTGTAATTTCTTATCCAGCTGGCTCACCTTGCCATAGAACATGCCAAAGGCAGCAGGCAGGCGGGCTGAATGTACTTTCAGCGGCATTAGCACTTTCCCGAACTGCTTACGGGTAAAGTAATAGGCCAGTTTCATAATCAGCCCCCGCGGCTTCTCTATTGGTGCAAGTAAAGTGTCCATAGTGTCTGTTTTCCTATATAAGGATCGACATTTTCAAAATTGGACACTCCGGCAGAAATTTTTTACAGTCGACAGTCGTCAGTCGACAGTCGTCAGTTGACGGTCGTCAGTTGTCAGTGATTAGAGCTGAGATGATAAGTTCTTCAATCACTGACAGCTGACAACTGTCAACTAATTCGCTTCCCGAGATGTACCCATCAGTTACCGCCCCGGCAGCAAAAGGCTTTCCGGTTAAGCAGGGAAGAAGGCCTGCATCACGAGGCCATGTTTTAGATGGAAATGCAAAAAAAACTTCACTTTTTGACAGTATGAAACCCTGGGCACATCCGTATTATATTATTGCGTTTCTAAAATATCCGTTAATATTTTAATTCATTTAATGTGTTTGGAGACGTCGTCATACACCAACATAAATTATGGCAATGGTTTCAGCAGAAGAGCCTATTGATTTATTTATATGTAGTGATGAAGAATGCGAAAAGCATACTCGGGGAATTGGTTTTGAACAAATAATCCGCCTGCTCGGCATTTATGGTATAGAGCCGGGATTTGATTTTCATACAAGTGCGTTAAACAAGAAGTTGTCCGTTTTATATTACAGGAATGGAGATATAATAAGGATCAAGTTAAAAAACAAAATATTTATCAAAGTTTGAAGTTCAAATACGTATATCGGGTAAACGAATGCACAATTTGTAATATAGAAAAAAAGCCGGAGGCCGGTAGTTGTATTGCACTAAAATTGCTGGTGGAAATGCTTAATACTGCTGCCAAGCTAGACTTTGAGGGTATCGATTTATGGGCATTGGGGGGAAAGCACTATGATGGCGTTGTTGTATGGGGGTTGTTGGGATTTACACCTATTGATTATAAGATCCTGGATATTTTGAATGATCTAAAAAAGAAAACCGGTGCCGCTAGCCTCTATGACTTGCTCATTACAGACGAAGGACGAAACCTATGGGTTACCCATGTTACAGATTGGGATGGTGAATTTCTACTTAATGATCCCTTAAACGTAGAAAGCCTTAAAAAAGCTATTACAAGAAAAGGCTTAGATGGGGAGGGAGTAAAACTCTTTCTTTAATGACTCAACATACTTTTCCCTCTCTTCATTAGTTGCAAAATCATGATATATAGCAAGGAGTTCCTTCTCATCATCTGTACATACATTAGCAGCGGTCTCCTTATACTTATATATTAACCGGTTAAAGAAATGTATTTTTGAATACAACTCAGACTTCCTTCTTGCAATATTTTCCTCCTCTCTGATTTGCGTTCTTGCTCCCTGCATTTCATAATTCTTTCCCTTACTATTTTTTTTATTTGTAAATAAGGAAAGTAGAAACTTAATTGATCGGAATAGATAGTTTGGTTCTCCTCTTTGACGTTGATGATGAAGGCTACCTTCTATTTTTTCCCGTAAAAGATCTAACTCGGCTCCCTTAACTGCAGCCCAGGCTTTCTTAATTTCTTCATCACGGCTCAAAATATTGTTGAAATATGCGAGATAATCATTCTTAGATATCTTCACGATATTCGGATCGCGATCTATGATTAGATCTGCAAGATGTTCTATTGATGAGTTTATATCACAATGTCCTGAATGATCCCTTCTCATATAATTGAATTTTTCTGTATCGGAAAAGGATAAAATTTAATAGGACAGGTGTCGCAGTTCATATTGGGATACACGATAACGTTCTGATACTAACTAAAAAAATATGATACAATCCGTATTATCGACTTTAATACAATGGGTTTGTTTTAACGCAAAACCCTATCATAACAAATGTAGTAAAAAAGTTTACTTATTGATTTAAAATTAAGAGTAAATTAAAAAATCATAATTGATTATCTGTTATTATTATTTAACAGAAAATATTAATGTATCTGCCAAGACATTTAGTTTATTTCGCCCCCCGCCCCCGGCTATTCATACGTTCGGAGTATATAAGCAGCAGCTGCCGCAATAACAATATTTTTTATTGCTCCTCCATCCGGCTCATGCCAGGCTCCATCACCGCGCCCGATTTCAATGTCTGGTACACCACGCAATACCGCTCCGTTAGTTTCAACAGGCTGTCCAGTTGTTCTGAAGACGCCGGACTGTCAACAATGAACTGTAATCGTATGGCACTGAACCCGACCGGTACTTCTTTTGAAACACCCAATGTTCCCCTGAAGTCCAGGTCCCCTTCCGCCAGTACAATCGCATCATTGATTTCTACACCAATAGCCGTGGCCACGGCCTTTAAGGTAACTCCTGCACAGGCCACCAATGCTTCCAGCAGTAAGTCGCCCGAGCAGGCCAGCAACCCGGTTCCCCCGGTGGCAGGATGCAGCCCTGCTTCTACCAGCTTACGTCCGGTGTCTACTTTGCAGGAGATCTGCTCTCCTGTTTTCCCTGCTGCTTTCAATGTAATAACGGCGGCGGATGGATCATTCCTGTACTGTTCTTTCAGCGGCGCCTGTAACGCTTTTAATGCTTCAGCATCCATAATGGGGTAGTTTATATAATAAAGGTAAATACTTTCCCGCTTTTCATTTTCCCTTCATCTTCCGGTCCTAGCTTTGTTTCATCATAAAAATTTTTAACCATAAAGCTTGATTATGAAAACAAAAGGATTAATGATCGCCGCCTTGTTCATTTCTGGCGCAGCATTTGCTCAGACAGCCACTGTAAAACAGGACCAGCAGGTAAAAGTGAGCAGCAATGCCCAGCAAAGCCCTGCTGAGGATAAGCAACCGGCCAATGTACAGGCCAATGCCACTGCACAACAGCAGAGCGCTGTAACAGTAGATCCTTCCGCAGCAACCGCCGCTAAAGGCGCCGTAAAAAGTAATGCGGAAAGCAGTGTGAAAGCGGTGAAAACAACAGGGGATCACCTGCAGGATCAAACCGCACAGACCAGCAAAATGGCTGTACAACAGGTGAACAATGTAACGGCAACGGCAGCCCGCAGCACCCTGCATGCGAACAGCGCAGTCAGTAACTCGCTGAAAATAAAAGCTGCCCCGGTGAAAGTGAATGCACTAAGCTCCGGAGCACTTGGGCTCAAAAGCCTTTAATTTATAGAATACGGGTTTTTGTCGGAACGGACAGCGGCAAAAACCTGTATTTTTATCTCAATGAAGCAATTTCTTACATACCAGCTAATAATCATCATGATACTGGCAATCGCTAAGCCGCTTGCAGGTTTTACGCGTGGTGTGCCTCCGTCAACAGATACCATACCCGCCCAGGCAAAACCAGGCGAAGTACGGGAGGAGGTAAAAGCGCCGGATCTTATTAAAGAAGTGCCAAAATCACGCAGACAAATAAAACCTGTTCCCGTGCCTGTGCCGATACCGGTTAAACCTATCAGGGTCATCAAACCTAAAGTGATCCGGCCTAAAGTGGGTTTAACCCTTTAGTAAAGAAATAAAATATGGGCAAATACATTGTAACGCTTCTTATGGCATGGCTATGCAGCCGGCCGGCGTTTTCACAAACCGATACTACAACTGAGGACACTAAAAAAGTTACACTGACAGCCGGGGCCACCTACGCCAACGATGTCAGCTACTACGGCCAGAAAGCAGAAGAAAGCATGCCTTACATCGCGGCCAGCGCTTCGCTTCGCCTTCCCTTCGGACTTTATTTCACCGGTACCGGGTACCGGCTGTTGAACGACTCCGGTAGAGTGGTCTCCGCCACCGCCGCCGGTATTGGTTTCGCATTCAACCTCAGTAAAAAGCTTACAGCAGATCTTAGCTACAGCCATACTTTCTTTCCAAAGTATTCTCCTTTTCTGCAGGCAGCCAACCCGGATAACGCCAGCGCATCCCTTAAGTACGAATACTGGATGAGCACCGGCGTGAACGTGGATTACCACTTCGGCAAACAGCAGGACGTATTTGTTACACTGAGCACAGAAAAGCAGATCAACCTGGGAAGTATTTTTAAAGGAAAAGACCTGGTCACGCTTACGCCTTCGGTTGAAGTCATCGGTGGGACGCAGCGCTTTTACCAGACCTACATCAAAGAAAAGTTGCTGCGCGACAGCCTGCTGGGCATAATACCACTCCCAGGCGTCGGCGGCATTGGGGGAGACAGAACGGAAAGCCAAACTACTACTACCAGTACCACGCAGTTTAACCTGCTGTCCTATAACCTGAAACTGCCCCTGGCGTATAACCGTTCGCATTACATGCTGGAAGTAGCTTACCAGGCCTCTTTATTGAGTTCAAAAGCGGAAACAGGCGCAGGAAAGCTGAACTCGTTTTTAAATTGTAGTTTTTATTACCAGTTCTGATGACAGAAACCGGGCATGATATATGAAAGTCCTGATCGTAGAAGATGAAAGAGCAATGGCTGCCGAAATGGAGGCCTTCCTGGAAAAGGCATTTTATTTATGCGACCTCGCTTACACCGCCAAACAGGGATTGGAGATGCTGGAAGACAACCAGTATAATTTCATCCTGCTGGACCTCGGCCTGCCGGATAAAGATGGGCTCCTGCTGCTGCAGGAGGCCAGGAAGCACTGCCCGGATGCTTCCTGTATCATCCTCTCAGCCCGCGGACAACTGGAAGACAGGATCAAAGGGCTCGATCTCGGGGCGGATGATTACCTGCCTAAACCCTTCTCCCTGCTGGAGCTGCAATCAAGAATGCAGGCAGTGGCCCGGCGTAAATTCGGCCTGCAGGATGCCGCTATCCCTATTGGCGATTTCAGGGTAGATCTGAACAAAAGACTGGTCATATATAACAGCGATACGGAAATTGAGCTGTCCAGGAAAGAGTTCGACCTGTTGAGCTATCTCCTGCTGCACAAGAACAGGCCTATTACCAGGATGCAGCTGAGCGAGCATATCTGGGGCAGCTATGCAGATGATGATTATGACTCTAATTACATCGATGTGCATATCAAGAACATCCGGAAAAAACTATCCGCCTGGTCTTCGGTAGAATGGCTCCAGACGGTACGCAGCATAGGTTATAAAGTAAAGATCTGAAGGTGAAGCTTTTTACCAAACTCACACTGTTTATTACGCTTTCCAAGCTGGCTATCGTCATACTCTTCGTATGGCTGCTGCCATTCCTGGTAAACAGGATCGCTTACCAGTACAACGACTATTACCTGAAACAGCAAAAACGGAAGGTGCTCAACGTGATCGGCAAAAGCGGGATAGACGCTTACCTGCAGGGAGAGCCGAGCTACGGCAGCTACACCATGCTGAAAGAGGAGTATATCTCTCTCGAGCCCGCCGGTAAAACTGTTCCACGCGATACCATCGCTACCCTGCAAAGGGTAGTGGAAGGTGATACGCTCACCTACCGGGTGTTGAGCCATACTTTTAATTATAGTCACCGGAACTATATCCTTGAAGTAGGTAAAACAACCGCCACCATCGGCCAGTACAATCAGCCCTTGCAGCGTATGGCCCTGTACGTGCTCATCGCCCTCATCGTAAGCTCCATTGTAATAGACCTCATCTATACCCGCCTGCTGCTACGCCCTTTGTCCGTCATCATAAAGAACCGGTTGCTGAAAGCGCGTTTTCCCTTCCGGGACATCCCCCCGGCTGTTCACACATCTACCTCAGATTTCAAATACCTGGATAGTTCCCTCACAGCCTTAATGGGCCAGGTAAGAGAAGCGTTTGAAAAGGAACGGGAATTTACTTCCAATGCTTCGCATGAGCTGATGACCCCCATCAGCATCCTGCAGAGCAAACTGGAAAACATGATGGTAGACGATGAGCTGCCGGAGGAACAGTATCGCAAGATCATGGACCTGATGAAGACACTGAACCGCCTTAAAAAGATCGTTCATTCACTGCTGCTGATCTCCCGTATAGAGAACGACCAGTTCCCCAAAGCCGGTAGCGCTCCCGTTCGGGCCCTGTTACAGGAAGTGATGGACGAACTGGATCATCGCCTGCAGGAACGTGGACTGTCCTGCAGCCTGCGGGTTTCTGGCGATGTCGTATTGCAGGGCATCAACCACGACCTGATCTTTCAGCTGATCTATAACCTGCTCAATAACGCCATCCGTTATAACAAACCAGCCGGCAGCATTACCATCTGTGATCACCTTATTCCCGGGAAAAATTATCAGCTCTCAGTTATTGATACAGGTATCGGCATCCCCGAAGGGGCAATGGGCGCCATATTCGACCGCTTTAAGAAAGTAGAGAAGAAAGAGAATGAAGGATATGGCCTGGGCCTTTCCATCGTACGTACCATTGCGCAGTATCACGGTATTAAGATGGAAGTCTCCTCCGGCGTGGACGCAGGAACCGAATTTACCCTGGTCTTCCCCCTGGGAATGATCACAACAGCAGGGGAACAAGCCGCTATTTATTAAGTTAGTATTCGCTTTGTTGGTCACATCCGGAAACCATCTTACATTTAGATAACAAACACATCAATCTATGTCTAAGTACTCCATCCAGGTAAATGGCAAAACACATGAAGTGGATGTCATGGATGACATGCCGCTGCTATGGGTTTTAAGAGATGTACTGGGAATGAAAGGTACTAAATTCGGCTGCGGTAAAGCCTTATGCGGCGCCTGCACAGTGCATCTGGACGATGTAGCAGTGCGTTCCTGCAGCGTCCCTGTATCCGCTGTCGGTAAAGGTAAGGTTACTACCATCGAAGGCCTCTCAGAAAATGGCGACCATCCCTTACAGCAGGCATGGGAAAAGCACATCGTACCACAATGCGGCTATTGCCAGGTGGGCCAGATCATGAATGCCGCTGCCCTGTTGAAAAGCCATCCCAAACCCACCGAAGAGCAGATAGAGCAGGCCATGCAGGGAAACCTCTGCCGCTGCGGTACCTATAACCGTATCAAACAGGCTATTATTACTGCAGCCGGAGGCAGTAATGTCATCTTAAATAAAGGCAACCAATGAAAATATCATCACCTTTTCATAAGAAGATAGCAAAACAGGAAGATGTGAGCTCCGAGCTGTTTAAAGCTTCCCGGAGAGACTTCCTGAAAATAGGCGGCGTGCTGGCCGGTGGACTGGTACTGGGCGTCAGCTTCTTTAGCTGCAATGAGAAAGGAAAGAAGGTAGCCACCCTCGCTCCCAACGTGTACCTCACCATCAACGCAGACGGCGAGGTGATCATCGTAGCGCACCGCTCTGAAATGGGTACCGGTATCCGTACCGGCCTTCCCCTGATAGTAGCCGATGAGCTGGGGGCCGACTGGAGCAAGGTACGCATCGTACAGGCAGAAGGCGACGAAAAGAAATACGGCGATCAGAACACGGATGGTTCCTTCTCCGTTCGCATGTTCTACATGCCCATGCGCGAAGCAGGCGCCGCTGCCCGCTACATGCTTATACAGGCCGCTGCCAAACAATGGAAAGTATCCGCCGACGAATGCGATACAGAAAACGGCCAGGTTGTGCATAAAGCCTCCAATAAGAGTGTTCCCTTTGGCGAGCTGGTAGAAGCTGCCAGTGCACTGGAAGTGCCCAAACCCGGGCAGCTCAGGCTGAAAGACCGCAGCCAGTTTAAAATGATCGGTCATGATACGCCCATCTACGACCTGCACGACATCGTAACCGGTAAAGCAGTTTTCGGTATCGACGCGCATGTGGAGAACACCAAAGTAGCCGTGATCAAACACTGCCCCGTAGTAGGCGGGAAAATAAAATCCTTTAACGATGCCAAAGCGAAAGCCATCCCCGGTGTCCTGAAAGTGATTGCCATTAAAGGGGGCGATACCCCGCCTACCATCAACAAGCCTCTGAGCGGGGTGGCGGTGATCGCAGAAAATACCTGGGCCGCCTGGAAAGGCCGCGATGCCCTGGAAGTGGAATGGGACCTCGGCCCCAACGCCACCTACGATTCCGCTAAAGAGCTGGAAGAGCTGGCAGAAAAAATAAAGCACGACGGTACCGTAAAAAGGAAACGGGGTGATTTTGGCAAGGCCCGTTCCGGCGCTAAGAAAGTGATAGAGCATACCTACCTGGCGCCTCACCTGGCGCATGCTACCATAGAACCACCCAGTGCGCTGGCCGTTGTAAAGGATGGCAGCTGCGAAGTATGGGCCTGTACCCAGAACCCGCAGGGCGCCCGCGATGCCATCGCCGAAATACTCGGTATGGACGCCGCCAAGGTAAGAGTGAACGTTACCCTCTTAGGCGGTGGCTTTGGCCGTAAATCAAAACCTGACTTTATCGTAGAAGCAGCCCTGCTGGCGAAAGAGTCCGGCCTCCCTGTAAGGGTACAATGGACCAGGGAAGACGATCTTCATCATGATTTCCACCATTCGCTCAGCGCACAACGCATCGTTGCCACCATCGACGCTAACAATAAGCTGAGCGGCTGGAACCATCATATCGCCTATCCATCTATCGGTTCCACCTTTGATGCCAAAGTGATCCAGCCTTCGGACGGCGAGCTGGGACAGGGCGCTACAGACTTTCCCTACGATGTACCCAACATCCAGGTAGAAGCGCACGATTGTGAATCACACATGCGCATCGGCTGGCTGCGTTCCGTGCGTAACATCCCTCAGGCCTTTGCCATACAGACCATGCTGGATGAAGTGGCAGAAGCGCGCGGTATGGATGCCATCGCCAATGCGCTCGACTTATTAGGCGCTGACAGGAACATCACTTTTAACGAAGAGCTTATAAACGGTAAGTATTCCAATTATGGCGAAGATATCGCTGCATATCCCTGGAATACCGGCCGCATGAAGCGTGTAATAGAACGGGTAGCCAAAGAAGCAGGCTGGGGTAAAAGAATGCCTGCTGGTTCAGGGCTTGGCTTTGCCGCGCACCGCAGCTTCTTAACATATGTAGCCTGCATCGTGGAGGTAAATGTAGACAGCAACAACCGGATCACCATCCCCAATGTGCACTACGCCATAGATTGCGGTACAGCGGTCAATACCGATCGTATCCGGTCCCAGTTTGAAGGCGGTGCACAGTTCTCCACCAGCATTGCACTGAAGAGTGCTATCACGGTAAAGAATGGCGCCGTAGAGCAGAACAATTTCGACTCTTACCAGATCATCCGCATGCCGGAGTCACCCAAACAGATCCATGTACATATCATGGAGAGTGAGGAGAAGCCCACCGGAGTGGGCGAACCGCCGGTGCCGCCTTATACGCCGGCCCTGTGTAACGCGATCTATGCCGCCACTGGTAAAAGGATCTATAAATTGCCGGTGGATCTCACCACGGCTTAATGATAATTGCTTTCCATTAGCGGAAGGCCCGCTAATGGAAAGCTGATAATTTATAAAAGGTGTTGCTTCAGTAAAGCAATACCTTTTTTTATTTCTTCTCTTCCGCTGGACTCTATACCATACCAGCCTTTATACCCGCCTTGCTTACTCATACCGATCATCTTAATGGTCAGCGCATCCTCGGGCTGGTTACGGTAAGACATGCCCTTTGCATAGGGCAGTGTTTTCTGCAGGTAAGTGAAATTGTCGAAATCCGGGGCAGGCTTTCTCCAATCAGGATAAGTGCCGAAGGCCGGGTTATTCACGGATTTCATCAGCGATACCATCCAGTCCGGGTCATTCGACACACCGCCGTGATTCTCTATGACAACACTGATATTAGCCGGCTTCGCATATTCCAGCAGCATGTTGTATGATTCCGTTGCCCATTTTAATGCCTCCTGTTTATCCACTCCCTGTGGTCCGCGGCAATTGGTACGGATGGCATGACAGCCCAGGTAATGGGCAATATCGATCCATTTGCGGTGGTTGATGTCAAACTGTTTGCGCGCTGCTTGGGTGGCCCCGCAGCCATCGCCTTCGTCATCCACCATGATCAGCACCATGGTCACGCCCTGGTTGGCTGCGTTCTGCTTCAGCTGTTTAAGATAGCCTTCTGTAGGCACCTCAAACAAGGTGTTAACGAATTCGATCCCGTTCAGCCCGAAATCTTCGCGGGCAATGCGTGGAAAGTCCAGGTTCTTCCATTTGCCTGCACGGATCTCTTCTACCAGCGCCCACTGCGCCAGCGAGATATCATCCTTTACAGCTGCTGTGCTGCCCGCAGGCTGTGCTCCAGGTATATTCATCATAGCGGGTGTGATTAAGGTGGCGACGCCCAGCGTCATTGATTTTTCGAGGAAATTACGTCTGTCCATTGGGGTAGTTTTAGCGCTTATAATTCCCAGCCGGGGCGGTATTCACGATGGAAATATTTATTCGCCTGCTCGTCGTTGGTGATCTTCATGTTACGGGAATCATATTCCAGCCGCTTTTTGGATCGCAGCGCCACGCCCCCCAGCAGGATGGTTTCGGTTACCGGGCCTGCTAACAGGAAGCTGCCTGGTGATTGTGTCTTATTTTTGAAAGCGTCTATCCAGTACTGATCATTACGGTCTGCATCTCCTCTTTTGGGCGCCTGTGCAGCTTCCGTTTTGGTATCGCCCAGCAGCCTGGGATTATCACAGCGGAAGTCCGCAATGATCTTTCCTTTATCGCCCACAAACATCATCCCTTCGCGTGCCAGCGCGCCATTGCCCAGTTCATCTGGTGTGTTGGGGCGCATACCGCCATCATACCAGAACAGTTCAAAAGGAGGAAGCGTAGCTTGCTGCGGGAATTTAAAACGCACCATACAGGAGTAGGGGAAGGCCACATCATTCTGTACGCCATGGCTCACATGATTATCTATCGCGCTGGTGGTAGTACCGCAGGCCTCTGCAAAATAAGGCGCGGTATTGATGCCGAGCGTTAAGAACAGCGGCCATAAACTATAATGCCCCATATCTGCAATGCTGCCTGCGCCAAAGTCATACCATCCCCTGAAAACATTGTGTGTATAATTGGGATGATAAGGTCTGTCGGGCACAGGGCCCAGCCACAGCTGCCAGTCAAATCCTTCAGGAACAGGCGGTGTATCGGTAGGGTTGGAGGTCCACTGCGGCCATACGGGGCGGTTAGACCAGTTATGGATCTCGCGCAGTTTACCGATACGCCCTTCGGCGATCCATTGCTTCACCTGTTCTGCTCCCGGTCGTTTGCTCCAGGCCAGCAGGTGGGTGCTGACACCTGTCTTACGCGCTGTCTCTATCACCTGGCGGGCCTCATACATGCGGTTGGCCAGCGGTTTATGGATCACTACATGCTTACCTTTCTTCATGGCCGCAATAGAAATATAGCCGTGCAGGTGATCCGGCGTCATGATCTTCACGGCGTCGATATCCTTTTCTTTTTCCAGCAGCTCACGGAAATCAGCATAGGAGGTGCAGCCTTTGTAACCTGCGCTGCGTTGCTTGCTGTAATACTTTTCCACCAGCTCTTTCCCGATATCGCGGCCGCCGGGAATACCCTGGTAAGCTGCGCCCCAGTTAGGCTCGTTTAAAGTTTTACGGATGTCGTCCCGGATCCCGTTAGGCGACCAGTCCACATAATTGGTGCTCATTTTATTCGGATCGCATACAGAAACGATCTGCAGTTCAGGCTGGGTGATCAGCTCGCACATTTCACGTAATCCCTGGGTGCCGCAGCCGATATACGCGATGTTGAGCTTATCGCTGGGAGCAATGTAACCGGGACCGCCCAGTACATGACGGGGCACAATCGTAAATGCAAGAGAGGCTTTGGCAGCAGAATCAATAAATTGACGACGGGTGATGCTGTTCTTGGGTTTCATTTCGTGGAATTGTTTTTGTGGGTTCAAATATTGACAGAAGATACAAAAAAACAGGATACTTTTGCTACCGCACATCAAGCTTTGCCGATGCTGACCATAAGCGAATTAAATATTTATCCAATCAAATCTCTGGGCGGCATATCGCTTAACTCCGCCGTAGTAACTGACCGTGGTCTCAAATACGACCGCCGCTGGATGCTGGTGGATGAACATAATCGTTTCATCACCCAGCGCGAATTCCCGCAGCTGGCTTTACTAAAGGTGCAATTGGAAGAGAATGGCTTGCGGGTCACGCATCCCGACAAAGGCGCTGTACACGTCCCTTTTGAACAGCCTGGCCTGTCCGCACAGGAAGTGGTGATCTGGGACGATACCTGTACAGGCGTATTCGTCAGCAAAGAACTGGACCAATGGTTCAGTGACGCCAGTGGCCTCAAATGCAGGTTAGTGCACATGCCCGAAAGCACCCGCCGCCAGGTAGATCTAACCTATGCGCCCGAAGGCTTCATTACTTCTTTTGCAGATGCCTATCCTTTCCTGCTCATTGGCCAGGCCTCATTGGATGATCTCAATAGCCGCATGGCCGAGCCCTTGCCCATGAACAGGTTCAGGCCGAATATTGTTTTTACCGGTGGTACATCCTTCCAGGAAGATCTACTCAAACAGATCCAGGTAGCAGGCATTAACTTCTATGGCGTTAAGCTTTGTGCCCGTTGTGTGCTCACTACAGTAAATCAGCAAACCGGCAAAAAAGGTAAAGAACCTTTGAAAACCCTCGCTACCTATCGTTCAAAGAATAATAAAATATTGTTCGGGCAGAACCTGATCCACGAAGGCACAGGCGTACTTACAGTAGGAGATCCCATCTCTGTTTTAGCCACGCACCAGGAAGACCGCTTCATCGTCAGCTGATCAAAAAATAAATTATACAGATACAGAATTCCCCTGCAGCGCGAAAGCAGTTGAACATTGTAATATCGCGCATACCAAAATCTGTAATCCCTTTTATCCATAGATAAAAAGCAGCTTAGCGAAAACCTTATTGAGAGCACGAACAATTTTCCTATGGCCCTAATGAAGCGCCACTTACCATTCTTTCACCCTAAATTAAACGCACATGAAAAAGAGCACAGTTTTTCCTTTGGTAGCCCTGTTGATCATCCTTTTTACAGCGTGTAGCAAAACAACCGATGCGCCTGCCGATCCTGCCACTAACACCCCGCAGGACAATGCAGCCAGAGTTTTAGCTTACATCAAAGACCTGGGTTTCCCCGCCGGCAGTATTGTTGAAAAACCTACAGAATTTATTGTAGAGGAAGACATCAGCTTCCCCAAGAACATGCAGGTGCCCGAAGGCAAGCCTAAAACTGAACAGTTTTATACCGGTAGCCTGGTATCTGCAACCAATGTGACGAACATCCGCCTTTTCGTGGATCCGTCTATGACTTCCATGCTGTCAGAGATCAACTCTGCTATCAGCCAGTGGAATAACATTTCCGGCTGTACTATTCACTGGACAGTGGCCACGTCCTCACCCTATGACGTCCGGATCGTTGACGCTAATTTAGGTACCGGCGTTTGTGGCGCAGGCACCTTTCCCTCAGGCGGCCTGGCCGGCAGCCTGATCCGGATCAATAAGGCCTATATCGCTGGTAACAGCTTTGCGCAACGCGCCCGTACCATCTGCCATGAAATGGGACATAACGTTTCCTTCAGGCATACCAACTGGCAGGCCATCGGCGAGTCTGCTGCCACACCAGTACCCGGTGTAGGCGGCACAGATGCTAATTCCCTGATGAACGGTGGACAATGCGGTAGCGGAGCCACGGTTTTATCTACCAAGGATAAACAGGCAGCCGCCGCTTTATATTGATCGCAGATCAGCAAAAAGAGGCCGTCTCCAAAGATTTTTTGAGGCGGCCTCTTTCTTTTATTAATTTGTTATCAATCACTTAGTGATGGATATAACTTATATATCTGCATATCGGGAATTACCGATATATTTGCGGGGTGAATACTATTGAGGTTTTTAAGGCGCTGGCCAATCCAACCCGTCTCCAGATATTAGCATGGCTCAAAACCCCGGAAGCTTTCTTCCCGGAGCAACAAGAACCATTGAGCACCGGCGTGTGTGTAGGGCAGATACAAAAGATAAGCGGCCTCACGCAATCCACCATTTCGGAGAGCTTGTCGCTCATGCAGCGTGCGGGACTTCTAACGTCCACGCGTAAAGGTCAGTGGATCTATTATAAAAGGAACGAGGACGCGATCAGGCAGCTGAGCGCCTACATAGCTTCTGAAATTTAAACTGAGCAAATCATGGAAGTAGCAGCATTATCTCCCGTAGAGAAAGTTCTTTGTCTTTGGAACAATGTTTGGAGTCATCCCTATAACCTGGACCTGATCGATGAGCTGATGGTAGAGGATTTTATCATCACCAATGCAGGCAAGGAGATCCGGGGGCGTGACAATTTTAAGCAGTGGGTGGTATCCTTTCTTGGGGTACTTAACAACTGCCATTTAGAGAATATAGATATCTTTGAAAGCAAGGATGGGTCAAAAGTAGTGTCCCGGTGGAAACTGACTGGTTTTAATAACGGGCTGATGGGACTTGAGCCCAGGCAGCAGCCCATCTCCATGACAGGAACAGCTGTCTGGGAGATCCGGGATAACAAACTGGCCCATAACTGGGTGGAAAGGAGCGCCTGGGAATTATACCAGCAGCTGACACAGTAAGCAACGTATTGTTACATAAAATTCCTCCAATGAGATCTGTAGCCATCACCTGTTTCATGTGCTTATTTACTGTCTTATATTGCAGCGCACAGTCCGCAGCCGGGATCCCATATCCGCAGCCATTGCCTGATTCTGCCGCGCTTCGCTTTTTACCAGGCATCGTTTCATCAGACTCGATGGAGTTTAATGCCTGTTTTTCCCCGGATGGTCAATCCTATTACTTTAGCAGGTTAATAAATAAGCAGACTAAAATTTATGTCACACATCATGACGGTGCTAATTGGTCAGCGCCCATGATCGTGCCATTCCTGGATAGTAAATACTCAGAAGCAGATCCTGCTTTTTCTCCTGATGGCAAGCTGTATTTTATTTCAGACAGGCCGCTGACGGCATCAGATACCCTGAACGATTTTAACATCTGGTTTGTGAAACCCTTGCCAGGTGGCAGCTGGTCCGCCCCGGAGGATCTGAAGATCATCAATACTGACAGCAGCGAATATTATATTTCCTTTTCTAAGAATGGCAATCTCTATTTTGCCTCTTCCAGAAAAGGTGGATTTGGTGAAGAAGATATTTATGTAAGTAAACTGGTAAATGAAAAGTATACAGAACCTGTCAATCTTGGTGCCACAGTGAATACTTCAAAATCTGAATTTGATCCCGGTATTTCCCCCGATGAGGACATGATCATTTTTGCATCTTCCAACCGGGAGGATGGTTTTGGCGGTGCAGATCTTTATTACTCCAGAAAAGAAGGAGAGAAGAACTGGCTGAAAGCAGCTCACCTGGGAAGTAAATTAAATACCAGGGCGAGAGATTTCTGTCCGTACTTTTCTCCGGATGGAAAATATTTCTTTTTTAGTAGCGAGCGTGATGTGAAATGGATGGGGATGGAGTGGCTGAAGAAGGAGATAGGCCGTTAAAGACTTACTTCCCACTCCCAATCACCGTCCAATCCTCATTCCCGTGTCCACGTGCAATCCACTTATCCATCTCCGCAGCAATAGCCGGGACCACCGCTAACGTACTACCTCCTGCTGCCGCAGCATCCATAAACAGCTGTGTATCCTTCCTGGCCATCGCCAACTCCCAGGACGGCTGATCATAATTCCCGCTGGTCATCCGCTGTAACCTGGCTTGTATCGCTGCGCCGGGGTTCCAGGAACCAAAAAGCGTCGCCAGATCATCGGCCGGGATATTCAACGCCTTCGCTAAAGAAAGCGCATCTGCAAGGCCTGCCGTCATGCCCACGAGGAAGAGATTCCCGATCAGCTTCATTCCTGCAGCCTTTCCCGTTTCATCGCCGAAGTTGATCACCTTCCCCGTCATCGCCGCCAGTTCAGGTTCCAGTTGGCTGATAACAGCCTGATCTCCGGATACCAGCATAAAGCCGGTGCTTTCCAATGCATTCTGCGGTCCCATAAAAACAGGCGCATGCTGATAAGTGAACCCGCGTTCCTTCCATTCCTGCGTTCTTTTTACAGCCCCTGCCGCAGAAGTAGTAGTATGATCAATAATAATAGCACCGGGTTTAAAACCATCCGCCGCCATCGCCAGCACTTCATCTACGGTATGATCGTCTTTTAATGTAAGATGGATGGTATCCGCATTTCGTACAGCCTCCGCAGGGCTGGAAAAAGCTTTTGCCCCCACCGCTTCCAGGGCACTGGCCTTTGCAGCGGTCCGGTTCCATACCTGTACCTGATTACCTTTTTGGATCATTGCTTTTACAAAGTTCGAGCCCAAGAGCCCCATACCCAGGAATGCTTTCATACATTATGCTTTTTGAATGGAAACTGTATTACAGCTATAAAAATACATCCTGCGGATGACATTTTAAACAAAGTAACAATGACACGCTAAACAAAGCCGCCCATCCACCCACTTCCTAATTTTGTTCCATCAAAACGATTGTAAAAATGAAACAGAACAACTACCAGGGTGCACTGCAAAAACCAATACCTTCAGGATTCAATGCAAGGTCATCCGCCAGTGATGTTATAAAAGGAATCGATCTCTCCGGTAAAACAGCCATTATTACAGGCGGTTATGCGGGCATCGGACTGGAAACCACCAAAGCCTTCACCGCCGCCGGTGCTACGGTGATCATTCCTGCCCGGGATCCGGAAAAGGCAAAGAAGAATCTAACAGGGCTCGCTAACGTAGCGCTATATACGATGGACCTGATGGACCCTGCCTCCATCGATGCCTTCGCAGAAAAATTCCTGGCTTCCAACAGACCGCTTCATTTACTGATCAACAACGCCGGTATCATGTGGGTACCCTTACGCCGCGACCAGCGCGGTTATGAATCACAACTGGCCACTAACCACCTCGGACATTTCCAGCTCACCGCCAGGTTATGGCCTGCCCTTAAAAAAGTAAACGGCGCAAGAGTAGTAAATGTGTCTTCCTTTGGCCATCAAATGGCGCCCTTCAATTTCGATGATCCCAATTTTGAGCACCGCGACTATGAAACACTGCAGGGTTATGGCCAGTCCAAAACAGCGAATAATTTATTTGCCCTTGAGCTGGACAGCCGTGGCAGGGCTTCCAATATCCGCGCTTACGCGGTGCATCCCGGCGCTGTTAACGGTACCGATCTTGGAAGAGAAGCTCCAATAGCACTTTTTAAACAGATGGGCACATTTGATGCTGATGGTAAGCTTCGCCCGGAAGTAGCGGAGAAACTGAAAACCATACCCCAGGGCGCCGCTACCACCGTTTGGTGCGCCACCAGTCCTCAGCTGAATGACATAGGCGGCGTATATTGCGAAGATGCCGACATTGCAGAACTGGACCAGGGAAACATTGAGCACAGGTATGAAGACCCTTCCACCTTGCGCGGCGTGCTGCCCTATTCATTAGACGAGACCAGTGCAAAACGCCTCTGGCGCTTAAGCGAGCAAATGACCGGCATCGAATTCAACGCTGATTAATGAATGATTTATCTTTGTAGTATGCTGCAGTAATATGGACTTCAAAATACAGTATATCACGCCGGATATCAAACTCTCCTGCTACGACGATAAGCCGTTTAAAACAGAAGTGCTATTTGATCAACACATGCTGGTGTGGTTTATATCCGGCGAAACAAAGATCATCCAGGGAGAAGCCAGCTACCTGTTCGGACCAGGGGATATCTTTTTAATCCCGAGAAACCAGTTAGCTACGGTTATTAACTACCCTAAAGACGGCCTTCCGCACAAAACGGTGGTCATGCACCTCTCCGCCGATCGCCTCAGGGAATTCTATGCCAACCTTGATATACAACCTAAGGCAGCGGTATGCGCTAAGATCCGCTGCTTTAACAATCATCCGCTGCTTAAAAGCTGCCTGGCTTCGGTGATCCCTTACTTCGACATGCAGGAACCATTCCCGGAGAACATCGCGGCCATAAAGATCAACGAAGCCATCAGCATATTGCGGGCGATAGATCCTGATATTGACCAGCTGCTGGCGAACTTCGAAGAGCCAGGCAAAATAGACCTGGTCACTTTTATGGAAAAGAACTTTATGTTTAACATGCCCCTTGCAAAGTTTGGTTATCTCACCGGCCGTAGCCTCTCTACTTTCAACAGGGACTTTAAGAAGCACTTTAATGTCTCACCCCAAAAATGGCTTACACAGAAAAGGCTGGAACTGGCACATTACGAAATAGGGGAGAAGAAAAGGAAGCCGGTTGACGTATACCTCGAAGTCGGATTTGAAGACCTCTCTCATTTTTCCTATGCTTTCAAAAAGCATTTTGGATATTCGCCAACCGGGCTGCAATAACATCGCTTATTTGGCAAAACCGTCTGCCTCAATGATAGCATCTGCAAAAGCTTTGGGCGCTTCCTGCGGAAGATTATGCCCGATGCCGCCTGTGATCGTGTGATGCGCATACTTACCGGTAAATTTAGCCGCGTATTTGGAAGGGTCCGGGTGAGGGGCGCCATTGGCGTCGCCTTCAAGGGTCACAGTAGGCACCGTGATAGCGGGCGCTGTTGCCAGTTTCTTTTCCAGCGCATCATACTTTGCCTCTCCGTGAGTGAGGCCCAGGCGCCAGCGGTAATTATCGATCACGATAGCCACATGATCAGGATTGTCAAATGCAGCAGCTGAACGGTCAAAGGTAGCGTCGTCAAAATGCCACTGTGGTGAAGCCGTCTGCCAGATAAGCCTGCTGAACTCCTTCCTGTTGGCGTCATACCCCTCACGGCCACGTTCAGTGGCAAAGTAAAACTGGTACCACCATGACAGCTCCGCTTTAGGTGGCAGCGGCGCTTTATTAGCCTGCTGGCTGCCGATCAGGTAACCGCTGACAGATACCAGGGCCTTCACACGCTCCGGCCATAATGCAGCTACGATGTCTGCATTGCGTGCACCCCAGTCAAACCCACCGAGCACCGCCTTGTCAATTTTCAGGGCATCCATGAAAGCAATAATATCTGCTGCCAGTGCGGATTGCTGTCCGTTTCTTGGCGTCTCGGCAGAAAGGAAACGGGTAGTGCCATAACCGCGCAGGTAAGGCACGAATACATGGTAACCCTTGGCGGCCAGCAAGGCTGATACTTCAGTATAACTATAAATATCATAGGGCCAGCCATGCAGGAGAATTACAGGCGTTCCGTTTGCCGGACCCGCCTCGGCGTAACCCACATCCAGTACACCCGCTTTGATCTGTTTGATCGGTCCTAATGGAGCAGGGCTCACAGGAGCGCTTTGATTTACAGTGTCGGTAGCTGTCATACCTTCAGCTTTTAATGGATTTGATATACTAAAGAAGCTTGCTGCTATTGTGAGGGCGGCTACGCTCAGAAAGCGACGGCGGCCGGTAGTTTTATTATTTTCCATGATCATATACGTTTTAACTTTTTTTAAACATTAGCCGGGTTAAATTCAGTAGCGGGATGGGTGTAGGTGGCAGGATACAATTTCCTGAACATGGTGTAAGTAACTGTTACCATAGTAAACGCAATAATTGCATCAATGGTTGACAGGAAATTCAGTACAGCCAGTTTGGAGAAGAATGCAAAGATGATGTCGAAGAAGATCCCTGCAAATACCCATTCCTTTAATCTGAGCAGCCGGTTAGGCGTTAAAAGCACGATGATACCGGAAAGCTTGGCAACACCAAGAATATAGATAAAGTGTGCGGGGTAACCCAGCTTTACAGTGATATCCCATACAACAGGATTGGTTGTAAGCTCGAAAAAGCCGCTTGCGCCAAACCATAATGATGTTAATACAGCGCCTGTCCAGTAAATTGCTTTTGTTGTTCTTAAGTTCATATCTCGTAGGGTTTTAAGTGATTTGATAGAACAAAGCTATTCTAAACCCTTCCGGTGGTCCAGCGGTAAAGGGTGAAATAGACAATTTGGAACCTGGAACGGGCAATTCCTGATTTTACTTAACTTCCATAAATCCCCTTAGCGGGCATAATGATGGAATTATAAACAAGAATATCAATGCTGGAAAAACTAAGAGCGCATATAGAAGAAATAGTGCCCCTGACGGATGATGAGTTTGCGCTTATAAGCCCTCACTTTACACCGAGGAAGGTAAGGAAGCACCAGTTCCTGATCCAGGAAGGCGATGGGGTGCACTACGCTTATTTTGTAGTGTCCGGCTTATTAAAGCTGGCGCATATTGATGCCAACGGTAAAGAGCACATATTGCATTTTGCCACGGAAGATTGGTGGGTGAGCGATTACCAGGCCTGGTTCAGGAAAACGAACGCTACCATGTCATTAGACTGCCTGGAAGATGCCGAAGTGCTTTGTATTTCACTGGAAGGGCATAAGCAGCTGATGGCCGCCCTCCCCAAGCTGGAACATTTCTTCCTGGAGAAATCGCATCTTAGTTATATAGCATCGCAGCAACGCATATTGTCTCTGCTCAGCACCAGCGCCAAAGAACGATACGAGCAGTTCCTGCAGCAGTATCCTTCACTGGTGCAGCGCGTGAACAAAACCCTCCTCGCTTCCTACCTGGGCATTTCCCGCGAAACGTTAAGCCGCTTATCGGTGTGATATATATCACGCCAAATTTGTGAGCCAGGTCCTGTCCGGATGATGGCGCGCTTCCCAACTTTGCGGTGAAGATTTTAAACAGCTTAAAAACACAAAGCAGTATGGAAAAGCGAATCATTAATCCCTGGCAATGGCAGGATGAACGCAGTTATGTACAAGCCGTCGAAGTGAAAGAAGTAACGAGCACGCTCTATTGTGCCGGACAGGCCGCCGTGCACGCCGATGGACGTTCAAGTACCGGCGACATGAGAACGCAATTATTACTGGCCATCCAAAACCTGGAGCAGGTGATCACCCAGGCGGGTTACGAATGCCGGAATATCGTACGGTTAAATATCCTCACCACTTCTTCAGAAGAGTTTTTTACCTGCTTTGATGCTCTCCAGGATTGGATAGCTCAACATGGCATTAAGCAGGCAAGTACTTTCTATGAAGTAAAGACCCTTTTTGAAACATTAAAAGTGGAACTGGAAGCTACCGTAGTGAAATAATGATGTAAAAGAAGTTATCAGGAGGCCTGGCACAATACCGGGCCTTTTGTACGTTTTACTGGACAGTTTTTGTAGTTTTGGTAAAGTGATCCGCTTTGATTAATCCTAAAACTATGCATACATCCAGTTTAACCACCAAACTTGTCATCCTTTTTTCCTGCTATGTTCTATTGAGCCAACAGCTCCTGGCCCATAATGGCACGGTAGGTTATGCCTACCCACTCGGAAAGATAACGGTGGACGGCAACTTCTCCGACTGGCCCAAAGATATCATGCAGTACAAGCTTGGGGTGACCGCTTCAGACACTAAACCTGTCAGCGACGCTGATTTCAGTGGCTCCTTCCGGATAGGTTATCGTGCAGAGGACCGTTCCCTATACGTAGCCCTGCAGGTAACCGATGATGATTTTATAGAAGATACCTCCGCCAATGTGCGCTGGAACTCACAGGACGGCCTTGAAATTTACCTGGATGCCCGCCACCTGCCCTTTGGGTCAGGCGTTGCTTCCTTTATGTACAGCAAGAAGCTGCGGAATACAAACAACGCTTATTACGATCCCTTTGCAAAAGATGCGAAGTGGAATATCATAGAAGTGGCCTACGTGAAGAAGGGAACTACCCGCTATTACGAGTGGCGCATCAACCTGGGAGACCAGTTCAAGGTGGGTAAATCCATCGGTATCGACTTCCAGGCCTTTGACCTGGATGCAGACAAGAGCTTTTCTTTCAATTCCTGGGGCGCCGGCGACATGAAATATGTAAACCCGCGCAGCCTTTCAGATGTGATATTGATGCCTGCCAAAGGCCGGCTCGCCACGCTATCCGGCAACATCGCATGGGATCATAAAATGAATGTACCGCTTCCGGGGAGGATCCGCCTGGTTGATACAGAAGATCCGCAATGCTGGGTGACCGCCGCTGTGGACAGCCCTGGCAATTACGCCGTACAAGTGCCCGCAGGAAAATATGCCATTGACTTTCCCGAACCTTATTTCCAACGACATGATACCGTATATGCCACAAAACAGGACAAGCAGGTCCTTGTTACTGTCCCTGCCGGAGGAAAGGCAACGGCATCAGCGATCATTCTTCCTGCTGCGCCTGCGCCAGATCTGATCCCCGGGAAAGGGGTGGCGCTGGATGGTTTTAATGAAGGGGTTGCCAAACAGATCGATCATTTTATCGAAACCTATCAGCAATATTATGAGATCCCCGGTGTTTCCTTTGCTTTGATAAGGGATGGAAAGCTGGTGTATCACCAAACCTACGGTGTTCGCAATACGTTTACCAAAGAACCGGTAGACAGCAATACCCTCTTTGAAGCCGCATCCGTTACCAAACCCGTGTTCTCTTTTGCGGTGCAACGCCTGGCGGAGCGCGGTGTGATCGATCTTGACAAGCCGCTATACCTTTACCTCCCTTACCCGGATATCGCATACGACGAGCGTTATAAGCTGATGACAGCCAAACATGTGCTGACCCATCGCACCGGCTTCCCAAACTGGCGGTCTATGAACCCCAATGGTAAGCTGGACCTGAAATTTACACCAGGTACAGATTACAACTATTCCGGTGAAGGTTTCGAATACCTTAAAATGGTGATCGAAAAGATCACCGGCAAGAAAGTGGAGCAGGTCTTACAGGAAGAAGTGATCCAGCCCATAGGGCTTTACCACACCTTCTTTTCCCGCAACGATTCACTCCGCCGCATGGTAGCCAACGGCCACTTCAACGGTCTGCCCAATTACGATGAGCTTCCCGAATCACCGGGCATGGCTTATTCCATGCATACAGAGGCAAAGATCTTTACCCGCTTTATGCTTTACATGCTCGAACAGAAAGGTCTGAAGCCTGCAACCTATGACAGCATGTTCACCAAACATTCCGACTTCCATTTTGATCCGGGAGAAGAAAAGCCTAAAGTACCCACCTACATGGGCATCAGCCTGGAAATACGGGAAACGCCCTATGGCAAATCTTTTGGCCACGGAGGAAATAACGGTGATTTTAAATGCAAGTTTGAGGTTTATAAGGATCTGAAGATGGGGTATGTGATCTTTACCAATTCTAATACTTCAGATGTGTTATTGAATGCGATCAGGCAGTTTTTAGTGGAGGGAAAAGAAAAATAGGTAAGCAGTCTCAAAGGCCCATGGAGATAACCTCTGAGACTGTTTATCTTCATTTGTTAAATGCAATCACAAAGCGTTTCTGCACGGGAGCAGGTAGAGCAGCTGGTCTCAGCGAGGGATGTTACACAAATGCGGAGCCCTTTTTCTTCTCTTGTCTTGGTTAAGCTTGCAACTTTGATTTTTGTCAGTTGGAGTTTTTTCTGTTTTTGAACCTTTTTCATAATGGATAGTATTTAAATAGTCCTCTCCTGTCTTCAGCCTGGGAAGCTATGCCGTGGAGTGGTTGTTCAGCATATAACAAAGGGTTTAACGTATATTTTCCTTCAGCAAGGTGTTTGTGGGTTAAGGAATTAACTGGTATCTACTAATTTATCGAATTTTCTTCAATATTAGAAAAAATATTTGGCCATTAAAAAACATCTTTATAGGTTTGCAGCGCAAAAAGTAATTCTAATATTCTCATAACAATAAAAATGCCTCGCTTTAAAAAATACAACGGATCAACAGCTTGCATGGCGCGTAGTCGCTATGTCAATTGCGGGGCTTCCTGGCTATTTTCCTGATAAAATTCCTATCAACAATATTAGCTCGAACCCCGCTCCAGCGGGGTTTTTTGTTGAAACAGATCCCCGCCTGCAGGGAATTTATACCCTACAATTAATACCTAAACAACAATGGACAATTTATTTACACGGCCCATAATGGCTGCCGATAAACTATTCGACACTCACTACATCGATATACGTAACCTGTACCTGCAAATGTTCCAGCAGCTACCGGACTTGCATTTTATGAATTCCGTAGATGGAGAAAAGGCTTTTGCTGCTTTCTGTGAAAAGTATCAAAGCATGATCGAAAGCATTCATACTTATCGCTGGTATAAACGAACAAAGAAGAAGTACCTGTTCGACAGGACCATCCTGATACTGAAAAATAACAGCATTGTAGAATTTGATGACAACTACTGCGAGATACTGCACAATGGCCGTCAGCCAGATTTTGTACAGGAAGTAACGGAGCTGGTCAACCAGTATAAAGAGAAACAACGCAAACAGCCTTTTGAGATCAGCCTGATCGTAAAAAAACAGGAGGGCCTCGTTTTGAAACCCATGGAGATCAAACGCACCCGGCTGGATCTTTCGTTGTTCTACCCGGACGACTTTATAGCTACCGATGAGATCATCCGCAAAAGGCTGAGCCAGAAAAATGATAAGGGCATTGTACTCTTACACGGTTTACCCGGAACAGGGAAAACAACCTATTTGCGCTACCTCATCGGGAAAATTAAGAAGAGGGTATTATTCTTATCGCCTAATACAGCTGGCGACCTGATGGATCCCGGCTTCATAGAGCTGATGATCGCCAACCCCAACACGGTGGTGATCGTGGAAGATGCGGAGAATATTATCATGGACCGCAAGCTGAATAGCAGTTCCGCAGTATCTAACCTGCTGAACATATCTGATGGCTTGCTGGCAGACTTCCTGAACATACAGCTGATCTGTACCTTCAACAGTTCGCTCACCATGATAGATAGCGCACTGCTGCGGAAAGGCCGCCTCATTGCCAGGCATGAATTCGGCAAGCTCCCGGTTGATAAGGCGCAGCGCCTCAGCGATCACCTGGGCCATAACACCATCATAGACCAGCCTATGACGCTTGCAGAGATCAGCAACCAGAAAGAAAGAACGATGAGTCAACAGCCAAAAGAAATCATAGGGTTCAGAAGAGCAGGCCTGATAGAGGCGTAAAAAGAGTGAAAATATTCGTATTATAACGGAATAGATTTAATATGAATTATTGTAGCACTTTATTGATCGTCTTACTTTGCACAGCCCGGTATTTTAATGTCTCAGCGCAGGTTGCACAATTGCCTACGCCATGGACAAACGAAGCAACGCAGGCAGCTGTTCCGCTGTCCGAATATCCCAGGCCCCAGTTACAAAGGGACGAATGGATGTGCCTGAACGGCAAATGGGATTACCAGGGCGGTAAAGGAACGGCTGCCGGGCTTCATCCACAGGCGCCTGCGTCATTTGAGAATGTTCATGAAAAGATCCTGGTGCCATATTGCCCTGAGTCTTTTTTATCCGGTATCCAGCGGAAGCAGGAGATAAATATGTGGTACCGGAGAACATTTGAGATCCCCGCAGCCTGGAAAGGCAAACAGATCATTCTGCACTTCGGTGCCGTTGATTATAGCGCTACGGTGTTTATAAATGGGAAAAGAGCCGGAACGCACGAGGGAGGCTACGATGCATTTAATTTCAACATCACGCCGTTTTTAAAAAGCGGATCCAATACGCTGATTGTTGCAGCACAGGACCTGAATGATGGCAGAACTCCTTCGGGAAAAAATGGCCCCCGTGGCGACTATACCTTTACTTCCGGCATTTGGCAAACAGTATGGCTGGAGCCTGTAAGCAACAACTATATAAAGAACATCCGCCTACTTCCTGATGTGGATGGCAAGCGTTTAAAAGTACTCGTTAACAGTGATAAAGCCACCAAAATAGTAGCAACGGCTTCCGACGGCCATAAAACGGTTTCCCAGGCAGACGCTGTGGCAGGCACTTATTTTTATCTGCCCATCGAAAAACCCTTATTATGGTCGCCTGATACACCTTTTTTGTACGATCTTAAGTTAACATTGTACAATTCCGATGGTAGCATCGCAGACGAAGTAAAAAGCTATTTCGGAATGCGTGATATAAAACTTGGTAAGCTAAACGGTGTTATCAGGCCGCTTTTAAACGGCAGATTTCTTATGCAGTTGGGGCTGTTAGACCAGGGCTACTGGCCGGATGGGGTACTGACGGCGCCAACCGAAGACGCACTGAAGTCTGATATTTCATTCACAAAGAAAGCAGGCTACAACCTTATCAGGAAACATATGAAAACCGAACCGCAACGTTTTTATTACTGGGCCGACAAGCTCGGGTTATTGGTTTGGCAGGATATGCCCGCTATCTGGTATCAGCATGAAGACACAGCGGTTGCCCGGAAAGCCTTCCGCCAGGAGCTAAAAGCAATGATCGATGAACATTACAATTCTCCCTCCATTATCACCTGGGTACCTTTCAACGAGAACTGGGGCGCATTCGATGTGAAAGAAATCACCGATTGGGTGAAAGCCTATGACCCCTCCCGGCTGGTGAACGGCAATTCAGGATTTAATAATAATCCAGACTATCAAAAGCCTTATGGTGATCCGGGTAACGGCGATTATGTAGATACCCATATTTATGTAGGCCCCTACAAAGCATCCGTACCAGACGATAAGCGGGCAGCCTCACTAGGTGAATTTGGCGGCGTTGGATTGTTTACCCGCGGACATATGTGGCCTGTTGAGAATAATGCCTATGCTTATGAACCCACCCAGGCTGCGCTGACAGACCGCTACGTTCTTTTACTGGAGCAGGTGGAGCAGCTGATGAAATACAAAGGGCTCAGCGTTGCCATTTATACCCAGACAACAGACGTGGAGCATGAAGTGAATGGCTTGCTGACCTATGATAGAAAGGTGGAAAAGATGCAGCTGGATAGGATAAAGGAGATTAACCAGGCGGTCATAGATGAATCCAGGAAAATGAATAACCAGGATCATTAAACGCTCAAAAATCCCCTTTTGCCATGAAAAGGGCTGCCGGATTTCTGATTACCTTTAAAGATAACAGCCAGATATGTTTTATTTTCTAACTTAAAATTCGCATCATGAAAAAAAGAACGGAAAAGAAACTGACCTTAGGCAAGATCAAGATTGCTCACCTGAGCGCTTCTGCTCAAGCTGTACCGGTAGACGGTAATAAAGCCCCTACCAACGGTGTCAGTGTTTGTACCTGTACCTTCTATAAGTGTTCAGGAGCGCCGGCTTGCGATACGGACGCCTGTATGTAGCGTATGACATTAGAAAGCCGGGCACATTGTGCCCGGCTTTTTTATGCCGATATCTTTCCTGTGACCCCACAGGTACGTTTTTCGAACTTTTTATGGAATATTTAAAGGGGCTTGCAAGTATAGCTGTTTGATAGCTAGTTATTTACGAGCCTTTTTGTGCATGAACGCCCCTGTATAATTATATTGAATAACCGAAGCTCAACATTCCCGCGACGGTGGATCACACAGATTTGCATTGCCGGTTTTGTGTTTTTGTCTGGCGCTCCGGTTTATCTGCCCTCTTTTTTCAGAAAAAACAGTTAAAACTGTGATTTTTTGGATCTCACGACGAATCATGAGTAAAGCACGTCAACCAGCAATAAATGGACACAAAGCCCGATAAGGAGAAGTTCATGGAGCTCATGGAGCAAAATAAAGGGATCATTTTCACGATCTGTAACTCCTATTGCAAGAACAGGAATGATATCGATGATCTCTCGCAGGACATCGTTTACAACTTATGGAAGTCGTTTAACAGCTATAACACTGATTTAAAGTTCAGCACATGGATGTACAGGGTTGCGTTAAATGTGGCTATTTCATTTTACCGGAAAGGAAAAAGGCTGGGAAGTAAAGTTGTTTACAATGAACAGCTCATCCAGTTTGAGACAGATAATGGTTACGAAGAAGCGGAGGATCTAACGCTGTTGTTCAATTTCATTAGCACGTTTAAAGACACGGACAAATCGATCATTTTACTGTACCTCGAAAACAAAACTTATAAAGAAATAGCTTCTATTGTCGGTATCTCGGAAACAAATGTCGCCACCAGGATAGGCCGTATCAAAGAGCGACTAAAATCTGATTTTCAAACTGCTCAAAACAAAGATTATGGAACTAAATGAAATCAAATCTATGTGGCTGTCTTATGAAAATAAACTCCAAAGCGCGCTGAAGCTTAACCGGCATTGCCTTGAATTCATTCTGACCCAAAGACTGCGTTCACAACTTATCCCTTTGCTTTGGCATCGGATCATAGAAGTTGCATTACACATATCCGCAGCGGCGCTGCTACTCATATTTATCATCAAAAATTTATCCGGTCCTCTTTATGTTATGTCGGCAGGCATGTTGCTGGTATTTTATACAGTAGCAATAGTTATGTGCTTCAAACAAATTAAGGCGATAAGAAGGATCGACTACAGTAAAGATATCGTGACCATTCAAAGTTTGCTGGCGATGCTGCAGACTCATTTGCTTAATCATGCACGCGTGGCAGCACTATGTATTCCTGCTTTTCTTGCATATCCAATGGTAGTGTCCAAAGCGATCAGGGACTTTCATCTTACCGGGCTGCAATTTATGGACATTCAAAACGGCTATACGGGCGACTGGTGGTCGGTTCAGTTTAAGATCACTATTGTGCTCATTCCGCTTTGTATCTGGTTCTATCGCGAAACATCATACAAAAATATTAATAAGCATTGGGTAAAGCTGTTCATTCAAAAAACATCGGGTACACGCGTGCGAAAGGCAATAGAGTTTGTAAACGAAATTGAAGAACTGAAGCGCGAAGCGTAACGCTATTGAAAGCCAGAAGTTGGGAACATGCTTGTTAAACGGTTAAGTTGGGGGGTAAGGAATTAATTATGCTTACTAATAAAAATTCGTTCAGTGTTGAAGATTCCGTCGCAGAAAATAGGGGATAGTGGACGTATCGCTGGAAAAAATGGGACAAGCTTCTGTCGAAGACTTGTCCCACTAGTGACCCTGTAGGGACTCGAACCCTAGACCCGCTGATTAAGAGTCAGCTGCTCTACCAACTGAGCTACAGAGTCTTAACTTCCCGTTTACATTCAAACAGGGTTGCAAATTTAATGCGTTGATCTAAAATTCACAAAAGTTATTTAACTTAAATAAAAAAACCGGACTTTTTTTCTGGAAAAAGGAGCATAAAGCATGGAAACAGCATATATAGTCGCAGGATACCGCACCGCTGTCGGCAAAGCCAAACGCGGCGGATTCCGTTTTTACCGGCCGGACGACCTGGCCGTAGACGTCATCACCGGTCTCCTGAAAAGCGTTCCCCAGCTGGAACCTCATCGTGTAGACGATCTCATTGTAGGTAACGCCGTTCCCGAAGCCGAACAAGGCCTGCAAATCGGCCGCATGATATCGGTAAGGGCCCTCGGCGAAGGTGTTCCGGGTATGACCGTTAACCGTTATTGCGCTTCCGGCCTCGAAACCATCGCTATCGCTACGGCCAAAATCCAGTCAGGCATGGCCCATTGCATCATCGCCGGCGGTACAGAGAGCATGAGCCTGGTGCCCACGGTTGGCTGGAAAACCGTTCCCAACTACACGGTAGCCAGCACCACGCCCGACTACTACCTGGGAATGGGCCTCACCGCTGAAGCCGTAGCCAAGGAATTCAATGTATCCCGTGAAGATCAGGATGCATTCGCCCTCAGGTCTCACCACCGGGCCATCGAAGCCATCCGGAACGGCTACTTTAAAGAAGGTATACTCCCCATCAACGTAGAAGAAGTATACGTAGATGAGAAAGGCAAAAAACAAAAACGTACCTACACCGTAGATACCGACGAAGGCCCCCGTGCAGATACATCGCCCGAAGCCCTCGCCAAACTGAAACCGGTATTCGCTGCCGGTGGATCGGTAACAGCAGGTAACTCTTCCCAGACATCCGACGGCGCCGCCTTTGTGATCGTCATGAGCGAAACCATGGTGAAAGAGCTGGGCCTTAAACCTATCGGCCGCCTCGTAGCTTGCGCATCCGCAGGCGTACATCCCCGCATCATGGGGATCGGCCCTGTGGCCGCTGTGCCTAAAGCCCTGAAGATCGCGGGCAAATCCCTCCAGGATGTGGGCCTGGTAGAGCTGAACGAAGCTTTCGCTTCCCAGTCCCTTGCCGTGATCCGCGAACTGGGCATCGATCCCGAGATCGTAAATATCAATGGCGGCGCCATCGCCCTGGGGCATCCCCTCGGTTGTACCGGCGCCAAACTCACTGTTCAGATCCTGAGCGATCTCAAACGTCTGAACAAAAAGTACGGCCTGGTAACGGCTTGTGTAGGCGGCGGACAAGGCATCGCCGGATTGATAGAACGCATTGATTAATACTAGTGAATAAAATCAAGAGGGTGTGTATTGACACACCCTCTTTTATTTGAATATCTTCCATACCTTCCCTTCAGCAACTGCGGTAAATTTTACTCACACACCTACATTATCCCCCCGGATATCGTCTAAATAACGTGTAAATAACGTATCGATATAGTATCTCTATAAAGAGTTACTATATCGATACTATATCGTTACTATATCGTTACTTTATCCGGGAATGTAAGTGCAATTGTCCGGTCCTGAACCAGCTATTTCTGCGTGTATTCCGCACCCGCCCCTAACTGCAAGATCACCTCCAGGCCCAGTGCCGGATACTTTTCCTTAATCTTCGCCACAAACGCCTCCTTATCAGCCGATGTAGCCCTGGCTTCATCATAAAAATGCAGGTAATCCTTCATAAACGCCAACGCAGCTGCATCATCCTCTTTTGACGGATCTTTATGCCCCGCCACTACCTTCGCAGGATGCAGCGCCGCAATCTTGTCCAGCACTTTTACCCATTCCTGGCGCTGTGCTTTATTCGTCTCCCTCGTCCACGGATAGATGCCGTTGTAAACAACGTCACCTGCCACCACTGTTCGAATAGCAGGGATATATACGTAAGAGTTATGCGTATCATCCCCCTGCACCGGGCCATAAATTTCCAGCTTCTTTCCTTCCAGCAGAATGGTATTCCCTTTTAAAGCCTCCGGTATCACCACGGCATCCGCTAAATTATCCTTATACATACCTTTCCATTCCTTCACCTTTTCCTGCCATGACTCCCTGATCTCTTTAACCGTAGCGGGTAGCGCTACAAATTTTGCGTCCGGGAAAGCCTGCTGGATGATCGTAGATCCAAAGATATGATCCGGGTGCCAGTGCGTAATATATACGGTGGTAAGATGCTTGCCGCTTTTCCTGATTTCCTCAACCACCTTTTGTGCTTCAGAGACCAGGAACTGTGCATCTATCAATACCGCATCCTTTTCGCCGCTTACCAGGGTAGAAGTTACCCGGAAACCGGCTCCAGACCCTACAATAGGTTGTACCTGCAACTGTGCCCTGGCTGTAACGCCAGAAAATGCGATCAATCCCGTCAGTAATAATTTTGTCTTCATTGTTTGTTACTGTTTTGTAGTTAGTTACTTTTGGAGAGTCAAAGGTAAAAGGCTACTGGATTGCTGACAAGAAGGCACTTGAAGATCAGTCACTTACCTGCAAGTGACTATTGTTGATTATCAACATGATGACATGATAAAAAGTTTAGAAATATTTGCACAGGCAGAGAATTGCCCCGTTCGTAATGTACTGGACCGCTTCGGCGATAAATGGTCCATCCTCGTGATCATCATCCTTGGAGACTATGGTCCCATGCGCTTCAACGCCCTCAATAACACCATCGGCGATATCTCCCAGAAAATGCTCACTGTTACCCTCCGTACCCTGGAAGCGGACGGGCTGGTACTTCGTACGCTCTATCCCGAGATCCCGCCACGGGTGGAATACGAGCTGACAGACCTGGGGAGGAGCCTGCTGCCCCTCATTGGGTCGCTGCAGCAATGGGCCCTGCAGCATATGCCTGCCATCATGGAGAACAGGAAAAAAGCGGCAATGAAAACGGCACAGTGAAAATAAGCACTATCACTGCAGACAATCTATCCACGCAGAAGAGAGTAAGGTTAATCCCTTTGGGGTATCCGGGTGAATGCCATCCGGCATCCAGTTCGCCAGCGCATCATCTTTACTCGCATCCAGGAAAAGCTGGTAATAGGGAATAAAAGTGGCGTTGAACTCTTTGGCCAGCAGCCTTACAATTTTCCTGTATTCGTGAAACCTCGTCTGCAGGCTGGAATAATTAGCAATATTGGATAAAAGGAATGGTTCGCAGATCACCAGCTTTGCTTTAGGAAGACCGCTCCTGGTACTGGTAAGGATCTTGCGGTAATTTTTATAATAATCGGCAGGGGTGAGCCCAACCTGGAGATCATTAATGCCGATCAGGATATTGATCACATCAGGCTTTAAGGCCAGGCAGTCTTCATGCCACCTGTCTACAAGATTAAATGTTTTATTACCGCCAATGCCGCGGTTGTATATTGACAGGTTTTTATACTCATCCTTAGAGAAGAAATAATCCGCCGTTTTTCGAACAAACCCCGAGCCCAGCCCTGTATTAGGCAAAGGCGTATTCCTGTCCCGGCCCGAATCCGTGATCGAATCACCTATGAATAAAACAGTATCACCGGGAAGGAGCGTGAGATTTGTATTAAAGCTTTCTGTGAATATAGTTTCGGAGCCGTCATATACTGGCTTGACAGCTGTCTTTCTTTTCGAACATCCAAGCAGGATCATACCACCCAACAACATTGTTTGCTTGACAAAAACACGGCGTGACGGGGACATTGTTTGTGTTTTGAAATATTATACTTTTTTTAGTGCTGCTTCGCTATGTGTCACTAAGTTAGTTAAATTATTGAAGTACCCCTAAAACCGGACACTCTTGTACGAAAGCGGACAATCCATCATCTAACAGAAATGTATATTATTTTGATTATCATTCCTGTATAATTCTGGCACTTCCTTAGTGCAGCCATCATATTATGCTCAGGAACTACCTTCAGATCGCCTTGCGGAATCTGCTTAGGAACAAGCTCTTTTCCGCCATCAACATATTCGGACTGGCCATTGGCCTTACCTGCTGTATGCTGCTCTTGTTATACATCCGCAGTGAGCTCATGTTCGACAAACATCACCAGCATGCATCCGACCTCTATTTGCTGAAAAGCACCGCAAGCCCGGCTTCCGGGGGCGACAAGCACGACTACATTACCATCTCGGCGCCCTATGCCCCCACCCTGAAAGCTACTTACCCGGAAGTGTTGGAAGCCACCAGGATCTGGGAGAACGTGGTGGATTCCAAAACCCTCCTGCAGATCCGCGAACCGGGTAAGCCTGTCCGTTCCTTTTATGAAACCCGCGCTTTCCAGGCAGACTCCAACTTCTTCGACGTCTTTACCTACCGATTCATTGAAGGCAGCGCCCATACCGCCCTGCGTGAACCTAATGCCATCGTGCTCTCTGAACCCGTGGCCCGTAAGCTGTTTGGTAATGCCCCGGCGCTGGATAAGACCATCTCCGTAAGCGGTAATACCGGTAACGGTGAGGTGTTTAAAGTAACAGGCGTATATAAGGATGAAAGCCATCGCTCGCATATAGACGCCCGTATTATTGTACCGATGTCCGCTGGCTGGGTAGGCGGTTTCCTGCGCAAAGGCTCCCTTAATTTTTCCTTTAACAACATGTTTGTTACCTATCTGCGTCTGCGCCCCGGCACCGATCCTAAACAGCTGGAACGCAAGTTCCCGGCATTCATGGAGCAATACGCCAACAAGGACCTGAAAACCGCCGGCTTTAACAAAACCATCTCGCTGTTACCCATCACGGCTATTCATCTGTACGACAAAGTGAATACCATCGTTACCCCCACCAGCAGTAAAACGTACCTCTACATATTGGGCAGCATTGCCGTATTCATCCTGCTGATTGCCTGCATTAATTTTATGAACCTGGCCACCGCACGCTCCGCCAGACGTGCGGCCGAAGTAGGTATCAGGAAAGTCATGGGTGCAGAAAAAGGCGCCCTGGTAAGACAGTTCCTGGGAGAATCTGTTATACTTGCTATGATCTCATTGGTACTGGCCCTGGGGCTGGTGGCAGTAGCCCTGCCTTTATTCAATCAGCTTACCGGTAAAACGCTGGCCGCAGGCACACTGCTGGAGCCTGGTATCATCAGCGCATTCATTGGCCTGGCGTTAATTACAGGCCTGCTTGCAGGCAGCTATCCCGCATTTTATCTCTCCGTCTTTAAACCGGTGGAAGTATTAAAAGGCCGCTTCGTGAATTCCATTTCTGCGATCGCATTACGCAAGGGATTGGTAGTATGCCAGTTCGTTGTGTCAATAGGACTGGTACTCGCCACGCTGATTATCCAGCAGCAGATGGAGTACCTCCGTAACCGTCCCCTGGGATTTAATAAAGATCAGCAGGTGGTTATTCCCCTGCGTACAGACGAATCACATAATGCCTACGCTACGTTGCGCCAGGAGATCCTAAGCAGCAACCTGGTACAGGGCGCCGAAGGAACAGGATATTACCCCGGTATTTTCAACGCTTCCGACTTTACGCTGCACCGGCCCGATCAACCTGTAGATGAAGGGCAAACAGTAAAAACCAACTGGGTGTCTCCCGATTACCTGCAGATGATGGGCTTCGAGTTAAAAGCCGGCCGGCTGTTCTCCCGGCAGTTCATGGGCGATACCGCCAACAGGATGGTGGTGAACGAAACTACGCTAAAGAAGCTCGATATCCCCCTGGATAAAGCCATCGGCCAAAAGCTGATGTGGAACCGCCCCGGGCAGGATGAGCACGTGGAGACATTTGAGATCGTTGGCGTTGTAAAAGATTTTAACTTCCAGGATCTGCATCATCCTATTCAACCCTTTACCTTTTTCCTTGGCGCCGGCGATTATTATAATTACCTCATTGTGCATGTGAACAGCGCTAATATGGAAAAGGCCCTGAGCTTCCTCAACCGCAAGTGGAACGCACTTTGTCCCAATGAGCCGTTCGAATACACGTTCCTGGATGAGGACTTCCAACGCAACTATCACGCAGAATCCCGTACGGCTGCCATCGTTAGCTGGTTTACGGGTATCTCCATATTCATCTCCTGTCTGGGCCTCTTTGGCCTCGCCGCCTTTGCTGCACAGCAGCGTACCCGCGAGATCGGTATCCGCAAGGTACTGGGCGCTTCTATCATGAATATCACTGCTTTGCTGTCCAAAGATTTTGTAAGACTGGTGATCATCGCCATGCTTATTGCCAGTCCTTTAGCCTGGTATCTTATGCACCGCTGGCTGGGCGCATTCGCTTACCAGGTAAGCATCAGCGCATGGATCTTTGTTGCCGCAGGCGCCTTTGCCGTTATCATTGCCCTGGCTACTGTAAGTACACAGGCCATCCGGGCCGCGGTCATGGATCCTGTGAAAAGTTTGCGTTCAGAATAATAAATAAGCACAAGCATATAGGGAGGGCCGGGAAATGCATGCGAAACGGATAGCTGAATCCTGGAATCAGCGTTAGCACACTGGAGCGTTTTAAAAGTATGAGCGCGTAATTGATCTGTATATTGATTAATAAAAAATGGCTTTAGCGAACTGGCTAAGCCTGATCTTGCCAGGAATATTCCTAAGAATAAATACTTACCGTATATTTGGTGCTTATTATCCACCTCTTATGCTAAAACAAGTACTTAGAGAACTATTCCACAGAGACCTTGGCAAACTAAAAAACGAGATTGGCGCTTACAAGAATGAAGAAAAACTTTGGTACATAGAAAAAAACATCGCCAATTGCGGCGGTAACCTTTGCCTGCATCTTATTGGTAACCTGAATGCCTATATCGGGGCCGAGCTGGGTAAAACCGGCTATGTGAGGGACAGGCCCCTTGAATTCTCCGCTAAAGATGTACCACAATGGCAACTACTGCAGATGATCGATGACACGGCAGCGACAGTAGACACAGCACTTGAAAAACTAACAGATCAGGATATGGAAAGTGAATATCCGCAACTCGTATTTGAGCAGAAAACCTCTACCGGGTACTTCCTGACACACCTGGCCACGCACCTGACTTATCATCTCGGACAGATCAACTATCACAGAAGGTTGTTGGATGAAGCGTGAGCTTTTATCAGGGCAAACATAACTTTAAATTAATAACCAAAATCAAAAATACGCCTTATCATTGCGCCCGATTTCATAAGAGTTGGTAGCGAAAGCTGCCCTGTTCTATCAAAACTATATGGGGATTAATGTCATGAAAAGCAATGTCCCGGGCCTTTTACATTTATCGCGTCATCGTTATTTGCACAAAAATTTTTACACTAAGAAAAATTGAATTTGCCTATGAACGTTCGTTTTCTCTTTATGGTAGCTGTATGGCTTTCCGTCGTTAGCCTCTCCATGGCTAATGCGCCATACCATAGCACATATGAACAGGCTGCCCAGCAGGAGCCTGTCAAGGGAGTTGTTGTCGGTACAGACGGCACGCCCATTCCTGGTGCCACTGTCAGGTCGCTTTCCTCCAAACGTGTAGTGACCACCAACGAGCGTGGTGAGTTCACTATTGAAGCGGCCAAAGGCGAAAAGCTGGCTATCTCATTTATTGGTTACGACCAGCAGCAGGTAACCGTTAGCGGCTCATCCCTGCGCATCACGCTGTCAGGAAGCAGCAGCCAGCTCGGTGAGGTAGTAGTAGTGGGTTACGGTAGCCAGACCAAAGCCGACGTAACCGGCGCATTAACCCAGTTAAAAGCAGATAACATAAAACAGGGGGTAAATATCTCCGTAGATAACCTGCTGCAAGGCAAGGTATCCGGCGTACGTATTGCCCAGTCCAGCGGGGAGCCTGGCGCCGGTGTGGATGTGTACATCCGCGGTGTAGGTTCTATCCGCAGCGGTAGCACGCCGCTCTTCGTAGTGGACGGTGTGCCCCTGTCTAACGATAACGTAAGTGCTGCCGGTCCTAACTTCGGCCTCGGCAGCTCAGAGCCTAAGAACCCGCTGAACTTCCTCAATACCAGTGATATCGAGACCATTACCATCTTGAAAGATGCCTCTGCCGCAGCAATCTACGGCGCCCGTGGCTCTAACGGCGTGGTATTGATCACCACCAAACGCGGTAAGAAAGGAGATCCTACCCTTACATATGATATGTACGTAGGCACTTCTTCCGTTATCAAAAAGATGGACGTGCTTTCTGCAGACGAATACCGTAAGGCAATTAAGAACCCTGCCTATGACCACGGTGGCAATACCGATTGGCAGGACGTGATCTATCGTAATGGCTTTGTACAGAACCACAACCTGTCTTTCGCCAAGTCAACCAACACAGGTAATTACCTGGCTTCTCTTTCCCGTCTCGACCAGGACGGCATCGTAGAAAAGAGCAGCTTCAAAAGAACGACCGCCAGGCTCAATGCCGAAGAATCTTTCTTCGACAACAAACGCCTGGTAGTTAAAATGAACCTGACCGCCAGCGACATCCAGGAGACTTCCATCCCCAACGGCAATACCGCTGGTTCAGACGGTCAGCTAATCATCCACGCCCTGATGGCTAATCCTACCAGGTCTGTGTATGACTCAACCGGTAAGTATACCAACTTCAACATGAATGCGCACTATAACCCGGCTTACCTGCTGAGCATTTATGATGATAAGACCAATACCTTCCGCGTATTAGGTAATATCGAAGCTACCTTGAGGCTGTTACCCGGACTGACCTACCGCTTTAACTACGGTGTAGACAAGTCTACTTCAGAGCGTAATTCCACTATTTATCCCAATATCACAGACCGTACGCCGCTGGGCGCTTATGTACAGAACAACCTGTCATCATTAACCACATTGGTGGATCATTACCTTACCTACAATAAGTCCATCAACAAACATCAGTTTGAAGTGCTGGGAGGTTTCTCTTACCAGAAGTTCTCTTTCTCTGGTACAGCCTTCGGTGTACAGGGTATTGCAGCACAGGGTACCGGTGTTGCGCCTGAATATAATCCCGGCTATTCCGGAACATCCAGCGCTCCAAGCGGTTATGCCCAGGAGAATGAGCTGCAATCCTACTTCGGCCGCGTAAACTATAACTACGACAACAAATACCTGTTGACGGCCTCTCTCCGTGCAGACGGTTCTACCCGGTTCGGTAAGAACAACAAGTACGGTTACTTCCCATCCTTTGCATTGGGTTGGACCCTCTCCCGTGAAGATTTCATGAAGGACCTCAAAGCCATCAGCGATCTGAAGCTGCGCGCCAGCTGGGGACAAACCGGTAACCAGGAAGTGCCGAATAAGATTACACAAGCCAGCTATTCATTATCAACCGGCTCAGGTTATTACATGTATGACGATCACACCATCATTAACGGCGTGACTGTAAACCGTACCGCCAACCCCGATCTGAAATGGGAACTGGTAGAGCAGTACAACATCGGTGTAGACTTCGATTTCTGGAGCAGTAAGCTCTACGGCTCACTGGAGTATTACAACAAAACCACCAAAGATCCCATTCTGAATATTCCTTCTGAACCGCTTAGTCCTACCACCACTGTATGGAAGAACGTTGACGCGCGTATTATCAACAAAGGATTTGAATTCATGCTGGGATCCCGGCTGATCAACACCAAAGACCTGACCTGGTCTGTTGACGTGAACGGATCTACACTGTCTAACGTTATCAAAGATCTTCCGGTTTCTGAGCTGTACTCAGGCAGCATCTCCGGTCCTGGTCTTTCCGATGTGAATGCCAATATCTATAAGAATGGCTATGCAGCAGGTTCTTTCTTCATGCTGAAACACCTCGGTTATGACAAAGATGGTAAAGACATCTTCGAAGATAAAAGCGGCGATGGCCTTATCAACGCAAACGACAGGCAGATCTTCCAGGGCGCTCTTCCCAAATTTAACTTCGGTTTCAACAGCCAGCTGCGTTACAGGAAGTTTGACCTTTCTGTTTCGATGATCGGCCAGACAGGTGGATACCTGGTTAACAACACCGCGCTGGACCTGAACATCAACAGCCTTGCATCAGACCGTAACGTGCTGAGGAAGTATTACGCCGCCAAGGCAAATATTGCCAATGCTGTGCAGCTGTCATCACTGTACCTGGAGAAATCTGATTTCGTTCGCCTGAACAATGTTCGCCTGGGATATACCTTCTCTTTCCAGCAGGTACCCTGGATGCAGTCTTTCAATTTATATGTAAGTGCACAGAACCTCGTTACCCTCACTGGTTATTCCGGTTACGATCCGCTGGTGAATACCACGAAGACGGTAGGAGGGAACCAGTCACTGGGTGTTGACTACGCCACTTATCCGGCTGCAAAAACATTCCTGGTAGGCGCAACCATTAAATTCTAATCCATCGAGCTATGAGAATTAAGACAACACAACTACATAAAATAACTTGTGCATTCCTCACCCTTGCTATGGTGAGCTGTACAGACCTGAAAGAAGACGTGATCGACGAAGTGCTGGGTAATAACAATGCCAACCCGGAAAACGCACTGGCCGCAGCCTACGGACAAATGGGCGACGGTACTTTTGTGGATCACGGCAGCGTGTTCGCCCTGCAGGAATATACCACCGACGAAGCCCTGTTGCCTACCCGTGGCAGCGACTGGGGCGACGGCGGTAAATGGCGCGCCATCCACGAGTTTACCTGGGCGCCGGACAACGCGGTGGTTACTACCACCTGGAACCAGCTGAACGCCGGTATCACCAAATCACTGACAGCTATCACCACCATTAATAACGCCGGTGACGTAGCCAACAAAGCGCAGCTGATGGCGGAAGCCAAAGCCATGCTGGCATTCTACACCTACCACACGCTGGACCTTTTCGGCCAGGCGCCTTACCGCGACCCGCTGAAGGCCGACGCCCCGCTGGAACCAAGGGAAGCAGCTACCGCCATCGATGAGCTGATCAAGGAAGTAGAATCGCTGATCCCGGATCTGGCTGACCTGGGGCAGAACCGCACCCACAACGGACGTTTCACCAAACAGGCTGCGCAGGCCTTCCTGGCAGATATGTACCTGAACCGTGCTGTATTCAAGGCCCGTTACTTTCCTGGTTTCAACTTCTCTGAGCCAGCAGTTGACAACAGCGGCACTGATATGGACAAGGTGATTGCTTACACTACACAGCTCATCAACTCCGGACGTTTCAGCCTGGAAACAAACTATTTCAGGAATTTCGATATCGATAATAACGGCAGGCCCGAACTGATCTTCGTCGTTTCCCAGGACATTAACAACGTGCGTAACAGCGATAACGACTTCGCCTATATGCCGATGGAGCGGAACCAGAAGCCTTCACCCTTGAACCGCGGTACCAACGCATCCTGTATCACTCCTGAGTTCTACCACACCTGGGATGGTAATCATGATGATCCCCGCTTCCACCGTTGCTACCAGTACGACGATGGCACCTGGTTCAAGAACGATGGTACAGACGTGAGCGTGCCCGCTACCAGCTTCGTAGTAGGCGGTACCAACCAGGTATGGTTCCACTTTAACCGCGGCATGCAGGACAGTGTGCAGTACGGTCCCAACCTGTTATCATCTACCAACACCTTTGAACGTACGCCCGATGGCCGTATCAAAGTGGTAAAGCTGTATTGCGAGAAGAATACTTCGCAGGTAATGGACTTTACGCCTGAGCTGAATTTCGATAATCCCAGCCAGGCGGTGTTCACACAGGCGCAGATCAACCGCGGTGTTCGTCCTTTCAAATATGAGTTTGATCCGGAGAAAGATAATGGTACCAGCAATGTAGACATCCCGCTGTATCGCCTGGGTGGCATTTATTGCATGCGCGCTGAGGCTTATTTCCGCAAAGGCCAGGTTGACCTGGCGCTGGCGGATATTAACAAGCTGCGTACTACCAGGACCCGCGAAGCGTTGTATAATAACGCTCCGGGTAAGGCACTCACTGGCCCGCTGACAGCACAGATGCTGTACAACGAGACAGGTTTTGAGATGTATTGGGAAATGTATAGAAGGAAGGCGGCGATACGCTTTGGTAAGTTTGAGGCGGCGTGTACGGCAAAGCCGGTGTCACAGCCTACGCGGAGGGTTTTCCCGATCCCGCAGTCTACGATGGATGCGACGGATATTTTTGTGCAGAATGAGGGGTATTGAGCCTGAAGCAGGTACATGATCAATAATGTAAAGAAGCCGTCTTGGAAGAGACGGCTTCTTTGCGTTTGGGAGCCAAAATTTCTATAAACGTTATAATCGCTCTATATTCTCTTGAATTCGCTGGAGTAAGTCCTCAAAAGGTGGTTGGCCTTTGTAATAAAGGCTTTTAGTAGCCTCGTATCGTTCTTTAAACCTTTTGCGCAGCTCTGGTGAGCTAAGATGAAGTGCTTCACTCTCAGCAATAACTGCTCCTTTGTCCTTGCCAATAAAACGAGCCTGTTTATGTCTTATATACTCTTCAGTATCAATAAATTCCTGTACTAATGGGTTGTTAAGCAAACAATAAATATCATAGTATTGTCGCATTAAATTAGGTTTCTCTTGTCCCTTTTCCTGTTCAACGCGAAATTTTGTTACGATAGTCTGTAGCTTTTCAACAAAAGTATATCCAGGATGATAGCAAGCTACATCTACAGCCCGGTTATCATCAGTTATGATATTGCTGCCGGCAGCACGATCATATGCCCATGAACTGATAGTTAAACTGGTATTAGGAGTTACTGTATCAAATCCGACTTCGAGAAGAATGCCTTCTTTCGCTCCTTTTACTTTGTCGCTAAAACTTTCATAAAACAATCTAATCCCGCCGCTATTATAGGTCTTTTCATTGTCAAAGGCAGTATCGCGCACGACCGAGCTAATTCCCTCAATTTTGATTTGCTCAGCAAGCCAGTTATAGTATTGTTTCCTTGATTCCACCGCATCCTTTTTGATATTCTTTGGATCACTTGTGACTCCTAGATCATTTGGTGGATATATTTGAATGTCGATATCTTCTGAAAATCTGTCAATGATACCATAGCCTTTAGATAATGAAGTTCCTCCCTTCATTACAAATGAAAAGCCTTGCTTTTTCAAACCATACAAAACATGCATGATCCAATAGTCCTTTTCAATAAGACCAGCATAAATTCCCGTTTCTGCTTCTAATATCCTTAAGAGGTCTGGAAAATTTGTATGTGTATGAAGAAACTTAGGGGCCATGAGCAATATTTTCTGCTAGTGTAACATGGGAGCCAATAGAGCTTTAGCTTTAGTACTACCGTAACTATTTAAAGACTGCTTTAGATGTCTGGCATCCATTGATGTTACTTTTGTCAAAATATTTTTTAGAAGCTGCTCTTTATCCTCTGCTAAGCTATCCAAGTTATTGAGCAAATCTACTAGCAAAAATTCTTGAGTGAGCTTTTTAGGAAAACGATGCTTGGCATGGAAAAAATAATTTCTGCCGCCTAATTGAAATTCGCCATGCCTTTTGTGATTATACACAATACGCTTATTGTACAATTGAGTTGTTCCTACTCCCAGACTATTATAGGCATTGGGAGAGGTAAGCAAAAATTTATCGTCTTTTAGAAAAGAACGAACTACCGCCTCTTCATCGGGAGGAGCGGCACCAAAGACGGTTTTTTTTGGAACATAATATAAACCAGGAGCCAACTTTTCGAGAAATCCTTCATCTAGGAGTGTGGCAAGATGACGATCAACAGCACTGGTCCATTGAGCTAGTTCAGCACGGCGATAAACCCTACCTTGCTTTAAATGCTTTTTAAGCTCTTGTAACTTTTTCATTTTCTCTTATCTCCTATTACAAATATAGTGTAAAATGTGCCATTTTGCAAGAAAATGAATTTAATATTCATGCAATTATGCTTCATAAAATATTGATTTGTAATAACTTTTCATCCATCGCTCTGTATCCAAGGGGCAAATATCGATATGACACATTGCATGCCAAAAGGGTTGAAACTATATCAGAATACGTTTTATATGCTCCATTTCAATTTTTACCTGTTAACCTCCTTTTATTGCACCAGGTCACACCGGAACATTATGGTTAATCGAGGCCTCACCTCTATAGTGGCCAACTACTTTATAAATCCCTTGTATCGCATCATCCATGAAAGTAATCGGATTTGAAGGAGTGTTTACCTGAATAAAGGAAATACCGTTCTCCTCTTTTTCCGCTTTTCCGATTTGGAATTTAGGTCTTGTCTCATCATCCAAAGACAAGAGGTAAAGCAGTCCCGGATCAATATCCCTAATAGTTAGTAGATCCCCACAGAACAGGTAATCCCCCTTCATAAAGCTTGGTTCCATACTTTGATCCACGATTTGAATCCCGAATTCTCCCGCCGGACATATGTCTTTTGGAAATAAAAGAACTGGCTTCGGATACGTTTCCTGGCTCGGAAAAGGAAGGGTTATATTGTCAAAGACTGGTATATGAGAAATATAGACGCCTCTTTCTTTAAATAGCATAAGTTGCTCAGGAGAATATTTTGTGGGATCGACAATAACAATCGGCTCTAATTTTGTTGAGGTGAATAAATCAATGCCTAGTACAGCTTTACATGCTTCATAAAATTCAATTGGCCCCTGCCTTCTTTCTGATTCATAACTTCCATAGGTTACTCTTTTAAAACCTAATTTGTCAGCGAGGTCCTGTTGGCTTTTCTTCCGGCTTTTCTTGACAGCCTTGTCTTTTAGCACTTGCTCTCTAACAAATGATAGGATGTCTTTAACTGAGGGCATTGAAAAGCAATACGATACGATATAGTTATTAAAATATGTTACAATTGTAACATTTGTCAAACCATTAGGCTATATTTGTGTAGAACCAAATAGACTAAGCCGTACAAAGCTATCAAAATGATAAGATAAATATCAGTTTGCGGCTAAGAAAGTTTGGATTATTTTTATTCGAGGGTATGCTTTGGCTGCTTTAATGAGGACAATCGGAAAACTATAAACGAGAAAAGTCCCGGCGGTTAAACCCGCCAGGACTTTCTAACGTCACATGAATAAAGATTACTTACCGTAAAGTCTGATCTTAAACTTTACATTTCGCCCAATGATGGCGTCAAGAGAAAATAATGGCCGCTTTTTGCGGCAAGACTTAGTGTCACGTCTCATAAATCGAAGATTTGTGATACTTTAAAGAGAGGGACCTTCCTGGCTGAAATATGGAGGTCCCTTTTCACTTAAAGCATCGGGTTAAAAAATTAAAGTATCTCTATAAAGATAAGTTGTTGTAAGTGTAATGCCAAAAAAGTGTGTATTGTAATTTATTGATTTATAGTATATTATTGATAATTCGCAGATTGATTTGGTCTTGTTAGTGCATTAGTGATCATCTATGATTCATTTTTAGTCAGATAATTATTCGAGGATCATTTCATTGTTAAGAAAAAATTTTCATTTTCATTTAGAGCCGCTAAATATTTTTCCCTCTATAAATTAAAAAATTTACTAATTTGGCTCCGTTATCTTTTCGATTTTAACCAATCCGCCTATAACCATATCCTATACAATATGGATCGCAGACAATTCCTAACCTTATCCCCTGCACGCCGCAAAACGGTGAAAGCTCCCTATGGCCGCACACTGTCAGGTATCAACGCATACACAGGAACATGGGGTACCGCACAACAGGTACACCTCCTGAAACGTGCCTTGTTCGGCGCCTCCCCAGCAGACCTGGCCTGGATCAAAGGGCTTACCATGGATCAGGCAGTAGACGCCCTGCTTACACCACTCGCAGCAGCCAACTACCCCCAGCCCCCGGTAAATAACTATGGCGACGATGCCACCGGTATCGCCCCCGGCGCTACCTGGGTGAACTCTGCTCCTTACACAGATAACGATGACCTGGACCGCGGCCGCCGCAACTCCTACAAAGCATGGTGGCTCGGCGTAATGCTCAACCAAACCCGAAGCATACACGAAAAAATGGTCCTCTTCTGGCACAACCACTTCGTAACAGAAACACAAACGGTAACAGACCTCCGTTATGTGTATAAATATAACACCGTCCTCCGTCAACACGCGCTGGGCAATTTTAACGCGCTTACAAAAGCGATCACGCTGGACCCGGCGATGCTCATCTATCTTAACGGTTATCTCAATGGAAAGGAAGCCGCAGATGAGAACTATGCCAGGGAATTGCACGAGCTCTTCACCGTTGGTAAAGGGCCCGATTCACATTATACGGAAGAAGATGTACGCGCTACCGCCCGTGTACTCACCGGCTGGCGGGTAAATCCAAACACTATCACCAGCTATTTCGATGCTACCCAGCACGACTTCAGCAACAAGGAGTTTTCCGCTTTCTACGGCGAAAAACAGGTGTCCGGTCAGTCAGGTCCTAACGGTGGTCTGATGGAACTGAATGATCTGATCGATAACGTTATCTTCAAACAACCGGAAGTATCCAAATTCATCGTACGTAAGATCTATAAATTCTTTATCTACTACCAGATCGATGATGCTGTAGAGCAGAACGTGATCGGACCGCTGGCAGAAATATTCCGCAACAACAACTTCAATATTCTGCCCGTGCTTAGTGCCCTGTTCAGGAGTGAGCACTTCTACGATCCGCTGAATATGTCCTGCCTCATTAAAAGCCCTATCGAATTCTGCGTAGGCCTTTGCCGCGAATTCAGCGTGGCATTTCCGCCCGCTGCCAGCTACGACATGGCATATGAGAAATGGGACTTTGTACGGCAATACGCAGCCTCCATGCTGCAAGACATCGGCGATCCCCCGCTGGTAGCCGGCTGGGACGCCTACTACCTGGAGCCGCAGTGCCATGAGCTGTGGATCAATACAGACACCTATCCCAAACGCAACCGCTTCTCAGATGCACTGGTAAGCGGTCAGGGAGGAGCCATGGGCCTTACCATCGACGTGCTGGCCTTCGCAGATCAGCTTTCAGACCCGTCTAACCCCGTTACACTGGTGAACGATTCATTAGACCTGTTATATCGTATAGACGTGTCCACTAACCTGCGCGCCTGGCTGAAGAACCAGATCCTTTTGAGCGGACAAAGCCCTAACAGTGATTATTACTGGACCGACGCCTGGAATGCCTACAAGGCAAGCCCTGGCGATGCAAACCTGAAAGCAGTAGTAGAATCACGCCTCCGGCTCCTGTACAAATACATCATGAACCTGTCCGAATACCAATTATCCTGACCTTACTGAAAGACCTCCCATATGCGTAGAAGAGATTTTCTCAAACATACAGCATCGGCAGCCGTACTGCCATCCATCATTGATGGGTTCTCTGTAAAAGCATTTGCCGCATCCCCGATGCTGGCCGCGCTGCAAGGCGCTGCTACAGATACTGACCACGTACTGGTCATGATCCAGCTTACCGGCGGTAACGACGGTCTGAACATGGTAATTCCCCTGGATATCTATGGTAAATACCAGGCGGCACGTACCAACATCGCTATCCAGCAGGGTCAGGTACTGCCCCTCGCCAATAATATTAAAACCGGGCTCCACCCCGCTATGACAGGTGTACAACAACTGTATAACGACGGAAAGGCCTGTATCATACAAAGTGTGGGCTATCCCTCACCAGACTATTCCCACTTCCGCGCTACGGATATCTGGCTCACAGGCGCCAACTCCAACCAGGTGCTTCCCACCGGGTGGGGCGGCCGCTATCTCAACTTTGAGTATCCCAACTTCCCGGAAGGATTTCCAAATACAGAAGCGCCCGATCCGCTGGCCATCCAGATCGGGTCGCTCATATCGCCCGCTTTCCAGGGCCCTAACGCCAACATGGCGGTAGCCATCACCAGCGCTACAGATTTTTATGACCTTCTGGATAATCCGCAGCAGGATCCTGCGCCGGATAATATCCACTGGGGCGTTGAGCTGAAGTATATCCGCCTGATCGCGAAACAGTCGGATAAGTATGCCGACAGCATCAAAGCCGCTGCCGCCAGGGTAACACGCCAGGGCGCTTATCCGGATAGTAGCCTGGGCCGCCAGCTCAAGATCGTAGCCCGCCTCATCGCCGGCGGTTTAAAAACCCGCATGTTCATGGTGAGCACCGGTGGCTTCGATACGCACGCCAGCCAGGCACAGGCAGGAGATACCTCCAAAGGTTATCATGCCCAGCTGCTGGGCGACGTAAGCGACTCCATAAAGGCTTTTATGGACGATCTTACCCAGCTTAAAGCTTCCCGCCGCGTAGTAGGCATGACCTTCTCCGAATTCGGCCGCCGTATCAAATCGAACGGTAGTATGGGTACAGACCACGGCGCCGCCGCTCCTATGATCGTCTTCGGCGATTATGTGCTGCAGGGCGTACTGGGTAACTCTCCCAACATCCCCGACGCTTCCAGCGTTGCTGATAATATCCCGATGCAGTACGACTTCCGTTCTGTATACGCCTCCATCCTCGAACAGTGGTTCTGCGTAAAAGAAACAGACCTGAAAACCATCCTGCTCGAAGATTATCAGCGCCTGCCCATCGTCTCCGGCCTCGCCTGTGGCGTGATCACCGGTACAGACGATATCAACCAGAACGCTGGCACCAACTATATCACCAATTATCCCAACCCATTCGTGGAAAAAACCTACCTGAAGTACAAAACCAAAGGCGGGCATACCATGATCCAGATCTTCGATACCACCGGCCGCCTCATCCAGGTGCCCGTGAATAAAATACATACCCCCGGCGAGTACACCATCCAATTCGATGGAGAAGACCTGCCCACCGGTGTGTATTACGCCCGTTTCCAGAACGGTCCCGTACAGCAGGTACGCACCATGTTGAAGGTGAGATAGTTTCCGCAACTCTGTTGCAAATCAGTGTTTTTTCCTATCTTTGGTGCTCACGATACCTTGAGTGAAAAAGCACTGGCTACATAAAATATTGGCTATCATACTCCTGGGTGTGTTTGCATTGCATACAACACCCAGGGAGTTCCTGCACCAGTTCGCACCTCACCAGGATACCAAAGACCAGGATCAGCACTCCTGTACTGATTTCGACGGCCTCGCTTTTTCCGTTAAACACAAACACTGCGAATTCCTGCAAATAGCGGTCGAGCCCTATGAGCAGGCAAACGCGTATCATCCCAAGGTTGCCCGTTCCCTGCGGTGGATCTATGCATTGCCCTATGTTCCCACCGTTACTAAGATCAGCCGCGCAGATGCTTCCCTTCGCGCACCCCCGTGTTCCCTTATTTGATTACCCGCTCCCATCACTAACAACTGTCAACTGGCAACCGTCAACTGACAACTCATTTCGTTACACATCTCTCATTAAGAAATTTATGCAAACGCTGCGTATACTTATTGCCGGAACACTGTGCCTACTGCTCTCTGGCCTTTCATCCTTCGCTCTTCCAATAGATGAAGGCTATGATAATACTTTAAAAGGGAAGATCACCGATAAGAACAGCCACGGTCCTTTGCCTGGCGCTACCATATACCTGCCCGATCTGCATGTAGGCGCTTCCGCCGACGCCCAGGGCAACTATGCTATCAAAAACCTGCCGAAAGGAAGATTTGTAGTGGAGATCCACTATATAGGATACGCCGCCTATACTGCCTCCATCAACATTAACGGCGCTACCACCCAGGACTTTGAACTGTCCGAAACACTGATCGAAAAGAACGAAGTAGTGGTAACAGGCGTAAACCTCGCCACTAACGTGAAGCAGAATCCTGCACCCATCAGCGTGATCCGCAGGGATTACCTCGATCAGCATATCTCCACCAACATCATCGATGCGATCGCTAAGATACCCGGTGTCAACCAGCTCACCACCGGTCCGGCTATTTCCAAACCCTACATCCGCGGCCTCGGATATAACCGCGTAGTAGTAATAGGGGATGGAATCCGCCAGGAAGGCCAGCAATGGGGCGATGAGCACGGTATCGAAATAGATGATTACAACGTAGGAAAAATAGAAGTGCTGAAAGGCCCGGCCTCCCTGGTATATGGCTCCGATGCATTGGCAGGTGTAGTGAACATCGTACCGCCATCTGTCCTGCCCGAAGGAAGCGTGAAAGGTAATTTCGCCGCCAACTATCTTACCAATAACGGCCAGGTAACCTACCATGCAGACCTGGCAGGTAACCAGAACGGCTTTAGCTGGAGCGTATACGGTACCCAGAAATGGGCGCACGATTATAAGAATAAATACGATGGTTATGTGTTCAACTCCCGCTTTAAGAACACCAACTATGGAGCCAGTATCGGACTGAATAAACAATGGGGATACTCGCGCCTGAGCTTTACTTCCTTTAACCAGAACCTCGGCCTGGTAGAAGGTGACCGTGATAGCCTGGGCCGCTTTACACAAGTGGTGAACGTTAACGGTGCAGCCGAAGAAAAGGTGGCGGATAATTTTAAGTCCTACACCATGAACATGCCGCAGCAAAAGATCAATCACCAGAAGATTGTGTGGGATAATAATCTCTACCTGCATAACGGCGGCCGTCTGGGCATTACCCTCGGCTACCAGTATAACCAGCGCCGTGAGTATGAAGACGTGCTGGCCCCCGACGAACCGGGCCTCCGCCTGCAGCTGAAGACTTTCAACTACAGTCTGAAATACTTCCTCCCGGAAATGGCGGGCTGGCAAACAACTGTAGGTGTAAATGGAATGCAGCAAACGAACCGCATCTCCGGCGATGAGTTCCTCATACCCGATTACGATCTCTTCGATTTCGGCGCCTTCGCCATCACCCGCAAAACCTTTAATAAACTGACCCTGAGCGGTGGCTTCCGTTTCGACACCCGCTCACTGAAAGGAAAAGCTTTATACCTGGATGAAGAAGGCGCTCCCAGCCAACAGCCTAAAGATGGCGGTACTACCAAGTTCGCCGCTTTCGACCGCAACTTCTCTAATGTATCTGCCAGCGCAGGGATCAGCTATGAAGCCAGCGACAAGGTGGTGCTGAAGCTGAACGCTGCACGCGGTTTCCGCGCTCCCAATATTGCTGAACTGGCCGCTAATGGCGTGCATGAAGGCACTATCAAATACGAATACGGTAACAACAACCTGAAGCCGGAAGTAAGCACACAGGTGGATGGCGGCGTAGAGTTCAACACGCAGCACGTGTCTCTCGGCGCTAATGTATTCTATAATCACATTAGTGACTTTATCTTTTCCCGCAAGCTGCTCAGCACCGCAGGTACGGACTCTATTCCTGCAGAGGATAATGACGAAGGATTTTCCGCCTTCAAATACCAGCAGGCCAATGCCAACCTGTACGGCGGCGAATTGATGCTCGACATCCACCCGCATCCGATCGATTGGCTGCACTTTGAGAATACCTTCTCTTATGTACGCGCCACCGCCAGCAATGCTACAGACTCTACCAAATACCTGCCCAACATTCCGGCAGCCCGCTGGCTGAGCGAATTGAGAGGTAATTTCAAGAAAGTAAACGGCTGTATGCGGAACGCTTACATCGGCCTGCAGATGGACATGAACTTTTCACAGAACAACGTGTTCAGCGCCTACGAAACCGAAACACCCACAGACGGATATACCTTATTGAATGCAAACCTTGGCACAGATTTCGTAAACAAGAACAACAAAACCCTGTTCTCTTTGCACTTCGCCGTGAACAACATTGGCGACATAGCCTACCAAAGCCACCTGAGCCGCCTCAAATACGCGCCCGTTAATGAGCTTACGGGCCGTTCCGGCGTATTCAACATGGGCCGCACTTTCAGCGTGAAAGTAGCGGTACCGATAGATTTTAAATAATGCCCCTCACCCGCGTCATTGCGAAGGAGCAGTAGAGGAAAGGAGCGTGGGGCGACGAAGCAATCTCACAAACGGCAAACAATAAGCAACAAACGTAGTCATCACCATTTGCCGTTTGTGAGATTGCTTCGTCCTGGCTCCCCGCAGGGCTCCGTAAGTCCTCGCAATGACGGGAATGAAGACCCTCCCATCAATAAAACTTGCTTTCTCCTCCCCATCCCCCTATTTTTGTTAGAATCGCAAACACTCACCAATGCAAAAAATATTTCTCCTCACCTGCGCCCTGCTGGCGCAGCTCTTTGTATTCGCCGCAGATTCCACCAGGATAAAGCTCATCCCCGAACCAGTCTCCCTGAAAGAGCTGAAAGGAAGCTTTACCCTCAGCAACTCCGTAGGTCTGGAAGTAAGCAGTGCCGATAAAAAGCTCGAAGGCACCGCCCAATGGTTTGCAGACCAGCTGAGATCCATCACCGGTATCCAGCTAAAACGGAAAGGCTTCGGGAAGATGAGCATCATTAACCTGAGCTTATTGCAGCAGCCTGATAAATCCCTGGGAGAAGAAGGCTATAAGCTTACCGTTAATACCTTCCATATCAGTTTAACCGCCAACACCCCCGCTGGCATCTTCTACGGCATGCAAACCCTCCTGCAGATGGTCCCGCTACGCGACACCGCCCGTCACAACACTGGGACCGTTCAGATTCCGTGCGCCGAGATCACCGACTATCCCCGCTTCGGCTGGCGGGGCCTCATGCTCGATGTCAGCCGCCATTTCTTCACCAAAGAAGAAGTAAAGCGCTATATCGACGAAATGGTAAAGTATAAATACAATACCTTCCACTGGCACCTCACTGACGACAACGGCTGGCGTATCGAAATAAAAAGCCTGCCCGAGCTCACCCAAAAAGGCGCCTGGCGCGTGGAGAGGGTAGGGCGTTGGGGAACTTTTGCTCCCCCGCAACCCGGTGAAGATCTTCCCTACGGCGGCTTCTACTCCCAGGAAGATATCAAAGAGATCATCCGCTATGCCGAAGACCGATACGTAACCATCCTGCCCGAGATCGATGTCCCCGGCCATAGTTTATCCATGATCGTAGCTTATCCTAACTTGTCCTGCACACAGCTGCAGTACATGGTAGGCCCGGGCGACAGCCTCCGTAGAAAGAACGATAATGTACTCTGCATCGGCAACGATTCCATCTTCACGGTATTGGATAAAGTATTCACTGAAGTTGCAAACCTCTTTCCCAATAAATACATCCACATCGGTGGCGACGAAGCCTACAAAGGCTTCTGGGAGAAATGTCCCAAATGCCAGCAACGTATGCAGACAGAACATCTCAAAGACGTGCACGAGCTGCAAAGCTGGTTCGTAAAACGGATGGAGAAAATGCTGCTGTCTAAAAACAAAAAGCTGATAGGCTGGGACGAAATACTGGAAGGCGGCCTGGCGCCCGAAGCCACCGTAATGAGCTGGCGCGGCATGCAGGGCGGTATTACCGCTGCGCGTATGAACCATCATGTGGTGATGACGCCCTGGGACTTCGTGTATCTTGACCTCTACCAGGGAGAGATCCCGGCAGAACCGCCTACCTATGGTATGTGCCGCCTCAGCGATTCTTATAACTATGATCCGGTGCCGGATAGTGTAGATGAAAAATATATCCTCGGCGGACAAGGCAACCTGTGGACAGAATCCGTGAACACCTTCTGTCATGCGCAGTATATGACCTGGCCGCGCTCCCTGGCCTTGTCAGAAGTATACTGGAGCCCTAAATCCAAACGTAACTGGGATGATTTCATCAACAGGCTGGAAGCACAGTTTCCCCGCCTGGATGCCGCCGGTATAAAATACGCCCGCAGCGCCTACAACGTGATCGCCACGCCCGCAAGGGATAATAACGGTGTGCTCAACGTTCGTTTGTCTACTGAGATCAAAGGGCTTGATATCTATTACACTTTCGATAACTCTGATCCCGATCCCTTTTATCCCCGCTACAACGGCCAGCCTTTAACCTTTCCCAAAGGAGCTGCACAGATCACGGTGGTGACCTACCGGGATGGTAATCAGGTAGGCGATCTGTTCGCGATCAAAAAAGAAGACCTGGAAAAACGCCTCTTACAGGGACGTCATATCTACTAAGCACCTTATAAAAGCAAAGCGCCCGGGTATTGCCCGGGCGCTTTTTATATTTAGTGAATTGTTTTGGTTTCATGTCCGTTTACCGGATCAGGTATCTGCTCCGTATTTTCATCATAGTATACAAAAAAGTAGAGGTAGATCACTCTGCTGATACGCATCAGCCAGGGCTGGAACACCACCAGTATCAATCCATTTACTCCCAGCCAGATAAAAACGCTGTTATCTTTCCACGACAGTCCGAATATTAGCCAGAACCAGATCAGGTTAAACACCGAAAAAGCTACCCCCAGCGCATAACTCACATAACCCGTTCCGAACCAGAAGCCGGTCTCCAGCTCAAACTGCTGTCTGCATACCGGGCACTGCTCATACATGTTGAAGATCTTCGAGAACCGCCAGTGAAAGGGATTTTTATCCCTGTACATGTCCCCTCTTCTGCAGTGAGGACATTTCATCTTCAGTATGCTTAGAAAATAATTCGGGCGCTTTCTTTTCATAGGGCGAAGGTAGTAATTAAAGTCGTAAGTCATAAGTCGTTAGTCGTTAGTAATATAATCAATCGATTCAAACACTTACTTTAATTACTTACGACTTACGACTAACGACTTGCGACTGATATTTCTCTCTTCTCTCCGATCTGCTGTCTCCACATCGCATAATACAATCCCTTCTCCGCCAGCAGGCCGCTATGGGTACCGGTCTCAATAATACGACCCTTCTCCAGCACATATATGCGGTCTGCATGCATAATAGTAGACAAGCGGTGTGCGATCATCACCGTAATATGTTCACGGCTGGCGGTCACCTGCCTTACTGTCTGGCTGATCTCTTCTTCTGTGATAGAGTCCAGCGCAGAAGTGGCCTCGTCAAATACCAGCAGGCGGGGGCGGCGCAGCAAAGCGCGTGCGATAGAAAGCCGTTGCTTTTCTCCACCGGAGATCTTGATACCGCCTTCGCCGATCACGGTATCGATGCCTTTATCCGCGCGTGCCAGGAGGCTTTGGCAGGAAGCCTTGTGCAGCACTTCCATGATCTCTTCATCACTTGCGCGCGGGTTCACAAATTGCAGGTTCTCTTTGATACTGCCCGAAAACAGCTGCGTATCCTGTGTAACGAAGCCTATCTGAACACGCAGTTCTTCGATATCTATTTTCGTACTATCCACGCCGTTATACAGGATCGTGCCTTCATTCGGTTTGTAAAGTCCTACCAGCAGCTTTACCAAGGTGGTTTTACCGGAGCCGGAAGGCCCTACAAAAGCGATGGTTTCGCCAAGGTTCACAGAGAAGTTGATATCATCCAGCGCCTTGTTCGCAGCCGTGAGGTGTTTGAAACCAACACTGTCAAAGGTCAGCTCTTCAATCTTATGAACAGGCACCGGTTTTTCAGGCATTACTTCCACCGGGGTGTTCAGGATGTTCTGGAAGTTTAGCAGGGACACCTGCGCTTCGCGGTAGGACAAGATAATGTTCCCTAATTCCTGCAGCGGTCCGAAAATAAAGAAGGAGTACAGCTGCAGCGTGAATAGCTGGCCTATAGAAACGGTGCCCGGGTACAGCAGGTACAGCAGCAGGAACAGGATGCTGGAGCGCAGCAGGTTCACAAAGGTGCCCTGTACAAAGCTGATACTCCTGATGGTGCGCACTTTCTTCAGTTCCAGCATCAGGATCTTAATAGTGGTAGAGTTCAGCCGCCGTATTTCCTGGTTGGTCAGCCCAAGGCTTTTCACCAGCTCTATGTTCCGTAATGATTCTGTGGTAGATCCCGCCAGCATGGTGGTTTCTTTCACGATGGTCTTCTGTACTATCTTGATCTTCCTGCTCAGCACATTCATGAGGAAACCCAGCAGAATACAGCCGCCAAAGTATACGAACACCAGCGACCAGTGTACTTTGAAAGCATAGATCATTACAAACACAACACCTACCAGTGATGTGAACAGTACGTTGATAAAAGAAGTGATGAACTTCTCTGAGTCGGTACGTACTTTCTGCAGTATGGCCAGTGTTTCGCCGCTGCGCTGATCTTCAAACTGCTGGTAGGGCAGGCGCAGCGAGTGCCGCAAACCGTCGGTATATACCCTGGCTCCAAACTTCTGGATGATCACATTCACGAAGTAATCCTGGAAAGCCTTGGCGATACGCGATACCATCGCCACGCCAATAGAGGCCAGTATCAGCATCAATACCCCGTTCAGGTATTGCGGCATGGTACGGGCAATTTTTGTTCCGTCAACGGTGTGCACCTGCGGATGTGATGCAAAACGGTCAATGATCAATCCGAAGATATATGGGTCCAGCAGGGAAAATACCTGGTTGACCGATGCCAGCAGCAAAGCCAGCATTATAAGCCATTTGTAAGCCTTAAGATAATGAAGGAATAATTTCATGGTGGTAATGTGCTAAAAGCCAATGCTAAATATCAAATGCCAGCTGCCAGCAGCCAGGTGCTAAAAGCTAACTCCGTACAGTTCGCAAAGATACGATAAAAGCCTCATTCGATGTTGCAACATCTTTTTATAATTGCTGCCAAGTTTACGTAAAATATGTTAACTTAATAGTAACTAGTTCCACTTATGAAACCACGAGGCTCCGTCCGGCCATGCAGCACTTCCCGGTCGAGCCCCTGAGGTTCCATCCGATCTTCACTCTTAAAACAATAACGGATGAAAACGTATGATGAAAAACACATTAAAAACATCGTACTGCTAGGCGCCGCCAAAAGCGGAAAGACTACCCTCAGCGAAACCATGTTATTTGAAGCCGGCATCATCAATAAGCGCGGCTCGGTAGAAGAAGCCAACACAGTATCCGACTATCACGAAATAGAATATGAAAGGGGAAGCTCCGTCTACGCCACCAGTCTGCACACAGAATGGAGGGATTATAAGATCAATATTATTGATACCCCCGGGCTTGAGGACTTTATAGGGGAGGTGATCGCCTCTATCCGTGTATGCGATACCGCCCTGCTGCTTTTACATGCCCAGTACGGGGTGGAAGTAGGTACAGAGCTGATCTGGGATTATGTGGATAAATACCGGAAGCCTACTATCCTGGCCGTGAACCACTTAGATAATGAAGAAGCGAATTTCAACAAAGTAGTGGAAGACGCCCGTCGTATACTCGGTCCCGCCGTTACTATTATGCAATATCCTGTTAATCAGGGTATTGGTTTTAACTGCGTGATAGACCTGCTGAAGATGACCATGTACAAGTTCCCCGCGGACGGTGGTAAGCCGGAAAAGCTTCCCATCCCCGACAGTGAAAAAGAGCGGGCAGACCAGCTGCATAATGAGCTGGTAGAAAAAGCCGCCGAAAACGACGATACCCTCATGGAGCACTATTTCGACAAAGGCAGCCTGGATGAAGACGAAATGCGGGAAGGCCTCAAAATAGGTATGCTCAAACACCAGGTGTTCCCCGTATTCTGTTTATCGGCCAAAAGGAACATGGGCAGTGGCCGCCTTATGGGGTTTATAGACAATGTAGCGCCCTCCGCCGTAGAAATGCCCCCGGAAACGACAGAAGACGGTCAGCCTATTCCCTGCGATCCCGCTGGTCCGGCTTGCCTGTTCGTATTCAAAACCCTCCTGGAGCCGCATATCGGGCGCCTGTCCTTCTTTAAGGTGCTGTCGGGAGAGGTGAGGGCCGGGATGGAACTGGTCAACGAAAAAGGCAATACCACCGAACGCCTGAACCAGCTCTTCATCGCCGATGGCAAGAACCGTAACCCGGTAGACAGGCTCCGTTCCGGCGATATCGGCTGCAGCCTTAAACTGAAGAATACGCTCACCAATCATACACTGAATGATAGATCCTTTACCGGGCAGGTAGATCCCATCCATTTCCCCACACCCAAAGTACGTGCTGCCATCGAAGCCCGGAATAAGGCCGATGATGAAAAGCTCGGAGAAGTGCTGGCGGAGATCCACATGGAAGATCCTACCCTGGAAATAGAGTATAACCGCGAATTGAAGCAGGTCATCCTGCATGGACAGGGAGAACTGCACCTGGCCGTTACCAAATGGCGCCTGGAAAACATCTACAAGATGCAGGTGGATTACCTGCCCGCCAAAATACCCTACCGCGAAACCATCCAGAAACCCGCGCTGGCCTCTTATCGCCATAAGAAGCAATCAGGCGGCGCCGGGCAGTTTGGCGAAGTGTATATGAAGATAGAGCCTTACTACGAAGGCATGCCGCAAACGAAGGAATACCCCGTTCGCGACACGGAAGAAATAGCCCTTAACTGGGGCGGTAAGCTGGTGTTCAACAACTGTATCGTGGGCGGCGCTATTGATGCCAGGTTCCTGCCCTCCATCCTCAAAGGTGTGATGGAAAAGATGCAGGAAGGTCCCCTCACCGGCTCTTATGTCCGAGATGTACGGGTGAGTGTATACGATGGTAAAATGCACCCGGTAGACAGTAACGATATCTCTTTCAAGATTGCCGGCATGATGGCCTTTCGCGACGCCTTCCACCAGGCCGCTCCCCAGCTGCTGGAGCCTGTTTACGATATTGAAGCCACAGCACCAGACTATATGAGCGGCGATATCATGAGCGAACTGCAAAGCCGCCGTAGCATCATCACCGGGATGGATTCCGTGAACAGCAACCAGGTGATCAAAGCCCGCACCCCGCAGGCTGAATTGGATAAACTATATGCCGCCCTGCGAAATATCACCCAGGGTAAAGCCAAAGTAAAAGCCAGCTTTGCAGAGTACGCGCCTGTGCCCATGGAAATGCAAAAGAAACTGTCTGAAGAGTATAATAAGGTGGCAGTCAGCAGTTAGCCCGCCAGTAACTATTACGATAACACGTTGGTTTTATTGATCGCTCTGACAGGGCGATCAGGCGATTCCTATCTGCAGCGATATTTATATGTTTTAATATTATATGCTGAAGCGTTTGTGATATTCCACAAAAAAATATTGTTTTGTGCTGTATTGTAGCACTACTATGGAAATAGCCGCCCTGGAAGAATTGAAACATTATGTTGATGATGCAAAGATAACTGCACCTGAATTTGAGTTCAACGGAGGGCAGCTTATCCTGACTCCCCATCCCGTGAATTTCAGTATCATTATGAGCTTCCTTATGTTGCCTCTTAGTATAATATTGATACATAAGCAAGAAGATGCGGGACAACCCTTATTATCGACCGCATTAATAGGAATGGCCCTTTACTTACTTTGGTTTGAATACACTGCAAGAAATAAAGTGAAGATCGATTTTGATAACGATCAAATATTGGTAAAATACCAAAGCCCATTCAGGCTGTTGCTGTCTTTCATGAAGGAGCATCGGCAAAGATCATTCCCCATCACCAGCTTGAGTGGATTTCTATATAAAAGAACAGCGCAAAGATCTTCACGATATAGACTATACGCAGAGCGTAAAGATCAACCAGATGTATTACTGATTGATTTTTCATCTGAGGAACATGCCGCTAAGGTGGCAGACTGTCTAAATAAAGCGATGAGAGAAACGGCTAAGAAACAACGTTAAATATATTTTACAGGATGACAAGACCATTCTTGCTTTTATTGCTGCTCACTACCATGTGCAAACCTCAGACAACTGAGGAGAAGGTGAGACAAACCACTTCCGAAGCGATCAGCGCCTTGCAAAATGGCAACACACAGGAGTTTGTAAACCTGCTTGGCGTTGAGTTAGACGTAATAAGTAAAACCGAGGAAATGATAGATTATGATGTGAAAAAGATCCAGCGCCTCTTCCGCGAAAACTATGGTGACAAACCGCCCCGACCTGAAATTACAGACCTATATAACTTCCTGGGAAAACGTTTGATCAGGATCCCATTAAACAACAAACCTTCTGATCTCCTAACAGTAAAGGAAATGCACCTCAACCTGTATGTAGGCCCGCCCAATTTTGTTTCACTACGAAAGCTATCAGGCTACGAACTGATAAGGAATAATTCAGATTCCGCTGCGTTCTACCCCTTGTCACACTGGAAGGAAGCAAGGATCGCAAAATAGGTGCGCTGCAATTATATCGCATGTCTCCCTGACACTTTTCCCCTCATCACAAAAATTTCCTTGTTTTAGTATTATTTTTTATTTTAGGTGTAATTTAAACAAGTAATGTTGCGTTAATCTATAGCGAGTATCAACTGTTCTGTAACTGAATTATCAAACCCTCTTATAACCCAGGATCACAATGCCTTTCCACAAACTATCGTCTATGAAATCCCTGAGCAAGCTTATGCTGCGGAGATCTTTTATTATGCTGCTTGTATTAGCCTGCAGCAGCCTTCTCTTCGGAACCGCCTGCAAAAAAGATAACAACGGACCGGAAGAACTTACCATGAAAATAGATGCTACATTGGACCAGGGAGGACCAGCCCCACCGGCTACCACCGATAACCCCGCCGTGATATACTATATGAGAGCAACTGTGCAGGGCACCAATGAAAAGTTCGGACTGGCTTTAGGAAGAATTGAAGGATTCGAGTATGAAGCAGGAAATGAATACCTGCTCAAAGTCTTAAAAACACCCATAGAAAATCCAAGAGCGGATGGTCATACCGCAACGTACAAGCTGATCGAGATTATATCAAAGACAAAAGTGGGTAATTAAGTACTGAGCGTCTCACTTTTGATGATTGTTAGCATCAGGCAATAAGATTGCCTGTTAACCCTTTATTGTCCTATGTAGACATTCTCTTAACCCAAAAATAAACACTATGAAGAAGCATCTGTTTTATCTGCCCCTTTGTTTAGCCCTTATTATGTTTTCCTGTAAAAAAGAAGCTGATAAACCCAAAAGCCCGCCGGGCGCTGACGGAAAATCTGAGTTAGTTACCCTCAAATCCGGTGTAGTTGTAGAAAAGAAAGGAAACAAATATGTATGGGGAGGTGATATGACCCTGTCATCCACCCAGCTGAAATCCCTCGATGAAAAAGGCACTATCATCCCCGAATCAAGCACTAAGCCGGGACCGGACCTTTCCATCCACCCCGTTTACAACATCCCCATGAAAGCAGGCGCGAATGGTACCGCCGTTCCCCGCGCGCTCAGTATCTATCCCACACCTTACAACATGTGGGCAATGGTGCGCTTTGTTTACAACGCAAACCTGCCATGGATCATGAGAATGTCAATCAGCCAGGCACTCCATGATATTGAAGCGGTGTCCAATGTAAGGTTTTACAATGCCACAGGCCAGCCCACAGTTGACCCTGTATATGGTTTTGAATATCCCTACATTGATTTCGTTTATGTAGGCGCTGCCGATGTAAGCGAATCTTATGTTGGCCGTATCGGCGGACGCCAGGAAATATCACTGGCCGATTTCGCTGCCTGGCAGCCCGGCGCCATCACACATGAAGTTTGCCACGCTATCGGTATGTTACACGAACAGCAGCGTCCTGACAGGGATAATTTTGTTACTGTTAACTGGTCTAACCTGACAAGTGATGGGGCGGCGCAGTTCCAGAAAAGGACCACCAATTATCTCTACATGGGCGCCTATGACTTTAACTCTGTAATGGGATATTCTTCTTTTACAACAAGTACCAGTGCCGTGTACGATGTTAACCAGCCGATGTATACAAGGCTTGACGGTAGCGAGATCAACCAGGGTTGGCAGATGTCGGATAACGACAGGGCATGGGCCAACTATCTCTATATCCCTTACATCGCCCGCTCAGATGTGTACAGGGAATTAGCTGATATTGTTTACAAACCGGATAACACTATTATGTCGCCCCAGGAAAGACTTGACTTCCAGGCCTACCTGAATAATGGCGATCCTAATCCTCCTCCCGGTGGCCGTATCCCAAATGATTTTTAAACAAATTCATTTCACCTGGTTGTTAGGCGCCGTACTAACAACCAGGTTATTTTCATTTCAAAATATACACCGGTGTTCAGATTGCTTTTTTGCTTTATTACCCTCCTGTTGAATGTCGCCATTGTCCATGCACAGGAGCACAGCTTTACTATTTCCACCGGGGGAGCGGCCGATATCAGTGATTTTAACTGGTCCATCGCAGGCAATATGCAGGGGGAGTCGCCCAACGTCTTATCAGAACTGCATTTTAATAAAGTAACATCCCTGGGTATGTATATAGAAGGCAGTTACCGCCCCCTCAAATGGCTGGAACTAAACGGATCCTGGCAGAAAAATGGAACGGTCAGCGGCGATGGGGTAGATAACGATTATGAGGGCGATAACCGCACGCACCCCAGCTATGATCAAACTTTTACCAGCAACAGGGGATGGCTGGAAACTTTTACGGCCGGAGCGCATGCCTTTTTTCTTTCCAGGGAAATATATCGCCTGAAGGCGGGCTTATTTTACACCTCCTCCACGCAAAACTATTACCTCCTCAATCCCGATCTCGAGGAGCTGCGAAGCACCTATACCGCAAAATGGTATGGCCCTAAGCTTTCAATAGGCGCAGATTACAGCTGCAGTAAAAAATGGAGGCTTACTGCCGCCTTTGCATATTGCCTGGTAAAATATAAGGCAGAAGCCAACTGGAACCTGATAGCCGCATTAATGCACCCGGTGAGTTTCAGGCAAAAAGCGAACGGCAATATGTTGGATGGACAGCTGGGACTTAGCTACGCACTCAACTCTTTTTGTTCCTTGTCGCTCACTGGCCTCATCGGTAGGGCGGAAACACGTAAAGGTCTTGATGTTACCTATATGAGGAATAACAACCAGATCTCCACCCGATTCAATGGCGCACACAACAATTACTACGGGCTGAGAATAGGAGCAGGCATCAGCTTCTAAAAATGTCTTACCTTTGAATTATATAAGCCCCTTGCAGGGCATTCAAGGTAAATACGGGAACATGGAAAAGGGAATACCAACGGAAAGCCTCCTGCAGTTCTATGAAAGAACAGGCATGGAGATCCCGCAGGACCTGCTGCGGGGCGCGCCTACCAAAGGCCATTTTAACGCCAAGACGGCTCAATGCCCCCTGCCTAAATCGCCCTTTAACCGGAGGGATTATTACAGGATCTGCCTGAGCAGTACGGGGATAGGCAATACCAGGGGCATACTGGTATATAATGACCAGGAAATACCCTTAGACCAGCCATGCCTGATCCTGACCAACCCCGCCATACCTTCCTCGATTGAAATCACTTCAGGACCGGTGTTCCGCCACTACTGCTTTTTTAATAAACCGTTCATAGAAGGTTATATCCCACCGGACGTGCAATATGCCTGTTCCCTGTTTAATCCTTCCGTGCATCCCGTTATCGTATTGTCGCCCGAAGAAAGGGAACGCATCAGTGTATACTTTAAGGAAATGCAGGCACAGCAGGAGTCCGAATATCCCTTTAAATGGGATATGATCCGCAATATGCTGCAGCTCCTGATCCATGAAGGCATCCGCCTACAGCAAATGCAGCTATCTCAACCCGGTATTATACAAGACCGCCTGGTGAATGCCTTTTTCACCTTGCTGAATCAGCAGTTCCCGGTTGATTCTCCCCGGAACGCACTGAAGTTATTGATGCCTTCGCACTTTGCAGACCTGCTCCATGTGCATGTGAACCATCTTAACAGCGTAATAAAAAAGCACACGGGTAAAACAACCCGTACCATCATCCAGGAGCGTATCATTGCAGAAGCAAAAGCCCTGCTGAGAAATACAGACTGGAACATCGCTGAGATTGCGTACGCCCTTGGTTTTGAATATCCTTCACACTTTAATAAATTCTTTAAGCACTATACTGCAATAGCGCCCATGGAGTTCAGGCTGGGCAGCGTAAGCACCCCTGCTTATCATCTTTGATTTATATAAGGATACCTTTGAACCGTATAATCCGGCGGCGCCTGGGTGAAGTATCTTTGCATTATCACCAACTAAGCGTTTCACAGATGAAAAGAATCAAAGCATCCAGAATAGGTTTGAACACCATTGTTGCACTAGGTTTAATTCCGCTTTCCGGCTTTGCCATGGATATTTTTATTCCATCATTGCCCGATATGGCAGCAAAATTACAGGCTACGCCCTCCGCTATTCAGTTAACACTCTCCCTGTTCATCATCAGTTATGGTGTTTCCCAATTGATCGTGGGAGGTTTGATAGATACCTACGGGCGGTACTGGCCTAATCTTATATCCATGCTGGTATTTAGCATAGCAAGTTTCGTAATAGCCTATTCCTCCAGCTTACAGGTCATTTACGCCATGCGGATCTTACAGGGTTTTACCATTGCGGTGATCGCAGTAAGCAAGCGCGCCTTTTTTCTTGATATGTTTACAGGAGAGCTGTTGAAGAAATATACCAGCATGTTCTCTGTTATCTGGTCTATAGCGCCGATCGTAGCGCCTTTCCTGGGAGGTTTCTTTCAAACAGGCTGGGGCTGGACCTCCAACTTTATCTTCCTGGGTTGTTTTGGCCTGTTCTTCTTTGTAATTGAACTGATCGTAGGAGGAGAATCCCTCAAGGCAGCACAGCCATTTAGTCCGCGTACCATCCTTACCGCTTATGGCAATATGCTGAAAACGCCGGATTTCACCTCCGGGATGATCATACTGGGGCTCACCTATGCGATGGTATTGCTGTATGGAATGTGCAGCCCCTTCCTCATCGAAAACCGGCTGCATCTTGCCCCCACCGTAACAGGTTACTGTTCGCTCTTCTCGGGCGTTTCAGTGATGATCGGCGGCTCGCTTTCAAGAATGCTGATCGACAAACCTTTCATGAGGAAACTGCTGCTGGCCAGTGGGTTGCAGCTGATAACAGTAGCCGTGCTGATACCACTCACGATCTATTATCACAGTTTATGGACCCTGTTGCTTTATGTCTTCCTGCTACATAGCGCAGGCGGATTTATCTTCAACAACCTGATGTCCTATTGCCTGATCCGCTTCCCGCAATATGCAGGTAAAGCCAGCGGACTGGTAGGCGGTGGCTTCGGCATCGTAACTTCCATTTTCAGCTCGCTATTGGTAAACACCGTTAACATCACCAACCAGGCAATGCTCGGCTGTGCTTACACCGTATTAGCTGTGCTCGTGCTGCTGATATTGGTAAAAACAAAATGGAAAGATGCAGAAGAACTGAACCTTAAACCCGCTGTTTCCGGTGGAAAATAAAACTACTGTCAACTGACAACTGACAACTGTCAACTTTCTACATCCCCCAGCTCTCGCGGTCCAGGCTTCTGAACTGTATCGCCTCAGCGATATTCTCTTGCTGAATATGCTCACTGTCTCTCAGGTCTGCAATGGTCCGGCTCACTTTTAGGATCCGGTCATAAGCCCTGGCAGACAGTTTGAGCTTATTGATGGCGTTCTTCAGCAATGTGCCGCTGTCATGATCCAGGCGGCATATTTGTCTTAACAGCTTGCTGTTCATCTGTGCATTGCAGTAAATGCCTTCATATCCCGCAAAGCGTTGTGATTGTATCTCCCTGGCACGTATCACACGCTGTCTGACCGTATCGCTTGATTCTCCCTGGTCCTGCGCATGCAATGCTGTAAAGGATACCGGTGTCACCTCTACGTGAAGATCAATACGATCCAGCAGCGGGCCGGATACCCTGTTCAGGTATTTCTGCACCAGGCCCGGTGCACAGGTACAATCCTTATCCGGATGGTTGTAGTAACCACATGGACAGGGATTCATGGCCGCGATCAACATAAAGCTGGCAGGAAAATCAACAGCGGTTCTCGCCCGCGAGATGGTTACCTTTCTTTCTTCGATCGGCTGCCGCATTACTTCCAGCACTTTCCGTTTGAACTCAGGCAGCTCATCCAGGAATAGTACACCGTTATGCGCCAGTGATATTTCACCTGGCTGCGGAATAGAGCCACCGCCTACCAGCGCTGTATCGCTGATGGTATGATGCGGGTCGCGGAAGGGACGCCTGGCTATCAGCGAAGCATGTTCCGGCAGCTTGCCCGCTACAGAATGGATCTTGGTAGTTTCCAGCGCTTCGTGCAGGCTTAAGGGTGGGAGAATGGTAGCGATCCTTTTGGCCAGCATCGTTTTACCCGCGCCCGGCGGGCCAATCATCAGGGCGTTATGCCCGCCTGCTGCCGCTACTTCCATGGCACGTTTCACCAGGTACTGCCCTTTTACATCGCTGAAGTCTACCTCAAAATCCCGCTGGGCAGCCAGGAATTCCTGGCGGGTATCTACACGAACAGGCTGCAGTGAGCGCGGGTCCTGCAGGAACCCGATCACCTCGCGGATATGCGATACCCCGTATACATCCAGCTCGTTCACCATGGCTGCCTCACGGGCGTTCTGCAAGGGCACTATGAGCCCCTTGAAACCTTCCCGCCTGGCCTGTATGGCAATAGGCAAGGCTCCTTTAATAGGCTGAATGGTGCCGTCAAGCGACAGCTCTCCCATGATGGTATACTGTGATAAGGCTTCGCCTGGCATCTGCCCCGAAGCAGCAATAATGCCAAGGGTAATAGGCAGGTCATAGGCAGAACCGGCCTTCTTAATGTCTGCCGGGGCCATGTTCACTACCGTGCGGAAACGCGGAAAACGGTAGCCCAGGCTGATAATGGTAGATTCAATTCGTTTCTCGCTTTCTTTTACAGCGTTATCAGGCAGCCCCACTATAAAGAAACGGGTGCCTTTCGGGAAAACATTCACTTCGATGGTGATGCTTATTGCCGCAACGCCCTGTACCGCGCTGCCAAAGGTTTTAACAATCATGGATGATGATATGGTTGGTAGGTGACGAAAATAAATGAATTATTTGATATGCAGCACGCTGCCTTTATAATGGAAACGCAGCTCCGAAGTTTTCTGCAGATGTTCCAGTAAAACAGACAAGGGCTTGTTTTTATGGATCACGCCGGAGAAGCGTTTATTAACAATACCGGGGTTATCCAGCACAACGTTTACGCCGTACCAGCGGGGTATTACCCTGGCAATCTCCTGCAGGGGCGTGTCGTGAAAAAGGTACTCATCCTTCAGCCAGGCCAGCACTTCGGTTTTGTCAAATGTCCGTACCTCCATACCCTTCTGCGAATCATACATGGCCTGTTTGCCCGGCTGCAGTGTCCGGACCTCATTACCGGCCTTTATCTTTACGGCTCCTTCCAGGAGGGATACGGTTGTTCGTCCGTCATGGTAAGTGTTTACATTGAAGGTGGTGCCGAGTACTTCTATGACCGACTGCGGCGTGTGTACAATAAAGGGCTGGCCTGCCTTCCGCGCGATCCTGAAGTATGCTTCGCCATTTACCCTGATCTCCCTTTTGTTACCTTTAAACGTGAATGGAAAGCTTAAGGTAGTGGCAGCATTGAGCCGGATCTCTGTCCCCTCCGATAATAGAAGTGTATAACTCTTCCCCGGAGGGATGATCAGCGTATTGATCATTTCATTACCGGCGGCAGTAAATGTCAGCGTATCGTGAATACGCCGCAGATAAGCGTTTTCCAGGCGGATGCTTTGCGGGCTGTTATTACCCAGGCTGATCATCCGGCCATTACCCAGTTGCAGGCGCACTTCCCGGTTGGCGACAGGCACTGGTTCAGGTCCCTGCCGCCGCAGCTCCGGCCAGAGTAAGCAAACACTCAATAGCAGCAATATAACTGCCGCATACCCTATGTCGCAGAATAATTGCTGGCGCCTGTGTTGGCCCCGGTGCAGGGAGACGACCACTTTTTCAATAAATTCCTCATGTCGGGCAGGGTCAAGCGCCTCGCGCCCGGCAGGCGTGGAGAAGGTAGACTGCAGAGAGGCCCAGGTACTGGCAACGGCAGGGTCCTCGCTGATAAGCTTGTCTATAAGCGCTTCGTCAGCTGGACTGATATTGCCGGATATTTTTTCAATTAAGAGGATGTGTATATCTTCACTATTGTATTCCATCGCCCCCAAAACGTTTTCTTAAAATGCTGATCGCACGGGTTAGCTGCGACTTGACGGTATTCACGCTCACGGCCATCTGTGCGGCCACTTCACTTTTCTTTTTATTTTCAATAACGATCATGTGAAACACCCTTGACGCCTGTGGCGGCAGGGCGCTCATATAATAACTTACATTTTTGCCTACAGGCGCCTGGAGGCACTCCGGCAGCGGAGGATGGATGTACTCCTCTCCGTACGCCGCATATTCCCGGGTTTTGCGACTGTATACTTCCTGTTTGTCCAGCGCGTCATTACAACGGTTACGGACAGACTGGTAGAAGAAGTATTTAACAGACCGGTCGATATTGATCCGGTGTCGTTTTTCCCATAATGCCAGAAAGAACTCCTGTACCACATCCTCCGCCAGCTGGAGGTCTTTCAGCCGGAAGTAGGCTTCCGTCCTCAGGGGCATACTGTACTTCTGGAAAAGCGCACGAAACCCCGCTTCCTGGTTGTTTTTCATTTGCTGGAAAAGAAGTTGGTCATTATCTGCAACCATGATCAGACGATTTTAACCGGTCTCCGGATAATATGTACGCGCTTTTGATCACAGTGGTTTTATAAAGGCCTCCTACTAATTGAAAAATCCCGTAAATTTCTTACGTTAACAAGTAATTAACTAGAATGTGGAATTTTTAAATAATCTTCCGGTATGGTGAAAAATGTTAGGTATCCTTACACCCTTTTTGCAAATTGAACCGTCTCATAAATGTCCTGTGAACAAAAGATTTCCATACCCCGGTAAACGGACTAACCTATGGCTGGTGATCTTACTGCTTGCCGGCAGCTTGTCCTGTTCCTATGCCTATGGCTTTTATCAGGCCAAAGATAAAGTAACGGTGTGGGGTGATGATATTGCCCTACGTGAAGTTTTTTCTATCATACAGAAACAGACGGGCTACCATTTTTTCTATTCCGGGGAACACCTGGATAGCCGCGAAAAGATCAGCATCCATGTAAAGGATGTTCCACTGGACAGAGTGCTGCAGTCCCTGTTCAAAGGCAGAGGACTCGAATGGACCTACAGCGAAAACGTAATTCTGATAAGAAAAGCAGCAAAGGCTGACAGGATATTAGCGGAGGGGCGGGACTCCCTCCTGACGATGATCACAGGCAAAGTAACCGATGCAGCTGGCGCTCCCTTGGTGGGCGCCACTGTGTTGGTGAAAGGAACAGGCAGGGGAGGAGTCACCGACGAAGAGGGCAGGTTCTCCCTCCCCCAGGTAAGCACCGGCGCCTCACTGCTCGTTAGCTTCGCGGGGTACCAAACCCGCCAGCTGAAAATAAGCTCGCAGGCAGCGCTGAACATACAGCTGGAAAGGAACATTATCGACATAGCAGGTGTATCGGTGGTGTCTACCGGTTACCAAACGCTTCCCAAAGAAAGAGCTACCGGCTCGTTTGTGAAAATTGGCAATGACCTCCTTAGCAGGAGAGTGAGCACCGGGATACTCGACCGCCTGGAGGGTGTCAGCAGCGGGGTGCTGTTTGACCGCCGTGATCCGGCTAATCCACAGATACAGATCCGTGGCCTTTATACCCTTACCTCTACCATTGCGCAACCTTTGATCGTAGTAGATAATTTTCCTTACGAAGGTGATATCAACAACTTCAATCCGAATGATGTTGAAAGCATCACTATCCTGAAAGATGCTGCGGCAGCCTCCATCTGGGGCGCTAAAGCAGGAAACGGTGTAATAGTGATCTCTACTAAAAAAGGCAGCTTTGAACAACGGCCCGTTATTTCATTCAATTCGAACATAACCATCCTGGATAAACCTGATCTATTTACCCTGCCTCAGATACCCGCTTCGGACTTTATTGATCTGGAGCGGTTTTTATTTGATAAGGGCTTTTATAATAATCAGCTCAGCAGTCCGAGGCGGCCTTTGACACCTGTAGTGGAACTATTGGCAAAACAAAGGAACGGCGAGATCTCCCCCGCAGAGGCAGATGCCGCCATCAATGCCTTACGGAAGGTAGATGTAAGGAATGATTTCGAAAAATATATCTACCGCAAAGGCGTCAACCAGCAATATGCCGCCAGTATCAGTGGAGGCGGTAAAAATGTAAAATATTTCTTTTCAACAGGGTTCGACAGGAACCTTACCACACTTAAAGGAAATGATTACCGGCGTATCACCATCCGTTCAGATAATACCATACAAGCCTTACCCAGGCTGCAGCTGATGGCTGGTGTGCAATACACGCAAAGCGATCAGGCCAGTAACAGCCTTGGGGGATATGGGACCGTGAATTACCGCCTGCTGAACAGGGCCCTGCCTCCTTATGCGCGCCTGGCAGACAACAATGGTAATCCCCTCACAATAGATAACAAGTACAGGACAACCTTTCTCGACACCGTAGGCCATGGTATGCTGCTCGACTGGAGATATCGCCCCCTGGAAGAACTGAACTTGAATGACAATACCACAGATACTAAGCTTTTGCTGGCTAACCTGGGCGCGAAATACGATATCCTTCCTTCGCTCAGCGCTGAAGTAAAGTACCAGTATCAGCGGACAGACAGAAACTCCCGGGTATACCACGATGAGCGTAGCTTCTATACCCGCGATCTGATCAACCGCTTCACACAGCTTGGTAGTGGAAGCCCGGTATATATCGTTCCACGCGGCGGCATTCTTGACCTCGCAAATACCAACCAGGAAGGCCATATGTTAAGAGGCCAGCTGAACTTTGACCACCGCTGGCGCAGTAAACATGAAGTGGCCGCCATCGCCGGAGCCGAGCTGCGGCAGCTCCATACCCTTGGTAACAGCTACCGTGTCTTTGGATCAGACAATCATACCAGCGCAACGAATGTAGATTATGTGAGCCTTTATCCGCTCATTACAGGCGGAATGGACGTCATTCCTTCCTTTGCTGATTTTACCGGCCTGCTGGACCGCTTCGTCTCTCTTTACCTGAATGCCGCTTACACCTATGATGAGAGATACACGGTCTCTGCAAGCACGCGCAAAGACGCTTCCAACCTGTTTGGCGTGGAAACCAACCGCAAAGGAGTGCCGCTCTGGTCTTCCGGTATCGGTTGGAAGATCTCCAATGAACATTTTTACAACTCCTCGCTATTACCGTATCTGAATCTTCGTATCACTTACGGCGCAAGCGGTAACGTGAATAACACGATTACGGCGCTTACTACTATTATGCGCAACTCAGCAGCATCCCAGAATACAAACATTCCTTTTGCCTACGTCGCGAATGTAGCCAATCCAAACCTGCGCTGGGAAAAAGTGAAGACCCTGAATATCGGTCTTGATTTCGCATTGCGGGACAACCGCCTTTCAGGCAGCCTGGAATTTTATCGTAAACAATCTATAGACGTGATCGGCCTGGAGCCGCTGGATCCTACCACCGGTCTGGGTACCATACTTACCAATTCCGCAGATGTGAAAGGGAAAGGCATAGAAGTACAGCTGCACAGCCAGAACATCACAAGCGGTGCTTTCAGATGGCAAACCAGCTTTATTCTCAATTATGCCGACTATAAGGTGGGCCGTTATCTTTCAACGGCGCCTACCAACGGCTTTATCAATGATGGTACTTCTATTAATCCCCTGCCCGGCTATAATCCCTATGTGGTGGTAAGCTACAGATGGGCGGGTCTGGACCCTGCCACCGGCGATCCGCAGGGATATATCGACGGTCACGTAAGTAAAGACTATGACGCGCTTACGCAAACACCCATCAACGAACAGGTGATCCATGGCCCCGCATTGCCGCCGGTTTCAGGGAACCTGTTAAATACATTTACCTGGAAAGGCCTTTCTCTTTCTGCAAACATCACTTACAAGCTGGGATATTATTTCAGAAGGAGCACGATCGCTTATGGCTCCTTGTATGCCTCCGGCACCGGTCACAGTGACTACCTGAAACGCTGGCGCCAGCCCGGCGATGAAAAGTTCACCAACGTTCCTTCCATGATCTATCCCAATCCCAGCTTCAGTCGTGATAACTTCTATACCAATTCCGAGATCACCGTTGAAAAAGGTGATCACATCAGGCTGGAAGATATCCGCCTGAGCTACCGCTATCGGAATTACCAGCTATACGCCTATATGAGCAATCTGAATGCATTGATATGGAAAGCCAACAAAGCAGGGATTGATCCGGACGCGCCCTCCGGCCTCAGGCCACCCCGTACCATTGCACTGGGAGTGAAAGTGGATATTTAATTAAATTATTTGCCAGCATGAAGAGTTATCGCATATTGTCCTTCTGTATCATCACGCTCATCACGTGCAATCTTTCATCCTGTAAAAAGTTCCTGGATGCAAAGCCTGATGACAGGTTGGCTGTGCCCTCTACAATAGCGGACCTGCAGCTGTTGCTGGATGATTATACCCTGAACACGCAATACCCTTATGCACAGGAGCTGGCGGCTGATAATTTCTACTTTACAACAGATGACTGGAAGACCCTGAGCCAGCTGGACCGGGATATTTATAACTGGCAAAAGGACGACCAGACACTCGACCGTTGGGCGGCCGCTTATCAGGCAGTGCTCAAGACGAATGTGGTCCTGGATAATATTGGTGATGTGCAGCACAATGTAAGCGAACAGCCCGCCTGGAACAATGTTAAAGGCTCCGCACTGTTCTTTCGCGCTTTTTACTTTTACGGTGTTGCACAGGTATTCACCTTACCCTATAATAAAAGCAGCGCATCTACCACCATGGGTATACCCTTACGCCTCAACGCAGATTATACGGAAGTGTCTGTAAGGGCCAACCTTGAAGCAACTTACCAGCAGATCATAGCAGACCTGCAGCAGGCCGTACCCCTGCTGCCCTTAACGCCTGCCATTAAAAGCAGGCCCTGTAAGCCAGCTGCTTACGGGCTGCTGGCGCGGGTGTACCTTGATATGCAGGATTATGCGCGGGCGGGGGCCTATGCAGATTCCTGTCTGCAGCTCTATAGCCGGCTGATAGACTACAATACCCTGGATCCTGCTGCAGACGTACCCATTAAGCGTTTCAGCGATGAAGTGATCTTCGAGGCTTTAGCGCCGGTTTCCGACATCGCGGCGTCATTATACAGGATAGATACGACTCTATACGCTACTTACAACGCGAATGATCTTCGCAGGAAAATATATTTTAGTAACAATACTGGCTTTACCACCTTTAAAGGCGACTACAGCGGGCTGGGTACCCTCAGCAACATCAATATTTTTACGGGCATTGTAACCGATGAAATGTACCTGGTAAAAGCAGAATGCAACGCAAGGGCTGCCAATACTGCTGCTGCCATGCAGGCATTGAATGCATTACTGCAAACAAGATGGAGAACAGGCGCCTTTGTTCCCATCACCGCCACAGGTCCGGCAGATGCGTTGCAGAAAATATTAACGGAAAGAAGAAAGGAACTGCTCTTCAGGGGCGCCCGCTGGTCAGACCTGCGCCGCCTGAAAGACGATCCGCAGTTTACAATAAAGCCCGTGCGCATACTCGATGGGCAAAGATATGAGCTGGCTCCCAACAGCCCCCGGTATGCATTACAGCTGCCGCGTTCCGTAATCGAAAAAACGGGAATGCCTCAGAATCCATGATCAGATAACCATATGTGAAATGTTGACAGCGACCTTCTTAAACATGCAACTGCTGTTGCAGGCTATCATCCCTGTGCATCAGCAGGGGCTGAGCGTTGGAGATAAATGTCCCGACCTTGTCATTTCCTCCATCATAAATTACCCCGGCAACAGCGCCCGCCTTTCTGATTTCAAGGGAAAACTGGTGATACTCGACTTCTGGTCTACCTGGTGTCTTCCCTGTGTAGCGGCCTTGCCTAAAATGGACTCACTCCAAAAGGTTTTTGGCGATAACCTGGTTATCCTGCCCGTCACCGCTCAGAAAAAGGAAATGATAGCAACTTTCTGGAAAGCCAACCGCTACACCAAATCACTTTCCATTCCTTCGGTGGTGGAAGACACTGCCTTAAGTGCATCCTTTCCGCACGATGGTGTACCGCATGAAGTATGGATAGATGGCGACGGCATTGTGCGCGGCATCACCACTGAGCAATATGTGAATGCTGCTAACATTCAACGCCTGCTGAACGGCGAAGCGGTCAACTGGCCTGTAAACAGCACCAACTATGATTTCCGTTACGAGGCTCCGCTGCTCATGCCCGCTGATAACGGCCCCGCCACACCGGGAAGTGTATACTATTCCGCTATTACAGCATACCTGCCATCTGGTCTCAGATCCATGTCTGAATTCAGTACAGACAGCGCCAACAGGTATGTACGCTATTACGCCATTAATCAGCCCATTATCGGTCTTTATAAGCAAGCCCTGAAGTACACTGCGCTTTACGGACATCATAACCGCTTCATAGTAGAAACAGGAGATTCCGCCCGCTTCTTTTACGATCCCGGTAAATACTATTACGAAGAGTGGATGGCGCGCAACGCTTACACTTATGAAGCCCGCATGCCGTTGCATACATCGGAAAAAGCCATGCTGACCGCCATGCTCGCAGATCTCGACAGGTACCTTGGGCTACGTGGACGATTTGAGCAAAGGCGGATGCATTGCCTGCGATTGGTGAAAAAGAAAAACGGTCTTCTCCCGGCACTAAGTGCGAATGCGCCTCCGCAGAGTAAAAGAGGCATCCTCCTGTTCTCCGGCATAGATGAAATGGTGTTGTCCCTCAACCTGACAGAAGGCATTCCGCCGGTCATCAATGAAACAAACATAAAAACGCCCGTAGTGCTAAGCCTCAACGGGTCATTGCTCAAAGATCTGCCAGGCCTTCGTGCGGCCTTGCAGGCTTACGGGCTTGACCTGCTGCCTGCACTGCGTGAAATGGAAGTGTTCGTGCTCTCAGAATAAAAAAGTCACCCCAATTGCTTGCGAGGTGACCTTAACGCGGCTATCGGCCTTCATGGTTTCTCCTTTAGCAGGCTGCCAACGCTTGAGCCGCCAGTATTGAAATAAGTTACAAGCTGATTGTCGAGGGTAGTGCCCTGGGTGATCACCGGCAGGCTGCCACTGGTTTCCGCCTGGATAGCACAGAGGCGTACGTTACTGCTGCACTCAAAAGGTGCGGTAGCGCCTGCTGCAATATAATTATTCACGTTCCTTGCTTCAGTAATGTTGGACGCAATATCGTCGCCTCCATCAGAATAAAGGAACCATTGCACGGCAAATGTGCCACGCACTTTTTTACTGGCCTTGGTATAGGTTACTGCTCCTACCGCAAGAACAACGGCTGATAAGCCAATACCAAATTTTTTCATACAACAAAAAGGTTTAAGGATTATGCAAAACGCCTACTTTTTTATACAGGTTTTCGGCACTGCCTGTTTATTATAAGGATAAACTGGTGCGCCGTGCTTCCCGGCTAAGCCGGATACCTGCTAAAGCGAGCAGGGTAAAGGCGATATTGAATACCAGGTGCTGTTGCCACGTTAGCCGGCTGATCACTCCCCCGCATGAGCAGGGCAGCTGCGCAGTAAAGCAGATCATATAAGCCAGGTACAACGTGAAGATCAGCATCAGCAGAAATGCTGCATACAGGCCCACGCGCCGGGTGCCTGGTATGAATAGCAGTAAGGAAACCAGTATTTCGCTGACAGGTATCAATATAGACACGAGATTTGCATAACCCGAGATCAGCGGTGAGCTGCGAAGTACAAGACGGAAAAGAGCAATTTCACTGAGCTTGCTCAGGGCCGTGTAAAGAAATAGCAATATAAACAGGCCCCCGATAATTTCTGCAATGAGTTTTCTGGACATAGGAGTAGTTTAAGGCTCCGTGCCTGCAATTTTGTTGCAGGCAGGACGCGCTTCTCTAACGTTGGCTACATTTCAGGTGTCGCCGTAAAGCTACTGCAAAAATCCTTTTCCTGCCATACTAACTCCATTAGTTCTGTGCACCCGGGGAGGATATCCGTAGAATTTTTTAAAGTCCCGGGTAAAATTGGTCGGCATATATCCCAGCTCTGCTGCAATATCCGACACGCTTTTGTTGCTCTGCAACAACAGCTGCATGCTCTTCTCCATCCGTTGTTTGTGGTGGTAATTCCAAACGGTGGTCATGTAGTATTTCTTAAAACCCTGTTTCAGTTTTGACTGGCTGATACAGAAGTTGCGGGCCAGCTGGGCAAGGTCTGGCCTGGTATCCAGGCGGTTACAGAGATAGGCGCGGATGGTCTCGAACAAACGGCTGTTGGCATCGCCCGCCGGACGGCTTTCCCTTTCCATCTCATCCAGCACCAGCGCCTGTATTTCAAGCAACTTGCTGTAGAGCTGGATCTCCGTCGTTTTTCTATCTGGCGCAATGTGGATCACTTCGTGGATGAGCTGGTAGAGTTTATTACGGATGATACCCGAAAGAGGCGGTAATACATCCGGTCCGTCAATACCCCAGGAAGCGTACAAACCGGGATTTAACTGAATCTCATGCGTGGCATTACGCAGTTGCAGTAAATTATACTGCCCCTGGTACAACCGTTGTGGCCGGGCGCCGTTGATGCGGCAATCCACACTGCCCTGCAGCATGCAAAAAAGAATAGCGCCCTTATCCTCAGACGAAAGCCGCAGTTTTACAGGTCCTTTCACAAAGATCCAGTGGTGTGAGAGCGTGTAGTTCCTGATCGTAACTTTCTGTTCAAGGATCACTGCTACAGGAGTGGAAGATAACAGGCTTTTTGCAAAAGGGTACTGGTAGCTCTTATAGGGGGCCGGTATCTCATCACTTGTATTGATCAAATGCGCCGGCACATCGGGAAAAGAGTACTTCATGAGTGCGTGATTTTGGTTAACATGATGATTATAAAACGGTATAGTTGTTGGCAGGCCGGGTTTTTCATAGCATTGGGTAATGCCTGAAATTAAAAAACGCCACTGCAAGACAAGTGCAGTGGCGTTAAAAATATTAGTAATACAAATTTGTCTATTTTATCTCTTTCAGCAGGTCCAGTACTTTCTCGCGCTTTAGTATCAGGTAGCCTATTTTCTCTTTTGCAATACCGTCTTTCAACTGGTAGGTGAAATGCAGGTTGTCTGCTATCACTTCAGATTCAAAATATTTAAAGCGGATATTAGGCTCGTCCTGCAAGGCTTCCGCCAGTTCATACAGGTGAGTGGAAAGAATGAAGAGACAGTTGCTGCTGCGCAGTAAGCCCTGTATAACGGCCAGCGAACAGTTCTTGGCGTCTTCCACATTGGTGCCCTTGAACATCTCATCTATCAGCACCAGCCAATGCTTACCGTTGCTGATCTTGATGATCGTGTTCTTGATGCGTTGCACTTCGCTGTAGAAATAGCTTTCTCCTTTGAAAATATTATCCTGCACCTGTATGTTACTGAAGATGCCATGGAAGAAGCTGAGCCGCATTTGCTGTGCAGGCACGCCCATACCAATGTGCGCCAGGAATACCGCTACCCCCACCGCTTTGATGAAAGTGGTCTTGCCCGCCATATTGGCCCCGGTAAGGAAGAGAAAATGCGCGCTCGGGTCCAGGTTGATATCATAGGATACAGGCGATTGCAGTATCATGTGGTATAGTTGCCTGGCATGCACAAACGGATGTGCGGTATCCTCAAACTCGGGGAACTGCAGTTTGTAATGCTTTATGGCTTTGGCCATTGCATAATAGGCATCCAGTTTCTGGTACAGTTCCAGCAATTCCCAAAGGTGTTTTTTCTGGCGGTTGCGTATCAGGTTATCGTAGCGCAGTATGTGGATAAAGCTCAGCCGCTCCGGTTCAGTGATCGCCAAGAGGTCGGCAAATTCGCGCTGGTGTAAGAGGTGTTGCGCCCTGTCCAGCAGCTGTTTTAAAACAAGCGGTGTCTGGTCTGAGTTGAATGATTGTACCAGTGAGCGGAAACCTTTTACAAGGTTCAGCAGCTGTGTAAAGGAGAATTTAATAAAGCCGTAGTCAGGTGCGTAAATGGTTTTGGTGATCACTGCATTGAACAGCAATCCCGGGCCGCTGGTATTGGAGATAGGCGAGATCTGCGCTTCGAGATAATTCTCTACCACCACAATGGTGCCGTTGGTGATGATCTCTGGCCAGGCTGCTTCCTTCTCTAATATATACCGTAATGCATCCTGTCTTTGCTGAATGGCTGCAATATTTGGTAAAGGCGTGCTGAACAGCTGCCGGAGGTATTCCCTTCCTCCTGCAGTAGTGGTAAAATCCAGCCGGTGAAATAAGGAATATTCCTCGTCCCGGTTAAAGATAGATAGGTCATAATAGGTCGTCTTGTCCAGCTCCATTTATAAACAATTAGTTGTCAGTTATTAGTTGTTAGTTGTCAGTAATTGACGCAACGCAGTTATTTATTATTTGTACAGATGCAGTATACGCTGAATTCCATAATACCACAAGCGCTTATTGTTACAAAAGGTATAAAATATTTCGCGTCAATCACTGACAACTGACAACCGTCAACTTACGACTGAAATAATAAACGCTGTCCCTGCCTGCTTTCATCGAACACGCCGTTCTGCCAGGCCAGGTGGCCGCTTACGAAAGTATGGGTGATTGCCGCAGGGAAAGTATGTTCCTCAAACGGGCTCCAGTTACATTTATAGAAGATATTGTCCTTGTCTACGGTAGTGGCTTGCTGCAGGTCAACGATCACGCAGTCTGCAAAATATCCCTCGCGCAGGTAACCTCTTTCGCGGATGCGGAAACATGCTGCGGGGGCATGGCACATTTTCTCCACCATTTTTTCCAATGTGAGGTTACCCTTGCTTACATGCTCCAGCATCATCAGCAGGCTGTGCTGCACCAATGGTACACCGGAGGGCGCCTGCAGGTAGGGCTGTTGTTTTTCTTCCCAGGTATGCGGGGCGTGGTCGGTGGCAATAATATCCAGCCGGTCATCCAGCAGTCCTTTCCACAGCGCGTGCTTGTTATGTTCCGCTTTAATGGCCGGGTTGCATTTGATGAGGTTCCCGTAGCGCACATAGTCATCAGCGGTAAAGTAGAGGTGATGCACACATACCTCTGCGGTTATACGTTTTTCAGAGAGCGGCAGCATATTGCTGAACAGCTGCAGTTCCTTCTCCGTGGAAATATGCAGGATATGCAGGCGGGAATTATGTTTCTGTGCAAACTGGATGGCCACCAGGGAAGATTCAAAACAGGCTTCCTCGTTACGGATCAGCGGATGGTCCGCTGCGGTCAGGTGTTCTTCTCCTTTTTCCGCTTTAAAGCGGGCCATGTTCTCGCGAATGATCTTTTCGTCTTCGCAGTGGGTGGCGATGAGCAATTCGCTTTCGGAGAAGATCTTTTCCAAGGTAAGGTAATTGTCCACCAGCATGTTACCGGTAGAGGAGCCCATGAATATTTTTACACCGCAAACGCGGTCTTTTTTGGCGTTTGTTTTCAGTACTTCTTCTGCATTATCATTGGCCACGCCCATAAAGAAGGAGTAATTGGCCAGGGAATTGGCGCGGGCGATCTCATATTTATCTTCCAGTCTTTCCTGGGTAATAGCCTCAGGTTTGGTATTGGGCATTTCCATGAAGCTGGTTACCCCACCGGCTACGGCTGCACGAGCTTCGGTATAGATCGTGGCTTTATGGGTAAGGCCCGGCTCGCGGAAGTGTACCTGGTCGTCAATCACACCGGGCAGCAGGTGTTTGCCTTCCCCGTTTATTTCCGTGTAATTGCCTTCAATGCTGATCTGCGGAGCTATCTTTTCAATACGGTCGTTGCGGATCCATACGTCCTGTACGGTAGTCTTCCCTTCATTTACCACCGCAATATTTCTGATGAGGTAATTTTGCATGAAGCAAAGATAGGGAGTTGTAAGTTGACAGTCATCAGTTGTCAGTTGTCAGTGGTCAGTGGTCAGTGATTGAAGCGTCCATAGTCTCCGCGTTGATCACCGACGACTGACCACTGACCACTGACAACTCTCAACTGTCAATTATCCTTCCAGATGTATCGAGAACACGATCATCCTCGACTGCAGCTTCTCGATCACATTCGAATACCGCAGGTTCGGATCTTTCACATGCACATTGCCAAAGCCATTGCTGATCTTGAACTCAGGGGAGAAAATGAAGCTCTCGAAATAGAACTCAAAGCCGGCGCCCAGCTCATAGCCATAGTCCCCCGTTCTCACCTTCACCAGCTGATCATCACGGCGGGCGCGTGCATTGGCGGCCAGGTCATAGTCGTATTTCAGACCGGCGATCGTGTATACCCGCATGTTACCAATGCGGTCAGATTTGAATTTGATCTGTATCGGAAAGCTCAGCAGGATGGATTCGATCTTTTTATCGGTTTCCGGCGTCTCCTGGTAGTTTTCCCGGTAGTAGAGGTTCTTGGAAGCAAATACCAGCTGCGGGTTAAAGCGCAGGTCAAAGTAGGTGCTCAAACGGGCGTTGGCCAAAAGCCCCAGGTTGAAGCCCATGGTCTTCAACGGCTCTACCACCATGATGGAATCCTGTTTCAGGAAAACCGGCGCCTGGTGCAGTTTAAAAGCAGATTGATTGGCAGCCAGCGTAATACCGAAGTAGTAAGGTTTGGCATCATGTTCCAGCATGTTCATCATTTGCTGGGCATGAACCGTAGCAGGCTTCCATAGGATCGTCAATAGGGATAAGGTTAGCGCGTTGCGCAATAAATTGAACATATGCCGAAAGTGAGCGTTTTGCATGTAACCGACTGGAAACCAGTATTAGTTAAAATATTACACATTACCGGTCCCTGGGGGAAAGCCTTTACAGAATCCGGCAGATAACTGTAGGCCGCCTGGCTTTTCGCAATCCATTTCCCTAACAGGGGAGTTATATAACGAAAATACAAATTATATATTTGTTTAATGGGAAAAACTGTTGGATTGGAGAATTCCAGTATCACCAGTTTCCCACCTGGCTTTAACACCCTTCGCATCTCAGACAGTCCTTTTTCCAGGTGCTCAAAGTTCCGGACGCCAAAGGCAACCGTTATCGCATCAAACGTCTGGTCAGGAAAACTTATTGTTTCACTGTCACCTGTCTGCAGGGTTATTTTATTGTCAAGCGCCAGCTTTTCGATCTTTTTACGGCCCACAGCCAGCATGCCTTCAGAAATATCAATACCGGTAATATGGTCGGGTTGTAAGAGGCGGCTGGCCATGATGGCGAAATCACCGGTACCGGTGGCCACGTCCAGCATTTGTTTGGGTTGGAGGGTTTTCAGCTGTTTTAAGGCCTTTTTACGCCAGATCACATCAATGCCCAGCGACATGAAATGATTCAGGAAGTCATAGCGGAAAGCGATATTATTGAACATGTCCGCTATTTGCTCCTTCTTACTTAATTTTGACCCCACGTAGGGAACTACCTTCTGAACATTGACTTTGTCTGACATAGGGGGCAAAGTTAGGTAAATGTCCAGGAAAGGAATGCAGTAAATTATTAAGACGATGATCATTAAATCAGCTGAATATCTTATCAGTAATGCCGATTGGGACAAATGCCCCAAGCCCAATCTTCCGGAATATGCATTTATAGGACGCTCCAATGTGGGCAAGTCCTCCCTGATAAATATGCTGGCTAACAACGAGAAACTGGCCAAAACTTCCGGTACGCCCGGTAAAACCCAGCTGATCAACCACTTCCTCATCAACCAGGCCTGGTACCTGGTAGATCTACCCGGCTATGGCTTTGCCAAAGTTAGCCAGTCGCAGCGCCGCCGCTGGGAGCAGATGATAGAGAACTACCTGCGCAAAAGGGAAAACCTGGTCAACGTATTTGTACTGATAGACAGCCGCCATACCCCCCAGAAGCTGGACCTTGAGTTCATTGACCAGCTGGGCGAGTGGCAGGTACCTTTTAACCTGGTGTTCACCAAAGCCGATAAGAACACACAGGTAGAGACCAGCCGCAATGTAAAAGCCTTTCTCAACCGGCTGAAGGAGAACTGGGAGTTCCTGCCAGCTCACTTTGTTACATCTACAGTCAAGAAGACCGGCCGCGATGCCATACTGGGTTTTATAGATGTAATGAATGCTCAGTTCCGGGCAATAGCGTAAGGCCTTAGTTTAGATACAGGGGCAAGATCATCATGGTGTTTTTTACAGGAGGCCAGCAGTAATCCTAAAGCAGCTAACAGTATGTAGATGGCATGTTTCATGAACAGGGGATTTAGGTATAAATAAGAGGGAGAAACATGCTTATATGTTACAGGAAGTAGAAAAATGTGGGTATGCGATAGGGGAGACAAAGCTACCGGACGTGTGGGCCACATCCTGTTGAATGTTTTTGGGGGATCAGCAGATTACGCTGTCAGGCTCAGTTCACCACCTTATTGGCACAGCTGCTGCTTGCAAAAGCTTCAGGTTTGGCCTTAAAGGCAAAGCCCATACCCAGTATATAACCCATTGCTTCGCGCAGCGCCAGGTTACTCTTGAACTGGGGATTGGTGTTAATGTCTGCATGCACTTCCATATCCACGTCGTATTCCGTGAACAGGTCACAAAGCTCATAGGCGATCTCAATGCTCTTGGCCACTTCGATCAGCATACGCTCCTTAATGGAATAGGAATCGCGTGTTTTTTCATTGTGGATGAACATAAAACCTCCATGGCCTTCACGCAGAAAAACGATCACCGTAGCAAATTCGGTTTCTGCACCTTTTACCTGTGAATCAGTGCCGATGCACACCTTCAGTTTGAACCCCCGGGCGCTTTCCCGGATGATGGCTTCCCGTACTTCATCCTTGATCGGCAGATGAATGGGGTCGCCATTGAATCTTCTCCATTTTAACATATGTATGTATAATTAAGAGTGAATAGGCGTCTCAGTTAATACGCTATCAATCTGTTGGAGAAAAGCCAATCGGTATCTGTAGCCAGCCAAGATCGGGGTGGATGGATAGAAAGAAATTTACCGAATATACGAAAAAAGCGGCAGATCAGTACTGCCCGGTGCTCAGTAATACCAGGGTACAGGCCTCAACGGGCTTGATACCATGCCGGGATGCCAGTTGCTCCAGCTCTTCATTCTCCGTACCGGGATTGAAGATGATGCGTTTAGGACGCAGTTGGAGGATGTAATCATAATACTCCTGCTGCCTTTGCGGGTTCAGGTACAGTGTAACCGTATCCACATTTTCAACAGCAGGATGCTCTTTTATTACAGGCGTATCGGCAATCTGCGCTTCGCGCTTGCCGATGGCCACCACCGGGTGCCCGTGTGCTTTTAGCCGCGACACCGCCAGGTAACTGTACCGCGTCGGATTTGGAGAGGCGCCCAGCACCACCGTTAATTTCTTATCACCATTGATCGAGGTTTCCATTACCACTAAAATAAGCCATTTTACTGAAACCGGATCAGAACAGGTGATATTGCTGCCGTGGCAACTGCTGCAGTATCTGCTCAAATGCGCCCTGCAGATGTGGGTACTGGAACCTGAAACCTTCCCGGGTAATGCGGGTAGGCAACACCCAGCGGCTCTTCAGCAGCAGTTCTGTTTCCGTACCTATCAGGCGGGCGCCCATGGCCAGCAGCCAGGCGGGAGCAGGGAGGCCCATTACATGCCCGCTCACTTTCCGCAGCGTTGCCATAAAAGTATTGTTCGGTACCGGGTAAGGTGCACTGCAGTTGAATGTGCCGTCCAGCCCGGGATGCGCCTGTAACCAGGCGATCATTCGGCACAGGTCGGTAATATGTACCCAGCTGAACATCTGCTCCCCATTGCCCTGGCGGCCGCCCAGTCCGTACTTTAGCAGGTTCAGGTAAGGCGGTATCACACCGCCCTGCGGTCCAAGCGTAACGGCTATACGTAAGATCACTTTCCGTGTATGCGGTAATGTTATATCATTAAAGGTCTGTTCCCAGCGTTTGCATACCTGTACAGAAAAGTCGTTGGCTATCTCTCCTGTAAATTCATCCATAGGGCGGTCTTCCGCGTGACGGTATATCGTGGCGGATGCTGCGTTGATCCATAGCTGCGGCGGGTTTACCAGGCGGCTGATCGCTTCGCCCAATACGGCCGTGGCTTTGGTGCGGCTGTCGAAGATCTCTTTTTTGTTCCTTTCTGTATAACGGCAGTTCACGCTTTTACCTGCCAGGTTGATAAGCAGGTCTGCATTTTCCAGATGGCTTTCCCAGCCGTTCAGGCTTGCTCCGTCCCAGTATACATAACGGATACGCCCCTTATTGATCCTGGGATGACGAGTAAGGATCACAATATCATTCCGGTCTCCAAAGTGGTCTATCAGGCCCTGGCCTATAAAGCCGGTACCCCCGGCAATCACTATTTTTTTGTTTTTCATGGTCTGTAGTATTTCAATACTTTCAATAATTATTGAAACATAAAGAGAAAAAAATATTACTTGAAGATCTTCATCAGGGTACCATAGAACCAGCTTTCCTCAGCTTTAACGAAAGAAGTGATGGTCTTGTCTGTCTGGTGGGCAAACTTGTTGATGTTATGAATCGAGTCCCTGAAGGCTTTTACGTATTTGTCTTTCTGATCCCCTTCCACATCCTGCAGCTGGTTCAATACTTTCATGATGGGGTCCAGCTCGCGCTTTTTCCTTTCCCTGGCAATTAAGGTGGCCACTTTCCAGATATCTTTTTCAGCGGTAAAGAACTCGCGGCGTTCCCCGGGCACCAACACCCGCTCTACCAGTCCCCAGTTGATCAACTCCCGCACGTTCATGTTGGTATTGCCCCTGGAAATGTTCAGTTCCTGCATGATCTCGTCAGCACTTAGCGGATCAGGCATCACCATTAACAGTGCATGGATCTGCGCCATGGTACGGTTAATGCCCCACTGGGCGCCCAGTGAGCCCCAGGTCTGAATAAACTGTGCTTTTGCCTCCGCTAATTTCATCATGTTAAAGATAGGGAAACTTATTGAAGTTTCAAAATACATTGAAAGGTAATAGGGGGTTTATATCATCCGTTTCAATGCATAGAATGTAGAGCAATATGGTTTCCTTCAGAGTCGCGTATAATAGCATAATACCCGAGTGATTGCTCTTCCGATACCAGGGCTTTTTCCTGGATGATCTTTCCGCCTGCATCTGTTACGCGCGCCAGCACAATGCTCAGGTCATCACCTGCATTAAGATATACCAAACATCCGCGCTGACTGGGAATATAATCCGGGCCCTGCACAATAGCGCCGCCAATGCCGCCGCCTTGCTGGTCATGGGGCAAAAATCCCCTGCGGTTAGGTCCCGCCAGCGCATCTTGCATCTCGTAGTCAAACAGCCGGCTGTAGAATTGCCTGGCCCTTTCAAAATCATTTACGGGTATCTCGAACCAGTTAAGTGTATTCACGGGAGGTTTCATGACAGGATAATTATCAGGATGATGATCAGGATTATTATTTTGGGGGATGGTTACTAATTTACGAATTATAAGCGAATTGATTTACAAATTAGCATTCACCTTATCATGTTCACATTAAAATGATCGATAAAAAAAGAGCGAAACCGTACAGGCTTCGCTCTTCATATAACTGTTATTGTTAGCTCTTAATATTACACCAGCATAGTCACGGGGTTTTCCAGGAACCCTTTCAGGGTAGCCAGGAAACGTGCGCCAACCGCGCCGTCTACCACACGGTGGTCGCAGCTCAGGGTCAGCTTCATGATGTTCTCCACCTTGAACTGGCCTTTATCTGATACCACGGTTTCTTTGATATTACCAACAGCCAGGATCGCGGAGTTCGGCGGGTTGATGATCGCAGTGAACTCGTCGATACCCAGCATGCCCAGGTTGGAGATGCTGAAGGTGCTACCGCTGAATTCCTGTGGCTGTAGCTTTTTATTCTTGGCTTTGTCGTACAGTTCCTTTGCTTCGCCTGCTATCTGGCTCAGGGATTTCTGATCGGCAAAACGGATCACCGGTACGATCAGGCCTTCGTCAATAGCAACGGCAGAGCCGATATGGATATGCTGGTTCTGACGGATCACATCACCCATCCAGCTGCTGTTCACAAACGGATGCTGACGCAGCGCCAGTGCGGCAGCTTTGATCACCATATCATTAAAGGAAACTTTTACGGGAGAGATCTCATTGATGGTTTTGCGGGACTCCATGGCTTTATCCATGTTCACATCAATCTTGAGATAGAAGTGGGGTGCAGTGAATTTGCTTTCGCTGAGGCGGCGTGCTATTGCTTTACGCATCTGGCTCACCTCGATATCCTGGAAACCTTCCTGTCCAGCCGGTACAAACGCAGGAGCGGCGGCTTTTTGTGCTGCCGGTGCAGTTGCTGCGGCAGCCGCAGGTTTCGCGCCCGGTACAAAGCTGTCAACATCCTTCTTCACGATCCTGCCACCATCACCGCTGCCGGTTACCTGGCTAATGTCAATACCTTTTTCTTCTGCCAGCTTCTTCGCAAGGGGAGAAGCCTTTACCCTGCCGCCATTCACCGCAGGGGCCGCTTCTGCCACAGGCGCCGCCGGAGCTGCGTTGGCCGCAGGTTTGCTTTCTCCTGCAGGAGCCGCCGCCGCGGGGGCAGGGCCGCCTTTTTCTGCAGCCAGGATGGCATCGACATTGGTGCCCTTCTTGCCTACAATAGCGATAATATCGTTTACTTTGGCAGCATTGCCTTCTTTTACGCCCACATATAACAGTTCGCCGTCCGCATACCCGATCACTTCCATGGTAGCCTTATCGGTTTCCACTTCAGCCAGCACATCATCACTCTTCACGGTATCGCCCACCTTTTTGTTCCAGGCTACTATCTTGCCTTCTGTCATGGTATCGCTCAGCAGCGGCATACGGATCACGGTTGCATTCTTCAGCGCTTCCTGTGCGGCGGCTGCGTCTCCGTTAGACGCTGCAGGGGCCGGAGCCGCTGCGGGAGCGCTGGCCTGTTGCGCAGGCGCGCTGTCAGCCTTGCCATTGGCCGGAGCCGCGGCAGCTGCACCGCCTTCCAGCAGGGACTTGTAATCTTCCCCGGGTTTACCCACTATAGCAATGATCTCATTTACTTTGGCAGCCTTCCCTTTTTCAACACCTACATATAATAGAGTGCCGTCTACATATCCTATAACCTCCATGGTAGCCTTGTCGGTTTCCACTTCAGCTATTACGTCGTCTGATTTTACGGTATCACCCACCTTTTTATGCCATTCCGCAATCACCCCTTCTGTCATCGTATCGCTTAAAAGGGGCATTCTGATAACTTCTGCCATAATATTTACTCAAAATTTTGCCCAAACCTACAAAAGAAAGACGAAAAAATTAATAATGAATAATGAATAATTAATAATACGGGTGCCATGTGTACCTGGGTAAAACGCAAGCAAGCGCTGTGGGCATTATTAATTATTCATTCTTAATTATTAATTCTTTAAAAGTCCAGTTCCATGTTTAATTTATCCTTCAGCTCTTTTACCAAGGGATATTTGTCTATCATGGCCTGGAATTGTTCACGGCTGCTCATCGGCGCAGGCCCGATATCCTGCGTTTGCTGGGTCTCATCCAGCTGCAGCGTGAGGATGATAGCGGGATTATTGAACTTCTTCTTGAAAAACTCTGAAATAGCCAGCTTCTCCTCTTCCATAAAGCGGAACTGCACAATGTTCCGGCTCACAATGCCGATCTCCTCCGGAGCCAACAGGTTCACTACTGCCAGCTGCAGGTTACTTACCACCGTCATCTTATTGGCCTGCCGGAAAATATCAATGAACTCTTCCCAATACACTGCCAGGGCCCCTGCAGTAATGGGAATCGTTTGCTGCACCACGGTGGTTTGCTGCCTGGCAGCCAGCGCTTCCTTCATCGCGGCCAGCCCGGTAAGCTTGTTGCCTGTGGCGGCGGCTGTTTTTGCTGCCGGTGTTGCCGTTGGGCGCGGAGCTGTATTTACAGGAGCAGCAGGTGTAACCGCCAGCTGTGCCACCGGGGGCGGCGGCGCAGGAGTGGGAGCTGCGACCGGTGTACCCTTGGCCGCGGGGGCAGCCGTGGTCTCTATAGTAAGACGGGCCGATTCATTTTGTGCGATAGACGCCGCTGTAGCAGGTTTGCCCGCGCTACGGGGCGGGGCGGCCTGGGCAAACGGTGCTCTTAACTGCTGCGGGGTGGCCCCGTCAGGTACTAACTTTTTTTTTAACACTTCGCCGCTCTGGTCATCGCTCACCAGGGTCACCGCCTGTTGCAGGTAACACAGCTTGATCAGCGCCATTTCCACGTGCAGGCGTTTATTGCGGGCCAGGCGGTAATTGATCTCCGTTTCATTCAACAGGTGGAGGGCCGTGATCAGCCAGGCCGGGCTTATCTTTCCGGACAATTGCTTATAACGGTCCTTCAGGTTGCCCGATACCTCCAGCAGGTGTAATACCTTTTCTTCCTTACACATCAGCAGGTTGCGCAGGAACTCTGCCCAGCCGTTCAGGAAATTATCCCCCTCAAAACCTTTCTGCAGGATCTCGTCAAAGATCAGCAGTGCATTGGCAATGTCCTGTTGCAGCACGGCGTCCATCACCCGGAAGAAATAATCGTAATCAAGTATGTTGAGGTGCTCCAGTGTATTCTGGTAGGTAAGATGGCCGCCGGTAAAGCTCACGATCTTATCCAGCGTACTTAAGGAGTCGCGCATGCAACCGTCTGTCTTCTGCGCCACCAGGTGCAGGGCATCGGCTTCCGCCTGTATATGTTCTTTCTGGCAGATCTCCTGCAGATGGTCTACCGTATCCTGGATGGTGATACGCTTGAAGTCGAATATCTGGCATCGGCTCAGGATCGTAGGTAAGATCTTGTGCTTCTCCGTGGTGGCCAGTATGAAAATAGCATAGGAGGGAGGTTCCTCCAGTGTTTTCAGGAAAGCGTTAAAAGCCGAGGAGCTGAGCATGTGCACCTCATCTATGATATAGATCTTGTATTTACCTGCCTGGGGAGCAAACCGCACCTGCTCTACCAGCGTGCGGATATCATCCACCGAGTTGTTCGAGGCAGCATCCAGCTCATGGATATTGAAAGAGCTGCCTTCGTTGAACGACTTACAGGAATGGCACTCGTTACAGGCCTCTCCATCCGGCTGCAGGTTCTCGCAGTTAATGGTTTTGGCCAGGATACGCGCACAGGTGGTTTTTCCTACCCCCCTGGGACCGCAGAACAGGAAGGCGTGCGCCAACTGGTTATTGCGGATCGCATTTTTGAGGGTAGTGGTAATGTGGGATTGTCCTACTACGGTCGAAAAATTCTGAGGACGGTACTTCCGGGCCGAAACGATAAAATTCTCCATATTCTTCAATATTCCAGTAAAGAGTGCAGACAGTGCGTTTTTTCAATCAATCGACAACTCCTTATACAAGGCATTCGCAAAGATCGAAAGTACATAATTTCTTTAATACTCATGGACAATGACCTGCGGACTCAGCTCCAGCGCCAGGTCCAGGTAAGCTTTCCTGATCAGCGCCACGTAGTTATCATATTGATTCAGTACTTGTGTGCCCAGCTCTTCGACGCTCAATGTAGGCCGCTCATGTATAAAATCCGTCACTTTTCCCTGCAATTCCACATCCCAACGGCTCACCACATCCGGGTACTGACAAAGTATTTTGATCAGCGCCCTGAAACGGCGCTGGTCAGCTTTCAGGATCTCATCCAGGGCATCCATATATTCCACCGTCTCCTGGTGGGCGTTAAACAGCATTGCATGGTGATCAACAGTGCCCGTAACCACTTCACCGAGTTGCTCCGCCATTTCCTGGTGCAGCACCACCTGTTCATATAACTGCAGCATGTTTTGTGCCTGCTGTGTTCCTTTCTCCAGCGCCCGGGTATAATGATAACGGAAAGCAAGACTATCATGCGCATGCAGCCAGGATTCCTCCTGCGCTACAGCGGCGCTGAGCGCTGTCATCAGCTGCGCTGCCTGCGCTGCGTCGTAAGTTTGTCCGTCAAATTCAAAATGGCTCACCGGGATCTGTCTTTCTGCGATCGCCTCCAGTGTTTCAAGGTCCTGGCGGTCCCGGAAATAGCGTTTGATCCTGATGGTATTGGCAGGATTATATAATGTATCAAAAGTGTATACCGCCTTCTCCTCATTTGTCATGGGCTGTTTCCAGGCATATTCCAGCTGCGTAAAGAGCCGGTTGTCATAGTATCCTGAAAACGCCGCCGGAGCAGCATACTGCCGTTCCTGTTGTTCCAGCCCGGCGATGAATGCCTGTATAGTATGCCACTGCTGGTTTTCTCCCGGCGCTTCACCATACTGCAGTGCCGTCATATCTTCCTGCACGCGAACCTGGTTATTGAACAGCTCCCAGGCGCTGACCCTTTCTCCTGTATCCCGGGCGGTGATGGCCCTGACGTGCTGCGTTCTTTCATCCAGCCCCGGTTGCGAAGCGCCCTGCCGTCTGAACTGTACCCTGCTTTTCACAAATGTTTGCAGGTAGGTATCCGTGATCAGCGGGAGACCGGCTGCATCTGCGCTGAGATAATTGCGCTCTGCATAACGCTGTATCAATGCGCTTTGTGCCTCGTACAGGTTGCGGAACCGCAGGCCCTGGGCGTCCAATCCGGGAAGCTCGTCCAGGCAGCGTTCCATGCAATGGCTGCCTATCTCTGCGCGGTGCAGCGCCGAAACGGCAGTCTGGCTGCCTGCCACCTGCGCGCCTACAGCGTCTGCATAGAACTCCATCTCCCGGCTTACAGGAATGTATGCACGGTTCACCAGCGCAAACAGTTCCGTCAGTAAATATTGTATGCCATTGGCGATACCCATCGTAACCTGGCTGAAAGGCCGCAACAGGTAACTGCGGCCCAGCCGCCGGATAATAATGATATGCAGGCCCTCGCTTTCGTATAAACGCTGATAGATCCATTGATGCAGGCGGGATACATAATTGCCCAGCCGCATGCCTGGCACGGAAAACCTCGCCAGCGTATGCGCCAGCATCATTCTGAGCTCGCTGATATTAAGGCTGTTCACCAGGCCCAGCCCGATCTCCAGCCGGCTTCCGGCAAGCCGCAGATTCCCCGGTCCATGAAATACTGCTGCCGTTAGGCCTGGCACGGCAAACACTTTACCACGAAACCGTGTACTTGTAGCCGTCGATAATTCTGTAATGAAATGGAATAAACGGGGATGCTCCGCAGGTTGCAGCAAGGTACGCAGCTGACGGCCTCCTTTCCTGCGGCTGAAAAGAGAGCCGCCCAGGAAAAACAGCAGCATTGCACCCAGCAACACCAGCCCTGACGCGAAAACGACAGGCAATACCTGCCGAAGGCTCATCAGCAGCAGGATACCGCCTGCCATACAGGCTGCCGCCAGCGCAGTGGTGAGTATCAGTAACAGCGTATATGCAGTAAAGAACAGTAAAATAAGGCCGGACGCTTTTATTACCTGCCTTTTGAAAAGCGGCGGGAATGTAGGATGAACCGGTGCGTGGTTAACCGGATTATCGTTGGGCATAGTACATACAGGTTAGAGAAAATGAAGTCGGATAGTTAAGTTCCACCCCTCCAAGGGTTCGCAACCCCTGGAGGGGTCCAACCCCTTGGAGGGGTTAAAGAACCTTAAATTTAAATTAAAATAATGTAAGTAAAAATCTCATTGGAGAAAATAGTAATGCATTAAACCAGCGCTAGTGCCGGGCTCGCAACTAATACCTTGAATGTCTGTAAATTTCTTTACCTTACGGGAATGGTACCCAAATAATTTGATTCCAGGAAAAGATCCCAGTTAATCCAGGCTAACCAAATAACCAGGCACAACCCATTAAATTAAATTCAATCTGCTGAAATGAATCGTTCAGTTGTTCTACGTATTATCGTACCCGTATTGTTTGTCATCACCATCCTGCTTGGTATTAAAACCTTCAATGAGCATCGCTCGGGCGAGCTCCGTTTGCAGACTGCCATTGACACCCTGAAACAGGACCGTCCGGGCCTCCGGCTGATAGATTCAGCCCTTGTCACATTCAATGCGGCAGAAAGTAATTTCCGTTTGTATACCGTGCTGTATGCACCCGCCTACCTGCAAACCTTTCGCCTCCAGCTCGATACGGTGACTCTCCTGCTCGGTGGTCAGCTGGCCGATCTGATGCGTGGAAAAGAAGGCCTGGAAGAGAAAATAGCCGGTATCAAGCGTACTACAGACGAACTGCTGGCGCGATCTGTTAACGATGACAGGATTGAAAAGATGTTGAGCGCTATTCCACCTTATGTCGCCAGCCGTATCCCGGATGAGAAAGTGACGATGGATACCCTTGGCAGTGATGAGTTAAAAGCCGCTAAGAAAGGACTGTTCAAACGCCTGGGACAAGCCATCGCCAACAGGCATGATACCCTCAAATCAAAACAGACCATCTTCGTCAGAACAAAAGACGGCAAAGTGATGTCGCAGGACGCGTATGAAGCCCGGCGCATACAACGGATGCTGGCGGATGTGAATAGTTACTATAAGAATGTATTGCGGCAGCAATTGCAGGGTCGTACGGAGATCAACCTGGCGGAACAATCGCTTGCGCTCACCAACCTTAGCTTGCTGGCTGATCTGAAAAAGATCATACAAACACTCCGGGCACAGGCGCTCAGGGATGAAACAGATCAGAAGTTCCGCGCAGGGCTTAACACCGCAGAAAATATCAGCCGGATGGCAGCCAACTTTATATGGTTGTTCATTTTCTTCCTGCTCACCAGTATTGGCGGCGTGTTCCTCTACCGCGAATATCGCCGTAAGGCAAAACTGCTGGCCATCGAGAAAGCAAAAGCGCTGGAAGAAGCCCGTGCCCGTTCTGTTTTCCTGGCCAATATGAGCCACGAGATCCGTACTCCGCTCAATTCACTCATAGGCTTTACAGAACAGCTGGATCATACCCCGCTGCACGAAGAACAACGCGAACTGCTGCGTGCAATAGCGCTTTCCGCTGATATGCTGATGGAGGTGGTCAATGATGTACTGGATTTTTCAAAGCTGGAGAGCGATTATATCTCCATCCAGCGGCAACCCTTCACGCTGTACCAGGCCATGCTGGACGTGATCAACGCCATGCGGGTGCAGGCGGTGCGCAAACAGCTGGAGCTGCATTTTTATTTTGAAGGCGATCAGCATCAGCATGTACAGGGCGATATGTTCCGACTTAAGCAAATCCTCATTAACCTCATTGGCAATGCCATTAAATACACAGAAACAGGAGGTATAACGGTAAAGGGTAAACTGGAGCAGGAGGGCAGGCACCGCGGCCTCTTCACTTTCTCTGTAACAGATACGGGGCCCGGCATGCCGCCGGAAGCGCTGCCCCGGATCTTTGAACGCTTCTACCAGGCGCGTTCTCCCCGGCTGGATATAAAAGGCACCGGTCTCGGGCTGGCCATCACCCAGCGCCTGGTAAGGTTGCATGGTGGTGATATTTACGCGGAAAGTGAAGTAGGCAAAGGTTCTGTCTTTACCGCTCACATCCCCTATGAGCTGGCGCATCCGCCCCAGACCATGGTGGTTACCCGGCAGGATCTCGAACAGCTGAACGGCAACCACCTGGAAGGCCTCTACGTGCTGATCGCAGACGACCAGGAGATGAACCTCCTGCTGTTGAAAATAATGCTGACCCGCTGGAAATGTCGCTTTGATATGGCTAAAGATGGCGCCATTGCTTATGAAATGTTCAAAACAAACAATTACGACCTGGTGCTGCTTGACCTCCAGATGCCCCAGCTCAGTGGCATAGAGGTGGTAGGCCGTATCAGAACAGACACCGACACCCGGAAAGCAACGGTCCCCGTTATAGTATTAACGGCAGACATCACCCGTCAGGACGAGGAAAACTTCCGCAAAGCCGGCTTTAACGACTGGCTGCTGAAACCCTTCCGGGAAAAAGAGATCTACAGGATGATAGTGAAGCATCTGTCTAAAACAATTAAGGTTTAAAGTTTGAGGTTTGAGGTTTGAGGTTCGTTGAAGGTGGAATGTTCATGACTACTACTCCTGCCTGAACAAGATCATTGTCATGAACCTCTAACATTTAACGAACCTCAAACCTCAAACCTCAAACTTTAAACCTGAAATCTCAAACCTTTAAACCATCGGATGTCTTTTAAACTCCTTCGTCCTGTCAAACAGATAACGATAGGTAGTCAGCTTGCGGCTGGGGTAAGTGCCCAGGCTTTCGGCGATATTGATCATTTTAGGGTTCCAGTCGCCTATCCATTGCATCTCGTAATCATCATATTGGTGGCCCTGTATGGTCTTCGCGCCTTCTACGATCATATAAGCGTCTGCGCCTTTGCCCTGGAACTCCGGCACCACGCCAAATACGATACCGGTAATTTTTCGGCACCTGTGCGTAAATTTCAGCCAGAGCAACAGCAATTTTTGCAGCAGTCCGAATTTTCCGTTCATATGTTTGAAGAACTGGTTCAGCTCAGGGAGGTTCAGCCAGCAGGCAATAGGTTCATTGTTGTAATAAACAAACCATATTATTTTTTCATCCATGACCGGCTTCATTTTTTGGAAGATGCGCAGCGCCTGTGCGGGAGATATCTCTTTGCCGCCGTCATGCCCCGCCCAGGCTTTATTGTAAACGATGGAGAAGTCAGTGGCATATTTCTCAAGATCATGCTTCTGCAGATGCCTGGCAGAAAAGCCCGGGTCTTGCGATAGCTGCTCGTGGCGTTTGAGGAACTTATCCTGTAATGGTTCCCTTGCCTTCATGGCAAAGCATAACTGGTGAAAGAAGGGCTGAAAACCGTAATGTTCCAGCAGGTCTTTATAGTAGGGCGGGTTATAGTTCATGCAGTACAGGGGCTCATGGAAACCTTCTACCAGCAGTCCCCACCAGCGGTCCCTTTCCCCAAAGTTGATCGGGCCGTCCATCGCTTCCATGCCCCTTTCTTCCAGCCATTGTTTGGCGGTGTCCAGCAGCAGGTTGGCCGCAGCCTGGTCATTGATGCAGTCAAAGAAGCCGATACCGCCGGTAGCCTGGGAATCGCCCTTGGTCTTGTACTTTTTATTGACAAAAGCGGCAATACGCCCTATCCAGGCGCCCTCCCCGTTGCGCAGCAGCCATCGCTCACATTCTCCGAATTTGAAGGTCTTGTTCTTCTCCGGGTCAAATACTTCTGCTATATCTTTATCCAGGGGACGGATCCAGTTAGGATACTGTTTGTTAAGATCTGCATGTACCTGTATAAACAGCTGGGCCGTTTTTGCGTTATCTACTTTGACAAGCTCCATAAGGAAGCAAAAATAATCATTTACGCAGAACGCCAAACGCCGGAGGCAAAACGTCGGGGCATTGCACAGGCAGCGTTCAGCAGTAAGCATTTAGCATTCAGTGTAAATGGCACTATTTTTTCTGAGGAGCAGTGACAGTAACAAAAATTTTAAGGGACAGCCAAGCGTAACCATATGAAAAGAGCTTCACTTTATACGATCATTTGCTTCTTTATCGCCGTGCTCCTGGGGGTAGAATACTTCCGCCAGCAGCAAAGGGTAAAGAAGATCCTCTCGCAGAACGAGCGCTTGCTGAATGAGAACCGCGACCTCAGGGAAAGCCTCACTTCCGTAAGCGGAACCGCCCAGCAGATCGCGGAGAGAAAAGAGCAGCAACAGCGTGTTGAGGGCAAATTTGTAGAACGCCGCGCCTACTACCGCCGCAACTGGCAGCAGTTCATCGCCGTGAGCACCAACGATTACCGCACCGGTTTCCTGGGCGGCATCAAGAACCTGGAGCTGATTGTGCGCAACCAGACAGAATACCCGCTGGATAACGTAGTGGTCACCGTGCAATATCTCCGTAGCAGCGGAGAGGTTTTCAAAACAGAACCATATACCATCAATGAAATACCCGCCAAAGGTACCCGCTCTGTAGAAGCTGCAGGCAGTCGTAAAGGCATGAAAGTGCAGCTGAAGCTGATGAGCATTACCAGCCAGGCCATGAATTTCTGTTGGTCTTACGACAAAAAAGCCCCAGCCGGTAATCCAGATCCTTTCCAGTGCTCCGAACAGTAATGATACTATTTTGGCAGTCTTCTCCTTGTGTTCTCCTTGTCTTCTCCTTGTGTTCTCCTTGCAATATCGTTGCAGCAGACCGGTTTGGTTAAAATAGTATCACAAAAAAAGGGCTGCCCGCTACTAACGGACAGCCCTGGTTCACACTTCACAATTATCCTCGTGCTTTTATATATAAACTATCCCCTTAATGAACCCGCCTCGGAACATTGTTGTCGTTACTGCGTTGTTGAGGTGCAGGTTGCGGGCGCGGGGATGAGGGTTGCGGCTGTGGGCTCGGGCTGGAAAATGTTCGCTGCGGCATGCTGCGCTGCGGTGTTGGCGCCGGGTTCACCCTTTGCTGTGGCTGAGGCGCATTATACTGCGGTCTTGGCTGAGGCTGAGGTGCGGGCCTGTTTTCCGGCTGGCTGAACGTACGCCTGGGCATTGTCCGCTCTGGTGCTGGCCTGTTGTTATTATTGAAGTTATTGTCGGGCACGGGCGCCGGTCGGTTATCCGGCTGGTCAAATGTGCGCCTTGGTATCCTGTCAGGAGCAGGGTTGTTGTCAGGCCTGTTACCAGGCGCTGGCGTTGGTGTTACAGGACGGTTATCCGGGTTGTTGAAGATTCGCCTGGGCGCTGTATTATTGTTGTTGCTGGGATTATTGTCATTGTCAAAATCTCTCCTGATGGTCCGGCCCGGCTGACCAGGCTGTGTTACGCTATTGTTAGGCGCAGGGCTGATCCGGCGATTATTGTCGTTGATCCTCCTGGGTGTATTATCGGCCAGCGGACGGCGCAGCTCTTCTCCCTGCGGCCTGAAGATACGCAGCTGGTTGTTAGACAGCGAGCTGCCAGGACGGTCGCTGTTCACCACCCTTACCGGTCTTACTTCAGAACGGGTTACACGAGACACGTCCCTCGCCTCAGGACCGTAGTAATAACGGGTATTCCGGTTCACCGTACGCACGTTGTTGATAACGGTGGTATTGTTGATGATGGTCACGTTCCGGCTACGGTCAATGTAGTAATTATGGATATTCGGGCTGGTGATATAGCGGCAGGGCACAAACGACCAGTAGGATGTAGGCACATTGAAACTAACGCCCACACTTATACCCGGCGTCAGTGGCGCCCATCCGTAATAGTCGCTGCTGTTCCTCCAGCTTACCCATGCAGGGCCCCATTCTTCGCCAGGTACCCATACCCATCCGTAATAGTTGTCATATGTCCATCTTCCGTAGTGGAATGGCGCCCAGCCCCAGGGGTAGTCAGACATCCAGGTCCAGCCATAGTCTGTATATACCCAGTGACCGTTGGTATAGTAAGGCCTGAAGTCCTGTCCCGCATCCGGCACCCACACCTGGCCATAATTGCCGTAGCTGACCCATTGGCCATAGGGACTCAAGGCATCATAAAAAGCGGAGAAAGATACATTTGCCTGAACCTGCTGCGGTCTGGCCGTTACACAGCTGCTGCCAAACGCAGTGAGGAAAAGGCAGGTGATCAATACGCTCGCATAAAGGGATACTTTACTTTTCATAACTCTAACTTTTAAATTGTATCAGGAAATCCTCTCGCTCATTTCCTAAAAAATCATAACGCTTATATAAATGCGATTATCGTACCAGAGCTGATCCGTAGGCGCCGTCTTAACGCTATTTAACGTTTTCGCACAGTGTTTTAACTAATTTTTAGCTTCCTGTTCTCCCTTCGCCTTATTGCGAGGCCTGCAAGGCCCTTGCGGGTGGCCGGGGCCGAAGCAATCTCCCAGGGGCGAGGCACGGTTACGTTTACTGCTTACTGTTTGCCTCCTCACTCCCCACTTCACTTAAACAGAGCCACTTCAATATTAAACAGAACCCTAATTTGACGCTCCGCCCACTATTCCCCCGGTTTATTTGAATTTTACCCCTTTAACCATTACCTTTGCGGCAAATTTTATAAACCGCTCATTTTAATTAAGTATTTATAAACCTCTTTAAAATATGCCTAACACAGGTAAGATCAAGCAAATTATCGGTCCCGTAGTGGACGTGCATTTTGAAGGCAAATTACCCGAGATCTACAACGCCCTGGAAATAACACGTGATAATGGACAGAAGGTAGTGCTGGAAGTACAGCAACACCTGGGTGAAGACAGCGTTCGTTGCGTGGCAATGGACTCTACTGACGGTTTTGTAAGGGGTATGGCAGTAGAAGACAAAGGCACTCCTATCAAAATGCCAATTGGTGACCAGATTAAAGGACGCTTGTTCAACGTGGTAGGTGAGGCAATCGACGGCCTTGGCAATATCGAAACTACCAACGGTTATCCTATCCACCGTCAGCCGCCCAGGTTTGAAGACCTGGCTACTGATACAGAAGTACTGTACACTGGTATTAAAGTGATCGACCTGATTGAGCCCTACGCAAAAGGTGGTAAGATCGGTCTGTTCGGTGGTGCAGGTGTAGGTAAAACGGTATTGATCCAGGAGCTGATCAACAACATCGCTAAAGGTTACGAAGGTCTGTCTGTATTCGCTGGTGTAGGTGAGCGTACCCGTGAAGGAAATGATCTGATGCGTGAAATGATCGAAGCCGGTATCGTAAAATACGGCGAGAAGTTCCTTGAGTCCATGGAACATGGCGGATGGGAGCTGGGCGCTGTAGATATGCAGGAACTGAAGAAATCCCAGGCAACCTTTATATTCGGCCAGATGAATGAACCCCCCGGCGCCCGTGCCCGTGTTGCGCTCTCTGGTCTGACGATCGCAGAATATTTCCGTGATGGCGACGGTTCCGCTGCAGGTGGCCGCGACATCCTGTTCTTCGTTGACAACATCTTCCGTTTCACCCAGGCAGGTTCCGAAGTATCCGCACTGTTAGGCCGTATGCCTTCTGCGGTGGGTTATCAGCCTACACTGGCCACTGAAATGGGTCTGATGCAGGAGCGTATCACTTCTACCAAGAATGGTTCTATCACCTCCGTACAGGCGGTATATGTACCTGCGGATGACTTGACCGACCCTGCTCCGGCTACTACCTTCGCCCACCTGGATGCTACCACCGTACTGGATCGTAAGATCTCCGACCTTGGTATCTATCCTGCTGTGAGCCCGCTGGATTCAACTTCCCGTATCCTTACTCCTGCTGTTGTGGGTGAGGCGCACTACAACTGCGCACAGCGTGTGAAGATGATCCTGCAGCGTTATAAAGAGTTACAGGACATCATCGCCATCCTCGGTATGGACGAGCTGAGCGACGAAGATAAACTTACTGTTAGCCGCGCACGCCGCGTACAGCGTTTCCTGTCACAACCTTTCCACGTGGCAGAACAGTTCACCGGTCTGAAAGGCGTACTGGTACCCATCGAAGAAACGATCCGTGGCTTTAACATGATCATGGATGGCGAAGTAGATGAGTATCCTGAAGCAGCATTCAACCTGGTAGGTACTATCGATGACGCTATCGAGAAAGGAAAGAAACTCCTGGAAGCAGCGAAGAATTAATAAAATAGTTTGAAGTTTGAAGTTTGAGGTTTGAAGTTCAGGGCAGATTGCTGTCATTAACTTCAAACCTTAAACAAACCTCAAACTTCAAACCTCAAACTTCAAACTATACATATGTTATTAGAAGTATTAACACCTGAAAGGAAACTGTACTCCGGCGAAGTATACGGCGTACAGCTGCCTGGAATCGATGGCTCATTCGAAGTGCTGGACAAACACGCGCCGCTGATCGCAGCCCTTGGTAAAGGCAAAATGAAGGTGCTGAAAGATAAAGTGCAGGCAGAGTTTTACCAGATCGAAGGAGGCTTTGTGGAAGTGTTACGCAATAAAGCTACTGTGCTGGTTGAAGGAGCATCTGCGATTTAATTCCGCCAGCTGGCGGACACACAAATAATTAGGCCGGGTATGAATACCCGGCCTTTTTTTTGTCCTAACTATTCCAATCTAAGAAGACCCCGTTAAAGCGCAGTAAGATTACTGGCCGGGTTATTCTACGAGCAGGTTATCGCCGTTATGATAATAAACAAAGTTATTATCATGCAGCTGGCATATAACCCTATTCCTATGAAAATGAATATGTTTAAAGCGCTCCTGTAAGGTGGCCGCCTGCCAGGAGAGCAAAGAGATTTTTAAATAAGTTTCAGGGTTTGTTTCTTGTTAATTTGTTTTTGTTTTTCCAGTCCCCAAAAAAGAGCCTGTATTTATATTGTTCTCATAGGTTTAGCTTTCATAGCTATAACGCGCTCGATGCATCTGCTCTCCACAAGTGTAAATAGGTTTACAAAACACTCATTGGTTGATCCTACCGTAACTATTTTACATTAGCAAGATATTTAAATTGTTTTGAAAAACCTTGCTCCGTTTAGTCATTTTTGTTAGGAAAAACATATGGGACTACCTTAGTCGTTGGACTTCAAAGCATACGCATTAAAAAAAATTTTCAACATTCTTTGTGCACATCTATATGGTAAAAACTCTCCTGTTTTCATTTAACAACAGTGAATATTTGATCAAAGAAATTGAAAATACATGCATTACGTGCATAGTAGTACGTAATGCTGCAATGCCTGTAGCAGCTGGTGTTACAACTCCTATTAACATCTCGTTAACATCTCATTAAGAATTCCCGGATAAGGAAAACACTAACTTACTGAACGTGAAAATCCCCAATATACCCATGTCCACTATTCCCAAATCGCCAATCTTATGTACCAGAAAACCGTCTCGCTTGAGCATATACAGCGAGTAACCGAAACACTCAGGCTATTACGCCGAAAAATGGAATATTCGCAGGAGTACATGGCCTTTATGCTGAATATCTCCCAGAACGCATACAGCCGCCTGGAAAACGGCAAAACACCCTTAACCGTTAATCGTCTCTTTGAAATATGCACCCTGCTGAAAATAAGCCCCGGAGAGCTGTTGGAGGCTGATCCTGATACGATTGTTTAAGGGAGAACTATAAGAGCAAAGACCGGAGCGCCGGTCTTTGTCTGGTTGCATCATAGGATGGTTACAGCAATAATGTGAGCCATCTGCCTGCGCATAACCTGCAGGGATGGCGTTGCAGCTAAGTGTCACGGCGGCGTGCCGAATATGGATATTTTGGGGGCACAGCAAATATTTTAGGCTATATAAAGTTGACATTTATTTCACCGTTCTCCTAAACCCCTGATGGATAAATTATTCCCGTAAAGTTTGAGATCATTGAGTAAGAACCTAAAAAAAATGACATAGCGGCAAGCTATGTCATTTGTATATTGTATAGATATCATCAATAGTTGAGCACGTCAGTTCAGCGACGGGTCTATCGGGAAATTTGCCATAATAGCGAAGTTATTGCCCAGGTTTTTCAGCGACTGCTGCCAGATGTTCTGCTCCTTTTCATCGAAGATAAGTCCGGCATCGCTCTCAGAAAGGATCCATGATTTTTCATTGAATTCATTTTCCAGTTGTCCGCTGCTCCAGCCGCTGTAACCGATAAAGAACTTGATCTTATTCATGTCCAGCCGGCCTTGATTGATCAGCTCTACCACACTTTCAAAACGCCCGCCCCAGTAAATGCCTGAAATGATTTCAAAACCACCCTCTATCAGCTCAGGTTGCTGATGCACAAAATGGATCGTATCCATCTGTACCGGACCTCCGAAAAATACAGGGATATTGTTCACCAGCACTTCCGGTACCAGTTCATCAAGAGATTGATCGAACAGCTTGTTGATAACAAAACCAAAACTACCTTTTTCCTGGTGTTCGCAAAGTAGTACAACTGTACGCGCAAAATTCGGGTCTTTGAGAAAAGGATCAGCAATGAGTAATATACCGGGAGCCAGGGAAACCATACGCCATCAATTTTGATCGTATCCAAATTTAACCAATTTTGATTGTCATTGTATTGCATGCAGGTAAAAAGGCAAATAAAAAAGGAGGCTAGACAGCCCCCTTACCATTTTATCAACCAAAATCTAAATCGCTTATGGAACGAAATCCACGTCGATGTATGTAGAAAGTTTAATTTGCTTTTTTATCGTCACTGGTGATCTATCAAAATTAGTACCAGTTTCTAAGGCAAAGGTAAGCAAAGTCACAATAAAAAAATCAGCCCGCCGCCGTTAAAATTACGTTAAAGTGATATTCTTTTGTTAAAATTAGACTGGTTAACGGTTTGAGGAGTCTAATTTTGTATCATTGTTGCTATAGCAAGAATTGAATTTGACAGATTTTAAAGGCTGGAATCTTATCTTAGAAGGTTATAAACAACAAAGGCGATTTATTTAAGATTTTTACAAAATACATGCTACCGTTAAAGAAGACATTCCCAATCATAGTCGTACTCATCACCTTATCATTACTGGGTATCATAGCCATCCAGGTCAGCTGGATCCGTAATGCAGCCATCCTTCGGAAAGAACAGCAAGAGCAGCGCTTTGTCAGCGTAACAGATGCTGTCCGCAACGAAATGGTACGTCGCCAGGCCCCGCCTATTCGCTTTAAAATGGGTGGCACCACCATCACCAAAGGAGCGGATAACAGCTTCAACCTGGAGAAATATGAGCTCAGTAATATCACCGTAGGCGTAAGCGACCGCTTTACCACCGATGAAGTACAGCACCTGATAGACAGTACTTTGCGGAAGCAGAAGCTCAATACCAAGTTTGAGTTCGGTATTATTGGCAGAAGCACCTTCAGCAATGACAACATCATCAAGATGCAGTCTGCCAGTTTCGGACGATTATTCGATATGGCTGTCAAAGACACAGTTAATTACTCCATACAGACCGTACCGCTCGTTACCAGCTTCGAGTTCATGAACGACCAGATGGAAGTGCTGCACATTGTGTTTCACAACAGCAGTTCACTAATGATGAGTTGGTTGAGTTGGGTCATCGCCGTGTGCGTGGTCTTTACCATTATCATCGTTACGGCCTTTGCACTCACTATACGTACATTACTGAACCAGAAAAAACTCTCCGAAATAAAATCCGATTTCATCAACAACATGACGCATGAGCTGAAAACACCCCTGGCCACTATTTCGCTGGCCATCGATGCGATCGGCAACAAGAAGGTGATGGAAAAGCCCGAGAAGATCCAATACTTTTCCGGCATCATCAAGGAAGAGAACAAGCGCATGAACAAACAGGTGGAAAGCATCCTGCAATCCGCATTGCTTGAGAAGAATGAAATAGGATTGAACCTGCAGGTGATTGATGCACACCAGGTGATACAGCATTCCGTGGAGAACATACAATTACAGCTGGCCGCTAAAGACGGCAAGGTAGAGCTGCGGCTGGATGCTATCAATCCCATTGTTAAAGCAGATGATGTGCATTTCTCAAATGTAGTTTTCAACCTGCTGGACAATGCTATCAAGTACTCCAAACAGAACCTGGAGATCGTGATCAGCACTTACAATACCCGCAAGCATCTCAACATTACCATTTCAGATAACGGTATAGGCATGAGCCGTGATACGATTTCGCGTATCTTTGAAAAGTTCTACCGCGCACACACAGGCAACGTGCACAACGTAAAAGGTTTCGGCCTTGGGCTGAGCTATGTGAAGGCCATCGTGGAAGCGCATAAGGGCAGAATAAAAGTGGAAAGTGCCGTAGGCAAGGGCAGTAAGTTTACACTTGAATTTCCACAGGAGTAGGAGGTATAAATCATCTTTGGAATGGTACTAACGGATAAAGAACTACAGCATTTTAAATTTCCCATAGCCGTGCCCGGTATGGGAGTAGCCATGCAGGAAAAACTAAAGCAGGCCAGGATTTTGGTGATAGGCGCAGGCGGCTTAGGCTGCCCGGTTATACAATATCTCAGCGCCAGCGGTGTAGGCGTGATCGGTATAGCGGACTATGGTGTGATCACAGATGAGGATATGCACCGCCAACCCATCTACCAGGTGCAGGACCTGCGCAAGCATAAAGCTAAAATGGCCTCCAGCCGTTTATGGGCCAGTAATCCTTTTACAAAGCATTATCCGCTGTTGGTGCAGATAAAACCCGATAATGTGGCGCAGCTGCTAACCGAAATGGACCTCGTGATAGATTGCTCTCAGCACCTGCCTACCCACCTGGTGGTAAACGATGCCTGTATTGTGCACAATAAACCTTTTGTAATAGGAGAGGTGCATAATTGGATCGCCTGGTGGGCCGGTTTCAATATTTCCCAGCAGGATGGGAGCGTATCCGCTTCTTACCGCTGCAGTCTCGCAGTCACAGAAGAATACCGCAATTTCGACACCGGCGCCATGGGCGTTACCCACGGGGCTACCGGCCTGCTGATGGTGAATGAGATCCTGAAATACCTGGTGGCAGTGCCCGATGGGCTCGTGAACAAATGCTACAGCATGGATTACCTGCATAACCAGTTCCGGGCCCATACATTGAGCCCGGATCCGGCTGTTATCGCTGAAACAAAGGCAAACGGTATTTTAACGGCAGAAGAATACGGGCTGGAGATCGTTCCGGATGTAGAGGACTAGCCCCTTCGCGTATTCATTGCGAGGACGCACTAAGGGGCCAGAGCGCGGCGCGACGAAGCAATCTCCCAAATTAATTGGCCAAAACGCCTCCTTTAGGCCCAACTTTCAATTGGTGTTTAACCCCCAACTTTAGTGAGTAGTTTTGCACCTGGTGGCCGGAAGGGAAGTTGTAGCACACCGGGTAATCATAGTCTTTTACAGTATTGGCAATGATCTCAAATTCGGTCTGTCCGAAAGGCGTATCCGTCTCCTTGCCATCTGTAAAGGCGCCTACCACAAGGCCTGCCAGTTTGTCCAGCCAGCCGGCGCGTTTCAGGTTGTACATCATGCGGTCCACATTATAACGGTATTCGCCGATATCTTCCAGCAGCAGGATCTTACCTTTGGTATCCGGCTGCGACTTGGTGCCTGACAGGTTGGCGAGTAATGAGAGGTTGCCGCCTATCAGTACCCCGCTGGCTTGTCCCTCCCTGTTCAGGGAGTGCGCTTCAGCGGAATATTTGTAGGATTTACCCCGCAGCAGCTGCCGCAGGCTTTCAACATATTCATTTTCTGCTGTTTCCGGGCGGATACCGCTGCACATCAGGGAATGGATGGTGGGAATGCCGTAACGGGCCTGTATATGTGTATGAAGGGTGGTAATATCGCTGTAGCCACAGAGCCATTTGGGATGTTTGCGGAAACGGCTGAAGTCCAGCTGATCCAGCAGGCATACCATGCCGTAGCCGCCACGGCCAAATATAATAGCTTTGATGTCGGGATCGTCCAGCATGTCCTGCAGCTCTTCCAGTCTCAGTTCGTCGGGAGCGGAAAAATTGTGAAAGCTGGTGCCCACGGTGATGCCCAAATGCACAGCGTATCCCCAGGAACTGATCACACCGGCCGCGTATTCGGCCGCTGCCAGCTCCATTTTACTGCTGCTGCAGGTAATACCGATCAGGTCACCTTTTTTGAGATATGGCGGAATTTTTATCATTCTAGTACGCTTTATTTACCTTTGCGGATTAGTTCACCGTTTATTTGTTCCGGCCTCGCCGTATTATTGGGAAACAAGTCCAACAAACTTTGAGACCAAAATAAATCAATAAACCAAGTAAACTAGCAAAAGCCCAAACTTTTAAGTATTGTTTAAACAGATATGGCAAAATTTAATAGATATTTAATAACGGCTGCGTTACCCTACGCCAACGGGCCCGTGCACATCGGGCACCTGGCCGGCTGTTATTTACCATCGGATATTTATGTGCGCTACCTGCGTGCAAAGAAAGCAGATGTGAAATTCATCGGCGGCACGGATGAACATGGAGTTCCCATTACCATCAAGGCCATGCAGGAAAACGTATCCCCCAGGATATCGTAGATAAATACTACAAGATCATCAGCGAGAGCTTTGAAGCGATGGGCATCTCTTTCGATATATTTTCCCGCACTTCAAGGCAGATACACCATGAAACAGCTGCAGACTTCTTCCTGAAGATGTACAACGACGGCCGTTTCGAAGAGAAGGAATCCGAACAATACTTCGATGAAGTAAAGCAGGTGTTCCTGGCAGACCGTTACATCATCGGTACCTGTCCCAACTGCGGCAATGAAAAGGCCTATGGTGATCAGTGTGAACGCTGCGGTACTTCACTGAGCCCGGAAGAGCTGATCAACCCGCGTTCCGCCCTGAGCGACGCTGTTCCAGTAAAACGCAAGACCAAACACTGGTACATGCCCTTACAGGAATACGAGCCCTGGCTGAAAGAGTGGTTGCTGGAAGGCCACAAAGAGTGGAAGAATAATGTATACGGACAATGTAAAAGCTGGATCGACAACGGCCTGCAAAGCCGCGCCATGACACGCGACAGCAACTGGGGCATCAAAGTGCCGCTGCCCAACGCAGAAGGTAAAGTGCTGTACGTATGGTTTGATGCGCCTATCGGTTACATCTCTGCCACAAAAGAGCTGACGCCTGACTGGGCCGACTACTGGTGCAAGGAAGATACTAAACTGGTGCACTTCATCGGGAAAGATAATATCGTATTTCACTGTATCATCTTCCCGGCGATGTTGAAAGCGCACGGTGGCTTTGTGTTGCCGGAGAACGTGCCTGCCAACGAGTTTCTCAACATTGAAGGAGAAAGTATCCACTTCCCGTAACTGGGCGGTATGGGTACACGATTATGTAAAAGACTTCCCCGATCAGCAGGATGTACTGCGCTATGTGCTGTGCAGCACCGCACCAGAAACAAAGGACAACGACTTCACCTGGAAAGATTTCCAGGATCGTAATAACAATGAGCTGGTAGCTATCTTCGGCAATTTCATCAACCGTACCATGGTGCTCATGCACAAGCTGTGCAAGGGCAAGGTGCCGCCGTTCCACGTCGATGTGAAGGATGATAAGGATGATGCCGTAGCAACTATGCTGCAGGGCGCAAAACAAAAGATTGAGGAGGCGCTGGAGAATTTCCGCTTCCGCGATGCGCTGCAGGAAATGATGAACGTTGCCCGCGAAGGTAACCGCTACCTCCAGGAAAAGCAGCCCTGGATCCTGGCTAAAACACCTGAGCTGCAGGAACAGCACCAGGCCCTGATCGATAACTGCCTGCACCTGTGTCTGCAGATCACCGCCAACCTGGCTATTTTCTGTAATCCGTTCCTGCCTTTCACTGCGAAGAAGATCTCCCACATGCTCAAAGTGGTAGACCGTATGTTGGAGTGGGAGAACGCTGGCAGTCTCAAATTGCTGAGCGTAGGTTATTCATTGCGTCCGCCAGAATTGCTGTTCAAAAAAGTAGAAGATGAACAGGTAAAAGCCCAGGTAGATAAACTGCATTCCGGCTTGAAACCATCTGCTGCAGCAAGTGCGCCTGCTGTACCCACTGCAACTGCCGCTCCTGCAGGTGAGCCCAAACCAGAAGCTGCCCCTAAAGCTGAGATCCAGTATGATGATTTTGCTAAACTGGATCTTCGCGTAGGGACTATTCTGCATGCAGAAAAAGTAGAAAAGGCAGATAAGCTGTTAAAGCTGACAGTAGATATCGGCACAGAAAAACGTACAGTCGTTTCAGGTATAGCCATGCATTTTAAACCTGAAGATATCATAGGCAAACAAGTAACATTAGTGGCTAACCTGGCTCCGCGTAAGATGCGTGGTATAGAAAGCCAGGGAATGATCCTGATGGCGGAAGATAATGGTAAACTGGTATTTGTGAATCCGAATGAGCAGGTGAGCCCGGGTAGCGGGGTGAGCTGAATTTTTAAGCTGCTAGCTACTAGCTATTAGCTTTTAGCCATAGAAAGAGCCAATGCAACAATGTTGTGTTGGCTTTTTTGTTACCTTCATTCAAAGCCCCGTTGTCTAATGAGAAATTTCAAGAACTTGATGGTTTGGCAAAAATCAATGAGTCTGGCCGAAGAGATGTATAAATTAACCCGGTTATTCCCATCAGAGGAAAAATTTGGGCTTATTACCCAATTAAGAAGAGCCAGCGTTTCAATTGCCAGTAATATCGCAGAAGGATGTGCAACATCGACCGTCGCTCATTTTAAAAAGTTTCTGGAAAATGCCATTGGCTCTGCATTTGAAATAGAAACTCAGTTATTGATAGCAGCAAGAGTGTATGTCGGTTTAAAAGAAAATATAGAAAAAATCCTCCCAGTGATAAACGAAGTACAAAAAATGCTAAATTCATTAATCGAAAAGCTGAAAATGGATTCGCATAAATGGCTAACAGCCAACGGCTAAAAGCTAAAAGCTATGAAAAGACACATCAATAAAGTTACCGTCCTTGGATCAGGAGTAATGGGCTCCCGTATTGCATGTCACTTCGCCGGAATAGGCATACAGGTTTTACTGTTAGACATCGCCCCGAAGGAGTTAAATGAAACCGAAAAGGCAAAGAAACTTACCCTCGACAGCCCCGCCGTTAAAAACCGCATCGTCAACGATGCCTTGCAGGCAGCCATTAAATCCAATCCCTCACCGGTATTCACCAAAGATGTGGTAAAACGCATCCAGACAGGCAACTTTACCGATGACATGCCCCGTATAGCAGATAGCGACTGGATCATAGAAGTAGTAGTAGAGAACCTGGATGTTAAACGCACCGTATTTGACCAGGTGGAGAAATACCGCAAACCCGGTACCTTCATCACCTCCAATACTTCCGGTATTCCCATCCACCTCATGACGGAAGGCCGTAGCGATGATTTTAAAAAATACTTCTGCGGCACCCACTTCTTCAACCCGCCGCGTTACCTGCGCCTGCTGGAGATCATCCCTACTCCACATACAGATCCCGAAGTAGTGGATTTCCTCATGCACTACGGCGATCTCTACCTAGGTAAAACAACGGTGCTGTGTAAGGATACACCCGCCTTTATCGCCAACCGCATAGGCGTGTTCTCCATCATGGCCATCTTCCATATCATGCAGGAAATGAGCCTGAGCATCGATGAGATCGATGCGCTCACCGGTCCAGCTATCGGCCGTCCTAAATCCGCCACCTTCCGTACAGCAGACGTGGTAGGGATAGACACGCTCGTAAAAGTGGCCAAAGGCGTGGCAGACAATTGCCCGAACGACGAGGCCCGCAAGATCTTCGAAATTCCCCCCTTCCTGCAAAAGGTAGTAGAGAATAACTGGTTGGGCGACAAAACAGGTCAGGGCTTCTACAAAAAAACCAAAGGCGAAGGTGGTAAAGAAATATTAACGCTGAACCTCCAGACTATGGAGTACGGCCCCAAACAGAAAGCGAAGTTTGCCAGCATTGAAGCAGGTAAACAAGTGGAAGACCTGAAGCAGCGCATCAGGATGCTGGCTGCCGCCAACGATAAAGCCGGGCAATTCTACCAGCTCTTCCATGCCCACCTGTTTTCGTATATATCTCACCGTATCCCGGAAATTGCAGATGATATCTACAAAGTAGACGACGCCATGAAAGCTGGCTTCGGCTGGGAAATAGGCGCCTTCGAAAGCTGGGACCTCCTGGGGGTAGAAACCTCCGTAAAAGCCATGGAAGAAAAAGGCTTCGCACCCGCCGCCTGGGTAAAAGATATGCTGGGCAAAGGCATCAAGAGCTTCTACAAAGTAGACAACGGGAAGAAATACTATTACGACCTTGCCTCCGGCGATTATAAACTGGTGCCAGGCGCAGATACGTTCATTATCCTCGAGAACCGCAGCAACAACGTGGTGTGGAAGAACAGCGCCTGCAACCTCTCCGATATCGGCGACGGCGTTGTGTGCTTAGACTGGAAAACCAAGATGAACACCATCGGCGGCGAAGTGCTCGAAGGCGTGAACAAAGCTATAGACCGCGCAGAGAAAGATTTCCGCGGCCTCGTTATCGGTAACGATGGCGCTAACTTCTCCGCCGGCGCCAATGTAGGCATGATCTTCATGTTCGCTGCAGAACAGGAATACGATGAACTGGACATGGCCGTACGCATGTTCCAGAAAACCACTATGCGTCTCCGTTATTCCTCTATTCCGGTAGTAGTAGCGCCGCACGCACTGACATTGGGCGGCGGTTGCGAAATGTGCCTGCACGCAGATAAAGTACAGGCAGCTGCGGAAACTTATATCGGACTGGTGGAAATGGGCGTCGGACTGATCCCAGGCGGCGGCGGCACCAAAGAAATGACCCTTCGCGCCAGTGACGAGTTCAAGGAAGGCCGCATCGAGGAAGAACCACTGAAAGACCTCTTCATGACCATCGCCATGGCTAAAGTGGCTACTTCCGCCCATGAAGGATTTGACCTGGGTATCCTTCGCCCGGGCAGGGATGAGATCACCATGAACCAGCAACGCCTGATCGCCGATGCTAAACGCAGCGTGATAGAACTGGCCGATGACGGATATACCCGTCCCCTGGAAAGAAAAGATGTAAAAGTGCTGGGCCGTACTGCCCTGGGTACCCTGCTGACAGGCATTAACGCCATGCTGGTAGGTAAATATATCTCGGAGCACGATGCCAAAATTGCCAGCAAACTGGCCTATGTCATGTGCGGCGGCGATCTCAGTGAATCCACCCTGGTGAGCGAACAATACCTGCTCGACCTGGAACGGGAAGCATTCCTAAGCCTTGCCACTGAACGCAAAACACTGGAGCGGCTGCAGAGCGTTATTAAAACAGGTAAGCCTATTCGTAACTAAAGGCACTTGATCCTTAATTATTCATTTTTAATTATTAATTCTTACTTGTCTATTCTATCCCTTCAAAACATTTCCAAGCGCTACGGCGCTATACAGGCATTATCAGGCGTGAGCTTCGAGGTGCCCCGCGGCGCGGTGTTTGGCATTCTCGGCCCCAATGGCAGCGGTAAAACCACCTTGCTGGGTATTGTTACCGATGTGCTGAAGGCAGACGAGGGCACTTACCGTCTCTTTGATGAAACTCCTACCGCTGCTCAGCGGCGGCAGATCAGGCACCTTGCTGGAAACACCTAATTTCTATCATTACCTGAGCGCATACCGCAACCTGCAAGTGGTGGCCTCTATCAAACAGCGCCCGGAAGAGGATATCAGCCGGGTACTGCAGATCGCGGGGCTCACCGCCCGCCAGCACTCCCGTTTCAAGACCTACTCCCTGGGCATGAAACAGCGGCTGGCCATCGCCTCCGCCTTACTCGGCGACCCCGACGTGCTGATCCTGGACGAGCCCACTAACGGCCTCGATCCCGCTGGCATTGCAGAAGTAAGACAGCTCATCCTGGAATTGGCCCGTAGTGGTAAAACCATCATACTGGCCAGTCACCTGCTGGATGAAGTAGAAAAAGTATGCAGCCACGTAGCCATCCTCCAGAAAGGAAAACTGTTATTGTCGGGGTCCGTGGCAGAAGTGCTGGTCCGGGAAGATTATGTGGAACTATCCTGCAGTAACAATGAAGCACTTGAAAAGCTCATTGTCCGCCATCCTGCATTTGATCATATCCTGCATCGCGGCGATCACCTGCAGGTGGTGTTCCGTCAGCCGGTAGACCTGGCCGCACTGAACGCCTGGTGCGCCGGGGAAGGCATCTGGCTGAACCATTTACATATCCGGAAGCAGAGCCTCGAGAAAGCCTTCCTGCAAATCACCAATAACTGACACCTATGCTGCAGATCATCCGCACAGAATGGCTTAAAGTGAAGTCCTACCGCACCTTTTGGGTACTGCTGATCCTGGCCGTGGTCAGTATTCCCGCAGCCAACTCCATAGTGGCAGAGATCACCGACACGATCCGGGAGCAGTCCCAGAACAAGATCCCGGTCAATCTCTATGATTTTCCACTGGTGTGGCAAACCATGAGCTGGATCAACAGCTTTATGACAGCAGCTTTCGGTTTCCCGCTCCTGATCCTGGTCACCAACGAGTTCACTTATAAGACACATCGCCAGAATGTTATCGACGGTTGGCGGCGGCAGGACTTTGTGCTGGCCAAGGTATTCTGGTGGCTCGCCTTCGGCATACTGGCCCTCGTGGTCACGGTTGTGTCGGGTACGATCCTGGGACTGGCCTATGCCGCTCGTCCCTTCAGCTTCGAAGACAGCCGCTTCCTGCTCTATTATTTCCTGCAGGTAGAAGTGTCTATGGCCATCGCCTTACTGATCGCAGTACTGGTACGCAGGGCGGGACTGGCGATAGTGCTGTACCTGGCCTACATCACACTGCTGGACCAGCTGCTGGTGCTGGTCATCAAACGCAATGTCGGAAAGATCGGAGGTCTGCTGCCCATGCAGGCGGCCGATGAGCTGATCCCTTTCCCGATCGTAGATAAATTTATCCCGAATACCAACAGCTATGACGATTCCGTTTATTTGATGATGTTACTTGTATACATTGCAGTAATGATCTTCCTGGTTTTCCGCAAAATGCTGAAAACGGATTATTAATATAAAATGTATGCAATACATGCTAAATTTGTAACAAGTAAAAATTGGATGGCGATGACTGATGAAAGGATTATACTGGTCACAAATGACGACGGCATAACGGCCCCGGGCATACGTGCGCTCATAGAAGCGGTAAGCCCACTGGGTAAGATAGTAGTGGTAGCGCCCGACAGTCCCCAGTCTGGCAAAGGACACGCCATCACCATCGGAGTGCCCTTACGGCTTGATCAGGTGGATATTTTCGAGGGGATAGAGGCCTGGCAATGCTCCGGCACACCGGTAGATTGCGTAAAGCTGGCCCGTGACAAGATCCTGCACCGTAAACCGGATATCTGCGTGAGCGGTATCAACCATGGCGCCAATCATTCCATAAACATCATTTATTCCGGTACCATGTCTGCCGCCATGGAAGCAGCCATCGAAGGGATTCCCTCCATTGGCTTTTCTTACCTGGACTATAGTTTTGGCGCCGATTTCAGTTTGCCCAAACGCGTGGCGGCCCAGGTCACCGCGAAAGTGCTGGAAGGCGGCCTGCCTGCCGGTACCTTGTTCAATGTGAACATTCCCATCGTCAATGACGGCAAGGAATTTAAAGGCATCAAGATCTGTCGTCAGGCCAATGCCAAATGGGTGGAAGAATTTGACGAGCGCAGGGATCCCCGCGGCAGAAAGTACTATTGGCTGACAGGCGAATTTAAGAATATGGACCAGGGGCAAGATACAGACGTATGGGCCCTGGAAAATAATTATGCATCACTGGTGCCCGTTCAGTTTGATCTCACGCATTATAAGCTCAGGGATCAGCTGGAAGCAGCATGGAAATTTTAAATGATGCGCATATTTGCAAATCCGCACATTCGCATATGAATTACGTTATGTTCAAGAAAGACAACCTACCCCTGGGTATCATGCTGGGGCTGCTGACACCTGTTGTTGGTTTCTTTTTATGTTACCTGCTGATGTTTTTACCTAAGCTGCATATCGGCCTGGGAGAATTCTTCAAGCTCCTGGCTTCCAACCGTCAAATGATCCCCAAGATCATCAGCATCTGCCTGCTGGCCAACGGGTTGGTATTTTACCTGTATACCCGGCAGCGAAAAGACATTACCGCCAAAGGGATCTTCCTGGTCACAATGCTGTACGCCATCACCATCCTGCTTTTAAAACTCATACACGGCTAATACTAATAGTTAAAAGCTAACACCCAATAGCTATTTAATCTACTTTTGCCAGCTAAAGCCTTTGACAATAGTTAAAGGCTAAAAGCTAACAGCTAATAGCTCAATATGAAGTATTATCTGATTGCCGGCGAAGCCTCCGGCGACCTCCATGGCAGTAACCTGATCAAACAACTGAAGCAGCTGGATACAGATGCAACCATACGTTGCTGGGGTGGAGATATGATGCAGCAGGCAGGCGGCCAGGTGGTAAAGCACTACCGCGAACTGGCTTTTATGGGATTTCTGGAAGTGGTCATGAACCTGCGCACCATTCTTCGTAACATGGATTTCTGCAAGCAGGATATAGCAGCTTTTAATCCGGATGTGCTCGTGCTGATAGATTATCCGGGTTTCAACCTGCGCATCGCAGAATGGGCCAAAAAACAGGGATACCGTGTGGTGTACTACATCTCTCCCCAGGTATGGGCCTGGAAAGAAAGTCGCGTAAAAAAGATAAAGGAATGTGTGGACAGGATGTTATGTATCCTCCCTTTCGAGCAGGACTTCTACCACAAATGGCAATATGAAGTAGAATACGTAGGTCACCCCCTGGTGGAAGTGATCCGCGCCGCCAAAGAGAAACCCGCCGATCCGCCTTTCTCTGATAAACCCGTGATCGCTGTGCTGCCTGGAAGCCGGCGGCAGGAGGTCAGCGTAAAGTTGCCCATCATGTTAACCATGGCCAGGCACTTCCCCGATCACCAGTTTGTGGTGGCCCAGGCGCCCAGCCTGGACGATGATTTTATGCAGGGCCTCATCGGTCAGCATTCAAACGTATCTACGGTAAAAGGACAAACCTATGCCCTGCTGCGCCAGGCTACCGCCGCCTTGGTAACCTCTGGTACCGCTACCCTGGAAACCGCCCTCTTCGGCGTGCCCGAAGTAGTATGCTACAAAGGCAGTCCGGTTTCTTATTTCTTCGCAAAACGCCTCATCAAGGTAAAATACATTGCACTGGTTAACCTCGTGATGGATAAGCCTGTGGTGAAAGAACTGATCCAGCACGATCTCACAGAAGAGAACCTGCTGAAGGAACTAAAGTTGCTGCTCAACGATACAGCCACCCGTGAAAGGATGAAGGCAGACTATGCTGAATTATGGAACAGGTTGGGAGAGAGGAACGCATCCCGCCTGGCGGCAGAGATCATCTATAACGAATCAGTGCTTTAACTTCAACAGTCTGATCAGCATAATGATCAGCGCAATGACAAACAGGATAATAGAGATCCTGTTCATGCCGTGCATCATATACACGTAGCGGGTTTTGGGCGCATTCGGATCTTTCTTCCGGATATACAGGTATCGTAAGATTTGCTGCCAGATACTTTTCATATTACAAAGATAGTAAGCAGTGTGAATTTCCTGGATAAAACGTATTTTGTCATGGTATTTCCTATACTCAATAATTGACACCATGCGTAAAATCTGGATCTTACTGTGCGCATTGCTGGCGCTGCAGGTAGTTAAAGCTCAGGAAAAGGAAGAACAGCCCTATGTGCCCGAAACCGATCAGGCGGTATTGCAAAAGCTGGATGACTGGCAGGACTGGAAATTCGGAATGATCATACACTGGGGCCCCTATTCTCAGTGGGGAGTAGTGGAGTCCTGGAGTATTTGTCCTGAAGATGAAGGCTGGACACAGCGCAAACCTTACGGCATCCCGTATTACGAATACCTGAAAAAATATGAAGCCCTAGGCAATACTTTCAACCCAACAAAGTTCAATCCTTCCAAATGGGCAAAGGCTGCTAAAGGAGCCGGTATGAAATACGTAGTGTTCACTACCAAACATCACGATGGCTTCTGTATGTTCGATACGAAACAGACAGACTATCGGGTAACAGGCCCCAACTGCGCTTTCAGCAAAGATCCCCGCGCCAATGTCGCCAAAGAGGTGTTTAACGCTTTCCGCCAGGAAGGCATTCATGCCGGGGCTTATTTCTCTAAGCCTGACTGGCATACGGAATACTACTGGTGGTCTTACTTTCCGCCTAAAGACCGCAACGTGAACTATGACGTAAAGAAGTATGCGGACCGCTGGGAGAAGTTTAAAAAATATACTTACGATCAGATAGAAGAGCTGATGACCGGCTACGGTAAAATAGAGATCCTCTGGCTGGATGGGGGATGGGTGCGTCCCCGTAAAACACAAACCAAAGAATCCCTTTCCTGGAGCAAAACCCCACCCCAGGACCAGGATATCGATATGCCGGGCATCACCGCCATGGCGCGTAAACACCAACCCGGCCTGATCGTGGTAGACCGCAGCGTGCACGGCCCCTTCGAGAACTACCGCACGCCCGAACAGCAGATCCCTGATAAGCCCCTTAGCTATCCCTGGGAAACCTGCATGACAATGGGCAGCTCCTGGTCATATGTGCCCGACGACAAGTACAAATCCGTTACACGGATCGTGCATAATCTGGTAGACATTGTGGCGAAAGGGGGCAATTACCTCTTGAACGTGGGGCCAGGCCCCGATGGCGAATTGCACGAAGCAGCCTATACCACCATGGAAGGCATTGGCAGCTGGATGCAGGTCAATGGCGATGCCATCTACAGTACGCGCGCAGTGGCGCCCTATAAAGACGGCAAGGTTTGCTTTACCCGTAAAAAAGATGGCAGTATATATGCTATATATTTACTGGATCAGGAGGAAAAGCTGCCTGCCAAAATCTCCTTTAAAGGGATCACTCCTGCGAAGGGCGCCCGCGTATCTATGTTAGGGGCAAAAGAAAAACTGAACTGGAAAAACACCGGCGACCAGGTGGAGATCAGCATCCCGGCCAGCCTGCAGCAGAAAAACTGGCAGCATGCAGTAGCCATAAAGATAGATCGTGTGTCATGATAAAACAGCCATTCCCGAAGCTTAACTGGATTTGAAGCACAGCTAAAATTTAGCTTAATAACGAATTATTAACTCGAAGAAAACGATAATTTGACAATATTGCAGGGGTTACTATTCCTGTTATGAAGACCTGTTTGTAGTTTACTATCAGCCAAAAGCGAAAAACCGCAACAACTAAAGCTTTAACCATATCCCGTTGTTCAAGATGATTCGTAAAACACAAATATTACTGGTTGACGATGATTATCATTTTGGGGGAATTGTAAAAAAACATCTGGAACTGGAGGGGTTTGATGTAGTGCATTGTTTTGATGGGGAGATTGCGTGGAAAAGATTTCTGAAAGACGATTTTGACATTATCCTGCTGGATGTGATGATGCCCAAGAAAGATGGCTTCACACTCGCACAGGACATCCGGAAAAAGAATGGGCTCATACCTATCCTCTTCATCACTTCCAGGAAGCTGGATGAAGATCGTCTCGAAGGCTTCCGCATAGGCGGGGATGATTACATCACCAAACCGTTCAGTATGCAGGAACTGATAGCCAGAATAAGAGTATTCCTGAAAAGAACCTTACCCCGGGCACACAATGAAAAGCGCGAATTCACCTTAGGAAAGCTTACTTTTAATGTAGAATACCTGAATGTAAAAGACGAGAACGGAACGATCATCGGAGAAATTACCCCAAGAGAAGTTGAGCTTATCCGGTACTTTAAGGAAAATGCCAACCAGATACTGAAGCGGGAAGAGATCCTGCTTAACGTCTGGGGAAAAGACGGTTTTTTCAGCGGCAGGAGTATGGACGTTTTTATTACCCGGATGCGTAAGCATTTCAGAGCAGACCCCCAAATACAGCTTGAAACCTTGCACAATGTTGGATTCCGGTTAAATATCCCCGTTGATGGACAGAACAATGAACATTAAATCACCTCAACAATAAGTGTTAAACCCACTGTTAATTACTTTGTCATGAACATTGATAGACGAGATCAGCCCAGTCGTCTGAAAACGGGCAATAACCGAACATCCGGCTATGGCGGTGGTTATGGTAACCAGGACAATCGGAACAGGGAAGGCTACAACAGGAGCAACGATGGCAATTATCAGCGCGGCGGCAGATTTAACCAGGGAAACAGGCCCGCCCCCAGACCCAAAAAGAAATTCAACAAGCCCCAGCCGCCCAAACGGGAGAACAAGATCTACTTTATTGCGTTGCTGCCCACCGCGGAAGCTGGCAAAGAGATCATCCGCCTTAAACAGGAATTTGCAGAAAAATATGGCGCCCGGCATGCCGTAAAGGTACTGCCGCATATTACCTTGCAGGTGCCCTTTACGGCAGACCCCCTGCTGGAGAAGACCATCACCGGTGAGCTCACAGAATTTGCAGCGACCCTTTCACCCTTCGAAGTAACCCTGAACGGCTTCGGCGCTTATCCGCATAAAGAACAGAAAGTGCTGTATATCAATGTGGAAAAAGGCCCCGCCATCATGGAAACGCATCGTAAGCTCATGAGCTTCCTGCGAAAAGAGTTCGGGTTCAGTAATATGCTGGCCCGCGATAATTTTAATCCCCACATCACCGTGGCGTTTAAAGATCTTACGCCCGAACAGTTCCAGGCAGCCTGGCCCGAATACGAGCATCGCAGCTTCCGCCTCTCCTTTAAGGTCAATAACCTCTACTTCCTCCGCCATAACGGCGTGTCCTGGGAGGTTTTGCATAAATGCAGGTTGGGAGTTGTTAGTCATAAGTCGTAAGTCGTAAGTCATTAGTCGTAAGTCATTAGTTGTCAGTGGTAGTTGTCAGTTGTCAGTTGTCAGTGGAAAAGACGTCATATTAGCTTTCCACTTACGACTAATGACTGACGACTCACGACTGACAACTGTCAACTGACAACTGTCAACTGACAACTGTCAACTCCGCAACCTGTCAACTCCCAACTGCCAATTATTTCGTATTTTTAGGTTCGATGGAAACAGTGGCAGTTCAAAAATATAATCTCGACGAAGAACAGGAGAAAAAGGAGATCGTCCGGCATTACCGCGCATTACTGAGGGCCCTCAAACCCCGCCTTAAAAAAGGCGACCGCGAGTTAGTACGTACCGCCTTTGAAATGGCAGCCGATGCGCATAAAGAAATGCGCCGTAAATCGGGAGAGCCCTATATCCTGCATCCCCTGGCCGTTGCACAGATCTGTGTAGAAGAGATCGGCCTCGGGGTACGCTCCGCTTTGTGTGCGCTCCTGCACGATACCGTGGAAGACACGGAAGTAACACTCGAAGACGTGGAAAGGGAATTTGGCATTGAGATCGCCCACATCGTGGACGGCCTCACCAAAATATCCACCGTTATTGATTCCAGCACCAGCACCGCACAGGCAGAGAATTTCAAGAAAATACTCCTCACCCTGGCAGACGATCCCCGCGTGATCCTGATCAAGCTGGCAGACCGCCTGCATAACATGCGCACGCTCGATAGCATGAGCAGGGAAAAACAGCTGAAAATAGCCTCGGAAACGGTATTTATCTATGCGCCCCTGGCTCACCGCCTCGGATTATATAATATCAAATCCGAGATGGAAGACCTGGCCATGAAGTATACCGAACAGGATACCTACCGGGATATAGCCAGAAGGCTGAAAGAGACCAAACGGGAGCGTACCCGCTATATCAACGAGTTCATAAAACCGATCAAGGAGGTATTGCAGGAGGAAGGCTTTGATTTCGAGATCTACGGCCGTCCCAAGTCTATTCACTCCATCTACAATAAGATCAAGACCAAGGGCGTCACCTTCGAAGAAGTGTACGACCTCTTCGCCATCCGCATTATCATGAATTCCCCGCTGGAAAAGGAGAAAGCCGATTGCTGGAAAGTATATTCCATCATCACCGATTTCTACCATCCCAGCCCGGAGCGTACCCGCGACTGGCTCAGCAATCCCAAGTCAAACGGCTATGAAGCCCTGCACGTCACCGTAATGGGGCCCCAGGGTAAATGGGTGGAAGTACAGATCCGGTCCAAACGCATGAACGACTATGCGGAAAAAGGCCTGGCCGCCCACTGGCGCTATAAGGAAGGCAACCAGGCCTCCAGCCAGGAGTCCAAGTTCGACCTCTGGTTCAGCCAGATCCGGGAGATCCTGAACAACCCGGACTCCAATACGCTCGACTTCCTGGCAGATTTCAAAAGCAACCTCTTTACCGAGGAGATCTACGTATACACCCCCAAAGGCGACCTCAAGATCCTGCCTGTAGGCTCTACGGCACTGGATTTTGCCTATTCTATCCACAGCGCCATCGGTAACAAGTGTATCGGCGCCAAGGTGAACTACAAGCTGGTGCCCCTTAGCCATAAGCTGCGCAGCGGAGACCAGGTGGAGATTATTACCTCCAACAAGCAGAAGCCTTCTGAAGACTGGCTCAACTTTGTGCTCACCGCCAAGGCAAAGTCCAAGATCAAAGACGCCCTCAAGGAGGAGAAGCGGAAGATCGCCATGGACGGTAAAGCCGCCCTTGAACGCAAGCTCGACAGCTTGAAGATATCCGCCAGCCAGCATAACATCAATGAGCTGGTGCAGTTTTATAAACAGCCTTCGCCGCTGGATCTCTACTACCAGATAGCTATTAAGAATATAGACCTGAAAGAGCTCAAGCAGTTCAACGTGCTGGGCGATAAGCTGGAGGCCCCCAAACCGGTCAAACAGCCGGAGCACACCCCCGAAGACCTGCTGAAGCATCACCAGCTGCCCGCTAAAAAGGATGCGGAGCTGATTATCTTCGGCGAAAGCTCTGATAAGATAGCCTATAAGCTGGCCAACTGCTGCCGCCCGATCCCCGGCGATGACGTGTTTGGCTTTGTTACCGCCAGTGAAGGCCTGAAGATCCACCGTACCAACTGTCCTAACGCTGCCCAGCTCCTGGCCAATTACGGCCACCGGGTAGTGAAGACCAAATGGGTCAAGAACCGTGAAATATCCTTCCTTACAGGCCTGCGCATAGTAGGAATGGACGACGTAGGCGTTATTCACAAGATCACCAATATCATTTCCGGTGAGCTCAAGATCAATATCGCCGCCCTTACCATCGAATCCCGGGAAGGGCTGTTCGAAGGCCTGATCAAGGTATTCGTACACGATAAGGAGGAACTGGATGAGCTGGTGGAACGCCTGTACAAGCTGGATGGAATAAAATCTGTACACAGGCTCGAAGAATAGTCGTCAGTTGACAGTCGCCAGTTGACAGTGATCGGGGCGGATACGCCTAATTTTTAATAAAATTCAATCACTGACAACTGACAACTAACAACTGACAACTTTTTGCTTAATTTTGCCCTTCTTTTCTAAACTTACACAAATTATGGTAGATGTTTTGTTAGGCCTGCAATGGGGTGATGAGGGCAAGGGAAAGATCGTGGACTACTTTGCAGGTAAATATGACGTGATAGCCCGCTTCCAGGGTGGGCCTAACGCCGGGCACACTTTGTATATTCAAGACAAGAAGGTGGTACTCCATACCATCCCTTCTGGTGTGTTCCACAAAAACACCATTAACCTGATCGGCAATGGCGTAGTACTGGATCCCGTAACCTTCCGCCGGGAATGCGGGGAAGTAGCTGCCTTCGGGATAGACCTGAAGCAGAACCTGTTCATTGCTGAAAGGACCCATATTATCGTTCCTACCCACCGTGCGCTGGACAAAGCCTCAGAGGCAGCCAAAGGGCACGAAAAGATCGGTTCTACACTGAAAGGCATCGGCCCTGCTTACATGGATAAAACCGGCCGTAACGGCCTGCGTGTAGGTGATGTGCTCCTGCCCGATTTCAGGGAAAGATATGAGAAGCTGAAAGAAAAGCATCAGCACCTGCTGGATGGCTATAATTTCAATGAGGATATCTCTGCATGGGAAGAAGAGTTCTTCTCTGCGGTAGAGTTCCTCAAATCCATGAATATCGTCAACGGAGAATACTTCCTGAACGAGAAGCTGCAGGCCGGAAAACAAGTGCTGGCCGAAGGCGCACAGGGAAGCATGCTCGACGTCGACTTCGGCACCTATCCCTTCGTTACTTCTTCCAGTACTATTTCTGCTGGTGTTTGCACAGGTCTGGGCATCGCTCCCAAATGGATCCGTGAAGTTATCGGCGTTACAAAAGCCTATTGTACCCGCGTAGGCAGCGGTCCCTTCCCCACAGAACTGCACGACGCCACCGGTGAAAAGCTGCGTGAAATAGGCCGCGAATTTGGCGCCACTACCGGTCGTCCCCGCCGCTGCGGATGGATAGACCTGGTTGCCCTGGATTATACCTGCATGCTCAGCGGCGTTACCCAGCTGGTAATGACCAAGAGCGATGTGCTGGATGCCTTCGATGAAGTGTACGCCTGTACTGCATATGAAGTCGATGGTCAACAAACCCGTCAGATGCCTTTTCAGCTGAATGGCCTGACAGTAAAGCCTATATGGGAAAAGCATAAAGGATGGAGTGATGAAGCTGCGGCCAACAGTAAGCAATACAACGAGTTACCCTCCGAAATGAAAGCATTCGTAACTGCCGTGGAAGGATATTTGAAAGTTCCTGTGAAATTCGTTTCCAACGGGCCTGGCAGAGATCAGATACTGGAAAAATAAACTCAAAAAATTACTAAAAAAAGAGAGAAAAAAAATTTGGCGAATAAAAAAAACTGTTAAAACTTTACGCTCAAGAAATAAGTGAACCTATTATGAAATCGAAATCTGATAAAGAAAAAGAGACCAAAAAAACTACTTCTGCCAAATCAACCAAAGGCGCTCCCCCAAAAGCTGCAAGCAAGCCTAAGAAAGAAGTAGATGACGAGGATGAGGAAGATGATGAGGAGGAAACTCCCCGTAAATCTGGTGTTTCTAAAAAATCAGATGCGGCAGCACCCTCAAAAGGCAAACGTAAAGGCGACGACGATGATGATGATGACGATGTAGATGATGACAGCGATGTAGACGAGGACGATGACGCGTGGGAGAAAGGCGACCAGGACGAAAACTACGATCCTGACTTCGAAGAGTTCGACATGCCTAAGCCGAAAGCCAGGCGTGGCCGCCCCGGTAAGAAAACCGGCGACGACGATGATGATCTGGGCTTTGACGATGAGTTCAAAGACATGGATCTGTTCAACGACAGGGGCTTCGATGACGACGATGATGATTTCTAAGCTTTAAAACAAAGCATTATCAGGATATTTCACGATTTCCCAGTAGTAAATCATAAGATTTTTAAACAGCAAATGTTGAATTGGTCTAACCAGTTCAACATTTGTTGTTTTTTAGACAATAACGGGTATCCCTCACCCTATAACCGTTACGAGGCACTTTTGGCCGTAGACGCGCTCGAATATCTCTCACTGCCCGCAGGCTCCGCCTTCACATCATTACAGCAATTCCATGATACCCGCCACGACTGGCTGTTTGGTCACCTTGCCTATGATCTTAACTGTGAGACCGCAGGCATGGCCCCTTCCGCACATCCGGACGGTATTGGTTTTCCTGATCTGTATTTCTTCCGTCCGCGCATCGTTATGCTGCTGCAGCCGCATGCGGTGCAGATAGGAGGAGAGGAGTTGACCCGCGATCACGCAAAGGAAATGTATGACGCTTGTCTGCAAATGGCAGAGCAGGTAGAACAAAGCTCCGCTGCTGCATCTGCCGCTTCCCCGCAGGGCCGCATCTCCCGGGAAGATTATCTCACGGCGGTGAAAGCCTTACAGGATCACATCCACCGCGGTGATTGTTATGAAGTGAATTTTTGCCGCGAAAATTACATCACGGATATCCACGTTCGCCCATTAACGTTATTTGATCAGCTGAACCGTTTATCCCCTTCGCCTTTTGCCGCTTACTACCGCGTAAACGATCGGTACCTGCTCTGTTCCAGCCCCGAACGCTTTCTGCAGCAGCAGGGTAATACCATCATCTCACAGCCTATCAAAGGAACTGCACGACGCCTCGCAGACACAGCCGCCGATGAACAGGCGCGCAGCAATCTTTATAACAGCGCTAAGGAACGCGCAGAAAATGTTATGGTGGTAGACCTTGTGCGCAATGATCTGGCCCATGCCGCCAGTTCCGGTAGTGTAGCCGTAGAAGAGCTGTTCGGTATTTATTCATTTGCACAGGTGCACCACATGATCTCTACAGTAAAAGCGATCCGTGAACCGGGCACTCCTTTCACAGCCGCCATACGGCATGCTTTTCCAATGGGCTCTATGACGGGCGCACCCAAGCACCGGGTAATGCAGTTAATTGAACAGTACGAGCAAACCCGCCGTGGGCTTTTCTCCGGCGCGCTCGGCTACATCACGCCGGAAGGAGATTTCGACCTCAATGTGGTGATCAGGAGTATATTGTACAATGCATCCAACGCTTACCTGTCCTTCCCCACCGGCTCTGCTATTACGTTCTACAGCGATCCCGTTAGAGAATGGGAAGAATGCCTGCTGAAAGCGGAAGCTATGATGAAAGTGATTATGACGGTTGCTTAAACAGCTGTTCCATCGCTGTTTGTATATCAGGATAGGAGAACACGAAACCGGTGTGCTCTATTTTTTGAGAAGATACCCGGACGCTCTTCAGCACTTCTACGCTCATTTCTCCAAGCGCCAGCTTTAATGCAAAGGAAGGTACATAAGCGGGGATAAAGCTTTTGCCTTTGGCCGCCCTGGCCATGGTCAGGATGAGTTCCTTATGATGAACAGGCTGCGGCGCTACAGCGTTAAAGGTGCCCTGCAGCTGGGGATTCACAATGGCATTGAAATACAGGCGCACCACATCCTGCAGGTGAATCCAGCTCACCCATTGCTCTCCGTTGCCCAGTATGGTGGCAAACCCGAATTGCAATGGTTTGTAGAATTCTTTAAGCGCGCCGCCCTTTTTGCTCAGTACAATGCCAGTGCGGAAGATGATCACTTGCTTACCCAGGCTTTCCACTTGCCGTACGCTGTTTTCCCAGGCCTGGCAGGTAGTGCCCAGGAAATCGCCCGCTGCAGGCGAGGTTTCTGTGAACGGGCTTTTATTGTTGTCATAATTCCCGTAATAGCCGGTGGCCGAAGCGCTAATGAATTTTTTAACCTTATTGGGATGTTGCTGTAAGGCGTTGAATAACAGCTGGCTGCTGAGGGTGCGGCTTTCCAGTATCTCTTTCTTGTATGCAGCCGTCCATCTTCTGCCGCCCACATTGGCCCCTGCAAGATGCACAATATGGTCTGCCGCTGCCAGGGCGTCGGTATCAACGGTCTGGCGCCGTACATCCCACCCGGCATAGGTAACCAGGCTGTTTCCGGTATTTTTGTCCGCGTGTGGCTGGCGGCTCAGGATGATCACCTGATAACCGTGGTCTGTAAGCAGTTGTGTAAGCGCTTGTCCTATTAATCCTGTGCCACCGGTAATTAACACTGTTTCCATCAGGCTAAGAACGGTTCAATATAAAATTTAGTTAAATGTACAGAATTAAGTCCATAGTGCGTGTTTATGACGATATCCAGGTATTGATTCCTCTTTGCGAAACGCAAATTTTCGTGTAGGTTTGACTGGTAAAATTTTAACAGGTCACGGCCCTCAGCCTACAACAATATTAGACGAATTTACGTTACCACATTATTTAAAACACATACTAATGCTATACCGATTATCTCTCCTGGTTTGCCTGCTTTTTTGTGGAGGATCCCTGATGGCCCAGAAGATTACCTATTCAGAACCGGAGCGTGACGACTATAAAAGCACTGAATTTGAGATCATTGGCCGGGTAGGCGGCAATATCCTGGTATACAAGAGCGATCGGGGTGATAATGCCGTGTCCGTATATGATAACGCCATGCAGTTGAAGGAAAGGGTAAAGTTGGATTTCCTGCCCAGGAAAGTGATCAGCGTCGACTTTGTAGCCTATCCCGGTAAAGTATACATGATATACCAGTTCCAGCGCAAGGATGCCGTTTACAGCGTTTGCGCCACCATGAACCCGGAAGGAAAGTTTGACCAGGCCCCCGTTGTGATAGATTCTACCCGCATCGGTTTCTACTCCAAGGAAAACAAGGTGTACTCCGTAGAATATTCAGAGGATAAAGGCCGGATCATGATCTACAAGATCAACCAGGATAAGGAAGACAACAACGTGTTCTACACCTTTCAGTACGACAGTTCCTTCAATTTCGTGAATAACAGCCGTCTTTCCCTGCCCATGGAAAAGAAAGCTATTCTGAGCAATTTTAACCTTTCCAATGCCGGCGACCTGGTATTTAACCGCCTGGAACGCACCAGCAACCGGGATTACACCATAAAGGCAGACGTGATCATCAAACGCTCTGCAGCAGATTCCTTTGAGGTAACGTCTTTGCAATTGCAGCAGCAGATGCTGGATGAAGTGAAGATGAAGCTGGACAACAACTCCAACACCGCGCTGGTGACCGCCTTTTACTATAAACAGAAAAGAGGGAATGTGGAAGGCATGTATATCGCCAAATACGATTTTGGCCAGAAACAGCTGGTATATGAAAGGCTTAGCCCCTTTACGCCTGAGCTGAAAATGAACGCCAGGGGAGAGTCCTCTACCAATGCGGCGTTCAACGACTACTTCATCAAAAAGATCATCAATACCAAAGACGGCGGCTTCCTGATCACGGCAGAATCTTTCTATACCACTTCCCGTTATCAGCCCTGGAACCGCTGGAACTATATGTACGGTCCCTACGGCATGTCCTATCCGTATTCCTACTATTATTCTCCTTACTCCCCCTGGTATTACAGCCCCTGGGGATGGAACAACTCACAGGGTAACCGCTATCACTACGATAATGTGGCCATCCTGTCCTTTGATCCGGAAGGCAAGCTCCAGTGGAGCAACTTCGTGCGCAAAAGCCAGTTTGACGACGGCGCAGACCTGTACCTGTCTTACATGATGGTGAATATTGGCAGCGAGCTGCGTTTCCTGTATAACGACCTGGATCGCAGAAGCTATATCCTGACAGACAACAGCATCACCCCGGATGGAAAGATCAGCCGTATGCCCACCCTGCGTAACCTGGATAAAGGGTTTACCTGGATGCCCCGCTACGGTAAGCAGATCAGCGGCCGCTCGGTGTTGATTCCCTGCATATACAGGAATTATATTTGCTTTGCAAAAATTGACTTTTAATCACACCTTTGCATCGTGGTAAGATTTTTTCGTTCAGGCAATCCGCTAACGGTATTGCTGTTGTTACTATATACCTTACTGGTTAAGTTCTATTACCTGATCCACCCGTCCACCTTCGTGGCCGACGGGTCCGAAGGTTTGCTGTATCAATTGCTGGTGAACTGGCTGCAGATGCTGGTGGGTAAAAGCCCTTTCTTTTTTACCTCCATGGCCATCCTGGTACTGTTCCTGCAAACCTTGCTGCTGACCAGGATTGCCAACCACCACCGCCTCTTTCCCAAAGCCACTTACCTCCCGGCAATGAGTTACCTCCTGTTCACATCCTTGTGGCAGGGCTGGAACCTATTCTCCCCCGCGCTGCTGGTGAACCTGATCATGCTGTGGGTATTTTCCAGTATTACGGAACTGTATACACGCACCTCCGCCCGCGATGTGGTGTTCAATATAGGCTTCGCCCTGGGCGTGGCCGGTTTATTTTATTTTCCGGCCATAGTTTTTTGCCTGTTGCTGCTGCTTAGCCTTCTCATCATGCGGGCTTTTCGCCTGGCAGAATGGATCATCGCGTTGCTGGGGCTTTTCTGTCCGCTATACCTGCTGGGCACCTACCTGTTCCTGACAGACCAGTGGAACCAGATCGAAAAGATCCCCCGTATGGGTATCAGCCTGCCCCTGATCAGCCATTACAAGGTATGGGGCGCCCTCATCGTCAGTGTTTTCTTCTTTGTGCTGGGATGGTTGCTGCTGCAACGCCCGCTTAAAAAGATGCTGATCCAGGTACGTAAAACATGGGCGGTGCTCATTGTATATGTCATAGTGGCCATGTTCGTGCCCTTCTTTAACGTGCATTTCTCACCAGACTACTGGCTGCTGGCCATCCTGCCCATTTCCATGTTCGTAGCCAATGTATACTGGACCTTCACCAATGAAACAATAGCCAGCATCATCCATTTTATCACCCTGGGCTATGTGATCGTGATGCAGTACTTCAGCTAAAATGTTAAAATTATTGGCAGAACGGGGTTAGCAGTTATACGTATATAGCTAATTTTCAATTGTTAGCGAGTCAGCACGGGAGCACCGTCACACATTGGTACAGGCGGCCGCTAAAATATGCGGGCGGTTCGGTAATTTTGCACTTTACTATTATTATTGATCAAGAAATATAAGCACATGAAACCGAGTTTTTGACGAGGTTCCATGAGGCAGTTAAAAAACAAACATTCACTCATGAAATTCGGTGTTGTCACCTTTCCCGGCTCTAACTGCGATCACGATATGATCGATTCCCTGCGCTACGATCTTGGCCAGGAGGTAATTGAACTTTGGCACAAGGATAAAGACCTGAGCGCTTTCGGCACACAGGACTGTATCGTCCTCCCCGGCGGCTTTTCCTATGGCGATTACCTGCGCTGCGGCGCCATCGCCAGGTTCAGTCCTATGATGCAGAGCGTGATCGAGTTTGCCAACAAAGGTGGTCGTGTAATTGGCGTATGTAATGGTTTCCAGATCCTCTGCGAGGCAGGCCTGCTGCCGGGGATCCTGCTGCGTAACCAGAACCAGCAGTTCGTATGTAAGAATGTGTACCTGAAAAGCGAAAATACAGCCACGGCGCTCACTAAAGATGTAACGGGCCGTCCGCTGATGATCCCTGTTGCCCATGGCGAAGGTCGTTACTATGCAGATGATGCAACGCTGGACAGCCTGTTTAAGAACAACCAGGTGCTGTTCCGCTATTGCGACGAGTTCGGCAATATAGTTGACGCGGCTAATCCTAACGGAGCCATGAGGAATATCGCAGGTATCTCTAATAAGGAAAAGAACGTCTTTGGTATGATGCCTCACCCTGAGCGCGCTACCAGCCGGGCTTTAAATAATACGGATGGTCAGCTTATATTCCAGAGCCTGATCATCAATAATTGATTCCGGACCTTTCCGGAAAGAATCAAACCACCAACCATTTTAAAAAAGAGGAATGAGTATGAAAAAACTGTTAACAGCATTGTTTCTGTTCGCATTGCCCGTGTTGGCCAGTGCGCAGATCGAAAATCCCGTAAAGTGGAACTTTTCGTCCAAGAAGATCAATGACAAGACCTATGAAGTGCACATTACCGCCACCATAGAGCCGGGTTGGCACCTGTACGCGCAGGATGCCGGGGAAGGCCCCGTGCCCACCTCTTTCAAGTTCTCCAAGAACCCGCTGGTAGCCACCAACGGTAAAGTAAAGGAGAATGGTAAGCTGCATAAGGCTTTTGACAAAAACTTTGATTCCGAACTGAAATACTACGAGAACCAGGTAAACTTTGTACAGACGGTTACTGTAAAAGGTAAAGCCGCTACCAAAGTGAAAGGCTCTGTAGAATATATGGTGTGCGATGATCACCAATGCCTGCCACCGAAAGAAGTTGAATTCGCAATCGGTGTGGGAGGGAAGTGATCATGAAACAATTTTTTGCATTTCTGATAGCAGTCCTGGCAGCCTTTAGCGCTGCCCAGGCACAGGATACCGCCACCACCCCCCAGGTGGCCAAATGGCAATATACCGCTGAAAAGAAGAACGATGGAGAATACGTGCTCCATTTTAAAGGCGCCATCGATAAGGGCTGGCAGCTGTTCTCCACTACCATGAGCGATGACGATCCCAATACCCGCGTGGTGCTCGACACCGCATCCGCCGGGGCGGAGCTCCTTGGTATCAAAGAGAACGGAAAGCTGGACAGCCGGAAAGAACCGCTGTTCGACAATCTCCAGATCAAATATTTTGAAAATGAAGTAGAGCTGCTGGCCACCGTGAAAGTTAAGCCCGGCGCTAATAAAGTAGCCGGCAGCGTTAATTACATGGCGCTGAAAGGCGAAGAAGTGGTAGGCCCAGAAGAAGTACCCTTCAAATTCAATGTAGATGCATCCGGTAACCTCGTAAGCGTAGCCGCCGGTTTGCAGGAATCTGGCGCCGCCGCCAGCTCGCTCAAACGCAGTGATATTATACTGGACAGCCCGGTGAATAGCTGCGGCGGAATTGGACAGGAAGCTAAAGGTCTTTGGGGGATCTTTATAGTGGGTATGCTGGGCGGTTTCATTGCATTGGTGACGCCCTGCGTATTTCCCATGATTCCACTTACTGTATCCTTCTTTACCAAGAAATCGAACGACAAGCGCAAAGGGATCATGAACGCTTTCCTTTACGGGTTCTTCATCTTCCTCGTGTACGTACTGCTAAGCCTGCCCTTCCATTTCCTGGGCCTTAGCGGTGATATTTTGAATAATATTTCGACCAACGTATGGTTGAACCTTTTCTTCTTTGTGATCTTCATCGTATTTGCCCTTTCGTTTTTCGGGCTTTTCGAGATCACCTTGCCCAGCAGCCTCGCCAGCAAGGCAGATGCCAAAACAAGCGTAGGCGGAATAGCAGGCATTTTCTTCATGGCGCTGACCCTGGCCTTGGTTTCATTCTCCTGTACAGGTCCCATTCTGGGATCTTTATTGGCAGGAGCCCTGACCTCAAACGGTGGCCCTATGCAGCTTACTGCAGGAATGGCTGGTTTCGGATTGGCCCTGGCCCTACCCTTTGCAGTGTTTGCCCTGTTTCCGCAATGGCTGAACTCCCTGCCCAAATCGGGTGGATGGCTGGGATCCGTAAAAGTGGTGCTGGGTTTCATTGAGGTGGGAATGGCTATCAAGTTCCTGTCCAACGCCGACCTTGTAACACACTGGGGAATCCTGAAAAGAGAAGTATTCTTCGCGGTATGGATCATCATCGGTATCTGCATAGTATTGTATCTCCTGGGCAAGATCCGTTTCCCGCACGACGCCCCGCTGAAGAAGCTGAGCAGGCCCCGCCTGGTATTTATCCTGGTCTTCCTGGCTCTGACATTGTACCTGGTGCCCGGGGTAACCAATACGAAATACGCCAACCGGTCCCTTATCAGCGGTTTTCCGCCACCCCTGACCTACAGCATTTACGGCGAAGAGGCCGCTAAAGGAAAAGGAGTGGAAGCCAACGTGGTAAATGACTATGAAAAGGCGCTCGCCCTGGCCAAAGCCCAAGGGAAGCCCCTGCTGATAGATTTTACCGGCTGGGCCTGCGTAAACTGTCGTAAAATGGAAGAAAACGTTTGGACCCAACCAGCGGTAAAAACCCTGATCCAAAAAGACTATATACTGGTATCATTATACGTGGACGACAGAAAGAAGCTGCCTGAAGAGGCCCAATTCCTGTTCACCTCCCGCAATGGCAATAAGAAGGAGATCAGGACCGTAGGGGACAAGTTCGCCACCATGCAAACGGAGAACTTCAGCAATAATTCCCAGCCTTTCTACGTGCTGATCAGTCCTGACGAAAAGTTGCTGACCAGGCCCGTAGGTTACACTCCGGACGAAAACGCATACGCCAACTGGCTGAAATGCGGGTTAGATGCCTTCAAAGGATTGAATTAAACGTAATAGCTATAAAGAAAAAGCCCCTGGCATCGCGCCAGGGGCTTTTTCTTTATGATAAGTACTCGTTTTATCCTCGTCTTACCTTAGTCTTCTCCTCGTTCTACCCCGGTGCACCTTGGGTGCAAGCTGAGTGTAACCTTAGTCCTACCCGTAGTAAAAGCGCATGCAAGCTTAGGTAAAAGCGCATATACTGCTATTAAAAGCGTATATAGCCCTTACTGGAACTGATAATTCGTCAATTCCGCGGCGCCTATTTTCTCCTGTTGTCCCGTTTGCAGGTTCTTAATGCTCATATTATTCTCCTGCAGCTCACTCTCACCAATGATCACCACATAGGGGATATCCCTTTTATCTGCATACTTAAACTGTTTATCCATCTTGGCGGCCTCGTGGAAGATTTCCGCTGCAATACCCTTTTCGCGCAGCTGCATCATATAGTTAAAGGCCACGGGCACGCTCTGTTCGCCCATATTAAGGAACAGCACACGGGTAGACTGCTGGGCAGTGGCAGGGAACAGCTGCAGCTCTTCCAGCACATCGTATATACGATCGACACCGAAGGAGATCCCCACGCCTGACAGGCCGGGTAAACCAAACAGGCCGGTGAGATCGTCGTAACGGCCACCGCCGCCAATACTACCCATTTTCACGGAAGGCGGCGCCTTGGCTTCTACGATCATACCAGTATAATAGTTCAATCCGCGGGCCAGGGTCACGTCCACGATGGGAGCGGACTTAAAAGTGGCCAGGCCGCTGTTCAGTACAAATGATAACTCTTCAATGCCTTTTTGTGCAGTCACGGAAGCCTGCAACAACACCTGCAATTGCTGTAGCTTTTCATCGTTGCTTCCATCAATACGGAGAAAATTGTTGACAATCTCCACATCTTGCTGGCTGAGTCCGCGATTCAATAACTCTTGTTGTACGCCTTCAATACCTATTTTATCCAGCTTATCAATGGAGATGGTAATGTCCGTCAACAGTTCGGGTTTTCCGATCAGTTCTGCCAGTCCGCTTAGTATCTTACGGTTGTTCACACGTACTTCGTAGCCCTGCAGGCCCAGCTTAGAAAATACCCGGTCGTAGATCATCAGCAGCTCCACTTCATTCAGCAAGGAATTGCTGCCCACCACATCTGCATCACATTGATAGAACTCACGGTAGCGGCCTCTTTGCGGGTTGTCTGCCCTCCATACCGGCTGCATCTGGTAGCGCTTGAAAGGCAGGGCCAGTTCATGCTGCTTCATCACCACAAAGCGGGCAAAGGGTATGGTAAGGTCATAGCGCAGGGCCTTCTCACATATCAGGGTGGCCAGCTCTTTGCTGTCCTTGGCCATCTGGGCCTGGCCCAGTATATCGCCGTTGTTCAGTATTTTAAAGATCAGTTTATCGCCTTCTTCTCCATATTTTCCGGTCAGTGTGCTCAGGTTCTCCATGGCTGGTGTTTCCAGCGGCTGGAAGCCAAAGAGCTCAAATGTTTCGCGGATGGTCTGGAAGATGTAGTTCCGTTTTCTTACCACCGCTGGTCCGAAATCGCGTGTACCCTTGGGAATGCTGGGTTTTATCATAATTAATAATTAACAATTAATAGTTAATAATACAGGAAGCATCCAATAAATAATGAATAACAGGAAAATAATTGGTGGCGCTCAGTACACCAGAAACGGCAACATTTGTCAGCAAGACACTCAATTATTAATGCTTAATTATTCATTATTAATTATGGCAGCGCATGCCTTGTATATCATATTATATACCGGTTCAAACAATGCATCATCATACCAGGGATCCGGTACTTCCTGCTGGTTGGCCAGCAGCAGCTGCACTTTCTGTTTGTCGGCTTCACTACGGGCTTTTCGCAGCACGTCGCGGTAATTGTCCAGGTCCATTACATAGATCCTGTCAAAATTATCAAAGTCTGCTGTGGAGAATTGCCGTCCCCGCAGTTGGGAAATATCCACCCCATGACGTTTGCCCACCTTTACAGAGCGATGGTCCGGCGGATCGCCGATATGCCAGCTCCCGGTGCCAGCTGAATCAATTTGCCAGTCTAATCCTTTCTGTTGCGCCAGGTGCCGTAAAATACCCTCTGCCAACGGAGAGCGGCAGATATTACCCAGGCATACCATTAATATTCTCATCGTATATGTTTGTTGCCCGGCTCAGGCAAGAGGCCATTACTGTCCGCACCGGCCATACCGGGACCGCAAACCTACAAGATTTTTACGGGAACTGCATATATGGAAAATAGACTGGTGAAGCATCTATATAATCAAACAGCTGCAAGTAAAGCTGCTTCATTAACAGTATCTTAACAACTCCGTTAACGACTGATAAATATATGATCCAGGAAATATTACGGAAAGTTGCAGGGCTGAAGAAGCGGCAGCACAGGCTGTTTGAGCATACCTGTCCACTGTTTTTTTAACATTCTTCTAAGTTCAGGTATGCAAGATTGAAGAATTTTTTTTTTATACTTGTAATTTACTAACAATGCTAATGCAACAGGAAAGGTCAAGCAAGCGACGGATAGCGGTACAATACCGTCCGCTGGGGGAATTGATAAGAGGAATATTCTTTGTGCTCTTTGGACTATTTGCGTTCTTTGGTGAAAAACTGGGGTTAGGCAATTTTCAAATGTCTCCTCTGGTGATGAGTATCTTTGGTGGAATACTGATAGCATATGGGTTGTTTCGTATATACAGGGGCGTTAGACATTTAACAACAGACAAACGAACAACAGACGATTAACTAACCGGAGGAGCTACACCATGTTATCAAAACTCGTAAACCACAAGGCGGCGTGGCTGCTATTGCTGACTATAGGCTTGTTCTCATGTAAGAGCGGCAGTCAGGATCAGTCCTATGATACGCCCACATCAGGAACAATTCGTATCAGTGTAGACGAAACCTTTGAGCCGCTCATAGAGGCGGAGATCAAGGTGTTCCAGTCCCTGTATCCTAAAACACACATCATTGCGGAATACAAACCGGAATCAGAATGTTTTAAGGATCTGTTGAATGACAGTGCACGACTCGTGATCGTGACACGCAGCTTCAACGATAAGGAGAAGGAGTATTTCAAACAGCTCAAGATCGCTCCGCAGAGTATGCTGCTGGCCTGGGACGCGGCGGCGCTTATTGTCAATCATGAAAATGCCGACTCTATACTTACTATGGACCAGGTACGGCATATTATGGATGGCACCGATAAGGAACGTAACTGGCAGCTGGTATTCGACAACGAAAATTCCAGCACAGTAAGGTTCATACGTGATTCCATTAACAAAGGAAAACCATTGCCTGCCAACACCATGGCGGCAAAGACCAATCCTGAAGTAGTGGATTATGTAACAAAGAATAAAAGCGCTATTGGTGTGATCGGCGTGAACTGGATCTCCGATCCGGAAGATTCTACCAGTATCGAATTCACCAGCAAGGTGAGCGTGGTGAAGGTACGCGCCGACTACGGATCAGAATTTGTAAAGCCTTACCAGGCATATATCGCCACTGGCTCTTACCCGCTCAAGAGAGGGGTGTTCTTTTGCCTGAAAGAGCCATACCGGGGGTTAGGCACAGGATTTGTAACCTTCCTCGGCAGTTATGAAGGCCAATTGGTGATTAAAAAGTTCAGGCTCTTCCCTGCAAGGATCAACGCCGTGTTCAGGGAAGCAAAGTTGCAATAAGATTATTGCAACAGGAATAACATAGCAAAAAACAACACAACACATAACAACACAACTAAAACCAGATTGCTCATGAACAGACGGAAAAGCTTAATTGTAGCATTGCTGTGCGTCGCGAATGGCGTTATGGCCCAATCTGTAGAAGATGGATTAAAAGACATGTATTATGGCAAGTACCAATCTGCCAAGCAAACTTTTGAGAAAGTGATCGCATCCAAACCGGATGATAGAGCATATTATTACCTGGGTCTGGCTGAGCTGAACCTGGAAAATAAAGATGCCGCTGCTGCTACCTTCCAGAAAGGTCTGACAGCTGTACCGAACTCTCCTTTGCTGCAGGCTGCGATGGGTCGTATAGACCTGATCAACGGGAATGCCGCCGCTGCAAAGCAGAAATTTGAAGCAGCCAGCACTGCTACCGAAGGCCGTAATGGCGACGTAGCCCGTGCCATCGCAGACGCCAACACCTCAATAAAAGGCGGTGACCGCGGTTATGCGTTGACGGTAATGGAGAAACTGCTGAACAACGAAGGCCGTAAAAAGAAAGAACAGTATACTGCTACCGCAGCAGACTATATTGAACTGGGCGACGCTTACCGCGTACTGGGTGGCGAGAACGGAGGTAAAGCCATCACCACCTACGAAAAAGCCCTGGAACTGGAACCCAACAACGCAGAAGCTATTATGAAGCAAGGTTTGGTGAATTACAACGCCAAACTGTTACAGGAAGCTGTAACCGACTGGACCAAAGCAGTAACCACCGACCCGAAATATGCTCCCGCATATTTTGAGCTGTTCGAGTTCTACATCACTCCCAAGAAGAACCAACTCTCCTGGGATAAAGCAGCCGAGTACCTCCAGAAATATATGGAAGTAGGCGATCCTGCCGACAAACTGAAAAATGAATACTACCTGGCTGCTATCTCTTTCTACAAGAAAGACTACGATGCAGCCATCAATAAAGCTAAATCAGTAATGCCCCAGGCTACTGACGAAGCTAACAAAGGCAAGTTTACCCGCCTGTTAGCCGATGCTTATCTGCAGAAAGGCGATTCCCTGAACGCTAAAACAACTATGGACGAGTATGTGAAAGGCGTTGGTGATGCCAAGCTGCAGCCTAATGACTTCAAGCTGCTGAGCGAGATCTATGGCCGTCTGAAGATCAAAGATTCCGCCCAGGCTGCCGTGAATGATTCTTTGGCTTCTTACTACCTGGAGAAATATGCTTCGCTGGACACTACCAAAGACGTAGACCACTACCGCGAAGTAGCCGATAAATTCAAATCACTGCGCGATTATGACCGCGCTGCTGAATGGTACGGCAAGCTCACTACTGATTTCACTGATGAGCAGAACAGCGGTAAGATCCAGGACTATTTCTGGAAAGGCACCATGGAGATCTATGCTAACAAACCTAAAGACGCAGACTCTACCTTCGGTACTTTCGTACAGAAATATCCTAACCAGGAAGCGCTGGGCTTATACTGGAGAGGCCGCGCCAACATGCTGAACGATAAGGAAGCTAAAGAAGGCGCTGCAGTGCCTTACTTCCAGAAATTCTTCGAAGTAGGCGGCGAATCAAAAGTGAAACCCAACCTGCTGATGTATCCTTATCAATACATGATGATATATTACTATAACAAAGAAGATAAGGATAACCTGAAAACCTGGATGGACAAGGTACTGTCCCTGAATCCTAACGATCCTGCTGCCAAGCAGATCCAGGAGAACCTGGCCAGCACCGCTAAAAGTGCTCCTAAAGCAGGCGCTAAGTCCGGCGGCCAGAACCAGAATAAGAAATAAGCTATTCTCAGCAATAAACCTGGAAGGGGAGTGCTCTATGAGCGCTCCCCTTTTTATTTAACGTTTTAATAGTTCCGGATCATGCGAATTTTCGGTATATTTAGTATAAGTGCAAAAAGAAAAAGGGACAAACTGGTTATTCTAAAAAATCAGAAAGCGCATGAGACAGTTAATCATGATTGCAGCCTTGCTTGGCATTGCAAATGGCTTATTGGCCCAATCCATTGAAGATGGTTTGAAAGACCTCTACTACGACAAATATCAATCCGCCAAGCAGACTTTCGAAAAGATCGTTGCTTCCAAACCCGATGAAAGGGCATATTACTACCTCGGTATGGCAGAACTGGGCCTGGAAAACACCGCCGGCGCAGCTGCCGCCTTCCAGAAAGGCATGCAGGCATTACCTTCTTCCCCCTTATTGCAGGTGGGAATGGGGCGTATAGACCTGATCAACGGCAATGCAGCAGCAGCTAAACAGAAATTCGAATCCGCCAGCCTGGCTACCCAGGGCACCAACGCCGAGGTGGCCCGCGCCATTGCAGACGCCAATACCGAAGTGAAAGGCGGTGATCGCGGATACGCGTTAAGCGTTATGCAGAAACTGCTGAATCTGAACGGCGACACTAAGGCGAAAAAGAAATACACACCCGTTGCAGCAGACTATATCGAACTAGGCGATGCCTATCGCCTGCTGGGAGGAGAAAATGGCGGTAAAGCCATCTCCACTTACGAAAAAGCACTGGAGCTGGAACCCAACCGTGCTGAGGCTGTTATGAAACAAGGGCTGGTGAACTACAATGCCAGGTTGCTGCAGGAAGCAGTGAACGACTGGACAAAGGCTACCACCATGGACCCCAACTACGGCCCCGCATATTACGAGCTGTACCAGTTCTATATCACCCCCACCAAGAACACCTTCTCCCTTGAAAACGCTGCCAAATTCCTGCAGCGTTACATGGAAGTGGTGGGTACAGGCGCCGGTCAGCTGGAAAATGAATATAACCTGGCAGCCATCTCCTTCTATAAGAAGGATTATGACGCGGCCATCAATAAAGCCCAAAGCGTAATACCGCAGGCAAATGATGCCTATAAAGGCAAATTCACCCGCCTTATAGCAGATGCTTACCTGCAGAAGGGTGATTCCCTGAACGCCCGGAAGACCATGGATGATTATGTAAAGACAGTACCGCCCGAAAAACTGGAGCTGAACGACTATAAGATGTTAAGTAACATCTACACCCGTTTAAAATCCTCAGATTCTGCCCAGCAGGCCGCCATCAATAAACAGGGACTGGTGTACCTGGAGAAATATGCAGAAGCAGATACCACCAGGGACGTGACCCGCTACGAAGACGTGGCCAAGGCCTATGCCAATGCAGAAGCCTTTGATAAGGCTGCCGACTGGTATAAGCGCGTGATCGACATCAAGACCGAGATGAAGGAAACGCCCACTGCGGTAGACTATTATAACGTAGGTCAGAACTATTTCCGGGCAGCTGGTAGCCAGGCTCCGCTGGACACAGTAATGCTGAACAAGGCTGATTCTGCCTTTGGCGTCCTTGCGGAGAAGTTTCCTGACATTACGACGGGGCATTACTGGCGGGGCTACGTGAACGCCGCCAAGGACGAATTGGCGAAAACAGGGGCTGCCGTCCCTTATTTTGAGAAATACCTGGCCATGGCAGAAGGAGACCCGGGCAAGAACAAAGTAGGCCTGGTAAGGGCTTATACCTACATTATGGTGTATTACTATAATAAAGACGATAAAACCAACCTGCAGACCTACATGAACAAGCTGCTGGCCATTGATCCCAGCAACCAGACGGTAAAACAGATCAAGGAAAACCTGTCAAATAGTAATAAATCGCAGTCCAAACCGGGCTCTGGCGGCCGCTCAAACCAGAATAACCGCCAATAGCAGGCATATTTTAACGATATTATAACAGTTACTAACCCCGGTATACCACCGGGGTTTTTTAATTCCCGTCTGGTAAAAAAAGATAATATTTTAGCGCTTCATAGATTTGTATTTTGCCGTTTGTTACAGTATTTTTGCACATTCGCGAGAACGTTTTATTGGGAAGCTTATGTTTTTAGACACTGAACTTTTGTCAGCAACTACCACTCCTTTTAGTTATTTCCCTATTGTATTGCAGCTGATCGCTGCGCTGGGATTTGTTGGCATTACGATGGTGGCCACCCACTATCTGGGCCCGAAACGCAAAACCAGCGACAAACTTATTAACTTTGAAAGCGGAATTGAACAGGTCGGGAATGCAAGGCAACCCGTTGCCATCAAATATTTCCTGACTGCCATTTTGTTTGTTCTGTTCGACGTGGAGGTGATCTTCTTCTATCCTTATGCGGTTAATTTTAAGGAATTGGGATGGGACGGATTCCTGGCCATGCTGATGTTTGTGGCATTCTTTATGGGTGGTTTCTTCTATATCATCAAAAAGGGCGCCCTGAAGTGGGAAGATTAGGGAGCAGCATGCTGCTATTGTAAACGTATAAAATACTTTGGAGGCTTAATATATGGCACGTCCGGTTCAATTTAATGAGAAGGTGAAGATGGTGGAAGTACCGAAAGGTTATTCCGGTGAGGGGTTCTTTGCCACTACTTTCGACAAGGCGATTGGCGCCGCGCGGAAGAACTCTATCTGGCCCTTGCCATTCGCTACTTCCTGCTGTGGTATCGAATTCATGGCTACAGCAGCATCCCACTATGACCTGGCCAGGTTTGGCGCTGAGCGTATGGCGTTTACGCCCCGCCAGTGTGACCTGCTGATGGTAATGGGAACGATCGCTAAGAAAATGGGCCCTGTACTGCGCCAGGTATACCTGCAAATGGCTGAGCCCCGCTGGGTGATCGCCGTTGGCGCCTGCGCTTGTAGCGGTGGTGTATTTGATACTTATTCCGTATTACAGGGTATCGACCAGGTAATACCGGTGGATGTTTACGTTCCAGGTTGCCCTCCCAGGCCGGAAGCAATCCTGGACGGGTTTATGAGGATACAGGAGCTGGTAGGCCAGGAAAGCCTGCGCCGCCGCCACTCCGAGAGGTACAAGGACTTGATGAACAGTTACGGTATCCAGTAATCGCCCACAACATAAAATTTAAACTAAAATCGTGATGTCTTTGACAAACGACTATATAAAGCAAAGATTGGTTGAAAAGTTTGGAGAGGAATTGACCAGTTTCGAAGAACCGTTTGGAATATTGTCCTTTGCCGCACCGGCCGCCCTCAACCTGAAAGTAATGCAGTTCCTGTACGATGATGAGGAACTGCAATTCCGTTTTCTGACCGACCTTACTGCCGTGCACTACCCCCACCAGGCGGGTGCTGAGCTGGCAGTAGTTTACCACCTTTATAACTTCCGCGAAAAAGTAAGGCTGCGTTTGAAGATCTTCGTCCCTGTTGCAGCCCCTAAGGTATTTACAGCAACTAAATTATTTGAGTCTGCCAACTGGATGGAAAGAGAAACCTACGACTTCTTTGGTGTTGAATTCGTAGGCCACCCTAACCTGAAACGTATCCTGAACGTAGATGAAATGACATATTTCCCGATGCGTAAGGAATTTCCGCTGGAAGACCAGACCCGCGTTGACAAGGATGACGAGATGTTTGGACGCTAAATAAATTAACAATTAATAATTAATAATTAAGTAATTGGCAAATCAGGCAGGCATACCACTGGCATACAGGCTGTCCAATTATTAATTATTAATTCTTCATTACTCATTGACAATGGAGCAGCCACATATAAACCTGCCGCAAGGCTCTATAGAAAAGCAAACCACCACGCTGAACCTGGGTCCTACACACCCTGCTACCCACGGTGTGTTCCAGAATATCCTGGAAATGGACGGAGAACGTGTGGTGAATTCCGAATCTACCGTAGGGTACATTCACCGCGCATTTGAAAAAATAGCGGAACGCCGTCCCTACTACCAGATCACACCTTTAACAGACCGTCTTAACTACTGCTCTGCCCCCATCAACAATATGGGCTGGCATCTGACAGTGGAAAAGCTGTTGGGCATCAAAACACCCAAGCGTGTTGACTATCTCCGTGTGATCATCATGGAGCTGGCCCGCATTACAGATCACCTGATCTGTAATGGTGTGGTAGGGGTAGATACCGGCGCTTTTACGGGCTTCCTCTACCTGATGCAATTCCGCGAGCTGGCATATGAGATCTACGAAGAAGTGTGCGGTTCCCGCTTAACAACTAACATTGGGCGTATCGGCGGTTTTGAAAGAAATTTCACGCCTGCTGCCTTCCAGAAAATAGAGAAATTCCTGGACGGGTTTCCCAAAGCGCTGAAAGAGTTTGAAACACTGATGACGCGTAACCGCATCTTCGTGGAAAGAACCACCGGCGTAGGTCCCATCAGTGCTGAAAGAGCGATGAGCTACGGCTTCACAGGTCCTAACCTGCGTGCTGCAGGCGTGGATTACGATGTACGCGTAGCGCATCCTTACAGCTCTTATGAGGATTTCGAGTTCACGATCCCTGTAGGCTCTACCGGCGATTGTTACGACCGTTATCTGGTGCGTAACGCCGAAATGTGGCAAAGCCTCAGCATCATCCGCCAGGCAATGGACAAGCTGAAAAGCCTGCCTGATGATGTATACCACGCAGATGTACCTGCTTATTACCTGCCGGAAAAGCAGGATGTATATACGAAAATGGAAGCGCTCATCTATCACTTCAAGATCATCATGGGCGAATCTGATATACTGCCGGGTGAGCTGTACAACGCTGTAGAAGGCGCCAACGGCGAGCTGGGTTTCTACCTCATCAGCGATGGCGGCCGCAGCCCGTACCGCCTGCATTTCAGGCGCCCCTGCTTCATATACTATCAGGCCTATCCTGAACTGGTGAAAGGCGCCATGCTGAGCGATGCCATTATTTGTCTGAGCAGCCTGAATTTGATAGCCGGAGAGCTGGACGCATAAAGAAGAATAAAGAACTGTTATGATTCAATTTTCAGAAGAGAAACTGAATAAAGTAAAAGAGATCATCGCACGCTATCCCGACGGGAAACAGAAAAGCGCGCTGATACCGCTGCTGCACCTGGCGCAGGAGGAGTTTGGGGGCTGGCTCAGCCCGGAGACCATGGACTACGTGGCCTCCCTGCTGCAGATCACGCCGATTGAAGTGTATGAGGTAGCAACCTTTTACAGCATGTTCAACATGAAGCCTGTGGGCAAATACCTGTTCGAGGTTTGCCAGACTGGCCCCTGTATGCTGAACGGCTCCGATCAGATCATTGAATATATAAAGAAGAAACTGGGTATTGGAGTGGGAGAGACCACCGCCGACGGCCTCTTTACCCTTAAAACGGTAGAATGCCTTGGCGCCTGCGGATACGCCCCCATGATGCAGTTAGGCAAACATTTCCGCGAACATCTGACCCCTGAAAAGGTAGACGCGATCATTGCCGAATGCAGGGCGAAAGCTAACTAACCAACCTGAATAACTATGGGACGCAAACTACTTTTAGACAAAGCACATATTGAGAATATCCGGTATTACAATACATACCGGGCTAATGGAGGTTATGCCGCAGCAGAGAAGGTGTTCAAAAGCATGAGCCCTGAGCAGGTGGTAGAAGAGGTGAAGAAGAGCGGTCTTCGTGGCCGTGGAGGCGCAGGCTTCCCCACCGGTATGAAATGGAGCTTCCTGGCTAAACCCGAAGGAGTGCCCCGCTACCTGGTATGCAACGCAGATGAATCAGAACCGGGTACTTTCAAAGACCGTTACCTCATGGAGTTCCTGCCCCATCTGCTGATAGAAGGGTTGCTGATCTCCAGCTTCGCACTAGGGTCAAACCGTACTTACATCTACATCCGCGGCGAATACGCCTGGATCCCCGATATACTGGAAGAAGCCATCGCAGAAGCCAAACAGAACGGCTGGCTGGGTAAGAACATCCAGGGCACCGGCTTCGACCTGGAAATATATGTACAACGCGGCGCCGGCGCTTATATCTGCGGTGAAGAAACTGCATTGATAGAATCGCTGGAAGGTAAACGCGGTAATCCCCGTATCAAGCCTCCTTTCCCCGCTGTAAAAGGTTTGTGGCAATGCCCTACTGTGGTGAACAACGTGGAAACACTGGCTGCCGTAGTGCCTATCATCAATATAGGCGGCGAGGAATACGCCAAAATTGGTATCGGTAAATCAACCGGTACCAAGCTCATTTCCGCCTGCGGCAACATCAACAAGCCGGGCGTATATGAGATCGAAATGAACATCACTGTAGAAGAATTCATTTATTCTGACGAATATTGCGGCGGCATCGCCAATGGCAAACGCCTGAAAGCCTGCATCCCCGGCGGATCTTCCGTACCCATCCTGCCCACTAACCTGCTGCTGAAAACAGCGAAAGGTGAAGCCCGTATGATGACCTACGAAGGATTGAACGACGGCGGTTTTGCTACCGGCTCTATGATGGGCTCCGGCGGCTTTATCGTGCTGGATGAAGATCAGTGCGTGGTACGCCATACCTTGTCACTGGCCCGCTTCTATCATCATGAAAGCTGTGGACAGTGTAGCCCTTGCCGTGAGGGCACCGGCTGGATGAAACGCGTGCTGACCAATATTGAGAATGGCAAAGGAAAAATGAGTGATATAGACCTGCTGTGGGATATACAACGTAAGATCGAAGGTAACACCATCTGTCCGCTGGGCGATGCTGCGGCCTGGCCAGTGGCAGCCGCCATCCGTCACTTCCGTGACGAATTCGAATGGCATGTGCTGAACCCGGACGAGTGTCTGAAACGTAATTATGGAATTGCACATTACGCAGATCCCTTACCAGTGGCTGCCGCTGCAGTATAATGCCACAGCTCTAAAAAAATAAACATGGCTGAAGAAAAGAAACTATTCAAGGTCAAGATCGATAATATCTCTGTGGAAGTGGAGCCCGGCACCACCATCCTCAATGCTGCCCGTCAGATAGGAGGAGATATTGTGCCGCCGGCGATGTGCTATTATTCGAAATTACAGGGCAGCGGTGGTAAATGCCGTACCTGCCTGGTGAAAGTTACCAAAGGCTCTGAGGCAGATCCCCGCCCTATGCCCAAACTGGTGGCCAGCTGCCGTACTACCGTAATGGATGGTATGGAAGTGGCCAACATCACTTCTCCCGAAGTACAGGATGCACGCAAAGGTGTAGTGGAATTCCTGCTGCTGAACCATCCGCTGGATTGCCCCATCTGCGATCAGGCAGGCGAATGCTCCCTGCAGGACCTGGGCTATGAGCACGGTGCAGACGGTACCCGCTACGAATTCAAACGCCGCACTTTCGACCAGATAGATATTGGCGATAATATCAAGCTGCACATGACGCGTTGCATTCTCTGCTACCGTTGCGTGTACACCGCTGATCAGCTGACCAACAGGCGCGAGCACGGTGTGCTGGGCCGTGGTGAGCATGCGGAGATAGGCACTTATATCCAGAAGGCGCTGGACAATGACTTCATCGGTAACGTGATCGATGTATGCCCCGTAGGCGCCCTGACTGATAGAACATTCCGTTTCAAGAACCGTGTATGGTTCCTGAAACCAGTGGACGCACATCGTCATTGCGACAAATGCTGCGGTAAGACCGTACTGTGGATGCGTGGCGACGAGATCTTCCGCGTAACCGCCCGTAAGGACAAATACGGTGAAGTAGAAGAGTTCATCTGCGATACCTGCCGCTTCGATACCAAAGAGGTAAAAGACTGGACCATCGAAGGCCCCCGTAAGATAGACCGCCACAGCGTTATCTCACAGGGTCACTACGTGGGCACCGTGAAGCCGAAAGAAACCATCACAGAAGTACTGGATGGCCGTCAGCCGAAACTGCTGATGGACATACACAGCGTCAGTGAAGTGAACCGGCCGGGCATAGAACTGTCTAAAATAGACGGGCCTGCGCATTCGGATGATTTTAAAGTTAATGGGCAACATTCGTAATTGATTAATTCGTAATTCCTAATAGAAGATATGGCTATAGACTGGTTCTTTATACTGGAAAAGCTGGTGCTGATCTCAGGCGTGCTGGCGCTGTCGCTGATAGTGGCAATGTACTCCACCTGGGGAGAAAGAAAGGTAGCAGCCATCATACAGGACAGGCGCGGTCCTAACCGGGCAGGTTTTATGGGGCTTTTACAACCGCTGGCAGATGGCGGCAAGCTCTTTTTCAAAGAAGGATCATCCCCGGTACCGCTAACCGTTTCCTGTTTATTATGGGCCCCTCGCTCGCCATGCTGGTGGCCTGTATGACCAGCGCCGTAATACCCTGGGGCGATACCCTTACCATTGCAGGTAAAGAGATCTCCCTGCAGGTGGCAGATATCAATATAGGCATCCTGTATATTTTCGGTGTAGTGAGCCTCGGCGTTTATGGCATCATGCTGGGCGGATGGGCTTCCAACAACAAGTATTCATTGCTGGCTTCCGTACGCGCCGCTTCCCAGATCATTTCCTACGAACTGGCGATGGGCCTTTCACTGATAGCCCTGCTGATGCTCACCGGTTCTCTGAGCCTGAAAGACATCGTAGAGCAGCAACGCCATGGCCTCTGGAACATCGTGTACCAGCCCCTTGGCTTCCTCATCTTCATGGTGTGCGCCTTTGCAGAATGTAACCGTACTCCTTTTGACCTTCCCGAAGCAGAGAATGAGCTGAACGGTGGTTATCACCTGGAATACTCTTCCATGAAGCTGGGCTTCTACCTGTTTGCGGAATACATTAACATGTTTATCAGCTCGGCGCTGATGGCAAGCCTCTACTTCGGCGGTTACAGCTTCCCCGGTATGGATAGCCTGGGACTGAGCCCCAACCTGGTGACAATTCTGGGCTTCCTGGCCCTGTTTATAAAGATCATTTGCTTCCTGTTTTTCTTTATGTGGGTACGCTGGACCATACCAAGGTTCCGCTATGACCAGCTGATGCGCCTGGGTTGGAACATTATGATCCCCCTCGCACTGCTGAATATGTTGATTACCGGCGCTATTGTATTATACCGTCAGGGATAGAATAGGAACAATCAAACTAATTATCATGCAAGCATTAACAAACAGAGTTCAACCGGTAGACCGCAAGCCACTGACATTGTGGGAGAGAATGTACCTACCGGCTATTTTTAAAGGGATGCTTATCACGTTCAAGCATATCTTCCAGAAGAAAGCTACCGTGAGCTATCCCGAAGAAAAGCGTCCCTTCAGCCCCGTATTCCGTGGGCTTCATATATTGAACCGTGATGAGGAAGGCCGCGAAAGGTGCACTGCCTGCGGATTATGCGCAGTTGCCTGCCCTGCAGAAGCCATCACCATGGAAGCAGCCGAAAGGAAACCCGGCGAAGAAAACCTGTACCGCGAAGAAAAATACGCGGCCCGGTATGAGATCAATATGCTGCGTTGCATATTCTGCGGATTTTGTGAAGAAGCATGCCCCAAAGACGCCATCTACCTGACAGAAACATTTGCGCCGGCTAACTACCAGCGTAAAGGCTTTATATATGGCAAGGATGACCTGCTGATCCCGGATCCCAAAGCAAAACAAACTGTTTAAAACGCTTATGAGTACGCAACAAATCATTTTCCTGGTCCTCTCGGTAATATCCCTCGTATGCGCCATGGGCGTAATACTGAGTAAGAACCCGGTGTCCAGCGTGTTATGCCTGATACTTACCTTCTTTACAATAGCAGGGCATTATGTAATGCTGAATGCACAGTTCCTCGCAGTAGTGCATATCATCGTATATGCAGGTGCGATCATGGTACTGTTCCTTTTCGTGATCATGTTGATGAACCTGAACGCCGATATTGAACCGCAGAAACGCAACTGGCTGAAATATGCAGGCGCCATCAGTGGCGGTACCCTGCTGGTGATACTGGTAGCCGCTCTTCGCGATGCCAGCATGCCTTCCCTGCAGCGCGGCGCTACTGAAATAGGATTGATCGGCAACCTGGGTAAAACGCTGTTCAACCAATACGTAGTGCCTTTCGAAGTAAGCAGCGTATTGTTCCTGAGTGCAATGGTAGGCGCCGTTGTAATCGGAAAGAAAGAGCACTAACCATCAACGGCTCTTAATTATTAATTCTTAATTATTAATTATTCATTGATACATGCCTGTTCAATACTACATATTCCTTAGCATTGCTTTATTCTGTATAGGTGTAATGGGAGTGCTTATGCGCAGGAACGCCATTATTATCTTCATGTGCATCGAGCTGATGCTGAATGCCGTGAACCTGCTGCTGGTTGCATTCTCGAAAATGTGGGCAGATGCTGGCCGCATAGATGCGGCCGCCGCTCAGATCTTTGTGTTCTTTATCATGGTGGTGGCAGCGGCAGAAGTAGCAGTAGGACTGGCCATTATCGTGATGGTATACAGGAACACGCATTCTGTGGATATCAATATCCTGAACAGACTGAAAAACTGATGCGTTATATAGCAAATCTTAATTTGTAATTCGTAATTCGTAATTCATAAATGATCAATCTCGTTTGGCTGGTACCATTTTTACCATTATTAGGATTCCTGATTAATGGATTAGGAAGGCGATATTTATCGAAATCCCAGGTGGGTATTGTAGGCAGCGGCGTTATACTGGCGGCGTTTGTAGTGAGCCTGCTCATATTCCTGGAGGTAAGGCAGCCCGGATTCGGCGGACAGACAATAGAACTGTTCGACTTTATCTCAGCCGGCAGTCTGCATATACCATTTGCTTTCCAGGTAGACCAGCTGAGTGCACTGTTTCTCCTGATCATTACCGGCGTTGGTTCACTGATCCATATCTACTCCACCGCCTATATGCACGATGAAAGCAATGAAGGCTTCGCCCGTTACTTTGCTTATCTCAACCTCTTCGTGTTCTCCATGCTGTTACTGGTGCTGGGCGCCAACTATGTGCTGATGTTCATTGGATGGGAAGGCGTAGGGCTCTGCTCTTACCTGCTGATCGGGTTCTGGTTCAAGAATACATCTTATAATAATGCTGCCAAGAAAGCCTTTATCATGAACCGTATTGGTAACCTGGGCTTCCTGCTCGGCATTTTCTTCATGATAGTGAATTTTAACAGCGTTACCTTCTCTCATGTATTTGGCGGAGCAAAAGCCATGGGCCTTAACAACGCTACAGTAGCCGCTATCGCCATCTTACTGTTCGTAGGCGCTATGGGTAAATCAGCCCAGATCCCTTTATACACCTGGCTGCCTGATGCGATGGCGGGCCCTACTCCGGTATCTGCGCTGATCCACGCTGCTACGATGGTGACAGCTGGTATCTATATGGTGGCCCGCAGCAATGTGTTGTATTCCCTGGTGCCGCATATCCAGACCGTAGTGGCGATTATTGGCCTGGTGACTGCCCTGCTGGCGGCTTCCATTGCCCTCAAGCAGAATGATATTAAAAAAGTGCTGGCCTATTCTACTGTAAGCCAGCTCGGTTATATGTTCCTGGCCCTGGGCGTAGGCGCTTATACAGCGGCCGTGTTCCACGTAATGACACACGCTTTCTTCAAAGCCCTGTTGTTCCTTGGTTCCGGTTCTGTGATCCACGCGATGGGCGGAGAGCAGGACATCCGTAAGATGGGTGGACTGAAGAAATACATGCCTACCACTCACTGGACATTCCTGGTAGGTTGCCTGGCAATCGCGGGTATCCCTGGTCTGTCTGGCTTCTTCTCTAAAGATGAGATCCTGGCCCACACCTTTGCTGCGAATAAGGTCATGTATGTATTGGCCCTGGCTGGTGCATTGATGACCGCTTTCTATATGTTCCGTTTATACTACATCACTTTCAGCGGCAGCTTCAGAGGTCCGCATGAGCAGGAGCATCATCTGCATGAAAGTCCTGCTGCGATGACCATCCCGCTGGTAATACTGGCCCTGCTGTCTATCGTAGGTGGTTATATCGGCCTGCCGGAAGTGTTTGGGGTAAAACATATGCTGGCAGAATACCTGTCGCCTGTGTTTGCGGGTTCTGCGCCTTTTGCAGAAGCGCATCACCTGGAGCACAGCATGGAATGGATCCTGATGGGCCTCAGCAGCGTGCTGGTGATCATCTTTATATTCATTGCCCGCAGTCAATATGCAAAATATACAGATACAGGTAAAGAGAACACCGGTCTGGCCAAAGTGCTGGAAAACAAGTGGTATGTGGATGAACTGTATGATGCGGTGATCGTAAAGCCCCTGGGCATGTTATCCCGCTTTTTCCAGGATGCACTGGAGAGAAGTGGTATAGACAGGCTGGTGAACGGCGCAGGTCGCGGCGTAACCTGGGGCAGCCAGCAAGCCCGCCGCCTGCAGAACGGCCAGGTAGGCTTCTATGTATTTGCCATGGTAATAGGTATTATCGTATTATTTGTGATAGGATTGTTGTTATAATAGACAAGCGAACGAAAAATTATGTTGACAGTTTTACTAATATTGATCCCTTTGATAACCGGCCTGCTTACGTTTGGCCTTAAGGGATCAGGACCTAAAGTGCTGGGCCTGATATCATCCCTGGCGTCTTTAGCAGTAGTGGCAGGCGCCTTGGTACAGTTCCAGACCGCTCCTGAAGCTTTGCAGCTGAGCGTTCCCTGGATCCCGCAGCTGGGAGCCCGCTTCCAGGTTGGCCTGGATGGCATGGGCGCCATGCTTTGTTTGCTGACGGCTATTGCTTTTCTCCTGGTCTTTATCACGATCTACAACCGTAATTACGAAAAGCCGGGCAGCTTCTACGGATTGATGCTGTTATCCCAGGCAGGGCTGGTAGGGGTATTCACTGCCTATGACGCTATGCTCTTCTACGTTTTCTGGGAACTGGCGCTGATCCCGGTATACTTCCTCTGCTCTATGTGGGGCGGCGAAAAACGTATACCCGTTACCTTTAAATTCTTCATCTATACTTTTACAGGATCGCTGCTGATGCTGGTGGGTATCATCTACCTCTACCTGCAGTCTCCTGATAAATCTTTCAGCTACACCTCCTTCACCAATCTGAACCTGCCTGCGCAGGAGCAGTCCTGGTTATTCTGGCTGCTGTTTGTGGCCTTCGCCATCAAGATGCCGATCTTCCCTTTCCATACCTGGCAGCCGGATACTTACGAGCAGTCTCCCACGCCGGTGACCATGATCCTTTCCGGGGTGATGGTGAAAATGGGCCTCTTCGGGATCATCCGTTGGCTACTGCCCGTACTGCCGCAGGGCGCATATATGTGGTCTGATGTAGCGATCGTATTATCTGTGATCGGTATTATTTACGCCTCCTGCATTGCCATTGTGCAAACAGATCTTAAAAGGCTGATCGCTTACTCCTCTATCGCGCACATCGGCCTGATGAGCGCTTCCATCTTTGCACATAATGATCAGAGCCTGCAGGGTTTGCAGGTACAGATGTTCAACCACGGTATAAACATCATCGGTTTGTGGATCGTAGTGGAGATCATCCAGCAAAGACTGAACATTAAGAACATGGAAGAGATGGGCGGTATTGCCTCCTATGCGCCGCGTATGGCCATCTTCCTGGTGATCATCGCCCTGGCGAATATTGCGCTGCCGCTCACGAATGGTTTTATAGGAGAGTTCCTGATGTTCAGCGGCTTGTTCCAGTATAATGTATGGGTAATGGCGGTAGCTGGTCTGGGTATCATACTGGCTGCTGTGTATACACTGAATATGCTGCAGAAAGTGATCTTCGGGCAAAGCAATACGCTTACGTCTACCGTTACCGATCTGCAGAATACAGAGCTGGTAGCGCTCAGCCTTGTTGTGGTAGTGATCCTGTTCCTGGGTTTTTATCCGAAGCCTATGCTGGAGCTGGTGAACAATACTTCGCAAATGTTGCTGGCTAATATTGTTAAGTAAAAAGTCCATAGTCCATGGTCCGTAGTCCATGGCCTGTCAGGACGTATAGTAAACTTTGAAGGGATACTTGTAAATAAGGAATATGCTATGGACCATGGCCTATCGACCATGGACTATTAACTAACAAAGAAATATGAACGCATTAATTTCTACTGCTTTATCGGGTGTTGTGATGATGTTTGCGGGGTTGTTTATACAGAAGAAGCAGCACATTAAATATGTCGCAATTGCAGCATTGCTGGTCTCTTTTGTGGCCAATCTGCTGGAGATCAGCACCGTACAGGCAGGCAGCCATACGCTGTACAACATGATCGAGGTAAGCAGGTTCAGCATCCTGTTCAATGCAGTGATCCTGGGCGCTACTTTGCTGTACTTCATGTTGTCTGGCAGTGAGTTTGAAAAGGTAGGCGAGCATGTGGCAGATTATTTTGCGCTCATATTCTTCATCCTGTCTGGTATTATGCTGGCTACCAGCTTCAGTAATCTGCTGATGCTGTTCCTGGCCATCGAGATCATGTCCATTCCCCAGTATATCCTGGCTGGCTCAGATAAAAGAAACCTGAAAAGCAACGAGGCTTCCCTGAAGTATTTCCTGATGGGATCTTTCTCTACCGGTGTTTTGCTCATGGGCATCACGCTGATCTATGGTGCTGCGGGAACCTTTAACGTGAATGAGCTGGGACTCGGTAGCGGCGATGTACATCCGCTGTCTATCAGCGGTATCATGCTGCTGATCTTTGCTTTGTCCTTCAAGGTATCAGCGGTGCCCTTCCATTTCTGGACACCTGACGTATACGACGGTTCACCCACCGTTTTCACTTCTTTTATGGCTACCGTGGTAAAGGCAGGTGGTTTTATCGCTTTCCTGCGCCTCTTCCATGTAAGCTTTACCGGCGGCGCGCTGAGCGGACACTGGCTGCTGGTACTGGCCCTGATAGCTGCGGGCACCCTCGTGCTGGGCAACCTGACGGCAGTATTCCAGCAGAGCGTAAAACGTATGTTGGCCTACTCCAGTATCGCGCAGGCAGGTTTCATGCTGCTGGCGGTGATCGCCCTGAATGAAACGGCCACCCAGGGTATTGTACTGTATGCAGCTGCCTATAGCGTAGCTACCATCGGTATGTTTGCCATATTAATGAAAGTAAAGGACTACACTTTTGAAGGGTTTAACGGCCTGGCACGCAAACAGCCTTTACTGGCGCTGTCGGCCACCGTTTTCCTGTTCTCCCTGGCTGGTATACCTTTAACGGCTGGGTTCTTTGCAAAATATTTCGTGCTGGCTGCCGCCGTGCAGCAGGGACAGCTCCTGTGGCTGGTGATCCTGGCTGTTGTTTGCGCAGCTGTCAGCATTTACTACTATTTCCGCGTGATCATGGCCATGTATTTCAAGGCCGGCGAACCGGAAGTAGAGCCCTTCTCTCCCGCATTCAAAACTGTGCTGGTAGTAGCGGTGATCATTGTGATAGCATTAGGGGTATATCCCGGGTTGCTGCTGCACTTCATTGCATAGTTTGAAGTTTGAAGTTTGAAGTTTGAGGTTTGAGGTTTGAGGTTTGAGGTTTGAGGTTTGAGGTTTGAAGTTAGTTCCAGGTTCGAGGTTCAGGATAAATATGCTGTAAAAGCTTATTTGTCCTGAACCTCAAACGTTTAACGAACCTCAAACTTCAAACCTCAAACCTCAAACTTTTATATTAACTTTATGTTGAACCCTTTACTATGCGATTCCGTGATATATTCTCCCTGGCGTACCGTTCTATCAGCGCCAACCGTTTGCGAACCGGTCTTACAGTAGCCATCATCGCTTTTGGTATTATGGCCCTGGTAGGCATCCTTACCGCTATAGACAGCATCAAGGGCAGCCTGTACGACAGCTTTGCCAGCATGGGCGCCAATAGCTTCTCCATCCGCAACCGGGAGATGATGCTGCGCATGGGTGGTGGCGATAAAGCTACCAAGGGAAATAAACGCACCGCCAAAGTAAAGGCCTCCAACCGCAACAAGCGGATCTCCTATGACGAGGCAGTGGAGTTCAAGAACCGCTTCAGTTTTCCCGCTGTTGTCAGCATCTCTTTCAACGCTTCCGGTATTGCAACCGCTTATAAAGACGATAAGAAAACAAATCCGAACGTGCAGGTCATAGGCGGGGATGAGAACTATGTACGGCTTTCCAACTACACCATAGAAAAGGGGCGCAATTTCACGGAAGCAGAAGTAACGTCCGGTCATAATGTAGCGCTGCTGGGACATGATGTAGCGGTGAAGCTCTTTGGCCGTAACCTGAAAAATGTAGTGAACAATACCATACGCGTAGGCGATGTGCGCTACCGCGTGATAGGCCTGCTGGCCGCCAAGGGCAGCAGCAATATCATGAGTGCAGACAATATCGTATTAACAACAGTGAACAATACACGCCGCGTATTTAATCGCCCCAATGCATCTTACCAGATAGGTGTCTCTGTCAACAATGTAGCGCAGATGGATGCCGCCGTAGCGGAGGCCACCGGTCTGTTCCGTATTGTACGCCACCTGGAGCTGCGGGAAGATGATAATTTTTACATCAGCAAAAGCGACAGCCTTGCAGAAATGTTGTTCAGCAGCCTGAGTACCGTCACTTTTGCGGCAGCGGTGATCGGCTTTATCACGCTGTTCGGTTCGGCTATCGGGCTCATGAACATCATGTTGGTATCTGTGGCAGAGCGCACCCGTGAAATAGGTGTGAACAAGGCATTAGGCGCTACTGCTCCTACTATCCGCAGGCAGTTTATTTACGAAGCTATTATTATCAGTGTAATGGGTGGTCTCCTGGGTGTTATACTAGGTATGATCGTGGGCAACCTCATGTCACTGGTATTAAACACCAGCTTTGTAGTGCCCTGGCTCTGGATCACATTGGGTATATTACTCTGCGCATCCGTAGGGCTGGTATCCGGTATTTATCCCGCTATCAAGGCTTCCCGCCTTGATCCTATAGTAGCGCTGCGCTACGAATAAGAGATTATATTTTTGTTGTTTATCATGCAGGTGGTTAAATAAACCTGCATGAATATATTTTTATTCCATAGCTTTAATACATCGGTAACTATAAAATTATTAGATCGTGGGATTAGCAACTGAAAATTTCAAAGCATTGGGCCTGAACCTGCCGCCAGCGCCAACTCCTTTAGGCGTATACAAACCATTTTTAATTGATGGCAAGCATGTATATGTTTCCGGTCACGGTCCCGTGCAGGACGACAAGAGCCTGATCATCGGCCGTATAGGAGAAGAGCTGGATATCGAGCAGGGCAAGCTGGCCGCGCGCCAGGTAGGCCTAACAATTCTGTCTACACTGATGGCTAACCTGGGCAGCCTGGATAAAATAAAACGCGTGGTAAAAGTACTGGGTATGGTAAACGCTACATCCGACTTTGGACGCCATCCCTATGTGATCAATGGCTGCAGCGAACTGTTTGCAAAGATCTGGGGAGAAGACAATGGTATCGGCGTGCGCAGTGCAGTAGGCATGGGATCATTGCCGGATAATATCCCCGTTGAAATTGAAGCGCTCTTTGAATTGCATGAAGAGCTGTAAACATCAAACCGACAGTCGTGTGGTATACTATCAATAATGTTGATCAGATCGATTCTCCTGCCTTACTGGTGTATCCGGTGAGGGTACGGGAAAATATAGATGCGGCAAAGGCTGCTATAGATGATGTGCAACGTTTACGCCCCCACGTAAAAACCAATAAGACAGCAGAGGTAGTACAGCTGATGCAGGACGCGGGCATACAGAAATTCAAATGCGCCACTATTGCAGAAGCCGAGATGCTGGGAAAGGTACATGCAGCAGACGCATTGCTGGCCTATCAGCCGGTAGGCGCTAAGATAGAGCGGCTGGCAGCGTTGGTACGTGCATATCCTCATACAAAGTTCTCCTGCCTGGTAGATGATCTGCAGGCCGCTACTTCGATCTCTAATCATTTTTCAGGGCTGCATCAGCCGCTGTCTGTATGGCTGGATCTGAACCTGGGACAAAACCGTACGGGCATAGCGCCTGGTCCTGCCGCACTGGATCTGTATGCGCAGCTGCATACGCTCCCGGGCCTCGCTCCCGAGGGCCTGCATGCATACGATGGTCATTTGCACGATGATGATTTCGAAGTACGCACGGCGCGTTGTAATGCGGCTTATGAGCAGGTAACTGCATTAGCGGAGGCCATCACTGCTAAAGGGCTGCCTCAGCCAAAGATCGTGGCAGGCGGCACGCCTACGTTTCCCATACATGCAAAGCGTAAGGAGATCGACTGCAGTCCCGGTACTTTTGTATTCTGGGACTGGGGATATCAGCAACACCTGGCGGAACAAAGCTATCAATATGCCGCGCTGTTACTGGCCAGGGTGATCTCTCATCCGGGGGATGACCTGCTCTGCCTCGACCTGGGGCATAAATCCGTAGCGGCAGAGAACCCGTTGCCGCGCCGCGTGCATTTCCTGAACGCGCCCGAAGCAGCACCCGTATCGCAGAGCGAAGAGCACCTGGTGGTCAAAGTGCCGGATACATCCGCATACCCCATAGGAACCGTATTTTACGGAGTGCCTTACCACATATGCCCTACAGTAGCACTGTATGATAAAGCATATACCATAGTAGACAATGCTTACGCCGGAACCTGGGAGGTGATCGCGAGGAACAGAAGCATAATAATTTGAGCAACAAAAATTAATACCGTGTTTATCATAGATGCACACCTCGACCTGAGCATGAATGCCATGGAATGGAACCGTAACTTACGGTTACCAGTAAACGAAATCAGAGCAAGAGAAAAAGGACAAACAGATAAACCGGACCGTGGCCGCGGGGTTGTTGCCCTGCCTGAGTTGCGTAAAGGTAATATCGGCCTCGTAGTAGCTACGCAGATAGCACGCTTTGTAGCCCCCGATAATCCACTGCCGGGCTGGTTCTCTCCGGAACAGGCCTGGGCGCAGACACAGGGACAGCTGGCCTGGTACCAGGCCATGGAAGAAGCCGGAGAAATGGTAGCTATTACAGATCTCGCTTCGCTCGACCGTCACCTGGCCGTGTGGAATAACGGAAAGCCAAATGATCAGAAACCCATAGGATACATCCTTAGCCTGGAAGGCGCTGATTCTATCGTAGATACTTACTACCTGCAATGGGCATACGAATATGGTCTGCGGGCAGTAGGCCCTGCCCATTATGGTCCCGGGCGCTATGCACAAGGCACTGATGCTACGGGTAAGATGACCCCGCAGGGACATGAGCTGCTGAAAGAAATGGAACGGCTCAATATCATCCTCGATGCTACTCATCTTTGTGATGACAGTTTCTGGGACGCCATGGATCATTTTAACGGTCCCGTATGGGCCAGTCATAACAACTGCCGTGCACTGGTGAATCACAACCGCCAGTTCAGCGATGAGCAGATCAGGGAGCTGATCGCCCGTAATGCGGTAATAGGCGGCGCCCTGGATGCCTGGATGATGGTGCCGGGATGGGAGAGAGGCGTATCTGATCCGCAGGCCATGAACTGTTCACTGGAAGTAATGATCGATCACCTGGACCATATCTGCCAGCTGGCGGGTAATGCCTTGCATGTAGGCATCGGCTCTGACCTGGACGGTGCATTTGGTAAGGAACAATGCCCTTATGATCTTGAAACCATTGCAGACCTGCAGAAAGTAAGCACGCTGCTGGAGAAACGTGGATATTCTGCAGCAGATATCGAGAACGTAATGCACGGTAACTGGCTGCGCTTCCTGCGCAACGCATGGAGTAAATAAAAAGTAAAAAGAAAAAATAAAAAAAGCGCGAAGGATGATCTTCGCGCTTTTTATTTTTTACTTTTTCTTTTTTACTTGATTACTCGGCTACTACTTCGAATTCCAGTTCAGCTTCGTTGCCTTTACCGAAATCGATCTTAGCTTTGTAAGTGCCTAATTCCTTTACATCATCGAGGATGTGGATACGGCGGCGGTCAATTTCGTAACCTTTCTGCTCTTTAATAGCGCGTGCAATCTGCACACCAGTTACGCTACCGAATATTTTGCCGGAAGTACCAGTCTTAGCGCCAATTTTAACAGGGGCAGCTTTCAGGACTTCCACCACTTTCGCGATTTCAGACAGCAGCTTTTCTTCCTTCACTTTCTGCACTTTCAGGCGCTCCTGAAGCTGCTTCATGTTGGAAGGGCTGGCTTCAACTGCAAATTTCTGGGGGATCAGAAAATTCCTGGCGTAACCGTTCTTCACGCTTACCAGTTCATTTTTCTGGCCCAGGTTATCAACGTCTTGTATTAAGATGATCTGCATAACTTTTTCTTACTTTAAAAGGTCAGTAACATAAGGCAATAAAGCCATTTGACGAGCTTTCTTAATAGCCTGGGCTACTTTACGCTGAAATTTCAGAGAGTTACCCGTAATACGGCGGGGCAGCATTTTACCCTGATCATTGAGGAACTTCTTCAGGAATTCCGCGTCTTTATAATCCACGTACTTGATGCCCATTTTCTTGAAACGGCAGTATTTCTTCTGACGTTTCTCCTGTTTAACGGCGGTTAAGTACTTAATTTCTTGTTTTACTGCCATAACTTTAAGCTTCTACGGTTTTAGAATCAGCACTCACGCCATGTCTCTTTCTGCCGTTGTATTCAACAGCATACTTGTCCAGCGCAGTGATCATGTGGCGTAATACATTTTCATCGCGGTTCAGCTGAATCTTCAGCTTCTCATTGAGGTCGGATGGCGCCTTGTACTCCAGAACCAGGTACATGCCCGTGGTTTTTTTCTGGATTGGGTACGCCAGTGATCTTAATCCCCAGGGATTTTCGTGCGTTACTTCTCCGCCGTTCTCTTTAATGAGATCAGCGAATTTTTTCTGAGCGGCTTTGTAGTCGTCTTCAGAAAGCACAGGGGTAAAGATCACCATCAATTCGTAATTGTTCATTTTCCCTGTTTTAAAAATTTGTGAATGATTAATTTATCCCCAATAAAATTGGGAGTGCAAAGATACAATTCCTAATTCAATTCCCAAGCGTACAATCAGCCCTGTGGTGTTAATTTTCGGGGGATTTTTGGGACGAGGGGCGGGTTAATACAGGTTTTTGGTGGGAGGCGAGGTTTTTGTTAATTGTAAACGGCTGGTATTCATTTCTCTAACGGATATCAGGGTCTTCCGTTCCGTCATTGCGAGGCACCGAAGGGCCCTGCGGGGAGCGGGGCCGAAGCAATCTTTTCAAATAGCTTCGTGAAGATCAGTGTAGGAATTGTGTGAAAAGATTGCTTCGTCGCCCCACGCTCCGGGCTTTAAAGCTCCTCGCAATGACGGAACGGAAGACACGTCTGTTGTGGCCCGCGGATGAAGACCGATTTGCTCCCTGCAACGGGGCAGATCCCATACTATTTTACCCCTCTTCTCCTTACGTTATCCTTGCAGTATCCTTGCTCTATCCTTGCAGTTTCCTTACTCCCCGCATTTTGTTAAAATACTATCATAAAAAATAAGGGCCGTCCGCTAACCCACGGACGACCCCTAATTCAGGCTTATTCAGTAAAGATCTAGTGGGCAACAAATATCTTGCTCACCTGGGATCCTTCCCTGGTTTGTACTTTCAACAGGTAAATACCGTTCGGTAACCTGCTGATATCCATTTCTTTATAATTACGTCCTTTTACCAGGTTCATAGTACCCTGGGCGCGTACCCGTCCCTGCAGATCTATCAGCTGCAGTACAGCCGGACCGCTGCCCGTCTTATCCGCATCTACCCAAACCTGTAAGTGTTGACCAATGATACACCAGATCAGGCGCCACAGGAGGTCTTTCAGATCCACGTTCACGCTCTGTACCTGGCTGTATTTAACGGCGCCGTCCAGGCCCACCAGCTTCAGGCGGTAGTAAGACCTGCCGAACCACGGAGAGTAATCGGCTGATTTATAGTTGCCGGGCAGGGTGGTAGTACCCTGGGCCGCTACCGTATCTATCGCGTTGTAGTCGCGCTGGTTGCGGGACCTTTCCACGATAAAGCGGGCAGTATTGGTCTCGTAAGGAGTGCGCCAGCTCAGTTTCACGATACCGCTGTCAACTACCGCCCTGAAGTTCTCGATCGGGTTGCGGTTAGCCAATACATGCAGGTTATAACGGCTGATCACCGGGTAGTGGTCTGTAGTGGTGGTGCCATAGCTGCTTACCAGCTGCGCAGCCTGGGTGTAGATAGCGGCAGAGCCGGGCAGATAGGCCTGGGCCATTTCATTGGAAGCCATTACGTTGTCTATCACGCTGGCAAAAGAAACGGTGGACCTTTGTCCTGCAAGGGCTAAGGGCAGGGTCAGCAGTTTATAATCTGCCGTATCATTTACGAAATCAATATAAGAAGTGGTAGTATCCGGGGCCATTTCGGTGGTGATGGTCTTATTGAACGCATCGTTAAAATCGCCCAGTACAACGAAATTGCTGTACGGATACTGCGCATCCAGGCTGTCTTTCAGCTCTTTAGCCCCATCCTTGCGGCGGTGCCAGGACTCGATTTTGTCAGAAGCGCTGCCCGTATTGGCTTTGGAGTGCAGCAGTACAAACTGGATGCGGGCGCTGTCGCCGTTCAGCTTAGCCGTTGTCTCAAACAGGTAGGGGAAGCGGCCCGAAGACCAGTTATAATAGGCGCTGTCGCTGCCGCCGCGGCGGAGCACTCCGTAAGAACGGATACCTTTAATAATAGCTGTTTTGTATACGAAGGCCAGTTTCTGGGCGCTGGTGTAATCCGGGTCGCCGATGCTGTCTGCATAGGAGCCGAAGTCGGATATTACATAGCTGTAGCCTGGTAGCTGGCTTACTACCGCTGTGAAGCGGGCGGTATCCACCACTTCTGCCAGGGCGAAGATATCGGCATCCAGTTTTTTGAGCACGGTGGTGACGTTGGCCTGTTGCAGGTCGTCGTTGGACGGGTCCTGGGCGGGGCTGCCAAACCACTCGATGTTCCAGTTCACCACTTTCAGGGAGCGGAGGGAAGTACCGCTTACCCGTACCCTGCCAGTGCTCATTAAACCGGTAATAAACTGCAGGCTGTCGCTGAAGTTCTGGTCGGCCAGGTTGGGCACAAATTTCACCCATACGGTTTGCGGCCCTGCATCGCGATCTGCGTAGCCGAGGAAGCTGCCATAGGGGCCTGCACTGTCCCTGGCTACCAGGAAGGCGTTGGGTGCCTGGAGCCACAGCGTATCTGTCAGGTCGTTAGCCCAGAAAGTAAAATGCTGCGGGGTAGATTGCTGGGATACCGGTACATAATCAAAATCAAGTGCATTAGTGCTGAGCGTCAGGCTGGGCTGGGGCGCAACCGGGCTGTTAAACACGCTGACGTCGTCCAGGGTCCAGCGGGCGGCGTTCAGGGTAGGAGAGGAGATATATACGAAGGCGATATACACGCTGTCCTCCAGTACGGAGCCCAGGCTGATGCTGTCAGACAGCTGCCATGCGTCAGAACCTTCCGCAGGGAAGCGGCCGTTCAGCAGTGTCCAGCTGGCGGTATGCGGGTCGCTGTGACCATCGTAGTCAGTGCTCACAAACAGCTGGAGAGAAGGTCCCGCGAAGGCGGTGCGGCTGGAGAAGCGCAGCAGCGGGTGGTTAAAGCCGCTGAGATCAAAGGCAGGCGAAATGAGCCAGTCTTCATTTTCTTGCGGGCCGCCGCTGAATCCATTGATCTGAACACCATTGCTGCTGTTCTGCCCAAAGGTGGTACAGCCCCAGCGCTGGGAACCGCTAACGCTGTATTGAATGAAGCCGCCGGAGATGTTGCTGCTGCCACTGGGGGTACAATCGTTAAAGTTAAAGCTCAGCTGTTGTTGCGCCGTGCGGAAGAACCAGTCGGTCACGCCGCTGATCCCTGCAAAGGCATTGCCGGATAGATCGGTCACAGCAGCGCTGTCGATAGTGATATAGTAGTTCCGCAGGGGCTGCAGTGAGGCGCTCAGTGTGAGGGTATTGGCGCTGATGCTTACAGCCGGGCTGTTAATGGCAAATACCTGCTGAGTGCCATTGGTGGCGTTATGCAATACGATATTGCCAGCTCCCGCTTTGATGTTCTCTGAGAAAGTGATCTGCGGACGGGTAGCCGGAGAAACAGACGAGTCGCCGCTGGCAGGCAGCAGGGCACTGATGGCCGGGGCAGTAGTGTCGCCGCCGCTGCCAGCTGCCAGGATATTATCTACCGCAAAACTGGGCCTGGAGCCAGCGCCGCTGATCTGGCGGTTTACCCAGCGCAGTTGTACCAAGGACTGGTTGCTGCATTCCGGGGGCAGGGTCACTGCAATATTGACAAGGCGCTGCGGCGTGGTAATGCCGGAGCCGCTTTGATTAGTGGTATCGTTCTGGTAAAGCGTACCGGGCACATTGGTAAAGGTACCGGTGCTGCCGATGCGGTATTGCAGCGTTACCTCGTTGATGCGGGTATTGCTGCCGCCATCATAGGGGTTACGCAGGGTCATCACATCATAACTGAGGGAGACGTTCAGCTGTCCGCTGGTATTAAGGGCCAGCGCCAGGGAGTTATCCACGGAACCGCTGTTCAGGAAGCCCAATTTACCGTTATAGTTGTAAGCGCCGTTGGTAGTGGAAGATGCACTGCCATTGGCCAACAAGGCTTTATCACTCGCCGGGGCAGCCGTGTTGAAGCTGCCGGAGGGAGCACCGCTCAAGGCCCATCCCTGCCAGCCGGCGGGGTAGGAAGTGGAGCTGGGCGCAAGGGCATCAAAATTCTGTTGATAGGGCAAAGCCTGCGGTGCAGGTTGTGTCTGGGCCCATAACTGGGAACTGGAAAACAAGGCGCTTACCAGTAATAAAGGGTGTAGAAATCTATGCATACGCATTTCGGGATTTTCCGGGTTTAAGATTAGGATTCTCTCGGGGAATTTGCCGGGGCAAAATACAAATTGTGAACGTGCTTTATGGCAACCGGTTAATGATCTATTTGTTAATTCATAAATATATACATTTTCCTGTTATGGAGGGCAGGGGTATATGAAGGTATGTGGAGGGTATATGGAAGCTAGGGATCCGGACAGTTTGTCAGCCGTTTCTCCGCTGGCACGGGCTTTGGAAACGCAAAAAGGTCAAAAAACTAGTTTACTCATGCAGAAAGGTGCAATACGCGTACAAACAGAAAACATCTTCCCCATTATTAAAAAGTTTCTCTACTCTGATCATGAGATATTTATCCGCGAGCTGGTGAGCAACGCCGTGGACGCCACGCAGAAGCTCAAAACCCTGGCCAGTGTAGGCGAATTTAAAGGAGAACTGGGATCCCTCGAAATCAACATTAAGCTTGACAAAGAGAAAAAGACACTCACCATTTCCGACCGTGGTGTAGGCATGACTGCTGAAGAGGTGGATAAATACATCAACCAGGTGGCTTTTTCCGGTGCAGAAGAATTCCTGAAAAAATATAAAGGCCAGAACGAAGGCACCAATATCATCGGGCATTTCGGTCTGGGTTTCTACTCTTCCTTCATGGTGAGCGACCAGGTAGAGATCTTTACCCGCTCCTGGAGGCCTGAATCCACTGCGGTGCGCTGGGAATGCGACGGCAGCCCGGAATACCAGCTGGAGGAGACCACTAAGGAAGAAAGGGGCACTGATATTGTGCTGCACATCAACGAGGAAAGCGCAGAGTTCCTGGACGAGAGCCGCATCCGCAACATCCTGGAAAAATTCTGTAAGTTCCTGCCCGTTCCCATCAAATACGAAGATCAGCAGATTAACGATACAACTCCTGTGTGGACACGCAAGCCTTCAGAACTGACGGCCCAGGACTACCAGGATTTCTATAAGAAATTATATCCCTTCTCAGAAGCGCCGCTGTTCTGGATCCACCTGAATGTGGACTATCCCTTCAACCTCACCGGTGTGCTGTACTTCCCAAAGATCACCAAGAGCTACGAGATCCAGAAAGACAAGATCAACCTGTACTCCAACCAGGTGTATGTAACGGATGAAGTAAAAGACATTGTACCGGAATTCCTGATGCTGCTGCACGGTGTGATAGACAGCCCGGATATTCCCCTGAACGTGAGCCGCAGCTACCTGCAGGGTGATCCCAACGTGAAGAAGATCAATGCACACATCACGAAGAAAGTGGCAGACAAGCTGGATGAAATGTTCCGTAACGACCGCAAAGGCTTTGAAGAAAAGTGGGAATCCATCGGCCTGTTCGCGAAGTATGGTATGATGACGGATGATAAATTCCTGGAGAAGGCCAATAAGTTCCATATCATGGAAAGCGTGGAGGGCGGCAAGTTCTATACGCTGGAAGAGTATCGCCAGGAAGCGCAGGCGCTGCAGAACAACAAGGAAAACAAACTGGTGATCCTGTATGCGACCAACCCGGTACAGCAGGACAGCTATATCCAGGCCGCCAAAGCAAAAGGCTACCTGGTAGTGAAGCTGGAAACGATTGTGGATGCTGCCTTTATCAACAACATGGAAATGAAATGGGAGAACGTACAGTTCACCCGTGTGGATGCTGATATTGCAGACAACCTGATAGACAAGGATGAGAAGAATGAACACGTGCTGACACAAGACCAGGAAACTAAACTGAAAGATCTCTTCGGTGCACAGGTAACGCAACCCAATATCAAAGTAGAGCTGAAAGGCCTGAGCGCAGAGGGTTTGCCGGTGATCGTCACCCGTTCAGAATTCATGCGCCGTATGAAGGATATGGCTTCCATGGGCGGCGGCATGAGCTGGTACGCTAACATGCCGGACGAGATTACGATGACGGTGAATGCCAATCACCCCATTTACCAGCAGGTGCTCGATGAAAAAGACGGCGACAAACAACAGAAGCTGGTGCGTAACCTCGCTGACCTGGCGCTGCTTTCTCAGAACCTGCTTACAGGCGCGGATCTCACCGCATTTGTTAATCGCAGCGTAGAGCTCTTAGGTGGCGATAAGAAGAGCAGGATCATACTACAATAAAAGCCTGTATTTTATCGTTAGAGGTATAATTGGTTTAAAACTTCAAACGATAATTTAATGTCATAGTCTCGTTCGGGCATAGCTTGAACGAGACTTTTTATTTTAAATACACGGGGTATGATAAGATGCTAAAACAAGCTATCAGCCGCTAACAGAAAGAAAAACAATATTATTCTATAATAAAGAATCGTAACTTACGGCCCTCAGTATCCAGTTTCAAACTTTTTTATGTAATCTATCACCGTCTCGTTGGGAGCAAGCCCGGCGGGACTTTTTTGTTTACCTTAAAAACAGAAACATATGGAAAAGAGGACATTTAAAAATTTTATCCATGTCTTAGTATTTGGTTCATTGCTGGCTGTCTCATGTTCCAAAGAGCATGAACCTACTCCGGCCACACAGGCAGGCAAGCAAAGAAGCGCTGCCACCGAATTAACTACATTATCTTTTACACCGCAAACGCTGGGTATTACAGCAAAGTCGGTATCCGGCACCATCGGGAATATCAAGCAGTATTTGCTGTACATTCCCAGTACCTACAATCAAAAACCTGCCTACAAATGGCCGGTGATCATTTTTCTCCACGGCATCGGTGAGATAGGCACCGACGTGAACATACTCAGAAATGTAGCGCTGCCCAAAGTGATCATGGGTAAGCCCTTTGTAATGTTGGCCCCTCAATGTACTAGTGGTTGGTGGAGCACAAGCGTGCTGCAGAAATTTTTGCAGCAGGTGAAAACGAAGTATAATATCGACACTAACCGCATTTGTATCACAGGATTAAGCATGGGCGGCTACGGCACCTGGGACTGGAGTGAACATTACCCCAAGCAGTTCTCCTCAGTAGTGCCGATCTGCGGTGGCGGCACGGTAAGCCTCGCTTGCAACCTGAAGTATGTGCCCGTGTGGGCGTTCCACAACACTTATGATCCTACTGTAAGTGTGCAGCTCTCCCGCGATATGGTGAACGCGATAAAAGCCTGTGGCGGCAAGCTGGTAAAGTTAACGGAGTACCCGCTTCGTTCGCATAACGCGTGGACAAGAGCTTATGCAGATACAGCTTTGTATAGTTGGATGCTGAAACAACGAAGGATTTAGTCGTTAGTCGTTAGTCATTAGTCATTAGTCGTTAGTCATTAGTCATTAGTCGTTAGTCATTAGTCGTTAGATGTAGGGCTGCATCATTAGTAGCCGGTCACTATCGACTAATGACTAACGACTAACGACTAATAGCCGGCCTGATATCGATCACTTTGAACTGCAACATTGTTTTGCCGTTCCATTCATTTTCATCTACGGTGTAAACCATATCAAAGGGCTGACGGTTATCCATCACCTCAAACTTGCTGGCCAGGAAGAAGCCGATACCGGAGAATACGGGTCCGTATTTGTCTTGCCTGATGGAGAATTTAATATGCTCATCTTTCACGATCCTGGAAAAACCAGTATCCGTTACGTTGCGCGAAAGAAAGATGGGACGCAGATTTTCAGGGCCCAGGGGTTCAAACTGTTTGAGGATATTGTAGAACTGTTTATGCACATCGGCGAAGCTGATCTCTGTATCGATCACGATCTCCGGGATCAGTAATTCAGGATCGATGGTGGTAGCTACCACTTCCTCAAATTTCTGCCGGAACGCTTCTACGTTCTCGGGTTTCAGCGTCATGCCCGCGGCGTAGAAATGCCCGCCGTAATTCTCCAGCAGGTCTTTACACTGGTGAATGGCTTCATATACATTAAACCCTGTAACAGAACGGGCGGAGCCGGCTACCTGGTCGTTGCTTTGGGTTAAGATGATGGTAGGGCGGTAAAAGTATTTATCAATCAGGCGGGAGGCAACAATGCCTACTACGCCCTTGTGCCAGTCTGGTTTGAACAGCACCGTGCTTTTGCGGGTAGCGAGGGTAGCGTCGTTCTGGATCAGGGCTACGGCTTCTTTGGTGATGTTATTGTCGATCTCTTTCCGGTCGAAATTGTCTGCATGCAGTACAGCCGCTATTTCCATGGCTTTATCGAGATCGTTCTCGATGAAGAGGTTTACGGCTTTGCGCGCGTCATCCATTCTGCCTGCGGCATTTACGCGTGGCGCAATCACAAATACGAGGTTGGAGATAGTAAGCGTTTCTTTCAGCGCGCTGAGCTGGATCAATGCTTTTATACCTGGCAGCGGATCTTCATTCACTTTCTTCAGGCCATGATAGGCGAGTGTTCTGTTCTCTCCCGTCATGGGCACAATATCCGCGGCAATGCTGGTGGCTACCAGGTCGAGATAGCGGAGCGACTGTTGCTCGGGAATCCCGAGTTTTTGTCCGAGTGCGGTGATCAGCTTAAAGCCGATACCGCATCCGCTCAGCTCTTTATAAGGGTATGGGCAGTCGTATTGCTTCGGGTTGAGGATGGCTACTGCGGGCGGCAGTATGGCATCCGGCAGGTGGTGATCACAGATAATGAAATCAATACCTTTTTCTTTTGCTGCGGCGATATGGGCGATGGATTTGATGCCGCAGTCCAGCGTTATCACCAGGCTGAATTCATTTTCAATGGCATAGGCAATGCCTGCTTCGGAGACGCCATATCCTTCGCGGTAGCGATGGGGGATATAATATTCTATTTTCGGGTAGATGCGTTGCAGGAAATCAAATACGGTGGCTACAGCGGTGGTGCCGTCTACGTCGTAATCGCCGTAGACCAGTATTTTTTCCTGGCGGAAGAAGGCCTGTTCGATGCGTGTGATGGCCTTGTCCATATCCTTCATGCACCATGGATCGTGCAGATCAGCCAGGGAGGGGCGGAAGAACTGCTTGGCGGCTTCATAGGTATGTAGCCCGCGTTGTACCAGCAACCGGCATAACAAAGGATGTATGCCCAGCGCTTGTCGCAGCACTGCCTCTTCTTTTGGTTGATAAGATTTAACCGTCCAGCGTTTCTGCATGAAAAGATATTTTCGGTTTGAGGTTTGAAGTTTGATGTTTGAGGTACGGGACAAGTATACTGACCTGGGCACTGCCTTGAACTTCAAACATCAAACTTCAAACCTCAAACTTTTAAAACGTTCTATCTGTTGTAAAACGTACTAATTGTTCCAATCCGTTCCTGATATCATTTTCAGGAAAGCTGTATAGTACTTCCAGCGCTTCGTCCCTGTACTGGAACATTTTATCTCGGGTATAGTCGATACCGCCGGAGCTTTTCACCAGGCCTATCACTTCCGCCACCTTATCCTTATCGGTATTGTGGTTTTTGACGATATAGATGATACGGCGACGGGTTTCCGGGTCGGCATGCTGCAGGGTATAGATGAGGGGGAGGGTAAGTTTTTTCTCCCTGATATCTATCCCGGTAGGTTTGCCGATCTTGTCTGCCCCGTAATCAAACAGGTCGTCTTTGATCTGGAAGGCAATGCCTACTTTTTCTCCGAAGAGGCGCATTTTTTCGGTGGCGTCATCCAGTCCGGTAGTGCTCCAGGCGCCGGCGGCACATGCGGCGGCGAGCAGGGAGGCTGTTTTACGGCGGATGATCTCAAAATAAACATCTTCGCGGATATTGAGCTTACGGGTTTTTTCCATCTGGAGGAGCTCCCCTTCGCTCATTTCCTTTACGGCCTCGGTCAGTATCTGTAAAGTTCTGTAATCATGATTGTTAAGTGACAGCAGCAGGCCTTTAGACAGGAGGTAATCGCCTACGAGTACAGCTATCTTGTTCTTCCACAATGCGTTAATAGAAAAAAAGCCTCTTCTTTCGTTGGCGTCGTCTACCACGTCGTCATGTACCAGGGTAGCGGTATGCAGCAGTTCTACCAGTGCGGCTGCGCGGTAGGTGCTTTCCTGGATGTCCGGTCCGAAGAGACGGGCGGAAAGCAATACGAACATTGGCCTGATCTGTTTCCCTTTCCGTTTTACGATATAGTGCATGATCCTGTCCAGCAATGGGACATGGCTTTTTACAGAATCCGCAAACTTATCCTCGAAATCATGTAATTCCTTACTGATCAGGTGTTTAATTTCGTCCATGTATATCTAAAAAAGATTGCTAAGCTATGCTTAAAATACCAAAGTTTTAACAATTTGGCCCTTAATTTGTATATACCCGTGTAACATAACGTTAACAATACGTTTGTGATACGATAACAAATTAGCAAATTAAGGTATAACAATTGTTTTACCTAAGCTTTGTTATTGAAGTAGTTATCAATACAAATAATATTGTAAGAAAAATTTGAATATTCATTTATGATTTTTACCTTTGCTGGGTAAAAAACGGGTTATTAGTAAATCTTTAACAGTTTTTAAATAGAAAACAATTATGGCAAGCAAAAAGTACTTATTACTGGCAGGCGCTATGAGTCTTCTAGCGGCGTCGACCAGTTTTGCACAAGTTCAGCCTTACTACGATGTCCTGGATTCCTCTAAGGTTCCGGCATCTAGGGCGGCTCAACAGAACAATTTCAGTAACCACCAGTACGATTATCCCGCTAAACCCCGTGACATGTGGGAAATTGGGTTCCACGGCGGTTATCACTTTATCAGGGGTGATGTAGATGCCAGACCAGGTTTCGGTGGCGGTATCTCCGTGAGAAAATCTTTAGGTCACACTTTCTCAATCAGGGCTGAATATACTGGTTCCTTTGATCGTGGCCTGGACTATCAGCTGCGTCCGGCTAACTTCGCTGGCGGCACACTGTCCTGGCAGCCTACTGCTGCACGTAACGGTGGTATGATCGTACCGAACTACAAAACCGCTACTCACCAGGCATCTATCGACATGATCGCTTCCCTGAGCAACATCCTGTTCTACAAATCTCAGCCTAAAGTTAACTGGTATGTATTAGCTGGTTACAGCCTGGTACTGGCCGACGTAGACGTTGACGCTGTAGACGCTTCCGGTAATGGTTACGACTTCTCTGGCGTAAACTTCCTCGGCAAACGTAAAGATATTAAAGATCAGATCAAGAACATCCTGGATGGTGATTATGAGTCTAACGCTCCTTCTCAGGGCAACAGGGCTCAGATCGGCCGTAAAAGTGACAACCAACTGCTGCGTCACGCTGTTGACTTCGGTACTGGTATCGCTTTCAAAGTTTCTAAGCGTTTCAACATCGGCGTAGAGCAGAAATTCACTATGCCGTTTGAAGACTACTTAGACGGTTATAATTCAGGTGCTTACGATGCCAGCAAGGACTTCTTCTCCTACACCAGCATCCGCCTGAACTTCAACATCGGTAGCACTGCTAAACGCGTAGAGCCGCTGTGGTGGCTGAATCCTCTGGATTACTCCTACAACGAGCTGAGCTCTCCCCGTCACATGAAGCTGCCTACTCCGGTTCTGCCTGATGCTGATGGCGACGGTGTAACCGACCAGTTCGACCGCGAGCCGAACACTCCTGCAGGCGCTCCTGTAGACGTTCACGGTGTAGCTAAAGATACTGACGGTGACGGTGTTCCTGACTTCAAGGACAAACAGCTGATCACTCCGACTTATTGCCAGCCTGTTGACGCTGATGGCGTTGGTAAATGCCCGGATCCTGAGTGCTGCAAAAACATCAAAACTCAGACTTGCGCTACTCTGGTATTCCCGAGCGTAGCTTTCAAAGGTAGCTCTACCAAGATCTCTTCTGACAACGAAGCTATCCTGGCCAGCGTTGCCGCTACTCTGAAGAGCAATCCTGAGTGTAATGTACTGGTTACCGGCCACGCTGGTGCCAAAGGCAAAAAAGGTGGTGTTGACCTGAGCAGCCGCAGGGTTGACGCTGTGATCGACTACCTGGCCGATAAACAAGCTATCGACAGGGGCCGTTTCATCAAACAAAACACTCCTGGTGAGTCCAGCACTGTTGACTTAGCTCCTGCTAACTAATACAGTGGTGTATCACACTAGATGATATTGCAGAGAGTCCTCCGTCTTAGACGGGGGACTTTCTCTTTTAGGCACTTCCTATTGAATATTGCTGTAATTTTGATGCGCCTTTTAACCAATTACTTTTAAGAGTGAGAATAGATATTAACAAGGTCAGCCTGGCTGGATTTGTAGTTGCACTGGGTATTATATACGGTGACATAGGCACCTCGCCCTTGTACGTTTTCAAAGCGATCATGGGTACTAATCCTGTCAGCGACCTGCTCGTAATAGGAGGGATCTCCTGTATTATCTGGACCTTAACCCTGCAAACCACCATTAAATATGTAATACTGACCTTGCAGGCAGACAATAAGGGCGAAGGAGGGATCTTCTCGCTGTATGCCCTTGTAAGACGGCATGCCAAATGGGCCGTTATCTTTGGTATGATAGGTGGCGCCGCCCTGCTGGCAGACGGCATTATCACCCCTCCCATCACCGTTACCTCCGCCATTGAAGGTCTCCGTACCCTTGAAGTGTTCAGAGACCTGGACCAGTGGACCATCGTGAAGATTGTCCTGATCATCATAGCCGGCCTCTTTTTCATGCAGCAGTTCGGTACCGTCTCTATCGGCCGGCTGTTCGGCCCTATCATGGTGATCTGGTTCTCCATGCTGGGCGTATTAGGCCTCACGCACATCGCTGATGACGTGATGGTACTGAAGGCTTTCAGCCCCCATTACGCCATAGAACTGTTAACCACCTACCCGAAAGGGTTCCTGATATTAGGCGCCGTATTCCTGTGTACCACAGGGGCCGAAGCGCTGTATTCTGACCTGGGCCACTGCGGCCGGGGCAACATCCGCGTCTCCTGGATCTTTGTAAAGGCCTGCCTGATCCTCAATTACCTGGGGCAGGGCGCCTGGCTGCTCACCCAGCGCGGCCAGATATTGCCGAAAGACCAGAATCCCTTCTTTACCATCATGCCCGAGTGGTTTGTGATATTTGGCGTGCTGATAGCCACCATGGCTTCCATCATCGCCAGCCAGGCCCTGATCTCGGGGTCCTTTACCCTTATTTCAGAAGCTATGCGCCTGAACCTGTGGCCCAAGCTGAAGATCAACTATCCCACTGAAATGAGAGGCCAGCTGTTCATCCCAGGCATCAATGTCATGCTGTTTGTAGGATGTACGGCCATCGTGCTTATTTTCCGGGAATCCAGCGCCATGGAGGCGGCTTACGGGCTGTCTATCACGATCTGTATGCTCATGACCTCCTGCCTGTTTGCCTTTTATCTATATACGCGGCGGGTGCGCGTATCCTGGGTATTACTGTACCTGGTGATCTACCTGACCATTGAATTCTCCTTCCTGTTTGCCAACCTGGTAAAATTCATGCACGGCGGTTACGTTACCGTAATCGTGGCCGGCGGCTTGTTTGCAGTGATGCTGGTATGGTTCAAATCGCGCAAGATCAAGAACCGTTACGTGGAATTTGTGCGCCTGGAAGATTACCTGCCCATATTACAGGAGCTCAGCAACGATACCTCTATCCCTAAACATGCCACTCACCTGGTATATATGAGCAGTGCGGATAATCCGAAGGAGATAGAACATAAGATTATTTATTCTATCCTTAATAAGAAGCCCAAACGCGCAGATATCTATTGGTTTGTGCACGTAGATGTGGTAGACGAGCCTTATCTCAGCGAATACTCGGTGCAGACTATCATCCCCAATGAAGTGATCCGGGTAGAATTCCGCCTCGGGTTCAAAGTGGAACAGCGTATCAATCTCATGTTCCGCATGGTGGTGGAAGACATGGTGCGCAATAAGGAAGTGAACATTACCAGCCGTTACGAATCGCTCAGCAAGAATAACGTGGTGGGAGATTTCCAGTTCATTGTAATGGAAAAATTCCTCTCTCATGATAATGACCTGCCTTTGTATGAAAGAATGGTAATGCGGATGTATTTCTTCCTGAAAAAGATCAGCCTTTCAGAAGAGCGCGGCTTCGGACTGGATTCAAGCTATGTGACGATCGAGAAGTATCCGCTGGTGGTGGCGCCGGTTACGAATCTGCAATTAAAAAGGATTATACCATCTTAATATAAATATCATCCCTCCAAGGGTTCCAAACCCTTGGAGGGATATCCAATTACCTTACTGCAACTCTCTCGCAGCAAGGCTTTCAGCTAGATAATTTATACATAAACATACTGAAACGAGTATAAAATAATAACAGCAAAATTGTTATTATTCATATCGTTAAAACCATGTCGTGTATGAGTAGACATCTACTTTTGTTAACTTTCCTCTTAAGCCCCTGCTTTGTTTTCTCCCAGAACATTTCCTTTTATTTTCCAGGCGGCGGCGTACCTGCTAACAACAGTGTATGGACAGATACTGTAATTAGTATATCCGTGCAGGTATATGCGCCTGCTCAGCTTAGTACAGTAACTGCATCTGCTGGAGGAAGGCAGATCAATCTAAGCGGTTCGGGCGCAAGTTTTTATGGCCAGCTTTCACTGGCAGGCCTGCCAGGCGATACTTTTGTATTGGTGGTGTCGGCGAAAGACGCTCAGAATAATGTGGGAGATACTGCTTTCACATTTATCTACCGTCCGTTGAATGACCCTGCAGTGCCGCTCACTATTAATTCCCTGGCAGATTCATCGGCCGTAAAATCTTCGTTGCCTTTACAGGCACGGTCGCCGGGCAATAACATTTCCGTTTATTATGTAGTGCCTCAATTAGCAGACCGCTTGTTGGTGAGCGGAAGGGACAGCATTCCGTCGGTAGATCTTTCAACATATAACGGTCAGCGTATACAGCTGAAGGTGATCGCTACTGACAGTATCGGAAGAACTGGCAGAGCGCAACTGACAGCTTTTATTGATAACAGTCCGTACCTGACAGAATTTCTTACTGTCAATGGCAGAATGCTGGACTTCCGGAATAACAAGGCACTGGTGGCAACGAGAGGCAGCAGCTATCCTGTATTGGTAGATGTGCCCACCGGCCAGGAAAGCGCGCCCCTGGCCAATGTACCGCTTATTGGCGTTGAGTCGTCGGGGTTCGTAACACCAGTGGGGGCCATGTTCAGGAACCCGCAAGGCCTTTATGAATGGCAGAACGGACAGCTTACCGCGCATGGTGTTACCCGCACTTTTGATGTATCGGGTAATTATGCGGTGTGGCAGGGCCCATCTTTTTCATTGATCCGGAAACAGCTGCAAACAGGTGTTTCAGATACGATACGAACAGGCGCGGTGATATATGCCGATGTTGCTGAAAACGGTATGGCGGTTTTCAGTACCACCTCGGACCAGTTTAACAGGTTCGTTGCTAAATATGAAAACGGCGAGCGGGGCTCGATCACGGATAGCCTGAGCGAGTATAATGTTTATGATTATCCCCTCACAGACGGATATAATGCCATATTTATGTCGTCTGCATCAGATATAGCTGACCTCTATTTCTATAATGGGAAAACAAAGATGGCTGTCTGGCTTGGCGCTACCGGCGGTGTTTTTATACCATCCAAGCCGCGACTGGATTACCAATTGAATAATAAATATGCAGCGTTCCTGCGAGACGGCGAGGTTATCTTAAGGGATACACTGGGCAACCTGCGGCAGGTCAGCAATTTTAATTTTTGCCCCTCCTGCACCAACCGTGGTGTGATAGACCTGTTGAACGATAAAGGTGAACTGATGATATCGAGTCCGGACAGCGGACGTTATTTTGTTAATGCGGCTGGTCTGCGCAAACGGATCACTACCATACCCGTAAGAAGAGATGTGAACGGCGACCTGCTGAGCCGGTCCTTCTACGAAAATGGCACCTGGTATGTGCTGATTGGCAGAACCCTGTTTAAAGTGAACCTGGATAGCGTGCCGCTGACAGTACCGCAGCCAATAGTATCAGGTTTGTTAAGTAGTTATTGTATCGCGGCAGATAGTCAGCAGGTGAGGATCGCCAATCTCCCTGCGGCGGGTTCCGGTATAACAGTAAAGGTAGTGCTGGATAGTACTGTATTAAGCGTAAAAGCAGACAGCACTTTTGCGATCCATCCATCGGCCTTAACAGCAGGGAAGCATAATATCACTGTTACGTTCTCGCGTGATACCATTCAGCGGCAGCTGGCATTGTCATTTAATATAACACCGGCGGTAAGTCCGGCGCTGGATGTAACCGTTAATGTAAATCCTATCACTACAGACAGTATTCCGGTGGTGATCACCGCTACGAGCGTTAGTGGCGGTGGTAAACAGCCGCTGTATACTTTCGCGTGGGACCGTGACTTTATTAACCAGCTGCAACTGGAAGGGGCTAATAATGCTGTAACCGTGGATCCTGCTTCATTCAAGCTCGGGGATAACTGGGTGTATGTCCGCGTAAGGACGAGCGATCAGTGTTATACTTCGCAAACAGGTATAGATAGTATTAAGATCAATAAAACAAATATCACGGCGGTAGTAGATGTAGACAACCCGGACAAGCCGGTGATCATCTACCCAAATCCTTTCCGCGACCAGATCAGCGTAAATGGTTTACAGCCTGCTAAAATATATGTGCTTTCACTGTACGATGTGCAGGGCAAGCTGCTGCTGCATCAGCGGGTGGTGAATCAAACAAAGGCTGTGATCAATCCGCCAGCAGGAACAGGTGGCATCTATATCCTGCGGGTGTATGATGAAAAGACGAAAAGGCTCCTGGGCGCCCAGAAGTTGGTGGGGTATTAGTAATATTGTGGCATGGAACCCATTCATCAGCAAATTCTGGCGCATATAGCGCAACATGTATCGCTTACTACGGCTGAGCAGGAATTGTTCACTTCCCTGCTCAGCATCAGGCGGCTGTTACGTAAACAGTTCCTGCTGCAGGCAGGTGATGTATGCCGCTATGAAAGCTATGTGCTGGAAGGATGTTTACGCTCCTTTTACGTGGATGATAAAGGAGATGAACATACCCTGCACTTCGCGCTGGAAGACTGGTGGATCACTGACCTCGAAAGTTTTTTACATCAAACAGCCGCGCAGGTAAATATAGAAGCGCTGACACCCGTAACGGTATTGCAGCTGGATAAACCATCACTGGAACGCCTGTATGCAGAAGTGCCGCTTTTTGAGCGGTTCTTCCGTATACTGCATCAAAACGCGTACCTGGCACAGAACAGGCGTATCCTGAATAATATCAGTATGAGCGGGGAAGCCCGTTACATTGATCTGCTGCAACGTTATCCTCAACTGGTACAGCGCGTACCTCAAAAGTATATTGCCTCCTACCTGGGCATTACGCCGGTGTTCCTGAGCCAGATCAGGGCGCGGCTGGGCCATCGGGAAGGGGACTGACAATTGGACCCATAAACCATATCGACATGAAACAAATTGTACTATTACTGGCTTTAGTATTAAGCCCCTGTTTTCTTTTTGCCCAGGTGGTATCGTTCTCATTTACACCTGGCTATGATGTTCCGACTGAGAACAGTATCGTGAAAGACACTTTTGTCCACGCAATTGTAATGGTATATGCACCGGGACCGATTGCAGCCGTTACAGCATCGGCAGGCGGAAGACAAGTAAACATGAAACCTTATGGTGCACCCAACAAGTATTCCGGTGTGCTGAGCTTAGCCGGTTTGCCGGGAGATACCCTTTCACTGGTGCTGGCAGCCAGGGATTCGCTGGGCAATAGCGGCGATACTGCTATTTCATTTATTTACCGGCCTTTGGTAGATCCGGCGGTGACTTTAACGATAGACAGCCTGGCGGATCAATCTGTGGCCAGGCCCTCGCTTTTCTTAGGCGCCAGGTCTGTCGGCAACACTATACGGGTGTACGACCAGAATGTTTACGCCGGACCGGCGATCTTTACGGCGCAGGACAGTTTACCCGTGCTGGACCTTTCTGCTTATGACGGCAAGCGGGTAAGACTTAAGCTGGTGGCTACCGACAGCGTTGGCAGAACCACCCAGGCATTCCTTTCCGCTTTTGTTGAAAGCAGCCGGTATATCACACCTGTGTTAAACGCTCATGAAACGATCGTGGACGTTCGGTACGGCAAAGCGCTTGTAACCGATAAGGCTAGTGGCTACCCCGTGCTGGTAGATCTTTCCAGCGGGCAGCGGAGTGCTCCATTGATCAATCAGCAATTTTCTACACGTTCTTATGTTACGAAGGAAGGCGCTGTGTTGAGCCGGCTCGACTCCGTGTACGAATGGCGCAACGGACAGGTTGTTTTTCAGTCGCGCGGTGAAGACCTGAAAGTAGCCGGCGATTATATGGCGTGGATCAAGTCTGGTCCTGACAAGTCAGATACGATAGTGCGCAGGAACATGCTTACGGGAGTGAAGGATAGTGTCGCGCTATTGAACTACCGTGGAGACATCGATCTTGGGCCTAATGGTATTGCCGTTTACAGTATACAGAATGCTACTTACCAGTCGAATATTTTCAGGTATGACAACGGCAAGTCCAATGCCTTATCGCCGTCCATATCAAACCGCTATAAAGAGGCGCCGCTGACAGATGGCGTGGATGTAGTGTACAGTGTAAGCAGCCATTATGATGGGGACCGCAGTGTGTACTATTACAACCGCAAAAGTAATACGGATGTACAGCTGTTAAACGTCGGCAAGAGCCCTTACACGGGCTATCAGCTGAATAACGGGTACATGGCTTTTGTAAGGGGACAGGTAGCATTGCGGGACAGCACCGGAAACCTGCGGGATGTAACGAAACTGCCTGTTGGATTTATAGAGATAGATCTTTTGAATGACAAGGGAGAGCTGATGGTCACTACTCCCGACAGTGGCCGTTTTTATGTACAAAGCAGTGGCGTGCAGAAAAAAGTGGGATCCCTGACGGTAACTGATCAATCGGGACTTGTCAGCAAATCCTTTTATGATAATGGAGCCTGGTACCTGCTGGTAGGTAAAACTTTATTTAAGGTAAATGTAGACGGCAGCGATAGTACGGTAACAGTACCACAGCCCGTGGTGACCGGCTTATTAAGCAGCTATTGTGCAGCTGCGGATAGTCAGCGTGTGAAGATCGCTAACCTGCCTGCTGCGAATTCAGGAATAGCGGCAAAAGTATTGCTGGATAGTACACGGGTATTAGCAGTAGCGGCAGACAGTACGTTTACTATCAACCCTGCTGTGCTGAGTGTTGGCAGGCACACCCTAAGTGTAACTTTTTCATATGATACTATTCAAAGGCAGCTGTCATTATCCTTTATGGTAACACCTGCAGTGACGCCTTCGCTGGATGTGATGGTGAATGTAAATCCTATTACTACCGATAGTATCCCGGTAGTAATTACGGCTACCAACGTAACTGGCGGAGGTAAACAGCCGCTGTATACTTTTGCGTGGGACAGGAACTTCATTAACCAGTTGCAGCTGGAAAGCAATAGCAATTCCGTAACGGTGGACCCTGCTGAGTTTAAGCTGGGAAATAATGTGGTATACTCACGTGTAAGGACGAGCGACCAGTGTTACACTTCGCAGACTGGCATTGATAGTATCACGATCAATAAAACAAATATTACTGCGGTAGTAGATGTAGATAATCCTGGTCAGCCGGTGGTCATCTACCCGAATCCCTTCCGTGAGCAGATCACTGTAAATGGCCTGCAGGCAACGAAGGCGTATATGCTTTCCCTGTATGATATACAAGGGAAATTATTACTGCATCAGCGGGTGGTGAATAAAACAAAGACTGAGATCAGACCGCCAGCAGTGGGTGGCAGTATGTATATTCTGCGCATCTATGATGAAAAGGCGCAGAAACTGGTCGGGTCACAGAAGCTAGTAGGATATTAGGCAATGATGCCCTCCGTCATCTCCAGGCTGGTAGTAAACGAACAGGGGTTACAAACTTCGTTTACCTGCGAGCCTGGAGTTGACTTGAGTTGGGCCGTTATGAGATATTATCACAATTATTTTGGGGTTAACTACTAACTAAAACTAATTGCTAAGAGCAACAATGTAAAGGTAGGATCACGCAGCGTAGTGTATTTGCGTTGCGAAATGGTGGGTTTTGTTAAACTATTTTAATCGTATTTATTAAATTAATTTAACCGGTTCCGGTTTTGTCTGTAGCAATTTTGTGTACATAAAAATGGATATGATGTACACGAATTATGAATTCACTTCCCTGGCTTTTAATGCACTCAATTTAAGTCATCACCGGCTCAGGAACAGGCTGGCAGTCGCCCCTATGTCGCGGGTAAGCGCAGGTTTTGATGGCGTTCCTACCGCTAACATGCAAACCTATTATGAAGCTTTTGCTTTGGGTGGTTTTAGCCTGATCATTACAGAAGGTATTTATACAGATGCTATAGCAGCGCAGGCTTATCCGCAGCAGCCTGGTTTGGTAACGACAGCACAGCAACAGGGATGGAAGCAGTTAACTGAGCGTGTAAAACAGCACGGGGCTGTTTTTATTGCACAGTTGATGCATGCGGGCGCTCTGTCACAGCATCTGTCAACTACCTGGGCGCCGTTTGCAGTACTGCCGCTTGGAAAAAAGATGCCTGAATATGGCGGAGGTGAGGGGCCTTTCCCTTTACCGCATGCCATGACGGTGGCAGAAATTGAGATTACCAAACAAGGCTTTGTGCAATCAGCGCTGCATGCATATAGTGCTGGCTTTGATGGGGTGGAACTGCATGCTGCCAATGGTTATTTGCTGGATCAGTTCATGACTGATTATATTAACCCGCGAACGGATCTTTATGGTGGAAATATTTCTAACCGTTTTCGTATAATAAAGGAGATCATTGAAGCAATAAGGGCAGTGCTGCCTGCTGGTTTTATCATCGGTCTTCGTTTGTCAGAAGGAAAAGTAAATAACCTGCATTATCGCTGGCAGGATGGCGCTGCAACAGCACGCGCAATACTGGCAGAAGTGGCTGCCGTAAAACCTGATTACGTTCATATTGCAGCGGAGGCGGGTAACTGGGCAGCAGAAGCCACTTATCCTGACGGCACTTCCTATACAGGCTTAGCCAAACAGATCACGGGAGTACCTGTAATCGCCAATGGCGGGCTACATCAACCCGAACTGGCAAAGCAGGTACTGGAAGACGGGCATGCCGATCTTTTAGCAATAGGGAAAGCAGCGATGGCCAACCCCGATTGGCCGCTGCGGATCCAACGTGGTGAAAGCATCATTCCTTTTCATCCACGCATGATCAAGCCTCACGCAAACATAGAGCACACCTGGAAAGTGCTTACTGAAGCAGTTGCGCCGCTATAAATATTTTTTGACGAGCGGGTGCTTTCTGATCAGGTGACTCAATATCCAGCTGCCAGCTAATGCAACAATAAAGGTGATGATGAACTTGATGAAAGCAGGCGCTGAGATGGATAGCAAAGCATACTGGCACCAGACCACGAAAATGTAGTGCAGTAGGTAAATGCTGTAAGCGTTGGCAGAAAGGGAATTCCACCAGGTTTTCGGTGAATGGATCCATGCTTTGAAAGTTGTAACAAAAGCGATGCAGCTGAACGTACAGGACAGCACGTATACAGTGTAATAGATCAGCCACCCTGCCAGTGAAGGTAGTTTACCATCTGCTACCAGCTGCCGGAGCGGTGTTGGTATTATCGTTAGCAAGGTATACATCAACAGGCAGGCAGCGATCCATAGCGGCCATTGTCTGACAAGTGTATCGGGCAAAATGCCCCGGGTTAAGGCGCCCAATATAAAATAACCGAAATACAACAGCATCCGGCTTTCCTGGAAGTCGAAAGGACCGATACCAGTCCAGGTATAAGGGCCCAACCACATCGCCATTGGCACATATAATATCCAGGTGATGAATGTAAGGCCGATGATCCATGTGCCGGAGCGGAGATTTCCAATTGCCTGGTTCTTCAACAGTGGATAGCTGAATGCAAGGATGATATTATAGAGGAAAAGTACCCAGATAAACCAGGGCGGACCAACCGGCCAAGCTTCAGTAGTAAAGTAATCGATGATATAAGCTTTGATATCATGACTGCCATGTGCTATATAATAGGCAGGATAATAAGCCAGCAGCATCAGTAAGGTAACGCCCACAGCAAATGGCAGGAAGAGGCGATAGCAGCGGTCGCGTAGAAAAGAGGCGATGCCTTTCCTGTGGAGGCTGGGTAGTACAAACATGCCGCTGATGAAGAACATGAGCGACATGAAGAAAACATCGTTGAAATTCTCGAAGATATCAAGTCCTATCCAGCGTTCTTTATCTACGATGGGATGGGTGGATAAGATGTAGGCCTGTTTATTGAAACTGGCGAAAGTGGTATAGGCCAGGGAGGAATGATGGGCCACTACCAGTACGGTGATGGACGAACGGAGATAATCTATCCACAGGGTGCGGCTGGGTGCATGCATGCAGGGTTTTATAAGAAAGATGCGACGCTGGTGAAAAAGTTGCTTACCAGGTTCCCTTATAATAAAGGACCTGGTAAGCAAGTTGCTTTTAATATTTCCGCTTTTTGCGCAGGTCATTTACCTGTTTGGAAATTTTTCCGAATTGTTGCTCCATTCGTTTTTTCTCCAGGGAGCTGGCTTGATAGTGATATTGTTCCCGGAGCAGTTTCAGGTAATTGCGGTATACGGCGGCAGGTAGTGTTCCCTGTTTAAGCGCTGCCAATACTGCGCAACCAGGTTCCTGCTGATGGCTACAATCACGAAAGCGGCATTGACCCGATAGTTCTTCTATCAGCGGGTGATGGAAGCCGACGTCTTCATCTGCATCCAGGGTAAGGCCGAACTCCCGCATGCCGGGCGAATCAATGAGCATGCTGCCGTTGGGTAACATGACAAGATGCCTGGCAGTGGTGGTATGTTTGCCTTTGTTGTTGAATGTGCTGACGGCGCCTTCCTTTTGTATTGTTATACCGGAGAGTGCGTTGAACAGGGTGCTTTTCCCTACGCCGGAGGAGCCTAGCAGCGCGAAGGTCTTGCCCGGCAGCAGGTATTGCGTGGTCCAGTCATTCAGCTGAGCATGATCAAATGCGCTGGTGAGGAGCACCGGGCAGTTGTATCCCAGTGCCAGTACCTCTTCGCGGCAAACTTCCGGATCGTCTGCCAGGTCTTGTTTGTTCAGGATAACAATGGGTTGAATGCCGCATTGGTATACCTGCTGCAGGTAGCGTTGCAGCCGCTGAAGGTTGAAGTCGCGATCCAGCCCCTGAACGATCAGGGCGGCGTCGATATTGGCGGCGATCACCTGTTGCTGGCTGCTTTTGCCGGGGAGTTTCCGGCTCAGGGCGTTTTGCCTGGGAAGGACATCGATGATAATGCTTTGATCGTAGTAGTGTTTACAAACGATCCAGTCGCCTACTTTGGGTAGCTCCCAGGTTTCTTTGCCGTTCATAAGAGCGCCGGCCAGCATGGCAGGAGATGGCCCTGTAGGCGTGATGATGGTATGATGGTAGCCGTTGATAGCTGTTACGCGTCCGGCTTCCAGGCCCTGATGGATAAAGGATGTATAATGATGTTCAAAATGGCTGTTCCAGCCGTATGATGATAATGATGATGACATTGTTGAAATAGGTTGCAGCACTCTGTATGCAGACAAATGGCAGTGTCCGGGCAACAGGGCATCGGTTCATAAAAAGCATATGAAATAACGGAGTAAGAAAACGCAGGGGAATTTAAGCAGCGTTTAAATTACCAGCTGCGTTAAGCGGCAATCATTCCGGCAGACAGGCGATATGTGGTATTGTTGAATGTCATACGGGGGCGAAGATAGGAATTTTCAGCGATTTTTAACAGGGATGACGAGTTTCAACCCAGACCAGGTGTCATCGATTGCGCAAACCTTTACGTCTACCAGGCCATTAGCCAGGGCGATAGCGCGGATCACGTCTTCTGTAATATCAGTAGGTACTTTGGACGCTTTCTTCGGCCAGGAGATCCAGATCATGCCGTTAGGAACGATCTCGGCTTTCAGGGAAGGAAGCTCGTTTTTTAATTGCTGTGCGTCCCTGGTAAAGTAGTGAATGAAATGCTTATGCGGCAGCGGCTCTTTGATGATGTTAAGGGTTTTGGGAATATCGTTGAACAGGTAGAAATAGTGAAGAGGGGCATTGATGATACGAACATTGAAGCCTTCTTTCATGCCTAGTTTCTGGGCGAGGGGAGTAGCGGAATAGCCGGCTGCAGACATAAACGATCTGGAAATTGGTCGCTTTGAAGGTAGGGCTTTTTATCTGATTTTAATAGACGGGAGGCTGACTTGAATAAGCCGGCCTCCCTTTGGTGCATTCGATGGAAATTAACATTTACATAAATTCCTGTCTACATATGTTTTATTGCCATTCTTGTTGATGTAATAGCAGCCGCCTTTAGGGCCACGGTTGAGTGGTTTACCTTTGTAGGTGCCACAATCGGTGAATTTAATAAAATGGGAGTAAGTAGAAGAGCCGGTGGCTTTAGTGGTTGCTTTGGGAAAAGCAAGGGATAAAAGGACGATGGGGACGAATAATAGCTTTTTCATATGAATGGTGGTATAGGATTCAATAAAGCGGTGGTTAAAATTTGGGGCGTATTGGTTAATGCTGAACGAATGTAGAATTAATTTAGGGTAGGGGAAGTAACATGTTTGTGGGGTTTTTGGCGGGGAAGGAGGATGGGTATGTTTTAGCAGGGTGTCAGCGGGCGGCAAAGGAACGTGATATAAAAGATAGCAAAGGGGAAGTAATTACTCGCATTTTTTTCAGTACATTGGGTTTGTAGCGGCTTAAGTCCCGCAATATTTGGGCAGCAACGATAAATCCACGGATATGAAAAATAACTCCATTAAGCACTCCATTTATAGTGAAGCAAACAGCGATTATTTAAAGAATAACCCCACCTGGCATGTTGAGGATTCTCCCTGGAAAGCAAAACAGATCCTTACTATTTTATCCAGGAATAATCTTGTACCTAAAACCGTGACGGAGATAGGTTGCGGCGCCGGTGAAATCCTGGTGCAGCTTGCTTTACAGATGCCAGAAAGCACGAGCTTTACCGGGTATGAAATTTCGCCTGATGCGTACAACATGTGTATATCAAGAGCAAATGACCGGCTTGCATTCAAAAAGGAAGATCTGCTGGCGAACGATGATGTAAGTGATGTGCTGCTTATAATAGATGTTTTCGAGCATGTGGAGGATTACATTTCGTTCGTCAGAAAATGCCGCACCAAGGCGCAAACCAAGATCTTTCACATACCATTGGACATTTCAGTGCTCTCCATATTAAGAAATGGGCTTATCACCGGAAGAAAGCAATACGGGCATCTGCATTATTTTACCAAGGAGACCGCCTTAGCAACACTGGAAGACAGTGGATATAAAATTATTGACTACTTCTATACAGCGCCGGGATTAGAACTGGCGAGGACAATAAAATCCAAGATAGCATATATGCCAAGACTTGTGTTGAATATGCTTAACAAAGATCTTTCAGTAAGGTTATTGGGCGGACATTCGCTGCTGGTGATGGCGGAGTAGGGAAGGTGGTTAGCAACCCCATCACCCATTCAAATGTTTCATAAACATCTCCGGATACCTCGTTCCTGCAACACTTCCCGCCGGTAATATAGCATTGATCGCCTCCAGCTCTCCAGACGTTAACCTAACATTTTCCGCTCCTAAATTCTCTTCCAGGTACTTCACCCTTTTCGTTCCCGGTATCGTAATAATATCTTCCCCCTGGGCCAATACCCATGCAATTGCCAGCTGTGAAGGCGTACAATGCTTCTGCTCTGCCAGTTCTTTTACCTTCTCCACCAGTTGCAGGTTCTTATAAAAATTCTCTCCCTGGAATCTAGGCATATGTACCCGATGATCCTTTATATCTTCAGGCGTACGGATCTCGCCACTCAATAATCCACGGCTCAAGGGAGAATATGCTACTAAGCCAATACCTTCTTCTCTCAACGCAGGCAACACTTCCTGTTCAATATCCCTGCTCCATAAAGAATACTCTATCTGCAAGGCCGTGATAGGATGCACTTTTGCCGCTCTCTTTATTGTAGCTGCAGAAGCTTCTGATAAACCAATGTAACGAATAACACCAGCCTGTACTAACTCAGCCAATCCTCCTATCGTCTCTTCTATAGGTATAGCAGGATCTACCCTTGCAGGAGTATAAAGATCAATGTAATCCGTTTTTAAGCGCTGCAGGCTATACAGGACTGCATTCTTCAGATATTCCGGACTGGTGTTTACCCTGCTGTAGCCCGGCATACCACCTTTTCCGGGTACCATCATCATTCCCGTTTTTACAGAAAGGAATGCCTGTTCCCGTTTGCCCTTGAGTGCTTTTCCTATCAGCTCTTCATTATGACCTACTCTGTAAAAGTCGGCTGTATCGAGAAAATTGGCGCCAAGCTCCAGCGCCCGTTCAATCGTTGCAATAGATTCTTTTTCGTCGGCCTGGCCATAAACCCCGGACATCCCCATACATCCTAAGCCGATAGCTGCCACAGCAGGTCCGCCTTTTCCCAGTTGTCTTTTCATTATTTCCATGATGAATGTTTTTTGATAAGACAAAGGTAGAAGAGCAGTTTATTTGCCAGCCGGACAAATCATCCTAATAACCGGACAAATTCCTTGCGTCTGATGTGAATTGTGAAACGGTATATCCTGTTATCTTCCTGAACAACCTGGAGAAGTAGTCCGGATCATTAAAGCCCAGTTCAAAGGCCACTTCCTTTACCGAGATCTCGCTATAATACAGTTTGCGTTGAGCTTCAAGTATGAGGCGCTGGTTGAGATATTCTTTAGCAGACAAGCCGGAGAATTCTTTAACAATATTGTACAGATAAGTTGCATTTACTGCGAGCCGTCTGCAAATTTCTTCAATAGAAAGATGCTGGGTGAGCTCTTTTTCTACCAGCAATTTAAACGCTATGTATTTTGTCAGTTTTTCGTTAGACCCCGATTGTGTTTGCTGGTCCTGGAAATAAGCATGGTTGATCTCAGTTAATAAACTATCCAGGTAAGTAAGAACTAATGCAGTAGGCGAATCTTTTACCTGTAAAAGCTGACACAGGCTTTCAAAGGACCAGGAAAGCCTTTGAACGGCATCTTCTTTAATGGATACCAATTGGTTTTGCAGCGGGTTAATAAGAAACGGAAAAGATTTGGGGAGCAGGGAAAGACACTGTTCATCAATACTCAGCTTGTAATATTCCATTTCCTCATGCTTCGGTGGCGGAATGTGGATCTGGTGTGGCAGTACAAACAATAGCTGGTTGTCTGAAACATCTATTGCCCGCATATCTAACCGATGTTGCGCATGCCCTTTTTTAATGAACAGAAAAAAGTATTGGATCTTTTTGTGTGGCCGTAAAAATGCTTCTGCTAATTCATCAGAAAGTTGTCCAAATGTATTGGATTTGACTACGATGAAAAGCTTTTCATGCTGCCTTAATGTTTGTATTACTTTGGAAAGATCCTGCATGATTGCATGATTTACAACTTAATCCTTAGCCCCACATCTACCATTGAGTAAGCCATTGTCTAATCAAATTTAAAATTTAAAAGTTATTTAAATAGTTTAATTGACGTCTGTTCATGACATTTAGCGGCGTCGTAAGTAAGCTCCCGGATGTCGCCACCTGACAGCAAGACAGGCCCAAGCCCTTACTTTCCCATTTTCTGGATGCAGAATGGCAAATTTTTTCTAATTTCGCCGCCGAATGAACAGCATTACTACATCATCCCCGCTTACTCCACCTTGATAGTTTATCTCAACTATCACGCGGCTTACTTCAATGGGCATGCGGTTCTATTCTGTAACTCACATTCATTTATTCTTTTGACTTTATAACCTTTCGTCACATGAAGGCTTACTTCAATTTATTTGACTTTTCACAGAAAGTCAATTACAAGACCGAAGTCCTGGCTGGCCTTACCGTAGCCATGACCATGATCCCTGAATCCTTGTCATTTGCTATCCTGGCAGGTCTTTCGCCCTTAACCGGCCTTTATGCGGCATTTTTAATGGGATTGATCACCGCCATTCTTGGCGGACGGCCCGGTATGGTATCCGGCGGCGCAGGCGCCACGGTAGTGGTGCTGATCGCATTGATGAAAAGCCATGGTGTTGAATATGTTTTCGCAGCTGTTGCACTGGCAGGCTTGTTGCAAATTGCTGTTGGCCTGTTCAGGTTAGGCAAGTTCATACGCCTGGTGCCGCAGCCAGTTATGTATGGGTTTGTAAACGGTTTGGCCGTGATCATTTTCATGGCGCAGATACAACAATTTAAAGTAAATACCGCCGACGGCACGGCCTGGCTATCCGGCTCCGCACTGTGGACCATGCTCGGATTGGTGATCCTTACCATCCTGATCGTGATCCTGGTTCCAAAGATCACTAAAGCAATACCTGCTTCACTGGTAGCCATTATTGTTGTCTTTATACTTGTACTAGGCTTTGGGATCCAAACCAAAACCGTTAAGGACATTGCTTCCATCAGTGGCGGTTTTCCACCGTTTCATATCCCTGCTGTACCTTTTAGCCTTGACATGTTGAAGATCATTTTCCCGTATTCCCTTGTCATGGCAGGCGTAGGGCTGATAGAAAGCCTGCTTACCTTAAACGTAGTAGATGAGATCACCGGAACCAAGGGACGCGGAAATAAAGAAGCCGTAGCACAGGGAACCGCTAATATATTCAATGGCTTCTTTTCAGGTATGGGTGGCTGCGCCATGATCGCTCAGTCCTTCGTTAACCTTTCGGCAGGCTCCAGGGCGAGGCTTTCCGGTATCATTGCGGCGCTGACCATCCTGTTGATCATTCTCTTCGGAGCGCCCATTATTGAGCGTGTTCCTATGGCTGCGCTTGTGGGGGTAATGATCATGGTGGCCATCGGTACATTTGAATGGATCAGTTTGAGGATCATTAACAAAATGCCCCGGCAGGATGTGTTTGTGGGCATACTCGTAGCCCTTATCACTGTATGGCTGCATAACCTGGCGCTGGCGGTGCTGATCGGTGTAATAATATCAGCACTGGTATTTGCCTGGGAAAGCGCCAAAAGAATACGCGCCCGAAAATATACAGATGATCTGGGCATCAAACATTATGAAATATACGGCCCCCTGTTCTTTGGTTCCGTTAGCGTCTTTCTCGAAAAATTTGATGTGCATAATGACCCGGCGGAAGTGATCATCGACTTTAGGGAAAGCAGGATCGCTGATATGAGCGCCATTGAAGCATTGAACAAGCTGACAGAACGTTACCAGAAGGCAGGTAAAAAACTGCACCTTCGCCATCTCAGTGAAGATTGCCGCCTGCTGTTGAAAAATGCAGCGTCAGTGATCGAAATCAACGTAATGGAAGATCCGCACTACAAAGTAGCAGCAGATTAACATATCTTTACCTCCCGGAAATCTAAACTTCTCTCATCATGCGTTCCTTGGCGTTTTTATTCATCGCAGCTATTGCCTTACTATCCGCAAAACCAATAGATCATGCTGTAAAAAGCACTCCTCCGGATACCCTGCACAATCAGCTTTTCACGGTTGGCATAGGCGCCGGCCTTATCGGCGGCCTGTACGACGGTTTCTATCCTTACCGTGAACTTAAAAAGCACGGCGATTTCGGCCTGGGCGCTCCCGATAAGCTGGATGGAGAGATCATGATCTTTCGTGGTAAGATCTATCAAACACAGCATACCGGTAAAACCTCCCCGGTAGACGACCGTCAGCTGACGCCTTTTTCCATGGTCAACTTCTTCCATCCCGATATCACAATAACGCCGAATAAGGCGCTGGATAAGGCGGGGTTATTCCATCTCCTGGATAGCGTACTGACTAACACCAACGGCATGTACGCCATCCACATCAGCGGAAAATTCAGCTATATCAAAACACGCGCTTTTCCGCCCGTTCAGGAGCATCAGCATACTCCCCTTGCTGATATGCTGAACCTGCAGCACTTCTTCGAATTTAAGGAGGCGCAGGGTGATTTAATCGGCTACCGTCTACCGGTGTTCATGGACAATACCAATATCTCCGGTTATCATTTTCATTATCTTTCCCAGCAAAAAGACGCCGGCGGTCATATTATTGACCTGAAAGCTGATAATATTACAATTGAAATAGACACGCTGGATAGCTATACCATAAAAGTTCCCGCTAACAAAGACTTTGAACAGTTTGACTTTAAGCAGAACAGGGCGGAAGATATCAAAAGTGTAGAGCGGGGAGGTAAACACTAACAGGTATGACCACACAGCTTGACAATATCTTAGAACATCGTCCGCTGCTTTTCGCCATCGCCTACCGCATGATAGGAGAGAAGCAGGAGGCGGAAGATATTGTGCAGGACGTATACACCCGCTGGCTGGAAATGGACACCAGGCAGGTGCAACAACCGCGTCACTACCTGATGCGGGCCGTCACCAACCGTGCTATCAACCGCCTCAAAGTATTACAGCAGCAAAGAGCCTTGTATATAGGTCCCTGGCTGCCCGAACCGCTAACAGATACTGATACCCCGGAGAGCTCCCCTGATACCGGCCATGATCTCTCCATCGGCTTCCTCTTCCTGCTGGAAAAGCTGAACCCGCTGGAAAGGGCCGTCTTCCTCCTGCGCGAAAGCTTTGACCTGTCTTATAAAGAGCTGGAATCCATCCTCGATATCCCCGAAAGTACCTGCCGCCAACACCTGCATCGGGCTAAAGAAAAGCTGCAAAAGGATAAGAAACGCTTTGAGTCAGATGTGAACCGTCACCAGGAACTGCTGGAGGCTTTTATCGCCGCCTGCGTGAACCAGGATCAGGGCAAACTGATCTCCCTGCTGAAAGAAGATATCAGCTTCTATGGAGACGGTGGCGGCAAAGTGGCTGCCGCTACCCAGCCGCTGTTTGGCACGGATGCAGTATCCCGGTTTATACTTGGCCTTTTCAGAAAAGCACCGGTGCCTGCTCCTTTGTATAAGCTGCTGATGGTGAATGGTTTGCCTGCAGTGGCCTTTTTTGACGCCGCTACCCAGGCGCCTATCACCTGTATTTGTTTTGAGCACGAAGGCGAGGCCATTACCAGCTTCTTTTTTATCCGGAACCCTGATAAATTGAAAAATATTCGCTACGCGGGATAAAAAACTGTCACCAATTGGGCCGGGCTTTGTCTTCCTGTAAAATACTGTTTACAATGGAACATCAATTAAGACTGCAGCCCATCGAAAAGCCCAAAAGCCTGTACGTGCAAATGGGATACTGGTATTTTAAGAGAATGATCGGTAAAGTGATCACCCCCGCCAAGGTGGTGTACGCCCGTGTACCGAAACTGATGAAGGTAGCCTCCGTTTTCCATAAGATCACTGAACAGGCGCCGCTCAGCGAGGACCTGAAAACAATGATACATGCAATGGTGTCAGACCTGAATGGTTGCGCTTTCTGCATCGATATAACCCGGGCATACGCTATGCGCAAAGGCAATTCCATGAAGAAGCTGGGCGAGCTCCACAATTTCGCTACCAGCGGGCTGTTCTCCCCTGCGGAGCGGGCCTGCCTGGCTTATGTAAAAGAAGTAACCCTGCATAAAATGGTACCGGATGAAGTTTTCCGCGAGCTACAACAGCATTTCAGCGAAGAAAAGATCATTTATATCACCGTCCTCGCTGCCACAGAAGGGTATTATAATACGGTGAACCTGGCGCTGGGGATAGGATCAGACGGCCTCTGCGCCATCCAGTAGAAACGAAAAGTCCTCTGGAGAACCAGAGGACTTTCTTTTAACACAACTAAAAAACAATCAAAATTAAATTTAGCAATAAAAGCTAATCCATTCACCACCGCTCATCAATCGGGCTTCTTCCCATCTAAAAAAGTATTAATAGTATTGATCTCGGCCTGGTTCTGGCCGGAGTCGCTGATCGTGTAATTGGAATAGAACTGCTCTGCAGAACCAGCACCATTGTCCAGGTTAATGTTACGGCGCAGGTAGGCGGGCACGTTCTCTATCTCCGCATTATTGTCCATCGTCTTCACGTTGAAGCTGATACTCCTTAGCTTAGCCACCCTTTCTGCCTGTTTGCGCTTTTGTTCATCAAAGGGATCTTCGGCCACAGGCTGAGGTGTAGGTGGTGGCGTAGGCGGCATCATCGGTTCTTCCTCTTCCCTGAACACCATCTTCATTTCAGGCTGGTCGTTCGCAGGAGGAGGCGTATTCACAGGTTCTATGTGAATATGCGTGAGCGGATGATGCTGCTGCGGACGGATCACGTTGATCCCACCGCCGCTGTTACCAGGATTGGAAGCGGGCGGTTGGGGCTGTGGCTGAGGCTGCGCCTGCGGCCTGTAATCCGGGTCCGGTTCTATGTTCAGCACATAGTTTTGCCTTTCGGGCTGGGGTGGAGGCGTGTAAGTAGGCGCCGGATGGGTGACCACCGGTTCCACCAAACGCGGAGCCATTACGTCAACAGGTTCCTGGAACAGGTTGCCCTGGCCCTTCTGGCTCATCTTCTTTTCATCTACTTCGTTGCCCAGCTGCATTACAATCTTTGGCTCTTCTGCTTTGGGCTGCGGAGCACCGGAGATGGAAACCCGCTGTATCGGCTTCTGCTCAAAACCGGTAGCAATGATGGTTACACCGATCTTGCGCTCCAGTGTCTGATCGTAGCCTACACCCAGGATCACATCGCAATCCTCACCGGCCTGACTTTGTACATAAGCCTGTATGATGTCCATTTCATCCAGCGTGTGCTCAAAATCACCTTCTGCAGAAGAAATGTTGATCAGGATCCATTTAGCGCCCCTGATATCGTTATCGTTCAGCAGCGGAGAGGTCAGCGCCTCTTCGATGGCCCTTTGGGCACGGTTCTCACCTTCTACGGTTGCAGCGCCGAGCAGCGCTACGCCGCCGTTACGCATTACGGTGCACACATCGGCAAAGTCCACGTTGATCTGACCTGTGGAGGTGATCACATCCGTGATACACTTCGCGGCAGTGGCCAGCACGTTGTCTGCCTTTTCAAAAGCCGCTTTGGCTTTCAGGTCACCGAATTTCTGGCGCAATTTATCATTGGAGATGATCAGCAGCGTATCTACATGTTCTTTCAAACGGCTTACGCCTTCGTCTGCCTGGCTCATACGCTTTTTCCCTTCATAGGAGAAGGGCGTGGTAACAATACCCACCGTCAGGATACCCAGCTCCTTACATATACGCGCGATGATAGGAGCGCCACCTGTACCGGTGCCGCCGCCCATACCAGCTGTAATGAAGGCCATCTTGGTATTTACCTCCAATATCTTTTTGAGCTCTTCAAAGGATTCCTCTGTTGCCTGCTTACCGATCTCGGGGTTCGCACCGGCGCCCAATCCTTGTGTTAAGTGCGGACCTAACTGCACTTTATTTGGAACGGGGCTATTTGCGATTGCCTGAGCATCTGTATTGCAGATAATAAAATTCACCCCTTCAATGCGCTGGTTGAACATGTGGTTCACCGCATTGCTTCCGCCACCACCAATGCCTATCACCTTGATGATGGAGGATTTCTCCTTTGGAAGATCAAAATGTATCATGACTCTATCTCTTTTATGGGTTAGTTTATTATAAATCACTGTGGCTGCAACAATTGCGCCACTTATAGTTTAGCATCTTCTTCTTCTGTGAACATATCTATGATCTTAGTCTTCATCCTGTCCAAAAAGTTTTTCAGCGACGCATTCCTTTCTCTTGCTTTGCGTTCCTGTATTTCAGACACGCTGAGTGTTTCTTCCTCTTCCTCTGCCCAATCGTCCTGTCCGGGGGAAGTCTTGCCTGAAGCCTTTTCTTTTGCGATATAGCTGGTGTTGATCTTTACATAGTTTTCTTCCAGCGCCCTGCGGTCGTTCTCGTAATCGTTATAACCTTTCAGTATCAAACCAACGCAGGTAGCGTACATGGGCTTCGTCAGTTCGTCGATATGTCCGCTGGCAAGGTGCTCGTTCGGATAACCGATACGTGCGCTTACACCAGTGGTATACTCTGTCAGCTGTATCAGGTGTTTCAGCTGGGAACCGCCACCGGTAAGGATAATACCGCCATTCAGCATCTTGCTGTCCATACCGATCTGTTTCAGGTGGTACACTACGAAATCAAGGATCTCGCTCATACGCGCCTGGATAATGTGCGCCAGGTTCTTTACGGAGATCTCTTTAGGGCTTTGTCCGCGAAGGCCCGGAATAGTGATGTAGGCATTGTTCTTTGCCTCATCTGCCAGCGCATAGCCAAACTGCACCTTCATCTGCTCGGCCTGTGTTTTCAGCACGCCCAAACCGTTCTTGATATCGTTGGTGATGTTCTCACCACCGTAGGGGATCACCGCAGTATGTTTCAGGATGCCTTCATAGAACACTGCCAGGTCGGTAGTTCCACCGCCTATATCTACAATAGCTACACCGGCTTCGAAGTCAAGATCGCACATAACAGCAGCAGCAGAGGCCAGGGGTTGCAACACGAGGTCGTGGATCTTCAGTCCTGATTTCTCCACACTTCTGTTGATGTTGCGGATCGCGTTCTTGTCGCCGGTGATGATGTGGAAGTTGGCCCCCACTTTTACACCAGACATACCGATGGGATAAGTGATGTTTTGCAGGCTGTCTACGATGTACTGCTGCGGGATCACGTCAATGATCTGGTCACTGGCGGGGATCACCGTTTTGTACTGATCGTTGATCAGCTGGTCAATATCCTTCTGGGATATTTCCGCGTCGGTATCGCTGCGAACGATATCACCGCGGGTCTGCAAACTTTTTATATGATGGCCTGCGATGCCAACGTACACTTCATTGATCTCCAGGTTGGGATTTGAAGCATAGCAGTTTTCAAGCGCTTGCCTGATCGCCTTGATAGTTTGGTCGATGTTCAGCACCATGCCGTGCTGCACACCAAAAGATGGGGCTTTACCGAATCCCAGGATTTCCAGTTTCCCGTATTCATTCTTCCGTCCTGCAATGGCAGCAATCTTCGTAGTTCCTATATCAAGACCTACAATGATGGGAGCTTCCTGATTCATGGCGTTCTATGTTTTTTTGTTGTGTTTACTGATCCCGCGGCAGGTTTTCTATAGACTGCCTTGGGTTGTTTCTCTGGCCTGGCCGGTGCTTTTGTTGTTTTCTTCGCTGCCGGTTTGGCCGTTTCTTTTTTGGGTGCCGTTTTTTCTACCGGCTTTACTGTGCTGGCAACTGCTTTGACAGCTTCCTTTGCAGGAACGGCTGCCGCGGTTGTGTCGCCTGTTGCCGCCATATCCACGTCCACGCTGTCTATGTGCGGCGGGGTGGGTTTAGGTGGCGGCGTACCATCTTTACGGGTACATACTACTTCATTTTCAAACGCCACGTTGATCCGGGTGTAGTTGTTCCAACCTACACGGCTTAACCCTTCTTTGTAGAAGGCCATCAGCTTGCTGAATTTCTTTTCTACATCCGTGCCTTCCCCGAAATCGATAATATGATCGCCCAGTTTGGGGATGATCTCGAATTTCCGGTCGCCGGTGATGTCCACCTGGTCTACCTGCGCCATCCAGAAAGGATCGTTCAGCACATAAGAGCTGATGTCTACAATGCTGGCGGTGAGGATGCTGTCGTTCTGCTGGAGCTGCACCGCATCTGTGGGAAATCCTGTGAATACAGGCACCCTGGCAGTGTAGCGGTCAGAAACCGGGATACGGTCTCCCTTGGCATCCAGGTAAAAGCTGTTACCGGTAACGGTAAAGATCCGTGCTACCGGTTCCCGCTGGATCACTTTTATGTTCAGGCGCTGCTGGTTATCAAAGAACAAATCGGCCTGTTCTACCCAGGGATCCTGCAACACCAGCTTTTCCAGGCGGGAAATGTTGATGTCGTTGATCTTTCTGCCTACCGGGTTTAAGTCCGTGTTCTTTACTACCAGCGCCTTGATGTCTTTCTCCTCTATAAAATAGTTATTGTCGCTGCCGCTAATCTTTACCACAATGCCTTTGCATTGCACGGCATCTTTCACCCTGGCGGCGGAAGCTACCAGCACAACAAAGCCGATCAGCACCGCCGTCCATATGATGGCGCTGCCTAAACGTTTCAATGCTTTGCGTGTTCTGGGCTCCATTTGAATTAATAATTATTCATTGTTAATTAGCTTCCAATATCTTTTTAGCCGGTTCTTTCAGCTGATCAATGTCTCCCGCGCCTGCCGTGATAAACAGGGGAGCGGTGTTGGATTTCAGCCAGTCCAGTACTTCCGCCGGCTGCAGGATCTGTACCGGTTTACCTTTGATCCTGCTGGCGATCATCTCGCTGTTCACGCCTTCGATGGGCAGCTCACGGGCGGGGTAGATCGGTAAGAGGATCACTTCATCTGCCAGGGCCAGGCTTTCGGCAAAGCCGTCGGCAAGGTCGCGGGTGCGGGTATACAGATGCGGCTGGAACACCACCGTGCACTTTTTATCAGGGAACAATCCACGGGCACTGCTGATCAGTGCGCGCAGTTCTTCGGGGTGGTGCGCATAGTCGTCTATAAATACCTGGTAGTCATTATTGATCACGTATTCAAAACGGCGGCGTATGCCCTTAAAGTCGGCGATGGCTGCCTTGATGGCATCGTCGCTGATACCCAGCAGCTGCGCTACGGTAATGGCGGCTACGCTGTTCTCGATATTATGCATGCCACCGATAGGTAGCGTCACATCTTTCAGGCTCCAGTTCTGCTGTACAACATCATATACATAACCACCTTGCTGTATGCGGATGTTAGTGGCATATGCGTTGGCGGTAAAGCTTTGCAGGCTGTACCACAGTTTGTTATCGCCCTGCAGGTCGCCTGCGCGCTGCAAGCCTTCCCGGGCAATGAGGGTGCCGTTCGGCTTGATGTTCTTCGTATACTGGATGAACGCTTCCTGCATATCCTTTTCTGTACCATAGATGTCCAGGTGATCCGGATCCATCGCGGTCAGCACGGCGATGTCCGGGCTGAGTTTCAGAAAGGAGCGGTCATATTCGTCTGCTTCAATAACGGCCACACGTTTTTCGCTGCTCCAGAAGTTACGGTCGTAGTTCACGCTGATGCCTCCCAGGAAGGCGTTGCAGCCATAACCGCTATACCGCAGGATATGCGAGATCATAGTGGAGATGGTGGTCTTACCATGGGTGCCTGCCACGGTAATGGCAAACAGTTCCCGGGTGATCTCCTGCAGCACATCGCTGCGTTTTACTACTTCATATCCTTTCTCACGGTACCATTTCAGTTCTGAATGGATGGGCGGTATGGCGGGAGTATACACCACCAGGTTCGCTTGTGGGTCTACCAGGGTCACATCGTCCGTATAATGGATCTGCATGCCTTCTTCCGACAGCTGGCGGGTAAGTGTTGTTTCCGTACGGTCATAACCGCTCACCTTCACACCGTTCTCATTAAAGAACCGTGCGATGGCGCTCATACCGATGCCGCCAATGCCGACGAAATAAACGCGTTGTATGTTGTTCAAATCCATATCTGCACTCAGAGAGTTAGTCTTAAAACTTCATTTGCTATTACCATATCCGCATTGCTTTTGCCAAGCGTTGCGATATTTTGTTCCAGTTGTTCCATCAGCGCCCTGTTCTGCAGGAGGCTGAAGAGGGTGTTGCCTAATTCCTTCCCTACTTCACTGTCTTTAATCAGCAGGCCTGCCTGCTTGCTCACCAGGTTCTGTGCGTTGAAGGTCTGGTGATCTTCTGCAGCAAAAGGATAAGGCACGAAGATGACCGGCTTTTTCACCAGGCATTCTTCTGCAATGGTCATGGCGCCGGCGCGGGAAATCACTACGTCTGATGCCTTGTAGGCAAAGTCCATGACATTGATGAATTCATGTACTTTAACGTGTGACGTGTAAGCGGCGGCGGCTTTCCTGGCCGTTTCGTAATACGGCTTACCCGTTTGCCAGATCAGCTGCACATCTTTCTGCACAAACTGGGGCAGTAAAGCGCTCAGCGCTTCGCTGATAGACCTGGCGCCCAGGCTGCCGCCAAAGGCGAACACTGTTTTTTTTCCGTCCTGCAATCCGAAGTGCTGTAACGCTTCCGTGCGGGTAACAGCAGATTGTGTAATGCTGCTTCTTACAGGGTTGCCGGTGAGAAGCAGCTTGTCGGCAGGGAAAAATTTTTCCATACCATCGTAGGCCACACAAATTCTTTTGGCCCGCATACCCAACATTTTGTTGGCTTTGCCTGCAAAGGAATTCTGTTCCTGGATCAGGGTAGGAATGCCTTTGCGCTGCGCTTTCCATAATACCGGAAAGCTGGCGTAACCGCCAACGCCCACTACAACGTCGGGCTGGAAGCGTTTCAGTATATTGCTTGCCTGATTTAAACTCTTAATGATCTTAAAAGGAAGCAGCAGGTTCTTAAGCATATTGCTGCGGTTAAAGGCGGCAATATCCAGTCCCTGGATCTGGTAACCGGCCTGCGGTACCTTCTCCATCTCCATCTTCCCGTTTGCTCCTACAAAAAGGATCTCAATATCGGCTTCAAGTTTTTTCAACGCATTCGCAATGGCAATAGCCGGGAAGATATGTCCACCCGTACCGCCACCTGCTATGATCACTTTGCGTTGCATTTCAGTTAATTAATAATTATGAATGAATATTTTATGCTGCCGGCGCATTTTCCATCGCCCTGGCGATCCTTTCCTGTTCTGCTTTCTTGCCTTCCATCTCTTCCACGTTACGGGCCACACTGAGTATAATACCGATGGCCAGGCTGGTAAAAATAACAGAAGAGCCACCCATACTGACCATGGGCAGCGTAACGCCTGTAACGGGGAACACGCCTACATTCACCGCCATATTGGTCAATGCCTGTATCACCAGCGTCACACTCAGTCCCAATGCAAGGAATGCCCCAAAAGCGTATGGGCATTTCCGAAAGATGCGTATACAGCGCAGCAACAATAACAGATAGGCCATCAATATCAAAAAGCCGCCAAAGATACCATACTCTTCTATAATTGTTGCATATATATAATCAGAATATGCGTGGGGCAAAAAGTTCCGCTGCGTACTGTTGCCCGGACCTTTACCCAGTAAGCCTCCGCCTGCAATAGCAATATTGGCTTGCTGCACCTGGTAGGGCGTTTCGGAGTCCTCCTTGTTAAAGAAGTGCTCAGCCCTTTTCTTCCAGGTTTCGGTACGCATCGGCAGGTTAAACACCTCCGCCACTACAAACATCAGCAGCACCAGGCCTATTCCCGCGCCAATCATAGAAGCCAGGAACTTTACCGGCACACGGCCTATAAAGCATAAGAGCATACAGCTGGCGCCCAGCAACAAAGCTGTACTCATATTGGCGGGCATGATCAGCACACACACAACGCCCACCGGTATGATGATGGGCAGGAATCCTTTTTTGAAGTCGGTGATCACCGTTTGCCGTCTTGACAGCTGGCGGCTTACATACATGAATATGGCCAGTTTGGCCACGTCCGATGTCTGAAAGGTCAGGTTAATGATCGGCAGCCTGATCCAGCGGCTGGCATCATTGATATTGGAACCGAATGCCAGTGTATAGATCAGCAGCGGTATTGATACCATGAACCCTATCTGTGCTACCCGGGAGTAAATGGTATAATTTACGCGGTGAGCAAACCAGATGATCAGCAAACCCATTACCAGCACAGTTAACTGCTTCAGCAGGTAATATTCCGTGTGGCCGCCCTGCTCACGGTAAGCCAGGGATCCTGTAGCGCTGTACACTGCAAGTAAACTCACTAATGACAGGAAGATCACGATCGCCCAGATCACTTTGTCACCTTTGGTCCTATATAGTAAGTCACTCATAATCTTTCAATCTTATAGTTCCCTCACTGCTTCCTTGAACTGCTTTCCCCTGTCCTCATAATTCTTGAACAGGTCAAAGCTGGCGCAAGCGGGGGAGAGTAAAACAACATCTCCTTTGGTGGCTGCCTGGAAAGCTGCCTGTACGGCGTCTTTCATACTGGCAGTATCTACCATGCTGGGGGTAGCGTCAGCCAGCGCGTCGTGGATCGGCTGATTGTCTACGCCCAGGCATATGATCGCTTTTACTTTTTCTTTTACCAGGTCTTTGATGGCGCTGTAATCATTGCCTTTGTCTACACCACCCATGATCAGTATCACCGGCTGCTCCATGCTCTCCAGTGCAAACCACAATGAGTTCACGTTAGTGGCCTTGCTGTCGTTGATGAAGTCTACGCCCCGTACGGTCGTTACATACTCCATACGGTGTTCCAGGCTCTTGAAAGAGGTGAGGCTTTCGCGGATCTTCTCCTTCCGTATATCCATCGTTCTTCCTGCAATACCTGCTGCCATTGAGTTATACAAATTATGTTTGCCTTTAAGGGCAAGGTCATAAATAGACACGATCACCGGATCATCATTCAACCGAATATTCACCTGGTCGTTTGCTATAAATCCGCCTTCTTTCTTCAATGGTTCCATGATAGTAAATGGTATTGGTGTTGAATAAATAGTTTCTTTACTTAAATAACCCATGATCTCCGGATCGTCCATACAGTAGATGAAATAATCCTCCCTGGTCTGATTGAGCGTAATCCTGAACTTGGACTTTACATAGTTCTCCATTTTGTACTCATAACGATCCAGGTGATCTGGCGTAATGTTGAGCAAAATGGCTACGTTCGGTTTAAATGTCTTTATATCATCCAGCTGGAAGCTGCTAACTTCAATGACATAATACTCAGCCGGCGCAGTGGCTACCTGCCGGGCGTAGCTGAGACCGATGTTACCTACCATGGCGACATTAAGACCTGCCGTTTCAAAAATGTGGTAGGTAAGGGCGGTGGTAGTGCTTTTACCGTTGCTGCCTGTAATAGCAATGATCTTCTGATCCTTACTGAAACGGTAAGCAAATTCTATCTCTGAAATAACAGGTACCTGCCTTTCGCGTACCTTCTTCATCAGTTCGGACTTTTCAGGAATTCCGGGGCTCTTTACGATCTCGTCTGCCCCGAGTATCACATCCCAGGAATGCTGGCCTTCCTCAAAGGGGATGTGGTTCACCGCCAGTTCCTGTTTGTATATATCCTTGATAGCGCCGCCGTCTGAAACAAATACGTCATACCCCTGCTTTTTTCCAAGCAGTGCCGCACCTATGCCGCTTTCTCCGCCTCCAAGTATGACCAGTTTCTGTTTTTGCATTTTATCTCATTTTCAATGTTGCTATTGCTACTACCACGCACATAATGGTAACTACCCAGAAGCGCACAGCTATTTTGCTTTCGTGATATCCCAGTTTCTGATAATGGTGATGTAAAGGCGACATTCTGAAGATGCGCCTGCCTTCACCGTATTTCTTCTTGGTATATTTAAAGTAGCTCACCTGTATCATTACGCTCAGGCTTTCTACAAAGAATACTCCGCAGATAATGGGCAGCAGTAATTCCTTACGAACGATAATGGCCAGTGAGGCAATGATGCCGCCCAGCGCAAGGCTGCCGGTATCGCCCATGAACACCTGCGCCGGATAGGCATTATACCACAGGAAGCCTACGCAGGCCCCCACCAGGGCGGCAATGAATATAGACAGCTCGCCAAGGTTAGGTATGTACATGATGTTCAGGTACTCAGCAAACTGTATGTTGCCCGATACATAGGCAAAGATGCCCAGGCCTATACCAATCACGGCAGACACACCGGTGGCAAGCCCGTCCAGCCCGTCTGTCAGATTAGCCCCGTTGGATACCGCGGTAATGATGAAGATCACGATGAGCACATACAGTATGTAAGTATATTTCTCAGCGCCGGGTATCCAGGAGATCAGCTTGGAGTAGTTGAACTCATGTGTTTTAACAAAGGGGATGGTGGTGATGGGCGTTTTCACATCCACAAAGCGGTGGCCGTCTTTAGTTACCCGCTCAGACTGGCTGATCACTCTTTCATAAGGAGCTACGGTTTTGGCCCCCAGCACCTCGCGGGAGATCACCACGTTGTCGTTGAAATACAGGGTCATCCCAATGATCAGGCCCAGGCCAACCTGTCCTAAGATCTTGAACTTACCCGCCAGTCCTTCTTTGTTCTTTTTGAATACCTTGATGTAGTCATCGATAAAGCCGATCAGGCCCAGCCAGATAGTGGAGAGCAGTATCAGCAGAATGTACACGTTCAGTACGCGTGCAAAAAGCAGGGTGGGGATAACAATCGCGGATAATATAATGAGCCCGCCCATAGTAGGCGTGCCTTTCTTTGTGTTTTCGCCCTGCAGGCCCAGCTCGCGGATCGTTTCCCCGATCTGTTTGCGTTGCAGGTATCTTACAATGCTTTTGCCCAGCAGCAGTGATATTACCAGCGATAATAACAATGCCATGGTCACACGGAACGTGATGTACTGGAACATCCCGCTACCGCTGATGTTAAATTCAGTTTTCAGGTAGTTAAATAAATAATATAGCATAAGTTAGTTAGTCCTCGATACATTTTACTTTTCCATCAGCTTCATCATTTCCTGCAGCACTGCTTTGTCGTCAAAGGGATGTTTCACGCCTTTGATCTCCTGGTATTTTTCATGTCCTTTACCAGCCACCAGGATAATATCTTCCGGGTTAGCCAGGCTGATAGCCGTTTTAATGGCTTCCTTCCTGTCGGTAATAGACAGCACTTTCTTTCTTTGGTGCACTGGCACACCTGCTTCCATCTCGTGTATGATGGCCTCAGGCTCTTCAGAGCGCGGGTTGTCTGATGTCAGGATCACCCGGTCGCTGTGCTCTGCCGCTACCTGCGCCATTACAGGGCGCTTGGCCCGGTCACGGTCGCCGCCGCAGCCCACCACGGTAATCACCTGCTCGTTGCCTTTACGCAGGTTCTTGATGGTGGCCAGTACATTCAGCAGCGCATCCGGCGTATGGGCATAATCTATAATTCCCATTACCTTTTCCTTTGCCGAAAGGATGTAATCAAAGCGGCCTTCAGCGCCCTGCAGGTTGCTGAGCGCCTGCAGCACCGTGTGTTTATCCTGTCCCAGCAATACGGCTGCACCATATACTGCCAGCAGGTTATAGGCATTGAACTCACCGATCAGCCGGAAATGTACTTCCTGCTCGCCTATCTGCATGATCAGGCCGGTGAGATTATTTTCCAGTATCTTTCCTTTGAAATCGGCCATGCTGCGCAAACTGTAGGCGGCTTTACGCGCTTTGGTGTTTTGCAGCATCACATTACCACGCTTGTCGTCGATATTGGTCAGCGCAAAGGCGGTATTGGGCAGGCCGTCAAAGAATGATTTCTTCACCCGGATGTACTCATCAAATGTTTTATGGTAGTCCAGGTGATCATGGGTGATATTGCTAAAGATGCCGCCCGCAAACTTCAATCCTGCGATCCTTTGCTGGTGAACGGCATGTGAGCTTACCTCCATAAAAGCATACTGGCATCCTTCTTCCACCATCCTGGCCAGCAAGGCATTGAGACTGATGGCGTCAGGGGTGGTATGGGTGGCCGGTATAACGGTATCGCCTATTTGATTCTGTACGGTAGACAATAATCCGCATTTATAGCCCAGCTGAGTGTACAGCCGGAATAGCAGCGTGGCGATGGTGGTTTTACCATTGGTACCGGTAACACCAACCAGTTGCAAATGGCGGGAGGGATGTTGGTAAAAGTTGTCGGCCATTACACCGCAGGCGGCTGTACTGTCAGCAACAAGCACATAGCATACCTGCTCCTGCAATGTTTCCGGCGGTGTTTCACAGATGATGGCAGCAGCGCCTTGTTCAATAGCTTTACTGATAAAGGCATGGCCGTCTGTATGCACTCCCCTGATGGCAATGAACACATCGCCGGGGCTTACCGCCCTGGAATCAATGCGCAATTCGTTCACGGTAATATCATTATTTCCGTGAACGGCCTGAATGCTTACATTATATAATATATCCCTCAGCATTAACTTAATTCTATGATGATCTTTTGATCTTTTCCAATTTTCGTACCTCCCGGGATAGACTGGGCGGTTACCTTACCGCTTCCCCTGATCTCCACCCGGAGGCCTGCATTTTCCAACAGGTACAGTGCGTCTTTCAATCCCATGCCAGTCACATCGGGTACCGCGCCTTTGGCCTGGTCAACAGGTTCCAGCTCTACTTTCCTCTGCTTGTTCACCCCGGCGCTTACCCAGTTGGTGCTGCTTACAGCGCCTTCCCAGGGCAGGTGCAGGGTGTTCAGGATCTCTTTCAGCTCGCTGCCTTTACCGTTTTTAAGCGCCAGCAGGGTGTCTACCTGGATGCGGCTTTGTAAAGGCTTTTGTTTTTCCACAGCAATGGCGTAGAGCTTGTCTGCCACTTCGCGGAATACCGGGCCTGCTACGGAAGCGCCATAGAACCGGGCCGCATGCGGCTTGTTTTTGATCACTACCACGCAGGTGTATTGCGGATCATTGGCCGGGAAATAACCGGCGAATGAGGACTGATAGATCTTATCTGCATAACCGCGTTTACCATTGGCCACCAGTGCAGTACCGGTTTTACCAGCGATGGAGTAATACGGTGTCCACAGTTTTTTCGCAGTGCCTTCCAGCACTACGCCTTCCAGCATTTTCTTCACCTGCCGCAGCGTGCTCTGTGAGCAGATGCTGTCCATTACTACAATCGGCTCGATCTCTTTTACCGGTTTGCCGTATTCCATGATGCTGTTCACCAGGTATGGCCTCATCATTTTACCGTTGTTGGCCACTGCATTGTACAGCATGCACGTTTGCAGGGGGCTTACCAGCACTTCGTAACCGAAGGCCATCCAGGGAAGGCTGGTAGCGCTCCAGGTACGGGAGGCGGTGTTCTTGATGATCGGATCACCTTCGCCCATCAGGTCTATCCCGGTTTTCTGATCGAGCTTCAGCTGTTTGAGCCGGGCTACGAAATCATTCGGCCTTTTATAATAATATTGGTAGGCCAGTTTGGCCATACCTACATTAGAGCTCAGTTCAAATGCCTGCTTAATAGTAACGTTGGTGCGGTGATGCGGTTCAGAATCGTACACGGTTCTGCGTCCAACCTGCCAACGGCCATAGTTCAGGTCTACCATACCGTTCATGGTGGTGAAGCGGTCTTCCAGCACAGCGATCACGGTAGCCAGTTTGAAGGTGGATCCGGGCTCGCCTACCTGCAGGGCGTGGTTCATATCTTCCCAGTAGCTGCCATCGGGTTGCCTGCCCAGGTTAGCGATGGCTTTTATTTTACCGGTTTTTACCTCCATCAGTATACAGGAGCCGAATTCGGCCTCGTTCTGTTCCATCATGTTCATGAGGGCGGTTTCTACAATGTCCTGCATGTTCACATCCAGGGTGGTGATGATATCCCTGCCGTTCTCGGGCTCTATGTCGTAACCTTCCACAGGAACAAAGGTGCCGCCGGCGATGCGCCGCATCAGTCTTTTACCGGTTACCCCTTTCAGGTAATCGTCGTATGTTCTTTCCAATCCTACGTTCTGTGCGTTTTCGCGGGACAGGCCGATGGTCCTGTTGGCCAACAGCTTGAACGGATTGATACGTTTATTCTTGGTCTCTGCGATCAGGCCGCCTTTGTTGGCGCCCAGCCGGAACATCGGGAAGCGGCGTACTTCGCGGTACTGGTTAAAGGGAACGTCCCTTTTCAGCAGGAAGTAGCGGTCTTTGCTTTTGTAGCCTTCCCGCAGGAGCTGCTTGTATTCCCGTGGCGTACGGTCGCCGAACAGCTGGGAAAGACGAATGGACAATGAATCAACATTGTCTGTAAATACTTTACCATCTTTCGCCCGGAGGCCGTCGGCTGCAAAGTCTATGCGCAGGTCGAAGTAGGGGACTGAAGTAGAGAGCATCCTGCCTTCTTCAGAGTAGATGGTGCCTCTTTCGGCATCCAGTGATACGTAGCTGGTGTGCAGGCTGTCTGCCATGCCGCGCCAGTATGCACCATCCACATTCTGCAGTATGAACACTTTGACTAGTATGATCACGCCAAACAGTACCATGCCGATAAAGCATATGTACGCCCTCCATAGTATGTCTTTCTTTACTTCCAATGGTCTACTTTTCTTCTTTTTTCACTACTATTTTTTGCGGCGGATTACTCAGTTCTTTTAATCCCAGCGGTTCTACGGCTTTGCTTACTTCACTCAGTTTACTCCGGAACATCAATTCGCTTTTTACGTTCAGGTATTCCCAGCGCAGCTCTTTGATCTCCCGGCTCAGTTTATTGATACGGCGGACCTTCTTTTCCGCCAGGTGACTGTTCGCGATATACACCAGGGCCAGCGCGCTCAGGAAGAGGATGAAAGGCATGTTCCCTACCAGCGCGCGGTAATTGATCCGCAGGCGCCATTCTCTTTTCTCCTCCGGAAGCACCGGCGTTTCCAGGGTTTCCTCCTGGTTGTTGTCTATTATTGCTTCCTCCATCGTCGTCATTATTAATTATATACTACAACAATAATGAAGTGCGGACGGACTAATATGCCGATGATAATTTTTGAAAGTAAATCACAACTGAAACTGTCCGTTATAAATAATCACATCAGCATATCAGCGCCCGCACATCATTTGTTAAATCTTTTCTGCTATTCTCAGTTTTGCGCTTCTGGATCTGGAATTTACTTTCAGTTCCGCGGCGCCTGCAATAATTGGCTTTTTGGTAATCAACTTGAAGGTCTTAGGGGGAGTTTCGGTGGTGAAAGTGTAAGTCGGATCCTGGACCTCAAAGCTTCCAGTTTTCATGAAATTTTTCACCAGCCGGTCTTCCAGGGAATGGAAGGTGATGATGGCCAGTCTGCCTCCTGGCTTTAATACCTGGGCTGATTGTTGTAACAGATCTTTCAACGCGCCCAGCTCGTCATTTACAGCTATCCGCAGGGCCTGGAACACTTGCGCCAGGTATTTTTGCGGGTTGCCTTTTACGATGGGCTGTATCAGGGACTTAAATTCGCCAATGGTGCGCAGGGGGTGCAACTTGCGTTGCTGTACAATGGTTTTTGCCAGTGTGCGGGCATTGGTCACTTCCCCGTAATCCTGGAAGAGCAGGTGCAGCTGCGGTTCTGAATAGGTTTGCAGGATCTGCGCTGCGGTCAGGGGTGAACGTGTGTCCATGCGCATGTCCATATTACCTTCAAAACGGGTGCTGAAACCTCTTTCTGCAGTGTCGAACTGGTAGCTGGAAACCCCGAGGTCTGCCAGTATCCCATCCACTTCGGCGGCTTTGTGGAGCTTCAGAAAGCGCTGAAGGTGCCGGAAGTTCTGCTGAACAAAGGTCACACGCTCGTCCTCGATACGGTTACGGTAAGCATCCTCATCCTGGTCAAATACCAGTAGCCGGCCCTTTTCGCCCAGTTTTGAAAGGATGGCCCTGGAATGGCCGCCCCCGCCAAAGGTAGCGTCCACATAGGTGCCGTCAGGGCGGATCTCCAGGTTGTCGATCACTTCCTGCAGCAGTACGGGTAGATGATATTGAGATGCTTCTTCCATTAATTGTCCCCGGTCATCACCTGTTGCGCCAGATCACTGAAGGCCCCTGGTGAGAAATTTTCAAAGAACTCCTGGTACTTACTTTTATCCCAGATCTCGATTTTATTGGTAGCCGCCGCCAGCACAATGTCTTTCTCAAGGCTGGCATACGTCATCAGGTTTTTGGGGATCAATAATCTCCCCGCTGAATCACTCTCCAGAATGGTTGCACCATTCAAAAAATAGCGGCGGAATTCTCTAACTTTCGGATCAAAATCGTTCAACTTGCTGATTCGCTCAAATATGGGCTGCCATTCATTCATCGGATACAAGGTTAAGCACTTCTCAAAGCCTCGGTTCAGCACAAACTGCTCTCCTGCGCCTTCCGCCAGCTGCTTTTTAAAGCCAGCAGGTAGGAGGAAGCGCCCTTTTGCATCCAGCGTAGCCTCATATTCTCCCAGAAAACCTGTCATACTGTGGGGCGAAAGTCCTTGAAATCCATTTTCTAACACAAAATAACACTTTTTCCCACTTTTTAACGAAAAAATGAATTATAAATTTTTTCCACAGAAGGGAATTGCCCAAACTATTGGCATTACAACGGGGATGGGCAAGTGGGGGTGTGAATTGCTACGGATCACATGTTAATAACCTGTGTAAAACACGCATTTATTTGTGGATAAAGCTACTTCAGGCTCATCCATTGGGATTTTATCCGTTAAAATGGAGGAAGCTAACCGCTAAAAGCCAACTGCTAAAAGCTATCTCTCAGCCTTTTGCAAAATTTTAACACCTCACAATATTGTCCAGCCTTACATTTACATTTAATTCGTAACTTTGCCCTTCTTTTATGCGGAAAATTTTTATATACATCAGCCTTTTTGTCCTGGTCGCAGCCGCCGCTTGTAATTCGGAACTGCGCAGGATTGAAAAAAGTAAGGACTTTGCCAAAAAACTGGCCTATGCCGATAAGCTGTACACAAAAAAGAAATATACCCAGGCCCAGCTGCTGTATGAAGAATTGTTCCCTGTTTACAAGGGTACCGATAAATTTGAGCCTATCTATTACAAATACGCCTACTGCTCTTATTATGTAAAGGACTACGTACAGGCTGCTTTCCACTTCAAGAACTACCTGGACGCTTTCCCGAACAGCCCCCACGCCCTGGAGGTAGACTATATGCAGGCTTATTGCTACTATAAACAGTCGCCCAAAGTAGCGCTGGACCAGACCAATACCGTGAAGGCCATCGCAGCCATGCAGACCTTCATCAACAACTATCCCACCTCAGATAAACTGTCTGAAGCCAACCTGGTGATAGAACTGTGCCGCCGTAAACTGGAAAAGAAAGAATATAACGCCGCTGAACTGTATTATAACCTTGGCTACTACAAATCCGCCGCCATCTCATTCAAGAACCTGATGCGCAACTACCCGGATTCTGATAAAAGCGATGCCTATAAGTATATGGCTATCAAGGCTTATTATCAATATGCCAGGAACAGTATCATTGAAAGGCAGAAAGAACGCTATGAAGAGGTGCTGACAGAATACATGGACTTTGCCGACCACTATCCCAGCAGCAAGATCAAGCCTGATGCTGAGAAGTACTATGCTATGGCCCAGGACAATATCAAAACGCTGGACAACGAGATCGATAGGATCGAGAAGGAACGCGCCCGCAGGCTTAAGATGATGAAGGGTAAGGGCGACAGCACCAATAGCACTCCCGGTACTATCAACAGTACAATCGATAAACTGAAACTCAATAATAATAATTCTGATAACACTAATAAACCCTTGGAGAATGAGCAAAATAAAGAGAAGTCTAACCAGTAGTATCAATCCCTGGGTAGAAACAAAAAATACCACGGAGATCAAAGGCAAAACAGGCAATTTATATGAATCCATTGCCGTTATAGCCAAGCGCGCCAACCAGATCAACATATCTGTGAAGGAAGAGCTGCACTCCAAGCTGGAAGAATTTGCCAGCCACACTGATAACCTGGAAGAAGTACATGAGAACAAGGAGCAGATAGAAATATCCCGCTTCTATGAAAGAATGGCCAACCCGGCTATCCAGGCTACACAGGAGTTCCTGGAAGACAAGATCTACTTCCGCAGAAATGATGATGATCTGTACAGCTGATAGAGATCTTATAACTATAATAAGTTGAAGCAGAGCGGCAGGACAATTTTTTTCTGCCGCTTTTGTTTTGTAGCTTGCCATATAAGCCGGTTGCCAACCGGTGTTTTACACCATATATCCATGTTGCAAGGAAAAAAGATCTTATTAGGCGTATCCGGCAGCATCGCTGCCTACAAAGCAGCGCATCTTATCCGCCTGCTGATAAAGGAAGGCGCCCAGGTAAAAGTGGTGATGACCGCAGCTGCCTGTGATTTTATTACCCCGCTGACATTATCCACCTTATCTAAAAATGAGGTGCTTGTTTCCATTAACAATAACCAGAGCTGGAACAATCATGTAATGCTCGGCCGCTGGGCCGATGTAATGCTGGTTGCGCCCGCCTCCGCCAATACGCTCGCCAAAATGGCGCAGGGCCTCTGTGATAACCTGCTGCAGGCGGTGTACCTTTCCGCTACATGCCCGGTATGTTTTGCACCCGCCATGGATGAGGATATGTGGCATCACCCGGCTACCCGCAACAATATTGAAAAGCTCCTGTCTTACGGTCACCGGCAGATCCCCGTGGAAAGCGGCGAACTGGCCAGCGGCCTGGTAGGAGAAGGCCGCATGGCAGAACCGGAGCATATCATCGATTTTCTACACCGGCATTTTTCTTCGCCCAGGAACGGTGTACAAGCCTCCCAGCCCCTGAAAGGCAAGCTGGCTCTGGTAACCGCCGGCCCTACGGTAGAACCGATAGACCCGGTCCGTTTTATCAGCAACCACTCCAGCGGTAAAATGGGCATTGCAATAGCAGACGCCCTGGCCGCCGCAGGCGCCACGGTAAAGCTGGTACTGGGCCCTACCCGTTTCGGGCCCACCGCTCCCAATGTAGAGACCATACCCGTGAAAACAGCGGCAGATATGTTCAATAGCTGTATCGCCAACTACCCGATGGCCGATATTGTAGTCATGGCAGCCGCTGTAGCCGATTATCGTCCCAGGGTCATTGTAGACAAAAAGATCAAAAAGGCGGATGAAGGTATGACACTGGAGTTGGAAAAAACACATGATATCCTGCGTACCCTTGGCAATAACAAAGGAACAGATCAGCTGCTGGTAGGCTTCTCCCTGGAAACCAATAACGAGAAAGAATACGCGCTGAAAAAGCTCCATGAGAAGAACCTTGACATGATCGTGCTGAATTCCCTGAACGACGAAGGCGCCGGATTTAACCATGACACCAATAAAGTGACCCTGTTTGACCGCAAGGGCAGGGAAACGGCGCTTCCGCTCAAATCAAAGCAGGAAGTGGCAAAGGATATTGTATCGGCTATAATTGAATTGCAAGATGGCAAATAAAATAATCGTTAGCCTGCTGCTGATGGCCGGCAGCCTGCTTGGCGGCTTTACCGCTGCTGCGCAGGAGATCAGGGCCAATGTAACGGTAGTGGCCCAGCAGATCACCGGCGTAGACAAGAAAGTGTTCACCACCCTCCAGAACGCTATCAAGGAATTCCTGAATAACCGCCGCTGGACAGGAGACTCCTATACACCTGCCGAAAGGATAGAATGCAATTTTATGCTGAACATCCAGCAGGAGATAGGCACCAATGCATACAAGGCGGCCCTCACCATACAGGCTACCCGACCGGTGTATAATTCCGGCTATGTAACCAGCCTGCTCAACACCCAGGATAATAACGTGGCCTTCCGCTATGTAGAGTTCCAGCCACTGGAATTCAGCGATAACCGGGTGGTGGCCAATGATCCGCTGGTGTCTAACCTTACGGCTACACTGGCTTATTATGTATATATTATACTGGGCCTGGACTATGATTCATTTTCACCAAGGGGAGGAGATGACTTCTTCAAGAAGGCCCTCAATATTGTGAGCAATGCACCAGACGGTAAGGATATCGCCGGCTGGAAAGCATTTGAGGGTAACCGTAACCGTTACTGGCTGCAGGATAACCTGCTGAACGCCAAGTTCAGCCGCTTTCATGATGTAATGTACCAATACCACCGCCAGGGCCTGGACCAGATGTACGATAATATGAACAAAGGCCGCGCTGCCATCATGAATAGCCTGAATATGCTCTACGCTATTCACCAGGATATTCCCAACTCAATGCTGTTGCAGGTATTCTTTACCGCCAAGGCGGATGAGCTGCAGAAGATCTTCTCTAAAGCACCTCCGCAGGATAAATCCCGTGCGGCACAGATGCTGGCTCAGATGGACATAACAAACGCGAACAAATACCAGCAGATGAAATAGCTATGTGCAGCAAATTTTTAAAATTTATTATACTGATAAGTTGTATAGCGGGCGCCTGCGGACAAGCAGATAAAGTGCCTCCCAATGTACTGTCTAAAGAAAAGATGCGCGATGTGCTGCTGGATATGAATATTGCCGATGCCCACAGCTATGATATCCGGCAGGGCGATAATATGCCTTTGCCTGATTCTCTCCGCCAGGCGAAGGTGAAGGAATACTACCGCCAGATATTGGATCTGCACCAGATACCTGTAAAAGATTTCATGAAAAGCTACAGCTATTATGAGTCTCATCCCGACAGGCTGAAAGAAGTATATGTGATGATGCAGGCAGCAGTTGCTCAAAAGCGCAGCGTACTGGAAGGTGAAGAAAGACAGCAACAATATGCTGCGGAACCATCAATGTTTTTTCCATATCCGAATAATGCTGTAATTTCAAAAAAACAGGATACCATCCTGCCTTTTCTTAAAAGACCGCAAAACGCTAAAGACTCAACGCAAAACGCCAAACATAATGTAGGAAGCGTTCAGCATTAAGCGTTCAGCGTTCTGCATAAAATATAAAACACCAAAACATGAACAAAGTTGTGGCGAATGCCGACGAGGCACTGCACGATGTTCCGGATGGCGCTGTATTGATGTTGGGTGGTTTTGGCTTATGCGGTATCCCGGAAAATAGTATTGCTGCGCTTGTGCGCAAAGGCGTTAAAGAGCTCACCTGTATATCCAATAATGCCGGTGTGGATGATTTTGGCCTTGGCCTGCTCTTAAAGACGCGGCAGATCAAAAAAATGCTTTCTTCCTATGTGGGAGAGAACGCTGAATTTGAAAGACAGCTGCTGAGCGGCGAACTGGAAGTGGACCTCATTCCCCAGGGTACCCTGGCCACCCGCATACAAATGGCAGGTATGGGCATTCCCGCCTTTTTTACACCTGCCGGTTACGGTACTGAAATAGCCAACGGAAAAGAGACCCGCGAGTTCAACGGTAAACAATACCTGATGGAACTGGCCCTGCATGCAGATTTTGCTATTGTGAAAGCCTGGAAAGGCGATGCCATGGGTAATCTCGTGTTCCGCAAAACCACCCGTAACTTCAGCACATCCATGGCGAAGGCGGGCAATATTACCATTGCAGAAGTTGAGCAGCTGGTGGCCCCGGGCGAACTGGATCCCGACCAGGTACACGTTCCCGGTATCTATGTGCACCGCATTTTCCAGGGCAGCAACTACGAAAAGCGCATAGAGCGCAAGACGGTAAAGATGTAGACCGCTCACCAACGCGTTGTTTACCTTTTTCTTTTTACTCTTTAATTTTTCCAACATGCCTTTAGATAAATATGGTATTGCCAAAAGGATCGCGCAGGAGCTGGAAGATGGGATGTATGTAAACCTGGGGATCGGCATCCCAACACTGGTATCTAACTATATTCCGGCCGGGATCTCCATTATGCTGCAATCCGAGAACGGGATGCTGGGCATGGGCCCTTACCCGGCAGAAGAAGAAATAGATCCCGATCTGATCAATGCCGGGAAAGAAACGGTGACCCTGTTGCCTGGCGGCGCTTATTTCGATTCTGCCGAAAGCTTTGGTATGATACGCGCCGGTAAGGTAGACCTTACCGTGCTGGGCGCCATGGAAGTGTCTGACAACGGCGATATCGCCAACTGGAAAATACCCGGCAAAATGGTGAAAGGCATGGGTGGCGCTATGGACCTGGTGGCCTCAGCCCGCAATATCATTGTGGCAATGATGCATACCAACCCAAAGGGTGAAAGCAAACTGCTGCCACAATGCACTTTACCTCTTACAGGCGTGAATTGTGTAAAGAAGGTGGTGACAGACCTGGCGGTGCTGGACGTAACACCCCAGGGGTTTAAATTACTGGAAAGAGCGCCCGGTGTCAGCGTAGAAGAGATCCAGGCTAAAACCGCCGGCCGCCTGATCATCGACGGACATATACCTGAAATGAAAATATGATAAAAGCAGTTGCAGGGCTGGTTCTTGTATCAAATTTTCGTAACTTAACAGACCCGTAAACTGTCACCCAAAAAGCGTTCGAAGTGCAAGTTGGATATATTTGTTACAACGGGAGATTTATCCCCGCAACAGAACCCATTTTTACGGCAGATAACCGTTCTTTCCGCTATGGAGATGGTTGTTTTGAAACCATGAAGGTCTACCAGGGCCAGATCCTACTGGCGGATCTCCATTTTGAAAGGCTCATAACGAGCATGAACCGTCTCCATTTTGACCTGCCGCTCCATTTCACCAAAGAATATTTTACCAGGCTGATCACGGAATTGTGTAATAAGAATGGCGTTTCCCGCCTGGCGAGGGTGCGTCTCTCTGTTTTCCGTTCCAACGGCGGTTTCTATGAACCAACCGATAACACGCCCAGCTTTGTGATACAATGCGGGGAGTTGAGCCGCAGGATCTTTGAGCTGAATGAGGACGGGCTCACCGTAGATATCTTTCCTGATGCCCGCAAAAGCAGCGACAAACTCTCCAGCATCAAATCCAATAACTGTCTCGCCTATGTGATGGCCGCAATGTTTGCCCGGCAGCAGATGCTGGATGAAGCGATATTGCTGAACCACCAGGGCCGGGTGGCAGATACCACCAATGCAAATATTTTCATTGTCCGCGGTCAGCATATTATCACGCCGCCCTTGTCTGAAGGCGGGGTTTGCGGCGTGATGCGCAGATATCTGTTGAAAACCGAACTGCCATTTAAAATAGAAGAGTACCCGCTTACCATTGCCGACCTCGAAATGGCGGATGAGATCTTTCTCACGAATGCCATCTACGGCATCCGCTGGGTAGGCCTTTTCAGGGACAGCAGCTATGGCAACGCCACAGCCGCTATCCTGCATGAAGTACTTTTTGAACAGCTCTTAGCTACCAAGAGTTAACGGCTTACTGCCGCTTCCATCAGCCTGTCTACTGCTGCATGTCCCTCGTCTCCGAGACCGAGGCTGAAGTCGTTTACATACAGGTCAATATGCTGACGCATGACCTTTTCATCCATCTCCTGCGCGTGTTGCTTCACATAGTCAGACAGCTGCGGATAATTTTTATAAGCGTATTGCAGGCTTTGATAGATCAGCTCATCTACCTGTTGCTGCACTGCTTCAGGAACGTCCTTGCGTATAAAGATGCCTCCTAAGGGAATAGGGCTGCCGGTAGTGCTTTCCCAATACTCGCCCAGGTCAATGATCTTTACCAGTCCTTTTTGCTGATAGGTGAAACGGTTCTCATGAATGATCACGCCCACATCTGCCCGGCCGTCCAGCACTGCATTCTCAATATCGGAGAAGATCATGATCTGCTTGTTTTTCGCTTCCGGGAAGGCGATGGAGAACAGCAGGTTTGCAGTGGTATTCTCGCCCGGGATAGCGATCCGGCAGTTTTTGATCTCCTCTTGCGAAATAGGTCTTTTAGCGATCAGCAAAGGCCCGCAACCACGGCCCAGGGCACTGCCGCTGTTCAGCAGGCGGTATTTTTCCTTCACTTTCAGGTATACGGCGAAGCTTAGTTTGGTAATGGCCAGTTTGCCTTCCAGCGCCCATTTGTTAAGGGTTTCCACGTCTTCCAGCGCTGTGTCGAATTGCAGCTCTCCTGTTCCTATCTTATTATTCACCATGGCATCGAAAATGAAGGTATCATTCGGGCAGGGTGAAAAGCCTAACGATAAATGCATATATCTTAAAAGTTTTATTGTTTGAAGTTTGAGGTTTGAGGTTTGAAGTTCGTTAAAGGTTCGAGGTTTAAATTAAGCGCCAGGCACTACCGTTAAACGTCTCACTTTCAACGAACCTCAAACCTCAAACTTCAGACCTCAAACGTTCCACATATTTTATCAGCGTTTCATTCAGCTGTTTTACCGCCAGCGGTATGTTCCATTTACTTCTGTCCCTTGCCTCTACGTAGTTGGAGATACTGCGCAGCTGCAGAAAGGGCACTGCTTCCTGCAGGCAGGCAAAGTGAAAAGCGGCTCCTTCCATACTTTCTATATCCGGGGCATATTTTTGTTCCAGGCGCTCAACAGAGGTTAGGCTGCCGGTTACCATATTGATGCTGATACCTTTGGCAAGCGGCAGTTCGGGCACAAAGGGCAGTCCTGAAAAAGTATTTACAAGACTATTGCCGTTGAAAGGCGCCAGCCCTTCAGACCAAAGCCCGGTATCAAAAAGATCTTTAAATGTGCCATTGTCGTCCACGCCCAGGTCGCCCAGCTGTTCGCTACTAATCATCACTACCTGTCCCAACTGCCAGCTGCGGCGGAAGCTGCCTGCTATCCCGGCCTGTATGGCCAGGTCAGGTTTTTTCCGGGCCAGTTCCCTACCCAGGTGCCAGGCAGTATGCATGAGACCGATACCGCCTATCAGGATGTCCACCTGACAACTTCCCGGAGCGCCATTTTGGGCCAGATATTCCTGGAACGGCTTGATTTCCAGTGCCGTTGCAGCGGTAACCAGTAGATTCATCCTGTAAACTTACGCCCGACTCGCGGATTAATGGTATTTTTGCGGAAAATTTTGTTAAAGTAATGATCTATTTAACGCGTGTGGAGAATTTCAATGCTGCGCACAAATTGTCCAATCCCGCATGGAGTAAGGAAAAGAACCAGGAAGTATTCGGTAAATGTGCCAACGACAACTGGCATGGTCATAACTATGAACTGCACGTAACCATCAAAGGCACTCCTGATAAAGAAACAGGGTTTGTCTTCAATGCTAAAACACTGGGTGACATTATAAAGGATGAGATCGTGGAGAAGGTAGATCACCGTAATCTGAACCTGGATGTTGAATTCATGGCAGGGAAGTTCACTTCTGCCGAAAACCTGGCGATAGCCATATGGGATGAGCTGGCCAAGAACCTGCCTCCCGAAGTACAGCTGCATTGTATCAAATTATATGAAACACCACGGATCTACGTGGAATATTACGGGGGCAAATAAAATGGCGTATAAAAAGATCGAACAATTTGACGACAGGGTCACGTCAGACCTGATGAAGAATTACAGGGAGTGTTTGCAGCTGATAGGAGAGAATGCGGATAGGGAAGGATTGCAGAAAACCCCCGAGCGTATGGCTAAAGCCATGCAGTATCTTACGCAGGGCTACCAGCTGGATGCCAAGGCAATCCTGCGGGCGGCCAAATTCACGGAGGCATACAGTGAAATGGTGATCGTAAAGGATATAGAGCTCTATTCCCTGTGCGAGCACCATATGCTGCCCTTTTTCGGAAAGGCGCATGTGGCCTATATCCCTAATGGCTACATCACAGGGCTGAGCAAAATAGCGCGTGTAGTGGATGTATATGCCCGTCGTTTACAGGTACAGGAGCGCTTAACGCACCAGATCCTGAACGCCATCCAGGAAACGCTGGAGCCGCTGGGCGTGGCAGTGGTAATTGAGGCGCAGCACCTTTGCATGATGATGCGCGGGGTGCAGAAGCAGAACTCAGTTACAACTACTTCCGCGTTCTCCGGCGAGTTTGAAGATGGCCGTACCCGTTCAGAATTTATGCGCCTGATCAGCGCCAATCTCATTGGAAAATAGTCCATAGTCGATAGTCCATGGTCCATAGCATATACCTCCGGGTTAGTAATCAACCTATGCCTGATATGCTATGGACCATGGACTATCGACTATGGACTAATATTCTATCTTTGCACCGCTATTTCAAACAACAACCAAGAGTAAATGAAGCACGCTTACGTATTTCCCGGTCAGGGATCACAATTCCCTGGAATGGGCAAGAACCTGTATGAAGCCAGCACCAAAGCGAAAGAGTTATTTGAGAAAGCCAATGATATATTGGGTTTCCGTATCTCCGATACCATGTTCAGCGGTACGGAAGAAGACCTTAAACAAACCAAAGTAACACAACCTGCAGTTTTCCTACACGCAGTGGTGGCTTACCTGGGCATAGAAAACGCCCGCCCCGATATGGTAGCCGGCCATTCCCTCGGAGAATTCTCTGCACTGGTAGCCAACGGTGTGCTCACCTTTGAAGATGCCTTGCGCCTGGTATCCATCCGCGCAATGGCCATGCAGCGCGCCTGCGAAATGCAGCCTTCTACCATGGCAGCCGTACTGGCGCTGGATGATGCAAAGGTGGAAGAAATATGTGCCGCGGTGACCGCCGAAACCGGTGAGGTAGTAGTGCCTGCCAACTATAACTGTCCTGGCCAGCTGGTGATCTCCGGTACGGTGAATGCCGTGAACATCGCCTGCGAGAGAATGAAGGCAGCCGGTGCAAAGAGAGCCCTGGTATTACCGGTAGGCGGCGCTTTCCACTCTCCATTGATGGCGCCTGCCAAAGAAGAGCTGCAGGCTGCTATTGAAAGCACCACTTTCAGCACACCTTCCTGCCCTGTGTACCAGAACGTAGTGGCCAGGGCCGTTACAGATCCTGTACAGATCAGGCAAAATCTGATTGATCAGCTGACAGGCGCTGTACGCTGGACACAATCCGTACAAGCTATGGTAGCCGATGGCGCATCACAGTTCACGGAAGTAGGCCCCGGTAAAGTATTACAAGGCCTCGTTACCAAGATCCATAAAGAGGCTGCCGTAAACGGCGTTAGTTGATCATCTCCATTTCATATTGAGATACGGTAGGCGTGAAACCTGCCCTTAGCAGGAACTGCTGCAGGCCCCGGTTTTCATCTGTAATATTAGTGATGGAAAAAGGGCCCTGCAGCATTTTTGTTATATGCTGCAGCATGGCGCTGCCAATGCCCTGCCGCCGGTACTGCGGACGCACGGCCAGTTGCCGGATGCGTTTGTTCCCGGTATATACGCTTACAAAACCCACGGCCGTTTCTTTTTCATAAGCGATCCAGGTAACGGTATCCGGTCCTTCCCGCTGAATGCTGTCTGAGCTGTTAGACCAGCTGGGCAGTTGATCCCCAAAGCTGTTCAGTAAGGTCCAGTCGGGCGATACAATTGGCTTCAGCTGAATGTCTTTCTTTATACGCGGCTGATGCGGCTGCCCTTTATAGCAATGGAACAGGCGGCTGGTTTTAAAGCCGCTGCTGGTATAAGCGCTGATAGCAGGGGTATTCGTAGTGATCACTTCCAGTATAATGCGTCGTATGCCTTGCTCCCCGAAGATAGGTTTGAATTGTGCATACATCTGCCGTACCAAACGCCTTCCCCTGAAGGCGGGTATTACGCCGGTACCGCCATTGTACAGCATTTGAGGCCCTGGCCAGGTATCGGCGCCATGCAGTATCAGGCCTGTCAGCAGGTTCCCGGAAAAAGCGCCGATGCTTTGAGACAGCTGTATGTTCTCTCCCTGGATCTTCTGTTCCAGTAGCGGCAGCGTAAGCTGTATAGGCACAATATAATCGCTGAACGCCAGGTTAAAAGCCTCGCAGAGCGCTGGCAGGGGAGTGTTTTCGAGTGTGTCAAAACGGATCATAAAACAGCTGTTAGCTTTTGGCTATTAGCTCCTAGCCGCCGTCGTTAGCTGCTAACGGCTAGCTGCTAACAGCTAGATATCTATACTTGCATTCCACCACTCCGGGTCAAACTTCGCCTGGTATTTGCGATAAAAGTTAATGGCAGGCTCGTTCCATTCCAACACCTGCCAGCTAATACCATGAAACTGTTTTTCTTTGGCTTCGGCAATGAGCCTGTCAAACAGTAATCCGCCGATACCCTTACCGCGCCAGCTTTCTGTCACCACGATATCTTCAAGGTACATGCGGCAGCCTTTCCAGGTAGAATAACGGATGTAGTAGAGCGCAAACCCTACAATGGTTTCCTGTCCCTGCTCAGTGCTCACTGCTGCAAAGGCTTTCCATACCGGGTTATCTCCAAAGCCGGCATTCGTGAAATGCTCCAGGCTTACAGTTACCTCCTGCCTTGCCTTCTCATAGGTGGCTAACTCCAGGATCAGCTCCAGCAGCCGTGCGCAATCTTCTCTTCGTGCGTCCCTTATCGTTACACTCATGTTTATGTTTAATATGTTTACTGGTACCAAAAATACAATATCCTTCCCTGCTTAAAGCGGTATATTTGCTTATTGCCGGCAAACCCGGCAGCGTTATGATAACATCATCCTCCTTTTACGCTGGGGTTCCCCGGCATTTAGTGGCAGTGGATTGTATAATTTTTGGATTTGAGGACAGCAGGCTGAAATTACTGATCATTCAACGCAAGGTGGATCCGAAACAGGGGGAATGGTCGTTGGTGGGCGGCTTTGTACAGGAGCAGGAAAGTACAGACGCCGCGGCAGCCCGGGTATTAAGACAAACCACCGGCCTGGAAGATATCTTCATGGAACAGCTGAAATGTTACGGAGAAGTGGAACGGGATACCGGGGCAAGAGTGATCTCCGTGGCGTATTATGCCCTGATCCGCGTTAAAGAGCATGATCATATCCTCGCGGAAGAACACGGTGCGCACTGGTTAGAGCTGCACCAGATTCCACCGCTTATTTTTGACCATGGAGATATGATCACCGACGCCCTGAAGAAGCTGCGGGACAATGCGCACTTCCATCCCATCGGCTTTGAGCTGCTGCCAGAGAAGTTTACCCTGTCCCAGCTGCGCAGCCTTTACGAGGAAATATACCAGCACGAGCTGGACAAACGCAACTTCCGCAAAAAGATCCTTTCCATGGGCATCCTGGAGAAGCTGGAAGAAAAAGATAAGACCACCTCAAAGAAAGGCGCCCACCTCTATCGCTTCGATAAGCATAAGTACCAGCAACTTACAAAACGGGGCTTCGTATTTGAGATATAATAGCACTATGCTTTTCATGTTCATATTTTAGTTACATTCACGTATCATATTTCTTTTTACATAGAGAATTATTAGTATACGATAAGGTGCAATGCAGGGGAGGGTGCCACCACACAATAAAAGCATATTGATTGGATCGCATTCGATGTAGTAAACAACTAAAAAGCGGAGCATTATGTATTTGGCTGCTGAGCCTTGCAGCTTTGTTACACGCCCAACGTCGTGAGGTCACTGGGCTGAAGGCCCGATTGCCCCATCTGAAGGACAGCTCCCGTTATGTAGATACCCTGAACCGCCTCGCAGGTATGTACCTGTCACATCAGCTCGATTCCTCTTTTGTATATGTAACAAAGGCCCAGGAGATGGCAGAACGTCTTAAATACGCAAAAGGAAAGGCCGATGCCACCATGAACATGGGCAACTATTATGCATTGCGCGCCAATAGCTATCTTTCTTACCGCTGCTACCTTGATGCGCTGCAGGCCTACGAAGAAATGGCCGACAGCAACAATATCTGCGTATCCCTCATGAATATTGGCGTGTTCTATAAGTACGACGGGCAAGACAAACCTGCCGCTCATTACATTGCCAAGGCCATGAAAATAGCCCTGCGCCTGCCCAAAGAACTCACCTACGCCTCGGTGCTTACTAATTATTATGTTGTTCATAGCGGCGATACCACTCGTTTGGACTCCCTTAAATGGGCCCTGGCTAAGGCCGACAGCATTGCCCATAAATATAATGATGAGCGCAGCCTGCTTAATATAAGCCTGTACAATGCCTATCAACGTTTGCAGGAAGGAGATGCAGCCGCCAGTGAAAAAGCCCTGCTGGCCACGATCAGCAAGGCTGACAGCAACGGGTACACTTATATCGCCATGTCTGCCTGCGCTTACCTGGCCATCTTTAAAGCCTGGCTAAACCAGCCGGATTCACTGCAATACAAAGTGGAAATGGTCCGATACGGGATGGCAGGCGGTTATCATGAGCTGCTCCTGCCCGCTGCAGTAGACCTGTACAATTGGTACGCAGGCCGCGGAAACGCTGCTGCTGCGGCCCGTTACAGCAGCTTATTACTGGAGATCATAGAAAAGGAGCGGTCTGCCAAAACGCAGGGCGAGCTGGATTACCTGGGCTATTTTATGCAAGGGCAACGGCTACGCGAACTACAGCTGCAACACAGATCGCAGCAACAGCAGCTGGATAAAAAGCGGCTGGAAAGCCTGCACCGCCAGTACTTCCTGGGAGGCATGGTGTTACTGCTCCTGATGCTGGCCATCCTGCTGGTATTTTTGCTGGGCGCCTATAACAGGTCTAAGAGCAATGCCGCCCGGCTGGCAGAAAAATACCGGGAGATCAGTGAGAAGAATGCCCTCCTTAAAGCGCATGATGATTTTAAGAACAAGCTGATCTCATTGATAGCACATGATTTCCGCTCGCCGCTCGTGCACATTAAAGAGATCACCAGCTTTGTGAAAGAGAATGCGCTCACGCTGGAAGAAGCGGCCAACATGATGGTAAAGGTGGAACGTAGCTCCCGCAACACCTTGCATACCTTTGAAAACATTTTACGCTGGATCAGCTCACAGCTGTCCGGCTTTATATATACGCCTGAGCCTTGTACGCCTGCCAGCCTGCTGCCGGAAGCAATAGATAACCTCGAAGATATTATTCGGGAAAAAGAGGTGGAGATAAGGATCAACATCCCGGGAGCGCTGCAGGTAATGGCGGAGCCGCAGATGTTACAGTTCGTTCATCGCAACTTCATCCACAACGCAGTAAAGTTCTCTCCCCACGGTGGGATCGTTCATATAAGCGCTGCCGTTACAGGCAGCGAGGTAACGGTAACTGTAACAGACCAGGGGCCCGGCATCCCTGAAGAGATCCTGCCCCAGTTGTTTGAATACCGCAGCAGTGATCGCCCCGGCAGGGGCAAACAACAGGGCGCGGGCCTGGCGCTCATTATCTGCAAAGACTTTATGCAGATGATGAATGGTACCGTGCAGGCCGCCAATATGCCGGGCAGAGGGGCCGCCCTCTCTTACACCTTACCGATCGCTAACAGCTAATGGCACATATGCGACTGATGCTGACATACATACTGCTCTTGTTCTTCAGCTACCGGGTTAGCGCCCAGTCAAAGGAGATTGCAGCGCTGCGCCAGCGCCTTTCCCAGGCAAAGGATAGCATCGTTTATGTGGATGTACTGAACCAGCTGGGCATGTATTACCATCTGAGCAATACCGATAGCTGTTTCTGGTATGCCACCAAAGCCAGGGAGATAGCCATCCGCCTGAAATACAAAAGGGGCAAGGCCGGCGCTTTAAGGAACCTTGGCATTGTCTGTTCGCAGAAGCTTAACCTTCCACAGGCCATTGCCTATGAGCAGGAAGCCCTGCAGCTGTACCGCGAAGTGGGCGATTCTGCCAACGCCTGCCACATACTGAATAACCTCAGTATTGATTACGAAGCCAGCGGCAATACCGCCATGGAACATTATTACCTGAACCAGGCTATGGACCTTGGCAATCAGTTGTCCAACGACTCTATGTTCAGCCTCGTGCTCAGCAATTACATCCTCGAATATAATTCAGACAGCACCCGCCAGGATTCCGTAGAATGGGCGCACGGGCGCCTGCATGCCATTGCAGACCGCTATCCTTATTCCAGGGAGTGGTTCTATGCACGTATATTCGACGCCGTTGTACTCTTAAAGAACGGAGAAGGCAAGGCAGGAGAAACGCTGATCAATAAAGTGGCGGATACTGCCCGACAGAAAGGGGTTGTGCACCTGGCCATTGAAGCCTATTACCGCATGCTAGATGATTTTATTCCCAAAGGTTATAGGGCGGATAGCGTGGTATACCTGGAAAAAATATTCAGGCTTTCTCAAAAGGCCGGGTTCTACGACGAGATGATGAACACCCTGCCAGCTTTATACAGGCATTACAGCAGCTCCGGCAATGCGGGTAAAACCGCCATTTACGGCCAGGCGATTGCCGAACTGGCTAAACACCAGCTATCCCTGCACAGGGACAGGCAGCAGATGAATTATACCGGTTACTTTCTCAAAGAGCGGGAACTAAGCGCCCTTCAGCTGGACAACCAGGTACAACAGCAGGCCATTGACCAGGATAACCTGCAGAAAGCCAACCGCCGCTTGCTGATCATGCTGCTGGGCGGCCTCTTATTATTGGTGGCCATCATCCTCATTGTTTATTACCGGTCTTACCTCAGCTCCCGGCAATATGAGCGCCGCCTGGCCTCCATGAATTTTTCCATTTCAGAAAAGAACCGCCTGCTGCGCGCCAACGATGATTTTAAGAACAAACTCATTTCTGTAGTGGCCCATGATTTCCGCAAGCCGCTGGACGATATTATCAGGATGGCCCTGATGCTGCAAACACATTCACTGGACCGCGATGAAATGATGCACACCATTGACCAGGTGCAGGCTGCATCCAGTAAAACACTGGATATATTTGAAAGCATCCTTCGCTGGATCAAATCGCAGTTATCAGGATTTATCTACGCCCCCGCACCCTGTAATATCAGGGATATGATGCAGGAAGCATTGTTAAGCGTGCAGACAGATGCAGCAGAGAAAGGAGTAACAATAACGACAGACATACCCGGCACCCTCCAGGTAGCAGCCGAACGGGAAATGCTGCAGTTTGTTCACCGCAGCCTGCTTAACAGCGCGGTGCAATTCTCCCTGCCCGGCAGGCAGCTAAGCGTTAGCGCTTTTGAGGAAAATGAAGCAGTAAAAGTATTGGTAAAAGCAGCGCACACAGCCAGCACGGAATTGCTGCTGCCCTTATTTGTTTACAGGGGTAGAGACTATAAACCCGGTGACGCCGAGCTTACCCTGATCATCTGTAAAGATTTTATGGATAAAATGGGCGGCCATATCAGCGCAACCCCGGAAGGAGATGGGCTGACGTTTGAGTATGTGTTGCCGTCATTTCATTAAGAAGTTGTCAGTTGTCAGTCGTCAGTTGTCAGTTATTAGTGCGGATTATTCGCTGCGGTCACTGACAACTGACGACTGACAACTAACGACTTTTTTTATTTCGGATCATACGCCCACTTAATATAACTGGCGCCCCAGGTAAACCCGCCACCAAAGGCAGCCAGCACCAGGTTATCGCCCTTTTTCAGTTGCTTTTCGTAATCCCACAGGCATAAGGGAATAGTGCCCGCAGTAGTATTACCATAGCGCTGAATGTTCATCATCACTTTTTCTTCCGGCAGGCCCATCCGCTGTGCAGTGGCATCAATGATACGCTTGTTGGCCTGGTGAGGTACCAGCCAGGCTACGCTATCAGAGGTCAGCTGGTTGCGTTGCATGATCTGGTCAGCTGCTTCCGCCATGTTGGCTACTGCGTATTTGAACACCATCTTGCCTTCCTGGTAAACGAAATGTTCGCGGTTGGTCACTGTTTCTATGGAGGCTGGTCTGGCAGAGCCGCCGGCTTTCATATACAGGTATTCACGGCCATGGCCATCGCTCCGCAGTACACTGTCTACAAGACCGTAGCCTTCTTCGCTGGGCTCCAGCAGTACACCGCCACCACCATCGCCGAAGATAATGCAGGTAGTACGGTCAGTATAGTCGATGATAGAGCTCATTTTATCGGCGCCGATCACTATTACTTTTTTATAACGTCCGCTCTCTATGAATCGGGCGCCGGTATCCAGGGCGTACAGGAAGCCGGAACAAGCTGCACTGACGTCAAATCCCCACGCATTCTTCGCGCCTATCTTATCCGTTACTACGTTGGCGGTAGCCGGGAAAACCATGTCCGGCGTAACGGTGGCCACTATCAGCAGGTCTATTTCTTCCGGGCTGATACCCCTCTTTTTGCATATATCCAGGGCTACTGGTGCGCATATCTCGGAAGTCCCCATGTTCTCCCCCTTTAGTATCCTTCTTTCTTTGATACCAGTGCGCGTGGTGATCCACTCATCAGTTGTATCTACAATAGTCTCCAATTCCTTATTGGTAAGAACATAGTCAGGAACATAACCACTCACTGCAGTAATAGCAGCCGTTATTTTGCTCATATTAGGTATAAATTGTTTTTTAACAAGGCGTAAAAATACGATATTAAAAGAATTTCAAAAGTCTTAAGTTATCAGGCATAATTCTTCCCTTAGCGCAACGAATTTATCTCTAACGACTTTTTTAGTAAGTTTGTTTACTTATTAATCTATATGATCGCTTACCTTAATGGCAAATTAACCCACAAAACGCCTGCCATGGTGCATGTGGAAGTTCAGGGAGTAGGATATGAGGTACAGATCAGTTTAAATACCTATTCCCGGATCCAGGGTTTGGAGAACTGCAAACTGCTCACTTATCTGCATATTAAAGAAGACGCCCATACCCTCTATGGCTTTTCTGATGAAGCGGAACGAACCATGTTCCTGCTTCTGCTTGGGGTGTCTGGCATAGGCGCCAGCACCGCCCGGATGATGCTTTCCTCCCTGCAGCCGGAGGACATCCAGCGGGCCATTGCCATGGAAAACGAAAAAATGCTGGAAAGTATCAAAGGAATCGGCGCCAAAACGGCCAAGCGTATCATCCTGGAGCTGAAAGACAAGATAAGAAAGCACAAGGATACAGGCCCACAATTATCTGTGGCAGCAAACAATACATTGTCGGAAGATGCGTTAAATGCATTGGTAACCTTGGGTATAGCCCGTAACGTGGCAGAACAGGCTATTCAAAAGGTACTGAAAACAGAACCACTATTGCAGGACTTGGAAGGGCTGATCAAAAAGTCCCTGAAAAGTCTATAACTTTATTACCCTGACCTCTATAAAAACCTATTTCGCTTGGCAAGAAAGACATATTATGGTGCTTTTGCAGTAATAGGCGTCGTATCTTTTTTTATTGTTGACACTGCCGCAAGGGAACGCTCGGGAACTCGTTATCAGTACGTAAATTGGAAAACGGATACAACCGGCAAGGATTCAACCCGCAAGACCGATACCCTGAAATACCCGATAAAAGACAGGTATGGTAACGGTATCACAGACCCCGTCCGGAATGCAATCGATCTTAAGGATCCCGCTAACATTAAAAGAACTGTAGACTACGATCCGGTAACCAAACAATACACCGTCACCGAAAAAATCGGCGATCAGTACTATCGTGCCCCCACCTATATGAGCTTTGACGAGTTCTATAAGCTCCAATCCACCCAAAGTGAACAGAGTTACTGGCAGAAAAGGGCTTCCACATTGGGCAGCCTTAACCAGCTTGGCTCCGGCCCCGCCCTGTACAACGGCAGCAGCATCTTTGACCGGGTGTTTGGCGGCAGCAAGGTAGACATCCGCCCCCAGGGTAGCCTGGACCTTACCTTTGGCTACCAGGGCCAGAATATCAAGAACCCCGTGCTGGTAGAACAGGCGCGTAAGAACGGCGGGTTCGATTTCGACATGAACATCAACATGAACGTTACCGGTAAGATCGGCGACAAACTGAAACTCATTACCAACTATAACACCCAATCTACCTTCGATTTTGAGAACCAGATCAAACTGGAATACACCGGCTATGACGATGAGATCATCAAGAAGATCGAGGCCGGTAACGTAAGCTTCCCGCTGCGTAGCTCGCTCATTTCCGGGGTGCAATCCCTGTTTGGTATCAAAACCCAGCTGCAGTTTGGCCGCCTTACCGTTACCAGCGTGCTGTCCAACCAGCGCTCCCAGAAGCAGAACCTGATGCTGAAAGGCGGTACCCAGGTACAGGACTTTACCATTCGTGCAGATGAATACGAAGACAACCGGCACTTCCTGCTGGCCCAGTTCTTCCGGGATACTTTCAATTACGCCATGTCTAACGTGCCCATCATACGGTCCCTGTCATATATCAATCGTATAGAAGTTTGGGTTACCAATAAAACCGGAGCTACCACCAATACCCGCGATGTAGTGGGTTTGATGGACATGGCAGAGTACAAGCCCTATAATCCCAATATCCGGGTAATGACCAGTGTAAGGCAGCCCGACCGTGGTACCAACAACCTTTATAGCCAGCTGGCCGGCGACCCGGCTGCCCGCTATACCGGTACGGTAGTAAGCCGTTTGTTGGCCCTGGGCCTGCAGCCGGTACAGGAATTTGAGAAAACATTTGCCCGTAAGCTGGACTCTACCGAATTTACCGTTAACCGGCAGCTCGGTTACATCTCCCTGAACCAGCAGCTGCAGCCCGACGAAGTGCTGGCTGTTGCTTACCAATACACCTACAACGGAAGGGTATACCAGGTGGGTGAGTTCTCCCAGGATGTACCGCCCGACCAGAACAACAGCGCCAACCAGCAGATCCTGTTCCTGAAATTGCTGAAAGCTACTTCCGCCCGTCCCACACTACCGATATGGGACCTGATGATGAAGAACATTTACTCTACCAATGCCTTCCAGCTGAACCGCCAGGACTTTAAGCTGGATGTCTACTATAAAGACCCCGGGACAGAAGACCGCGCGCCCAGTGATAAACGCTATATTCCCGATGCAAAGGGAGACTTCCAGGGGGCGCCCATCATTACCATCCTTAACCTGGACCGTCTTAATAACCAGAACGACCCCCAGCCCGATGGGGTGTTCGACTATGTGGAAGGGTATACGATCAATTCACAGACCGGCCGCGTGATGTTCCCGCAACTGGAACCATTCGCGGATGGTCTGAAGAAAGCTTTCGGAGGAGATCCTACCCTTGAAAAGCAATACCTGTACAAGGTACTGTACGACTCTATCAAAGTAGTGGCCCAGCAGTTCCCGCAATTGAACCGCTATGTACTGAAGGGCTCTTATAAATCCGCCAACTCATCGGAGATCTCCCTGGGCGGTTATAATATTCCTCCCGGCTCCGTAACCGTTACGGCCGGCGGACAGCAGCTCCGTGAGAACGTAGACTATGTGATAGATTATAACCTGGGCCGTATCAAGATCATTAACAGCGGAGTGCTGAACTCAGGCGTGCCTATCAACGTACAGTTCGAGAACAACGCACTGTTTGGCCAGCAGGTTCGTAACTATTTAGGCACCCGCCTGGATTATTACGTGAACGATAAACTGAGCCTGGGCGGTACCATGGTAAAAATGAGCGAACGGCCTTACTACCAGAAAGTGAACTACGGGGACGACCCTATCAACAATACGGTGGTGGGCCTGGATGTGAACTATAACTCGGAATGGAAAGGCTTGACCCGCCTGCTGGATAAGCTGCCCAACTATAGCACTACCACTCCTTCGAACATCCTGTTCACCGGTGAAGTGGCGCGCTTGTTCCCGGGCCACAGTAAGCTGGTGAATGCAGCAGGCAGCAGCAACGGACAGGTATTTATCGACGACTTTGAAGGCTCACAAAGCGGTTATGATCTTAAGTTCCCGGCTACCAGCTGGGTGCTGGCATCAACCCCTGCGGGCGCTACCGACGCCAATGGCAATATCCTCTTCCCGGAAGCTACCCTCGGCGATTCGCTGGACTATGGTAAGAACAGGGCTAAACTGGCCTGGTATATCATCGAGCCTACCCTGCAGATACCCAGTTCACCCGGCCTGCCTTCCAACATAACCAAAGATCAGCAATCTGATCCCCGCGTGCGCCTGGTGTACCAGAAAGAAGTATTCCCGAACCGCTCTACCGACTTTGGCCAGAGCCAGCTCAGTACCCTTGACCTGGCTTACTACCCAACCGAAAGAGGTCCTTATAACTTTTCTCATACCGGCGCCGAGATTTTACCGGACGGACATTTAAGGAACCCCGGAAATAAGTGGGCCGGTATCATGCGCGCGATCGACAACAGCGACTTCGAAACGGCCAACGTGGAGTTCATTGAGTTCTGGATCCAGGATCCTTTCATTAAACAGCCCAACAGCACCGGCGGCCAGCTCTACTTTAACCTCGGTAACGTTTCAGAAGATGTGCTGAAAGATTCGCGCAAGTTCTTCGAGAACGGCCTGCCGGATCCGAACCAGAATGCCAACCAGCTGGACTCTTCCCACTGGGGCCGCATTCCCAAATACCAGCAGCAGCTGACCCAGGCATTTGATAATGATCCCAACATCCGCGGCTACCAGGACGTAGGATATGACGGCGTACGCTCCAATAACGGGGACGACGACGAAAGGAATTTCTACAGGAATTATCTCAGCCAGCTGTTCACCAACTTTGGCCCTACCTCCCAGGTTTACCAGCAGGCACTGCTCGATCCTGCTAATGATGACTATCATCACTATCGTGGCGATGATTACGACAGGAACAAGCTGGACATCCTGCAGCGTTACAAAAAATTCAGTAACCCGGAAGGTAACTCCCCGGTTTCCAGCGGCAGCTCCCAGTACTCTTCTGCAGCTACCAATATACCGGAGTCAGAAGACCTGAACAGGGATAATACCATGAACGAAACGGAAGAATACTTCCAGTACCGCGTAGAGCTGAAGCCTAATATGAATGTAGGCGAGAACTACGTGGTAGACAAGATCACCGCCAATGTTGATCTGCCCAATGGTCAGAAAACGCAGGAAGTGTGGTACCAGTTCAAAGTGCCCGTAAGCCAGTACGACCGGCGCATAGGTAACATCCCTGACTTCAAGTCCATCCGCTTTATGCGTATGTTCCTCACCGGTTTCCAGGATTCTACCGTGGTACGTTTTGCCAAGCTGGACCTGGTGCGTAACCAATGGCGCCGTTACCAGTATAAGCTGCAGCCAGGCGATCCTGTACCGATCGACCAGTCTACCGTATTCAACACCACCGCTGTAAATATTGAAGAGAACTCCTCCCGTAAGCCCATCCCTTATGTGATGCCTCCCGGAGTAGTGCGTCAGAATACCATCAGCACCAATAACACTACCCTGCAGCTCAACGAGCAATCGCTCTCCCTGCAGGTGTGTAACCTGAAAGACGATGACAACCGCGGTATTTCCAAAAACCTCGGCCTGGATATCCGCCAGTACAAACGCATCCAGATGTACATCCACGCAGAAGCCTCAGAAAACGCAGCAGCCCTGAAGGATGGAGATGTACGGGCAATCATTCGCCTGGGTAGTGACTTTGTCAGCAACTATTATGAATACCAGATTCCCCTGCGGGTGTCTCCCTGGTCCACTTCAACAGACGCTTCCCAGATCTGGCCAGACTCCAACAACCTTGACCTGGAGCTGGCAAAGCTGAGCCAGATGAAGCAGCGCCGCAACCTCTGTGATAACTGTTCGCCCATCACACCCTATACGGAGATGGACGGCAATAACTATATGACGGTAGTGGGTAACCCAAACCTGGGTGATGTAAGAAGCGTAATGATCGGCGTATACAACCCGAAAGATGACGGTCTTCCTAAATGTGCAGAGATCTGGTTTAACGAGCTGCGCCTGACAGACTTTGATGAAAAGGGCGGCTATGCGGCCATGGGCCGTATGGACGTACAGCTGGCCGATCTGGGTACGGTCAGTGTATCCGGTAACATGCACACCGCCGGTTTTGGTAACATCGACCAGCGGGTAAATGAGCGTTTCCGTGACAACTACACGCAGTATGACATTGCAGCTAACCTTGACTTGGGTAAACTGCTGCCCAAACGCGCCAGCATTTCCATCCCGGTATATGCAGGTTACTCGCAATCGGTCAGCAACCCGGAATATGATCCCTACGATCTTGATATCAAACTGAAAGATAAATTGCGCATGGCGCGCAACTCAGCTGAGCGGGATTCCATTAAACGGGACGCGCAGGACTTTACCTCTATCAAGAGCCTGAACTTTACCAATGTCCGGAAACTGAACCAGGGGGGAGACAAGCTTAAACTGTGGAGTATCGAGAACTTCGATCTGAGCTACTCCTTCTCGCAGATGAATGCCCACAACCCGCTGATAGAAAATGATGTGCTTACCAAGCACAGGGGAGGGCTGGGCTACAACTTCGCCGGGCAGAGCAAGTTCCTCATGCCATTCAAGAAGTTGTTCAAGAGCAAATCAAAATGGCTGGACCTGATCCGCGACTTTAATGTGAACTATGTGCCTTCCATCATCAGCTTCCGTGCAGATATCACGCGCCAGTTTGGCGCAACCCGTATCCGCAACGTGGGCGGAGACGGTACCTATAAACTGCCTGAAACGTACAACAAGTATTTTACGTTTGACCGTTACTACGGACTGAAGTGGGATCTTAGCCGCAGCCTTACCATAGATTTCAACGCGGTGAACAACGCCCGTATCGATGAACCATATGGCCGCCTGGATACAAAAGAGAAGCGTGACACGGTGCGGAAAAACCTGTTCAAATTTGGTAGGACTACTAACTACTTCCATTCACTGAATGTTACCTATGCATTGCCCACCACTAAGTTCCCATTGCTTAGCTGGACCAACGTAGCGTTGGGTTACAGCACTGAATACCGGTGGACGGGCGCTTCCCGCCTGGCACTGGAACTGGGTAATGCGATAGAGAACATGCAGAATAAAACGGTAACAGCAGAATTCAAATTCTCCGAGCTGTATAATCGTTCCAAATTCCTGCGAAAGATCAATACCAATGGGCCATCGGGCGGCAGTAATAATAACCGCAATACGCAGGGCCAGAACATGCAGGGCAACCAGCAGCAGAATAACCAGCAGCAGAAGAAAGACGATAACGATGATGAATTGTCTCCCTTTGTGAAAGCTGCGCTGAAGCCTCTGTTGTCTATCAAGCGTATTGCCATTAACTACTCTGAAAATGCAGGTACCCGTCTTCCCGGTTATATAGACAGCACCAAGATACTGGGTATGAACTGGGCTACTATGGCGCCGGGCGTGGGGTTTGTATTAGGCAAGCAGCCGGATAAAGCCTGGCTGGATAATTTTGCCAAGCGGGGACTGATCACACCGGATACCTTGTTCAACATCCAGTACCAGCAGCAGTTCACACAACGCCTGGATGCGCAGGCCCAGCTGGAACCGTTCCCGGATCTGCGTATAGACCTGAACATTACCAAGTCGTTTACCAAAACGCATACAGAGCTGTTCAAGAACGCCTTCGATTCAATTGGCGGCGGCTACGATTACCAGCATCTCAGCCCGTATGACGCCGGTGGTTTCGAGATCACTTATATCGCTGTTAAAACGCTGTTCGGTAATATCGATTCAGAAACCGGTATGTCTACAACGTTCAAGAACTTTGAGAACTACCGCCTGGCTATCTCCAAAAGGCTGTATGAGCAGAACGCGTATAACCATGATCCCAACAACCCGGTGCCTGCTAATAACAGCAAGGACCCGAACTATTACTATGGTTATAGCCGATATGCGCAGGATGTGCTGATACCCGCATTCCTGGCCGCTTACACCGGTAAGGACCCTGACAAGATTGGACTGCTGAAGCAAAGCAATTCTAATGTGCGCAGCAATCCGTTCAGCAATTTTATACCCAAGCCCAACTGGCGGCTTACCTATAACGGCCTTACGAAGCTGGAGCCTTTCCGTAACATCTTCACTAACTTTGTAGTGACGCATGCCTACACGGGTAACCTCAGCATGAACTCCTACAATACAGCCCTGCTGTACCAGGATCCGCGCTTGCTGGGTGTTCCGGGATTCATTGATACCGTTTCCGGTAACTATATCCCGTACTTCCTGGTACCGAACCTTACCATTACGGAACAGTTCGCGCCGCTGATCGGGTTCGATATGACCTTTACCAACAGCCTGAACTGCCGTATTGAATTCAGGAAGAGCCGTTCACTCAGTCTCAGCCTGATCGATTATCAGCTAACGGAGATCCGTTCTACGGAGATCATCCTGGGTGGTGGTTACCGTATGCGCGGCTTCCCGCTGCCCTTCCGGGTAGGCAAGAATGGAGGCAAGAAGCTGGAGAATGACCTGAACTTCCGTCTTGACCTTAGTTACCGGGATGATAAAACGGTCAATAACAGGCTGGATGCCGACCTGGTCATACCCACCAGCGGTCAGAAGGTGATCGGTATTGCGCCATCCATAGATTATGTCGTCAATAACCGGCTTAACCTGCGGTTTTTCTATGACCGGCGACAGACCATACCGGTTATTTCTACGGCGTACCCGGTTATCAATACCAGGGGAGGCCTGACCCTCCGGTTTATGCTTGCTCAATAATCTTCTTTTATAAAAGGACAGCCCGTCCGTCCGTCCGCCAATTGGCGGACGGACGGACGGGCTGTCCTTTTATGTCGTATAGCTATAAGATCTATAGTCTTTGAGTATACTTTAGGTAAATGTGCCGTAGATGTCCGGTACCTTATAGGAGACAGAACATCTACCGGTCAGATACCGGTCAAATACCGGTCATATACCGGACATCCTGCAGTTAGGCACGTACCAGAGCGCCTTTCGGGCTAGTCCGACTGGGAAAACAAAAAGGGTGTATCGTATTGATACACCCTTTTGCTATAGCTATGATCTTTGTTCTTTTAGACGCGAACGGTTTGTTCGTTTACTTCCAGCTTCAGCATGCTGTTTGACCAGCTTCTGATCTCGTCGCAAAGTCGCTGGTTGTCAGATAGTTTCTTGCCGTAGGAGGGGATCATCTCTCTCAGCTTAGCCTGCCATTCCTGCGTAGCCATCTGTTTGTTGAAGCAGCGGCCCAGGAGGTCCAGCATGATGGATACTGCGGTGGAGGCTCCAGGAGAAGCGCCCAATAAGGCAGCAATAGAGCCATCAGCAGCGCTTACTACTTCGGTACCAAACTCCAGCACGCCTCCGTGCTCAGGGTCTTTTTTGATAACCTGTACCCGTTGTCCGGCTGTTTCCAGGTCCCAGTCCTCCATTTTCGCGGTGGGTACAAATGCCCTGAGCGCTTCCAGGCGGTCTTCGGGCGATTGTCTTACCTGCTCAATGAGGTATTTGGTCAGGGGAATATTGTCTATACCCGCTGCCAGCATTGGTCGGATATTATAATATTTGATGGACTTCGGAAGGTCCAGGAAAGAGCCGTATTTCAGGAATTTGGTGGAGAACCCGGCATAGGGGCCAAACAGCAGGGCCTTTTTGCCATCAATAACCCGGGTATCCAGGTGAGGCACAGACATAGGAGGAGCGCCTACAGAAGCTTTGCCGTATACTTTTGCCGCGTGTTCTTCAATGATGTCCGGGTTGTTACAGATCAGCCACTGGCCGCTTACCGGGAAACCGCCAAAGCCTTTTCCTTCCGGAATGCCTGACTTCTCCAACAGGGGCAGTGAACCGCCGCCAGCGCCTACAAACACGAACCTGGTATGGATGGTGCGTTTGCGGTTGGTAGTAGCGTTCCTTACCGTGATCTCCCAACCGCCGTCATCAGCTTTCTCTATGTCTTTCACCTCATGGGCAGTGTAGATGGTTACGCCATCCTGTTTACGCAGGTATTCGCAAAGACTGCGGGTGAGGGCGCCAAAGTTTACGTCGGTACCGCCTTCCATCAGGGTGGCGGCTACTTTTTGCGAGGGATCCCTGCCTTCCATGACCAGGGGCATCCACTGGGCCAGCTGTGCAGGATCTTCAGAATACTGCATATCTGCAAACAGCGGATTATTTTTCAGGGCCTGCTGGCGTTTCTTCAGATAAGCTACGTTATCGGCGTCCCATACAAAGCTGATATGGGGTACCTGGCGGATAAAGCTTTCCGGGTTTTTAACAAAGCCCTGTTGTACCAGGTAAGCCCAGAATTCTTTGGATACTTCAAAAGATTCAGCAATCTTGATGGCTTTGGAGATATCGATACTGCCATCGGGGCGCTCAGGAGTGTAGTTGAGCTCGCAAAAAGCGGAGTGACCTGTACCTGCATTATTCCAGGCGTCAGAGCTCTCTCCTGCAATAACATCCAGCCTTTCGTAAATTTCGATGGTGGTTTCCGGCTGCAATTTCTTGAGCAACATGCCAAGGGTTGCGCTCATAATCCCTGCCCCAATTAACACAACATCAGGCGCTGCTTTTGAAGACATATCTTAATATAGCTGTTTAGGCCTGCAAAATTAATACTTAAAGGTTATAAACTGAAACGTTCCCCGGAAACTAAAACGGTTCCGGAAGTAATCCGGAACCGTTTCAAATTCTTTCTTCTACATAACATACATCAACTGTAGCCAAGAGAGTAACCTTTAGCCCAGCGGCCGTAATTATTTTTGCGGGACCTCTCTGAGTAAAAGCGCCACTCCTGCTTCCACCTGGGATAGTACAGGCGCAACATAAATACTGTTACAAATGTTAGCATAGGGATATGGTTAGAGATTATAGGATAGTTAGCATTGCATTGTTTGTAAAGTTGACAATTTATTAACGCTGATCAAATATAAAGAATAGTTCAAATATATTCAAAATATCTAACTTATAAAATCACATTTTGATGTTAATTCCTATCGTAATAGTAAGCGCTGGCCTGCTGAAGGGGAGTTAATTCCAGGTCGTTGATGCATACATGAGGCGGCAGGGTGGCGCAATAATAGATCACATCTGCCACATCCTCAGCGCTTAAGGGTGTAAGCCCGCTATAAACATTCTTTGCTTTGTCTTCATCTCCTTTAAAGCGCACCAGCGAAAATTCTGTTTCTGCAGCACCGGGCCGTATATTCGTTACCTTGATCCGGTAAGGCAGCAGGTCTACCCGCATGGCCTGTGACAGTGCTGCCACAGCCGCCTTGCTGGCGCAGTACACATTTCCTTTGGCATACACCTGGTTGCCGGCGATAGAGCCGATATTGATAATGTGTCCCTGTTTCCTGGCTTTCAGCCAAGGAATAACAGCGCGTGATACATATAACAGCCCTTTTACGTTGGTGTCTATCATCTCGTTCCAGTCTTCCGGGCTGCCCTCATCAATCGTGCTAAGGCCAGCAGCCAGGCCTGCATTATTTATCAGCACGCTCATCTGTTTCCATTTTTCGGGGATGTTATCCAGGGCGGCGTATACCGCCTGCTCCTCCCTTACATCAAAAGCGAGGGGCAACACTTTTATGCCATACTGCTGTTCCAGCGTTGTTTGCAAGGCGCTTAACCTTTCCTGCCTGCGGCCGGTAATGATCAGATCATATCCGCCTGCGGCGAACTTTTCAGCACAAGCCTTTCCGAAGCCGGCAGTAGCGCCGGTAATAAGTATAATAGCCATTCTGATTGTGATTAGTGTTAGCGCACCAAAGTTACCGTTCCTTTCCGTAAAACTACCTGCCCTTTTAAATCTTTGCCCTGCAAGATCCAGGTGTAGGTGTCTACAGGGGCGGGCCTGCCTTTAATGGTGCCATCCCATCCGTTACGGAAATCTACAGAGGAGTAGATCTCCTGGCCCCAGCGGTTATAAATGCGGAAGAAGTCGTAGGTAACAATGCCAACGGGGATGAAGCGGAAACGGTCGTTCTTCCCGTCGCCATTGGGAGAGAAGGCATTGGGCACATAGATATCCGGGCCCAGGTAATATTTGATGTTGATGGTGTCGTAGGCAACACAGCCTTCTGCAATAGAGACCTTCAGTACATACTGTATGTCCTGGTTCCAGTTCACTATGGGATCCGGGACGCTATTATTGCTGAGACCAAGGGCCGGCTGCCATTCGTAGAAATCTCCGCCGCTGGCGTGCAGGGCCAGCGACTGCCCCCTGGCCAGGATGGTATCATTGCCTGCAAAGGGATTGACCTCATACAAGCGCAGGTTTTGGGTGGCCTGCTTGCTGCAGCCTTTATCCGTATCGATGGTGAGCGTAATAGTATAGGTTCCGCCAAGCGGGTAGCGCATGCTTACTTCGGGTGTACTGGCGGTAGTGCTGGGTAGGCCCAGGTCCCAGTGCCGGTTGGTGATGTGCCCGTAAACATAGCTCGAGGTATCCCGCAGGTTAACAGGATGCTCCCGGCATAAACCGCTAACGGTAAAGCCGGCACGCAGGCCAGGATAATTATTGATAGCGCCTGTGCTGCTGTCCACACAGGGCAGTCCCCTGTTCACCACCAGCTTTACGGTATATTTCCCTGTATCAGGAAACTCGTGGAAGAAGACGGTCTTTTCACGGGTAATGGTATCGGTTCCGTCGCTGAAAGTCCAGTAGTAGGTGGAAGTAAAGCCGGCGTTGCTGTAGTTGGGAATGGGTACCCGCAGGTCAACGGAATCGGCACAGTTATTCATCACATCCGGCAGGTTGGCCCTTACGTCGGCCTTACAGGTAAATACTGTCAGCAGGATGTCTTTGTGGTGCGAGCCGATGTACTGTTTGGTTCTGCGGTCAAACTCATTGACGCATACCGACACTACAAATTTTCCGGCCCTGTTGGGAGTGCCGGTTAATAGTCCTTTACTGTCTATGGCGATGATCGGATTACCGCCCATGGGGTTTTCTCCCGAATAAGGCGGTATATAGCTCACAAGATCATCATAAGGCGGCGGTGTAGTGGCATTGCTTTCATTCCGGGCGGTGCCGCCGGTTAAGGCGCTGCACAGGCTGTAGGTCAGGCTGTCGCCATCCGGATCATAAGCAGCGTAATCATAACGGAATGCGAAGTCGGCACAGATCACAATGGCTACATCTTTATTAAAATAGGCGCTGTTATTATTCGGGCGGCTTTCTGTTCCTGGTATCACCGTATAGTAAGTGCTGCCTTCCTGTTCAGAGCTGTAGATATTGGCAAGCTTTTCGCCGCGGCAGCAGCGCTGATAAGCGATGTAATATCCGCCGTAACGAGGCTCCAGCTCTATAGTATCGCGATAGAAGGCTACTTCCAGGTGTTGTGTTTGCGGTGAAAGACAAGGATTCTTCAGCGTGTCGTTCATGGGCTGTGTTTCCTGGATATACAGCAGCATGGGCGGTATGGCGCGGACACCGGAAGCGGTGTAGATATTGATCGGTACCGGGTTTTCGAAATGATCCAGGCAACCCTGGCGGTCGCCACAGGTAAAATCTGCATCCCGGTATAATTTCAGGGTAATGAGGTAACGGTAAGAGCCATTAATGCTGTTAAAGCCAACGGTAGAGTAATAAATTTCCCCCCCAATAATGTGGTAAGCAACTGCTATAACGTGGAACAGACAGCAGCCAATAGTAAGGAGGAGAACTTTGCTCATGAGAGTTGGCACATGCCCTCTGAATTTACTAAAATTCCAGCACTTTAGAAAATCAAATTATGCACTAACGTACAAGGGTAACAGTGCCTTTCCGGAGGAGGGTATTGCCATGAATATCTTTGCCCTGCACGAGCCAGACATAGGTGCCAATGGGGGCCGGCTGCCCGCTGAATGTACCATCCCAGCCTTTCATGTATTCTGTATTGGAATACATCATTTTACCCCAGCGGTCAAACACGCGGAAGAAATCCATTTGTACAATGCCTACGGGCAGCGGACGGAAGATATCATTCAAACCATCGCCGTTGGGAGAAAAGCCGGTAGGAATATATATTTCGGGGCCTACAATGAAACGCAGACGGATATCATCCTTCCCAAAGCAACCTTCTTCGGTATATACCGTAACAGTATAGGTAAAGTCGCGGTTGATATTGGTCCAGGGAGTATCGATAGCTGCATTGTTCAATCCATCTGCGGGCGTCCATACATAACGTGCACCGCCGGTGGCATGCAGCTGAAATGGCTGGTCCTTTATCAGGATGGTATCATTCCCGGCGAAAGCGGGTACAGGCGGCGTTACATTGATCCGTATGGTGTCGTTGATAGCTTTGGGACATCCCAGTATATCCCTCACCGTTACAATAAAGTCAGTGGTGGTAAGCGGCCTGGCCGTGGTGACTGCCCGTGCAGGAGACGTCACTACATCAGCCGGCGTCCAGGTATAGATGCTGCCGCCGCTGGCCCGGAGAGTTACACGGTCGCCGTAGCAAATGGTGGTATCTTCACCTGCGTATGCGTTAGGTGGATCTACTACACGATAATTCACCAAATCACGCGAACTGCAGGAACCCAATGTTACCTGGATAGCGTAGGATGCCGAGGGGGCAGGCGGCGTTACAAGCGCTTCGCTGTTATTACTGATGATACGGCCGTTGCTGAGATCATACCAGGCAAAGGCATAGGCGCCGTCTGCATGAGCTTTGAGCAGTATTGAATCGCCGGTGCAGACGGTGCTGTCTACCGGCCCGTATACCAGCAAAGTATCTTTCACATCAATGGCTACACGTTTACTGTTCACGCAGCCCGTAACATCGGTGAAGGTAACGGTATAAGCAGTATCCACGTCGGGGTTTACCGTCGGGGTGGCGGTGTTGGCGCCTGTAATGAAATAGTTGTTGGGTGTCCAGGCATAGCTGCCGTTCACAATACTTTCAGCACGGAGCTGCACGGCGTCTTTATGGCAAAGCGGCGTATCGCTGGTGGTGGTAAGCGGCGGCTTGTCATAAATGGTAATAGAATCATAGATGGTGCGTTCACAACCCTGCCGTGTGCGGATAAGCAGCTGCACGTTATATTTTCCGGGAGCGGTGTACTGGTATACCGGATTTCTTACCAGGGATGTGTCATTGTCAACAGCCGGAACGCCAAAATCCCAGCGGTAATAATTGATTGCGTCGTTACGGCCGCTGGTATTGGAAGTATTCTGGAACCGGGTAGCCTGGGTAGTACATAAACCACTGAATGTAAAATCGGGCCGCAATAACGGGAATACATATACGGTGGCTGTGGCGCTGTCACCACAGGCGCTGCTGCGGTCTACATACAATTTTACTGTATATACGCCATCGTCGCGGTAAGTATGTTTGATGGTGTCCAGGCTGGTGGTGGTGCTGTCCGTGCCATCGCCAAAATCCCAGAAATAGGTTTTGCCGGGCGTACTGTTGTTGATGAAGTTGATGGTATAACCATTACAGTCCGCATACTTATCGGGCATGGCAGCCGTAACCAGGCGTGTACAGGTAGTTACGGTAATGTGGAAATCTTTGCGATGGGTACCTATCAGGGCGCCGTTGCGGTATTCACCTACGCAAACAGTGATCACATATTTTCCAGCTGCAGGCGCTATACCGGAAATTACCCCGGTTTTGGAGTCAATGACGGCCTGGCTGCCCAGGGGAAAAGAACCGTTGTAAGGATTTTTATAAGGAACCGTAGCGTAGGGAGGACCAACAGCCGGAGGGGGTACGCCGCTCTGGTTGGTGGTTTGCCCGCCTCCATATGCGTCGCAGAAATAATAGGCCAGGCTGTCGCCGTCTTTATCAGTCGCAGAAAAATCGTAGGTGAATTTTTTGCCTGCGCACACCACTACTGCCAGGTCTTTGGCAAATACAGGACTGGAACTGCCGATGACGCCATTGTTCCTGCCGGGCAGCTCTGTATAATAGGTGGCGCCGTTACCCGGACGGTTCGGGTTATTGGGCACATGTGTGTCTATAATGTTCTCTATAAAGTTATCGCGGCAACAGCTTTGGAAGGCTACGGTATAGCCCAGGTTATTATCATTCACTTCAATCACCCCTTCATACATACCTATTTCAAAACAGATAGTGGGCGGGTTGACAATACAGGGATCCACCTGGCCGGATGTAACGGTTTGCACCGGGCCGTTGCGGTTAAACTGTTGCAGGTCGGTACGGGCGCCATTGTCTTTACTGAAAACGGCGAAATATACGCTGGGAGGCATCTCTGCGATATTGCCTCCGTGTTCACATACGCGGAACAGCTTTAACGTGACCTGGTAACGGCTTACGCCACTGCGGGGAGATCCCAGGTACTCGTAATACATTTCCCCTCCAATAATATGGGAAGCCCGTGCAATGCATACACAGGTCAGGCATACTATCAGGAGAGAAAAACGTTTCACTTACCGGGTATTGTGTTTTTGGTTGAAAGTCGAAAGGGTTTGAAAGTTCAAAGGTTTGACGGCGTGCCTTTCATGCAGGCATCCTTCAAACATTAAACGCCTAAACTTTTAAACGTATTATAGTTGGCAAAATTCAGCGAAGTGCTGCAATGCCAGCGAGCACTCATCCGCTACTTCCCACATGCCCATATGCCCTGTGTCTTCAAAAATATGAATGCTGCTGCGGGACGGCAGGGTTACCTGAGGCAACACACTTTCCATAGGCACAGCGGTATCATCTTTTCCTATCTGGAACAGTACCGGTACGGCGATCTTTTGCAACACTGCCTTCCGTTCCGGCCGTTTTATCATCGCTTCGTAGTATGCGATCAGTGCTTCCACCTTACACTGCATGCCCATTTGTATCAATGCGTCTACCAGGGCGGGCTGCCGGTTTTTAGTGGCAGGGCTGAACATGCCTGGCACTGCCTGGCGGATGAAAGCCTCGCTGCCATATTGTTCCATGAGCTTAATAGACTTCCGCCTTGCTTCTTTCTTTTCCTCCGTATCTGCAGCGGCGGTGGAGTGGATCAAGCCCAGGCCCTGTACCAGGTCAGGATACTTTTCCGCAAAAGCCAGCGCGATGTATCCACCCATAGAGTGGCCCGCTATCACAGCTTTGTCAATCCCTTCTGCTAACAGTATTGCGTGTACGAAATCTGCCATGCTCTCAATGCTAAGCGGGTAAGTGAGCGGTGAATTGCCGCTGCCGGGCAGGTCGGGCGTTATCACAGTGAATTGCGCCTGCAATTGCTGTTGCTGATGTTCCCATACAGTACTGTTTTCCGGGAAGCCGTGTATCAGTACGATGGGTGCGCCATCTCCTGTAAGCTGGTAGGCGCCGATGGCATCCTGATGGTTAATTTCTTTCCACATATCCTTTCCTGTTAGTGAACCGCAAAACGGTCGAATAAACTAATAGCAATATACAAAATAAGACTGCAGCCTTTGAAAGAAGGTCACCATACTTCACGTAGAACGTAAAAGAGGTCTCCCGTGTTACATTTCCTTTTATGACAGCCTCCTCCCAATATGGTTGGGCCTGCTGAATGTCCCCTAAAGGCGTAATGAAGCAGGAAATACCTGTATTTGCGCTGCGGGCTATCCAACGTCGTGTTTCAATGGCCCGTAGCCGTGCATACTGCAGGTGTTGCCGGTGCCCTTCCGTACGGCCCCACCAGCCGTCGTTAGTAATGATGAACAACAGGTTGGCGCCCAACCTGACATGTTGCGCAACAAACTCGCCATAAATAGACTCATAGCATATAGTGGGAAATGCCTTAATGTGTTCTTCGGTGTTTTCCAGTATTGCTACTCCCGGCGTGCGGCCATAACTACCGCTGATGCCGCCCATATCCAGCGCCCAGTTCTCCATAAAGGAGAGGTAGCGGGAGTAGGGAATCAATTCCACACCCGGCACCAGGCGGGATTTATGATATATCTGTATGGCCGGAGAAGCATCTATCTGCAGGGCCGTGTTGAACGCATCGAAATAAGCGCCGTCTTCCATTTTCCTGGCAGAATAAGGGGCTTCGTCCTTATTTGGATAGTGCTTCAGGGTGGTAGCGCCGGTGATGAGTTTGGCCCTTGGGTATTGTTTTAACAGCTCCCGTACGGCTTGTACCGCCGGTTGTTCATTCAGGGAATGCTCCCATGCGCCGTGCGGAAACAGCGCCGTTTCGGGCCATACAATATAGACCGTATTGCTGTCTGCCAGTTCTTTGGTGAGGCGGATAAATTTTTCGAGCTGCTTTCCTTCTGCACCGTCGGCAAATTTATCATATGGGTCAATATTGGGTTGCACTATCACTATTGGCAGTGAGGGCCCTTTAGGTACCGTGAGAATCTTGGTATTGGAAACAAATACCAGTCCGCTCAGCAGTAATGGCAACACGATCACAGCAGCCGGTTTCCATCCTTCTTTCCATATAGCATCAGAAAATGGGGCCGGGTAGTTGCGGCCTTTCTGCCAGCAGCTGTAGAGGGCAATATTAACGCCCAGTATCCACAGTGTACCACCGCTGGTACCAGTATATTCATACCACTGGATCCACCCCGGATGCATGGCAAACACGTTGCCCAGCGTTAGCCAGGGCCAGCTGAGTTCCCAGTTGAGATGGATGTATTCAAACGTTAACCAATATACGATGAGGGTAAAATAACTGATAGCGGGGCCGAAGCGTTTGCGGCTGTTTTTGAATCCCATCCACGGAATGGTCATGATCAGCGCATTGGTTACATTGGCTGCAACGCCGCTCAGCGGAACGGTGGTGTTGCCTACCCACCAGGTGGTGCCTGCATTCCATATGAGCATGGCCAGGTATATACAGCCAAAATAGCCCCAGCGGTTCTGTATCAGGTCTGTAAGATACAGCAAGGGTATAAAGGCAATGAAGATCAGCAGTGTAAGCGGCGAGGTGGGCCAGGCTGCCCACAACAGCAAACCGCTGCCGATGCTCAGCAGCCAGGGGAGGAAGGAAGGAATACTACGTTGAGCCATATATCATGCAATAGGTTTCAAAAATACGGTATTGATGTTAACGGGACATGAAAAATCGATGGGTAGCAGTCCATCGTCGATGTGCTGTAAATGAAAAAGAGCCGGGATCTTCCCGGCTCTTCGTCGATATAAGTTAGTCAGCACATTTATCTGCTATAGTTCGGCGCCTCTTTCGTGATCACCACATCATGCGGGTGGTTCTCTTTCACGGTAGCCGGTGTGATCTTGATGAACTGTGCATCCTGCAACGCCTTCATGTCTTTGGAACCAGTGAGGCCCATACCTGCACGCAGGCCGCCTACAAACTGTGTAATTACTTCAGACAGTGTGCCTTTGTAAGGAACGCGGCCTACGATGCCTTCGGGCACCAGCTTCTTGATATCGTCCTCGTCCTGGAAGTAACGGTCCTTGCTGCCTTCCAGCATGGCTTCCACAGATCCCATACCGCGGTAAGATTTGAACTTACGGCCTTCGTAGATGATGGTTTCGCCGGGGCTCTCTTCTACGCCTGCAAAGATGGAGCCTGCCATGATACAGGAAGCGCCTGCTGCCAGGGCTTTCACCATATCGCCGGTATAGCGGATGCCGCCGTCTGCGATCACCGGTACGCCGGTTCTCTTCAGTGCTTCTGCGGCATTCATGATGGCAGACAATTGCGGGAAACCTGCACCGGTCACTACGCGGGTGGTACAGATAGAGCCAGGGCCTACACCTACTTTAACAGCGTCTGCACCTGCGTCTACCAGGGCTTTGGCGCCGTCGCCGGTGGCTACGTTGCCTGCTATTACCTGTAGTTTCGGGAAAGCTTTTTTCAGTTTCTTCAGGCTGTTCAGCACTGCAATGGCGTGGCCATGAGAGCTGTCGAGACAAACCACATCAACACCCACCTGTATCAACGCTGCTGCGCGATCCAGTACATCGCTGGTGATGCCTAAGGCAGCGCCTACCAACAGGCGGCCATATTCATCCTTGATAGCGTTGGGATAGCTGGTCAGCTGCAGGATGTCGCGGTAAGTGATTAAACCTACCAGCTTACCTTGTTTGCTTACTACCGGCAGTTTCTCGATCTTGTATTGCTGGAGTATTTTTTCTGCTTTTTTCAGGTCGGTGCCTTCAGGAGCGGTCACCAGGTTTTCTTTGGTCATTACCTCGCTTACCAGGCGTTTAACGTTCCTTTCAAAGCGGAGGTCTCGGTTGGTAAGGATTCCTACCAGTTTCTTGTGCTCGTCTACAATGGGAATACCACCGATCCCGTTCTCTTTCATCAGCTGTAATGCCTGTCCGATGGTAGCGCTGGCTTCCAGTGTTACCGGGTCCAGTATCAGGCCGTTCTCGCTACGCTTTACCCTGCGAACCTGTTCTGCCTGTTTCTCAATGCTCATATTCTTGTGCAGTATGCCGATACCACCTTCCCTTGCAAGGGCTATCGCCAGGTTAGCTTCAGTAACCGTATCCATGGCAGCAGATACCATGGGTATGTTGAGCTTTAGTTGTTTGGTAAGTTGGGTGGAGATGTTTACTTCACGAGGCAATACTTCAGAATAGGCCGGGACCAGGAGGACATCGTCAAATGTAAGGCCGTCATCTACAAACTTCGGTTTATTTTTCCCTGCAGGCATGGTGCAATTATTTGTCTGTTTAAAAATAATTGCACGCAAATGTACGGCTATTTACTGAATTAGAAAAAAATGCTGGATGCGGGGAGCCCAATGCTTAATGATAAATTCATAATATGCTCAGCGCTAAGTGTTTAGTGCTACGCGCCCGCTATCAGCCTATATCGTTGCCCGGGCATGCTTTCTACCATATTATGCATTTCCAGTTGTAAAAGTGTATTAGTGAGCCGGTGGCCAGACCACAGGCATCTGTATTGAAGCTCGTCGAAATGCTGTTCGCTTGATTCGCCGAAGAGCGATACCAGCTGCTGCTCATCTTCATTGAGCGTAACAAAAAGAGATGGCTGATGTACCACAGGCTTACGTTGGGCGGCCGGCTTCCAGTTCATCAGCGTCAGTATATCTTCGGCGCTGGTGATGAGGGCAGCCTGGTTGGTTTTAATGAGCTCATTGCAGCCGTTGGAGAAGGGATCTGTTGCCCGCCCCGGAACAGCCATTACATCCCGGCAATAGCTGTTGGCAATATGGGCAGTGATCAGGGAGCCTCCTTTCAGTCCGCTTTCTATCACAATGGTGGCGTCTGACAGGCCTGCTACGATGCGGTTCCGTTTAGGGAAGTTCTGTTTGTCGGGCATCGTCATACTCATAAAATCTGTTAACAGTCCGCCATGGTCCAGCATGGCAGTGGCAGTAGGCCTATGTGCAGCCGGGTAGATACGGTCAAGGCCATGGGCCAGTACGCCTACTGTGCAGATCTGGTGTTCCAGGCATGCCTGATGTGCAAAAATATCGATCCCATAAGCTAGTCCGCTCACAACTGTGATGCCGTGTGAAGCCAGTCCGGCGGTGATCTCCTGACATATTTCCCTTCCATACCTGGTAGGGTTGCGGGTACCGATAATATTCACGATCCTGGGAGCATTCAGGTTGGCATTACCTTTAAAATACAGCAGCAGCGGGCTGTCTGCACAATGGTGAAGCCGCTGCGGGTAGGCAGGGTCTGTATAAAAGAGCGGCTGTATGTTGAATTTTTCAATGAAACGGATCTCCTGCTCTATGCGGTCAAAATCGCGGAATTGCTTGATGGCGGCGGCGCGTACAGCGCCTATCTCCGGCAGCCGTTCCAGTTCACGCTGACGGGCATTGAAAATGTTGCCGGCACTTTCAAAATGAGTGAGCAGCTTTTTAGCGGTAATATCTCCGATCTGGGGAATGCAGGTAAGGGCTACCTGGTAAAATAATTCTGTAGGCGCAAACATGGACGTTCTTACTTTTCCCTAAGTTAAGACATCCTTTCATGCCTTCAAAACATTGATCAAAGGCTGATCACTTTGAATTCAGTCCTTCTGTTTTGGGCCCTTCCTTCTTCTGTGTTATTATCTGCTACAGGTTTTGTTTCTCCGTAACCTTTGGCGCGCAGGCGTGAAGCAGCGATACCTTTTTGTGTGAGATAGTTCACCACGGCCTTGGCCCTGTTCTCAGACAGCAGCAGGTTATCTTTAACAGCGCCTACGTTGTCTGTATGCCCGCTGATCTCAGTAACCAGTCCTGCATTGTCTTGCAGCAGTTTCACCAGTTTGTCCAGTTCTATTTGAGAAGCCGGTTGAAGAGTGTATTGTTTGCTTTCAAAGAAGATATTGTGCAGTACAATAGTGGCATTGGTTTCTATCGGCTGCAGCGGAATGTTCTTCTCAGGAGGAGTAGCGGTTTCCTGTTGCGGCAATGAGAAATTATCTGAGTAGAACAGGTATCCGCGTTTGTTCACATTAAAGGCGTAGGATTTTCCAAGCGGCAGCGGCACCAGGTATTGGCCGCTGTCATTACTTTTTACCAGGGCTACTACAAACCCGCTTTGCAGGTCGGTAAGTTCCAGGTCGGCGCTCAGGCGTTGCTGTGTTTTAGCATCGTACACGTATCCTTTAACATAGAGGGTAGGCAGAGGCCTGGCGGCGGGGTACAGCTCAAAGCTGTAAATATCCAGCGCGCCGCGGCTATCTGAACGATCGGAAGCAAAGTAGGCGGTTTTACCGTCTGCTGCTACTATCAGGCTGGCGTCTTCGTCTATGGTATTGATAGGATAGCCCAGGTTTACGGCTGGGCCCCAGCTGCCGTCTGCCTGGCGGCGGCAGTAGAAGATATCCATGCCGCCATAGCCGGGATGGCCGTTAGAGGCAAAGAACAAGGTCTGGTTATCGGCGTGTACAAAGGGCGTAGTTTCGCGGCCCCTGGTGTTGATGTTAGGGCCCAGGCGTTCTGCTGGTCCCCATTGCCCGTTGGGCAGGCGGCGGCTCATGAAGATATCTGCGCCTGCATCAGGTGTTTCCCTGGTGAAGTAAAGTGTTTGTTTATCGGCAGACAGGCAGGGTTGTGATTCCCAATCCCGTGTATTAACGGCAGCGCCTATATTTTGTGGGGCCTGCCACCCGTCTTTTGTTTTTATAGAGTAATAGATATCGCAGCTGCCTTTGCCCTGGGGAAACTCGCAGCCTGTGAACACCAGCATCTCACCGTCCTGTGATATCTGCTGTGCGCCTTCATTAAACGCGCTGTTCACCGGCTCTCCCATATCAGTGGCTGCCTGCCACTCGAGGCTGTCGCGTTGTGAAATGTAGAAATCTTCATTCTTGCCATTCACACGGCGGGTAAAGATCAGTGTCTTATCATCTATAGTGAGGCTGGGAAAATATTCCGGGTCTTTTGAGTTAATGTGGTCTCCCAAATTATGTGGTTCAAAGGGCACCTGCTGAACGGCGGCGTTAACGGCAAACTCATAGTTGGCCTTTAGTGCGGCGGCTTTGGGGCTTGCACTTTTATTTTGCATGAGGTACTGATCGATCTGCTGCAGGGCGGTCTGGAACTGCCCGGTGCCCGCTAATGCACGGGAATAAGCCACCATGGCCGGGCGTAAGGCGCTGCTATCCAGTTGTTTGAGTTTCTCAAAGCTGGCGATAGCGTCTTTGTATTTCTTCATCGTCACATAAGTGATGCCCAGTTGGCCATAAGCATCTGCAAAATTTGGTTCTATACGGATGGCATCCCGCAGATAGCCAATGGCGGCGGAATCGTTATAATCCCTGATCGCTAAAATAGCGTTATCAAAGCTGGCCTGCGCCTTTTTCTTGGCGGTTTCGTACGTAACGGTCTGGGCCTGGGCGAACAGGCAGCTTAACAGGATATAGCCGAGGAATACAGATCTCATGTGCGATGTGCTGATGATGGATTAACGCGAAGATATACTTTAATATTTTTCCTTATGGTACGTTAATGTACTTGTGGATCTGCAGGGAAAGTTCCCACTGGGGATGATCTTTAATGTAGTCGATGATCAGCGGGGTCATTTCAGCGGCTTTTTCCCATTCCGGCTGCAGGTACAGTTTGCAGTGCTTATTAGCCATGGTGGCATATTTTTCTGCCCAGGCAAAGTCTGATTTGTTGAAGATCACCACTTTCAGCTCATGCGCCTGTGCGCAGATCTCGGGCAGGGGCGCCTTGAATTTTTTGGGAGACAAGGTGATCCAGTCCCATTGTCCGCTCAAAGGGGATGAGCCGGAGGTTTCAATATGGGTACGGAACCCGCGTTTATGCAGCGCCTTGCACAAGGCGTTGAGGTTATGCATTAAAGGCTCGCCGCCGGTAATAACGGCAATGCGGCCAGGGTGGCGGGCAGCTTCATCAGCCAGCCCGCTCACCGCTTGCTGAGGGTGCCTGGAAGCATCCCAGCTGTCTTTTACGTCACACCAATGGCAGCCAACATCACAACCGCCCAGGCGTATAAAATACGCTGCTCTTCCCTGGTGGTAGCCTTCACCCTGAATGGTGTAAAACTGCTCCATCACGGGAAGCGTGTCTGTCTGAACGTTGATATGTAGATCTGCCGCTGTCATATTTAAAGTAATATCTCTCTCCACAAAGGTCCTCATTTTTCCGCTATCCCTAGTTCATCAGTACTTTTTGTCCCAGGGATGCATGATAGGTATTCTTCAGCAGGGCTGCGATGGTCATGGGGCCAACGCCGCCGGGTACCGGGGTGATGTAGCTGCATTTAGGCGCTACTTCGTCGAACTTCACATCACCTATCAGGCGGGAGCCGCTTTTCTTGCTGGCGTCCGGCACGCGGTTAATACCTACATCCACTACAACGGCCCCATTTTTTACCATATCGGCGGTCACAAAATTGGGCTTGCCGATGGCGGCGATGATGATATCTGCCTGGAGGCAAAGCTCTTTCAGGTTGGCAGTTTGCGAATGGCATAATGTAACGGTGCAGTTACCGGGATGGGTATTCCTGCTCAGCAGTATGCTCATTGGTGTGCCTACAATATGGCTGCGCCCGATCACTACGGCATGTTTGCCTTTGGTGGCGATATTGTAATGTTCAAGCATGAGCATAATACCGTAAGGCGTAGCCGGGATGAAGGTGGGCAGGCCGCTAACCATTTTACCTACGTTCATGGGATGGAAACCATCCACATCTTTACTGGGATCAATGGTATTGATCACCAGTTCTTCGTTGATATGTTTGGGCAGGGGCAGCTGTACAAGGATACCGTCAATATCGGCATTTTCATTCAGGAGGGTAATATTGTCCAGCAGGTGCTTTTCGGAGATCTGTTCATCAAAGCGTAATAAAGTGCTGTTATATCCTATTTCAGCACAGGATTTTACTTTGGAAGCAACATAAGTTTCACTTGCCGGATTATTGCCAACGAGGATGGCTGCCAGGTGAGGTGTTTTTTTTCCGGTGAGCTTTAATTCGGCCACTTTATTGGCCAGCTGGGCTTTTATAGCCTCTGATACAAGTTTACCGTCTAAAATTTGCATGCGCAAAGGTAAGATTAATAACAATAAGGTAAACAGCAGCGGGCTGAAGAATCTTAATGAAAGAAAAGGAAAGACAAAATAAAAGAAATGGTAGAAATGATCATTTTGCCTGGAATACTTAGCGGAAAATAATTGATTACTAAAGAAGAAGAGAGGGGCTGGGTTTGGCGTAAGTCCCGCAAAACAAGTTCCTGTGTCAAATCGTTACGATGAATTACTGGAACTTGTTTTGCGAAGCGGTGAATACGCTATACGTGAACTTACAGTTGATGGTTTAGTGGAAATTATAAAAGCACAAGGCCTACAATATAGGCATATTTTCGTAAAAGTTAAATTTTCTACAAATTTTTTTTAGCCTTTTTGCTAAAAATCTGAAAGCAATCGAAACCATGTTGTAACAGGTATCTGCAAAACTGAAAGCATTTATAACGGTAGTGGTTGCTATTCAGTAAGTTAACCTGAAATAACTATACGGCTACCTTCGGTGCTGCTGCCAGGATATGCGCCGGCGTTTGGGCGGCATATTTTTCAAAGTTCTGTACAAATTGGTTGGCCAGGTTGTTAGCCTGCTTGTCGTAGGCTTCGGGATCAGACCAGGTAGTGCGTGGGTCCAGCATGTCTGCCGGTACGCCTGGGCACATTTCCGGAACGGCGAAGCCGAATATGCCATGCTCCTTGTAAGCCAGCTTGTCCAGCTCTCCTTTTAAGGCAGCCGTGATCATGGCGCGGGTATAACGCAGTTTGATACGCTCTCCAACCAGGTAGGGGCCACCGGTCCAGCCAGTATTCACCAGCCATACATTCACCTGGTGGCGTTGCATCTTTTCTCCAAGCATTTGCGCGTATTTGGCGGGATGCAGGGGCAGGAACGGCGCTCCGAAGCAGGCGCTGAAGGTGGACTTCGGTTCCGTGATACCTGTTTCTGTACCTGCTACACGGGCGGTGTAACCGGAGATGAACTGGTACATCGCCTGCTCCGGCGTAAGCCTGGATATAGGAGGCAATACGCCGTAGGCATCGCAGGTAAGTAAAAAGATGTTTTTGGGGATACCTCCAATGGATGGTTCGAGTGCATTATCAATATAGTGTAAGGGATAAGATACACGGGTATTCTCCGTGATCTTTTTATCCGCATAATTCACTTCGTTAGTGTCCGGGTAGAACCCGATATTTTCCAGCAGCGCTCCCGGGCGGATGGCATGGAAGATCTGCGGTTCATGCTCTTCCGTCAGGTTAATACATTTGGCATAGCAACCGCCTTCAAAATTGAATACGTTCGTGGCAGACCAGCCATGTTCGTCATCTCCTATCAGCTTACGCTCAGGGTCTGCGCTCAGGGTGGTTTTACCGGTACCGCTCAGGCCAAAGAAGATAGCGGTATCGCCATCTTTACCCAGGTTGGCGGAGCAGTGCATGCTTAATACGCCTTTATAATAGGGCAGTTCGTAATTAAGAATGGTGAAGATCCCTTTTTTGATCTCGCCGGTGTAGGCGGAACCGCCGATCAGGATCATCTTCTTTGTAAAGTTCACTACAGAGAAGTTGTGCTGACGGGTACCGTCTGTGGCGGGATCAGACATGCAGCCGGGCGCCTGGATGATGGTCCAGTCGCTATCCTGGTACTCTACTTCCTCTTCACTGGGGCGAAGGAACATGTTGTAGGCAAACAAGCTGGCCCAGGGAGTTTCGGTGATAACACGGATATTGGTACGGTGCTCAGGATCTGCGCAAGCATAGCAGTCCCTCATCCATACATCCTTGCCAGAAAAATAACGGGTGATCCTCCGGTAAAGTATATCAAAGAACTCCGGGGTAATGGGCTGATTAAAGTCGTTCCAGTTAACGGTGGCGGCGGTATGCTCGTCCTTTACAATGAATTTGTCTTTGGGGGATCTGCCGGTGAACTCTCCGGTGTTTACAGCCAACGCTCCGTTATCTGCCAATATGCCTTGCCGGCGGGCTAATGTTTGTGCAACCAATTGGCTGGGAGAAAGCTGGTGATAAATGTTGGCTGTATCTACTATTCCTAACTCCCGCAGCTCAGCTGTGGGGTTTCTTACGCTGCTCATTTGCATACAGCAAGATTGTTTTGGTGTAATAGCAAAACTAGGGAATTTTTGATGTTTTCGAATTTCCAGGCCTTGGTTTAGCTAAATTTAGTAGATATAAAGCTTTTTAAGTCTTTTTGTTGAAAATTATCAAATGGATTCGATTACATCCTAACGAAATTTTAACACCCGGCGGAGTAGGGGTACCGCTACAATAGCCTGTCTTATTACACAGTCAAAAATCCGTAGCTTTGAACCCGCTAAACATTAAACAATTATGAAGTATTTGCCTTTGGACCCGCAGCTCTTTGTGAAAAACCGCCAGCGCTTTACTGCCCTCATGAAACCGCAGTCTATAGCGATCTTTAACTCGAATGATGAACTGCCTTCCAATGGCGACGCTTTATATTCCTTTAAACAGAATTCAGACCTCTACTGGCTCACCGGTATCGTGCAGGAAGATACCATGCTGCTGCTCTACCCCGATAACCCGGATCCAAAGTACCGCGAAGTGCTGGTACTGGTACGGCCTAATGAAATGAAGGAGAAATGGGATGGCCACCGCCTGCGCAAAGGGGAAGCCCAGGCCATCTCGGGGATCTCTACCATCGTATGGCTGGACAGCCTGGACGCCTTGTTACAGCAATGGATCCACGAGGCGGAAAATATCTATCTTAACACTAATGAGAATAACCGCAAGGCGAGCCTGGTGCCCGTACGGGATTACCGCTATGCCGAAGAGATGAAAGCCCGTTACCCGCTCCACAATTACCTGCGGGCCGCCCCGATCTTCAAAGCAACCCGCGTAGTGAAAACACCGGAAGAGATAAAGGTTATACAGCAGGCCATCGATATTACCGAGAAAACCTTCCGCCGCCTGCTGGGCTTTATTCGTCCCGGGGTGTGGGAATACGAGATCCATGCAGAGATCTACCACGAATTCCTCCGCAGCAGGGCCACCGGCGAAGCTTATAGCTCCATTATCGCCAGCGGCGACCGTGCGCGTATACTCCATTATATATCCAATAACCAGGAGTGTAAGGATGGAGAGCTGATCCTGATGGACTTTGGCGCCGCTTACGGCGGTTACAATGCAGACCTAACCCGTACGGTACCGGTGAACGGCAAATTTACCGCCCGCCAGCGTGAAGTATACGACGCCTGTCTGCAGCTGCATAACTACGCCAAGTCTATCCTCAAACCAGGCATTACCATCGCAAAATATCATGAAATGGTAGGCGTGGAAGCCGGTAAGGCATTTGTACGCTTAGGCTTGCTTACTGAGGGAGACATCAAAAACCAGGACCCGGAAAGCCCTGCCTACCGCAAATATCTGTACCACGGTATTTCCCATCACCTGGGCGTAGATGTGCATGACCTGGCCCCTTCTTTCCAGCAGCCCATACCCGAAGGCGCTGTGCTTACCGTAGAGCCGGGCATCTATATAGAAGAAGAAAAAATGGGCATACGCATAGAAAATAACATCTGGCTGACGGCCAGCGGAAATGTGGACCTGATGAAGAACATACCTATTACTGCCGACGATATTGAAGCATTAATGAAGAAATAGTCAAAAGTCCATGGTCAATGGTCCATAGTCCATGGAATAGCAGGTATAAATGTGATCTTATGGCATTTAAGTTTGAAAAGCTACAAGTATGGCAGAGAGCATTGGATTTGACGGAAAAAGTAGATAATATTACTAAGGCCTTTCCAAAATCGGAACTATTTGTACTAGCTCCTCAGATCAAAAGGGCGGCGGATTCTGTTGCGTTGAATATTGCGGAAGGTTCTACAGGGCAAAGTAATGGAGAATTTAGCAAATTCCTTGGATATGCGGTGCGTTCCGCTGTAGAAGTGGTTGGATGTGTATTTATTGCAAAAAAAAGAAATTTGATAGATGAAATTATTTTTGCTGATTTGTACAATGAACTATCTGGATTGATAAAAGGTATCCAGGCATTAAGAAATTCATTAGATAAACCAATATCATCGTCAACAATTAACTGAACCGTCCTCGACTAGGTCTAAAGGTTGTTAATCACTATATTACGTGTCACAACTATGGACTATGGACTATGGACCATGGACTAAAAAATGAAGCAGCTTTCTAACGTCCTTACATTGGGAAACCTTTTTTGTGGCGCCCTCGCAATTATTTTCATATTACACGCCCCGCAGTATATCGCGGAGTTTAACGGTATTGAATATACGGTTACCAACCCGGAGCCGGTGTACTGGGCTTCCGGCCTGGTGGTACTGGCAGGTGTGCTCGATTTTTTTGACGGCCTGGTAGCCCGCTGGCTGGGTATACAATCGCCCATGGGCAAGGAGCTGGATTCACTGGCAGATGTGGTAAGCTTTGGCGTAGTGCCGGGCATGATCCTCTTCCGCCTGCTGCGCAGCGCTTATATGCAGCAGCCCGACGTGTTTGACGTATCTTATTTTAACCTGGCCCCGGCCTTACTGGTGCCCTGTTTTGCGGCTTATCGCCTGGCCAAGTTCAATCTCGATACCCGGCAGGCAGACTTTTTCATCGGGGTGCCAACACCTGCAGTAGGCCTGCTGGTAGCCTCCTTTCCGCTGATCCTGCTGTATAATTCCTTTAACCTGGGCCACTGGCTGCTGAATATCTGGGTACTGTACGCGGTGATCGTCGTGCTCTGTTACCTGATGGTGGCCGAAATACCCATGATCAGCCTCAAGTTCAAAAGCCTGCGCCCTGCTGAGAACTGGCCACGCCTGGTATTGCTGCTGTTAGTAGTGGTGGCTATCCCGGTACTGCACTACGCCGCCGTACCTTTTGCATTCATTTGCTACGTGATCCTCTCACTGGTGGCGCCTCCGGGAAAGATAAGCGCCCCTGCCAACAACTAAGCACCTGGCAACTCTCAACTATTTTAGTTAGGTTTGCACTCAAAATTTTTAGCAAAATGACATTTACTGCGCACATTAATGTGATGCCACTGAAAGAATTGCTCGACCCCCAGGGTAAAGCGGTGATGAGCGGTTTGAAGAACCTTGGTCTTGGACAGGTACACGATGTAAGGATCGGCAAACACATTACCCTGCAAATAGATGCCGCTTCCAAAGAAGAAGCCCAACAACTGGCAGAAAATGCCTGTCAGAAATTACTGGCTAACCAGGTAATGGAATTTTTTGAAATAAATATTCAATAAGCTATTGGCTGTTAGCTTTTAGCCGTTAGTCCTTAGCTACGTATAAAAGCTAATAGCTAACAGCTAAAAGCTAAAAGCTGATGTCCAAGCTCTTCATCGTTCCTTCTCCCATCGGCAACCTCGCTGATATTACTTACCGCGCTGTAAAAGTGCTGGAAGAATCGGAACTGATCCTGGCAGAAGATACGCGTACCTCCGGCATACTGCTGAAGCACTACAACATCAACAAGCCGGTAACTCCTTATCATCAGCATAACGAACATAAAGTGCTGCAGCATTTACTGCAGCAGCTGCAGGCTGGTAAGACCATGGCCCTGCTTACAGATGCAGGGACGCCCGGCGTCTCTGATCCCGGTTTCCTGCTTGTACGGGAATGCATACGCGCCGGTGTACCTGTAGAATGCCTTCCTGGCGCCACCGCCTTTGTGCCCGCCCTGGTGGTAAGCGGTATCCCCATGAACCGTTTTACATTTGAAGGTTTCCTGCCTCTTAAAAAAGGCAGGCATACCTTATTAACGCAACTGTCGCAGGATGAACGCACGATCGTCTTCTATGAATCTCCCCAGCGCCTGGTAAAAACACTGGAAGACCTGATCCAGTACTTCGGCGCTGCACGGCCCTGCTGCGTATGCCGCGAGCTCACCAAAATGTTTGAAGAGCACGCCCGCGGCACCCTGGAGGAAGTCCATGCCCATTTTAAAGAAAAAGGTGTTAAAGGGGAGATTGTAGTGATAGTTGGAGGGAAATAAATCCCAAATTCCAACCCCCAAATTCCAAACAGGAATGCCGCTCGTGTAGTTTGCGTTTGGATGTTGGAATTTGGTATCTGGAATTTTTATTTTGCAGTTTTAAACCAAGTATTGGATGAAGTTATCTATCGCAGGAGCAGCACTGCCTGTATTGTTATTGGCAGTCAGCGGGCTGCATGCACAGCCCGACCGTTGGCAGCAACGGGTGAATTACACCATGGACGTCAAGATGAATGTAGCCACCAACCGCCTCAACGGTAAACAGCGGCTGGAGTACACCAATAACTCACCCGACACGCTCTACAAAGTATTCTATCACCTTTACTGGAACGCCTTTCAGCCCAACAGCATGATGGATGTACGCAGCCGTGAACTGGGCAAGAAAGCCCTGCCTAACGGCCGCCAGGACTGGGATGCCCGTGTGCGTGACCGCATCTCCAAACTGCAGCCGGACGAGATCGGTTATCAGAAGGTACTGTCGCTGAAACGCGATGGCCGCCCCCAGCAGTACAAAGTGGTGGAGACCATCCTGGAAGTATACCTGGACAAACCCATTCTGCCCCGCTCCAAAGCCGTGTTCGAAATGGATTTTGAAGCGCAGGTACCTGTTCAGATCCGCCGCAGCGGCCGTCATAATTCAGAAGGGGTAGACTATTCCATGTCGCAATGGTATCCCAAGATGTGCGAATATGATTACGAAGGATGGCATCCTACCTTTTATGTGGCCCGCGAATTCTACGGCGTATGGGGCGATTATGAAGTGAAGATCACCATCGATAAAAAATATGTAATAGGCGGCACCGGTTATCTCCAGAATCCCAACGAAATAGGTTATGGTTATGAGGCCCCGGGCGCTACAGTTAAACGCCCTGCAGGTAATACCCTTACCTGGCATTTTAAAGCACCGAACGTGCACGACTTTATGTGGGCGGCAGATCCGGACTATAAACACATTACCCAGCAGGTAGACAGCTTCACCGCGCATTTCTTCTACCTGGAAAATGAGACCACCAAAGAAACCTGGCCACAGCTCGCTAAAATGGTCCCGAAAGCTTATGCATACATCAAAGCGCATTACGGGCCTTATCCTTATAAACAGTATTCGTTTATACAGGGCGGTGATGGCGGCATGGAATATCCCATGGGCACCCTCATCATGGGCAATGGCAAGATGAGCGGCCTTTATGGCGTGGCCATGCACGAATGGATGCACACCTGGTACCAGATGATGCTGGGTACCAACGAAAGCCTCTACCCCTGGATGGACGAAGGCTTCACCTCTTTTGCAGAAGACAATGTGATCCACAATACCATTGACAGCCTGCAGGTGGAGAGCGCCCAGGCAGGTTCTTATAACGGCTACTTTGCCCTGGTGAGAAGCGGACTGGAAGAACCAATGAGCACGCATTCCGATTTCTTTGACACCAATTTTGGCTACAGCACTACTGCCTACTCCAAAGGCGCTGTGTTCCTGGAGCAGCTGGGCTATATCATCGGCGCGCAGAACAGGGATAAAGGCCTGCTGCGTTACTACTGGACCTGGCGCTTTAAGCATCCAAATGCCAATGATTTTATTCGTGTAATGGAGAAGGAAAGCGGCCTGCAGCTGGATTGGTACCGTATGCTGTTTGTAAATACGCTGAAGCATATCGATTATGGTATTGACACCCTCTTCGAGAAAGATGGCAAAGCTGTTGTACGCCTGCGCAGGATCGGGGACATGCCTATGCCTATCGACCTGATGGTGACCACCACAAACGGATCAAAAGTGCTGCATTATATTCCCTTATCACTGATGTTTGGTGAAAAGCCGCAGGAAGATAATACCAAACGCATCACGCACGAATGGTGGACCTGGACGCATCCCACTTATGATGTTGAACTGGGCGTTCCCCTGCGGGAGCTGAGCTTCCTGGAGATTGATCCCAGCCAGCGTATGGCGGATATAGACCGTTATAACAACATGATCAAAATACAGTAATCAACATTTGGTTGTAAGATTGGAAAGATGGAGGGCCTGGCATGTTTCAATGTGTCAGGCCCTCCATCTTTCTACTTTAAATATATAATAATTTATAATTTGTAGGAGGAATAGCGTATCTTCGCGCCGGTTTTCATGAGAGAATATCCCTATACCTGAACCTATATACCGTATGACACGCTTACGTTCCGTGCTTACGCTCTTTTGCGTAGGCATAACCCTTCACGGCATTGCACAGACCGATACCACTGTGCGGCCATCCCGTCCGGCAAAGAAGCCCGTAAATAACACGAAGCTGGAGCTTGTATACAAGAACAGTATTCATGAGAGTTTCAGTAACGGCCATTACCGTTCTTATTCCGTATCACATCCCTTTATCCGCATCAATGACGGAGACCCTGTGCTCATCGACAAACGGGGAAGTATCCTCAGAAAATATTATGCAAAAGCGCCGCTGGCCAATGAACAGCTGAACCTGATGAACCAGCATCTTAACCGTGGGCGTACCGCTTTCTGGGTAGGCGGCGCTGTTGGCGTGGTCACAGCATTCAGCGGCCTCTTTGCTGCTGCCAAGGATGACGCCAGCACTTCTGTATTCTGGACACGCTTCGGAATAGGAGGGGGCATTCTGCTGGGCGGCGGCATCTATTCGCACATCCAGCAAAAAAAAGCAGATAAAGCCCTGCGTTTGTCTGTAGACCTCTACAACAGCCGCTATTACAAACCATTGCCTGCAGACTCTCTGCTTGCTGCGAAGGCCGGGGCTTCGTCTATCCCTACCGAACCTTCAGAAAAGAAATTTTACAAGGATACTGTCTACTATAATCTCACCAGGAACGAGCCGGAGAACTCCGGTCTGTTTGGTATTGCGATCTATCCGGCCAATGTTGACCTGGACGGCAGGAATATGAATATGAGTGTGGGATTTGAAGGCTATTACACGTATAAAAGCCTGTTCGGCATCAGCCTTTTAGGGTACATGCCTTACCTTGATGCTATCAAGAACCGTACAAATGAAAAGCCCTTCGGCTGGGAAATGTATGGTGTTCCTACCAGGTATCAGCGCATGCTGAGAGCAGAGCTGCAAACAAAGTTGAGCGTGCTGACCTGGGAAAAGGAGACTTCCTATGGAATAGCTGTACCCAGCGGCATACCAGGAGTAGCGGGCGTTGGCAGTGTAAAAGGTAAAAAGCTGAAAGCGCTTACAGCCAGGCTTGGATACCATTTCGAGAACAAGGTGATTGAAAATGACAATGGTATTCCCTTTGCTTCTACCACGCCGGATTATGTTTATTACAGCGCGGCTTTCCCTGAGGGCTATCCGCTCACACTGACTGAAACTTCCCTTCACTCCTCCAATGCGATGATGCGTTCCCATATTATAGCAGCGGGTATAGGCCTGAGCACATTCAGGGATATGGAAGTATGGCTGATTAAACAAAAGAAAAGCGATGCATCGACAGGCCAGCGCGACTTTTATATAGACCTTTTGTATGCGGCTTCAATTAGCCTGCAGGACATTGTTTACTATCATCCTTTACCGGAAGGTAACGGTGCCAGTATGCCACACCGGTTGAACCTCGATGCCACACCTATGAAGAAAATAGGTTTCCGCGTGGGATATGAAACGCTCAGCATGCTCTGGCCAAGGTTTGGAACAAAGTTCGGTATTGAAGCAGGCATGCGCCCGGGTCCTAAAATGGCGACAAGTGAAGACAACGCCTACTTCCGTCTCAGGATAGGGATTGTTATCGGCGCCCGCGCTGCTCAGGAATAATCATGGTCTCACTCAATCTTTACATTAATGCAGTTTAAATATACATTCAGAATACTTGCCGTTATTACATGCACCGCTATGCTGGCGGCCTGTGTCAAGGAAGATAAATGCCGTGAGGGATTTGTGCCTAAGGTAACCGTTAACAGTCCTACACTGGGCGATACGCTGCGCCTCTCTGTAGAGGAAGTGGATGGCGCTTATACCGCCTATCGCTGGCATGGCCCCAACCATTTTGTATCAACAGAAAGAGAGCCGGTCATCAGGCAGGCCACTGCTTTGCACAGCGGCCGTTATACCGTAGACGTTATTACTGAAGGCGGCTGTATCTATACCGCTACCACAGATTCTGTAGTAGTAAAAGATGCGCAGGACCATAGTTGTAACCTGGGGGTGAATACCATTGCGATGGACAATACCTACAGCTTTTATGACGTGGACGGCGTCCTGATAGACGACCTCTACTACATGACCGGTAATGCTGCCGGGGCCTATGTAACGATGAAATTTAACAACGGAGGCAGTGGGCTTACTCCCGGTGTTTATACTACTGCACCTATCAACACTTCATTTGGCCTGGGATATGTAAGCGTAAGGTTTAACTGGTGGAATGCGGGAACAGACTGGATGGCAGACAGCGGTAACAAAGTATATGTTTCGGTAAGCGGAGGCAAAATCAGCGTTACCTTCTGCAATATGTCTTTCCATACCATGGATGGCCAAACCGCCGGACAGGGAAGCCTGTACCTGGTGTATCCCTAGCTTGTAGTGATTACGGACGTTTACTGTCCTTTATCGGACATATTTACAGGCATCGCGCTTTTAAATGACTGATAATCATCGCGCTTCTTAATTGGCATGTTTTTACCTCCACTGGTGGGTAACTTGCATCGGCCATGATAAAGAACTATTTAAGGATCGCCTGGCGGAATTTGGTCCGCAATAAAGCTTTTACCACCATCAATATACTGGGGTTGGCGCTGGGCCTGACCTGCAGCCTGCTCATCATGCTCTGGGTACAGGATGAGCGCAGTGTGGATGGGTTTCACGTGCACGGTAAGCAATTGTACCAGGTATACGGGCGCTGGAAGTACGATGGCAAGGTAGACGCCAACTACTATACCCAGGGCCTGCTGGCGGATGAGCTGAAAAGAGTGATCCCGGAAGTGGAATACGCCAGCAGCCTGGAACGCAGCTGGAGCAATACTTTTCAGGCGGGCAGCACTATCAGCAAGATGAACGGCGGCTCTGCGGGTGCGGATTTCTTTAAAATGTTCAGTTATCCCTTATTGCAGGGCACTCCTGAAGCAGCCCTCAATGCACCGGGCGGTATCGCCATATCGCGTAAAATGGCGGAGTTCTTTTTCGGCAGCGCAGAGAAGGCGCTGGGTAAGCCTATCCGTTTTGAAAACAGGCAAGACCTGACTGTGACTGCGGTGTTTGAGAACCTCCCAGCTAATTCATCCCTGCAGTTTGATTTCTTAAGGACCTGGGTAGATTATGTGAAGGAGAATCGCTGGGTAAATAACTGGTCTAATACCAGTCCGCTTACCATGGTACAGCTGCGGACAGACGCCAGGCTTGCCAAGGTACAGGCTTCCATCAAAGATTTCATATACCGCTATCAGCGCAGGGATCCCGCTACCATCAACGAGCTGGATCTGCAACCTTTCCCGGAAACATACCTGCATTCCAATTTCAAGAACGGGAGCATTGATGGAGGGCGTATTGAATATGTGCGCCTCTTCAGCATTGTGGCAGTGTTTATATTGCTGATCGCCTGTATCAATTTCATGAACCTGGCTACCGCACGCTCTGCCAAGCGCGCTAAAGAAGTAGGCGTGCGCAAAGTGGTAGGGGCTTATCGCTCTTCGCTGATCCTCCAGTTCACCGGGGAGGCACTAATGATCACTGCACTTGCCATCGTGTTGGCAGTGATGATGGCAGCCCTGTTACTGCCCGCGTTCAACCAGCTTACAGGCAAACAGTTATCGCTACCGCTGCTGCAGCCTATGTTCTGGGCCGTACTGGCCGGATTGCTGCTGGTGACCGGGTTGGTGGCAGGCAGCTACCCTGCATTGTTCCTGTCTTCACTGCAACCGGTGCGTGTATTAAAAGGCGGATTGAAGTTTAGCCGGGGCGCATCCTTTTTCCGTAAAGGCCTGGTTGTTTTCCAGTTTGCGCTTTCTATCATTCTGATGGTCGGTATGGTCGTGATTTATGAACAGATAGATTATACGCAGACCACTAACCTTGGTTACAACAGGGAGAACCTGCTGTATGTTCCGATAGAAGGAGACCTGATCAATAAATACAAGCTGTTTAAAGAAGAAGCGCTCAATATGCGTGGTGTGCTCAGTATTTCGAGGATGAAAGAATCTCCTACGGTGATTGGCCATCACATAGGAGATGCAGCATGGGAAGGAAAAGATCCGGCGCAGACGGTGTTCTTTGCCGATGCTGTAGTGGGATATGATTTCGTGAAGACAATGGGCCTGCAAATAAAAGAGGGCCGTGATTTCTCCCCTGCATATGGAACGGATTCCACCAGTTACCTGATCAATGAAACGGCGCTGAAAGTAACAGGATATACGGATCCTATCGGTAAGACGATGGTGTGGGGTAACCGTCGGGGACAGATCATCGGGGTATTAAAAGATTTTCATATCAACTCGATGTATAAAGAAATCGAGCCGCTGATCATCCGGCTGGATGAGCAGCAGAAATGGGGCAATATCCTGGTACGTGTACGTGCGGGCAAAACAAGGGAAGTGCTGGCGGGGCTTGAAAAACTCTGCAAGACATTGAACCCGCAGTTTCCATTCTCTTACCAGTTTTCTGATGAAGAATATGCCAGGCTTTACGAGAGTGAACGGGTGGTCAGCAAATTATCCAACATCTTTGCGGGGCTGGCTATTTTCATTTCATGCCTGGGCTTATTTGGATTAGCCACCTTCTCTGCAGAACAACGTACACGCGAAATCGGCGTGCGTAAAGTGATGGGGGCAACGGTGAGCAATATCTTCACGCTGTTATCTGCCAGTTTCCTGAAACCCGTTGCTATTGCCATGTTCCTGGCATTCCCGGTGGCCTGGTATGCAATGGACCGCTGGCTGCAGCATTTTGCTTATAAGATCAGCCTGCAGTGGTGGATGTTTGCAGCGGCAGGTTTGCTGGCCATTATTATAGCTATGCTAACGGTGAGCTACCAGAGCGTAAAAACGGCGCTGATGGATCCTGTAAAAAGTTTGAGAGTAGAGTAGATCTTAGCTGAAGAGCTGTTCTGCTGCTGTCATTCCTTTTGCCAGCATTCCTTTCATCTCTGCAGGATCGAATACGAGTCCGCCCATACCGCCGCCCAGCGGGGCATCCGGCCGGATGATGTGGATGGTGAGCTCCTGCTTGCCGAGAAAAGGATTAGCGCCCGGCACATCGAAATACGCATCAATATCTTTTTGCGGGATACCTGCATCTTTCATTTTCTTTTTCACATCATCTATGTATTGCAGTGCGCGATTGTACAGCAGCGGTACCTGCACATCGTTCACCGCTACATCGTTGGTGAACCAGCCGATGGTTTGCTCTAAGATATCGAATGTGCTGGTGAAGCGCTGGTTGCTGGTTTCCGCTGTTTCAGGTGTGAGCAGGATGGCATAGATCTCTGTAGCGCCGTTGTCTATTGCCAGTTGGATGGGCGCATATTCACGCAGTCCGCCGTCTACAAACTGCCGGGGCTTCTCTGTCAATGCTGAGATTTCGATAGGCGGCATGAACACGGGCTGACAGCAGGAGGCAAGCACGGCTTCGCGTAGTGTTTGTCCGTCGCTGATCTTGACCACATCATAACCACTGTTAAGCATGGGCATACCACTGGTGCTGAAATAGGTGATACGGCCGGTTTGCAGGCATACCGTAGTAAGGAATAATTCTTTTTTCAGGGCGGCTAATTTTTTAAAGCGCTCATCCGTATAGACGGTAGTGATCTGCCGGGCCAGGGGAGATGCATCATAAAGTGAATTAGCGCGTACAAAACGGTTGACGATGTTCCCGGTAAGAATGATATCCTCCGTGGTTTTGGTGGTATACAGTTCTTCGAGCAGGGCCATTTCGCCGAGGGCTACCAGTGGCAGCATCAGTGAACCGGTACTGGTGCCGCAGAAGGTATCAAACTTTATATCAGGACGGTTTTCCGCGAGATACTTGATCACACCAACAGCAAAGGCGCCTTTGGAGCCGCCTCCGCTCACTACTAAAGCTGTTTTTGCCATAACCGTTTATTTTATGCCTTCAAAAGGATTTTCTGATGGTTTCTTTTGGAACAGGTTAATACCCAAGCTGGCCTGTAGCCACCATGTATTTAAATGATAATCGCGTAATGCTTTTAATGAGAACGTGGCCAGTTGTCCTGCTTCTGCCGTGAGGCCGCCACCAGCCAGGCGCTGGTCTTTGGTGCCCCAGAGGTGCTCTGCCACCAGCTGTATATTGAGTATGGTGCTGTACAGTACCTTTGGTTTGTCTGTAAGCATCAGCGCCAGTCTCGGGCCGGCTGTACCATAAAAACGTTTGTTCGTATAGGCGCCACCGGCGGCGGCTCCGGCGCGAAGCCGGCCTTTGATGATCGTGTACTGCGGTGCGAAAGTAAGACTGCCAAGGTAGAGATCGGGTGTGTGGTCAAAGGCGGTGACGGCGCCCTGCCCCAGCTCCAGGGGAAATACCCAACCCTTCGGAAATTCCTGCGCGGCCGCGCTGGAAAAGGATAGTGATCCGGTTAACATCATGCACCATAAAAGGCGCCATTTCTGGGGAAATTTCATGTATAAAAGTTAGCGAAAATTTCCCGTTTTCCGGCTTACTTATTCTAATATTTCACACTGAAATCCGTGCTCCCGCACAAAGGAGATCATCGTGTATTCATCTACCGTCATACCGGTGATACGCAGCACTTTATCGCAATCTTCCAGGTCTACATAACAGGTACTTACATCAAAATGATCTTGTATGGCGCTGATCATGTACTGTCTGTCCTCACGGGTAGCTATATTGGTTTTAAAGATACCTATCATAGCATAAGGTTCAGTATGGTTAAGAATGGCGTGTAGCATAGTCGTATATTTTTACTGTTCTCCGCTTGTTGTTGTGCCGGGTGTTTCTTTTTTATCTTCCCAGAAACCACCGCCAAAGCGCTGACGGCAGCGTTCTCTCATTTCCATCATTCTTTGGCGTTCTTCCGGCGTCATGGATTCCATGCGGCGGCGCATCTTGTCTTTCCAGTCTCTTTTCCATCCGCCATGGTGGCCGTGCCAGCCAAATAATAATTTGCCGAGCAATAATAATCCCAATGCCTGCCAGAAGGTAATGATAGGGCCATGGAAGAGGCAGGGTATCAGCCAGTTCCAGAGGCTCATTACTACAAATCCTATTACGGTGAGGAACAGTATACCTAAGACAATAAATTTAAGTACACCTAATCCTGGTTTGCGTCTCATGATATCGACAATTTACTTTTGTTAGTTGTTTAATAATTCCTGGTACAATTCCGCCAGCCTTTCCCGCAGGTATAATACGGCATAGCGTTTACGTGACAACAGTGTGTTAATGGACAGCCCGGTCTCGGCAGACATTTCCTTGAATGATTTGCCGGCTATTTCGTGCTGCAGGAATACCTCCCGTTGTTCGGCCGGTAGTTCGTCTATGGCTTCCATGATGGTTTCAGAGAGCATTTTCCGCAACATCGGCGTATCTGCCCTGGCAGAAGGGTCGGCTAATATTTCCGACAGGAACAGTGTTTCTTCTCCTTCAAACTCCAGCGTATTGTCGGAAAAGGTAGTTTCGCGTTTTTTACGGAACCAGTCGGTGATCTTGTTCCGTGTTACGGCAAACAACCACCCGGTGATAGAATCTATCTGGCTGCCTAACCTTAAATACTCGGTGAACTGGTAGAACACATCCTGTAAAATATCTTCCGCATCCGCTACATTATTTACCCGTTGCCTGATAAAATGTAACAAACGCTTGCGCTCCTTCTGAACGGTCTGCTGTATGCGCTCGTTTTGTTCTATGGCCATAGATGTTTTTGTAAGGAGCAACTCTTTCATCTTAGTTAGGAAGACGAAGGAATTAGCATGATATTTTACCGACCTCAAAAAAAATTGGTTTGAGGTTTGAGGTCTGAGGTCTGAAGTTCGTTGGAGGTTGAAGGTTAAGGACTTGTAAGAAAGCTTGTATCTAAACATCTAACTTGCAACTAACCTCAAACTTCAAACCTCAAACCTCAAACTTTTTTAAATTTACATATGTCACACGATCATTCTCACGCCCTCCCCGCTGGCAGTGTTAACCTGAACAGGGCCTTTATCTGGGGAATTGTGTTGAACCTGGGCTTTGTGGTAATAGAGTTTGTAATAGGATTTTTCACTGATTCCCTGGCACTTATCTCAGACGCCGGGCATAATCTCAGCGACGTAGCCAGCCTGGCGCTGTCGCTGCTGGCTTTCCGCCTGGCGCGTATCAAGCCCAATACGCGTTATACCTACGGGTATCGCAAAAGTACCATTTTGATCTCTCTATTGAATGCCCTGATCCTGCTGCTGGCAGTGGGAGCGATTGGCTATGAGGCAATACGGCGATTCAACCACCCGGCGCCGGTGCCCGGTGGTACCATGGCGATCGTAGCGGCTATCGGTATCGGCGTGAACGCCGCCTCCGCCTTCCTGTTCTTCCGGGATAAGGAAAGCGACCTCAATGTAAAGGGGGCTTATCTGCATTTACTGGCTGATGCGCTGGTGTCTCTGGGCACCGTGATCGCCGGCCTTATTATAATAGGTACGGGTTGGTACTGGGTAGACCCGCTAGTGAGCCTGCTGATCATCGTGGTGATCATTGTCGGCACCTGGAACCTGTTGCGGGATAGTCTGCGCCTTTCAATGGATGCCGTGCCACCCGGCATTGAAATGGACCGGATCAGGGAAGTAGCCCTGAAGATTCCCGGTATAAAAGACATTTATCATATTCACGTATGGGCCATGAGCACTACCGAAATCGCCCTTACGGCGCAGGTACTGGTCAGTGAACAACTCGGGAAGGAAGCCGTATCCCGGCTGAAGAAAACCCTCCGCCATGAGCTGGAGCACCTGGGGATCAATCATATTACGTTGGAAACGGATGCAGGGGAAAAAGAAGAGAATATTCCATTATAGCTTGGAAACACGGGAAATTTTACTAAATTGGAATAGTATTTCGCAAATCGTTAGAACCCTCAAAACCAGTAGCTATTCCATTTTTATAATTATTTATTCACCCTCAAACCACCATCTTCTATGGAATCCCAAGTTAAATCCCCTGTTAAAGCGCAGGCATTGGACCTGCAGAAAGCCGTTCATTATGCAAAATTAGTCAATCTTGCAGATGCCGTTTACCATCTGGGCGCTACTATGGTGCCGTTGGTATCCAGGAAACCGGAAAACCTGGCCAACCCTTCGTCAGGCGTATATGAAAAGATCTGTAATGACCCAAGCTACGCGGCGGTTGTAGACGTTGATTTCCTGAAAAATTACAACCTGTTGTACAACGTGCAGATGAATGACGATACGTTGATCGGCATTCAGCTGGCTTACTTTGGTTTTGTAGCGCAGAACAAAAATTCACCCTACAACTATGTAATGGCCATCCGCGGCACGGAAGCGGCGGTTGAATGGTTCGATGATGGACTCCTGAATCCATTGCCCTTTAAAGATGTTACAAATGGAGGGAACGTAGTTGCCGGTTTTTTAGCGCTTTTCGAATCAGGCCTGCTGGTTACACCTCCAGATGTAAAAAATCATACTTTACCACTCCTCAAATTAAAGGATGTAGCCGCAAACCCAACCTGGGCCATGCCGGATGCAGGTAACGTACCCCTGGTGATCAGCGGTCATAGCCTGGGATGCGCCCTGGCCACCTTGTACGCTATCTCTACTGCTAACAATTCCGGCGGTAAATGCGGAGAACTGACTGTTTATACTTACGCTTCGCCCATGGTAGGGGATCAGACCTTTGCCGACACCTACAACAAGAGCGTGCCGGAAAATTACCGGATCTGTAATATCCAGGATAAGATCCCCACGCTACCGATATGGCTGAACGGTTTGAGTAATGAATATGTACAGGTAAACGGCGAATATCCGATCGATTCATCGAAGTACCCGGAAATATATCATAACAAGGATAACGACCAGGACAGGGAAAAGACCGACGGATGTGCCCACGTTTTGCCTACCTACCTCTATATACTGGAAAAACTGGCCAGTATGAGCCCCAACCAGGATATGCTGAATGCGATGGGTTGTGGTTGCCTGTCAAAATAAAAAAGAAGTAAGCTCAGGGAAGAGACCGGCGTTTGGATTTATTGTAAATTCACGCCGGTCTTTTCGAAAAGGATACCCACTCACTCTCCGTATTGTCGGTCAAGGAACTTCCATCCTGTCGGAAAGGGAGCCCTTGTGTTATTTTAACTGCTTTATCCCTGGGATATCCTTGCAGTATCCTTGCTCTATCCTTACAGTATCCTTGCTCCCTGTCACTTTTGTTAAAATAGTATCACAATTTCACCGCCACCACATACTTCTCCTTAAAATACTCTTCCTGGAAAAGTTTATAGATCTCCACCATACTCGGGCGGCATCCGCTTTCTGAGATCTCCTGGGTAAGGTCCCCTCCCTTCAGGCAAATCAATCCGCCGGGGCGGCCTTCCGGGCCCTTTTTCAGCAGGGGCTTGCTCCATTTCCAGAGATCGCCCAGGGGAGCCACTGCCCTGGAAACCACCAGGTCGAACTTACGGTGCTTAATATCTTCCACGCGGCTGTGGGCGGTGGTCACGTTTTTCAATCCAAGGCCTTCTGCTACGGCCTGTACCACTTTGATCTTTTTACCGATAGAATCTACCAGGTGGAATTTCACTCCCGGGAAGAAGATAGCCAGGGGAATACCGGGGAAGCCCCCGCCTGTGCCCAGGTCCAGCACCTGCAGGTTATCCGGCAGCTCTACCGTTGCGGCAATGGCCAGGGAATGCAGCACATGTTTTTCGTACAGGCTGTCGATATCCTTGCGGGAGATCACATTGATCTTTTCATTCCATTCGCGGTACAAAGCGTCCAGCGCTGTCAGCTGGTCCAGCTGCGCTGGTGTAAAATCAGAGAAGTATTTGAGGATGATGTCCATGTTATGAAAGCAGTTAGCTACCAGCTTTTAGCAGTTAGCTAAAAGACTAGTAGCTATAATATTTTGAACCGCGGGCTAAAAGCTAACAGCTAGTAGCTAACAGCTGTTTCTTCTACCAATGATTTTTAGTCTTGAAAAATAAAGCCGGCGTGAAGATAATGTAATACAGGCACATAAAGATGTCCATCAGCCAGGAGAACTTGAAGAGGTCGGACTCATCGAGCTTGCGCAGGGCAAAGAAGAAGATGATGGATTGTACCAGCATTTTGGCGCCGAAGATGATCAGCACATACTCCATCAGTGGCCAGTAGAACAGGCTTACAATGAAGGCCGGGTAGAAAAGGAAATGTGAGAGAGAGAACAGGCCCAGCAGCAGTTTATGGCCAAAGCGGTAATGCTTGCCGGTGCTCATATGCCGGGTTTTCTGGCGGAACCACCTGCTCCAGTTGGTCTTCGGTTCAGAATAAGTAAAAGCCTGTTTGTCTATCACTACCGCCACGTTCTGCGAATTGCCTGCGCTGTTCACGAACAGGTCGTCATCGCCGGAGGCCAGGTGCTGGTGGTTGGTGAAGCCTTTGTTCCGGAAGAAAAGCTCTTTCTTATAGGCCAGGTTGCGGCCTACCCCCATGTAGGGAATGCCTGCCAGCGCAAAAGACAGGTGCTGTATGGCGCTGAAAGCCGTTTCATAACGGATCACCTTATTCAGGAAACCGGGCTTTTTATGATAGGGGCCGTAGCCCAGTACAATTTCTTTTCCTTCTTGGAAGCCCTGGCTCATGATAGACAGCCAGTTCACGCTGGCCGGGCGGCAGTCTGCGTCGGTGAGCAGGATATGCTCGTGCTGCGCGCCTTTAATGCCAATGGACAGCGGGTACTTTTTACCAGGAATGAATTTGGCAGCCTGTTTTAGCTCAATATGACGGTAATGCGGGTACCCGGTTTCTATGGAACGCAGGTAGTACTTGGTATCGTCCTCAGAATTATCATTCACCACGATCACTTCATAGTCCGGTTGCTGAATGGAGCCGTAACGCTGCTGCAGCACCGTAGGCAGGTTCTTCTGCAGGTTCAGTTCCTCATTCTTGGCGCAGATGATCAGGGAAAAAGGATGATCCGGTGTACCGTCGCTCTCGAACTTGCGGCGGTAGAACGCTACTCGGGAAAAGAATACCAGGTAGTAGAGCACCTGTATTCCGGCAATAGTAGCAAATACATAGAAGGTTATTAAACCCAGGCTTTCCGACATATGAGGACAAATATATATGTTTTTTGATTATTTGTACCTGCATTGGGGATAAAAAGATAATGTGAAATTTTCATTTTCATTAGCGTATCCGCAGCCGCCAGCCGGCGGACATATTCACGCATTCCGTTACCTTTGCCCCTGTTTTATGAAATTTGACCTTCTTTCTACAGATAGTAACAGCCGTGCCCGTGCGGGAATTTTAACCACGGCCCATGGCGCCATAGAGACGCCCATTTTTATGCCGGTGGGCACGGTAGGCAGTGTAAAAGCCGTTACCCAGGAGCAGCTGCGCAGCGATGTACAGGCGCAGATTATCCTCGGGAATACTTATCACCTGTACCTGCGCCCGGGCCTGGAAGTATTGTCAGCTGCCGGGGGACTGCACCGCTTTAATGGCTGGAACCGCCCGATCCTTACAGACAGTGGCGGTTACCAGGTGTTCTCCCTGGCCGCCAACCGTAAAATAAAGGAAGAAGGGGTGGTATTTCAATCGCATATTGACGGCAGCCGCCACCTGTTCACGCCTGAAAGCGTGATGGACATTCAGCGTACTATCGGGGCCGATATCATTATGGCCTTTGACGAATGTCCGCCTTACCCTTCAGAATATCACTATGCCCGCAAGTCGATGGAGCTGACGCACCGCTGGCTGGACCGTTGCATCAAACGTATGCAGGAAACGCAGCCGGCCTACGGCCATGAACAGACGCTGTTTCCCATTGTACAGGGCAGCACCTATAAAGATCTGCGTACCATCTCTGCTACCGAGATAGCGGCCCGCGAATGCGCCGGTAACGCCATCGGCGGCCTTAGCGTGGGAGAGCCGGAGCTGGAAATGTATGAGATGTGCGGCCTGGTATGCGACATTCTCCCGGTAGATAAGCCCCGCTACCTTATGGGAGTGGGCACCCCCTGGAACATCCTGGAGAATATCTCGCTGGGCGTGGATATGTTTGACTGCGTAATGCCCACCCGTAACGGGCGTAACGGCATGCTGTTCACCTGGCAGGGCGTGATCAATATCAAGAATAAGAAATGGGCCACCGATTTCTCTCCCGTGGATGAAGAGACCCAGTGCTTTGCCAGTAACCATTACAGCCGGGCATACCTGCGCCACCTGTTTGCTGCCAGCGAAATACTGGGCATGCAGCTGGCCAGTATCCATAACCTGGCGTTCTACCTGCAGCTGGTGAAAACCGCGCGTGAGCACATCATGGCAGGTACCTTTGCGGCGTGGAAAACGGGGATGGTTAAGCAGCTGCAGACGAGATTGTAACTGAGTTGTCAGTTGTCAGTCGTCAGTTTAAAGAAACGTGAAATTTTTAAACTCCAGCCAATCACTGACGACTGACAACTGACGACTGACAACTTATTATTACTATATTGCCTGCGCAAAAAAATATCGATGACAAAGATCGACTGGTATATACTACGTAAGTTCATAGGCACCTTCATTTATTCCCTCATGGTCCTGCTGATCATCTCAGTAGTGATCGATATTACGGAAAAGGTGGACGACTTCATGAGCAACAACCTCTCGCTGAGGACGATCGTGGTAGATTACTATTTTGGCTTTATCCCGCATATCGCGGCCCTGCTGTTCCCTTTGTTCATCTTTATATCCGTTATCTTCTTTACCTCCAAGATGGCGTACCGCACGGAGATCATCGCCATCCTGACCGCAGGCGTGAGCTTCCGGCGTTTTATGCGCCCTTACGTGATAGGCGCTTTCCTTTTCGGCGGCATCCTCTGGCTGGGCAACCGCTGGGTAGTGCCAAATGCCAACCGCATCCGCACCACTTTTGAAAATACTTATATCAGATCGCGCGACGCGGGGCAGACCCAGTATGACCGAACCATCCGTGTAGACAGCTTTACATACGTAACCTTCGCCACCTATGACCCGAATTACAAGAGCGGCAGCGGCTTCGTGATGGAAAGGGTAGAAGGGCTGAATATCACCTTCAAGTTAAGGGCCGACCGCATCCTGTGGGATTCTGTGTCTAACAGCTGGAAACTGGATTATGTTTCCATGCGCCGGATCAAAAACCTGAAGGAAACCTGGTGGAACAAACAGGATACTATCCTGAAGATCCCGCTATCTCCCAAGGAAATGGTGGAAGAGCGTAATATCCAGGAAGCCATGACCACGCCTGAGCTGAACAAATTTATTGCCCGGGAAGAACTGCGTGGGGCAGAAGGCCTGAATATCTACTATGTGGAAAAATACCGCCGTACCTCCTCCGCGGCGGCCGTCGTGATCCTGAGCCTGATCGGCGCCATTATCGCTTCCCGCAAGATCAGGGGCGGGAGCGGCCTGCACCTGGCCCTGGGCATCGTGATCAGCGCGTCCTATATTATCTTCCTGCAGTTTTCTACGGTGTTCTCTACCAAAGCCAACCTGGACCCGATGCTGGCCGTATGGATTCCGAACTTTATCTTCGGAGGCCTGGCCGTTTGGCTGTACATGAGAGCGCCAAAGTAAAAGTCGTTAGTAATCAGTCATTAGTCGTTAGTTAAAAATTCACATTTCTTTAATATTCATATTTTCTCCCTCTACGGGCTTTATAAATGCCTGTAACGCAAGTGTTTGTATTTACTAACGACTAATGACTGACGACTAGCGACTGCCAAAAACATACTAACTTAGTTAACAAATCATTACTTTTGACAATTGATCGATTTCGTTTTAACTACCAAACTATCGTATTAAAATGGGGTATATAAAAGAAAAGTTCAAGGTAAAGGCCGACGAGCTTAGCGCAGAAGTCAAGGACCTGTTAAAGAACCATGGCACAAAAAAGATTGATGATGTAACCATTGCACAGGTGTATCAGGGTATGCGTGGTATAACCGGCCTGGTAACAGAAACATCATTGTTAGATGCAAATGAAGGGATCCGTTTCAGAGGTTTTTCCATTCCCGAGCTGCAGGAGCAATTACCGAAAGCACAGGGTGGCAGGGAGCCTTTACCTGAAGGTTTGTTTTATCTGATGCTGATAGGCGAATTACCCACTGAAGCAGATGTACAATACCTGTCCAGCATGTGGGCCCGCCGTTCACACGTACCCAACTACGTTTTTGATGCTATCGAGGCGCTGCCGCTGACCGCTCACCCGATGACCATGTTCACGGTGGGTATCATGGCTCTGCAGACAGAATCTGCTTTTGCAAAGGCTTATTCAGAAGGCATCAGCAAAAAGGATTATTGGAGCCACATGTATGAGGATACCATGAACCTCATTGCCCGCCTGCCCCGTATCGCAGCTTACATCTACCGCCGCAAGTATAAGAACGGCGATCATATACAGCCTAACGGCATGCTTGACTGGGCTGCCAACTTCGCTCACATGCTGGGCTACGAAGATGAAGGCTTCAAAGAACTGATGCGTCTTTACATGACCATCCACTCAGATCACGAGGGTGGTAACGTAAGCGCCCATACTACTCACCTGGTAGGTTCTGCCCTGAGCGATGCCTACCTGTCATTTGCCGCTGGTATGAACGGCCTGGCAGGTCCCCTGCACGGTCTGGCCAACCAGGAAGTGATCCGCTGGATCCTGAGCATGCGCGAAGAACTGGGTGGTGGTATGCCTACCAAATCCCAGATCGAGCAGTATGTACGCAAAACACTGGCAGACGGTAAGGTAGTACCTGGTTACGGCCACGCGGTACTGCGCAAAACCGACCCGCGTTTCACCGCACAGATGGAGTTTGCCAGGAATCACCTGCCGAACGATGAGCTGGTGCGCATCGTATGGATGGTATATGAAACCGTGCCTCCCATTTTACAGGAGCTGGGTAAGGTAAAGAACCCCTGGCCTAATGTGGATGCACACTCCGGTGCGCTGCTGGTACATTACGGACTGGTAGAATATGAGTTCTACACAGTGCTGTTCGGTGTTTCCCGCGCACTGGGCGTACTGGCTTCCCTGTGCTGGGACAGAGCCCTGGGTCTCTCTATTGAGCGTCCGAAATCAGTGACCACCGAGTGGATGAAACTGTTTGTAGAAGGTAAAGTGGAAGCAATAGCAGATTAATCGGGAGTCCATGGTCCATAGTCCATGGTCGATGGACCATCCCGCAAAATAATGTTGTTAATAAAAATAGTCCATGGCTTTGATGTCATGGACTATTTAATTTGAATTAAGCCGGATATTTGAATAGCAGGATATGCTATGGACCATGGACTATGGACCATTGACTAAAATCACATCCCATCGCAACACAAGTAGCAATATTATCCAATCCCATAGAATACCTGAAGGGCGTTGGCCCGCAGCGGGGAGAGCTTTTGCGCAAAGAGCTGAACCTGCACACCTTCGGCGACCTGCTCAACTATTTCCCTTTCCGTTATGTGGACCGCACCAAGGTAGAAAAGATCGCGCAGCTGCACGGCGGTATGGACTATGTGCAGATCCGCGGCCGTATCACTTCGCTGGAGATAATAGGCGAGAAGCGCGGCAAAAGGCTGGTGGCCACGCTGCGTGACGAAACAGGAGAGATAGACCTGGTATGGTTCCAGGGCTGGCAATGGATGCAGAAAGCCCTGCGCGAGCAGGTGGCTTACCTGGTATTTGGCCGCCTCTCTGTGTTCAACGGCGTGCTGCAGATGGCCCACCCTGAAATGGACCTGCTGACGGAAAACATCGCCACCGGTAAACAGTTCCTGGAACCGGTGTATTACACCACTGAAAAGCTGAAAGCCAAAGGGCTAACGGCCAAGGCTATCGGAAAGCTTACTTTCAACCTGCTGGAGCAATTGTCTCCCCTGGAGATCCCCGAGAACCTGCCGGAGCCTGTTATACAGCAATACCGCCTCATGACGCGGCCCATGGCCTTTTTCAAGATCCACCTGCCGCTCAATGAAGAAGAGTCGCAGCAGGCCAGGCGCCGCCTGAAATTCGAGGAGCTGTTCATTTCCCAGGTAAGGATCTGCCGGATCAAGATCAGGCGACATAAGTTATCGCAAGGCTTTGTATTTGAATCTGTAGGTAATTATTTCAACGAGTTTTATAATAATCACCTGCCTTTTGCCCTGACCGGTGCGCAGAAGCGCGTACTGAAAGAGATCAGGCAGGATACCATGAACGGCCGCCAGATGAACCGCCTCCTGCAGGGCGATGTAGGCAGCGGCAAAACCATGGTGGCCTTACTCACCATGCTGCTGGCGGTAGACAACGGCTTCCAGGCATGCCTGATGGCGCCTACAGAAATACTGGCGCAGCAGCATTTTAAAGGCATCGCAGAACTGCTGCAGTCTATGAACCTGACCGTGGCGCTGCTCACCGGCAGTGTGAAAGGCAAGGCCCGCAAAGGGATCCTGGCAGCAGCTGCAGATGGCAGCCTCAATATATTGATCGGTACACATGCCCTGCTGGAAGATGAAGTGGTGTTCCGTAACCTCGGCATGGCCATTGTAGATGAGCAGCACCGTTTTGGCGTGGCCCAACGGGCACGCCTCTGGCAAAAGAATGCGATCCCCCCGCATATCCTTGTGATGACCGCCACGCCTATTCCCCGTACGCTGGCCATGACCATTTACGGCGACCTGGATGTGTCTATTATCGATGAGATGCCGCCCGGGCGCAAACCCATTACCACCGTTCACCGCACCGAGTACCAGCGCCCGCAGGTGATGGATTTCATTAAGGAAGAGATCAGGAAAGGAAGACAGGCCTACATCGTATACCCTTTGATAGAGGATTCTGAAAAGATGGATTATGAGAACCTGATGAAAGGCTACGAAGAGGTAAAGGCGTTTTTCCCCGAACCCCAGTTTTACATCAGTATGGTGCATGGGCGCCAGCCCGCAGAGATGCGGGAAACCAATATGCAGCGTTTTGCCCGTAATGAGACCCAGATCATGGTGGCCACCACCGTAATAGAAGTAGGCGTGAACGTACCCAATGCTTCCGTTATGGTGATCGAAAGCACCGAGCGTTTCGGGCTTTCCCAGCTGCACCAGCTGCGCGGCAGAGTAGGGCGGGGTGCGGAGCAGTCTTACTGCATACTGATGACCGGTTACAAACTGGGAGTAGATTCAAAGGAGAGGATTAACGTGATGGTACAGACCAACAACGGTTTTATCATCTCTGAAAAAGACATGGAGCTGCGCGGCCCCGGCGATATGGAAGGCACCCGGCAGAGCGGTGTGCTGGACTTCAAGCTGGCGGATATCCTGGAAGACCGCCCTATATTGGATGCCGCCCGTACCTCTGCAGAAAAGCTGCTGCAGGAAGATCCCGATCTTGCATTACCCGAAAATCATCCCCTGCGGGAATTTTTAGCTTCGCAACGGGGGAAATCCCAATGGAGTAAAATTTCCTGACAGGATATACGTTAATATAACGCCTATACTAACCCGCTCCGTTTTACGTTGCGTGTTTCGTAAACCGGGTGTAACGTCAAAGGCACATCATACGTTTAACAGATTCCATTTAAAGCCAGAACGCGCGTGTATACATTGAACTTTAAAAAGAAGAATCCCTTGAAAATCACTTCCCTTGCCGTTCTTTTGGGTATTTCGCTGGGCATGCTCCAATACGGTCAGCTGAAAGGACAATCGTCTTCAGCCACTACCAATTTTACGCCCCTGCGGTTTGTAGAGAACAAAGGCCAGTGGAAAGGGGATTTTCTATATAAATCAGATGTGGGGAATTCTTATATCTATCTCAGGAAGAATGGTTTTACCTTTTACCTGCTTGATCCGCAGGGCATGGAAAAGTTGGAAGAGTACTATCACGGGCATTCCCATTCTGCGGAAGGCAAACCTCCCTACGTTAATCCTGATGCAAAAACAGTCGCTAATAATAACGCTATTGCTACTGCCAATACCGGTTCGGCCCAGGCGCCGGGTAATGATCAGCCCCGCCAGCGGCCCGCATTGAAAGCCCATGCCTACATGGTTTCTTTCCTGGGCGCTTCGCCTAACCCTGAAATTGTGCCGGATAAACCAGCAGAAGGGTACAGCAATTATTTTCTGGGCAGCGATTCCGGCAAATGGCAATCCCATGTAATGTCTTACCAGTCAGTAATGTACAAATCACTGTACAAAGGCATCGATATGCAGGTGTATTCGGAAGCCTCACAGCTGAAGTACGACCTCATCGTACATCCCGGTGGGGATCCATCGCAGGTGCTGCTGCAGTATGACGGCGCAGATAAGCTGGAGATACAGAAAGAGCAGCTGGTGGTGACCACCTCCGTAGGCACGGTGATAGAGCAGATGCCTTTTGCTTACCAGTATGTGAATAATGAGCGTGTGTCCGTAAAAGTGAGCTATCGTCTCAAAGGCAACAAGGTTGGCTTTAAAGTGTCTGGTGCATATGATCCTCAGTATCCGCTGGTAATAGATCCTTCCTATGTGTTTTCTGCCGTTTCGGGCGCAAGAGCTGATAACTGGGGCTTTACCGCCACCTACGATGCGCAGGGCAATTTTTACGGGGGAAGTATTTCCTTTTCCCCGGGAAACTACCCGGTTACGCCGGGCGCCGTACAAAACTCTTTCCAGGGAGGAGATTTTGATATCGCTATCACCAAGTTCTCACCTAACGGCCGCACGCAGATCTACAGCACTTATATAGGCAGTGCGGGAAATGAGCAGCCTCATAGCCTGATCGTAGATTCCCAGGGCAACCTGGTTATCAGTGGCCGCACCAATAATTCCCAGGATTTTCCCTTTACAAACAGGGTAGGTACCCCCGGTGGATGGGACATTGCCATCGTGAAGCTCAACGCCACAGGGTCTGCCATCATTGGTGCGCTGTGCATTGCCGGGCCGCAGGACGATGCGGTGAACATACGGGAGGACCGTTTTTCAGGCCCTTTGGGATTGCTTCGCAACTACGGTGATGACGCCCGGAGTGAAGTGGTGGTAGATCCGGCAGACAATGTATATGTAGCCAGCTGTACCCGTTCTTCCACTTTCCCGGTGACGGCAGGAGCCTTTCAGCGCAGTTTCGGCGGCACACAGGATGGGGTAGTGATGCGGCTGAGCCCCGATTGCCGTAGCCTCGTTTGGGCCAGCTTTATTGGGGGCTCAAAAGAAGATGCGGCCTACGTGCTGGCCATCAGCGGCAACACATTATATGTGGCGGGAGCTACTGCCAGCTCCGACTTCCGTACTACGGCCGGGGCACTCTATACGGGTTATCGCGGTGGTATCTGCGATGGTTTTCTGAGCCATATTACGGCAGACGGGACCAGCATGCTGCAAAGCACTTATATGGGGGCCGATAATGTGTCGGCCGATCAGATCTACGGCGTACAAATGGATGCCAGGGGCTTTGTATACATTATGGGCACTACGGATGGCAACTGGCCTATTCGCCAGCCAGCCGGAACAGGGAGCTTCTATAACAACAATTCCAAACAGTTCATATGTAAGCTGCAACCCAACCTGTCTAATTTTGTCTATTCCACCACCTTTGGTAAAAATGACCCTAATCCCAGTATATCACCGGTGGCTTTCCTGGTAGACAAATGTGAGAATGTGTATGTGTCTGGCTGGGGTGGCGGGATCAATATTGACCTGAGGTATCCCAATTCAGGCACGAACGGTTTGCCCACGAGGAAACCGCTGCAGGGTACTACGGACAACGCAGACTTTTACTTCTTTGTGCTTCAACGCGATGCTACAGATGTACTCTTTGCCAGCTTCTTTGGCGGAAACCAGCTATATGAGCATGTAGATGGCGGCACCAGCCGTTTTGACCGTAACGGGGTGATTTACCAGGGTATCTGTGCCTGGTGTTATGAAGGGCCGGGAAGCAAGCCGCGTTACCCCCTTACCGTTCCGGCGCCCACGCCTCCCGGTTGCAACTACGGCGCCCTGAAGATCGCCTTCAACCTGGACGGCGTGAAAGCTGGTATTAAAACACTTGACCGGAGAGATAAATACTGTGTACCGGCTACCATCACCTTTGTAGATACCACCGGTATTGTTGCACAAAGCCGTACCTGGAACTTTGGAGATGGCTCCGCCGATGTGGGTGGGAACCTGGATACTGTTACCCATACTTTTACGCGGGTAGGTAATTACCGGGTGCGCCTGATCAAATGCGATCCCACCAGCTGTAACGGCTGCGATACCGCCTATGCAGACGTGCGGGTACAGGATGACCAGGCCACGGTAGACCTGACCGCTACGCGCCTGCAGCCCTGCGAAGACCTGAACTACCAGTTTACCAATAATTCCCAGGCGCCTGCAGGTAAGCCGTTTACCAATCAATCTTTTATACTGGACTTTGGTGACGGTACGCCGTCAAGAACAGTGGGCCTGGGCACCTGGACGCATGCCTATGCGGCAGACGGGATCTACCGGGCAACACTTACCCTCGTGGATACGAATTATTGTAACGCCCCGCAGGTAGATTCCATCACCCTGCGTGTGGCCGCCAACGTAATAGCCAGTTTTGAAGCGCCCGACCACGATTGTGCGCCTGCCACCATCGCCTTCAATAATACCACCAAAGGCGGGGAAACCTTTACCTGGAACTTTGGAGACGGCAGCCCGCTGTCTAACGATGTTTACCCCACCCATGTTTACCAGAACCCTGGTACCTACACCATTACCCTGCAGGCGGTAGATAACAACACCTGCAACATCCGGGACGATACCTCCCGCACCATCGTTATCAGCGGCGCGCCAACGGCCGGTTTCTCCTACACGCCTACCAAGCCGGAGGCCAACACGCCGGTGAGGTTTGTAAATGAATCTGTTGGGGCGATCAGTTACCATTGGGATTTTGGGGACGGCGAGACTTCTTCCGAGACCAACCCGGTTCATCAGTACAACAAGACGGGCACTTACAATGCGTGCCTGGTGGCCACTAACCAGTTTGGCTGTACGGACACCCTCTGCCAGGAGGTAGCCGCTGTTGTGGTGCCGCTGTTTGATGTGCCCAGCGCCTTTTCTCCCAATAAAGACGGTATGAACGACGTATTGCTGGTAAGAGGCTTCGGCATCGCAAAGCTTAACCTGAAGATCTTTAACCGCTGGGGGCAGCTGGTATTTGAGTCAAACGACCCTTCCGTAGGCTGGGACGGCCGCTTTAAAGGTAACCTGCAGTCAATGGACGCGTATGCTTACTCCGTTTACGTTGAATTCAGCGACGGCACCAAGGCCAATAAGACGGGAAGTATTACTTTGTTACGCTAAAAATAAAGGAGGGGGAGGATAACAATTTTTGCAACGGCGAAAACGTTGTATTATTGTCCTGCCATCCGGCCGGAAACCTCCTAATCTTTTGTTTATGAACAACGCAACCTGCTTGTCCGTTTTTTCGTATAACTTAACTGGTTGAATATAAATGATGCCGGGAATTTGGTAACAATTCACCCCCTTTCCCCGTTAATTGTAGTATATTAGTTAAGGAAAAAAACGTAAAATCTATTCCGTTGAAATTTACTTTCCTTGCCGGTTTTTTGAGTGTTGCTCTTTGGCTCATCTTAGCCCCGGCTCAGGCACAGGAGAACAGTAATTTCACGCCTTTGCAGTTTGTAGAGAACAAAGGCCAGTGGGAAGGAGACTTCTTATATAAAACGGATCTCGGCGGCGGAACCATCTTTCTCAAAAAAAATGGCTTCACCTTTTATCTGTTAAATAAGGATGACTATGTAAGGCTGACAGAATATCTGCACGGCCATGCTGAGCCAAATCGTACTCCTACAGTGGACTATGACGCAAAAAAAGCTACAGGCGTAGCAAACCCTGATCTCTCCGTAAGCAATGGCAAAGAAGTACCCGGTTTTGACAAGCCGCAGAAACCAGTTGTAAGAGGACATGCTTATGAGGTAACTTTCCTGAACGCTGCAGCCAACCCCCAGGTACTACCGGATAAACCGGTTGAGGGGTATAGCAACTATATCATCGGGAACGACTCTACCCGCTGGAAATCTAACGTAAAGTCTTACCAGCGCGTGATGTACAAAGACCTGTATGCGGGTATCGATATGCAGGTGTACTCAGAAGCTTCCCAGCTAAAGTATGATCTGATCGTTCAACCGGGCGCCGATCCGTCCAGGATACAGCTGCAATATAACGGCGCTACCAAACTTCAAATAAGAAAAGAACAGCTGGAGATCACTACCTCCGTTGGCACCACCACAGAACTGATGCCTTATGCATACCAGTACGTGAACAATCAACGTGTGCCCGTTAAGGTGAGTTACCGCTTAAACGGCAGCAAAGTAGGGTTTAAGCTGTCTGGCAATTATGATCCGCAATACCCGCTCATCATAGATCCCACTTATGTCTTTTCCAGTGTATCAGGCTCCCGTGCTGATAACTGGGGCTTTACCGCTACTTACGACAACCAGGGATATTTTTATGGCGGCGGCATCGTATGGGCGCAGGGCTATCCTGTTACCACAGGTGCCGTGCAAAACGCTTTTGCAGGCGGACAGTTCGATATTGGCATCAGCAAGCTTGCGCCTAATGGCCGCAACCTGGTGTACGCCACTTATATAGGCGGCAATGGCGATGAACAGCCCCATAGCCTTTTTGCAGATGCAGGAGGTAACCTGGTGATCAGCGGAAGGACCACTTCCAGCAATTTTCCGTTCACTACTGTTGTAGGCCCCCGCGGGGGATGGGACGTTGCCATCGTGAAGCTGAATGCTACGGGCACGGCCCGCATCGGCTCCATTATCATCGGCGGCAGCGGCGATGATGGGGTGAATATGCGCGAGAACCGGCAAGCCGGTAGCTGGGTATTATTACGCAACTATGGAGACGACGCCCGCAGCGAAGTAGTGCTGGATGGCGCGGGTAACGTATTTGTGGCCAGCTGTACCCGCTCTTCTGACTTCCCGGTTACTGCCAATGTTTTCCAGGGCAGTTTCGGCGGTTCACAGGATGGTGTAGTGATGCGCATCGATCCCAATTGTACCGCCCTGGTATGGTCCAGCTTCATAGGCGGTTCAAAAGAAGATGCAGCATATGTGCTGTCGCTCAACGGAGCCAGCCTGTATGTAGCGGGCGGCACTGCCAGCTCAGACTTCCGCACTACCGGTGGTGTGATCTATGGCGGTTATCGCGGTGGTATCTGTGATGGCTTTATCACGCATATCACCAGCGATGGCAGGAGCATCCTGCAGAGCACTTTCCTCGGCGCTAACAATGTAGCCGCAGACCAGATCTACGGTATACAGACCGATACACGCGGCTTTGTATATGTGATGGGCACTACAGATGGCAGCTGGCCTACCCGTCAGCCGCCTGGTACCGCCACTTTTTATAACGATAATTCAAAACAATTTATAGCGAAGCTGCAGCCAAATCTCTCAGACTTTGTTTATTCCACCACCTTTGGTAAACAGGCCGCAGATCCGAGCCTGTCGCCAGTGGCCTTCCTGGTAGACAGGTGTGAGAATGTGTATGTGTCCGGCTGGGGCGGTGGTATCAATAAATCACTCCGTTATCCTAACTCAGGCACCAGCGGTTTGATCACCAAGAATCCCTTGCAGCGGACCACAGACGACCAGGACTTCTACTTCTTTGTGCTGCAGCGTGATGCCACCGACGTGCTGTTTGCCAGCTTCTTTGGCGGCAATGGTTTGTATGAGCATGTGGATGGCGGTACCAGCCGCTTTGACCGGAACGGTGTGATCTACCAGGGTATTTGTGCCTGGTGTAACGTTTCTGCCAATACGCAGGCAAAGCCGCGTTATCCAACTACACCGGGTGCATACGCCACCCAACCGCCACCCTTCTGTAACCTGGGCCTGCTGAAGATTGCATTCAACCTGGATGGGGTGAAAGCAGGCATTAAAACACTGGACAGGAAAAGGAACTACTGCGTGCCTGCTACCATTACTTTTGTAGACACTACCGGTGTACCCGCGCAGACCTGGACCTGGAACTTTGGCGACGGCAGCCCGGATGTCAGCGGCACACAGGATACCGTTACACATACTTATTCACGGATCGGTGATTATACTATACGCCTCATCAAATGCGATCCGGCCAGCTGTAACGGTTGCGATACTGCTTACACAGATGTGCGCATCCGTGCAGACCAGGCTACGGTAGATATCACTGCAGACAGGCAGCCGCCCTGCGAAGAGCTGCGCTACCTGTTCTCCAACAATTCTGTAGCGCCTGCAGGTAAACCTTTTACTCCAACTTCCTTCCTGCTGGACCTGGGTGACGGCACGCCGCCGGATACGGTTGGTATGGGCGACTTCCCGTATGCACACCGTTATGCGCAGGATGGCATTTACAGGGTACAGCTTACATTGATAGATACCAATTATTGTAATGCACCGCATACAGATACACTGGTATTGCGTGTGGCCGCTAACGTGGTAGCCAGCTTTGTAGCGCCGGATAGCTCCTGCGCGCCGTCTACTATCAGCTTTGACAATACTACCAAGGGCGGTGAAAGCTTTACCTGGAACTTCGGAGATGGCAGCGCGCCTTCTACAGATGCTTATCCCATACATACATACCCGAACCCGGGCACTTACACCGTAAGCCTGCAGGTGGTGGATAACAACACCTGTAACATAACGGATGATACTTCCATCACGATCACCGTGTTTGGGCCGCCTTCCGCTGAATTCACCTTTACGCCGGTGAAGCCGGTAGAAAATACGGCTACTACCTTTGTCAACCAGAGTATCGGCGCCGTCAGTTACCTGTGGGAATTCGGGGATGGACAGGTATCTTCGGAAACAAACCCGGTGCACCAGTACAACAAGACCGGTACCTATGATGTTTGCCTGCTGGCTACTAACGCAGCCGGTTGTACGGACACCATCTGCAAGCAGGTAGCTGCTATTGTAATACCCTTGTTCGATGTGCCAAATGCTTTCTCGCCCAACGGAGACGGCATGAACGATGTGCTGATGGTACGCGGCTTCGGTATTGCAAAATTCAACTTTAAGATCTTCAACCGCTGGGGACAGCTTGTATTTGAATCCAACGATCCCACTGTAGGCTGGGACGGCAGGTTCAAAGGCACAGTACAACCCATGGACGCATATGCATTCGTAGTAAGCGTAGAGTTCAGCGACGGGACGACAGCCAATAAGACGGGAAATATCACTTTGTTAAGATGACGAGCCATGAAGCAGCAAGTAAAATATTATTTAGCCGGTATCGTATTGTTGTTCACAACTGTACAGGTTACCGCGCAGGATCTGCATTTTTCGCAGTTCTTTAATTCCCCCCTTACCACCAACCCTGCTAACACAGGCTTTATTCCGGATGGTAATTACAGGGTAGGTATTAATTACCGTAACCAGTGGGCCAGCATTCCGGTGCCTTATAAAACGATGTCGGCCTTTGCCGATTTCCAGCTGTTTCGCGACAGGCTGGAATATGGCTGGGTAGGTGTTGGCGGCGTTGTGCTCCGCGATGTGGCGGGTAGTGGCAACCTTACCTCTACCAAGGTGTACGGATCGGTGGCGTATCACCAGTTGCTGGGGCAAAGCAGCCTGCTTTCCCTCGGGTTTAACATGGGATCGGCCAGCAAGCGGGTGGATATCGCCAAGCTGACATTTGGCGATCAGTGGAATGGTAAGTTCTTTGATTCGCAGCTGCCTACGGCAGAACCTATCACGCAGTCGAAAGTAAATTACTTTGACATACAGGTGGGCATGAACTATGCTTACTTCCCTACGGATAACATTTATATCAATGGCGGCCTTTCTGTACAGCACGTGAACAAGCCGCATGAAAGTTTCTATGAAGGCAATAACCAGATAGACCGCCGCTATATCGGCTTCCTGAATGGTATCTTTAAGGTGAGCGATAACGTGATCGTTAACCCGGGCGCTTATTATGCCCGCCAGGCAGGATCAAGGGAGATCGTAGCAGGCGGCAACGTAGCTTACAATCTTTCAGGCGATGGTACCAAGCAGGTATTTGGCGGCGCTTATCTGCGCTTCAGCGATGCCGCAGTATTCCTGGTAGGCTATGAGATCTCCAGGGTAAGAATGATGTTCAGCTATGATGTCACCACTTCGCAGCTGGCTAATTCCAACGGCCGCCGTGGCGCTTACGAGATCGGTATTGTGTATACAGGGCTTTATCCCAACCGTGCTTTCAGTGGCGCCCGCAGGGCTACTTTATGTCCTTCCTTCTAACAAATGCAGCACGCAGAACGCTTAATGTTTAACGCGCCGGTATCAGGCATTCGGCGTTAGGCATTAAGCGTTCCGCGTTAATATTCTATCTTTGCGGGTAGTATAGTTACATACCACATAAACACAAGAAAACTATGAAACGTTTGCTTTTATGCCTGTTATTACTGGGTGGTATCCGGTTGGCCCATGCACAGTATTATAAAACGGATACCGCTTCCCGGAAAGGCTTTGATCCTTCCAGGATGATGATAGGGGGCTCGCTCGGGCTTGTATTCGGCGATTATACTAACATCAATGTGTCTCCCCTGATAGGCTATCGTTTTTCTGATATGTTTGCTGCAGGTATTAACATTAATGCGCAGTATGCATCGGAAAAGGATAAGTATGCCAGCGGCGAAACTATGTTCCGCTACCAGTACACTGTTTTTGGCGGCGGGGTATGGGGCCGTTTTTATCCCCTGGAAATGTTGTTCCTGCATGCACAACCCGAATACAACCATGTAAGCGAGAAGCTGACAGATTATACGGTGGATCCCAAGCTAACCAGCAAGTCCAGCTACGGTGTATCCAGCCTGCTGCTGGGCGGCGGCTATTCCCAGCCTTTAGGCTCGGGCTATTCCGCTTTTTATATCATGGTGCTGTATGATGTACTGCAGAATGTACGTTCTCCCTATCAGAACCGCCCGCAGATCACGATGGGCTTTAACGTAGGCTTGTAACCTCACTGAAAACATATGGAAAGGGATAAGGCGATAAATGGCCTTATCCCTTTTTTATGTACTTTATCCTAATGTTAAATAGTTTATAAATACTAAACCGTTTGGCCAGGCTTCCCTACCTTTGTGCCCATCTAAAAGACTGGTTTGACCATGGACATACAATTAGCAGTGTTCGATATCGCAGGAACTACCCTGCATGATGAATCCAATGTAGGCCTGGTATTACAGCAAGTGATCCGGGAATATGCAGGAGTAGCCGTATCCCTGCCAGCGGTAAATGAGGTAATGGGTTATGCAAAGCCCCGGGCCATCCGCTACCTGCTGGAACAACAGCAGGTTGCACGGTATAATGATCCGGCCTTTATTGACAGCCTGCACCAGCACTTTGTACAGCAGATGAGCGATCATTACCTGCATCATGAAGGTGTGCGTGAAAAGAACGGCGCAGGCGCGGTATTGAGCACACTGAAACAGCGTGGAATTAAGATCGCATTAGACACTGGCTTTGACCGGGCCATTACTGATATTATCCTGAAAAGGGTAGGCTGGCTAAACAATGGAGTGATAGATGCGGTGATTACCAGCGATGAAGTTCCGCAGGGCCGCCCCTATCCTTATATGATCTATCGCGCTATGGAACAGCTGGGTGTTCGCAGTATTCAACAGGTAGCCAAGATAGGTGATACCTTGTCTGACCTGGAAGAAGGCACCAATGCAGGCTGTCCCTTTGTGATCGGCATCACTACCGGCGCTTATTCAAAAGCAGCGCTACAGGAAGGACCGCATACGCATCTGGTGGATGCACTGGAAGAGATCCTGGATATTATTTAAATGTTTGAGGTTTGAGGTTTGAGGTTTGAGGTTCGTTAAATGTTAGAAGTCTGATGCATGCTCCAGGCCTGACACTTGCCGTCAATCTCCAACGTCTAACGAACCTCAAACCTCAAACCTCAAACTTCAAACCTCAAACTTCAAACCTGGATTAATGAAACACGCAGATATCGCCGTTATCGGCGCTGGTATAGCAGGATTGGCTACTGCCTATCAATTTGCCAGACAGGGTAAGAAGGTGGTGATCTTTGAGCGTAACAGCCGCGCGCTGGGCGCTTCTATCCGCAACTTCGGACTGGTATGGCCTATTGGCCAGCAGGCAGGGGAGCATTACTCCCGCGCCATGGCCAGCCGCCGTATCTGGAAAGAGTTGGCAGCTGTCACTGGCCTGGAATGCAACGAGACGGGCTCACTGCACCTGGTATATGAGAAAGATGAACTGGCCGTATTAGAAGAGTTTGTGCAGGCAGCGCCTGACAATGGCTATAGTTGTGAGCTGTTAACACCACAACAGGTGGGTGTGCGTAGCAGCGCCGTAAAGACTGCCGGTTTGCTGGGCGCCATGTACAGTCCTACGGAAATGACCGTGAACCCACGCGAGGCCAGCGCACGCATTGCCGCCTGGCTGGAGCATGAGCTGCAGGTAACACTGCGTTTCAATACGGCTGTTAACGGCATCTCCATGCCCTTCATCAATACCAAAGAAGAATCCTGGCAAGTAGATAAAGTATTTCTCTGCAGCGGCGCTGATTTTGAAACCCTGTACCCACAGGAGTTTGCAAACACAGGTATCACCAAGTGCAAACTGCAGATGATGCGTACCGTGCCACAGCCAGGCAACTGGCAGCTGGGACCTGCCCTCTGTGCAGGCCTTACCCTGCTGCACTACAGCGCATTCAACACCTGTACCAGTTTACCGGCACTGCGGCAACGCATAGAAAAAGAAATGCCGCAATACCTGCAATGGGGCGTGCACGTACTGGTATCACAGAACGGAGCAGGAGAGCTGACCATCGGCGACTCCCACGAGTACGGCCCTGACTTTGCACCTTTTGACAAGGAATTCATTAATGACCTGATCCTGCAATACATGCATACTTTTCTCCAGGCGCCTGCTGTTACCATACAGGAGCGCTGGCATGGCATCTATCCCAAACTGACCAATGGCCAAACGAACCTCGTGCTACAACCGGAAAAAGATGTTATCATCATTAATGGTCTTGGAGGAGCGGGGATGACATTGTCGTTTGGACTGGCGGAAGAAATCGCCAATAGTTTGTAGTTTGTAGTTTGAGGTTTGAGGTTTGAGGTCTCAGGTTCGTTAAAAGTTCCATGTTAGTGACAAGTGTCACGCCTGGGGCATGCATCAGACTTTTAACATTCAACGAACTTCAAACCTCAAACCTCAGACCTCAAACCTTAAACTATAGGACACTATAGGACAATTATCCTGCATTAATGCTTATCTTTCTAAGCAAATTCCACGTATGCAGCGATCTCTCTTGCAGGTACTCTGTTTGTTCTTTTTACTATCCCTCAGGCTGTCTGCACAGGACTTGCCGCGGGTGAACCCGTCATTACTGAAAGGTCCCTGGAAATCTTCCTGGATAGCTGCCCCGCAGGCTGCACAGCGTGATTACGGTGTTTATCATTTCCGTAAGACCATGGAGCTGGTGAACCAGCCGGAACATTACATAATCCATATTTCTGCCGACAACCGCTACCGCCTTTGGGTGAATGGAAAACCTGTATGCAGCGGTCCTGCCCGTGGCGATCTTTATAACTGGAATTTCGAAACCGTGGATCTGGCGCCTTACCTGCGTCCCGGTCGTAATGTGCTGGCGGCGCTGGTCTGGAACATGGGCGTATACGCGCCGGTGGCCCAGGTATCCAACCAGACAGGCCTGGTAATACAGGGCGATACCGGCGACGAAAAGGCCGTTAATACAGACAAAACCTGGAAAGTATACATTGATAAAGCTTATCAGCCCTGCTCTATAGATAACGGGCCACGCCTGCACAGCTACATGGTGATCGGTCCTGGCGACCAGGTAAAGGCAGCGGACTATCCCTGGGGATGGGAGCAGCCGGACTATAACGATAACACCTGGCCTGCAGCAGTTTCTGTCAGCACCCCGGTACCGGTGGGCCAGGGCTCTGATAACCTGTGGTGTCTCACGCCGCGTACTATCCCGCTGATGGAAGAAACGCCGCAGCGGCTGCTGAAAGTACGAAGGGCGGAAGGTATTACGGCCGCAGATAATTTCCTGGGCGGTGGTCAACCGCTCACAATACCTGCCAATAAGAAAGTAAGCCTCCTGCTGGATCAGACCTTTAACACTGTGGCTTATCCCGAACTGACTGTCAGCAAAGGCGCGGGCAGTAGCATTAAGATGACGTATGCAGAAGCCCTGTTCAATGCACATGGAAAGGGCAACCGCAATGAAATAGAAGGCCGCGAGATCAGGGGGAATTTCGATGTGTTTGAGCCCGATGGCGGCAATAAACGCCTGTTCCGCCCACTGTGGTTCCGTACTTACCGCTACCTGCAGCTGGACATCACTACAGGCAATGAGCCTCTGATACTCGAAGATCTGCAGGGCATGTATACCGGTTACCCTTTTGTACAGAAAGCCAGCTTCTCCAGCAATGATACCTCCCTGAAAGCGATATGGGATGTGGGATGGCGTACGGCAAGGCTATGTGCCGGTGAAACCTATTTTGACTGTCCATACTACGAGCAGCTGCAATATGAAGGAGATACCCGTATACAATCACTCATATCATTGTATGTTACGGGAGATGATCGCCTGATGCGTAAGGCCATTCATGACTTCTACTGCTCCCGTGTACCGGAAGGCCTTACACAGGGCCGCTATCCGAGTAACCGGCTGCAGGTGATCCCGCCTTTTTCGCTGTATTGGGTATCGATGGTGTATGATTACTGGATGCACCGTAAGGATGATGCTTTTATACGGCAATATCTTACCGCCATGCGTGGTGTGCTGGACTGGTACGAAAAACATATCGACAGCAGCAAAAATATGCTGGGGCCAATGGACTGGTGGGGCTTTGTTGACTGGAACCATGCCTTCCCGAATGGTACGCCTGATGGAGCTACAGATGGTAACTCGTCAGTGATTACGTTGCAGTATACCTACACCTTACAACAGGCTGCAGCATTGTTTGCGCATTACGGCCATCAACAGGAAGCGCAGCATTATAAGCAGCTGGCAGCAACCATTAACCAGGCTGTTTATGAACGCTGTTTTGACCAGGGCCGTAATGAAATGGCTAATACGCCTGAACGTAAAACGTTCAGCCAGCATGCCGGCATTATTGCTGTGTTGGCAGGCGCCATACCGGCCGACAAAGAAAAGACCGTATTGCAACGGGTGCTCGAAGACAGCACACTCAGCCAGGCCACTTTCTACTATCGTTTTTATCTGAACCAGGCATTGAAGAAGGCGGGCATGGCATCGTTGTATTACGAGCAGCTGAAGCCGTGGCGGGATATGCTGCAGATCGGACTGACCACCTTTGCAGAAAATCCTGAGCCTACACGCTCTGACTGTCATGCGTGGAGCGCCAGCCCAAATTATGATTTCCTGGCAACCATCTGTGGTATCATGCCCGACAGTCCCGGCTTTGAAGCCGTGAAGATCCAACCTGCTATGGGCGCGCTGCAGGAAGTATCTGGCACCATGCCGCATCCGAAAGGGGATATAACGGTAAAGCTTAAACGAATGGGAAGCGATGGCGTATCGGCAGAGATCACTTTACCGGAAGGCCTCAGCGGTAGTTTTATATGGAACGGTAGCATACGGGCATTGAAGAACGGAAAACAAAACTTTTTAATAAAAAATTAGGATATAAGGAACATTATTATTAATTTTTGATAAAACCACGTTATTATGCATCAGGCAGATCAGTGTTTCATCACTTTCTAACCCGTTTTAATTCTTTTCTAATAGCACCAAAAGAGTTTTCTGTACGTGAAGGCATGTGCATAATATACCGGTTTTACGGCTTCCGTCTATAGCAAAAAATTATAGCTGACTTTGGATAAAGATAATGCAGCGCTTATTGAACATAAGCGACTGCACGTTCATAACGTGTTAAATGTACAGCAGGTTTCTATCAAGTTACCTGCTCTTTTTTTATCAGGTTGTTAGTGGTCAGTTAACAGTTATCAGTTGTAAATTGACGATAATCGCAAAACTTCAATCACTGACAACTGTTGGCTGGCAACTGACAACTGAAAATTTCGCTAAATTGCTGTCCTGATAAACATATTGAAAGATGAATGGCACTTTAAAAAACCTGAAGGAGAGAGATTGGACGGAGACTAAAGCCCACTCCAGCTGGCAGATCTTCAAGATCATGGCAGAGTTTGTAGAAGGCTTCGAGGCCCTGGCCAAAATGGGGCCCTGTATATCGGTATTCGGGTCTGCCCGTACCAGGCCGGGTAATAAATATTACGACCTTACCGTGGAAATAGCCCGCCGCCTGGCAGAAGACGGGTTCGGCATTATCTCCGGCGGCGGTCCCGGTGTAATGGAAGCGGCCAATAAAGGTGCCCAGCTGGGTAAAGGAAAGTCTGTAGGCGTTAACATTACCCTTCCGCATGAACAGTATCCTAATTCTTTTGTGGACCACGACAAGAACCTGCACTTTGATTACTTTTTTGTGCGCAAGGTAATGTTCACCAAATATGCGCAGGGCTTTGTGATGATGCCCGGAGGCTTTGGCACCATGGATGAATTTTTTGAAGTGGCCACCCTTATTCAAACCAAAAAGATGACGGAAACGCCGATGGTGCTGGTGGGTAAAGAGTACTGGAGCGGCCTGCTGGACTGGATCCGCACCGTGATGATGGAGAAAGAGAGCAATATCAGTCCGGAAGATCTTGGTCTGCTGAAGCTATTCGATACGGCAGATGAAGTGGTGGAATATTTCCGTGTATTCTACACTACCAACAAGTTAAGACCTAATTTCTAATAAGTATAGCAGCTGCTGAATGCTCAATGCCGGGCGCCTGATATAAGGGCGTTGGGCCTTGAGCATTCAGCTTTTTAGCATTTTTCCGTAGGTTTGCAGAAATTTTTCCTTGCATATGGACGTTATTCCTGTAGCGGTAGAAGCATATGCGGATAAGTACAGCAGCCCTGAAAGCAATGTACTGAACCGCCTGAACCGTGAAACATACCTGAAGGTGGAGCAGCCACACATGCTGAGCGGCCACCAGCAGGGGTTGTACCTCACCATGGTCAGCCAGATGTTGCAACCGCGCCGCATATTGGAAATAGGCACTTACACCGGGTATTCAGCCATATGCCTGGCCCAGGGACTAAGTGCCGACGGACTTTTATATACACTTGACATCAACGAGGAGCGCGAAGAGATGTGTAAACGCTATTTTAAAGAAGCCGGCCTTGAACAAAAGATCCAACTCCGCATAGGCAAAGCGGCCGATATTATTCCCCAGCTACAGGAAACATTCGACCTGGTGTTCATCGATGCCGACAAACAGGGCTATGACCAATACTACGATTTGGTGTGGGATAAGCTGCGTCCCGGTGGTATGATACTGGCCGATAACGTGCTTTATCATGGCGAGGTGCTGCAGGAAGAGCAGCAGCAAAGTGCCAACGCCAAAGCCATGGTAAGGTTCTGCGAAAAAGTAAAAGCAGACAACAGGGCTACGCAGCTGCTGCTTACCATCCGCGACGGATTGTTGATGATCAGGAAAAACAACTAACTCAACAACATACTATTTACTATCCCATTAAATTTTCATCATGCGAGTAAGAAAATTTTGTTTAGTGGTTAGTTTTCTTATTGGCTGCATGCCTCTGTTGAAAGCACAAACCATGACCACACAGCAATATATTGCCAGGTATAAGGATATTGCTGTAGACGAGATGCGCCGTTCGGGCATCCCGGCCTCTATCAAGCTGGCCCAGGGGATCCTGGAAACGCAAAGCGGTAACGGCTGGCTGGTGCTCAACTCCAACAACCATTTCGGGATCAAGTGTAAGAACAACTGGGTAGGAGAGACCGTTAACTATGATGACGACGCCCGGCAGGAATGTTTCCGTAAATACGGCAGCGCTGCAGATTCTTACCGCGATCATTCCGCCTTTCTGAAGAACAATCCCCGCTACGCTTTCCTGTTCCAGTTTGACCCGGAAGATTATAAGTCCTGGGCCTATGGCCTTAAACAGGCCGGTTATGCTACCAGCAGAACCTATCCGCAGCAGCTTATCAAAATAATTGAAGACTACAACCTGGAGCAATACACGGAGGAAGGAATGGGAGTGGCAAGAACTACGCCTGTTGAAAATAACAATCCTCGTCCCGGTGTACAGGATCGTCCTGCCAGCAGCAAGCCGGTAGCATCCGCCAAACCACCTGTGAAGCAGCCTGCCGTAAAGCAGTATCCCAGGGGACAGTTTGAGATCAACGGCCGTAAGGTACTCTACCTGCCCGCAGGCACATCGCTGATCCAGGTGGCCAGCGAGCAGCACATCCGCCTCAGCAGGTTGTTGAAATACAACGATCTTTCCAGCGATGCGCCGCTGACTTCCAATATGCTCATCTTCCTGCAAAAGAAAAGCAAAAAGGGTAAAGACGATTTTCATGTAGTGGCGGCGGGAGAAACCATGCATGCGGTAGCCCAGGCAGAAGGCATCCAGATAAAGTGGCTGCGCAGGCGTAATAAACTGCATGAAGGAGAGGAGCCGGCAGCCGGTGAGAAGCTGGCCCTTGACGGTTATGCCAGTAACACGCCCCGCCTGGCAAAAGGATCTAAAGCCAAAGAGGATGAAGAAGCTGAGAACTACTCGCTCAGCAAAGAAGGACAGGGTGTAAAAGAGGAACCGGAGGAAGAAGTGGTTGTTGCTCCGGCAGCGCCTGCCCCTGCACCGGCCTCCAATAATACCAGCGGCATACCATCCGGAATGATAGAAGATTTGAAGAAGCTGGGAGAGGGAAATACATCCGGTAGCAGCACCGCCCAGGGTCCTGCCAGACCAGTGCCTGCTCCGGCCCCTGCACCGGTGAAGCCTGCTGCGCAGCAACAGGCACCTGCACGGGGCATCCTGCAATATCATGATGTACAGCCGAAAGAAACGGCCTATGGCATTGCCAAACGCTATAATATCACCATTGAGCAGCTGCAGCAATGGAATAACCTGCCCGGCACCGACATCAAGATAGGTCAACGCCTGCTGGTAGGAAAATAAACAACAATTGCTAAAACAGATATCCGCATGTCGATCATAAAAGTGCACGATAAACAGTTCCAGCCTTATATCGGCGCAGAAGAATTACAGCTTCGTATACAGGAAATGGCCGCCCAGATCAATAAAGACCTGGAAGGGGAAAAGCCTTTGTTCATCGCCATCCTGAACGGCTCATTCATGTTTGCCGCCGATGTTTTCAAATACCTGACCATTGAGGCAGAGATCTCTTTCATCAAGCTGGTATCTTATAAAGGCACTAAATCTACCGGCAACGTGGTCACGTCTATCGGCCTGGATGAAGACCTGTATGGCCGCACCGTAGTGATCCTCGAGGATATCGTAGATACAGGCAAAACACTCCATCAGTTCCTGCCGCAGCTGGAGCACCAGCAACCTAAAAAACTGATGATCGCAGCGCTGCTTACAAAGCCCGAAGCGCTGCTGCATCCTATCAAGATCGACTACCTGGGTTTTTCTGTGCCCAATAAATTCCTCCTGGGTTATGGCCTTGATTATGATGGTCTCGGACGTAACCTTCCCGAGATCTATCAGCTCATCGAGTAGATAATTAATAATGAATAATTAATAATTAACAATAAGGGCACTACCACTAACAGGACGGAACACCTGTGCTGCCACTATTAATTATTCATTATTCATTATTAATTATTAATTTTAGTCATGCGTGAGCTGCTAGCTTTGCTTTTCTGCATATTATCCACTGTACCAGCGGGCGCACAAACAACATGGGTAACGGGAGCGGTAGAAGACAGCATAACCCATAACCCTCTGCCCGGGGTAACCGTGAGCGTTGTGAATGATACGGTTAAGGTAGTTAGTAACTCCTATGGCCTTTTTCGTATAGTCATACCCTCCGGCGGCACCCATCTTTTGTTTGAACTGCCGGGATATAGCAGCCGCACCATAGCCATAGAGCGTTTCAGCCGTATGCTGGTGGCGCTGGTACCGAAAGACAAAGAAAAGTCATCCAGCGAGCTCGCGATTGCCAAAGCAAAAGCCAAAGCCAGGTTTGCCCATAGCTCCAATCCCAATTACGGCAACACCGGTATGGGCATCAACACCTTCTTCGATGAAACTTACGGCACCATTTACGAGAACAAGTTTGTAGAGACGATGAAGAGCGCTACTTCCAATTTTGCCCTGGATGTAGACCGCGCCGCATATAGCAATATCCGCCGCTTTGTACGCCTCAAAGAACATGTACCTGCGGATGCTGTGCGCATCGAGGAAATGGTGAATTACTTTCATTACGATTATCCTCCTCCTGATAGCAACCAACTACTGGCCATTCACAGTCATTATGCGGTTTGTCCCTGGGAGCCTAAACATAACCTGCTGCAGATAGCTGTACGCGCCAAACAGGTGGATATAGACAGCCTCCCCGCCAGTAACCTGGTATTTCTGATAGATGTATCAGGCTCTATGGGCACGCAGAATAAACTGCCGCTGCTGCAGGCGGCCTTCCGTGTGCTGGTGAATAACCTGCGCCCTAATGATCGCGTAGCCATCGTAGCTTATGCAGGTACGCCGGGCATTGTGTTGCCTGCTACCAAAGGAGATCAGAAAGAAAAGATCCTGAACGCGATTGATTACCTGAGCGCAGGCGGCGCCACTGCAGGAGAAGCGGCTATTAAGATGGCGTACCAGATCGCGGTGGAGAACTTCATCCCCAATGGCAATAACCGCGTGATCCTGGCTACTGATGGTGACTTTAACGTAGGGCAGACCAGCGATCATGAAATGGAGGAACTGATCATGCAAAAGAAGGAAAGCGGTGTACTGCTCACCTGTCTTGGTTTTGGCATGGGCGATTATAAAGATTCCAAGCTGGAAGCATTGTCCAGCAAAGGCAACGGCAACTTTGCCTATATCGATAACCTGGAGGAAGCCAACAAGATCTTTGCCCGTGAATTTGGCAGCACGCTCTTTACCATTGTGCAGGATACCAAAGCCCAGGTATGGTTCAATCCGGCTGTAGTGAAGGCTTACCGTTTGATCGGTTATGAAAATAAAGTGTTGAAAGAAGATAATACCACCGGCGATAAAGTGGTAGGAGGCATTATCGGGGCTGGCCATTGTTCTGTAGCGTTGTATGAGATCATTCCCCGGGATAGTACTGCTGCTGCAGAAGACAGCGTACTGGGCGAGGTAAAGCTCTGGTACCGCCAGCCTGCTGATAGTGTTACGCTTACCATGGATTATGAGATCCCCGGTAAGGTCACTGCTTTTCAAGATGCTTCAGATGATTTCCGTTTTGCCAGTTCTGTAGCTTTATTGGGAATGTTACTGCGTAAATCCGGTTATAAGGGCCAGGGCAATGCAGCTATGGTAACGTCTATAGCTAAGAAGTCACTAGGGCCTGATAAAGGCGGCTACCGCAAGGAGTTTTTGAAATTGGTGAAGGAGTTGAAGAAGACGGACAATGTGAAGTAGTGAACATCATGCAAATTCGAGCTGGGTAAGCTCTCTGCCCAATGCCTTTACCTACCGGCAGATGGTCAAAATTTTGTGCTTTTTAGATAAGAAAAAAATATCCTTTACTTCAGAGTAAGATCTCGGAAGCGCCCCGATATTAAGTAATTGGATGGATAGAAAATCTTAATCGGCTGTTAACAATTACCTGCCCTCACTTCACAATCTTATAACACTTCCTGATCATCTTCTGCTGAAAATCAAACGGCAAGGTTTGCGCCGTAATATCCTTGATGCTGCTGGCTTTTATCTGATCTTCCTCCAGCACAAAACGGCGATAGTTATTGCTGAAATAAATAACGCCACCGGGTTTGGTAGCCTGTAATACTTTATTCAGCATGCTCACATGATCCCTTTGTATATCCAGGAAATCCTTCATGCGCTTACTGTTGGAAAAGGTAGGCGGATCTACTACCACGAGGTCAAAAGTGTTGGGGGATAGTGTATCCAGGTATTGCAGTACATCAGCGTGTACAAAATGATGGGCACGAAGATCAAAATCATTGAGGCGCATATTGTCTTCAGCCCAGGCCAGGTATGTTTTTGAGAGGTCTACCGAAGTAACGCTGCTTGCACCGCCGGCTGCAGCGTATACGGAAAAGGAGCCGGTATAGCAGAAGAGGTTCAGCACCTGTTTGTCTTTTGCTTCCTCCCGCACAAGGCTGCGGGTGATGCGGTGATCCAGGAACAGGCCGGTATCCAGGTAGTCGCTGAGGTTCACTTTAAATTTGAGCCCGGCCTCATGAACGGTCATCTCATGTTTTTCAAAAGAAAGCTTCTCATACTGCGCCTGTCGGTTCTGTTTACGTTGACGCTGTTTAATGAAGATGTTTTCTGAAGGCATCTCCAGTATACGGGAGATCACTTCTATACAGCTTTCCAGCCATTCTTCATGCTCCTCTTCCGTCATACCGTGGCGGCGCTGGTATTCGGCCACGTACACACATTGTTCGTAGATCTCAATGCTGAACGGGAATTCCGGGATATCATCATCGTACACACGGTAACAGGTGATCTCCTGTCGGCGCGCAGTTTTGCGCAGGTGGCGGAAGACCTTAGCCAGCCTGTTCTCGAACATTGTTAGTTTGGTGGGAGCCGTCATAGATTGAAAGAGTCCATAGTCAATGGTCCATGGTCCATAGCATATGCCTTCAGGATCAGTAACTTGTCTTTCTGGTAAACGCCATGGACCATGGACCATCGACCATGGACTATATTTATTATCAGCTGAATATATCCCTTACTTTCTCGAAAAATCCTTTTTCAGATTTCTCGGGATTGGGCTGGAAGTTCTCTGCCTGTTGCATTTTTTCCAGCATGGCTTTCTCATCGGCGGTGACATTCTGCGGCGTCCACACGTTCACGTGTATCAGCTGATCGCCTTTCTCGTAAGAGTTCACAGAGGGGAAGCCTTTGCCTTTGAGGCGGAAGATCTTGCCGCTTTGTGTGCCGGGCGGTACCTTGATTTTAGCCTTTCCGTCGATGGTAGGTACTTCCACCTGGGTGCCGAATACGGCGTCGGGGAAGGAGATATGCAGGTCAAAGGCTACGTTCAATCCATCGCGATGCAGCTCCGGATGTGGTTCCTCCTCTATCAGGATCAGCAGGTCGCCGGGGGCGCCGCCTCTTTCACCGGCATTGCCTTTGCCGCTCATGCTCAGCTGCATGCCTTCACCTACACCCGCCGGGATGTCTACGCTGATCATTTCTTCGCCGTAAACGCGGCCTTCGCCTTTACAATGGCCGCATTTGCTGGTGATGATCTGCCCCTCGCCCTGGCAGGTAGGACAGGTAGTAACGGTTTGCATCTGGCCCAGGAAGGTTTGTGTAACCTTTCTTACCTGGCCCGAGCCTCCGCAGGTGTTACACGTCTGGAAGGCATTTTTATCTTTAGCGCCTAGTCCGTTACAGTGGGAACAAGGCACGTGTTTCTTTACTTTGATCTTCTTGTTGGCGCCTTTGGCGATCTCCTCATAGGTGAGGCGGATCTTTACCCGCAGGTTGGAGCCCCTGGTACCCCGGCTGCGACGGCCGGCCGCGCCACCGCGGTTACCGCCAAAGAAGCTGCCGAAGATGTCTTCGCCGAAGATGTCGCCGAAGTTGGAGAAGATGTCCTCCATGTTCATGTTGCCGCCGCCATAACCGCCGCGACCAGCACCCGTTGCCGCATGGCCAAAACGGTCATACTGAGCGCGCTTATCCGGGTCACTCAGCACTTCGTAGGCTTCTGCAGCCTCCTTAAATTTCTCTTCCGCTTCCTTGTTATTCGGGTTCCTGTCAGGATGGAACTGCATCGCCACTTTACGGTAAGCCTTTTTTATTTCATCCTGGGAAGCAGATTTGGCAACGCCCAGTATTTCGTAATAATCTCGCTTGGTAGACATGCTTTATCGCTTGAAGCCGGGCACTACCCGGCGTGTTTTTGTTGTGGTATGGTATAGGTATGTCACATCGTCATCTTATTTCCCCACTACCACCCTTGCATGACGGATCAGCTTGTCATTCAGGTAGTATCCTTTCTGTAAATCGTCTATTACTTTTCCTTTTAATTCATCTGAGGGGGCAGGAATTTCTGTAATGGCTTCATGCAGGTCGGCATCAAATTCTTTGTGCAGACTTTCCATAGGTTTAAGACCTTTGGATTGCAGGGTGGATTTCAGCTTGTTAAATACCAGCATTACGCCGTCTTTAATGGCGTTGATATCCGTAGCCGTTTCCAGCTGTTTGGTGGCACGGTCCATGTCATCTACCACGTCCAGCAGGGCCAGGATCACTTCCTTGTTGGCAGTTTGCATGAGCTCTATCCGCTCTTTCGCATTACGCTTTTTAAAATTATCGAATTCTGCTACCAAACGGAGGTATTTGTCCCGCATTTCGTTCACTTCCAGCTGCTTTTTTTCCAGTTCATTCTCAGCAGGCTGTTGTTCAGCACCTGCCTGTTCACCAGCGTTCGCTTCGGGGGCATGATTGCCGTTGGCTGCATCCTGACGCTCTGTCTGTATATCTTTTTCTTTATCTGTCATAGTGGTTTCAATATTTGGCTTGAATCTGCAAATTTACAACGGACAATTATTTTGCCAAGGTAATATAGGCGGACAATTTGACATAGGCTTTTAGCCCCTGGCCACCAGCTTTTAGCGTGCTAATTGCTAAAAGCTAACAGCTAAAGGCTAATTTAATTTACCTTTGCCCCGCTTTTATAAGAAATATGACCAAAGTTTTTTTAAAGAAGAAGATACAGAACCGTGTATTACAGGGACATCCCTGGGTGTTTGGCAACGAGGTAGGAGAGATGGACGGGCCCGTTAACCCGGGTGATATCGTAGATGTATTTACTCACCAGGGATTCTTTGTGGGCAGGGGCTATATCAATCCCCAGTCCCAGATACTGGTGCGCCTGCTTACCAGGGACAAGGACGAGGCCATCAACGATGCCTTCTTTCACCGCCGCCTGCAGAAGGCCTGGGAGTACCGTCAAAAGCTTGGTTATGTGGAAAACTGCCGCCTGATCTTCGGGGAGGCAGATGAAATGCCTGCCCTTATCATTGATAAATTCAACGACTACTTCGTGCTCCAGACCCTGGCATTGGGAATGGACCGCTGGAAAGGCGCTATTGTGGATGCGCTGAACAGCATCTTCCAGCCTAAAGGCATTTACGAGCGTAACGATGTACCCGTTCGTGAGCTGGAAGGGCTGCCTCAGCAGAAAGGCTTTTTAAGCGCGCCTTTTGACACCAATATCATTTTAAAGGAGAACGGCCTGCAGTTCCATGTAGATATCGAGAATGGCCAGAAAACCGGCTATTTCCTGGATCAGCAGGATAACCGCCGGGCCATTCAGCATATCGTAAAAGGAGCCGATGTACTGGAAGCCTTCTGCTATACGGGTACTTTTTCCTGCCATGCAGGGTACTACGGGGCCAAGAGCGTATTGGGCCTCGATATTTCAGAGCATGCCGTGAACACCGCCCGCCGCAATGCCCAGCTGAATAAGCTGGACGAAATATGCCAGTTCCAGGCAGTGAACGCCTTTGACGCGCTGAAGCAGTGGACAAAAGAGAACAGGCAGTTTGATGTGGTGATCCTCGATCCGCCTGCCTTTACCAAGAGCCGGGAGAACATCCAGAAAGCTATTACCGGCTATAAGGAGATCAACCTGCGGGGAATGAAGCTGCTGAAACCGGGCGGTTTCCTGGTAACGGCTTCCTGCACCAACCTGGTGCCGCCTTCCCTCTTCCTGGAGATTATTGACATGGCCGCCAAAGACGCCAAAAAGAAATTGCGCCAGGTAACTTTCCAGACACAGGCGCAGGACCATCCGATATTATGGAATATCGAAAACACTACGTATCTGAAATTCCTGATAGTAGAAGTTTCCTGAGAGTAAAAAATAAAGGAAAAAAGAGATACAGGTAAAGGTCTTGGATAAAAGCGTATATACTTACACGGTATAGAGGGATACTTTACTGAAAAAGTACTGCAATTATTTCACTACGTTAAACTTACCCGATTCTACCAGGTTGCCGTCACGGTCGCGCAGCTGGAAGATGTATACTCCACTGTAGTAGGCGCTCAGATCAACGGGCGTTCTGCCACTGATGTTTCTTAACTGGTCTACTTTTTTACCAAGGAAGTTGTATACAATAAGATCATACACCTTATCGTTATTATGCAGTTGAATTTCAAAAAAGATTCTGCTGTTAGCTGGGTTCGGATAGGCTTTAACGATCTTTACACCCCCCTCGCTATCTGTGGCGGGAAGTGTCTTTGCATTTTGTTGTGCCCTGAGTGTCAGGCTACAAAAGCTCAGTAAGAAGATAAATAGTAGGGTAGAGGTTCTCCACATAGCAATATAAAGATAAAGATTTTTTCAAATATTTCACGATTTATTTCCAGTAATACTCTTACGTAAAAATAACAAACGGCGAGCCAAAAGTTGCGGCCAGCCGTCTGTTTTTTGAAAATTTTAACGCTTGCTGCAACCTTATTGCAATCCAGCCAAAGTTTGCTGTATGCTACTAAAATTAGGGAGGTCTTTAGCGCTTTCCAGTACTTCGGCATAACGCACCTTTCCTTCCTTGTCTACTACAAAAGCCGCGCGCTTGGAAACCCCTTTCAGGTCTAACACGAATGTGTCATAAAAAGCGCCGTATGCCTGGGAGGCCTCCTTGTTGAAGTCAGACAGCAAGGGAAAGTTCAGCCCCTGCTCTTCCTTGAATTTACCCAGTGTAAAGGGAGAGTCTACGGAGATACCTACCACGGCTGTGTTCAAACCGTTATAAGTGCTCAGGCTATCCCTTACGGAGCAAAGCTCTGCGGTGCACACACTGGTGAAGGCCATCGGAAAGAACAAAACCACCAGGTTCCTGCCCTTGAAATCGTCTAATGATACCTTATTTTTTTCAGTATCAAATAATGAGAATGCCGGTGCTTGGTTGCCTACTGTTACGCTCATAAGTTCAGTCGTTAGTTGACAATTGTGAGTTGTCAGTGATAAATGATGTTTCAGGTGTTAAAGTTAAACTAACAACTGACAACTGGCAACTGTCGACTAAAACCTCGGACAGTTCGTCATTTCCAGTGTACTGTTCCGGCTGTTCAGGAAATCCTTGAAAACCAGGGATATCTCAAAACCGCCAAAGGTCTGGCTGGCTGTCCGCAATTTGGAAATGTTGGCATCATAGCTGGCCCCCATTTCCCAGCTGCCCATATCCAGTTTGATGGTGGGCACAATGGCATCGTTCCAGCGGAGGAACATCCCTCCATAGATTCCCCGGTCAGATTCCAGGCCCTCGTCCAGCAGGCCGTAACCTATCAGTGCGCCGCCTATGAACTCTGAATAGGTGCCCTGGTGCAGCTCGTTATACTGGCCGATCACCTTTACCCTTTCAGATACCGGTACCGTGATACCGGCGTTGATGGTGAACTTCATATCCAGTTCCACACTGGCGTCCTTATAGAAGGAAACCTTTGGCTTGTTAAAATGATATACGGCAGCGCCCAGAAAATAGTTTGTTCCCTCCCCGATTACGCCATTATAGCTGAGGCCTATACCTGCATCCAGGTAGGTATACCCCCGCAAGGCCAGCCTGTCTTCCCCGCTGGGGGCAGTAGGATCAAAGCGCCCGTTGGTATACTGGTTATTGAAGGTAAGGTTGGCAGGGTTGAACTGCCGTTGTACCATGCCGCCCATCACCCCGAGAGACAGGAAGCTGCTTTTATCTGCGCTCAGCGATTTGTGAAAGTTGATAGCCGGCAGCACCTGTACAGAAGTGAGGCGGGAAGTCCCTGCCCTGTCGTAGGTCATTTGCAGGCCGGCTGTTACAAAGTTGTTGCTCATACCTACGGGGAACTTCATCTCCCCGCTGAGCGCCCCTGTCTGGTAAGGTACAGTGACGCTATTCCACTGGTTGCGGTATACCGCCTGCACACGTACATCACCATTAAAAATGCCTATCAGGGCCGGATTTCGTAAAATCGGTGTCTCATAGAATTGGGATAGGTGTATATCTTGCGCCAGGGCCTGCTGGGTACAGACGCCTGCCGAAACTATTAGCAGCATGCTGCATAACAGTCTTTTCATAAGGTATGGATTTAATATTATCTTAATAATGTAACATTACCTCTCAGTTCGAAACGTTCGTTGGTGTCGCAATAGGCTTCAATGAAATAAACATACACGTCTGCCGCCTGCGGCTGGTTTTTATAGGTGCCGTTCCATCCTGAGCTGATGTCGTCAATGGCTATATTTTCACGTTTGAATACTTCTTGTCCCCAGCGGTTGAAAATGCGGAATGATTTAATGAAATTAACGCCTTTTCCGCGAATGTAAAATACATCGTTCGTTCCATCTCCATTGGGACTGAAAGTGTTAGGTATATATACCGCTTCTTTATCACATACCAAATTTATATTAACTATATCACTCTTTTTACAGCCATCTGAATTTGTTACCGTAATGCTATAGCTCATGGGCCTGCGCACAGAGGCCCGGGTATAGGGACAAGTGGCGCAATCCAGGAACTCCGTAGGCGACCACAGCACGCTCTCTATGTCTGCGCTGCCCGTGGCATTGAGCGTTACCACAGCGCCGGTGGCCACGGTTTGGTCCGGGCCTGCATCCACTGAGGGAAGCGGTTTCACGCGGATGTTCACCTGTGCCGTTTGCCCCGGACAGCTGGCATCATTGGTACCGGTAACCGTATAGGTGATGTCTTGTGGAGTAGTGCTCACCGGGTTGGCGATGTTGGTCGCACTTAAATTAGTAGCCGGGCTCCAGCTATAAGTGGCTGCTCCCCTGGCCCAGAGCTGCACCGGGCTTCCGGTACAGATCGTAGTATCCGGCTGCACGCTCAGCTGTACCTGCGGTACCACTTTCACGGTGACGGAATCCCGTACGGAACAACCCACTGCGTTGGTGGCTGTTACAAAGTATTTGGTATCCACAAGCGGAGATGCAGCGGGCGAAGCGCAGGTCACACAACTCAGGTTGATATTGGGCGTCCAGAGCAGGTTGCCGTCAGACTGTGTAAGCAGTGTAACGTTGTTGCCTTCGCATATGCGGTAGTTACGGTTCGCCAGCAGCAGCGACGGCACGGGGTTTACCGTAATGGCGCTTGTTACGGAATCTTTACAGTTACGGGCGTCTGTTACTACCAGTTTCACGTTGTAAACCCCTGCGGTAGCATAGGTAGTGGGCGGTGGTGTTTGGGCAGCAGCGCTTCCCCCGTTGCCCATTGTCCACTGCCAGCTGGTCAGCGGTATGTTGGGCCAGGGCTGTGAGGCATCGGTAAAGCTGACCGGTTGTCCTGCACAAGGATTGCTGACGTTAAAATTAGCCAGGGGCGCCAGGATAGTAATGTGATTTTGCTTTACCACAGTATCGTTACAGTAAACAGCGGGATCCTTATAGAAGATAATCAGTGTATCCGTAAACGTGCCGCTCTGGTAATAGGCTTTATCTACATCGGTAGCAGTAACATCCTGCCGGGTGTTATCGCCAAAGCGCCAGCTGTAGTGGCCTACCAATTGTGAAGGCACATTCAGTACGCCATAGCCGATATTGCTTCCACGGCAGATCGCGCTGATACCGGTGCTGAAATCGGGCTTAAAGTAAGACACCGTCTCGAAGTCGCTGCTCTGGCACGCGCCGCTGGTTTCCTTTACGGTCAGGCGCACGGTATAGTTACCGGTTTGTGTATAGGTATGCACCGCATCCTGTGTATAGGCCAGGGGGCTGCCATCGCCGAAATCCCATTCATAGCTAACGCCGGTGGTGGTGGCAGATGTATTGGTAAAGGTGAATTGTTGAGGGTTGCCGCAGCTGCGGGTGTAGGTGAAATGCGCTGCAGGCCCGGTTATCTGCACGTTTACCGGTGTGCTGGCTGTATAGCAGCCATTTTTACCAGCCCTCATCTGAACGGTAATGTTACCGTTACTTTGAAAGGCGTGGCTGATATCGTTGGAGGGCCCTTCCTGGCTGGTACCATCTCCAAAGTCCCAGCTATAGCTGTCTGCATTGGTGGCGGTAGCCAACAACCTTACCGGGGTACCCGCGCAGGCGGTGCCAGGGGTAGCGGTAAAGCTCACATTGGTGGGCGGTGTACCCGCGCGTACCAGCTGACCGGCGGTTACAGAAGCCGTACATCCCTGCTGGGTAGTAACGGTAACGCTTACATTATAAGCGCCCGGCGTGTTATACTGGTGCGCTACGCCGGATGCTGCGGTAGTTTGTGTGTTACCGTCGCCAAAGTTCCAGGCGTATTGAGACACCGGGTCGTTATTGGGCGTAGTAACGACCGCCGTCAGCGAAGCGTTGACCGGGGCGCAGCCGGTAATATTAGTGCCGCTCAGCACGATGGCTGGCACGGCTATATTGACAAACGATGATTTTGTTAAGCTTTGCGTACAGCCAAATGCGTTAGTAACACTCAGCGTTACGCTATAGTTACCCGGCCGGGTGTACATATGCTGTACAGAGCCGTTATTGGTGGTCAGGCTGGTGCCATCTCCAAAATTCCAGCTGCGTACCGCCGCACCCGTCGTAAGGTCTGTAAAGGTGGCGTTAAAAGGCTTGCAGCTGGTAGTGACGTCCACCGTGAAATCTACCGCAGGCGAAGGATTGATAGTGATTTCCTTCCAGTACTGACTGCTGCCGTTGGGGTACTGTACCGTTAAGGTTACGCGGTAAGTACCCGGCTGGGTATAGCTGGCCTCCGCGTTGGCGGTGTAGGCCACGCTGCCATTGCCCAGATCCCAGGTGTAGGCAATTGGGAAACCGTTACTGGTGTTCTGAAACGTAAGCGTAGCGGGTGTACAGAGACTGGAGGGAGTAGCGGTATACGTGAAACTGGCCTGCTGGCCGCGAACAGGAGCGCTGAACAGTACGGATAAAAGCAATATCGGCAATATTGCCGGTAGGTTTAGAGGCACTCGGCTTTTCATAGGTATAGTTATGGCCTTATAATTATACCACAAATTAACGAAAAAAATAATAGATAGTCGCCAGTGGTCAGTGGTCAGTGGTCAGTTGTCAGTTGTCAGTTGTCAGTGGTCAGTTGTCAGTGAATGCTGCGGGTATAATGTCCGCTCTGATCACTGACGACTGACAACTAACAACTTACAACTACCTTAACACAGTTACATTCCCCTTCAAAGTGATGGTCTCGTTCGTATCGCACACCAGTTCTGCATAGTAAATGAACACATCCGGGTTGACAGGAATGCCTTTAAATTTACCATCCCAGCCTGCTGTCGCGTCTTCAGTGCTCACGTTGCTGCGTTCAAATACCATCTGTCCCCAGCGGTTGAAGACCCTGAACACCTTGATGTTCTTAACGCCCCGTCCGCGGATGTAGAAGATATCATTCTGTCCATCTCCGTTGGGAGTGAAGGTGTTAGGCAGGAAGATGGAGCTGGATTCGCATACCAGCCTGATATTCAGACCGTCTGTAGCAGTACAGTTGTACTGGTTGGTAACGGTCGCAAAATAATTGATGGAATTTCTGGGCAGCGCCAGCGGTGTCTCACAATCCGTACAGCTGAGCCCTTCAGCGGGTTTCCATTGTATGCTGGTCACATCATTGCTAAGCACCGGTTGCAGGCGTACTTCTGATCCGGTGGCCACTACCAGGTCTGGCCCTACGTTGATCTCAGGTGACGGATGGACGGTCACGATAGCGATGGCCGTATCGGTAAAGCAGGCATCATGGCCAAAGCCGATTACGCGGTAGGTGGTGGTGGTCTCCGGACCGGCAACAGGATTATTGATATCGGCGCGGCTCAGGCCTGTTTCCGGCATCCATTTATAAGTAACGGCGCCCCCGGCGTTCAGCTGTACTTTGTTGCCGTGACAGATATCCACATCTGCTGTATTCACCGCGAAACGACGGCTAACGGTAATGGCTACATCTGCCTCGCGCGTACAGCCAAAAGCATTCTGCGCTATTACATGATAGGTAGTATCGCGATCGGGAGTGACCTGTGGTGTGGTGCTGCGCGGGTCTGAAATGTTGTAGTCTGTCCAGGTTACCTGCGTGCCTGCATCAACGTTAGCTTGCAGTTGCAGCGGACTTCCCTCGCATACCACTGCCTCGCTGGGGGTAGGGTTCAGTAGAGGATAGGGACGTACCTGGATGGTGCTGCCAGCCGTATCGGGACAGGAGCCATCACCATTGGTAACCGTCAGCAGCACAGGAATATCACCGGGCGTATCAAAAGTAAGCGCAGGTGGTGTGGTAACGTCGTACACGTCCTGACCTACCCTCCATTGCCATTTGGTGCCTGCCAGCTGTTTGTTCTCACGTCCCTGTAGCTGTACCTGGCCACCAGCGCAGAGCGGTGTCAAAGGTAAGATAGCTGGGTCGGGCTGAGGAGATACGATGGCGGGTAACGTGATCGTATCCGTACAACCCAGTGAGCTGGTAACAAGCAGATGCACGGGATAAATGCCCGTTTGTGTATAGAAGAAGCGTGGATTACGGCCGGTGGCTACATCGTCTGTTCTTCCCGGCACACCGAAATCCCATTGATAGGTCATTGCCTGGCCCAGCTGATCCAGGGTAACGCTGCTGCTGTTGTCCATGAAGTAAATGAAGCCACTGTCGCAGGCGGCGGCATTATCCATGGTGAAGCGGGCAGTTACCTTATCGGCCACGATGGTGTCATTGCCGAGGGCAGGCACCTGGCAGCCTTTTGCATCTTCCAGGATCACCCTGGGATAATAGATCCCTTCTTTGGGATAGGTATAATCAGTAGTAGGCGTGGTAGTGGTTACCAGGTGCCCATCGTCAAAATCCCAGATATATTTTACAGCATTGGTGCCTGTGGCGGTCATGGTCACGTGCAGGGGCATACAGCCTTCGGTAGGCGTGGTGGACTGTCTGCCGTCGGGGCCGTCAATGAAGATATCTTTCGTGGTATCGCTGGAACATCCGCCGGCGGTGGTAACGGTAAGCGTTATTGTGTAAGTGCCCGGGCGACTGTAAGCGTGACTGGGAGATTCGAGCGGGGAGGTGCTGCCATCACCGAATTGCCAGGCTATTTCGTCATAATCTATAGAGGCGTTGGTAAAGGGCACCAGTACAGGCGGACAGGGCGCCAGGTCGTCCGGTACGGTAAATATGGCCTGCGGATCGCGTACGGTAATGAAGTGAGTGGCTTCCTGGCTGGCCATACAACCGTTCGCATCTGTTACGGTCAGCTTGATCGTATATACGCCAGGGGTAGTATAGGTATGTTGCGGCGCTGATTGTGTGCTGGTGCCGCCATCCCCGAAGCTCCAGTCAAAAGTAAGGTTATTGCCGATGGAGTTGTTGGAGAAGCCGAAAGCTTTCTGCAAACAGGCTTCCTGCTGCGGCACTACGATCGATGCGTTTACCACATTCACGTTTACCGTCTTGCTAACGCTGGAGGAACATCCAAACTGGTCTGTTACTGTAAGCCTTACCGGGTAGCTGGTCATGTTCGGGAAAGTATGCGGGTAGCCCACCGGTTGTGTGCTAAGTGTATCGGGGTCGCTGCCATCGCCGAAGTTCCATACCCAGGAGTTAATGACCGTGGTAGGGAAGGCAGGAACGGAAGCATCGGTGAAGGTGAAAGGCGTTTCCTTACAATTACCGGCGAAGGTAAAGTCGGCTGTAACGCCGTTGATGATCACCGTTACCGTGTTGGATACCACCTGGCAACCGTTCAGGTCTTCCATGGTCAGTATCACGTTAAAGCTACCGGGCCTGTTATAGGTATGATTGTAAACGGTATTCGGGTCGAAGCTGGCGGAGGGCACGGTTTGGGAGGTCCCATCCCCGAAATCCCATCGGTAGGACCGGATCAGGTTGTTGTTGATCGTGTCGGCATTGGTAATGGTGAAACCGATAGATCTGCCAGCACAAACAGTGGGCACGGTGGCGGCGATGACTGCCTTTTCATCGATGATCATCACCTGCTGTGTGGTAGTGGAAGTACAGCTGCCATTGTCTACTATCAGTCTCACGGTATAAGTGCCCGGCGCTGCATACGTATGTAAAGGCGATTGCAGGGTAGAGGTGGTGCCATCGCCGAAGTCCCACAACCAGCTCCTGGAAACGCTGGCGCCAAAGTCAGACTGGTCATTGAACTGGCGGTCATATTTGTTCACGCAATTGGGTAGTACGGTGAACCTCGCCACGGGCGGATATATTTCAATCAGCATCCTTTTGATCAATGTAGACGGACAGCCGTTGTTGAATACCGTCAGTATCACATCATGCACGCCTATCTGGTTGAACTGGTGTGCCGGGTTTTGTGCGGCGTCAGAAGAACCGTCCTGCGGGAATTGCCAGAGCCATTCATCGCCAGGTGGAACTGATTTATTGGTAAAGTGGAAGATGTCCGGCTGACAGCCTTTTGTCTTATCCACATCGAAATCAACGATTGATTTTATTCCTGCTTCTATTACTGCCATAGCCGTTGCCCTACAGCCGCTCTGTGTTACAATTTCAAGGGTGACGGTAAAATCTCCCTGTGTGGTCCAGGTATGGCTGGGCGTTACCAGGTTGGAAGTAGTGCCGTCACCGAAGTTCCAGTTGTAGCTTACCACCGGGTCTATGCTGGTAACGTTGGCGACGAAGTTGGAGGTGAAGGGGATACATCCGCGCGCGGTGTCAACAGAAAAGGTGACAGTTGGTTCCTGGATGCGGATATAATCCCGCTTTGTAACGTTCACGCTACAGCCAAAAGCATTGGTTGCCTGCAGGCTAACGGTATAGGTACCTGCAGCGTAGCTATGGCTAAGGGTTTGACCGGTACCTGTGCTGCCATCGCCAAAGTTCCAGGTCCAGGAAGTAGCGCCGGTAGTTTGTGCATTGAAATTGACAATGGTCGGTACCCGGCACGATATAGTAGGTGTGCCCGTAAAATCAGCTGTGGGCAGTGGATTTACGTGAATCGTCTTGGTGATGGTTTCCTGGCAGCCGGCGGTACCGGTAGCGGTCATGGTTACCGGGTAATCACCAGCTGCAGTAAAGATATGAGAGATGTTAACGCCGTATTGTGTGCTGCCATCGGGAAAGTCCCAGCGGGCAGACTGTGGCGCAGGTGTAGTCCTGTTCTCCAGTGTTACTGCCTGGTTTACGCAAATGGTGCCGATGGCTGCAAAGTCGGGTACCATGCGCACAATCTGGATATAGTTTGCTTGGGTCAGTGTCTGGCTACAGCCGCCTGCTACCGTGGCAGTGAGGCGTACGGTAAAGCTGCCCTCCCTGGTATAGGTATGCTGGGGAGTGGCGTCGGTACTGGTGGCGCCGTCTCCAAAATCCCAGAGGTAGGTCATCGCGGCGCCATTGGGCGCGGTGCTGGTATTCGAGAAATTGACGGTCAGCGGAGCGGTGCAGCTGCTGCGTACATCGGCAGAGAACCTGGCAACAGGCGGTTCCTGGATGGAGATCTGTTTAGTGGTACCATTCGTACAGCCATAGCTGTTAACTACGATCACGGCGGTGGTTTGGTTACCGCTTAAGGTATAGGTATGGGATGCGGTAGGGCCGGTACCGTTGGTACCGTCTCCGAAGTCCCAGGTAACGCTGGTAATGGTGCCGTCTCCCGGGGTGCTCTGGTCTGTAAAGGTCACTGCCAGTGGAGTACATCCGCCGGGTACGGAAGTGCTGAAGGCGGGTACGGGTTTCCGGTACACGGTGACGTTCTTTTCGCTGGTAACAATGGCGCCGTCGGGATAGGTAACGGTTAAGGTGATCTTGTAAACGCCTGCGTTATTGAAGATCCTCCCGGGGTTAGGGTCAGAAACATCTGCTCCTACGCTGAAGCTCCAGTTAACGGAGCTGTAACCGGGGTCTGATAAGTTGGTGAATTGTACTGCCAGCGGTTCGCAACCGTTCCATTTATCGGCGTCAAAATCCACGCGATGGGTTTGAGCGGAAGCTGGTAAAATATGGCATAAGAAAATGGATACCAAACAAGCGGATAGTCGCATGAGGTTTTCCCATTGGAATGTCCAATGGCGACGCAGGTGTACTTGGCATTTCATGGTTATGGCAATAGGTATAGTCGTCGGTATAAGTCCTGTCTACTTTGTGATTTCGTCCCCCTCCGGTCAGCTTGGCTATAAAGTACTAGGTATAAAACGCGAACTAAAAGTAAGCATTTTATATTGCAATGCGTGTTAATATTAGATGAGAGTGGTCAGCTAAAAACAGCAATGAAGTGATATTCATCAGTTTTTATCATCTTTGTATTGGAAAAAGAATAATATGAAACATTATCTGAATGTATTACTCTCAACGGCAGGTGCTTTGTTGTTTACATCCTATGCAATAGCCCAGTCAGTAAATGTGGAAGCTTTTGACAAAGGCATGCACGGTGCTAATGTGCAGATCTTTGATGTAAGAACAGCGGAAGAATACAACTCCGGCCATATCAGCGGTTCACTGCAGGCGGATTATACCAATAAGCAGGAGTTTGCAGACCGCGTACAGTATCTGAATAAACAGAAGCCTGTTTACATCTATTGTTTGAGCGGCGGCCGTAGTTCGGCAGCGGCTAAGTGGATGCGGGAAAATGGTTTTAAAGAGGTGGTGGAAATGGATGGCGGTATCCGTGCATGGAAAGAAGCCGGGAAACCCCTGGAAGGCGCTGGCGAGGAAAAGCAGCTGGCGGTGGATGATTTCAAGGAATCGATACAGCATGGCAAGGTGCTGGTGGATGTAGGCGCTGTGTGGTGCCCGCCCTGCAGGGCAATGGAGCCGGTATTGCAAAAATTTATCCGGGAGCACCAGGATGTGAAGCTGGTGAAAGTAGATGGAGGAAAAGACCAGGAGGTGATGACGGCGATCAGCGCGAAAAAGCTGCCCACCTTTGTGTTTTATAAGGATGGCAAAGAGGTATGGAGGAAGCAGGGGATTGTGGAAGAGAAGGAATTAGAGGCAGTGGTGAAATAGCACCATTACCCCAATAAAACGCCTGTTTTGCCTGGTGAAACCCCGGTGAAACTCCGGTGAAACTCCGGTGAAACACCACCCCCCTATTTCATTCGTAAAATTACGATAGACATACCCGCTTTTCGCTTTGTATTCATGTAAACACAGTAACGATAACGTATCTCTTAAAGAGTTACTATATCGATACGTTATCGTTACTATATCGTTACTATATCCTGGAAGGTAGGTGCAATGTAAGTAGGGTTTTATCGACAACTATAGCCCTCAGCTATAAATCTCCCCAAACTTCTCCTCTGCATATTGCAGAAAATACTGGAAATCCAGCTTTTTACCGGTCACCTTTTCACACAATTCATTGGAAGTATAATAACGGCCGTAGGCATGTACGTTCTCCCGCAGCCATTGCAATAACGGGGCAAACTGTCCAGTTGTTATCTGCTCAGTAAGACCGGGCAACTTTTGCTTTGCAGTCGCAAAAAGCTGGGCTGCATAAAAGCTGCCAAGAGAATAAGTCGGGAAATAACCAAAGCTGCCATGCGACCAGTGGATATCCTGCAGGATGCCTTCGGTATCACGCTTTGGCGTAACGTGCAAATACTCCTGGTAATAGCGGTTCCATACCTGGTCCAGGTCTTTGGTAGTGTAAGTGCCTTCCAGCAAGCCTTTCTCGATTTCGTAGCGTATCATTACATGGAAATGATAGGTTAGCTCATCGGCTTCTGTACGTATCAGGGAGGGCTGTACCTGGTTGATGCCTTTATAGAAAGCAGCCAGCGGTACATCCTTCAGGTTATCGGGAAAGCTTTGCTGTAACTGCGGGTAATAATGTTGCCAGAAGGCCAGGCTACGGCCTACGTTGTTCTCCCATAGTCGTGACTGTGATTCGTGGATGCCTAAACTGGCGGCCTCCCCACAGGGCAATCCGTATTCATCCAGGGGCAATCCCTGTTCATACAGCGCATGACCGCCTTCGTGGATGCAGCTCCAGGTCATATTGCCGAAATCATTTTCGTCGATGCGGGTGGTAACCCTTACATCCTGCGGGTTGAAGCTGGTGGTGAAGGGATGTTCGGAAATATCCTGGCGGCCGGCTCCCATGTCATATCCCATATCTTTCAGCAGGGCGATGCCCAGCTGCCATTGCTGGTTGCGGTCATAATGCTTGTGCAGGAAATCTTTCTCTACCTGCGGGCGCTGTTCTATCCGGCGCAGCAGCGGGGTAAGGGCTTTCTTCACATCGTCAAAGATGGTATCCAGCATGGTGGTGGTGGCGCCTTTCTCGTATTCATTGACCAGGGCATTGTAGGGATGGCCCTCGTAACCCAGTATATGCGTTTCCTGTTGTTTTAACAGCACCATTTTTGACAGCAGTGGTTCAAACTCCGCATAGCTGTTGGCTTTGCGCGCCCTGATCCAGGCATGGTAAGCAGCATTGGTGGTTTGAGACAGGTCTGCTACAAAGCTGGAAGGGTATTTTTTGTTCTTCTCATAGTCTTCGAGCGAGAGGGCTACATTCTTCTGTTGTACAGCGCTAAGGTCTGTACGCTGGTGCAGCTCCTGCAGGATCTGGCCCAGTTCAGGAGCGATGAACATTTCATGCGCGATGGTAGAAAGCGTGGTCAGTTGTTGTCCGCGGAAGGCCGCTCCCTTCTCCGGCAGATAGGTTTCCTGGTCCCAGCCCAATACCGCCATTGCATTGCGAACGTCAGCAATCTGCTGCATTTTCTCTTTATAGCGGGAATAAAGTTCATTGGATGATGTAACTGTCGTCATGGCGGCAAATTAATAATTTAAAATCCATTAATTTTCGCCTATGAAGATAAAGGATATCATCAACGCCATAGAATCATTTGCGCCCCTGCAGTACCAGGAAAGCTATGACAATGCAGGGCTGCTGTTCGGCCATCCGGGCTGGGAGCTGACAAATGCATTGCTGACCCTGGATGCTACGGAAGAAGTGATAGATGAGGCGATCGCACGTAACTGCAACCTGGTGGTAGCCCATCATCCCATTGTATTCGGGGGGCTTAAAAAGATCACCGGCAGCAACTACGTGGAGCGGGTGGCTATCAAAGCCATCAAGCACGATATCGCGGTGTATGCCGCCCATACCAATCTTGATAATGTGCGGAACGGGGTATGCGGGATGATGGCGCAGCGTTTAGGCCTGGAGCAATGCCGCGTGCTGGTACCCAAAAAAGACCTGCTGAAAAAGCTCTATACCTTTGTGCCCCATGCCGATGCGGAAAAGGTAAGATCAGCCCTGTTTGCCGCCGGGGCGGGTCATATCGGCAACTATAACGAGTGCAGCTTTAATGCGGAAGGCAACGGCACTTTTAAGGCAGGAGAGGGAACGGCCCCCTATGTTGGGCAACAGGGCCAGCGGCATACAGAGCCGGAAACCAGGCTGGAGGTGATCTTCCCTATGAACCTGGAGGGACGGGTAATCCAGGCCCTGCTGGAAAGCCATCCTTACGAAGAAGTAGCTTATGATATTGTGCGCCTGGACAACGCATACCAGCAGGCAGGCTCAGGCCTTATCGGCACCCTGGCCCAGCCAATGGAGGAATCGGCTTTCCTGCAGCTGGTAAAAGAGCGGTTTCAAACCGGCTGTGTGCGCTATACGCCGCTAAGGGGCAAGCCGGTAAAAAGGGTGGCCCTCTGCGGAGGGGCGGGAAGCTTCCTGCTGAAGAAAGCGATGGCTGCCGGGGCGGATGCCTATATCTCCGCGGATTTCAAGTATCATGAGTTCTTTGATGCTGAAAACCAGCTTATTATCGCTGATGTGGGACATTTTGAGAGCGAGCAGTTCACAGTTGATTTATTTTACAATATTTTGACCGAGAAATTTCGTAATTTCGCGCCTCTTAAATCTACTATTCGTACAAATCCGGTAAATTATTTATAAAACAATATATGGCTACTGTAAAAGAATACTCCGTAGAAGAAAAATTGGTGTCTGTACTTAAGCTGCAGAAGATCGATTCCAAGCTGGACGAGATCCAGGTACTGAAAGGAGAGTTGCCAATAGAAGTAAAAGACCTGGAAGATGAGGTGGAAGGGCTGAACACCCGTCTTTCTCACGTAGAGGACGAGCTGAGAGGCATCCAGGACTTTATTGCCAACAAAAAGGCAGCGATCAAAGAGTCCGAGGCACTGGTAAAGAAGTATGAGAAGCAGCAGGACAACGTAAAGAACAATCGCGAGTTTGAAGCTATCACCAAGGAAATTGAAATGCAGACGCTGGAAGTTAAGCTGGCGGAAAAGCATATCAAGGACGCTAACGAAGAAATAAAGGACAAGACCAGGGCACTGGAAGCAGCTAAGAAAGCCATCGTTGATAAAGAAGCTAACCTGAAGCACAAGAAAGGTGAGCTGGAAAAGATCATCGGCGAAACCGACAAGGAAGAGAAAGGCATCCGCAAACAGAGCGAAGAAGCCCGTACCAAGGTAGAGCCCCGCTTACTGGCTGCATATGAAAAGATCCGCAAGAACTACCGTAACGGTCTGGCTGTGGTATCTATCGTGCGTGATTCCTGCGGCGGTTGTTTCAATGCGATCCCCCCTCAGCGTCAGGCAGAGATCCGTCAGCGTAAGAAGATCATTGTATGTGAGCACTGCGGTCGTATCGTGGTAGACAATGACCTGGATGCTACGGTAACGATATAACCAGTTGTCAGTCGTTAGTTGTCAGTTGACAGTGAATGCAACGGAGAGCTATTGACAGTCTCAAAAAATTAATCAGCAGTTGTTAGTCAAGCATTTTGGCTAACAGCTGCTTTTTTTTATACTGATAACTGACAACTAATAACTGATAACTGACAACTGATAACTGACAACTAATAACTGTCAACTGGCAAAAACGTTTGGAACGGAATTTGCCTACCTTTGGCCATGCGTATTTTCTTAACGCTCACTTTGTTGAGTATCTTTTTCTCCGCTTCCGCCCGACAAAAGGCATATGATTTTAATACCCGCTGCCAACAAGCCTATGAGGCCATCATGCAACTGCGCATTGATGATGGCAAGGCCCTGCTGGAAGCGGAAAAACGCGAGCATCCTGATAACCTGATCCCTTACTTTCTCGATAATTACGCTGATTTTTTCCCTTTATATTTTAACGAGGATCCTGCGGTGTACAACGCCAAAAAAGGATTGCGGGGCAGCCGGCTATCAAAGATGGAAGAAGGACCGGAGTCTTCGCCCTATTACCTGTATACCCAGGCCGCTATTAAGTTCCAGTGGGCGTTGATCCGTATAAAATTCGGGGAAAGATGGGATGCAGGCTGGGAGATACGCAAGGCTTACCAGACCCTGAAAGATAACCAGCGCAAGTTCCCGCAGTTCCTGCCTAACAATATGCTGCTGGCCACTATGCAAACGGTGTTCGGTACTATTCCTGACGGCTATAAATGGGTCAGCAATATGCTGGGCATGAAAGGCAGCATTAAGGACGGTATGCAGAACCTGCAGAATTTCATCGACAGTAATGCGCCGCAGGCACAGCTTTTCAGGCCCGAAGCCTGTTATTACTATTGCTATCTCAAGCTGACCATGGAGAACAAGCCGGATGAGCTCTGGCAGTTTATTCAAAGCCATCACCTGGATACGCATAATAACTACCTGTTCGCCATTATGGTGGCTAACCTGGCCCTCAATAACCAGAAGGCGGTGATGGGCATCAAAGTACTGACCGAAAGGAATGACAGCGCGCATTACGAGGATATTGTCTACCAGTACTATCTCCTGGGCATGTTAAAGCTGGTGCGCATGGATGATGATGCGCATGTGTACCTGGAAAAATTCGTGAATAATTTCAGGGGTAAATTTTACCTGAAACAAGCCTTACAGCGCCTCAGCTGGTACTATTACCTGCATGGCAATATGGACGCCGCCAATAAGTACAGGGCCATGATCCTGAGTCGCGGCAGCACCGATATTGATGAAGATAAACAGGCGCTGAAAGAAGCTAAAAGCGGCAAATGGCCCAATGCGGTACTGCTGAAAGCGCGCTTGCTGAGTGACGGCGGCCTGTTTAACGAAGCGCTGAAACAGCTGCAGAACAAGAAAGCAGCTGATTTTGCGCTGATCGAGGAAAGGCTGGAATACGCCTATCGCCTGGGCCGTATCTATGATGAGATGGGGATCGATGATAAGGCCATCCAGATGTACGACGCCACCGTGAAGGCAGGTGCCAATCGCCCGGAATATTTTGCAGCAAGGGCCGCCCTGCAGATGGGATATATTTACGAGAAACGCAACGATAAAGCCAGGGCCCTGCAATGCTTTCAGACCTGTTTGGATATGCAGGGGCATGATTATAAGAACTCCCTCGATCAACGCGCCAAGGCGGGGATCCAAAGGGTGAACGGGGGATGATCATATGCTGGTCCGCCAGCTGGCGGAATACTGATCCGGGGGTGCGCAAATACATTTCGTTCCCCCGGATTTATTTTGTGCATGTGATGTTCCGGGAATCAGCGCAGCAGATTGTGCATAACTTCTTGTTTAAAATTCGGGCTTTTAATTTTAATTCGTACCAGTAACGCAAACTCCCTATATGTTACAAAAACTGACTGTTAAGAATTATGCGATCATTGACCACCTGGAGATCGATTTCTCCGGCAGCCTGAACATCATTACAGGTGAAACAGGCGCCGGTAAATCCATCCTCATGGGGGCATTGTCTTTGATATTGGGGGAAAGGGCCGATCCGGGAGTGTTATTCGATAAGTCCGGTAAGTGTGTGGTGGAAGGAATGTTCAGGATCAAAAAGGCCCAGGTGGCCGAGTTTTTCCAACAGCATGAACTGGACCTGGAAGAAGATAGCCTGATCATACGCCGGGAGATAAGCGCCGCCGGTAAATCACGCGCATTTGTGAATGATACGCCCGTGAATCTCTCCCAGCTGGCAGACCTGAGCGGATACCTGGTAGACCTCCACCAGCAGTTTGATACGCTGGAACTGGAGAAAAGTGATTTTCAGCGCAGGGTGGTAGACGCCCTGGTAAATAAACCGGAACAGCTGCAGCAGTACCAGCAGCAATGGCAGCGCTATACACAGGTGCAACGCAGCCTGAAACAGCTGCTGGACCAGCGCGACAGCGCCAATAAGGAGCTGGATTATAATAAATTCCTGCTGGACGAGCTGGAGGAAGCGGCTTTTACAGACAATGAGATCGAGTTGCTGGATGCAGAGCTGAAAACCCTGTCGCATGCCGAAGAGATCAAGAATACCCTCAGCAAAGCCGTTTTCCAGCTGAAGGAGGATGAACAGCCTATCCTGCAGCAGTTAAGACAGCTGCAATCTTCCCTGCAGGGGCTCTCCGGCTTCCAGGCAGAGCTGCCTGGCCTGGCGGAAAGGCTGCAATCTTCTTACCTGGAATTGCAGGACATCGCAAACGAAATAGAACGCATTAACGACGGCGTACAGCACGACGCCGCCCGTATAGAACAGGTGAATGAAAGGCTCACCACCGGCTACCGCCTGATGAAGAAGCACGCCGTGCAGTCCACCGCAGCTTTGCTGGAAATAAAAGCCCAGCTTACAACGCGGGTGGAAAGCGCGCTGAATACCGATGAGCAGATCGCCCGGCTGGAAAAGGAATTGGGCAGCTTGCAGCAATCACTGCAAAAAGTGGCCGACGCTATCACCGCCCTTCGCAAGCAACAGGCAGCGCCTTTTGAGAAGCAGGTGAACGCCCTGTTGGCGCAGGTAGGCATGCCCAATGCCCGTTTGAAGGTGGATATTGCAGCAGGCCAGCTGCAGGCATACGGGCAGGATAACATCGAGTTCCTGTTCGATGCCAACAAGAGCGGCCAGTTTGCGCCTATACGAAAGGTGGCGTCTGGCGGGGAATTGAGCCGTTTGATGCTGTGCATCAAATCACTGGTAGCGCAGTCTGTAGCATTGCCAACCCTCATCTTTGATGAAATTGATACCGGTATTTCTGGCGAAGCAGCCAGGCAGGTGGGGGTGATCCTCAAGGACCTGGCCCGCGCTCACCAGATCATCTGTATCACGCACCAGCCACAGATAGCCGGGAAAGCGAACGCCCATTACTTTGTATATAAAGAAAGCAAAGGCGGGAAAGTGACCACCGGCGTACGTTTGCTCTCACAGGAAGAACGCATTAACGCCATTGCCCAGATGCTGAGTGGCGAGAAGCCCACGGCTGCCGCCCTGGAGAATGCAAGGGAAATGGTGATGAATTAGTCGTAAGTCGTCAGTTGTTAGTTGTCAGTTGTTAGTGAACGGAGCGGAAAATCCGCGCTAATCCCTGACAACAGACAACTAACAACTAATAACTATTTATACTATTTTTGCCGAAATTAATTTTTGACCTAATGGCTCATAACTTATTAAAAGGAAAAAAAGGTATCATATTCGGAGCGCTGGACGAGCAGTCTCTTGCTTGGAAAACAGCTTTACGTTGTGTGGAAGAGGGCGCCGAGATCGTGCTTACCAATGCACCTATTGCTTTGCGTATGGGGGAGATCAAGAAGCTGGCTGAGACTTGCAAAGCGCCGGTGATCCCAGCCGATGTTACTAACCTGGATGACATTAAGAACCTGTTCACTAAATCCATGGAGCATTTTGGCGGTCAAATAGACTTCGTGTTCCACTCCGTAGCAATGGGCATGAACGTGCGCAAGGGCAGGCCTTATACAGACCTGGATTACGATTTCAACCACAAGACCTTCGATATCTCTGCCATATCATTACACCGTGTACTGCAAACCGCTTACCAGATGGACGCCATCGCTGAATGGGGCTCTGTAATAGCGCTGACCTACATCGCAGCACAGCGTGTATTCCCTGACTATAGCGAAATGGCAGATGCAAAGGCCCTGCTGGAATCTATCTCCCGCAGCTTTGGCTACCACTACGGTGTGAAGAAGAAAGTGCGTATCAATACGGTTTCTCAGTCACCCACCCGGACCACTGCAGGCAGCGGTGTGAAAGGCTTTGACGGCTTTATCTCTTATGCAGAGAAAATGAGCCCGCTGGGTAATGCTACTGCAGACCAATGCGCTGATTATGTTGTTACGCTGTTCTCTGATCTTACCCGTATGGTAACAATGCAGAACCTGTTCCATGATGGCGGCTTTTCCTTCACCGGGGTTTCAGCTGCAGTGGTAGAGCAGATGGAGAAATAAGTTGTCAGTTGTTAGTTGTCAGTTATCAGTGTTTATAGCGGAAAGTCTTCGTTGATCACTGTCAACTGTCAACTGGTAACCGAAAACTAATAAATAAATAGCCGTCCCGTTCAGCAAGCGGGGCGGCTTAATTTTTTTCGTTGGATAGGAGGACGACTGAGGGGCCAACAAGGTGAATGGGTTCTCTATCTAATATTCATCCTCATTAAAGAAGAAGTCATCCTGGGATGGGTAGTCGGACCAGATGTCCTCTATTCCTTCGTAAATTTCACCCTCATCTTCCAATTCCTGTAAATTTTCAATCACTTCTATTGGTGCACCGGAACGGATGGCATAATCTATCAGCTCGTCTTTCGTAGCTGGCCACGGAGCATCCTCCAGGTATGAAGCTAATTCTAATGTCCAGTACATGTTATTAAAATTTTTACTTTCTTTAAATTTTCGCAAAAGTATTATTTAATTTGAAATAAACAACTATTACTATTTTAAAGGTTAATTACTTTTCTTTGAGTATGTTAGTTGCTCGCAATCTTACCAAAAATTATTCCAACTTACCCGTTTTGAAAGGGGTAGATGTTTCCGTTAGCAAGGGGGAGATCGTGACCATCGTAGGTTCTTCCGGGGCGGGGAAAAGTACCCTGCTGCACCTGTTGGGAACCCTGGATACCCCGTCTTCAGGGGAGGTATGGCTGGGCGACACCAATCTTACTGCACTGAAAGGTAATGCCCTGGCCGATTTCAGGAACCGTCACATCGGGTTTATATTCCAATTTCACCACTTATTACCGGAGTTTACGGCATTTGAGAATGTTTGTATCCCCGGGTATATAGCCGGCACTCCCAATGCGAAAGTGCAGAAAAGGGCCCAGGAACTGCTGGAAACTTTGGGATTAAAAGACCGTGCAGGGCATAAGCCGAACCAGTTATCAGGGGGAGAACAGCAGCGGGTAGCGGTAGCGCGGGCCCTGATCAATAACCCGGATATAGTGATGGCGGACGAGCCGACGGGGAATCTGGATTCGAAGAATGCGAGGGAACTGCACCAGTTGTTTTTGGAGTTACGGGATCAGATGAACCAGACGTTCATAATAGTGACGCATAACGAGGAGCTGGCGCCTTTAAGCGACAGGCAATTGGTAATGAAGGATGGGAAAATTATCAGCGGGTCTTAAACTCTTGGTTTCCAGGTGATCTCCGGCACTCCCAGCCGGTGACCTATCCAGCGGGCCAGTACAAACAGGTAATCGCTAAGCCGGTTTATATATTGTAGCACCAGGGGCTCTACTGCCAGGCCTTCTTCCTGCATACCCACGCATAAACGTTCTGCACGCCTGCATACACAGCGGGCAATATGACAGGTAGATACTGCCACATGTCCTCCCGGCAAGATAAACGATTTCATTTCGGGCAATTCTCCGTTCATTTTATCCATGCTGGTTTCCAGGAGTGTTACATCTTCCGGGTGAAGGTCAGGGATGCTTATTTTCGTCTCTTTTTCAGGATCGCAGGCAAGAGAGGAGCCGATGGTGAAAAGCCTGTCCTGGATCTCTTTCAGCAGGCTATTGGCGGTTTCGTCGGAGATATGATCATTCACCAGCCCTATATAAGAATTCAATTCATCCACAGTACCGTAGGCCTCTATACGTATATGGCTTTTAGGCACTTTGGTGCCGCCTATCAGGGCTGTTTTACCCTTATCGCCGGTTTTGGTGTAGATCTTGAATGCCATTGTTGCTGTTTTACATTTTCTGCTGCGCTGCCGCCAGGTGTCTTTCGTTCAAACGGTCGGTTTCAATGAGGCCGTCCCGTAAGCGAACGATGCGCAGGGCATGGTCTGCAATGTCTTCTTCGTGGGTAACCAGTACAACGGTATTACCGGAAGCATGGATGGCCCCGAATATTTCCATGATCTCTACGGAGGTTTTGGTATCCAGGTTACCGGTAGGCTCATCGGCCAGGATCATAGAGGGATCGTTCACCAGGGCGCGGGCAATGGCCACACGCTGACACTGTCCACCCGACAGCTCGTTGGGCTTATGTTTATAGCGGTCTCCCAACCCTACCTTTTTCAGCATTTCCACTGCTTTCTCCTCCCGGTCCTTTTTGGAAATGCCTGCATAGATCAGCGGCACGGCCACATTTTCCAGGGCGGTAAGGCGGGGCATCAGGTTAAACTGCTGAAACACAAAGCCAATTTCCTTATTTCGTACGTGCGCTAACTGGTTGTCTTCCATCTGGCTCACATCGTGCCCGTTCAGGATATATTTTCCGCTGGTAGGGCTATCCAGGCAACCCAGCATATTCATGAGCGTGGATTTACCGGAACCGGAAGGTCCCATCAGGGCCACATACTCATTCTTGAAGATGTCGAGGGAGATGCCTTTCAATACCGGTAGTTCATTACGGCCGATAAAGTAGCTTTTGCGGATGTTTTCCAAATGGATGACTGAGGATGGGCGCATAGTACAGAATTATTTCTTGATAACTTTCGGCACTTTAAAATACTGGTCATTGGCAGAAGGGGCGTTTTGCAACGCTGCTTCCCGGGTAACAGAAGGAATGACCTTATCCTCACGGAATACGTTATAGTTTTCTGTCAGGAACAGCAGGGGCTTAACATGGGTAGTATCCAGCTCATTCAGCTTCTCCACAAAAGTGATCATCCGCTGCAGATCCTGCTGGATACCAGCCTTTTCTGCTTCGCTGAAATCAAGCCTGGCAAGGTCTGCCAGCTGTTGTACCAATGCGTCATTTACTTCCATGATCAAATTAAATAAAAAGATATTAAAATATTACTGTTAAATATGACAGTTCCTCAAAATTAGGGATAAATGGGGATTTATTATCTTTGCACCCCATTATGGCAACAGGAAAAGAAATAGTAGTAAGCGGCATACGCTCTACAGGATTTTTACATTTAGGCAATTACTTTGGCGCTATCCGCAATTACATCCGGATGCAGGAAGATTTTAACTGCTACTTTTTTGTGGCAGACTGGCATTCGCTGACTACCCACCCGGACCCTAAAGACCTGCGGGGCAATGTGTTCCGCGTACTGGCAGAGAACATTGCTTCCGGCCTGGACCCCGAAAAAGTGGCCCTGTATGCGCAGAGCGACGTACCTGAGATTGCCGAGCTGTACCTGTTGCTCAACATGCTGGCCTATAAGGGCGAGCTGGAAAAAGTGCCTACTTTCAAGGATAAGGTGCGCCTGCAACCTCAGAACGTGAATGCCGGGCTGCTGACTTACCCGGTGCTCATGAGCGCTGATATCCTGATCCACCGGGCTGTAAAAGTACCGGTAGGGAAAGACCAGGAGCAGCACCTGGAAATGGCGCGCAACTTTGCCCAGCGTTTTAATGCCCGTTACGGCGAGCTTTTCCCCGAACCGGTGGCCTTTAACTTTGGCGACAACCTGATCAGGATCCCCAGCCTGGACGGTACCGGAAAAATGAGCAAGAGTGAAAATGAAATGGCTACCCTGTACCTGGCCGATACCGATGAAATGATCCGCAAAAAAGTTATGAAGGCCAAAACAGACAGCGGCCCTGCCGAGCCGGGCGCCCCCATGCCTGAAACCATTGCCAACCTGTTCCTGTTAATGCAACAGGTATCTTCGCCGGACGTGACTGACAGCTTCAGGAAAGACTATGAAAATCAGTCTATCCGTTACGGGGATATGAAAAAGCAGCTGGCAGAAGATATGGTTAATTTTATAGCCCCCATCCGTGAAAAAGCAAAGGAGCTGCAGGAGGATCAGGCCTACCTGAACCGCATCATGAAAACCGGCGCTGAAAAGGCGCGTGCAAGTGCGGCACAAACTTTGCAAGCAGCAAGAAAGTTGATAGGGATCGCGTATTACGGGTGACCACCGCCGTAAGTGAAGAAATAGGTTTTGAAAACGCAATTTATTGCGTAAATTATCCTTTTGTATAGCACTTACTGAAGCATAGGACTTTTACTTACCACAATAAAAGCATGGCAAAACAGAACAAGATTAAGCACATCGCAATTGCGGGTAACATTGGTGCGGGTAAAACCACCCTGACCGAATTACTGGCCAAGCATTACAAATGGGTACCCCAGTTTGAAGATGTGGAACACAATCCCTACCTGAACGATTTCTATGAAGATATGCCCCGCTGGTCATTCAACCTCCAGGTATACTTCCTCCACGGCCGTTTAAAACAGCTGCTGGAGATCCAGAACGGAAAAGATACCGTTATCCAGGACCGCACCATCTACGAGGATGCGCACATTTTTGCGCCTAACCTGTATGAAATGGGACTGATGACCAAAAGGGACTTCGACAACTATTTCAATTTCTTTGAAACCCTGAAGTCTATGGTAAAACCTCCGGACCTGCTCATCTACCTCCATGCCTCTGTGCCCACCCTGGTAGCGCAGATCCAGAAACGCGGCAGGGAATATGAAGAGAACATCCGGCTGGACTACCTGAAAAGACTGAACGAATACTACAATAACTGGATAGAGAAATACAAGGAAGGCCCCCTGCTGGTAATAGATATCGACAAGAACAAATTCCCCGATAGCGAAGAAGACCTGGGTGAGATCATTTCTAAAATTGATTCCCAGCTGTATGGCTTGTTCTAAAAGAAAAATAAAAAGTAAAAAAGAAAAACTGAAGTAAGCCCCAAGATTTTAATTTTTACCTTTTTACTTTTTACTTAGTTTCGCCCCCTCTCTCTGTTGCAAGCTTTCTCCCTCAAAGACATATTGTTACCAACCAACCATTATAATGATAAGGATCATTTCAACCCTTGTTTGTGCCATTATTGCATCCATGTTGTATGCCCAGCCTGTTTGGTTGCCCACAGGCCCTTTACCATCAGGTGGGGCTTACAGCTCGCAATTTCAGCATGTGTTTACGGCCATGCATAACCAGGCTGCCCTGGCGCAGTTACCCGCACTCACGGCAGGCGCCTATACGGAGCGCCGTTTTATGTTAAAGGCGCTCAGCACTTACGCGTTGGCGTTATCAGTGCCTGTTCCACCAGGCGCGTTCGGGCTGAACTTTGCACGTTTCGGTTCTTCCATCTTCTATCAGCAAAAGCTGGGCCTGGGCTATGGCCGTTCACTGGGCGATAAGGTGAGCATCGGTCTGCAGGCTGATTACCTCGCTGTTTCCATGCAGCAATACGGTAGCGCAGCTACGCTTACTTTTGAAGCGGGATGCCTCCTGCACATCACACCGCAGCTGCATGCAGGCTTTCATGTGTTTAACCCGCCGGCCCGGCAGCTGGATAAGTCGGGCGGGGAAGAGATTCCCGTAGTATATACCGCAGGTGCAGGATATGAAGTATCATCGTCTTTCCTGTTAAGTGTAGAAGTGATCAGGGAAACAGCCCGCGCTTTCACTACACGCCTGATGAGTGAATACCGGGTGATGCCTCAGCTATCATTGCAGTTAGGGCTGTCTGCGGATCCGCAGCTGAGCGGCGCAGGCGCCAGCTTTTCATGGGAAGGATTACGCATCCATCTTTATGGTAATTATCATCCGCAGCTGGGAATCACGCCCGCTACGGCTATTGTCTGGCAATTAAAGCAACGCGAAACATTGCCATGACACATCACCTTGTAATATTAACAGGCGGCCTCTTACTGGCCGCCTGCAAGCCGGCTCTGCGCGCAGGATTCATCATTTCTTTCAGCAGCTGCAGAAGAACAGCTGGAGCATAACGTCAATGCCGCAGCAGATGATACGCACTGGCAGCAGCTGAATACCTACTCCCGCAGAAAGCTTTCACTGAATACAGCGGATGCGGCGGCATTGCGCTCACTGGGATTGTTAACACCGCTGCAGATCAATAACCTGCTCACGTATCGCAGTTTGTTAGGGCCATTGGCCAGTATTTATGAACTGCAGGCGGTGCCCGGTTTTGATACGGCTTTGATATATCGCCTGCTGCCTTATGTAAGCGTTGGGAATGCATTCCAGCCATCGTATACATTGCACGATTATTTGCACAACGGTGAGCATGTGCTGTTGTTACGTTACCAACGTCAGCTGGAACTTGCACGTGGCTATCAACGCACAGATACTTCATCGCCTCATTATGCAGGCACACCGGATCAGCTGCTGCTGCGCTACCGATATAGCTTTCCGCGTTATGCCAGCTGGGGTATTACCATGGAAAAAGATGCAGGTGAACAGTTCTTTAAAGGTGCGCAACGACAAGGCTTTGATTTTTACAGTGCTCATTTTTTTCTGCAGGATTATAAAAAGATCAAAGCCTTGGTTGTGGGAGATTTCACGGTGAATATGGGACAAGGCCTCATCCACTGGCAATCACCAGCTTTCGGTAAAAGCGCCATGGTGATGCAGATCAAGCGCGAAGGAGAGGTGTTACGTCCCTACGTGTCTGCAGAGGAATCCCTGTTCTGCAGAGGGGCTGGTATAACACTGCAGCAGGGATGTTGGCAGCTAACAGGTTTTGCATCTTTGCGCCAGCTGGATGGCAGCACAGGCAACGAAGATTCACTGGAGTATGTGAACGCAATGGTAACAGGCGGTTATCACCGCACTACTGCGGAAGCAGCTAAGAAAGGTGTTCTGCAACAGATCTCTGCAGGAGGTAATATTGTATTTGATAACGGCAACTGGCGTATAGGTTTAAACGTTATACAGCATCTTTTTTCATCTTCTTTCAAAAAGGGAGATAAGCCTTACCAATTGTTTGCGTTGGATGGAGATCATTTCTTCAACCTTAGCGTGGACTACAGCGGCAATTGGAAACAAGTTCATTGTTTCGGAGAAACGGCTGTAGATGCAGATGGTAACATAGCTGCGGTGAATGGCATACTGGCCAGCCTGGCGCCTCGTGTGGATGTGGCTTTTTTATACCGGCATTACAGCCGTGCTTACTGTTCTTTGTATGGCAATGCTTTTGGCAATAATGCACGCCCGCAGAATGAAAGCGGATGGTATACGGCTTTGTCGCTGCGCATAACGCCGCGCATCAGGTGGGAGGGATATGCAGACCTGTTCACCTTTCCCTGGTTGAGATACAGGGTGCATGCGCCTTCCGCAGGAAGGGAATTGCAGATGGCGCTTACTTATACACCGGATAAGCAGACAGAAGTTTTTATTCGTTATAAATATACCAACGGTGTAGAGAACGGTTCATCTGAGATCAGTTATATACCGCCACTTATTCCTGTAGTTAAACATGGATGGCGCTGGCAGGTAGGTATGCCATTAGGCTTGCAATGGAAGCTACGCAGCAGGTTGGAGCTCATCCGTTATGCAAAAGCAGGAGTGCAACAACAGGGCTGGTTATGTTATCACGAGCTGCAATACCGCTTTGTTGATTATCCCTTCAATGTATCCGCCCGTATTACCTGGTTTGGTACAGGCGGCAGCGGTAGTACGGTATATGCGATGGAGAGCGGAATGGGAGCAGGGTATAGTGTACAACAATTCAACGGTGAAGGCTGGCAGTATAATATGAGCCTTAAATGGAAGCTCAGAAAGCGTATGTCTGTCTGGCTGCGATGGAACCGCATATCGTATCGGAATACGGATAGTATTGGCAGCGGCTGGGATGCTATAGACGGATCCCGGAAAAGTACTATTCAGTTGCAGCTGCAACTATTGCTTTAGCAAGGAAGCGGACAGGGCAAAAAGGTTAAGTGTAAAATTAACACAGCACCAACTTTCCTAGTTAACGGATTGATGTTACAACAAATATGAATTACAAATTAAAATATCCTTAACGATTTGTTAATTTTTTCTTGGATCGAAGCAGAATTTTTCTCTAAATTGTGGCCCGTGTCAACTAAGAATTGACCCGTGTCAACCAAAATCTAAATCGTTAATAAATGAAGAAGACGTTACTCTTTTTCACCATGCTTATGGTGATTGTAACCCTGGCCTTCGCACAACAGCGCCAGGTTACAGGTAAGGTAACAGGAGGCGATGGAGCTCCTATACCATTTGCCACTGTACAAATTAAAGGGACAACTACAGGTACTACCACCGACCAAAACGGAAATTTCAAATTAAATGTTACTGGCGACAACCCGGTGTTAACCGTTAGAAGTGTAGGCTTCACAAATAAAGATGTGACCGTAGGCGCTTCTGGCAGTGTTAACGTAGTGCTGGAAACCAGCAATGAAAGCCTGCAGGAAGTTGTAGTAACAGCTTTGGGGGTTCAGAGAAAGAAAAACGAATTGCCATATTCTGCACAGACTGTGGTAGGAGAAGACGTGGTGAAAGTGAGGGAATCCAACCTTTCCAACGCGCTCTCCGGTAAAGTATCCGGTTTGGAGATCCGCCGCAACAACAGCATTGGCGGTTCAACCAACGTAGTACTGCGTGGTAACAAATCCCTCTCAGGTAACAACCAGGCATTGTTCGTAGTAGACGGAGTGCCCATCGATAACTCCAATACCAACAGTGCCGATCAACGTTCCGGCCGCTTAGGTTACGACTACGGTAACGCTGCTGCCGACATCAACCCGGATGACATAGAATCACTCAACGTACTGAAAGGCGCTGCGGCTACAGCATTGTATGGTTCCCGCGCTGCCAATGGTGTGATCATGATCACCACCAAAAAAGGCAGAAGAGGCCTGGGTGTAACGGTGAACTCCGGCGTAACCATCGGTAAAGTAGATAAAAGCACTTTCGCTAAATACCAGAAAGGATACGGCGGCGGTTATGGCGCTTACTACGGTCCTAACGAAGATGATTACTTCAACTACGAAGATATAAACGGCGACGGCACGCCTGACCGCGTGGTGCCCACCACCGAAGATGCTTCCTACGGTGGCGCTTTCGATCCGAACTTAAATGTGTATGGCTGGTACTCCTTCGATCCGGGCAACCCTTACTTCGGTAAGGCCAGACCCTGGACCGCAGCAGTCAATGATCCTTCCAAATTCTTCCAGACAGCTGTTTCCACTGTGAACAGTGTAATGGTAGATGGTGGTGGAGACCAGGGTTATTTCAAACTGGGTTACACCAAGAACATTGATAAAGGCCTGATGCCGAACAGTGAGATCAAGAAAGACCAGATCAATTTCGGCGCTTCCTATAACATCACGTCCAAATTAACAGCAAGCGGCTCTATCAACGCTACTCTGCTGAACGGTCTTGGCCGTTACGGTACCGGTTACGACTCCAAAAACCTGATGACCAACTTCAGGCAATGGTGGGAAACCAACGTAGACGTGAAAGAGCAGAAAGATGCTTATTTCAGGAACAAGACCAATGCTACCTGGAACCAATCCGGTATCGGCGCTACCAATCCTATTTACTGGGATAACCCGTACTGGACCCGCTACGAAAACTATGAAAATGACAAAAGGACCCGCTACTTCGGCAACATAATGCTGAACTATAAAATAGCTGATTGGGTAGATGTAATGGGCCGCGTATCACTGGATACTTACAATGAACTGCAGGAAGAAAGGATCGCCATGACAAGTATCGATCCTTCCGAATATCAAAGGTTTGAGCGCTCCTTCAGCGAGTATAACTACGACCTGATGGTGAACTTCCACAAGAAGCTCAGCGACAACTTCAACCTGAATGGCCTCATAGGCGGCAACGTAAGAAGGACCAGCATTCAGTCTATACGTGCCAAAACCAATGGCGGCCTGCTGATCCCGCGCCTGTATGCGCTGCTCAACACCGCTAACCCGATGGAAGCGCCTGAAGAAATCGCTACCACTGAAGAAGTGGACGGTATCTTCGCCAGCGCCAACCTGGGTTATAAAGACTTCCTCTTCCTGGATGTAACCGGCAGAAGAGACAGATCATCTACTCTGCCTTTAGGCAATAACACTTACTACTATCCATCTGTATCCCTGGGCTTCCTGTTCTCCAAACTGGTAACAAATGCGCCCTGGTTATCTCACGGTAAAGTAAGGGCCAACTATGCAGAAGTAGGCGCGCCTGCTCCTGTACTGTATACAGTGGATTATTATGATGTGCCTACTGGTATCGATGGTACCCCGCTGGCATCTATCAACAACACCAAATACAATCCCAACCTGAAGCCGGAGCGTACCAAGAGCTGGGAAACCGGTCTGGAAGCTGCCTTCCTGAACAACCGTGTAGGCTTCGACCTGACTTACTATAACACCCGCTCACTGGACCAGATCGTAGCGCTGCCTGTATCAAGGGCTACCGGTTACGACTATAAGGTGGTGAATGCTGGTGAGATCCAGAACAAAGGTGTGGAAGTATCTGTTTTTGCTACTCCGGTTAAAACGCCTGACTTCTCCTGGACCGTTAACCTGAACTGGTCAAGAAACAGGAACAAAGTAAAATCACTGCCCGAAGGTATCCAGAACCTGCAGTTGAACCCTTCTACCATGCAGGGTAGTATTACCATCAACGCTGCACTGAATGAGCCTTATGGCACCATCAGGGGCTCCAACTATGTGTTTGACCAGAATGGTAATAAGCTGATCAGCAACAGCGGCTCCGATAGCGGCCACTATCTGATCTCTCCCACTTCCAACGAGATCATTGGTAATGTGAACCCCGACTGGATCGGCGGTATCACCAATACCCTGAAGTATAAAGACCTGAGCCTGAGCTTCCTGATAGATATGCGCAAAGGCGGCGACGTATTCTCACTGGATATGTACTACGGTCTGGCTACCGGCGTGCTGCCCGAAACAGCAGGCAACAACGACCTGGGTAAACCGATCAGGAACAGCCTTGAGCAGGGTGGTGGTGTTATCCTGCCCGGCACGAAAGTAGACGGCAAACCAAATGATATCCGTGTCCCCTCTGAATACGGCCTGTTTGGTTATGTATACAACCCGGGCGCTGCCTTTGTATACGACGCCAGCTTCGTAAAACTGAGAGAAGTATCCCTGACCTATTCTTTGCCAAGAAGCGTTATTTCAAGGATCAACCCGATCAAAGGTGTTGACTTCTCCCTGATAGGAAGGAACCTGTGGATCATCCATAAAAATCTGCCCTATGCAGATCCTGAAGAAGGTATGAGCTCCGGTAACGTACAAGGTTACCAGGCGGGCGCTTATCCTACTGCCAGGACTTTTGGATTTAATTGTAAAGTGAGATTCTAAAAAATCTATCAATCATGAAGAAGCTTAAGTTATCATCTATATTTCTTTCCTCAGTCTTACTGGCTGCATCCTGCACCAAGGACCTGACGAACCTTAACAACAATCCGAAAAAGCCACTCGCAGTGGAGGCGTCTAACTTGTTTGCCAATGCTGAATTAAGCATCACAGACCTGATGACCAACACCGATGTGAACATCAATATCTTTCGCCTGATCACCCAGCAGTGGACACAAACCACTTATACGGATGAAAGCCGCTATGATCTCAGCACCCGCAACATTCCGCAGAACTGGTGGCATACGGCATACCGCGACGTATTGAAAGATCTTTCAGAAGCGCAAAAGCTGGTTACAGCAAATGCGACGCTGGATGCCGCTACAAAGAAGAATCAGCTGGCCCAGATCGAGATCGTAACGATATATACTTACGCAGTACTGGTAAATACTTTCGGAGATATTCCTTACGGCCAGGCACTGGATATCGATAACCTGTCTCCCCAATATGAAAAGGCAGAAACCATCTACCTGAACCTGCTTGACAGGCTGGATGCTGCTATCGGCAATCTGGATCCTGCTGCCCAGGGTTTCGCTGCCAGCGAAAGGTTATATGAAGCCCGTCCTTTAACGCCCGGCACCATTGCATCCTGGCAGAAGTTCGCCAACTCTCTGAAAATGAGATTGGGCATGATCATCGCCGATGTGAATAATGCAAGAGCGAAGAAGGCCGTAGAAGAGGGATCTGCAAAAGCTTTTACATCTGCTGCAGATGACGCTATCTACGCTTATTCTACTATTCCGCCGAACACTAACCCGCTGTGGGTTGACCTGGTACAGAGCGGCCGCCTGGATTTTGTAGGCGCAAAAACGCTCGTTGATACCATGAACGGCCTGAGCGATCCGAGAAGGCCCTTCTATTTCAACCAGGCTCCCGGCGGTGGCTTTAAAGGCGGTACTCCCGGCGCCAGCAATAGCTATTCTTCATTTTCCAACGCTGGTGAACTGCTGCGCAGAAAAGATTTCTCCGCTGTATGGATAGACTATACAGAAGTGGAATTCTTACGCGCCGAAGCAATAGAAAGAGGATATGCTGTTGGCGGAACCGCTGCACAGCACTATAACAATGCCGTTACCGCTTCTATCGTATCATGGGGTGGTACCGCCGATCAGGCAGCCGCTTACCTGGCCCAACCTGCAGTAGCGTATACCAATGCAGGTCCCGGCGGCTGGAAAGGCAAGATCGGCGTACAGAAATGGATGGCCCTCTACAACCGTGGTTTTGAAGCGTGGACAGAGTGGAGAAGGCTGGATTACCCGCAACTGAAGCCTGCTTCACGCGCGCAATCTGCTATTCCGCTGCGTTACACTTACCCTGTGAGTGAGCAGAACCTGAACAAGAACAATTATGATAAAGCTGCAGCCAGCATTGGTGGCGATGTGGTGACTACAAAGATGTTCTGGGATAAATTCTAAGAAGCTTTCTTAAGATATCAGCTAACCAGGTAGCCTTACACGGCTACCTGGTTTTTTTATGGCTCACCCCACTAAAAAAGAGACCTTGAATCCAAGGTCTCTTTTTTACTTTTGTACCTCAAACCAGACAAACATGGATAATCAGCACGAAGAGCAGACCCAGTTGAACATCGAATTAAGTGAGGAAATTGCAGAGGGAACGTATGCCAACCTGGCGATTATTACGCATTCCAACGCCGAATTTGTGGTGGATTTCGTGAACGTCATGCCCGGTCTGCCGAAGGCAAGGGTGAAGTCACGTATCATATTAACCCCCCAGCACGCTAAACGTTTTATGAAAGCGCTGGTAGACAATATCAAGAAGTACGAGTCCGTACATGGCCCTATCCAGGACCAGGAACCCGTATCACTGCCCATGAATTTTGGTGGTCCCACTGCCCAGGCCTGATAATTATTACTGATACAAAAGCATGAGTCATCAATTTTCCTATCAGCATTTAAGGGAATTTACGCAAGAGGTATTTGTCCGGATGGGTTGTTCGCTCGAACATGCAGACAAAGCCAGTGAAGTGCTCGTATCCGCAGATCTGCGGGGCGTAGACTCTCACGGCGTGGCCCGTCTCAGCGGCTATGTGCGTTTGTGGGAAGCTGGCCGCATCAATCCCAGGCCGGATATTCATATCGTACATGAAACACCCAGCACGGCGGTGGTGGATGGCGACGGCGGTCTGGGGCTGATCGTAGCGCCCTTTGCCATGGAAGTGGCCCTGCAGAAGGCGGAAGCCGTTGGCAGCGGATGGGTGAGCGTAAAGCATTCCAACCATTTCGGCATAGCCGGCTATCATGCTATGATGGCCCTGGAAAGAGATATGATCGGTATTGCCATGACCAATGCCAGTCCGCTGGTAGCGCCTACCTTCGCCAAAGAGCGGATGCTGGGTACCAATCCCATTGCGGTGGCCATCCCGGCCAATCAGCAGCCCGCTTTTGTGGCAGATTTTGCCACTACCACGGCCGCCAACGGTAAGCTGGAAATATTGCAGCGTAAGAACCAGCAGGCCCCTTACGGCTGGATCCAGGATAAAGACGGGGCTTCCAGTATAGACCCTCACGAGCTGAGAAATGGCGGCGCTTTACTGCCGCTGGGAGGAGACCGCGAGCATGGAAGTCATAAAGGGTATTGTTTGGGAGCGATTGTTGACATATTTTCGGCCGTTCTTTCAGGCGCCAATTACGGTCCCTGGGCGCCACCCTTCGTAAGCTTTTTACCACTGCCTCCTGACCCCGTAGGGCAGGGGCTGGGCCATTTCTTTGGCGCTATGCGGGTGGACGCTTTCAGACCGGCGGATGAGTTCAAGGCCCATATGGATAAATGGATCAGCCGCTTCAGGGAGGCCAGCCCGGTAGACGGCGAACAGGTGCTGATACCAGGAGACCCGGAACGGGAGATGGAAAAGGTGAGAAGAGAGCAGGGGATCCCCGTGCTGGAGCCGGTGGTAAAAGACCTGCAGGAAGTAGCGAATAAGTTTAAATTAAGCTTTTAGTCACCCATATAAAAGATTCACAACTAACAACTGATATGAAAGTTTTAAAATTTGGCGGCACCTCAGTGGGAAAGCCGGAACGTATGCATGCCGTAGCCAGGCTGATAACGGCAGACAACGATCCAAAGATAGTGGTGTTATCTGCACTGTCCGGAACCACCAACGCACTGGTGGAGATCGGGCAATCACTCGCAGAAGGTAAAAAGGATCAGGCTAAACAGCAGATAGACAAGCTGGAGAAGCATTACCGTACCTTTTGTGAAGAGCTGGTCAAGCAGGAGGCTCCCCGCGCCAAAGCTAAAGCTATCGTAGACGAACATTTTGAATTCCTGAACATCATCCTGAAGATCTCATTCAACGAAGCGCTGAACAAGGATATACTGGCCCAGGGCGAGCTGCTGAGCACCAAGCTGTTCACCGTGTACCTCGAAGAAGCCGGTGTAACGGCTGCCTTACTGCCTGCGCTGGATTTCATGAGCATAGATGAATTTGAAGAGCCGGAGATCCCGAAGATCAAGATCAAACTGGGCAACTTGATCGATAAGAATAAAGGACAGCACATCTTCATCACCCAGGGATATATCTGCCGCAATGCCAAAGGCGAGGTAGACAACCTGAAACGCGGCGGCAGCGACTACTCTGCGTCCCTGATCGGCGCTGCTATCCAGGCCAGCGAGATCCAGATCTGGACAGACATCGACGGCATGCATAACAACGATCCCCGTGTAGTGGATAAAACTTTCCCCATCGACCAGCTGTCTTTTGATGAAGCGGCGGAGCTGGCCTACTTCGGCGCCAAGATCCTGCACCCTGCATCTATCTGGCCTGCCCAGCATTTTAACATACCGGTGAAGCTGCTGAACACCATGCAGCCGGAAGCGAAAGGCACTATCATTACCGAATTGCCCAATGGCGACGGCGTGAAGGCTATCGCCGCAAAAGACGGCATCATCGCTATTAAGATCAAATCCAGCCGCATGCTGCTGGCCTACGGTTTCCTGCGGAAGATCTTCGAGGTGTTTGAAAAATACCGCACGCCGATCGATATGATCACTACTTCTGAAGTGGCCGTATCATTGACAATAGATAACCTGCAGAACATCGACCAGATCCTGAAGGAGCTGCATCCCTTTGGTACGGTGGAGCTGGATCATCATCAAACCATCGTATCAATTGTAGGGAACGAAGTAGCGGCTACGCCTTCTATCCTGAAGAAATTGTTTGATTCACTCAATGAAGTGCCGCTGCGCATGATCTCTTACGGCGGCAGCAGGCATAATATATCCATCCTCGTAGGCGGCCAGTATAAGGAGAAAACCTTGCAGCTGCTGAACAAAGGACTGTTCAACTTATAATGTGTTAATAGAGTTGTCAGTTGATAGTTGTCAGTTGTCAGTGATTAACGGGAAATAGATTTATCTCCATTTCAATCACTGACAACTGACAACTATCAACTGACAACTTTTTTATTATTTCTTCGATTCCTTCAGCCTTTGATCAAACACAAAGGGATGCTGGCTGAGTACTGTGATCCCTTCTGCCTCGGGGTGCAGGGGATTGATCAGGTAGTTGAATTCCTCCGGAATTACAACAGAAGGTATTTTTAGCACAGGATATTTCCCTTCTTCCAGCCAGGCGTCGCCAACTTTTTGCAGCTCAGGGAAAGGGGCCAGTGATTGCCAGCCCGAAGGCAGTTCCTTGCGCTGCAGGGTTTTCACCGGGATGGAGTCCGGGATCATGATAGTAGCAATGCAAAAATCCTGTACGATGTTCTTTAATGGTACGTGCACCAGTACTTCCAGTGCAGAGAGGGCGCGGCTTCCGGCGGTATAAACAACAGGATGTCCCTTACTGTTCCAGCGTCCGCCGTATAAACGGGCGCCAACACCATTCAGATCAGTAATGTACATGCATTTGCTGATACGGTAAACTTCCATTCAAATAGGGTGGGTTATGCAAAAATGCCGTGGGCAATTTTGCCAAGTTCATCTTGGATGAGTTGGAAACCAAAGGTGGTATCCAATAAAGAAATAGGTGGTTGATAGTTAAATGCAGGCAACGGTGTGCGCATCCATTCCTTGAAATTTTCGAGGTCGCCAAATACCAGCGTGCCGTGTTGGTACAGCTGTGAAAGTAAAATGGCTCTCTCGGATGTGTCTGCAGACAGCTTTTCATCGTCTCCGTAGCGTTGAAGCGTTCGTTCTGAAATATGGAGTATACGCGCTATCTCTGCTAAAGAGAATGAAAGCTGCTGACTCAGGTTCATGAGCGCTTTCTTAATGATCCCATCTCTGGAAAGCTGAATAAATTCAAAGTACCCCCTGCCGCCTACATAAGAGACGCCACCACTGTCTTGTACTACCAGCAAGGCCTGCTCCTGCCCGAGGTACCCCCTGTCTTTTTGCGGTTTAATCATACTTACGACATTTGTCACAAATATACGGCTTTTTGTCCGGTATTCAAATTCTTATCCTCAAAATATCCGATCTTTCTCATATAGCTGATTTCCAGGGTAATAACGCCGTACTCTTCCGAAACCTTTCCTTCCAGGATATAAAATCCCTCTTTTTGCAGGGGGTACTGGCGAAAGCTTTCAGGAAAATGTACCGTATCCAGGAAAGCGCCGTCCCGGTCCAGGAAGGTGCCAAAGCACATGGGCGCCCCCTGCGAGGTGCGGACATACTTGGTGCATACCAGGTAACCCAGGCTGCGTACGGTCCGGCCCACTTGCTGTTCCAGTTCCTTTACTGTAAGATACTGACTTTGATCGTGTTCCAGCACACTAAAAGGGGAGGCTACCGGAAATCCCATCAGGGCTATTTCCTCAAAAGCGTCTTCGTGGGAATGATAGGCCAGCTGTGGCAGCCGGCAATCCGGGGCAGGTTCCCTGAACAAGGGCAGCACATGGTCGGCATTGGGGTCCTTGCTTTTCAGCAGCAGGCTCCTTTGCCACAAGAGCTCTTTTTTGGTGCGGCCGCTGAAGCTAAAGGCGCCTATCCGGATCAGGATGTCCAGCTGCTCCCGGGGAGGCTGCATGCGTTCCGTAAAATCTTCCAGGCTGGCATAAGGGCCGTACTGCTGCCGTTCTTCCAGCATGCGTTTGATCCAGGCTTCTTCCAGTCCTTCTACATGAATGAAGCCCGTATATACTTCTTCTCCTTGTATGCTGGTAGGGTACTGGCTATTATTGATACAGGGAGGATGGACCCTGACGCCGGTTTTCTGCAGTTCCCGGAAATACAATTCGCGGTTGTAAAAGCCGCCGAAATTATTGATCACCGCCACCATAAATTCTGCGGGGAAATAGGTTTTCAGGAACAGGCTCTGGTAGCTTTCCACGGCATAGGTGGCAGAGTGGGCCTTGGAAAAGGAGAAGCTGGTGAAGCTGGAGATCTGCCGCCAGAGTTCCTTGCTTACTTCTTCCGGGCGTCCCAGCCGCCGGCAATTAGAAAAGAACTGCTCCTGCAGCTGGAGGAATGCGCCGGGGCCGCGATATTTACCGGCCATACTGCGGCGCAGGATATCCGCATCCGCCAGGTCCATATCAGCATACTCGTGTATCACCTTGATCACGTCTTCCTGGTATACCATGATACCAAATGTTTCATGCAGCACTTCTTTGATGATAGGATGCAGGTAGGTCACTTTATCCGGGTTCCGGAAATGCTCCACATACTGCCGCATCATGCCTGATTGGGCTACGCCAGGGCGGATGATGGAGCTGGCCGCTACCAGGGTGAGATAATCATCACATTCCAGCTTCTTGAGCAGTTGCCGCATGGCAGGTGATTCTATATAAAAACAGCCGATGGTGTTCACGGTTCTCAGCTGCTTTTTGATCTGCGGGTCTTCTGTAAATGCTTTGATGGAATGGATGTCAATATCCACGCCCTTGTTCGCTTTGATGATATCCAGCGAGTCGCGTATGTGCCCTAAGCCGCGCTGGCTCAGGATATCAAACTTATGGAGGCCGATGCTTTCCGCCTGGTGCATGTCCAGCTGCGCGGTACAGAATCCTTTAGGCGGCAGATGGGTGGCGCAATACTGATGAATGGGCGCTTCGCTGATCAGGATCCCGCCTGCATGTATGCTCAGGTGGTTGGGAAAAGCTTTGTTGTCCTGCGTCATTAAGCGGTTAAAGTTCAGGATCTGCCCGTGTATACTGTCTTTCTCAAATTTAAGATCGAAGGGATTTTCCAGTATGCGGTCTATTTCTTTTTTAGGCAGGCCGTATACTTTGCCCAGCTCGCGTATAATGGCATTGTCCTGGAAAGTGGCCACCGTGCCCAGTAAGGCCGTATGTTCCTTACTGTGCGTATCAAACACATGCCGGATCACATCATCGCGGTCACGCCAGGAGAAGTCAATATCAAAGTCGGGGGGCGAGCTGCGGTAAGGATTGAGAAATCGCTCAAAGTAAAGGTTCAGCGCAATGGGATCCACATCGGTAATGCGCAGGCAGTAGGCGATAATGGAGTTGGCGCCGCTGCCGCGCCCCACATAGAAATATCCTTTATGCAGCGCGTAGTGGATAATATCATGGGTGATCAGGAAGTAGGAGTTAAAGTTTTGTGCTTCAATGATCTTCAGCTCCTTCTCAATGCGGAATTTCGCTTCTTCATTATCAGGGCCATAGCGATACAGCATGCCTTCATAGGCCAGTGCTCTCAGCCGCTCACGGTCGGCATCCGCGCTACCCAGGAAATATTTTTTATTACGGTGCGCTTTCAGATCAACATGCAGTTCGCAGGCTTCCATTACACGCAGGGTTTGCTGTACAATGTGCGGGTATTGCAGGTAATGTTCCAGGAGCTCTGCAGGGGATTGCCAGCATTCATCCTGCCTGGCAGTGGTTTCGGGTGGCAGCTGGCTGATGAGGATGTTCTGATCTACTGCGCGCAGCACACGATGTAATTGGTAATGTTCCGCATCCTGGAAGGTAATGGGATGCAGGATCACCAGTTTGTCCTTATAGGCCAGGGTATCTACGCGGAATAGTTTGTTCACTTCCCGGGGGCGGATGCCCATCAGTTCATGCGCCTGCAGCTGTGGGAGGGGTATGCTGCCCCAGGCATAGATCACAAATGTATCCGGCAGGAAAGGCGCCCGGTCGGGAAAAGGCAGCTCATCCTGCAGGTGGTTGGAAAGAAATCGGTTGATGTGGAACCAGCCCTCCATGCTACGGGCCAGCAGCACATATTTGAAAACAGGACCATTGCGGCATTCCAGGCCGATGATGGGCTTGATATCGTTCTCATGGCACTCCTTCACAAAAGTCCACACATCTGCCGTCATGTTGATATTGGTGAGGGCCAGGCTGGTAATGCCCATCTGCCGGGCCGTCTTTACCAGGTCTTTGGTGCCGATGGTGCCGTAGCGCAGGCTGAAATATGTTTTGCAGTTAAGGTACATGGCTCAGCGTTTTGGATGAGGTACCATGTTATAGCGGCTGCGGCGAACGGGTTGTCCGGGCGCTGCCACGTTAGTGCCCTTCATCAGGTATTGCCATCCAAAGCGGTTCTTGATCTGGTCAATAGCCTGGTATAAAGCGATCATTTCCTGGGTATCATCAAAGAGGCTGATCTGGTAATTGCCCTGCACCAGGTGACTGAAGCGCACGCCTATCAGGCGTACCAGCAGGCGGCGGTCGTATAGCCTGTGGAACAGTTCCTTTACTTTTTCCAGCAGCACATGATCGCAGCAGGTGTAGGGAATGCTCATCTGTTTGGTGACGGTCTCGAAGTCGGAATAGCGGATCTTCAGGGTTACGCAGCCGGTGAGCTTATCTTCCTGCCGCAGCTCGAAGGCGATCTTTTCTGTCATGCGTACCAGCTCAGCATGTAAAAAGCGCATGTCGATGGTATCGGCAGAAAAGGTGCTTTCTGTGGAGATGGATTTCTGTTCATGATAGGGCACTACCGGTGATTCATCGATACCGTTGGCCTTATTCCAGAGGGCGATCCCGTTCTTTCCCAGCCAGGCTTCCAGCATGGTGACGGGTATCTCGCTGAGGGTCCTGACATCTTCCACGCCACGGCGGCGCAGCTGCCCGGCCGTTTCTTTTCCTACCATGGGCAGTTTTTCCACCGGCATGGGGGCCAGGAAGGTTTTCTCTCCGCCAAAGGGCACTTCCATTTGCCCGTTGGGTTTGGCTTCATTGGTAGCCACTTTGGAGATCATTTTATTAGACGCGAGCCCCAGGGAGATGGGCAACCCGGTTTCATGCATGATCTTCTGCCGCAGTTCGGTGGTCCATTTCAGTGAGCCGAAGTATTTATCCATCCCGGTAAGGTCCAGGTAAAATTCATCAATAGAGGATTTCTCGTATAGGGGCGCGCCGTCGGCAATAACCTCCGTGACCTGTCTGGACAGTTCACTATACATTTCCATATCGCCGCTGCGTATAATGGCGTGGGGGCATAGTTTGAGCGCCATTTTCATGGGCATGGCAGAGTGAATGCCATAACGCCTGGCCTCATAGCTGCAGGCTGCAACAACGCCCCGGTCTCCATGGCCGCCTACGAGCAGCGGCTTGCCTTTTAGCCGGCTATCTTTCAGGCATTCTACGGACACGAAGAAGCAGTCCAGGTCAAAATGCGCAATAGATCGTTGTTGTAAAGTGATCATGATAATGCCCTGTTTTCTATCCAAATATACTAACAATATTAGTATTGCTAACGATATTAGCAGGATATTAACTAAACATATTTGGCCCGATCGCTGTAGTATGTATAGGATAATGAAAACTGAAAGAAGGGAATAGAGATTTATAAACATCACTAAATCATTTTCCCAATGCAAAAGTCCGACATTCCCAAAGAACTGTTATTGCTGTTATTGCTGCTCATTCCAATGGCTTACCTGGGCATTATCTGGAATGCGCTGCCTGCCGAGATCCCTACTAACTTCAACGTGTATGGCGTACCGCAGCGCGTAGGCGGTAAATCAGACATCCTGTTGCTGATGATCTTTTTGTTCCTGACGAACCTGCTGTTATATTTTCTTTTCAGATACCTGCCCGCGGCAGATGAAGATATTGCGGAGGCAGCTCCTGCCACGGAAGGCCACCAAAGGGAGTATTACCGTATCCGTTTTATGATCCATATTTACCTGGCCATTTTTACTTCGCTGATCATATTCATGGTGAGCCAGGGAAAGCCTTTTTTCATGGAGCGCTGGGCCTTCGTAGGGGTAGGCCTGCTGATTGCTTTGCTGGGAGGATACCTGAAGAAACTGCAGCCTAACTATTTTGTAGGAGTAAGAACACCGTGGACGCTGCAAAGCAGGGAGATCTGGAAGAAAACACATACCATGGCGGGTAATCTCTGGTTGTGGACGGGTATTGTAACCATTTTAGCTGGCTTTTTCCTGCCTTTGGTCACGGGGGTATTCATTTTAATGTTCGCCGGCGCCATACTGGCGGCCCTGCCTTACATCTATTCTTTTCGCTTATTTAATGAAGATAAAGGCTGATTAGCAGCTAACCGCCAAGGGCTAGCTGCTAATAGCTGCGTTTTTATATCCAGCCTCTGCCCAGCGCAGTTCTGAAGGGCCAGGGAATCATTGCCAGTATGATCAGCAGCGCCAGACCGAAGAAAATAAGCGCACGCTTATGTTTCAATGCGTCAGTGGGCGATTTTTTCACTTTAGAACGGCCAATGTGCACCAGTACCAGTGCAATCAGCGCCATAGTGGGATGCTCTACTGAAAAGAAACGTTCGGCGGCTTCTTTCATGTTGAAGGTTACCCACGGACTTACAAACATTAATATCAGTCCTATCAGAAACTGGATGTCCAGGCTGATAGAGAAAAACAAGCTGGCCTTGTTATCAGCAGCTGCATAAGGTGTTTTTCCATTAGCTCCTTTTAACGCCCGTACGAAAGCCCAAATGCCAGTCAGTAAAATAGCCCATCTTAAAATGGAGTGAATGAGAACCAAAGTGCTATGCATATGTGTGGTTTTATAGTTCCGGATTTTCCCGGGGCAAAAATAAGTGAAGCGTATAGAATAACTGGAAATATATTTGGTAATTACAAAAATTAATTACTAAATTTGTTAGCAATGTACTAAATAATTTGGGTATGTCCATAGCGTGTCAAAATCTCAAGTTCCTGCGTAAGCAGAAGGGTTGGACCCAGCAGGAGTTTGCAGATAAATTAGGAATCAAACGTTCCCTGTTGGGAGCTTATGAAGAGGAACGGGCTGAGCCCCGTACGGAAGTACTGGAGCTGGTTAGCGACATGTTCCGTGTATCCATAGACGACCTGTTGCGCCGCGACCTGGGCTCACAGAAGGATAATTTCCTGGAGAAAAGGCGTCAGCAGAAGCTGGGCAATAGCCGCCAGCATATAGAGTTTGTGCCCGTTAAAGCGGCGGCAGGCTACCTGGCCGGTTATAATGATGACGAGTTCATTGAAGAGCTGAACACCTTTACCCTGCCCATGCTGGGCGCTGGTAATTACCGCGCATTCGAGATCGCCGGTGATTCCATGCTGCCTACACCATCGGGCTCTGTGATCGTATGTCACAAAGTAGATGGCTGGGAGGAGATCAGGAATAACGAGACCTATGTCGTGGTGACCAACCGCGAAGGCATCGTCTACAAACGCCTGCTGAAAAGTAACCGCTCCAAAGGTAAGATCACCATGGTATCAGACAACCCGCAGTTTGAGCCCTACTCTGTTGCCATGGAAGACGTGATCGAGCTCTGGCAATCTGACGCCGTGATCAGTAAAACCGGACAGCAAAGCCGCCTCAGTGTAAACCACCTGGCAGATATGGTGAGCCATTTACAGGACCAGGTAAGTTTACTGAAGAAAAAGATCAAGGATTAACAGCTGAAAGCAGCAAAGCAGATCCCCGCTGAAGAGCGGGGTAAAAGATAGGCAGACAGGCTGTCTATCCAGCTGTGAATGCAGTGCAATGTGATGCGATGCGATGCGATGGAATGCGGTCCAATGTGGTGCAATGCAAATTAATCTCCCGGCTGATATAATAATCACTAATATACACGCGTTGACATATTGACATGATGTCGATGGAAAAAGACGCTGATTAATACATAAGTTTTGTTATCCCCCGCTTTTCTAAAGCCCATCAATCATGCCGCCCCGTTATCAAACGGAGCGGCTTTTTATTTAAAGCTGCAGGTAGTTAGAACCGCATTTATTGAGGGCTTCCCGTTTAGGGCTGCAAGCACTATCTTTAACCCCGGAAACGTTACTACAACTGAACACTATGCATCCCGCGCTGATACGAGCATTCAAAAAGCACATTCACCTGACTGCTGAAGAAGAAGAACTGATCAGTGAATCATTCCGCTACAAAAAAGTCAGGCGCAACCAGCTGTTAGTGCAGCCGCCCGATATTGCCCTGCATGAACATTTCGTGATCAGTGGCTGCCTGGCAGAATATTACCTGGATGACGATGGCACACAACATACCCTGCTCTTTGCACCGGAAGGTTGGTGGACCACCGACCTGCCCAGCTTCTTGTCAGGCCAGGCATCAAAGTATCATGTTGAAACACTGGAAGACAGCGAGCTGCTGATAATATCAAAAGAGGCCCTTGATAACTTACTGGTTAAGGTGCCTTCACTCAACAACTATTTCCGGGTGCTGTACCAGAATGCAATTATCGGACTGCAGGAACGCATCTTAAATGTGTTAAGCACCAAAGTAGATGAACGTTACCTCCGCTTCCTGAAAAAATATCCGCAGCTGGAGAACAGGTTGCCACAATACCTGATCGCCTCTTATCTCGGCGTAACCCCTGAGTTTTTCAGCCGTGTAAAATCAAAAATGCATAGGTAATTTTATCTTAAACTAGATCAATTTCATTTCTTAAGATAGGTTATTGGGCAGCAGCCTATAACTCTTCAACTTTGTTCTCGTAAAATTTTAATAAAAATGAGAACATTGATCCAACGGCTTACAGCTACACAGCCTGAACTCACTCCCCTTATTTTAAGACTGGTATTTGCCATCGTTTTATGGCCGCATGGCGCCCAGCTGCTCCTGGGTTGCTTTGGCGGATATGGCTTCTCCGGCACTATGCAATTTTTTACCACCCAGGTGGGCCTGCCTCCGGTGATCGCTTTCCTGGTCATCTTCCTTGAATTCTTTGGCAGCTTATTTATCCTGCTGGGCCTTTTTACCCGCGTCTTTGCAGCAGCCTCCCTTATCCTGTTCATCGGTATGATTGTCACCGTACACCTGCCCTTCGGCTTTTTCATGAACTGGTTTGGCAATATAAAAGGAGAGGGCTATGAATACCACCTGTTGGTGATCGGCATCTTGCTGTGTTTGATCATCTCCGGTGCAGGCAAAGCAAGCTTTGACAAATTGATCTACAAATCCACGAAATAAACCGATCATACAATGGCTGATTTAAAATATTCTCCGCTTGTACAACTTACCGCAACGGCGAAAGAACATTTTTCTGCCTTCCTGGCCCGGCATCATGCCTTTGGTGAGCTGATGAGCCCTGTGCTGGGCTTTGATCACTTCCGTATGACAAAGGACGTTTTTGGGCCGCATAAGCACCAGCATATTTCTGCCATCAGCTACCTCTTTGAAGATTCAGTGGCTTATCATAACAAGGACTCTATGGGAACAGACCTCGTGATCACGCCCGGCAGCTTGTTATGGACCTGGGCAGGAAACGGCGTTGTGCATCATGAAGTGCCCACAGAAGACGGAGAGGTACACGGTTTACAATTGTTCCTGGATATTCCTCCGGCCAGGCGGGACTTGCCGCCACAGAGCATTTATATCCCCCGCGAAAAGATGCCGCTGATCGCAAAAGACGGCGCTACTGTTAAGGTAGCGATGGGATCAGCAGGAGATACGGTAAATGCTACCCAAACGCCTGAACCGGTTACCTTGCTGGATATTCAGCTGAAGGAAGGAAAGACCTGGGATTATTCGTTGCCCGCAGGATGGAATGGAACGGTCTACCTGTTGTCAGGCACTATTAGCCTTAGCGCCAACGCAGCCGGCTTTGAGCTTCATAAAAATGAAGGGATGGCTTTTGGTGCAGCCAGTGCAGTTGAGAAGATCACATTTACTGCCGGAGCTGACAGCCGCTTTTTACTGATCAGCGGTCCCCCGGTTATGTTGTAAGATAACGATGAGTTTTTGGTTGAATAAGGGCGGGGCAACCTGCCCTTATTAGTTCCAGACAGCAGCAGCTACCTTGAAGGTATTGCAATGCGCATTTACAATGTCTTTTATATTGGCTGAGTATCCGCCGCCCATAGCCACTGTACAGGGAATATGATGTTTGTGTAAATAAGAGAGCACCATCTCATCCCTTTCTTTGCATCCGGCCTGCGTTACTTTCAGCTTTCCGAATTTATCTGTTTCCAGTATATCCACCCCGGAAAGATAAAATACTATATCCGGCTTTACCCTATCAATCAACGCGGGCAGGGCCTGTGCTAACAGTTGCAGATACGTGCTGTTATCCGTGCCGTCTTTTAAAGGAATATCCCAGTCGGATGCTTCTTTGTGAAAAGGATAATTATTGGCGCCGTGCATGCTAAAGGTGAATACCTGCGCATTATCTGCAAACAAGGCCGCCGTTCCGTTACCCTGGTGCACATCCAGGTCAATGACCAGTACCTGCTTTACCAGCTTTTGAGCTAAGAGATAATTGGCTGCTACCGCAAAATCATTCAGCAGGCAAAAGCCTTCTCCACGATCAGCATAAGCATGGTGCGTGCCGCCGGCTACGTTCAGTGCAATGCCATGATGCAGGGCATGCAATGCGCAATCTATGGTGCCACGGCAGATAGTGATCTCGCGTTGCGTCAATGCGGGCGACTGTGCAAAGCCTATCTTCCGTTGTTCGCGTTCGCTCAGGGTTTGCTGTTTCAGCTTTTGCCAGTATACTTCGTTGTGAGTAAGCAGGATGATCTCTTCTTCCAGCGGCGCAGGAGAGAAGAGATGTGCGGCGGTGATCACTCCTTCGCGCAGGAGCTGCTGGGGGATCAGCTCATACTTCTCCATCGGGAAGCGGTGGCCTTCCGGTAAAGGATGCACATAGATAGGATCGTAAGCAATTTTCATACGCATTATTGCACCTGGAAGATGCTTTTATTGGCAATAGCAAATACCTGCTCCCCATCATCCGGGTCCAGCATGGCCAGGCCTGTAAAACGGCCGAATGCAGGCAATATACCGCAATGTTTTCCGAAGTAGAAGCAGGGCAGGCGTATACTTTGTCTGCCTGTTCCGGAGATGTACACACCCGGGTGCAGGTGGCCGGAGAAAACATAATGCCCGTTCTCTTCGTCTTCGCAGGGCTCGTGCATGAAATGAATATTACGAAGGGTCAATGTGTCCTGTACACTGATCTGCAGGCTTTCATACAGCGAAGCATCCAGTATATCATGGTTGCCTTTTACCAGTATAAAACGGATATGCGGAAACTGTTGCCGCCACAGGCGAAAATATTGTACCTCGTTATTGGCGCTGCTGTGGAACAGGTCGCCCACTACAATGATCTGTTGCGGGTGATAGCGGGTGATCAATTGCTGCAGCCGATACAGGTCTTCTTCAATGATGCCTGTTGGTACGGCAATGCCTGCCTTACGGAAATGGGCGGATTTACCCAAATGCAGGTCAGACAGTATCAGGGCCATTTCTTCTGCCCAGTACAGCGCCCTGCCTGCCGATAAGTGCCATGTTTGTTGCTGAAAATTAAATACCGCTTCCTCCACAGTTCCACATGATTTTTTAGGACATCAAAGCTACATACTTTCCTGTTACGAATGCTTCAGCATTTTTTTGATCCGGTCTTCCAGTTTCTCGCTGGTCAACTGCTCCCGCAGGCTGTCTACCTTGATCGGGAAGCAGAAGGGTGTAAGCCGGTGAGGGTCCGTGATCACGATCCGGCTGTTGTAAATGCGTTCCATGGCTTCCCGCAAACGGGCTTCTTCCATCTGGTAAAAGAAAGCTTCATTGAAAGCCTGTCGCAGCAACAGGTTGTGCGCATCGTAATCTTTAAAAACGTTGAACAGCAGGGACGCCGATGATTGCAAATGTCGGCTGGTCTTGTGCTTGCCGGGGTAACCCTGGAATACCAGTCCCGCTATCACTGCAATGTCGCGGAACTTCCGCCGCGCCATTTCTGTAGAGTTCACACTGGCCTGCAGTTCCACGGTCAGATTTTCAGTCGTGAACAGTTCCCGTACATTGGTAGGGTCTACCGGGATGGGCTGATCGCTCAGCAGCTCAAAGCCGTAATCGGTCATGGCAATGGAGAAAGTGATCGGCGTTCGCTGACTGATCCGGTAGGCCAGCAGGGCGGCCATTACCTCATGCACTAAACGCCCTTCAAAGGGATATACAAAGAGGTGATGACCATCTTCCGTTTCTATTTTCTCGATCAACAGCTCGTTCTCCGTCGGGATGTGCGACAGCTCTTCCTGCAGGTCAAACAGCGGCTGCAGGATCCTCAGCTCCGGTTCACGGGAAGTACCGGAAAGTGCTTCATTGAAGGTGCGCCGCAGGATCTTCCCCAGGTTGGCGGATAAGGGCATACGGCCGCCTCCCCAGCTGGGAATGATACCCCGTTTGGCTTTAGAACGGCGTACCAGTACGGTCATATCCTTGATCATCACAAACTCCAGTATGTATCCACCAGTACTGAAAGTATCGCCGGGTTGCAAACGCGCAACGAACCATTCTTCTATCATGCCGATGTATCCGCCGGTCATGAATTTCACTTTCAGCATGGCGTCGCTTACAATCACGCCGATATGCAGGCGATGGCGCATAGCGATCATCCGGCTACGGCAGATATACAGATCGCCTTCACGTTCCAGCTTGCGGAACTCATCATAGCTTTGCAACGCCTCGCCGCCGGTGGTCAGGAAGGAGAGGATCCATTGCCAGTCTTCTTCGGTAATATCGCTGTAACAAAAAGTGCCGCTGATCTCTTCGAATACCTCATCTGCATAAAAGCCATCAGAAACGCCCAGCGTCATCAGGTATTGCAGCAGCACATCATAAGCCAGCAGCACAGGCATACGGCTTTCTACCAGCTCTTCCTGGAGGGCGGCTTTCAGGGCGGCTGCTTCTACCAGTTCCAGCGAGTGGGTGGGTAAAAAGTAGATGCGGCTCACCGCCCCGGGCTGGTGACCGCTACGCCCGGCCCTTTGCAGAAAGCGGGCTACGCCTTTAGGACTGCCCACTTGTATCACCGTGTCCACAGGCCGGAAATCAACGCCCAGGTCCAGGCTGGCGGTACATACCACGGCTTTCAGCACGCCGCTGTGCAGCGATTCTTCCACCCAGGTGCGCAGTTCCATATCAATAGAGCCGTGGTGCAATGCAATGGCCCCCGCCAGGTCCGGGCACTGGCGCAGGATCTCCTGGTACCATATTTCAGATTGAGAGCGGGTATTGGTGAATATAAGGGTGGTGCGGCTTTCCAGTATAATGGGCAGCGCCTTTGGCAGCATGCGGGTGCCCAGGTGCCCCGCCCAGGGATATTTCTCGATCTCATCCGGCAGCACGCTTTCCAGGGCGATCTGTTTTTTGAGCTTGGCGCGGATGATCACCGCCCCGGGATCCGGCCTGCCCAGCAGCACTTCCAGCGCTTCATCCAGGTTGCCGATGGTGGCAGATATGCCCCAGATCCTCAGGGGTGAGCGTCCTTCCTTGCGCGCCAGGCCTTTCAGGCGGCTCATGGCCAGCTCTACCATCACGCCCCGTTTGCTGCCCAGCAGCTCATGCCATTCGTCGGCTACAACGGTGTGTAAGCCGCTGAACACGCGCGCATAATCTTTTTGTGCCAGCAGCACATGAATGCTTTCCGGCGTAATGATCATGATCTCAGGCATCTGTTTTTTCTGCTGCTGCCGTACAGCCGTCGGCGTATCGCCGCTGCGGATGCCCACCTGCCAGGGCATATCCAGCTCCTGCAGCACTTCCTCCATGGCCCGGCCAATATCCTTTGCCAGCGCCCGTAAAGGCGTGATCCACAACATTTGCAGGCCGTTCTTTGTTTTCTTCCGGTACTCGCGGGGGTGACGGTCTATCCAGTCTATTACTACGCCCAGGAACAACGAAAAGGTTTTGCCGTACCCGGTAGGAGCGTTCACCAGCCCCGATCTTCCCTGCTGGTAGGCGCGCCAGGCTTCTTCCTGAAACGCAAAAGGCTGCAGCTCTTTTGCAGCCAGCCAATCTGTGATCACTTTCCATCCTTCGGTCATACTATGAAATTAGGATAAAATCTATTTTTGTGCATGCTATCAACATTCTTTCGTTTACCAGCACATCAAACTACGGTAAAAAAAGAGATCCTTGCGGGGCTGACCACCTTTTCCACCATGGCGTATATACTCGCTGTGAACCCCGGTATCCTTTCCAGCACCGGTATGGATTTTAACGCGCTGATCACCGCCACCGCCCTGTCGGCCGCCATTGGTACGCTGGTAATGGCCCTGTATGCAAAGCTGCCCATCGGCGTGGCGCCCGGCATGGGGCTCAACGCTTTCTTTGCATACACCATTGTAGCGGGAATGGGTTACAGCTGGCAGTTTGCGCTCACCGCAGTTTTCCTCGAAGGCATCATCTTCATTGCGCTCTCCCTGCTCCGTATACGCGAAGCCATCATCAACAGCATACCCGATAACCTGAAGCATGCCATTTCTGCGGGCATCGGGCTCCTGATCGCATTGATAGGAATGGCTAATGCAGGTATTATTGAAACCGGTATGCGGCACGTCGGTAACGACCGCCTGGCAGGTGTGGTGCTAAAGATAGGCGATATTACCAGCGCCGGGCCATTGATCGCATTAACAGGTTTGATCGTCAGCGCCGTGCTGATGTACCGTAAGGTGAACGCCGCGCTGCTCATCGGTATACTGGCCGCCACCGTGGTGGGCATCCCGTTCGGCTTAACACATTTGCCTGAGAACGGCCGGCTGGTGAGCCTTCCGCCCTCCCTGGCGCCTATTGCCTTTAAGCTGCAGTTTGACAGGATTTTCACTATGGACATGGTACTGATCCTTTTCACCCTGCTCATGGTAAACCTGTTTGATACTGTGGGCACCTTGATAGGCCTTTGTAATAAAGCCGGCCTGCTGGACAGCCAGGGGCGTATTCCGCGCGCTAAACAGGCGCTGTTGGCAGATGCAGTGGGCACTACCGCTGCAGGTCTGTTAGGCACCAGCGTGGTAACTGCCTATGTAGAAAGCGCCAGCGGTATTGCGGCCGGTGGCCGCACCGGCTTAACAGCGCTCACCGTTGCATTCATGTTCCTGCTGGCCTTGTTCTTTGCACCTGTATTCGCCATGATCCCGCAGGCGGCTACGGCGCCCGCATTGATCATTGTAGGCATGCTCATGATGAGCGCCGTCATGAAAATAGATTTCAATGATGTAACAGAAGCTATTCCTGCCTTCCTGGCTATTGTGATGATGCCTTACAGCTACAGCATTGCAGAGGGAATTGTATTCGGTATGCTGTCTTACGTGCTCTTAAAACTGTTAACCGGGCAATATAAAGTGATCAGCCCTGTGATGTACGTGTTGGCGATATTGTTTGTGATAGCATTGGTAATGGCCTGATGTTTATCTCAGTTCCATAAGTTCCACTTTATCGCTGCTTACGTTTAAGCGGTGCATCACACCGCATTTCAGCGCATAATTATTTCGCTGATGCCCTACCGGGAAATTAAAGCAAACAGGGTAGGGCAGGTCTTTCACTCTATCCAGCACCATATCGTAAACCGTGCGGCCAAATTCTTCTCCCGGGTCATCTGGTTTAATGCGGTTAAAGCCGCCGATGATAAGGCCTGCCAGGCTGTCCAGCTTATGCGAACGTTGCAGGTTGCCCAGCATGCGGTCCAGGCTATAGAGATACTCACCGGCATCTTCCAGGAAGAGTATTTTACCATTCGTATCTATTTCCGAATCTGTGCCGGATACACTTTGTATCATGGAGAGATTGCCGCCTATCAGTATACCGCTGGCTTCACCGTTGCGGTTGCGCGCATCCGGCAAAGCAATGTACTGCATAGGCACTCCCGTTAATGCCTGCCGGATGGAAAGAATAGTATTTTGTACTTCGGGATCTGCGTTTTGAAAGTCATCCGGGAAGCTGTTGCACATTTTTGAATGCAGGCTGGCAATACCGTAATGCCGGTTAATATGACAATGCAGCACGGTAATATCACTGAAGCCGATCACCCATTTGGGTTGTTCCCTGAATTTTGTGAAGTCCAATTGGTCTACGATCCTCGCACATCCATATCCACCGCGGCCACACATAATCGCCTGAAGATCCGTACTGTCCAGCATAGCCTGCAGGTCCTGCAAGCGTTCTGCATCCGTACCGCCGAAAGTAAAATCACGTTTGCCTACGGTATTGCCGCTACGAACTTTAAAGCCCCAGCTCTCCAGGATGCGTACGGCAGGCTGGATCTCTGCTGCGCTGATATAACCCGCCGGACAGGTAATACCGATCGTATCGCCCGGTTTTAAATAGGGGGGAATGAAAGGATAAGGAGCAACAGTAGCCGCACTTGCAGCAGCCCTTGAAAAACGGCTGAGCACAGGTATACTCATACCAGTGCTCAGCAAAGCAGAAAGGAAATGCTTACGGTTCATAGGGTTAATGTAACAATAATTTTCAACAAGCGCTTATTCGCCGCTGCTGATCACCTGTCCGTAACGCCAGTGCTCCGCGTATTGACCATTCTTCAACTTCACAATATCTATCAGGTACATCGATACCCTTTTACCGCTGGCAGGCTGCCCCATGAATTCGCCGGTTTGTAGGCCGGTGATGGCTTTGCGGGTCACTACGGTATCGCCTTCTGCTATCTGCTCAAAGATCTCCACCTTGATGTCTGAAAGCGCTTTGTGCAGCACGTCTATGATATAATCCCTCACGCCTTCCCTGCCGGGTTGTGCGCCAATCGCAAAGGCGCTGCGGTTCACAAAATCAGCTGCCACGATCTCTTCAAAGGCCTGCAGATCGCCTTTCTCAATAAAGTCCTTGTTAAAGCGGGTTACTACCGCTTTGTTCTTTTCCTGCTCGGTCATCGTTCATTTATTTTACAGTGAATGGATCAGCACTTTGCTTTCCAGCATAACAGGGATGTACAGGCGTTTCTTTTTAGCGTCCAGGTAGAAATCAGCCGGGCCTGCAATGAGGGGCATCTCTATCTTGCTGGCTGTTTTGCTGCGAAGGTCTATTTTTTCTACAATACCGGCCGGACGTCCCATCGCCACCCAGTCAGATACTACCAGGGTATGCGCATCCAGTTGTTCCAGGCCGTCAAAGCCACCGTGAATGTCGCCAATCCTTTCATACACGGGTTGTTGATCCTGCCAGCTCACTACGCCGATCTCGCCGCCCTGCACGTTCTCAAAAAGAAAATTGCAGGTGTACAAATGTTTGCTGGCCTTATCATAATGCAGGCCGTTAGCGCCTTTGAGGTCCACTACAGGTGTGGTTGTACCGCTGCTGATGTTCACTTCCACGATTTTGCCAACGTCCATCAGTGAAACAAATAAAGTATGATCATCCTTCACGGTAAGGTCATTGGCAAAGTTGGTGTGATAAGCGCTGAGGCTGATCTCTGCTGTTTTTTTCCCGGAAGCAAGATCAATGCCTACAATACGATCCAGGTCTGCTACGTATAAAATGCCTTTAATAATAGCAGTGCCTTTGGGTGCATTTAACACTTCGCTGGTAATGCTGGGAGTGATCATCTTTCCATCCAGCGACAGTTTGCTGATAAAGCCGTCGCCGTCTCTGGCCGCAGGGTCGCCGGTTTTACCGATGTTGGTGGCGTAGAGGAAATGACCATCAGCATTCAGGCTTTCAGGATGTGCCAGGGCCTGGTTGTCCTGCGCGCTGGCATGCCATGTCCATACCGCAGCAGCAAGCAGTAATACTATGTTTTTCATTGAAAAAATGTTTAAGCAAAGGTATTGGTGAGCAGGGGACTGCTGGTAACGCTAAAAGCTCAAACAATTGCTTTTTTGGCTCTGTCGGTATTGGGGGTAATACCGTACTCCTGTTTATATATCCTGATAAAATGGGGAATGTTCTCAAAGCCGCACTCCATCGCTATTTCAGACACCTGTTTATCAGTATGCTGTAGCAGCATGTGTGCGTGCGCCAATCTTTGTTCATTGATCCACTTCTTGGGCGGGCACTGAAATTTCTGCTGAAAATCACGTTTAAAAGAGGCCAGGCTGCGGCCCGAAAGTTTGGCCAGCTCTTCCAGCGACAATGGCTGAAAGAGATGCGTACGTACTATATAATCGATATCCAGCGGACGACCGAATGCAATGCTCTGCAGAAAGGTCAGCACCTGGGGCTTCTGCGGGCCTGCCAGTAAGAGCAGCAGCAGTTCTTGCAGTTTCAGCTGCAGGATGTTTTCCAGCCCGTCTACATTTTTTCCGAAATAACCCATGAACTGGTTCTTGAAATTATCCAGCAGCTCATTAGTAGGGATCACCAGGTGGGAGGCGGTTTCCGGCGCCGCCGCAGTAGAGAGCTGGTAGCTGTGCAGGAATTTCTTCAGGAACTCATCGGTAAAGAACAGCAGCAATGCTTCGTAGTTCAGTCCCTCCGGTATGAATTCAGACATGGTATAAATGCCGCGTTTCATCAGCATTACATGCCCCGCCTCCGCAATATGCGTATGCTCGCCAATGTGCAGGAGCTTATGTCCGCCCAGCACAAACAACAGCGTATGCTCTGTGATGAAGTTGGTCCGCTTGTCAGTGGTGACGGCCGTTTTATACCTGGCAAAAGGCATGGTGGCCGATTGCAGCACATGGTCATTCTTTTCAGTCACTAATTGTGGGTACCGGTGTAGCATACTGCAAAGTAAAGGGATTCTTACACAATTTTGTGAGTAGCCTTGATAACAGACATAACGAACACGCTTTCCATATGCCCGATATTATCCAGCTCGCCCAGCTTATTTACATTGAATTCGTAATAAGCGTTCATATCCTTTACCTGCACTTTCAGCATAAAGTCAAACTGCCCGGAGATGTTCAGGCATTCCGTTACCTCTGTAAATCCTGTTACTTCCCGGATAAATTTACCGCCTGCTTTTTTACCATGTTCTTTGAGCGAGATGTAACACAGTACGGTCAATCCCTTATTGATCTTACGCGGGTCTACAATAGCGGCATACTGGCGGATTACGCCCGACTGCTCCATTTTGCGGATCCGCTCATATACGGGCGTAGCGCTCAGGTTCATACGGGAGGCAATATCCCGTATCGTCATCTTGGCATCTTCCTGCAACAGTTTAAGGATGCCCAGATCTTTGTCATCCAATACTATATCATTCAATTCCATTAGAATATTGTACTGTTTAATGGTTAGATTACTGTACAATATACTAATTATTCCGCACCTTGCAGGGCAACCTTGCTAGGGCTTCGGGTTTAAAATGATAATACCGCTCCTGGAATTTACCTGGTCTCCATTCCTGACTTCCAGGTAGAGCTGAAGGGTATCTTTTTGTGTAACCGGCGGACATCCAAAGCGGAAGTGCGGCTTTGTCCACACTTCCACGCCGTTCACCTTCCAGCTGGCCTTACAGAGATGAGCCGGTGAGAACTGGATGTCATATTCCACGGTGTCGCCTTCATATACATTGGCTTCCTTTGTCCAGGTGCCGAGTATACGTGGATAGTCTGCTTCCGTCAGCGGCGGGTTTTGCGGATCTTTTTTGCAGGCGCAGTACAGGCTCAGAAATAAAAACAATACAACAGGATATTTAAGCGCATGATGCATACGATGGTTGCGTTTAGTCAGTTTAGTATTATTATTTATCCCACCACACAGGTTTGGTCCAGTCGTCCTTACCGCCCAGCCGCTGAACGGCGGCATTGTAATTATCTTTATTATCGATGCTTTCAAAAATCGGGTAGGGCAGCCGCCTGGGAATGGTAGCGGATTCCGATCCTCTCGAGGGATCGCTCACGGATTTCAGCTTCGGATAACCGGAGCGCCGCCAATTGGCAAAGGCCTGTACACCATCCATGAAATAGTACACCCATAGTTGTTCATTGATATGCTGCAAGGCTGCTTCGCCTGCCCCCAGGGGATTTGCTGTTATATATTGATCGATGCTGTCTTGCGGAACCGCTTTCACCGCGGGGTACAGGGTTAAAGATTTAATAGCAGCATCTACGCCGTTCTTGTAATGTTGTTCCGCACTTCCGTTGATATTCCAGCGCAGTGATGCTTCGGCCAGGAGCAATTCAACTTCTGCATTCGTGATGTGAATGCCCGGCGCATCAAATGTAATTAAGGCATTCGCTATTTGCGGACGGCGTTCCGAATCCAGCCATCTGTCTTCTACATGTGCGTATATCGGCTCATCTGGTAGTGCAAAACCACCGGGCCAGTCGTCCCACCAGAAATTACCCGGCTTTACAGGGGCAAAGCCCAGGTCACTTTTTTTCAGCAGCTCTGTAATATCCGTGCGGCCAAAAGGTTGCTGGCGGCTGTCATTCAGGTAAGCCCTGCCCAGGATGAACTGGCGCGGGTCATGTGTTTGCGCAAGATGATCCCATAAGGTGGAAGCGATACAGATATCCGGCCGTTCTCCTTCTCCTACAATGCCGGCCGACAGCCCATTGCCCCTGAACTCCCAGTTATAGCCGTTATGGATATTCAGGTGCTTGGTGATCGCGTTATCTTCAGCAGATAAGATCAAACCGCCCACGCCATTGATCGCCGCTGTTGCTTCCGTTTTAGCCATAGCAGGATCCGCTTTGATCACGCGCATGGCCAGGCGCAAACGCAACGAGTTCCCGAATTTCTGCCACTGTGCAATATTGCCGTGATAGATAATATCGCCGGTAACCTTGTCCTTGCTCATGTCCAGCGCTTTCACAGCAGCATCCAGCTCACGGAAAAAATCTTTGTAAATATCCTCCTGCCGGTCATATGCGGGCCTGTCTATACCGTTGATATAGCCCTTTCCCGCATCAAAATAAGGAACGTCTCCGTAGGTATCTGTCAGCTTTGAGAAAAGGTACACCTTAAAGATCCTGGCCACGGCGTTGATATTCACTTTTGCCGGATCGCCGGTGGTGCGCATAACAATATCTACCAGGTTCTTGATCATCTGCGGGTACATATTCGAGAACATCCTGTTGGAGTCAAAATCATATTGCTTGTATAAACCGCCGAATTGAGATCCCCAGCTGCCTGCATGCTGCTGTATCATCGGCGAGAGGAATTCTAAAACGGGCAAGGTCACATCACGGAAGCCTGTTGTTTGCAGCTGGCATAGCGAAAGCTGGTGGTTGGGATCTATATCGGAAGAGGTATCCGGGTCTTTGTTCAGCGCTTCATAATCCTTTTTACAGCCGGCCATTGTGATCACGGCTGCTATTAACACTATCCAGGTACAAGATCTGATAAACATAGTGATGATATTTAAAAATGAACGTGGATTAAAATTTAGCGTTCAGGTTGATGCCCCAGCTTTTCCTGGTAGGTAAGGAACCATATTCCAGTCCCTGACCGTTACTGTTATTATAGTTGGAGTCAGGATCAACATTGGGTACCCGCTTATAAATGATGAAAGGGTTACGGCTTACTACAGAGATAGCGGCACTTGTCACAAATGTTCTTTTCAGCCATGCTGCGGGAAGCGAGTAGCCTACGGTCAGCTCCCGCATCTTGATATAGCTGGCGTCATAGATATAGGGAGTAGGTATTTGTCCTGAGTTCTGGAAGTTTTGCCACCATACGCTGGGATTCACATAACGGGTATTGGGCCGGTACACTGTTTTGCCGCTGGCGTCTTTTTCTTCTATGACTCCTTTGGGCAGATAGCCGCCGGTGGGCGTCCATTCGGCAGAACTTTTGCCTGCGGCCTCTCTTTCTTCTTCGGAGCGGATCCAACCCTCTCGTCCCTCCAGGGTATGCTGATCGCTGCCGTTGGCATGTGCGATCATATTCGTCATAGAAAAGAGGTCTGCTCCCCATTTTACATCAAACAGCGCGGTAAGATAAATGCCTTTATAATTGAAGGTGCTGCTAAGCCCACCTGTCCAGTCCCAGGTGCCTTTGCCCAATACGGTGAAGTTGTCTGTAGGTACGGGTAAGGCCGTATTCGCATCCACGATGATCTGTCCGTCGGGCGACCGTTTAAAATCTTTGCCGATGATGGCGCCGTACAATTCTCCTTTCCTGGCTACAATGCGGGCGCCTGCCCAGCGGGCTTCTGCGAGGGAGAGGTCATCAAGGCCGGGCGCCAGTGAGATCACTTTGTTCACGTTCCTGGCAAAGTTGACAGACAGGTCCCAGGAGAAGTTTTTGTTACGCACCGGGCTGCCGGTTAGCAATACTTCCATACCGTTATTGACGATCTCCCCGGCATTGATCACCTGGAACCTGAACCCTGATGTAATGGAAGAAGGAACGGTGACGATCTGGTCCTTGCTGTTCTGCCGGTAATAAGTAAAGTCTAGCCCCAGGCGGTTGTTCAGGAATTTAAGCTCTGTTCCTAATTCTATGGACCGTGTGCGCGAAGGCCGCAGATCCGGGTTGGGCTTGGTTTCCTGGGCAATGTATGCCAGGCCGTAGTCTTCATAGGGCAATCCCAGCAGGTTGTAGCTTAAGGCCAGCTGAAAAGGATTGGTGTCGCCGCCTACCTGTGCCCAGGATGCACGCAGCTTACCGAAATTCAGCCATTTACCGGCCAGTTTGAAGGCATCTGTAAATATGAAGCTACCTGATACGGAAGGATACAAATAGGTGTTATCCGCAACCGGTAGGGTAGACGACTGATCCCTGCGAAGAGTGGCATCTACATACAGGTAGCTCTTATACCCGGCGGAGATCATGCCAAACACGGAGTTGATCTCTTTGCGATAGGAAGACTGCTTTACATCTTTCTGCAGATAGCTGTTCAGGGAGATCGCATCGCCTTTCATGTTCTTGCCTTCGGCATCCATGATCGTATTATCAATACCGAAAATGCTGCCGCCGATATTGGCGGAAAGCGAGATGTCTTTAAAGCCTTTTCTAAAACTGATCAGTAATTCGTGGTTATAGGTGAGGTTGTCAAAGGTCTGTCTTCTCAGCCTGCCGGGAATATCTCCGGGCGTTGTGCGCGGCACATACTCTTCAAAATAATAACCACTGTAATCAATGCCAGAGGTCAGTTGTGCACTGATGGCCGGGCTCAGCTCGTACCTTAACTGGCCGGAGGCAATGATGCGGTTCTTCTCTGATTTGTTGCTCATCTCGTATAGCGACCAGTAAGGATTTAAACGCCAGGGATTACCACCGTTCCAATCGTAATAAGTGCCATTTTCATCTTTATCATTTGCCAGCCATGCCTGGTCATAATTGTTGGCCAGCCCTATCAGGCTATAGGCGGCATTGTTCTTGCTGTCTGACAAAGCAGGGCGGTTGTGCACTTTTTCCCGGACGTAGTTCACCTTGGCGTCCAGGTTCAGTTTTTTCCCGAACCGCGAAGTGCCGCGCAGGGTAAAGGTATTGCGCGACATATCACTGTTAGGCAGGATGTCCGTATTACGCATATCGGATACAGACCCACGAAAAGTGCTCTGCTCATTGCCAGAGGAAAAAGAAAGCGTATTGGTGAATGTCATACCGGTGCGAAAGAAGTTTTGAATGTTGTTCGGCACCAGCGAATAAGGCCGCTCTTTTCCGTCAAAACCAATGATGGTGAGGCCGGGGTCCAGCTTAGCGCCCCAGTTGCTGGTCACGGAACCGCGGTCGCCCCGGCCCGGTAGCAGACCATTATTGCCCTGGCCATAGCTATACTGGTAGTTCTCAAAACGGGTGAGTATACGTTCAAAGCTGCTGGTGCTGTTCAGCTCAACGCCCAATCCTTTTTTCTTTGTGCCTTTCTTGGTAGTGATCAGGATCACGCCATGCGAAGCCCTGCTGCCATATAATGCGGATGCTGCGGGCCCTTTTAATACAGATACGGTTTCGATATCATCCGGGTTGATGCTGGAGATCCCGTCACCCAGGTCGTAACCGCCGTAAGTGCCTGCGCTGCCGGGGTTACTGTTGTCAATAGGCACGCCGTCCACTACATACAGGGGCTGATTGTTTCCCGAAAGCTCTGTATTGCCCCTGATGATCACCCGGGTAGAGCCGGAGGGACCGCCGGCCGTAGTATTGATCACAAGACCAGGTACTTTACCTGCCAGAGAATTGATTACATTCGGTTCCCTGGCTTTGTTGAGTTCATCGCCACCTACTTCTCCAATGGCATATCCCAATGCTTTCTTTTCTCTTTTAATGCCCAGCGCCGTTATCACCACCTCGTTCATCTGGCGGGCATTCTCTTCAAGTACCAGGGTAATATTACGTTGGGCCCCTACCGTTATTTCCTTTGTGAGGTAGCCAATAGAAGAGAACTGCAGCACCGCATCTTCGCCGGGTACCAGCAGCACAAAATTTCCGCTGGCGTCTGTAACGGTTCCTGCTGAACTACCCTTTACTTTAATGGAAACGCCTGGCAACGCTTCACCACCTGGGGCCGTTACCTTTCCTTTGATGGGGATCTCATTCTGCTGCGCAGCAGCGGTTTTCCTGGAGAGTACGATCGTTTTGCCTACTATACGAAAATGCAGCGGCTGATCTTTCAGGATAAGGGCCAGGAAATCAGCCAGCGGCATATCTTTTACTGTGGCAGATACTGGCCTGGCATCCTTTAGCAGCTCTTTGTTGTAAAAAACAACAAAGCCGGTCTGCTTTTCAATAAGGGGAAAGATCTGCTGCAATGCCATCTCCTTTGCAGAAAAGGTAATGGTTTGCGACAGCGCCCTGGCGCTTATTTGCACAAAGAACGCCGTTAAAAAAACGAAGGTAAGGGGCATTACATGCACAATAGAGTTGGTGATTCCCTTTTTCATAACAATCTGTTATTAACGTGGATGGTTGATCAGCTGAATAATAGGTCGCCTTTAAGGCATTACGATCAGGCGCCGGCCTTCTGTTCGGAAATGTACTTCTGAGTCGTCAAGCACTTTTAAAAGGTCGGATAATGGCATGTCCCTGCTTATTTTACCCCCGAATACAATAGGCGGAACGCCGGTTTCATACACGATCTCAATATCATACCACCTGGACACTTGCCGCATTACCTCTTCCAGGCTGGTATCTTCAAAATCAAAAAGCCCGTTCTTCCAGGCAAGCGCCTTCTCAAGATCTGTGTTGTTTATAATTTCAATGGCCTGTTTGCCCGCGCGGCTCTGAATCCGTGCCGCTTGTCCGGGCGACAGCAGGGCTGTATGTTGTCCACTGATCATGCGCACAGCTCCTTCTACCAGGGTGGTTCTTATAGCTGCTTCGTCGGGGTATGCATGTACGTTAAAGCGGGTTCCTAATACCTGTATGCCCGTTTCCTTGTCAATATTTACCATGAAAGGCCGCTGCTCATCTTGCGCGATTTCAAAATAGGCCTCGCCGCTGATTTGTACGCTTCTTTCCCTGCCGCTGAAAGCAGTGGGATAGGTGAGGGAAGAGGCGGCATTCAGCCATACGCGTGAACCGTCTGGCAGTACCAGCTGGAACTGTCGTCCACGTGGGGCGGTAATAGTATTGTAGCTTATTTGCGGACCTGCTTCGCCCACAGCGTCGTAGCTGAGTTGCCCGTTTTGTAACACCACCTGTGCGCCGTTCTGCCTGGCCACGAGCCCGTTCTTAAGGCTGTCCAGCACTACCTGGCTGCCATCTGCCAGGGTAAGGATAGCACCTTGTTGGCCGGGCGCTATATCTGGCAGCATGGCGGTACCAGGCGTCGCTACAGTTGTATTTTTTCTTTGAAGGCTTAACAAATAAGCGCCTGCACTAATTAACAGGATAACAGCGGCTGCCCATCCCCATTTGCGCAGCAGATACACCCGTCCGGCAGGCCTGGTCGCCGGCCTTGAAATGGTAAGAATGGCGTTCAATATCTCTTCAGCTGCCTGCTCGTCAACCGCAGGTGCCTGGTTGGCAGGAACATCATATTGCTCGCTGAGCTTGTCCAGCAAAGCCTGGTAAGCAGGCTGCTGGAGCAACGCAAAGAACTCTTCCCGCTCTGCTTCGGTATACGACTTCCGCAGGTACTGTTGAAAAAGATATTCAAAGCGCGCTGTTTGCATAATAGTAAGAGACCGTGGAGGGCGCAGATTATTAGTGGAACGTAAAATTTTTTTTAAAAAAGATCCCGGCGGTGCAGAAATACGATAAAAACCTCCAGGCTGGATACCAGGAAAGCCCTTACCAAACGGAGGGCAATGGTGAGGTGAACGCTGACGGTAGCCTTGCTGATGCCCATTTCTTTTGCGATCTCTTCCCGCGGAAGCCCTTCTATCCGGCTCAGTTCAAACACTTTCCGCTGCTGCGGACTGAGTATGGCCAATGCCTTTTGCAACAGCTCCTGGATCCGGTGCTCGGAAAGCTGGTATACCGGATCAATGTCAGATGCCATGAGATCAGCAACTGCGCTGAGGTCCTGTGTTCTGCCTGCCGCCAGCTGTTTTAATACCCTTAAGGAGCGGTTCCTGGCAATGGTATATAGGTACGCGGCCAGGTCCTTGATGGCAGTCAGCTGCTCCCGGTTCTTCCAGGTGATCAGGAATACGTCCTGCAGGATCTCTTCCGACAAGGCCTTATTCTCGGTATAGGTCCACGCTACATTATATACCAGCTGCTTATACGCATGAAACAGCCGGGCAAAGGCCTTTTCATCTCCCCGGGCGATGCTTGAAAGGAAGGAAGCGTCAGTATGTAGGCGATGATTTACCAATATGGCAGTGATTTATCAGCAGGATAAAAATAGCAGAAAAACGGGCATCACATACCTTTGTATTGTTGCAGCAGTTGCTGCAGGTCTTCCAGTGTATTGATCTCCTGTGGAGATTTATCTTTCCTCCAGCGGTGAATTCTCGGGAAGCGTAGCGCCACGCCTGATTTATGGCGGTTGCTGGCGGCAATGCCTTCAAAAGCGATCTCAAATACCAGCTCCGGCTTTACGGTTCTTACCGGGCCAAATTTCTCCAGCGAGTTCCTTTTCACCCAATAATCCACCTCGCCGATCTCTTTATCTGTAAGGCCTGAATATGCCTTGGTGAAGGGCACCAGCTGATCGCCATCTTTCACGGCAAAAGTATAATCGGTATAGAGGTCGGCGCGGCGCCCATGCCCTTTCTGCGCATAGATCATCACCGCATCGATGGTAAAGGGATCGATCTTCCATTTCCACCAGTCGCCCCGTTTGCGGCCTACCTGGTAGGGAGAGTTGCTTCTTTTCAGCATCAGTCCTTCGCTGCCCTGGTCCCGGGCTTGCTGCCGCAATGCGGTGAGCCGTTCCCAGCTGTCGAAGGTGATCACGGGGGATAAGCGCAGGGCGGGATGATTTACTTTTTCTACCAGTTGCTCCAGCAGCTGCCGCCGTTCCACCAGCGGTGTATCGCGGATGTCTTTGCCTTCCCATTCCAGCAGATCATAGGAAAGGAATACTACCGGCGCTTCCTGCAGTTGTTTACGCGTAACGTTCTTGCGGCCGATGCGTGTTTGCAGAAACTGGAAGGGCAGTGGGAAATTATTGCTGTAGGTAAGGATCTCTCCGTCTACCACGGTGCCTTCAGGAAGGATACTCAGTAATGGCGCATACTCCGGGAACTTTTCTGTGATCAGCTCTTCCCCTCTTGACCATACAAACAGCTGATCATTACGTTTGATAAGTTGTCCGCGGATGCCATCCCATTTCCATTCTGCGATCCATTCTTCCGGCGTTCCTAATGTATCCGGCTCTGCTTCCAGGGCGTAGGCCAGGTAAAAAGGGTAGGGCTTGGAAGCATCAGCGCCAGCATGGTTTTCATGTAACAATGCATCCAGGCTGGTTTGCCGCGGGTCCCAGTTACCGCTGATCATGTGCGATAATGTGGCAGCCGGTATATCATAAGTTTGTGCCAGTGCATTCACCATCATTTGCTGTGAGACGCCTATACGGAAACCGCCGGTGATGAGCTTATTGAACACAAACCGCTCATTGGTATCCAGCTCCTGCCAGGCTTGTAGTATGAATTGTTGTTTTTCGGGTTCCGGTGCTTTTTCTATGGCGATAAGTTGCTCCAGCCAGTAGTGAAGGGGATGGGTAGATAATCGTTGTCCCGTTTCCGGTAGCAGTAAGGCGATGGTTTCTGCGAGGTCTCCTACTGAATGATAGCATTCTTCAAACAGCCATTCCGGTAATCCTGCGGCTTGTATACACCAGTTCTTTAATTGCGTGCTGTTCACAGTACGTTTGGGCCGCCGCCCGCTGAACAGGGCCAGTACCCATGGCTTATCCCGGTCATCCGCTGTTGCGAAATAACCGCGTAAGGCATCCAGCTTTTCATTGGTTTTTGTGCTGTTGCTGATAACCTGTACTAAGTTGGTGAATGCTTTCATGAACTTGTATTAAAAAGTCTGAGGTTTGAGGTTTGAAGTTTGAGGTTTGAGGTTTGAGGTTTGAGGTTCGTTGAAGGTTGGAGGTTGCTGATGAAAAACCAGCACGAAAGTCGATATCTTTTATTTCAGATGTTTTGGATGAGGCCGAAAAATATGTTTTGAACTTTTAACCTCTAACGAACTTCAAACCTCAAACCTCAAACCTCAAACTTCAAACCTCAAACCTCAACATTTTCTTCTTCATCCTCCGTTCCAAACTCCGTCTTCACCTCCGCTGCCGCTATCCCATTCTCCTGCAAATACCTTGCAAACGCGCTGCTAAACCCATGCGTGGTAAACACTTGTTCCGCGCCCGTTGCCTTTACTACCTGCAGCAATCCCGTCCAATCCGCATGATCAGACAGCGCAAATCCTGCATCGGCATTGCGCCTGCGCATATGCCCACGAACCTGCATCCATCCGCTGCAGATCCCCAGCGCATAAGGATTAAATTTCCGCATCCACACACTCCCCGCTGCCGAGGGCGGCGCAATGATCACGGCCCCTTTCAGATCCGCCTTCGGCGTATCCGGTGTAATGCGTTGTGCAGGCGGTAGTAAATGCCCGTTGGCCAGCAACACCTGGTGCGCCACATCAATGGCCCCATGTACCATAAAGCGGTCTACACTGTCTGCTAAGTTATACATCAGCCGCTGCGCCTTGCCCAGGCTATAGGCCAGCAGCACGCTGCTCTTCCCGTTCTCCCGGTTTTCGTTGATCCAGTCCCTGATCTGGCTGAAGATGATGCCTTGCGGCTGCCAGTTGTAAATAGGCAGTCCAAACGTGCATTCCGTGATGAACACCTGGCAGGGCAGGGGCTCAAACTGCCCGGAAAGCCCGTCGTTCTCTATTTTGTAATCCCCGCTTACCACCCATACTTCATTGCCTTGCTGTACACGTACCTGTGCACTGCCGATAATATGCCCGGCAGGATGCAGGGATACCCGCACCCCATTGTAAGCAATGGTCTCCCCAAAGTTCACACCCTGTACGCTGATATCGCCTAAACGCAGTTTGAGTAATGGAACGCTGTCGTGCTGACAGAGATAATGCTGATGCCCCCAGCGGGCATGATCTGAATGCGCATGCGTGATCACCGCACGTTGTACCGGCCGCCAGGGATCAATGTAGAAGTCGCCGGCCGCACAGTAAATGCCCTTATCGGTAAATTGGAGAACAGACATGTAACTAGCTATTGGCTGTTAGCATTTAGCTTTTAGCTAAAGCTACCAAATACAAGGCGTCAAAAAAAATGCCGGAAGATGTATCATCTCCCGGCATTTCACTAATAGCCAACAGCTAACAGCCAGTAGCTAGTAAAAAAAATGCCGGAAGATGTATCATCTCCCGGCATTTCGCTAATAGCTAACAGCTAACAGCCAGCAGCTAGTTATTCAGCCGTACATCTGCGCTGTCGCTTTTCTGTATAATGTAAATATTCTTGTTCTCGAAATAATCCGGCTGCGCTTCGTTCTCTTTCAGGTATACCGGCTGGTAGTTATAGCTGGTGAACACCTTTTTGGAAGGATCGTTTACAGCGGTATTGAAATACACCCCTTTATCGTTCAGCAGCTTGAGAAAGTAGTAAGTGGCTTCAAAACCTTTGTAGGCCATATCGGAAGGACGTGCTTTATACACGCGCTTGAAATAGTCGCCGATAAAGCGGCTGTAGGCATCCAGCTTATCATTGAAGTAAGGAGTGGAGTAGTACAGCTGCAGGCTTTTCAGCTCCGGCTCTTTGAACTTCATTACATCCCAGGTAGGCATACCGAAGATGTGCAGGGGATAAGTGGCGCTTTGTACGCTTAGCTTCTGCAGGATGGCTTTAGCGCCTGCTTCATCCAGTGCGGTCACGATGCAGATGTTGGGCCGGTCGGCCAGCAGGTTTTGAGACAGTTCCATATCGGTAGTGCCTTCATTCCAGACTACTTCCTTGATACGTACTTTGCGGTCGCTCTGCATTTTGTCGTAAGCCGCTTTGATATCATTTGCTATACGCGATTCAATACTGTTGTTGCGGCGCAGCAGTACAATGTTCTTGGTGGCAAAGCCTGTCTGCACATAGTTCTGCAATGCTTCGCAGTGCGTCTTTAAGGTGCTGTTGGTGATCAGCAGGAAAGGGTTGGCGCTTACACCCCCATCATTCGGGTAGGTGGCGGATACCAGGTTCACTTCCTTGCTGCGTGCAAAATCAGCCAGCTCTTTCAGTTCCGGATTGCTCACGGAGGCGATGATCAGGTCTACCGCATCCAGGTTCCTGTTACGCACCAGGTTGGGTATGCTGTTCATGCGGGATTTGCTGTCGTATACAATCACGTTGAGGTTCAGGCCCTGCTGGCGTAAAGTGTCCAGCGCAAGCTGTGCGCCTTCGTAGAAATCCAGGCCGGGCAGCACATAGCGTGGCATGGTGCGCCCGGGAATATCCATGGAACTTGCAAATACGGAATCAAGATATAAAGGAGCAAATAAAGCAACGTTGTAAGAGGATCTTTTTACTTCCTTGGCAAAGGCAGGCACATTGAAGGGGGCTGCTTTGGCTTCTGCTTTCTTTTCCTCGTCTTTCTTTTTTTCTTCGGTTTTCGGTTTGGATGTTTCTGTTTTCGGAACATTCGTGCTGGTGCTTGTACCGCTTTTGAACAGCGAACAGGCGCTCAGGAACATTGCCAGTACTGATACAGCTAACAGTTTTTTGTTGATGGTTTTTCGGCTCATAGCGTTCTTTGAATTACAAAAATCATTCCCGGTTAATAGTCATTAGTCGTAAGTCATCAGTCGTCAGTAAGGAGCAAAATCGTAGCACTGATCACTAACCACTAATTACTAACGACTTACGGCTAACGACTTACGACTATTACTCCCATTCAATGGTAGCGGGCGGTTTGGAACTGATATCGTACACAACGCGGTTGATACCTTTTACCTTGTTTATGATGTCGCTGGACATCCTGGCGAGGAACTCGTATGGCAAATGTGCCCAGTCTGCCGTCATACCGTCTACTGAAGTAACGGCGCGGAGCGCTACTGTGAATTCATAGGTTCTTTCATCCCCCATTACGCCTACGCTCTGTACAGGCAGCAGGATGGTGCCCGCCTGCCATACTTTGTCGTACAGGCCTGCTTCACGCAGCCCTTCAATATAGATGGCGTCTGCTTCCTGCAGCATGGCTACCTTCTCGGGCGTGATAGCGCCCAGTATGCGGATGGCCAGTCCAGGTCCGGGGAAGGGGTGCCGTCCCAGGAACAGCTCACTGATCCCGATCTCGCGGCCTACCCGGCGTACTTCGTCTTTAAAGAGGAAACGTAAAGGCTCTACCAGCTGCATGTTCATTTTCTCCGGCAGGCCGCCCACGTTGTGGTGTGATTTAATGGTAACGGAAGGGCCGTTCACCGATACGGATTCGATCACGTCCGGGTAAATGGTACCCTGTCCCAGGAAGGAAATATCGGTCAGCTCAGTAGCTTCATGCTGGAACACCTCTATGAACAGGCGGCCGATGATCTTGCGCTTCTTCTCAGGATCGCTCACGCCGTTTAACTCATTGTAAAACAGTTGCTTGGCATTTACCCCCTTCACATTCAGGCCCATATGTTTGTAGGATTCCAGCACGGTCTCAAATTCATCCTTGCGCAGCAGGCCGTTATCCACAAAAATGCAGAACAGGTTCTGGCCAATGGCTTTATGGATCAGCTCTGCGGCCACGGTGGAGTCTACCCCCCCGCTCAGGGCCATTACCACCCTTTTGTTGCCTACCTGCTCTTTGATGCGGGCCACGGTTTCCTGTACAAAGGCCGCCGGGGTCCAGTCCTGTTTGCAATCGCAGATGTGTACCAGGAAGTTGCGCAGTAAAAGCTTGCCTTCCAGGGAATGGGTCACCTCAGGATGGAACTGAATGCCCAGGATGGGATGGGCGGTAAGGGAGTGGCTTTTGAAAGCTGCCACCGGTATATTTTCCGTACGGGCAATGATCTCAAAACCCTCCGGCATGCGTACAATGGTATCAGCATGGCTCATCCATACCTGGCTTTTGGCAGATATGTCATATAATAAAGACTCTTCCCTGTTGCTGTGCTCCATAAAAGCCCTGCCATATTCACGGCTATTGCTTTTAGCCACTTCCCCGCCAAAGTTTTTTGCCATCAGCTGGGCGCCGTAGCAAATACCCAGTACAGGTACCTTATTGGCCATGGCGGCAATGTCAACGCTGGGGGCGTTGGCGTCGTTCACTGAGAACGGGCTGCCTGACAGGATAATACCTTTGATGGATGGATCCCAGGTGATGGGCTGTAAGCAAGGCTTGATCTCACAGTAAATATTCAGTTCCCGGATGCTGCGTGCAATTAGTTGCGTATATTGGGAGCCGAAATCGAGGATAAGAATCTTTTCAGTCATGGTGGTGCAAAGATAAAGGCCAATTTCTAATGAACAATTAGGAAAATTCGAACGTAGTATAGCAGACCACCGGCACAAGGGACATTTTACAAGCAAAATCTTTTAACTTCATAACTAAATATTCCTCAACATGAAAACAATCTGCCTGCTAGCATCCCTGATGGCCATTTCCACTGTTTCCCTTACCAGCTGCGACGTTACCGGTCAAAACCGCGTAAAAGGCAGCGGCAACGTAACAAAAGAAGAGCGTAGCGTTGACGCATTCAAAGAGCTGTCTGTAAGGGGCAGTATGGACGTCTACCTTACCCAGGGCCCTGCCAAAGCCGCCGTTATTGAGGCGGAAGACAATCTCATCCCGCTTATTGAGTTCGAACGCGAAGGCGATAAGCTGATCATACGTGAAAAAAGGCATACGAATATCCATGCCACCCGTCCCATGAAGGTGTACCTCAGCACACCGGAACTGGAGAACATCGGCCTGGCCGGTTCAGGAAACATTAACCTGGAGAACAAGTTCACGAACAACACCCACATGAAGCTGAGTGTTTCCGGCAGCGGTAATTTCAGCGGCGCCATTAACTCCCCCGAAGTAGGCGCCGATATCGCCGGTTCCGGGAATATCTCTGTAGAAGGAGAGAGCCGCAACCTGGATGTAGATATCGCCGGTAGCGGCAATTTCAAAGGCCAGCAACTGCTCTCAGAAAAAGCGGATGTGAGTATTGCCGGTAGCGGTGATGCCAGCGTACACGCCAGCGTTAGTCTGGATGCAAAGATCGCAGGTTCCGGCGATGTGCATTATAAGGGCAGCCCCCAGGTAAACTCCAGGGTAGCGGGTTCCGGCTCCGTTAAAAAAGACTGATCCCTAACAGCCTGGGATAAACGATCATGATTAACTAATTGTTTCTTAAGTTTTATTTAACATTTCGTTTATCATATTTTACTCACCTTAGCGATCTGATTATTGCTTACGCTTTAATCAAACACAAACTTTTTCAAGTCCTTTAGCCTGGGTACTGCTGTAAACGATCTCGTGTTACTTCAGTACCTGGCTGAGGCACAAGCCGGATGATGAGTCCATGGTCCATAGTCGATGGTCCATGGCATTTCCTCACATCTTTAATGCCCCAACCGCCTTTATTACCATTCAATAAGAAATTTCCTCTGCCCCGATATGCTATAGACCATCGACTATGGACCATGGACTAACATATATCTAAAAATAATTTGTATGTTTACAGTTCCGATTGTTGAGCTCCGGTTTTTGTATGACTAAACAAAAGATCCTGGTAATATACTATTCCCAGACAGGGCAGTTGAAACGGATTGCAGATGTGATAGCAGCGCCCTTGCAACAGCAAGCCGATATTGTGTACGAAGAGATCATCCCTGTACAGCCCTTTCCTTTCCCATGGAATAAGAAGGAATTTTTTGATGTCATGCCTGAAACGGTAATGGGCAGGCCCCGCGCCATACAACCCCTCAAAGTGGATCCACAAGATCACTTTGACCTGGTGATACTGGCCTTCCAGCCATGGTTCCTGTCTCCCTCGCAGCCCGTTGCCGCCTTCCTCCAAAGCCAGGAAGCCGCCCGCCTGCTGAAAGGTAAAAATGTTATTACGCTGATAGGCGCACGTAACATGTGGCTCAACGCACTGGAAACCGTAAAAAAATACCTGTATCAGATAGGCGCCCAGCTGGTAGGCAACATCGTACTGGTGGATACCGCTCCTAACCTCGTGTCAGTGATCACCATTGTTCGCTGGCAGTTCAAAGGAAAAAAGGAAGCTACCAGGTTCCTGCCTCCGGCCGGCGTACAGGAGAAAGATATACAGGCCGCAGCCCGCTTTGCAGGCCCTATCGGGGAAGCATTGCAGAACGGCCACTATCATCAGGTGCACCAACAACTGTTAGAACTGGATGCTGTTACACTGAAACCCAATCTGGTGTTGCTCGAGAACAGAGGGATCAAAGCCTTCCGCTTCTGGTCAGCTTACATCAGCGCCAAAGGCGGACCCGGCGCCCCTGAACGTCAGCCTCGATTGTTCATGTACCGCAGCCTGCTGCTGCTGGGGATCATCGCACTATCCCCCCTTACCGCGATCAGCTCAATGATCACATTAAGGGTAAAGCGAAATAAACTGCAGAAGGAAGTAACATACTTTAAAGGCGTGCACCTGCGTTGAGAAGGAAGGTATCCTTTAATAATTATATATTTACACGCTGGACCTGGCATGGTCGAGGGACAAGACCATGTTGATCCGCACGGACGCGCCACAACATAAAGAGTATAATTTTCAGATGAACGAAGTTTACATCACAAGGCTTTCCAAGTTCCTGCCCAATGAACCGGTTGGAAACGACGAAATTGAAGGTATACTGGGTATGGTGAACGGAAAGCCATCCCGTGCAAGGCACATGGTCTTGGGTAATAACAAGATCAAGACCCGCTATTACGCACTGGATAAAAATGGTAACCCCACCCATAATAATGCCCAATTGACCGCTACAGCCATTCATGGTCTGTTTAACGATAGCTTTCCCATCAGTCGTCTCCAGCTGCTGGCCTGCGGCACCAGCTCTCCCGATCAGCTGCTGCCTAACCACGCAGCCATGGTACACGGTTTGCTGAAATGTCAGCCGGTAGAGCTGGTCTCTACGTCCGGCGCCTGCGCCGCCGGTATGCAGGCACTGAAATACGCTTACATGTCTATCAAATGCGGTAACACCGCCAATGCCGCCTGTACCGGGTCTGAAAGGATCTCCGGCGCCATGCTGGCCACCAAGTTTGAGCCCGAAACGGAGAACCTGAAAAGCCTGAGCGAAAATCCCATCCTGGCTTTTGAAAAGGATTTTCTCCGCTGGATGCTCTCAGATGGCGCCTGCGCTGCACTACTGCAGAACAAGCCCAATGAGGAGGGCGTCTCCCTGCGGGTGAACTGGGTGGAGATCGCCTCCTTTGCGCACGAGCTGGAAACCTGCATGTACGCAGGCGCTGTGAAAAATGAGCAGGGCGATACCAAAGGCTGGTGGGATATGCTCCCGGAAGAATGGATCCGGCAGAGCGTGTTCGCCCTGAAACAGGACACCCGCATACTGTCGAAAAATATAGTGCCCTCCGGCGCAAAAATGTGGAAAGAGCTGGTAGAAAAGTATAGTATCAATATTGATGAGCTGGATTATTTCCTGCCGCATCTGTCCTCTGAGTTCTTCCGCCCCAAGGTGGATGAGGAGCTGGCCCGGCTGGGTGTGGCCATCCCGCAGGAGAAATGGTTCACCAACCTTACCCGGGTAGGGAACGTTGGCACCGCCTCTCCCTATTTAATGCTGGAAGAGCTCCTGAACACGGGCATGCTGAAAAAGGGCCAGCAGATCATGATGATGGTGCCTGAAAGCGCACGTTTCTCGTACGCCTATGCCCATCTGACCGTAGTCTGATTTCTTTAAATTGCATATTATAAAACATCCGGATGAAGAAAGATGAAGTGCCGCAGGATGGCAATAACATGCATAACGGAGTTGTAAAGCAGCTCTTCTACGCGGTAGACGATAATGGTAAATATACCCAGGTACCCAGCGTTGGCTGGGAACCGGAGAATGTTGCCATGGCCCAGGCGTGGGACGACGTGAATGAAAAAGTGGAAAAGGCCCGCCAGCGGGTATTGGCAGGGGAAATCAGCCCCATTGCCTATTATATGGAAAAACAGCTCATGAATGTTTCGCTGCTGGCCCGCTACGTTGGCAAATTCCAGTGGCAGGTAAAACGCCATATGAAACCTGCGGTGTTTAACCGCTTAAGTGAAAGGATGCTGCATCGTTATGCAGCCGCCTTTAAAATTTCAGTGCAGGAGCTGAAGCAAGTAAAGTAATTGTTGTAATGAGCGAGATACAATTTAACCATGTCCAGACAGCACATTGTGAGAGTGGCGTTATTTCCAACCTGTTCCGGCACTATGGTCTTTCTATAAGTGAACCGATGGCTTTTGGCATCGGCGCAGGTATTTTCTTCGGGCACCTGCCTTTTCTGAAAGTGCACGGGGTACCCGGTACCACCTACCGCATATGGCCCGGCGCCATTTTCCAGCGCGTATGCAAACGGCTGGGCGCAAAAATGCAGTGGCAGCGCTTTTCCAGTCCGGAGAAAGCCATGCAGGAGCTGGATAACGTGATCGGCCGGGGCATTCCCGTAGGCGTATTATCCAGTGTATACTACCTGCCTTATTTCCCGCCTTCCTATCGTTTTCATTTCAATGCACATAACCTGGTGATCTATGGCAAGAACGGAGGCAACTATCTTGTCAGTGATCCCGTAATGGATACGGTTACTGAAATAGATCCGGTAAGCCTGGCCGAGGCCCGTTTTGCAAAAGGCTTCCCGGAACCTAAAGGAAAGATGTATTATCCCCTGCAGGTACCCAAATCGGTGTCATGGGAAAAGCCCATCCGCCAGGGTATAGACCAGGCCTGTCATTATATGCTGAAGATCCCTTTCTCTCCCTTTGGCGTAAAGGGAATGCGTTTCCTGGCTAAACGCCTGGAACATTACCCGGAGAAAGTCGGAGAGAGAAGGTCTGTGCTCTACCTGGGCAACATCATCCGGATGCAGGAGGAGATAGGCACCGGTGGCGCAGGTTTCCGCTTTATCTATGCCGCCTTCCTGCAGGAAGCTGCCGAGAAGCTCAACAACCGCGAGCTGGCCAGGCTGTCGCAGGAGCTCACCCGCATTGGTGATCTCTGGCGCAACTTCGCCTTCAACGCAGGCCGCGTGTGCAAGAACCGCGCAGTGAACAATGTATCCTACAAAGAGCTGAGCGAAATGCTGATGCAATGCGCCGCGGCAGAAGAAATATTTTTCAGGGAACTGTCGAAAGTTAAAATATGATCGCCGTACAAGAGCTGCATAAAACCTTCAAAGGCGCCTGGGAGCCATCTCTCAGCGGGCTCTCATTCAGTTTTCCGGAAGGCAGCATAGCAGGGTTACTGGGACCGAACGGCGCAGGTAAAACAACGACCATCTCCATCATCTGCGGATTGGTAAAGGCCGACAGGGGCCAGGTAAAGGTGTTTAACCTTCCGCAGCAGGGGGCCAACCGGGAACGCATCAAAAGGATGATCGGTATCGTGCCGCAGCAGATAGCGCTCTTCCCGCAGCTGACAGCCCGTGAGAACCTGCTGTATTTCGGCAACCTCTATGGCCTGAAAGGCAAGCCCCTGCGCGATAAGATAGAAAGATACCTGGAACGCTTCGGCCTGGAAAAGAACGGTGATAAAGAGATCCATAAATTCTCCGGCGGCATGAAACGCCGTACCAATATCATTGCCGCCCTGCTGCATGACCCAAAGCTGCTGATCCTCGACGAGCCTACCGCAGGTGTGGATGTACAATCCCGCAGCATGATCCTGGAATTTCTGCGCGACTATAACAGCCAGGGCGTCAGCATCCTCTATACTTCGCATCTCCTGGAAGAAGCGCAGGATCTCTGCACGGAAGTGGCCGTGATAGACGAAGGAAAATTAGTATTACAGGGACAACCATCCACATTGATCCAACAGCACCCGGATTGCCGCAACCTGCAGGATGTATTCCTGCATTATACAGGGCATGCGGTGAGAGACTAAATAATATGTTACGATTACTGGCTACCATAAAGAAAGAATGGCTGTTGCTCAAAAGGGACAGAACCGGACTGGCGCTCTTATTCTTCATGCCACTGGTATTGATCACCGTTATGGCGCTGGTGGAAGACGCGCCCTTCCGTGATTTCCAGGAGCTGAAATTCGATGTGCTTACGGTTGATAATGATCATGGCCGCCTGGCCCGCCAGGTGAAAGAAGGCTTGGAACGCACCGGTCAGTTCAACATCGTTGATTCGCTGGATGGCAAGCCCATAACGCTGGAACAGGCGCAACGCCTGGTGAACGACGGCGACTACAAAATATGTATCCTCATCCCGCAAGGGGCTACCGCCGCCATTGTCAGCAATGCCAACAAAGTGGTGAACGAAATATCCAGCCGTATCGGCATGCCTGCCACCCTACCGGTAAAGCAGCGAAACGATTCCCTTAACGTAGTGATCTATTTCGACCCTGCTGTAAAGAAAGCCTTCAAAAGCGGTGTGCACCAGGCATTGGATAATTTCCTGACCCAGGTGGAAGCCGGAATGTTGATGGAACGCGTACAAAGGCAACTGCGTAGCAAAGATTCCACAGCTGCTGCAGATAGCCTGTCTGTACAGCTCAAGGCAGTCGGACTGGAAGAACAGGCTAGCGGCCCTACAAAAGAATTCAAAGGCATTTACAGCTCTGTACAGCACAATGTACCAGCCTGGACCATCTTCGCCATGTTCTTTATCGTGATTCCTATTGCAGGTAATATGATCCGCGAAAGGGGAGATGGCAGCCTGGAGCGGATGAAGCTCATCCCTGGCTCTTACCTGGCCGTATTGGCAGGTAAGATGCTGTTCTTTGTGGCCGTTTGTGTACTGCAATTCTACCTGATGACATTGGTAGGCATCTACCTGATGCCCCTGCTGGATCTGCCCCGCCTGATGCTCGGCCCCAGTCATCTCTCCGCCTTCATCATAGCGCTGACCATCGGTTTGGCGGCCACATCCTATGGCATACTTATTGGCACAATTTTTAAAACGCCCAACCAGGCGTTGAATTTCGGCGCCATCTCCATCGTGATCCTTTCCGCCATTGGCGGTATATGGGTGCCGCTGGAAGTGATGCCGCCGCACATGCAGTTCATCGGGCATTTATCGCCCCTGAACTGGGGACTGGAAGCAATTAATAACATCTACCTGCGGAATGCAGGCATCGCACATATATGGGACAACGCCGTTAAACTGCTGTTACTTTGCACCGTCATGCTCCTGGTAGCAGCCCGGGTAGAGAAAAGACGGATGGGGTAGTTGAGTGGTCAGTTGACAGTTGTCAGTTGTCAGTCGTAAGTCGTTAGTCGTTAGTCGTTAGTCGTTAGTCGTAGGTTTAATGCCATCCTCTAACTGACCACTGTCAACTGACCACTGACAACTGACAACTCTCAACCAACTACTGACAACTTACAACTTACGACTACGACTTACGACTAATTCAAATATTTTCTAATCAATTGTAAAACTGTATTTTTACTCCCACCTAATTATGGAAGCATTAAAACAAAAGCTCAAACAACAAATTATTGAGGCATTGAACCTTCAGGATACCAAACCGGAAGATATTGATGATAATGCCCCTTTATTTGGTGAAGGGCTGGGACTTGACAGCATCGATTCCCTGGAACTGATGGTACTGCTGGAAAGGCATTACCAGATCAAGGTGGAAGACCCCCGCGAAGGAAGAAAGATCTTACAGTCTGTACAATCCATGGCTGAGTTCATACAATCTAAACAACCTGCGTAAGCAAAGGGCAGATCATGGCGGAACGCGTGCTAATAACGGGAACGGGAATGATCACCGCCATTGGTGGCACGGTAGCCGCCAATCTCAAGAGTCTTCAACAGCAGCAGAGCGGCCTGGGTTTTACCCGGTTCATCGATACCATCTATAAAGATGTACTGCCGGTAGCCGAAGTAAAATACAGCAACGAAGAGCTGGCCCAAATGGCCGGCGTTGCTGGCAGGCCCGAATACACCCGCACTACTTTACTGGGCCTCGTGGCCATGCAGGAAGCCTTGCAACAAGCCGGGATACATGATCTGCAGGAAGAGCCGGCTGGCTTCATCAACGCCTCTACCGTAGGAGGTATGTGCGATACGGAAAAGGTCTACTTTGATATTATTGATCCTGCAAAGGAAGGCGACTTCCTCCGCTATATCGATACGCTGGATTGTGCCGATTGTACCCAGCGCATTGCAGATAAGATCGGTATTACCGGTTATGTCACCACCATCAGTACTGCCTGCTCCTCCTCTGCCAATGCACTGATGTACGGCGCCCGCCTCATTAAACAGGGCCTGGCCCATCGCGTGATCTGCGGCGGAACAGAAGCCCTTACCAGTTTTACCATCAACGGGTTCAACTCCCTGAAGAATATCGACAAACAAGCCTGTCGGCCTTTTGACCAGCACCGTAACGGTCTGAACCTGGGCGAAGGGGCTGCTTACCTGGTGCTCGAAAGTGAAAGCCTGGCCAGGCGCAACGGCAGCCGGGTACTGGCGGAACTGAGCGGATACTGCAACAGCAATGAAGCGTTCCATCCTACCGCTCCCTCCCCGGAAGGCGATGGCGCTTACACCGCCATGAAAGAAGCCCTGGCCGTGAGCGGCCGTAGTATTGACCAGGTACAATACGTAAACGTGCATGGTACCGCCACCTGGCCCAACGATCTTTCAGAAGGCCGCGCACTGGAACGCCTGTTTGGCAGCCAGGTGCCGCCTTTTAGTTCTACCAAACCTTTCACCGGTCATGCTTTGGCTGCAGCAGGGGCTATTGAGGCTATTTACTCAGTACTGGCCATTCAGCACCAGCTGATCTTTCCGAATCTCAATTTTTCTGAAAAGATGGAAGAGCTGGCAATTGTGCCTGAAACCCGCCTCCTCGAAGGACAAGCAGTAGAAACCGTCATCTCTAATTCTTTTGGCTTCGGCGGCAATAATGCCTCCCTGGTGATCAGCAAATATGAAGGCTAATTGTTACATACAAGGTATGGCGGCTATCACCCCTCAGCATTCGTTTGAGGGAGATCTTTTCTCACAGCCGCTGCGCAATAACACCAGCAACCTGTTCCAGGTAACAGAGCCGGATTATAAAGCCTTCATTCCGCCTAATAGCCTGCGCAGGATGAGCCGCCTCCTGAAAATGGGCCTCACCACCGCCCAAAAATGCCTGCAGGATAGCGGCCTCGGGCTACCCGGTGCGATCATTACAGGCACGGGTAAAGGCAGCCTGCAGGATACCGAGCGTTTCCTGAAAGAAATCCGCCAGTACGAGGAAAGGGCCCTGAACCCAACGCCTTTCATACAATCCACGTATAATGCGGTGAACGGGATGATCGCCGTGGCGCAGCAGTGTACTACCTATAACAATACATTCGTTCACCGTGGCTTTTCATTTGAGCATGCCCTGCTGGATAGTATACTCCAGCTACAGGAAGGCGCTTCGCACACCCTCACGGGTGCGCTGGATGAAATGTCTGAAGAGCATTTTTATATAAAATCGCGTATTGGCCATTGGAAAAAGGGCCCGGTAAATAATGTGGACTTGTATAATACCTTATCTCCGGGTACGATGGCAGGGGAGGGGGCGGTGTTCTTTTCATTGTCTGCGACCAGCACAGATCATACCTACGCCCGTATTGCGGGACTTAAAATGTTATACAAGCCTTCACCCGCTATAGTTTCAGCTGGCCTATCAGCATTCCTGGAGGAACAGCAATTATCCCCTGCAGACATCAGCCTGGTGATTACCGGCCGCAATGGCGATAGTAATTTTGAGCATTTTTATAGGGAGCTGGATACTGTTATGGGTTCCAGCTCTCAATTACCTTTTAAACATCTTTGCGGCGAGTATGAAACTTCCGGCGCCTTTGCCGTCTGGTTAGCGGCGCATATTATGAAGGCGCAGCAGGTGCCGCAGCAATGGTACCCCATGCAGGAAACTTTTCCTTCAGCAGAATTCCGCCGTATTCTGATCTATAATCACTTCTTTGGGGAACAGCACTCATTTATTTTATTGGAGCGGGAGTGAGGAGCGACAGTAACAGGAAAAAGTGGGGTTATGTGAAGGTGTGTAGAGGGTATGTGAAGGGTATGTGAAGGGTATGTGAAGGGTATATGAAGGTGTGTAGAGGATATGTGAAGGGTATGTAGAGGGGTGTGTGGAACGTATACTTTTCATTCCTGTCGTTACGGAACAAGTGGGTCTTCAGCCTCCGTCATTGCGAGGCGCGGTCGCGCCCTGTGCGTTGGCCGACGAAGCAATCTTTTAACAAATCTCCGGTTAAAAGATTCCTTCGGCCCGGCTCCACCAGGCCTTTCCCGCCCTCGCAATGACGGCGGCTGAAGACCTGTTTATTTCCACGCTACCCCGGACTCCCGCAGCTCCCCGCGGCGCTACCGGGTGTAACGGCGAGGTGAAAAAACCGATACAATTTAAACCCGCATCAAGTCCACCTCAAGTCCACCTCATCTCCACCTTACCTCCGCTTCTACATGGGTTTTCCTGGCCGCTTACACGCCGAATGCTCTTAGTGTTAATTTAGTACCAGCTTAGTGGGAGTAACCTAAGTGCTTAGTCCCCTTGCTGTAAGTCCTTAGTAAGTCCCTGGTCCCCCTACTGTCCCACTACTCTATACACCGGGTACCTCATATACCCCGGCTCCGCATACACCGAATGGTCATACACAAACTCCAGCTGGTCATCCGCACTCTTCGCAAAAGCACTATCCTGTGCCTTGCGCTCCTCCAATTCCTTCCTCAACTCCGGATGCTGCCGCAGGTACTCCGCCGCCGTATCCTCAAAAACATAGCTGGAATAATGCTCCTTCGGCATTAAAATGGCGTCAAAGAAGTTCCAGGCAAAGAAAGAATCCCCGCCGCCTGGCTCCAGCGTTTCCACCAAAAAGCGATTGGCATTCTGATGAAGGGGTATATAATAATCTCCCTTCCGGAAAGCAATCTGCATTTTAAGGGTCTCCGTTTTCACCTGGCTGTGCAGGTAATGCTTTTCAAACGGCCGCTGCGCTGTTTTATAATCCTTTACCTGGTAAACCTCCACGGCTATTGTCGTGTCTTTGGCTAAGCGCTGCATGACCACGCGATTGTTTTTCAGGAGGTCGATCACTGTCCACCAGCCCTGCGGAATAATATAAGCCTCCGGTTTCTGCACAAAATTGCCCGGGGTCACAAAGTCGTAAAATGGAACCTGCCGCTCATACGGCTTGCTACGGTCGTAATACAGCCTGGGTAACCCTGATATATCACTGGGTTTATGCCCGGCAGCGTAACCTTTAAAGGTAATGGTGCTATGCCTGCTCATATCCGGCTTCCACTCCAGGGGAAAGCTTTGCTGCGTCAGCACCGCCTGTTTGGTCTGCTCCCGCAGTTGTTTGATCTGTTCACTATGCTGGCTTACAAACTGTATAAAGCATTCCATCAGCTCATAAGTAGCCTTTACCCGCTGGGGATAAGGTTTTAGCATATGTGTTTCCGGCACAAAGCCAAAGCTGTGGAACAGGGCCGCATAGCCGCTGGAATATCGTGGGCCGTCGCTGTATTGCGTCCATCCGCTGTCCGGCGTTTCGCCGAAATGGTTCACATACGGAACCAGGTCATACCCGCGATCTTTCATGAGCTGGTACAGGCCCGGCTCAAACTCCTTTTTCAGATAATCGCCCATTACGCCGCCCAGTTTACCGTACTGGGTACTGAGCAGTGTCATAACATGCTGGTAGTCAGCTCCATTACTCACATGATTATCTACCAGCACATCCGGGTCGGTTAGCTGGAAGATCTGCTGAAAGGAGCGCGCATTCTTCGAATCCGCCTTGATAAAGTCCCTGTTCAGGTCCAGGTTCTGGGCGTTGCCGCGCGACCCGAAGGCATCCGGCCCGTTCTGATCCGGCCGATAGTAAGGGCTGCGGTTCAGGGCGCCCCCGATATTGTACAAGGGAATCACCGCCAGCACGATATTATCCGGCAGTTTCTGTTTGCCCAGGGCCAGGTCGCGCAATAGTTGCATGCTGGCGTCTATGCCGTCCGGCTCTCCGGGATGAATCCCGTTATTGATCAGTATTATACGCTTATTCTTTTTCCGGAGGCTGGAAAAGTCAAAATCGCCGCTGGCGGAGTACACGGCCAGGTGTAAAGGATAACCGGCGTCTGTAGGGCCCATTTCCAGCAGCTTGATCTGCGGAAAGCGTTTGTCCAGTGTCTGATAATAGGAAATAACTTCATAATACGTGGCAGTTTCGCGGCCCTGGCTGCGTTCAAACCGGGTACTGAGGTCCTGTGCAGATACATGTAGTTGTAACCCAAGGCCCAGTAGGGCAGCGGTGAATAGTGTTCTCATCCAGCTTTAACAGGTTTAGATGTTTAGGTTTGAGGTTTGAAGTTTGAGGTTTGAAGTTCGTTAAACGTTACAGGTTCAACATCAGCCGTCTGACTAACAATTAGTTATCCATTTGTCAGCTGTTTGCCCCCAACCTTCAACCTCCAACGAACCTCAAACCTCAAACTTCAAACCTCAAACTACAATTTCTTTCCGACGCCTAAAATAAGACCTCCTCAAACTACAATTTCTTTCCGGCGCCTAAAATAAAAAGCCCTTCCCGTTTTATCAGGAAGAGCTGATGTATCTTTGAATAATGTAGTGGCGTAGTAATTAAGCCAGCGCGTTCACCTGCTTAGTGAGCTTGCTCTTCAGGTTAGAAGCTTTGTTCTTATGGATCACATTGCGTTTAGCAAGTTTGTCGATCATAGCTACTACCTCTGAAAGATCCTTCTGAGCAGCTGCTTTGTCAGTCAGTGCCTTCAAGTCACGGATGGCATTACGGGTGGTTTTACCGTAGTAACGGTTACGCTCATTACGCTTTCTGCTCTGACGTACGTCTTTTTTCGTTGCTTTATGGTTTGCCATTTTTCTATTTTCAGTTTCAGGAGGGCAAAGGTACAGATAAGTTTTTTACAAAACAAAAAATATACAAATTACGGGGTTTGAGGTTTGAGGTCTGAGGTTTGAGGTTCGTTAAAAGTTGGAGGTCCAGTTCAAATCATTTGACTAACAGTTAATTATCTGTTTGTCAGTTGTTCACACCGAACTTCCAAACCTCCGGCCAACCTCAAACCTCAAACTTCAAACCTCAAACTAATTCCAACCTGGTAAGGTTAAACTTCTTATTATTTTACTACCGCTTTAACAAAAAACAAGCGATATTTGCAATCCAATATTATAAAGGATATCAAATTTCAACAGAAACGACCATGCTAAGACCATGTTAGCATCCCTACCTGTTGCTAATAGATGGTGAAAGCGTCCGGGAGTTCCACCTGGCCAATAGAAAGGAATAAACTATCAGGTGAAAGTAATTTGAACCGAAGACCAAGCAAAACTCGTTGTAAATGAAGGACTTCTCATTTGTCACTAACTCGCATCCTGCTTACATTGAATCTTTATACCAGGATTACCGCAAAGATCCAAATTCAGTAGACCCCGACTGGGCCAAATTTTTTGAAGGTTTCGATTTCGCGGTTTCCAATGTAAATGGCAAAGCAGGTACGGCAGCGACAGCGACAGCAGGAAGTAGCGCTTTACCTTTATCCAGCGACCAGCTTAATAAAGAACTGGCCGTATACAGGCTCATCCAGGCCTATCGCAAAAAAGGACATCTGATCTCCAAAACCAATCCCATCCGCGAAAGAAAAGACCGCCAGGCCAACCTGGACATCTCTTTCTATGGCTTTAGCGAAGCTGATCTGAAGACCGAATTTTTTGCCGGACAGGTACTGGGCCTGGGCAAAACTTCCCTTGAAAATATCGTGAACAGGCTCAAACAGGTATATGCAGGATCTGTAGGCCTCGAATTCACCTATATTAATGATTCTAAACAAGTGGAATGGCTGCAGCGCGAAATGGAAACCACTTTCCAGCAACCCATTCCCCTCGAAAAAAGAAAGCGCATCCTGGAGAAACTGAACCAGGGCGTGATCTTCGAAAAATTCCTGCACACCAAATATATCGGGCAGAAACGCTTCTCCCTCGAAGGTGGCGAAAACACCATCCCCGCATTGGATGCGATGATCAATACCGCCTCTGAATTAGGTGTACAGGAGACAGTGATCGGTATGGCCCACCGTGGTCGCCTCAACGTACTCGCTAATATCCTGGGTAAAACCTACGAGCAGATCTTCACAGAGTTCGAAGGCCTCGCTACCCCCGATATCACCATGGGCAGCGGCGACGTAAAATACCACCTGGGCTTCCGCTCCATGGTAACCACACCCTCCGGCAACCAGGTGAACCTCCAGCTGCTTCCAAACCCTTCCCACCTGGAAGTGGTAGATCCGCTGGTAACAGGCTTCGCCCGCAGTAAAGCCGATGTGATCTATAACAGCGATTACGACAGGATCTTACCTGTACTGATACACGGCGACGCCGCCGTAGCCGGACAAGGCGTTGTATACGAACTGGTGCAGATGAGCAAGCTGAAAGGCTACTACACCGGCGGTACCATGCACTTCGTGATCAATAACCAGATCGGCTTCACCACCGACTTTGATGATGCACGCTCTTCCGACTACTGTACCAGCGTAGCATCCATCGTACAGGCCCCCGTATTCCATGTAAATGGAGACGATGCCGAAGCCGTGGTGAAAGTATCCGAAATAGCCGTTCGCTATCGCCAGGAGTTCAACTCCGATATCTTCATCGACCTGCTCTGCTATCGCAGGCACGGCCACAATGAAGGCGACGAGCCTAAATTCACCCAACCCAGCCTCTATGCGCTGATCGATAAACATCCCGATCCGCGTGAAGTATATACACAGTTCCTGCTGAAGAACGGCGAAACAGATGCGCAAACGCTGGCTAAAGACATGCAGCAGCACTTCTGGGCCGACCTGCAGGAAAGACTGGACGAAGTAAAACAGCACCCGCTGCCTTACAGCCGTCAGAAACCTGAAGAGTGGTGGGCCGCCCTGCGTAAAGCTACGCCGCAGGACTTTGACGCCTCTCCCGTAACTGCCATCAAGGCGGAAGACTTTAGCCGCCTGTTCAAAAGCCTGATGCAATGGCCTGCAGATTTTGTTCCCTTACGTAAAGTGGACAAGCTGCTGAAAGATAAGATCAAGCTGTTTGAAACAGAAGGTAAGGTAGACTGGGCTACCGGCGAGCTCCTGGCCTACGCCAGCCTGCTGATTGAAGGTAAAGACGTGCGCATGAGCGGTGAAGACGTACAACGCGGTACCTTCTCCCATCGCCACGCTATCCTCTCAGACGAGAACACCAACGCTACTTATAACAGGCTTGCACACCTGCAGGAAAAGCAGGGCAAGTTCCGGATCTATAACTCACTGCTGAGCGAATTTGCCGTAATGGGCTTTGAATATGGCTACGCCATGGCCAATCCCAATGCGCTGGTACTGTGGGAAGCACAGTATGGCGACTTTGTGAACGGCGCCCAGACAGTGATTGACCAGTACATTACCAGCGCAGAACAGAAGTGGACCAACATGAACGGCCTCGTGCTGCTGCTGCCCCACGGCTACGAAGGCGGTGGCCCGGATCACTCCAACGCCCGCCCCGAGCGCTTCTTACAGTCTTGTGCAGAATACAATATCGTAGTGACCAATATCACCACCGCGGCTAACTTCTTCCATGCGCTGCGCCGTCAGCTCACATGGCCTTTCCGTAAACCGCTGGTGAACTTCTCACCCAAAGCCAACCTGCGTCACGCAGGCTCTTACTCTTCGCAGGAAGAGTTTACAACAGGCGGCTTTAAAGAAGTGCTGGATGATCCATTCATCGATGATGCTTCCAAAGTGAAGAAGGTATTGTTCTGCACCGGTAAGATCTATTTTGACCTGAGTGAAAAACAAATAAAAGAAGGCCGCAAGGATGTTGCCATTGTACGCCTGGAACAGCTGTACCCCTTACCGGCAGCACAGCTGGACGCCATTAACCAGAAATACAAAGGCGCTACCTGGTTCTGGGTACAGGAAGAACCGCTGAACATGGGCGCTGCTTCTTACCTGCAGATGAACCTGAAAACGCTGAACTACGGCGTGATCAGCCGTAACCCCAGCGCAGCTACCGCCACCGGTTATGCCAAAGTGCATACCCGCGAGCAGCAGGAGATCATCGATACGGCGTTCAATATTTAAATTTTCACCTTTCACCCGTAATATTGCAAACAGAAAACTGAAATAATGGTTGTCGAAATCAAAGTTCCTACGGTAGGAGAATCTATAAGCGAGGTAACAATTGCAAAGTGGTTGAAGAAAGACGGAGACTATGTGCAGCAGGATGAAGTGTTATGCGAAATGGAATCTGAAAAGGCCACCTTTGAATTGAATGCAGAGAAAGCAGGGGTATTGAAGATAGCAGCCCCCGAAGGCGCCACCCTAAACATCGGCGCTGTTGCCTGCACCATTGATACAGATGCTGCAGCCCCCGCATCCGCATCCCCGGCTGCTGCAGCTAAACCCGCCGCTGCTGCTGCACCTGCAGCCCCCGCCGCGGCTGCCGCTGCACCCGCTGGACCTCCTCCGGCCATGAAAGGAACTGTTGATGTAAAAGTACCTACAGTAGGTGAGTCCATCAGCGAAGTAACGCTCGTGAAGTGGATCAAAAAAGATGGCGACTACGTAGAGCGTGATGAGATGATCTGTGAAATGGAATCTGAAAAGGCCACCTTTGAACTGAACGCAGAAGAAGCCGGTATCTTAAAGACAGTAGCAAAAGAAGGCGACGTGCTGAAGATCGGCGACGTAGCCTGCAAGATCGATACCAACGCTCCCCGCCCTGCTGGCCAGGCTGCTCCTGCCGCCCAACCGGCTAAGGCCGCCGCTCCACAGGCAACACCGCAAGCCCAGCAGGCTCCGGTAACCAGCATCCCGAATAATATCAAGGCTTCTCCCGTAGCAGCCGCCGTAATAGCAGATAAGCATGTAGATCCCGCTTCCATCAAAGGCAGCGGCGCACATGGCAAGATCCTGAAAGACGACGTGTATGCAGCCCTGGAGAACCCGGGCGTAGCCATCGGTAAAGAGCTGTTCAGCCGTAACGACCGCAGGGAGAAAATGAGCAACCTGCGTAAGACAGTTTCCCGCCGCCTGGTAGAAGCCAAGAATACAACGGCCATGCTCACCACCTTCAACGAGGTAGACATGACCCGTATCATGGAGATCCGCGCGCAGTATAAAGAAGTGTTCAAGAAGCAGTTTGAGGTGAACCTGGGCTTTATGAGCTTCTTCACCAAAGCCGTTTGCTTTGCGCTGCAGGAGTTCCCTTCTGTGAATGCTTATATCGACGGCGAAGAGCTGGTGTTCCATGACTACTGCGATATCTCTATCGCCGTATCAGCGCCCAAAGGCCTGGTAGTGCCCGTGATCCGCAACGCAGAAAGCCTGGGCATGGCCGAGATCGAGAAGAAAGTAGTGGAACTGGCTACCAAAGCGCGTGATAACAAGCTCACAATGGAAGAAATGACCGGTGGTACCTTCACCATCACCAACGGTGGTGTGTTTGGCTCGCTTATGAGTACGCCGATCATCAACATACCACAGTCTGCCATCCTGGGCATGCACAAGATCCAGGAGCGTCCTATGGCAGTGAACGGCCAGGTAGTGATCCGCCCCATGATGTACTTAGCGCTCAGCTACGATCACCGCATCATCGATGGCCGCGAATCTGTAAGCTTCCTGGTAAGAGTAAAAGAAATGCTGGAGAACCCCGAGCAGCTGCTGTTCGGAAGGGACCCTGTGAAAGCATTGCTGAAACTGTAACCGTACAAACGATTATAAACGTAAAAGGTGGAAAGTGTATCATCACACTTTCCACCTTTTTTTTGTTAGTATTCGTATTTTTTGATCAGTTGTTTTGCCCCATTGGTAACAACATAGGCTTTGCTAACGCGGTTACAGCGATCCTCCTCATAAGCATAAATAGTGGTAGTCTCCGTATAGCGCCTTTCTATATGTTTTACAGGCAATTCAGGGCTGCTTAATTCCGGTTCCCGGTTCAGCCAGCTGCCGCCTGAGGGATAGTCGAAAAAGAGCGCTGCACGTAAGGTGGCAAATTCCGGGTTCACTGTTGCGCCGTAAGTAAACAGGTGGGTAGTGGTATCAACAATAACATAGTACAAGCCCGTAACCATCCTGTTAACGTTGTTGTCAGCACCGATATAATAATCGGTGCGCTTCAGCTTACTCATCTCATTTGAAACGCTCATTTGTGCTGGTGGACTGTCTGGTGTGGGCCAATGTTCATTATACTTCACGTACATGGCGTAAGAAGGCAGGAAGGAAGTGGATATGAAGGTAGACAATAGCCCTGCCGCATTGTAGTTGTACCAGACAGCTGCCTTGTACCCCGAAGCGTAGTCCAGTTTTACAGTATCAAGTTGCTGTTGGCTGTTATAAGATAGTGTATAGGTGATCACCGTTGGTCCGTGATCCGTGTAATCCGTTTGTCGTATGCTTACCGCCTTACCGGCAGCATTATAGGTATACTTGCGTTCATAACGCAGCTGCGATGTGCCTGGTTCATACGCGGTAATTTTCTTCACCAGTTTGGAAGCAGGCAGGTCAGGAATTTTCTTGCAGGCTGTAAAAACACAACAAGAGAGAACCAGTAAACAGAACAGGTAAAAGTGTCTTGTTTTCATAATACAGGTTGTTTTGAGATGAACAAATACAAGAGGGGTGATCCGGTCAACAGTACAGCGAAGGGTTTGATGGGATATGGGGTTGTACAATACTTACTGTAAGATAGCGAAAAAACAGGAAACAACTACTGCCACTTATCCAATCCTTATCTTTGTCCCATGACCCGCTGGGAAAATTATCTGTCATCTGCAGAGCGCATCATCAATAGTTATGACGGTACACTACCGTTGCATCACTTCCTGAAAGCATTTTTCAAGCAGCATCCCCAAATGGGAAGCCGCGACAGGCGCTGGGTTTCCCAGCTGGCCTATGCTTTCTACCGCCTGGGCCATCTCTGGAAAGAGGAAATGCCGGTGAAAGACAGGATCCTCCTGGGCCTTTTCCTGTGCGAAGCACAACCCAGTGAAATGCTGGCCGCCTTCCGTCCTGAATGGAATGAACAGGTAACGCTTCCCATCCCGGAAAAGCTGGCGCTGGTTTCCTTTAAGGGACAGCAGCCTGTTCCCGCAGCCATCTTCCCCTTTACAGACGAATTATCTGATGGGATAGACGCCGCAGCCTTTGCAAATTCCTTCTTTGTACAGCCCCGTCTGTTCCTCCGTGCCAGGAAGAAAAAGCAAAGAGAATTAACCCTCCTGTTCGACAAAGCCAATGTAGCATACGAATGGCTGTCAGACGAGCTGGTGGCATTGCCCAACAGTACTAAAACAGAAGACATCATCCCGCAAAGGGACTGGTACGAGATCCAGGATGCATCCTCCCAGCAAACAGGCCGCCTCTTCCATCCTGCAGCAGGAGAATACTGGTGGGACGCCTGCGCCGCAAGCGGCGGCAAATCCCTGTTGCTAATGGACCAGGAGCCCGGTGTTAAGCTAACGGTAAGCGATATACGCTCTTCCATTCTGCATAACCTGCACGAGCGCTTTGAGACCGCAGGCATCCGCAATTATGAAAGCAGGATGCTTGATCTTACCAACCCTGTTTCTCCTGCTACCTTTGCCCATGGTGAGTTTGATGGTATCATTTTGGATGCTCCCTGCAGCGGTTCCGGTACCTGGGGCCGCACTCCTGAGAATCTTTATTTCTTTGACCGCGTGAAGATCAACCGCTTTCACGCATTACAGAAAAGCATTGCCACTAATGTGATCCCCCTGTTAAAACCAGGTGGCACATTGATCTATATTACCTGCTCTGTGTTCAGGCAGGAGAACGAAGCAGTAGTGCAGCACCTTTGCAGATCAGCCGGCCTGCAGCAGGAGGAGGGAGGCATCATAACAGGATATACCCATGGCGCCGACACGATGTTTGCAGTAAGATTAATAAAGAAGGGCTAAGCCGCTCACCATTTCATCAGCTTCACCACCCGCCGTGTATTGCCTTGCACCATCCGCAGGTAATAGATACCGGTAGGCAGTTGTTCCAGTCCTGTTTCCCAGGTAAAATAGCCGTAATTGCCATAGCTGGCGGCCGTCCGGTTCCGGGTAACACGGCCCATGCCGTCTATCAGCTGCAGATGAACTGTGGCGGCCGCAGTAGATTGATAGTATATATTCAGCCGCGTAGTAAAAGGGTTGGGAAATACTTTGATCACCTGGCCTGCCAGCTGTTCGCGGATATAGGTGGAGTCTGTCATTTCCTGTCTTAGCAGTGTATCATAGGCCGCGCGGAAATTGGGAATGCCGTAGCCTATGCGCGTATCAGGAGACGTATAACGGCTGGAGGATGCCTTTACGGCCTGCAGTATTTCCATATTACTGCGGCGGGGAAATGCCTGCCACAAACAGGCCACCAATCCGGCTACCACGGGGCAGGCATAAGAAGTGCCGTTGCCTGCGCCAACACTGCCCTCGCTGGTGATAAAGGAAGTGCCTACACCTAACCCCGCTACGTCTGGTTTCACACGTCCGTCTGCTGCAGGGCCATAGCTGCTGAACGAGGCGGCCTGCCGCTGGCTGTTCACGGCGCCCACGGTCAGTACGCTGTCTCCATCCGCCGGAGCCAGTAAATATCTCCAGCTAAGATTGCCTTCATTACCGGCAGAATTTACCACGATCATGCCTTTGGCAGCGGCCCTGTCTGCCGCCCGGGTAATAGCCAGGCTATGGCCATCCATTTGGGCGTACGTGTGATTAAAGTCGGGATCATCAAAGGTATTGTAGCCCAGTGAAGAAGATATCACATCTACGCCCAGGCTGTCTGCGAATTCAGCGCCGGCGGCCCAGTTCACTTCCTCGATCGGTTGTTCGGTATCCTGTTCCTCAGTGCGCAGCAGCACGTAATCCGCTTCCGGCGCGGTGCCGGTCATCTCGCCGGGCAGGTTGGCAGCGAGTATGGAGAGGCAGTGGGTGCCATGGTCATCGTAGGAATATACGTCTGCCGTATTATCGGTAAAGTTTTTAGTGGCTATAATCTGCTGCTGGTCACGCAATGAGGCAAAGGAGCTGCTGTTGTTCACGGAAAGAAAACCGGCGTCGAACACGGCTATCATCATACCATCTCCTTTCATGCTTCGGTTATGCAGGTACTCTCCTTCATGCAGATGGATCTGCGTGTAAGCGCTGCCGTAGTCAAGATCTGTAGTGCCTGTTTGCCGCGCCGGCGCCCTGATAATCGGTTGCGGTTTGTTATCGGTCATGTCGTCACCCATCATGCGGTTGGCATTCCTGTTCACATCTTTTACAAAGGGTAGCTCCTGGATCTTTTGCAGGGCTTCGGCATCGCTGGTACGGATCACAGCCTGGTTGGTCCAACGCAGGGTATATACCACCTGTACCTTGCCTGCCTTTAACAGGCTGTCAATATAAGCGGGGTTCACCGGCAGATCGGTACTGTCTATGCGGATGTGCTGGCGTGTACGGCGTTGCAGCGCGCGTTCAGACAGGTAAACGGAAGGCGCATCCAGGCGGTAAGGACTATTGTGCTTGTCTGTAAAAGAGATTACGTAGCGGGGTACCTGGGCTGACAACTGTAAACCGCTGATGAGCAATAGGGCAAGAGGAATGAGGTATGCGGGTAGTAAAGATATTTTCACACGCTTTTCAATCTTTTGTTTTTACAAGATAACAAAAAGGGCCGGATATAGATCCAGCCCGTTAATTTTTGGTTGTTTTTATTTGTATCACTCTCTTTTCTAAGCAACTAGCTACTAGCATCTGGCAACTAGCTAATTGCTAATAGCTAACAGCTAACAGCTATTGAATAATGATCTTCCTGGTGTAAGTATGGCTGCCATTGGTAATGGTCACCACATAGAATCCACTCGCAATATTGCTGGTGGGAACGGTCAGGGTACCGGCGTTAGCCTTGTGGTAGCCTACCACTTTCTTGTTTACGTCAAGGATCATTACCTGCAGCGGAGCACTGGCGTCATATTTATCTACCTTCACGGTAAATGGACTGCCCTTTACCAGCGGGTTAGGATAAACAATAGCAGCGCCTTCGACAGCTGTTGCAGGATCTTTTACTTTAGCAGCGGTAGCGGTAGCAGCTGTTCTGGCAGCAGCGCCCACTACACCGTAGTTGAATACTTCCCAGCCCTGGGCAGTGGCCCTGTTGGCGGTCATGGCTTTGGTACCGTTCTCCGAAGAAACGTACAGGCCATTGTATGCGCGCAGCGAAATAGTGCCGTCTGCATTGGTGATCCAGTCAAACTGTTCCCAGCCCTGGATAGTGGGCCGGTTACAGTTAATGGGCGCCAGGCCGTCCTCGCAGGATACGTACTGGCCGTTATTGCCTCTCAATGCGATCTTTCCGTTACCAGCATCTACTACAGTAAACTGTTCCCAGCCCTGTACGGTAGGCCTGTCGCAGTTCATCGGCTCTACACCGTTCTCAGAAGAAACATACAGGCCATTGCTGCCTCTCAGCCAGATGGTTTGTCCTACAGGAGCAGGGCCCGGAGGATTCGGGTTACCGCCACCGGCTCTTTCAATAACTACCTGGTTAATGGCAGTTAAGAGAGAGTTGGCGTTGTTTTTATCCTGCGACAATTCCCATATCATGATCCCGCCGCCGTTGTCAAACGCCAGGTTCGTCTTGCGTTTAATGGTGGGAATACCGTTGTAGCTGATGTTGCCGAACCAGTCTGCATTCGGGCTGGCGCCTCTGTCCAGCAGCTGCGCATAAGATTCCCAGCTGGGTTTTCCATAGAAGGGAACACCCAGGATAGCTTTCTCTTTAGGCAGTCCGCGGCCTCTCCAGTAGTTGAGCGATTGTACTGCATAGTCGTAGGTGGAGTGATGGGAGCCATTCACATCGCCATCATACGCCATGATGGTCAGGAAATCTACCACCGGGAACACGCTGCCCAGGATGCTGGAACCGCCAACAGCAACTACGGCAGCGGTCAGCAGCTTACCCCTGTTGTGCATCTGGGTAGACAGCGCCGTCATCAGCGTTACGTAGTTGTTGGCAGAAGCGCCGTCATTGGGATATTCCCAGTCAATGTCTGCACCGTCCAGGTTGTACTGGTTTACAAAATTGACAATGTTGTTCACGAAATTGGTACGGTAGGTACTGTTGGCAGCCAGGCTTTCAAAGCCGCTGTCGTCGCCGTTGTTCCATCCGCCTACAGAGATCATCACCTTCACGCCGTTGGCATGGGCAGTGTTCACCAGGCTTTGCAGCTTGGATGGGTTCTCGATGGGCTGAAGTCCGCCGGTGGCAGTAGGCAACAGGAACGCATAGTTGATGTGTGTGAGCTTGCTGTACTGTATATCGCTTACGTTGCCCGACCAGGAAGGCATATAACCCACTACTTTAAACTGGGCAAAAGCCTGGCAGGAGGCAAGGATCAGCACGAGCAGCATCAGTGCTTTGTTCAATAAAGTTTTTTTCATGATGACGATGGTTTGGTTAAGAGATAGGATTCGGATCCGGAGAGTGTGCACTGCCGCGTGGCAGAGCGGCAGTGCAGGATGATTATATGTTATTGGATAATGATCTTTTTGGTGTACGTGTTGTTGCCATTAGTGATGGTCACTACGTAGAAGCCGCTGGCAATGTTATTGACGGGAACAGTGATCGTACCTGTGCTCGCCTTATGATAAGCTACTACTTTCTTGTTCACATCAATGAGCACTACCTGTACCGGTGAGCTGGCGTCGTATTTACCTACTTTAACAGTGAAGGTGCCTTCCTTTACTACCGGGTTTGGATATACAGAGATGGAAACGTTTGCATTATTTTCCAGAGATTTTGCCTGTGTTGTAGCAGTTGTTCTGGCAGCAGCGCCAACAAAGCCATAGTTGAATGCTTCCCATCCCTGGATAGTAGGCCTGTTACAGTTCATGGGCTGGGTGCCGTTCTCAGAAGAAACGTACATACCGTTATTGCCTCTCAGGGAGATCTTTCCGTCTGCATTTACGATCCAGTCAAACTGCTCCCATCCCTGTATGGTAGGTCTGTTACAGTTCATAGGCTGTTCGCCGTTCTCGGAAGAAACATACATGCCATTCGTGCCTTGCAGCGCGATCTTACCGTTTCCTGCATCTACCACCAGGAACTGTTCCCAGCCCTGTACGGTAGGCCTGTTGCAGTTCATTGGCTTTGTGCCGTTCTCAGAAGAAACATATTGCCCGTTAAATCCTTGCAGCCAGATAGTTCTGCCTACAGGTCCCTGTGAAGGAGGAGGCGTAATGCCCGGTGCAACAGCAGCGATGGTGCCGTTATTCTTCACATTGTTAACGAATTTGATGTTGTTCAGCACAGCCGCCATATTGCTGGCGCCATCCATCAGGTAGGGAGGATTGATATGCAGCAGGGCTGCATTCTCCTGGCTGTCAAAACGTTTGTAGGTCCAGTGGCACCAGCCGATGCCTTTGCTGTTCAGCGCGCGGATGTTCTCACTCAGCCAGGCGTTATTGTTCTCCCCGGTTTCGCCTACCCATACAGGTACATTATGCGTAGCGCGGAAGTTCACCAGGTTAGCGATCTTGTTGATCTGGTTCGGGTTCGGATCTGTTTCAGTAGTAGAATTGGTAAGCCAGTATCGGTGTGCGTTGTAAACCAGGTTAGACCGGTTGGTGAAAGTAAAGGGTTCCATGTAATCGTAATTGTTGCCCCATCCGTTGCCTTCGATCATCAGCAGGTGGTTGTCGCCCTGCGCGCGGATGGCGTTGATCAGGCGCTCAAACAGATCGTGGATCCAGCGGTTGTCGGGTACATTGTTCGGCTCATTGATCAGGTCATAGAAAGCAACACCGTCGTTGTTGATGTAACGGGCAGACAGGCGCTGCCACAGGCGAACGGTAATGTCTTTGTAAATGCTCCTGTTCCAGAGGTCATTGCCCATCAGCGCATCAGAGATGTTGGCGTCTGTGCCTTGCGCGCCCGGAGCGGCATGCAGGTCCAGTACGACGTACATGTTGTTGGCAGCTGTCCATTTGAGCAGGCTGTCGATGGTTCTGAAGCCTTCCAGGCTGGCGTCGTTGAACAGCTGGTTGTTGTTGTACCAGGTGGTCAGCGAGCTCACATAATTGTTGTAATTACCGGAGTTGCGGGCTACACTGTTACGTACGGCGCGCTGGCTGCTGGTGAGGAACAGCTCATAGTGCATGGGGAGGCGTACGCAGTTGAAACCCAGGGAGGCCAGGTAATCAATGTCTGCCTTGGTAATGAAATTGTCTCTCCAGCTTTGATAGAAGGCTTCCACGGCGGCGTCAGACTGCCCCTGGTCATACAGCCTTTTTTTGATAGACCATTGGGTGCCGCCGCCATCAAAGGAGGGCTTGATCATGTAGCCTTCCTGCAGCAGCCAGCCGCCAAGGCCTACTGCTTTCAGGATCACCTCCTGGTTGCTGGCGTTTACGATACGGGGGCCATCTGCTCTGAGGCGGCTGAGCTGGGCCATAGCAGGTTTGCCCATACATAATGCCAGCAGCATGAACGATAAAGCATAGAGGAAAAGGTTCGTTGCACGACATCGTTGACGTCGCGCGTACATTGTGACGCGGTTCTTCATAGAGGGTTTTCGGTTTTTAATTTAAAATGGTTATTCTTCCTTTACAGGAAGCTACTAGTCGTACAAGATTAAATTAAGTACCACCCGCTATGAGAAAATACGAAAGAAATATGGGAGAGATCAGATGAGCGTATGATCACATCCGCTGGATAATACCGCCGCCTATCACGTCATCGCCTTCATAGAACACGGCAGACTGCCCGGGCGCGATGCCCTTTACCTGGTCGTAAAAACGGACCTTTACCTGCCCGTTCTCATTATACAGGTTGCTCAGTGCGCCTTTGTCCTTATAGCGGATCTTGGTGGTGGCTTCCAGGCCTTCGGGAATATGATCGTATTTGATGTAGTTAATGCCGGACACCATCATTTCGCTCTTTTGCAGGTCTTCTTCCTCGCCCAGTACCACGGTATTGGTTTCGGGGATGATGCCTGTCACGTAGATGGGGCGGCCCAGGGCAATATCCAGCCCTTTACGCTGGCCTACGGTATAAAAGGGATAACCTTTATGCTGGCCTACGATGGTGCCGTCTTTCAGCACGAAATTGCCGCCGTTCACGCTTTCTTCCAGTCCGCTTACCCGGCGCTTCAGGAAACCACGGTAATCGTTGTCAGGCACAAAGCAGATCTCGTAGCTTTCAGCTTTCTTGGCCAGTTCAGGGTAGCCGAAATCAAACGCCATCTGGCGGATCTCTGTCTTGCGGTATTGGCCCAACGGCAGCAGGGTACGCGCCAGTACATCCTGTTGCAGGCCCCACAGCACATAGCTCTGGTCTTTCAGCTCGTCAATGCCCTTGCTGATCACATAACGGTCATTATGCTGGCGTATCTGCCCGTAATGCCCGGTGGCAATAAAGGCACAGTCCATTGCGTCTGCCCTTTTAAGCAGCGCCCGCCATTTTATATGGGTATTGCACAGCACGCAGGGATTGGGGGTGCGGCCGGCGAGGTATTCATCTACAAAGTTGTTGATCACAAAATCCCCGAACTCATCGCGGATGTCCAGCACAAAATGGGGGAAACCGTGATGCACGGCAGCTGCACGCGCATCGTTGAAAGAATCGAGGTTGCAGCAGCCAGTTTCTTTTTTGCTGGAGCCGGAGGAAGCATAATCCCAGGTTTTCATGGTGATACCCACCACTTCATAACCTTGCTCGTGTAACATCAGTGCTGTTACTGTGCTATCTATACCGCCGCTCATTGCTACCAGCACTTTGCCATGTCTGCTCATAGTAAATCCATTATGGCTGCAAAGTTAGTGAAAATCCTGCCATTGAACGTTTGAGGTTTGAAGTTTAACGTTTGAGGCTCGTTAATCGTTAGAGGTTGAGGCTCAGTCCACTAAAAGAGGTTGGGAGGCTTATTTTGAACTTTCAACCTTTAACGAACCTCAAACTTCAAACCTCAAACTTCTAACTCACAGGCGGTAGGGGCTTTTTTTCCCCGATTGCTAGAAAATCTTAAAAGGTAACCTTATATTTATTGGGTAAAGTCTTAAATATTATAAATTAGTTCCATGTTACCTGTACTAAACAAAGCGTATGTGGCCGGGCACCCGGATCTGGCAATTTCTAATGAATATTTCAGCTATCCCGAAAAAATACTCCAGTTTGGTACGGGTGTATTATTAAGAGGCCTGGTAGACTACCTGGTTGATAAAGCCAACAAGCAGGGCATTTTTAAAGGCAGGGTAGTAGTGGTAAAATCTACAGACGGGCCTGTTACCGAGTTCTCCAGCCAGGATAATCTTTACACACAACATATCAAAGGAGTAGCGCAGGGAGAGCTGGTTAATCAAACCCTGGTGAACGCTTCTATTAGCCGTGTTTTGCAATCGAATGCAGATTGGACCGCTGTGTTGGAAGCGGTACATCAACCTGGTTTACAGGTGATTATATCCAATACCACGGAGGTAGGTATTCAATATGTGGCAGAGAATATCAGCACAGGAGTACCTGCCTCTTTCCCAGGCAAACTGCTGGCGGTATTGTGGGAAAGATATCAGCATTTCAAGGGAAGCACGGGCACTGGTTTCGTGATCGTACCTACAGAACTGGTGGTAGATAACGGCCGTCTCTTACAGGAGATCGTATTGAAGCTGGCGGCGCATAACCAGCTGCCGGAAGCTTTTGTACAATGGGTGAAGACGGAAAACCATTTCTGCAATTCGCTGGTAGACCGTATTGTACCGGGTAAGCCGCGCGACCTGGAAACATTGCAGCAGCAGGCAGGCTATACAGACAGCCTTTGGATCGATGTAGAGCCCTTCCTGTTATGGGCTATTGAAGGAGGCGCATATATACAGCAGGTACTGTCTTTCCACAAGGCAGATGAGCGTATGCTGATCGCTCCCAGCATTACCCCTTACCGGGAGCAGAAATTACGGATCCTCAATGGCAGCCATACCATTTCTGTGCCCCTGGCTTTCCTTGGTGGGCTCAACACCGTATATGAATGTATGGAGCATGCGTATATGCGTTCCTTCTTCCAGACAGTGGTGCTGGAAGAGATCCTGCCTACCATACAGGATATTTGTCCGCAGGCAGGTACCTTTGCGCAGGATGTGCTGGATCGTTTCGCCAATCCTTATATTGCGCATAAGCTGATCAGCATTACCTTCCAGGAGAGCTCTAAAATGAATGCCCGTAATGTGCGCACCTTCCTGCGTTATTACGAGCGGTATAAGACCCTGCCACAAGCCATGTGCATTGGTTTTGCAGCCATGCTGCTGTTCCTGCGGCCGGTAAAAGAGGAAGGGGGCAAGTATTACGGAGCCAGGGCTGCTGCAGAGCAATACCTTATCACTGATGATAACGCCGCGGTATTCGCCGGCTATTGGAAAGGGGTGGATACCGGGAACAATACAGCAATAGCAAAATTTGTTCAGCAGGTTTGTGCAGACAGTAAGTTATGGGAAGCGGATCTCAACCAGCTGCCCGGCTTTACTGAAGTAGTTGCAGGGCACCTCTCTGCCATGCTGCAGGAAGGCGCATTGGTCTACGCAGCAGGCCTTGGTAAAGCAGTTAAATAGTATGGAACTTTCACGTATATGAAGCAACAGATATGAAGCAATTTTTGTCAGAAGATTTTTTACTACAAACAGAAACGGCTAAGCGTTTATATCATGAGTATGCCAAAGGCATGCCTGTAATTGATTATCACAACCACCTTCCGCCCGAGGATATCGCTGGCAACCGGCAGTTTGAGCACCTCAGCGCCATGTGGCTGCAAGGCGACCACTACAAGTGGCGGGCCATGCGTGCAAACGGAGTGGCGGAAGAATACATCACCGGCAACGCGGATCATCTCACCAAGTTCAAACATTGGGCGGCTACGGTGCCATATACCATGCGCAATCCGCTTTATCACTGGACGCACATGGAGCTGCTGAACCCTTTCGGTGTGAAGCAACAGCTCAATGCAGAGAATGCAGAAGAGATCTACCAGCATTGTAATGCCCAGCTCTCTCAGTGGACAGCGCCCGCGCTGCTGCAGCATTTTAAGGTGGAGGCGCTCTGCACCACAGACGATCCTGCAGATGATCTGCCGCATCATAAGGCCTTACAACAGAAAGGTTTTGGCATCAAAGTATTACCTACTTTCCGTCCGGATAAAGCTATGATCGTAGAAGATGTACCGGCCTTCAACGCCTATATCGACAAGCTGGGCGCAGCCGCGGGCATCACGATCAATAGCTATCAAACACTGTTAGACGCCCTGCGCAACAGGCATGATTATTTTCATGCTGCCGGTGGCCGTCTCTCAGATCATGGGATCAATACCTTCTATGCGGCAGACTTTACAGAAGCAGCCGTGCAGCGGATCTTTGATAAGCTGCGTGCAGGCAATGCCGTTACAGCGGAAGAAGCCTTGCAGTTTAAATCTGCCACCCTGCACAGCATTTGTGAATGGAACCATGAAAAAGGCTGGGCACAGCAATTTCATGTAGGAGCTATCCGCAATAACAACAGCCGGTTGCTGCGCCGTATCGGCGCTGATGCGGGAGTAGATTCCATCGGCGACTGGCAGGTAGCAGAGAACATGTCTGCTTTCTTCGATGCGCTGGATAAAAAAGATAAGCTGGCCCGTACCATTGTCTATAACCTCAATCCGGCCTATAACGAAGTATTTGCCACTATGATGGGCAATTTCCAGGATGGCTCCATCCCCGGCAAAATGCAGTTCGGCTCCGGTTGGTGGTTCCTGGATCAGAAAGACGGCATGGAAAAACAAATGAACGCCCTCAGCAATATGGGGCTGCTCAGCCGTTTTGTAGGTATGCTGACCGATTCAAGAAGTTTTCTCTCCTACTCCCGTCATGAATATTTTCGGCGTATTTTGTGTAACCTCCTGGGGAACGATGTTGAAAATGGTGAATTACCGGCTGATGTTAACTGGCTTGGTAAAATGGTGCAGGATATTTGCTACAATAACGCTAAAGCTTATTTTAATTTCTGATGAAGCCAGTAAAAGTTATTTCTTACGGAGAGATCTTATTTCGTTTTTCGCCAGTATTTGATCAGCACACATCAGCGCTATATATAGGCGGGGCAGAGGCCAATATGGCCGCATCCCTGGCGCGTTGGGGCACCCCGGTATCGTATATCAGTAAAGTGCCCGATAACGGCCTTTCCAAACAGGTATTGGAGCAGCTGGAAAAATCCGGTATTGTTACCGACCGCATGCTCTGGGGTGGCGACCGCATCGGCGCCTACTACCTGGCGCAGGGCAGTGACCTGAAGCATGCAGAGGTGGTGTACGACCGTAAATATTCCTCCTTCAGCGAGATCCAGCCCGGTACCACAGATTGGGACACCTTGCTGGAAGGCGCCAACTGGTTTCACTGGAGCGCCATCACCCCTGCACTGAGCCAGCAGGCGGCCACTGTGTGCAAAGAAGCCCTGGAAGCTGCCCGCCGTAAGGGGCTCATCATCTCCACCGATCTTAACTACCGCAGCAAGCTATGGCAGTACGCCAAACCCTTCCAGGTAATGCCGGAGCTCACACAATACTGCGACGTGATCATGGGCAATATATGGGCTGCCCACCAGATGCTGGACACTGCACTGGATACCGTCGCGCTGGAAAAGAACCAGAAAGAGATCTACCTGGAACAGGCTATCAAAGTAGCACAGGAAATAACAGAGAAATATCCGCGTTGTAAACATGTGGCCTTCACCTTCCGTTTCTCAGATGGGCCCACACACAACCTGTATTATGCTACTTACTACCACCAGGGTAAGCAAACGGTTTCCCGGCAATATGAGACCAATGAGGTGATAGACCGCGTTGGCAGTGGCGATAGCTTTATGGCAGGGCTGATCCATTCCCTGGTAGAAGGCTTTGACGCGCAGCAGACGATCTCTTTTGCCGCAGCAGCCGCTTATTCTAAATTGTTCGTAAAAGGGGATTTCAACAAAACGGAAAAAGCAGACATTCAAAAACTGATCTGAACGGATCCGTCTGAAAACCTTACATTGATCACGTAAACAGCGAAAACAATTATGCCTCCACAACCAGCAACCATCATAGCTGCCTTTGAACGCAGCGGCATCATACCGGTCTTCTATCATGATGACCAGGAAGTGTGTATACAGGTAATGCAGGCCTGCTACGAAGCAGGCATCCGGGTATTTGAATTTACCAATCGCGGAGAGAATGCCCGGCGCAATTTTGCCGCTATGCGCGATAAAAAGCTGGTGTCTATGCCGGATATGTACCTGGGCATCGGCACCATCAAAAGTGCGGCAGATGCTGAAACCTACACCGGTATGGGAGCCGATTTCATCGTGAGCCCTATCACAGAAGCAACAACAGGAGAGTACTGCCGTACTGCCAATATCCTTTGGATCCCCGGATGTATGTCGCCCAGCGAGATCGCTGTAGCAGAGAAACTGGAGGCAAAGCTTGTAAAGCTGTTCCCTGGTAATGTGCTGGGGCCGGGCTTTGTAAATGCTATCAAGCCGCTGTTCCCCGGCATGAAATTTATGCCCACCGGGGGGGTGGAACCAACCAAAGAGAGCGTCCAGGCATGGTTTGACGCAGGTGTGGTCTGCGTAGGCATGGGGTCTAATTTATTGTCCAAAAAAGTGATTGAAAGTAAGGATTGGGGCGGGTTGAAAGATAAGATTGTGCAAACGTTTGCTTTAGTGAAAGCATTGCACTAAATTTAAGGCAGAACTAAACCCTTTGCTTTATAAATTCCAAAATAATTAGAATGAATTCCACAAAAACCGGAAGTTATCGTTGGACCATCTGTGCGCTGCTTTTCTTTGCTACCACCATCAACTACATAGACAGGCAGGTAATTGGATTGCTGAAAGACGACCTGCAGGTTCAGTTTAGCTGGACAGAGAAAGATTACGGTTATATCGTTGCTGCCTTTTCTGCTGCATATGCCCTGGGCCTCTTGGCTTTTGGCCGTTTCGTAGACAAAATAGGTACTAAATTAGGCTATACCATTTCTCTCATCGTATGGAGCGTTGCCGCCATGGCACATGCATTGGCAAAGTCCACATTTGGTTTTGGCGTAGCCCGTGCTGCCCTTGGTCTGGGCGAGTCAGGTAATTTCCCCGCCGCCATTAAAGCGGTTGCAGAATGGTTCCCCAAAAAGGAAAGAGCCCTTGCTACCGGTATCTTTAATGCAGGCGCCAACCTGGGCCCGGTAGTTGCACCGATCATCGTATATTCGATAGCGAGAACACAGGGCTGGCAGAGCGCTTTTATCTGGACAGGCGCCATTGGCTTTATCTGGCTGATATTCTGGTTTATCTTCTATGAAGTACCTTCCAGGAGCAAACGGGTTTCAAAAGCAGAATACGATTATATTCACAGCGATACAGTAGAACCGGCAGCAGACAAACATAAGATCAGCTGGTTGAAGCTGTTCGGGATCCGCCAGACCTGGGCCTTTGTGTTTGGTAAACTGCTGACAGACCCGATCTGGTGGTTTTTCCTTTTCTGGCTGCCTTCTTACCTGGCTTCTGCTTTTAATGTAGATATGAAAGCAAATAATGGTTTGCCGATCATTATCATTTATACCATGATCAGTGTTGGCAGCATAGGGGGCGGATGGATCTCTTCTTACCTGATAAAGAAAGGATGGCCTGTGTTCAAAGCGCGTAAAACATCTATGTTCGCTTTTGCCCTTTGTGTTGTACCGGTGATCATTGCTCCCTATTCCGGCAACATGTGGGCAGCTGTAGCGCTGGTGGGACTGGCAGGCGCTGCTCACCAGGCCTGGTCTGCAAACATCTTTACTACTGTTTCAGATATGTTCCCGAAATATGCCGTAAGTTCAGTAGTAGGCATTGGCGGCATGGCAGGATCTTTGGGCGGTATGTTGTTCCCTTTATTTGTAGGCTCCCTGCTGGATCACTATAAGCTGCTGGGAAATATCAATATCGGCTATAATATCCTGTTTGTTATCTGTGGTTTTGCTTATTTGCTGGCCTGGGTGATCATGCACTTTTTTGCACCACGTATGGAACAGGTTAGTATCAAAGAAGAAGAATAAAGAACGATGATCAATATTGAAAAAGAGCTCGTCCGCCAGCGGACGGGCTCTTTTCGTTTTGCGCTAATTCATATTATTTCCCGGTACTATTCAGGTAATAGAGGGGTAGATTTCAGGTGGATGTCCGGTACCTTATAAGAGACGGAACATCTACCCCACAACTACCGGGGAAATACCGGACATATACCGGACATCCTGGGCCTCCGCCGCAATAGTAGCGGGATTTAGGCCGAACCAGGTATAAAGAAGAAGGTGTATCACTTTTGATACACCTTCTTTCTTGTTGCAATATGTAAAGTGTGCTTGATCGTTTAGAGGCTCACGCCGCGTTTCCAGGGAATAAAGTCGTCCTGGTGCAGTTGTTCTGCCTTGGTAGTAATTTCGCCGCTGGCAGACTTGATCACAAATTCCAGTATTTCTTCGCCCATTTCTGCAATGGTCTTTTCACCGCTGATGATAGCGCCGGTATTGATATCGATAATATCGGGCATGCGTTGTGCAAGACGGGTATTGGTAGCCAGTTTAACAACCGGGGCAATGGGGTTGCCCGTAGGTGTGCCCAAACCGGTGGTAAACAATACGATATTGGCGCCGGAGCCTACCTCTGCGGAAGTAGATTCTACATCATTGCCCGGTGTGCAAAGCAGGTTAAGCCCCGGTTTGGTTACATATTCTGTATAGTCCAGTACGTCCACCACAGGAGAGGTACCGCCTTTCTTGGCCGCCCCTGCAGATTTAATCGCGTCTGTGATCAGGCCATCTTTGATATTACCGGGTGAAGGGTTCATATAAAAGCCGGAGCCTACAGATTCTGCCTGGCTTTCATAAGCACGCATAATACGGATAAACTTCTCTGAAGCGTTTTCTGATACGCAGCGGTTGATCAGCTCCTGCTCTACGCCGCACAGCTCCGGGAACTCAGACAGGATAGAAGTACCGCCTAAAGCAACCAGCAGGTCGGAAGTATGCCCCACCGCCGGGTTGGCGGATATGCCCGAAAATCCGTCTGAACCGCCGCATTCCAGGCCTATTACCAGCTTGGAAAGGGGAGTAGGCTGACGTTCTACTTTGTTTGCCTCAATAAGGGCCAGGAAGGTTTCTTTAATGGCAGTAGAAAGCATGTCAAATTCTGATTTGCTTTTCTGTTGCTCAAATACCAGTACCGGCTTATCAAAGGAAGGATTCAGCTTTTTAAGCGCATTCTGCAGGATGGATACCTGCGCATGTTGGCAGCCCAGGCTGAGGATCGTAGCTCCCGCCACATTGGAATGGTGAATATATCCTGCCAGTAAGGCGCACAGCGCTTCAGCATCCTGGCGGGTGCCTCCGCAGCCTCCTTCATGTATCAGGAATTTAATGCCGTCTATATTTTGAAATACGCTGTTCTTTCGTGTAACGGTTTCTGTTGCAGTAACCGGCTGATAGGTTTTGATAGCATCTACATTTCCATTCTTGTACAGGTTTACCAGGTCGTTTACCTGCTCATTGTACACTTCCGGCGGTGCAAAGCCCAGGCCTTTTTCGAAGGCGGTTTTGATCACGCCCACATTCCTGTTTTCACAGAATACCATCGGTATTACCAGCCAGTAGTTGCGGGTACCAACCTGGCCGTCTTTACGGGGGTAACCCATAAAGGTACGGTTCTTCCAGCGGCTCACATCCGGGGCGTTCCACTGTATATTTGCGTCTTTTTCATGGAAAGTGTTGGACTCATGCCGCACATTGCCTGTTGTGATGATTTCGCCCTTGTGGATGGGCTCAGTTGCCTTACCTACCAATACACCGTACATTACAATCGGATCACCTTCCCTCAGGTCGGTGAGCATGAACTTATGCTTTGCGGGAACGTCTTTTACCAGTGCCAGAGAAGTGCCGTTGAATTGTATCTTAGTGCCGCCCGGGAGGTCCTGTAGGGCCACCAGAACGTTATCGTCAGGATGTATTTGCAGATATGTGTTCATAATACTAAAGTAGGGAATATATGATTTTGATTTTAATACTAAAATGTTAATCCTTGATAAGATTTTGACAGTTTGGGAAGCAAAGAAACTAATAAACCGCTAAAGAGGAAGGACAAATTATGCAAACGTTTGCAAGATTCACTATTTAGAATTATCTTACCATGTATTTCAAAACTACCGAGGCATGAGTACCACCGCAGAAACAAGATATGCAAACAGTCCCCAGGAAGTGAAGACCTGGACTACAGCACAAACACGGGAAGCTTTACTGATAGAAAAACTATTCGAACAGGATACGGTAAGACTGGTCTATAGCCACTATGACCGCTTTATTACCGGTGGCGTAATGCCGGTAAGCAAAGAAGTTGCGCTGCTTCCCGTAGATCAGCTGAAGGCAGCCTATTTCCTGGAACGCAGGGAGCTGGGCATCATTAACGTAGGAGGGGCCGGTACTGTAAAGGTAGATGGTGAGGTGTTTGACATCGATTTCAAAGAAGCCTTATACATAGGCCGGGGCAAACAGGAAGTGATCTTCAGCAGCAAAAATGCAGCCGCCCCTGCTAAGTTCTATCTGAACTCTACCCCCGCACATACTGGCTATCCCACCCGCCGTATCACCCGGCAGGATGCGGAAGTGGTAACTTTGGGCGCCCAGGAGACATCTAATCACCGCACCATCAATAAGCTGATAGTGAACAGTGTACTGCCCACCTGTCAGCTGCAAATGGGCATGACGGAGCTGAAACCGGGCAATGTCTGGAATACCATGCCTGCGCATACCCACGACAGGCGTATGGAAGTATACTTCTATTTCGAGGTGCCGCAGGGCCAGGCAGTATGCCATTTCTGGGGCCAGCCACAGGAAACAAGACATATCTGGATGCAGAACGAACAGGCGGTGATCTCTCCGCCCTGGAGCATTCATTCGGGCGCAGGTACCAGCAATTATACATTTATCTGGGGCATGGCAGGAGAGAACCTGGATTACGGAGATATGGACGGCTGCGCTATTACAGCTCTACGTTAGTAATTACTTAAACGGAAAATACGATAAGCATGGTGCTCGATCTATTTAATCTGAAAGGGAAGACCGCACTGGTCACAGGATGTAAAAGAGGCATTGGCCAGGCGATGGCCGTGGCCCTTGCAGAAGCAGGCGCCGATATCATCGGTGTTTCTGCCTCCCTGGAAAAGAGCGGGAGCGAGGTAGAGAAGGCGGTGACGGCATTGGGGCGCAAGTTCAGCGCCTGGCAATGCGATTTTGCAGACCGCTCTGCATTATACGACTTCATACGAAAGGTGCAGCAGGCGTTTCCTGTGATCGATATTCTTGTGAACAACGCAGGGACTATCATGCGTAAGCCCGCGGCAGAGCATCCCGACGAATTCTGGGACACTGTGATCAACACCAACCTGAATGCGCAGTTCATCCTAACGCGCGAAATAGGAAAATCTATGCTGGCGCAGGGCAAGGGCAAGATCATCTTCACCGCGTCGCTGCTTACTTTCCAGGGTGGTATCAATGTGCCCGGCTACGCTGCCAGCAAAGGCGCGGTAGGGTCCCTGGTGAAGGCCTTCGCCAATGAGTGGGCGTCTAAGGGCGTCAATGTGAATGCAATTGCTCCCGGCTATATCGCCACAGATAATACCGCCGCCCTGCGGGCAGATGAGAAACGCAGCAGCTCAATCCTGGAGCGTATTCCCGCCGGCCGCTGGGGCGAAACAGCCGACTTTAAAGGACCGGTGGTCTTCCTGGCATCAGCGGCGTCAGATTATGTACACGGCACTATTTTGACGGTAGATGGCGGATGGATGGGCAGATAGATAGGTAGTTAGCAACTTATTTCATAAATTCCACGGAGCTAATTACTAACATATGAGCAAACGTTCAGAAAAAACCATCGTAGATATTGCAGAAGAACTGAACCTTTCCGTTTCAACGGTTTCGCGTGCATTGAATGATCATCCCAACATCAGTGTGCGTACAAAGGAGAAGGTAAAGAAAATGGCGCGTAAGCTGGGCTATCGGCCCAATGCGCTGGCAGCCGGTCTTCGCAACAACAGGAGCCGCACGGTGGGATTGATCATACCACGGATCTCCATGTTCTTCCCGGCCGCTATCAGCACCATCATTCAGAACAAGCTGCAGGACCATGGTTACCATCTGATCATTTGCCAGTCCAATGATTCATTTGAGCAGGAAGTAGAGCTGGTCAACACGCTCTATTCCGCCCGTGTAGACGCTCTGGCCGTATCTACCACTCTGCATACAACAGATTTCTCCCACTTTGATGTGTTCAGGAACCACCAGATTCCCCTGGTGTTCTTTGACCGTGTACCGCTGGAGCAGAATGTAAAAGTGATCAAAGGGGATGATTTCCTGGGTGGGTTTATTGCTACTGAGCATCTCATCAAAAAAGGGTGTAAAGACATCGTCCATATCTCCGGGCCGCTTAGCTGCAGCCTGTATATAGAGCGGGTGGCCGGTTATAAGAATGCCTTGCAGCAGTATAAGCTGCCGTTTAAAAAGTCGCGCATCTTTTACCAGGAGCTGACCCGCGAAAATGCCTTACAGGCATGCAGGCAGATCTTCGACAAACAGCCTTATCCTGATGGCATCTTTGCAGCGAATGATACTACCGCCATTACCATATTGCAGTATTGCCGGTCTATTAATTTAAGAGTACCTGAGGATATCAAGATAATAGGCTATTCCAATGATCCCCGTAGTGAGATCATTACGCCTTCCATTACTTCCATAGATCAGTCGCCTGAGATAATGGGTGAACGGGTAGCGGCCGCTTTGATCGAGATGTTGAATACGGCTCCGTCAACAACGCACCGGTATTCCCAGGAAATAATTCCCATTCAGTTGATAGAGCGTGGATCTTCTGCAGGAAAAGAAGTAGTGAAAGGCCAGCAGCCCAAAGTCAAAAAGGGAAATAAGAAATAAACAAATATTCACGGAATGGAAAAACTAAAACTACTCACGGGCATTGTACTGTTGTCTGCCATGACTGCGGCAATAAACGTACAGGCTCAAACTGCTAAACCGGAGTTGGTAAAGAAGGCTGATCAGGCCCTGGATCTGGCGGTAAAGCAATATAAGCTGATGGGCAAGCAAGTGCCCGATAGTTTACTGCCACGCTCTACAAATAAGGATGGCAGCCTGATGACATCCAAATCCAGCTGGTGGTGTAGTGGCTTCTTCCCCGGCACTTTATGGTACCTGTATGAGTATTCAAAAGATGAATCCCTGAAACAGGAAGCATTGAAACGAATGGCCATCATCGAAAAAGAAAAATACAATACCCATACACACGATCTGGGCTTTATGATGTATTGCAGCTTCGGGAATGCATATCGCTTAACCAAAGATCCTGCATATAAGGATGTGCTGCTTACCAGTGCAAAGTCCCTGTCTACCCGCTTTCATCCTAAAGTTGGCTGTATCAAGTCGTGGGATCACGGCGATTTCACCTTCCCGGTGATCATTGACAACATGATGAACCTGGAATTACTTACCTGGGCAAGCCGTGTAAGTGGCGATCCTTCTTTTGATAAGGTAGCCCGCACCCATGCCAATACCACCATTAAAAATCATTTTAGAGACGACTATAGTTCTTACCACGTAATAGACTATGATACCGCTACAGGTGCGGTATTACAGAAGAAGACCCACCAGGGCGCGGCAGACAGCTCTGCATGGTCCCGCGGGCAGGCATGGGGCTTATATGGTTACACTATGCTGTACCGCGAAACAAAGAATAAAACCTATCTCAACCAGGCCAAACACATTGCCGATTTCATATTGAACAATCCTAACATGCCTACAGACATGATACCTTATTGGGATTATGATGCTCCCGGCATACCCAATGTGCCGAGAGATGCTTCTGCAGGCGCCGTAGCTGCTGCTGCTTTGCTTGAATTAAGCCGTTATGCATCCGGTAAGGATGTAGCCCGCTACTGGAATGCCGCAGAAAAAATGCTGACCAGCCTTGCCAGTCCAGCATATCTGGCTACAGAAGGAAAGAACAACGATTTCATCCTGATGCACAGCGTAGGTTCAGCACCGCATAATTCTGAAGTAGATGTGCCGCTCACTTATGCTGATTATTATTTCGTAGAGGCATTGCTGCGATATAAGCAGTGGGGTAAAAAATAACGTTTACTAAATACAAGCTTTGAACAGGCGAAATTTTATTAAAGCGGTGCCACTGGCAGGAATGGCAGGTGCTGTAAATACAGACAGTAGCTGGTGGCCTGTTGGTGGCGCCGCTCAACATCCGGTTAATGGGCAGGACCGTGCCTATTGGGCAGGCCTGCTAAGCCGTATTGCAAGACCGGTACTGTTCCATTTAAGCAAGGGAGCGCTCAGGCAGTTCATGCCGAAAGAAGTAGCGCCCCATTATAACAAGCCCGTAGAAAGAGTTACCTACCTGGAAGCCTTCGCCCGTACAATGGCCGGTGTGGCTCCCTGGTTGGAATTAGGAGCAGACAATACCCCTGAAGGCAAAGAAAGGGGCCGTCTGATAGCGTATGCAAGGGCCGCTACCGCGCAGGCAGTGGATGCCGCTTCTCCTGATTACATGAACTTTACCGGTAAATATGACGGGCAACCCCTGGTAGACGGGGCTTTCCTGGCTCATGCTTTTCTGCGTGCGCCAAAACAATTATGGGAGCCGCTGCCACTAAACGTGAAGCAGCAGGTTATTGAAGCCTTTAAAAGCCTTCGTGAAATAAAGCCCGGCTATAACAACTGGCTGCTGTTTGCTGCTATTATTGAAGCTGCCTTGCTGCAGTTTGGCGAAGCGTGGGACCCCATGCGGGTAGACTATGCATTGAAGAAGCACGAAGAGTGGTATAAAGGCGATGGACTGTATGGAGATGGGCCGCATTTTCACTTTGACTATTACAATGCATTTGTGATCCACCCCATGCTGGCAGATATTATCAAAGTATTAGTGAGCCAGGGTAAGGCATCTCAAAATGACTATGAGCGCGAGCTTAAACGGATGCAACGTTATGGGGTAATACTGGAACGCATGATCTCTCCGGAAGGCACTTTCCCGGTGGTTGGCCGTTCCATGACCTATCGCAATGCAGTATTCCAGCCACTGGTGCAGTTAGCCCTGGAGGAACGTTTGCCGGAAGAATTATCACCGGCGCAGGTTCGTTCCGCGCTAACCGGCGTAATGAAGAATATTTTTGAAACACCCGGAACATTTGATAAAGAGGGATGGCTGCAGCTAGGGTTTTGCGGACATCAACCGGAAATAGCGGATGTATATACATCTACCGGCTCCCTGTATTTATGTACAACTGGTTTTCTTGCTTTAGGACTGCCACCCGGGCATCTTTTCTGGACAGCCGCCCCTCAGGATTGGACCGCTAAAAAGGTATGGAAGGGCAGTGCGGTAGGAAAAGACCACGCGATCGATGATTGATCCCGCCGCTGCCGAAATTCCATTATCAATTACTGATGTCGATAAGGCCATACTTTATACCGAAGATCACAAGGCCTACCCGTGTTTTCACTTTCAGCTTTTCACAAAGGCTGCTCTTGTAATCATCTATCGTACGTGGGCTAACGTACATCTTCTGCGCGATCTCTTTATACGAAAGCTCTGTGCACAGGAGCTGCAGGAAATATTTTTCCTTGGGAGTAAGGTCTATCTTTTCGCTCACAGACAGTACATCCTTCTGCAGACCAGAAATTACCTTACCTGAAATGTAATCCGGTAAATAGAAATCCTTTTTAATGATAGAGTCAAAGGCTTCTCTCAGGTCATCCGGTTCCACATTTTTCATGATGTAGCCCTTGGCGCCTGATTTCAGCATTTTTATGATCACTGACTCGTCATTAAGCATGGAAAGGGCCAGTACTTTGATCTGGGGAAAGTGATTGTTGATCCAGGTGGCGGTTTCATAACCGTTCATGCCGGGCATGTTTACATCCAGGATCAGTATGTCGGGTAACTGTATTTCGCGGCTGTTAATGATCTTTATTACTTCTTCGCCATTGCTGGCCTCAAACAGCATGAAATAATCGTTGAAGGTGTTGATAAGCCTGCCAAGTGCTTTACGTACGAGAACATGGTCATCGGCAATAGCCACGCTATATTTGGCTTTCTTCGTGGTGCTCATGAAACGTTTGTTTATTTACGGGTATGGTTATTTTAATAGTGGTTCCGCCATTCTTTATACTGTTGATGATACAGTTGCCACCTATAAGGGTAGCTCTTTTCCGGATATTTCGTAGCCCTAATCCTTTGGAATGTTCCTTTTCGAGCAGGGCGCCTGGGTCAAAGCCGATACCATTATCCCTGATCTCAAGTCTGATAGTATCGTTCTCATGGGTTAAATATACTTCAAGTTCACTGGCCCTGGCATGCTTTACAATGTTATTCAGCATTTCCTGTACAGTTCTGAACAGGATGATCTCAGTTTGATGATCTATCAGGTTCCGGACATCTGTAAAATTAAAGGAAGTTTTGTACAAATTTGTTCTTTCCAGCCTTTGTAGCTCAAATTCAATGGATTTTACCAACCCTATTTCTGTGATGCGTTCAGTTTGTAAGCCTTTTGATAGATCTCTCAGCTCTGTAATGGCCTTTTGCAGCATTTTACGGCTCTCTTCAATATAGAGGTGTGCCTCGCTGCCGTTCTCCACCGGTACAGTAAGCAGTGACAGCGAAACAAAGGTGAGGGACTGGCCAATATTATCGTGAATCTCCTGGGAAAGATTACCAAAGATATTTTCCTGGATCTCCAATTGGGTCCGCAGCAGTTCCTGTTCATACTTCTCCTTCAGCAGGCTTAGTTCCTGCACCTGGGCAAGCCGGCTCTTCTGGTTCAGGATCAGCATGATAACTATGAACCCTACCAGGAAAAGCAACAGGATGGTAGTAGTTATAATTACGATGACAACTTCCGGAAATTCAGACTGCATAATGATGATATACAATACAATGAGTAAAGAATTATGCTGGTAATAGTATTAATATTGGAAAAGGTCTTATAGGCATATCGCGGTAGGTCTGATACAAAATTCACAATCCCTATATAAGGCACCGTGATGGTATTAAAGAACAAAAGGCCCGTGGCAATCCAGAATGATGGGTCTCTCAGCAGGTTGTGCCTGCTGGGAAACTTAATACGCTGGTAAAAATAACAGATAGCACAGATTACCACTATTACAGCGCCTACAATATAGCTATAAGTGCCAAAATGATGAGTTCCCTGGATAAAATAAATATTTATTAAGGCCATGCCAGGGTATATCATCATGATCCACGTAAATGTCGCCTTCGCCTTTCCATCCAGTAGAAACGACCGCAAAAGGTAAATTGTATACGTAATGTGGAACACTATATAGAAGTTATACATATAGAAATTATTGCGGCCATGCCGGGCAAATGACCACCAGGCAGTACACTCTACAATAAGGGTTAAAAGGATGTAACACGTAAAAAGTAACAGGTACGTAGGAGGGTTCTTTTTGGACAATGAGGCAATGCTTATTATAAAGCAAAGGGTAATGACGAATATATGTAGAGGAATGTCTGAAAGCAGATTTATCAATTGGCCGGCACTCATATAAAAGTTAAAATATAGTTCAAATTAGCAAACTCAAATGAATTGGATGCATACATAACAAAAAACTGCCAGACAGTTTAGCTTGTCTGGCAGTTTTCAACAAGTTTATAGCTACTACAGCTCAGGAATTTTTCGCGATGATGAATGTAGGATGATCTTTCGTCCCTCCTCCGCCTTGGGGGCAGCTTGGAGGGCAAAGGCTACCAAGGTTGAATGCAACAATTTCTGGCCCTTTGGGTGTGGAAATATACAGGTCTTTGTTTTCGGTTTTGCCCGTTATGCTTGATTTCTGTTGAGTGGCAACAAACGCAATGGTTTGGCGGCCTTCGAACAGAATATTTTCAGGATATGTGGACGGATATGCTCCAAAGTACACCCTAATCCCATCAGCACCGGCAGCTTCAGCAGTTTCCAGGTATTCTTTTAACTCAGCCAGGCTATACCAAACACTTAAAGAGTCGGGTTTACCAAGATGGTTGGTATTATTTACCCACCTTTCTCTACGGTAATTCTCACGGAGTTCATTCACATGACGAGCATCCACGAATTTGCCCGCTTTATTGATTTGTTTAGTAGAGGACATAATCGGAAATTTTAGGTTTAATGATCAAATAACATCCTAAAGCTACGGTCAAATTTGATATTACTTTATTTATAAATTATTTATTTTCATTAGATAATAAATTAACTAAATTTATAATATTGCTATAATCATGTCATATTGAATTTTTTATAATATAAAAACCGTAATTTCCGGTATAAAATATGAAGATTAATGAAGAGAAAACTGCGTAAATCACGGTATTAATCACCCGTCATTTACCGGTGGTTTTTCAGACCCGAAACGCAACATGTGAATTTTAAAGAGGGAAAGTAAAATGTCCACACCCTTGATTCCCGTATATATAAAACAACATTGTAAAGTCCGTTAGAATACGGGGACCTTGATACCGTGATTTACGCAGTTGTTTATTTCGTATTTATACATTTTCAAACTAGGTTATTACCGGTTTTTTCGCCACAGCTAACACGTAAATATATGCTCGTTTCCGTTAGTATTGCCCACCTGAAATACCGGGTAACTTCGATTGGTAAAAGGTTTGGGACTAACGCTCTCTGGCCCGTGATTTACCTGCTTTAATGCCCAAACCGGCTGTTCTGCTATAGGTAAAGTTCCCTTTCCAGCCTTTTCCCCTTTTTAATTGGATTGATTTTGATAATTTGAACCTGCAATTGAAACTCAAATGCAAGTTTTAAGATCCATTGTAAATATACCCTAAGAAATTTTTGTACTCTTGTGAAAACCCAATTGTATTGTCCCCCCCAAAGTACCATAATTGGCCTGTTGTTTAGCAGGCCTTTTCTTTTTTATTATACTTTCAGGTGAAACATATAACTGCATATTGAATTTCAATGTTTTAAGGCTATTGTGAAATGTTTTAAAGCATCCAGGTCATGAAAGAACCTAAACACGATCACCGCCATTTCGCGCGCTTGCTGTGAAGGCCCTACGTAGCAGATCTCCGTTTCACCCTCCGTTACCCAAAAATGATGTGTGTTCACGGCCTTCCGTCCAGGTCCTCCCATGTCTACATTCGGTTCACCATATACCTGGCTGAGGCGGTCAGCGATCCGGCTGTTAACCTGTAAGGGGTAAACGAATATACTGTTAATAAAGCCCTCTTCATTGATACCCGCCAGCAGGTAACGTATGTCTATATCGGTTTGCGGACTGTTCAGCCGGCCTTTGAGGGCCCCATTATAGACATAGAACCGGCTGGCATCGGGCAATACCATGAAAAGATGCCTGTGCCTGTACGCAGGCAGGGGGATCAGGCCCGCAACATGCTGTGGTTTTTTCCCCAATAGGATGGGGCCAATACCCAGGGTGTGAAAAAGATGACTTTGTTCAGCTGGAGGTACCTGCATATTTCGGATCTTTTTGTAGTTCCGTGTATAAATGTAATCAACTTATGCAGGTAATAATCGGGGAGAGCGGCAGGGGAGTGCGTATCTGTTACACGTAGGTCACCCGGGAAGTGCCGGGTGACCATACTTGGATATATATGTAATATTTTCTATTTATAATTTGCCTTCGCAGCTTTCGGCCCCATATAAAAAGTAAGCTGGCCGCCGTTTATAATGTCTGCATGAGAAATAAACGGCGTAGTGAGCTGTTTCCCATTCAGCAGTACCTTTTGAACATACACGTTTTTGTCACTTTGATCCTTCGCCTCAATGATGAAAGTTTTTCCATTCTCCAATTGCAAAACGGCATGTGCAACGGCAGGACTGCCCAGCGCATATTGATCAGCCCCCGGGCATACCGGATAAAAGCCCAATGAGGTAAAAATGTACCAGGCACTCATTTGCCCACAGTCATCATTACCGCCTAAACCGTCTGGCGCTGGCTTGTACATTTTCTTTAATATCATACGTACGCGTTCCTGTGTTTTCCAGGGTTCGCCGGTCCAGTTATACAGGTAAGCAACGTGGTGTGAGGGCTCATTCCCATGTACATAATTCCCGATAATGCCGTCACGGGTGATATCTTCCGTTTCGGCAAAAAATGCATCCGGCAAGTGCATGGTGAAAAGCGAATCCAGGTGTTGCACGAACTTTTTCTTTCCACCCATCAGTTCAATCATCTCAGCCGGGTATTGCGGAACATACAGGCTGTAATTCCAGGCATTTCCTTCAATAAATCCCTGGCCGTGTGTAGTCAATGCGTCAAACTGTTTACGGAAACTGCCGTCGCTCATTTTGGGGCGCATAAAGCCGGTAGATGCATCATAGACGTTCTTGTAATATTGTGAACGCTTCATGAATTCATCGTAGACATCCGTTCTGTTCAGCTTTTTAGCCATTTGAGCAATGCACCAGTCATCATAGGCATACTCCAGCGTTTTGGACACAGAAGAAGAGTTTTTGTCTTCCGGCACATAACCATATTGCATATAATATTCGATACCGTCATATGGTTTGTAACGGGCCGTGTTTACACACGCATCGAGCGCATGGTTGGCATCAAAAGGAGCATTGCCTTTGATCACAGCGTCTGCAATGACTGATACACTATGATAACCCGTCATGCACCAGTTCTCATTTGCATAGTGCGACCATACCGGCAGCATCTTATGCACGCTCTGATCGTAGTGAGCCAGCATTGATTGTATCATATCCGCATTCCGCTTGGGCTGTATAACATTGAAGAACGGATGTAATGCCCGATAGGTATCCCACAGTGAGAAAGTAGTATAGTTGGTAAAGCCGCTGGCGGCATGGTTGTTCTGATCCAGCCCGCGGTACATGCCATCAACATCCATATAGGTAGTTGGCCCAAGGAAGGCATGATACATGGCTGTATAGAAATTGATCTTATCATCGGCATTGCCGGTTTCAATCGCTATTTTTTGCAGTTCTTTATTCCATAGCGCCTGACCATCCTGTTTTACTTTATCAAAGTCCCAGTGTGGTATTTCTGTATGCAGGTTTTGCAAAGCTCCGGCTATGCTCACGGGTGAGAGGGCAAACTTGATCTTGATCTTTTCATCAGCGTTTGTTTTAAAATCAAACCAGGCTCTTATCTGCTTTCCCGCCATCTCCGGGAAATTGTGAAACTGGTCGAACTTTCTCCAGAAGCCCTTGTACACATCATTCGCGTAGTTGGCATGGCCATACCGGTAAAAAGGCTTCGAAAAAGTCATTGCGAAATAGACCGTACGGGTGCGCGCCCAGCCGTTGGTTTGCCGGTAACCCGTGATCAGCGTATCGTTCTCTACCCGCACAAAGGTCCATACGTTCTTGTTCTCATAGTTATAGATCCCTGCCATCAGATCCAGTACGATGTGTGCCTGGTCCGTTTGCGGAAAAGTATATTGATGGAACCCTACCCTGTTGCTTGCGGTTAGCTCCGCGAGTACATTGTATTCATCCAGCTTTACCTTGTAATAATCCGGTTCGGCTACCTCTGTCTGGTGGGAGAACGTGGACCTGTAACCACTTTCCGGGTGACTGGCTGTACCGGGGTTTAGCTGCAGGGGACCGGTAGTGGGCATGATCAGGAAATCTCCAAGATCAGAATGTCCGGTACCACTGAAGTGCGTATGGCTGAAACCTGTAATGGTCTTGTCATCGTACTGATAACCGGCGCAGTATTTATACACATCCGGGTTGTATTTGCCATTCATCTCATAAGGAATGGTGTCTGTTTCGGGGCTTAGCTGCACCATTCCGAAAGGCACGGTTGCGCCGGGATAAGTGTGCCCCATTTTCTGGGTGCCTATAATGGGCTTTACATATTGTGTCAGATCTGCAGCCGGCCCTGTCTGGGCAAATAACGGCAGCTGCATAAAACAGCAGACATGGAATAACAGCTTCTTCATTCGCTAAAGATAAACATCCTCTGGTGTATATTCTATATGGAGTATAGTGTAGTATAGTTAAGATATTACTATCTTGGCTGAATAAAACATCCACTTATGAATCAGTTGTTATGCAGGCATTTGCTGTTGGCCTGTTTGCTTGTTGTACCCGGTGTAGCCATTACTCAGCAGAAAGCGCTCGTAAACACTTCCCAAAGCAGGTTTGCACCCTTAAGCAGCATAGATATGGGGGATGTGCTGTGGACCAGCGGTTTCTGGGCAGAACGCTTTTCTGTTTGCAGGAACGCTATGGTGCCACACCTATGGAAAACCTATACGGATCCGGATATAAGCCATTCCTTTAAGAACTTTGAAATTGCTGCAGGCCTGGATACCGGCACACATGCCGGGCCTCCCTTTCACGATGGTGATTTTTATAAATTACTAGAAGCCGTGGCCAGTTTATATGCTGTTACAAAAGACAAAGCGTTGGACTCCCTTATGGACAGCGTCATACCTGTCATTGCCCGGTCCCAGCGTGAAGACGGCTATATCCACACGCCCGTTATGATCGCAAGGCGTAATAAAGCTTCCGGCGTGAAGGAATTTGAGGACCGCCTCAATTTCGAGACCTATAACATGGGGCACCTCATGACGGCTGCCTGCGTACATTATCGTGTCACAGGCAAGACCAGCTTACTGAACCTTGCTATCAAGGCAGCCGATTACCTGGATCATTTCTATAAAACCGCTTCCCCCGAGTTGGCCCGTAATGCCATTTGTCCGTCCCACTATATGGGGGTGGTAGAATTATACCGGGCCACCCACAATCCCGCCTACCTGCAGCTGGCAAAGAACCTTATCAATATTCGCGGTTATGTGGAGAACGGAACCGATGACAACCAGGACCGCGTTCCATTTCGCCAGCAGACAACTGCCATGGGCCACGCCGTACGCGCTAATTATCTCTATGCCGGTGTTGCGGACGTATACGCGGAGACCGGGGAAGACTCTTTGATGGCCTGCCTTAAAAGCATTTGGGAAGATGTGGTATACAGGAAAATGTACATCACCGGCGCCTGTGGCGCATTGTATGATGGTGTTTCTCCTTACGGTACGTCCTATGAGCCACAGCAGATCCAGAAGACGCACCAGGCTTATGGCAGGGCTTATCAATTGCCCAATATGACCGCTCATAATGAAACCTGTGCCAACATCGGTAATGTGTTATGGAACTGGCGCATGCTACAGATCACGGGCGATGCCAAATATGCAGACGTATTGGAACTCGCCTTATATAACAGCGTACTCTCAGGCATCAGCCTCGATGGCGATCGCTTTTTCTATACCAACCCGTTGAGCGCCTCCGCTCAGTTCCCGTACCAGCTGCGCTGGAGCGGCGGACGGGTTAATTATATCCGTTTGTCTAACTGCTGTCCTCCTAACGTAGTGCGTACCATAGCGGAAGCTGTCAATTACGCCTACGGCCTTTCTGACAAAGGCCTGTGGGTGCACCTGTATGGCGGTAATACCCTGTCTACTCATCTTAAGGATGGAGCTGCCCTCAGGTTATCGCAACAAACTAATTACCCCTGGGATGGCAACGTTACCCTTACCCTGCAGGCGGCGCCGGCTAGGCCGTTCACTGTTTTCCTGCGGATTCCCGGATGGAGTAAAAATGCAAAGGTGCTTGTCAACGGCAAACCTGCAGATGTTGATGTTAGCGCTGGTCGATATGCTGCCCTTCACCGCAGCTGGAAGGCCGGTGATGTGATCTCCCTGCAGCTACCCATGCCGGTTACCCTGATGGAAAGTAACCCACTGGTGGAGGAAACCCGCAACCAGGTGGCGGTAAAGCGCGGTCCGATTGTATACTGCCTCGAGTCTGCTGACTTGCCGGAAGGCGCCAGGCTCTTTGACATCGTCCTGCCCGGACAGGCAAAACTGCAGCCGGTGCCTATGAAAATTGACAACAGTAAACTGATGGCCCTAAGCGGTACTGCCCTACTCAGGAAGGACACCGGGTGGAATAACACCCTTTACAGGCAGGCCGCATTGAATGATACCCGTCCGGTCAAGGTAACCTTTATACCCTACTATGCCTGGGGAAATAGAGGACTTTCTGACATGGCGGTATGGGTTCCGAAATATTTTCAATATTTTGGGGCTCAAATACATTAGCAGTGAGCAAGCCTATTTTAGTGATCAAGTTTGGAACGGCTTCAATTACTCGTGAGAACGGAGAGCTGGACGAATCAATTATAGCGGCGATTGCCAGGCAGGTGGCCACCCTGCATGCACAATATAATATGGTGCTGGTATCATCCGGCGCCGTAGCAGCCGGAAAGAAACACCTGTTGCAGTATAATGGTACCATCAGCGAACGTAAAGCTGCAGCAGCTATCGGAAACCCCTTGTTGCTTAATAAATATGCGCAATATTTTCAGCCCTACGGTATCGCCATCGCACAAAGCCTTTGTGAAAGACGGCATTTCAGCAACCGGGGGCAGTTCCTGCAGTTGAAGAAAACTTACGAGGAATTGTGGGACAGCAACATCATCCCGGTCGCCAATGAAAATGATGTGGTAAGCGACCTGGAACTTAAATTCTCTGATAACGACGAACTGGCTACCCTGATAGCGGTAGGCTTTGGCGCCTCAGGCCTCCTATTCAGTACTTCGGTAGGCGGGGTGCTTGATAAAGAAGGCAAGGTAGTACCGCAGATAGACGTGATCGATGAATCTGTATTTGCCCTGGCCGATACAAAGAAATCCAGCCTGGGCCTCGGCGGTATGGTCTCCAAGCTTACCTTTGCCCGTTTGGCCACCCGCATGGGCATTCGTGTAGTGATCTTTGGTATCCATACGCCCGATGGTATTTTAAACGCATTGGATGGCAAAACAGGCACCCTGTGTTTACCGCAGCAATGCAGCATGCCCGCCCGTAAGAAATGGCTGGCCAGCGGCAGCCTGGTGACAGGCCGTTTACAGGTAGACGCAGGGGCTCAAAAAGCATTAGAAAAGAGACATAGCCTCCTGGCAGTAGGCGTTAAAGCCGTGCTGGAAAGGTTTACCCGCGGCGAAGTGGTGGAGATCGTTAATGAGAATGACGAAGCCATTGCCGTTGCCCGGGCAAAAGTGTCCTCAGATGCACTGTCAGGAAATAAAAAGATGCAGAATGTGGAAATCGCACATGCTGATGATATAGTGTTATTGTAGTTAAGAAGATGGAAACGATACAACCTTTGCTGGAAAAGGCGCAGCAAGCCACCAGCGCAATCAAGACATTACCCGGTCAGCAAAAGCAGGAGCTCCTGCAGCGACTGGCCGCCCGCATACAGGAACATGCGCAGGAGATCATCGCCGCCAATCAGCAAGATCTTGACCGCATGCCGGACGCCGATCCTAAAAAGGACCGCCTGTTGTTAAATGCAGATCGTATCCGGCAGCTGGCTGAGAGCCTGCAGGAAATTGCCCTGTTGCCTGATCCGGCCAATCAGCTGTTGCTGGAGAAAAAGCTGGCCAATGGCCTGCTGGTGCAAAAGCGTACGGTGCCCCTGGGGGTAGTAGGCGTGATATACGAATCAAGACCAAACGTAACGGTGGATGTAGCCGCGCTCTGTATACGCTCCGGCAATGTATGTGTACTGCGGGGAGGGTCAGATGCCTTTTACACCAACACCTGCCTGGTAGGTCTTATACAGCAGCTGCTCCGTGAATTCAAACTTCCTGAAACAGTGGTACAGCTGTTGCCTGCAGATCGTAACCTCATCGGTGAACTGCTGACGGCAGTTAAGTATATCGACATCATTATTCCCCGCGGCTCTCAGCAGCTGATAGATTATGTGCGTGAAAACGCCCGTGTACCGGTGATAGAAACCGGCGCGGGTGTCTGCCATACTTACGTGGAAAGTACTGCTGACCTGGATCAGGCCAGCGCCATCGTAACCAATGCCAAGGTATCACGTCCTTCCGTTTGTAATGCGCTCGATACCGTACTGGTGGACAATGCTGTGGCAGCCAGGTTCCTGGCCCTTCTGGCGCCCTCATTACAATCATATCATGTAGAGATCTTTGCCGATGAAAAGGCATTCCCCATATTGGAAAAGGTAGGGTATCCCTATCTGCAGCAGGCTGCTCCGGAAGATTTTGGCCGCGAGTTCCTTGACTTTAAATGCTCCGTGAAAGTGGTGGATAATGCCGATGAGGCCCTCGAACACATCCGTCAATATTCCTCCAAACATTCCGAAGCCATTATTTCCACCAATGCGGCTATCAGCGAACGTTTCCTGAATGAAGTAGATGCAGCGGCCGTATACGTAAATGCCTCCACCCGTTTTACAGACGGAGGCGTGTTTGGCCTGGGCGCAGAAATAGGGATCTCTACGCAGAAACTACATGCCCGTGGTCCTTTTGCGCTTGAAAAGCTGGTAACAGAAAAGTGGTTTGTACACGGTAACGGACAGGTAAGGACGTAGAAACGTGCTATAACATCGTCGCCGTAATATAGGCCAACCCATAACTTCCCCAGTTCTTCAGGCTCTTGTTAAGGGTTTCAAGCATCGTTTTATTATCTACCTTTTTGCCCTTTGTAGGCGCCTGCAGGTTGGATGTCGTAATGCTTTCTGTTAATACTTTGGTAGCAAACCAGGTCACATGCTCATAGGGTAGGGCTACGCCAAGGATCATTCCAGGTAAACCGCTGAAAGACTCAGGTCCTCCCGGCGTAACAATGGCGTCTGTATAGAATGCCACTACATAAACCGAATCCATAATAACGGCATTGGCCCTGCGGCAGTCAAACCCTGCTATGTTGCGTTTTTCATCTGTTATCTTCCAGCGGATGGAGCGGGTACTGTCTTTTACCAGGAATACCTCCTCAAATACTTTCTTTTGCGTAACGCTTTCCTTTTTTTCTAACTCGCTGTATACTACATTGTCGTCTGCTGGTTCAGGCCGCAGCCGTGCGTTTTCCGGGTTATCCCTTCCCGGCGCATACAATGTGGTGTTGTTATGGAAGCGTAGCTCAAAATAAGTGGTCTTGAATTTAGGGGTTCTTTTTTTCTCCAGGTCCTTCCAGGTGTTGTTGTTATTGTTGCCGAACATGGCATCCAGCCGGGCATGTGCGTTCAGCCGCTTCTCATATTCAATGCGGCCTTCTGTGATATAAACGGGCATTTGTGCCGCTACGTTCAGCGTAATGCTTATAAAAAGGAAGATCAGTAAAGTTCTCATAATTGTTGTCTTTTGCGGTTATTGCTTAGCGGGCGCTCCTGTTTTGTTAAAGTTCCAAACTACCGAAAGGAAGAAATACCGCTGGATGGTGCTATAAGTGTTCTGTGTAATGAAGTTGCTGTTTACCTGTCTGCTAAAGCCGATGTTCTCATTCAAAAGGTCGTTCACAGATGCTTTGATCAGCAGGGCATCATTCTTCAGGAGCTTCTTGCCGATCCAGGCATTCCACAGGAATACGTTGTTGTTGCTGGTAAATACGGCTGTCTTTTGGCGCAGATTGATATTGCAATCCGAATGTATCTGCAGTTTCAATGGTAAGAAGAAGTCTACATCAGGGCCGATATTGAAGGTCCAGTAATTGGTTTGTATCCGTTGCTGTATGGACGAGCTGCTGCTGGTATAATTGGCAAACGCTTCAAGGCCGATCTCATATAGCTTATCTTTCCTGTGCCGTACATAAATACCGCCCCTGTAGTTGCCGCTGTTGGTCACGTTCAGAGCATCGTTTACATAGTTTACATAACGGTTGTAGTTTACACTTCCGTTGGCTCCTACGCGTGCATCCAGCTTTGATAATTTGATGCCATAGTCCACATACAGGGAGGCCGAACGGTTGCCGTTTACGTTTACAGACTGGTTCGTTCTTCTGCCATTGGCATCGATGGTGCTCCGGCTGCTGATGGCGTTACTGGTGAAATTATAATTGGCGCTAACCCATATTCCCCGCTCAGAAAGCATTCTGAAATCGTTGAATGAAATACGGAAACTGTTGGAGAACTGTGGCTTTAGGTCAGGATTGCCGATCGTTATATTCAGCGGGTCTTCATTGGTACGCAAGGGTTGGATCTGGTCAATGCCTGGCTGACGCGTGTTGCCGTTATAGTTGATGGACAGCCTTCTCTGGCTGTTGAACATATAAGATACATTGGCTTGCGGATACCAGTTCACAAAGTCACGTGTCCTGGTAATGTTCTTGTGCACATCCCGCTGGTCAAAACTGGTGAGGCCTACGTTACCGCCAAAATTCAACCGGAACTTTTTGTTGATCAGGTTGTAGTTGATCCCACCACGATGGGTAAACACGTTGAATGCATAGTCGTTACTAAACAGGGTGTCCAGCTGGCTGTACTTTCCGCCGCCGTCCTGGTTGAAGGAATTCCTGTTGGAATTACTGTTGTTCACTACAACGCCATAGTTGAATATCAGTGAACTGGTAGCCGACAAGGGCTCTGAGTAGGTCAGCTTGGTATCAAAGCTCAGGTTTTCACTGACGTTGGTCTTATACTGGTCTATCTTCTGCGTACTCTCGATGCTGCCGTTCTCATAGAATTCCGTGGTGGCATCCAGGTAGCCGTCAGAGGTATTCCGTGTAAAGCGTTCTATCACGTTTAGCGACAGCGTTCTGCCCCTTTTACGTAGTTTTTTCCGCCATAGGATATTGCTGTTCAGGCTGCGATTATCACCGATTGTATTAATGTTACGTTTATTCTGGTTCACCAGCGAGCTGTCTTCTGCAAGCGACTCCGTATTATAAACGCTGGCGGTGGTCTTATGATCTAGCCCGCCGTCTGCCTGTATCTTGATAGAGGAGGTAGAGTCCAGCTGGATCTCATAAGCGCCGTTGGCCCGGTGCCGTAATATGTTATTGGAAAAACGCTGTGATGAATTGGTATAATATAGCGTATCCGGCAACAAGTATTGCGAGTTGGTACTGCTGTTACCATCCACATACAACTGCATGATCTTATAGCTGCCATTAACCGATTGTTTATCCTCATTCCATTTGTTGTTGTACATCAACCCGCCTGTCTGTACCAGCGGATATCCCTGACCGTTATACCGGCCGTCCCAGTTCTCCAGGTCATCGCCAGAGCCGGAAAAGTAATAGGAATCAGTTGTTTCATCATAACTGGCATCCGATCCGTTTTGTCCGTAGCTATTTCTTTCCTGCCAGTTTAACCCCGTTTTACCGGTATTGGAAATAATACCATAGCCGGATAATTTCCGCTTCTTACTAAAGGTATTGAACATGGCCTGGGTGTCATGATAACCATCGTTACCGGCGCCGGTGCTTACCTTTCCGAAGTACCCGTTCTTTTTGTTGTCTTTCAGCTTGAGGTTCAGGGTTTTTGTACGCTGCCCATCGTCCACCCCTGTAAAAGTGGCCTGGTCGCTCTTTTTATCAAATACCTGCACCTTGTCTACCATATCGGCCCGCAGGTTCTGGGTGGCCAGGGTGGGATCATCCCCGAAGAATTCTTCTCCGTCTACCAGTACCTTCTGTATCTTTTCCCCCTGTGCAGTGATCTGCCCGTTCTTGTCCACCTGGATACCTGGCAGCTTTTTAAGCAGCTCCTCCACCGAAGCATTCGGCGGCATCTTAAAGCTGTCTGCATTGTATTCTGTGGTATCGCCTTTGAGCTTGATGGCTGCCACCGCCTGGTTGATCACTACTTCCTGCAGCAAGCGTGATTTAAGCGACATGATAATTTTAGCATTGGTGATCGTCGTCGAATCCGTTAAGGTTAAGGGCTCCACATAGTCTGCAAACCCGGGTGCGGTCACCAGCATCAGGTATTTGCCTCCCTTCAGGCCCTTTAGGTCAAAGTGCCCGGAGGCATTGGTCCTCGTGAATTTGTACAGGATAGAATCTTTGGCCTGTAAAAGGGTGATGACGGTGTTAGACAGGTTTTGATGATTGAGTGTGTCCGCAATACTGCCTTTTACTGAGGCTTGCTGGCTATAGCACAGGCAAGGGACAGCAGCACAGAACACAAGGGCAAAGAGTGTCTTCATTTACGGGATTTAACAGGGTTAGCCTATTATGAGATGCATACGTTTGTTGATTCCATAAATTTAAAAGAGATTATTTTATTTTTTATAGTCCTACATAGTGAAAAAACTGTTAATTTATAAATCTTCCTGTATGGATAAAAACCATATTTCATCATCTTTACATATCCCATCATCCGATGTATCATAGCTTTTTGCCCAGTGTCACTCCCTGGTTATTTTTTAATATCTTTAACAAGCGAACTAACACTTTACACTGTCGTGCCGTATGTCGAGGGTATTGCTTATTGCCTTTTTTTTATTGAATACCTCCCTGTTATCTCCAGCGCAGCCGCCAACAGATAAATCACCTGGGGAATTGCGCCTCCTTTTACAAAAAAGCCGGCCTGATACCAACCGCATACAATGGCAATTGCAGCTGAGCGATTATTACCTGAATAAGCCTGATGAATATAAAAATGATCTTGACAGCGCTTTAATGCTTGCGCTGGAAGCCTTGCGCCTGAGCGATTCTCTCCGGTATACCTCCGGCCGGTACCTCAGCCTGGGAGAACTGGGCAGGATCTATTTTGAACGTGGAGACCTGGAGCAGGGCAAGGCCAGCTTTACACAGGTGACAGACTTTTATCACCGCACCGGTAACCGGCAGGAAGAGCTGAAATGGCTGCGGTATTTTGCCATCTTTATGCCCGAACGGGATGTGAATTACCCTGAGAAGATCAGCATTTTTAACCGTATGCTGTCTGTAAGCCGCCAGCTGAAAGATCCGCCTGGCGAAGCGGATATCTTAAGAAACATAGCAGACGTTTACCTGCGCTGGGGCAAACTCGATACTGCAGAAGCGAAGCTGTTACAGCTGCTTCGCCTGGAGCAGTCTGCCGGTATCCGGAAGCTGCATTATACATACGATCTGCTGGCCACCACATCCATGTACCAGGGAAATTACAATAAGGCCCTGCCATATGCACTGCAAACGATCAGGTACATGCAGGCGACCGGCGATAGTGCCGCTGCTGCTATTTTCTATAACCGTATGGGAAGCATTTACCGCGAACTGCTTCAGTATGAAAATAGCATTCCCTGGTACCGCAAAGCGCTGGACCATATGCCGCCCGGGGTGATGGGACGATATACCGTCGCTGGCCACCTGGTACGCGCCATGATAAAGGCAGGGCAGAAAAAAGATGCTTTAGCCCTGCTCCTGGACCTTGTGGAGAAAGCTCCGCCTGTTGCCCTGCTGGACAGGGAGGAAGTAGCCAGGGCTATGGGCGACTGCTTTAACGCCCTGCAGCAGTATGACCTGGCAGAGAAGCACTACCGGGAAATGATACACTTCGAGGAACAGCAGCCGTTGGGCGCTAACCGACATCCACTGGAAATATACTATGTGATCGGTAAGTTCTATACAGACAGGCAGGAATATAACAAAGCGAATGTTTACCTGCAGAAAGCCCTGAGCCTTCCTACCATAAAGAACAACTTTGCTTCCAGGATCAAAGATGTACACCTGGCCCTTTTTAAAGTAGATTCGGCCGGCGGCAATTACCTGTCTGCTATACAACATCTTCGCGCCTATAATATCCTGGACGATTCCATCTTTAACGAAACGAAAAGTAAACAGATCGCTGAACTGCAGATACAATATGAAACGGCCCGCCGGGAGCAGGATATTAAGCTGTTGCGCAACGAAAGCCAACTGGAACGCAACAGTCTGCAGCAGGCCAACCTTGCGAGAAATGTTACCCTTGCCGGTATTGTTATGCTGCTGGCAATTGTCGGGTTATTATATAACCGTTACCGCCTCAAACAGCGCAGTAACCGGTGCCTGGAGGAACAGCAGAAAGAGATCAACCTGAAAAATCAATCCCTGGAAGAGCTCCTGCACGAAAAAGACAGGTTGCTGGAAGAGAAAGAATGGCTGTTGAAAGAGATCCACCATCGCGTTAAGAATAACCTGCAGATCGTAATGAGCCTGCTCAATACGCAATCTGCTTACATAGAGAATGATGCCGCCCTGGTAGTGATCCGCGAGAACCAGCACCGGGTATATGCCATGTCGCTCATCCACCAGAAACTGTATCAGTCTGAAAATGTAGCCCTGATAGATATTCCTGTTTATATCAGTGAGCTGGTGGATTACCTGCGCAGCAGCTTTGACACTCATCATATTTGTTTTGAGCTGGATATTGCGCCCGTCAAACTGGATGTAGCGCAAACAGTGCCTATGGGCCTTATCCTGAACGAGGCCGTTACCAATGCCATTAAGTACGCTTTTCCCGATAGCCGCAACGGGCTTATTGCTGTTATGCTGCAACAAACCGACAGCCATCACCTGCAGCTTAGTATTAAGGATAACGGTGCAGGCTTACCCGCAGGAATGGATATTGACCAAACCGATTCCCTTGGCATGAGCCTGATGCAGGGATTGAGCAGGCAACTGGGGGGCAGCTTCCGGCTGGACAATCAACAGGGCCTGACCATTACCGTGACCTTTGTGGATGAAAGGATGGCTCACCCGGGCGCCATACAGGCAGCTTCCGATCTTTTGACCGAAATAGTTACCTATGAGTGAAAAAGTACTGATAGTAGAAGATGAATTTATTGTGGCCAACGATCTGCGCCTGATACTGCAACGGGCAGGATACCAGGTATGCGGTATTGCCCCTTCGGTAAAGGAGGCCCTGGAAATTATTGACCTGCATCAGCCCGGGTTAGTGATATTGGATATCTACCTGAAGGGCAAACAAACCGGTATTGACCTGGCTAAACAGTTAAAGGAAAAGCACATCGCATTTGTATATCTCTCCGCCAACTCCAATCAGCGTGTGCTGGAGGCGGCAAAGGCTACAGAGCCTTATGGCTTCCTGGTAAAGCCTTTCCGGGAAAAAGACGTGCTGGTCACACTCGATGTGGCCCGCTATCGCCATAAACACAGCATGGAATCCGGCTTTCGCCGCGAACTGTTGTTACAGGATACCATCTCGCACATTATCGCCGAAGGGATCAGTGCTGAACAAAAATGCCTGAAAATAGCCCGTACCCTGCAATCCTTTGTGCCTTTCGACTATATGTCTGCCGGTACGCTTGGATTTCTCCGTATCGGGTTCGACGAATACCAGGTGATCAGGAATGATGAACTCTCTACCATCTCCGGCCTGAAGCCGGCAAATCTTAATGCGCTACAGGCTGCCACGCCGGCAGATCATCTCACTGCCTTATACAACCGGGAAACGTTTGAAAAGATCTTAGCACAATACCCTTTAAAAGGTTTACTGGCGCGTACTTTCCAGCTGCAGTCCCACCTGGTGATGCCTGTTTTGAAGGCAGGCGGAGGACTGATTGCTTTTTCTTTCTACAGCCGCAGGCCTGATGCCTATCAGCCTGACGATGCCGCTGTCTTAGGGCGTTTACAGTCCTTACTCGCAAAGGTAGAAGTGCCTGGAGAACAGGCCCCCGGGGCGGCTGTTGGCTCACTTCAGGCTAATGGCCATGATGTTGCGGCCAGGTTTGATGGTATTATCGGCAAAAGCCATCGCCTGCTGCACGTGCTGGATCATGTGGCCCAGGTGGCTCCCTTTGATACGTCTGTATTGATAACAGGGGAGAGCGGCACCGGCAAGGAGAAAGTGGCCTGGAGCATTCACCGGCTTTCTCCCCGCCATAGAAAGCCGCTTATTAAGGTGAATTGTGCTGCATTGCCCGCCAGCCTGATAGAGTCTGAGCTCTTTGGCTATGAGAAAGGTGCTTTCACCGGCGCCACCGATAGAAGGATCGGTAAATTCGAACAGGCAGATGAAGGCACTATCTTCCTTGACGAGATCGGGGAAATGCCCCTAGAGCTGCAGGTAAAGCTGTTGAGAGTATTACAGGAAAAGGAGATAGAGCGTATTGGCGGCAAAAGCGCCATCAAAGTGAATGTCCGCATCATTGCCGCTACCAATCGTAACCTGGAAAAGGAGGTGGCAGAAGGGCGTTTCCGCCTTGACCTCTATTATCGCCTGAATGTATTCCCGATCACCTTGCCTCCCTTGCGGGAGCGTAAGGAAGACATCAGCTTACTGGCGGAGTCCTTCGCTACCCAATGCACCGGCAGGATAAAGAAACCCTATCACGGGATCGCCCCACAGATGATGGAAGCCCTGGAAGCCTGGGACTGGCCGGGCAATATCCGTGAACTGGAAAACGTCATCGAACAATCCGTTATACTGAACGACGGTCAATCTCCGCTTGAACTAAAACGCCCGCTGGGCAACGGATGCTTGTCAGGCCTTACGCCGGCTGCCACGGCTGGTGATGCACAGGTGAAAACATTCACTGACGTGAAAAAGTTACTCCAGGAAACAGAAAGGGCTTATATATTATCTGTGCTGAAAAAAACAAATGGCCGTATCAGAGGGGAGAACGGCGCCGCCAGGCTGTTGAACCTGAACCCTACTACCCTGGAATCCAGGATTGCCAAACTGGGAATTAAAAAAGAGGACATTTCGTAAAAGTGGCGAGGAGTCATAAAAAAAACCGGAATAAGAATACCCCGGCCTTTACCTAAACCTACAACTGTTACACTGTTAAAGACTAGCACATGATATGTGCCTATATTATCAGGTAATTCAATTCAACAGCAAAGATGCAACTAAAAACGGGCTTGGGAAATATCTAAATGACGGATTCTGTTGTACTTATCCCGGTTTATCAGAAAGCTCATCCACGATAAACCGTATTTTTACGGGGCTAAGCTCCGAAAAAATCGGAGGGAGAACATCCTCTCATTGTACGATAAATAGAAAAGGCAACAATTAAGTGCTTCTTTTTCAAAGCGCTATATCCGGAAAATATAAGTATGCTTCCGCCTAGCAATTCCGGTACATTAATAGACGGAATATGCAAAACCACAATGTTATGCTATCCCTTAACAGGCCAACGAGCATCATTAAAAACGGAACCTCTTTACAACAGCCAACCATGGGCAATGCCTTACCCTTTGAGATCCACACTATTGAATGGGTGATGAAGCACCGGTGGGGACATCCAGCTACCCCGCACCGGCATAACTATTACAAGATCATCTGGGTGAAACAGGGAGGAGGCAACTACCTGGTAGACCTGGATAAACATGGCATCAGCAATAATACGGTGTATTGCCAGGCGCCCGGACAGATATACCTGTTCAATGCCGACGAGCACACTACCGGCTATGTCGTCTCCTTTACTGCAGAATTTCTGGGCCTTCATGAGAACAGCTTTGAGCCTTTGCATGATCCGGGCTTTCTCAACGCCTGCGCACAGGCGCCTGTCATTAAAGTGAGTGGAGATCTGCAAAGAGATATGGAGGAGATCATTGAAAAAATGGTCAGAGAATATGATAACTTTTTCCTGCTCCGCTCCGAGATACTGAAAGGCCTCCTGAAGATATTCCTGATCTATCTTACCCGGCAATTTGAAAGACCTGCAAAATATCAGCAACGCACAAAAAATACAGAGCTGACAGATAAATTCCTCGCCCTGCTGGAAAAGAACTACACCAGCTGCAAAATGGTGAGCGACTATGCTGAAGAGCTGTTTGTAAGCTCCAACTACCTGAACGAAATAGTAAAAAAGATCTCCGGCTTCCCGGCCAGTTATCATATCCGGCAGCGTATCGTGCTGGAGGCGAAAAGACAGGCTATCTATGTAAACGCCAGTATGAAAGAGATCGCGTATCATCTCGGCTTTGATGATATTGCGCACTTCAGCAAATTCTTCAAGAATGTTTCGGGCATGAGTTTTACAGAATTTAAGAAGGAGGCGATGCGCCGGTTCAGCTTTCAATAGGGTAGACCTGCAGGAATTATGAAAGAACAGCCGCATAAAGTGACCTGGGTAATAGATCCTGTTCACACCAGGATCCGGTTCAGCATCCGGTATCTGCTACGAAGCTGCGTTTCAGGTTGGTTTACCCGTTTTGAAGGTGTGATCATGGCCTCGGCAGATGATTTCAGTGATGCACAGGCCCAGCTCTCCATCTTTACCAGCTCTGTCGATACGGGTAACACCCGCCGTGATACGCATCTGCGCTCTGCCGATTGCTTTGATGTGGAACAATACCCGGTCATTTCCTTTGAATCCACTTCGGTAGCGCCAGCAGGCCTCTCCATCAGTATGACCGGCATCCTGCGGATAAAAGACGTTACCGAAGTGATCGGGTTCAATGTCATACATAACGGCACGGTGGTGGACCAGCTGGGGAACATAAAGGCCGGCTTCGAAATGGAATTTGCTTTTAACCGCAGAGACCTTCATCTGCAATGGAATGAGCGCTTTGATTCCTTTGAGGAGTGCTTGTCAGATGAAGTGAAGATATTTTGTGATGTGGAACTGTTAAAGCTGGTATAAACTGGTAAATTTGTAATATGGATCAATTGATTACAGGCATTCATCACGTTACGGCCATTGCTGCCGGCGCACAAAAGAACATCGATTTTTACAGCGGTATCCTGGGATTGAGGATGGTAAAGAAGACAGTGAACTTTGACGCACCCGGTGTATACCATTTTTATTATGGAGATGAAACCGGTAGCCCCGGCAGCATCCTTACCTTCTTTCCTTATGAAGGGCTTACACATGGCCGTCATGGCAAAGGCATGCTCAACACCACCACCTTTTCGCTGCCCCTGGCATCCATGGATTATTGGCTGGAACGCCTGAAACGTTTTAACATTAGCTATAAACAACCGCAGGAGCGGTTTGAAGGCGAAGCGGTCGTATACTTTGAAGATGCTGATGGACTGGGCCTGGAACTGGTGTTCAACGATAAGGATACCCGCAGCGGTTTTACTTACGGGCACATCCCTCCGGAGCACGCCATCAGGGGATTTTACAATGTAGAGATCTGGGAAGAAGGTTACGAGCGAACTGCCGGACTGCTGACAGAACAGCTGGACCACAAGCTGATCGCCGAGAAAGGTAACCGTTTCCGTTTTGCCGCCACCGACGCGCCTGGTAATTATGTGGACATCATCTGTTCTCCCGACAGTCTGAAAGGACTCGCAGGCAGTGGCACTGTGCATCATATCGCCTTTAGCACTCCTGATGCCGCCAGCCAGCAGGAAGTGCGCCTTAAAATAGTGAAACGGATGCTGAACCCAACGCCTGTGCTCGACAGGAATTATTTTACCTCCATTTATTTCAGAGAGCCTGGAGGCGTGCTGTTTGAAGTGGCTACCGCAGGCCCGGGCTTTACTGCAGACGAGAGCAAAGAGCACTTAGGCGAAGCGCTTAAATTACCCCCGCAATATGAACCAGACAGGGCAGACATTGAAAAGAAAGTAGCTCCCGTAACTTTGGCGCCCGGTAACTATAAATAATAGTATTTTGCCGTCTATGCAAGCAACTGTATCTAACAGACGCGGAGGCCTGTTATTGTTGTTAACAGGCCTCCTGGCTATTTCCCTTATTGTAGCGGTGAACAGAACCTGGTTCGAAAGAATAGCCGGCTACTGGGAAGCCTTCCCTTTACAGGCCGCTCAGCCAGACCCTGAAGTGAGGAAAGCATCCCGCTATGGCAATGCCTATATTCTTTCCAGGTCTATTGCCCTTTCGCTGGAGAAGGCTGGTAAAAAAGAAACAGCGCTGGTGCTGTTGCCGCCTACCAGCTATTTCAAGGCTAAAGGGCTGGACTATCATGTACCGGAACCAGCCGTATTCTACTACTATACTTCATTGAGAACAGTGCGCCCGGATACAAAGGATACTGCTAATATCAATTACGTGGTTAGCGTCGAGCATAAAGACATTGCGATCAGGAAAGTGCGCGATAAGCAGCAGCTGAGCAACATATTGGCAGAATACAGAAAATACACGATCACCTTATGAACATAGTTGCCTTGCTGCTGTTGACATCATTGCAGTTCATCTCAGGTATCGGTGTGCTCGCTTTGTTCAATCTATCATTACGGAACGGTCTTAAAATTCCAATGGCATTATTGCTGGGAGTTGCCGTGTCTTCTTTTGTTCCTTTCCTGTTACAGTTATTGTATGTTCCGCTTACCGCCTTTTCTGTTTTCAGCGCGCTGGTAATGACAGCGTTGTTGTTGAACCTGAATATGGCCCGTACTGCAGCACAATGGGGTACGATGTTCCATAAGATCCGTTTTACGATAAAACTGTATGAGCTGCCTTTTATCCTGCTCATAACAGCTATCGTTTTTATCAGTGTGTGGCGCTGTTATTATCTGCCGCCTACGCCGAGAGATCTTACTTCAGGCGCCGAAGTGCTCGCAGAATATGCAGTACGCGAGCATACCATGATCAATTCGGTTTTTAAGGTAGATCTTGCGAGCACCAATAATCCTTATAAACCTGCATTCATCACCAGCCTGCAGATCATTTACAAATATGCGGGCTTCCCCTTCGGGCAGCTGTGGCTTTCTGTGATATTCGCCAGCTTTACGCTGTTGCTGTACCAGTTGTTGTGTGAGCGCCTTCACCGCTTACTGGCAGGTGTGTTGTTGTTGTGCTTCCTGGCAATACCGGAAATGTATGCTTATACCTTCATGGCATTGTTCGATTACAGCAATGCGGTGTTCTTCTTCCTGTCGGTGTATTGCTTAACACTTTACTTCAGGGAACAATCCAGGCCGTATTTACATTTTGCAGCCTGGCTAATGGGCATTGCCACCTATATACGCCCGGAAACCCTGGTCTTGGCCTTTTTCTTCATTCCCTTGCTGGTATACCGCCAATGGAGTAGTCAAACCATCAGGCAAGTGGCACTCGATGCCGCGGCGTTTGTAACGCCTGCTGTGCTGCTGTATGCTGTTTCTGTTGTGTTTTATAACAGTTATTACCTGCCTGCTCAATACGAAGTGAGTAACCTGATCAACGCGCATCCATTACAGTTGCGGCCATTCTTTGAGCGTTTTATAGACATGCACACCCGCCTGCTGTTCGGCGGGCGTGGCGTTTCCCTGTATGGTTATTTTATGGTACTGTTTGTGGTGCTGTTGCTGGTAGAAGCAGTGATGTATAAGCTGCGGTTTTCCCGTACCGCCAGGGTGTGGTTGTATGCGGTACTGGTCATCTATATTGGACTGCCTTTCCTGGGATATTTGCTCCCCCTGGTAGATCTCCAGCATTCTACCAAAAGAGGTTTGCTGAAGATCTTTCCCCTGATGTTATTATACCTGGCGCATAACCAGGCTTTGGTAAAATTATCTGCCCGTCTTAGCAGATGGGGATGATGATAAACACGTGAGGCCGTCCAAAATACTTCGGACGGCCTCACCATTTTCTTTAATACAAAATATAAGTTTGAACGGTCCTTATTACAGACCGATACCTTCGCACCAGAAAGTGTTAGGTGGAATGGTGGCAGCTTTCAGCTTGGCCTGGTTGCCTTCGCTAAGACGGGCGATTTTCACTTTTCTTTACGTCAAGTTTTTTCTTGGTTTTCTTTTTCATAAAAAGGAATTTTTGGTCAGAAATCGGGTTTAGATTAAGTATTAAGTAAAGGCCGGGTTATTGTTCAATTTACTAAATACAATGTTACAGCCCAAATCATTTGTTAGCTTTTTTTACCTGATAATTAGCCTGGTTGAGGCTGTCTTTTACAATCGTCCATCCATCCTGCAGGGTGAGGGTCCATCCTTCGCCGCTGAGCTGCTGTCCTTCAATTTTTAACGGCGCGCTCACCGTGATCTTGTCCCAGTTAGGGCTCATGAGCGCGCCCTGCTGCGCTTCCAGGATGCCCCACTCATCTGTTACCCGTATGGTAGGATATACCGTGCCTTTATCCTCTAAGGGCTGTATGTTGCTCGGATTGAAGGATACGTTCATTTTTACGAATGCTATTTCCAGGTGGGGCTGCACAATAAAGATCTGTTTATACCGGGCGATAAGCGCCTTTTTTTGTGCTGCCCGCGTTGTCTCGGCAGCGATGATCGTATCTCCCTTGTAGTATTTTAAAGCCGCAGCAACATGTGCCTTGAGGTTTCCCGGCATCGGAATAGGAAAAGTTTTGATGAAATAATCCGTTAGCCTGGTTTGTATAGAGATCTTCCCGTTCCACCGGGGAACTTTGCCTTCCAGGAGATAGCCATAAACAGGGATGGTTTGGTAAGCGAAGGATCGAACAAAGGTAGGATTGGCCAGGAAGCGTTCCATGCTGCTTTCAAAATGCTGCAGCTGTTGTGCTTTCGTTCTTCCGCTGCCCATCATACCGGTGTATTCGGCAAGCCCTTCGTTCAGCTCAAGGGCATTTTCCACGGTATCTGCTCCCGGGTACAGCTGGTAGCGGTATTTCCGGAAGCTGACGGCATCGGCCAGGTGGCTTTGTATATCCGGCCAAGCTGTAGATTGCAGGGCGGCTTTTAATGCCGCCAGTTCCAGGCGCAGGTAGATACGGCCGTCCTTTTCATCCAGGTGATTGTTATCCGGGTTACGGCCCTGGAAGCCCAGCTCAGGTTGGATCCTGTGGAAAAGCTCATGCGCCAGCAGGTTAAGCCGGTCTTGTTTATTGGCAGGCAAAGGGAGCAATACCATGGCCCAGCGGTGGCTACCCAGTTGCATGGCAGTATTGGCAATGTTATTGGCTTTAGGCAGGACGCCGGTGTATACAGGTCCTGTTCCCTGTAAGCCCAGGGCAGTGTCTGGCAAGTTTGCATACAGCTGCCGGGTTTGGGGGTTAACAAATAATAAAGGCCCTTCCAGCGGATGATCCCAGATGGCCTGCAATTGCGATGCTGCCTCCTTTATTTCATTAAAATACAGCGCGGCGCTGTCTGCATAGGGATCTTTGTTCTGGCTAAAGGCCGGTATGGCTGCTAACAGGCATAGCAGCAGATAAGTAATTGATTTCATACAGTACAGGTGTTATCGTTCGCTTACAATAATGTTTCTTTGAACAGGCGTAAGGTTCTTTCCCAGGCTAATTTTGCAGCTGCTTCATTATATCGCGTAGGGGCGGTATCGTTATTGAAGGCGTGTTGTGCACCCTCATAAATATACAGTTCGTATTTAACGCCCGCAGCTTTCAGCGCCGTTTCGTACGCGGGAATGCCAGCGTTGATGCGTTCGTCCAGTCCGCCGTAATGTAATTGCATGGCGGCTTTGATCTTTGGCACATCGGCCGCATCAGGTTGGCGTCCGTAGTAGGGCACTGCAGCTTTCAGGCCAGGTGCATGTACGGCCAGCTGGTTGGCCATGGCTCCGCCCCAGCAGAAGCCTACACAGCCCGTTTTACCGTTGCTTGCTGGTAGGGTGGAGAGGTAGTCTAGTCCTTTCAGGAAGTTATTCAGGTTTTTGGCGGCGTCCAGTTTACCTATCTGGTCGCGGGCTTCGTCTTCATTCTGCGGGGTACCGCCAAAAGGGGAGAGGGCATCCGGGGCCAAAGCAATAAAGCCAGCCTGTGCTACCCGCCGTGTTACGTCCCTGATGTGCGGGTTCAGTCCGCGGTTCTCATGTATCACCAGTACAGCGCCTGTTTTTGTAACTCCTTCAGGTTTAACCAGGTATGCTTTCATGGTAACGCCGTCGCCCTCATAGGTAACATCTGTACCCTCGATACCCTTCGCGTTTTCAGGAACAGTGGCTGCATGCGCATAGTTCACTTCCAGTAAGGGCAGTACGGCCATGGCCGCGGTCATGCTGCCGGTCAGCTTTACCAGCCGGCCGATGAATTCGTCACGCCGTAGTGGTTTGTGCGTGTATTCGTCGAAGAGGTTGATGATGCGTTGGTCCATATATTAAATTTCTGTAAGAAGTGTTTTTTATATCACGAGAGTATCAACTAAATTTAACAATTTTGAGGCATAAAGAAAATTAATCGGGATGAAGCATATTGTTGTTATTGGTGGGGGCTTTGCAGGGATCAACTTCGCGAGGTCATTGGCTGGCAGTAAGGATTTCAGGGTGACCCTGGTGGACAAGAACAATTACAATTTTTTTCCGCCGCTGATCTACCAGGTAGCTACGGCTTTCCTGGAACCTTCCAGCATCAGCTATCCTTTCCGTAAGCTGTTCCGTGGAAAACAGAACCTGTTCTTCAGACTGGGCGAGCTGCAAAAGGTAGTACCGGCAGAGAACAAGATCATCCTTTCCAATGGCGAGCTGCAGTACGATTACCTGGTATTTGCCACGGGCGCCGAAACCAACTACTTCGGTATGCAGAATGTAATGAAGCATGCGATGCCCATGAAAACCCTGCACGATGCCATTGCCATGCGTAACCGTATGCTGCAGCAGATGGAGCAGGCCATTATCACTACAGACGAGGCGGAGCGTAAAAAGCTGCTCACTTTCGTGATCACCGGCGGCGGGCCTACCGGCGTGGAAATATCCGGCATGCTGGCAGAAATGGGCAAGACCATCCTTGGAAAGGATTACCCGGAACTGAAGGGTAAACGCGGTGAAATTTATTTGGTAGATGGCAGCGAGGCCTTGTTGTCGCCTATGAGCACCAGGTCGCAACGCAATACCATGGAAGCCATCCGCAGGATGGGCGTTAAAACCCGTCTCAACACGCACGTAACAGATTATGTGAATGATACCGCCATACTGGATAATGGCGAAGAGATCCCTACTAAAAACCTGATATGGGCAGCCGGCGTTACCGCCAAAGTATTTGAGGGCATCCCGGTAGAAAGCTATGGCCGTGGCAAAAGAATGCTGGCAGATGAGTTTCATAAAGTAAAGGGAACCGAAAATATCTACGCTATTGGCGATACCAGTATGCAAACGCACGAGGCCCGTTTCCCCAATGGTCATCCGCAGGTGGCGCAAACCGCTATCCAGCAGGGTAAGCACCTGGCAAAGAATTTCAAGGCCATTGAGCAGCACAGGCAGCCTACGCCGTTTATCTATCATGATAAAGGCTCCATGGCTATCATCGGCCGTAACAAGGCGGTGGTAGACCTTCCGGGCCCTGTCAAGCATTTTAAGGGATTTATCGCCTTCTTTATCTGGTTGTTCATCCACCTAATGTCTTTGATCAACTATCGCAACAGGCTTAAAACTTTATATAACTGGACAGTAGCATATTTCAGCAAGGATCAGTCCTTACGTATGATCATCCGTCCCGATGAAAAAACAAAGGCATGAGGTATTTGCTTTATTTTTTTTATATCACATGGTATTGGGGACTGGATCTGGCAATTTTTATTATAAGGCATGAAATAAAAGGTGAAAAGAAATATGGTATCCGCACCATAGGGCTGGACAACCTGCCGGATACCGTGCCTGTTATAGAGCGCAAACACTTCAGCCTCTACGAGCCGGTCAATTATTATTCACTCACCACCCTTTTTGACCATCTCAAAGCACCCGATGTAAAAACTACCCTCCTGGATGTTGGTTGCGGCCGCGGAAGGGTGCTGGCAGTGGGTGCGGCCTATGGTTTCCGTGACATGATCGGTATTGACTTTTCCGAAAGGCTCTGCGAACAGGCCAGGGAAGTAATGGAAGGTGTGAAGGAAGGATTCCCCGGCCTTAGCGTTACCATTACCTGTGCCGATGCCCGCGATTATGATATCCCTGATACGGTGGGTGTTATCTTCCTGTTCAATCCCTTTGACGATCTTGTAATGGAGTCTTTCATAGATAAGGTTTTTGAAAGCCTCTACCGCAGAGAGCGACCTATCAAGGTGCTGTATGCCAATCCCCAGTTCAAGGAGCTATGGCTGAATGCCGGCTTTAAGGAAACCGGTTCCTTTCTCAGGAAGAAATACCTGAAAGGCAGCGTGCTGGAATGGAAGTAGTGGCAGAATTGCATATTTTAGCAGTATGCATAACCACTTTGGCTTTTACCTCATTATCCTCCTGGCGATCCTGTTCCTGTTCATGATAGCGCAACGTCTCAGGATCGCTTATCCCATCGTGCTGGTGCTGGGCGGCCTGTTGATCAGTTTCATTCCCGGCCTGCCCGAGATCAGGATCGACCCCGAACTAATATTCGTCATTTTCCTGCCGCCTTTACTGTATGAGGCGGCCTGGTATACTTCCTGGAAGGATTTCTGGAAATGGCGGCGTGTCATCAGCAGTTTTGCATTCCTCATTGTGCTGCTTACCTCTACCGTTATTGCTGTGGTGGCGCATTACTGTATCCCTGGTTTTTCACTGGCCCTGGGCTTCCTGCTGGGTGGTATTATTTCCCCGCCAGACGCTGTTTCTGCCACCTCTGTGCTCAGGTATATCAAGGTGCCCAAGCGCCTGATCGCTATAGTTGAAGGTGAAAGCCTGCTCAATGATGCAGCCAGTTTGATCGTGTTCAGGTTTGCCCTGGTGGCGGTAGAAACAGGCATGTTTGTTTTCAGCAAAGCAGCTACCAGTTTTGTGCTGGTAATCGTGATGGGGATCATTGTAGGACTGGCCATTGCTTTGGTATTTTACGCCGTTCACCGCTGGCTGCCAACCACGCCCAATGTAGATATCCTGCTTACTTTCATTGCACCGTACATGATGTACATTGTGGCGGAAAAACTGCATTTTTCCGGTGTGCTGGCTGTAGTGAGCGGAGGCCTTTTCCTGTCTGCCAATAACCAGATTATTCTCAGCTTCAGCAGCCGTTTCCGGGGGGAAACGGTATGGTCTACGGTCGGTTTTGTGCTGAACGGGCTGGTATTTATGCTGATAGGTCTTGAGCTGCCCTTTATTGTAGATCAGCTGGGGGACGTAAGCCTGGGCAGTGCTATCTCGTATGGGGTGGTTATCAGCGGGGTATTGATCGTGCTGAGATTGCTTTCTACTTTTGGCGCCTCTGTATTCACAGTATTCATCAGCCGTTTTATTACTACTGCAGACCCTCACCCGGGATGGAAAGGCCCTTTGCTCTTAGGTTGGGCTGGTATGCGCGGTGTGGTGTCGCTCGCGGCAGCATTATCTATTCCCTTAACACTCAGTAATGGGCAGCCTTTCCCGCAACGCAACCTCATCCTGTTCATCACTTTCACGGTAATATTGATCACGCTGGTGTTCCAGGGCCTTACCCTCCCATGGCTGGTGCGCGTGGTGAACATGGAAGACAAAGACCATCAATACTCTGAAGAAGAGCAGGACGCCATCATACGCAAAAAACTAGGCCACCGGGCCCTCACCCTGCTGAATGAGCAATACCAGCAGGAACTGGCTACCAATGAATTGCTACAGAGCCTGAAAACAAAGCTGGAGGCGGTACCTACGCCGCAACCGGGCGACCAGCTTTCCAACCCGGCTCACCAGACCTTCCGCAGCATCTACTCTGCCATCATTAAAGAACAACGCCTGTTACTGGAGGAGCTTAATAAGAATGAGGAGATGGACGAAGAGCTGATCCGCAAGCACATCGGCCTGCTGGATCTTGAGGAGGAGAAGATGCGCATACAGGTAGATGGAAAGGATAGGTAAGAGTTGTCAGTTGTCAGTTGCTCAGTTGTCAGTCGTAAGTCGTCAGTCGTCAGTGATTAACCCGGAGATCGACGTTGCTGTAATAACTGAGCAACTTACAACTGACAACTGAGCAACTTACGACTTACGACTGACGACTTACAACTTACGACTGATATTCGTATATTGGGGCTTTTCGTGAATTAAAGCACTGGTAGCACCCATGAGAAAGACACTGACGTTCCTGGCAGCCGTTTCTATCGGCTTATGTATGCAAACACAGCAAGCTGCTGCGCAAAACGGCAACCCGGTCATAACGGGATGGTATGCCGATCCTGAAGCCGCTATCTTCGGTAAAAAGTACTGGATTTTCCCGACCTATTCTGATAAGTACGAAAAGCAGGTATTCTTTGATGCCTTTTCGTCTGACGATCTGCGTAACTGGAAAAAACATCCCCACATACTGGACACCGCTGCCGTGAAATGGGCTAAGAAGGCCATGTGGGCGCCTGCTATTGTTGAAAAGGACGGCAGGTATTATTTCTTCTTTGCTGCCAATGATATACAGAGTGATGCAGAACAGGGCGGTATAGGCGTTGCAGTGGCCAATAAGCCAGGCGGCCCTTACAAAGATTACCTGGGCAAACCGCTCATTGACAAATTCCATAACGGCGCACAACCTATAGACCAGTTCGTGTTCCATGATAAAGACGGCCAGTACTATATGATCTACGGCGGCTGGCGTCATTGCAATATCGTAAAGATGAAACCTGATTTTACCGGTTTCCAGCCCATGGAAGACGGTACCCTATTTAAAGAGATTACCCCTGAAGGATATGTGGAAGGCCCTTTCATGTTCATCCGCAACGGCAAATACTATTTTATGTGGTCTGAAGGCGGTTGGGGCGGCCCTCACTATTCCGTAGCCTATGCCATCGCTGATTCTCCGGCAGGCCCCTTCAAGAGGATCGGCAAAATACTTCAACAGGATACCACTGTAGCCACCGGCGCAGGTCACCACTCCGTGATCAACCTGCCGGGTACTGATCGCTGGTATATCGTATACCACCGCAGGCCGCTCACTGAAACCGCAGCTAACCACCGCGTGGTATGCGTGGATGAAATGCATTTTGATAAAGACGGCGTGATCGTACCGGTGAAGATCACAAAGGAAAGCGTACAGCCGGTGAAGATCAGATAGGTACTCTTGTTGGGGTATGCTTGTATGCTAACATTCCGGTTTATATCTTTAGCCGTTATACCACCAGTATACCTTCAACGTTCACCAAATCTAAACAGGGACATCGATTTGTACGGCAGCCTTGATGATAAAGCGTTATGGGCCAGAGTAATGGAAGGCGATAAAGACGCATTAGCTTTCATTTACAATACTTATTTTCCTTCTCTTTACAGGTATGGGATGAAGCTATGCCCGGATGCAAACCTGGTGAAAGACAGTATTCACGACCTTTTTACCGGTATCTGGCTTAGCCGCGAACGCCTCTCTGCCACGGATTCCATCCGGTTCTACCTCCTGGCCTCCCTTAAACGGAGGATCAGCAGGCAGCAGGGATTGCTGAACCGTTGGGCAGGCCAGCCGTCTCTCGCGATACCCTTCACGGGCTCTCATGAAGAGGCACTGATAGGAGAACAGACCGATAAAGAACGGAAGGAGAAGCTGGAAAAAGTGATCAGCGGCCTGCCCCGCCGTCAGCGGGAGATACTGTACCTGCGCTATTACGAAGGGCTCGATACGCAGGAAACGGCCGCCATCATGTCGCTCAGCGTAAGCTCTGCCTACGTGCTGCTGTCCAAAGCACTGAATTACCTTAAACAACACAGTGATAAGCTGATTTCCCTTTTTTTAACGTATTCATTATTAAGGGGATAAAATTTTTTTAAAAAAAGTGCGGTACAAACGCTAAGATTTTGTCCGCTTGCTGCTTTATCTGTTAAGAACCAACGATGACATCCAGGGATTTTACGATCGAAGAGCTTTTGCAACATCCTGTTTTCCGCCAGTGGGTGATTGAACGGAGCGCCAGCGCTGCTGTGTACTGGCAGGAATGGCTGCAGCAGTACCCGCACCGGGCAGCAGACCTGGCCAAAGCCAGGGAGATGCTGCTGCTGATAGGTGGTCCTTCCCATGCGCCTGCTGCCACCGACGCAGCCGAGACCTGGGAAAGGGTTTTGCAAAGCATCGACAGTGGTAGCACGAAGGTGCTGCAAATGCCCGGCAACCGTATGCGTCGCTGGTGGTCCTATGCCGCAGTGATGGCAGGTGTGCTGGTGATGACCTATGCCATTTATTCCTTTTTAAAGAAGGATACCTTGCACTATGCCACCGCCATGGGCGAAATGAGAACGGTTGAATTGCCGGATCATTCACTGGTGCGCCTCAATGTAAATTCCACCTTACGCTACTCAGCAGCACTCGACGATGGCGGTCCCCGTGAAGTATGGCTGAACGGAGAGGCTTTCTTTACCGTACAGCACCAGCAGAACAACCGCCGCTTTATTGTGCATACTACGGATGTAGACATCCAGGTGGTAGGCACGGAGTTCAACGTCAACACCCGCCGGGTGAAAACACAGGTGGTGTTAAGCACCGGTGTGGTAAAGCTGGTGCTCAATAAGAAGGATGTACCCGGGGCTGCACCGATCACCATGAAGCCGGGCGACATGGTGACCTATTCTTCCACCACGGAAGAGCTGAGCAACAAAAGGGTTGATCCCGCTGCATACGCCTCCTGGCGCACAGGTGTATTATCGTTTGATGAAACGCCTGTAGCAGAAGTGATCAGATCCCTGCAGGATAACCTTGGCGTAGTTATACAACTGGAAAACGACAGCCTGGGTCTGCAAACCTATACAGGAAGTATACCAACGAGCAATATTGAGGTGTTCTTTAAAACACTCGAAAGATCATTTAATGTCCATATCAGGAAGACAGGAGCGAATACTTATACGATAGTGAACCGGGAGGATAAATAGTACATAACCAACCTTAATCTAATGCTATGGTGAAATTTTACGCCGCTTGTATCGGTGGTGTCTTTGCTATGTCCTTACTATTGGAGCCGGGCGGCTTTGCTGCTGCAGCTGCCAGTATACAGCGGCCGGCGGTTGTTTTATCAGCCGGTTATGCACAGGCGGACAATCAGCAGGAACCACTTAAACACCAGCTGGCCCGTGTGGAACAGCGCTACAAGATCCGCATCAATTATGTGGGTAACACCGTCAACGGACTTTATACGGATGCCCCCCCTGCCAAAGATCCCGCTGTGCCTATGATCGATTACCTCAACGATTTTCTGCACACCCTGGGACTGGAGGCAGAGCAAGCTGGAAAAGACCAGTACATTATCTTCAAAAAGGAAAAATCAAAACCAGCTGCTCAGCCGGTTAAACAATCAAGCGGCCTGGAAATGGACCCGCTCAACACTAGGGTAGCGGGCACGCAGCCGGCTACAGACCTGCTGCAACAGTCTGTTATTACCGGCCTGGTGACCGAGGAATCAGGTCTTCCGCTGCCGGGTGTTACCATCGTGGTAAAAGGCACCTTCAATGGTACCAAAACCAATGAGAGTGGTAAATACAGGCTGACTAATGTACCGCCCAACGGCACGCTGGTGTTTAGCTATATCGGCTATAAATCAATGGAATTGAAAGTGGACGGACGCACCTCCATCGATGCAAAGCTGCTGACTGAAGTGCAGTCCATGAAAGACTTTGTAGTGAACGGCTACCAGAAACTGCAGAAAGATAATTACACCGGTTCCGCCATTGTTATAACAGGAGAGGAGCTCAAACACTTCAACCCGCAGAATATCCTGCAAAGCATACAGGCCCGCGATCCTTCTTTTCGCCTCGTAGAGAATAATATCGCGGGGTCTAATCCTAACCAGTTGCCTAATATCAATGTGCGCGGCACCACGGCCTTGCCTTCCGGTGCGCCCAGCCAGTTGAGCCGCAACCAGCTAGCCAGTATCACCAACCTACCACTGTTCATACTAGACGGTTACCAGGTAAGCATACAGAATATTTTCGACCTGGATTTTAACCGGATAGAAACCGTGACCCTACTGAAAGATGCAGCGGCCACTGCTATCTACGGTTCCCGCGCCTCCAACGGTGTGTGCGTGTTTACCACAAAGGCGCCCAAAGAAGGCGCGCTGGAACTGTATTACAATTACGAGCTGAATGTGACCACGCCGGACCTTAGCGCCTATAACGTGCTGGATGCTGCCCAGAAGCTGGAATACGAACGGCTGGCAGGCCTTTATAAGGAAAACCAGGTAGATGGCGAGGAGGTGCTTGAGCGCCTGTACTATGCCAAGAAAAAGAATGTGCTCAGCGGTATCAATACCTATTGGCTGTCGCAACCTGTTAGCAACGATTTCGGTCATAAACATTCCGTATCCCTGCAGGGCGGCTCTTCGTCCATGCGCTATGGGGTGGATGTGCGTTATCAAACCAATAATGGCGTGATGAAAGGCTCTGGCCGTGACCGTTACAGCTTGAGCAATACGCTGTCTTATGCGCCACGCAGCAACAAGCTGTTGTTCCGTAACCAGTTCACCATCTCGCAGGTAAAAGGTACAGAGTCGCCGTACGGTTCCTTTGCAGACTATGTGAAGATGAATCCCTATTACCCGATCTATGATTCTACCGGAAGGCTGCTCCGGGAAATGGACAAATGGAATTACCGCAGTGCTGCAGAAAACAGCGCCATTAAAACAGCGAACGTGCTCAACCCCATGTATGAGGCTACCATCGGCAGTTTTAACAAACAGGAATACCTGGAGTTTATGGATGGTTTTAACGTTGAATATAATCCTACCGCGCAATGGCGGTTCAGCGGTAATATCAGTCTTATTAAGCGCAAGCAGTCGAACGATAAATTTGTATCTCCGCTCAGTAATGAATTCTATACCGCCACCGGCGATGAGCTGAAAGACCGCGGTACCTACGAATACGGCTCAGAAGACTATACGCAGGTAGACGGTAGTTTTACCATTAACCACAACCAGGTGATCCGCCGGGAGCATTTCCTGAACTTTTCACTCGGCACCAATATTCAGTCCACTACGGCCACACAGCGTTCCTTTAAAGCCCAGGGCTTTACCAACGACCGTTTTTCTGATATATCCTTTGCACGCATGTATGAGAAAGACGGCGCTCCCAAAGGCGGTGTAACAGAACAACGGCTGGCGGGCGCTTTCCTGTCTTTTAACTATTCCTTTCAGAACCGCTTTCTGATGGACGGTACCCTGCGGGTAGACGGTTCTTCCAAATTCGGTTCAGACTCCCGTATGGCGCCTTTCTGGTCTTATGGCATCGGATGGAACCTGCATAAGGAGAAGTTCCTGGAGCATACGGCTATCAGCCAGCTGCGGCTGAAAGCTACTACCGGATTAACAGGCAATGTGTCCTTCCCGGCCTATTTATCCAATACCACTTACCAGTACTACACCGGAGAATGGTACTCTACAGGCGTAGGCGCTGTGTTTACTGCTTACGGCAATTCCAGGCTGAAATGGCAGCGTACACATAACTACGAACTGGGCATGGAACTGGGCCTCTTCCAGGACCGTGTGTACTTTTCTCCCAGGTATTATCACAAGCTGACCACCGATCTGCTGGCAGACATCAATGTGCCTTCCTCCACCGGTTTTGAAAGATACAAGGAGAACCTGGGGGAGATGGTGAACAAAGGCTTTGAGCTGTATATGCGCGCCAACGTATTCCGCAGCCGTAACTGGTCTGTGAACCTGAACCTGAACATGGTGCACAACAAGAATGTGATCACCAAAATATCTGATGCGCTCAAGAATTATAACGATGATGTAGACAAGCAGCAGCAGGAGAACCCTGAACTGAAATCAGTGCCCCTGCTGCGTTACCGTGAAGGGCAGTCGCTCAACACTATTTATGCCGTACGCTCACTGGGCATTGACCCGGAGAACGGGCGTGAGATCTTCCTGAACCTGGACGGCACCCGCACTTATGATTACAACGTAAAGAACACGGTGCCCATTGGCGATCAGACACCGAAGCTCGACGGCTATTTCGGCGGCAGCGTGATCTACAAAAGCTTTATGCTGGAATTAAGCTTCTATACCCGCCTGGGTGGCGACATCTACAACCAGACGCTGATAGACCGTGTGGAGAATGCCAACCCCTGGTACAATGTAGATGCCCGCGCATTGAGCGACCGCTGGAAGAAACCCGGCGACCAGGTGTTCTTTAAAGACATCGCAGACCTGAGCGCTGCGCTCAACGGTAACACGCTTACTTCTTCCCGCTTTGTACAACGTGAGAACAGGGTAGAACTGAAAGCAGTATACCTCTCTTACGAAGCGCCGGCGTCTATCTACAAACGCCTGCGCATGAAGAACCTGCGCTGTGCGCTTAACATGAATGACATCGCTTACTGGTCTTCCATCAAACTTGAAAGAGGGATCGACTATCCTTTTGCCAGGAGCTTCACCTTCTCATTATCAACCAGGTTCTAAAAGTTTTGAACATGAAAAAGTATCTCATACTCATCATAACAACTGTTGCGCTATCCTCCTGCAAAAAATGGCTGGATGTGAAGCCGCAGACAGAGGTAGAGCAGGAAGTGCTGTTCAGCACCGAAGCAGGGTTCATGGAGGCCATTAACGGCCTGTATACCCGCTGCGCCCAGCAGGATATGTATGGTAAAGAGCTCAGCGTGGGCTTCCCTGATGCATTGGCGCAGAACTATAACGTATCTCCCGAGGATCCGAACAAGTACCGGCAAACCATGCTGTACAATTACAAGGACCAGGACTTTATGACCCGGAAGGATGCTGCCTGGAAAGGCTTGTACAACGTGATCGCCAACAGCAACATTATCCTGGAGCATGTAGATAAACAAAAAGGTGTGCTTACACAGCCCATCTATGCAATAGTAAAAGGCGAGGCCCTGGCCATGCGTGCTTATTGTCATTTTGATGTGCTGCGCCTCTTTGCTGCCTCGTATGCCGTGGAGCCGAATGGTAAAGGCATTCCTTATGTTACTGCTTTCAGCAAGAATGTTCCGAAGATGTACAAGACCGGCGAAGCAATAGATGCAATGCTACAGGATCTGAATGCTGCAAAAGAACTGTTGCGCACTGCTGATCCTATCCTCACACCGGGATATAAAGTTGGATATGACCGTACGGTGGATACTTCTACTGAGAAGGACGGTCCCATGTTCACACAGCAGCGCCGCCATCATCTCAACTACTATGCTGTTTGCGGGGAGCTGGCCCGCATCTATCTCTATAAGGGAGATCATCCCAATGCGCTGCTCAATGCCCTGGAAGTGATCAATGCCAATAAATTTCCCTGGACAAAACAGGCAGACTTCCTGAACCCGGATGAGGAGAAGAAAGACCGTATGCTCTACAAAGAGCTGCTGTTTGCTGTGTACATCTCCAATGCCGAAACGACGGATGCATTGCGCCGGCTGTTAAGGATCGAACAATCGTCATTATACGTTACCCTGCAGGACGGCCGGAATATTTATGAAACAGGCAGCGTAGGTGGTGAAGATTTCCGCTATAAGCAGTGGTTCTCAGAACAATCTGTTTCATCCGGCAACTATCTGCGCCTGGAGAAGTACACCCGTGACCCGGATCGTAACATTCACCCGCAGCTGGGGCCTGCCATCCGCCTGAGTGAAATGTACTACATCGCGGCAGAGTGCACCTTCGATAGCGATCCTGCCAAAGCCTGGGGATACTTTAATACCGTACGCCTCAACCGCGGCATCGGCGCGCAGCGGAATGATCCGTCTAAAGCCACCTTCCTGCAGGAACTGGTGAAGGAGGCACGGAAAGAGTTCTTCGGTGAAGGCCAGATCTTCTATATGTACAAACGGCTGAACATTTCTTTCCCGGGTCCTTTTGGCAGCACGATCCCGGCTACCAGCTCCGTTTTTGTGCTGCCCTTTCCGGATGATGAAATTGCTTACGGTAACAGATAAACACTGACAGATGAAGCGTCTAATAACATTTGGTTTACTATATATGGCCGTGCTCAGCTCCTGCAAGAAAGCCACGGAGCTGCAATACACCACAGACGATAATATCTATTTCGACCTTACGGACCGTACCGGCGCGCGAATAGACAGTATCGTTTACTCTTTCGCATTATTTCCTGAACTGGCCAGCGATACGGTGCTGCTGCCTTTGCGCATTTCCGGTATCAGAACACAGTCTGAACGGACTTTCAGGATAAAAATAGTGGATAGTGCTACTACCGCGGTGGCTAACCAGCATTACAAACCTTTGGAAGATGTTTATAAAGTGCCTGCAGGGCAGGGCATCATCAGGGTGCCGGTAATCATCTACAACACAGACACCGCGCTGGCCAATAAGATGGTGCGCATCAAATTCCAGCTGGAAAGCACATCGGATCTTCATGCTGATTTCAAAAAGCTGGACACCCTGCGCCTCCTGTTCTCCAACCGGCTGGAGAAGCCGGTGTGGTGGGATGCCTGGTCTGGTGAGCTGGGGCCTTACTCCCGGGTAAAGCATGAGCTGTTCATCCGTACTTCCGGTACTACTGAGCTGCCGCCTACTAACAGTGATGCTACTACTACCCCCAAAGTACTGTACTATACCAGGCGTTTTCGTTCTTTCCTCAATGACCCGGCAGGCTGGGTAGCGGATAACCCGCAGGAGGGATACACCCTGGAAGCAGCGGGCACAGGTAAGTACTACTTCTATAGCGTCACCAACCCGGCAAAAAGATACCTGATGACGCTTAACGCTTCTGATAACAGGTATTATTTCACAGACGAGAACGGCAACCGCATTATATAAACCAAAAACATTCCTGCAGATGAAAAGATATCTGTTATATATACTTGGAGGACTGGTGCTGTTGATGCTTGCCTGCTCCCGCGATAAAGGCAATTATGATTATGTGGAGCTGCCAGACCCCGTAGTGGAAGGTCTGGATACGGCCTACACTGTTCTTACTGGTGATAGCCTGATTATAACGCCTACGGTTAAACTGGCTTCCGGAAAAAGTGATTACACCTGTTACTGGAAGATCAATGTACCGGAAAAGGCCACTTCACTTGATTATGAAAGCCGCAACCTGCGTATTGTTTTCGGGCTGGCCTCCGGCCGTTACACTGCCGTGCTCTCGGTAGTGGATAACAGCAACGGCATGAAGTATTACCATGAATTCATCATCAACTGTCAAACGGAGTTTACCAGGGGCGCAGTGGTGCTTACCAGCAGCAGCGGCAGGGCAGAGCTGACTTTCATCAAGCCGGATGGCACTGTTCAATCAGGCATATACCAGGCCATCAACCAGGAGGCGCTGGAGGGAGCGCCCATGCAGCTGGTGCCCGTACAGAACCAGTTTTACCTGAACCGGCTCACTTCTTACTGGATCACGTATACAAACGGTGGCGTGCTGGTGAATGCAGATAACCTGCAGCGGATACGTACCATGAAGGAGAACTTTTTTAACCCGCCGGCTTCCGTTAAACCGGAGTACATGATGAACATGCCTAACGGTGTTACCCAGGCCGTTATTAACGGTAAGTTATATACCGGCGCTACAGAAACGGCCCCGTTCTGGCCTTACTACGGCTTCTTCGGTGTGCCGGTAGCAGGCAATTATAAACTGCACCCACAGGTGCTGCACAACGCGTACGAGAGCCCTTACAATAATTATTACATCGGCTTTGAAGCAAACCTGAAACAGTTTGTGCGCATCATGAAGCTGTCTTATTACGGTTCAGACTTCTCCGTGATGGATACTGCTTTCAATCCAAAAGACCTGAAAATGGACCTGCTGTATATGGACCGCTTCAGCGATAACGACCTGTATGCCTTCTGCGACAGCGCCGGTAAGAAGATGGAATTAAAGTTCCGTGTGACGCTGAATGACAGTACGCAGCGCTTCTATCCTTCGTATAAGAAGGCATTTCCCGGTGCAGCTTTGCTGACTGCTGGCACAATCTGGCGTTCATCTCCCATTGGCGTTTTCTTTTTCAGTGCTAATGACAAAGTATACCGCTATAACCCGCTGAACCAGGAACTGAAGGCGCTGGATGCCAACTTCGGTGGTAAGCAGGTAACCATGCTCAAAGTACAGCGCAACGGCAACCTGCTGGTAGCCGGCACCGAAGGCAGTATCTACTACCTGGATATCAGCACCGGTAAAACCGGGCAGGTGACACAGCAGTATAACGGGATAGCCGGTATACCGAAAGACGTGATCATCAGAGACTAAAATGATTTCATCATCTAAACAGCATAAAATGAGAAAATGGATATTAACGGCTTTTGTTGCCCTGCCTGTAGTGGCTGTGGCACAAAGTGGCGAATTCGTACTGAATGGTAAGCTGGGCAACCTCAATGCGCCAGCTAAAGCATACCTGCATTACCAGGGGGAAGATAATAACAGCATGCTGGATTCTGCCGTGCTGCATAACGGCACATTCGTGATCAAGGGCAAAGTGAAAGGGCCGCATATGTGCATGCTGATGGTAGATCACCAGGGCAGCGGCGATCATAACCCGCAGACAGCAGAAGACAGGCGCCTGATCTATATTGACAAGGGCAGCATCAATATCAGTGCAAAGGAAAAGCTGGAAGACGGCGCTATCACCGGCTCTCCTGTGAATGCGGAGCATGAGCGTTACAAGAAATTCCTGGCTCCCTTTGATGAGCAGATGAACAGTCTCAATAAAGACTATGGTGCATCTACACCGGACCAGCAGCGTGATACTGCTTTTATGAATGGCCTGCGTGCACGGTTCGACAAAGCCATGAAAGATAAAAGGGATTTGATGAAACAGTTCATTGCGGCAAATCCTGGCTCTTTCTTCAGTGTGGAAGCCTTGAAAGAGCTGAGCGTACACCTGAACATGAACCTGGCTATACTGGAACCGATGTATAAAAGCCTGACGCCTGAGCTGCAGAACAGCATAGCCGGTAAAGAATTTGCCGCTGCTATGGAAAGAGAGCGCCGCCTGGCCATTGGCTCACCTGCGCCTGAGTTCACGCAGAACGATGTGCAAGACAAGCCGGTGAAGCTGTCTGACTTCCGTGGTAAATATGTACTGCTCGATTTCTGGGCTTCCTGGTGTGGTCCCTGCAGGGCAGAGAACCCTTATGTGGTGGCTGCTTACAACCAGTTCAAAGACAAGAACTTTACAGTGCTCAGTGTATCCCTGGATCAGCCGGGTAAGAAAGATGCCTGGGTAGCTGCTATCAAAAAAGATGGCCTGGAAGCCTGGACACATGTTTCCGACCTGAAATACTGGAGCAACGAGGTAGCTGTATTATATGGTGTAAAAGGAGTACCAACTAATTTCCTGATCGACCCTTCCGGGAAGATCATTGCCAGGAACCTGCGCGGAGAGAAGCTGCAGGCCGAACTGGACACGATCATCAATGGCAAGACTGCGTCAAACTGACCCAGCCGATAACTATCCTATCAGATCTCCAACCAACCACCAGGCGAGGCCGGAAGCGATTCCGGCCTTCGCGTTTTTGATACGCTTGTTTGTACATTTGTCACTTTATAACTAATTTACGCCGCAAGGGGTAACCGTCTTAAATGTACAACCAATATGGAGAGTATGCCACCCGGCGAGGAGGTATTGTTAAGAATGATAGAAGGCGACGAGTCCGCATTTACAAGCATTTACAGGCACTACCATCCTGCACTCTATATCTATTTACTACGCTTCTGTAAAATACCCGACCTGTCGGAAGATCTGGTGCATGATGTTTTCCTGAAAATCTGGGAGATCAGGGACCGCATAGATCCCGCTTTGCCTTTTACCGGCTACCTGTATCGCATTGCCCGGAATCACGCTTTTAAGACCATCAAGAAACTATCGCAGGATGAAGGCCTGCAGGAACAGGTGCTGGAACACCTGGCCGCCACCGGTAGTGGTGAGCCCGAACAGCTGGTAAGGGAGAAGGAGTACGACCGCCTGTTCCGCGAAGCCCTGGGCCGCCTCGGCCCCCAACGCCTCAACGTTTTCCGCCTCTGCCGCCAGGAAGGTAAAAGCTATGACGAGGCAGCTGCTATATTGGGCATTTCCCGTAATGCCGTTAAAAAACACATGGTGCTCAGCATGCGTTTTATCCATGATTACATCTACCGCCACGGTGATCTGTTACTGACCTTCTGCCTCCTGTTAAAAATCTTTTAAATTTTTTTTGGGGAGGGGGTACCCTCCATCCTCATTTTGGGATATTATAGTAGGCGCCCGCCTGAAAGGGCGCCGGCATAACGTATGTCTCAACTAAATGGCCACTACGAAAAACTGCTGCAGCGGTACCTTGACGGGCAATGTTCGCCGGAAGAGGTAGCGGAACTGTATGCCTGGCTTCGCACGTCTGAAGCCCACCGTCCCCTGCTGGCAGCCATGCAGCAGGAGTTTGAGCAGGTTATGCAACAGCCCCAACAGGTACCTGCAGCGCTCAGCGACAGGGTAGAAGCCCGCCTGATGCAGGATATCAATCGTAAAAAGATAAGGCCCCTGTTCAACCGCTACCGGGTAGCGGCTGCTGCTGTGATCCTGCTGGCGATGGCTGGCGGTTTCTGGTGGTTCGCATCTGTCTCCCGTAACGCGCAACAAAGCGCTCCTGCCAATCAAATTGCCGCCGTTAATAAAGATAACGATGTGGCTCCCGGTACCAGCAAAGCGGTGCTCACCCTGGCAGACGGATCTACGGTAACACTGGATAGCGCCGGTAACCAGGTGATCCAGCAGGGTAGGACCCTGGTACAACAAAGTAATGGCCAGCTGCAATATGCTGCTGAAGGCAGGGGAGAAGCGATCGGGTATAATACCCTTACCGTGCCCAGGGGCGGGCAGTTCAATATAGTATTGCCGGATGGCAGTCATGTATGGCTAAACGCCGCTTCCACATTACGCTTTCCTACCGCGTTCGCCGGTAAGCAGCGTTTGGTGGAGCTGCAGGGCCAGGGCTATTTCGAAGTGAAGAAAGATGTGGCCCATCCTTTTATCGTAAAAGTGAATACAACGGAAGTGGAGGTGCTGGGCACCCGTTTCGATATTATGGCCTATGCCGATGAAAAGAGCCTGAATACCACCTTGCTGGAGGGCGCTGTACGTATGAAACAGGGAGCCATCCAGCACCAGCTTATTCCCGGTCAGCAGGCCGTGTTGGACTATGCCAGTGGCCGTATGTCTGTACACCCGGTGGATGTAGACGAAGTGGTGGCCTGGAAAACCGGCTTCTTTGAATTTGATAATGCCGCCATCACTGTCATTATGAGGCAGTTGTCAAGATGGTACGATGTTGAGATCAGCTATCTGAATAATAACAGCAGCCGGCTTTTCGGCGGCCGTATCAGCCGCAACCTGCCGCTGTCTGAAATATTGCATATGCTGGAGGCAAACGGCGCGAAGTTTAGCCTGGAGGGTCGCCGGCTGATGGTTACAGTAGAAAACTAAACTATTTGAACTAAAACAATTAATCAGCAACAAAATCTCATTACGGGCCCGCATCCACGTCCGGGCCGTAATGAAAATATCGTAAACATGAAAAAACTGGTAAACATCAACGTTATGATTCAAAAATCAAGCTAGTACAAAGGGGGGAATCAAAGAAAAAGCCGGAAGTGCTCGCAACACTCCCGGCAGGAAGTCTGGGATTCCCGAAGATCATCAGTCCCGTTTAAGAACTATTTATCTCGTCATTTCCCAAACACTACAAAAGTATGCAATTAAACTTTAGTGGTAGCGCTTTCCATGTGGGTAAGCGATCCGCTCATCAACCACGCCAGGTAGAGGCCATACTGAATGAAACACCTCGTTTTGCCTGCAAAATCGTCCGCGTCATGAAATTGACTGCCTTTTTGCTGCTCGCAGCCTGCTTGCAGATCAGCGCAAAAGCGGTATCGCAGCAGATCACACTCTCAGCGAAGAACGCACCTTTAAAGAAGGTATTGAAAGAAGTATCCAGACAGGCCGGAATTTCCATCGTATATGATGAAGGCCTGATCTCCCGTGCCAACCCGGTGACGATCTCTGTTAAGAACGCCTCCGTGAAAGAGGTACTGGACGAATGCCTGAAAGACCAGCCGATCATCTACAGCATGGATGGCATGCGTATCATTATACAAAAGCCGCAGGCGCCCCGCCAGGTACAGCAGGAGGATACTACTATTGCCGTAAGCGGCCGTATTGTGGATGAAAAAGGAGATCCCGTACCGGGCGCCAGCGTTCGCGTACAGGGCACCAACAGGGGCACTGCTACAGACCCTGAGGGCCGGTACACCATCCGTGCCCCGCGCAATGGATCACTGGTGGTGAACTTCCTGGGATATGCTCCTAAGACCGTTGCGGTAACAGGCGGCACCCTGGATGTGAAGCTGGAAGTAGCCCAAACGGCTTTAAGTGAGACCGTTGTGGTAGGTTACGGCGTACAGAAGAAAAGCGTAGTAACCGGCTCTATCTCCAGCGTAAGGGCTTCCGACCTGGAAAATCAGCCTGTTACGCGCCCGGAACAGGCGCTGCAGGGCCGCACTTCCGGTGTTACCATCGCCGCTAACTCCGGTCAGCCGGGATCCGCATCCGCAGTAAGGGTGAGGGGCCTTACCACCTTCGGTAACAACAACCCCCTGTGGGTAGTGGATGGAGTAGTAGTAGACAATGGCGGTATCGGTTACCTGAACCAGTATGATATAGAATCTATAGAAGTGTTGAAAGACGCTGCTTCCCAGGCCATTTACGGTGCACGTGCAGCCGCCGGCGTTATCCTGGTTACTACCAAAAAAGGTAAAGCAGGAACGCTGAAGGTGAACTACAATGGTTACTACGGTATTTCTGCGCCTGCCAAAAAACTGAAAATGCTGAATGCTACCGAATATGCCACTTTAAGGAATGAGGCGGCGCAAAACATGAATAACCCTACTAAATATCCTACTCCTTTTGCGGACCCTACTTCTTTCGGACAAGGCACTGACTGGCAGGAACAGATCTTTAACAACAGCGCACAAAGGCAGAACCATGAGATCAGTGTAAGCGGCGGTAACGACAGGTCTACCTTTTACAGCTCTTTCGGTTACCTGAACCAGGAAGGTATTGTAGCTACAGACATTTCAAAGTATCAGCGCGTGAATGCACGTCTTAACTCCGTGCATAAGGTGTCAAAGTATATCACTTTTGGTCAGAACGTGGGCTACTCCTATGAAAAGTCTGTTGGCCTGGGTAATACCAACAGTGAGTTTGGCGGCCCCTTAAGCTCTGCGCTCAACCTGGACCCGATCACTCCTGTAGTGGAGACGGATCCTGCTAAACTGGCACAGTCGCCCTATAACCAGGCCGGTATAAGAAGGGATGCCCAAGGCCGTCCTTACGGTATTTCCACGATAGTAGGACAGGAGATCACTAACCCGCTGGCCTACATCACTACACGCCTGGGCAACTATAACTGGTCGCATAATATTGTAGGCAATGCTTACCTGGAAGTACAACCCATCCCTGGCCTGCGGTTCAGGTCCAGCATAGGTACCAAGATAGCGTTCTATGGCGCAGAGACCTTTACGCCCAGCTTTTACCTGAACTCTTCTACCAACAACTCACGTACTTCTTTCCGTAGAACCAATAACCAGCGTTTTGACTGGAACCTGGAAAATACAGTCTCCTATACAAAGGCATTTGGTCCGCATGATGTAACGGTATTGTTAGGACAGGGCGCATATAAGGAGAACCATACCAGGGGCACGGATGTAACTTACTACGGTATTCCCGTGGATAATTTCGATGATGCTTCCATGCAATGGAATGTTGCTCCCGCAAACAAAGTGTCCTCCGGCAGCGAAGGAATCGATCATAAAGTAGCTTCCCTTTTTGCCCGTGTGAATTATGCTTACGAGGAGAAGTACCTGTTTACCGGTATTGTACGCCGGGATGGTTCTACCCGCTTTGGCGCCAACAAGAAATATGGTGTCTTCCCCTCTTTCTCACTGGGATGGGTAAGCTCTAAAGAAAACTTCTGGCCGGCTAACAATGTGGTAGACTTCCTGAAGATCCGTGGTGGATACGGCGTGGTAGCTAATGATAATACTGACGACCTGGTCTATGCGTCTCTCATCGAAGGTGGGCGTAACTATCAGCTGGGTACGCAAGACAACTTCCAGGTTGGCTACAGTCCCAAAACACTGCCCAACCCGGATCTGCGCTGGGAACAAACCAGCCAGACAAATGTCGGCTTTGAAGCTACGCTCTTCAGGGATTTCATCCTGTCTTTTGACTGGTACAAAAAAGTAACCAGCGGCATTCTCCAACCGCTGCGTATACCCATGTATGTGGGTGTTACGGTGAATCCCGTTGCAAACGTAGCCGATATGAATAACACCGGTATGGAGCTGGAGCTGGGCTACCGTAAGGAGCTTGGCGACTGGACCGTGTCCGCCAATGCGAATGTTTCCCATATAAAGAATGAAGTGACTTATCTGGGCCCCGGTAAAACCTATGTAACGGACGGACAGCAGACTTTCCAGTCTACTTCCTGGCCGCTTACCCGTACCGCACTGGGACAGCCCTTCGGCGCATTCTATGGTTTCCGTACAAATGGTATTTTCCAGACCCAGGCGGATGTAGACGCCTATGTGAATAAAGAAGGCAAAAAGATCCAGCCGAATGCAGCTCCAGGCGACTTCCGCTGGGTGGACGTGAATGGTGACGGACAGATCAACGAGAACGATCGTGATTTCATCGGTAATCCTACGCCTACCTGGACTTACGGCCTCACCCTGAACGCAGCGTATAAAGGATTTGATCTGACTGTATTCGGACAGGGCGCCGGTGGCAATAAGATCTTCCAAGGCCTTCGCCGGCTCGATATCCCAACCGCCAACTGGCAGACAACTGCCCTGGGCAGGTGGCATGGCGCGGGTACTTCCAACGACATCCCCAGGCTAACAGTGGACGATCCTAACGAGAACCACAACTACACCAATCCTTCCGACTTCTATCTGGAAAGCGGCAATTATTTCAGGATCAGGAACCTGCAGTTGGGATACACCATACCGGCATCTCTGTCTAAACGGGCTAAGATCGAAAAGATACGTGTATACATTATGGCAGAGAACCTGGTGACCATTACCAAATACTCGGGCTACGATCCTGAGGTAGGCGGTGATCTGCTGGGTGTAGACCGTGGTATTTATCCGCAGGCCCGTTCCTACATGCTGGGATTGAATGTTACTTTTTAACAAGTTAAAGCTGATCAACAATGAACAAACTGAAAATATCCTATATCGTTTTGCTGGCGGCAGGCATACACCTCGGCAGCTCCTGCAAAAGAAGTTTTGTGGAAATAAAGCCTAAAGGGGCTACCACGGAGTCCAATTATTACCGCGACCAGACCGAGGCATTCAACGGGCTGGTAGCAGTGTATGATGTAGTGGGTTGGCAGGGCAGCGGTTTTGTTACAAAAGTGGGCGCCCTCGATGCTGCCTCAGACGATCACTATGCCGGTGGCGGCGGTGCCAACGATGTAAGCGCACTGCAGGTGTTCTCTAATTATACCCTGACGCCTGCACAGGGGCCCTCCGAAGAAATGTGGAAAATGGGCTTCTCCGGCGTATATCGTGCTAATCTTTTATTGTCCAAACTGCCGAACGTACCTATGGACGAAAATCTGAAAAAGCGGTATGTGGCAGAAGCCAAAGCATTACGCGCCTATTTCTATTTCGACCTGCTGCGTTTCTTCAAAAATATACCCCTGATCCTGGAGCCGCTAACACCCGGTAACATGTATGATGTGCCGCAGGTAGCTCCGCAGGCGGTATATGCGCAGATCGAAAAAGACTTGAACGAAGCCATTGCGGAAGCAAATTTGCCTGACCAGGTTCCAAAAAACGCAGAAGGCGGCCGTGTAACCAAAGGCATGGCACATGCTTTATTGGGTAAGGTATATCTCTATGAGAAAAAATGGGCACAGGCTGTTACCGAGCTCCAGGAAGTGAACGGCGCCACCCCCGGCCAGATAAGCGCTAAATATGGTTATAACCTGCTCGCCAACTTCGGTGATCTTTGGAAATCCGATAAAAACAGCAAATTCAACAGCGAATCCATTTTTGAGATTTCCCATAATGCTACCTCTGCTGGTAACTGGGATTGCGTGGGTTGTACAGAAGGCAACGTGCTGGGCGTGATGGTAGGGCCCAGGGCATATACGCCGAAGGCTCCCGGTGCACCTGACTATGTGTCTGGTTGGAGCTTCCTTGTAGTAACACCCAGCCTCTTTAATGCTATCCATGGCGATCCCCGTTACAAGTATACGGTGGCCAACCTGGACAGCATGGAAAAGAACAACATTGCTACTTACCAGAAAGCTAACATGAACACCGGCTATTTCCTGGAAAAATTCGCCGGCCGTGTATCTACCCGCAGCGACGCCGGAGGTAACTGGGAGCTGAACTTTGGTCAGAATATGTATGAGATCCGCCTGGCAGATACTTACCTGATGGAAGCGGAAGCCCGTGTGCAAACGGGAGAAAGCGGCGCTGCAGGCACCCGTTCCTACCAGCTGCTGAACGCAGTGCGCGCCCGTGTAGGCCTGCCTCCTATCAACGCCACACTGGATAATATCTTTGCGGAAAGACGCCTGGAATTGGCTGGCGAAGGTCACCGCTGGTTTGACCTTGTGCGTTCTGGCAGGGCTGCTGCCGTATTGGGCAGCCGCGGTTTCGTAGCAGGTAAGCACGAGATCCTGCCTATTCCGCTGCTGGAAATGGAGAATACCCTGATCGAGCAGAGCAAGGAGTGGGGCGGCACCAAATAGGAAATATTGATGCTGAGCTTTATAATATAGCGCTATATTGCACGAGCTGCCGGTAATGAGGCCGGCAGCTCGTTTTTATTAAAATAAGCTTGATGTGATGAAGACAGGTAAACATATTCGCTTTTTCCTCCTCACGGCGATGTTCGCAGCTGTTGCCGTTTCTGCCCGGGCACAGGCTCAGGGACAGGCCCCTGTAGACAAAGGCTGGAAATTCGAGTCTGCCCCCGCCTGGGCGGATGAATTTGACTATACCGGCGCGCCTGACAGCACCAAATGGGGATATGATATTGGCGGCAACGGCTGGGGCAATAATGAATTGCAGTATTACACCAATAGTACAGACAACGCATCCGTAGCCAAAGGCATCCTTACCATCACGGCGCGTAAAGAGGAGAAGGAAGGAAAACACTATACCTCTGCACGTATGGTGACCAAGAACAAGGGCGATTTCCTGTACGGCCGTTTCGAGATCAGGGCTAAACTGCCAGCCGCCAGGGGTACCTGGCCTGCTATCTGGATGCTGCCTACCGACTGGGCATACGGCGGCTGGCCTGAGTCAGGCGAGGTCGATATCATGGAGCATGTAGGTTATGATCTCAATAACATCCATATTACCACCCACACCAAAAAGTATTACTTCAAGATCAACACACAAAAGACCGCCACCAAACGGATCAGCAACGCCACTACGGAGTTCCACCTTTACCGGATAGACTGGACGCCCGCTACTATCCGCGGATACATCGACGAAGAGCTGATCTTCGAATTCCGGAATGAAGGAACCGGACCTGACGTATGGCCCTTTGACAAACGCTTTCACCTGCTGCTGAACATTGCGGTAGGCGGCGACTGGGGCGGACAGAAAGGCATTGATGAATCAGCCTTTCCCAGCGCTATGGAAGTAGACTATGTACGTGTATACAAAATGATAGAAAAATAAAGCATTAAGGAAATAATAACGATGGGGAAAAAGATGAACAGGCATGCGGCCCTGCTGTTGCTGTCAGGCATGCTGTATACTACTACTGTTACAGGCAATATACATACATCCGGCCCGGGCGATCCGCCTGCAAAAGCATCCGTAGCCTGCTGGCTTACCACTCCGGATAAAACGGCCTTATTTGCAAAACAGCCGCTGAACCTCTTGTTCAGGAAAGAAACAAAGAATGACTATCCTGTCATCGACATCAATGAAGCACAAACTTTCCAGGAGATAGATGGATTTGGATATGCACTTACCGGTGGCAGCGCCACGCTGATCCACTCATTGCCTGCAGCTACACAGGATGCCTTGCTGAAAGAGCTGTTCCTGGCAGACGGCACGCATATCGGCGTAAGCTACCTCCGCATCAGCATCGGCGCTTCAGACCTCAGCGATACTACATTTACGTATGATGAAATGCCCGCCGGGCAAACCGATGAACAGCTGCAGCATTTCAGCATAGCGCCGGAATATAAAGACCTGATACCTGTACTGAAAAAGATCGTAGCGTTAAACCCCGCTATTAAGATACTGGGCTCTCCCTGGACGGCCCCTACCTGGATGAAGACCAACAACAGCTTTAAAGGCGGCAGCCTTAAGCCTGAATATTATACCGCCTATGCGCAATACCTGGTGAAGTACGTACAGGCCATGCAGCAGGAAGGTATTGTGATAGACGCGATCACTCCACAGAACGAGCCCCTGCATGGCGGCAATGTTCCCAGCATGGTGATGCAGCCTGCAGAGCAGGCGGCTTTCATCGGCAGTCATCTTGGCCCTGCTTTCCGGTTGGCAGGTATCAAAACGAAGATCATCATATATGATCATAATGCAGACCGGCCTGATTATCCCATTACCGTGCTGAATGATGCCGGGGCGAGGCCCTACGTAGATGGTTCCGCTTTTCACCTGTATGGCGGGCCCATCACCGCACTGTCTGAGGTGCATAATGCTTATCCTGATAAGCATGTGTACTTTACTGAACAATGGGTGGGTGGCCCCGGCAAATTTCCCAGTGATCTGCAATGGCATGTAAGCACGCTGGTCATCGGGGCTACACGCAACTGGTCGCGGAATGTGCTGGAATGGAACCTGGCGGCAGATCCGGCTTACAAGCCTCATACCATCGGCGGATGCACTACCTGCCTGGGCGCTTTAACTATTGACGGAGACACGTTTACACGTAATGTGGCCTACTATATTATCGCCCATGCCTCTAAGTTTGTAAGGCCGGGCGCTGTGCGTATTGCTTCTACCGTTCCTGCTGAGCTGAACAATGTAGCGTTTAAAACGCCGGATGGAAAGAAAGTGCTGATCGTAGTGAATAACGGGAAAGAAGCGCAAAGCTTCAAGATCCGTTACAAGGGAGAAGTGCTTACCAGTTCCCTGGACAAGGGAGCGGTGGCTACATATGTGTGGTAACGAAGGTGAGCGTCAAAATAGTAAAGGAATGATATTTTTGTATTCCTATGCTATTTAAAACGGTTCATCTCGAGGGGATCAGGTCAGGGAAGATCAAACTGGCTTTCCGTAAATGGAAAGTGGCTGCTGTTAAAAGCGGCAGCCTGGTAAAGACGAGAGTAGGCCTCATACAAATAGTGGATATCAGCCAGGTTACAACAGATGAGATTACTACAGCCAACGCAAAGCAGGCAGGCTTTGAAAACCGCGAAAAGCTGCTGGCCCAGCTGAATGCCGTCACCGAAGGCAAGATCTTCAAAATAAAAGTGCAGTATCACGGGCAGGACCCGCGTATTGCTTTACGCGAACAGGTAACTTTAACGGATGATACCTTTGCCGTGCTCAAAGAAAGATTACAGCGGCTGGACCGCTACAGTAAGCAGGGCGCCTGGACCCGCCAGCTGCTGGAACTGATCAGGGACAACCCCAAACTGCGGGCGGCAGACCTGGCCGCTAAAAACGGAAGAGAAAAAGAATGGCTGAAATTAAATGTACGCAAGCTGAAGAACATCGGCCTGACCATCAGCCACGATCCCGGCTACACGCTTTCACCTTTAGGAGAGGAATTTCTCCGTAAGCTTATCAGGGAGGGCTAAGATCCTGCCTGGAAATGCCCTATCTTGGAATAAACATTCCTTTATGAAAGACAGCTGGACATTGCAATATGAACTGGTGCAAGGCGCCAGGGCGGTGCTGCTGGATTATTGTGATACTTTTCAGTCAGCACATTTTACTGCAGAAACAAGCGGCTTTGGCAGGGGTGGCAGCATTCGCAACCTGCTGGTGCATAATGGCCATGTATACCGCTACTGGATGGGTGAGCATTCCCTGGGTAGGGAAATGCAGTACCCGGAGTATACGGAGATCTCCAATGTGCAGGAATGCCGTGATTATTATGCAAGTATCAATACGCTTGTAGATGAGTTTATCGGCCGCTTTGCAGAAACGCCTGCTGCAGTGCTTAGCTCTACCCGTGATAATAAAATAACCACCACTACTGCGCTGGAGGTTTTTACGCATGTCATCACCCACGAATTTCATCATAAAGGACAGATGCTTTCTATCAGCCGTCAGCTGGGATATACGCCGGTGGATACAGATGTCATCCGTTAGCAAGCGTATTATTTGTAACTTTAATGCTAATGAAGCAGCCACTCATTGCCTTTTTACAATTGTTCAGTACCATTCCTGAAGCTGAGCAGGAGCTGATCAGCGCGGCCTTCCAGCCGATGTCGCTGAAGGAGGGAGATTACCTGCAGCGTGGCGGACAGGTTTGCAGGCAGCTGTTCTTTATCTGCAGCGGTGTGCTGCGCATTGTGGTGGTGAATGATAAAGGCGTGGAAGTAACGCATTACTTCCTCAAGCAAAACCAGTTCTGTACTATTCTTAACAGCTTCAATACGGAAACGGTAGCCGATGAAAGCATACAGGCCGCCTGTGACGCGGAAGTGCTGGCCATTACAAAGCCGAACCTGCTGGCCTTGTATGATCAGCTGCCGTATGTGCAAACCCTCATTAACCAGGTTATCCAGCAGGGATTGCTGGATAAGATCCGGATCCGCAATACTTACCTGGGGCAGGAGGCTGCTACCCGGTATAAGCTCTTCATGATGCAGCAGCCTGATATTGCCCTCCAGGTTTCGCTGAGCGATGTTGCTTCTTACCTGGGCATTACGCCGCAGTCGCTCAGCAGGATCCGTAAAAACTTTCGCTAAGCTTTTGTTTTTTACCATATGGTAAATGTTGCCCGCTACCGGGTACAGACCTTTGCATTACTAAAATGATCTGTTATGAGTAAGCAAAGCGAGATTCACGTATTGACAGGAAAGAAAGTAATGGTACTGGGCGGAAGCTCAGGCATTGGATTGGCAACCGCTAAAGCTGCTGCGGCAGAAGGTGCGCAGGTAATTATCGTTTCCGGTAACCGGGAGCGGATCGATCAGGCGCTGAAAGAGCTGCCAGATGGGGCAGCAGGGCATGCGGTAGACCTGGGTAATGAAGCAGCGATCAAAGATTTCTTTGCTACGGCAGGCAGCTTTGATCACCTGGTATACACCGCTGGTGAGAACATCAGCCTGGGCGATATCAGCGGAACAGAAATAGCCACCGCCCGCAATTTCTTCAACATCCGTTACTGGGGAGCACTGGCAACGGTAAAGTACGCCGCCTCCCATATCAATCCCGGCGGTTCTATTAACCTGATCGGCGGTATTGCCAGTCCGCGGCCCGGGAAAGGCTGGGGAATAGCCGCCAGCATATGCGCCGCGATGGAAGGGTTTACCAGGGCCATGGCCATAGAGCTGGCGCCTATACGGGTGAACCTTGTTGCTCCCGGCGTAGTAAGAACCAACCTGTGGAACAGCTTATCTGCAACAGACCGGGAGCAGCTGTATACTTCCGTTGGGAGCAGTCTGCCGGTGAAGCGGATCGGGGAGGCGGAAGACATTGCCCTCAGTTATATTTACCTGATGAAGCAACAGTTTGCCACCGGCCAGGTACTGGTGGTAGATGGCGGCGCCGTACTGGTATAAATACCCCCTGAAATTGGCATGTTTGCCCGCCTTGCTTTCCCCCGGATGGTAGTAAGTTTGATCTACAAACTGATCCCGGATGCAAACAGCTGCTACAGTACATAAGATCGTTCCCGCAAAGGCAGGGCGGAAGGAGTGGATAGGGCTGGCCGTACTGGCGTTACCTACCTTGCTGGTGGCGATGGACGCCACTGTCACCTACCTAGCCCTGCCTGCGCTCAGCGCCACCATGAAACCCAGCAGCGCGCAGCTGCTGTGGATCACGGATGTTTTTACCTTCCTGGAAGGAGGCCTGCTTATTACCATGGGTACGCTGGGCGATCGTATTGGCAGACGGCGCCTGCTGCTTACAGGCGCTGTTGCTTTTGCCGTTGCATCGGCCTTTGCTGCTTTTTCAAACACACCTGGTATGCTGATCGCAGCCCGCGCACTGCTGGGTATAGCGGGAGCTACTTTGTTGCCTTCTACGCTTTCTATTATCCGCAATATGTTCCATGATGCTGCGCAGCGTACGTTTGCGATCGGCATCTGGACCACCTGCTTTGCAGCAGGCACTATGCTGGGGCCTTTGCTGGGTGGTATCCTGCTGGATCATTTCTGGTGGGGTTCCGTGTTCCTGATAGGGACACCGGTGATGCTGCTCTTCGTGATACTGGGGCCTTTGTTGTTACCGGAGTTTAAAGATCCGGGAGCCTCGCGTATGGATCTGTTCAGTGCATTGCTTTCATTGCTGGCTATCTTGCCTGTTATTTACGGTATAAAACATATCGCCGAAAATGCGAGGGTGGAGATGATATCAATTATAACGATCATCGCAGGATTGATGCTCGCAGCTGTGTTCATACGGCGGCAGCAAAGCCTGGCTGATCCGCTGATCGATCTGCGGCTGTTTAAGATCACGGCATTCCGTTCTACCTTGGTGGCCTTGCTGGTATCCATGTTCTGCTGGTCGGGTTTGTATTTGTTTATTGCGCAGTACCTGCAGCTGGTGCTTAATATGGATCCTTTAAGGGCTGGTTTGTGGACGATCCCTGCCGCGGCGGTTAGCATGGTGGGTTGTATGCTGGCGCCGGTTACTGTTCGTAAAGTACGCAGGGCGTATATGATGGCAATAGGGATGACGATTATGAGCATAGGGTTGTTTATGTTATCTCAGATACAGATCCCTTTAGGCTTAGCTTACCTGGTGGCTGCTTCGATCATATTGAGCTTTGGTTGTGGCATTACCGTTACACTAGGTGTGGATATGGTGGTGGCTACGGCGCCGCCTGAACGTGCGGGTGCGGCGGCTGGGTTGTATGAAACCAGCACTACATTAGGAACGGCATTGGGGGTAGCGATATTGGGAAGCATAGGTACGGCGGTGTATCGTGGGAAGATGGCGGTAGCCGTCAGTAATTTACCTGAAGATGTTACAAGGGCGGCGAAAGGTACGCTGGGTGGGGCAGTGGCGGTTGCGAAGCAGGTGTCAGGAGATGGAGGTACTTTATTGCTAACTACGGCAAGAGCAGCTTTTGTGCAATCTATGCGGTTTAGTGCAATGGTGGCGGCGGTGTTGTTGATAGCGACGGCGGTGGTAACGGCGGTGTTGTTAGGACGTGCGGGGATGAGTAAAGATTAATTATTACATTTTGATATTCTCTTGCTAAAACAAATGGATAGAGAAGAAATGGTTGCTAAATTTTAGCAAATTATTTGGTGGATATTTATCCGGCATTTATATTTGCGATGTCATATACCGTTTCCAAAAAGAAACTCACTTAATTTAAAGCCCAGTGTGCTCGTTCAAGCAACTGGGCTTTTACTTTTTTGCTAACAATTAGCAATGGCTCAGTGTCGCAAGGGCCTCTTAGTTGGTGACGCCTAAACAAAACGGTATATGACTAATCGTTTCTGTTCTGGCAACTGCCGCGACGGCTGGGTATTTAGCCCTTACATCACTGTAAATGGTGTACGTAAGCGGCATCCCAAAGGCAAAGTGTATCGCTTTGCCTGCCGTTGTTGCTGTAAGTACTAACGGAGATCCCTCAAAACTAAAACTTTGAGGAGAGCTCTACAGGGAGCCGATATGACCGGGATCGTTAAATCCGGCGCCCTCCGTTTGTGGGAACGGGGGGCTTCCTATTTATAACGCTGTAAAGATTAACAAAGTTATGACAAAATCCATGTTTGTATGGCATTTTGTATATTATACTAGCAGAGAAATTTGCTAAAGTAAAAGCCCAATTGTTGGAACGGACAATTGGGATTTAAATTTGTTAATGAATTAGCAATGGTTGGTGACAAGAAAAAGTTCAACAAATATGACAACTCAAAGTTATGCTAAAAAACCAATGCCAAAATTCCTTTTGCATATATTTTGTATATTAGCCGCCATTCAACCACGTCATGAATAAACGTCTTTTATACGTATCCTGTTTTCTCATTTCCTGTATCACCATTCTTTCACAATGCATCACAAAAGCGCCGCATACTGCAGATCCCAGGGGAGCTGATTTTGCAGGGGCTGCCGCCTGTGCGAATTGTCACAAAAATATTTACGATAACTACATCGGCACTGCCCATTATCATACTTCATCTCCTGCTTCCAAAGCAACGGTGAAAGGCAGTTTCGCAGCGCCAAATAATGTCTTCGCATTTAGCAATGATGAAAAAGTGATCATGGAAGAACGTGACAGCGGCCTTTTCCAGGCGGAGTATCACAATGGCGTATTGAAAGAAGCACACCGTTTTGATATTACAATAGGCTCCGGACAAAAAGCACAGACCTTTCTCTATTGGAAGGATGCCAAGTATTATCAATTGCCTTTGTCTTATTTTATACAGACGGACAGCTGGGCTAACAGTCCGGGTTTCCCTCCCTCGCATCCTAAGTTTGACAGGATGATCCCCAGCACCTGTTTTGGTTGTCATAGCGCTATGGTAGGAATTAAGAATGTGGAGATAATAGGGCGCAACCTTTCTGAAGATTTTGAAAAGAACCAGCTGGTATATGGGATAGATTGCGAGCGCTGTCATGGTCCGGCGGCGGAGCATGTGGCCTTCCATACAGCACATCCGGATGAGCGGAAGGCGATGCATATAAAGGCGATCGGTACCCTGAACAAGCAGCAAAAGCTGGATATGTGTGCGCTCTGTCATTCCGGGCTGAGAACTCCACAAAAATCAGCCTTTGATTTCAGGCCCGGTGATGCTTTGAATGATTATTTCTTTCCTGATTTCTCCCGTCCTGCCAAGCCAACGGAAATGGATGTGCATGGCACGCAATACCAGTTATTCACCGCCAGCAAATGTTTCATCAGGAGCAGGGATATGAACTGTTCTTCCTGTCATAATCCGCATAACAATGAGAGAGGGAACCTGCAGGTATTTTCCTTACGCTGTATGGAATGTCATAACAGCGCGGGTCATAGCACCTGTAAAATGACAGCTTTACCGACGGCTACGCTGGTAGAGAATTGTATCGATTGCCATATGCCTGCATTGCCTTCCGGCAGCATTACTTTACTGACGAATGCCAAAGTAAGACCGGTGCCAGATTCCATCCGTACGCACCTGATCACTATTTACGAAGAGGCGACAAAGCGCGTGACAGCGCGCCTGCAGAAGAAAAGCTGATCATCGTCTTTCCCAAAGCGGCTTCACTTTCATCAGCCATTTCAGGTAGGGGATCAGCACAATCAATTCTCCCCTGAAGCTAAAGCCTGAACGGTTGATCAATGGATAGATCATCACGAATGTGCAGCATAAAATGCCCACTACGGCATCTGCTAAACCTAATTTTATCGCCCACTGCTGTTCTGTGAGCAGGCAGATGGAAGTGGCGGCTTTCAGTGAGTAAAGCACTATCAGTATCAGCGTTATCAGGGAAAACGGCCTGGTGCTGGCGCTCAGGCCATACAGGGAAAGGTCAACAGACATACCTCCGAGGCTGGTCAAGAATGATACTACTACTCCGAAGCCCATGATCAGGAAGATCCATGTAAATATTTTCACCCACCAGGGCAACAGTGATCGTCTGCCCGGCAGGGCCATCTCATCGAATTCAGGCCCAAAGATGGATTCTTTTTCCTCCATAAGTACAGGTTTGGTCGATGGCTAAAGATACAAAGAAAAGAATAGCCGTATAGCGGACAGATGCTATACGGCTTTGATGGTATGTAGGAAGGTAAAAGCCCCTGTTTAGTAGAATGTTGGCGGCGGGTTCAGTGTCAGGTTCTGACGCTGGTGCCAGTAGGGATAGATGGTGGGTACCTCGCTGGCGGCATCCAGCTTTTTCAGCTGGTCTGTGCTGAGGTTCCAGCCTACGGCCGCAAGGTTCTGTTTTAACTGTTCTTCGTTGCGGGCGCCTATAATGATGCTGGATACGGTAGGGCGTTGCAGCACCCAGTTGATGGCTACCTGGGCGATGGTCTTACCGGTTTCGGCGGCTACTTCGTCCAGTGCATCAATGGTATTGTAGAACACTGTATCGTTCACGACTGCTTCGGGCACGGGACTGCCGCCCTGCGCCACGCGGCTGTCTTGCGGGTAGGGTTGTCCGCGGCGGTATTTGCCGCCCAGTTTCCCGGCTGCCAGGGGAGACCATACCAATGCGCCTACTTTCTGGTCGATCCCCAGGGGCATCAGTTCCCATTCATATTCGCGGTTGGCCAGCGAGTAGTATACCTGGTGCGCCACGTAGCGGTTCCAGCCATATTTTTCTGAAACGGCGAGTGATTTCATCAGGTGCCAGCCGGAGAAGTTCGAGGCGGCAATGTACCGTACCTTGCCACTTTGCACCAGGTCGTCAAGGGTGCGCAGGGTTTCTTCAACGGGCGTATTGCCGTCAAAGCCGTGCATATGGTAAATGTCTATATAGTCTGTTTTCAGGCGTTTCAGGCTGCCTTCTACCTGCTTCATGAGGTGAAAGCGGGAAGAGCCCTGGTTGTTGGGTGGAGGACCAAACGTAAAAGTAGCCTTGGTAGAGATGAGCAGTTTATCACGCTTGCCGCTGATAGCTTTTGCCAGTACTTCTTCTGCCAGTCCGTCTGAGTAAATATCAGCCGTGTCGAAGAGGTTGACGCCTGCATCCAGGCAGATGTCTACCAGGCGGGTGGCCTCTTCTGCCTGTGTATTGCCCCAGGCTTTAAAGAAATCGTTCCCGCCTCCAAAGGTAGCAGTGCCAAAGCTGAGCACCGGTACCTGCAATCCTGATGCGCCTAATTGTCTGTATTCCATAAGCTATCCGTTTTGTATTTGATATCCAATTTACGACATTGCTGTTAATGCTGCTCTTACTACCAATTTGGATAGTATACTTTTAATGCCGTATTTTATCATGGTATTGTAACCTCAAATCAGCAAACTATGGACGAACTTCTCTTCCTCGACAAGGACTATGAACGGAAGATCGGCTTCCTTGTTCAGCAGTTCAGCCGGATGTGGACCCGGTTCAACATCTTTGTTACCATCGAATCTTCCCTGATAGGCGGCAAGTTCATTTTCGATCCAAAAGGCCATAACGCGGGTTTTGCCCTGCTGGGTATTGTGCTTTCATTCACCTGGTATGTGTTCGGGGCTAATGACAAGTACCTGGTAGAGGTGTACCGGAAAGCGGTGGAGGAAGCGGCTAAGAAGATCACTTCGCTGGCTGCGCTGGACAAATCCTATCCCCAGGGAAATGGCTATCATTTTGTAGGAGATGTGTACCGGTACCCCGACATCAGGCCGGGCTTATTCAGCTGGCGCCTGGAATGGTGCAGTATTACGCACCTGGCGGCATTGTTCCCTTTTATACTAATGATCGCATGGATTGTTTACCTGATCGTTGCCTGATTTTTTTTAAGCGCCCCGGGCTATTTGTAAGATAATTTACTTAAATTTAAATTGATTTGTTTGATTACCTGTTGTGCCGGCCATTTGTACTGTAATGACACATTTTCCCTTAATTTAAACTATATCACCAATGAAAAAGATCTGTATTCTTTCCGGCATTGCTGTAGTAGCCTTATTATTTGTATCCGGCACTTCTTCCGGAAGCGGTTGTCAGGATGATCATCATGGCCTGCGTGGTAAATGCAGGGTTACCGTTGTAGATGGCGTATACCATTTTGATTGCGTAACACCTATTGATCCTACTGTCACAAACTGTACTTATTACGTAGAATAGCCGCACGCTCATTAACCAAAACAAGAAAATAAACAGGGTATTTTCCCTGTTTATTTTTTTTCACCTGTATCATATGCCTGGAAGACCACTGTTCCCTCTTTTATTATGCTGGATCACTGCAGTAAGTTTAACTGCCTGTAATAATGGGAGAGAAAAGCCCTTTCCCAACTGTATCCTTACCAAAGAACCTGTTGTGCCCATTCGCATCACGCAGGGCAAAATGCTGAACCTTTACCTGGATAGTCTTATGGTGATGGGAATATCAACGCCTATTGATTATCATGAAAAGGAACAGGTATTATATGCGTTTGACAGCTATAATAAGCGGCTGCTGGAATACCCGCTGGTGTTCAACGGGGATACGATCCGCCCACGTAACATTCAGCCAGTGCATGTAAGGCATAAGATCTCCTACTTAAAATATATTTCCGCTGATAGCCTGGTATTGTATGCTTATGGCGGCGCTAAGCTGTTTTATTATTCCATTAACCGTGGCGTGGTGGATAAGGAGTATTCGTTTATGAAAAACAAGACCGCCGGTATGCATGCGGCGCCACCCTATGCCAATGCGGCTGCGCCGTTGTTGTTCAGGGGCCAGACCATTACCGGCTTTGGATTCCTGCTGGGAGAACAGGAAGGGGAAAATCCCGCGCTCCGCACGATCTGCGCTACTATGCAAATGCCGTCTGGTAATACCCGTTATCACCTTCCTTACCCCGATGTGTACCGCGAGCATAACTGGGGCGGATCACATCTGCGAACGCCGTATGCAAGCTACAATGAGCAAACGCGGCAACTGTTGCTTAGCCTGCCGGCGGATCATCACATCCGGCTGGTGGACAGTAACTGGCAGGTAAAGGATGTGTATGCGGGAAGCCGTCAGCAAATCTGTATCACCTCTATGGGACTGTCAAAAGGGGATGAGCAGGTGCTGGATGTTGATTATGCACTGCAATATTATACCGGTACTCCTTCCTACCGTAATATCATCTATGATCCATATCATGACCGGTATTACAGGATACTGGAATTGCCGCCGGCGAAGGAGAAGCTGGCCGGTGGGAAGCCCGCCGCTAAGACGGCCAGCCTTATTGCATTTGACAAAGACTTTCAATACCTGGGTGAGGCAGCTTTACCGGATGGATTGGCGCTGGATAATTTCTTTATTACTGCTGAAGGATTGTATTTCCTGAATGTGCGCAATAAAGATCAGAACATTGCGCAGTATGCGCAGTGTAAGGTATCCATACCGCGTTAGTCGAAGTAAGGTTCAGGGCCGCTTCTGTCTACATGGAAGGCCTGGTCAAGATAATATACTACGCTCTCCGGCGCTTTGGCGGAGGGCATCAGCTCCCGCAGGGGAGTGACTATTTTCGGGTATTCATCGATAAATTCCAGTCCTTTCACAGCGGGCAGGTGGAATGACTGCATCAGCAGTTTAAAACGCTCCAGCTCTACGCCCCAATACCGGATGTATTTGCTTTCGCTGATGCTTAGTTCCATCAGCACTTCTTTGGTCTGGAATAAGAGGCCAAATTCCAGCTGGCAGTCCTGTGTCAGTTCTTCCCGGTATTTTTCCAGTTCGTTTAATATAAACTGTTTTTGCAGTAAGCCGGTGGTGGCGCTTTCATCTTCGGATATCCCGTACACGCAGCACACCTGGGGGGGCAAGGTGAGGGCAAGGGCCTGGAAGAGGTCCCATAGGCGGTTGTTGTCAATATTGATAGTGGCGTGAAAACGGTAGGGTAAACGGTGGGTAATGGCTTCGTTGAGCTCGAGGGTATAGCCTTCCTGGATCCGGGCCTTTCTTCTTTTGTGGAGGATCTCGTCGAAGTCGGGCCGGTAGCTGATCTCTTCATCGGAGGGGATGCGTATGGTGATGGGAAGTACGAGCATAGGGCAAATATACGGCGGAAATTAAAGGATTGGGGAGGAGGGAGAAAGAGCTGGCTAAGCCCCGACTAAGCACTTACAAGGCAGGGACCAGGCACTTAGTAAGCACTGACTAAGCACTTGCTAAGCTGGTTCGCGGAGCAGGCATATAGTAAGCGGCCAGTGGGAGTATACTGTAACACAAGGGTTAATGCACGTAAGGTGGACTTGATCGGGAGTTCAGCTGGGGATGAAAAGGAGGAGGGTAGGGGATGAAGTTGGGGGTTTGAGGTGGGATTGGCGGGCGCGAAAGTTTGAGAAGCAGGAGTGGACGAACGGAAAGGAGCTGTTTTTGGGATGGAAAACAATGGATGTTGAGGGTGTGTGATATAGCTTTCCCGGGAGCGTGGCGCCCAAGACGAAGGGAAGGTGGTGAAGTGATTTTAGTGCGACTGAAGACCCTGAGGAGATTGGCTTCGGCCCGTCTCTACACAGGGCTCCGAGGGCCTCGCCATGACGGATGGGGAGACCCGGGCGCGCTCTCTGGGATTTCCGGGAACGGCGATGAAGATGTGGCTTGAACGCGGTTACGGAAAACGAAACGCTTACGTGTTGCTTTTGCCGGGAACGGCGATGTTGTGGCTTCTGCTGCAGGGATAGCCATGCTGATCACATCGGCGGCCATGTAGCGGCGGTCGCCGGAGGGGTAGAGAACGCCGTTGCATGCTTTACAGGCACGGTATTGCAGTACGACCATGAGGGCGCCCTGGCCTTCAACAGGAACGTTGAGGGCTATACCGTTAAAGGGTACGTCTTCATTGAGCCCGATGATAGCTGTGGCGACATCGGTGCTGATCACACGGTTTTCAGCGAAGCTGATGCGGGTAGCGATGAGGCGAAGCTCCACATGCGTATTATTGCCTTGTGGCAGAAGTTCCTGGGCGGGGATATGCAAGCCGCCATTTACCGTGAAAACAGGGAGAATAGTAAAAAGCTTTTCAATGCCGGTATGCTTATTAAAGTGGAAGCCCTGGAGGTTCGGGAAATTGTCACGACCTGCCTGGATGAATAGCTTGTTAAGGCGGTTTACCAGGGTGCCGTCGCAGCGGACGTCCAGCTGGGGGCGGAATGCTTTGCGAACAAGTTTCCCTTTCCGGCTGGCGATGCCGAAATAGCGGGCTGCCCTCCGGGTGGCGGAGGTTTGTCTTACTTTGTCCGGCATGCTACGCAAGAAATATTTGCCATTTCTACGGTAGCCGATGACGTTCTGTAACCTGCCGGTGAATTTGAGAACGCCGGTTTGCAACGCCATGGGAAACAGGTTTTAATTAAAAATACGGGAAACTTTTCAATGGCACATCAAGGGCGGGAATTTGATGATTTAGATCAACTTTTTTGGGGTGTTTTCTTACTTTGGCCAGTGCGAGACTCAATTCACCCCTTGGAAAGTCGTTTTCAGCCCCGTTCATTTCAGAGATGAGGGCTTAGTTTTGGGGAACAAACAATTGCACTATGCGTAAACTAATTATGAAGATGTCGATGTCAGTCGACGGTTTTGTATGCGGCCCCAATGGCGAAATGGATTGGATCTTCAAATCCTCAGATGAAACATCCAGGGCCTGGGCTGTTGGACAGACCTGGGAGGCAGACCTGATCATCATGGGCAGGAAGTCCTTCGAGAATATGGCTCCTTACTGGCCAACTGCCACCGGGCCTTTTGCCGCACCGATGAACGAGATCCCCAAGGCGGTCTTTACTCAAAATGGATTTAAAGGCGTTGATCCGGTGCCTACCACAACGGAGGAGCAGGCACGCGCTGCGGCTTCCTGGGCAGCCGCACAGGTTTTCGATGGTGATCTTGCCGAAACGATAAAGGAGCTCAAATCTCAGCCGGGTAAGCCGATCTGTGCGATCGGAGGCGCCGGGTTTATGCGGAACCTGATAGCAACAGGGTTGGTAGACGAATATCTTTTGGTAACCCATCCCGTAGTGTTGGGCGCGGGCATGCCAATCTTCAATGGTCTTGCAGCACCGCTGGACCTGAAATTAGCCGATGTCAAAAGTTTCCCCGGTGGGATTGTTGCCCATGTTTATCGTCCTGCCTAAATTTGGGAATGAGCTATCATCAATTCAGGCCTCACCATGATCTGGCCGATTATATTGATGCCTTCTGGATCGTTGAAGGTGTTGAACAGCAAACTATCAAAACAAACATCCTGCCCGACGGCTGTGTTGACCTGATCTTTAACCTGGGAGACGACTGTAAAACAGCAGAGGGTGTTTTGACCATGCCATCCGGGAAGCCTTACCTGGTTGGTACCATGAAATAAAGCGGTATACAGGGCTGACGCCATCCGGGATCTAAGTTGTCGTTTTTTTCCAACCAGGGGATGCGCCCGCCGTTTAACTTTGCTGACAACTCAGTTAAATACAAGACCACTAATATGAAGACAAGTGTTTTAGGGCTTAGAACAGCCATCTACCAGGTAGGAGACATTAACAGCGCAAAGGAATGGTATGCCGAAGTGTTTGAAACGCAACCTTATTTTGACGAACCGTTTTATGTTGGATTTGAGATCGGCGGATATGAACTGGGACTTCAGCCAGAAGAAAAGCCGTCAAAAAATAAAACAGAAAGCGTAGTGGCTTATTGGGGGGTTAATGATGTCCAGGCGGTATTCGACCGGTTTGTAACATTGGGAGCGCTGGAATGTGAGCCACCTGAAGAAGTGGGAGGCGGTATTATTGTTGCTAAATTAAAAGACCCCTGGGGCAATATTATTGGCCTGATCTACAACCCACATTTTAAAGTTGGTTCCTGAGCTTTATTTAGGGTTTAACAGTTTCCAATTTCCTTCGGAGATGACCTCGACGGCGCCGTTGCTCACTTTAATGGCGGTTTGATCGTCGATTGCATAGGAGGGCATGGCTAATCCGGCGGCTAATTTTTCGATGTTAGCCAGTGAATTATCCGGGAACCACTCATGATCCAGGTGCGGATGCAGCGCAAAATCAAGCAGGCCTAGCGATTTAGGGCTTTCCGCCGGCAGTGTATGGTGATTGTACGTTGTTCCAAAGCGGGTCATTATCATGCTGCCGGCGCTCAGGCCTACGTAGACCATCTTCTGCAGCAGCGAGGGCAATAGATCTGCGAGTCCTGACTGCTGCATCCAGTAACACAAATACTGACAATCACCGCCGCCAACCAGTAAGGCGTCTGTCTCCTGGAGCATAGGCGCCCAAAGCGCTTGCCTGATACTTGGCAGCGCGGTGAGCTCGAGCAGTCCTAACGACTTCCAACCCAATTCGCAGAAAGGATCACCTAAGGACCCGCGGATCACCCGTCGTGCTAAGTCGCCACCATTAGGTATAGCGTATATCGCGGTGGGGATAAAAACAGCGCTTGCCTCGGCAACCGGCTTGCCGAGAAGATCAACCAGCGCCTTGTGAATGCTCGGGTTACTGATGCCAGCGGAAGTAAGAAGCAGCTTCATAGGGTTATAATATCATTTCCTGAAATTAGCGAAATTATCCGCAAATACCTGGTACGGGTATCGACGAAACCGGGTTTTTATCCGGCGGAGCGAAAAGTTAAGGCGCTGAAACGGACAGCAGCAGACCGTTTTAACTGCACCAGGTGTATGTTTGACAATCAATCAAATAAGCCTTTATCTGATGTTTTTTTTACAAAGACTGATCATCTTTTCTCCTTTTTAACAAATCCTTTGCGCATTCTCAAAACTTTATCTAAGTTTATCGCCATAGTGGACATGTAGAACGGAACAATGAGTGTAAGTCATTCATTGAACGATTATCCCTATCATTGCAAGCATTTTCAGCCAAAAAATACCAGGAAACTAATGCCTATTCCTAGTTATTCTACGCGTGTGAAATAGTAAGTAAACAGTGATGAGGGCGGGGGAGCAACAAGAGACTTGTTAAACTTTACAGCAAAAATTTAAACATGAAGTACCGGTGCAATACTGTACCTGACCGGCATATCCGGGTTATCCGCTATATATGAAACATTAAAAAGACCATATGCGCCATAGCGCGCACGGAAGCTATTTTGCTTTAATCTATTATTTTAACAAAAACAACTGCAATCAATGCAAAGATCGTTATTTGTATGCACGGTCCTGCTATTGCTATGCGCTTTTGGAGCCATCGCACAGGAAAAGAAGACGGTTTCGGGAACCGTATCGGACGAAAAAGGCAGCCCGCTTATCGGGGTTAGTGTACAGGAAAAAGGTACTACTAACGGTGCGTCTACCCAGGAGAACGGAAAATTTACCCTCAAAGCAGCTCCCAATGCAACATTGGTGGTGTCTTACATTGGTTACCTGAAAAAAGAAGTGCCTGTGAGCGGCGATGTGCTCAACATTCAGCTGGCTCCTGATACCAAGGGGCTGAATGAGGTGGTAGTAACTGCTATGGGTATCAAGAGAGAAAGCCGTGCTTTAGGTTATGCGGTAAGTACCGTTACTTCCAAGGAGTTGACCCAGACCGGTAGCCCCAACTTTGCGTCCGCATTGTATGGTAAAGCAGCCGGCGTGAAAGTTATTGCTGCTCCCGGTGGCGCCAGCAGCGGCGTTTCCGTACAGGTGAGAGGTATTACGTCCATCAATAACAGCACGCAGCCCTTGTATGTAGTGGACGGTGTGCCTATCAGGAACTTCAATAACCTGACTACTCCTTCCTTTGGGACTACCAACAACAGGATCGATGGGAACGGTGCGGTAGATATTAACCCGGAGGACATCGAAAGCCTGACCGTACTGAAAGGCGCCAGCGCTACTGCATTGTACGGTTCTGAAGCTACCAACGGTGTGATCGTGATCACTACAAAGAAAGGTAGCAAGGCGAGGGGCCTGGGTGTGGACGTGAACTATATCTTCACTAAGGAGAACCTGGCTTACAGCCCGGATTACCAGAATGAATATGGTCCTGGTTACGATGCACAGACCAATGTGGTGAATGGTATTGACCCTGATGGGGATGGAATGATAACAGATGCTGATGGTTCACGTCATCCTTTTTACAGGGCTTACGGACAGTTCGGCCCTAAGTTCGATGGCAGCGACGTTAAATACTGGGATGGCTCTACCCGGAAATATGTAGCCAACAAAAATAACTACAAGGATTTTTACCAGAATGGTTATAATTCCACTGCTAATGTGGCATTGTCCAATTCCGGAGATAACGGTAGCTATCGTTTTTCTTATACAAGAACAGATTATAAGAGCATCCTGCCCGGCAGTAAACTCTACAAGAACAACTTCAACTTTAATGGTACGCTGAAGTTGGGCAGCAGAGCGTCTGTTGACCTGGTATCTACCTACAATAATAACTTTACGCATAACAGGGCATATACCCTCAGCAATGTGTTTGGTTCTTTTGACGGATTCTTTAGCCGCATGGACGACATGCAGACTTACTTCGACAAGTACCAGACCACCAATGGCTATAAGTATGTAGTTTATAACAACTTCAACTATGACCAGGACCAGCGGTTGGCCTATAATATCAGGGCTAACAACCTGCTGGATTATTTATGGACCAACCTGCGCAATAACTACGACGAAAGGCAGAACCGTTTCATTAACAGTGCAACGCTGAATGTAAGCATCCTGGATAACCTGCGCTTCAGGGGCCGTGTTGGAGGTGACTTCACCAACTGGCGTGCGGCGGATGAAGAACATAATACGCAGCCCGTGGGCTTTGGATATACCGGTAAATACCAGGTAGAACAAAGAAGCAACAATATTTTTTATGGAGATGTAATGCTGACCTATAGCCCGAAGCTTACTGCAGATCTTGGTCTTACGGTATCAGGAGGTTTCACCGGCAGAAAACAGAACTACACTTACCAGACTTCATACACTGATATAGGCCTCGCGAGCGAAAACTGGTTCAGCCTCGCTAACTCTGCAGGCACCCTGAAAACTTCTGCGCAGCGTGCAGAACAGGTAGACATCGCAGGCTTCGGCATAGTGAACCTGAACTATAAGGACTTCCTGTACGTTGAGGGTACCGCCCGCCAGGAGCGCACCTCTACACTGCCGGCTGCTGTAAATTCCTATTTCTATCCTTCAGTGAATGCAGGTTTTGTTTTCTCTGACGTGATCAAGCTGCCTTCTTTTGTAGATTATGGTAAAGTAAGGGCTTCCTACGGATTGGTGGGTAACCATCCCAGCATTTACCAGGCGAATGTTGGTTATTACCAGTATGCCCTCGCTTATAATAGCTCCACCATCTTATACCAACAATCACAGAGCAACTCATTCGGTAATCCTAACATCCAGTCAGAAAAGAAACGTGAATTTGAGTTAGGCCTGGAGACCAGGTTATTCGAAGGTAAAGTAGGCGTAGATTTCAGCTATTATAACAATAAGGTGAGCCGCCAGATACTGCTGGCCAGCACAGCTCCTTCTACCGGCGCTACTTCTAACCTGATCAATGCAGGCGACCTGGCTAACTACGGCTACGAGGCTGCTATTAACGCAACGCCCTTAACGCTGAAGAATTTCCGTTGGAGCAGCCGCTTTAACTTTGCTATCAACAGGAATAAACTGGCGGCACTTCCGAGCAACCTTTCAGACCTGACCTGGAACGTAGAAGGTGGTGGTTACCTGATCGTGAAAGCTGAAGTGGGCGATGCACTGGGTAATATATATGTACACCCGCGTAACCAGGATGCTAATGGCAACTATATCGTGAATGGTGATGGCTATTATACCAACAACCTCAATGAGTACAAATATGTTGGTAACATGATGCCTAAGATCGTGGGTGGTTTCTCCAACACTTTCACTTATAAAAACTTCTCACTGGACGTTACACTGGATTATCGTTGGGGAGGAAAGCTGGTATCTATACCTACCTACTACCAGATCGGCGGCGGTATGTTTGAAAGCACTCTCCAGTACAGGGATGCAGCGCACGGCGGTATCTCCTATAATGTAATAGACGATGCTACTGCCAATTATGTAGCTGCACCTAATGGTACCCGTAATGACGGTTTGATCCTGCCCGGTGTTACTGAAGATGGCAGGGCCAATACCAAAGTGATCTCTGCTGCTGCTTATTACCTCAACAACTTCAACTGGAGAACAGAAGGTGATTATTCTGCTGCGGTGTTCAACAATAACTATATTAAAGTGCGCGAAATTGCCCTGACTTACAATATGCCTAAAAGCATCACTGAAAAATTGCATTTCCAGGGACTGCAGCTGGCATTGATCGGCCGTAACCTGTTCTACCTGTACAAATCACTGCCTTACGGCTTAGACCCCGAAGTGGCAGTTGGTTCTACATGGCTGAGCCAGGGTGTAGACAATGGTACTGTTGGACCGACCAGGAGCTTAGGCGCCAGCCTGCGTGCCCGCTTTTAATTTCTATTGCTGAATGTCTTAAAAATTATTCGATGAAACGACTTTTGATAAATACGACCATCCTGATCATACTTGCAGGCCTTTTCGCTTCCTGTAAGAAAAGGATAGAAGATGATTATATGAACCCGGAACTGACAACGACCGGTTCCCTGGGAAAATTGTTGTCCGGTATGTTTATGAATAAACGTGTACGCCCTTCCTACTGGGATTACTATACGTTTATAATGTCTACCCAGGCGCCTTTCTCACAAACTGTGGCATTGCAGCCAACCACCCAGATGTACATTCCGTCTACTTCCTATACTTCCGACCGCTGGACAGATTTCTATGCCGGCGCATGGAGCAAGGATGATAATGATCCTAACTACTATGGTCCTGGTATCGTGAGCACCTATAGGGAAATGCAAACCACTTACAAGGCGCTCAGCCCTGCACAACAGCAACAGCAGGAAGTCTTCCTGAAATGTGCCGAAGTGCTGCTGTATGACCAGGCTTCGCAGATGATCGATATGTGGGGAGATATTCCTTTCAGCCAGGCGGGCAGCCTTAATACCGACCGCCAGGCTACCGGCGCTCCCTTTGATGATGCGGCTACTCTCTATAATACTTTTATCGCGAACCTGAAGTCGCTGAACACTTATTTTGATACCGCCAACATTATTACCTCTGCCTCTGCTGAGCTGAAATTGCAGGATATGATGTATAAAGGCGACCTTTTAAAGTGGCAGCGTTATGCGAACTCTTTACGCTTGCGCCTGTTGATGCGTATTTCAAATGTAAGCGAGGCTACCGCCAGAACTGAGGTGACCGCTATGTTAAGCAATCCGGCTACTTATCCGCTGATCACAGACAACAGCCAGAATGCGGTGATAAAAATGAGCCCAACTGCACTGAAAAGTGACCTGGGCGGCGTTTTCTCCGACTTCCGCGTTGCACCGGCTTACCTGTTAGATACGCTGATGCTGGCTAACAATGACCCGCGCACGCCTGTATATTGGGATACTAATCAGTCTGGTCAATATGTAGGATTCCCTTACAATGGAACCTCCTCCGATTTTGAAACAGCAGGTAAATATGCCACTTACGATTCTGCGACGTTCAATTATAACTACAACATTCCCGGCGTGCTTTTCACTGCGTCTGAAGCGAGCTTCCTGCAGGCTGAAGCATCCGAAAGGTGGAGTGTGGGAACCCCGCAAACTGCATATGAAACGGGGATTCGCCAGTCTATATCATTCTACTACGATCTGAATCACTCTGTGGTATTAAGGGGACTTTCCTGGGATACGCTGAGCGTGCCTCAGGAGCCAGCTATCACTGCTTATCTCCAGAAACCGGCTATCGCCTATAGCGGTACCGCTACACAGAAGCTGGCGAAGATCTATACCCAGAAATGGGAGCACTTCTTCATCCTGCAAGCCGGTCAGGCATGGGCAGAGCTGAGAAGAACAGGCTATCCTGCGCTGAAGTTTGCAACGGCTTCTGCTTCCGGTGCAACCACACCTCCGGTACGTTTGCTGTATCCTTCAGCAGAGCAGCTGTATAATGCAGAGAACTATTCAAAAGTGTCGTCTAAAGATACCAGGAACACCAGGATATTCTGGGATGTAAATTAAGGGCTACTTATTTACCTTCATGAATACCTGAAAGGAAAAGGCCGTCAACGGAAGTTGGCGGCCTTTTGGTTTATGCATTGGCACACCGAACGCCTCCTGGTTTAAAGGATGTAAAAGAGTTAATTTTGTATTTTGCTTATTGCTAATATATTGGTACGGGTTTAAAACATGGGTTTTTGTTATTTTTACATTTAAATGAACAATAATGATACCCGAAGCAAACTTGAAAATATCATTAGAGGGATTATCATTGAAGGGGCAAACAGTAGAATGCTAGCGCTGCACAACCTCCATATCATTCATGAAAACGCGAAGGATCTATTTATCGATAATGGTATGATCCTTCCTGCCGCCCCCGATGCCGTAGGCAGCCATGCAGTACAGCACCTCTATTTTGATCACTGTATCGCTTTTCCTGGCCTGATCAATTCACATGATCACCTTGATTTCGATCTCTTTCCCCAGCTTGGTAACAGGGTATATAAGGACTATGTGGAGTGGGGCAATGATATTCATGCAGTGAACAAGCCAGCCATCAATGCGGTGTTACAGGTGCCCCGCCATTTGCGGGTGAAATGGGGTGTTTATAAAAACCTGCTGGCAGGCGTTACCACGGTTGTGCATCACGGGCACTATGTAGCGGAGATGCCGGAGGCCCCTATACAGGTGTTCCAGGATTGTAACATGCTGCACTCCATTCAACTGGAGAAAAAATGGCGGCTTAAGCTGAACAACCCTTTAGCGGCAAAACGCCCCTGGGTAATACACATAGGAGAAGGGACCAATGCCAAAGCTCATAGTGAGATCAACAGTTTGCTCCGCTGGAATATTTTCGGGAAAAAGCTGATCGGGATCCACGGTATAGCATTGGATGTGCGGCAGGCCCGTTCTCTTACGGCCCTGGTCTGGTGCCCTGATTCAAACTTTTTCCTGATAGGCACTACCGCTGATATCAGGCAGCTGAAAGCCGTCACCAGAATTGTTTTTGGCACTGATTCTACCGTGTCAGCAAGCTGGGATATCTGGGAACAGCTGCGCCTGGCCAGGAAAACAGGATTAATGACGGATGAAGAGTTGTTCTATTCACTTACTACTTCACCGGCAGAGCTATGGGATCTGAAAAATACAGGCGCACTGAAAGCCGGCATGTATGCAGATATAGTAGTGGCAAAACAAAAAGGAGCAGTTGATGGCCTGGATGCCTTTTTCGGCCTGGACCCGGCCGATATACAGCTGGTGTTGAAAAAGGGAGCGATTGTGCTGTTTGATCAGCTGCTGCTTGAACAATTGAATTTCAGTGACGAACAACTGAAGGGATACAGCCGGGTACTGGTGAATGGCGTTTGTAAATATGTGAAAGGAGATCTGCCCGCCTTGATCAGAGATATTCATGGATATGCACCGGGTTTGCCATTGCCTGTTGAATAAATGCCGGGCCGTTTGGGTATTCCGCTTATTGTTTATATCTTGATCCGTTCAAACATTAACCCTATGGACAGAAAAGCCCAGGTATTCAACACCATCGAATTTACAGGAAACGGAACCCTTTACTATGGCGCCTCTATTAATATGCCAGACATTCTGCTGGAGGAAGGTAATTACAAGAAACATACGGAAGTCGAAATTCCCCTGGGCCATTCCCGTTATGGCGGTCCCGTGGTAGATCTTCCTGCAGGCGTATCCTACCCGGAAGGTTTCTTTTTCGCGGCGCAGCTGGATCTATCCAAATTCTCCCCTTTTGATAAAACGGGCTTATTGCCTAAGTCCGGCCAGCTCATTTTCTTTGCTGATATCATGACAGATACCGGTAAGGTTGTTTATGCCGATGTAGACAACAAAGACCTGGTTCGCCATATTAAAGAACATGAGGACAACTTTTTCTCCGGCATGTTGGTAGATGAGATCTTTGCAGGTACCGAAACACTTGCAGAACGTTTTCGCGATGCGGAAGATGAAGAGGAGGAAGAAGACGCGGATGAGAACGGGAAGCTCTGGGATTATTTTGCGGGTAGTGAGAAGTCGAAGATCTTCGGGATCTATACACATTGCCAGGCAAGCCAGGAAGAGATAGAAGCGATCAGCTTTTCTGACAAGGTAGTGCTGCTGCAGGTAGGAGAGAATGGTTTTAACGACGCGGGCGTGTTCAGCGTACTGATCTCGCGGAGCGACCTGGAAAAGCGGAATTTTGATAACTGCGAGTTTGCCTGGGGACAGTCCTGATGCTCATCCATTTCTTGGCTATGTTGTAAAAATTTATTTCTATCTTACCCCCCTAACAGTAGGGCTGTCCACGTTTAAGGGGTGATACATGGTTCAGAAACAAGATATTAGTGACCAATCTTTGCTTGCCGGAATATCGGCCGGCGATGAGGTAGCATTTCGCTGCCTGTTTGACCGCTACCGTGGGCGGATCTACACTTATGCCCTGCGCCTGTCTGAAAACACTTCCCTGGCAGATGAGGTAATACAGGATGTTTTCCTGAAAGTATGGCTGAAGCGAAAGGATCTTCCGGAGGTCGAGAACTTCAGCGCCTGGCTATACGCTATTGCCCGTAACCGTATGTTTGACATGCTGAAGCAGCAGGCCCGCGAACAGCAGACCCGCGAAACCGTGCAAACGGAAGCGGACGCTTATGCCAATAATGCGGAGCTGTACCTGCAGGAAAAAGAGCAGCAGCTGCTCTTAAAGGATGCCCTGGCCAAGCTGTCGCCCCGGCAGCAGCTGATCTACAACCTCAGTCGCGACCGCGGCATGAAGCATGAGGAGATCGCCAATACCCTGAATATTTCCCGTAATACGGTGAAGACGCACCTGGTGCACGCCCTGCGTGTCATAAAAGATCATATCAGCCCCTATATCAACGCGGTTGTCATCGGTATCAGCCTGCTGGCAAATTTTTTTTAAAAAGATATACTCCTCTTTTTCATTTCCACAGTCTTATTATAAAGCCCGGCAAACAGGTGCTATTTTTTACCTAAAAATATTGTGCTATGCAGACGCATGAAAGGTTTGCGTACCTGTTTAAACGTTACCTCGGGAAAACCCTTACTCCGGAAGAGGTAGCCGAGATGCGGACCTATATCGGCAAGCCGGAGTACGACGAGGAGCTGCGGGATCTGATCAAAGAAGGATGGGACCAGGACTGGCCGCCCGAAGAGCAGGACCCTGACCGTGCGGAGCTCATCTTCCGGAACATCCTGGAGCAGGACCGGGGCACGCCCAGGCTGCGCCGCCTGTGGTGGTGGACCGCCGCCGCTGTTACGCTGGGAGCCATCACTACGGGTGTTTACCTGCTGTCGCAAGGCCCGGCGCCGGTTAAAGAAGTGGCGCAGAAAGTACCGTCCACAAAGCCTGAGCAACCTGCGCATCAATACCTGGTGCTGCCAGATCAAAGCAAGGTATTGCTGAATGAGGGGTCTACACTGGAGTACCAGAACGGCTTCAATGAAAAGACAAGGGTGGTGCACCTCTCGGGGGAGGCCTTTTTCACCATCAGGAAAGACACCCGTCCTTTTGTGGTGTATACCGGAACGGTGAGAACGGTGGTGCTGGGCACCTCCTTTAACATCCGGGCCTATCCTTCAGATAAGGATGTGACGGTAACGGTAACCACCGGTAAAGTGAAGGTAGTGCACGGGGTGAAAACAGTGGGGATTGTATCGCCCAACGAGCAGGTGAGGATCAGTGGTATTGACAATGCCGTGGAAAAACTGCAGGGAAATGTGGAACGGGCTACCGATTGGAGAAAGCAGGACCTGCTCTTTGATGACCTGCCTATGCAGGAGGCAGGGCGCCTGCTGGAGCAGCGCTTCCGGGTCAGGTTCTTTTATGAGCACCCGGCGCTGGCGGATTGCCACATTACAGCTGCTTTTGTACGGCAGGAACCACTGCAGGATATTGTAAAGATCATTGCACGCGTAAATAACCTGGAATTCCGTATCAGCGGGGACAGCGTATTGCTTTCCGGCCAGGGATGCAGGTAAGCATTATTTGTTATTCTACTAAACTCAATGTTATGAAAAGAAAAGATACCTGACCACACATTACAAAAAAGGCCGCTCTGACGTGCGAGGTCAAAGCGGCTGTTGCGTTTTAACTGATTAAGTCACCATTTAAAACATTCTAAAACTATGTTTTTTTCTGCAAAAAATGCAGAAAGCGATGCTATTGCTAGAACTCCACGCTATGGACATCTTTCTGCTGCTTATCAAAAAAGACTGAAACAGATTATGAGAGTGAGCCTTCTTTCGTTCTTCGTGATGTCGTGTTCGTTTCAGGTATTGCTGGCCCATAGTACCAAGGGACAGGACATGGAAGATATTACAGTACGGTTAGAGTTGAAGGCTGAGAAGCTGATAACCGCGCTGAAAAAGCTACAAAAGCTGACGCCCTTTACCTATGCCTATAATAAACGGGCGCTGGGCAATATTTCAGATGTTTCGTTGCCGGAGGGTACCAGGACGGTGAAGGAAACACTGTCGCTGCTGCTGAAAGGCCAGCCACTGGTATTTGAACAGATCGGGACCAATATTGTGATCTCGCCGCTGTACGTGGTGCGGTCGGAAAGTGCTGCTGCGAGGCCGGATGTGGTTACGGTGATGCAGCAATATACTATCCAGGGTACAATAAAGAACGCAAAAGGCGAACCGCTGCCTGGCGTTACGGTTGCCATCAAGGGAACCAGCACCGGTACCATCTCGGATGTAGACGGCCGCTTCAAGCTGAATGTGAGCAGCGACCAGCAGGTAACACTGGAATTTTCCGCCATTGGCTTTGAAACACAAACCATCGCCGTGGGTGAGCGGAGGGAGATCAACATCGTTATGCAGGACAAAGCCGTGGGATTGAATGAAACAGTGGTGGTAGGTTACGGCACCCTGAACCGCCGCGAAGTGACGAGCGCCATTACCCACGTTTCTGATAAGGACCTGCTGGCTGTAGGTGGTAACAACCCACTGATGTCTTTGCAGGGAAAGGTGGCCGGCCTTACGATCTCCAACCCCGGCACTGCAGATCCCAACTCCAACCCGGTTATACAGCTGCGCGGCGTTTCCTCCCGCAATGCAGGTCTCGGACCATTGATCGTAGTGGATGGGGTGCCAGGCGCTAACCTGGAGAATATTAACCAGAACGATATCGCATCGATAGATGTGCTGAAAGACGGTGCTGCATCTGCCATTTATGGTACAAGAGGCAGCAATGGGGTGATTATGATCACCACCAAGAAAGGCGGCAGGGGTAACGGTCCGCAGGTTACCTACAACGGTTATACCACCTTCGATTTTCCCACCCGTACGCTCAAGCCACTTTCAGCAGAGGAATTCGTAAAACAGAACAGGGGCACGGATTATGGCGCCAGAACCGATTGGGCGAAGGAGATCAGCCGCGAGGCCGCATTTTCGCACAAGCATACGCTGTCTTTTTCAGGAGGCGACGCGCGCAATAATTACCGTGCAACGATGGACTACAGGAATGCCCAGGGTATTGATATCCGCTCCAGCCGCCAGGAATACGGTGGACGCGTATCGCTCAACCATACTTCCAAGAATGAGCTTTGGAACATGGGACTGGTGGTAGCGCCGCGTTATTTCAAACGGAATAATGCTGATTACGATGTGTTCAACATGGCGTTATCACTCAATCCTACTGAACCGGTGATGGACCCCAATGATCCCAACAAATATTTCCTGGATAACGGATCGGAGGTGTTTCATCCCGTTGAAAGACTGAAGACAGAATTGAGCGGGTCAGAAGCGAAGTTCCTGGACCTGAATGCTACTATCAAGCTGAACATATCGCCTACTCTTAGCAGCCAGGTGACCCTTGGTCAGACTACCAGGGATTATTTTGATTTCTTCTTCCGTCCGTCAACGTCTACCTACGCCCTCAAAAATGAAGGCGGGCAAAGCAATGCCAACCGCAAATATGATAAAACGGATCAGAAGACCTTTGAATGGATAGGCAGCTATAATCTTAACAAGGGCCGTCATTCCCTGAAAGCGCTTGCAGGTTATTCTTACCAGTATTTCCAGTATTCTGAGCTTTATGCGGAGAACAGGGGATTTACTTCCGATGCCTTTACTTATAACAACCTGGGTAATGGAATTTATCAACAGGTGGAAGGAAGGAATGGAATGAGCAGTACGAAGAATGATTCCCGCCTGATCGCTTTCTTTGGTCGTGTGAACTATTCATATAATGATAAGTACCTGGCTACTGCCAGTCTTCGTTATGAAGGCTCTTCCAAGTTCGGCTTCAATAACAAATGGGGATACTTCCCTGCTTTCTCCCTGGGCTGGCGCATCAGTAGTGAACACTTTATGCAGGACGTTACCTGGGTGAATGAACTGAAGTTGCGTGGCGACTACGGTGTTACCGGTAACCAGGATTTCGGTAACTACCTGTCGCTTGACCTGTATAACGGCTACGGCTATTATCCGCTCAATGGCAGTTATTACCAGGTATGGGGCCCCGGTCAGAACACCAACTACAACCTGCGTTGGGAAAAAGCACATAACTGGAACGTAGGGCTTGATTTCGCGTTGTTTCGCAGTAAGCTGAGCGGCAGCATCAACTACTACCAGCGCAAGCAGCAGGACCTGCTGGGTAATTACAATGTGCCCATACCCCCGAACATCCAGACACAGACCTATGCTAACGTAGGCTCTATGAAGAACGCTGGTTTTGAGCTGCAGCTGACTGCGGTGGCTATCGATAAGAAGGACTTCAACTATAGCGTATCATTTGCAGGTGCTACCAATAACAATCGCTTTGTGTCTTTCTCCAATGATCAGTATCATGGCCAGGGCTTTATTGACGTAGTAGGTATGCCTGCTCCGGGTAGTCCGGGTACTGCACAACGGATGCAAGAAGGGGAGCGCATCGGTAATTTCTATATGTGGAAATACGCCGGTGTGGACGATCAGGGTAATTTCCTGGTGTACGACAAAGGCGGTAAGCCTATCCCTTCCAACCAGGCCACGAATGATGATAAGCGGATCGTGGGCAACGGCCTTCCTAAAGTGACCGCCAGCCTGGGCAATACTTTCAACTATAAGAAATGGGATGCCAGCGTATACTTCCGTGGTGCTTTCGGCTATGACATATTTAATGTGCATGATTTCTATTATGGCCTGCAAAACGTACAACAGAACACCAACGTGCTGCAGTCTGCCTATGGTAAGAATGCGCATATCAGCGGGCAGAATACACTGGCCTTCCTGAATGATTATTTCCTGGAAAAAGGAGATTATGTAAAGCTGGATGTGGTGACAGTGGGTTATACCATCCATTCAAAGTCCAAGTATTTTGAATCGCTGCGTGTATACGCCTCCACCAAGAACCTGGCCACCTTCACCGGCTTTTCCGGTATAGACCCGGAGGCATACCCGGTGAACGGCCTGTATCCAGGCATCCTCACCAACAACGATGGCGGAGGTAGTAAGGCATATTATCCTTCTACCACACAATTGTTGTTTGGTGTGCAACTTAATTTCTAAGTGCTTAAATATCCGCGAACATGAAAAAGAATCTTTTCCGAACATATCTTATTGCAGGTGGTTTGTGCGTACTGTCGGCCGCCTGTACCAAACTTGACGAGACACTGTACGACAAGGTGAATTCAGATAACTTCTTTCAAACGAAAGATGATGTATACCGTTCCTTCCTGCGCACCTTTGAGCATGGTTACTGGACCGTGCAGGGTACTACCTTCATGATGCAGGAAAATACGGGCGACCAGATCATGACGCCTAACCGCCAGGGCCACTGGTATGATGGCGGTACTTATTACAGGCTGCATTATCATACCTGGACACCGCAGGACAACTATACCAGTGATGGCTGGAATAACCTGTACCAGGGTATTGCACAGGCCAACAACTCCCTGGAGGACCTGAGGGCGCTGGATGCTTCCAAGTTCTCCATGACGGATACAGAATTAAAGCAGCTGATAGCTGAACTGAGGACGATGCGCTGCTGGTATTACCTGCGCCTGTTTGACCTGTACCGGAATATAGAGCTGGTGACCACGTTCAAAGGACAAACACAAGGTGTAGCGCAATCATCTCCCAAAGAAACATTCACGTTCATTGAGACAGAACTGAAAGAAGCTATTCCGGACCTGGCTGCCAAAGGCGCCGAAGGTACCGCGAACTTCCAGGGCCGTTGGACAAAAGCCGGAGCCGGCGCGCTGCTGGCCCGCCTGTACCTGAACGCAAAGGTGTATATCGGGGAAGATCACTTCAACGATTGCGCTACCATCTGCCAGGATATCATCAATAACAAATATGGTAACTATGCACTGGCACAGCGCTGGGATGAGCCCTTTGACTGGAATAACGATAAGAGCCCTGAAACCATCTTTGCTTTTCCCGGCTCATTTGGCCGTACCCATTGGCAGTACGACGGGGGCATGTATTGGTGGGGCGGGCCTTACAAGGCTTCCCAGTATTTCGGCTTTACAGACTGGGGCAATATGAATCCCAAGTATGCTTTACAACCCGGCCGTGATGTAGACGGAAAGGAATATGGTTTCCAGCTGGGAAAACCTTTTATCAAGTTTGCAAAGTATCCTGATGATGTACGTCTAAAGCTGTATAAGAACCTGGGCAACAGTACAAGGGAAGGGATGTTCCTTTTCGGTTACCTGGTATATAACAATGGTAAGGATACGGTGACCAGCGATAACGGCTACACGCTTTACATCCGCGACCAGGTAGGTATTTTCAACCACAAGGTGGGCGATAAGCTGGTGAGCTATGGCCCTAATGAAGTGCCCAGCGACAAGCAATCAGATATGACGCATGCTGACCAGAATTCAGGCATGTACTTTATAAAATATCCTTTCTATCCTACGGATGATGCACACCGCATAGAATCAGACTATGCAGAAGTAAGGCTGTCAGAGATCTACTATGCACTCGCAGAATGCAAGTTCAGGGCTGGCGATAAAGCCACTGCCGCTACCTTGCTGAATGCCGTGCGCAAACGCTACTATCCGGCCGGGTCTTCCAGCCTCTACGATGCAGGTGGCAGCACACTGACAGAGCAGGAACTGCTGGATGAATGGGGACGCGAGTTCCTGGGTGAAGGCCGTCGCCGTACAGACCTGGTGCGTTTCGGTAAATTCAACAGCGGCAGCTGGTGGGATAAGCAACCTGACGGGGATGATCATACAAGTATATTCCCGATCGGGCAGAACGTGATGAATGTGAATACATCGCCCGCATTGAAGCAAAACCCGGGATATAATTAATTATAATTAACTATTCCAAACTGAAGTAGCAAAGAGGCCGTTCTCAAATACATTGAGAACGGCCTCTTTTAATTTCGGTATAACCGGGGAAATGTGTCATTCTGACAAAAAAATTCCCGGCAGCTATTAATATTCAGAATATTTGCTTAGATTAGGATAACAAATAGCCAATGAATGCCAGTGTGAACCCGAAGACTTCCTGAAAATTCCATAACTCCAATTGTAAATTAGTATTCCATGTTAAGAAAGACCGTCGTGGAGACAATATGTCTCTTGTTCATTCTTTTGTTCGTTTACACAGCCGTCAGTAAGTTCATTGATTACGAAAATTTCCGGGCCGTTATAGGGCAATCTCCCCTCATTACACGGTTTGCCCCTGTGCTGGCCATCGTAGTTCCCCTGCTTGAAATAGCGATCGCTTTGCTGCTGGTCATCCCACGTTACCGGCGGGCTGGCCTCTACGCATCCTTTGCGATGATGACCCTTTTCACCGTTTACATTATTGTGCTGGTCACCTTATCTGATAAGATCCCCTGTTCCTGCGGGGGCGTGATTTCCATGATGAGCTGGACGCAGCACCTCTATTTTAATATTGTTTTTGTTGCCCTGGCCTTGTTGGGCATGTGGCTGTATACTAAGCTGGCTCACGTTTAAAAGAACATACCATGATGCAACCCTTCCGATTTGCCGCACTTTGTGTGGCAGCCTGTATTGTGCTTGTCCTTATTTTGTACGCCTTTGCAGATAAGCCTAATGAGAAGAAGAATGGATTTACCCGCAAGGTGCTGCCACAGGCAGCGACACTGCAAAGCTCACTGGAATTGAAATATCCGGCTTATTATATAGCCGGGCATAGCGGCAAACATATCTACCTGGGTAATTATTCCGCCTCCCTGCATTTGCTGACAGCAGATCAAAATTTGCGCGACACACAACAACTAACGCTGAAGATTCCCACCGGTGAGCGTTACGCCTGGAAGCTGGCAAGGATCATAGTAGATTCTCCTGCGGTGTATATGACAGAAGGAGCTACGCCCACACTCTACAGGGGAAATCTGGATGACCTGCAGATGAGCCGCTTCCTGCGGCAAAGCTGCTTCTTTAACCTGCTGCAAAATGTTTCTGCTACTTCTTTTATATCGCGCAGTATCCATATGGATTCCCTTGGGAATGGCCAGAACATACTGGTGAAAATAAAAACGGATTCGCCCTATGTAAGCTTAGGAAAGGATGTTATCAGAAAGCAGGTGGACGGCATCTTCTGTACAGATGGCACACTGGACTATGATCAGCAAACCGGTAAGCTGGTGTACGTGTACCACTACCGCAATGAATTCATCACACTGGATACCAACCTGCACACGCTCTATACGGGCCATACCCTGGATACTAATACTACCGCCAAGATACAGGTAGCTAAGCTGCCTACCGGCGTCAGTAAATTTTCGGCTCCGCCTGCTTATGTGAACAGCCTGGCAAGAGTGGCCAATAACAGGATTTATATATTGTCTACCCTGGTGGCAGACAATGAGCATTGGCAGGCCAGGCGGGATACTGAGATCATAGACGTGTATTCGCTGGACAACGGCGCATACCTCCACACATTATACATTCCCCTGGAGAAGAAAGGGCGTATAACAGACTTTATGGTAAAGGGAGATCAGCTGTTTGCAGTGTGTGATCATACCCTGAACGCGTATACTATCGCCAGGAACTAACCTTATTTCTATTGCAATAGAACAGGCGAAGCCGAAAACCTGTAGAAAAAAGTAGGCATGTATCTGAATTCAACATTTTACTGACATGAACTTTAAAAAAATCGGATTATCAGTAACGGTATTTGCGTTAGCCATTGCAGGCGCTTTTGCTACCAGCGGCGGTAAAAGATCTGCGGGGAGCGGGTATACGAACCTTCAGCAGGTTCCTAACCAGGGCTCACCTTGCGTGTACAGGGGATATTGTGCGGGCGGGTTTAATACCTGCCACGTATTCATTGACGGAAGGCCGCTCCAGCTGTTAAACCTGGAGTCTAACGGAACATGCAGTAGTTTTGTGCTTTCCCAGCCCTGATTAGCAGGATATTGTGTAAAGCCTTGCAGCATTGCAAGGCTTTACCTTTTTTTGTATTTTTAGGATCATGTCCACGTTTAATACCATTACCGCATTGAAAGAAGGGGATACCTCGGTTTTCAGTGAAATATTCAATGAATATCACCGGAAGGTATATTTATATGTCCTCTCTAAAACACACTCCGAATACATCGCCGAAGAGACTACACAGATCACCTTCATCAAATTATGGGACTACCGGCAGCAGCTGGATGAATCGGAGCCGGTCAGTAAGCTGATCTTTCATATTGCCCGGACCACCTGTATTGACCTGTTCAGGAAGGACGCCGTCAGGGACAGAGCGCTGAAACAGGAAAAACCCCGGGAAAATGTTACAGAAAATATATCCGAATCAGTAGAAGTAAAGGAGCTGCAGCAGCGGATAAAGCAGGCAGTGCACACCATGCCCCCCGTGAGAAGGAGAGTATTTGAGCTGAGCCGTTATGAATTTAAGTCTTACAAAGAGATCGCCGAACTGCTTTCCCTCTCCGTAAAAACAGTAGAAAATCACATGGCGCTTGCTATCAAGTATTTAAGGAAAGCGCTGCCCCTGCTGCTACTGCTATCCCTGTGGTAAAAAAAATTATCTTCTCATTAGGGGATGCCCCTTTTTCAAACGATATAATTAGGAAGGCTCCACATTATCAAGCTGCAAATGATACCAAAGGAATTAATTGACAAGTATTTCAGGAATGAATGCAGTGACGAAGAAAAGAAGCTGGTACTGGAATATTTCAGGAATAGTCCGGAAGAGTGGAATAAATATATGACAGAGGAGGACTGGGATAATTTTACGGTGAGCCGGGAGCTGGACCCCCAGCTTTCTGAAAGGCTGTTTAAAACAGTAAGCAGGAACTCCTTTAAGAAAGGCAGCAGGGTACGGATCGCCTGGTTGGCAGCTGCAGTGTCAGCCGGACTGCTCATCGGCTTATTATGGATCTATCAGCCTGGTAAAAAGGGTCTTCTTACAAGGGCGGAGAAAGCTTCAGGAACAGCAGAGCGGATGATAGAAAGAAAAAATGCTTCCGACACACTGATGCCTGTATTGCTGGCTGACGGCTCTGAGGTTATATTATCACCGAATAGTAGTATCCGGTTCTATGAGCCCTTTGTTGCAGACAACAAAAGACCAGTGTACCTGTCTGGGAAGGCCCTGTTTAAAATTGCCGGTGATGAGGCGCGGCCGTTCACCGTGTATGCAGACAAACTGGTCACCACTGTACTGGGTACTTCTTTTACAGTACAGTCATTTACGGAAAGCGATGTGATAAAGGTGCGACTGCATGATGGCAAGGTACAGGTAGCTGCTGCCGATACCCTGCATGCAAAATGGAAAAGCGTGGTGCTGCTGCCTGGCGATGAACTGACATACAGCAAGATCACGATGCTGGCAAGCATAAAACGCAATGCGCCTGTGGAGCATATGGTAAAGGCTGGTCCGGCCAGCAGAGAGACGCATGCCGTTCAAAGGCCCGACTGGTACACCTTTGACACCTCACAGCTTTCAGAAGTGTTTGATCAGCTCAGCAGCTATTACCAGGTGGATATCTATTATTATCCTGCTGACGTGCATAATAAATACTTCTCCGGAAGAATGCGTAAAACCGATTCCTTAGAAACCATATTAAACGATATAGCAATGCTCAACCATCTTACAGTTGAGAAAAAAGAGGGGATCTATATTATCAGGAAAAAGAATTAGCCAGAATCACGGATATCAGTTTCTCCGGGACGTTGCACAGATCAACGTCGGGCGCGCTATTGCCTAACTTAAGACTTGTACTTGTAAAATGAAAAAATGGAATTCCACGTATGCCCTGCTGGGCATAGTTGCTATGCTTTGCCTTATTCCGCGTTTAGTCCACGCTCAGCAAAACCGCGCTGATGTTACCGGCATCGTAAAAAGCGAAGTAACGGGAGAAGCGCTCTGGGGTGTAAGCGTTACCGTTAACAATGCAGCCAATAATTTTTCGGCCTCCGTGCAAACGGACAGCGCCGGTGTTTTCACCTTCAGCCGCCTGCCTGCAGGGCCTGGGTACACCTTTACATTTTCCTATATTGGATTTGAAAAGCAGGTGCTTTCAGGTTATAACCTGAAGCCCGGTGCAGAATTCTCCCTGCGGGTACAACTGAAGAACCAGGATCAGCAGATGAGTGAAGTAGTGGTGGTGGGATATGGCACCATGAAGAAGAAAGACCTGACCGGGGCTATCAGCCAGCTCAAGACCACGCGGCTGGAAAAGGAAAGCCCGCGTTCCGTGCAAGACCTGCTGCGCAGCGGCATACCGGGGCTCTATGTTGAACAGAACACTTCGGCAAAAGGAGGAGGCGATATGCTGGTGCGCGGGCAACGATCTTTAAAAGCCAACAATGCTCCCCTGATCGTGTTGGATGGCGTTATCTTCTTTGGTGAGCTGTCAGAGATCAATCCACAGGATATTGAACATTTCGACGTGCTGAAAGACGCCTCTGCGGCCGCTATCTACGGCGCAAAATCAGCTAATGGCGTGATCATCATCACCACTAAAAAAGGGTCCAGTGACAAACCGACGATCCGTTTTGACGCCAATACCGGTTTTGCCGCCATGGGAAAAAAGCGGGCCGTGTATGATGCGCAGGGATATCTGAACTACCGTTCAGACCTGTTTAACAGTACTACCAGGTGGGCCAACCCTGCCATGTACATGCAACCTACAGAACAGCACCTCGCCAAATACGGTATCACCATGAACGACTGGCTGGCCTATGATGCCCTGACAGGCGACCCGGATGATATATGGCTGCGGCGTATCGGTTTGTTTGACAAAGAGCGGCAGAACTATGCCAAAGGCAAGACCTACGACTGGTTTGACGGTTCTTTTCAGCATGGGCTACAGCAGGATTACAACGTGAGCTTTTCGGGAAGAAACAAGGATGCCTTTAACTATTATGTTTCCATGGGCTATCTGAATAACAAAGGAATTATTGTGGGCGATCAGTACCGTGCCTACCGGTCTAATATCAAGATAGACGGAAAGATCAACAAATGGATGCATACCGGTGTGAACATCAATTTCCAGGACCGCTCAGATGGCAACCTGGAGGTAGACTGGGACGGACAGATCATCAATAATTCGCCTTATGCGCTGCCCTTTGATGAAAACGGGCAGCTGGATCCGCAGCCCATGGGAGCCAGTGTGAACCAGGGCGCCAATACCGCTTACCATAACCAGTACAAGCAGCTGGAGAAAGGATTTACCGTATTAAATACCACCCTTTACCAGACGATCAAGCTGCCTTTTAATATCACTTACCAGCTGAACTTTTCGCCGCGCATGCAATGGTTCTACAACAGGTATCATGAGTCATCACAAAATCCCTTCTGGTCGGATAACGGCAAGGTGGTGCGGGAAAGCGAAAAGAAATTTGACTGGCAGATAGATAACATTATTACATGGGACTATACTTTCGCCAAGAAGCATAGCGTGAAAGTAACCCTGCTGCAGAATGCAGAGGAGCATAAGGGATGGCAGGAAAGTATCACTGCCAGGGATTTTTCTCCTACTGATGCTTTGGGCTTTCATAATCTCGGCGCTGCCAATCCTTTGAAGACCACTATCAGCAGCAGTGATTTTCGCAGCACAGGAGATGCGCTCATGGGCCGCCTGTTCTATTCATATGATAACAGGTATATGCTGACAGCGTCTGTCCGCAGGGATGGGTACTCTGCATTTGGTGCATCTAATCCAAGGGCTACCTTCCCCTCACTGGCCTTTGCGTGGAACTTCGCCAATGAACGCTTCTTCCACTGGGAGCCGATGAGCAGCGGTAAGCTGCGCCTGTCATGGGGCATGAACGGCAACCGTTCTATTGATATCTACCAGGCGCTGTCCAACCTTACTACAGGTTCAGGGCGTTACCCCTACGTTCAGCCGGATGGAACGGTGTATGAGCTGTCGCAATTGTATGTGGACCGCATGGCCAATTACAACCTGAAATGGGAGGCTACTTCTTCATGGAACATCGGGTTAGACTTCGGCTTCCTGAACAACCGCATCACCGGTAACATGGAAGTATATTACATGCCTACCACCGACCTGCTGATGGATCAGTCGCTGCCTGATTTCACAGGTTTCAGCACCGTAACCACCAACCTCGGCGAAGTAGTGAATAAAGGTTTTGAGCTGGGGCTTACCACCCTGAACATGGACCGGAAGAACTTTGAATGGAGCACCACTTTCGGCTTCTTCTTCAACAGGAACCAGATCAAGCATCTTTACTATACCTATGAAGATGTGCTGGATGCGAATGGCAAGATAGTAGGCTCCAAAGAGATCGATGATATCTCCAACAAGTGGTTCATCGGCCATGATATCTCCTCCATATGGGACTACAAGGTACAGGGTATATGGCAGGAAAGCGAGCGGGAGCAGGCTGCTAAATATGGCGAGATACCCGGCGATGTGAAAGTGGAAGACGTTAACAATGACGGAAGATATACCAACGAGGACAAACAATTTCTTGGCTATACCACACCGCGTTTCCGCTGGACGCTGCGGAATGATTTTACGCTATTCAGGAACATCGAGTTTTCTTTCAACTTATATTCCAACTGGGGACACAAGCAGACCTCTACAGATTACCTGAATAATTTCGGTGCAGGTACAACATGGACCAGTTCCTACGTCAGGAAGTACTGGACACCGGAGAACCCGTCTAACACCTATGCCAGGCTGAATTCTACCAACGTGCAGAACATAACGCCTCCGAGGGCTATAGATAAAACCTATATCCGCCTGGATAATGTGGCGGTTTCGTATACACTGCCCAGGCGTATTGCCGGGCGGCTGGATATGAGCCAGTTCAAGATCTATGCAGGTGTGCGTAATGTAGCGGTATGGGCAAAGGACTGGGAGTATTGGGATCCTGAAACCACTTCCCTGATGCCGCGGTATTATACTGTTGGATTAAGCGCCACCTTTTAAAAAGTATTAAAAGAGTTTACAATGAAGATCACATTATATAAAGCTATAAGAATTATATTATTGGGAATAGTGGTACAATTACCGGTCAGCTGTTCAAAGAACTGGCTGAAACCGGATCCCTTATCTTTTTATGAGCCGTCTGTTACGTTTACTTCCAGGGAAGGATTGGAAGCAGCTATTACCAGCTGTAACAGGAATCTCAGGTATGTGTGGGCAGGGGAAGGGGCGCCCCTGCTTACTGACCTGATCTTCTCGGATATAGCGGTTATCGGCACTACTGATAAATCCGGGCCTGCGCAGGATCTGAACGCCATGATCACACCTACTTCCAATAACAATGATCTCAACACCAATAAGATCGACTGGTTTTGGTTTGAAGGATATAAAGGTATCAAGTACGCCAATTCTATTATATCTAACCTGGACAGGGTACCGGGCCTGGATTCCACCCTGCGGAACCAGATGATGGGCATGGCTTATTTTCACCGGACCTTTCGCTACCTGTGGCTGGTATTTGAGTTTGGCGATGTGCCGCTGCTGACGAAGGAGATCACTACTCCCAAGTTCAACTTCCGTTCTACCAAAAGAGAGGTGATCCTGCAGCAGCTGGTAGCTGACATGGAGTTTGCCGTGCAGCATGTACCACCTACCGGTGATTTCGGAATGGTTAATAAAGGCGCTTGTCAGCAACTGCTGATCAAATGTTACCTGGCTACCGGGCAGTTTGACAAGGCCATAGCGGTGGCTAATGCGCTGATTAACGGTTCCGGCTATTCCCTGATGACAGCGCCTTTCGGCACGTTTGTAAATCCCATGCCAGCTGTTCATAACATTACCAGGAATGTGATCTGGGACCTGCACAGGGGACCAAACAAATCTATTGCCACCAATAAGGAAGCCATTTTCAATGTGATCAGCCGGGAAGATTTTGCCAACAGCCGCCAGGATATGTTCACCATGAGAAGTGCGCTTCCATTTATTTCAGGCACCGGCAATCAGCTGATCAGCACACCCTCCGGCAAATCCGGTATGAGCACCAGCTATACCCAGACACACGACAAGATAGATCTGCGCAAAACATACGGCAGGGGCGTTGGTATATTGCGGCCTACCTGGTACAGCACCAATACCATCTGGGATGATACAGCCGACCTGCGCCACAGCACCGCTACCGGGAACTGGATGCGCATGGAGGATATGGTGTATAACAATCCTAATCTGCTGAGAGATGGCGATCCGTATTACGGAAAGCCGTTGCAGAAATATAACGGCTCCGGCAAGCTGCTGGTGATTGACACGATCAGGTCCTGGTATGACTGGCCGCATTATAAGCTGTGGGTGGAATCTCCCAGGAGCGAGACGGTGGATAACTATAACGGTGGCGCCAGCGACTGGTATGTTTTCAGGCTGGCAGAAACTTATTTGCTGCGCGCGGAAGCCTATTTCTGGAAAGGCGACAAGGCCGCTGCTGCCAATGATGTGAATACGATCCGCAGCCGCGCACATTGTACAAAGCTGTATACCGCTGCTGAGATGACCATGGGGACCATCATGGATGAAAGGGCCAGGGAGCTTTTCTATGAAGAGCTGCGGCATATGGAACTGAGCCGCGTATCCTACATTTTTGCCCTTACGCACCAGTCCGACGAATTTGGCAAAACATATACAGTGGATGGGCTTTCAAAAAGCAGCTACTGGTTTGAACGCATCAGCAGGTATAATAATTTTTACAACAAGGGTGTAAAAACCGTGTATGGTGCAATATTTACGGCAAGTCCGTATCACCTGTTATGGCCGGTGCCACAGGCGGATATCAACGCCAACAGGGAAGGACAGCTTAACCAGAACGTTGGTTATTCCGGTTATGAGATGAATCAACCGCCGATCGATAACCTGGAAGATGCGATAGCAGCACAGGAATAGAACGGGGAGCCGCATGGATCGTGGAGGTCTATGCGGCTTTGTATTTGTCTTTAATACTTATGGCCGCCGCAATTCCAGTTAAGCGTTCCTTTAAAACTGAGGGAAGCGTCCTCGTATGCTTCATAACTGCTGAGATATCCTGCTGCGCTCACAGTCTGGTTTTTAAATTCCATGGTTTGATTCGGGTACTCATAGTTGTTTTTGAATTTTACCAGCTGGTGCTTAGGCTGGGTATCCAGGTAGCCCAGGAATTCCAGCAGCCGCGGTCCGAAAGCAGGGAAGTTGAAAACACCTGTTTCATAGTAAGCGCCTTTGACAGGCCGGGAGTAGTTATACTGGTATTCAAGCCCCTGGGCGGGCGCTCCGGCAGGGTAAACCTTTGTAACGTTATTAAATTGATCGTACTCATATTGATAGGTATAACCACCGCCGGGCCGGGTATGTACAACTTTGGAGATCCTTCCCTTGTGATCATAAGTGTATTGATCGTAGTGGCGCTCGCCAAATACAAGGGTGGCAGATGACTTTGGCCTGTCGCAGTCATCCAGCTCAGCTCTCAGCAGCGTGTCGCCGGAGAGCGAATCCAGCATGACCACCAAATGATTCGTATGACTGATAAAGCCATGGAAGCGTAGCACCCCCCACAGGGAGGTGGGATAGGCATCCATATAATTCACCTTACCATCTGCGCCATAAGTTTTGATGAATTGGTGCGGCTCCGGCTTTACTGCAGGGGGCGGAGCGTAGGTAAGATGCGATTGCGCATTGCAGGCAGGTTTGGGTGGACAACAAGGTTTGTTATGATCGTCTTTGTGACAGGCGTTGAGGAACAGCACGAGGCTGTAGGCTGCCATGAGCATGCGGAAGGGAATGGAGATGTTCTGCATAGAGGGTATTTATTAGGGTGAACGAGTATAACTGGAATTAACAATTCTTCAAGGGCTATAATAAAATTAAAGAAACGCTGAGATAAAAAGCGTTTCCCACGGCTTATATTTCTTTAGATAATATGTTGGAATTAATAATATTATTCACACCCACATCATTCTACTGTGGTTGCTTTCATCTTCTTTGCAAACTCAGGATGCATCAGGTACAAAACAGTGAGCGTAAATGTGTCGGCATCTTTACCCTTCTTGTATTGGCGGGTAAGTGATACTGCTTTGTCTAATTGTTTAGCTTCTGCATAGGCATTAATCAGCTCGAGGGTGCCGGATCCAAAGGCGGGCAGGTTTTGATGCAGCCGTTCCAGGCAGCTCAGCCTGTTGACATCATCTTTACTTTCCTTATAGATCAATGCGCGGTAATAGTCCAGGAAAAAGTCCTTGTTGATAAGAGAATCCAGGCGGTTAACACAATTGAGGGCGGCGGGGTAATCCTTCTTTAGAAAATAAGCGTCCAGCATAAGGAGGTACATATTGGGGGCGTCCGGGTATTCCTGCTGGAACTTGTTCAATGCAGCGAGGTATTTGTCGTTTCCCAGGCCGCTGGCAATTTGAATATAGATCAGCTTATGGAGTTTCTGTTGCCTGATCACAGCCGGGAGTGTTTCAAAGATCCTGTCGGCTTTTTCATATTCATGCGCATTCAGGTATTTTTTGACCAGCTGGATTTTTTTGACTTCCTTTTTACTCACCTTGCTGACTGCATCCTCCTGTTTATCTATGTATTGGAGTGATTCTGCCAGGGTGCTGCTAAGGTTTTCGCCGGTAACATACACAAACATGTCTGCTATTTTAACCTGGTCTCCTTTTTTGATCAACTCGAAATCGTGGTAGTTGAGTTGTTCATTGTATAGCCGGAACACCAGGTGCTGGTGATGGTCCTTTTCATATTGCTTTACCAGTTCGTAGGTTCCTTTTTCGCCCAGGGCCGCTACCAGTTGATGACCAAATTCCCCTGATTTTATGCTCTTCATAGCGCCGGTTACCATTAAGCGGTTTAGCTGGTTGTGGCTGTAGGTCATGATCCTTTTTTCAAGGGCCTCAAGGTCGAGCAGGTCGTTGAATGCGTTGGCATTACGGCGCGCCAGGGCGGCTGTCAGCGTAGTGGCTACTTTTGCAGCCTCCGCCTTTGTGACCGGCCTTTCGGGCTCGGAACAGGCTATTACAAGCAATAAGAATGACAGTAAGATATACCGGAGGCTGATAGTACAGTGCATAGTAAGGAGATAAATAGGACATAAAAGTAATAAAAGGAAAGCAAATCCTTTACTACTTAGCTGCCTGCTTATCCATCCACTGCTGAAAGGAGATCTTGCCTAAGCGGGCTTCTCCCAACGGAACAATTGATTTGTCATCCAGCTTGCCTCCAAAATAAGGGGTTCCGGGATCGCCCACTACTTTTCGTTTGTCGCCTTTCAGGCTAAGAAATTCACGGACAAGTTCATCGAGAGGGAAGCGTTGGGGGCCTGCAATCTCTGTGATGCCGTTGATGGGCGCTGCTTCGGCAATATCTGCCAGCGCTGCTGATACTTCCTCGGCTGCGATCGGCTGGATAGCGCCTGTCGACAAGTGCACTTCATCTCCCTTCATCGAAGAATCAGCAATACCGTTCAGGAACTCGAAAAATTGGGTAGCACGCACGATGGTGTAAGGAATACCGGATTTTTTGATCAGCTCCTCCTGTGCCACCTTTGCACGCAGATAGCCGTTATCCGGCAGGCGTTCAGCGCCCACAATAGACAAGGCAATGTGATGTTTTACGCCCGCAGTTTTCTCTGCTGTACCGATATTCTGCTGGGAGGTTTGGAAGAAGGAGAGTACAGCGTTGTCTTCCCATGAAGGAGCGTTGGAAACATCAACTACCACGTCTGCTCCGGTCAGCGCCTCTTGCAGTCCATCGCCGGTGATCGTATTTACGCCTGAGGAAGGGGATGCAGACTGCACCTGGTGGCCGCGATCCTTCAGTATTTCAACCAGTTTTCTGCCAATGAGGCCTGTGCCTCCTATGATCACGTATTTCATAATAGCATGTGTTTTGTGGTTTGTACTACAAAACAACAACTATTTCATTTACAGACCATTAATCCAGGACAAGAAAAGCTACAGTATTTCTACATATCCATCTGTTCCATTCACCCGGATACGCTGTCCGTCTTTGATCAGCTTAGTAGCGTGCTCGATTCCCACTACTGCGGGTAAGCCATATTCACGTGCGATCACTGCTCCATGCGTCATGACTCCGCCCACTTCTGTGACCAGGCCTTTTATGGTAACAAACAATGGCGTCCAGCTGGGATCGGTAAAGGAAGTTACCAATATATCGCCATCTTCCAGGTCGGCATCTTCCATGTTTAAGATGACACGTGCCCGTCCCTCTATCACTCCTGAAGATACGGGGATGCCTGCAATCGCTCCGGCAGGGAGGTTTTCGCGTTTATACCTGCCCCTGATGATCTCACCTTCGGATGTGATAACACGTGGCGGCGTTAATTTTTCGTATAGCTGATAGTCCTCTTTTCGTTTGGTGATAAGCTGGTAATCCAGTTTTCTGTTGTGTATGACGTCGCGCAATTCTTCAAAAGAAAGGTAGTATATGTCTTCCTTTTCGTGGATAAGCCCCGCTTTTACGAGTTGTTCCGCTTCTTTCAGTAAGGCTTGCTTATATACGAGATAGCGGCTAACGATGCCGTACTTTGGATATTCGCGATAACCGCATAGATTCCTGACAAGGTCAATCATTCTTTTTGTTTCCCTGGCTTTTTCTTCGCCATCCGGCAATTGTTTCAGCCGTTCTAATAATTCCTGTTCTTTTTTGGAAGCTTCCCGCAGCCCTTGCTCAAATTTCCGCCGGCTGGCGCCCGGCTCCTGGTTTTTGATGTTACTAAGGATCATGGGGATCAATGTAGCAGGTTTTTCGCTCCAGCGGGGCCGTGTAATATCGATTTCCCCTGCACATCGCATTCCATATTTGTTGAGAAAAGCAAGCAGCGCGTCTTTGGTTTCCTGTCCGCCATCCAGCTCAGGCAGTTCATCCAGGAAGGTATCATCTTTTGCCTGCTGGAGATATGCGATGACCTTCGGATGAGGACGGATCACATCTGCGACATCCAGCAATGCCAGTCCCATTGCTGAAGTAATATTGTTGGGTACAGACTGAGATAAGGTATCTGCTGCACCTTTTTCACCCAGCCACTCCTCCATTTTTTCATTGATCCAGGTGGAAGCATTCATACCGGTCATAATCACACCAAAGCTTTGCGTGCGAAACAGATCCTTCTTTGATTCCAGGATATCTTCCAGCATGAAATCGATCAGGTCTGGTCCTGATTTCGTCGCGATATTTTGTTTCAAGGCTGCTATCGATGCCTCACTGAGCCGGATCAGCTCATCAACGATTGCCGGATCGTAATCAGATAGTGTCTGAAAATCCCGGGGCGGCGTGCCATTACCAGGCTGCTGTTCTTTTTCATCCTCGGGTAACAATTTTATGAAATCGCGCTCAACCACGCTCATAAGCGCGTCTCTAAAGAGGGGATCGGATTTAGCCAGCACATTTACCATAATGTTTCTTCTGGCAGGGGAGGCCAGCTCAGGAGTGATATCAACAAATAGTCTTCCACCGGCAATATTCATGTGCCGTGCAGATAACTGGAATAAGGACAATCCCAGTGGTTTCATGGCGTCGGTCATCATTTGCTGATGGCCCACGGATATATATACACGATTTTCCCGGTCGTTTGCTTCGGGCACGGGGAATAGCGTCGTGATCGGCCGGCTTTGTACAATGTAAAATGTATCATCCGCCAGGCACCATTCGATGTCCTGCGGGGAGCCGAAATGAGCTTCGATCTTTCTGCCGGTGTATTCAAGCTGCAGGATCTGTTCGTCTGTCAGCGTTTGCCTGTTCTGCTGATCCGGCGCAATGGCCTGTTCTTTTGTACCGCCATCTTTTACGGCATAGATGGCCAGTTTTTTGGCGGATACTTTCTTTTCGATCACCTCGCCGTTGAGCACTTTATAGTTATCCGCATTCACCAGGCCGGATACAAGGGCTTCCCCCAGGCCAAAGCTGGCATCAATAGATACCACCTTCCTGTTACCAGTGACAGGATCGGCAGTAAACAAAATGCCAGCGGCCTGAGGGAAGACCATTTGCTGAACAACTACAGAAAGGTAGACTTTGCGGTGATCAAAGCCGTTTTGAAGCCGGTAGCTTACTGCCCTTTCTGTGAACAGTGATGCCCAGCATTTGCTGATATGGTTTAGAATGGAGGCTCTTCCGATAATGTTCAGGTAAGTATCCTGCTGGCCTGCAAAAGAGGCCGTTGGCAGATCCTCTGCAGTTGCGCTGGACCGTACTGCATACGCGGTAGTTTCGCCGAGCGTAGAGAGGAGGCGGCAGATTTCTTCGTTAATGTCCCGGGGAATGCTGACTCCTTCAATGGTATTGCGGATCTCAGCGCTCAACGCACGGATCTTATCCCGGTCTTCCCCCTTTAATAAGGATAACTGATCTAACAGGCTGTTAAGGTGCGGGGTTTCTTCAATGATCCTTTTGAAGGCGTCAGTAGTGATGCAAAAGCCGTCGGGCACACGTATTCCTTCTATCCCGGACAGCTCGCCCAGGTTGGCGCCTTTGCCGCCAACGAGCGCTATTTTTGTTTTGTCGATATCCTGGAAGCTAAGTACAGATAAAGGCTTACTCATAGTTGTCATGTTTTTGGGTTTTTCTGACATTACTTGTTACTGAGCTTGTTGGTAGTGTCGTTCATTATTTCAATTGCTTTTGAAAAGTAGGTTGCAATGATCTTGATTTCTTCGTTTGAAAATGAAGCGAGCAATTTCTCCGATCTGCTTCGGTACTCTTTATAAAGTGGTTCAAAAAGCGCCATTATTTTCTTAGTGTCAGGTTCAATGAGCACCTTTCGCCGGTCATCTTCAGCAAAGCGTCTTTTGACCAGTTTTTTCTTTTCAAACCTGTCTATTAAACCGGTAATGGCGCCTGTTGTAAGGCCTGTTAAACTTGAAAGCTCGCCTGCCGTCATCTCACCTTTTTGTAATAAAAACCCTAAGTATTTATGGTCAGTGCCTGAAAGCCCTGCCTTTTGGCCAATGGTTTCGTGCATTTGAATAGCGGTATATGCGTAGGCCTGGCTCAATTTTCTTACTTGGGTAAGTATATCATCATTCATTATATATCTTATTGGGTAAATATCTTAGTTGCTAAGATAATATTTTATACCGATATACTCTAAGGAAATTGATCTTATTTTTTTTATGTAAGGGCTTGGCAGGGTTTTAAGGCGTAGGAGGCTTATGCTCAGTAAACGCTCTACCCCAGCTGGCCAGGGCATCAAAAACGTTTTCCAGCGACTGTCCCAGGGGTGTTAACTGGTATTCAACCCGTGGGGGTACCTCTGCAAAAACAATACGGGTAATGATCCCGTCCTGTTCCATCTCTCGCAGCTGAGCAGTTAAGGTCTTTTCAGATATATCTCCCAGTTCGTTATTAATGAGGTTGTATCGCACAGATTGTCCTTTTTTCAGGAGGTCATATATCCTGAGCTTCCATTTTCCACCAATCGTAGCGAGCGCAGTTTCAACCGCGCATGCGTCGGGATTAGTTACCCAGTTGGACCGCTGTGTTCTGCTGTATGCCAATTTTTATTGGGTTTAATTTATCACAAAAGTAAGCCAGAAGCTGCTCAAAATGACTGTCATTCTTATGTCATAAATCAATTTTCCGGATTTGGCAAGTAATTGAAAATGAACAATACAAACCTTGATTACAGTACACTTACACTGCCGTAAGTTATTGGAGATGAATTCAATGCGGCGGTACTTTGCGAAAAAAAAGATGAACTTATTTGAATCTAACCAGCTGGGATCCTTGCAATTGGCCAATCGCATAGTAATGGCGCCGATGACAAGAACCCGTACTTCAGCCGGCGATGTACCCAATGCCCTGATGGCGAAATATTACGGGCAGCGTGCCAGCGCCGGGTTAATAATAGGAGAAGCAACAGATATAGCGCCACATGGCAAAGGGTATTTGTGGACGCCGGGCATTTACACAGATGCCCAGATAGCAGGATGGCAACTGGTAACAAACGAGGTTCACCGCAATAATGGTAACATCTTCATGCAGATCTGGCATGTAGGACGAATGTCACATACTTCCATAATGCCCGGGGGACAGGCGCCATGGGGCGTTACTGATGAACAGGCAGTGGGATCTGATGTGTTTGCGCATGATGCCGAAGGTAAGCTGACATTTGTACGCGCCAGTAAACCCAGACAGCTCAGAACAGACGAATTGCCTGCTTTAGTAAATGATTTTAAAGTTGCCTTTAGCAATGCCCGCAAAGCAGGATTCGACGGCGTGGAAATTCATAGTGCAAACGGGTACCTGTTTGAGCAGTTCATGAACGCAACGCTCAATACACGCAATGATCAATATGGTGGTCAGACATTGGAAAACCGCACGCGTTTCCTGTTGGAGGTGATCGATGCAGCGATAGCGGAGCTGGGCGCCGGTAGCGTAGGAGTGAGGCTTTCTCCGTTCGGGCATTACAATAGTATGCCACACGATCCGTTTGCAGAAGAAACCTTTTTCTACCTGTGCCAGGAGCTAGACCGCCGTGGCATTGCCTACATTCACCTGCTTTACGAATTAATGCCAAAGGGAAACATGCAGGAGGCCACCTTCAATCAACAGCATCTGCCAGATGAGTTTGTAAAAAAAACGCGGGATCTCTTCAGGGGCGCTATCATCTGGTGTGGCAGCTTTAATAAAGCGTCAGCACAGGCTGCATTAGCTACCGGCTGGGTGGACCTGATCGCCTTCGGCAGACCTTTTGTAGCCAATCCCGATCTTGTTGCGCGCTTGAAGAACGACTGGCCGCTGGCCGTAGCGGACCGCTCTGCGTATTATACGAGAAATGGAGAGAAAGGGTATACTGACTTTGCGAATTTCAGCTTATAAGATCTTTGCGACACGAAACAGCAAAGCCGCACAAATCATGTGATTTATGCGGCTTTTGTTTTATCAGTTTCTGGATGCGAATCTTAACCCCGAACCCAATATCTTTGCGGTTATGTGTTTACTAAACCACTAACCTATGAAACTAAGTCTCCTCTTCATTTCCATTTCCTTTCTCGTCATCATCGCATGCCACCAGTCCTCTCAACCTGCAGCCAACGTACCTTCCGGCTATGATCAGCAATCCTTTCTCTATCTCGCCAGCCAATTCGACCGTTTCGCTCCCATAACTCCTGTAACTATCCCTGATTCCACGGAGCTCTTTTTCTATCGCGAGAACTACGATTCCATTCTTCTTCTCCATTGCAAGAAAGACAGCGACAAAATATCCGCCCGTGTCTATCAGGTCACCCGCGCCTACAGTCAGGAGGCCCGGATCAGCTTCGATCGCTGGAAATGTCCAACCTTCTATGATGGCTTCAGCACGAAGCTTGATTCCTCCCAATGGTGCCAGCTCACAAGATTTGCCGACAGTATCTTAGTTCCAGCCAAAATAGGAACGATAAATATCGTCATGAGCAATGCCAGTTATGCGCTTGCTTTTAACGGAAGGGTGATGAACGATGCCTATTCTGAGCATTGCGAACGCCTCGATAGCTTCACAGCCTGCATAAAACGGACTTTCCTGGACGATTATATGGCTAAAAAGAAGGAATGGCTGCGGCAGCAACCGTGGTAAGATCGCTATGCGATGTATAAAAACAAAAAGGATTATCGTTGCTGATAATCCTTTTCTGCGGACCGGACGGGACTCGAACCCGCGACCTCCGCCGTGACAGGGCGGCATTCTAACCGACTGAACTACCGATCCGTTCCTTAATTCAGGGCTGCAAATATATGCAGAAATATTTCAAAAATGCAAATCAAATTTTATTCAGGCACTTTTCCCGCGCTAAGTATTAATTTGCCAGCCATGAATCCGGCGCTCACTTTTTCGAAAACCAGGATAGCACCTACACCCAGCGGCTTTCTGCATGTGGGCAATATATTGTCTTTTGCATTGACCGCCACCATTGCCCGGAAAACACAAGCCCGTATCCTCCTCCGCATCGACGACCTGGATCGCGAGCGCGCTGCGCGTGAATACGTAGAAGATATCTTCAATACCCTCCACTTCCTGGACATTCCCTGGGACGAAGGCCCACGCGATTACCCGGAATTTGAAACAACTTATTCCCAGCTGCACCGGATGGACCTTTACAGGCAAGCCCTGGAACATCTCCGGGAAAGCGGACAGGTATTTGCGTGTAGCTGTTCACGTACCCAGATCGCCGCCGCCAGCGTGGACGGTGTTTACCCGGGTACCTGCCGTTATAAAGGCATTCCGCTGGATGAAGAAAACGTGAGCTGGAGATTATGCACAACAGGGGAGGAGCAGGTGCATGTCAATACGCTCTCCGGACAAAGCATCAAAGCTGCGTTACCACCGGCTATGTCGTCATTCGTGGTGAGAAAAAGAGATGGCTTTCCTGCCTACCAGCTAACGTCCGTCATCGATGATCAGTATTTCGGAGTTGATCTCATCGTACGCGGGGAAGACCTCTGGCCATCCACGGTTGCTCAGTTGTACCTGTCCTCACTATTGCCCGGCAACAACTTTCAGGGCAGCACTTTCTGGCATCATCCCTTGCTGATGGGAGCGGGGGATAAGAAACTTTCCAAATCAGCGGGGGATACCTCTATACAATATCTCCGCAGGCAAGGTAAAACACCCGCAGATATTTTTACCGGTATAGCAGCTATGTCAGGACATCAAACAACTGTTGCTGATTTCCGGGAGCTGCTACAGGTAGCCACGATACTTTAGAATACCAGTACCATTGCTATCACCATAGCCAGGCTTATAACAATCCCTTCTCCCGCATATAATCTTCCTGGTCAACATGAGAGATATACATAATGATCCTCGGCATCTTGCCGGTAACATCCACGAAATAGGTAATGCTAAAAGTGATCAGCTCATCGCCGGTTTGCTGGAATGTTACGCCCCATTCAATGGTCACCATCTGATAGTAACCGCTGATAGGGCTTTCCTCGAAGTGAACGATCTGCATCTTGCCCATACCGGTCTGCCGGTTGAATGCTTTTAGCTGGTTCAGCCATTGCAGGAATTTTTCATCGTTCTGGAAGGCCATGTTGCCTTTTGGGCCTGCTGCTATAAAGTTGTCCGCATAGAAACCTGCGACGGTAGCGGCCTTCATTTCATTGGTAGCTTGTGCATACTGGTCGAAGAACGACCGCAGGGAATGATGAGCTGCTGCTGCCATATGCGAAAGATTTTATAGCTGAGGGAACAAAAAGCAGGCCATCAGCTATTTGGCTAAGGCCTTGTATAACAGTGCGCTGATGTATGTTTTATACAGCATGGCCTTTCGCAAACGCTTTTAGCAGGGTCATCACTTCTCTGTCCTCGGTCTGGCTGAAATCCAGGTAAAATTTCCCCACTCCATAGAAAGGAGAGGGGATATACAGGCAAATCAATTCATCTACTTCCTGGCTGATCCTTTCTGCCGCCTGATCTGAAGCAACAGGAACTGCTACGACCAGTTTTTTAGGTTGTTTATTGCGTAACATTTTTAAAGTGGCCAGTATCGTTCTCCCAGTGGCTATTCCATCATCTACGACGATCGTTATTTTATCACGTATAACCGAGGGCGTTATTCTGCCCATAAATTTTTTATAGGTTTCTTTCAACTGGCGGCGGATGCGCGGTATCACCTCATCCAGGTAAGCCTTAGGTACATTTATAGTATCCTCTATTATGCTGTCTTCCAGGCCTACAGCGCCTATGGCGTATTCTTCGTTTGCCGGGTGCCCGATCTTTTTGGTCATCAGCAGGTCAAGATCAAAGCCAAGATATTTGGCCAGGTAATAGCCAATCGGTACGCCGCCTCTTGGTATAGCCAGTATTACACCGTCATTCTTTTTATATTTCTCCAGCTGGGTCGCCAGCTGCCGGGCAGCATCATATCTGTCTTGGAAATACATAATATCACATTTTATACCCCGAAGGGGTAAGTTTCGGGTACTCCCTGGCCGTGTGGATGCAGGTGGACAGGGTGCAGCGCCCGCGTTTCATCAAGAAATACAAAAGCGTCATAACGTTTTGCCAGTACAGATGGAACATAATTACTACTGCGTTCCGGTCCAGGATGATATACTACGCCGATAGCGCGGTGCCCAATCCTGTTATGAAAGAGGTCGCGTTGTTCTTCATGCAGCAGGAGATAACCATCATGGTCTGTTTCCTGGTGCAGTACGGCCTCTATACTTCCCGGTTTGGCTTCCGGCATTTCCATTTCCTGCATGGGGGCGCCCCAGCTATCGCCTGCGATCACCGTTCCTTTATAGCTGCTGAAACCGGTCAGGAACACATTGGCGGCTCCATAAGTGTCTCTTGCCAGTTGTCCGATGTTCACCATGCCTGCTTTCGCCATATCTGTTGCCCTGGCGTCTCCGATATGTGTATTGTGTTCCCACACAATGCCTTTTGACAGCGGGCCATGGAATAACAGCAGGCGCTCCAGCGTGGCCATCATATGTTTGTCCCGGATGTTCCAGCTCTCATTATTAAAGCCGATCATGCTGCTATAGTATTTTTCAGCATTCACGGCGATCAGTGCATTCTGCTCTGTATTTAAGGCTGCTTCCCGGTCGCCGTCCAGGTATTGCGCTTTCAGCCTTATTTCTCTTAGCAGGGCTACTACTGCATCGCTGCAGCGATGGCCGCTGAGTGAGAAATGTGCATACAGCCGTTCGTCTTCATTGAAAGGCTCAAAGCATGCAATGGCTGCTTTAACGGATTGCGCAGCTTGTGTATCTTCTTTTTCCAGGTAGTCTACCATGGCTTTCATAGAGTCCCAAAGGCTGTATACGTCCAGTCCGTAGAATCCTACTTTTTCATCCGCAGGCAAATGACGATTATATTCACGCAGCCATTCGGCCAGTGCAGCAATTTCCCAGTTGGCCCACATCCAGGTGGGCCAGCGGTCAAAGCTCTGTAGTATCGACATGATGTCGTCGCCCGCGTCCTCATATCCCTTCACATAGCGGTTAATGCGGTAGCAATCCGGCCAGTCGCCTTCTACTGCAATGAATTTGAATCCCTTTTCTGTTATAAGCTGTTTCGATATGCTGGTTCTCCAGGTGTAATATTCGTGGGTGCCGTGCGAGGCTTCGCCAAGCATGACGATACGCCGGTCTTCTATAGCAGCCAGCAAGGGCTGCAGGCTGTTTCTGTCTGTTAGCCTGTGCATATAGAGAATGCCACAATTATTGTACCGGTGGGGTTGCTGTTTATGAAGTTTTTTTGATAATTTATGTCCAAATCCCATCGTATGCTTAGATCCCTGTTCCTATCGTTCGCTATTCTACTTCAGTCATCTGTATGTTTATATGCACAGAAAGGGCTCGATGAAAAAATAGACCGCATCATCAGCAAGGCGATGACGGAAGAGCAATTTCCGGGCATGGCAGTAGCCGTGATCCAGCAGAATAAAGTACTCTTCAAAAAAACATATGGTGTTACATCCATGCAGGGGAAAGAAAAGGTGAATGAGCAAACGATCTTCAGCATTGGTTCCGTATCAAAAGCGTTTACAGGTATTGGCCTCATGATATTAGTACAGCAGGAAAAAATAAGCCTGGAGGACCCGATAAAAGAATACATGAAAGAGCTGCCCAAAGCCTGGGGCGATATCACCATCAGGCAGTTCATGACCCATACCAGCGGTATCCCTGAGTTGAAGGGAGAGAAGGATGATGATTCGTTTGAGCGCTCAATAAAAAGCGCAGCTAAGTTACCGATGTCTTTTGCGCCCGGCCAGAAACAGCAGTACAATAATTTCAATTTCGCTATCCTTGGTAAACTGGTTGAAACAATATCCGGCGCCACTTACCTGGAGTATATGAATAAAAGTATCTTCCAGCCCCTTCAAATGAGCCACAGCGGCGTAGGTATTGCTAACCGTAATGGTGCCATGGGCCACCTTTTAAAGAACGGAAAATGGAAGGAAGTGGCATCGCATTTCCGTCCCGGAGATTATGGTATACCTTCCGGTGGACTGCAAACTACTTTAACTGATTTCATCTCTTTAAGCCAGGCCCTGAATAAGCACACCTTGTTAAATAAGCAAACGACAAATACGATGTGGACACCCTATTCTAAAAAGTTATCCAATACGCCCGGCTGGCATTCCAGGATGAATGGTGCGGATATCATTATACACAAAGGTGGCGGTGGAACAGGTATCGGCAGTGTGTGCGATTATAAGATCGTTCCTTCACAGCAGCTTTTTATTATTGTGATGACCAATAAGGCGAATAATAAGATCGGCCCTGCAGAGATCACCGATGATATTCTGCAAAAATGCTTTAATATCCCTAAAGACCCTAACGGCGCAGGGGCAGGAGAAGGGAACGAAGAAAGCCGGTACCTTTCCTTTGCCCGTAATCACCGCGGTGCCCGCTCTAACTTTACTGGAATAAGTACTGGACAAGCACGCCCATTTCCTGTAATTTCAATCTGATTATAGACCATTAGGTAAGCCCCTGACGCGACACTTCTTTATATAACCCTAATAAATAGTGATTGTTATGGAAAACGTTTTACGCAGATCTATCTTACTGGCAGCTTTGTGCTGTTCATTACTGGCAGGTTGTATCAAAGATCATCCCGGCCCCTGTATCCCGCTGCCCCCCAAACCATCTGTGCTCCTCACACAGGTAAGGACCATCTTCGTATATGAAGGAGGAGAGCCAAGCTATTCCAAGGTGCTGGACATCTATCACTATAACAAGTTCAATAAGCCCTGGCTGCACGTCAGGATGAGCTCCGGAACAGATACTACCCAGTTGATACAAACCAATGTAGACACGCTTTATTACGATAACCTGCAGCGTGTAGTGAAGGTAGTTGGCTACCAGGTAGACCACTGGCAAAGGATCCGCCTGCGCAAATTCTATTATAACGGTGTTGAACGCCTGCCATTCCGCGCTGAGTACGAAGAGGCGAGTGACAACTGGGTGAACATTCCTCCTGCTGCCAGGTACATCTGGGGTGACACTGTTGTGCTGCAGATCACCAATACCGACACTTCCCGGGCCGTTTACAGCCAACAAGGTAATTTCTGGGGATGGAACGACTTCCGCGAAAACCGTTATGATAACCTGCCTAATGCCGAACGTTTCTTTAACCTGGAACATGGCCTGGCATTGAATGCTCCTGATAATTACAGCGCGGTGCTGCTGCCCCGTTATTCTACCAATAACTGGACAGAGAACGGTGATTTTGTTTTCCGTATTCAGCGTTTTACGACGCCGGATGCCCGGGGGCGTGTTGGCGTAATCAGCTGGCGCGACCAGTTGAAGGGAGATTTTTTGGCAGAGTCGTATTATACATACACACCCGCGAAATAATGTAGCATACGTATAAAGAGGCTGGTTGGTATACGAATAATATACGGACCAGCCTTACTTTTTGCGCACATACCGATGAATCAGCGCCCCTGCCAACAGCAAGCTGCAGCAGGAAACTAACCCGCTGGTTCTGGCCGTCCAGGCAATGTTCCGGGCGCTGCCGCTGGCCATTGCGCCAAAAACAGCCACTCCAAGCGCGCCTGCCGCCTGCCGTATAGTATTAAGAGCAGCGGAAGCAGTCCCGCAACAACAAAACCGCCTGTATTCCCATCGGCTTTTTTACTATCTTCATTTCCTGCAACAGCCATTGATCAATGGAATACAAAGAATACAAACCGCATCCTCTCCTGGCGGGCTATATTGAATGCTATTGGTCAGCATTGGCCGACAGGCCGCCGTTCAGAGAACAGGAATCGCTGATCCCTGACGGCACCATTGAGCTGATGTTTAATTTTGGAGATCATTATGCGCAGATCAAAGACGGCCAATCACTGACTGTAAAAGGATCGCACGTCATCGGCATCCGCAGGCAATCACTCATCATTTCACAAACCAGGAAACAGCATATCTTCTCTATACGCTTCAAACCTGGCGGTTCATATCCCTTCTTCCAGATCCCTGCTCATTTGTTTTCAAATGCATTTTTCCAGCTTGAAGACCTGCTGGGAAAGGAATACAGCAGGCTGGAAGAGCAAATGGCTGAAGCGAGCAATAAAGAAAGAGTAATACTGGCAGACAATTTCCTCTTGCAAAAGATTTACAAAACTTGTGATGCTTACAGCTTTGTAGCTAAATGTTCGAAGGTACTGTTACAATACCCTGCTACCCCTATTAATGAATTAGCTGCTCAATTCAATACCAACTACAAAACACTGGAACGTCGGTTTAAAACAGTAATGGGGTTAACACCTGCAGAACTATTGAAAATAAAAAGATTTAACGACGCCGTGCTGGCGATGTATTCATGCAGGCATACCTCTCTCACAGGTATTGCCTATGAATGCGGGTATTATGATCAATCGCATTTTATAAGAGAGTTTAAACAGCTTACAAACTTTACCCCGCGCGACTTTCTCAAAGAACAATTTACGATTGTACAGGTTATTCAACCCGCGCTGGCAAATAGGATGGCTAAGTTGTATAATTTATAGTGCTGTCGAAATTGTACAATTAAACCTTCTCCTCATAAAGTAATTTTGATGTAAATATTTTTGCCATGAATCAACAAACAATTCAGCTGGTTCCCTACCTGCACTTCAATGGGGACTGCGAAGAGGCTTTGACAACTTACCAGCAGATCCTGGGCGGCGAGATCAATGTAGTAAACCGCTATGATAACCCGGCGATGAAAGCCCCTGAGGAATATAAGAACAAGATACTGCACGCTGCTTATTCCTTTGGAGGAAACACGATCCTGGCCAGTGATACCATGCCCGGGAAATCAATTACCAGGGGCACGGGGGATGTATCATTATCTATATCAGTATCCAGTCCGGAGGAAGGCCAGAAAATATTTGATCAGCTGTCAGAAGGAGGGAAGCCACATGTTCCCTTCAAGCAACAATTCTGGGGCGCATGGCATGGCAATTTTACGGATCGCTTTGGGATACGGTGGATGGTAAATGCGGGATAGTTCATTTACTTTAGTCCAACGGCGCTTCGTATGTAGCAGGTTGAATAAAAATATACCGCACTAATTTATAAGTCGCCTTTATTTCTTTGCGCATCCGGTCAATAGTTGCTGTTATTTCTCTGGCATCAAGATCCGGGCGAAAGGCAACCATCAGCATCAGGACCACCTCTTCAGGCGACTGATAGGTAGATAATACGGTGACCACTCTTTCAATGCCCGGATCTTTTTCTACCAGCGCCTTGATACGGGTAACCGTTTCGGGCGCAATACCTTCTCCCATCAGCAAGCTACGGCTTTCACGGGCCAGTATCATCGAAACGAATACCAGGACCAATCCCACCAGCACGGAAGCTACACCGTCCAGCACCGGGAGCTCATAACGCTGGTTCAGGAACATGAGAACGCCTACTATCAGCAATCCGGTTACGGCAGCGCCATCTTCGAATAATACCAGGAAACTGGACGGATCCTTGCTCTTTACCACCGCCGGCCACCAACGCAGATTACCTCGCAGTGTATTAAACTCCCTTATTGCGATGACAAAGGAGCTGCCTTCGAACAATATGGAAAACCCCAGCACCACATAGTTCCATGTAATATTGCCAAGGGGCTCGGGGTGCAGTATGTGCTGTATCCCCTGGTAAATAGAGATGCCGCCACCCAAACCGAAAATAAGGATCGAGACAATAAATGACCAGAAGTAGAGTTCTTTCCCGTAACCAAAAGGTCTTTTTATGTCCGGCAGCTTTTTGCTGCGTTTCAAGCCATATAATAAAAGTACCTCGTTAATGGTATCTACCATGGAATGCACCCCTTCTGCCACCATGGAAGAGCTGTTGGTAAAGGCGCCGGCTACGAATTTGACAATTGCTATCAGCAGGTTTGCCCCAAGCGCGCTGTAAATCGATTTGTAACTCTTGGCCATATTTGCCTGCTGTAGTCACTAATATTATGCCATGAAGAAAGCTGCTGGCGTGGCGAAGGCATGCTTTTTGGTCCGGTTCCTGGAACGCCTCCTCAAACTTTTTCAAGATGGACACACATAAAATACAGATATCATATAAAGGTATTGACTATGATGTCGTTGTTACCGTTGATCATGAAAGCGGCGATTGCAGAATAATGGCTGATGTGGCAGGCCACCAGATCTTATTTTTGTCAACAGAAGACGATTGTCTGCAAGCGGTATATGAAGAAAATATTATCGACTCCGGGCTTATTGACGCAATAGGGGACAGGATCTGTAAGGAATGTTTTTGAACATAAGCTAGCTTTGCATAAAAAAGGGTATGAAAGCAATTCGTTTACACGCCGCAGGAGGACCCGGGCAGCTTGTCTTTGAAGATGCGCCACAGCCCGCCTTGCGCGATGAAGATGCGCTGGTCCGGGTGCTTGCCTGCAGTATCACCCGGGGAGAGCTTGACTGGGGGCCAACTTATACCGACGAGAAGGGCAACAGCAGGACGCCTACAATCCCGGGCCACGAGGTATGTGGAATTATTGAAGCCCTGGGCCCCGGCGTGCAGGGTGTAGCCGTGGGCGACACGGTCTATGGCCTCACTTCATTCTTCCGCAATGGCGCGGCTGCAGAGTATGTTGCCGTGACCGCTGCCGACCTTGCGCCAAAGCCTCAGACATTGGACCCCGTCAACGCTGCATCTGTCCCTTTATCCGCGTTGACCGCCTGGCAGGCTCTTTTTGATCATGCAAAACTCCGGTCCGGTAAGCAGGTACTTATTCATGGGGCCGCTGGCGGCGTGGGCATCTTTGCGGTACAGATGGCGCGCTGGGCTGGCGCTCGTGTCATCGCTACGGCAGGGGCGGATAATATCGAAATGCTGAAAGCACTTGGTGCGGAAAAGGTCATTGATTATAAGACGCAGGCTTTTGAAAAAGAGCTCAGCGATGTGGATGTTGTGCTGGATACTATTGGCGGCGACACACAGCAACGCAGCTGGCAGGTATTGAAAAAGGGCGGTGTATTGGTGTCGATCGCAGGTGAGTCGATCGATCAGCCTTCTCCCAATCTTGGTGTAACAGGGATCTTTTTTATCGTCCGGTCAAACCGTCAGCAGCTCATAGAGATCGGAAAGCTGATCGATGGTGGGTTTATACGCACGGCTATCGCGGGTGTTTTTCCTTTGGCTGAGGCGCAGCAGGCATTTGAAATGCTGTCTGAACGCGGCAAGGTGGGGAAGATCGTTTTGCGCGTGAGCTAAATTTCTTTCTTACCGGGACCTTTCATAGACTACCCCGGAATACCCCGGTTTAATCCTGAAAAATTATCTTTCTTAAACCAGTTTAAGCAGATAGGCAGTTTTCCTTCGGAGCTTTGCGATTGCAAAAAGTTCAAATCTTTATAAGATGATGACAACAAAGATGCCTAAAACTGTCGCAGGTATTAAAATACCTGACAGCACAATAGCCCGTCAGGCAACTGAATTGTTGCTGGAGCATGGAAGCGAATTGTTATACAATCATTCACTGCGTACGTTTTTATTTGCTGCCTTAAACGGCGGACAAAGAAAGCTTGCTTTCGATCCTGAACTGTTGTACGTCAGTGCGGCTTTTCATGACCTGGGGCTTACTGCACATTACTGTAGCCCGGATAAATGTTTTGAGGTAGACGGTGCTAATGCGGCCCGTGAATTTCTCAGGGGTCATGGACTGCCGCAGCAAACCTTACAACTCGTATGGGATGCAATCGCCTTACATACGATACCCGGCGTTGCGCCGCATAAAGAAGCAGAAGTGGCGCTATTGAATTATGGGGTAGCATTGGACGTGGTCGGAAGGGGATATGACCAGCTATCCGAAGAACAACGTGCAGAAATTGTCAAACAATTTCCGCGTACCGGTTTTAAGGAAAAGATCATTCCTGCTTTTTTTGAAGGCTTTAAACATAAGCCGGACACTACGTATGGCACTATCAATGCAGATATCTGTGCTTTCATGATACCCAATTTCGAAAGAAAGAATTTCCGCGATGCTATTATTCATTCGCCCTGGAGTGAGTGACCGGCAGCAGATATATGCTATAATCTATAAAAACAGTTATTATGAAAAAGTTTGCATTGGGCCTCGTGCTTTTGTCCACAGTATTTGCAGTGAACGCAAAAGCGCAACATTCATCACATGATGAAGTAACCAAACATGCACCTAAAGTGCTTTTTAAGAGAGAGATTACATCTTTACCTGATGTTAAAGGACAGGAAGCCCAGGTAGTACTGGTAAATTTTGCTCCGGGTGAAGTAGCCAGCGCTCACAGGCATCCACAGGCAACAATTGGATATGTACTGGAGGGTGAAATAGAATCTACCTTTGAAGGGCAGAAGTATGTCTACAAAACAGGTGACACCTTCTGGGAGGAGCCAAATGGTTTACATAGCCAAACCAAAAATCTGAGCAAGACCAAGGAAGCTAAGCTGCTGGTGTTTTTTCTTGGAGCGAAAGGAACGCCATTTCTTGTTCCGGAGAGAAAATAATTAGCGCGTGGAGACAGTAACATCTTCACAGCTATATACTTTGTAAAACAAAAAACCCGCTCATCGAGCGGGTTTTTAACTTTGTATCAGTCTTACTATGCGGACCGGACGGGACTCGAACCCGCGACCTCCGCCGTGACAGGGCGGCATTCTAACCGACTGAACTACCGATCCTCCTCACTTCCAGGGTGTTATCCCTGTTCCGTTTTGGGATGGCAAAGATAGCAACAAATAGATCAAATTCGCAAATCTTTTTTAAAAAAACTTTAGAGCTTTATCTTTACACCGTTCTTTAACCAATTTTAAATCTGATTATGCAATTCCTGGACTTTGAAAAACCTGTTGCTGACCTGTATGAGCAGTTGGAAAAGCTGAAAGAGAATGGCCAGAAATCCGGCGTAGACGTCTCTGCTACCGTAAAAGAGTACGAACAGAAGATCGTTGCCACCCGCCAGAATATCTATGACCATCTCACCAGCTGGCAAAAAGTGCAGCTGAGCAGGCATCCCGACAGGCCCTATACCCTTGCCTATATTGAAAAAATGACTACAAACTTCCTCGAGCTGCATGGCGACAGGAACGTGAAGGACGATAAGGCAATGGTAGGCGGTTTTGCCGAACTGGATGGCGAAACCATTATGTTCATTGGCCAGCAGAAAGGTATTAATACCAAAATGCGCCAGATCCGCAACTTCGGGATGGCCAATCCCGAAGGCTACCGCAAGGCCCTCCGCCTCATGAAACTGGCTGAGAAATTCAATAAGCCTATCGTTACGCTGATAGATACGCCGGGAGCATTCCCCGGGCTGGAAGCTGAGGAAAGAGGACAGGGGGAGGCCATTGCCCGCAACCTGTTTGAAATGATGCGCCTCCGTGTGCCCGTAATCTGTATCATCATCGGAGAAGGCGCCTCCGGCGGCGCGCTGGGCATCGGTATAGGCGACCGCGTATTCATGCTGGAAAACAGCTGGTATACCGTGATCTCCCCCGAAAACTGCTCCACCATCCTCTGGCGTACCTGGAACTTCAAGGAAAAGGCTGCCGAAGAACTGAAGCTTACTTCCGATCACATGAGCCAGTTCGGACTGGTAGATGGAGTGATTAAAGAGCCCCTGGGTGGTGCACATGTAAACCCGGAGGAAGCAGCTGCTATCCTGAAGCAAAGGATCAAGGAAACCCTGGCAGAACTGAAGAAGATCGATCCCGATACCCGCATAGAGCAACGGATTGAAAAATTCAGTAACATGGGCTTTTACGACGAACGCTAAAAAAAGTTGCCAGTTATCAGTTAACAGTTGTTAGTTTTGAGTCTTTTTTCACTAACAATTTGCCACTGACAACTGACAACTGTCAACTAACAACTATTAATGGAACAGTTAAGAGGATCAGGTGTAGCACTCGTTACACCCTTCAAAGCAGATGAAAGCATCGATTGGAATGCTTTGGAAAAATTGATAGATCATGTGATTAATGGTGGGATAGACTACGTGGTATCATTAGGTACTACAGGCGAAACACCTACGCTCTCTTCTGAAGAGAAGCTTGACCTGATAAAGTTTACTTTCGAAAAGGTGAAAAAACGGGTCCCCGTGGTAGTGGGTATTGGTGACTACAATACACGCGATGTGGTGAAACGCCTCGAAACCTGTCCGCTGGATGAAGCTGCAGCGGTGCTCAGCGTGGCTCCCTATTACAGTAAGCCCAGCCAGGAAGGTATTTTCCAGCACTATAAAACGATCGCCAAAGCATCTCCTAAACCGGTTATCCTCTATAACGTACCCGGCCGCACTGGTCGTAATATGACGGCCGCCACTACCGTACGCCTGGCGCATGAAGTGGAGAATATTGTCGCCATGAAAGAAGCCAGCGGCGATATGGTACAGTGCATGCAGATCATAAAGGATAAACCAGCCGGTTTCCTGGTGATCAGCGGTGATGATGCCCTCGCCATGCCCCAGCTGGCCTGTGGTATGGACGGCGTGATCTCTGTTGCCGCCAACTACTTTGCAGCCGATTTTTCAGCTATGGTAAAAGCGGGCCTGGCTAACAACTTCCCTGCTGCCCGCAACCTGCATTACAAGATGCATGAAGCGTTCGACCTGATGTTTGCAGAAAACAACCCGGCTGGCATCAAAGCGTTCCTGTATCACGGTGGAATAGCTGAAAATGCCTTCCGCCTGCCCGTAGTGCCGGTAAGCAGGGAGCTGGATGCTAAAATAAAAGCTTTTGTAAGTAACTATAAGTAACTGCGAAATTCTCCACCCTCCAGGGGTTTCAAACCCTTGGAGGGTTTTTCTTTGGTGCAAGCCTCGTGTTTTCCCCGTTCACTCCTCATGTTTTCCTCGTCCGCTCCTCGTCCACTCCTCGTCCACTCCTCGTCCACTCCTCGTCCACTCCTCGTGCCACCTTAGTGAAACCTTCCTGAAAGCTTCCTGCAAGCTTAGTCACCTTTCCTCAGATGATGAAAGTAGCGCCCTCTACAGACAGCTCTGTATTTGGGAAAACAGGCCAGCATTCATCCAGGAAAGGCTGCAGCTCTGTGTATTTAGAGGAGAAATGCCCTATCAGCAGCCGTTTGGCGCCTGCCTTTAATGCCAGCGTAGCGGCTTGCACGGACGTGCTATGGAACCGTTCCGCTGCCCTTTGGCTCAGGGCTGAAAGGTAAGTGGTCTCATGGTACACCAGGTCCGCTCCTTGCAGGTAGGGCAGCAATCCTTCGTCATAGATGGTATCGGCGCAATACACGTATTTTTTGCCTTTAGGAGGGGGGAGGGTCACCCAATGGTTTTTTACCAGCACACCGTCCTTACGCTGATAATCAGCGCCTTCCTGCAGATGGGAATAGTAAGCAGCTGGTATCTCGTAGGCCTGGGCCTGGTCGGGGATAATTTTCCGCTTTTTGCGCTGCTGGTCAAATATGAATCCAAAGCAGGGGATCCGGTGATTTACTGGGAAGTAGCTCACCTGCAGGTCCTTTTCCTCCAGGATCACACCAGCCCGTTCTGCCAGCAGGGCTACAAAGGAAAGCTCAAATTTCAGCTGGGTTAAAGAACATTCCAGCTGAAGGCGTATAATGGTTTCCAGTTCCGGTGGCGCGTATATGGTAAGCGGTTCCGTTCGGCCCAGCAGGTTAAGGCTGTTCACCAGCCCTATCAGGCCAAAGTAATGATCGCCGTGTAAATGACTGATAAAGATGTGCCGCATCTTGCTGCGCCTGATCTTAAAGCGTGTCAGCTGCAGCTGGGTGCCTTCCCCGCAGTCTATCATGAGCACTTGGTCATTGGAGGTAATAACCTGGGAGGTAGGATGTCGTTCTGCAGTGGGTATGGCGGAATTGTTGCCTAAGATCGTAACTCCAAACATATATCAAAAGTCGTCAGTCGTTAGTAACTAATTGTTAGTGGCCGGACAGCCTTGCGCCGAAAATAACGAATTCTGCCCACTAACAACCGTTAACTGCTAATTGCCAGCTGCTAACGGCTAACGGCTATTCTTCATCCAGCAGGTCTCTTTCAAGTGATTCCATCATCACCATATCGATGGCCTCGGAAAGGGTAGGGGTGATATTCAGTTCATAATCGCAGTCCTTGCTGAGCGCTGCTGTTAAAGTGTTGTTAACGTTTGTGATCGCACACGAAAGATTACTGTCATACTGCTGACCGTATACTGTTAAAATGGCCTGTATTCCGACCTCATCTGCCGACTCAACCAATGCCATGTCCAGTATAAGGTTCCTGCCATCGAGCTCCGGTAATTCGGTGATCTGGCGGATAAATTCTTCTGACAAATTAGCATCCAGCACTTGAATTTCCGGTCGGAAAATCACTATTTTTTCTTTGGTATCAATTTTGAATCTCATAAGGCCGGATCTTGTTTAGTACATTTAGTGAAATAATTGAGGGAAACCGCGAAAATTCTCCAAGAGCCGGCAACTGAAAAGTCGCTTTCTCCGTAGGTATAATCACAGCCTTTTCCTGCAACACACAGCACAAAAGTAAATCTTATACTATTAACGTGTTAGATCAAAAGAATCAAAATTATTTGCTAATATTGTATAAGCAAGCCCCCGTAAGGGTTTTAATAATTTAATAATCTCACAATGGACCAGAATTTTTCACCGCAAGTAAAGGAGATCATTTCGTTTAGCAGGGAGGAGGCTTTACGCTTGGGAAATGATTTCATAGGCACAGAACACCTGCTGCTGGGCATTATTCGTGAGGGTGAAGGCACCGCAGTAAAAATTCTGCAGGCATTGAATGTGGACCTCTATGAATTGCGCAAAGAGGTTGAATTGGCCGTAAAAGACAAGACTGGAAAGAACATTGCCAATATCAATAGTCTTCCACTTACAAGGCAGGCAGAAAAGGTCATCAGGGTTACTGTACTCGAGGCAAAGGCTTTGAAAAGCCCAACCGTTGAAACGGAGCACCTGATGCTGTCTATTCTCAAGAATAAGGAAAACGTTTGTACACAAATCTTACAACAGTTTGACGTGGACTACGATACTTTTAAAAACGAGCTGGGCTTTGTAAAGTCAGCAGATCCTAAAGCCGAGTTTGACGACCCGGGCGAAGAGGAATTCGAGGACGAAAGAAAAAGTTTCGCCTCAAAAAGCAAACAGACCAACACCAAGTCTAAAACTCCGGTTCTGGACAATTTTGGCAGGGATATCACCAAGCTCGCTGAAAGCGGAAGCTTGGATCCCATCGTTGGCCGTGAGCAGGAGATAGAGAGAGTATCCCAGATACTTTCCCGTCGTAAAAAGAATAACCCGATCCTTATCGGCGAACCTGGTGTGGGTAAAACCGCTATCGTGGAAGGTCTCGCGCTGCGCATCGTGCAAAGGAAGGTATCCCGCGTATTGTTCGACAAACGCGTGGTAAGCCTTGACCTTGCTGCACTCGTAGCCGGTACCAAATACCGCGGCCAGTTCGAAGAAAGGATGAAGGCTATTATGAACGAGCTGGAAAAGAACAGGGATGTGATCCTCTTCATCGATGAGATCCATACCATTGTTGGCGCCGGCGGAGCCTCTGGCTCACTCGATGCGTCCAACATCTTTAAACCAGCCCTGGCACGTGGCGAACTGCAATGCATCGGCGCCTCTACCCTGGACGAATACCGCATGTATATCGAAAAGGATGGTGCGCTTGACCGCCGCTTCCAGAAAGTAATGGTTGATCCCCCCACTGTGGACGAAACGATACAGATCCTCAACAATATCAAACCCAGGTATGAAGAGTATCACAACGTGAGCTACACAGAAGAAGCGATCGACGCATGTGTGAAGCTGAGCGACCGCTACATGACAGACCGCCTGTTGCCCGATAAGGCCATAGACGTGCTCGACGAAGTTGGCGCCCGTGTGCACCTGAAGAATATCAACGTACCGCAAAACATCCTGGACCTCGAAAAACAGATCGAGGACATTAAACAGGAGAAGAATAAAGTCGTGAAAAGCCAGCGCTTTGAAGAAGCAGCTGCGCTGCGCGATACCGAAAAGAAACTGGGTGAAGACCTGGAACGCGCCAAAGCAGTATGGGAAGAAGAAGTGAAACATAAACGCTACCCCATCGATGAAGAAGCCATCGCAGAAGTAGTGAGCATGATGACCGGCATTCCCGTAAAACGCATGGTGCAGGCCGAATCTGAAAAGCTCCGCCGCATGGGTGAAGACCTGAAAGGCGCGGTAGTTGGACAGGATGAAGCCATCTCCAAGGTGACCAAAGCCATCCAGCGTAACAGGGTAGGCTTGAAAGATCCTAAAAAGCCCATCGGTACCTTTATCTTCCTCGGTCCTACCGGTGTAGGTAAAACAGAGCTGGCTAAAGCGCTGGCCCGGTACATGTTCGATTCCGAAGACTCACTGATCCGTATAGATATGAGTGAGTATATGGAGAAATTCTCCGTAAGCCGCCTGATAGGCGCGCCTCCGGGATACGTAGGTTACGAAGAAGGCGGTCAGCTCACTGAAAAAGTGCGCCGCAAACCTTACTCCGTGATCCTGCTGGATGAGATCGAAAAAGCACACCCGGATATCTACAACATCCTGCTCCAGGTACTGGACGACGGTATACTGACAGATGGCCTGGGCCGTAAGGTGGACTTCAAGAACACCCTCATTATCATGACCTCCAATATCGGGGTGCGCCAGCTGAAAGATTTCGGCGCAGGTGTGGGCTTCACTACCGGAACCAAGGCGATGAACGAAGAGGAAAATACCAAGGCAGTGATCGAAAAATCACTTAAACGGACATTCTCCCCGAGTTCCTCAACCGTATCGATGACGTGGTGATCTTCAACTCACTGACCAAAGAACATATCTATGTGATCATCGATATCACCATGAAGAGCGTACTGAAACGCCTCAACAACCTGGGCTTCAGCCTCGAGCTGACAGACGAAGCCAAAGGCTTCCTGGCAGAGAAAGGCTACGACCAGCAGTTTGGCGCCCGTCCGCTTCACAGGGCCATCCAGAAATACCTGGAAGATCCCCTGGCAGAAGAGATCCTCAATATGAACATCCATAACGGGGATATCCTGGTGGCTGACCTGGATAAAGAAAATCAGAAACTGATCTTTACCATTAAGAATCAGCCCAAGAGCAACAAATCAGAAAAATCAGAAGCATAATAAATAGAATGCTTTGTTAAATTTATGATCCCGATCCGGTTTTCCGGGTCGGGATTGTTTTTTGCAGTAACACGAAGATGTTAGCTGATGGCCGGTTAGACTACCGAAGTTGAGCCATTTACTGGCTTGTTACCAGCCCTTTAACCACTTTCACCGGAAATTATTATACGTTCACCCACACCTGCCTCCCCTACATATACCAAATCTTACATATAAAATGGCACCATAATACCATTTTAGTTACTATTTAAATATATCATTTTTGTGATATGATATTTATCCTGTATCTAAATGTGTAGTGGATAAACCTTACTATTGATACGGAAACACTTATGAGCTGAACCTCAACAGCCAAATTTTAGCCATTAATTATTGGGGATGAACAGTAGAACATCGTAGCTGCAATGAGCGTGAATGCGCTTCTGTGGCCATTATTATACTTTGACACTAATGAACGTAATCGAATTGGTGAATATTAAATAAATCTAAGAAGAAGGCTACCCCTTCAAAAATTATTTGGACTGATAACTATCCTTATACCATGAACAGATCTTTACGTATTGCAGCCAGACTGCTCTTCGCCGGTGTCCTCGCTTTGGGCGCCCTTACCTCGAAAGCCCAGCTGAAAGTGGGCGACAATCCTACCAATATCCAGCGTTCCGCTGTATTGGAACTGGAATCTACAAGGCAGGGTCTTTTACTGCCCCGTCTTACGGATACTACGGCGATCAACGCCCTTTCTCCACTGGACGGTATGATCATCTACTTTTCAGATGGCGTTACACCTGGTCCTAACAGAGGCTTGTATGTAAGAAAATTCGGCCACTGGGAAAGAATGGCTGATGCTTCTGTGGCAAGTGGTAACTGGACATTGACCGGTAACGCAGGTACCAACCCTACCAACAACTACATTGGTACCAGTGATAACCAGGCTTTATCCATCCGCACAAATGCTACTGAAGCGATCCGCGTTACCGGTGCTGGTAACGTAGAGCTGAAAACCGTAGCCGCTGGCGCTAATACTGACGTAGAAGTGCTGGTATTAGGCGCAGGTGGTGCTGTAATGAGGCGTACCATGCCTGCTGCCGCTTTTACCAACGTTATCTCTAGTCTGAATGGCGATCTCACACCCGCCCAGACCCTGGTGATTGATAGCGCTGGAATGGACTTCAATATCGCGGATAATGGTACCGGTGAGCACAGGTTCAATATACCAACACAAGACGGTACCAAAAAAAGAGGTCTGTTAACGCAGGCTGACTGGAACAGGATCAACGCCGCCCAGAAAGCGATCGTGATCGGTACCTTCTCTACTACTCCCGTGGCCACAGGCTTAACATTGGACGCAGCCGGTAACCTCGTGTTGCACGCTGCAGACGCTACCAACGCTGGCGCCGTTTCTACTGGCGCTCAAACTTTCGGTGGCGCTAAAACCTTCCAGAATGATCTGACTGCAGGCGCTAACCTGAATGTTACAGGTAATACTGTACTGGGTGGTACTGCTACCGTAACTGGTGCAACCACCCTGAATGGCACTGCTACCCTGAATGGCGCAACTACCCTGGCCGGTGCTACCACCCTGAGCAATACGCTGACTGCTACTAACCCGTTCCCCGCTGCTGCTGCTACGGAGAACAATGTACTGATCCGCGCTGCTTCCGGTGTGATCTCTCAGAAAACACTGAACGATGCTGCCTTCAACGGCGCTGTACAAAATATCAATGGCCAGACTGGTCCCGCTGTTCACTTTAAGAACGGTACTGCTGGTACAGACGTTGCGTTTGACAGTACTACCACTGCAAACGTGATCACCCTGAACGTACCTGATGCGGCTGTAGCTGCCCGTGGTGTGGTAACTACCGGTAACCAGGCATTTGCAGGTGCTAAAGAATACCGCGATTCAGTAATGATCGGTGGTGTTACAAAACCCAACTCTACTTTACAGGTGAACGGTTCCGTGTCTATGTCTATCAGAACGGTGACCACTAACACAACCGTTGCAGAAACAGATAACACTATACTGGTGAACACAACCGGTGGTGTTGTAACAATTACATTGCCTGTAGCTACCAACATTGCCGGTCGTATCTATACGATCAAGAAAATTGGCGGCGGTCTGGATAACGAAGTGAATATCACTTCTCCTGCACAGATAGAAGGTGGTGCAGCCGGTGGTACGTATAAAATATACAACGACTGGACTTTCGTTACCCTTCAGACAGACGGTACCAACTGGTATATCATTAAGAAATAAGGATACTTTCAGTTAACAGGAACGGCATATAGCCGTTCCTGTTATTACCGTTTTTGTAAGCGCCTTTTTTCCTAAACTATCCATGAGAATTTGTGATGAATACAACGCTACCCTTCCGTATAGGTAAACTTGCAGCCCTGTTGATATTTACTTCTGTTGCAGCACAGGCACAGCAACTGAAATTAGGTACCAACCCCACAGCAACAAAGAAATCCGCGCTGCTGGAGCTGGAAAGCACTACGCAGGGCTTGTTGTTAACACGTATCAGCGATACTACTACCGCCACCTCTCCATTAAAAACTGCGCTTGACGGCACACTGATTTATTATACGCCGGATAACAGCCTGTATATTCGTTCTCTCGCGAAATGGAACAAACTGTCCACAGGTTCCGGAACCGGTACCATCACCCTAACCGGTGATGTTACCGGTACTGGCACAGGAACAGTACCATCGACGATCAGTAACCAGGCCGTTACCTTCGCTAAATTTCAGAACATCAATACGCAGCGATTGCTGGGCAGGTACAGTGCAGGTGCTGGTAGCATGCAGGAGATCTCATTGGATGCCTCACTCAAACTGAATACAAGTGGTGTATTATATGCTGACAGCTCCCTGGCTATCTGGAATGCCAGCAAACTGCAAAGCAGAAGAGTATTGGATTCCGTGCCCGGTAACGGGGATGTATTGAAATGGAATCCCACCAGGGCCATGTGGCTGCCTTCACAGGATATCACCGGTGGTGCTGCATACGGTACGCTTGCAGATAACGATATAAGAAATGCTACTGCGCCCGATCCCCAGTACAGGATGAAAATATGGGCCAGCCCCATTACCGGCGTAGTGTCAAACGGACCGCTCAATACATCTGCCTACGCTTGGAGCGTATTGTCATTCCAGATGCAGTCCGGAGGCAATGCATTTACCACGCAGCTTTACTTTGATAAAAATACCCTTGCTCTGAAAGAGTGGGCAGGCGTCGGCCCCTTAACTTCTAATACCGGTAATCCTTGGTATAAAGTGGTGACTACACATGGTGATAACGCTTTCACAGATGGTGGGATCATCTTCGCAGGTAAAACTTCTGATGCCAACACGGAAGTAAAGCAGGATGCTGCTAACTTTTTCTGGGATAATACCAACAAGGAGCTGGGGATCGGAACGAATACACCGGCTGCAAACCTGGATGTAAGAGGAGACTTCAGATTGGGAAATAGTGGTACGGTGCTGAACAACATGATTAAAACCAGCGCGCAATTGACGACCGCTGGTGGCACCAACATCACCCAGATCCCCAATGGTACGAACACATATTACCTTACCGTAACAGGCGCCACAACAAATAGTACCGTTATTGTCAATCCGAGGTTCGATTTTCCGGGTACTATGGATATGAAACCTCCGCGTGTTAGCGGTGCCAACACGGTCGCCGTTACATTCACCAGTACGGCGAACACCAACCTTACTACGGCACAGAGAATATTTGATGTAACTATAATCCAATAGTGAATTGAAGCGAATTGTCTGCATATTAATCTGGTGGGTATCTCAAATATCTTTGTCCTTTGCCCAGCAATCCGCCTACATCCCCCCCGGCGGACAAGCCTGGATATTTGGCAATGCCCCCGTTGCGCTCTACGGCAATATGCAACAGGAAGGTACGCTCGGTTCTAACCCTAACGCATTATTTTACTTCCTCGGCAAACGCTGGGTGAACGGCAGTGCCGCCTCCCTGCCCGACGAAAGCGCCGCTGGTCTCAACGGCACCGGTGGTATCTTTCGCTTTTCTTCCAACAACTCATTATACGGTAATACCGGTCAGCAAAGCATCTTCGGCGCTTACAGCGTAGCCGGCGCTACAGGGGCCAGCTTCCCCAACCTGGAGCTGAGCAATTCAGCCGGCCTGATCCTGGAAGACCTGAGTGATCTTAAAATCCGTAATACGCTTAATTTCACCAGCGGACATATCTTCCTGAACGGCTGGAACCTGGCCCTGGGACAGAACGCCCCCGGCAACATCACCGGTTACAGCGATCAGCGCTTTGTGGTGACAGGCACGGGCGCAGCAGGTGGCTATCTCTATCGCGAAGGCCTTACCGGCGCCGCAGGCAGGGTGGTCTTCCCCGTAGGTACATCCGTTGGCAACTATGCCCCGGCAGCGATCGCTACCCAGGGCGCCCCTGACAATTTTAAAGTGCGCGTGTTCGACAACATCTATCAGAACGCCGTTAGCGGTGCCCTCATGCAGGACACCTTCATCTACAAAACCTGGGACATCGGGCATTCCCAGACAGGTAAAGCGCAGACAGACGTGATCCTGCAGCATATGAACGTTGCCGAAATGCCCGTGTATGCAGCTAACCGCGATAGCAGTTATATTACCCATTATACTGGTACTGCCTGGGACAAACTGCCGCAGCTGCCTTACCAGCCGCAAGCAGGTACCCTTACCACACAAACCATGGGAGCGGGCGCTACCATGCACCTCCGCAGCTTTCCCAGTGGTCTTGCCAGCCAGGAATATTTCTCCAAGACCATCGGCTTCCCTGTGCTCCAGCCCCCGGCAGACTTCATCCTGTTCAATGCCTGGCGTATATCTGGCGACCAGGTCCGCCTGGAATGGTCTACCCGCAAAGAAGTTAACAATGCACGCTTTGAGATCGAACGCCGCTTTGAAGGAGAAAGAGACTTTACTACTATCGCCAGGGTACCTACCCGGGCGCCCGGCGGATACAGCAATTACCGTATCGACTATCCTTACCTGGATGATAACAGCTTCGATGACTGGACCTACTACCGCATAAAGGCTGTATCACGCACCGGTCAGTATATCTATACCGAGATCAGGGCCGTACCGCCGCTGATCAAGATAGATGTCTATCCCAATCCTAACATGGGCCAGTTCCATGTACGTATCCGCGGCATCCGCACTCCGCTCGTTATGCAGCTGATGAACACCTGGGGACAGGTACTGCGCGAGTACGATGTGCAGCACGATGCAGATGTGGAGATCCGTGAAGTGCCCGCAGCCATGTATTTCCTGGTACTATATCACAAGGCAACACAACAGGTTGCATACCGCTGCAAGGTAGAAGTGCTGGGACAACAATAGTAGTTTGAGGTTTGAAGTTTGAGGTTTGAAGTTCGTTTGAAGTTACAGGTTAAGGGCAAAGATCTTGCCTGTCTCGGCCTCCTGCGTGAGGCAGGAGAACATGTTTTTAACATCTAACCTTTAACGAACTTCAAACCTCAAACTTCAAACCTCAAACTTTTTCAGCTTTTTACTACATTTGTATAAACAACAACTGTTTTGAAGAAGATCATCATCACGATAGACGGTTATTCCTCCTGCGGAAAAAGCACGCTGGCAAAGCAATTGGCCAGGGAGCTGGACTACATTTACATAGACAGCGGAGCAATGTACCGGGCTATCACCTTCTACTTCATTCAGAACCGTGTGGATTGGTCGGATACAGCAGCTGTAAAAGAAGCGCTGGAAAATATCCACCTGGAGTTTGAGTATAATGAAGAAACATCCCAGTCAGACATTCATCTCAACGGAGAAAATATTGAACATCTCATCCGCGATATGCTCGTAGCGGAGAAAGTGAGCGAAGTGGCTGCTATCCGGGAAGTACGCGAGTTTGCAGTAGCGCAGCAGCAGAAAATGGGAGAGAAAAAGGGCATCGTGATGGACGGGCGCGACATCGGTACCACCGTATTCCCCATGCCGAACTGAAGATCTTCATGACCGCAGATACCGCGGTGCGCGTAGAACGCCGTTTCAGAGAACTGTACGCAAAGAACAAGCATATTACCCTGCAGGAAGTAAAAGAAAATCTCGAACTGCGCGATTATATCGACTCCAACCGCGAGATCAGCCCCCTTCGCCGGGCCGATGATGCTATCATACTGGATAACAGTGAGTTAACTATGGATGATCAGCTCAGGTTAGCCCTGCAATGGGTAGAGGATGTAATGATAGTACAACCTTCATAACTGTTTCGTTCATAAATATTATTTCTGTTTTAGAGAAACGTTTTATACATTTGTTTTGATTCCGTAACCTACGGGAGCCTCAGATAATTTACCACATCCTTCGAATTTCCTTTTACAATTTTTTCCACCTTATCCGTATGTAAAGCCATGCTTTTGGTCTTATTGGTACTCAATAAGTGATAAAGTTTTTGTGCAGACAGTAGAACATAAGCATAACGGGTATTTGTATATAGTCAGTACTTGATCATAATGTGTTGCTTTTGGAAAATTTTTACCCTGGCTGTATCCAAGAAGGACCTCTAAGCTATTAACCGTATATAGAGCATTTGTATATAAAAAACAACGCCGGACAGGTTGCCAGGACGGCTGTTATAAACTTAATGTGGAATAGGATTGGGAAACCGGTCTTATTTCATGTTTTCAGTAGGTGTATTCGGTTAATAGGAAGAAGGGGCGAATTCTTTCGCCCTTTCGCTTTTTTATTATTAATGAATAATTAATAATTAACAATTAGCAGCCGGACACTACCTGCTTAAAGGCAACTAATCCGCTCGCATTCATTAATTATTCATTCTTAATTATTAATTATTTAAATTGTGTTAGTTCTATTACCCTACTGATCCATGTTCAGAAAAGGTGTATGTATCTTATTTAGTTTAGCCGTTTGGGCAATTGGAAGCGTACAGGGGCAGGACTCATTGCTGGTACAACGTACGCTGGATTCTGCCAGAGCATTGCCAAATGACACCAACAAAGTGAAATGGTTCATTGAAAGGGGGAGGGCAATGGCGCATTTTTACGATGTAAAAAAGAGGAGAATACCTTCCTCCAGGAAGCTATCAGCCTCGGACTGCGCCTTAAATATGCGCGGGGTCTTACTAATGCCTATAACGAAGTAGGCACCTCCAAACGGAACAAATCACAATATATACTGGCGGCAGACCTACATGAAAAGGCCATAAAATATGCAGAGGAAACAAAAGATGACCGCCTGATCAGTATTGCCCTGAATAATGCCGGTGTAGATCATCGCCGGATGGATGAGTTACAGAAAGCCTTTGATTTCCACTTCAGGGCCCTCCACGCAGCAGAAAAAGTGAATGACGTCCGCAATATCTGTGTAGCAATCAATAGCATTGGCAATATAGAACTGTCCACCGGAAAATATATGGATGCCCTCGGGCACTTTACCAAAGCCCTGGCGCTGGAAGAACAGAGTAAAAATGACCTCGGCGTGGCCATTAACCTGGGCAATATCGGCTATGCCTACCAGGGCCTTGGCAAAACAGACCTGGCCATTGAGTTCTACAAACGCTCCCTGGAGGTGAATCGGAGGCTGAAGAATCCCACCGGCATGGTGATCTGCTACAACTCCCTGGGCGCTGCCTACCAGGAAAAAAAGGACTATCCTCATGCCATGGACGCCCTGCAAAAAGCCCTGGCGGTAAACGACAACGTGGATGACAAAGTACACACCGCGGAAAGCTACCTGAATATTGGTAAATTGCTAAGTAAAGAAGGCAGGCACGATGAAGCCAACGCCTATTTTCAGAAGTCTATCGACCTGAGCCTTTTCTGGCGGTTCAAATCCATGTTGTACGAGGCCTATAAAGCCCAGGCTGCAGACTATAAAGCCAGCGGGGATTTCGAGAAGTCGCTGTCCTCATTGGATAAATCGCTCTTGTACAAGGATAGCATATTGGATGAAAATTCAGCGCGGGCCCTGGCGCAGACAAGGGCCATCTACGATGTAGACCGTAAAGACAACCAGATCAAATTATTAGAGCATGATAAACAGATAAGCGAACTGCGTACCAGGCGGAATATTGTATATATACTTTCCACTGCAGGCTTTTTATTCATGTTGGCAATAGGCGGATTTTTCTATATCCGTCACCGTAACCTGGAAGCCAACAAACACACCCTGCAGCTGGAACTGCGTTCCCTGCGTGCACAGATGAACCCGCATTTTATCTTTAATTCATTAAGCTCTATCCACCGGTTCATATGGAGCAATAACCAGGAAGAGGCGTCAGACTATCTTACCAAGTTCTCCCGGCTAATGCGTATGATCCTGGATAATACCCAGCATACTTTTATATCGCTGAACAAGGAAGTGGAATCGTTACGCCTCTACCTTGACCTGGAAAGGTTGCGCTGTAACGGGGTCTTTGAATACAACATCACTGTAGCAGATGAGATCAATGATGAAGAAGTGATGATCCCCCCTATGATCATCCAGCCCTATGTGGAAAATGCAATATGGCACGGGTTGGTGCATAAATCAGGCAAGGGGCTGCTGACGATCGATATGATGCTGAAAGGCCGTACCCTCGTATGTATAGTTACTGATAATGGAATCGGTCGCAAAAAGGCCATGGAGATAAAGGCTAAAAAAGGAGTGACCCATCGTTCAATGGGCATGCAGGTAACAGAAGGCCGCATAGATCTGATCAGGAAGATCAATAACAGCAGGGACACTAACGTAACAATTACAGATCTGGAGGATGAGGAAGGCAAGCCTGCAGGCACACAGGTAACAATTACCCTGCCCGTAGAGCTCATTTTTTAGGAAAACTGACGTACAACCAAAACCACTAACCACTAACAATTGAACGCATGAGCGAAATCAAAGCTATCATTGTGGACGATGAGCAACACTGTATAGATGCCCTGCAAACGATGTTACAGAAAAAATGCCCCGAGGTGACCGTCATAGCAGGTGTCAACAGTGTAAGAGAGGCCAAGGCCCTCATCGATGAGGCACAGCCCGACCTGGTGTTCCTGGACGTGGAAATGCCCTACCAAAATGGTTTTGAACTGCTAAAACTGTTTGAACGGATATCCTTTGACGTAATATTCACTACCGCCTTTGAACAATATGCCTTAAAAGCCATTAAATTCAACGCGCTTGATTACCTGTTGAAGCCCTTCAGCGTCCAGGAGCTGCAGGAGGCCGTACAGAAATGCCGCGAGAGAAAAGCCGCCGGCCGCCCGAAAGAGAATGGTATCTCGCCGCTCGATGTGTTCCTGTCCAATATGAAAACACTGCATCAGACCCATCGGAAAATAGCCCTGCCTACCATCAATGGCCTCGTGTTCATGCCCGTGCAGAACATCGTTCGATGCGAGTCTACAGGTAACTATACCAAGATATTCTTTACAGATAAAAAACATCTCCTGGTATCAAGGCCCCTAAAGGAGTTTGAGGAAATGCTGTCTGATATGGATTTCTTTCGGGTGCATAACTCACATCTCATCAATCTTCAGCAAATGCAGTCCTATATACAGGGAGAAGGGGGCTTTGCGCTGATGACAGATGGTACACAGGTAGAGGTATCACGAAGAAGAAAAGCGGAGTTCCTTAAAAGGGCGATGCAATTCTAGCCATCCGGATTTATCCGTTTTTACGCCACTTATTTGGAAATCTCTGCCGGATAATAAATGTCAGTTGTATAGATTTTTGAGAACAGGTATTTTTGTTTCAGTTAGTTACACGATTACAATTATAACCTTATATAAACTCTTTTTTTCTCTGCATTACTAGCATTGAGTAGCCCCAAAGAAAAAAGGCACCTTATAGGTGTCTTTTTTAATTGTATTGTTTGCAACCGATGTCAATCTATTGGATCCCGCAACTGTCAACTGCTAACTGCTAACTCCACTCGTCTGCCAGTTCATCCGCTTTATGTTCCAATCCGTAAAATCCAAGCAGCTTACGGATCACGCCTTCCACCAGTGCATCCGGACAGGAAGCGCCGCTGGTCAGCATAATGGTCACCGGTGTTTGTTCAGGCAGGAAACGGAAACTGTGCAGCTCCTGTTTGTGATGAAAATCCCAATGCATGATCTCATCGGCAGAAAGGATCTTTTCTTCAGAAGAGATAAAGTAAGTAGGCAATTTTTCTTCACACAGCTCCACCAGGTGAGAGGTGTTGGAACTGTTATATCCACCCACCACGATGGCCAGGTCGCCGCTCTCCTGTAAGAGGCCGTTCACAGCGCTTTGGTTGTCATTGGTGGCATAGCATAAGGTATCACGGGTATCGGCAAAGCGTTCTGCTGCATTGTCTTCTGAAGCTGCATACTTGCCTATGATCACGCTGCGGATATAATCGGCAATGGCCTGGGTTTCGGTGGCCAGCATAGTGGTCTGGTTCACCACACCCACTCTTTGCAGGTCGGTTTCCACGTTAAAGCCGGAAGAATACTGCCCCTTGAACAGCTCGGGGAACTCGGCCGCCGGCCGCTCGCCGGTAATAAACTCTCCCAGGATCTTTGCCTCGGCTATGTCCTTTACCACCACGGTAGGCGTGTTATGCCGGCTATGGGAAAAAGTGGCCCGGGTCTCTTCATGCCCAGGCTTGCCATGCACAATAACGGTATAGTCCTTCTGGCCGATCTGTTCTGCCTTATTCCATACCCGCTCCACAAACGGGCAGGTGGTATTGTATTGTAAAGGGGAGATGCCCAGTTCATTCAGCCGGGCTTCTATCTCCAGGGTAGTGCCAAAAGCAGGGATGATCACAATATCATCAGGTTGCAACGCTTCCCAGGGTACCAGCTGTTTGCCCGCAGTATCCATAATGAATTGCACGCCTTTCTCCAGCAGATCATTATTCACGTGCGGGTTATGGATCATCTCACTGAGCAGGAAGATCCGCTTGCCCGGGTTTTCTTCAACCGTTCTGAAAGCGATCTCGATGGCGTTCTCCACACCGTAGCAAAACCCGAAGTGACGGGCCAGCAGTATTTTTAACGTCCCAAAATCAAGCACGGTAGGCTTGAAATCTTTCTTCATCTTGTCCTGCTGCTTGCGCTTGTTCTTGATTGCGGTAATGAGTGGGCTGCGGTATATAATGGGAACGTTAAATGTCTTCATGCTGCAAATTTAGTTAATTCAGTCGTTAGTCGTCAGTCATCAGTCGTCAGCTGTCAGTCGACAGTTGTCAGTCGTCGGCCGTTAGTCGTCAGGGCAGCGCTTTTACTCGCTTCAATCACTGACAACTGACCACTGACGACTGTCAACTATTCCTTACTGTGTTTATCCAGCCATGCCTTCTCTTCCGGGCTCAGGCTACCGATCCCTTTTTCATTGATCTTGTCCAGCAGCTGGTCCAGTCTGAGCTGCCTGTTCTCATCCTGGGCCTTCTTCACCACTTTCAGGGGCGATTTTTTAGGTTTGAACGGGCGCTTCGCCTTGGGTTTGGAGGCATTTGCACCAGAGAGGGCGTCAAACACCCATATCAGCGGGTGGCAAAGGTCTGCCCCGTTCTTCAGGAGGCGGATATATACAAACCCCAGGGCAGCTCCGCCCACATGGGCAATGATGCCGCCCAGGTTTCCCTGGGTGGGGATAGAGATCAGGTCAAGCGCCAGAATGGCGATAGCCAGCCATTTCAGCCGGACGCTTCCCAACAGTAACAGCCCGATCTCGTAATTGGGCATGAGGGTGGCGCAGCCAACCAGCAAACACATCACAGCCGCCGAGGCGCCCAGCATGGTGGTATCTATTTCGGCAGGGTACAGCAGGTTAAAGCTCAGCACATACAGTACGCCGCCCATCAGGCCGCCCAGCAGGTACAGCGGCAGGATCCGCTTATTCCCCAAAAAATCCCGGAACAGGTTGCCAAACCAGTATAGGTTCAGCATATTGAAGAATATGTGGAAAATATTAATGTGTGCGAACATATAGGTGAAGAGTCCCCAGGGTTTCTTTAACAGCACGCCCAGGTTACTGTGCAGCACGATCTGGTCCGAGACAAAGAAATAAATGGTTTCAGACTTACTGAAATAAGCGATCAGGCGCAAAATGCCCAACGCAAGGAAGATGGCGATATTCCAGAAAAGCAGGTGGTTAACTGTGTTTCCTTGTCTCAGCCAGTACCGAATATCCGATTGAAAAGAGGTTCCGTTCATAACTGAAAATTACTACTTACCGGGCAAATGAGTTGGCCAAAAATTTTCACTAATTTAAGGCTTCCGCCCCTTTTTTTTAGTATCTTTGCCGTCCCGTTAAAGGGTAGTGGCCCGTCCCGGTCTTAATCGGTAGGCTAACGCCCTGGGAAATTAAATCAAATGGAGGAACCAAATTTTGGCAGAAAACAACATTATTAACGAACAAAACGCTGAACAACAGGCACCGCAGGCAGCACCTGCCGCGGCAGAAACAGCGACACCAAAGGCCCCTGTTGCCGTTACCGCTCACGATGATTTCGATTGGAGCGTAGACAAACGTAACGTATCTTCTTACAGCAAAGAAGAAAAAACCAAGTACGATCAAACGTACGAAAGCACTTTTAAAGTGATCGAGGAGAATGGCCTGATCAACGGTACAGTGGTTGGCTTAACCAAAACCGACGCTGTCATCAACATCGGCTTTAAATCCGACGGTCTGATCTCCCTCAACGAATTCCGCGACCTGCCCGGCGTTAAAGTGGGCGACGAAGTGGAAGTGCTCGTTGTAGAAAAAGAAGACCGCGACGGTAACCTGCACCTGAGCCGTAAACAGGCTCGCCAGCAACGTGCATGGGAAAAGATCGTGGAAGTTTACAAAACAGGCGAAGTGGTTACTGGTATCGTTACCAGCAAAACCAAAGGCGGCTTGATCGTAGATGTTTACGGAATGGAAACATTCCTGCCCGGTTCTCAGATCGATGTGAAACCGGTTACAGACTACGACCAGTTTGTAGGCAAAACCATGGAGTTCAAGGTGGTGAAAGTGAACGAAGCCATCCGCAACGCCGTAGTTTCCCACAAAGCGCTTATCGAAAGCGATATCGAACAACAGAGAGTGGACATCATCTCCAAACTGGAAAAAGGCCAGGTATTGGAAGGTACCATCAAGAACATCACCGACTTTGGTGCGTTTATCGACCTGGGCGGCCTCGATGGTCTGTTATATATCACCGACATCAGCTGGGGACGTATATCTCACCCGAGCGAAATACTCCAGATGGATCAGAAGATCAATGTGGTGGTACTCGACTTCGACGACGAGAAAAAACGTATCAGCCTCGGTTACAAACAACTGACCCCGCATCCGTGGGATACTTTACCGGCTCACATCACCGAAGGTGCTAAAGTGAAAGGTAAAGTGGTGAACATCGAAGATTACGGCGCGTTCCTCGAGATCCTGCCCGGCGTAGAAGGCCTGGTGCACGTTTCCGAGATCTCCTGGGCTTCTACACCTATCAATGCAAAAGAATTCTTCAAATTAGGCGAAGAGTACGAAGCAGTGGTAGTGACCCTGAGCAAAGACGAGCGTAAGATGAGCCTGTCCATCAAACAACTCACTGAAGATCCCTGGGCCACTATCGAAACCAAATTCCCGCTGGACAGCCGTCACAAAGGTATCGTGAAAAACATCACTCCTTATGGCGTATTCGTAGAGCTGGAAACAGGTATCGGTGGTATGATCCACATCTCCGACCTGAGCTGGATCAAACGCTTTAATCACCCCAGCGAATACACTAAAGTAGGTAACGAAATAGAAGTAGTTATCCTGGGCATCGATAAAGACAACCGCAAGCTGAGCCTTGGTCACAAACAGATCGAGGAAGATCCCTGGAACACTTTCGAAACTATATTCCCCATCGGTTCTATCCATGAAGGTACTGTAGTGAAGAAAGATGAGAAAGGCGCTACCGTTCAGCTGCAGTATGGCCTGGAAGCTTACGCTCCTGCACGCCACCTGAGAACCGAAGATGAGAAACCCATCAACGTGGAAGATGTGAAAGAATTCATGATCATCGAATTCGATCGCAGCGAAAAACGTATCCTGGTATCTCATACAAGGGTTTGGGAACAGGCTAAGGCAGAAGAGAAAGAAGCCGTTGCCAAAGAAAAGAGAGCAGATGCTGACAAAACCCGTAAGGCAGTGAAGAACATCCAGAGCAAAGTAGAAAAAGCTACTCTGGGCGACCTTGGCGCACTGGCCGAACTGAGAGAAAAGCTGAAGCAATCTGAAGGTGGCGAGAAAAAAGAAGGCGACCAGCAATAACCTGTAAGCTTTAAAACACTCATATAAGATCCCTTCCTGGTGAACCCGGGAGGGGATTTTTTTTGCCGCTGCTTTTTATGCACTAATCATTTACCAGCCTGCTCGCCTTCCTGAACTCCTGCGGGGTCATCCCCGTTTTCTGCTTGAAGAATGCATTGAAATAATTCGCCGATTCAAAATTCAGCACATAAGCAATTTCCTTCACCGTTTTATCTGTACTGATCAGCCATTCCCTTGCCTTCTGCAGCTTCAGCTGCTGCTGGTACTGTGCAGGAGCCAGTCCCGTATACTGGCGGAACATCCGCCTGAACCACGAATAGCTCATGTTTAACGACTGCGCGATCGCCTCCGGCTTCACATCTCCACCGGGGTCTTCGCGCATCAGCAGCCGCGCCTTTTCAATTTGCTGCACAATGTCCTTGTCCGCAAACGCATTGTTCCGGATCGTATAATATACCAGCCCCAGTATATGCATCGTAATGCCCGAGATCACCTGCTGAAACCCCGCCCGCTCCTGTACAGCATAGCCGTTCACTTCCCGGAATAAGCCTATCAGCTGCTCATTGAAGCCGATATTGTGCACCGGTGCAGCCGGTGTAAAGAAGTTATGCCGCATGATATTGGCGGCAAAAGCGCCCTTGAAACCGATCCAGTGCGTATGCCAGCCGGTCTCCTGCAAGGGCTCATAAGAATGCCATTCCCCCGGGAAAAGCAGCAGGAACATCCCCGCGCCCACCGTCATATTCTGCTGGTGTTTCGACCGGAACTGCCCACGGCCGCTGGTAATATAGATCAGCTGGTACTCCTGCAATACCCTGCCCGTCTTTGGATGGAACAGGTAGGCAGATGGATGTTCCCGCGAAGGATAGCTGCTGTGCGGCGTAATATGCTGGTATCCCACAGTGGTGACGGTCAGCCCCCAGTTAATGTCATTTTCATTAATGGCCAGATATTTAATAGCTGCCATAGCAGACTGTTTATGCATACTCCCGTTTTTACTGTGTCAGAAATTATACTTTTTCGGTCAAATATCGCAATTACAGTGCTACCGCTTTGACCACATTTGTATCAGTATTCATCATTCCACATTACTCACGGTTAAAATTCTGCGTTATGTTAATACCATTGTCCTATCCGGTCTGCCGGAAACGCTTGTGGCAATTGGGCATAGCCGGGGCGCTCCTGGCACAGCCGTTTCATCTCAAAGCTTCTTCCATCCGCCACCCCCTCGCCAGCTGGCAACAGGCCCCTGCACAAAAGATCAGCGGACAAATCCTGGACGCCGCGGATCACTCCCCGCTGCTGGGCGTTACCATCGCCGTCAAAGGTACCAGCCAGGGAGCCACCAGCGATGCCGAAGGCAAATTCACATTAAATGCGCCCATCGGCAGCACCCTTGTTATCACCTACGTAGGCTATGAAACCAGGGAGCTGCCCGTAACAGATGCCTCCGCACCACTCACCATCCTGCTTTCCAGGAGCAGTAAAAGCCTCAATGAGATCGTGGTGGTGAGCTACGGCACCCAGAAACAACGTAATATCACCGGTGCTATCAGCACGCTGAATGCAAAGGAAGTGGAAGATATGCCCGTCGGACAATTCGCGCAGAAACTACAGGGCAAGGTGCCGGGCGTACAGATCAACCAGAGCACCGGCCGTCCCGGACAAGGCATGAGCTTCCGTATCCGTGGCGCTGCCTCTCTTAACGCGGGTAACGGCCCCCTGTTCGTGGTGGACGGACAACCCATCGTAGGCGGCATCAATAATATCAATCCCGACGAGATAGAAAGCTTCTCTGTGCTGAAAGACGCTTCGGCTACCTCCCTGTATGGCTCCCGTGCAGCCAATGGGGTAGTGCTCATTACCACCAAACAGGCAAAGCCTGGCCAAACCCGCGTGCAGCTCAACGCCAGCTACGGTGCACAACAGGTGCCGCAGCGCGGCCGCCCGGATGTAATGAACGGCCGGGAGTTCGCGGCCTTCAAAAAAGCTTATTATGAAGACAAGATCCGCTATGAGAACTGGACAGACCCTGCTACCGGCCAGGCAGCCGTGCCCGAAGAGTTCCGCAATCCCGAACAGTATGGCGAAGGCACCAACTGGTTCAATAGCCTCATAAGATCCGCCCCCATCCAGAACTATACAGTAAGCGTATCCTCCGGTACGGAGAAGTTCTCCTCCAGCGTGGTGGCCGGTTATTTTAACCAGCAGGGCGTATTGTATAACTCCGGCTATAAACGTTATTCCTTCCGCGCCAATAACGAGTTCCGGCCTAATGACCGCCTGAAGCTCGGCTTCAATATAGCGCCCACCCAGATGCAGGAACATAACACCCGCGTGAACACCGATGGCTATTGGCAGATCATCCAGGCAGCAGTGATGTCTACACCCCTGAAACCAGCGGTAAATCCCGATGGCTCCCTGCCGCTCACCGCTACCTCTATAGGCATGTTCCCTAACCCGAACTGGTACCGTGTATTGCAGGAGAAGCTGGATGATTTCAAGACCAACCGCCTGCTGGGCAATATGTATGCAGAACTGGAACTGCTGCGTGGCCTGAAATTCAGGACCCATGTAGATGTAGACCTGGCCAGTGAAACGCATAACAACTTTGTGCCTTCCACCTCCGTTGGCCGCGTGTTTGTTGCGCCGCCGCAAAAGGCAACCGGTACCTATGGTACGCTGAACTATGACTCCTGGCTAAACGAAAACATGTTCACCTATCATACCGTGATAGGATCGCACTCGATAGAAGCCCTGGCTGGTTATACAGCCCAGCAATACAGGGAAGAGTCCAGCTTTATTAACGGTACCGATTTTCCGGACGATGACATTCCCTGGCTGAGCAACGCCGCTACCAAAACAGACGCCTCCAGCAATACCTTGTCATGGTCACTGGTGTCGATGATAGGCCGCCTGAACTACGCCTTTAAGGATAAATACCTGCTGTCTGCCGCCGTGCGTCGTGATGGATCTTCGCGCTTTGGCAAGGACCGCAAATGGGGATGGTTCCCCTCTGTATCCGCAGGCTGGGTGCTCACGGAAGAGCCTATACTAAAATCGCTTCCTGCCGTGAGCTTTTTGAAGCTGCGCGCCAGCTACGGCTTAACAGGTAATAATAACATCGGTAACTATACTTCCATCTCCGGTATGGATGTTACCAATTACGTCTTTGGCAATACACTGTCTCCCGGTAAGTCCATCACCAGCCTGGGTAACCCAGACCTGAGCTGGGAAACCACCAAACAGTTTGATGGTGGGCTTGACATTGGCTTGTTTGACGACCGTATCTTTTTCACATACGACTATTATCATAAGATAACCGACGGTATGTTATACCCCATAGAGCTGCCACGCGCATCCGGCTTTTCATCCATACAGTACAACGTCGGCAAGTTTAAATTCTGGGGTCATGAGATCGGCATCAGCTCCAGGAACCTCACTGGTGAACTGAAATGGAATACGAATTTCAACATTACGTTTAACCGTAACAGTGTGATGCAGCTCGGAACCAACAACACGCCTATCGGCGGTTATGCAGAACAGGGCGACTACTGGCGTACGGCTGTAGGCAGGCCCATGGGCCAGTTCTACGGCTACGTGTTCGACGGCGTATATATGAACCGCCGCGAGTTTGAGAGCCAGCCTAAACATGCCAGCTCCGACGTAGGTACCGTGCGTATGAAAGATACCAACGGCGATGGCGTGATCGACATCAACGACCGTACCTTTATTGGCGATCCTACACCTAAATTCCTCTTCGGTCTCAGCAACGATCTTAGCTATAAGAACTTTGATTTCAACATCGTTGTTTCCGGCGCCGTAGGCGGTAAGATCATGGACGTGTCTTATGAAATGACGCAAAACCTGGATGCCGTGTTCAATGTGCGGAAGGCGATGGGACATCAATGGCGTTCTGAAGAAGATCCCGGGAATGGCCTCGTACCGCGCACCAAAGACGGCACCACTGCACTGTACCGCTTTACGAATGACAGCTGGATCTTCAGCGGCACCTTCGCTACCATCAAGAATATCACATTGGGATATACCCTTCCGGTCCGTAATCTGCAATACCTCAAAAGCGTTCGCCTGTATGCCAGCGTGCAGCAGGCACTGGTATTGACCAAATACCCGGGCATGAACCCTGAAGTAAGCGCCAACGGCCTGGATGGCCTTCGCCAGGGCGTCGATAATACGGCTTACCCCGTACCAAGAACCTGGTCAGCCGGCCTCAATGTTAATTTCTGAACCACTTAACCGCGACCATCATGAACAAACATATCTGCTATATCCTGATCCTGGCGCTGGGATGGATGTCCTGCCAGAAAGATTTCCTGGAACTGTCTCCGGAAGACAAGCCCAACGCGAACAACTTTTACAAAACAGAAGCCCAGTTCCAGCAAGCCCTCACGGGCGCTTATGCAGGCCTGCGGGGCCTGGTAGCCCAGAGCGGCTACCTGATGGGAGAGATGCGCTCTGATAATACCCACTATGATTTTTATGCAAAGGATCGTGGCATTCACATCATCCGCCGCGAAAATATCGCCAACTTCCTCGATGATGCGCAAAACCAATGGACCAGCCAGTTCTACTTCGACGCTTACACCGGTATAGCGCGCTGCAATACCATTATCACCCGGCTGGAAGGGGCGGATATCGATGAGGGCGCAAAGAAGACTATGACAGGGGAGGTTAGATTTCTGCGTGCTTATTATTACTTTAACCTCGTGAGGTACTATGGCGGCGTGCCATTATATCTCGAAGAAGTGACCCGGCAGGAAGACGCTTTCCTGCCCCGTTCCACGGTAGAGGAAACGTATAATGCGATCATTGCAGACCTGCAGGAAGCGATCGGCAAACTGCCGCCGCCAGCACAGTTCCCGCAATCAGGCAGGGCTACGCTGGGCGCCGCCAAAACGCTGCTTGCAGAAGTATACATGACGCAAAAGAAGTTCGCAGCAGCAGAGCCCCTGCTCCGCGAAGTGACACAAATGGGCTATGCGCTGCTGCCCAGCTACGCCGATGTATTCGCGCTGCAGAATAAGAACAGCACAGAGTCTGTACTGGAAGTACAGTTCCAGATGGGCGACCAGGACCAGCAAAGCCAGTTCATTTACTGGTTCATGCCTAAAACAACAGACGCCAAACCCATTACCGGCGTAACGGCCAATACCCTGCTCACCGGTGGCTGGAACGTACCTACACAGGATCTCCTGGACGCATACGAAGCGGGAGATAAGCGCAAGGACGCCTCCATCGCCGTAGCAGAAGGGGTAATAGACGGGGATGGCGAGTTCAGGGCAGAAGGGGTGAAAAGTATTGTAAATTACCAAACCCCTGCTGGCAAAGCATCCAGGCTATTCATCCGTAAATATCTGCATGCGCATACCCGGGAAGCCAATACAGATGATAACTGGCCGCTGTACCGCTATGCAGACGTATTGCTGCTGCTGGCGGAAAGCCTGAATGAACAGGGAAAAGGGCAGGCCGCACTGCCTTACCTCAACCAGGTAAGGGCCAGGGCAGGATTGAATGCCATCACCACCGGCGACCAGGCAGCGCTGCGAGAAATCATCCTGCATGAAAGGCGCATAGAGCTTGCCTTTGAGAACCATCGCTGGAACGACCTCTTACGCACCGGTAAAGCGATCTCCGTGATGACGGCGCACGGGAACAGGCTGAAACAGATCTACAATTATCTGCCAGCCAATTCCTACCAGGTAACACAGCAACGCCTGGTATACCCGATCCCGTATTCGGAGCTGCAGTTAAACAAACAGTTGGTGCAGAACGATGGTTATTAAACAGGACGATTGACATCAACATATTTTAAGCAACAACAGCATGACACTGAAACACTATTTCCACTTATGTACCCTTTTACTATCGTTATGTTTGCAAAGGGCAGCCGCCCAGTCTGTCACCCTGGAAGACCTGCGCTGCGAAGCGAAACAATCGCCCATAGGTATAGATGTAGCGCAGCCGGTTTTTAGCTGGAAGCTGGCTTCCTCCGCCAAAGACGTGGTACAGACCAGCTACCGCATCCTGGTGGCCAGCTCCCCGCAACTGCTGAACACTCAACCAGATCTGTGGAACTCCGGCAAGATCACCGGTGCCCAAAGCGCCTTCATTCCCTATATGGGAAAGCCCCTGAAGAGCGCTGGTACGGTTTACTGGAAAGTAGAAGTGGAAAGCAACAAAGGCCACGTGCCTGCAGTAAGCGATCGTTTCACCACCGGTATCCTGCATCAGCAGGAATGGTCATCCGCTCAATGGATCGGTTATGAATCCCTGCCGGATAGTATGAAAGTATACCCCGGCGTGCATGGCAACGGTAAAGAATTAGGTAATAAAGCGGTAAAGCGTTCAGTGGCGCCCTATCTGCGCAAGTCCTTCGCTGTGCAGAAAAAAGTGCAGCAGGCCCTGGTGTTTGTCAGCGGCCTCGGACAATATGAACTGTACCTGAACGGCAGCCGCGTAGGCAACGATTTCCTGGCCCCGGGCTGGACCACCTACTCCAAAACCTGTCTCTATAATACGTTTGATGTAACCAACCAGCTGCGGCAGCAGGAAAATGTTATCGGCGCCATCGTTGGTAATGGCTTCCTCAACATCAACCGGGAACGCTATCGTAAACTGGTGATCGCACAAGGCTACCCGATGCTGCGCCTCAAGCTGCTGATCCGTTATGCAGATGGATCTTCTACTGAGATCGTTACAGATAATTCCTGGAAAGCAGCTCCCTCACCCGTAGTGTTCACCAGCATCTATGGCGGAGAAGACTATGATGCGAATCTCGAACAACCCGGATGGTGCAGCGCAGGCTTCAATGATGCAGCCTGGCGCCCGGCTCAGACGGTAAAAAGCCCCGGTGGCGAAATGCGCGCACAACTGGCCTATCCGCTGCAGGTGATGGACTCCTTCGCTGTTAAAACAGCCGCCACTTCCAAAACGGGTAAATACGTGGTCGACTTCGGGCAGAATGCTTCCGGCATCATTCGCCTGAAAGTAAAAGGTACCAAAGGCGCCACTGTGCGCATCACGCCCGCCGAATTGCTCGGCGATAACGGAGAGCCTTACCAGAAAGCAAGTGGCTCGCCTTATTATCTTTCGTATACCCTTAAAGGTGATGGCGTGGAAGAATGGACGCCCCGCTTTACTTACTATGGTCTCCGCTACGCGATGGTAGAAGGTGCAGTGCCCACGAATGCTTACAAACCAGGAGACTCCGCACAACTGCAGGACATTACCTTCCTGCATACCCGTAACAGCGCGCCTGCCGTGGGTTATTTCGAATGTTCAGATACCCTGTTCAACAGGATCCATACACTGATCGATTGGGCCATCCGCAGTAATATGGCGAGCGTATCTACCGATTGCCCGCACCGTGAAAAGCTCGGCTGGCTGGAGCAAACTTACCTGCTCCGTGCCTGTGTAGGATACAACTATGATATCCTGCACCTCTACAATAAAACAGTAGACGACATGATCGCTGCACAAACACCTGATGGCCTGGTGCCGGATATCGCCCCGGAATACGTGGTGTTCGACGGCGGCTTCCGTGATTCACCTGAATGGGGCAGCGCCAGCATACAGATCCCCTGGTTCCTGTACACGTGGTATGGCGACAAACAGGTATTGACCAGGGCCTACGATATGATGCAGCGCTACCTGGTCTATCTTCGCCAGCGCTCAACGGATCATATACTGGATTATGGGCTGGGCGATTGGTTCGACATGGGCCCTGGCCGCCCCGGCTATGCACAGCTTACACCGCTGTCACTAACAGCTACGGCTATATATTTTCAGGACGCCGATGTGATGTCGAAAATAGCGCATGTATTGGGTAAGGCTGGCGACGAACGCCGCTATACCCTGCTGGCCGACAGCATCAAACAGGCTTTTAATAACAAATTCTTCAACCCGGCCACCGGCTTATATTCCACCGGCAGCCAGACAGCATACGCCATGCCCGTGTACACCGGTTTGGTAGACAAGAAATACCGTGCAAAGGTGATCAGTAACCTCGCAGACTCCATCCGCAGCGGTAACTATAAACTCACCGCCGGTGACATTGGCTATCATTATCTCGTAAATGTATTGAGCAATGGCGGACAGTCGCAGCTGTTATACGATATGAACAACCGCGACGATGTGCCAGGTTATGCTTTCCAGCTGAAACACGGCGCCACGGCGCTCACAGAATCCTGGCCCGCCCTGCGTTTCGTATCCAACAACCACATGATGCTCGGGCATCTGATGGAATGGTTGTACAATGGCCTTGCAGGTATCCGCCAGGCTGCTGGCGATATCGGCTTTTCTACACTCGAAATTGCGCCGCAGCCAGTAGAGGGCATGGATTGGGTGAAGGCTGGCTTTGAGACCCTCCATGGCAAGGTGCAGGTACACTGGCGTAAGAACGGTAAACAGTTCACGCTCGATCTCAGTCTGCCAGCCAACACAAGCGCCAGGGTAGTGCTGCCAGGCAGCAACAAGGTGATGAATGTAGGCTCCGGCGAGCATCATTTTACTACACAGCTATAGTTTAAAAAATTAATTCCCGTTATGAGAAAATTCAGGTCCGCCAGGCATTTCATATACATTCAGTTTATCATCCTGCTGTTGGCGCTCATCAGCATATCAGCATGTAAGCAGGATAACAGCACATCAGAAAAAGACGATCTGGCCTATCTGCAGCAACAGTTTGCACAGCCAGACGCTGAATATGGCAGCGCGCCGCTATGGGTATGGAATACCGCCGTCACGCACAACATCATTGATTCCATGCTTGTGCAATTCAAGGACAAAGGTTTCGGCGGCGTCTTCGTACATCCCCGGCCTGGATTGGTAACAGAATACCTGGGCAATGAATGGTTCGATAACTGGCAGTATGCCCTGCAAAAGGCCAAACAGCTGGGACTGCAGATATGGATCTACGATGAGAACTCCTATCCCAGCGGTTTTGCAGGCGGCCATGTGCCTGAACAAATGCCGTCATCCTGGAACCAGGGACAGATGCTGCACCTTACCAAAGTAAACAGCCTGCCTGATACCGCTGCACAGTTCTACTGCGTCCTTAAAGCTACCGGCAATGGGTTTGAGGACATCACTGCCCGCACCGGCGAAGAGAAAAACAAAACAGGCAATTACTATCTTTTCAGCAAGGAAAATTATGGCCGCTCCGACTGGTACGGCGGCTACTCCTATGTAGACCTCATGGTGAAAGGCGTTACAGAAAAGTTCATCGAAGTAACCATGAAAGGCTACGAAAAAGCAGTAGGCAACGAGTTCGGTAAAACACTCAAAGGCGTGTTCTCCGATGAGCCCAATATCGAAACGCAAGGCCCAGGCAATGTACGCTGGACCCCTGCGCTGTTTGACCGTTTTCAGCAAGACCATAGCTATGATCTCAAAACAGTGCTGCCTTCCTTATTTGAAGAAAGCGGCAATTGGAAAAAGATCCGGCATGATTACTACCAGACCCTCCTCCAGCTGTTCATTGACGGATGGTCTAAACCCTGGAACCATTATACCGAAGAAAAAGGCCTGGAGTGGACAGGTCATTATTGGGAACATGCCTGGCCCAACCCCAATCACGGCGGCGATAATATGGCCATGTACGCCTGGCACCAACGCCCTGGCATTGACCTGCTCTTTAACCAGTTCGACGAAAAGAGCCCCAACGCGCAGTTCGGCAACATCAGGGCGGTAAAGGAGCTGGCCAGTGTAGCCAACCAGCTGGGTAAGAAAAGAACGCTCTGCGAGATCTACGGCGGTGGCGGATGGGAGCTGACCTTCATGGATATGAAACGCCTGGGCGATTGGTCCTTTGTGCTGGGTGTGAACACCATGAACCAGCACCTGGCCGACATGACCATCGCAGGAGCACGCAAATATGACTATCCGCAATCTTTCTCTTACCACAACCCATGGTGGCCGCATTACGGGCCTTTGAACCGTTACTTCGCGCGTTTGTCGCTCGCCCTTTCCAGGGGACAGCAGCAGAACAACATCCTCATCCTGGAGCCTACCACCAGCGCCTGGATGTATGTAAGTCCCACAGGTAATAACCCGCGCTTTCAAAACATTGCAGAACAGTTCCAAAGCTTCGTTACACAATTGGAAAGACTCCAGGTGGAGTACGACCTCGGTTCTGAAAACATTATAAAAGACCATGGCAAAACTGCTAATGCTAAGTTTATCATCGGTCAGCGTACATACGCTACCGTTATCATACCGCCCGGTATGGAAAATCTCGACAGCGTCACCTTTGCTTTGCTGCAAAGCTATACCGATAGCGGTGGTAAAGTACTGATGCTCGAAACGCCGCAGTTCGTTGACGGAGCCGCCAGCCCCGCATTGACCAGCTGGTTGCAGCGCGCAAAGTTGCAGGCAGTCAACATAGAACAGGCGATTCCTGCACTGCCCCCGCCTGCTGTATCTTTCTCACAGCTGGATACCGCCAAAGCTAAACTATATCATCATCGCCGAGTATTAGCTGACGGCCAGCTCCTGTTCCTCAGCAATGCCAGTATGACGGAGCAGGCCACAGGAGCAGTGAAGCTGAAAGGGAAAGAAGCGCTCCTCATGGATCTCTCCACTGGCAAGGTGCGGGATTACCCCGCAGCCGCCAATGGCGATACGCTCTCCCTGCATTATGATCTTCCTCCCGCAGGCAGTATGCTGTTCTTCGTATCAGATCGCAGCGTACATACAGGTAATCTGTATAAACCAATGCCTGCCGCTACGCCGGTGAGCGCTTCTACCACCACTTTGCAACGCCTGGAACCCAATGTGCTCACCATTGATTTCTGCGATGTGCAGTTAGGTAAGGAGGTGTATCATGATGAACATGTGTACAATGCAGCAGACAAAGCCTTTAAATATTTCGGCTTCACCAACGGCAATCCCTGGAACACTTCCGTGCAGTATAAACGTAACATCATAGACCGCGATACCTTCAACGCAAACAGTCGTATAACCGCACGTTATTATTTCACACTTGGACAACATGTAAGCCCGCAACAGCTGCAGGCAGTAGTAGAGCGGCCCGATACCTGGAAAGTGAAATTGAACGGACAGCCGCTTACGCCCAAACAAGGCCAGTGGTGGCTCGATAAAACATTCGCCGTTTACGACATTGCTACCGCTGTTAAACCAGGCCAAAACACCATCGAGATCACAGCAGCCCCGATGAGCATCTTTGCAGAAATAGAACCGGTATACATCTTAGGCGACTTCAGCCTGCGCTCCGAAGCCAAAGGCTGGAGCCTGCAAGCTCCGGTGCCCCTGCAACTGGGCAGCTGGAAGGAGCAGGGCTTGCCATTATACGGGCATGAGATAGCTTACCGTAAAACATTCAGCGGCAACAATAATAAGGGTTACTGTGTTAAGTTGGATAGCTGGAAAGGTACCGTGGCCGCTGTAAAAGTAAATGGAAAGAACGCAGGCATTATTGACGTTCCACCCTATACATTAGATATTTCTGAGCAGGTAAAGCCTGGCGACAATACCGTAGAAGTAGTAGTAACAGGCAGCCTGAAGAACACGCTGGGACCGCATCACAATTCGCCTGTCCCCGGGTTGGTATCTCCCTGGCATTGGCGGAACGTGAAAAGCTATCCCGCAGGCAGCGCCTATGATTGCTATGATTATGGGCTCATGTCCGACTTCAGTATTATGAATTATAACAAGTAAGTACATGCAAATCGGTTTATTCGGAATTGGGCTGGAAACATACTGGCATCAATTCAAAGGCTTGAAAGAACGGCTGGAAGGGTATCAACAAACAATTGCTAAGCAACTGGAGCAACCGGGCATCCGGGTGCTGAACCTTGGCCTGGTGGATACGGTAGACAGAGCCCGTGCCGCCGCCGATACATTTAAGCGGGAAGATGTATCGCTCATCTTCCTGTACGTGTCTACCTATGCTTTGTCGGCCACCGTGCTGCCGGTGGTGCAGAAAGCAAAAGTACCCGTGGTGATCCTCAATCTGCAACCTGTAAAAGCCATCGATTATAACTGGTTCAACAGCCTGGGAGATCGTGGCCTCATGACCGGCGAATGGCTGGCGAACTGCCAGGCCTGTGCAGTGCCTGAAATAGCGAATGTGTTTAACCGCAGCGGTATACAATTCTACCAGGTTACCGGTACACTCGATGATATGGAGGCCTGGAATGAGATCAACGAATGGGTATCTGCAGCTGCCGTGGCAGAAGGCATGCGGCAGAACCGCCTCGGTGTGCTGGGGCACTACTACAACGGTATGCTGGATATTTATTCAGATCTCACATTGCAGGCGGCTACCTTCGGCGGCCATATACAACACCTGGAAATGTGCGAGCTGGCAGCATTCAGGAAACAGGTAAGCCCGGAAGAGGCAGCCCAAAAAAAGCAGGATATTTTCGCGTCTTTTGAAGTATTGGCTGAATGCCCGCCGGAAGAAATAGACCGGGCGGCGTTAACCGCCGTAGCGCTGGACAAGCTGGTGGCTCACCATCGCCTGGGATCACTGTGTTATTATTACGAAGGAACGCCAGGCGGCGAGTATGAAGATCTCATCTCTTCCGTGATCACCGGCAATTCCATGTTAACAGCGCGCCATGTGCCGGTAGCCGGCGAGTATGAAGTGAAGAACGCCCAGGCCATGAAGATCATGGATCTCTTTGGTGCAGGTGGCTCTTTCACAGAATTCTATGGACTGGATTTTAATGATGATATCGTCTTGATGGGCCACGATGGCCCCGGCCATATTGCCATTGCAGAAGGGAAAACATTATTGAAGCCCCTGGGCATTTATCATGGTAAACCAGGCAAAGGTTTATCTGTAGAAATGAAAGTGAAATACGGACCGGTTACTTTGTTATCGGTAGTAGAAACAGGTGATGGCCGCCTGAAGCTCCTGGTTGCAGAAGGCGCTTCAGTAGAAGGTCCTATCCTGCAGATCGGCAATACCAACAGCAGGTACCGCTTCCCACTCGATATAAAATCTTTCGTGAACAACTGGTGCAAGGAAGGTCCTGCCCATCACTGTGCAATAGGCGTAGGGCATATCGCCGGAAAGATAGAAAAGCTGGGAGCCTTACTGGGCATGCCCGTGGTAAAGGTATGTTAGCGTTTATATCAGCAGTTTCAGCTGCTCGTCATTGAACTCCCTCAGCGAATCAAGTTTGATATCGGCAAGCGCGTAACGTTTATCACCACGTTTATGCGCTTCCGGTACTACTACCACTTTCATGCGGGCAGCCTTGGCGGCGATCATACCGGTAACAGAATCTTCAAAGGCCAGGCAATGCAGCGGATCGCTGTTCAGCGCTTTGGCGCAGGCCAGGTAAACGGCCGGGTGAGGTTTCCCGTGTGATTCAAATTCAGCGGAAGAAACAGCGTGAAAATAAGGTGTGATATCTAAATGATCCAGCGCAGACTTGATCAAACGCATAGGAGAGGAGGAGGCAAGTCCAATCTTCCAGTCTTTGCCACGGAAGTATTCCAGTATATAATGCAAACCGTCCATCGCAGTACCCTGGGCCAGTATCTTCGCAGTAACAGCATCAATGATCTCTGTGGCCACCTGCTCTTTGCTTTTTCCCGTCCATTTGAAATAGTTATGCCAGTAATCCACTACTTCTACTGTGCGCAGGCCCGTGGTGAGTGAGCTGAGCTCTGAACTGAGCTCCACGCCAACCGTAGCAAATACTTCCCGCATGGCTATTCCCCAAAGAGGTTCGGAATCAATCAATAAGCCATCCATATCAAAAATCACCGTGTTCATCATAAGTTTTGTCTGTTTGCGCCGCAAAGTTACGCTAAAAAGTCGTCAGTCGTTAGTCGTAAGTAATGTCTGGTCTCCCCGTTGATCCTAACGACTTGCGACTAATGACTAACGACTTACGACTTTTCGCAAGAAGCAGGTTGATCCCCCTTCCAATCTGGCCTACTTTTGCGATATTACAATGGCAATACAATGGAAACACAGGAAAAACTGAACTACGAACGGATAGCCAAGGCTATCGAATACCTGTCTGAGCATTTCTTGGAACAGCCAGACCTGGATGAAGTGGCGGCGCAAGTGCACCTGAGCCCTTTCCATTTCCAGCGCCTGTTTACGGCCTGGGCAGGTGTAAGCCCGAAGAAATTCCTGCAATACCTGACCACTTCCTACCTGAAAGGCAGGCTGGCAGAAAGCTCTAACCTGATAGAAGCCGCAGAAATGGCTGGTCTCTCCAGCCAGTCCCGTGTATACGATCTTTTTGTGAACATAGAGGCGGTCACACCCAATGAGTTCCGCAACGCTGGCGCCGGATTGACCATCCAGTACGGCTACCATGATACACCTTTCGGCAAATGCTTCATCGCAGTAACTTCCCGCGGTGTCTGCGGTCTGAGCTTTGTGGAAGAAGGCCAGGAGCAAGCCGCCCTGGAAGACTTTAAGCAGCGCTGGGCCTTTGCCACCATCGTACCCGGACAGGAGGCCACCGCGCCTTATATCCAGCAGATCTTCCCGGAAGGCAATTTACCCGCTGGCAAACTGCACCTCCTGGTACAAGGCACTAATTTCCAGGTAAAAGTATGGCAGGCCCTCCTGCAGATCCCGCCCGGAGCCGTTTCTACCTACCGCCAGATCGCCCGCAGCATCGGCCATCCCAACGCTTCCCGTGCCGTGGGCACCGCCATCGGCCACAACCCCGTTGCCTGGCTGATACCCTGCCACCGCGTGATCCGCCAGGAAGGCATCCCCGGTGAGTACCATTGGGGCGCCATCCGCAAAAAAGCCATCATCGGTTGGGAAATGGCTAAGCTGGAGCTGAAGCAAATAGCATAATTAGTCGTAAGTCGTAAGTCGACAGTTGTCAGTCGTAAGTTGTCAGTCGTAAGTCATTAGTCGTTAGTAATTGAAGCGAACTGATGTGCTGACGACTAACCACTAACGACTTACGACTTACGACTAACGACTAACGACTTACGACTAACGCCTTACGGACTCCGCCCCTCCCCATAACCACCAGTTATCACTCATAATTAATAGTTATCTATCATACCCTCTTTTTACCCCAAAAAAGTTTTGAAATCCTACCTCCACACTCTATCTTTGTAATAGTCCACTAATACTATAGGAATATAGGATGGTAAGGAGGCGAGCTGTATATCACGTACGACCAACGTAATTGAATTTCAATTATATATACAAGCCCTCCATTGCAGGAGGGCTTTTAATTTTTAACAAAATTTACCACCACGTAAATAAATTAGCATGCAAAGCTTCAGAACAGAACTGGAAAATCCCGTTGTAGAAAGAGATATCATCGAACTGGAAAAAAAGATCCGTTTGTTCCGTGAGGGCCAGATCCCTGATGAAAAGTTCCGTAGCCTGCGCCTGGCCAGGGGTATCTACGGACAGCGTCAACCCGGCGTACAGATGGTCCGCATTAAGCTGCCCTACGGTAAGATGACCCTGCAGCAATGGCATCGCATCACCGAAGTGTCTGACGAATATGCTACCGGCAACCTGCACCTCACCACCCGCCAGGATATCCAGATCCACTACGTGAGCCTGGAAAGAACGCCTGAAATGTGGACCAAGCTGGATATGGATGATATCACCATTCGGGAAGCCTGCGGTAATACCGTGCGCAATATCACTGCTTCTGATAAGGCTGGCATCGATCCGGATGAGCCATTTGATGTAGTTCCTTATGCTGATGCTGCTTTCCGCTATTTCCTGCGTAACCCTATCTGCCAGGATATGGGCCGCAAATTCAAGATCGCTTTCTCTTCCAGTGATAAAGACACCGCATGGGCATTCATGCACGATGTTGGCGTAATTCCTAAAGTTCGCCAGGTGGATGGTAAAGAGGTAAGAGGCTTTAAGGTGATGGTAGGCGGCGGCCTCGGTGCGCAGCCTTACCTGGCCCACACCGCTTTTGAGTTCCTGGAAGAAGACCAGCTGATTCCTTATATAGAGAACGTGCTCCGCGTATTTGACCGCTACGGCGAAAGAGCCAGCCGTCATAAAGCGCGCCTGAAATTCCTGATCCAGAAGATAGGCTTCGAAGAGTTTGAAAGACTGGTGAAAGAAGAGCACAAAGCACTGAAGTCAAAGACCTTCGTAGTAGATACCACCGTTCAGCCAACGGAGCTGCCCGATGCAAATCCCACGCTGCCTGCTTTTACCATCAGGGATGCGAAAAAGTATGAAGCCTGGAAAACCACCAACGTATTCCGTCAGAAACAGCAGGAATACTATGCAGCTTACATACGTGTGCCCCTGGGCGATATCAGCAGCGTGATCTCCCGTCAGCTGATCGCAGCGCTGAAACCGGTAATAGCCAACGATGTACGCGTAACCGCTAACCAGGGCCTGCTGCTGAAATATATTCAGCCGGCGCACCTGCCCTATGTATACAGCGTGTTGGAAACGGCAGGCTTCGCAGAACCTGGTTTTGACAGCATCGCCGATATTACGGCCTGCCCTGGTACAGATACCTGTAACCTGGGCATCAGCAGCAGCACCGGTATCGCAGCCAGACTGGAAGAAGTGATCGCAGACGAGTTCCCCGACCTGGTATATAATAAAGACATTAAGATAAAGATCAGCGGCTGTATGAACTCGTGCGGTCAGCATGGTATCGCCTCCATCGGCTTCCATGGCAGCTCCATGAAGAGCGCTGGCAAAACATTGCCTGCCCTGCAGGTACTGCTGGGTGGGGGTATCGTAGGTAACGGCGTAGGCCGTGTAGCCGACAAAGTGATCAAAGTGCCCAGCAAACGTGGTCCCGATGTACTGCGCGCCCTGCTGCACGATTACGAAGCCAACGGACAGGAGAACGAACTGTTCAACGATTATTATGACCGTCAGGGCGAGCGTTATTTCTACGACCTCCTGAAACCGCTGACAGATCTCGCCACCCTGCGCGATGAGGATTTCATAGACTGGGGCAAGGAAGAAAATTATGCGACTGCCATCGGCGTAGGCGAATGCGCTGGCGTGGTGATAGACCTGATAGCCACCCTGCTCTTTGAAGCAGAGGAAAAACTGGCCTGGGCGCTGGAAGCACTCGCTAATAACCAATACGCAGATGGTATCTATCATGTATACTCTTCCTTTGTACAGGGCGCCAAAGCGCTGCTGCTCAGCGAAGGCATCAGCTGCAATACCCAGCATGGCATTATTAATGATTTCGACAAGCATTTTGTAGCCACCGGGAAACTGGTAGTAGCAGGCGGTTTTAAACCCCTGGTACTGCAGATCAACGAGCATGAGCCTACAGAAAGCTTCGCTAAACAATATTACCAGCAGGCAGAAGAGTTTTATAAACAGGCACAGGAATACAGGCAGTCAATAGCTGCCGCAGCACAGGTAAATGGGTGATCGTCACTTTAAAAATTGAATTATGCAGAACATAGTCCCGAAATTAACCCTGGTTGGTGCAGGCCCCGGAGACCCGGACCTGATCACAGTGAAGGGCCTGAAAGCGATCCAGCAGGCCAGGGTCATATTGTACGATGCCCTTGCCAATAACGAACTGCTGGATCACGCCCCCGCAGACTGCCTGAAACGCTTTGTGGGCAAACGCTGCGGCATGCATATCTATAGCCAGGACGAGATCAACCGCATGATCGTGAAATACGCCCTTACCTACGGCAGCGTGGTAAGGCTGAAGGGAGGAGACTCTTTTGTTTTTGGCCGCGGCCAGGAAGAGATTACCTTTGCTCAACAGTTCGGGATAGCCACCGAAGTGGTGCCGGGCATATCCAGCGCCGTGGCGGTACCGGGTATCAATAATATCCCGGTTACCGCACGCAATGTCAGCGAAGGCTTCTGGGTAATAACCGGCCATACACAAACCGGCGCCCTGTCCCGCGACCTGGAGTTTGCCATCCAGGCCAACACCACGGTAGTGATCCTCATGGGAATGAGCAAGCTGGCTGAAATAGCCGGGATCTACACCGCCAGGGATAAGGGCAACATACCTGCTGCCATTATCCAGAACGGTAGCCTGCCCACGCAAAAGGTAGGCATCGGCACCGCCGGAGAACTGGTGCAGATCGCTGAAAGGGAAGAGCTGAAGAACCCTGCCATTATCGTAGTGGGAGAGGTTGTACGCTTCCATGAGGCGTTCAGGGCCATGCAGGCAAAGCTGGCCGACGAGCTTAAATTAGCGGTATAATGGAAGAAAATCATTTATTCCCCGTATTCTTCAAACTGAACCGTTTGCACGTATTGGTAGTAGGCGGCGGCAATGTGGGTCACGAAAAAGTGAACGCCATGCTGCAGAACTGCCCCGACGCCAATATCACGGTAGTGGCCACCTGGTTCTTACCGGAGCTGGAAGCCCTGGCCGCTCAGTATCACACAATTACCCTCATAGAGAAGGAATTTTCCTGTGGCGACCTCCTGGGAAAAGACCTGGTCATCGCCGCCACCAATCTCCCCGATCTCAACAGGTCCGTCTGGGAAAAGGCCAAATGCAGCAAAGTGCTGATCAATGTGGCAGATACCCCCGAGCTCTGCGATTTCTACCTGGGCTCTATCGTACAGAAAGGAAACCTGAAGATCGCCATTTCTACCAATGGTAAATCACCCACCATTGCCAAGCGCCTGAAACAGGTATTGCAGGAAGCTATTCCTGATACCCTCGACGAAGTGCTGAATAAACTACAGATCATCCGCGATAAGCTGAAGGGCGATTTCTCCGAAAAAGTGAAGCAACTGAACGAGATCACGGAGGTATTGGTACAGGAAAAGAACAAACACTGACCCTTTCTTATCCGAAACATTACATTATAAATAATTCAATGTGTTTAAATCCGGAGCAATCCGGGTTTTTCATTTAAAGGCATTTTTACCATAAAATGCTTAGGTATAGCTACTTGTGTGTCTTTTATCACTGGCTACGAATATATTGTAAATAAAAATATATAAACAAATATAGCCTCATACGTTAAAATATTAAGTTTGTGTTGTAAATTTATCATAGAAACGAGGGAAGGGAGATAATAAACTAACAAGGTTTAAAATGAATAATGCCTAACCAACCAATTATCAATTTTCTTTATTGAAAAACCGGGCAACCGGGGGTTACAACACAAATGAATACCGAAAGATCACAAAACCAACCTGAGGAGCAGAACCACTAAACAAAAGTTAACCAGGCAAACGGTTACTGGTTCTGCTCCACCTTTTTTAAAGATCTTAACTTTCAGAGAGATAAAAAAGAACTAGCGGTCATAGGCGGGGGAGCATTGAATATCCGGGCAGCTAAGGCCATGAAAGAAACTTGCCTTGATATTTACCTCCGCTTTATGCCGCGCCAACTAACAGAAAAGGATGCACTTACACATCCCTTACCTTTATCAACCAAGGATTCCCGCTTCCCTATAGTTTACCTTCTACCGGGCCTGAAAGGGGCGCCGGTAAAGGTGTTTTATCGTATCTTTGTACTGACTTATGGACGACTCTACGTTAACTGCAAATTATATCGAAAGGACTGTTACCTATGTCAAACAGGAGTTAATTCACGCTGAAGGTGGGCACGATTGGTGGCATATTCACCGCGTATGGCAGCTGGCCAAGCACATCGCTGCAAAAGAACAGGTGGATCTGCTGGTAGTAGAACTGGGAGCCCTGTTACATGATATTGCTGACTCCAAGTTTCATAACGGGGACGAAAGCATCGGCCCGGAAAAGGCGCGTAGTTTTCTGCAAAGCATGGATACCCCGGACCCTGTAACCCGGCACGTTGTAAATATCATTCAGCACATTTCCTTTAAAGGAGGTAACCACCGGCAGGAATTTTTCTCGCCTGAACTGGCTGTTGTCCAGGATGCTGACCGCCTGGATGCGCTCGGCGCCATCGGCATTGCCCGTACTTTCAACTACGGCGGCTTCAAGAACCGCCCCCTGTACGACCCCACCATCCAGCCCAACCTGCAGATGACCAAAGAGCAGTACAAGCATAGCCTGGGCCCTACTATCAATCACTTTTATGAAAAGCTGCTGCTGCTCAAAGACCGCATGAACACCCCCACCGGGAAGGCCATGGCAGAAGAACGCCATCAGTTCATGGAGCAATTCCTCCGCCAGTTCTATGCAGAATGGGATGGAAAGGCGTAAGATCCGGGTCTTTTCAAGCTTAGTAATAAGTGCATGGGTTATTTTCCGGCTGTTTCAAAAAACAGCGCTTTTAACTCTCCGGCGTCCTCGGGTTTCATCTTACCACTCAGGATCAGGCGTAACTGCCTCCTTCTCAAGGCGCCGTCATATAATTTTTTTTCTTCTTCCGTGTCCGGGATAATAGCCGGTACAGGGCGTGAATTACCATTCGGGTCCAGGGCCACAAAGGTCATAAAGGCTTCGTTCGATTTATAACGGTACTGCTGTACCGGGTCTTCCCCCCACACCCGCATATGTACCTCCATAGAGGTGGTAAAGGCACGGCTCACCCTGGCTTCAATATGCACCACATTGCCCAGTTTGATCGGGGTCTCAAAAGAAATATTATCTACAGAGGCTGTTACCACCGGCGCACTGCAATGTTTCATGCACGCAAGCGCTGCGGCAATGTCCATCCAGTACATCAGCCGGCCCCCCATTAAGTTGCCAAAAGTATTGGTATCATTGGGCAGTACCAGCTCCGTCATCCGGATTACCGAGTCTTGTGCATGTTTGGGCGTCAGTGTCATATGAAGTTGTCAGTTTTCAGTTGTCAGTCGCTGGTTGTCAGTCGTTTGTCATTAAATCGCATTAATCACTGACAACTGATAACTTACAACTGACAACTATTTTTCGGGCGCAAAGATACCGAAATTCCAGGGGGTAATTCACATCATCTGGATAATTAATCAGGGGAATAAAACCCGGTTTGAAGGTTCGTAAAAATTTTGTGTTAACTTTGCCTGACCTTCGGAAGTAATTCTACATGATGACAGGAACAGGTTACACCAAACATCCGGCGCTTCCCTTTTAGGTCATGTATCGTTTCAGAACTTAGTTTTTATGGCAAAATATATCTTCGTTACGGGAGGTGTTACTTCCTCATTGGGTAAAGGAATTATAGCCGCCTCGCTGGCTAAACTATTGCAGGCGCGTGGCTTAAGAGTGACTATTCAGAAATTTGATCCATACATTAACGTGGATCCGGGAACATTAAACCCTTATGAGCACGGGGAATGTTACGTAACCGAAGATGGCGCAGAAACCGATCTGGACCTTGGTCACTATGAGCGCTTCCTCAATACGCCCACCTCTCAGGCCAACAACGTGACCACCGGCCGTATCTATCAGACAGTTATCAACAAGGAAAGGGAAGGAGCCTACCTGGGCAAGACCGTTCAGGTAATCCCCCACATCACCGACGAGATCAAACGCCGCATCTTGCTCCTGGGAAAAGATGGTAAGTATGATATTGTGATCACCGAGCTGGGTGGAACCGTAGGCGATATCGAGTCCCTTCCTTATATAGAGGCAGTTCGTCAGCTGCAATGGGAACTGGGAGAAGAGGACTGCCTGGTGGTGCACCTCACCCTGATACCTTACCTGCGCGCTGCCAAGGAGCTGAAAACCAAACCAACACAGCACTCCGTAAGGCTCCTGAGCGAAAACGGTGTACACCCTGATATTATCGTTTGCCGTACCGAAGAGCCCATGTACCGCGACCTGAAGAAAAAGATCGCCCTCTTCTGTAATGTACAGGTAGACGCCGTTATTGAAGCGAACGACGTAAGCACCATCTACGAAGTGCCCCTGGAAATGATGCGCGAGAAACTGGATGTGATCTGCCTCCGTAAGCTCAACCTTCCAATCGAGAAGGAACCAGAGCTGATCAAATGGCGCGAGTTCCTCGATAAGCTGAAATATCCCAAGTCAAAGGTGACCATCGGCCTGATCGGTAAATACGTAGAACTACAGGATGCTTACAAGTCCATCCTGGAATCATTTATACACGCCGGCGCCGTGAACGAGTGCAAGGTGGTAGTACAAAACCTTCATTCTGAACATATTACTCCTGAGAATGTGGCAGAAAAGCTGAAAAACCTGGACGGCCTCCTGGTAGCTCCAGGTTTCGGCCACCGTGGTATCAGAAGGTAAGATCACCGCTATCCAGTTTGCCCGTGAGAACAACCTGCCTTTCTTTGGCATCTGCCTCGGTATGCAGATGGCCGTGGTAGAATACGCCCGCCACGTAATGAACTGGAACGACGCCCATTCTACCGAAATGAACCCGGAAACCGCTCACCCGGTGATCGGTCTCATGGAAGAACAGAAGAAAATCACCGCCAAAGGCGGCACCATGCGCCTGGGCGCTTACACCTGCGAGCTGCAACCCGGTTCCAGGGCCGCTGAAATATATGGTTCCACCCTCATCAGCGAAAGGCACCGCCACCGCTACGAGTTTAACAGCCAGTTCCAGAATGATTTCGCGAACGCAGGCCTGGTATTATCCGGCCGCAACCCCGAAAGCACCCTGGTGGAAATGATAGAACTGCCTGATCATCCGTTCTTTGTGGGCTGCCAGTTCCACCCTGAGCTGAAAAGCACCGTGGAAAGGCCTGCGCCCCTGTTCGTACACTTCATAGCTGCCGCCAAGCAGTATGCAGAGAGCAAGAACGGGAAGATAAAAGCCGAAGAAAAGAAGATCGTGCATCACGATTGATAAGATATGAGCTATTAGCCTTTAGCTATTAGCTTTTAGCCCGATTAGCCGCCGGTTTATTAACTAAAGGCTAACAGCTAAAGGCTAATAGCTAATTTCTTTTCACTACCTTTGCTGCCTAAATTTTAATTCATTTCATGGACAGAAATTCGGTCATTGGTTTTATCCTGTTAGGCGTTTTGCTGGTGGGGTATATTATCTTCAATCAGAAACAGCAGGTGAAATCCCTGAGAGAAAAAGCCCGGCAGGATTCCATAGCTAACCTTAACAAGCCGAAAATACTTACCGATACCGCGGGAACGGTTGCTACACCCGATTCCGCTCAACTGGCAGGCGAATATGGCGCTTTTGCCAATGCAGCCACCGGTAACGAACAGAATGTCACCCTGGAGAACGAACTGGTGAAGATCACCTTTACCAATAAAGGCGGACAGCCCGAAACCGTACAGCTGAAAGACTTCAAAACCTCCGAGGGTGATCCGCTGATACTGATGAAAGGCTCCTTTAACCGTCTTTCCCTCCAGCTACCGGTAAATAATCATACATTAAATACAGCCGACCTGTTTTTTGCCGCTTCACCCGTACAGAAACAGGCAGACGGTAGCCAGACACTGACTTACCGCGTAGCCGTTACACCGGCAGAATACCTGGAGCTGATCTACACCCTGAAGCCGGGCAATTATACGGTAGACTATACCATCCACGGCGTAGGACTGGAAAATGTGCTGCCTGCTTCGCAGAAAACCCTCTCCCTGCAATGGAACTGGGAACTGCACAAACAGGAGCTGGATATGGACAACGAACGGCTGAACAACCAGGTACATTATAAATATGTAGACGGTAAACACGATTACTTTACCCTGCAGCGCACCAGCCACGAAAAGCTGGAAGGCCAGCAGCAATGGGTGAGCGTAAAACAACAGTTCTTTAATACTTCCCTCATCGCCCGGAAGGCAGCTTTCGCTGGCGTAGAGGTGAATACCAAAGTACCGCAAAGCGGTAATATCGTAGGGCAAAGCTTTGCCACCCTCGAAATTCCGTATACCCGTACACATGATTTCAGCTTCCCGGTAGAGATCTACTATGGTCCTAACCACTATAAAACGCTGAAATCCTTTGACATCGGGCTGGAAAATATCATTCCCCTCGGCTCGGGCATCTTTGCATTCGTAAAGTATGTGAACAAGTGGATCATCATCCCCGTATTCAACTTCCTGAGCGGCTTCATTGGCAACTACGGTATCATCATCATACTGCTTACAGTATTTATCCGTCTGATCATCGCGCCTTTCACCTACCAGAGCTATGTGTCCCAGGCCAAGATGAAAGTGCTGAAGCCTGAGCTGGATGAGCTGCGGAAAAAACACGGCGATGATCAGCAGGCCTTCGGTATGGAACAGATGAAGCTTTTCAAGAGCGCAGGCGTAAACCCCCTGGGTGGATGTTTGCCCGCCTTGCTGCAGCTGCCCATCCTGGTAGCGATGTATAGCTTCTTCCCATCCTCTATCGAACTGAGGCAGGAAAGCTTCCTGTGGGCAAAAGACCTGTCTACCTACGATTCTATCCTGAACCTGCCCTTCACCATCCCGTTCTATGGTAATCACATCAGCCTTTTCACCCTGCTGATGACGGCTACCAGCCTGGTGCTGGCCTTCTACAACCGTGGTATGGCCGATCAGAGCAACCCGGTAATGAAATATATGCCCTACATCTTCCCGATCATGCTGTTGGGCATCTTTAACCGTACGGCAGCAGCCCTGACCTTCTACTACTTCCTGTCAAACCTGATCAGCATCGGCTTACAGTGGGTATTACAAACATTTGTGATCAACCACGATAAGATCCACGCACAGATCCAGGAGAACAAGAAGAAGCCGGTGTCAAAATCCAAATGGCAGGAGCGCCTGGAGGACATGCAGAAACGCCAGCAGGAAATGCAGCAACGCCCCGGAAAGAAAAAGTAAAAAGTAAAAAGGAAGAAATAAAAAAGGACGCGAAGATCAATCGCGTCCTTTTTCTTTTTTATTTTTTCTTTTACTTTTTAATTGTCTCTTTTAGGCGGCGCCGTATAAGTAGCTTTCGGTGCAGGCTGCTCTTGCTTCGGATCTTTCCGCTCATTCTCTTTCTCTTTGTTCTCTTCTTTCTTAGGTTCCGGTGCAGCTTCTTCGCCATACTGTGTTACGTCAATGTAGTCGCTGGCGCTGCCTGATCCTACATCTTCCGCTTCAGCGCCCGGTTGTACGTTGGAATCGTAATTCAGGTAAATGTCGTTATGCAGGGTGGCCGGAATTGGGAATTGTGCCTTGTCGTCTATCTTCAATGTTTTATCTGCATATACTTTCTGCATGAAATACGCCCATATCGGCAGGCCGGTGTTGGCGCCCTGACCAGCGGCAGTGGTGTTAAAGCGCAGGAAGTTGTTTTCGCAACCTACCCAGGCGCCCGCCAGCAGCTGGGGAGTATAGCCCAGGAACCAGCCATCGGTGTTATCATTGGTGGTGCCGGTCTTACCCGCCAGCTCACCTTCTATCTTATAACGGAAACGCATACGCGCACCGGTACCGCCGGGGCCAACCACGCCTTCCATCATCTTCACCATGGTATAAGCTTCGCTTTCGCTGATCACTTCCCGTTTCTCAGGCGCAAATGTTTGCAGTATGTTGCCGTTACGGTCTTCTATACGGGTAATGTAAATAGGTTTGGAGATAAAACCTCTGCCCGGGAACATGGTATAGGCCTGCAGCATTTCATACAGGGATATTTCAGGCGTACCCAGCGCAATAGACGGGTATGGCGGAATATCACTGCTGAAGCCGATCTTGTTCTTGGCGAAATCGGCAAATGCTTTTGCGCCCAGCTGTTTGATCAGGTAAGCAGATACCAGGTTCAGTGAGCGGGCCAGCGCGCCTGCCATCGTAATGCTGCCGCCTACACTGCCCTCTGAGTTACGGGTCAGGGTCCAGTCGCCAATGGTGATCGGCTCATTGGGCAACATAGTATTGGGCGACATACCATTCATGATCGCAAAGCAATACAGGAAGGGTTTAAAGGTAGAGCCTACCTGCCTGCGTGTTTTGGCCACGTGGTCGTTCTTGAAATAACGGAAATCCGGACCACCCACCCAGGCTTTTACTTCACCGCTCTCAGGGTCCATGGCCATAAAGCCGGCCTGTAAGATGGCGCGCATGTACCTGATAGAGTCCAGCGGCGTCATTACCGTGTCTATTTCATTCAGCTCGGCGTCCATCAGGCTTCTCCACGCAAATACCTTCATCCTGGTAGGCGTTCTGAATGCCTTGTCGATCTCTGCATCCGAAGCGTCATCTTCCTTCATGCTCTTATAGCGGTCAGATTCTTTTACGTAACGGTCCAGGTATTTCTGCCAGGGTTTCCAGGCGCTGCCTGTCTTGATGTTATTCTGGGCGGAAAATACCTTCTGCAGGTCTTTCAGATGTTTAGACACGGCTTCCTCGGCATACAGCTGCATCCGGGGATTGATCGTAGTATAGATCTTCAGACCATCGCGGTACAGGTTGTATTCAGTCCCGTCCGCCTTTTTATGTTCTTTACACCAGTCTTTCAGCTCGTCGCGCAATACTTCGCGGAAGTAAGGGGCCGGGCCTTTATTATGGTCTATTTTATTATAGCGCAGTACAATGGGCTTGCTCTTGGCGGCAGCCGCCTCGGCAGCGGTAATGTACCCGTTCTCTTCCATCTGCTCTATCACCGTGTTACGGCGGGCCAGGGAGGCGGCCGGGTTACGGCGCGGGTTGAACACGGTATTACCTTTCAGCATGCCCACCAGGGTGGCGGCTTCTTCTATAGAAAGATGACCGGCATCCTTGCTGAAGAAGGTGCGGGCCCCGTTCTCAATACCATACACGTTATCGCCAAAGGCTACTGTATTCAGGTACAGCGTGATGATTTCCTGCTTGGTGAAATTGCGCTCCAGTTTGATGGCGATCAGCCACTCCTGCAGCTTCTGGAAAGCACGCTTCACCGGGTTGGTGGCGCGCAGGCTGCCGGTGTTGTCTGCCTGCAGGTTCAGGGCCAGCTGCTGGGTAATGGTGCTGGATCCGCGCTTCTTGCCCACCATCAGGTAAAAGGGGATGGCAATAGTACCCCGGGCATCAATGCCGGAGTGCTCATAGAACCGCACGTCTTCCGTAGCGATCAGGGCATTGATCACATTTTTAGAGATCTCGTTATAATCAGAGCTGGAACGGTCTACTGAGTAATATTTTCCCAGTATGGTACCGTCTTCTGCGATCACTTCAGAGGCAAGGGCTGCTCTCGGGTTTTCCAGCTCCTCCATGGAAGGCAGGTTGCCAATGATCCGGAAGTTAATGAGTAACAGTAGTAGCAAAAAGAACCCCAATCCACCCAAAATCACTATCCACAGTATTTTTACGGATCGTTTCATCAGATAATATTAAAAATAAATTAAGTGCAACAATCAGGCAAAACTATGAAAATTTGCCAGGATTTGACCCCTATTTAACAGGGCCTTAGGAATGTTTAATTACGAATTAGTCATTTACGAATTATAAATTGAACTAAAGTCAGCTTTCTCTACGCTTATTAAATGCTAATTTCGTACCAACCCCGGGGTGGCGTAATTGATTATTGGGTAATATAATTTTTGTCAAAGAATTCCCGGTATCCCTGCAGATCTTTGGTGCTGTTCAGTAAAATGAAATTGTCCCTGGATATAACGAACATATTATATTCTGTTGGGGGGATGCGGGGAATGATATCTGTAGGCGCCGCCACCCGTATCTCGTCAAAATAGTCCAGGGCCTTATTCTCATCCGGGAACAGGCGGAACACCAGCATGATCTCCGTGGGCGACAGCACAAAGCTGCCCACCTCTATTTTTTCGTTCGGGTGCTTGCTGGCATTATAGCGGATAAATTTATCCAGGCCTTCATCCAGCAGGGCTTTCGACACTTTCTGGAACGACAGTACCACAAAATGAGGATTAGTGGCGCTCAGCTTATACGGTGTTACCGGTTTAGGCGGCGGGGGAGGCGCCGTTACCGTCATCGGAGGCGGCGGAGCAGCCGTCACATTGTTGGCGATGGCTGGCGCTGCGCCTGGCACGGCTGTTTTCAGCCGGGCAGAGTCCAGCTGCGGTTTGGGCGTTTGCCAGGGGTAGCGGATAGAAACATCCTCATCTACCATGGTGCCGCCGGAATCCCTTTTCTGCAGTTGCAGCTGGGCCAGGTAAGCTACCAGGTCCTTTTTCCGGTTCAGGGCATCCAGCAGGGCCTGGGCCTGGGTATGGATTCCTTCGTCGCCGGGGTATTTATTCATCACTGCTTCTACTGCCTTTTTACCCAGGAAGAGGGAATCGGTCAGCGCATCCGTAGTATCTGTTTTTACAATGATCATGGCCTCCAGCAGGTCAAACTTCGGCGCCAGGTAATTGAAGCCGAAAGTAGAATCTGCCTCGCGCTTACGCTGCAGGGCCAGCTCGTAATTACCCGAGCGGAAAGCCGTATAGGCGGAGTCGTAAGCAGTGGAGATCTGTTTTTTCTTGTTTGCGTCCACATCCTGCAGCGCGCCAAACTTAATGATGTTGGCAAAATTGGTGTTGCCGTATTGGGTCAGCACCATGTTCTTATACTGGTTGGCCTGTGCGGTATGGTCCTTCAGGCTGCTGTGCCATACGTAGAGGGAATACAACACTTCCGGCTTCCGGGGATGGTCAGGGAACTTGAGCAGCAGGGTGTCATACGCTTCGATGGCCTGCTGGGTATCATCCAGTTTATCGTGGTACAGTTTGCCGAGGTCAAACCAGGCGTCCATCTGTACCGTTTTTGAATGCTCCAGCTTTTCTGGTGTAAGCGGCAGGTCTGCACTCAGGCTTTGCGCCGTTACGCTATCCGGTGGTACTGTTTTGGCAGTACTGGCGCCGGTTTGCAGGGAATCGCTTACCTGGTCGGTCAGCGGCTGGTTATTATTGGCCAGGTTCACGGTATTTTGCTGGCTCCGCCGCCAGTTATCGGCAGACTGGCGATTGCCCCAGCGCCGTTTGAACTCTGAATAGCCGGACGCCTTGCTGGCGTTATTATAAAAATACCAATCGCCCTGTTCGTCGTTATTGGCGCCATTACGGGGGCCATTGGCGCCGAAAGGGTTGTTCGTAACCAGCGGGTTATTGTTATCAGCGCTGTTATCGGCTTGTCCGGCCAGCTCTTTTGCCGCTTTTTTCCTGTCTTCTTCCGCAGCCTTGCGGATATTGGCGGCCATCTGCTCCAGGAAGGGCAGGCGGGAGCTCTCCGGCATGGCGGCTATCCGCTGCAGGCTGTCTTCTCTTTGTATGGCGTTCACCCGGTCTGCTACGTCTCCCAGCACGGCCTTGCGCACGTTCACTACGCCTGCATCGGCAAATTCGGGCGGCATAACGGCAGCGGTACTGTCATAAAAGTTCCTGGCCAGCTGGTATTTATGCTGGCTGTAATAAATATCTGCTACGGCTTTAAAGGAAAGCGCTTTCTGTACGGGGTTGTCGCTGGGTTGTTTCAGCGATTGCTGCAGATACCCGAGGGCGGCCTCCGGGTTGGAGGGCGTCGTCAGGGTGGCCATGGTATAATAGATCGCGTCCCGGAAGGGGATAAAGCGTTCTTTCTTCAGCATGTTGCGTAAGGCGGCCAGGCTCTGTTCCAGGGTACCATTACCGCCCTGTACGTTCAGCTTGGCTATCTGGATCCGCGCCTGGAAATCCATCATGGGATCAGGCTTCTGACGGATCACTTTTCTGAACATGGCCATGGCAGAATCGGCTTTCAGCAGGCGGGCGTACAGCTGTCCCAGGATGAACGACATCCTGGCCCGTGACTCGCGGTTATCGCTTTGTTTGATCGCCTCGCGCAGCGGATCGATGGTCTCTGCATAGCGGCCCTGCTTGTAATGGCTGTAGGCGCGCACTTCGGCCAGGTCGCCATCCAGGCGCTTGGGGAAGTTAGGATCAGTAGCCAGCAGGTTCAGCAGGCCCTGCACCTGGTCATATTCTTTTTCTTCCAGCAGCGTTCTGGCGCTCCACAGGAAGGCGTCGTTACGTGCCTTTTTATGTTTCACCCTGCCAAAGAGGCCTTTTCTTTTCTCTTTGGTGGCGATAGAGATCTGGTCATTTTCATTGGAACCTACCACGGTGGTATAGTCCGTTTTTTTCTTGGGAGCAAAAGCGATGTTCATGAACTGGAAGGTCTTCTGCGCATTCTCCCAGTCGCTTTTGTAAAAGTAGGCCCGGCCTATCAGCAGGTAGCAGTCGTCTATCCATTTGCCGCGGGGGTCATGTATCTGGATGCCTACAGAGGCCTTGATGATCACAGAATCGAGGTCGGTCTTGTTCAGGCCCAGATCCTGCAGGCTGTAAGGGTAGAAGGGCAGGAGGTCGTTGTAATTGTCCAGGCCTTGCCTGGCAACGTTCTTTACAACATTGTCCAGCTTCATTTTAGCGTTATAGTAATAGTTATAACGGGTAACCAGGTTCTGCATCAGGCGGCGGTTCCAGGTAAACTTTTTTTCAGCCATCTTTTCAGACGGCGGTCTTCTGTCCTGCACCTTGGGGGCGGCCTGGGCTTTAACAGGCATTCTTCGCTGCTGGACTCTGCTCGAATCTTTGCTCTGGGCGGACACCGCTAATGGACCAGTACTGAGTAACAAGAAACTTACAGCGCGGGGAAGTAGATATAGTAATAATGACCGATAGCGATTCATGGATGCCGGGTGTATAGGCTACTATTATAACTGTTTATGTTAAAAATTATTTTAAAGATAGGACTATTTATTTTACGAATAAGGGAAGAGAGAATTTCCTTTTACACCTGCTAGTTATAATATAATTGTTTAATTTTAGCCGGATTAAATCTTAATAGTTGCCGGTTGTTAGTTGTCAGTTGTCGGTGAATGCAGCGAACAAAGGCTTTTTCGCCTCTGGGCACTCACAACTGACAACTAGCAACTGACAACTTACATGTAAATGTATGGCTAAGCGAAACAAAAAAAAGGGGAGAGATCTGGGGAGAATACATCATAAGTACCGCCTGGTTATAATGAATGATGATACCTATGAAGAAGTCACTTCGTTTAAATTGTCGAGAATGAGCGTATACGTAGCGTTGAGCACGCTGTTCGTACTCCTGGTCACCATTACGGTAGCTACTGTGGTGTTCACGCCTTTACGATATTATATACCGGGCTATGGCGATCTGAAGCAGCGCCGGGAATTCATCAAACTCAAAGTACGTACCGATTCGCTGGAGAATGCAATTATTGCCCGCGACCAGTACCTGAATAATATCAAACAGGTCATTAACGGAGACTTTACCGGTAAAGTTGATACCACGATGTTGAAAGTCCCTAAAGTAGATAATAGTACCTATTAATTAAATTGATAATATTTAATTATTTTTATTAACTTCATCCTATTAATTGAAAAACCAAACACTTGAAAACCTATGTTTAACAACAACCGTAACTCAAAGGGCGAAAGCAAGGCGATACTGCCTTCTTCAAATGTGAATATCATTGGCAGCGGCACCTCTATCCAGGGGGATATTGTTTGCGAGGGTGATATCCGTATCGATGGTCAGGTGAATGGCCTGGTATCTACCAAAGCTAAGATCGTGGTAGGTCCGGAAGGTGAGATCACCGGCGACCTGGTATGTCAGAGCGCCGACATACTGGGAAAAGTAACAGGCATTATTAAAGTAGATGAGCTGCTGTTCCTGAAAGCCAATGCATTCGTAAAAGGTGATGTGTACACCGCTCACTTCGAAATGGAGCCTACAGCTAAGTTCAACGGTCGTTGCTACATGGAGGCAGACGAAACCGAGAACGCGAAAGATAAACATGGAAAGTCCTTCTTCAAAGAAGAAGCCACCACAGGAGAAGAAGCGTAATAGCAACAAGATACTATTACGTTACGCCGGGTTGGCTTTTCAGATGATGGCCACACTGGGTCTGGCAGTATTCGTTGGTTATAAGATAGACCAGCGGACGGGGTGGCGCATCCCTGTATTCATGATCATTTTTTCTTTACTGGGTTTAACACTACTTTTGTGGCAAATTATAAAAGACACCCGGCGGAATGAATGACCGTTTTTTAATTAGACTGATTATTATCTTCTCCATCCTGAATGGAGCGTTCATATTACTAAAACCCCGTTTACTGGACGCAGGTATGCATTATGCCGTGCTGCTGGCCGGAAACGTGGTGCTCGCAGGTATAACGGGGTTATCCTATTTCATGAGCCGTAAGGGACTGGCGGCCGCGAATAATCATGTTTTTATCCGGATGGTATATGCATCTACCTTCAGCAAGCTTTTCCTATGCCTGATAGGGATTACCATCTATGTCCTCGTAACACGCCCCGATGTGAGCAGGGCTACCATTTTTACATTGATGTTCTTGTACCTGGTTTATACCGTGTTCGAAACATTGAGCCTGTACAAGTTGCTTAAAAGAAAAACCTGAAACGGTTGTGAAGCAGGAAGCGCCTTTACATGCATTAGCAGCCTACCTGCCTGATGGCACTTTTGAGCAGGTAATGGCCTATATTGTTGAGTATAAAGTGCATCTCACCCTTACCAGGGAGCGCCAAAGCATCCTGGGCGATTATCGTCACCCCGACCGTAAGGGCGGCCACCGCATCAGCGTGAACGGCAACCTGAATAAGTATGCCTTTCTCATCACCCTGCTGCATGAAATAGCCCATCTCGTCACGTTTAACCATTTTGGCAACAGGGTAGCCTCCCATGGCAAGGAATGGAAGGGCGAATTCTCCAAAATATTAAAGCAGTTTGTAGGCAAGGGCTTTTTGCCGGCAGATGTGGAAGAGGCGGTACGCCAAAGCATGCAGAACCCCGCTGCCAGCTCCTGTGCCGATGATAACCTGATGCGCACCCTCAAACGGTATGACAAACGCAAAGAGAACCACTTCTTCGTAGAGCAGATCCCGTTACACCAGCTGTTCCGCACCAAAGACGGCCGCATTTTCAAAAAAGGCGAGAAGATCCGCAAACGCTACCGCTGCGAAGAAGTAGCCACGAACCGCATTTATCTTTTCAGCCCGATATATGAGGTGGAGCTGGCGAGTTAAGAAGTCGTTAGTCGTTAGTCATTAGTCGTAAGTCGTAAGTAATGCAGAGATAATGAGCTTCGCTTTGATCACTGACGACTAGCGACTAGTCACTGACGACTTAATTCATAATTATTCAGCTTCACTGCCGTGCCGCTTCGTAAGGTAGCCAGCACCTCCGCATGCTGATCGGTGTGTTTCAGCAGGGCCTCGATTTTTTCCCGTGGGGAACCGGAACGTACTTTCACATCATACCGCAGGTTCTGTGCATGCAGCGGCTCTCCGCCCCAGTCTCCGTTTACGATAATTTCTACCTGGTCCAGCTGTACGTCAAACGCCGCGGCGTCCCGGAAAAGATCATTACAGTAGCTGGCCCCGATGGCCATCAGCAACAGCTCTCCGCCATTAAAGCCAATGCCCAGGCCTCCGCTGCGCGGAGTACGGTCTACCACTACGGTACGGGGGCCCGACCAGGCTACTGCTGCACTGCTGTCATGTATAGTTTTAAGATGGACCTGCATAGACATGGATTTTGCGCTACTTTAAGTTAAGCAAAATCCGTCTTAATGGGATGTTATTCTGTCAGCATCCTGGCATCGGCGATCCGTTTTTCGTAGGCCATTTCCCGTAGCGCTATTTTCTGTTTGCGGTGGATCTCAAATGCATGTTCATGCTCATGCAGCAGATCATCATACGGCCCCCTCGGAGAGATCAGCTTCACAAATACCGGTGCGCATTCTATGGCGATGAACAGCAGTATAATGAACCAGTTGGCCCAGCGTATGGGCGTGCTGCGGTCTGTGATCCGGCCCAGTGCATCCAGGCGGGAGGCTAAGCCATCCAGGCGGCTGCGGCCCGCTGCGGGTAGATCGGCCTTCATGGAGGAGTCGATGGATTGCAGCTCCTGGCGGTACTGGCTGATTAGTTGCTGGTTTTGGTCAGTGGTGGCCCGCAGCTCTTCGGCGGCCCGGTCAGCATCTGCTTTTTTGGCTTTGTAGATAGGGCCCAGGTTCCGTCTCATGGAACCGCCGGTGCCATCAGCTTCCTGCTGGGCTATCAGGGCCAGGGTGTCCCGCCGGGCGGCCTGCTCCTGTATACCGGCGTTCAGCCGGGCAATGGTGGCATTCAGCTCATTGATACGGGCCTGGTAGCGCTCTTTTACTTTATCCTCCTGCGTTTTGTATATTTGCTGTTCCATCGTCACCAGCTCGGCTTTGATCTCTTTGTTGAATACCTGCAGCTCCAGCGGTTTGGATATGACCACGGCAATAAGCACGGCCAGCACCAGGCGGGGAGTGGCCATACCGGCCTCCTGCAGGAAGCGGTCCCGCTTTTTCATACTGGCCACAATGTAACGGTCCAGGTTAAAGATCATCAGGCCCCAGATCAGCCCGAACAGCAGGGCCGCCCACAGCTCGTTAAAAACGGTCCACAGGGCGTATCCCCCGGATATGGCAGCCAGCAGGCCGGTAAAAAAAATAGTGCCCCCGATACCGGCGTACTTGTTGGTTTCAGTGGGCGCCCGTTTTAACAAAGGTGCATGCGCCCCCGAGCAGAATAAGAAGAAAGATCGTAAACGTTGCATTACTCAGACTTTAGAATGGTAGGTAAATAAGTCTGCTCCCCACGGAAAGCAGGGTATATAGAAGGATGGATAACGAAGGTACGATCATTCAGTGAATTTAGCACGCAAACCCTATAAAGGTGCCCTTAGTATTGCACTCACCTTCCCGGATATAGTAACGATAAAGTAACGATATAGTAATGATATAGTAACTCTTTAAAGAGATACTATATCATTATTATAGCTAGACGTTATTTACACGATGTCCTGGCGAGCAAGCGCAATGTGAGTGAGGAAAAGATGCAGGAAGAGGCTCTATTTAAATAACAAAGGGCGTATCAAAAGTTGACACGCCCTCTGCATTTATTTTATGCTGATAGCTTGCTTACGCGCTTACTGCCTTGTTTACCAGTGCAGCCGCCTCGCTCAGCAGGATCGCAGACTGTACTTTCAGGCCGCTCTGCTCGATCAGCTTTTTGGCTTCTTCCGCATTGGTACCCTGCAGGCGTACAATGATCGGTACGGTGATGTTGCCGATAGACTGGTAAGCATCAATAACACCCTGGGCTACACGGTCGCAACGTACGATACCGCCGAAGATATTGATCAGGATGGCCTTCACCTTCGGATCTTTCAGGATGATACGGAAACCCGCTTCTACGGTCTGGGCATTGGCAGTACCGCCTACGTCCAGGAAGTTGGCAGGTTCGCCGCCGCTTAATTTGATCATGTCCATGGTAGCCATGGCCAGCCCGGCGCCATTCACCATACAGCCCACGTTACCGTCCAGTTTCACAAAGTTCAGGTTATATTTGCCAGCTTCTACTTCTGTAGGATCTTCTTCGGTGATGTCGCGCAGCGCTTCCAGGTCAGGATGGCGCATCAGGGCGTTATCATCGAGGATCATCTTACAGTCCACTGCAATGATCTTTTCGTCGGAAGTTTTAAACAGGGGGTTGATCTCCACCTGGCTGGCGTCCAGTCCAACGTATGCATTATACAGGTTGGTCACGAATTTCACCATATTCTTGAAAGCTTCGCCGCTCAGGCCAAAGTTGAAAGCGATCTTCCTGGCCTGGAAGGGTTGCAGCGGTCCACCGGGGAATACCCACTCTTTGAATATTTTATCAGGCGTTTTGTGCGCTACTTCTTCAATGTCCATACCGCCTTCTGTGGAGTAAATGATCACATTCTGGCCTTTGGCGCGGTCCAGCAGGATAGACAGGTACAATTCCTTGACAGGGTTGGGGCCGGGATAGTAAACATCCTGCGCCACCAGCACTTTATTTACAAGCTTACCGGCAGGACCAGTCTGTATGGTCACCAGCACACCGCCTAATATATTACCGGCGATGGTCTTTACATCCTCTGCGTTCTTGCCTACCTTCACACCGTTCTGCTCCGTACCGCGGATCTTTCCCTTACCGCGTCCACCCGCATGGATCTGGGCTTTCACCACCGCAAACTCGTTACCGAACTGCACTTTCAGCTGTTTGTACGCTTCAGCGGCTGCTTCGGGAGTATCCACCGGAATACCTTCCTGTACCGGTACGTTATATTTTTTTAACAGTTCTTTCGCCTGGTATTCATGTAAATTCATCAGTCAAAAAATTTGACCGCTAAAATAGGGCATTAATGTTTAAATATAAAACCACAGGGTTTGTGAATTTAAAAATAACTTTGCGCGAACAAAAAACAGTTGTTAGTTGTCAGTTGCAAGTTGTCAGTGATCACTGCGACTGTTTATATTCGTTTAGATCACTGACAACTAACGACTAACAACTGTCAACTTTTTTCATAAATGAGCGACTTATTAAAGAAAATAGCCGATGCCACTGATTATATCAGCGGCCAGTGTAACATCCAGCCGGCTGTAGGCATCATCCTGGGCAGCGGCTTAGGCGGCCTGGTAGCCGATATCACAGACCGGACAGAGATTCCCTACGGGGATATTCCCCACTTCCCTGTTTCTACGGTGGAAGGGCATCATGGCAGGCTCATTCTGGGCCGGATGCAGGGCAGACCGGTGGTGGCGATGGCAGGGAGGTTCCACTACTACGAAGGCTTTTCCATGCAGCAGGTTACCTTCCCCATCCGGGTCATGAAGGCCCTGGGCATTCATACCCTGCTCATTTCCAATGCCGCCGGAGGCATGAACGCCGCCTTCAGCGTTGGAGACCTGATGATCATCCGCGACCATATTAACCTGCAGCCCGAGCACCCCTTGCGCGGGCAAAACGATGATACCCTGGGCCCCCGCTTCCCGGATATGAGCGAACCCTATTCCAAAACACTGATAGCGGAGGCCAAAAAAATTGCTACTGCCGCCAATATAGCAGTACATACAGGCGTATATGTAGGCGTACAGGGGCCTACCTTCGAGACCCGCGCGGAATATAAGTTCATGCATATCATCGGCGGCGACGCCGTGGGCATGAGCACCGTGCCCGAAGTGATCGTAGCGGTGCATGCAGGATTGAAGGTGTTTGCCATGAGCGTAATAACGGACATCGGCATACGGGAAGAGGAAAATGTGATCACCCACGAAGAAGTGCTGCAGGCAGCCAGCGCAGCAGAACCTAAATTAACGCGTATTTTCAGGGAATTGATACAAACAGTTAGCCATTAGCACTTAGCTATTAGCTTTCAGCAGCAGCATGCTAAAGCTAATGGCCAGTAGCTAGCAGCTAAAAGCACAATACTAATGAGGCATTTTTTCATCATGCTGGGTTTGCTGGTAATGGTTGGCAGCCAGGCAATGGCGCAGTTCAATACAGGCAGTTTCGGTAACTATGGCGGTGGTGGCGGCCGTTTGCAGCGGGATACCTCCCAGCGTAACCTGGGGCCGGATACCATCACCCTTAAATATTACTACCAGGGAGACCCGGTAGCGCATCACTTGGATTCTTCCGTAGTTGATTTTTATAACAATTACCTGCGGGTACCCGCCAATTATACCACCCTGGGTAATACCGGCGCCGCCGCCCGCAATATTATCTTCAGTCCCCGTATGCAGGCCGGCTTTGATGAAGGTTTTCATGCATACGACGTCTATACCTACAACCACGAGAACGCACGCTATTATAATACCACCCGTCCCTATTCAGAGCTGCAGTACCTGATCGGGCCCAAACAGGAACAGGTGATCGGGGTATCACATACCCAGAACCGTAATGAGAACTTCAATTTTGCATTCGATTACCGGAAGGTGAACGCCCCCGGCTATTTCCGTACGCAGAACACCAACCATGACAGTTACCGGGTAACCGCCAATTACCAGAGCCAGAATAAACGCGCCCACACCTATTTCAGCTATTATTATAATAAGATCAACGGGGGTGAGAACGGCGGCCTGCGAAAGCCTGAACAGCTCACTAACAGCGACTACAGCGAAAGAAGGACACTGGATGTGAACCTCGGTAATACGGATGTTCCCACCTATGCGTTCTTCGGTACTACCATTGCCGTAAAATCACAGTACGCCATGCGCGGTATCCAGCTGATCCAGCAATATGACTGGGGCAAAGGCGATACCGTTAAAGTGAACGATACCACGCAGTACTACAAGTTTGATCCGGTGTTCAGGGTACAATATACCTTCCGTTCACAGGCCAACAGCTTCGGTTTTGTGGATAATGACCCGGATACCTTCTACTATACCAAACATTACGACATTGTTTACAGGGGCGCAGGCGACACCATCAGGGCTAACCAGCGCTGGCGCACCCTCTCTAACGACCTGTCGCTGATGCAGTTTCCCGTAAGGGGTAACCTGGCGCACTTTATCAGTGTGGGCGCCCGCTTTGACCATACCAAGGGTGATTTTATAGACAATGCCAGCCTACAGTTTAATAATTTGGCCTTGCACGGAGAGTACCGGAATAAAACGAAGAACGACCTATGGGACTTCTCCGCTAAAGGCGAGTTCTATGTGCTGGGGCGCAATATAGGAGATTACAGTGTGAGCGGCATGCTAAGCCGGTACTTCAATCCCACCCTGGGTAATGTAAGCCTGATGTTCCGCAACGTGAACCGCGAGCCCTCCTTTGTATATAAGTTCTTCAGCTATAGTCGCGATAGCTGGTATAACACCGATCTGGCAAAAGAAAATATAACCCAGCTGCAGTTCGCGGCAGACAATAAACAACTGAGATATAACCTGGTGGCTAATTACTATATCTATAGCAATTACACTTATTTCAGTGATTACATGCACAGCGCGCAGTCTACCGGCATTTTTAACGTGCTGGAAGTGATCTTCAGCAAGCATTTCAAGGTGAAGCACTGGAACTGGTATGCCGATATCGCCTTCCAGCAGGTACATGGCAACGGCCCTGTAAATGTGCCCACCATCTGGACCCGCCACCGCATTGCCTACGAGAATCGTATATTCAATAACCTGAATATGATGGTAGGCCTGGAAGGCAAGTATAACACGGATTACTATGCGGACGACTATTCGCCACTTCCCGGCCAGTTTGTGTATCAGCGTACACAGCGGGTGGCTTATAACCTGCCTGATGTGGCAGGCTTTCTGCATTTCCGCATTAAGTCCCTTTCTGCCTACATCCGGGCAGAAAATCTCAATACTTTCCTGAAAACCAATAATTATTTAGCCCCCCTTTACCCGAATAACGGCTTTGGCCTGCGGGTAGGCCTTCGTTGGTGGTTCGTCAATTAACTACTAAATAAAGTGATGGTTATGTTAGCTGAATGGCGTAACTTTTGTTAAGATTTTTGTTGAAAGTGGTTAAAGCAAAATTCTATAACATGAAGGCATTTACGATAAAGCTGAACGCTAACAGGTATGATGTACAATTGTTGAATGGTCATACTCAACGGTATAGGGTGAATGTGAACGGACTGGACGTTTACTACGAACCTGATCTGGATGGTTATCTGCGTCCCGAGGTAACCGGCGGAATGGGCATGAATATATCCCTTTTACTTGACCTGGCCGATCGTATACAGGAAACAGCGGCTGAGGCGGTCGAGTAGGTAGCGAAATATGTGCTACCTTTGTACCCCATGCAAACTTTTGAATTGCACATAAAAAATATGGTTTGTCCCCGCTGTATTAAAACAGTGAGGACAGTGCTTGAAAATGAGGGTATGTCCATACAGGATGTGCAGCTGGGTAAAGCCGTGCTTAACAGCCAGCCCGACCGCGAGCGCCTGGAGGCAATCTCCCTTGCCCTGCAGCACGAAGGCCTGCCCCTGGTAGACGACAGAAAGCAGCAGCTGGTGGAGGCTATCAAGAATATCATTATAGCCACCATTCATCACTCTCCGTTATACGAAATGAAGGAGAATTTCTCCACCCTCCTGGCCAGCCGTTTGCATAAAGATTATCATTACCTGAGCAACCTGTTTTCCGAACTGGAGCAGATTACCATCGAACAATATATCATTCAGCAAAAAATAGAACGGGTAAAAGAGCTGCTTGTTTACGACGAGCTGAATCTCAGTGAAATAGCCTACCAGTTAGGCTATAGCAGCGTTGCGCATTTATCCGGCCAGTTTAAAAAAGTGACCGGCCTTACACCCAGCCAGTTCAAACAGTTAAAAGAGCACAAGCGCCGCCCGCTGGACGCGATCTGAATATGATGAAACATGTATTGATAGGTATATTACGGTTTGTACGATCTTTATTCGTAAAGAAGAACTGCTGCCAATAACAGCTGCTGGCGGTTAGCTGCTGGCTTTTAGCAATCGCGCGGCCAGCGGCTAAAACCTAATAGCTGATAGCTCCCATGTTAACCTGCCTTTGACAAAACCAGCACAGTATTTGTAAACATTTAACTTTTAAGCAAGAGTACCTGGTATTAAATGAGTCGTAAGTTTATCACCCAACATTTATTGTTATTAGCAGGAGTGTGTCTGATGGTAGCCTGCAGGCATAAAAAGCCGCCCAGGCAGCAGGTGATCGTAAAGAATGTGAAAGAGCTGCACGAAGCTATCCCGGAGAATATCGCAGAACGGCTATCCTATATGTCCGATAATAACGGCGTTATGGAAGATAGTGTGCCTGCTGCCTCCGCCGCCTTACAGTTTTTCTACGGGCAGCAAAAAAATGCGCCGCAATGGTCAGACAACGGAGTAGCCAGCAGCAATGCCGATACCATGCTTTACCTGGTGCAGCATGCCATGGATGCGGGCCTGCTGCCGGAGCGCTATCATGGCGGCGCCCTCACTGCGGCCATGTACCAGATCAAGACAGATAGCAATGCCCGTAAAGATGCCGCCCTCTGGGCGAAGGTAGATGTGATGCTCTCTGACGCTTTTATGAAGATGGCATCGCACCTGCATTTTGGCGTTGCGCCCAGGGATAGCATTACACTCCGTCCGGACTCCGTCTTTACGGATATTACACTCGCCGGTATGCTGCAACAGGCATTACAGCAAAAGAATATATCTGAAACACTGCACAAGCTGGAGCCCACCCAGCGCGCTTACCTTACATTAAAACAGCAATTGCTGGCTTTCCGCGAAAAATACCAGGGCCTCCGCTGGGATACCATCCCGGAGAATTATACTGATACCCTGGCTTTCAAACAACAATTGCTGAACAGGTTAGTGCAGGGCGCCTATGTAGATACTACCGGCAGGCCCGGTGATACCACGCTGCTGAAAGAGGGCGTCAAGGCCTTTCAGCGTGAGTTCAACCTTTATCCCGATGGAGTAGCGGGTAAAAAGACCCGGCAAATGTTGAACCGCTCACTGTATGATTGGCAGGTACAGGTGGCCCTTAACCTGGATCGCTGGCGTAAAATGCCGGATTCCATGCCCAATCGCTTTATCCTGGTAAATGTACCGGCTTATCAGCTGGTGGTAGTAGACAGCGGAGAGGTGGTATTGCAATCGCGCGTGATCGTGGGTACTCCCCGTACCCGTACGCCCCTGCTCAATTCCAGGATGGCCAATTTCATGATGTTCCCTTACTGGCGGGTGCCCTACAGTATTGTGTTCAAGGAAATGCTGCCCGCTATCCGGAAGGATATTAATTACCTCGCAGAAAAGAACCTGGAAGTAATAGACCGCGACGGCAACGCCGTTGATCCCGCCACGATAGACTGGAACAAACTGCACAAAGGGTATTTTCCTTACGTGCTGCGCCAGATGGACGGCGTAGATAATTCACTCGGCATTATGAAGTTCAACTTCATGAACAAGTACAGTGTATACCTTCACGATACCAATAGCCGCGGCCTGTTCAAAAATAATTACCGCGCCCTCAGCCACGGCTGTGTAAGGGTACAGGAATGGGATAGCCTGGCCATGTACCTGATCCAGGACGATACGCTGCGCCATACGCGCGACAGCGTGCGCCTCTGGCTGGCCATGCAGGAAAAGAAACAGGTAAATTTTTCCCGCCGCGTACCTATTTACATCCGTTACTTTTCAGCCGATGTGCAGGATGATCACCTGCTGTTCTATGAAGATATTTATGGGGAAGATAAGCGTCTTCGTAAGATCATAGGCTATTAAAAGCCCTTAAAAGCCGCAAGCTACAAGCTACAAGCGCTCGTCGCCTGTAACCTGTAGCTTGCAGTGTATTACTTGTAGCTTGCAGCTTGGCGCTTGCAGCTATTTCTTCAGTTTTGCTTTCAGCGCATTGTCCAGTTCCTGCAGGAATTCTTCTGTGTACAGGAAGTGTTTGCCGTGCTCCACTTTGTTGCCATGGATACATACGGCGAGGTCTTTGGTCATCTTGCCGCTTTCTACTACTTCAACGCAAACATTCTCCAATGCCTGGCAGAAGTTGATCAGCTCCTGGTTGTTGTCCAGGCGTCCGCGGAACTCAAGACCACGGGTCCAGGCAAAGATAGAAGCGATCGGGTTGGTAGAAGTAGGCTTGCCTGCCTGGTGATCGCGGTAGTGACGGGTAACGGTACCGTGTGCAGCTTCTGCTTCCATTACCTTACCATCAGGCGTGATCAGGGTGGAGGTCATCAGGCCCAGTGAGCCGAAACCTTGCGCTACGGTATCAGATTGTACGTCGCCATCGTAGTTCTTACAAGCCCATACAAAGTTACCGTTCCATTTCAGTGCGCTGGCCACCATGTCGTCGATCAGGCGGTGCTCATACACCAGTTTGTGTTTGTCAAACTCGGCTTTGAACTCGTTCTTGTATATTTCTTCGAAGATGTCCTTGAAGCGGCCATCGTATTTTTTCAGGATGGTGTTCTTGGTGCTCAGGTACAGCGGCCATTTCTTCATCAGTGCCTGGTTAAAGCAGGCGCGTGCAAAGCCTTTGATAGACTCGTCTGTATTGTACATCGCCAGGGCCACGCCGTCTCCTTTGAAATTGTATACTTCATGCTGGATCTTTTCGCCGTTCTCACCTTCAAAAGTGATGGTCAGCTTGCCTTTGCCTTTGGTTACAAAGTCGGTAGCGCGGTACTGGTCGCCGAAAGCGTGACGGCCTATACAGATAGGCGCAGTCCAGTTGGGCACCAGGCGGGGAACGTTCGCAGTTACGATCGGCTCACGGAATACGGTACCGTCCAGGATGTTACGGATAGTGCCGTTGGGCGACTTCCACATCTGTTTCAGGTTGAACTCTTTTACGCGTTCTTCATCAGGCGTAATGGTAGCGCATTTGATGCCTACGCCGATCTCTCTGATGGCATTGGCTGCATCTACAGTTACCTGGTCGTTGGTAGCATCACGGTGCTCGATGCCCAGGTCGTAGTATTTGATATCAACATCCAGGTAGGGGAGTATCAGTTTGTCTTTAATGAATTTCCAGATGATCCGTGTCATCTCATCTCCGTCCAGTTCTACAACCGGATTAGCGACTTTGATCTTTTCTGCCATTTCAGGTGAGTTTTTTAGATTAATAAGGTTATCTACAACTATTCAAGCAAGATAAACCCGAAATATACTATAACATGGAACTAAATCCAAATTACGGATTACTAATAATATAGGCGTCATACCTTCCTGTTAGTAACCCGTAAATGGACGCACTATAGCGAAGATTAGAGTTGTTTGATGATCTCGTCTGCAAACTCGCTTGTAGATACCAGGGTGGCATCATCCATCAGTTTATAGAAGTCTATGGTCACCCGTTTACGCATGATGGCAGTGCTCAGGCCATGCACAATGATATCGGCAGCTTCTTTCCAGCCCATGTATTCCAACATCATTACGCCGCTCAGTATCACAGAAGAAGGGTTCATAGAATTGGTATTGGCAAAGCGGGGCGCTGTGCCGTGGGTAGCTTCAAAAACCGCATGTCCGGTGATGTAGTTGATATTACCGCCGGGGGCAATACCAATACCGCCTACCGCAGCCGCTGCCGCATCGGAGATATAATCACCGTTCAGGTTCAGGGTGGCTACCACGCTGAAGTCTTGCGGGGCCAGCAGGATCTGCTGCAGGAAGTTGTCGGCTATCACGTCTTTGATCAGGATCTTCTTATGCGCCAGGGCAATGTTCATCTCCTTGTTGGCGGCATCTTCGCCCTGGTCTTTCTTGGTGTTTTCCCATTCTTCCCAGGTGTATACCTGCTCGCCGAATTCCTGTTTGGCCAGCGCATAGCCCCAGTTCTTGAAGCCGCCTTCGGTGAACTTCATGATGTTGCCTTTGTGCACCAGGGTTACAGACGGCAGCTTGTGCTCAATAGCGTAGCGGATAGCTGAACGGATCAGCCTTTCAGAACCTTCTTTAGACACCGGTTTAATGCCCAGGGAAGAAGTTTCGGGGAAACGTATCTTTTTCACGCCCAGCTCGTTCTGCAGGAAGTGCAGCAGTTTCTGCGCCTCGGGGGTACCGTACATATATTCAATACCAGCGTAGATGTCTTCGGTGTTCTCACGGAATATCACCATATTCACGTGCTCCGGATGCCGCAGGGGAGAGGGTACCTTATTGAACCAGCGTACGGGCCTTACACAGGCGTAGAGGTCCAGTTCCTGGCGCATGGCCACGTTCAGTGAGCGGATCCCGCCGCCTACCGGGGTGGTCAGCGGGCCTTTGATAGATACCAGGTACTCCTTTAATGCCGCCAGGGTGGCTGCCGGCAGCCATTCTCCGGTTTGCTGGAAGGCCTTTTCGCCCGCCAGTACTTCTTTCCATTCAATCCTGCGTTTACCGCCATATGCTTTTTCCACTGCGGCGTCAAATACACGTACACTGGCCCGCCAGATGTCGGGTCCTATACCGTCGCCTTCAATAAATGGAATAATAGCATGGTCGGGAACTTTTAACTGCCCATTGGTCATTAAGATCTTTTCTGCCGGCATAATACAATTACTTTATGTGATGTAATCGGGGGCAAAGGTAAAGCATTCTGATTTTTTTTACCGGCCTTTTCCCGCCGTTTACCGGAACCCGGGTATTTTTAACCTAAATGGGGTTGAAGGGAGAGGATCCTCCCCGTAGTTTTGTATCACAATCATAAAAACAATGGAAGATCAGAATATTATACAAAAACGAAATAAAGGCACATGGGGAGGTATGATACTCATTCTGATAGGTGTATTTCTCTTTCTGCAGAACCTGCACCTGGATATTCCTCACTGGATCTTTTCCTGGAAAACAATGCTGGTTGCGCTGGGTTTGCTGGTAGGCATCAAGCATAGGTTCAGGGGAGGCGCCTGGTTTGTGATGATGCTGGTGGGAGGTATTTTCCTGGCAGAAGAAATCATTCCCTTTGACTTCAACCTTCACCGTTACGGCTGGCCCCTGGTGCTGGTGGTGATAGGGGTTTATATGCTCACCAAACGTCCTTACAGCAGGCACTGGGAACGTTCCGGTAATAAGTGGTCAGACACCAGGTACCCCGAGCGTTCCAGCCATGGATGGACTGCCGGTTCTTATCGGGAAACCATCCAGGGAGCCAGCTCAGACGACTACCTGAACTGTACCGCCATCTTTGGCAGCGATAACCGGGTAATATTGTCCAAAAACTTCCAGGGCGGTGATGTTAGCGCCATCTTCGGCGGCTCTGAAATAAACTTCTCCCAGGCCGACTTCAACGGTAAGGTGGTGATAGAGGCTACCGCTATATTCGGCGGCGTAGAGCTGATCGTACCGGCTAACTGGGAGGTAAAGCTCGAAGTAAATACCATCTTTGGCGGCGTAGAAGAGAAACGCCCCCCTGAACTGATGACGCAGAACCCGGAAAAAGTGCTGGTAATCAGAGGCACCTGTGTGTTTGGCGGCATCGATATTAAAAGTTATTGATCAAACCTGTATTGAACCCTTAAAATTATTTGTATGCGTTGGTATGTAGCGAAAATAGTTTACCAGATCATTTGCGGAACGGGAGATCACATGCCTCAGTTCGATGAGCAGCTGCGGCTGATCAGCGCCCAGAGTAAACAGGAAGCAGCGCAAAAGGCGCGTGAAATAGGCCAGCAGGAACAATATGCATTCAAAAACCAACGCCAGGAACTGGTAGAGTGGAAATTTATCAATGTACCGGAGCTGTACACACTGGATCAGCTGTCAGACGGTATGGAACTGTACTCCCGGATCGAGGAGCCTGCAGATGCCAACGCCTATGTGGCCTGGCTGCAGATGAAATCGTCCCAGTTGCAGGAGCAGCAGGTAATTGAAATCTAATGAATAATTAAGAATTAATAATCTTAAGGCATGTACCAGGACAGATCACATGTACTAAAGCTATTATTAATTCTTAATTATTAATTCTTAATTATTAATGGCGCAAAGACCTTTATCAGATAAGTACTTCCGCTGGGTCATGGTAGTGACCACCTACATCTCTATACTGGTGTACGGTGTGCTGCTGATACAGTGGTTCCACCTCAGCCCTGCCACCGCCTGGGTAGACAGCGCCGTGCATATCCTGCTGCTGTCTGCCAAGGTAAGCATGATCACACAGAACCTGGCTTACTATCGCCCGGCCAGGGGCAAATACATCTTTGTGCTCTCTTACAGTACGGTGCTGTCTGCTATCTGGCTGGCCATTACTTACTGGCTGCTGAAATATATCTTCCCTCATGAGCGGGCCTATATCGAATGGCTGAACGCCGCTGTACCGGTACATTTCATCATAGCCTGGCTGGTAATCACCGCCATGGCGGTGAAAGCCCTGGTGTGGTATGATATAGCCGAACAACGGGAAGAAGGTCAACGCCGTGAAGCTTCCGAAAGACTGTCACGAGAAGCGGAACTGTACAAGCTTCGACAGCAATTGCAGCCGCACTTCCTCTTCAACAGCCTGAACTCTATCAATGCGCTGATCGCCATCCGCCCGCAGCAGGCCCGTGAAATGGTGCTGAAGCTGTCTGATTTTCTGCGCGGCACCCTCAAGCGGGAAGACCAGCACTGGATACCGCTGCCCGAAGAGTTGCAATACCTGCAATGGTACCTCGATATAGAAAAGGTGCGCTTCGGCCACCGGCTTTCTACCGAGGTAACGTCAACGCCTGAATCAGAACTGCTGCAGATGCCGCCCATGCTGTTGCAACCCGTGGTGGAGAACGCTATTAAGTTCGGCTTGTATGATACCACAGATGCGATCACTATTACCATAAAAGCATGGCAGCAGGATGATATGCTTTATGTACAGGTGCAGAATCCGTACGACAGCGCCCTGCAGCAGCCTAACCGCGGCACGGGCTTCGGGCTCAGCTCTATCCGCCGCAGGCTCTATCTGCTGTTTGCCCGTCACGATCTGCTGGAGACCAGCAGCGATCAGTTCATTTTCACCACCTTAATTAAAGTTCCTCAGACGTATGATAAAAGCCATAATAATTGATGACGAGCCGCTGGCCCGGGAAGTCGTAAAAGAATACCTGCTGTCCTTTCCGCAGGTGCAGGTGCTGCAGGAGTGTAACGACGGCTTTGAAGGGCTGAAAGCTATTCAGCAGCATCAGCCCGATATCCTGTTCCTCGACATCCAGATGCCTAAGATCAACGGCTTTGAAATGCTGGAACTGGTAGAGGAACTGCCGGCCGTTATATTCACCACTGCTTTTGAAGAACATGCCATCCGCGCTTTTGAAGTGAACGCGGTAGATTACCTGCTGAAACCTTTCTCAAAAGACCGCTTTGAAAAAGCGCTGCAGAAATGGCTGGGCAGCCGCACCGCCGCTACCCCTGCTGTTGTGCCCCAGCAAACAGCACAGTTGCTGGACACGGCATCTGCTTCTATGCCTGCACAAAGCAACCGCATTGTGGTAAAGATCAATGGCAAGATCAAGATCATCCCCGTGCAGGATGTGCATTACCTGGAAGCAGCAGATGACTATGTAAAGATCATTACCCAGGAAGGCGCTTTCCTGAAGAACAAGACCATGGCCTTCTTTGAGCAAACGCTGGACCCGCAGCAGTTTGCCCGGGTGCACCGTTCGTATATACTGAACGTGAACCAGGTAACCCGTATAGAGCCCTACGAAAAAGAGAACCACCTTGCTATCCTTAGAACCGGGGCCAAGGTGCCGGTGAGCAAAACAGGATATCCCCGGCTGAAAACAGCGCTTGGGTTGTAAATAATTATTACCATTTAATCCTTCTATAAGGGGGCTGTCTCAATTTCCTGGGGCAGCCCTCGTTTTTTTTGGCTTTTATTATTATTTTAACCCTCCCGCAGGCTTATCCTGCTTACCACGTCATCATGAAGAAAAATATTTTCATGGCCGGTATCATCACCGCCGGCCTGCTATCGCACGCTATCAGTTATGCGCAGGGTTTTCTCAAAGCTTCCGGAACCCGCATCGTCAACGAGAAAAATGAAAATGTCCTGCTCAGGGGAATGGGTCTCGGCGGATGGATGCTGCAGGAAGGCTACATGCTGCGCGTTAATGGTCCGGGGCAGCAGCACAAGATCCGTGAACGGATCCAGGAGCTGACAGATCCTGCAACAACACAGGCCTTCTACGATGCCTGGCTGGCGAATCATACGCGCAAACAGGATATTGACTCGCTCAAAGCATGGGGCTTCAATTCCGTCAGGCTGCCTATGCACTATCAGCTGTACACGCTGCCTATAGAGAAAGAGCCGGTGGCAGGGCAAAACACCTGGCTCGAAAAAGGCTTCGCGCTCACAGACAGCTTGCTGGCCTGGTGCAAGGCGAACCACATGTACCTGATCCTGGACCTGCATGCTGCACCGGGCGGACAAGGCAATGATCTCAACATCAGCGACCGCGATACCGCACAGCCTTCGCTATGGGACAGCCGCGCGCAGCAGGAGAAGACCATCGCCCTGTGGCGCAGGCTGGCAGACCGCTACAAGAATGAGCCCTGGATAGGCGCTTACGATATCCTCAATGAACCTAACTGGGGATTCGATGATCCTGCAAATGACAGGAACGGCACCAAAGAAAAAAACAATGCACCGCTGAAAAAGCTGATGCAGGAGATCACGGCCGCTATTCGTGAAGTGGATAAAAAACACATTGTCATTATTGAAGGCAATGGCTGGGGAAATAATTATAACGGCATACTGCCGCCCTGGGACAATAACATGGTGCTCAGCTACCACAAATACTGGAACTTCAACGATGAAGCATCTATCCGGCATATCCTCAAAGCCAGAACGGAATATAATATACCGGTGTGGCTGGGAGAGACCGGTGAGAATTCCAATGTATGGTTCACTTCTGCTATCCGCCTGCTCGAAAGCAATAACATCGGCTGGTCATGGTGGCCGCTGAAAAAACTTGGTAATAATAACCCATTGCAGATCCCTATGAACCCGCAGTACCAGCAGATCGTGGATTACTGGGCAGGTAAAGGGCCTAAGCCTTCAAAAGAAGATGCTACCAAGGGCCTGATGCAGCTGGTAGAAGATACCAAAACAGAACATAATATCTTTCACCGCGATGTGGTAGATGCGATGATCCGTCAGCCTTTTCATCCTACAGCGCTGCCTTATAAGCCGAATATCATCGCAGGCAATACTACATTAGCCGCTGTAGATTATGATCTCGGGCCCAATGGCGTGGCTTATTTTGATAAGGACAGCGCTAATTACCGTGTGTCAGATCCGAAGATACAGGGCGGCAATCGTGGCCATGCATATCGCAATGATGGTGTAGACATCCGGGAGGAGAATGGGTATATTGTCAGCAATTTTGAAAGCGGAGAATGGCTGCAGTATACGCTGGGGGTACAGCGGGAAGGCAACTATACTATTTCGCTCAGCCCTGCTGCAGATGGAGTAAGCATATGGATAGACGGAAAAAAGATCAGTGCTGCAACGCCGCTCAAAAAAGGTACACATATTTTGCGCGTGCAGGTAGAGGAAGGGGAGATCAGCCTGAAAGCGATTAGTTTTACAAGGGAATAAAAACAAAAAGGGGCCGTCAGTAGATCGGCCCCTTTTTTATGGCAAGTGTATGGGCTAGTTCAGTGTATCGGCGTGTTGCTGAGTGAATTCCAGGAAGGCGTCTTTTGTCCAGGTGATATAGTCTTCCAGGTTTATACCCAGTTTCTCGTCGCGTTGTATCTCTTTCATATCACGAACATCCCAATATCCTTTCGCAAGGGATTGGATATTATATTCAGTTTCCCGCTTTGCAGGACTGTAATCTTCCGGATAGCTGAAGTAATTACCAGTAGCTAATTCCTGAATGCTGTTCTTTACATATTCCTTACTATTCTTAGACATGGTTAAAACGTTTGGTTCGCTTAACATAGTCCAAACATTGTTCCGGTTTGGCACGGATCAGGAATTTATTAAGAAAGCTTTATATTAATATTTTGTTAAAAAATGGCTTAAGCCCCGCCTAATAAGCGTTTCAGCTTCTCTTTTTTCAGTATTTTCTGTCCCTGTTCCCCTGTAGCGATGAGCTGCTGCCCTATTCTGGCCTCGAAACTGCAAATGATCTCATGGCCCTGTAACTTTGTGATAGTGGCTGTAAAATCCACACTGCTACCCACTTTTGCTGGTGCAAGATGTTGTACGCTGATCATCGTGCCCATTCCTTCTTCATCTGCATCTTTCATTTCCAGTACAAACAGGCGGCAACACCATTCCGCATCTCTTGCCAGCGCGAAGGTGCTGTACACCGGGTGCACCATCCCGTCGTCAAAAGTGGCGCAGTCCTCGTCGCGGACTACGCGTGTAAAATATTGCTGATCGCCTGTCTGAAAGCTGTGTTGCATAGTTTGAAACTAATTTACTGAACCACCAGCACAGGCACTTTCACCTGGTGCCTTACTTCATTGGCAGTGGCCCCGAATATCCAGTCTTTGATGCCCCTGTGGCCGTGGCCGCCCATTACCAGGAAGTCTATTTTTTCCTGCTTTACAATGCGCACGATCTCTTTGGCCGGGTGCCGGTATCCCAGTATGCCCCTGGCATTGATATTATGTTCGCGCAGCAGTGCGAGATAGGTGTCTAATTGTTCCTGGTCTTTCCGCGTCTCAAAATCATCAGAGTCTTTTCCAAAATATTTGGCGGAAGCACTTTCTACGACGTGTATCAGGAGAAATTCCGTTTGTTCGTTGCCGTGAGCCACTGCATTGGTGATCACTTTTTCATCATGCTTGCTGAAATCCAGGGCCAGGGCAATGCGGAAGTACTCCGGTTTTTTCATAGTGCCTAAAGACAGCTGTGACGGGTGGATGCGCACCGAAGCTGTTTGGCGGTATTTGTTCAGGAGAGGGTATACAATGGTGATGACCAGCAATACGATAAAGCCGATCCCGCCTGCTATGATCAGGGCGTCTATCCAGCCGTTGCCGTCGTGGCTGATGTAATCAAATGCGCCGGTGAACACCATACGGAGGTTAAGGTACACCAATATGCCGGTGATCAGCCAGCTGACCAGCTTTGTAAGCGGCTTAACGGCGTAAGGGCCCATGGTGTTTTTGTCGCTGACAAAATGGATGAGGGGGATGATGGCAAAGCCTAGTTGCAGGCTGAGTAATACCTGGCTGAATACCAGGAGTTCACCTACCTTATCATCACCTGCTATCAGGATGGTTAGCAGGGCTGGTACGATGGCCAGCAGGCGCGTCAGCAGGCGGCGCAGCCAGGGGTTGATACGCAACTGCAGGTAGCCTTCCATTACTATTTGTCCGGCCAGCGTACCGGTAACGGTAGAGCTTTGTCCGGCAGCTATCAGCGCCACGGCAAACAGGACAGGCGCCAGCTTACTGCCGAGCAATTGTTCCAGCAGCTGGTGCGCATCCTGGATCTCTGCTATATCCGTGCGGCCGGTCTTAAAGAACACGGTAGCCGCCAGGATCAGTATGGCTGCGTTCACAAAGAAGGCCAGGTTCAGCGCAACGGTGCTGTCTATAAAGTTCAGCTTCAGCGCCTGTTTAATACCAGCCTCATCGCGTTGGATCTTGCGGGTTTGCACCAGGGCGGAATGCAGGTAAAGGTTATGCGGCATCACAGTGGCCCCGATGATGCCGATGGCAATGTAGAGCGCTGTATTATCGGGGATGGCAGGCACAAAGCCGGTCACCACTTCAGACATCTGCGGCCTGGCCATGACCAGTTCTGCCAGGAAGGAGATACCTACGATGGCTACCAGGCTGATAATAAATGCCTCCATTTTGCGGATGCCATAGCGCTGTAATATCAGCAGCAGGAAGGTATCCAGCACGGTAATGCTTACGCCATAGGCCAGGGGCAGCCCTGTCAGCAGCTGTATACCGATGGCCATGCCCAGCACTTCTGCCAGGTCGCAGGCGGCGATGGCAATCTCAGCTAGCACATACAGTATGAAGTTGATGGTAGGAGGGTAGGTTTCGCGGTTGGCCTGTGCGAGGTCGCGGCCCCTGACGATGCCCAGGCGGGCGCTCAGGCTCTGCAGCAATAATGCCATGAGGTTGCTCATCAGCAGTACCCATAGCAGCTGGTAGCCGTATTGGCTGCCGCCGGCCAGATCCGTGGCCCAGTTGCCGGGATCCATATAGCCTACGCTTACCAGGTAGGCAGGCCCGAAAAAGGATAATAATTTTCTCCAGCGCGAACGTGCGGTTGTGTCTATACTCTGATGTACTTCACTCAGCGATGTAGCGGTATGGTCCATAAACGTATGAGCTTACACCGGTCTTACCATGATGTTTTTGCTTACCTGTTCACTGATGGTAAAAGCCGGTTGATTCCTGATCTTTATTTCAATTGAGTTATCGAATTCGTAGCGTTCTATTATTTCCAGCTGGGTGCCAAGGCGTATGCCTTTGGCGGTGAGGAATTCCAGCAGGGCATTAGACTTATCGGATACGGCCGTTACCTCCAGGCGTTTGGTGCGTGCCAGGTCCAGCGATATCTGCGTGCGTTGCTTGCTCATTTTACCCTGTGCATCGGGTATGGGATCGCCATGGGGGTCGATGGTAGGATTGCCCAGGAAATCGCTGAGGCGGTTGGTGAGTTTCTCGCTCCTGACATGTTCCAGTTCCTCTGCCAGTTCATGCACTTCTTCCCAGCTGAAAGCCAGTTTTTCTACCAGGAAGCATTCCCAGAGCCGGTGGCGCCGTATAATGTGCAGCGCGGCTTTTTTGCCCTCGGCAGTAAGGCTGATGCCCTGGTATTTTTCATAATCTATCAGTTTCTTTTCTTTCAGCTTCTTCGCCATATCCGTTACAGAAGCGGGCTTAGTGTCCAGCTCATAGGCTAGTCCGGTGGTGGTCACGCCGTCTGTAGTTTCTTCCAGCTTGTAAATAGATTTGATGTAATTCTCCTCAGCTACCGATAAATTCATAAGGTCTAAAATAAAATTTAGACAAATCTAATTTAGAAATGCCAAATTCCAAAATACCAATCCAAACATTGCTATCCAAAAAATCTGGCATATAGGTTGGTGATCTGATCACCGGAGGTACTTCAGATTGGAATTCGAGACTTGGGATTTGGAATTTTTCCACTTATATATCAAAATTATCTTTAACTTTTCGGCTGTATTAATCCTATCATGCGCATGAACAGGTTGTTGGCACTATTACTGGCAGTCGTTTTGCTGGCAGGTTGTAAGTCTAAGCAGCAGCAAACGGCGGGCGATCGTCCGCTCACTTTCGCTGATTTCAAAGCCTTATTTCCCGAGCGGCAGGTACCTTACAGGCTGTCTGGAGATTCCCTTGGACAGCAACGGCCTGCTGATTCCCTGGCCCTGAAGCCGGAAATATTGCAGCAGTTTCTTAGCGACACCCTCGCTAAGGCGGATTTCCCTAAGGCCGCAGCTGTTCGTTTTTTCCCCCTGGCCCACCTGGAGGGAAATAACCTGCACTATTTTGTAGTGTTGGCAGCGGATAAGGTAAATTCCGCGGCTTATCTCTGCCTGGCAGAGCGCAAGGGCAAGTACCTGAACCGGGTGCTGGTAGCAAAAAAGAGCGGCAACAGCAAAGAAAGCAGCAGTTTTACACTGGATAGCAGGTACCTGGTGAAGATCAGCACTGAAAAGGAACTGAGCCCCTCGCACAGCGCTTTAAAAGAAGATTTTTACACGGCCGGCGCCGATGGGAAGCTAACGCTGATCATGACCAATTCAAACGAGCCTACCACACCGGGGCAGATCTTCAATCCCATTGATACCCTGCCGCGCAAACATAAATATTCTGCAGATTATAGCTCCGGCGATATGAGCATTGTATCCATCCGCGACGGACAGGACCCTAAAACATTCCAGTTCTTTATCACGTTCTCGAAAGATAATGGCAACTGTAAAGGAGAGCTAAACGGTGTGGGGCATTTTACCGGCGCTAACAAAGGGGAGTTCAAGGATAAGGAAAGCTCCTGCGGTATTGCCTTCCAGTTCTCATCCAGCCGGGTGAACATCCGGGAGATCGGCGGTTGCGGGGCTTACAGGGGGATTAAATGTTTTTTTGAGGGGAGTTTTGCCAAGAAGGCAAAGAAGGATAAGGACAAGTAAAAGATAATAAAATGCCCGCAACGCTGATGTTTTGATATGAGCGTTGCGGGCATTTTGCTTTTTTACTACTGCTTGGGAAATCCCGGATCAGCCTTTACTTCCTGGATCTGTTGTGTATGCCTTCCGCTATGGGTGGCCACCAGGATCAGTATCTGGTAAGCATCCATGGGTGAGCCCATCGGCATATCTGCCACGTGACTACGCAGATCATCATTGGTGGTCTTTACATAATCAATGATCTTGTCGCGTTGTTCGGTAAAAGCCTGAACGGCTTCTGCGGTAGTGGCAAAGGTGCCTTTGGGTTGTATCTGCTCGGGCGCCTTGGCTTTCTTGCTGCGGTCGGAGATCCTTTGTGCAAGGGCTTCGTCCGTCACTTTAATTTCTTTTCTTTTGTCGGGGTTGGCAGGTTGCGACATGGCCTGCTGCTCCATACCAAAAAGCCCTTTTTCCGCCAGGGTAATGTGTTCCAGGCAGTCTGCCACAGACCAGCGGTCGGGCGCCGGTTTGAACTTCATCTGGGCATCGCTTAACCCGTTTACCTCCTTTAACAGGTTGGCCTTGGTATCCTCAAATTGTTTGACAATGGCTGACCGCTCTTCCTGGGTCATGCCCTGCCCTTTGACCATAAAGGCAGAAAGGACGATTGTTGCGAGTAACAGTGCTTTTTTCATGGTGGTAAATTTTAGAAGCCGTGGGAATTATGGGGATTTAAAGTACTGATATAATTTACGGCTTTTATTTGAGCTGCGAATATAATATCATTTTAACGTCCATCAAGATGCGTCGCCAGCAGGTCCATAAAGGAGGCCCGGCTGATAAAGCGGGCGCCCAGGGAGGCCAGGTGATCTGTATATACCTGGCAGTCTATTAAAGCCAGGCCTTTGGCCTGTTCCGACTGTACAAAGGTGATAAAAGCCGCTTTGGATGCATTGCTGACATGCGAGAACATGGACTCGCCAAAGAAAACATGGCCCATCCGTACCCCGTACAGGCCGCCCACCAGCTTGTCGTCCAGCCAGCATTCAACAGAAACGGCGTAGCCTTCCCGGTGCAGCTGGGTATAGGCTTCCTGCATAGGGTCGGTGATCCAGGTGCCGTCTTGTCCGTGGCGGTAGGTATAACGGCAATGCCCGATTACGGCTTCAAAGTTTTGATTCACCGTGATACGGAACAGCTGTTTCTTTGATATTTGCTTCATGCTGGCAGATACCCTCAGCTCCTCCGGGAATAGTACAAACCGGGGATCAGGGCTCCACCACAGTACGGGGGGCTTGCTGTACCAGGGAAATATGCCGGAGCGGTAGGCCAGGATCAGCCTGGCAACAGAAAGATCGCCTCCTGTGGCCAGCAGCCCGTCGGGCTCGGCCAGATGTACCGGGGGAAATTTGAGGTGCTGTGTAAGAGAAAATATCATTTTAACCTTCCACTGCTTCTTCTATGGTGGCGCTGATGCCCCTGTCAAGGAGCGCTTCGCACATGGGGCGTAGTTTAGTGTATTCGCCGTGCTTTACAGCGTATTTGCCATTGTAATGTATAAAAAGGGCGCATTGTTCGGCCTGTTCAGGACTATGATCACAAACCTCTATCAGCGATTGTATCACCCAGTCAAAGGTGTTAACGTCATCATTCCACACAATAAGGCTAAAGGGAAATTGCTCATCTTCTGCAACGAGTATATCCTCCCATTCTTTAGTAACAGTGCCTGTTTCTGTACGCTGACTCATGATAATTTACATGGCTTTTCGCAAAATTACAGTTATTATCGTGAAAAGGTAGTAGTTGACCTATAAACAATATTATGGGCTCGCTATTAGTCCTTAACGATTAATAATTAATTTGTAAGTTGCAAAGTGAACGTCTCTGGAGGAGTTGAAAATTGAAAGTTATGATGCATGCTTTGAAAGGCACGGTTTTTTTGTTGGATATCAGTCTACCGTTGAAGGATCCTATCCCTATTTTTTCGCTGGTATTGTTCATTATCCTGTTGGCTCCTATTATCCTGCGCAAATTCCGGATACCCAGCATCATCGGCCTCATTCTGGCCGGTATGGCTATTGGCGACCATGGCTTCAAGATCATTGAGAAAGGCAGTATCGACCTGTTTGGAAAGGCGGGCCTGCTGTATATCATGTTCCTGGCGGGCCTGGAGCTGGATATGACGGAGTTCCGCAAGAACCGCCACCGCAGCCTGGGGTTCGGGGCCTTTACCTTTTTCATTCCTTTAGTGTTGGGCTATGTGGTCTGCGTTTATTTTCTGCATTTCAACTTTATGGCCTCCCTGCTGGTGTCCAGCATGTTTGCCACCCATACGCTGGTGGCCTACCCGCTGGCCAGCCGTCTGGGTATTACCAAGAACGAGGCGGTAACGGTGGCGGTAGGAGGGACCATCATCACAGATACGGCTGTACTGCTGATACTGGCCGTTATTACCGGAGCGGCCTCCGGCCACCTGGACACGTATTTCTGGATCCGCCTGGGGGTATCACTGGCTGTCTTCACGGCCATTATCCTCTGGATCTTTCCCATGATAGGCCGCTGGTTCTTTAAAAAGATCAAGGACGATAAAACCTCTCACTTCATATTTGTGCTGGCCCTGGTGTTCCTGTCCGGTTTCCTGGCAGAACTGGCGGGGGTAGAAGGTATCATTGGCGCCTTCCTGGCTGGTCTGGCGCTGAACCAGCTGATTCCGCATACCTCTGCTTTAATGAACCGTATCGCGTTTGTAGGTAATGCGCTGTTCATTCCTTTCTTCCTGATCAGTGTGGGTATGCTGGTAGACCTGCGCGTGCTGCTGAAGGGGCCTGAAGCCCTGATCATTGCCGGCTCACTGACAGCCATGGCCCTGTTGAGCAAATGGCTGGCGGCTTTCTTTACCCAGGTTTCTTTCCGCTATACTGCTCCACAGCGTAACGTAATATTCGGCCTTAGCTGCGCACATGCTGCGGCTACCATCGCTGTTATACTGATCGGTTATAACATGGGCATTATTAATGAGAGCGTATTGAACGGCACCGTGCTGCTGATCCTTGTTACCTGCCTGGTAGGTTCTTTTGTTACCGAAAATGCAGGACGTAAGCTGGCTATCGAAGAAGCAGACCGTCAACCCACGCCCGACGATACGCCGGAACGTATACTCGTGCCCGTATCCAACCCGGCCCGTATGGAATCACTGCTTGATCTGGCATTGATGATCAAAGACCCGAAAGCCGGTACGCCTATCTATCCGCTGGCCGTAGTGCAGGATGACGAAGAGGCTAAAGAAAAGATCCATGTTACTAATAAAATGATGGAAGCGGCTACCATTCATGCTGCCGCTACGGAAAGTCATGTACAGTCCATCACCCGGGTAGACCTGAACGTGGCCGATGGTATTGGCCGGGCGGCCAAAGAGCTGATGATCACAGACGTGATCCTGGGCTGGACAGACAAGACCAGCACTACCGACCGCCTGTTTGGTTCTATCTTCGGTACTACGCTCGATAACGTGCTGCAAAGTGTATGGGAGACGGTATATGTATGCGATTTCAGTCATCCCATGAACACCGCTAAAAGACTGGTGCTCGTGCTGCCGCGAAACGCCGAATACGAAATAGGCTTTTTACATTATCTGCAGAAGATGATGATGCTGGCTAAACAGATAGGCGCCCGCCTGCTGATCTATTGCCAGGATAAAACAAAAGCTGCTGTAGACGCATTTATCCAGCACAGCAAGATCAGCACGGAAGTGACCTTTAAACAGCTGGAGCAGCTGGAAGACTTCCTGGTGCTTTCCCGGGAGATCACCCGTGATGACCTGCTGGTAGTAGCAGCCGCCCGTAAAGGTACGCTGTCTTACAGTCCGTATATGGAGCATATCCCCGCTAAGCTGAGCAGGCATTTCCGGGACAATAACATTGTCCTGATCTTCCCGGAACAAACGGAGATGGAGTTCATCGAGGCAGGCGTACAGCCGGAGGATCTTACGCTGGCGCCCATACAGGAACAGCTGGCTAACCTGAACAGGCTGGGTAAAGCAGTAAAACGGATCTTTAAAGGGAAAAAATAAGCCTTCATATGTTTTTTGAACACCGCTCGCAGCCCTTGCTGCCACGCCGTTTGTTTGTACGGCGTTTGTTCCGCTATGGAGCCTATGCGTTAATAGTGATCGTTTTCTCCATGTTACTGGGCATGATAGGTTACCATTATCTTGGCGGGCAGGATTGGATAGATGCTTATTTGAATGCGGCTATGATATTGACGGGCATGGGCCCGGTAAATCCAATGCCTGGTACGGCTGCTAAGTTGTTCTCAGGATTGTATGCTATTTACAGCGGGGTAATATTTTTGTCGGTGGTAGCGATGATGCTGACGCCGATAGCGCACAGGTTGTTGCATATTTTTCATTTGGAGCAGGGGAGGGAGAAGTAGGTGGATTATCGGAGTTTGTAGAGGGAACTAAATTTTCAATCATCTTCCGGCTTTTCCAAGCTTTAATTCACGTTCTCTTTGGTAAGCATCTTTCTTCGATGTAAATATTTCTGTATAAACAATTGGCCAGTCGCCTGTTTTGTCTATAAAGCCTTATGATTAGAGTTATGTCTTCGAAGACGCTGGTTCAGTTCATCTTCTGTATGCCCGATATAGTGGGAATTGGAACACGGTAACTATTTTCGGTTAACAATATTGATATAAACAAAAAAGGCCTCCATTAAATGGAGACCTTTCGTGGGAGTTGACGGGGTCGAACCGCCGACCCTCTGCTTGTAAGGCAGATGCTCTGAACCAACTGAGCTAAACTCCCTTAAAAATTTTAGGCTTTGAAAATGGTGGGAGTTGACGGGGTCGAACCGCCGACCCTCTGCTTGTAAGGCAGATGCTCTGAACCAACTGAGCTAAACTCCCATTTTCTTTGTCAACCATCAACCTTTCGTCTGACGGGATTGCAAAGGTAAAAACTATTTTTATTTCACCAAATTTTTCCTGGTATCTTCTTTATTTTTCTTTTACCTCAACTCCCAATCCACCAATCCATTCACCCACTCTTCCCTGTACGGCGTAACTACCTTAATATAATTATCCGTATACCCCTCCATCATACCATCCTTATTATGCCCTTCAAACAACACTTTACGGGTTTGGCCAATATGTTGCTCCGTGAAATACTGCAATTTTTTATGACTGAGATTGCGCAGCATTTTATTCCTCTCATGACGCTGCCCCATCGGCACTACCGGCTCAATATCCAGCGCCAGTGTATTGGCCCTTTCTGAATAAGTGAACACGTGCAGGTAAGAAACTTCCAGCCCATGCAGAAAATCATAGGTCTCTTTGAAATGCGCATCGCTTTCGGAAGGGAAACCAACGATCACATCTACCCCGATGGCGCAGTGCGGCATGAACTGTTTGATCAGTCCTACTTTCTCTGCATACAGCTCACGGCGATAGCGGCGGCGCATCAATCCCAATATATCATTGCTGCCGCTTTGGAGCGGTATATGGAAATGCGGCATGAACTTGCGGCTGTTGGCTACAAACTCAATGATCTCGTTGCTTAGCAGGTTAGGCTCGATGGAAGAGATGCGGTACCGCTCAATACCTTCCAGCTGGTCCAGTGCCTGGATCAGTTCAAAGAAGGTCTCTTCACGCTTTTTGCCTCCCTGCAGTCCTTTACCGAAATCACCCAGGTTCACGCCGGTGAGCACGATCTCTTTCACGCCGTTCTCAGCCAGTGTTCTTGCATTTTGCAGCACATTCTCCACACTGTCGCTGCGGCTTTTGCCGCGGGCCATGGGTATGGTGCAGAAGCTGCAGTTATAATCGCATCCGTCCTGCACCTTCAGGAAGGTACGGGTACGGTCGTGCAGGGAATAAGAGGAGTGGAAAGAGTTGACATCTTCAATATCGCAGGAGCAGATACGGGCGCTGTCTCCTTTGGTGAGCGTTTTCAGGTGATCTACGATATTGAACTTTTCAGCGGCGCCCAGTACCAGGTCTACCCCTTCGATGGAGGCGATCTCCTGGGGCTTCAGCTGGGCATAGCAGCCCGTGATCACTACCATGCTTTCCGGGGCACGGCGCTGGATACGCCTCACCAGCTGGCGGCATTCCTTGTCTGCATTGTCGGTAACAGAGCAGGTGTTGATCACATAAACATCTGCCTGGCCTTCAAAATCCGTTTTAACAAACCCATCCTGTTCCAGTAACCTGCTGATGCTGGAGGTCTCTGAAAAGTTCAGCTTACAGCCGAGAGTATGAAATGCCACTGTTTTTGCCGGAGTCATAAGGAGGGCAAAGGTACTAAAAAAAGCAGCACGCTGAATGCGTAAGGCAGAACGCCTTAGCCAGTCTCCCAGGGCTGCCATCTGACAGGCAGCGTTCAGCGTTTGCTTTAAGCATTCAGCTTTTTTACGTAAGTTTAACCCGATATAACCTCGTGATAACTAACTGTTAAATGAAACCTGCGACAACGCACAAATATCTCCCTGTTTTAATCCTGGCCATAGTACTGCTCCTGGCCTGGAGCTGGAACAGGAAAAGTAAGGATAAGCCCGCCAGCCGGCCAACAGAAACCATCTTACCCGCACCTGAAACGGCGGATGACATACCCGGATTTGACCGCAGCACCCGACTGGTGTATACCGTACATGCCCGCTGCCGGATGGACTGCCGCCAGGTAACCGAGGCCGAAGTAGAGGAAATACTGGCCAATGGCCATGTGGACCTTACAAAATCCAACCTGCACGACAAACCCTGTCCTACTTATGCCCTGGAAGGCTATTCACATGAAGGCCAGCACTTAAGGGTCATTTTTGCCCCCTGCCGGGAGGCAACCAGGGTGGTGACCTGTATAGATCTGGATAAGAAATGGACCTGTAACTGCGACTAATTATCAATTATTAACTAATTTTCAGGTTTGGTGTTCACCTAAACGGGTTTTGTGTTTATGAATATTTTACTGAAGCCGCTACATGCGATATATATGTTATATGCACTGGTATTGTGGCTGGCCATTATGTTTCTCATTCTTCCCCCTATTGCCCTGGCTTCGCTCCTGGGAAAGGTTAGAGGAGGCAATATTACGTTCTATTTCCTTCGCCTCTGGGCCCACCTGTGGTTTCCCCTGGTAGGGATATGGGTTAGAAAGATCCATAAGGATGATAACGAAAAAGGAGACTTCCTCTTCGTGGTGAACCACCGCTCTTACCTGGACGCCGCTATTGCCGTTAAGGTGATGCCCCTGCCGTTCCGTCCCCTGGGCAAGATCGAGATGAAAAAGATACCCTTCTTCGGGTTTATATACAAACAATCTGTAGTGCTGGTAGACCGGTCTTCCGCCGTTGGCCGCTCTAACAGCGTACGCGAAATGATCTACATGATCAAGCAGGGCGTTTCCATCCTGATCTTCCCCGAAGGCACTACTAATGAATCAGAAAAATTGCTCACTCCTTTCCATAACGGCGCTTTTCGTATAGCCATCGAGACACAGACACCTCTAAAGCCGGTGCTGTACCTGGATAGTGGCACCCGTTTTCCGCATCATCATAAAAAAATGAGCCTCACGCCAGGCCGCTGCCGGGTGTTGTTCCTGCCTTCTGTTCCTGTTGACGGACTTACCATGGAAGACCTGCCTGCCCTTAAGCAGCGGGTGTTCAATATCATGGAAGATGCCCTGAAACAGTATACGCAGCAGCCCGGCGCAGTATTGGAACAGGCATCATAATCAAGGAGCCCGGATGAAGTATGCAGATGTAATATTACCGCTGGCACTGCCTAAAAACTATACCTATGCTATACCCGATAGTATGGATGGTATCATACAGGCAGGCAGTCGCGTGGCAGTACAACTGGGACGGCAGAAGAAATATGCCGGTATCGTAAAAGCCGTGCACGGACAGGCTCCGCTGGACTATAAGACCAAGCCCCTGCTCGACCTGCTGGATAAAGACCCCGTGGTATATCAGGCCCAGCTCGACTTCTGGAACTGGATCGCCAACTATTACATGTGCACGGAAGGAGAGGTGTTGAACGCCGCCCTGCCAGCCCATCTGAAGCTTTCCAGCGAAACGATCCTTTTATACAATGAAGAATTCGGCGATGATCTTTCCGCCCTCGATGAGGACGAATACCTCGTTGCCGAGGCACTGCATATACGAAAAGAGCTGCGCATCGAGGAAGTGCAGATGATCCTTGATAAAGCAGATGTGTACACTACCATCAAACGCCTCATCGAAAAGAAAGTATGCCTGATCTACGAAGAGCTGAAAGAAGTATACAAGGAGAAGAAGGAGAATTACGTACAGCTGCATCCTACCTATGAACAGGAAGAGCAGCTGGCCGCCCTCTTTAATGAGCTGGGCCGTGCGCCTAAACAGATGGAGCTGCTGCTGGCCTATCTGCACCTGCTGAAAACACAAGGGTCTGTATTGCAAAGCGAGCTGCTGAAGAAATCAGGTGCTACTGCCGCCCAGCTGAAAGGCCTGGTGGACAAGAATATCGTATGGATAGAAAAACGTGTGGTAGACCGTGTGCCTGGCGGCAAGGCAGAAGCGCAGATAGATTTTAGCTTAAGCCCTGCCCAGGCAACTGCACTGCAGGCCCTGCGCCAGAGCTTTGAACATAAGCCGGTGACCCTGCTGCACGGCGTTACCTCCAGCGGTAAGACCCAGCTGTATGTAAAGCTGATAGAGGAATATATCGCCAATGGCAAACAGGTGCTGTACCTGCTGCCGGAGATTGCGCTTACCGCACAGATCATCCGTCGTTTACAAAAACATTTCGGTAATAAGATAGGGATCTACCACTCCCGCTTTAACAATAACGAAAGAGTGGAGATCTGGAACAAGGTAAAGAGCGGTGAGCTGCAGATCGTACTGGGCGCACGTTCCAGCCTGTTGTTGCCGTTCAGGGACATCGGCCTGATCATCCTCGACGAAGAGCACGACGCTTCCTACAAACAGCAGGACCCTGCTCCCCGTTATCACGCGCGCGACGCTGCTATCTATTACGCCAACCTCTTTGGCGCCAAGGTGCTGTTAGGTTCCGCCACGCCTTCGCTGGAATCCTATTTCAACGCCCGCCAGGGTAAATATGGATTGGTAGAGCTGCAGGAAAGGTTCGGTGGCCTGGAAATGCCTTCCATAGAAATAGTGGATGTTAAACAGCTGATGGCAGAAAAGCGCATGCAGGAGAACTTCACCCCTGCGCTGGTAGAGGGTGTTAACCAAAGCCTGGCGGCCGGCAAACAGGTGATCCTGTTCCAGAACCGGCGCGGCTATGCGCCTTTCCTGCTCTGCACTACCTGCGGATGGATCCCTCACTGTAAACAGTGCGATGTATCCCTTACCTGGCACCGTAATTCAGATAAGCTGCATTGCCACTACTGCGGTACGCAATACCCTTACTTTTATACCTGCGCCGCCTGTGGCAGCCAGACATTGATACCTAAAAGCTTCGGCACCGAAAAGATCGAAGAAGACCTGCAGCAACTGTTTCCCAATGCCCGTATCGCCCGCATGGACGTAGATGCCGTGCGCAATAAGGACAGCCATAATAAGATGATCCAGATGCTGGAACAGCAGCGTATAGACATCCTGGTGGGTACACAGATGGTAGTGAAAGGACTTGATTTTGACAACGTGAATTTGGTAGGGATCCTCAGTGCCGACAGCCTGCTGAGCTATCCTGATTTTCGCGTTAATGAAAGGGCCTTTCAGCTGATGGAGCAGGTGAGCGGACGAGCCGGCCGCAAGTTTGATAAGGGCCGCGTGATCATCCAGGCCAGCAATACCCGTCACCCCGTATTGCATTATGTAACCGAACACGATTATAAAGCCATGTATGAATCGGAGATCGCCGAACGGCAGCGCTTCGGGTACCCGCCCTTCATCAGGTTACTGAAGATCACGGTTAAACATAAAAAGCAACAGGTAGTAGAACAGGCGGCCAATGTATTGGGGAACTGGCTGCATCCGCACCTGGGCCCGCAGCTGGTGGGTCCGGCTGCGCCTTTGGTAGGCCGTGTGCGTAATAATTATTTGCAGGAAATGTTAGTGAAACTGCCCCGCGAAGCAAAAGTGATCGCCCAGATAAAACAACTGTTAAAAGAACACTTCATTAAACTACAGGCGGAAAAGAAGTTCCGCTCCGTTGTCATTGTTGCTGATGTAGATTGTGTGTGAAAAGTCGTCAGTCGTCAGTCGTCAGTTGTCAGTTGTCAGTGATTGAAGCGAAGAATTGCATTTAATCCATGTTAGTCACTGACAACCGACAACTAACAACTGACAACTAACGACTGACAACTGACAACTAACAACTATTACAACGGTTCTCCCGCCATTTCCTTAATCGCATCCGACTCATAAATATGTGTGCCGGGCTCTCCTTTAACGGCCGCCGCTATCATCGCTTTTGCCACGGTAGAGGCCTTGATGGCCCTGTATTTTTTCCAGCGTCCCTGTAAGAGGTAATAGAACACCATGACCAGCCACTGTCCCAGCATCTCGCCCAGCCGTTTTTTACGCCGTTTTCCCAGCAGCGCCGAAGGGCGGAAGATATGCAGCGCGGGGAAGCTCAGCCTCGTAACGGCCTGTTCTGTTTCTCCTTTGGTGCGCAGATAAAAAAATCGGGAATGTATATTGGCGCCGATGGACGACATCAGCAGGAACTGGCCCATGCCCTGGCGTTTGGCCAGGGTGGCGCATCGTACCGGGATGTCAAAATCTACCTGCCGGAATTCTTCCTTGCCGCCGGCTTTTTTGCGGGTAGTGCCAATACAGCAGAATAAAGCGTCGCCCCGGAGCGCCGCTGCCAGACCTGCCTCGTCCTCAAAATTCACAATAGCGATCTCAAGCCCTTCCCGTGGTTTCAGTGAAGGACTACGCAGCAGTACCTTTACCTTATCAAAAGCAGGGTTGTGCAGGAGCAGGTTTACCAGGTGGCTGCCGGTTAATCCGGTGGCGCCAATTACTACAGCTGTTTGAGGCATTGTTCTGTTAGGTTATATTTGTGGATTAGCAGTTAGCTATTGGCTATTAGCAGTTAGCATACCGCGTTGCTAATAGCTAACAGCTAGCGGCTAATAGCCCGAATATAAAGTTAAATCATTGAATACTTAATTATGCTGGTATCTGAAAATGTTTTGCTACGGCCTTATAATACATTCGGCATCAATGCACAAGCCCGTTACTTTTCCTCTTTCGCTGATCTGCAGCAGCTGCAGACCGTATTGCAGGATACCCGCTGGCAGTCTTCTCCCCACATGATCCTGGGCGGAGGCAGCAATATACTGTTCACAAAGAATTTTGACGGCCTGGTGCTGAAGAACGAGCTGAAAGGCATTACCGTGTTAAGGGAAGATGATGATTACATCTACGTAAAGGCCGGGGCAGGAGAGAACTGGCACCGCTTTGTGATGTATTGTATTGATCACAACTACGCCGGACTGGAAAACCTTTCCCTCATACCCGGCAATGTAGGGGCCAGCCCTATGCAGAATATCGGCGCTTATGGCGTGGAAATAAAAGACCATTTCCATGAACTGGAAGCCTGGCACCTGGAAGACAATGCCCTGGTCACTTTCAACAATGCCGACTGTGCTTTCGGCTACCGCGAAAGCGTGTTCAAGAGAAAGTATAAAGATCAGTTCGTGATCCTCTCTGTTACCTACCGCTTATTAAAGCAGCCACATTTCAATACCAGCTACGGCGCCATCGAACAGGAACTGCAGCGTATGGGCGTTCACGATCTGTCGATCCAGGCTATCAGCCAGGCGGTCATCAATATACGCAGCTCTAAACTGCCCGACCCTGCCGTGATCGGTAACGCAGGCAGCTTCTTCAAAAACCCTACGATTGATGGCGCGCAATACGAGTTGTTAAAAACGGCGCATCCCAACATCGTGGCTTACCCTGTAGACAATGGCCACTATAAACTGGCCGCCGGCTGGCTCATAGAGCAATGCGGCTGGAAAGGCTACCGCCAGAACGACGCCGGTGTGCACGCCAAGCAGGCATTGGTGTTAGTAAACTATGGCAATGCCAGCGGACAGGAGATCTATCAGCTTTCCCAGCAGGTGCTGGACAGCGTAAAGGAAAAATTTGGCGTTGAGCTGGAAAGGGAAGTGAATATTATTTAAGTCGTAAGTCATTAGTCATTAGTCATTAGTCGTTAGTTATTAGTCATTAGTCGTAAGTCATTAGTCGCTTCAATCACTAACGACTAACGACTAACGACTTACGACTTACGACTAATATGGCCTATTATTTTATCCGCATGCTCCCTCGAATTCTCAATAAACCACACATGCGTATCCATACCGCCGCACACTACACCTGCCAGGTATAGCCTGGGCATATTGGTCTCCATGGTGTCCGGGTTATAGGTGGGATGCCGCTTTTCATCGGCAGATAAGGTAACGCCTGCTTTTTCCAGGAAGCTGAAATCAGGCTGGTAGCCCGTCATAGCCAGCACATAGTCGTTGGGGATGGTGACTGGCCCACCTGGGGTCTGTACATCCACTGCATCGGGACGGATGGCGGTGATGGCGGAACGGAAATGCGCTTTGATGGAGCCTTCCTTGATGCGGTTCTCAATATCCGGTCTTACCCAGTATTTTACCCGGTTGCCGATGCCTTCTTCACGTACCACCATCGTTACATCAGCGCCTTTGCGCCATGTTTCCAGGGCGGCATCTACGGCAGAGTTATGTGCCCCTACCACGATCACCCGCTGCATGGCGTAGAAATGAGGGTCTTTATAATAGTGCTTTACTTTAGGCAATTCTTCGCCCGGTACGCGCATCAGGTTGGGAATATCATAAAAGCCGGTGGCAATGATCACATGGCGGGCCTCATAGCTTTGCCTGCTTGTCTCCACCGTGTACAGTTCCCCCTTGGGCGTAATGGACGATACCTCTTCAAATAATCTGAGATGCAGGTGTTTGGAAGTGGCTACCCGCCTGTAATATTCCAGTGCTTCAGGGCGTGTAGGCTTGGCGTTGATAGACATGAAAGGGATGCCGCCTACCTCCAGCCGCTCTGAAGTGGAAAAGAAAGTCATATTCAGGGGATAGTTGTAGAGTGAGTTCACCAGGCAGCCTTTTTCCAGAATAATATAGCTCAGTCCTGCCTTTTGTGCTGCCAGCCCGCAGGCAATGCCTATAGGGCCTCCGCCTACGATTACAATGTCGAATGTTGTGTCCATGGAAATAAAATTACGAATTATGCCTTACAACAGCCATGGCTACGCGATAGAACTCATATCCTTTCATTTTACCGGCTTTGGCGCCAAAGTAGCGTTGGCGATACTCTGCGGCGCCTTCATCAAAGACCAGTTCCATATTGTACTCAGCAAGAAACAGCGGCAGGTAGGAGGGGTCCAGCCCTATATTCCAGGGCTCTTTGATCTTTTTCAGCAGGCGGTTCACACGGGTGGCGCCGTAAAAAGCCCTGGGGTCTTCCAGCACTTTCTTGTCTACATAGTTGAAGATGAGCCGCGTGCCCGGCGGAAAGCCCTGGAAGTACCGGAACAGGGTATTGCCAAGATGACCGGTCAGGTTGTTGGTGGCGCCTTCCCAGATGAAAAGGGTTTTATAGTGTGTGCCGCGCATGAGTCCTGTAATGTGGGCTTCCGGTTTTTGTGTACTGAAATCCATGGCCACATAATCCACCGGCATAAAGGGTTTATGCTCCTGTTCGGACAATACGGTCTGTTTATGAAGCTGGGTATCGGGCCGGTCTACTTCCACAAACTGTACCCGCTCCCGCATCTGCAGCCGGTGTGCCCGGGTATCAAAACCTGCGCCCAGTATGATCACCTGGTTGATGCCATAGTCGCGGATGGTGTTCACGGTCATCACGTCTATCAGGCGCGTTCTGGCTACCACGGCTGTGTGCGAGCCGGGCCAGCGCGCATCGATACACCAGGGCACAAACCACCGAAAGAAAGGGTAAGCCGTGAGCGTTGCCCACATTTTCAGGAAGGGGGGCAGGAAGAGCGCGGCATAAGGATCATGGAACAGCCGTTGTTTGGGCGGCCGGTTGGATTCTACTGCGCGAAAGAAAGCAATTAGTATGGTGGATCTGCTGGCTAAGGCCCGGAGGCGCATATATAGGGCGGATTTGGTTATTTCATGTTTTCAAGGCCCGCTTCGATCCGGTTGATCTGTTGCAGGTGTCTTTCTGTATGATAGATGAGATAATATACCCATTCCATCCTCGTCATAAATCCAAATATAGGATGTTCCATGCCTTTGCACAACCAGTCGGTGGGTTCTTTGTGCAATACGGCTTTAATATCTTCCCTGTTCTGCCGGAAGGTCTTGCTGAAATCCGCCACGCTGGTATAACCGCCCCCCAGGGTGTCTGCATCCCCGGTAACCCTAAGTCGCTTCTCAAAATCGAAGAAGGAATGGCTGATATCGTTCACCTTACTGTTGGGCTCCCTGTCTGTAACCGGCTCCGCTTCTCCCTGCAGCACCTTTACCACCTGCTGCTCATAGATCAGGACGTGTTCTGCGCAATCCATGATACACCAGGCGGTTTCGTCCTTTACCACATGCAGCTTCTCAGGCGGTACTGTATCCAGGATGTCCAGGAAAAGCCGGGTATTATTGTCCAGATCGGTACATAGCTTATTTACATCCGGTACCATACTCATTACTTTTTTCAATAATCGTGTCATACTGAAAGCCCCAAGAAACATGCCCGGATTTTAGTGGCAGGAACCAGGTGCAGGAAGGGAGTGGTTTGTCCCTATCAATTCCTTTTTGGTGTATCGCTTTTCAGGCAGTCTCGCCTGCAGGATAAATTTGTCTCAATTAAAATCGGATCGTATGCAGCGAATAATCATACTGGTGACTATTACCCTGATGTCGGTTGTATCACAGCATATTAAGGCGCAGACTACCGCGGGCCAGACAGCCGATAGTATGCGTAAACAAAACCTGAAAGCCGTTACGGTAACAGGCAATAAACCCTTTATCATCATGAAGGCGGATAAAGTGGTGGTAAACGTATCAGAAAGCCCCCTGGCAGCCGGCAGTGATGCCGCCCAGGTGCTCAGCAACGCCCCCGGTGTGGTAGAACAGAGCGGCGGCAATTTTGAGCTGCGGGGAAAGAAAGTGATCGTACTGATAGACGGCAAGGATAGCCGGCTCTCAGGAGAGGAGCTGAAAGAATGGTTGAGCGCAATGCCCAGCAACAGCATAGACAGGATAGAACTGATCGCCAATCCTCCCGCCAGGTACGACGCCAGGGGAGCAGCCGTTATTAATATCATCTCTGCCAGGAATAAGAACTTCGGCACCAACGGCACCTTCACTGCAGGCCTGGGCACCGGGCGCTACGGCAGGTACAACGGCGGTTTTGGCCTGAACTACCGGGAAAAGAATATTAATATCTACGGTAATTATGACTACCAGCATAACAAACAATATTACGAGCTGTACTCCAACCGTAGCCTGGCTAACAACACCGCTATCGTAGAGCGGACCAGTGATGTGCGTACCCGGGATAATCACTCCATCAAAGCCGGACTGGATTACGACATCAACCGCAACAGCGCTGTTGGCGTACTGGTAAAAGGCATGCTGAATTATCGCGACAGGGAGGTATTTACCCGCTCTGTCAAAGATCAGGGCACCGCTGCTGCAGACTCTTTCTCTACCGTGAACACGAATGGCAAAGCGAGGATCCTCAACCCTTCCGTGAATATCTATTACAAAACCAAACTCGATACCAGCGGCAAACAGCTGGTCCTGAATGCCGACTATTTCAGGTATAATAAAACCTGGAAGGATGACCTGGTCACCAATTTCTATGATCCTGCAGGCATGCAGTTCCAGGCGCCTTACCTGCTTATGAACAATTCTCCCGCAGATAATGAGATCAGGTCACTCTCTGCCGATTATTCACAGCCATTGGGAAAAGGCAGGCTGGAAGCAGGTCTTAAAGCTACGCTCACTACTACAGACAATGATATCAACTGGCAGCAGCAACTGGAAAAGCAATGGGTAACCGATAAAGGCAAAACCAATCACTTCATCTACGATGAAAATATCTATGCAGCTTATGCCACCTATAGCAGAACCATTAAAAAGTTCGATCTGCAGGCGGGCTTGCGTGCAGAACAGACCTATACGAAAGGCACTTCGCTTACCCTCAACCAGGTGAACAAAAGAGACCAGCTCAATTTCTTTCCCAGCTTTGTAGTGATGTATAATCATTCACAAAAACACCAGTACGGCTTTTCTTACCGTAAAAGTATAGACCGTTACAGCTTTGACGTGGTAAACCCTTTCATCACTTATGTTAGCCAATACCAGTATAACCAGGGTAATCCCAATATCAGGCCCTCCATCGGCCATAGCTTTGAATTGTCCTATACCTACAACAACGAATTATTTATAAGCGTCAATTACCAGCGCTTTACCGATGTTCCTGCTGAGATCTTCCGGAAAGACACCGGCAACGTGGTGATCAGCACAGAAGTGAACCTGAGAAGCGCAGATGCGGTGAACGCGAGCATTACCTGGTCAAAAAGCCTGTTGAATAACAAGTGGACCAGCACCAACTCCGCCATGCTCACGTACGCAAAATACAATGAGCCTGGCCGCGATAACCTGGACAATGCGCTGACGGGCGCTTTTGTAAAGACCAATAACATCTTCACAATAGCAAAAGGCCTGTCCGCAGAGCTTTCCGGCTATTACTTTTCATCCATTGTTTTTGGTGTTTACAAATATAAACCACGATACGCGCTGAGCGCCGGTATCTCTAAAAGTATCCTGAACAATGCCGGGAAGCTGACCCTTAACGTAAGCGACCTGTTTAATACACTGAGTACCGACTATAACATCGCATCCTTTGGCGTCAGCTCCTATAATGAGAATAAGATAGAATCCCGCTTTGCCAGGCTGGTATTCAGCTATAAGTTCGGTAACCTGAAAGTGAAAGCTGCACGCAACAGAACATCCGGTATTGAAGATCAGCAGTACAGGATGGGTGGAAATTAATATACGGAAAAAAACCAGTGCCCATGAACGCTCCATTTACTTTTGACCAACGCCTTGTATTAAGAACGCCCCGGTATCCGTGGACAGGCTATCTCAGCGAGACTGCACTCAAAGCCCTGCTGGATGATAATGCCTTCCTCGAGGCGATCTACCTGGCTTCCCCCGTGCTGTATGAGGAGTGTATCAAATGGAAAGCGAACCTGCTCACAGACCGCAAAGCGATTGAAAAGATCAGCCGTTCACTGGGCAAATACTTTATACGGATGAGCAGCCGCTGCACGCCCTTCGGGCTTTTCTCCGGCTGCGCGGTGGTGAACTGGAATGATGGACAAACCAGCCTCACCGTCAATGATCAGAAAATAGGCAGGCATACGCGGCTGGATATGCATTATCTCTGCACCCTTTCGCAGGAGCTGGCGCTGCTGCCGGAGATCAAAAACCATCTCTGCTATTTTCCTAACAACAGCATCTACAGCATCGGTGATGAGCTGCGTTATGTGGAATACCAGTATGTGAACGAGCGCCGCATTCACCAGATCAGTGCTGTTACCTCCGCTGAATATCTTGAGCAGGCCATCAGTGCTGCCCGCAATGGCGCTACCATACAACAGCTCTGCGAGCTGCTTACAAGCCCGGATGTTGCTGCGGACGATGCTATGCAGTTCATCGATGAGCTGATCAGCAGCCAGTTATTGGTCAGTGAAATAGAACCTGCCATCACAGGCCAGGAATTTTTGCAACAGCTGTTAACAGTGCTGCAGAAGATAAACAGTGAAACAAGCTCCCTTACTTTCATCCTCTCCATATTACACGAAGTAGAACGCTGCCTGCAACAAATAGACGAAGGCGAAGGCAACAGCATTGCACAATACCGGCATATCATGCAGCTCCTGGATCAGCTGGGCGTTAGCTATGATGAAAGTCGCCTGTTCCAGACAGATAGCATTCAACAGGTTTCCGGCAACGGTCTCCACGTATCCCTGCAGGATCAGCTATACGCTGCGCTGGAAGCTATGAACAAGATGGGCGCTTATAGAGAGAATACTAACCTGCAGACCTTCATCCGCCGCTTTGCTGAAAGATATGAGGAAAGAGAAATGCCCCTGCTGGAAGTGCTGGATGGTGAAACAGGCATTGGTTATACCGGGGCAGCATGCAGAGACATTACACCCCTGATAGATGATATCATACTGCCCGACAAAGAGCAGGCCCCGCGTTACACCTGGAACCGCCTGGAAACAATGCTGACTGGCAAGATGATCGATATGTATGATCGTGGCCAGCGTTCCATTGAAATAACAGATCAGGACCTGGAAGGCTTCACCCCCTGCTGGGATGAAATGCCGCCTTCCTTCTCCGTAATGTTCCGCTTAGTGAAAGATGCCCCCCATACTTTGTACCTTGAAAGCGCCGGCGGCTCCAGCGCCGCCAACCTGCTGGGGCGCTTTGCCCATACAGATCCCGAAGTGAACCGCCTGGTAGGCGATATTACGGCCAGGGAACAGGCGCAGGACCCGGAGATCATCTTCGCAGAAGTGATCCACCTTCCCGAAAGCCGTACCGGTAATATTTTACTGCACCCGGTGTTCCGCAGCTATGAGATCCCTTACCTTGCCCAGTCTTCGTTAAGCAAAGAGCAACAGATAGACCTGCAGGATCTCTATATATCAGTAAAACACAACCGCATTATATTACGCTCTGCCAGGCTGGGCAAACAGATCATTCCCCGTTTGAGCACTGCGCATAACTATACTACCAATGCTTTGCCGGTGTATCGTTTTTTATGTGATCTGCAGTGCCAGGATAAAAGACCCGCGCTGTCTTTCGACTGGGGCAGCCTGCGCGCCCAGCACCGCTTCCTGCCAAGAGTAACATTTAAACACACCATACTGCACCTGGCCAGCTGGAACTTTACCCAACAGGATCTGAAGCAATTCACCGGTCTTAAAGAAGCAACGCTGCAGCAGGCCTTGCATACATTCCGGCAGCAATGGCATTTGCCCCGCTACGTGGTGTTAACAGAAGGAGATAATGAACTGCTGATAGACTTTGATAACCCGGCCATGGTACGCATCTGGCTGGATGCCGTGAAGAACAGGCCCTCCTTCATCATGCGGGAGTTCATTAATGATCAGCAACTGGTAACAGACGGCAACGGCGGCGCTTATGTAAATCAGCTGATCGCTGTACTGTATAAGCACACGCCTTCCTATGCACATCTGCATACACCCGGGCAGGGCGCATCCTTTGCCGCAGCTGTGCAGCGTCAGTTTATCCCCGGTAGTGAATGGGTGTATTACAAATTGTATTGCGGCCCACGCTCTGCTGATAAGATATTGAACCTGGCCATCAAACCTCTCAGCGAGGCCCTGGCCGCAGCAGGCCTTACGGATAAATGGTTCTTCATCCGCTATAATGACCCCGACTTCCACCTGAGAGTACGTTTCCATTTAAAGGATGTGAGCCGCATAGGCGATGTGATGAACAGCGTACATGCCCATCTCCATGAATTTAAGACAGCGGGTTATATCTGGAAGATGCAGCTGGATGCTTACAGCCGCGAAATAGAACGTTATGGCAATGCCACCATGGAGCTGGCAGAAACACTCTTCTGTTACGACAGCATCGCCTGCGTAGACATGCTGGATAATACCTGGGGCGATGAAAGAGATCAGCTGCGCTGGCTCTGGGCCCTGCGTTCCGTAGAAGAGCTGCTGGAATGCTTTGGTTTTTCTACGACTGAAAAACATGCGCTGATGCTGCGCCTCAGCACTGCCTTTGGTACGGAGTTCAATATGGACAGGGCTTTGAAACTACAATTGAACGATAAGTATCGCGCCAATAAGCAGCTGATCACACAGATCATGGACAAGTCGGAACAACAGCAGCACGAAACGCTGATAGCCATACTGCAAGCACGCTCACAGCATATTGTACCACTTGCTGAACAAATCATGCACCTGCAGCAGCAGGGCACACTGGAGGTGCCGCTCTTAAGTTTGCTGGGCAGCTATATACACATGATGATCAACCGCATTGCGGCGGCGGACGCCCGTATGCAGGAAATGGTGATCTACAGCCTCCTGGAAAGTTATTACCGGAGCATGATCGCCCGCACAAAGCATGACCTCAAAACTGTAGCGTATGTTTAACAGATTTCCCCACTATAAGCAGTATGATGAGATGGATTGCGGGCCCGCCTGCCTCCGCATCATCAGTAAGTATTACGGCAAAGCGTTTTCACAGGAGTACCTGCGCAGGTTATGCAATACCACCAGGGCAGGGTCCAGCCTGTTGAACGTTAGCGAGGCAGCAGAGCAGCTGGGCTTTCGCACCATAGGGGCCAGGATCGGGTATGAAGACCTGGCAGAAGAATCGCCCTTTCCCTGCATTGCCCTCTGGGAGCAGAAGCATTTTATAGTGGTCTATAAAATAAAGCGCGACAAGGTCTATGTATCTGATCCTGCGCACGGCCTGCTGGTGTATACAAAAGAAGAATTCCTGAAAAGCTGGGCCGTGGTAGGAACATCCGGCATCATACTCAGTCTTGAGGTATCGCCTGAATTTGAACAGGCCGAAGATGTGGCGCAGCAAAAGCCCGGTGGCCTGCGCTTCATCTACAAATATTTGATACGCTATCGTCAGCTGATGGGGCAACTGCTGATCGGCCTCCTGGCAGGAAGCTTGTTGCAGCTCATCTTTCCCTTCCTCACACAAAGTATCGTGGATGTTGGCATCCGGCACAACGACCTGGGATTTATCTATCTCATATTACTGGCACAGCTCCTGCTTTTTGCAGGTAAGACCAGCGTAGAGATCATCCGCGGCTACATCCTGATGCACCTGAGCAGCCGCGTGAACATCAACCTGCTCTCTGATTTTTTCAGGAAGCTGATGAAACTGCCGCTGGGATATTTTGATGTAAAGATGACGGGCGATATCCTGCAGCGTATAGCCGATCACCAGCGCGTGGAAACATTCCTTACCTCCGGTACCCTGAATGTTGTTTTCTCCCTCATCAACCTGCTGGTGTTCAGCATTGTGCTGATCATCTATAGTCCGCTGATCTTCTCTGTATTTGCCGTAGTGAGCGTGGTCTATTTTGCCTGGATCTCTTTCTTCATGAAAAAGCGAGCTACGCTGGATTACAAGAAATTCAGCCAGCTGTCAAGATACAATGAAAAGAACCTGGAACTGATCGGCGGTATGCAGGAGATCAAGCTTCATAATGCAGAACGGAAAAAGAGATGGCAGTGGGAACACCAGCAGGTAAAGCTCTTCAAGATCAACCTTAAAAGCCTCGCCCTGAACCAGGCACAATCCGGCGGCGCCTCCCTGATCAATGAGCTGAAGAACATTATTATCTCTTTCCTGGCCGCGCGACTGGTGTTAGACGGACAGATCAGCCTGGGTGTGATGCTTTCCATCTCTTATATCATCGGGCAATTAAATGCGCCCATCCTGCAGCTGGTAGAGTTCATTAAATCCTGGCAGGATGCCCGTCTCAGCATCAACCGTATCGACGAGATCCATAACCGCCCCGATGAAGAACGGCCGGAAGACGAAACCGTGACCGAAATACCGGAAGGCGATATCCGGATCAGCAACCTTGCCTTCAAGTATGAAAAAGGGTCTATGTCGCCACAGGTGCTCAGGAATATCAGCTTGCAGATAGAGCACAGGAAAGTGACCGCTATTGTCGGCGCCAGCGGCAGTGGTAAAACCACTCTGCTGAAATTATTGCTCCGCTTTTATGAGCCCGATGGCGGCACGGTCACTGTCGGCAATACCTTGCTGTCTGCCATCCGGCACAGCGCCTGGAGGGAAGTGTGCGGAGTGGTGATGCAGGAGGGCTACATCTTCAATGATACCGTTGCCAATAACATTGCCGTAGGGGCAGAAGAGGTAGACCGTAAGCGCCTGCGCCAGGCCGCCAGGATCGCCAATATCCATGACTTTATCGAAACGCTGCCCCTCTCATACAATACCAAGATAGGGCCGAACGGTATGGGACTGAGCACTGGTCAGAAACAACGGATCCTCATTGCCCGTGCTGTATATAAAGATCCCGCCGTGCTGTTCTTTGATGAAGCTACCAGTGCGCTGGACGCAAAGAATGAACGGGTGATCATCGAGAACCTGAACCAGTTCTTTGAAGGAAAGACTGTCGTAGTCATTGCCCACCGTTTAAGCACGGTAAAGAATGCGGATAAGATCATCGTTTTGGATAAAGGAGAGATCGTGGAAACAGGCACACACGAAGAGCTGATCCTGGAGAAGGGATATTATTTCAACCTTGTAAAAAACCAGCTGGAATTGGGCGAATAAGGCCCGCCATCTTAAAATAATACAGCTATGCCCGAAAGAACATTACATGCAGACCTCTCACTGGTAAGCGACGAAATGAATGAGGTGCTGGGCGCTACGCCGCACTGGATCACGCGCTGGGGCAGCCTGCTGCTCTTCGGGGCCGTGGTGCTGCTGCTCCTGGTGTCTGCATTTATCAGGTACCCTGACGTGATCAACGGCACCATCCAGATCGTTCCCGGGCAGGGGCAAAGCTATACAGCAACCATGCTGGTGCCCGCCGCAGGCTCTGGCAGGATCCAGGCCGGGCAGCCGGTGATCATTAGCCTGGACAGCTATCCGCAGTCCGAGTTTGGCAGCATCAGCGGTAAAGTAGCTTCCCGCCCATTGCCTGCAGCTGCTAATAGCGTAAAACTTTTGATACAGCTGGATAACAGCCTTGTCACCAGTCATCATAAAAAGCTGGATCTCTACAAGCAGGAGCAGGGCAGGGCAGAGATCATCACCGCACGTAAACGGCTCATCCAGCGCATCTTTAGTTTCTTCAGATAAGGAGCGTTGGTACTTGTAATGTGCCTTTTGGTGTAACGCTTTTCCCATAAAATCAGTATCTTTTTACTTTTAGGTCGTTAAAACAACTAACAGAAAACCCTTAATCCTTCACCCGTAAAACCTTTGCTCCATGAAAAAAGTTGCAGTACCCGCCGACAAAAAGCTGAAGCTGAATAAGACCACTATTATTAAACTGAATGCTGCGAACCTGGGTAAAATATGGGGCGGTAATCCGGGCCCCGGCTCTACTACGCCCAATTGCAATACTACGCAGGGCGAGACAGAGCAGCTGCTGAATACCCTGTAATGTGCCCGATGCAAAAGAATTTTCAGGGGAGCCCCGCGGTTCCCCTCTTATTGTTTAACTTCCATCATAGAAAACCCGAAAAATTCAGTGCCTGTTATGAAATATTTCCTGCTGTTGTGCTTATGCCTGCTCGCTGTGAATATCAATGCCCAGCCTTGTAACTGCCCTGCCTACTTTAAGGATATGGTGAAGAAGATCGAAACAAACTATGTAGGGTTTAATTTTAAAGTAACGGCTGCTAACAGGGATGAGTTCAGGCATTTTACAGACAGCCTCGCAAAAAGCGCCACAGCAGCAGATGTTCCTGCCTGCCTATCTGTGATGGCAAAATGGCTGAGCTTTTTTAAAGACTATCACGTGGGTATTTCCATCAATGAAGATTCCACCAACTTTCATAAGATCAGGCAGGCTTTCGCCCATACAGAACGGCATGCCATGTCTGAACAGGCATTCATCAGCTATCTTGACAGGAACCGCCAGGGGCTGGACTCCCTGGAAGGCATCTGGGAAGATGAAGCAAAAACCTATCGTATAGGTATTATCCGAGATGAACAGGCGCCGGATACCTTTATTGGCTTTGTGTTAGACGCCGACAGCCTTTTCTGGATGCCCGGGCAGGTTAAAATGAAGATCAGGAAGTCTGCCGGGGACTATCAATATATTGCCTTCTACTCCCGTAATCACCAAACATCTGTTCCTCCCCTGAAAGTGAGCAACGGCAGGCTGGAGAACGGCGGCTTTGGCAGCTGGTACCGTTCCTATCCTGCTTCGCAGCTGGAAAAGCCGATAGTGAAGCCTGGCGGAGGTTTGGCGCCTTACTTTAAGGTGCTTGACCGGAAAACCTGCCTCATAGCGATTCCAAGGGCTATGCTGGAATACAAGGACGAAATCGACAGCATGCTGACAGTGAACGACGCCCTGCTGAAGAGCACGGAGCACTTTATTATCGACCTGCGCAACAACAGGGGAGGCTCCGTATTATGCTTCCAGAAGCTGCTGCCGCTGATCTATACCAATCCCATGATCACCGGTGGTTCATCCGTGCTGGCAACAGAAGAGAATATTAAAAGCTATGAGGACTGGAACTATCCCAATATCTCCGACAGTATGAAAGCCGTCTTTCAGAAAGAAGCGACTGCGCTGCGGGCGCATAAGGGCACGCTGTATAACCTCTGGCCGGATGATACCCTGCGGATGGCGGTCGTATACCCTTATCCCAAACGGGTATCCGTGCTTATCAACGAAACCTGCGCCAGCAGCACAGAGATCTTCCTGCTGAAAGCAAAACAGAGCACGAAAGTGAAATTATACGGCAGGAATACCATGGGCGCAGTGGATTATTCAGATGCAGCTTCGCTTACACTGGACGGCGGGCTGTTCCAGTTAAGATATTCTACATCGAGGGCCAACCACCTGCCTAAAGACCCGATAGACTACATCGGCATCCGGCCCGATGAAGTGATACCAGATAACGTAGACGACTGGGTGGGATATGTAAAAAAGAAAAATTAGTATCTTCAGGATGATGGCTTTTTCAGACACCCTCAGGAAGAACAGTAAAACAGTAGCTATACATATCATTGTATGGCTGATCTACATGACGATAGGCACCATGAGAAAATTCCTTACGCCCGGTTACCGCATCGATGTACTGGATATTATCGTAACGGAATTGCCGATGATCACCGTGTTTTACCTGAACTACCTGATCCTGATGACATTCTTCAGCAGGAAAAAATATTTCTTGCTGATCCTTGCTGAGGTGCTGTTATTCGTTTGGTGCCTGGTATTGTACTACATTACCGGTTATATTATAGGTCCCATCATTAACAGCGGAGATCCCGTTCCCAAATTCATACTCACTGAGCATGTGGTATACTCGCTCTGGCTCTTTATGATCTATGAATTCTATTCTTTCGGGTACTATTATGCAAGGCAGTCCATCAGGAGAGAAAAGCAATTGCGTACCATGGACCTGGATAAACTGAAGATAGAAAAGAACCGCCTGCAGGCGGAATACGCTTTTTTACGGGCACAGATCAATCCTCACTTCCTGCATAATACACTGAACTTCTTTTACGCAAAATCATTGCCCTATTCAAAAGAGCTTTCCGAAGGGATCCTTACTTTATGCGAGATCATGCGCTATTCACTGAACAGCGGAGAAGATGAGCAGGGAACCGTACTGCTGGGCAAAGAAGTAGAGCACCTCAATAATGTTATTAAGATCAACCAGCTGCGTTTCAGTAACCGGCTGCAAATAGCATTCACCATTAAAGGAGATGTGGACAGTGTACGTATCATTCCGCTGGTGCTGATCACACTGGTGGAGAACGCTTTCAAGCACGGAGAGCTCACCAAGGAAGAGTATCCGCTGCAGATAAAACTGGAAGTAGCAGAAGATAGTGGCCATATTTATTTTTCAATACATAACAGGAAAAAGACCGGGCCTAAAGAATTATCACACGGCATCGGTATGGACAATATCCGTAAAAGGCTCCATGCCTCTTATAAAGAACATTGTTCACTGGTAGTAAAGGATGAGGCAGACTACTATACGGTAGAGTTGTCTGTCAACTTGAACCTGAAAAAACCCGTAATTTATGATCAGCTGTTTAGTAGTTGACGATGAGCAACACGCACTGGATGTCCTGAGTCTTTACATTAATCAGACGCCTTTCCTTCAGCTGGTGAAGGCGGTCACCAGCCCGATAGAAGCCCTGGAAATAGTGAACACCAGGAAGATCGACCTCGTCTTCCTGGATATACAGATGCCAGAAATATCAGGCCTGGATTTTGCCCGCACCATCCAGGGCAAAAGCAAAGTGATCCTCACCACTGCCTACAGCGAATTTGCCGCAGAAGGCTTTGACCTCGAGGTGGTGGATTACCTGCTGAAACCTATTCCGCTGCCGCGATTTTTTAAAGCCGTGCAGAAAGTGCTGAATGCGGTTACCTCCGCCGTACCTGCCGCCGTTAGCGGCGATGAAGGTATAGATGATGATTACATTTTCGTAAAAACCGAGATCAAGGGCAAAATGCTCAAGATCAACCTGAAGGAAATAGATTATATCGAGGGCATGAAGAACTATGTGGCCATTCACCACGGTGGTCTCAGAACCATGGCCCTGCTGAATATGAAAGACCTCGAAGAAAGATTGCCCAGGAAACATTTTTTCCGGGTACATAAATCATTTATTGTTTCCGTTAATAAGATCATTGCCATTGAAGGCAATATGATCCAGCTAAAGAATGTAAAAGCCGAAATTCTTCTCGGCGATACCTACAAAAGCGGCTTCCATGATATGATGAAGCATAAGCTGATGGATTAAAACACCCACCCTTTTTTGTACTTACAATCGGTCTGTTCGTGTAGCAAACTGCCATAATCCTGGCTATGGGGCTACTTTTGTGCCTGATCAAGAAAGTAATGATGCAACAAATTGCGCAAAAGCAGTTAGACAGGCTTAACAGATTGCTGGACGTTTCTTCAAGCGCCGATGATACCTTTCTCAGGGGCCGCCTTGGCATGATCTTCTATTACTATCACCTTTATAAAGTAACAGAGATACCAGCACTGAAGCATAGAACAAAAGCTATGCTGGAGCAGGTATTTGATAATATTAATGCGGCCAGGCCCAGCCTGGTAGGCGCTGCATTGGGAACAGGAGGCGCAGGCTTTGGCTACATTGTTAATTTCATGTGCCGGGAAGCTTTCCTGGAGCTGGAAGTGGATAATGAATTCGAAGAGCTGGACAAATACCTGTACCAGGCAGCATGTGGGTTAATAGAAGCGGATAATATAGACCTGCTCCATGGGGCACTGGGTGTGATCCACTACTTTTCAGAAAAGGAGCAGAGAGGCCCGCGCAGCAATGAGTACCTGGATGCTTTAATAGAGAAGATCTGCCACCAGGCAGTGGAAGAAGACGGGGGCTACTGGTATCGTAATCACCTGCTGAAGATAGACGGTAAGCAGATGATCAATTTCAGCCTTTCTCACGGCCTTTCAGGGGTATTACTGGTATTGCTCAATGCCTATGAAAGATCATCGCATAAAGCGCTGATCGAAAAGGTAGTGAAGGGCGGTATCCGTTTTATGCTGAAGCATAAGATAGATGTTGATTTCTCCCGTCATGAATATTCATTCTTTCCCCTTGTCATCGCACGCAATGCCAATGAAATATATGCAGCCAACCGTATGGCGTGGGAAAGCGGCGATCTTAACCAGGTATTGCTGTTTTACCGTGCCGCCCGCGTGTTCAATGACGAAGCGCTGAAACGCCAGGCAGACCTCATAGGTATGCAAAGCATGATGCGCCGTGATGAGCAGTCCACACACGTGAATACAGCTGGTTTCTGTACCGGTGCTGCGGGCCTTGCACAATACTGTAAAACCTTATACCGCGAAAGCGGCCTGGATGTATACCAGGACGGCTACCTGTACTGGATGGAAAAAACGATCCTGCTCCTCGAAGAGGACCTGGAAAAAGGAAGATATACAGGCAAAGAGCAGGAGCTGCTGGATGGTGCGCTCGGCGTTGCCTTTGTACTGCTGTCCTATATTTCAAATACAGACTTGCACTGGAGTACAGTCCTATTATTGTGACCCCAATTCAGGCAGTCGCCTAAGGCTATCCTGCAAAAGGCAGGGTAGCCTTTTTTCTTCCCTGTTGTCGCGACATTAACAGGTTTCGTACCTACCTAAGCTAACATGAACACACTTCGTACCTAAAAAATAGTCATTAGTGTAACGGATTTCAACTGCCCTCAAAGCCGCGCTATTTTTGTATCAACAAGTTCAGAACAACACAAGAGTAAAACAAAAACAAAGATCATGAAAAAGAAAAAAGCAATTAATAATTCAAAGCTGCAGCTCGCGAAAGAGAAGATCGCAGTACTGAGCGACAAACAGATCGCCAATATCCAGGGCGGTAACGAAGCGCCGGGCAGGAGCACAAATTGGGATTTCACATGCACCTGGTGCACTACGGTTCTCCCCGCACCCCAGGATCAATGATCAAAAAAATGAGCCCGCTCTGGGTAGAACGGGCTCACTTAATAACTGAAAATCTTTTCTGTAAACAATATAAAGATAATAATTACCGGCGACAAGTACAAAACTATTTTCTCCGGTGATCAACGAAGCTGCCAGCGTCTTTGAGGCGCCCAAAGACAGGCACACTGGTACTGCACCCAGGATAAACAGGCAGCGTTAAAGGTCTGTTTACGTTAAAACAACCAAATCTTTTCTTAATAACTTAAAATCTAACAAAATGAAAAATCAAATTTCTGTAAACGCAAACCTGGAAATCGTAAAAGAAAAAGTTGCTAACCTGTCTGATGCCGACATGAACCTGATCGTTGGCGGCGACGAAGCTGCAGCCAGCACTCGTACTAACTTTACCTGCAGCTGGTGCACCAGCACAACTTCCATCGAAGAAAATGCTTAATTGATATAGCATCTAATGCATACAGGGTTCTTTCCCGTTAAAGAACCCTGTATTTCTCTTACTCCTCCAAGCATCCGCATATGAATACCATCACTGCAGCCGGTAAGAAACTCGCCGAGATCGAACAACAGCTCTTCGATACCTGCCTGGATAATACTCCCCTGTCACTGTTCAACGGTAAGGGCGGATTGCTGCTGCTGTATCACAACCTGTATACCGTGCTGGGCGACGATGATTACAGCAGAAAGAGCCAGCTGATCACAGAACAGCTGATGAGTGACATCACCAAAGGAATACCTTCCTTTACCTACTGCGATGGGCTTACAGGCATTGCTGCCCTGTTCAGCTACCTGCGGGAGAAACAGTTTTTTGACAGCAGCATAGACAGTCTCCTGGAACAATGCGACCAGGTATTACATAACGCTCTGCAGGTAACGCTGGATAATGCCAACTGGGATTACCTGCACGGCGCAATAGGTATCATCCTGTATTTCATTGAAAGGAACAAGACCGGCCGCGATGGAAATGCACTGGACCCGATAATAGAAAAAGTGGTGCAGGGACAGCTGGAGCAGTGCAGGGAATATACGAACTGCGGAATGGCCCACGGCCTGGTATCGCTCCTCATGCTGCTCATTAAACACGTACGCTTTGCAGCAGATCCCCTTAATATGAGATCCCATATAAAAACAATCGCCGAAAAGCTGCTGACCTTCAGGTCTGCAGATCCCGGCTCATTGTCCGTTTTTCCATCCATTGTAAAACTTGCCAGCCCCGATGAATGGAACTATGAAGTGCCCCTGGGCTGGTGCTATGGCGACACTACCATCTCTATCGGTTTATACCATGCAGGTAAAACGCTGCATAGCAGCTACCTGGTAAAAGAGGCCACTGAGCTGGCCCTGCGCACTACCCGGCGGGTGAACCGGCAGGATTCCCGCGTGTTTGATGCGGGCTTTTGCCATGGAGGCGCCAGCGTAGCGCATATTTATCGCAAGTGGTATCAATATACCCTGAACCCCATTTTCCTTGACAGCTATCATAGCTGGATAGATCAAACCATTGCCATGTGCAGTTTTGAAGACGGCATCGGCGGTTATAAAAAGTTCACAGGCAAAACTTATTCTCCTGAATGTGGAGTGCTGAGCGGCGCCGCAGGCGTGGCTTTGGTGCTCTCTGACTTTATCGGCGACGGCCCCAGCGACTGGGATCGTTTCATTTTATTATCCTAAAGCAATTGTTATGTTTGATAAGGCCTTCACCAAAGCGGCAATGCGTTTGCCGCTGTATGGAATAGATTTCTACAGGGATTTTTTTAAGGATGAAGAGAGCAACCTTAAACGCATGCTTTCAGATAAAGTATTCCTGAATGCCCTGTACCTTGCCTCTCCGCAATTGTACTATGCTGTAATCGCTACAGATGAGACAAGCCTCTTTGAAGACAGCCGGAAGGCGCGCAAACTGCGGCTCTCCCTGTTAAGATATATTTACAGGATCTCTACCCGGTGCACACCATTCGGCCTCTTTGCAGGGTGCTCCGTTGCCGCATTGGGGCCTGCCACCAATGTAGTGATGAATGATATTACCGCCTACCGCCAGCATACCCGGCTGGATATGCAATACCTCTTTTCCCTGGTAGATAAGATCCGGCGGCACCCCGGCATCAAGCCCCATCTGCAGTATTTTGTCAATACATCGCTGTATCGCCTGGGTGATGCCTATCGCTATGTAGAATGCAGTTATATTGAGGGCGTAAGAAAGTTTGAGCTCGTATCCATCGCCGTTACGCCCTACCTTACGCGGGTAATAGATGCAGTGGCGGCCGCTGATGGGATGAGCCTCACCCAGATCGCCTCCGGCTTAACAGGAGGCGATATCGACCTGAAAGCGGCGCTTGCATTTGTAAACCATCTTGTAGATGAACAGGTGTTGGTCAGCAACCTGGATCCCGGCACCACCGGTGAAGAAATGGAAGAATATGTGATCAGGGCGCTATCAGCAACAGGCGGCGATAACCCCGTGCTGCAATACCTGCAGGAAATAAAAGAAGGTACCGCTGTTATAGATAATACGACGCTGGGCCTTAAGATGCCGCAATACCAGCTGCTGAAGGAAAAGGCCTCCGCATTTGAGCTGCCCTATGATGAAAAATCTTTTATCCAGACAGACCTCATTCCTACCAGCAAACAGGCCGAGGTAGACCAGGATATTGTCAACATCCTGCAAAAAGGCGTAGACATAGTAACCCGCCTTTCCGGTCGTCCCAGCGCCAAAAGAATGGAGAAATTCAAAGCTGCTTTTGAACAGCGTTATGAATCACGCGTGGTTCCCCTGGTAGAAGCATTGGATGTGGAAGCAGGCATCGGTTACGGCGATCATATGGAAGATAGCAGCGGAGACTTTTCCGCCCTGGTATCTGATGTGCTTTTCAGGCCCGCTACTAACAGGAGTGAGCAAATCACGCTGGACAATAAACGCAGCGCTTTCTGGAGCGATAAGATCACTGCCGCATTGGTGAACCGTTCATCCGTCATCGAGATCACCGATGAAGATATGGCTGCCTTCCCCGAGAACAGGGGCCGCTTATCGGATACCTACACCGTTATGGCTTCGCTCTATAAAGATGACAACGCCCGGGATGTTATTTATTTCCAGGGTATCTCCGGGCAAACAGCGCCCACCTGGGTAGGCCGCTTCTGCAACGGCGATCCGGAGATGAAAGATGTGGTGGAAGAGATCATACGCACCGAAGAAGAGATGCACAAAGACAAGCTGGTAGCTGAGATCACACACCTCCCTGCTGCACGTTTAGGCAATGTGCTGCAACGCCCGGCAATGAGAAAATACGAGATCCCTTATCTCGCAGGTTCTCCTTTACCAAGAGAGCAGCGCCTGTCTATCAATGACCTGATGCTCTGTATCAGGGATGGCAGGATGGTCATGTACTCCAAAGCGCATAACAAGCCGGTGCTGCCTTTCCTGACCAACTCACATTTTTACAGCAATGGCACCAGCCTGCCCTTATATCATTTCCTTTGCGATATGCAGGAGCCCGAAGGCCAGACGGGCGCAGTGCTGGATCTCCGTTCCATGCAAAAGTTCTTCAGGCATATTCCCCGTATCGTATATAAGAACATGATCCTTAAAAGGGCTACCTGGCTGTTTTCAAGGCATGAATATGAGCACTTAATCCATGCAAAGGATCATGAGCTACAGTTGGCATTTGCGACCTTTGCTGCGCAGCATGGCCTACCGGCCTTATTCTGCATTGCCCAGGGCGACAATGAGCTGGTAATAAACAAAGACAGCCTGTATTCGCTGCAGGTGATGGTGAATGAAATAAAGGATATGGAGACCGTGGCCATACATGAAGTGCTGTTTGCGGAATACACATCGCCTGTTCGCAACGAAAGCGGGGAAAGCTTCAATAATGAGTTCCTTTTCTTCTTCAGAAAGGAAACACCCGTACAAGGCGCTGTTCCATCAAAAAAGTACCTGCGCTCCGGTAATAGCACCGTGCAGCGCGAGTTCCTGCCTGGCAGTGAATGGATCTATTTCAACCTGTACACCGGCTTCAATAGTGCCGACAAGATTCTGCTGAAACTGCAGCCGGTGATCCGGCAATGTTTAACGCAGCACATCATCGATAAAAGCTTTTTCATCCGCTATCATGATCCCAAATTCCATCTGCGCCTGCGCTTTCACCTGGCGGAGGGAGCAGGGCACGATCGCTTCTACAAAGAATTTTATCCCGTGGTGGAGGCACTGAAAGAGGCGAAGATCATCTGGAAAGTAACCGCGGAAACCTACCAGCGGGAACTGGAGCGATACGGTTTTGACACCATCGGCTATATGGAATCCATATTCAGCTTCGATAGTATGATGTGCACAGAGCTGATCCGGAAAACCGCACAGACAGGCAATGAAGAGCTCAGGTGGTTGTCTGCTTTGTACGCCGCCAATGGCTTCCTCGGTTCGTTCGGCTTAAACCTCGAAGAGAAAAGGAATTACGCTGAATATATGGCGGGACAGTTTGCAAGGGAATTTGGCGATCTGAAAGAGAATACCGTAGTGCTGGACCGCAAGTTCAGGAGATATAAGAACGAGATCTTTTCCTTTATGGATAACGGGCATGAGGGTACGCTGGCTGATGAATTAAAGGCCGTGATCAATATGCGCGACCAGGCCATTGCGCCGCTCATTGCCGATATAAGCGCCCAGGAAGGTTTTCACAAGACCCTTTATGTAGATAGCCTGATCCACATGAGTATCAACAGACTGTTCAGGTCCAGGCAGCGGATCTATGAATGCGTGATATACAACCTCCTCAAAAAATATTACGCATCATTACTGGCGCGCCAACCCGCGTTGGTATAAATGAAAAGAGGCTGTTCCGGTATACCAGAACAGCCTCTTTATGTTTACAGTTGATCTACATAAAATGATAACGCACAAAAGCCTCCATCGCTGCATACTTCTGTAAGCCCAGCTGGTCATACAGGTCTGCCGTGTTGGCATTGCGGTCTTCTGCCCTTTGCCAGAACTCGCGCAGGTCAGTACCCTGGAAGGGCACCACGTCTTTCTGGCTCTGGTGGATGAAGATGCCCAGGCGTTTCTGCACTATCTGGTCAGGGCTCATGGGCACTGCCATTTCTATCTCATGGATATCCCATTCCTGCCATGCGCCTTTGTACAGCCATACCCAGCAATCCTTCATGAAATCTTCGTGCTTCAGCCTTTCCAGTGCAGCAAAGATGATGTCCAGGCAAACCTTGTGCGTACCATGCGGATCGGCCAGGTCACCGGCGCAGAAGATCTGGTGCGGCTTGATCTTGCGGAGCAGGTCTACCGTCAGCTGGATATCTTCTTCGCCCATCGGTTTTTTCTCTACCAGCCCTGTTTCATAGAAAGGCAGGTTCTGGAAGTGCGCGTTCTCGTCCTTGATGCCTACGTAACGGCAGGTAGCCCTTGCTTCGCAGCGGCGGATCAAACCTTTGATAGCGCGGATCTCGGGAGTATCTTTCTGGCTGGGCTTCTTGATCTTCAGGAAAGCTTTGGCCTCATCCAGGATCTGTGAGCTCTTGCTTCTGTCGATATCGAACATGCCTTCGAAACCTACTGCAAAGTCGATAAAGCGCAGTACGAATTCGTCTGTAACGGCGATGTTGCCGGAGGTTTGATAGGCCACGTGCACGTCATGTCCCTGCTCATGAAGGCGGATAAAGGTACCGCCCATGGAGATGATGTCATCATCCGGGTGAGGGGAGAAGATCAGCACACGTTTGCTGGCGGGTTCAGAACGTTCCGGGTGTTTGGGCAGGGGAGCGCCGGGTTTGCCACCGGGCCATCCTGTGATGGTGTCGCGTATGCCGTTGAACTCTTCGATGTTCAGCTCATAAGCGGAACCGTATTGTACGATCAGGTCATTTAAACCATTCTCATTGTAGTCTTTGTCGGTCAGCATCAGGATGGGCTTGTTCAGCTTCAGTGCCAGGCTGGTAACGGCCTTGCGCCTGAGCTGGGGCGTCCATTCGCAGTCGCCGGTGAGCCAGGGCTCTTTAAAGCGGGTCAGTTCTGCAGCTGCCTGCTCATCTATCACAAACTTGGTGTTGGGATGCTGTTGCAGCAGGCTGGCAGGCACCTGGTCGGTGCTGTGGCCTTCTACCGCCCTGCGCACGATCTTGGCTTTATGAGAGCCCCATGCCATCAGCACAACGCGTCTGGCCTTCATGATGGTGCCGATACCAGCAGTAATAGCGAGCCTGGGCACCTGGCTCATGTTAGGGAACTCATAACCGTTGGCCAGGCGGGTACTGTTGTCCAGCGTGATCAGACGGGTATGGGAGTTTACACTGGAACCGGGCTCATTGAAGCCGATATGGCCGTTATTACCGATACCCAGGATTTGCAGGTCGATACCGCCTGCCGCTTCTATTTTGCGCTCATATTCCTCACAATAGGCCTTGATCCTTTCTTTCGGGATCGTACCATCCGGCACAAAGTAATTGCCTTCCGGGATGTCTACGTGATTAAATAACTGCTCTTTCATGAAGCGGTTGTAGCTCTGTAAAGCATCCGGTTCAATCGGGTAATACTCGTCGAGGTTGAAAGTCACCACGTTTTTAAAGCTGAGACCTTCTTCCCGGTGCATGCGCACCAGCTCGGCGTATAAGTATTTGGGGGTAGAGCCGGTTGCCAGGCCTAAAACGCAGGTTTCTTTGGCGGCCTGTTTTGATTTGATGAGTGCTGCTATTTCCTGCGCAACCGCGCGGGATCCGTCCTTAGCCGTGGGGTATATATCCACGGCAATCTGTTCAAAACTGTCAATCAGTTCGATCTCCTGATGATTAAGCGTCATGGTAAATGTTTTGGATTGAAGGCGTTTTAAAAGCGAGCCCGAAAATTAAACAAAAATGCGCTAATATGCTAATGTGCTGGTGTACTGACACCAGGAATTGTGATTTTTTTAGATAATCTTTATCTATATATATCAGTTTTATACCCATATGCAGCATCTGCCAGCTGTCGGAAAATCAGCACATTAATTAATTATTATCTCGTCTACAAACAGCCAGGCCGGGCTCCCTGCGCCCTGTGCGCCTGCAGGAATTTTTCCTGCATTCTGCGCCACCACTTTCACATACCGGCCTCTTACCTGTTGTAATTGCCCGCGTACCTGGTTAATGCCCTCTTGGTTAAAGGTGTTCTGCTTATACACTTCTTTGAAATGCTGGCCATCGTCAGACACCAGGAAGCTTACCTGCTTGGGAGGGTAGATGCCTGGCCCCTTGAAGTTCAGGGTGTTCAGGCCTACGCTGTGTATATCCTGCACGCTGTCCAGGTCTACAGTAGCTTCCAGGTTGTTGCCGCTGTAGCCGAACCACTGGTTGTCGTTATATTCCTTTACCCCTGCAATACCGTTCACCAGCCCGAAAGCACTGCCAGGATTGTAGCTTGGGTTGGGAGGCTGCGCCAGGGTCACCTTTCTGCCAATAGCCTTATGATAGATGAACGCCTGCGTATACTCATTGCCGTAAGGCTTGCCATCAAGGAATAATCCCGCACGGATGGTGCCTGTAGCAGTCACGGGGATGGGCCCTGTGTAAGGGGTAGACTGCGTGGTAGGAGCGCTGCTGTCGGTAGTATAGAAGATCTTGCCGCCATCCAGCTTGCTGTCCAGCTTCACCGTTACACCGCCTTTGCCATTGCTTTCAACGGCGCCGCGGATCTCCAGCACATGCTTGGCATAGTTCACTTTTTTCAGGTCCAGGCGGTGGAAGTGTACTTTTAACCTTTCTACAAAATCGTCATAGTTCCTTTTGCTGGCAGGGCTCCACAATACTTCTGCCAGGGCGGTAGCGCGGGGATACACCATGTATTCTACGTGAGCCGAATTGAGAATGTACTCTGTCCATACATTGCCCTGCGCGCCTTTGATATAGGTAGCTTCTTCCTTGCTCAGCTCTTCAGGGATGGGTTCATAGCTATACACTTCGCTTACGGGGGTATAACCACCGATAGCTACCGGTTCACTCTTGCCCTGGGATTGATAGTGATCAAAATAGCAATAGTTGCCCGGCGTCATGATCACATCATGCTTTTGTTTAGCGGCGGCTATGCCACCTTCTGTACCGCGCCAGCTCATTACCGTAGCGTCAGGGGCCAGTCCGCCTTCCAGGATCTCATCCCATCCGATAATACGACGGCCTTTGCTGTTCAGGTATTTCTCCATGCGCTGGATGAAATAGCTCTGTAAGGCATGTTCGTCTTTAAGGCCTTCTGCTTTCATTCTCCGCTGGCATTTCGGACATTTCTCCCAGCGTGTTTTGGGAGATTCGTCGCCGCCGATGTGAATGTATTTGCTGGGGAAGAGGGTCATCACTTCGTCCAGCACATCCTGCAGGAAGAGGAATACGCTGTCGTTGCCTGCGCAATAGATATCGTCATACACGCCCCATTTGGTGCCTACTTCATAAGGTCCGCCGGTGCAGCCCAGGTTAGGATATGCGGTCAGCGCTGCCAGCGAGTGACCCGGCATTTCTATTTCAGGGATCACGGTAACATGGCGTTCGGTGGCGTATTTCACTACGTCTTTCACTTCGTCCTGTGTATAGAAACCGCCATAAGGTTTGCCGTCAAATTTCTGATCGTTGTAGTGCCCCACCATAGACTCTTTACGTTTGGAGGCCACTTCCTGGAGGCGCGGATATTTTTTGATCTCTATACGCCAGCCCTGGTCTTCTGTAAGATGCCAGTGAAAGGTATTGAGCTTATGCATTGCCAGGAGGTCGATATATTTTTTGATGAAGTCTACAGGGAAGAAATGCCGTCCTACATCCAGGTGCAATCCCCTGTACGAAAAGCGGGGATAGTCGGTGATCGCTACGGCAGGGATGTAAAGGCTGTTGGCCTTTTCCGCAGGCAGCAGCTGTATCAGTGTTTGTATGCCGTAGAAGGTGCCGCTGGCATCATTGCCTGCAATATCGATACGGTCTTTGCCAACGGTAAGGGTATAGCCTTCTTTGGCGTTGGTAGCGCTGGTATCTGTATTGGTGTGCAGCTGGATGGCGTTTCGTTCGCCTTTGTCGGTAATGGTCAGTTCATAACCTGTCAGTTCTTTCAGCCAGGCATTGAACAAGCCTGCTGTCTGCTGTTCTTCCGGCGTGGTAGCTACCAGCACGGTTTGTTTGTCCAGCAGGAAAGAATCAGGAGCTTCTTGTACGCTTACCGGTATAGGAATGATACTTACTTTGCCTTTGGGAGCATGTCCCTGTTGAGCGCTGTTGCAGGCCGCCAGGCCAGCCACCGCCAGTACTACAAGAGCGTGTAGTACGGCACGGGTACGGTTCATTGTACTGTTCATAATATTGTATATTTCAGCCAGTTGATGTAGTGGTAACAAAGATGGCTTCTAAGATACAATATTCGGCAAAACGTTATTCTTTAATTTTCACTTCGCAAACCACCGGGCGATGGTCTGACGCGACGGTTTCCTCGATCACCCTGGCAAAAACGCTTTCATGGCGCTGCCTTGGAAATATCATGATATAATCCAGTTTTGTGGTAGGCGTATCTGCAGGATAGGTAGGTCCGGAGCTCTGCGTAAGATCAGTGAACAGCTGCTTCAGGATCCCCATTTCTTTGGCCGCAGGCGCAGCGTTCAGGTCTCCCGCCAGGATCACCATTGTTTTAGCAGGCGTGAAAAACTGCACCAGTGCATTGGCCTGGTTGATACGGTCTGCAGGATCATTGCCCGCGTCCAGGTGTGTGCTTACAAATTGCAGCAGGCTATCGCCCGGTAGCTGGATAGTAGCCACCCCCGCGATCCGCGGCTCTTTGCCTGTACTCCCGGGCAAGCTTATACGTTCGCTGGAGGCAATAGGCAGGCGGGATAATATACCGGTGCCATAGGCGCCACCATCATAGTCCATTGCTTTGGCAAAATAAGTATACATACCGGTGAGGGAAGCCAGCTCACGCAGCTGATCTGCTTTTTGTGCGCGTCCTGTTGCGCTGTCTACTTCCTGTAAAGCTACAAGGTCAGGATTGGTGGCAAGAATTACGTTGGCAATACTCTGCAGGTCAATTTCCCCTTTCACATTTTCGCCGTGGTGAATGTTGTAGGTCAGCACTTTAAGGCTTTGAGCAGAGAGTAGTAACGGTCCGCCGCTACAAAGCAATGCTGTCAGAATAAGGACTCTTTTCATAGTATATGGTAGTTGCAGGGATCCTAATATACAAAAAAGTCGTTAGTCGTTAATCATTAGTCGTTAGTAATTAACGGCGATATAACACAGTATTTTTCTTGTCCCTTGAAAACTAACGACTAATGACTGGCGACTAACGACTAACGGCTAAGCACTTTTTCCGCTTCTTCCCTGATCTTTTTTACCTCGCTCACCTGCGAAACCGAAATACCGTATTCCGGTAGTCCCGGTATACCGCCCATGCTTACATTCGGGTTGCGGTACTGCATGCCGCTTTCTATGTAAGCCCTGGCGGTGGTATGATATTCTGTTGCCCCTGTTTCTTTTACCAGGGTGGCGATATTGGTCGATCTTACGCCTGATCCCACCATGATGGCAATGCGCCCGTCTGCACGCTCTACCAGTGTTTTCAGCAGCGGAATGCCTTCTACTGCGGTGTTGCGTTGCCCGGAAGTGAGTATGCGCTCACAGCCGATGTCAATGATATCTTCCAGCGCCTGCAGCGGATCATCCGTCATATCAAATGCGCGGTGAAAGGTAACGCCCATAGGCCAGGCCAGTTCTACCAGTACTTTGCAACGCTCCTTATCCACTTTGCCGTCTGCTGTAAGCATGCCGATTACCACGCCATCGCAGCCTATTTGTTTGCACAGCGCGATATCCCGTTTCATCACTTCAAACTCCAGCGCATCATACAGGAAATCGCCGCCGCGCGGCCGTATGATAGGGTAGAGGGCCAGCTGTACTTTTTCCCTTGCTAAGGCGATGGTAGCGTAGCTGGGAGTAGTGCCGCCTTCCAGCAGGTTATCACACAGTTCTATCCGTTGCGCTCCTCCTTCCTGTGCGGCAAGGCAGGAGGCCACGGAAGCGGCGCATATTTCTAAGGTGAACATCTCTCGAATAATTTAAACGTTTGAGGTTTGAGGTTTGAGGTTTGAGGTTGGTTGAATGTTGGAAGTTCAGGAAGAATTTCCTGGCCTGGTACTTTTTATGAACCTTCAACTTTTAACGAACCTCAAACCTCAAACATCAAACCTCAAACTTAAAAGTAATGTTTCCCATCATACAGCTTATTGCTGCTATCCCCCGTACACACTGCATAGCTAAACCCTTTCTGCAAGCAATACGCACCATATTCCCCCTTCTTATTCAGCGCCAGGAATCCCACTTGTATTTCCTTCGCTTTTTGCGGGCTTTTCTTCACAATCCTCGTTACTGCCTCTTTACAGGCTGCTTCAGGAGAATAGCCCTGCCGCATCAGCTCTACTACCAGGTGGCTGCCTACTATGCGGATCACTTCTTCGCCTACACCGGTAGAGGTGGCAGCGCCTACTTCATTGTCCACATAAAGCCCTGCGCCGATAATGGGAGAATCTCCTACGCGGCCGCGTAGTTTAAACGCCATACCGCTGGTAGTGCAGGCGCCTGACAGGTTGCCCTGGGCGTCCAGCGCCACCATACCAATGGTGTCGTGGTTGTATACGTTACCGGGTAAACGCAGCGGGTTGAATGCGGTCGTAGTATCGTTTCCGTTATAGGTCTTATTCTCGATATTGATCTGCGGTTTATACTCCGATTTTTTCAGCCATTCTTTCCAGGCTTTTTCGGATTCAGGTGTCAGCAGGTTTTCTTTTTTGAAGCCGTTGGCCAGTGCAAATTGCAGTGCACCTTCACCTACCAGCATTACGTGCGGGGTTTTTTCCATCACAGCGCGCGCTACGGAGATGGCATGTACTACATGCTCCAGCGCAGCTACAGAGCCGCAGTTGCCCAGTTCGTCCATGATGCAGGCGTCCAGTGTAACATGGCCGTCCCGGTCGGGGAAACCGCCCAGGCCTACTGTCTGGATCTTAGGGTCGGCTTCGGGGATGTTTACCCCTGCCTCTACGGCGTCCAGTGCCCGTCCGCCCTGTTTAAGCACTTCCCAGGCTGCCAGGTTGGCCGGTAAGCCGAAGTCCCAGGTGGAGATCACAATAGGTTTACCCTTCACGGCTTTTCCTGCCGTTTGAGCCGCTGTGGGCTTCATGCCATCTAAAGAGAAAGCAGCGGCGCTGAGGGCCGCTGCTTTTAAAAAATGTCTACGATCTTGCATAAGCAGTTATATGAACCGAAAGTGATTTTTGTTGCCCGGGAGTGAAAATACAGTGAATTTTCATTCCATGCATTCAACTTTCGTTTAATCTTTCATTTCCCATGCTAATGCGCTGGCGCCCAGGATGGCGGCATCGCTTTCTTTCAGTTCGGAGAATACCAGCTTCACCTTGTTCTGGAAGATGGGTAAAAGGTTCATTTCCATATGCTCGCGTACCGGTTTCATGATAAGGTCTCCTGCCTTCGTAAGGCCGCCGAAGAGGATGATTGCCTCAGGGCTGCTGAACATAACGAAGTTGGCGAGGGCTTCGCCCAGGATCTTACCGGTGAACTCGTACACTTCCCTGGCCAGCGGATCGCCTGCCATGGCAGCTTCGAATACCAGTTTAGAGTTGATCTCTTCTTTGGGATGATCGCGGAGAATGCTCTTGGTATCGGGGCGGTCGGCCAGGAATTCCAGGGCAGTATTGGTAACGCCGGTGGCGGAAGCATAGGCTTCCAGTGATCCGTGCGCACCGGTTCCGGGATGGAGTCTGCCGCCGGGGATCACGATACAGTGACCCAGTTCGCCTGCAAAACCATCGTGACCATAGATCAGCTGACCGTTGGCAACAATACCGCTGCCTACACCGGTTCCCAGGGTGATCACGATAAAGTCTTTCATGCCTTTGGCTGCGCCGTAGATCAGTTCTCCCAGCGCTGCGGCATTGGCGTCATTGGTCAGCACAGTAGGCAGGCCGAATCTTTCGCCCAGCAGGTTGGCTAAAGGAATAACACCCTTCCAGCGAAGGTTTGGTGCATATTCTACGTTGCCTGTATAGAAGTTACCATTGGGGGCGCCTACGCCGATACCCTTGATTTTATCTATACCGCCTGCCTGCTCTATCAGTTTGGAGAGATGCCCGTGCAGCTCTTCGATGAAGTCTTTTACTTCTGCGTGTTGATTGCTCAGCATACGTCCATCGCATAATATATTTCCCCTGCGATCTACGATGCCGAATTTTGTATTGGTACCGCCAATATCAATGCCCACTACTAATTGCTGACTCATAATCGATTCCCTGAGATTTTAATATGTTTTTAACTCGAAATGCAAAGAATGTCAGATAGGCGAAACAGAATACCGGTAACCAGTAAGACTGGTGAATGCCTACTGAAGTACTGGCTATTACGCCTTGTAATAAGGGGAGCAGTGCGCCGCCCAGGATCATCATTACCAGGAAGGCTGACGCCTGGCTGGTGTATTTTCCGAGACCAGCAGTAGCCAGGGTGAATATACAAGGCCACATCACGGAGCAGAACAAACCACCGCTGATAAAGGAGAACAGCGCTACTTTACCGGTGGTGAACAAGCCGATCAGCATGGCGATCATACCGCATATAGCGAAGATGCCTAACTGTCTGGCCGGTTGATCTTTACTCAGGAAGAACGCAATGATCAGGGCAATGATGCAAACGCCGTAGATATACAGGTCGGTTACATCGCTGCCTCTCAGGTAGTTGATCAGCAGGTACACGCCAAAGGCCAGGTAAGGCACGATAACAGTGAGGATGCGTTTCAGCTGTCTGCTGGGGTTCAGTGCCGCGGTGCCTGCTGTCCAGCGTCCCATCATCATACTTGCCCAGAAAAGGGATACGTAGTGAGAGATATGGGAAGAGTCCAGGTTCTCGGTTCTTTTCAGATACTCGCCGATGTTGCTGGCAATGGTCACTTCCACGCCTACATACACGAAGATGGCCAGCATACCCAGTTGTACCTGCGGGTATTTCAGTGCGCCCAAACCGCCTTCTACTTTCTCATCGTTGGTGATGGCAGGCAGCTTCGAAAATTTGAAGAAGATAGCCACCAGGATGAACAACACGCCCACTACCAGGTAAGGTAATTTTACAGAGTTGATGGTGGCGTTGGCTGCCGCATTCGGGCTGATAGCGCCGAAGATCGCGAAGCTAACCAGTACAGGCCCCAGGGTAGTACCGAAGTTGTTGATGCCTCCTGCCAGGTTCAGGCGCTTGGCGCCGTCTGCAGGATCACCCAGTGCAATCGCAAATGGGTTGGCGGCGATCTGCTGTAAGGAGAAGCCCAGCCCTACTACGAACAAGCCGGTGAGCAGCAGGAAGTAGGAATGCAGTTCTGCAGCAGGATAGAAGATCAGCGTGCCTATACCCGAAAATATAAGCCCGTAAATGATCCCGTTCTTATAGCCGATCTTGTTCAACGGATCTGTTTTCAGCGCTTTGCCTACTATGAAATAAATAATGGATCCGACGAAATAAGCTACATAAAACGCAAATCCCACTAACTGTGATTGCCATTGCTGTAAGTGGAACTTTTCCTTAAAGAGAGGGATAAGGATGTCATTGGAGGCGGCGACGAAACCCCAGAAGAAAAAAACTGTGATTAACACAAAGAACTGTGGGTTTGTGCCGCGCTTAGTTTGTTCAGCCATAAACGTGTTAGTTACTGTAGTTGTTTGCCCGATAAATGTATAAATATTTTTTTAAGATTTTCTAAATAAAAAATAAATTGTTGCAATTTTATATTATGCAAAAACGTTTTAGCTCGATGATTATAGAAAATTATCTAAAATTGATAGCGATTGCATAATCACACGAAATAGGCTTTGCAGGATTAGAAAATACAAGAATAGTTATTTAAGTTCGTGCTAGTGTAAACCAAGATCTATATATATTATTTTTTAATCTTTAAGAAGTCACTATGTCATCTAACACCGCTGCAGCGCTAACAGGGGGGAAAAAAGCAGCCAGTTATGCGCAGTCCATTACCATCATCGGTATCTTGTTTTTTGTGTTTGGTTTCGTGACCTGGTTAAATGGTACGCTGATCCCTTTCCTGCGGATCGCCTGTGAACTGAATGTTTCCCAGGCCCTGCTGGTGACCTTCGCCTTTTATATGGCCTACTTTTTCCTGTCTATCCCTTCTTCTTTTATCCTTACCAAAACAGGGTTCAAGAACGGGATGGCGCTGGGACTGGTGGTAATGGCGGTAGGCTCCCTGATCTTTATACCCGCCGCCAACACCCGGAACTTTGCCCTCTTCCTCACAGGATTGTTTGTACAGGGTGCAGGCCTTTCACTGCTGCAAACGGCTTCCAACCCGTATATCAGCGTGATCGGGCCCATTGAGAGCGCGGCTAAGCGTATCAGTATCATGGGGATCTGTAATAAGGTGGCTGGCGCTATCAGTCCGCTGGTGCTCAGCACCATCGTACTGAAGAATGCTGAATCGCTTGAAAAACAGATCGCTACCGCTACTGATCCTGCGCAGAAAGCGCTGCTGCTTGACAGCCTCGCCTCCCGCGTGGTAGGCCCTTACATCGTGATCGCCATCGTGCTGGTGCTCCTGGCCTTTATGATCAAACGTTCCTCGCTGCCTGAAATTGATACAGACGGTGAAGAGGTGAAAACAGAGGGCACAGCCACCCGTACCAGCGTGTTTCAGTATCCTTACCTGCTGCTGGGCGTACTCTGTATCTTCCTCTATGTAGGTGTGGAAGTAATGGCCGGCGATGTGATCGGTACCTACGGCAGCCAGCTGGGCATGAGCCTGGACAAGACCAAATACTTTACCTCCTTCACCTTAGCCGCCATGCTGGTGGGCTATGTAGTAGGTATCCTCACCATACCAAAGATCATGTCGCAGGATAAAGCCCTCCGGATCTCCGCCATACTGGGCATTCTCTTTACGCTTGGCGCCTTCCTGACCGACGGCAACCTGGCGGTTACCTTCATCGCCCTCCTGGGATTGGCCAACGCCCTGATGTGGCCTGCCATCTTCCCCCTGGCGATCGACAAGCTGGGTAAATTTACCAAGATAGGTTCCGCTTTACTGGTAATGGGTATTGCCGGTGGCGCAGTAGTGCCGCAGATCTATAGTGGCCTCTTTAACAAAGACGGTTTGCTGGGTTTCCTGCATTCAAACAGCATCGATTTCCGGGAAGCGTTCCTGTATTGTATGCTGCCTTGTTACCTGTATATACTTTACTTCGCTTTAGCGGGGCATAAAGTGGGTAAAGCGAGCGCGTAGATATTAAGCTGGATGTAAAATAGTGAAAGGCCGTCCGCCAGCTGGTGGACGGCCTTTTGCATGCTTAAATCATACCTTCCATATACCCTGCACATACCTTCCACATACCCTCCATATACCCCCCGGGGTACCCTGCATACCCTCACCCAACAAACAGCTCTCCATTGCCATGGGCAAACCGGTTTTCATCGCCATGGGCAAACGGGTCTCCATCGCCACAGGCAAACAGGTATCCATCGCCATGGGCAAAGAGGTCTCCATCGCCGTCATTGCGAGGCGCAGCCCGGACTAGTGCGTGGCGCGACGAAGCAATCTCACAAACGACAAACCGCAGGCAGCAAACGTAATTATCACCATTTGGAGATTGCTTCGCCCCCGGTACCCCTTCGGGCCTCGCAATGACGAGGATGGGAAGCCTTCCTGGATAAGCCCTGCGCCACCCAAACCGATACAATTTAAACCTGCATCAAGTCCGCCTCAAGTCCACCTCATATCCAGCTCACCTTCAGTTCTACATAGGGTTTCCTGGCCGTTTACACGCCGAATGCCCTTAGTGTTAATTTAGTATTAGCTTAGTAAGTGCTTAGTAGGAGCTTACTAAGTGCTTACTAAGTGCTTACTAAGTGCTTAGTCAGCCCTTACTCTGCGCCTGCTCATCCCTTCCTCCCTTCCCCAAGTTTGATCTTTCATCTCCGCTCGTTATTTTTAACCCCTTTAAATCATCTTCATGATAGCACAAGCAAAGGAGCAGTTCGTAAAATTGTTCGGAAAAACACCGCTGATAGTCAGCTCTCCCGGAAGGATCAACCTCATTGGCGAGCACACGGATTACAATAATGGCTTTGTATTACCCGCCGCTATCGACAAACAGATTATATACGCCATCGCCCTCAACGGCACCGGTTATTGTAACGCCTACGCGGCCTTCAACGGTGAAAAGACCGGTTTCAGCCTGGATGCTGTACATCCCACCCCGGGATGGATCAACTACCTCATGGGCGTGGTAGACCAGCTGCAGAAACGGGGCTACAAAGTACCCGGCTTCGACTGTGTCATCGCAGGCGATGTACCTGTAGGCGCAGGCCTCTCGTCCTCCGCTGCCGTAGAAGGCGGCCTGGTAGCAGCCCTCGATCACCTCATGGGCTATTCCCTCTCCCGTATGGATATGGCCCTCATCGGCCAGAAGGCGGAACATACCTTTCCTGGTGTACAATGCGGCATCATGGACCAGTTCGCGAACCTCCATGGTAAAAAAGACCAGGTGATGTTGCTGGACTGCCGCGATCTTTCCTACACCTATTATCCTTTCAACTTCCCCGACCAGAAAATAGTGCTGTGCAACTCCATGGTGCACCACTCGCTGGCCTCTTCAGAATATAATGTACGCCGCAGCCAATGTGAAAGCGGTGTAAAAGTATTACAGGAAATCTACCCACAGGTGCAATCCCTCCGCGATGCCGATTTGCAGATGCTCGACGCCGTTAAAGACCGCCTGGACGAGCTGGTATACAAACGCTGCGCTTATGTAATAGCAGAAATTGCCCGCGTACAGCAGGCCTGTATCTACCTGCAGCAAGGTAAGCTGCCCGAATTCGGTAAACTGATGTATGAAACCCACGATGGCCTGAGCCGTCTTTATGAAGTAAGCTGTCCGGAACTGGATTTTCTCGTTGAACTGGCACGTCAGCGACCCGAAGTAGCAGGCGCCCGTGTAATGGGTGGTGGTTTTGGCGGTTGTACCATCAACCTGGTAAAAGCAGATAAGGTCGAAGAGTATACGGCGTTTATCCAGGAACGTTATCAACAGCAATTCGGGAAATTGCCGGAGGTGTATGTGACTACTATTGAAAACGGTGTATCTGTATTCCAATAAATAAATTAGCCTTTAGCTGTTAACACTAACAGCTAAAGGCTAAAAGCTAATCGCTATCTCAATACTCCCCACCCAACGCAAACACCGGCTGCCTATTGATCCACTTTCCCCTCGTAAAATCCGGTATATACTGCACATTCCCACCTTCTGCAACAGACTGCTCACTCAGCGGCGTGATCGCATACCACGTTGCCAGGTCATATACATCCAGCGCATACGGTGTTCCGCGCTTATTACTTTCAATAAAGGAATTGATCACAAACCAATCCATCCCTCCGTGCCCTGCACCTGATGCATCGTTGGCATAGCGTTTCCACAGCGGATGATCATAGCGGTTCATATAACTCTCTGCCTGATCCGGCTGACCTGCTTTCTCCCACTGATCAAACGGGCTTTTGCCTTCCACATAAATGGAATCCATATCATCCATCCACAAGCCATTCGTTCCCTGTACACGGAAATTCAGCGAGTAGGGACGGGGCGAATTTGTATCATGCGATAACATGATCGTTTCTCCATTATTGGTTTTGATCAGCGTGCTCACAATATCTCCCAGCTTAAATTCCACTTTCGCATTAGGATGGTCCTTACCTCCTTTGTCTACAATATATTTATGCAGGCCTCTTGATTTAGTGGCCACAGAAGTCAATGATATTAAACGATTGCCCCGGTTGATGTTGATCATATTTGCCACCGGTCCTAATCCATGTGTAGGATAGAGGTCACCGTTGCGATGCACGGAATGGTTGGTTCTCCACTTTGCTTCCGACAAGCCTTTCTCTCCAAACTCTACGCCAACGCCATACGGCGTCTTGCCGTCGTTAAACTTCACCCCGCGCAGGTCATGCTGGTAGCCGCCCTGCAGGTGTATCAGTTCGCCGAACAATCCCTGGCGTACCATATTCAGTACTGCCATTACATCCCTGCGGTAACATACATTCTCCATCCCGAATACCGGTATACCGGTTTCCTCGCTGGTGTTCACCAGCTCCCAGCATTCCTGTATATCGCTGGCGCCACACACTTCTACTGCCGGGGTTTTACCGGCTTTCATGGCAGCTACTGCCTGGATGGTATGCCATTCCCAGGGAGTGGCAATGATCACGGCATCGATATCATCACGCTTCAGCATGTTCCGGAAATCCTCATCGCCATTGGTGTACTCCGCTACTTTCTTTTTTCCGCCATAGGCTTTGCTGATCAGATCTCTTGATTTCGGAATGGCCCATTTGGTATCCGGGTCGCAGATTGCTATTACGTCCACATCCTGGCGGTGCAAGCAAAGGCTCAGGTGACCTTGTCCGCGTGCGCCTACGCCTATCAGGCCTACTCTTACCTTTTCTTTCTTTGCCTGTGCAAATAACCTGGCTGGTGTGTCTAGCAGTGATAGGCCTATCCCAGCCGCTGCGGTGTTTTTGATAAATGTTCTACGGATCATAAAGTTGTCAGTTGTCAGTTGTCAGTTGTCAGTAATGATGCGTGTTTTAATAAATACTTTTGTAGCCCGTTGATTGTTTTCGAGATTTCTACTGATAGACTTATACATTCATCCCTTTGTTCCTTATTGATATACTTTAGTCTTAACGCCAGGTAAAGCATTGATTTAACCTCACTGCAAGAGCCTCTGGCGATATCAAGGAATCTTGCAAATTCTTTGTTTGTGCGCCTGTCAAATCCCTCAGCGATGTTATTAGATATCGATACTACAGCTCTGCATATCTGATCCTTGAATGAAAAGTCTCTTATATCCTTAAATAGTTCATAGATGCCTACAGCCAGATCTTGTGCTTTTTGCCATGAAATAAGATCTTCAAACTTTACGACTTTCATAAAGTGGTGGGTTACAAAATATAACAATGGTGCTCAATTTACAACTTTCTTAATCACCAAATTCACGCACTCACTATATCTCAGCAACTTTTCCTATCCTACTTGAATCCTGACAACTGACCACTGACAACTTTTTCTCTATTTCTGATTCGATTTTACCTGCACGGTTACATTACCTTTATCCCACCTTATTTTTAATGCTCTATGAGAAAGATCGCATTATTGGTAGCAGGCCTGATGGCCGGCCTGACAGCCGCCCGGGCACAGCCCACCATCAAGCCCTATGGCGCACTGCCCTCTAAGGCCCAGCAGAACTGGCAGGATATGGAGTATTACATGTTCATCCACTTCGGTCCCAATACCTTTACAGACCGCGAATGGGGACATGGAGATGAAGACCCGCAGGTCTTCAATCCTACACAGCTGGACGCCCGTCAATGGGCGCGTACCGCTAAACTGGCCGGTATGAAGGCCATCATCATCACCGCTAAACACCACGACGGTTTCTGCCTCTGGCCCAGTAAATTCAGTACCCATACCGTGCGCGAAAGCAAATGGAAGAACGGTAAAGGCGATGTGCTAAAGGAGCTGTCCGCTGCCTGTAAGGAGTACGGACTGAAGTTCGGCGTATATCTTTCTCCCTGGGACCGTAACCATCCGGCCTATGGCACGCCTGAATACAACCAGGTGTTCAGCAATACCCTCAACGAAGTATTATCCAGTTATGGCCCCGTGTTCGAACAATGGTTCGATGGCGCTAACGGCGAAGGCCCTAATGGCAAGAAACAGGTGTACGACTGGCCGCTGTTCCATAGCGTAGTATATCGCAACCAGCCCAATGCAGTGATCTTCAGTGATGTGGGCCCGGGCTGCCGCTGGGTAGGCAACGAGAACGGCTTTGCAGGCCCTACCAACTGGAGTACGCTGAACGTGAAAGGCTTTGAGCCCGGTAAGAATGCGCCGTCCACCACGATACTGAACCATGGTGATGAAGATGGAGAGAAATGGGTCCCTGCCGAGAGTGATGTATCTATCCGCCCGGGATGGTTTTACAGCGCAACAACAGACGATAAGGTGAAAAGCCTGGCGCACCTGCTGGAGATCTATTACGCTTCCGTAGGCCGTAACAGTAACCTGCTGCTGAACGTACCGGTAGACCGCCGCGGTCTCATACACGCTAACGACTCTACCCGCCTGATGGAGTTCCGCCGCCTGCTCAACGAAACCTTTAAAACGAACCTGGCGCGTACGGCGAAGGTAACTGTAACTGATATACGTAAAAACAATACAGCAGTCAGCACCCAACACCTGGCGGATGGTAATGCGAAAACTTATTGGGCTACGCCCGATGACGTGCTGCAGGCCGGTATCACGCTGAGCTTTCCGAAAGCAGTTACTTTCAACCGCCTGGTGCTGCAGGAGTATATTCCCCTTGGTCAGCGCGTAAAAGCCTTCACCGTAGAAGTATGGGAGAACGGCGCCTTTAAGGAAATAGCCAGCGAAACCACCATCGGGTACAAACGCATCCTGCGGCTGCCCAATACCACCACTACCCGGGTGCGCGTACAGATCAAAGATGCCAAAGCTTGTCCGGTGATCAGTGAAGTACAGCTGTACAAAGCGCCCGATCTGCTGGCTACCCCTGAGATCAGCCGCAACAGGGAAGGTCTGGTGAGCATCCAATGCGCATCCCCCGATCCGGAGCTGCACTATACACTGGACGGCAGCGAACCTGCTTTCACTTCTCCCCGGTATACAGCGCCCTTTGCACTGCCCAGGGGCGGTGTGATCAAGGTAAAAGCTTTCATTAACAAGGGTAAAACAGCCGGACCGGTAGTAACATCCGACCTGGACATTGCGCCCGCCAAGTGGAAAGTGATCTATGCCGATGATGAACAGGAGCAGGCAGACAGGGCTATAGACGAGAACCCAGGTAGCAGCTGGGTAGCAGGAGCAGGGCAGCAGGGCAAATATCCCCACGAACTGCAGATAGACCTGGGCGAAAGCCTGAACCTGCACGGCTTTACCTACACTCCCCGCCAGAGCGATCACGGCCCAGCTGGGATCTTCTCTAAATACGCTTTCTATGTGAGCGCAGACGGGAAGGATTGGGGACAACCCGTATCCACTGGCAGCTTCGACAACATTAAAAATAACCCGGTGAAGCAGACCATCCGCTTTGCCCAGCCTGTCAACACCCGTTACATTCGGCTGGTAGCCCTGGAACCGGCTGATGAGTCAGACCATTCCTCCGGGGTGACAGAACTAGGGATATTGACAAAATAAAATACTTATCATATTAATTATAAACGGATTACATTAGTTATTAACAACTGATGTGATCCGTTTCGTTTTTGTGTTAAAGTATTTATAACAGAAAAAAATTTGACAGTTTTTATTGAATAAGTTATAATTTTGCGTTGAATTTAAATCAAAGACAGTTTTAACAATTTAAGCTGAACTGAAGTTGGAAAACTTTTTGACCCATACCAACATCTCTGCATATCATCCTTCTCTGATGGAAGGCATGTATTCTATTGGGTTTAATGTCTTTAGATATCTCTCCCGACGACCTCGTATTTGATAGCGTTCGTCTTACATACAGGCACGCTATCGCAATGATTCCCCCATCATTGATTTATCCTATTCCTGCAACAGGAAGCTCATTTTAATATTATTGATTCACTTTTTTCAATTTACGTAAGTTGGAAAATCAACATATCATCGTTAGGGTAGCCACTCCCGACGATGCGCATTATGCAAAAACCATCACAGACGAGATGGAATCCTCCGCTAAAGCACGTGGAACCGGTATAGCAAAACGGAGCCCGGAATACGTGCAGCTGAAAATGGAAGAAGGTAAGGCCGTGATTGCCACTACCGACAGCGGAGACTGGGTGGGCTTTTGCTACATTGAGGCATGGGGCCATGGAAAATTCGTAGCTAACTCCGGTTTGATCGTAAACCCTGCCTTCAGGGGGCATGGCGTGGCCAAATCTATCAAGGAGCGCATCTTTCAACTGTCCAGGGAAAAATATCCTGATTCCAAGATCTTTGGTCTGACCACCGGCCTGGCCGTGATGAAGATCAACTCCGACCTGGGCTATGAGCCGGTTACCTATTCAGAGCTCACTGATGACGAAGAGTTCTGGAAAGGATGCCGCAGCTGTGTGAACTTCGATATCCTCACCGCCAAGAACCGCAAGAACTGCCTCTGCACTGCTATGCTGTACGATCCTGTACAGAAACAGAAAGATGAGGAAGAGCGGATCGCCCGGGAAAAGGCCGCGGCAGAAGCCGTGACGGAAAACGAAGAAGCCCTGAAGCCCCAGGTAATGGTGGCCGCCAACGGCGATATTCAGCAGCAGAAAAAGCAAAGGGCTTTTAAAGACAATTTCAAGCTGTTCGAAAGGTGGCTGCGGTATAAAAGGTATGTGCTCCTGAAAGGCAACGCTGGTGCTGCAGGCAATAACCGCAAGAAATTCTTTTTATTCAACCTGTTCTAACATTCAAACATTCCAAAAACCGTCATAATGAGCAAAAAAGTAGTACTGGGATTTAGCGGAGGCCTCGATACTTCCTACTGTGTAAAATATCTTACCGAAGAGAAAGGCTATGAAGTACATTCTGTGATCGTGAACACCGGCGGTTTCACCGACGAGGAATTACAGGAAATAGAAAAACGTGCTTACAGCCTGGGAGTAAAGAGCCATAAAACGGTAAATGCCATTCGCTCTTATTATGACAAGGTGATAAAATACCTGGTGTTCGGCAATGTGCTGAAGAATAACACCTATCCCCTGAGCGTGTCTGCTGAACGTATGAGCCAGGCGCTCGCCATCGCAGAATATGTGAAGGAAACAGGCGCTACCGCTGTTGCCCATGGCAGCACCGGCGCGGGTAACGACCAGGTACGCTTCGATATGATCTTTCATATCATGATCCCCGGTGTGGAGATTATCACACCTATACGGGATATGAAACTGAGCCGTGAAGAGGAGATCGCTTACCTCCAGTCAAAAGGAGTAGCGATGAACTTCGAGAAAGCCATGTACTCCATCAACAAGGGTATCTGGGGTACTTCCGTAGGTGGTAAGGAAACACTCACCTCCAACGGCATGCTGCCTGAATCTGCTTTCCCTACACAGTTGAGCAAGCAGGATCCGGAGCAGGTTTCACTGAAATTCGAAAAAGGAGAGCTGGTGGGCGTGAACGATAAAACATTCGCACACCCCACAGAAGCCATTCAATATTTACAGTCTGTTGCAGGTCCTTTTGCCATTGGCCGCGATATTCACGTAGGTGATACCATCATCGGCATTAAAGGCCGCGTAGGCTTTGAAGCAGCCGCCCCGGTGGTGATCCTCAAAGCGCACCATGCCCTCGAAAAGCATGTGCTCACAAAATGGCAGCTGAGCTGGAAAGACCAGCTGGCGCAGTTCTACGGCAACTGGCTGCACGAAGGCCAGATCCTCGATCCGGTGATGCGCGATATCGAGGCTTACCTCGAAAGCTCCCAGCAGCACGTAAGTGGCCAGGTATTTGTTACGCTGATGCCTTACCGTTTCCAGGTGACAGGTATCGAATCGCCTTACGATCTGATGAGCAGCAAGTTTGGTAAATACGGCGAAATGAACAGCGGCTGGAGCGGTGAAGATGTAAGAGGCTTCAGCAAGATCTTTGGTAACCAGACAATGATCTGGCACCAGGTTAATAATTCAAACTTATAAAGGCAGTAATATAGGACGTCATGGCACAAAGTATTAAAGCAGGCATTATAGGCGGCGCCGGTTACACCGGTGGAGAGCTGATCAGGGTACTACTCAATCATCCCAACGTGGAAATTGCATTCGTGCACAGCCGCAGTAATGCCGGTAATCCTTTGTATGCCGTTCATAACGATCTCTTAGGCGAAACAGAACTGACCTTCACGGGGGAACTGGACAACAACATTGATGTGTTGTTCCTTTGTCTTGGTCACGGCGAAGCAAAGAAGTTTCTCGAAGCCAATGCCATTGCCCCCGCTGTAAAGATCATCGATCTCAGCCAGGACTTCCGTCTCGGCGAAAGCCTGCCCGGCCGTGAGTTTGTATACGGCCTGCCTGAAATGCAGCGGGATAAGATCAAAACCGCGCAGAACATCGCCAACCCAGGCTGTTTTGCTACAGGTATACAATTGGGCCTGCTGCCCCTTGCACAGGCAGGGCTGCTGCAGGAAGTACATACCACCGGCATTACCGGTTCTACGGGCGCCGGGCAAAGCCTCCAATCCACCACGCATTTCACCTGGCGTGCTAACAACGTCTCCACTTATAAAGTGCTGACCCACCAGCACCTGAAAGAGATACGACGAAGCTTACAGCTGTTGCAGCCTTCCTTTAGCGGTAACGTGAACTTCGTACCGGTAAGGGGCGATTACCCCAGGGGCATCTGGGTAACTTCCTACCTGGATAGTGACCTTAGCCTGGAACAGGCCGTACAGCTGTATAAAACATACTATGCTGCCCATCCGTTTACGCAGGTAAGCCAGGACCAGATAGACCTGAAACAGGTGGTGAACACCAACAAATGCTTCATACAGCTGGAAAAGGTCGGTAATAAACTGGTGATCCACTCCATAGAGGACAACCTGCTGAAAGGCGCATCCGGACAGGCAGTACAGAATATGAACATCATGTTCGGACTGGATGAAACCGCCGGGCTGAAGCTGAAATCCATAGTGTTTTAGTATCTAAAATCTCTTTCATTATTATGAAACTATTTGACGTATATCCGATCAACGATATCACGATAGAAAAAGCTGCAGGCTCCATTGTTTGGGACGATAAAGGCACGCAATACCTGGACCTCTACGGCGGACATGCCGTAATTTCCATCGGGCACACACACCCGCATTACGTACAACGTTTAACAGATCAACTACATAAAGTCGGTTTTTATTCCAATTCTATCAAGATCCCGTTACAGCAGCAGCTGGCGGAAAAGCTGGGTAAAGTGTCTGGCAAGGAAGATTATCAGCTCTTCCTTTGCAACTCCGGCGCAGAAGCCAATGAGAACGCATTGAAGCTGGCTTCTTTCCATAACGGCAAAAAGAAAGTAATTGCTTTTAAAAAAGCATTTCATGGCCGTACCTCTCTCGCAGTGGCTGCTACAGACAACCCGAAGATCGTAGCGCCGGTGAACGAAACAGATAACGTGGTGTTCCTGCCCTGGGAAGATCAGCAGGCGCTGGAAGCAGCTTTCCAGCAGCACGCCGTTTCTTCTGTGATCATAGAAGGTATCCAGGGTGTAGGCGGCATTAATGTAGCCAGCGAATCCTTCCTCCAAAAGATCAGAAGCCTTTGTGACGCGCATAACGCCGTGTTCATTGCAGACTCCGTACAGTGTGGCTACGGCCGGAGTGGTAAGTTCTATTCTCATGACTACGCGGGCGTAAATGCAGACATCTACACCATGGCGAAAGGCATGGGCAATGGCTTCCCCGTAGGCGGCATTATCATTGCCCCGCATATCCAGGCTTCTTACGGCCTGCTGGGCACCACTTTTGGTGGTAATCACCTGGCTTGTGCCGCTGCACTGGCAGTACTGGAAGTAATTGAGCAGGACAAGCTGATACAGAATGCCCAGCAGGTAGGCAACTACCTGATGACGCAACTGAGCACGCTGCCCCACGTCAGGGAAGTAAGAGGACGCGGTTTGATGATCGGCATCGAGCTGCCCGAAGAACTGAACCACATCAGGAAGGAATTGTTATTCAAACATAAGATCTTCACCGGCGAAGCCAAACCGAACGTGATCCGTTTGCTGCCGTCACTGGCCCTCACGCAGGCCCAGGCAGATCAGTTCCTGGCCGCTTTCGAAGAAGAATTGAAGAAATGATATAAAGTTGTCAGTTGTTAGTTGTCAGTTGTCAGGGCTTGGCTCGATTGCCTTATTCCTTTCAATCACTGATAACTGACAACTGATAACTGACAACTAACAACTAACAAAGATGAAACAATTTATTTCCGTAGACGATGTTCCAGGTGTCCCGCGTTTGGTGGAGACCGCTCTGGGCTACAAGAAAGACCCGTTCAAAGACAGAACATTAGGGGCCGATAAAACATTGGGAATGATCTTCCTGAACCCTAGTCTGCGAACACGGTTAAGTACACAGGTAGCCGCAAAGAACCTGGGAATGGAAGTAGTGGTATTTAACATCGATAAAGAAGGTTGGGCGCTGGAGATGACCGACGGCGCTATCATGAGCGGTAACACCACAGAGCACGTGAAAGAAGCAGCAGCTGTGATGGGACAATATTTTGACATCATGGCCATACGCACTTTCCCCGGACTGAAGAATAAAGAGGAAGACTATACGGAGAAATATATCAACCAGTTCATTAAATACGCCGGCGTTCCCATCGTAAGCCTGGAGAGCGCTACCCTGCACCCGCTGCAGAGCCTTACGGATGTAATTACCATCCGCGAGAACTGGCAGGAGAAACGTAAGCCGAAGGTGGTAATGACCTGGGCCCCGCACGTAAAAGCGCTGCCACAGGCCGTGCCCAACTCCTTTGCACAATGGATCAACGCCTGGGGAGAAGCAGACTTTGTGATCACACATCCCAAAGGTTATGAACTGGATCCTAAGTTCAGCGGCAATGCGCCTATTGAGTACAACCAGGACAAAGCCCTGGAAGATGCAGACTTTGTGTATGTGAAGAACTGGTCTTCCTACAGCGACTATGGCAAGATCACCTGTACAGATAGCAGCTGGATGATCAGCAATGAGAAACTGTCGAAGGCGCCTAACGCTAAAGTAATGCACTGCCTGCCTGTAAGAAGGAATGTGGTGATTGCTGATGAAGTGCTGGACGGGCCACAGTCTATTGTAATACCACAGGCAGGTAACCGTGTATGGGCCGCACAGGCAGTGTTGAGCGAGATCTTAAAAAATAGCTGATCAATATGCTGTTCGTAATAAAAGTAGGCGGTAATGTGATTGATAATCCAGCGCTGCTGCAATCTTTCCTGTCAGACTTTGCACAGATCTCCGGACCGAAGATCCTGATCCACGGCGGCGGTAAGGTCGCTACCCGTATAGGAGACCAGCTGGGCATCGAATCAAAGTATGTGAACGGCCGCCGCATTACCGACGCTGCTACCATCGACGTAGTGACCATGGTTTACGGCGGACTGGTAAACAAGCAGCTGGTAGCTAAACTGCAGGCCCTGGGCTGTAACGCCATCGGTATGACCGGTGCTGACGCCAATGTGATCCCTGCTGTTAAACGCCCGGTAAAGGAAATAGATTACGGCTTTGTAGGAGATGTAGATACCGCAAAGCTGAATGTAGGTCCGCTGAAAGCCATGCTGGACGCTGGTCTTACACCGGTGTTCGCGCCGCTTACGCACGATACGCAGGGCAGCATGCTGAATACCAATGCAGATACCATTGCGGCTTCACTGGCCATTGCATTGTCTGCTCATTATGAAGTAAGGCTGATCTACTGCTTCGAGAAGAAGGGTGTGCTCAGTGATCCGCAGGATGATAATGCAGTGATCCACCTGATCAACCGGACGATCCACGCACAGCTGCTGGAAGAGAAGGTACTCACAGAAGGTATCCTGCCCAAGCTCGAAAATGCGTTCGCTGCCATCGAAAGCGGCGTGAAGGAGGTCCTGATAGGCCATGCGGCCGATGTGAGGAGCAATACGACCGGTAATGTAGCCGGTACACTAATATGCTAACTATGTGGAACCAACAGTTATACCAGGATGCCGTTAAATTGTTACAAGAGCTGATCGCAACGCCTTCCCTCAGCAGGGAAGAACAGGGCACCGCTCAGCTGATAGGCAACCTGCTGGCTGAAAAGGGAGTGCCTTATCAACGGCACCTCAATAACGTCTGGGCGCAGAACAAGCATTTTGATCCTGCTAAGCCTACTATCCTCCTGAATTCCCATCACGATACAGTAAAACCGAATCCACAATATACCCGCGATCCTTTCAGTCCGGATGTGGTGGATGATAAATTATACGGCCTTGGCAGCAACGACGCGGGTGGCTGTCTGGTAAGTCTGATCGCTGCTTTCCTGCATTTTTATGACCGTCCCGATCTGAAATGCAACCTGATGATAGCAGCTACGGCAGAAGAAGAGATCAGCGGCGTGAATGGTATAGAAAGCATCCTGGACCGCTTGCCTGCTATTGAACTGGCGATCGTGGGAGAGCCCACGCAAACACAGCTGGCCATTGCAGAAAAAGGACTGATGGTGCTGGATTGTGTGAGTCATGGCAAAGCTGGTCACGCCGCCCGTAATGAAGGAGAGAATGCCATCTACAAAGCGCTGCAGGATATCAGCTGGTTCCGTGAGTACCAGTTCCCGGAAGTATCTGAAACACTGGGGCCCGTCAAAATGAGCGTAACGGTGATCAACACTTCCAATAAAGCGCATAACGTAGTGCCTGCAGATTGTTCTTTTGTAGTGGATGTCCGTGTAACGGACAAGTATACACTGGAAGAGGTGCTGGCTACTATTCAGCAGCACGTTAGCTGTGATGTAAAGCCGCGCTCTATGCGTATGCGGCCTTCCGGTATCCCGCTGGATCATCCGATCGTGCAGGCAGGCATCCGTATGGGTAAAACCTGGTATGGATCACCTACCACATCAGATCAGGCGCTGATACCCGCTACTTCCATCAAGATAGGTCCTGGCGATTCAGCGCGTTCTCATACGGCAGATGAGTACATCTATCTGGATGAGATCAGGCAGGGGATTGACACTTATATTAAATTACTGCAAGAAATTTTATAAGATGGATTTCTACCCGGTATTGGAAAACAAACGCGTGCTGTTACGGCCATTGCAGCCGGAAGATGCAGATGCCCTGCAGTCCGTAGCCGCGCAGCCTGCATTGTGGGCAGTAGGTACAGTGGATCTTACACAGCGTAGTGCACTGGAAAAATATATCAGCCAGGCCATGCAGGAACGGGAGCGAAAGGAAGGCATTCCCTTTGTGATCATCGACAAACAGGAGAACAGGGTAGCAGGCAGTACACGCTTTACTGCGGTAGTACCTGCACATAAACGCGCTGAAATAGGATTTACCTGGATAGATACCGCGCTGCAGGGCACAGGCCTTAACAAAGCCATGAAGTATGCCATGCTGCAGCATGCGTTTGAAGTGGAAGGCCTCAACAGGGTAGAGCTGAAAACAGACGAGCTGAATACGCAATCAAGAAATGCGATCCTGAGCATCGGCGCTAAGCAGGAAGGCATTTTCCGCCATCACATGATAGTGGTCAACGGACGCCTGCGCAACAGCGTTTATTTCAGTATACTGAAAGAAGAATGGCCGGAGATCAAAGAACGAATTTTTTCTAAGTATAATTTTTAGTTGTCAGTTGACAGTTATCAGTTGTCAGTGATCGATCACTACGGATAACTGTCAACCGAGAACTGTCAACTGATAACTGTCAACTAACAACTAATTGCTATGAAATTATGGCAAAAAGATAGATCAGCCCTGGATGCAGTAGAGAAATTCACTGTAGGCAGGGACCGTGAAATGGATGCTTACCTCGCGCCTTTTGACGTGCTGGGCTCTCTCGCGCATATCACCATGCTGGAAACCATCGGCCTCTTAACAGCAGAAGAGCTGGCGGTATTGCAGCAGGAGCTGAAGAAGATTTATAAAGAGATCCAGGCTGGTAATTTCACCCTGGAAGAAGGCGTGGAGGACATTCACTCACAGGTGGAGCTGCTGCTTACCCGCCGCCTGGGAGAAGTAGGGAAGAAGATCCACAGCGGTCGTTCCCGTAACGACCAGGTGCTGGTAGATCTGAAGCTCTTCCTGCGCCATGAGCTGCAGACACTGGTGAACGACGTAAAAGGATTATTTGACCTGCTGCAGCAAAAAAGCGTACAATACAGGGATCACCTGTTACCCGGATACACACACCTTCAAATCGCCATGCCATCCTCTTTCGGGCTCTGGCTGGGCGCCTATGCAGAAAGCCTGGTGGACGACCTCACCATATTGCATGGAGCATATGCAGTGGTGAACAAAAATCCACTTGGCTCTGCAGCAGGATACGGCTCTTCTTTCCCCCTGGATCGTGAGCTGACCACCAAATTGCTGGGTTTCGAAGCCCTCAACTACAACGTGGTATACGCACAGATGGGCCGCGGTAAAACGGAAAAAATAGTAGCGTTTGCACTGGCGGGATTAGGCGCCACTCTTGCCAAACTGGCTATGGACGCGTGCCTGTACATGAACCAGAACTTTGGCTTCATCAGCTTCCCGGATGAATTGACCACGGGATCCAGCATCATGCCGCATAAAAAGAACCCGGATGTATGGGAACTGATCCGCTCTTATGGCAATAAGCTGCAGGCATTGCCCAACGAGATCGCCATGATGACCACCAACCTGCCGTCCGGCTACCACCGTGATCTGCAGCTGTTGAAAGAAAATCTCTTTCCCGCATTTCAGGTATTACGCAACTGTATCCAGATGACCAGCCTGATGCTGGAGAACATGAAAGTGAAAGAGAACATCCTGGATGATGAGAAGTATCGCTACCTGTTCAGCGTGGAAGTGGTGAACAAACTGGTGCTGGAAGGCGTGCCTTTCCGTGAGGCTTACAGGCAGGTGGGCATGGATATAGAGAAAGGTACTTTTGTTCCGGAGAAAACGGTGCAGCATACTCACGCTGGTAGCATCGGCAACCTGTGTACAGAGCAGGTGAACCAGTTGATGGATGGCGTGTTAAAAGCATTTCCTTTTGAGAAGGTAGAGAAGGCAATAGAGGCTTTGTTGCAATAAAATATTTTAAGCGCTGAAGGGTTGAATGCTGTTCCTCCCCGTCATTGCGAGACCATATAAGGCTTGCGGGAAGCAATCTTTTAATACAATCTTCGCGGAGATCAATTAAAAGATTGCTTCGTCGTCCCACGCTCCGGTCTTCACTACTCCTCGCAATGACGTAGGATGAAGGCCTTCTTTAGAAGCCCACCGTTAACCCTACCATATAAGTAGTTCCCGCCATCGGGTAATAATAGTTATCAGAAACTAATTTACCATCAGCAATCCACGTATAGGTGGCGCCGTTAGGCTCATATTTCTTGTTGAAAACGTTGTTCACCATCACCTGCAGCCCCAGTTCCCTGAACAGGTTTTGCGGTACGGAATAAGACAGGCGCACATCGCTGGTGTAATAAGCGTTCAGGCTGCGCTCCTTGCTCCCGGTGTTGTCCAGGTACTGACGGCTTACATATTTACCCAGCAGGTCTACCTGCAGGTTTTTAAGCGGTTGTATAGTCAGCGTATAACCTGCCACCAGGTTGGGCGAAAAGGCAATGTCCTTATTACCGTAGGAAACAGTATCCTGCTTGCCTGCATCATAGTTGTCGATAAACGCACTATAATCTTTCACTTTATTCTGGCTGAATGCTGCATTTACGGCCAGGGAGAATACGTTGTTCAAACGTGCGCTGCCCTGCAGCTCAATACCTGCCCGGTAACTTTTCGGGATATTGGTACGGGTATAGGCGCCTACATCATTCAGCTTGCCTGTCTGCACCAGCTGGTTCTTGTAATCCATGTAATACACGTTTGCCTGCAGGTTGATGTGGTTGTTGCGCAGCACGTATCCGGCTTCAATATTCCGCAGCGTTTCGTGTTTGGGCGTCTGGTTGGCGCCTGCTTCAAAATCGTCGCGATTAGGCTCTTTATTGCCGATAGCGAAGGATGCATACACCTGGCTGCGTTCATCCAGGTAGTAGTAGATGCCCGCTTTAGGATTAAAGAAATGGTAAGTATTGTGCTGGAACAGCGTAGGGTTATCCCTGAAGCCGTCAATATTGTAGCGTACGTTGCGGTATTGCAGATCTGCGAACAGGTGGAGGGCCGTTGTCAGGGTTAGCTCTCCCTTCCAGTATACATTGAGGTCTGTTTTGAAAGCGTCGAGGTCATAGTATTTATGATCTTTCTCAATATCGTACTGTGCCCAGATGATCTTGCCATAATGGTTGCCGTCATAGCGGTTCCAGCCGCCGCCCAGGCTCCAGTTCAGTTTCTTATGCGTGCTGTTGATGGAGAAGATGGCGCCGTAGAAATAATTATCCAGCCACAGCTGACGTACCAGGTCAGTGGTATCCACCGGTCTTCCGTTAATCACGGGCGAGGTGAGGCCATAATCCGCAAATGTCTGCTGCGCCTTGTATTGCTCATAGTATCCGCGGCCGCGGGTATAGTGCACGGCTACGTTGAAGTTAAGCCCGGAATTGATCTCCTGGTTCAGGAACAGCTGATAGTGATCCTGCTGGTAATTATCAGTTTCATTATCGTAAGGTGTGCCTGGCTTCTCCGTACCGGCGGAGTTGTAGGTCCTGTCTGTTTTCAGCAGGGCTTCCGGTACCCCGTTCCATGCCTGGTAAGTTTTTTCCTTACCAGAGAACACGTTCAGGCGGATCGCGGTCTTCTTGGAGATGTAAGCTGCCGAGGTATAGAACGATTTCAGGTCTGAGCTGGCGCGGTCTATGTAGCCGTCTGACGATATTTTGGAAAGGCGTGCGTCAATAGTGAAATGGTCTTTGATCAGGCCAGAACCTGCTTTAACGGTGTGTTTCCAACTGTTGAAAGAGCCGTAGCTGTTGCTGATCTCACCATAGGCTTTGTCGCGGAATTCATTCGTGCTCAGGTTCAGCGTGGCGCCGAAAGCGCCCGCGCCGTTGGTAGAGGTACCTACGCCGCGTTGCAGCTGTATGCTGTTCACGGAAGAGGCGAAATCGGGCATGTTTACAAAGAAGGTGCCCTGAGATTCTGCATCATTGATAGGAATACCGTTTACGGTCACATTGATGCGGGTAATATCTGAACCGCGCACGCGTAATCCCGTATAACCAATGCCGTTACCTGCGTCGGAGTTGGTCACTACACCGGGCAACTGGTTCAGCAGGATGGGCAGGTCTTGTCCCAGGTTTTGTTTTTTGATGTCCTCTGTGCTCAGCGTAGAGCTGGTAAAGGGTGCATTTTTACCAGCGCGCAGGCTGCTGATCTCCACAGGTTGTACGAACAAGCCTGTTTCTTCCAGCTGAATGTTCAGTTCTCCCGGAGCAGCGCCGGCGGCAAGGGAAGTGGTAAAGGTGCGGAAACCCAGGTAGCTGGCTTGTAAGCGGTAGCTGCCCCTGGAAGGTACGGGAAGTTGATAGCGGCCCTTGGCATCTGTTTGTGTTCCGTTGGTGGTGTTGCCCTGGATAACAACGGAAACACCCGCCAGGGGCTGGCCATTGGTTTTGTCTGTCACCACACCGGTGATAGATTGCTGTGCATACAGCGCGCTGCTGCAGCAAAGCAGCAACAAAAGCATTAAATGTCTCATCTGTTTAGTTTTTTCCTAACCAGCATTACCTGGTCACAGGTTCAACGGGTGTGATCTCAGCCTGACAGTAAGGCACCCCGAGGTGATAAAATGATACGGCAAAGTTAGGTCCATGGGGATTAAAAAAAGAAAATATTTTTTGGGAATATAATTTTGTCCTACCTTCCGTTTGCACTTCTCTCTCTATTTTCAGAACATCTATTCGTTAACCAACCGTTTAAATTGTACCTGATGATCAAACTTCAGCTCATCGGCTATTTGGGCAAAGATGCCATCCAAAGGGAAGTGAATGACAAAATAGTGCTCCGCTTCCATGTTGCCCACACAGAACGTTTCAGGAACCAGCAAGGCGTACAGCAGGAAAAGACCACCTGGGTGGATTGTGCGCTGTGGGAAAGAGAGAACCTGGCGCCCTATCTTTTGCAGGGCACGCAGGTGTATGTAGAAGGCTTTCCCACAGTGGACGTGTTCACTAACCGGGCGAACGAAACTGTTGGCCAGCTGCAGCTGAAAGTAATGAACATCCAGCTGCTGAGCCCGGGCCGCCGCGATGATGATCGCCAGCGACAGGCCGCCGCAGCAGGCGATGAAGATGATGCGCTGAACCAGCCATCGGATGAACTGCCGTTTTAGGCACGTAAACCTGCAACTGCAAAAGGCCGGTCGTACGCAACACGACCGGCCTTTTGCCTGTTGATAAAGCAGGAAATTCTGGTGTTGTTTTTGCAGCATTCATCACAGGGTTTTTAAAAGAAATTGAAAATCATTCAAAAAAGATTTGGTGGAATAAAAACCACAACATACCTTTGCACCCACATTGCGAGGTAGAGCAGAGGTAGCTCGTCGGGCTCATAACCCGAAGGTCAGAGGTTCGAATCCTCTCCTCGCTACAGGAAACAAAAAAAGAGCCGAAGTAATTCGGCTTTTTTTATTTTATTTCATCATAGTAGAGCCTTATGCAGGGCCTGGGTATAGCACAAACACATTGAAGTTGCTTCATACGCTCTGCTTATTAAATGGCTCCCTGGAGGGAAACACTAGTCATTATGCACAAAGCGGGATTTGTAAACATCTTCGGTAAGCCCAACGCAGGTAAAAGCACCCTGTTGAACGCCCTGGTAGGCGAAAAGCTTGCTATTATCTCCCCGAAGGTGCAAACCACCCGCCACCGCATTACCGGCATTGTTACTGATCCCGGTTACCAGATCGTCTTTTCAGACACACCCGGTATTATCGACCCAAAGTACCGCCTGCACGAAAAGATGATGGGCGCTGTAAAATCAGCCCTGGAAGACGCAGATGTAGCGCTGCTCATCATGGATGCAAAAGATAACGTGGAAGAAAATCTTCAGTTATTCGATTCCCTGAAGCTGAAGGTTCACTGCATCCTGGTGCTGAATAAATCAGACCTGCTCAAAAAAGAAGAGCTGGCAGCAGTGAAAGCCCGCTGCGAGGCCTGGGGCAAAGCAGCCGTAGTAACCATCTCTGCCATGCAGAAGGTGGGCATCAAAGACCTGCTTGAGCGTATAGTAGCCTTCCTGCCCGAAAGCGAGCCCTTCTACCCGGAAGACACCTTAACGGATAAGTCTACCCGCTTTTTTGTGGCCGAGATGATCCGCGAAAAGATCTTCCAGCTGTTTGAAGAAGAAATTCCTTACCATACAACCGTAGTAGTTTCCCAGTTCCAGGAAAAGCAAACCCTCGTGAAGATCTCAGCAGAAATTGTTGTGACACGCGAAACACAGAAGGCCATTATCCTGGGAGAGAAAGGAAAATCCATCCGCCAGCTGGGTACGCTGGCCCGTCAGGACATCGAAAAGTTCCTCGGCCAAAAAGTATTTTTGGAGCTGTTTGTCAAGGTAAGGAACAAGTGGCGTGATAACGATACGTATTTGAGGGAATACGGATATTAATAGCCTCAAGCTGCAAGCTTCAAGCCACAAGCAATGTAGCATTGAAAGGACTAAAAATAGAATTTTATAATAAAATGCAGGTGGCTTGCCGCTTGTGGCTAGCAGCTTGCAGCTCTATAATTCAAGTGTATGTCAGGATTTACAGTTGCCATCGTCGGCCGTCCCAATGTGGGGAAATCCACATTGTTCAACCGTTTGCTGGAACAACGCAAAGCCATCGTGGATGATGTGAGCGGGGTGACCCGCGACCGCCAATATGGTATTGCAGAATGGAATGGAAAGACCTTTAACGTGATAGACACTGGCGGTTTCGTAGCCAACAGTGAAGACGTCTTTGAGCGTGAGATCCGCAAACAGGTAAAGATCGCCATGGAAGAAGCAAACGTGCTGCTGTTCATGTGCGATGTAACCACCGGTATTACAGACCTCGACGCGGATGTAGCAGATCTGCTGCGCAGGTCTTCCAAACCCGTGTTCCTGGTGGTCAATAAAGTAGACAACAGCGAACGCCTGCTGGAAGCCACAGAGTTCTACAGCCTCGGCTTCGAGCGTATCTTCTTCCTCTCCTCTATCACAGGCAGTGGCACCGGCGAACTGCTCGACGATGTAGCTGCCCTCATCACAGAAGACCTGCAGCAGGCAGAACCGAAAGACGGCGATCTTCCCAAGATAGCTATCATCGGCCAGCCTAACGTAGGTAAATCCTCCCTGCTCAACGCGCTGGTAGGAGAGGAGCGTAACATCGTATCAGACATCGCAGGCACTACCCGCGATACCATTCATACCCATTACAAATTATTCCAGAAAGAATTTGTGCTGATAGATACAGCTGGTATACGCCGTAAAGCCAAGGTGCATGAAGACCTGGAATTCTACTCCGTCATCCGTGCCATTAAAGCGATGGATGAGGCGGATATCTGCCTCCTGCTGCTGGATGCTGAAAAAGGCATTACAGCGCAAGACCTGAGCATCTTCAGCCTGGCGGTACGTAAAGGAAAGGGAATAGTCATCCTGGTAAATAAATGGGACCTGATCGAAAAGGAAACCAATACCGCCCGCGATTACGAGAAGGAGCTGAAACAAAGACTGGCGCCTTTTACAGACGTGCCCATCATCTTTACATCCGTTCCGGATAAACAGCGTATTTTCAAAGCCATTGAGGAAGCGCTGCGCGTATATGAGAACCGCGAGCGTAAGATCCCCACCTCAAAGCTCAATGATGTCATGCTGAAGGCTATTGAAGCTTACCATCCCCCGGTGGTGAGAGGCACGCCTATTCGTATCAAATACGTGACCCAGCTGCCCACACATACCCCGGCTTTCGCCTTTTTCTGTAACCTGCCGGATGATGTGAAACAGCCCTATAAGAATTACCTGGAGAATCAGCTGCGTGCGAATTTTGATTTTCAGGGGGTTCCGGTGAGATTATTCTTCAGGAAGAAGTAGTCAATTGATATGAAAACCGGTAAAAAATAACGTATTACAGAAAGATATATTTTATATTCGAAAATATTTATATAAATTTGCACGATCTTAAAACTAATCACTTATCTAGAGTATGAAAAAATTATTCGTGTTCGCCATCGCTGCAGGTCTGTTTTTCGTTGCCTGCAACAGCGGAGCTTCTGAAGCTACTACTGATTCTACTGCTACTACTGCTGTAGACACACTGGCAGCTCCTACCGTTGACACTACTGCTGTAGCTGATTCTACTGCAACTGATTCAACTGCTGCTCCCGCTGATAGCGCTGCGCACCACTAATCGTAAGATAAGTTATCCTTAAATAGCTTTCTTGCAAGAAGTTAAGAAAAAGGCCGTTCACCAATTGGTGAATGGCCTTTTTTAGTTGTCAGTTGTCAGTTGTTAGTTGTCAGTGGTCAGTTGTCAGTAAATGCAGCGAATACAAGCTCCGCATTGATCACTGACAACTGACGACTAACCACTGACGACTTTTTATTTCAACTCTTCTACCGCCTTTCTTACCAGCGGATCAAACGAGTTGGATACTTCATAGTAACCCTCCGTACGCCACAATTGCCTTGCTATCACCGCTTTGATACGGTTCCGTACCTCTACTTCGTCTTTGGCGGTCAGTCGGTCAATATGCGAGATGCTGTCTTTGCGCGCAAACTCTTTGAACTCAGCATACAGGTCATTGCTTACCTGGAACTGTTGGTTAAAGGCACTGGCGTCTTTATACCGTTTCAGCTCATCCTGGTGATTGTTATAGTAGCTGTAGGCAAAATCACTGAAGGTATTGCGTGTGTACAGCTCCGTTAATGCGGGAGAAAAACGGCTGGTATCAAAAGGAATGAAAATATCGGGAGTAATGCCGCCACCGCCATATACGATCCTGCCTTTGGCTGTTCTGTAAGGTACGGTGTCGGTGGGTTTGATGCTGTCCCTGTTCAGGAACTCGCCATGGTTGAAGCGGTTCACAATATCCTCGTCATAAGCGTCCCGTCCGTTGCTGTAATCCTTCTGGATACTTCTGCCGGAGGGTATATAGTAGCGGGCTACTGTTAAGCGCAGGGCGCCGCCATTGCTGAGGTCAAATTGTTCCTGTACCAGGCCTTTACCGAAGGTGCGGCGGCCGATGATCATACCGCGGTCCCAATCCTGTATGGCGCCGGCCAGTATTTCACTGGCAGAGGCAGAACCCTCATCGGTCAGTATGGCGAGCTGGCCGTGTTCAAACAGGCCGGGCTTCTCACACTTATAATCCGTGCGGGGATAACTTTTGCCTTTGGTATACAGGATCAGCTTATTGCCATCCAGCAGCTCGTCTGCGATACGGGTAGCGGCATCCAGGAAACCGCCGGGGTTCTGGCGCAGGTCTATCACCAGCTTTTCTATCCCCTGCCGTTGCAGTTTGCGCAGCGACTCCATAAACTCCTGGTAGGTGGTGGCCGAAAACTTGCTGATCTTGATATAGCCCGTTTTAGGCGCAATAAGATAGCTGGCGTCAACGCTGTACAGGGGTATTACGCCGCGCTTGATCCGGATGTCTACCGGCTGCCGCTTACGCAGCATAGTCACCTTTACTTCTGAATCTTTAGGGCCGCGCAGCAGTTTACGGATCTTGTCCGGTGTAATATCGCCGCCCGCCACCAGGCTGTCGTTCACTTTGATGATTTTATCGCCGGTGAGCACGCCTGCCGCTTCCGAGGGGCCGCCTGCCAGTACAGATACCACGTTTACCGTATCTGCGATGATATTGAATTCCACGCCAATGCCTTCAAAGTTCCCTTCCAGGTCTTCATTTACTTCTGTAAGGCTGGTAGGTGGAATATAGATGGAGTGTGGGTCCAGGTGGCTTAACAGGCCTTCTATGGCCTCCTGCTGCAGGTCGCCTACTTTAAGGGTGTCCACATATTTTACCCTGATAAGGTCCATGGTTTCCTGTAAGGCGCTGCGGCTGCCGCGGTTAAAAAGCACAGTGGCTACGCTGTTCTGCGCTCCTGGCATTTTATGCCCGAGGTACATTCCCAATGCCAGTACAGCCGCAAATAAGAGAGGTAAAAAAACATTCAGCTTTCTGTTCTTCGACATATGTTTCTATATTGTATCAGCTTGTAGCTTGTGGGCCTGGAGCTAATTTTCTCAGCATTTGTATATGTAGTTCCGATTTGTTTAAATTGTGACAAAAATAGCATATTTATATTGCGCTTCATTAATTTCATAAATCAACGGATATGCCTGTAAAGGTTAAGCTGATAGCAGATAGTGGTTCTACCAAGGCAGATTGGAGCTTGTTGACAGCTGTGGATCATTTCCGTTATCAAACGCAGGGTATAAGCCCTTATTTTCTAACGGCGCCCCAGGTACGCGAAATACTGGAAAAAGAATTACGTCCTAACCTGCCGCCTGATATTGAGGTAGAGGAGATCTATTATTATGGCACCGGCTGTTCGCAGCCCAAGAGTATACAGATCATGGAGGAGGCGCTGCGGGGGGTATTTCCCGCTGCAAAGATCGCTGTATCGCACGATCTGATGGCAGCGGCGCACGCACTTTGTCAGCACAGCCCCGGTATCGCCAGCATCCTGGGCACCGGCTCCAATAGCTGCTATTACGACGGCGCCACGATCGTCCGTAATAACCCGGGCCTCGGCTTTATCCTGGGAGATGAAGGCAGCGGCGCCTATATGGGCCGTAAGCTGCTGCAGTATTACTGCTACAATTCTTTTGACGAAGAGCTGAGAGCACGCTTCGACGCCAAGTATAATACCAATAAAGACGAGATCCTGGAGAATGTGTACCGCAGGCCCATGGCCAACCGTTACCTGGCGGGCTTCACCGTTTTCCTCAGTGAGAACCGCGGGCATTTTATCGTGGAGAACATATTGGAAGACGGCCTGAATGATTTTTTCTTTAATCATATCTATAAGTACCGCGAAAGCTGGACCCATCCCCTGCATTTCACCGGCAGCGTCGCCTGGCACTTCAGGGATGTGCTGCAGGCCCTCTGCGAACTCTATGAGCTGCAACTGGGATCCGTGCTGCGTAACCCCATGGATGGTCTCATCAGGTTTCATGAGGAGATAAAGTAGATCTAAGTAAAATTGAAATAATGTCTTTCGTAAAAGTAACTGAACAAACCTCCCACTACCGTCATCTCGAGCAAATGAGCATAACGGAGTTATTGACCAATATAAACAAGGAAGACCAGACCGTGCCCCAGGCGGTTGCAAAGGTTATTCCGCAGATCGAGAAGCTGGTAGCGGCCATAGCAGATAAGATGCTGGCCGGTGGGCGTTTGTTCTACCTGGGCGCAGGCACCAGCGGCAGATTGGGCATTGTGGATGCTTCGGAATGCCCGCCCACCTTCGGTGTGCCGCACGGCCTGGTAATAGGCATTATTGCCGGTGGCGACGGCGCTATCCGTAAAGCAGTGGAGTTTGCAGAAGACGATCGCGAGCAGGGATGGAAAGATCTCCTGGAATTTAATATCACCGAAAAAGATGTAGTAGTGGGCATAGCGGCCAGCGGCACCACGCCCTATGTAATAGGCGCGCTCCTGAAATGCCGTGAGGAAAACATCATCACCGGCAGCATCTGCTGTAACCCGGATGCGCCGCTTTCGGCAGCAGCAGACTATCCCGTAGAGGTAGTGGTGGGCCCTGAGTTCATCACCGGCAGCACCCGCATGAAGAGTGGAACAGCGCAAAAACTGGTATTAAATATGATCTCTACCGCTGTAATGATCCAGCTGGGCAGGGTAGAAGACAATAAAATGGTGAACATGCAGCTCAGCAACGATAAGCTGGTAGACCGCGGCGTGAAAATGCTGATGGAAAGGCTGCAGCTCAAAGATTATGACACCGCCAAAGAATGGCTGCTCAAAGCAGGCAGCGTCAGAAAGGCGGTGGAGGAATATGGTAAGATGACTTAACTTTGCCAGGAAACCCATGCACGATATAGAACCATATTATAACTGGCGGCATTTGTATACAGCAGAGGATGACGAGCTCTCCCCGTTCTATGGCAGGGAATACAGCGAATTTGAATTCACTAACACGGTATACAATTATTACGTGCATCCCCAATGGGATGAATTCGGGTCACGTACGCTGTATATGAAGATCCTGTTTGCAGACTACCAGTTCAACTTCGCCATTATCGAACTGCTGGGAGAATGGAATGACGCTATCGAGAATGATATTATGACCCTTAAACGGGAAGTGATCGACGTCATGACCTCCCAGGGTATCAAAAAATTCATCCTCATCACCGAAAATGTCATGAATTTCCACTCTTCAGACGATTGCTACTATGAAGAATGGTGGGAAGATATCCGCGACGATGGCGGCTGGCTCGTCAGCCTTAATATGCCCGAGCAAACCCGCCAGGAATTTACAAAAGCTCACCTGGACAACTATGTTCACCTGCTGGAGAACGATAAATGGCGGACCTATCAGCCGCAACATTTATATAATATGATTGATAATGTGATGATGAGGCGCCTCGAGTAGGGCCCTCTCCGAAAACTGAGAAATATCATTTGGATTTAATTTTTCCTGCGTTAAATTTGCCCGACGTTTCGAGATATTATCATTTTTATCATATAACTTATAAGGAAGCTCAGAATTTTATATGAAGTGGTCACAATTCTTTAACACCTCCATTGGCAAGAAATTATTAGTAGGCGCTACCGGTTTTTTCCTTTGCAGCTTTGTGCTGGTGCACCTGGCGGGTAACATCCAGCTGCTGTATAAAGACGGCGGTAAGGCCTTTAATTCTTATGCCGCATTCATGGGGCACAACAGCCTGATCCAGTTCATAGCCTGGGGCCTGAAAATAGTGATCGTATTGCATGCGTTCATTGCCTTGCAGCTTACTTTTAGTAACCGCAGGGCGCGCCCGGTAAAATACGCTATCAACGCCGGTAACCAAACCTCTTCCTGGTACAGCCGCCAGATGGCCATCATGGGCAGTATCCTGCTGATCTTCATTGTTATTCACCTGGCCGACTTCTGGGCAAAATTCCATTACGCCGAGCTGCCTACCGTAAGCTATGAAGCGAACGGAGAGCCTATCAAAGACCTGTACACCATTGTATGGCAGGTATTTGCAAACCCGGTATGGGTGATCATCTACGTGATCGGGATGATCGGCCTGTCTTTTCACCTGATCCATGGCTTCAAAAGCGCCTTCCAGACCTTTGGCCTGAATCACGTGAAGTACAACGGTTTGATCAGCTTCGTTGGGATATGGCTGTTCGGAATACTGATCCCCATCGGTTTTGCCATTATTCCTGTGTATATATTATTCAATCATTAATTCAGTAAAGCACGATATATATGTTGGATGCAAAAATTCCTGCAGGCCCTTTAGATAAGAAATGGGAGAATTATAAAGGTCATTGTAAGCTGGTGAACCCTGCAAACAAGCGTTCACTGGAAGTGATCATAGTGGGTACCGGCCTGGCAGGCGCTTCAGCAGCGGCTTCCTTGGGCGAACTGGGTTATAAGGTTAAAGCTTTCTGCTTTCAGGATAGCCCCCGCCGTGCGCATAGTATTGCCGCACAGGGTGGTATCAACGCTGCCAAGAACTACCAGAACGATGGTGACTCTGTATACCGTCTGTTTTATGATACCGTAAAAGGCGGCGACTACCGCGCCCGCGAAGCCAACGTACACCGGCTGGCTGAAGTGAGCGGCAACATCATTGACCAATGCGTGGCGCAGGGCGTTCCCTTTGCCCGCGAATATGGCGGCCTGCTGAGTAACCGTTCTTTCGGCGGTACACAGGTACAGCGTACCTTCTATGCAGCCGGCCAGACAGGCCAGCAGCTGTTGCTGGGCGCTTACTCTGCACTGGAGCGCCAGGTGGCCCTGGGTAACGTTACCCTCTACAGCCGCCACGAAATGCTGGAGATCGTAAAGATCGACGGTAAAGCCCGCGGCATCATCGCCCGCGACCTGATCTCCGGTAAGCTGGAACGTCACTTCGGTCATGCAGTATTGCTGGCCAGCGGCGGTTACGGCAACGTGTTCTTCCTCTCTACCAACGCGATGGGCTCCAACGTAACAGCCGCCTGGAAAGCAACCAAACAGGGCGCTTACTTTGGCAACCCTTGCTATACACAGATCCACCCTACCTGTATCCCCGTTTCGGGCGAACATCAGTCCAAACTGACCCTGATGTCCGAATCGCTGCGTAACGACGGCCGCATATGGGTGCCCAAGAAAAAAGACGATAACCGCAAGCCGGCTGATATACCCGAAGAAGAAAGGGATTACTACCTGGAAAGAAGGTACCCTGCATTCGGTAACCTGGTACCGCGCGACGTGGCTTCCAGGGCCGCTAAGGAAAGATGCGACGCCGGTTACGGTGTAGGCAGCTCCAAACAGGCGGTATACCTGGACTATGCTGCAGCTATCCAGCGTTACGGTAAGATCGAAGCAGGTAAACGCGGCCTGCATTCACCTACCGCCGAGCAGGTAAGACAGCTGGGTGTGGAAGTGGTGGCCGAGAAATACGGTAACCTCTTCGAAATGTATGAAAAGATCACCGGTGAAAATCCTTACGAAGTACCAATGCGGATCTATCCCGCCGTACACTATACCATGGGCGGCCTTTGGGTAGATTATGAGCTGATGACCACCGTTCCCGGCCTGTACGCACTGGGTGAAGCCAACTTCTCTGATCACGGCGCTAACCGCCTGGGCGCTTCTGCGCTGATGCAGGGCCTGGCAGACGGCTACTTCGTGATCCCTTATACCATCGGTAACTATCTCGCAGATGAGATCCGCACCAAAGCCATTCCTACAGATCATCCGGCTTTTGTAGAAGCAGAGAAACAGGTGCAGGCCAACATCGATCGTATGATGAACATCAAGGGCACCAAATCAGTAGACTCTTTCCATAAAAGGCTGGGCAAGATCATGTGGGATAAGTGCGGTATGGCCCGTAACGAACAAGGCCTGAAAGAAGCCATCGAAGAGATCAAAGCGCTCCGCGCTGAGTTCTGGAAAGATGTGCGTATACCCGGCACCGCAGATGAGTTCAATCCTGAACTGGAAAAAGCAGGCCGCGTGGCCGACTTCCTGGAGCTGGGTGAGCTGATGTGCCTCGACGCCCTGAACCGCCGTGAATCCTGCGGTGGTCACTTCCGCGAAGAATCACAAACAGAAGAAGGTGAAGCGCTGCGCGACGATAATAATTTCGCCTACGTAGCTGCCTGGGAGTACAAAGGAGACAGCTCATACGAACTGCATAAAGAACCTTTGCTCTTCGAAGAAGCTAAACCTACTCAACGCTCCTACAAATAATTAGTAACGATAATACAGCCATAACAATGGAACATTATACTATGAACCTCACATTAAAAGTGTGGAGGCAAAAAAATAAAAATGATCAGGGCAGGTTTGAGACTTACCAGGTACAAGATATTTCTTCCGAAATGTCCTTCCTGGAAATGTTCGATGTGCTGAATGAACGCCTGATCAACGAGGGAAAAGAACCGATAGCATTCGATCATGACTGCCGTGAAGGTATTTGCGGTATGTGTTCCATGCATATTAACGGCCGTGCGCACGGTCCCTGGGCTGGTACTACTACCTGCCAGCTGCACATGCGCGCCTTCAAGAATGGCGACACCATTACCGTAGAGCCCTGGAGGGCAGGCGCTTTCCCGGTGCTGAAAGACCTGACGGTAGATCGTGGCGCTTTTGACCGCATCATTGAAGCCGGCGGTTACATCTCCGTAAACACCGGTAATGCCGTAGACGCCAACGCGATACCCATCCCGAAAGATAAAGCGGATGCTGCTTTTGCTGCTGCTGCCTGTATCGGTTGCGGCGCCTGCGTAGCAGCCTGTAAGAACTCTTCAGCGATGCTCTTCGTTTCTGCCAAGGTATCCCAGCTGGCGCTGCTGCCACAGGGTGATCCTGAAAGAAGCACCAGGGCGCTGAACATGGTGGCCCAGATGGATAAGGAAGGCTTCGGCAGCTGTACCAACACAGGCGCCTGCGAAGCGGAATGTCCCAAAGAGATCTCGCTCACCAATATCGCCCGCCTGAACCGCGAATTTATCAGGTCCGGCTTTACCTACGAGAAATAAAGTATTTCCAATAGATGGTTTGAGGGTTTGAGAACTGTTATCAGTGCTCAAACCCTTTGATTTTTTTAGACCAATAACCAGATTCCACGTCTTACAGCATTCCGTTTTTGCCGCCTTTCAACAACAAATTGGCTATCTTCCAAATTCTTTTTATTATTATAATTCATCTATCCACGTGTAAAAATTAGGCTTATGTCAGGTAATTCCCGTAGAAAATTCATCAGGCAGCTGGGCAGTACAGCCGCGATACTGGGGGTTGGTCCCTTAGCGGCGCTGGGCAAAGAACAGGTACATCTCTTACAACCCGAAACCCGTATATCTGCTAACGATAAGATACGCATTGCCTGCGTAGGAATGGGCATCATGGGCTTTGGCGACGTAGATACCGCATTGAAAGTGCCCGGCGTGGAATTTGTAGCTGCGGCAGACCTGTATGACGGGCATTTGCAGAAAGTAAAAGAAGTATATGGCGCCAACGTTTTCACCACTCGCGACTACCGCGAGCTATTGGAGCGAAAGGATATAGACGCCGTTATCGTGGCTACGCCCGATCATTGGCATGATACCATTTCCATTCACGCTATGGAAAAAGGAAAGGCCGTGTATTGTGAAAAGCCAATGGTACAGCAGATAGAAGAAGGGCACAAAGTGATAGCCACCCAGCAAAAAACAAAGGCCGTGTTCCAGGTAGGCAGCCAGCGGGTAAGCAGTATTGCGCTTGCTGAGGCGCGTAAAAGATACCTGGCAGGCGAAATAGGTCAGCTCAATGTGGTGGAGGCCCGTTACGACCGTCATGATGCACTCGGCGCCTGGCAATATTCCATCCCGCCGGACGCCAGTCCAAAGAATATTGACTTTGACACCTTCCTGAAAGATACCGCCAAAGTGCCCTTTGATCCGGTGCGCTTTTTCCGCTGGCGTAACTACCAGGCCTATGGCACCGGCATACCGGGAGACCTCTTTGTGCACCTTATTTCAGGCCTGCATTTTATCACCGGTGCATTAGGCCCCAACCGCGTTTTTGCCAGTGGTAACCTGGTGCAATGGAAAGACGGCCGCGATGTGCCGGATGTAGTAGTGGCCATCTTTGATTATCCCGAAACCAAAGAGCATCCTGCCTTCCAGGCAACGCTCCGCGTGAACTTTGCAGATGGCAGCGGCGGTGGGGAACAAACCCGTTTCATCGGTACCGAAGGGGTGCTGGATATGGGCTGGAATGATTTCCGTATCAAAAAACATAAACTGCCTGTAGCCCCCGGTTACGGAGGATGGGATACCTATAATACCTTTACAAAGGAGCAGCAGGCTGCATTTGAAAAGCAATACAATGCCAAATATCCTCCCAATACCCGCAAGGGAGATACCTCCGAAAGCAAATTTGCGGCTCCCGCAGGTTATGACGACAGGTATGACCACTTCGTGAATTTCTTTGAAGCCATGCGCTCAGGTAAAACAGTAGTGGAAGATGCTACCTTTGGCCTGCGAGCGGCAGGCCCTGCGCTGCTTACCAATGAAAGCTACTTTAAAAAACAGGCGATCAACTGGGACGCAGAAAAGATGAAGATCATTTAATGAATAATTGATGATTAATAATTAATACCCGCAATACCAATGTCAAACGCAGCACAGCTCCTTCGCTTCTTAATTATTAATTGTTCATTATTAATTATGTGGGGCTGCCAGGAGAAAAAGAAAACTATGTCAGAACAGATCAGCATTGCGCCGCCGGTAGCGCCTAAAATACCCAAAAACCTTACGATCCACGGAGATACCCGTACAGACAATTATTTCTGGATGAACGACCGCAAGGATCCCAAAGTGATTGCATACCTGCAGGCAGAGAACGCCTACCTCGATACGATCATGAAACCGGAGGAGAAACTACGTGAAAGCCTGTATGAAGAAATGCGTGGCCGCATTATGGAAGCAGATGCCACGGCCCCTTACTTCAAAAATGGCTACTATTACTTTACCCGTTATGAAACCGGTAAGGAATATCCCATCTATTGCCGTAGGAAAGGGAATCTCAAGGCCCCGGAAGAAGTGATCCTGGATGTAAATGAGATGGCCAAAGGGCATGCCTATTACCAGGTTACAGGGCTCTCAGTAAGCCCTGATAATAGCCTGCTGGCTTTTGGTGTAGACACGGTAAGCCGCCGCAAATACACCATTCACGTGAAGGAGCTGGCAACAGGCAAAATACTGCCCGATGCCATCCCCGAAACCACGGGTGGCGCGGCATGGGCCAATGATAACCAGACCTTCTTCTATACCCGCAAACATCCTGAAACCCTGCGTGCCGAGCGTGTCCTGCGACACAAATTGGGATCGGAGGCTGCCAAAGATCACCAGGTGTATGTAGAAAATGACGAAACCTACGATGTGGATGTAAGCCGCAGCAAATCCGGTAAATACATCATGATCGCCTCGTCCAGCACACTCTCTTCAGAGTACAGGATCCTGGAGGCCGATAAGCCCGAAGGTGCTTTCCGCATTTTTCAGCCAAGGCAGAAAGAGGTGCTGTACGACATTGACCACCTTGATGATCGCTTTTATATCCGCACCAACTGGCAGGCCACTAATTTCAGGTTAATGGAAAGCCCGCTGGACAAAACCGGGATGGATCACTGGAAAGATGTAGTGCCCCATCGCGCGGATGTATTGCTGGAGAACTTCGAAGTGTTCAGGGACTATCTCGTGCTGGGCGAACGTAAGAACGGCCTCTCCCAATTGCATATCATGAACCTGCGTAACAACCAGGACCATTACCTGCAATTCGACGAGCCCGCCTATGTGGCCGGTATCAGCATCAACCCCGAGCTGGACACCAAAGAGCTGCGCTATACGTACACCTCCATGACCACACCAAACTCTGTGTATGATTATAACATGGAAACACGTAAAAGCGAGCTAAAGAAAAGGCAGGAAGTATTGGGTGGCTATGATCCCGCCAACTATGTAACAGAACGTGTATACGCCACTGCTAAAGACGGCGTGAAAGTGCCTATATCCCTGGTATACAAGAAAGGATTTGAAAAGAAAGGAGAGAGCCCGCTGCTGCTGTACGGCTATGGTTCTTACGGCTTCAGTATGGAACCTGCTTTTGGCAGTAGCCGTTTAAGCCTGCTGGATCGCGGCTTCGTATATGCTATCGCGCATATCAGGGGAGGAGAAGAGATGGGCCGCCAATGGTATGAAGACGGAAAGATGTTCAAAAAGATGAACACTTTTACTGATTTCATTGCCTGTGCAGAATACCTGGTAGCCCAGAAATATACATCCCCTGCACATTTGTACGCCCAGGGCGGCAGCGCCGGCGGATTGCTGATGGGCGCCGTTGTTAACCTGCGGCCCGACCTCTGGCACGGCGTCATTGCCGGTGTTCCCTTTGTAGATGTGCTCACCACCATGCTGGATGAAAGTATCCCGCTTACTACCGGCGAATTTGATGAATGGGGAAATCCCAAGAACAAAGATTCGTATGAATACATGAAGAGCTATTCTCCCTACGATAACGTTACCAGTAAAGCCTATCCCAATATGCTGGTCACCACAGGCCTGCATGATTCACAGGTGCAATACTGGGAACCGGCCAAATGGGTGGCCAAACTGCGGGAGCTGAAAACGGATCATCACCTGCTGTTACTGCAAACAGATATGGAAGCCGGTCATGGTGGCGCTTCCGGACGGTTCAAATCATTGCACAAAACAGCTTTGGAATATGCTTTCCTGTTAAAGCTGGAAGGGAAATAAATTCCAAAATCCCAAATCCCAATAGCCAAATTCCAAACCTTGTAAAGCATGCTTATATGCGAAACGTTTGGAATTTGACTATTGGGATTTGGATTTTACAACGCCAGGTGCTGCGACTGTACTGTTTTCCCAAAGAAGGTCGCAGCCATCCTGTCAAATATCTGCGTATCATCCGTAGTAAAGAACTGGTGGCTCCTGTTCTTGCTTAAACGTACTTCCATTTCAGGATGGCGGCGCAGGTAGTCTTTCAGGCTGTGCGCCACTATCTTTCCCTGGGATAGTACGGTAATACCACCCGGAAGGTATTCCTTGATCCTGCCCATCAGCAGCGGGTAATGGGTGCAGCCCAGCACCAGGGTATCGATATTCGGTGATTCGCCCAGGATATGATCCAGGTGTTTCTTCACAAAATAGTCTGCTCCCGGTCCTTCATGTTCGTTATTCTCCACCAGCGGCACCCACATGGGACAGGCTTCCTGGTGTACCCTCACATGCGGAAAGAATTTATTGATCTCGATAGGGTACGACTCCGAGGCCACAGTGCCGTTGGTAGCCAGTATGCCTACTTCGCCGGTTTGCGTTAAGGTGCCTACCAGTTCTGTAGTAGGCCTGATAACGCCCAGCACACGGCGGTCAGGCGCTATCTGCGGCAGATCTTTTTGCTGTATGGTGCGCAGCGCCTTGGCAGATGCGGTGTTACAGGCCAGTATCACCAGGGGACAGCCCATCCGGAAAAGATGCTGCACACATTCCAGCGTATAGGCATGTATGGTATCAAAGCCGCGGTTGCCATAAGGCGTACGGGCATTGTCTCCCAGGTACAGATAATCGTATTCCGGTAGTTCTGCTATGATTTCTTTCAACACGGTCAAGCCGCCATAGCCGGAGTCAAAAACACCGATAGGTCCCTGTGTCATTCGTAATAATTAAAACTGTATTCCTTTACCGGTGAGGTCATAGATCCGCTGTATCTCGTGCAGCAGGCCTTCAAAGTCGATCTTCAGGTCTACCAGCAGGCCATTATGCAGGTCATACACCCAGCCATGTACGGTAGGATATCCTTTGGCCAGGTAGGATTGTTGTACCACCGCGGTTTTGATCACGTTCAGGCATTGTTCCTGTACGTTCAGTTCTACCAGGCGGTTGGTACGTTGGGTGGTGTCAGGAATGGCATCCAGCTCTTCCTGGTGAAGGCGGTATACGTCGCGGATATTCCGCAGCCAGGGATTCAGCAGGCCCAGGTCCTGTGGCGCCATGGCAGCCTTAACGCCCCCGCAGTTGTAATGTCCGCAAACGATGATATGTTTTACCCCCAGGTGCCGCACCGCGTAGTTGATCACTGACATCACGTTCAGGTCTATATTGTTCACCAGGTTGGCAATATTGCGGTGAACAAACACTTCACCTGCATCCAGGCCCATGATCTCATTGGCGGGTACCCGGCTGTCGCTGCAGCCGATATACAGGTAGTCCGGTTGTTGTTCTTTGGCCAGCCGTTCAAAGAATTGTTCATCAGTAGCCAGTTTGGAGGCTACCCACTGCTTGTTGTTCTCAAATATCTGCTCGTAGGAGGTCATAACATGACAGATTAGAAGTGAGCGGTAAAGATAGTTAAACCTTCAATAAGCGCATACGGTAAGCATTCATTGCGCTGCTGCCCAGCTTGTCAGTAAGGCGGTGGTTTACCACTGCACCTACTACTGCGCCGATGCCCGGCATCAGCTGCAGCATCTTGGCAATATCAATGTAGTCGCGATATTCCTGTTGGAAGCGCCGCCAGTCAAAGGCATTGATATCCTCGGGCAGCTCCTGGCTGTAGGTGTCCCAGTGGGCCATCAGCGGGTAGGTTTTATTGCGGAGATGCTGACTGGAAAAGGTGAGCTGGAAGATATACAGCATGTATACACGCTCTTTATAGGTATTGGCGTCAAAGCCATAGAGAGCGGCTATATCAAACAGCATTTTCATTTTAAGCGTGAGGAAGAGGGGAAAATCGGCCAGTCCCAGTAAAATTCCCCCCGCTCCGGTAATGGCGCCTTCGGTGGCCGTGGCCGTTTTGTAGAACGTTATACGTTCCCGTACCTTCTCTTCCGTTAAGATCAGCTCCTTTACCGGCTGCGGTTCTTTAGCCGTAAAGCCTGCCCCGTAAAGCACAGCCCGGGTCATTTGCTTGATGGCCACCGTAAAGGCCTGGTGCACTTTTTCGGGAATGATGCGGTTGATGCGGTCCTGCACCCGTTTGGCAAGCCGGCCCGGCAGGGAGGGATCACGCTGCATATCCCGTTGCCAGCGCTTTACTTCCTTAAGTATCAGCTTTTCATATGTTTCCATATCAGGTTTTTTAACATATCCCGTACCAATTTAAACAATCCTCAAACTGAAACTATTTCGTAACTTTGCGCCTTAAATTTCATTAGCCAGCATGATCAGTGTTAGAAACATATCGCTTTCCTACGGCAAACGGGTATTGTTTGATGAAGTAAACCTCAATTTCACCAAAGGTAACTGTTATGGGGTGATCGGGGCCAACGGCGCCGGTAAATCCACCTTCCTCAAAATACTCTCCGGCGAAATAGAGCCGAATAAAGGTACTGTGGAGATCACTCCCGGAGAACGCATGAGCGTTCTGAAACAGAACCACTTTGAATTTGATGAGATTACGGTGCTCAATACGGTGCTCATGGGCAATAAACGCCTGTGGGAGATCGCCAAGGAAAGAGACGCCATTTACGCCAAGGCTGATTTCACCGAAGAGGATGGCATCAGGGCCGGCGAACTGGAAGGAGAATACGGCGAAATGGGCGGTTATACTGCCGAAAGTGATGCCGGTTCCCTGCTGGGCGACCTGGGCGTAAAAGAAGAGCTGCATAATGTGCTGATGAAAGAACTGGCAGGTAGCCAAAAAGTGCGCGTGCTGTTGGCACAGGCGCTGTTTGGCAACCCTGATATCCTGCTGCTGGATGAGCCCACGAACGACCTGGACGTAGAGACCATCGGCTGGCTGGAGAACTTCCTGGCAGACTATGAGAACATCGTGATCGTGGTATCCCACGACCGTCACTTCCTCGACGCCGTTTGTACCCATGTGGCCGATGTAGACCGCAGCAAGATCCAGATCTTTACCGGTAACTACTCTTTCTGGTACGAGTCTTCCCAGTTGATCGCAAGACAGCAGTCTGACAAGAACAAGAAGATGGAAGAAAAGCGGAAAGACCTTATGGACTTCATCGCCCGCTTTAGCGCCAACGCTTCTAAGAGCAAGCAGGCTACCTCCCGTAAGAAAGCCCTGGAAAAGCTGGTGATAGAAGAGATCCAGCCTTCCAACCGTAAATATCCCGGTATCATCTTCAAGCAGCTGCGTGAAGTGGGCAACCAGATACTGAACATCGAGAAGCTCGAAAAAGCAGTAGACGGCCGTACCCTCTTCAGCAATGTAAGCTTTACCGTAAATAAAGGCGATAAGATCGCTTTCCTGTCTAAAGACCACCTGGCCCTGACCACCTTCTTTGAGATCATCAACGGTGAGCAGGCTGCAGACGGCGGTAAATTTGAATGGGGCACCACCGTTACCAAAGCTTATCTGCCCAATGATAACGCGAAGTATTTCCAGGATACTACCCTGAACCTGATGGATTGGCTGCGCCAGTTCGTGCCTCCCCATGTTACCGATGTGGATGAGCCCTTCCTGCGCGGTTTCCTGGGTAAGATGCTCTTCAGCGGGGACGATATTTTGAAAAAGACCAGTGTACTGAGCGGAGGAGAAAAAGTACGTTGTATGATCAGCCGTATGATGCTGCAGGATCCCAACGTAGTAGTGCTCGACGAGCCTACCAACCACCTCGACCTGGAATCTATACAGTCATTCAACGAAAGCATGAACAACTTCAAAGGTATTGTGCTCTTAACCACGCACGACCATACCTTCATGCAATCTGTGGCCAACCGTATCATTGAGATCACGCCCAGGGGTGTTATTGACAGGCTTACTACCTTCGATGAATACCTGGAAGATGCAAGGGTAAAAGCCCTCCGTGAGGAAATGTATGGTGAGTTAGCAGTGAGCCGCTAGCAACTGGCTTTTAGCTATTAGCTATCGGCTAAACGCTGATGGCTAATAGCTAAAAGCTAGCAGCTAGCAGCTATTCAAAGGTATCCTTCTATTATTTTCAGCTTACTGTTATCCAGGGGTTTTGTGATATAGGCCGCCAGCTCCGGTGTTGCCTCCACTTTCTGAATATCCCGTACATCCATCGAAGAAGAGCACATGATAATGGGAATACTAAGGCCTGAACGGGCCTGCATGCTGCGATAACCCTCAATAAAACCCCAGCCATCCATACTATGCATATTCATATCCAGTATTATCAGGGAAGGGTAGGGGCACGCGGGTTGGTGTAGCTGCTCCAGGGCATCTTCTGCGGATAGAAAAGAAACAATGGTCAGGTTTTGACGGTATTTGTCCTGCTGTCCTAGCAGCCGTTTGATGATAAAATGAAAGATCTCATCATCATCCACTACATACAATAATTTAGTCGTTCCCATTCTTTATGTTTTATGGCGGTTCAGGGCGTATTAGCAGAACAGTTGCCCAGTATGTAGGTAAAACAGCGTGTAGTAAATAGGATTTACTTTATTCACATTACTTTGTAAGTAAGGGTTTTTCCGAGCAGCAAATAACGTTAAATTATAGATATTTTCATGTCCCGGGATTTGTCAATAACCAATCGTTAACAATTGATGAGGTATTGTAAAAATGATAACGCTCCAAGGGTTCCCAACCCCTGGAGCGTTACTGGAATATTATTGAATAAACGGAGAACTATTATCTCTTTTATCTCTTTAGAACAAGCCGCCTTTTCTCAGGTTTACTTTACCCTGACCGATGCGGAAGCCGTTGTGATAGATCTCAACGCTGTAATCACCGGGTTTGAAATCGGAGTTCTGTTTCCAGTCCATGCTTACGGTCTGTTTTTCGCCTTTTACATAGGCTACAGTTTTCTTGGCAGTATAGAGCTTTTCAGTACCGTCTTCCAGTGAGAAACGGCCGGATCCCAGTGCTTCAACTGCCAGCGGTGAACCGTCGGGAGCAGTGATGGCCACGTAGATCTCTTTATCCCCTGTAGGAGCGATCCTGTTCTCATCCAGGTCAAAGATCACACGCATCATGTCTGCGCGTTTAGCCTTGGACGTTTCTACTTCTTTACCGTTCCTTTTTACCTGGATAGGTTGCAGCTTAATATTGCTGGCATGCAGTACGGAGCCCAGGTTTACCTCTTTATTCAGGCTGTCTTTTACAACGCCTACAGAGTCTCTTTCTTTGCGGGCTACATCCCTTTCACCGGCCAGCACCAATTTTTCGCCTTCCAGGCGTTCAATGGTTTCCTGATAACCAGCTATATTTGTTTTAAGCTGTTCGATCAGCCTGCGGGCCTCAGCCAGTTCTGCCTGGGTAGCATTTTTGTTGGTCAGGATGCTCTGGATGCGGGCTTTCACATCAGCCAGTTCTTTATCCTTGGTTTTCACCAGGCTGTCCATACGGCTGTTCTGTGAGATCAGGTCATCCAGGCGTGCGTTGGCAGCGTTATATTCCTGTTGCAAAGCATCGCGTGAAGATGAAATAGAATCTATCTGAGTGCCTTGTTGTACGATGGTCTCGTTAGTCTTATTTTTGTCGTACAACATGTATATCCAGGTACCTGCTAAAGCTGCAATCAGAATACCGTATATCAATCCGTTACGGCTACGCGGTTTTTCAGAACCGGAAGATCCCGGGGCAGGCGTGTTGAATGTGTTCTCAGTCATAGAATGTTTGTTTTATGTTTAATTGTTATATGGTTAAAAAACGTTATACAAAAATAACTTTTTTAATTCTGTAATTCACAAACTTTTAAATAGGATTATTTCAGTGCTACCTAACGTTGCTTTAGATCAATTACTGTTGCTGGATATAGAAACAACCCCTGGCATGGCCACTTTCGACGACCTGCCCCAGCAGCTCCAAAGTCTCTGGCTGGAAAAAATAACAAAAACTGCGCCAGATTCAGCAAATGGCGCCGAAGACTATGCCAATAAGGCGGGTATATATGCGGAATTTGGTAAAGTGATCTGTATTTCGGTTGGATATTTCTGCCTGGAGAATAACCGTTATCACCTGCGGCTCAAATCATTTTATGATGATGATGAAGGGGTTGTATTAAGCGGTTTTTTAGAATTGGTGAATAAGTTTCATAACAAGTACCCGCGTTTCCAGTTTGCCGGGCATAATATCCGGGAGTTCGATATCCCATATATCTGTAGGCGTTCTATTATCCATCAGCTATCTTTGCCCCAGCCTTTGCAGCTGCACGGATTTAAACCCTGGGAGGTGCCCATGCTGGACACCCTTCACCTCTGGCGTTTTGGAGATTATAAGAACTATACCTCCCTGAAACTGCTGACCGCCATCCTGGGCATCCCTACGCCCAAAGATGATATAGACGGCAGCATGGTGGGAAAAGTATACTGGCAGGAACATGACCTGCCCCGTATTGCCACCTATTGCCAGAAGGATGTAGCAGCCGTGGCCCAGCTGGTGCTGCGCTTCAAAGGTGTACCCCTTCTGAAGGAGGACGAGGTGGTGATTGTTAAATAGCATTATTGGTCATTATGGAATATCAGGATATTATAAAAGATTGGAAGCAAAAGAAGTTCCGGCCCCTGTACTGGCTGGAAGGAGAAGAGGATTTTTTTATTGACCAGGTGAGTAATTATGCGGAGCGCCATTTACTGGACGAAGCCGAAAAAGGCTTTAACCTCACCATATTGTATGGAAAAGATACCGACTGGAGCACCGTGATCAATGCCTGCCGCCGCTATCCAATGTTTGCAGAAAGACAGGTGGTGATCCTGAAAGAGGCACAGGCCATGAGAGACCTGCTGAAACTGGAGCCCTATATCGACAATCCGCTCGGATCCACCGTATTTGTGGTAGCCCATAAACAGGGTAAAATAGATGGGCGGAGCAAGCTGGCCAAACTGATAAAAGAAAAAGGCGTGCTGCTCAGCACCAAAAAATTATATGATAACCAGCTGCCAGGCTGGGTGGAGGTGTATGTAAAGGAACTCGGGCGCGCAATTTCCCAGAAAGCAGGCATCCTGCTGGTAGATCATATCGGTAATGATCTCTCCCGTATTGCCAACGAGATAGACAAACTGCTGGTAAACCTGCCGGATGGTAAAAAGATCGATGAAGGCGATATTGAGAAATACGTGGGCATCAGCAAGGAATACAATGTATTTGAGCTGCAGAATGCCGTTGGCCAGAAAGATTTTACAAAGGTGATGCGCATCATCCAGTACTTTGCCGCCAACCCCAAAGCCGGGCCTGTGCAAATGGTGATCCCCGCTTTATACAATTTCTTCAGTAAGGTGAACCTGGTTTTCGGCGTAAAGGGAGGAGAGAAGGAAATTGCAGCTACCCTTGGCGTACATCCCTTTTTCGTAAAGGATTATATGGCCGCCGCCCGCCAGTACGGCGCAGAAGGTACCGAAAAAGCGATCCTGCTGCTGCATAACTATAACCTGCGGAGCATTGGTATCAACGACAGCGGCGTAGAAGACGGAGAACTGATGAAGGAGCTGATGTATAAAATGATGAGTTAAGCAGACAGGATCGCCCGCGCCTTTTCACTGTCCTGGTTCATCTGTGCCACCAGGGCTTCCACACTGTCAAACTTCTGGCTGTGACGGATGAAGTCAATGAACTCCACCTGCAGGTGCTCCCCATAGATCTCCCGGTTAAAATCAAAAAGATGTACTTCCAGCCGCAGATCGGTGCCGTTAAAGGTAGGCCGGGTGCCGATGCTCATCACTGCATTTAGCGTCATGTTTACTTTTACCGCATAGATCCCTTCGGAGGGTATCAGCTTGCGCTCATCGGGTAATTGCAGGTTCGCCGTAGGATAGCCCAGCTGCCTGCCCATTTTATCCCCGTGTACCACCGTTCCCTCAAGGAAATAATGGTAGCCCAGCAGCTCATTGGCCAGGGTGATATTGCCTTCCAGCAGGCTATTCCTGATCTTGGTGGAGCTTACCGCCAGGTCATGCACCACCTGCTGGGGTATTTCGATCAGTTCAAAACCATACTGGTGCTGTTCTGCTTCCAGCAGCTCCAGTCCGCCTTCGCGGTTATGCCCGAAACGGTGGTCGTACCCGATGATAATAGTGTGCGGTTTGAAACGGGCTATCAGGAAGTCCTCCAGGTAGGCCCGGGCCGACAGCTCGGAAAATGCCCTGGTAAAGGGTACCACTACCAGGTGGTCGATCCCTTCGCGGGTCAGCAATGCGATCTTTTCATCCAGGGTGGTCAGCAGGCGTATCTTTTTATCGCCCGGGGCAAGCACCTCCCGCGGGTGCGGGTCAAAAGTGACGATCACGGTTTCTCCGTTCACTGCCCTGGCAGCCTGTTGCAGCTGCTGCAGGATATACCGGTGACCGGTATGCACACCATCGAAAGTACCAATCGTGATAACTGCGTTACGAAAAGCCGGCAATTGTGATAGTTCCCTGTGAACCTGCATAAAACTGAATAACGGGTCTAAAATGCCGTGCAAATCTAACCCAGATTTTTTGTATTTGTATGATCGCCGTGAGAACTGGGCAGAATCTATTACTTTTGCGGCATGAATCAGGATCTATACGCCAAACGGGGTGTTTCTGCCGATAAAGAAGATGTGCACAACGCCATTAAGCATATTGACAAAGGCCTTTTTCCCAAAGCTTTCTGTAAAATAGTACCTGATATACTGGGCGGCGACGAGGCCTGGTGCAACATCATGCATGCCGACGGCGCGGGTACCAAATCGTCCCTGGCTTACGCCTACTGGAAAAAAACGGGCGACCTGGGCGTTTGGAAAGGCATCGCGCAGGATGCCATCATTATGAACATTGACGACCTGCTGTGTGTAGGCGCTACAGAGAATATACTCCTCTCTTCTACCATCGGGCGTAACAAACAGCTGATCCCCGGTGAGGTGATCGCCGCCATTATCAACGGCACCGAAGAGATCCTGGAAGAGCTTCGCAGCTATGGTATCAGCATTTACTCTACCGGTGGCGAGACCGCCGATGTGGGCGACCTGGTACGCACCATTATCGTAGACTCTACCGTTACCTGCCGTATGAAACGGTCTGAAGTGATCTCGAACCACAGGATCCGGGCAGGAAATGTGGTAGTAGGACTGGCCTCATTTGGCCAGGCCACTTACGAAAAGGAATATAACGGTGGTATGGGCAGCAATGGCCTCACTTCTGCCCGTCATGATGTATTCAATAAATCCGTGGCCGAAGCATATCCCGAAACCTTTGACCCCGGCATTCCCTACGAACTGGTGTTCAGCGGTAAAAAAGCATTGACCGATAAAATAGAGATACCCGGCTTTGGCCAGGTAGACGCCGCTAAACTGGTATTATCTCCTACACGTACATACGGCCCCGTTATAAAGCAGGTTTTGTCAAAATACCGTTCGCAGATAGACGGAATAGTGCATTGCAGCGGCGGCGCCCAAACCAAAGTGTTGCATTTTATTGATAAGGTGCATGTGATCAAGGATAACCTGTTTTCCGCTCCTCCCTTATTCCGCCTGATCCAGGAGCAGTCAGGTACCAGCTGGCAGGAAATGTATAAAGTATTCAATATGGGGCACCGTATGGAACTGTACGTACCGGAAAGTATTGCCCAGGATATTATTGAGATCTCGAAAAGCTTTAATATAGACGCACAGGTGATAGGTAGGGTAGAAGAGGCGCCTGCTAAAAAGGTGACCGTGAAGAGCGAATACGGAACGTTTGTCTATGAGTAGGCAAATGTCCGGGGTTTAACTATAGCAAATGTAGGGCTGACCAAAAGGTGAACGGCATACTTATACTATCTTAACAGTGTTCTCCATGCTTTCTATATGCTTTCACCATGCTTTCTCTATGCTTTCAGTATGCTTCGGGCATTTTTGTTAAAATAGTATTATCCTTTTGGTCAGCCCGGCTTTTATTAGCAATCTTTTCCTTTTTTGAAGAGCATGAAGGGCTCCAGCAGCGAGAGTTTGCGATCCTCCTCCAAAGTATATCTTATCGGCAGGTTGAACATTACGGCTACTTTACTGCCTTTCTGCTTGCCGGGTACCCATTTTGGCATAGCGTTTATTACGCGCAGTGATTCTTCTTCAAGGCCGCCGCCTTTAGGTCCGCCTACTATTTTTGCATCCTTTATTGTACCGTCAGCATCCACTACGAATTGTACAAAAACAGTTCCTTTAATTTTCTTTTCGACGGCCTCTTTGGGGTAACGGATATTCCTGCTGAGATAAACAGCAAGCGCCTGTTCTCCGCCCGGGAAGGTAGGCGGCTCGTCCACAAAGGTGTATACGTCACCTTTAATGTCAACTTTCTCCTGGTGCAGCTTTCGGAGATCAAATTTGCTCCCCTCCAGGTTCACCCGGTACTTTTTACCGTCCGCAGTTGCCAGGATGGCGATATTATCGTTCATGCTGATGGATTTGATATCCTCTCCTTTCATAGATTCCAGCTGGTCAACGGTAATATCGGTGATATCTGATTTGGGCACTGCATCCTGCTGCTGTTTACAGCTGATGAAGATAACCAGGGCCGTTATGATAGGTAATGCAATGAGCTTTTTCATGATAGTGAAGTTTGATTTTTGAAGTAGCAGCATATTGATCCTGCGTTTAATGGGGGGATGAAAGAAATTGTTGGTAAAGGATAGCTGCCTGCTTTGCAGGCTTACCTGCAGGATCACCTGTGCATAGTCAGCCTCCTTTCCGGCTGCCGCTTGTCGGTCGGCAATAAATTCATGCACTACTGCCAGTTCCCTTTTAAAGAGATGGAAAAAGGGGTTTACCCAGCAGATGGCGCATATCAGCTCCATCAAAAGCTTATCAATACTGTGCTGCTCTCTTACGTGCGCCAGTTCATGCTGCAGTATCTGCCGCCCATCTGCACTATCCGGGCTCATATCCCGCGTCCAGAATATGTACCTGAAAAAGGAGAAGGGCGCCTTTACCTGGTCGCTCTGTATAAAGCGGTAAGGTCGCAGCTGCTGTACAGGATTGTTCCTGATCAGCCGCCTGATCTTCCAGCAGCCGTAAGCCATCCGGGCCAGTAGCAGGAGCACCACCGCACCATAGCCGTACCACATCAGCTCCAGGTAGTTCACTGCAGGAGCGGCCGAAGGCGCCCTCAGTATAAATTCCCGCAGGGTGATGATACGTGTAGTATAGGCAGTGATCACCGGCGTTTCCCTGCCCGAAAAAGGCATAGGCAGCTGCAGCAGTGGCAGTACCAGTGACAGCAGCGTGGCCAGCAGCAGGTAATAGCGGTTCCATTGGTGAAAACGGTTATTACGCAGTGCTGCATGATAGTAGGCATACAGGATGCCGGAGCACAGCAGTATTTTCAGCAGATAAAAGATCACAGGTGACATCGCTTACTTGTTTTGAGCGTCCTTGATTTGTTTGAGCAGTTTTTCCAGGTCGTTTACGCTCAGGTCCTTTTCCTGTACGAAGAAGGAGATGAGGTTGCTGTAAGAGCCTTCAAAATAGCCTTTTACCAATTGCCTGACCGTTTTGCGGCTATATTCTTCTTTACTGATCAGGGCATAATACTGATGGGATTTGCCAAAGGCCTTGAAATCTACAAAGCCTTTTTCCACCAGTATCTTAATCAGCGTTGAAATGGTATTGTAATGTGGCTTGGGCTCCGGCAGCTCGTCAATCACCTCTTTTACAAAAGAGGGGCCTTTCTGCCATAGTACCTGCATGATCTGTTCTTCTGCCTTAGTAAGCGTTTTTGATGGAGATGTTGACATGTTGTTACAATTAAAAGTTCCCCCGGCCGGGGAGGTGGATGATCGATCTTCCAATTCAAATATATAACTAACTAATTAGTTTGACAACTATTTTTTTAGTTTTTCTATAAAAAGATGGCTTAACCCCGATATTCATTTATTTTTGCTGGCATTATTATAAACGCAGGACTTACAATGGAGGAGCAACCCATCTTACAACTATCCAATGCTAGTATATACCAGGGAAATTCTTTGATTTTGTCGGATGTGAATATCACTGTGAACAAAGGAGAATTTGTTTACCTGATCGGTAAAACCGGTACCGGTAAGTCCAGTTTGCTGAAAACCCTGTATGGCGACCTGCCCCTCCGGGATGGCGCTGGCCAGGTAGTAGGCTTTGACCTGAAGAAAATGGACTGGAAAAAGGTGCCTTATTTGCGCCGTAACCTGGGCGTGGTGTTCCAGGACTTCCAGCTGCTGACAGACCGTAACGTGCATAATAACCTGAAGTTTGTGCTGAAGGCCACTGGCTGGCAGGATAATAAGCTGATGGAAGACAAGATCTCTGATGTGCTGGATAAGGTAGGGCTGGGTACCAAAGGCTTCAAAATGCCTTATGAGCTGAGCGGCGGTGAGCAGCAGAGGGTGGATATCGCCCGTGCCCTGTTGAATTCGCCTAAACTGATCCTGGCAGATGAGCCCACCGGTAACCTCGATCCTGAGACCTCCGATGGGATTATGCAGCTGCTTTTCCGTATTTGCCGCGAAGATGGGGCCGCCATCGTAATGGCTACCCACGATTATATCGTGCTGCAGAAATTCCCTTCCCGGGTGCTCCGCACCGAAAACGGGCAGGTAATAGACAATGCCGCTATAAATTTTGCCTAAATTATTAATAATGAATAATTAAAGAATAACCATAATATCTGTTGGAAAGCAGGCTATTATAATTATTAACTATTCGCTATTAATTCTTAATTAAAAGGGGAAATTGTTAAATCCAAATATTCATTTTACCTTTGCACCGGAAAAATAGCGACGAAAAAACTTTATCATTTTATTATTTTATCTAAGATGTCTTACTTAACTGTTGAAAAGAAAGCCAATATTTTCAAGGAATTTGGCGGAAGTGAGAAAAACACAGGTTCTGTTGAAGCCCAGATAGCTCTGCTGACAGAGCGGATCACCAGCATTTCCGATCACCTGAAGAAAAACAAAAAGGATTTCTCTACAAATCGTGGTTTGATGAAAATGGTAGGTCAAAGGAAGCGTCTGCTTTCTTACCTCTCTAAAACTAACCTCACTGGCTACAGGGCCCTGATTGAGAAGTTAGGTATCAGAAAATAACGATGTTCATGTTATAGCGCTATTCCCAACTTCGAAAGGTTGGGAATAGTTTTTTTTAGGTATTACCTTTTAATCCTCACTTTTTTATGAATCTAGCGCCTATTTCAGTAAAATTCGATATAGGAAACGGCCGTATCGTTACGATCGAGACCGGCAAACTGGCCCGGCAGGCCGATGGCGCCGTTACCGTACGTTTGGGTGACTGTATCTTACTCGCTACCGTTGTAGCAAATAAAGAACCTAAACCGGGACAAAGCTTTTTCCCCCTTACTGTTGACTACCAGGAAAAATTTGCCTCCGCTGGGCGTATCCCCGGCTCTTTCTTTAAACGCGAAGGAAAATTATCTGATTACGAAGTACTCATTTCCCGTTTGATAGACCGCGCCCTGCGCCCCCTGTTCCCTGATGATTATTTTTGCGAAGTACAGGTACTGGTGACCCTCATTTCTTCCGATAAGGAAGTAATGCCGGATGCCCTGGCTTGCCTGGCCGCTTCTGCTGCCCTCGCTGTATCTGATGTGCCCATCCAGGAAATCATCTCTGAAGTAAGAGTGGCCCGTGTAGAGGGAGCGATGGTGATCAATCCTACCCGTACCGAGCTTGAGAAAGCCGATATGGACTTCATCATCGGCGCCACCGAAAAGAACATCATGATGGTGGAAGGCGAGAGCAAGGAATGTAGCGAAGAAGACCTGATCAAAGCGATCGAGGTTGCCCATGAAGCCATTAAGATCCAGGTAAAGGCACAGGAAGAGCTGCGCCAGCTGGCCGGTGTAACAGGCAAGCGTGAATACGCCAAGCCGCATACCAACGAAGAGCTGAAAGCGAAAATAATTGCATTTGCAAAAGACCGTATATACCAGGTAGCCAAATCTGCTTCCAGCAAGCATGACCGCAGCGATGCATTCGACAAGATCGAGGAAGAGCTGGTAGAATTCCTGGGAGAGCTGCCTGAAGAAGATCAGCCGCTGGTAGGAAGCTACTTCCACGACCTCGAAAAAGAAGTGGTACGTAACATGATCCTGGATGAATCTGTGCGCCTTGACGGCCGTAGCCTTGACCAGGTACGTCCGCTGGCAATGGAAGTAGACCTGCTGCCTTCTCCCCACGGTGCTGCCCTGTTCACCCGCGGTGAAACTCAGTCGCTCACTACCGTTACCCTGGGTACACCGGATGACGAGCTGCTGATCGAGAATGCTGCTACCTCTAAATATTCAAAATTCATACTGCACTATAACTTCCCTCCGTTCTCTACCGGTGAAGTAAAGCCTATGCGCGGCCCCGGCCGTCGAGAAGTAGGGCACGGTAACCTGGCCATGCGTTCATTGAAACAGATGGTGCCTGGCAGCGATTATGCCTACACGATAAGGGTGGTATCTGATATCCTGGAATCGAACGGTTCCTCCTCCATGGCTACGGTATGTGCTGGTTCACTGGCCCTGCATGATGCAGGTGTGCCCATGCCCAAGCATGTTTCCGGTGTGGCAATGGGCCTGATCTCCCGTGCTACTGACGGTAAATGGGCCGTGTTGACGGATATCCTTGGCGATGAAGATCACCTGGGTGATATGGACTTTAAAGTAACCGGTACCCGTGATGGCATCACCGGTATCCAGATGGATATCAAGGTAGATGGTTTGAGCATGGACGTAATGCGCCAGGCACTGGCACAGGCTTTACGCGGACGTTTACACATCCTGGAAGCCATGTATGCCTGCATACCAACGCCCCGTCTTGAACCTAAACCGCATGCACCACGCATGGAAAAACTGATCATCGACCGCGAATTTATCGGTGCTGTGATAGGCCCCGGTGGTAAAGTGATACAGGAGATCCAGCGCGAAACAGGTACTACTATCAACATCGAGGAAGTAGGAGAAACCGGTGAAGTAAGCATCTTCTCTGCACAGAAAGAAGGCCTGGAAAAAGCGCTTGCCTGGGTGAAAGGCATCGTAGCTGTTCCGGAAGTAGGCGAAGTATACGAGTCTACCGTAAAATCAGTAATGCCTTACGGTGCATTCGTGGAGTTCCTGCCTGGCAAACAAGGCTTGCTGCATATCTCCGAAATATCCTGGAAACGCCTCGAAACAATGGAAGGCGTACTCACAGAAGGCGAAAAGGTGAAAGTAAAACTCACCGGCACCGATCCCAAAACCGGCAAGTTCAAACTGAGCCGCAGGGTATTGATGCCGAAGCCGGAAGGATACGTGGAAAGGCCCGAAAGACCTGACAGGCCGGATCGTTCCGACAGGCCAGGTGGTGGTGGCGGACGTCCGCCCCGCGGTGGAGACAGGGACCGTGATCGCGATCGTGGTGACCGCGACAGAGGACCCAGGCCTCCTAGAACAGATGTGCCTTTCATTTCAGATGACGAACAATAAGAAATAAGCCGTTAGCTATTGGCAGTTAGCTTTTAGCCGATGCAGCATATAGTTGGCAGCCGTCCCCCAGGGGCGGCTGTTTTTTTTATGCTAACAGCTAACAGCTAACTGCCAATAGCTAACGGCTAATGGCTATTTTTCCCGCCGCTCATAAAATTTATTCATGAAAGTTGATCTTTCCTGTTAAATTGAGCATCCGTTTGCCACTCACTCAATTTTTATAAATTTCATGTTAAAGCTGATACAAGAAAAACCGTTGAACGGAAGCCTGGCCTTATGTTTCATGGCCGTCATGCTATTATGCTCGTTAAACGCTGCTGCCAAACCGCCGCAACGGGAGTATTATGAGATCAGGGTATACCATGTAAAAGATGCCGCACAGGAAGGCATCGTAGATCAATACCTGCAGCAGGCTTTTATACCTGCTCTTCACAAAGCAGGTATCAGCAAAGTAGGCGTTTTTAAACCGGTAGGAAATGATACTGCTGCAGACAGGCGTGTGTATGTGCTGGTGCCTTACCGCTCCCTGGATCAGTTTGTGCAGCTGCCCCGCCAGCTGGAAGGGGATAAGCAATATGCTACCGCCGGCGCTGCTTATATAGACGCCGCCTATAACGCTGCCCCTTATACGAGAATGGAGACGATCCTGCTGCAGGCCTTTACGGGCCAGCCGCAATCGCAGTTGCCCGCCCTGACAGGCCCTAAAGCAGAACGTATATACGAACTGCGGAGCTACGAAGGCCCTACTGAAAAACTCTACCGTAATAAAGTGCAGATGTTCAATAAAGGCGACGAAGTAGGACTTTTCAAACGCCTGGGCTTTAATGCCGTGTTCTATGGAGAAGTGCTGAGCGGCAGCCGCATGCCCAACCTGATGTACATGACCACCTTTGACAACAAGGCTTCCCGCGATGAGCACTGGAAAGCATTCAGCAGTGATCCCGCCTGGAAACAGCTCCTCGCTATGCCCGAATATCAGCACAATGTTTCCCGATCAGAGATCATTTTCTTATACCCGGCAGAATACTCAGATATTTAATTGCGGAGGAATTGACCTCCCGTAATATATCTTTGCGCCATGTCACACATTGCTATTACCATTCAATGTACCAGCGAACAGGCAGATGTGCTCATTGCGCAGCTTAGCGCAGCTGCTTACGAAGGATTTGAAGAAAGGACCGGGCAGCTGATCGCATATATTCCCCTTGCAGATTTTGACCAGGCAGCCCTTGAAGCCCTGTTGCAACCACATGGTCTTGAGTATACCAAAGAAGAGATCCGGCAGGAGAACTGGAATGCAGTATGGGAAAGCAATTTTGAACCGGTGCTGGTAGGCTCCTTCTGTGGTATACGCGCAGGCTTTCATCCTCCCTTTGAACAGCATTTACAGCACGAGATCGTGATCACGCCTAAAATGTCTTTTGGCACCGGTCACCACGCCACTACTTTTTCCATGATCCGCTTAATGCAGCAGCTGGAATTCTCAGGAAAAAAGGTGTTCGACTTCGGCACCGGTACAGGTATTCTTGCCATACTGGCCAAAAAAATGGGCGCCGGCCAGACAGACGCCATCGATATAGATGAATGGGCAGTAGAGAACAGTAAAGAGAATGCGGCAGAGAACCGCGCTGCAGATATTCGTATATGGCAGGCAGATAGCCTGAAAGATATCTCCGGCCCTTATGATATTATCCTGGCAAATATTAACCGCAATATCCTTTTGCAGTACATGGCAGATATGCGCAGGCTGCTGGTAAAGGGCGGATTTTTACTGCTGAGCGGCATAATGACCCAGGATGAACCTGCTATCCTGAAATCCGCGTCCCTGCAGGGTCTGGTGAGACTGGAGCAGGAAGAGAAAGATAACTGGCTGGCAATGAAATTTATAGTCAATTAAAAAAAATAGATTTATCTATACCTATAATTAACAATTATTTTCCCTCTTTCGTGTTAAATAAAAACTTAATATTTTATTAATTTTGGCGTAGATTTTTGTTATCTTAGCATTCCAACTTATTGTGATGATAGAATTGTTATTTCTTATATGTGCCTATTTAATAGGTTCGATACCAACTGCAGTATGGGTGAGCAAAGGTGTTTTCGGCATGGATATCCGGGAGTATGGCAGCGGTAATGCCGGCGCCACCAATACTTTCCGCGTGCTGGGCCCTAAAGCCGGTACTTTCGTGATGGTAGTCGACATGCTAAAGGGCGTGATCGCAGTAAGGCTTTCTTATCTGTTACCATACTATCAATCCTCAGAACATCTTACCCAGCTGGTGAACTTCCAGATCGGTTTAGGACTTGCCGCTGTAGTGGGCCATATCTTCCCTATTTGGGCAGGTTTCAAGGGCGGTAAGGGTATCGCTACCCTTTTTGGTCTGGTGCTCGCTATTCAGCCTATTGTGGCCGTTTGCTGCGTAGGGGTATTCCTGATGATCCTTTTCCTCACCAGGTATGTATCACTCAGCTCTATCATAGCCAGTATCGCATTTCCCATTCTCATCTTATACATCTTCAATGAACCGGAAGTGTTTTACCGCATATTTGCCATTGCGGTAGCATTGATGGTAGTCCTCACCCATCAGAAGAACATTGCGCGCCTGCTTACAGGTAATGAGAACAAAGTGCCGCTGTTCCGGAACAAAAGAGGATTTCGTCGTAAGGACTAAAATTCCCGGTTAATTTTACGATTTGGCATTTCCCTTGCTCTAAGTATTTTTGTCGCTGAACCAACTTATATCAGCCGTCAGTTGTTATAACGTGTATATGCGAATAGCGTGGATGTTGGTACAGTTTGGACAAAAAATCAAATCATTTTACCCATGAAAAAGACTGTTTTATTAGTAACTGCCGGCCTGGGGCTATTAGCGGCCTGTTCGCGCGTGCCCATTACCGGCCGTAGTCAATTGAACCTGATTCCTGAAAGCCAGATGCAGTCCATGGCACTGCAGGAGTACAAAACCTTTTTATCAGAAAATAAGGCTGTTTCTCCTACTGTCAGCAAAGATGCTGAAATGGTTAAAAGGGTAGGGAACCGTATCGCTAACGCGGTAACCCGTTATATGACAGAGCACAAATTGGGTAACGAGGTAGCGAACTACCAATGGGAATTCAATCTCGTGAATAACAAAGAGGTGAACGCCTGGTGTATGCCCGGCGGTAAGGTAGTGGTGTATACTGGTCTTTTACCGGTAACGCAGAATGAAACAGCATTGTCCTGTGTAATGGGCCATGAAATTGCCCACGCTATTGCACGCCATGGTAATGAGCGTATGAGCCAGGGCCTGATTGCCCAGGGCATACAGGTAGCCGGCGCAGTGGCCCTCAACCGTAATCCCCAGGCGCAGAATGTCTTTTTGCAATCGTTTGGTATAGGCGGTAACCTGGGCCTTTCAGCCTTTTCCCGCCAGAATGAGCTGGAAGCAGACCACCTGGGCCTGATATTTATGGCGATGGCAGGTTATAATCCTCAGGAAGCCGTTCCTTTCTGGCAACGTATGGCCAACACAGGTGGACAAAAACCTCCGGAACTGCTCAGCACCCACCCCAGCGATGCCCGCCGTGTAGCACAGCTGCAGCAGCTGATGCCGGAAGCAATGAAATACTATCAGCCGGTGAAATAGTCGTTAGTCATTAGTCGTTAGTGATTGAAGGGAAGATGTTGTCTGCTCCAATCACTAACGACTAACCACTAACGACTAACGACTATCCCCTGCCAACTATTTCTCCGGCAAAATATCTACCACTCTCTTTTGTTTCTGCACTTTCATTTTGTCAGGCACCTGTGTCAGTATCTCTTTCTTAAAAGCACCTATCAGTGCCTGTTTGATAAAGAAGCGGTGTGTAACGAGGCTGATTTCCCGTACGGGTTCGGGCGACTTGAAATACCGCACCATGTTCATCTGGCGGGCAGAAAGGTCCTGCAGGGAAAGCTCAGGTAAGATAGTATAACCGTCATTCAGGTCTACCATCCTTTTCAGCGTTTCCACGCTGCCGGTGTTATATTCCAGGTTCTTGTACTCACCCATGGTAAACTTATCCTTGCAGATGTTCAGCACCTGGTTGCGCATGCAATGCCCTTCATTCAGCAGCCATACTTCCCGTACATCCAGGTCATCCGGCTTAATGAATTTTTTAGTGAAAAGCTCATTGTTCTTGGCGGCATACACTACAAACGACTCATAAAAAAGCGGATGCTCCTCCAGGGTGGCATTATGCAGGGGAGTAGCCAGCAGGCCGCAATCCAGCAGCTCCTGTTTAAGCTGTTGGATGATCTGCTCAGTAGGGTATTCCCATATCTCCAGCTTTACTTTGGGATATTTTTTCATAAACCCGGTGAGGATCCGGGGCAGCAGGTAAGGCGCCAGCGTAGGGATGATACCTACTTTCAGGTTACCCTGGATCTCTTTTTTATGGCCTGCAATGATCTCCTTGATGCGGGAACTTTCCTTCAGGATCACCCGCGATTGCGCTATGACCGATACGCCTATTTCTGTAGGTACTACCGGTAATTTGCTCCTGTCAAATATTTTAACCCCCAGCTCGTCTTCCAGTTTCTGTATCTGCATGCTCAGTGTCGGCTGCGTCACAAAACACTTTTCTGCGGCTACTACAAAGCTTCTGTAAGTATCTACCGCTACAATGTATTCCAGTTGGACAGTAGTCATGGCCCCCAAATTTATAGGGCTAAGTTATCGATAAAATCTATTGAATGCGTCAGGTACATAATGCAAAAACGCTGAACGCTCAATTAAGAAGCGTTCAGCGTTCAATACATTTTGCTTATCCCTAGAATATCCTGTAGCGGTATTTTATCTTGTCGGCATTGTTATACAGTTCCTTGATATTGATGGAGGCCTGTATATCTGTCACAGCTTCATTTTTCAGGTTCCTGAACTCCGTCTGCTTGTTAGTGATCATATTCTGGTCTGCAAGGCCATTATCCTGTGCGATCTTCAGGGAGTTGTTCACCTTGTTGTAATAAGAATCCAGCAGGGTGAAGTACTCGTTATACAGGTTCTCGAAACGTTTGGTTTGCAGGATCAGGTCTTCCAGCTGGTTGTTCACCTCTTTCAGGTTGGGATTTTCCCTTAGCAGCACCTCATAATCAATGCGTTTGCCTTTGGAATATTTCACTTCCAGGTCGTTAAAGAACTGCACCACTTTTTCCTTCTTAAAATCAAAGAAGAAATCATTCATGGTTTCTCCAATGGTTTTATTGCCACGCTGCGGCAGCTGGAATTTAAGGGCGCTGGCGGTGAACATCAGGTGATCATACAGGTTGTCCTGCAACAGGTTCAGCTGATCTTTGTTAAAGTTCAGCCCGAACTCAAATTTCTGGTTGGCGTCATTCAGCGCTGTATAATACACCACGTATTTGTTCAGTTCTTTTTCGAAGTCCTGCAGCGTTTTCTGGCTGATCTGCTTATTGTTCACACTTACGCTGTGCAGGAAGTTCATTACAGAATTCGCAATGGCCAGCGGCGGCGTAAGCGAGGTAAAGCTCTGGAAGATAGGGCTGTTGATAATGGATTTGGTAGACTCCACTATTTTGCCGTTACGTTCGCCTTTATCAACCTTTCCTTTGAGCACGATCTTCTCCACCAGCTCAACAATGCGGTCGCTGAATGAAAAGCCCAGCTCTTTACTTTCCGGGTTATTCAGCGCAGTGATGAACACGTCCAGGTTATTGGTGGTGGTACGTGATTTCAGGTCAATGATCTTTTTATTCAGCAGATAATAGGTCTCACTGGCATTGATCAGGTTATTCTTGATCAGCTCATATTTAGTAAGATTATCGATCTCCTTTCCCTGCAATAAACCCTGTATGGCATTTGAATTCTGTTTATCGCTATCAGAGATCTTCTGCAATTCGTCCAGTATTTTCTTGATAGTGGTATCGGCAGTCCGGATAGGTGCGGGCCGGATTTCGGTGCGGTTCTCGGGTATCACTGTGTCGCCAACTGGTCTTTCCTGCGCCCTTGAAGAAAAAAAGCAGCTCAGCATTAAGAAAAATAGGGTTACATATCTTACATAATTTTTCATATAAAGTATGTTCATGCTGTGTTTGCGTTTTATTAACAAATCCTTAAGAAAATATAGTGCCAAAAAATTTTCAAGGTACAAAGATAGTAGGATTTTATTTGATAGGTAGGATTGACATGATTCCTGTTATCTTTGCAGCCAAATTCGCCACTTTTCATGCTGAACAACAAGAAGATTGTAGTGGTGTTACCGGCCTACAACGCAGCGCTAACACTCGAGAAAACCTACCGTGAAATCCCTTTTGATATAGTGGACGAAGTAGTGCTGGTAGACGACGCCAGCAGGGACGATACGGTGGAAGTGGGTAAAACGCTGGGTATCAACCATATTATCCGCCACGACAACAACAAGGGCTATGGTGGTAATCAGAAAAGCTGTTATAATAAAGCCCTGGAACTGGGAGCCGACATTGTGGTCATGGTACACCCTGATTATCAGTACACTCCAAAACTGATCCCGGCCATGTGCAGTATTATTGCAAATGATGTGTACCCCGTAGTGCTGGGCTCGCGCATCCTGGGCAAAGGGGCCCTGAAAGGGGGAATGCCGGTGTATAAGTACATATTTAACCGTTTTTTAACGCTTTCGCAAAACCTCCTGATCAATGAAAAGCTCAGTGAATACCACACAGGTTACCGGGCTTTCTCGAGGGAGGTGCTGCTGGGCATCCGTTATATGGAGAACAGCGACGATTTCATTTTCGATAATGAGATGCTGTCGCAGATATTTATGAAAGGATTTGAAATCGGAGAGGTAACCTGTCCTACCAAATATTTTGACGATGCTTCCAGCATCAATTTTAAAAGAAGCGCCATTTATGGAATGGGAGTACTGCGGGTTTCCTGCCAGCATCTGCTCCATAAACTGGGAGTGATCAAAGCGAAAATATATTAAATAGCCTCGGGCTTTCAACAAAAATGGGTTTTCAACACCAAACACAATTTGCTAAAAAATACCTGCACTATTATTTTACCGCAGGCAACCGGCACGATGTACACTCGCCATTCGTATATGCATTAATAGAAGAAGTGTTGCGGGATAAGAAGCAGCCCTCGGCTTTCAAGGAAGTAGAGGCCTTGCGCAGGGAACTGTTACAGACAAAAGAGACGATCCAGGTAACAGACCTGGGCGCCGGTTCCCTCACCGGAGCAGGCACCTCACGCAGGGTAAGGGATATTGCCCGCCATGCCGCCAAGCCGCCTAAATTCGGGCAGCTGTTTTACCGCCTGGTGCAATATCTTCAGCCGCAATACCTGCTGGAGCTGGGCACTTCACTGGGCCTGTCTGCCTCCTATATGGCGCTGGCCAGGCCGGAAGCGGAGCTGATCACCATAGAAGGCTGCCCTAATATCGCGGCCCGTGCGCACCGTAACTTTGAAGTGCTGGATATACACAATGTAAAACAGCTCACCGGCAATTTTGACAACGTATTGCCAGCCCTGCTGCAGCAACAGCCCAGGCTCGACTGGGTATTTATAGACGGCAACCACCGCAAGGAACCCACTTTATCTTATTTTCAGCAGTGTCTTACCCGGTCTCACGGCGATTCCATTTTTATCTTTGACGATATTCACTGGACGCCCGGCATGGAAGAGGCCTGGCACACTATCCAGCAGCACCCCTCAGTAACGATGACCATTGATCTGTTCTTTATCGGGCTGGTGTTCTTTAAACCGGAGTTCAAGATAAAACAGCATTTTGTGCTGAAATACTGACAGCAGTTCCCTCGTCCGCGCATTATTTTGTATATTCAGACAAACATTACAATAATGCGATACCTGCTGTTACTTGCGATAACGTTCACGAATATATTCAACATGCACGCCCAGGATATGAGCGCCTATAGTCATGAATCCTTTATAAAGGATGGCGACACACTGCGTTACCGGCTGTTAAAACCGGTAAATGGCGATATCCATAAAGCCTATCCGCTGATCATTTTTCTGCATGGCTCAGGAGAACGGGGCACTGATAACGCGGCGCAACTGCTGCATGGAGGCGCGCTGTTCCTGAACGATACGCTGCGACATGATTTCCCGGCCTATGTATTGTTCCCGCAATGCCCTCCTGATAAATCCTGGTCTCCCTTCCGGATGAAACGCGATACTTCAGGCAAAGTGATCGGCGCCGACTTCCTGACAGATGCCCCGCCCACCGCTCCCGGCGCCCTGGTAAAGGCACTGCTGGATAGCCTGCTGGCTTCCGGAAAAGTAGACGCTAAGCGTGTATACATTGGCGGTTTATCACTGGGCGGTATAGGTACATATGACATGCTGGCCCGCTATCCGCAGCTGTTTGCAGCGGCTTTCCCCATTTGCGGCGCAGGCAATGTAAAAACAGCCGCTAATTTTGCCAACAAGGTTCCTTTATGGATCTTCCACGGATCTGACGACAATGCAGTACCGGTCGATTTCTCCCGTGCATACTATGCTGAACTGCAAAAACTGGGATCGGAAGTAAAATATACCGAGTACCCAGGGGTAGGGCACAACAGCTGGGATAGCGCCTTTGCAGAACGGGACCTGCTTCCCTGGCTCTTCCGCCATCATAAATAAACAGCACTTTTCCTGATTTATGTATATTTACCTTAGCAAAAGGTAAGGGAAACCTTTATGGATCATCATCAAACGCTGGAAACATATTCCGGTTCCTTCTTCCGCAACCTGCGCCGTAAGCTCTGGCGCGGACAGTGGATGTGGCCGGCCGCCATCATCCTCTTCCTCCTCTCATTTGCATTATGGCAGTGGTTTGGCAGGCATATGATACAGATCAGCGCCTCGCGCAATGGTGCTGATAAAGCCACGAACATACGGCTGCCCGATCAGTCCTATATCGTATTGAACCCTGGTGCCACCCTCCGGTATCATAAAAACTTTACAAAAACTGCCCAACGGGAAGTATGGCTGAGCGGAGGAGGAAATTTCTTTGTGCCGCCCAATAGCCCGGAGCATCCTAAACAGCAGCCTTTTACCGTACATACTACAGCACTGGATGCAATGGTGGATGGGAGCCATTTTCGCATAACAGCGCAGGGCCCTGCCACCGCGATTGTATTGTACAATGGGAAGATCAGTGTTCATTTCAAGAATAAAGACCTAAAGGATATAGTGTTACTAACAGGGGAGATGTTGGAATATCCCGGCTCGGGACAACCAGCCGTACAAAAAATACCTGAAGCAGCTCCTTAGCCCGACAACTAACTACAAAAAAAATGTCCCGGCACTTAGGGCCGGGACTTTCCACTCAGCACAGGATTGAATTGTTAACTATTTGTAACAGCCTTCATGGCTGTTTTCGTTGCTTGTATGGTAAGATCAAGATCTTCCGTCGTCAGCGCATTGCTGAGGAACCAGCTTTCAAAAGCAGACGGCGGCAGGTATACGCCACGTTCCAGCATCGCATGGAAGAATCGCTTGAACAGCTCATTGGCAGCGCCGGATGCCGCGCTGAAATCGATGATAGGATACTCCGCGAAGTGCACGCTCACCATAGAACCAATGTGGTTGATCTGGTGCACCACGCCGGCCGCGCCTAAAGCTTCTTTCAAACCTTTCACCAGGTAATCCTTTTTCTCTTCCAGCTGTTTATAGATCACCGGGTTGTCCTGCAGTGTTTTGAGCATGGTATAACCGGATATCATCGCGATAGGGTTGCCGCTCAATGTACCTGCCTGGTATACTTTACCAGCCGGCGCCACCCACTGCATGATCTCTTTAGATCCTGCAAAAGCGCCTACAGGCATACCTCCTCCAATGATCTTGCCAAAAGTTACAAGGTCTGCTTTAATATTGAAAAGCTCCTGCGCTCCTCCACGTGCCAGCCTGAAACCGGTCATCACCTCATCAAAAATGAGCAATATGCCATTGGCATCGCACAGCTGGCGCAAACCTTCCAGGAACCCCGGCTGCGGCAGTATACAACCCATATTACCGGCAACCGGCTCAACTATAATGGCCGCTATCTGGTCAGGATGCGCGGCTATCAGCTGCTCTACCGCAGGCAGGTTGTTGTAAGGCGCCGTTAAAGTATCTCCCGCTACAGTAGCGGTAACACCCGGTACAGATTGTATCTCCAGTGTAGCCACGCCGCTGCCTGCGCTCACCAAAAAGGCGTCTGCATGGCCATGATAATTGCCTTCAAATTTGATGAACTTGTTGCGCCCGGTGTAGCCGCGTGCCACCCGCAGGGCAGACATACAGGCTTCTGTACCGGAGTTTACCATGCGTACCTGGTCTATATTAGGCACCATGCTTACGATCAGCTCTGCTACCTTTATTTCCAGCTCTGTTGGCGCGCCAAAAGAAGTAGAGTAAGTAGCATACTCCTGTATAGCTCTTACTACCGGCTCATAGGCATGCCCCAGAATCATCGGCCCCCAGGAATTGATATAATCAATATACCGGTTGCCATCTACATCATAGAGGTAAGCGCCGCGTGCGCTTTTCATGAATATGGGCGTACCGCCTACGCTTTTGAAAGCGCGTACGGGGGAGTTCACTCCGCCCGGAATAAACTGTTGCGCTTTCTCAAATAATAGTTTGCTTTGCGAATACATGGTGCAAAATTCGTATAAATTATGTTTTATCCTAACAGCTTTACTGCATCTTTTGCAAAATAAGTAGCGATCAGGTCTGCACCTGCACGTTTAATGCTGGTAAGCGTTTCCAGTATCGCCTTTTCTTCATTCAGCCATCCCATTTTTGCAGCTGCTTTGATCATCGCATATTCGCCGCTCACATGATAGGCACTAACAGGTAAGCTTACACGTTCCTTTATGATGCGGATAATATCCAGGTATGCAAGTGCTGGTTTTACCATCACGATATCTGCGCCTTCTTCCACATCCATCAGTGTTTCTTTGATAGCCTCCCTTGAATTGGCATAATCCATCTGGTAGGTTTTTTTGTCTCCAAAGCCAGGAGCAGAATCCAGCGCATCACGGAAGGGACCATAAAAGCAGGATGCATATTTGGCACTGTAAGACATAATGCCTACTTTATCAAAATTGTTTGCTTCGAGTATGTTACGGATCGCCAGTATACGGCCATCCATCATATCGCTGGGCGCTACAAAATCGGCCCCGGCTGCTGCATGGCTAAGGCTCATGCGGGCCAATACTTCCACTGTGGCGTCATTAACGATCTCCTGTCCGCTTACAATGCCGTCATGACCGTAAGAAGAGTAAGGGTCCAGCGCCACATCCGTCATCACTACCATTTCCGGCACGGCCTGTTTAATGCTTTTAATGGCGCGCTGCATCAGGCCTTCAGGATTTACAGCTTCCGTGCCTTTATTATCTTTCAGTTCATCTGCACATTTCACGAACAGCAATACGCTTTTAATGCCCATGCTCCACAGTTCCTTCGCTTCTTTTACAGTATTGTCCAGTGAATACCGGAAATAACCTGGCATAGAGGAGATCTCTTCCTTCACCTGCTCACCTTCAGTAATGAACAGGGGGGCAATAAAATCGCTTGGCTTCAGTATTGTTTCTGTTACCATAGCGCGTATTGCCGGAGAGGTCCTCAATATTCTGTTACGTCTCAACATCTTGTTATTGATTTATATTCATTTAATAATCATCCGCACATCACTTCGCCCATTCCCTTGGTTTCAGGTACTCCAGCAGCTGTGCTTCCGGGCTTCCCGGCGCAGGATGGTAGTCATATTCCCAGCGCGCACGGGGCGGAAGGCTCATGAGAATGGATTCTATACGCCCGTTGGTTTTCAGGCCAAACAGGGTGCCGCGGTCATGGATCAGGTTAAACTCCACGTAACGCCCCCGGCGGTATTCCTGCCAATCTTTATGGGCGGAAGTATAGGGAAGCTCCTTCCGCTGCTTTACAATAGGCAGGTAGGCTTCGAGGAAAGCCTGCCCATTTGCACGGGAGAATTCAAACAATTGATTGGCGTCCCTGTTGGCGTCTGGCCGCAGGTAATCATAGAAGATGCCGCCAATGCCCCTTGCCTCGTTATTGCGGTGTTTATTCACAAAATACTCATCGCAATGTTTTTTATAGAGCGGATAGAGTTCTTTGCCAAATGGGTCGCAGGCGTTTTTAAATGCCTGATGAAAATGCTGGCCGTCCTCTTCAAATAGATAGTAGGGGGTAAGGTCGGCGCCACCGCCAAACCAGCTGTCCTTTAAAGCGCCATCCTTATCATACAGCTCAAAATAACGGAAATTGGCGTGCACCGTGGGTACAAAAGGGTTCAGCGGATGTATCACCAATGAAATACCACAGGCCATAAACTGGCTGTCGTTTACTTTAAATTGCTGGGCCATCGCTTCCGGCAATGCGCCGTGTACAACAGAGGTATTTACACCGCCTTTTTCAAATACGGCGCCATCAGCGATTACCCGGGTTTTACCGCCACCGCCTCCGGGACGCTCCCAGCGGTCCTCCCTGAAGACTGCCTTCCCGTCTATTGCCTCCAGCGCCCCGCAGATCTCATCCTGCAGTCCGTGTATGAATGATATGAATGATTCCTTTACGCTCATAAGGCTTAATTGCTTTTTACCGTATTCACAAATGCCTTTGCATGATCTACCGGTATATTGGGTAAAATACCATGGCCCAGGTTGGCGATATAGCGTTGTTTCCCAAAGCTCTGCAGCATGGCCTTTACTGCTTTTTCGATCTCGGGGACAGGCAGCAGCAGCTTGGCCGGATCAAAATTGCCCTGAAGGGTCACATTATTGCCTGCAAAAGCCCGGGCCCTTTGCGCCTGTATACACCAGTCGATACCCAATCCATGAGCGCCGGTAGCAGCCATTTCTTCCAGGGCAAACCAGGCGCCTTTGGCGAATACGATCACCGGACAAACGTCTTTCAGCGCTGCCACTATCTGGCGGATATATTGTAAAGAGAATGCTTCAAAATCTTCCGGGCTCAGTAAACCGCCCCATGAATCGAACAGCTGCACACAATCAGCGCCCGCTGCCACCTGTTCTTTCAGGTAAGCGATGGTGGTATCTGTCAGCATCTGCAGCAGCTGATGCGCTACCGCTGGTTGCTGAAAGCAGAACCCTTTTGCTTCGTCGAACGTTTTAGAGCCTTTGCCCTGCACCATGTAGCATAGCAGTGTCCAGGGCGCCCCTGCAAAACCGATCAGCGGCACACGGCCTGCCAGGGTTTGTTTGGTAAGGCGCAGCGCATCAAATACATAATGCAGCGTGTCCTTTACATCTGGAACATGCACCCTTTTCAGGTCTTCAGCGCTTTTAATGGGAGCGGGTAAAAAGGGGCCTGTCTTTTCTATCAGCTGCACTTCCAGTCCCATGGCCTGCGGCACAACCAGTATATCCGAAAATATGATAGCAGCGTCCACACCCACCTGGTCTACCGGCATAACGGTAATCTCTGTGGCCAGTTCAGGGTTCTGGCAGCGTTCAAAGAAGGAGTATTGCTCCCGCAGTTTAATATAATCAGGCAGGTAGCGCCCCGCCTGGCGCATCATCCATACAGGTGTACGCTCTGTTGATTCTCCGCGTAAAGCTCTCAGCAAAAGGTCGTTCTTCAATGCGCTCATTCGTAGCAGTTAATGTTGTTAAAGTAAAATATAGCTGTTTGCACCATGCTTTCCGCACGCGGAGCGGTGCTGATAATAACTTTGTTGTCGGTAAAATTTGCTACCGTGTCGGCCGTTGTGGCGCCGATGGCAAAACAGACAGTAGTTTCCGGCAGCCTGTTCGCGGAAAAAAAGCTGGTCACAGCACTGGGACTGAAAAAGAATATGCCATCGTAATCCGCCCCTGTAATCACGGGCGTAGGCACATTTTCATACAACACGATCTCGTGTACCCTTACACCGTGTGTGCTAAGTATGGATGGTAATTCTTCCCGGCGCTGCCGCCCGCAGAAGAAATAAACATCCCTCACATCTACCAGCTTCAGTATGGCATTGGCCAGTGCGGTAGCATTGGCCGCGGTAGCCTTCACCGGGCTGGCTGGCAATGCTTCCTGGATGGCTTGTAAGGTAGCTGCTTCCAGGCAGCATACCTGCCAGTGGCCGCCTACAGCATCATAAGGGCCTGCCTGCGGCAGGTAATGCTGTTCCAGCGTTCTAACCGCATGGGCGCTGGTGAACACGGCTATGATATTCCGGGATAGTAATGGCTGTATAGTGGCCCATAGTTCTTTCGTTACCAGGGGCTGTATATCTGTGAAGGCCTGTACACTGATGTCCAGTCCTTGTGCTGCTGCTTCCTGCAGGAGGTGCTCAGACAGCGGCCTGGTACATAATATGCGTGGGCGTTCATTTGGCATTTTTGATCTCCGCTACAATTTTAGCTCCGCCTTTGGACAACACCTCTTCCGCAGCTTTCCTGCCCAGGTCTGTTGCCTGGTCCGGTGGTGCCTGTTTGGCTGCTTCCAGGAAGGTCTGCCCATCCAGGCTGCTAAGCTCTCCTGAAAAGAACAGGGTGTTATCCCTGATATACGCATATGCGCTTATGGGAGTGGTGCAACCGCCCAGCAGGGTACGCAGAAAATCTCTTTCTATATGAGTGCAGAGTGCAGTAATGGCATGGTGAAGGGGGGCACAGGCTTCCCGGCAAAAAGCGTCATCTTCCCGGCATACGGCTACCACGGCGCCCTGGGCAGGGGCAGGCAGCATCCAGTCCAGTTCTACAGATCTTTCGGGGCGCAGGTGGATCCTTTCCAGTCCGGCTGCTGCAAAAATAGCAGCATCCCAGGGCTCGGCTGCCAGCTTCTGTAAGCGGGTGTTCACATTGCCCCGCAGGTTATGGATCTGGTGTTGCGGAAACCTGCGCAGCCATTGGGCTTTGCGCCGCAGGCTGCTGGTAGCTACATGGGCCACGCCATTGGGCTGTTCCAGGAAGGCGGTGTCCTGCTTATATACAAGCAGGTCTCTCACGGGACCTCTTTCCAGCACGGCCGCCTGTACAATATTTTTTGGTAGTTGAGTAGGAACGTCTTTAAGAGAGTGAACGGCAATATCAATACGGCCGTTCAGCAGGGCAGCATCCAGCGTCTTGGTGAAAATGCCCTGTACGCCTATTTCGTACAGCGGTGTCACCAAATCTATATCGCCTTCGCTTTTTATCAGCACCAGCCTGGCGTCATAGCCCTGTTGGGTAAGCAAATCTTTTACCAGGTTAGCCTGCCATAAGGCCAGCTGGCTTTCCCGGGTGCCTATCCTGATTTCTTTTTGCATGAATTAATCCTGGTTAATGCCTGTCTCAAAAATGTCGTTGATCATGGCTATGTACAGATCGCTTTTGTCGGTTTCCTTGCGTACTTTACCTGCCATCAGGTTGATCATTTTCTGTATAATGCGGGAAGAGACTTCCTCAATATCCTCCAGGTCGTAATGAGCGCCGTTCTTCTGCTGCTGTATCTCGCGGGTATGGATTTCGTGCAGCTTATCTTTCACTGCCTTCAATACAACGGCATGTTTACGCATTTTGTACCAGTACAGGAATTCCGCCATGTGCTCTTCGATGAGGGAGAGGGCCTTGGGCACCTCTTTCAGTCGCATTTGCAGGGTCTCATCCTGTACTTTGGACAGCTGGTCTACGTTCACCAGCTCGATCTGCGGCAGCGCACATACAGCCGGTTCCACGTTAAAAGGTATAGAAAGGTCAATGACCAGTTTAGGGCCACTGTTTTTCAGATGAGAAGCCAGAACGGTAGGCTGTGGCGCATTGGAGGCCACCAGTATCACATCGGCCGCCTGCATGGTAGGGATCAGCTCCTCGTACGGCGCAAACTTTAATCCGTGCAGGCCTGCAAATTCTTCCGCCACGGATGCAGTACGGTTAATGAGGGTAATATCTTTTACGCCCAGGTACTCCATCATATTCTTGCAGGTGTTACGCCCTATCTTTCCAACGCCCAGCAGTACGATCTTTTTATGTTGAATATCCGGTACTTTCTTTTCCAGGAGCCGTACCGCTGCAAAGGCTACAGATACGGTGCCGGCGCTTAATCCGGTCTCATTCTTGACCAACTTGGACACCTGGAGCACGCTGTTCACCAGCCTTTCCAGGAAGCCGCCCAGGCAGCCGTTTGATTTAGCAAAGCGGGAGGCCGTTCTGAGCTGCCCTATGATCTCATAGTCGCCCAGTATCTGTGAGTCCAGCCCTGTGCCCACCTGATACAAGTGTTTCACGGCATCTTCTCCGGAGCGGATGTAAGCCAGTTGTGCAAAAAGATTGCAATCCCCGTTGGTTTCATGGCAGATCAGCTCCATGAGCTGTTGCGCACTTGGAGCAAAACCGTAGATCTCTGTTCTGTTACAGGTAGAAAGTACGAAAAGGTCATCCAGTTGCGTCGCCTTCGCCTGCTCCAGCAGGTGTTGATATTGCTCCTGATTCAGAGCAAATAACCCCCTGATAGCAGCATCCGTCTTTTTGTAGTTGATACCAATACTGTGAAAATTGGTAATATCTTTTGAATAGGTGACCTGCATTGTAGAGTATAAGCTTCCGGCTGCAAAAATACTTGCATACAGGCAAACAAAGGCCTCAGGCTGTCATTAGTATGTCATTTGTGGCGTTTATGACACAGCTAAGACAATGGTCACAAAAAAGATGATTTTTATCAGTTCTTCTATATTGTGATTCTAACAATTGTATGACATTTTATAAAAGATTGACGAAATAGAACCGTTACTTTTGCAACAATTTCTGAATAATGGAAGCTAGATCTGATGTAGGGATAGTGTTGATGAACCTGGGATCGCCCGATTCCACAGCGGTTCCCGACGTGCAGCGCTATCTGAATGAATTCCTGATGGACAAACGGGTGATAGATTATCCATATTTATTACGATGGTTGCTGGTAACACGTATCATCGTACCCAAACGTGCGCCCAAATCCGCCGAAGCATACCGTTCTATCTGGTGGGAAGAAGGATCTCCGCTGATCGTGTTGACCAAACAGTTGCAAAAAGCGGTGCAACATGATCTGCAATTACCGGTAGAGATTGCCATGCGCTATGGCAACCCTTCTCCGGCAGCAGCCTATGATAAACTGCTGCAGCAAAACCCTCAGCTGAAAGAAGTGATACTGCTGCCCTTATACCCGCATTACGCCATGTCTTCTTATGAAACGGCAGCGGAGTATGCAAAACAGGTCCATCAGAAAAAGAACTACCCTTTCAAATTAACGGTCATACCGGCGTATTATGATGCGCCTGATTATATTGAAGCAGTGGCGGAAAGTATGCGCCCTTACCTGCAGCAGGATTATGATCATGTGTTGTTCAGCTATCACGGAGTACCGGTAAGGCACATACGAAAGGGCGACGTTACCGGTAAACACTGCCTGCAGATCAATGATTGCTGCCATGCAAAATCAGCTGCGCATGAATTTTGCTACCGTCATCAGGTATATATCACTTCAGAGCTGGTGGCCGCTAAACTGGGCCTGCCGGCCGATAAATGGAGTGTTTCGTTCCAGTCAAGGCTGGGCCGTGAAGAATGGTTAAAGCCCTACACGGCAGAACAGTTCGAAGAGCTGCCCAAACAGGGTAAAAAGAAACTGCTGGTAGCATGTCCCGCTTTTGTATCAGATTGCCTGGAAACACTGGAAGAAATAGCGGTAGAAGGAAAACATACCTTTATCAGCAACGGCGGAGACAGCTTTACCATGATCCCTTGTCTTAATGTGCACCCGCTTTGGGTACAGGCAGTGGTGAAATGGTGTAGCCAACTGGCTGCTAAAGGCTAAAAATATCCTCATGAACAATATCACCCTTATTGCCGGCGGAGGTATCGCCGGCTTAAGCCTTGCTTACGAACTGCAAAAACGGAGTATTCCTTATGTGATATTGGAAGCCGGCCATGAGCCCGGCGGAGTAGTACATTCTTTTGTGAAAGATGGTTTCGAGCTGGATGCAGGCCCTAACTCAATAGGCGCCACACCTGCCACCATTGCATTTATAAGGGAGATCGGCCTGGAGCCCGAAATGATGGAAGCATCCGCCGCCAGCAGGAACCGTTTCCTGGTGCGTGGCAACCGCCTGCATCCTATCTCTCCCAATCCTGCTAAAATATTATCTTCCCCCTATCTCAGCGGCGCCGCCAAGTGGCGTTTGTTCACAGAGCGTTTCAGGGCCGCACAGCCAGCTGCAGAAGAAGAGTCGGTGGCTAGTTTCATACAGCGCCGCTTTAACCGCGAAATATGCGATTACCTGTTTGATCCGATCCTTTCAGGCATTTATGCAGGAGACCCTGCACGCCTGTCCATACAGGAAGTATTGCCTTTTCTCCCCCGCTGGGAGAAGGAATACGGCAGCGTAACCAAAGGCCTTTTCAAGAATAAAGCTGCCATGGGAGGCCGTAAGATCGTCGCGTTTAAAGGCGGTAACAGCAGGCTGATAAAACATTTACAGTCGCTGTTAACAACACCGATACGGTTTAATAGCCGCATCACCGGGGTGGAACGTAGCGCCGCGGGTTATAATGTGCAGTATAATGTGAATGGGCAAACGGAAATGATCCAGGCGGCGCGTTTGGTGTTTACCACGCCCGCCTACGCTACAGCAGCCATTTTACAGGGATTGGATCCGGCCCTCGCTCAGTTGTTGAACGGCATCATCTATCCGCGTATGGGCGTATTGCACCTGGGCTTTGAGCGGGATGCCGTACAGCATATGCCCGAAGGTTTTGGTTTCCTGGTGCCTAAGGCTGCCGGTTTGCATTTCCTGGGCGCCATCTGCAATTCCGAGATCTTTCCCTCCAGGGCGCCGCAGGGTAAAGCATTGTTCACAGTGTTCACCGGTGGCGTGCAACAGGAACATTACTTCGACGAAATGAGCGACGAAGCCCTGCAACAAAAGATCCTCAGCGAGCTGGGAACATTACTGCAATTGAACCGGCCACCCCTCATGCAGCACTTCAGCCGCTGGGAGAAAGCCATTCCGCAGCTCAACATCGGTCACCGCCAGGTACGTTCAGCCGTGCAGGCTTTCGAAGAACGTTTCCCCGGTATTTTCATCAGCGGCAATTACATGAGCGGAGTGGCAGTGCCGGCTATCCTGCAACATGCAGGCGGACTGGCAGAGAAAATAGCTATTGGCATGTAGCTTTTGGCTATTGGCGATCGCCGCGACCAGGATCAATTTTTCAGCTCTTCCATAGCTAACAGCTAATAGCCAAATGCTAATAGCTGAAATAATTTATTCCCCTTCTATTCAATTCTTGCCGTTTTTTCTTTAAATTCCATTATAAAATTCCACCAGATGATTGCAGGAGTCCTCAAAGAAAAAACAGGCGAACAGCGGGTGTCTTTGGTACCGGAAGTCGTAAAACAGCTCGTCCAGCAATCTGTCACCGTGTGGGTGGAACCCAATGCAGGCGCTGCCGCTTTCTACCCCGATGAGGCCTATGCGGCCGCCGGCGCGCTGATAAAGCCGGCAGCAGAGATCCTGCAGCAGGCAGACCTGATCCTGGCGATACAGTTGCCTGACGCCGCTACCTGGAATGCCATCCCCAATGGTAAAACACTGGCAGGTATTTACCAGCCCTTATATAACGCGGCCCTCATGGAGGAGGCAGCCGCGCGTAAACTCACCCTTTTCAGTCTTGACAGTATTCCCCGCACCACCCGGGCCCAGAGTATGGATGTGCTCAGCTCCCAGGCCAATATAGCCGGATATAAGGCGGTATTGCTCGCAGCGTACACCTATGGCCGTTATTTTCCCATGTTCATGACTGCAGCAGGCAGTATAGCGCCCGCCAAAGTGCTGGTACTGGGTGCAGGCGTGGCCGGTTTGCAGGCAATTGCTACCGCCCGGCGCTTAGGCGCTGTGGTAGAGGTATTTGATACCCGACCGGCTGTTAAAGAAGAAGTGATGAGCTTAGGCGCGCGCTTCGTAGAAGTGGATGGCGCTGCAGACGCCAGTAAAGCCGGCGGTTATGCAGTGGAACAAACTGACGCGTATAAACGTAAGCAGGAAGAGAAAATAGCGGAAAGCATTGCCAAAGCAGATATTGTGATCACTACTGCGCAGATCCCGGGCAAAAAGGCGCCGGTGCTGGTCACCACCACCATGCTGGAGCGGATGCGCACGGGTGCGGTAATAATAGACCTTGCAGCCGCTACCGGCGGAAACACTGAACTGACAAAAGATAACAGCACCATACACCACAAAGGAGTCACCATTATCGGTAACTCCAACCTGGCGGCAACGATGCCTTCAGATGCCAGTAAGCTATATGCCCGCAACCTGTATAATTTCCTGCAGCTGGTGATCCACGGCGGACAGCTGTCGCCAGACTTCCAGGATGATATTGTGCAGGGCGGCTGTATCACACACAACGGAGCCATCGTGAACGAAAGAGTGAAAGCCCTCCGCACATCTTCTACCATTATTAATTCTTAATACCATACTATGATCCTCTCCTTTGTACAACAGCATATTGAGCTGATCTACATCGTGATCCTTTCCATATTCCTGGGCATCGAAGTCATATCCCGGGTGCCTTCCGTACTGCATACGCCTTTGATGAGCGGCGCCAATGCCATTCACGGCGTGGTGATCATCGGCGCTATCATTGTGATGGGAGAGGCCGATGCAGAGAATTACCTGGCGCTCATCCTGGGCTTCCTGGCCGTGATATTGGGTACGCTGAATGTAGTAGGCGGCTTTGTGGTGACAGACAGGATGCTGGAAATGTTCAAATCCAGGAAATCAAGATAAGTACTCTAAAAATTGAGATATGTCCCTTAGCGTGTTATCTATCATCTACCTGATCGGCTCTGTTACATTCATTATCGGCCTGAAGATGCTCAGCCACCCGGCCACTGCCCGTAAGGGCAACCTCATTGCCGCCGGCGGTATGACGCTTGCCATACTGGGCACTATCTTCCTGTATGAAAATAACGGGGAGCGCCTGCACAACCATGGATGGATCTTCGCCGGCCTGCTGATAGGCGGCGTAGTAGGCGTGCTGGCCGCCAGGAAGGTGAAGATGACCGCTATGCCGGAAATGGTAAGCCTGTTCAATGGTATGGGCGGCGCTTGTGCCGCCCTGATATCGGTGGTGGAATTTAACCATATGGTCACCACGCCTTCCGCAGGCATTGCTACCGCTCTTCTTCCGCAGCTGCGTGAGCTGTCCGGTCTGGAGCATGCTTCACTGGGTGGCCGCCTGCTCATCATCCTGCTGGGGCTGATCATTGGCACCGTCTCTTTTGCCGGCAGCATGATCGCCTGGGGAAAACTGAACGGGCGGATAAAAGATTTTGCTTTCAAAGGACAGCATATCGTGAACCTCGTGGTACTGGGCGTTTCCCTGCTTTCTGCGCTCTACCTGGTAGCTACGATCGACCAACACGTGGGCGTTGAGCTTTCCATCGGCAACGGCGGTGGCCTGACCATACGTGTAGCCGGTATTGTGAAATTCCTTTTCTATCTCATCCTATTGCTTTCAATCGCCTACGGCGTCTTATTTGTAATGCCCATCGGCGGCGCGGATATGCCGGTAGTGATCTCCCTGCTGAACTCTTTCACAGGCGTAGCCGCTGCCTGTGGAGGATTTTTATATAACAACCAGGTAATGCTTACCGGTGGTATCCTCGTCGGTTCTGCAGGTACCATCCTCACTATACTGATGTGCAAGGCCATGAACCGCTCGCTGAAGAACGTGCTGATCGGCTCTTTCGGCGGCGCCAAAGCCGGAGCAGCCAAAGAGCAGGGACAGTATAAATCCATTGCTGTTGCCGATGCAGCCGTGGTGCTGGCCTACGCGCAAAAAGTAATGATCGTGCCGGGGTACGGACTGGCAGTAGCGCAGGCCCAGCACGCCTGTCATGAGCTGGAGAAACTGCTGGAAGATAAAGGCGTGACCGTATTATACGCCATTCATCCGGTAGCAGGCCGAATGCCCGGGCACATGAATGTACTGCTGGCAGAGGCAGACGTGCCCTATGAAAAGCTGCTTGAAATGGAACAGGCCAACGAAGCTTTTCCCACCACAGATGCCGTGCTGGTATTGGGCGCAAACGATGTGGTGAACCCCGCTGCAAAAACAGACCCGGATAGCCCTATTTATGGCATGCCTATCCTCGAAGTGGAAAAAGCCAAAATGGTGATCGTCAATAAGCGCAGCATGAAACCCGGCTACGCAGGCATCGAAAATGACCTCTTTTTTCAACCCAAAACATCTATGCTGTTCGGCGATGCCAAGCAGGTATTGCAGCAACTGATCGCTGAGATCAAGCAAGTGTAACGATAGTTGTCAGTCGTAAGTTGTCAGTTGACAGTAACTGGTGCAACTTTCTATCCGCTTAGATCACTGACAACTTACGACTGACAACTGACAACTTTTTATACCTTAATTTTGCCCCAAAGTTTTTTCATTGTCTTACTTACCACCCGCATTATTATCAAGTTTGGCCGGCCTTCCCGGTTTTGACGAAGCAGCGTTTGTACAGGTACATACCAGCGGAGAACGGGTGACCTCCCTGCGTGTCAACCCGGCCAAGCTGCAGGATCCGGCCCTGCAGGAAAAAGTGCTGCAGTCCTTAAGCCCTGCGCCGCTCAGCCCCGTACCCTGGTCGCAATACGGGTTTTACCTGCCGCAGCGCCCTTCTTTTACCTTCGATCCCTTTTTTCACGCTGGCGCTTATTACGTACAGGAAGCTTCTTCCATGTTCGTGGAATTTGCCATGCGCCAGACCTGCGACCTGGAGCAGCCTTTGAAAGTGCTGGACCTCTGCGCCGCGCCTGGCGGTAAAAGCACTTTACTGCAGGCTATTATCAGCCCGGATAGCTTACTGGTATCTAATGAAGTGATCCGCGCAAGAGCAGGACTGCTGGCCGACAATATCAGCCGCTGGGGCGCCGTTAATGTAGTAGTGACCAACAACGATCCCAGGGATATGGCGCGCCTGTCCGGCTTTTTTGATGTAATGGTGGTAGATGCGCCCTGCTCGGGTTCAGGGCTCTTCCGACGCGATCCGGAAGCAGTGGCGGAATGGTCGCTCGAGAATGTGACTCTCTGCGCCCAGCGCCAGCAGCGTATTCTGGCAGATGCCTGGCCTGCTTTGAAAGAGAATGGTATCCTCATCTACTCTACCTGCTCTTATTCCAGGGAAGAAGATGAAGCTATCCTGGACTGGCTTTCAGCCGAACTGGACGCTGATAATATACCGCTTACAGTACCAGCCTCCTGGAACATTATTACCACTGTATCGGACAAACGAAAGAGTGAAGGCTACCGCTTCTATCCCGATAAAATAAAAGGCGAAGGGTTCTTTATAGCCTGCTTCCGTAAAAGGAATGGGGATAACTGGCAGCCCAGGAAACAGAAAGATACGCTGCCCGCACTCGCCAAAAAAGACCGTGAAAAATTACAGCCCTGGATCAGCAATGTGGATCAGCTGTTCTGCATGGAGCACCAGGGAGATGTGCTCCTGTTGCCGGAAGCCGTCACTCCTGCAGTGGCGGTATTGCAACAACAACTATATTTGCGCAAAGCAGGCGTGAAGGCAGGGCAGCTGGCGGCGAAGGAATTAGTGCCTGATCACCAGCTGGCCATGAGCAGGCTGCTGGCGCCGCAGGTGCAGAAAGTAGCGCTCACAAAAGATCAGGCCTTGCAGTACCTCCGCAAGGAAGACCCGGCACTGCAGCTCAGCACAAAAGGCTGGGCGTTGATGGAATATGAAAATATGCCGCTCGGATGGGCGAAAATATTACCGAACCGCATCAATAATTATTATCCTAAAGAGCTCCGTATTTTAAAAGAGATCTAAGGTTTTCACACAAGGGATATTCCAGAATTTTTCAATTTTAACGCATATATTCGTTGCCTGAAAATGCGTTAGCATATAAAATGAGTTAGTATGGTAAGATCAATTTTGATAATAGGGGCAATTATCTTGGGGGCGGCGCGCGTGCAGGCACAGGACACCCTGGAAATACAGGGTACAGCGCCTGATCTGTACGTAACGCACACAGTGAAAAAGGGTGAGACTTTTTATAGCCTGTCCCGTGCTTACAGTGTTCCTCCCAAAGAAATCGCAGCACAGAATAACCTTTCTTTTGAAGGCGGATTGCAATTGGGCCAGAGCGTGAAGATCCCCCTGACACAGAGCAATTTCCTCCAGGGCGGCGACGCCGGCGGGCACCCGGTATATCATAAGGTATCAGAAAAAGAAACATTGTACCGTATCAGTGTTAACTACAATAAGGTGCCGCTGGATAATATCCGCCACTGGAATAATTTCACGGGTGATGGTGTAAAGAAAGATGGCTACCTGATAGTGGGCTACCTGAAAGGCGGCGCTAACGGCGCAGCTGCAGCGCCTCCCGTTTCACACCCTGCTCCGGCCACGCCGCCGCCTGCCACTGAAACCACTACAGTAGTGAAGAAAGAGCAGGCGCCTCCTCCTGCATCCGTAACACCTGCGCCCCCCGTGATCACACCGGCGCCGCCTGTGCAAACCAATACCGAGCCAGCAAAGGAAACAGTGAAGAAGGAAACGCCTCCGCCTGCAACACCCAAGAAAGAACAGGCGCCTCCTCCGGCAGCTAACCCGCCGGCATCGGCTTCATCTTCCGGCGCCAGCTTTGAGTCGATCTACGAACAGCAAACCGCAGGCAAGAAGGTGACCACCGAGAAAGGCCCTGGTTCCTGGTTCAAGAGCAATGCCGGTGCAGGTAAGTATTATGCGCTGCATAACACTGCTTCCCGCGGCACGATCATCAAAGTAACCAATCCGCTGAATGGTAAATCTATCTACGCCAAGGTGCTGGAAGCCATTCCACAGATGAAACAGAACGCCGGTCTTATTATCAAGCTGAGTGATTCTGCCATCGAGGCACTGGGTACTAATGAGACGAAGTTTTACTGTGAGCTGAGCTACGAAAACTAGCGAATTAACACTTAATATAAGAGAACGCTTAACAGGGAATGCTGACTGCATTACTTGTTAAGCGTTCCTGTTTTCAACGCCTGGAGCCCTGCGTTTTGCGCCTGGCCTGTTGGGTAGACGGAACGGTAGATTCCCGGATGATCAGTTTTGTTTTGAGCAATACGGCCGGCGCTTTTTTGATCGTATAATCATTCTTCACCACGGCGTTTATATCCTGCAACAGCAGCCGGGCAGCTTCCCGCCCCAGGTCGAAAGTAGGTTGCGCCACAGTGGTAAGCCCCGGTGATACCAGCTGCGCCGAAAGATCGTTACTGAAACCTACTACCGCAATATCTTTCGGGATAGACAATCCCTTTTGTTTGATCACTTCCATCGCAGCAATGGCAGTGGGATCGTTGATGGTGAACAGCGCATCCGGCGGCTCCGGAAGATCCAGGAAATGTTTGATGTAGATCCTTACCTTCTCCAGTGTAAGGTCGTAGCTGATGATCAGCTCCGGGTCTACAGGGATCTTATGCTTCTTTAATGCATCCAGGTAGCCCTGCTGCCGCAGCCGCGTATTGATCAGTGAATCTGGTCCGGCCAGGTGGGCAATCCTTCTGCGCCCGATCTTTATCAGGTGCTCTACGGCATGAAAGGCCGCTTCATAATCATCTACTACTACATGCGGTACATTCAGATCGTCGCTGGTACGGTTAAAAAACACCAGCGGAATGCCCCTGCGCTGTATCATCTGGAAATGATCAAAGTTCCGGGTCTCTTTGGTATGCGAAACAATAATGCCGTCTACATGATACGACAATAGCAGTTTGGTGTTGAGCACCTCTGCATTATACGATTCATTGTTATGGCAGATGATGGAATTATACCCGGCGGCATGCAATACTTCCTGTGCGCCGATGATTACGGAAGGGAAATAGGTAGACATAAACTCGGGCACCATGATCCCGATAATGTTGGTGCTGTTTTGCGCGAGCCCTAGTGCCAGCGGGTTACGCTGGTAATCCAGTTTCTGGGCCAGTTCCAGCACGGCAGTGCGTGTTTCCGCATTTACATTCGGATGCCCTGTCAGCGCCCGTGATACCGTTGATTTGGATATATTTAACTGCCTGGCAATATCAATGATGGAGATATACTTCGATTTCATAACGTGGATTTTAACCCCTTGCACGCAAATGTAATAAATTGGGAACATTCCCAATAAAATGGGAACGTTCCCACGAAAAAAAGATGCCCGCTTATTTGTTTAATCGGTTTTGTTTAACAAAATTTGATGCAGGAAGAAAGTTCGATAGCGCTTTGATGTAATGCTGTAGCGCTTTCTATGTAACAGCCAGATCTAATAATTTAAATTCCACGGTATGCCCGCATGCCGTTTTCTTAAACGGGGTATCTATTGGGAAATTTCCCATAATCAGTTTCAATTGTTCGTATGACTACTGCCATCGATACGGGGGTTATTTTTATCTTCTCATTATTTGTGCTCTTCATCGGGATCCTGTTCGCCCGCACCGGCAGAAATATGAAATCTTTTTTTGCAGGAGGAGAAGCAGTACCCTGGTTCATCGGCGGCTTGTCATTGTTCATGAGCTTTTTCTCTGCCGGTACTTTCGTAGCCTGGGGCTCTATTGCTTATAAATATGGGTGGGTGTCTGTAACCATCCAATGGACCATGTGCCTCGGCGGCCTGGTAACAGCCCTGTTCCTCGCCCCACGATGGAAACGTACCGGCGCCTTAACAGCTGCCGCCTTCATCAAAGAGCGTTTGGGAGTGCCTGTTCAGCAGTTCTATATCTTCATTTTTATGCTGGTGTCGCTGGTCAATAAAGGCGCTGTATTATACCCCGTTGCCAAACTGGTAAGCGTTTCCCTCGGCTTTCCGCTGGAAGCCTGTACCCTGGTGCTGGGTGTGATGATGATTGCTTATACCGCAATAGGAGGCTTGTGGGCAGTAATGGTAACAGATATCCTCCAGTTTGTGATCCTGACGGCGGCTGTATTGATCGTGCTGCCCCTCTCTTTAAATGCGGCCGGCGGCTGGCAATCCTTCACTGCAAAAGTGCCTCCTGATTTCTTCCAGGCTTTGAACGGAGAATACACCATTGGTTTCATGCTTGCCTTCACTTTATATCACATCTGCTATATCGGTGGCAACTGGACCTTTGTACAGCGTTATACCAGCGTGGATTCGCCCAGGTCCGCAAAAAAAGTGGCCTTTCTGTTTGCGGCGCTGTATATCATCAGCCCTGTTATATGGATGCTGCCACCCATGATTTATAAGAGCATTAACCCTTCGCTGCAGGGATTGGATGCAGAGAATGCCTACCTGCAGGTGTGCAGGCTGGTACTGCCCTCTGGCTTAATGGGCCTCATGCTTACCGGCATGTATTTCTCTACCTCTGCCACCGCTAATACTACCTTGAATGTAACCGCTGCCGTGTTCACCAACGATATTTATAAGGGATGGATCAATCCCGCAGCCAGTCAGCAACAGCTGATCCGCATGGCCCGCCTGTCTTCTTTCATGCTCGGCGCTGGCATGATCGGCATCGCACTATTGGTGCCCGCTGCAGGAGGAATGATAGAAGTAGTACTGACCATTGCCGCCATTACCGGTGGGCCGCTGCTGCTGCCACCCGTGTGGGCCTTGTTCTTCAAACGCCTTAGCGGAAAGGCGGCATACATCATTACTGCCGCCTGTCTGCTGATGAACCTCTGTTTTAAATTCATCACGCCCTGGTTAATGAACTTGCGCTTAAGCCGGGCAGCAGAGATGGTATTGGGCGTAGCGCTGCCACTGATCATGCTGGCCGTATATGAGTTCATCATCGCATCCCGCAAAGCAGCATCCCAGGATTACCTGCAGTACCAGGCATACCGCAGGCAACAACAGCAACGTGCTGCAGAAGATGTGGCAGAGATGGCAGCTATCCATCGTCAAAACCTTTTCGGCTTACGCGTGATCGCCTTTGCATTAGGCTTTACCGCATTACTGCTCTACGTACTGGGTATGATTGCCGCTAGCGGTAATGCATTGGTAGCCGGTATTGCCACCGCCATATTATTTGCCGCCTTGATTCCGCTGCAGGCAGCCAATCGTTTGAAGCGGCGATTAATAGCGCAAACAGCTGGCAAAACTCCATCGCCGCCTGTTGTCACCAACGCAGGTTAATCCTGCTTGTATTTACTGAGTTTTATTTTATCAATATAAACAGGATTATTTATGATAATCAGAGAGGAGCGTACTGCCCAGACGAGAAGTAACCGCCTGATCAACCTGCAGGCAGATCTCATCATTACCGGTGGAGGTATATCCGGTGTTTGTGCCGCCATTACAGCTGCCAGAAGCGGTATACGCGTAGTGCTCGTACAGGACAGGCCCGTGCTGGGAGGCAATGCTTCCAGCGAAGTACGGTTATGGATCCTGGGCGCTACTTCCCACCTGGGAAATAACAACCGCTGGTCAAGAGAAGGCGGCGTGATCGATGAGATCCTGATCGAGAACCTGTATCGTAACAAAGAAGGCAACCCCCTGATACTGGATACTATCTTACTGGAGAAAGTAACAAAGGAACCAAACATCACCCTGCTGCTGAATGCTGTAGTATACGAGGTGCATAAATCATCAGAACGGCGCATAGATCATTTGCGCGCCTTCTGCAGCCAGAACTCCACAGCATATGAGTTAAAAGCACCCCTGTTTTGCGATGCCTCCGGGGATGGTATTGTAAGCTTCCTGGCAGGCGCCGCCTTCAGAATGGGCGCTGAAAGCAGGGACGAATTCGGTGAATCGCTGGCGCCGGATACCAACTATGGTGAGCTGCTGGGCCATTCGCTCTATTTCTACAGCAAAGAGGCCCCGCAGCCGGTTAAATACGTAGCGCCGGATTATGCGTTGAAAGACATCAAACAGATTCCGCGTTACAAACAGCTAAGCCCGGGCCTCAACGGTTGCCGCTTATGGTGGATAGAATATGGCGGACGTGCAGACACCGTCCATGATACAGAACAGATCAAATGGGAGCTCTGGCGCATTGTATACGGCGTGTGGGATTATATCAAGAACTCCGGCAATTTCAAAGATGTAGACAACCTTACGCTGGAATGGGTGGGCGCTATTCCCGGCAAGCGGGAAAGCAGGCGCTTTGAAGGCTATTACATGCTGAACCAGCAGGATGTTATCCAGCAACGCTCCTTTGACGACGCGGTAGCATTTGGCGGCTGGGCCCTTGATCTGCATCCTGCAGATGGTGTGTACAGTGAACTGCCCGGTTGCAACCAGTGGCACACCAAAGGCGTTTACCAGATCCCTTACCGCTCTTATATCAGCAGGGATATTGACAACCTTTTCTTTGCAGGTCGTATCATCAGCGTTAGCCATGTAGCCTTCGGATCATCACGCGTAATGGCTACCTGCGGCCTGGGAGCACAGGTAGTAGGCGCTGCCGCAGCGTTATGTATACAGCATGGATTGATGCCGCAGCAGCTCACGGAAAAGCCCTGCCTCCGCCGCCTGCAACAGCACCTGAACCGTATGGGCCAGAGCATTCCGGGTATCGCCATCAGCAGGGATGATAAGGATCCGATGAATACTGTCGATATCACTGCATCTTCTACTTTCGCTTTAGCAGAAATACCTTTTAATGGTCCCTGGATGGCCCTGGAAGAAGGCGCCGGACAACTGCTGCCCTTCAGTAAAAATGAACGCTACCAGTTTAAAGTAAAAGTAAAAGCAGCAACAGCTACTGTGTTGCGCGCTGCATTGAAGATAGGGGAGAAGCCCTCCAATTACACACCTGAGATTACATTAGAAACGCTGGAAATACCCGTGCAGGCCGGGGAACAGTGGGTGACCCTTGCTTTTACAGCGCCCATTCCCGGCACGCAATATGGCTTCCTGATCTTTGACGCCAATCCTGCACTAGCCCTGCAGGGCAGCCAATGGCGCTACAGCGGTATCGTATCTGTTTTTAATGGTAAGAATAAAGCCGTGTCTAACGATGGCAAACAGCTGGCGCCTGAAAATTCAGGAGTCGACAGCTTCGAATTCTGGTGCCCGCGCAGAAGACCGGAAGGGCATAATATAGCCATGACCGTAACACCGGCATTGGCGCCTTATGATGCCGTACACCTTACCAACGGCTTCACACGCCCTTACCTGGGCGCTAATGCATGGGTAGCAGATCCGTTGGATGCGCAGCCTTTCCTGCAGCTGCAATGGGATACGCCCAAAGACTTGCATACACTCACGCTTCATTTCGATACGGATTTTGATCATCCGCTGGAGTCCTCTCTCATGGGGCATCCGGAAGATGTAATACCTTTTTGCGTAAGGCACTACCGCATTTATGATGAAAGGGGGGCATTAATTCACGAGCAACGGGACAATTATCAAACTATCAATCACATTGTATGGGACAAGCCCATCAGCACATCCGCACTGCGCATTGAAATGGCGCATCCTGCCGATCATGTACCGGCAGCCATTTTTGAAATACAGTGCTCCTGAACCGGGTGCTGTTCTGTCTTTATTTAATACCACGGTTATGAAAAAACATCTATCAGATCTGTTCATGCAAGTATGGATACTGTTTGCCATACTATTTATCCCGCTGTCGCTTGCTGCGCAGGAAGCGGTGGTGAAAGGGAAGGTGGTGTCTTCCGAAAAAGGAGAGCCACTGGCCGGCGTTACCGTAAGGCTGAAAAATGCCAACGCTGGTACGGTCACCGATGCCAACGGCTGGTTCAGCCTTGCCGTAAAACAGGCGTCACCGGTACTGGTGTTTTCTTTCACCGGTTACCTGGTGCAGGAAATACCGGTGAACGGGCAGCGCGAGATCAATGTTACATTGTCGCCCGATCCCAAGGCATTAGGCGAAGTAGTGGTGGTGGGTTACGGCACGCAGCAGAAAAGTAATATAGCTGGCGCTATTGCTTCTGTAAAGTCGGCAGAATTGAAGCAAACGCCGGTGGCCAACGTTGTACAGGGCTTGCAGGGCCGTGTGGCCGGCGTACAGGTTACGCAGAACTCCGCTGCTCCCGGTGGTAGTGTAAGTATGCGCATCCGTGGTAACAACTCTATCAACGGCAGCTCCGAGCCCTTGTACGTGGTAGATGGTGTACAGCTGTCCAACTCCGGTGGTATCAATGATATCAGCAGTCTTTCAATTGTCAATCCCAATGATATCGAATCCGTAGAAGTATTGAAGGATGCCTCCTCCACCGCTATTTATGGTGCGCGGGGCGCTAACGGCGTAGTGTTGATCACCACCCGCCGCGGTAAATCCGGTAAAACACGTGTGAGCTATGATGCCTACTACGGCGTGCAGCAGGTCACTAAAAAGATGAAGATGATGAACGCTGCCGAATTTGCACAGCTGGAAAACGAGGTCTATCATACCAACATTTATGAGAACCCTGCCTCCCTGGGCGAAGGCGTCGACTGGCAGGACCTGATCTTCCGCGATGCGCCTATTCAAAGCCACCAGATCTCCGTATCAGGCGGCAGTGAGAAAACACAGTTCGCGTTGTCTGGTAACTATTTTAACCAGCAGGGAGTGATGATCAGCTCCAACTTTAAACGCTATTCTTTCCGCCTGAATTTCGATCACCGCGTGAACGACCTGCTGAAGATAGGGACCAGCCTGTATACCAGCTACGTGATCAATAACGCAGTGCCTACCGGCTCCACCAATATAGATGCAGGCGCCGTTACCGGCAGCATACTGGGGGCCGCCTTAGGCGCACCGCCTACCATGCAGCCTTATAAAGAGGATGGCAGTATCCTGCCCTTCGGAGATCAGTTCAACGGGCGTTACCGCGAAGTGGTGAATCCGCTCGGATTGGCGCAGATCCTGAACCGCGATAAGACCAGCAGAACATTTGCCAATATTTATGCAGAGTTCACACCGCTGAAAGGCTTGACCTACCGGGCTAATTTTAACCCGATCATCTCTTCCGGGTTGGGAGATTATTATTCTCCGCGTTCCATCATGAATACCGGAGACCTGGTGTCTGGCGGTGGAACAGCCCGGAAGGAGAACTCCAATAACGTGGTGTTGCTGCATGAAAGTGTGCTTACTTATCAAACGCGTTTTGATCAGCACTCGCTGAAATTCACCGGCGTGTTTGCCACACAAAGCAATAACAGCAACAGCAATACCATCAATGCATCCAACTTCCCCAACGATGCTACTGCGAATGAAGCCCTGCAGCTGGCAGTAGATAAAACCGTATCCAGCACCCGCAGTAAAGACAGGCTGGATTCCTATATGGGAAGGATCAACTATGCTTTCAGGGATAAGTACCTGTTAGACCTGATCGCCCGCGTAGACGGCGCCAGCAAGTTCGGCGCCAATAATAAGTATGGCTTCTTTCCTGCAGCTGCTGTTGCATGGAGGGTATCAGAAGAACCTTTCCTTAAAAGCATCCAGGCCATCAGCAACCTGAAATTACGTTTCAGCTATGGCATAACAGGTAATGCAGGCGCTATCGGTCCTTACCAGTCGCTCGCCACTGTTGGCAGTACCAGCAACTACTATTTTAATCACTCGCCAATGAATGGCATCAGCCCCACAGGCATACCCAATCCGGATCTTAAATGGGAACGCTCCCGTCAGGCAGATCTCGGTATTGACCTCAGCCTCTGGAACGATCGTCTGAATATCACCGCAGACCTGTACAACAAGAAGACCAACGATCTCTTGTTTGTAATGGCCCTGCCCAATTCATCCGGCTACAGTTCAATCACCGGCAACTTTGCCAACCTGGAGAACAAAGGCCTGGAAGTAGCAGTAGATGCAGCTATCCTGGATGGCCCGCTGAAATGGAATGTAGCAGGCAATATCACTGTAAACCGGAACAAGCTCTTACACCTGAACAGCAGCACCAATGAATACGTGGTCAATAACTTTAGCGTACTGAAAGTGGGAGAACCGCTGGGCCTCTTCAAAACCTACATCTTTGACGGTATTTATCAGACCGGTGAAGCCATCGAGCCAGGCGGCAGCCGCACCGGTGGTATCAGGGTAAAAGACCTTAATAAAGATGGCGCCATCACTGCCGACGATCAGAAGATCATCGGCAACGCTAATCCCTCTTTCATCTACGGCTTTTCTACCAATTTGAGCTACAAACGTTTTGATTTCAGCGCTTTCTTCTCAGGCTCCCAGGGCAATAAGGTGTACAACCTGATCAGGTATACTTTCGAGAATCCCTTAGGCTCGCGCAATGTGTACAAAGGACTAGTGAACCGCTGGTCGCCCGATAATCCCGGCAATGAGTATGTGAGCGGTTTTCAGGGTGGTCGCTTACCGTTAACAGACCGTTTCATGGAAGATGGCTCTTACCTGCGCTGCAAGAACATTACACTGGGTTATACATTCCCTGCCATGAAATGGATCTCTTCTATCCGCGTATATGGTAGCGCCAACAACCTTTTCACGGTCTCCAATTACAGCGGCTTCGACCCGGAAGTGAATTCCTTCGGTAATTCCAATACGGTATTGGGGGTAGACAACCTGGTGTATCCTATTGCAAGGTCCTTCCTGCTGGGCCTGCAGGTATCTTTCTAAGCATATAACTAAACTTAAAATATTGATCCATGGCAGTCAAAATCATTGTAAAGTTTGCAGCTATCACCTGCCTGCTGGCAACATCGCTGTTATCCTGCAAACTGGATGAAACGCCTTATTCTAATATCTATACTGAAACCTTCTATAAAACGCAGCAGGATGCAGAAGCCGCATTGGCCGCTGTTTATACGGCAATGGCAGATATGTACAATGGCCCGTCTCCGCTGCTGATCGCTGACCTCAGTGCAGACCAGGTATATCCGCGCCCCGTGGTAGGCAGAGATACGTATACCCTTTTCAGTTATGACCAGGACTATACCGCTGTCAGAAGCTACAACCGCACCATGGAATCGCCGGTTGATCTCTGGAATAACTGCTACAAAGGCATTGAAGCAGCTAACTGGGTGCTGGAAAAAATACCGGGCACTAAGATGGATGCGGAGCGCAAAAAGCAGATCATCGGCGAAGCACAATACATGCGCGCCTGGTTTCACTGGATGCTGGCAAAGAACTTCAGGGACATCGTAGTGCGTACTCACCCCAGCAAAGTGCTGGAAGACGCTTATGAGCCCAAGACAGAACGCAAAGGCGTATATCAGCAGATCTATAAAGACCTGGACAGCGCCATTGCCGGGTTGCCAGACTATAGTGCTTCCTGGCCTAAAGGCCGTCCTTCTAAACAGGTGGCGCAGGCCTTGTATGCAAAGGCCGCCTTGTATAATGAAGACTGGGCCACTTCCCTGCAAAAGGCGAATGAAGTGTTGAGCAGCGGTAAATACCAGCTGATGCCTGATGTGCTGGACGTATTCAATGTGGCTAAAGAAGATGTAGCCCGCCAGGAAAACATGTGGGCTTTCGAAGCAGAATCCTCACTGCCTTCCCGCGCTTCGCAGATCATGGCATTATATGGTCCGCCCAACAGTAATGGCCCTGCCTATGGTAAATCTTCATTTGGTTCTATCTTCGCTTACCAGGCTTTTTTTGATTCCTTTGACCCGGCAGACAAGCGCCGTCAGCTCCTGGATACGTTTTATGTAGATCGTCAGGGGAAAGTGGTGAACCAGGCTAACATTACGCCTGTTACAAAAAAAGGAGTGCTGGTGAAGAAATACATGGATCCGAATTCTATTGTTGGTGCGCATGCCGTAAACATTCCACTGATGCGCCTGGCCGATGTGTATCTGGTAGCAGCAGAGGCAGCCGCCCGCCTCGCCGGGCCGGATGCCCAGGCATATGGCTATATTAACACGGTACGTGCAAGGGCTGGCTTACCCGCACTGGCAGGCCTCAGTAAGGATGCTTTTATCAGCGCCGTACTGCAGGAACGCAGCTGGGAACTGTTTGCAGAAGCCGACCGCTGGTATGATCTGACCCGTACCAACACCTTTATGCAGGTAATACCTAAAGCTGTGAATGATGTATTTCCAACCCGCAGCCCGCAGCCAAAACATCGCTATTTTCCCATACCGCTGAGTGAAATAAACGCTAATCAGAAACTCGAACAGAATCCTGACTGGAAATAAAGATCATGCTCACAATGAATTGTAAATATCTCTACCAGGTCTTTTGCGCTTGCGTATTGGCAGCTGCTCATAGCAACGCACAGCAAAAGCTGACCTTGCATAATGATCAGCTGGAACTGGAATGGAAGAAAGGCCATAAAGGCTACCAGCTGGTAAAGGCAGGTGCTAAGCAAACAACATTACCACAACCTTCGGGTGAATATACTGTACTGTACAGCGCCAATAAACCTGATACCGCTGCTTTACGGCAACAGGTAGATCAACGTGCTGCCAGCTTTCCGGAACCTATTTACAAATACCTCATCAAAAGATGGAGTGAGAACCTGGCGCCGGTGGCTATGAACACCGCAGGCAAGGCCATTCATTTTTATCCCGCTGCAGCCAAACAGCTCAACGCATCCGGTATAGCGTTCACTTACGCATCAGACACCCTGCAGCTCAGTGCCAACTGGCAGCTCGATCCCGCCTATCCGCAGGATATCACCGTAACGCTTACACTGAAAGCAAAGAAACCAGGCTATTATGCGATAGCTAGTCCCTCGCTGGCAGTGTTGCCGGAACAGGACCTGGATTGGGGCATGATCCCCGGCTATTTCCAGGGAAAGAAGCTGGCAACAGATTTGGTGAATAGCTACGCTTACGGCCAGGGCATTCCCAACCGGCCCATCATCGTAAGAGAGCGTACCGCCAGTACGCTCTGTCCCCTGCTGCGCAGCCGCAACGGCCTTACCCTCGCGGTAATACCTGCACCTGGTACAGGCCGCGATCCCTGGGAACAGGATCATAACACACATTCCGACTGGCAGCTGGGCCTCTCCCTAATGAACAGGAAAGGCGAACTAACGCCTACGGCCTATCACCCGGTATTGGGCCAACAGGATTCCTATATGAAGGAAGGAGAGGAGCGCACTTTCAGCTTCCGGTATTCGCTGCAGGCAGCCGATTGGTATAGCGTATACAAACATGCGATCTATGATGTCTACCGTTTCAAGGATTTCCTGGCGCTGAAACAAACGCAGCAGTCCTTAACAGACCGTGTGATGGAGATGCTGCATTATGTAAAGGCCGATAGTACTTCCCGCTGGCGCACCTTCTCTTATAAGGGTCTCGAAATGGGTGCGCAGGATTACCTGGGCGGCGTAGTAGGATCAGATAAAGATGCGATGAAGAATTCCGATTACGGCGCCATGTGGATGCTGGCCAGCATTACCGGCGATACTTTACTGGAACGCCGCCGCCTGCCCTATGTGCTTAATTTTAAACTGGCGCAGCAACAGGAGGAGCCCGGCTTTTTCCAGGGCGCTGTTACCGGGCAGTATTATCTTCGGAAAGGACGCCGTTTCACAGAAGAGTGGGGCCCTTATGTAGAGCCGATCGCGCTCACCTATTACGCCCTGGCAGATATGGGCAACGTGCTGCTGTTTGAGCCGGGTAACCAACCTTTGCGTGAACGCCTGCGCATGGGCGCCGATAAGCTGATGGAATGGCAACATGCAGATGGCCACTGGGAAGTAGCTTATGACCATAACAGTTCAAAGACCCTGTTTGAGGATTTGGAAGACCTGCGTCCTACCTTTTACGGACTGGTAGTAGCTTATCGCATACTCGGTGATAAGAAATACCTGGAAGCAGCACGGAAAGGCGCCGACTGGTTCATAAAAGCCGCTACTGCAAGAGGATATTTCCTCGGTGTATGCGGTGATGCAAGGTTCGTAGCTGATTTCGCCACCGGGCAAAGCGTACAGGCATTGCTGGATCTGCATGATTTAACCGGACAACAGAAATACCGGGAAGCAGCTATTACCACCGCCCGTATTTATACGGCCTCCGTTTATACACACCCGATCCCTTCACGTAAGCAAAAAACAGTGAAGGGCGAAACCAGGCAGGACTGGGAGATCAGCCAGGTAGGCCTCAGCTTTGAGCACGGCGGCAGCATAGGCTCTGCTACCGGGCAGGGGCCTATCTTACTGGCCAGCCATGCAGGCATGTTTGTACGTCTTTTTAAGCTCACACAGGATTCCCTGTTCCTCGATATGGCCCGGGCAGCCGCATGGGGCCGCGATGCTTTTGTTCACCAGCCCACCGGTGTAGCCTCTTACTACTGGAACACCATGAACGCTGGTGCAGGTCCTTACCCGCATCATGCCTGGTGGCAGATAGGCTGGATCACTGATTACCTGCTCTCAGAAGCAGAGCTGCGCAGCAAAGGTAATATCACTTTCCCCCGTGGCTTCATCACACCTAAGGTAGGCCCGCACCAATGTTACGGCTTTGCATCCGGCAAAATTTTCGGACGTATGGCAAAACTGTATATGCCCGACAGCATGCTGCAGGTGAGCGATCCGCAGGTGGACTATATCAGCATTGCCGATGATTTTACAAAGCAGTTATATGTAGTCTTACTGAATGATGATGACGAATCCCGGCAGACAGTAGTGCGCCTGAATACCCATAAAGTGATGCCCGGGGAACAGGTACGCGTTACCAGGAGCGTTATAAAGGATGAATCGGGAAAGCAGCAGGGATATGACCTGCCCTCCGGTAATACACAGGAGATCACTATTCCTGCTTACGGACTGCGGGTGCTGGCCATCGACTATGCGCGGATAGATACACAATATGTTGCCCGCCAGCATTGGGTATGCGTGAACCAGTCTGCTTACAATATCAATGCGCCCAAGCGCTTTACCGTACCTACTGCCGCCAATGAGCAGCTGCGCTTCTGGATCACGGAGAAGGACGGTACTAAGAAGTTGTTTGAAGGCGTAGCCGATCATGGTACCGGTGATTTCACCGCATTTCGTCCGGCTAAGGGGGGCACTTATGAGATCCATGTGGCTGATAGTAAACTGCCGGGTGCAACATCCTACCCATTTGAAATAGGGCCCTTTGCCATAGAAAAAGCGGCATTGCGGCCTTCTGTTGAATTTATGAACGATGCGCGCAGCATCGTAGCCACGCATCCTTCTGCCTATGGTGGATGTCCCTGGCGCGATGGTACTTTCTACTCTTACGAGATCCCTTCCCTGGTACTCATGTACCTTTCCAATCCCCTGAAGTACGAGGAGATGCCGGCTACTATTGATTATGCCGCTATGAAGCGTAAAGTGCTGGACACCGCCTTCCACCTGGTAAAGGCGCCTAATGATGAGGCTGCGCTGGCTACCGCACGCCGTTACTTCAATGAGATACCGCCCTTAACTGGAACGAATATACCTGATGTGATGTGGAACATTCACTGGGGCCTGGGATACTACCTGCTGAACCCGAAGACAGCCGATCCCAGTGATGTAAAGAAGGCACCGGAGCTGCATCCGCAAACCCTATCGCAGTTTGCCTACTTCCTGTATGCTTATCCTTACCTGAAAAAATGGTTCCCGGAAAGCTTATATAAACAGGCCCTGGAGTTCACCTTATCTCATTGGAAAGAAGCCGGACTGCTGGATATACGCCGCGAGATAGGCAACTCCAAAGGACGTTACGCGCCCGGCTTTTCTGTATTGCCTAACCTGCTGCTCTACGAAGTATGCAAACGTGAAGGCCTCCCTCATCCTGATGCATACATGCAGGCAGCTAAACAACAGGCAGGCTGGATCATTGATTCCCTGAACCTGCAGGATCCGCTCACAACAAAAGGCCAGCGCATGAGCGAACATGTACTGATGACAGGCCTTTCCTTCTACTGGCTGCATTATCGTGATAATGCACCACGTGGCTTACAGCAGAAGATCAACGAATGGGCGGATGTGGTGATCAAACGTTCTGATAACATGTGGGATTTCAGGCGCTATGATCTTGACAGCAACTGGACAGTGCCCGGTTATAATGAAGTAGGCAATGTAGCCGGCTTCCCTGCATCTGCCTTACAGGCCGCCGCTGTAGTGACGGATACCGCCGTGAAGCAGCGGCTCTTACAAATCGCCTTTGCACACTTTGATAACCTCTATGGGCGTAATCCCCTCAATGCGCATGCGGCGCATCATCCCGAGAAAGGCTTCCCCGAAGTGGAACAGGCTTTCCCTAAAGGCTTTCCCAATGATATATGCGCAAGGCTGGAACTGGCAAGAGGTGCGTTGAATTGTGTGCCGGGAACGGAAATGTATCCCTTTAACCCTTCAGGCAGCTATCGTCACCTGGAAGGATGGGTAAACCATAATACTGCCTGGAACGTGAGCCTGGCCATGCTGAACTGGTTTGACAACCAGCCCTTGCAGGCGGAACGGCAAAAAGGTTCCCTGCTCATACGCTGGCAGGCGCCTGTGAACTACAATGCCGCAGCGAAAGACAGTTTGCCGCTTACTGTATATGTGAATGGCGATGCCGTAGGTACGGTAATGTTAATGGAAGAAGGCAGTAACAGCCTTGCCTTTACTGGCAGCTTACCTATAGCAGGAGATGCTTTACAGATCAATCACGGTGTTGTTCCGCTTAAAAAAGGAGATACTATTAAACTGGGATACGGTTATGGCATCCTGGAAAAGGCTTTGATAATGCGCTTTTAAATAAAGCGCATTATTCAAACCTGTATCCTCTCAGGAATGATTCTACATCCATTTTCTTTTTGCCTTCCAGTTGTATTTCCTGCAATACCAGGTAGCCGTCCGGGGCGGCTATCTTCAGGAAGCTCTTCTGATCAGTCAGAGGCTGGCCGGGCGCTACAGATGGCGTTGTATATTCTTTATCAGCTTTGAAGATCTTCAGCTGTTTATCCTGCAGTGTGGTCCATGCAGTAGGATAGGGGCTAAGCCCTCTTACCAGGTTATAGATCTTCTCCAGTGGCTGTTCCCAGTTGATGCGGCAATCCTCTTTGAAGATCTTGGGTGCATGCTTGATCTGTGCCGGATCCAGCTCCGGTTGCGGTTTCTCTTCGGCAGTGCCCGTAGCAAGCGCGTTCACTGTCTTAAGCAATACCTGCGCGCCTGTTTGCATCAGGTCGTCATGCAGCTCGCCGGCCGTTTCATCTTCGCGTATATTCACTTGCGCATTGTAAAGAATATTACCGGTATCAATAGCATGCTGCAGCTTAAAGGTGGTCACGCCGCTTATTTTTTCGCCATTGATAATAGCCCAGTTAATAGGCGCTGCGCCGCGATAGTCGGGCAGCAGCGATGCGTGTACATTGATGGTGCCTAAAGGCGGCATATCCCACACTACTTCAGGCAGCATGCGGAATGCTACCACTACCTGCAGGTCTGCTTTCAGCGCCCGCAGCTCCTCCAGGAATTCAGGATTTTTGAGCTTTTCAGGCTGCAATACTTTCAGTCCTTTAGACACCGCATATTTCTTTACGGCGCTTTCCTGCAGCTGTAATCCCCGGCCTGCAGGCTTATCCGGAGCTGTGATCACGCCCACAACATCATAGCCATGCTGTACAAGTATATCCAGTGAAGCAACTGCAAAATCGGGCGTTCCCATGAACACAATACGCATCGGTAAAGAATTAATAATTAATGATTAAAAATTAATAATTAATTAAACGAATAAATAAAATAACAGAGCACAAATGTATGACTACGATATTACTTTCCGGCTATTATTGCTTGCTGGTATTATTAATTATTCACTATTCATTATTAATTTAAAGGGGGTAAAGTAAATATTTTTTTCGGAGCGTTTTAAAGCGGCTCAATGCTGGTTCCCAGCTTTGTCTTATTTCCTGCTCGCTTTTTCCCTCTTTTATCTGCTGCATCAGCGTACTGTTGCCAGCCAGTTTATTAAAGAAGGGCGTAAAAAATTTATCTTTCTCCGGGTACAGCCGATAAGCCTGAATCACCCATTTCAGCTGCAGGTGGTTTCCTGTTTGCTGCAATACGCTTTTGGCATCGCCGGAAAGGTCATAGCCATAACACTGCTGGTCTTTCAGGGGCGGCTCTTTGGCGCCAGGCATGCTACGCGGCGTGAATGTATAAAGGTCTTTCGGAAAAAGCGGGCTGCCAAACACCTGGAAAGGCTTATCTGTTCCACGGCCCAGGCTCAGCGCCGTGCCTTCAAACAGGCAGATGGAAGGATACAGGTAAATGGAAGCCATATTCGGCAGGTTCGGTGAAGGCCTTACCGGCAGCTCATAAAAGGTATGATGGTTGTATCGCAGACATGGGATCACGGTTAATTCGCAGCGCAGGCCATTGCTCAGCCATTTTTCACCATTCAGCATACGGGCATATTCACCTACGGTCATGCCATGCACCAACGGAACAGGCTGCATGCCTACAAAGGAACGGAACGCGGTATCCAGCACCGGCCCATCTACATAATGCCCGTTGGGATTCGGACGGTCCAGTACGATCAATGGTTTGTTGTTCTCCGCGGCAGACTCCATCAGCTCCTGCAGGGATGAGATGTAGGTGTAGAAACGTGTGCCTACATCCTGTATATCATAGATCAATATATCTACATCGTGGAGGTCGGCGGCATCTGCTTTACGATGTTTGCCATAAAGAGAAACAATAGGCAGCCCGGTACGTTCATCCACACTGTTGCCTATTTTTTCGCCGGCGTCGGCATTACCACGGAAGCCATGCTCGGGGCTGAATATCTTTTGGATCTTTATGTGCAGCTTTAGCAGGGAATCTACCAGGTGCGTTGTTCCAATAGTGGCGGTTTGATTCACCAGCAGCGCCACTCTTTTATTTTTTAACAAAGGCAGATATGTTTCGGTCCTGGCCGCTCCTGTGATCACAGGCGTTTGTCCGTAAGCAAGTTGTAAAGAGAGCAGAAACACGCTCAGCAATTGAATAAACCGGTACATGGCCGTAAAAATACGGATTGCTGAGTTTGTGCGCCTTGATCTTTTTTCCTTACTTTGCAGTAGACATCTAATGTTAACAATTAACAATTTTTATTATGCAAACAGTTAAAAACGGGGATACAGTGCGCGTGCATTATCACGGCCGTTTGACCAACGGGAACACTTTCGACTCCTCTGAAGGAAGAGAGCCGCTCGAGTTCCAGGTGGGCGCCGGTATGGTGATCAAAGGCTTCGATAACGGCGTACTGGACATGCAGGTGGGTGATAAAAAGACGGTGCAAATCCCTGTGGATCAGGCATATGGTCCCAAAAACGAAGAGCTGATCATGGACTTCCCCAAAGCGAATATCCCTGCTGATCTGAACCCTGAAGTGGGTATGGACCTGCAGATGAGCAATGCCCAGGGCCAGGTATTCCCCGTAAAGGTGGCAGCCGTTGGCACCGAGTTTATCACGCTGGACGCTAACCATCCGCTGGCAGGCGAAGAGCTGGTATTTGACATCGAGCTGGTGGAAATCAAATAATTAATAATGAAGAATGAATAATTAATAATCCCAATACAAGTGTCAGGAAAGATACAAGTATTGGGATTATTAATTATTCATTTTTAATTCACGCCCCCTCCTCCGGCGGCAATACAATCGCTGTTGGCCGCTTCTGATCATCAATAGCCACAAAGGCAAAAGTGCCCTCGATTGCTTTCTCGCGATGATTGGAATACATCTGCTCCACATATACTGTTACCCTCACTTTTAAACTGGTCGTTCCTACCTGTGTCACTTCCCCAATAAGCTCTATGATAGTACCGTGAGGAATAGGCTTCTTAAAATCTATACGGTCGCTGGATACCGTCACCACGCGCATACGGCTGAAACGGGTAGCGGTAATAAAAGCCACTTCATCCATCAGCTGCATGGCGGTGCCGCCAAACATGGTATCGTAATGATTAACGGTATTGGGAAATACGGCTTTATAGATGCGGGTAACGGACCTCGCAATTTGCTTTTCGTAGCTCATCATACTTATCGCTTTCCAAATAAAGAGAATATCTGCTGCAGGCGTTGCTTGAATTGATCCTGCCTGTAAATTGATTTCATGTGCTGCAGGCAATCTGCACAAAGGCAGCCGCTGAAGCGTTCGTTTATATATTGCCGTTCGTCCTCCGAGAGCGATACTGCCTGGCACTGGCATTGCAGCACATTGCCCACACGGCATTCAAATATGGTTTTGCAACGGGGGCAGTGTACTGTTTCGTGAGAAGGCATGTTAATAGCTTTTAGCTGTCAGCAATTGGCTTTTAGCATTGACGATTCACGAAGTTAAGAAAAAGGGAGATGATCAGATGATCTCCCCCTGTGGTTGTCTATATGGTCAGGATACGGTAGTCTTGGCCGTGGCCCGCAGCTGTTGGGCAGCAGCCACCATGTTACGCAGGGCCTGTTCTGTTTCCGGCCATTTGCGGGTTTTAAGGCCGCAATCCGGGTTCACCCAGATGTTGCGCGCTGGCAGCAGCTGCACCGCTTTTTCCAGCAGAGCCGTCATTTCATCAATAGTGGGTACCCGCGGTGAATGAATATCGTATACACCGGGTCCCGTTTCATTGGGATAACGGAAAGCAGCAAACGCTTCCAGCAGCTCCATCTGCGAACGGGAGGTTTCGATGGTAATCACATCTGCATCCATAGCGGCAATGCTGTCAATGATGTCATTGAATTCTGCATAGCACATATGTGTGTGGATCTGTGTTTGGTCTTTTACACAGCATACGGCTACACGAAAAGCCCGCACGGCCCAGTCAAGATACTCCTGCCATTGCGCTTTGCGCAGGGGCAGCCCTTCACGTACCGCAGGCTCATCCACCTGTATTACTTTAATCCCCGCCTTTTCCAGGTCCTGTACCTCATCCCGGATAGCGAGCGCTATCTGCAGGGCAGTAGCTGAACGGGGCTGGTCATCCCGTACAAAAGACCATTGCAGGATGGTTACCGGCCCGGTAAGCATGCCCTTCATGGGCTTGCGGGTAAGCGATTGCGCAAAGCTGCTCCAGTCTACCGTCATCGGCTGGCTGCGCTGTACATCGCCATAGATCACCGGCGGCTTCACACAGCGGGAGCCATAGCTCTGTACCCAACCATTCTGCGTGAACACAAAACCTTCCAGCTGTTCACCGAAATATTCCACCATATCATTGCGCTCAAACTCTCCATGTACCAATACGTCCAGGCCCAGGCCTTCCTGCCATTTCACAGCTTCCGCAATGGCTTTGCGGATCGCGGTATCATACTGGCCATTGGTGATGATACCCTTTTTCAGATCGGCACGCAGTTTCCTGATCTCTTCTGTCTGTGGGAAGGAACCGATCGTAGTGGTGGGGAACAAGGGTAACTGCAACAGGGCTTCCTGCGCCTGTTGGCGGATGGGAAATGGATGAAGGCGGCTGGCATCGGCTTCGGTCAGTGCTTTTACCCTGGCTTTTACAGCGGGTTTGTGCACGATCGACGCAGTACTTTTTTCGTGCAGGCATGCACGGTTGGCGTCCAGTAAGGCCTTATTACCGGCCAGGATCTCTTTTAGTTCGGTCAGTTCCTGTACTTTCTGCCGGGCAAAGGCCATCCAGCTTTTGATCTGTGGTGTCAGTACCTGCTCGTCTGTTTCCAGGGCAAGATCATAGGGGGAGTGCAGCAGGGAACAGGAGGTAGCCAGCAGCACACGCTCTTCTCCAATGGCGTCTACAGCTTTTTGTACCAGCTGGAGTGATTGTTCATAATTATTCTTCCAGATGTTACGGCCATTGATCACGCCAAGCGACAGCTGCAGGTGTTGGGGCAGCGCAGCCAGTATGGCGTCCAGCTGCTCTGGCGCGCGTACCAGGTCTATATGCAGGGCTTGCACCGGTAGTTCCAGCGTCAGCATGGCATTTTCCTGCAGGCTACCGAAATAAGTGGCCAGCAATAGCTGCAGGCCGGGTACGGCGGCATGGATCTTCGTATAGGCATATTGGTAAAGCCGCAGTTGTTCAGGCGTAAGGTCCAGCACCAGGCAGGGCTCATCCAGCTGTACCCAGGTGGCGCCTGCCTGCTGCAGGTTTTTCAGCAGTTGTATGTATACAGGCAGCAGCTGGTTAAGCAGCTCGCCGGGACGCAGGCGCTCCTCCTTGATTTTGCCCAGCAGCAGGAAGCTCATAGGGCCTACTAGCACCGGTTTGGTATGTATGCCCAGTGAAAGGGCCTCTTTAAATTCCTCGGTGCATTTATCATGCAACACCCTGAACTGCTGGCTGCCGTCAAATTCAGGCACCAGGTAGTGATAGTTGGTATCAAACCATTTGGTCATTTCCATGGCGGTAATATCCAGCCCGTTCTTCTGGTAACCGCGGGCCATCGCGAAATACAGTTCGGGGCTTGCAGCGCTGGCCAGCTTGTCTTTCAGCGCCTGAAAACGTGCAGGAATAGCGCCGGTCATCAGGCACATATCCAATACCTGGTCGTACAGCGAGAAGTCATTGGAAGGAATCAGGTCAATACCTGCCTGCTGAAGGGTTTCCCAGTGCTGGCGGCGCAGCTGCCTGGCGGTGAGCTGTAATTTTTCGAGCGACATTTTGCCTGCCCAATAGGCTTCGCAGGCTTTCTTCAGTTCACGGTGGCTACCAATACGCGGGTAACCAAGAACATTGGTTTGCATACTTGCAATGTTTTAGAAGTGAAAAATGTAGCGCGGAAAAGGAGCTCACAGTTGTCAGTTGTCAGTTGTCAGTTGATAGTTGTTGAAGACCAATGTCAATCACTGGCAACCGTCAACTGACAACTAATTGTATTTCCTTTTTCCGCGAAGGCATACATCTCAGGTGTATTTTCCTATGCAAACCTAGAATGATAGAAAGAATAAATAGCCAAATTGAAATTATTTGGATTTTTATATCAAAAATGAGCTGTAAAACGGAATGATATTCTATTTTTATTAGCATAGGGACAGCAAAAAAGAAAATCTTACGTTTGCAGATGTTTTCAAATTATCAATATACTGTCACTGAACGCTTTCTGCGTTACGCTCAGATCGATACACAATCGGATCCGCTGAGCGATTCCTTTCCATCCACCGCCAAACAAAAAGACCTGGGCCGCTTATTGGTACAGGAATTGCAGGCCATAGGCATCGCCGATGCGGAGCTGGATGAACATGGATATGTATATGCCACCATTCCGGCCAATACAGACAAGCCGGTACCAGTGATCTGCCTTTGTGCGCACATGGACACTTCCAGTGATTGCAGCGGCGCCAACGTAAAACCGCTCATTCACCATAAATATGATGGAAGCGATATTGTGCTGCCGGATGATCCTTCACAGGTGATACGTGCTGCAGAACATCCCTACCTGCAGGGAAAGATAGGGGACGATATCATTACCGCCAGCGGTACTACCTTGCTGGGCGCCGATAACAAGGCCGGTGTAGCAGCCATTATGGATGCGGCCCATTTCCTGCTAAAACATCCCAACATCAGGCATGGCGCTATCCGCATCCTGTTTACGCCCGATGAAGAAGTAGGACGGGGCGTGGAAAAGCTGGATATGCAAAAACTGGGCGCGCAGTATGGTTATACACTCGATGGGGGAGAACTGGGCTCGCTGGAGGATGAGACCTTTTCTGCAGACGCAGCAAGGATCACCATCCAGGGAGTAGGCATACACCCGGGCACCGCAAAAGGTAAACTGGTGAGCGCCATCAAGATAGCTGCGGAGATAGTAGCGGCCTTGCCCGCCAACAGCCTGTCGCCCGAAACTACTGAAGGGCGCGAAGGTTTTGTTCACCCCGTACGCATACAGGGAACCGTGGAAAGCGCGGAGATCGATTTTATCGTTCGCGATTTTGTTACCGCACAACTGGAAGCGCATGAACAAGTGCTGCGCAGCATCATGCAAACAGTGCTGCAGCGCCATCCGCAGGCCAGCGCCGCTATGAAGGTAACGCCGCAGTACCGTAACATGAAAGAGATCCTGGATCAACACCCACAGGTATGCGCCTATGCAGAAGAAGCTATCCGCCGCGCCGGTGTGGAACCGCTGAAAATGATTATTCGCGGCGGTACAGACGGATCACGCCTGTCCTTTATGGGCCTGCCCTGCCCCAACGTCTTTACCGGCGAAATGGCCCTGCACAGCAAGCACGAATATGTGAGCATCCAGGACATGCAAAAGGCTGTTCAAACGATTGTACACCTGGTGCAGGTATGGGAAGAGAAGTCATAAGTCGTAAGTCATAAGTCATAAGTCGGGGAAATATTCGCGTAAATCACTTACGACTTACGACTAATGACTTACGACAATAATAAATATTAGTTCCTTTCCGTTTTTACATTAACTTATTGTACCTTAATTTAATACTTTTGCAAGGTTTAAAATTTTAGACATGCTATTCGGACTTGTTACATTACTGCAGGATTCCTTGTTGTTGCCAAAGGCGGATACCGTGGCTGCGGGCGTCAATGCTGCCGCCACTGCCGCTGATCAGCACATTAACCTGCTGGACCTGTTGATGAAAGGCGGTGTGTTAATGATTCCACTGGGTATTCTTTCCGTGATAGCGGTATTTGTGTTTGTAGAGCGATATATTACGGTAGCGAAAGCAGGCAACCTGCCGGATAACTTCATGCCGATGATCCGTGACTACATCACCATCGGTAATATCGCCGCTGCCCGCTCCATTGCGAAGAACACCAACAACCCCGCTGCCCGCATGATCGATAAGGGCATTCAACGCATAGGCAAGCCGATCGAGAATATAGAAAAGTCCATGGAGAATGTAGGTAAGCTGGAAATATACAAGATGGAGAAGAACCTCACCATTCTCTCTATTATCTCCGGTATCGCGCCGATGTTCGGCTTCCTGGGTACCATCGCCGGTATGATCCAGACCTTCTTCAACATCTCCATCACGTCTGATATTACCCTGGGCACCATTGCCGGCGGTATCTATGTAAAGATGATCACTTCTGCCAGCGGCCTTATTATCGGTATCGTGGCTTATATCGGCTATAGCTTCCTGAACGCGCAGATAGATAAGGTGATCAATAAAATGGAAGGAGCCTCCGCAGAGTTTATTGATATTTTACAGGAGCCTACTAAATAGAGCATCTCATGAATTTGCGCAACAGAAGAGGCAAACGCCAGGTAGAGCTGCATAACTCAGCATTGAATGACATCCTGTTCATCCTGCTGCTGTTCTTCCTCATTGTATCCACCCTGGCCAATCCTAATGTAATAAAGCTTACCCTGCCCAAAGCCAAAAGCAATACCAAGGCTAAACAAACAGTAGTAGTAAGCATCAATGATAAACGGGAATTCTTCATCGGCACCAACAAAGTGCCCTTTGAAAGCCTGAAAGCGAAGCTGGCGCCATCCATCGCCCGCGAAAATGTAGATCCTACCATCGTGATCAACGCAGAGAAATCAGTACCTGTAGAAGATATTGTGCGGGTAATGGAACTGGCGCGCGAGATAGGTGCCAAGGTGGTACTGGCAACGGCTAATCCGCAGCGGAAGGGATAAACGCCGCCTTCACCATCCTGTCTTTTCCAAATATATCCTGCTTCAGCGTTACATCTTTGTATCCTGCTGTTTTCAACAATTCCACCACCTCATTGCCTAAAGCCTCATTGATCTCGAAATACAGGTAGCCGCCTTTCACCAGCTTATGCTTTGCCAACACCGCTATCACCCGGTAGAACAATAAGGCATCTTCATCCGGTACAAACAAGGCCAAGGACGGCTCATACGCCAATACCTGCTGCTGCATCGCGGTACGCTCGCTTTGCTTGATATAAGGGGGATTGCTCACTATAATATCAAAAAAAGGCAATACAGCTGTCGCCCCTTCATCCAGCACATTCACCTGTTCAAAGCGCACCTCCAGCTCCTGCCGCAATGCATTCGCCTTTGCAGTTTCCAGCGCCCCAACGCTTACGTCAATGCCCCACACACTGGCCGCCGGTAATTCCTTCTTCAGCGCCAGCGGAATGCACCCGCTGCCCGTTCCGATATCCAGCATTCTCATATCTGAGGATCCATCCATCCGCACATCATTCACGATCCACTCCACCAGCTCCTCCGTTTCCGGGCGGGGTATCAGCACCTGCGGGTTCACCATCAGCTCCATGCCATAGAACCAGGCAGTGCCCGTTACATATTGTACCGGTTGCTGTTCCAGTAAGGCCGCTACGGCCTGTTCCAGCTGCGCCTGTTGACTGGGTTCCAGCGTCCTGTCCTTGTAAATAATGCGGTCCAGCTTACTGAGCCCGGTAATGTGCTCCACCACCAAATGAGCGATGTTAGCAGCCTCCCGGGGCTCATACAAGGGGGCTATGGCCTGGGTAATATAGGTAAATGCGGATTGTATGTTCATGCAATGATCTGAAAATGATATTTTTGCAAAACTATATAACGTTCCTCGCATGAACAGTATCCAGGATGAATTTTTTATGCAACGCTGTCTGCAGCTGGCGCAGCTGGGCGCCGGGCGCGTAGCGCCTAACCCCATGGTGGGCGCTGTGCTGGTGCACCAGGGCCGTATCATAGGAGAGGGCTACCACCGCCAGTACGGCCAGGCGCATGCAGAAGTGGACTGTGTACAGCGGGTGGCGGAAGAAGATCGTCCGCTGATCCCCAGGGCTACCATGTATGTAAGCCTGGAGCCCTGCGCACATTACGGCAAAACGCCGCCCTGCGCAGATATGATCGTGCAGCAGCAGATCCCCAAAGTGGTGATAGGCTGTACCGACAGCTTCTCCGAAGTAAGCGGCAAAGGCATTGAAAAACTGCAGAAGGCGGGTGTAGATGTAAGCGTCGGCATGCTGGAAAGGGCGTCCCGTGAGCTCAACAGGCGTTTCTTTACCTTCCATGAAAAGAAACGGCCTTATATTGTGCTCAAATGGGCGCAGTGCCCTGCAGGCTTTATGGCTACGCTCACCGGTGAGCCGGTACGCCTGTCTAACCAATACAGCGACCGGCTGGTACACCGCTGGCGCAGCGAAGAAATGTCAATTTTGGTAGGCACCAATACAGCGCTGACAGATGATCCGCAGCTGACCACCCGCCTCTGGCCGGGCAAAAGTCCCCTGCGGCTGGTAATAGACCGTGAGCTGAAAACGCCCCGCCACTATCGCCTCTGGGACAATAGCGTGCCCACCTGGTTCTTTACAGAAAAAGAGGCGACGGTAGATGGACAAACGGAGACCGTGCAGCTAGACTTCAGGCAGCCCTTGCTGCCCCAGTTAATGGAACGCTTATACGAAAGGAATATCACCAGCGTAATGGTAGAAGGCGGCGCCTATGTACTGCAGCGTTTTATAGAAGCGGGCCTCTGGGACGAAGCCCGGGTAATTAACGGTACTACCACCATCCTCCCCGAAGGACAAAAAGCACCGGTACTGCCCCGCGCATTATTAATTGACGAAACAACCCTGGAAGGGGACAGAATATCATATTACAGGAACATTACATAATGGAAGTATACTTTACTATTGAAAAGACAGCTACTGCAGAATACAAGGACAGAGGAAGTAAATTCCTGGCATATGCCTTTCCTGTTAAAACTACAGACGAAGTAAAAGAACGTCTGCAGGAAGTGAAGAAAGAGCACCCCAAAGCCACCCACCATTGCCTGGCTTACCGCCTGGGCACAGACGGCCTGCAATTCCGCGCCAGCGACGATGGAGAGCCTTCCGGTACTGCAGGTAAACCTATACTTGGACAAATAGACAGCAAACAGCTCACCGATGTACTGGTAATAGTGGTCCGCTATTTTGGCGGCACCCTGCTCGGAGCGCCGGGCCTTATCAACGCCTATAAAACAGCTACCGCCCTGGTGCTGCAGCTGATCCCCGCCGTGCAAAAGAATATAGAAGCAAAATATACCCTCTCCTTTGATTATACCATCCTGAATGAAGTGATGATGGTAGTGAAACAGCACAACTGTACCGTGCTTTCTCAGGAGCTGCAGCTGTTCTGCAATATGCAGATCGGGATCCCCAAAGCAGGCAGCGAACTTTGCCTGTTGCGGCTGAAAGAGATCTATGGACTCGAGATCCGGGAGCTTAAAAAAGCCGTAAAGTAAAGAACAGATATATAGCCCTTACCGTGGTTTTCCAATTCCCGCACGCAGTATTGATGTGTCGCCGGGATGGATAAGGCTTCACATGCTTATACACAGATTGAGATAGTATAGGACAGTTGCCCTGATATTTTATGCTAATTTAACTTCATCTTCGATAGGACGTACTCAGAAGGAGCGCCACCTCCTGTTATTATTGAACAAAAACTTATTCCTCGTTATGTTGAAAAGGTATCACCACTATCATAATCATCATGCATACCGCTAGCATCCGTGCGTAGCTGATATAATATTACTGAATGTCTGCGTGCTGCCTCCGTTCGTATAACGGAAGGCCCGGATAGTGCTTTGCATTTATCCATTACTCATTGCTAAATCCACTCCCGTTATGTACTCAAGTCCTACCAAAAAACAACCCTGGTGCTGGCCGCCATTGCTATGTCAATTGCTGTTATTATTTTGCTGCTTATCTGCTACCGCACAGCAAAAGAGCACAGTGAGCGGACAAGTCACCGACTCTTCCGGCAATCCGCTGCCGGGTGTTACCGTGCAGATAGCCGGTAGATCACAAGGCACACAAACCAATGCCGGCGGACAGTTCAGCATCGCTGCCAATGCAGGCGATGTACTTTCCTTTCATTATATAGGCTTTGATGAAAAGCGCGTAACAGTCGGCAGCCAGTCTGTGATCAATGTACAGCTGACCTCCGCTACCGCAGGGCTCAATGAAGTCGTAGTGATCGGTTACGGAACCCAACAAAAGAAAGATCTCACCGGCGCAGTGGCCAATGTCAGCGGTAAACAGCTGCAGGATCTGCCCGTAGCTGGTATGGATCAGAAACTCAGCGGGCAGGTGCCCGGTGTGCAGGTTGCCAGTGTGACCGGTACGCCCGGTGGCGGCGCTGCCGTCAGGATCAGGGGATCCGGCTCTATCGGCGCAGGCAGCGATCCGCTCTATGTGGTGGATGGTTTCCCGCTGTCTTCCGGTTTCGGACAGCAGGCCAGTCCACTGAACATCATCAACCCTGATGACATCGAATCCATTACCGTGCTGAAAGATGCATCTTCCACCGCCATCTATGGTTCACGCGGTTCTAATGGCGTTGTAGTGGTGACCACCAAACATGGTAAAAGCGGTACGCCCAAAGTAAGCCTCAATACCAATACCGGCTTCCAGGAAGTGCCGCAGAAAGGCCGTCCGCAAATGCTGAATGCGCGCGAGTTTGCACAGTTCAGGAAGGATATTATCATAGACGATTTCGCGTCACGTGGTCAAACGCCTACAGATGCCGACATCCCCGAAGAATACCGCCACCCGGAACAATACGGCGAAGGCACCAACTGGTATAATACTGTACTGAGAAAAGCGCTGCAGCACAATACCACGCTTAGCGTGAGCGGTGGCTCTGAGAACACGAAGTACAATTTTTCTGCAGGCTATTACACACAAGACGGCGTATTGCGCTACACTGGCTACGATCGTTACAGCGTGCGTGCCAACATTGAAAGCCGCATCGGCCGCAAGGTGAAGATAGGCCTCATCCTGGCGCCTACCTACAGCACGCAGCAGGTGAATGATTTTGAGAACAGCTTTACGGATGTGCTCACGCGCAGCCTCTGGCTTAGTCCGCTGATACCTGTGTATGATAACGCAGGGCAACGCACCCCTTATATCAGCTCTCCGGGTATGTTCAGCGCGGCTAATCCCCTGAATTCACTGGAGTTTGGCGTTACTAATGTAAAAAGCTTCAGCGGCCTGGGAGGTCTCTATGGAGAATACGAGATCATCAACGGCCTCAAGGCAAAAGCGAGCTTCAATGTGAATTACGGTAACGGCTCTACTTTTGTATTCAATCCTTCTTTCCTGGGAGGTGTGAACAATCCGCCGCCCAGCATTCCCAACTCTTCGCAGTCCAAATCCAGCGCTATGAACTGGCTGTCTGAAGTACTGCTGTCTTACGATAAAACATTCGGTAAAGATCATGCGCTGAATGTGGTATTAGGTTATACGGCGCAAAAGGAAAGGATGGATTACCTGCAGATCAATGCTTCCAATTACCCTGATGATAAGATCCAGCCCATCGGCGCTGCTGCCACCATTCCTTCCTATTCGCAGGATGTGCAGAAATGGGCAGTACTGTCTTACCTGGGCAGGATCAACTACTCGCTGATGGATAAATACCTCTTCACCGTCACCGTGCGTTCAGATGGTTCTTCCCGCTTCGGTTACAACAACCGTTACGGTACATTCCCTTCCGGCGCTATTGCCTGGCGTGCTTCCCAGGAGCAGTTCATGCAGGGCATCACCTGGCTCAGCGACCTGAAACTACGTGCCAGCTATGGTCTTTCCGGTAATTATAACATCGGCAACTACACGTACATGTCCAACATTGCTGCTTATAATTACGCCTTCGGCGGACAGATTGCCAACGGCAGAAGTGCCTCTTCCTTGAGCAACTATGATCTTACCTGGGAAGAATCTTCCCAGCTGGATTTGGGCATGGACATGGGATTGTTCAACAACCGCCTGAACCTGACCGTAGATTATTACAGGCGCATCACCAAAGGCATGCTGTATAATTCAGAGATACCATTGTCTTCCGGTTATACCAACGTGATCATCAACTCTGGTAAAATAAAGAACCAGGGCATTGAAATAGGCATCAGCAGCGATAACCTGGACGGCGCCTTTAAATGGACCACCAATGCCAATATCGCCTTCAACCGTAACAAGGTGCTGGCCCTGAATGCCAAGAATGATCCTATCTACAGTGGCCGCAGCGGCGAAGGTTCTTTCCAGCATATTACAGAAGTAGGTAAGCCGGTAGGCCTTTTCTTTGGCTACGTGGTAGAAGGCATCTACAAAGACCAGGATGACCTGAACAGGTCTCCCAAACATGTTACCTCTGTAGTAGGTTCCATCAAATACAAAGATGTGGATGGCAACGGCATCATAGAACCGGTAAATGATTTTGCCATCATCGGTGATCCTAATCCTGACTTCATCTGGGGCCTCACCAACAATTTCAGCTATAAGAATTTTGATCTGGGCGTGGTGCTGGTAGGCTCGCAGGGCGGACAGGTAATGAAAACCGGCAACCAGTACCTGCTGAATATAGATGGCATCTTCAATGTAGACCGTAAGGTGCTGAACCGCTGGCGCTCACCACAACAGCCGGGCGATGGTGTTACGCCTACCACCAACGGCGCAAGGGTGATCTATCGCGATGTGAATTCCTCCTGGATAGAAAGTGCTTCCTTTATGCGCATCCAGAATATTACACTGGGCTATAATTTCAAAAGAAGATGGCTGGAGCATACTAAGTTCATCAGCGGCGCCAGGATCTACGCCGGGGTGCAGAACCTGCACACCTTTACAGGATACAGCGGCGCCAACCCGGAAGTGAGCCGCAAAACAGTGTCTGGTAATGCTACCAGCACAGCCCTTACACCGGGTGAAGATTTTACCAATTATCCCATTGCGCGTACGTTCACACTGGGCCTTAACCTGTCTTTTTAAATGCTAAATCTCCGTTATGAAACGAATCACCATCCATCAATATATCATGATCCTGGTAGCAACGGCGCTGCTGGGTGTAGGCTGCGGAAAAGATTTCCTCGACCTGAACCCGGAGGCTACCATCAACGGTAATGTTTTCTACAAAAGCGAAGACGAGATCAAACAGGCTGTGAACGCGGCCTACAACGTCCTGCAGGACCTGGGCCGCGAAAGCTACTGGATCTTCGGCGAGATGAGATCAGACAATACCGCCTTCCAGTATAACAATGCTGACAGGGGAAGAGAGCAGTGGGAGTTTGTAGATGAATTCCTGGTAGGCGCTACTGCAGAATGTATCAGTAATTTCTGGCGCAACAGCTTCATAGGTATTTCCCGCTGTAACGATGTGCTGTCTCATATAGATGATGTCAGCATGTCTGATGCCGCACGTAACCAGTACACCGGTGAAGTGCAGTTCCTGCGCGCCTTTCACTATTTCAACCTCGTACGGCAATTTGGCGGCGTACCCTTAAGGCTAAGCTCCGTGCAGTCGCCGGATTCTTCTCTTTCAAAAGGACGCGCCAGTATCGACCAGGTATACGCCGTGATTATTTCTGATCTGACGGCAGCAGCGGCAAAACTGCCCGCCAATTATACAGGCGCCGATGTAGGCCGCGCCACCACTGGTACCGCCAACACCCTCTTAGGCAAAGTATACCTGACACAAAAGAAATATGCAGAGGCACTGGCAGCACTGCGCAAGGTAACCACCATGAGCTATCAGCTGCTGCCCAACTATGCAGATATCTTTGATCCTGTAAAAAAGAACGGGCCGGAATCAATTTTCGAGATCCAGTACCTGGGTTCACAAACAGGATTGTTCAGCAACTTCATGTATACCTTTGCGCCCTATACATCGGGCAGCGCGGTTACCGGCGATACCAAGACCGGTATCAATGGCAGCGGCTCCGGGTGGAATATTCCCACGCAGGACATGATCGCTGCATATGAAGCAGGGGATAAGCGCAAAGCCGTTTCCATGGCAGACGGCTTTACCCTCAACGGTGTGTTTGTAAATATTCCCTGGGTGAAAAAGTATAACCACGGCTTTACGGAAGTGGGCCGTACCAATGATAATTTTCCGGTGCTGCGTTATGCAGATGTGTTGCTGATGATAGCAGAATGCCTGAATGAGCAGGGCTTTGTGGCCAACGGCGAAGCATTCAATCTCCTCAACCAGGTAAGAGCACGTGCAGGTCTGCCCGCTAGAACAGCTGCCACGGTGAACAGCCAGGCGGCTTTCAGAGACGCGATCTTCCATGAAAGGCAATGCGAGCTGGCATTTGAGAACCACCGCTGGTACGACTTGCTCCGTACCAATAATATTATTACATTGATGAACGCCCACGGTGTGAAAGAAAAACAACAGCATACCTACATCCCGGCTAATGCTTACCAGCTAACGCAGAACCGTCTGCTGCTGCCCATACCGCAAACGGATGTGAATCTTGACAACCTGGAACAGAACCCGCAGTAGGGGCTTCCCCTCCCGTCATTGCGAGGAGCAGCGAAGGGAAATGAAGGAGGCGCGACGAAGCAATTTCCCAACATTAATTATTTAGTCTAAATACAACAGCATGATAAAACGGATTCTTCTTTTTCTCCTGCCGGTAGTACTGGTCTGGTCCTGTAAACAGGCAGGCGCTGACCTTACGCTGGCGCATCTGCGTTGCGAATTCCGCGATAACCCTTTAGGTATTGATGTTACTACACCCAGGCTAAGCTGGGAGATCGAAAGCAGCGCGAGGGGCCTGGAACAGGCGGCCTACCAGGTGATGGTGGCTTCTTCGGAAGAAGCGCTGAACAAAGACGAGGCTGATCTCTGGAACTCCGGCAAAGTGACAGCCGGCGAGTCTATTAACGTAGCCTACGCAGGCAAGCCACTGGCCAGCGGCACGCAATGCTACTGGAAAGTGAAAGTGTGGACAGCAGACGGCAAAGCATCTGGCTGGAGCGAGCCCGCCCGCTGGAGCATGGGCCTTTTACAGCCGGGCGACTGGCAGGCTAAATGGATAGGACTGGATTCCGCCTTTGCCTGGGAAAAGCCGAAAGATACCTTCACCCGCGTAGCTGCACGCTATCTCCGCAAAGAGTTCCAGGTGGAGAAGAAAGTGAAACGCGCTACCGTATACATCAGCGGCCTTGGGCTCTATGAACTGTATATCAACGGTAAAAAGATAGGCGACCAGGTACTGGCGCCCGGTCCTACAGAATATAACAAACGTGTATTCTACAACACCTTCGATGTAACCAATGACCTGAAAGAAGGCGGTAACGCAATAGGCACGATCCTGGGCAATGGCCGCTTCTTCCAGATGCGCTATTCTCCCAAAGGCTTGCCCGGTATCACGCATTACGGTTACCCCAAAATGATCCTGCAGCTCAACCTCGTGTACGATGACGGCAGCACTGCCAGCGTGATCAGCGACGGAAGCTGGAAAGTAACGGCAGCAGGGCCCATCATCGCCAATAACGAATACGATGGCGAAGAGTACGACGCCACCAAGGAGCTGACTGGCTGGGGCCAGACCGGCTACAATGCCGCCAATTGGCTGCCCGCACAACTGGTAGAGAAACCAGCTGAATTACTGGTAGCACAACCCAACAACAACATCAAGGTAATGGACACCGTGAAAGCCGTTAGCGTGAAAGAGATCAAGCCCGGCATGTTCATCTACGATATGGGACAGAACTTTGTAGGTTGGGTGCATCTTAAAGTGAAAGGCGATAAAGGCGCCAAAGTGAAAATGCGTTTTGCCGAGCGCCTGAAAGATGACAGCACCCTGTATATGGATAACCTGCGCTCCGCTAAAGTAACGGATATCTATACACTGAAAGGTGATGGTGCAGAAGAATGGGAGCCTCGTTTCACCTACCACGGTTTCCGTTATGTAGAAGTGACCGGCTACCCCGGAAAGCCCGGGCTGTCTGCCATTGAAGGCAGGGTAGTGTATGATGAGATGGAAACCACGGGGCAGTTTGAAACTTCCAATGATGTGATCAACAAGGTTTATAAAAACGCTTACTGGGGTATCCGTGGTAACTATCGCGGCATGCCTACCGATTGTCCGCAGCGCGATGAACGTATGGGCTGGCTGGGCGACCGCGCCGTCGGCGCCAGGGGAGAGAGCTTCATCTTCGATAACCACCAGCTCTACGCCAAGTGGCTGCAAGACATTGAGGATGCACAATCGCCGGAAGGCAGCGTGCCCGATGTAGCGCCTACCTACTGGAAAATATATTCCGACAATATGACCTGGCCTGCGGCTTACCTGATCATTGCCAACCTGCTGTATGAGCAATATGGAGATGATCAGCCGCTGCGCAAACATTATCCTTCCATGAAAAAATGGATGACTTACATGAAGGATAAATACATGAAGGATTACATTCTCACCAAGGACACTTATGGCGATTGGTGCATGCCGCCTGAATCGCCGGAGCTCATTCACTCCAAAGACCCCGCGCGTAAAACAGCCGGCGATTACCTGGGCACTGCCTTCTATTATCACCTGCTCACGGTGATGGAACGTTTTGCCACCATCACCGGTAATACGGCCGATGTTGCGGCTTATAAAGAGCTGGGAGAAAAAGTAAAGACGGCTTTCAATGACAAGTTCCTGAACAAGCAGGATGGTTATTACGCTAACAATACGCCTACAGCCAACATCTTCTCACTGGCTTACGGCCTTACGCCTCCTGAGCGCCAGGATACGGTATTCCGCCATGTAGTAGATAAAACGCTGCAGGATTACAAAGGACACATCAGCACCGGACTGGTAGGCGCAGAATGGCTGATGCGTGTGCTCACCAACTACGGCCGTGGCGATCTGGCTTACCAGCTGGCCACCAATACCACTTATCCCAGCTGGGGATATATGGCTGAACATGGCGCTACCACCATTTGGGAGCTTTGGAACGGCAATACTGCGGACCCGGCCATGAATTCAGGCAACCACGTGATGTTGCTGGGCGACCTGGTAGTATGGTATTATGAGAACCTGGCAGGCATCAGACCTGATCCTTCCGCGCCGGGATTCAAAAAGATCATCATGAAACCGCTGCCGGTGAAAGACCTGAATAAAGTGACCGCCAGTTATCACTCTGTACATGGCTGGATCCGCAGCGCCTGGGAAAAGCAGGGAAATACTTTTAACTGGAAGATCACGGTGCCCGCCAACACCCGTGCGTCGGTGTATGTACCAGCTGCCTCTGAGCAAACGGTGAAAGAAGGTAATGCAGCGATTTCCGGTGATAATGGAGTGAAGTTTGTTAAGATGGATGGAAAGTATGCGGTGTATGAAGTAGGTTCAGGTGAATATAATTTTAGTGCAGGGGAGTAACACGGAATAGTGTAGTCGGGTCTTCATCACCCGTCATTGCGAGGCCGTGTGCACAGCCCTCGCGGGGAGCGAGGTCGAAGCAATCTCACAAACGGCAAAACGCACAAACGGCAAACGGTATTAATTACCATTTGCCGTTTGTGAGATTGCTTCGTCGCCCCACCCACTATGCTTTACTGCTCCTCGCAGTGACGGGGATGAGTGAACCTTAGTGCTTAAATCGTTCACTCACTACCAAATCCTTACTTCCCTTCGTGTACTTATAAAACCCTTCTCCGCTTTTCGCCCCCAGGTAGCCGGCAGTCACCATATTCACCAGCAGGGGACAGGGAGCATATTTCGGGTTGCCAAAGCCATCATGCAGTACCTGCAAAATAGACAGGCATACATCCAGGCCAATAAAATCCGCTAATTGTAAAGGGCCCATCGGATGCGCCATGCCCAGCTTCATCACAGTATCTATTTCATTCACACCGGCCACGCCTTCATACAGGGAGTAGATCGCCTCATTGATCATCGGCATCAGGATGCGGTTGGCAATAAACCCGGGATAGTCATTTACCACGCAGGGCACTTTCTCCAGCTTTTCGCTCAGGGCTACGATGGTGCTGGTCACTTCCTTCGCAGTAGCATAACCGTTGATGATCTCTACCAGCTTCATCACCGGCACCGGGTTCATAAAATGCATGCCGATCACTTTCTCCGGCCGTTTGGTGGCGGCAGCGATGCGGGTAATGGAGATAGAAGAAGTATTAGTGGCTAAGATAGCATCCGCAGGAGCGTGTTGATCCAGCTCTGCAAATATTTTCAGCTTCAGGTTAATGTTCTCTGTAGCCGCTTCCACTATCAATGAAGCATCTTTTACGCCTTCAGACAGGATAGTGAAGGTGCGGATGCGCTGCAGCGTTTGTGTTTTCACATCTTCGGTGATAGTGCCTTTTGCCAGCTGCCGCTCCAGGTTTTGTTGTATGGTGACCAGTGCTTTTTCCAGGGCAGGGGCCGACACATCTATCAGGTTCACCTGGTGCTGGTGCTGTGCAAATACATGCGCGATGCCGTTACCCATGGTGCCGGCGCCAATAACTGCAATTTGTTGCATAATGCAAATAAGTTTACGACTGAGATACTAGATTGAATTGGTGTAAAAATTCCTCAAATAAACGGGAATTATACCAAATAACCTGAAGCGGTCAAACGCTTATTCTTTATTCTTGAAGTCGCCCCGTTTCCAGGCCTGTATGAAATTCGCCCAGGCCAGGGGATTGAAGATATTCTGTGGAGCCTGCTGACCTGCATAGTAGAGGGATTGCGCCTGCCGTTTCATGTACATATTCGTGCCTTCACGCCCGTCGATGGGGGTATAGCGGGCCAGCGCACGCATTTTAGCAGCATCGGTGTTTTTGCGGGCAACCTCGTAAGCGTCGTCAGGTATATCGTCGCTGATAAATGCTTTGTCGAATTCCTCTTTGGAAGGATAGGGTTTAATGATGGTCACGGGCAGATAGGTAGTATCTTCCACCATCAGCTGGATCATCGAGAAATTATTGCCCCTGAGCTCGGGTGGAATACGGTACACTTTCTTTTTGAAACCTACTGCGGTAAAAGTAAGGGTATCGCCTTTAAACGCTACGATGGAAAATACGCCCTGGCTGTTGGAGATAGTACCTCTTCCCTGGCCTTTGATCACAACACTCACGGCCGGTATAGCGCGCAGGCTGTCTGCCGTCATGGTGATACCGGAAATCTGTATAAGGCTGTCCTTAAACTGCGTGAATTGAGCTTTCAGCAGGACGGGTGACAATACCATTATTGTAGCCAACAGTATGTAGGGACGAATCTTTCGCATGCGGTCCTAAGATAAACGATTTGTCAGAATGTTCAAAAGCATTGACAGATTGACAAAAATCTATATTTAAACGCCCAAATTAACCACCGATTAGGTTAACTTTGCTTTCTGGAATCAAATTTAACAACATTTTATGATCACAAAAGAGCAGGTTTTACAGGCCTTGAGTCACGTTGAAGAACCGGATCTGGGAAAGGACCTGGTAACGCTGAACATGGTGAAAGACATAGAGATAGACGGCAATAAAGTTAAATTTACCGTGGTGCTGACCACACCCGCCTGCCCCCTGAAAGATATGATCCGCAATGCCTGCGTAAACGCCATCCAGCTGATGGTAAGCAAGGAAGCGGAAGTGCAGGTGAACATGACCGCTAACGTAAATTCGAATCGCAAAGACGGCAAATCTACACTGCCGAAAGTGAAGAATATCATCGTAGTAGCGTCTGGCAAAGGAGGGGTAGGAAAGTCAACCGTAGCGGCCAACCTGGCCCTGGCCCTTGCAGAGGGCGGCGCCAGTGTAGGTCTCATGGATGCGGATATTTACGGTCCTTCTGTGCCTATCATGTTCGGTGTAAGGGGAGAAAGGCCCATGATGGTGAATATAGACGGCAAAGGCATGATAGCGCCCATGGAAAAATACGGTATCAAGCTCATGTCTATCGGGCTGCTGATAGATGAGAAGCAAGCCGTAGTATGGCGTGGGCCCATGGCCAGCAGCGCGCTGCGCCAGTTCATCACGGACGTGTATTGGGATGAGCTGGACTACCTCGTGATAGATATGCCGCCCGGCACTGGTGATATCCATCTTACCCTCGTGCAGACCGTACCCGTTACCGGCGCGGTGATCGTGACCACTCCGCAGGATGTAGCCCTGGCCGATGCGAAGAAAGGGATCATGATGTTTGCAGGTCAGCAGGTGAATGTGCCCATTATCGGCCTGGTGGAAAACATGTCTTATTTCACGCCCGCAGAGCTGCCAGATAACAAGTATTACATCTTTGGTAAAGACGGTGGTAAACGCCTCGCAGAAGATATGGAAATACCCTTCCTGGGCCAGATACCCCTGGTACAGAGCATCCGTGAAGGTGGCGACGAAGGCGTGCCTGTAATGGTAAGCGGTGATGACATAACAAAGAATGCCTTCATCGAGTTTGCCGGTAACGCTGCGCGCAGCATTGCTATGCGGAACGCTAATATGGCGCCTACCAAGATCGTGGAAATAGCGCTGTAATATGCACATCCCTAAATACAACCAGGAAAAGGATTGGCAGCAGATCTCCGCGTTCATTAGGGAAAACAGCTTCGGTATACTGGTAAACGTATCTTCCGGTGTTCCGCTGGCTACGCACATCCCGATTGCGCTGGATGAAAAGCCTGATGGCACTGCGGTGCTGCGCGGCCATATAGCCAAACAGAACCCGCAGTGGGAAGCTTTTACCAGCGGTACCGCACTGGCCATCTTTACGGCTCCGCATGCCTATATCTCTTCTTCCTGGTATGAAAAGGAAAAGATACCCACCTGGAATTACATCGCAGTACACGTATACGGACAGCTACGCCTGCTCTCTGAAGCAGAGCTGCTGGATTCGCTGTCAAAGCTGATGGATCATTACGAATCAGCATCGGCAAGGCCTGTCAGCATAAATGATATCCCGGAAAAAGAACTGCACAATAATTTAAAAGCGATCGTTGGCTTTGAGATGAATATCTCCGATGTACAGGCCCGTTTCAAACTGAGCCAGAACAGGAATGCGCATGATTACGAAAGCGTGATCACGCATCTGAAGGAGCGGGGAGATGAAGGGTCGAGGAAGATTGCGGAGGAAATGGAAAAAAGAAGAAAGGTTTGAGGTTTGAAGTTTGAGGTTTGAAGTTTGAAGTTCGTTAAAGGTTAGAAGTTCAATACATGGCGTCTGGCCTTACCAGGCAACTTGCTTATTAGGCAGACGATTGCATTGAACCTGCAACTTGCAACGAACTTCAAACTTCAAACCTCAAACCTCAAACCTCAAACTGTTTTATAGCGTAAACACTTTCCCCCCTACCATCACATTCTGCGTGGCCTCATCAAACGTCGCTTTCATTCCTGTTCTATACGCTGCCGTTCCCATGATCAATGCTATAGAGTGAGAATACGCTGCTTCGATCGGCGCATTAGTTGTCTTACGTGATCGCACACATTCCATCCAGTTACGCACGTGTGAATTTGTTAAAGGATCACCACCGGTATTGGCGCTGGTTTCCGCTTTGTTTCCTTCCAGGCTCATGGCAGGCAAGAGGTTGGCATGCATGCCCATTTCCTGTGCTTCTCTTTCTCTCAGGCCGCCGGTAGGACTGATCTTGTTATCCGCCATATCGATGGTGCCGCCGTTGGAGAAATACACTTCTTTGGTACCGCCGGCAGAGTTATGGAAGCGGGAGCTGTACATCACCTGGAACCCGCTCTTGGGATCATCTTCCGGTCCGTATTCAAATACGGCGGTCAGTGTATCAGGATTGGCGCGTCCGTCTTTCCAAACATAGATGCCGCCGTTGGCCACTGCCGTACGCGGATGTTTCAGGCCGCTGAACCAGTGAACGGTATCTATCTGGTGGGTCATCCACTGGCCGAAGATGCCGCTGGAATAAGGCCAGAAAAGGCGGTATTCCAGGTATTTGCGGGGATCCCAGTTATCATGCGGACGACCGGCCAGGAAGCGTTTCCAGTCGGTATCAGATTCGCGGATGCTCTTCACCAGGTCTGGGCGGCGCCAGCGTCCGGGCTGGTTCACGTTCCAGGTCATTTCCACCATGGTGATAGGTCCGAATTTTCCTTCCTGTATAAATTTAGCGGCTGCATGATAGCTGTCGCCGCTGCGGCGCTGGGTGCCTACCTGGAAGATCTTACCGGATCCCTTCACGGCTTTCAGCGCGTTGCGGGCTTCTTCCATCGTTTCTGCGAAAGGTTTTTCACAGTACACATCCATTTTATGGCCTACGGCTTCTATGGTATGAAAAGCATGCTGGAAATCGGCAGTAGCGATGATCACCGCGTCCAGGTCTTTGTTCTTGTACAGCTCATCATTATTCAGACAGGCTTGTACGTTATGCCCGGTCTTTTGCTCCAGGAAAGCCTTACCTTCTTCACGGCGGCGGTTCCAGATATCGGATACGGCAATAAGGTCGAAGTTCAGTTCCTTGTTATTGGCAAAAAAGCAGGGCAGCAGCGCCTGGCGGGCCCTGTCGGAAAAGCCCACCAATCCAACATTTACCCGGTCATTGGCGCCGAGGATACGGGCATAGCTGCTGGCGGGCATGCCCATGGCAGTAAGTGTAATACCGGCGCCACCCATTAATGATTGTTTCAGGAATTCACGACGTGATTTTTTCATATATCTTTTTTTAGCGATTAGCGTTTAGCTTTTAGTGTCTAGCCGTTACGGCTGTTGCTATATGCTAACAGCCAACAGCTAACAGCTAATTTTTATAGGCTTCCTCCAGCTGACCTTTCAGATAATTATAGGTAGGCTTGCTTTGTGCCGCCATATCATCCCAGCGGCATTCTACCATGATACGGCCGTGAAAACCGATCTTGTGGAGGGCGGTAAAATAAGGGCGGAAATCCTGTTTCGCTACGCCGGGGCGGCTCTTTTCTCTCTTTCAGCAATGTGGCAGTGTACCAGGTTGCTGCCTGCCTTTTCAATAGCGGCGGCAGATTCATTTTCCTTGAGCATGTGATAGATGTCTGCAGTCAGCTTAAAATTGGGATGGTTGATAGCATTCACTACTTCGTTCGCTTCTTCAAGGGTATTGATAAAATTGGTTTCGGTGCTGTTCAGGTTTTCCATGGCAATGATACGGCCGTAGCGGGCGGCTACTTCTGCCATCTTGCGGCATAAAGCGATGAACTGTGGTTTCACCTGGGCGTGGTCTACGCCCTCGGGGATCTTGCGGGCTTCGCCGCTGCCCAGTACAATCAGCTCGATGCCTGCCTGTTTGGCGCGCCGCATTACCGTGTCTACATAGCCTAATACGCGGGCTTCATCTACCTGGGGGCCTACTATCTTGATAGTGCCGGGAATAAAGCCGTTGCAGCTCTGTACGTGACAATGGGTTCGCTGCAGCTCACTCACCTGGGAGGCGAATTGCTGGTCGTTTACCGTAGGCGCCAGGATCCTGGAAACGCCTTCTTCTATATATTCATATCCTGCTTTGGAGAACAGGCTGTCGTTCTTATAGGTACTACAAACTCCTATGGACGGTAACTTTTGTGCATTCGATTGCAAAAAGAGGCATAAAAGGAGGGAAAAAAGAAAGAAACAGTGTTTTTGCATGGGTTGTTTTTTCAGTTAACGTGGCATGAAACAGGGCATGGATCAGTTCATAAATAGTTGTAAATCAGATCACGCAAAGCTTCATTGACTCCGGGAATGTAAAATAAAGTTTCTGTGGAAAAGTTAATAAGTTAATCGCTAAGATCAAAATATAAATATTTGAGCGGTCGGTCGCCCGGCTTTGCAAAGCGTTAACTAAAAGAATGCAGGAATTTGCTAAAAATAGCGGAACTTTAGAGAGTGGTCTTTTAGGATTGCCAACAGACAGTAACCATTTGTTGTATCATCACCAACCCGGTGCACGCTGTGACCCAAGATAAAACGACCAATTCTCTATGTTAATATAATTCAATCACTTGCATTGATTAAGTTTTACTTAACTTTGCGCCCCAAATTAAACTGACTATGAACCGACAGGAATTAGTGGGCCTGATCAAGGAAAGGCAATCTTATCTGTGTGTAGGGCTGGATACGGACATACACAAGATACCCAAACACCTGCTTTCTCATGCCGACCCGGTATTTGCATTCAACAAGGCTATTATCGACGCTACAAAGGACCTCTGCGTGGCTTATAAGATCAATACCGCCTTTTATGAATGCATGGGCATCCGTGGCTGGGAAACATTACAACGCACGGTAGAATACATTCCTTCCGGTATTTTTACCATTGCCGACGCCAAACGGGGCGATATCGGCAATACCGCTACTCAGTACGCCAAAACATTCTTCGACACGTATAATTTCGATGCGGTGACCGTGGCGCCGTATATGGGCAAAGACAGCATCACCCCCTTCCTCTCGTTCTCAGAGAAATGGGCCATCGTGCTGGGGCTTACTTCCAACGAAGGCAGCCAGGATTTCCAGCTGCAGCGCATAGGGGATGAGTACCTTTACGAAAAGGTGATCAGGACCACCATGGAATGGGGCAGCCCCGACCACCTGATGTTCGTGGTAGGCGCTACGCAGACCGCTCAGCTGGCAGCCATCCGGCAGCTGGCCCCGGATCACTTCTTCCTGGTGCCTGGTGTAGGCGCCCAGGGCGGCAGCCTGCAGGAGATCTCTTCTATGGCCATGAATAAGGACTGCGGGTTATTGGTGAATGCCAGCCGCGCCATTATTTACGCCGGTAACGGGGAGGATTTTGCGGTAGATGCACGTCATGCGGCCATGCAATACCAGCAGGAAATGGCGGGATACCTGGAGGCAGCAGTTAGCCTTTAGCACTTAGCGATTAGCAATAATAAAAAAAGGGTGTAGCAATACACCCTTTTTTTATTTAGGTACGGCCCGTTTCCCGGTGAAATGGGCTGTTTCCTCTGGTTTCCCCTGAGGAAACCCGCTACCATTGCGGCCAAGGCCCAGGATGTCCGGTATTTGTCCGGTAGTTCCCCGGTAGTTGTCGGGTATATGTTGGGTATCTTTTAAAGATACAGGACATCTACCCCTTATCTACACGAATCTTACCTGGATTATACCGGAAGCATCGTAGTTTCCATAGTCCTGGGACGTAAAAAAAGCCCGTCCGCCAGCTGGCGGACGGGCTTTTTATTGCTAACAGTTAAAGGCTGCCAGCCAGCAGCTGTTAAAAATCCGGATCTGCCGGTGTATTTGGATTGTTGTCCTTTTCAGCAAATGGATAAGGATAGAAATTTCGTTTACGCTCGGTGTTCGGGCGATTGAAGCGGCGCATATCTTCCAGCTTGAGGCCAGACATATACAGCTCAATGCAACGATGCTTGTAAATAGCGGTCAGCAATGCCTCCTGTGAAAGCGGGCCGATGATAGGAGGCAGGTCTGCGCCCAGACCGAGGGTATCCTGGGCAGGTGTTTTGGTAACCACCTTATTCAATTCTATCAAACCGTTCACGAGATCGTTTTTACGGGCATAAGCTTCTGCCTTGATCAATGTGAGCTCGCCCATTGTATATACGGGAATAGGCGACGTATTGGTCAGGAAATAGCCTTTAATGCGAAACCGGGGAGTGCTGGTACGGAAGGTATCTATCATGTAAAAATCCACCCGTTTATCAGCATCGTCCGGTTGCAGTCCTACAGGAAGGCCCATGGAGGAATCGATCACCTGGAACACGTTATTGGTGGAGGTGGCCGTTTCCCAGATAGGGTTCGGGAATGTAGGATCATATTTGAACAGTACGGCCTTACGTGTTACGCTTTGTGCTGTACTGAGGGCCAGGTCATATTTTCCGGTGAAAAGCGCATAACGTGCTTTCAGCGCCAGCAACACGGCAGAAATATCCATTCCGTCCGGGATGTTGGATTTGAACGCTCCGCTGGGAGGATTGGCGTTAACGGCCGCCAGCGCCTGATCTATCCAGCCGATGGCTTTATTAAAACCCATCATGCGGTCTACAAAGGGAACGCTGGTGCTCAGGTTGCCGGTAGTATCGGGTACGCCAGTCCAGCACATAGACATATTGCCCATAGCCAGCGCCTTAAAGATGGTGGCGTATGCTATCAGGCCGCTGGCATATGCCTTGTCGTCCATTGTTTTTGCGTAGGTGATCACCCGGTTGGCGTCAAAGATGATCTTGTTACTGTTCGTCCAGAGGTTGCCGAGGATGGTATTGGTTCCATCTACAGAGCCGCCGCCGGTGCTGAGCTGCAGCTCAGGTATATTACCCTGGTTACGAAGCAGCAGTTCCTTTGTTGAAAAACCATTGGCGGTTACCAGGTTATAAGTCGAGCCGGAGCGACCGGAAGAGTAGATACGCTGCAGACCAACGGCTACTGCTGTTACGGCCTGTGTAGAAGTAAATACATCATCTTCATTGGCTGCAGAAGGATTGATATAATCTTTTTTGCAGGATGCACTTAATAAAGTGCTGAAAATACAAATGCCTGCTATTATTTTTTTCATGCGCTACTTTTTAAAGGTTAGAATTTTGCGGACAGGCCTACACTGAATGTTCGTGGCACCGGTACTGCGCCAAAGTCAATCCCGCGCAGGATGGTGCTTTGTCCGGCTGCATTCACTTCCGGGTCATAGCCTTTGTATTTGTCCCATGAGATCAGGTTACGGCCGCTCAGGCTAACCGTCAGGTCCCTGAAACCTTTGATGCGGCCTACGTTATAACCCAGGTACACTTCGCGCAGCTTCACGAAGGAGCCGTCGTCTATACGCCATTGGTCCACTGCATACACGCCTGAAATATATCCGCGGGGCAGTTTTCCCAGATATTCCTGTTCTGCCACTTTGCCGTTGCCAACACCCTGGCGGGTACGCCAGTCCGCATTCCATACGTCATTACCTTGCACCGCATCCAGCTGCACACGAAGGTTGAATTTCTTATAAGAGAATTCGTTCACAAGCGAGGCAGTATAATCCGGGTTGGGATCGCCTATCACTTTCCGCAGGGTGGTACCGGTGGGCAGGCCATTGGCATCACGCTGAGGGGTATACGCCAGGGGGCCGTTCTGTGTGCCTCTTTCCTGTTGCGGGATGCCCGTCGCATTCTTAACGTCATTACCGCTTGCGTCTTTGGCAAAGAAGGTACCATAGAATACGCCGATGGGTTGTCCTTCGAGTATTGCTACAGGGGCGCCGCCATTGGTGTTATAGAGAATGAGCGACTGCCCGATCTTCACCGCTTTGTTACGGTTGCGGTTAAAGATACCGGTCAGGTCCCAGCGGAAGTCTTTTGTTTGTACAGGCACCAGGTTCAGCACGATCTCTATCCCTTTATTTTCCAGTGAGCCCACGTTGTTACGATAACCGCCATAACCTGTGGTAGGCGCTATTACGCGATCCAGCAGCAGGTCGTTCACTTTCTTGATATAATAGTTTGCCTGTAACCCGATACGGTTGTTCAGGAAGGCAAGGTCTGCGCCAAACTCAGTTTCCTGCTGGCGTTCGGGCGCTATGTTCTCATTGGCCAATGTATTGGCGCCAGCAAGCGACGTTTTGTTGTTGAATGCATTCGGCGTATAAGAATTGAAGCGGTCGTAAGCGCCGATACCGGTAAGATTGCCTGATTGTCCATAGGCAGCTCTTATCTTTAATAAGTTCCACCAGTTGCTTACGGCGGCATTTTTCCAGAACTCAGCTTCTGAGATCACGTAGCTGCCGCTGCCTTTTACGTATAGCTGGCTGCGTTCGTCCTCGCCGAATACAGAAGAGCCGTCCATACGCAATGCACCGGTCAGGAACAGCTGGTTCTTATAGCTGAAGCTCTGCTGCAGGTACACCCCTGAAATAGAGATCTCGCTGCGGCTGTCAACCGGGGGCAGGGGAGTAGCGGCGCTGTTGGCTGCTTCCACAAAGGGCGCCAGGCCTCTGCCTTGTGTAAGGAGGTAGTTATTCCTTTCATATTGTACGGAATAACCCAGCTGCGTGGTAGCGCCAAAGTTACCGCCCAGGTCCCATTTGTAGTTGGCGTTCAGATCGTGATTGATCTGGAAAAAATTATTGGTGGCCGCGCTGGCATACCCATTCTGGGTGGCATTGTTATCGGTTCCGCCGCCATAGAAGCCCGTGCTCACCATATATGCATAAGGCGGCATAAAGGTGTTACCGCGCTGGCTGTAGTTATCAATACCCAGGTTATAGCTGATGGTAAGATTCTTTACCGGGTAAAGCTTCAGTCCTGCATTCGCCAGTATACGGCTGGTTTGCTGCTGTTGTTTGAAGTCTTCGATAACAGATACCGGGTTCACCCTTCCTCTTTCTCCTACTGCCTGCAGATTGCCTGCAGCGTCGCGGGTAAAGATGTCGTGTATATTACCAATGATGGTAACAGAGTTCATCGGGGAGAAGAAGGAGTTGCCATCCGGTTTTTCGTCTGCAGAACTGTTCACATAATTGATCCCGGCACTGAAGCTAAGCCAGTCTGTCATTTGCTGGTCAAGGTTCATGCGAAAGCTGTAGCGCTGAAAATCGGTATTTTTTATGATCCCCTGGTTATAGAAATAGGAGGCGGATGCATAGTATTTGGTCTTGTCTTTACCACCGCTGACAGACACATTATTATCCGTACCGATACCGGTATGGAAGATGTAATCCTGGTAATTGTAGCGTTGCACGGGAGTAGTGGCGGTCAGCGTAGGGTCCAATATATCCTGCGTTACGTTGAGCGGTCCGAATTTAACCGGCGCTTCGTTCACTTCTACTTTTTTCCTTACCTGGCTTACCATGAAATTAGTGGAGAAGTTCACCACCGGTGTGCCTGCGCTGCCTCTTTTGGTAAAGATCTGCACAACGCCCGCATTAGCACGGGAACCGTAGATAGCAGCAGCGGCTGCGCCGTTCAGCACTTCGATACGTTCGATATCTGCGGGGTTGATATCCACCATCCTGTTCTGTCCGATGGTGCCGATGAAGTTTGTGCCATCATAAGTACCGGCGGTATTGGTAACGCGGTTGGTGGCGTTGTTCACGATAATGCCATCCACGATATACAGCGGGTCTGAAGAACCGGAGATGGTGCTGATACCTCTCAGTCTTACGGAGATACCGCCGGCCGGATCGCCGGAGTTCTGCGAGATCTGGGCGCCTGCAGTTTTACCCTGCAGGGCGGCCAGCGCATTGCCGGTAGCGCCTTTGGTCAGCTGGTCGGCTTTTACCGTGCTGATATAGTTACCCAGCTGTTTACGTGTAGTGCCTTCCGTGGTGCCGGTCACCACTACTTCGTCCAGGCCCAGGGCGTCTTCTGTGAGTTGTGTAATAACGGAGTACGTACCCGCGTCGCCTATTTGCAGCGACTGTTCGCGGGCGGCAAAGCCTACACCGGAAAACTTGATGGTATAAGGGCCTGGCTTCAGTGTGGCGTTAAAGCTATAGTTGCCGTCTGCATCGGTGACGGCGCCATAGGTAGTATTTTTTACCTGGACGGTGATACCGGGTATACCGTTACCCTCCGGGCTGGTAACTTTACCGGCTATACGTACTTGCCCCATCGCGCTGGAAACGCCAAGTCCCGTAAGCAGGAACAGGAAAAGCAAAGGCCATTTCCTGCAAGTTAATAATAACGTGTTGATCATAAACAAGTTTTTAATGTGAAAGAACAGTACAGTGAAAACCCTTATAAAACCTCCAGCCCTTCCTTTATATAGTTTTTTAACAGCTGGTCGTTAGGAGACAATTCAGTGATCAGCGTATGGATCTGATGGATATCGCATACCTGTATACGCTGAGCGGTGTTTACTTTTTCTGCAATGGTGAGCGATACCACTTTTTGCGCAGTGCTGACCATCGCCTTTTTGATCTGCATTACTTCCCAGTCATTTTCGGTAAGGCCATGCGTAGTATCAATAGCGTTAGTGCCTAAAAAGCAGATGTCTGCCTTGATCTGCCGGATCTTTGCCTGGGCTTCCCCGCCTACGGTGATCTGTGCATTTTTTGACAGCTTATCGCCGATGAGGATGATCTCAATGTTGGGATGCCGCATGTATTCCATGGCAGCAGTAAGGCTGACGGTAAAGAAGGTGGCTTTGAGATCGGGCGGCAGTGCTTTTGCCAGCTCGATGATAGTAGTCCCCCCGGTAGTAAGCACAAACATGCCGTCCTCGATCAGGGATGCGGCTTTTTGCGCGATCGTGCGTTTTTCATCCTGTGAATATATTTGTTGTGCATTCAGGGAATAATGATAGCCCTGTGATAAAGCGCCCCCATGCACTTTAATAATCTTCCCCATATCTGCCAGCTCTGCCAGATCGCGCCGGATGGTGTCTTCCGACACTTTTATCTCCTGGCTCAGGTCGGCCGATAATACCCGGTTATGCAAGTTCACCTGGCGTAAGATATAGGCTTGCCGTTCTTTTTTTAGCATGACAAAAAACGATATAGAAATTGGTTGCTACTGTTAATGTCGGCAGAAACCCGCAAATAAACAAGCAAAAAAATGCATCTTATAGAAAAAAGCCTGCAAAGACCTGCAAATTGATCTTGTGAAGGCAAGAAAGTATAGGGTGGGGGGGTATGTGGAGGGTATGTGGAGGGTATGTGGAAGGTATATGGAGGGTATAGAGCACCTACTTAAACACGCAATTCTTGGCGGTCCACCAGGCTTTGATCTCATAATTCAGGCGGCCGGTAATAACAGCGGTATCGGTTCTCACAAGGTCATCTGCCTCGGCGCTGTCAGCACAATCCAGTATAAAGATGCCCCGCAGCTCGCCATCATCTTCAAAGGGGCCGGCTACCAGCATTTTGCCTGATTTTGCCAGGCGTTCTATATTGGCGATGTGTTTTTTCTGTATCAGCGCTGCAAGGGCTTCGTTCTGGTCGCGGTTGGGACCTTTCTTCAGCAATACCATCCAGTATTTTTTCATCATCACCTTTGCGGTATCTGCAGTGGCTGCAGTGGCGGTGGCAGAACGGGTACGTGTAGGTTTGAACGACACGATCAGAAGAATAAGGAATCCCACTAACAACAGTGCCGGGAATACTTTACTTGACATGCTCCCTTATTTTCCGCCCAAGGTACATCTAATAAAATTGTAAATCATTATATTGCTGATAAAACGTGACCAACATGGGGAAAGACCTTTTCCAGTCACCAGATTATTTTTCATTGGATGAACTGTTAACCGAAGAGCACCGGCTGATACGGGATGCCGTACGTCAGTGGGTAAAAAAAGAGATCTCACCGGTCATAGAAGACCACTGCCAGCGGGCCACCTTTCCCTCCCACATTATCCGCGGACTGGGAGAACTGGGCTGTTTCGGGCCTACCATCCCCACTGAATATGGCGGCGGTGGTATGGACCACATTGCTTACGGGCTCATGATGCAGGAGCTGGAAAGGGGAGACAGCGGAGTACGGTCTACCGCTTCCGTACAGGGCTCCCTGGTAATGTACCCGATCTTCATTTTCGGTAGTGAAGAGCAGAAACGTAAATATCTGCCCAAACTTGCCACCGGCGAGTTCATGGGATGCTTCGGGCTGACGGAGCCCGACCATGGTTCTAACCCTGCGGGAATGTTGACCCATTTCAAAGCATCCGGCGATGACGTGATCCTGAACGGCTCCAAAATGTGGATCTCCAATGCGCCTTTCGCGGATATTGCCGTGGTATGGGCCAAGAACGAGGAGGGGGAGATCAGGGGCCTGATCGTGGAACGCGGCATGGAAGGCTTCAGTACCCCCGAAACGAAAGGCAAATGGAGCCTGAGGGCCAGCGCCACCGGCGAGCTGGTATTTGATAATGTACGGGTGCCTAAAGCCAATATATTGCCGGGCGTAAAAGGGCTGAAGGGCCCCTTAAGCTGCCTCTCGTCTGCCCGTTATGGGATTGCCTGGGGCGTGATAGGCGCCGCGATGGATTGTTACGATACAGCCCTCCGTTATGCCAAGGAAAGAATCCAGTTTGACCGCCCGATAGCCGGCTTTCAGCTCACGCAGAAGAAGCTGGCAGAAATGATCACAGAGATCACCAAGGCGCAGCTGCTTAATTGGCGGTTGGGCGTGTTAAAGAACGAAGGCAAAGCCAGCCCGGCGCAGATCTCCATGGCCAAACGCAATGCCTGCGAGATCGCTACCCAGATTGCCAGAGACGCGCGCCAGATCCTGGGTGGTATGGGCATTACGGGAGAATATCCCATTATGCGACATATGATGAACCTGGAAAGCGTGATCACCTATGAGGGCACACATGAGATCCACCTGCTGATCACCGGCATGGATATTACCGGGATAGATGCATTTCATTGAAAGCTGCTGGCTGTTGGCTTTTAGCTTTTAGCTGATTGTGTTTTTTATTAGATTGGTGGATGAAGAAACATTCAGGACTTATTTTAGTTGCTATATTCTTTATTACCTGTGCGCATGCCCAGCGCTTACAGGTGTGTGAAGGGAAAGCGCAGGGCACTTATTATATCGTCAAGTACCTGTGCAATGATACTGCTTCTCTTCAGCGGCAAATAGATTCCATTTTCGGGGTGATCGATCAGTCTCTGTCTTTATACAGGCAGGGATCATTGATCAACCGGTTCAATGCCGGTGATAGCATCCATATGGACAGCCATATGCAGGCGGTAATTAAAAAAGCGTTGCAGGTCAGTAAGGCTACGAACGGCGCTTTTGATATCACGATCAAACCGCTGGCGGCTGCCTGGGGCTTTGGTGTAGTGAAGCCTGCCTGGAAAGGCGTTCCTCCGGAAGATACGCTGCGGCAGCTGTTAAAACGCACAGGGTACCGTTATCTGCAGGTAAAAGGTGAATGGCTGTTAAAGTTAAAACCAGGCGTGGAAATAGACTGTAACGGTATCGCGCAGGGCTATACGGTAGATGTGCTGGCGCGATTTCTTGAGGAGCAGGGCATTCATGATTACCTGGTAGATGTAGGAGGGGAGCTGCGCGCAAAAGGGAATAATGCCACCCGGCATACCTGGACGGTAGGCGTTGAAGGCCCTGCAGCGGAGGGAGAAGAGCACCCGGTACAAACCTTATTGGCTTTGCAGGATAAAGCCATTGCCACCAGCGGTAATTACCGCCGTTTCTTTGACCAGGGCGGCACCCGCTTTGCGCACACCATTGATCCCCATTGCGGAGTAGCGCTGCACAATAACATCATCAGTGTAACCGTATTGGCGAAAGATTGTATAACGGCAGATGGTTTTGATAATGCGCTGATATTAATGGGAGTGGATAAAGCCCTGGCTTTTATCAGGAAACACCCCGAATACGGACTGGAAGCGTATTTTATTTACAAGGATACAGCAGGGAAGACCAGCACCTCGTTCAGCAAAGGTTTTCCTCATTAAAAAGCCCCGGAACAGGTTTATGCCCCGGGGCGTCACTCTCACAGCTTCCCTAGAATATGGACTAACTTTAGTTGATATGCCATCTCAACCCAATATTTCCTTGTACAGTACTAAAGTTGGTGATCTCGGCTAATTTGTAAGGAGAGTAGTTATATTGTACACTCGCGTTAAATAATAACGGAGAAGCCTTGCCAAATGGTATATTGATACCGATTTCCGGGCTTGCCATGAATTGCCAGCTATTGTCCTTATCGACAAACATGCCCCAGTATTTTTCGTAATTCATATTGGCAACACCTACACCCAGTGATGCATAGGGAATTACAATTGCATCAGGTTTACTGAACTGGTATTGTACGGTGGCCAGTACAGGAATTACCTGCAAGGTACGTGTTTGCACTGCAGAAATATCGCCGGTCTTCGAAGGATAGACAGCGCGCGGCGCTCTGTAATAAAAATCCTGGAAGCCTGATTTGAGGCCTACTCCCAGCTGGTCGTTCAGCATGTATTGTAAACCAGCCTGCCAGCCCCTGAAACTTGTCTTGTCGCTATAATCTTTTACGGATCCCAGCGGCTGTGCTATAGAATAGTTAAAATTAAAGGACAGCGGGGGGCGCACCTGGGCGGATGCTGCCTGTACGGCCAGGCATGCGGCAATGGCCAGGATCCAGGTCTTCACGTTTATCAGTTTGATTATGTTCCGTTTCATCGTCTTCTTTTTTTTGGTGAACCACAGATTTATTTCTTCAGGTAAGGTGACTGGCTGAATGCGCCGTTGACCATATTGCTGATGTAGGAGCCGTTCCATACGCCGGAGCCCCTGAACATGGCGTTCCATACTACCTTCACTTCCTTGTCGGCCGCTGCGTGCTGCAGGTCAAGCAGGTCAATGGATACCGCTCTTTCTCTTGAGTAAACGGTATAGTAGCTTGGCCAGTAGTAACCCAGGCCGGGATATCCCCAGTAGAAAGGATCCCAGTAACCGCCCCATCCGGACCAGTAGCCGGGATCATAATAGGTGCTGGCGAAGGTCTCGTCGATGCGGGTGAGGTTAATGGCCAGGTTAGGTTTTGCATTCTTATCCACCAATGTATACCCTCGTGATTGCATGGCCGATTTTACAGCGGCGATCAGTTGTTTGTCGTAATCTGTCAGCGCTCTTCTTGCCGTATCGCCATTGCTTGCTACGGCAACAGAATCCACTATGCTGAAGGTGGTGTAGGAGGAGAAATTCGCAGTCGTATCCCGGTTGGTGATGTAGATCTGCGATTCTTCGTCTGTCATGTCGTTCAGCGGATCTTTATGGCAGCTACCGAGGGAGAGTATGGCTGCAGCGGCTACTATCGCGCCCATAAAGAACATTGTTCTCGCGCTAACAATTGTAAAGTTTGTCTTGCCCGTTTTCATATTACACACGTATTTAATTCATAAATGCTAATGCCATTTAGTGAGTGCTCACTTAGATTCGTCGTACACTAAGTATGCCAATAGTAGATCGCGTACAGATCGACAGAAAGTTTATTGAAGTGCCTGCATCATGTTACGTTAATCATGCGGGTTAAGCATTTAACGTTCAACGAATTAGAGGGTGAGTTGTTACAGAAGTTTACAGGCAAAATGTTAATGTATTCCTAAAGTTTTGTTAAAGGAACAGTAGCTCAGTAGCTTATATATGGATGTGAAAACGGATTAGCGCAACACAGCTTTCTCAGTAAGGATCTGTTTTAGCTGGTCAGGAGAGGTGAAATGGATGCTTTCAATGCCGCAGGCTTCGGCGCCGCTAACATTGCGCAGGTTATCATCTATGAACAATGCTTCTGCGGCATTTATGGCATAGCGATCCAGCAGCAGCTGATAAATGGAGGCGTAGGGTTTGCGCATTTTTTCGCGGCCGGATACTACGATGCCATCAAACCATTGGAGGAAAGGATAGGTGACGAGTGCGATAGGGAATGTTTCGTTGGACCAGTTCGTGAGTGCATAGAGTTTATAACGCCGGCTGTCTTTCAGTTTTTGAAGGATCTCAACCGTTCCGGCTATGACGCCGCCCAGCATTTCTTTCCAGCGGCCGTAATAGGCGCGGATCTGCGCTTCATATTGCGGGTGTGCTGTTACAAGCAGTTCCGTTGCTTCGGCCAGCGCTCTGCCTGCGTCCTGTTCTTCATTCCAGTCGGAAGTACAGATATGCTGCAAAAAATGTTCGGTTTCACTTTCCGTGGAGAAGATCTTGTTATACAGGTAGCGCGGGTTCCAGTCTATGAGCACTGCGCCAAGGTCAAAGATGATGGTTGTATATTGCTTCATTGTTGCATATCTGTTTGTAGGCTAAAGGTAAAACAAATTTAATAAAAACATAATGTTACTCGACGGGCGTTGCACCATTGCCCATCAGCAGTTCATCCGCCGCGTCTTCCAGGAGCTTGAGGTCAACAGAATCGCTGCCTGCGATGCCTTCTACAGAGCCTTTGATATGGGCGGCGTTGAGCAGTACCTTTTCCAGTTGTTTTTCGCGGGCCTTCCAAAGTTTTTCCATGGCTTCGCGTTCTTTCTGTATGGAGAGCTTCATGGCGAGGAATCCTTCGCGGATGGCTTTCCATTGTTCTGCAAACTCGCTGCTGGTAAGATAATTATACAGCATGTGCATTTTATCGCCTTTATTCTCCTGGCTTTTGAGGGCGCCGGCGATCCTGATCACGCCATCGCGCAATACCAGCGCCAGGGCTTTTACTTCTGTAAAGGAGCAGATCCAAACACCTTCGCGTTCGCCAAAGCGTTCCATGTCTTTAGGCATGGCCTGGGTAACGAGTATGGCTACGTCGGCGCCCAGGCTGCGCATATCGGCTTTCAGTTTTTCCACCCAGTCTTTTGAGAAATCTTTGGTGCGTTTGCTTTCGTAGATAATGCGGCCGCAGTCCTGCCCATATTGGTTGCGGATGGTTTGTATACAGTCTGCGCCTTTTACGCCTTTGCCTACTTCTGATATTTCGTCGAAGGGGAATGCCTGTCTTAACAGTTCTTCGAGGGCCAGTTCCTGGATCTCTCCCTGCAGCTGCATAGAGCCCTGTTCTGCCTTGCGTTTCATCTCATCGGCCAGTTTGCGCTGATCTTCCAGTTGCTTCTCCATTTCGCGGAGGCGCAGCTGGAATTCTGTTTCCCGGAGCTGGCTGCGTTCTGATTCCTCTTTGCGGATCACTTCTGAGAGCTGGTTGCGGGCTTCCAGGATCTTTTTCTGCATGGCTATTTCCAGTTCTTCTTCCTTGTTGCGCAGTTCCTGTTCCCTGCGCAGGAATTCCAGTTCCTGGCGGCGGGCTTCCCTCAGGCGCTCTTCCTGCTCCTGGTTGGTTTGCTGCAGCATCCGTAGCTGGTTCTCAAAATCGGCGCTGAGGGTTTTACGTATGTTCTCCGATAGGGAAGCGTGCAGCTTCTCTTTTTCTGATAAGAGGCGTTTATTCAGCTCTTCCTCCTGTATTTGCCTTTGCTGTTCTACCTGCTGGCGTTGCTGCGCCAGCTGTTGTTTTTCTGCCTGCAATACTTCCATTCGCTTACGCCATTCCGATTCCAGTTTTCCACGCATTTCCTTTTCTATATCAGCGGCAAACGCATCCTCCATTACAAACTGGTGTTTGCAATTAGGACAGGTAATTGATGTTCCCATAATTCACAAGACTAGTATCGATGATTGTAAACTAACAATTTACTACGCAGTGTATCGGCGTAGCAAGGTGTAAAGGTAGGATAAAAAGAAAAAAGGAAGGAGAACCTTCCCTTCCTGGTTAACATAGCAAAAAACAAACAAAAAGGGGCACGGGAACGGAGGCAACGAGGCATAGGTATTATTCCTCCTCCTGCTCTTCCTCCAGTTGAAGCTCGCTGTCGTCAGCAGCTTCGGGCATATCGTACAACAGTTCGTCGGTCAGGATAAATAACAGTGTCACACTTCCATTGGCGGCATTGGCGCTCAGGTTCTCCCATTCTTCTATTACCCAGCCTTCTTCCAGCCACTGGTTCAGTTCGGGCACTTCAGCGGCAAAGGACACTGCCTGTGTATCTTCCTGCTGACCGGCTGCCTGTAGCCTGTCAAGGTCTATCGTAACGGTGATAACTTTCTGCATGGGGACGATGGGTTTTGTATATCGAATATCGTCAGCAGATGTTAGGCGGAGGTTAAGGGGGGATTAAGGGAATGTTAAGGATTGGATGGGAAGAGTTAACACCGGATTAACCGCTGTAGTAGTGCAGTAAGTGTAAATTGCAAAATTTTTGTTATAAGTTTCAAAAATGATACCTTTTAATACTAATTGATCTTTAGTATGAAACCGGAAGTAATTATCGAAAAGAGTGACAACATGCTCTAAAGAAGCTGGAACATGCCATAAGATGTGTGGCTGAAGAATTGAGAAAAGTAAAGGTCTACGCAGAATAATACCAAAACATGCGAAATAGCAAAGGGCTGTCTCCAAACGGCCCTTTGCTATTTCTATTTAAAACAATGTCATACTTTCATATGCAAATAAGTTAAACTAAGATGAGCCTGTTTATCCGTTGCCTGACCATTATACTACTACTGATAGTAGTGCCTGGATTAAAAACCAATGCCCAGCAAAATGATCCCGCGCTGGAACAAAGTATTCTCTCTATCCGGATGGAGTTCAAAAAGATAAATACCACTTCCCTTGCCTCCGAGAAATTTCAATATGATTCCGCCGGGTGTGTGGATCAGGGCGTAGTGACGTACTTTTTAGATAAGCAGGAGATCGTGAAGATCGTGGAATCCGGCGCCATCGGTGACGGCAGCTGGACCCGCGAATTTTACTACCAGACGGGCAAAATCATTTTCTGTTATGAAGAGATCATTGGCGGGCCGGCGGAAGGTCCTGAGACAAAAACATTGTACCGCACTTATGTGAAAGATGATAGGGTAATACGATATATGGAGGATAAGAAAACCCTACCGGCCAATAGCAAAGCAACTGGACAGGTGAGCACCGCCTATAAATTGCTGAAGGCATACCGCACAAAAGATTTTGCGAAAGTATTGTGTGAGTAAAGAAGCATGTGAATGCCTCTACAATATGTTCTATCAACCAGGATCTTCAAGGGTTGTTGTTGTATGTTGATCAGCAATTTTCTCATTAGGAATAATATCCGTAGTAAAGTTTTCACAGATTGTAGCCGGTCTATATCCTATGCGCCCCAGCCGGCTCTGCCATTGGTTTTCGTAAGTATTTAAAAATGCTTTAATGCTGTATTTGGCACAGTGCTTGTTTTAGCAGAGTGAAAATAAGGTTATGAAAAAGAGCATGAAACTTTTAGGAATCTTTTTTATTGCTATGCTGGTTTTTGCAGTGGGATGCAGTAAGGATGATGATCCTGCTGACAACGATTTTTTTGTAGGAACATACAATGGGACGATTACCTACAACGATGGAACCGAGTCTCATAACGATGAAGACGGGCGGGTAACTGTAGTGAAAGTAGACAACTCTTACACCTTTGATTTCGGAAGCGGTATTCCGAATATAACAGGGGTGCAATTTCAGAAGCAGGGCGACAATACCTACATCAGTGTAGGTGACGGTGTTACCGGTATTACCATTACAGCAAGTACGCTGAAGATGCTGGTATCTAACAACAAAGGCACATGGACAGCAGATTGTAAAAGATAGATAGTAATCGGATAAAAGCCTACTGGAGAAATAGAACCCGTGCGGTACGGGTTCTATTTTTTTTAGGCATAATGGCGGTTGAACCTTTTCAAGGTGTCTGATAATAGTGAGAACACCCTAAATATTCACCAGAAAATTCCACTATTATGAAGAAACGGCTCATTTTCTTAGGCATCTATTTGCTATCCATGACCGCCTGCAAACAACAGCTGGTAGACTCCGATCGAACAAAAGAAACCCTTAGCAATGCAAAAATGGGCGCCTTGCTGCTGGCGCTTCCCGATTACGCTACCGTCACTATTAAAAATGTTAAAAGCAGCAAATTCCTGGAAGTAAGCGGCAATCCCTCCCTGAATGAAAAGTTTAAAGACAATGCTACCCTGCAGCAGTGGCAAACCTCGCTGTCAGGCACCCGGCAGGACAGCTGGCAGAAATGGCATTTGATCTATCAGACAACAGTGAACGGCGCCCGGTATTACCAGATCAGGAACCTTTACAGCGGCAAGCTGCTGGATGTGCCGTCAGGCACTAATGTGAGTGGTACGGTGCTGCAGCAGTATGCAGCATTCCCTTTATTGGCCGATCAGCAGTTATGGAGGCTGGACGACCTGGGCGGCGGGCAGTACAAGATCGTTAACAAGGGGAATGGTTTATCGCTGTCTGTTCAAAACGGTGCTACCAGCAATGGCGCCAGCGTAATACAGGAAACTGCTGCGAGTGATAATAAACAATACTGGACCATCAGCGTCATTGCTAATGATACCTACCGTGACGATGCAGTGGTGCGTTTCTTCAACCGCAATAATACTACACAGGGCTCTGCCGCTTTTGATCAGGGAAACAGCATCCCCTTGACCTGGGGCGCCAACAATGGAAAAGTATTGTGGGTAACACAGGATGCCTGGGATGGTTCTCAGGTACAGCCCAATAATATGTTTAACTGCGGCGCATTTCATAGCTACAGTAATTCAGTGCTGATCCAGCCATCCAAAACGGATTGGAGCCCCGATAACACGCCCAATATGACGATTAATAACAGCACGTCCGGTAAGCCTAAACAGATCTTTAATATACAGCCGGGTACTGCCTGGACCTGGTCTGGCCCTGGTATTGAGATCGGCGACAAAGTATATGTGCATTGTGCGGAAGGTAATGACCTGAATGCCACTGCCCAGTCGTTCTATCGCTTAACGCAGAGCGCAGGTACGCAATGGGTGGCAGAGCGTACCCTGCCTAATGGGCTTAACCAGACCGCTGTGAACTATTCCTCCGGCATGGTGAAACCAGGAGATGGCTACGTATATGTCTTTGGCAGTGAGGCGGTGAGCTTTGGTTACGGCAGCTATCTGCATGTGGCCCGCTTTCCGGAAAGCAATCCGCAGCAATGGCAGTATTATAACGGATCCTCCTGGACCAGCAGCGTTAGCCCGGGCGCAGCTTCCAAGATAGCTGATGGCAGAGGCTCCAATAGTATCGCTTACCTGAATGGTAAGTATATCCTGATGACCATGGACCAGGGTTTCAACTGTGACCCCGACAGGAATATTTATATTGCCACTTCCACTTCACCCACGGGCCCCTTCTCCGCACAAACCCTCGTATACACGATCAGGGAATATTTTAAAGGCCAGTATGCCCGTTATTATACGCCGGTTGTTCATCCTGAATTCAATAACGGCAGGAATGAATTGCTGCTGACCTATTGCCTGAATTTTTCTGCCTGTGGTCTGGATGGATGTGAAGGCGCTTACCTGGATCCTTACTATTACCGGGTAAAAGGGATCAGAGTGCCTTATGCAATGATCGGGCTTTAATTTTTTTGCAGAATGGCGGTTGTGCTGTTCCGGGGTGTCTAATCTGAAAGTCGCCACGTGTAATGAAGATCCGGAACTTAATCATCCTTTTACTGTGCGGCGTGCTCACCGCATCAGCACAACAGCAAGACCTGGTAGCCTATGCCAATACTTTGCAGGGCACCAATTCTGAATTTGCGCTTAGCAACGGTAATACCTATCCCACCACGGCACTGCCTTTTGGCATGCATGCATGGTCAGCCCAAACAGGTAAGAATGGCGAGGGTTGGAAGTACCAGTACAAGGCTAACACGATCCGCGGATTTCAGCAGGCCCACCAATGCAGTCCCTGGGTAGGCGACTATGCCGTATTCAGCCTGATGCCGGTAGCAGGTGAGCTGAAAGTTAGTGAGGAGGAGCGGGCCTCCGTATTCAGCCATGCGGATGAAGTGACGCGGCCGGATTACTATAAGGTAAGCTTTACCAATAAGATCACTACAGAAATATCACCTACTGAAAGAGGCGCGCACCTGCGCTTTTCTTTCCCGGCTAAAACACCGGCCTACCTGGTGCTGGATGGCTACAATGGTATGAGCGGCATCAAAATATTCCCGGCAGCACGGAAGATCACCGGTTATGTGACCAATGGCAGGTTCATACCGGGGAATTTCAGGAATTATTTTGTGATCGTGTTCGATCAGCCTTTTGAGGGGGTGGGCACCTGGGAGAATGTACATAACGAAGTGTGGGCAGATAGCCTGGTTGCTGAAGGAAAGGGCGCAGGGGCGTATATCCGTTTTCGTAATGGTGCAAAAGTGCAGGCCCGGGTGGCATCTTCATATATCAGCCCGGAGCAGGCAGCGCAAACGTGGCAGCAGGAATTAGGCAACTTTACGACGTTGGAGCAAACAAGGGCCGCTGCCAACAAAACCTGGAACACGCTTTTTAACCGGGTACTGGCAACGGGAGGTTCGGAAAAAGACAGGGCTACTTTCTATTCCTGTCTTTTCCGGGCCAATCTTTTTTCGCACAGTTTCTTTGAATACAACAGCAAGGGCGAGCCGTATTATTTCAGTCCCTATGATGGAAAGGTGCATCCCGGTTATATGTATACAGACAATGGTTTCTGGGATACTTTTCGCGCGCAGTTCCCGTTGAACACTATCCTGCATCCCATTATGGAGGGCCGCTATATGCAGGCGCTGCTGGATGCTCAGCAACAATGCGGCTGGTTTCCTGCCTGGTCTTTCCCGAGCGAAACAGGCGGTATGCTGGGCAACCATGCCATTTCCCTTTTAACAGATGCCTGGGTAAAAGGCATCCGTACCTTTGACCCGAAAAAAGCACTGGATGCTTATTACCATGAAGCCATGAACAAAGGCCCCTGGGGAGGCGCTAATGGAAGAGCGGGGTGGAAAGAATATTACCAGCTGGGCTATGTAAGCTTCCCTGAATCGCATGGAAGTACCTCACAAACCCTGGAATATGCTTATGATGATTTTTGTGGGTACCAGCTGGCAAAGCTGACTGGCAATAGTTTCTATCAATACGTCTTTGGGCGTACGATGCACAACTATAAAAACCAGTACGACAGCGTCACCGGTTTTATGCGCGGCCGTAAGCTGGATGGCAGCTGGGTGGAAGGATTTGATCCCTATGAATGGGGCGGCCCTTATACAGAGGGCAATGCCTGGCACTGGCAATGGTCGGTGTTTCATGATGTGCAGGGACTGATCAACCTGATGGGGGGCGAAGACCGTTTTATTGCTAAGCTGGACTCGGTATTCAGCGTGCCCAATAAGGTGAACGTGGGTTATTACAAGCAGATGATCCACGAGATGACGGAAATGGTCAATGCCAATATGGGCCAATACGCACATGGCAACCAGCCGGTGCAGCACATGGTCTATTTGTATAATTACGCGGGGCAGCCCTGGAAAGCGCAGCAGCATGCGCGGGAGGTAATGGAAAAATTGTATAACGCCGGAGAGAATGGCTACCCCGGCGATGAAGACCAGGGGCAGATGTCGTCCTGGTACGTGATGAGCGCAATGGGTTTTTATAGTGTTTGTCCGGGTACAGACCAATATGTGATGGGCAGCCCGCTATTCCCGAAAATGACGCTGACCCTTGAAAACGGGAAACAATTCGTGGTGGAATCGCGTAATAATAGTCCGGAGAATGTGTACATACAATCGGCCACGCTGAACGGAAAACCTTATCCGCATAACTGGCTGCGGCATGCAGATATCGTTAATGGCGGCGTGCTGGTGCTCGAAATGGGCAGCCGGCCAGCCACCAGTCGGGGTACAGGAGCTGCCGACCAGCCATTTTCACTGAGCGGGGGAAAATAATATAGCGGGGAAATTGCGTCGCGGGCAATTTTACGGGAAGATTAAGAAAATACTGCTAAATCGATTAAATTAGTCGGTAGTTTGAATTCCCGTGATGCGACAAGACCTTTCCACGTACGCTGATGAAGCATTATTCCTGCAGGTAAAGCAGGGAAATAAAGAAGCATTTGAAGAGATCTTCAGGCGTTTCTGGCAGGAGCTGCTGGATGCGGCCTACCGGCGGGTAAAAGAACGGGAAACAGCCATGGAGCTGGTACAAAGCCTGCTGGTGAACCTGTACCTGAAGCGGGAAACGATCGTGCTGCACAGCTCTCTCCGCAATTACCTGCATATCTCCCTGAAAAATAAAGTGCTGAATACCATTCGTGCAGAGCTGGTACGCAATACTTATCAGCAACGCATGCAGAAAGGCGCGGAGCCTTATCAGCCCGATGCGGCCAGCAGTCTGCAACTCAAGGAGCTGCAGCAACGGATCGACGAATCATGCGCCAGTATGCCGGAGAAATGCCGCGAGGTATTTTACCTGAGCCGTAAAGAGCATCTGTCGTATCAGCATATTGCGGAGCAGCTGGGCATCTCAGTGAACACGGTAGAGAAACACATGGGCAAAGCCCTGAAAATACTACGTTCGCGCCTGAAGGAATACAATTTTACCTTGTTCTGGTTGCTGGTTGCTGCACTGCTTTTAACGGAAAGATTTTTCAAACTATTTTGAACCACAGTGGCGGTAGGCCATTTTTCAGGTGTCTAATGTTAGAGATTATGGACATGAACAACGACCGGTTAAAAGCACTATTGGGTAAATACCTGGATGGAGCCGCCACGGAAGCAGAGATCCGGGAGGTAGACGACTGGTACCGGTCTTTTGAAGGGCATGCGGGTTTAACGGAACAGCTCAGCGCCGAAGAGCGCATTGCGCTGGAACAGCTGCTCTTCCTGCGCATCAGCCATGAAATAGCAGAGGCCTCACCGGCAGCCAGAATCATTAAAGCGCCGTTCCGCTATTGGTGGGCTGCTGCCAGTATTGTGGTCTTATTGCTTGCCGGAGGGATCTACTTTGCAAACAAGCGCGGAGCAGTATCGGATACAGCGCCCGTTACCCTCACCGCGCAGGCAGACAGGAGCGGGATCAAAAAAATCGCATTGCCCGATGGCACCCTTATCTGGCTGAACTTCGATAGCAAGCTACGCTATACGCAGGCGGAAAACCGTGAGCTGTGGCTGGAAGGCGAAGGCTATTTTGAGGTGGCGCCGCAGCAGGGCAAAGCCTTCCTGGTACATGCAGGAAAGCTGGATGTAAAGGTGCTTGGCACCAGCTTTAATATTGATGCCTACACGCCGGAAGCATCCATAACGGTAACGGTGTCCAGCGGTAAGGTAGCGGTGGGCAATGACCAGGCCACTGGTATTGCGCTCAGCGCCGATCAGCAGGCAATATATCGTACCGAAGGGAATAAGATAGATACAACAGCGATCAACGCGGCCGACTTCGACGCCTGGAGAGAAGGGCAGCTGGTGTTCAGGAATCTTACGTTTGGCAATATCGCACAAAGACTGGAACGCGCTTATCAGGTACGTATCCGCTTTGCTGAAACATCTATTGCCAACTTGCTGCTCACGGCCCGGTTTGACAGGAACACAGCTTTGAAGGATATTTTGAAGATGCTATGCGATATTTACGGATTCAGCTACAGGGAGACGTCCGGTGGCAATGAATACCTGATATATGATGATCAACCAAAGCGCTAAGCGGATAGTATGGCTGGCCTGCCTTGTACTGGCGTTGTGTTGCGGGATCATAAAACAAACAGCTGCACAAACCGGGACGGAGGGAGAGCTGCAGCGTACCCTGGTGAACATACAGGTGCTGAACCAGGGATTTGATAAAGTATTTGAACAGATAGAAGCCAGTACGCGGTTCAGGTTTGTATATAATCCTGCGGAGATCGCAGGTAGCGGAAAGATAACGATCAGCAAAAAACATATCTCCCTGGAGCAGGTCCTGAAGCTGCTGCCAGCTGCCCTGCAGTACGAGCTGAGAGGCAGGAACATCCTGATCACACGGCAGGAAAAAACTTTGCCTGATCCGGCCCTGATACCGGAACTGAGCGGCCGTGTAACGGATGAGCAGGGAAATCCGCTGCCAGGGGTAAATGTGTTCGTAAAAGGCAGGCAGCGACGTGTGGTGACCGACCAGGCGGGCGGATTCAATATCCGCGCAGGCCCGGGAGATACGCTACGGTTCCGCTTAATGGGTTTCTACGAAGAAGAATTGCCGGTGGCAGGTCCTATATCCCTATACATTACCTTGCTGCCAAAACCCTCTCCCCTGGGAGAGGTGGTTGTGATCGGCTACGGCACTTCCAGTAAAGAGAACCTGACCACGGCGGTGGGCACCGTGAAAGGAGAAGACCTGAATGAACGGGCCAGCACCATGAACGTGATGCAGGGCCTGGCAGGTAAAGTGGCAGGAGTAAGCGTGATGATGAACTCCGGTAAACCCGGCGGCAATCCCATTGTAAAGATCAGGGGCACTGGTTCCATCAATGCCTATAACGGCCCGCTGTACGTGATCGATGGAATAGTAGGGGCGGATCCCCAGGTCATCGATCCTAATATTGTTGCCGCGGTAGACGTGCTGAAAGATGCCGCTGCTTCGGCAATTTACGGTTCAAGAGGATCCAACGGCGTGATCGTGATCACTACCAAAAGGGGCGGGAAGAACAGTCCGGGCATTTCGTTCCGCAACACGCTCAGCTTCGGCACCCTGGCCCGTAAAGTAGACCTGATGGATGCCAGCGAGGCATTGGACATGTTCAAACGCCAGTATGAATACCTGCCGGGCCGCACGGCGCCGCATCTTGATCCTGCGCGGAAGTTTCCGCGCAAGGAAGAGCTGTTCAATGCCGATGGCACGCCCAGGTACAATACCGACTGGCAGGACGCTGCGAGCCGCCTGGCTATATCGCATGAGCATGCGCTCTCCTTCTCTTTGGGAAAGGACGATATTACCGCGCTGGCAAGCCTTTCGTATAATGATCAGCAAGGGATCCTGATCAACAGTTATTCCCGGCAGGTGAACGGGTTTCTCAGTCTCGGCTGGGATGTGAAGAAGTGGCTGCATGTACAGGCGGTGATCAACAGCGGCGCCTTCAAACAGAATAATGTAGACATCAATACTTTCGGCCTGAATGCCGTAAGGCAGATCTATGAGTTCCTGCCTTTTCTCCCGGTGAAGTATGCCGACGGCACTTATTCCCGCAAAGGCGATTACCCGGGCGCAGAAGATTCAGAGAACCCGGTGCGGCTGATGAAAGAAGTACAGTCGGTAGCAGGCCGCAACTATACAATGGGCAACCTGCTGGCCACATTTTATCTCAGCAGCAAGCTGCATTTCACCGCCAGCTTCAGCGGACAAACCGGGGCTACTTATGACCTGTATTATTCGGGCCGTGACATACGCGGTTATTCTGATACACAACAGGGCGTGGCCACGCGCGGGCATGGTAATTCAGCCTCCTGGACAACGGAGGATTACCTGACCTGGAATGAGCAGTTGGGTAAACATAAGCTCACCGGCGTAGCGGGCGCCAGCTGGTACTATTTCGCAAACATGAATACCAAAGCTGGCAGCGAAGGATTCTTTGATGATTTCTTTTCGTACAACAGCCTGCAGACAGGCCTGGTGCCGCAACGCCCGGAATCCGGATCCAGCAATACCGCGATGAACTCGTACTACATGCGGTTCAACTATGATTATGATAACCGTTACCTGTTCGGCTTTTCTTTCCGGGCAGACGGCTCATCGCGTTTCGGCGCCAATAACAGGTACGGCTATTTTCCAAGTTTCTCAGCTGCCTGGCGCTTATCCTCAGAACCTTTCCTGCGCAATGTGCGTAAGCTCAATGACCTGAAGCTGCGTGTCAGCTATGGCATCGTGGGAAATGCAGACATCGGCGATTATGTAACGCAGGACAAGATCAACAGCGGTCAGGCTGCATTTGGCGGCCAGGTAGCACCTTCGGCTACCTTAGCAGGATTGGGTAACAAGAACCTGAAATGGGAGAAGGCCCACCAGTTCAATTTCGGTATAGACGCCTTGCTGCTGGACGGCAAGCTGCAGTTCACGGGCGACATCTATAACCGGGTAACAAAAGATCTGCTGTATTATAAGCTATTGCCTGCTACAACAGGGTATGCAGGCGCGTTTGACAATATCGGTTCTATCCGCAACAGGGGCCTGGAACTATCATTGGTGACAAACAATATCCGGCGCAGGCACTTTTCATGGAATACTTCACTGATCTATTCCATGAACCGCTCCCGCGTACTGGAGCTGAACGGCGACATCATGTATCCATGGGCAGGCCGTATCATGGAAGGCCGTCCCCTGAACGAGTTTTACGGTTACCTGCGCCTCGGCACCTGGGGCACGGACGAAGCCGCGGAAGCCGCGGTATATGGTAAAAAGCCCGGCGATCTGAAATATGCAGACCTGAACAACAACAAGGTAAAAGATGCGAACGACCGTACAGTGCTGGGCAACGGCATGCCCGATTTCGAGGCAAGTATGGTAAACACTTTCAACTACCGCAACTTTTCCCTGGCGGTGGATCTGCAGGTGATCTATGGTCATAGCCTGGCAAACCTGACCCGGCTGATCATGGAGAGCGCAGCGCCTACCACCAACAGCTACCGCAGTTTGCTGGATGCCTGGACACCGCAGCACCAAGGTGTAATGAATGCTGCATTGCGCCTGCCCGGTGACGGGCTCACTAACGAGATCGATAGTTACAATGTGGAGAAAGGCTCTTTTCTGCGGGTACGGAATATTATGCTGGGCTACCGCCTCCCGGCAGAATGGCTGAAGCGTTTGCATGTAAACACCGCAGTGCTGGGTATCAGCGCGGAAAATTATTTCCTGTTCACCAAATATAAAGGTTATGATCCGGAGGCATCATCGTTTGATGGCGACTTTAACCAGGGCGTAGACCTGTACCAGTACCCGAAGGCGAAAACGCTGGCCTTCACATTAAACATTACACTCTGAATAAAGAGATTGATATATGAAACGAATGATCGTGCTGCTGATCCTGGCAGCCCTTACGTCCTGCAGTAAGTTCCTGGAAGAGGAACCTTCAGGTTCACTTAGCATGGCGCATTATTACAAAACGCCGGAGCAGGTGAGCGCAGCGGTGAATGGCTGCTATGAAGGGCTGGCTACTCCCTTTGTAGAGAACATCGGCGTATCGGTAAGCCCGGTATACTCGCTGGAGTACATCACTGGTTACAGCCGCAGGCCACGGCCCTCGGGCTTTGAAGACGACCAGTTCCTGCGGCTGGAAAAGCTGGATGATGCTAATTCGAGATTACAGGGATGGTGGGTGGCCACGTATTACCCGGTGGAGAACTGCAACAGTGTGATCGAGCATGTAAGCGTTACCACACTGGTAGATGAAGTGACCAAACAACGTTACCTGGGGCAGGCGTACTTCCTGCGTGCATGGTACTATTTCCAGGCGGTGCGCTTATTTGGAGATATCCCTTTGAAGCTGACCACCACCAAAGACCTGAACGATGTGAAGATCCGCCGTTCGCCGAAAGAAGCTGTATATGAGCAGATCGTGAAGGATCTTACCATGGCCGAAAACAGTGGACTGCCCTGGATAGATCCCAGCGGGCATGTGAGCCTTGGCGCTGTAAAATCGCTGCTGGCAAAAGTATATATCACTATGGCAGGTTATCCTTTGCAGAAGGGCATGCCTTATTACGGGAAAGCATATGCCAAGGCGATGGAAGTGATCGACAGCCACCAGTTCTCTTTGTTCGAGCAGTATAGCGATCTGCGCAACCCGGCCGTACAGAATTCCCGGGAACACATTTTTATGATCCAGCATCATCCTACGGTGGCGGTAAGCAATATACACGGCGCTTATCTGCCATACCCGGTGGAGCCTATCTCCATACAGCCCGCCTATGGCGGCGCCATGGCGCCAACACAGGCATTCTATGATGCTTATGCAGATGATGACGGACGCAAACAGGAACAGGCGTTTTTCTATACCAAATACCCGCGTTATGGATACCCGGCAGAAATGATCTATTTCCCTGCGCCTTACATCTTCAAGTTCTGGGATAGCGATGCAGAGAAGACAGGGCGCTCAGGGGCCAACTTCCCGCTGATCCGTTATGCGGACGTATTGCTGCTATGCGCGGAGGCCAGAAGCCATCTTGATGGCGGTACTACATCAGACGCTGCTGCTATTGACGCTTACTATGCAGTGCATCACCGGGCTTTTCCCACTGCCGCCAAACCGGCTGCCTTAACTACAGATGATATTCTCAAGGAAAGATATTGGGAGCTATGCTTTGAGTTTCAGACCTGGTATGATATGCTGCGCACCCGCAGGGCTTTTGATGTAAGCAGCGGTCAGATGACCGATCTGCTAGGATACAAAGCCCCCAATCATACCCGGGCATTTATTGAAAGTGATCTACAATTTCCATTACCATTAGCTGAAGTTCAGAAGAACCCGGACTTGGCGCTTTAACAACAGCATGAAAAGAATTTTTATTGGCCTGACGGTGTTGCTCACCGTTGTGGCACAGCGATCTTTTGCGCAGCACTATTTTATTGACGGTTACCATGGCGGCAGGTATGGGCATTACCCGGAAGGCTATACGGGGTTTATAACCCAACAGCTGCAGGCTCACCCTTACTGGAAGATCAACCTGGAACTGGAGCCGGAAACCTGGGACCTGGTGCGCGTTATCGAGCCGGAAGCTTATGCCGCTTTTAAGAACCTGTTTGCAGACCAGTCGGATACCGGCCGTATCGAGTATGTGAACCCGGGCTATGGCCAGAGCTATCTTTATACGAGCTCCGGTGAGAGTATGATCAGGCAGCTCAGTTACGGTATTCAAAAAGTGAGAGCACATTTCCCGCAGGCAGTATTCACTACTTACTCCAGCGAAGAGCCTTGCTTTACCAGCGCTTTGCCGCAGGTACTGCTGTCTTTCGGGTTTAAATATGCGTCGCTCAAGAATCCGAATACCTGTTGGGGAGGCTATACGCGCGCTTTTGGCGGCGAGCTGGTGCAGTGGCAGGGACCGGATGGAAGCAGGCTGCTCACTGTGCCGCGTTATAGTTCCGAAGAACTGGCCGCCAATTCAACCTGGCAAACCACTGCATGGAATAACGGTAAAGCATATATACAATCTGCATTGGCAGCGGGAATTCAACATCCTGTGGGAATGTGCCTGCAGGATGCTGGTTGGCGCGGAGGTCCCTGGCTACAGGAGAAAGCGCAGTATGAAACCTGGCGAGGGTATATTGGCCGTATTGCGAACAAACAGCATACAGGCTTGTGGCAGCTGAGCCAGGAAGATATACAGGTAAGCCTGGTCTGGGGTGCGCAGGTGTTACAGCGCATTGCACAGCAGGTAAGAAACGCGGAGAACAAACTGGCTGCTGCTGAAAAGTATGCCGCCATCCGCACGCTGTATGAGCATCAGCCCTGGCCACAGCAGGCCCTGGATACTGCCTGGAAATCCCTGCTGCTGGCGCAGCATCATGATTGCTGGATCGTTCCCTATAATGGCCGCAAGGGCGATCAGTGGATCGATAAAGTAAAGCGCTGGACAGATATGACCCTCGCGGTAAGCGATAGCATACTGCAGCAGCAAGGTATTCCGGAGAAGCGCATACGCATAGTGAACACTACCGGGCATCACCGTGAAGAGTGGGTTACTGTCCAAAACCCCAATGGCAGCCCGTTGATCTTCAAAGCGAGCGTGCCACCCATGGGATACAAGATTTATCACCTGCAGGAAACAGGTAAGGAGGCGGTTCCAGCCAGGCAGCACAAACAATTGCCTGACGGCCGTTATTATATTGAAACTGACCTGTACCGCTTGATAATAGACCCTGCGAGGGGTGGCATAATCACCAGCCTGATTGATAAAAAGCAGGGCAAGCGGGAGATTGTAGACACAAAGAACGCCCGTGGCTTTAACGAGCTGAGGGGATACTTTTATAAAGAAACCGCCTGGCGTTCCAGTACGGATACGGCGGCTACCGTACGCATAATAGCAGATAACCAGGGGCAGGTAGTGGTGGAGATCAATGGCTTTATCGCGGGACATCCTTTTACACAGCTGCTTACACTGGCTAATGGACGGCGGAGGATTGATATGCAGGTACGGATCAACTGGCAGGGCGATCCGGGGATAGGCGCTCCACAGGCAGCGCACTACCGTGCAGAAGACTATCACAAGGCATTTTATAACGACAGCTTTAAGCTGCAGGTATTGTTCCCGCTTAACTTACCGCAGCAAAAGCTTAGTAAGGATGCACCATACGATGTCACAGAAAGCCATCTGCCTAATACCTTCTTTAACACTTGGGATAGTATCAGGAACAATGTGATCCTGCACTGGGCAGATGTAACAGATGGTAATGCCGGGATGGCGTTATTCACTGACCATACCACCAGCTATGTGCACGGAGAGCATTACCCGCTGGGTTTTACTTTACAATATGCCGGTACTGCTTTATGGGGCCGTAATTATAACATTGAAGGCCCTACAGAAGTAAAGTATGCCATTGTGCCGCACCGCGGCAAATGGGATGCGGCCGGTATCAGCAAAGAAGCCGCCAACTGGTGCGAACCGCTGCTGTTAATGCGAGATCCCGGGAGCAATGATTTTTCGCTGTTATCCCTGCAGGACGAACGTTGGCAGATACCAGCTTTGCTGATGGATGGAAAAGACCTGATTGTCAGGATCTACAATGCTGCGGGTGACAACCGTGAACGCGAGCTGTACTTTTCCGGATCGGCTGAACAGGCAATACTGGAAGAACTGGATGGCAGGCCGCGGCAAATACTGGTACCCCGGAAAGTAGCCGGGAAGACAGTTATCCGGCTGTCTATGCCACGGTTCGGGATCCGCACTCTCCGTTTAAAAAATGTAAATGTTCATCAATAATCAGTACGATATGAAAAAACTATTTTATTCCATTACACTAGGTTTGGTATCGCTATCGGCACATGGGCAGGTAAAGCCTTTTCAGCAGAACGACCGCGTGATCTTTGTAGGCAACAGTATTACGGAGCAGGGCGCATATGTGTCTTATGTGTATCTCTATTACATGACGCATTTCCCTGCCAGGAAGCTGCTTATTATGAACGGTGGTATCGGTGGCGATAAGGCGTCTGATATTTACAGGCGGCTGAACTATGATATCCTGGCCAAGAAACCGAATGTGCTGGTACTGACTTTCGGCATGAATGATACCGGTTATTTCGAGTTCAATGGTGATAATGCAGACAAGACAGCAAGTGAGCGTATAGCAGCTTCCCGCCAGAGTTACGGGCAAATAGAGCAAAAGCTGCTGCAGGTTCCGGGGATCCAGAAAATACTCATGTCATCCCCGCCTTATGATGAAACAGCGAAGATCGGAGGGAATGTTTTCCGTGGTAAACACAAGGCAATGCAGCAGATAGTGAAGTTCCAGCAAGACGCTGCAGAAAAAAATAAGTGGCCCTTTGTTGACCTGTTCTACCCGATGACGGAGCTGAATACCCGCCTGCAGCAAAAAGATTCCGCGTTTACACTCATCGGGCCAGACAGGGTGCATCCAGGCAATGGAGGTCACCTGGTGATGGCTTCGCTGTTCCTGAAGAGCCAGGGCCTGAGCGGCCAGCCGGTGGCAGATGTACGCATTGATGCAGGCGCCGCTAAAGTACAGTCAGCAGTTAATTGCAAAGTGAGCAATCTGGCGGCTACTACAGGTAAAGTAAGTTTCGACTATCTTGCAGCGTCCTTGCCTTTCCCGGTGGATACGGTAGCCCGGATCTGGGGTAATAACCAGAAGCAATCCGACGCCCTGAACTGGATCCCTTTTACCGAGGATTTTAACCGGGAAATGCTGCAGGTAGCGGGTTTGCAAGCCGGCGAATATGCTTTGCAGATAGACGGGCATACAATCGGCCAATGGGCAGCCAGCGTTTTTGCCAACGGTATCAACCTGGCGACACAGCCGGAAACACCGCAGTACAAACAAGCTACCTCCATTATGCAGCTCAATATCCGCCGTGCAGAAGTGGAGTCACGCCTGCGCCGTTATTACTGGGTACAGGGTAATTTCTTTGACAAAAGGAACCTGCTGATGAAGGATAATGCTGCGGCACTGGACAGCATCCGTAAGTATGCAAAGACTGACGGTATGCTGCGTTATCATGAAGAGAATTACGAAACGGCCATGTACAAAGAACTGCGCGGCCTCTGGCAGCAGGAGATCGATACGATCATTCAACTGATCTATCAATTGAACAAACCCGTTTCGCATAAAATTGAGATCGTTAAAATTTAATCATTGTGAAGACCATCGCTCAATTATTCCTGATTATTGTTTTAAGTGTTCCGGCCATTTGCATCGCACAGGAACCGGCTGATTATGTGAATCCCTTCATTGGCGCGAGCACGAGTGTAGGCGCAGCCGGTGTTTATCATGGTCTTGGGAAAACCTTTCCGGGGGCAGCCACGCCATTCGGTATGGTACAGCTTAGTCCAAATACCATCACCGGCGGCGACAATGGTTCCGGTTACAGTTATGAACACACCACGATAGAAGGCTTTGCCTTTACGCAAATGAGCGGAGTAGGGTGGTATGGCGACCTGGGAAATTTCCTGGTCATGCCAACTACCGGCCCGCTGCAAACCGCTGCTGGCAGGGCGGCACATCCTGAAGAAGGATACCGTTCTGCTTATTCCAGGCAGGATGAAAAAGCCGCTGCAGGATATTACGCCGTAAAGCTAACAGAACATAGTATCAATGCAGAGATGGCAGCTGCTCCGCACAGCGGTATCATGCGCTTCACGTTTCCAGCCAGCCAGCAGTCGCGTATACAAATAGATCTTGCCCGCAGGGTAGGAGGCACTTCCACCTGGCAGGAAGTGAAAGTGATAGATGATCATACTATCGCAGGATCTATGCAATGTACTCCCGAAGGCGGCGGCTGGGGTAATGGCGATGGCAAGGCTAATTACACGGTGTATTTCTATGCGCAGTTCAGCAAACCGCTTTCAAAATATGGTGTATGGAGCGCCGACATTCCCGATGGATGGACGCGTAAGCGGGAGGATATAGAAAGTGAGCGTTACCAGCAACAGATCGCCCATGCGGCGGTATTGCCGGGGATCAAAGAGAAGGCAGGGAAGCACCTGGGTTTCTATACAGAATTTGCTACTACTGACCAGGAAGCGGTGCTGATGAAAGCGGGTATCTCATTCGTCAGCATAGCCGGCGCGCAGGCCAACCTGGAAGCAGAGATAAAAGACTGGGACTTTGACGGTGTGCAGCGGGATGCCTGGGTGCTATGGAACCAGGCGCTGGGAAAAATGACTGTTACAGGAGGCACTGAGGAACAAAAGGCCGTGTTCTACACCGCCTTGTATCACACAATGATAGATCCCCGCAATTTTTCAGATCTGGATGGTAAATATATAGGCGGTGATGGCAAAGTGCATACTGCCCAGGGCTTTCATAAACGCACCATCTTCAGCGGATGGGATGTGTTCAGAAGCCAGATGCCGTTACAGACAATCGTCAATCCTGCAGTAGTGAATGATATGATCAACTCATTGGTGAGCCTGGCGGATGAAAGCGGCCAGCACTACCTGGAGCGTTGGGAATTCCTGAATGCTTACAGCGGCTGTATGATCGGTAACCCGGCCGTTTCCGTTATTACTGATGCCTACGCCAAAGGCATCCGTGGATTTGATGCGCCGAAGGCTTATACTTATGCCAAAAATTCCGTAGAGAAATTTGGGAACGGCAGTAAAGGATACTCCACCGGCGGATTGAGCATATCGCTCACCCTGGAATACGCGTACTTTGACTGGTGTTTAGGCCAGCTGGCGGGTATGCTGGGCAAGGGAGAAGATGAAAAAAAATACACAGCACGCGGCAGTAATTACCGCCATGTATTTGATACGGCAAAGGGCTGGTTCCGTCCGCGTAATGACGACGGTACCTGGCAAGCCTGGCCGGAGAACGGCCGTATGCGGCAGGGCTATGGCACCATTGAAAGCAGCCCTTATCAGCAGGGTTGGTTTGTGCCGCAGGATGTACCAGGCATGGTAAGCCTGATGGGAGGAAAGGAAAAAGTGCTGGCTGATCTGAGCGCCTTCTTTGAGAAAGTGCCGGCGAATATGATGTGGAATGATTATTACAATCACGCCAATGAGCCGGTGCACCATGTTCCCTTTTTATTCAACCGCCTGGGGGCGCCCTGGCTTACCCAGCGGTGGACACGGGAGATCTGCGCACGCGCCTATCACAATTCCGTAGAAGGATTGGTAGGCAATGAAGATGTGGGCCAGATGTCTGCCTGGTATGTATTGGCTGCCAGCGGCCTGCATCCTGTTTGTCCGGGCAGTACCCGGTATGAGATCACCAGCCCGGTATTTGATACGGTGGCTATTCAACTGGACCCGGCCTATACCAAAGGCAGTCAATTCAGCATCATTACCCGCAAAAATTCGCCTGACAACCTATATATACAACGTGCGTGGTTGAATGGCAAACCTTATACCCATTGTTATATTGATCATGCCAGCATTGCCGCAGGGGGAACACTCATCCTGGAAATGGGCAATAAGCCAAATAAAAGCTGGGGGATCCAATAAAAATTTTAACAGGAATGGCGGTACGGGTTTTTTCACGTGTCATAACAGGTAGGGACAGCAAATTTTATCACCAAAAGCTGAACGCTACCACGTATGTACGTTATGAGACTGAAAAGCATGTTCGCTATTCCTGTCTGCCTATGCCTGGGGATCCTTACCCTGCTTTCCTGCGGTAAGAAGAACTTCCTGGACCAGACGGAAACTACTAACCTGAACGAGCAAACCGTATTTTCTGACAGTGCCCGTACGGTGGCATTCCTTACCAACATTTACGTTGACATTGGCTTTACCGAAAACGCTACCCGCTTCGGTAACGGCGGACTGGATGCTGCCTGCGATGAGGCAGAACCGCAGAAATCGGCCTCGATCACTACCTCTGTGCAATTTGCCACGGGCACGGTGAATCCTTCCATTATCAGCAAAGATGCCTGGGACCTGCCTTACACCAACATCCGCCGGGTAAACCTCTTATTGAAGCACCTGCCGCAAACGCCTATTCCATCGCATGTCCGTAATGTAATGAAAGCAGAAGCCCGTTTCCTGAGAGCGTGGTACTATGCTATCCTGCTGAAGCATTACGGCGGTATTCCGCTGCTCGGCGACTCCGTGTTTAACACAACGGATAAGATCCCGGCTGTTCGTAATACCTATAAGGAATGCGTGGATTACATCGTTTCGGAATGTGATGCGGCAGCCGGAGCCCTGCCCCTGGAACGGATACGGGAAGACTATGGCCGGGCCAGTGGCGGCGCTGCAATGGCGCTAAAAGCAAGGGTACTGTTGTATGCTGCCAGTCCGCTCTTTAATGGCGGAAACATTGCTCCGCAGAACCCGGTTACCGGTTATACGGATAATGTAGCAGAGCGCTGGAAACTGGCTGCGGATGCTGCTGCCGCCGTGATGCACAGCAATGCCTACTCCTTGTACGAAGACAATACAACGGCGCCTGGTTATGGCTTTTACAAGGTGTTTACCATGCGGGTGAACCCCGAGTATATCCTGGCCAGGATGCAGGGAGGCAATCGCGAGCTGGAAACAGCCTGGCAGCCACCCTCCCGTGATGGCGCGCATGGCGGTTTTCCCTATCAGAATTTTGTAGATGCTTTTGGCATGGCTAATGGTAAGCCGATCACGGATCCGGCCGCTGGTTATAATCCCAATGATCCTTATAAAGACCGGGATCCACGCCTGGCTTATTCTATTATACGCGATCAGACATTGCTGATACAGAATAACGGTTTGAAGGAGCCGGTGAATATTTACCTCGGCAGCGATGGCAAAGGCGTGAGCCAGGATGCTGTGTATGCAGGTACTCCTACCGGTTACTATACCAATAAAATGCTGGATGAAAATATCGCGGCCAATTTTATCCATGGCAGTCAGCGTTGTTTTCCGCTGATCCGGTATGCTGAAGTGCTGCTGAATTTTGCGGAGGCTACTAACGAGTATACAGGGCCTGTGCAGGAAGTATATGATGCGGTAGAACTGGTACGTAAACGTGCGGGGCTATCGCCTTACCAGCTGCCCGCAGGCCTTAGCCGGGAGCAGATGCGGGAAGCCATCCGCGCAGAAAGGAGAGTGGAGCTGGCCTTTGAAGGCCATCGTTTTTGGGATGTGAGAAGATGGAAGATCGCCGAACAAACAGAAACGAAGATGATGAATGGAATGGAAGTAAGGCGCGCCGGAAGTACTGTAAGCTATACCATCTTCCCGGTACGCAAGCACAATTTCCGGACGGCCATGTATCTCTGGGCTATCCCGCAAAGCGAAACGGCAAAATCACCTGAGTTAACACAAAACCCTTCCTGGTAAAACATTCAAGCATGCAATCAAGATTTCCGATATGTTTAACGATGATGGTGCTCTTGCTGATCATCCACGCGTGCAAACGCGATGAAATACGGGTGCCTGAGCAGCCGAAAGACATTTCCGGCGCCTGGCGCATTACCAAAGCCATGCGTAATGGTGTAGACATCACCGCACTAACAGACTTTACACAATTCAGGATCCACTTTAATCCGGATGGGCAATACACCATAGAAAACCCGCTGCCTTTCGTGGTGAGCAGGAATGGCAGCTATAAGCTGGATGATCCGAAATACCCGTTCCGCCTGAGCTTTCAGCAAACGGGCGTGAACGCGGAAACAAGCACCAGCTTTACTTACCCGGTAGTGAACGGAAAGCGTAACCTGAACCTGACCTTCAGTCCGGGTTGCGCTGCCAACACTTATCTGTACACGCTTGAAAAAGTAGCACCCTAATCCAATCCAACACACCACGAAATGAAAAAATATTCATACGGCCTTAGCCTGATCCTGCTTTTACTGGCTAGCTGCGTATTCCTTGACGGCGTGGATCAGCCCTCATCCGCGAAGGCAGGAGAGGACCTGACCATTGTCATGCATAACCGCATTGATGTGGCAGACGGCGGGCGCTCAAACGTGCGGCTGATCATCGGTTTCCTTGCGCCTAAAAGCTGGCAGGCAGCCATTAATTCAACGATCACTTATACTACCACCACCTATGGCGATGGTAAAATGGTGCCGGTGCCATCGACCATAGAACCTTCCAACGGAAAGAACTGGCCTGCAGCCCTGAAAGAGCGTTTTGGTATGGGCGGCAATTTTATGACGGACGACCTGGAGTGGGTGGTGTTCTGGACTGAGCAGGCTTACAATGTGCCGCAAGGCGTAAAGGAAACGATCGATGTTACGATCGTGACCAAAGCGGGTCCGGAGAACACGCAATTTAAGACCGGCTACTTCCTGGGCACCAGCTCTGAGGGGCTCAGCGATGTATTTGGTTCCAATAATGTTTACAAGTGTCAGTTTAAGGATTGTTTTATGATCACAGATGGTCAGGGCGATCTGATAGACTTCTGTAACCCGCAGATAGCAGCGGTTACGCCCGGTACGGCTACCGACAATGACTTTATTACCGTGGCCTTTGACCCGGATGTAGTGCAAACCCCCCTGAGTGGTGTGGGCAGCATTTACTTCTGCGCGAAGGCTTACACCAGTGATGGACAGGTGCTGGAAGCCTGTACACAAACGGACGCTTCAAAGCTGAAAAAATGTACCGGTAATAAATCCGCCATCACCTTCTGGCCACGTTCATTCTTCAAGGTGCAGGATGGGCAGGTATTGCAAAAGATCGAATACTTCTTTACAGATGCTACCGGTACCGTAAAGGTTGGGTTTAGCAATACCGCTAATCCTTTTGTGTACACATTCAAATGCCAATAAAACTGATACAATGGCTTACCGCTACATGCAACGATATATTTTTATTCTTAGCTGCCTGACGCTTCCGTTTTATGTGCAGGCGCAGGGTCAACAGCCCGGCGCGGTTACCAGCGATACAAGCACGCTGATGCTCCGTACGGACGATCTGTTCATCCCTTCCCCTCAACGTATACCCGTGCTGTATGGAGAGGTTTCGCGTAGAAGTATAGTGGGCTCCATCGCTACGGTATATACCAACCAATTGTCTACCACACCGGCCACCTTATATGCCTATGCATTGCCGGGACGCCTGGCGGGGCTGTATACGCAGCAGACCAGCGGCTTCCGCAATCCCGGTACAGGCAATAACTTTGATGTAGACATATTTGTAGGTAATATTCCGAAGCCCGGCGCTATGGAGCCGAGCGACAATACGGAAATGAATTTATGGCTGAGAGGACAGGTGCCGGTAACGATTGTGGATGGTGTACAGCGGGATGTGTTTTCCATCGATCCGGAGAATATTGAATCTATCTCTGTGCTGAAAGATGGCTTGTCCACCATCCTGCTGGGCCAGCGCAGCTCGCGCGGTGTTTTACTTGTGACCACCAAACGCGCCCGCCCGGGTAAGCCGCGTTTATCGTTTACCGCACAAACAGGTATACAGCAATCATTAAATTTGCCCAAACCATTGCATGCCTGGGAGTATGCTTACCTGCTGAATGAAGCATTGCAGAATGATGGCAAGGCGCCGCTTTACAAGGAAGCGGACTTTCTTGCCTTCCGTGATCAGACAAGCCCGGCTACGCACCCGGACGTAAACTGGTACGATGCGATATTACGCGATAATGCACCCCTGTCGCGCTACAATCTGAATATTAACGGTGGCGGCAATGTAGCCCGTTATTCTGTATCCCTGAACTATACCGATCAGCAGGGCATCTTCAAAACCTCGCCTGCTAATAGCTACAATACCAATGCTGGTTTAAAGCGCTACCTCATTAATACGGATGTGAATATTGATGTAAGCGCTCATCTGAACGTAGGTATGCAGATCTTTGGCCGCCTGCAGGAAGGCACACAACCTGGCGCAGGTATTAATAGCCTGCTGTCAGACCTGTTGGCAACACCCAATGTAGCATATCCTATCCATAATCCCAATGGCAGCTGGGGAGGCACGGGTAACCTGACGACCAATCTGCTGTCGCAAACCATCAACAGTGGCTATATACAGGACAACAGTAAAGACGTGATGGCGAATATAGACCTGCGCTATGATATGGGCGACTGGCTGCCGGGGCTCTCTGTAAAAGGTAAGGGCAACCTGTCCATACAATCGGCGAACGCCTTTGATCGCAGCAAGCGCGAGCTGGTATACCGCATGACGGTTGCACAAGGTGATACCTCATATACCAAGTATGGTCAGGCGATCACACAGAAGAATGATTTCATTACTGTTTTTAATGCACAATACTTTTTCGGGCAATTATCACTGAACTATGACAGGCAGTTTGGCTTGCATGGAGTAAATGCCGTAGTGCTGGCCGACAGGCGGCAAACGATCTATAACTATGACCTGCCCGGCAAGTCAACGAATCTCTCGGGTAAAATAGCCTACAATTATGCCGACAAATATTTTATTGAAGGAGCACTGAACAGGAGCGGCTTCAACCGCTATATGCCCGGTAAACAATACGGGACTTTCTTTGCCGGTGGTGTTGGCTGGGATATGGCGCAGGAGCACTTTATCAAGGGCCATGCAAACTGGCTGAACCAATTGAAGCTGAGAGCTACCTATGCACATACGGGAAACGGTATTGATAATTCGGGCTATTACATCTGGCGCCAGGATTTCAGCGAGAACAACGGCGTAGGTGGCGGTATCTATGAACAGGGCACTGCCCGTTCTCCTGCATCCGGCTTCCAGGAAAATGGACTGGCTAATGTGAACATCTCCTGGGAAACGGCGCGTAAGCTCGATATAGGGATCGATGTATCGCTGTTCGATAACCAGCTGCAGATAACGGGAGATTATTATCATGACCGTTATGCGGACCTCTTGCAAATAAGAGGAAAGAGCATTGCCTTATCGGGCGCCAGCTATCCCCCGGAAAATATCGGCGTTAATCTATACTATGGCGGAGAACTCACGCTCACCTACCAGGGCCGGGTGGATGATCTTAATTATTTCATTACCGCCAATGGCAGCATAGAGCAAAGCAAAGTAGTGTTCATGGATGAGCAGCGCCGCGATTATGACTGGAACAAAAGAACCGGGATGCCGGTGGGCATGCGCTTCGGATATATAGCAGACGGCTTTTTCCAGTCGGCTGAAGAAGCTGCAGGCAGCGCCACCATTGCCGGTTATAAACCGATACCCGGGGATATCAGATATAAGGACCTGAATGGTGATGGCACGATCAACCAGTTTGATGAAGCTCCCATCGGTACATTCAAGCCCCGCATTTACTATGGTATCTCTGCTGGTCTTTCCTGGAAAGGGTTTGAAATAAGCGCCTTGCTGCAAGGGGTGGGCAACCGGACAAATTATGTAGCCAATTTTGCGACAGAGATGGGCTTCCAGTTCGTGAACTTCACTTATGGCCAGGCCTATGAGCAGATCACCGGCCGCTGGACACCTGAAACAGCTACTACGGCAACTTATCCGCGCCTGACGGCTGATGCTAATCATAACTACAATAAGGCCAGCTCCTCTTTCTGGGTGCGCAATGGCAGTTATTTCCGTTTGAAGAACCTGAGCATTGCCTATAACCTGCCTTATGCGTGGATGCACCGCCTGCGGCTGAGCAACGTAAAGGTATTTGCAAATGCCCAGAACCTGTTCACCCATGCTGCATATGATTTTGTAGATCCCGAAGTGGGAGTGGGCGCCTATCCCATTCAGCGGGTGTTGAACACCGGTATCAATATTAAATTCTAGTCAGCCATCTAAATAAAGCACAATGAAGCAATCCCGCATAATGTTCCTACTGGCCGGCTGCCTTATTTCGCTGTTGGCCTGCAGAAAGGATTATGAAGCAATCCCGCTTGAAAAAGTGACCATAGAATATGTATTTGACAAAGATGATTCCCTGGGTACTTACGCCAATAAATTCCTGAATACTATTTATTCGAAGTTGCCAGGCGGCTATAACCGCGTAGGGGGTGATCTGCTGGACGCTGCATCAGACGATGCGATCTCCGGTCTTAGCGGCACCTCGAGCGTATCGCAGCTGGCTACAGGGGCATTTACCTCCTATGCTACTATTGCTGATGAAACGCCCTGGAACAACGCCTATGCTGCTATCCGGGCTGCCAGTATTTTTGTTTCCAATATAGATGTATCACCGGTGAAGGAGAAGCTGCCTAACGGCAGTTCTATCCGCTATGCCTGGAAGGCAGAAGCGCGTTTTATACGGGCCCTGTTCTACTTTGAATTGCTGAAGCGTTATGGCGGTATCCCGCTGATGGGCGATAAGGTAAGAGAACTGGGAGATGATGTGCAGGTGCCGCGTAGTTCCTTTGCAGATTGTGTGCAATACATCGTAGGCGAATGTGATGCGATCAAAGACAGCCTGCGGCCTAATCCTGTAGTAGCGCCGGAGCTGAACAGCCACCGTGTTACCAGGGGGGCTGCTTTGGCCTTAAAAGCACGGGTGCTCTTGTATGCTGCCAGTCCGCTGTTCAATGGGCAGAATATAGAGCCCGGCAATGTGCTTACAGGGTATACCAACTATGACAAAGAGCGCTGGAAGCTGGCTGCTGATGCAGCGCGGGATCTGATCAATGAAAATACTTTTTCACTGTTGCCCAATTTCAAGCACATCTTTACTACGCAGCAAAACAGCGAAGTGATCTTCTTCAGACAAGGTGGGGGCAACAATACCGGTGTTGAAACTACCAACGGGCCTATTGGTTTTGCACAGGTGGCACGCGGCCGTACTAATCCTACGCAGGAATTAGTGGATGCCTTTCCTACTGATGCTGGTTTGCCGATCACAGATCCTTTATCTGGCTATAATTCCAATGATCCTTATGCGCACCGCGATCCGCGCCTGAGCATGAGCGTGCTGTATAATGGTGCACGCTGGCTGAATACGGAGATACAAACCTTCCAGGGTGGGCAGCACATTTCCAGCGGTGCAGAACCGGGCACTAAAACAGCTTATTATATGCGCAAGTTCATGGGGGATTTTGAGAACGCTACACAGTACAGCAATATCAGTCATGACTGGATCATGTTTCGCTATGCCGAAGTGTTGCTGAATTTCGCGGAGGCGGAGAATGAATATAACGGGCCTGCTGCAGCAGTGTACCAGGTGCTGAAAGACCTGCGTGCCCGCGCAGGCATTGCTGCCGGCGATAATGGCATGTACGGCTTAAAGGAAGGTATGAGCACGGAAGAAATGCGTAATACGATCCGAAATGAACGGCGGATAGAGCTGGCCTTTGAAGAGCATCGCTTCTGGGATATCCGCCGCTGGAAGATTGCGGCGCAGGTATACGGAAAGCCGCTGCATGGAATGAGTATCCAGAAAGAATCAGCGGTATTCAACTACAACATAGTGGAAGTGTTCAAACCTGTGTTCATTGCACCGAAAATGTATCTCTATCCTATTCCTTACGATGAAGTAGTGAAGAATGATAACATGCGCCAGAATCCCGGATGGTGAGTTTTATTCCTTACAAGAAATCAAAGAAGAAGATGAAAAATATTATACTGTTTTTACTGCTGCTGGCTGTTGCGCCATTGTCGTTAATGGCTCAGCAGAAGACTATCAGTGGCACTGTAAAGGACCTGAATGGTGTGCTGCCCGGTGCTGCTATTTCGGAGAAGGGCATGCCTGCCAACGGGGTGATCGCCGACTCAGACGGCAGGTTCAAACTGACGCTGAAGGGCCGTTCCCATACCGTGATCGTAAAGCTGATCGGCTTTACCGGACAGGAGGTCGATGTTAGCGGCGAGTCTTCCATTGACGTAGTGCTGCAGCCTTCTACGCAGGGACTGGACGAAGTGGTAGTAGTTGGCTTTAACCAGGCAAGGCGTATCACCAACACCGGTGCGGTGAGCGCCATTACCGGATCGGAGATCAGGAATGTTCCTACGGCCAATGTACAGAATACCCTGATGGGTAAGCTACCGGGCTTTGTATCGCAACAACGTTCCGGTCAGCCGGGAAGGGATGCATCAGATTTCTTTATCCGAGGAGTGAGCTCATTGAACAGCGATGGTAACAGGCCGCTCATTATCGTGGATGATATTGAGTACTCCTATGACCAGTTACAGCAAATCAATGTGAACGAGATAGAAAGTATTTCCATCCTGAAAGATGCATCTACTACCGCAATATATGGTATCAAAGGCGCCAACGGCGTATTGGTAGTTACTACCCGGCGCGGAAAGAACGGACGGCCGCAGGTCAATCTCCGCCTGGAATCCGGGCAACAATCCCCCGTAAAGACACCGAAGTTCCTGGATGCCTACAATACGGCCTTACTGGTGAATGAGGCCTATAAGAATGATGGCTTAGCGCCGATGTTCACCGCAGCAGACCTGGAGCTATTTCAGAACGGTAAAGATCCTTATGGTCATCCTAACATCAACTGGTATGACGCTATCTTCAAAAAACATGCTTACCAGGCGAATACCAATATAGATATCTCCGGCGGCACAGAAGCGGTGAAGTACTTTATATCCGGTGGCTTCCTGACACAGAACGGCCTGGTAAAAGACTTCTCTGATCCGAGAAATGAAGTGAACACGAATTATTTCTTCCGCCGGTATAATGTGCGCTCCAACTTTGATATGCGGGCCACTAAGACACTGACCTTACGGGTAGACCTTACTGCGCGTTTTGGCGACATCAACCAGCCGTATGCCGCCAATGTGGTGTCAGAAGTGTATAATTTTGAAAAGATCCATCCGTATTCGGCCCCGATGATGAACCCGAATGGCAGCTATGCTTTCGCCGCAGATACGAAAGATAAATTGCCCACTATCAATGCCAGGCTGGCTAATGGAGGTTATAGCCGCAGCAAGCGAACAGACTTTAATGTGCTGGTTGGCGCTACACAACAGCTCGACTTCATGACCAAAGGATTGTCTTTCACTGCGCGCGTAGCTTACGCGGGTATAGAGCAATACTCAAGAAATCTCTTCCGCCCCGAAGAGCCGCCGTCCTTTCATTATAACCCTATTGACGAATCTTATACCCTGGACCCCCGCGGCAATTACCGTTTGCAGGCATACCGGGTAACAGGCACTACCGATCTTTACAGCCGCAATGTAAACACGCAGGCCTTTCTGAGCTATGACCGTACTTTTGGCGATCATGCCGTAAATGGGCTGGCCTTGTATAACAGGCAGAGCTATGCTTTTAAATCAGACATCCCTGCTAATTTCAGGGGCTTTTCTTTCAAGGCAGGCTATAATTATAAACAGAAATATTTGCTGGACATCAACGGTGCTTTCAATGGTTCGGACCGCTTCCAGGCAAAGAAAAGGAATGGCTTCTTCCCTGCGGTGGGAGTGGGCTGGAGCATATCGCAGGAGCCGTTTTTTAAGGATCATATAAAATCTGTAAGCCTGCTGAAACTGCGTGCATCCTATGGCGTGGTGGGATCGGATGTTACATCGGGTAACCGCTACCTATACCGCCAGGAGTATTTTTACGGCGGCGGTTATTCCTTCGGCGAGAACGATACGCAACAAGAATCTATCTATGAAGGAGAGCTGGGCAACCTGGACGTGACCTGGGAGAAGGCGAGGAAAGCAGATGTGGGCATTGATGTGAACCTGTTCAATGACCGGCTTTCTTTTACGGTGGATTATTTCCACGATATCCGCTATGATCAGCTGGTACGTAAAGGCTCTGTGCCTGATATGCTGGGTATTGGCTTTAGTCCGACCAATGTAGCCAAGACCAGCAACAAAGGTTTTGACGGACAGATCAACTACCGCACCAGCATCCGCCAGGTGAATATTAATACCAGTTTAGTGTTCCAGTACTTTAAGAACAAGGTGCTGTTCAGAGATGAAGCACAACCAGCTTATCCCTGGCTACGGGAAACGGGCTTGCCGATCGATCAGCCTTTTGGCTATACTTTTATCGGTTACTACACACCGGAAGATATAGACAAGATACAGGCCAATGCGCATGATAAACCTGCCACGCCGCTCAGCGAATATCCCATACAGGCGGGCGATCTCAAATACAAGGACATCAATGGTGATGGTGTGATCGACAACAATGACCGTGGTCCTATCGGCAGGCCTAACCTGGCTAATACCGTATTGGGGCTTAACCTGGGGGCTAATTACAAAGGCTTCAGCGTTAACCTGCTTTTCCAGGGGGCCTTCGGCTATAGCTTCAGCGTGGTGGGCACTGGTATTGAAACTTTCCAGAGCCAGTTCCAGCCTATTCACCAGGAAAGATGGACGCCGGAGCATGCTGCCAATGCAGCGTTTCCGCGCCTCACCAGCAATCCAACGACGGTTAACAGCGCACGTACCTATATGTCGGATTTCTGGCTGATTGATGCGCGGTATGTACGCCTGAAAACCATCGACCTGGGATACCAGCTACCCAGCCGCTGGCTGCCGCGACGTTTGAACAATGCACGCCTTTACCTGAGCGCGTACAACCTTTTAACCTGGACCAATTATGATAAATACCAGCAGGACCCCGAAGTAGCAAGTAACAGCGCCGGTGATGCTTATATCAACCAACGTGTGGTAAACCTCGGTATCCAAATCGGTTTTAAATAAAACAGCATAATGAGCAAAGTATTATTGCTGCTGACAAGCAGCCTGTTCTCCTTTTGTGTAAAAGATCCGCTGGAAGGATATAAGAGCCAGGAGCGCGCTATTCTTTCTTTCAGGCTGCCCACAGGGCAGATAGGCGAAGCGGAGATTGTGAACGAAACGGATTCGGCAACCATCACCGTATGGGCGGAAGATGAGCTGGACCTGCAGGCTATCAGCCCCATGGTAAGCGTTTCCAAAGGAGCTAAAGTATTACCGGCGCCCGGCGTGAAAGTAGATTTTGCTGCTAACGGCAACCGCTATACGTATAAGGTCACCTCTGAAGCAGGCATTACCAAGAGCTGGTATGTGCGCATCCGGAAAGAAAGCGAAATGGCCAAAGGGCCGCGCCTGCAGCTGTTGCCCAATAACGGCAGGTGGGACCCGCGGGTTACTGTATACAGTGACCTGGATTACAATGATTACCTTACCCGTTACCAGCACTGGAATGGCGGTGACGGCTGCTATTCGGCGCTGTTGCCGGATGGCCGTTTGCTCTGGTCTTTCCAGGACAGCTTTTTTGGACAGGTGAGCACGGACAGGAACCGTACTAATAATGTGATGCGCCGCAATGCTGCACATCTGCAGCTGGATACTTCTTTACAGAGCTTTATTCCTTTGAACCCTGGTTCAGCCAACCAGAGCGAGACCTGGATCAAATATGGTGACGCGCCTGAAGACCAGGACTGGTACTGGCCCGGGGCAGGACAGGTACATAATGGCCAGTTTCAAATGTTATTGAGCCATGTGAAGAAGACCGGTAACGGTACCTGGGATTTTGCACATGTGAGCACTGACCTGGCGGTGTTTGATCTGCCATCTATGCGGCTGAATCATATTGTGAAAGACAAGGACATTTCCAGCAATTACAGTGCTGGCAGCATGTGGGGGCAGGATGGGTATACGTATATGTACAGCACGGAGAACGGCTATCTTACCTCATTTATGTATGTGGCGCGTGCGGCAGGTCATGACCTGAGCGGAGCCTGGGAATATTACGGGCCGAACGGATGGAGCAGTACTCCTGTGAAATACAATGTTTGTAATGATATTACACAGCCGAATGTGTTCTACAAAGATGGTAAATATTATCTCGTATCACAGCAGATGCTGTTTGGACTGGACATTTACATCCTGGAATCCGTCACGCCTGTAGGGCCCTGGACCAACAAACGCACGCTGTATCATATCCCGGATCAATATAGTGGCGATATCATCAGCTATAATGCTTTTGTGCATCATGCACTGAGCAGGGAAGGGGAGCTGGTGATCTCGTATAATATCAATCCAACAGATTTTAACAGCAATTTTAATAAGCCTGGTAGTGCGGATAGGTACCGGCCGTATTTTGTGCGGGTATATAATTGGAAATGATGACATGTCGCAATCACCCCCTCAAATAGTCGTATTTAGACATTATCTCATTCATGGAAGCGATATAGTTTTGCATTAAACAAACAGACAAACAAAACCTAAAAATCTTAAAGCCATGAAAAAGAATAAAGTTATCTTCTGGATTGCCACTATCATTATCGTATTGTGGGATGGCGTGATACCTGGCCTTACTTCTCATACCGCGCTTGCCGTGGAAGCTATCAGGAAACTGGGTTATCCCGATTATTTCAGGGTAATGCTGACCGTATTTAAAGTGATCGGCGCTATCATCCTGGTGTTTCCTTTTGTTCCTGCCCGCCTGAAGGAATGGGCCTATGCAGGATTTGGTATCAGCCTGATCTGCGCTGCGGTAAGCAATGCAGCGGTGTATGGTTTCGGGAGCTTTGCCATTTTTCCGCTGGTGATCATGGCGATATTGGTGGTGTCTTATGTGTATTATCATAAGTTGTTGAGTGCTGGGGCCTTTGGCCGTGGTGGCAGCCGTGTGGTGGATGGTGATTTTGGGAATGCAAGGGCAGTACTGCAATAAAAAAAACAAAACCCGCCACATCGGCGGGTTTTGTTTTTTCTGTGCGGAGGAAGAGATTCGAACTCTCAAGCCCTTTCAGGCACTACCACCTCAAAGTAGCGCGTCTACCAATTTCGCCACCTCCGCTGGTCTGGGGTGCAAAAATAGAATGTTTTTCAAAATGTACAAATTTATTATGCATTCCGGCTATTTTCTTAGCACGATCCTGAAGGTGGTACCCTTTGTCAGCTCGGAGGATTTCACATATAAACGGCCTTTGTGATAATCTTCAATAATACGTTTGGCCAGTGAAAGGCCCAGCCCCCAGCCCCTTTTTTTGGTACTGAAGCCAGGCTTGAACACTTTCTCGTAATAGGCTTTAGGGATCCCCTTTCCCGTATCAGCAATATCTACAATAATATCTGCCGGATGACTTTCTATATAAACATCGATGGCGCCTTTGCCTTCCATGGCGTCGAGGGCGTTCTTCAGCAGGTTTTCCACTACCCAGTCGAACAGGGGAGGGGAGATCATCGCCGGGATATCTGTATCCCTGGCGTGAACAGTAAATACCACTTTCTGGGGCGCCCTTTTGCGAATGTAGGTCACCATGTGCTGGATCTGTTCCACCAGGTTCTTTTCTTCCAGCTTGGGCACGCTGCCGATCTTGGAAAAGCGGTCGGTGATCAGTTTAAGGCGGTCTACATCCTTGCCCAGTTCTGTTACCATGTTGGTATTATCCGGGTTATCCTTTAAGATCTCCAGCCAGGCCTCTATGGAGGAGAGGGGAGTGCCGAGCTGATGAGCGGTCTCTTTGGCCAGTCCTACCCATACCAGGTTTTGGGTGGCCCGGTTGGTGGAGGAAAGGGCAAACAGCACCACGCCGATGAAGAGGGTCACCACCAGCAGCTGGATATAGGGGTAGTACCGCACCTGTTTCAGGATGAGGGAGTCACCATAATATATATAATTATAGATCTTCTGTTTGGCGTCCACCTCCATGATAAAGGGAGGGTGTTTCTTTTTAAAGATGTTCAGCTGTTCCTGCAGGTATTTGGGGTTGCTGGCAATTTTGGCAGTATCCAGGTTGCGGCTGTCTTTGATCTCGCCGAATTCATTGGTCAGGATCAGTGGGATGGTGGTATTGGTCGTCACTATTTCTACGGCCAGGTTCAGGTTGGCATCTGGGGAGGCTTGCAACAGTTCGCGGTTAGCCTCCACCCATGTCGCCACTTTTTTAGTCTCTTCTTCCTGTATGCGCTGGGACAAACTGCTCACAAACCAGATGGTGGCTACAATGATGACCACCGCCATGGAAACCAGTACGAACTTCCAGCCTATGTATTGTTTAAACATTTACGCCTAAGTTAATATTTTAAGTCCATAGTCCGGAGCCGACGGTCCATGGCACGGTTCCTGCGTTGTGCTGGCGGCCTGTCCCCGTAGCAGGGAGTATGGACTATGCGCCATGGACTATGGACTTTTACGCTATATTTGCTACGCAAAAATATTTATCACGCATAAACGAAATATCTTTTGTCGGTATTGCCATCGGTAGCTGTCGTTATTTTAAACTGGAATGGAAAAAGCTTCCTGGAGAAGTTCCTGCCTTCGGTATGCAAGTCTACTTATGGTAATTTACAGCTATATGTGGCGGACAATGCATCTACAGACGATAGTGTTGCTTTTACAAGAACACAGTTTCCGCAGATAAAGATCATCCAGAACCCCTCCAACAACGGTTTTGCGGGTGGGTACAATGAGGCCCTGCAGCAGGTGCACGCGGATATCTATGTATTGCTGAACCAGGACGTGGAAGTAGAGCCGGACTGGATAGAGCCTGTCATCGCCATGATGGAGCGGCAGCCGGATATTGTTGCCTGCCAGCCCAAGCTGAGGGCCTACGCCGACCCGGAAGAATTTGAATACGCAGGCGCCGCCGGCGGGTGGATGGATATCCTGGGATATACCTTTTGCCGGGGCCGTATCCTCTACACCACAGAGAAGGACACCGGCCAGTATGATGATGCCCAGGATGTTTTCTGGGCTACCGGTGCTGCGCTCTTCATCCGTTCCAGCTGTTTCCATGAGGTAGGAGGCTTTGATGCCGACTTCTTTGCGCATATGGAAGAGGTGGACCTCTGCTGGCGCCTCCAGCGTGCGGGCTACCGCATTGCCTACTGCCCGGATTCCCGGGTGTATCACGTGGGCGGAGGCAGCCTGCCACAAGGCAATCCACGCAAATTGTACCTCAACTTCCGGAACAACCTGATGATGTTATGGAAGAACCTGCATCCCGCAGACCGCTGGATCATCCTGGCGCAGCGGTTCTTTCTTGACGTGCTGGCAGGGGTGAAAAGCCTGGTGGCCGGTAAGCCGAAGGATATGGCGGCTATTTTCCGGGCCTATCGTGATTATTTACGCTGGAAAAAACGTTACGATCCAAGTGGCGATACACTGCCGCGGAAGAAACTGCTGCATATGAAAGGCGTGTTCCATGGTATTATGATCTGGCGTTACTATTTTCTGGGGCGTAAAAAATTCTCTGAATTAGAGCGCTGAATGCTTAAAGCAGAGCACTTAACGCATAATACAATAGCGTTCAGCGTTCTGCATAGTGCTTTCAGCTTTTTATAAATATTGCTTTGATTATTATCTGACATAATGTAAGTTTGCAACGCGAAAAGAAAAAATCTATGGAACAAAACACGATAGAAAATAAGAGAGACTTTTCCAGCAACTGGGTATCCTCTTCCCGTTTCCTGTTTTATGTGTATGTATTTTGTGCACTGGCTTTTGTGTTAGGTGGTTGCTACAACCTGTACAAACATCGTTATAAAGGAAAGCCCGAAGTAGCTGTGCCCGAAAGCACCCTTTATAATCCTAAGTATAAATAATTTGGATATTTCGGACACTTTCTTATTTTTGCAGTCCGAAATCAAAAAAGATAGTTCTTATCAGCGGAAGTAGCTCATTTGGTAGAGCACGACCTTGCCAAGGTCGGGGTGGCCGGTTCGAGCCCGGTCTTCCGCTCAGCATAGAAAAAGGCCTTACAAGGGCCTTTTTTCATTTATACCATTCTGTACTGCAGACAGTTCGTTATCCTGCTTTTACCCTTTTAAGATAAGCAGACGGCGGTATGCCGAATTGCGCTTTAAAACATTTACTGAAATAGAAAGGATCGTTCATACCCACTTTATAAGTCACTTCTGATACCGTATAATCTCCCGTGTTTAATAGTGTCGCCGCCTGCTTCAATCTCACCAGCCGGATATATTCATTGGGCGAATAACCGGTAAGGCCTTTTACCTTCTTATAGAATAAAGTTCTTCCCAGCTTAACGGCTGCCGCAAATTCATCTACAGAGAACTGCGTATTGTCCAGGTTCTTTTCGATAATAAAGTGTAGTCTGTCCAGGAACTTGCGGTCTGCTTCATTCTCTGCGATGTTCACTTCAAAGAAGCCCGGATCATTGGAGAAACGTTTCCTGATCTTTTCTCTTTGTTCGATGATGCGAATGATATTTGTGAGCAGGAAGCGTGTGCTGAAAGGTTTGGGTATATAAGCATCTGCGCCTGCGTCTATGCCCTGCAGCTGATGTTCTCCGGAAGAGAGCGCAGTAAGCAGCACTACCGGAATATGACAGGTCTGGAATTCTGCACGGATGCGGCGGGTGATGTCAAAGCCGTTCATCTCCGGCAGCATCACATCGCACACCACCAGGTCGGGCGCCAGCTCAATAGCCTGTGCCAAACCATCGCGGCCGTTGTTGGCCGTATGTACATGGAAATAGTGGCCCAGCTGTTCTGCCAGGTAATCGCAGATATCGGGATTGTCTTCAATGACGAGGATCTTGTAACGGGAAGAGGGCTCCGGTAGTTCCAGTCCGTCTGCATCTGCGATGTAGGCGGATGAAACATTAGTGGTATGGGTACTTGTGCCGCTGAGGGCTTCCGGCGTGGCCAGCTCCTCTGCCGGGTATACATCACGGGAGAGCGGCAGATTGATGATGAAGGTAACGCCTGCACCGGGATTGTTCTGGAAACTGATGTTGCCATGATGCAGCTCTACCAGTTCTTTGGTTAGTGATAATCCTATGCCCGTTCCCGTAGGAGAGAAGCTTAGCTGTGTAAAGCGCTGGAAGATCTGTTCCCGTTTGCTTTCCGGAATGGCAATGCCAGAGTCGGATACCTGGATCTGCAGCGTACCAGCGCTTTCATCTATCACGGCGCGTATGGTAATGTTGCCGTTGGCGGGCGTGAATTTATGGGCGTTGGACAACAGGTTGTACAACATCTTATCCAGTTTATTATCATCCAGCCACATGGTATACTCGGGCAGGTTACTGGAAAACTGCAGACGGATCTGCTTCTGTTCAGCGAGATCATTGAAGCTGTCGCAGAGTTCCTGCAGGAGGGAGATGACTTCCACTTCGCGCAACTGTAATTTCATGCGCTGATGCTGGATCTTGCGGAAGTCCAGCAGCTGGTCGGCCAGGCGCATCAGGCGTTGTACATTCTTCTGCATGATGTGAAGATGCCTGCCGGTATGCAGTGCGCCCTGGCGGCTGCCCAGCAGGTTTTCCATCGCGCTGACGATCAGCGAAAGCGGAGTGCGGAATTCGTGAGATACATTGGTGAAGAAGTTCAGCTTATATTCTGTAAGCTCTTTTTCCAGTGCAACGGCGTGCTGTAAGCGGAAGATACGCTTCCGTACAAAGGTGATGGCCGCGATTAATCCCGTGATCACGCAGAAGTACAATATAAAGGCAGGCGTGGAGCGCCAGAAAGACGGCAGCACCGTGATATGTATGGTGGCTTCCTGTTTACTCCAGCTGCCGTCGTTGTTAGTGCCTTTTACCCGGAAGGTGTATTCGCCGGGAGGCAGGTTACGGTAGGTAGCTACGTTATAGCCGGCTGGCGGGTTCCATTCGTCCTCATAATTCTCCAGTATATAGGTGTATTTATTCTGTTGCGGATTGCGATAGGCCAGTGTGGCAAATTCGATGCTGAACACTTTTTGGTTGGGCTCCAGGGTGATCGTTTGCGCGGTATTCAGCGCCTGCTGTTGGCGGCTGCTACGCTTCAGCGGGTTACCGGCAATACTGAAGCCGGTGAGCACTACCGGTGCGTCGCGGCTGTCTGTACGCATCAGTGCGGGATGACAGCTGTAGAAGCCATCCAGGCTGCCCCAGAGGTGCTGGCCATTCTTTCTTTTACAGCAGGCTGCTTCTGCAAAGAGATTGCCGAGGGTGGTATTGGAAAAATAAAAGATCTCAAAAGTGTTCTTGTCGGGATTAAAACGGGTGAGACCATTCTCTGTGCTGATCCACAGGTCGCCCTGCTCATCTTCCAGCATACCGTTTACAATATCATGCGAAAGTCCCTGCTGGGTAGTAAAGGTTTCAAAGCAGGCGGCATGGTTCCTGCCTGCTGGAACAAAGCGGCTGATACCGCCGCCGGAAGTACCTGCCCAGATACGGCCTTTATGATCCTCGCAGAGCACCTTGATCACATTGCTGGTAAGGCCATTGGGCTGGCCGGGATCGGAGCGGTACAGGGTGAATGCACTACCGTTCTGCAGCAGCGCATCCGGCTTGAAGGTCAGCAGGCCATTGTTGGTGCCCGCCCATATATTGCCGTTGCGGTCCTGCTGCATACAGCGTATATCCTTTAAAGTTTCATGTGTGCCGAAAAAGTTGCGGAATGATATATGATGACCACCACCGTAAACAGCGAGGTTCATGCCTCCACCGAAAGTACCGATCCACATGCGCTGCTGGCGGTCTTGCAGGATGGTGTACACCTGGTTATTTTTACTGGTGCCGGGAACGGGTTCCGGCAGCTCAAAATGGCGGGCTGGTAGCTGTAGTGAATCCAGGTGTGTGATATATAATCCCTGACCTTTAGCGCCCAGCCAGATGTACCCTCTGTTGTCTTCCTGTATGCAATATATATTCGGACTTTCTCCATGGAAGAGATGATGGAGGGAACGTATCTTTTCCAGTTTACGATTGTACAGGTACAGTGCGCCATTCTTGGTGGCTACCCAGATATTACCGCGGCTGTCCTCGAAGAGTGTTTTTACAATATTGGCGCTGTATGGCCGGGGATTTTGGATATCCGGATAGATATGCGATATGGAGAATGATTGCGGTACCAGTTTGTTAAGCCCCGTATGTTCTGCGCCTACCCATATCAAGCCGGAGCGGTCTGCCAGTACGCTTAAGAGATAATTAGAGCTCAGGCCATTGGCATTATCTCCGTTATGGCTGAAATGCTGCAGTGTATCCCTGAGGCGATTATAGCAATACAGGCCGCCGCCATAGGTGGTGAGCCAGGTATTCTCTTTATTGTCGGTTTGGATGCTGAGGCGATCATCATCCACCTGGTGCATCACCTCTTTAGACACAAGGGTAAAGCGGCGTGATTGCTGTCTGCGTATATCATAATACCATACAACGCCCGAGTGGTTGTTGATCCAGATGCCCTTTGCTGCGCCGGTTATTACATCTGTGCGACCGCTTATGTTCTCTTTAAAGATGGTGTGTGCGGATTGTACCTGGCCGCTTTTCAACTGCAGTATCCAGGCGCCCGACTGTTGCGTACCCAGCAGCAGTTGTTCATGATTGAGAAGGGCGCCGCTGCTGAGTTGCAATGAACGGTCCATAGCCAGCCTGCTGAACTGCTGATGCTGCAGGTGATAGGTGAATACGCCATTATTGCGCGTAATAAAATAAAGCCGGCCATTGGCAGGCAGCGCCTGTATGAAGTCATGTTGGGCCCTTTCCTTGTAAGCGGCTGTAATACTACCGTCTGATCTCAGGCGGTAGAGCCCATTGGCCGTACCTATCCATAGATTGCGGACAGCATCCTGGAACATAAAATTTACCTGGTTTCCCGCCGGGAGATCATAATGTCGCGTAATGAAGGCGCCTTTCTCCCGCCGGATGCGCAGGCATCCGCTTTGTCGGCCATATAGCCAGGTATCGCCGGAGGAAGTCTCAAACCATTGTTCGTAGGTCAGCTGTTCATTGCCCTTACCGTATTCGATAAAATCTTCCCTTACCGGGTCAAAGCAGTGAAAACGCCCTTCAAAGGTTTTCACCCAGATGAAGCCGTGGCGGTCCTCATGCAGTTCCCGGATACGGGTATCGCTGATGGAATGAGGGTTCCCGTACTCGGGCCGGTATATCACAAACTTTTTCCCATCATAGCGGTTCAGGCCATTCAGGGTACCGATCCAGATGAAACCTTTTTTGTCCTGCAGGAGGCAGCGCACCGTGTTCTGGGAAAGTCCGTCGCGCGTGGTAAGTTGTTCCAGGCATATGTTATTATTCAGGCGTGCGGGCACAGTAGGTTCGCTGTTGGCAATGGCAGCTGTGAAGGGTAATAACAGGAATGCGCAGCTGCAAATGTTGGATAGACATTTGGGTAATATCATAACGGAATCTATAATAAGGCTACCTGAATATGCTATTAATTAAGCGGAAATGCATCCCATGCTTTCCTAGTGGGCAAGCTGCTGCGTACATTTTTACAGCATAAAGTCAATTTCTCCATGTTGCCGGCTGCTGTTTCCTGTCATCTTTACACTTTTAACGACGGGCTTATGCGGAAGACACTTTTTATATTATGTACGACAGTCATTTGTGCATGGCAGGTTTTTGCACAGGCAGGCGATTATCAGCAAGGTTTTAACAGGGAAGGCAACATTTTCCATTTTACCACCACAGCGGCAAAAGTGCAGCTGGAATTCTGTACACCCTCCCTGTTCAGGGTAAGGATGGGCCGTAATGGCAGCTTTACGCCCAATGAGCCCTGGATGGTAGTACAATATCAATGGAGCCAGGTACCTGTACAGGTATCTGAAACAGCAGATCAGTTCCGGCTGCAGACACAGGACCTTCGTATCCTCATACAGAAAAAACCTTTTGCCATCGATGTGTGGAGCGCTGATGGAAAATTGCTGTCGGCTGAATCCGGAAAGGCAGGTAACGGCGCATTTTTAACAGCCGATACGGTAGCCTGCCGTAAGACGCTGCAAGCGGATGAGCATTTCTTTGGGTTCGGGGAGCGGATGGATTTCCTGGACAGACGTGGTAAAAAAGTAAAGCTGGACGTAGGGCGCGGCGCAGGCATGCCGCATATCACGGGGGCTTACAATATACTGGCCGCTAATTACAGCCCCGTGCCCTTTTTTATGAGCACGCGCGGCTATGGTATTTTCCTGCACACCCCTGTTGCTTCCTCCTGGGATATGGGCCAGGGCCTCGCGGACCAATATAGTTTCAGCGCGCATGAAAGCAATGGTGAGCTGGACTACTATTTTATTTATGGTCCCCGTTTTGCCGAAATACTGGAACAGTACACCAGCCTTACGGGGCGCTCTCCCCTGATGCCTTTGTTCGCTATGGGATTACACATAGGCACTTACAGCGGCGGTACCTGGGGGCATGAGAGTGAAACTTCAGATGCCTATGTACTGGCGCTGGCCCGACGTTTCCGCGAGCTGGGTATACCGGTGGATATTCTCTTCCTGGATTCTACCTGGCGGCTCTTTGGCAAGAACGGCGGCAAAGGCGCTACCAGTTATGAATGGCGGGAAACCTTCCGCAATCCGCGTGCAATGATGGATAGCCTCTATGCCCTCCATTTTAATATGGTAGGCTTGCATATCAGGCCGCGGCTGGACAACGGACTGCATAACCGGATACTGGATAGCGCCGCTGCGCTCGGATATACTTACCCCGAAGCCAACGGCCCGGGAGAATTTGTGAACTTTTTTGATACTGCAGCGGTGAACTGGTGGTGGCAACATGCCGCCATGAAAGTGGCTGGTATCGGTGCCCGTTTCTTTAAAACAGATGAAGGCAGTGCATTTGGTCACCTGGCGAATGAAAGTAACAAGACTGGTCCCACAGATGCCAAAGCGCGGCAGCTGCACAATATATTTCCTATCGCATATGCCAAAGCTGCGTACGAAAAGTTTGCACAATACAATGGCATCCGCGGCATGAACCACACACGTGAAGGTTATGCAGGCATCCAGCGTTATCCCTTCATTTTTGCAGGCGACTGGCCCAGCGAATGGCAATATTTTGAACCGGTGATACGCGGAGGCCTGAACATTGGCCTTTCAGGGGTAGGTTATTGGGCGCATTGCATGGGCGGTTTTGAACATCCGGCAGATCCGGAGCTGTATATACGCTGGTGCCAGTTCGGGATGCTGAGCCCTGTGGCGATGTTATTCGGAATGGATCACCCGGGATATAAAGAGCCCTGGAACTATGGAAAAGAAGCGCTGGATATTTTTATTCAATATGCCCGTTTACGCTACCAGCTGATGCCTTACCTGTACCAGCATGCTTACGAAATGTACGCTACCGGTATGCCATTGATGCGCGCATTGGTACTGGAATACCACGATGATCCGAATGTGTACAATATCACTGATCAATACCTGCTGGGCAGCAGCATCATGGTTTGCCCGGTAACGCAGAAGGGCGCCGCCACACGGGTGGTATACCTGCCGGAAGGCGGCTGGATAGATTACTGGACGGGGAAACGCTATGAAGGCAAACAATACCTGAATGTGCTGACGCCCCTGGATAAAATGCCGCTGTTCATCAAAGCTGGTAGCATCATTCCCACACAACCCGTATTGCAATATACCGGAGAGAAAACGATAGATACCCTTACGCTGGACATTTACGCCGGTGGCGATGGTGCTTGCCGCTTATATGAAGATGATGGTAAGAGCCTGCAGTACCAGCAGGGACAATTTTCTATTACAAACATCAGTAGTAAAACGACGCCAGGAGAAATAAGCATTCACCTGCTGCCTGCCAGTGGCAAATATCGCAGTGCGCTGAAGGCTTACCAGCTGAAAGTACACATGCCTGCCCGGCCTTCGGCCGTGATCACTGCTAATAACAGCCGCTGGGATTATGACGTCGCATCGCAGGTATTGCACATTGCGGGCATACCCGCGGGGCGGGAAAATCGTGTGACTGTCAGATTTTCCATGTAATTGTATGATCCTCCATTGCTGCAGGACTTGCCTGCCGGTAATTTAGGCGATGAGTTTATGCAGATGGAGCATCCATATAACCAGCAGGAAAATATGAAGCGCATTGCGAAGCTGAAAAGGCTGGAGCGGCTATTGATACTGGCCTTCGTCCTTGTTTGTGCCCTATTAACCTATTTTCTGACAACCGGATAAATATTAAACTATGGATCGGATAAGCAGCCAAGGCCTGTGCCGTTTATTATTCCTTTGCTGTTTGCTGACAGCTGCAGCGGATGTTGTACGCGCCCAGCAACCGGCTTCAACGGAAGCTGTATTAAGGAAGATCGCCAACCGTATTGTGCAAAGCACGCCTTACCAGTTCATTGACCCCAATACACAGCAAACCTATCACAACCTGGCCGGTGTGCCCTTCTCTATGGACATGAAGGTAAAAAGCCAGTATAACGACTGGCATTATACCAACGGGCTTTTGCAGATCGCGATGATGGAGCTGTCAGACCAGCTGAAGGATACACAGTATCTCCGTTATGTGCAGCGTAATATGGAATTTGTATTTGACTCCGCCAACCTTTCTTATTTCCGCAGGCAATACAATACCTGTATGCAGCGACCTGACGGGGACGAAAAGGCGCGCCGGTATTCCTGGCATATGTTCTTCCGGATGGTACGCCTGGATGATTGTGGCGTGATAGGCGCCAGCCTTATTGACCTGTACCGCCGTGACAAACGGGCTGCCTATAAAGCGTATGTCGATAAAATAGCGGCGCATCTGCTGCAGCGCGAGCCCCGTTTGAAAGATGGTACCATTGCACGTTTATGGCCGCATGAAATGACGATATGGGCAGACGACCTGTATATGAGCGTGTGCTTCCTGGCACGTATGGGCCGTTTGACCGGCGACCGGCGCTACTTTGATGATGCCGCCAAACAGGTGATCCAGTTCAGCCGCTATCTATGGGATGCTGAGAAGCAGCTGTATTACCATTGTTATCATTCCGATGTACAGCAGCATGGTGTGGCTTACTGGTCGAGAGCAAACGGTTGGGTGATGATGGCGCAGGCCGATCTGTTGTCGGTACTACCGGCTACTCATCCGCAACGGGCAGCACTGCTGAAGATCTTTCAACAGCAGGCGGCGGGCATTGTACGTTACCAGGGACCATCGGGCCTGTGGCGCCAGCTGCTTGATAAAGCAGACGCTTATGAGGAAGTAACGGGAACGGCTATGTTCACTTATGCCCTGGCTACCGGTGTTAAACAGGGATGGTTGCATCGCGACTATGCCTATGCTGCGGAGCAGGGCTGGAAAGGAATATTGACCAGGATCAGTGAAACGGGAGATGTCAGCGGTATCTGCACTGGCACCGGTATTATGCCTTCGCTGGTATTTTATTATAACAGGCCCGTAGAAACTAATACCCCTATGGGAGAAGCGCCGGTATTACGGGCAGGCATCGCTATGATGGACTTGCAACCCTTCAGGGACCCGCCGGCGCATTTGCAATATCCACGTATTCGCTCGGGGAATTAATTAGTAATTAAGAATTAATAATAGATTCCACATGAAAAATGATACAAACCGTTACCGGCGGCCAATCTTCCTTTGGCTGTTATGTTTAGTATTTGCATTACAACATCTTCCCGGCTATGCCTTCCAGGACAAGGGACGTATAGCTGGCCGCGTTACAGACCAGCTGGATCATACCCCGCTGCCCGGCGTAAATGTGCGCATAAAGGGCGGCAATAAAGGAACTGTCACAGATGGAGCGGGGCAGTTCTTTGTTCCTGCCAAATTAGGTGATGTGCTGGTGTTCACCTATGTCGGCTACGAAAGTAAAGAAGTAACACTAACAGGCGCTGGGGAGCTCTCTGTGAGCATGAGCAAAGGCAACCAGGACCTGAATGAAGTACTGGTAGTAGGTTATGGTACACAGAAGAAAGCCAATGTTACCGGTGCTATTGCCACCTTGAATGCACAACACCTGGATGAGCGTCCTATTGCGCGGGTAGACCAGGCGCTGGTAGGACAGATGGCCGGTGTGCAGGTAAAGCAGATCAGCGGCGCACCGGGTAAGGGTTTCCAGATAAAGGTAAGAGGCACAGGTTCTATCAATGCAGGCACTGAACCGCTTTATGTAATAGACGGTTTCCCGCTGGATGTTTCCAGCGCCAGTGCCAGCGGCGGCTTTGCCCAGGGCTCTGCACTGGATAATATCAACCCCAATGATATTGCTGCTATACAGGTATTGAAAGATGCATCTGCAGCCGCTATCTACGGTTCGCGTGCGGCGAATGGTGTGGTGATCATTACTACTAAATCAGGTAAGTCAGGTAAGAACCGGATGGAGTTCAACACCTATGTAGGCTGGCAGGAAACGGTGAAGAAGCTGGATATGCTTTCCGCAGAAGACTGGATAGACCGTACGCGGGAGATCATTGATTATAACTATGTAAATCCTGCCCTGGGCAGATTGGCCACTGATAACCCTGCAGTAAGGAAACAAAAGCTGGGAGGATTTGATTTTAACAAAATTTATGATGAACGTTGGTATCAGCCAGGGCATCCGGGATTACGGTATGTAGACTGGCAGGATGAGCTGTTTCGTAAAGGCATGGTGCAAAGCTACCAGCTGGCGGCTTCCGGGGGAACGGATAAGGTGACCTACCGCATCTCCGGCGATTACCTGAACCAGGATGGAATCGTTATCTATACCGGGTATAAAAGATATGCTTTCCGCTCGAATGTAAACCTGAAGGTAAATGAGCGCATTAACCTGGGACTGAACATCGCGCCTTCTTACAGCGTGGTGACTGATCCCGGTGCAGAGGGAAAAGACCAGCAGCTGCATAAAGCGCTGAGCGCTACGCCTGTTGTAGAAGAAAGCGTAGGCCTGGAAACCGGTGTAGTGCCCAACCCCCGTTATGCCTGGGCCAGTTCTACCGTAAGCCCGGTAGCCGTGCTGCGTGAGCAGATGGGAGAGGAGCGCACCTTGCGCACACTGGGCAGCATCTATGGAGATTACAAGCTGCTGGATGGACTGGTATTCAAAAGCACGCTGAACCTGGATAATGCAGATTATCGCCGTAAAGCTTTTTCGCCCAGTGTGATCAGAAACGGCAACCCGGGAACAGGCTCTTCCCGCACTTACCGTAAGACCACCCTGGTAAATGAAAATACCTTATCCTATAACAAGCGTTTAGGCCATCACGATATAGCGGCGGTGGCTGGTTATTCTTTCAATCAAACCAATTTCGAGGAAGCCAGGATAGGCGGTTCCAATTTCAGCACGGATGATATTTATACCCTGAATGGCGCTACTACCCTGACACTGTCAGATACTTACACACGGGAAACCAAGAATGTGCTGATCTCTTATTTTGGCAGGCTGCAATATGGTTTCCGAGATAAATACCTCTTGTCTGCTTCGCTGCGCAGGGACGGTTCTTCCCGCTTTGGCGCCAATACCAAATGGGGCATCTTCCCGGCAGTATCTGCTGGATGGCGGGTACTGGAAGAGCCGTTCATGAAAGCGCTGCCCAATGTAAGCGAATTGAAATTGCGCGCCAGCTGGGGCGTGTCTGGTAATAACAACATTGGCGACTTCAGCCAGACTGCCCTGCTGGAATTCTCCAATTATGTGCTGGGCACCGGAGAAGGTGCACTGGTAAAAGGGCAGAAGCCATCCAACATCCCGAATCCTGACCTGGGCTGGGAGAAATCAGAGACGATAGATGCGGGGCTTGACCTGGGGTTGTTTGATAACCGCATCTTTGCTTCTTTCGATTATTACCGCAAGCTGAACACGGACCTGTTATTGAGCGTGCCTGTGGCAGCTGTTACAGGTTTTAATACGGCTATCACCAACATTGGTAAGGTAGAGAACAAAGGATGGGAACTGGAGCTTTCCACCCGCAACCTTAGCGGCGCATTGGAGTGGAGCACAAACCTGAATCTCAGTCATAATACCAATAAAGTGCTGCAGCTGGGACCGAATAACACGCCGATCATATTCGGCAATTTTGATAACATGGGGCATCATATCACTACTGTTGGCCAGCCCATTGGCGCTTTCTATGTAATAGAGACCATCGGCGTGCTGAAGACAGCAGGGGAAGCAGCTTCCAGTCCTATTATTGCCGGTGAGGAAGCAGGCGATCCAAAATACCGGGATGCGAACAACGATAAGGTGATCGATGTAAAGGATGCGGTGATATCTGGTCAGCCGGATCCTACCTATGTTTGGGGCATCACCAATAATTTCAGCTATAAAGGTGTTGACCTCAGCTTCCTGTTCCAGGGGCAGTGGGGCAATAAGATCTACTCCACATTTGGACGGGCGATAGATCGAATGGGCAGCGGCATTGTAGATAACTCACTGGGCATCTGGCGTGACCGCTGGCGTTCTGAAGCAGATCCTGGTAATGGTATTGTGCCGAAGGCCTGGCCTATTAAATACGGGCGGCTAAAGGATTCTCGCTGGCTGTACAATGCCAGTTACTGGCGATTGAGAACGGTTACGCTGGGATATAACCTGTCGAAGGTATTGAAACATATCCCGGGTGTGAATGGCGGCAGGATCTATGTATCTGCTGAAAACGTATGGGGGAAAGATCATTATACCGGTGGCTTTAACCCCGAAGCCATCAATGATTCCGGCGACGACTACGGCGCTTTCCCACTGGCAAAATCATTCATCTTAGGTGTTAACATTTCATTCTGATCGTATGCAAGAGAAAAAAGCTACAAGCTGTCAGTTGCAAGCCACGAGCTGGATGCTGCTGATCATCATAATACTAAGCAGCTGCACCAGCAAGCTGGATGTAAAGCCGATCTCTGATCCCAGCGTGGCGAACTTTTATCGTAACCAGCAGGATTTTGAGCAGGCGGTGAATGGTGCGTATAACGGGCTTTCCTCTTATCCCACCCGTCATTTATTTTTATCGGAGATCCGGTCTGATAATATGTATGTGCCCGGGGATGGCGGCACCTACGATTGGAACCCGGTGAATAATTTTACAGTGAACTCTTCCAATAACCTGATGGCCAGCGCCTGGAATGATTGTTATAATACCATCATGCGTTGTAATGCAGTATTGGAGCATATCAATGAAGAGAAAGTACCAGGTGAAGCTATCCGTAATCAATTGAGCGGTGAGGCAAAGTTTATCCGTGCGCTGATGTATTTTGACCTGGTGCGCTTCTTTGGCGCCGTGCCGAAGATTACAAAGCCGGTAGGAGCTACGGAGGCACAGGAGATAGGCCGATCTCCGGTACGGGAGATCTATGAGCTGATTATTGCCGACCTGGAAGCTGCCCGGGAGCTGTTGCCGGATTCCTATAGTGGTGCAAGTAAAGGTCGGGCTACCAGCTATGCGGCTAAAGGGTTACTGGCCCGCGTATACCTTACGCGTTCAGGACCGGTGCTGCTGGAAAAAGGTCCGGTGTTGAATTCCAATGAGTATGTAAAAGCGCGTGATCTGCTGAAAGAGATCATGAATAGTGGTAAGTATGCTTTCATTAATAATTATGCACAGATCTTCAGTTATGATAATGAGAATAATTCAGAGTCAGTATTTGAAGTGCAGTTTAAAAGCGGAGGCACGGGTACAGGCACGGTGATACCCGCTGAAATGCTGCCTGCGAGCTATATGCGTGCGAATAAGATACCGGTAGCAGGCGGTAATGATTTTAAGTTCGTATCTAATGATCTGTTGCAAAGCTATCCTGCAGGTGATCTGCGTTTAGCGTTTAATGTGATACAGGGCTTTACAGATGAGAATGGCAATTTTGTAAACCAGTATTATTTTAAGAAGTTTCTTGATCCTAAACGCTATGGCGTAGACTTGCGGGATTGGGGCATTAACCAGCCTGTGCTGCGGTATACAGATGTGTTGATGATGTATGCGGAGACACTGCTGCATACGGGTGGTAGCCAGGCGGAGGTGGATAGTATTGTGAACATGGTTCGTACGCGTGCGGGATTGCCCGGCCTTAGCGGTGTAAACGCAGATACATTGCTGGAAGAACGGCGGCGCGAGTTTGCAGCTGAAGGACTGCGTTGGCATGACCTGGTGCGTACGGGTAAGGTGGTGACGGTAATGAATGCATGGATAGCGAAGGAGGATGAAAGGCATGTGATGAAGCCGATGCAGAACGCGTATATTTTGTACCCGGTTCCGCAGGCGGAGATGAATATTAAGCCGGGATTGTATGAGCAGAATGAAGGATATTGATTGAAGGACTGTTATTATGAGGAGCATGTGGAGAACGCGCGGGGTCTTCCCTGCCTGTCATTGCCAACATGCGGGTCTTCCCACACCGTGGGATGAAGACCCTTGCTTCGTTGCCCGAATGACGGGGAAGAAGCCCTTAACTTGAATGACGGGGAAGGGAGACCCTTACTTACCAATTAATTTGTATTTTAAACGGACCACTTATGAAAAGACGAACCTTTATTACTGGCCTGGGCGCTTCCCTCATATACGGGAAACTCACTGCTGCCATGGCGCGAAGCGAAGACCCGGTGTCTGAGTTCGCCAGGCACCTGCAGCCGGTAGGGCGGGCGCTGGAGATGAAAGATTATTACGTATGGTGCAATAGCCCGATAGAAGGCCCTGATGGAAAGATCCACGTTTTCTTTTCCCGCTGGCCTGCGGCACGCGGTATGGGGGGCTGGATCAACTGTTCTGAGATCGCGCATGCGGTGGCGCCTGACCCGGAATCGCCTTTTGAGTATGTAGATACTGTATTGTCGCCGAGAGGACCAGGCTACTGGGACGCTACTACCTGTCATAATCCGCATATACAAAAGCTGAATGGCCGTTATCATCTCTTTTATATGGGCAATTCCAATGGCAAGACAAATACTAAACGTATAGGCCTGGCGGTGGCTGACTCGCTGTATGGCCCGTGGTCGCGCAGTGATCAGCCGATACTGGAGGCCGGTGAGCCCGGCGACTGGGATGACCATTGTACCACTAATCCGTCACTGGTGGTACATCCTAATGGTGAATACTGGCTGTACTATAAATCCTGGAATACGGCGGAATATGAGCAGGCAACGGGGCCTATCAGGGGTAATCGTAAGTATGGGCTGGCTATCGCGCAAAAGCCCGAAGGGCCTTATCGCAAATATGCACAGAACCCGCTGATAGATTTTTCGAAACTGGGAGATAACAAGCAGCTGGAAGATGCATTTGCCTGGTATGACAACGGCCGTTTTAACATGCTGGCCAGGGATATGGGGGTGTATAATCAAAAGGTGGGATTGTACATGGAAGCAAAGGATGGATTGAAATGGTCTTTTCCTGCAATTGCTTATTACGATGTACCGCATTATATACAGGAGCCTGTTCCTGCGCCACATCTGAAAAGATATGGCAGGTTTGAAAGGCCGCAGCTCCTGATGCACGAAAGAAAGCCTGCCTATCTTTTTACTGCCGCACAGGGCGGTCAGTATATGACTGCTTCTGCTTTTATATTCAGGATAAAATCATGATACCATGCGTATGTACAGGAAAGGATTACTGACCGGATGTTTACTGACCGCCTGCCTGATGGCTAAGAGTCAGTTGCATTGGCCGCGTGTTACAAAGGAAGCACAACCCTGGACGCGCTGGTGGTGGCTGGGCAATGCGGTTGACAGCGCTAACCTGTCCTACAGCCTGCAGCAATTCCGGCAGGCGGGTATAGGTGGTGTAGAAATAACACCGATCTATGGCGCAAAAGGTTTTGAAAAGCAGTTTATCAACTTTTTATCGCCGCGTTGGATGCATATGCTGGGCTATACCATTAGCGAAGGGAAGCGCCTTGGCATTACCGTGGACATGAACACAGGTACCGGCTGGCCCTTTGGTGGGCCCGGCATTCCCCTGAAAGATGCAGCAGGCAAAGTATATTTCAGGGAGTTCACATTGCAGGGTGGAGAATCGCTCAAAGCGCCGGTGCGTTATGAAGGCCGTAGCCAGCAACCGGCTCCTTTGCAGGCATTGATGGCTTATGGACCGGGTAATCAGAAACTAAATCTTACGAATAAAGTAGATGGGGAAGGTTCATTGCGCTGGACAGCGCCTCCAGGCAGGTGGCAGTTAGTTGCGCTCTTTAATGGCAAGACAGGGCAGAAAGTAAAAAGAGCTTCGCCCGGGGGTGAAGGATGGGTAATGGATCATTTTTCAAAGCGCGTGGTTAGCGGGTATCTGCAGGGCTTTGCAAAGGCATTTGCACAAACACATACACCGGCGCCGCATGCTTTCTTTAATGACTCTTATGAGGTGTTTGGCGCTGACTGGTCTGCTGATCTGCTGCAGGAGTTTGCCAAACGCCGGGGATACCGGCTGGAAGATTACCTGCCTGCATTCCTGGGACAGGGTGATCCTGATACGGTACGGCGGGTAGTGAATGATTATCGCCTTACGCAGTCTGATATGCTGCTGGAGAATTTCACGCATAACTGGGTGAACTGGGCGCATCAGATGGGAAGCACTACCCGCAACCAGGCACACGGTTCGCCGGCTAATTTGCTGGACCTGTATGCAGCAGTAGATGTGCCGGAATGTGAATCGTTTGGTACTACACATTTCGATATACCGGGATTACGTGTGGACAGTAATGAGATCCGGCATACGGAATCTAATCCGATGATGCTGCGCTTTGCAGCTTCGGCGGCGCATGTTACCGGGAAGAAGTATGTATCTGCAGAGAGCTTTACCTGGCTGACAGAGCATTTTAAAACGGCTTTGTCGCAATGTAAGCCCGAGCTGGATAACCTCTTGTTGTCTGGTGTGAACCACGTGTTGTTCCATGGTACGCCATATTCTCCGAAAGATGCACCCTGGCCCGGTTGGTTGTTCTATGCTTCCGTGGAGTTCTCACCGGCGAATACTTTCTGGCGTTACATGCCAGCTTTCTGTGGTTATATTACGCGGGTACAGTCCTTTTTGCAGGATGGGCAGGCAGATAATAACGTGTTGTTATATTGGCCAGTGTATGATGTGTGGCAGTCGCCGATGGAAAACCAGTATTACCAGTTTGTGATCGGTAAGACTTCGGAGTGGATGAAGCCTTTTCCTTTTTATGATGCGGCTACAGCGCTGGTGAATAAAGGGTATGGGGTTGATTTTATATCGGATAGGCAATTGCAGCAAACCAAAGTGAATAAAGGGCAGATACAAACGACCGGGAATCATTATAAAACCATTGTGGTACCTGCTTGTAAGTATATTCCGCTGGAAACGATGCAACAGCTGGTAAATCTTGGTAAAGCGGGTGCTAGGGTGATATTCCTGGAACGTATGCCGGAAGATGTGCCGGGGCTTTATCAATTAAAGCAACGCAGGCAGGCCTTTGAACAGTTAAAGCAATCAGCTAAAGGCAGTACCATCACAGCTAATACAGCGGAGGAAGCAATGTCTCTGGCGAAAATATCAAGAGAGCCGATGGTGGATGAAGGATTGCGTTACGTACGCCGCAGGCACGGGGCAGGTTACTATTATTTTATTGCCAATCAGCAGGCAAGAGATATAGATGGATGGATAGCATTGGGGACTGCTGCACGATCTGCTGCCTTGTTTGATGCATATACCGGGCATAGCGGAGTGGCGCATACCAGGCAACAGGAGGGGCATACGGCCGTGTACGTACAGCTAAAGGCGGGTGAATCGGTGATCATAAAAACGGATACTGCAAAGGAATTACAGGGCACTGCGTGGGCTTACAGGCAGTCAGTAGGAGCGCCGCAGACCATTAACGGGAAATGGGAGCTGTCGTTTACGGATGGCGTGCCAGCTATTGACCGGAGGTTTACATTGGATAGTTTACAATCATGGACATTGTTGCCGGATAGTGCGGCTAAAATATATGCAGGTGCTGTGAGGTATCGTATCAGTTTTGATAAGCCGTCTGATGCGGCGGATCACTGGGAGTTAGATCTGGGAACGGTGCGGGAAAGCGCGGTAGTGCGTTTGAATGGGCATATAGTGGATACTTTGTGGGCATTGCCTTTTAGCACCCGTATAGGGAAGTTTTTGAAGGAAGGTAAGAATGAGCTGGAAGTGGACGTGATCAATTTACCGGCTAACAGGATAGCAGATTATGACAGGAAAGGGAAGGAGTGGCAGATCTTTTATGAGATCAATTTTGTGAACGTGTTTTACAAGCCGTTTTCGGCAAAGGAATGGCCGCCGGTAGCATCAGGGTTGTTAGGACCGGTAAGGTTGAGGAAGTTGAAGGGAATGTGAGGTTGACCGCGGGAAGTAAGGGCCTCCTATCCGTCATACAAAGTAGGGGCTTCCTATCCCGTCATACAAAGCAAGGGCTTCCTATCCCGTCATACAAAGTAAGGGCTTCCAGCGCCGTCACACAAAGTGAGGGCTTCCTATCCCGTCATACAAAGCAAGGGCCTCCAGCGCCGTCATACAAAGTAAGGGCTTCCTATCCCGTCATACAAAGCAAGGGCCTCCAGCGCCGTCATTGCGAGGAACAGCAGGGGAAATGAGGGTGGGGTGACGAAGCAATCTTTTAACGTAATATTCGCGGGTTATGCACGAGATTGTGAAAAGATTGCTTCGTCGCCCCGCGCACAAAAGGCTTTATTGCTCCTCGCAATGACGGCGGCTGAAGACCCGGTTGCTCGAGACCCGCAGCTCTGCAATGACGGCGAGGGAGGCCGGCAGCCCTGCAATGACGGCGAGGAGACCTGCAGCTCCCAGCAATAAGGGGAGGTGAAAATAAAAAGCCCGCTGGCAATTGCCGCGGGCTTTCGTTTATCCACTCGTAACGTGCTAAATGTGTTCTTAACGTGTTAAATGTACTTGTCGTGTTAAATGTACTTAACGTATTAAATGTACTTGTCGTGTTAAATGTAGTACCGGGGCTAGACAACCCCGGTGATTGCATTATTCATATTTAAACTAAAACCTGTGTTGATAACGATCTCAGTAATTAAATCCTTTGCGTTTGAACATCCAGAGATTGCGCCAGCCGTCGCCTTGTTGAGCGAGGGTGAGCTCGTTCTGGTTCAGCGTTACCACTACGTAGGTGATACCGGCGCCATAGCTGATGTCTGAGCCTAATATTTTGATCGTCTTGTTTAAAGTGTCTAGTACAAACAATCCTTTTGTAGTGCCTTTGGGCGTTACCTTGGTAAAGTTGGCGGCGCCTTTCAGGTCAAGGATCATTTCGTCGTTGGCTACTCCCCAGCCGGTGACATCGGCGGGGGTGGGCTTCCACCACTCAGGAGCCGTAGCGCCGCCGGAGCCGTTGCCGTAGGGCGCGCCGCCGGGCGTATCCATAGCCCATACCCAGGTTTTTCCCTGATCGCCGTTGGTAAGCAGGTTCCACATCGGGCTGCTGAAATACTGGGGATCGTTCTCTGTTACCGTGATCTTGGCGGAATCTTGTACGGGGCCGCCGCCAGCGTAGGCAGTGAACTTGATATAGTAGGTACCTGCAAAGGGGATGTTGATAGTATCTTTTGCTTTGTTGGAAATGCCCGTGCCATAGTCCCAAAAGGGAATTACGCCTTTTGTTTTATTCTCCAGGTAGACCACGTTGTCATAACCCTGTTTCTGGGTAACGGAGAATGAGAGCTCGGATGACTGCATCGGCTGAGGCAGATCGTCGCGGTCTTCTCTTGGATCGCAGGCTGCCAGTGCACAAAGCGCGAGGCAGGAGGTCAATATATGTTTTATGTTTGATTTCATTACGTGTTGTTTTTGCTTGGTCATTATTGATTCCATCCATCATTCTGTTTCAGGGTACCATTGGAGAGGTTCAGCTCCTGCTGTGGTATCTGGAACAGTCCTTTTGTTTCAGGCCTGAAGTTTACTTTGAATTGCGGGTCAGGGTTATTGTCGCTGATGGCTTGCTGGGCCACCGGAATGCCCTGGCGCAGCAGGTCCCAGTAACGATGGCCTTCCAGTGCCAGCTCACAACGACGTTCGTCCATGATCAGCTTTTTGCCCGCAGCGCCGGCTGACAGCGTTCTGCGGTGTGTCTGATCCAGGAAGGCACGGTCGCGCACCATGTCGTAATAGCGCTGCGCTTTACCCAGATCGCCATCCAGGTTCAGCTCTGCACCCATCAGCAATACATCGGCAAAGCGGATAACTACATAGTCGTAAAAGTTATCTATCTGGAAATTGCCGTTATGATCTTCTGCTTTCATATCTACCATAGGCATATACTTTTTCCACATAAAGTTGGTCTTCTGCGGGTATGTTTTGGTATAGCTGAGGTTTTCCCCGGCAACAGAGATAATAGAGCCTGCACGGCGGGTATCGCCTACTTCATAGGCTTCCCACAATTTCGGGTTTACCGGTCCTGCGCCCCATCCCATGTAGTAAGGGCCTACTGCGCCATCACGGAAGCCGATCATTACCTGCATGCGGTTGCCATCGTGTTTGTCCCAGTTGCCCAGCCCTTTCCAGGTAAACTTGATGGCAAATACGGTTTCCTTATTATCCTCGCCAACAAAGCGGGAGAGTGAGGCCTGCCAAAGGCGGGGGAAGGAATCTACGAGGCCGTAACCACTGGCGTTGATCACGTCATCGATGTAAGTGCGTACATCCTGTTTGGTAACAACGCCGGGAATGTCTGCCTGGCCGTAGTAGCCGGTGTAATACAGGAACACTCTTCCCAGTAATGCCTCAGCCGCCCATTTTGTTACGCGGCCGTATTCTGCACTGGGAATGGCATTGTAGGGTGTATTAGCCAGGTTGTCTGCAGCAAAGCGCAGATCGCCGGCGATGAGTTTGTATACGTCTTCCGGTTTGGCCTGGGGAACGTTGTATTCGCCGGGCACTAATGGTGTTGTTACCAGGGGCACATTACCGAACATGCGCACCAGGTCGAAATAGAAATAGGCGCGGAGAAAACGTGCTTCTGCCTCATAGCGGGTTTTCAGGGCAGCGTTACTTCCCCAGTTCACGCCTTCCAGTTTGGACAGCAGGATGTTGGCCCTGTAAATCCCTGTGTAATACTTGGTCCAGTTACCGAGATTGGTATTGTTATCGTTCTCGAAACGGTCCCACCTCTTCCAGGCAATATCTGTTTCGCTACCACCACCGAAGCAATCGTCGCTGGCTATTTCAGATACTAACTGTATGTTATCATAGTCGCCGTACTGCAGCTCGTCATAAGCTGCTACCAAGCCTTCAAGGGCATCCTGCGGCGTTTTGTAAAAGGTTTCTTCCACCTTCCGGTCTATCGGCTCCCTGTCGAGGAAGCTTTTTGTACAGGAGAGCGCGGTGGTTAATATGATGGCGGATACAATGATCTTCTTCATCCCGAAATAATTTGATGTGTTGCGTAATTGTTTATGATCAGAACTTCGCATTTAACCCTACAATGAATGTACGGGGCTGCGGATAGGTACCTACGTCTATACCGGAAGCCCAGCTAACCGGACCGTAGCCTATCTCAGGATCCATGCCTTTGTATTTGGTAAACGTGAACAGGTTGGTGCCCGAAACGTACAGGCGTAGCTGTTGCAGGGGCACATTACGCAGTAATATCTTTTTGAAGTCGTAACCCAGGTTAATGCTTCTTACCCGCAGGAAAGAGGCATCATGCACAAACAGGTCGGAAGAGCGGCTCCAGTTTTGGTTAAGGTCATCGTTGAGGGTCACGCGGGGCAGCCTGTTGGAAGTGCCTTCGCCGTGCCAGCGGCCCAGTATTTCGGTAGAATAATTGCTTAAAGGTGATCCGAAATCACGGGCGCCATCGTGCACCTGGTTGCCGCTTACACCGTACAGCGATACTCCCAGATCGAAACCTTTATAGCCCAGGTTCAGGTTCAGGCCATAGGTGAAGTCGGGATTAGGTTTGCCGATCATGGTCTTGTCGCGGCTGTCGATCACACCGTCGCCATTCAGGTCTACGAAGCGTACATCGCCGGGGAGGGCGTTCGGCTGTATCATCCCGCCGTTCTTGTCACGGTAGTTTTGTACTTCTGCTTCGTTCTGGAAGATTCCGGCTGTTTTCAGACCGTAGAAATAACCGATGGGATAGCCAACCTGTGCCCTGTATATTTCATCGATCGCAACGAATGTAACGTTCGCATCGCCTACGATGATCTTTTCAGCATTGGGAATGTTGGTTACTTTATTGTCATTCTTCGCCAGGTTCGCATTGATGCCAACGCTAAGATCACCGAAGGTATGGTTATAGCCCAGTGACAGCTCTATACCTTTGTTGGTAACGTCGCCACCGTTCACATAAGGCGCCGGCGCACCGCCGATAGCGGGTATGGGCACGATCAGGATCCAGTCTTTCGTGGTTTTGTGGTACCAGTCGAAATTGATGCTGAAGTCTTTGAACACATTTGCGTCGAAACCAATGTTCAGCTGTTCGGATGTTTCCCATTTCAGGTTGGGGTTAGGGATCCTGTCAGGAGAAGAGCCGGTGAACAGGGTCTCGTCGCCGCCAAAATAGTAGTCCTTGTTCAGGGAACTGATGGTAGCCATATAGGCAAAGCGGTCTTGCGGTATGTTACCGTTGCGTCCCCAGCTGGCGCGTACTTTCAGGAAGTCGAGCCAGTTGGTTTTCATGAACTGCTCATTACTGGCCACCCAGCCTGCGGAGAGAGACGGGAAATTACCGAAGCGGTTATTGCCGCCAAAGCGGGAAGAACCGTCGCGGCGGAAGATGGCAGTGAACAGGTATTTATCATCATAGCTGTAGTTCACACGGCCAAAGTAGGAGAGCAGCGCAGATTCGTTGCGGTTGCCGAAAATGTTCTGTGTGCTCGCGTTGGTACCGTTGTCTATGATAGCATGATCCAGGTCCGGTATGGTGAGGTCTTCCTTGTAGCCGTTCACGTACCAGGTATTGTCTTCCCAGGCAGTGGTACCCAGCAGCACGGTGGCGTTGTGCTTACCGAAGGCGTGCTGGTAGGAGATGGTATTATCCCAGTTCCAGGCGGTGTAACGGTTAAAGCCCATGGTGGCGCGTGAGTGCAGGTTGGAGATATTGGCGGAAAGATTGTATACCGGTAGGAAGCTATTGTTGGTGGTGTTGTTCAGGTCCAGCCCGAAATCACTACGCAGTGTCAGTCCTTTGATGGGCGCCAGCTCCAGGTAAACGTTGCCGAGGATGCGGTCTGTTTTGGTCTTGTTCTGGTTCTGGTAATCCATCAGCGCTACAGGGTTGGCTTCGTTGGTATTGAAGGTAGACCTGGCATAAGCGCCGGTAGAATCATATATCGGGTACAGCGGGTTGGCGTTCAGCGCAGCGCGCATAGTATTGCTGTAGATATTACCTACGCCTACTCCTCTTTTGTTGGAAAGCGTATAGGTAAAATTCTGGCCGAATTTCAGGACATCCTTGTAAACGTTATGGGAGGAGCTCATCCTGAAAGAGACCCTGTTGTACTGTGATTGATCTTTCAACCCGAGCGTACCATCCTGTTTCATGAAGGAGATCGAGGAAGAATATACTGAACGGTCATTGCCGCCGGAGATGTTCAGTGTATGGCTTTGCGTAGGCGCGTTCTTGTTATACAGCGCTTCCTGCCAGTCGGTACCTTTGCCAAGGCTGTTGATCTCGCTTACCGGGATCCTGGGCGCCTGGCCGGAGTTGATATAGGCTTCGTTCATAATGATGGCGTATTCCTGCGCATTGAGCACGGGCAGTTTGCGGGCCGGGTTCTGGATGCCATAGAAACCATCATAGGAGATCTGCGTTTTGCCTTTGGTGCCTTTCTTGGTGGTGATGAACACCACGCCGTTCGCAGCCCTTGTACCGTAGATAGCCAGGGAAGCAGCGTCTTTCACCACATCCATGCTGGCCACATCTGCCGAGTTCAGGTAGCCGATATCATTGGTGGGCACGCCATCCACTACAAACAGCGGATCTGCGTTGCCGATAGTACCGGTACCGCGCATACGGATCTTCGGGCTTTCACCGGGTTGGGCAGACATGGAAGTTACCTGTACGCCGGGGATCTGGCCCTGTAAGGCCTGGTCTACACGCAGGGTATGGTTCTCTTCCAGGCTGGCGCCTTTTACCTGGCCGATAGCGCCGGTGGTAAGACGTTTCTTAGCGGTGCCGAAGCCCACTACCACTACTTCATCCAGACCGGTGGTGGCGTCTTGCAGTGCAATGCTGATGGTGGACTGACCATTTACCTGGAATGCTTGTTTCGTGAAGCCGATGAGTGACACCTCAATGACGTCCGTATCTGTTACCTGCAGGGAAAATTTACCGGAGGCATCGGTGAGCATACCGGTAGTAGAGCCTTTGATCACCACGGCGGCGCCGGGTAAAGGGCTGTTGTCTTTTGCAGATGTAACAGTACTGGAAAGGTTGTGCTTGTTTGCCTGGGCGGCGGCGCTGTTCATGGCCAATAGCGGAGCCAGGAACAGGAGGCCATAGGTAGCCCATGCGAATAGTTTTTTGTACGCGTTTTGCATGTGAAATTTGTTTGTCTACGAGTTGATTTTGTTGGACAGGTCTTAGTTATAGTATTTTCATATTTGTCGTGGCACGTTTACAGGGTATTCATGGTAAACGGCGCTGCTATTGCAGCAGCACCGTTTGTTCCTTACCGTTATATTGCACCGTTTGATCTGGCTGTTGATTAAAATCCAGTCCCTTGGCTTTATCCTTGCTTACTTTTATAATGTTGAATGTTCTCTGCTGCAGCATACCGGGGAACTTGCCTTCGGTGGCGCCGATGCTGAGCGTTTGTTTCGCTTCGTTCCAGGAGAGCGCGATCCTGCTGAACTGCCCTTTCTCGTAGTTATAATTCAACCCTTCATCTTCATAGAGCGTGAACTGCGCGTCTTTGCCTGTATATACATAGAGTGTGATGGTATCTGCTGCTTTTTCACCGGTATATTGCAGTGCAGGGCCAAAAGGCAGGATGCTGCCTTCCTTCACGTAAAGGGGCATACGCTCTAAGGGCGCAGCTGCTGTAATATGCTGGCCGCCTGCTGTGTACTGCCCGTTGTAGAGGTCATACCAGCCGGTGTTGGTGGGGAGGTACAGTTCCCTGCTGCGGGCCTGGTAATTATATACCGGGTTTACCAGCAGCGCAGGCCCGAACATGAACTGGTCTTTGATATTGCGTACGGCAGTATCTGCGCCGAAATCCATGATCAGGCCGCGCATGATCGTGTAGTCATGGTGGTAGGTTGCACCTGCCAGTGAATAGATATAGGGCATAAGACGGTAGCGAAGCTGGTTGTAATACAGCATAGACTGGTATTCTGTGCTGTTCTCCGGCGCGATGTTAAACACTTCGCGGTAGGGGAACTGACCATGGCTGCGGAACAGCGGGCAGAAAGCGCCGTACTGGAACCAGCGGGTGTTCAGTTCTCTCCACTCCTGCAGGGCAGCGCCCTGTGGAGCGGGTTGATCGTATTTATCTTCTACATAGAAGCCGCCGATGTCGGTGGTCCAGTAGGGCAGGCCGGAGAGGGAAAAGTTGATACCGGCGGGAATCTGGCGGGCCAGCTCGTCGAAGCGGGAAGCAATATCGCCGCTCCAGGTAGCAGCCGCATAACGCTGGATACCAGCGTAAGCGGAACGGGTGAGGATGAACACACGCTGATCCGGTTTGGACTTCCTTTGTCCTTCATAGATGCCGCTGGCATTCATCAGCGCATAGCCATTGAAATATTGTGTGGCAGGTCCCAGGGCGGTAGGATTCATCAGCTCCTTACGGTGTTCGATGGTGGCGTTAGAGAGCACATCCGGCTCGGTGGCATCTAACCACCAGGCATCTACGCCCTGGCTGAACAGGTGTTTATCTAAAAGGTTCCAGAACAGCTTACGGGCATCTGCATTATAGGCGTCGTAGAAAGTGGATACGTAGCCTTTGCCGATCCAGTCGCGCTGACGGTCTTTGATATTCTGTTTGTACAGCCATCCCTTTTCATCAAAGAGACGGTAGTTGTCAATGCCCTCATAGAACTTGGGCCATACGGAGATCATGAAATGAGCATTGTACTGCTTGTGCAGCTTGCTGATCATCCCGGAGGGATCAGGGAAACGGGTGGAGTCAAAGTCCTGGCTGCCCCAGGCGTCTTCTTTCCAGTAAGACCAGTCCAGCACGATATTATCCAGGGGGATCTTCCGCTTCCGGAACTCGTCTACTGTCTGCTCAATTTCCTGTTGTGTTTTATATCGCTCGCGGCTTTGCCAGAAACCGAGCGCCCAACGTGGGAGCATGGTAGCGCGGCCCGTGATGTTGCGGTAGCCGCTGATCACTTCATCCGTATTCTTGCCGTATACAAAGTAGTAGTCGATCTTTTCACCTGCTTCGGAAGTAAGGGCCCATTTGTTCTGCAGTGCTTCCGGTGTAGGACTTAACCATTTCAGCGATACAAAGGCCTGGGTAGACTCCGGGATCCACTGTACTTTCAGGGCATGCTGCTTTCCTTTGTACAGCTGATGCCGGAACACACTCGGACCAGGGTTCCATCCTTCCCGCCATTTATCCAGCACCAGGGTGCTGTCTATCCAAACTTTAACATAGCCGGAGGTGGTCATAAAGAATTTATGGATACCATCTGCCGAAGGCGTAATAAAACCTTCCCAGGTCACCTGGCCTTTGTCCATCGGGAAGGCGGCCGGGATCTTTTTCAGATCAGGCAGGAAGCTGTAATCAATCTTGTTCTCGTCCTGCTCCAGGAATACTTTCTCCGGTTGCTGACGGGAAGCATAGGTGGCGGTCAGTCCGCCGGCTTTATGTGCTTTATTATATAAGGTGAGGCTGCCCAGTTGCTCGTACGGGCGCTCGTCGCCGAAGCGGGTAATGGAATAGTTGTCCCATAAGATGCCATAGTTACGGCTGGAAACCAGGAAGGGCACCACGGCTACGGAATTATATTGGGTAAGGTCTATATCCTGGCCTTTATAGTTCATTAAGCCGGTCTGGTGTTGGCCCAGGCCGTAGAAAGCTTCGTCTGCAGGTGATTCAAATACCTGGTGAAGGCGGTAGAGTGATTTACCGTCGATAGTAAGGGGGGTGAATGTTTTGCTGTCTGCCGCTTCCTGCAGTATGGGCTTACCTGCTGCATCGGTAAAGCTAATGCGGCCGGTGCTGAGCAGTACGCGTGCCGTAACGGCAGCTGTCTTTAACAGTACGGTGTCTCCTTTCTCTTCGGAGGTCCATTGTACGGCGGGATGATCGCCGGCGGCAGCCATCAGGCTGGGAGTGGAAGAGATCTCGTTCCCCGGACCGGCTGACACGTGGATTACCTTGTCGGTTACTACCTGGAGCTTGAGCTGCCGGGCGCCGTTTTCAGCGGGCTGTTTTAATTTAATAAGCAAACCGTCATTCAGCCTGTCGACATTACCGGTGTTACAGCTCAGGACGAATAGTGTGAGCAGCATAACCGGAATTGTCCTCTTTTTGATCATATACATGGATTTAAATACGCGATGGAACATTGTTTTTCGTGTCCGTGGAACAGTTATCCCAGGTTTGGTTGAATTAGTTTTAGTTTAAACGTGTGGAGACAAATCTAACAGGAGGGATCGAATGGCAGGGTACGGTATTGTTTATGATTAGGGGTGGGAATGTTAACCGGAGGGGGTAAAATGATGTGGAAAAGGGTAGGGAATGTTAAGGGAGAGAGGCAGATAGGATTGAAAATCAGTGATTTCTGTTGTTGCGAGGGAGCATCCTTGGTGTGGGCCCATTCCGTCATTGCGCATTCTTAGTGTGGGTCCATTCGCGTCATTGCGAAGGGAGCATCCTTTGGTGTGGGTCAATTCCCGTCATTGCGTGAGTGCGAAAGCCACGAAGTAAGGGTCTTCCTCGCCGTCATTGCGAGGAGCCGCGAAGGTGGGAGCGCAGGGCGACGAAGCAATCTTTTAAGGCAATCTTATGTGTAAAAGATTGCTTCGTCGCAGCCAACCCGCCATGCCCTGGGCTCCTCGCAATGACGGCGATACCGGGAAAAATTATTCTTCTTCTGCTTCGCGGGTGATGAGCACTTTATCAATCCTTCTATCGTCCATATCCACGATCTCGAAGGTGAAATCATGCCATTTCAGTTTTTCGCCTGCCTGGGGGATGTGGTGCAGGTGTTCCAGCAGGAAGCCTGCCAGGGTGTTAAAGTTCCCTGCGTCATCTTCCTGTTCGGGCAGTTCGAAGTAGTTCAGGAACTCAAAATAAGGGTATTGGCCATCAGCCAGCCAGGAGTACTCGTCGCGTTTTATGATCTGGTATTCATCCTGGTTGTATTCTGTGGTATCGCCTACCAGCGCATCCACCACATCGTCCATAGCGATCATGCCCTGTATGGAGCCGTATTCATCTACCACGATGGCATAATGGAGCCGGTTGCCCTTGAAATGTTCCAGCGCGCGGTAAGCCGGCGTGCTTTCATGAAGAATGAGGGGCTTGCGGATATAGTGTTCCAGCTTAAAGTCGTTGTTGTTCAGGTTCTCGGGGAAGAGGTCTTTTACGGAGATCACGCCCAGCAGGTCGTCCAGGTTGCCATTAGCCACCGGGTATACCGAGTGCAGCTCTTTGGCTGCTTTTTGTTTGATGGTTTGCAGGCTGTCTTTGATGTCGAACCATACCAGGCCGGTGCGGTGGGTCATCAGCTCGCCTACTTTGCGGTCGCCGAGGGCGAAGACCCGCTCTACGATGTCTTGTTCTATCTCCTGTATGGCGCCGCTTTCAGCGCTTTCCTGTATGATGATGCGCAGTTCTTCTTCTGAGTGGATCTCACCGGTGCTGTGGATCGGGCGGATGCCCAGCATTCGCAGGATGCTGTTGGCGAAACCGTTGAGCAGCCATATGAAGGGCTTGAAAACATAGTAGAAGATGCGCAAAGGCAGGGCTACGGTGAAAGTAGTGCTGGAAGGGAAGCGGATGGCCAGCGATTTGGGCGCCAGTTCACCGAAAACGATATGCAGGATGGTGATCACAATAAAGGCGGCGGGCAGGGCCAGGTTGTGAGCGGCTTTTTCTGTGAGCGGCAGGTTAAACGCGTTAAAAAGCTTCAGCATCATAGTAGTTACAACGTCTTCTCCTATCCAGCCGAGGCCCAGACTGGCCAGTGTAATACCCAGCTGGGTAGCGGCCAGGTAAGCATCAAGATTGTTAACGATCTGTTTGGCGAGTTTTGACAGCCTTTTGCTGACTCCCTCTTTTATATCAATCTGGGACGATCGGACTTTTACAATGGCAAACTCGGCAGCCACGAAGAAGCCATTCAGCAAGACGAGTAATAATGTTAGAAATATATCGAGGACCATGCAGGCAAATATAATTAAATAAGTATTCCCGTCATTGCGAGGAGCAGTAGAGAAAAAGTACGTGGGGCGACGAAGCAATCTCGCAAACGGCAAATGTTAAGTGATTGATTAGTAGTTTTTACGTTTATCGTTTGTGAGATTGCTTCGGCCTCGCTGCCCGCAAACGCCTGTGCACACGGCCTCGCAATGACGGGAATGGAGACCATGGCTTGCTCAATTGTCTGTATCGTGTTGTTGCCTGCCATACGCCGATGGCAGTACATTATACTCCATCTTGAAATATTTGGAGAAATATTTAGGATTGTTAAAGCCCACCTCATAAGCTACTTCTGCTACGGTGAGCTGGCTTTTCTCCAGCAGATGGGCTGCCCGTTTAAGGCGGATGGAGCGAATAAATTCTATGGGCGTTTTACCGGTGAGTGTGGATATCTTTTTATAAGCGGATACCCGGCTCATATGTAAAGCGCGGCTGAGCTCTTCCACGGAGAAATCAGGATCAGCAATGTGCTGCTCCACTACCTGCAAGGCCTGTTGTATGAATTGTTCATCGGCAGAAGACACCGCTATTTCGCTGGGATTGGCTTCAATATGCTTACGGAAGGACTTTTTCAGCTGGTCCTGCTGGGAGATAAGGTTCCGGATGCGGGACAGCAGCACTTCGAAGTTAAAAGGCTTGGTGATGAAATCAGTAGCGCCACGGTCCAGTGCTTCCAACTGATCAGCTTCTGTGGTACGGGCGGTAAGCAGGATAATTGGAATGTGCGCCGTAGGTTGATGGGCCCTGATACGGCGGCATAGTTCCAGTCCATCTACCACTGGCATGCTCACATCGCTGACCACCAGGTCTGGAGCTTGCTGCTGCAGGATATTCCAGGCGCTTTGCCCGTTCTCTGCAGTAATGATATGATAGTAGAGGCTGAGGTTATCTTTCAGGTAGAAGCGGAAATCTTCATTGTCCTCTACCAGCAGGACAACCGGCTTTTTACCATTGTAGCGTATATCCGTCTGTTTTATACCGGTAGCTTGCGGCGTATTGATGGCGGTATGGGTTGGAGTATCGGCGGGCAGCATGACACCGGTCATCTTCAAGGGCAGGAGGATGGTGAAGCAGCTACCCATCTCAGGAGCGCTGTCTACCGTGATCACACCACCATGGAGCTTTACGAACTCTTTGGTAATGCTTAGCCCGATGCCGCTGCCCTGGTTCAGCAGGGAGCCTTGTCCCTCGTGCTGGAAGAAGCGGTCAAAGATGCGGTCTTGTTGTTCCAGCGGGATGCCGATGCCCGTATCTTTTACCATGATGGCCAGCGTATTGCCTTCCTGCAGCTGCAACTCTACGGAGATGCTGCCATGCTCCGGTGTGAATTTGAAGGCGTTGCCCAGCAGGTTGAAGATGATCTTCTCGATCTTGTCTGCATCATAATGCATCTGCAGGTGGGCGATGTTTGTGCGGAAGTCCAGCCGTACCTGCTTCTTTTCAGAAAGGTCTGAGAAGGAGGCGGTCAGCTCCTTAATATATTGTATAATGTCTCCTTCGGTGGTATGCAGCTTTATTTCCTGCACTTCCATTTTCCGGAAGTCGAGCAGCTGGTTTACGAGGTTGAGCAGGCGTTTTGCATTGCGCTGCACCAGTTCCAGCTGGCTTTTTATATTGACTTCGCCCGTGCTTTTGATGATCTTCTCCAGCGGGGTGATGATCAGGCTGAGCGGTGTTCTGAATTCATGAGAGATGTTGGTAAAGAAGCGGATCTTGAGGGCGTCCAGCTCATGCATTCGCTGCGCTTCTGTTCTTTCCTGTTCTATACGGAAGCGAAGCCGCTCTCTTTCCCGTATCACGCGTCTCCAGAGGAGCAGGGCGCCTATGATCAGCAATGCGTAAAGTGCAAAGGCGAGGGGTGTTCTCCAGAATGGCGGCAGTATACGGATGTGCAGCTCCAGTGGCTGCTGTGTCCATACGCCATCGTTGTTGGAAGCTTTTACGCGGAAGATGTATTTGCCCGGGTTCAGGTTGGTGTAGGTGGCGGTACGTTGTCCGGCGCCTGTGGTGAGCCATCCTTCATTAAAGCCTTCCAGCTTGTAGGCATAGCCGCTTTTTTCCGGGTGGAAATAGCTGAGGGCTGCGAAGGTGATGGAGAAGACGTTCTCTTTATATTTTAAGGTGATCTCTTTGGTGGTGCTGATATCCTGCTGCAGCAGCGTGCGGCCGTTGATCGTTTCGCCGGCCTTCATGCTTTTGTTGAAGATCTGGAAATCGGTGAACACCAGTGGAGGCACGTTTTTATTTTGTGCGATGGTATGCGGGTAAAAAAGGTTGAAGCCGTTGCCGCCGCCAAAGATGAGCTCTCCCTGCCGGGTGCGGAGGGCGGCGTTCTCATTGAAGGCAGCGCCCTGCAGGCCGTCTGATGCATCGTAGTTGCGGAAGCTGAACGTATATTCCTGGCTGTTAGCCGGCTTTGCTATGCTGAGATTGGAAAGGCCATTGGTGGTGCTCATCCACAATGTATGGGCCTGATCTTCCAGGATGTTCAGTACGGTATTATCGGGCAGGCCTTGTTCTTTACGGAAGATGCGGAACTGCTGCTTTTGCGGATCAAAAAGATTAAGGCCTTCGCGGGTGCCGATCCAGATCCAGCCGCGGCTGTCTTCAAACAGGCACATCACGTTGTTATTGCTCAGGCTTGCGGGCTGGCGGGGATCATTGGCATAGAAGGTAAAGCGGCCTGTTTGCGGATGCCTTACATCCACACCATTATCGGTACCGATCCATAGGTTGCCTTGTTTATCTTCCAGCAGGGCGGCGATATAGTTAGAATGGATGGAATTGGCTTGTTCGCGGCGGAAAGCGCGGAAGCTTTGGGTAGCGCGATCGTAGAGATCCAGTCCGGCGCCGAGCGTACCTACCCATAGCTGTTGGCGGCTGTCCTCAAATATTTCCCAGATGCTGTTATTGCTGATGGAGCCGGGTTTATCTGGATCGTGTGTATAATGTATAAAGCGGCCTCCTTCAAAACGGTCTAGTCCGCCGAAGTAAGTGCCCACCCACAGCTGCTGCCGGTGATCGATGAAGAGGCTGACCACTACATCGCTGGCGAGGCTGTTGGGATTACGGGGATCGTGCCGGTATTGGGTGAAGGTATGATCGTTGCGATTGAAATAAATGAGCCCGCCACCGTTGGTACCGATCCAAAGGTTGCCGGCGGCATCTTCCACAAAGCGGTTCACATCGTCGTAGGGGAGGCTGCCGGGCGTAAAGGCCTGGTGCTGGTACAACGGGAATTTTACGATGTTCTCGTGGTAATAGCTGACGCCTTTTTTATAAGTGCCTACCCAGATGATGCCGGTATTGTCTTTATATAAGGAGGTGATACTGTTCTGGCTCAGGCTTTTGGGGTTTTCCGGCATGTTGGTAATATAGTATATGCGCTGCCGTTGTTTGTCGATGATGTTCACGCCGCCGTGATCGGTTCCTACCCATATCAGTCCCTGGTTATCCTGTACCACGCCCCGTACGATGTTATTATTCAGCTTTACCGGACTGCTGTTCTGATCATAATGTACAAAGGCTTTGGTGGCGGGATTGAAGTACCAGATGCCCTGGGCTTCTTTGGTGCTGTAGATCCAGAGGCCGCCATCGCGGTCGGCTGTGAAGGCGTATCCAGGCTGGCTGCCTTTATTTTGCTGATAGAGATAATCATTGCGGTCTGTTATCCGGCGGGTATGGGCGTCCATTTTTTCCAGTACGCCGTTATTGTGCAGGATCCAGTTAATGTTGTTGCTGCCGGGGGTGAAGGCGGCAATGTCATTACCCGCGTCTTCCACGTGCGTGGCAGGGCGTGTGCCTGGCGTGTAACAATATAGCCCCGTGGTGGGGTGAATGAGCCATAATTGTCCCTGGTCATCCTTCACAATATCTGTTACCGCGTTACCCGGGATACCGAGTTGTTGCAACAAAGGTTGAGGATCGCGACGGAAGCTGTTGGTGGCAGGGTCGAAGATATGCTGGCCGTCCCGGGCATAGATCCAGAGGAGCTTATCCGGTCCTTCGGTGATGCGTTCGATGTAATTATCGGGTAGGGAGGTGGAGTCATGCAGGTCGTTCCGGAAAACGCGGAAGGAGTAGCCGTCATAGCGGTTCAGGCCCGACATGGTGCCGAACCAGATAAATCCTTTGTTGTCCTTATATATACAGTTGATCTGGCTGTTAGACAGTCCCTGGTCTACATCGATGCGGGTAAACTGGTATTGCGGCGTTTGCGCGGTAATGCGCAAGGCAGTCAACAGGCATAACAGGAAAAATATAACGGCTTTTAGTTTCATCCGTTCCCTATCTCTTTTACATCCACAGATTGTACGGCCGTAAATTAAACTAAAAAGGTCGAAAGAATTCGACCTTTTGTGCTAAATTCCACGTTATGGTACTCAGGTCCATAATATAAGTAAAAATAAGTTGTGCTAAACCGCTGTCCAAATTTTAGCATGGCTTTTTTACGCAAACGATTGCATTAAGGAGAAAATTGGGGAGATAAGGGGCAATTATTCCCTCTGAAATTATGTTTTTAATATTTTAAGCGCTGAAATAACCCCTGAACCAGGCAAAATATCAACCACTCCAGGTACGCAAATTACATTGTTGAAGAAGGTAGGAGCGGTAATCACTTTGATTACAGGTTAGCTGCATGTAGCTTGCAGGTAGCGTTCAGGTAGCTTGCAGGTAAGGACAAGGTTACTGTCCCCCTACGAAAAGGCTATGAGAGCTAAACGGTTAGCAGAGGTGAGGTGGACTTGATCAGGACTTGATGCCGGGAAGAGGCGAAAGGGAAGAAAAACGAAGGTTTGGTGTTTGAAGTCTGAGGTTTGAGGTTCCTTGGAGGTGGAAAGTTGAGCAATAAGTGTTAGCGGGGATGATAAGTGGCTCATTTTTGGGCCGGAAATAGGAGAATTGAGGGGAATGGGGCATAGATTTTCCAGGAGCATGACGCCCGGGGTATAAAAAGAGATAATAAAAAGAACATTGCAATACGGGATCACTCATTCCAGCTGATAGTTGGAAACCGGTTGCGGTACGTCTTCTTTAAAAAAGGCACGGTGTTGTGCAGGTGACGGGTATGGGGGCCGTCTGCCCCGTGCATGTTTTCGGGCAGCTGGTTGCAGCGGCATAGCAGGAGGAACGACAGCGATGATATTAGCTGCTGAATACCTGCGGCCGCCTATCGGGTATAGCTTCCCGTTGCAGGTGCTGCAGGTGCGTGCCTGTATGATCACTATCAGCGTTCCTTTGCCGGGAACAGGAGCATGAAGGTCGGCGCCATTGAAGGGCTCATCCAGCTCAAATACTTTCAGATCGGTATTCACCTCCACTACTCTTTTTTCTGCGAAATTGACCCTCGCGGTGATCAGCGTGATCTCCAGGTGAGTAGCTTTTCCGAGTAGGGGCAGCTCCTGTGCAGGAATATGCACGTGGCCGTCTTCCCTGAGCTGCGGCGGCAGGGTGAGGATCTTTTCCAATCCGGTAACGCGGTTGAACCCGAAGCCCTGAATGCCCTGGAGATTGTTAATCCCCGCCTGGATCAGCGCCCGGTTCAGGCGGTTCACGAAGGTACCGTCGTAGTGTGTGTCCAGGTAAGGACGGACAGCCCTTCTGATAAGTTTTCCTTTGCGGCTGGCCATGCCGAAGCGTTGGGCCGCCCGCCGGGTAGCGGAGGATTGTTGTACTTTTTCCGGCATGGAGCGAACGCACCAGACGCCTTTACGGCGATAGCCGATCACGTTATCGAGCTTGCCGGTGAATTTGAATAAACTACATTGCTTTGCCATGATCTTTTCTTATGAAATTAGCAAGGAAAAATGAGTAAAATGATGATCTGAATCAACGTTTTATTTATTGGGCTACCTTAATTTTGCGTTTCTTAAAATCCATTGTGAATGAACCTGGACAGGTACCCCGTAGTTGCAGATAGCAATCATCTTACGTATAAGTTTTTAAGCGAAGGGCCGAATGGCATCATCAGGAAAATTGTTTTTTATAGGGAGATTGATGTTAATTTTTTTAACCTCGAATTTGGTGATTGGGATGTAGGTAAACAAGAAATTAATGACCAAGCCAGAAGTAATAATAATGACCGTAACAAAGTGATAGCTACTGTTGCATTGACGGTTGTTGATTTCGTTAAGTATTATCCGCAAACCGTGATTGTTGAAAGTCAGAGAGAAATTTTAAATTTGTTTAAATTAAAACGGGACATTATGCCTAAAACAGCGTCCAAAAAGAAGATTACTACCCCTGGTATAACCGTAGTAAAAAACATGAGAGATTATAGTAACGACCCTGTTTTCAAAAGAAAAGCGGAGGAGACTAAAGCATTTATAGAGAAGCACGGCCTTCCCGAATCATTTAAAAAAAGAAGTTAATAGCTATATTACTTTACCTTATTAAGCCTGCATGTTCATACCGAATATGCGGGCTTTCTTTTTATACCATATGAAAATCCCCGCGAATTAGTATTTTGTACGTTTGAATTCCATGTACACAATGCAATTAAGAATAAAAATACTACCCGGCCTGCTGCTGCTTGCAGGCATCGCTACCGCACAACAACACCGGGAACACATCCTGGGACTGTCCTATAACAAACCTGCCAAAGAATGGACAGAAGCCCTGCCAGTTGGAAACGGCCGCCTGGGCGCCATGGTATTTGGCGGGGTGAATGAAGAGCTCCTCCAACTGAATGAAGCCACTTTATGGTCCGGCGGGCCCGTGAACAACCAGGTAAATCCCCATGCTGCCAGCCATTTACCGGCGGTAAGGGAAGCGCTTCGTAAAGGCGACTATAACGCCGCGGCAAAGGAAGTGCAGCAGATGCAGGGGGTGTACAGCCAATCCTATTTACCGCTGGGCGATCTGAAGATCACGCAGGTGCTGCCAAAGGGCGCCGTGCCAAAGAACTATCGCCGGGAACTGGATCTTTCCAGGGCCATCACCAGCACCAGCTTTTCAATTGATCAAACTAAATATTCCCGGGAGGTCTTTGCCTCCGGCCGCGACCAGGTGATCGTTATTAAACTAAGCGCCAGCGGGAAGCAGCTGAATTGCAAGATCAGCGCTGGCAGCCAGCTACGCTACCACCCGGAAGTAACGGGTAAACAGGAGTTCAGCCTGAAAGGGAAAGCCCCTGCACAGGTAGATCCCAGTTATGTGAGCTCCGCTAAGCCGATCATTTATGAAGATGTGAGCGGCTGCAAAGGCATGCGCTTTGAACTGAAGATAAGGGTTAGCAGCACAGATGGTACTGTCAGCACAGACACCAGCGGTATCACCATCAAGGGCGCTTCTGAAGCAGTATTGCTGCTGTCTGCCGCAACCAGCTTTAATGGATTTGATAAATGTCCTGACAGTGAAGGAAAAGATGAACACAAACTTGCTACAGAGTATATAGAAAGCGCCGCGCACCATAGTTTCGGGGAACTGCGCGCCCGCCACCAGGAAGATTATGCCCGGTATTTTAACAGGGTGGAATTAAACCTGGGCGGAGATTCCAAAACAACGCCCGCATATACGGATGAGCGGCTGCGTAAGTATGCTGCAGGTGCAGACGACCAGGAACTGGAGATGATCTATTTCCAGTTTGGCCGTTACCTGCTCATTTCCAGCTCCCGCCTGAAAGGCGTGCCTGCCAACCTGCAGGGCATCTGGAACAAAGAGCTGCGCGCGCCCTGGAGCTCTAACTATACGATCAATATCAATACGCAGATGAACTACTGGGCGGCGGAAGCGGTGAACCTGTCTGAAATGCATGCATCACTGCTGACATTGATACCCGAGGTGGCCAGTACAGGGCGTTACACCGCACAGCATTTTTACGGCACGAGAGGATGGGCCGCGAATCATAATACTGACATCTGGGCTTTGTCTAACCCCGTGGGAGATATGGGCAAAGGCGACCCGCAATGGGCCAACTGGCCGATGGGCGGTAACTGGCTGTGCCAGCACCTGTGGGAACATTACCGCTTTAGCGGAAATAAAACCTTCCTGCGTGATACGGCTTACCCTATTATGAAAGCAGCGGCGCAATTCACACTGGACTGGCTGGTGGAAGACAGCAGCGGCTACCTGGTAACAGCGCCGTCTACCTCACCGGAGAATGTGTTCATTACAGAGAATGGCGCAAAAGGAGACGTGTCTATCGCAACTACCATGGATATGTCTATCATCCGTGATCTGTTCAGCAATTTGATAGATGCATCGGAAGCGCTGCAAACAGATGAAGCTTTCCGCGATACCCTACAGCGTGCAAAAAGCAAACTGTATCCATTGCATGTAGGTAAGAAAGGTAATCTGCAGGAATGGTATAAAGACTGGGAAGATGAAGATCCGCAACATCGTCATATCTCGCATCTCTTTGGATTATTCCCCGGCAGGGAAATATCCCCGCTCATCGATCCGAAATTTGCAGACGCCTGTAAACGTACCCTGGAGATCAGGGGAGATGGTGGTACGGGCTGGAGCAAGGCCTGGAAGATCAATGTATGGGCACGCCTGCTGGATGGCAATCATGCCTATAAGCTCTTAAGGGAACTGATGAAGCTGACCGGTGACGGATCTACCGACTACCATAATGCCGGTGGTACTTATCCTAACCTGTTCTGTGCGCATCCTCCTTTCCAGATAGATGGTAACTTTGGAGGTATTTCCGGGATCACTGAAATGCTGCTGCAAAGTCAGCAGGATGCTATACAACTACTACCTGCCCTGCCAGACAAGTGGAAGCTTGGAACAGTGAGGGGACTGGTAGCCAGAGGTGGTTTTGAAATTGATATGGACTGGACAAAAGATAAACTCAAAGCGGTGATCAAATCCAGGAATGGCGGCGCCTGCCGTGTGCGTACGCTGCAGCCCATGAAAGGTATGGGCGACCTGCAGCTGACCGCCTTGCAAAGCGATGGCCACGGTTACCTGTATACGTTTAATACCAGTCCCGGAAAAACCTATGTATTGATCAAAGAATAGGAGAGACAACGCACTATGCAAAACCAGCTTACTGTACTTGCCTGCATATTATTACTGGCATGCCCTTTTCTGGCGTTTGCCCAAACCACTGCTACTACCGGGAAGATTGACCGGCACGCCCTGGTTACCCGTCATAACGTGATCGTGCAAAGCTTTGATTCACTGTCATCCCTTTCTGTAGGGAACGGTGAATTTGCTTTTACCGTAGATCCTACCGGTCTGCAAACTTTCCCGGAACATTATGAGAAGGGCGTACCCCTGGGCACACAGTCGCAATGGGGCTGGCACAGCTTCCCGAATCCATATAACTATCAACGGGTAGAAGTATGGAAGACCTATAACATGCATGACCGCCAGGTGCCTTACCTGTATGCGCACAATAGTCCGCCGCGCAAGAAAGACGCTTCAGACTGGTTAAGGGCAAACCCTCATCGCCTGCACCTGGGCATTATCGGTTTTAACATACTAAAGAAAGATGGTACGCCTGCGCAGATGAAAGACATCCAGCGCATCCGACAGGAGCTGAACCTGTGGACCGGCGAGATCACCAGTTATTTTGAAGTGGAGAATGTACCGGTGACCGTACGCACAGTATGTCATCCGCAGCTGGATATGGTGGCCGCCACGGTACAGTCCCCGCTGGTGGCGCAGCACAAGCTGAGCATCCATATCCGTTTCCCTTATCCGAAAGGCGATTGGGAAGGTGGTATCGACTTTCAGCAGCCGGACAAGCATAAGACCAATGCACAATACCTGAACGATAAACAGGTGTTGTTTGAACGGGAGCTGGATAACAGCAATTACAATGTAATGCTGCAATGGATCGGTGAAGAGTCCTTATACAGGAAGGCGGCGCATGATTATTACCTGCAGCATCTCAGCGATGAAGATCAGCTTTCTTTCAGCTGTCATTTTTCCAAGGCTGGGCCCAGGCAGCCGGCCGGTGGAGCAGGAGGACCTTCTCCTGTAGATGCGATGAGCAAGCATTTGCGTCCGTTCACGTATAAGCAGATCACCATGATCAACCGTACGTTCTGGCAGGATTTCTGGGAAAGCGGCGGAGCAGTTGATCTCTCGGGCAGCACCGATCCACGCGCCAAAGAACTGGAGCGTCGTATTGTACTGTCGCAATACCTTACCCGTATACAATGCGCAGGCACCACACCACCGCAGGAAACAGGGCTCACCTATAACAGCTGGTATGGTAAATTCCATATGGAAATGCACTGGTGGCATGCTGCGCATTTTGCATTGTGGAACCGCCCCGCGCTGCTGGAAAGAAGCATGCCCTGGTATGCCGCTATCGTGAACAAAGCCCGGGAAACTGCGCAATTCCAGGGCTTTAAAGGGGTGCGCTGGCCCAAGATGACGGACCCTTCGGGCAATGAAAGCCCTTCGCCTGTAGGGCCTTTCCTGATCTGGCAACAGCCGCATTTCATTTACCTGGCAGAGCTGTGCTACCGCGATCATCCTGATAAGCAAACACTGGAACAATATAAAGACCTGGTATTCGCCACAGCTGATTTTATGGCTTCCTATCCCTGGTATGATACTACGAAGCATCAGTATATGCTGGGTCCCGGACTGATACCTGCACAAGAACGTTTCGATCCCGCCACTACCGTCAATCCTTCCTTTGAGCTGGCATACTGGCGATGGGCTTTACGCACGGCCCTGCAATGGCGGCAACGCCTCGGTATGTCGCCAGAGCCGGAGTGGGAGAAGGTACTGGCGCAGTTAGCGCCTTATCCGACAAAAGACGGTCTTTACCTGGCGGCTGAATCCGCACCCGATTCGTATACTAATCCCCGTTATATGACGGATCACCCTACCGTATTGGGCATTAATGGTTTTGTTCCCGGTGATACACTGGTGGATAAAGCTACGCTGCTGCGGACCTTTAACAAGATATGGACCTCCTGGAGCTGGGACGACACCTGGGGATGGGATTATCCGCTGGTGGCCATGACAGCTACCCGGCTGGGCGAACCTACTGCTGCTGTTGATGTTTTAATGAAGCAGGTGCCAAAGAATACTTTCCTGCCTAACGGGCATAATTACCAGCGGGATAATTTGCGGATCTATCTGCCGGGTAATGGCGCGTTGTTGTCTGCGATAGCAATGATGTGCGCAGGCTGGGATGGATATACAGGGCCGGATGCGCCGGGTTTCCCGAAGAACGGGAAATGGCAGGTGAAGTGGGAGGGGTTACAAAGAATGCCGTGATAATTAATAATTAAGAATGAATAATTAATAATCTTAGGACTTGTATCTAGCCCGGTACGCGTGTTGCCGGTATTATTAATTATTCATTCTTAATTATTAATTTATTCTGTTCGTAAGCTTTTTATCGGATTCACCACCGCTGCTTTAATAGCCTGAAAACTCACGGTAAGCAATGCGATCAGCATAGCCAGCACCCCGGCCAGTACAAAGATCCACCAGGAAATTGCTGTGCGGTAAGCAAAGTTCTCCAGCCATTTGTGCATGAAATACCATGTCAGCGGGGCGGATGCAACAATAGAGATAGCCACCAGGATCACAAAATCTTTACTCAGCATGGTGGCGATATTGGCTATGCTGGCGCCCAATACTTTGCGGATTCCTATTTCGCGGGTACGCTGTTTGGCGGTAAAGGCGGCCAATCCAAACAATCCCATACAGGAAATGAAGATGGCAATAGCCATGGCGGTGTTCATCAGCAATGCCGTTTGCCGCTCTTTTACATAGAAGCGGGCGATGGTTTCTTCAAAGAAAGTATAAGTGAACTTTTCAGTGGGATACACCGCTTTCCACTGTTTTTCGATGTTGGCCAGTGCGGCGGTAAAGTGCCCGGCTTCCTTACCGTTGGTATGAAGTTTAACGTTGATGGAAGTGGTCACTCTTTTCGATGTTGAGAAGAATACCGGTTTGATCGGTTCGTGTAATGATTTTGTGTGAAAGTCTGCCACCACGCCTACGATAGGATATGGCTTATGGGCGGAACCTTCGCTCACGCCCCCCTGTACAAATTTACCGATAGCATCCCCGGGATGCCGGAATCCCAGGGCCTTTGCACAGCTGGCATTGACCAGGTATTCATTCATGGTGTCGGAAGGCAGCACATTACGGCCGGCAATGATCTTTAGCTGGTATAAGGGAACAAAGTTCTCATCGATCCATTCCAGTTGGCAGGGTATGGTGATCTCGTTCTTTCCCTGGTATTGCAATGAAGTGGTCCAGTGTTGATTGGCGGCGGGTGTGCCGTTGCTCAGGCTCACCTTGTCGACACCCGGCAGCTGGCGGATGGCCGCAGCCAGCATTTCTTTTTTCTGGTAAGGATATTCGCGGTTGGTGGGGATATTAATGATCGCATCTTTGTTAAAGCCCATATCCTTATGCAGCATGAACCTGATCTGGTTGCCGATCACCAGGGTGCCGGTGATGAATACCAATGAAACAATGAACTGGAACACGATAAGCCCTTTGCGTAAATATCCGCGTTTGTTGCCCGTTTGCATGCTGCTTCCTTTCAGGTTGAGCAGCGGTAAGCCGGCGGATAATACGATGGCCGGATACAGGCCTGCCAGCAAGGTAGTGAATGCCGTAATGCCCAGCAGGAACAGCAGGATGGAAGAACTGAAGATCTGCAGGCTTGCCCCGCCGGGAATGAAAGACTGGAAGAATGCCAGCAGCGGGCGCGCCAGGAATAAAGAAAGCACAATAGCCATCAGCGTTAGTATAAAGGTTTCGCTGAGGAACTGGAAGATAAGATGACGCCTGTTGCTGCCCAGGACTTTACGGATACCGGTTTCCTTGGCCCTTTCAATAGATTGGGCGGTAGACAGGTTGATGAAATTAATGGCTGCAATGATCAAAATAAAAAGCGCAATGCCCATTAAACCGTACAAGGTAGGCAGGTGTGCCTTGCGCGTAAAATTGTCGTCGTAGGTGAGGTTAAAATGCACATCGGACAATGGTTGCAGGTGAAAATCTGCACGGTCGCCTTCGTTTACTGACACATGTTTTTTAATAAATGCAGGGAATTGCGCATTGATCTGTGCAGGATTACCACCCGGAGGCAGTTTGACAAATGTCTGCGAAGCCTTTCTGAAATTACCCCATCCCTCCAGGCTGAAATCATTGCGGAGAAAGCTTTGCCGCACGGTGGCAAACGAGATAAAATCATTGAAAGTAAAATCGGTGTTACGGGGAAGATCTTCTACGATCCCTGAAATGCTGAGGCGCAGGGAGTCTTTATAGATGAGGGCTTTGCCGATGATATCGCTCAGGGGGAGCTTTCCAAAATACTTATGCGCTTTGCTTTCTGTCAGCACCACTTTGAAAGGCTCCGCCAGGGCAGTAGCAGGATTGCCTGCCAGCCACTTGTAGCGGAAGATGTTAAAGTACTGTGGTTCTGCAATGACGATATCCGTTTTTTCCTCTCTTTGCCCGGCGGCATCAAATTTCTTTGCAGGCGCATTGTTTTCCGGCACTATTACGCTGGCATCATAAGTACTGAACATGGCTACGCTCTCAAAACCGGACAGCTCTTCACGGATCGCTGCGGGGGCAGGATCAGGTACGGAACCTACGTATCCGTGTCCATATATCGGAGAGCTCATATCGCAGACTATCCTGTAAATCCTGTCTTTATCGGGGTGGAAGTTTTCATAGCTCAGCTCAAAGCTGGCCGCGAGGTAGATGATCAGGCAGGCGCTGATGCCTAATGCAAGGCCTGCAACATTGATGATGGCGTATACTTTGTTCCTGGCAAGATTGCGCCAGGCGATCTTAAAGTAATTCCTGATCATAGGGGAAGATATTATGCTTATGTTACAAATAAGCATGCCAGTCGCTGAGGAGACTGATAATAAGCATTTCTATATATTATTATATGTTTTTAATTGTCCGTTTTTGGCGGAGTGATCGTCCGCTTCCGGACAGCCTTATGTAGACTGCTGTACAATGAGGTTGGTGGCCAGGATCTTTCTTTCGAAGTCCTTGACAGGCCTTTTGCTTTCGATCAGCTGCAGCAGCAGTTCTGTGGCTACCTGCCCCATTTCAAAGGCGGGTTGCCTTACCACGGTAATGGGAGGGTCCAGCAGTTCGATGATATCGGAATTCGAGAAGCCCACTACGGCAATATCGTCTGGAATGCGGATGCCTTTGCTTTTGAGCACGCGCATACAGCCGGTGGTCAGCTTATCGGAGGAAGTGAAAATAGCATCCGGCCGGGGCCTTGTTTTCATCAGCTGTGTAATGGCCTCTTCTACTTCGGAGAGGATCATGCCGCCATGAAAACAGTATTTGATCATTGGTTTGCGTGCTTTGATATTTTTCTGCGCCAGTGCTTCCACATAACCAGCCACTCTTTCGCGGGTGATGGAAAGGTTCTCTGAATTGGTGATGGTGGCGATGTTTTTATAGCCCTGTTTGATCAAATGCATGGTAGCATCATAGGCGCCGCGGAAATTATCCACCATTACCTTGTGGGTATTAATATCTTCTACAATACGGTCAAAGAATACAATGGGGAAGCCTCTTTCGTGCAGGGCGCGCAGATGCTGGAGGTCTTTAGTGGCGGTAGATACTGATATCAGTAGCCCGTCGATAGAGCGGGAGGCAAGGTATTGCAGGGTCATCACCTCTTTATCATACGATTCATGGCTTTGTGAGATGATCACGTTATAGCCTTTATCGTATGCTACTGATTCAATGCCGTTAATGGCCTGTGAGAAAAAACTGTTGGCAATTTCCGCTACGATCACCCCGATGGAGCGGCTTCTTTTTTCTTTCAGGCTCAGCGCGATCGGGTTGGGATGGTAATTGATACGGGTGGCGTATTCCAGTACCAGTTGCTTGGTTTCCGTACTGATCTCATGGCTGTCGCGCAATGCGCGCGATACCGTGGACGTTGACAAGCCGAGGGCTTTGGCAATATCTTTTATTGTTGCAGCTTCAAATTTCATAACGTGATCTAAAAATAAGGATTTTTAATAGTTTTGTCTAATCGTGTAGCAATTACACTTAATAACACGTTTTGAAAAGCCACATAGCATGGGAAAAAGTTTATGGGTAGCGGCAGCCTGCTGCCTGTCGCTATCCACACAGGCGCAACAGCCATTACAGACAGGATCACACGAAATTTCGAAAGTTTGGGCGCCCGACCTGGGGAACGGGCAGTATAAGAACCCGGTACTGTATGCAGATTATTCTGACCCTGATGTTTGCCGCGCAGGCAATGATTATTACCTGACCGCTTCCAGTTTTAATGCGATACCCGGCCTTCCTATACTGCATTCAAAGGACCTGGTGAACTGGCGCATCGTTGGCTATGCGCTCTTACGGCAGCCGCCTTTTGAGCATTTTGAACGTCCGCAGCATGGCAATGGTGTTTGGGCGCCTTCCATCCGCTACCACCAGGGAGCATTTTATATCTACTATCCGGACCCGGATTTCGGCATCTACATGATAAAAGCGAAACAGGCCACTGGTCCCTGGTCGGAACCGGTGATGGTGAAAGCAGGCAAAGGCTTGATTGATCCCTGTCCGCTCTGGGATGATAATGGCGATGTGTATTTAGTGCATGCCTATGCGGGGAGCCGGGCAGGTATCAAGAGCGTGCTTACCATCAACCGGATGAATCCTGCGGGCACGGCGGTAACAGATGAAGGCGTGCTGGTGTTTGACGGGCACGATGCACATCCAACACTGGAAGGCCCCAAGCTGTACAAGCGTAACGGGTACTACTATATTTTCGCGCCGGCGGGCGGTGTGAGCACGGGGTATCAGCTGGTGTTGCGCTCGCGTAACATCTACGGCCCCTACGAAGAGAAGATTGTGATGGACCAGGGCAGCACGCCTGTGAACGGGCCTCACCAGGGCGCCTGGGTGGAACTGCCGTCTGGCGAGCATTGGTTCCTGCATTTCCAGGATAAGGAAGCTTATGGGCGTGTGGTGCATCTGCAGCCGATGCGCTGGATCAATGACTGGCCGGTAATAGGAGCCGATAAAGATGGAGATGGAAAAGGAGAGCCGGTGTTGACGTACAGGAAACCAAATGTAGGAAAGCTTTGGCCGCCGGCTACCCCGCAGGAGTCTGATGAGTGTAATACAAATGCGTTAGGACTGCAATGGCAATGGCATGCAAATCCGAAGGCTACGTGGATGATGCGCGCAGGCAACCTGGGTTATATGCGCTTGTTTGCGGCTAAAGTACCGGATAGTGCAAAGAATTATTGGGAGGTACCGGGCTTATTGCTGCAGAAGTTTCCGGCGGAACGATTTACGGTAACGACGAAGTTGAAATTTAAACCGAGACTGGAAGGAGACAGGACTGGCCTGATCATTATGGGAGCGAGTTATGCTTATTTAAGCCTGGTTAAAAAAGGCGATGGAATAGAGATCGATTACCGCGTGTGTAAGCAGGCGGATAAGGGGAATCCGGAGACATCGCAGGTGTTGGGGAAGTTGAGCGAAGCGGATATTTATCTGCGCGTAGCGGTGGATGAAGGAGGGGTGTGCAGGTTTAGTTATAGTGAGGATGGGAAGCAGTTTAATACCATTGAAAGCAATTTTACCGCGGTGGCGGGTAGATGGATAGGGGCGAAGGTAGGCTTGTTCTGTACACGGGTGCAGCAAACGAATGATTCGGGGTTTGCGGATGTGGATTGGTTTAGGGTGGAGTAGTTACTAATTGCCAGCAGCTGGCTGCCAGCTGCTGTTTGTCATCGTTCCCGGTAACGTTTGCGTAAATAAATACTTTCAAACACTTCTGCTTTACCGAATATATCATTAGACTTGCCATATCAGATACCGGTATTGAAAACCTGATACAAGTTGCCGTGCCACTAAAGGGGGGTGCTGCATAACATCCATTCATATCACCAATTTCACCCTACGTTATGAACAGAATTTTATTTATCTGCTGGCTGCTCATGGGCAGTGCCGGATGGTGTCTGGCGCAAACTCAAACCATAAAAGGAAAGGTGACCGATGCTGCTACCGGTCAGCCGTTGCCTTTTGTGAACGTGCAGCTTAAAGGAACCAGTACCGGCGCTCAAACAGATGCTTCCGGTAATTTCACCTTCTCTGTACCTGCAGGAAAAAACGCTGAACTGTTGTTCAGCTACATGGGCTATCAATCTGTAACGCACACTGCTAACGGTAACGGCCCTGTGAACATTCAATTACAAAAAGATAACAAAAACCTGGATGAAGTGATCGTAGTTGGTTACGGACAAGTGAAGAAAAGAGATCTTACAGGAGCCGTGGCTTCTGTAAAAGGAGACGAGCTGAAAAAAGTGCCCGTTACCAACGTCATGGAATCTGCACAGGGCAAACTGCCCGGCGTTGACATTACCCGCAGCAGCGGAGCGTCCGGCGCCAAAGTAAATGTAACGGTAAGGGGTAACCGCTCTATCACCGCCAATAACGGTCCGCTGTACATTGTAGACGGCGTCCAGTATGGCAGCATAGAAGACATCAGCCCCAATGACATACAATCTATGGAAGTGCTGAAAGACGCTTCCTCTACTGCTATTTATGGTTCAAGAGGCGCTAACGGCGTTATCATCGTTACCACCAAACGCGGTACCAGCGGCAAGCCTAAAGTGAATGTAAGCTCCTATTTCGGCGTTTCACAGGTAGCCGGTTATCCCGCGGTGAGCACAGGTCCGCAGTATGTAGCGCAGAAAAGAGAAGCCAATCGTACCACTGGTACCTGGAACAGCGTAGCTGATGATCCGAAGATCTTCAACGCCTTTGAGCTGAACGCTATCCAGAATAATCTCTGGACCAATTATGCAGATGAGCTGATCCATGACGGCCTGCAGCAGGATTACCAGGTAGGCGTGTCAGGTGGTTCAGAAAAGACGAAAGTGTATCTCTCGCTCGATTATTTTGACGAGAAGGGCCTGTTCAAACTGGACCGTCTTAAACGTTATTCCGGTCGTTTGAATATTGATCAGACCATCAACGATGTGCTGAAGGTGGGCATGCAAAGCCAGATCACCTACTATGATCAGAGCAGCCGCCGCGATCCGCTGAACCAGGCTAACAAGATCATTCCACTGAGCCTGCCTTATGACTCAGCGGGCAACCTGGTGATGTTCCCTAACAGCGGGTCGGCCATCAACCCGCTGGCAGATGAGCAGCCGGATGCCTACCAGAACCAGAGCCGTATTACACGTACTTTCGCTAATGCCTATGTTGAGCTTACGCCCGTCAAAGGCCTTACCTTTCGCTCTAACTTCGGCGTTACGCTGGAGAACCTGCGCATAGGTATTTTTTCATCCAGGTATACAATAGACCGCGCTACTTCTTCTACTTCAAGAGCGCAGTATAATACGGGCTCCATCCGTAATTTAAACTGGGAGAATGTATTGACCTACCAGCATACAGCCGGCGATCATTCCTTTGGCATTACCGGCGTAACCAGCTACCTGTCTGACAGCCGCGACTCCAGCTTCCTGCAGGGGGAAGGCCAGCTGCTGCCAAAACAGCTGTACTATGCCATGCAGAACAATTCCAGCGGCATTGCCGTCAGGAGCGCGTACCAGTCGAGCAAACTGATCTCCTTCACAGGCCGTATCAATTACGCTTACAAAGGAAGGTACCTGTTATCACTGACAGGCCGTTCAGACGGTTCTTCCAAACTGGCGCCGGGTAACCAGTGGGCTTTCTTCCCCTCTGTAGCAGGCGCCTGGCGTGTGAGCGATGAAAAGTTCATGCAGTCGCAACGTGTTTTCAGCGATCTGAAACTAAGGGCTAGCTGGGGGATAGCGGGTAATGACGCTATCCGTCCGTATTCCACCCAAACCTATGTGTCCAAGATCCCCTTCTCATTTGACGATACCAATGCGGCGATGGCCTATGGCATCAGCGACCAGGTGGGCAACAAGCAGCTCAAATGGGAATTGTCGGCCACCACAGATATAGGATTGGACATAGGCTTGTTTGATGGCCGTATCAGCGCTGCTATTGATTATTACGATACACATACCAAAGACCTGCTGCTGCAACGTACGCTGCCTACTTCCAGTGGTGTGAGCACGGTAGTGCAGAACATTGGTAAGACCAGGAACAGGGGTATCGAAATAGGCATCAATACGACCAATATCAGTACAAAAGATCTTTCCTGGACTTCCGGTATCGTCTTCTCCCGCAATAAGGAGGAAATTGTTGCGCTCGCGGATGCCAATACCAATGATGTAGCCAACAAATGGTTCATCGGTTCTCCTGTTAAAGTGTATTATGACTACGAGAAGGTAGGAATCTGGCAGCAGAAGGAGGCAGAGCAGGCAGCCGGCTATGGCCCTTATAAACCAGGCGATATCAAGGTACGGGATGTGAACAACGATGGTAAGCTCACCACTGCAGACCGTGTGGTGCTGGGCGCCCAGGTACCTAAGTGGAGCGGTGGTTTCAACAACGATATCCGTTACCGCAATTTTGATCTCAACATCTATGTGTATGCCCGTATCGGTCAGTGGATCCTGTCTGAATACGATGCCAAGTTTGATCCGCAGGGCCTGGAGAACAGCGCGCACCTGAATTACTGGACGCCGGAGAATCCTACCAATGACTACCCGCGTCCCAATGCCAGCCGTTCAAAAGCCAGCACGCCTTTCATCAGCTCACTGGGTTTCAGGGACGAATCTTTTGTGAAGATCAGGAACATTTCACTGGGCTACACTTTCCCGGCTGACATGCTGAAGCATATACATATCAGCGGACTGCGTGTATATATAACCGGTAAGAACCTGTTCACCTTCAGCAAGGTGAAGGACTATGACCCGGAAAGAGGCGGAGACCTGAGCAACCCGATGACCAAACTGTATGTGGCAGGTTTAAATGTTGAGTTTTAACAGCTAAAAATGGATGTATGCAACTGAATATAAAAAAAGCATTTGTATTACTCGCTCTTTCAGCCACCGGCCTTGCTGCCTGTAATAAACAGCTGGAAGAGTATAACCCTTCGGGTCTAACGGTGGACGCTATACTGTCTACTCCGGACGGCATGGAAACACTGGTAAATGCTGCCTATACTTATACCCGCTGGTGGTATGGCAAAGAGCAGGGATACAGTATTTCTGAAATGGGCACTGATATCTGGACCAGCGGCACCGGCGATGTCTATCCAGATCTCACCCGTTATGATAACCTGCAGGGCAGCAATGCCGTGGTAAGCCTGGAATGGAAGCAGCTGTATGCTGCAGTGAACGTGTGCAATACCGGTCTTTCGAAGATCGCTGATGTAGGCTTCCCGGATGACAAGCGTAAACAAAGAGAAGCGGAGCTGCGTTTTCTTCGCGCCTTCTACTACTGGCATATCGTGGAAACATGGGGTGGGGTTCACTTCAGCCTGGAGCCTACAACAGATATCACCACCACTGCCAACCGTACACCGGTAGATACTTTCTATGCACAGATCTTCCGTGATCTTGAGTTTGCTACCGCCAACCTGGCGCCCACTAACACAGATTACGGCAGGGTTACCAAACCTGCGGCAGAGGCGTTCCTGGCCCGTGTATGCCTTACCCGGGGTAGAAACCAGGAGGCAGCGGATCTGGCAGAAAAGGTGATCAGCCAATACGGATATGATCTCCTGGCTAATTATGCAGACTTGTGGAGAATGGATAACCTGAAGAACAAAGAGATCATCTGGGCGGTGGACTATATGAAGAACCTGGTGTTCAACGACCGTATAGATGCTACCCTGTTTCCCAATGGTCACTCACGCGGGGCCAATAACGGTCACCTGATGTTCTGGATGAAATATGATGATCTGCCCGGTATGCAACGCGATATTGCCAATGGCCGTCCGTTTAACCGCTATATGCCTTCACGTTTCCTGCTCGATCTTTTTGATGAGACGGTGGATGCGCGGTACAGCGCCAGCTTTAAGCAGGTATGGTATTGCAATAATGAGAAAACTGCCCCGGCCGGGATGAAGATCGGCGATAGCGCCATTGTGATCACCAAGCAGGTGGTATCTGCCGAAGAAAGAGCCAAACACCGGTACCGCATCTATGACAGAAACGATATCTATAATACAGACGGAACAGGGAAAGACCGTACCCGTTATATCTCCCTGCAGAAGTTTGCCGATCCTACCCGTGGCGGTAAGGATGAAGAGCAGAGCGCCCGAGATGCCTACGTGATCCGCCTGGCAGAAATGTACCTGATCGCAGCGGAAGCACAGCTAAAGCTGGGCAATACAGGCAGTGCAGCCACCTACCTGAATAAATTACGCAAACGTGCAGCTATCCCCGGGCATGAAACAGCCATTGAGATCACTGCCGCTGATGTAACACTGGACTTTATACTGGATGAAAGGGCCCGGGAACTGGCAGGTGAACAGCTGCGCTGGTTTGACCTGAAGCGCAGCGGCAAGCTGATCGAACGCATCACCCTGCACAACCCGGATGCAAAGAATAATATCCTGCCTTATCACCTGGTACGGCCTATTCCGCAAGACCAGGTAGATGCGGTGACCAATAAGAATGAGTTTAAGCAGAATGAAGGTTATCAATAACCAACATATTAATTTGTTAAAGGCACACAGGAACGCATTGCGTTTCGTATTTTGTAAGTAGTAATCTAAGGGAACCGGATGAAAATATATCTTACCATACTGCTATCGCTGTTAGGACTTGTTGATAAAGGGCCAAAGCCCCGTATATTCATGATCGGCGATTCCACCATGGCTGACAAACCATTGATCGATAACCCGGAAAGGGGCTGGGGGCAGCTGTTCCCCGTGTTCTTTGAGCCCGGCGTGGAAATAAAGAACTACGCCATGAACGGGCGGAGTACCAAAAGCTTTATTAACGAGCACCGCTGGGACAGTGTGCTGACCCAGTTAAAGCCCGGCGACTGGGTGATGATCCAGTTTGGCCACAACGATCAGAAAGTAACTGACAGCAACCGGTATGCGGCTCCTCATACTACTTACAAGCAAAACCTGGTACGCTTCGTACAGGAGGCCAGGGCACGCGGCGCTAACCCTGTGCTGCTCACGCCTGTGATGCGCCGTAAGTTTGATGAGAAAGGCAATTTTGTAGACCAGCACGGTGAATACCCGGATGTGGTAAGGGAAGTAGCCGCTGCCAATAAAGTGCCGCTGATAGACCTGCATAAGAGCACAACAACGCTGCTGGTACAGCATGGCGTGGAAGGCTCTGTGAAACTGTTCAAGACCACTCCGGCCGGACATTACAGCACACTGCCCAATGGCGTGGAGGATAACACACATTTTAACACATATGGCGCTACGCTGGTAGCCGGGCTCGCGGCAAAAGCGATCTATGACCAACAGCTGCCGCTGGCTCAATACCTGGCTAAAACACCGTTTGAAGGTAAATACCGTTTTGACCTACCGGAGATCTATGAGCCGCATTTCAGAAAAGACACCTTCAATATACAGGACTTCGGCGCAAAGGCTGATGGCTTTACACTCAATACCCAATCCATCAACAAGGCCATTGCAACCTGCAGTGAGAAGGGCGGCGGCGTAGTGCTGGTACCGGGAGGCATGTGGCTGACGGGGCCTGTTACCATGAAGAGCAATGTGAACCTGCACCTGGTGGCAGGCGCGGTACTACAGTTCACCGAAGATCACAGCCAGTATCCCATGGTGGAGACCACTTATGAGGGCTTGCGTGCTTATCGCTGCCAGGCGCCTATCTGGGGCCTTAACCTGGAAAATATAGCCATTACAGGTAAAGGTATTATTGATGGGAATGGCGACAGCTGGCGTGCTGTGAAAAAGGATAAGCTCACAGAAACACAGTGGAAGAAACTGGTGGCTTCCGGCGGCCTGATAGGAGAAGGGAAGGACAGCACTACCTGGTATCCTTCAGAAGGCTCTTATAAAGGCGCTAAGGTGAAGCTGGCGGGTGTAATCATGCCGGATAAAACAGCAGCCGATTATGCAGCAATAAAAGATTTCCTGCGGCCTAACCTGATCAGCTTAACCGGCTGTAAGAATGTGCTGCTGGAAGATGTTACTTTCCAGAACTCGCCCGCCTGGTGCCTGCACCCGCTCTTATGCGAGCATATCACCCTGCGGAATGTATACGCCAAGAATCCCTGGTATGCACAAAACGGAGATGGCGTAGACCTGGAATCCTGCAGCAATGCACGCATCACCGGCTGCACCTTTGATGTAGGCGATGATGGGATCTGTATCAAATCAGGCAGGGATGAGCAGGGACGTAAAAGAGGTAAGCCTACTGAGAACACGATCGTAAATAATTGTACCGTGTATCATGCCCATGGCGGTTTTGTGATAGGGAGCGAAATGTCTGGCGGCGCACGTAATATCTTTGTATCCAACTGTACCTTCATGGGTACGGATATAGGCCTCCGCTTTAAAACCACCCGCGGCCGCGGTGGAGTAGTGGAGAAGATCTATATTTCCAACATCGCTATGAAGGACATCCCTGGCGAAGCCATCCTGTTTGACATGTATTACATGGCAAAAGACCCGGTACCGCTGGCAGGCGAGAAAAGGGAAGCGCCCAGGGTGGAAGTGTTCCCGGTAACAGAAGCCACGCCGCAGTTCAGGGATTTCCACATCAGTAACGTAGTGTGCAGGGGCGCAGCTAAAGCGGTGTTCATCCGCGGCCTGCCCGAAATGCCTATCAGCGGTATACACATGGATCACCTGGCTATCAGCGCCGGTAAAGGAATTGAGTGCATGGAAGCAAAAGACATTCACCTGACGGACGTACAGCTGTTCACTAAAGATGAAGGGCCGCTGGTGACGGTACGCGGCAGCCAGGATATTAGTCTGAACAATATCCGGTATGATCAGGCACAGACTTTCATGTCTGTTCAGGGAGGAAATTCCCGCAATATCCTTGTTACGGGAACAGACGTACGTAAGTCGAAAGAGAGCACACAATTCAGCGCAGGCGCTACGTCCAAATCCCTGCAGGTACGTTAAAGAAAGTATAAGCCAACACTTAAATTAATATGCGGAAACAAAAAGCACTGTTCATTACCACACTGGCGCTGGTTCTAAGTACTGCGATCGTTCATGCTCAATCGGCCGAAATGGCTACTACTATTATGCGTACCTGGAAGGATTCGGCTTCCGGTCCGCCGCGGTGGACCTATGACCAGGGCGTTGTGCTGGAAGGCATCGCCGGCCTCTGGAAAAATACCGGCGACGGCAAATACTTTGAATATATACGCCAGAGCATGGATGCCTTCGTGGATGAGCAGGGGAATATACGCACTTACAAAGAAGACGATTACAACATAGATAATGTAAAGAACGGCCGCGCATTGTTATTGCTCTACCAGGTTACCAACCAGGAGAAATATAAAAAGGCGGCTGATCAGCTGCGTCAGCAGCTGAAGAACCAGCCCCGCACCAACGACGGCGGCTTCTGGCATAAGAAACGTTATCCTTACCAGATGTGGCTGGACGGTCTGTATATGGGCGAGCCTTTTTATGCAGAGTATGCACAGCTGTTTCATGAAGATGCAGCGTTCAATGATATCACCCGTCAGTTTGTGCTGATGGAAACACATGCACGCGATGCCCATACCGGGTTGTTGTATCACGGATGGGATGAATCACGGCAGCAGCGCTGGGCAGATAAAAGCACCGGCCGTTCTCCCAATTTCTGGGGCAGGGCTATGGGCTGGTATGCCATGGCACTGGTAGATGTGCTGGATCATTTTCCCGCTAAACATAAAGGAAGGGACAGCCTGATCGCCATACTCAACCGCCTGGCAGTAGCTGTTAAGAAATACCAGGATCCTGCTACCGGCTTATGGTACCAGGTACTGGATAAGGGCAGTGCAAAAGGTAATTACCTGGAAGCATCTGCCTCCTGCATGTTCGTATATGCCTTGCAGAAGGGCGTGCGTAAAGGATACCTGCCGGAAAGCTATCACCAGGTAGCGCAGAAGGGTTTTGAGGGCATCAATAAAAAGTTCATCAGGAAAGCACCTGAAGGCGGCGTGAACCTGGAAGGCACAGTGAGTGTAGCCGGGCTTGGGGGTGACCCTTACAGGGATGGCAGCTATGAATACTACCTCAGCGAAAAAGTGGTGACCAACGATCCGAAAGGAGCAGGCGCCTACCTGCTGGCTGCCAATGAAATGGAGATTGCACCTACCCTGCATATGGGTAAAGGCCTGACGATAAAACTGGATCAATACTTCAATAATGAATGGAGGAAAGACGCCACCGGCCGCATGGTGCGCTGGCACTATGTATGGGATGAGCTGGATAACGGCGGCTTCTCGCTCTGGGGGCATATCTTCCACCGTTATGGCATAAAGACAGATACCTTGTCTGTAGCGCCTACTGCTGCTGGTTTGAAAGGCGCAGATATTTACCTGATCGTTGATCCTGATACAGACAAAGAGACCGCTAAACCAAATTATATGACGGCTGCCGATGCAGACCAGCTGTATAACTGGGTAAAGGCAGGCGGTGTGCTGATCCTGATGGAGAACGATTCTATGAATGCAGAGTTCAGGCATTTCAACATACTGGCAGAACGCTTTGGCATGCACTTCAACCAGGACAGCCGTAACCGGGTACAGGGACGGCAGTTTGAACAGGGCGCGTTTATCATCCCCGAAGGGAATCCTGTTTTCAGTCATCCGGGCAAGGTGCATATCAAAGAGCTGAGCAGCCTGGAGGTGAAATTGCCTGCGATACCGATGTATAAAGACGGTGATCATGTGATCATGGCCGCGGCGCGTGTTGGCAAAGGCGCTGTATTTGCAGTAGGCGACCCCTGGTTCTATAATGAATACCTGGATGGCCGCAGGCTGCCGGTTGAGTATCAAAATTACCAGGCGGCTTCCGACCTGGTGAACTGGATGATTGGGGTAGCGAAAAGAGGGAATTAAGAATTAAGAATTAAGAATTAATAATTAATAATGCCTGCACCACGAGTATCTGGCCTGGTACAAGTTCTGAGATTATTAATTATTCATTATTAATTATTAATTAATTAAAAGAATGCAATGAAATTATCAAAAGATCTGTTAGCCGCGTTAAACGGAAAAAAGAATATACAAGCACCAGCAGCTAAGCATTTGCAGCTGCCTGAAAAAGTACTGCAGTTTGGCACCGGTGTGTTATTACGCGGACTGCCGGGATATTTTATAGATAAAGCCAATAAAGCCGGCTTATTCAATGGCCGTATTGTGGTAGTGAAATCCACCGGCAAGGGCACTACCGATGCTTTTGCAGAACAGGATGGACTGTACACCCTCTGCGTGCGGGGCATAGAAGGCGGGCAGGCGATACAGGAGAATATACTGAATGCCGCCATCAGCCGGGTACTGAGCGCCGCCGCACAATGGCCTGAGATATTGCAATGCGCAGAGAACCCGGCGCTGGAGATCGTGATCTCCAATACAACAGAAGTAGGCATTACTTTAACAGATGATGATGTACATGCGGTACCGCCTGCGTCTTACCCCGGTAAGCTGCTGGCATTCCTGTACAGGCGATATCAATATTTTGATGGCAGCGCGGATAAAGGGATGGTGATCATCCCCACGGAGCTGATACCGGACAATGGGAAGAAGCTGAAGGATATTGTGCTGGAGCTGGCCTCCCGCAATAACCTGCCTGCAGAATTCATCCAGTGGCTGACCCATGCTAATCATTTCTGCAATTCACTGGTAGACCGTATTGTGCCCGGTGCATTACCGGCAGCAGAGCAGCAGGCGATGGAAGCGGCCCTGGGCTATGAGGATGAGCTGATGATCATGTCTGAAGTGTATCGCCTCTGGGCCATAGAAACGGCAGATGCTACGGTAAAAGAGCGCCTGAGTTTCGCTGCGGCAGATAAAGGGGTGGTGATCGCGCCGGATATCAATGTGTTCCGTGAGTTGAAGCTGCGCCTGCTGAATGGTACGCATACACTGAGCTGCGGACTGGCTTTCCTGGCCGGTTTTGAGACCGTGCGCCAGGCCATGGAAGACAGCGATATGGAAGCTTGTATTGCTACGCTGATGCTGGAAGAAATGGTGCCTGCCATTACAGATATCTATATCACAGCAGCTGTTGCTACGCAGTTTGCCAACAGTGTGCTGGACCGTTTCCGTAATCCGCATATCGCGCACCAGTGGATCAGCATTACGATGCAGTATACGTCCAAAATGAAGATGCGTAATGTGCCCGTGCTGCTGCGTCATTATCAGCGTTCGCAGGAGGCGCCATACTGGATCTCGCTGGGCTTTGCCGCTTACCTGCTGTTCATGCGCAGCGAGCGTAGTGCAGACGGCGCCTATCAAGGTACTGTCAATGGTAAAACATATACCATACAGGATGATCATGCCGCCTGGTTCCATGAACAGTGGAAACGCCTGGAGCCTTCTGTGCTTGTAAAAGAAGTATTAGCCAATACCGCATTGTGGGGCGCTGATCTTACATCACTGAAAGGCTTTGCACCTGCCGTGAACAACATGCTGCAGCTGCTGCTGCAGCAAGGGGCAAAGGCGGTAGTAAAAAATTTTAATCACGCTAGGGTGGGTAAGTGAAACGGGCTTACCCCTTTGTAATATTTAATCATCGTAAATTATGAAAAGGTTCCTCGACGAGCATTTCCTGCTGAATACGGCCACTGCTCAACGTTTATATCACGAATACGCGAAAGAAATGCCGGTGATAGATTATCATTGTCATCTGCCGCCCGCTCAAATAGCGGCAGATGTGCAATTTGAGAATCTGACCCAGGCGTGGCTGTATGGAGATCACTACAAATGGAGGGCCATGCGCACCAATGGAGTGCCGGAGAGCTATTGCACCGGTAACAAATCCGATTGGGAGAAATTTGAGAAATGGGCTGCTACCGTCCCTTACACCTTGCGGAACCCGCTGTACCACTGGACGCATATGGAGCTGCAGCGCTATTTTGATGTGAACGATATACTGAGCCCTTCCACTGCTGCTAACATATACGGCGTTTGCACAGAGAAGCTGCAGTCGCCTGATTACAGTGTGCGCAATCTCTTGCGTAAAATGAAAGTGGCGCTGGTATGTACTACGGACGATCCCGTGGATTCACTGGAATACCATGTACAGTTAAAACAGGAAGGCTTTGAGATCCCGATCCTGCCTGCATTCCGGCCTGATCATGCCATGAATGCAGACGATCCCGTGAAATACAACCAATACCTCAATAAGCTGGAAAAGGCAGCGGACGTATCCATCAGCACTTACCCCGACCTGCTGCGGGCACTGAGGAACCGACATGATTTCTTTGCTGCCATGGGCTGTTCTGTTTCCGATCATGGTATAGAGGAGATCTATGCAGATGAGTTTACCGAAGCAGACATCAAGGCTATTTTTGCGAAGGCAAGGGGAGGAAATGTATTGTCTCCCCTGGAGAGCAGGAAACTAAAATCTGCACTGCTGCTGGAACTGGCAGAATGGGATTGGGAAAAAGGCTGGGTGCAGCAGTATCACCTGGGCGCCCTGCGTAATAACAATGCCCGTATGCTGCGCCAGCTGGGGCCTGACACGGGTTGGGATTCTATCGGTGATTTCCCCCAGGCAAAGGCGCTGGCTAAATTCCTTGACAGGCTGGATAGCCAGGATAAGCTGGCGAAGACTATCCTCTATAATCTCAATCCTGCAGACAATGAGCTGATGGCCACTATGATTGGTAACTTCAACGACGGATCTATCGCAGGCAAGGTGCAATTCGGCTCTGCCTGGTGGTTCCTGGATCAGAAGGATGGCATGGTGAAGCAACTGAATGCATTATCCAATATGAGCTTGCTGAGCCGCTTTGTAGGTATGCTCACCGATTCAAGGAGTTTCCTTTCCTATCCGCGCCACGAGTATTTTCGCCGTATTGTTTGCGATCTGTTCGGGCAGGAGATAGAGCAGGGCGAGTTGCCCGGCGATATTGACTGGGTAGGAAAAGTGATACAGGACATCTGCTATTTTAATGCACAGCAGTATTTTAACTGGCAGTTCCTGGAACAGCAGACGGCAGCTGTTTCTTAATGACAAGGCCACATTGGTTGAATTGAATAGAACGGCACGGACATACATTTGTATGTCCGTTGCCGTTTTTTAATATAGCTTATTGCCGTCTGGCTGCCAGTTGTTGTAAGGGCGGCAAGGCCATGGCAAACAGCATTAAGCATACACCACCCCATTGCAGTAGTGAGATATGCTCATGCAGTACCAGCCGGGCGGTGATCACAGCCACGGGCAATTCTACCGTCATGAGCAGCGCGCTGAGAATTACGCCGGTTTTAGGTATGCCAGCGGCGAACAACAGCGGTGGAATGATAGTGCCGAAAAGGCCCAGGAAGATGGTCCATTTGGCCAGCCCGCTGATGATCTGTGGCATGAACAGGAAACCCGGCATGGCCACCAGGAAGATGGCGGCAGTGGAGCCGGTCATGATCAATGCACTTTTCTTGAGTGCAGGAAGGTCGTTGCCGATGCGGCCGCTGGCCACTACATACACACCGTATACGGTGGCGGAGGCCATTGCCAGCAGCACGCCTTTTACAGGCAGCATGATATTGTGCCGGGCAGATAGGCCGCTGGCCATGATGGTGCCGCTCATGATCAGGAAGGCGGCTATACTTTGCAGTAAGGAAGGACGTTTGTCATAGATCAGCCATTCCAGCAGCAGCCCGATCCAGGTGAATTGCATCAGGAAGATGATGGCCACGGAAGCAGGGATCCATTGAACGGATAAGTAATAGAGGTGGGTACAAAGCCCGATGGAAGTGCCTGCCAGCATTACTTTCCAGGAGGCGGTCTGTGGCTGCTTAGTAGCAGTTGGCTTTGTCCTCTGCTGGAGCAGGTACAGCGCCCATAGCACCATCATGCCGAAGCAGGCCTGGGAGCCGGAGATATCGCCGGTGGAATATCCTTCCAGGTAGGCCACCTTTACAAAAGTGGATAGAATGCCGAAGCAGCAGGCCCCGGTAAAGACCATGATAATATATCTTGTCATTGAACAATCAAACTGGGTAAAGAGTAAGGGTGAAAATCAAAGTGGGAGGCAGGGGCAAAACAATACCATGCAGTAACGCGCGAGGTCGCTGCTGATCACTGATAAAGGCAAAATGCCGTGATCAATTACCTGCCTTGTGTGTAAGGCGGGGGAGGGGGAGTGGACAAACCGCCGTTTGCACGGATGGCGATCGGGCGGTAATATGTGCCGGGTAAGGTCATAATGGATCGTTCTAGGCTGTAAATATAATTATTTTAATTTTACACAAGTATTTAGTCCCCCCTACATGGAGAAGATCGATATAAAGCAATTGGCCAAGGACCTTAACTTGTCAACTTCCACGGTGTCACGGGCCTTCCGTGGCAATAGTGATATTAATGCACAGACCAAAGAACGCATCCTGGCCAGGGCCAGGGAGCTGAACTACCAGCCGAACCTGTATGCCAGCAGTTTACGCGAAAAGAAGAGTGATACCATTGCCATCATTGTGCCGGAGCTGGCCAATAATTTCTTTGCGCAGGCTATCAGGGGCATTGAGCAGGTGGCCCGTGAAAAGGGTTACCATACGCTTATTTACGTAACAGATGATGAGTACCAGAAGGAGGTATCCTTTATCGATAACTTATCGAATGGGCGGGTGGACGGTATTATCATGTCTGCTTCCGGAGAAGCGAAGGATCATGCTTACCTGAATAAGCTGAAGCCGAAGCATATGCCACTGGTGTTCTTTGACCGGGTGTATGATGATATAGATGTGGCGAAGGTGACCACGAATGATTATGATGCCAGCTTTAATGCCACGCGGCATCTGATAGAGGCGGGCTGCAGCAAGATTGCTTTCCTGGTGATCAACAAGAGCCTGTCTATCGGGAAGATGCGCACGCAGGGATATATAGATGCACTGGAAGCAGAAGGCATCCCTTACGATAAAGAGCTGATCATTGATTGCAGTAACGATCACAAGAAGAATTATAATATCCTTTCCAAGGTGATGAAGACGCTTAAGCCTGACGGGCTTTTCGCTTCTGTGGAGCGTTTGGCGATCGCCAGTTATTATGTATGTCATGATCTGGGTATTGCTATTCCGCGCAAAGTGAAGATCATCAGCTTTTCCAGTTTGGAGATCGCGCCGCTGCTGAACCCCTCCTTATCTACTATTACACAGCCGGCAAGGGAGATGGGGGTACATGCTGCACAGTTGTTGTTTAAGACGCTGGAGAGTGATCATCCTGTGCGTGATCATGTGGTGCTTAAATCGAAGATCATTCCGCGAAAATCAACGAGTTAGCCCCTGCTAATTGGTTTTAGCAAAAAGCGGAGGATTCACTATGTCATATTCAGGTTGTTAAAGCATTGCTTTAGCCGCTACCCGCGCGGCTTTTAAAGGGCTTCGCAATGCCAGTTGCTGAAGACCCGGTTAAAATTTTTTTGGAGCTTTCAAATTTTCCTTACTTTAGCTGCACGTTATGTAATATTTTTTTACCACGTATCGGGAACGTTCCCGGCATCGTTCCCGAGCCGAACTAAAACTGAACAAAAATTTCACAGAGATGCAAAAACTTCGCCTTATCAGGTATCTATTACTGTTGTGCTTTACGGCCTTATCCCTTGCCACGTTTGCACAGACAGGAAGCATCAGCGGAAAGGTGACCGACGAAACCGGACAACCGCTACCTGGCGCCACCGTATTCATTAAGGGAACCAACCAAAACGCAGTAGCCGGAATAGACGGCAGCTTTAAGCTGCAGCCTGTGAGCGGCACAGCAACAATCGTGATCAGGATGATCGGTTACCAGCAGGTGGAAAGGGAGCTGACCGTTAACGGCGCCCTGCAACAGGATTTCCAGCTGACAGCAGATGCGAAGGGCCTGAATGAAGTAGTGGTAGTAGGTTACGGCACGCAGAAGAAAAGCGACCTGACGGGTTCTATCACTGCTATTTCTTCGAAAGACTTTAACAAGGGGGTGGTTACTACTCCTGAGCAACTGATAACCGGTAAGGTGGCCGGTGTGCAGATCACCAGCAATAGCGGTGCGCCGGGAGCCGGCAGCAAGATCCGCATCCGTGGCGGCTCATCACTGAACGCCAGCAATGATCCGCTCATCGTAATAGACGGTGTGCCATTGGACAACGCAGAATTAAAAGGCTCTTCTAACCCGCTGAGCTTTATCAATCCCAACGATATCGAATCCTTTAACATATTGAAAGATGCTTCTGCCACCGCTATTTACGGTTCACGTGCATCGAACGGTGTGATCATCATCACTACCAAGAAAGGAAAAGCAGGAGATCAGCTGCGCTTCGGTTTCAGCACCCTCAATTCTATCTCGCAGAAAACAGGCACCGTGCCTGTATTAACCGCCGATGAGTTCAGGAAAGTGGTAAATGAAAAGGGTACGGACGATCAAAAGAAGTTGATGGGCACTGCCAATACCAACTGGCAGGAGGAGCTTTACCGTACTGCTTTCAGTACTGATAATAACCTGAGCATAAGCGGCGCCCTGAAGCAATTGCCCTTCCGCCTTTCTGTAGGGTTTACCAACCAGGGCGGGATCCTGAAAACCTCCAGCATGCGCCGTACATCTGCAGGACTGAATTTGAGTCCCCGTCTGCTGGATGATCATCTGAAAATAGATGTGAACGTAAGAGGCGCTATCACTAATAGCCGTTTTGCAGACCAGGACGCGATCAATGCCGCGATGAACTTTGATCCTACACAGCCGGTGCGCAACGGCAGCAAATTCGGCGGCTACTTCGAGTGGGTGGATCCTACTTCAGGAGGCCCCTACACGCTGGCTACGCGTAATCCGCTGGCTATGCTGGAATTGAAGAATGACAAAGGCGAAGTAAAAAGGAGCTTAGGCAACATTCAATTCGATTATAAATTTCATTTCCTACCCGAGCTGAGGGCCAATCTAAACCTGGGATACGATGTATCCAAAAGCGAAGGCCGTACACTGGTACCTTCGTATGCTGGTAATGCTTATAACCGCGGTGGTATTGATAAGTCTTATTCTCAAACAAAGAATAACAAGCTGCTGGACTTTTATCTCAACTATGCAAAAGACTTAAAAGGCATCAGCAGCCGTATCGATGTTACCGGCGGTTATTCTTACCAGGATTTTATCCGTACAGAACCCGCTTATGCTGACCTGAATGAAAAAGGTGATACGATCAATGCAGCAGCACCTTTTCCATTCAAAACACAGAATACGCTGGTATCTTTCTTCGGCAGGTTGAATTATACACTGCTGGACAAATACCTGCTGACGGTTAACGTCCGCAGGGATGGTTCTTCCCGTTTCCGTGAGCACTGGGGCACATTCCCCTCTGTGGCGCTGGCATGGCGCATTAACCAGGAGAACTTCCTGAAAAACTCGGACCTGTTCTCTGAACTGAAGTTGCGTGCAGGTTATGGTGTCACCGGTCAGCAGGACTTTGGAGGACTGTTGTCTGACTATCCCTATCTGCCGCGTTATACCAATGGCGATGCCAATGCGCAGTACCAGTTTGGCAGCACCTACTACATGACTTTACGCCCGGAAGGATACGACGCCAACATCAAATGGGAAGAAACAGAAACCTATAACGTTGGTCTGGACTTCGGCTTCCTGAATAACCGGATCTCCGGTAGCATAGACTACTACAAAAAGAAAACAAAAGACCTGCTGAGCGTGATACCCGTAGCAGCAGGATCTAACCTCACCAACCAGCTGCTGACCAATGTTGGCAATATCGAAACCAAGGGCCTGGAATTCACCTTGAATGCCACTCCTGTGCGCACGAAGGACTTTAACTGGGACGCGGGATTCAACTTTACCTATAACACCATCGAGATCACCAATCTTACCCGGGTAAAAGACCCGAATGCGATAGGTATCGAAGTGGGCACCATCTCGGGTGGTACGGGTAATACCATACAGGTGCACACCGTTGGATATGCCCCTTATACCTTCTTTGTGTATAAGCAGCTTTACAAAGACGGCAAACCGCTTGACGGCCAGTATGAAGACCTGAATAAAGATGGGAAGATCGATAAGGAAGACCGCTACCGGTATAAATCACCTAACCCGAAGTTCCTGCTGGGCTTTAATTCACAGTTCTCTTATAAGCACTGGAATGCCGGTTTCTCCATGCGCGGCAGCTTTGGAAATTATGTATATAACAACCCCAGCTCTGATCTGGGCTCTTACCGCAACATCACTTTCCCGAACTACCTGGCAAACATGCACAGCAGCGTGCTGGAAACCAATTTCACCAACCAGCAGTTCTTCTCTGACTACTTTGTAGAGAACGCCTCTTTTGTGCGCATGGATAACATCAGCCTGGGATACAATTTCGGCCGTGTGCTGAAGGATAAGGTGAACCTGCGTGTATCTGCTACCGTGCAGAACGCATTTGTGATCACCGGCTACAAAGGCCTTGATCCTGAATTAGGAAATGACAAAGTCGGTACGAACTACATAGGGGAAGGCATAGACAACAAGCTTTATCCGCGTCCGCGTATCTACTCCCTGGGCCTGAATCTCGATTTTTAATTTGACCAAAACCGGAAAAAATGATCAAGCAATATATCAATAAATGGATGCTGGCAGGCTGTATGGGATTGACCGTGATGATCTCCTCCTGTACAAAAGACCTGGACCGTGTGCCTTTCTATGACCAGACATCCGCCAGCGTATACAACGATTTTAAGAACTATAAACCCATACTGGCAAAAATATATGCCGCTTATGCGATCAGCGGTCAGCAGGGACCAGCTGGTAAACCAGACCTGACAGGTATAGACGAAGGTTTTTCCAACTATATCCGTCAATACTGGCAGGCACAGGAGCTGTCTACCGATGAAGCCGTGATCGCCTGGAATGACGGCAACCTGAAGGACTATCATTTCATGACCTGGACCTCCGGTAATGAGTTCATCAAAGCCATATACGACCGTATTTTCTACGTGATAGCCGTTTCTAACGAGTTTATCCGGGAAACAACCGATGATAAGCTGGGCACACATGGTATCAGCGGCAGTGACCTGGAAGAAGCAAAGCATTTCCGTGCAGAGGCCCGCTTCCTGAGAGCATTGGCTTATTATCATGCGCTGGACCTTTTTGGTAATGTGCCCTTTTCTACAGAGAATGATCCCGTGAGCGCCTCCTTCCTGCCTAAACAGATCAGCCGTGCAGACCTCTTCACCTATATAGAGTCTGAACTGAAAGCAATAGAAAGTGAACTGGTAGAAGCCCGTCAGAATGAATACGGCCGTGCAGATAAAGCAGCTGCATGGACCGTGCTGGCTAAACTTTACCTGAATGCAAAAGTGTATATCAACCAGGATAAGAACACAGATGCGATCACTTACTGCAATAAGATCATAGGAGCCGGTTATGGGTTGTCTGATGAATACCGCAAATTATTCCTGGCAGATAATAACACCTCTCCGGAAATGATTTTTACCATCACTTATGATGGTCTGCGTACCAAAACTTACGGCGGCATGACCTACCTGGTGCATGCGCCTGTGGGTGGCAACATGAGTGCTGCCAGCTTCGGCATCAACGGGGGATGGGCCGGATTGCGTACCACCAGCGCCTTTGTCAACCAGTTTGCGGATATTACCGGCAATACCGATAAACGCGCCATGTTCTATACCAATGGCCAGAGCCTGGAGATCAATGATGTGTTCAACTTCCCCAGTGGTTATGCCATCGCCAAGTTCAGGAACGTAACCGCTGCGGGTGTGCAGGGCTCAGACAAGACCGGTGATTTCCCGGACACTGACTATCCCATGTTCCGCCTGGCAGATGTATACCTGATGTATGCAGAAGCAGTATTGCGCGGTGGTACAGGCGGCAGTGCAGCCACCGCCCTGCAATATGTGAACCAGCTGCGTCAGCGTGCATATGGCAATACCAGCGGTAATATCACCGGCACGCAGCTTACACTGGATTTCATACTGGCGGAAAGAGGGCGTGAGCTGTTCTGGGAAGGACATCGCAGAACAGACCTGATCCGCTTTGGCAAATTTACCGGCAGCACTTATATCTGGCCCTGGAAAGGCGGTGTCAAGGAGGGAAAGGCAGTGGAAGATTTCCGCTCACTCTACCCCATACCTTCTGCAGACAGAACGGCCAACCCGAACCTGGAACAGAACAACGGATATTAAACATCACTAAACGCTGAACGCTAAAAGCTTAAGGCTTGAGCGTTCAGCGTTTGGCTTTTAGCTCTTAGTATAAAAAGATGAAATTGAGACACTATCTATTGGTATTCGCTTTTATTTGTATTACGGGCTCGCTCGCGGCACAGGTACCTGCGCTGGAACGCATTGAACCGGCCAATTGGTGGACAGGCATGAAGAACCCCTTCCTGCAGCTGATCGTACATGGTAATAATATTGCACAGCGGGATGTAGCGCTGCAGTACCCGGGCGTAACGCTGAAAGCCGTGCATAAGGTGGAGAACCCTAACTATTTGTTCCTCGACCTGGAGATCAGCGCGGGCACAGCGCCGGGAACTTTTCCCATCCGCTTTACCAAAAAAGGAGAGAAGGAGCTGCGATACACTTATGAGCTGAAAGCACGGGATCATGCCGCAAGAGCACAGGGCGTTACCAATGCAGACCTGATCTACCTTATTATGCCCGACCGTTTTGCGAATGGCGATCAGCGCAATGATATTGTAAAAGGCATGCAGCAGACCACGTTGAACCGTGATTCCATGTACTATCGTCATGGCGGCGATATACAAGGGATCATTGATCACCTGGACTATCTGAAGGACCTGGGCGTTACTGCCCTGTGGCTGAACCCCGTACTGGAGAATGACCAGCCTTCTGCTTCCTATCACGGATATGCGGCTACGGAGAATTACAAAATAGACCGCCGTTATGGCACGAATGAGCTGTACAAACAGTTGGTGGATGAGCTGCACAAGCGCGGCATGAAAATGATCAAAGACCTGGTGCATAACCATATCGGCAGCCAGCACTGGACCATGCGCGATATGCCTTCCAAAGACTGGGTACATCAATGGCCCGTGTTCACCAAATCCAATTTTAAGGAACAAACCGTGTTCGACCCCTATGCCGCCGCGGCAGACAAGCAATTAATGACAGACGGATGGTTCGATACCCACATGCCAGACATGAACCAGGCCAATCCTTATGTACGCAATTATTTTACACAAAGTCATATCTGGTGGATAGAGTATGCAGGCGTGGATGGTTTTCGCCTCGATACTTATGGCTATAACGATGCGGGGTATATGAAGGAATGGGGCGAAGCGGTAAAAGCCGAATACCCCCAGCTGTCTTTCTTTGGTGAAACATTTGTGCACGGCACAGTGAACCAGGCCGTGTTTACACAGGGCAATACCATGAATCATGGCTTTGATACACAGTTGCCGGGCGTAACGGATTTCCAGTACCTCTGGGCAATCACGGACCTGGTGAATGGTAAAACGCCCGGACAGGATGGAGTGACGAACCTGTATAATACCCTGGCTAAGGACTTTGTGTACCAGGACCCTGGCCGTAATGTAGTTTTTCTTGATAATCATGACCTGAGTCGTTTTTTTTCCGTAACAGGAGAGAACGTCGCTAAATATAAAATGGCCCTGGCCGGATTGCTGACCACGCGCGGCATTCCGCAGCTGTACTATGGCGCAGAGATTCTGATGAAGAATTTCTGCAATCCTGACGGCCTGGTAAGAGAAGATTTTAAAGGCGGCTGGCCCGGCGACAAGGTCGATAAATTTACTGCCGCTGGTCGCAGCGCCCAGGAGAATGAAGTATTTGACTACCTCCGTAAGCTGGCTAACTATCGCAGGCAAAATACGGTGCTGCAAAATGGCCATGTAATGCAATATGTGCCAGAGAACGGGGTATATGTATACTTCCGCTATAATGAAACAAAGACAGTGATGGTGATCATGAATGGCAATGATAAAGCACAAGAGCTGCCCACCAAACGATTCAGGGAAAGGACCGCTTCTTTCAGCAAAGGACTGGATGTTGTCAGCGGTAAAGAACAATCTATTACAGACACCATAACAGTACCTGCCTTCACCACGCTGGTGCTGGAATTAAAATAAGTGAATGATCCAAGCATGCATTTTTGACCTGGACGGTGTGATCGTGGATACGGCCGTGTATCATTACCAGGCCTGGAAACGGCTGGCGAACGAGCTGGGATTTGATTTTACCGAAGCACAGAATGAGCGCTTAAAAGGGATCAGCAGGATGCGGTCCCTGGAGCTGATCCTCGAATGGGGCGGCATCCATAAAACAACTGCAGAGCAGCAGGCGCTCGCAACCCGCAAGAACGAATGGTATGTGGAGATGATCAACCAGATGACGCCGCGGGAAATACTGCCCGGAGCAAAAGGATTTCTCGAAGCCGTAAGAAACGCCGGGCTTAAAACAGCCCTGGGCTCTGCCAGTAAAAATTCGTCTACCATCCTGGAGCGCACCGGCTTATTGCCATTATTTGATGTAATAGTAGACGGCAATACCGTTACGGCCTCCAAGCCTGATCCGGAAGTGTTTCTGAAAGGCGCTGCTGCATTGGGTGTTACACCTCCCCATTGCGTGGTGTTCGAGGATGCTATTGCAGGTATCGAAGCTGCCAAAGCCGCCGGAATGAAGGCAGTCGGCATCGGCGAGAGGGAAACACTCAAAGGAGCAGATGCCGTAGTGCCCGGCTTACAATTTATGTCTATTGAAAAACTAAATAAGCTGGCAGCTAACAGCTGACAGCTGCATGAATGCATATGAAGCAGTACATTAAAGTTGATGAGTGGAACATCATCGAAGAAGGATTTGACCCCCATCTTAATAAGATCTCTGAAAGCCTTTTCAGTATTGGTAACGGCAGGATGGGCCAGCGCGCCAATTTTGAAGAAGCTTATTCCGGAGAAAGCCTGCAGGGAAATTATGTGGCGGGTGTTTATTACCCCGATAAAACAAGAGTGGGCTGGTGGAAGAACGGTTACCCTGAATATTTTGCCAAAGTGCTGAATGCCGCCAACTGGATCGGCATCGATATACGGATCAATGATGAAGTGCTGGACCTGCACGCCTGTACCGTGAATGACTTCAGACGTGTGCTGAATATGAAGGCCGGTTACCTGGAGCGTTCCTTCACCGCTACACTTGCCAGCGGCAGACAGGTGAAGGTAGTGTCGCGCCGCCTTTGCAGCATTGTGGATGATGAAGCAGGCGCCATCCGTTACAGCATTACGCCGCTGAACTTTGACGGACAGCTCACTATCACACCTTTTATAGACGGAGATGTGAAGAACCAGGATGCGAACTATGATGAGAAATTCTGGGAAGAGCTATACCGGGAAGTAAGCGAAGGCAGCGCCTATCTTACTTTGCGCACCAGGAAAACCGGCTTTGATGTTTGTACTGGTATGAAGTTCCAGGTATACAAAGACGGTTTGGCAGCAGAAGCGCCTTTCATGACGGTAGAGGCGGAGAAGTATGTGGCAGGCCGTATCACCATGCCGGTGAGATCAGGGCAGGAAGTGCTGATCATGAAGTATGCAGCTAATGTCTCTTCTGAGAACCACCCGCGTGAAAGCCTGCAAAGTGCCTGCAGCGAGGTGTTGGAGAAAGTGCTGGCAAAAGGTTTTGACCGTATGCTGGAAGAACAGGCAGCTGCCTGGGCAGCTAAATGGGAAGAAAGCGACATCATTATCACTGGAGACGCCGCTGCGCAGCAGGGCATCCGCTTTAATATTTTCCAGCTGAACCAAACCTACACCGGTGAAGATGCACGATTGAATATAGGCCCTAAAGGGTTTACCGGTGAAAAGTACGGCGGTGCAGCTTATTGGGACACGGAAGCATATTGCATTCCTTTTTACCTGGCCACTGCTGATCCGCAGGTAGCGCGCAACTTATTACTGTACCGTTACAAACACCTGCAGAAAGCCATTGAGAATGCAGCGAAGCTGGGCTTCAAAGGCGGCGCCGCGCTCTATCCCATGGTAACCATGAACGGGGAAGAATGCCATAATGAATGGGAGATCACTTTTGAAGAGATCCACCGTAATGCAGCCATTGCTTTCGCCATCTTTAACTATACGCGTTATACCGGGGATACCAGCTACCTGGTGGAATACGGACTGGAAGTGCTGATCGCCATTGCACGCTTCTGGGCGCAGCGGGTTAACTGGAGCGATGCCCGCAAGCAGTATGTAATGCTGGGCGTAACAGGTCCCAATGAGTATGAGAACAACGTGAACAATAACTGGTATACCAATACTATGGCCAGTTGGTGCCTGGAATATGCATTGGAAGTAATAGACCATGTAAAGCAACAGGATCCGGCGCAATATCAATCACTTGTTGCGCGCATACAATTCCGCGAGCAGGAAGAGCGCAGCCAGTGGCAGCATATCATCCAACACCTGTATTTCCCGGTGGATGAGGCATCCGGTGTGTTCCTGCAACAGGATGGCTACCTGGATAAAGAGCAGGTCCTGGCAAAGGACCTTGATCCTGCACAGCGGCCGCTTAACCAGCATTGGAGCTGGGACCGCATCCTGCGTTCCTGCTTTATTAAACAGGCAGATGTATTGCAGGGTTGCTACTTCCTGGAAGATCGTTTTGATGAAGACACCCTGCGCAGGAATTTTGATTTTTATGAACCGCGTACGGTGCATGAAAGTTCCTTATCTCCTTGTGTGCATGCTATTCTTGCCGCTAAGCTGGGCGACGGGCAGCGCGCCTATGAATTCTACCTGCGCACTTCACGCCTTGACCTGGACGATTATAACAATGATACGGAAGATGGTCTGCACATCACTTCCATGGCTGGTACCTGGATGAGCGTAGTAGAAGGCTTTGCCGGTATGCGGGTCAGGGATGGACGTTTAAAGTTTGCGCCCTTCCTGCCGGCTGAATGGCAGTCTTTCGCCTTCAAGATACGTTTCAGAGGCGCACTGCTGAAAGTGGAAATAAATAAGAAAGGTGTGCAGATACATAATTATTCAGACAAGGCATTAGAAGTATACCTCTATGATCAGGCGCATGCAGTAAAAGCACGGGCGCAGCTGTTTGTAGGCAGTGAAGGAATAAAAGTATAAGTTTGAGGTTTGAAACCTCAGACCTCAAACTTCAAATATTTTTTTATGGACAAGCCAGGGATGAGTTTCCGGCAAATATTGAACATGAGCTTCGGCTTCCTGGGCATCCAGTTTGGTTTTGCCCTGCAGAACGGAAACGCTTCGCGCATCCTGCAGACCTTCGGCGCAGATGTGGAGCATTTGTCCCTTTTCTGGCTGGCCGCTCCGCTCACCGGTATGATCGTGCAGCCGATCATCGGGCATTACAGTGATCGTACCTGGAACCGGCTGGGAAGGCGGAAGCCTTATTTCCTGGTAGGCGCGCTGGCTACTGCGTTGGCGCTGATATTACTGCCAAATGCAGGTGTGATCACCGTGTTGCTGCCGCCTGTATTGATAGGCGCGGGCATACTGATGATCATGGATGCTTCCATCAATGTGGCCATGGAACCTTTCCGGGCGCTGGTGGCGGATAATCTTCCGGATGCACAACGCAGTACCGGCTTTTCTGTACAGACCTTCCTGATAGGGATAGGGGCCGTAGCGGGCTCCTGGCTGCCTTACCTGCTGGCAGCCTATGGTAATGTGCCTAAAACAGCTCCTCCCGGGCAGGTCCCGGCTAATGTAAGCTATTCGTTCTATATCGGCGCAGCGGTACTGGCGGGCTCTATTTTGTGGACGATCATCAGCACGAAAGAATATTCTCCACAAGAGCGTGCTGCTTTCCATCCCGCAGAAGCGGAAACGGCGGAACAGCACAGGGGGATAAGCGCCATTTTCAAAGACTTTTCCCGGATGCCTTCAGCCATGCGGCAACTGGGCGTGGTACAGTTCTTTTCCTGGTTTGCCCTGTTCTCTATGTGGGTATTCACTACACCCGCTATTGCGCATCATGTCTATCACGTGCTGCCCGGTGATACTTCTTCTGAAAAATTTGCGGACGCCGGTAACCAGGTGGGTGTACTCTTTGGCATTTATAATGGGGTGTCTGCTGTTTATGCTTTGTTACTCCCTGCATTGGCAAGGGCCACCAGTCGTAAGACAGCGCATGCCTTATCGCTGACTGCGGGCGGCGTCAGTTTGTTATGGATCTATTTTATCCAGTCTCCTTCCATGCTGATCTATCCTATGATCGGTATTGGCCTTGCCTGGGCCAGTATCCTGTCTATGCCCTATGCGATGCTCTCCAGTGTGTTGCCGGTGAAGAAGATGGGTGTTTATATGGGGATCTTCAATTTCTTTATCACTTTCCCGCAGATCGTGAACGGCTTGTTTGGTGGCCTGATCGTAAAGTATTGTTTTGGTGGTCAGGCGGTGTATGCATTATCAATGGCCGGTGTGTTTATGTTGCTGGCGGCAGTAGCAGTGATGTTTGTAAAGGAAGGGGATAAAAAAACAAGGCTGACTAAAACGGTTCATTTTAGTCAGCCCGATCAGGTGTAATGTTTCCACCAATCACATAAAGAACTGCTCGGAGATAACTTTCCCGTCCTTTACCTGGTACACACAAAGCTCGCTCATATTCATGCGGCCCTTACCCTTCATGGTCATATCCATGCTCATCACAAATGCGAAGGTGTTTTCTGCAACCAAAGGTTCAGATACGCTGCCTCCATGCATTTCTTCCACCATAGATTCAAATTTGTGACCTTTTTCGATGATGGCGTCCAGGCCCTTTGTTTCTTTGGCAAACTCCGGCGTTTCATAAGGCTCTATGCTGATGGCATCGTCAGCATACAACTCTTTCTGAGCGGCTTCAAACTGACCTGTGCGGCAAAGTTCAGCCAGGCGGTTGGCAATTTGCTGGGTGGTCATTGTCATTTGTTGTGTGGTCATGATGGTAAATTTTTTGGAGTGAGTACAATAAAGATAGATCATAAAGATACAGTCATTAGACAAACCAGACAAAACGGATCTGTTATGATTTAAGACATGATAATTTTTCATATCTTCAAAACATGTACAACATTGTTTGCTTCGGAGAAATGTTATGGGATGTGCTGCCCGATAAAGAATTACCCGGCGGCGCCCCTATGAATGCAGCCTATCATCTGCAGAAACAGTCCCAGCAGGTGGCGGTCATATCAAAAGTAGGTAAGGACGATTATGGTGAGCGGCTGTTGAACCTGCTGCACAGGAACGGCCTGAACACTGCCTGCGTACAGCTGGACACGATACATGGTACCGGTAAGGTATTGGCGCAGCCGATCAGTGACCATGATGTGCAATATAACATCCTGTTCCCGGCAGCCTGGGATTTCATTACATGGGATCCGGTATGGGAGAAGCTTTTAAGGCAGGCGGAATATTTTGTGTTCGGCAGCCTGGCGGCCCGGCATGATGTATCGCGTGAAGCGCTGTACAAGGTCCTGCAGCACAATGTGAAAAAAGTGCTGGACATTAACCTGCGGCCTCCCCATTATACACAGGAAGGCGTGAACTATTTGCTGGAGCGATGTGATATCCTTAAGCTTAACCAGGCGGAGCTTGAACTGATCAGCAGCTGGCTGGGTGATTATGCCACAAAGGAAGACAAGGTGAAGGCAATCTCAAAAAAGTATAATATCAAGACCATTGTTGTGACGATGGGAGGAGAGGGCGCCCTCTTATATATGTATGAGCGTTTTTACTATCACCACGGCTTTCGCGTACAGGTAGCTGATACCATTGGCAGCGGCGATGCGTTCCTGGCAGGTTTTCTCAGCAGTCTGATCCATGGGCGTACAGCAGAGCAGTGTCTGGCCTATGCCAATGCAACCGGTGCATTGATCGCTACACGTCCGGGCGCTTGTCCGGATTATGATGTATGGGAGATCGACACGCTGCTGGATTAAGGTACTTCATCCCTTTTCAGCAAAGGCAGTAAGATAAAGCGCGTTGCAATGATTCCCACTAAAAAGCCTACGGCTAAAATTACCAGCAGGGAATTCAACGGTATACTGTGGCACTGCGCCGGATTATCGCTAATGCCCAGCCAGGGCAGGTGTTTGCTCAGGAAGATGGCCATGGCGCTGGTGACGACCATCAGATGCACCTGGATCATCAGCACGATCAGTGTTTTCTTCTTCAATTTCCATTCATCGCCTTTCCCGCGGATACCTGAAACATAAAAGATGGCGGTCGCCAGGGTAAGGCATGCCAGCACGATAGCGGCGATGGAGAAGTATTTGTTGCCCGCATAATCTGTGGTCTTAACACTGCAGGGATCCTTGAACATCTTATGGTAGGCGTTCAGTTCTCTTTTCACCTTTTGCCAGAAGGTAAGGTGAATGCGGGGAGGAGGAATAAGTCGGATGGTGTCAAGAAAGACGGTGTCTGTTACTACAAATTTATCTACCAGTTCATCCCACAGATCGCCATAGCCGTCATCTGCTCCCAGGGTCCAGATAGCCACGCCTCCCAGCTCATTATTCAGCACATAATCATATTTAGGCCCGAGGGTGCTGGCATCATCAAACCATATTTCTTCTGTTACCTGGCCGGCATCATTCTTTACTTCAATAAACGCAGATTCTGCCGTTTCATCATAGAGCGCCACCGTATCTACAGGGTAACGTGCTTTTATTTCCCGGTAGGAGATATAATTGTTAAAGCCATCCGGCTGTCCATACTGTCCTTTTTTCCATACAGCTCCATAGTAGGGCAGCATCAGCACAAATTTAGCGGGGGGAATATCCCGTTGCAGGTAGCGTGAAACGGCAGCGTCAATGGATTGTGCGGGACTTCCTTTCAGTGGGGCCAGTGCGCCTGCTGTATGTCCGGAGGCCCGGCTGAAATCGATCATAAAAAAGGTGACGGAAGCGTTCATTGCCTTCAGGTCGTAGGCCAGGTCCCTGTCAAAGGAAGGGATCACCACATTCACGGAATAATTTGCATTGTAATTATGCAGGTGGCTGCTCAGGGTAGAAATGAAATGGCTGAATGCCTGTCTTTGTTTACCGGGCAGCTGTTGAAAATAGATCGTGACGGCAGTGGCGTTCTGTTGCGCTAACACACGCGCCAGTGTGTCTGCAAAGATCAGCTGTACTTCGGCGTGCTGCAACAGCGCGTTGATGTTAGCGGTATTTTTGTCGGATATGATCAGTTGAATATTACAGCCGGCAGTGCTGGCTGCCTGCACTGCTTTAAGGTCGCCCTCTTTGAATGCCGGTTTAACAAGCCCTGTTTTACCATCCATTGTATAGCCCAGGAAGCCGAAGGTGGTGAGCGCGATGAAATTATAGTTCAGAAATTTATCGCCCATCCAGTAAGGATGGATGCCTGTTACATTCACCTTTTGCGTAAGGTCCACCGTGTATCGCACTCCCGTGCTGTCGCTGATGGAAAGCGTATCTACCTGGTCGCCGGGGCGGCCATATACGGCTCTGACCTGTTTCAGTTTTTCCTGTTTGGCTTTTGCTGCTTGCGCGAGATCGGTTTTCTGCTGCAGAATGGGCAGCATTTTATTCACCAGTGCATTGACATCATTTTCCGGACCGGCTGCTTTGCTGGAATCTATTGCAGCTTTGGGCGTATCTTTTGGAGGCGGCGGCTGTACGCGGCAGCAGCCGAATGTGTTGAGCAATGCCACCAGTGAATCGAAGTGCAGGTTCTCTGTTTTGGATAGTTCTTCATTCAGCAGTTGGATATCTTTGCTGGTCACTACCAGTGAATCTGACAGGATCTGGTTAATGATGGCGATGATACGTTCCTGTTCGCGTGCTCTTGCATTTTTCCGGAACTTGAAAGCATTGAGTATTTTACTGATCAATTTAGTTTTTGCTTCAGCATCCTCCGGCAGTTTAGGAGCAGCAACCTTTTCGGGCATTTTTAATTTTTGACCATAGGCCGTAGTGATACAGGTACTCAGTGAAAGGAATAGGAAAAGACAACAGGTTATTTTTCGGGAGGGACTCATAGGTCGTGCTTAATATATATAGAAGATAGAAAATTAAATTTTAAATAAAAATTTTTAAATTAATTTTTAACCGACTATATTGTGAGCGATAATAGGACTGCAGCCATTACTCAAATTAACCAAAGAATTTCAAACTAACAGACAGTAACAACCACCTTTACCTAGCGTCTGTCATAAGACAGCAAATTAAAATTTAATGATCTATGAAACCTTGATCTGCATTACAGACGAGATTAATAGCAATTTTAAGAGAAAGCTCCAAACTAACGAAGAGAAAGCTATCTTATCAGGTATTGTCAACCAGGATGGAACGGTTGCCATACAGGGTGAGAATAAGATCATAGTAACATTGTTGAATGTAGAGAAGGATACAATTGGTAGGAACACAAACGGGCTCCCTATTGGTGTTACATCTCCAAACACTGCGCCCGCAGTTAATATCAATCTATACGTCTTATTCTCTGCCTATTTCAGCAGCACTAACTATCATGAAGCCCTTAGATTCCTTTCCTTTGTAGTTGCCTACTTTCAGTCTAAAAATGTTTTCACCAGTGCTAATACACCTTCGATGGATCCGAGGATAGGGAAACTCATTTTCGAACTGGAAAGCCTTGGAGCAGATAAGCTGAATAACATATGGACTACGCTGGGAGCTAAATATATGCCTTCGGTGGTGTACAAGGTGCGTATGCTTACGTTTGATGATTCCATTATCAGGGAATACAGGCCGGTTATAGATGACACATCAGGAAATGTAAGGCCTGCGTGACCACAACACGTTTTCAATTGAATATAAGGTGAAATATGAAATACTGACCGCAGTATTTTACCGTCATACTTTTTCTCCGGCTCACGGTTACGAAGGAATAAGCGTAAGTGTCCCTGCGCATACGGCAAAACGTATGTCTCAGCACGGTTTATTATTGAAGCCGGTGCACGATGGTTTTTTACTGTTATACAATACCAAAGCAAGGGACCTTTTGCTAAAGGAGAAGATACGCCTGGTATTTGATCTGGCATTGAAAGATGCTCTGTTCTATAATTATACCCAGTTAAGTGCCGGCAATATTGCCGGTAGCTTTTTTCGTTTTAATAATGAACAGGAACGTGCATTGGCAGAGACGCTGCACAGGGAAGCATTTGTAAATGAAGCAGACTTCCGTCCACTGTCTGACCTGGCTGAAAAATATTTCGTCAAGCCTTTCGGGCAGGTAACGCTGTTGCTGGACGAACAGCTGTTATCTTCTTACTACATCCGCTTTCAGGCGAGGGCTACCCGCTGGTGTTATTTCTTAATGGGCGAAGATCTGAAGGCGCTATCCCATCCCGCTATATTAGGCACTAACGGGAATAGGTACTTTGATGCGCCGGTAAGTGTCACACTGCCGGATAATACAAATGCCCCGGTATTGATATCAAAAACGCCTGTACCGCTGGGAGCTACTGCTATGCACGCTTTTCAGCTGGTGAATTATACCGACGCAGCTGCGGGCCGTTACAAGGTGATCATACCATCGCTACCGGCGCCTGATGTGAGCAGGGTTTCCAATGCGGGCGCCACCCTATATGAACAAGGAAATAATTACTCCGAAATATTTTTATACTAATCTCAAAACTTATAAGATATGGCTTCAACATTAATGACCCCTGGGGTATATATTGAAGAGAAGAACGCCTTCCCAAGTTCGATCACGGCCGTGGCGACGGCAGTTCCTGTATTTATCGGCTACACGCAGAAAGCCGAACGAAACGGTAAATCACTGGTGCACAAACCCACCAGGATCACTTCCTTTGCCGAATACCTGGAGAATTTCGGCAGCAGCTTCCGGCCGAAATTCACATTGGCAGAACCTGATCCCAAAGTGAAACAGGAAACCTTCCGTTTGAACGGCAAGGCTACTATTGTAAAGCTGAATGATAAGAACATTGCTTATATGTATAACAGCATCCGCCTGTTCTATACCAATGGCGGCAGCGTTTGTTATATTCTTTCAGTAGGCACTTATGAAGAAACCCCGGATGGTTTTGAGATCGCTGCTGATGATTTTATCGGTTCTGATTCAAAGCCCAACGTATTTTCTATTCTTGAAAAAGAACCGGAGCCTACCCTGATCGTAATGCCGGATGCGATCGCATTGGGGGAAGATTGTTATACCAGCGTTTACACCCAGGTACTCAATCACTGTGCAGCTATGCAGAGCCGTTTCGGCATCTTCGACCTGGTGAAACAGGAACCTGCAGATACCACTGATACCATCGTAAGCGCATTCCGCGATAAGATAGGCATCAATTTCCTGAACTATGGCGCAGCTTACTATCCCTGGCTGAAGACCGCTATCGTGCAGCCTGATGAGATCTCCTTCGAGAACCTGGATGCATCCGTAGATCTTGAAACACTGCTGCCGGAACCCGCTGCAGGACTGATCGTGAAAAAGTTCAAGGAGAACGCTACACCGGATGAGCATGCGAAGAAGAATTATCATCAATCGCTGAAGGCAGCCAGTCCTACTTATGTTCATATACTGGACGAGATCCGTTCCTTATTGAATGAAATGCCGCCCAGCGCCGCTATGGCAGGTATCTATACGCTGGTAGACAGTTCCCGCGGGGTATGGAAAGCCCCGGCCAACGTATCACTGGCTGCGGTGAATGCCCCGACCGTGAATATATCCAACGAGGAGCAGAAGACTCTGAACGTGGATATCATGGCAGGCAAATCCATCAATGTGATCCGGCCTTTCCCTGGTGTAGGCACACTGGTGTGGGGCGCCAGAACGCTGGATGGGAATAGTCTTGACTGGCGTTATATCAATGTAAGGCGTACACTGATCATGATAGAGCAGTCTGTGAAACTGGCCAGCCGTTCCTTTGTATTTGAACCGAATGACAACTCTACCTGGATCTCACTGCGCACAATGATCAACAACTTCCTGGAGAATATGTGGAAGCAGGGCGCTCTTGCAGGGTCTGCACCCGCACAGGCATTTGATGTGCAGGTAGGCCTTGGCGCCACCATGACGCCCCAGGATATCCTGGACGGCCTGATGCTGGTAACCGTGAAGGTAGCGCTGACCCGCCCGGCAGAGTTCATCCTGATCACTTTCCAGCAACAAATGCAGCAAGCATAACAAACGATACATTCACCTCATTTCTAACCATAAAAATTTTTAAGTCATGCCAGCAACAGACGGCTCAGCCCAATCAGCTAATATATGGCCATTGGTCCGGTTCTCATTTAAAGTGACCTGGGACGGCAACGAGATCATCTTCCAGGAAGTAACCGGACTTACTTCTGAAACACAGGTAATTGAATACCGCGGTGGCAGCGCCAAGATCTACTCCACGGTAAAAATGCCCGGTATTCCCAAGTTCAGTAACGTAACGTTTAAGAAGGGCACTTTTGTGGGCGATACCACGATATGGAAATTGTATACCGGTAACACCGGCATCAAGATGAATACCATTAAGCGCGCCACCATTGTGGTAAGCCTGCTGGACGAGACCCAGGCTATTGTGATGAGCTGGACGCTCACGAATGCTTTCCCTGTAAAGGTGCAGGTAACCGATATGAAATCAGATGCCAATGAGGCGGCCATTGAAACAATGGAGGTAGCCCATGAGGGCCTGATGATCACCGAGCCTAAAGTAAGCTGATATGCCTGAACCTACTGCTGCTTATTATCCGCCGTATTCGTTTTACTTCAGCGTAACAGTGGAAGGATTCACCGGCGCGAACGAAGGAAGCTTCCAGGAAGTAAGTGGCATTTCAGTCAAGATGAGCCCTATGGAGGTCAAGGAGGGAGGGGAGAACCGTTTTGTACGGCGCCTGCCCGTCCCTCCCAAATATGACAACCTGGTGTTGAAACGGGGCATGCTGGTAGGGTCTGCACTTACACAATGGGTACAGAACAGCCTTACCTTGTTCACCTTCACTCCCAAAACGGTATTGGTGAAGCTGCTGGATGGTGATGATTCTATTATAGCTGCCTGGTCATTCAGCAATGCCTACCCGGTATCGCTGAAGGTATCTGATTTTAAGGCGATGGATAACAGCCTCGCCATTGAAACGCTGGAGCTGACCTATGATTACTTTCAACAAACACAATAGCGATGCCACTTGAAATAAGGGAGCTGGTGATCAGGGTCAATATAGAGGAGCATACTGCTGCACCGGAGCATAATATCAGCGCCAAAGAATTACAGGCGCTGAAAGACAAGATCATACGGGAATGTATGGACAAGCTCCTGAGCAATATGGAGAACTTATCAGTAAGGTAAACCTTAAAAGACATGCCGCTATCACCACCGGCCCAGCCAGTCAAATTATTGATCCAGGGTTATTCAGACCCGAACGCCACTTCCGGATTGATGGGGTCTGTAACGGCAGCCATCAACCCGGAAAGCTATTCGCTAAGTTACAACATTGCATATAAGCAGGCCGAAACATTGGGCGGCGCTGCGCCTACCGAAATATTCACCCGTATGGACTCCGGCGATTTTGAGCTGGAGCTGCTGGCAGATGGAACAGGTGTTACGCAATTGTCCGGCGCTGCTAACGTAGACGAATATATTACCAATGTAAAAGGCATTGTGTATAATTACCAGGGCACAGTGCACCGCCCCAACTATCTGCGGATCACCTGGGGCAAAACGGTGTTCACCGGTGTTTGTAAGAATATCACGGTAAAGTACACACTGTTCAACCCGGATGGTTCGGCCCTAAGGGCGCTGATCAAACTGAAGCTCTCAGAGTCGGTACCGCTGACCACACAGGGACAGAAGGCGCAAAAGTCCTCTCCGGATCTTACGCATATGCGTACGGTAAAAGCAGGAGATACGCTGCCTTTGATGACCTACCGCATATACGGAGAGCCCTTTCACTATATGGAGGTGGCGCGGGTAAATGGTCTGAACAGTATTCATGATATTAAACCGGGAGATGAGCTTTATTTCCCTCCACTAAAAAGATGATCCATGGCGGCTGCCATCCCTACAAACGTACAGGACCCTACATTGCGGGTGACCGTTATTGCTAACGGTACCGCCATACAAGACCTGTTCTCACTGGTGTCGGTACACGTGCATCACGAGATCAATAAAATATCCACTGCGGAGATAGTGATCACCGATGGCACCACTTCTGAAGCTTCGGGCGGTGTGGTAGGCGACTACCCTGCCAGTGACAGCACTTATTTTATACCAGGCACTACCATCGTTATTTCTGCCGGTTATGGTGTGCTGCCTGCGCAGCAGCTGTTCACCGGGATCGTAGTGAAGCAGGCCATACAGGCAAATGAAGATGGAAAGTTCAGCCTCATTGTGACCTGTAAGCACACTGCGGTGAAAATGACCATCAGCAGGAAAGACGCGGTGTTCGCCAACCAGACAGACAGCGCGATCATGAGCACCCTGGCAGGTAATTATGGTTTATCTGCAACGGTAACGGCTACATCGAACGTCAACGAGGTAATGTTCCAGAAGTTTTCAACTGACTGGGATTTCATGCTGGCGCGTGCAGAGTTTAACGGCTATATTGTTAAGCTAACGGATGCAGGGATCAGCGTAGGGCCACCTGCAGTATCCGGTTCGGCAGTGTTGCTGGTGGCCTTCGGACAGTCTATCAACAGCTTTCATGCCGAGCTGAATGCGGAACGGCAGATGCCTTCCTTATCAGCTGCGGCCTGGGATCCGCAGACACAGACCATGCTTACTTCCAGCGCTACGGAGCCTACCCTGAACACACAAGGCGTGCCTGCACCCAAAGCGCTGGCATCTGTTTTAAGCCAGACCGCCATGGAGATGGTCACTACATCGCCCATGACGCAGGCAGAGCTGCAAACCTGGGCCAATAGCAGCCTCTTGCGAATGCGTTTGCAGGCCGTGAAAGGTAAAGTATCTTTTATGGGGAGCGCCCTGGTATTGCCTGACACTATTATTGAATTATCCGGTGTGGGCTCCCGCTTTGACGGCAATGCCTATGTAACGGCGGTTACACATGTGATGAAAGAAGGGCATTGGCATTCGCACGTGAAGTTTGGACTGGAGAGTAAACCGATCTATGAAAGGGAGAACTTTTCCTATCATCCGGCCAATGCGCAGTTGCCGGCTATCCGTGGCCTGCAGCTGGGAGAGGTGGTGAGCATCTCACAGGACCCCGGGGCAGAATACCGGGTACAGGTGAAGCTGGCTTCTACGGCAGCCGGACAAACAGGCACCTGGGCCCGCCTGTCCAACTTTTACGCTACTGCCAATGCAGGGGATATCTTTTATCCCGAGATAGGAGATGAAGTGGTAGTAGGCTTCCTGGAAAATGATCCACGCTTCCCGGTGATCCTGGGAAGTTTGTACAGCAAGGGCAAAACACCACCTGTAGTACAGGCAGATAATAATAACTATACGAAAGGGCTGTATACCAAAAGCCAGCTGAAGGTTACATTTGACGATCAGAATAAGGTGATCACGATCGCCACGCCGGGGGGTAATACTATTACCATGAGCGATACCGACCAGGGCATCACAATTACGGATATGAACCAGAACAGTATCAAGATGTCGTCTTCCGGCATTAACATCAACAGCATGTCAGATATTTCGATACAGGCTACCGGTAACTTGTCACTCACCGGTAACACCGCTGTCAAGGTATCATTGCCGGTTGATGTAACAGTCAGCGGCGCCAATGTTTCTGTGAGCGGTACTATGGGCTTCTCGGCATCGGGCGCCAGCTCGGTATCTTTAAGCTCAGGCGGTATGATGACATTGACAGGCGCCACCGTGATGATAAATTAATTAAACAATGGGACAACCCGCAGCGAGACTAACAGATATGCATACCTGCCCCATGGTGACGCCTGGTTTGCCGCCCGTTCCGCATGTAGGCGGGCCTATTATAGGACCGGGCGTACCTACCGTGCTGATAGGTATGTTACCTGCGGCTGTGCTGGGCGATATGGTTACCTGTGTGGGGCCTCCGGACGCTATTGTCAAAGGCTCTGCCACGGTATTTATTGGTGGCCGTCCGGCTGCGCGCATGGGCGATTCGACCGCACATGGCGGCGTGATAGTAACCGGTTATCCCACCGTATTGATAGGAGGATGAATTATGGCAAAAGAAATTCAATCATTTTTAGGAACGGGATGGAGTTTTCCTCCTTCCTTTGATAAACTGGACGCCAGCGTACAAATGGTATCTGATGTTGCGGATATTGAAGAAAGCATCCGCATCATACTGAGCACCATACCGGGCGAACGGCTGATGCAGCCTGATTTTGGCTGCGATATAAAAAAGCTGGTCTTTGAGATAGCAGATACCTGGCTCGTGAGCGAGCTGAATCACATTATCTACCACGCGCTGCTGCAGTATGAGCCCAGGATCAATTTTATCGGATTGACGGTGGCCGACAGAAGCCAGCAGGCCGGCGTGCTTTACGTACAACTTACCTACACCATTATTGCCACTAATACCAGGCACAATATGGTATATCCCTTCTATTACCAGGAAGGTACCAATATCAGTGACTGATGAGCAATTTCTTTGAACATATACAGGATGGTATCAGTCAGTTAGAAAGGCAGCTGGAATCGTTGATGCCAGAGTATGTAAAGGTGGATGAAAGATCATCGAATGAATTGTTACAGTTGCTCGCCCGCCTTTCTTCCCAGTTTAACTACTACGATTTCCAGGACCGCATAGACGGCACCTGGGAAGAGTTTTTTCATGCAGATCTCCTGGTGATGCTCATTGCCACCGGCAACCTGGATTTTACCCGTTATGAGGCCGATTTTCTGCGGATCCGGAATAACCTTCACCAGGCAGAAAATGATGACGAGCTGTTTAATCATACACGTGCCTTGTTCCTCCTGCTGTATGATATTGGCATTGTGCTGATGGACCTGATGTATAAGCTGCAGGGCGCAGACAGATCCTTCCAGATCGGCCAGTACTTGCTACAGGTAATGGATAGCCTGGAAGAAGACATGCTGCGCTTACACCGTTTTGAGTACCAGGTGACCCGTTTGTTCCCGCGGCAGATAGCGTTGCATGAGCACCGCGTACGGCCCCTGGAAATGACCCATCAGCTGCGCCGTTTATACCGCAAAGCATTTGATAACCCCGGCGAAGGAACGGAGATCTTTGAAGGCTTCTTTTCCCTCAATGCGCTTTATGATTCCCTTCGTTCAAAATTCTACCAGGTCTCCAGCTCTGCTTCCTACTACCTGCGTACGCAATTGCAGGAAGTGCAGCACAGCCCGCATATGGGGCTGCTGGTCACTTTTATCGAGCTCTATAAGCATCTGCAGGAGCAGATCAATAAAATGCCCAAGAGGCATCTTGACTTTTATTACCGGCAGATCTTAGGTGTGCAGGTACTGCCGGCCGTACCGGATAAAGTCCATGTTTTCCTGGAGCCGGTGCCGCATATCTTTAGCTTTACGGTTGAAAAAGGCCAGGTGCTGCTGGCCACCGTGCATGCAAGAAAAGAACCGCTGCAGTATATTCTCCAGGATGCGGTAAAGGTGAACAATACCAGGATCATGTCCTTGCATACCTTGTTTGTAAGCGACTACCTGCAGATCAGTTCTCCCACACTCGGGCACCAGGATATCAGGGAAGCACAAGCCTACCTGGCCGTGCACCCGGTAATCCAGCCGGCAGACCTTGAAAAGGAAGGCACTGTGATCCGTCCCTGGCCGCTGCTGGGAGAAGACCAGCATGATCTTTCTCCTTCCCGGCGTACGATGGAGGATACGGATATCGGCTTTATCGTAGGCTCGCCGGTGTTATACCTGCAGGAAGGCAGCCGGCAGGTAGCTGTGAGGCTTTATTTTGAGCCTTCCACTTTCAACGCGTTTTTGGCCTATGTAAAGAACTTTGCTGCAGTGTCTAACCGCAGCGAGGCAGTGATGATGACCCAACTGCTCTCAGGCGCTTTTCATTTATACTACACAACAGAAGAAGGATGGGAAGCAGTATCCCGTTTCAGCGTCCGGAGTTCCCAGGAGGCGCCTTATGAGAACAGTGTTGAGATCAGCTTTTTGCTGGACGTTGCCGATAAGCCCTGGCACACCTATGATGAAACGGTGCACAATTGCGGGATAGATGCCAGCAGTCCTTTGCTGAAAGTGCTGCTGAATAATGCCTGCTTCCATCATCCTTATTCCTTTCTGCGCAACCTGGAACTGGAACGGGTGAGTATGAACGTGAAGGTGGAAGGGCATCGTTTTGTTAAAATACAGAACAACATCGGGCTGTTAAGCCCCGCAGGCGCCTTTCTCCTGTTTGGGCCACAGCCTTATGTAGGGGCTTTCCTCGACATTAACAACAGCAATATCTTTAACAGGTTTACACGCAGCTTCAGTATAAAACTGGATTGGCTCAACCTGCCAAGGGATGAAAATGGCTTTGAGGCCTATTACCAGGGGTACGATGCAGACTTTCGCAATGATTCTTTTAAAGTGGGCATCAGCAGCCTGAATCATGGATCCTATTTCCCTGAACGCGATAGCCAGCAGCTGCTGAGGCTTTTCCAGACCACGCGCGACAGGGAAGGAAATATTTATCTCGCAGAAGAGACCCTGCTGGAAGATATAGATATTTCCAAGCTCTCTTTTTCCAATGACATGCTACTGGAAAAAGAACAGGGACAGAAAGTGCCTTTGTACATGGAAGGAGGGGTACGATTGTACCTGGCAGCGCCGGATGAAGCATTCGGGCATCGCCTGTTTGAACAGATCTATCCGGGTGTGGTAATGTATAATTCGCAGCATACGCTGCTGCCCAGGAAGAAGAAGCCCGTGCCCGGCCTGCCATATGCCCCAAGAGTAAAGGCCCTCTCGCTCAACTATGCCCTGGAACATACCGAAGCGCTGAAATCGGTGCAGTCGGTACAACAGGGCGATGGCCTGGAAGTATATCATGCCATGCCATCCGGGTTCCGCAAAATATATCCCCAGGCGGGAGGAAGCACCTTTTCATTATTGCCGCAGGCGCCTGATATGGCCAATCTTTGTATCGGTTTTAACAGGCTGAATAGCAACGAAGAACTGTCCTTACTCTTCCAGCTGGAAGAAAAGTATTACAGTGATACGGCGTCCGGTACTGCTCCGCTAAAATGGAGCTACCTGGATAACAATACCTGGGTGCCCTTTGCAAGAACGCATATCCTTTCTGATGATACCAACAATCTGCTAAGGAGCGGTATCGTGAAGATCCGGATACCGGCGGGCATCCGTAACGGTAATACCATGCTGGATCCTGCATTGTACTGGATCAGGATATCCTCAGAAAAGGCCCTGAGTGCCAATCCCAGGGTAGTGGGCATATTTCCCAATGCGGTGGTAGCCCAGCGGCAAACGGAAGACATTACGCAAACGCTGGACGATGCGCTGTCGATCTCTCCCTTTTCCATTAAAAAATTTAAGACCGATATCAAGCCGCTGCAGCATGTGTGGCAGCCCTTTCCTTCTTTTGGCGGCCGGCGACAGGAAACGGAAGCGCAGTACTATACCCGGGTAAGTGAACGCCTGCGGCACAAAGCACGGCCCTCATTCGGCTATGATATCTCGCAGGTACTGCTGCAGGAATTCCCTGAACTGCTGATCGTAAAATGCCTGAGCATAGAAGATCAGCAACATCATATGCCGGAGATGCCAGACATCAAGATCATTGTAGTGCCCTGCCAAGCATCCAACGGGTTATTCAATACACTGGAACCTAAAGTAGACCTGGCTACACTATACCGGATCCAGGCCTTTGTACAGCAGATCATCTCTTCTTTTGTGAAGGCGGAGATCCGCAACCCGGTGTACGAACGGGTGAAGGTAGTCTGTAAAATACGGTTCAACGGCGGCCATGACAACCATAACGAGAACCTGTACCTCCAGATGCTCTATGATGACATTAAGCGCTACCTGTGCCCATGGCTCTTTGGCGAGGCGGCAAACTTTAAGGTGGGCAGTGTTTTATACCGGTCGGAGATATTGAATTTTATTAACCGGCTCCCTTATGTGGCTTATGTGACCGGTTTTTCCCTCGTGCATTTTTATTATGAGAAGCATCCGCGCACGGGACAGATCACTGCCTGTATCACAGACACCGCGCTGGATGACAGGCCTTTCATACGTGTGTCTGTTCCGGAAGGCGTATTTATTCCTTCTTCCGAGCACCTGATCAGCATATTGCCTGAACCGGGGTATGAAGATCCCGCGGCGCTGGGTATACAAGGCCTGGAAGTTGGAGATGAGCTGCTGGTAGGCAAAGACCAGGATACTGGTTCACCGCCCCAGCCGCCACCGGATCCCTTTGATGAAGAAGTGTTAACAATCACCATTCACCCAAAATAAAATTCCGCTGATATGGAACCTAAACAAAATAAAAAGGTCTACGGCCGTGAAGAGCTTAAACAGTATTTCCGGAATGGAAGGATGCCGTCCGAGAACCATTTCGGCTACCTGATAGATTCTACCATCAATAAACAGGAGGACGGCTTTTCTAAAGACGAAGAGAACGGCCTGCAGATAGCTGCCCTGGGCTCTTCCAAAAGGCTGCTTTCTTTTTACAAAGCCACAGATGACCTGGAACCATTCTTCTTTGTAGAGAAAGATGAATATGAGTATCCGGCCCTGCGCCTGCAACCCTACCTGAGCGCACCGGATGGCAAGGATGAAAAGGATGCCAATGGTTTTTTCTTTCATACAGATGGTAAGCTGGGCATCGGTAAAAAATGTGATCCTGATTTTAAGGTAGATATTAAGGGCTTTGCCGCGATGGAAGGGCGTACGGGCAGCTATAAGGTAGGAACGGTGCCGGCGGATGGGAAGTGGCACGCTGTGCTGCAGGAGCTGGACAACTGCCATGCTTTTGAAGTAGTGGCAAGAACAGGTTTAAAACATGCCGGCCGTCATGCCATGATGCATGCCTATGCGGTGAGCACCTTTGGCAGCTCACGGAATAAAATCCGTCAGACATGTGCCTATTACGGCTTCTGCTGGAACAAGATCAAAGCACGCTGGAAAGGAAGTACACATAACTATGAGCTGCAGATCCGCACCAACAGCAACTACGGTTTGGGCGTAGAGATCTATTACCGTATTACAAGGCTCTGGGCCGATGAAGTGTTCATGCCCGAAAGTTATTACTATTAAAATATACCATTATGCCCGATACCCACATTGTTATTGAACGGGATAAGCGCCGGGAGCCGGGATTTGATTATGAGCAGCTGCGCCGTGAAGCGATCGAGCATGTGCAGCGCTTGTCAGGCAAGACGTGGACAGACTACAACCTGCATGATCCGGGGATAACCATCCTGGAGCAGCTGTGTTACGCGATCACTGATCTGGCGTACCGTACTGATTTCCCTATCGATGAAATACTGGCCGATAGAAAAGGAGATATCGACCCGCTCTTACATGCGTTCTTCTCCAAAGGAGCGATCATGAGCAGCTCCGCCGTTACGATCAATGACTACCGTAAGCTGGTACTGGATGAAGTGGATGAAGTGGAGAATATCTGGATAGAACCGGTAAAAGGTCTGCAGCCTTATGCATGTACAAAAGGGATCTACAGGGTGTTCCTGCAGATGGAGGACGCGTTGGTAGATGCAAAGGATGAAGTGAAAAAGTCTGTGATGGATGCCGTTTGCAATTGCCTGATGTCTCACCGGAATATTGGAGAAGACGTGGAAGAGATCATTGTGCTGCAGCCCCAGTTGATGGCGGTGCAGGCGGAGATCCTGGTAGACGGCCGCTACGATGCCCAGGAGATAGCTGCGCATGTATGCAATGCATTTGAGTTTGCCATGCATCCGCCGGTACGCTATTTTACCGAAGAAGAGCTGCTCAGTAAAGGATATGCAGTGGAGGATATTTACAGTGGCCCCCTGTTAAAGAAAGGCTTTATTGTTGACAGCGACCTGACCGGGCGTAAAACGATGATAGACCCGGCAGATCTGATGAAAGCAGTGTCCGAAGTGCCGGGTGTATTGAAAGTAAAGAACCTGAATATTGCCGGTGAAGATGGGGTGTTTACTTCACGGCCTATCATGGTGAAAGAAGGACATTATCCCTTTTTACAGGTGCCAGGCGAAAAGAATGACATCAGGATCTTCAGCGACAAATACGAATATCTTTTAAGGGATGTAGTGTTCTGGAATGCGTACCAGAAGGCGAAGATCATTACCCGGCGCAGGTTTGTAGGACAGAAGACGGGAGAGGCTTATCCCCGCTTAAAGGCAGATTACCGCAGCATCAGCCGTTATTATTCACTGCAACATCATTTTCCAGGTATATACGGAATAGGGGCGGAGGGGCTGGACCCGGCATCGCCCGACAGGCGTAAAGCACAGGCGAAACAGCTGAAAGCCTATCTTTTATTCTTTGAACAACTGCTGGCCAATTACCTGGCGCAATTGGGCAACCTGGGGAGCTTTTTCTCTCCGCTGGCGGGTAATACACCACCTTATACTTATGCTGTACAACCACTTTACAATGTGCCGCATGTGCGGCCGCTGATCAGGGCATTCACTGACGAGGCGGTACCTGCGGGCCAAAGCTGGGAGCAATTTATACAGGACAGCGGTAACGGCTATATGAAGGCGTTGCTCGAAGAAAATGAAACAGACAAGGTGTACCAGGAAAGAAAGAACCGCATCCTGGATCACCTGATGGCACGGTTTAACCTTTTCCTGATCACTTACCCCGTTACCTTATACCATCAGGTGTATGATGAGCCGGGCACTCATCCCAGGCTGAGCCCAGAGCTGGAATGGAAGGCCGATATAATACGCCGGGTAGTACGGCTTACCGGGAACCGCCTGCGATCTTTCAATTACCGGGAAGACCTATTAGAACCCGGCGATCTGTCAGGTTATGAAAGATGGTTGTACAAGCTGTTGTATATACCCGATGAAAAGAAAAAACGGCTCAGTGCTGTTTTTGACGCGCCGCATCTCAACGTAAATGTTGGCAAACGGCCGGCAGGTCAATCACAATTTCACTTTGTCAAAGAATACCATTTGAAGGATGAAGTGCTGAAGGTGGCGATAGAAGACGCGCCTGCTGTTACAGACCAGTCTTCAGCATATAATTTTGCCGGACAGCCGCTGGCCTTTCTCAGAACAGGTTTAAGCATGGATAATTACCGTATTATCCATGACGAAGCAAGCAGGGAATACCTGGTAGTGTACCGGCACGTCCATCATGAATCCTGGAAGATCGTGCTCCGGGCGGGCGCCCGTGACCGTGCGGCTGCAGGCCTGAAAGATATGATCCGGCGCCTGCGGCAAATCAGTACGGATTCAGAAGGCTTTTACGTGGTGGAGCACTTGTTGCTGAAACCCAAGCTTAATGAACCTTCTTTCGGTTTCCGTATGTATGACCGCGACGGTAAGCTCTTACATCAGCATCCCTGGTGGTCTACTTTTGAGGAAAGAGAAGCGCAGCTGCGTGCCTTGCAGGAAGAAGCGGTAAAACAGCAGGCCTATTTCGAATACTATGTCAAACACGAATCCGGGAAGATGTTGCGGGAAGATTTCTTCCGTTTCGGGCTTACAGTAGTATTTCCTGCGTGGCCTGCGCGTTTCCAGCTGCCTGAATTCAGGGATTTTGCGGATGGCTTGTTCCGCGAACGGACACCGGTACAGCTTCGCCTGCAGTTTAAATGGCTGGGCATTGCTGCCATGCGCACTTTTGAAGAACATTATTTTAAATGGTTAAAGGCCATGCAGGATAACCGCGATGTACAGGCGGCTGCACAGCCTTTGATCAGTTACCTGGCCAATGACCAGCTCTCCTGGTAAAGTATCCGCATGAGCGCCTCTCATCATATTATCCGCCGTTATACATTTGATGTGCAGTTCAGTGCAAAGACAAAGGCCATTGCTTTGCAGGACAGCATCAGCAGCCTTTTCCGCCGGAGACTGAAAGGCGATATGGAGGAGCTGTTACAACAGCTGTTACCGGAAGATATGGTGGCAGTACTGGATACGTTGGAATTGGACCTCGGTACGGTGCTGTACAGGGATATGGAAACGCAGCTGCCCCTTAAATTACTGGAAGCCCTGGAAAAGGCGCTGAACAGCATTTTACGTACGGGCGCTCGGGGCTCACAGCATCACCTGAGCGGCATGGTAAAGGTAAAAACCGGCGGCGAACGTCTTTGCGAGCTACTGGAATATTACCTGCTCAGTGGGGCTATGCCCTGGTGGGCGACTGCTGCAGAACGGGAGCAACCGGACCAGGTCATCTTTCAGTTGGTTACGAATGCCCCGGCATTGCTGGCAGCGCTGATACGCAAACTGGGACAGGTACAGTATGTACGTAAACGTATTGCCTGGCAATTCTCCATTGCAGCCATACAACAAATAGTAACGGTACTGGAGCCTGCCGAAGCCGAATTTATCCTGGAATATAGCAGGGAAGTACTGCATATACAACAACAGCAAGCCGTATTGCAAACAGAAAGCAAAGCGCTGGAAAGAGCGGTATGGCTGTTTGTGCTGACCTACCTGCTAACAGATGGTGGTTCCAATTTTAACCGCAGGGAGTTTGTACGCAGTCATCTCACGCAGATGGCGCATCATTTTAACGTAGATTATGATACGCTGCTGCAGCTGTTCTATGATGCATTGGTCTTTTACAGGCAGGAGATACAAACCGCTACTATAGGTAGTTTTATCAGGGCGCTGTATAGCGAAACGCATCCTGCAGGTAATATTAAGGCACGCACTTTCTCTTCGGGAAAGCATGATGAACAAGGGGCAGCGCCCATCAACGTATTGCGTTATTACCTGCAATTTGGATCTTTTCCCTGGTGGGCGGAGGTCTCTTCGCCAGCCATGTTGTATGAGGTCCTGCTATTATCTGCCCGGCAATCACCTGCGCTACTAAAGGAAATGCTGACCCTTAGCTTACAAGAGGAAGCTGCCTGGAAAAGATGGACAACGTTGTTTGCACCTGATCAGCGTACAGCGGTGATCACACAATTGAATGATAACTGGCTGCTGCAGGCCAATGAGCAGTTCTTCGCCAGGCCCTCCGCAACGATGGCCGGCAGGATGTCTGGTACGATACCCGGTATGGCCTCATCCGAAGATCCTGCGCATATCCTGCTGCGCGATGTGATCCTGTATCGCTTGTTGTATGGCAGCGTTCCATGGTGGGGAAAAATCTATGCACATTTTTCTGTTCAGAGCCTGTTACAGCAGCTGATGGAGCAATCTGTAGCAGAAGTGGCAATGGTCTTTAAATATGCGGGCACATTGGCTTATGCCGTGGAACGCTTTCTATCGGGCATCACATCCGAGCAATTCTTTACAATTGCCCGCGCTTCAGGCCTGACAGACACGGCCCGGAATGCATATGAACAAGTGTATGCCTTATTGCAGCTCGTGCACCGCTACCTGATATCGGGCGTAAAACCCACGGTACTGCAGCAGCAGATCATCAAGGCCTTCTGGCGCGTATGGGCAGATGCAGGGTATGGGCATTTTAGTACGACCAGCTTTACGGAAGAAGCAATACGCTATTGGGCTGAAGTGACAGGCCTTAGCTCAGGCAGCCTGGTAATGCTGATGAAAAGCGCATTGCCTGCAATCATTGCTGAAGAGGAAGGCCGACATCATTGGTTAATCAACCATCTGCAGCAGCTTGCAGCAGTGTGGCAAACGGAAGGGACAGCATGGTATCATGCCTTTGGAACCGGCCGGGCGGCAGACGTTTCGCAAGATGCTCATCCGCTGATCTACTTTGTCCGTAATAACCGGGCGCCGGCTACGGCAGAGGAAAAGGAATTGACCGGTTCTACCATTACCGGTTGGCTGCGGCATTTCCTCGAGGCAGGATCGCTGCCCTCACAGGCAGGGTCTTTTACTACAAACGAGACGATCTGGCTGGGCGCGCGAATGGTGGAATGGTTGTATATTAATTATAAGGAGAAGCTGGGGGATATAAGCGCTGTTATGCAGCGACTGCCTGTTATGCTGAACCGTGTATATAGTCTTTGGCAGGTAAGCACCACGCTTACCCCCGTACGCGAATTGTTGCTGTCCTGGATGGAGCATGTACTGTCACCACCCGAGGCAGGAACTATGATTGTGATGGACGGGCTCTGGCAGGAGCTGCCGCAACAACAGGGAGCACCTGCAAGGGAACAGCGTTCTATCCTGCCTGCAGCAGTATCCCGTTTGCTGCACAGGTTCAGCCAGTACGATACCATTACCAGTGCAACGGAAAAGCAGGAATGGCTGGAACAGGCAATTGGATTGCTGACATATTTCCTTGCCCATAAACGTCTGCCAGATCACCTGTACGGTGTAGAAGGCGGAACCGTTCAGGCATTGCTGAAGCTGTCTGTTATATTGCTGTTCCGCGAAAAGCCTGCAGTATTAAAGGCCATGTTCAGTGACGGTAAAGGCTTGCTGTCTGCAAGGATGGAGATCTACCAGGTATTCACGCCGCCAACAGGTGGCCTGCAGGAAAATAGTATCCGCCAAAGCCTGGAAGCCTATGCCATAGAAGACAGCCTGCTGATGTTGCAGGAAACAGTTATGCCTTCTGCGAAAAGCGCTGTTAACAGCTTCAGGGATGCGGTACGTTTTTATAAACAGCAGAGCAGGCAGGAGAGACAGTCTTTTCACAAACGGATCTTCCATTACCCGGTGCTGGTGCAATATGCGGCACAGCAGCTGGATGATGATACCTTCCTGGAAATGATGGAGGATATTGAGATAGGATGGGGGCACCCCGCCACAGCCGCCTTACGCGAGCTGCAACAGCTTTTTGACAGGATCATCACCGGCAGCGGCGAAAGAGAAAAGCTGAGGGTATTGTTCCGGCAATTTCATATTATGCTGCTGACAGGGCAGTTTACTTTACCTAATGCAACGGCGTACGCGGGCCGCTTTCTTGAATTTGTGATGAATAATGGCGCCGGTATTGCACGCAATTTTATTGAACAGCTGGTGGGGGTAGACGAGAAGATCATCATTTCTTCCTATAATCATTTACGCAACATCCTGCCCGCTTTGCAGCAGCGCGCAATGAAATATGCCCGGACGCATCTGCACATGGATAATATCCGTAGCAGGATGTATGAGAAAGATATGCAGCTGTTATCCTCCAGGCAAGCGCCTGGTGCTGAAGTACCTGCTATAAAGCAGTCCCCTGCGGCAGAGAAAAAACGCGCGCTTCCTTCGACACCGGAACAGTTTAACAAAGAGTATGATAAACTACAAATGCCGGAGCCCGATACGGTCTATGTGGGCAATGCAGGGCTGGTATTGCTGTATCCTTTCCTCACCTTCGCTTTCCAGCGTCTGGGGTACGTAGTTGCAGGGCAGTTCACCAGTCCCGAAGCCCAGATCAGGGCGATACATTTTTTGCAGTATACCGTGAACCTGAAGGAGGAGCATGCTGAACATGAGCTGGTACTGAATAAAGTGTTGTGTAATTTCCCGCTGGAAGAACCGGTGCCCGCAGAGCTGACATTGAAAGACGAGGAAAAGCAACTGTCGCATGAGATGCTACAGGTAGTGCTGCAGCAGTGGGAGCGGATGAAGCATACTTCAGTGGAAGGCTTCCGGGAAGCTTTCCTGTCGAGAGATGGCGCCTTATGGGAAACAGAAGAAGCCTGGTATATGCGGGTAGAGCAGCGGGGATACGATATGATATTACAAACCCTTCCCTGGAGTTTCGCCATGCTGAAAACTTCCTGGATGGATAAAATGTTATATACAGAATGGGTATTCCAATGATACAGGACAATGTTGCCGTGTTAAACCGCGAGCTGAGCTGGTTTCAGCAGCTGTCAGACCTGCGGATGAAAAGGTATTTTGCAGGAGATGAAACGGGTGAGGAACGGGAAGAACCGCAGCCGCCTGATCTTAGTGGAGAGCCGGCTGTTTATGCGCAGATCGTGCTGCATTACAAGATGAACACTATGGAAAGGCTGGTCTTACTGCTGGCATTGATCCCTCATATCCGTCCGCAATTACTGGACGTGTTCTTTATCAAAAATGCTACTTACGATCGTGGCTTTACTGAATTCGGCGGTATTAAAGGCCTTCACCATGGAGGCTTTCTGCCTACCGGTGAAACGGCGGCATTTCTGCTGGCCGCCAATAGCCTGCAGCAACGCTTCCAGCTGATAGAGCTTTTCGGGCCGGATCATTTCTTTGCCAAGCATGCGATACTGAAACTGATCCCTGCCAATGCGGAAGAGCCGTTCTTAAGTGGTACGCTTAGCTTGTATCCTGAATATCTCAGTTATTTTACACTGGGCACTGCTCACAAACCGGATTACAGCATACACTTCCCCGCCAAACGGATCCATACCGGTTTGGAATGGAGCGACCTGGTACTGGAAGATCATACGATGGACGAAGTAGATGAGATCCGCGCGTGGATAGAGCATGGCGATACATTGATGAATGAATGGGGCATGAGCCGTAAGATCAAGCCGGGTTACCGCAGTTTGTTCTATGGCCCTCCGGGCACCGGTAAGTCGCTGACGGCCTGTTTGCTGGGGAAGAGTTTTGATATGGATGTTTATCGCATCGACCTTTCCATGATCGTGTCTAAATACATCGGCGAAACAGAAAAGAACCTGGCACAGGTATTTGACAGGGCGGCGCATCAGCACTGGATCCTGTTCTTTGATGAAGCGGATGCGCTGTTTGGCAAACGCACACAAACATCTTCTTCCAACGACCGTTATGCCAACCAGGAAGTAGCTTATTTGTTGCAGCGTATAGAAGATTTTCCGGGCATGGTGATCCTAGCTACCAATCTCAAAGCAAATATTGACGAAGCTTTCAGCCGGCGTTTCCAGTCGATGATCTATTTTTCCATGCCGGGGCCAGAACACCGTTTGCGTTTGTGGCAGCAGGCCTTTCCTTCGCATCTGCAGCTGGAAGAAAAGCTGGACCTGGAAGATATTGCAAAGAAGTACGAGATGGCGGGAGGATCTATTATCAACATCAGCCGTTATACGTGTTTAATGGCATTGAAGCGGGGCAGTCAGACGATCCTGCACAAAGACGTAATGGCGGGTATTAGAAAGGAGTTTGGAAAGGAGGGGAAGACGGTGTAGGAGGTGTCATTTTGATATAAATATTCCTGGTAGTGTTAACTAGCTATTAACTTATTTTACGTTCGTGGGCTTTATTATTGCGCATATTTAATGAGAGTGATTAATAAAGCAATAAGAGCAATAGAATAAATGAATCATCCATCTTATTTGTTTACCCGGGTTAGTTCTGAACGATATGTATTTATCAGTTCAGGGAAGCAGGAGATAAAGAAAGCCGTTGAATTTACAGCAAGTGACAGGCCAAATCTTTATAACATTGCCTTTGGCGATCAGCTGAGGGACGGAACAATCGATGATACTGTAAAATCAAATAATGGTGATATAGTAAAGGTACTTGCCACTGTTGTTAACATATTAAGAGCCTTCATAGCAGAATATCCTCAAGCTACAATAGTCTTTGTTGGGAGTTCAAATGAGCGAACCAGATTATACGGGCGTATCTTGCGAACCTATTATTTAAATTTTAGTACAGAGTATATTATTTCTGCATTCAGATTATCAGAGAAAGTTTTTGAAGAAGTGCCTTTTGATCCAACAGAAATAACTATTGATTATCATGCTTTTTTTGTTAAAAAAATAACCTAACTTCATTTATATGTCTATTCTTAAGAAAAATAACACTAAAGGGCCTAAGCGCATCCTCACGTTTCAACATCCTGACGGAGAAGTAGTAGTTGTTACTCAAACCACCGTTAAGGGCACACTTTTTCCTGAGAAGCTTGAAAAAGTAAATGCAATGCTGAAAAACGCCAGGTTTATGGATGATAAATGATCGTCATCCCTCCACTGCCTTTTGCCCCATCGTATCCGCTTCGCGTTCCAATCCCGGATCATCATTCACCGGTACGCTCTCTTTCATTTGCATGGTAGGCTGTACCCGCCCCTGGCGTTGTTGTACTACATGCCAGGCTTCATGCGGCAGATGCTTTTCCTGCCCGGGGCCTACATGTATATCATTCCCCTGTGCATAAGCCAGTGCGCTTAGCTGGGCCGGCTGGCTGGAATTATAATGTACTTTAACATCTGACATATCCATACCCGAAAGGTTCTCTATCCCTGACTTCAGGTTATCCGGCATACCGGTTTTATTCTCCTTCAACTGGGCTGGAAATTTACCTTGTAAAAGTTTCTCCTCCTCTTTGCCAGCTTTCTGCAGCACGAATTTTCCCTGAACAGGCGCCTTTTCTTCTTCCAGGGGCCCTTGCAGCTGTGCAACGAATTTTCCCTGCAGCAGCTCATCTTCTTTTGGCGCTTTCATTTGTAGGGCGGATGAGGAAGCAGTTTGCTCCGCTATAGCACGGGAACCGGCAGAAGAGGTATCTTTTGAGGATGTTTGTGTAAACATAAGTAACAGGGTTTACCAGGTGTGATATAAATATAGGAAAAAATCAGGTAAGTGGCATTGTCTTTGTTATATAAGCGGTATATCTAATATTCCGCGCACCGGTATATCAAAACCTTCACAGCATGAAAACGTTTTTATTTTTACCAGTTCTTTTAATGGCCGTTTTATTTACGGGTTGCACAAAAAAATATGAGTATGTTACACCCAACCAGACCATCTTCTTTGATGTTGACTCAGGAGATTGGACACGCGCCAGCGATGGTTCAACTTATCTGGTGGATCTCCCGATACCGGAGCTGGACGGACAGGTAAACCAGGATTTCGGTATAGTGGTATCCATTTCCGGCGATAATGGAACTACCTATGAAGCGCTGCCTGAAGTTTATGGTGGCTACTCTTACTCTTACACCCATCATGTAGGACATCTTATACTGGAAAGGCAGATTGCAGACGGTTCCAACTCCGGCCCCCAGCCTGAAGCGAACATCAGGGTAAAGATCGTGTTGGTTGAGTCCCAACAGTAACTAAAACCTGGTTAAAGTCCAGTGTATATCGTAAGGTATTTCTATCACATTCATGAAGTATATATATCGATAACGTATCTCTTAAAAGAGTTACGTTATCGATACTATATCGTTACTATATCGTTACTTTATCCAGGGGTGTGAAAGCAATGTGGCACCGCTAATCTATCGCAGAAATGACAAAATCCTCGAACATCGCCTGAAAAGATTGCTCCCCCGGCGCTGCGGCGAATAATCCTATCTGTACATCGGCCCCAGGCGGGAAATAAGCCAGCCGCAATAACAGGAAATCTGCATTGTTAAAAGAGTAGCTGATCTGCACATGATCCCCTTTCCGCAATAACTTAAGCCATACTGAAGCCGGATTGTCATTACGTGGCGCCACAGACCAGTCAGACACCACCCGCGTAACCACCGCGCTTACCTGTTGTACGCCATCCACATATTCTATTCCTGTTTTTATCCAGTTCTCTTCATCTATCCTGATCATCAGCCCCGCCTGATGGTACAGCTCACGGTACTCTCCGCTTACTTTCACCGAGGCTTCAAAGTTACCGGGTATCGCTGTGAAATAGAAGGGACCTGAATCCCGGATAAAGCTGTAATGGGTGATCCTCCAGAAATCTGTGCCGGGGCCCGCGGTCATCTTTAGTTGCTTTGCATTGCCCGACCAGGTTGCCGGTTCATTATACCATTCCATAGAGAAAATTTAAGACATTATTTGATCTTCGAAGCCAGCAATGTGGTAAGCAGTCCAAGTATGGAGACCAGTGCAAAAGACCAGCGCAAACTGGCTGCCTGTGCGATGAAGCCAATCAGCGGCGGCCCTACCAGGAAACCGAGGAACCCGATGGTGGATACCGCTGCGATGGCAATGCCAGGGGCCATGGTTTGCGACTTGCCTGCCAGCGCCAATACCAGCGGCACTACTGAACATACGCCGATGCCTACCAGTAAAAAGCCCAGGGTGGCGGTATAGACATTGGGAAACATCACCGCCAGCTGTAGTCCGGCTGTACTGGTGATCCCGCTCAGCTGTAAGATCCTGGTTACGCCAAAACGTGTTACCAGGCGATCGGCAGTGAACCTGCCGGCCGCCATCGTGCCCATAAAGGCAAGATACCCCAGCGTAGTGTAAGACTCCGGTACGCTCACTATCTGCTTGAAATATACGCCGCTCCAGTCAAACATCGTTCCCTCTGTTATCAGGCTGGCAAAGGCGATCAATCCGAGTTTTAAAAGGCTGCTGTCCGGCCACGCGAAAATAGGCTGGTTTTCTGTCGCCTGATCAGCCGGTAAGAGGCGCCTGTATGAAATGATCAATAATACCCAGGAAACGGCGCAGATCAGGCAGAAATGCACCCATACGGGCCAGCCCAGGGAGATCATCCAGGTGCCGATACATACCCCTGTAAAGCCTGCCAGGCTCCAGAGACCATGAAAAGAGGCCATGATCGACCGTCCGTATAAGGCCTCGATACCTACCGCCTGTGTATTCATCGCTACTTCAAAGAGGTTGTTCAGAAAACCGAAGCAAAACAATACCATTACCAGCTGCCAGATCTCCGTTACAAAACCGATCACGCAAAGTGTGAGCGGAAATAGCAGACCGGCCGTGATCAATACCCTGCGGCTGCCCAGGCGGGTCACCAGCAGGCCGGAAACCGGCAGGCTTACAAGTAAGCCTACCGGTAACGAAAACAATATACTGCCAAGCCCTGCATTGTTCAGGTGAAAATATTCCTTGATATCATGGATCCGGCATGCCCAGCTCACATAGGTTAAACCGATGATGAAGAAAAAAACGCCGGTAGCAATGCGGTAGGTCCTTTTATGATCCATACTGAACAAGGTGGTCTTGTAGCTCATCGTAATCAGAGATTTTCAGGATGTCGTTTAAATGAGACAATTTTTTATTGGCGATGCCGATAAATCCTATGCCCAGCTGCTGTGTGGCTTTATAGTCCCACAGCCCATCGCCTACATAGATAATGCTTGAGAGCGGAGCCGAATGCTGCAGGCGGGTATTCATCTGGTGGATAGTGTTGTGGATGATATCCCTTCTGGCCACGGCGTCTTGTGCAAACGAAGCAGCACTGCAAGCCTCAATATTGATGCCAGCACAACGGAGCTTGAACAAGGCCGATTCCCGCCAGCCACCGGTGGCCAGCCCTACCTTCACATCATCACGTTTACATAAGGTTTCCAGGATCTTTCCGGCTTTGGGCACTTCCTGTATGCTGTTGGTCTGCTGCTGGTATTCTTCTTTCAGCAGGCTGCAGAAATGCTGAATGAAACGGCTGATTTCCTCAGCGGAGCAGTCACGCTGTTCCCGCTCCCGGAAGAGCTGTTGAATAATGCCGGAATCCGTGGTGTGCTCATAATTACCCCAGTTGGTATCAATATCACTAAAGTGAAAAGTATCTTCCAGTGCCTGGGTAAAGCATCTGTCGTCAATGTCTGTTGTATTGGTCAGCGTGCCGTCTATATCAAAAATAATGTACTTCATATGCTGATCACTGATTTTAAGCTGGAGATATTGTTATTGCGTTGCCGGCTGTCCACATGGACACCCAGGTCGGAGAGGGCCTGCGGAAAATCATCCAGGCTGTAAGCCCTGGTAATGATCTTTTCCAATCCAAGGCGACGGCTGTTGATCAGCGCTACAGCATGCTGGAAGGTGTCCATGGAATCAATGGAGCCGACAATGGAAATGCTGCGGTCTGCGATCTCCCGCGGGTTAATGGTTTGGCGGTTATTGCGCAGGCCGATCAACGCGATCTTACCGCCTTCCGTGATAGCCTGCATGGATGTTTCCAGCAGGCTGCCGGTGGTATCGATGATCAGATCATACTGGTTTTTTTGCGGGATGAAGGACGGCTGTAGCTGCCATTGCCTGGATAATACATTGCTTTTTTCGATCAGGCTGATCCTGTTGGGAGATGATTCATAGATGACGCCTTCCTGGATGCCATGTTGCCTGAGCGCCAAACAAAACAGCAGTCCGATAGGGCCGCCGCCCAGCACGGCGGTTCGCAGGAAGGGCGTTACTTCCAGTTTCTTTATGGCCGTCAGCACACAGCTGAGTGGTTCTGAGAGCGCGCCTTCCTCAAAAGGCACCTCATCATGCAAGGCATAAATGAAATTCCGTGTGGTCTTATAGTATCTGGTGAAGGTGCCATCTATTGAAACACCCGCTTCCGTGCTGGCTTTCATATAGCAATGGTTGCGCAGTCCCCTGCGGCAGTTCTCACAATAGCCGCAGTAATAGGTAGGATCGATAATTACACGGTCGCCTACATTAAAATTATCGACGGCGCTGCCTTTGGCCACTACGACGCCCGCAGATTCATGACCGATGATCACCTGCTGCCTGGCGGAGTATTCGCCGGAAACAATGCTCAGGTCTGTACCACAGATGCCGGTGCTGTGGATCTCTACGATCACTTCTTCTGCCTGGGTAATAACGGGTTCTTCTTTTTCTTCGACCCTGATATTCCAGGGCCCCTTATAAACAATAGCTTTCATTGTCGCGTGGTTTTTTGTTGAGGGAATGTGCTTTACAACTGGAGGAATAATTTATTCAGCCGGTAATAGATCTCTTCCACATCGCTTTGTGTGGCGGTTAATGCAGGCCTTACTTTTACTACGTTGCCAAATCCGTAACGGGAGCCTCTCAGGATCAGTTTATGATCCGCCAGTGCGGTATCAATGATCTTATTGGTGAGCGCAACATCCGGGTTGCCGTCTTTGTCTACTATCTCAAGGCCCCACATATATCCTGTGCCGCGTACATCGCCGATCACGTGACCGTAGTCTTCTTTGAGCCTGTGCAACAAACCACCCAGGAAACGGCCGTTCACTCTTACATTTTCGAGGAAGCCTTCCCTGGATACTACTTCCATGGTTTTCTGCGCAGCGCGCAGGGTCAGCAGGTTACCACCCGAAGTATAGGAGTGCTCAAACTTTTCAAGCACAGCAAATTCCGAGCGGTACAGGATAGCTGCCGCAGGTATGCCAATGCCGCCTAGTCCTTTGGCGAGGGTGATAATATCCGGTTTGATGTCAAAGTGCTCGCTGGCAAACATGTAGCCGGTTCTGCCAATGCCCGTCTGCACTTCGTCGGCAATCAGCACGATGTTCAGCTCATCGCAGATCTTGCGGAGCCTTTCGAAGTAACCTTCCGGTGGGATGATATTCCCTCCGTTGCCGAGAATGGGCTCGATAATGATACAGGAAACGTTGCCGGAGCTGCCGTATTGCACATGGTCATAAATGGCTTCCGTGCAGAGATAACCACAGCCGGGATATTTGGCATGGTAAGGGCAGCGGTAACAATAGGGCGCAGGGACAACAGCATTTGCTGACGAGATGGTGTGGGAGAAAGACTTCCTCCTGAAAGCATTGCCGGAGATCTGCGTGGTGAACAGTGTTTGCCCGTGATGGGAGAGGGACAGGCTGATCACCTCGTTCTTTCCGTTGTACTTGTTCGCAATTTTTACAGCGCCTTCGTTGGCCGTGGACCCTATGATATCTCTCATCCAGCCGTCTGTAATATGCTCAGGGGCATAGGCCAGTATATCCTGCAGTACGCGTTCTGCAAGATCTGCTGTAAATGAGGAAGATACATGCACCAGGTCTTCTACCTGTGCTTTGAGAATCTGGACAATTTCAGGATGGCTGTAGCCCAGGGAGAGATTAAAAGTACCTGAAACGGCATCCAGGTATTCTTCGTTTTCGGGCGTATAAAGGCGTATGCCTTTTCCCTTCGTGAAATGGACGTGGGTCACTGACATGGTTACGGGTTTTAAATAACAATTGATAATGTGTGCATCAGCACATGGATAATTGGCTCGTTCTTGGTGTCTGTGGAATTTAAAATCGGGTTTAAGGTTTAAACAATAAAATAGGGTTATTGAAAGTTTTCCATGGTTAACTACCTTACTAAGATAAAATGCATTCGCGGTAATTTTTATTTTTTGTTTTGAAAAAACATCGTTATCGGCTACCCCATCAATATGTAGTTGGCCAGATTATAAATATCCGTACCTTCGTCTTCCGTTTCCGTTATACAGTGTAGAACCGTCATTAGCATTAGTCAAAATAACTTTAGATACGAACGACACCAAGGCCGGAATATCTGATACAGCAAGATCATTTTAGCAAACCCCGTTAAAACCTGTTTTTAAACTATGTTCAGGAAAATCCCACTTAATCGCAGCAGTGTGCACAACTATGCCGTATTGTTACTGTCCATGTTTTGCCCTTTAGTTGTAGTGGCCCAGGGCCCTCAAGCCTTTTCAAAAACCTATGCACAATGGACGGGTAATTCCAGGCTTAGCATCCTTTATGAGCAGGTAAGCATCTGCCAGGGCGATAGCGCTACCCTCACTGCTACTACCAGTACACCTTTCCCGGAAACCCTGTGGTATGACGCTCCTTCAGGCGGCAACCTGTTGCATGTTGGCAGCCAGTACACCGTTAGTCCGGGCTTTACTTCCGTGTATTATGTTGTTTCCGAATTATTTGCGGACGACAGGATCCGCGATTCCATTACCGTAACGGTAAGTCCTTGCCAGCGCCATCAGGCAGTAGGAGATGAATCGGGATTTGTAACAGTGCCCCCAAAAGCAGTTAAGCTGCAGTTATCATCCAATACATCAACAGGAGAGCTGTTGCTGGAGGGTAATGAACAATGGGCCGGCAGCCGTCTTACCATTCGTGATATCAAGGGCCGGGAATTACAGCGTGAACTGCTGGAAGGCCAGCGTTTCCGTTTATCTGGCCAGTACACAGACGGTGTGTATATAGTAAGTGTGATAACGCCGGAAGGAAAGGTGATGATAGGGAAGGTGAGACTGTATCAGTAGCTACTGGCATTTAGCTATTAGCTGCCAGCTGCAATTACTAACCGCTAATAGCTAAATGCTGTTCTTTATTCCATCTGCCACTTATTATCATAAAACCCTGCTGTCTTTACCGCGTTGATATCTCCTTTGAGCAGCTCAGCGGTGAAGATCATATAATCCGGGAAGCCGCTGCCGCCTGCAAAGTATTGATTGGCTTCTGCTGCACGGAGGCCCGTTAAGCCTGTGCCGCTGATCACTGCTATTGAAGCGGTTTTGCTGTCTTCCCTGGGCCAAACGAAATAAGCGGCCAGGTCATCGCCGTTAAATTGTTTATTGCCTGCCTGCAGCTTTCCTCTTGTTACCTGGATGGGACAATGCTGCAGTAAAGCGCTCCATGCTTTATTGCTGCCTGCGTGTCCGTATAGAATAACGCCTCTGTCGGGATAGGCGGCTGCATTGAAATCTTTATCTGCAACCAGGTCTACTGCGCCGTTGCCCCTGTAATACCATGTTTCCGCATCATAGCGGGCTTTGTTATAGGCCCATTCATTCTCTTCTTTTGTTCCTGTTGTACCATACACAAATACCATCCTGTTGTTGAAAGCTTCTTTCAGCGTACCGTTGCGTTGTGTGCCTTTTTCGTTGGCAGGCGGTAATGTACCGGTGGTCCATGCGGATGCTTTGTGCAGGTAGATGGTATCGGCGTTTTGTTTGGTAAAGGCGATGGGCGTTCCTCCGTCAAGCTGTATATTGACGGTAGTGCCGGGCGCCATGTCAGACAGTACTAATGCGAGCGTTTGTACGTTGGTGGTAGTGCCGCTGATGGTTTGCCTGTCGGCGCTTCTGCTCAGCTGTATACGGCTGAACTCCAGTGATTGCTGTTGCTGTAATATATGCGCCCAGCGAAGGCCTGAAGAGATAGCCGGGTTAGCGGTGGTGAAGTCGATATCATTGTAAGTGCTGTCTGGTGTGATGGTATGCCACTTGAAATAGTTAAACAAGGGCGCCCAGTCCACGCACTGATTGCCATACCAATGCTCTCCGCCGGGGTATTCATAATAGCTGTAATCGGGATGAAAGCCTGCCAGCACCTGTTTCATCTGCCGGGCATAGTTTACAGACACTACCTTGTCGCTATCACCATGCAGTATATACACACCGGCTGCTTTATAGTTGGTGGCCAGCTTCAATACATTGCTTGGGTTGCTGGCCCTGAGCAATACTTTCTCTGTATTGTTACGCGGCGAATCGGGGATCAGGCCGTCTGCTGATCCGTAACCCATTAAGGTAGGATAGCCGGAGCATGGAGCGATGGCGGCCCATTTACCCGGGTAGGTGGCGCCCAGGTACCAGCTGCCATGTCCACCCATGGAGTGGCCCGTAAGATAGATGCGTTCAGGGTCTGGTGAAAAAGTTTTTTTAGCGATCGCCAGCACCTCCAAAGCATCCAGCCTGCCCCAGTCTTCCCAGTTAAAGCCTCTTGGCCTGCGGTTGGTAGGCGCTACCAGCACGCCCCAGTCTTTCTGTTCATAAGCGCGGGCCTGGTTGATAGCCTGCACTTCAGCGCCATGTACAGACAGGAAAAGGGCAGGAGCCTTCGCAGTATCAGCCGCTGCAGGCACCTGAGGAGACACACTGTAATACTGTACGCTGCCGTCTATATTACTTACAAAGGTGCTGCTGTAATGATCGCCGGGGCTCACCACCTGCAGCGCCAATGTCTTTTCATCGAGGGATTGTTTGCCGTTGATGAGCGACAGCTTGCAGTTGGCATCCCCTTTCTGGCGGATGTTGCCGGCGTTCATACGGAAACCTGCTTTGCGGGTGGTCATAGGCGCAATGTCAGGCACCGCCGTTGTGATCTCCTTGCCTGCAACAGTAGCTTTTAACTGCAATCCCTTCAATGGCCTGGTAGTAGTGTTAACGATCACTACCGCGCCCCAGAGTGCGTCATTTTGCTGACCTGTAACTATAAAGGGCATGGTAGAATCAGCCTTACTGATGTACACGGCCTGCTGAGGAAAGATCAGCTGCGCCTGTATACCTTGTCTGCCCCAGCTTCTGGCCGTACGCACAAAGAATTCGTTCAGGCCTTTTTTAAGCTGTATAGGGAAATACATCCAGCCGTAACGGTATATATCTCCCGCGTGCGGTACGCCGTTCACATACACCATCTGGTGACCGGTGATATTCAATACCGCTGTTTGCGCGCTGGCTGATTCATAAGTAAGATAGAGGTACCCGTTATTGATGGCCCGTCCTTTGAACATGCCTGCGCTGTCTGCGCTGATAGCTTGCCAGGCGCTGGTGTCTTTTTCATTAGCGGGCGCCTTGGCGCCTTCCACTGGTGTTGGCAGCTGACGGGCATTCAGCATCCAGGCCAGCTGATCGGTGAAGAGGGCCTGTCTGCCATATTGATGACATGGCCCGCTGATCAGGCCTTTGGTGAAAACATAGGGCGTCTGGGCATGCAGTATGGTATGCGCCAGCAACAAGATCCATAGTAACAGGGTTCGTCTGAGCTTCATGATTTGATATTATCGGTTTACCGGTCAAAATAAAAAATAGGCAAATTAAATGGAAAGGAATAGGGGAAAGCGGTCATTTACAGGTTTGAGCGTATTGCCACCGATACCAACTTTAGTGTTATAAGGCAAATAAAAGAGTGTACTTATCAACGTAAAGCACATTTGCAAATATTTTAATTTAAATTTTTGTTATAAAGTCATAAGAAATGTCAGTATTTTATAGTTCAAAAAAAGGGAACTTTTGCTTTGGGGGAAGCGGGACTGCTTTTACAACCAAATGCCAACATGAACACACTAGATGCTGTATTAGTAGAAAGGTTGCATAAAAATGATGTAACCGCCTTTGATACCCTATACTGGAAGTATCACGAAGTAGTTTACCGCAATATCCTCAAATTTGTGAAGGAAGCAACGGTAGCCGAAGATATCTTACAGGAGGTATTTATAAAGCTTTGGGAAAAGAGACAGGAGATCAAAGCCTCTCAATCTGTGGCTGGCTGGTTGTTTGTGATCAGTTTTAACCTGTCTGTGAACTATACCCGGAAGAAGCTGCGCGAACAAAACCTGCATAAGAAGCTATTGGCGCAGGAGTTGGGAGATGAACTGTCGCTGGATTATAAGACCATGCAGGAAGGACAGTACCACCTGCTGGAAAAGGCCATTGCTGAATTATCCCCGCAAAGGCGCAAGATTGTTACCCGTTGTAAGCTGGAAGGCAAAACCTATGATGAAGTAGCCAGCGAGCTTAATATTTCCCGTAACACTGTGAAAGAACACCTTTCTGCCGCCATGGTGAAGCTCAATGATTACATCCAGAAGAATGCGGAGCATAAGTTTATAGTGCTTTTCCTGCTGTTCCTCCATAACGACCTATAAGGCGGAAAATGCATAACTTGCTTCACGATGTATATTACTGTTAAATATATGTGATTTTTTTTGGGGAATACACCCACCCTTTTTTATCACCTCATTGTATTTAATTTAAACAACCGAACAGCGTGCACAATAGGAAGGAATATCTCAGGCATTTATTACATACCGAGGAGTGGACGATTGCTGAAAGGGAATGGATGCTGCAATATCTGGATGGGAATGATCTTTCGGAGCTGGAGGAAATAGCAGCGGAGGAATTTGATGCAGACCTATTATCTGTCAAGCATACCCTGGACAGGAAACTGTCAGAGAAGCTCTTAAAGAGAATTCATAAGGATATACCTGTTCCCACCGTTTCCGGCGGAAGGAAGATACGGGTATACAGCTTACGGATGGCAGCTGCGGCAGCCATCTTGCTGGCCGTAGGAATAGGATACTACCGTTTTAGCAGGCAGGCGCCTCCCCAACAGGTGGTGAGCACCACCAGGGAGCGTAAAGTGATCACGCTGCCTGACGGATCGCTGGTATCCCTGGAGCCGGGCTCTAAGCTCGAGTATCCGGAACAGTTTAACAAGGAAAAAAGGGAAGTGAACCTGAGCGGTGAAGCGTTTTTTGAAGTGGCCCATAATGAAAAACAGCCTTTTGTGATTCATTCGTCACTGATCAATACCACTGTACTGGCTACTTCCTTTAATATAGAGGCCCGTAATGCAAAAGAGGCAAGAGTGGTGGTGGTAACAGGCCGGGTACAGGTGCTCGCAAAAGGCGAAGCTGACAGCAATGCGCAGGCGATGATCGTAACCGCCAATAAAAGCGCCGTATATAATAAGATGACAGACCAGCTGGAGATGAAGGACGCTGCTGATGATGCGCGCTTCTATGCACAGAAACGTAATGGCAGGTTTATGTACAAAGGAGTGCCGCTTGAAAAAGTAGTGAACGACCTGGAGCGGTATTATAACATCACGATCGAGACGGAGAAGAGGATCAGGTCCTGCGCCTTTAATGGAGATTTTGACACAGATGATGACCTGGACAAAGCGCTTACGCTCATTGCAATATCTTTAAATGCGAATATTCATAAGGACAGCAGTACCAACAGCTATCGCATCACCGGAGGTAGCTGTCAGTAAGTAATCTAAACTAAAACCTAGTAGAAAACCAAAAGTTCAATCGCTATTATGAACAGTCCCTATTTGACCCAGCCAAAGTAGCCTTTCAGTTACAAGGAGGGTAAGGTTAATCCAGCAAACATAGCATTTGCAGAGAATCTATTGGTGTTTCTGGTGTCGGAAAACGACCGGAACGGGCTCCTATGCCCCTGTACTAAGTAGCATTGTGCATAATAAAGTAATACAACAAATTAAGAGTCAACCAAACTGAATCAAATGATGGAAAGTTACCAATTACCGCCAACCGGTTAGTCAATCATTTACAGGTTTATCCCATGTAAAAATCACCGCGCTGTATAACAGCTGCTGAACTATTGCCTGTTCCTGCCAAAGAACAGGGCCGGCACTCTATTTCCTTAACTGTACAAGGCATCCCGTAAAACACATGCAGGATGCTAATGGCACCCTATTGCCCTATACCTTGTACTTAACGCTAATTAAATGATGCGCATTAAAAAGAGGCTTTTTTTAAAACTATCAACACTGGTGCTGATGCTCTTACTAAGCACGATGAAAAGCCCGGAGGCCGCAGGTATGAGCACACAGAACGCGCTCGACAAAAAGATCACCGTCGAACTGAAGGACGTGCTGCTGAAAGATGCATTGGAGAGAATAGGCGACCTGGCGGATATATCATTTGTGTATGTAAATAACGAAGCACTGGACATTAACAAAGTGACCGTTCATGCGCATGATGAAAAAGTAGGCGCACTGCTTGATAAGCTGCTCACGCCCTATTCCCTTTCTTACTCACTGGTATATGACCGTATTGTTATCCGTAAGGTGGAGAAGAAAGCCGCACGCACTGCAGAGGCGCTCAGCATCGAACCGGTGATCATACCACAGCAAAAAGGCATTATCGATGTAAAGGGAGTCGTTACTTCTGAAAAGAGAGAGCCCTTACCCGGCATCACCGTTGGTGTGAAAGGAGTTGCACGCGGCGCTATCACCAATGAGAAAGGGGAGTTTGAGCTGAAGCGTATCAGCAGCGACGCCGTACTGGTGTTCAGTGGTACGGGCTACCGGATGGAGGAAGTGAACCTCAGCACTTTTAAAGGAGGCCTGCTGGCGGTACAGCTGAGAGAGAAGCCCACAAGTTTACAGGAAGTGGTGGTGACCGGTTTCCAGAATATCGATAAGAACAAATTCTCCGGCGCCGCTACCCGCCTGAAGATGGAAGACGCCAAAATAGAAGGGGTGGCTGATGTCAGCCGCATGCTGGAAGGACGTGTGGCCGGTGTGGCGATACAAAACGTTTCCGGCACTTTTGGTACCGCTCCTAAAGTGCGTATCCGCGGTGCTACTTCCATTAACGGTGATAACAAACCTTTATGGGTGGTAGATGGTGTAGTACTCGAAGATGTGGTGAACATATCCAATGATCAGTTGTCCAGCGGTGATCCTACCACCTTGCTGGGTTCTGCGGTGGCAGGTCTTAACTCCAACGATATTGAAAGCTTCGACATCCTGAAGGATGCCGCCGCTACTGCATTATATGGCGCCCGCGCGATGAACGGGGTAGTGGTGATCACTACAAAAAAGGGACGTGTAGGCAAGGCAGTTGTAACCTACACCGGTAACTTCAGCACCCAGCTAAAACCTTCATACAGCAATTACAACATTATGAACTCCGCCCAGCAGATGTCTGTACTGGGAGAACTGGAGCGTAAAGGCATCCTTACCTCCGACATCCTTTCCCGCGGAGATATAGGCGTATACGGCAAAATGTACGAGCGCCTGAACGGAGACGATAATGGCAATTTTCCACTGGAAAACACGCCTGCCGCCAGGAAGGAGTTCCTGATGCGTTATGCCAGAGCCAACACTGACTGGTTTGATATTCTTTTTCGTAACAATTTTATCCAGGAGCATTCTTTAAGCATCTCCACCGGAACTGAAAGATCGCAATCTTATTTCTCCACCAGCTATTATGGTGATAACGGCTGGACGATAGGCGATAAGGTGAACCGGTACACCGTTAATTATCGCAATAATTATAAATTCTCTGACCGGCTCTCTACCGGTTTTTCTACATTGGGATCTGTAAGGCAGCAAAGGGCGCCGGGCGCTTTAACACGTACCAGCAACCCCGTGGAAGGTAAGTATGACCGTGATTTCGATATCAATCCATTCAGCTATTCGCTCAATACCAGCCGCACTTTAACAGCTTTTGACGAGAATGGTAACCTTGAATACTTCAGAAGAAATTTTGCGCCCTTCAACATCATCAATGAACTGCAGAACAATTACCTGAACCTGAATATGATCGACCTGCGCCTGCAGGGAGATCTCTCCTTTAAGCTCACCGACCACCTGCGTTACGAGTTTGTAGGCGCCCTGCGTTATGTGAAATCTTCCCGCGAGCACCAGATCACGGAGAACGCCAATATGGCGAATGCTTATCGTGCAAACGGCAACGCTACTATTGCAGAGAATAATAAATTCCTTTACAGGGATCCGAATAATCCCGACGGGCAGCCTATTGTGGTATTGCCCTACGGCGGATTCTACAACCGCTCAGAAGACCAATTGGTGAACTATGACTTCCGCAACAGCCTTACCTATACCAACACTTTTCGCGGGAAGCATAACCTGAACCTACTGGTAGGTCAGCAGGTGAAATACGCCGACCGCCAGGCAGCTTCCAATACAGGGTATGGATACCAGTATGAAAATGGCGGCGTACCCTTTATTGATTACCGTATCCTTAAACAAACCATCGAAGGCAATTTTCCTTACTACGGCATGAGCAAAGATTACGATCGCTTTGCCGCTTTTTACGCAACCTCCACCTATGCTTACGATAGTAAGTATAATCTGACCGGTACGGCCCGTTATGACGGCTCTAATCGGTTAGGGCAGTCCCGCAAGGCCCGGTGGTTGCCTACATGGAGCGTGGCAGGTTCCTGGAATGTGGACAGAGCGCCTTTTATGCAACGGGTAAACGTGGTTGACTACCTGACGCTGAGGGCCAGTTACGGACTAACGGCCAGTATGGGGCCTGCCACCAACTCCAACATTGTGTATCAAACCATCAACACCAATCGTCCTCATCTCAATGAAGTGGAGTCGGTTATTAAACTGGCCCATTTGCAGAATGAGGATCTCACATGGGAAAAATTATATACTACCAACCTGGGTATAGATGCAGGCTTCTTTGACAGAAGGCTGACTCTCAACATGGACCTCTACACCCGCAAGAGCTTTGACCTGATCAGCATTATCAAGACTTCCGGCATCGGCGGTGAGATCTATAAAGCCGCCAACTATGCCGATATGCAATCCAAAGGCGTGGAAGTAATGATCGGCGGTCAGATCATACGACGGAAGGACTGGGGCTGGAGAAGCAACCTTACCTTCGGTTATAACACCAACAAGATCACCAATGCCAAGAACATCCCATCCATATTTGACCTGGTGGTGGCAGAAGGTGGTAACAAACAAGGATACCCCGTACGGGGCCTCTTCTCTATCCAGTATAAAGGTCTCGATGGCCGCACCGGTCTTCCCCTGTTTGTAGACCAGAATGGAAACAATAAGTCTGATGTATACCTGCAGGATAATCAGACCGCGCACCTGGTATATGAAGGACCGGTAGACCCGCCCGTAACAGGCGGTTTCTCCAACACCTTTAACTACAAGGCATTTTCATTGAATGTGTTCTTCACTTACCAGTGGGGCAACAAGATCCGTTTGTACCCGGCTTTCAAAACAGATTACTCTGACCTGGACGCCATGCCTAAAGAGTTCTATGACCGCTGGATGATGCCGGGCGAAGAGAAGCTGACAAAGGTGCCTTCCATTGTGGATGCCTTTGAACAGATCCTGTTTGGCGGCGCCTATCCTTATAACAATTACAACTTTTCAACAGAAAGGGTGGCAAAGGGGGACTTTATCCGCTTAAAAACCGTATCGCTCACTTACCAGATGCCGCCGGCGCTCATCAAGCGGGCAGGCCTGAGCACGATGTCGGTTACCGCGGCAGCTATTAACCCCTGGCTGATCTATGCAGACAAGAAATTAAAGGGACAGGACCCGGAGTTCTTCAATTCGGGCGGTGTTGCACAGCCTATCCAGAAACAATTCACGCTCTCATTAAAAGTAGGTATTTAAAAAAGACAGTATGATAAAACAACGTATCATAATCTTCTCTGTGTTTTTAGGAACGATGATATTGGCCGGTTGCAACAAATACCTGGACCAGGTGCCAGACAGCACCTGGACAGATCTCAGCACACCGGAAAAGGTTTCCCGCTTACTGGGAACTGCTTATCCTAAATCCAACTACATCACCTTCTGCGAAGCGATGACGGATAATGTGACCGATAAGGGCACAGGTGTGATAGAACGGGTGAACCAGGACCCCTTTCTATTCAATGATGTGCAGAACGATAAGGAAGACTCACCGGAAGCGTATTGGCATGCCTGTTATAATGCCATCTCTGCCGCTAACCATGCATTGCAGGCCTGCGATAAGGCCGGTAATACGCAGGCCTACAGCCGTCAGCGCGGAGAGGCGCTGGTGGCAAGGGCCTATGCCCACTTCATGCTGGTGAGCTTCTTCTCCAAATTTTATGATCCCGCCACTGCCGCTTCAGACCCCGGTATACCTTATGTAACGGAGCCGGAAACGGTGGTGATCAAACAATACGAGCGTAAGACAGTGGCCTATGTTTATGATATGGTGGAAAAAGATCTCTTGGAAGGCTTGCCATTGATCAGTGATGACATTTATGCAGTTCCACGTTATCACTTTAACAGGGCCGCTGCTTATGCTTTTGCTACCCGTTACTACCTTTTCAAAAAGGATTATGCCAAGGTGCTGGAATATGCCAACCAGGTGTTTGGCAATAATGACCTGGCGGCCAACATGCGGCCCTGGAACACGACCTATGCTAATATGTCGCCGGCACAGATCTGGAATACCTACGCCAACGCTACTGAAAATGCGAACCTGCTGCTGGCGGAAACTGCTTCCCTCTATGGAAGGAATGGTTCCCGTTACCGTTATGGTATGGACTACGCGCGGCAGTCGGCCATACTTGCCTATAACGTAACAGGTGGTAAATGGGCGTATCCTGTATACTATTACGGCAACCAGGATTATTTCGTGCCCAAGCTTACAGAATACTTTGTAAAGGCATCTGTAAACGCCACCATCGGTGATCCTTATGTGATGGTCCCCTTGTTCACTACGGAAGAGGTGCTGTTTAGCCGGGCAGAGGCCAATGCCTACCTGGGTAACACCGCCGCGGTGTTACAGGATCTTAACCTCTTTGCCAGCAAAAGGATCAGCAACTACGATGCATCCCAGCATGCGGTTACCAGTGGCAAGATCCGGTCTTATTACGGTACCAATGATATACAGGCAGGATTGATCGCCACGATACTTGATTTCAAACGCGCTGAGTTTGTGCAGGAAGGTATGCGCTGGTTTGATCTGCAACGCTACAAGGTAAAGATTACCCACGGCACAAGGACCGGCCAGGTGTACGTGCTGACTGCCGATGATAAACGCAGGGTGTTACAGATCCCGCAATCGGCCACCACTTCCGGTATCGCATTAAACCCAAGATAAATATCATTTGCCCGGCGCAAAATAAAATAACCAAGTATGAAGACTATAAAAACGCTTTTGTTCTGCTTATCACTGGCACTGCTGGCGGCCTGCTCCAAAGAAGATGACCTGGGTGAGATAGAAGACATTCCCGGACTGGGTGGCGATACCTGGGCGCCAGGCCCCCTGGACCGCTGGCTGTATGATACGCTGACTATGCCTTTTAATATCGCAGTGAAATATAAATGGGACCAGTTTGAATTTGAGCTTAATAAAGTATTGGTGCCTCCTAAAGAAGAAAAGGTTATACCGGTGATGTCTGCTATCAAAAAGGTGTGGATCAACAACTACATCGAAGAGGCAGGACTAACCTTCTTTAAAAAATACAGCCCCAAGTTCTTTATCCTGTCTGGCAGCGCCAGCTGGAATGAGAACGGCACCATTACACTGGGTACAGCAGAAGGTGGCCGCAAGGTAGTGCTCTACCTGTTGAATGATTTCCGCACGAAGGATATGCCGGGTTATGTGCCTTCCGATTCTTCCAATGTAAAACAGCTATTCCATGTAATAGAACATGAGTTCGGGCATATCCTGCATCAGACAATTATGTACCCCCAGGAGTTTAAGCAGATCAGCACGGGTTATTACACCGGTAACTGGAATAATATCTCCGATGCTGCGGCCAGGCAGGACGGCTTTGTCACTGCTTACGCCATGTCTGCCTACGATGAGGATTTTGTGGAGATGATCTCTATGATGCTGGTAGAAGGCAAGGGTGGTTTTGATAAGATCGTGAACAGCATTCCCCCGGGCACCAGTATCAACGGCATGAGCCAGGCAGACGCCAAAGCACGCCTGCGGAGGAAGGAGACCATGGTAGTGGACTACTTTAAAACGGTCTGGAAAATAGATTTCTACAGCCTGCAGGCTAAAACCCGTAAAACAATAGATCAACTGCTGTATTGAGTACAAACGTGCGGCACACGTCATACAACATAAACCAACACTATGAGAAAATATTTATTATGCCTGGTCCTTATCATCACCGTTTTCACCGCTTGTAAAAAAGAGGATGACCCGGTCTTTGACCAATCGCCGGATGCGAGGATCACTGCCACCTTAAACAAATACCAACAGGAGCTCGTGAAGGCGCCTTACGGCTGGAAAGGGCTGATCTTCCCCAAGGGAATCCCCCGCAGCGTGTTCGGATTCTATTTCAAGTTCAATGACGCCAACAGGGTGACCATGTTCTCTGATTTTGATGCAAGTACCGCTACCACCCTGAAGGAGAGCAGCTATCGCCTAAAAGCATTGCAGCAGCCCTGTTTATTGTTCGATACTTATTCTTATGTGCATTTGTTATCCGATCCGGATGCGGGCGTGAATGGCGGCGCTTACGGCTCCGGCCTCAGTTCTGACTTCGAATTTTCGCTGGACAGCATATCCGGCGATACCATCAAGCTGACCGGCAGGTTCAATAAATGCGAAGCTTATCTCGTAAAGGCTACCCAGCAGGAACAGGCTGATTACATAAGCCTGCAGCGTAACCGGGAGTTTGATCATATCACGGACTTCATCACTTACTGGAAAAGGCTAACGGCCGGCGGTAAGCAATATGATATTATTATCAACAAGCCCGGCCATTTCATCATGTTCATATGGCTGGATGAGAGCGGTGTAAGGCATGAGTTTGTGACAGGATTTTATTACACGCCCAAAGGAGTGGCATTTGCGCCTGCCATGACAGATGGCCAGCAGACCATCGCCGGCATTGAGAACATTAGCTGGGACGCGGGCAGCCAGGTAATAAAAGGCACTGCAAATGGAGAGAACGTTACCATCACCGGCTTCACCAAACCGCTGGCGCCTGAGATAGAAGGTCCCCGGCGCTGGTGGGAACAAGGCAAAGGCCTTACTTATTGGATAGGCCCCGCCGGCTTTCATTCCAACGGCGTAGATGATGCATTTGGTGTCAGCGATCTCCCTGGTTATTATTTCATGGGCTTCTGGCCTCAGTATGACGGCAGCCCTTATGAGCTCCTGGGCTTTGTAACAGTAGAGGATAATGAGGCTGCGTTGAGATACGGCCCTGCTTTCAGGGAACCCGCATTCAGCGCCGATGGAAGAGTGAATTTTTCCTATTACGGTTACCTCGGAGAATTTCCTGCAGATCAAACCCCTATTACAAGAACACGGTTACAGCTGACCGATGCAGCAGGCTACTACCTGGTACAGATAGCACCGCTGGCCTGGGACATGGTCAGCGCCAGGGATGGTAAAACCTGGATAACCTGGTTCAAGTGATCTATATAAAGCTATATCAATGATTGAAAAAAGTACTGTTATGCGAAATATTTTTACTGTACTATTCAGAAAAACCCTCATCCCCGGCCTGATGCTCCTGTTGCTGGCTTCCAGCGCGCTGGCGCAGACAGATATCAGCATCGGCACAGGCACCACCGGTAACGGGAACAGTTCGTTTCCCGCTCCATTACAGGACTATTGGGAAGGCAGCCGCGCCCAATATCTATTCAGAGCATCTGAGCTGACTGCCGCAGGCATGGGCCCCGGCATGATCAGTGCTGTAAAGTTCAATGTAGTAGCTCTGAACAGCATGGAAGTAATTGAACAATATTCCATCAAGATGGCTACTACTTCCCTGAACAGCCTTACCACTACCGGCTGGGAGAATACCGGCGCAGCGCGCTACGGCCCCATAGATTACACGCCTGTAATGGGTATCAACGCGTTCCCGTTTGCCGGAGGATCTTTTTTCTGGAATGGTACGGACAATATTATAGTAGAGGTGTGCAACGGCGGCGACGACTGGAGCGGCAATGCCACCGTGCCCTGGACCACCGGTCTTCCATTCAATGCCTCCCGCGGTTATGCGGCGGACGGACAGGGAAGCCTTTGTGGCTATACGGGCGCCACTACCAATGGTACTGCATCCACCCGCCCCAATATTATCTTTACCTGGCAGGCAGCTCCACCCTGTACCGGAACGCCTAACGGCGGTACCGCTGTTAGCAGCATGGGCAGCGTTTGCCTGGGCGGTACTTTTTCACTCAGCCTGACCGGCGCCACAGTGGCTTCCGGTTTAAGCTATCAATGGCAATCATCTCCCAATAATAGTACCTGGACCAATATACCGGGCGCCACTACGCTCGGTTATACCACTACACAGGCTACCAGCACGTATTACCGTTGTATCGTTACCTGTACCAGCGGTGGCGCTGCTGCGCCATCTGCCAGCGTGCAGGTATCATCTCCCACATTGGTATCCGGTGTTTTCACCATCAATAAGGGAGCGCCTACAGACCCTGTGGTGGCCCGCAACTTTAACTCCTTCAATGATGCGTATAACTATATTAAGTGCGGCATCAGTAATGCAGTTGTCTTCAATGTATTAGCCGGAAGCGGCGTTTACAACGAGCAGCTGGTGATGGCGCCCGTACCAGGCGCGTCTGCCACTAATACGGTGACGTTTAACGGTAATGGTCAGACCATCTCTTATAAAGCTACTAACGGTTCTGAAAGGGCTACTATTAAACTGGACGGTGCACATCACATCATTTTTAATGGCCTGGTGATCGAGGCAACTGGTTCCACGTCTTCAGAATATGGTTACGGTGTACAGTTGATGAACGATGCGGATTCCAACGTCGTTAATAATTGTACCATTAATATAAATACTACTGCTACCTCCACCAACTTTGCGGGTATTGTGATCAGCTCTTCCGCCACTTCGGCAACGAGCAGTGGTGATGCGAAATGCGATGCCAACGTCTTTAGCGGTAACAATATTACCGGCGGCTATTATGGTATTACCGTGGTAGGAAGCGATAATTTTGCAAATGGAAGTAACAAGATCCTGAACAACCAGGTGAAAGACTTCTACACCTACGGTCTGTACCTGAGCTATACCTTTAATACATCGATCACGGGAAATACGATCAGCCGTCCGACGCGGACTACGGTCGATGATTTCTACGGCGTTTATCTTACCCAGCTGAATACCAAAGACAGTATCTACCGCAACAGGATCACTGATCCCTTTGGCGGTTCGCTCACCAATACGAATGATTTTTACGGGGTGTATTTCACCGGTGTGGATGCATTGGTAAGCCTGGAGAATATTGTCGCCAATAACCTCATTTATAATATTACCGGCGCAGGAGCTGCGTATGCTTTCTATAACAGCAGTTCAGACAACGTGTATTATTACCATAATACGATTGCGCTGGATGGCAGCACTACCAGCGCTTCCTACGCTACCCGCGGCCTGAACATCACTACCAGCCAGGTGGATGGTGTGGCTTTCGTAAATAACATTGTCGCCATTACCCGCACTGGTCCTGGTCCCAAGCATGCGCTGTACATTGGCACCACCACCAGCAGTATTATTTCAGACAGGAACGTATTGTTCATTGCGCCTAATGCAGGTAATGCCTTTATCGGTTATTATACTGCCAACCAGCCTACTTTGTCTAACTGGCAAACAGCTACTGGCGGATACGATACTACTTCTCTGACATCTAACCCGATGTTTACTTCAACGTCTACAGGTAATTACAGCCCGGTGAACGCTTCTATTGATAACCGCGGTATAGCGGCCGGTTATCCTATCGATATTAACGGCGCAGCCCGCAGCGCTACCACACCGGATATCGGCGCTTATGAATTCACCCCTCCGCCTTGTACCGTACCTCCTACACCCGGTACAGCCACCGTGGCCCTTAGCCCGGTGTGTGTGAATGTGCGGGTGCCTTTTAGTCTCACCGGCAATACGGTGGGCTTAACGCAGACCTACCAGTGGCAGGTGTCGGCTAGCGCAGCAGGTCCATACACTAACCTGGGCAGCCCGCTAACCAACCCGGATACAATCATTACTGCCGCTGTTACCTCCTGGTACAGGGTAGCGGTGACCTGTAGCGGTAACACGGCTTATTCTGCACCTGTACAATTAACGGTTACACAGGCGCTGCCGGGCGATACTTATACCATTGATAAAAATGCAGCCCCGGGAACGCCTAAGACCTATAACAGCTTTAATGCTGCCAAGGCTGCATTGGAATGCGGTATTGCCGGCCCCGTGATCTTCGACGTGAAGACAGGCGGTACGCCTTACCTGGAGCAGCTGATCCTGGATTCCATTCCCGGCGCAAGCGCTGTTAATACCATTACATTCAGGGGCAACGGCAACACGATTAAGTTCAGCTCTACCGATACAGACGAACGCGCCGTGATCAAGCTGCGCCGCACAGATCATGTGACCTTTGACAGCCTGGTAATAGATGCCACCGGTAGCGGCGACTATGGATTTGGCGTGCACCTGATCAACAATGCAGACAGCAATACCATCCGCAAATGCCGGATCATTACTTCCACTACGGAAACCTATACAGAATATGCAGGTATCGTTGTAAGCGCTTCTGATAACAGTGCGACCAGCTCTGGCGCTACCTTGTGCGATGGCAATACTTTTGACCGTAATACCGTCATCGGTGGCTACTATGGTATTACTTTGTATGGTGATGACGACAAGATGCTGAAGAATAACCGTGTTACCAATAACGATGTACGCGAATTCTATGCAACGGGTATCAGCATCAGCTATTCTGCCAACGGCGTGGTAGAGGGAAATACGATCAGCCGTCCTACCCGTGCTAACAGCAGTTACACGGTGACCGGTATCAGTGTATACTATGAAAGCAATAAGCTGCTGGTATCCCGCAATACCATTACCAATCCCTTTGGCGGTGAACCGAACAGTACCAATGATTTCTACGGTATCTATGTGCAGTATGCCAATGCAGAAGAAGGACAGGAAAACCTGGTCGTGAACAACCTGGTGTATCACATCAATGGTAAGAGCTACCAGTACGGTATCACCAACTATTACGCAGATAATAACTATTACTATCATAACACCGTGTCCCTGGATGATGCCTCCTATACAGGAACGGATTATACCAGGGCGTACTATGTAGAAGGCGAAGTGGCTGGTATACGGATCTTCAATAACATCGGCACCGTTACACGTACAGGTACCGGCCGTAAGCATGGTCTTTATATCGGTAACACCAATAGCGATATCACGTCTGACTACAACGACTTCTATGTGAGCGGCACGCAGAGCTATTTTGGTTACTACGGCGCCGACATTGCTACGCTGCAGGCCTGGCAGGCTACCGCCTTCCAGGATGCGAACAGCATCAGCACAGATCCTATCTACGCAGATCTTGCCGGAGGCAACCTGTCGCCGGTGATCTCTCCGCTGGATAATACCGGTACCCCGCTGAATGTGCCCATTGATATACGAGGCATTACGAGAAGCACTACTACACCTGATATCGGCGCATTCGAGATCAGCATACCGCCCTGCGTGGCGCCACCGGTAGCTGGTACAGCAGTGGCCAATCCTGCTTCCAATGTGTGCCTGGGCGCTAATATCGCGCTCACGCTGAATGGCAATACAACAGGCGGTGGGCAGGTGTACCAGTGGTTTGCAGGGAAAACAGCTGCAGGTCCCTGGAGAGCGATCAGTGAAACCCGCTACGTGAAAGAATTCAAAACAGAGCTTACAATGGAGAACTATTTCCGTTGTATGATCATCTGCGGCGGAACAGATACGGCCTACTCAACGCCCGCATTTGTGAACATGAACGCCCCGCTGCCTGCTGGCTTCTATACCATCAACCCGGCCGCTCCGGTAGGTAACAGGAACTACCAATCCTTTACACAGGCAGTGGCCGCCCTGGAATGCGGTATTGCAGGATGGGTGACCTTTAACGTGTTCCCCGGTACCTATACAGAGCAGGTAAGGATGCACCGGGTATACGGCGCTTCTGATACGAGCCGCATCACCTTCCAGAGCCGCGATCATGATGCTGCTTCTGTAACACTGGCATTTACGAATACCAGCGTCGCTAATTATGTGCTGAAGCTCGATAGTGCCAGCTATGTGACCTATAAAGAGATCACCATCAAATCAAACGGCACCAGCAATGGCAGGGTAGTGGAACTGGCCAATACGGCTGCTGCTGACAGCCTGCTGAATAATATCATTAATGCGCCGGTGTCTTCCAGCAGCACGACCAGTGTGGTGGGTATCTATGCAGATGATCTGAAGGGCGCGAATAACGTGATCAAAGGTAACACCGTTAATAACGGCAGCAGTGGTATCAATATATCCGGTACGGCTACAGATGACCTGTTGCCTAAACTGGTGATAGACAGCAACACCGTTACCGGATCTTACCAGTATAACATCTATACTTACTACACCAACCGCGTCAGGATCAGCAGGAACACCCTGAACGTAAACGCTCCGCGCAGCACTACCACCTACGGTCTCTATGCAGGTTACAGTGATACGGCCTACCAGGTAATTGGCAATACGGTAAATATCAGGAACACTACCAGCACCGTGTATGGTATCTATGTGTACTATAGCGATGCTACACAGCTGCTGCCTGGCAGGATCGCCAATAACAGGATCAAAGCCTTCAGCAACAATACCGGCAGCCTGTATGGTTTGGCTAACTATTATTCCAGCTATAACGACGTGGTGAATAACGTTATCAGCATTAAAACATCCGGCAGCACCGCTTATGGTTTGTACAGCTACCAGGATGAGTTCACCAACTATTACAATAACTCCGTATTGAGCACGGCTACCTCCGCTACCAACAATGCGGCGGCTTACTTCAATCCCGACGGTTTTGTGAAGCTGCGTAATAACATCTTCTCTCACCAGGCAGGTGGTAATGCCCTGTATGCAAACGACCCGGATGTGCTTAACAGCGATTACAATACCTTCTATACAACAGGCGACAACCTGGTACGCAGAGGCACGCCCGCAGAGAGCTATGCCAACCTGCAATTATGGAGAGATACCAGCAACCTGGATCTCAGCTCTATTGTATATAAACCCGCATTTGAGAATGACTCTACCCTGGAACCTGCAGTGAACGTACCGGATGTATGGGCGATCCATGGCCGTGGTGTACAGGTGCCTGGTAACGACCGTGACATTAAAGACAGCATCAGGCCCACTACGCTGATTGCAGGGGTACCTGATATGGGCGCCTATGAATTCCTGCCAACCGTATTGCCGCCTGCATTACCGGGCACACCGGCTCAACCGGCGCCTGGCATCACGCAGACGTTTATGTTCGGTACTGATACGGTGACCAAGATCACCTGGGGGCCCTCCGCACCTGATACCGTAGGCGTAAGGCGCTACTCCGGTGTAATACCGCCCAATGTAGATCAGAGCAAAGAGTTCATGTACTTCTATACAGATGTAGACGCCAGCGCGCCTGCCAGCGGCTTCTCTGTGCAGCAATATTTCGTGGATTCATGGCAGGGTGCTTTCAAAAAGCAAACGGATATCAGGCTGGGCAGAACAGACGCGAACAACGCATGGAAAGTGAACGACAGCAGCATGATAGACGATATAGAAAACATCATTGCAGATACCAGCCTGCCTAACCTGGATAAATACACCGGCCTGAAAGGCAATATGGTGACACCACCCATTACCCTGCAGCCGGCAGACAGCTCCAACAGGGGCACCCGCTTCTGGGTAGGTTACGGCCATCACCAGTTCTTTGATCCCAACTACAGCTCTTACAATGAGCAAGGTATGGTGCTGTATCTCAGCGCAGAAGATTCTGCGAATGTAACAGTGCGTATCAATGGTACTTCCTATGCGAAGCGTTACCATATACCTGCCAACACGGTGATCACCAGTGAGGAATTACCGAAGACCGGCCTGTTTGACGCACGCCTGCTGCAGGAAGGCGCTTCTGAAAGAGGTATCAGTATTGAAAGCGATATACCGATCGTAGCCTATGCGCACATCTATGGTAATACCTCTTCAGGCGCTACCATGTTGTTGCCAGTAGGTACCTACGGCTATGAATATTACACGCTTTCTACCAAACAAAGCTATTCATCCAATACCTATTCCTGGTTCTATGTAGTAGCCGCGTATGACAACACCGAGGTAGAGATCATACCCAGTCAGCGCACATTGGCAGGCCGTCCTGCAGAAGTGCCTTTCAAAGTAACACTGAACAGGGGAGAAGTATACCAGGTGCTGGGCGCTTTATTGAGCGAGGGCTCCAGCTCAGGATTTGACCTCTCCGGCAGCCGGGTAAGATCTGTACAGAACTCCGCTGGTAAATGTTACCCGATCGCGGTATTCTCCGGTAGTAGCCGTACATCTATCAATTGCGACGGCGGCACCGGTGGTAATGGTGATAACCTCATCCAGCAGAACTTCCCTTCACAGGCATGGGGTAAGCGCTACCTGACAGCGCCTACTTCCATCGATGTTGATCCATCTTCTTTGATGACCAATATTTACCGCGTACTGGTAAAAGATACCGCTACCAAGGTAACGAGGAATGGTAAGCTCTTAACGAACCTGATCAACAAACGCTACTACCAGTTTGAAAGCGATAGTGCAGACCGTATTGAGGCAGATCAGCCGGTAATGGTGGCGCAGTATATGGCTTCCTATAGCGGTTGTCCGAACACCCTGAGCGATGGCGATCCTGAAATGATCTATCTCAGTCCGCTGGAGCAGGGTATTAAGAAGATGGGATTATACCGCAATACAGAGGAAGGCATCGTGGTGAACTATCTCACCGTGATCATTCCTACTGCCGGTGTGCCTTCATTGCTCATAGACGGTACGAACTCCTTTGATTTTGTATACCAGCATCACAATATGCCCGGCTACACCGTAGTGGTAAAACGCTGGGATGCAGACAAGGCACAATGTATTGTGACCAGTGATTCTGCCTTTACCGCCATTACCTACGGCGAGGGCAGTGCAGAAAGCTATGGCTATAATGCCGGTACGCTGGTGAAGAACCTGAACGCCCTGCCATCCTTCAATAACATTTACAATGGCAGTGGCCAGGCCAATAAATACACCTGCGCCAAAACACCGTTCCGCTTCTCTATGCTGATCTCTGTGAAGCCTACCATGCTAACATGGAAGTTCAGCGAAGTGAGCAACCTGGCATCCCATATAGATGTAACTCAGACCAATCCTGTACCGGTTGATTCCGTTGAGGTGAACGGCCGGAAATACTTCGAGTTCACCGTAGATTCCAACTACGTGTTCTCTGCGCCGGGTACCTACTACGTGCCCATTGTGATGACGCACCCTGATATAGAAAGCTGCGGCAACAGCCTGGAAACAATCCTGCCTGTAACGGTGATACCGGCGCCTGTGGTTGACTTTGACGTGTCTTACTCCGGTTGTATCGGCGATACCGCGCGGTTCAACGGAATAGTGACCACTGCAAACGGGGTAGGAGTAGACCAGTGGAAATGGAATTTCGGAGATACAGATACTTCCATCATACAAAACCCGGCTAAGAAATTCAATGCAGCAGGCGTATACAATGTGAAGCTGAGCATCATTGCAGAAGAAGGTTGTATCGGAGATACCACCATCCCTGTAACCGTGAATGCCGCTCCGCAGGTATCGCTGGTGAAAGACTCGCTGATGGTGTGCGCAGGGTCTGATGCCACATTCGAGGTACAAAATCCTGACCCGGATGTAACCTACAACTGGTACAGTACAATTACCGGCGGCACGGTGATCGGCAGCGGCAGCAGCTTCACCATACCTGGTATCACCAACACATCCACTTACTATGTAGAAGCAGTGAAAGCAGGTTGCGCAGGCGAAGCACGCACAAAAGCAGTGGTGACTGTCTTCCCGCTGCTGGTAACGCCTGTAGCTGAAGTAGATTCCGTAGGCGTGAACCTGATCCGGTTCAAATGGGCCGCAGTACCGAATGCAACAGGTTACGAAGTGTCTATTGACGACGGCAGCACCTGGAACATTCCCACTTCCGGTGAAACAGGCCTCACACATACGGTTACCGGTCTGCAACCTGTACAAAGCGTTACGCTGATCGTAAAAGCCAAAGGATGTGAAGATAAATTGTCAGCCCCGGTTACAGGCAAAACCTTGCCGGACGGAGTTTTCATCCCCAATGCTTTCTCGCCGAACGGCGACGGTTTGAATGATGTGCTGAAAGTGTATGGCTATATCATTAAGAGCGTGCACTTCATGATCTTCAACCAGTGGGGTGAAAAAGTGTTCGAGACCAATACTCAGTCAAGAGGCTGGGATGGTATCTACAAAGGAAAGGAACAACCTTCCGGCGTGTATATCTATGTGTGCAGGCTGCAGTTGACGGATGGAACGGTAGTAGACAAAAAGGGCGCTATCAACCTGATCCGGTAATGTAAAACCTAATTAGCTATTATGAACAGCACATATCGCGCGATCGCCCTGCTAACGGGCCTGCTGTTGCAAAGCATGTTGTCTGGGGCCCAGAACTTATCCAACAGGGGTAAAGAGTTCTGGGTGGCCTACGGGCACCACCAGTTCATGGAGCCGGGTATGGGCAACAGCCAGGAAATGGTTCTGTATCTCAGTGCGGAACAACCGGCCAACGTAACTGTAAGGATCTACGGCACCACCTGGGTACGCAACTACAGCATTCCCGCCAATACGGTGATCGCTACAGAAAATATTCCCAAAGCGGGATTCTATGATGCCCGTTTGTACTCGCCGCCCCCCTCTTTTGGGGGGACCGGCGGGGAAGGAGTCTTCGCGAACAAGGTTATCCAGATCACCAGTGATGTGCCGATCGTAGCATATGCCCACATTTATGGCAGCGCTTCATCCGGTGCTACCATGCTGATGCCGATAGAAACATGGGGATATTCCTATGTGTCGCTGAATAGCCAGCAGTACTACCAGGATAACTGTTTCTCCTGGATGTATGTGATCGCCAGCGAAGATAATACGGTGATTGAGATTACGCCCTCAAAGCCCAGCCGTAATGGCCGTGTAGCGGGTGTTCCGTTTACGCAGACCTTGCAACGCGGACAGGTGTATCAGCTGATCGGCGCTTCCCTGGGTGGCGGTTACGGTAATGAGCTCACGGGTACCAAGGTCCGGTCTATCGGTAATGCAAGCGGCACCTGTTCTCCTATAGCGGTATTTTCGGGTAGTAGCCGTACCTATATTTCCTGTCCGGCTGGGAGCCCTGGTGGCGGAGACAACAACATGCAGCAGATCTTTCCTTCACAGGCCTGGGGTAAACTGTATCTGACAGCGCCCTTGTCTAACAGTAATTCAGCCAGCAGCTTCCGTACGGATATATATAAAGTGCTGGTGAAAGACCCGACAACAAAAGTGTACAGGAATGGCACGCAGTTAACGGGAATAATAGATAACGCTTATTATGAATTCACCAGCAACGCCACCAATTTCATTGAATCGGATAAGCCGGTGCTGGTGGCGCAGTTTATGTCGTCTACCGGTGGTTGTAATAACACCAATGGCGATGGTGATCCTGAGATGATCTATCTCAGCCCGGTGGCGCAGGCTATTAAGCATATCGGTTTTTACCGCAACACAAGAGAAAGCATCAACTACAATTATCTTACATTGATCGTGCCCGACAGTGGTCTCAATTCCCTGCTGATCGATGGACTGCCCAATGCCTGGACCTATAAATACGCACATAACAAGCCCGGTTATACGGTGGTCATAAAAAGGTGGAATGCTGCGCAGGCACAGTGTATTGTATCGAGCGATTCCGCCTTTACCGCTGTCACGTATGGCGAGGGTAGTGTAGAAAGCTATGGTTATAATGCCGGTACCCTGATCAATAACCTGAACGTAGTGGGCGCTATCCACAATACTTTGGATTCAGCGTCTGTTACCAACGATTTTACCTGCACCAATACACCGGTAGAGCTCTCGGTATTGATTGCCTATCAACCTACAAAAATGGTGTGGAAGCTCAGTCAGCTGGGCAACGTGGTAACACCCAATGCAGACGTGACGGATAATGCGCCGGTAAGTAAGGGCACTGTGGTTGTGGACGGCGCTACCTATTACAAATACACGCTACCACAAACCTATACCTTTAACACAATAGACACTTTTGAGATACCGATCCTTTCTACGCATCCCAGTATCGAGAACTGTACCAATACGGAGGAAGTGAAATTCTCCGTGATCGTAAAAGGTAAACCGCAACCCAACTTCTCCTGGACGCATAGCGGTTGTACGCTGGATACGGTTTACCTGAAAGGCGACACCAGCAGCACCAACGGCTTCCTGATAGATCGCTGGAAATGGCAGTTTGCCGGTCCTGCGCTGGATAGCGGGCAAAACGTATGGCGGCTCTTTCCCGCTGGTGCACAGAGCGTAAAGCTGCAGGGCATATCCAAAGAAGGCTGTGTGGGTGATACTACCAAAACGATCACTATTTATCCCAAACCGGTAGCTGGCTTTACTGCTTCTGCTACAGCCATCTGTGATGGCGGAAGCGTAACGCTGACGGACAATTCTACCTTCGGCGGATCAGCGCCTATCAAGACCTGGTACTGGAACTTCGGCAACGATACTATTCGCATAGATACCAGTGCCAGGCAGCAAACGATCGTTTACAAGGGTTATAATACCTACACAATTAAGCATGTGGTAAAAGTGAGCGATCGCTGTATCAGTGATACGGCTGTCAGAACAGTGAACGTATACGCCAGGCCCATACCCGGCTTTACCTACCCGCAGAACTGTTTACCGGTGAATGGAATTGTGCAGTTCAACAATACTACTACCGTGCCAGACGGGCAGGCGATCAGTACGCATGCCTGGAACTTCGGCGATGCCAATGCCACGCCAGCGAACCCGAATACATCTAACCAGGCCAGTCCGACACATGCTTATACTAAGTTTGGTACCTACAATATCAAATACACAGCAACAACGGCTAACGGTTGTTCAAAGGATACCACCATATCCGCCACCTTTAACCTGAAACCACAGCTGGTATTTGCAGCCTTGACGCCTGTTTGCGAGAATGTGAAGGTGCCTGTATCCGTAGCAAAGGGCAGTGTAACGAATGGCGTAACAGGCAGTGGCACTTACCGCGGACCAGGCACCGATGCCATGGGTAATTTTTTGCCTTCCCAGGCTGGTGCAGGTACACATACTATCTGGTATGTATTTACGACTACTGCGGGCTGTAAGGACTCTATATCCAATAACATTACTGTGTATCCTAAGCCTGCTGCAGCCTTTACTGCAAGTCCGGATGTATGCTTAGGCCAGGCGGCTGCTATTACCGACCAATCGCAGATCGCCTCCGGCAGCATCAGCAGCTGGAAATGGAATTTCGGTGATGGCAGTAGTGCTACCTACACCAATGGCAATGCATTCACCAAAACATATACTACCCATAATACCTACCCTGTTAAGTTGATGGCTATCAGTGATAACGGCTGTATAAGCGATACCGTAACACATACGGTGGCCGTACATCCGAAACCGGTGGCGGATTTTACCCTGCCTGCTGCTTTGTGTTTGCCGCAAGCGAATGCAGTCTTTACCAATGCTTCCAAAGTTGCCGATAATTCATCGCTTAGCTACCGCTGGAACTTTGGTGATGGCTCTGCAGTAGCCACTACGCCCAATCCTTCACATATCTATGCGGCAGCAGGTACTTACAATGTACAGTTGAGAGCCACTTCTGCTTTTGGTTGTGTGCACGATACCGCTAAAGTGCTGGATAAGTTCTATAATAAACCCATTGCCAGCTTTAGCGTAGAGCCGGACACCTTATGCCAGGGAGCGGATAATGTGTTCACTGATGCGAGTACATCGCCTAACAGCAGCATTACCAAATGGAGCTGGGATTTTGGCGATGGCAGCACGGCCACTACGCGTAACCCGGTAAAACGCTACACTGCCCCTGGTAATTATGATGTAACCTTGACTGTGACCAACAGCGTTGGTTGTGTATCCAATATCTTCAGCGACAAAGTAATTGTATACCTGCAGCCTGTGATAGACGCCGGTCCTTCCTTTACCGTAACACAGGGTTCGCTGGTACAGTTCAGGCCCACTGCGAACGATTCATCTGTGCTGACCTTCCGCTGGACGCCAGCCGGCGACTTAACCAATCCAACACTGTTAAGTCCAGCACTGATCGCCAAGCATGATCAGACATACACCCTCACTGCCACCGGGCAGGGTAACTGTACTGCCAGCGATGCGCTGACGGTGACGGTGCTCAAACCGGTGAATGTGCCTAATGCATTTTCTCCCAACGGAGACGGTATTAACGATAACTGGACCATTCCCAACCTGGGCGATTATCCCGGCGCCACCATGGAAGTATATAACCGCTACGGACAGCGTGTATTCTCTTCCACCGGGTATGGCAACCCCTGGGATGGTACCTGGAACGGCAGGATGCTGCCGCTGGCCACCTACTATTACGTGATTAAACTCCAGAACGGATTTCCTCCGCTGACGGGATATGTAACCATTTTAAGATAACGATAAAACTGTTTTTCAAGATGAAAACTATCTTTATAACATCGTTCTTCCTGATCATCACAACGCTCTTCGCCTTCGAGTCAAGGGCGCAGATCGATCCGCACTTCTCCCAGTATTATGTGTACCCTGCATGGCTCAATCCTGCATTAACAGGCGCATTTGACGGCGACTACCGTTTGTCTGCCATTTACCGCACGCAGTGGGGCAACGTGACCAGTCCCTTCTCCACCTTCGGCGCCGCGGCAGATATCAGAACAGACAGGAACTTCAATTTTGGTGCGAGCTTGTTGAACCAGAGCGCGGGAGATGGTGGTTATAACTATACTACCGGCTATGCCAACTTTGCTTATACAGGCGTAAAGTTTGGCGCGCAGCAAACACACCAGCTGTCCTTTGGTATGCAGCTGGGCTTTATCCAGCGGAAATTCGATCCTTCCAAGCTTACCTTCGGAGATCAGTGGAACCCTATTACCGGTTACAATCCCGGCGCTCCTTCTGCCGATGTGCTGACACGTACTTCCGCCATGTCATTTGATGCGGGTGGGGGCGTGCTCTATTATGATGCACAACCCGGAAAGCTGGCGAATGTGTTCGGTGGCTTTTCTGTATCGCACCTCACCCGGCCTAAAGACCAGTTCAGCAGCAAGGGCGATGCCCGTTTCCCCATGCGTTATATCGGCCATGCAGGTGTAAGGCTGGCGCTTTCAGACAAGATGAGCCTTACGCCCAACGTCATGTACATGCGCCAGGGCACTGCCTCTGAAAAGATGGTAGGCGCTTATGCACAGATGAATGCTGCTATGAACACCGACTTTTTACTGGGCGCTAACTATCGCCTGAAAGACGCTGTTTCTGCCTACGCGGGTTTCATTTATAAAACCCTTACCCTGGGTGCCAGCTATGATATCAATACTTCTGACCTGGGTAAGATGGTAAATGGCTCCAACAGTTTTGAGATCTCACTCACATTCATCGGCAGAAAAAAAAGCAAAACACCGGAGGTGGAATTTGTTTGTCCAAGATTATAAAAGCACGACGATCATGCAAAAGATATTCCTTACTGCTGCTATTGTTCTGGCAGCGATGGTTGCCAGGGCGCAGTTTACCTACGACTACCTGAAAGCGGCCGATCACTACTATAAAAAAGCAGACTATAATTCTGCCGCTGAGTATTATGAAAAATACCTGGCCTCCCGTAAGACGATCATTCGTCCGGCGGCCTATAATCCCTATACGGCGCAAACCCTGAGCAGGAAGCCGGTGGCGGTGGTGAGCAGCGAACAACAGGCTATTTACTACCTGGCTGAAAGCTACCGCCTGTTAAATAATTACAAGAAGGCGGCGCCTTATTATGAAGAAGCGCTGGAATTTGATAAAGCACAATTCCCGCTGGCAGCATTTCACTATGCCACCGCATTGCGTGCCCTGGAAAAATATGAAGCCGCAGAAAAAGCTTTCAGCTATTTCCTGGGCATTCATGAAACGCAGGATGAATGGCGTAGCGCTGCAGAAAGAGAAGTGAAGAACCTGCGCTTTATCGTGGAGCAGCTGAATAAAAAAGACTTACATCTCTATTCCCTGCAGAAAGGCGCTTCCGGCATCAATGCTACCGGCGCCAGCTATGCACCGGTATGGCTGAACGATAACACGCTGGCCTTTACGTCTACCCGTCCGGACAGCGGCAGCAGCAAGAACTATGTGCACCTGAACCGCATATACCAGGCGGCTGTCAACGGTGGCAGCGCCAGCAACATCAGCCGGCTAAGGATCCCTCAACCTAAAGAAGAGCACCAGGGCGTGATCAGTGTTACGCCGGATGGTAATACCCTGTTCCTGACCCGCTGGAAAATACTGGATGGAAAGAAGACCTCTGCTATATATGCGAGCAGGAAGATCGGTGAAGCATGGAGTGAACCGGTGGCATTGGATGAACAGGTGAATGCTTCCGGCTTTAATGCACAGCAGCCCTTTGTGATGCCTGATGGCAGATACCTGCTGTATGCTAGCGACCGTAAAGGCGGTTATGGCGGCTTTGACCTCTGGTATGCTGAACTGGATCCACAGGGAAAACCGATGAACAGCAGGAACCTGGGTAGCACCGTGAACACCACCTACGATGAACAGGCGCCCTTCTTCCATGCCCCATCCGGCGTACTGGTATTCTCCAGCAATGGCGGTGTTGGCATGGGCGGATATGATTTCTTCTATAGTAAAGGCGGTTTTGACAGCTGGGAAACACCGGTGAACTTTGGTTATCCCGTCAATTCTGTAAAAGACGATATCTATTTCACCAGTCATGGTACGGCGAACAACATCCTGCAGGATGCCTGGCTGGCTTCCGACCGCTCTGCGGACTGCTGCCTGGAGCTGTTCTCACTTAATAAGACCGTTCCGGTGCCACCACCACCTCCTCCGGCGCCTGAAGTAGTGAAAGAAGTACCGCCGGTGGAAACACCCAAAGTACTGGAGAATGTGTACTACGATTTCAACAAGGCCACCCTGAAACCCGAATCTTTCCCTGCGCTGGACAACCTGGTAGAGATGCTGAACAAGCACCCTGAAATAAAGATCGAGATCAGCGCGCATACCGATAGTAAAGGCACGGACAAATTCAACCAGCGTCTCTCTGATGCCAGGGCGAAGAGTGTAGTAGAATATCTCTTAAGTAAAGGTATCGATGCGGCCCGCCTGCAATCCAAAGGATATGGCGCCAGCCAGCCGATTGCGCCTAACCAGCATGAAGATGGAACAGATGACCCGGAAGGAAGACAAAAGAACCGGAGAACGGAGTTTAAAGTGTTAAAAGATTAAAGTTTGAAGTTTGAGGTTTGAAGTTTGAGGTTCGTTGGATGTTGCAGGTTCGCGGCTACCATCCGTCCTTAAGCAATGTTCGAATAAAGCTAATTACATGTTTTAGACTTGTAACGGCTAATGAACCTCAAACTTCAAACTTCAAACCTCAAACCACTAAAATTAACGGTTATGAGTTATAAAAAATGCCTGGCGCTTGCCCTGATCTGTATAAGCACCCATGCTGCCAATGCACAGCAACAGCCCCATTATACGCAGTACATCATGAACCCTTTCATTATTAACCCGGCTGTTGCAGGTATTGAGAACTACTGGGATGTAAAGGCGAGTCACCGGCATCAGTGGGCTGGTCTGAACGGCTCGCCGGTAACCACTTACCTGACGGTGCACGGGCCACTTCGTAAAAACGATTACCCGCAGGCTTCGCCTACCGGTTTCGATATAGAAGGGGAGAACCCGCGCGGCAGGGCATACTGGAAGCAGTGGGAAGCGCCCGCATCACATCCCGGTGTAGGGCTCACTATTCTTAATGACAAAACAGGGCCGCTGAACCGTTTCTCTTTCAGCGGTACCTATGCCCATCATATCGGCCTGGCGCCAAGAACCAGTTTAAGTGCAGGCATCTCCGTTGGTATGCAATCTATCACACTGGATGCCGGTAAGCTGCAGCTGCAGGATCCCAATGATCCGGTGATAGCTGGCAGCAGCGCCTTGCTGAACCGCTGGAAGCCCGACGTGAGCGCTGGTTTATGGTTATACTCTGCAGATTATTTCATTGGTGCATCTGCGCAGAATATCATACCCATGAACTTAGGTTTTGATGATGGCAAGGTGATAGGCGATTCTGTTTACCGTGGTAAGCTGATACCGCATCTGTTCTTCACCACCGGTTACCGTTTGTGGCTCACAGATGATCTGACCCTGTTGCCTTCTATCATGGTAAAGTTCATTACAGCTGCGCCGGTAGGTTTTGATATCAATGCCAAAGTGCAGTTCCGGGACCGTGTATGGGCAGGCGCATCTTACCGGCTCAACGACGGTGTGGCGGGTATGCTGGGTATCAATATCAGCTCCACTTTCAATATCGGGTATTCCTATGACTACACCAGCTCTTCCCTGAATACGGTGAGCAAGGGATCACATGAGATCATGATCGGTTTCCTGCTGGGCAACAAGTTTGGAGATCTGTGTCCCCGTAATGTGTGGTAAAATATGTTTTTTCATTTTTCAACCTAAATACAAACAAGAGTTTATGAAACGTTTTTTCCAGATGTCATGCGGCATTTCCTATGCATTGCTGTTAACAGTTTTATTCGCCATGGTATCCTGTTCCAAGGATGGTGATCCCGGACCTGCGGGTCCTGCTGGCCCTGCAGGCCCGAAAGGCGATGCAGGTCCTAAAGGTGATGCCGGTACTGCAAATGTGATCTATTCCGATTGGCTGGATGCCACTTATGAAACAGATGCCGATTCTGCTACCTGGATAGCCCAGATCAGCGCAACGAAATTAACCGCCGACATACTGTCAAAAGGTGAAGTAAAAGTTTATGTGAACCTGGGCCTTGCAACTGATCCGCTGATTGCGCCGCTGCCTTATTTCGATGGCAGGTTTATCATCAATGTACGCCTGGCTGCATCGACCATTGCTTTGGTCAGCAATGCCAACCTGTCCACATTTGTTGATGAGGAATCAGGCGCCAAAGCGCAGCAGGTAAGATATGTGCTGATCCCCGGCGGTACCGCTGCGCGCCAGTCCGCCGGTATTGATTGGAACGATTACCAGCAGGTAAAGAAGTATCTCAACTTGAAAGACTAGGTATACTAATAACTCCATCACAGATTAGATTATAGGATAAACGGCTGCCTTTTTTAAGGCAGCTTATTCTTAACCTTAATTTTTGGAACTCCATATAGTTATTATGAACAGATATTGTGATTTTACCGACGAAGAATTGATCCGGCTCTATTTATCGGGGGATAGCGCCGCTTTCTCCTGGCTGGTTCACCGGCATAAGGATAAGATCTTTACCACGATCGTACTGCTGGTAAAGGACCGGAGCCTGGCAGAAGATATTTTCCAGGAAACCTTCATTAAGATCGTCAATGCATTGAAGAAAGGGCATTATACGGATAATCGCCGCTTCCTTGCATGGGCCGCCAGGATAGCGCACAACTGTTGCATCAACCATTTCCGGAAACAACATGTTTCTCCGGCAATAGTACTGGGATATAAAGATGGCGTGTTGTCTGTTATAGAAGATCAGATGGAGCAAAGTGAAGAACAGCGCCTGATAGCCAGGGAATGGGCGCATGAGCTGCATGGGATGCTGGACAAACTTCCGGAATCACAACGGGAGGCCCTGATATTACGCTATTACGCCGATATGAGTTACAAGGAAATAGCGCAGGTGGTCAATATCGGTATCAATACGGCTTTAGGCCGGGTGCGTTATGCCATCATGAACCTCCGCAGGATCATGGAGCGGGAACAGGCGAATGCTATTGTCTGAATAAAATATTTTAACCCAACAATCAACTAAACCATGAGAAAATTAACCATTCAATTAACCGCAACGTTCACTGTATTGTTAATGGCTGCTTTTGCCTTGCAGTCATTCAAACCTTATGAAAAGGCCGCTAAAACGGCAGGTGTAAATTTCCTGGTAACCACTTCCGGTGGCTGTACCGTTAATATCCTGGGTAATGCAACCTATAGCACGCCGCCTTTGGTAGTAAGCTGGGCCAGTGGCCGGGTAAGCCTTAGCGGGAAATGTGCGCCTGGCGCCCGTACAGCAGACCTGATCTTTGATGTTGTTACAGATGGTAATGGACAGATCATCGACATCAAATGGAATGTACCGGAATCACGGGATGTGGAAAATTTCCTGGCAGATCCGGAGGTGGAGGATGCGTTCAAGGCATATTTGCAGCAGTTGTTGATATGAGTAGAGGTAGTAGAGAAGTTGCTAACTTCTGATTAACGGTTTGCAGTTACAATTGGGCATAAATTCGCCTCTCTGAATTTAATCCATGTAACTGCAAATACATATGAGTAAAGTAAAAAATTCAACCATTATTGTACAGGGAACTGAAATCACCATTATCAGGGAACAAGAGTTTGATTATATTTCTTTAACGGATATGGTTAGGTCTTTCGAGGATGGTTCCGTACTTATTGAAAAGTGGCTCCGTAATAAAAATACAATCGAGTTCTTAGGTATTTGGGAGAAAATAAATAATCCCGATTTTAATTCCCCCGAATTCGGGGGAATTATGCTTGAAGCGGGCCTGAACAGGTTCTCCCTGTCTGTTAAAAAATGGACGGAACGAACTAATGCCGTAGGGCTTTTGGCAAGAACTGGAAGATTTAATAGCGGCACTTACGCCCAAAAGGATATTGCCTTTGAATTCGGTTCCTGGCTCAGTGCCGAATTTAAGTTATATCTGATCAAGGAGTTTCAGCGGTTAAAAGAAGAGGAAAGCAGCCGTCAACATCAGGGATGGGATATCCAACGTACGCTTGCTAAAGTAAATTACCGTATACATACAGATGCAGTTAAGGAAAATTTAATACCTGCTGAAATAGACAGAAGCCAAAGCGGCCGCATATACGCATCGGAAGCAGATGTACTGAATATGGCCTTATTCGGGAGGACGGCTGCGGAGTGGCGGCGAAATCATCCTGACAAAACTGGTAACATCAGGGATGCTGCAACCTTGGAACAACTGGTGATATTAAGTAATCTGGAGAGTCTTAACGCTGTGCTGATACATCAGCAAGTCCCTCAGCAGGAAAGGCTTCTGCAATTGAACAAGATAGCAATAACCCAAATGAAGTCACTGCTGCACAGCACTTCGCTGCGAAATTTAAAGTAACGGCTCCCTTTTCTCTCTCTTGGCAGAGCCCGTCCCCCTTAGCACACTATTTGTTGCCCTCTCTCAAAAAGCAACAAATTATGATAGCAAACAGATTAACCGGCAAAGTAGCCATCGTCACAGGCGGTGGCACCGGCATTGGAGAGGCCGTATGTAAGAAATTTGCTGCAGAAGGCGCTAGTGTACTCGTGGTTGGTTTCGCAGACGACCCGGTAGAAGCAGTAGTGGCAGAGATCATTGCCAATGGTGGTGAAGCCCGTTCCTACATGGGCGATGTATCAAAAGAAATAGAAGCCCAGGCTGCTGTAAAGGCCGCGGTTGAATACTGGGGCGTGCTGGATATATTGGTGAACTGTGCAGGTGTTTACCCGGCTACCGCAGAAACACAGGACCTGGATGTGGAAATTTTTGACCTGCTGATGAAGAACAACCTGCGCAATACCTTCCTGATGACCAGGGCAGCACTTCCCTTCTTACAGAAGACACGTGGCTGTGTGATCAATACCGGTTCGGAAGCAGGCTTCCTTGGACAGGCAATGCTCACCCCGTATGGCGGCACCAAAGCGTTTATTCATGCCTTTACAAGAGGCGTTGCGCTGGAGCAGGCGAAGTATGGTGTAAGGGCCAACTGCGTTTGCCCCGGACCGGTAGATACTTCCTGGACGCACAAGGAAACAGGTCCGATGAACGCAAAAATGGAACAGTCCATACTGGAAACCGTTGCCATGGGCAGAAGAGGTACTACAGAAGAAATAGCAAATGTATTCCTCTTCCTTGCTTCCGATGAGGCGTCCTATGTAACAGGATCTACCTATAGCGTAGATGGCGGTATTATCGGCAGTAAGGGCACAGGTAAAGACGCCCCTGAAAGTATTAAACAGGAACCTGAACCGGAGTTGGCATTACAGCATGAGCACGATGGAAAAACAGGCAGGCGGAATTGACAGGTAAACACAGACGGAATAATTACATAAAAGGGCTGGCCTTAGAAGCCGGCCCTTTTTATAATGTTATGCGGTGGTCTCTTTGGTAGCTGCATCCTTTTTCGCAACCTTTGCTTTCTTCACTTTCACAGCTGTCGTTTTTTTCTTGGCAGCAGGCGCTTCTTTCTTCTTAGCCGGCAGACCTTTGCTCAACAGTTTAGCAGCCTTCTTGATCCGGTTTTTGAATTTCTTTTCACCTAATTGCTCTTTCCACCCGGTCAGCAGTATGAATAACTGCTGCTCAATATTTTTACGGGTATCCTTACCGGATAGTTTCCCGTTTTCCTGATCGTTATGCGTTGACATCGATAAATAATATTTAATGTTTATGGTAACATAAAATTAACGATAAGTTAATACAGTCAATGTTAAGTTTTTAAATTGGCGGCTTAAAGTTGTGTTAATGTGCCTGTTATCAATATAACTTGCATGATATTTCAGTTAATGTGCATGTAAAAAAGCGATCAGTGCGCTCCTTTTATCCTCGCTTTTTCTCATCCCTCATAATTCCATTGGCCGGCTGACCACGCTTTGGTAGATTCCCTTTAAATATCCCCAATATGAAACGACTTTTTTACCTTGTTATCTGCCTCGCCTTTATTCCATTTACAGTCAATGCCCAGTTCCTCACGAGCCTGCCTTCAGGCGGCAATAAGAAAGCCTCCGTTACGGAGCGCATCGGCCTTACGGATGTAAGCGTTCACTATGACCGTCCCGGCGTAAAAGGCCGTGAAGGAAAGATCTGGGGGCAGCTGGTCCCCGTAGGCTTTACTGACCTTGGTTTTGGCAGCAGCAAATCGGCTCCCTGGAGGGCTGGCGCCAATGAGAATACTACCATTGAATTCAGCAATGATGTAAAGATCGAAGGGCAAAGCCTGCCCGCTGGAAAGTACGGTTTCTTCGTGGCCTATGACCCGCAGGAATGCACCCTGATCTTCTCCAAAAATTCCCATTCCTGGGGCGCCTATTATTACGACCCCAGGGAAGATGCGCTAAGAGTGAAAGTAAAGCCTGCCGCCCTTGATAAAAGCGTGGAATGGCTGAAATATGAGTTCCTCGATCAAACGGAGAACGCGGCCACCCTTGCCCTGGAATGGGAAAAATTAACGATCCCCTTTAAGATAGAAACAGATTATACAAAAGATCAGCTGGCCTCCTTCCGCCAGGAGCTGAGAACAGACAAGGGCTTTACCTGGGAAAGCTGGAATCAGGCCGCCCACTGGTGCGCCGACCATAAAGTGAACCTGGATGAGGCGTTGCTCTGGGCAGATTCTGCCACCAGCGCAGGCTTTGGCGGAGATCGCAGCTTCGCCGCCTGGAGCACAAAAGCGTTGGTATTACAGCAGCTTGGACGCGGGGCCGATGGAGATGCGCTCATTAAAAAGGCCCTGCCCCTGGCTTCCATGATAGAGCTGCACCAGTATGGCCGCCAGCTGATCGGGCAGAAAAAGCAGAAAGAAGCCCTGGAGATCTTTAAACAGAACTACCAGCAGCATCCCGGGCAGTTCACTACCCTGATGGGCTTAACCAGGGGGTATTCCGCCAACGGCGACTATAAATCAGCCGTGAAATATGCCAACCAGGCATTGGCGCTTGCTCCGGATCCCGCTAATAAAGCCTTCATACAGCGCATGATAGGTCAGCTGAACGAAGGGAAAGACATTAACTGATCAACAGGGGCCGCTGCCATACTGGCGCGGCAAACCGGAAGAGGCTGCCGTATGTTTAACAGGCCTTATTTTTGAGGTATTGTCTGGAAAAACACGCAATGGAAACACAAAGTGAAAAAAGATCATTCCAGGATATCATCAATGGTAATAAACCGGTATTGGTCGACTTCTCGGCAGAATGGTGCGGCCCCTGTAAAATGATGCCTCCTATCCTCAAAGAACTGAAAGGAATGACCGGTGATGATGTGATCATCCTGAAAATGGATGTGGACAGGAACCCTGCTATTGCTAATGCCTACCAGATCCAGAGTGTGCCTACGATGATCGTTTTCATGAACGGGGAAGTGAAATGGCGGCAGAGCGGCGTAATGAATGCCCGTGCACTGAAAAGCGCTATTGATCAGGCTACCCGATAAATTCCGGTATCCATTGTACCTTGCGGTCAATATGCCGCTTATTCAACATTCAGACTATAAGGCTCCTTTCTTCCTGAAGAACCGTCATCTGCTGACGATCTATCCCACCCTGTTCCGTAAGGTCAGCAACGCGAACTACCAGCGCGTACGAATATCGACGGCGGATGAGGATTTCCTGGACCTTGACTTCAGCTATGCCAACAGCAACCGGATCGTGATCATCCTGCACGGCCTGGAAGGAAGCGCCGACCGCAAATATGTACTGGGAATGGTGCACATTTTCAATGGCGGCGGCTACGACACCGTATCGCTCAACTTCCGCGGCTGTAGCGGCGAGCCCAATAAGAACCTGCGTTTCTATCATAGCGGGGAAACCGGCGACCTGGCCCAGGTGGTGGAATACCTGGCTGCCACCGGACGCTATCAATCCATACACATCGTGGGCTTCTCCCTGGGCGGCAATGTGACCCTTAAATACCTGGGAGAGCAAGGCGCAAATGTTCATCCCCTGGTCCAATCGGCAGTAGCCCTGTCTGTACCCTGTGACCTGAAGACCAGCTCGCAGGAGCTGGAAAAAAGGCATAACACCATCTACATGCAGCGCTTTATCCGGCACCTGGGATATAAGCTGGAATTAAAAGCGAAACGTTTCCCGGATCTGATCCGCCTGGAGAATTACCGGGATATCAGGACCTTCAAACAATTTGACGACCGTTATACCGCCCCCATACACGGCTTCGCGGATGCCCTGACCTACTGGGCGGCTTGCAGCTCAAAGCCCTTCCTCGAAAAGATCAGCATACCTACGCTGCTGATCAATGCCCTTGACGATCCTTTCCTGTCCCCTGAATGCTTTCCCTATGAAGAGGCAGCGCAAAGCCGGTATTTTTACCTGGAAACGCCCCGTTACGGCGGACATGTTGGTTTTGTAACATTTGGACAGCAATGCTACTGGTCTGAGAAAAGGGCCTTTGCATTTATCAATGAGCATCATTAATTTTAAGGAATGCTCCGATAATCCCTGTCTATGTCAGAAACGATCACCTGTCAATATACCAGCCCCTCGCTGCTGGATAAAACAAAAGACCAGGAAGAATTATTCCTCTCCCGGTTCAGTGAAGTACTGCAAAAGCAGCAGCTGAAAGCCTGGAGTGTTAGCACCGGGCTGAATAAGACCATTAAGAATATTCACCCCGCTACTTTTTAATGTGCAGGTCTGCTGCCCCTGAGATCTCTGTAGAGATCTCTCCCAGCCAGCGGTCGGGATTGGCAGGGTCACCGGAGAGGTCTCCGTTGCTGTTTTGCCCGGTGTATACTTTGATGAAGTCAATATATTTCAGTGTTACAGCATTGCCTTTGCTGTCAACTGCTTTGGAGATATCCAGCCCGTTATACCCACGTCCTTCCTTATCAATCGCATCCAGCAGTTCGGATGATCCGCTGTCGGCATATCCCCAGCTGAAAGGCAGGTTGGTTACCAGTTCGGTCTGGTACACCGGGTCAAACTTTTTCTGGATGGTATTGGCCAGCAGTGTGCCTTCAAAAGTGATGGAATCCGGGTTAGCGGCAAAGGAAGGGTAGTAGGGTTGTGTATGGAAATAGTTGGCCAGTACATAGCCGGATCTTCCCTGGTTATCTTTCCACAGCACATCCGCTGCTTCTTCTTTTTTGGGATTGTAATAGGTAATGCGGTATTGTTTGATAGTAGTGGCTTTTGCGTACTCGCTGCCTGCCAGCTCATACCATGCGCCGTCGTCTGGTTGACCGTTACCATTCTTGTCCTGCATGACCAGTACAATACCAGGCTCTGACCATTCCTGTCCGGGGTTGGTCAGCGGGTTGCCATAAAGGCCAATATCATTGCCTTCCTTGTTCTCAATGGAGTGATCAAATCCGAAGATAACATACCCGCCGTATGCGCCTAATGAAAGCAGTCCGTCGCTACCGCCAATGATGGCTTTTGCTCCATCTGGTGTACCGGTAGCGCCATCGTTCACAAACTGTCCGGGTGCAGGCAGGTATTCAAATATTTGGCTGATGTAAGCGCTGCTGGAGCTGGTAGCAGGGCGGAAATGATCCGGTTCGGGTGTTGACGGCGCATCATCTTTGGAGCAAGCTGCTAAGCATACCAGCACGCTGAATAAAAGAATACGCTTGATTCCTGTGAATGCCATTGTACTATTGATTTTTTTTAAGAAATACAAAGTGAGCGGGGATGTCCCCTGTTTCTACAGACCACTTCTTCCTGCCTGTTTTGTCGAAGCAGTAGAGTATGCCGGGTGATACATAATCCAGCGCATCTGTTACAAAAACATCTTCTGTATCCGGGTCTACTGCAATACCGTAGGGAATATTTATCTGTTGATCGGTGCCATCGGTAATGAAGGAACGATGGAGAATCGTTTCATCCTTTACGTTGATCAGGGTATAGGAAATGGTGTTGGAATGTGTGATATAGCTCCATGCAACGCTGTAGATGTAAGCAAGGTCTTTGTAGATGCAGATATTGCTGGCGGCAATATCAAACTGCTTTTTGACCTGGTCGGTGTGCGTATCGATCACGTACAGGCGCGAAGGCACGTTGTAATAATCGCCCCGGGAAGTGACATACAGGTCGCCATACTGGTCTAATGCAAGGCGGTGCAGATTGATAGCAACATCTATGCGTTTGATCTCGTGCTGTGTTTGCAGGTCGATGACTGAAACCGTGCGTTCGTAATTAGGCGGACTGTAGCCGCCGGAGTTGGCCACATACAGTTTATTGTTGGTAATAAGCAGCTGTTCAGGGTTACGGCCCGTCGGGATCCTGGCGGTTTCTGTAAGCGTAGCGGTATCTATTACGGATACATAACCATCGTTAGAAGTAATGTAAGCGTAACCTTTGTCAAATGCTGCATATCGGCACTGGCGGATATTCAGCTGTTTGATGCGGGTTACGGTGGCGGCATCCACTACTTCTACTTTATTGGAATTGTTCACCACGATATACATTTTGCTGCCGTAGATCCTGATATCATTGCCAACGTCTCCCAGGCCTTTTGTTATTTCCGGGTTATAGGCCTCGAACAAGCGGCGGTTGTAACGGCCTGTAGTTAAATCCAGGTAATCCAGCGAGGCCTTGTTCATATTCATATTGCCTTCATTCAGCAGGTATACACCTTGTACAGCAGGCTGTTCTACCTGGCTGCGGCTGTAACCGGCTATCTGCACGGTATCCATCCGCGGAGGGACGGTATCCTTCCGGCAGGCGGCCAGCAGTAGTATAATGAGCGTATATACGGTCCTGTTATATCGCATATCCTTGATTTATTAGCGGCTGATGCTCCAGTTGATCCTGTAGTTGCGGCCGGGCATGGGAAAATTCAATATCACGTCGTAATACTGGTTTAAGAGATTGTTTACTTCCAGCGACAAGCGGGTGGTATAGCGGCTCAGCTTACAGGACCATGCCGCAGAAAGATCGCTGGTATACCAGGGCTGCACATAATTGACCGGGATATTCCGCTTCTGGCTGTAACGTTCTCCTGTATAAATAAAACTGTAGTTCAGCGTGAATGTGCGCCAGTCGATACCCGCTGTCAGCGAGCCGCTGTGCCAGGGTGTATAGGGGATCTGTTGACCGTAGTTATATCCTCCTTTACCTGCGGTTACATCCTGCGCCTCCTGCCAGGTATAGTTAAGGCCGATATTCAGCAACAAAGATGGCAGCGCCTGATATGCGGTACGTATCACCACATCTGTTCCTTTGATCTCTACACGGCCCAGGTTCATCATAGACCAGCCGAAGAGATTATCAGACGGAACGGCCACGATCTTATCTTTTACGCGGTTATAATATCCGTCTGCCTGCAGGGAGATATACAGCCAGCGCCCACGTAATACCTGCCGCCACGTAAAGCCTGCATCGTATTGTTTTACATACTCGGGCGCCAGGTTGTTATTACCGATGAAGGTGTAGTATAGGTCATTGAAAGTAGGCATGCGGAAGATGTTCTTGTAAAAGGCCCGCAGCCAAAGATCTTTTTGGGGAAAGGCCTGCCAGGCAACGGAAAATGCAGGTGTCAATTCTCTTTTCGGGCCTGCAGCCTGGTAAGCTTTTACAGATTCGTTCACAAGGGTGGCCAGCAGGTTGCCCTGCAGTTCCAACCGTTTAAAATGTGTGCGACTGGCCAACGCCAATAGCGTGGTATAGCGGCTGGGGTAGGGGAAGCGGTAAAGGTTGGCATCCATCGTATTCACAATAAGGTCTGCTGCCAGCGAGCTTTCCCACCAGGAGCTGATAGTATACTGGTTAGCCAGTGAGACATAGGTTTCACGCTGGTGATAGTAATTATCCAGCAGGTGTTGTTCATTGGGATATTCCGGGTCAATATACCGGCTGTACAGGTCTGTATATTTCGCATTGGCAACAATGCTGTAACGAGGCCCGATATTTTTACGGAAAGAAGCCTGTACAAACTGGTCCCTGCCTTCCAGGTGCTGTCCGTAATTAAAATGGTTCGCTACGATCGCGCCGGGCAATCCACGGGAGGATTGATAGATATAGTATTTGACAGACCAGCTGCTGCTATCCGCCAGCCAGCCGTTCAAACCTGCCTCTGCGCGGAGGGCGTTCACATTCCCATTCTGCCGGGTGGCGGTAGTGTCGTACACACCATTGGTATAGCGGAATTTGTAGCGGCCGTTGGCATTGATCCATTCTGTACTAACAGTACCGTATACACGGTTGCTGATCTTTTGCTGCCATAACAATGAAGGATTGACCAACCCGGACGAGCCGGTCCTGATACTGGCCTTGCCGTGCCAGTGTTCTCCCTCTGTAAAATGCGGCGTACGCGATTGCAGGGCCAGCACATTGCCTGCCGAAAAGGCCCTCGCAGGCTGCAGTATGGTGTTTTGCTGGCCGTTATAAAGGGCAATGGTCTCGATATTATCCAGCGAGAACTTGCCCAGGTCTACCTGGCCGTTCTGTGCATTACCGATCGTCAATCCATCATAAGACACGGCAGTATGGTTAGTGCCCATGCTGCGTACGTTGATGGTTTTCAGTCCGCCGATGCCGCCATAGTCTTTCAGCTGTACGCCGGAAAAGTAACGTACGGCATCTGCAACAGACAGGCTGTTCAGCCGTTCCAGCTGTTTGCCTGTCAGTACTTGTGCAGCATTAATGGGCTGGATGCTTGTGGGGATCCGTTTGGCGTCTACCCTTACTTCCTGCAAGGTATCCTTTACCTGTGAAAGGGCAGCGCTGCCTGTAAACAGGCAAGCGCCGCCCATGATCAGCATAGGACTGGAATACCGTTTGCGTAATGCACTATTCATGGAATACAGGCATAGCGGGGAAATACCAACCGGTATAAGTAAGTGTTTTCTTCAGTGTAGCGGTGGTGGCATCGTAGATCAGCACGCGGTTAATGTCGCCGGTGAACTGGCCATTAAGGGTGGTGATCACCAGCTCGTTCTTGTGCTTGTTATATGCCACGCCTGCGCCGTAGAAATACTGTCCGGAAGGCAGTGTAATGAACGGTGTAGCCAGCGAAGCAGTGTTACCGATCACATAACGATACAGCTGCGTACCACCTGCGAAATTGTTGTTACGCGCAATGTAGATGGCATTCTCCTGTGTGGAAGCCGTAATGCAGGCATGACGCCATGCGCCCCAGGGAGAGGGTACTGTAAAGGGCAGCTTGATAGCCGTGCGTGCCAGTGTAGCCGGGTCGATCCTGATCAGGGAATCTGCAGTGGCAGCATATACGCCGCCGTCTTTACCGGCTGCAAATGCAAGGTTGGCAGCGCCGAATGTTTTCACTACTGCATAAGTGCTGCTGTTGAGTGCCACAATACCATCAGTAGCAGACAACACGAATACATAGCTGCCCGCTTTCAGCATATCGCCGGTATAACCGCTGACGCCTGCAACTTTTGTACCTACTGTCAAAGCAGGTAGTGCGACGGGATATACGCCATCTTTTGCGCTTAGCAAGCCGCGGCTGGCATCCAGACCGATGAAGGCATGTCCGTCGTTACCGGGTAATGTAGTGATACGGCCGCTTTCTACCAGTGTACCTGCATCTGTCACCACCATGGGGCCACCTGCTTTTACCACGATATACATCTTACCATTAAAGATGGTGGCATACTGCAGGGTGTTGGAAGCGCCGCCTAATGTTTTCGTGGGATTTTCTTTCTGGTAAATGTTGAGCACGAGGCTGTCGCCTGTATTGGAATAAAAATGCAGATCGCCGCTGCCGTGGCCAAACCAGCCTTCATTGGCAATAAAGAAACCGTCTGCATATTTACCGGTCACTAACTCGGTATGTGCCCTGCGCACATTGTTTGGCTGCTGCGCAGGCAGCGCCGCGTCCTCCTTCTGACAGGAGGCAATAAACAGGGCCAGTGTTACAAACAGTGGGGAGAGTAGATGCTTTTTCATTATATCGTTTTTTGAATGAACAATACAGGACATAGCTTTCCCGCCAGGCTTTCAGCCCGGAAAAAAAACAACATTGACGACGCCGGTGATAAACGGCGCAATACGCGCAAGGGTAAACGATACGAACAAAAAGAATATATGCCTGGCAGGCTTACATTCCTGGCCTTTCACCCGAAAGCGCTGAATGATAGATCACATCTGGCAGGTCTTCTGGCTTTCCTGCTTTCCCGGGAACCTTCCCATCCGTCAGCTGACGGACAGTGGTATGGAGTATTATCCGGAAAATCGCTTCACGATGAGGTGAAGGCAGGATCACAGCTACGGGGATAGCTCCGGTATTACACCGGATTCCCTTTTAATCCCGATTTGACATCGGGAACCAGTTGCGGATGCAAACGTACATTAACTATTAGTAAAATCCAATTAAATTAGCGTTACGTAATACCTGTACCAAGTATAATATCCTTAGCCTGATGGGACCAATTGGCATTATTAATATCGTACTGATTATCACTAACATTGTTTTTACCTACAGAGGGCTGAAAGACCATGATTTTTTTGATAGGTATGCCTTCGAAGTAGAAAAGATCCTGCTGCACAGGCAGTATAAGCGCCTGATCACTTCCGGTTTTCTGCATGTAAGCTGGATGCACCTCATTTTCAATATGATGTCGCTGTATGTTTTCAGTGATACTGTGGAATTGTACCTGGGCAGCACTAAATTCCTCGTAATCTACTTTGGAAGTTTGTTGGGCGGTAACCTGCTGTCACTGCTTATACATCGCCGTCACGGGGACTATAGCTCTGTGGGAGCTTCCGGCGCAGTGTGCGGGATCATCTTTGCTTCCATTGCGCTCTTCCCGGGAATAGGAGTGGGCTTCTTTTTCCTTCCTCTTTATATTCCAGGCTGGCTGTATGGATTGGGCTATGTGTTGTACTCCATTTACAGCATCCGTTCAAAAAGGGATAACATCGGGCATGAAGCGCATTTGGGAGGTGCATTGGTAGGACTAACGGTGGCTGTGATCATGCATCCTGCTTCGTTGCTGGAAAATTATGTTCCTATACTGGCCATCGCGGTACCGGCTATATTCTTTATTTACATGATTACTACGAGGCCACATTTTTTACTGATTGATAACTATTATTTTAAAAAGCATCATCAGTACATAGATATCGATCATAAGTATAATGCCGACAGAGCTAATAAACAACGGCAGATAGATTTGATACTGGAGAAGATCCACCGGCATGGTATGAACAGTTTAACGAAGAAAGAGAAGGAGATATTGGAAGAGTATTCTCAGACGATGAGCTGAATGCTGAATACTAAACGCCGAACGTCTCTTGCGTTATGCGTTTAGCATTCAGCGTTCAGCATGTTACTAGAATTTTTTGTAGTAGATCAGTTCACCTGCTTCGCCCGAAGCGGATTGTTCGCTGGGCACAAATAAAGTAACCACCAAAGCCCTCTTTCACGTCATTGGATATCCTTGAGGTTGGCTGCCTGTAAGTGTTCGTCATTGCGTAAGTGTTCGTCATTGCGAAGGGAGTATCTTCCACATACCCTCCACATACCCCCCAAAACCGCAGTAACCTGGGAACTTAGTGAGCGCTTAGTCTGAGCCGTGTCGGGGGCTTACTGCTCCTGCTGTCCGGGCAACTCCCCGGCTTCGGGGCCTCCCAGCAATGCATTTGCCTGGTCGGCGGGCAGTTCCTGTACATCCCGCAGCTTCCTTTCAATAGAACGGGACCTGCGGCCTGCTTCGTCTATTACATTACTGGCCTCCTGCAGTTTCTTCTGCGTCTTTTCCAGGATGGTACCGAAATTCCCGAACTCGGTCTTAACGGCGCCCAGCAGCTGCCAAACCTCACTGGAGCGTTTTTCTATCGCCAGGGTGCGGAAGCCCATTTGCAGGCTGTTAAGTAAGGCAGAGAGGGTAGTAGGGCCGGTGATGATCACCCGGCATTCCCTTTGGATGCTTTCAAACAAACCGGGGGTACGCAGCACCTCTGCATAAAGGCTCTCAAAAGGCAGGAAAAGGATGGCAAAATCCGTGGTATTGGGTGGGTCGATGTATTTGCTGTAAATATCCGTTGCGTTCTTTTTAATGCCTTTAATGAAGCTTTTCCGGTATTCCTCTACCAGTTCAGGCAGGGCTTTATCATAGGCATCCATCAGCAGCTCAAAATCCTCTTTAGGGAATTTGGCGTCGATGGGTAGCCAGACGATCTTGTCATTATCTTCCTTACCGGGCAGTTTCACTGCAAATTCCACTAAGGCATTGGAGCCGGGCCTGGTCTTAACGTTCTTTGCGTACTGGTCTGGCGTCAGCAGCTGTTCCAGCACGTTTTCGAGCTGGTATTCGCCGAGTACGCCCCTTGTTTTTACATTGGTCAATACCCGTTTCAGGTCGCCTACGCCGCTGGCCAGCTGTTGCATATCGCCGAGGCCTTTATGTACGGCTTCCAGGCGCTCGCTGACCAGTTTGAAGGATTCTCCCAACCGGGTTTCCAGTGTTTTCTGCAGCTTTTCATTTACTGTCGCCCTCATTTCTTCCAGCTTCTTTTCATTGCCGGTCTGCATGTCGGCAATCTTCTTTTCCAGCGAGCCGGTAAGGAAATGCAGTTTCTCTTCTACAGACCTGGTAAGCATGTAAAGGTTGGTGGAAAAAGTTTCGCCATACAGCCGTAACGACTCTGTAAGCGCTGCCCTGGCATGGTTGGCAGCTTCACTGGCCTCTGCCCGGTTAGTAACGATCTCGTTCTTAACAGAAGCTTCCAGGCGGTCTATGGCATTGGCCAGCGATTCCAGCCGGTATTGCAGCTGCGCCTGCGATGCGTTGCGGGCTGCTTTGTTTACCAATACGAGTAAGATCACTATTAAAACCAGGATAAGGCCCAGTAATACATATAATATTTCCATCGGTGGGTGCTTTTAATGTTCATCATGCAGGTTGGCCAGCAGCATCTCCATTACGCGGTTACGATCCTCCAGCCAGTCCTTTGCATATACATGTGCTATCTTCCAGCCAAAGGCCTGGAGGATAGCGGGGCGTTGATAATATTGTTCTACCAGGTTATTGTTCCGGTAATGCTGTTCATCATCTATTAGTATGCCAAGACGGTACTGGCTGTCAGCTGCATGGCGTTTAACCGCCAGCGTGCATCGGAAGCTGCTTTGTCCCACGGCTTCATCTACCGTGAATCCCGCTTGCTGTAAGGCGCTTTTTACCTGCTGTATGGTAACGGACAATTGCTCCGTATCCTGTCGCATGGCAGTATGGTCGGGAGGCAGGAGGCTGTCCAGTATATTACGCGCTTCTTCCATGCGGCCCGTGCTCACCATCTCCGCATAATGCAGGAAACGTTTGAAGTAACGCGCCCCATCGTTATGCTCGTTGGTAATATGATGATGTTTGATGCTGCTGATCACCGCCATATGTTTCTTAGCCCGGCTGAAAATCACATTCAGTCTTTTCTCTCCGCCGCGGCGGTTCACCGGGCCAAAGTTCATCAGCATTTTACCCTGGCGGTTATGGCCATAGCAGATACTGATGATGATGATATCCCTTTCATCTCCCTGTACGTTCTCCAGGTTCTTTACAAACAGGCCCGTGTATTGTCCTTCTTCGGTGCGGCTAACGGCAAGATCCAGCGCGGCTTCAAAAGCGCGGTCTGTTGCTGCCAGGGAGGTGATGGCATCTTCAATAGCGTTCTGTTGTTCCTGGCTGAAGGCGACGATGCCGATGCTGTCTTTTACATTGTCCAGCAGCAGCTGCTTTACCATTTGTGCAATATAGGCGGCTTCCTGTTGGTTGCTGCGTTCCTCGTAAATGCTGTTGGGCAGGTAATGGAAGCTGATGCTGTTCTGCAGCAGGCGCTGCGCAGTATCAACGCCTTCTTCGGGCGATTGCACGATAATCTCCGGCTGGTGGTGATGTTGTATCACCCTGTCGGGGATGGTCAGCAGTCCGCCGCCGTAGAAAGCGTGATTGGAATAACTGATCAACGTTTCATAGCGGCTGCGGTAATGCCAGCTGAGCATAGTGCTGTGCAGCTTGCGGGAACCCTGGGCGAGGAGGCTATCGGCATCTTCGCCTAATATATCGGCTTCACTTTCTCCTTCAAACGTATCCAGGTCGTCGGGATCGGAGGCGCTGTTACCGAAGAAATTGGCAGGAGGCATTTGTTTATCATCCCCAACAATGATCGCCTGCGGCGCACGGAAGAGGGCGGGAATGCCTTCTTCGAGCGGTATCTGGCTGGCTTCGTCAAAGATCACTACATCGAAGGAGTGGAGATCCAGCGGAAGGCTGTCGCTTACGCTTAAAGGGCTCATGAGCCATACGGGCTTGATATCCCTCAATACCACACCGCTTTCGTTGGAAGCCATCTCACGGATGCTGCGGAAGCGCATGGTCTTGCTCATTTCATGCTCCAGCACCCGTCTTCCTTCCGTATATATTTTCTTTAATTGTTTTTGTTCTGCGGATAGTTGTCCGGCGGCTATATTGCCCAATGCATAACGTTTCAGGAACTGTTGCCTGCGGGTGGCCCTGATATAATCACTGTTCAGGTGCAGGAGCTGCGCATAGGTTTGCGCGATCTCCTTTACTGCCTGTTGCAGGCTGGCCTGGTTGGTGGCTGCAAAACCAGGATGGCTGTTAAATACGGATTGTAAAGTTTTATGCGCCATTGCTGCTTCCGCCTGTTGAGGCGTAAGGGGAAGGGTACGGAGCATTTCCTGTATGGCAAGCGGTAGCCCGGCAAATTGTTGCAAGGCAGGTAAGAGCGCTTTTAATAAAGGCGCCTGGCGGCTGATAGCAGTCAGTTCCTCATGTACCTGCTGCAAAGATTTTTCTGCATAACCGTACAGCGCCTGCTGTAATTGTAATTCCAGCTGATGCAGGATGTTATTTAATTTACTCAGCTGCATCACCAGTTCATTGGCAGCCGGATGTTGCAGCAGGTAGGTAACAGGCCCATCGCCCAGCTTGCGGCGTAGTACTTCAAGGCCTACATAGATGGTAGTGATGTTATCTATGCCATATTGTTCCTGTATAGCATGTTGATGTTGCTGTACTTTGTCCTTCGCATCATATTCGTCGCGCAGCTGTTCTAAGATCTCACTGAATGCAGGAGGCAGCTGGTGGGCTGAAAAATCATACGACTTTTTCAGCTGTTGCTTCAAACGTCGCCAGTCTCCGCTTAAGAATTTAAAGAAGGAATGTTCATACCTCTTTGCGATACGCAAGCCCTGCAGTACTTCCTGCTCACTGAATTTGTGCAGCCAGTGTTTATTGAGAGCGGTAGCCTTCTTTACGCCTTTTTGCAGCTGACGGTATTTGCGATAGGCCTTTTCAAAACGGCGGGCAGCTTTACCTGATTGATCTACCAGCTGCAGGTTACCACTGGCGGCCAGTGGTTCCAGTACCGCTGCGTTTTTGACCAGCGTCATGATGTCCGTCAGCTTGCCGGTGAATTCGGGAGGGATATTATTCCGCACAATGATATGCGCGATATGATCGATCGTTGATTGCGCATGGCTGCTGATGCTCTCCATAAGTGTAAGCGGCCGCGCATCCTGTATGAGCCCTTTGCCCAAGTGTCGGAAAGGATGCTGCGCAAATATGGGAACAGCGCCTGTTTGTTCCAGTGCATGGCCAAGGGCTTTGATGGTATCCCCAAAATCCAGCCATTGTTTGTAGCCCGGCAGCGATGCTTCCTGCTGTGAGCTGATAGCCGGTAAATGCATTTGCAGCCGGATCAGTGTTTCAATCAGGCGGCGGGTGGAGATGCCCGCTTCTTCGTGAACACTGCGTTGTTGTTCGTGGTAGGCCTGTAACAGCTGTAGCTGTCGTTGCAGATGATCCAAAGCAATCTTACGCCGTAATGTGATATGGGTAAGGTCCATCTTTGTTCTCAGGAAATCATCGTACACGGTTTTCAGTTCCCTTACAAACTCTTTTTTATCTGCCTGGCTATCGTGTATGTAGCAGCAAAGCTCTGCCAGTTTATTTTGCTGCAGGCGATGGTATACTACATCCAGTGCGGCTCTTTTCTCACAGACGAACAGTACGCTTTTGCCCCTGGCTACAAAATCAGCTATCAGGTTGGTGATGGTCTGACTTTTGCCTGTACCCGGCGGCCCCTGGATGATGTAGCTTTGTCCGCTGCTGCCGTGCAGGATAGCATTGGTTTGCGCAGGATCTGCAGCGATCACGTGGTACCATTCCCGGGGGGAGTGATCACTTACAGCTGGCGCGGGCGCCTTGGGCGCATTATTGAAAAGTCCTGTGAACACCGGATGTTCGATGCCCTGTGCGCTTACCTGGTTATAATCACTTACCAGGCTCATTTTCTTGTAGTTGAAATTGCCGAGCACCAGGTTAGTGCTATCCAGTTCCCATTGCAGGGGCTGAGCAGGCAGCTTGGCTGCTTGGTCTGTATCTGCTACCTGTAACAGGTGTGCAGGCAGGGCATCTTTGTTACGCAGCTTCTTCACATACTGCCGGATGGTGTAACGGGCGGACTGCTGTAATAATGCTGCATCCGGCTGATGGATATGCTTTAATGCAACACCTTGTTCTGCAGCGTCAATACGGGTTTTCAGCGCCTGGAAAAATTCCTCCATGCTGGTCTTATCCAGCGGGATGCTTTCGGGCAGAATGATACCGAAAAGATCTTTCCAGCTATTGGCCAGTACCGGGTTTACGATCGCCTCATTATCCAGTATTTCGAGCGTAAAATGTTCCTCTTTAAGGGCTTTGCTGCGTTTCAGCTTAACGGGCAGCAGCAGCAGCGGACTTTGTATACGTTGCTCGCTATCCTCCTTCAAATTATACCAGTGCAGGAAAGCCACCACCAGCTGCAATTGGCTGAAGCCATATTCCTTTTCATCATTCTCCGCCTTTTTGCGTACGGTATTGAGCTGTGTTTGCAGGTAAGGATGATCTGCAAAATACAGGTGTTTGTTCAGCTGCAGGTCTTTCATGCTGCTGACCAGTTTAGACATGGCGGCATTCCAGGTAAGGAGGCCTTCCGGCAGTTTGGCGCTGTCAGATGGGAGTATGGGCAAGCTGCCTGCGGTCAGGTTTACAAAGCGGCTGTTAGGCTTATAGTAGAGCAGCCGGTTACGCCGGCTGGTATCAAAGAGCCGGTTGCGCAGCCTCGAGAGGATGAACGCATTTCTGTCTGCAGGCTGTTTAGCTTGCAGCATGGCATCTTTGGATAGGTCGGACATAGCGGGTACGGTGATTTTGCATGCAATTGAAGGCAAAAAAAGGCTATTGGAAGCGATTAAACAAATTTGAAGTTTGAGGGATGAGATTTTGAGGTTTGAAGTTTGAGGTTTGAGGTTTGAGGTTCGTTACAGGTTAAAGGTTTATGGCCAGTGTCAGGCCTGCCAAATAGTGCTGAACGTTTAACGTCCAACTAACCTCAAACCTCAAACTTCAAACCTCAAACTTTCAAACTTTCAAACTTTTAACGTATATTACATATCACACGTCATCAATAAATTCCAAAATTCCAGTTATGAATCAATTGAAAACTATCTCCCACGGCCCTCCTTCAGCATAAAATGTGCAATCGTTTGCAATTTTATCGGGAGTACCCGCGTTAAATGCGTAGAAATTATAGTTTATCAACCAAAAAAGCGTCAATTAAACACGTCATTTAAACACGTCCTTATTGAGTATAAGGCCTTTGCTTTTATTTTCTAATCATTAAACACAAACCGGAATGAAAACCAGTGTGATTCTCACCACACCGGCATGCCTGCTGGCATTGCTGGGTGTAATGGCTGTCTCTTGCACTAAAGAAGCCACTCAAGACTCCTTATTAAAAGCTGACAAAGCAGCAGCAGCAAAAGATGTAGCAGCAGCTGCGGATGTTTCCATCAGCGCAATTAACAGCAACTTGTCCGTGAACTGGGACAACTACACGCACGGCGTTACCTATACCCGTGCCAATGCAGAAGCCGACTTCGGCAACATCAGCGCCTGGGTAGACAGCCGCGCCATGATCTCTAACGGCAACCTGCGTATCACCCTGCTGAAGAATGCCTTGTCTGGCGCCGGCGGTGTGATCGGCAACATCGACGTTTCAGATGGCAGCGCTTATGAAATGGATTATGATATCCGCTTCCACAGCCAGTTTGACTGGAGCCGTGGCGGCAAGGTAGGATTTGGTTTCTCTGTGGGTGATGGAAACACCGGCGGAGACCCCGGTTGGGACGGCAACGGTGGTTCTTTACGTTTGATGTGGTATCAGACAGACGCGGGCCGCGTGTTCTTTCAGCCCTACATCTATTACAAGGATCAACCGGGCGAGTACGGTGATACCTTCGGTAAGTCTTATCCTTCTTCAGGCAGCATTACCAAAGGCACCACCTATCACGTGCATATGTATATCAAGAGCAATACCGGCAGCAACACCGATGGTCATGTGCAGATCGTGATCAACGGCACGGTGGTGCTGGACAGGGATATCCGCTGGACTACGAATGATAGCAAGCGCCTGATCAGGAATGTAACCTTCCACACTTTCCGTGGCGGCAGCCAGACCTACTGGCAGTCTACTACAGACGGTTACATTTATTATGACAACTTAGTGGTTCATAAGATTCAGTAGTAGTTTGAGGGCTGCCTCCTCGCTGTGGTGAGTAGAGAGTCTTCAACTTACGTCCTTACAAGACATGGAGACCGGCGCCCCATCCCCGTCATTGCGAGGCTGTATGCACAGCTTTTGCGGGGAGCGCGGCCGAAGCAATCTTTTAACGATTAGAAGAGTGTTTTAAAAGATTGCTTCGTCGCTCAACGCACAAGGCTTTACTGCTCCTCGCAATGACGGGGGATGGGGCGCCGGATGCTCCTCGCAATGACGCGATTTAAACCAGCGCTTCATACAGCACTTCTGCTGGATGGAGCGCTGCTCTTTTCGTTCCATCCAGTATCTGGTGACGACAACTGGTGCCTGGTGCTGCAATGATCACTTCTTCGCCCTGTGATCTTACCGTTGGAAAGAGCACCAGTTCCCCGATCTTCATCGAGGTAGCATAATGTTCCTTATCAAAGCCAAAGGAACCGGCCATACCACAACAGCCGGAGGCAATCACTGTTGCCTCATAATTAGCTGGCCAGGATAATACTTTCTTAATAAAGCTGACGGACGATAAAGCTTTCTGGTGGCAATGCCCGTGGATCACTACTTTCTTTTTATCAGATCTGAAAGATTCTTTCCGGATATTGCCTTTGTCAATCTCTGCTGCCATAAACTCTTCAAAGAGCATTACCTTATGAGAGAGCGCCGTTGTCTTTGCTCTTAGCTCCTCCGGAACAAGGTCTATATATTCATCCCTGAAAGTAAGAATAGCAGAAGGTTCCAGCCCGATGAGCGGATAAGGGCTGTCTGCAATAAAAGCCAGCAGCTCGATGTTCTTCTGTGCGATCTGTTTGGCGCGTTTCACCAATCCTTTTGATAAATGCGTGCGTCCGCTTTCTATGTGCTCAGGGATGATCACTTCGTATCCCAAGGCCGTCAGCAGGCTGATACAGCGGATACCGATGTTGACATCATTGTAGTTAGTGAACTCGTCACAGAAGAAATATACCTTGCTGAAGAACTGTTTATCCTGTTGTTCCCGTTTAAATTTCTTATACCAGCTTTTCAGCGTGTAGGGATGCATGGCGGGCACTTCACGCTCGGGCGCCATATGCATCATGCCTTTCATTATCCTGGAAAGGAATTTATTCGAGAACACGAAGTTGTACAATCCTGGCGCTATGGCCGCCAATTTGCTCAGCCTGGGGAATTCAGCTATTAAACGTGCGTTGACAGGAACGCCGTGTATATCATAATACTGTTGCAGGAATTCTGCTTTCAGTTTTGATACATCCACGCTGGAAGGGCATTCTGTTTTACAGCCTTTACAAGAGAGGCAGAGATCCATGGCGTGATGGATCTCTTCATGATTGAAAGCTTGCGGGGTGTTGTCCTGCGCCAGGAATTGCCGCAGCACGTTGGCCCTGGCCCTGGTAGTGTCTTTTTCAAAACGGGTGGCCATATAGCTGGGGCACATAGTGCCACCGGCGAAATGCGTTTTGCGGCAATCCCCTGAGCCGGAGCATTTTTCTGCGAGCTGCAAAATGCCACCTTCCCTGCTAAAGTCAAGATGAGTTTTAATAGCAGGGCCTTTGGCGGCTTCCTTGTAGCGGAAGAAGGCATCCATGGGCGGCGTGTCAACGATCTTGCCGGGGTTAAACAGGTTGGCGGGATCATAGATCTGCTTCACCTGTTTGCAGAGCTCATAGCATTTCTCGCCCAGCATGAAGGGGATGAACTCGCCGCGCAGGCGGCCGTCCCCATGTTCTCCACTCAGTGAGCCTTTATATTTTTTAACAAGTGCGGTGGTCTTCGCCAGTAAAGCACGGAAAGCGATCTTGCCTTCGGGGCTCTTCAGGTTAATGATCGGCTCCACGTGAATTTCACCAGCCCCTGCATGGGCGTAATAAGAAGCCTGCAGTTGCATATCCTTTAGCACGCCTTGCAATTCTTCAATATAATCAGGCAGGTTTTCAGGCGCTACGGCACAGTCTTCAATGAGGTTTACCGGCTGTGCATCTCCTTTGATATTGCGGAGCAGTCCGAGTCCCGCCTTGCGAAGATTCCAGGCCTTATTGATCTCCACCCCACGCAATACGGGATAGGCGTAACCGAGTCCGCCTGCTTTTATTTCATTGATAAAGGCAGTGGTTTGTGCCTGCAGCACTTCTTCAGAAGGGCACATAAACTCTACCATCAGGATAGCGGCCGGATCTCCTTCTACAAAGAAGCGGTTCAGTGAATGCTCCGGGTGTTCTTTCGTGAAATTCATGATCACATCATCCACCAGCTCTGCCGCGGTTACCGGATGTTTCACCGCCACAAGATTTACCAGCAAAGATTCTTTGAGCGTGCTGCAATGCACGCACACCAGCGCATTATGTGCGGGCGGCAGGTCCATCAGCTTGAGCTTTGCTTCGGTGATGAAGGCGAGCGTGCCTTCAGAACCGGCGATCAGCCGCGACATGTTGAAAGGTGCTTTACCGCCGTAAGGTTGTGTATCCAGCAAGGCGTCCAGTGCATAACCCGTGTTCCTTCTTTTTACAGTGGGAGCCGGGTAGCCGTCTTGTATGGCCTGTTGATTTCCTTTATCAGATAATATGGCATGGATGGAGCGGTAGATATTACCTTCGAGGTTATCCTGTGCCAGCTTGTTGTTCAATGCAGCTTCGTCCAGTGCGGCGAATGTCACTTCATCGCCGTTGCCCAGTACTGCGTTTACAGACAGCAGGTTATCGCGCGTAGCGCCCCATACCATAGAATGTAATCCGCAGGAATTATTCCCGATCATGCCGCCTATCATGGCGCGGTTGGAAGTAGAGGTTTCGGGGCCGAAGAAGAGTTGATAAGGAAGGAGCCATTCATTGAGCACATCCCTTTCAACACCGGGTTGCACCCGTACCCATTTTTCTTCCGTATTTACTTCGAGCATTTTATTCAGGTAGCGGGAAGTATCTACTACCAGTCCGGTGCCTACCACCTGTCCGGCCAGCGAAGTGCCCGCCGTACGGGGGATCAGCGGTATCTTGTGCGCCTGGCTCATTTTTATAAGCAGGCTGATATCTTCTTTGTTTTTTGGAAGCGCTACTGCCAGCGGATGTTCCTGGTATACGGATGCATCGGTGGCATAGGCCATGAGCACTGTTTTGCTCAGTGAGTCGTCGCCAAAGTAAAGATCGCCGGCCAGTTGTTGCCTGATATCGCTAAAGATCTGATGTAATTGTGCCTTGTCCATAACCATATTTTTTGCCTGTTAGCGGGCGCTGATCGCTGTAAGCGCTTTCTTAACGGAACCGTGCTGTAAGAGCAGGGCTTTTGCATCTTCATAGCTGCTGATAGCGGCTTTTTCCATCAGCATTTTCACGCCTCTGTCTACCAGCTTGTCATTGCTTAGCTGCATATTCACCATCTTGTTATCTTCTACGCGGCCCAGTTGGATCATGAGGGAAGTAGAGATCATATTCAGTACCAGTTTCTGTGCGGTGCCGCTTTTCATGCGGGTGCTGCCGGTTACGAATTCTGGTCCTACCACCACTTCGATGGGATAGTCTGCTGCATCGCTCACCGGGCTATCCGGATTACAGGAGATGCTGCCGGTGATGATACCATGTTTGCGGCATTCGTTCAGCGCGCCTATTACATAAGGGGTGGTACCGCTGGCGGCGATGCCTACTACTACGTCTTTATCAGATATCTCCCATTGCTGCAGGTCTTTCCAGCCTTGTGTGGCATCGTCTTCTGCCTTTTCAACAGATTTACGGATGGCCTTATCTCCACCGGCAATGAGCCCTATCACCAGGTGGTGTGGTACGCCGTAAGTGGGCGGGCATTCGGAAGCATCAAGGATACCGAGGCGTCCGCTGGTGCCTGCGCCCAGGTAGAAGAGACGGCCGCCGGCCAGCATTTTATCAGCTGCAGCTGTTATAAAGGCCTCTATGGCAGGGATGGCGTTGCGCACAGCGGCAGGAACGCCTGCGTCTTCTTCATTGATGCTGGTCAGCAGTTCCCGAACACTCATCTTTTCCAGGTGGCGATGGCGGGAGGCTTGCTCCGTTACTTTAATAAACTGTTTATTTTTCGAAAGGTTCATAGTTTAATTTGTTGACGCGGTTTTTTTTGCCGGGTACCAGGCATAATCCGAGGAAGGTAAGCAGCCCGTTGATGAAAAGCAGTTCCAGTCCGATGCCGAAGTTGCCGAAAATAGATTGCTGGTAATGGTCAATGATAAAACAAATGATCGGTGAGATGATCACTACCAATGGTACCAGCTTGTCGTTCACGGTTCTTTTGGTAAGGATGCCGAAGGCAAAGAGCCCCAGTAAAGGCCCGTAGGTATAACCGGCTATCTTCAGGATAAGACCGATCATGCTCGGGTTGTCCATCCACTTAAATCCCATTACAAAGAGCAGGAAGATCGCTGCAACGGAGAGGTGCACGATCTGGCGGATGCGTTTCTTTTTCTTGTCGTCCAGCTGTTCGTTTCGTTGTATGCCCAGTATGTCTATACAGAAAGAAGAAGTGAGCGCGGTGATAGCGCCGTCTGCACTTGGGAAGAGGGCAGAGATCAATGCAATGATAAAGATGATGGATACGATGCCCGGCATGTATTGCAATGCGATGGTGGGAAACAGTTCATCGCCTTTGGCGTTGATACCTTTGGCTTCAGCAAACAAGTAGAGGAGGCCGCCCAGGAAGAGGAAGAGCAGCACTACCAGCATGAAGATGAAGGCGAAGGTCATCATGTTCTTCTGGGAATCTTTGAGTGTTTTTACGCTGATGTTCTTCTGCATCATTTCCTGGTCCATACCTGTCATAGTGATGGAGATGAATGCACCGGCCACGATTTGTTTCAGGAAATAATCCTTACCAGCGGGATCGGTAACGAAGATCTTTGAATAGCCTTTTTGTGCAAGTACCTGTGCGCTTTGCAGCAGATCAAGGTCCAGCTGGTTCAGGATATAGAACACGCATACGATCAATCCGATGAGCATGCAGGCGGTTTGCAGGGTGTCTGTCCACACGATGGTTTTAACGCCGCCTTCAAAAGTATACAGCAATATCATCAGCAGGATGATCAGGGAGCCCAGCCAGAAAGGCATATTAAAATTCTGTAGGATGGTATGGTGCAGGATATTCACTACCAGGTAGAGCCTGGCGGTGGCGCCCAGTGTGCGCGAGAGGATAAAGAAAGATGCGCCGGCTTTGTAGGAGTGGACGCCCAGCCGGTCCTTCAGGTAATTGTAAATGGAGGTGAGATGCATCTTATAATAGATAGGCAGCAGCACATAGGCCACCACGGCATAACCAATGAAGTTGCCGATGATCACCTGGAAGTAAGAGTAGGCGCTGAACCCAACGGTGCCGGGCACACTCACGAAGGTAACTCCACTGAGGGAGGTGCCGATCATCCCGAAGGCTACCAGCATCCAGTTGGAGCCACGATTGCCAATGAAGAAGGAATCATTGGTGGCGTTACGGGAAGTGAACCAGGCCACAACCAGCAGCAGAACGAAGTACGTGATAACAAGCGAAAATAATAAGACTGGTGACATGCGCTAATGATGTATTGTTTTGACTTATGACTATAAAATCCTGATGCCGGTTTGCCGGTATGGTTTAAGGGCTGGATCGCCCGGGTTCAGTTCTGTGATCAATGTGTTGATGCCGGATAGGTCGCATACTTTGATACGCTGTACGGTGTTCAGTTTTTCTGTGATGGAAAGTGATACCACGTGGGAGGAGGCCTCGATCATGGCTTTCTTCACTTCTGCCACTTCCCAGTCGTTATCCGTAATGCCTTTTTTCACGTCAATGGCATTAGTGCCGAGGAAGCAGAGGTCTGCTTTAATGCCGTTCAGGCGGGATATGACGCTGCCGCCAACAGCGATCTGGGAATTCTTGGAGATCCTGTCGCCCAGGAATACCAGGTCGATATTAGGATGGTGACTGTATTCGTATGCTGCGGGAAGGCTCACCGTGATAAAGGTGGCGCTGAGTTCCGGAGGCAGCGATTTGGCGAGCTCAATAATGGTCGTGCCACCGGTGGTGAGCACAAACATGCCGTCTTTGATCAGGCGGCAGGCTTTGGTGGCGATGAGCTTTTTACTGTCCAGCGCGTATACATTCTCTGAGGCTACGGAGAGGTGGAATGATTTGGAGAGCGCGCCGCCGTGGACTTTGATCAGCTTATCCTGCTCTGCCATCTGGTTGAGGTCTCTGCGGATGGTATCTTCCGAAACGCCCATTTGCTGGCTCAGATCTACTGACAGCACCTTGTTGTGCAGGTTTACCTGGCGCAGGATAAATGACTGACGTTCCTTCTTTAGCATGACCCGGGACGGATTTTGATTCCGACTAAAATAATGTAATAATTTAATAAACATGCAGGAAAACGCAGTTTTTTGGTTCAAATCCAGAAAATAGCTGCAAAAAATGCAGGTATGATAGGCTGAACATGCAGGTTTTGGATGTTGGCCTGAGATAGACCAATCTGTCTGTTTAAGGGATATTTCTTACCTTTGTGGTATGAAACAGAAAGCAAATGACCCAAAGCAGCGGATCCTGGAAACGGCGACTGAGTTGTTTTACAGGCAGGGGTATCATGCTACGGGCATTAACCAGGTGATACAGGAGGCAGAAGTGGCGAGGGCTAGTTTATATCAGCATTATGAGTCGAAAGAGGCTTTGCTGGCGGCTTTTCTGAATCATCGGCATGATTACTGGTTTGCGAAATTAAAGGAGGCCACGGCACATACTAACCAGCCTAAGAAGAAGATCCTGGCGGCGTTTGATTTTCTGCAGATGATGAATGAGCAGGAGGATTTTCGTGGTTGTGCTTTTTTGAATATCCTGTCTGAGGTGACGGATAAGGATGCCGAGGCGCTGGGTATTATCCAGCATCATAAAAAGGAATTACGTACTTATTTGGGTAATATCCTGGCAGGGGAGCCGCAGGCTCTGAAAGACCAGGTGTATTTACTGTTTGAGTCTGCGATGGTAGAGAGCCAACTTTTCAGGAATCAGTGGCCGGTAGTGGAGGCGAGGAAGATGGTGAGTGCGTTGTTGGGTTGATCTGTTGGCTTACGCGGAAATTCTGTCAGGCGGAGAGGCACATCTGTTATCTTACATTGAATACTTTCGATCTGCATAGAATTCCCTCGATCTGACGACAATCATGTCAGCTGACGATAGCGGTAAGGAATATGGTTGATGGTGCCCATCTCACGTTAATCGCAATATTACGACTGAAATAGGGGGGTGGGGTTTCACCGGTGTTTCACCGGGGTTTCAGTGGGAGAAAAGGGGCTTTTATAGGGGTATTGATGGAGCAGCAGGGGGTAAAAAAGCCGACTGTTTGCTGTTAATCGCTCATCAACAGCGGGTCATTTTCGCCATTTCCGCCAAAACCGCCATCTTATTTTTTTCGATTTGTGCTTCGATCTAATATTGCAATGCGATGGCCTTTACCGGGAAAATGAGAAAAGGGATTCTTCTCCATCCGTTTATTCTTTTCAACAATTGGGTTAGTTCTGCTGTTTGGAAGTCTTATCCTGGATTTTGGTAAGGGGAATAGATAAAATAAACAGACCGATCTGTCTGTTTATTGAAAATAGTTTCCTACCTTTATTGAGGAATCAGGAATAGATCACCGAAATAGTACTGATTTTTACAGACAGATCGGTCTGTATTGTAAAATGAAATTCATCACTTTTAAAAATCAGATTTTATGGAACAGAGACATCCTTTACCGCCTTTTACATTAGAAACAGCCTTGCAGAAGGTACAGATGGCCGAAGATGCCTGGAATACCCGTGATCCGCAGAAGGTGGCCATGGCTTATACCGTTGATACGGAATGGCGTAACCGCGATCAGTTTGTGAATGGCCGCCAGGAAGTGATTGCTTTCCTGACGAAGAAATGGGAGAAGGAGCTGGATTATAAGCTGAAGAAAGAGTTATGGGCGTATACGGATAACCGTATCAGTGTGAGGTTTGAGTATGAGTGGCATGATAAAGCGGGGAATTGGTTCAGGTCATATGGAAATGAGCAATGGGAGTTTGATGCGAATGGGTTGATGCAGAGGAGGTATGCTTCTATTAATGACCTGGCGATTGAGGCGAAGGATAGGAAGTTTTTGTAAAAAGTATACTTAGAGCTAAATATAATGTTATAATCGGCTTTAGGTGGCGAAATGAAACAGGTTAGCGCTGAATTAGAATAGAGCTTAATTAATTTGTAGCTCATCAAGGGTCTAATTAGAGCTCGAAAAGCCGCCTTTAAGCTCTATTTGATAAGCTAATGAGCTTTAACAACCTATCCGTTGCCACTAACATGCTTTTTGGATATATTTGAATCTAAACATTTTACCATGACCGATTTCATGACCGCCGCCATCGAAGAAGCACTAACCGGCCTTAAAGAAGGCGGTATTCCCATCGGCTCTGTACTGGTATACAAAGGAAATATCATCGGACGCGGACATAACCGAAGAGTACAAAAGAACAGCGTTATCCTGCACGCAGAAATGGACGCGCTCGAAAATGCAGGCAGGCTCACCGCAGCAACCTATAAAGATTGTACATTGTACACAACATTATCTCCGTGTCCGATGTGCTCGGGAGCTATATTATTATATGGCATTCCAAAGATTGTGATTGGTGAAAATCAAACGTTCATGGGTGCAGAAACTTTGCTTAAAGCAAATAATCTCGAAGTGATAGTAGAAAACCGAAAGGAATGTATTGAGATAATGCAACAGTTCATCCTGCAGCATCCGCACCTTTGGAATGAAGATATTGGTAGGTAGGCTGTGGTACCCCACGCAAGCTGCTCCGGCAAAATATTTTTATCCTGTTAAAATATCCCCGCAGCTGATTCGTCAATAACCTGGTATGAAGACATTAGTCAGGATAATTGTAAAATGCCTGAAAGTAGCACTGGTGATACTAGTGTTATTGATAATCACTGTATTAATATATATGAGACATCCACTATTCGGTAAAAAGCCCGCAGGAAAGAGATTAGAACTGATCAGGCAATCACCACATTACAAAGATGGGCAGTTCCGGAACATCCATAACACGCCTTCACTTTCAGAGGGATACAGCATGGGAGGCGTTATATATGATTTTATATTCAAAAAGCATCCGCGTTTACGCCCGATAGATTCGTTGCCGTCTGTAAAAACAGATCTGCTGGCGCTTGCGCCGCAGCAGGATGTGCTGGTCTGGTTTGGCCACTCCTCTTACTTTATACAGGCAGGAGGGAAGCGCTTCCTGGCAGATCCCGTGTTTTCAGGCAGTGCCTCACCTATACCCGGAGGAACCAGGGCATTCAATGGGGCTGATATTTATACTGTTGACGATTTCCCGGCAATAGATTACCTTTTTATATCGCATGATCATTACGATCACCTCGATTATAAGACCATATTAGCACTCAAGGGCAAGGTTGGTAAAGTGATCTGCGGATTGGGAGTAGGAGAGCACCTGGAAAGCTGGGGCTATACGCCTGATCAGATCATAGAAACCGATTGGTGGCAGGATGTGGATCTTGGGGATGGCTTTGTAGTACATACAGCTCCTACCCGCCATTTTTCCGGCAGAACCCTTTCCCGGAATAATACACTTTGGCAGTCCTATGTATTGCAAACGCCTGCTATGAGGATCTATATAGGAGGTGATAGCGGTTATGATACTCACTTTGCGGAAATTGGAAAGAGATTCGGCCCGATGGATTTTGCCATTCTTGAAAATGGTCAGTATGGTCTTGCATGGAAGTATATTCACATGCAGCCCGAAGAGGTATTGCAGGCGGCAAAAGACCTTGGGGCAAAAAGACTGCTGCCGGTGCATTCTTCCAAGTTCACATTGGGCACTCATCCCTGGGATGAACCTTTACAAAGGATAAAGGCCATAGCAGACATTCCGCTGGCTACCCCTATGATAGGCCAATTGGTCGATCTGCGGGATGATAAACAGGTATTTAAAGAATGGTGGAAAGGCGTGAAGTAATGTCAGTTCGCTGCCAGTTGTTTTAACATTTCCTGTGCTTCCTTATACTGCTGATCCTTTGCGCTGGTATATTCTTTAAAGCGGACCAGGTTTTGAAGTATTTCCCTGGAGCGCTGATTGTGGCCGTTCCCATATCGTTTAACAAGTTCCATCATTGCATCGAATTTGCAACCCTGTTCGCAATATTGATCGCCCCTGGCAAGCGATTCAAAAGAGGCTTCCGCCTGTTGGGATTTCCCGTTTTTCTGATAAATAAGACCTGCATACCAGGCTTTTATGGGGTGTAATTTTTTAGACCTGGCATATTCATCCGCCATCTTTAATCCAAATTGTAAAATCTGTGGATCAGATGATCTGCCCACGAGCTCAAATGCTGTTGGTGTTTGCCAGATTGGATCTGTTGGGGATTCCTTCATCAGCCTTTGCAAAAGATTATCAGCTTCTAAGGTATCCGGGTGTAATGAAGCGGGTAAAAAGGCCAGGGTTGTTGCTTTCGCAAACTTTTCCTCTATAGTAAGCCGCGATTTGCTGTGCTCTTTTTGGATGTAATTTTTATAGAAGGAGCATACCAGCATCGCGTTAAAAGGGTTGCCATAGCCTAGCCTTGTTGCGGCTGATGGGAGGGAGCAGGGCGAGAGCATGATCAGCGTGAGGTCTTTGGAAGGCACCCGCAGCAAAAGAGCCGCATCATTATTACCGTATCCATAGGCCCAGTGAAGCTCCGTTCCTTCAAAACTGGTTGTGAACCATCCCTCGCCATAAGGGCTACCCGGATAGAAAGGGGAAGTGATTTGCTGGTATTGCGAAGCAGTTAGCAACTTATTTTGGCCAAGCGCTGCTGCGTATCTTACAAGGTCATTTACACAGCTCATCATCCCAAAACCTGGTCCGCTTTGCATGTTACTAAGGTTAACATCAATGGCCGTAAACTTTCCATCAGCTTCATTCAGGCTATAAATTGGCGCCATCCATTTTTTTAAAGACCCGTGCTCATTTTCCGAAAACCGTAACAAGGTGTGCTCCATCTTCAACGGCGTTAGTATCCGTTTCTGTATCTCTTCGGTGAACGGGCGCGAGATATCATTGGGGACCCTTGTTTTATTAATGGCGCAAAAAGCGTTGAACACTATATTGTATTTACTGCCATTATAAATAAACTGCGACCCGGGAGGGCTGCTTTCAGAAGTATGGCTTATTAGCTGCCCGAGCGTAGTTTGCTGGTTCCACCTGGCAGGGGTGAAGTATTGATTGGGATATTTCGAAATGGGATCATTCAAGGATAATTTTCCTTCTCCTTCCATTTGTTTGAGCGCAACAGCTGTGAACGATTTGGTAAGCGAGGCAATAGGGAAAATATGATCCGCGGTAAGTGGCTCATTGGTCGAAGGATTAGTTGTTCCCAAACTTTTGAAAAAGATAAGGCTATCGCCCTGGGCGACTCCAACAACTAATCCGGGAAGGTGCAACAACTGATAGTAATCTTCTATGCTTCTGCTGAATGCGCCCGTGTCATTTAAAGGTTGCAGAGGCGCTGTAGCCCAATCCTTCGTGTAAGGGACCGCGCTTAGGCGCTGCATGTATATGGCAGATACCAGTAATATTGTTGCGAATAATGCAGACTTTATTTTTCTTGACATATGAGCCGTCGGATTTAACGATGCTGATTATGCCAAATAGTTTGCCAATGCGGTAACTTGATTGTAGTGTGTTAATAAATAATAAGTTACGTGGTTTGCGAACAACAAGATGCTGTCCGATTATGAACACCAATGTCCGGGTTTAATCTATAGGTTTTCATACCATTGCAGGATATAATCAGCTACATTTTCCCAGCCCTTTTCTCCGCAGATGAAATGGCTTTTCCCTGCAAAGATCTTAATATCGACTTTACTATTGGGGTCTTTGTATCTTCCGGCAATGGTTTTAGTAAGACCAGGCGGAAATATATGATCCTTGGCCCCACCTATAAATAATATGGGCACATGAGGCTTTTTGAAATCTATATTTGAATAAGCATTCAGAACCAATTGGCGGCTTACTTTATAGCTTTCCGGTACAGCATATTTTTCAAAGGCAGTTGCTTTTTCGGCATCTGGAATTGTATTGAAGAATGCATAGTCGTACCATTTACGGCTGCCCATAAAGTATTTGTTAGATGAAAAGAAGCCAAAGGCGGGAAGAACGGTTTTAAGAGTCTGAAATGGCGGGAAAACGTTTTTAGGAGGCGCCCCGTCTATGCTTACCCCAGCCACGGCTTTCCCTAATTCAACAAGTTTCATCACAGCCATCCCGGCCATAGAATGCCCGATGATCAATGGCTTTTCATGCAAGCTGTCGATCAGGGCGGCAATATTGTTTACAACGTCTATAAATCCTGTTTTTGTTAAGTCAGGATGTACATTTTTTCTCAATTCCGATGGAGTGCCTTTGTGCCCCGGATTTACAGGGGTATAAACTTTATACCCTTTTTGTTCATAATATTGTTTCCATTCCGTCCAGGTGCTGTCGTTCACAAAATTTCCGTGAATGAGTATAATAGTTCTTGATTTTGTCATGTAGCTTTTGGGGGTTTAAGGGTGTTTGATCAGTTGTCTGTATCAAACATACTGATTTTCACCTTCTTTTTTCATGTCTAAAGAATGGCTTTTCTTGTACATATTACTGTAAACGCCTTACAACCAGCCGGAGCGCCTGAAGTAATAATAAACAACTGCGCAGATAGTGAGTGTGGATATTACTACCAGCGGATAGCCCCAGTGCCATTCCAGCTCCGGCATAAATTTGAAATTCATTCCATAGAACCCGGCCACCATGGTAGGCACTGCAATGATCGCCGCCCAGGCTGCAAATTTCTTGGAAGTGTCGTTCTGCGATATGGAGATCAAAGAGAAGTTGGCGTCCAGCGCAGTATTTAATAACTCCCTGGTGTTGTCCACCATTTCATTGATCCGCAGCACATGATCATAAATGTCACGGAAATAGGGTTGTGTTTCCTGTGAGATGCCTTTGATGTCAAATTTCATCAGGCGGTTGCAGATGTCTATTAACGGTGATACTGCCCGCTTCACTTCCAGCAAGTCTTTCTTTAGATTATATATCAATTCCGTTGTTTCACGGCTGGGTCTTTCTTTGAAGATCTTGTCTTCAATTTTTTCTAATTCAATTTCCAGTTCTTCTACTACCGGGAAATACATGTCTACAATAAAGTCCATAATCGCATAGAGCACGAAGCCTTGTCCTTTGCATAACATATCGGGTGCTGTTTCACAACGAACCCTGACATCGGTGTAAGGTATGGAAGAGCCATGCCGGACCACTACAATGAAATTGGCCCCGACGAAAAAATGGGTTTCTCCAAACTCAATAGCATGGGCTTTGCTTATCTGCGCCGTGCGCATGACGATAAAAAGCGAGTCGCCATAAAGCTCTATTTTGGGGCGTTGGTGCGCTCTGTGAGCATCTTCAACTGCGAGGTCATGCAGGCGGAATTCATTTTGTACACGTTCGAGCAGTTCTTCCGATGGTTCATAGAGCCCTATCCATACAAACTGGCTGGTATCTTTTAAGATCTCATGGATGTCGTTCAGCTCAACATCGGCGACCCGGTGTCCGGATGAGTAGGCGGCGCAATTGACAATCTCTTTCATAGATGCGCTTTTGAGGTCAGGGTAGCATACGCTCTTGGAAGTTCGCGAAAAAATATGAAATATGGAAAATAAAGAGATGCATCACTTAGCGCCTGCGAGCTCCTTGCTAAACCATCGCCTGGTACAAAGTACAGGGGCGGATGCGACTTAATAAAGAGGAAATGACGCGGGCAACAAACGGAACAATATGATTATGCAATAACGAGCTGTTGCTGATCAAGGAACTGATCGCTCTGATAGATCAGCAACAGCACGTCATACCGGGACTGGAAAAAATGAGCGTCACGCTCACTTTCCGCTCGCTTCGTAAGTAAACTTTTGTCCACCAATTGCGGCTTCAAGCATCAAGCCGCCTTTTCCCTGACTGAAGACGAGCACGCCTTCCCGGTATTTCACATTTGCAGCTGCTCCTTCTTTAGCAGCAATCGCCGAAACCTGGCCGGAGAACTTAAGGTTGTTGTTTCTAAAGTTTTCCAGCGCTGCTTCGTTCTCAAAAAATATTACTTCACGGTATGCCTGACCGCCAAACTGGAAACCAGCGGTTACCTGTATCATCTTCGCGAGGCCAATAAATTTTCCTTTCTCATAAACAACGCCATTACCAGCGGCGCCGCCAACACCAACAGCGCCTTTACCCACGTTCGGAAAGATGGCATATCCGTAACTATGGTCAAAAAGGTTTTGCATTAATTTGTCCGTTTTAATAAAAGCAGCTTTCGCTTCTTTGCCGTCACCGATGAGCCTTTCTTTGTTCTGTGCTCTAAGCATCACCGGAAGTAAGGAACCCGCCATTAGAATGATGGCAAGGCTTATCAGATACTTTTTCATAGCGATACCTTTTGGTTAGATCTACCATAGCACAAGTAATATGCCATACCGCTTCCGACTAGTGGTGAAAATCAGGATGAGACTGCTACTTATACACCCAAACACTGCCGGCGCCCCATAGTGATCTTTCTGGGGATAGCGGAGCCTGAATAGGTACCAGCTTTTAAGCTGGTACCGTTTTCGTTGAAATGCCGATACGGTTCAGGAAATTAATAAGACAGGCACATACGATGATGTCTGTTATCTGCTTCGTGTCGAAGTAGTTCTTCAGCTTTTCGTAAGCCTCATCAGAAATACCATGAGCGGAAATATGTGTTACTTCTTCGGCTACGTGTAAAGCGGCTTTTTCGCTATCGCTAAAGAATGGGCTTTCCTGCCAGGCGGAAAGGGCGAAGATCCTGCTCGCTGTTTCTCCACGCTGCAGGGCTTCCTGCGAATGGTACTCGATACAATAAACACATTTATTGATCTGTGAGACGCGCACCCTGATCAGCTCCAGGAGGCTCCGGGGCACGGAGGAACCTGCCAGGCGTTTGTCTATTGCTGCTATGGCATCCCAGTACAAAGGTTCTTCTGCCCAAATGTCTAAGCGATGTTTAATTGATTTAACCATGATTTGAATGCTTTATTTACGCTGCAAATTGCATCGGAAAAAAGCCCTATCGCTTAAACTGGTTTAAGAAATGTATTTCTTCCGGATCTCGCTCAGGTATTCGGGCGTAAATCCAAGGAAAGAGGCCAGCAAATATTGAGGGACGCGCTGAATAAAGGCAGGGAACTTTTTTTGAAAATCACGGTATAACTCTTCCTTCGGAAGCTCGTTTATCAGCTTCATTCTCACCTGGGAGGCCGCATAGGCTTTCTGGAATACGAGGTGAAAATATTCATTTATTTCGGGTATTTTGGTCAGCAGGACCCGCTGGCTGTCAGCGCTGATACTCAATACTTCTGTGGTTTCTATTGCTCGAATGGAGAATTGTGCCGGTGATCCGTTGGAGAAAGCCATAAAATCAGAGATCCACCAGTTTTCCATTGCGAAATCGATGGTCTGTTCGACCCCGTTCTGTTTCAGGTAGTAAATGTTCACGCATCCTTTAACAATGAAAAATTTTTCATAGCATCGCTGTCCCTCATCCAGTAATAGCTGCTTTTTTTTATATACCCGCTGTTCAAAGAACGGCTCTATTAAACCTGATCTTTCCGGTGCTATCGTGCAGAATTTACCAATATGGGTAATAAGCTGTTGTATCACATCTTCTTTATTTGGTGGCACTGGCAAAATTACAGGAAGGATAGATTATATTTAAATCACTTTTGCAACAATTATTCATCCTTTTTGTGAGAATAAGACAAGGAACATTTTTAAGCACCTGCGTATGGCTGGCTTTCTTTTCAACGTGTGTGAATGCTTACGCGCAGGAAAGCAGCGTTACTGCTGGCAGCTTGCGGGAGAAAATACTCGCTTTGAAAATACCCGGGCTAACTGTAACAGACATCCAATGCCTGCGTGCCGGCGTATATCAACCAACTGCATCAAAAACGGTATTTGAGGAATTACCTGCCTTTTGCCTGGTGGCGCTAACGCTTAAACCCACACCCGCCTCGAACATAAGAATAGAGCTTTGGATGCCCCAAAATACCTGGAATGGCAGGTTCCTGGGAACAGGTAATGGCGGCAGTGCCGGAAATATTCTTTATGACAGGCTGGCCAACGGGTTGAAAAAGGGCTATGCCACTGCCAATACGGATATGGGCACATCGCCGCATCCTGATTCAGCTATCCATCATCCTGAACGCCGGGCTGATTTTGGGTACCGGTCCACCCACCTGATGACCATCGTATCCAAACAGATCATCGCCTTATATTATGGTAAAACGGCGCATCACGCTTATTTTGTTGGTTGTTCTACAGGCGGCCAGCAGGCTTTGATGGAAGCACAGCGGTACCCGGAAGACTACAATGGTATCATCGCAGGTGCACCTGCCAATAACCGCACACATTTACACACCGGGTTTATATTAAACCGTACAGCCACCAGTGAAGGGAAGGATACTTTGTTTTCACCGGCAGACCTTACTTACATCAGCAAAACGATCGTTTCCAGCTTTGCAGGTAAAGATGGCGGGGCGCCGTCCGACAGCTTTCTCACAGATCCGAGGATGGTAAAATTTGATATTGATTCGCTTTTTAAATGCGGAAACGGCAAACAGTGTCTTACCGATATTCAGATAAGGGCATTAAAAAAGATCTATGCAGGACCCATCAACCCGCGCACCGGCGAACAGATCTATTGTTCTCCACCACCCGGGAGTGAAGATGCAAAGGGCGGCCTGGAATACCAGCAAACAGACAAAGGCGCTGCCGGCTTGTTTTACTTATATCGCTGGGCGTTTGGAGCGGACTTTGACTATCACCGTTTTGATTTTGACAAGCAACAGGCTGTCGTAGACTCAGTGCTGGCGCCTATATTAAATGCCAATAGCCCTGATTTAAATAACTATAAAGCTGCCGGTGGAAAATTGATCATGTACACTGGTACCGCCGATGCACTGGTCCCTTTCCAGGACGCTATCAATTATTATGAGCGGGTAGTGCAGCAGCAAGGCAGCCTGGAAGCAACACAAGGTTTTTTCAGGTATTTTTTGATACCTGGCATGGGGCATTGCAACGGAGGGCCTGGCGTTAACGACTTTGGTCAAAATCTCAGTCCTGTGATACACCAGGATAGCGAGCATGATATTTTGCTCGCCCTTGTGAACTGGGTGGAACAAGGCAAGGCTCCGGGGAAAATGGTCGCCAGCGCGTTGAGCTGCTGCGGTGCCAGTGGTACCAGGTTTCAAAGGCCTGTCTATCCCTATCCGGCATTCCCGGAATACAAGGGTGGAGACCCCCGGTTGCCTTCCAGCTATAAAGCGGTCATTCATCAACGGGGCGGAGTGGTGATCCCTGCCGAAAAATATTTACGATAAAGATACCAGGAACGGGCATATTTATCAGCCATTCTCCCGGCAATTAGTGCTTTATTAGTCCTCCTGTTAAGCGTGTAACACTATCTTAGGGTCTCACCAAACTTCCACGTCCTATGATCAGGAAATTGACCCGTTTTGTACTGTTCACTGCCCAGCTCTGCGGTAGTGCCTTTATCCTCCACGCCCAGGTGGCCCCTCCTGCACAATCAGTAACCGGTAAAGTGATCTGCGGCTACCAGGGGTGGTTTAACTGTTATGGCGACGGCTCGCCGGTAGCCCGTTGGCGGCACTGGTCGTCCGGGCCCTACAACTCTCCCGCCGGTAGCCCGGCGCCGGGGGCTGTTACCTTTGAAGCCTACCCGGATGTTACGGAATATCCCTCCGGCGTGATGTTCCAGACCAACCTGGGCAACCTTAGTGACGGACGGCCAGCCCAATTGTTCTCTTCTTATCCTGCCGCTACCATAGACCTGCATTTTAAATGGATGCAGCAGTCGGGCATAGACGGGGTAGCCCTCCAGCGATTTCTTGGAGAAACCCGTGACGGGGTTTTCAAGGACAACCGCGACAGCATCACCGTTCGCATGCGCCGCGCTGCTGAGAAATACCAGCGGATCTTCTATATCATGTATGATATGGCGGCAGATGATACCACCTTCTTTAAAAATGACTGGCTGCACATAGAAAATGACCTGGGCGTGGTGAACAGCCCTTATTACGCTCACCAGGATGGCAAGCCGGTGATCTGTATCTGGGGCTTCGGGTTTAATCACCGACTGAACGCACCCGCCGCCAGCCTGGCCATTATCAACTGGTTAAAGGCAAAAGGATATTACGTGATCGGTGGAGTGCCTACCTACTGGCGTACAGAGACCAATGACTCCTATACTGGCTATAGCCAGGTTTACAATGCTTTTGACATGCTCTCCCCCTGGTCTGTAGGCCGTTTCGGCGACAATGCCGGTGCGGATAATTTCAAAACCAATTTACTGCAGCCAGACCTTGCATACTGTAACGCCAACGGTATCGATTACCAGCCGGTGATCTTTTCCGGCTTTGCCTGGAGTAACTGGAACGGTGGAACGCGTAACCAGATTCCCCGTAACAAGGGTGAATTCTATTGGCGGCAGCTCTACAATATTAAGAACCTGGGCATGAACACTGCTTACGTGGCCATGTTCGATGAATATGATGAAGCCACTAACATCATGAAAATGGCGGACAGCTATTTTGCGGTCCCCAACAACCAGTACTTCCTGACCAGCAGTGCAGATGGTACCTATTTGTCCGGCGATTTCTACCTGCGCCTCACCGGGCAGGCTACCAAAGTGCTGAAGGGCACTGCGCCGCTTACTACTAATGTCACCATTCCCTATTCAACGGCGCCGCTCTGGTTTCGCACCAGCGTAGAAACGGATTATGATGCGGTTCCTACCTGGACCAACAGTGCAGATCCAAGTTCCATTCCCAGGAATGTGAGCAATCCCTTATGCGGGGTAGTAACAGGGGAAACCAGTCACCTGGGCACGTCGGCTATTCGTATATCCGGTACAGATAATGCGGCCACCGGCGGTTCTTATTATTATTTCCGTGTGTTCGATGTGAACATCCCGGTAAACGCCGCTACCAGGCTAAGCTTCTGGACATTCCCCACCAACGCCATCTCCCGCTATGCCACAGTAGACCTGCTCATGACAGATGGTACCACCCTGCGGGATATAGGAGCCGTAGACCAGAACGGTACTTCCATGCATCCCGGCGCAGGGCATGGTACGGTGAACACCTGGCAGCGTATTGTCTGCAATATCGGCAACTGGCTAAACGGGAAAACTATTGACCGGATCATGATCGCCTATGATCATGGCGCCGAAACGGGCAACTTCAAAACATATTTTGATGATATCATCATCAGCGATACTGCTTCATCGTTGCGTACGGGGCATAAAGTGGGCGATACGCTTATGCGGATCCTGGCAGACGGGAAATACCAGTTATCAAAACAGGTAAAGGTATTTCCCCAGCCTGCCAGTAATACGGCTACTATCCAGTTTGGCAATACGCTGAAAGGAATGGGCTATTTAACCGTCCTGAGCGCAGGCGGTGAAGCCGTGGGGCATCAGCTGATCAACCTGGACGGCGGCAGGGCCACTATTCCTGTCAGCCATCTGCCGGGCGGATTGTATTTTCTGCGTATTAATACAGGTCGCGAGACGCTTACGCAAAAGCTGATGATCGTACGGGAGTGACCATTTACTGTCTATCATATATCAAAAGCCCGCTTGAAAGGAGCGGGCTTTCCTGTTTGCATAAGATGCTAAAAAACATATCTTTGAGTAAAACAGCTTCATATGGGTAAAGTACATTACGACACCGTTTCCAATGCAATTGATGCTTTACGGAAACAAGGATTTACTGTAGACTTTAATATAGTGGGTGACCACCTGGCGCATGGTGAAGAGAAGATCCACCTGGATGATTTTTCAATTGTGGATGTTTACAGGTATGAGGGAAATTCTGATCCGGGAGATGAAGCAGCTGTGTATGCGATCGCATCAAAAGGTGGCTTGAAAGGCGTGTTGGTGACCGGGTATGGAAGCGCGTCGGATGAGGTCTCGGAAGCGATGTTGGAGAAGTTGAAGGTGAGATGACGGCTGATTGCCCTGATTGTTTGTGCCCCTTAGCTTTCTCTCACATATCTCACTATAATAATTCTATGGTTTGGAATGATACTGTGCTTGCAGTATGATTCTCCCAGTCCATTGTTACAACCATTTTAATATTCTTAAAATTTATTATTCATGAATAAAGAGGGCAAAGAAATACCTTTATCGAATGAGATGCTGATCAGCAAAATATATAACGTTCGAGGACATAAAGTAATGTTGGACAAGGATCTTGCAGAGCTGTATAACGTAAAGCCAATACGATTGAGAGAACAGGTAAAACGAAATATTGAAAGATTCCCGGAAAATTTTATGTTCCAGCTTAGCAATGAGGAAGTTGAGATTATGGTATCGCATTTTGCGATACCTTCTAAAAAGCATCTGGGAGGTCATCTTCCTTACGCTTTCACGGAGCACGGAGTGCTGATGTTGGCAAATGTATTGCGTAGTGAAAGGGCTATCCAGGTAAGTATTCGTTCTCATCGAGATTTTCGTAAAGATGCGGGAGATGCTTTCTACGCACAAGGATATTTTATTAAAAATCGAGCAATTAGAAAAAAACGTAACGGCTCACGACGGTGACATACAATTAATCTTCGAATATCTCAAGCAACTGCTTAACCCCGTACATGAAGAGCGGAGAACGATCGGTTTTAACAAGCAGGCTGAGAACGGCTAACAACTTCTCCCCTCAATTCCCTACCTTTGACCCACAGAGAACAACCCGCCATGAAAAGTTCCATATTTGACGTCTCCGGCAACCGGGCCTATTCCTTACCCATTGATGCGGAGATTTCCTTTCAGCCAGTTATAGACCGTATCAGGAAAATGGCTGACATCGAGCAGACCGTTAAAGGTGCATTCTATAAAAACGTACTGCAGCGATTTGAAGAACAGGGGATCTACGACCAGGAGATACCACTTGATAAGATACATGAATACGAGCCTTTACTGGAGCTTTTATATGCCTGCTTCACACCGGCCCTGCAATCAGAGCAGGAACTGGCCTGGGGGCTCAGCTTTCCCTTCCGGAAGCCCATCATCTTTTATGGAACCGAGTTACTGTATGAGCTGCTGGGAAGACGCAAAGGAGGACAGGAAGTGTATGTAACGGAAAAAGGGCCTGCAGATTATCATCGTGAAAGGCTGCAGCTGGTGTATTCCTATATCCTGAAAAGATTGTACAATTTTGAAGTGCCTGTAAAGACAGGCCTCGTTCATGCGGGTGTCAATACGGAAACCGGTTTGCTGGAATACTACGCCGTAAATATCGATACTGACTTTATAGACGTAACCGTTAACGGAGAACTGCCTGAACTGGATTGCAGCGCGCTCTATACCCACCTCAGTGCAGGCGCCAGCTATGAGATACTGGAAAACATGCTGCCTTTGAATCTTTTCCGCTTCAGGGGCATCGCCATGTTAAAGGTAGTGGATATCACCCAGCAGATGGCAGTAAAGAATATACTGCAGGTACGCCTGAACCGTAGTGCCAATGATGAGGGAGAAAGCCAGAAAAGCGTGATCCGTTCCCTCAAAACCCTGGTCAGGAGTAATAAAATTGAGTTCGACCTTTTCCCCTTTGTAAGAGTGAACAACGAACCGGTGTATGGCTTTGTAAAAGGAGGCACCGGGGTACTGTTCGCTGTGTGGGGCGAGAATAACCTTACACCAAAAGAGTTCAGCGAAGAAGCAAAATACTATGCGGAACATCCTGAATTCTTTTTCTCCCAGGATATTTTTAAGACTACGGAAAAAGAATACGACAACGATCCCTATCTCAAACAGTTCCAGGACCTCGGCGTGAGATCACTGGCCCTGATGCCGGTATTGCAGAACAATGTGCTCGTAGGCGTGCTGGGTGTTCATACCTGGGGCGACGATACCTTCGACGAAAAAACGCTGGCCCTGCTGGAACCCGCCATGGGGCCTATCACACAGCTATTGCAGGTGTATATTGATGAATTTAACCTGGAGATCGACAACATCGTAAAAGAGAAGTATACCGCCATACAGCCCGCTGTACAATGGAAATTCAACGAGGCTGCCTGGCATTACATGATGCAGCAAAAGAAAAATGTGCCCGCGAAAGTGGAAAGTATCCTCTTTAGCGACGTATACCCGCTTTACGGATCCATTGATATCAGGAATTCTACCATAGAAAGGAACACGGCTGTAAAGGCCGATCTGGATGTGCATTTAAACCTGCTGTCAGACATGCTCCAGGGACTGCAGCAACATCACCATTCTTCCCTGATGGAAGAAACCATCTTTAACTGTAAGAAATGGCAACAGGTATTGGCCCAGGAACAGCTGAACCCAACAGAAGAGACCAACCTGAACTTCTTCCTGACGGAGGGAACTGTGCCCTACCTGCGGCATCTGGCCCACCAGGAGCCGGCTACCCGTGAGATCATCGAAAAATATATACAGCTCATCCATAGCGGTAATGGCGCTATCCATGAGAACCGGCAGGCATTGGAAACCTCCATGCAGATGATCAACAGCGCCGTAAACAGCTATTTTGAAACGGAGAAGCATACACTGCAACAATCCTATCCCTGTTATTTTGAGAAATTCAGAACAGACGGGATAGAATATGATATTTACATTGGCCAGTCCATTGCACCAGACAAACCTTTTGATCATTTCCATCTCAAGAACCTTCGCCTGTGGCAGCTGTCATCCATGGCGGCTATTGCCAAACTGACCCGCTCACTGATACCGGATCTGCCAAGGGAACTGCATACTACGCAACTGATCTTTGCCCATAACCACACGATAGACATCAGCTTCCGTGCAGACGAAAAACGCTTTGATGTGGAAGGTACCTACAATATCCGTTACCAGATGATCAAGAAACGGATCGATAAGGTACATATCCGCAATACGAACGAGCGTCTTACCCAACCCGGGAAGATCGCGCTGATCTATTTCAGCAGTAAAGATGTGGACGACTATCTGCCTTATATGCGCTACCTGCAGGAAAGCGGCGTACTGCATAATGACCTGGAAGAGCTGGAGCTGGAAGATCTGCAGGGCCTGAGTGGCCTGAAGGCCCTGAGGGTAGGGGTGGTTTAGTGCCCCGGTTACATCAAATATTTCCCCAAGCCCCTTCAAACCCCAACAAAGCTTATTGCTGAGTCGGCTCATAAGAACAGCAAAATGAAAAGATTGCGAAGACTTAACAAAGTAGCACAAAAAGAGGAGGGAAATTTACTTTAAAGTGAGGTAAAGATGAGCTAACTTACGCATACAAATTTCTTATTCTAACAATCTGGGGAATGGCAACTAGAAAAAAAATTGTGGCGCCGGAATCCACGCCGGTGGCTGAGATAGTATCGAACGATGAGCTGAATCCGCATCAGCTCTTACAGGTGCTTTCAGAAGTGAAAAACGGAAATTTCAGTGCGCGTATGCCCGTAGATAATCTCGGGCTCACGGGAAAGATCTGTGATACGATGAACGAGATCATCACGCTGAATGAAATGCTGGTGGAAGAATTGCTGCTGGCGCGGAACACTATCGGCAAAATGGGAAAGCTCAATCACCGTGTATCCATGCCCCGTACGGCAAAAGGATCGTGGAATGAAGCCGTGCTTTCTATTAATACATTAATATCTGACCTTGTTCACCCTACGATAGAAATCGCGAATGTGATCAGTTCTGTGGCAAAAGGCGACCTCTCAAAAGAGATGCCGCTGCAGATCGAGGATCACATCCTGCAGGGGGAGTTTGCCCGTATCGCCAAAGAAGTGAACGGGATGGTGAAGCAGCTGAACCTCTTCTCCCGTGAGGTGACCCGTGTGGCCCTGGAAGTGGGTTCTGAGGGTAAGCTGGGCGGCCAGGCCAAAGTAAAGGATGTGGCCGGTGTGTGGAAAGACCTGACAGACTCCGTGAACCAGATGGCGGATAACCTTACCGCCCAGGTGCGTAACATCGCGGACGTGACAACAGCAGTGGCCAGGGGTGACCTCTCCAAGAAGATCACGGTGGATGTAAAAGGAGAAATCCTGGAGCTGAAAGATACGATCAACACGATGGTGGACCAGCTGAACTCCTTCTCCTCAGAAGTGACGCGTGTGGCGCGTGAGGTGGGTACGGAAGGTAAGCTGGGCGGCCAGGCCACAGTAAAAGGCGTGGGAGGTGTGTGGAAAGATCTGACAGATTCCGTGAACCAGATGGCCGGTAACCTTACCGCACAGGTGCGTAACATCGCAGACGTGACCACGGCGGTGGCCCTGGGCGACCTTTCGCGTAAGATCACCGTGGACGTGCGTGGAGAGATCCTGGAATTGAAGAACACGATCAACACGATGGTGGACCAGCTGAACTCCTTCGCTTCGGAAGTGACCCGTGTGGCGCTGGAAGTAGGTACGGAAGGTAAGCTGGGCGGCCAGGCCAAGGTGCAGGGTGTGGGCGGTACCTGGAAGGACCTGACGGATTCTGTGAACCAGATGGCCTCCAACCTGACGGCCCAGGTACGTAACATCGCGGAAGTGACGACGGCAGTGGCCAAGGGCGACCTGTCGCGCAAGATCACGGTGGACGTAAAAGGAGAGATCCTCGAGCTGAAGAACACGATCAATACGATGGTGGACCAGCTGAACGCCTTCGGTTCGGAAGTGTTCCGTGTGGCGCGTGAGGTGGGTTCTGAAGGTAAGCTGGGCGGACAGGCAGATGTGCCGGGAGTAAAAGGCCTGTGGAAAGACCTGACGGATTCCGTGAACATCATGGCCTCCAACCTGACCTCCCAGGTGCGTAACATCGCGGAGGTAACCACGGCCGTGGCCAACGGTGACCTTTCCCGTAAAATTGAAGTGGACGTAAGAGGAGAGATCCTCAAACTGAAGAATACGATCAATACGATGGTGGACCAGCTGCGCGCATTCGCTTCGGAAGTGACCCGCGTGGCGCGTGAGGTAGGTACGGACGGTAAGCTGGGCGGACAGGCATTTGTGCCCGGTGTGGCGGGTACCTGGAAAGACCTGACGGACTCCGTGAACTCGATGACGGGTAACCTTACCTCCCAGGTGCGTAACATCGCGGAAGTAACGAAAGCGGTGGCCTCCGGTGACCTGTCTAAAAAAGTAACCATCGACGTAAAAGGAGAGATCCTCGATCTGAAGAATACCATCAACACGATGGTGGACCAGCTGAACTCCTTCGCCTTCGAGGTAACGCGTGTGGCGCGTGAAGTTGGTACGGAAGGTAAGCTGGGCGGCCAGGCAGAAGTGCAGGGCGTGGGCGGTACCTGGAAAGACCTGACAGACTCTGTGAACATGATGGCCTTCAACCTGACCAACCAGGTGCGCGGTATCGCCAAGGTGGTGACCGCCGTGGCCACCGGTAACCTGAAACAGAAGCTGTCCATCGTTTCACGCGGTGAGGTGGCACAGCTGACAGAGACCATCAATGAAATGATCGACACTCTGGCCGTGTTTGCCGACCAGGTAACCAACGTAGCCCGTGAAGTGGGTGTAGAAGGACGTTTGGGCGGCCAGGCAAGTGTGCCCGGCGCATCCGGTATCTGGAAGAACCTGACGGAGAACGTGAACCAGCTGGCAGAAAACCTGACCACACAGGTGCGCGCCATCTCGGCGGTGGCATCAGCGGTAACGAAAGGTGATCTTACCCAGATGATCCGCGTAGAGGCAAAAGGTGAGGTGGAAGAGCTGAAAGATACCATCAACCAGATGATCGCCAACCTGAAGACGACCACGCTGCTGAACCAGGAACAGGACTGGCTGAAATCCAACCTGGCTACCTTTACGCAGATGCTGCAGGGACAAAAAGACCTGAACACGGTAACCCGCCGTATCCTTTCAGAGCTGGCCCAGGTGGTGAATGCACAGAAGGGTATGTTCTATATACTGGAACAGGAAGATGAATGGTCTAACCCCAAGCTGAAACTTTTTGCGGCTTATGCCTATGGCGAAGAAGAGAGCCTGTCAAGGGAATTTGCGTTAGGACAGGGCCTGGTAGGGCAGTGTGCTGTTGAAAAGAAACAGATCCTGCTGACCAATGTACCCGGCGATTATATCAAGATCAGCTCAGGTCTGGGCCAGGCGCCGCCGCTGAACCTGGTAGTGCTGCCGGTGTTGTTTGAAACACAGATCAAGGCGGTAATCGAGCTGGCTTCATTCGAGAATTTCAACCAAACTCACCTGGACTTCCTCAGCCAGCTGACGGAAAGTATCGGTATCGTACTGAACACGATCGAGGCTAACTCCAGGACAGAAGCTCTGCTGGAGCAGTCGCAATCACTGGCCGATGAGCTGAGAAGAACCAACGAAGAGCTGCAGGATAAAGCTCACCTGCTGGTGAAACAGAAAGAGGAAGTGGAAGGCAAGAACAAGGAAGTGGAAGAGGCGAGAAGATCGCTGGAAGAAAAAGCCGAACAGCTGCAGCTGACTTCTAAATATAAATCGGAGTTCCTGGCTAACATGTCGCATGAGCTCAGGACCCCGCTGAACTCCCTGCTGATCCTGGCGCAGCAGCTGTATGAGAATCATGAAGGCAACCTGAGCGAAAAACAGGTACGCTACGCTAAAACCATCCACAGCTGCGGTGATGACCTTATCCAGCTGATCAATGATATATTGGACCTTTCGAAGATCGAATCCGGCTATATCTCTACAGACTTTATCACGGTACGTTTCAGCGAGGTGATCTCCTTCGTGGAAACTACCTTCAAGCATATCTCAGAGAACAAGAACCTGCGCTTCAGCATCTCTATTGAAGAGCAGCTGCCGCAAACCATAGAAACAGACGTGCAGCGCCTGAACCAGATCCTGAAGAACCTCCTCTCCAATGCCTTCAAGTTTACAGACAAAGGCGAGGTACGCTTACGCATCTACGAGGCCAGGCACAACTGGAAGACTGCCAACACCAGCCTGGATAATGCAGATCGTGTAGTGGCCTTCGAGATCAGGGACACCGGTATCGGTATCTCTAAGGACAAACAGAACATCATATTTGAAGCGTTCCAGCAGGCAGAAGGTTCTACCAGCCGCAAATACGGCGGCACCGGTCTGGGGCTTTCCATCAGCCGCGGCCTGGCCGATCTGCTCGGCGGGTCTATCGAGCTGGAGAGCGAAGTGGGCAGAGGTAGCGCCTTTACACTTTTCCTGCCACTGGGTTACAATGCGGCTGGCATCATAAAGGAAAAGCCCAGCACATTGAAGGCGGGAGAATATAAACTGGAAGAAAGCGATGATACATCAGCCATCAGATCCGTACCCACTATCCGGGCTGCCGAACTCAGGGACCTGGAAGGCCTGAACGAGATCATCAATGAAACGGGAGATGACAGAACGCATATCGTAGATAATGATAAGGTGATCCTGATCGTGGAAGACGACGTGCGCTTTGCCAAGATCATGCAGGAAAAGGCCCATGAAATGGATTTGAAAGTGGTAGTAGCTACCAGCTTCGGAGAGGTGCTGGACCTTACCAATAAGTACAGCCCCATTGCCGTAACCCTGGACGTGAAGTTGCCAGATGCCAGCGGATGGCGGGTGCTCGACATTTTCAAGAATGATGTAAACCTGCGGCATATTCCCATTCACCTGATCTCCGGTGAAGAGAACCGGCAGCTGGCATTACAGCGCGGGGCCCGCAGCTTCAACCTGAAACCGATGAAGACGGAAGCGCTGACCGAACTGTTCAAGGCTATCCTGGAGCAGGATAACCGCAAGCATAAGAAGGTATTGGTGGTAGAGGATAATGAAACAGACGCTGGCCAGATCACCCGTATACTTGATAATGACGACCTCATCGAAATCGAAGTGACAGCGGATGGAAGATCTGCGCTTGAACAAATCAAAAATAATTTGTATGATTGCATTATTGCCGACTACACCCTACCTGATATTGAAGGGACAGAGTTTATATCCTCGATATATACCATGAATAAACATAACGGTACCCCTGTTATCGTCTATTCAGCAAGAGATTTCTCCAACATGGAGAAGTCTAAGCTTAAACAATACACAAACAAGATTCTGACAAAGGGCAGTAGCTCCCTTGAATTGCTGCTGGAGGAAACAGTGATGCAACTGCATCTGAACCACCAGGTATTGCCGCAGGAGAAGCGTAAGATCATCGAAGACCTCCGTTCTAAAAAGGATGTGTTGCTCCATAAGAACGTGCTGGTAGTGGATGATGACGTGAGAAACCTGTTTGCGCTGACCACCGCGTTTGAAAGGTACCAGATCAATACCATCACTGCGGAAAGTGGTAAGGAAGCTATCAACATCATGACCGAGAACAACCAGATTGACATTGTACTGATGGATATCATGATGCCGGAGATGGACGGTTATGAAACGATGCAGAAAATACGCAGGGAGCACAAGAACAGCGCGCTTCCTATTATCGCGGTAACTGCAAAGGCAATGAAAGGCGACCGGGAGAAATGCCTGGAAGCAGGAGCATCGGATTATATCACCAAGCCTGTGAAAATTGATCAACTGCTATCGCTGATGCGTATCTGGCTATACAGATGATCTGCTATGAATATTATTTTAAAAATAGACGGTGTGCACGAAAAAGATCAAATTAAAATATTGGTGGTAGACGACCGGCAGGATAATCTACTGTCTATATCCTCTATACTGGAACGCGAGAACTATACTACCGTCAAAGCCAGTTCCGGGAGAGCAGCATTGAAAATACTGCTCCAGGAAACCGATTTTTCCCTTATACTGATGGATGTGCAAATGCCGGATATGAACGGCTTTGAAACTGCCTCCATGATCTATCAGCGTGAAAAGCTGAAGAATATCCCGATTATCTTTATTACAGCTTTCAGCCATGGCGAAGAAGACATGTTCAAAGGATACAAGGCAGGGGCGGTTGATTTCCTTTATAAGCCGGTGAACCCCGAATTGTTACGGGTAAAGGTGGGCCTGTTCGTAGAGCTGTACCGTAAAACGCAATCCCTGGAACGGGAGATAGAAGAACGGCAAGCTTCCGAGCTGAGGGTAAGACAACTGAACAGCCAGCTGATGCAGAACAATATGCAGCTGAAAGCCGCTAACGAAGAGCTGGACCGTTTTGCTTATATCGCCTCGCACGACCTGCAGGAGCCCTTACGCAAGATCCGTATGTTCAGTGATCTTATCCTGCAGAAAAAGCCGAATGTAGACGAAGTAGATAAGCATATCCTGAAGATCACCAATGCCACCGAACGGATGCAGCAGCTGGTGAACGACCTCTTGCGCTTCTCCCGGCATTCGGTAAGTAAAGGCGATTTCACCGAGGTGAACCTGAACGGTGTTGTGCAGGAAGCGGTGAAGGAGCTGGATCACCAGATACAGCAAACAAACACACAGGTAATGATAGACCCACTGCCCGCCGTATATGCCATTCCTACACTAATGCAGCAGGTGTTCTATAACCTTATCGGCAACGCTATCAAGTTCCGCAAAAAGGACGGTGTACCGCAGGTACATATCTATGCCAAACAGGAAGCGGCGCCAAAGGAAATGATCAATGGGAACGGAGACACCAGCTATTACAACATCTATATAAAGGATAATGGTATCGGGTTTGAGACGAAATACCTGGAAGACATTTTCATTGTTTTCAAACGCCTGCACAGCTATCATGAAATAGAAGGATCCGGTATAGGTTTGTCTATCTGCAAGAAGATCATGGAACAGCACAATGGCTTTATTACAGCCGAGAGCGAGTTGAATAACGGCGCCACCTTTATTATCGGTCTGCCGCGGGTTAAATGATAAAAGTCGTAAGTCGTAAGTCGTTAGTCGTAAGTCGTAAGTCGTTAGGGATCGTAGCGAAGATATACCCGCTGCATTCCCTAACGACTTACGACTTATGACTAACGACTAGAATATATGTAGTTTCTTCGTCTCTGTTGCCCCATTCGCACTGATCCTTACCAGGTACATGCCCGGTTGCAGGTCTGCTACAGAAATATTCATGCGCTGTGCACCTGCAGCGGAGATCTTCTTCACTGTTTTTACCGTTGCTCCCTGCAAATTGAAGATATCAATGCTTACCTGCGCGCGTTCTTTCAGCTCATAGTCGATGATCACATTTTCAGTAGCGGGATTGGGATAGAGCCTGAAAGAGGGGATAGGTGTAACGGTGGCTTTTACCATTACCGGCTCCATGGTTTTAGCAGCACTATTCATCGTTCCCCAGTTAAAGGTTTCCCAGCCTCCGATAGCGTTGCGGTTACAGTTCATGGCGGTGGCGCCATTCTCAGAGCAGACATACTGGCCGGAGGGGCTTTGTAATGCTACGCTGTTCTCTCCCAGTTTGATCCACCTGAATTTTGTGTTGCTGTTAATGGTAACGTTGGTGCAATACATCGGGCTGGCGGAGGTAACGTAAGAGCCGTTGCTGCCCTTCAATGCAATCAGTCCATCGCCTGCGTCTACTACTTCAAACTGTTCCCAGGGGCCTAAGGCAGCACGATTACAGTTCATAGGGCCGGCGCCGTTCTCAGAGCAAACATATTTGCCGCTGTTTGTCAGCCAGATCAGGCTGCCGATAGGAGCGACGGTGGTAGTACCGGTGTCTGATTCGATGGCGTCTTCAATGATGATGTCATCAAAATAGGCGCTGAAATTACCGCTGGCAGAAGTACGGCTGTAAGCGATGATGATGCCGCTGATCTCATCGCCCACCAGTTCTCCTTTACCGATCTGGCAGCTGAATTTCTGCCATGTGCCGATGGAACCCCGGCCTGCGTTGGGATGCATCACTGTGCCATTATTATCGCGGTAAGCGCTCAGATCACGCAACACTTTGCCTGATTTGAAAGCAAGATCTACGGAGGTGTACCTGCCCGCTTCGTTCACGGTATATTTCCAGAAGCTCAGCTGCATATTGGCTTTCACCGGTATTTTAGTGGCAGCTATCTTATAATAATAATCAGCTGCGCCGTTAGCAGTACCATCGATCTTAACTGCGTAAGCGCCGCTTTTGGCAGACTGTCCCTTTACGATGGTAGTGCTGGTATTGCTGACCCCACGGCTCGATAGCAGCGCGTTCTGATAGAAGCAGGCGTCAATAGGCGTTACAATATCCTGTGGAGTGCCATTGATAACGCAATTGGCTACACGGCTTTCGAAACTGTTCCGGTAGTATACAGGACCATTTGAATATGGCACCGGTATTTCCATGGGAGCAGTGGCACTGGTCAGCATCCTGGCGGCAGCTCCGGCCAGGCGTAGATAGTAATCGGAAGAGGTCCAGATACCATCCTGCGCCAGTGTGCCGAAGTACTGGTCTGTGGGAATATCGAAGTAGTCTACCGCGGAGGAGATGATGTTGGTGGATTCTTCAAACTCGTCCAGCATGGCAAAATACATAGAGGTAGCGCCGATGCTCTTGATGTTGCGGGCCTGGTTCCAGAGGAATTGTCCGCCGTTCCTTTTGGTATCATTCGGATACCCGGAAACATGTTGAGACCAGGCGCTACCTGGAAAAATCACAGGATAGTAATCGAGACCGTTCTGGTTACAATAAGTTTTATCAGGAACCATGTAATTGGCCCTGTAGTTATCTGCTCCGGCAGCATCGCTGTAAGCGCCTACTGTCCAGGGAGAGATCATGTTATAAGCTTTGTATACTTCTTCAAAATCAGTGCGGGAGCCTTCGTTCCTGAGGCGCCAGTCGCGCGGTACGCCAGCTATTACATAACAGCCGCGATCCCTGAAGAACTTAGCCAGTTCAAGCGCCTGTGGTTTATTTACCAGGATGGTGCTGTAGCCCAATCCCCAAAGCTCTACTACGGGTTTACCGTTCACCGTGGCATAGGAAGGAGAGGAAGTCAGCGCATAGATCTGTTCCATCTGGTACACCCAATCGCGTTTAATGCCTTCTACCAGCTCGTCTAATGATTGTGAGCCGTTGTTGACATCGGGCATGCAATACATCACATAGAAATAACGGCGGTTGTTTTCACAGGCATTTTTGATATGGATATAATAATCGTCTGTGGCCGTATATTTCATATCCCTGCCTACCGGTGCATTACGCTGGATGGCAACGCCATCGAAACCGGCCTTCTGCAGCAGCGATAGCTGGACGTCTATTACTCCTTTATCAGTTGAGTTATACAGTTTTGCAGGACTGCCATTGCCCAGGTTAGCGAAATTGGTAGGGTAGAGGGCCACGCCGGATTTGTCCTGGTAGTCTGCCAGGTAGGGAAATGTTTCTGTATTATGATTACCCCTGCCTGCTGCGGGTAGTTTGCCGTAAGCCCAGTGGCGCCAGTCTTCCGGCTTGCTGCCGGCCTCATGCCAGAGCTGGTAACCGGCAAATGATTTGCCTTTGAACTCTGAGCCCGGGTTGTTGGGCTTTGCAGGGATGGGCTGTGTTTCAGGGCTTAATGCACCGATGTATACAGAGATATCGGCAATGTAGTTATCCTCGCTGCCGAAGCCCATACGTATATCGCCGCCGTAACCCATAGAGCCATCCAGTCCTGCATCGTTCAGCACAATGATACGGGTGATCCATTTTTTGGTGTTCGTCTTCTTGAAGTCGGCGCCACCCCAGCCTGCGCCTGAGCGGGTGTAATTCATCCACAGGTAGTTCATGCTGTTGTCATAATAAGTGACAGTCAGGATGAGCTGCCTGGCGGTAGAGGGTACGGCATTGCGGTTACAGGTGACATACATAAATTTGCCTGCAGGGATCTTCCTGCACGGTACGCCGTCTATAACAGCCGTTTGCGTATAGCCTTCCCCGGAAGGGTTGTTTTCGGCTGCTAAAGTCAATCCCAGTGATTGTACCGGGGTAGTGAACTTTATCCAGTCGGCTACCGGGGGAAGCGTAATGTCGCCCGCGATCGCAGCAATGTGAATGAATAACAATAAGATAAGGGAAATGAAAACAGGTTTTTTCATAGATAGGTTTTTCTTCATAGTGTAAAGGTTCGCAGATATGGTACGGAAAGGTACAAAAATTTGATTTATATTTCCCGGAATTTATGGAAAATCATCAACCCGAAATAAGGTCTGTGAATGTAACCCGCTATGTAACACCATTGCGGGAAGGTGGTTCAATGCCTGCTATTGCGGAAGCGGATGACGGCTTCTTATATGTGCTGAAATTCCGCGGAGCGGGGCAAGGTGTTAAAGCATTGACAGCCGAGCTGATAGGAGGAGAGATCGCACGCGCACTGGGTATGAAAGTGCCGGAGATCGTATTTGCGCAACTGGATACCGCCTTCGGGCGTACGGAGCCCGATGAGGAGATCCAGGATCTGCTCAAGGCCAGTGTAGGGCTTAACCTTGCGGTGCATTACCTGCAGGGATCCATTACCTATGATCCTGCAGTTACTAAGATCGAGCCGGAGCTGGCTTCGCGCATTGTATGGCTGGATTGCCTGCTCACCAATGTGGACCGCACGCCGCGCAATACCAATATGCTGATGTGGCATAAAGCGTTATGGCTGATAGATCATGGCGCATCCTTATACTTCCATCATACCTGGCATAACTGGAAAGAACATGCACAAAGGCCTTTTGTACAGGTAAAGGATCATGTACTGTTGCCGCAGGCTTCAGCACTGGAGCAGGCAGATACCTTGTTCCGCGGGATACTGACAGAAGAACGGATCCGCGCGATCGTATCACTGGTGCCGGATGAATGGTTCAACGACGCCTCGCAGGCAGCCACACCGGAAGAGGGCAGGGAAGTATATACACAATTTTTATTAACACGGATCGCATCATCCGCAGTTTTTGTAAATGAAGCACAACATGCAAGGAAAGTTCTTATTTGAGTACGCTGTTATCCGCATAGTACCCCGCGTGGAACGCGAAGAATTCCTGAATGTGGGTGTGATCCTTTATTGTAAGGACAAGAAATTCCTGCAATGCATCTTCACGCTGGATGAAGAGCGGTTGCGCGCTTTTTGCCCGCATACAGATCTTGGCGAAGTGAGGGCTTACCTCTGCGCTTTTGAGCTGATCTGCCAGGGAAGTAAAGAAGGCGGGCCTATCGCACAACTTGATCTCTCGTTACGTTTCCGCTGGCTGACAGCCACCCGGAGCACTATTTTGCAAACCTCCAAGGTCCATTCGGGACTCAGCGATAACCCGGAAGAAACATTGAAAAAACTGCATACGCAGTTGGTATTGTAGCAGATAGGGTCAGTTTAATGATACTATTTTAACAAAAAGGTCCCGGAGCAAGGATAAAGCAAGGATAGAGCAAGGATACTGCAAGGATAAAGCAAGGAGAAAGCTGCTAAAATAATATTAAAAAAAGGCAGGGGGTATGTGGAGGGTATATTTTCAGTAAATTACCATGTAAAGACTAATCTCCTCATTCTTAATGGTTAAGCTATGCAAGGTGTATCTTTAAAGCAGGACAAATGGCCCGTGTTGAAATTTGACGAACTGAAAGGCACACTGGCAGGGGTTCATTTGTGGACGCAGATAGTAGGAAAGATCCGCCTTCGGAAGATGCCCTGGTTAAATCATTCCTGGCATGTTACCTTGTATGTTACGGCCCAGGGATTGAGCTCAGGAAGTATGCCTTATGAGCATGGGATCTTCCAGATGGATTTCGATTTCCAGCACCATCAGCTGCTGATCACTACCAGCAACGGCGGAAGGGAAATAGTGGAGTTAACCGCGCGGACAGTAGCAGACTTTTACAGGGAGGTGACCGGGAAATTAAAGGCAGCAGGAGTATCTGTCTCCATCTACAACATGCCCAGCGAAATAGAAGGAGCCGTTCCTTTTGAGGAAGATCATGTACAGCGTCCATACGACAGGCAGAAAATGGAGGATTACTGGCAGGCGCTTGTGAAGGTCCACAATGTACTCACCCGTTTCAGATCCCGTTTTATCGGTAAATGCAGTCCTGTTCATTTCTTTTGGGGCGGCTTTGACCTGGCGGTTACCAGGTTTTCTGGCAGAGATGCACCATTGCACCCCGGGCAGGCGCCCAATATGCCAGCGGAGGTAATGCAGGAGTCTTATTCCAAAGAGGTAAGCTCCTGCGGATTCTGGCCTGGCAGTGAGCAGTATCCGCATGTGGCTTTCTATGCTTATTGTTACCCGGGTAACGAGGCATTTGGTGAACAGGCTGTTCAACCTGCGGAAGCTTTCTATAGTAAAGAAATGGGTGAGTACCTGCTTCACTACGATGTGGTACAACAGGCAGATAACCCCGAAGAAACATTGCTGGCCTTTTTGCAATCTACTTATGAGGCTTGCGCCAATACAGGTAATTGGGACCGTAAGCACCTGGAATGCGATTTATCCTGGTTTGATCAGCAATACGGATGTTTTAAGCAGGTATAATACAATACAGCTCACAGCACCATACAATAAAAAAGGGTATCTCATAGAGACACCCTTTTTATATATCAGACGGTTAATATTGCTTATTGCTTAGCCGCTTCTTTTTTCTTCTTCTCGTGGTCAACAATCGCACCTATGCCTGCGCCCATACCTGCACCTACGATAGTACCGATAGCAGCGCCTTTAACACGGTCGTTCTTGTTCACAACAGCGCCGGTGATAGCGCCTGCACCTGCGCCTACTACAGCGCCTTTAGCGGTATGGCTCCATCCTTTCTTCTTTGCAGGGGCAGCAGTACCTGCAGATGATGTGCTGGCAGTGCTATTGTCGCTGCTGGCAGGAGCTGCAGCAGTACTTCTTTTTTTGCTGGCGGCCTTTGTTTCATGTTCTGTTTTTACTTTCTCCGCTGTTACTACGGAGTCAATGGCGGCTTGTTTTGCGCTTTCAATAGCTGCTGCGTTATCAGCGTTATTATGGCAGGAAGCGAATACCGCTGTTGCAGCAAGTGCTATCAATAACTTTTTCATGGTAAAAATTTTTGCTGTGTGTTTACGATTAGCCCACAAATATCGAAAATTATGCCAGTCGTCAAAGCGTGCAGGCGGTGACGATAGCCAAAATATGCTATTATAGGTTGATAAATAGTAGATTAGAAATTCTGTTTTTTTTAAATTTTACTTAGCCGTGACGATGATATTCCGGGTCTAATTGCTGGCGGTATTCCGGGTGATTTTTAACAAACCCCGCTACGAAGGGACAGTATACCATTACCTTTTTATGATGGGCTGCTGCATAGCTAAAAGCCTCCCTTGCCAATGCGCTGGCAATACCCCTGCCTTCCAGCGCTTTAGGTACGGTGGTATGCATGAAGGCGATATCCTTTTTATAGAAACGGTAAGTGAGGTAAGCTTTTTCCCCTTCCAATGCAATTTCGAACTGCATCTCTTTTTCGTTGTTGACGATGGTGTATGGATGCGCTGACATGGTTGTGAAATTACAAAATAAAAAAAGAAGCATTGTATGAAAACAGTGCTTCTTTTTTTATAAATGCTTAGTGTGCCGGTCCCACATGATGAACATGTTTGCTTTGCGTATGAGGTCTCCTTTCAGTCATCAGGGCTACGCCTATTTCAACAAGGCCCACAATAACATGCGGCGCCCAGATATAGTCAGCAAAACCGAACAGCCATGGAGAAATCAACAGTAACAGACCGCTGATCATATCAAGGGCCAGGTGGATACGCATGGAGATCATCCGCCATACACCCAGCTCATAATCTGTTAGCAGGCTGTATAAAATAGTGCCTGCGCCAAGGATGACCGGCAGCCAGGTTTCAACGCCCCCGTTGGCAAAGCCGAGCACCCAAGGGGCAATGATTAACAGGATGCCAACGATATAGTCAAGGCACCCGTGTGTTTTAGTTCCTATCACTCTCATAGTCCAATAATTTTATTTATAAATCAAATACATAAGTTATGCCAGTGTAGACCTGAACCCTGTACCATAGCGGGTTTAGTAGTGATCAGTGTAGAGACGGACCCCCGTTTTGGGCAAAGGAAGCGGGATTTCATCCGCTGAAAACGCCACTTGTCATTATGCTTTCCTTTAAACCCCCGTTTTTCATATTTTGCGATCAACCAATACAAGGGTGCAGCCGGTAACCCCGCTGCTTTTAACAAAATCTGAACGCTTACATTTTTATGAAAAGATTACTTACTGCCTGTGCGGCCTGCCTCCTGGCCGCAGCTACCTATGCCCAGGACAACGCTTTATGGCTCAGGTACCCGGCGATCTCACCAGATGGCAAGACCATTGCCTTCGGTTACAGGGGAGATATTTACCGGGTAGATGCCAATGGGGGAGTGGCCGTTCCGCTCACCATCCACGAAGCGCAGGATATGATGCCTGTGTGGAGCCATGATGGCAAGTACCTGGCATTCGCCAGCGACCGTTACGGCAATTTCGACGTGTTTGTGATGCCTGCAGAAGGCGGAACACCGGTAAGGCTTACCTCCAACAGCGCTGCTGACTATCCTTATGATTTTACACCGGACAACAAGCAGGTATTGTTTGGCAGCGGACGTAATGCACCTGCCGCCAGCGTGCGTTTTGCTTCACCGCGCTTGTTCAATAACCTGTATACGGTACCGCTCACAGGCGGCCGGGCAGTGTTGCTGAGCGCAGCGGGTGCAGAGTCTGCACACTATAATACAAAAGGAGACCAGCTGGTGTTCCAGGACCGTAAAGGCTATGAAGACCCCTGGCGCAAGCATCATGTATCTGCTGTTACCCGGGACATATGGGTATTTGATATTGCAAAAGGCACTTACCAGCAGGTATCTGATTATGTAGGAGAAGACCGCGAGCCGGTGTTTGGTGATGATAACACCATTTATTTCCTGAGCGAAAGCGGAGGCGTTTCCCAGAACCTGTTCAAAGCCTCGCTGGCAGAGAAAGGGAAAGCACAGCAGCTCACCCGTTTTGATAAGCATCCTGTAAGGCATTTATCCAGGTCTGCGAACAATACATTATGCTTTACCTATAACGGCGAGATCTATACGCTGAAAGAAGGAGAGCAGCCTAAGAAAATAGGCGTGAAGATCTTCAACGACGGCCGCGCAGGTATCGAGAAATACTTTCCTATCAGCGGCAATATTACAGAATTCGCCATGAGCCCTAGTGGAAAGGAAATGGCCTTCATCGCCCGCGGGGAAGTATTTGTAAGCAGCGTAGAAGGTAATATGACCAAGCGGGTAACCAGTACGCCGCAGCAGGAAAGAATGGTGGAATGGTCGCCGGATGGCAAGAAACTGGTGTATGCCGCTGAAAGGAACGGCAACTGGGATATTTACCAGAGCACTATCGTAAGAAAAGAAGATCCCTATTTCTTTGCCGCCACCCTTTTAAAGGAAGAACCGCTGATCGCTACACCTGCTGAAGAATATCAGCCGGTATTCTCCCCGGATGGCAAGGAGATCGCCTATGTAGAAGACCGTAATGTGCTGAAAGTATTTACGGTGGCAAGCGGTAAAACCCGTGTAATATTGCCTAAAGGGCACAACCATTCTTATTCAGACGGCGACTGGAGCTTTACCTGGAGCCCGGATGGCAAATGGATCGTAACAGATGATCAGCAAGGCTTCTTCGGTTCGCGCAATGCCGCCCTGCTGCCTGTAGATGGTAAAGGTTCGATCATCTACCCTGTGAACAGTGGTTTTGGTGAGTCTAACAGCAAATGGTATGCAGACGGACGTATGCTTACCTGGGAAACCAGCCGCGATGGCCGTAAGTCACTGGCCAGGCAAGGCAGCCGGGAAACAGATATATACGCTGTATTCTTTGACCAGGAAACGTATGATAAATACAAGCTCACAAAAGATGAGTTCAACCTGCTGAAGGAGAAAGAAGACAACGCGGCAAAAGGGAAGGATACCAGCACTGGAAAGGCGAAGGATACTGCTGCCCCAAAGAAACCATTTACCCCGGATTTTGATAACCTGGAGAACAGGGTACTGCGCTTAACTATCAACAGCGCCTCTATCAGTGATTATGTGATGAATAAAGACGCCAGTAAGCTGTATTACACGGCATCTTTCGAGAAAGGCTATGATCTGTGGGTAACAGAACCGCGTACCGGCGATACAAAGATCCTGGCTAAACTGGGCGGTAGCCCCGGCAGCCTTGCCCTGAGCAAGGACGGCAATACCGTGTTTGTAAGCAATAACGGCAGTGTGGTGAAAGTGGAAACTGCTTCCGGTAAGATCACGCCTGTCACCATCAAATCAGAAATGATCCTGAACCAGGAAGCAGAGCGTGCATATATACTGGATCATGCCTGGAAACAGGTGAAAGAGAAATTCTATGATCCCACGATCCGCGGTATGGACTGGAAAATGTACCACGATAATTACGCCCGTTTTCTGCCGCATATCAGCAATAACTATGATTTCCAGGAGCTGCTGAGCGAAATGCTGGGAGAGCTGAACGGATCGCATACCGGCGGCCGTTATAGTCCGCAGCGTACGGATGGCGACAACACCGCTTCCCTGGGCCTGCTGTATGACGAAACGTACAAAGCCGACGGATTGAAAGTGGATGAAGTGATCGCCGGAGGGCCTTTTGATAAAGCCGCCAGCAAACTGAGGAAAGGCGCCGTGATCGAAAAGATAGACGGCGTACCGGTTAGTACGCTGGTTGACTGGGCAGCCCTGCTGAACCGCAAAGCCGGTAACAATGTACTGGTAAGCATTTACGACCCTGCCACCAAAACCCGTTGGGAGGAGACCGTGAAACCCATTAGCGAGGGAGACGAAGGAACACTGATGTATAAACGCTGGATCAATAACATGCGTAAAATGGTGGACCGCCTCAGTAACGGCAAAGTAGGCTATGTGCACGTACAAGGGATGAACGATGCCAGCTTCCGTTCTGTATACGATGAAGTGATGGGCAAGAACCGTGAAAAGCAGGCGCTGATCGTAGACACCCGCTTTAACGGCGGTGGATGGCTGCATGATGACCTGTACAATTTCCTGAGCGGTAAGAAGTACCTGGAATTTGCCCCGCAGGGAGAGAAACTGAAAGGCGGCGAACCGCAGGGCCAGTGGCAGCGCCCCAGCTGTGTGCTGATGAGCGAAAGCAATTACAGCGATGCGTTTATCTTCCCCTACGTCTATAAACAGGGGCATGTTGGTAAGCTGATCGGTATGCCGGTAGCCGGTACCGGAACGGCGGTATGGTGGGAGAGGCAGATCGATCCTTCGCTGGTATTCGGTATCCCGATGATAGCTACGATCGGTAAGGAAGGCCGTCCTACGGAGAACCTGCAGGTAGAGCCGGATATACGGGTGCCTTTGCGCTATGAAGATTTTCTAGCTGGAAAAGATACACAGCTGGAAGCGGCGGTGAAGGAAATGCTGAAAGAAATAGAGTAAGCGGATCATCTATAAATGCAGCCGGGCTATTCGGGGAGTCTTCCTTTGGATAGCCCGGCTGTTTTTGTATCTTGTCCGCATGTCCCTGGCTACCTATAGAAAGAAGACTATCCAATCCTGCTGTTTATTGCTGCTATCTGTAATCTCGTTTGCCCAGACCAGGCAGTCGCCCTATACTATCAAGCATTATACAGACGAAGATGGCTTACCCCAGAACAGTGTAAAATGCCTGACGCCGGATGAATATGGTTTTATGTGGATGGCCACGGAGAATGGCCTCGTGCGGTTTGACGGAAAACAATTCCTCGCTTTTAACGGCGGTAATCTTCCCATCCGTAGCAGCCGTATACTCCATGTCTGCCCGGATGTAAACAGGAAGGGTATTTTTGCCAGGACAACGGACCAGGAGGTACTGCTGATCCGGAACGGAAAGGCTGCTGTATCTGTCTCCAGGGATTTTAACTACATCTATTATACCGATACCTCTACTGTTTATCCTGTTACAGGGTTGCCCGATATTTTTTTACCCAAGCCGTTCACTGACCGTTACCTGATGGCGTTGGGCCCGGATGCATACTTCCTGGTCACGAAGGATGACATCTCTTTTTTGGAAAAGGGAAAAGTACGTTACACGATACGCAACCCGGGCATCATCCGCGGAAATCTTTTTATACTGGGCGAACAGCTTTGTTATATGGATAAGGACGGGCAATTTATCCTGCTTAACCAGGATGGGCCCCATTTCCTCAACCTGGAAGGAGACCTGTTACAACGGCGCAGCTTATCGGCCGCCAGGCAACAGGAAGAAATATATTGGAATTTTGCAGCCGGGCAGGCGTTTGTTTACACCGATCATTCCTGTTACCGTTTATCATTGGTGAATGCTACCACAGTCAGTTCCAGGCTGGTATTAAAAGATTTCGATTTTCATAGTAACGCTATTGTAAGCGTGTATCATGATGACAAACAGCAACGGGTATTCGTGGGCAGCCGTACTAAAGGATTATATGTATGCAAATGGCAGCAATTCAGCAATTTTAAAGCCGGAAAAGGAGAGGAAGTATATTATGCGCAGGCTCCCTTTGATAAGAACAAAATTGTAACCCCGGGCGGAGCTGTATTCAGCCCGGATGGAAAAGTGAACCGGCTTCCGCTGTTGAGCAGTGGGGATACTGTGGACAGGTATAGCATTGCCCGGGATATGAATGGTAACTACTGGTACAAAGGTTACTGGACCGTCATCAAATTTAACCCGGATATGAGCGCCATCCTGTGGTCGCAAAAACTGGAGGATGGTATCACCCAGCTCTATGTAGACGCCAGCGGCCGCTTATGGATAGGCAGCAGGAGAAAAGGTTTATATTTTCTGGAAACATCAGCGGCTCACCCGGTGGCTCAACATTACCGGGCAGACCTGAAGGATATCAGCTACCTCATGTCCGAGGGACCTGATACCCTCTGGGTGGGCACCGGAAATGGTTTGTACCGCATTCATTTATCCTCCGGGAAAACTGATACCATCCCCGCTTTCAATAACCGCTATGTTCGCAGCCTTTATATACCGCGAAACGGAGAGGTATGGATCACCACTTATAATTACGGGGTATTTCTTTATAAAGACGGGCGATTGACAAAGCTTCCCCTGGACACAAAAGGGTACCTGGAAGCTGCTCACTGTATTGTTGCCGACAACCGGGGCTTCCTGTGGATCACTACCAACAAGGGACTTTTCCAGCTAAGCTATGCGGATGTGATGGCTTATGAAAAAGGGGAGCGGCAGGAGCTGTTCTATCTTTATTACGGAAAAGACCAGGGTTTCAATACAAATGAATTTAATGGCGGTTGCCAGCCTTGCGCATTGAAATTACAAAACGGCGATATTTCACTGCCGTCGCTGGACGGGCTTGTTTATTTCTCGCCTGCTGCAATACAGCCGGAGCTGCCCGACAAACAAATATTCATAGACCAGGTGGAGGTGGATGGCAAAACGATCGACGCGGACAGCACGATCCTGTTGCCGGATCGTTTCCGTCACCTCGCGCTTTTTATCAGTACACCTTATTTTGGGGATCATAACAATCTTCGGCTATACTACTCACTGGAAGACGAAAACGACAGAGATAAAGCGCTGTGGTTAAAGGTGAATGACAGCAGGATCATCGAGTTTTCATCCACTCATTCCGGGCGGTATAAACTGCGCATCCGTAAAGTGAGCGGTTTTGGGAACGACCAGGTAATGGAGCGGGTATTTATGATCCGTGTGGAGGAAGCGTTCTATGAAACATCCTGGTTCCGCGTACTGGCAATGGTAGCGCTGATGCTGATGGCATTTGTGATCTTCCTGTTGCTGGTAGAAAGGGTGAAACGCAAAAACCGCATGCTGGAAGCGCATGTAAAGGAACGTACAAGAGAACTGAAGGAAACGCTGGATAACCTACAGCTCTCCGAGCAGCAGTTACGCAGGCAGGGCTTCATTCAACAGCAGTTAACGGCGGCGATGTCTCACGACCTCAAGACGCCTTTGAAATACATGATGCAGGTGCTGCGCAAAGGAGCCGGTGATAAAACTGAAATAGGGAAAGATGAAAGGAATGTGATCTATGAGAGCCTGTACAATATGTTTCACCTGGTGGAGAACCTGATCTCTTACATGAAATCGCAGTATATCAGTGATGACTCATCGCTGGAGATAACGGATCTCTATTTTCTGCTGGAAGAAAAGGTGGGAATTTTCCGCAGTGTTTCCGAAGCCAAGGAAGTAAGTATTGTAAATGATACGAGACCTGGCACCGTGGTGCTTGTAAACCGCCAGCTGCTGGCGATCGTGATCCATAACCTCCTGGACAATGCAGTGAAATATACACGTAAAGGATATGTGCGCTTACAGGCATCCTGCGATGAGGAAAATATTTATATCCGGATCACGGATACAGGCATTGGGATGCCAGCAGGGGTAGCCTCGTGGAGCAACCAAAGCGGGAACGGCATGCCTGTTACAGAAGGTAAGCCACCTTCCTATGACGGGATAGGCTTACTGATTGTGCTGGAACTGCTGCAACTGATCAACGGGAACATTGTAGTGAAGCCGAACGATGGTGGGGGAACTGTGATTGATATTACGCTGGCGATTGTTAAATAGGGACATTGTACAGCCTGATCTTTTCCAGCAGCTCTATGATGCCGTTGATCTCCAGTTTGGAAAAGATGCGTGTTTTATAAGTACTTACCGTAGAAACCTGTAAATGCAGCACATCTGCTATTTTCTGCAGCGGGATGCCTTTGGTGAGCAGGTTCATGACTTCGATCTCGCGCACGGAAAGTGCATCGAAAGGGTTGACTTCCGGTTGTTTGTGCTGGTTAAGCCTGTTCAGCATTTGTTGGCGCGTAACAGCGCTCATGTATTTTTCCCTTTTTAAAAGGGTTTGTATGGCTTGTTTTGTTTCTTCTTCAGACGAGTTTTTACTCAGGTAGCCATCGGCGCCAGCCAGTAAATAATCAATGGCATACATCTTCTCATCATAAGCGGAAAAAATAAGAACCATGATATTGGGACGCTGCAGCCTTACAGCGTGCAACATTTGTATGCTGTTGCCTCCGGGCAGGTTAATATCGAGGATGAGCAGGTCAAAAGACTGTTTTGACAGTATATTGACCGCATCGTCAAACGCCTCCACCGTTGATACAGTGACAGGTTCCGACAGCGTGGCTATGATTTTGGTAAGACCATACCGGACGATGGAATGGTCGTCGGCAATAAGGATGTTAAACATTTCCGGGACGAATGAGCGGGCAAAAATAGAATATTTCTCAAATATGTATCACTTTTTACTTGTAGTAAAAATACTACAAGGATTGTAGGGAATGGCTATTTGTGTGGTCTTTTCCGGGCTCTACCTTTGCGACGCCAACATAAATACATGAAGTAAATAGATAATACGATAACTGGCCTTTGATAACGCAGAAAACACAGGGCTGTTAGGCTATTGTTTTTTCTTCCCCTTAACTATATCCCTATTGAGACAGCCCTTAAAATAACGAAAAACATAACACTTTATACAGCGAACTATGAGCCAACTTTACAGGACCATTTCGTCTTACTGTTCCCTTTTGCTATGCCTGTGCCTATGCTTTGATAGCCATGCAGAAGGTTCGAAGGATCTTTATCCCAGCGGTGCAACCGGGCAAAGGGCTTACCTGATGAGCACCGATGTTTTTCAGGCAAGCTGGGTATATCCTTCATTGGGTGTTCATTATGCCTATGTTAAACCTGGTGAGACGATCGCTGCGGCTTCCAGTGCGCAGGGCCATGGTAATGGACAGATCAGGCTAACGGCTCCTGACGGTACTGTATATGCCACTACCGTGGGTTCTGCAACAGTAGGCCAGATAGCAAACCGCAACGAGGAAACCCTGGGCGCGTATACGGGCTATACGCCATTTACACGTGTAGCGGGCGCTGCACAGGGTGGTATCTGGAAGATAGAGTTCCTGGCTACCCGGACTCCGGGAGGAATTACCTTTAATAATCTTGCTCTTGTCAACGCAAATGCCAACTGGGCACAGGACAACAGCACCAGTGGAATTGCCGCCTGGGATATTTCTGTGAGTAGCGCGGGAACTGCTGCTACCATTATTCCCGGCAGGGTGTATGCCACTATGCTGAATATGTATGTAAATACAGGGGGGTACAATGGTAAGATATATGTGCAGACAAAGGACGGTTATGCGTATAGAGTGAATAATAACGGTCAAAAGGGTCAGGGCTTTGTTACTTTTATAAATAACAAAGGTATCACGACGGCGGCTGGCGATGCAGCGTCCCCGTCTTACCAGAGCTCCGGCACGACAGGCACTGGTGTAAATATTTGGGATCCTACCGCAACTGATGGTGCGCAGAGTATTACCCATAAGATCTTTTATGCAATGCCGGATGTGGGAATGCCTGCTTCTGCTTCACTAGCGGGAGGAGGCAGCACCTGGTTGAAAACGACCAAGATAATGCCTACCGCCAGCAATATCACTATTGACGGTGTGGAAGGAACACCCGGTCAGGTCAGCAGTAAAGGTGCTTACATTAGGTTCAACGCCAACGTGTCCGGTAATTTCAAGATCATTTTAACAGGTTCTGCAGGTTTTACGCAACGAACGATCACCGGAGCAGCAGTGGCAGGGAACAATTCCGTATACTGGGATGGTAAAGACGGAGCAAACACTCCTCCCGCCCTGGGAGTAGCCAATATTACGGCCAAAGTACAGTTAACGGGCGCCGAAGTGCATTTCCCGTTTATTGATGTAGAGGATAATCCTAACGGTATTATTATTGAACAGCTGAATGATGACGGTACGGCAAAGAGTGATCTTGTGTACTGGGATGACAGTAACCTGTCTACTGTTACCGGTTCACCTAACCCGATGTTCAACGGAAATTCCGGTAATGGTATTTCCAGTAATACGAATGGCCATAAATGGGATAATAACTATGGGAACAATAAGACCATGGACACCTGGACCTATGTGCTGGGAGATGCTGTAACGACTAATACTACGCTCAATATAAGACGGGCTGACCTGGAGGTGCTGCCTTTTGGCCCTTCGCCTTCGATGACCCAGATAGCGGTGGGACAAGCAATCACTTACCGGGTAACGGTTGTTAACAATGGTCCGAGTGATGTTGAAGGTGCGCCTTTCAAATTCGATGTGCCTGCAGGATTTACCATTGGCAGCCTGTCTGATATTACTGTGACTACCTCCTGCGGTACAGTGAATAACCCCTCGATAGATGCGAACGGAGATTACACGGCACTGTTGGATCTGCCTAATGGATGTATTATCACCTTCAATATAACGGGCAAGCCGGGAGCATCCCTTGCAGGAGGGGCCCTGGATATGGAGGCCAGTATCATGCGTCCTCATGACGTAACAGACCCTGACGCCACCAATCCGAATACAAACGTTCCTCCTACAGATCCCCATGTGGAATGTTTGAATGGTACCGGTACGGAGTCATGTAACAATATCAAGGATAATTCAGCTGTTACAGTATTAGCCAGTGCGGATATTGTGACGGTGAAGAGTACCGGTGCGGTGAATTATGTACCTGGAAGAAGTGTGGATTATACAATTACCATCACCAATAATGGTCCGAGTGATGCAACAGATGTGAGAGTGGTGGATAATGCACCTGGCACTACTACTATCAGCGGCTGGACAGCCGTTGTAACCAACGGTATAGTATCGTTACCTGCTACCACCGGTATTGGTAACCTTGATCAGACAATTGCAGCGCTTCCGAATGGCGCCGTGGTTGTTTATACTGTAAGGCTTGATATACCATCTAGCTATAATAGTAACCTGGTAAATACGGCGACGGTTACCAGTCCTACGCCTGATCCTGATCCTGCTTGTCCGGCTTGTACTACAGCGCCTTTGTCTCCCGCAGCGGAGGCAGATATTGTGACAGTGAAGAGTACGAGTGCAGCAGATTATGTACCTGGAAAGAGTGTAGATTATACTATCACGGTGACCAATAATGGACCGAGTGATGCAACGGATGTGAAAGTGGTGGATAATGCACCTACTGGTACTACTATCAGCAGCTGGACAGCTGTTGTGACTACTGGTACAGCTTCATTGCCTGCTACCAGCGGTACAGGTAATCTGGATCAGGCGATCGCTGCGCTTCCTAACGGTGCAGTGGTTACTTATACGGTGACGGTTGATATACCATCTAATTATAATAGCAGTCTGTCAAACACAGCTACTGTTAGCAGTCCTACGCCTGATCCTAATCCTGGATGTACCAGTTGTACAACACCGCCGATCAATGCAGTTCCAAGTGCGGACATCGTAACAGTGAAGACGACTAGTGCGGCTGATTATGTGCCTGGAAAGAGTGTAGATTATACTATTACTATCACCAACAATGGTCCTAGTGATGCAGCAAATGTGAAGGTGGTAGATAATGCACCTACGGGTACTACTATCAGCAGCTGGAAGGCTGTTGTGACTACTGGCACAGTGACATTGCCTGCTACCAGCGGTACAGGTAACCTGGATCAGACGATTACAGCGCTGCCGAATGGTGCGGTGGTTACTTATACGGTGACGGTTGATATACCATCTAATTATAATAGCAGCCTGGCTAATACAGCCACTGTTACTAGCCCTACACCTGATCCTAATCCCGGATGTACCAGTTGTACAACACCGCCGATCGCTGCCGCTCCGAGTGCGGATATCGTGACAGTGAAGACTACCAGTGCAGCGGATTATGTGCCTGGAAAGAGTGTAGATTATACTATTACTATCACCAACAATGGCCCTAGTGATGCAGCGAATGTGAAGGTGGTAGATAATGCACCTACTGGTACTACTATTAGCAGCTGGAAGGCTGTTGTGACTACAGGCACAGTGACATTGCCTGCTACCAGCGGTACAGGTAACCTGAATGAGACGATAGCTGCGCTGCCTAACGGTGCAGTGGTTACTTATACGGTGACGGTTGACATACCATCTAATTATAATAGCAGCCTGGCTAATACAGCCACGGTTACCAGTCCTACGCCTGATCCTAATCCTGGATGTACCAGTTGTACAACACCGCCGATCGCTGCCGCTCCGAGTGCAGATATCGTGACAGTGAAGACTACCAGTGCAGCGGATTATGTGCCTGGAAAGAGTGTAGATTATACTATTACTATCACCAACAATGGTCCTAGTGATGCAGCGAATGTGAAGGTGGTAGATAATGCACCTACTGGTACTACTATTAGCAGCTGGAAGGCCAGCGTAACAAGTGGTACCGTAACGCTGCCAGCTACCAGCGGTAGCGGTAACCTGAATGAGACAATTGCAGCGCTTCCGAATGGGGCGGTAGTTACTTATACAGTAACGGTTGATATACCATCCAATTATAGCAGCAGCCTGGCTAATACAGCCACGGTTACAAGTCCGACGCCTGATCCTAATCCTGGATGTACCAGTTGTACAACACCGCCGATTAGTGCAGTTCCGAGTGCAGATATCGTAACAGTGAAGACTACCAGTGCAGCGGATTATGTGCCTGGAAAGAGTGTAGATTATACTATTACTATCACCAACAATGGTCCTAGTGATGCAGCAAATGTGAAAGTGGTGGATAATGCGCCTACTGGTACTACTATCAGCAGCTGGAAGGCTGTTGCGACTACTGGTACGGTTTCATTGCCAGCTACCAGCGGCAGCGGTAATCTGAATGAGACAATTGCAGCGCTTCCGAATGGGGCGGTAGTTACTTATACAGTAACGGTTGATATTCCATCCAGTTATAGCAGCAGCCTGGCTAATACAGCCACGGTTACAAGTCCCACACCAGACCCTAATACCGGATGTACCAGTTGTACAACACCGCCGATTAGTGCAGTTCCGAGTGCGGATATCGTAACTGTGAAGACGACCAGTGCAGCTAACTATGTGCCTGGAAAGAATGTAGATTATACTATCACTATCACCAACAACGGTCCTAGTGATGCAGCAAATGTGAAAGTGGTAGATAATGCACCTACTGGTACTACTATCAGCGGATGGACAGCTGGCGTCACCGCCGGAACCGTGACGTTACCTAGCACTAGTGGTAGTGGTAATTTGAACGAGACGATAGCTGCGCTTCCTAATGGCGCCGTGGTTGTTTATACTGTAACGGTTGATATACCATCTAACTATAATAGTAACCTGGTAAATACGGCGACGGTTACCAGTCCTACGCCTGATCCTGATCCTGCTTGTCCGGCTTGTACTACAGCGCCTTTGTCTCCCGCTCCGAGTGCGGATATCGTGACAGTGAAGACTACCAGTGCAGCCAACTATGTGCCTGGAAAGAATGTAGATTATACTATCACTATCAGCAACAATGGTCCGAGTGATGCAGCAAATGTGAAAGTGGTAGATAATGCGCCTACTGGTACTACTATTAGCAGCTGGAAGGCCAGCGTAACAAGTGGCACCGTAACGCTGCCAGCTACCAGCGGTACGGGTAACCTGAATGAGACAATTGCAGCGCTTCCGAATGGCGCAGTAGTTACTTATACAGTAACGGTTGATATACCATCCAATTATAGCAGCAGCCTGGCTAATACAGCCACTGTTACCAGTCCGACGCCTGATCCTAATCCTGGATGTACCAGTTGTACAACACCGCCGATCAATGCAGTTCCAAGTGCGGACATCGTAACAGTGAAGACGACTAGTGCGGCTGATTATGTGCCTGGAAAGAGTGTAGATTATACTATTACTATCACCAACAATGGTCCGAGTGATGCAGCAAATGTGAAGGTGGTAGATAATGCGCCTACTGGTACAACTATTAGCAGCTGGAAGGCTAGCATAACAAGTGGCACCGTAACGCTGCCTGCTACCAGCGGTACGGGTAACCTGAATGAGACGATAGCTGCGCTTCCTAACGGTGCAGTGGTTACTTATACGGTGACGGTTGACATACCATCTAATTATAATAGCAGCCTGTCAAACACGGCTACTGTTACCAGTCCGACGCCTGATCCTAATCCTGGATGTACCAGTTGTACAACACCGCCGATCGCTGCCGCTCCGAGTGCGGATATCGTGACAGTGAAGACTACCAGTGCAGCAGACTATGTGCCTGGAAAGAGTGTAGATTATACTATTACTATCACCAACAACGGTCCTAGTGATGCAGCAAATGTGAAAGTGGTAGATAATGCGCCTACTGGTACTACTATCAGCGCCTGGAGCGCTGTTGTGACTACTGGTACAGTTTCATTGCCTGCTACCAGCGGTACAGGTAACTTGGATCAGACAATAGCTGCACTTCCTAACGGTGCTGTGGTTACTTATACTGTAACCGTTGATATACCATCCAATTATAGCAGCAGCCTGGCTAATACAGCCACTGTTACTAGTCCTACACCTGATCCTAATCCCGGATGTACCAGTTGTACAACACCGGCGATCAATGCAGTTCCAAGTGCGGACATCGTAACTGTGAAGACTACCAGTGCAGCTAACTATGTGCCTGGAAAGAATGTAGATTATACTATCACTATCACCAACAATGGTCCGAGTGATGCAGCAAATGTGAAAGTGGTGGATAATGCACCTACTGGTACAACTATCAGTAGCTGGAAAGCTAGCGTAACAAGTGGTACGGTAACCCTGCCCAATGCCAGCGGCGCAGGTAACCTGAACGAGACGATAGCTGCGCTTCCTAACGGTGCAGTGGTTACTTATACGGTGACGGTTGACATTCCGTCTAATTATAATAGCAGTCTGTCAAACACGGCTACTGTAACCAGTCCTACGCCTGATCCTAATCCTGGATGTACCACTTGTACTACCCCTGCGATCAGTGCAGTTCCGAGTGCGGATATCGTGACAGTGAAGACTACCAGTGCAGCAGCCTATGTACCTGGAAAGAGTGTAGATTATACTATTACTATCACCAACAATGGTCCAAGTGATGCGGCAAATGTGAAAGTGGTGGATAATGCGCCTACTGGTACTACTATCAGCGCCTGGAGCGCTGTTGTGACTACTGGTACGGTTTCATTGCCTGCTACCAGCGGTACAGGTAACTTGGATCAGACAATAGCTGCACTTCCTAACGGCGCTGTGGTTACTTATACTGTAACCGTTGATATACCATCCAATTATAGCAGCGGCCTGGCTAATACAGCCACTGTTACTAGTCCTACGCCTGATCCTAACACGGCTTGTCCTGGTTGTACAACACCTCCGATCAATGCAGTTCCGAGTGCGGATATCGTAACAGTGAAGACGACCAGTGCAGCAGACTATGTGCCTGGAAAGAGCGTAGATTATACTATTACTATCACCAACAATGGTCCTAGTGATGCAGCAAATGTGAAGGTGGTAGATAATGCGCCTACTGGTACTACTATCAGTAGCTGGAAAGCTAGCGTAACAAGCGGTAGAGTAACGCTGCCAGCTACCAGCGGTAGCGGTAACCTGAATGAGACAATTACAGCGCTTCCTAACGGTGCAGTGGTTACTTATACGGTGACGGTTGACATACCATCTAATTATAATAGCAGCCTGTCAAACACGGCTACTGTTACCAGTCCGACGCCTGATCCTAATCCCGGATGTACCAGTTGTACAACACCGCCGATCACTGCCGCTCCGAGTGCAGATATCGTGACAGTGAAGACGACTAGTGCAGCTGGCTATGTGCCAGGAAAGAACGTAGATTATACTATTACTATCACCAACAACGGTCCTAGTGATGCAGCAAATGTGAAAGTGGTGGATAATGCGCCTACTGGTACTACTATCAGCAGCTGGAGCGCTGTTGTGACTACTGGTACAGTTTCATTGACTGCTACCAGCGGTACAGGTAACCTGAACGAGACGATAGCTGCGCTGCCTAACGGTGCAGTGGTTACTTATACGGTGACGGTTGACATACCATCTAATTATAATAGCAGCCTGGCTAATACGGCTACTGTTACCAGTCCGACGCCTGATCCTAATCCTGGATGTACCACTTGTACTACCCCTGCGATCAGTGCAGTTCCGAGTGCGGATATCGTGACAGTGAAGACTACCAGTGCAGCAGCCTATGTACCTGGAAAGAGTGTAGATTATACTATTACTATCACCAACAATGGTCCAAGTGATGCGGCAAATGTGAAAGTGGTGGATAATGCGCCTACTGGTACTACTATCAGCGCCTGGAGCGCTGTTGTGACTACTGGTACGGTTTCATTGCCTGCTACCAGCGGTACAGGTAACTTGGATCAGACAATAGCTGCACTTCCTAACGGCGCTGTGGTTACTTATACTGTAACCGTTGATATACCATCCAATTATAGCAGCGGCCTGGCTAATACAGCCACTGTTACTAGTCCTACGCCTGATCCTAACACGGCTTGTCCTGGTTGTACAACACCTCCGATCAATGCAGTTCCGAGTGCGGATATCGTAACAGTGAAGACGACCAGTGCAGCAGACTATGTGCCTGGAAAGAGCGTAGATTATACTATTACTATCACCAACAATGGTCCTAGTGATGCAGCAAATGTGAAGGTGGTAGATAATGCGCCTACTGGTACTACTATCAGTAGCTGGAAAGCTAGCGTAACAAGCGGTAGAGTAACGCTGCCAGCTACCAGCGGTAGCGGTAACCTGAATGAGACAATTACAGCGCTTCCTAACGGTGCAGTGGTTACTTATACGGTGACGGTTGACATACCATCTAATTATAATAGCAGCCTGTCAAACACGGCTACTGTTACCAGTCCGACGCCTGATCCTAATCCCGGATGTACCAGTTGTACAACACCGCCGATCACTGCCGCTCCGAGTGCAGATATCGTGACAGTGAAGACGACTAGTGCAGCTGGCTATGTGCCAGGAAAGAACGTAGATTATACTATTACTATCACCAACAACGGTCCTAGTGATGCAGCAAATGTGAAAGTGGTGGATAATGCGCCTACTGGTACTACTATCAGCAGCTGGAGCGCTGTTGTGACTACTGGTACAGTTTCATTGACTGCTACCAGCGGTACAGGTAACCTGAACGAGACGATAGCTGCGCTGCCTAACGGTGCAGTGGTTACTTATACGGTGACGGTTGACATACCATCTAATTATAATAGCAGCCTGGCTAATACGGCTACTGTTACCAGTCCGACGCCTGATCCTAATCCTGGATGTACCACTTGTACTACCCCTGCGATCAGTGCAGTTCCGAGTGCGGACATCGTAACAGTGAAGACTACCAGTGCAGCAGACTATGTGCCTGGAAAGAGTGTAGATTATACTATTACTATTACCAACAATGGTCCTAGTGATGCGGCAAATGTAAAAGTGGTGGATAATGCGCCTAATGGTACTACTATCAGCAGCTGGAAAGCCAGCGTAACAAGTGGTACCGTAACGCTGCCAGCTACCAGCGGTAGCGGTAACCTGAATGAGACGATCGCTGCACTTCCGAATGGTGCAGTGGTTACTTATACGGTGACGGTTGACATACCATCTAATTATAATAGCAGCCTGTCAAACACGGCAACAGTTACAAGTCCCACACCAGATCCTAATCCTGGATGTACCACTTGTACAACACCTCCGATTAGTGCAGTTCCGAGTGCGGACATCGTAACAGTGAAGACTACCAGTGCAGCAGACTATGTGCCTGGAAAGAGTGTAGATTATACTATTACTATCACCAACAACGGTCCTAGTGATGCAGCAAATGTGAAAGTGGTAGATAATGCACCTCCTGGTACTACTATCACTAACTGGACGGCAGCTGTAACCAACGGTACAGTAACCTTGCCTGGCACTAAAGGCACCGGTAACGTGAACCAGACAATAGCTACGCTGCCAAATGGCGCCGTAGTAACTTACACCGTAACTGTTGCTATCCCGTCCGGCTTCACTGGTAACCTGTCCAACACTGCAGCTGTTACCAGTCCAACACCTGATCCAACACCCGGTTGTACAGCTTGTACCACCACACCGATCAGTGTTACGCCAAGTGCAGATATTGTAACAACAAAAACAACAAGTGCATCTGGATATGTACCCGGTGGAACCGTCATCTATACTATCACAGTAAAGAACAACGGTCCTAGTGATGCAGCAAATGTGAAAGTGGTAGATAATGCACCTACTGGTACAACTATCAGCAACTGGACAGCCGCTGTAACCACTGGTTCAGTAACACTGCCCAACACTAACGGCACTGGCAATTTAAATCAAACAATCACCACGCTGCCAAATGGCGCTGTAGTAACTTACACCGTAACTGTTGCTATCCCATCCGGCTTCACCGGCAACCTGTCTAACACTGCAGCCGTTACCAGCCCAACACCTGATCCAACACCCGGTTGTTCCGCTTGTACCACCACGCCGATCAGTGCTACGCCAAGCGCAGATCTCGTTACAGTGAAGACCACCCAAACTGCCGGACAAACCACCTTTACGCCCGGCCAAAATGTGGTCTACACCATCACGGTAACCAACAACGGCCCCAGTGATGCCGCCACTGTAAACGTAAAAGATATCGCGCCAAACGGTACTACCATCAGCGCCTGGACAGCCGCTGTAACCACCGGTACGGTAACCCTGCCCAATACCAGCGGCACCGGCAACCTGGATGAAACCATCGCAAGCCTGCCGAATGGCGCAGTGGTAACATATACAATAACCGTTCAGACACCGGCTACTTTCACCGGTACCCTGAGCAATACTGCAACCGTCACCAGCGCCACTCCTGATCCAATACCCGGATGTACCGCTTGTACTACTGCTCCGCTCACCGCTGTAACAGTAACAACAGCGCCAATAGCAGATAATGATGTACTGGAAGGAAAGGCTGATAACACACTGACCCTACCGGTACTCGATAATGATAAACCAGGTACCGGCGCCAGTCCGAGCCCGATCGATCCCGCAACACTCGAGATCGTTGAACAACCCAAACACGGCACAGTAAAGATCAGCGAAGATGGAACGCTTACATATACCCCAGATCGCGGGTACTACGGACAGGAAACATTTACGTACAGGGTACAGGATAAAGCAGGCAACTGGAGCAACGTGGCCACAGTAACGCTCAATATCGTGCCTAATGACCTGGATATACCCAACGTGATCACGCCAAACGGTGACGGCGCTAATGACCGCTTCGTTATCAAAGGACTGGAAAAATATACGCAGCATGAGATCATCATCTTCAACCGCTGGAATAACATGCTCTTCAGAAGCAAGAATTACCAGGGCGACTGGGAAGGCAAAGGCCTCAATGCAGGTACTTACTACTACACCCTGAAAGTGCAGGAGAACAACGGACAATGGCATACGTATAACGGCTATATCATGTTGATGAGATAATACTTTAACACACATGGTTGCCGGTGACTAACCGGCAGCCATGTTAACAGTAAAAAAGAGATGTATGTATAAAAGTTTTACAAAGATCGCCTTCCTCCTCACAGGTATACTTGCTTGCCTGAGCGCGTATAGCCAGCAGGATGTGCAGTTCAGCCAGTACATGTTCAATGGGCTGTATATTAACCCCGCCTACGCAGGCTACCGTGAACAATGGAATGTAAATGTATTTTACCGTACCCAATGGGCCGGTTTCCCGGGAGCGCCCAAGACCTTTTCTGCAGCAGCAGATGGTACCGTAAATGATGGTCGTGTAGGTCTGGGCCTGCAGGTAATAAATGATAAACTGGGCGCACAAAGCACTACCGCGCTCTATGGCAGCTATGCCTACCGCATCCCCATGGATGAAACCGGGGAAAGAACACTGGCCTTTGGTATAGGCGCAGGCTTCATGCAACAGCGGCTGGATATGGCAGCTTTAGACCCGGCCACACAGAATGATGCATTTTTGATGAATGCAAAAAAGACTGCCTTCATGCCGGATGCACGGGTGGGAATATTTTATAACAGTGAACGGATCTATGCAGGGGTATCTGCCGACAACCTGATCACCAATACCTTCCAGAAGGCCGACGGTCTGAAGACCTACCTGCCATTGAAACCACACCTGTATTTTACAATGGGCGGACTGATGCCCCTCTCCGAAGAGGTGCTCCTGAAACCGACATTGCTGGTGAAGGAGGACTTTGCAGGGCCTACCAGTCTTGACCTGGGCGCTTTCTTCCTGTTTAGTGAGAAGATATGGTTAGGCGGTTCTTATCGTACTGCTATCCTCAATAAAAATAATATAGATAACTCTGTAAAGAAAGCGGGCGCTGTTGTAGGAATGATGGAAGTCTTCGTTAACAGCAAGCTGCGGATAGGATATGCCTATGATCAAACCATAAATGGTACAGGCGCCACCAGTTACACCACGCATGAAGCATCCCTGAGTTATTTCTTTAACAGCAGGAAGGCAAGAATGTTATCTCCCAGATACTTTTAATTATTACCACAATGATGGAGAATAGAAACTTTAAGCTGCAGGCGCTGTTAAGCTTCTTAATGGCAACAGCTATGATGATAGGTATGATGGAAACTGCCAGCGGGCAGTATGCAATCAAGCAGGCCGACGCCCAGGCGGGCTTATACAACTATGCACGTGCGGTGCCCTTGTATGAGAAAGCATATGAAAAGAAGACTACACCGGAAGCAGCAAGAGGCGTAGCAGAGAGCTACCGGCTGATGAATAATTATGCAGCCGCGGAGCCCTGGTATGCAAAGCTGGTAGCAATGCCGGATCATACCCAGGCTGATGAGCTGCACTATGCAGGTGTTTTAATGAGCAACAGCAAGTATACTGAAGCAAAGCAGGTATTGGATAGCATCCTGGGCAGGGATGCCAGCCATACAATTGCGGCGGGCATGCGCAAGGGCTGCGACAGCGCTGCTAAATGGCTGCCCGTCCCCGTAAAGGGCGCGCTCGAAAATATGCAGGCGCTGAATAGTTCCTGGTCTGACTGGAGCACCGCATTCCATAACGGTACAATCGTCTTTGCTTCTGATCGTCCTTATGATGCCCGGTATGAAAAACCTAATCCTGGTAAGTCAGGTATCAGCAGGAAATACTATGGGTGGACTGGCAACAATTACCTGCATCTTTACGAGGGCAACGGACTGGACAGCGCCGCTACCAGGATCCTGGGGACAAACATCAATGGCGACTATCACAGCGCAAGCGTAAGCTACAGCAACAACGGAAAGTTCTATTATGCAGTAACGGGACTGTTGAAAGACCGGAGCAGCTTTCTTGGAAAGGACGGTCCATACACGTTGAATGTAATGATCGTAGAACAGCAATGGGACGCTAACAACAATACCTGGAAACAATCCGCTTTATTCCCTTACAATGGGATCTTCGAATATTCCCTGGGCGACCCTTACATCACGCCCGATGGCTCCGCCATCTATTTTGTTTCTACCAACGGAGACAATAATATGGGTGGAACGGACATTTTTTACAGCACGCTCGATGAGAACGGAAAATGGCGGGCGCCCGTGAACATGGGACCCCAGATCAATACAGCCGGTAATGAGCGTACTCCTATGTTTACGAAGGATGGTACATTTTACTTTGCTTCAGACGGCCGCCCTGGAATGGGTGGGCTGGATCTCTACAAGGCGATAAAAGTTGGTGATACCTCTTGGCAGGTAACAAACATGCGCAGTCCTGTGAATAGTGCCGGGGACGACTTTGCACCTGCATTTGACAGTACGGTTTTGTACTTCTCTTCCAACCGCTCCGGAGGTAAGGGCAGCGATGATATTTACCGGTTTATCGCTTTCAAAGTATTGGAATTTAGCCTCTCAGGCAAGGTGCAGGATCTGCATACCGCTGTACGTTTGCCCGGTGCAGAAGTGACGCTGCACAATAAGCAGACAGGCGCCTCAGAAAAAGTAGTCACAGATGCAAACGGCAATTATCATTTCACGCTGGACAGTCTTTCCAACTACGAGCTGAGTGTTGTAAAAACAGGCTTTACCGCCGTAACAGGCGTTAATATCACCACCAATGGTCTAACGGAAAGCGCTGCTTTGTATAAAGATATTACGATGGAAATGCCGCCACCGCCCAAACCGGTTGAGCCAAAGCGGGAGATCCGTTTCGGGCAGATGACGATCATCATGAACCAGCCGATTGAAATGAAAGGCATCCGCTTCGGTGTGAACAAGGCGGATATTACCCCGAGCGCGGCAGCTGAGCTGAACAACCTGGTGAAGCTATTAAAAGACAATCCTACACTGAATATAGAGTTATCCTCTCACACGGATGCACGTGGCAATGACGCCTATAACATGAAGCTGTCGCAACGCAGGGCCGAGTCCACGTTACGGTACCTGGTATCAAAAGGCATCGACCGGAAAAGGCTCACAGCAAAAGGTTACGGGGAATCGCAGCTGCTGAACCGTTGTGCAAACAATGTGCCTTGTACGGAAGAAGAGCATAGTATTAACCGGAGAACTGCGTTTACAATATTGGACAAATAAGAAGATGGCAAGCATGAGGAGGGTGGTTGAGAAGCTTGTCTGACAGCTGGCAAACAAGCTTCTCTTTTTATATTAGCTGGCGGCCACAGACCGGTTTGGTACTGTCTATAAGGGAAGATACAGCTTGCTTAAAGACAAGGGCTGCCGCAGGGCGGCCTTTTTCTTTGTATACATTTTTCCTCACAACGTTCAGATAGTGTCGCAAAGCTTGCTTACCGTAGTGCCTCATGCCCGGTAAACGCACAATTGGTACGGTTTTTCTGTTCCTTAAGTAAACCATTAACCATGCTTGCCATGAACTATCGCGGACCCTACAGGATCCGCCCCGATTTCAACAAGCCTTATCCTGAACTGCTACATCCCGGCGATGCCATTGTGCGCGTTACCCGCTCCTGCATCTGCGGGTCCGACCTGCATTTGTACCATGGCCTGGTGCCGGATACGCGTGTAGGATCTACCTTTGGGCACGAGTTCACCGGCGTAGTAGAAGCCGTAGGGACGGCGGTGCAACGGCTGAAACCGGGCGACCACGTGCTGGTGCCTTTCAATATTGCCTGCGGTGTTTGTCCCTTCTGCACGCAGGGTTTATTTGGCAACTGTCATGAATCAAATCCGGAGGCTACAGCTGTGGGCGGTATTTTTGGGTACTCGCATACTGCCGGCGGATATGACGGCGGACAAGCGGAATATGTGCGCGTGCCTTATGCCGATGTCGGTCCGGTTGTGATCCCTTCGGGGATGGATCCGGATGACGCCGTGCTGTTAACAGATGTTTTTCCTACCGGCTACCAGGCGGCAGAAATGGGCGGCATCAGGAAAGGAGATACGGTGGTGGTGTTCGGCGCAGGGCCTGTTGGCATTATGGCCGCTAAAAGCGCCTGGCTGTTCGGCGCTGGCCGTGTGATCGTTATAGATCACCTGGAATACCGGCTCGATTTTGTACGCACCTACGCACAGTGTGAAGCCTATAATTTCCGCTCTCTGGGCGACCCGGTATTGTTCCTCAAGAAGTCAACAGACTATTTCGGTGCAGATGTTTGTATTGATGCGGTAGGCTGTGAAGCAGCAGGCAGCGCTATGCAAACCATTACGGGGAGAAAGATGATGCTGCAGGCGGGATCGGCTACCGCACTGCACTGGGCTATCAATTCAGTAAAGAAAGGCGGTATTGTTTCAATAGTAGGGGTGTATGGCCCCACCGGCAACCTGGTGCCAATTGGTAACGTGGTGAACAAGGGCATTACCATCAGGGCCAACCAGGTATCAGTGAAACGCCTGCTGCCCAGGTTGATCGATCATGTGATGTCAGGAAGGGTGAAGCCCAGCGAGATCATCACTCACCGGATACCCCTGGAGGAAGTGGCAGACGCCTACCAGCTCTTCTCCTCAAAGCTCGATGGCTGTATCAAACCTGTTCTTATTCCACCATCTGCAAATGCTTAAAACAATTATCATGGAAGACCTGAACAACCAGTTTTCGCATATCAAAGGCTGGGGCATTGACGCTGACCCGGAAAATGATCCCACCTATCCCATGAAGAGATATAATGGCGACGATCATAAACGCTTATCTTATCAACGTCCGCCGCTCCAACCGCCGGATGTGGAAATATTGCATTCCAATGAGCGGCCTGTTGTATCAGCTGTTTTCGGTACATCTGTCCCGCCTTCCGGCTTTAGCGGAAAAATACGCCGCTATGCTTTTGAGCACAGCGAAGGCAGCTTTGCTCACTGGATACCGCTGTTGCTGGCAGACAGAGTGAACGTCGTAGAGGGCATCATCGACGACCTGAAGCAGGGACATGTTCCCAATATTTTTGCTGAATGGGGATGGAAAGCAGAATGGAAGCATAACCGCACCCGCCTGATAGCAAAGGTACTGGTATGCACAGTAGCCACTGCAGCTTTCATCGCTTTATGCTCGGGCAAAAAGAAAGGGAAGAAAGCCGCTAAGGCTATTCTCCCCACGCGGTGATGACAAGTCTTCTTTTCCCTCCGTGATCACGGTGCTCACATAAATAAACGCCTTGCCAGGTGCCCAATGCCAGCCGGCCGTTCCGGATAGGGATCATCACAGAGCTGCCAAGAATGGCGGCTTTCAGATGCGCTGGCATATCATCCGGCCCTTCGTCATTATGCACATAATCCGGGTCGTTCTCAGGCACGGCTTTATTAAAATAGGTTTCAAAATCCACCCGCACGGTAGGATCGGCGTTCTCGTTGATACAAAGGGACGCAGAGGTATGCTGGATGAAAACCTGGCACATCCCGCATGCCAGCCGGTTGATCTGTGGCAATGCGTGTAATACTTCTGTGGTAATGAGATGAAAGCCCCTGGCTCTTTCTTTCAGCTCAATAGCTTGCTGGTATATCTGCATGATGTATGTTCCGTTTTAATGATCTATTCAATGTGCACTTTTTTAATAGCCTCTCTGCCGTTAAATATAGGAAAATACATCATTTCCGCCTTGGCGGGGTTTAAAGTATAAACGCCGTTGTACCTGGGCAGCAATGAAACAGTGAACTCATGCTTGCCTTTGGACAAGCTGTTACAGAATATGCTTACTTTATTTTTGAAATACTCACGGTGAACTTCATTGTTGAGGTAAGCCTGGTTTTTATCCTTATAAGAACATCCTGCAGGGATGGGGACTTCTACCATTACATAATCGGCGTCTGCTTTTACATCTACCTTTACTTTCAACATTACCGGTGTGCCGGCCTTTAGCAATGTAACGGTCTGCCCGTCCTGCTCAAAGGAGCTGCTTACTTCAAAATTACCGGACAGCTTTGCAGGATGAGTGTCCCAATACCGGCGGTAGGCGGTGAAGTAGATGGGCATACTGCCTTGCTTGCTGATAGTGAGTGGCCCGGCGGTCCTGATCTCTTTGGAAAAAGGAAACGTAGTTACAGACATTTGCTCTTCGCCCTGGATCGTTAAAGTCGCTGGTTTTAAGCTTGCATCTGCACCCAGCAGGTCTGGCAAAATGGTCTCCAGTATCAGAGACGATTCATACGTATTGCGCCAGTGGCCGCTTCTTTTTTCCTCCAGCAGATAAGCCAGCGTTCTTTGTAAAAGATCCTCATGGCCGCCCGCCTTTTTTAGCATGCGGTACATGCACAGGGTGTTTTGTACAGCGTTGTTGAAAAACGCATATTTCTCTTCTCCCCAGTAAGTATTACCGAACACGGTATGCTGCTGTTTACGGATAAAGGTATCTAATACCACCGGCAGTCCAAGCTGTTGTTTAAGTTCCGCAAGGTGCAGCTGCTCATAAAGGGATGTAGTGAACAGGCGCTTTTCAATGGAATCTATATATGTTTTAAAATCGGCTTTGGCGCCCAGCTGTCGTAACAGCTGTAAAGTAGCGATCTTTTCAGTGCCTTGATAGCTTTCCACGTTATAGACCAGGTAATCCGTCAGCAGTTTTCGATCTATGGAAATTGAATAGCCGTTCTTTTCAGCATCCAGTAGCGCTTCTATGGCATGCAGCGTGATCCAGGCAGATGGCTGCGAGTTGGCCCACCATCCCCAGAGCCCGGCCTGTGATCTTCCCTGGCTAAGCTGCTTAATCAGCTCGCGGATATTCTTTTCTCTTTTAAAGGGTCGTTGAAGGCGCTCGTCTATTTTCTTTTGCGCCAGTAATGCTTTTAATTTGGAGGCCAGCTGTTCGTTACAAAAATATTCATAGCGATGAATGTTTTCTGCTTCCTCATACCATACCGGTAGGAGGGAAGTTTCAGCATAGAGTTGTATAGCGCTCGTATCTGGTTGTAATGTAAGCCGGAAAGTGGTATCCTTATACAGCGGAACAAAGATCCCGGATGTGGCAGATACACCTGGACGGAACACCGGTATGGTTCTTTCCTCCCCGTCAAAATAGCCGTTAGGTCTTTGTATGGTATATTTCAGGCGGAGCGAGTCATCATTGCCTGCTGTAATGGCGAATGTATCGATCCAGGCATTGCGCAGGCCGATCATATGCTCTTTAAACGGAGTGTCATTCACCGTAAAAGTTCTTTTTACCGTAATGCTGTCAGCAAGATAGTTGAGTGTTTTCCCGATCACGTGCATGGTGTCTCCCTGCACGGCAAACTGCGGCAGACTGATATTGCCGCTCAGGGCTTTGAACGAGCGGACCGTTTGCTCCAGGAAACCGGATTGTTTATGATCGCTCATGGCGATGGTGAAGGTTCGCCAGCTGGTGATATCATCCGGATAGGTAACCTCGAACGAAGCCTTGCCACTTGCATCTGTCACCAGTTTTGGCTGCCAGTAGCTGTGGTCCCGGAAGTTGCGGCGGAGTGAGCTGCCTGGCAGCGGAACGTTAGTTGTGTCGGCTTGAGCCATTTTTTTAGTGGTTACAATAATAACGCCTGCTGCGGCCCTGGAGCCATATATGGCTGTGGCGGCTGCTCCATTTAATACATTCATGTCAGCCAGGAGTCGCTGGTCCAGATCTTCCAGCTTGCCGCTCCAGGGTAAGCCGTCTACGATGATCAACGGGCTGGCCCCGGCGCTGTTACCACTCGCACCTCTGATCATCAATCCTGCCACTTTGCCCTGGAGCATATTTTGTGCGTCTACCACATAATCAGCATTGGTCCGTTTTGTTGTTCCATACCCAACCACTACAACTTCTTCGAGTTTATCCACCGAAACACTCAGCCGGATATTGTAGTAATCGCTTTCTGTGATCCTGATCTCCTCTTGGAGATAACCGATAGCATTCACCACGATCGTGCTGCCGGGGGGCACTTTCATGCTGAAACGGCCCTGCATATCTGTAGTGGTACCTACCCGCGTTCCCTTCACAACAATGCTCGCCCCGGATAAGCGCATACCTGAGTCATCGTAAACGGTACCGCCGATCACTGATGTGAATACTGCAGGGTCCAGGTATCTTTCATTGAATGTTTCCTTGATGCCATTCAGATCAGCGTTGGTCTGGCCGGAGAGATCATTCCTGTCGCGTTTCTCTATGATCCTGGCAATGCCCGAGCTGGTGCTGTCTGCTTCTTTTTCAATTAGGTCTGTTACCTCATAGTAATTTAAACCATCGGGCAGTACGGTAATGCTGTCTTTAATGAAGTAGCGGTTCTTCTTAAGCAGGAAAAGCAGGCGGTATTTTCCAAGGTTAAAGTAGCCCAGGTCCCTGTCAATGCCGGGATATATCGCAGTGAAGTCCGGATCGTCATAGCGGAAAACGATGATATTTTTTACGAATAGACTTTTATTGTCGGGGCCAGGCGGTATACTAATCCTTAAACGCCCGTTGCCCGCCTTATCGTTGTTGTCACTTCGGAACAGCCTTGTATTGCTGCTGCGGTTATCCAGGTAATCCTGCCAGAGACTGTCAATTTCAGGTGCTGTCAGCACGAAATCATGGAAATCATAATTGGGTGAGACGGTACCCAACATCGGGCTGAAAAGGTAGGGATTACATGACTGCTGCTGGCGGACCAGCCCTTGGGAAATGGTATAATCCCAGGAACCGGCTGTCTCAAAGTATTGCTCAAATTTATCTTTTACCACCAGCTTGGCCAGGTTGTTGGCAAAGGGCCCTGCCAGTATGGAGTAGGGGTTATAGGTATTGGGTCCGTTCAGTAAAACGTAATCACCATTTTGCTGTATGTAGGCGAAATGCTCACCAAAGTTGTTATTGATGAGCAGCATGTATTTGCTCCATAACTGCGTTTCATATTTAGTAAGCTGCTCCGGCATTTTGGTGATCTGCACATGACTGTTGGCCTGGTTCACGTCAACAGACAGGAAGGTCTTCATGCCTTTGGTGATCCATACACTATCTATTGTGATCAGCTTATCGCTGGTGCGGAGGCGGATGCTGTGCCTGCCTTCCGGCGCCCGGAAACTGTAGCGTTGCATTTGCCTGGCCTGGTGGAAGAAGACGGGCACCTCATCGATATAGACCAGGTGTACTGCTTGCAGATCCCCTTTATCAACAACAAAAGGAGCGATCTGGCTGATGCTGTCTGCGGCGGGCTCCAGGTTTACGTATATACTTTGGGGATGCAGGAATTTATAATATTCTATTGTATCCAGCTTCATTTCACGGCTCCAGCGTTGCCAGTTGAGAACAGCCTGGTACTCCATCGCTTCTTTTGCCTTGAGCCCGGGGAAGATGTAGAACTTCCGGTTCGGGTATATCTTGCCAAAATAAGGAACAGATGGTGGCGTCACTTCATCAAATTTCCGGGTAAAACCATAGGCAGTAATATCTGCATTTGGAACCGCTGCTCCGTTATGATCTGTTACTTCCACGCTTACCTGCACTTTCTGGCCCGGATATACGGCCTCCGGCTGATTGGTATGAATGCTCAGCAACCTGTCCTGGTAAGGAATGGTATAGTTTTCCTTGTACACACGGCCCGAATAGATATACTGGAGGGCCACAAAGCAGTTCCCGGGTTTGCCGGTTTTCTCACGGTAGAAAAGCGTATCGCCATAACCGCGCAATATTATTTTATTACCTGCAAAAACAGTATACCATACGGGAAGGTGATGCGGATTTACCAGGCCTACTGTTATGGAATCCCTGGTACGAAAGCCCTGGCAGGAGACCATGCCTGCAGACTGCTCAAACTCATAGCTGTCAGATGCGCTGTCTGCTACTACCTTATAGGAGCTGGCAAATGGATTTATTTTAATAATGGCAGGCAGCTGGATCTCGTGTGTCTCAATGGTATCGCTAACGCTGCCGGATGCATAGAGCTTACCCTTGCCCGTAACCGGTTTGCCGGAACGCAGGTAATTTATTATAAGACTGTCTTTCCGTGACTCAAATGAAAGCGACCAGGGAGAGTAGTGATAACGTTGATGAAGCACCTCTTCCTGTGATTCGTTATTGGTATTCAGGAATGTGCATCGTATATCATAGCTGAAGCTCATCCTGGGAAAGATACTGTCGGGGATATTGATTTTGGTTTCTCCCAGGCTTTCAAGCTGTTGGCTATGGTACCACAGGGTATCCGCCACGAATACCTTTGGCGCATGAAAGGTAGTGGCGCCATATTGACTTGCCGTTACCAGGATGTTCACGCGCCCGTCCATTACCGCCATCTCGTTATCGTCCACCGCCTTCAGGAAGACAGACAATTGTTCACCCCTGCTATGTGCTTCCTTACTGCTACGTGCATGAAAGGAAACAGACTGCAGCTCATATTCTTCATATTCAAATTTGCCACGTATCAGCACTTTGCGTTTAAGTGCGTATTCATCTTCATCAAGATCTCCCTCATACTCGTCCAGGTCATACTTTCTGCTGCTTTCTTCTTCGAGGGTAAGCATATACTTTTCGTCCAGGTCCAGGTCCAGTGAATCTGATAATACAAACTGGCAGGTATATCCTCCTGCCCGGTATGGTCTCACGCTTGCCAGGATAGTGTCTATCCCAAAATAGTTGTCGGTAATGCGCAGTATCAGGGGCCTGTTTACAGGCTTTCCTTTAGCAGTTTCCACAAAGGCTTTCATAAAAACGGTATCACCCGGTTTATACCTGGGTTTATTGAAAACCATAAAGCCTTTAAATTGCTGTTCATAAGCAGTAGCATCTTCGAAATACTCCCTTCCACCGTATCGTTTCTGACGTTTGTTCCGCAAAAGGGATGTAATGTACTTAAGCGGAAAGCTATGGGTTAACTGCTGGAAGAAAGGCCGGCTCCACCTGTCATAGACAAAGGGAAAGTAGTAGCTGGTATTATTATAGTATACGCGTATGGCTCCGGGTTTTTTCCTGCGTACCGGGCCATAGGTTTTCGTTGCTGTATTATACGCCAGTGATTTATGATTCAACCTTACGTCGGCATTGTCTATCAGCACACCCTGCGGGGTATGAACGGCAACAGCCAGGTCATGGTCGTTGCTGATCGTCTTAACCTCCAGGTCCCTGGTAGTATACAGCTGGTACACCAGTTTGTTGCCGTCTGCATGTACAAACAGGTAGTTACCCGGCCGCAGGGGAGGAGTGCTTGTTCCTGCCATGAACGAGTCAGCCAGGGAATGCAGGTGCTTTTCCTGAACCTTTTTAAGGCCCCTGAAGTTCAGGTCATCTGCTTCCCCGGGGTCGAGCCGGTATACATAGGTATAATGACTGTGTTTGATGCTTCCCGATAAATTGCCCTGGGCGAAGGACGAAAGGACGTTGAGCAGCATTATTAAGGCGAAAAATAGGTATCTCATGTAAGTCCGGGATATATATACAATATAGTTGTTACAGGCAGATGATGCAGGCAACGCCCAAAAATGCATAAAATACCACTAAATATTTTTCTTACAATCGATTGTTTTTTTATACATTTGTTTCAAGAGGACTAAATTATTCTACGTTAAAAGTTCAGTATGAGTTTTTAATAGGGAGTTCCACGTATAGAAGAGCGAAACAATCACGTCGTCAGCTTAAAACCAAAATCTTGTTCAACCGTTAAATTTCCAATTATGACCGTTTAGTTAGGGCTTTTTTTATGCCAGATAGTGCAAACGATTGCACTGATTATCCGTCAGACCAGACCACGATTCCTTTTTCAAAAAGATTAAACTTTCACTTTATGAACATGTAGTACAAAGAAATTGCAGCTATCTATGTGCAAACGATTGCATTGATAAAGGACTAATCTATGCAACTATCCTTATAACATACACGAAAAGTGTGTGCAGCTATCTTTTTGTCTTATACCAAACTAACACATCATGCAGAAATTTCTACTCATCAGATTTCCACGTTGGCTGCATGCCGTACAGGCGCTGCTTGCACTGGTACTGACAGCCATTGCCGCCCCTGCGGCCCGCGCTGCGTTACCGGTAACATCAGCTTTGTTCAGGCAGGATACCGCGCAGCCGCAACAGCGAACAGTCACCGGCCGCGTTACAGACGAAGCTAATCAACCCCTGCCCGGCGTTACCGTATCTATAAAAGGTACAGGCAACGGCGCCGTAACGGATAATGAAGGAAAGTTCTCACTGAATATAAGATCATCCAAAGCAACTCTCATCCTCAGCTCCATGGGCTTTGAGAAACAGGAGATCGCTTTTAATGGCCAGCATACCATTAACGCACAGCTAAGGCCCGATCAGAAAGCCCTGGGCGAAGTAGTGGTAGTGGGTTATGGCACGCAGAAGAAAGTGAACCTGGTAGGCGCCGTATCTGCCGTGAAGGTGGATCAGAAGCTGGCCAGCCGCTCTGTGCCTAACGCATCCTCTGCATTGTCTGGATTGGTGCCCGGCCTGTCTGTTACACAGGCGTCCGGTATGGCGGGCAAGAACTCGGCCGACCTGGTGATCCGTGGCTTGGGTACGGTGAACAATGCAAGTCCCCTGGTAGTGGTAGACGGTATGCCCGATGTAGATATCAACCGCATCAACATGAATGATGTGGAAAGCATTTCCGTGCTGAAAGATGCGACCTCCGCCGCAGTATATGGCTCCAGGGCCGCCAACGGCGTTATCCTGATCACTACCAAATCAGGTAAAGGACAACGTAAAACGCAGATCAATTTCAATTCCAATTTCGCGCTGGTAAAGCCTACCAAGGCATATAAGTTCCTGGCAGACTATCCCCGCGCGCTCACGCTCGAACAGCGCCTGGCAGCAGTAAATACATTGCCTTCGCTCTTCCTGTTCAAGAACGGTACCATCGATCAGTGGATGGCCATGGGCATGATAGATCCCCTGCGTTACCCGAATACCGACTGGTGGGATATCATTATGCGCGACGGCCAGATGCAGAACTACAATCTCTCTGCGTCAGGAGGTACAGAGAATACCAACTTCTTCATCTCTGTAGGCGTACAGGATGAAAAAGGCCTTCAGATCAATAACGACTTTAAAAGATACAGCGCCCGCTTTAACTACGATGCTAAACTGCGTAAGAACATGAACGTGGGCGTTAAGTTTTACGGCAACTGGACCAAATTCGTATATGCGCTGCAAGATGGCTTTACAGATGATGATCCAGGTAACACCGCCGGCTTTGATATGCGTTACGCTATTGCTGGTATCACACCCTATGATCCTGCAACGGATCACTACGGCGGTGTAATGGCCTACAATGAAGACCCGCAGGCCTATAATCCCTATACCGTTTACCAGAACACGCTGAACCGACAGAACAGGCAGGAAGCAAATGGAAGTATTTACTGGGACTGGTCGCCGCTCAAAGGGCTTACCGGCCGTGTTGACTACGCGCTGAACTATTACAACCAGTTCCGCTGGAACGCCAACAACCCGAACACGTCCTATAACTTTCAAACCAATTCTTTCGGCAGCCGTATTTATGTAGGCGCTAATGCCGGAGTGGGTAACTATACCAATACCGGTTACAAGACTATGCTTACCGGCCGTCTGAACTACGAAAAGACCATTGCCCGCCACCACCAGGTTAGTGCAATGGCGGCTTATAGTGAAGAATACTGGTATGACCGCTACCAGGGCAGCTCCAGGAATGATCGCCTGCATCCCACCTTGCATGAGGTGGATGCAGCCCTCACTGATATACAGGGCACCGGCGGTAATTCCAGCACAGAAGGCCTGCGCTCCTATATCGGCCGTGTTAACTATACTGCTTTTGATAAGTATCTGCTGGAGGCCAATTTCCGTTATGACGGCTCATCCAAGTTCCTGCCGGGCCACCAGTTTGGTTTCTTTCCCTCTATAGCAGCGGGATGGCATTTTACCGAAGAGAAATTCATCAACCGCTTTACCCGCAGCTTCCTTACCCGCGGTAAGTTCCGTGTGTCTTACGGCAGCCTGGGTAACAACAGCGGGGTAGACAGGTACGAGCAACAGACAACACTGGCGCAGATGAACTATTACACCAACGCGATCCAGAAAGGATTCATCAATGAAAAGATGGTGAACGCCGATCTGAGCTGGGAAACTACCCGCGTGCTCAACCTCGGCCTGGACCTGGCTTTCCTGGATAACCGCCTCACCGCAGAACTGGATTATTACAACCGCCTTACCACCGGTATGAACCGTCCTTCCGATATGTCCATCCTCCTCACCGGCGCGTATACCGCACCGCGTAAGAACATCGGCGACCTGCGCAACCGTGGGGTAGAACTGAACCTTACCTGGTCAGACAAAATAGGACAGATACGCTATGGCTTTAACATCAACGGATCCTACAACGCTACCGTGCTGAAATCATGGAACGAATTCCTCGCCAAAGGCTGGACATTCATCGGCATGCCCTACCATTTCCTCTATACCTATGAGGATAAGGGCATCGCACAAACCTGGCAGGATGTATACAATGCTACTCCGCAAGGCGCATCTCCCGGCGATATACTCCGTAAAGACCTGAACGGCGATGGTAAGATAGATGGCAATGATAAGAAAGCCTATCCGCATACACAGCGCGACAGGCCCACTACCAACTATGCGTTCAGCGGCAACATCTCCTGGAAGGGTATCGACTTCGCCTTCCTGTTCCAGGGCGCTGCCGGCCGTAAGGATTACTGGCTCAATAACTATAATGACGTCAACTTCTCTGCACAGCGTTATGCAGCTACAGAAGCCCACTGGACCAATCCCTGGTCAGTAGAGAACCGCGATGGTCTGTGGCCCCGCCTGGGCGGAAACGCCAACAAGGAAGAGACCACCTTCTGGTTGGATAACCTCAGCTACTTAAGGTTGAAGAACATCCAGCTGGGATACTCTATACCCGACAGATTACTGAAACACATCGGCATCAGCAGCTTCCGCATCTTCGGATCTGCGGAGAACCTGGCCACCATTACTTCCTTCCGTGGCCTCGACCCGGAGAAGACAGGCAACAGGAGCGATGCATATCCATTGAATAAATCTTATTCATTCGGGTTTAACGTGGGGCTTTAAAACATTGAAACTATGAAGAGATCATCTTTAAAAATATCATTCATTTGCGCACTGGCTGGCTGGAGCATCCTTACTGCAGGCTGTATGAAAAACCTGCTGGATCAGCAGCCTACTACCGAATTAGGCGCCGCATCCTACTGGAAAACAGAAGACGATGCCACCTATGCCATCATGGGCGCTTATGCCAACGTAAGGTCATTGTTTGACCGTGATTATTATCTCGATGGCCATGGAGAATACTTCAGGACACGCGGTACCAGCACCGTTGCTGACGATCTGCTGCATGGCGATGCCTATCGCGACGGCAACTATAACCCCAGCGGATATGGAGGCAGTTTCGACAGGATGTTCAAGAACCTGTACGGCGGCGTAAACCGCGCCAACTATGTGATAGATAACGTTACCAAAATGCTGCCTAATGCTACCGCTGCTTCTCTGCCCAACCTGGAAAGGATCATTGGCGAAGCACGCCTGCTGAGAGGCATGGTATATTTCAGGTTAATATCCATGTGGGGCCATGTGCCTTATATCGGCAGTACGGTATACAGTAACGCAGAAGTGGCCACTATTGCAAGAACGCCCATCGCACAGGTGAAAGACTCCATCATGGCAGACTTCACCTATGCATTTGAAAAGCTGCCTGTGAAAGCGCCTGAAATAGGACGCGCTTCCAAAGCGGCTGCGCTCGCCTTTCGTGGTAAACTGCAACTGTATTGGGCCTGCTGGAACGATTTCGGCTGGCCGGAACTGGAAGGCTTCACCGCAGATAAAGGAGCCGCTACCGCTGCCTATAATGCCGCTGCTGCAGACTTCCATAAAGTGATCAACGACTACGGCCTCACGCTCTTCCGTGGCGGCGCTCCCGGCGATATAGACAGCCTGGGGAAAGCAGATAAATTGCCGAACTACTATTATCTCTTCACACCCGCGGCTAACGGCGACGGTGAAATGATCATGGCCTTCAACCACGGTGGTACCGGTACAGGTCAGGGTGAAGAACTGATGCGTGATGTAGCCGGCCGCTCTCATGAGAACTCTCAATGCTGGGTATCGCCCCGTTATGAGATAGCAGACAGGTATCAGTCTACCATTACAGGCGATTTCGCGCCTAAGCTGATCCCCATGAACCCCGGTGCTCCTGATGCCAGAACAGCTCCTAATTCGGCCTTAAATCCCCGCAGCTATGCAGACCGCGATTACCGGATGAAAGCTTCCATCATGTGGGATTACGAAGTAAGCGTAGGCCTGGCCTCCCTGAAAGTTACCAACTGGGTGCCCTTCATTTATAAAACATGGAACCAGGCCATTACCATCAACGGCGTAAAATATATTACTTATAATACCGACGGCTGCAACTCCGGTTACGTGCTGCGCAAATTCCTCCGTAACTACGCTGGTCAGGGCCGCAGCGATGGCGATTACAATTTTCCTGTAATGCGCCTGGCAGATGTATACCTCATGTACGCGGAAGCTACCAACGCAGTAAACGGTCCGCAGGCCGACGCTATTGACCTGGTGAACAGGATCCGTCATCGTGGTAACCTGCCTCCCTTAACAGGTGAGAAAACCGGCAGCAAAACTGCCTTCTTCAGCGCCATCGAACAGGAGCGCATCATAGAGCTCTTCGGCGAAGGCCACCGCGGATTCGATCTGCGCCGCTGGCGTGCGCTGGAAAGAGTATGGGGACCTCCCGGTGGCCCGGGCGTATGGCGTATGGATACGCATAACGCACAGGTGACGCGCTACTATCAGAACACGCCGTCAAGAGAATACCAGCAGAATTATATTTTCAAGATCCCGCAGAGTGAGCGCGACCGCAATCCGAACCTCACACAGAATACACCATGGCTATAAAATATTACGACATGAAAAGATATTGCAACATACTGGCCCTGTTCCTGCTCACTGCTGTTGCATGGATGGGCTGTTCTAAAGACGATTTCCCTGTTGATGAGGACGGGCTGCTGATCACCACCCGCGCAGAATGTTATGTAAGCGATTTTCAATTGCTGGGATCAGACTTCCAGACCGTGCTGACAGCAAAGAAACCGGTGATAGATACTACCGCCTGCACCATCAATGCAGAAGTGCAGTACGGCACCGATCTGAAGAACGTATACCCGCAGTTCTCACTGGTGACCGATGCCAAGCTGGATCCCAAGATCACCGGCAAAGTGGATTTTTCAGACCTGGCCAACCCGCTTAAATACACAGTGGTATCCGGCAACCGGCAGGTAAGAAAGACCTACACCGTTTTCATTACCATTCAACAGTGACCATCACATCAAAACATGATCTATGAAGAGTAAATACTTTCAATATACATCCTGGCTCTTAGCGCTGCTCCTGCTGATGGCGTCCTGTAAGGAGGAACCGTATGAAGTGCCGGTGCCGAAAGATGCCCTGCAGAACGACTGTATCAAGCGTTCCCTGGGACCTAACATCGTAGGGAATAACATTGAGTTTGCCTATGCCATGGCACTCCCGGCTGCAAGAGGGAAGCTGGTTTCCGCACAGGTGGAAGCGTCTATCGCGGGCGCGGGAACTACCTACCTGGAACACCGTTCTTATTACACAGACGGTAGTGGGGTAGATGTGGGCGTTGAAGTTGGAGCGCCTTCCACTAACCAGGGCAATACCACTTCGGTTAATTTCAGCAAAGACACCAACGCCGTTACCCTCCGTTACTTCTATGCCATACCGGAAGAAGCACGTGGCAAAACAGTTAGCTTCAGGTTCTCTGCCAAAAGCAGCAACGGCGAATCTGTTACCTATTTCATGGGGCCTTATACAATTGCCAGAATGGATATGGCGCTGGACATTCCCGTAAAAGATGCAGAGAACTGCTTTATCTCCATCGCTGATATGAAAGCCTATAATGCTACAGATGCAGCTGCCAATGCAGCGAAGATCGATGTGGTATATCTCTATCGTGCTATGGCGAACGTGGCTTTCAACCATTCCTTTGTATCGCCTGGCACAAAAACGGAATACCTGCCGGGTGTGGTGCTCCCACCTGGCGTCAATAACGTTTCCAAGATCAGCAGGGCCTGGGCCTTGCGCGATAACAACCTGGCCCGCGACAAATACGGCATTTATATAGATGATATAGATTTCCAAAAACTGGATATTGCCAGCGCGCCTGATTATGCCATTAACCTGAAAGAGGAAGCCGGCGCCTGGATAGAAACTGCCGATGGAAAATACCGTGCCTATATTTACATCAACAAAGTAAATAATGGCTCAAAAAGCGCCGTGATCAGTATGAAACGCTATACAATGAAGTAATGATTATTTTAGTGTAGCTTAATAAATTCCCGGAAATGAAGATCAGGAAACTCTATGCTTTACCATTGCTGGCCGCTGTTATGTTAACCCGGCCAGCTTTTGCTGCGGAAGACACACCGCAGACCTTTCTGCTGAAACCTGCAGTGCTGCTGCATGGTAAACAGCTGATAGCACAGCACGACCCTGCTGCACAGCAGGCGCTGGCTGAGCTGGTGAAAGATGCCGACAAGGCGCTTACCAAAGGGCCTTATTCTGTAGTCTATAAAAGTAAGCTGCCTCCCAGTGGCGACAAGCACGACTATATGAGCGTAGGCCCCTACTGGTGGCCGGATCCGTCTAAGCCCGATGGATTGCCCTATATCCGTAAAGACGGGGAGATCAATCCCGAACGCTATGCAGTAAAAGACCTCGACTTCCATAACGCGCTTTGTAAGGACGTGTACCTTTTAGGTTTAGCCTGGTATTACACCGGCCAGTCAAAGTACGCCGCCCACGCGGCGCAGCTGCTGCATACCTGGTTCATTGATCCGGCTAGCCGTATGAACCCGCATCTCAATTACGGTCAGGCCATTCCGGGTATCACAGAAGGCCGGGGCATCGGCCTGATCGACATGCATAACGTTACCAGCCTGCTGGATGGGATCCAGCTGCTGAAAGATGCACCGGAGCTACCGGCTGCAGATTATAAAGCCATCCGCGAATGGTACAAACAATTCCTGCAATGGATGCGCACAAGCCCCATCGGCCTCGATGAAGCAGATGAAGAGAACAACCACGGCACCTGGTACGATGTACAGGCCGTGGCCATCGCCCTGTTCACCGGACAGACCGATATCGCCGCAGGGCTATTAACAAAGCAGACACAGACCAGGATTGATAATCAGTTGAGGGAAGACGGAAGCCAGCCGCATGAGCTGGCCCGTACCCTCTCCTGGAACTACTCCCAGTTCAACCTCAGCGCTTTTTTTGAGCTGGCACAACTGGCAGAGAACGTAAAGATCGACCTCTGGCATTATGAAAGCCCTGGTAAAAAGAGCCTGAAAAAAGCCTTCGCCTGGCTGTTACCATATGCAGAGAAAACAAAGACCTGGGAACATAAACAGATCAAACCTATGGACATCGATGGGTACCTTCGCCTGGCAAAACAGGCAGCGCAACACTATCCTGATATCGATCTGAAACCCTTGTGGGAACAGCATAAAGACTACGGCAGCAGCAGAATGCTGCTCACCGGTGACATTGACTGATTTACCATGCTAAACCTATTTCGTATGCAGCATTTTTCGTTATTGATCAAACGCTGGCTTTGCCTTTGTTGCCTCGCCATACCATTTGCCGGGAAAGCAAAAGCCGGTGTACCGAAAGATTCTATTCTCGGCGGACTGCGAAAAGAGCATCCCCGCCTCATGGCTACTGATGACGATTTCAAACGTATCGCCCGTGAAAAGGAAACAGATGAATATGTAAAGAAAGCATTCCAACAGGTATATGAAGAAGGAGAAAAGATCCTGACCCAGCCTGCTTCAAAATATGAGATCCCGGATGGCCTGCGCCTCTTAAGTACCAGCCGCCGCGTGGTAGACCGTATCTCCACACTGGGTTTCCTCTATCGCATCACAAAGGAGGAACGCTTTGCGGTCCGTGCCTGGCAGGAACTACAGGCAGCCGCTCAGTTCCCCGACTGGAACCCGAAGCATTTCCTGGATGTAGGAGAGATGACCTGCGGCTTTGCCCTGGGCTACGACTGGTTCTTCGATTACTGGAATACCGATCAGAAACAGGTCATTAAATCCGCCATCATAGAAAAAGGCCTGGCACGTGCCTTACTGGCTTACGAAGGGCTCTCCACCCGTGATAAAGGCTGGTGGATCAATGTGCCGCATAACTGGAACCAGGTATGTAACGGCGGTATCGGCGTAGGCGCGTTAGCGATAGCAGATGAAGAGCCTAAACTTTCCAATGCTATCCTGCAGCACGTACTGGAGCACCTGCCCACTGCCATGCAGCACTTTGCGCCTGATGGCGCCTGGAACGAAGGCCCCGGCTACTGGAATTATGCCACCCGCTACAACGTAGCCATTATCGCCTCCCTGCGCAGCGCACTGGGGCAGGACTTTGGCTTGTCGGCGATAGATGGCTTCTCTAAAACAGGGCTCTTCCCTTTATATCTCAACAGCCCTGTTAATAAGTCATTTAACTATGCAGATGGCGGCGATGAAGGCATCAAAGGTGCGCAGCTCTTCTGGTTTGCAAAGATGTTCAGTCAGCCCGCCGTTGCCGGATACCTGTACCAGTTCAAGCCCGCCGATCCATACGCATTACTATGGTATGATGCTGCGCTTTCAAAAGCTGCTGCTCAATTGCCACCAGACGCTTATTTCAGGGAGGCTGAAGTAGTAACCCTTCGCAGCAAATGGAACGATACCTCCGCCGTTTTTGTAGCGTTTAAAGCCGGCGACAACAAAGCCAACCACAGTCACCTGGACCTGGGCAGCTTTGTCCTCGATGCTTTAGGGGAGAGATGGATTCTCGACCTTGGCAAGGACAACTACAACGTGCCCGGGTATTTCAACGCGGGTAAAGATGGTAAGCGTTGGATCTACTACCGTAACCGTGCCGAAGGACATAACACACTGGTGATCCATCCCGCAGCAACTGCTGACCAGAATCCGCTGGCTGGCACTAAAGTCACGGGCTTTGAAAGCAAGCCAGACGGTGCATATGGCATTATGGACCTTACACCCGCCTACGCCGCTGACGCTTCCAGTGTGACCCGCGGTATCGCTTTGGAAAGAAAAAAAGGAGCAGTAGTGATACAGGATCATATCATCAACCGCAGCCCAACAGATGTTTACTGGTTTGCACATACGCGTGCAGCAATAAAGCCTGCTGCCGATAAAAAGTCAGTGATCTTAAGCCAGCATGGTAAGCAATACATGGCCTCGCTGCTGGCCCCTGCCAATGCCACCTTTGAAGTGGTACCTGCTGTTCCTTTACCTGCATCGCCTCATCCCGCAGAGAACAATCCTAACAATGGCATTCAAAAATTAAGTATACATATTCCTGCTGTAAGCGAAACACGGGTGGTAGTGGTGTTCCACCCTGTTGGCACAGCAGCCGGTAATGCCTATGAAAAGCCGCTGGAAAAGTGGAAGTAGTTGAAAGTAAAGAGGCTGTTCTCTGCCAATTGGCGGAGACAGCCTCACTTATATCTGTTTATCATTGGTGGAATCTATATCATAAGGTTAATATCCCAGCGTACTTTCACCGATTTCCTCGAATACCTCCGCACCGGCTCCGCATAAGGGACAGCCAAAATCCTCCGGCAACGCTCCAAACGCAGTGCCGGGCGCAATGCCCTGCTCTGCTTCACCCAGCGCTTCATCATATACGCTCATACATTGTTTGCATTGGTGCACTTTTCTTTCCGGCGGTTTTATATGTGATAAAGATTGCTGGCTGCTCATAAGGTCCTGCAGGGGATTTGCCTCACTGGCCTGCTCGTAAAAATACTTGCAGAGAGATACCAGGTAGGGACCAAGATGTTCCTTGCTGACATTTTCCCTGAAGGGTATCAGCGTAGACGAATTCGGGTTAAAGCCCGGCGTGTACAGGATATCATAGCGCTGCATGTATTTCAGCCTGCTGTTGTATTTGTTCTCCTGTTTGCGTATCACTACAGACCCGAATTCACTGGTGGCTGATTCCATGTGAACGCTGAAACAGAGTCCGTAGGTACGCACGTCTTCTTTGTCAAAATGGCGAATGATGTGGCGTTTCAGCACCAGCCCATCTTCCGAATTATCTTCTACCTGCCAGTTCAGTTCATTGGCGGCATGCCGCACATTGATCCGGTATTTGCCCAGCACATAATCCCACAGGGGACGGTGTACAGGATTTATATTTTTGATGATGATCGTCTTCCAGGGAGTAGCATACAGCTGTCCGGTTTTTGTTTCAAGACAGATGGCGCAGAGGTCCTGCAGAAAGGCCACCGGGAACAACTCATCCCGGCGATAAATGCCCAGCCAGTAGCTGTTTTCATGCCGGTTAAAACCCTCGTAATAGGGCAGGTGAAAGGTAGGTACTTCCAGCTCTTCTTTTACAGGGCGGCCCATATATTCCAGTGCAGACCTGGTGCGTTCGTACAGGTCGCTGCTGTTCACATCCCCTGCTTGCAGCAGCGTTTCTATCTGCCGGCTCACCCGGCTGATATGATTGGTATAGATCAGTTCCGGCCATGCCAGCAGCTGTCCGGTGCCTGGGAAACGTACAAACAGGTGCCAGTAATGCGCATGCTCAGACGTGATCCAGTTAATATGGCCTGTAAAGAAAGGCGTAAACGTTTGGTGACGGTCGCAGATATTCAGCTTCAGGGAAGGCGTATAATCAAACAGGTCAAACACATCTTTGTAATCGCCTTCAGACAGCCAGCTGTTGCCATGGGTAAAGATACCGGCAGCAGGGTAGGAGCTGGTAATGTTATGATTGATCTCCGGCTCATGGAATACGATTTTCTGTTGCTTGCATTGCTGGCTGAACTGCTTAAAATATTTTACCGGTACATCTATTAACAGCTGTTGCCGCAGGCCAAAATGTACTTCAGCTACTTTTGCGGCAGCAGCTATTTTCAGCGCTTCCTGTAAATAGCCCGGTGAGATGATCCCACCCGTAAAGTTGATGCTGACGGTATGTGTTTGCTTTCCCATTAGATTACCTCCTCCACCAGTTTTTTCTGTGTTTCTTTCGCGGGGCTTGCTCCTGTCATTCTTTCCAGTATCGCCTTTACCTCCGGTTTGCAGCTGCCGCAGCCAAGTCCTGCGCCGGATGCCTTGCACAGGCTCTCCAGCGTGGCATGGCCTTCCTTGATCTTATTGCAAATGTTGCCTTCGCCTACATTGCCGCAGGAGCATACCAGCGGGCCAATCACCGGTTCCGCTTTTTTACCGGAGCGTAAGAGCTCGAGCCGCTTTTCACTCAGCTCCATATTGTTCTGCATCAGTTCTTTGAACTCCAGGAATTCAGAGCGGTCACCGATGAGGATAGCGCCCATCAGGCGGTCGTTATGAATGACGCATTTCTTATAGTAACGTTTGGCTTTATCAATGAACACTACTTCCTCATAGGCAGGATCATCCGGTGTTTCCACCATGCCCAGCGAACAGATGTCAGTACCATGCATCTTCAGTATGTTCATGAATACTGAGCCCTGGTAATAGCTGCCGATATCGCCGCTCAGGAAACGGGCTACCACGGCCGCCTGCTGTTCTGCTGCGGCGGTAATGCCATACAGGGTGCCGTTGAACTCCGCTATCTCGCCAATCGCAAAAATATCAGGGTCGCTGGTCTGCAGGTATTCATTCACCACCACCCCGCGCTTACAGCTCAGCTGGATGGATTGAGCGAGTTCTGTGTTCGGAACAGTGCCAATGGCCACTACCACCGCCTGGCAGTCTATCTGCCGGCCGCTCTTCAGCTGTATGCCTTCCAGCTTTTTCAGGCCGTTAAAGCGGGCTATTTCATCATTGAACAACACTTCTATGCCGCGGTCTGTCAGCTCTTCACACAGCAGCTGGCTGCCAAGGGTATCCAGTTGGCGATCCATCAGCCGGGAGGTACGTTGTATCACGGAAACGGATATGCCCATTTCACGTAGGGAGGCTGCCAGCTCAATGCCCAGCAGGCCGCCGCCAGCTATGACCACTTTCCCGTTCTCAGGGTTGACATGCTTTCTGAAAGCGTCTGCATCCGGGCGGCTGCGCATAGTAAAGATCCCGGTCAGCGGCGGCACGTCCTTCAGTTGTGCCGCTCTGCTTCCGGTGGCCATGATCAGTATATCGTAAGGGTGTTTTTTACCCTGGCTGTCTGTAACGGTTTTACGCTGGCGGTCTATCGCGGTAATGCTGATGCCCTGGCGCAGCGTGATGTTATAGGAGTCTTCCTCATCCTGCGACATTTTCACCAGCTGTTCCCAGGCCTGTGCGCCGCTGATATAGTCAGGCAGCATCACGCGGTTATAGAAGGGCAGCGCCTCCTTGCTGAATATGGTGATCTCGTCGGTGCGGTTAATTTCCCGGTAAGACCTTACAAACCCGCATGCACCCGCTCCTGCGCCGATCACTACGATCTTTTGTTTGGGCTTACGGTAACGTTGTACCTGTACTGCTGCAAACTTGAGGTCCGGCTGTTTAGAGTAGGGGTCCAGCCTGCTTTCTGTAAGGTTGTTGGCTCTGTGCAGGTCGCGCTGTAAGATCTTGCCCCAGTGCATGGGCAGGAATACTACGCCTTTCTTGATGCTGGCGGTCAGCTTCGCTTTTACGCGCACGCTGCCGCGCTCATTGGTGATCTCTACAATATCATCCTGTGAGATCTGCCGTTGACGCGCATCTTCGGGATGTATTTCCAGGAAGGAATTGGCAATATGCTGCTTCAGCTTATTTACCTTGCCTGTTTTGCTCATGGTATGCCACTGGTCGCGTATACGCCCGGTGGTCAGTATCAGTGGATGCGTTGGTGTAGTGGGTGCGGAAGTATTTTCATCTTCAAAAGAATGGATCACTGCTTTTGAAGAAGGAGTATAGAAACGATGATCCGTGAAAAGCCTGGCGGTTCCACCGTTAACAGTTCCCTGTGGATAAGGCCATTGCACGCTGCGCTGTTCACGCAGGGTATTATAGTTCAAGCCGGTGATATCAATACGTGTACCGGCGGTAAGACGGCAATGCTCTTCATAGATCTCTGATGGTGACTGGTAGGAGAATCCATGATAGCCCATCTTCTGCGCAAAGCGGCAGATGATGCTGGCATCCGGTAAAGCTTCTCCTGGTGCATCCGTGATCTTATGCAGGTAAGTGATCCGTCGCTCCGCATTGGTCATGGTGCCTTCCTTCTCCGCCCAGGTGGCGGCAGGCAATATCACATCCGCGTATTGCAGCGTTTCTGCCCTGTTGGAGATCTCCTGCACCACTACAAACTTTGCTTTCTGCAGCGCTGCCTCGGCTCTTCTTACATCAGGCAGGCTCACCAGCGGATTACTGCCTACGATCCAGATGGCTTTGAGCCGTCCTTCTTCCAGCGCGGTGAACATTTCTGTGGCCGTTAGCCCGGGTTTGGGAGAAAGAGTAGTACCGCCCCAGAAGGCCTGCACCTCTTCTCTGTGTTGCGGGTTATCCAGCACACGGTGTGCGGGCAGCAGGTTGGCCAGCCCGCCTACTTCGCGGCCGCCCATGGCATTCGGCTGTCCGGTTAAGGAGAACGGACCGCTACCGGGTTTACCGATATGTCCTGTAATAAGGTTAAGATTGATCAGGCTCAGGTTCTTGCGTACGCCTACTGCGCTCTGGTTCAATCCCATGGTCCACATGGTGATGAAGCCTTTTGCTTTGGCAATGTAACCGGCTGCTTCATGAATAGCTGCTTCCGGGATGCCGCAGATAGCAGCTGCTTCCGCAATGCTGCGCTGCATCACTGAATCACGGTAGGCGGCAAATCCTTCCGTATGTTCCTGTATAAAGGTATGATCTGTAAAGCCATTAGTGATCAGCCACCTGCCGATAGCATGGTGCAATACAATATCGGTGCCGGGGTTCAGCTGCAGATGTACGTCTGCAAGTGAACAGGTTTGTGTGGCGCGGGGATCACTCACGATGATCTTCATCGCCGGGTTGGCCGCCTTGGCAGCCTCCACACGCCGCCATAAGATGGGATGGCACCAGGCAGGATTGGCGCCGGCTACAAATATGCAATCGGCCTGCTCAATATCATCATAACAAACAGGCACGGCATCTTCTCCCAAAGACATTTTATACGCAGCTACGGCACTACTCATGCACAGGCGGGAGTTGGTATCTATGTTATTGCTGCCGATAAAGCCTTTTATCAGCTTGTTGAGCACATAGTATTCTTCTGTCAGGCATTGTCCTGATGCGTAAAAGGCAACAGAGTCGGGTCCGTGTTGTGCGATCAGTGTGCGGAACACGGCAGCAGCCCTGTCCAGCGCCTGGTCCCAGCTTACACGCTGCCTGGATAACTGCCGGTTGTATCGCATTTCAGGATATAACAGCCTATCTGATTGGTCCATCACCGTGTAGTGAAGGTTCATGCCTTTTGAGCAAAGCATTCCCCTGTTCACCGGGTGGTCTTTATCCCCGCTTACCTGTAGCCGTCCCTGCCTGTCCTGCTGCACTACAATGCCGCAGCCTACGCCGCAATAACAACACGTTGTTTTGAAAGAAGATGCCTGCATGATAAAAAATTGATCAAATTTCCAGCGCCACCTGCACGTCTTCTGCAGACTGGTCAGCCGGTTTCTTTACAAAGCTGGTGATCATCACTATCGCCGCTACCGTGATCACGATATAGCCGATATAAGTGAACGCCTGTATGTATGTAATACTTTCTGACTTGAAAAGGAAACCGAACAACATGCCACCCAGGTTACCACCTGCACCTACTACACCACTTACCAATCCCACGTTCTTCTCATTAATGAATGGCACAATACCGTAGGTGGCGCCATTCGCCATTTTCAGGAAAAGCGCAAAGCTCAGCATGGCGATGATTGCCAGTCCTAAAGAGTTGGCCTGTGCAAACAGCAGCAGACCTGTGCCTTCCAGCAGCAGCATGAAGGCCAGCAAACGGCCTTTGCCTTTCATGCCCGATCTGGCGCCTACTTTATCGGATACGATACCACCCAGCGCGCGTGCAAAAATGTTCATGAAGCCAAAGATGCCTGCCCAGAAACCTGCACTGCTTTGTGAAAGATGGAAAGTATCCACAAAGTGAAGGGAGGCCACATTGTCAAAGGTGATCTCCATACCAAAGCACATGGCATAGGCCATCATCAGCGCCCAGATGCGCCAGTCGGCCAGTATGCTCCAATCCGTCTTGCTCTTGGTGGCGTTACGTCCTATCTCATCATAGTTACCTGCCGGTGTATCTTTGGTATAACGGTGATATAAAAAAGCGACGCCCAGCATCATCAGTCCGGGTAAGATCATGGCATAGCGCCAGGCTTCTTCTTTGGTAAACCCAAAGCCTACTATGGCCGCAAAGATCAATGGCATCACCATGTTGGTAACACCGCCACCCAGATTGCCCCATCCGCCGGTAACTGCATTGGCAGTGCCTTTGATAGAAGGTGCAAACATCATGGAGGTATGGAACTGCGTCACCACAAAGGAGGCGCCTATCACACTGATGGCTAAACGGAACAGCAGGAAGGTAGTATAATCATGTGCCAGTCCTACGAGGAACACCGGCAGCGAGCCGGCTAGCAGCAGGCGTATCGCTGTTTTACGCGGGCCCCAGGTATCGCATAAGCGGCCTATTACCAGGCGGGCAATGATAGTGCCTGAAACGGAAGCAATGATAATATTACCGATCTGGCCTTTGCTCAGTCCCAGGTCCTGGCGGATAGTAGGCATCAACGGAGCCAGGCCGAACCAGCCAAAGAAGCACACAAAGAACATCAGCCAGGTGATGTGAAAGGTGCGCATCTGTATAGAGCTCAGACTAAAGATCCGCAGTTTGTCTAAAGGTTGATTGTTAGGAGTAAAAGCCATAGCATATCTTTTTAAAAGTTGGTACAATAGATCATTTAAACAGGAATGAAGGCCGTATGCTCACCATCAGGTAAGCCCAGTTGCTGTTGCTGCTGGCATTGGTCACATTCTTTACCCCGGCTGCAGTTAAGGAGTTGGTGTTCCAGAAATGGCTGTAGCCTCCTTCAAAAGCGATCATTGGCGTCAGCGTGTAAACCGCTACCAGGTCAGCCTCTGTGCCGAAGCGGCGTGTCAATGCGGGTTTATCAACTGTCACCGGTATATCGCTGGCGCTGTAAAACTCGTGCGCATCGGCTGTGATCAGCCACTTCTTGCCTGGTTTGATCTTTGTCTTTATATAATAATCCTGCAATCCCCTGTTGCCAAAACCGCTCGCTGCATAGAAATAATCCATGAAGCCCCAGAACTTGTGCGGCGTGCCGTACAAAGGGTCAAATGCATGACTGGTATTGCCCTTACCTCCACCGGAAGTATAATCAACTCCGGCGCCTGCGCTGAAAGCAGGGTCTATTGCATATTGAAAAGCGCCCGACAATAAAGTACCGCTCAGGTCTATGCCATCGGCATTCTTACCAAACTGGTAATAAGCAGCTCCGGTAAGTGTAAGGCGCTGAAAAGTGTTATTGAAATAAAGGCCGGTGGTCATACGGCTATAGGTAGATCCTTCCCACACTTTCACCGGTGCATTGTTCACACTGTCAGTATGGTATTTGGAGAATTGGTCTGTCAGGAACAGGAAGGAGATATTGCCCTTGGCCAGCTTCCTGCCCGCATATACGAATTCCAGGCTCTTATAGTTATTGCCGCCATTAGTGTTACCAGTGTAATTGCCGGGAGGAGTGGCATCATAGATCGTGTTGGAAGCATTCTCCTTGTTCTGGTTGAACGCGCCGCCTGCATGCAGCATCCAGTCTGCCGTTTCATATTTTAACAGTACCGCATCATGACGCCTTGCCTGTTGCAGCCAGTCCAGGTTGCCCAGCAGGCGGGAGTCATCATACAGCAGCTCCTGGCGGCCGATCTTCAGGGCCAGGCGTTTGTTCTTAACGATCGTGTCTGTCAATAATATCTCGGCCCATGCTTCATGCAGCATCAGACCGTTATTATTGGCGGTAGTGGTACGGTTAATAGTAGAACCGTCCTGCCCCCATACCCGTACGTCCTGTATGGTTACGCCGAGTTGAATGCGATAAGCGCTGAAGCCCGCAGAAAGGCGGGTACGTTGCGATGTGAATACGGCGGGAGATGCATCGTGGGCCAGGGGAGCGCCTTGGCCATCACGGAATTCTGTGCGTGTTCTCAGCTGGGCATTGAGGGAGAATTGCCCGTAGGAAGGAAGAGACAAAGCCACACAGAAAAGTAAGCAGATAATCCCGCCAGGGAATGATTTTTTCATGTAACTTTGGTTGGTTTTAAATGTGATGCCTATCATATTAAGATCAGAAGCCCGGCTAGCCTGCCCGCTACCGGGTTTCTTTTTATGCCATTACTTCTACGTTCTGCCCGCCTGAGCCAATGCCGATATATACACGGTCTCCTTCCACCTTTACAGGGTAAGTGTTCAGTGAACATTCGTGCTCATCATTCAGACAGCGTCCGTCTACTAAGGAAAATGATTTTTTATGGAAGGGACATGCCACTTTAGGCTCACCTTCCTGTGTGCCGGTCATGCCGCGGCTGAGGGCCATCTGTCTGCGGTGCGGACAAAGATTCTGGGTGGCGTACCATTCGTTGCGCCTTGCAAAACGGAACAATGCGATCTGTTCATCAAAGTACTTTACACATACACCGCCATTGGCAGGTACGTCTTCTACTTTACAGGCATAGAACCAGGTGAGCGTTGCTGAATTTTCTAATGACATATGAATTGGTTTTTGAAAGTTTATTTCCATTCTGCGGCTTTCTTCTGTTCGCGCAGGTTATCAAATTTGATGGTCGGGTCTTTTTCTTCAGGTGCATTTACAAAGTGGCTGAAGCGTTTTCTCAGCTCAGGGCTTTCTACCACCTCTTTCCATTCGCATTTGTAATTGTCTACCAGTACCTGCATTTCAGCTTCCAGCTGGGCGGCGATGCCCAGGCTGTCGTTCACCACTACGTTGCGCAGGTATTCTATACCGCCGTCCAGTTTGTTCAACCAGGTGGCCGTACGGGTCAGCGGGTCGGCAGTCTTGATATAGAACATGAGGAAACGGTCAATTAAGCGGATACAGGTAGCGCTGTCCACATCTCCGGCCAGCAGCAGGGCATGTTGAGGCTTGGAGCCGCCGTTACCGCACACATACAGGTTCCAGCCTTTTTCAGTGGCAATGATGCCGAAGTCTTTGGACTGTGCTTCTGCACACTCGCGGATACAACCACTCACAGCTGATTTCAGCTTATGCGGCGCGCGTAATCCACGGTAACGTTGCTCTATCTGGATAGCAAAGCTCACACTGTCGTGCAGGCCAAAGCGGCACCAGGTGCTGCCCACACAGCTTTTCACGGTGCGCAGCGCTTTACCGTAAGCGTGGCCGCTTTCAAAACCCGCTGCCACCAGCTCTTCCCAGATCAGGGGCAGATCGTTCACGTGCGCGCCGAACATATCGATACGCTGACCACCGGTGATCTTGGTATACAGGTTGTATTTTTCTGCTACCTGGGCAATCACCATCAGTTGTTTGGGAGTGATCTCTCCGCCCGGTACGCGGGGCACAACAGAGTAGGTGCCGCCTTTCTGGATATTGGCCAGGTAACGGTCATTGGAATCCTGCACCGTATCGTTGCCTTTGGTCAGGATCATTTCGTTCCACAGGCTGGCCAGGATGCTGGCTACCACGGGTTTGCACACCTCGCAGCCGTCGCCATGGCCGTAATGGTCCAGCGCCTCGTCAAAAGTGCGCACCTCTTTTATTTTGATCAGGTCAAACAATTCCTGCCGGGAGTAGGAGAAGTGCTCGCACACCACGTTCCGGATATATTTGCCCTGCGACTTCATCGTGCTGGTGATCAGGTCTTTTACCATCGGAACGCAACCGCCGCAGCAGGTACCCGCTTTGGTACATTTCTTTACAGCGTCCAGGGTTTCATTGCCTGCTGTCACGGCATCGCAGATAACCGCTTTGCTTACGTTCTCGCAGCTGCAGATGGTGGCTTCGTCTGGCAAGCCCAGTACGCCCGCCCCGGATTCTGTCTGTCCGCCTCTTGCGCCCAGCAGCAGGTCTTCCGGGTTGGGAGGCAGTATCACTTTATTCTTGGCCGTTTGCAGCAGCATATTATAGGCATCTGCATCTCCGATCAGGATGCCGCCCAGCAGGTATTTACCATCTGTACTTACATTGATGCGTTTGTAGATGCCCTTTATCGTGTCCTCAAATACGATGGTCCTGCACTGGTCTGCAGGGGCGAAGGGGTTACCGAAGCTGGCCACATCCACGCCGATCAGCTTCAGCTTGGTGCTCATGTCAAAACCGGTGAAGGCTTTCTGCGTACCTAATATATGAGAGCAGGCCACTTCTGCCATTTCATAACCGGGGGCCACCAGGCCATAGATCATACCATTATATAAGGCACATTCGCCGATGGCATAAATGCAGGGGTCAGTGGTCTGCAGCTGATCATTTACCACGATGCCGCCACGGTGACCGGTTTCCAGGCCGCAAAGGCGGGCTACCTCGTCGCGGGGGGATATACCGGCGGAGATCACCAGCATATCGGCCTCCAGGATGCTGTCGTCAGCAAACTGCAGCCCGGTAATGGTGTCTTCGCCCATAATATTAGTGGTAGATTTGCTGGTGTGGATCTCCAGTCCCAGTGTTTCCAGCTTGGCTTTCAGCAGGTTGGAACCCGCCTCATCTATCTGCCGGGGCATCAGCCTGGGAGCAAATTCTATCACGTGGGTCTTTTGCAGGCCCAGGTCCAGCAGGGCTTTGGCAGCTTCCAGGCCTAAGAGGCCGCCGCCTATTACCGCCCCGGTGGTAGCCTTGGGCGCATAGTCCCGCATCATTTCAAGGTCTTCTATTGTCCTATATATAAAGACGCCCTTTTTGTCAACCCCCGGTATCGGCGGTACAAAAGCAGCCGACCCGGTAGCCAGCACCAGGTAATCATAGCTTTCAGTAATGCCTTTGTAAGAGTGGACGGTTTTCAGGGTCCGGTCTATCTGTTGTACCGGGTCGCCCAGATGAAGGGTAATGTTTTGTTCCGCATACCAGCTGGCAGGCGCCATTTCCAGGTCTTCCGCCGTTTTGCCGGAAAAGAATTCGCTTAAGTGTACACGGTCATAGGCTGGGCGGGGCTCCTCGCCAAAAACAACCAATTCTACTGCGCCAGGAGCGGCTTTGGCAATCATCTTTTCACAAAACTTGTAGCTGGTCATGCCGTTGCCGATAATTACAATTTTCATTGCCCGGGATTTTTTAATGTGATCTAGTTAATGGATAATGGATCCTCAGCTTTATATAATAATTATTTTAATATAATGTCTTGGATAAATATTCCGGGTTTGTTTTGGTCGTTTTGTATGATTTGCATCATGAAATTAGCAATTTTAATTTTAATTTTATAGCGGTTAGTATGATTAACATCATATAATTATTATTATCATATATCTTATTCTATGGCTATACCATTATTATCCCTGGTAGGAGCCGGGCCTGGAGACCCGGAATTGATCACCCTGAAGGCAATAAAAGCCATCGGGCAGGCAAATGTTATATTATATGATGCACTGGTGAACGAATCGCTCCTGCAGTACGCCGCCCCGGGGGCCATCACCCGCTTTACCGGTAAAAGATATGGCTGCCATATGCTGTCGCAGGAAGAGATCAACCGCCTGATCGTGTCGGATGCCCGGGCCTATGGCCACGTAGTACGCCTGAAAGGAGGAGACCCCTTCATATTCGGCCGGGCAGCAGAGGAAATTGGGGCCGCCCGCAGCGCCGGTATCCCGGTACAGGTAGTGCCGGGGATCTCGAGCGCACTGGCAGTGCCCGCCGGACAAATGATCCCGCTTACCTGGCGGGGAACCGCGGAAAGCTTCTGGGTTACAACGGGCACTACCCGGGACGGCAGCATCTCTAAAGATATCTTCCTGGCCGCCCGCTCCTCCGCTACCGTAATTATATTAATGGCTATGAGCCGCCTCGAAGCCATTATGGATATATTTATGGAGGCCGGGAAGGCAGACCTGCCCGCCGCCATCATCCAGGAGGGTAGCACCCCCAGGGAAAAAATGGTGAAAGGTACCGTTAAGGAAATTGCCTACCGGGCCGGGCACGCCGGATTAACTAACCCCGCTGTCATCGTAGTGGGCGAAGTGGTAAATCTCTATGACGCGATGTTGCCCACCCACATACAGGGCATTGCCGGTAACCTGAACACTCATTCCGCGTGAAAAAGAAAGACAAAGAGGGATGCGATCTCAAAAGCTGCATGCTGTGCCGCTTATGCATGAAGGAATGGGCACCGGCCATAGACGCCCACCGGAAGAATTTCTCGGTGAAGAAAGGCCAGCTGCTGTTCCGCGAAGGGGATAAGGTCACCGGTATCTATTTCGTATACGAAGGTCTCGTCAAAGTACACAAGCACTGGGGAAAAGACAAGGAGCTGATCGTGCGCTTCGCCCGCAAAGGCGATATCGTGGGGCACCGGGGGGTAGGACAGGAGCTGGTATACCCTGTTTCAGCTACCGCCCTGGAACCGGTGACCGTCTGCTACGTGGATATGGCCTTTTTCCAGTCCAGCCTCCAGGTCAACCATACGTTTTTATATGAGCTGATGCTTTTCTACGCAAAAGAGCTCCAGGAATCTGAAAAGAATATGCGGAACCTGGCCCACATGTCTGTAAAAGGCCGGGTGGCCAACGCCCTCTTGCAGCTGCAAAGCAAATTTGGCATTAATAAAGAAGGCGTATTAAATATCACCCTGAGCCGTCAGGACCTCGCCGCCTATACGGGCGCTACCTACGAAACCGTGTTCCGTACCCTGGCAGAACTGTCGCAGGACCGCATGATCAATATCAACGGAAAAGAGATCACGATCCTCCACCAGGGCAGGCTTGAACGCCTTGCAAAAGAGAACGGGGAGTAAGCGTAGCAGTTATAACTGCGTTAATCTTCGGGCACAGATCATCTTAGATTAAGATTATTTCACTATTTTAGCCCCGATGATCAATTGGCGAACTTCCCAGAACTATCTCCTGCTGTTTGCAATTGCCTTTAAGACATTGATATTGGGGACAGTGCTCACGCTGGCTACCCATAACATTTGCTTGGGGCAGTTGCTGAACGATGATATTAACTGGACGCAGATCGTCGGCAAACAACGCAAGAGAAATGACGATCATTCCTCTCATGTGCTTGTTTACATGCATACCGCCATTGTTCCTAAAGCGGGTTGCGATGTATGGACCATACGAAGCTGCATGTTGCCTGCATTGTTCTTTGCATGGCTCCTGGCTTTTCCCCGCCGCAACATCTTCCGGAGCAGTTTTATTGACCCGCTGCTCAGATTCATGCCTGATAAGATTTTCATCAGGCATTGCGCATTGCTCAGATGATGGTTTTAATCGTCAGAAGCCTGTTGCTTCTGCATCAAGATTGAAATTATCACCTAGAATCCGTGCGTTTAAATGAATCAGACTATTTTAATTATTGAGAAGAATATAGAGGCCTTTCTGTACTATAAGAAGATCCTGTTGAAAGAAGGATACCAGGTGCAGCATATATCATCAGACATACAGTTGTTAAAATATGAATTCAGTGTGCCGGCGCTCTTCGTTATCAGCGACCGTTTTTTAACACTGACAGCCGTTGAGATCTGCCAGCATCTGAAAAACAATCCCCTGACCGGTATGATCCCGGTGGTGATCGTTTCAACCATCCTCGATATCGAATCCCGGGCCCTGCAATGTGGAGCCGATGCCTTTATCGGAAAGCCGTTTGTGGTGAGTGATTTTCTGACAATCATCAGGCGCTGCCTGAATTTTTTATAAAAAATCCACCAACATGAAAACACTTGCAACACTTTCTTTCCTGCTGCTAACCCTGCTGGGAGCCAGGGCGCAATCTCCCGTGATCGGCGCCTGGAAAGCCACATCGGGTACCACCACCTCGGTGCTCCTCATCACGGATGGTTATTTTACCATTACCGCATATGATGGCAACACCTTTAAATACACTATGGGAGGCACCTGGCAGAGTAACTCCGAAGGTACCGCCACTACTACCATAGAATTCGATTCCCGGGATAAGTCAAAAGTGGGCACGCATCCCGAGGCCGATGCCGAGTTTACCGGAGACCAGCTCACCAGCAGCATAGGCAATGAAAAGAACACCTGGGACCGTATAGACGATGGCAACAGTCCTATGCTGGGTGTATGGCACATCACCGCCCGCGAGGCCAACGGCAAGATGAACGAAATGAAGCCAGGCGCCCGCAAAACCATCAAGATCCTCACCGGTACCCGCTTCCAATGGGTGGCCATCAACACCGAAACAGGAGAGTTCTTTGGCACCGGCGGCGGAACATACACATTCGAAAATGGCGCCTATACGGAAAAGATAGAGTTCTTTTCAAGAGATAGCAGCAGGGTGGGCGCGTCCCTCAGCTTTAAAGGCGCCGTGAACGGCAACAAATGGGACCATAGTGGCAACAGCTCAAAAGGCGATCCCATCCATGAGGAGTGGACCCGTAAGTGATCATGTCGCATTCAACCCCCGATTATGTCGCTTTCGCACAGCTTCGGGCTCGTTTTCCGAAAGTACCTTTGATGTAAACAGCAACTCATCAAAATCTTTCATACTATGGAAAAGACAATCACTTCGCCACAGCTGACCAGCTGCCTGTGGTTTAACACACAGGCAGAAGAAGCTGCCAAGTTCTACACTTCTGTTTTTAAGGATGGTAAGATCCGCCGGATAGCCCATTATACGGAAGAAGGATTTGAAGTACATGGAATGCCCGCCGGTACCGTAATGACCGTCGAGTTTGAGATCGGCGGGCAATCATTCCTCGGACTGAACGGCGGCCCTCACTTCACATTCAATGAAGCGGTATCTTTTGTCATCAATTGTAAGTCGCAGGAGGAAGTGGATTACTATTGGAACAAGCTCACCGACGGCGGTGATCCCAAAGCACAAATGTGCGGATGGCTGAAAGATAAGTACGGCCTTTCCTGGCAGGTAGTGCCCACGGTGCTGAATGAAATGATGCTGGACCCTGATAAGACCAAGGCCAATCGCGTAATGGCTGCCATGCTGAGGATGAAGAAGCTGGACATTCAGCCGCTGGAAGCAGCTTACGCAGGATAATGCTCAAAGCTATATAGCAAGGCGTCGGTGGCAACCGGCGCCTTTTCTGTTAAATAAGGTCTACCTTTGCCTTAACTGTAACCTCAAAACACTGAACAATGAAAAAGCTATTACTACTCGCCTGCGCGGGCGCTCTCTTCATTCCTGCGCTCTCTGCCCAGCAGCTGACAGAAACGGCCGCCCTGCTTTTCAAAGATGTCAAAACAAAGCTCTCGGTAAAAGAAAAAAATGAGATCGCCGCACAGTTAGGCTTTATTCCCTCCGGCAAGGATGATATGCCTTTCGCGCAGGACAAGGACAGTAAAGAGTATCCTTTTACTGCTGCCGTCTTTCCCGCCGATATGAACAAGGACGGCAATGAAGAGGTCTTCGTTGTTTTCGGTAACACCTTTACTTCCGGTAATGCCGGTTCCAGTGTTAATCTGTTCATCAAGGATGCTGCAGGTAAATATGTACCGCAGCTGGGATTTCCCGGTATGGCCCCCGACGTGCTGACCACCGTCAGCAAAGGCTATCCTGATTTGCTGATCGGAGGCCCCGGCATGGAGTTCCCTGTGTGGAGATGGAACGGCAAGGCTTATAACCTTTACCGGACGGTCAGTGATAAAGGATACGAAACACTCAGGAAGAAGGACCTGGCGGATGTCAGCAAAGCCTACACAACCACCATTCATTAACATTCCTTACCTGGAACGTATCTCCCTCCTCATAAAAGCAAAATAAGACACTGCGAAGCATAGCACCGTTGCGGCAATAAGGCCGGTCAGCTGTGGCCATACGATCAGCAGGCTTTGTCCCAATGGTAAAGGACTGGGAATGGCGCCGTATACCTGTTCCATAGTGAGCGGCCCCAGGCTGCGCACGGAGGGCATCAGCAAGGTAACGGTGGCATCACTGTATAACTGCGTGGGCACAATTCTCAGCAGGTTCAGGATCATCTCCTGGTACCTCATCACAGCTTCCGGCGGTGCAAACTGCGAGGGCATGAAGGCCTGTGCCACCAGTTTGATAATAAGCTGGTAAAAGATGCTGAAGAACAGCCACACTGCAATAGCGGCCAGCGCTGAAGTGGCGGGCTGCCGCAGCAGCACCGAGAACAGGATAGAAAGGTTGAGCCAGAAAGCTACATGCAGGATGTTGAGCAGTATAAAAAACACTACCCGCATAAATTCGCCTGGCGTGGGTGGTATACCGATGATCATCAGTCCCAGGCCCATTACCAGGAAACCCAGCGCAAAGAACAACACGCTGATCACCGCCAGCGATGCCGCAAACTTTGCATTGATCAGGTAATCTCGATGAATGGGCTGCGACAGGATCCGGCTGAGTGTACCGCTGTTCTGTTCTGAATTGATAGCGTCAAATCCCAGGCTGATGCCCAGCAAAGGCCCGAGGAACCCCATCAGCACATGGAAGGGTGGCATGCTGCCATCGGAAGCGGTAAACAGCTTCAGGAAGAAGAATGACCCATCAGGATCATCCGGTTTGATCGCTTTACTGAAGTTGCTGATAGAAATATACAATGATCCGAAACACGTGAGCAGGATCAGTGAGAGCAATATGATAAAACGCCAGCTGCGTACATGATCTGCGATCTCTTTATCTATGATCACCCGGAACGGATGTTTCGGTAAAGCCATGGTATCAGGAAGCCTTTTCATAAACATTGCTGCCTTCAAAATAACGGTTATAAATATCATCGAGCCCGTACGCTTTCCTGTTAAGATAGGTCAGCCCCAATCCGGTGCCTACAATGGCCCCGGCAATAAGCGCTGTTGCATCCTGCGTGCAACCTATCCTGAAAAGGCCTTTGTCGTACAATACGGAGCGAACGCCTTCCACTGCCTCCAGTTGCCGCTGAAGGCGCGCTATTACTGGTGATGTGTTATCCGGTTTGGAGGCGTCCCCTGCCGATGCAGTAACGCCTGCTTCAATGGTATAGGGCTCGCCTGCAAACAGGGTAGCCGACAGCGTAGGAATATCGCCTTCCGCCAGCAGTTTTCCCGCTACAAAGATGCCTACGCGGTCGCATACCTGCTGTACCTGGTGAAGATGATGGGAGGAGAGCAGCACCGTGATCTTTTCTGCGCGGCTCAGTTGCACAATGAGGTCCAGGAACTCCCGCACGCCTTTCGGGTCAATGCCCAGTGTAGGTTCGTCGAGGATAATCACCTCCGGATGCTTGATCAGCACATCGGCAAGCCCCAGGCGTTGACGCATACCGCGGGAGTAGGTCCTTGTTTTTTTATCCTTCACTTCATACAGCCCTACCCGTTGCAGCAGCTCATTTGCCCGTAGTGCCGCTTCTTCGTCGGATATGCGGTTCAGTCTTGCGGTATAGAGGAGATTATCAAGGCCGCTGCAGTTTTCATAGAAGCCCACTTCATCCGGCAGATACCCTACCCTGCGTTTAACATCAATAGGATGGGTGGTAGAGTCAATACCGCACACCTGTACTGATCCGGCAGTAGGTTCTGTTAGCCCAAGCATCATCAGGATGGTGGTTGATTTACCTGCGCCGTTGGGGCCCAGTAATCCGAACACTTCACCTTTTTTGATGTACAGGTTAAGGTTGTCAACAGCCTTCAGCGTGCCGTATTGTTTGGTAAGACCGGTCAGCGCAATAATGTTTTCGCTCATGGCTCACCTCCGTCCGTATTTTCTGAACAAATAATATACGCTGCTTAATGCGCCGAGGATGATGATGATCCCCAGCCAGCCAGACAACATCGAGGTGCCGACCGAAACCCGGAAAGCTGCTTTGGACGAAGCCTCCGGCGCCCGTGCCTCCAGGTTGGTCACATAGTCGCCGGCGATAGCTTTCTTATCGGCTTTGATCACCGCAGATACCTGTGCAATCTGTCCCGGCGCCAGCGATGCTATTTTCTTTGGATCAAAGCTCACTTCCCAGTTTGCAGGAGCGGCTGATTGCATATCGATATTCTTCAGCGGCGCAGAGCCCTTGTTGATCACCACCAGTTCAATACGTTTGTCATCGCCCGCCGTGAGGCTGGTGCTCAGGAGCCCCTGCGGAGTGCTCAGTTCCAGTGCATAGGACCCCGTGATAGCCGCCTGCAGCTCCAGCTGTGCCGATGTACTGCTGGTAGTGGCTACGATGGGTATCTTGTACGTGCCTGCCGCCAGCTGATCCGGCGGGTCTACTTCAATGGTGATGTCCTGGGTATGGTTAGCCTCTACATTGACAGAGGATACTTGTTTGTAATTGGCTTTAAAGGCCACGTTCCAGCCTGGCGGTGCGTAGGCGCTCAGCGCATACAGCTGGTTGTCTGCCGTTCGGTTTCTCAGTGTGGCGTTATAGGTAAAGGTGGAATTGGCCGCGCCTTCAATGTTAGGCTGTGTGGTGCTCAGCTCTGTTTCAAAAGTACCTGTTTGTGAAACGTTCACCGTAAGCGGTAGCTGGCTAAATCCCCTCGCCTGCAATGCGAAATGGTAGCTGCCCTTGTTGATCTTCAACGGTACCTGCAGCTGCAGCTCAAAGCTTTTCTTTTCTCCGGGCAGCACAGATAGCTGGCTGATGTTCCAGCCCCCTGATTTCATCACATAGGTCCAGTCTTTAGACAGGCCCGTTAAGATAATGTCCGCGTTTTTTAAACTGCCGCTTTTGTTGATCACATCCACTGAATAGGTGACCGACTCTCCCGGAGAAACTGAGATCTTGGTATAAGGGGTGTAAAGAACAACGCCCTGTGCGGCGCTGCTACCGTGGAATCCGCCTGTGAAAAATCCTGTCAGGAATAGTGGAATTAGGATCTTGATTAATCGATGTGCACGTACTGGCATAATATATAACAGTAAATGGTTTCAATGACTAATTAAGTGTGCCAAATTTATTTAAATGGAAGAAAAAGTGTCAAGGGTAGAGAAAATTTTTAAGGAAATTTTAAGAAATGGAGAAGGAGGAAAGTGGGTTGCAGCAGTCTTATTTTAATTGTTAACTGCCGATTAACGCTTCTATTCCTTTAGTGAATTTAAATTCCATTTTTAATTGCAACGAAATGACGAAAGAGAAAACCACAGTTAGCCCGGTAAATAACCTGGAAGGCCTTGCAAGAGCTATTCAAAAAACCAATCAGCTTTTTCTTAATCAGGTTCAGAAGCAGGTCAATACTGCAATGACACTTAGGAACTGGATGATAGGCTATCACATCTTCGAATATGAACAAAAAGGAGAAGATCGGGCCCAATATGGTGAAAGGCTGTTCCGAAACCTTGCTGAACGATTAAAAGCGCTCGATATTAAAGGCTTATCTTTTACCGCTCTCCATCTGTACAAGCAGTTCTATCTGACATACCCCCAAATTATTCAGGCAGCGTCTGAATATTTTCAAATAAATGATTATCAATTGAATGAAATTGTTCAGGCAGTGCCTGAACAATTTGAACGGCTCCCGGATACCCCAACGAATTTGCAGGGGCTTCTGCTTTGAAGCCAGGCAAAAACGCATCACCTTCGACAATACCCATTACCGGATCGATCTGGTTTTCTATCACCGCATACTGAAATGTCACATCCTGCTGGATTTAAAACTGGGAGATTTTACCCCTGCCGATGCCGGGCAAATGAATGTTTATCTTAATTATTACAAGGAAAATGAAATGCAGGAAGGTGACACACACCCTATCGGGATTATACTTTGTGCAGGGAAAAATGAAACATTGGTAAAGTATGCTACCGCTGGTTTACCACAGAAGGTATTTGTCTCAAAGTACCTTACCAATCTGCCCAGTGAAAAACAATTAAAAGAGATCATAGAAGAAGAACAAAAGAAAATACAGTAACGCTGAATTCTCCAGTCACTGCCTGAAAAATTTGACGCCAGTATAATTTTGCAGCAACCTGCTGCAAAATTTATACCTGAATATCAATGAATTACTCACCCCTTCTCCCTATCACCCCATCCACACTCCACCTCCCTGGTCCATACACCAACACCACTGCCAGCATGATCAGGTAATACAACGGGATCTCATACCCGTTATTCCCCGCCTCAAATCCATTTCCCCAATGTACCGTCTTAATGGCCACCAGCATTACGATCATCAATGGCACCGCTATGATCCTTGTTCCCAGGCCCAACACCAGCAACACCACGCCTGCTGCTTCTGTGGATGCTGCCAGGTAAGCATTTAAAGCTGGCGCTGGCATGCCGATACTCTTAAACCAATCTATGATGCTGTTTATATCGCTCCACTTCATTTTTGCCGGTGTATAAAATCCGTATGCCAGCGCTAGCCTGATCATTAACAAGGGTAAGTCCTTTAATTTTCCTACGCTTTCTACTCCTTTATAATATAATTGTATCGCTTTCATTGTTATTGCACTTTTAATTGTTAGATAAGAAACCTGCGATCAGTTTGTTCTGCAGGCCCTGGTCAACAAACAATTGCGTCATAGCCTGTATAGCTGGTGTGATCCCGATCTGCAGTTGCCTGCATATTTCCGCGGCCAGGGTTGTAACGCTCATCGGTCCTTCTTCCAGTAATTCGATCATCCTGGCCAGGGCAGGGGAGAGCTCCATAAATTGCACATCACCGCTCTCCGGTTCACGGAATATTACCAGGAAATAATCCCCCTTATCCGTTCCCGTTATTTGCTTTGCCTGCTTTAGATGTACAGGATATTCAAAATGTACCAGCTCATGTTCGGGATTCAGTGTTAAGCGCTCGCCGCCAGCATTACAGTCTACGGGCTTGTCTTCCATCATAAACAAGGCTATCTCCAGCCATTCGAATCGCAACAGATCAGGCAGGAATGGATATTTGCCCAACAGCGGATGTGTTTCCTGCAGTAGTAAATACTCGTACAGATCCTTCGGCATATGCCATACCTGTGGCGACTGACATGCATGCCCGGAAAAGAATTCCCGCACCAGCTCATCCCATTCATCCTGCGTCAGTAGTTCTTTGGTAAGCGGATAGGCCGATTGCAGCATATCATCCACCACGTTATATACCAGCCTGCGGTATTGAATAACATGCGCGGTCTTTACGCCCGGAATTGCTCTATAATCGCCGGTACGGCAGTAGTTTGCCAGGGCGGACTGATAATTCGGCGTATCCTTATTAAGCTGCTGCATATGCGGGGTGTTTTATACTGTTTGCTTTAATCGTTTGCAGCCGCTCTATTTCATGTTGCAAGGTTGCCAGTTCTGGTATGTTAAAATCCCGTTCCAGCAATACGGGTACATCCCTGTTCAGCTTTTGCATGGCATAGGCAAAGAGCTCATACACGGGGTCGATGATCGCTTCTCCGTGTGTGTCGATGATCAGATCTTCGGCTACCTGCTCATGTCCGGCCATATGTATATACCGTACGCGTTCCAGCGGCAGACGGTCAATGAATGCCCTGGCATCATAGTGGTGGTTGAAGCTGTTTACGTAAATATTATTCACATCCAGTAACAGATCGCAATCTGCAGCGGCGAGAATGGCATTGATAAAATCGATCTCCTCCATCTCCGGCGCCAGGGGCGTATAATAACTGACTATTTCGATAGCGATCTTTCTTTCCAGGAAGTCCTGCACGGTACGTATCCTTTGCGAAACATGCTTCACCGCGTCCATGGTGAACGGAATAGGCAGGAGATCATACAAGTGAGCATTGTCGCATTTGGAATAGCTCAGGTGCTCGGAGTATAACTGTGCATTGGTTTCCCGGAGGAAGTCCTTTATTTTTTGCAGGAAGACGAAATCCAGCTGATCCGGGCTGCCAATAGACAAGGAGAGCCCGTGAGTGAATAATGGATATTGTTCCAATGCCTGGCGGAACAGTTTTTTCCAGTAACCTCCAATACCGATCCAGTTTTCCGGCGCCACTTCTATGAAGGCCGGTTGAATAGCATTGCCCTGCAGCAGATCTGCTGCAAAATCTTTTCTGAAACCAATACCAACCATGTACGGTAATTTTTTAGTTGACAGTCGTCAGTTGCTAGTTGTCAGTTGCTAGTTGTCAGTTGTCAGTTGATCGTTCTCAGTACTCAGAAGAAAAATTTGCTTCAATCACTGATCACTGATAACTGTCAACTGACAACTTAAAACCGGTTAAGGTTTAGCTTTAGTGCCGGCCTTATCCTTTTTGTCACCGGCCTTCTTGGCGCCTCCGCATTTACCTTCTCCACATTTACCTTCGCCGCACTTGCCATCTTTACCTTTCTTCGCAGCGGTGCTGTCTGCTTTTCCTTTTTCGCCACATTTCAGTTCCAGGTGCAGGGCATTGGATGAGCCACCCATTAACTGGCTTCTTACTTCTTCTCCGGTGCCGAGGTTGGAAAAGCGGAACAGGTCTGCAGCATTTGCATTCAGGTTAGCGGTGGCGAACAAGGCGCCGGCGATCATAGAGCCAGTGATCAGGCTTTTCTTTTTAATGTCCATTGTGTCAGGTTTGTTGAATGAATAATTGGATTTGAAAGAATAGTCGCCAACCTGGGGTTTACCTGACAACAACAACAAACTTTTTTTTATTCTTCTTCTAATTTCCTGGTAATCCTTTCTTTAAGGTCTTGAGTTGTATCTTCAGGAAGATGAGGGGCATGGGTATGATCATGTTCGTGTTGGTTCAGCAGCTTATGTAACAAGTTACTTTGCTTTGTATAGATGGTACAGGCGTCGCACAACGTAAGGTGCCAGCGCAATTGCATCCTTTCCAGGGCAGAAAGTTTAAAGTAGAGCCTTTTCTCTATCAGCCCGGTTGCTTTCCTGCAGGAGAGCACAAAGAAATGTATGATCCGCTTCTTCATCGTTTACTTTTTAAACCAGTGTATCTCCAGGCACTTTCTTAATTGCAGCTTGGCACGGTGCAGGATCTGCCAGAAATTAGTCGACGAGATCCGCATTTCCTGACAAATTTCTTTGCCATCCTTTTCACTGAGATATTTTAGCTGTAATGCTGCCGACCAGTTACCTGGCAATCGCTGCATACACTCATCCAGGGTGGTCCTGAAATCGGCGCGGTCAAGCAGGTGGCTGTCATCCCCTGTCCATTCCTGTGGGCGGGAATGGTCGCCCCACTCGCCATGGTGATCAAAGTAATAATCAAGCCCTGCGCCTCCTTCATCTACTAAGGGGCTTTTCACTCTTTTCCGGAAATGGTCTATGATCTTATGGTTCAGGATGGAAAACAGCCAGGTTTTTGGCTGGCTTTCCTGCTTGAACCTGTCCAGCGACTGAAAAGCCGACAGGAATGTTTCCTGCACCAGGTCTTCCGCCGTAGCTTTGTCAGCTACTTTGTAGTAAGCCCATTCGTACATGCTGTGCGTGAATAATGTAACCCACGACTTCATCAGCTCATTCGCATCTGCTCGAACATTTTTTAGTGGCTCGTTCATGGATGGCATCCGTGTTTTAAGATATTGGAGGGTTGCTCGTAGATGCAAAATAGCAAAAGCCGCCTTCTTGTCCAATATTATGATCCTCTATATAATCACTGGCTCCGAATACCGCAAAATACCCCCAAAAAGTTGATCTAAATCAACAAATTCACCCCTGTGATCCGCCGTCGCAACTTTTCCCGTATATTTAATTAAAATCAAGCTTTATGGCGTTACAAACTGGTGTTTTTAAATTCACCGGCAGACTGCAAAACGTCATCGGCTACCGCAGAAATGGCAAATATTTCTTCCGTAGCATGCCGGAAAAAGTAAGACAGACAGCTCCCACTAAACGCGCTGCCCGTCGCTTCGGCATGGCCAGCCGGAAAGGAAAGCTCATTCGTAAAGCTGTCCGCCCTTACCTGGACATGCGCTACGACGGCACCCTCGTAAACCGCCTTAATAAGCTCTTTATCCAGGCCGGGAAGGATAATCTTCCCAATCTCCAGGGCTTTCACTTTAACAAGCATACCGGCATTGAAAAGCTCTTTGTTGAACAACCAGTTTTCACGGCAAACGGCACCTTACATATCCCTGCCCAGGAGCTTCTTCCACAAGGCAGCAACTCCCACGTAGAGCTCCGCCTTATCGCTACCCGCATCAGCTTCGCTGAAAACCGGGTGCTCAGTACCGATGTTTCTACCGCTATCATTGAGCTCAATGAGGACGAGCCTTTTAACGGCATGGCGATGAACGTCCCCATCGAGGGGGAGGGTACGCTCATGGTCATACTCCAATACCGTTCCTACAAGGAATGCAACGGCCATTGCTCTTTTTCCGGCGATCGCCGTTATATGGCGGCCGATGTGATCAGTGTCGCAACAGCTGCACAAGACCTTAGCCCTGGCAAACAAGCCCGCAAATTCCCCCGCCACCGCAAACCATTTAAATGGGGTACTGACCGGAATAACAATACGCCTCCCGCTATCTCACCCCGCCAGCGGGAATGATCTATTCACCACCTTCAGGCACTTTACGGTATTCTCTTTGTCCACGGGCGCTATGCTCTTGGAAAACCTATGCCTTACACGCTCCCAAATCAGCATTTTTACCCATCAAAAGACCTACTTTGCCGTAAACTGCCTTCAAACAGCCCAACTTTCAGCCGCTCAAAGCTTCCTGCCGCCCCAAAAACGCCTGCTACCTTCCCCTGACGGCCCTCCATTTCAAGCCGGCCTGCAGTCCCGATCAACTCCACCTTATGTCCACAATGCCTTGATTTTCAGTAGCCACTTACTGGCCGCATACTGGCCGATTACTCCGTATGTTTGCTATCTTAGCGTAACGTACCAGCTTACTGTCTGCCTATGAAGTCCTTACTTAGTGCCTTGTCACAGCTACCACCCGCCTTACTATGGCTCCTGTACAAGCGCTCATAGTTAATGATAAAGAAACTCCGCTGCTATCGGCGAAGCGTTGGGCTCACTTTCTTTTCTCCAGAAAAGAGGGGAGAACTGCTGCCCGCCCTTTTTACGCAAACCTTCTACTTTGATGGGGTAAAATCCTTTTTGTAAATAGATGATGAAAGACTGCCTGTGGATAGCCTGCTGTTCGTCAATGATCGTCTGCCCGCTTATCTGTACCCGTGCAGGGTTATTATTCCCTAATCCGAAAACGTAATAACCTCCTTCAGGCACTTCCAGCAATCCTTCCAGTGCGCAGGCAAATCCGTCTTGCCCGCCAAAACCGTTGATGTCAAAACCATCGTCTGTACTGCCTGTGCGGATAGGTTGCAGCTTATTCAGCGTCGGCAACTGATCCCAGTTGCCTTTGTAATACTTAAAGTGTACCCCGCCTTTTTTAAGATGCTTAGGCGCCTGTGTGGCCATTAACGGCGGCTCCACTTTATAATTACAGCGGATAGTTTTTTCATATTCCTTTCTGCTGCTCAGCGCTTTCACCGTCACGGTAGTACTGGATGAAAAATCAAAGGTATTTACATACTTCAACTGTGTGGAAGCAGTTGTCGGTTCACTTCCATCCACTGTGTAAGCCATATAATTTTCAGCGCCTGCATTATAACATCTCAGCCTGAACGGGTGGCCGCTCAGTATACGCCCGTTGCTTGGCGTAAGCAGGAAATTATCCTCCACCATGAAGCCCTTATAAGTAAACTTAAAACCATCATACAGTCCTTTCCAGATGGTAGAGAAATGTGTTTCATCCGGGTAAGCCTGCACCTTCCAATCCAGCGCCTTTGGAGCCTGTTGTCTGAGTACGGAATCAAAGCTGGCTACGCCCATATCATAAAAGAATTGACCGTCCCTTACAGATATCCAGTAGGTATTATCTGCGGTCTTCATATTGGGCAGCTTTTCACGCGCCAGCTTGCTCATTAAGCCATTGTCATACCACAAGCTTGGCTCAACCGTGAGATAGGATCTGAAAAGCGCAGGCGCATGTAGAAATGCATACGTTGCAAACAGCCCTCCCAATGAAGTGCCGTACAACGTATTATTCTCCGGCTTTGTACGGTATTGTTTATTGATATAAGGGATCAGCTCTTCTTTAAAGAAAGACAGGAAATTAGCTGCCCCGCCAGATATCGGGCTGAAATCCGTACGTGTAGGTGTAAAATCCCTGTCCCGGGAATTAATGTCTCCCTTATATACATTAGGAACACCCACTATGATCACGTTGTTGGGGACAAACTGTGCATACCCCAGGAACTGATATGCTTTTTGGGTGAGTGAAGTATTCCACTCCCCATCTATTACGTATAATACATCGTAACGGGTGCTGTCGCCTTTTTTATAGCCCTGAGGAAGCAGGACTTCAATCGGCCGCTTTTGTTGTAAAACGGATGAATAAAGGGTATCATTGCCACCGGCTGCCTCTTGTGCACTTGCGGGGGGGTGTAACAGAAGAAAAGCGATGATAGCTGTTAAGCTGAGCAGGATATTTTTCATACTTGTATATGACCGGAGGTTTACAAAACGGGTAATCCGAAAAGTAATATACAAAAAAAAGGACACTGAAGGATGAGGGTCACACTGCCGGCTGCATAACAAAAAGCCCTGCCGTTATTACGCTCAGCGATATCAACGGCAGGGCTTTATACTGGGGCAGTCAGCAGACCGCAAACATGTGATTGATATAGGTAGCTTTGTACCCGGTGTTTATTTCATGATCATAAAGTGATCTTATACAAGCCTGCACCATGCGGGTTAATCTCCGGGCTGAAACTGCCCGTGAATTTACCCAACACTTTACCTGTCCACAGATCCGTAACAGTGCAGGCTTTTGTTGCCCCTATCTGTGTAAGATCAACAGCAATATTAGCCTTATCAGTGCCCTTGTTAAATACAGCTACGTACCTGGCGCCTGCCCCGGGTGCGTCAGCTGTCCATATGGCCTTCTGCGCATCATTCAGCAAAGGCTTGTTATTGCTGCTGTTCTTTAAAACAGCGAGCACATTTTTATTGGTCAGCAATGATAATGTGAATGGATCATTATCCGGCAGGTTACCACCAAACATCAGCGGCGAGCGGAAGATGCTCCACAGCGTCATCAGCGTATACTGTTCATCCTTCGTGAATTTGGTCATACGCGGATTACCCCGCTCTGCACGGATCCCGATACGGCCCAGTGGCAGCATGTCCCCATCCGGCCATGCGCCGGTAGTACGCCATTTATTCCAGCGCTCAAACACTTCAAAGTGTGCATTCAACGGTTCCCAGGCATCCCAGAAATCATCTACCGTACGCCACATATTGGCATGCTGCTGTACATGTTCTCCCTGTGCAATAGGCGTCTCACCCGGGGAAGTGCTGAGCAGGATCTTACGCCCCGTACGGTCTATCGCCTTGCGGATCATCTCAATTTCTCCCGCGTGATAAATAGGCGCCGAGAGATCATCTACCTTTACAAAGTCCAGTCCCCAGGCAGCATACATATCGAAGAGTGAATTGTAATATTCCTGTGCGCCTTCCTTACCAGGAACAATCGTATACATATCTTTCAGCCACTTGCACTGCTCTTGTTCTGAATAAATATCCTTCGCCGTCACTTTGCTACCTTTGATCGGCAAGCCGCGTTTTACCGCTACCACCGGGATCCCACGCATAATATGAATACCGAATTTCAGCCCTTTGCTGTGCAGGTAATCTGCCAGCGGCTTAAATCCTTTACCGCCCGCAGCAGAAGGGAAGCGGTTCACCGCAGGAATAAACCTGCCATAGTCATCGATATTGTATTCCGCATTGGTCTCATTATATCCATGAGCCTTATCATTGCTGATATACCAGCGAATATCCACCACCACATATTCCCAACCATATGCCTTCATGTGTTTCGCCATATAGTCGGCATTGGCTTTTACCTCTGCTTCTGTCACTGTCGGACCAAAACAATCCCAGCTGTTCCATCCCATCGGCGGGGTAGGCGCCCAATTGTGAAAATCTCCCTTGCTTTGTGCCCGAACGCCCAGGCCAAGGATTACCAGTAGTAATGTGCATACCTGTTTCATAACGACCGTCTATTTTGTTTTAATACGGATAATGGTAAAAGAGTAGGGGGGCAGCGCTGTTTCAAATTGTTCTGCCACATCGCAGTCAGTAGTTTCCGGCTTAGCATCCTCGCTATCTGGCTTGCCCTGCAACACTACCTTTTCGGCTTTGCCACCAGCCAGTTCAATGCCGCTCAGGTCAACATTGGATTGAACCGGCGCAGGAAGCAGGTTCACCATCTTCACGATCACTTCTTTATTTTTTGTATTCCGCACAACAGACACCGCCACACGCTTCTGCACCGCTTCCTCCTTATTGGAAAGCGTTACTGCCCCCGGCAGGTATTCATTCCCTCCATATTGGCCATATAGCTGCTGTACATAGTAATCTACCGTAGGCTTCACAGTAGCATTATTGAAGTAGATAAGATCCGGCTTCCACTGGGTATGCCCTTCTTTTGCCAACAGCGGCGCGTACGATGCCATGCTCACCACATCCCCGTTCCGTTCCAGCGCCGTAAGGTACAAGGCTTCCGCCAGTGCCGACTCTATATTGCTGCGCCTTCCTGCTGTATGAGCGGCATACTCGCCCAGGTATACTTTTGATTTGGAACGGTCATAGCTGTCATAGAAATCCTGGTTGTTAATGAACCACCCCGGTGACACGTAATAGTGTTCATCCACCATCGGTACTTTTAATTTATTAGCCAGATCCCATCCTTCCTCATAATCAGTGCCCTCAAAGAATGGCCCTACTGTTCCTATCACCGTAATTTCCGGATGCTTTTCCTTCATCGCCTTATAGATCATCGCAAACCGCTCTTCAAAGATATCCGTGATCAGGTCCTCATTTCCGATCCCAATGTACTTCAAATGAAAAGGTTCCGGATGCCCTGCCTCCGCACGTTTCTTACCCCATGTTGTATGTACGTCTCCATTCGCATACTCTACCAGGTCCAGTATATCCTGCACATACTCATCCATCTCACTCATCGGGACGCCGCCTTGTTGCCCGCTTCCTTTATCACCCGGCCCTGAGTTCTGGCAAGGCACACCCGCCGCAACCACCGGTAATGGCGCTGCGCCTATATCTTCACAGAACCGGAAGTATTCAAAATACCCCAATCCTGCCGACTGATGATATCCCCATAAATTGCGCTGCGGCTTTCGCGCCTCCAGCGGACCAATCGTATTCTTCCAGCGGTAAATGTTGTTCAGTCCATCTCCATGCGCCACACAGCCCCCCGGGAAACGTACAAAGCGTGGGTGTATATCAGCAATCACCTGTGCCAGGTCTGCCCGCATCCCGTTCTTTCTTCCCTTAAACGTCTGCTGCGGAAACAGCGATACCATATCCAGCGCCACCCGTCCTGCCGCCACCGGCTGCAGTTCCAGCTGCGCGCTATCTGCATTGGCCGTTGCTGTCAGCACGGTCTTTACGTTTTTCCAGGAGCCCGCCGGTATTGTCACTGTTGTTTGTGCCAGCACCTTGCCTTTCTCATCCACCAGGCGCACCATCACTTTTCCGCTCTTTCCATCCAGTTGCTTACCAAACAGCGACAGCTCATATTGCGCTCCCTGCTTCACCGGTATCCCATCAAACCCGCTGTTCACCAATGCTGCTGCCGGCGCCTTTGTATCCAGCACTGCATAATGTTTGTTATTCACATGGATAGGCGCTGCCGAATCTATGCTAAAGCTGGTCTGTTCTCCGCGCAAGGTCCATGAATGCTTACTGTTCCAGCTTTGATCCCTTCCTTCCTTATCGCTCAAGGCATATTCAAAATCCCGGTTCTGCACCAGCTCCGCATACAACCCGCCATCTGCCGCATAGTTAATATCCTCAAAGAAGATCCCCAGCAGCAGATCACTGATCGGCTTCGCTTGGCCCGGCATCACCTTGATAGTTGCCTGTAAGGGTTGCAGCTTTGCAAAGCGCTCCCCATCCGTTCTGCTTGTCTCAGCTTCCTGTTCCCTTTTATATTGCTTCAGCTCATATGTTTTGATCAGCCGGTCTACCGTTGTCCACGCCACCCGGTGCATTTGTCCCCTGGCCATACCTCCCGGCAACGCAACGTTTACGCTTCCATCCGCATACTGCGCCGCCGGCACTTCTCCCTCCCGCTTGTAAGTTTTAAAATCAGCCGTACTAACCTTATAGTACTTTCCATCCGCACTGCTATGCGTAATGGTATACACATGCTGTCCGGCATCATACTTCACCACCGGCCGCAATACATTACTGCCTCCTCCTGCCTCGGGATAGCTCTGCCTTTTCCAGTTCACCAGGTCTGCCGACGCTGCATGTGCAAACAGATGATCCCCTTCATTCAAGCTCCACACGCAATGCCACATCCCATCCTCTCCCCGCACCAGGTAAGGACTGATCATCCGCTTATCCAATCCCCACCTTCCATAATCACTCCTCAGGTACGCGAACTCATTTCCAATAGCATACCACTGCTGCCCATCCCGGCTCCATGCAAAATGCAGCCCGTTATGGTCATTATTCTTTCCCGTAGCATAAGAAAACAGGTACACCGAATCCGGGTTATTTGCAGCCGCTCTTGCCGCTGTCCCTTTCGCAAATTGTATCGCCACACATACTATTAATAAATGGAGTAGCCAGCCCTTTTTCATAGTGGAATTATTTGTTTGTAAATGCAGACAACTATATTATGTCCACAAAATAATCATTTAAAGTGTAAAATTGACATTTAAACTTTGTTCACATCATTTCCGGGTTTCCACGTATTTGGTTATATGATTAATCTCTTTCCCGCAACATTTAAAAACGGGCTGCGCCTGGTTGTCCGGAATATCTATTGAACGTTGGATGGCGTATGAGCCATAGGGGCAATATGGAGCATTATCAATCGCATCACACCAGCCAAGGCCCGTTTTTAAACGTGCCGGTCTGCAGATAGCGGGGCACTTAGCGATGCGGCCATTCCTGAATTCATAGCCTGATACCAGATCTATTGATAACTGTCATGTCAGCTTTCCACCGTGCCGGCAGATTTAAAACGGGCCTTGTCTGGCGTGACCGGCTCGGCGCCGCCCCATCAAAGCCCCGCCGTTTCCATGCCCTCCCTCCGTTGAATCCCCATTCTCCCAGCCAGGCGCAGCCCGTTTTAAATACTGCCGGCAAAGCCTCCAAAAGCAACCCCTCCCTTGTATGGGGCATTACCCGGATCATCATCATGCAGCAGGCAACAAGATCAATGCAAAAGGATGCGGCACTTATTAGCGCCGCATCCTTTTCTTTTGCCGGGAAAGGTGCTCTTCAAACCAGTCGGCAGCCAGTGCCGCTGCTTTGTCCAGTGTGCCAGGCTCCTCAAACAAATGGGAAGCGCCGTTCACAATTTCCATTTGTTTTTCACACTTTAGCTTATCAAAAGCTTGTTTGTTCAGTTCAATAACATGGATGTCCAGCGAACCAACGATCAGCAGGGTAGGAGCCGCCACTGTTGGCAGGGCCTTTGCGAGGTCTGGCCGCCCGCCCCGGCTCACCACGGCTTTCACATTTTTCTCGAGCAGGGCCGCTGCCTGTAATGCGGCAGCTGCACCGGTGCTGGCGCCGAAATAGCCAATGTTCAGCGCATAGAGAGCGTCCTGGTCATAGCACCACTCGGTGATCTTTACCAGGCGGTTGCCCAGCAGGTCAATATTAAAGCGGTGCTCATACAGCTCGTCCTCAAACGGCGTTAAAAGATCAGTAAGGAGCGTTGCGATACGACGCTGGTTCAGTATGTCCGCAACAAACTGGTTCCTCGGGCTTAAACGGCTGCTGCCGCTGCCGTGTGCAAAGATCACCAGACCTTTGGCGGCTTCGGGTACCTGCAGATTACCGATCAGGCCGGGGGCATTGATCAGGTTAAACTTTACTTCACGCTTATCCATCACACCAGTATTTACATACTTTAACCAATCATTTTTCCAGATAAATGATCGTGCCAGAATACGGCTGAAAGCTGCCCTGGCTGCTGCAGTTTGGCGCAATTTTTTCGGGAAAAAAGTATGAGAACAATACTCGTTTGTACAGATTTTTCAGACTCAGCACATCATGCAATGGAGTACGCCTGCATGGTGGCTACCCGGTATAATTTTCCGCGCATAGTCCTGTATCACGCATACCAGGTAATGGCGCCTACCACTGATCTGCCGGTGGCTCCCTATGTAGGCACCGAACTGTATAATGCGGTAGAGCGGAGGCTGAATGAGCTGGCGGCAAAAGTGGCAGAGCTGACGGGAGCAGACGTGGTGGTGGACATAAGAGCCGAAGAGCTGATACTGGGTGAGAACATCAATGAGATCTGCAAAAAGGAAGATGCGCACCTGGTCGTAACAGGGGTATCCGAAAAAACCGGCCTCGAAAGAATGATCGTTGGGAGCACCGCATTAAGGATCTCGGAAGTTGGCCGTTGCCCTGTGCTGATGGTACCGCTTGATGCGGTTGTTACACCTCCTCAGCGGGTGCTGCTGGCCTGCGACCTCGAAAAGGTGTCCGAAGCCACACCGCTGGATGCGCTGGATGAAGTGCTGCAAACATTCCAGGCACAGCTGGTGGTGATCAATGTGGACGACGGCAACCGGCGTTTTTCACCTGCAACGGTGGAGGAAATACATAAGATGCATCATATCTTCGATAAGTATAAACCGGAGTATGCCTTTGTCGAAAATAACGACATCAGCGAAGGCATCATGGATTATGCAAAGCAACATGACATCTCACTGGTTATTACCATCCCCAGGTATTATAATTTTCTCCGCAACTTGTTCCATAAAAGCACCACCAAAAGCCTGGTTTATAACTTAAGGCTGCCGCTGCTTACCCTGCATGAGTAATTAAGCAGGCTGTTGCTGCTGCCGTTTCCGCTTCACCAGTATATAACAACCGTACAGGAACAGGATCCAGATCGGAATGAGGGCCACTGGTAAACGCATGCCTGTTATCCACATCAATATCAGGATACCGCTCAGGAACACCAGGCAGATGTAGTTGGATGCAGGATAAAGGAAAGAGGGAAATTTGGTCTTTATCTGCTCTTCTTTCTTGTTGCCTTTGAATTGCAGGTGCACAATACTGATCATCAGCCAGTTGATGATCAGTGAGGATACCACCAAAGACATCAATGCTTCCAGCGCTTTCTCCGGCATCAGCTTGTTCACCACAATACAAATGGCGGCAAACAGGCCCGATACCAGGATGGCGGTCACCGGAACATGGTTCTTATTCAGTTTTGACAGGAAAGAAGGCGCATTGCCCTGTTCTGCCAGGCCATACAACATCCGGCTGTTGCTGTATACACAGCTGTTGTAAACAGACAGCGCTGCCGTCAGCACGATCAGGTTCAGCACATGCGCTATCAGGCTGGTAAAGTAGATGGTCTTGCCGAAAAGGCTGAACTGAAAGCCCTTGAGGCTTTCGAATACCATCACAAAGGGGCTGCTGTCGGTAGTAATGCTTTTCCAGGGAGATAAAGCGAACAGGATCACCAGCGCGCCTACGTAAAAGATCAGGATACGGTAGATCACCTGGTTGGTGGCTTTAGGGATTGTCTTTTCAGGTTTATCAGCTTCCGCGGCCGTGATGCCGATCAGCTCCAGTCCGCCGAAAGAGAACATGATCAGCGCAATAGCGGCAAACAGTCCCTGGAAACCGCCTTTCCCGTCGCTTTCCAGCAATCCTTTCGGAAAAAAGCCGCCGTCGTTCCACAGGTTATTCACGCTGGCCTGCGAGCCGCCATGACCGGTGAACAGCAGGTAAATACCAAAGGTGATCATCGCGATAATGGCGGCCACCTTGATGATGGAGAACCAGAATTCTGCTTCTCCATACACTTTCACGGCGCTCAGGTTCAGGGCATTAATAGCGATAAAGAAGAAAAGGCTGGAAAACCATAAAGGGATCTCCGGCCACCAGAAATGCACATAGATACCAATAGCGGTTAATTCAGACATGCTTACCAGGATGTACAGCACCCAGTAGTTCCACCCCGCTGCAAAACCGGCAAAGCTGCCCCAGTATTTATAGGCAAAATGGCTAAAGCTGCCGGAAACAGGTTCTTCCACCACCATTTCACCCAGCTGGCGCATAATAAAGAAAGCAATGATACCAGCCATGGCATAGCCCAGGATAACAGAAGGGCCGGCCAGTACGGCGGCGGGGCCTATGCCCAGGAATAAACCGGTGCCAATGGCGCCCCCAAGGGCAATGAGCTGGATGTGACGGTTTTGCAGGCCGCGTTTGAGGCCTTGCGTTGTATGATTTTCGCTTGTTGGTTTCAATGTGGTACGGCCTCGCCGGTTTATAAATGATTGAATTCCGGCAAAAGTATAAACTTATACGGAGCACGATAGAAAAAAGGCTACAATAATGTAGCCTTTTTAAGAAATGTAACCGTTTTAAAAAGTTAAGCCCTACTGCATCTTCGCCACATACTCCTCCAGCCTGTCCAGCGTTTCCGCCATGCCGGCTTCCATGCCCATATCGATCACCTGCTTCAATGCTTCCGGAGAGGCGTAGTTGGCAACGCTCCTGATGATCGTTTTGCCACCCTCCTCAATAAATTCAGTTCTCACGGTTGTTGTCGGCAATGCGGGGTTCTTGTTGCCGTCTTTATCCGAAAAATTGTCTTCATACACGATCAGTTCCGGCGCTTTGATCTCTTTGTAAGTGCTCAGTCCCCACGCTTCGGTGCCGTCGGGACCTGTCATGCAGTAATGGTATTGACCGCCTACACGGAAATCCATTTTGCAATAGGTAAGTGGCCATTCCCTGGGGCCCCACCAGTTCTTTAAATGTTCGCATGCGGTATGCGCCCGGAATACTTTCTCTCTTGGGGCGTTAAACTGGCGGGTCATGATAAGCTGGGTTCCGTTGACTGTTACCTGAAGTTGATTGCTACTCATAATGATGAATTTTATTCCATGGTTTTTAAATAGTCATCCAAACGATCATAGCTCTCTGCAAAGAAGGAACGGTATTGGTTGATCCACTTCGCCACCTCACTGAGCTTTTCAGGCCGGGCACTGATATACCGGTCCCGCCCCTGCTTTTCTATAATTACCAGTCCGCACTCCGCTAAGATCTTGATATGCTTCGTTACAGATTGCCTGCTGATGTCAAAATTGTCTGTTAACGTAGTAAGGTTCAATTTTTCCTTCGCCAGTTTTCCCAGGATTGCCCTTCTGGTTGGGTCTGCAATCCCCTGAAATACATCTCTTCTCATAAATATGCACCCATTTGGATGCAAATATATATAATGCACCCAATTGGGTGCATATTATTTTATGGTTTTTTTTAGAAAATGTGGACAGCGTAAGCAACTTATGCTGAAGTCAGTCGTCTTTTCTTTGGCATATCCAGGAACTTCAGGCGCAATAAAGCGGTTTCGTCATGATGGAGTTTAACGATCAGATCCAAAGAATAAAAGATAAACTGCCTAAAGCAAAGAAGGCAGATAAGAACCTGGAAGTATTTGGGGCAAAGAGTCATAGGTATCAGCTGAATGATCCGGCAAGGATAGAAGAGGTGGCGGCGTTTGAACGAAAGTACGGTATTGAGCTGCCCGCCTGTTATAAGGCCTTTATACTCCAGGTAGGAAACGGCGGCATCGCTTATGAAGGCGCTGCGGCGGGGCCTTTTTATGGCATTTACCCCCTGGGTAAGCACGTGGATGAACTGATCTATTCTGACGCCCGGGAATGTCTGAAAGCCGATTGCCTTATTTACCCGGAAATGCCCGATGAATACTGGCGCTCATTAAATGAGAATATTGACAATGACAGTGATATCTCAGATGAAGACTATGAATTGGAGCTGGGAAAGATCTTCGGGGGAATTCTTCCCATAGGTTCACAGGGCTGCTCTTACCTTCATGGCATCGTTTTAAATGGTCCCTATAGAGGCCGGGTGCTGAACATAGACGCAGACAGGCATAAACCGCAGTTCACCTTTGAAGATAATTTCCTGGACTGGTATGAGCGATGGCTGGACGAGGTGATCTCCGGCGAATTGATAGGAGAGAGCCCCCGCTGGTTTGGCTATGTAATGGGAGGATCTGATACGGCATTATCCCAGGCGCTCCTGGATGCTGGCGCCGCTCAGCAAAGGTCAGACTGCCTGGACGGCATCCTGAACAAGAAAAAGGTGAAGGAAGAAACGATCCAGATCATCGAAGAGCAGCTCTTAAAAGACACCGGTGAACTAAGAACAAAGCTGCTCCAGGTACTTACAAAATTTGATTATAAAAGGGCAAAGCCTTATCTCGTTGAACAGAGCCAAACCGATCTGCTGCCTGTTTTCCAGTTCATCTACTGGTATGCAAAAGATAAAAGCGCTGAATGGCTTCCTTTGATCACAGAGCATATCGGCAACATAGATAATGACGAGACCTTTACCTACTGTACCTATTTACTGAGAGCCTCTGGAACTAATTTTGGGCAGCTGATAGTGCCTTTTACGGAGAGTGATAACGAGAGCATAAGAGCAACCGCATTTTACACCCTTGGTAAAGTAAAGAACAAAAAAGATTTTATCGATACCTTCATAAACGGTTTAGGTGATCCCTCCAATCGTGTGCTTGTTCACACCCTGCAGGCACTCATCGACGTAAAGGATACGCGGCTTTTACCACACTATAAACAAGTCGCCGAAAGGTTCCCCGAAGAAAAGGATTATGTGTTGTCAAACCTGAATCAGCGCCTGGCAGATTATGGTTTGTCCAATGAGACCATTCTCAGCACAAACGGGGAAGGCGCTAAAGGCAAAAAAGTGAGATGGGAAAAGAGGAAGTGGTACCAGATCTGGTAATTGCGCTGTTTATAAAGCTAAGCAGCAAGCCATTTCCGGCTTGCTGCTAATGGTCCATCCTGTTGATCCCTACGCTTACCCCTGGTTTATCATAGATATGGGCGCTTAGTTATTTTAACTCAGTTAAGATGAAATGCTGTGGTGACAGTGAGCGGTTTCATACGCTCAAATTCTTCCAGGGTGATGTTGCGCTTCTCCCTGACCCACCGGTAAACACCTTCTCCCAACAGTAATCTTAACGGCGGCTCTTTCTCATTGGCTACTTCGTAGATGGCCTTTGCGGCCAGTTCAAGGTCGCCCTGCTGTTTACCGTCGCCTTCCATCTTGTTTCCTCTGGTCCTGCCGGCGGTATTCCGGTAATCTGCAATATTTTTCTTTGCCACAAACAGCGAGTTATCCAGGAAATGGGTATGGAAGTAGCCCGGCTCTATGATGGTCACTTTAATGCCCAGTTCCGCCAGTTCGCCGTACAGGGCCTTGGAGAAGCCCTCCATCGCAGATTTTGTGGCATTATAAACGCCAAATCCCGGGAAAGCCGTGATACCACCAACAATGGAGAGGTTGAAGATGTGGCCCGACCTGGCGTTCCTCATGTAGGGCAATACATGCCGTATCATGCGCAGTGAGGAAAATACATTTGCTTCAAACACCTTGCTGATGTCTTCCTGCGATGCTTCCTCTACTGCGCCCAGGTATCCGAAGCCCGCATTGTTGATCAGCACGTCTATCTGGCCATAGCTTCGATGGATCTTTGCAATGGCTTTTTCCACCTCCGTTTCACTGCTAAGGTCCAGGCCAACCACGTCCAGTCGCGGGTGATGGAGGCCGGTTTTACGGAAGAAAGTACGCTTGTTCGCAGTGATGGCGATCACCTGCTGATGCCGTGACAATAAATATTTTACAGTGGCTAAACCTATGCCCTGGGAAGCGTCGGTAATGATCCATATTTTACGTTGTTCCATTGTTCGTAGTTTTGCATGGTAAAAGTGGCGCCAAATACTGATGTCGTCATTGCAAAGGTCTCGCTCTTTCCTAAAAGGGACTTAACTCCAGGGTCCAAAGTTTTTGATCGTTTGGCTTATTATGTTGGCCACATATCGTAATTTTAAATAGCCATTCCACCTGTATGCTTGCACTAATTATTGACGATAATGCAATAGCCAGGAGTACGCTTTCAGAGCTAAGCAGTCAGCTAAAAGGTATTGAGATCGCAGCAGAATGCGGCAATGCCATGGAAGCTTATAATTATCTGCAGGAGAAGCCTGTGGATCTGCTACTGCTCGATATAGAAATGCCAGGCATGTCGGGACTAGAGCTGACAAGGAACCTGGGCGATAAGCGCCCGGTGATCATTTTTACCACCTCAAAAAAGGAGTATGCCGCGGAGGCTTTTGAGCTGAATGTGGCAGACTACCTCGTCAAACCTATTACACCGGCCCGGTTCATACAGGCCATTGAAAGAGCGCGCCAGATCATCGAAAGCAATACGGAAGAAATGCAATGGGGGGAGGATGAATTCCTGTTTGTCCGCGATTCCAGCATTGTACGCAGGTTGCGACTGGACGACATCCTGTATGCGGAAGCAATGGGCGACTATGTAAAGCTACATACCGAAGAGAAGTTCTTTGCAGTGCATACTTCCCTTCGCCTCCTCGAAGAAAGGCTGCCCGGCGCCCGCTTTATCAGGATACACCGCTCGTTTATGGTGGCTGTGGACAAGATCGATACTTTGCAGGAGGGCGCCATCAAGATAAAAGACAGATCCCTGCCAGTAGCAGATGCGTATCGCAAAGCCCTCAACAAGAGAATGAACGTGCTTTGAGGGCCCTCCAGCCCTTTTACAGATTATACGCTGCAGAATGAACAATAATCGTTTTATATACTTTGTATTGGCTGCATTCCTGGCAGGCACCCTCTTATTGATCTTCATTCAGTATAATTATTCCAAGAACGTAGACCAGTTAATGAAAGGCCACCACAAGATGCTCCGCGAACTGAGGACTGTCCACTTGCTGCGCCTGGTTGAACGGGATATCACCTGGGTGGAAAGCCGCATTAGTGCAGCCATCGCTACCGACGACACCTCGCATATAGAAAGGGTGGACGCGAAGATCGCCGAGGTAAAAGCCAACCTCGACTCGCTAAGGAAGATGACCGCAGATACCGACGCCTGGGCAGACATCGAACGGCTGGAATACCTGGCAAAACAAAACCTGTATACCAAACAGCAATTGATCCATGAGTTCTTCAGAACAGGGAAGATGGACGATACCAACCTGATAGCTTACATACGTGACCATAAAATGGGCACCGAGGTGGGCCTGATAACCCGTAAGCTTTACGACAGCAGAGAGTCGAGCATGGCTGGTTTGAGCAACTCGATCAGCGGGAACAGCCGGCGGGCCCGTAACTGGGGCCTGATCCTGGTGGGGGTGATACTGGCAACCGCCGCCGGCGCCATGGGCTTCATCCTCAACCGGTTCGGGCACCAGCAACGGCTGATACGACGGCTGGACACCTCAGAAAGGAAGGTGCGGGAGACGGCGCGTATCAAAGAGAATTTCATGGCCAACATGAGCCATGAAATAAGAACACCCCTGAATGCCATATTAGGCTTTACCAACCTGCTGAAAACACGGCAACTGGATAATACATCCGCTGAATTTGTAGGCGCCATCCAGAAGGCAGGAGAAAACCTGCTTACCATTATCAATGACATCCTGGACCTTTCAAAAATAGAGGCAGGCATGGTACGAATAGAGACCAGCCCTTTCAGCGTACGCGGCCTGCTGCATTCAATACAGACCCTCTTCAGCGAAAAGGTAAAAGAAAAGGGCCTGGTGTTGCAGGTAGAAATAGCGCCCGCCGTTCCAGACACCCTGGTGGGAGACGCTACCCGGCTTACACAAATACTGGTGAACCTGATCAGCAACGCGCTCAAGTTCACGGAAACAGGCGGCATTGCCATACAGGTCTATGATAAAGACAGTAACCAGCACAATATTCAGCTGGGCTTTTCTATTGCCGATACCGGGATCGGTATTGAAGAGCACATGCTGGAGTCTATTTTCGACCGCTTTCACCAGGCGGAGAATTCCATCACCCGCAAATACGGAGGCACCGGACTGGGACTATCCATCGTAAAAGACCTGATATTATTGCAGGGCGGCGATATCACGGTAGAAAGCGAGCGGAGCAAAGGCACAACTTTCCGCTTCTTCATCCCTTATACCATCGCTTCACAGCAGGTACCCCTGCCGGAAGCGGTCAATATCAGCGAGTTCCGTCGCAGCGGTCACCCATCCGTGAAGATCCTCGTGGTGGATGATAATGAGATGAACCGCAGTTTAATGGAGCACCTGCTCAGTGAATGGAACCTCTCTTTTGACATGGCAGACAATGGTCGGGAAGCGCTTGCCCGCTTGCAGCAAGACAATTATAACCTGGTGCTGATGGATATACAGATGCCCGAAATGGACGGCTACAACGCCACCCGCAGGATAAGAACGGAACTGGGCCTGGATGTGCCTGTCATCGCCATGACCGCCCACGCACTGGCAGGAGAACGCGAGAAATGCCTGAGCAGCGGCATGAATGAATATATCTCCAAACCCGTCAATGAAAGAGAACTATATGAGCTGATCACCCGCTTCGCCAACCATGACGGCTACCGGTACATCAACCTGGATTATATGAAAGAAATAAGCAAGGGTAACCAGGCGTACGAAAAGAAGGCCACCCGGCAATTCATGGAATCTGTGCCCTCATCGCTGCAGCTGCTGGAGACTGCGTTCCTCCAAAATGACCTGGGTACCATCAACCGCTTAGCCCATGAGCTTAAAACAACCGTTTCGATCATGGGCCTCACAGAACGGCTCTATCCTATACTGAACGCACTGGAATACGCCAAAGAGATCACACCCGCCTTGCACGCCCAGCTGCAAAACCTCAGAACCATCACGGATCACGCCATAAAAGAAGCAGCAGATTTCTACTCCAGGAATTAAGCCCCCCTGGGCGACAGTTTTTGCCTGTTTGGCGAACAAGCCCCCATGCTGCATTCGATTTCCATAGTTTTATGATCGTAACCTTAAAATGCGAATGTCATGAAGGCAAATCATACAGACAACATCATCCGGCATATATCGCAGCTGCAGCGTCCATCGGCCCTGCATCCTGCGGAGGTATTGAGGCTGCAGGACAGACCGGTGATCGCATTGTTCTCCGGCGATAGCATGGCGGCAGGTTCCATTTTTACAGAAGAACAGCTGCTGGTTTTCGTCACTAAAGGAAGTGGCGCCATCCGGTTTGGAGAAACTTACCACACTGTTTGCAAAGACCAGCTGCTCCTCCTCCGGAAGAACATACTGGTGCATTATCATTCTTTTGATGCTGCCCAGCCGATGGAATGGCTGGTGTTCTATATGCGCGACGAAATAGTAACAGAATTTATACGCATCACAAAGACTACGCTATATACATCATCAGATCCTGCGCCCATTACGATTAACAGTGTGACAGAAAAGCTGCATACCTACCTGGAGTCAGTGATCATCCATTTCAGGGAAAAAAGCAAGATCGCCGCACAGCTCCTCAGGATAAAGTTGTTTGAATTGCTGTTTCACCTGCCGGATACAGAGCGCCAGGTGTTATTCAGCCTGGTGAAGAACAAACAAATGGAACGGCCTGATATCACCACAACAGTAGAAGGGAATATAATGAACAACATTTCACTGCGGGAGCTGGCGGCTTTGTCGGGCAGGAGCCTGTCCAGCTTCAAACGCGATTTCCAGGCCATCTACAATATGCCGCCTTCTCAGTGGATCAGGCAGCGGAGACTGGAAAAAGCCAGGGAGCTGGTCGCCCATACGTCTATGTCTGTAACGGATATCTGTTATACACTGGGTTTTGGACATATTGCGCATTTCTCACGGCTTTTTAAAGCGCATTTCGGCGTGGCGCCTACGCAGTACAAAGTGCAGGGGCGGCCGGCTTTTATGTCGGCAGTGGCGTAAGGAAATGTACAAGGCCTGTATACACCACATTACTTATCCTTTCTTATATCTAAGCAAGAACAAAAAAGGCTACTGAATAGTGGCCTTTTTTTATCAGTTGAATCCAATAATTGGTTTACATTCGATTATTCCGCGATGCAGGGCCCAAAGACCTGTCATAGACTGAATTTTTAACCACTTACGACGTGATACTATGATTCCCTAGTACTTAGTGGCCTGATAGCACATTCCCCCTCACAATCACCTTCGCTATTGACAGCGTATTTTTTATAGACAATAACGGGTTTTGATTCAAAAGAATAAACGATCCTTCTTTATTCACCTCTATGGTCCCGAATTTATCAGCCATGCCCATAAACGCCGCCGCATTAACTGTCGCAGACCGTAATGCCTCGTAGTTAGACAACCCCGCATCCACCATTTTTTGCAGCTCGCGGTGCAACGAATGACCTGGTACGAGGCCCGGTATTGTGGGAGCATCCGTTCCGGCCAGCAGCAATACTCCCTTTGCATTAAATGCCTTTATGAGGGCATACTGAAACGCATATCCTGTTTGTAACCTTTGTTTGCTCATGACAGAAACAAACTTCCGTGAATAGGGGTTCGATTGAAAATCCCAGTTCCATTCCTTTGCAATACGCTCATAACTTTTATGAGCGCTCAGGGAAGGATCTGCCGGGTCCATATTGGCTGCGCTAATGATGGAAGCAAAAGCGACCAGCGTAGGCGAAACAGCTTTCTTATACTTCCTTACCGAATCTGCAATGCCTGTTATTCCGCTCATATTGATGGGTTGGTCTGAACTAACATCACCCATCATATAATGTATGGGCTCATTGTACATAAATTCTTCAGCATGGGATATCAATGATTGGGTACTTCGTAACACGCCCCATGTGCCCACCTGTAAGGGTATGTGACCTATGATGCGCAAGCCAAGATGAGCCGCTTCCTGGTCAATGCCCGCAAAGCCTTCTTTTGACAAATACGAATACACTTTGATGAAGTCATACCCGCTTGCGTATAATGTATCTACAAGCGCCTTAGCGGCCTCTTTCGACAGCAGCGAGTCATTAAAAGGCGGACTAGCGCAAAATATTTTAGGCCCGGTTGTTTCCCCCTGGTTTATATTATCTCTATGGACAATGACCTTTTTATTTCCGTTTAGCGCGAACACATTCGTCACACCATAATGCAGGTAAAGGCTATCGTACAGGTCAAACAATTTTTCGTTATTGCCATAGTGAACATGTGCATCGGTAAAGGCCGGGATCAGGAACTTGCCTGTACCATCTATTCTATCGGCAGTTTTGTCGCCAAGGTCTTTGCGATGGTTGGCAATTTTTGCAATAATGCCGTTGTTGATCCATACATCCTGCTTGTACAAGACAACATTTTTCGTTAATGGCACGACATTGACGTTTTCTATAACCAGGTTGCCGGGATGAAAGCTCTGCACATCCTGTACCTTTTGTGATAATGCCATCCCATAAAGCAGGAAACAAACAACCGTAGCGCTGATCTTTTTGCTGTTAATTAGGATGCGGGCCGGTAATATAGAGTGATAAAGATCCATGAGCGTGTTTTGTTGAATCGTGGAGGTAACAAGTAAATATACAAACTGAAGGGGTAAGATCCTCACTGAGAGAGCTGTTAAATGCAGTCAATTTAGCTAGTGCTATAAAACAAAAAAGGCCGCTTTTTCAAGCAGCCTTTCATCGCCAGAAGACCGTTTCCAGCCTCGTACCCGGGACGGGGGTCGAACCCGTACAGCCATTGCTGGCCACAGGATTTTATTGTGGATTCAAATTTACAAATATGGTATTTTAAGTATTTGACCTATAATGGATGCACATTTGGCATATTAATGTATTGATAATCAATTAAACAACACCTGTTTTGAAAAAATAAAGAATGACTTCCGAAATACTAAAGGTTATCTTTATTTTTGCAAAACATGAAAACACTCCCTCGTCATATCACCCCGCGCCTCCTGGAAGCTTTAAATGTCAGTCCCGTCGTCTTTCTAAACGGCGCACGGCAGTCCGGCAAAAGTACTCTTGTGCAAAATCTGCGGGATAGGATTGGTAGCAAAGATGATCCAGCCGCTTACGTGTCTTTTGATCGTCCCACTCAAATGGCTGCTGCCGCCTCTGCGCCGGAAAGTTTTTTGTCCGCTTATCAAAACACGCTGATCGTTGATGAAGTGCAAATGGTGCCGGAGCTTTTCCGCGCCTTAAAAGTCGTGGTTGATGAATTGCGATTGCAAAACAGAGCACAGGCAAACGGCCGGTATTTGCTGACGGGGTCTGCGAATATTCTCGCTTTGCCAAAACTATCCGATCCGCTCGTCGGTCGCATGACGGTCCTCACGCTTTACCCCTTTTGCACAGCAGAGGCTTCAAACGGGAAAGGAAATGGATTGGACAGGTTGGTCAACCTGAATTTTGCCAATATAGATGACCGTGGATTGCGTGTGACAGATGCGATGAAACTGGCAACCTTTCCCGAGATTGCCGATAAAAATGCCAGAGAGCGCAGTATTTGGTTTGACGGTTATTTGACCACCATTTTACAACGCGATGTGAAAATGATTGCCGAATTGGAAAAAATAGCCGTCCTGCCGAATTTATTGCGCGTTCTGGCCACACGGGCAGGCAATCTTATCAATGACGCCGACCTGGCCCGTGATATCGGCTTAAATCCCGTTACGTCGAAATTTTACCGGAATATTTTGAAAATGATGTTTCTGAATTTCGATGTGCAGCCCTGGTACCGCAACATCGGCAAACGGCTTGTGAAATCCCCGAAAGGTTATTTGATCGATACGCTGATGTTGTGTCATATGTTGGATTTAGACTTGGATGATATGGAGAAAAATAACCCAGGACTTTTCGGGCATATATTAGAAAATTATGTGGCGACTGAATTGACAAAGCTGTTGACATTTAGCGAGGTCAAAGCGCAGCTTTTGCATTTCAGGACGAGTGACGGCAAAGAAGTTGATTTCGTGTTGGAAAGACCCGACGGCTCCGTGTTCGCTATAGAGATTAAAAAATCCGAATCCGTCAACATTCACGACTTCAAAGGCATTCAAACATTGGCGGAAGCCACGGGTAAAGATTTTATCGGCGGGGTAGTCCTTTACTCCGGTAAGGAAGCCGTGCCTTTTGGCAGAAACCTGTGGGCTGTTCCTTTTCATGTTTTGTGGCAATGACGGCTAAAAAAAACGTCCCCGCAAAAGCAAAGACGACGTTTTCCGTGACGATGCATCAAGTCGCTTCATTGATATCCTATATTTGTTTTTATTCCCAATTAGTACAAAAATGAACGAGATTTTTAATAGCCGTGAAGTGTCAAATTTTATATGGCTTATGGTCGTCATCCTGGCATTGTTGCTTATCCCTACAGTACGTAAGTCAATGTTGAGGGTGGTAAGACAGACATTTGTCAAACAGTTTGTCGTTATCTACTGTTGGATGTTTGCCTATGTGTCTCTGGTGGTTTATATTCTATTTCTTGTCGGCTTGTGGAATACCGGGCAGATAAAAAACACGATCACATGGGTGTTGTTTTCTGGTTTTGGCACACTGTTCAGTATTAATAAAGTAGAAGAACAGAAAGACTACCTTAAGCAAGCTCTCAGAGACATTTTCAAGTTTACAGTGGTTTCTGAGTTTTTTATAGGCTTGTTTACTTTCAACCTCGTTGCAGAGCTTTTCTTTATTCCTGTGGTAGCATTTCTTGTGATGCTGCATGAAGCCGCTAAAATTGATCCGAAAAATGCCCAGGCTGCAGAGTTCCTCAATGTAGTACTTACTCTTTTGGGTTGGGGCCTCTTTATTTATGCCGGATACCATCTGATCGTGGATTTTAAAAAGATCGCCACGATGGCAACTGTTTTTGAGTTTGTAATACCTCTTCTTTTATCACTCTTCTTTCTGCCTTTCATCTACTTCTTGTCTATACTCATGACTTATGAGCGTATTTTTATAGTATTAGTGAATCCAATAAAAGACCCTGTATTGCGTCGCTTTGCCAAAAAACAAGCAGTTATTCATTTCCATTTTCGTACGAAGGATCTGGAGCGTTGGAAAAACAGTATTTTTATTTTTCCTCCATCGTCAAAGCGCGATATTCTTTGTTCCATCAAGAAGTTAAAAGCTATTAAAGAGATTGAGAAAAGCCCGCCAGAAGTTGCAAAAGAAAGAGGATGGTCTCCCTATAAAGCGAAAGACTTTTTATTGAGTGAAGGAATTGAGGCTAGACATTATCAGAACATCTACGATGATGAGTGGTCTGCGATTTCAAACTATGTTGATCTAAAGGACGGAGTTGTTTCCAACAATATCGCATACTATATATCGGGCAACGGCGAAGTCGCCAAAGATTTAAACCTAACCTTAAATATACATTGGCCGGAAGCGGCGATCACGGCCCACGCCAAATTCTCTATCTATGGCGAAGTTTTATATAAGGCCGCTCTAGGACAAGATATGCCAAATACTATGAAAGAAGCATTATTACTTGGGAAATCCCGAACTATTCATGTTGGGAATAAGGTGATTTCTGTCAAAAAAGACCTATGGACCGGGCATAGGCTAGGAGGGTATAGTATCGCCGTGGGGTTTATAGTGAAAGGTTAAATACCTTTTTGCCTTCGATATTATCGCAACCCATTGTCTTTATATTTTTAAATTTTTGTCAGCGATCTGTTCAGCAGTTAACTTTTCAGATGATCATTTCATTTCGACAATTTCGATTGTTGTGATTGTTTCAGCTATTGAGTCGTTGTTATATCGTTAGAGGATCGTTTCTGAATCTGGTAGTTTGGATTCAGGGGTAGCATAGCATAAATTTAGTTCCTGTAGGCTTTGTATGCCATCTAATCTGAAGTTGCGCTGTGCATTTCTAAGCATGCAATGTCCGGTTAAATATATTATTTTCTTCTTTTCTGTCTTTTCGGATTTTTCAATTTCCGTAACATAGAATTCCATCAGCGTACGCATTGATAATTCCCCATGTCGATTTTTGTATTTGATTCTAATGTAACTTTTATTTATGCATGCAGTTTTTATAGATCTAATAAATTCCTCCTGTATAAATTCACTAGTTGCTGCACGAGCGTGACTTTGAATATCGAACTTGGGATGTTCGTTTAAGAATGGAGAATCGAGATAGTTTAAAATGGTATCCGGTAGCATGAGGTATTCAGATGGAATATTGTAAACAAAATCATAGCCGTGCAAGAGGTAAAACCCAGATCGGTATACAATTCTAGTTGGTTTAAGTATAGAGTTTATATTTTCACTAACCAAGTGTACGGCTTTTCCTCCAGTAATCGAATTTTGGATTTGAGTTAGTACCGATTCGTCTATTTCAGGTAATACCTGCAATGCGTCAATAGGTAAAGCTTCAGTGACAATTTTGTCAGTTGATGGGTTAAAGTAAGTACATTTTACAAGTAGGTCGGGGGACAAACGTACTATTTCTTCCTGAGCCTTGGCAGGCCTTTTAGAAATATATTTATCAATATTTGTGATAAGAAGAACGGGAGGAAGGTAAGTTAATAAGGGATGATATAAGGTTTGCGCATTCGATGTATCTTCAATAATAACTGATGATCTTACTTTTTTGAGCTCTAACTCCGCAGTTTTAAGCACTACTTTTGTCCCACGTTGTAAATTATTAATATTTGCGCTTTGAATAGACTTGACAAGTTTAATTTGATCCTCAAAAAACGAAGCGTCCTCAAACTTCCCTGTCGCGCCTGAGTACCACAGACAAGTATATTTGTATGCCACTTCTTTTTCGGGGGCTTGAAATTTTTGTTGGTCTGTCTTAAAGATTTCATTCACAACCATTAATGGGGGCAGGTGTCCATTTTCGCCACTAACGACAATGGAGGTTAGGTTCTCAAGGTAAGGGTGAGTTTTATAAGTAACGACGTCGCCTATTTGGAATAAGTTGTTCATTACAGAAAAGTAATGTTTTTTCCGTACTTTTGAAGCCGTCTTGTGACTTGAGGATTATGGACATCTAGTTTGTAGGCACTAAATTCTTTCTGAATAGGATCTATAAGGAAAGTTTTACTTTTAGGTTGAAACAGACCTGAATGGTAGAGAATTGCAATGAATGTGCCTTAAATCCGACCTTAGGGTCTTCACCAGTTCCCAGATGGTACACAGTACCAGGGAGCAGGTCACCCAAACTAGGTGCGGGTAGAAGCCATTCATGCAGTGCTCGAAGGTACGAAATATTAGTTGAATCAGTAGTGTCGTCATAGATGTTATTGCTTTAATCTGTATCACTGCCTTTGCATTGAACGAACAGCGTGACTCATATTTTGGGTGCTGCCTTCCGTTAAGGGTATGTTCATTAATGAATCCGTTACGCCAGGTCACAAGATTTTTTTATGCTTGATAATCCCCAAAGAAATAGGCCATCGTGGTTGAAAAGTAGAGGGTATCTTCACATTACCCCAAAGATTGACCTACAAAAAAGAACTAAAGAGTTTCTTTCAAAGGTTACGAATGAGAATTTCGTTGCCAATCATGCGTTTTTTCCTCTGATACATTCAGTTATAAAGGAACGGAAATACAAGAAAGTACCAGATAAATCTGGAAGAAGAGCACATTCTTACAAAGAGAGGGGAAAGCACAAAAGGTCAGAGAAGGTTCGCCCATTACACTATAGTACCCACATAGATGCATTGATTTTCGGCTATTATTCTTCCCTGCTTTTAGAAAGATATGAAAAGGCCATTGAGAATATTTCCGGCCTGTCAAGCTGTATTATTGCCTATAGAAAAATCCCAATTGATTTAAATGATCCTTTAAGTAAAGGAAAAAGCACAATTCATTTTGCTTTTGAAGCATTCAATGAAATTAAAAAAAGGGCTTCAACGGAGGATTGCGCAGTTTTAATGTTCGATATTAAGAGTTTCTTTAATGAGCTAAATCATGATATACTAAAAAGGGCATGGTGCAATTTAATGGGGGTTCAAAGATTGAATAGTGCTCATTTTAAAGTATTTAAGGCGGCTACTGATTTTAGATATATTTTGAAGGATGAACTTAGACTAAAAGGAAAAAAAGGGGAACAAGGTAAAAGACTTGGCTTTGATGAAAGAAAACTTCATGGGATAAGGAAGAAGTTTGGAGTTGAGGCGTTTTTCGAATCCCCGGAGGATTTTAGAAATGCATTAAAGAGTGGAATGTTTAAAGTATATAAGCATCCATTCAAAAAGAAAAAGAAGTTGGTAGGCATACCACAAGGTCTTCCAATCAGTTCTGTACTTGCCAATTTATATTTATTCAATTTTGATAAAGATATTCTTCACGAAATTGTGGTTCGACGGGGAGGATACTATAGGCGTTATTCTGATGATATAATGGTGATATGTAAGCCTAATGAAGTTGAAGAAGTTAAAAAATATGTTAGAACGCAGATCGAACAATCCAATTTGGAAATTAGCGAAAGTAAAACTGAGGTTTATCTTTTCAAACATTTCCAAATCGGCGCCAAGAAAAATAGGTTAGTTTCAATTTTATGTACAGAACTCAAGTCAATTATTAACAAACATTTGACCTATTTGGGATTTGAATTTACAGGAGAGAAAATTCTGTTGAAGTCCTCAAATGTTGCTCGATTCAATCGAAAAATTATCTATACGGTAAAAAAGGCGGCAAGGAGAGCAAAACGAATAGCCGAAGCGGATAGACAGCCAGAACCTATAGTCTATAAGGGGCGGCTCCTACGCATAATAAAGCAACAGGATAGGGCAGACTCGACGCCGGTTACCAGAAGGAAATTTTTAGTTAAGAACAAAGAAGGTGAGTTTGAGTTTAAGTTCAAAGAGATGGATAGGAAGAAACATTCCAATTACTTGGGATATGCCCAGAGGGCCAGGTGGATTACTGGAAATAACTCAATAATTGAACAAATACAGAAAAGAAAACGAATTTTTTACCAGGCGCTTGAGCGACACTTTAAGGGTAGGTAACCTCTGCAAAACACTATAGAGCATCCTGGAATCATTGCCTTTTAGATTGTTTCTTAAACATGCTCATTTATAAAGTAAGCGGCCTGCAAACTCCCAAAACAATAAAGGCTGCCATTCGACAGCCTTTATAAAATAATTGATAACCTCGTACCCGGGACGGGGGTCGAACCCGTACAGCCATTGCTGGCCACAGGATTTTAAGTCCTGCGTGTCTACCGATTCCACCACCCGGGTGAACCATCAGAATAACTAAAGATAATTAATCTGAAAGAACTTTAAACAAAAATTCCAAACCACTTGCGCAGTTTGGAATCTCCATCTGAGCGGAAGACCGGGCTCGAACCGGCCACCCCGACCTTGGCAAGGTCGTGCTCTACCAAATGAGCTACTTCCGCAGAGTGTTTAAGAACTGTTTCTTTTTTCGTTTGGGATTGCAAAGATAGGTATTGTTTTGAATTTGCCAATTTTTTCTTTCCAATTTTCTAAAAAAATTTCTCATCCATTAACGCATCAGTCCCAACACCTTAAAGCAGATCCAATAAAAAGCCCCGGTGAACCATCACCGGGGCCGTCATTAGTATTCCTTAACCTAGTTTTTAACTTATTTTCCAAAACCGTAAGCCACTCTCAGGCCCAGGAAATTGCTGGATTTTCCGCCGTCATTGAATTTGGAATAGCTCTCAAATTTAACGCCTGCATCCAGGTAGCTGCCATTACCCAGCGGGAACAGGTAACCCACCTGCGGAGAATAAGCAAATACAGCAGACTTGTCAGAACCAATATCGCTCTTGTTGCCAACAAACGCAGCGCCAGCCTGACTCTGTACGTAGAAATTACCTACCGGGTAGTATTTCAAACCAGCTTTTACGGGAATAATCTGCAGGTCATTGGTAGTGAAACCAGCGATATCCTTAGCAAAAAAGTTGGTATATCCGGCATTCAAAGTAACATACAGGTCCCTTTTCAGGATAGCATATTCACCCTGTACAGAACCGCCGATAGACCAGTCAAATGCATCTTTGAAATCGCCTAAAGGAAGGTTAGCTTCGGGGCCTACACTGATCAGGAAACGGGGCCTTTCAGTAGCAACGGCAGCCTTGGCGGGAGTGCCGTTATCTGTGCTCTGTGCCTGGGTTGTCAGCGCAAAAGCAGTTAAAAGAGCTAATCCTACAATACCTGTCTTAATTGTCTTTTTCATCTTCTATTGTTTTAAATTCTTACGAAACGATTATAATTTATTGCAGCTTTTATTCTTTGTTTGACGAGGCAAAGTTAGAGCACATGTTTACACCGGTAAAGGCCAATTTGGAGGATATTAGAACCAATTTTCCGGAACGGCTAACAACTCGCCACCCTCGTATACTCCGACGGATTAATCCCTGCAAAATGCTTGAAGAACCTGCTGAAATGCGAGCTCGTATCAAAGTTCAGCTTATCCGCCACCTCCTTCACACTGTACTGCGAAGTACCGAGCAGGTACTGCGCCTCCAGGAATATTCTCTTATGAATGATCATTAATGCATTCTCGCCCGTTTCCTGTTTCACCTGCTCACTCAGATGCTTCGCCGATACATGCAGCATCTCCGCATACTGCTGCACCGAATGCATGGCCACGAAATGTTCTTCCACCAGTTTCTTAAATTGCGTCACCAGCTGAGACTTGCGCCCCCCTGGCCTTACAGGCTGCTGCTGCGCTTTTTCATGCGAGCGGTTCACCTCGAACAACAGCTCCACTATCAGCAGCCGTACCATCTGCAGATAAAAAGGATTAGCCTGCCGGTACTCCCGTTCTATCTTTTCAAACAGTTCCTTGATTACCGCAAACTCCTGCTCATCCAGGTGATAGATAGGCGCATGCTCTCCCGGCTGGTCCAGCAGGTTTTCCAGAATATGCTCCTTGATAAAGCTCTCCGCAATAAATTCTTTCCTGAACAAAGCCATGTACAGTAACAGATCGTCTGATGCGTTTTCGAAGGAATGAAAATCCCGGGGAGATACGATGTGGATAGAATGGGGAACTACTTCAAATGTATGCGGGCCTACGGTCTTCAAACAATTTCCCTGTATGCACAGGATCACTGCAAAATGGTCCGTTTTAATAGGAGGGCCGTTCTTAAGGCCTCCTTCGTTGCTAAGAATGGCAAAGTGATCTTGTTCCAGTAACTCGCCATACTTGTCTATACCGAAATGTTGGGCCGCCTTCGGTGCCGCGGTGGATAGATAATACTTGATCGTATCGGAAATATCCATTCTAAGTGCTTCCTTACTCATGTCTGATGATCCTTAAATCCGGGACAAATTTAAGCAACTTTGAATTAAGACTCCCTACCCAAAAATGGTTACCTTTATTTGGTTAAGTACCTTTATTCCATGCAAACAGTTACAGCAGAGTGGCTCCATACTATAGAAGCCTTAAAGGAAGTTCCGGCCAGCCAGCTTCAATGGATGATAGATAACAGCGATCATTACGAAATGCCCGCCGGCGAATTGCTCTTTCAGCCCGGCCAGCCTATCACCGGAACGCATATCCTCGTTAGCGGCAGGTTAAAGGCCTACCAGGTTCAACAGAAAGAAGCCCGTGAGCTGGCCGTATGGGGACCTAAAAGCATCCTCGGGTACCTGCCCTTCTCCCGTGGCAAAGCGGCGATAGCTTTCGGCGAAGTCAGGGAAGATGCCCAGCTCATGACCCTGCCCATCAAAAAGATAGATGAGCTCATCCGCACCCATTTTGAGCTTACCCAGGCCCTGGTGCATATCATGACCAACCGCGTACGCGAGTTTACCTCCTTCCAGCTGCAGAACGAAAAAATGGCGGCGCTTGGAAAGTTGTCTGCCGGACTGGCGCATGAGCTGAACAATCCTGCCGCCGCCGTTGTACGCGGCGCTGTATCTTTAAAACAGCACCTGCAGATGATGCCTGAAACCTTCAAAAAGGTAATGGCTATCCGCATGAAGCCGGAAGAAGTGGATACCGTAAACGGGAAACTGTTCAACATCCTGAACCAGCCGAAAGGTCCCGCCCTTTCCATGATGCAGCGTTCAGACAGGGAAGATGACCTGGTGGACTGGCTCGATGATCATAAGATAGAGAACAGCGCAGAACTGGCAGAGAACCTGGTCGACTTCGGCTTTACCATCGATCTGCTCAACGATTTCAAGAAAGACATTCCCGATGCTGATCTGTCGCCCGTTTTTAACTGGATCAACAGCAACCTGGTCACAGAAAAAATGGTCACCGATATTGAGGAGGCTTCCAAACGGATCGCTACACTCGTAGGCTCCGTAAAAACCTTCACGCATATGGACCAGGGGCACGACCGCCAGCTGACAGACATTCACAGCGGTATACAGAACACGCTCAACATCCTGCAATACCGCCTGCGCAAAGGCAACGTCGAACTGCAGCAGCATTTTGATCAGAGCCTTCCGCAGCTGAAAGTTTGCATCGGGGAAATGAACCAGGTATGGACAAACCTCATCGATAATGCCCTCGACGCCATGGAGCCTGCCAAAAAAGGCATACTCGAAATCCGGACGGAACGCGATCACGATTGTGTACTGGTATCCGTTATCGACAACGGCCCCGGCATCCCGCCCGAAATGATCAGCAGGGTATTCGATCCCTTCTTCACCACCAAAGAGATCGGTAAAGGCACCGGCCTTGGCCTCGATATCGTCTGCCAGATCGTGAAACAGCACAAGGGCAACGTAAAGGTGACCTCAGAACCGGGTAATACCCGCTTCACCGTCACACTGCCCATGAACGGTAATTAGACCGGGTTGCGTCAACCTAATAATTGTATATTTAAACTTTTTAAACAGGCGGATATATGTCAACTCAGGCCGCAGATAATAATATGGATCTACCTTTAATTCTCTGTATAGACGATGATGCACAGGTACTACGCGCCATCGTCCGTGATCTTAAGACCCAGTATCGCGATAGCTACAAAATCATCAGCACCACCGTTGTCAACGAAGCGCTTGACAGCCTCCTGGAGCTGAAGAATAAAGGAGAGACCATCGCTATGTTTATCTCCGATCAACGCATGCCCGAAATGGAAGGCGTCGACTTCCTGGAAAAGACCAAACAGTTCTACCCGGAAGCCAGGCGCGTGCTGCTCACCGCCTACTCGGATACAGACGCCGCTATCAGGGCGATTAATGCCGTACAGCTGGACTATTACCTGGTAAAGCCCTGGGGCCCGCCGGAAGAAAAGCTGTACCCGGTGATTGACGACCTGCTTGAAGACTGGCAACACATCTACCAGCCTGCATTCAAAGGCATCAAGGTAGTAGGCTACCAGTTCTCCCAGCGTTCCCATGCCATCAAAGACTTCCTGGCAGGTAACCTCATTCCTTACCAGTGGCTGGATATACAAACGATGGAAGATGGCAGGCGCCTCCTGGAACTGAATGGCCTGGACCAGAAAGACCTCCCCGTTGTATTCTTTGAAGATGGCTCCCACCTGGTAGACCCCTCCATTATGGACATCGCCGGTAAAGTAGGCCTTAACCCGCATACCAAGCTTGATGTATATGATGTGGTGATCATTGGCGCAGGCCCTGCTGGCCTTGCAGCCGGTGTATACGGCGCCTCTGAAGGATTGAAGACGTTGTTGATAGAAAGGCGCGCACCCGGCGGACAAGCAGGTACCAGTTCCCGGATCGAGAACTACCTCGGCTTCCCTACGGGTTTGAGCGGGGCAGAGCTTACCCGCCGCGCTATCGCACAGGCTACCCGCCTGGGCACGGAATTTATCACGCCCCAATCCGTAAAGGAGATCCGCCAGAAAGACGGCTACAAGAAGATCATCCTGGAAGATGATACCGAAGTGAATACCCGCAGCGTGATCATCACCACGGGCGTGGATTACCGCAAGCTGGATACCAAAGGCGTGGCCGACTTTACAGGGGCAGGCATCTATTACGGTGCCGCCATGACCGAAGCCACCGCCTGCAAGGATAAGGAAGTGTTTATAGTAGGAGGGGGCAACTCCGCCGGACAAGCAGCTATGTACCTTTCCAAGTTCGCTAAGAATGTATATATACTGATCCGCAAGGATGATCTTAGCAGCACCATGTCGGCCTACCTCATAGACCAGATCAAAGCTACGCCCAATATCCGGGTACGGCCGAAGACCGAAGTGGCAGAAGCCCTGGGCTCCGACCGCCTGGAACACCTGGTGATATCAGACCTGGAGACCAAAACCAACACCACCGAAACGGCAGATGCCCTCTATATTTTTATCGGGGCCAAACCCTTCACGGAATGGATCCAGCTGGATATTATCCGCGACGAAAAAGGCTTTATCGAAACCGGCCGCCAGCTTAAAACCTACGACCAGTTCGGTAAAATATGGAAACAGCCGCGCGATCCCTACCTGCTGGAAACCAGCTGTCCGGGCGTTTTTGCCGCAGGCGACGTTCGCGCCGGGGCCATGAACCGTGTTGCTGCAGCAGTGGGAGAGGGCTCAATGGCCATCAGCTTTGTACATAAGTATTTGGCAGAAGTTTAAATAGCACACCATGGAAGAGCAACTCTGTAAACACCTTCAGGACATCCGGGAAGTAAAATTACCTGACGAAAATGAGCATGTCTGCGAAGAATGTATCAAGCACAACGGCCGATGGGTGCACCTGCGTACCTGCCAGACCTGTGGTGTGACCCTCTGCTGCGACGCTTCGCCCGCACAGCACATGACACAACATTACCACGAAACCGGCCACCCCGTAGTAGCTTCCGCAGAACCGGGCGAGCAATGGCTCTGGTGTTACCGCGACCAAAAATTTGCTGAATACTAACTAAGTAAAAAAGAAAAAATTAAAAAGAAAAGCTGTAGTACCCGAAATACAAAGGTGATATCCGTTTCTCCGAACATCACCTTTGTATTTTTCCTTTTAATTTTTTCTTTTTTACTTTTGAACAAATTGGTATTTGTACCTAACAATCCCCAGCATCTCCTTCTGCTTGTTATAGCATTCTTCCTTCAGCGGCAGCCCTTTGGCGTCGTACTGGTATTTCCAGGTGATATAATCAGACGTCTCCGCATTCACCGTGGTCATTTGCGATAAGCGCTGTTGCGCGTCGTATTCCAGCATATAATCAGGTAACATCCGTTTAGCGGCGGGATGATAACGCAGTACATCCGTTAGCTGTCCCTGGCTGTTATAGTTGTAATAAATACGGGGGCTCCGCAGGTTCTTTCCATATTCCTGTTCTTCGGTCACCCGTCCCTGGGCGTCCGTTTTGAACAGTACGGTGGTAGAATCAGCGCCCATGCTTTTCTTATGGATCATGCTGGCCAGGTGCCCTTTGTCGTCATACTGGTAGTTGCGCGACTCGGTGATCCTGTACTTCTGCCCGCTCACCTGCGAGAGGGAAAGGGTCTGGATATCCGTAATCCGCCCGGCACTGTCATAACGGTATTGGATAGTGGTAATGCTGCTCTCCGTACTGTCCACCGTCTTGGTCAGCAGCCCCTTGGCCGAAAAAGTGGAGGTCATGACAGACAGCCCGGTAGACCGCGACTGGGTAATAGAGCGCATCTGGCGGTAAGTGGGGCTGAGCACCCGCTCACACTTAAAGTCATTATCGGTATCCATATTGGCGTCCAGGCTTTGCACCTCCTGGACCCTCACCTCTTTTTCCTTCAGCAGGGCCAGGTTCTGGCTGGTCTGCCTGGCATTCCAGATATCCTGGTAATAATACTGGGCCATAGACCGGCCGGTGAGTAACAGCAGGCAAGCGCCCAGTAAACAGTACTTTTTAGTATTCATATTACTTTCCGAACATTATAAAAACGTTGCAAAAATACTAACGTTCCTTTCATCTGAAAATTTTTGATATATATACATTTATTATGCTGAAATATTGAATATTCTTTTCCTATTTTTAGGGGCCTAACCTAGCAAATTTGAAAACGCAACCACTGAGGCAGGATAAACACTGCCTGAACTGCGGAACGGAAGTTCCGGAAAGATACTGTACGCACTGCGGCCAGGAGAATGCCGTTCCCCATGAATCTTTTGGCCACCTGGTTAAGCACTTTGTCGGCGATGTGTTGCATTATGACTCCCAGTTCCTGACAACACTGAAGTACCTGCTGTTCAGGCCGGGCCGCCTCACAAAGGAATACCTGGCCGGGAAAAGGGTGTCGTATGTAAACCCCATCAAGCTCTATATCTTCATTTCCTTCGTGTTCTTCCTGGCTTTTGCCACGGTAATGCATAGGGAACATGAGAGCGAGAGCGAAGGACATGAAGAGAAAAAAGGCAGGAAAGAGCACAGGGACGATACTATTCCATCCGTGGCCTCCCTGATCCGTACGGTGCAAGACTCCATCTCTGCCGCCCGTGGCTTAAAGGAAGCGCATCTTGATGCCGACACGGCTGCAGGGAACGATAGCGTGTACCATTACCGCCCGCTCAAAACCGAAGCGGTGACTACCACCACCACTGCCGCTAAAAAAGATACGCCTAAAAAGGATACGCCTAAGAATACCGTTAAGAAAGATACTGCAAAGCATACAGCAACTGCCGCTGAAAAGGAGGATGATGAGTACAGCTCACTGGCTGCCTACGATTCCACCCAAAAGGCCCTGCCGGCCGATCAGAAGGACGGATGGCTGCAACGCTGGATGACCAGGAAAGTGCTTCGTATGGGAGGAGGATATAAGGGAGATGAACTGGAAGAAGCCATCAAGCATAACGCTCCCAAGATGATGTTCGTGCTGCTGCCTTTATTTGCCTTATGGCTGAAGATCCTGTACAGGAAAAGGTTTTATGCAGATCACGCCATTTTTGCCCTGCATGTGCATTGCTTCGCCTTCGTGGTGTTGCTGATCACCCTGCTGTTGGATAATTTGATGCATACCGACCAGTTTACGGGCTGGGGGATCTTCCTGATCTGCATCTATGTGTGGCTGGCGCTGAAGAACACCTATCAGCAGTCCTACCGGCGCTCATTCCTGAAAACATTCCTGTTGCTCACCGGCTATAGCTTCTCATTCCTCTTTGTGTTCGTGTTTTTTGTGGTCTGGCTATTTGCTGTAATTCTGTAAATTTAGTGATGCAACCGGAATTTATAATCATACACCAGGTGGCGCCCCATGTAGCCCACATCCAATTGAACCGCCCCGAAGCTTTGAATGCCCTGAACCTGCAGCTCATGTCGGAACTAAAGGAAGCCCTCCAGGCTCTGGATGTCGATGAACAGGTACGGGCAATCATAATCAGTGGCAATGAAAAAGCGTTTGCAGCAGGAGCTGACATCACGCAAATGGCGGGTAAAAGCGCCGTGGACATGTACAATATTGATCAATTCAGTACCTGGGATGCCATCAAAAAAACCAAGAAACCACTGATCGCAGCCGTTAGCGGCTTCGCATTAGGAGGGGGATGTGAGCTGGCCATGCTATGCGATATGATCGTAGCCAGTGAAACAGCCCGGTTCGGACAACCGGAAATAAAGATCGGTGTGATGCCTGGCGCAGGCGGTACCCAACGCCTTACCAGGGCCGTTGGAAAAGCCCTGGCCATGGAAATGGTGCTCACCGGCCGCTTTATTACCGTTACAGAGGCCTTGCAAGCGGGCCTTATTAACCGGGTGGCGCCCGTGGAGCTGTACCTGGAAGAAGCTGTAAAGCTGGCCAGGGAAGTGGCCGCCATGAGCCCACTGGCCGTTAAGATGGCCAAGGAATCGGTACTGAAAGCTTTTGACAGCACCCTCGATGAGGGACTGCATTTTGAACGTAAAAACTTTTACCTGCTGTTTGCCTCGGAAGACCAGAAAGAAGGTATGCAGGCGTTTATGGAAAAACGTCCGCCTTCATTCAAAGGGAAATAGTCGTTAGTCATCAGGCGTTAGTCGTTAGTAACCCACACAAGGCTAATCCCGCTGTATTTACTAACGACTTACGACTAACTGCTAACGACTGCCTAAATTGTATTTGTATAATTCGATGATGAGTATTTCAACCATGACTATGAGAAAGCTGCTGCCTTCAATAATGGCCATATGGGTACACACCTGCGCATGTAAGGAGCCCATTGCCAGGAAGCAGGAGCAACAGCCGAGGGAAACATCCGTTACCCCTTCCCCGGACACCATGATACCTGGTAATGATACCATTGTCGCTACCGAGATCACCTCCTGGAGCCGTTTTGAAGACTTCACCGGCCGCTATGCCGGAGAGGTGGACCTCCTGGAAAAAGAACCATTGAAGCAGCGTTTCCGCCAGCTGTTAGGCAGAGACACCGCGATCTTCTTAAAGCGCTACCAGGTAGCGCCTCCTATAGAAGTGGATGACGGCATTCTCTATAACGATGGCTGCGAACCGCACAACTGCTCCTCCGACGAAGCCTCCCTGGCGATCGATATGAAACGCGACCTCATCTTCGCCGGTATCGCCGTAAATGGCAGGGTAAAGCTCTACGCAGAAAAAAGGGATACAATCTATCCCCAACGGATATTGGAATGGCGGGAGAAGTTTGGAAGATAGTTGTCAGTTATCAGTCGTCAGTTGTCAGTCGTTAGTTGTAAGTCGTAAGTTGTCAGTCATAAGTTTTCAGTGATTAAGGCGAGGGTTATTCACATGAATTTACCCCAACTGACAACTGATAACTGACAACTGACAACTCATGACTAACGACTAACGACTAACAACTGACGACTGTTACACCATCGCAGCAGTAAACCTTAAATTACTGCTTCCTTAAAATGTTCCACTATGCGAAAACTCCAGCCTATTCTGTTCTGTCTGGCCATGGTATTGGCCATCACTGCGGCTTTTGCCGCCAAAAGGGTCACCCTGTACATCTACATCGATCCTCAAAGCGATGGCGTTTACACCCGTCAGCCGGGAGCCAGCTACAACATCAGGTATTGCCAGCCGCACCCGGGCACTTTCTGTTTCTACGGCACCAATAACACGCTGCCTACCAGCCTTACACAGGCGCAGATCGACGATTATATCGCCCGCGGCCTGATGAGCGCTCATTATCCCGACAGGCGCTATGAGCCTCTGGTCATTATTGAGTAACGTAAAAAGCTACAAGCCGTAAGCTTCGGGCTGCAAGTAGTGACCTGTTCATTACCTGCATGCTTAGCTTACGGCCTGTAGCTTACATTTATCGCTTCAATCAGCTTGTAGCTTGTGGCTTGCCGCTTGTAGCTTTTAATTAAACTTCTTCTTCAACTCTGCCAGCTTCGCCTGGAAATCATTCAACGGCGCTTGCTGTTGTTGTTTACCAGTTGGTTTACTATTACCACCACTATTATTATCCCTTCTCTCTCTCCTTTGGCCTCCGCCTCCGCCTTGCGCCGGAGCCTCATTATCCTTCATTGACAACGATATCCGCTTGCGTGCAACATCCACTTCCAATACCGTTACCGTTACTTTCTGGTTCAGTTTCACCACTTCATTCGGATTGCTCACAAAGCGGTTAGACAAATGCGAGATATGTACAAGGCCATCCTGCTTCACGCCTATATCCACAAAGGCGCCAAATGCCGTGATATTCGTTACCACGCCAGGTAATGTCATACCAGGCTTCACATCATCCATAGAATGGATGCCTTCCGCATATTCAAAGATCGCGATCTCATCACGCGGGTCACGGCTGGGCTTATCCAGCTCTTTCATGATATCTTCCAGTGTCAGTATGCCCACTTCTTCGCTCACATAGCTCTTCAGGTTGATCTTCTTACGCAAGTCTTCCTTGCTCATCAGGTCCTGTACGGAACACTGCTGCTGCGTGGCCATGGCTTCTATCAGCGCATAACGCTCAGGGTGCACCGCAGAATTGTCCAGCGGGTTATCGCCGTTCTCTATACGTAAGAACCCTGCGCACTGTTCAAACGCTTTCTCGCCCAGGCGCGGCACTTTCTTCAGCGCTGCACGGTTACGGAAAGCGCCGTTCTCCTTGCGGAATTTCACAATGTTCTCTGCCAGTGAAGGTCCGAGACCGGATACATACGCCAGCAGGTGTTTGGAAGCCGTATTGAGGTTCACGCCCACGTTATTCACGCAGCTCACCACCACGCGGTCCAGGCTCTGTTTAAGTTGCGACTGGTTCACATCATGCTGGTATTGTCCTACACCGATAGACTTCGGGTCGATCTTCACCAGCTCTGCCAGCGGATCTATCAGTCGGCGGCCAATAGACACGGCCCCACGCACAGTCACATCATGATCCGGGAATTCTTCCCTTGCCACTTCAGAAGCAGAGTACACAGAAGCGCCGCTTTCATTCACCATGAACACAATGATCTTGGTGCCGAAATCGATCTTCTTGATAAACTCTTCTGTCTCACGCCCTGCCGTACCATTACCCACTGCAATGGCTGCAGTATTATATTTCCGGGCCCAGTTCTTCAGCAGGGCCTCTGCGTCATCGCGTTTATAGTTCTTTTCCAGGGGGAAGATCACATCATTGTCCAGCATATTGCCCTGCTCATCCAGCGCTACCACCTTACAACCTGTACGGTAACCCGGATCCACCGCGATCACCGGCTTAGGTCCCAGCGGCGCCGCCAGCAGCAGCTGACGCAGGTTCTCCGCAAACACATCTATCGCTTCCGCATCAGCCTTTTCCTTCGCCTGGGCACGGAACTCGTTCTCCAGCGAAGGACGCAGTAATCGTTTATACGAATCCGTGATCGCCTTCTGCATCTGCACGCCGCAAGCCCCGCTACCCGTTACAAACTGCTTGTTGATGATCTCCAACGCTTCTTCCTCTTCCGGCTGTATAGAACCATACAGGATTCCCTCTGATTCAGCGCGCAATACCGCCAGCACCCTATGAGAGGGGAGAGACGTCAGCGGCTCCTTGAAATCAAAGTAGTCCTTATATTTATTACCTTCTTCTTCTTTACCCTCAATCACCTTAGAGCTCAGCACCGCCGTATGCGTAAACAGCTTACGCAGTTTATCACGCACCTCCGCATTCTCATTCACCCATTCTGCAATGATATCGCGTGCACCCTTCAGCGCCTCATCAACAGAAGCCACTTTATCATTGATGTATTGCTCTGCCAGCGCATCCGGCGCTCCTTCTTTCTGCTCAAATATGATCTTCGCCAGCGGCTCCAACCCTTTCTCGATCGCCACCGTTGCCCTGGTCTTACGTTTGGGCTTATACGGCAGATAAATGTCCTCCAGCTCCGCAAGGTTCCAGGTTCCTTCCAGTTTCTCCTGCAGTTCCGGCGTCATCTTCTCCTGCTCCGTAATGGTCTTGATAATAAACTCCCTCCGTTCATCCACTTCCTGGTAACGCTTTTTCAGATCCTCTATCCGGGCGATCTGCACTTCATCCAGGCTTCCGGTCACCTCTTTCCGGTAGCGGCTGATAAAAGGTACGGTAGCACCTTCTGACAACAAGTTCATGGTATTTTCCGCCTGCCTGGCCGAAATACCTAATTCTGTCGAAATGAGTGCAATGTGTTTGGTATTCATGAATTAACTAATAATGAATAATTAATAAGTCTGGCCCTTTCAAAAGCCGGCCGCAAATGTAATTAAATTGGTTTTTACCACCACGGAAAGTTGTCAACAGTGAAGGAGTCGATAATCCAGGGTCCATAGTCCATCGTCCATGGTCCATAGCAGCTGCCTGTTAAAGAGCTACCCGTCCCACCCGTATCTCCTTGCCCACTACCTGGCCTGATAACAAATTTGCGTTGCTACACCGTTCTTGCCACTCCCGACGCTCACCGTGCCGTCGGGTTTTAAAACGGGCCTTGGCTGGCGCGACCCGCTTGACCCCGCCTCATCAACCCCCTTCCGTCCCCACGCCCTCCCAAAGTTAAATCATCTCCCTCACAGCCAGGCGCAGCCCGTTTTAAAATCCCCGACGGCAAAGCGCCCAAGGCGGCCCCAAACCAGCCCCCAAGCATCACTAAATATTTTCCCTATTTTTATCTCATGGAAGAAACGCAAACCAACGCATCCTTCGATCAACTGCTCAAAATCATGGACGACCTCCGTGAAAAATGCCCCTGGGACCGCAAACAAACCCTGCAATCCCTCCGGCAGCTCACCATCGAAGAAATGTACGAACTCACCGACGCCATCACAGACCAGGACTGGAAATCCATCAAAGAAGAACTCGGCGACATCCTCCTTCATATCGTATTCTACGCCAAGATTGGCGCAGAACAACAGCAATTTACCATCCAGGACGTTATCTCCGGTATCTGCGCCAAGCTCATCCACCGCCACCCGCATATCTATGGCGACGTCAAGGTGGAAAACGAAGAACAGGTAAAACAAAATTGGGAAAAGCTCAAGCTCAAAGAAGGCAAAACTTCTATCTTGAGCGGCGTGCCCGTATCCCTGCCCGCCCTGGTCAAAGCTATGCGCCTGCAGGAAAAAGCCAAACAGGTAGGTTTCGAATGGGACAACACCCAACAGGTCTATAATAAGGTACAGGAAGAGCTGGCAGAACTGTCAGCAGCCGTACAGTCCAACAACCAGGACGAGATAGAAGCCGAATTCGGCGATCTGCTCTTCGCCCTCGTGAACTATTCGCGCTTCCTGAAAGTAGACGCCGAAAACGCCCTGGAGCGCACCAACAAGAAATTCATCCGCCGCTTCCGGCAGATGGAAGATATGGCCCGGGAACAGGGCCGCCAGCTCGCTGATATGACCCTGACTGAAATGGACGGGTTATGGAACGAAGTGAAGAAAACAGAAAATAAATAAAAGCTACAAGCCGCAAGCTACAAGCCGCAAGCCGTGGCAGCTATATTTGAATAACGGCATACATCTTGTAGCTTGCAGCTCGAAGCTTGCAGCTTTTTAATCATTACTCATTGCTCGACATCAAAGAAATACGGCTTTTCTTCCTGCGACACGGATATTTGCTGATCATCGCCGCATGGCTCTTCACCTTCGCTTTCCTGTTCAGTAATTACTGGTCTTACTACTCTTCCCCCCAGGGCGTAAAACGCAACCTGGAAAAGAGCCTGCATAAACGGGAACTGTCATTTGAACGCCTGGCGGCAGACGGCCGGCTGATGGATCATTTGTTCCGCCGCACCTACAACGAAAAGGAGCTGAAATTTGTACACGACCGCGATTATTACGTATTTGCCTACGATAGCAGCGCTATCGGCCGCTGGCTGGTATTCTGGAGTACCAACGACGTACAGCCGGACGACCAGGTGATCTATAAAGGAGGCTCCGGCTTTGTGAAGCTGAAGAACGGGTATTATGAAGTGATTAACCGTACGATGCCTGCTCCTTCGGGACATAAACGCTGGCTCGTCGGACTGATCCCCGTCAAGATGGAATACAGCATCAGCAATGACTACCTGGTAGATCACTTCTATGATAAACCCGCCCTGGGCAAAGAATACGAGATCCACCTGCGCCCTCCCGGCATCCCGGTGCTGAATAACAGGAATATCATCCTCTTCTACCTGCATTACGATCCCGCACTGAGTGTCAGTCCGCCTAACCTGCTCAGCGTCGTGCTCCGCGTATTGGGCGTGATCTGTGTGCTCATCTTCGTTAATCTCTTTGCTACGCTGATAGCCCGGCAGAAGAATCCCCTCATCGGTTTCTTTTTCCTGTTTTTCATGGTCCTCACACTCAGGATCCTCAGTTACATGTACCCGTTCCCGTTCGACCTGCGGGCGCTCAACATCTTCACTCCCTTCATTTACGCGAAGAACGAAATATTCCCTTCCCTGGGCGACCTGCTGCTGAACGTACTGCTCACCTTCTGGATGTTGCTGTTCTTCCGCGAGCACGTAAAGACCATCAACGCGACCAAGCTGAAAGAAGAATGGCAACGAATTGCGGTGATCGCCTTTTCCAGCCTGGTGGTGTATATCGTCGGCCAATTCCTCTCAGAGCTGATCCAGAGCCTTGTGATCGACTCCAGGATTTCTTTTGACGTTACCAACCCTTTCAGCCTGAACGAATACAGCGTGATCGGGTTCATCATCCTGGGATTCATTGCCTTCAGCTTCCTGTTCTTTTCACAGATCATCAATTACCTGCTGAATGAGCTGACGGGTTTCCGTCACCGCACCAAATATATCTTCCTGGCGGCCGTGGGCCTGGTATGGCTGCTGTTCCGCCTGAAGAACCCCGAGCTGCCTTATTTTATCGTGATGGTGATCTGGCTGCTGCTCTATGTAGTGCTGCTGGATATGTTTGCCCACCGCTTTGAAAAGAGCCTGGGCACAGTGTCTTTTGTATTCTGGCTGGTGCTGCTTACTGTCACCACCTCCGCCGTACTGGTATATTATAACAACAAGAAGGAGCTGACCCTGCGTGAGCGCCTGGCCGTAGACCTTTCCAAGCAGCGCGACCCTTACCTGGAAATGCTGCTCAATGATGTGAGCCGTAACATGGAAGACGACGAGCGCATACAGATCCTCTTCCAGGATATGCGCAGCGCCAGCCAGCTGCCTAAAGAGCTGCTGGTAAATGAGCTGCAGCAAAAATATTTCAAGGGTTACCTGAGCCGCTTCAATGCTACTTTCTATTTCTTTGACGAGAACGGCTACCCCGTCTTCCCTTCAGACACGGCCAGCATCTATTCCCTTAACCCGCGGATCCTGCAGCATTCCGACCAGGTAGGCAGTGATAATGACCTGTACTACAATGAACGCAGCTTTAACGACTACAGTTACATCGGCAAGAAAGTGTTCATGAAAGACAGTATCATCATCGGTTCCCTGGTATATGAGCTCACGCCTGCAGTCATCAACTCGCAGAAGCTTTACCCCGAGCTGCTGGTAGATGGTGAGATCAACGACCCGGAAAAAGAAACCTCCGCCGCCTATTCTTACGCCATCTATGATAAAGGGATCCTGGTAAGCAATATCAACGATTTCGCCTTTCCCATCAAGCTGTATGCCAGTGATATACCGGAGACCGACGTATCCGAAAAGAAGGTCAAGGGCAATTCCATGCTCATTTATAAAGCTTCGAAAGATAAGATCGTGATGGTGGTAAAGGAGAGCCGGAGCTTTATAGAGTTCATCACGCTCTTTGCCTACATGTTCTGCCTCTTCCTGCTCATTATCGTGATCTATAAACTACTGGATCTGCTGATAAAGGCCAGGATGCGCATTGGCCCGCTTCGTACATTGGTAGACGTGAGTATCCGTAAAAAGGTGCACGGCACGATCATCTTCGTAGTGGTATTTGCCTTCGTCATCCTGGGTGTTACCACCGTATTGTTCTTCATCAACCGCTCGGATGCAGAGAACCGCGAACGGCTCAGCAAAACCATGAGCGAGGTGGCCCACGACGTAGAAAAGGAATTCGACTCCCAGCGCATGTTCGATAACCTGGAAGATCTCTATGATCCCATTTTCCAGGCAGGTTTGCAATCTTCGATGAGCGACATCGCAGAAGACCGCGCCCTGGATATCAATATCTTTGACCGCGATGGCAACCTGCAGGTAAGTACCCAGCCCCTGATGACGGAGAAAGGGCTGCTGTCCCGCAAAATGCAGCCGCAGGCCTACTTCCATATGTTCCGGCTGAACGAGATCCAGTATATACAGAAAGAGGAAATCGGTTCGATGAACTACTTCTCCGGTTACGTACCTTTGCGTGATACCACCGGAGAGGTATTTGCTTACCTGAACGTGCCTTATTTCGCAACGCAGACGGAACGTAACCAGCAGATCTCGAACTTCCTGGTAGCCCTGATCAATTTCAACGCCTTCATCTTCCTGATAGCCGGTATGCTGGCACTGCTGATCACCAACTCCATCACGCGGTCCTTCTCCCTGGTAACGGAAAAACTGCGGAATGTAAGCCTCGGACAAAGGAACGACGAGATCGAATGGGATAAGGATGATGAAATAGGCGCCCTCGTGAAGGAATACAACAAAATGGTGCGCAAGCTGGAAGTGAGCGCCGCCAAGCTGGCCAAGAGCGAAAGGGAAGGAGCCTGGCGGGAAATGGCGCGGCAGGTGGCCCACGAGATCAAGAACCCGCTTACGCCCATGAAGCTGAGCATCCAGTACCTGCAGCGGGCCATAGATAATGATAGTCCCAATGTAAAACAGCTCACCAACAACGTGGCCCATACGCTGGTAGAGCAGATAGAGCACCTGTCCAATATCGCATCGGACTTCTCCGCCTTTTCCCGCATAGGGGAGGCCGTGAATGAGGTGATGCTCCTAAATGAGGTGCTGCATTCCCTCCATGGCCTTTACCAGGGCCAGCCCGGCTGCGAGATCCTGTATAATGAGCCGGAGCGTCCCTGCCATGTATATGCCGACAAAACCCAGATGAACCGCCTGTTCACCAACCTGCTGCAAAATGCTATACAGGCTATTCCCGAAAGCCGGGCCGGACGTATCGTCATGCACATGGAGGCCACCACAGACGACAAATGGGTGGTGGTCAGCGTGCAGGACAACGGCGAAGGCATCTCTCCTGAGATCCAATCCCGTATCTTTGTACCTAACTTTACTACCAAAAATTCCGGTACCGGCCTGGGTCTTGCCATGTGTAAAAACATCGTAGAACAGGCAAGGGGCGAAATCTGGTTCCTCACCCGGCTGAATGTAGGTACTACCTTTTATGTGAAACTTCCCCTGGTAGTTAAATAAGCCATTTCCTTGCGTTTGCCAGCTAAAACCCGTTAGCGATCTAACGGGTACATCGTATTTCCGGTATTATTCATCCGGTTTTCTGCTCTATATCGGCTATTTCTAAACTAGTTTTAAGCAGGATAACTGCTATCTAAAAAGGGGGCTTATATCCCGGTTATATCTGGCATACAACCCGCTTATATATGGGAAATATCCCCAGGAAAAGCGGCAACTGTACTGGGTTTCAGGTGAATAAGCACTAGTAAAGCACTGGTTTTTAACGCATTAGGAGGGAGGGGTATAAAAATGAAAAGAGGGCATATCTGAGTGATATACCCTCTTTTATAATGATTTTCAATATTTTATCGCTCGTTTAGCCGCTCTTTATGCCTTTCCGTTGAAGCTTTCTTTTATCTTGTCCAGTAACTTACTTTCTATCATCTGCTGCGCCAGCAATATCATATTCTTAAACGCGATCCCTTTCGATATACCATGTCCGATGATCACCGGGTGGGAAACCCCTAATACCGGCGTTCCTCCGTAGCTTTCAAAGTCAAACTGCTCGAGGTAGCTGTCATTGATCTTGCGTTTCACCGCGATATCATGGAAGGACTCTGCCATTTTCAGCACAACGTTCCCGGTAAATCCTTCACAGACAATCACATCTGCTTTTGTGGAGAAGATATCTCTTCCTTCCACGTTGCCGATAAAATTGATCTGCGGGTGTTCCTTCAGGAGGGGATAGGTGGCTTGCGCCAGCAGGTTGCCTTTACCTTCCTCTTCGCCGATATTTAGCAGTCCAACGGCCGGTTTGCTGTGGCCAAGGATATGCTGGGCGTACAGGGAGCCTAATATGGCAAACTGTACCAGGTTCTCGGGCTTGCAGTCAGCATTGATACCCACGTCCAGCAGCAGGCCATAGGTGCCGTCCTGCCTGGGCACGGGAGTGCTGATAGTGGGCCTTTGCACGCCTTCTATCGCTTTGATGGAATAAAAAGTGCCTACCATCATGGCGCCTGTGTTGCCGGCGCTGATAAAGGCGTCTATTTTACCATTCTGTAAAAGGTGAAAGCCGATGGCAATGGAAGATTGCTGTTTTTCTTTCAGTGCTTTGGTAGGGTGCTCATGCATGCCAATGATCTGGGATGCGTGAACGATGGTATAGGTCAATGGGTCTATCTGCGCATCTGCCAGCAGGGGTTTTACTGCCTGCTCATCACCGATTAGCACCAGGTGCACGTTCTTTGGGGCAGAGGCCAGGAATAATTGTACTCCGTTAACAGCTTCCTGGGGGCAAAGTCACCTCCCATCATATCAAGCCCAATTCGCATGTAACTTTAATTTGGTCTTAAGGGTAGTATATAAGTACGCTGAATGCCCAAGGCTAAATACCAAACGCTTAAGTATAGCAAGCGTTCAGCATTTAGCGTTTAGCGTTCAGCGTAGTGGTGCCATTTAAAGTAAATGACCTGGCCTATTTAGCGGCGCCGGCTTGTTTCTCCAGCACTACTTTACCTTTGTAGTATAATTTGTTCTCTACCCAATGAGCACGATGTCTCAGATGCACTTCGCCGGTTGCAGTATCAGTGCTTAAAGTGTCTGCAACTGCCTTGTAATGCGTTCTTCTCTTCGCTGATCTTTGCTGAGAATGTCTGCGTTTAGGATTTGGCATTGTATTGAATTTTTAATTGTCTCGTTATTAATTAATTTTCTCTGAATTTGTCCAGATCTTTCCAAATCGGGTTCTTTTTCTCACCCGCCTGTTGGTTCATCTTGTCCAGCATTTCCAGCACCTTGGGATCACAACCGCTCTTACCGTTGGCGTCGTCCGGGTGTATCTTCTGCATCGGAATGCTCAGGTTGATGAATTCGTATATCCATTCTGCCACATTTAAGTGGGATTCTGTCTTCGAAATATAGGAAACTTCCGGATCCTCATCACTATCCATTTCTTCCGGATTTTCCACCAGTTTCACTACCTGGTCAAAATCGTCCCATAACTGCAATTCAAAAGGTGCGCCGCATCTATCGCAAATTACAGTAACAGTGCCACCTATCTCGAATTTCAGCAGGAAAAAGTTGCTCTTTTTGTCTAATTGCAGCTTTACCGTTGCATTTGTATTGCTGAAATCCTGCGGACCGTAATTTTCAAAAAAACTATCCGTAATTTGGTACTGAAAGGTATGCACTCCGGGCTTCAGTCCTACAAAGGCTATATCAAATTCACGGAGTGGTTTCATCTGTCAATAAATTTTATGTCAATGGTCCGATGGAACTTGCGCAAAGTTATTTACTTTTATAAAGAAAGAACTAAGGCTTGTTTCATAAAATTAGTCCTCCACTTTTAGAGGGATGCAAAGGTAACTAAATTATTGTAAATGTAAAAATTTCCTAAATTTGTTGATTATCAATGCAGCCCGGAGGGTATAAGCATTAATATGAAAACCTTGATCATACCCCGTTCCATGAAATTACTACCATGAAGGCCAAAGTTAGAATGGGACACCGGAATACGCCATCTGTCAACACCAATATGCCAATATCGGATGTGGTGGACGTTTTTTCCCTCCCGCTATCAGTATTGTTGCAAAATTCTAACGCCGGTATCTTCGTCACGGACCCCAAGCACAAGTTCATATGGGCTAATGATGTGATTGTCAGATCGTTCGATATGGGGCCTGACGCCTGCAAGGTGGTCAACCAGCCTTTCGCGGCCGTCATAGAATTTTTTCGGCCCTTTGTCAGGGAGCCGGATGCCTTTGAAGAAAAAATGAAAGAACTGCGCCGCCGGAAAAAGACCTTTTTCGGCTGGCCGATCCTGTTTTTAGACGGGCATATCCGGGAGGTGAGCTATATGCCCCTGCAAGACAAAGGCCGTTTCCGTGGCGCCATCTGGCAGGTGGTGGACGTCACTAAAAACCGCGTACCTCAACAGGAGCTGGAACGGGCCCGGCAGGAAGCCGAAGAGGCCCAGCGTGCCCAAAAGGATTTCCTGGCCAATATGAGCCATGAGATCCGTACCCCGCTCAACGCCATCATCGGGATGACCCATCTCCTGGAAGAAACGAACCTCGACGAACGGCAGGATGAATATGTAAGGACGCTGAAACATACTTCCGGGATCCTCCTGGGGCTTATTACCGATATCCTGGACCTCTCCCGTATCGAAGCCGGCGAACTGCAGGTGAACCAGCGGGAGTTTAACCTCGGAGAGCTGATTCATTCCCTGAAACATACTTTTGAGTTGAAAATGGGCCAGCGGCCCATCAAAATATCGGCTTCGGTAGATACCCGCCTGGAGCACCTCCTGGTAGGAGACGACCTGCTACTGAACCAGATCCTCATGAATTTGTTAGGAAATGCAGACAAATTCACGAAAGAAGGGGAGATCGCCCTCAGCGCAGAGCTGGAAAGCTGGCAGGAAAATACACTCTGGGTGCGGTTCAGGGTATGCGACACCGGTATCGGCATCCGGAAGGATAAACTCGAGCTGGTTTTTCAGAATTATAAGCAGGCAGAAAAAGAAATTCGCGAAATTTATGGCGGCACAGGCTTAGGCCTGGCCATTGTCAAGCAATTGGTCGAGCGGCAGGGAGGCCATATCCTGATAGAGGAACATCCTGGTTACCGGACTTGTTTTTCATTCAACCTTCCTTTCATTGATACCAACAAGCCGGTGGTATCCGGGAGCATCCTGAAAAAGCGCCGCCGGCAGATAGATTTCGGCGGGGCCAGGGTACTGATCATTGAGGATAACCCGATGAACCTCCGCTATATTATCAGCCTGCTGGAGAAATATAATATTCATTGCCAGCTGGCCACCAACGCACCGGATGCACTGTATTTCCTGGATTCCCGGCTATATGAGCTGATCTTGATGGACATCCGCATACCGGGAATGGATGGGTTTGAGCTGACAAAGAGGATCAGGGCCGATGAGCGACTGCCCAACGTAGCCACCCCTATCGTGGCCACCACTGCCGTAGCCATGGAGAGCACCGCCACCATGGCCCGGAACATAGGCATCACGGATATCCTGACTAAACCGTATACGCCGGATCAGTTATTGCAGATCCTTAACAAATACCTGAACGAAGACGAAACCGCGTTACCAATGGAGGAAGAAGAAGACATTAATGGTTACGAGTTCCACGAAGAACTGAATACAAAGTACCTGCGCGCTTTGTACGAGAATAATATTGCCTATGCGGCCGACCTGTTCGAGATCTTCATTAAAACCATACGGGGCGAAGTGCGCAAGCTGGAAAATTTTGTACATAAAAAAGACCTGGAAAACCTCAAGATCCAGGTGCATAAACTGAAACCGAATTTCGCCATGGTAGGCCTTACCTGGGTCAGCGATAAAATGCAGGAAATGGAAGATGTGCTGAAAGATGAACAGGAAGCCACTGCCACTAAAATTGCGTCCCTGTACGCCGAGATCGCTGCCGATATGAACCGCTATTTCCCGGTGGTGGAAGAAGAATTCAGCAGGATGATACAATTCATGAAAGAGCAGGGGGTTAAAAGATAAAAAAGTTTGAGGTTTGAAGTTTGAGGTTGGTTAGATGTTAGAGGTTGGCAACAAGTGTCAGGTAAGATTTCATCCATCAACCTTTAACCTTTAACGAACTTCAAACCTTAAACCTCAAACCTCAAACCTCAAACTAACTGTTCTCACGTAAAATCTCCTTCACATTATCAATATAACTCCCTCCAAACAATAACACATGCACCAGCAATGGATACAGCTGGCAGATGCCAATACGCTGCTGCCACCCATTTGCCAGGGGATACATGTGCTGGTAACTATAATAAAAACGGGTGTCAAAGCCGCCGAAGAGGCGTGTCATAGCCAGGTCCATTTCGCGGTGGCCGTAATATACGGCAGGGTCGTAAATGCAGGCGCGTCCGTCTGGTCCTACCATGAAATTGCCGGACCACAGGTCTCCATGCAATAAGGCCGGCTTTTCTTCGGGAAAGATGGAGGGCAACCGTTTACACAACTTTTCCAGCAGCTGGAGGTCGCTTTTGTCGATCAGGTGCTTATCATAAGCCTGCCTGCCCAGTGGCGTCAGGCGGTTAAAAGCATAGAATACGGCCCAGCTGCTGTACGGCGTATTATATTGTTTAATAGAGCCGATATAGTTAGATTCATTAAAACCGAAATGAGGTTGCGTGTGCTGATGCATTTTGCCGATGGCCGCTGCAAAGCCTTCCCAGAAATCAGGTACGGCGCCGCCCTTTTGCATAAAGGTGGTCACCAGAAATGCCTGTCCGTTCTTTGCACCGAAACAGATGGGCTGGGGCAGGGTGATGGCGGCCGTTTTACGCAGGGCCTCCAGCCCCCTGAACTCCTTGGCGAACATATCCGGGTAGCGCCGTGCATCATTCAGCTTCAGGAAAAAGGGACCTTCATTGGTAGAGAGTTTATAGGTTTTATTTATATCTCCACCATGTACGCTTTCTGCGTGATTAATTGTTATTTTCACTCCTAGTTGTGTAGTAAGTGTGGCAGACAGCTCATACAGTAATATGTCATCGGTCATCGTTGTCACCGGTTATAGATCATTATGGAACATAAAGCTACGATTAAAAGGACAGGGATTCGTATAGTCATAACAGTGCTCAGCCTGCTGCTGTTGAATCTGTTATTCGCGGTAAGTGACGGCTTTGCTTCATTCTACTTTCATAGGTTTTATGTTTCGATAAGTGCTGTCTTCAGGCGAGTAACGGGACTGGTGCCTTTTAGCGTCGGAGACCTAATTTATGCCGCCTGGATTATAACCGCTATAGTTTTTTTGTTAAAACTATGTTATAAAATGATCAGGGGCCGCTGGATCGAGGCGGGCGCCCTGCTCCTAAAAGGGCTGGGAGCCTTGCTGGGCGTATACTTGGCCTTCCTGCTGCTGTGGGGCTATAACTACCGGAGGCACTCTTTGTCGGCGGATATGGGCCTGGATGTGAAGTCTTATAATACCGCCCAGCTTTACAAACTGGCCGATACCCTGCTGCTGCAGGTGAACACGCAGAAAGCCGCCCTGGGCGATACCATCGGCCTGGTGGCGCCCGATCGGGACAGCGCCATGCTGTTCAGTAAGGCCGTTCATGCCTACGAGCAGGCTGCCACCAAATGGCCCTCGCTCCGGTACCAAAGCCCCTGCGTAAAGCCCGCCCTTTTTGGCAAATGGCTGAACTATATGGGGGTGACCGGCTATCTCAACCCCTTTACTAATGAGGCCCAGGTAAATACCACGACCCCGCTTTTTATGCAGCCCTTTACCACCTGCCACGAGATTGCCCACCAATTGGGCTATGCCCCCGAGGAATCGGCCAATTTCATAGGATACCTGGTGGCCGACAATACCGGCGACCCCCGTTTCCGCTACGCCGCCAATTTTGAAATGTTCCTGTACAGTACCAGCCAGCTGTCCCGCCGGGATACCACCCTGGCCAAAGACATCTGGCGCAGGGCCGTGCCCGGAGTAAAAGCGGATTATAAAGCGATGATCGATTTTTACAAGGCCTACCGCGGTCCCCTGGATGATTATTCCGGTATGTTGTATGATCAGTACCTGAAGGCGAATAAGCAGGAAAAAGGAATTTACAGTTATAGTGAGGTGGTGGGTTGGCTGGTGGCATATTTTCATTTGAATTAAGGGAGGGGCCATCCCCTTCCGCATTGCGGGATATCCCATCCCCGTCATTGCCAGCAGTTATTGCCAACAGTTAAGGAAGGTTACACCACTCGCGTCATTGCGAGGCCCGCAGGCTCAGTGCGGAGCCGGGCCGAAGCAATCTTTTAGTTGCTCTTTAGCGGCGGTTGTGTTAAAAGATTGCTTCGTCGTGCCGCGCTCTAAGGCTTTGCGGCTCCTCGCAATGACGGGATGAAGACCCTGGTAGTGACGGGGATGAAGACCCACTTGTCCGCAATGACGTTATGTTGAAGACCGCCTATAACATCTTACTCCTCGCTTCCAGTGATCGGTAATAACTATGGCTGATATGGTAAACGATCATCTCATACCTTCGCTGCGAAGTATGGAACAGCCTGTTAAAATGCATATGCAGCAGATCGCCAACAAGGGCCTGAATGCCGGGCGCATGTGAATCCCTGCTTTGCAATAGCTCCTGAACAGCGGCGGCCAGGCGCTCGCTGTGCCCCTGTATCAATGCTGATAGCTCCGGGTAGGCTGCTGCCGCCAGCGAAGGGTCCAGCAGGGTGCCTATCAGGGAGTGATGGTCCCGGAAGTATTGGGCAAACAATTGTTTTTCTTCTTTGCAGGGACTGAACTCCTTATTGAAAGCATCCCTGTAATGGCCGGTGAAGCTGGTTTTCTCCGCCAGCGTAAAAGAGAATTGCTGCAAGATCAGGTCCAGATCTTTCAATGCGATCATCAGTAGGGGAGGATGATGCGGATGCCCGGCAATATACTGTAGCAGCTCCAGCACATAGTTGCTGTCCATACAGAAGAAATGCTCAGCGGCCGCTATGCTGCTGGCGCCATAACGCTCTATTTCCCGTATATAGGTATCTGTCTGCACTTTCCAGATGTACTGTTCTCTTTCCGCATCCGCCAGCGCCGCTTTCATATGCTGTACCACTTCCCCGGTATGTTGGGTGTTGCTCAGCCGGAAACGAACACGCAGATGTTCTTTGGTGTTGCCGTAGCGTATAAAGAACCAGGCCCTGATGAGCCCTTCATCGGTCAAAAGATCTACCGTAGGTGCAATGATATTTTTCAGTATTTCATTCGCGTAATGATGATTGCCATAGAGCTTAAAGTACAACCATTCCGATCCGATGGAAAAATGCCTGACAGGAAGCGCATGATGGTCTGGCTGTAGCGCCGGCCGGGCAACAGGCGCGTCATTCTTTACAATGCCGATCAGCTGATGTACATAAGGGCGGCCGTTTATATCTTTAGTGATCGTACTGTCTGATGTATACAGGAACTCTTTCAGGATGATCTGCTGGCTGTCTTTTATCTCTCCTGTAAAAGCTGGTATAAGCTGCTCATCTTCCGTATCTATCAGTAATTCCTGATCGCCATTGGACAGCACAAAATAGCGCGGCAGTTTCCAATGAGAAACGAATTGCCGGAAGGCAGCCGGCCGCGCTGCCGGTTGTGCATCCAGTAGTCCTTGATACGTATCGGAGGGCAGATGCCATTGCGCCGGGCTAAGAATAACCTCTTTATACTGCAGTCGGGGATAAAAATAAATACCCGGCAAACGGATGTTCCATGCAAAGGTGAGCCCCGTTTGCTTTCCTTCTCCTTGCAATTCTCCCAGCAGGCGGTAGAGAGGAAGCGTGTTATGCACATAATTATGCGCGCTGTCTATCCTGGGCAACACGTTTTTTCCATGCTGTTTTGAGTACAGGGTCATCTCTTCATGCTGCAGGGAGACATAAAGGTCCGACACTGGCAGCTGTTCATGAGGACAACGGGAAGAGAGCCCCAGGTAAGGAATCTCGAATGGCCGGATACCGGGATGCTGCATAATATTGCCTGTTCTGCTTTCAGGCAGATGCACTACTGAGGCAATGAGACTGTCGGCCCGTTTATCCTGTTCAAACGCTTGAACGGACTGCAGCAGTTCCCGTATATGCGCATCCGTATATCCAAAGCGCCCGGCCAGTGAAGTACCGGTGGCGCCGCCTGCACTCTCGATCACCATATTGGCGCCGGGTGTATTGATGAAGCTGAACATGACGGAGAAGGTATCAGGCAATGCAGGGAGGCTGATCTCTTCACGCAGCCCGGCGATCTCTTGATCTGTGATGAAAATGGTAGTAGCGTCTGTTTTAAAGGCGGCTAACAGCTTTTTTATGAGCAGGTGCTGTACCGGCTGCCCGCTGGAAGGCAGCTCTTCCCCGCCAAGCGCAGAAACATTGACAGAAGAGGGTTGCTGCAGTTCATCCAGCTCCGTTATACCGCTTGTTTTATCTGACAGGATCCCGATATCCGGATCTGCGAGGAAGGGCAAGGGAACAGGCGCGGTTTCATACCTGGCCCTGAATTTTTCCTTTATATCGCTCAGCCATTTGCTGGAGCTGTGGCCGGAGCAAAGTATCTGCAATACCTCCAATGCAGACAGCAAGGGCGGCTGCCATTGCTGGTCAATAGTTTGTTCATTGCTTTCCAATGTACAATCGATCTGGAAAAGGCGGTCAGCACGGAAGGGGATAGATAATGCTTCCACCTTGTGGGTGGCCTGTTCCAGCGCCCCGCGCAGGCAGGGCGCGCAACGTGCATGAAGCAGCTGCTCGTGCATTTGCTGCAGCCCGCTAAGGTATTGTTGTACCATATCGCTGCCGGTGCCCTGGTGCACCTGTTGTAATACCCGGATGATCTGTTCCAGGAAATCGTCTCCGGCGCCCTGGAATCCCAGGTTGCTGATGAGCAGCTGTGAATCGATCATCTCATCTATATAGGCGGCCGCTTCCTCGTGAGAGACACTTTCCATTTCCATTACTCTGCCGCAAAGCACGTCGAATTGCATCGCGGAGCATTTACACTGATCCGCCAGGGCGGATAGTAACGGCGAAGCGTCTACGGAGCTGACCTGGTATTTACGCTGGTTGTTATCCAGTATATATTCATAGTACCTGTATTCATTGCCTACCTGGTACAGGGAGGAGTTGAAACGGTAATACAGCTGGTGACGCACTTCCGGGAGCGCCTCCAGCAGCTGCACCAGGTTGCAGAGGAAGTCGGTATCAAAGCGGACATGCCGGATCCATTTGTCTGTAAGCAGCGCAATGCGGTCCTTTTCTCCCCATTGCAATACCGTGCAGCCGGAAAAAAGGCCGAAGGGTGTTGGCCGGCTGCGCATGCGGCTGTAATATTTGATCAGGGCGTTAGTGACCTTCTGCTGTTTGCGCGGGTCTGTTATATTGCCGGACTGGTATTTCAGGCATTGTTCGTACAGTGCAGGAGAGGCCAGGTGAATAGCTTCCATCAGCGCAGTATCATTCAATAGCTCGGCTGGCAAAGGTGTTGTAACAGATTTCTCAAATGGCTTAGCAGGGCATCGTAAAATGAGTGGCGAAAAAAATGACAACCCCATCTTGTCTTATTTTATCAAATGTTTTTTTGATTGCCGATCAGTCGCTGTTTCAGGATATCAAAAAATGCGGTTTTGTAGGTTTCACTTAATGTAAGACTCTCTTTTACATTATTGAGAAACACCTGGTTCCCCTCGATGATCTTTATTTTATCAATAGAGATGATATATGATTTGTGTATGCGGATGAACTGGTCTTTAGGCAAGCTGCTTTCCAGGTCTTTCATGTTCAGCAGCGTGGTGATATTCTGCTGGTCTTTGTGAATGGTGACATAGTTCTTCATGCCTTCTATGTAGAGAATATCTTCCAGCTCTATTTTCTGCAGCTTGTTCTTGGCATCTACGCGCACTACAATATAATTCTTGTGAGAGCCGCTGCCTTTAGCGTCCTCTTCTGCAAATGCGAGCTGGTTCATGGCTTTTTGTACTGCTTTAAGTAAGCGGTCAAACGACACAGGTTTCAGCAAATAATCAAGTACGGCATATTCAAAACTTTCAAATGCATATTCTTTGAAGGCAGAGATCACAATTACCTTGGTCTTTTCTTTTACCAGCTTTATGAAATCCAGTCCTGACAGCTGCGGCATCTGGATGTCGATAAAGATGATGTCCACATCTATGCTGGAAAGGGCATTCAACGGGTTGTTAAAGGTGCCGGTCAGTTGTAGAAAAGATATCTTCTCAATATAGCTTTTCAATAAATCAATAGAGTGTTGTTCGTCGTCAATAATAATACATTTCAGCATAGTATCAGAGATTTAGGTTCAGGGTAACGGTGTATAAAGTACTAACATCCTCAATATCTAGTTGGTATTGGTCGCTGTTGTAGGTTAAACTTAATCTTTTTTTAATATTGCTTAAACCAATGCCTCTTGAGTCTATCAGCGGTTGCGTGTGCTTTTTTTTATTTTGTATGAAGAATTTAAAATGGCCATCGTTCATGCAGATATGGATCTTTAAAGGATGTTCCGGGTCTTGGAGGTCGCCGTACTTGAAAGCGTTCTCCACGAAGGTGATCAATAAAAGTGGCGCTATTCTTCTGTACTTGTATTCTATGTTGTCACAAATGTTTACATCAACGAATAATTCGTTGTTGAAACGAAGTTGGTGTATTTCTATGAGATTGAGAATATGCCGGATCTCATTTTCTATCTTCACCTTTCCTTCTTCATCGTGGTTATCGAGTGCGTAACGCATGATGTCGGAGAGGAGCATTACGCTTTTGCCTGCCTCCTGGGAATGCTCTCTTACCTGTGTGTAGATAAAGCTAAGTGTATTGAAAAGGAAATGAGGATGGATCTGGTAGCGGAGGTAGTTCAGCTCTGTATTCAGGATCTCTTTTTCCAGGTGGGCTTTCTTTTTGGTCTCTTCTATCCGGATCTCATCCAGTTTGCGCAACCTTCGTTCAGTCCTGATAGTGTTGACCGCCAAATAATAGGCATAGCTCAGGGAGATGAAATAGAGGAAGCGGAAGACCCTGAGCAGGACAAAGACTTCAAGCGGATCTGTACTGTAGATGGAGTGGATCTTGTAAAACGCCAGCGACCTGGTGATGCCATAATTCAGGCCTAAATAAGCCACTGCCAGCAGCAGGGTTTGCAACACCAGCTGCCACCGTTTGTTCTTTCCCAGTGTATTAGGTAAGATGATATAGGTGTTTACGTAAAAGACGAATGCATTGAGAAGGAAAAGGATCAGTGTGGATGTGAGCGATACTTCCGCCGGCGCAATGATCATCAGCATACCGTTCTCGTAGAAGAAATATAGGATCCATACCAGTACATGCGCTCCCAGGTCAGATAGATTCTTTTTGCTGATCGCCATGGGGCTAGCTAAAGCAGTTTTGAACATATTCGAGGCGTCTGTGTTTTACTTGGCAAACGGCAATTTTGTGTAATTATCGCCGGATTTGGTACAATTAATTTTTTGGTCTTTCATAGGCTATCGATATTTGGACTGTTATGAATTAACAAGATATGATTTGAACCACCCACCAATAAAAAATTGTGTCTTATGAAAAAAGATCTTGAAACTACAGGCAGGTTATCACTGAATAAAAGAATCGTCTTAAAAATAGTAAATAAAGCCGGAACAGGCAAAAAATTCCCGACCTGTAATACGCTGCCTACAACGCTTCCAACAACGATGACAGGCTTTAACGTAGGTGGTTAGCAGATATTGTCCTCCAGCATTAATATTTGAATAAAGATGATAAGACCCAACGATCCGGAAACCTATATGCTTGAAAAAGTAGTAACGGCTATTGATAAACAGTTTCAACAGGAATCAGGATTTGGGTTGCCGGATGTTGGCTACGCATTGTTCTATCATTATTTATTCAGATCCTCAGGAGATACCGCACACGCGCTCAGACGGGACCACTGCCTGCACGATATTATCAAGGGCCTGGAAAACATTACAAAACCCGCGCAGGAGCTAGGCCGTTACCCATTCCACTTCAACTGCCTGGCGCATATCATGAGCGATCCTGCACCCGAAGCAGCGCTACAGCCAGTACTGGCGGCTGGATTTGACAAGTGGAACCAACGGCTGGCAGCCAGCCCGTTCTTTGAAGGTATTACCAGTAAGCTGGGTTATTTAACAGGTTGGGCAGGTGTGATGAAATACCTCCTGGCGCTGCCACCCGGCTTTGAACAGCGACGGCAACTACTGGAAACATATGGATGCTCGGTGAAAAGGCAGTTGCTGTTCATGCATGACCACGACCTTTTTTTTCTGCCTGACGAGCCGCTGCAGACGGATATGGGACTGGCGCAAGGCATCTGCGGCGTGCTCACGGTGATGGCAGATCTGGCAGCAGGCTTTGAGAATGAGTGCATTACTGGTTTTCTCAGCGAAGCGGCAGCCAGGTTGATAAGACTAAGACAGCAGGTAGATCAGTACGAAAATAAATGTTCTTTTTTCCCTTACCGGATCGATAACCACCAAATGGTAGCGTTCTACGGTAATAGCCTGGACTGGAGTAACAGCGATCTCGGTCACGCCTTACTGCTTTGCAGGGCCGGCCTTCTTTGTGGCAACGAACATTACCGCTCAGTAGGAGAGATCATCGCCCTGAACTCATTGCTGAGAACTACAGCGGAACACACGGAGATAGGCAACGCTACTTTAGCCAGGGGCGCAGCCGGAACGGCCGTCCTGTACAGGAAGCTGTACGAAGTAATTCAACATGAAGACCTATTGAAAGGATATAATTACTGGATTGCCAACACTATCACACTTGTTAGGGACGAAATGAAGGAAGGAAAATTCTGGCACAAGGAAGCAGACATCCTGGAAGGCCTGCCAGGCATTGGTCTTACGCTGCTGGGCCATCAAAAGGGAAATACTACAGATTGGAGTAGCATCATCCTCGTATAGCCTGTAACGTGTTCACAAATGACGTTGCAACATGTTAGGCTGCACATGATAACCTAACCACATAATTATGGAAAAATTAATGGTTCCATCATCGCTTATGGAAGCGCTTGCCGCACATAAGCACGAGGGGGACAAGGGTATTACTTTTATAAAAGGTAATGAATCCTCCTTTGTTTCCTACGGTTTGTTATACACCCGCGCATTATCCTGCCTGGGATACCTACAGCAACAGGGCATGCGAAGGGGAGATGAAATGGTATTGTCGGTAGCCGATAATGAAACCTTCCTGGTATTATACTGGGCCGCCATCATGGGCGGTATGATACCGGTGCCGATGGCGGTAGCAAACAATGCAGAGAGCAGCCGTAAGCTGTGCCGCATATGGGATATACTTTCCCATCCGTTCCTGGTGGCCTGCCGCCAGGCCTTCTCCGGTTTTCAACGTGCGGAGGATGATCCCGAGCTGATGGTAGAAAAGATCACGGGATCTGACCGTGTATTCATCAGCGAGAACATCTCCTGTGATCACCCGGCCGGTGAGCCGCATCAACCTGCATTGGATGATATTGCCTTTATACAGTTTTCTTCCGGTTCTACCGGCTCGCCCAAAGGCGTTGTGCTCACACATCGCAACCTGCTCACCAATGTGATGGCCATCATCGAAGCGGCTTCCTTATCTGAGAATGACACGACCCTCAGCTGGATGCCACTCACCCATGACATGGGATTGATCGGTTTTCACCTGACGCCATTAATAGGGAACATGCGGCAGTGTATTATGCCGGTGGATCTTTTTGTGCGCAACCCGGCCCGCTGGTTGCAGAGCCTGTCTGCCTACAAGGCCACCGTCAGCTCTTCTCCCAATTTTGGTTATAAGCATTTATTGCGCCAGCTGAACGGCAACCGCGTGGAAGGAATCGATCTTTCTACCGTACGCCTGATCATGAATGGCGCAGAGCCCATTTCCATGGAGCTGTGCCGCGAATTCCTGGCGGCGATGGCGCCTTACGGACTGAAACAGGAAACCATGTACACCGTATATGGTCTGGCAGAAGCTACCCTGGCGGTTACATTTCCCGTGCCTGGTCAACCGGCGTCGGGTGTTCGTGTGTCGAGGAAATGCCTGGGCGCCGGACAACATGTGTTGGTAGATGCTTCTGCAGAGCATGTGGAGTTTGCGGATCTCGGGAAGCCTGTGAGCCATTGCTGCGTTCGCATTGCCAATGAAAAAGGCGCTGAACTGCAGGAAGGCGTGATCGGTTATGTGCATATCAAAGGCGGTGGGGTTACCAGCGGGTATTATAATAATGAAGCCGCCACAAAGCAGGTATTGAAGAGCGGCTGGCTAAACACGCAGGACCTGGGCTTTGTGCTGAACGGACATCTATATGTGACGGGCCGCGCAAAAGATGTGATCTTTTCCGGCGGACTGAATTTTTATGCGCACGATGTGGAACGTATCGCAGAAGCGATCGATGAAATAGATACCGGTAAGATAGTGGCCTGCGGTGTGCCGGATGCTGAAACACAGACAGATGCCTTAGTGTTGTTTGTGCTGTACCGCAAATCCCTGGAAGATTTCTATGAGCTGTCGCAATCCCTGAAAGCCCTGATCGCTACGCACCTGGGCATTCAGCCCCGTTATGTGGTGCCGGTAAAAAATATTCCAAAAACCACCAGCGGGAAACTAAAAAGGTTTCAGCTGGCGGAGCATTTCAAAGACGGCCAGTATGATGAGCTGGTGGCAGGACTGGAAAACATTCATCGTGAAAAGATGCAAAGTTTGTTGCCTGCCGTGGCACAGCCGCAAGTATATTCCGCAGCAGCGATTGAACAGTGGTTGCGCGCTTACCTGGCTGCCCAGTTGCAGTTACAGCCGGAAAGTATCGATCCTCAACGCTCCTTTGCAGAGATGGGGCTTAGTTCCATGATGGCGGTAGCGCTGGCAGAGCAGCTGGAAAAACTTTTGCAGCGAAAGATCGATGCCACCGTTGCCTGGGACTTTGCCAATATACAGGCGCTGTCTGTTTTCCTGGCAAATGACACAATGCCTGTTAAGGAAGAAAAACTTACACAAATAAATATACAGCATGAGCCCATTGCGGTCATCGGTATGGGCTGCCGCTTTCCCGGCGCAAAGGGAATTGCTGCTTATTGGAAGCTGTTGCAGAACGGGCAGTCTGCTATCACGCCATTACCCGCCAACAGGAAGGAATGGTGGGCCCCCGTTGAACCCGATGCAAACACCTGGGCAGGTTACCTGGATGAAGTAAGGACATTTGATGCAGCTTTCTTTGGCATCTCATCTAAAGAAGCCGTGTATATGGATCCCCAGCAACGCCTGTTGCTGGAGGTATGCTGGGAAGCCCTGGAGCAGGCAGGTATAACAGACCATGATCTCTCCGGTGCAGCAGCAGGCGTATTCGTTGGACTGAGTAGTAACGATTATGCACGTATGCAATTTGGCAATCCGGGCTCGCTGGGCGCTTATACAGGTACGGGTAGTGCATTCTCTATTGCGGCTAACCGCCTGTCTTATTTCCTGGATCTCAAAGGGCCGAGTATGGCCATCGATACCGCCTGCTCTTCTTCGCTGGTAGCAGTGTATGAAGCCTGTAACAGCCTGAGAAGGAATGATTGTCAGCTCGCCATTGCTGGTGGGGTGAATTTGATATTGGGACCTGAATTGCACACTGTATTTAGCGCAGCCAATATGCTGGCGGCAGATGGAAAATGCAAAACCTTCGATGAAAAAGCAGATGGTTATGTAAGGGGAGAGGGCTGTGGTGTGGTTATATTAAAACGCCTGTCAGACGCTGTTGCAGCAGGCGATAACATCTTGGCTGTAATTAGAGGCGCTGCGGTGAACCAGGATGGGCGCAGCAACGGGCTTACGGCGCCTAATGGTATGGCGCAACAGGCGGTGATCCGCAAAGCCTTGCAGGATGCTGATGTGCAGCCTGGGGAGATCAGCTATGTGGAAGCACATGGCACCGGCACCTCATTGGGCGACCCGATAGAGATGAACGCCCTGAAAACCGTGCTGACAGCAGGGCGTAGCGAAGCGCCATTGTGGGTGGGCGCTGTAAAGACCAATATAGGCCACCTGGAAGCAGCAGCTGGTATTGCCGGGCTGATAAAGACCGTGTTGATGCTGCAGCATGGAGAAATTCCGCCTCTCCTGCATTTCCAATCCCTGAACCCAAAGATCCTGCTGGATGGATCGCCGGTGCGCATTCCGCTGGAACGTACGGCATGGACAATGCCGGAGGGTAAAAAAAGGTTGGCAGGCGTAAGCTCATTCGGTTTTGGCGGTACTAACAGTCATGTGGTATTGGAAGCTGCACCGGAGATGACAGCAAATCCTCCTGCACAAAAAGGCCACCAGCTGTTATTGCTTTCCGCGAAAACGCCGGAAGCATTGAGAGAGCTGGCCCACCAATACGAACAATTTTTACAACATACTTCGCATTCACTGGAGGCAGTATGCTATACCGCTGCTGTGCATCGTTCACATTTTCCTTATCGTTTAGCTATCACTGCAGATACAAAGGCGAATGCCATACGTGAATTGAACGCAGGCAATGCAGCTGTTCATATCCATCAACAACAGAAAACGGCTTTCCTGTTCACCGGGCAAGGGTCGCAGTATGTGGAGATGGGGAAAGCATTATACCATGCCTACCCGGTTTTCAAAGAAAGCATAGATGCCTGTGATACACTGCTGCGTGCACAGTTGGAAGTGCCGCTGCTGGACGTGCTCTTCTCTCCGGAAAAAGGCAAGGCGCTGCTGGATCAGACCCTGTATACACAGCCGGCCATCTTTGCAGTGGAATATGCCATGGCCAGGCTCTGGCAATCATTTGGCATCACACCGCAGGTGCTGATGGGCCATAGTGTAGGAGAATATGCTGCCGCTTGTATTGCCGGTGTCTTCAGCCTCGAAGATGGATTGAAGCTGCTGGCGCTGCGTGCAAAGCTGATGCAGGAGCTGCCTGCCAACGGACAAATGATGACGGTCTTTGCACCCGCTGCAACGGTTAGTACTTATGTAGCTCCTTTTTCTGCAGCAGCAGGCATCGCCGCGGTGAATGCACCTGCGCTGTGCGTAGTGGCGGGTAGTACGGCAGTGATCGCACAGTTGCGCGAACAGTTCAGCGAAACGGGTATTAAGACCCAGCTGCTGAATGTGTCGCACGCTTTTCACTCTCCTTTGATGCAGCCGGTGATCGCTGCTTTTGCCGAAGCCGCTGCAGGGATCACATACCATCGCCCACAGCTTACTTTCATTTCTACCCTTAGCGGTGAAGTAGAGGACGATACCCTGGCAACACCTGCTTACTGGACGCAGCATATCCTTCAGACTGTATTATTTGAGAAAGGCGTGAAACGCCTGGAACAGGAAGATTGTGGCATGTGGCTGGAAACCGGTCCGGCGCCTCAGCTGCTGGCTATATGCAAAGGTTTTGCCGATACGGACGCTTTAATGCTGTCTGCCGCAAGCCCCAGGGAGAAAACTATTGTACCCTTGTTGCAGGCCCTGGGCAAGGCTTATGTGCATGGTGCTGCCATTAACTGGAAAGCCGTGCATCATACTTCCCGTACACCGGTAGATCTTCCCACTTATCCCTTCCAGTCAAAAACATATTGGATAGAAAAAACGAATGCACCAATGGAAACTCCCGCTACCAACGGTTCTGCTCATCCTGTAATCCAGCCTGCAACCAACAGGAAACAGGAAATACTCGATCATCTCAAATCGCTGGTAGCCACTGCACTGCATGAGCAACCCGGCAGCCTGAACATACAACAACCTTTTATAGAAATGGGTGCCGACTCCCTGTTAATGGCGGAGATCGTGCATAAAATTGAAAAGCAATACAAGCTGCGTTTTACTATCAACCAGCTGTTTGAAGAGATCAATACCTTGGAGCGGATGGCTGCTTATATAGATCAGCAGTTGCCTGTAGCTCCCGCAGTTAGTGCGGCACTGAATGGCCACCCGGTTGAGTTGAATAGCCATCAGGCGCCTATGCCTGCGAACAACGGAGATACAACTGCCCGTCCGGATGTACAGCAGGTCATCCTCAGGCAACTGGAACTGATGCAGCAGCAGCTAAGCACTTTGCAAGCTGCTCCGGCTCCTGTTGCAGCTGCTCCTGCTGCCACTAAGCCAGCGGCTGTCCCTGTTCAGCCTACAGTAACAGCCGCCGCTAAACCGGCGGTATCGATCTTCCCGAAGAGGGAAACCAACAAAAGCCAGGTAAACAGTTTGAGCCCACGTCAGCAGGCGCACCTGGATGCCCTGATCAGCCGCTATAATAAGAAAACACCCGGCTCCAAAGCTATTGCGCAGCGCTACCGGCCCGTATTGGCAGATAACAGGGCTTCTGCAGGCTTCCGCTTTTCTACGAAAGAAATGTTATACCCGATCATCGGCCAGTCGTCTGAAGGTTGCAAACTGTGGGATATAGACGGGAATGAGTATGTGGACATCGCCATGGGATTTGGTGTAAACCTGTTCGGCCACCGGCCAGCATTCATTACCGCTGCTATTGCTGCTCAATTGCAGCAGGGCATGCAACTGGGACCGCAAACGGCGCTGGCAGGAGAAGCAGCGCAGCTGGTAACAGAGCTGACCGGCGCGGAAAGAGCCAGTTTTCATAATTCAGGAACGGAAGCGGTGATGACGGCATTACGTTTGGCCAGGACCGTTACCGGCCGCGATAAAGTAGTCATATTTAAAGGTTCCTATCACGGACATTTTGATGGAACACTGGGCGCAACAGAAGACCCGCTGGCAGTAGCTCCTGCTATCAGCGCAGCACCCGGCGTGCTGCAACATATGGTGGACGACCTGATAGTGTTGGAGTATGGAAACGACACGTCGCTGGCGCATATTCAACAGATGGGCGGATCACTGGCAGCCGTATTGGTTGAACCGGTACAAAGCCGTAACCCGGATCTGCAACCCGGCGCTTTCCTGAAACAGCTGCGGGAGATCACCTCACAACATGGCATCGCGCTCATCTTTGATGAAATGATCACCGGCTTCCGCATACACCCCGGAGGTGCACAGGCATGGTTTGGCGTGAAAGCAGACCTGGCCACTTACGGTAAAATTGCAGGCGGCGGTATGCCGATCGGTGTTGTGGCGGGTAAGGCCGCCTTTATGGATAGCCTGGATGGCGGCATGTGGCAGTATGGTGATGATTCTTATCCTCCCGTAGCCACCACTTTCTTTGCAGGTACTTTCTGTAAACATCCTTTAACCTTAGCCGCCGCACGTGCACTGCTCAAAGAGATCAGGAAACAAGGCATGGCTTTGTATGATACGCTGAACAGGCGTACCACGGCACTGGTGCAGGAACTGAACAGTTTCTTTATTGCCAATGAAGCGCCTATCAAAGTAGGTCATTTCGGTTCGCTGTTCTATTTCTCTTTCACCGGTAACATGGACCTCTTCTTCTACCACCTGGCTGAGAAAGGCGTGTACACCTGGGAAGGGCGCACCTGTTTCCTTTCTGCCGCACACACAGCTGCAGATATCGACTTTATTATACAAGCGGTGAAAAGCAGTATCCGCGATATGCAGGAAGGCGAATTCCTGCCGCGGAAAGCAGGTTCTCAGCCGCTGGTCTTCCCCCTTACAGGTACACAGCAGCAGTTATGGGCATTATCGCAGATGGATGCATTAGGCGCCGCAGCTTATCATATTTCTGCCGCTCTACAGGTAAAAGGCAACCTGCAGGCAGCCGCGCTGGACCGTGCCGTACAGGAAGTAGTGAACAGGCATGAAGCATTAAGGACGATCATCAGCAAAGATGGCGCAATGCAGGAGATCCTGCCTTCATTAACGCTCACACCGCAATGGGTGGATTTTACAGAGATTCCCCTTGCTGCCGGACAAGCAGAAGCAGTGAAAGCATGGAAAGAGGAGGAGTGTTTACAACCTTTTGATCTGCATACCGGCCCGCTGCTAAGAGTATATGTATTGCAGCTTGAACGCGCTTCATTTGAGATCATCATCAACCTGCATCATATCATTGCAGATGGCTGGTCCCTCAGCCTGATCCTGCAGGAGATAGCCACGCTGTACACCTCCATATGCAATAACAACGCCGCCGCATTGCCCCAGCCAATGCAGTTCAGGGAGCACCTGGAATTGTTTGACGCATTTGCGCAGCGTCCTGAAATGACAGAACAGGAAACGTATTGGGTGAAGGCCTTTGAGAACGGGCAGCCGGCGATGGAACTGCCGACAGACAGGAACCGGCCTTCCCTGAAAACCTATCGTGGCGGAACCCTTACCCGCTTTGTGCCGGAACAAAACTGGAACGCACTGAAGCAGATAGGAAGAAGCCACGGATGTACGCCCGTCATGACCATGCTGGCTGCTTGCAGTGTATTGCTGCACCGGCTCACCATGCAGCAGGATATCGTGATCGGTATACCGGTTGGAGGACGTCCATTTAATGATTACATCATCGGACCTTGTCTGAACCTGCTGCCTGTCAGGAGCTGTATCGAAACTGCTACTACTTTCACGTCGCAGCTGGCCAATATTCGTCAAACATTATTAGCAGCATACAAGCACCAGGATTATCCTTTCTCCCGTTTACTGGAGCACCTGAATGCCGCCCGCGACCTGAGCCGCTCTCCCGTGATTGAAGTGCTCTTCAACTTCAATCCTAAGGTGCAGGAACCGGTTATGCAGGGTGTAGTATCCAGCTTTATACCCGTGCACAAACAGGCCGCCGCCTATGATCTGAGCTTCGATATAACAGAGATGAACGGCGGCTTGTCCATGGTTTGCGACTATAATGCCGATCTGTTTGATGCCGCTACCGTTGAACGCTATTGCAGTTGCTATGAAGAAATACTGAAAAGCATCATACAAGACAGCAACCAACGCGTAACTGCCCTGAACATACTCAGCGCTGAAGAAAAAGAACAGGTACTTATAAGCTTCAACGATACCCAGGGTGAATATCCTGCAAATAAGACCATTCCTGAGCTGTTTGAAGCACAGGTGGCCACTGCTCCTGACCAGCTGGCAGTGATCGCCGGTACTGAACGGCTGACCTATGCGGCCCTGAATGCGATGGCCAATGGGGTAGCCTCCCTGCTACGTACGCGCTACAATATAGCGCCCGGTCACCTGGTAGGATTGATGATGGAAAGAAATGTGCTGTTGCCTGCTGCCATGCTGGGCATCTTAAAAGCGGGCGCCGCCTATGTACCGCTGGATCCTGCTTATCCTGAAAGCCGTATCCAATACATGTTGCAGGACAGCGGCGTGAAAGTGGTGCTCACCACCATGCAGTACCGTTCCTTACTGGGAGCAGATATTACCGCGATCCTGCTGGATGATGCTACCCAGCTGGCCGGATGCTCTACCGCTAATCTACCTGTGGTGAACAGCCCTGATGACTTAATGTATGTGATCTATACCTCCGGCTCTACCGGCGCGCCCAAGGGCGTGAAATTAAGGCACCGCAATGTAACGGCATTTGTGAGCTGGTGTAAAACAGCGTTATCGCCCTGGGATGTTGACCTGGTGTATGCCGCTACTTCTTATTGTTTTGATATCTCCGTTTTTGAAATATTCTATTCGCTCTGTGCAGGTAAAGCCATTCGCGTCATGGAGAATGCGCTGGAAATAAAGCAGCACCTGCCGCGTGATAAAAACATCCTGCTCAGTGTAGTGCCGGCTGTGCTGGAAGTGATGGTAAGGGAGAACACCGATTTCACCAACGTGAATGTGATGAATGTATGCGGAGAGCCCTTCCCCTTTTATCTCAAAGCGCTGCTGGATTATGAACGTATCATGGTGTTTAACCTCTACGGCCCCACGGAAGATACCGTATACAGCACCGTGTACCGCCTGGATGCAGCCGACAGCTGCATGCTGATAGGCCGCCCCATCACCAATACGCAGGTATATATACTGGATCCTTCGATGAATCCGGTGCCCATTGGTGTAACCGGCGAAATGTACCTGGCGGGTGCAGGCCTGGCGGCCGGTTACCTGAATAAGGAAGCACTGACTGCAGAACGTTTCATTGACAATCCTTTTACACCGGGAGAACGCCTGTACAGAACCGGCGACCTTGCCCGCTGGCATGCCAGTGGAATGCTGGAGCACAAAGGCAGGACCGATAACCAGGTAAAAGTGCGTGGCTTCCGTATAGAGCTGGGAGAAATAGAGACCACTATGCTGCAATATGAAGGCATTGCAGAAGCCCTGGTGGTCGTGAAGGAAGATGCCGCAAAGGAACGTTTTTTAGCCGCTTATTTCACAGTTACAGACAACATTGATGTCGCTGCCTTACGGCAATACATGAGCACTGTGCTGCCCGCTTATATGATGCCTGCTGTTTTTATGCAGCTGGATAAAATGCCGATGACCGCCAATGGAAAGCGCGACCGGAAAGCATTGCCTGAGCCAGACATGAACGCACTGCAACAACAGGAAGAACAGCAGGTTCCAGCCAATGATACGGAAGCAAAACTGTTGCAGATCTGGCAGGAAGTGTTAGGAAAGAACAACGCAGGAACCCGCAAGCGCTTTTTTGAATCCGGCGGCCATTCACTGAAAGCCGTGCGGCTGATCACGCGGGTCCAGGAGGTGTTTAATGTCAATATGGCCCTCTCGGAGATCTTTAAATACCAGACCATACAAGACCAGGCCGCCTTTGTAAACGGTGCAGGGCGTAAGGGCAGAGAAGAGATCTTAGCGGTGCCGGAACAGCCACACTATGAAGTAAGCCAGGCCCAACGCAGGTTATGGATGATGAATGAATTTGAGACGGGCCAAACCGCTTTCAATATAACAGGATCGGCTATACTGGAAGGGCCGCTGGACATTGCTGCTTTCCGGAAAGCATTCAGCCAGCTGGTAGCCCGTCATGAAATACTGCGTACCACATTTATGCGCGATACAGATGGTAGTCCCAGGCAGCTGGTGCATGCGGCAGATACCTTCGATTTCGCCGTGGAGTACCTGGATGTAAGAGAGGATGAGGTACCGCAGCAGCAGGTAGCCATGCTGGCGGATGAATTATCCGCCTGGTCCTTCGACCTTGAGAAAGGCCCGCTGATGCGTGTTACCCTGCTGCAGCTGGACGATCTGCATTGTAAAGTGTTCTTCACCATGCACCACATTATATCAGATGGCTGGTCGCTGGATGTGTTGATCAAAGACCTGTTCCCGCTGTATGCAGCCAATGTCCAGGGCGCGCCCGATCCATTAACGCCGCTCAGCATTCATTATAAAGACTATACAGCCTGGAGGAACAAGCACGCCACCGGTGAAGCATTCCGCCAGCACAAACAATACTGGCTGCAACAGTTCGATGGCAACATCCCAGTGCTGCAGCTGCCCACCGATTTTCCCCGTCCCGCTATTCAAACCTATAACGGCGCTGTCAGAACAATACGGCTTAATGCCGTATTGAGCGCCGGGATCCAGCAACTCGCAAAAGAAAATGACGTAACGGTGTTTGCCGTGTTGCTGACCCTTATTAATCTCCTGCTGTATAAACGTACCGGTGACAAGGATATGGTAATAGGCATTCCCCTGGGCGGAAGGGATCATACACAGCTGGAAAACCAGATCGGGTTTTATACCAACATGATCCCCTTCAGAAGCCGTTTGAATATTCACCAGTCCTTTAAGACCGTGCTGCGCACCTTAGGCAGTTATTTTATCGCCGCATATGAACACGGCGTGTACCCATTTAACCAGATCGTGGAAGATCTGCGACTGGACACCAATACAGGCAGGCCGCCACTGTTCGATATCATGGTGCAATACCAGCACTTTCCGCTGGCGCATGCCATGGGCGAGAATTACGCGGGCCTTACCCTGCGCGATATTGAGTCGGATGATAACAACAGCAAATATGATATCACCTTCTTATTTGCTGCAGCAGGTGAGGAGCTGGAGCTCTCCATCATCTATAATAAAGATCTCTTTTTACCGGCTACCATTACAATAATGACGGAAGAGCTGGAACAGCTGCTGAAGATTGTTATCAGCAATACAGCGATCACGCCCATGGCCATGAAAAAACAGCTCATGAACGGCGACAGGACACAGATAGATCATGCCACCACTGTTTTAAGCGAAGATTTCTAAACCTGAATTCCCATGAATAAAAAGATCATCCATACCGTATTTGAGCAGGTAGCAGCCAGGCTGCCAGAGAAGACCGCCATCTGTGAGGAGCATAAAAGTATCAGCTATGGCGCACTGAATACATCCGCTAACCGGATCGCTCATTTGCTGAGAAGCAGGGGACTGGGCAGGGACAGCATTGCCGCCGCCATGATGCCTGGCAGCATACACCTGGTAACCGCCTTGTTGGCCATTTTTAAGGCTGGCGGGATTTATCTGCCGGTAGATCCAACATTTCCCCGTAAACGCCTGGCCGGGATGTTCTCCCACAGCGTGCCGGAAATACTGATCACCAGTATCACGGTGAAAGAAGCCGTGCTGGAGACATTGTCAGCCCTGGGCATGCAGCTGCCTGCGGTATTGGTACTGGGAGAAGCGAACAGCCTGTCGCTGTATAAGCATGTCAATGGCGCATGGACAACCGTTCAGCTAGACGATACGGTATTGTCTGCAGACAACCCGAAACTGATCAATGAGCCTGAGGACGGCAACTATATTTTCTATACCTCCGGCTCTACCGGTGAAGCGAAAGCTTTCCTCGGCTGTCATAAAAGCCTGAGTCATTTTATTCACTGGGAAGGAAAAACCCTGAACGTTGATGAAAGCTTCCGCGTAAGCCAGCTCTCGCAGTTCACCTTTGATGCTTCCCTGCGGGATATTTTCCTGCCGCTGAGTTATGGCGCTACGCTGTATATCCCTGCGGCCGCTACTAAAAGTAATATGGTACAGTTGGTCGATTGGATCGCCAATGCAGGTATCAACCTGGTGCACTGTGTACCATCCCTGTTCCGGCTCATCACCAAAGAGTTGGAACAGGGCAGTGCAGGCAATCGCGTTCCCTGTCTGCAATATGTGCTGATGGCCGGGGAACCGCTGTATGTAAAAGATATTCAACGTTGGAGAGAATTGGCAGGTTCCCATACAACCATCATCAACCTGTACGGCACCTCAGAAACCACGATGGCCAAAACATTTTACTGTATAGGTGATATTGGCAGTGATTCTTCACAAATGATCCCGGCAGGCCAGCCTATTGACAATGCCGCTGTGCTGGTGCTCAATGACGGCATACCCTGTGCCGCCGGAGAAACAGGAGAGGTGTATATCCGTACGCCTTTTATGACCAAGGGTTATTATAAGAACGAGCAGCTGAACAACGAAGTGTTTGTGCAAAATCCGCTGGTGGATTTTAAAGATCTGCTGCATCGCACCGGGGACCTGGGCCGCTTGCTGCCAGACGGTAACCTGGAAGTGCTGGGCCGTACAGATGACCAGGTGAAAGTGAATGGCATACGGGCGGGCTTAAACGAAATTACCCGTACAGTGCTGGGTACTGCTGGTGTCCAGGATGCTGTTGTAACGGTGCAGCAACGCAGCAGCATGGAGAATGAGCTGCTCTGTTATTTCATTGCGCCGCAACTGGAAGCAGAGATGCTCAGGCAGGCCTTGCAGGAAGAATTAAGCCCTTCCCTCATTCCTTCCTTCTTTATAAAAATGGACCGCTTTCCACTCACGGTGAACGGGAAGATAGATAAAAAGGCATTGCCAAAACCGGAAAGCGCGATGGTGGATGAAGCCGCGTATGAAGCGCCTGAAGGGCCTTTGGAAAAGGAGATGGAGGAAATGTGGAAGGAGCTGCTTGGCATGACCCGTATCGGCCGCAATATGCCTTTCTTCAAGATCGGCGGCACTTCACTGAAGGCCATACAGCTGATCTCCAAAATATACAAGCAATATGCAGTACTGATAAAAGTGAACGACATCTTTTCCAACGCCAGCATTGCGCAGCTGACTGCGCTGATCGCCGGCCGCCGGAAAGGAACGGATGATATATTACCCGTAAATGCGCAGCCTTATTATCCGCTTACGCATGCACAAAAGCGGCTCTGGATCATGGACCAGTTCCAGGCAGAGAAAACAGCTTATAATATTCCTGGCGCTTTCCTGCTGCAGGGTGAGCTGGATGTACCTGCACTGGAAAAGGCTTTCAGGCAGGTGATCGCCAGGCATGAAAGCTTGCGCACCGTATTCATGATGGTAGACGGTGTAGTGATGAGCAAAATAAAGGAGCCGGCAGATAGCCTTTTCAACCTGGAAGTAGTGGATACCGGGAATAAGGCAGCGGCTGATCCCGCCGTGAAGGCAATTGCGCTGGAAAAGTTAACTGCTCCTTTTGATTTAGCCGCCGGTCCCTTACTGCGCGCCTCCCTGCTGCAGCTGTCGGGTAAAGCCCATGTGCTCCTGGTTACCATGCACCATATTATTTCAGACGGCTGGTCTATACAGGTGATGGTGAAAGAGCTGCTGGATCTTTACAAGGGATATACATCCGGTAAAGAAACCGTTCTGCCAGCGTTGGCCGTTCAGTATAAAGACTATGCCGCCTGGCTGGAGCAGCGTTTATCTGCTGAAGCCATACTGGCACACCGCCGCTACTGGCTGGGCAAGTTTGAAGGCGAGCTGCCGGTGTTACAGCTGCCCACTGACTTTCCCCGTCCTGCTGTGAAGAGCACCCGTGGCGCCATAGCCGTTTTCGAGATGGATACAGTCCTCACTGCTATGATCCGCGAAGCAGCCCGCTCCAATGATGTGAGTATGTATATGATGCTCCTCACCGTGCTCAAGCTCTTACTGTATCATTATTCCGGCCAGAACGACCTGGTGGTGGGATCTCCCATTGCAGGCAGGGTGCATAAAGACCTGGACAACCAGGTAGGGCTATACGTAAATCTGCTGGCCATCCGTACAACGCTGCAACTGGAAGAACGCTTCAGTGAACTGTTGAAAAAAGTGAAAGCAGCTTTATTGGGAGCATACGAGCACCAGCTGTATCCCTTTGACCTGCTGGTAAAAGAATTGCACCTGGCGCATGATGAACGCCGCCTGCCGCTGGCCGATGTATGGATACAGTATAGTGACAGCCCCTGGATCCAGCAGCTGTATGCAGCAGACACCGGGCAGCTGCACATACAGCCTTATGATGCAGGCTATAATCTGAGCAAGGTAGACCTCTCTTTCAAGTTCACTGAATCGGTAGAGAACATAGCGCTGGTGATAGAGTATAATACAGACCTCTTTAAAGCAGCAACGGTGGATCGCATGGCAAAGGAGCTGATCCGGCTGGCAGGCCTTGCCGCCCAGGGAGCAAACCGGCCTGTAAGGGACATTGTCGGTGAGCTGCAGCCAGCTGCTGCTGAGAATATGATGGCATCGCTGATAGGTGAAAGCATCAGTAATGAATACTAACCGCATACCGCTCAAAAGACTATACAACATGAACAAAAGAATTATCCATACCGTATTTGAACAACAGGCAGCCCGCCTTCCGGCGCAGATAGCGATCGAGGAGGAGAACGGAAGGCAGATCACCTATCGTGAGCTGAACAGGCAGAGCAACCGGCTGGCTGGCCTTTTACGTCATATAGGCGTAACAACAGACAGTGTGGTAAGCGTAGTGCTGCCCGCCAGCATCCAGCTGAGCGCTTCATTGCTGGGGATCTTTAAGTCGGGAGGTGTTTACATGCCTGTTGACCTGGTATTCCCCAAAAGGCAGCTGCTGCGTATGTTCACACAGACAGAAAGCCGCATTATCATCACCAGCAAAGCCCTGCAATCAAGCGTACAATCATTGGTGACGGAGCTGGGTATTCAGCCGGAGTACCTGTTAATAATGGGCGATAGTGGCATTTGTGCCGGATATTGGTACCACCGGCAGGCTTTTAAAGAAATGCCACTGAATATGCTGTCGCTCACCGATGAAAACCCCGCGCTGATCAATGAACCGGGAGATAGCAACTATATATTCTATACCTCCGGCTCTACCGGGGAAGCCAAAGCATTCCTGGGTTGTCACGATAGCCTCAGTCATTTTATCCACTGGGAAATGAAGGAGTTTAAGGTGGATGAGACCTTCAGGGTGAGCCAGCTGGCCCAGGTCACTTTTGATGCATCCCTGCGCGATATGCTGCTGCCACTCAGCACCGGAGCCAGGCTTTGTATCCCTTCCCAGGAAACAAGGTCCAATGCGCTGCGCCTGCTGGAATGGATCGAAAATGCGCAGCTCACCCTGGTGCATTGTGTTCCCTCGCTGTTACGCCTGATGACCAAAACATTGCTCCAGGAAGCGCCCACGGCGGTTCGCCTTCCCACGCTGAAGCATATTTTAATGGCAGGCGAAGCCTTGTATGGAAAAGATCTGCAGCAATGGCATGCTACTCCTGCCCGGCATGTAGAGCTGGTAAATATGTACGGTACCTCTGAAACAACGCTGGCGAAAACCTTTCACCGCATCAGCGAAATACCGGAAGACCCATCACAGGTATTGCATGTAGGCAAAGCGATCAGCAATACAGCTATCCTGGTCATGAACGGCGATATGCTGTGCCAACCAGGCAAGACCGGGGAAGTATTTATTCGTACGCCATTTATGACCAAAGGCTATTATAAAGACGAAGCATTGACCCGCCAGGTGTTTGTACAACATCCGCATGTGAAAGACAAAGTGGAGCTGATGCACAAGACGGGTGATATAGGTAGATACAGGCCGGATGGGAGCATTGAAATACTGGGAAGGACAGATGAACAGGTAAAGGTAAGCGGCATCCGGGTAGAGCTGAATGCAATAAAAGAAGCGGTACTGACCATAGCGGGCGTCACGGAGGCCATTGTGCTGGCGCACCGTAACAACGAGCAACAAAATGAACTGATCTGTTATTACATCGGTGAAAGTGTGGAGCCCGGAGAGATGCGTGCGCAATTAGCCGGCGAGCTGAATGAGAACGTGATCCCCGCCTACTTTGTGAAGATGAAAGCGTTCCCGCTAACGGTGAACGGCAAAGTGGATAAACGGGCGCTGCCCAAACCGGAAGCGTTGGTGCTGGATGCCGATGACTATGAACCGGTGAGCAATGAAATGGAACGTGCGCTGGAAGACATGTGGAAAGAGATCGTGGGCCTGAACAAGATAGGGCGCAAGGCTTCTTTCTTTAAGATCGGAGGCACATCGTTGAAAGCCATCATGCTCATCTCCAGGATCTATAAGCAATATAATGTGCTGATAAAGATCAGCGATATTTTTTCGCGGCCCAGCATTGGCCAGCTGGCCGATTTTATTGCGGGCGCGGAAAATACAGCTTATAAAGACATTCCTGTTGTGCCGGTGATGCCCTGCTATGATGCCACACATGCACAAAAACGCCTGTGGATACAGGACCAGTTTGAAACAGGCCAGATCCTGTACAATATGCCTACTGCGCTGCTGATCAACGGTAGGGTAGACGCCGCCATCCTCGAAAAAGCGCTGCAGGATGTAGTGGCGCGTCACGAGAGCCTGCGCACCACTTTCATCAGTGTGAACGGTGAGCTGAAGCAACAGGTGCATGATACGATCGGCTTCCGGCTGCATCAGGCAGATCTTCGGCATGAAGAAGATGCGGATGCTAAGGTAAAGGAGCTGGCCGTAGCCGCTATGACCACTGCTTTTGATCTGGCACATGGCCCCCTGATAATGGCGCAGCTGCTGCAGCTTTCCACCAATGAATTTGTGTTCCTCTTCAATACCCATCATATTATCTCCGACGGCTGGTCTGAAGGTATACTGGTAAAAGAGATCTTCGGCCTGTATGAAGCCTACAGCAAAGGCGCTACAGCTGCATTGCCTACGCTGAGGATCCAATACAAAGACTATGCAGCCTGGCTGAACAAACAGCTGGATAGCGAACAGCTGCAGCTGCATCAACAATACTGGGGCCGCAAATTCTCAGGAGAGCTGCCGGTACTGCTTTTCCCGACAGACCATCCGCGCCCTGCCGTGAAGACCAGCAACGGTAACGTATATGATTTTTCTCTCGACCCCGCACTGTCTGCCAGCCTGCAGGCACTGGCGAAAGAAGAAGCGGTAAGCTTGTTCATCCTGCTGCTGGCTGCTGTAAAAGCCTTGTTGAACCGCTACACCGGGCAGGAAGACCTGGTGATCGGCTCTCCCGTGGCCGGCCGTCATCATAAGGATACGGAAGCGCTGGTGGGCCTCTTTGTAAATATGCTGGCCCTGCGCACACAATTCAGTACGAACGGTTCTTTTAAACAATTGCTTACAGCGGTGAAACAAACCGTATTGGAAGGGTTCGAGCACCAGGTATATCCCTTTGACGAGCTGGTGAAACAGCTGGACCAGGAGCACGACAGCAGCCGTTCTCCGCTTACAGATGTGTGGGTGCAGCTGGCGGATGAGGGCCCCGCCCTGGAGCAGGCCCCGGAAGGACTGGTGATACAGGAATACGCGGCCGGCGATCTTACCAGCAAGGTAGACCTCACCTTTAAGTTCACCATGGGAGAAAGCGTGCGCGTAATGATAGAGTATAATACTGACCTGTTTGAAAACAGCACCATTGAAAGCATCGGCCAGAACTTCCTTCATCTGCTGGAAACCGTGATCGCAGAACCCGATGCACGCCTGGCAGATATCGAGCTCTTAACCTCCGGCGACTCAGCCGCAGAAATGGAAGACTTTCTGAAAAGCATGCAGAACATGTAAAGTAAAGCTCATTATTCATCAATAAAAACTGATTTTATGATAGAAAACATGTTGCAAGAAGCGGTGGTTCAGATAGATGAACAGCAATTTCCGCTTACCGTCACTTTTGAACAGGATACGCCTATTCCCGTAATGATAGATTGGTATAAAAGCAATACAGCCTATATAGAAAAGAAACTGCTGGAAAAAGGCGCCATCCTGGTTCAGGGCGTAGCCATTCATTCCGTGCCGGAATTTGAATCCGTAACCGGCGCCATTGGCACTAAATTCCGGAACTATGTGGATGGCAGCTATCCACGCCGCAACCTCAAAGGGCATGTGTATATCTCCACCGAATATGATCCTGCTTTTGATATTACCCTTCATAACGAGCTTTCCTACTCTGTAAAATGGCCTTCCAGGTTATTCTTCGGCAGCATCATCCCCGCTGCTACGGGCGGTGAAACACCGCTGGCAGACAGCCGCGAGATCGTAAAGGTGATGGATCCTTCCATCCTGGAAGAGTTTGAAAGCAAAAAGATCCGCTATGTACGGAACCTGCATGCCGGCGAAGGTCTCGGCCCTACCTGGATGGACACTTTTGAAACAGACGATCGTAAAGTGGTAGAGCGCCATTGCGATGAGATCGAAATAGAATACCACTGGAAAGATAACGGCGGCCTCAAACTGGTGCATACGCGGCCGGCTACACGCCTGCATCCCATCACCGGTGAAAAAGTATGGTTTAACCAGGCAGACCAGTTCCATCCTTCCCATTTCAGGAAGGACGTATATGAAACACTCATGCTGCTGGCGGATTTTAACGAAGAAGAACTGCCTTTATACGCCTGTTTTGGCGATGGTACCAAGATCAGTGAAGAGATGATCCGTACGGTGATCAATACCATCAATGGTGTCGCTGTTAGCCGTCCCTGGGTGAAAGGAGATTTTGTGGTGCTGGATAATATGCTGGTGGCGCATGGCAGAAAATCCTACACTGGAGAGCGCCAGACCGTGGTATCCATGGCTCCCTGATTACATCATTCATCATTAATAGTTAACAATATGTGCGGTATCACCGGGATTTTTGATATCAGATCAAAGTACATCATTGAAAAGGAAGTATTAACGTCAATGGCGGATGCCATCCGGCATCGCGGCCCTGATGAGGCCTCCTGCTTTATTGAGGGGAATACCGGTTTCGGCTTCCGTCGCCTGAGCATCATTGACCTGGCACATGGTCATCAGCCCTATTTCACAGACGACCAGCAGGTAAGGATGATCTGCAATGGGGAGATCTACAATTACAAAGAGCTACGCCACGAACTGCAGCAGAAAGGGTATCGCTTCAGCACCAATTGTGATGTGGAAGTAGTGCTGCATGGTTACCTGGAGCATGGCGCCGCTTTTATTGAACGCCTGCAGGGACAGTTTGCCATCGCTGTTTCAGATGCCAGGACCAACAGCCTCTTACTGGCAAGAGATCAATTTGGCATTTGTCCGCTGTTCTACACCATTGCAGACGATGTGCTGATCTTCGGCTCTGAGATTAAATCTCTCCTCCGCCATCCTGCAGTAAAGAAAGAAGTAGATATTACCGGGTTGGACCAGGTATTTGCGTTTCCTGGTCCGGTAAGCCCGAACACTTTATTCAAAAATATCCGCAGCCTCAAGCCGGGGCATTTCCTCCAGGTGAAAGATGGCAGGATTAGCACGCACGAATACTGGGACCTGGATTATCATCCTGAAGGTCACGACTATGGCAAGCGGTCTGAATCTTCTTATATCGAGGAGCTGGAAGAGATCCTGTTGAAATCTATCCGCTACCGCCTGAATGCAGATGTACCGGTGGGCTTTTACCTGAGCGGCGGACTGGATTCATCCCTGATCGCGGCGATGATGAAGCGACTGAACCCTGATGTAAGCTACCAGTCTTTTTCCATTGGCTTCCCTTCACTGGATCACCGGGAGATAGACGAAAGGAAATACCAGCAGATGATGGCCCGCCATGTGGGCTCGCGGCATACGGAGATCGCTTTTGACTGGCCGGAGATTGAGCAGCGTTTGCGGGATGCCGTCTTCTATGCAGAAGGGCCCCTGAAAGAGTCTTATAATACCTGCTCACTGGCCTTGTCAGCGCAGGTACAGCAGCAGGGTGTGAAGGTGATCCTGTCAGGAGAAGGCTCTGATGAGCTGCTCGGCGGATACGTTGGCTACCGCTTCGATGTACAGCGCAGTGCGCAGCAATATGAAAAAGACCTGGAAGACCTGCTGGAAGACCAGATGAACGAACAGCTCTGGGGAGATCCGAATTTCATGTATGAGAAGCGCCATGTGTCATTCAGGGAAACGGTGCAGGCGCTGTATTCAGACACTGTCAATGAAAATTTCCGCGGGATCGATTGCCTGGAGCGGCTACCCATAGATAAACGGAAACTGTACAACCGGCATCCTTTTCACAAGCGCTCCTACCTGGATATGAAGCTGCGGCTCTCTGACCACCTGATCGCAGATCATGGCGACCGTGTAGCATACGCCAATTCTATTGAAGGCCGCTATCCTTTCCTGGATGTGAACCTGGCTGCATTTGTGAAGAACGTTCCGCCGGAGATCAAGTTAAAGAACCTGGTAGAGAAGTATATTCTCAAGGAAGTGGCAAAGAAATATCTGCCCACCGAGATCTTCACCCGCCAGAAACAGGGATTTGTTGCCCCGGGAAGTCCCCACCTGCTGAGAAACAATATCGAATGGATCAACGACATGCTCTCCTACGACCGGATCAAACGGCAGGGATACTTTAATCCCGATACCATAGAACGGCTGAAGAAGATCTATCGCAAGGACGATTTTAAGCTGAACCTGCCTTTTGACAGCGACCTGCTGATCGTGGTGCTCACCTTCAACATCTTCCTGGATGTATTTGACATGCCGGATTTTTCAGCTGCCAGTCACGAATTACCATTGATCACTAATACGATGTACCATGAAGTATAAAATATCATCCAAGAAAAAATTAGGCATTATCGGCGGGATGGGGTCCCATGCAGGCGTGTGGTTGTTTAACAGGATCACGGAGCTTTCCTATGCAGAGAAAGACCAGGAATATCTTGATATCATTGTTCATAGCAACAGCGATATCCCCGACAGGACCCGCGCTATTGTATATAAGGAAACATCGCCTCTGCCCGAGCTACAACGCTCTATCCGCATCTTTAACAGCAGCAATGTGGATGTAGCAGTACTGGCCTGTATGACAGCCCATTACTATTGTGATCAGCTGGAAGGACAATTCAATGGAAAGATCCTGAGCGCGGTAGACCTCGTGCTGGAAGAGCTGACCACTAACCCTGCCTACAGCGGCAAAAAGAAAATAGGCCTCATCGGTTCTACCGGTCTGCTGAAATCGCACATCTATCATCATCATCTGGAACCGCTGGGCTACGAAGTGATCACCCTGAACGACACTGAACAGGAAGAATATTTTATGCGGCCTATCTATATGGAAGGCGGTATCAAATCCGGTGTGCTCACCGAAGAAGTAAAGCAGCTGTTCTGTTGCCAGGTACCGATCCTGGCGGAGAAAGGGGCGGAAGTAGTGGTGGGCGCCTGCTCTGAAGTGCCCCTGGTGATCAAAGGCGGCCTGTCGATCCCCTTCATTGACGCCTTTGAGCTGCTGGCGCAGAAAACGGTAGACTACTGTTATAACCAGTCTTACGAAAGTGTATCCACTAAAAACCTGTATCATGCATTATCAGTATAGAATATTAATAGGCGGCATCGGTGATGATGCGCATTCTGTAGGAATAGGCCTGCTGGAGCTGGGCTTTAAAGATGCAGGCTTCTTCGTAAAAAGCCTGGGCATCCGTAATCCGCTGTCGGCCTTCTTTGAGCATGCACCCGATTTCGACATCATCATGATCTCCAACAAGAACGGGCATGCGGAGCTGTACCTGCAGGACTTTCCGCAGCTGCTGGCGCAGTATCAGCTAACAGATGACAGCACGAAGCTCTGGTACCTGGGCGGCAGCCTGGCCGTGAGTGAGTCGGATTTCCAGATCAAAAAGAAATACCTGGGGATGGGATTCACGAACGTGTACCCCAAGCCCATCCCTTTCTCACAGGTGGCGAACGAGATCAACCGGGATATTCACCTGCACAGTATCCCTAAAAGGGAAGGCAATTACCGGAAGAACGGGCGTCGCCCGAAACTGGCGCCTGCCTTATCTGTAGACGAGATCATCGATCGCCAGTGGACCAGTGAAGAGCTGCACAGGCATCGTAAGGAAGTACTAAAGGAATGGCATACCGGCCAGGAAGTGCTGACCGATACTTATCGCAACGCCAACAAACAATATAATCTCGACAACCTGCTTTGGAGCAATAAGGTGGCAGGTAAGCAACCTCTGTTCCAGCCCCGTACAGGTGTAGCGGATATTGAACAGCAGATCAGTCTTTTGCAGCACCTGGAAGCAGAAGGAAGCGACGTGAGCTCCGTACAGCTGGATGCTGCCTCACGTTCACGGATGTATGATAAGGCAGCATTGGGCAAAGAGCTAAGCCTGGAAAGAAAACAATCGCAGCTGAACGGCTTTCCCATCCCCGTATATGGTGTGAAAGAAGTGCGCCGCCTGATCACCTCACTGAAAAGACCTTTCCAGCTGAGAGGTGGCGGCCCCGATCACCGCTTTACTTACGAGATCGCACTGGCGGCAGGTATCACCGCGGTAGAAGGCGGATGTATCTGCTACTGCCTGCCTTATGACAAGTTGACCAGCCCGGTGGAATCGCTGCGCAACTGGCAATTCATTGACCGTCTTTCCGCTTATTACGGAGAGCAGCACGAGGTTAGCATCAACCGGGAATATTTCGGTACGCTCACCGCTACGCTGATAGAGCCATCCCTGGCCATTTCCGTGAATATCATCCAGGCTTTGCTGACCGCACAGCAGGGAGTAAAGAGCATTACCGTTGGTTATGCAGAGCAGGGCAACCGTGCACAGGATATTGCGGCTATCCGCGTGATAGAAGAACTGACCAATGCTTACCTCCAGCGCTTTGGGTTCATGGATGTGCGCGTAACCACCGTGTATCATCAATTCATGGCAGCGTTTCCTTCAGACTATAGCAAGGCGGAAGACCTGATCTTCAATTCCAGCATTACTGCTACACTGGCAGGGGCAACCAAAGTAATGGTGAAAACCGCTGTAGAAGCTATTCGCATCCCGGATCGTTATGATAATGCCAAAGCCGTGAAGCAGAGCAAGAAAGGAGCGCTGGCCGCACATCACAGCATGGTAAACCAGGAACGGCTGAAGATCGAGAAAAACCTGATCCGCACAGAAGTGAACCAGATCATGAATGCGGTGATAGAGCTGGGCAACGGCTCCGTTGCAAAGGGCGCTATCAAAGCTATTGAAGGCGGTATACTGGATATCCCCTGGTCGCCCAGTGTGTACAATAAGGGAAAAGTAGTAGGCGTGAGGGATGTGGATGGCGCTGTACGTTTCTATGATTTTGGTAATCTCCCTTTTGATGAGAAAGTAAAGGATTTTCACCGCGAGAAAGTGCTGGTGCGCAAAACCATGGAAAGAGATAACAGCATCTTCTCCCTGCTGGAAAAAGACCTGAGCCGCATCTGGCAGAACGACTACAAATGCTGGCCCCTGGATAATACTTACGTTTATTAAATCAATACCCATGAACCAAATATTGATCGCCGAGTTCGAAAAAATAGTGCACACCTTTCCGGACAAGATCGCCATTGAGGAAGAGGGACAGCAGGTTAACTACCAGGTGCTGAATGAGCGCTGCAACAAGCTGGCCTGGGCCATGGACGCTATCGGCGTAACGCATGATGCTATTGTATCTGTAATTATACCTTCATCTGTTAACCTGGTCACTTCCCTGTTGGCCGTGCTGAAGGCCGGCGGCATCTACCTGCCGGTAGACCTGGCCTTTACGGAAAAGCGTATTGCACAGATATTTGGTCAGACGGAATGTCAATTCATCCTCACCACCACTGTACTGAAAGAAGAAGTGTGCGCGTTGATCAGCAAGCTCGCACTCTCTGTAAGCTATGTGCTGGTGCTGGATGAAAAGGGAGCTTTATGCGAATGCCTGAACTACGGAACCGGAACCGCCCTGCCGGATGGGAATATCTCCAACAAGAACCCTGACGCCAGGATACTGCCGGAAGACAGCTGTTATATATTCTATACCTCTGGTTCTACCGGTGAAGCCAAAGCTTTCCTGGGCATACATAAAAGCCTCCATCATTTTATCGCATGGGAACGTAAGGAATTTAATATTGATCATAACATCCGTGTAAGCCAGCTCACACAAACCACCTTTGATGCTTCTTTAAGGGATATTTTTGTGCCCCTGACCAGTGGCGGTACCTTATGCATACCGCCGGCGGGCTACCGTTCCAATATTGTTAAGCTGGTGGAATGGATCGAACAGGCACAGGTACAGCTAATCCATTGCGTGCCCTCCCTGTTCCGCTTGCTGATCAAGGAAATCAGCGCTGCTTCGAAGCAGCAAACCTATTTCCCTGCATTAAAGCATGTGCTGATGGCAGGTGAAATACTGTATGGCCGCGATGTGCAGAACTGGCAGAAAGTAGCAGGCAAGCATACGGAGATCGTGAACCTCTATGGTACATCAGAAACTACCCTGGCCAAAACCTTTCACCGCGTAAAAGGCGTGCCCGAAGATCCTGCACAGGCCCTGCATGTGGGCAAGCCCATAGAAGGCGCATTCATTGCCATTATCAACAGCGCCGGTAAGCTGTGCCGCATCGGCGAGATCGGTGAGATCTATATTAAAACACCCTTTATGACCAAAGGGTATTTTAAGAATGAAGCGCTCACCAATAAAGTGTTTGTACAGAACCCCCTGCTGACGGAGAAAGATATTATTTATAAGACCGGTGACCTGGGACGTTACCTGGCGGACCGCAGTGTGGAAGTGCTGGGCCGCCTGGACGATCAGGTAAAGATCAACGGTATACGTGTGGAGCTGGCCGAGATCAAACAGGCTGTGCTGGCAAAGGAAGGAGTGAATGAAGCATTCATCACTACACATAAGAACCGTGACAGCCAGCTGGAACTGATCTGCTACTATATAGGCAAGGAGGTAAGCACCGCTGAGCTGCGCGCCTCTTTACAGACAAACCTGAATGAAAACCTGATCCCTTCCTATTTTATCGCCATGGAAGAATTTCCGCTTACCCTCAACGGAAAGGTGGATAAAAAGGCATTACCCCTGCCGGATAATATGGTGATCAGCGACGAAGACTATGAAGCGCCGCAGGGAGAGCTGGAAGCTGCGCTGGAGGCCATTTACCGTGAGGTGTTGGGATTGAAGCGCGTAGGCCGTAAGGTATCTTTCTTCAGTATTGGCGGTACTTCACTGAAAGCGATGCAGGTAATATCCAGGATCTACAAGGCCCTGGATGTATCCCTGAAGATCGCGGACATTTTTTCCAATCCTACTGTAGCAAAACTGTCAGTGGTAGTAGCGGCTGGTCGCCAAAAAACTTATGAAAGCATTACCCCGCTGCCCTTGCAGGAGGATTACGCATTGTCGCATGCACAACAGCGTTTATGGGTGCTTGATAAACTGGAGCAGGAGCAGGTGGCTTATAATATGTCAACCGCGGTAGCACTGAAAGGCGTACTGAACCGCGCTGCATTTGCCGCTGCACTGGATACGCTGGTGGAACGGCATGAAAGCCTGAGAACCGTATTTGTTACGGTAGAGGGATCGCCCAGGCAGCGTATACTAAGCATGCCGGAGGCGGGATTTAGCCTGCAGTATGAAAACCTGCAGCCACTGCCTTCCCGCGAAGAAAGGTTGCAACAACGTATACAACAAGATACCGCTACGCCTTTTGACCTGGTCCGTGGCCCCTTGTTCAGGGCGAGCCTCTTGCAGGCAGACAGCGACGAATATGTGTTTGTATATACCATGCATCATATTATTTCTGATGGCTGGTCTATGGAAGTATTGATCAGTGAATTGATCACACTTTATAATGCTTATAGCAGGCAGGCAGAGAACCCTCTGGCGCCGCTAAGCATTCAATACAAGGATTATGCAGCCTGGCAGCAAAACCTGCAGGGCAATGAGGAGATGGAAGCTGCCCGCCGTTATTGGCTGGAACAATTTGCGGATACTCCGCCGGTGTTGGAACTACCTGCAGACAAGCCCCGGCCTGCCCGGAAAACATATGCAGGCGATCATATCCGTTTTGCATGGAGCGCTCAGCTGACAAGCGAATTGAAAGCACTGGCAGATAAACATGAAGCCAGTTTGTACATGGTATTGCTGTCGGCAGTATATACTTTGCTATATCGTTATACCGGGCAGGCAGATATGGTGATAGGAACGCCGGTAAGCGGCCGTGAGCGGGAAGAGCTGGAAAACCAGATCGGGTTTTTCGTTAATACACTGGCCCTGAGAGCAAGGATAGGAGCAGCTGACGATTTTTCCGGGCTGCTGCAACAGGTAAAAACAACTACTGTCAATGCATACACGCACCAGTATTATCCCTTTGATCTGCTGGTAGACGAGCTGGCCCTGGAAAGAGACCTGAGCCGCAGTCCCCTGTTTGATGTAATGGTGGCCTTGCAGAATATCAGCCTGAATACCATCAGCGCCAGGGCGGTAGCTGGCATAGCGGTGACGCCCTTAGTGGCAGATGCACCCGCCAGCAAGTTTGACCTCTTATTTAATTTCAGTGAACATGAAGAACAGCTGCATGGGTTTGTGCAGTATAATACCGACCTGTTTAGCCCTGAACGTATAGAACGCCTGATAGGCCATCTGCAGGCGCTGGTAGCGGCGGTAACGCAGGCTCCGCATCTCCCGCTCAACAAACTGGAGTACCTGTCGGCAACAGAGAAAGAACAGCTGCTGGTCGACTTCAATGATACAGAAGTGCCTTATCCGCACGACCAGACATTAACAGACCTCTTTGAAGCGCAGGTCTTAGCGCAACCGGATAAAACAGCCATTGTATTTGAAGACCGCACACTCACTTACCGCCAGTTAAATGAAAAGGCAAACCAGCTGGCGCATTACCTGGATGCACATTACCAGCTGCAGCCTGATGACCTGGTAGCACTGATGATGGAACGCTCAGAATGGATGACCGTTGCCATCATGGCAGTACTGAAGGCAGGCGCTGCTTATGTGCCGATTGATCCCGCTTATCCTGAAGACAGGAAACAATATATTTTACAGGATACCCAGGCGAAAGTTATTATAACAGATGAACTGATCGGAGCTTTGCTGCCTGCACTGGAAAGCTGGGGTCATACCAACCCCGGTAAATGCAATGATGTACAGCAACTGGCTTATATCATTTATACCTCCGGCTCTACCGGTCAGCCTAAAGGCGCCATGCTGGCGCACCAGGGAGTGGTGAACCGGGTACACTGGATGCAGCGCCAGTACCACTTTACCACTGATGATGTGGTGTTGCAGAAAACACCATATGTGTTTGATGTATCTGTATGGGAGTTCTTTATGCCGCTGTGTTACGGCGGTACGCTGGTAGCCTGCTCCAAAGACGTGATCTATGACCCAGCCCTGCTGGTAGATACCATTGAGCAGCGGGGTATTACCCATATTCATTTTGTGCCCGGCATGTTCGGGGTCTTCCTGCAGGCGCTGGATGCCGGAAAGGCGGCCCGCCTGCATTCTCTGAAGCATATCCATTGCAGCGGCGAAGCGCTGAAGCCGGAGCATGTGAGGCAACATCACGCCTTGCTGCATTGCCAGCTGAATAACCTGTATGGGCCTACAGAAGCTTCGGTAGATGTTAGTTATTATACCACGCAGGCCGGAGATACGGTAGTGCCTATCGGGAAACCGATCGATAATATCCAGCTGTATGTGCTGGATCAGCAATTGCACCTGCAGGCCATTGGTATACCCGGTGAGCTGTATATAGGAGGCGTGGGCCTGGCCAAAGGTTACCTGAACAAACCATCGCTTACTGCCGAAAGGTTTATTGATCATCCCTTCTGGCCCGGCGAAAAACTGTATAAGACAGGCGACGTAGCCCGCTGGCTGCCGGATGGGAATATTGAGTATTTAGGAAGAAGCGATTTCCAGGTGAAGATCAGGGGCTTCCGCATAGAGCCGGGAGAAATAGAAAATGTGATCAAACAATACAAAGGAGTAGGAGAGGCGCTGGTATTGCCGGGAGAAGATGCGAATGGCGATAAATACCTGGCCGCTTATTTTACAGCAGCTGAAAACCCCGACCTGGCGCAGCTAAGAGGCTTCATCAGGGACCGGCTCCCTGAGTACATGATGCCCGCTTACTTCATTACGCTGGATGCATTTCCGGTGAATGCGAACGGTAAGATAGACCGGAAGGCATTGCCGGATCCTGTACAGGCGCTTCCCCCCTCCGGTGGCTATGTAGCCCCCCGTAATGAGATGGAAAGCGCGCTGGTGGAGATATGGGAAGAAGTACTAGGCCGTAGCCAGGTAGGTATAAACGATCATTTCTTTGAAATAGGAGGTAACTCTTTAAACGCTACCAAGGTAGTATTCCGCATAGCCCGCGCGTTGGGACTGGATGTTCCATTAAAGCGCATTTTTGAGCACCCTACTGTTGCAACGCTGGCAGCTGCCATTACAGCTACCAGTGAGCAGCAGGACGTGCTGGTGGCCCTGGCGCCGCAGCCGCATTATGCGCTATCGCATGGACAAAAACGCCTGTGGGTGCTGGACCAGTTCGAAGAAAACCAAATATCCTACATTATCCCGGAAGTATATATACTGAAAGGAGACCTGAACAGGCACGCATTTGAACAGGCGTTTATGAGCCTGGTAACGCGGCATGAAATATTGCGCACCACCTTTGCACAGGTGGATGGGGAGCCGCGGCAGTTTGTGCATGCAATGGACGCCTATCCCTTCGGCATAGCGTTTATTGACAAGAGAGGGATGTCGCGCCAGGAAGCGGTGGAGTATGCCCATGCGGCTGCCCATACCTCCTTTGACCTGCAGCAGGGGCCTTTGCTGAAAGCACAGTTGATACAGTTTGATGAGCAGCAGTATGTGTTCCTCTTCATAATGCACCATATCATTTTTGACGGATGGTCTATATCGGTTATGCTGGAAGAGATCATGGCGATGTACAAAGCTTATGCTGCAGGTAAAGCATCTACGCTGGCTCCGCTCGATATACAGTACAAAGATTATGCAGCATGGCAGCATAAGCAGCTGGAAGGTCCCAAAGCAGATCAGGCACGTAACTATTGGCGTACGCAGTTGCAGGGAGCGCTGCCGGTGCTGAACCTGCCGCTGGACTATCCCAGGCCCCCCTTCATGACTTCCAATGGAAACGTGCAGAAGAAGATCATTGAACCAACATTGTATAAAGCGATAAAGGAACTGGGACAGCAACACGGCGCCAGCCTGTTCATTACCCTCTTGGCTGCTGTAAAAGCCCTCTTGTACCGCTATACCGGGCAGGAAGATATCATCATAGGATTCCCGGTTACGGGCAGGGATCATCATCAGCTGGAACACCAGATTGGTTTCTATGTAAACACACTGGTGGTACGTTCCCAGCTGGATGGTACTGCTGCTTTTGACGCTTTGCTGCAACAGGTACGGGAGCATACGGTTGCTGCTTACGAATATCAGCATTATCCTTTTGATAAGTTGATAGGCGAGCTGGAACTGCCAAGGGATCTGAGCCGCTCCCCCTTGTTCGATGTAATGGTATCACTGGCGCAGGCTGTTCAAAGGGTAGCCGCAGTACAGGAAGAAACAGGCCTTGAGCTGGAAGCGCATACCGCCAATGTAGCGATTAGCAAGCTGGATTTGTCTTTTGATTTTCATGATAATGGTGAAAGCCTGGTGCTTTGCCTGGAATACAATACAGATCTTTTCCGCCCTGAGCGTATTGCGGGCATGCTGGAGCACTTCGTTTGCCTGTTGCAATCTGTAACAGCCAACAGTAACATCAGCCTGGATAAGATGGAATTGTTGGGTGAAGCAGAGCAACACCGTTTATTATACACCTTTAACGATACGGCTGCTGAAACGCCGGTACAACAATCTATCCTGGAGCTTTTTGAAGAACAGGTGGCGCTACGCCCCGATGCCACTGCGGTGGTATATGGCGATACGGTGTTAACCTATGAAGAACTGAACGATGCGGCAAACCAGCTGGCGCATTACCTGCTGGCCCGTTATCATGTGCAGCCGGACGACAGGATCGGTATCATGGTACAGCGTTCAGAAAAAATGCTGGTATACCTGCTGGGCATACTGAAGGCAGGCGCTGCGTATGTACCGGTTGATCCCGCCTATCCGCAGGAGCGCGTGCGCTATATGATAGGAGACAGTGGTATGAAGATACTGCTGACGGATCAGCAGCTGGACCCCGTTATACAATCGCTGACGGCCCAGGTGATCAATCCTGCGCTGGAAGGAGATGAGATCCGCATGTATAAGACAGCCGCGCCGGAGCTTACTATTACCGGCAACCAACTGGCTTATGTGATCTATACATCAGGTTCTACCGGCCAGCCTAAAGGTGTGATGGTAGAACATGACAGCCTGCTGAACATTGCATTGGGCTGGAGAACGGATTATAGGCTGGATATCTTTGAAGTGCATTTGCTGCAGATGGCCAGTATTTCCTTCGATGTGTTCTGTGGCGACGTGTGCCGTGCTTTATTGAACGGTGGCAGCATGGTAATTGTACCAGCCGGTGTGCACATGGACACAGCAGCCTTGTATCAGCTGATGCAAACACATGCCATTAACATATTTGAATCTACACCGGCCCTCGTGGTGCCACTCATGGACCATATCTATGAACAGCAGCTGGATATCAGTTTCATGAAGCTGCTCATACTGGGATCGGATGTTTGCCCGGTAAGCGACTTTCGCCGCCTGCAGGAACGCTTTGGCAGTCAGCTGCGCATTATCAATAGCTACGGTACTACGGAAACTACTATCGACGCTTCCTTCTATGAAGCGCCCCTGGCAGCATTGCCGTCAGCCGGTCATGTACCTGTTGGCAAGCCAATGCGTAATACCCGTTATTATGTACTGGACAAGTACCGGCAATTATTGCCCATCGGTATCACCGGGGAGCTTTATATCGGCGGTGCAGGGGTAGCCCGCGGATACCTGGACCGTCCGGCGCTCACCGCCGAACGTTTTATCAGCAATCCTTTTGCAAAGGATGAGCGCATGTACAAAACAGGGGACATGGCCAGCTGGCTGCTGGATGGCAACCTCTTATTTGCCGGTCGTAATGACCTGCAGGTAAAGCTGCGCGGTTACCGCATTGAACCGGGAGAAATAGAAAGTACGTTACGGCAGCATACTGCTGTTACACAGGCAGTGGTTACGTTGAAAGGTGCTGCGGCTGATTGTCAGCTGCTGGTGGCCTACTACACCGCGGATGCGGAAGTTGCTGCACAGGAGCTGAGAGAATGGCTGAATGCCCGCCTGCCACATTATATGGTACCGGATGTACTCATGTACCTGGAAGCATTGCCGCTTACCGTGAATGGTAAAATAGATTATAAGGCCTTACCGGATGTTACTGTCCTTGATAATACTGCCACGTATATTGCACCGCGTACCAGGCTGGAAATGCAGCTGGTGGAGATCTGGGAAGAAGTGCTGGGCCGCAGTGGCATTGGCGTGAGGGATAACTTTTTCGAGATCGGCGGTCATTCCCTGAAGGCTACCCGCATGCTTTCGCAGCTACATAAAACTTTGCAGCTGCGTACAGATCTGCGTACCATCTTTTCCCATCCGAGTATCGAATCACTGGCTGCGGCTATCAGCGCCTTACCGGGCAACCCTTACAGCGCTATTGAGCCGGTAGCAGAACAGGAGCATTACGATCTGTCGCATGCACAAAAACGCTTGTGGATCCTGGACCAGCTGGAAGAAGAACAATTCGCCTATAATATCCCGGCCGCTTTTGAATTGAGCGGCGCGCTGGACCTGGCAGCCTTCTCCAAAGCGCTGGAAACACTGGTAGCCCGTCATGAAAGCCTGAGAACAGTGTTCCGCGAAGTAGAAGGCGCGCCTAAACAGATGATACAGGATTTTGCTGCGGCTGGATTTGCATTGCAATATGAAGACCTGAGAAAGGTAGCAGACAGGCAAGCATTGGCAGAGCAGGCAGCAGCACAGGAAGCGGTTCAGCCTTTCGTGCTGGCAGAAGGCCCCTTGCTGCGTGCAAGATTGCTGCAACTGGAAGATGAGCGTTATATTTTCCTGTTCACTACCCATCATATTATCTCTGATGGCTGGTCGATGGTGGTGATGGTGCGTGAGCTGATCGCTTTGTATCAGTCATATAAAAACGGAGCATCACACCAGTTGGCGCCATTGCACATTCAATATAAAGATTATGCCGCCTGGCAGCAGGAGCAGTTAAGCGGAGACCACGTATCAGCGCACCAATCCTGGTGGAGAGGAAAATTCAGCGGTACTATACCGGTACTGGAATTATATCCTGATTATCCCCGTCCGGCAGCGAAGACTTATAACGGCGATAGCTATACCTTTAAGCTGGACCCCTCATTGCAGGCCGCATTAAATGAGCTGGGCACGCAACAGGGCGCCAGTTTATTCATGACCCTCCTGGCGGCTGTAAAAGCCTTGTTGTACCGCTACAGCGGGCAGACCGATATTGTGATCGGTTCTCCGGTAGCCGGCCGTGATCACAACGACCTGGAACAACAGGTAGGATTTTATGTGAACACACTGCCTTTACGTACACAATTTGCCCCAACAGATGATTTTATCAGCCTGCTGCAGAAAGTGAAAGACACTACCCTGGGCGCTTATGACCACCAGTTATATCCCTTCGATCGTTTGGTGGATGACCTGGATCTTGACAGAGACCTGAGCCGCAGTCCGCTGTTTGATGTGATGGTTACCTTGCAGCACGCGGATGCAGACGATATCAGCAGCCTGGAAGGCTTGTCTGTTAAAACACATCGTGTAAGCACGGGTGTCAGCAAATTTGACCTTACGTATAATTTCAGTGTGCTGGAAACAGGACAGCTGCTGGTAGAGATTGAATACAATACTGACCTGTTCAGCACTGCACGCATAGAAAGAATGGGCGCCCACCTGCGCGGATTATTACAGGCTGTATTAAACAATGCGGCTACGCCGCTTGGCAGGCTGGAATACCTGGGCGCTGAAGAGCAACAACAACTGTTGCATGGGTTTAATGATACGGCATTTGCATTAGCGCCTGGTGCACATACCCTGGTGAGCCTGTTTAGTGAACAGGTGCAACGCCAGCCGGACGCCGTCGCCATACAGCTGGCAGGCCAGTCGCTTACTTACCGCGAGCTGGATGAACAGTCTAACCAGCTGGCGCATTACCTGCAACGCAAAGGCGTATATGTAGAAACGCTGGTGCCGCTTTGTATTGAACGTTCCCTGCAGATGGTGGTTGGCATACTCGGTGTGCTCAAGGCGGGCGGCGCTTACGTGCCCATTGCGCCGGACTATCCGCCGGCACGTATTGCCTATATGCTGGAAGACACCGGCGCTTCCTTAATGCTCAGCAGCAGCCAATACAGCGCTGCACTGAAGGAGATCACCACCATTGATATCATTGCCCTGGATGAAGATGAACTGCTGATCAGCGCCTGTAGCAAGGCTGCACCGCTCTATGTGCCTGCGCCGGATCACCTGGCTTATGTGATCTATACTTCCGGCTCTACCGGGCAGCCCAAAGGCGTAATGGTAGAACACAGGAATGTGGCGGCATTGCTAATGGGCATGGGCAATCGCCTGGGCTTGCAAGGGGGCATGAAGCTGGCGGCAACTACGAATTATACTTTTGATATTTCTGTACTGGAGCTCTTGGGCGGCCTCGCTATCGGCGGCAGCTTGTACCTGGTAACAGACAATGACCCGGTGCATATCCTGCAACTGGTAGCCGCCCGTACCATTCATGCCCTGCAATGCACACCCTCCAGGCTCAACCAGCTGTTGGAACTGGGCGGTGTGGAGGCCTTACGGCCGTTGCAAGTACTACTGGTAGGAGGGGAAGCGATGAGCAGCTCCTTATACAACAAGCTCAGGCAGCTGACCGGTACACAGGTGATCAACGCTTACGGGCCTACGGAAACCACGATCTGGAGCACCGCCCTGGATATTCATGAAAGCAAAGGCTTGTCCATAGGCAGCCCCTTGCCCAACGAGCAGGTGTATGTTCTCGATAAAGACCAGCAGCCGGCGCCAATAGGGGTAGCAGGAGAGATCTGCATTGCTGGTACGGGAGTGACCCGTGGTTACCTGTACAGGCCTGAGTTGAGTGCGCAGAAATTTCTGCAGCATCCTTTCAGTAGTGATCCGGCTGCACGTTTGTACCGCACCGGCGACCTGGGAAGATGGCTGCCCGATGGCACCATTGCATACATCGGCAGAATGGATGAGCAGGTAAAGATACGCGGGTACCGTATAGAACTGGGAGAAATAGAAAAGACACTATTGCAGCACCCCGCTGTTAATGAAGCCGCTGTGCTTGTAAAGAAAGGACGGGATGAACAGCCTTACCTGGCAGCTTATTTTACCGCCACTGCTGCCCTTGATGTAGCCAGCCTGCGGGAGCACCTCGCAAGCGCATTGCCCGCCTATATGATACCGGAAGCTTTTGTGAAAATGGAAGCCATGCCGCTGAATGCCAGTGGTAAGCTGGATCGTAAAGCCTTACCGGAGCCTGCTCATACTGCTACCGGCAAAGCAGCCGGCTATGTTCCCGCCCGTACCAGGCTGGAAGCGCAGCTGGTGAAACTCTGGGAAGAAGTGCTGGGCCGTAGCGGTATTGGTATAAAAGATAATTTCTTCGAGATCGGTGGTCATTCCCTCAAAGCCACGCGGATCCTTTCCCTGCTGCATAAAACACTGCAGCTGCGTACGGATCTGCGCACCATCTTTTCAAACCCTACTATTGAAGCATTTGCTGCGGCGGTCAGCGATTTATCAGGCAACCGTTACAGGGCTATTGAACCGGTAGCAGCGCAGGCACATTACAATCTGTCTCATGCACAAAAGCGCTTGTGGATCCTGGACCTGCTGGAAGAAGAGCAATTCGCTTATAATATACCGGCAGCGTATGAGCTGAGCGGTGCTGTGAACCTGGTTGCATTCTCCAAAGCGCTGGAAACACTGGTGGCCCGTCATGAGAGCCTGAGAACGGTGTTCCGGGATGTGGAGGGAGAGCCAAAACAGCTGATCCTGGATATCGCTGCATGCGGCTTTGCATTAAGGTATGAAGACCTGAGAAAGGTAGCAGACAAAGACGTAGTGGCTGCCCAGGCAGCAGTGCAGGAGGCGGTGCAGCCTTTCGTGCTGGCGGATGGTCCCTTACTGCGGGCAAGGCTCTTACAGCTGGAAGATGAGCATTATGTCTTCCTGTTTACTACCCATCATATTATCTCTGATGGCTGGTCCATGGTGGTGATGATGCGTGAGCTGATCGGTTTGTACCAGTCATATAGCCGTGGGGAATCACATGCATTAGCGCCCTTACGCATTCAGTATAAAGATTATGCCGCCTGGCAGCAGGAGCAGTTAAGCGGTGACAATGTAGTAGCGCATCAGTCCTGGTGGCTGGAGAAATTCAGCGGTACCATTCCCCTGCTGGAACTGTACCCTGACTATGCCCGCCCGGCAGTGAAGACTTATGATGGCAACACTTATACGTTTAAGCTGGACGAGTCACTGCATAGTGGTTTACAGGAGCTGGGCATGCAACAGGGAGCCAGCTTATTCATGACCCTTCAGGCAGCTGTTAAAGCGCTGTTGTACCGTTACAGCGGGCAGACCGATATCGTGATCGGTTCTCCCGTGGCAGGCCGTGATCATAATGACCTGGAACAGCAGGTAGGGTTTTACGTGAACACACTGCCTTTACGTACACAGTTTGCTGCAACAGATGATTTCATCACCTTATTGCAGAAAGTAAAGGACAATACCCTGGGCGCTTATGATCATCAGGTATATCCCTTTGACCGTTTGGTGGATGACCTAAATCTTGACAGAGACCTGAGCCGCAGTCCGCTGTTTGATGTAATGGTCACTTTGCAGCATGCAGATGCGGAGGAAATCGGCAATGCGCCGGAAGGTTTATCCGTGAAGGCATATGGCGTAGAAAGCGGTGTGAGCAAGTTTGATCTTAGCTATCACTTTATAGTATTGCCAACAGGTTTACAGGTAGCAATTGAATACAATACCAATTTGTTTACCGCAGCGCGCATTGAGAGAATGGCTGCGCATTTGCAGGGATTATTACAATCAGTGCTGCAGGATGCCACTACGCCGCTGAACAGGATCGAATATCTGACGAGCACTGAAAAACAAGCGATCCTGTATGATTTTAACGATACGGTAGTGCCTTACAACAAGGAGCAAACCATGCATGGCCTGTTTGAAGAAAAAGTAACGCTGTTACCCGCGCATATCGCTTTGTGTCAGCACGGCAGGGAAATGTCGTATGAAATGCTGAACCATAAAGCCAATCGCCTGGCGCATTACCTGCTGGCCAATGGCGTGGAGAATGGAGATAATGTCGGTTTGATCGCCGGCCGTAATTTCAATATGATCATTGGATTGATGGCTATCCTCAAAGCCGGCGCTGCGTATGTGCCTATTGATCCGGTGTACCCTGTAGACAGGCAGCTGTATATTATGCAAAACTCCGGTGTAGCACTGGTGTTGGTAGACGAGGAGTATCCTGTTGCGACTGCATGTGACCAGATCCGGTTTATTGCTCTCTCAGATGAAACAATAGACAGCTATCCGCACAACAATCCGGGTATCAAAAAGAACTCTGCCGATCTGGCTTATACTATTTACACTTCCGGTTCTACCGGCCGTCCCAAAGGCGTAATGATCGCACATCATGCAGCCGTTAATCTCATTGCCTGGGTGAATAAGACGTATAACATCCATGAAAATGACCGGATGCTGTTCATCACCTCTATGTGCTTCGACCTCTCTGTGTACGACATCTTTGGCATCCTGGCCGCAGGTGGCACGGTGGTGATCGCCGAACAGGAGGAGGTAACGGATGTAGAGCGGCTGCAGCGGCTGATGCTGGAAGAGCGGATCACCTTCTGGGATGCGGTACCTACCACCATGCATTACCTGGTGAATGAGATCGAAGAATCCGGTTTGCCTTATCAGCAGCAGGATCTGAAAGTAGTGTTTATGAGTGGCGACTGGATACCGGTAGCCTTACCGCAGAAGATCAAACGGTATTTCCCGCAGGCGCAGGTGATCAGCCTGGGAGGCGCCACAGAAGGTACGGTATGGTCTAACTACTATCCGATCCTGCAGGATATGTCGGGCAGGGTGAGTGTGCCTTACGGCAAACCAATCGATAATAACTTCTTCTACATACTGGACGAGCACCTGAACCCGGTGCCGAAGGGTGTGGCTGGTGAGCTGTACATCGGTGGTGCAGGCGTGGCAGAAGGCTATGCCAACGATCCGGAGAAAACAGCCGCCTCTTTTGTTGCAGATCCTTTCAACCAGGAATTGGGCGGCAGGATGTACCGCACCGGCGACCTGGGCAGGATGCTGGAAGATGGCAACATGGAGTTTATGGGAAGAAAAGACCACCAGGTGAAGATCAGGGGATTCAGGATAGAGCTGGGCGAAATAAAGAATGTGCTGCTGCAGCATCCTGAGATCCGCGAAGCGGTAGTGATGGCAGAAGAAGATCAGTCGTACAATAAATACCTGCTGGCTTACCTGGTAAGCAATGAACAGCTGGACACCGGTAGCCTGAAGGCTTATCTTTCAAAACATTTACCGGATTACATGGTGCCTGCCTGCTTCATCATCCTCGAAGCATTGCCCTTGTCTTCCAACGGTAAGATCGATATGAAAGCATTGCCCCGCCCCGAACAGGGAACTTTGTCTACCGGCAGTGCATACACGGCGCCACGCAATGAGACCGAGACGGCGCTGGCCGCCATCTGGGAAGAGGTATTGGGAAGAACACCCATCGGCGTATACGATCACTTCTTTGAAACAGGCGGTCATTCCCTGAATGCCACCCGCATCATCTCCCGTATTGCCCGCCATATGCAGGTGAAGCTTGAACTGAGAAGCATCTTCCAGCATCCTACTATTGCGGCGCTGGCAGCAATGATACAACAGGCAACAAGGGCAGTGCAGGCAGCTATCACCCCGGTAGCGACACAGGAACATTATGAAGTATCGCATGCCCAGAAAAGACTTTGGTTGCTGGAGCAGTATGAAACAGGCACTGCTGCCTATCATATTCCCCGTGTACTAAAGATACAGGGCCGGCTGGATACAGCCGCGCTGCAGAAGGCCTTTGAAAGCCTGTTGCAGCGCCATGAAAGCCTGCGCACGGTATTCGTGCCCGTGCAGGGAATACCACGCCAGAAAGTACTGGACAGCAGCGCCGGGTTCAGGATCGCCTTTGCAGACCTACGGAAGGAACAGGATAAACACGGCCTGCTGAACAGGTTAATGATGGAGACCCTGAATCGTCCTTTTGACCTGGCCAATGATCTGCTGCTGCGCGTGGCATTGTTTCGCCTCGATGAACAGGAGCATGTGTTTGTAATGAACATGCATCACATCATTGCAGATGGCTGGTCGCTCGATGTGCTTACCAAAGAATGCCTCGCCTTCTATCAGTATCACGCGGATGGCACGCCGCATGGCCTGGCTCCGCTGAAAGTACAATACAAGGACTACAGCGCCTGGCATAATGCGCTGCTGAAAGCGCCGGAAGCGGCACAGCATCAGCAATACTGGAAGGAACGCTTTGCAGGTGAGGTGCCGGTGCTGCAGTTCCCCACAGATCATCCCAGGCCCGCGCTTAAAACCTATAATGGTAATGAGCTGAGCTTTGAGGTAACAGCAGCGCTGAGCGACAAACTGCATAAGCTGGCCACACGTAATGGCGCCAGTTTGTTCATGACCTTACTTGCAGCTGTAAAAGTGCTGTTGTACCGCTTCTCAGAGCAGGAAGATCTTGTGGTGGGCTCTATACATGCAGGCAGGGAACATGGCGACCTGGAGGATCAGATCGGCTTCTATGTAAATACGCTGGCACTGCGCACGCTGGTACAGGCGGATGACAACTTCCTGCAGGTGCTTGATAAAGTAAAAGCATCCACCCTCGGCGCTTATGAGCACCAAAGCTATCCCTTCGACCAGCTGGTGACTGAACTGGGCCTGGGCAGGGATAAGAGCCGGCATCCGCTGTTTGATATCTATGTGGACCTGCTGAATATAAGCGCTATGCCGGCCCGATCTGCCAGTGCAGATGGCCTGCAGCTGGCAGCACTGAACATCGGCGCTCCTGTCAGCAAATACGATCTCTCTTTCCGCTTCTATGATGCCGGTAGCACCATCACGGCTATCATCGAATACAATACCGACTTGTTTGAACCCGCTACCATCAGCCTGGTACAGCATGCCTTCCTGGAAATAGTGGAGCAGGCAACCAGCCGCCCCCATGAACGGATCGGCACTGCATTACCCGAGAATGGAGCCACAGCTTCAGATAAGGCCATGGCCGGTGCTTTCAATTTTAATTTTTAATCACCTTTCAATGCTTTCATATGCAAACAGTCACTAAAACACATTTCATGTCGCCGGAGTACAGATCCTCCCGTGCCTTCTGGAAGAACAGGCTGGAACAGGTGAATGAGGCATTTAGTTTCCGGCAGCTTCGTTCCGCTGTCATAACAGCGAAGGAACCGGTTGTCCGCTACGACCATACGCTGAGCCAAGATGTTTATCAATCCATCAACACTAAAATGGGAGATAATGACACAGGAATTTTCGTATACCTGCTGGCTGCTGCTGGCGTGCTGCTCAGAAAGTATAGCGGCAACCAGACCCCTATCATTAACAGCCCCGCATATGCGCTGGGGAACAACGGCCAGGCGCATTTACCTTTGGTGCCGCTGGTGCTTCGCCCCGCCGAAACCATACAGCGCTACCTGTCCGGCGTAAAGGAAATGGTAAGGGAAAGCTACAGCCACCAGGATTTTCCGCTGCAGCTGCTCGATAATCGCTTCGCAACCTATAGCAATGTGCTGATCAGCTCCGAAGCGATACATCTTCCGGTAGCACCAGCCGTTCCGCACGACCTGGAGATCAGTATCTGCAGGAACGAAGGGCTCCACATCAGCTGCAGCTACCAGCCTGCTGCTTTTGAAGCCGGCTTTATACGCAATATGTGCGCACACCTGGAGCAGGTATTGCGGGCCTTTGCAAAGCCCCGTGCGCACCTGGCAGATATTGATATATTACCTGCTGCTGAAAGGGAACAGCTGTTAGTTCATTTTAACCAGACAGCTATCGGGGGCGCTGCTTACACTTTCCAGGAACTGTTTGAACGACAGGTGAAGAAAACGCCTTATGCCAGCGCCGTGGTGTTTGAAGACACTAGTCTTAGCTACCAGGAACTAAATGAGCAGGCCAATACATTGGCCCACCATTTAAAGGAAGTGCATGCCATCGCCCCTAATGACAGGGTAGGACTGCTGTTGAACCGTTCAGAGAGAATGATCATCGCACTGCTGGGCATACTAAAGAGCGGCGCTGCTTTTTTACCTGTTGATACCAGTACGCCGGCAGGCCGTATCAGCGGCATCCTGCAGGATGCAGGTGTACGCCTGTTACTGACAGACAGTGATCAGTCGCAGCACTATACAAATTTTGCCGGTACCAGTATCCTGCTGGATGAGCAATTGGCAGCATTGCCGCAAAGAAAAGAAAACCCTGAACAGACGGCAACGCCCGCAAACCTGGCCTATGTGCTTTATACTTCCGGCTCCACCGGTAAACCCAAAGGCGTGATGGTAGGGAACGATAATCTTTGTCATTATGTGCAATGGGCCAACCGGTACTACTTTGATAATATACTCGGCAAAATTTTTGCCCTGTGCACGAATATTTCTTTTGACCTGACTATCACCAGCATTTTTACCACCCTGCTGCGTGGCGACCAGCTGTATGTATGCGCTAACAAAGATATCGGTGATCTGTTACTGGAGCTGTTCAGCGGAAAGACAGGCGTGAACACCGTCAAGCTGACCCCTGCACATATTAGCATGCTGAGCGCCCTGCCTTTGCAGACAACGGCCATTCAGCATGTGATCCTGGGAGGAGAGACTCTCACCGCTTTCCAGGTAAAAACCTTGCAACGTTTAAACCCGGATATAAACATCTATAACGAATACGGTCCTACGGAGATCACTGTCGGTTGTACCATTAAAAAAGTGAATGATACCGCCACGGACCTCGCCACCGTTGGAAAGCCCATCGCCAATACACAGGTATACATCCTGGACGGATCACTGGAATTATTGCCTGCCGGAGTGATCGGGGAGATCTGTATCGGTGGCAAGGGCGTGACGAAAGGATACCTGCACCGCGACGACCTTACCCGCGAAAAATTTGTAGATGATCCTTTTGCTAAGGATGGGGGGAAGATCTATCGCACCGGTGATCTGGGCAGATGGACGGAAGAAGGGGAGCTGGTATTCCTGGGCCGCCGTGATAACCAGGTGAAGATCCGCGGCTACCGTGTAGAGCTGGGTGAGATAGAAACAGCGCTGCTGGATTATCCCGGCATTAAAGACGCCGTGGTGATGGCGATTGGACAGGAGCAGGGAAACGCCAGCCTGGCTGCCTGGTTCATTGCACAGGAAAGGGTAGATGTCGCACAGTTAAAGACAGTACTGGCAAACAGCTTACCGGCGTATATGATCCCCACCTGCTTTACGCAGATGGACAGTTTCCCCGTGAACGCGAATGGTAAAGTAGAACGTGCAGCACTGCCTTTGCCAGGCAACGCGCGTTGCCGTATTGCTTACGAAGCGCCGGCTACTGCCGTGGAGGCGTTGCTGGTACAGGCATTTCAGCAGGTGCTGGATAAAGAGCAGATAGGCGTACTGGACGACTTTTTTGAAACGGGAGGCGACTCTATCAAAGCCATGCAGATCGCTTCGCAGCTGTATGAAGCAGGTTACCGGCTGGAGGTGAGGAATATCCTGGCCAATCCTACCATCCGGCAGCTGGCGCCGGTGATCAAACCGCTCGACAAACAGGCCAACCAGCATATGATCACCGGAGAGCTGCCACTAACGCCTATCCAGCTACAGTTCTTTGATTTTCCCCGCAAGGCATATCACCATTTCAATTTTGGATTATTGTTCTTTTCAGCAGACCGCCTGGATGAAGCGATGCTCAGGGCCGTTTTTTCAAAGCTGCAGGAACATCATGATGCCTTAAGGATCACTTTTGATACAACAGGCCCGCAGGTCATACAATATAATCACGGTCGTGGTTTTCCGCTCTCGCTGGAAGTATATGATTACCTGTCTTTACCAAACGGCGTGGCAGAGATGAGCCGCAGGATCACCAGCATGCAGGGAGAGATAGATCTTCGTAACGGGCCATTGCTGAAGCTGGGCTTATTCCAGCTGGCAGACGGCGACCGCCTTGCTATGATCGTGCATCATCTTGTCATGGATGTGGTATCGCTGCGGATCATTTTCGAAGACCTTGGCACCCTGTTCCGGCAATATACCCAGGGAAGGCCCCTGTCTTTGCCTAAAAAGACAGACGCCTTCAAAGTCTGGTCTGAAGAGCTGCAGGTCTATGCCAACAGTCCTGTCTTTTTGCAGGAGCTCTCTTACTGGAAAAAGCTGCTTTCAAAAAGAACAGCCACTGTCCTGCCGGATGTTCCCCAAGGCAGCAACCTGGTGAAGGACAGCGTTTCGCAGGACATCTCACTGGGCATCTCTGCAACGGAGCTGCTGCTCACGGCAGTTAACAGCCGTTTCAATACCGAGATCAACGATATCCTGCTTACCGCGCTGGCATTGAGCATGGAGCAAACCTTCGGTCTACGGACCTGCATGGTGCTGATGGAAGGTCATGGAAGAGAAAGTATCCTGGATGGAGTGAATGTAAACCGCACCGTCGGATATTTTACTTCTGTTTACCCGGTGATCATTACAGCCGCAGGCGATGACCTGAGCGCTGTTATTGAACAGAACCGGCAATGGATACATGACATACCCAATAAGGGGGTAGGCTATGGCATACTGAAATACCTGACCGCAGCGGAACATAAGCAGGGGATAGACCTTGGTAAGTCGCCACAAGTGGTGTTCAACTATTTCGGACAGCTGGACCAGGATTTTGCGCAGGTACCTTTCCGCTTCTCAAAGGAAGGCACCGGTGAGATCCAGGATGTGCAGGAGCAACGTGAACATGAACTGTACATTACCGGCGTGGTAGAAGGCCGCGAATTCTCCCTGCGGGTAGAATACAGCGGCGCGCGCTTCCATGCTGCCACCATTGCTGCTTTCCTTGAAAATTATAAACTGGCCCTGCATGCTGTTATTGAGCATTGCTGTGCTGCTGTCGCTGTGTAAACGTTAAAAAGTTATCGTAATGCATATTTTGAAAGTATTGCAGAAACAATCCAGGCTATTCCTCCCGTATATCCTGCTGCTGGGCGTGATCAACAGCATTGTATACTCCGGGCTGCTGGCATTTATGAACTATGCCGTAAAGGGCGCTTCCATTCCCTTTATTAAGGGGAATGACTATATCCTGTACATCGGGCTGGTAGCCGCTTCTCTCTTGTGTACAAAGATCTTCCAGACCTACATGGTGAAGCTCACGCACAACCTGCTGCTCCATTATGAATTGTCTATCCTGCAGCAGGTGCGGCATGCCACTTTTCAGGCCTTTGAAAAGCTGGGAGCAGAAAGGATCTATACGGCCATCGGCGATGTACGCATACTGGCGTATATACCGGAGGTACTGGTAGCGGTGGTGACTTCTTCCGTGATCATCCTTTGCGCGCTGGGCTATTTATGTTGGGTGTCGCCCCTGGGTGGTGTAGCGGTGCTGGTCCTGATGGCGGTTTTGTTATCCGTGTATATGATCCGGAATGCACGCATAGAAAAGGACCTTAACAAGGTGCGCGATATGCAGCAGGACTACCACACTTACCTGCGTGACCTGGTATATGGCTTTAAGGAGATCAGGATGAGCAGCACCCGGAATGAAAACATCTATCATCGATACATCCGGGAGAACCGTCTGCAAGGCAAAGAACTGGGCAGCCGCAGTGCAGTGAGATACCTGGATAACGAGCTGATAGGCACCTACAGCTGGTACTTCGCCCTGGGAGTCGTCATCTTTGCCTTGCCGCAGGTATTGCATTTGTCTGCGCTGCAAACCGTGCCCTTTGTGGTAGTGATCCTTTACCTCATGGGGCCCCTGGCTTCCCTGGTGAAGGTCATTCCTTATTACACCAATGTAAAGATCGCGCTGGAACGCATCGACGCCGTTAAAGCGGCCATAGATGAAGTGGTGGAAGAACCGGCATCCGCTGCAGCACTGCCTGGAACTACCTTTGAAAGTATCGACTTTATAGATGTTACCTTCGGTTACTTTGATGCTAAAGAGCAGCTGGTATTTAAAACAGGGCCCTTTAACCTGCGTATCACGAAAGGAGAGACCATCTTTATCACCGGCGGCAATGGCAGCGGCAAGAGTACTTTTATTAACCTGCTCACCGGCTTATACAGGCCCCTGGAAGGCGCTATCTGCTTTAACGGTCATACCATCACCGCAGAAAACTATACGGCTTACAGCGACCGTATCTCTGCCATCTTCACCCATGCTTACCTGTTCAATGAAAATTATGATGGTTTTGACCTGAGCAGCAATAATGCGAGGCTGGTGGCATTAATTGAAAAGATGCGTCTGCAGGCGGTGATAAGGCTGGGTGGCGGCAGAAACTTCATTGATACAGGCTTGTCAAAAGGACAACAGAAACGTCTGGCCCTGATCTATGCAATGATGGAAGACCGCGAGGTGCTGGTGCTGGACGAGTGGGCAGCAGAGCAGGACCCTGCTTTCAGGGCCTATTTTTATAAGCACCTGATCCCCGAGATGCAGCAAAAAGGTAAGACCATTATTGCGGTGACCCATGACGATGCTTACTTCAATCATGCCGGCCGGATGCTGCGCTTTGATTATGGAAAGATAGTGGAAGACAGACACCTCTTCCACGAAGACAATACAACTTTTTCACTTGACCTTATAGCAAACGTTTATGAACAATAAGATCAACATTTTCTGTTTGCCCTTTGCGGGTGGAAGCCGGTATTCCTATAACGGATACCGCCAGTATGCACAGCACATCAATATCGTTCCACTGGAATTGCCCGGCAGGGGTAGCCGTTTCCAGGAACCGCTGCTGGACAATGTACATGATATGGTGGAAGATCTGTTTGCGCAGATCAAGGAACGTCTTTCCCATCCTTACGCCATCTATGGGCATAGCATGGGCGCGCTTTTAGGTTTCCTGCTGACCAGGCGTATTGTGGAAGAAGGCCTGCGTGAGCCCAGGCACCTGTTCTTTACCGGCCGTGCTGCACCTTGTGTGAAAAAGGTACGGGAAGCTATCCATACGCAGCCCCGGGAAGCGTTCTTTGCATCCCTTAAAGAACTGGGCGGCTGTCCTGAAGAACTGCTGCAGGATGAGGCACTGATGGATTGCTTTGAGCCTATAATCCGTGCAGACTTTCAGGCACTGGCCCATTACCAGTATGAGCCCGGAGAAGCTTTTAATATACCGATCACTGTAATGACGGGTGTGGAGGAAGATATCAGCCGGGAGGAAGCGCTGGCATGGCAACAGGAAACAACGGCAATGGTAGCGGTGAAGGCCTTTGTGGGAGACCACTTCTTTATTTACGGGCATGAAAGGGCTATTGTCAATATCATGACCGGCGTGATGCTGCAACAGCAGCAGAAAGCGCTTCGCAGGCCGGCTGCTGAAACATTATTAATGGAACCTGAAAATGAACGGCTATGGTAGTGCTGGAAAATATCCGCAAATCCTATAAGACCACCAACGGCGAGCTGCCGATCTTAAAAGGAATTGACCTTGAAATAGCGGAGGGCGAATTTGTGGCCATCATGGGGCAGTCCGGCTCCGGTAAATCCACTTTGCTGAACATCCTGGGCATCCTGGATGACTATGACAGCGGCAAGTATTACCTGGGTGGAACGCTGATCAAAAATATCTCGCAGACACAGGCAGCGTGGTATCGTAACCGTTATATCGGCTTTGTATTCCAGTCATTCCACCTGCTGCCCTTCAAGAACGCCATGGAGAATGTGGCTTTGCCGCTTTATTATCAGAAGATAGGCAGAAAGCAGCGGAACGAAATGGCACTGGAGCTCCTGGAAAGGGTAGGGCTCAGGCACCGGGCAGATCACCTGCCCTCGGCCTTGTCCGGCGGCCAGCGCCAGCGGGTAGCCATAGCCAGGTCACTGGCAGCCAATCCCAGGATCATTCTGGCGGATGAACCTACCGGCGCACTCGACTCCGAAACTTCCGACGACATCATGGAAGTGTTCAGGGAGCTGCATGCGCAGGGGATGACGGTCATCCTCGTAACGCATGAACCAGATGTGGCAGCCGTTGCTGATCGTACCATCCGTATGAAGGATGGGCTCATTACTTCCCATTTAAATGAGTTATATCATGTTTGACCTCGATAACTGGCAGGAAATATACGGTTCCATTAAGAAGCATAAGCTCAGGACCCTGCTCACCGCCTTTGGCGTTTTCTGGGGCATCCTGATGCTGGTGCTCTTGCTGGGTGCAGGCAAAGGCCTGGAGAATGGCGTGTTGCAGATGTTCAGCAATTCGGCCCGGAACACCATCTATGTGTGGCCTGAAATTACCGGCAGGCCATTTAAAGGCCTGGCCTCCGGCCGCAGTATCATTTTCGATAACAACGATGAAGCCGCGATCAGGTCCAAGGTGCAGGAGATAGGCTACCTGGTGCCTAACCTGAACGTAGGCGAAAAGGTGAATGTGGCTTATGCAAATAAAAGCATTGCCTTTACGTTGAAAGGTACCCATCCCGATCTGCTGCACATCAAGAATATGCATTTCACCGGTGGCCGCTTCATTAACAAGCTGGACCTGGACAAGCAGCGAAAGGTAGTGGTGATAGGCAGCCGCCTGAAGGAAATCCTATTCAATAATACAGACCCGGTTGGAAAGTACATTAATATCAAGGGGATCTTCTTCCGCGTGGTGGGTTCATTTTCAACAGACGAAAGCGCCACGCAGAAAGAAGATGCAGAAACCCTTTTTATGCCGGTGTCTACGCTGCAGGGAAGCTTTGGTTATGAAAACCATCTCTCGCTGTTTACGCTGGTGCCCAAAGCAGGGATACCCGCGGGAACGGTAGAAACAAAGGTAAAAGAACTATTGGTGGCTCGTCATACCATCCACCCGGATGACCAGGAGGCGATCGGTTCCTTTAATGCAGAAAAAGAGTTCAATAAGTTCACCAGCTTATTCATGGGCATTAACCTGTTCATCTGGATAGTGGGAGCAGGCACTATTATCGCCGGTGTGATCGGCGTGGGCAACATCATGCTGATCATCGTAAAAGAACGTACGCGCGAGATCGGTATCAGGAAGGCACTTGGCGCTACGCCCGTTTCTATCATCAGCCTGATCATCATGGAATCGCTGGTAATCACCAGTGTGGCCGGCTATGCGGGGCTGCTGGCAGGAATGGGGATCGTAGAAAGCGTGAGCCATATACTGGACAAAGAAAATATCAAGAGCGAATTTTTTAAAGATCCTCATATAGACATGCAGGTGGCTTTAACAGCCGTGCTCATACTGGTGGTAACCGGTGTGCTGGCAGGACTGATGCCTGCCAGGAAAGCTGCTGCCATCAACCCTATTGAAGCATTGAGGGCAGAATAATTAACAAATAAAAACATTGTATATGACACGTAAAAAGAGCCCCTTGCTGTATACAACGGCAAGTGTAGCGCTGGTGATACTCCAGCTTGAAAAGGAGTTAAAGATGAACCGCAATAAGTGGTCGGGCGCTGTGAGCATATGTTTGATCCTGTTATTGGTCACCTGTGGCTGTGCAGACCGCGCAGCAAAAAGTAAAATGGTTTACCAGACAGATACCGCATTTGTATCCACCGTTGTTAAGAAAACAGTGGCCGCAGGCGCTATTGTTCCCCGTAAGCAGGTAGCCGTGAAAGCCCAGGTGTCCGGCATCATCGAAAAAGTATACGTTACCGCCGGGCAGGTGGTGACTGCCGGGCAATTGCTGGCCCGGATCAGGCTCACACCTAATGCCGTAAGCCTGAACGAAGCAGAAAGCGCCCTGCAGAAAGCGAAGCTGAGCCTGAATGATGCGAAGCATGAAAAGGAAAGATATGAGCAGCTGTTTGCGGAAAAGGTAGTTGCAGAAAAAGAGTACAACCAGTACCTGCTGGCCTTTAAAAAGGCGGAGGCCGACCTGGCGGCGGCTGTCAACAATGTGCAGCTCATTAAAGTAGGCGCATCCGCTTCGGGTATTGCTGCCAATGAAGTACGTTCTACCGTTAACGGTGTGCTGCTGGAAGTGCCTGCCAAGGAAGGGAATTTTGTGATAGAACGCAATACCTTCAACGAAGGCACCACTATCGCCAGCATTGCAGACATGAAAGATGTGATCTTTGAAGGAAAGGTAGAGGAAGCCGATGTGAACAACCTGCAGCCGGGCATGGACCTTACCATCACATTGCGGGCCACCGAAGAGAAATCTTACCGCGCCAGGCTGGAGTTTGTATCGCCCAATGGGGTGAAAGAGGACGGCGTTACGAAATTTGAAATAAAGGCAGCCATCCTGCTGGATAAAACAGATGTGCTCAGGGCCGGCTACAGCGCCAATGCGGAGATCGTGCTGGACAAGCGTGACAATGTGCTTTGTATTCGCGAGAACGTACTGCAGTTTGATCAGCAGGGCGCTTACGTAGAAGTGGAAACAAAGCCGCAATCCTTTGAAAAGCGCTATGTGCAGCTGGGATTATCAGATGAGATCAATACCCAGGTGCTGGCGGGATTAAAGCCGAAGGAGCGCCTGAAAATGGTGTTTTAGCTTTAGTTAAGCAGCAGCAGGTTCACACTGCGTTGAAGGATATTGAACGCTATTTCGGCCATGAGGTTTTCGCGGTCCAGGGTAGGGTTCACCTCCGTGATCTCGAAACAGCAGATCTTACGGTGCTGCATAAATTTAGCGATCAGGTCCTCCGCCTCTCTTTCGCGGAGGCCATTGCTTACCGGTGTGCCGGTGCCCCGGGAAATGGAGGCATCCAGGCTATCAACGTCAAAAGATACATAGATATATTCGCAGTCGCTCAGGTACCTGAATACGGAGCGGGATATATTTTCCGGTCCCTTACGGCGTACCTCTCCTGTGGTGATCACCTTCATACCATACTTTTTGATCAGGTGGTCTTCTTCCTTCTCATAATCCCGGAGGGAGATAAAAACAATGTCTTCCGGCAGCACCTTAGGGGATATTTTACCGATATTCTTCAACGCATTCCAGGCTTTCGCCGTGTTCTCATCCAGGTCATGCGCTTTGTATTCCAGGTTGTCTTCGGCAATAGCCGTAGCCAGGGGCATGCCATGCATATTGCCCGACGGGGTGGTATAGGGCGTATGGAGGTCTGCATGCGCATCTATCCAGATTACGCCCAGTTTAGCCTTGGGGTGCGCCATTTTGAGCCCCGCTATAGTAGCTCCCGCCGTACTGTGATCACCGGATAGTATCACCGGGAACCAGTTGGATTTTACCGTATCATATACGCTTTTGCTGATACGCTCATACAGGCTGGTGATGCCCTTGATACGTTTGGCAAAGGGAGATTCTATGGGTTCAAATAACAGCTTGTTCTCCGTTTCAATCACTTCTGAAGGGAAGTGTACAAAAAAGTTGCTCATGAAGTCCAGCGCCGCGATCTTGATAGCATCAATTCCCAGGCTTGCACCGCGGGTACCGGCTCCTATTTCCGACTTAACCTCTATAAGTTTAATGTTCTTCATAACGCCAAACTACAGGATTTTTAATTGATCACCGGGAGCATAGCTTTGTTGGGCTTTACAGCAAGCCCCCTGAAAAACTGAACCAATTCCAATAAGGATTCATTCTTATAAGAATTTCTTCAATGTTTATCAAAGAATGATGGATAACATTGAATTCTATGAGACTGATTTTTTTACATCCGCATTAATGTTTAATATGCGCCTATGGGGGGCCTTATCCCTTGTTAAAACACGTTATTATGAATTTTCAGCTGACCGAAGAACATTTAATGATACAGAAAGCGGCCCGTGACTTTGCAGTGAATGAGTTGTTGCCCGGTGTGATAGAACGCGACGAGCACCAGAAATTTCCCGTGGAGCAGATCAGGAAGCTGGGAGAGCTGGGTTTTCTGGGGATGATGGTTGATCCTAAATATGGTGGCGCCGGCCTGGATACTATTTCGTATGTACTGGCCATGGAAGAGATCTCCAAGATAGATGCCTCCACTTCCGTATGTATGAGTGTGAATAATTCGCTGGTATGCTGGGGACTGGAAGCATACGCTTCTGAAGAACAAAAGCAGCGGTACCTGGTGCCTCTGGCCCAGGGACAGGTGATAGGCGCTTTCCTGCTCAGCGAGCCTGAAGCCGGTTCAGATGCTACCTCCCAGCGCACCACCGCGGAAGATAGAGGAGATTACTACCTGCTTAACGGCACAAAGAACTGGATCACCAATGGCAACTCTGCCAGCACCTACCTGGTGATTGCCCAAACCCATCCTGAAAAGGGCAGCAAAGGCATCAACGCTTTTATCGTTGAGAAAGGCTGGGCCGGTGTGAGCATCGGCGCCAAGGAGAATAAGCTGGGCATCCGCGGCAGCGATACCCATAGCATCATGTTCCAGGATGTAAAAGTGCCTAAAGAGAACCGGATTGGGGAAGATGGCTTCGGCTTTAAGTTCGCTATGAAAACACTGGCCGGCGGCCGTATCGGTATCGCTTCACAGGCGCTTGGTATTGCCAGCGGCGCTTATGAGCTGGCCCTTAAATACTCCAGGGAAAGAAAAGCATTTGGTAAAGAGATCAGTCAGCACCAGGCCATCCAGTTCAAACTGGCCGATATGGCTACCCAGATAGAAGCAGCCCGCCTGCTCTGCCTCAAAGCCGCCTGGGAAAAGGATCACCACCTTGACTATACGCTCAGCGGCTCCATGGCCAAGGTATTTGCCTCCGAAACTGCCATGTGGGTGACCACAGAAGCGGTGCAGGTGCACGGCGGTTATGGCTACGTAAAAGAGTACCACGTAGAACGCCTGATGCGGGATGCGAAGATCACCCAGATCTATGAGGGTACTTCGGAGGTGCAGCGGATTGTGATCAGCAGGACGATATTAAGTTAGCTGCTGGCTGTTAGCTTTTAGCCCTTAGCCTTTACGTTTGTTCAGTAGCTAATTGCTAAAAGCTGGCAGCTAACTGCTATCTTTGCCCCCATGTCCATCAACTTACCCGCTTATCAAACGATACAGCAAGCGCTGCTTCCTTACGGGGCCCGGCTGGTTGCCGTTTCTAAAATCAAGCCCGTAGCAGACATTCAGGAGCTTTATAATGCCGGTCAGCGCATCTTCGGCGAAAACTATGTACAGGAGCTGGTGCAAAAGCAGCCCGAATTACCCCAGGACATTGAATGGCATTTCATCGGCCATCTTCAAAGCAACAAAGTAAAATACATTGCCCCCTTCATTACAATGATCCATGCAGTAGACAGCCTCCGCCTGCTGCTGGAGATCAATAAACAAGCCGCCAAACACCAGCGTATTATCCAATGCCTTTTGCAGGTTCATATTGCTGAAGAGGAAACCAAGTTTGGTCTTGATGAGGCCGAACTGGAAAGCCTGATGCAGGAGTGGCAGCAGCAGTCGGGAACCAGCCATGTGCGTATTGCCGGTCTGATGGGGATGGCGACGAATACAGATAATGAGGCGCAGATACAAAAGGAATTCAAACATTTGCAGGCGCTTTTTAAGCAGACCAAGTCACGTTATTTCGCTGGCCAGGATTACTTCCGGGAGCTGTCCATGGGAATGAGCGGAGATTATCAGCTGGCGCTTCAGTGTGGGAGTACTCTGGTGAGGATCGGTAGTTTGCTCTTTGGCGCCAGGATCAAGCCTTAAACAAGGAATCAACTTTATTTACAGCAACTACTCCCATCTACCACTTTCAGGGAAGCCGGGTACCGCCCCATCACCTCCCCTCCCTCTCCACGCCCTCCCAACGCCCCATACCTATCGTCACAGCTAGGCGCAGCCCGTTTTTAATGCCTGTCGGCACCAATGGGAGCCGGTCATCATACAGTTCGCGGGGTTTCACAATTATGGCCTATATTTGTCTACTAAATTGGTGGTATAATACCTGTAGAAATCATGAGAAAACTCGGACAGACTATTGGGATCCTGGCGATTACCCTGCTCTTTACGCTTCAATCTATTGGACAACAGCAATTTACAGATAATCCAAATATCTGGCAGACCCGCCTGCACCGGCAGGATGGGGCGGATATCGTCTTCAATATTGAGGTGGACAATTCAGACAAAATGGTAATGTACATCCTTAACGCGGGTGACCGTTTGCTGGTGGATGACATCAAGATGGAAGGCGATTCTGTGTTTATTAAGATGCCCTTCTTTGACTCGGAGTTTAAAGGCGTTCATTTGCCTTCCGGCGAGGTGAAGGGTGTTTGGATCCGCCACCTGGCGGACAGGGATGTGAGTATTCCTTTTACGTCTATTCCTGGCGTGAAAGAGCGGTTTACCCAGCATTTGCCCGCCAAGGGAAATGTGAGCGGCCGCTGGGCTACTTACTTTACAGCCCCGGATGGTACTGACAGCTCTTTTGCCGTAGGAGAGTTTAAACAGGACGGAAATCATGTAACGGGTACTTTCCTGACGCCTACGGGAGATTATCGCTTCCTGGAGGGTATTCTTGATGGGGATACGCTGAAGCTGTCCACTTTTGATGGTTCGCATGCCTATTACTTTACTGCCCGGCTAACGGCGGAAAATACACTTGATCAGGGTGTTTTTTATGCCGGTATCGGTAATGGTAAAGAGATCTGGACTGCCCGTAAAGATGCGAAGGCTGCATTGCCGGATGAGACGAAGCTGGCAACGATAAAGCCCGGACAGGCTAAACTAAATTTCAGCTTCCCGGATCTTAACGGTAAGCAGGTGAGCATTCATGATGAGCGCTTTAAGAATAAGGTAGTGGTGATTACCCTGATGGGTTCCTGGTGCCCTAACTGTATGGATGAAACAGGATTTTTGAGTAATTGGTATAAGCAAAATAAACAGCGTGGGATAGAGGTGATCGGACTGGCTTATGAACGTACTACGGACTTTGAAAAGTCAAAAAAGGCCCTTTCCGGTTTTCTCAAACGTTTTGATGTAGACTATCCCGTATTGATCACGGGCGTTACGCCTGCGGATCCGAAGAAGGCGGAGAAAAGCCTCCCACAGCTCACTGCTATTAAGGGATTTCCTACTACTATCTTCATTGATAAAAAAGGCCTCGTGAGGGAAGTGCATACCGGTTTTTCCGGCCCTGGTACCGGCGAGCACTATGAGCATTTCAAGCAGGAGTACAATCAGCTCATAGATAAATTGTTGAAGGAGTAGTATTATCTTGTTCAAATGAACAAGCTACTACTCCTTACGGGCATCTCTTGTTGCCTGGTATATACTGCATTCGCGCAAACGCATCCCCGGCAATTTGCAGTAGCGGCGTCTCCGCAGGCGGCGGGCTTTTCTGCAGAGCGCCTGAAGAAGGTAGACAGCTTTCTGCAGGCGGCTGTTGATAAGGGCCTGGCGCCTAATGCTGTTACCTTTGTAGCGCATAAAGGGCAGGTGGTGCATTATAAAGCTTTCGGGTATAGCAACATTGAAAGCCATACGCCTTTAAAAAAGGATGATATCTTTCGTTGGGCTTCGCAGACAAAGCTGATCACTACTATCGCTTTAATGATGTTGTACGAGGAAGGGCGTTTCTTCCTGGATGATCCCATCAGTAAATACATTCCTGCATTTAAAGATGCAAAAATGTTGGTGAGTTACGACCGGCATAAGGCTACTTATGAAACAAGGCCTGCGGCTACGCAGCCGACTATACGCCAGTTATTGTCGCATTCAACGGGCATTCCTTATGATCATCCTTTGGATAGTTTACTGTTCGGCGGTCATGGCTTCTCCGTATTTCCTACAGGAGAAAACAGCAGCCTGGAAGCGCTGGTGAACAACATTGCGCGCCGTCCCCTGCTGCATGATCCGGGCGCCCAATTTACTTACGGCTTTAATACGGATATAGCGGGCCGCCTGGTGGAGATCCTCTCCGGCCAGCCCCTGGCAGATTTCTTACGGCAGCGTATTCTGCAGCCCCTGGGCATGCAGGATACCTGGTTTTACCTGCCGCCGGCAAAGCAGTCGCGGCTGGTTGAATTGTATGCTTTGCCAGCCCTTGATAGCCCCATCAGGGTTTCTTCCCATAACACAGACCGTCATTTCGCATTGAGCAATACCAGCAAGCTTTATATGGGTGGGTCCGGCCTTACCGGCCCTATAGCAGACTATGCAAAGATCTGCCAGCTCATACTCAATGAAGGAACATTTAACGGTGTTCGCCTGTTAAGCCGCAAAACAGTGCAGCTAATGACCCGCAACCAGATCGGCGACGCCTTTGTATGGGACCGTAACGACAAGTTTGGCCTCGGCCTCCAGGTTATTACGGCGGATACGCATTATGGTGATCCCGCGTCTCCCGGCTCACTTACCTGGGGAGGCGCATACTGTTCTGAGTACACGATCGATCCCAAAGAAGACCTGATCCTCCTGGTATATACCAACGCGATGCCCTATGCTTACTATGGCGAATTTGTACGGAAGTTCCGTATCCTCGTTTATCAGGCGCTGGATTAGGCAGTTAGCGTTTAGCTATTGGCCTTTAGCGGTATACTACTCCGGCGGGGCGCCTGCTAATAGCCAGCAGCCAGCAGCCAATAGCTGGATTAATTGGCCTCATTTTTGGAACCTCCAACACTACCACTTTGAACCAACTACGGTTACTATTTGTTAAACCTTAAAATTGTCAAATATGAGCACCACTAAATTCTTATCAGGAGTGCTGGCCGGCGTAGCGGCGGGAGTTGTAGTAGGTTTATTATGTGCGCCCGACAGCGGGGAGGAAACCAGGAGGAGGATCCGTTCCACTGCGGGCAATGTTCGCTACCGGCTCGGCCGCTTACTGGGCCGTGGCTCAGATAACCTGGCAGAACTGAAACATGTGTTTGAACATGAGGTGACCGGTATGAAAGATGATGTGAAGGAGCGCGTATTGAGACTGATCGAAGAAAGCCGGAACTCCTACGATAAATTCAAGAAAGAGGCTTTATCGCAAAATAGCTGATGGCAAGCAGCACTGTTAAATGATTCCTTTGTTATTCCGGGAGATCGAAGGTATCTCCTGGAATGAGCAGGGGAATTTCCTTTTTTAGCCCCTCCCTATGGTCCAATTTTGGTACACATACAGGAAATTGTAGTGTTATGCAAAACAACCGAACCAATACCGGCAATACCAACAACAGGGACAGGAACAGTGATGCTGCGGATAAGCGCCGGCAAGGGCAGGCTAAGCCTGCTGAACACGATGACCCGACCTCTGCACAGGATGATCCCGATCTTCCAAACCAGGATGCTTTAATACCCAGCCAGGCAGACCTGGAAGCTAAAGAAAGTGTGGAATATTTTACGCCTTCAGGGGAATTACCTGATCCTGAAACTGCAGGCGAATTGGAGCCCGATGAAGAGGACGCCACTCCTGAGATTATTATGGGCACAGAGGCAGATGTTACTGCAGATGACCTCGCCTATATAGGTAACCGCGATGAAGATATGGACGAGGGAGATGACGAATCCGTCCGCGCCCGCGATCTGCTGGTAAAGCAAACCGATGAAGAGTCTGATGAAGAGCCGCTCGAGGAGTTAGATGTGCCCGGTGCAGAAGACGATGACGCGGCGGAAGACACCGGTATGGAAGACGAAGAGAATAACGAATATAGCCTGGGCGGAGATAAAGACTAATGAATGAATGAAAGTGCAGATGTGCAAATGAATTTCATTGCACATCTGCACTTTCACTCATCACCTCACCAATCCCTTCACTAAACTTTTCCATTGAGGTTTTGACAATCCAAGTGATGCGCTGATCGCTACCAGCGTATTCCTTATTTTATCCCATAACCCCGGTGGGGTAGTGTTCGGCTTTTCATTTCGTCCGTATACACTGGCTTTGACACATCTGCCGCTAAGCTCTACCACAAAAGAGCTGGTGGCCGAAGGGTCATAAAAATGGGCTACTTTTCCGTGCCACTCCTGCGGGTTGACAGAAGGCCTTACGCGGATGGCCGCATAAGCCGTTTTCCCGGACGAGGTGGTTTTGTCTTCTATCTGTTCTATCGCTACCCAGTCGTATCCATCGCCCGTTTTGCTGCCTGGTCCGGGGAGGTTGATACGGATGTGATCGCCTTCTTGTGCCGGGTGATCTACTTCTCTTCCCAAATCGTCAGTAAGGGTAAAATTCGCAGACAATGGCCCGGCAAAGTCATGCCAGTGATTTATATCCAGCAGCCGCGCTTTGGCCAGTAGATAGCGTTCGCGACTTTCCTTTAAAGAGGGCAGCATAATAGAAAAAACAGTGTTGGTGGCGGCGCCTGTATGCTGCGGGGGGACCGTCTTTTTATCAGATGTCCCGATCATTTTGGTGTGCATCTTCAATGGTTTAACTTTCTTCTCTTTCGTTGTCTGCGATCAGCTCCCCGGATTCGAGGAAATCTTTCACGCGACGTATATCGTTTTCGATCATCCGTTCAAAAGCCAGGTTCAGCAACCAGGCCAGGCCGGTGCCTACATGTCCGGCAGGCGGGCGGTAGGTGATCATCACTTCTATAAACGTGCCTCCGTTGGCAGCGTCCTCGAAAGTAACACGGCCGGCAGTAGCGATCATCGAATTAGCCACAGAACGCCATCCAAGCAAACGTCCGGGTTCTTCTTTCATGATCTCTGCTTCCCATTCAATGGTGCCAATACCTCCGGGGCCACGCGCAATCCAACGGGAGTGGATCGCATCCTGCTCTTCCACCGCTACCAGGTGTTGCATAAAAAGTGGCAGGTTTCCCAGCTGGCGCCAGAAGGCATATACTTCTTCCCGGGGCCTGGAGATCAGTTGTCTGAGACGGATGTTGATGGCCCGTGTATGCCGGTTACGCCTTTCCTCGATGGCGGCTGATACAGGGCAGTTGCCGGACAGGCCTCTGTAAAGCATGTAACCACCTATTGCCAGCTTCAGCAGTCCGCGGATCGGGTGCCTGGACAGCTGTCCGAGCCCATTGCTCGCAAGCAGTGAGCCGGTTAAGATGGAAGCCACACGCCCCGGCCGGCTTACATTGAGAATGTTGCTGCTGTCATACAGGGGGCTTGCGCTAGGCCTGCCGTGTCCGTTCAATAATGCGTTAGGATGAGTCATAACTAGCTTGATTTTGAAGATTTTACAGCGAAAACCTTGCAGTTTTTGAAAAGCGCCGTGGAGCCTGCTTAATTGCATGATTTTCAATCGATCATGTCCTTTCCCCGCTGAAGCAGCTGTGGAATAAATAATACGGGACGTAGAAAACCGCCGCGCTCATCCCCTGATGCGATGGCTTTTATATACACCTTACCTATTGTCTTTGTATTTTACTGCTTCAATAATGTCACTATCATGAAAAAACTGCTCTACGGTTGCCTCTTGCTGCTATCCGTATCCGCCTGCGCGCAAAAGTCTGTAAAGACCGCCCAATCCGGCAAATGGATACAGCTCTTCAACGGCAAAGACCTGAAAGACTGGGACATCAAGATTGCCAGTCACGAACTAAATGACAATTTTGGCAATACCTTCCGCGTAGAAGATGGCTTACTGAAAGTACGCTATGATCAATACAGCAACTTTAACGAGCAATATGGGCATATCTTTTATAAGCATCCGTTCAGCGCTTACCTGCTGGTGGTGGAATACCGCTTTGTAGGTGAGCAGGTGCCCGGCGGACCAGGATGGGCGATCCGTAACAATGGCGCCATGCTGCATTCACAGTCGGCCGCCAGTATGCGTAAAGACCAGGATTTTCCTATCTCCCTGGAGATGCAGCTGCTGGGCGGCAACGGGAAAGATCCCCGTACCACTGCCAACCTTTGCACCCCTGGCACTAACGTGGTGATGAATGGTAAGCTGATCACGGATCACTGTATTTCCTCTACATCTAAAACATACGCCGGCGAGCAGTGGGTAAGGGCAGAGGCACTGGTTTTAGGTGATTCCATTATCAAACATATTGCCGGCGGCGATACCGTACTTACCTATACGAAGCCGCAGATAGGCGGCGGATCTGTATCTAATTTTGATCCCGCTGTTAAAAAGGATGGTCAGCTGTTAAAAGAAGGATATATCGCGCTGCAGGGTGAAAGCGCTCCCACAGACTTCCGTAAAGTAGCCCTTTTTGATCTCAGCCCATACATGAATGATCCCGTGAAGCTAAATAAGATACTGCAGGAGCTGCAGCATAGGAAAGAAAAATAAGTTTGAAGTTTGAGGTTTGAGGTTTGAAGTTGGTTAGAAGTTAGATATCGACGACAAGTATTATGCTTGGAGCACGCATTAAACTTTCAACATCTAACAAACCTCAAACCTCAAACTTCAAACCTGAAACTTAAATCAGTTCAACATCAGCTGCCTGATATACTTCACCGGCGTGCTGCCATAGCTCAGAAACTTCTCATTGAATTCTTTCAGGTTATACTTATCGCCCATCTTCTCCTTATACGCGTTCCTGAGATCAATGATCTCCTTATAGCCAGTATAGTAGCTTGTTAACTGCACACTGGTGACGCTCACCCGTTTCCATTTACCTTCTGCTTCTGCCTGTTGCTGGAAAGCCTCCTGGGTCAGCAGTTTGATGGCATCTTCCCTGCTCATATTATTCACATGCACACTGTAATCGAGGATGGTATTACAAACAGCACGCAGGTTCCATTTATACCACATCAGCCACATTTCCGGTTCGTTATTACCATAGCCGTTCTCCAGCATCATCTGTTCTGTATATACGGCCCATCCTTCTATCATCGCGCCGTTACCCAGGATTGACTTGATAAGGCTGGGTGACTGGTTAGCATACACCAGCTGTGTATAGTGCCCGGGAATCGCTTCGTGGATGTTCAGGATCTGCAGGATGTAGTGGTTATACTCGCGTAAATAGCTCTCCGCTTTTTCCGGCGACCATCCTTCCAGGCTGCCTACATTATAATAAGTGTTACCTTCTTTATCATAAGGCCCGGGTGCGCTTACAGATGCACCGGCCACTCCTGCCATGTATCCTGGTTCTTTACGCACTTTCAATGGTTTGGTAGGATCCAGGTACAGGAGATCTTTTTCCTTGATAAAGGCAGTAAGGGCAGGCAATTGCTTTTCAATGGACTGCTGAAATTCTGCCGGCTTAACGTGCTGGATGGAGAGGGTATCTATCATCCGTTTGATCAATACCAGCTGGTCTTCCGGCATAGGCGCATTGCCAAAGTATTTAGGCCACAGCTGTTTGCTGATGCGGGCCATTTCAGTATGGATCCAGTTCTTGCGGGCCACGGCAGAATCGTAGATCTGTGCGGCGGTATAGGCAGACTGTATATCGTACTTAAACTTGCTTTCATATAACGCTCCGCCCAATCTGAAACTGCGGGGATGTTCCACTTTCAGGGCCTTCAGCCAGGCGGCAAAGTCGCGGATAGCGCCGGCAGCTGTTTTGGCGCGTTCCAGCAGCGCTTTTTTCTCTGCTGCGCTCAAACTGCTTTTATTGAGGGAGTCTGCCAGGTCTTTTTCGAAGATGGACAATCCGCCCAGGTTTTGGTCCTGCGCCAGGCTGGTAAGTTCAGGTACGGGATCCCTGATCACTTTTTTGGCTGCTGCGTAATAGGCAGGTATGTTCGCCATCCTGGCGTGAAAGCTGCGCAGGCGGGTATCCAATGGGGCATAGGCTTCATTCAGCATAAAGGCGAATGTGCCGATGACATTATAGGTAGAAGGGGACCATTCATAGGATTTTGCCGTTTCAATGTCCCATTTCCGGCCGTCCAGCTGGTTACGGATCAGGTAATAGTCTGTCAGCAGGCTTACTCCCAGTTTGCTGGTATCATAACTTTTCAGGGAATCCTGCTGTTGTTGCAGGAAGGTCAGTTCTGCCTGCGTGGCAGCGCTGTCTGGCACGGTCAGTACGGTATCGTATTCGTGAAAGCCTACTGAGGTGGCCCACTCAGGATAAGTTTTCCATAAGGCTGCCAGGTAATGTGCTTCATACGCGCGGAATGCGGCGTTCTGGCTGGTGTCGGCGCCTGCCTGGCCGGTATGGGTACTGCTGCCGGTATTACAGGCTGCCAGCACTGCGGCACAGGCCAGCGTAAATAGGTGTTTTTGCATGATGAACAGGTAGATTTGTCCGGAAAGATACTATTTTGTCGATGACAAATAGTAAACAGGACCTGCCTGTATGTGGGGGCGGATCTTCAGGTTAAGCTGAACGTTGCGTCGTTGTTGTTAGTGTTTTTCGTATTGCGGCGTTTCTTTTCAAGTATGGTGCTAACGATGGATAGAATGGTAAAGGTGATATTAAATACCAGGTGCTGTTGCCAGGACATTTCCTGCAGGATCCCGCCGCAGCTGCAGGGAAGCTCCTTGCTGAAGCTTAAGAGGATGGCAATATACCCGGTGAACAGCAGCATTAGTGCAGAGGAGGCGTACAGGCCCCATAAACGCCAGGCAGGTATAAATAAGGCGATGGCTACGACAAATTCTGCGAGGGGCAGGGCCCAGGCAACAAAGGGGGCAATTGGTGCTAAAACGGGGGATTGGGCTATTTGTTCCTTAAAGACGGTATAGTCCATCAGTTTACTGATACCGGTATAGAGGAAGAGCACTACAAGGAAGAGCGCAACGATATTGGGAATGGTTCTTTTGAGCATATCCGAATATACCGAATTAGCCGCAAACGGGCCTTATCATTTCGGACCTTTTAATAGTCATTTGCGCCCTGGTGCAGTAATATGCAAGTCGCCCTTTTTATCAAAGTAATAATCCATGTCAGTGGTGTAGCTGAGATCTTCCAGTAGCAGTTCAACCGGCTTCTTGCGGTTAATCACACCAGAATAGCAAACACCCGCCAGTTCTTCGTTATCAATATGAATGTTGATATTATAAGTCCGTTCTGCCATCCGGCATACTTCTTTTAAGGGAGTGTTCTCAAAACGGCAGGTTCCTGATATCCATGTCAGTACCGTATCGGGCCTGTAAGCGCTTACCAATAGCTGGGGAATATTGGGTTCCAGTGCGGCTGTATAGCCAGGGCTCAGTTTTACTTTCTCTCCGTCATGGGTAGTGATCGCAATGGCGCCGGATACAAGGGCTGTTCTGAAGCTGTTGTTATAAGTATGTACATTAAAGCTGGTACCAAGTACTTCTACATCAGCGAGTTTGCAATGCACAATGAAAGGCCTTTGGGGATCAGCTTTAACGCTAAAGAAAGCCTCTCCATCTACATACACTTCGCGTATGCGGCTATTGTTGAAATTGGCCGGGTACCTGATCGTGGTAGCTGCATTGAGCTGCACGGCTGTGCCATCGTCCAGTTTTATAGTGCCAAAGGCGCCTCTTTGCATCACCACGGTTTTCAGGGGAACACTGCCATGAGCGCGCTGCTGAAAATAAAAATAACCGGCACCGGTTGCAAGCAACAACACGACGCCGGCTGCTATATACAGAGGGAAACGTTTCCTGCGTGGCTTTACCCAGTTTTCATTTTGGGAGGTTTCAGCTACCTCGGCAAATAGTTCCCTGGCTTCGGCATTTTCTTCCAGTATGCTTTTAATAAATGCATTCTCTTTGCGCGAGGTGATTCCAGCCTGTTGTTTTATCAATAGATGCACAAATGCTTCATGATCAAACCTTCCGGGGATATTGGGCTCCTTCCGGGACATCAAAGTTCTCATTTAAAGGTCAATGGTTTTGTTGGGATCCACTGTATTTACTAACGGTGAAAATAGGAAAAGGTACTACATTAAAGCTTATAATAATAACCTATTGGCCATAGAGATGGTCTATATTTCGAAATGATAAGATAACTAATTGTGCTGCAATAACATTGCAGCAGAAATTTATTATAATAACGCCCATTAAATTGGGTTTTACTTCTTAACTTAGGTAGCATTGCTCTCCGCCCCTCAGGAGGACAGAAACCATTAAAGGACCTTTTATGATGAGAAAAATCCTCCTCATCGTGATCATTGTTACCCTGTGCGCTTTCCAGGCACGACCCCAGACAAAGCCAACAGTCCGGGTGAAAGGCCGTATAACAGACAAGGATAGTCAGCAGCCACTGGCAGATGCAACGGTGGCTTTATTAAGCGCGAAAGATTCTTCAAGAATAGCCGGTGATTTTACAGATGCAAAAGGTGGTTTCTCGCTGAATGGTATACAGGCAGGCAGCTATAAGCTATACATCACCTTCCTGGGGTATCAGCCGGTATTGCAGCCGCTGGTGGTGACGCCTGCAGATACGCTGTTGGACCTGGGCGACATTCCCCTGCAAGGTACAGGCGTGAGCTTAAAGGCAGTTGAGATCCTGCAGGTAAGAACACCCATGGTCGTTAAAAGGGATACGCTGGAATTTAATGCCGGGTATTATAAAACCAGGGAAAATGCAGTGATGGAAGAGCTGCTGAAAAAATTGCCCGGTGTGCAGGTAGAGAAGGATGGTACGATAAAGGTAAATGGGCAGACGGTGAAGCGGATCCTGGTAAATGGAAAACCTTTTTTTGGGGACGATCCCAAAATGGCTACCAAAAACCTGCCGGCAGACATGATAGACAAGATACAGCTGATTGACAAAAAATCAGACCAGGCAGAATTTTCAGGAGTAGAGGATGGGAAAAGAGAGAAAGCAATAAATATCACGGTCCGCAAAGATAAAAAAGGTGCATTTATCGGCCAGCTAAGCGGTAGCTATGGAACCGATGGGCGATTTGCCGGGAAAGGGCACCTGAGCCGCTTCAACGAGGGAGACCAGCTATCCGTCCTGGTCAATGGGGATAATATGAACGGGTACCAGGATGGCCAGTCCCGGATAGCCGGCGGCTATGGCATCAGCAGGAACTGGACGGGTGGCGTGAATTATAGTAAGGATGTCAGTGAGCAATTGAAAGTAAGTGGAAGCTATACGGTCAGTGACGGCCGCACAGAGAACGAACGTAACATCGCCCGGCAAAACCTGCTTCCAGACACCACCTACTATTACAACCAGGACAATCGCTCAACAGACAATAACAGCTACCATAATTTCGATGTGCGGGCGGAGTACAAACCAGATACCATGCATAAGGTAAATGTAAGCGGAGGGTTTAATTATGGCCGCACGAAGAGCAGCATAGAAAACATTTATCAATCGCTTAATGGTCGCGGGGATACTGTAAATACCGGTAATTTGCAAAATAGCAATAAGGGCGAAATCCCTGTTTATTATCTCAATATTTTCCTGGGCAAGAAATTCAAAAAGCAGGGACGTGCGGCAAGTGTGAACCTTGGCTTTAATGCCAACAATACCAGGCAGGAGAACTACAACAACTCGCATAACCTGTTCTTTCAGTCCAATGGCGCCGTACTGGGCGATACGATCAACCAGCGAAGCAATATCGGCACGAACAATAATGTTTTACAGCTGTCTGCCACTTATACAGAGCCCCTTTTCAAGGACAGGTTCCTGGATCTGCTTTACCTCTACAGCAGCAACAATATGTCATCGGATAAGCTTACTTACGATTACAGCGCCGCCAGTAAAGTGTACGACCGGCTGAATGATAGTCTCAGTAACTCGTTCCGGAACAACTATTCCTATCAAATGGCCAGCCTGGGTATCCGTACGCGGAAAAGGAAGTATGAGTATAGCATCGGCGCTTATATAATGTTGGGTGATATTAGTAATAACGATATTAGCCAGAACAGCCGGATACACCGCTCATTGTTCAATTTTTTCCCGATGGCCAACATGAGCTATATATTCAATCACAATAAACGCCTGCAATTTTCTTATTCAGGCGCTCCGTTGCCGCCGGATCTCACACAGTTGCAGCCGGTTCCTGACAACAGTAATCCGCTCTATATAAAGTTAGGGAACCCGGATCTTAAGCCGGCGGCAGTTCATAATTTCAGCTTATGGTATAATGCGTTTAACACGGGATCCATGCACGGTTTCAGCACCAGCGCCAATCTTTCACTGTTGCCTGGTAAGATCATAAATGCCAACTGGTTCGATTCCCTGGGCAGACAGCTAAGCCAGCCTGTCAATGTAAACGGATCGTATAATTTTAATGTGAGTATGATAAATAGCTTGTCGCTGAAGAAGGAGGGATCTTCTGTCAAAACAAACACCGCATTCCAAACGGGCCGGGATATTAATCTTATTAACGGTGTAAGGGGAACGATACGAAGCTATAGCCTCTCACAGGAGGTGGGCTTGAATTACGTGCATAGAGACCTGTTGAACCTGACCGTGCTCGCGATGGTGAACTGGAATGGCGTAAGATATGCCACACAAAAAAACAATAACAGTAATTTTCTCAACTACTATTTATCAACAGACCTCAGTATAAAATTACCGGCCGGCTTTACTATTGGCGCCCTTGCAGATTATGTGCTGAACACCGGCCGTGAGGAAGGTTATAATCAAAATGCCGTGCTTCTGAATGCATTCATTTCAAAAAGCCTGTTCCAAAATAAGCAGTGCAGTATCAAGCTGCAGGGATTTGACCTGTTGAGCCAGAATTTAAGTATCACCAGGAATGTCGGAGAAAACTATATTGAAGATATACGGGCAAGGGTATTGAAGCGCTTTTTTCTGCTCAGCTTCTCGTACTACCTGAAGAAGAAAGGAGAGAACAAATAGCTACCTGATATGCAGGATGTTGTCTTTATCAAAATCATAATCAATTAAGGCCGTCGCTTTTAAACCATTTAGGGATGTCTGCAAGGGAAGATTTTTGTTCAATGAACCAGTGAAGCGCTTCTGAGCTACTGAGGGGTTATCTATCACCACCTCGACGCCAAACCAGCGGGGAATCACCTGGCAGATCTCTTCTAAAGGAGCATCTTCAAAACGATAGATCCCCTGCTGCCAGGCAAGCACATTGTCTTTCTCAAAAGTGCTGAGCTCCAGTCCTTTTTCAGGGGTATAGATGGTCTGTTCACCAGGCTTCAGCGTCTTGGCGCCCTGTGGTGTCTGCATTTTTACAGCTCCTTCCAGCAGCGATACCCTGATCCTATCCAGGTTATAGGTGTTAATATTGAAAGCAGTGCCCAGTATTTCTACCTGGCTGTTATGTGGTAAATGGACAATGAATGGTTTCTCGGGGTTAGGAGCCACCTTTAGATAAGCTTCTCCTGTTGCAATAGTCACCTCCCTGGTTGCACCTTCAAAATTGAAAGGAAATTCCAGTTTGGTAGCCGCGTTCAGCCAGACTTCCGTTCCATCAGATAATTGAATTTTATAGTCTTGGCCGGGCGGAACGCTCAGGGTGGCCGAACCCGCAGGAGCGCTGCCTGAGGAAGTGTAGCTTAATGTACGCTGTGTATTGTTTAAGGTGATGCTTCCCAGTGCTATTTGCTGCTTTTCATCCGATAATGTCAGCGTCTTGCTGTTGGAGAGCTGCAGCTCAACAAACTGTTGCTGATGAGAAGATGCCTGGCCGGGCTTATCAGACATGAAGTACGCATACCCGCATATTCCTAGCAGGAATACTATGGCGATGCTTCCAATACTGATCCCCCGACGCCTTTTTTTCCTGTTCTTACTATCAATCAGTATTTGTTCCGCGGTCAGGTTGTAGGCCAGCGCTTCCCTTGCTGCACGTACTTCTAAATTATCCAGTTCCTGGTGGAGCTGTGTATAAAGCACCCAAGCCTCCGAACTTTCAGCGATTACCTGCCGCAAATGAGCGGCATCTGGTTCACTGATCGTACCGGCAATCTCTTCGATCACCAATTGGCGGATGTAGTCCTCGTCAAGGTGCATACTAATATTTAATCGTTGGTAATGGGAAAAGGTAACACAAGCTGCTAAACATTTTTGAGCTTCCCGCGTAAGATCTTCAAAGCGCGGCTGATCTGGTTTTTCACGGTTTGCACGTTGATGCCCATCTCTACGGCAATGGTTTTATGGCTTTTGCCCTCCTGGTAGAGCAATTGAAAAGCTTTCCGGGACGCGGGTGCAGAGATTGCACTAATGGCATTGCTGAGCTGCTGGGACAATTCCTTTGTTTCCAGCGGTACCTGGTTAGTACCGGTGTCTTTGATGTATAGATAGTGCCTGTTGAAATGTGATACTGTTTTTGTTTTCCGGTGCTTATCGATGCATTTGTTGCGGGCAGCGCGGAAAAGATATTGCTTGAGCGGGATGTCCGTCCGGATAGTGGATTTATGTTGCCATATCCAGGCAAAAATATGCTGCACGATATCCTGGGCTTCCTCGTGATCTTTGAGGCGGTAATATGCTTCCAGGTACAAGGCGGATCTGTACTTGTTGAATAATGCTGTGAAGGCTGCTTCATCACCGGCTTTCAGTTGTGCCAGTAAACATTCATCACTTTTTGGTTGCATAAGCTTTTTGCGATATTTACTTACATGACAATTCGTTCAATTGTATAGGTGTATGTCCCGGGCGTTAAAAAAGCTAAATGAAGGTATGAAATTATGCGAATATTTCCGCTGCCTGCTAAAACGAAAGGGCCGCTGGAAAGCGGCCCTGTGTTTAAGAATCTATTGGTGAGAATAAAACTATAGCCAAATGGATATTTACTCATTATTACTTCCAGGTGCGCTCGCCCCGTTTCATCTTCTCCAGGTTCTCTTTTAGTGAGGCGTCGGGCGCCATGCTCACTGCCTTTTCCTGCTGCCGGATCGCGTCTTCCGTTTTACCCAGTTTGTACAGCAGGTTAGCATAGGTATCCAGGTATGCCGGCTGCTCGCCCGCTTTCAGCGATAGTTGGCTCCAGGCCAATGCTGGTGCCAGCAGGGAGGGGTTCTCTACCCGTTCAAATGCGGTCCATGCATATTGATTGAGCTCATCGGGGCTCAGGTTCTGACCATATTTGTGCACATATTCATTGGCCGCCTTTGCAAAATTTTCCCAGTCCTGCCTGTTCAGGAAATGGATGGTTTTGGCCCGCAGCAGGATCTCTTCGCCGGGCGCTCCGTAGCTGCTTACCCTGGTGGCCAGCATATCCCAGTCGGGCGAAGCGTTTGGATTAGATACGTAAGGCTGGATTTCATCCTGGTAGATAAGATTCATCATTTTCACATCTGCCTGGCGCATGCCCAGGGTGCGGTTGATCTCAGCGGCATTTTGCCGGATGAGCGCGAAACCGGCATCTTTTGTACTACCCGTAACCTGTAATACATAACTGAGATCTTCAGCAGAATAGGGCGATTGCAGGCTCGCGATATAATCGGCGCTGGCCCTGCGCACACCCAGCTTGTCGCCGCTTTGTTGCGCCGCCATTGCCAGCTTTCGCAGGAAAGCAGGATCTTTCTTCCCGTCAACATACTGCTGCAACAGGCGGCTGTATAATATACCTGGATCCGTGATATCCGCAGCCTTTGCCGTTACTACCGGTATATTGCCTGCAGTGGGCAACAACTGGCTGTGTATCTTCCTGAGCGTTTCAAAGGGCATCTTAATTACTTCCCGGTCATAGGTTATCAGGCCGTTCTGTTCTCCTTCCACATCAAACGGCTGTGTATATATGGAGCCGGCGAGGCCTTCTTTTTGCAGCAGCTGCAGGTGCTGGTTCATGATCCTGTACTTGCCTTCCAGGGCGGAGGGCGTTACCTGGATGTATCCCCAGGCATTCATTGGGTTCCACTGGTGATCCGGGATAAATACCCCTATGCCACCGAACTCGCCGAGGATACGTGCTTTGCCTGGCAGGCCAGGTGCATTCATCGGATCAGGATAGGAGTGCACATCTGCTATATCCGCGCTTACCCAGGCGTTAGGGGAGGGACTGCGCAGCTTTTCGTTCACATAGAGTATTTCGCCGGAGTGGCCATTGATCAACCTGGAAGGGTCTTTTTGTTTTACCCATTCTGTCAGGCGTTGCTGATCAAAGGCGCCCCATTTTTCGTTAAACAGTACCCAGGTAGTGATGCAGGGATGGTTATGTAATTGCTCCATAGTAGCTGCCACTTCCTTTTCAAATTCCTCTTTTGCACCCTCCGGCATGTGGTGGGGCGGATTTACAAAGTCCTGCCATACCAGCATGCCGAGCTTATCGCAGTGATAGTACCAGCGGTCTGGCTCTACTTTGATATGCTTACGGATGGTATTAAATCCCATCGCTTTTATGGCCTTGATGTCAAACGTCAATGCCTCGTCTGTTGGGGCGGTATAAATGCCTTCTGGCCAGAAGCCCTGGTCCAGGGTGCCGAGGTTATAGGTGTATTGGTTGTTCAGGAATATCCGTTCAAATCCTGCTGCGTCTTTCTTCACTTCCACTTTCCGCATGCCGAAATAGCTTTTTACTTCGTCAAGGGTTTTCCCATCTTTTAGCAGTTGCACTTTCAGGTCATATAAAAACGGGGCGTCTGGGCTCCACAGCCTGGGCCGCTTAACCGGCAGCTGAATAGTAGTGCCGGGGGCGCCTTTGGCGGTGCTGACGGTTTTTCCTTCAGTACTGGCGGTGAGTAATACTTCAGCATCCGAAGGCGCTTTTACGGTGACGTTCAATACCTGCTGGTCGATATCAGGAGTGAGTTTAATGTCAGTAATAGCAGCAGCGGGGATCACTTCCATCCATACTGTCTGCCAGATGCCCGTACAAGGTGTATAATAGATATCTGCGGGGTTGAGCACTTGTTTACCATGCGGGTTGGGACCCTGGTCTGTTGGATCGTATACTTTAATGAGCAGTTCATTGTTGCCTGCCTGTAAAGCATCCGTAAGATCTATGGAGAAGTTTTGATAACCGCCGGTATGTTCGCCCACTGGTTTGTTATTCAGGTAAACCGTTGCCTGCCAGTCTACCGCGCCAAAGTTCAGCATTGCCCGTTCCCCGTTTTTTAGGGCTGGCCGGGCGATGGTCCTTTTATACCAGAGGTTCTGATGGGGGAGGACTGCTTTTTTTACGCCGGAGAGGGCGGATTCTATAGGGTAAGGCACCAGTATGTCCCCGTCATAATGAGCAGGAGGCGCTGCATCTTTAGGTGTAATGGCATATTGCCAGAGGCCGTTCAGGTTTTGCCATTGGGCGCGCGCCATTTGCGGCCTGGGGTACTCCATCAAAGTATGGTGGGGGCCTACTTCCCTGGCCCAGCGTGTCTGGATGCCTACGGGCTGCATTTTCCAGATGCTTTGCGCGCAGAGGTTGATCTGCAGCAGCGCCAGGAATGCCAGCAATGAAAGGGGCTTGCTTAATTGGCTCATTTTAAATGATTGGTTGATTGGTGATGATCTACATAGTATTCCCCCTCGGCATTGCCGTCAGGGGATTTATTTAACAACGCGGAGCGTATAAAAAGTACTATCCCTGCTGCGTAATTATCTTTCCGCTCTGCGCCTGAATCGTTCAGGATGCAGCTTTACTTCATTGGGCGACCAGCCGGTATAGTTCCGGAAGGCCCGTGAAAAATTAGATACGTCGGTATAGCCCAGCTGCTGTGAAATATCTCTTACAGGATCTATGCCCAGCAGCAGCAGTTCTGCTGCTTTCAGCACGCATTGCTGCTGTACGAATTCCCCAAGAGACACCTGGCAGTGTTTTTTGAAATGTTGTTTCAATGCGGATGGGCTGATAAAGAATTTCCGCGAGAGGTTCTCCAGGCTGCATTCGTGGATATGCGGGTATTCGCTGATATACTGCTTTACCGCCATCATTATCTTCTCTGTTTTGGACGCATGAATGTTTTCCAGGTCATTGGCCTGTGTCAGCTCTTCATCGTAGGCGCTGAGCAATCCATAGATGTGCGCTTTCATTTCCAGGTATAATGAGGGGCCGGTTTTCCTGCATTGATATATTTCATGAATGATATTTCTCACCTTTCCATTCATCTTTGCGGGCCTCAGCAGCTCACCTGTTTTATGCTGGCCGTGCAGCATATCCAGCATTTTTTGCAGCTGGGGATGAGCGCCCAGCAACTCCTGCAGCCAGGCGGGAGCGAACTCTATACGCAGCGATTCACTGAGGCCTTTCTGCGGTTGTAAGCTATGCCTGCCGGCGGCTATATGAAAGAGGTTGTACCTGGAGGGTTCCAGTACTAGCTCTTCTGCGCCGCCCAGCCGGGATATAATCCTGCCCTGCCTGATATACTGCAGGGCGATAGTGGGTGTGTCCCGGCAGGGATAGAGGGTTACGGGCCAGATGAAATTAAATAAGGTTGCATGGATCTGGTAGTCCGGTGTGTTCAATACCTGTGTTATGATCATACCAAAATCATAGGACGTACACTGGGCATCGGCCCAGGGCGCCAGCAGTCCTTTTAAACAATCAGGTACCGGTACAATGCTGCCTCCGCGGCCATTAAGCGCGGTGCTTTGAAAGGATGTCTGCATATGCGTTGATCAAACAATGAAAAAGGTCTTTCATCTCGTTTAACATTGATGGCCACCCAGCGCTGGAGGATGCTTGGGGGCACGGGAAATGATCCGGTCACTCTTCTGGTTATCAGAACTCTCCAGTCAGTATCGGTGTTGTGCCTTTTAACAGGATGTATTACATAAGCTCGCTGGCTTTCAATTACCGGCTTCGTTACCGGCTGGGATTATAAACCAAATTACCTAATGATACTGCAATGTTATGACAGGAGCCTGGAAATCAACATATTTTTTAATGGAGCTAATTTGGACAAGAGGGGCAGACCGGCGCTATGTGCGCATTTACCGGTAATCCTGCAGCAATGTTTTCTGGCTGCGAAGAATCTTTATGCCCTGTTGGAGTTGTTCTTTAATAGTATTGTAGCTGATCTCCATGTCGGCCATTACCTGTTGCCTGTCTTCTTCTTTCAAATAGATGCATTCAACTACCTGCCGGCGTCTTGGAGATTTTATGCAGGTCAGTGCCCGGTTCACCCGGTCAAAAAGTTCTCGTTTTTCAAATGTGGCATTGGGTTGTTCTATCAGCATGTTTTCGTAAGCATATGCATGGTGGCGTTCGTGGCGGCGCTTCTGGCGTTTTATTTCATCGATGCTGAGGTTTCTCGCTGCGGTCAGTAAGTAGGGTCTTAATGTCTCCATCCCGAGGTTGGCTATCCGTTCCCGTTGTATCCATAGTTTAGCGAAGACATCCTGTGCTATGTCTTCGGCTATTTCGTCATCATCAAGGATCTTACGGGCTTTTTGGTATACAGCACTGTAGTGCAGGTTAAAGAGTTGCCTGAATCCCCAATCGGATTCTTCAGATAATTTTTTTATTAAGAAAGATTCGGGAGCGGGTTTGGGTGAGGACATAGAATGTTGTCTGTTCGTAATAGTTAAATAAGCCGGTCATTCAATTCACAATCGTGGATGGCTTCTCTGTCCAGGATATATTCTATTTGGTGGATGTCGATACCTTCAATGTTCCGGTATGCCTGGATGAACAGGTCGTGCCAGTTGATCATAGCATTCCTGGATGACAGTGTAAGACCGCTGCTGAATTTGAGAAATAACCTGTCGATTCCAGGGACAAGGAGATAGGGGCCTTTTTGGTGACATAGTAGTGGGTGAAGGCTTGAGTCTTGCAGCAAGTTTGCTGTTCGCCCTGGCATTTGCCGATATAAACGTTCCAGGAATACATAATCCATTAGCGGTTGCGGCAGGTCCAGTATCCTGGCCATTGTACCGGACAATTGTTTTGGGTACATCATGAATATCAGGTTAAGGAATTACAATCACATGTAATAAAAGCCAATCAATAGCTTTTCATAGGATAGTATATAAGCCCCAGCCTCCATTATGGAAGCTGATGGGTGTCGACCACATTGAAATTTGTTAATTCCCGGCCGTTAAGACTGCTTTGGTTATTTTAAATGTAAAACTCCCTGCTCATCGTAATAATACCCGTTCACAGATTTTGTTGTCTTTAGTATTGCCAGAAAGCTTTCCAATGGCTCATTTCTATTTAAGGTGCCGGAGAACCTGTTGCCTGCCAGCGACTCGTTATCCATTGTAATATGTACACCGTACCACCGGGGAAATACAGTGCATATTTCCCTGATGGTGGCGTTGTGAAAGTAATGCATTCCTTCGCGCCAGCTGAGCACTTCGTCCTCATCAAACGGGTGAATGCTGATACTTTGCTGATCACTGGCATAGGTTACTTGTTGTCCCGGCTTGATGCTTACGATGTCTTTTTGTGTTTTTACCTTTACCAGGCCTTGTACCAATGCAACACGGTAAACGCCGGAATCGTATGTATTAATGTTGAATTCAGTGCCTAGTACCAATACGGATGTTTCATTCGGGTCCTTATCTTTATCGGCGGAAGAAGAGTTACTACCTGACAAATGAACAATGAATGGTCTTTTTTCGTCTTTAGCCACTTTGAGGAAGGCTTCCCCGCTAAGGCTGATCTCCCGGCGGCCTTCGCTGAAAGCAAAGGGGAAGCGCAAGGTAGTAGCTGAGTTCATCCAAACCTCTGTTCCGTCTGACAACTGCACTTTATAATCCAGGCCTATTGGCACTGTTAATATATTTTCTGCTGCCGGAGCGCTGGCTGTATTCCTGATAGAATAGGTCAGGGCCTTTCCTGCATTATTTAAGGTGGTAGGGCCCAGCTGTACTTGTCCTTTATTAACAGAAAGATCTATGGTTTTGCCACTAGCCAGTTTGAGCTCGATGGCTTTCTTCCCGTTTTCGGCGATTGGTTGGGTGGTTGCTTTATGGGAATTGCCGGTAAACAGGAACAAGCCACCAACAATAGCTGCAACCGACGCCGCTGCAGCCGCCGCCCACATTACGCGACGTATGCCTACCCGTTTTACAGCCTTTTGCTGTACGATGGGCGCAATATCTTCCCATTGAGGCCCGTTTCTGAAGCGCTCAAAATTGCTGCTGAGGTCCTCCTGGGTGAATTTCCCTCGTACCTTGTCCCATTTCTCACGAACATGGGCATCCCGTTCAATAAGGTCATCCAGGTATTGTGCTTCTGTTTCACTTATTGAGCCTGCTAATTTCCGGATCATCAGCACATGTATATCTTCACGTTGAGGCTGCATATATACTTATGACAATTTTTTATCTGGTAATGTCCTACTCCCAATAAAATTTTTTCGTAAAATTTTGAGCGCCCTGGTTATTTGGTTTTTAACGGTGCCCTGGCTAATACCCATTTTATTGGCTATTTCTTCCCTGCTGAGCTGCTCAAAATAGGCTAACTGGAATACTTGAGACGACATGGGGGCTTGTTTGGCTATTGTGGAGGATACCTGCTGGCGAAATCGCTGGCTTTCGATGGGGAGAGAAGGAAGTTCATAATCTGGGTTAACTAACATTTGCTCATAGCCTTTGCGGCGAACGTCATTGCTCCTTAGTTTATTTAAACAACGGTTTTTGACAGATATATATAGGAAGCCTTTTATAGATGAGTTGATACTTAGGTAGAGTTGCTTTTGCCAGAAATCAATAAAGAATTCCTGCACTACATCCTGGGCTTCTGCTTCAGTCTTCCAGAATGCTGTATGCGTACATTATTAATTCAGTTCTGTACCGGTTATAGCACGTTTCTTAATGCTTTAACATTCCCAGTCAGTAACTCTTGCAATATTGAATTGTCCGTTGACGTCGAACATTCACCAAAAAGTTGTTGTAACTCCCCTTGTGATAAAATAGTTTACTGTATGGTCATTGTAAGGGAACATGTGGGAGGCGGTTGCCTTCAGCAACTAAGAACATTCGTCATTCACAGAACAAACCTAAAAAAAATTCATTAATAGTTTTTAAGATTTTCGAATGATGATCTTAAGTTCATATGGGTGGTGATAAAATAGTTATGGTTCTAAGAATAATATATGATCATTCCGTTAAGCGTTGAGGTACAATTGGGATATACCTTCAGCTGCTTCTATAAGTTAGTACTTTTTCCCGTAGAAACCGCTGATGTTAACGGTGTATTAACATAAAAATATTTTTTAAGATGAGTGTGACGTCCGGATATTTGCGCGTGTCGTATTATGGTAGGAAATGATAACGATTGTCCAATTATCGCTATCCCTAAAATCGCTTCTGAGGTTGTATGCTTCGGAGGTAGTAGGAACCGAACTAGTATTCTCTAACTAAAACTAACTCGCGTATGAACGGCTTACTACGGAGGGGAACTATTGCCGTGGATTCCTGCTTGCTTTTATTGTAGCCTGTGTTTGCTTTTCGGCCATAAATGCGCAGGCGGAATGAGCAAAGGCAGAAATACTTCACGCTTAAAGCGAATGATATTCCATTACAAAAGGGTGCTAAAAACTATTCAGAAACAAACCAAACTACAGGTATTTTATAACAATGCTGATTTTAATGACCAGGAGAAAATTACGATTGCATTTAATAATACGCCTATTGACGAAGTAATGAACTTTTTGCTTCAAGGGAAAGACCTCAATTGGAAATTGGCCGATGATGATAACAATTGTGACCACGTGAGGAGGCTTCTCTAAGAAAAAAAAACGTAGGCTACCCACAGAAAATCTACAGTAGATACGGCTCTGTAGCCTTATTCCTACAGTGATAGGTGACAGTTCCTAGATGCAGAGGATAAGCCAGGATTACCTGGAGCTGCAATTATTGTAACAGGCGAGTGGTGAGGGCACTGTCAGCGATGGGGACGGTGTCTTTTGTACTGTCGAATGTAGGCGTCAATTCTGCAATTACAATTCGGTCTATCGGTTCACAGCGCAGAGAGAGGTGTTGGTAGGAGGTCGAACACTTCAAGTGCAGATGGAGATGTCAGTGAGCGAGTTGGATGACAGTGATGGTTGTGTGGATATGGTGAGGACGACACAACAGATTAAATACTGGGCGGCCTATCGTTACAATCAGTGCTAAGGAAATCGAAAAGCGTCCCGGTATGAATGTATTGACTGCACTTAAAGGACAGGTTCCTGGCATGGTAGTAACGCCCAACTCAGCGGATATGCAACTTCGCCTTTTTTCAGTTGAAATTCGTGGAAGATCAGTCATTAATCCTGCACTTCCGGCGGAACCACTCTATATTATCGACGGCGTACCGTTAACTGTTTTATCATTAGGGGGCTCCGAAGCGGTGCGGAGCAATCTAACGGATTTATACAGAATGGTTTGCCCTTGGACCTGCTAATGGTAGAAAGCCCTTTGTTTAGCATTAATCCAGCGGATATTGAAAGTATTAGTGTTCTTAAGGACGCAGATGCGACGGCAATATACGGATCGTGAGAGAGCTGCGAATGGTGTAATTCTTATTAATCCCAAAAAAGGTAGAGTTGGGAGAACAAAATCTGATGTAAATATCTATAGCGGCACAAGCACAGTAACAGGTCGTTATAAGTTATTGAATACTCAACAGTATATTGAAATGAGAAGAGAAGCATTCAAGAATGACGGCATTACACCAGATGCAGGGAACGCATATGACTTGCTTCTTTGGGATACAACGCGCTATATCTGATTTGGCAAAAAGAGATATGGGGCGGAACGGGTCACTTTCTGTGATGTACAAACCAGCCTTTCTGGGGGGGATGAGAAGAAGTACTTTCCGAATCGGAGGGGGATATCAACGGCAAACTAATATATTTACACGTAGCGGCTCCGATCAACGTGCCTCGCTCCAATTTAATCTATCTCATCGAAGTGTAAACGAACGACTTAAGCTGTCATTAACAGCCCAATATTCAAGTTCAAAATCTGATTTAACTGCTGTGTCCGCAGCCGTCTTGCTTCCTCCTAACGCCCCTGATGTTTTAACATCTAGTGGCTATTTAAATTATAAAGCTTGGCGGCCTGTTTCAGATTTAGTCTATACCTTGAGCCCAATTCTTCAACCATATGAATCGAAGACTGGATTTTTCTAAATGGCCAATTTTCTTTGGAGTATCAACTGTTGAAGAATTTAAGCTTCTCAAGCCAATTCGGGTATTCGACATTTCATGTTTCACAAATGTCAATTAATCCTATGATCAGCTCAGGAACCCGAGACTGATCATTCCTAAGGGGTCGAGTCAGTTTGGGAATAATAATGGTTACAATACCATTGTTGAGCCGCAGATCGAATATAAATCCACAATTGGGATGTTTAATCTAAACGCTTTAATTGGTAGTTCTTTACAAGTAGTTTCCCAAGATGGTAACACTATAATAGGGTCAGGGTATATTAATGATCATTTACTAAAATCCATAGCAAACGCGCCAATAAGATCTGCTACAGATGTATTTGGGCAGTATAAATACAATGCTTTATTTGGGGAGGGTCAACTTGAACTTCGCAAACAAATTCATATTAAACCTGATCTGCCCGCCGCGACGGCTCGTCTCGGTTTGGGCCGGGGCGGCAATCTGGCGATTTTTGGAGCTGTAGGAGGAGCTTGGATATTTTCCGAGCATAAATGGTGGAAGAATAATTTGCAATTTATGAGTTTTGGAAAATTCAGAAAGGTAGTTACGGAACCACGGGCAACGACCAAATTGGTGACTATAAGCGTTTGATCTTCGGACTTCATCAAACACTTTACCTTATCAAAATATTCCTGCCTATTTACCTGTGGGGTTTTTGCAAACCCGGGTTTGCAATGGCAGGTTAATCGGAAGTTGGAGGGCGCAATTGATCTTGGTTTTTTGGGAGACAGACGGTACATGGAAGTGGCTTGGTACAGAAATCGTTGCGGAAATCAATTAATTGAAAGTTTATTGCCAAGTCTAACAGGATTTAACTCCGTAACAGCTAATCAGAATGCAACTGTTCAAAATGCGGGAATCGAAGCCATATTGAAAGCCAAGTTGATTGTTAAGCAAGACTTGGAGTGGTCTTGTTCTTTTAATATTGGAAAGAATGTAAATAAGCTTATATCATTTCCAGGACTAGAAGAATCACCTTACGCGTCTGTATTTGTTGTTGGTAAGTCTCTTAATATCATTGAATACTTACACTACACTGGTGTGGACCCTGAAACCGGCCAATACACTTATTTCGATAAGAATAAGGATGGGCAAATAAACCCCTACCCCAATGATAAAGCTAACAACGATTTGTATAGTAGGGATCGTAGTGTGCAATTTGACGGAGGATTTCGGACGATATTAGATATAAGGGGCTTCAATTGGATTTATTTTTTACATTTCGTAAGCAGGAACTGTCAACGGGATTGTTCGGACAGATACCAGGCACAATTGGAGCTCTGTCTAATCAATCCATTGACGTATTAAATCGCTGGCAAAAGCCGGGAGATAATGCAAAGTATGCGCGTTACACAACTACACCTCTAACCTCCGACTATCTCTTTGGTGCATCTGACGCGGTTTATGCTGATGGTTCATATATACGATTTACAAATATGTCCTTGGCTTATGAGCTGCCTGCAAAGATCCTAAGTAGAGCCAGAATACAGCAATGCAAAGTCTACGCGCGAGGGGAAAATTTATTTGTTATTACCAAGTACCCTGGCATTGACCCGGAGGCCACCAGTGTTGGTGCTTTGCCTCCCGCCAAAGATGTTTACATTGGGTTTGCAGGTTAGTTTTTAGAATTAACCGGTATATCATTTTATCGGCTAATGTTAGGAGAACTGCTGACGTTTACCGATTTCAGATATTGGGTAAGAGGTAAGAGTTGAATGGTGCGGATGCAAAAGGGATTAGTAGGAATAAAGGTTGCACAATATCTCAACACGCCAAATTTAACAGAATATTCTACCGGGAGGTTTTCATTCAAAGATGATCGGCAAAATGGTCAAGTGTCGTGTATTCGACTATGAGAATCGAAGGGGATATAAGGGAAACCGGTTTTTTAATTATAAACTTAGTTAC
>NZ_JBPGWP010000002.1:0-1196615 GCF_056754765.1 Chitinophaga sp. SVR4-12A
CGGGAATATAAATACGACCAGCCGGCAGAATTTGGTCGCCTGATACTACCTGGTATTATAACCGGGATGCCCGCGTCCGTCATAAGAATACGAACCATGCGTTTGATATGTGGGTCGAGTACAAGCCTGACACCATGTATATGGTAAATATATCATCTAATTTTCAGCTTTGCCAGATCCAATAATATACAGGAAAACCAATACACATCGTCTAAACGAATCGAAGCAGTCTGATCAACGGTGGTAATACCCGCCTTTCCAGCGTTGCCACCGCGCCGAATTTTTCTACATCCATTTTTTTAGGCAGGAAATTCAGGAAGCTCGGTAGAGCGCTTAGCCTAAGCCTTTCCATTGCGTATAATAATAATGACGAGGTAGGTTACAATATATCTCAGAACTTATTTGTGGAACCTGATAACAACATTCTCAGGGATACCATCAACCAAAAGAATACGACTGATAACAGAGGTAATGCAATTAGCATATCATTGACCTATTTGGAGCCCCTTTTTAAAGAACATTACCTGGAGCTGGGATATGGCTATTACCGTACTCATAAATTAGCAGATAAATTTACTTTTGATTTTGATGGCCAGAAGAATGCATACGACAAACTCAATGATAGTTTGACAAACAGCTTTAAGAATGCATCGACACTTCAGAGAACGGTACGCGTAATTTTCGTGGGCAAAGGAAGACGTATGACTATAGTATAGGATTGAATATACAGTTTAATGAGTTAGATAATGATAACATATCAAAACAAGACAGAATTTTACAGCATACAGTAAATATTTCTCAACTGCAAGTTTTGGCTATGCCTTTTCAAGGGATAAACGTCTACGCTTCAATTATGCCGGAAATACCCAGCCTCCCGGTGCTAATCAGTTGCAACCTGTGCCCACCAATAACAATCCTCTGTATATTCAAATGGGCAATCCAGCGTTGAAGCCAGCTTTTATCAATAGTTTCAATTTACAGTATAACTCGATTAACCCTGTTACCTTCAGTAACTTTAACATCAATGCAAATGGCGGATTTACTACTAACAAAATTATAGATGCTAATTGGTTTGATTCCCTGGGCAGGCAGTAAGCCAACCGCTGAACGTCAATGGCTCCTTTAATGTTGGAGTGAACATAAGTAAAAGCTTTCCGATAAAACGGCTGCGAACTTCATTGAATACCGGAACAACGGTCGGGTTCAATAGGGAAGTAGGTTATGTTAATGGGATGAAAGGTAATACCGAGAACACTACTTTTACGCAGTATCTGAATTTTCACTATGCCTTTAAGGAGCTGATCCACATTAATACTAATGCCAATATTAACTACAATAGGTTGCGGTACTCCATTCAAAATGGGAGTATACGCACTATCTAAGCTATGCTTTTGCCTTTGATTTGAACATCCTGCTCCCCGCAGGATTCGTCGTGGGCGGCAACCTGGATTACATGATCAACGCTGGCCGGACAGCCGGTTATAACCAGAGTGTAGCCATGCTCAATGCTGTGGTATCCAAAAAGTTATTAAAAGGCCAGCGAGGCTTAGTACGGCTGCAGGGATTTGATCTGCTTAACAGGAATGCCGGTATTAGTAGGAGTGTAGGTCAGAATTTTATAGAAGATACGCGAACAATTGCGCTCCAACGCTTCTTTATGCTCAGTTTTTCATATTTTTTCAAGAACCCGGCCAATAAAAAAGAATAAGTTAACGTACGTTTCCTTCAAATGATGCTTGCCCCCAGGCACTTCCAAATTTTCTCCTTCCCTGGCACATATACTTTTGCAGTAGCACCTTCCGGTACATCTCCACCTTCATAACCACCTTGCCACCTTCCACCTTCCACTCCGACACAATCTTCCCAAACTGACACTCATACCCCGCCTTCACCCAGCTCAATCCTCCACCCACATGTGGCTTGATAATAATTTTTTTTATACCCTGGCTCTGTCGCATCAATCCCCGCCACTACGCTGTACAGCCAATCACCCACCGCCCCATATGCATAATGATTATAAGAAGTAGCCTGCACCGTACTATCCGGCTTAATCGCATCCCATTTCTCCCATATAGTAGTCGCGCCCATTTTTACCGGGTACAGCCAGGAAGGCCAGGTATCCTGGTTGAGCACACTAAAAGCAAGATCCGTATACCCGTTATTGCTCAATACATGTAATAAATAAGGCGTTCCGAGAAAACCCGTGCTCAGATGATTGTTATTAGCCTTGATAAGCCCTGCCAGCCTCTCCGCGGCTTTAGACCGCAAACCATCCGGCAGCATATTAAACTGCAACGCTAGTACATAAGCTGTTTGCGTGTTTGTAACCGCTTTAGCGTCTGCGTCTATATAATGTTGTAAAAACGCCGCCTTTATTCTTTTCAGCAAATCACTATACTGCTTTGCATCATCCGCATTTCCCAATACTTCCGCTGTCTGCACCAGCAACTGAGTTGAATGCGCCCAAAAACATTGGTCAATGTATGGCAACGAAGTTGAATCCCCCGGTGCATACCAATCCCCATACCCATTATTCGTCCACAGGCCATCCTTGCTTGTAGTGGTAATATAATCTACCCACGCCTTCATGCTGCTATACTGTTCGCGTAAAACAGCTGTATCACCATATACCCAATATAGCTGCCATGGAATAATAGTACTGGCATCCCCCCAGCCGGCTACACCTTTGCGCACACCCAGGTGCCTGTACAGGTTAGGAATGATATTAGGCACCGATCCATTACTAAACTGATCCGCTTTCAAATCCTGCAGCCACTTAGCAAAGAAATGATCCACATTGTAATTAAAGCTCGCCGTCCGGCAAAACACCTGCGCATCACCTGTCCAGCCTAATCGCTCACTACGCTGCGGACAATCAGCCGGTATATCGACAAAATTGCTCCGCAAGCTCCATACAATATTTTGCTGCAACCGGTTCAACTGCGGATTAGAACAAGAAAAGCTCCCCGTAACCGGCAGATCCGAATGTAATGGTATCGCTTCAAAATCACCCGTATTCACTTTACATCCTTCTACCTTTACATACCGGAACCCATGCCAGGTAAAATGTGGCTCAAATACTTCCTTTCCCTGGCCATTCAGTATATATACGTCCGTTGCTTTAGCCTCTCTAAGATTGCCCGTATAGAAGTTCCCTGCTTTATCCAGCATCTCCGCATGATATAACTTAACGGTGTCGCCCGCTTTACCGTGTACTTTAAATCGTACCCAACCCGCCATGTTCTGTCCAAAGTCTATTACCTGATCTTCCTGAGGAGTAGTAAACACGCGCGCAGGCTTTAATGCCTGCTGTTTTCTTACCGGCTCACTAACACCAGGAACCAAAGCCGCCGCCGGCTGATCCTTGACACTTACCCCAAACCATTTTTGAATTTTAACCCGCGCATCATATACCTCCCCCCCATAAATATCCGAGTGTAGTATAGGCCCGGTAGCAGACTGCCAGCTGGCATCCGATACTACCTGCTCCCGGCTGCCATCCTCATACACCATATCCAACTGGAAAAGCAGCGCCGCTTCCTTCCCATAATTATCCCTGTTCATAAACCCACCAAAGGCCCCTCTATACCAGCCTTCTCCAATGGTAACCCTTATCTCGTTCACCCCCTTCTTTAACAGCTCCTTTACATCATACACCTGGTACTGCAGCCGCTTATCATAGCTCGTCCATCCCGGGGCAAAATAAGCATCCCCTATGCGCTTGCCATTGGCCTTTGCCTCATAAATGCCCAAGGCAGTAACATAAGCCGTAGCAGACCGTAATTGCTTACTGACCGTAAATTCCTTCCTGAAAACAGGAGCTGGCCGCATCACCGTATCCTCCGTATAACCCACACCGATCCACGCAGCTTTACTGTTCCATATAGGCGATTGTGCATTCGTAATAGTAGCAAACAGGAATATAAAGGCGAACAGGTACCTGGTAAATGAAAGCATTGAGATCATACTTAGTTCAGAAACGTAAAATATCGCATTCTATAAAAATATTTCTGATTTATGGTTAACTTAAAGTTAACCTTCCCCCGAAAAACTATTTTCCTGCATGCGCATTGCAGTGCCATCACCGAACTTTAAACAAGCAAAAGACAAATCCCTCATCGCACGACAGCCCGGAACGGATCATTCAGCCTAGAGTCAACGTTATCACCTATGCAGCACGCCACAATCTCAATCCCTGCCGCATAAGTAGTCCCAACCCTCAAAAACCATTCACATGCTAAACAGCCAGAAAATAGCAGTGGTACTCCCTGCCTATAACGCTGCCAAAACCCTCCAGGTAACTTACAATGAAATCGACAGAACCCTGGTCGACTTTGTCATACTCGTAGACGATGCCAGTAAAGACAACACTGTTGCTGTTGCCAAAGACCTGGGTATCCACTATATCGTCTGCCACGAAAAGAATAAAGGCTACGGCGGTAACCAGAAATCCTGTTATACCAAAGCGCTGGAACTGGGCGCCGATATCATCATCATGCTACACCCCGATTATCAATACACGCCCTCCCTCATCGCTCCCATGGCCTCTATTATCGCCAATGGCGTATACCCCGTGGTGTTAGGCTCCCGCATCTTAGGCATGGGCGCCCTTAAAGGAGGGATGCCGCTGTATAAATACCTCTTCAACCGCCTGCTCACCGTCAGCCAGAATATCCTCATGCGCCAAAAGCTATCCGAGTATCATACCGGCTACCGCGCCTACCATAGCAGCGTGCTACGGTCGATACCCTTCCAGGATAATTCGGACGATTTCATTTTTGACAACGAACTGCTGGCACAAATTTTCTACCGGGGATATGAAATTGCTGAAGTTACCTGTCCCACTAAATATTTTAAAGAAGCATCCTCTATCAATTTCAGGCGCAGTATGATCTATGGATTAGGTGTTTTACGTGTAAGCCTGCAATACTTCCTGCAAAGGTCCACGAACCGCCATAGCAAACTATTTAAGGGAATCATACGCGAAAAGCGTGGCGCGGTCACCAACTGGTTAGCCATCCCGGAAAAGCAGCGGGATCTTATTTCAAATGCACCTTCTTATCCTCATCCCAATACCACTTTATCCGCAGGATCTTAGCCACATTATCCAAAAACACCTCTACTTTATCTTTCTTATACACAGCGCCGTTATATCGCTGCCTGGCGATCTCCGGCCTGTCAAACACGATCTCTACATCATACAGTCGTTCAATGGTCCTGCATACCTCTTCCAATGTCTTCTTATGGAAGTCATACCGGCCATTTACCCAGCCGGGTACACTGTCTTTCATAAAGTTATTCACTATCATCTCCCCGCTGCGCTGATCTTTGTACGCCAGCTGACCCGGTGACAACTGTATCATCTTGTTCTTTTCCATCACCATCACCGCGCCTGTCAGTAAGGTAGTCCGGAACTGGTTGTCATAAGTGCTCACGTTAAAAGAAGTGCCCAGCGCAATGACGTCCGCATGTTTGGTATGCACCACAAAAGGCCGTCCCGGATCCGGCGCCACGTCAAAGTACGCTTCTCCTTCTACTTCCACTTCCCGCTCGGTGGCATTAAAGACAAAAGGAAATTTAAGCTCCGTAGCTGCATTGATGTAAACAGTAGTACTATCCGGTAGTTTAAAGGCGTAGCTAAGCCCGCGGGGTACGGTGAGCGTATTAAGTTCCCTGGCATATCTTTCCTGCAGCCGGATAGCCGGCAGCTTCGCCAGGTGAGGGAAGGCGTCAGAAGGTTGATTACCCAGCTGGATGATACGGTCATCTGCCAGCTGCAGGATGATCGACTTTTTATAGTGCGCCGCGCCAAAGGTAGGCTGTTGTTTATGTAAAAGGTGGTAAAGCGTATCCCCGGCAACCAGCAGCAGGAGAATAGCTGCGGCGGCCAGCCAGTGGGGCAGGGGGCGTTTGAGTCGTTTTTCAGTGGTGTGCCCGTTCTTTTCATCTGCGAATGTGTACAATACATCCTCCCATAAACTGCGGGCCCGTTCATTCACTTTTAGCTGTTGTCTAACATAACGTGCTTCCTGTTTGCTTGCTTCGCCATCATGGTACTTTACCAGTAATTCGATGAACTCGTCAGGATCGAAGTAAACCATATCTGCATGTTTTTTTGGGTACAATGTCTTACTCATGAATTTATAAGGCTTTTAAGCAAATGTCATCGCCTGGAAATTATTCAGCGAGTAAAATAGGTATTACCCTGCCACGGTTACTTTGATCTTTACAGGCGGAACAGTTATCGTGAAATTGTTCATAGTAATCTCAGTTTTTACGATGGTCTTTAAGGCATTCCGGAACGTGGTAATCGGCTTTTTTAGAATATGGGTACACTATAATATCCACGCCCCCCGGCGTTTCCATTTTTGGTTGAACACTGTTATTAAATTACTTAGCTAATGACTCTCAAAGAATGCCCAAAATTAGGGGTAAATTGTCATTCTAACATGCTCATTATCAGAAATTATCCACCACTATAAAAGATGATAAAAAAATGATAAACGATAGTAGTACCTTTCGCATGCAATATCGTTTTTAATATAAAAACGTACTTGTCCATTTTAGCTATTTCCCCAAGTTTCCCGGTTTTTTGTTAAGCAGCTATATTGACTGCAAAAAAGAGTCTTTCTTTTTCGCCCACCTGCCGGATGACAATCAGCACATTACAGATATACCTTCCTTTTGCCTTTGTTAACGGACTTGATTTGCTAAAAATTTTAGTATACATTGCTATAAATTTTGGTACTTTATGGAGACGATAGGAAAGCTGGCTGATACCAGCATGGCAATGCCATACTTCAACAATAACGAGGCGCCCATTGATCTCGCCCGTATCCTTCAACCGCATCCCAACTCTTGCTTTGTGATCCTGATTAAAGGCGACAGTATGCTGGAAGCCAGCATGCCCGATGGATGCCTGGCTATTGTGGACAGCGCTATTAAACCTGCTTCCGGCGCTATCGTAGCAGCCATACTGGATAATGAGTGCACGGTTAAACGCCTGGTAAAAGCAGGCCGTAATTGGGTGCTGCACCCTGAAAATGCCTTTCACAAACCGGTGATGATCACAGATGATATGGACTTCCAGGTGCTGGGTGTAGTCACACACGTCATTGTAGACCTGCGTAAATAGTATTTTGTAACTTTCCGCCCTGATGTCTGCAACACCTTACATAAAGCTGTCTGACCTTACCGCCAGGATCCAGCAGGTAATATCCAATGCATTTGCCAATCAAAGCTATTGGATCGTTGCCGATGTGACCAACTACTCCTTCTACCAGCAAAGGGGCTATCACTATTTTGACCTGGTGGAAAAACAGGACCATGCAGGCGATATCATCGCCAAAGTGTCTGCTGTGGCCTGGGGCGCCGGCGCCAATAAAATAAAAGACTTCGAACGGATCACCGGCCAGCTGTTTAAGAACGACATCAACGTTTTGGTAAAAGTAGCCGTAAACTATCATCACGTATACGGCCTGCAGATCACACTCCTGGATATTGACGCTAATTTCACCATCGGGCTGCTGGAACAACAAAAGCAGGAAACGCTGCACCGGCTGCTGGCAGAGAACCCCGACTTTATTACGAAGGCGGGCGAACGTTACCTTACCAGGAACAACCTGCTGGCCTTAAAACCGGTGCTGCAACAGATTGCAGTGGTAACTTCCAGTAATTCCGCGGGCTACCAGGACTTTAAGCATACGCTGGACAATAACCGTTTCGGCTATCGTTTTGCAGTAGATAACTACTTCACCGTTGTACAGGGTGAAGCCAATGCCGAACAGGTACAGCAACGCTTCATTGACATCTTCAATTCCGGCAAAACATACGATGCCGTGGTGCTGATCAGGGGAGGAGGGGCGCAAACAGATTTCCTGATCTTCGATACCTACCGCCTGGGCAGAACCATCGCCCGCTTTCCCATACCCGTTATTACAGGTATCGGCCACCAGAAGAACGAAACCATCGTTGATATGATGGCGCACACGCCCACTAAAACGCCTACCAAGGCCGCTGAGTTTATCATCGCCCACAACAAGGCATTTGAAGATGAAATGGCCGCTATGCAAAAGCTGATCCTGATCAGGTCACAGCAATTGTTCTCTACCCATTTCCAGGCGCTGGCAGCCATCAATAGCACCATCACCAATACATCCAGGGACCTGCTTTCTGCACACAAAGATTTCCTTGCCTACTATAATCAGAGGGTGATCAACACCGCCAGGGACGTCCTGCTCAGCAAACAACGTGCACTGATCGGTATCTCCGGGCACATGCTCTCGAAACCGCAGATAATGGTAGCGAATAAAAGAAATGAGCTGTCTAACCTTATCACCAATATCAGGTCTTGCAGCAAGAACTATTTTCAGCATAAGCAGACAGGCATCACCCATCATGAAACCATCTTTAAACTGGTGAGCCCTGCAAATATCCTGAAGCGCGGCTTTGCCCTGGTATACCATAACGGTCATATCACCACGAAGCCCGAGAACATCGGCCCAGGCAGTGATATCAAGGTACTGCTGTCTGATACCGAATTGAATGCAACCGTAACAGCAAAAAACAAAAGCAATGGAACAAAAGGACTTGACATATGAAGCCGCTTACGAAGAGCTGAAAACAATCGCAGAAGAGATCGAAAATGAATCTGTTCCGGTAGATATCCTGGCCGAGAAAGTTAAAAGAGCCTCCCTGCTGATAGAATTCTGTCAGCAAAAGCTTCGGTCTACAGAAGCAGAGGTGAACAAGATCATTAAACAGATGGAGAAGAACGCTTCTTCCGGGAAGTAGCGGATAGCCTAGCCTACCGCCAGTATGCAGGCCGAACCGGCGTACTTTACTGGTTCTATTACCCCGTAAGGACCGGGCACCCCCATTTCTATGCCGATGGCAAATACCAGGGTCTGGGAATCTTTAATGGTACCATCCAGATCCAGCTTCAGCTCCACGGTTTGCGGCTGAAAAGGTTCCGCTGCCACATGCCAGGCCGTAATCATGCTGCTGCGCACTTGTCCGCCGATATAGCCGGTATAATCTCCCTTCTCGTAAATAATATCATCCACCACTCCCAGTGTCAGGATAAAACGGTATAGCGGCTGCTTCCAGGGCAGGTGCAGATTGATACCCTGTAACAGCCTGGGTAGCTCAATGATCGCCGTTTTCGTTTTCCGTTTAATGGTACAGTTTACCGGACCGGTAATGATGCCCTGGAAAGGGTGCTTTTTATGCAGCCTGAAACCGGCCAGCATATAATGGTGCTGCGACAGGAAAATGCTGCGCTCACCCCTGTTTCCCGAAGGATCCAGCTGCTGGATCTTCTTACAGATGCTGGTTAGCGATGATGTAAAATTATGATCAGACAGCTGCCAGACCTCCGCGAACGAATGCCTGATAGCACTAACGGCCTGGCCTACGCCAGGAAATTCTGCCATGTTCTCCCGGGTGCGCTCAAAGCTTGTGGCCGTCATCAACTGTTTCTTGGTAGGCCCCGCTTTTTTACGGAGGATGATCTTGTTCGATCCTTTCATTCTGTAGGCCGACAGTTTACCAATACTGCCGGTAAACTCGATGCCTTCTTCAAGAGTTGCCATAAGATAGGATTTTGTTGCATGAATTAACAGCCGAAACCCCCGGAAGGTTCTACGGAAACCGATATTTTTCTGGTATGATCGCAGTAGTTGAAAGGTAGATGAGCGGTACCTTTAAAAGATACCGAACATATACCGGTCAGATACCGGTCAAATACCGGTCATATACCGGACATCCAGCAGTTAGACAGGTACCAGAGCGCCTTTCGGGGCACCCCGATCATATACTATCCGGCTGCTATATGTGCATGAGATTTCGCTGGCAGATGCTACAGGAAACCTGTGCCTGGCCAGTTTCGACAGGAAAGGATAATAAAAATTCGCAGGTTACATTAAAACTCGTTCCGCCACATCATGCTCTCGACGGGCTTCACTGTGCGGTTGTTGTACTTGGCATTGCCTTTCTTGTTATAGAAGGTGGCTACTTCTCCTTCCACCACAAAATAGATCAACTGACCAATCGGCATACCAGCGTAGATTCTTACCGGTTGTGCGCAGGAGATCTCCAGGGTCCAGGTGTTGCAAAATCCTACGTCGCCTTTACCGGCGGTAGCGTGGATGTCTATGCCGAGGCGGCCGGTGCTGCTCTTGCCTTCCAGGAAAGGCACATGGGCATGTGTTTCTGTATACTCTTGTGTTACGCCCAGGTAGAGGGTGCCGGGCTGCAGTACATATCCCTCTTCAGGGATCTCGAAATGTTCGATCTCGTTATGTTTACGCGCATCCAGTACCCGGTCTTTGTACGTCGCCAGGTATTTGCCCAGGTGCACGTCGTAAGAATTGGTGCCAAGGTATTTCCGGTCGTAGGGGGAGATGACGATGGTCCCTTTTTCAATTTCTTCCAGGATGCGGGTATCAGATAAGATCATAAACAAGTCGTTAGTGGTTAGTCGTCAGTCGTTAGTCTTAGCAGCTGGCCGTTAGTAAATACGAATTTTACTTCGCATAGATCACTAACGACTGACGACTAACGACTAACAAGTATTTTTGTATTAATTTGGCAAGATATGCCATTAATACGTACGATACAAATGGATCAGGGCACCCGCCTGGGAGTGTGGAAAATTGGTGAACAAGAGAATGAAAGCTTCTTCCGGTCGCGCGTCAATATCTCGCCCGAAATACACCACCCGCATAAACGTCTGCAGCATTTTGCAGGCCGCTACCTTTTGCTGGAGCTTTTCCCCGAATTCCCGATACAGGATATCCGCGTAATGAGCAGCCGCAAACCCGTTCTGCAATATAACAGCTTCCACTTCTCCATCTCCCATTGCCGGGATTATGTGGCAGCCATTGTGAGTAAAAAGTGCTCGGTTGGCATCGATATTGAAGCCATGCAACCTAAAATAGAGAAGGTAGCCCATAAGTTCCTGGGGCCGGAAGAACAGGCTTTTATGGACCCCCTTCAGCCCCTGGCGCACAAAACCGTGTGCTGGAGCGCCAAGGAGGCCGTTTACAAGTGGTACGGCCTCGGAAGCATTGATTTTAAAGAAAATATACAGCTGGAACCCTTCCTTTTTCAACCGGCCGGTTTTATATCCTGTAATTTTAACAGGTTGGATACAATTGCACGGTTATATTTGCAATATTATATAATAGAAGGTGAGGAAGGCATGTGCCTGGCATGGACCACTACTATCAACTGAACAAAAACAACTGAGAACTTGAAAATCTTCTTAATCGGCTTCATGGGAGCCGGCAAAACATACTGGGGAAAGCAGCTGGCCGAGCACTGGAATTTACCCTATTACGACCTGGACGAAGTGATCGTGGCCGAGGAAGAAATGGCAGTGAGCGATATCTTCGCTACCAAAGGGGAAGATTACTTCCGCGAAAGGGAAAGCGCCATCCTGCGCGGACTGGTCAAACAAGACAATTTCCTGATCTCCTGCGGCGGCGGCACCCCCTGCTTCCAGGATAATATGGACTTCATGAATGAAAACGGCATTACCATCTGGCTGAACCCTTCCGTGGCCATTATGGTGGAACGCCTGCAGCGCAAAAAGTACAAGCGCCCGCTCATACAAGACCTTGCCGATGAAGACCTGACCGCCTTTATCGAAAAGAAACTGGCGGAACGCCTGCCCTTTTACCAGCAGTCACAGCATATCATCGAATCGGATCATATTTCCTTGGATACATTTGAAATTGTAAAGAATGCATAAGGGTTTTTTAGTATGGGCAGCCGCACTGGGCGCGCTGGCGGTTATCTTAGGTGCATTTGGCGCACATAAGCTGAAAGAGCTGGTGCCCCCCGAAACCGTTGGTACTTTCCAAACCGGTGTTACCTACCAGTTCTATCACGTATTCGCCCTCCTCGCAGCAGGAATTCTATATGCTTATATACCCGGATCTCAACTATTATGGGCGGGCAGGTGTTTCATCATCGGCATCCTGCTCTTCTCGGGCTCGCTCTACCTGTTAACGGCGCTCAAAATGACCAACAACGTAGGGCTCCGCGGAATAGGCATCATTACCCCCATCGGCGGGCTTGTTTTTATAGTGGGATGGATCAACCTCTTATTGGGAGTACTAAAGCTTAAGTAATGATCAAAGTTAAATATCTGCTGGCTATGCTCCTGGGCATAAGCCAGGTGGGAACGCTTTGCGCACAGGAAACCCACGACATTTCCGGTACCTGGTACGGCATCTTCAGCAACTATATGGGCGAAAAACAACGCCTGCTCATCGTGCTGGAGAAAAATAAGCACGGCTATAAAGGCCGGCTGGAAAGCCCTGACAAAACCAATGTGGCCCTGCCCATGGATAGTGTAGACTATACCGCCGGCGTGCTTCGCTTCCGTGTGAACCAGATCGGGGTGGGCTATAAAGGCGGCTGGGATTTTGCCAACCACCGCTTTAACGGTTTCCTGCAGCAAAGCGGCAACCAGTTCCCGCTCAATATTTCCCAGAACGAGATCCGCAAAGAAGAGCTGTACCGCCGTCCGCAAGACCCACAACCGCCCTACGGCTACCGCCAGGAAGAGGTAATCTTCAGCGGCCAGGATGCAGATATTGCCCTGGCAGGCGCTTTTTCCCGCCCGGCAGACAGTGCCAACCGCTACCCGGCCGTGATCCTGGTAAGTGATGCGGGCCCCCAGGACCGGAACGAGGAAATGGTAGGCCACCAGCCCTTCGCCGTGATAGCAGACCATCTTACAAAGAACGGGCTGGCCGTATTAAGATATGATGACCGCGGCGCGGGCCGCAGCACCGGCGACTATAACAGCGCTACCCTGGAAGACCAGGCAGCTGACCTCCGGGCCGCCATTGCGTACCTGCGTACGCGTAAGGACGTTGATACACAGCATATTGGCCTCATCGGTCATGGCGAAGGCGCCGCCCTTGCCATGATGGCCGCCGCAGGCAACCAGGAAGTAGCTTTTGTGGTATCTATGGCAGGTCCCGGCCTCTCCGGCCGCCAGCAGCAGGAAGCCCAGCTGGCGCAGGTGCTGCAGCAGCTGAAATCCCTGAAAGGGCCTAACCCGGATTCCGTTTCCCGCGAGATCATGCAGCATGCGCAGCCCTGGTTCGATCTCCTGGCTACAGAAACAGACAGCGCCGTCATACGGGCCAAAGGAACGGGCTACCTCAAAGATCTTTACCGCCGTATGCCCAATATGTACGTTTTTGCCAGCGAAGAGCGCTTTGTAGAAGCCTCCCTGGCCCGTAATACGCCGCATACCCTTTCAGCCGTGCGCTTTGCCCCGGCGGATTACCTGGCAAAGATCAGCTGCCCCGTCCTGGCCGTGAACGGCAGCATGGACCTCCAGGTGGAGGCGGGCAGCAACCTGCAGCTGATCCAGGACGGTCTGCTTAAAGGTGGCAACCAGCAGGTAACTACCCGCAATTTCGAGGGCCTGAACCACCTCTTCCAGCGCTGTAATACCTGCCGGGTGGAAGAATATAGTTCGCTTGACCAGACAATAGATCCGGTGGCTTTGGAGTTTATTACAAAATGGATATTGGGCGTGAGTACTTTATAAAAAGTCGTTAGTCGTTAGTTATTAGTCGTTAGTGATTAATGTGAAGATTATATTCGCAGCATTTACTAACGACTAATGACTTACGACTATCGGCTAACCAAAACTTTCCTATTTTTGGCCCTGAATTAATCTATGTCGAAGAATAAATTAAAATCAGAAAAACCGGACACTAAGAAGCCACACAGTAATGATACCGATGCAAACGTGTTGAAAAAGGACAAAGAAGCCGAAGTAAAGGTAAAAGAACTGGTCAGGGACGAGCGTACGCATAAGGTGTTGGGGATGATATGCCTGCTGCTGTCAGTTTACTTCTTCATTGCTTTTACCTCCTACCTGTTCACCTGGCAGGAAGACCAGGATAAGGTATTCCGGTATTCAGGCCGCATCCTGTTCAATACCGATGTAAAGGTGGACAACCTGCTGGGCCGGTTGGGCGCCTTTGTTTCCCATTGGTTCTTCTACAGCGGTTTCGGGATCGCATCCTACTTCTTTTGTTACCTCTGCTTTATACTGGGCATTAACTTTATTGTAGGCCGCCGGGTATTCCGCATCTGGCGCAATATCAAGCATATTTTATTCGGCTTGCTGTTCATCAGCGCCACGATGTCTTTTATCGCCATCCGCGACGGCTTTGCCTGGGGAGGCGCCCTGGGCGACGCCATTGTTAAATGGACCAGCGGCTTTATCGGTACAACAGGCACCGCCCTGTTGCTGCTGGTGACGGGCCTGTCCTGGCTGATATGGAAGTTCAATTTCGACTTTAAATTGCCCGAGCGTAAGCCGCGCCCGCCCAAACCAGTTCCGGAACCGGCGCCTGTGGTAGCCGCGCCTGTTGAAAAACCGGCCACCGGGAAACGTAAGAACGGCCTGAAAAATAACGATAGCGGGGTAGTAGTGATTCCCCCGGCGGCCACCGCAGCCGAAGAGGAGGATATGCAGCTGGTAGAGCGCGACGAAACGCCCGGTGTTACTTTTATACCCCCGGCAGCAATGAACCCGCCCTTTGCAGCAGAAGCAGCAGAACTGGAAGAGGAAGAAGCCGGGCCCGAAGAGGCGGAAGACGAAGCAGAAGTGGAACCCCTCCTGTACATAGAGGAAACGATCGAAGCCGCCACGAAGAAAAAGCGTAACCAGCCACCCGAAGAAGTGGCGTTTGAAATAAAGAGCATGCCGGAGGAAGAGCCGGAAGAGATCGAGGAAGATATTCAGCTGGTAAGGGAACCTGTCCATACGGATCCTTACGATCCCATGCTGGACCTGCGGGATTACCAGTATCCCGGCCTCGACCTCCTGGATACCCATAATACCGAGAAGATCGTACAGGATGCCGCAGAGCTGGACAAGAACAAGAACCAGATCATTGACACGCTCAAGAATTACGATATCTCCATACAGAAGATCAGCGCTACCGTAGGACCTACCGTTACCTTATACGAAATTGTGCCTGCCGCCGGTGTGAGGATCTCCCGTATCAAGAACCTGGAAGATGATATTGCCCTGAGCTTGTCGGCCCTCGGTATTCGTATCATTGCGCCCATCCCAGGCAAAGGCACCATCGGTATAGAAGTACCGAATGTGAAGAAGAGCATCGTTTCACTGAAGGCCCTGCTGGCATCTGAAAAGTTCCAGCATAATAATATGGACCTGCCCATTGCCATCGGTAAGAAGATCGATAATGAGAACTTCATTGCCGACCTGGCAAAGATGCCTCACCTCCTGATGGCAGGTGCTACCGGTCAGGGTAAATCAGTGGGTATCAACACCTTGCTGGTGTCCCTGCTGTACAAGAAACATCCTTCCCAGCTCAAATTTGTGCTGGTAGACCCGAAAAAAGTGGAGCTGAGCCTCTATAAGCTCATAGAGAAACATTTCCTGGCAAAGCTGCCCGGGGAGGAAGACGCCATCATCACCGATACCAAGAAGGTGATCCATACCCTCAATGCGCTGTGTATTGAGATGGATGTGCGCTACGACCTCCTGAAGGAAGCCGGCACCCGTAATATCCGCGAGTACAACGCCAAGTTCATCCAGCGTAGGCTCAACCCGCAGAAGGGTCACCGCTACCTGCCCTTTATTGTGCTGGTGATAGACGAGTTTGCCGACCTGATCATGACCGCGGGCAAGGAGGTGGAAATGCCGATCGCGCGCCTGGCCCAGCTGGCCCGTGCCGTGGGGATCCACCTGATCATCGCTACGCAGCGTCCTTCTGTAAATATCATCACCGGTACCATCAAGGCCAACTTCCCGGCCCGTATCGCCTTTAAAGTATCGTCCAAAATAGACTCCCGCACCATTCTCGACATCGGCGGCGCCGAACAGCTAATAGGGCAGGGGGATATGCTGGTGTCCTTCAACGGTGAGCTGGTGCGCCTGCAATGCGCATTCGTGGATACGCCCGAAGTGGAAAAAGTGGCAGAATTCATTGGCGGTCAGCGCGGTTACCCGGAAGCCTTCCTGTTGCCGGAATATGTGGATGAAAAAGAGCTGGAAGGCAAGGAGATCAGCCTGCAGGACCGTGATCCTTTGTTCGAGGAAGCTGCCCGCGTGATCGTACAGAACCAGCAAGGCTCTACCTCGCTGCTGCAGCGCCGTATGAAGCTGGGATACAACCGGGCAGGCCGTTTAATGGACCAGCTGGAAGCTGCTGGTATCGTAGGGCCTAACATGGGTAGTAAGGCCCGTGATGTCATGGTGAAAACTGAATCTGATCTGGAAGAAATTCTTAATGATTTGTTATAAAATAAGCTACTAGCTTTTAGCTATTAGCCATGAGCCACAATTTGCACGCTTATTGCTTGTAATTCTCTAACATTTGCTAACAGCTAAAAGCTAATAGCCAATAGCTTTCAAAAATTAAAATGTCTTAATGATGAAGAAAATTGTATTAATGGGAATGTTGATGGGGGGCTTGGTATTTAGTGGGACGGCTCAGTCCAAAGCAGGCCAGAATGATCCGAAAGCTAAGACCGTACTGGATAATATGAGCAAGAAATTTCAGTCCCTCAAATCTGCGATGGCCAGCTTCGTGCTGAAAGTGCAGGGCGGGAACAATAGTGTGAATGATTCCAAGAAAGGTACGGTATACCTGAAAGGAAATAAATATAAAGTAACCATGGACGGACAGGAGATCATCAGCGATAACAAGACCTCCTGGACCTATGCAAAAGATGTGAACGAGGTAACGATCAATAACGTAGATCCAAATGCCACCGCCATTACACCGGCTAAACTGTTCACCAATTTCTATGATAAGGACTTCCTGTACCGCCTGAACCCGGAGACCACCGAAAAAGGTAAAACGCTTCAGAACATAGAAATGACGCCGACCGACAAATCGAAGACCGTTTTCAAAGTGCTGCTTTCTGTTGATAAAAAGAACCAGAATATCGCCAGGATGAAGATCTTCGAGAAGAACGGCAACCAATACACTTATGAGATCACCAATTTTACGCCGAATGCCAATGTGACAGATGCCACATTTACTTTCGATCCGAAAAAATATCCCGGCGTAGAAGTAGTGGACCTGAGATAAAGCTATAAGCTTCAGGCTACAAGCTGCAAGGAGGAGCATATTAAAAAAAATGGCCTTTTCTTGCAGCTTGTTGCTTGTAGCTTGTAGCTCTTTTTTACTACCTTTGGCAAGTTTTTAATTAAAATCAAGCATTATGGCATACGACGTAATCGTAATTGGTAGTGGCCCCGGCGGATATGTGGCCGCTATCCGGGCTGCTCAGCTGGGATTTAAGACAGCCGTTGTAGAGCGGGAAAGCTTAGGCGGTATCTGTTTGAACTGGGGCTGTATCCCAACCAAGGCATTACTGAAATCGGCACAGGTATACGAAAATATACAACACTCAAAAGATTACGGCTTCACCGTAGGCGATGCCAAGGTCGAATTTGATGCAGTGATCAAACGTAGCCGTGGCGCTGCTGATAAAATGAGCAAAGGCGTGCAGTTCCTGATGAAGAAGAACAAGATCGACGTGCTCGTGGGCAACGGCAAGCTGAAAGGCAAAGGCCAGGTGGAAGTGACCGACAAAGACGGCAAAGCTACCGTGCACGATGCAAAACATATCATCCTGGCAACAGGCGCCCGCTCCCGCGAGCTGCCTAACCTGAAAATAGATGGCAAGAAAGTAATTGGCTACCGCGATGCAATGGTGCTGCCTAAACAGCCCAAGTCCATGATCGTAGTAGGTTCTGGCGCTATCGGCGTGGAATTTGCCTATTTCTATCATACCCTGGGCACGAAAGTGACCATCGTTGAGTTTATGCCGCGTATCGTTCCGGTAGAAGATGAAGATATCTCCAAAGAACTGGAAAAGATCTACAAGAAGAAAGGCCTGGAGATCATGACCAACGCTACCGTAGAAAGCGTAGATATCAGTGGTGAAGGCGTTAAAGCCAAAGTAAAGACCCAGACCGGCGAGGTAACCCTCGAAGCGGAAGTGGTGCTGAGCGCTGTAGGTATCAGCGCCAACATCGAGAACCTGGGCCTGGAAGCACTGGGTGTGAAGACCGACAAAGGAAAAGTATTAGTAGATAAATACTACCAGACCAATGTACCGGGCGTTTATGCCATCGGCGATATGGTGCCTGGTCAGGCCCTGGCGCACGTTGCTTCCAAAGAAGGTATCGTTTGCGTGGAAGCCATCGCCTACAACGAGAAGAAATACGCGCACAAACCTGCTACGATCGACTACATGAACATCCCCGGCTGTACCTATTGTGCTCCGGAAGTTGCTTCTGTAGGTTATACTGAGAAAGCAGCCAAGGAAGCCGGTTATGAAGTAAAAGTGGGTAAATTCCCCTTCTCTGCATCCGGTAAGGCGGTTGGCGCCGGCGCCACCGAAGGCTTCGTAAAAGTGATCTTTGATGCCAAATACGGCGAATGGCTGGGTACGCACGCGATCGGTTACAACGTAACTGAATTCATCGTGCAGACCGTAACTGCCCGTAAGCTGGAAACTACTTACCAGGAAGTGCTGGATTCCATCCACCCGCACCCCACGATGAGCGAAGCTATAAAAGACGCTATAGAAGCGGCTTACGGCGAGGCTATCCACCTGTAAGCATCGGCATTGCAAATATTTTAAGGACCGTAAAGGCTGCATATAGCTTTTACGGTCTTTTTTTTGCTGTGTAAATGGAAACCTTGCGATATGGGAGCACCGAAAGTGGACATTGAACTGATCACGGCGCCATCCATCCTGGGCCTGAAACCTTCCGGCGTTGAGCACCTTGCCGGCCGCCTGCTTTCCACCGGTCTTGATAAGCAGCTGCGATTGCAACACCCAATACTGCATTTGCCCACCATTAACGCCCAATACAGCGCCCTGCGTGATGCGGACACTAACTGCCTCAATACAGCTGCTATTATTGACTTCTCCCAGCACCTGGCAGATATCGTTGCATCCACCGTACGCTTGCAGCGCTTTGCCATGGTCCTTGGCGGCGATTGCAGCATTTTGCTGGGTATTATGTCCGGGCTTAAATCAGCCGGCTCCTATGGCCTTATTTTCCTTGACGCACACGCTGATTTCTACGAGCCGGAAAGATCGCTGACGGGTGAAGTGGCGGATATGGACCTGGCCATCGTTACCGGCCGTGGTCCGGATAAGCTTACCAACATGAACGGGTTGCGGCCTTATGTAAGAGACGAGCATGTGATCCAGGTAGGGCAGCGGGATGCTGCAGAAGCAGCGCAATACGGTTCTCAGGATATCCGTAATACTGCCATTAAGGTGTTCGATCTGGCTGCTATTGAGCAAAGCGGCATGGAGAAAATAACGGCTTCGGTGATAGCGCAGATCAACCAATGGGATACCAGCGGTTGCTGGCTCCATTTTGACACCGATGTATTATCTGACGATATTAACCCTGCCGTGGATTATCGCCTGCCAGGAGGCCTCCGTTTTGAGCAGGTAGAGCACTTTATTCGTCAGCTGCTGCAGACGGGTAAACTGGCGGGTATGAGCGTGACGATCTTTAATCCTTTGCTCGACATAGACAGTACGATTGCTAAGAAAATAAGCGCTACCCTGGCGAGGGCCTTCAGCTAGTAGCCCACTTTCACTACTTTTTGTACAAACACGCGTTTGCCCTCTTCATATATCGCTACCACATATACGCCAGGCGTCAGGTCAGTGATGTCAATACTTTCCTGCATATTGGTCAGCAGGTAGGCGCGTACCAGGCGTCCGCCGATGTCGTACACCCGCATTTCCCGTTCCTGCGCCGCTTTGGTCAGCAATTGCAGGGTATTGGTGACGGGGTTGGGAAACAGCACAAAGGTGTTGCCGGCGCCTACAATGGCGGCAAATACGGTATTAGAAAGGATCATATGGCCGTCTGTGGTCTCCATCCGTACCCGGTAATAGTTCAGGCCGGAGTGGGGGGTATTATCGATGATCGTATAGCTGGTATTGCCATCGATGGTGGTGGATTGCAGGGTGGCAAACCCATTGGATGTAAGTGTTTCCCACCAGATCCTGCGCAGCTTATACAGGCTGCCCAGGCTGAGGGTGAGCCTTACGGAGGCGTCGTTCTCCGGGTCTGCCAGCAGGCTGGCTACATAACAGCTGACGCCCTGGTTCTCGTAATCCAGTGAATAGCTTTTTACGCCTGCCCAGCCGTTGGCATGCACGCCGCTTACTGCCAGCCAGGTGCCGCTGATGTTTTGTTTCTGGATGACCACAAAAGTATCGGTTGTGCGGGTATAAGTGCTGAGATAGGGACCGTTGAGTACATATACTTCATAACTGGCGGCGCCGGGAAGCGGAGGCCAGTATAAGAGTACGGAGTCAGTACAGTTAAAGCCTACCTGCGGCTCGGGTGCTTTGGAGATAAAGAAGGCGCCGCTGGTAAAAGTGCCGTTATTGGTTTGCATACGCAGCCAGGCTTTGGAAAAAAAATCCGGTACTGTCCAGCTGATGGTGCCGCTTTCCAGGGGAATATCCTGTACGATGGTTTGCCAGTTGACACTGTCCAGGCTATACTGGATGGTTCCCGTACCGGTATAGCCGGTGCTCCAGCGCAAAGGCGCTGAGGCATTGGTGCTGAGCATATTCTGCGGCGCCGGGTATTCCCAGTTAAAGTAACGGGAAGGGGTAAACTCATAGGCCACAAAGAAGGGCTGCGAAGCGCCGGAAACCGCCCTACCGTTTACGTGTATACGAATGGTACCGGAAGGATTGTCTATTGTTACCTGTTCTGTATTATTCAGGGTATCTCTGCCGCGGCGGGCCGCTGCCCGCAACGAGTCTGCCGCAGGGTAGCTGCTTAAGAGCCAGGGATCGTAACGCCTGCCGCCTGCATCTTCTACCCAGAGGTCAAGATCGTTCACCAGGGCTTTGGGTGCATCCACTGCAGCGGCAGGGTCGCTCCAGCCCAATGTTACTTTCACTTGTCCGCTGGCCACTGGTACGCTGATAGGAAAGACCTGGCTGCTGCCATTGGTGGCGCTGCCGCCAAAGAAGCGGTCTTCTGCGATAGTCTTTACAGCTTTCAGGGCATTGATAGCGCCGAAGCCGCTGCTGTAATCCACGTGCAGGTTGCCTACATCATCTGCGCTGTTGATAAGTACTGTTTTTAGTAAGGTCGCAGCAGGAGCTTTGCCTATCTGCTGTATATACGCATCCTGCACCAGTGTGGCGATGCCGCTGGTAAGGGCGGCGGCATTGGAAGTGCCGTCTACGCCGTAGGCTACCAGTTCCGGCTTTACGCGGCCGTCATAGGCAGGGCCCTTGGCGCTCAATGCCAGCACGCCGTTCAGGCCGTTGGTAGCGCCTGCTACCAGTACGTTCTTGGCATGTTTATAAGTGCCGGATAGATTTGCAAATCCTGCAATGCCGTTATAGGTGCCGCTGGTGGGCGTATCGTTTCCATCATTACCGGATGAGAACACATGCAGCAGGGTATCGAGCTCCTGTGCCTGTTCATCATAGGCAGCGGCTTCTGTGCCATAATAGTTCTCTATACCGGTGCCATAAGAGTGGTTCTGCAGGCGGATGCCCAGCTGCCGGTAATTGGCAGGATCGTCGGGCAGTAGTTTGTTATCGGTAGTAGTGCTGTTAAAATCAGATGAGCTCAGCATCGCGCCGGGAGCGGCGCCCTTTCCTTCCGGTCCTGTATTCCCGCCGCCGGCAATGAGTGTGGCCATGATAGTGGCATGCGCGTCTACGGTGCCGGAGCTGATGCCGGAAGGCCGGTATCTTCCCTGTAAGTCTGCATCGGTGGTGTCAAACAAATTCTCTTTAATGGATACCGTCATCTGCCTGCCCTGTAACTGAGGATACAGCTGTTGTACGGTGCTGATGCGGTTCAGTGTCATATCATTGTTGCTGACGATCGTCTCCGTGCGCGCCGGTCTTAAACGATCTGCAAAAAGAACGGCAGCTTGTGCGATGAACTGCGGCCAGTCGTGTTTTCTTACGGTGAGAATGGCGATGCTGCGGGTGGCTTGTCTGCGCACATGGCACCAGCCCGGTGGTCCCAGGGTAGGATCTGTGCTGGCCTGCAGGGTGATGCTGTCTTTATCTTTCAGTCTTTCCAGCTGTTGCAATAAAGGCGTACTGCTTTTCCAGTTACTGTTAGCAGCATACGTATACACTACATTGCGTAATAATGCAGTATCTGTAACCGGCTGCTGCAGGATATAATGCAGGGCGGTTAATGCCTTTCTGCTGCCGTGTTGCTGTAAGACAGACTGACCGGGATATACGCGGAATTTCACCAGGTAAAATCCGGTTTTATTGCGGTTGCCTGATACGTTGCCGCTATCTGTTACGATGCCATATCGTTGTAATATGGTATCCTTACCCGGCTGTTGCCGGGCATTGAGCTGCAGGTGAACAAACAGGAACAGCAGCGCCCATAAAGATTTTGCGACGTTGGCTCTCATGCGGGAAATATGATTAAAATGCGCAATAATAAAGCTACTGCAATTAGACGGACATCCCAATTTTTTATTCAGGGATTAAAAAATGTTTTTTTTAAATTATGCGAATGTTGTAATATTGAAAACTGTAGAAGAACGAACGAATAAACGCCAAAATCTGAATTGAAAAAGCAAAACAACAACTAAATCTGAACCGTTTTAGCAGAGCACTAAAGAGCATTAAAGTCGAGTTTTAATTCCTGTATTTACTTAGGGAAAAAGGTGAAAAATGAATGAAAGGTGAAGTAACTTATTTCACGTTATAATCCTTTTTATTTCAGCCCTGTTATTTATTCTACCGTTTCCCGGTTCCTATTGCTGCGCGTGTATTACCCGGCGCGGTGAGCGGTCGTATACCCTGTTGTATCCTATTTAAACACATATATACTATGCACGAGCAAATCAGATCAGCATTTCAAAACCCAAAAACCACATCTATGATCACAAAAGTAACCCGTACACTGGCAGCCTGCGCCCTGCTTGGCGCTTTATTTACTGCCTGTCAGAAAGACAACAATGAAGCCGCAAAACAGGAAGCGCCAAAGATCTCGCAGGATGTGCTGCAACGGATCAGCGACAAAGGTTTCAGCACTGCCGATGTAAGAAAAGTAGCCGGCGGTTATCTCGTAGAAGGAGATATCCTGCTGGATGAAAAGGAACTGGCTGCCACTTCCACTTCTCCCAACCTGCGCATCGCAGATGTGGAACAGTACCGCACCAATAACCTGGTAACAGGCCTGCCCCGCACTATTACGGTAAGGGTGAGTGGTCTTACGCAGGCCTTCATTGATGGTACTGACCTGGCCATTCAGCGCTACAACGCCCTGAACCTGAGCCTGCATTTCCAGCGTGTTACCAGCGGCACTGCCAACATCACTATCCAGGGCTTTTATGAAGCGCCCAGTGGTGGTTTCATTACGCTGGGCTCTTCCGGCTTTCCCACTGCCAGCGGTAACCCGTATAGCACTGTTCGTATGAACACTCACCCGCAGGCCTATGGCAGCAATCCCAATGTAAATTATGTAGGTTCTGTGATCCAGCACGAAATAGGGCACTGTATTGGCATGCGTCATACAGACTACATGAACCGCGCATACAGCTGCGGCAGCGGTGGTAACGAAGGTTCATCCGGTGTAGGCGCCGTGCATATTCCCGGTACGCCCACTGGCCCGGATGCAGGTTCCTGGATGCTGGCTTGTTCTAACGGTGGCAACAGGACGTTTAATGCGAATGATATAATTGCGTTGAACTACCTGTATTAAAAAGTTTGAGGTTTGAAGTTTGAGGTTTGAGGTTCGTTAAAGGTTACAAGTTCCCGACAAGTATACTGTCCTGAACTTCTAACATCCAACGAACCTCAAACCTCAAACCTCAAACCTCAAACCTCAAACCTCAAACCTCAAACCTCAAACCTCAAACTAACTTACATTCGTAGACTATCGAACTACACCTATCCGTTTCTTTCAATGCTTTACGATAAGAGCAGAAGCCGCTCCAGGCGCCGGCCAGCATGCGGCTACGGCCGGTTTTGCATTTTTCGCTGAGCAGGCTTACGTAAAAGGCATCGAACACCATCGGGTGTTTCTTTACGATCTTAAGCTGGTGTTGTTGCAGTAGCTGCTCCATGGCAGCGGGAGAGAAGTGGTAGAGATGCCGGGGCACATCATAGGCAGCCCAGAAGGGGCCGTAATGTTCTGCATCCGGCGAAGTATAGTTGGGCACTGCGATCAGCAGGGCGCCTGCTGGTTTCAGTAAAGTACGGATCTGCTGCAGATAGGCGTGCACTTCATGTACATGCTCCAATACATGCCACATGGTGATGGCATCAAAAGAGGCGGCCGGCAGGGAGAAGAGCTGCTCCACAGGCTGCGCATCCACATTGTAGATCTTCTTTGCATTATCGCGCGCCTGCTCGTCTGGCTCCAGGCCGGTGGCCTGCCAGCCGTTCTGCTGCACATAATGCAGGAAAGCGCCTGTACCTGAACCGATATCCAGCAGTGTTCCTGTTTTGAGGCCGGTTGCCGACCTCACCCAGTTCTGTTTTGAGCGCATGGTGATCTTCCTAACGCTATGGTATAAACGGTTGATGAGCCCTTTTTTCGTTTCCGTATGGCTGATGTATTCCTGCGATTGATAATAACGGCCAATGCGGCTGCTGCTGGGTACATTCTGCGTAAAACGCCCCGTACAATGGCCGCAATGCCAGATCTCAAATTCTTCACCGGATACTGTATGATCCTTTGCTGTAAGTACTTTTCTTATGGTGGATGACCCGCATAACGGGCAACTGTTATAGTAGATCAGGCGCATGCAACAAATGTAATTACGAATTTTTAATTATCTATGCTCTCCCCACACCTTCCTCAATGTGTCCGCTATCTCCCCAAGTGTGCAAAGATTTTCTACGGCTGTTACCACTAATGGCATCAGGTTTTCTGTGGTGCGGGCCTGCGCTTCCAGCTGCTGCAGGATGGCCTGTACCTGCTGCCCGTCGCGCTTTGCCCGCAATGCCTGCAGGCGCTCTGTCTGTACCTTGCGGATGCTGTCGTCTATACGGAATATTTCCGGTGCGGCGTGTTCCTCCATGGCAAACTTGTTCACTCCTACAATGATCTTTTCCCCGTTCTCCACCTGTTGCTGGTATTTATAGGCGCTGCGCGCGATCTCGTCCTGTATAAAGCCCTGTTCTATAGCGCTTACGGCGCCGCCCATGGCGTCTATCCGGTTGATCAGCTCCCAGGCTTTGGCTTCCACTTCATTGGTCAGCGCTTCCACATAGAAAGAACCGGCCAGCGGGTCTACCGTATCTGCAACACCGCTCTCATAGCCGATGATCTGCTGGGTGCGCAGGGCGATGCGGGCAGCTTCCTCGGTGGGCAGCGATAATGCTTCATCAAAACCGTTGGTGTGCAATGATTGTGTGCCGCCCATGGTGGCTGCCAGCGTTTGCACCGCCACCCTTACAATATTGTTATGCGGCTGCTGTGCGGTGAGTGTGCTACCCCCTGTTTGCGTATGGAAACGCAACATTTGTGCCTTTGCATCTGTGGCGCCCAGTGAGCGGGTGATCTGCGCCCACATGCGGCGGGCTGCCCGGAACTTGGCCACTTCCTCAAACAGGTGGTTATGGGCATTGAAGAAAAAGGAGAGGCGCTGGGCAAACACGTTGATATCCAGGCCCTGTTCCAGGGCCGCCTTCAGATAGGCCTTGCCGTTAGCCAGGGTAAATGCCAGCTCCTGTACGGCATTGGCTCCTGCTTCCCGTATATGATAACCGCTGATGGAGATGGTGTTCCACTTCGGCACTTCCCGGCTGCAATAGGCGAATATATCAGTGATCAGGCGCATGGAAGGTTGCGGCGGGTAGATAAAAGTGCCCCGGGCGGCGTACTCCTTCAGTATATCGTTCTGGATGGTGCCGGATAGTTTTTTCAGGTCTGCGCCCTGTTTTTTTGCAAGTGCTATATAGAGGGCCAGCAATATAAATGCCGTAGCGTTGATAGTCATGGAGGTGGAAATATCTTCCAGGCGGATACCTGCAAAGAGGCGTTCCATATCTTCCAGTGAGTCGATGGCTACGCCTACTTTACCCACTTCGCCCTCTGCCATGGCGTGATCAGAATCATAACCTATCTGGGTGGGCAGGTCAAAGGCTACGCTTAAGCCCATCACGCCCTGTTTTAAAAGATAATGGTAGCGCTGGTTGGATGCTTCTGCGGTGCTGAAGCCCGCATATTGCCGCATGGTCCAAAGTTTGTCACGGTACATAGTGGCATGTATGCCCCGCGTATAAGGAAACTGGCCCGGCAGTTCTGTCATCGGTACCGCTTGCGTATATACCGCTTGTATCCTGATCCCGGCATCTGTTACATGTTTTTCCATAAACAATGTTACATAATTTTGGTCTTTTAAACGGGGTTATACGAATTTGCAGATGAAAACAGATATTTGCTTAACAGCTGATAAGATATGTTTATTTACGGAATATTATTAGTCACATTAGCATTGGCGTTGCTCAGCCTGTATTTTATGTTCACAGCTTCCGGTAAACCGCTCCGGTATAGCTGGTCTCGCTTGTTGCTGGCCCTGGCTTTGGGCGTTTTCATATACCTGTACGGTACCTGGGTGTACCTCACGGTGAATGCTAAATATGCTTTTGGCATTTGTTTGCTGTTATGTTTGCTGAGCGGTTTTTTCCGCAAAAAGAGTAAGGCCGCCAAAGCGCCGCGGCCCTGGCAACGGGGGCTCTCCTTTGTGTGGACGGGCATTCTCATTTGTCTCTGTATTGGTTACTTCACCGGTACTACCGGGCTGAAACAACAAAAAATAGAATTGGCTTTCCCCTTGAAAACAGGCCGCTATTTTGTGTTGCAGGGCGGTAAGGGCCTGCCGACCAACCTTTTTCATTACAGCCTGCGTGGCGCCATCTACGCCATGGATATTGTGAAGCTGAACAAGTGGGGTGGGAGGGCTAACAAAGTGTTCAGCAGCCGGCTGGAAGATTACGAGATCTTCAATGATACGATTTACAGCCCTGCCAGTGGCCGTGTGCTACGGGCTTACAGCGATAATCCAGATAACATTCCGCCCAATATGGACAGAGGCCCGCAGAACACCAACCAGGTGTTGCTGGAAACCGATGCGGGCTATGTATTCCTGGCGCACATGAAAAAAGGCAGTGTGGTGGTGCATGAAGGGCAGTGGGTGGTACAGGGTCAGGCCCTGGGTTGTGTGGGCAATTCCGGTTTCAGCTCTGAACCGCATCTGCATATCCAGGCGCATGCCAAAGCCTCTCCCGGTACGCCCTGGTACATGGGACAGCCGCTGTATATTTCATTCAATGGAAAAAGCTACCTGTTGTATGAAGTGATCCGTCCTAAACGGGTGAATATGGTAGATTAAGGATAAAAGTCGTAAGTCGTAAGTCGTAAGTCGTTAGTCGTAAGTCGTCAGGATTGATACCCGCTTCGATCACTGATAACTTACGACTAACGACTAACGACTAATGACTTACGACTTTTTTATTATTTCATGATCTTCTTCGCTTCTGCATTCAATATCTGTGCTGCCACTTCTGCCGGTGATTCTGCTGTTTGCAGGTAAGCTTCCAGGATCTGCTTATTCAGTTCCTTGGCAGGTGCATCCTGCGGCATCTGGGCAGCGATCTGGTTAATGATGGTAATGCTCTGTTCCTTGAAGGTTTTTACGGTTTCCCATGCAGTAGGAGATACATAGATCTGCTGGGCGATATTATGATCAAATTCCGCTTTGATGGTTTGTACCATGGCGATCTGCATGTCTACCACGGTCAGCTCGGGCTGATAGATGCGGCTGATCAGGTTTTGCGGGTTGATGCGGTCTATCAGCAACACCAGCCTTTCATAAGCCTGTAACTGTAAGGGCAGTACGGCGGCGCTGGCGCCTGTATTCACGCTCTGCTGGCCTTCATCACCGGCTCCGCCCTGTTTGCCCGGCTTTTTGATCAGGTCTTTAATGGTCATATATACCAGCGCAATAGCGCCTATCGTAATTACAATGTACAGGAGTGTTTGACTGGAAGGCATCTTTGCTCAATAATTTTCACGCAAATATATATGGAATATATTCAATAATTATAACAGATAATTTTCACGATAACAATCTCCCCGCCAATCACTGACGACTAACGACTGACAACTGGGAACTTATTTCAGCGCCTCCAATCCTTTTCTCATTCTCTTCATTCCTTCTTCCAGCTTTTCCATAGAATTGGCGTAAGAGATCCGGATACAGTTATCCTGTTTGAAAGCGCTGCCGGTTACCATGGTCACATGGGCCTTATGCAGGAGGTAGCTGCACAGGTCATCCGCATTGTTCACTGTCATGCCATCCGCTGATTTGCCGAAAAATGCGCTGACATCCGGGAACATGTAGAAGGCACCTTCCGGTTCGATCACCTTAAGGCCGGGGATATCGGAAAGGGCTTTGTAGATAAAGCTGCGTCTTTTCCTGAACTCATCTACCATGGCCAGGGAAGGGGCCAGGTCTCCGGTCAGTGCCGTGATGGCCGCGCGCTGGGTGATAGAGCAGGTAGCGGAAGTGAACTGGCTTTGTATCTTATCTGCCGCTTTGGCCACTGTGGCAGGAGCCGCCAGGTAGCCCAGGCGCCAGCCGGTCATGGCAAAGCCTTTGCTCAAACCGTTGATGATGATGGTACGTTCTTTCAGGTCTCCGAATTGGGCAATGCTTTCATGTTTGCCTACGTAGTTGATATATTCGTAGATCTCGTCTGCGATAATATAGATCTCCGGGTGTTTCATGAACACGGCTGCCAGTGCCTCCAGTTCAGCTTTGGAATACACCGCCCCGGTAGGGTTACAGGGGCTGGAGAACATGAACAGCCTGGTTTTAGGTGTGATGGCCGCTTCCAGCTGCTCCGGTGTGATCTTGTATTTGTTCTGGATGCTGCAGGGTATAAATACAATTTCTCCCTGGCAAAGTTTCACCAGTTCTGAGTAGGTGACCCAGTAGGGTGTGGGAATGATCACCTCATCGCCCGGGTCTACGATGCTCAGCACTGCGTTGGCGATGCTTTGCTTGGCGCCGGTAGATACGATGATCTGGTCGGGCGCATAATCCAGGTTATTATCCCTTTTCAGTTTCTGTGTTACTGCCTGTCGCAGATCTGCATAACCGGCTACCGGGGTATAATGTGTATAGCCCTCGTCTATCGCCTTCTTGGCTGCATCTTTAATATGGGCGGGCGTATCAAAGTCAGGTTCACCTATGCTCAGGTCTACAATATCAATGCCCTGTGCTTTCAGTTCCCGGCTCAGTTTAGCCATTTTGATCGTTTCCGGCTCGGATATGCGAGATAATCTTTCTGCGAGTTGTGTCATAGAATAAGAAGGATTGACCTGGGCAAACCTACAGTAAAAAACTGAAAGTGGATAGCAGAATGTATTTTATTGCCGGAATAAAAAAGATCGGGCTGAACAGCTGTTCAACCCGATCTTTTTGTATGATTTGTTACCTGTTGCGTTGCTTAGAAGTAGCTGATCACGTTGTTCACCTGAGGTGCGTTGTCGCCGGTTACGCCTTTCAGGCCGATGTAGTATATCGTGTATACGCCGCCGGTCTGGAAGCTCCATTTGGGGCTGGTGGTTTCAGCCAGTACGGAGTCTTTGCCGGCTACTTTCACGGTCAGCTTGGAAGAGCCGATACCATTGGGGCTCAGTGCTGTAAAATCGCTCCTCAATTGGCTGCCATCATAATAGTGGGTGCTGTCTACTTTCTTGCCGTCCAGGTAGAAGTCTACCGGGCCTGAGTTGGGGCTCAGCTGATAGAAGCGCACATTGATCTTGGAGCCATCGGCATTGGTAAAATCATTCCTCACGGCCCTGAACTGGGGCTGCTCACCATACATCACGATAGTATAGATCTGCAGTGAATCAAAGGTTGCGACAATAGATCCTAAAGTGCTGTCAGCACCACCTTTTTTGAAGGTAAAGTCCTGTGTGCCACGGTACGTGTAATAATCAGAGTACTGACCGATCTTAAAAGGTGCAGTGGTGGTCAGCTTCGTACCATTGTTGTAGATATCAATGCCGGGGGCAAAGGTAGAAGCATTTAAAAACACATAGTTCACTTTCGGTCTTGAAGGTGTAGGATTGTCTGATTTCAGACAGGCGCTAAACCCGGTAACAGTTAAAGCAAGGGCGGCTGCTGCCCATAAGCGGTACTTTTTAGTCCTCATCACACGGTTTTTTATTTGATTTGATTATAAGTGTTAGCAAGTTTGTTTGTTACAGGACCTTCTGTATATATCAGTTTATAACGTGAAAGGTCTGGCCTGTGTTTTCTCTTTCGCTGCAATTCATATTCGTACAATAACGTTCCCAATGCTTTCATAAAAGGTTTCCCAATCTCATTGTATTCATACCGGTCGCCTATGATGCCGCTTTTATTTACATGTACCGTTGCCGATACCATGAATTCCACCTGGTTAGCGAAGTCCGCAATATATGCCACATCCGTTAAAAATCCATAAGCCCATCCTGGTTTATTGAAAATGCGGATGTTGGGCGGTATCTGCAGGCGCCTGTCGCCTCCGAACAACAGGAATTTTACATATGCCGGGTAAAATTCTGTTGTGTCATAAGCGGGATAAGCTGCTTCTGTAGGCAGTTGCGACATGCACCTGTACAGAAATTCATAGTCGCCGTCCGTTAAACGGAAACGCCGTTCTTTTGTTACACTTTCCGGAAAAATTATGCTGCGCAGCAGCATATGCGCATCGGCCAGGGGCAGCCGGTTGCGCAGCGAAAAATCCATTGGCTTGTTCACGAGCTCCCGCCGCCTGTTATAATAGGCCCTGCCTACGCTGTCGTACCGGGGGCTAAAAGCCAGGTGACTGTAGCGGGCCGGCTGTTCATAGAGTACCCGGCCCTGGTCCACAAACCTGACGGCATTGGTGTTCCGCTCTTTTATCGCATCCAGCCGTATACCGGTTCTGTGCCTGATCTGTACCCGCCGGTACCCCTTCTGCCACAAACGCTGGTTGAATTCTTCCTGGCCCACAAACTCATATAAACGGTTAAAGGCATCATTATCGCTTACGAGGAGGATCTTTTTAATATAATGGCCAATGCTGGGCAGTCCGTTTGCTGCAGTGGTATCGCGCTGTACGGCACGGGTGATGCCGGGCAGGCTGTCGGAGAACATGGGGGTAAAGCGGGTAAGCCCCGGTATCTGCAGGTCGTTCAGCTTCTCCAGGGCGAGGGCGGCGCCTGCCAGCTTTACGGTGGAGGCGGGGTAGAAGTACTGCCGGCTGTCTACCCGGTAGTAATAATCCCGGAAATGGGGCCGGTTATGGGCGTCCCGGTCTATCCTGGTATAGATGATCTGCAAGCGATAAGCTTCCGGGGCTGCGAATACGGGCCCCAGCATGGCCGCGCGGGCCTTCAGGAAGGTATCCAGAAAATTATCTGTAACAGGATGGCGGGTTTGCATATATTTGTCGGTGTTGCACGCGGATAGCAATATCAACCAAAGAACGAAATAGCGCATAGTCGTCAGATTGGATAAAAAAAATAGCACAAAAGGCCCATTCTTGGCAAGGCTTTAATATATCAATTTAAATTCTATCTTTGCAACTCTTAAAAAAAATTTATAAACCCGAAAGTATATGCAATTAAAGGGACTGGTTAGACTTTTTGCGGGCGCGCTTATCCTGATATCGCTGTACCAATTGTCCTTTACGTTCTTGGTACGTAACTACGATAAGAAGGTGGCATTGCAGGCAAAAATCGATGTGACCAAGCAAAATCCTACACCTGAGCAAAAATATCCGGGCAGTAAAGAGCTACAGGCTTTTTACCAGGATACACTGAACGACCTCATTAAGTTAAGAAAGCAGGAAATCCTGGACAGCGTTGGCAATAAGCAGATTGCCGGCTTTCCCTGGTATACCACCTATACCAAAGCAAAGGAAAAGGAGCTGAACCTGGGTCTTGACCTCCAGGGAGGTATGAACGTGGTGCTGGAAGTGAGTGTGGAAGACGTTATCCGTGCGCTGAGCGGCAACTCCAAGGATCCCGCCTTTAACAAGGCCCTGGAGCTGGCTAAACAGCGTAAAAAAACCAGCCAGTCCGATTTCGTGTCCCTTTTCGGAACGGCTTATGAAGAAGTACAGCCCAGCGGCCGTTTGGCTACGATCTTCGGTAACGCCAACCAGAAAGATATCACCTTTAATTCAACTAACCAGCAGGTACTCAACGTGATCCGTCGCGAGGCCGGTGCTGCTATCAAGAATACTTACCTGGTGCTGCAGAAACGTATCGACAAGTTCGGTGTTGCGCAGCCTAATATCAGCCTGGACGCCAACAAGGGGATCATCTCCGTGGAACTGGCAGGTGTTGACAACCCGGACAGGGTAAGAAGATACCTGCAGGCCAGCGCTAACCTCGAATTCCGTGAAACCTACCGGAACCAGGAATTTGCAGGCACTGTGCTCCAGCCCATGAACGAGGCCCTCAAGGCCGCCCTGGGTGGTAAAACCGCTGCTGCAGATACTGCCAATGCAACGGATTCTGCCGCTCTTGCCGCTGCAGCTGCCGATACTACTGGCGCCAAAGCTAAATCAGACACCACCAAAACCGGCAGTCTGGCCAGCTACCTGTCAGACAGCACTAAAGGCAAAAAAGCCGATTCTGCCAAAACCAAGGAGGAGCTCCAGGCCGAATTTGCTAAAACAAACCCGCTTTTCACGGTACTGTACCCGAACATCTCCAGGGATGGCCAGCTTCAGATCGGCCCCGTGGTTGGGTTCATACAGCCTAAAGATACCGCCACCTTCCACCGTTACCTGCGTATACCTTCTGTAAGAAGCGTACTGCCTAAAGATGTGGTGTTTGCATACGGACAGGAAAACAAGGAAGACAGGAATGCGGCCGTTCCGGTGTATGCCATCAAGGTAAACCCGACCAATCCCGATCCCGAAGTGAGCGGTACTACTGTGGTAGACGCCCGCCAGGATTACGATCAGCAGAACGGTACGCCTGAAGTGAGCATGACCATGGACAACGAAGGCGCCCGTAAATGGAGGAAAATGACCGGCAGGCTGGCGCCCACCAATCCCAGCGACGAGCGCACACTGAATTTCGTAGCGGTTGTACTGGACGGTATCGTATATTCCGCTCCCTCTATCCGCGGCGAGATCCCCGGCGGACGTTCTTCTATCAGCGGTAGCTTTACCGTAGAAGAGGCGACTGACCTGGCTAATATCCTGAAATCAGGTAAAATGCCTGCTCCTGCCCGGATCGTACAGGAACAGATCGTAGGTCCCACCCTCGGTGCTGAATCTATCGCTGCCGGCGCCAAATCATTTGCTATCTCCTTTGCTATCATATTCATATTGATGCTGGTATACTACAACACAGGTGGTTGGGTAGCCAATATCGCATTGATCCTCAACCTGCTCTTCACCGTAGGTATCCTGGCTTCCCTGGGCGCTACGCTCACCATGCCTGGTATCGCCGGCCTGGTATTGACCATCGGTATGGCTGTGGATACGAACGTGATCATATTTGAAAGGATCAAGGATGAGCTAAGTAGGGGTAAATCTTACCAGCAGGCCATCGAAGACGGTTACAAGCGATCTTATGCGCCTGTGCTGGATGGTCACGTAACCTCGCTGCTGACCGCCATTATCCTGTTCTACTTCGGTTTAGGCCCGGTACTGGGTTTTGCCACTACCCAGATCATCGGTCTGTTACTGTCCCTGTTCTGCGGTATCCTGGTATCCCGTATGGTAACCGATTGGTGGACTAACAAGAAAAGGCACTTCGAATACTTTACACCTGTTTCCCGCAGGATATTCAAGCACGCGAATTTCGATTTCGTAGGAAAAAGAAAGATCGCTTACGGTATCTCTGCTGTGGTAATGATCATGGGTGTAGCTTCTTTCTTCCATGGCTTCAACCACGGTATTGACTTCTCCGGTGGCCGTAGCTTTACCATCCGCTTTGAAAAGCCCGTGGACGAGAACGTAGTGCGTGAAGAGCTGCAGCAGGTATTTGGTTCCGAGCCGTATGTTAAAACCATCGGTGGCAGCGCCAACCAGCTGAACATCACCACTGCTTATAAGATAGATGAACAAGGTATAGAAGTAGATAAAGAAGTAACAGAGAAACTGTACACCGGCCTGAAGAAATATTATGAGGCAGGGGTGAACTACGATGGATTTGTATCCCGCTATATCGTGGGTTCACAAACTGTGTCGCCTACCATCTCTGACGACCTTCGTGCGGGCGCTATCAAGGCTACTGTGCTCTCCCTGGTAGTGATCTTCCTGTACATACTGATCCGCTTCAGCAAATGGCAGTATTCTATCGGTACGATCTTCTCACTGTTGCACGACGTATTGGTTACACTGGCGGTGTTCTCCTTCTGTAAGGATATTGTGCCCTTCACTTTGGAGATCGACCAGCACTTCATTGCGGCCATCCTTACCGTGATAGGCTTCTCGATGAACGATACCGTGATCGTGTTTGACCGTATCCGTGAATACTTCCGTGATAATAAAGGCGCTGACAGGAATACTACTATCAACAGAGCGATCAATGATACGCTGAGCCGTACGATCATGACCTCCCTGACTGTGTTCCTGACCATCCTGATCCTCTTTGTATTCGGTGGAGAAGTAACCCGCGGTTTCGCTTTCGCGATGCTGATAGGTGTGCTCACCGGTACTTACTCTTCCATCTTCGTAGCTGCACCGGTACTGGTGGACTTCGACAGGAAGAACCAGCTGTCTGATGAAGGCGAAGCGATTCCTGCTAAAAAGGTAACGCCTACTGCTGCAACAACGACGGTTAAGAAATAGTGTTCAATTAAATGTTTGATAAGAAAAAAGGTCCGGCTTCGTTCCGGACCTTTTCTTTATAGTTGAACTGTCAAGAATTCCTTGACAGTTGGGCTTTCCTCAAGTACCTCTTTAGCAAGTATGCCTCACTTCACCAACACCTTCAACAAGCCCTTATCCACTTCTTCATCTTCTCCTACAAATCCAAATCCTTTACCTTTATAATCCCAGTTGCTCCACCCAATTCCATTCTTCTCTAACACCTTCCTTACATCCCTGTACCATCGCAATCTATCCTTTCTTGGCGTTGTGTTTAAACATCCCCATTCTCCGCAATACAAGGGTAACTGTAATCTTTTCGCCAGCTGTATAGCCGGTTGCATCTGTGCTTCCATGACATCTGTGTCATACGGTTGATCACTTCCGGGCAGCAAATTCCGGATAGAGGCCGGCAGGCTTTCCAGTTCTTTTTTAGTGATGGTAGGTCCGGGGTAATGTACCGGCCCATCATAGCTTTGTATGTTCGTCCAGCTGGCCATGTGATGCGTGAGATAGAAAGGGTTGTAGTAATGAAAACTGAGCATGATATGCTTGTCATTCTCCGGTACTTTGAGCTCGGCGAAGGTGCTGACAGACTGCCATTTGTTGCTCCCGATGATGATCACCCGCTCCGGTTCTTTTTCCCGGATCACCTGGATGCCGCGGGCCAGCAGCTCGTTCCATTGTGCTGCGCTGTCGGCTACCGGCTCGTTCATCAGCTCATAGGCCAGCATGGTGACGGGATATCTTTTCAGTTCTGCGCTGAGCTCGCGCCAGCATTGCAGGAAACGTTCCTGTGCTTCGGGCTTTGTCCACAGCGGTTTTTCCTGGGCATTAAAATGATGGCTTCGTAAGATATGCAGATCTACTACTGCATTCAGATGGTGAAGATAGCACCATTGTAAGGCCTGGTGCAGCAGCTGGAAGGCCTCTGGTATGGGTTCATTCTTTTCCGTCCACAGCTGTTCTTCATCCACCGGTATGCGGATATGATCGAAGCCATGTGATGCAATAAAGGTCACATCCTTTTCCGTAAAGAAAGCGGCCCGGTTCTTTCCCCGCCGCGTGCTCTGTGATAGCCAGTGACTGATATTCGTGCCGCGCTTAAGATGGAAGCTGGCAGGCTGACTGTCCTTTTCCTGCGCCAATAGGGCGTGAGGCAAGGCAGCGCCTGTTGCCAGCACGAACATAGCAAAGTAAATGACCACTTTTCCGGGTAACATAGGGAATATTTTGTTCTTAAAATTTACTGCAAATTAGCTAAACAGGAATGCAATATCCTCTTCTGTCAGCTTTTTCATGAAGCCGGTCTCCTCGCTGATCAGGTCATCGGCGATCATCTGCTTCCGTTGCTGCAGGGCAAGGATCTTTTCTTCTACGGAGTCTTTGCAGATCATCTTGTAAGCAAATACTTTGTTCTGCTGCCCGATGCGGTGAGTACGGTCAATGGCCTGCTGTTCGGCAGCCGGGTTCCACCAGGGATCTACCAGGTATACATAATCGGCGGCGGTGAGGGTAAGGCCTACGCCACCGGCTTTAAGACTGATCAGGAACACCCGCTGGCTGTCGTCCTGCTGGAATTGTTTCACCAGGTCCTGGCGGGTCTCCGCTTTGGTACTGCCATCCAGGTAAAGGAAGGGAATGCCTGCTGTGTCCATGGCCTGTGAGATCAGTTGCAGCATGCCGGTGAACTGAGAGAATACCAGCACTTTATGGGTGCCGGTGTTGTCAACGATCTCGCGCATCAGCTCATCCAGTTTCACAGAGCTGGTAATGCCGCCGGATTGTTCGCCTATCAGCTGCGGGGCATTACATACCTGCCGTAGCCGTGTAAGGCCTTCCAGGATGTAGATGGCGCTGGCTGCCAGGCCATCTTCCCGGATCCTGTTCATCAGCTTCTCTTTGTAGAGCGCTTTTACCTGGTTATATACCTGCCTTTGCTCATCGCCCATTTCGCACCACATGATGATCTCTGTTTTATCCGGCAGGTCTTTGGCGATCTGCTCTTTGGTGCGCCGCAGCATAAAGGGATAGATCATTTTCCGCAGATCTGCTGCTTTACTGCCATCGGCATATTTATCGATGGGCATGGCAAACTCTGTTCTGAAGAAGTTTTGGTTACCCAGGAGCCCGGGGTTGGCAAAGTTCATCTGTGCGTACAGGTCCATCGTATTGTTCTGGATAGGCGTACCGCTCAGGATCAGCCGGTTGCGGCATTGCAGCACCTGTAAGGCGCGGGTGGTGAGTGAAGTGGGATTCTTGATCACCTGGCTTTCATCCAGCACCACATAGCCAAATACGAAGCGCGAGAAGATCTCTGCATCGCTGCGCACGGTGCCATAGCTGGTGATGATCAGCTGTTGCTGCTTCCATTCCTGTTCGGAAAAGCTTCTGCCAGGGCCGTGATAGATGGTATAGCGCAATCCCGGCGCGAACTTCTGCAGCTCGCTTTCCCAGTTGTAGATCAGCGAGGTGGGGCATACCACCAGCTGCGTTTCACCAGGATATTTTTCACTTACATGTTGTAGAAAGGTGATGGTCTGCAGTGTTTTACCGAGACCCATATCATCCGCCAGGCAGCCGCCCCATTGCATCTCGTCGAGGAGGCACATCCACTCAAAGCCGGCCTTCTGATAATCGCGCAGCTGTGCCTGTATGGCAACGGGCACGGGGAAGTGTTGTTGTTGCAGGCGTTCCCATTTCTGCCGGACAGTTTCTTTAGCAGCCGTACCGGGTGTGTCCAGCACTTCCTGCAGTAAGGTGAAGTGCAGTTTGGACAGGCGCAGCTGGTCTTTCTGTACCTGGCCCAGTTTCCAGAGCAGGGCATATTTTTGCTGCCAGTCTTCAGGTATAACGCCGATGGTACCGTCTTTCAATAAGAGGTGCGGTTGGCGGTGCAGCAAGGCTTTCTGTATATCGCTAAGGGCTACTTCCAGCTCGCCGTATTTGACTTTTACGTCAAGGTCCAGCCAGTCTTTGCCATCGCTGCGCCAGCGTATATCCATTACGGGTATATTGGTGTTGTAGCGGAAATGTTTCAGCTCATCCATGCCGTACACACCGATATTGCGGTCCATCAGCTTGCGGTAGCATTTCACCAGCCACTGGCTCTTTTCTGCTTCTGCAAAGGAGAGGTAGAAATAATCGTTGCGCTGTTGGGCAAAGCGGGCATGCAATCCCCGCACAAAAGCTGTCATCTCTTTTTCTGCTTCCTGGTGCCGTTTGATCTCATATTGTACATCGCCTTCTGTGATCCATACTACGGGCGATGTAGTGGCGTCCAGCGTAAAGCGGTCGTATTGCCACTGTATGCGCAGCATGAGGAAAGCGTTGTTCAGCTCACTCAGCCATATATTGCACTGTGGTGGTGTATCTATCTCTTCTTTGGTCAGTAGTATGTTCTTATTAACAGGATAGCGTGCTGCCAGTCCGGGTAAAGTGTGCTGGAGGAAAGCGCCTTCCTGTGCCCGCGGCACATCCAGGTGCCCCAATGGAAATTGTTCCAGTGTTTGTGCATCGGCAGGGGAAAGGATGAACAGCTCGCCCCGGCTGCGGAGCAGAAAATTGTATTGCTCAAATTCCGAGAGGGGCCAGGCCTGACCGTTCACGGTAACAAAGGCCAGGAGCCGCAGCTGGCCGCTTTCTGTACGCACCAGCTCAAAGGATAATAAGGGGGAGTAGTTGTTAACTGTAACGGGCCGTATCTTCTTTTCCAGCGAGCTTTCCGTTACCTGGCAATACCAGGGAAGGAGGGGCGTAAGGGGCCGCAGCTGTTGCAGGGTATGATACAGGTATTGTTGCATGCCTTCCTGTACATACTGCTGCAGGGTTTGATGTTTTACCGGTGCGGCCAGGAATTTTTCTTTCAGCTGCAGTTCGCGGTGCACCATGGCTTCCTGAGTACAGGGCAGCAGCAGGTGTTGTACGCCCGCGGGTAAAGTATTGAATATGGAAAGTGATTTCTTATCGTTCAGGGGCATGCGCTGGCACTTCCGCTCTTCGTTCACCATCTTGATCAGCGCTGCGCTGATCTTTAGCGGCGGGTCGGCGGCATTGTCCAGCTCCAGCAGCAATACCGGCGTTACGGCCTGTTTGCCTGCGCCTTCTGTAATGATAATGGTTTTTCCTGTAGGGTCTTTTTTACCTGTAGCCATAGTCTTTGTTTCTGTCTCCGCTTAATCTCTTGCAGCCTGCAGCTGGTGGCTTGCAGCTAATAACGTTTCATGGAGGCTGAGCACCTGCGGTATCACCATCTGCTGCTCATCATTATAAATTATGTAATCACATAAACGCATTTTGATGGTTTCATCCATCTGTTTATACATGCGTGCCAGTATGTCGTTACGGCTGGCATGGTCCCGCTGCATGGCGCGCTGCAGGCGCAATGGCTGGGGAGCAGATACGCCGATGATCTTATCCAGGTAGTGAAAAGCTTCGGATTCAAACAGCAGTGCCGCTTCTTTGAGTACATAAGGCGCCTGCTGCCGGGAGGCCCAGGCTTCCGAATCGCGGATGGTGGCCGGATGTACGAGGGAGTTCAGGAGCTGCAGCTTTTCCTGGTCATTGAATACGATGTTCCCTAATTGCTGACGGTTTAGCAGTCCGTTGCTGTCATAGATGTCAGATCCGAAATGATGTTTCACCTGTTCTTTCAGATCAGGGTCCCTGTTCATGATGTCTTTTGCCATTGTGTCTGCATAGTACACAGGGATGCCCAGTAGCTCAAATATGCGGCAAACGGTTGTTTTCCCGGAACCGATGCCGCCGGTGATTCCTACTTTTAACATGCAGGCAAGTTACTAAAAGTTTGAGGTTTGAGGTTTGAAGTTTGAGGTTTGGGGGTTTGAGGTCTGAGGTTTGAAGTTTGAGGTTTGAGGTTCGTTACATGTTTGAAGTTCAAAAAGAATCATCAGCCTGAAATAAAAAGTCCCGTGCCGGCTAACCGGAACGGGACAACTATTTCTTTAGTTTCAGATGATGAGATTCAAACCTTCAACTTCTAACGAACTTCAAACTTCAAACCTCAAACCTCAAACTTTCTTATTTCTTCTCTTCTGTTGGTTTCTGATGCGCCTGGGTATACTCCATGCTAACAGCAGAGCGCTCAATGGTAAAGAAGGTGCCGGGGCTTACTTCCAGCTGCAGGGTATTATCTGCGTTGATCTTCTTTATTTTACCGTGGATACCGGCAATAGTCACTATTTTATCGCCTTCGCGGAGGCCTTCGCCGAATTGCTTCTGCAGTTTGGCCTTTTTAGTCTGCGGACGGATCATAAATAGCCACATTACTACTATCATACCGGCGAAGAACAGTAAAGACACCATGGGAGAACCGCCACCCTGGCCGCCCTGCGGTGATGCCATCAATAAAATGTTCAGCATGTTCATGTTGTAAATCGTATTATAGTTGTTAGTTGTCAGTTGTCAGTTATTAGTTGTCAGCGCCGGCTGTTTACGGCTTTTTTATGGTGCACTGGATCTTGGGTCCCTGCAGGAAGGGAGGATCTGTGTTTGCTTTGATACTGATCTCCTTTTCTGTATATCCTTCTTTTCCATGGCTGTCAAACACTACTTTGAGATAGCCGCTCTCACCTGGCTTTACCGGTTCCTTGGGCCATTCCGGTACGGTACATCCGCAGCTGGAAACCGCATTCTGAATCAGCAGGTCCTTCTTGCCGGTATTGGTGAACTTGAAGGCATATTCCACTTTTTCTCCCTGGGTGATCTCCCCGAAATTATGAACGGTTTGTTCGAAGGTCATTTCAGGGAAGCCCTGTGTGGTATCGGCCGGTGTGCTGGCAGCGATATGTTCCTGGTTTTCCTTTGCAGCCTTTGTGTTACAGGCGGTTGCCAGTAAACCGGTGCAGATCAGCATGTAGAAAAATTGTTTCATAGTGCGTCCCGCAAAAGTATATTATTTTTTTGTACGGTCGGTCTTCTGTATCTGCTGGGCCTGTTCAAGGTCCTTCAGTATGTTATCCAGTATACCGTTGACAAATTGTCCGCTCTGCGGCGTACTGTAAGTCTTGGCCAGATCGATATACTCGTTGATGGTCACCTTGGTAGGGATGGTAGGGAAGTAGAGGAATTCGCATACGCCCATTTCCATCAGCAGCATATCTACGGCTGCGATACGTTCCGGGTCCCAGTTCTGCAGCTTTGGCTTGATCAGTTCAAGGCAGTATTCTTTCTTATTGATCACGGTCAGCAGCAGCTCCCTGGAGTATTCCAGCTTTTCCTGGCTGATCAGCTGCAGGAAATTGAAAAGGTGTGGTTTGTTCAGGTAATTGTTGATCAGGATGGTCATCATCTCTGCATCATCGCCCCAGTGCAGGAAGTGGTCTTCCATATGCTGGATAAATAATTCGTTAGTGCTGAGCACCTGCTTATAGAGGTATTCCACGATCTCCTTTTCGGCAGCTTTGGAGCGGGAAGGTTCTTTAATATAGGCTTTATAAGTATCTGTAGCGGCGAGGCTGTTGTATATTTTGCGGATCAGCTCCTGGTCTGGCAGGTGCCGCATTTTCCACAGTTCCAGGTTGGCCTGGAAGCCTTTATCGGTATTGATCTGTTCCAGGAACTCGTTTCCTGCTATTTTAGTATTTACGTTCAGGTCTTCTGCAGTGGGCAGATGTTTGGAAGCACGGGCCTGGGAGTCTATCTCCGCATATTGCGCCACCCGTACCAGGGAGTAGAGTAAGTAAGTAAAGATCTGACAGGTTTGGTCCAGCTTATCTTTTAACAGGCTGGTGGCCGTACCTGGTTTAATATTGCCTGGCTCCATTGTTTCCAGGGCGTAAAGGGTTTGCATGACCTTTACCCGGATGTTTCTTCTACTGATCATCTTTCTAAATCTATCTATAACAAGAACTAATAAGGGCGCAAAGCTAGTTAATAAAAGTCAAATTACCCCCACTCTGCCATTTTTCCGGGCCGGACACTGAAAAATTGACATTTATGTCAGTCCTCCCTATCTTTGCCGTCCTGGCTGACTGAAAATTTGACCCGAAATACCCATTGGCATAATTCTCGTGGGCGGATCATGCGTCAAAATTCTATCTTACCTTTTATTGCTGTCAATTTTTAAAAATTAAATACTATGGCTAAGAATTTAAGTATTAAACCTTTAGCTGACAGGGTGATCGTGAAACCTGCAGCCGCTGAAGAAAAGACCGCCGGTGGCATCATTATTCCCGACACTGCAAAAGAAAAACCACAGAGAGGAACTGTCGTAGCAGCTGGTCCTGGTAAAAAGGACGAGCCTGTGACTGTGAAGGTAGGAGATACCGTACTGTATGGTAAATACTCCGGCACCGAGATCAGCTTCGAAGGCGATGATTACTTAATTATGCGTGAATCAGACATTTTAGCGATTGTTTAAAAACAGCCACTGGCATTAGCTGCCAGCTATTAGCCCCGCTAACAGCTAACAGCCAATAGCTAAGAGCTAGCCCGAACATTCCACATTCAAATCTTAAAAATCATTAACTATTATGGCAAAACAAATATTCTTTAACACCGATGCCCGCAACAAAATGAAGAAGGGCGTTGACATCCTGGCCGATGCAGTGAAAGTGACCCTGGGTCCTAAAGGCCGCAACGTTGTTATCGAAAAGAAATTCGGCGCTCCTGGTGTTACCAAGGATGGTGTTACTGTTGCTAAAGAAATAGACCTGGAAGATCCCATCGAGAACATGGGCGCTCAAATGGTGAAAGAAGTAGCTTCCAAAACTGCTGACGTAGCAGGTGATGGTACTACCACTGCTACCGTACTGGCCCAGTCTATCATCGGCGAAGGCTTAAAGAACGTAGCTGCCGGCGCTAACCCTATGGATCTGAAACGCGGTATCGACAAAGCCGTAAAAGCCGTAGTGGAAAATCTGAAGAAACAATCTGAAAAGGTAGGTAACGATACCAAGAAGATAGAGCAGGTTGCTGCAATCTCTGCCAACAACGACGCTGAGATCGGTAAACTGATCGCTGAAGCGATGAATAAAGTGACCAAAGATGGTGTTATCACAGTAGAAGAAGCTAAAGGTACCGACACTACTGTAGAAGTAGTAGAAGGTATGCAGTTTGACCGTGGTTACCTGTCTGCTTACTTTATCACCAACAGCGAAAAAATGCAGGTTGAACTGCAGAACCCTTACATCCTGATCTACGACAAGAAGATCAGCGCTATGAAGGACATCCTGCACATCCTGGAGAAAGTAGCTCAGCAAGGCGCTCCCCTGCTGATCATCTCTGAAGACCTGGAAGGTGAAGCACTGGCTACCCTGGTAGTGAACAAACTGCGCGGTACCCTGAAAGTAGCTGCTGTAAAAGCTCCTGGCTTTGGCGACAGAAGAAAAGAAATGCTGACTGACATTGCTACCCTGACTGGTGGTATCGTGATCAGCGAAGACCAGGGTTACAAACTGGAAAACGCTGACCTGACTTACCTGGGTAAAGCTGAGTCTGTAACCATCGATAAAGACAACACTACTGTTGTTGGTGGTAAAGGCGATAAGAAAGATATCAACGCCCGCATCGCCCAGATCAAAGCACAGATAGAAGTGACCACTTCTGACTACGACCGCGAAAAATTACAGGAACGCCTGGCTAAACTGAGCGGTGGTGTAGCTGTACTGTACGTTGGTGCTGCTACTGAAGTAGAAATGAAAGAAAAGAAAGATCGCGTTGACGACGCCCTGCATGCTACCCGCGCTGCCGTTGAAGAAGGTATCGTAGCTGGTGGTGGTGTGGCTTACATCCGCGCTATCGAAGGCCTGGAAGCACTGAAAGGTGACAACAACGACGAACAGACCGGTATTGCTATCATCAAACGCGCTATCGAAGAGCCCCTGCGTCAGATCACCGCTAACGCTGGTATCGAAGGTTCTATCGTAGTACAGAAAGTAAAAGAAGGTAAAGCCGACTTCGGTTTCAATGCCCGCACAGAAGCTTACGAGAACCTGATCGCTGCCGGTGTTATTGACCCGACTAAGGTTAGCCGCATTGCACTGGAAAATGCCGCTTCTATTGCCGGTATGCTCCTGACTACAGAATGCGTAGTTGCCGACAAACCCGAACCTAAATCTGCTGCTCCTGCTATGCCAGGCGGCCACGGTATGGGTATGGATTATTAATATCCTCTTCCCGGATAATTTTTATAGCTCCGGTCCCCTCTCGGGACCGGAGTTTTTATTGTAACTTTCTCCTGAACTACCGCGTTTAACAATCATGAAGCAGGTTTTACAAGCTATTTTTTCCTTATCCCTGGGCCTGATGCTAATCAGTGGCTGTGCCAAAAAGGATAATGTTATGCTGCTTGAAGATGCAAGCGGAGTTGCTGATAACCAGATCGAACAATACCTACAATCTCATAATATTGACGCTATACGAGACCCTACCGGGCTGTATTACCAGATCCTGGACCAGGGAGACAGCGTTCACTATATGTTATCCCTGGATAACATTCCCACCATCATGTACACCCGCCGCCTGCTGAATGATAAACTGATAGACGTTTCTCTTTCTCCTACCAATTTTAATAACCGCCCGCTGAAAGACCATATTGCCGGCTGGCAGATCGGCTTGCAGAAGATCGCCAAAGGCGGTAAGATCCTGCTCATCGTTCCGCCCACCCTGGGTTTCGGGAATGTGGCAGTGGATGATAAGATCCCGGCCAATTCCGTCCTCGTCTGCGAATTAACACTCGTCGATTTTAAATAATACCCGCTGCATACTATGGACCATGGACCATCGGCTATGGACTATTTTTCCCTACCTTTGGGAACTAAACACCAAAACAGTGGCACACGAATGCATCTCCGTTTTTGATATTTTTAAGATCGGCGTAGGTCCCTCCAGCTCTCATACCCTTGGCCCATGGCGTGCCGCATTGCGTTTTTTACAGGAATTAGAAGCCGGCGGCCGGATGAATGAAGTAGAAAAAGTAGGCGTGCTGCTGTATGGTTCACTGGCTAAGACCGGCCACGGTCACGGAACCGATATCGCCGTTCAGCTGGGCCTCTCCGGCGACGATCCTGTTACCTTCGATGTGAACCGCATCAACGCCAAGGTCGATGATATCCGGCGCATGAAGAAACTGCATCTGAACAAACATCACGAAATAGATTTTGATCCCCTTGAAGATATTGCGTTCCTCTACGATGAAACATTGCCTTATCACCCCAATGCACTGACCTTTCTTGTGAGCTTTGCAGGAGGAGATCAGAACGCCGTTACCTATTACTCTACCGGCGGCGGCTTTGTGGTAAAAGAAGGAGAACAGGCAGGGGGCGGCGCCAATGCGGGTGTAGATCTTCCCTTCCCGATAGATACTGCCCGCCAGCTGCTGCAATGGTGCATCAAAACAGGTTTTTCCATCTCTGAAGTGGTGATGGAGAATGAACAGGCCTGGCGCTCCGAAGCGGCTACCAAAGAAGGCGTGCTGCAGATCTGGCAGGTAATGCGCGACTGCATCTACCGCGGTTGCCATACCAAGGGAGAATTGCCCGGCGGCCTCAAAGTAGCGCGCCGCGCAGCCGCCCTGAATAAGAAATTGCTGCAGGGCCGTACTTACCAGGATTTTGATAGCTGGATCGATGCCATCCGTGGCGGGGGCAACCACTTCGCCTATACGCTGGACTGGGTGAGCTGTTTTGCCCTGGCCGTGAACGAGGAGAATGCCTCCTTCGGCCGTGTGGTAACGGCGCCTACCAACGGCGCAGCAGGCGTGATCCCGGCCGTACTGCAATACTATATTACTTTCTGCGATGGTTATCAGCCGGCTAAGATCATCCAGTTCCTGCTCACTGCCTCAGAGATCGGCAGCATCTTTAAAAAGCGCTCCACTATCTCTGCCGCTATGGGCGGATGCCAGGCAGAAATAGGCGTATCCTCTGCAATGGCCGCAGCCGCGCTTACCGAATGCCTGGGCGGCTCTCAGCGCCAGGTGCTGATGGCGGCCGAAATTGCGATGGAGCACCACCTGGGCCTTACCTGCGATCCTATTGGCGGCCTGGTGCAGGTGCCCTGCATTGAACGGAACACCATGGGCGCCATTAAGGCGATCACCGCCTCGCAGCTGGCCCTCCAGAGCAATCCCGAACTGGCGAAGGTATCTCTCGATGCGGTGGTGAAAACGATGTGGGAGACTGCCCTCGATATGAATTCCAAATACAAGGAGACTTCTGACGGCGGTCTTGCCGTTAATATTCCGATCAGTTTACCGGAATGTTAATTATCTTCCGTACTTATTATGAAACGCCTTTTTGCCCTACTCCTGTTACTATTGCCACTTACTATTTCCGCCCAGCATTTTGGCGGTAATCCTCCTTCCCTGAAATGGCGACAGATCAACACCGACACGGTGCGCGTCATATTTCCGGCAGGCCTGGAACCGCAGGGACAGCGCGTATCGGATATCGTACATTATCTGAACCGCTACACGCGCAGCTCTATCGGCAACCGTCAGCAAAAGGTGAGTATTGTGCTCCAGAACCAAACTTTGGAGTCTAACGGTTTCGTACAACTGGGGCCTTTCAAATCTGAATTCTACCTGGCGCCGCCGCCATCCTCGCTGGAACTGGGCTCCCTGCACTGGGAAGAGCAGCTGGCCCTCCATGAATACCGTCACGTGCTGCAGAATATGAACTTCCGCCAGGGCATTTCCAAGGTGTTCTCTTACCTGGGCGGAGAGCTGGGACAGGCAGCTATTACCAACATCGCCGTGCCCAACTGGTTCTGGGAGGGAGATGCAGTGACCATGGAAACGGCTCTCAGTCCGCAGGGCAGGGGACGCCTCCCGGCCTTCTTCGATGGCTTTCGTGGCCTTACGCTGGATAACAAGCACTATTCGTATATGAAGATCCGCAACGGATCTTACCGCGATTTTGTACCGGATCACTATGAGCTGGGGTATTTGATGAGCAGCTATGGCCGTAACCATTACGGACGCACCTTCTGGCGCGACGTTACCACGGATGCCGTTCGCTTCCGCGGCCTGTTTTACCCGCTATCCCAAAGCCTGCGCCGCCGCACCGGCTATAACATCACCGGCTTTTACCAGGCTACCATGCAGGAATACCAAAGCTACTGGAAAGCGTATGCTGCGCGTAAGGAGATCACGCCGGCTGCCCAGCTGAGCGCTCCTTCCAACATTGTGACCAATTACCGCTACGTATACAATGCAGGTCCCGGCCAGTGGATCGTGCTGAAAAGCAGCTACCAGCAGATCCCCGGGTTCTACCTGGTAGACAGCACCGGGCATGAAACGCTGCTGACGCGCCCGGGCAGCCGCTTTGACGATTTCTACAGCTATAGCAACGGCCGCATACTGTGGACAGAAGCGCGCTTTGACCCGCGCTGGGTGTGGAAGGATTATTCCGTGATCCGGATGTTTGACCGTGCTAACGGACATACGTATACGATAACACATCATACCAAATACTTTTCTCCCGACATCACGGCTGATGGCCGGTATATCATCGCTGCTTTTACCAGTCCGGAGCAGCATTACGGCCTTCACTGGCTGGATGCCCATAGCGGCGCTTTGCTGAAGGCCTTGCCCAACCAGGAAAACTGGTACTATACCTTTCCGCGGTTCACGGCCTCCGGTAAAGCGGTAATCAGCGCCGTACGTAATCGCCTGGGCCAGATGGCGCTGGTGCAGCAGGATGTATCTTCCGGGGAAAGCACACTGTTGGCGCCTTTCAGCTATAATGTGATAGGCGCCCCTGTAGTGGTGGGAGATACGGTGTATTTTACCGGCTCCTGGAAAGATGTCAATAACATATATGCGGTTACGTTAGGAGATAAAAAGATCTGGCAGGTAACAGACCGTCCCAACAGTGTGCTGCATGCCGCTGTAAATCCACAGCAGCAGCAAATGGTGTTCACGGAATTCAGCGCCGATGGGTATACCCTGTACAAGGCGCCGCTGCAACCGGAGCACTGGCAGGCTGTAGACACCACTGTTAATGCGCACAGCGCCTGGCTGCAACCTGATTTCAAAGAGGGAGGGAATATTCTCTCTGCTGTACCCGCCAACCATTATCCGGTACGGCCTTATCCCCAGGCACATGGGCTCTTTAATTTACATAGCTGGGTGCCTACATTCGACGACCCTGATTACAGCCTGACGCTGTATGGCAATAATATCCTCAATACTGCTGCTACGGCCATTGGTTACACCTATAACCGCAATGAAGGAAGCTCGATGGTAGGAGGTAATTTTCTTTTTGGTGGATGGTTTCCCTGGCTGCAGGTGGGTGTGGATTATACTTTTAACCGCTCTGTGCTGACGCGCCAGTATGGACGGCTGTACTGGAATGAGCTGGACTGGCATGGCGGTGTGTCGCTGCCCCTGTTGCTGTCTTCCGGTAAGTATGGCAGAAGCCTGTCGCTCGGATCTACTTATCACTACCTGAAGACTTTCCCTGATGGGTTCAAGTTTAGGGATGCAGGGGTGCAGTATCTGAACAATACCTTGGTCTTTAATAACCAGCGTATAAAAGCGCCGCAAAATATCTTTACGCATTTCGGGCAATACCTCTACCTGCAATATACGCGTGCCATTGATGTACCGGCGCACCAGTTCTATGGCCGTTTTGACCTGTACCTGCCAGGGTTATTACCTAACCACAACCTGGTGCTGCAGGCGGCTTATCAAAAGAAGGATACCATGGGGCGATATTCCTTTACGGATAATTTCGTGTATGCAAGAGGGTATAATGAGCCTTTTTACAACCGCATCTATAAACTGGGGGCGAATTATCATTTTCCAATCGCTTATCCTGACTGGGGATTTGCACAGCTGCTGTACCTGATGCGCCTGCGCGGCAATATATTCTATGATTATAGTAAGGCCTATAACTGGATCACTAAGGAAGATAAGCGTTACGCCTCAACAGGAGGGGAGCTGTCTTTTGATACCAAGATAGGGAACACTATTCCGTTCACTTTCGGTGTAAGATACAGTCATTTGCTTGATCCTGACCCCGCGGGGGCAGCCAGGAACAGGATAGATTTTATCCTTCCCCTGCAGCAATTATTTAGTTATTAAGCAAATAAGGAATGACGGGCGGCTTAGCGGATCACGATCCGCAGTTCCGGTACGCGGTAGTATTTATCGCCGGGATATTTGATGATGATATTGTCGAAGTAAAGTACTTCACCTTTGTCCAGCATCTCTTTTAAACGGGAACTCCATAGGGGCGACAGTTTGTTGGACTTAAAATTGTCGCCTATAAATTCAGTATAAACACCCGCTCTGCCGGTGGTGTCGTTTACATAGGCTTGTTTTTGTTCATAGGTAAATTCAAAGGAAACCACCGGGTATTTGTTGTTCTGCTGATCACGTACTACTAAGGCAGAATCCAGCAGTTTTATTACCTCGGGGCGGGGTAGGGTATCGCTCAGAAAAATCCCCCAGCTGGTCCGGAACTTCAAAGGCTTTTTTTCCGTGGTTCTGCCTTTATTGGATTGAGCGTATACCGGGATACCGGCCAGTAAAAGTCCGTAAATCAAAAAGGATCTTAGCATGATAAAAATGTTTGCAGCGGGCGGTGTTTGGTTTTATTATTAACGTTTGGCTGCGCTAAAAATTTTATAGGATTGCCGAAACAGGCGTCTCTCCGGCGTCATAACGAGGTAGTGAAGAGGAAGTAGGAAGGTCTTCAGCCGCGGTCATTGCGAGGTAGTGAAGAGGAACTAGAAAGGTCTTCAGCCGTCGTCATTGCGAGGAGCAGTAAAGCCCTGTGCGTGGAGCGACGAAGCAATCTTTTAACAACCTCCACGAAGATTAACTAAAAGATTGCTTCGGCCCGGCTCTTCACAGGGCCCTCCGGCCCTCGCAATGACGGGAAGGGAGACCTGTTTGCTCTCTCCCGCAACGTCTTGCAATGACGGGAGGGGAGACCTGTTTGCTCTTTCCCGCAACATCTCGTAATGACGGGAGGGGAGACCTTTTGCTCTCTCCCGCAACGTCTTGCAATGACGGGAGGGGAGACCTTTTGCTCTCCCGCAACGTCTTGCAATGACGGGAAGGGAGACCTGTTTGCTCTCTCCCGCAACGTCTCGCAATGACGGGAAGGGAGACCTGTTTGCTCTCTCCCGCAACGTCTCGCAATGACGGGAAGGGAGACCTGTTTGCTCTCTCCCGCTGCTTCTCGCAATGACAGGAGGGAGACCTGTTCGCTCTCTCCCGCGACATCTCGCAATGAGGGGACTGAAGCCCCCCCTTATCTTACAACTGTTTCAAGCTTTCTGTTATCGCCCTTATCTTCTCCTCTGCGTCTGCTTTCTTCTTCCTTTCTGCCGCTACTACCTCGGGTTTGGCGTTCTGTACAAAGCGCTCATTGCTCAGCTTTTTCTCTACAGATTCCAGGAACCCGCGCTGGTAAGCCAGGTCCTGCTCCAGCTGGGTCTTTTGCGCAGCGGTGTCCATCACATGTTCTGTTTCTATGTAGAACTTATCCTTCTGCACTACCAGGGTGATGCTACCGGGTACCGGTGTTTTCGTATATACGATTGCTTTAGCATTCACCTGCTTGGCCAGTATGCCTTCGATCTGGTGGAAAGCGTTATCATGCTGGGTGTCAATATGCAGGGTGATCTGGTCTTTCGGTTTTATCTGGTGCTTATTACGTGCATCGCGGATGCTGCTGATCACTTCCTTCGCCAGTGCGCCTTCTACCAGTGTAGCGTGGCGATGTGCTGCGGGCGCCTCAAATTGCCTGATGATCAGGTCATCGCCTGCCTCACGTGTTTTCAGCTGGTGATACAGCTCTTCTGTTACAAAAGGCATGAAAGGATGCAGCAGCTGCATCAGCTGTTCAAAGAAGGTGATGGTTTTATTGAACACGCTGGCTGCAATAGGTTGTTCAAAACCAGGTTTCACCCATTCCAGGTACCAGCTGCAGAAATCATCCCATATCAGGCTGTAAATGGTTTTCAGCGCTTCGCTCAGGCGGAAATCTTTAAAGAGATTATTTACCTCTTCCTGTACTTCACCTAACCTGCTTTCAAACCATTGTACCGCAAACTGGCTGTCAGCTGCGAGCTGCTCATTGTCAACGGTTCTGGCTTCCCACATCTTCACCAGTTTCAGGGCGTTCCATATTTTGTTGGAGAAGTTGCGTCCCTGTTCACAGCTGGCCTCATCAAACAGCAGATCGTTACCGGCAGGAGAGGAGATCATGATGCCAAAGCGAACGGCGTCTGCGCCAAAGCGATGGATCAGTTCCAGCAGGTCAGGCGAGTTGCCAAGTGATTTACTCATCTTGCGTCCCTGCTTGTCACGCACCATACCGGTAAAGTATACGTTGCTGAAAGGCTTTACGTCTTTATATTCCAGCCCGGCCATGATCATACGGGCCACCCAGAAGAAAATGATATCCTGTCCGGTTACGAGTACGGAAGTAGGGTAGTAGTATTTGATGTCCGGGTTACCGGGTTGGGTAATGCCGTTGAACACTTCCACCGGCCATAACCAGGAAGAGAACCAGGTATCCAGCACATCTTCATCCTGTTTCAGGTCACTGAGCTGGTAAGCGAAACTGGCGTTCTGCGCTTTGAACTGCGCCAGGGCTTCTGCTGCCGTTTCGGCTACTTCAAAGCTGCCATCAGGAGCATAGAAAGCCGGGATGCGCTGTCCCCACCACAATTGGCGGGAGATACACCAGTCCTTCACGTTCTCCATCCAGTATTTATAAGTAGCCAGGAAGCGGTCGCCGGGATGGATGCGAACATCACCGTTCACAACGGCATCCAGTGCGGGCTTCGCCAGTTCTGCCATTTTTACGAACCACTGGGTGCTGATACGCGGCTCTACTACGGTATCAGGGTTACGTTGGCTGTAACCCAGGCGGGTGGTGTATTCCTGGTCTTTGATCAGCAGTCCTTGTTCCTGCAGGGCGGCTACTACCAGTTTACGTGCCCTGAAGCGGTCTTCACCGATAAATACGCCGGCGGCGGCGCTCAGGGTGCCGTCTTCATTCAGCGTATCTACCACTTCCAGGTTATGTTTCAGGCCCAGGTTGTAGTCATTGATATCATGCGCAGGTGTTACTTTCAGGGCGCCGGTACCGAATGCGGGATCTACATAATCATCGAAGATGATGGGCACCTTACGGTTTACCAGGGGTACCACGGCGTAACGGCCTTTCAGGTGCGCATAGCGCTCGTCTGAAGGGTTTACGCAGATACCGGTATCGCCCATAATCGTTTCGGGCCTTTGGGTGGCAATGGTGATATAGTCCCCCGTGGGATTATTCTCACTGTCCACGATGGCATATTTTACATAATACAGTTTACCCTGTACGTCTTTGTAGTCTACTTCTTCGTCGCTCAGCGCGGTCTTGGCTTTAGGGTCCCAGTTGATCATACGGGCCCCGCGGTAGATCTTCCCTTTCTGGTAGAGGTCTACGAACACCTTGATCACCGCCTGATAGTAATGGTCGTCCATGGTGAAGCTCACCCGGTCCCAATCGCAGGAGCAGCCCAGCTTTTTGATCTGGGAGTAAATGATGCCGCCGTATTTGTCTTTCCATTCGTAAGCATACTTTAGGAACTCCTCCCGGCTCAGCTGCGACTTTTCAATGCCTTTTTCACGTTTCAGCATATCTACCACCTTGGCTTCGGTGGCGATGGAAGCATGGTCCGATCCCGGTACCCAGCAGGCATTGAACCCGCTCATGCGGGCGCGCCTTACCAGGATATCCTGGACGGTTTCATTCAGGGTATGACCCATGTGTAAGACCCCGGTGACGTTTGGCGGCGGTATCACGATCGTAAAAGCAGGGCGGCCGTCAGGCTGGCTCCTGAAATAGCCCTTGTCCATCCAGTGTTGATACCACTTTTCCTCCGTCTCTCCGGGTAAATAGTTCTTTGAAAGTTCCATGCGTGTAAAATATAATAAGTTTGCAAAAATAACAGAGATTGGGCATAGAAGAAAATTCGGACTGGTTCCTTTGCATACTATTTTACCAGTCTTCTCCTTGCTTCCTCTATGCTTTCTCCTAGCTTTCTCTATGCTTTCACTATGCTTCAGGCGTTTTTGTTAAAATAATATCAGTATTAAGTAGATATTCCATTCATCTTTCCATATCCTCCGATTACTCATCTTTTCTAGCCACTTAGGAACTTCCCACTTGCCACTTTGGCAGGATGTACTAGTATTGCGGAAATATTTGTGAGGTTAATCCCCTTTTATCCGAGGTTAAAATCCTAAGAAACAAATAATTACATAAACCCCAAAAGAAAGCACATGAAACCGAGTACACTAAATCTTCTCACGAGGGTGAGGAGTATCCGCTCGCAGCTATTGCTGATGTTATCCTTTGTCTTCCTGTATCCCGCACAGGCGCTTCCCCTCATCAGAGCAGATATTGACATCCGCTATGAGGCCCGCAGCGGCAAGATGTCTATCAAGGCGACAGATGTCACAATAGCAGAACTGGCCGCCAAGCTCGAATCCGGCTACCAGATCCTGTTGTTTGTAACAGATGCGGCCCTTGACACCAAAGTGACCTGCGATGTGCAGGACAAATTCATTGACGATGCCCTTCGCGAAGCATTGCCCGCTTCCAGCCATTTCTTCTACCGCTTCAAAAAAGGCGATACGGAAGTGGCAGACCGCCGGCCTGAAATGAAGCAGGCAGGTACGCGGATGGTTTCCGCCGCTGTTAAATCCGGGCTGAAAGCGCAGCCCCCCGCTACCGGCATACAGGTAGTGCCTACCCTGGTCACGGCTAAACGGATTGCCCGTCCTGCCGCCGTAGCAGTTCCCGCCAGCGCTGGTACTATGCCGCTGCGCCTGGCCGCCACCAGTGTGCGCGCACAGCAGATGGCCCAGCCACTGATGCAGCAGACAGACGACTACTTTGTTAAAGTGGTGGTAAAAGTAACCCCCAACGGTTATGAACCGGTGAGCTATACCAAGGTGAAAGGTCGCCTGGTGGAAGACAGCACTACCGGCGGCGATTTTATTTACCAGCTCAAAGACGACAGCCGGTCTGTATATACCGGTTCTTTTGAAGATCCGCTGGTCCTGCATTCTTACTCGCCTGATGGCAAGCATGAAGTGCTGCAGGCAAAAGAGGCTTATATCAATATCACCCTGCCTCCGCAGGTGCTGGACAAAAACGCCGTGAAAACGCCTAGCTTGGAATTCTCCAGGATCCGTGGCGGCGCGCTGCCTGAAAGCCGCAGCGTCAGGGCTATCCAGGCCTCCGCCCTCCAGCGTAAAGGTGTGATCAATGCTGATGCATTACAGAAGATCATGCCCAGACAATAACCCCAAAGCATTACTACCATGAAACATTCATTTATCCGCATATTACTGATATCGGCCTGCTTCTTTACCACCACATTAAAGGCCCAAACCGTTACTGAGCTTTTACGCAACGGCTCCAACGGCGCTAAACTCAATCTCGTGATCATTGGCGATGGTTTTACCGCCGCAGAACAGGCGGCTTATAATACGCATGTTGCCAACCTGGTCAAGAACCTGTTTAGCAAAGACCTCTATGACGAGACTATGGACGCGTATAACATCTACCGTATCAACGCTAATTCTGCACAATCCGGTGTTACCAAGGTGAACGCCAGCGGAACGGTGACCGTTACGAAGAATACCGCCCTGGATTACCGCTACAGCGGCATATGGGACCGCTGCTGGATGGAGCCTGGTCCTACCACGGCAACTAAACTGAACACCATCCTGACTTCCCTGGTGCCTCAGTACAATTATGTATTCATCATCCTCAATGAAACCGGCGGCGGCGGTTGCGCAGGTGGCGGCAAGCTGGCCATTACCCGCGGAACGAGCGATGATAATCCCGGCTGGTCTACCGCCGCCCACGAAATGGGACATATGGTAGGCCTGCTGGCAGACGAGTATACCGTAAACTGCGACCAGTACAGTGGTGATGAGCCGGGCCAGATGAACGTAACAAAGAATACTAACCGCAATACCCTGAAAGGCGAGTGGAAGAATTTTGTGCCCCTTTCAAGACCGGTGCCTACTATATCCGGTTGCAGCGGTTCCGCACCCTCCGGTACAGATACGGATGAAGACGCCGGTGTGTTTGAAGGCGCCCAGTATACCGGACAGGGAAAGTTTCGCCCGGCTTACAACTGCCGTATGAAAGGAAATTCTCCCCTGTTCTGCCCCGTGTGCTACAACGAAATGCAGCTGCGTGTGAAACCTTACCGCAGCTATAATTTCAACAATTCCTATGCAGGAGATTTTACCGGCGATGGTAAAGGCGACCTGGTGCTGCACTTCGGTAACAGCCTGTCGTTGTACAACTCAGACGGCGGCAAGATGAACCACCTTTTCACTGCTACGGAAAGGGTGAACACTGGCGGATCCAGCTGGCAGTTCATGGCAGGGGATAAGTTCTATGTGGGCGATTTTGACGGCGATGGTAAAAAGGACCTCTTTGTGTTCAATGGCACAGACTGGGGCAGCTATGGCCCTTACTTTGCGCTGCTTCGTTCCAATGGTTCGGGCTTTGATTGTGTGAAACGTTACGACAAAACGCTGGAAGGCTGGCAGATGTCTGCAGGTGATAAATTCTATGTAGGCGATTTTGATGGTGACGGCAAGGATGATTTCTATATTGTGAACACCACCACCTGGAGCACCAAATACGTTGGCATGATGAAATCTACCGGCGCCGCTATGAGCTTTGTAAAAAGGTATGACAATAACCTGGGCGCTCCCGGCTACTGGATCATGAATAAGAATGATAAATTCTATGTGGGAGATTTTGACGGGGATAATAAGGATGACCTGTATATGGCCAACCTGAGCGACTGGAGCACCAATTATGTAGGCATGATAAAATCAGGCGGCAATACCCTTAACTGTATCAAGGTGTTTAACAACACCCTGCCCGGCTGGACCATGGCCGATAATGACCAGCACCTGGTAGGTGATTTTGATGGCGATGGTAAAGCCGATATGTATGTTTTCAACGGTACAAACTGGAACCCGGAATACCTGCTGATGGTAAAATCTACCGGTACCGACCTGGCCTTTGTAAAACGTTACGACGGTACGATCCCCGGCTGGGAAATGGCGCCTTCAGATAAGCTCTACCTGGCTGATGTGAACGGTGATGGTAAGAAGGATCTCTACATTTATAATACGGCTAACTGGGATAAGGAATACCTGGGTATCCTCACTTCTTCGGGCAGCGCTCTTAGCGGTTCCTGGCAGAAAGACTGGATCGGCAGCTGGAACCTGGGCAGCGTGGATAAGCTGGCGGTGACCAACTTCAATGGCGGCGCCGGTTACGACGACCTGTTCATCTACAACACCAGCTGGTTTGGCATGCTGCGTTCCAATACCACCAGCTTGTCGCAGGTGTATATCAGCCCCAACTATGTACATAATTTCAACTACCACAAGCTGGGATGGTGGTAAGAAATGTTTGAGGTTTGAGGTTTGAGGTTCCAGACAGTTGATTGTAGAAAGTACATCTGTGCGGAACCCTCAACCTCCAACGAACCTCAAACCTCAAACTTCAAACCTCAAACTTTTTAAATCATGCCTGCGATTACCTGGCACGTGCGTTCTACCATTTCCGGGGTGATATCAAGATGTGTTACCATTCTCACCTGGTTCGTGGAAATTGGCATCACTTTGATCCCTTCGCGCAGCAGGTATTCTGCAAATGATACCGGTGTCCAGTCGCCAATCACTTCAAATATCAGGATATTGGTTTCCACCGGCAGCATGTGGCCTGTAAAGTTCTTTTCCAGTAGTGCATGGGCAATTTGTTTGGCATGCAGATGATCTTCTTCCAGCCTTTGCAGGTGGTTTTCCATGGCATAAATACCGGTGGCAGCCATATAGCCTGCCTGGCGCAGGCCTCCGCCCAGCTTTTTGCGGATGCGCCTGGCTTCGCGGATGAATGTTTCGCTGCCCATCAGTACGGAGCCCATGGGACAGCCCATTCCTTTGTTGAGGCATACGGAGATGCTGTCAAATACATTCCCATAGGCTTTAGGGTCCTGTTTGGTGGCTACGAGGGCATTGAAGAGCCGGGCGCCGTCCAGGTGCAGTTTCAGGTTATGCTCCTGGCAAACGGCTTTGATGCGCAGTACTTCTTCCCAGTCGTAACAGCAGCCGCCTCCACGGTTGGCCGTGTTTTCCAGGCATACCAGGGAGGTACGGGCCTTGTGCACGTCGTCCGGATTGATGGCGGCCGCTACTTCTGCTGCGGTGATCATTCCTCTTTCCCCGGTGATGGGCCGTACCTGGGCGCCTGCGTTAAAGGCAATGCCTCCGCCTTCGTAAATGTACACGTGGGCGAGCTGGCTGCAGATCACTTCGTCTCCCGGGAGGGTGTGCACTTTAATGCCAACCTGGTTGCTCATTGTGCCGGAAGGGCAGTAAAGGGCTGCCGCTTTGCCAAAAAAGTCTGCCATCATGGCTTCCAATCTGTTCACGCTGGGATCTTCTCCGAAAACATCATCGCCGGTTTCTGCATTGTACATGGCTTCCAGCATTCCGGGGGTGGGCCGGGTGAAGGTATCGCTTCTGTAGTCTATGGTCATCTTGTTAAAAAGTTTGCAACGCCGTTCACTATAAATTAGTTAAGATGCTAATTTAAAGATGATTTATTATCAATTGTTAAAAATTGTTTAAACTCAGGAAAATTAGCTAATAAAGCCTATTAAAATCCGTTATAAAAGAGTATTTTGTTTAACAGTAAAGTAGGCCTGCCAGGATTTGGTGAAGTGAAGTATTAGCACGATCTTTGCAGGCTAATTTGGCAGTTAGAAATTTTGTAAGATATAAAAAATCTTATTTGCAACAAAATTATTACTAAGCTGTTATTATTTCGTAAACCAATTCACTTTTAATATGAGGCAACTTAAAATTGCCACCCAGATCACCAACCGTGATTCGCAGGCGGTAGAAAAATACCTGCAGGAAATTTCAAAGATCCCTTTGTTAACACCTGAGGAAGAGACCGTTTTGGCGCAACGTATTAAAATGGGCGATCAGAAGGCTCTTGAAAGATTAACAACAGGAAACCTCCGTTTCGTGGTTTCCGTTGCAAAGCAATATCAGCACCAGGGGCTTAGCCTCTCCGACCTTATCAATGAAGGTAATTTAGGCTTGATCAAAGCTGCGCAGCGCTTCGATGAAACAAAAGGTTTCAAATTCATCTCATACGCGGTATGGTGGATCCGCCAGTCCATTTTACAGGCGTTGGCAGAGCAGGGACGATTGGTCCGCCTGCCTCAAAACAAAATTGGCACCTATAATAAAGCTAACAAAGCTTACATGGCATTTGAGCAGGAGAATGAGAGAGAACCGTCTACAGAGGAGCTTGCAGAGATCCTGGAAATGTCCGAATCGGAAATAAACAACATTTTTCAGAGCAATACTCGCCATATGTCTTTGGATGCGCCGGTACACGAAGCAGAAGATGTGGCCATGGGTGATTTGCTGGAAGGTGGAGATATTACCGATGATGATGTAATGCGAGATTCACTGCGCGAAGAAATTCGCAGGGTACTGAAATCCTTGAGCCCGCGGGAAGCAGAGATCGTTAATGCTTATTTTGGTCTGGATGGTGAAAACGGAGCAACAATTGAACAGATCGGTCAAAAATACGATCTGACAAAAGAAAGGATTCGCCAAATCAAGGAACGCGCAATCAAACGGCTGCAAAAAGCCCGCTACAGCGGCTCTTTAAAATCTTACCTGGGATAAGGCGATTTTATGAGCGCTCAGGCGTTAAACGTATAGAGAACACCGGCTGTATATTCTATGGCCGGTGTTTTTTGTTACCTATCCAATATCCAATGTAAACCGTATTTTTGTAAGCTATATGCGTATAAAAGCTGTTCTCCTTTTTTGCTGTGCGTTCATCGCCTGCGAAAAGGATGTCACCGTAAGTCTGCCCACAGGAGACGATCAACTGGTGGTAGAAGGAACGATAGAAACAGATAAGTATCCTGAAGTGATACTGACGCGTAGCCTGAATTATTTTAGCCATATCAGTGTTGATCAACTGCAGAATGCCTTTGTGCACAATGCAACCATCACGGTTTCAGACGGTAGTAATACCATGCAGCTCAGGGAATTCTACAAGGACACTACCAGCAGGGTACGATGGTACTACTACACGGCAGATTCTACTCAGGCAAACGTCTTTAAAGGTAAAAAGGGACAAAGCTATACGTTACGTATAGCCGCAGAAGGGAAGACCTATCAGGCCACCACCAATATCCCCGGACAAGGCATGGTAATTGATTCCACCTGGTCCGAACTGAATGAAAAAGATCCGACCCTGGTAAAACTGATGGCAAGGATTACCGATCCGGCTGCAAAGGGGAACTATGTTCGCTATAAGACCGCCAGGAACGGCGGCGTCTTCCGGTCAGGGGTCAACTCCACCGTAGACGACCAGATTGTGAACGGCACCACCTTCAATATTATGCTGGAATCCGGACAGGACAGGAACCAGAACATCAACTACGATACCTATGGTTACTTCAAGCCGGGCGATACCGTCAGGATCTGGTTCAGCAGCATTGATAAAGCCACCTACGATTTCTGGCGCACCGTAGATTTTGCCTACGCAACCAATGGTAATGTGTTCTCTTCACCGCTGCAGGTAAGAGGTAATATACCAGGTGCATTAGGTTACTGGGGCGGCTACGGCGTTAGCTACCGGGGCGTACGAATGAGAAAATAGTCATTAGTTGTAAGTCGTTAGTCGTTAGTACTAACCGCTTACACCTAATGACAAACGACTAATAACTAACGACTTTTTTTTTAGATATGGAAAACACACAACAGCAAGAACATGTTCATGTACTGATCATCGGCTCAGGTCCCGCCGGCTATACCGCTGCTATCTATGCAGCAAGGGCAAACCTTAAACCGGTGCTGTACCAGGGTATCCAGCCTGGCGGACAGCTCACTATAACTACAGAAGTGGAGAACTATCCCGGTTACCCGGAAGGGATCCAGGGCCCGGAAATGATGGTGGACTTTGAAAAGCAGGCCACCCGCATGGGCGCCGATATCCGTTACGGTATGGCTACCGCAGTAGACTTCTCCGTTCGTCCCTACCGGGTGGTCATAGAAGAAGAAAAGCTGATCACCGCCGATGCAGTGATCATCGCCACCGGCGCCTCTGCCAAATGGCTGGGCCTTCCCTCTGAACAACGCCTGAACGGTAGCGGCGTTAGCGCCTGTGCCGTTTGCAACGGTTTCTTTTTCCGTGGAAAGGAAGTAGCTATTGTGGGCGCCGGCGATACGGCCGCTGAAGAAGCCCTCTACCTTTCCAAAATGTGCTCTACCGTGCATATGGTGGTGCGCCGCAATGAAATGCGCGCCTCCAAGATCATGCAGGAAAGGGTGATGAGGACATCCAACATCATTATTTACTGGAACTCTGAAACAGCCGAAGTGCTGGGAGATAATAAAGTGGAAGCGGTGAAGCTGATCAATAATCAGACGAATGCCGAAACGATCGTGCCCGTGAGCGCTTTCTTCGTAGCTATCGGTCACCAGCCAAATTCCGGCATCTTTACCGGTTTCCTGGATATGGATGAGCAGGGATATATCAAAACCATCCCTGGTACCACCTGTACCAACCTGGAAGGCGTGTTTGCCTGCGGCGACGTACAGGATAAGATCTATCGCCAGGCAGTTACTGCCGCAGGTAGCGGTTGTATGGCGGCACTGGATGCGGAAAGATATCTTTCTGCGCTGGAGCATGCACAGCAGCAGCAACAGCAGGTGGCGCATGCCTAATCATAATCTGAGGTTTGAAGTTTGAGGTTTGAAGTTCGTTAGACGTTTGAAGTTCAGTACCAGTGCTCTGATGTGGCACAGCTGTCCGGAACATCTAACATTTAACAAACCTCCAACTTCAAACCTCAAACCTCAAACTTGTTTATGTTAACTATCGCGCTTGAACAAGTCCGTTTCCGTGCCTTCCATGGCTTCTACCCGGAAGAACAGGTGATCGGGAACGACTTCATCGTGGATGTATATGTAACTATTCCCGGTATCACTCCGGTAGACGATCTTTCCGATACCGTTAACTACCAGGAATTATTTGACGTGGTGAAAACCGTTATGTCTGTTCCCCAGCCCCTTCTTGAGCAGGTAGTGACAGACATCAGCACCACTATCCGGGAAAGATACCCCCGGGTCAGGAAAACGGTTGTCACCCTCCGTAAGGTAAGTCCGCCCATGGAAGCCGATGTGCGTAACTCCATGGTGTCACTTGAAAAAGAGTATATTTAACTTTTTCACTATATTACACTACTAACTTACCCATCCTATGGCACAAAAACTGTTGGCGGCTGTGCTGTTTTTACTCGTAAGCACTCACGCCCTGTACGCGCAAAGCGTAGATGAAATGCTGGACCAGGCCAAACAACTGGAAAAACAGATGAAAGAAGCAGAGGCGCTGGTCCGTTTCAAAGAGGTCCTCAAACTACAACCCGACCAGGTGACTGCATTGGTGGAGGCCAGTGAGCTCAGCTCCCGGGAGGGCAACCGCCAGAAGGAAAAGGAAGACAAGGCCCGCTTTTTTGGCGAGGCGAAAGGTTATGCAGAAGAGGCCCTTAAAGTGGCCCCCAACGATCCCGGCGCCAATTATGCCATGTCTGTAGCCATGGGCCGTATGGCGCTGATCTCGGGTGCAAAGGAAAAAGTAGCCGCCTCCCGCGAGGTGAAGAAATACGCCGAACTGGCCATTAAGTTCAATCCTAACTACGCACAGGCCTATCATGTGCTCGGGAAATGGAATTTTGAAGTGGCTAACCTCAGCTTCCTGGAAAAGAACGCCGCCAAAGCCCTGTTCGGTGGGTTGCCCGACGGCTCTCTCCAGCAGGCGATCGATAACTACGAAAAGTGCCGTCGCCTGGATCCCTCGTTTATCCTCAACTATTACGAGCTGGCCCGCGCCTATAAAAAGAACGACCAGGAAACACAGGCCATGGAGGTGCTGAAAAAAGCGGTCACCCTTAGAAGTATTTACCAGGACGATACAGCTATAAAGGCAGACTGTAAGAAAATGCTGGAAGAAATGCAGTAGCAGCCTCAGGCCCTTAGCCGCAAGCCGCAAGCGATTTACCCGAAGATCTCCGCCTGATCAGCTTGAAGCTTGCAGCTTTTTCCCTATCTTGCCGCTTTATTCCAAGTATCACTATGTCCGTGTTATCTCACATCCACCCGGCATTTACCGTAGACGATGCCACGCTGCTGGAAACGGATCTGACCACCTGCCACCTCCTGGTGATGGTGGGCCAGGGCACATTCAGTTATGTTGTGTTCGATCCGCTGGCCAAACGTTTTCTGGCGCTCAAATCCTATAACTTTCAGCCACAGAAGCTGGCAGTAGCCGACCTGGAAATGATCGAGCAGGTGTTTGATGCGGACAAGCTCCTGTTCACCGCTTTCCGCTCCGTGCTCATCGCCTTTGATACCGCCGATAGTACACTTGTTCCGGAGAAACATTATAATTCCCAGCTGAAGAAGGATTACCTGCACCTGGTATACCCGGAAAAGCTGCAGGAAGCGGTACTGGCAGATATGCTGCCGGCGCCTTTATCGCTCGTGAATATATATGCCGTAGATAAAGACCTGGTGGGCTTCCTGAGAAAGGAATTCTCAACAGACCGTGTAGTGCATGCCCATTCTGCCCTGTTGCAGGCCCATGCTTACGATTTTGATTTCCGTAACGCTGACGGCGTAGCCTATATTACCGTACAGCGCAACCGCTTCTGCCTTACTATTTACGCCGGCGGTAAACTGATCAACCAGCAGGAGCTGCATTTTGAAACCGGCCTGGATGTGGTATACCACCTGGTAAATGCCCTTCGCTTGCTCGGACTGGACGAACAGCGTGTAAAAGTGAAGCTGGGCGGCGCCATTGCCAATGATTCCCAGGTATACCAGGAGCTGCACAAGTTCATTCCCCAGCTGGAATGGGTACAACGCCTGCCCGAATTCCAGTATATCAGCAAAATGCAGGAAATTCCCGGATATTATTTTCATAACCTGTATGCACTGGCCCTATGCGTATAATAGGAGGGGCATATGGAGGAAGGCATTTTCAGCCGCCGGCTAATATGCCGTACACCCGGCCTACCACCGACATTGCCAAGGGCGGCCTTTTCAATGTTATTGAAAATAACCTGGACATAGCTTCCCTGAGAACGCTGGATATTTTTGGCGGTACCGGCAGCATCAGCTACGAGCTGGCTTCCCGTGGCGCTACTGACCAGACCATCGTGGAGAAAGATCCTGAAATGGCGGCATTTATCCAGAAAACATCGGCAGCGCTGGACATTAAGCTCCGCCTGTTCCGCATGGACGTTTTCAAGTTCCTCCAGCAGTGCACTGAAAAGTTCGACTTTATCTTTGCGGGACCTCCTTATGCACTTGATACCATTGACCAGCTGCCAAAGCTGATCTTCGAAAGAGAGCTGCTGAACCCGGAAGGCTGGTTCGTTTTAGAACATACGCCCAGGAATAATTATAAAAATTATGCCTATTACCGTAGTGAACGGAAATACGGCACCACCATATTCTCGATCTTTATTAACAGAGAAGAGCTGAAAAAGTAGGCAGTGGCGCAATTGGCAGTCCTGGGGTAATTACCTTTAACTGCTCACTGTCAATTGCCCACTGCGAACTCCATTTAATCTACAAAGCATGCGTATATGTGTTTTTCCGGGCACTTTTGACCCGATCACGCTAGGACACAAAGACATCATAGACAGGGCCCTGGATATGTTCGACCAGCTGATCATCGCCATAGGCGTTAATTCCAGCAAGGTGCCCATGTTCCCGCTGGAACAGCGCCTGCAGTGGATAAGGGACATTTACCCGAATGAGCCAAGGATAAAAGCAGACTCCTACAAAGGATTAACAGTAGATTTCTGTAAAAAGGTGAACGCCCGCTATATATTGAGAGGGATCCGCTATGTGAGCGACTTTGAATATGAAAAGGCGATTGCCGATGTAAACAGGTCAATGGACAGTAACATTGAGACCATCTTCCTTACCTGCACGCCGCAGTATACCAGTATTGCATCTACACTGGTAAGGGATATCATCCGCAATGAAGGCGATGTGTCGCAGTTCCTCCCTGAAGCTGTGCTTCGCAGCATCAAAAACGCTTTACCAGTAAACAATGACCGCTAACTGCTAACAGCTCATTTATGAAACCGATCTGGCATTCTTTAAATATCTCACTGGATCAGCTGAACGAAATGACGGAGAATACGATGGGCACCTGCCTGGGTATGGAGTTCACTGAAATAGGCCCTGACTACCTCCGCATTATGATGCCGGTGGACCACCGTACTGTTCAGCCTTACGGCTTGTTACATGGTGGCGCGTCCGCAGCCCTGGCAGAAACCGTGGGCAGTGTGGCATCTGCCCTTATCATAGACCCGCAGAAGCAGATCTGTGTAGGCCTGGAGATCAATGCCAACCATTTGCGCGGTGTGCGCGAAGGTTATGTGCATGGCATTGCCCGCCCCCTGCACCTGGGATCCACCACCCATGTATGGGATATCCGTATTACAGACGACCAACACAAACTGGTGTGTGTGAGCCGCCTTACCGTGGCCGTTCTACCCAAACGGGAGAACGCCAACGGCGAATAGCTTACAGGGCATATCCTGCTTTCAGGAACACTTCTTCTATATTCTTGTAGGAAAATTTGAGGTACCTGGCAAGGTTTTCCGGCTTAATCCACTGGATGTCCATGATATCCTCTTCGATCTGGGGCACGGTCAGTTCTGTTCCGGTGAACTGCATGCGGTACCAGTAGGTATGTTTCAACACTTTCTTCTCTTTCAGGGGATAATAATGGAAGGTTTCCGTGATCTTGTCTGTCAGGGTGATCTGCCGGAGGCCGGTTTCTTCCCTTACTTCGCGTACGGCGCATTCCTCGAGGCTTTCCCCGTCATCCTGCTTGCCTTTGGGCAGGTCCCATTTGTTCCGCCGGAACATAAGTAATATTTCCCCCGCGGGGTTGGTGATCAGTCCCCCGGCTGCCACCAATACCTTAAAATGACGTTTGATAGCTTCCATCAGGCGGTTGGTGTCTGCCTGTACAAAAACGGCCGAAGCGATCTCGCCGTTCTCCAGTGCCTGTAGTGTTTGGCTGATGGCAGCCGCATCCGGGTTTGGGCAAACCGGAGCATCCTTGTAGTTGGCTGGTATGTCCCGCTGACGAGGGCACAGGATCAGGGGCCGCTCGTTCAGATATATAGTAAAGATCTGTTCCATGGAACAAAAATATGGAGATGCTTCCTAATTCTTCCTGACAACTATTTGAAATATCTGTGAACATCTCTGCCAACTCTTTTTTACTACCTTTGCCCCCTTATGAGTAGTAACATCAGTGCAAAACAGGTAGCCGAAAAGCTGCTGCAGGTGCAGGCGGTAAAACTTCGTCCTGCAGAGCCTTTTACCTGGGCCTCCGGCTGGAGATCGCCCATTTACTGCGATAACCGTAAGTTGTTATCTTATCCTTACGTTAGGGATTATATCAAATCAGAGCTATGTAATGTTGTTTTCGAAACCTTCCCCGAAGCGGCTGTGATAGCGGGCGTAGCCACGGCGGGCATTCCGCATGGCGCCCTGGTGGCCGATCAGCTTAAACTGCCTTTTATATATGTACGCTCCAAGCCGAAAGAGCATGGGATGGGCAACCGTATTGAAGGTGTATTACAGGCAGGGCAGCCGGTGGTAGTGGTGGAAGACCTGATCTCCACCGGTAAAAGCAGTCTTGAAGCCGTACAGGCCATCCGTGAAGCAGGCGGGGAGGTGATCGGGATGGTATCTATCTTTAATTATGGTTTCGATGTGGCAGTGGAAGCTTTCAGTGCGGCAGGTGTGCCCTTCCATTCTTTGAGCAATTACAGCACGCTCATAGAGCTGGCCCTGGAAAAAGGCCTGGTATCGGAGGCCGACAGCGCCACGCTGCAGGCCTGGAGAAGCGCTCCGGATAAATGGGGCCGTTAACGAACTATTTTTTACTTTAGTAGCGTTTAATGTAAAACAATATTCCTATGCGTATTTTGAAGCTCGTAATGGTAATGTTACTGGCCTGCATTGGTTCTGCCTTTGCACAAAGTAAAAAAACTACCCTTGTAACGGCAAAGATCAGCACTCCGACTGCTTTATGCGACCAATGTAAAGACCGTATTGAACGATTCCTGGACCGGGAAGAAGGGGTACAGTCCGCCAAAGTGAACTTCCATACAAAGACCACCGTGGTGAAATTCTATTCTGACCGTACCAATATCGAAAATATCAAAGCGGCGATCGCCAATGTTGGTTATGATGCGGATAATGTGACTGCCAACCCGGAGGCTTATAACAGGCTGCCAACCGCCTGTAAGAAACCGGAAGATGGTGGTACTCATCAGCTTAAAAAGAAACCGTAAATACTCCGGATCTATCTTATTGTCCCGTTCGCCAAAGCGACGGGACTTTTTTATTGGAAATGGGACTCCCCGGCATACATAGTATCCAGCTCCACGCCCTGAAGCACCATATCAGGGCCATCACCCGTTTAATAGCAGACTGTCCCCTACCTGAATTGCCCCAACGCCTGAAGGTGCTGGGCGCCTCACAAATGGACCTGTACCTGGGCGCCCTGGAAGAAACGGATATCAGCCGTGAAGTGCTGCAGGCCCTGAGCACGCTGGGCATACATACTGAAGCGCAGTATCGGGATTGGCTGGAACAACACGAGCATTACCGGCGCCTCACGCTTTCAGACGGCTCTATCTGGATATTACGCCTGGGAAATGAGGGCGAGCGGTATATTCACCTTCACCCGGGCCGTTACTCCCCGGCAAGTATCCGTGTAAAGGCTGCCGTGCTGAAAACCGCCATTGCTGTATGGGCATATCTGAAAAACGGATGGATCAGCGAAGTGAATGAGGATAGCTTGGCGCGGGTGCGGAAAGAGGTGCTGGAACTTCCTCCCTTAAAATCGCTGGCAGAAAGCCACGCCATTCTCAAAATGATCGGGATAATCGAAACGAATGTTAAGGGGATGAGCTCCGGTTTAGAAGAAATTTAAAGGCTGTTTGGTTTCGCATTTGATGGGGAAAGGCAGGTAGATGCCTCCTTTACCCACTTTACAATTACCGGTGGCTTTAATGGTCACTTCTTTATTGCCCAGTATGGTGAGGGCGTTTTTGAAAACATTCTCCATGCTTACCTCAAGTTTTACCGGGAAGTAAAAAGTGTCTTTTGCCGGGATCCTGATGGTGGTATCCTGCATGGAATGCCCTACCTGGGTGTCATCAAAAAAGACGTCAAAAGATGCGTCTTTCAGCTGAAGATTAAAATTATTGGGATTATAATAGGCCAGGGTCATCTCTACGATGCTTTTGGAAAAACCCAGGCCTTGCAGGTTCACCCCGGCTACCCGCACAAATTGCAGGTCCTTCACTTTCTCACAGGAGCTGGCCATCATACCCCAGGTCGCCAATAACAGCACAATAAGATGGATACTTTTTTTCATTTGTCAAAAATAGGAAAATTGACCGGGGCGGGGAACCGGGTTCGGCTAAATTCACAAAATCTAAACAAATACTGTTGAGCACGTGGACTGGTGAAAAGGGGCGAAGCTGGTTTTCACCTTCATCAGCCTACGTCGGTCTACCCCATCCAAGTCCCTTTACCTCACATTTTACTTTAAGCAAAAACAAGGCTTGAAATCCCTTGAAAACCTACTAATTAGTTTAGTATTTTTGCATTCAGCTAAAATTTCACTTTAACAGCCAAATTGCTAAAAGCAATAGCATATTTTTTATTTTTCTATGAACTGCTTTACAGTCACTTGTAATTAATTATTAAGTGGTGAATCATAAACAGCTCATGGACCGTAATCATCGATTTTTACATACATCGCACCAAATTTTGACAATATGACAGAACCGGCAAGTAACCAAATACTGATTATTGAATCTCAATATTTTCCGAATCTTTGCTTCTATAAAACTTTAATTAAACACCACATATTACAGATAGAGAGATATGAGCACTACCAAAAGCTCAGTTATCGCAATCGTTGTTACATCGCCGGTCCTAATGGTCCCATCCTTTTGAGTGTTCCCCTTGCCCGCGGAAAAAACCAGCGTACTGTTATTAAGGATGTTCGTATCAGCAATGAAGAAAAATGGCAGGCCCTTCATTGGAAGACTTTGGTGTCTGCCTACCGCCGTTCACCGTGGTTTGAATATTACGAGGAAGATCTGCAGTCCTTATATGAGCAATCTTTCAATTTCCTGATGGACTGGAACATGGCCTGTTTTGAATGGGCTAACAAGGCACTCAATTATACCTGCCAGCTCAGCTTTACCGACCAGTATGAAAAGCAATATGACCCCGCTGCCGGTATTACCGATGCCCGCGGCCTGCTGAAACCGGGCGACAGGGCAGCTGACTGCGACACCCCGGTCTATACGCAGGTGTTCCAGGACAGGGCAGGTTTCCTTCCCAACCTAAGCATCCTGGACTTGCTCTTCTGTGAGGGGAAACACAGCCTTGAATTGCTGAAAGTGTAAATGATTGAAAAACAGGTTGATGGAAATTTGGGTGCAGGCCAGCGCCCCGCGCCTGAGCTGCAGTTTACAGCTGGCAACTGGCCGCTTAATCCATTGATTCGTAATTATTTACTCTTACATGACCTTTTGGGGGAAAAACGTGGAAATTTTTATCCGGGCAATAGAACAAAATATTTAGCTTTGCAACCAATTTTGCTGGGTTTCGAACTGACGTAGGTGTGTAAACCAGGAGTTTTCCAGCTAGACCTGAGTTTAAATTTTATTACTAACCTAAAATTCATTCGCAGTTTTAGATGAACAACACCTACACCGACCTCGTTAATCAAACCTTTGAGTTTCCTCAGGAAGGTTTTGAGGTGAAGGACAACTACCTGGAATTTAACGGGCTGAATATTAAGGCGTTGATCGATAAGTATGGTACCCCGTTCAAGTTGACCTTCCTCCCTAAGATCGGGATGCAGATTAACAAGGCTAAGAAAATGTTCCAGGATGCCATTAAAAAGAACAGGTATGATGGCAACTATTATTACTGTTATTGCACAAAAAGCTCTCACTTTTCCTTTATAATGGAGGAAACCCTGAAGCATGGCGTGCATATAGAAACTTCCTTTGCATACGATATTGATATTATCAATAAATTATACGAGCGGAAGAAGATCAATAAAGAAACCTTCATAATTTGCAACGGTTATAAAACAAAGGGGTATACCAGGGCCATCACCCGCCTGATCAATAACGGGTTCAAAAATGTGGTCCCGGTCCTGGATAATAAAGAGGAGTTTGAAGATTACCACAAGCACGTACGCTCCAAGGATCCGGTAAAGCTGGGTTTGCGTATTGCGGCAGAAGAAGAGCCTACCTTTGATTTTTATACCTCCAGGCTGGGAATACGTTCTCGTGACATCCTGGAGTTCTATGTGGATAAACTGAAAGGAAATGAGAAGTTCGAGCTGAAAATGCTGCACTTCTTCATGAATAAAGGTATCAAGGACGACATTTATTACTGGAGCCAGTTTAACCGGGTGCTGAACCTCTACTGTCAGCTGAAGAAGATCTGCCCGGAACTGGATAGTATAAATATCGGTGGTGGTTTCCCGATCAAACACTCACTTGGTTTTGACTACGACTATAATTACATTGTTAACGAGATCGTAGCCACCATCAAGAATGTTTGTAAAAAGAACAAAGTACCCGTACCGGATATCTATACAGAATTTGGTTCTTTTACAGTAGGCGAAAGCGGCGCGGTAATTTACAGCGTGATAGGAGAGAAGATGCAGAACGACCGTGAGAACTGGTATATGATAGACAGCTCCTTTATCACCACCCTGCCGGATACCTGGGGCATCGGAGAAAGTTCCTGATGCTGCCCATTAATAAATGGGACCAGGAATACCAGGAAGTGCACCTCGGCGGACTTACCTGCGACGGATATGATTTCTACACGTCGGAAGAGCATATCAACGCGGTGTTCCTGCCCAAGTTGTCTAACGGCGAGCCCCTGTATATTGGCTTCTTCCATACGGGAGCCTACCAGGATCAGCTCAGCGGTTACGGCGGTATTAAGCACTGCCTGATCCCCTCACCGAAACACGTAATTGTAGGATACGACAAAAACGGGCAGCTTAAAGAGCTGGCTTTATGCCAAAGAACAGAGCGCCCAGAGTATGTTAAAGATTTTGGGTTATTAAAAAAATGGGTTAGTAATCCACCTGAAAACCCCTCGACTTTTCGAGGGGTTTGCTTTTTTCAGGGGCCGGCTACTTACAGTCTTTCCGCCTGGTATCGATCAGATACACGATCTTCCATGTTCCCTCCAGCTTCACCAGCTGAAACGAATTCACCCCGCAATGGCTGTACTTTCCGCCCAGGTAAAACTGGTACGGTGTCCACACCGAGGCCAGCGGCCCATCAATGGATATACGACCATAGTCGATCCGCTCATCCCACACGTCCGTGTGAGGGGTACCTACCGCATCCAGGAAGCGCTGCAGGGCTTCCGTCTTAACTTTAACACCGCTGCCGGGTGGAGCTGAAATGGTCTGTAAGGTAGCGTCTGGTGCGAAGGCCGTCTTTACCATGCTGCTATCGCCCTTGCGCATGCCGTCAAACAGCAGCCCAATGGTCTTTTTCACGGCTTCTTCTTCGCCGTTCTGCATTGGTATTGTATTCTGGCCGGGTGTACCGGTCAGGCAGATCATAAAAACGAGTAAACGTTGTAAGGAAAGTAGGATCATATGATGATAATGAACAGGTGAGGGTATGGAGAAGAAAATTACAACTTTTTGGTATTAGCAGCGTATAGCGGGAATTCTATCTTTGTGATCTCCAAAATTCATCCGTCTTATTTTCCCCCTACCTTTTGAAGTGAAGTATTCCTTAACCTATGCCATGGAATGGCTCTTCAGCTCTACTGGGGAGCTTTTTTTATGCGCTTCACCAGCCACTTTATGCACGTCCTGTAACAGGTCGATAGCAGTTTCACATTGCTTTTCTATTTCCGTGAGACAGGCTTCCAGTAATTCCAGGTTACCCTCCAGGTATTTGGTCTTACCGGAGCGGGATAGTCCTTTTACCAGCATGAACTGCTTGGTGAGGTTTTGCCTGATGAGGGCAGCATGCTGTTTTTGCCGCTGCAGGGTACGCCGCTCCTCTACGATCATAATATTATTATAGTGCCGGCCCAATACCCGGATCACTATGAACAGGATAAAAAGGGCGGTGAATATCGGGGCCACATCAAAGATATTGAGCGCCGAGTAACCGGGAGCATTGAAAAGTATAATGCCCTGCGCCTTTAAATAAGCCACCAGCACCAGGTAACCGCATAAGAGGCTGCTAAGGACAAGGGTAGTGGCCAGGTTGGTGGTAAGGTAACAGAATAATATGCTCAGGATCCATATCATGGCGTATACCAGTGATATGTCCAGGTTGTTCAGGAAGGAGGACAGCATGCCGAATACCAGTACGTTCAGTGCCGCCAGGGTGCCGGTTGACTTGGCCGATACCCGCCTTTTCAGCATCCACATACATAAGCAGCCGATGGCCAGGAAAAAGGGATAAAGTAGTAGCTGCGTGGTATTTTGATAGTATAGGGTGAAGAAGAGCTCGGGCAAGATCAGCAGGATATGGAAGAGCACATAGTCAAATACAAGCTTTATATTATAATGTTCCCGGCTATCCTGGTTTTTACGCAATGCCGCCCCTATCACAGCTTTTTCTGCAGTGATATAGAGCTTACCAGCCAGCCCCCACCTGTATTTGGCCCTTGATAGCATATTGCTGTGGTTCCAGGGCAAATTATCATATTAAAATAGCATACCAGTTAAACGTTTGTGTCATTTATATAAGACAGATCCATTAGAACAGGACAGGTCCATAAAAAAAGCCCCCCGGTACTACCAGGGGGCTTCACCAATCTCACTAAACCTATTAAAAACCTACGCCCATTATCATCTGATATTGATTATCCAACCACAATAGATTTGGTTTTGGGCTGTGCTTCCTGTTTCTTGGGGAGCTGCAGCTGCAGGATACCGTTTTCATATTTGGCCTGGATCTTTTCAGCATCTACGCTCTCGTCAAGGGTAAAGGAACGCTTGAAGGAACGGAAGCTGAATTCACGGCGGATGTGTTTCTGATCTTCAGATTTTTGTTCTGCTTTCTTTTCTGCGCTGATAGTCAACACATTCTTCTCCAGGTTGATAGTAAAGTCTTCTTTAGCCAAACCGGGGACCATTACGTCCAGCAGGTAAGCTTCTTTGTTCTCACGGATGTTTACCGGGGGATAGGTACCAAAGAAATCGTTGGTCAGGATATCATCCTTCAATAACCTGGCAGTGTTGTTAAATACTTCATCCATAATACCGCCAAATGCTTTGTGTGCAGGGTGCTGATTGAATTTTACGAGTGTCATAGCCTTATAAGTTTTTGTCTTTTTAGTTTTTGTTTTGACACTGCTACATAATCAAATGGGATACCATGCCATTAAAAAGGAAATATTGCCAGATTTCACCCTTAATGTAATGTCATATTGTCTTATTCGCATGTTTCTAGCTGCCATAAAGTCTTTTTCCAAGTATTTTTTTTATAATTCTCTTATAAGTAACTTTGTGCAAACAAAAACTAAAACAAAAAACTTATAGTGATATGTATCCCGCAATTAGTATTGCCAATGAAGGCAGAGTTAACAGATTACGGCTTTGAAGAGCTGCTGACCCCTCAGTCAGTAGACGAAACGTTGAAAAAAGAAGGCACCACCCTGGTAGTGATCAATTCCGTATGCGGCTGTTCTGCAGGTTCAGCCCGGCCGGGTGTGCTGATGGCAGTTGCCCACAGCGAAAAGAAACCCGACAGGCTGACGACCAGTTTTGCAGGTTTTGACATGGATGCGGTAAAACAGCTGCGTGCGCATTTGCTGCCTTATCCTCCTTCTTCTCCTTCTATTGCGCTGTTCAAAGACGGACAACTGGTGCATTTTCATTGAGCGTCATATGATCGAAGGCCGTCCGGCTCAGATGATTGCCGCTAATCTGGCAGATGCTTTTGAGCAATACTGCTAAAAAATTCCTCCGGGCTTAACCGCTGGAATTTGGATTTTGGAATTTTATAGAGTTACTTTGGTGGTTTGATTTTCCTTTTGATTAATTCGGCTTTGTTCATAGGAAAACTCAGATCACCAAATTTTTTTATACGCTGTTATGTATCCTAATCTATATTATGCCTTTAAAGACCTGTTCGGCGCTGAACTTCCCCTCCTGAAAATCTTTCAAACATTCGGTTTCTTCGTAGCTATTGCCTTCCTGGCTGCAGCCTATGTATTGACCATTGAGCTGAGAAGACGGGAGAAGCTGGGCTGGTTAAAGGGAGTGCCTGAGGTGATGGAAACCGGTAAGCCTGCTTCTTCTTCAGAACTGGTGGTGAACGGCATACTGGGTTTTCTCCTGGGTTTTAAAATAGGCGGAGCGATACTGGCATGGAATACCATTTCGCAGGACCTGCAAGGCTTCCTGCTGTCTGGTCAGGGCAACTGGCTGCTAGGTATCGTGGTAGCAGCGTTGTTTGTCTGGTATAAATACCGGGACGAAGAAGAAGGCCTTGCCTGCTCCTGAAAAGAAAACGGTCATGGTCATGCCGCACCAGCGTGTGCCTGATTTCACCGTCATGGCAGCTGTTGCTGGTCTCATAGGGGCCAAGATATTTCACAACCTGGAGAACTGGAATGATTTTGTGCAGGATCCCTGGGGATCTCTTATTTCTTTCAGCGGCCTCACTTTCTATGGAGGCCTTATCGTAGCTGCTATTGTTATTATAGATACGCTGCCAAAAAGCATATCAATACCTATCACCTGGTGGACAGTGCAGCGCCGGCCCTCAGTGCTTGCTTACGGTGTAGGCCGCATGGGTTGTCATTTTGCCGGTGATGGTGACTGGGGTATTACAAATTCCCGTCCCAATCCTTTCTCCTGGCTGCCGGATTGGGCATGGGCATATAATTATCCGCATAACGTAGTGAACGAAGGCATACCCATTCCGGGCTGTGAAGGGAAGTACTGCCGCATGCTTGAATTGCCCGTATATCCTACACCGTTATATGAGATCATTGCCTGCCTGTTGTTGTTCCTTGTATTATGGAGCATCCGTAAAAGGATCACCGTACCGGGTGTTATCTTCGGGATCTACCTTATATTAAATGGTATCGAAAGGTTCTTCATCGAAAAGATAAGGGTCAACACTAAATATAATATTTTCGGTTTCCATCCCACACAGGCAGAGATCATCTCTTTCCTGATGGTAGTAGGAGGGGCTGTCTTCATCTGGTATTGCCGCAAGGCTTATTCAGCAAAAACTACTTCCTGATCATTATGCATCGTCACGAAACTTTAGTGCCCTTGTCCCATGAGCACAAGCGCCTGTTATTTGTATGCCGCTACCTGAAAAAGGATGCTGCGCCATACGAAGGGTTTCCGCTGGAAACACAGGCAAAGCTGGCTTATATTGTAAATGTCTTCCAGGAAGTAATGGTGCCGCATATCCAGAAGGAAGAATATTTGTTTGAAGCCTGCAAAGGTAAAGATGTCGAACTGGATAAGTTGATGGAGGAGCTGATGATAGAGCACCAGCAGATCTCGCGTATGTACAGTGCCTTGACCGAGAATACTGAGCTTGAAACCGCAATGGACCAACTGGCTCATAGCCTGGAGGCCCATATCCGTAAGGAAGAACGTATATTCTTCGAACAGCTGCAGGAAAAGCAGGCTGCTCTGCTGGATAGTATCCGCTGGGGATAAAAGCTGAGAAGCGTATGATCCTTATTTTTACCGGAACCCTCCGGTTTAATGCCGTTTACCGGCTAAAACCTACATTTTACCTAAATTGCATTGCCCTAACCCCATTCCGGAAATACCTTTGATCTTGTCAACCGGGAAAAAGAATGATGGATGACTGTAACGAATCGGTGCTCCGGTCTACCAACAAAATCGGATTATTCAATAATGGCCTTGTAACAATTCTGTAGTTGAATCGTCTTTATTACTGTTTAGCCTAAAGCTATTTTATATGTTCCTTATCGTACCTGTTATCATTATTATACTATGCATAAAGGCATTTTGTGCACTGTAGACTGGTAGTTAAACTATAGCAATCAATACCCGGGAATCAATCTGTGTAAGAAAAACTAATCACGCCGCCGCCTTTTAGGAAGATCAGTTATGAACATTTACCGCCAGCAGCTAAAGGCTAAAAGCTATCTGCTGTTTTTTACCAATCGTCCCCAATTAGCTACCGTTTGTGTAAAACTATGTACTATGCAATGCATAATACCTACCTTTGCACTGTAGTTGATAAACAAAGGTTCTATAAATAGAATTAAATCATTGGTGATAAAAATTTTATAAATCTAAATCCGCCCTTATATGAAACAATTTTTCGCGTTGCTGGCCTTTTGTAGCATCACCTGCAGCGCCCTAAAACCAGCTCTCGCCCAAAATTCCTTACCCGTTAAGGTCAACGGGCAGGTAATGCAGGCCGGTAACAAGCCGGTTGAATTTGCCACCGTTACTTTATTAAAAGCCAAAGACTCCTCCCTGGTAAAGGGAGCCATCGCAGATGTCAATGGCCGTTATGAATTCGAGAATGTAAAACAGGGTCGTTACCTGCTGGCTGCCGCCTATGTAGGTATGACCAAAGAATATGGCAAACCCTTCGAGATCACCGGGGCTAAGGCCAACGTACAAATTGACCCCATTACCCTGAGCACCGATGCCAAAAACCTGAAAGAAGTGAACGTTACCGCGAAAAGGCCGTTTGTAGAGCAAAGGGCCGATAAAATGGTGGTGAACGTAGAAAACAGCATCGTTGCCGCCGGTGGTACCGCCCTGGAGGTGCTCGAAAAATCTCCCGGCGTTACTGTAGATAAGGACGATAATATTTCCCTGAAAGGCAAGAATGGGGTCATCGTAATGATCGATGGCAAACAAACGAATATGAGTTCCCAGGACATTGCCCAGCTGCTAAAAAATATGCCCAGTAACAACATTGAGCAGATAGAGCTCATTGCCAATCCTTCCGCCAAGTACGATGCAGCTGGCAATGCCGGGATCATCAACATAAAGCTGAAAAAGAACAAGAACTTCGGCACCAATGGTAGCGTTCAACTGGGCTTCGCTCACGGCCGTACGCCTAAATATAATGGAGGCGTGAACCTGAACCATCGTAATGGTAAAGTGAACCTGTTCGGTTCCTATAACTATAACCACCGCGAAAACGACCAGCGCCTGGGCATCTACCGCACCGGCACCAGCAATGGCCAGTTTAATGTGTTTGATCAGTTTAACCTGATGAAGAACGAGTCTAATTACCATGCAGGTAAAGTAGGCGCTGACTTCTTCGTGGCGAAGAACCACACTATAGGTGTAATGGCAGACCTGTCATGGAGCGATTGGGGCGGCCCGGCCAATGCTACCACCTATATTGGTAATGGCAAGATGGTTGATTCCACCCTCCGCACACATACCCGGAACAGCTCTGACTGGAACCGCCAGGCTTATAACCTGAACTATAAGGCAGTGTTGGACAGCTCCGGTAAAGAGCTGAACATTGACCTGGACTACGCCCGTAACTCGTCCAAGCAAACCGCTAATATCTTTGCGGATACATGGACCAGCACCGGTAAAGATTACCTGCGCGGAGATACCTCCCGTAACCGGACACCTTCTACCATTAATATCAAAACTGTAAAAGCTGACTATTCGCATCCGCTGAAGAACCAGGCCAAGTTCGAAGCCGGTTTTAAACTCAGCTTTGTGGAAACCGATAATAATGCCCAGTTTGACTCTCTCCGGAAGAATATCTGGGTGTACGATGTAAACCGTTCTAACCACTTCTTATATAAGGAGAATGTGAATGCTGCTTACGTTAACTTCCACAAACAGTTCAAGAAGTTTGGTATCCAGGTTGGGCTCCGTGGTGAACAGTCCAATGTAAAAGGTAATTCACTTACTTTAAACAAAGTGAATGATACCAGCTACTTTAACCTGTTCCCCAGCGTATTTCTGAGCTATGCCGCCGGTAAGAATCACCAGTTCGGTGTCTCTTACAGCCGCAGGATCCAGCGCCCGAGCTACGAAGACCTCAACCCGTTTGAATACTACCTGGACAGGTACACTATCGCATCCGGTAACCCCTACCTGAAACCGCAGTATTCCAACAACTTTGAGGTGACGCATACTTTCAAACAGTTCCTGATCACCTCCATCGGCTATGCGCACACCTCTAATATGATCACCCAGATCGTAGAGCCAGGCAAAGACCCGGTAACAGGCGACACTACTGTACTGCGCTACAAATATCTGAACGTAGCCAAATCGGATAACTTTAACCTGAATATTTCTATTCCTTTCCCCATTACCAAATGGTGGAACTCCTTCACCAACCTGTCTGCGAACTACGCTATGTACCAGACAATGGTGAACAACAGCCTGGTAGACCTGGATGCCGCCGGTTTCTTTGGCCGCACGCAGCATACCTTCACCCTGCCAAAAGGCTTTAGCACGGAAGTGGTTTTCATGTATATCTCTCCCCAGATCTCACAGGAAGGCCTTTTCAAAATGAAGTCTATGTATGCCCTGGACCTGGGTGTTCAAAAGTCAATACTGAAGAAGAAAGGTACCATCAAGGTGAGCATGAGCGACGTCTTCAATAACCAGCGTTTCCGCGGTACCTTCGACAACGCCGGTTTCTACACCTCTGTAACGAGTAAATGGGAAAGCCAGCAGGTAAGGGTGAACTTCACTTACCGCTTTGGTAACACCAATGTAAAGGCCGCCCGTTCACGTAAAACCGGCCTGGAAGACGAACAGAACCGCGTAAAGCAGGGCGGTAACTAATTAACAGCCAACAACTAAAAGCTAACAGCTAGTTGTTAAAAGCTTGGTTTTTAGGTATATATAAGGATGGAGGAAGCGCGGCCCGGTAGGCCGCGTTTCCCTTTTCAGGATTTTTTTGGATTACATGCAACCTTTTCTCAGCTTATCGTCTTTATAATGCAAGCATTAACCAACAACTTGAATCCAACTCCTGTAACAGACCAACTGGTGGCCCGTTGTAAAAAGGGTGACGTACGGGCTTTTCGCGAGCTCTACGATGCTTATTCCGCCGCTATGTATAACATCTGTCTGCGTATGACAGGCAATGTAAGCGATGCGGAAGACATCCTCCAGGAGGCGTTCATACAGGTGTACGGGAACATTGTCAGACTGGAAAATGCAGGCAGTGTTACCGCCTGGATCAAGAGAATAGTGGTGAACCAGTGTCTGAGCCACCTTCGTCGTAAAAAAGTATACTTCGAAGAAGTGGAACAGGTGGAAGTAGAAGAGGAAGAACCAGTGGATGAAGACGGCTTTACCTGGACGGTAAGCGCGGTAAAAGAAGCCATTCAGGCTTTGCCCTCCGGCTATAAAACGGTGTTGAACCTTTATCTCTTCGAGGAATATTCCCATAAGGAGATAGCCGGTATGCTGGATATTTCGGAATCTACTGTTAAAACACAGTATATGCGGGCAAAGGAAAAGGTGAGGCAAATTGTAAAACAAAGGATCTAGCTATATATATGTCTGATAACAATTTAGAAGAGTTTATCCGCCGTAACAGGGCAGGATTTGAAGAAGCGGGCCCCGGCGCCCATGTGTGGAAGGCCCTGGAAAAGCAGCTGAAAGACCAGCAAACGCCTAAAGTGGTTTCCCTGCTGAAGCGTCACTGGTTAAAGGCCGCCGCCGTGCTGGTACTTGTAGTGAACAGTGTGATGATCTACCAGTTCCTGCAGCTCAGGAAGCAGCAACAGAACCTTGGTACCATAGCGCCGGAACTGCAGGAAGCTAAAATGTACTACACCTCCCAGATCGAACAGAAGCTGGAGGATATCAGCAAATACCCACCCGAAGCCCTTGGTCTCGACAGCGCTGCACGTAAAGAGCTGGAATTGCGCAACGACACCTGGCAGATGCTGGAAACAGAGCTGCAGCAAAACCCCGGCAATGAACGCATCCGGTCCGCAATGATCCGCTATTATCAGATGAAACTTGATTTGCTGGATAAAATATTGGAAGAATTACGGGCTAAACAACCCGAAACTAAAACTCTGAAAGATCATGAACGTGAAATTTAAAATTTTACTCTTTTTATTATTGCCGGTACTAGCTTGCGCTCACCAGGGCGACACCGAGTTCAAACGCACCGTGTCAAAAGAGTTCAATGTTAACAGTGGCGCGCAGGTGAATGTGTACAACAAGTACGGAAAAGTGATCATACACACCTGGTCGCAAAACCAGGTAAAAGCCACCATCGTTATTACCGGCTTCGGTAAGAACACCTCAGAAGCGCAGGAGATAGCCAATGCGGTGGAAATACAAGCCAGCGGCGATCCTGGGAATGTCAGCTTCCAGACTAATTATAACAACAAAGGAGGAAAGTGGTTCTGGGGTGACAACAAAAACTCAAAAGACTACGTAAACATAGATTACGAGATATACCTTCCCAAAAGCCTGGGAATGCTTTCCCTGGAAAATAACTTTGGAGATGTGATAACAGACCAGTTGCCTTTTGCCGCCAAGATGCGCCTTAACTACTGTTTCTACGCCATCAAGGAAGCCGGCAAAACGCTGGAAATGGATATGAACTACTGCAGCAAAGGACGGATCGATAAAGCAGGAGACCTGGTGATAAAGGCTAATTACTCCGATATCCGTTGCGATGCAGCGAATAAACTGGATTCCAAATCAAATTATTCTGATTATACTATCGGCGACATCGGCTCTCTCACTGTAAAAGCTAATTACAGCGATTATAAGATCAGACAGCTGGGCAGCATCGATGCCACCTGCAACTATAGCGATTTCAGCGTGGCCAGCCTGCAGGATCGTGCAGATCTCAGGCTCACTTACAGCGATGTGAAGATGAAAGATGTATCCGCTGCATTTAAAGGCGGGAACGTGAATCTTACCTACAGCGACCTGGTAATGTCGCTTTCCAGCAAGGTGGCACTTAAGCTGGATGTGAACCTTACCTACGGCGACCTGGAAACAGGAGGGCTTTCACTGAAGAATATCAGCTCTATAAAGAAATCGCAGAGCCTTTCATACAGTGCCACTACTGCCAGTGGGGGAGAGAGCTCTCCGGTATTGCAGATCAGGGGTGTGCGCAGCGATGTGCAACTGGATGCGAACTAACGTACATGTACATACGGCCATTCTAAAACTTCTATAATAAAAACTACAATCACTCATCACTAAAATCTTGCGTCATGAAGAAGAACTTGCTCCTGTCCATCCCGCTGCTGGCTTTCGTCCTGTTGTTATCCTCCTTCCTCCAGAGCGAAAGGATAACAGGCAACGGCGAGGTAAAGCAGGAGGACCGTCAGGCTACTAAATTCACGAACATCGGCACTTCCGGTACTTTCAAGGTGTATATTACACAGGGTAATACGCATTCCATCAGGGTCGAAGCTGAAAGTAATCTCTTACCCTATATTGAAACCAAAATAGATGGGGACGACCTGGAAGTGCGCGTAAAGAAAGGATACAATATTAAACCCACCAAAGATGTGAACGTTTACGTAACCCTGCAGGATGTGCATGAACTGGCAGCCAGCGGATCAGGCGGATTCTATAGCAAAAGCAAGCTGAAGACCGATAAGCTGGAACTGGCCGTGAGCGGTTCTGCGGATGCAGACCTGGATGTAACATCACAACAGCTGGAAGTAGGGGTGTCCGGCGCCAGCAATGTAAAGCTCAAAGGCGGTGCATCCAAGGCAGAATACAGCATTTCAGGTAAGGCTGATATCCAGGCTTTCGATTTCCAGGCAGAGGAAGTAGAGATCGCTATCTCCGGCTCCGGCAACGCCAATGTGAATGCACAGAAGAAGCTTGACATATCGGTGTCTGGTATGGGCAACATCAAATACAAAGGCAATCCCGAGATCAAACAGTCAGTTTCCGGTATGGGAAAGATTGCCAAAGAAGGATAACGTATATATCTCCATACCGGTATTCACCGCAGGAGTAGTTGGATAACAAGTTTAATATTTAACGGTTACTCCCGTCCCACCCCGACGCAGGTCGGAAATTGGGGCGGGAATTTTATTTATATTTGCCCCTGACTTATTACCATTAAATAAAGTATATCAATCATGCCATCCTTTGATATTGTTAGCAAAGTGGATTTGCAAACGCTGGACAATGCCATCAACACCGTGAAGAAAGAGATCACCACCCGGTTCGATTTTAAGGACTCTCATGTGGGTATTGACCTTAATAAGAAGGACCTGGTCCTGAACCTGGAAGTGGACAGCGACATGAAGCTTAACCAGGTGGTGGATGTGCTCATCAGCCGCAGCATGCGCCAGGGACTGGATGCCGCTATTTACGACCTTAGCAAGGAGCATTACCAGAGCGGTAAGGTAGTAAAGAAGGAAGTGCCTGTACGTAACGGCATCAAGCAGGAAGACGCTAAAAAGATCGTGAAAATGATCAAGGATTCCGGTCTTAAGGTACAGGCTGCCATCATGGATGACATTATCCGCGTAACTGGCAAGAAGATAGATGATTTACAGGATGTTATACAGAAATGCAAGGAAGCTAACTTTGGTATCGCCCTGCAATATGTGAATATGAAGAGCTAAGCCCGGCATTCTTTTGGACTGCTATTTGGATTTTGGAATTTTCTCCTTACCTTTGCCGTCCGTATTTGATTAATTAAGCATTTTGGGATGAAATCCGGCAGACGGTGGACCATCCAACCAATAAAAGCAAAAAAATGAAACAGGGAATCCATCCAGAAAGTTACAGGTTCGTAATATTCAAGGACATGTCAAACGGTATTAGCTTCTTAAGCCGTTCTACTGCTCCTTCCAGGGAAACGGCTAAATGGGAAGACGGAAACGAATATCCGCTGATCAAGCTGGAAATTTCCAATACCTCTCACCCTTTCTATACCGGTAAGAACGTATTGGTTGATACTGCAGGCCGTATCGACAAGTTCAAGAAACGCTACGAGAAAAAAGCTAAATAAGCGATTAATAAAATATTTACACATCCCACCGGCATTTGTCGGTGGGATTTTTTATTTTTAGCCCCCTATGGAGCGTAACTACATTCTTTTTGACACGCCCGCCCGCGATCTCTTATATCCTTTCACTTATACCAGACCTGTAGCCGCCTGCAGGGTAGGGATCCTGACGATCCAGGAAAAATGGGAGCATTGGCTGGGGACAGGCGTAAGTCATTTCACTGTATCCTACCTCCAGGAAAAATTTCCCTTACGTGTAGGTGACGCTGATAGTGTTCATGTGCTTATCAGTGGTCATATGCTGCCTGATCGGGCACTGGTGGAAGCCATCCTGGCCCTTGAGCCGGGGGAGGAGCTGTACCTGGAGCATCGCCTCCTGGCAAAGGCAGTGCCGGGCAACGATCTGGGCCTGCCTGCCGAACGCAGAAAGGAGTATGAGGGAATGGTGAGCCATATAGAGCTGCCCTGGCACCTGTTTATGATGAATGACAAGGCCATCCGCGACGATTTTCAGCTGCTTACAGCCGGAAGGGTTTCCGCTCCTGTTTCAGCCACTAACCAGGTAATAGCGCCGGAGGCAATTTTTATTGAGCCAGGAGCCGTGGTGGAATGCAGTGTACTGAACGCCTCTGCCGGTCCTATCTATATAGGCGCTAAGGCCAATATTATGGAAGGTTGCCTGATCCGCGGGCCGCTGGCCATGGGTGAGGGCGCTGTGCTGAAAATGGGTACCAAAGTGTACGGAGCCACTTCCCTGGGGCCTGGTTGTACAGGCGGGGGAGAGATCAAGAACGTTACCATGTTTGGCTATTCCAATAAAGGTCACGACGGTTACTTAGGCGATGCCGTGATCGGGGAATGGTGCAACCTGGGCGCCAATACCACCTGTTCGAACCTGAAGAATAATGCAGGGACGGTTAAAATCTGGATGGAAGCGCGTAAAGAGGCCTGGCCAGCCGGCCAAAAATGCGGTACCCTGATGGGCGATTATAGCCGTTGCGGCATTAATACAATGTTGAACACAGGCACCGTAATAGGCGTATCCTGTAATATCTTTGGCGGGGATTTCCCGCCCAGGTTCGTGCCCTCCTTTTCGTGGGGCGGAAAAGATCCGCAGGAACGCTACCGCTTACAGGAGGCCCTGCGCGACGCTACTGCCTGGATGGCATTCAAAAGCAGGGAAATGAATGATGCAGACCGCAGAATGCTGGCTGCCATTTACGAACAAGCCACCAAAAGTGAATAATAACTAAACTCAATACAAGCACGCATTATCATGAGAAAAAAAATTGCTGCGGCAAACTGGAAAATGAACCTTACTCTCGCACAGGGAGAACAGTTGATCAATGATATCCTCAACGCAGGTCTCAAACTGAAGGAAGGACAGGAAGTGGTGATCGCCACCCCATTCCCGTATTTGCTGAAGGCCAAAGCTTTACTGAAGAATTACCCCGGTTTTTACCTGGCTGCACAGAATTGTTATGCCGAAAAATCAGGCGCCTACACAGGGGAAGTGTCTGCAGAAATGCTGCAATCTGTAGGTGTGGATTATGTGATACTGGGACACTCCGAAAGAAGGGAGTATTTCAATGAAAGTAATGCCATGCTGGCAAAGAAAATAGATCTCGCCCTGGCCAATGGACTGAAACCCATCTTTTGCTGTGGTGAGCCGCTGGAAGTGAGGAAAGCTGAAACACAGAACCAGTATGTGGCCAAACAGCTGGAGGAAAGCCTTTATCATCTCAGTGCTGAACAGCTGAAGAACGTGGTGATCGCTTATGAGCCTATCTGGGCCATCGGCACCGGCTTAACGGCATCCGCACAGCAGGCGCAGGATATGCATGCTTTCATCCGTGCGCAGATAGCTGAGAAATACGGAAGGGAAGCAGCCCTGCACCTTAGTATCCTCTACGGTGGCAGTGCCAAACCTGGCAACGCCGGCGAATTGTTCGCCTGCCCGGACGTAGACGGCGGCCTTATCGGCGGCGCCTCCCTGGTGGCAGCTGATTTTGTTGCAATCACAGAAAAATTATCCTGATCATAAAAAAATGCGCAGCCTTGCTGTGCATTTTTTTAGTAGGTAATGCTAAAAAAATTAGTATTTCTGAAAAAGGTTGTATATTTGTGTTGTCAACAATCGGGAAGCAAAAAATTGTTGGTTATGCAAAGAGAAACCCTTTTTACAGAACAAGAAACAGCGCTTTATGACTACCTGGTAGTCATCAACCCCGGCACCCAGATATCCGGAGAAGTGCGCAAATTTAAAGAGCGGATAGCCGAAACGCTGGGCATCTTTACCAGCCGTTATTCAAGAGCGCATATCTCATTATTCCGCTCGGTATTCCCGGAAAAGTTCCAGGATGATTGCATCTATCTGCTGGACGAAATAGCCGCCAAACAATCCGGATTCACGGTTTACACTGCTAAGTTTGATCACTTTGATCATGGCGCAATTAAACGAACCATCTATTTGAATATAGCGAATCCGAAGCCGATCGCTGAGCTGCGTAAAAAGATCCTGCAGTTGTTTGAACTCAAGCCAAATGATTTTAAACCGCATATCACCCTGGCAAGGGCAATCAGCACCGGCGAGTTTGAGAAGGTGTACCCGCAGTTCGATAACCAGCTGTTTGTACGTAGTTTCGTTTGCCGCAGCTTTTCCCTGCTGAGAAAACCCGCGGCCGGCGGCGCCTATGAATTAGTGAGAGAGTTCCGTTTCAGAGGTGAAGAGCTGGCAGATGGCACCTTGTTCAATTTTGCCGCATAATAGACAACCGATATTGAATAACCATTATATAGACAACCATTTGTATTTGACTTTCATTAACGTGTAACCAGAATAAATTAATGTCCCCATGTTAACCCGTTTTGTAGTTGACCCCTGCCTGCTGCACAATCGGTCAATACCAGGTAATTCATTACAATACCTGCCCATGTTCCACACGTGGTTGACACAACCGTGGGTATTGAAAATGGTTACCTGGTATGACACAGCGGGTACGGCCAGTCACAGGTACAATAGCAATGCCTGTATTGCTGAAGCCATTAGCCGGCCGGATTTCACATTCCGCCCTCATGTTCGTAGCTTTGAAATGCATAAACTTTCAAATCTTCAGACAAAAATGGCCATCGTACACAAAGAGATCACAGTCAAGGGTAGGGTACAGGGCGTTTTTTTCCGGGCCAGTACCAAACAGGTAGCAGATAAACTGGGAATCAACGGGCAGGTCAGGAACTTACCTGACGGGAACGTATGGATTGCCGCCGAAAGTGAAGAACCCGCTATGGAAGCATTTATCGCCTGGTGCCGCCAGGGGCCACCGGAGGCAGTAGTAACCGGCCTCCAGCTGGTAGAAGCGCCCCTGCAACACTATAAAGGATTTGAAGTAGTAAGATAGACCAGCCTTATTTCGTAGCCAATGCCAACTTATCTTTAACAGCCTTGTCCAATGCCGCTTTTGGCACAATGATCGTTATTGTGTTAACGGCAAAATAAGGCTCAGACACATTTACATATCCCTCAAAAGGCCCGCCGGTGCCCCAGGAGTTCTTTACAATAAAGAACTCCTTGCCGGTTTTACTTTTAGCAAGGCCGGTAATATGCATCAGGTGATCATCCTGGGTCACCAGTTCCTCGTATAAACGCTGACGGTAGTCCTGGTTAACTTTCTCTTCCGGCTGATCCGGATCGTATGCAGTAATACCGGGAGACGCTCCTGGAGGCAGGGACAGGGCGTAGCCTCTTGCCGCGGCCCAGCCGGCATTGCTCACATCTGCGTCCCACATAACGGTATAACCGCTTTTTACGGCAGTTTTGGTCAGCTGTATCAGCTCATTTAAGGGAACATTATAGTAAGCGCCGTTAGAAAAATTATCCGGCACTTCCACAACAAAGGACTGGTAAAAAGGATGGTGGCTGAACGAAGTAAAAAAGGCATAATCGTCGGGGTTGAATTTTACTACCTCTTTTGCAAAGGTCAGCGGCGTATAACTATGGCCGTTATAGGTAAAGGTGGCTGGCGGTTTGCCAAGGTATTGATCCAGTATAGCGGTCACATGTTCCTGCCAGTTGTCGGGTATAGGGCGCTTTGCCTTCAACAGGCTATCCAGGTAATCGTGCAGTTCACTCACCATCTGTGAGTGATTGTGTTGGGTACGCCCGTTAATAAGCCCGCTGTAAGCGCTTTCGGGCATAATACCGTAGGTAGCCATGGCATGGATCACATCATGGCCGAGGCCTCCTTCGTCAAAACGGGCGGATCCCTGACGGCGTATATAGTTCAGCGCTTTTTCCATGTAGATATTGCGGACGGTGAACATCTCTGACAGGTCTGGTCCCGGTTCTCCTTTCCGGATACACTCCGACTCCACGAGGGAAGTAGTAGAAAAACACCAGCAGGTCCCCGTCTGGGCCTGGTTTTTAACGGGAGTGGCCGCGTTTTTCTTAAGTATGGTCATCTCATTGGTCTGGGCGTTGGCCACCGCCACAAGGCAGGTGGCAAACAGTATCGCTAGTACACGCATGCGAAAAGTGGGATTTTATTCCTAAAGATAATGGAACTGCCCAAAAATAAACGCTACTGCTGTATGAACGGCAGTAGCGTTGTATATAAGCGCTAAAGGTTAGTTACTGATTTTTAGTCCTGTACATTCACGTTCATGTTATCCTTCTCACCCTTTATTGTCACTTTCCCTGAGCCAAGATAAGATCGGTATTTATCCATTACAGCGGACGGTTGTTTGCTGCCGTTGATATACAGGCCATCGTTTCTTTTTTCAATCGTGTAGCCTTTGGAAGGATCTATCAGGTTATCGGAGGTCATCTTTGAAATGAGCTCCTGGTATTGTTTGCGTGCAGCCTGCGCGTTGGCTTCGGCGCGTTTTGCGTTCATTTCCGCGCGTTTTGCACCCATTTCAGCGTTCATTGCTTCGCGCTGTTTTACCCTGGATTCAGCCATTTTTTCTCTTGTTTCACGCATGGCATCGCGTTGTTTTTCGCGCGCCTCACCCATTTTTGCGCGCATCATCGCGCGGTTGGCTTCGCTCATTCCGCGATTGGCAGCTTCCATGCTGCGTTTGATGATATTTTCCAGGTCAATGTTCGCCATGGCCATCTGGGCGCTTTTCATGCCCATTTCCACGCTTTTCCGGATCATTTCCGGGTCTACAGACTGCTGGCCTTCTTTCATAGACTCATTTATCTCCTGGTTGATCTTGTTCCAGTCGATAGACTTCATGGAATTTTCTATTTCCTTATTGATCTTCTTCCAGTCTACAGATTTAAGCGCTTCTTGTGTCTGGGCATTGATGGCTTTCCAGTCAATGTTTTTCATGGCTTCCTGGATAGCTTTCTGTGAACTTTCCTGGGCTATTCTTACCTGTTCATGTACTGCCTTCATTTGCTCGTTCACTTCGCGCATTTTTTCATGCGCTTTCTTTCTGTCCTGCTCAATTTCTTCATTGTCTGGTTCGTCCTGCTCGGTATTGCCTACGTTGTCAGGATTGGCATTTTCAGGCCTGGTGCTGTTGTTCTGGCTGTTGGTGCTGTTTACTTTTGGCGGAACAGTGTCGGCCAGCAGCTGGTTTAGTTGCAGGGCTTTCGCAGTAGCAGCAGGCAAGGTATCCGCGCCCGCAGTTGTCTGATCCTTTTCCTGTTTGGCGGAAGGAGTGATCCAGGCGATGGCGGTCAGGCCCACAGCAATGATGAGCATGGCCATAAATTTTTGACTATAGTTAAGATGGGAGGTCTTCATTTCCATGATTCGTTTAATGCGGTAAAACAAATGTTGTTTGTTATCTGCAGCTGCCATCACCATGGGATTGGTAGTAAACCGGTATTCTTCCAAGGCTACCAGGGCTTTGGCATAATGCAGGGGTTGGGTGGTATGGGCTAAGACCATATCATCGCAACAGTGTTCCCTTTCCAGGCGGATGAATTTGGAGATCCACCATACAAAGGGATTAAAGAAAAGGGCTGTTTCAACAATGGATTGGAAGATATTCAGTATGTAATCATTGCGTTTGATGTGTGCCAGCTCGTGCAGTAATATGGCCTCCAGCTGTTCTGCGCTGAGGTTATTGAACATGGCTGCAGGCACCAGTATTACGGGCTTCAGGAAACCGATCATTACAGGTACCTGTACGTACTGGGAGATCAGCAGCTTTACCTTACGCGGAATACGCAGCTGCAGCTTGAGCCTGTCAAGATAATGTTCCCAGGCGTTGTCGGCAGGCAGCACCTGCCTTTTCCTGATCTGCTGCAGTTGTGCCAGGTCGGCAGCCAGCTTGATGCACATAACAGCTACGCCGGCTATGTACAGTGCTACCAGCACTGGGAATGCCATTTCCAGGTTGGGAAAAAGTACATTCAGTTCCTCCTGGCTCTGGTATACTGCCGGGGCGTGCAATACCAGGGGAGCGTTTAGCTCGCCTGCTACCGGCAGGCCGGCGGTAAGCTGTGCTGCTTTCACTGCTTCCAGCTGTTTATAAAGCGTTGCAACGAACCAGCCAAAGATACCCGCCAGCGAAAAGAAAGACAGGTTGTACTTCGTGCTTGAGGTAGCATCCGGCCAGAGCTTCAGCACAATGCGCAGGCAGGTGAATACCAGCAGCGCCTGCCATAAAGAGTGCAGGATGGCCCATCCCAGGGCGGTTACGAGGTCAGTAGTGAATGGAAGGAACGTTGCAGCCATGATAAGAATGATTTACAACCGGGATTAACTGTATCCCTGATTATTTCTGTTGTTTTTCAATTTCGTCCAGGTACTGTTTTATCTTCTCCAGTTCTTCTTTCGAGGATTTATGATTACCCAATGCCTGCAGCACCAGCTGCGAAGCAGACCCATTGAATACAGTATCTATCATTTTATCCAGTAACTGGCGCTGGGTGTTTTCCTGGGATACGGCAGACGAATAAACATGCGTTTTGTTGCTCGTATCACGTTCCAGTAAGCCTTTTTCATGCATGATCTGCATGAGCTTAAGGGTAGTGGTATAACCTGCATCCTTGCTTTGTCCTAATATTTCATGCACTTCCCTTACCGTACTGGGGCCTTTTCCCCAGAGAACACGCAGTATCTCCAGCTCACTTTCGGTCGGTTTTATATGTTTCCCTGATATGCCCATTATTACTTGATTACTAATGATTACAATAAATATACGAATATCTTCGTAAACAAATGTACGACAGTTTTCGTAATGGCAAAATAAAATTTCCAAGTAATGGTTTACCGGTCTTTTAGCGGTATGAATGGCGGGAGCTGGGTGTTTAGTCCAGGTGATGCTCTTTACGCAGCTGTTTGGTGGTCTTGCGGCTGCCGTCGTGGCTCCAGCCGGGAGCGTCGAATACATAATGCCAGGCTTCTTTCAGGGAACGGGCCTGCCGGAGATCTTTCCAGATATCCACCCACTCGTGGACGGCGATGCGCAGGGGATTATAGGTATAGATGTTTTTGGTGAGGCCGTAAACGGGCCTTTCTTCCTCCGCGGTAAAAGTGCCGAACATCCGGTCCCAGATAATCAATACACCGGCATGGTTGCGGTCCAGGTATTTGATATCTGACGCGTGATGTACCCGGTGATGAGAGGGCGTATTGAAGAACCATTCCACCCATCGGGGCAGGCGGTGGATCGCTTCTGTATGGATCCAGAACTGGTAAATAAGGCTGATAGCCTGCATGCTCATCACCATAGCGGGATGGAAGCCCAGTAATGGCATCCAGGTCCAGAAGAGAAATGTGCCGGTAAAATTGCCGGTCCAGTTCTGCCGTAAGGCGGTGGCGAGGTTGTATTTACGGGAAGAGTGGTGGATCACGTGAGAGGCCCAGAAGAAACGTACCGAATGACTGGTACGGTGAAACCAGTAGTAGCTCAGGTCATCCGCAAAGAAGCACAGGATCCAGGCCCACCATACAAAGCCCAGGGTAAAGAAACGGAATTGATAAACAAAGCTGTATACGCCGAAAATAATGGCCTTCGTGAACAGTCCGAAGAAAACATTCCCCAGCCCCATGGCAATGCTGCTGACGGCATCTTTCGTTTCATACAATTCCTTTTTTTGAATAGCAGAAAAGATCACTTCCGCCAGGAGGAGCAGCACAAACCCGGGAATGGCATAATGTATCAGGTTAGGGGACATACCTGTAAGTTACGAAAAAGCTGACAGTTGACAGTTGTCAGTTGCCAGTGGATGCGTCATATATCATCTTCGCTTTCGCAACTGACAACTGGCAACTGATAACTCCTAAAACTTTCCTGCCTTGATGCCAAATTTAAAACTCGGTCCGCTCAGGTCACTGTCTTTAATGCCGGGGGTATCAGATCCTGCTACCAAACGGTAGCTGCCTCCTGCATTGATGCGTAACCAGTGGGTAAGGTTTACTTCAACGCCGGCAAAAGGTTCTGCTACAAAAAAGCCGCTGCCATCATACCAGCCATTTCCGTCATGATCATTATCATCCCATACATCGCGCCAGCGACCTTCCCTTCTACCTACACCGCCGCCGCCCAGCAGGCCGCCAACAGACCAATGCACCAGTTTATTTGAATGATGTGTGTACTCTGCCATCAGACCGGTATACCAGAATTGCAGGTACTCTTTGCGGTCACTGGGATTGGTAGGGTGGGGGGCGCCAATGTTGTTGGTCAGCCCGTAACCAGCAGCTCCCAGCATCAGTTTATGGTTCAGCAGCACGCCGCCTTCGATCCCGGTCAATACACCCAGTTCGCCTTTCAGGGGTGTTAATTTTCCGACAGCCGTACCATATCCACCTACGGAGATCCTCTTCTTTGTTTCATTTTTTTTCGGGCTGAAAAGCGTTTCCATTTCGGCATGCTGCGCCCAGGCCTGCTGTGCTGTAATCAGCACCAGCAGCGCTACAATTATCCTTTTCATAAATGTGTAAGTTTTTTAAAAGTGAAGTGTCAACTTCTGTTGCAGCATTACGGGGTTATTATCCCGCAATGCCACAACTTCAGTTTTCTATCGTCAACATCAATGTATCGTTCTTTCTGCGAAGGTTACCGCAGAGGTGCCAAACCAGCCTAAGATCTTGATCTTTCCGCCCGGTGTAGTATTCGTAAGATTGGGGCGTATATTTTCCAGTACTTTAGCAAAGAGGCCGAAGCTTTCCTGCTGGTCTACTACCTGCTGAATGAAATAATAACTGGGCTTGCTCAGTGATGCGATCCTTACAATCACTTTCTCGTTCAGCTGGTAAGGTTTATCATCATCAGTGATACCTTCTTTGAGCGGGTCTATGAAGTTCCAGCCATCTGCCACATCATCGTTAAAAGCACCGTTGATGGCATATTCATCCGTATTTCTATGATTGCGGTCGTTACGGTAGGAGCGGATCCAGTAGTAGTCGTTACCACCTGGAAGGTCTGCTGCATGCAGCTTTGCATAGTAACCTTCCTTGTTGCTCATCGCGTCTTCTTTCGTTTTGTATTCATAAGAGATAGAATCGATGTGCGGCACTCTCTTGATGCTGTCGATGGCTGTAAATGTTTCACCGTTATATGTGAGCGTCAGTTTGTAAACGTGTCCCAGCACGCCTATGCTCTTGTCACCTCCCGGATCATTACGGTAAGCACCGTTGCTGAAAGTGAAGGGGTAGGTAACGCCTGCAGTAAGGTCCTGTACTGTGATGGTTGCATCAGCGATCACCGTTGCCGGTGTATTGTTGGTGTAAGAAACTACCGAGTTGGTGAACCTGATGGTTTGCGGGCCATTCTCTGTTGTCAGCCAGGCATCCAGCACCGGGTAGGATTTACCGTTAGGAACATCCAGGTCTATTGTGTCCTCGCAGGCGCTGAAGCCGGCTACTACAATACCCAGTAATATGGTGAAGCGTATCTTTTTCATGTATCTGCTTTTTTCCGTTTCAGTTTAAATTACCATTTGAAATTGTACGTAATACCAGGCATGATAGAACCGATGATGGACAGGCGTTTGGCTTCCCGTTTGGTACGGTCGTCTTCATTCTGCTGGAAGTAGATCGTATAGGCATTTTTGCGGGCATATACGTTGTACAGTGAAAATACCCATTCACCCTGCCAGCGTTTGTGCTGTTTGCCTTTACGTGTAAAGGAAAGGTCCAGGCGGTGGAAAGCGGGTAAGCGGTAGTTATTACGTTTATCCGTACTGTTGTAAGGAAGGTCCCAGTCCTGGTATTCCAGGCGGCTGTCTGCGAATGTCGCAGGCGTGCCTGACGCATATACGAAATTGGCGGAAAGAGAGTTGCGTTTGGACAATTCACGTGATACAACAACATTCAGGTTATGTGTACGGTCATAACGGTTCAGGAACCATTCATTCTGGCTGATGCCCGTTGTTTTGCGCTCAGTGCGGGATAAAGTATAGCTTACCCAGCCGGTGGTGGCGCCTACTTCTTTTTAGCCAGCAGCTCCAGGCCCCAGGCGCGTCCTTCTGAAGGCAGCAGGTCTGCTTCTATGTACTGGTTCAGCTGAAGGTTCGCGTTGTCAATATAATCCACCTGGTGATCCATCTTTTTGTAAAACAGTTCGCCGGACAGCTCGAACAGGTTGGAGGGCGCACTGTAGAAGTAACCTACTGTATACTGGTCTGCCAGCTGCGGTTCTATATTATTGGTACTGGGCGTCCATATATCCAGCGGGGTGGGAGAGGCCGTATTTGACAGCTGATGCATGAACTGTGTAGTGCGTGCATAAGCCACTTTTACTGCGTGATTAGGCGTGATACTATATTTCGCGCTGATCCTTGGTTCAAAGTAATAATAGCCTTTGATCAATTTGTTGTTCTCATAGTCCTGTGAGCCGATCAGGCGTTTGCGGATACCAGGCACTGTATCTGCATAGTAGTAAGCGGTGCCTTTGCCAAGCAACTGGTAAGCAGAGAAGCGCACACCATACTGAATACCGAATTTATCACTCGGCTTGAACTCATGATCCAGGTAAGCGGCAGACTCCAATGCGTGCTGGTCTTTCAGCACAACCAGGCTCTGGTTGCCTTCCTGGTTGCCTTCTCCCTTACCGGGCTTAAAGGTGTAGTAAATGCCCTGTAAACCAAAGTGCAGGCTGTTCTTGGAACTAATATAATAAGTGAACTGCGGTTTTAATCCGTAGTTGATGATGTTGGAGGTCCAGCTGGAATTCTGGCTAGGCTCGTTTACTTCTTTATCTGAGCTGTTGGTGAATTTCAGGCTGTAATCGTACTTGCTGTAAAAGGTGGTCAGGTTCAGGAACAGGCGGTTGGTGAACACATGGTTCCAGCGTACAGTACCGGTAGTGTTGCCCCAGTTCATGTCTACATCGCCGCCAAAGCCAAACACATCGCGACCGGTATAACCGCTCACAAACAGCGTATTGTTCTTGTTCAGCTTGAAGTTGGCCTTTGCAGTCACGTCATAGAAATACAGCTTGGTATCTTTCATGTCCCCTTTCAGGAATGGCTTCATCAGTACGTCTATGTAAGACCTGCGGGCAGCTACTATAAAGGAGGATTCGTCTTTCTTGATAGGACCTTCTACTGCAAGGCGGCTGAAGATATTGCCTATACCGCCCGTCAGGCCAAGGTTCTGGTTGTTACCGTCTTTCATACGGATGTCCAGTACAGAAGAGGTACGTCCGCCGTATTCTGCGGGGAAGCCGCCTTTAATCAGGTTCAGGCTTTTTACTGCGTCCGGGTTGAATACGGAGAAGAAGCCCAGCATGTGCGTAGAATTGTACAAGGGCGCTTCATCCAGCAGGATGAGGTTCTCATCGGTAGCGCCGCCGCGTACGTTAAAGCCGTTAGCGCCTTCACCTACCGTGGTTACGCCGGGAAGCGTCTGGATAGCACGCAGTACGTCTACTTCACCCAGGAAAGTAGGCATCTTCTTCATTTGGGCAATATCCAGGCGGTTGATGCTCGTGTTCAATGTGTTCACGGCTCTTTCCTGTTTGCCGCTTACCACTATTTCACTCAGCTGACTGCTGGATTTTTCCAGCTTAATGTCAATATGCTGGTTGCCACCGCTGAGTGTTACCGCTTTTTTAAGTGTGGTATACCCGATATAGGAGAACTGCAGTTCATGTTCTCCGGCAGGGAGGGTAAGCGAATAGAAGCCGTATTCATTGGTTACCGTTCCAATGCTGGTCCCTGCTTTTGAAACAGAGATACCGATCAGGCTTTCGCCATTTTGCTGGTCTTTCACATAACCACTAACAGTGAATCGTTGTTGTGCTTTTAATGCCTTTACCTGGAATAGGATAAATCCAAGTGACATCAGCAGAATCAGGTGTTTTCTCATATAAGATTTATATATATGTGCTTTGTAAGACGGTTTTACCGGCAGTTTATTTTAGGAAAACCATTTTATTTTCTTGTTTCCGAATATATGACGGGGGATGATGGAGCCACCCCTAAAGTGCACAGGAATTTTTTGATGATATAACAAGTGCGGGTATGCCCCTCTTAAAAGACACTTATCGTATTTTTACGAATAGAATAGGGGGGTGGTGTTTCATAGGAGTTTCACCGGGGTTTCATAGGGCGAAAAGGCGCTTTTCTACGGGTAGTGATGGGGCAACAGTGCAGTCAGCTTCCTGTTGCCGGTTAAATGCTCCATCGAATATATCAATCGTTGCAACAAGCATTTAATCCAGCAGATCACAGTAAAAACCCATTCTTTGTACAAATGCAATGATCGCATCTTCCCCCAGCTGCTGACTTACCACCCTCAAAACCCTGTCGCAATCCTCAATATCCACACTGCAGGCCATTACACTAAAATTGGACTGGATCTCCCCGATAACCTTATTCTTATCTTGCAATGTGTTAATATTAGTACGAAATATTCCGATCATGATTAATTTTTTTTAAAGTATTTCGGGATATTTTTGTACAAATGTGGCCTGTTTCAAAAAAATACTGTTGCATTTAAAGGATTAAAAGTTACACTAAACGGATTTTCTTATGGCCCTGGTCATTACCAACGATTCCCAGCGTGTATTGTTCCGTGAGAATAAAATGCGGACAGCGGAAGAGTTAACCAGTCCTACGATCATAGACGAAAAAATGGATCTTGCATTCGACTTTGGCGTCGGCAATTTCCGGGAGCTATGTTTTGAAGGCCTGCACATCGCCTATGGCAATGCCAATGTCTTCGAGAATCTGCACATGTCGGTAGACATGCCCGATACGCCCACCATGGTTTCCCAGGTTTTTGTACTGCATGGGGATATCACTGCGCATCTCCCCGGCATGAATGCCTGCCAGTATACATCGCTGGAACATAATCTGGTGTATAATCCCAATCTCTTCGAAAAAACAGCCGTCAGGAAGCAGGAGGGAATGGAGATCATAAGCCTCAGCTTTACAAAAGAACGTTTTCTCGGACTGGCAGAAAATAACGGCGATGTACTGAGCCGCTTTGGCGAGCAGGTAGCCGGCAACCGCATTGTATTCCTCAATAAAGATCATAATCAGCCCATCACTACTGATATGATCAGGATACTGACAGAGATCCGCAACTGCCAGTTCCAGGGAGGCATCAAAAAGTTATTCCTGCAATCTAAAATATTTGAGCTGCTGGCTTTACAATGTGAGCAGTACGAACGCGCAGGATGGAATGGTAACGCTGTAAATATATCCGCCACTGAGCGTGAAAAGATCTATCATGCCCGTGATCTGTTGCTCGGCGCCGTTCAGCAACCGCCTTCCCTGCATGAGCTCTCGCGCCAGGCAGGCTTAAACGAATTCAAACTGAAAACTGGTTTTAAGAAAGTTTTTGATAACACCGTATTCGGCTACCTGAATGATTACCGCCTGGAGCAGGCCAGGCAAAAGTTGTTAGATCAGCACGATCATTCGCTGGCACAAATTGCGGACGAGCTGGGGTATTCTTCTTTGCAGCATTTCTGCAATGCTTTCCGCAAAAAGTATGGGGTAAGCCCGGGTAAGACAAGATTAAAATAACTGATCAGCCTAATGCTATCACCTGTTTGCTGAATGCCGCCAGCGTTACCTTCTTCAGCTTATTAAATATCGTTTCGTCTATCTCTGTAAATAAGCCGTCCAGCGCGTCATTGATCCCTCTTCCCACCGGGCATTCGGGGTTCGGCAGGTTAGGAGAGAACCCAAACACATGATCTTCCTTCACTGCCTGGAAAACTTCTGCCATCCGTATCTGCGAGGCTGGCTTACGCAGCCTGCTGCCGCCGCTCTTTCCCTCTTTACTTTCTACCAGTCCGGCCTCCCGCAGGGCGCCCAGCTCTTTCCGTACCAGTGCAGGATTGGCATTCATTGACCCTGCAATGTACTCTGAAGAGGTCCACTCTTCCTCACTTGTGCTTAACAGCGTTAAAATATGTACCGCTATAGCGAACTTACTTTTTACCATTCTGTAATAAATTACCTGACAGTCAAAGATACCTGTAAATGCTGAATTGCCCAAAAGAGGCGGTCCCGGCTTGCAACCGGGACCGCTCTAAAAAAAATATATTTCTTCACTAACAGTTAAATGCTAGTAGCTCAGTGCTTTTTTTTCTGCCTTTGCTATCTGCTTTACCTGCTCGTTTTTCTGTTCCTGTTTCTTAGCGGTAGTCTGTATTGTTCCGTGGATTTCTGCCAGGGTAGGGGCAATTACCAGTGACACAATAGACATCAGTTTGATCAGGATGTTCATAGACGGACCGGAAGTATCTTTAAAAGGATCACCTACGGTATCGCCGGTTACAGAAGCTTTATGCGGCTCTGATTTCTTATAGTACGTTTCGCCGTTGATCTCTACGCCTTTCTCAAAAGATTTCTTTGCATTATCCCATGCACCGCCGGCATTGTTCTGGAACATACCCATCAGCACGCCGCTTACGGTAGCTCCTGCCAGGAAACCGCCCAGCACTTCAGGACCGAAAATGAATCCCATCAGCAGGGGAGATATCAAAGCAATCGCCCCGGGCAGCATCATTTTTTTGATAGACGCTTCCGTGGAAATCGCTACGCATTTATCATATTCCGGCTTTCCGGTGCCTTCCATGATACCAGGGATGGACCTGAACTGGCGGCGTACTTCCTCTACCATGCTCATAGCTGCCTGACCTACCGCGCGGATAGCCAGGGAGGAGAATACAAAAGGTATCATAGCGCCTACAAACAGGCCGGCTAATACTTTCGCCTTATAGATATCGATACCATGGATCCCGGCTACCCCTACAAAGGCTGCAAACAGCGCCAGGGCGGTCAAAGCTGCGGAAGCAATGGCAAAGCCTTTACCGGTGGCCGCTGTGGTGTTACCCACGGCATCCAGGATATCGGTTTTTTCACGCACATCCTTGGGCAGCTCGCTCATTTCGGCAATACCACCTGCATTATCTGCAATAGGGCCAAAGGCATCAATGGCCAGCTGCATCGCAGTAGTGGCCATCATACCGGCTGCCGCAATGGCTACGCCGTAAAGGCCTGCGCATACGTAAGAGCCATAGATACCGCCGGCCAGCACCAGGATAGGGAGGAACGTAGATTCCATGCCTACTGCAAGGCCTCCGATCACGTTTGTTGCGTGGCCGGTAGAAGATTGCTTGATGATGGATAACACGGGCCTTTTACCCATGGCAGTATAATATTCTGTGATGATGCTCATCAGCGTACCAACGGCTAAACCAACCAGGATAGCACCCAGTACGCCGTTCCGTGTGATCGCAATAGCATCTTCTCTCGGGGTGGTGGTACCCGGTATAAAATCGCGCTTCAGGTAGATGCTGGTGTCGGGTAAGATCCAATACACCAGGATCCCTGCTGCGATACCCGTCAGGATGATGGAGCCCCAGTTGCCCATGTTCAGCGCTTTTTGTACGGAATCGGTTTTAAGACCGGCGTTTTCGCTGATCCGTACGAAGAAGGTGCTGATAATGGAAAAGATGATACCGGTTCCGGCAATCATCATCGGCAGCAAAATAGGAGAAAGGCCGCCAAAATTGTCGTTTGCAACAATTTCGCTGCCCAATACCATGGTTGCCAGCACAGTAGCCACATAAGAGCCGAAAAGGTCGGCGCCCATACCAGCTACGTCGCCCACGTTGTCGCCTACGTTGTCGGCAATGGTGGCGGGGTTGCGCGGGTCATCCTCGGGGATGCCGGCTTCCACTTTACCTACCAGGTCAGCGCCTACGTCGGCTGCTTTGGTATAGATACCGCCGCCTACACGGGCAAACAGCGCAATGCTTTCTGCACCCAGTGAAAAGCCGGTCAGTACTTCGATGGTCCTGATCATCTCCGGTGTATTGGCTTCAGCGCCAAACCAGCTTTTGAGAATGATGAACAGGCTGCCCAGGCCAAGCACCGCGAGGCCGGCAACACCCATACCCATTACAGAACCGCCCGTAAACGATACCTGTAAGGCTTTAGCAAGACTGGTACGCGCAGCCTGCGCCGTACGTACATTCGCTTTAGTGGCTATTCGCATACCTATAAAGCCCGCAGTAGCGGAAAACACCGCGCCTATAATGAAAGCAAGTGCAATGGTCCAGTCGGAGTTTGCATGGGAGGCTCCCATAAAACCCAGTAACAGTGCAGCAATGATCACAAAGTAGGTGAGAATTTTGTATTCAGCTTTCAGAAAGGCCATTGCACCTTCGGCAATGTGTTTGGCTATTTCTGTCATTCTTTCGTTACCGGCATCCTGGCGAACAACCCAGGCGCTTCTGAGGGCAGTGAACAGCAACGCAATTAATCCAAAACATGGAACGAGGTATACGATACTCATATAAGCGATTTTAAAATATACAAGGTTGACAAAAATAGTGTTTCCAATCTTATTTTCCTATGTCCGTTTGCCGCCCCTGAACAGGAAGTGAAAAACGGTAATTTCCCCTCGGGGCCTGGCTTTCCCGTCCCGAAACCGGTTTTTCCTCCGTTTTGAACTTTGGAATATAGCTTTGGGGATTTGGATCTTTCCCTACAATTGCAGGAATGCGGGCCCCAAACAATCAATGATGCTCTCGGCTGTCATTGCCTCCTGCGACATCCGGGCCGCAGCTATATCGCCGGCGAGCCCGTGCAGGTAAGTGCCCAACAGTACAGCGGCTTTCGGCGTATAGCCCTGGGCCAGCATACCGGTCAATATGCCCGTAAGCACATCTCCGCTGCCGCCAGTGGCCATCCCCGGGTTGCCGGTGGAATTAAAGTATATTGAGCCGTCCGGACAGGCAATCGCAGTATACCTGCCCTTTAGCAATATGTACAAACGCAGCTGCACCGCCCGTTGAGACAGCAGCTCCAGCCGCTCAAAATCGTTCTCACTGCCACCAAAGATACGTTCAAACTCCTTGGGATGAGGCGTCAGCAGGCTGCCCGCCGGCACGCTCTGTAACAGGAACGGATATTCCGCAATAATATTGAGCGCATCGGCATCTATTACCATCGGCTGCTGGTACTGCGCCAGCAGCTGCTCCAGCGCTTTGGCCGTTGCCTTGGTGGTGCCGAGGCCCGGACCTATCCCGATCGTTTTATATGGTCGTCCGCCTCCTGCCGTGAGCCCTTCATGGAAATGGCTGCTGTAAGCCTCCTCGGGGTCAGTAATGCACATGGCGCTGGGCGCGCTGATCTGGATGATCTGGTACCCGCACTGCGGAACGTGGCAGGTCAGCAAACCTACTCCGCTATGCAAACAGGCCCTGGCGCTCAGTACGGCGGCCCCCATTTTACCATAGCTGCCCGCTATCAGCAGCGCATGGCCATAAGTGCCTTTATGGGCAAAGGGCTGGCGCGGCTGGTAGATGGTCTGCATCATATGAGCGTCTGTTACATGAAACCGTGTAGGCGTGTGGTTGATATAGTCCGGATGCAGTCCTATGGGCAGTATATGTACCTGGCCGCTGCTCTGGGCATTCTCTGGCAGCAGCAGGGCCAGCTTGTATACTTCGAAGCTCAGGGTATGATTGGCCCGCACTACCGGCATCCGTACCGACGAAGCGTCTGCCAGCATGCCTGAAGGAAGGTCTATAGCTACAATCGTATGCCGCGCCTGCAGATCATTCAGCTGGTGGATAATGCCGCCCATCCAGCCCTCAAGAGGCCTGCTAAGCCCGGTACCAAAAATGGCGTCTATGATAATACTATGCCCGGGCAGTACCGGGAGCTCTGCTACGGCATGAATATCGTACAGGCTTTCGGGGTATCCCTGTTCAAGGGCTTGCCGGTTAGCGGTATGGTCTGGCGAAGGTCGGATACTGTGGTGCAATACACATGCGGTGGCCTGGTAGCCGTTATTTCGTAGCAGGCGGGTGATCGCCAGCCCATCGCCGCCGTTATTGCCCATGCCGCAGAAAACATAGAAAGGGTGGGAGCGGTCAAAGTGCCGCATCAGCCATTGGGCACAGGCGCCCGCCGCCCGCTCCATCAGCTGGAGACTGCTAACAGGTTCATGCCCGATTGTATAAGCATCTGCTTCACGTATCTGTGTGGCAGAAAATATTTTCATAATATCCGTAGTATATAAAAATACGGAAAACTGAATAGCAAAAACAAAAAGGATTGCCCCGTATCGCTACGAAGCAATCCTTTTTTATCTTTTGCTCTTTACTTTCTACTAAAACGTATACCTGGCTGACAGACCACCGATCTCTTCCCCAAAGAAGTTATGGCCTCCGGTGAAGTTCACGTAAGGTTTAACGTCGGCGCTAAGGTTCAGCGGAATGTTCTTGAAAGTATATTCCACGCCAAAAATACCATCCAAACCAACAGTAACATAAGTACCGTCGCCGTCCCTGATATACCTGTCATGGTCCCAGTCACGACGGTCATAGAAGCCTACGTGTGCGCCGCCGCCACCATACATCACCCATTCACGATGCTCGGGGATGAAATTGAAATGGTATTCATACAGACCGGTAAATGTGGCATTCGCACGTTTGTCGACATTAGTATGCGCGATGCCTTCGATTGCATGAGGCCCCTTGATGAAGTGTTTGATCGTAAAGCCGATAAGCCATGGATTCACACGGGCGCCAAGCGCTGTTTCGTAATTGGCAGGAGATCCGCCGCCTCTTAACTTTTGTGCATTCGCCTGAACTGCCAGCAGGGCAACCAGGCCTAAAAGTAATGCCGCTCGTTTCATTGGTTTCTTGTTTATGGTTTTGATTTTTTCTTCAGGTACATAACGCTCCGTTCAGCATTTACCCATAATTCCTACTTTTTATTTAGCGTATATCTCACGGAAACTGCAAAAGAGGCCAGGTCAGACGGTGTGCTGAAATGCACTGCGGGCTTCCAGTCCAGGCTAAGGTTCAGTGGGATGGTCTGAAAGGTGTAATCCAACCCTATTATACCGTCAAAACCTGCAATGAACTTTGTCTCATCACGGATCTCACGCACGCCCATATGTGCGCCACCGCCTACATACCAGGCAAAGCCTGCTACCGTCAGGGCAGACAGGTCGAAATGACGTTCATACAAGCCCGTAACCGTAAAAGTTTCATTGTATATGCCGGCTATACCCTCCACCGCATTGGCATCGTCGAAAAAATAACGTGCGGTAGCACCTAATGGCTGACCAAGCCGTATCCCTATCTGCGGATTCCCCTTTGTCTGTGCGCTCAATTCATGCACGAATCCCAGCAGCGGTATGATGAGTAATATGTATCTGTTCATTGTGGTACAAGGATAAAACACAATAACAGTGCCAAGGTACAATTTTTAGTCTTATACTTTGACGTCCCGTTTCAACATCCTCAGATACAGGTAGCCTGCTATACCTGCGACCAGGGAGGCCGCCATCACAGACATTTTTGAGATCACCTGCAAACGGGCGTCTGTATATGCCAGGGTAGAAATAAAGATAGACATGGTAAACCCTATACCGGCAATGATACCGGCTGCTGTGAGCTGGGCCCAGGTGGTTTTATGGGGTAAGGTTGCCAGCTTGAAACGGACAGCCATATAAGAGAACAGGAAGATCCCCAGGGGCTTGCCCAGTATCAGTCCGGCCAGGATACCATAGCTCACGGTATCTGTAAACACCTGCCATATATCCGGTGGAAAAACAATAGCAGTATTGGCCAGCGCAAACACCGGCATGATAATAAAATTCACAGGGTCGTGCAGGTTATGGATCAGATCTGCTATTTTGGTCAGCGGAATACAGAAGGCTACCAGTACCCCTGCAATAGTAGCATGGATCCCTGAGTTGAAGATACAGTACCATAGCACTATCCCGGGTATGTAATAGAAGATGAGCCGCTGTACCTTGAGCTGGTTCAGCACAAAAAGTAAGGCCAGGGCACCGGCTCCTGCAAGCAGGTAAGCCAGCCGCAGTTCTTCTGTATAAAAAACAGCAATGGTCAGTATGGCGCCCAGGTCGTCAATGATGGCCAGCGCCATCAGGAAGATCTTTAGGTTCACCGGTACGCGATCGCCCAGTAATGACAATATACCCAGTGAAAAAGCAATGTCTGTCGCCATTGGAATGCCCCATCCGCGCAGGTGACCGGTATGTATGTTAAAGGCGAGAAATATAAGGGCCGGGCAGATCATACCACCCAATGCGGCCATCGCAGGTAACATCGATTTGCGGACAGACGATAGCTCGCCTACCAGCAGCTCGCGTTTTATTTCCATGCCCACCAGGAAAAAGAACAATGCCATCAGGCCATCATTGATCCAGTGCAGCAGTGTATGTGGCAAATGCCATTCTTCGGGAACATGCACTTCCGTTTCCCAGAAATGCAGATAGGGGAGTTGATAGGGGGAGTTGGCTATCACCAGTGATAGCACCGTACAGGCAATCAGTACTATACCTACCGCCCTGCTATCCCTTAAAAATTCATATAAGGGGGATAACAGTCTTTTCCGGAACCGGCGGATCTTCCGTACAACAGTCGTCATAATTAAAATTAATAATTAATAATTAATAATTAATAAACACCACGCAAGTGCCTGTCTAAACACTCGTCTGGCTATTATTAATTATGAATTATTAATTATTTACCGGCCCATCAGCTCATATTTGCTTTTGGGCTTCCGCTTTATTTCCCAGCGGAAATTTTCCAGCAGCAGTTCGTCCTTGGGCCGTTGTGTAAATGGATACATCGTGCCTTCCGGATCTTTGATGAACACCACTTTGTTAAGCTGACCGGCGTTAAAATGAATATTGATAACAGCGCTCAATGATTTATTAACGCTGATAAAACCTCCTTCATCGTCTTTTACATAATAGATGCTTTCTGCGTTACCATCCACATGCATCCAGTCGATCGCCTGTCCGGCAAAATAACCGGTAATGATATTGCCTTTGATCTGGTTATAGATCGGCCTGCCCGAATCCGCCTCGTTCACTATCAAACCATTGGGCTCCAGCACCAGCTTGTCTGCCTGCTGGTTACGGGTATACAGGTAGATTGTATCTCCTGACAGCTGGTTGTTATTGGCCCACAGCACCGGGTCGCGGTAAAAACGGAAGATAGAGTCCCTGGAAGAGTAGTACACACTATCGGCCACGCCTTGCAAAGAATCTGAAAAGATCCTTACATGGTGATAGGCCAGTATAAAGCGTCTTTCAACGGTATCCCGTTTGGTGCTGTCTGCTCTCAGGCTGTCAGGCCTGCGTTTGCTGCTGTCTGCTTTAGCAAGGCCGGTGGTATCTGGTTTGACGATCGCCGGTTTGGTGGTATCTGGTTTCATAACAGGCGGGACGGCGAGGGAGTCCTGTTTCAGCATACGCCGTAGCGTTGAGTCGCCGGGCCTTAACGGCACCTGCTTTCGCAAGGTATCTCCGATAGCGCTGGTGTCCATCTCGACGCTGACCGTGTCAAGCTCTTCGCCCATATCGTTGCCGGGGAGCACTACCGGGCGGATAGCGCTGTCAGGTTTGATGATGCCTGAGTACAGGGTATCGGCCACCATGTACAACGTGTCTTTGCTTCTTTCCAGTATCAGCAAGGGGTGCTGCGTGGCCAGCACTGTTTTGTTGGCCTGGTTCACCTTGCCATAATTGGCCAGCAGCGACATTTTGTTAGCAGTATCCCGGTATACCATGTTGCCGGTAGCATAAGAGTATCCGGTGGTCTTATCTGTTTCAATATTGTCTGCAGTAATGGTGCTGGCGCTGTCTACGATCGTAGGGCGGTTGCCGAAGTTGCCATACCCGGTTTCTGTATTGTAGTAACCGGAGGTGGTATACATCAGGGTTTTGCCGTCATTGATGGTGGTAGGGGCCACCATGGTGGCTATCTTGGTATCGGTATTATACAGCAGTGTATCTGTGGTAAGTGTGTATTGCGGATCTACCAGCAGCACATCATGCTTGAAGTACACATCTTTGGTGTCAGCGTAATAAAAGCCTTCCCGGCTGGTGAGTACACTGGCGCCGTTCACCAGCTTACCGCCCTGTTCATAGGTACCTATACGGGCATTCATGTCATATTGCAGCTCGGGGCCGGTAATAGTCACTTTACCATCTGTAAGGCGGGCATTACCGTTCAGGGTGGCCATTTTGGTATTGCCCTCATAATGCAGGTAATCGCCATACACCTGTACGCTGTCTGCCTGGTTAATATGTACGTGACCGTAGGCGTCCAGCTGGTTGGTCAGGCCGTTCTTGAAAGCGCTGTCGCAATAGATGGTAGTGTTGCCCTGGCGGAAGGCAGCATGTCCTATAAAGCGGGCCAGCTGCACAGAATCCCGGGTAATATTGTTCAAGGTATCTGCGTGCAGGATGTGTATCACCGATGAGCTGTCTCCTCGTTGCGCCATGGCCGGTTTGATCCCCAGCAGCCAAATGCCTGCAAGGATAAGCCCATATCTTATTAAATGCTGCATCTTCTTCTTATGGATATTATTTCACTGCCACTGTCGTATCAGACGGGATGGGCTTTACTTTATCTTTTTTGCCGAACAGGGAGAAGTGCACGTAACGTTTTGGGTTCACGCGCAGGTCTTCCAGCAGTTTGTTAAGGCTGCCCAGGGAGCTTTGGAGGTTGTTATAGACCTTTTTATCGTTCATGAGCAATCCCAGGGATCCGTCTGTGCTGTTCAGTTTGGCCATCATTCCATTCAGGTTGGAAACGGTTTGCTGCAGGTCAAGCAGGGAAGAGTCCAGTTTCCCATTGGCCAGTGCGCCGGTGGTCTTTTCTGCATTGTCCAGGATGGCGGATATCTTATCGTTGTTCTTCTTCAGGTTGTCAGTAATAGAAGCCAGGTTGTTAAAGGTAGCCTGTACATTGCCCCGGTTCGGGTCCATCATGCCGTTCAATGAAGCTGCTGTATGCGAAAAGCTGCCCATGGTATGGTTCAGGTTTGCGATAGCGCTGCGCAGGTTCCCCTTGGTGGTGGTGTCAAACAGGGCGTTAACGGTCAGCAGTACGGAATCTACCGCAGAAAGGGTGGTCTCCAGCTTTTTGGCCAGGGGGCTCAGCTGCTCCTTCAGGGCGTCTGTAATAGAGCCATCTACGGCAGCATATACAGTATCCCCGTCATTCAGATATTCGTTGGAGTTACCAAAGTCGATCTGTACGGCTTTCATGCCCAGCAGGTCGCTGGTGATACGCGCTACCGAATTACGCGGGATCCGTACTTTCTTTTTCGTTATACGCAGTGTTACGAGTATCTTGCCCGCATTGTTATCCATGACATCCAGGTTGGATACGCTGCCCACCTTCAGGCCATTCACCAGCACAAAGTTTGCAGGCTGCAGACCGTTTACCTGTTTGTATACGGCATAGATGGTTTTATCGGAGGAAAAGAGGCTTTTGCCTTTCAGTAGATTAAAGCCCAACACCAGGAGTGTGATAGCTACAACGGTCAGAATGCCTACCTTGGTTTCATTAGATACTTTCAGCATGAGATACGAATACGTTCGGTGCAAAAGTAATCCAAAATCTGATATACCAATTCCAAATCCGGGGTACCCCATGTTGTATACCGGGTTTCCGGGTACCGGACAAGATAAAACGATCAGGATCAGCCTTCTGTAGAAAAGCTAAATTTATATTAAAGGTGGCTTAGGATAAGGTGAAGGGGTTGGCAGAGGTCTGAAAAACGGGGTGTATTCGGAGTCAGAAACGTTAGCGGGGATCAGAGTTGCGCATCCAGGCGCAGGCCATTTTTGTATGGAACGACGAAAGCATCACGGAAGCCGACTCGCTTTGCTTTACGCAAAGCAGCCCCGGCTTCCGGCTCTGTTTTATAATTTCCCCAGATATATTTATTGAATCGTTTGCTGTTGATGATCACCTGCTCCTGTTCAACCGAGCCCCCCAGTTTTTTAAAAATGGAGGACTTGGTTGTGTATTTCTTATCGCTTACCAGCAGCTGCACCCGGTACCGCACATTGGAGGATACCTTTGCAGGTCTTGCTGCCGACTCCCGGTAGCCGGTTTCTATCACCGGCTGCACGGTAGGTTCAGGTACTACCGGCTGGGGTGCAGGCGCTACTTCTTCCTTAAAATTGCCGAAGCGTTCCAGCTCCTCTTTATAGCGTTTTACAGCTTTATAGATGCAGTTTGCGGCTTCTTCCTGGCCACTGGCGGAGTTCAGGTAATCTTCTTCGTCAGGGTTGCTGATGAAGCCCAGTTCTACCAGCACGCTGGGCATCGCAGTAGCCTGCAGCACCCAGATACCTTTTTCATTACGCTGGCGGGCGCCGCGGCTGATGCGGCCCACTTTCGTGAATTCATCTTCCACCATGGTGGATAAACGAAGGCTCTGGTCAAAAAAGGCGTTGCGCAGGGTATTGAGCATAATAAAGGTCTCAGGGTCTGCAGCATCCATCACTTCCTTGGCCTCTTCGGAGTTGGCGTCCAGCACCATCACCGCGCTTTCCTTCAGCGATTCCATCTTAGCGTTGTTCTTGCTGGTGGCCCATACGTAGGTCTCGGTGCCCTGGGCTTCGCTGGGATAGAATTTGTAGATGGGTTGTTTAACGGCGATTCTCCGTTTGCCTTTTTTACGGTATACTGTTTTGTAGCCGGTTATCTTACGGCCTTTAGGCGCAGAGTTACAGTGAATGGAAATGAAGAGATCTCCCCGGGCATTATTGGCGATTTCTGCCTTGCGGCGGGGATCATCAAAACGGTCCACTTTTCGTGTATACACCACCTTTACATCGGGCATGTTCTCCTCGATGATCTTCCCCAGCTTCATGGCCACGTCGAGTGTGATCTCCTTTTCGGTGGAATAGCCTCCTCTTGCTCCAACGTCGGAGCCTCCATGTCCGGCATCAATAACAATTGTTCTCAGTGGTTTGTCCTGTTTCCGGGGACCCGGCAGGTTCTTGGCCTGAATAAAAAAGGTACAGATAAATAGCGTTCCGCATCCTAAAATCCAAAGTCGGTTCCAGCGCATGTTTCTAATTTTAATGGGCTTTAGTTAGTCAAATGTTCAATTAAGGATAGTCAATTGCGAAATGTGAAACCCAGGTAAGATGTTGGGGTATGATCCACTTCCAATCATCATCGTTCATCATTCGTAATTGATCATTCTCCATTGGATTAGTTAATAATATCTTAATTCAACCGGGGCCCTGTATCACCCGGAGTTCTTTTTCGTTTTACAGATGATTATATAAAATTATTTGTGCAAAATCATGTAGGTTTGTGCCCGCTTGACACAATGAGCCCTGACCACAAAAATAATTATAAAAAGCTTTTAAGACAGTACCTGTTCGTGGCAGGTACATTTGCCGCTTTTTTCCTTATTATAGATGCATTTGCCAGCCCTGCGCCACATTCCAGGCTTTTTTTTAACAAAATTTTCACAGATACGGTACCGGTAAAAAAGGACACTGTCCCTTTGAAACGCCTCCCTGTACCCGATTCCAGCAAAAGACCGGATACCGTTTCGCTGCTCCGGGCCGATACTACCCAGCCCTCAGATAGCACCGTGGTAGATACCATGTCCATGCCAAAGCTTTCTAAAGACAGCCTGGACGCCCCCGTGAACTACAAAGCTAAGGATTCAATCGTCCTGGTGATCCCCGATAAACGCTTCTATTTGTATGGCAATGCCAATACCAAATATAAAACAGTAGACCTTACCGCGGAGCGGATGAATTTTACCCAATCCACCGGCGTGCTGGAAGCCACTACTGCCAAAGATACCAGCGGCAAGCCCTTTGGCCGCCCACAGCTCAAAGATGGCGATCAGGCCTTTGATTCTGATACCCTGCGATACAACTTTAACACCCAGAAGGCGAAGATCTATCACACCCGCTCCCAGTACGGTGAAGGCTTTGTACACAGCCAGCAAACCAAACGGGAGGACGATAACACCATCTTCGGCTTCAAGAACGGCTATACCACCTGTAACCTGGATACCCCGCACTTCCAGTTCCGTGCGCGGAAGATCAAGGTGGTGCCTGATAAACTGGTGGTGTCTGGCCCGGCCAACCTGGAAATAGAAGGCGTGCCGACTCCCTTGTTCATCCCTTTTGCCATCTTCCCCATTACCCATGGCCAACGCTCCGGTATCCTGCCCCCGCAGTACGTGGTGAACGCCCAGAAAGGGGTGGGCCTGGAACAGGGAGGGTATTACGTAGGACTGGGGGAGTACTTTGACCTCACACTAAGGGGTGATGTGTATTCTTACGGCAGCTGGAGCCTCACGGCCAGTCCTACCTACCGGAAAAGGTACCGCTATAACGGCGGCTTTAACCTCAGTTTCGCTACCACCCGCTTCGGAGACCCTGCGGTGAAATCAGAGTTTACCCGTTCCCGTGACTTCAGGGTGACCTGGAACCACAGTATGGACAGTAAGGCCCGACCCGGGGTGAATTTCGGCGCTAACGTAAACTTTGGTACGTCCTCTTATAATACGTATAACGTATTTGATTATTATACGCGCGTGAATAATAATATTGGTTCGTCCATCAGTTTTTCCAAAACCTGGCAGGGCAAGCCCTATAACCTGAGCGTCAGCCTCAACCACAACCAGAACCTTTCTACCAAAGATATCTTTATCTCTTTCCCGGATGCGTCGTTCAACGTGAACACCATCTATCCCTTCCAGCCTAAAGAGATGGTAGGCACGCCTAAATGGTACCAGAAAATAGGGGTTTCCTACAGTACGGTACTGCGTAACAGCGTGAATTTTAAGGACACCATGTTCCTGAAAAAGGAGATGTTTGACCGCCTGCAGACAGGTATGCAGCATACCATCCCGGTATCATTTTCTATCCCGATCGGAAGCTTTACCCTGTCGCCGGGTATCAGCTATTCAGAATACTGGTATACCCGGAAGATGGAGCGTAAGTGGAACGCCAGGAAATTTAATCCGGCTACTGATACCCTTGGTGGCCTGGATACTGTCTATACCACCGGTTATTTCGCCGCCCGCCAGGCCAGCGCCAGCGTTTCGCTGTCAACGGCCCTTTACGGCATGTATGTGTTTAAGAAAACTTCCAAGATAAAGGCGATCCGCCACGTGATGCGCCCCACCATCGCATTGAGCTACCAGCCAGACCTGGCAAGTTCGGCGTACTACAACCTGCAATATGGCTTTCGTCCGGAAGACAGAACCCGTGCGTCCTACTTCGAAGGCTCGGTCATCGGCGTGCCGGCGGAAGGGAAGGCGGGACTGGTCTCGTTCGGATTGGATAATAACCTGGAAATGAAAGTGGCCTCGAAGAAGGACACTTCTGCTGCCAAGGAGAAGAAGATCAAGCTGCTGGACGGTTTCGGCATCAACGGCAGCTACAACCTGATGGCGGACTCTTTTAAGCTGTCTACCTTCGCCATCTATGCCCGTACTAACCTGTTTGAGAAAGTGAACATCTCTGCCAGCGGTACACTGGATCCTTACCAGGTAGACGCGCGCGGCCACCGGCTGGACAACCAGTATGTGTGGCAACAAGGTAAGCTGAGCCTGGGGCGGCTTACCAACGCCAATATCACGATGAGCACCTCTTTCCAATCGGGCGATAAGAAGAGTAAGGAGAAAGAGCAGCAGCAACAGGACATGCTCAACCAGCAGAATATGGACGCCCAGCAGGAAGCCCAGGCACGCCAGTTGCAGATGATCCGCAACAATCCCGGCGAATACGTGGATTTCGATATTCCCTGGCGCCTGGACCTCTCTTACAGCTTCACCTACAGTAAAACCATCATACCGGATTCCGGCGGGGTAGTGACCAATTTAAACCAGTATGTGAACTTCAATGGTGATTTCAGCCTTACGCCCAAGTGGAAAATAGGTTTGAACAGCGGTTACGATTTCGTTAACCGGGAGATCGCCTATACGAATATGTACATCTCCCGTGACCTGCACTGCTGGCAGATGTCGATCAACCTGATACCTTTCGGTACCTATCGTCAATTCAGCATTACTATCAGTCCTAAATCAGGATTGCTGAGGGATCTCCGCATTAACCGAACGCGGCAGTTCTATGATTTCTAGCCAGGCTGTTTTGTTCTTCAATGTAGTCCCACATCATCCTGAAGATCTTTTCCTTCAGGGCTGGCATATCGTCTTTGCTGAGGCCCTGGGTAGATACAGGCGGCAGGAAGTGAAAGTCGATCCGGTGGGGCAGAGCATAAAAAACGCGGCCTGGCGGTAATATTTTCCGCGTATGGAACAGCACTGCGGGCATGATGGGGCGCTGCGTATCGATAGCAAGGGAAAAAGCGCCGTCATAAAATGCTTTCAGGGGTTGGTCTGTTTTGTTACGGGTACCTTCGGGATAGAGCACCATATGCATGCCCATGTTCAATACCTCCTTCATCTCTTCATAGCTTTGGTGCCGGCTTTCTTCAAGCTTACGGTCTACCAGCACGCTGCCTATTTTATACATCATGCCGAACAGGGGAAGTCTCGACATTTCAATTTTGGCCAGCGTTTTATTTAATCCCGGTACGCCTGGGGTGGTTACCGGCACATCCATGAGGGAGTTGTGGTTGCAGACAACAATGTAGTTCACTCCAGGCTGAAAATATTGCAATCCCTTTCTGCGTACGGGACAAAAAACAAGTGGCATAAACACCGTCATCCAGCCCCTGGCCAGTAAAAAGAACCAGCGCATTCTTTTTGGCTCCGGCAGTAGTGACACGAGCCACATCGGTATAAACATGATTAAAAGGGTGACGAGGAATAACAGTAAGCCATATACGGCATATAAACGGGCAAGAATATTCTTTAACCAGCTCATAAAATAGTTGCGGTTGCAGTGTCCAATTTGCAGTTAAACCAACAAGACGAATTTACGACATACTTATATATTTTGTTAATATGTTTTGTGCTATATCCGTGTAACTACTACTAATATCGGGTAACTGCCAGGCGCTAAAGGCGGGTTAGCTCAGGCTCCAGTCTACCGGCTCAATCCCTGCCTTGGCCAGCAGTTCATTGGCTTTGGAAAAATGTCTGCATCCGAAGAATCCTTTGTCGGCGCTGAAAGGAGAGGGGTGGGCAGCCTTCAGTACATGATGTTTGGTAGCGTCTATCAGGATCTGCTTATCCTGGGCAAATCTTCCCCACAGCAGGAATACCACGTTCTGTTTCTTCTCGGATATATTACGGATGACTGCGTCGGTAAAGGTTTCCCATCCGATTTTACTATGAGAGGTCGGTTCTGAAGCCCTTACTGTAAGGATGGCATTGAGCAGCAGCACACCATGTTCCGCCCATTTGATAAGGTTGCCATTGTTAGGTGTCGGAAGGCCCAGATCGGATTTCAGTTCTTTAAAGATATTGATCAGCGAGGGAGGCGGCGGTACATCGTCCTGTACGGAAAAGCATAGTCCATGTGCCTGTTTGGGGCCGTGGTAGGGGTCTTGTCCGAGGATGACTACTTTCACTTTATCAAATGGGGTAGTATTGAATGCGTTAAAGATCAGATTGCCGGGAGGGTAAATGGTTTTACCCAGGGCTTTTTCATGTTTCAGGAACATGGCGATCTCGCCAAAATAGGATTTTTCAAATTCTTCTTTCAGTGCTTCTTTCCAACTGGCTTCTATTTGTACATCCATGGCTAAAATATTAGAAAAACGTTTAAATTTGATTAATTGATGGAAATTTATAAATTTGCACTCCCAAAATGAAAGATAAATATAGGGATTTATTTAAAAGGACCGGTAGCTCAGCTGGATAGAGCAGCTGCCTTCTAAGCAGCAGGCCATTGGTTCGAATCCAATCCGGTTCACCAGTAGTAAAAAAAAGTGAAGTCTAAGGGCTTCACTTTTTTATTTGGATCAGCTGGATCTGGTCCGTAAATGCTATACACGGGTAATTATCTATAAAGATCGCAATCAGCAACGCTTGCAACAACAGCGAAGTGTATTGCTGATAAGATGACATCAGAACTTGATCTGCAGCTTTTGCGATACCAGCTTTCCATCTTTATAACACTCAAAATACCATTCGCCGTTCTTCCTGAAAACAACACCATTCGAGGATCCATCCTCTGCTATAAAATAGTCCTGCATGGAAGTTTTCAGCAGCGTTAGCACTTTTTTAGGGGTAGTATCAATCAGCTGATATCCATTGGGAGTTGCCTGCGCATATAACGTACCTGCACTTTCCGTAGTGGTTGCAGCTGCAGGCGTTGTTACCGGGCTGGAAGCAGGAGCCGTAGCGGCAGCAGGCGGAGCCGTCGATGGCGCAGCTGCCACCGTTGCCTGTTGCGATTGCGTGAACACCGTGCCGTCATATTTGTACTCTGTATCGTTCAAGGTTGTAAAGGCGTCTCTTAAGGCCAGGTTGTAGGCCGCCATAAACTCTTTCTCCCTGCTTTTACCCTCTTTGCTTTTGAAGATCACATTGCCCTGGCAGTCTTTCAACAGCAGGGTAAGGTTAGTAACAAATAAGCCTTTTTTCTGCACTACCTCAGCCCTGAGGGCATTGCATTTATTGGCAAGCAATTCTGCCGGCAGCGCCTCTTCATCCATAAAAGCGGTAAATCCTTTCTGCTGCAATAAAAGCTTGGTGGTAATATTCAGGCCATACTGGTTATCTTCCTTCAGGAAATCGTATTTTTCGGGTACAAGCACATACTTGTAATTGTTGATGTTAGCTTGTGAGTAAGCAGCTACCGTGAATAATAGCAGTAGAATAAACAATGCACATGCCTTCATATAATATCGTTATTTCCTGTTTAAGTTATAACGAATATACTGATTTTATATACCATTAACAGCGCTGAATTTCTCCAGTGCCCGGTGAAATCCCCCTTCTTTTTCATATACTTTGTTAAACATATCCTGTTTCCGGCGGCTTAATGAGAGGATGCTGTCCTGCGCTGCGCGTAATGCCTCACCTTCAGTATGTGTGCTGAGTTCCCGCTGAGCAATTTCCTGGCGGTCAAAGAGGTGCAATGCTTTCAACGCGTTATAATAATCCAGGGCAGCCGTTTTCAATTCATTGCCCTGTTTAATGCCGTTTGCAGGCAATGCTGCGATCTCTCCGATCAGTTGATCGAATGCCTTTTCCTCCTGGTTTAAAAAAGCCAATGCGCTTTTAAAGTCGTCCTTTGTAAGCGATACCAGTTTCTGCTGCCCCGGACCGTTCTTATCCAGCAGAATATTAAAGGCAACACGCTCTTTCTGAACAATGGCTGCTTTGAGCTCAATTGCTTTCCGGGGTTTGCAGGATACAAGCGTTATCAGTAAAACGGCAGCAAAAAAGATAAACGGGTTGATACCTTGTCTCATTTTCCAGGCGCTATTTTTGGGTTAAAGTACAAGATACCTAAATGAGACAAGCCATCCAAAATTCAGGTGCGCGTTGTCTGCAACAGCTTCCTGCTCTCCTTGCTCACAAACGTAATAGGCACAAACTTTTCTGTTGGCGCCCCGATATAATACACCATCCACTCCGGATCATGATGCGCCAGCATTTCACTGATACAATCTGCCCGATGACCCATGGGATTGGAACATTCATCCCAGTAAAACAGCTCCACCCGGTAGTGCAGCTGCTGCTTCTGGTTGTTGATGGTTACCTCTACGGTGATCTCCTGCTTACCCGGGAGTGGGGGAATAGGAATGACAATATGACTCATAGCGCTTTTATTATGCAACTGCTTCCACAAGAAGATTGCCATATCTGAACAATATGCAATAACGTCACTTATGTATGAGTTTTTTGTATAACTGTCCAGGGCTGGGCGTTTAACGTCCGGAAACGGACAAATAATCCCCTCAAATAAATCTTATATTTAGAACATGAAATTTCTCTCTTTACAACCATTCGTCCCTTCAGGAAGCGACTTTGAGCAATCAAAACAATTATTCCTGGAACTGGGCTTCAATATCAGCTTTGAAGCGCATGGCTATGCCGGTTTCGAGAAGGACGGCTGCCGCTTTATTTTGCAGGATTACGATGAACCGGGGTTTGCCGAGAATTATATGTTAACGGTACGGGTTGAGAATGTGCAGGCCTTCAGGGATTATGTGATCGGTAAAAAGCTTTCGGACCGGTTTGGTATACGCATTGGCAACGTAACCCAGCAGCCTTATGGCAAGGAAGTGAATATTATTGATGTGGCAGGAGTTTGCTGGCACTTCGTAGAATAGGCAGTTGCGGATCATTTTTCACCGTTTCCGCCCTTCGTGATCACTCTGCGAAGCCGCTCATCGTGCACGTCGCCCCACTGCCCTAATGCGGCAATAACAGGCATTAATGTCTTCCCGAAATCAGTCAGGCTATATTCTACCTTGGGTGGTGTCTGCGGATATATCACCTTTGATACCAATTCATGCTCCTCGAGTTCGTTCAACTGTACGTTCAACACCCGTCTCGACGCATCTGGAATTTTACGCTGCAGTTCACTCGGACGTTTATACCCTTCGTTGATAAACCACAGCAAGCGTATCTTCCATTTCCCATATAGCACTTCGCCGGTCAGATCAAGACCGCAATTTAAATTCAACGGTATTTTCTTCTGGTACATGGTCAAAATTAACCCTATGTCCCAAAATGGACAATAGGGATAAATTTATCCCCCTGCCATTCCTTTATCCGTACTTGTTCCTGCTGCTTATACTGCTGAATTTTGTGCTAAAATTTAAAACGATGAAACAGGAGTTTAATTTCAACAACGAACTGTCAGGTAAAATAGCACTGGTAACAGGCGGCACCCGGGGAGCAGGAAAAGCAATTGCAGCGAGGCTCTTACAGGCCGGTGCAACCGTGATCGTTACTGCACGCAATAGGCCGGAAGAAACAGATCAGTCATTACACTTCATTCCTGCGGATCTCAGCTCCCCGGAAGGAACAGCAAAAGTAGTTGAAACGGTTTTATCCGTATATGGCAGGCTGGATATCCTCATCAACAACCTGGGCGCTTCAGAAACTCCTGGTGGAGGCTTTGCCGTACTTACAGACCAGGATTGGGAGACAACTATCCAAACTAACCTGCTGGCGCCTGTAAGACTGGACAGGGGATTTTTACCGCAAATGATCGAACATGGAAGCGGCGTAATTGTTCACATAGCTTCCATCCAGGGCCGGCTGCCCTTATACGATTCTACCTTACCCTATGCAGCCGCAAAAGCCGGGTTGATCAATTACAGCAAAAGCCTTTCCAACGAAGTGGCGCCCAAAGGAATACGGGTGCTGACCGTTTCCCCGGGCTGGATAATGACCGTCTCCGCAGAAAGAATGATGGCGCGCATTGCTGAAAGCTCAAACATTACGATAGAACAGGCCAAACAAAGCGTAATGAATGCCTTAGGCGGCATTCCCTATGGCCGGCCTGCCCAACCGGAAGAAGTAGCGGAGCTGGTAGGTTTTCTGGTTTCACCGCGAGCCGGCTACCTGACCGGTACAGAATACGTGATCGATGGAGGTACGATCCCTACCGTTTAATAAGGTGCAGCGGAGCGTGTATATTGCAGCATAGTTTTTCTAACTATTAGGATTCACTATTTTGCGTCTCAAAATTCATCCAATGCATCCGCTATACCGTTTCATCCTTTTGGCCAGCTGGTAGGGATCACCAGCGCAGAAGTAGAAAGGATCCTTCAGCAGCCAACCACTGAAAATGTGCAACAGCTGATAGAGGAGTTGAAGGTAACAAACCCCTTGTTGATAACGGATCTGAATAGAAGATAATGAGACATCCCGGTAGCACACTGTTGCGGTGTGCTACTTATTTCGCTCATCTTTTTCAGCCTCAGCATTCTGAATAATCGGAAGAAAACAGGCCGTTCACTGCATATAGCTTATCTAACCTGATCTCTGTCTGATCTTCCAGTCTGAACCATCGCTGTCCATCGCGTTCAAACACGCTTTCAATCAATCCGTTAGCCCGTGTAACCCCATTGTCCTCATAAAGAATGGCTGCCAGTTGCTTTTTCTCATAAAGCTCCATGATCATGGGATAAAAACTGGCGCCCGGCGGGATAGTTGCTCTTGTGTCCATTGTAGTAAGTTATATACCCAAAGTTACTTGATTGGCCAATCATTTCCTCCTCCCATAACTCCTCTGCCACACCTTATACCACTCCCTGTTCCTCGGGTACTTCCTGTGCGGCGTCACATTATTAAACACCAGGGCCACCAGGAACAATATCAACACCCCCGTCAACACCGGGCTTATTACATAAAAATATCCCAGCGCCTGTATCTTCGGCGATCCGATATTCGCGATCAGCGCCGTTGCCCCGCCTGGCGGGTGCAAGGTCTTCGTTACCTGCATCAGCACGATCGCCCAGGCTACAGACAGCGCGGCGCTCAGCCACAACAGGTCAGGCACCAGTTTGTGACAGGTAACCCCCACCAGCGCACAGATCACGTGTCCGCCGATCAGGTTCCTGGGCTGCGCCAGCGGACTGTTAATAATCCCATAGATCAATACAGAAGATGCCCCGAAAGATCCGATCAGGAAAAGGTTATCATAGGCCGTAAAATATTTGCTATTGAGAAACCCGATCAATCCAATGCCTACAAACGAGCCGATAAAGGTCCAGATATGCTCCCGTGCATCTATCATCGTCTCTTTGTACAGAATATACCGCGCTTTCCGGAAGCGCTTTTTCAACATCTTTTCCATAAATCAGCGGGCAAAATTATATCGCCCCGTTAAATTTTGCCAGAATATTTGTAAATGGTTGTATGTCAATAGCCCGGCTGCCCGCCTGATCTTTCCAACAAACAAAATCTGGTCTCGTCAACAAAGCTTCCATCCCCATCTCCACCCGACCTTTGTATCACTAAAAACGATACAATGAGTAAAACGATTCTTATCACCGGAGCCTCTTCCGGTATTGGCAAAGCCACCGCACAGCTCTTCTCCGAAAAAGGCTGGAACGTGATTGCCACCATGCGCCAGCCGGCTAAAGAACAGGATCTCACCAATCACAGTAACATCTTTGTTACGCAACTCGACGTGCAGCAGCCGGAAACCATCGCCTCCGCCATACAAGCCGGCATCGCAAAATTCGGGACCATCGACGTCCTGGTCAACAATGCGGGATACGGTGAATTCGGCATCTTCGAATCCACTCCGCGGGAACAAACCCTCGCCCAGTTTGAAGTCAACGTTATCGGGGTAATGGATACCATCCGGGCCATCCTGCCGCATTTCCGCGAAAGGAAAGCGGGTTCAATTATCAATATCAGCTCTGGCGCCGGTCGTTTCACCTTGCCCATGATCTCTCTTTACTGTGCTTCAAAGTTCGCGCTGGAAGGCTTCTCAGAGGCGCTTTCATTCGAGCTGTCTGCGCTTAATATCAGCGTGAAGATCGTAGAACCTGGTGGCACCACCACCAACTTCATGAAGGTAAGCGGGGAAAGAGCTGCCGCCGGCAAGCCGATAGCAGACTATGACGATTTTGTTACTGCCGCCGGCAAACTGTTCGACTCCATGAGAGGCATGCAGCTGAAAACCGCTGAAGAAGTAGCTGACGTTATCTATGAAGCGGCTACCGACGGTACAGACACGCTGCGCTACGTTGTTGGTAATGACGACTTCCTCCAACGTATCCAGGCCCGCCTCACCCTGCCCGACCAGCAATACCTGGACGCTATAAAAAGCGGATATTTGCAATTCATGCACTAAGCAGATATGACAGACACATTCGGGAGCCCCGCTTCCTGCCACTATACAGCTGATATTTCCAGCGAACAGTTTGTTCCGGACCATCTCTTCTTTTACATGGTATCCGGCAACCTGACCGCCTATGACGGTCAGCAGGTGTATAGTATGCAGCCGGGCGACTACTGCTTTATCACCAGGAACCATTTGATCAAATACACCAAAAGCGCAGCGGAGAACGACGCGTTCAAAACAGTGCACTTTTTCTTTGACCAGGACTTTCTGAAGAGCTTTAGCAAAGAATACGGCATTAGTGCCGACACAGTGCTGAACAAGAACGTTGTCACCAGGCTCACTCCCGATCCTTCTTTCGCTGCATTCATTGCTTCCTTAAAGCCTTATCTCAGCCTCAGCGGCGAGGCATATGAGCAGTTGCTGCTTTTAAAACGAAAGGAGATGCTGCTCATCCTCCTCAAAACCGATCCCTGGCTTAAAAACGTGCTATTCGATTTCAGTGATCCCGGCAAGATCGATCTTGAAGCCTTCATGAACCGCCACTTCCGGTTCAACGTCAGCATGCAGCGGTTTAGCTATCTCACCGGTCGCAGCCTCACTTCATTCAAACGCGATTTTCAGAAGGTCTTCAATACCTCGCCCGGGCGCTGGCTGCTGGATAAAAGGCTGGAAGAAGCTTATTTTCTCATAGAAAAAAGGGACAGTCACCTTCAAACGTCTACCTTGAGGTAGGCTTTGAAGACCTGTCCCATTTTTCCTACGCCTTTAAAAAGAAATATGGGATCTCTCCCAATCAGCTGAAAAAAGCATTATAGGCCGGCTACCCTCTTAATACAGCTGTAACATTGTCATTAACCACAAATTAACCTTTGCTAATCCTCAATATTTTACCTTCATAGCCCTATTGAAAAATAACACCCCTGTTATAATTACTTTTGGTTAATGATAACATTAATGTTATATTTATTATGCATGAAGAACAAAAAAGTAACTGTTATCATTGAAGCATCTTCCACCGGCTTTAGCGCCTATTCTGAGGCGCTCCCCGGTATTACCGGCTATGGTGTCAACGTGCAGCAGGCTAAGAAAGATCTCCATGATGCCGTTCATGCTGTGCTGGAAGTGCATGCCAGCCATAAAACCAGTCCTGAGCCCTGGCTCAACAATGGTCACCTTGACTTCATCTACAAATACGATATGGTCAGCCTCTTCGAGCATTTCGGTATGCTCGATGTCACCAATCTCGCCAAACGCATTGGCTTCAATCCATCCCTGTTAAGACAGTATAAGTCAGGCCTTACCTTTGCCTCCGATAAACAGAAGCAGCGTATTTTAAAAGGGCTGCATGAGCTGGGAGAGGAGCTGCTGCGGGTACGCCTGTAAGCCGCTCTAACTTATTTTCGTGAGATAAACAGGCTTTGACAGGTCGGATATCCGGAACGTTAAATTGATCCTTCCGGCGGCCTCCCGGGTTGTTTTAGGGATATGATGTTCGTAATGATCCTGCATGCTGGCCCCCATCAAAAGAAAACTTCCATGCGTGAGCGGGATATCCAGCCGGGGGCCGTGTTTATCTGTCTTATGCCGCACTTTGAAAACACGCGTTTCACCAAAACTTACTGAGCCTATTTCATGATGTCTGCCATCCGAGGGAAGCGTGTCACTGTGCCAGGACACAGAATCATTTCCATCCCGGTAATAATTGAGCAGCACACGGTCGAAAACAATACCGCACTCCGCTTCCACCTGCTCTTTTATTTCAAGTAAGGTGGGCGTCCAGGGAAGGCCCGTCTGTCCGCCATAAAAAGCGGTCAGCCGGGGATCCGGCAACACACGGTCATACATTTTCCGCACCCGCTGCTGCCAGGGAGTATTGTCTTTCAAGGTTTTATAGTACTTATCAGCTGCTGCTTTACTGAAAAACTGCTCCCATAAGCGCAGATCCGCATCCGGAAGATGGAAATCCGTAAACCGCTTCTTTCCCTCGTCAAACAAGGCCGTCTCGTCAAACAGTGTCATAGTGCAAAGATAAGAAAATGCTAATAAATTTAGTTTCTTACTATTGCGGTTAGTACTTTACCACTATAACATCTGACAGGTCTTTTACCTGCACACCATTTCCGGCTACTACAACGATCTTGACTTTTGCCAGCTCTCTTAGCGCCTCCCATACACCATCCTCCTCACTCATTCCCTCTACCAGCACCACCGGGGCTTCTTCCAGCATCGCCCTGGCGATCCCAACACACAGCCTTTGCCCGGCTGTCAGCCCTTCGCAAGGGAGATTCATTCCATCCCGCATCTCCCAGGCAAAATCCAGTACCATCGCCGCTGCTGCGGCCTCCAGCACTTTCATTTCCGTTATCCCGGTCTGGCGACCTGCAATATGCTGATAAATAGTTCCTTCCTGAAAACCCTCCACAGCATACACCAGGCCATCGTATAAACAAGGATCCTTACCGCCTATACGTATATACCCGCCTTCCGGTTCGCGTTTACCTGCTATCAGCTCCATCACTGCCTTACAATAGTCCGCATCGCCCGCCAGGGCCACCACACTATTTCCCTCTACATGAAAGCTTGCGTCTTTCAAAACTCTTCCGCAGCAAACCCTTTCGAATAGAATATCATTGTTCATGGATATCAAGTATCTTGCTGATACAAAAGTGGGGCGCCTTCCGTTAAAATCTTTTATACCGGAGGGATAACTTTTAATACAAAACGGATTTTTTATGCCCGTGATGGTGGCCCGAATACCTAACTTTGCCGGCTATGAAATACCTTACACTGCTCATCGGATATTGTTTTGCATTTGTTTGCTGTCCCGCACAAACAAAAAAAGAACTGTATATCCCCAACCGTGTACAGGTGGTTAAGCAAAGTACGCATGTACAAATCCCCGGCACAAGGGTATCCGTTGTTAAGCCCAGAGGCTACCAGCTGCAGCAGCAATCAGCAAGATTTCAGAAAAATAAGAACACCTATTTCCAGGTGTTCGAAAGCCAGTCTGTAAATTTTGATGTCCGGAAAACCGATATCATAAAAGAATACGATGATGCGATCAGGAGTGGTAAACTTCCTCCCATGTATTACAGGAAGGAATTCAAATTCGGGAGCTATAACGCGTTACTCTATTATGCCGGTTCTCCCGCCTCGAGTATTGAACAGCTCATACTGACCTTCGGTAACAAAGATTTCGCTGTAATGGCCACCGGCCAGCTGCCTGCCAATGATGAAACCTCCCGGGACGAGATCCTGAAAGCGCTTTTATCCCTGTATGTAGATGAAAACAAAATGCCGGATGCAAGCCCGTTGGCCGACTACTCACTGGATGTTTCCAACACCAGCTTTCAATACGCAGGAACGATGTCTCAAATGTATTTCTACACAGTAGGCGGGAAGAGCGATCCCAACAATCCCTATCAAAACCAGATACTGGTACAGACCTTGCCCCCAATGAAAGATGGCGCTGCTTTAAAAGAACATGCGCTAAAAATGTTAGACCGTTATAAAACCAGCAAAATAAAGATCCTGAACCATAATGAACGCGCTATTACCATTAACGGCAGATACGCGCATGAACTAACATTTGTTGGGAGCTTTGAAGGTAAAACGGTTACTACCTACCAGGTGGTTACAGGCAACAATAAAGCAGCTGTAGTGCTTGTGGGCAACGTGTTCGATAAACATCCCGAGCTGGTTGCACAGATCAAAAAGATTGCACAAACGCTGAAGGTAAAATAATGCGCTACTCCTTCATCACCTTCACATAATCCACCATAAACGTACTATTCTTCACTTCCGTTGAGGCCTTACTCATCTGGAACCCTATCCTATCCAGCGTTGCCGCGGCTCCTTTCATGATTTCAATTACCTTCAGATCGTTAATATAAAACAACAGCTTCTCCTCCGTCAATTTCACTTTCAATTTATTGTCCTCATTCAGCTTCCCTTTGATCGCCGCTGATGTTGTCCAGTTCACCAGGTTCGTTGCTTGTCCGCTCACCACCTGGAAGATCCTGTACTCTTTTTCGCCTATTGTAAAAACTACATAGTTCTCATCATTCATCACCCAGAACACCAGTCCTGCCTTATCATACGCATGCCCGGCAGTATGGCGGAAGAGGATCTCTACACTCCCCGTCTTATGATCAGCGGGAAAAAGTTTGTTGTCAGACCACATACTATAGGTGCCCATTTCCGGAGATGTATAACTCAGCACAAACCATCCGTCTTTAATGGAAGTAACAACATTGCCCTTATCACCCGTATTCCATACCGCATGATCGGCATTATTAAAATCTTCCTGTAAAAGAAGCAGATGATCATCGGCTTGAGATTCAACTTTACTGCAGGAGGGAAATACGGCTGAACAGGCTATCGCAATACCCAGCGTTAGCGCCGGTATGCGTTTTTGCAATTGGATCATGATTAAAACTTTTGGTTGGCTATGCCACAGTTAGATTATTTACCGGTCGTTAAATTGGGTTAAGGCGTATACAAATATGCGGAGAGAAATTTAAAAATAGAAGCTTTCCAGCTTTTTTAATGCCTTTTGCATGTTGATGCCTTTACCCAATACAGGCTTAAAAAGATCGCCTTCCCGGGTAATGCGCGCTATCGCATTTTTAAGGTGGAAATCTTTCATTTGCAGGCCTTTCTTTACCTCCTCCCAATGCAACGGCATCGATACGGTAGCGCCAGGTTTCGGACGGAGAGAGTAGGGGGCTGCGATCGTTGCCTGCGGCCGGTTCTGTAAAAAGTCGAGGTACATCTTTCTTTGCCGGTTAGCGGTCTTGCGCTCGATGGTGGTAAAGCCGGGGAGCTCTTTATGCACCAGCTTCACGATCAGGCGGGCAAATTCTTTTGACTGTTCATACGTATATTTTGCGCCCAGCGGAATGTAGATATGGAGTCCGGTAGATCCTGATGTTTTACAGCAGGAAGGTACATCGGCAGCATCCAGTACCTGTTTGGTGACCTGCGCAGCCTGTATCACCTGTTCAAAAGTATTTTTATCGGGGTCCAGGTCTATCATGCACCAGTCGGGGTTATCCGGTTGTTGTATCCGGCTGCTCCAGGGATTCATTTCGATAGCTCCCAGGGAGGCGATGTAGAGCAGACTGGCTTCATTGCTGCATACCAGGAAGTTTTTATCCCTGTTATCCGCATCGCTGTGATAGGGAAAAAGCTCGATCCAGTCCGGCACCTTGCCTGTCACATCCTTCTGGTAAAAGCTCTTCCCGTTAATGCCGTTGGGATGACGATTCAGCGATTGTGGCCGGTCTTTCATATAGGGCAGCATATACGGCGCCACCTGGTAATAGTAGTTCAGCATATCCCGTTTGCTGATCTTTTCCTTTGGCCAGAACACCTTGCTCAGGTTCGTGAATTTCAGTGCATGGCCGCCGATCTCTCTTACCTGCGTTTCCTCAGAAGGATTCAAAAAGGTTTTACGGGATGATGGTTTTTCCGGCTTTAATATCTTTTTACCGGTAGCCAGCTGTCCGCCGCCGATTACCTCTTTCACCGGCACCTTTTTTTCATGCGTCACTTCTTTTGCGCCTTTATCTTCCCGCATGCCTTCAAAAGAAGGATGCCGCATCACGCCATCGCTGGTCATCTCGCGATAGCTCACTTCGCATACCAGCTGCGGCTTTACCCATATAGCCTCCGCCTTGGGCGGATTGGGCCTGAACCGTGAAGGCTTGTTAACATCCGGCACAATGGTAAATGGCGATTTCTTCACTTCCAGTGCCTTGAACTTTTGCAGCAGCTGTTTTTGCAGCTGAGTATTAAAACCGGTGCCGATCTTGCCGGTATACTGCAGTTTGCCCTTGTCGAAAACGCCTACCAGCAGCGAGCTGAAAGGTTTACTGGAGCCTTCGTTCTTCGTATAGCCGCCTATCACTACTTCCTGGCGGTTGCTGGTCTTGATCTTGAGCCAGTCCCTGCTGCGCTCGCCGGGATAATACAGGCTATCGGCCCGCTTGGCAATAATGCCTTCCAGTCCCATTTGTTTGGCGATATCGAAGAATTCCGTGCCTGTGGCATCAAAGCTCTCGCTGAGGCGTATAATGTCTCCCGGTACGGTACGCATCTGCTCTTCCAGGATGGCCCGGCGTGTTGATAAGGGCAGCCCGCTGAGGTCGTGGCCGTTCAGCCAGAGGATGTCAAACACATAATAGACCAGGCTGCCATCCGCCTCGCTCCGCCATTGCTGCAGCTGGCTGAAGTCGGATTGCCCGGAAGCATTGATCACCGCAATCTCCCCGTCCAGCACCGCCTGCAGCTTCCATGCCTTTACCGCATCGTATACCGGGTAGAATTGCTCATTGAAAGATTTGTTATTCCTGGATCTTAATTCCGTGGAGCGCTTGTTCATGAATGCCAGGGCCCGGTAGCCGTCCCATTTGATCTCGTACAGCCATCCGGCATGGTCAAAAGGTTTATCGGCCAGGGTGGCCAGCATGGGAATAAAAGTATCTGGAAACGGGCTCTTGGGAGCCTTACGGAGAATGCCTGCGCTGATATTTTGTGTAGTGCCAGCCACAATCATGCTGTTTATACAAACACAACAAAATTGCGTGCCAGTTTTAAGTCGCGGGAGCCAAATAAGGATAGCGACCGCTCAATAACGGTCGCCTCGTAAACGTACTCCTATTTGTTATTTGATCAAAAGTAACCCTTATGAAAATAAACCCTTACATGATGGAAAACGTATCTTTAAGGCTGGAGGGATAAGCAGGATCTATCCCAAATATGGCCCTTGCCTTCCTTTTTTCCTAATCACCCTGGTTTTAAATTATCCGTATAGCGGTTAAATTTTAAAAATTTTATGCTTGATTTGTCCTACTGATGAACACTTACCCGTCATTAGGTTTTTAACGCCTAAAAACTACTTATTTATGAAGGATTTCATGCTGATCTTCAGACACGATCCCGCTAAGGGAATGCCCACACCCGAAGAAATGGGCGTAATTGAAAGGAAATGGGAAGTATGGCTCGATGGCCTGGCTGAAAAGAAACAGCTTACGCACAAAGGCAACCGCCTCAGCTCTAAGGGCCGGCAGATCAAACCGAACAGTGTGGTAATAGACGGCCCCTATACGGAAAGCAAGGAATGCGTGTGCGGTTTTATCATCGTAGCCGCTGAGTCGCTGGACGAAGCTTCCGAAATAGCCCGCCAATGCCCTATCCTGACAAGGGGCGGCAATGTAGAAGTACGTGATGTGATATACATGTAAAACATCAGGAAGATTTGGTATCTTAAAGCATTCCTTATACCAGATCTTCCTCTTATTATGAAATCACGTCTTCCCTTATGGGCTTAAGAAAGGAAGATCCACAGATAATCCTTATCTTCAGTAAAAGCGCTCTTTATGCCACGTTTCTCTGTCGATCCGGATATCAGCCGTGCCAAAACCCTTCACACCGCTTTCTACACAGACCCGGCTATATACGAATCGGCAAAGGAAAAGATCTTCGTTCCCTCGTGGCAGTTGATCGGGGATGCTGCCCAGGTAGAGGCGCCAGGTCAGTGCCATCCTTTCACCCTCCTGGAAAACTATCTCGATGAGCCGCTGCTGCTTACTAAAGATAAAGATCAGCGCATCCGCTGTCTCAGTAACGTATGCACGCACCGCGGCACCATTGTAGTGCACGAGCCCTGCACGCTGAACCACCTGCGCTGCCGTTACCATGGGCGTATGTTCGGCCTGGATGGCGGTTTTCATTCCATGCCCGAGTTTAAGGAAGTAAAAGACTTTCCCTCCGGGGATGACAACCTGGTATCACTGCCCCTCTTTCAATGGGGCCCGCTGCTTTTCGCATCGCCGGCCCCCGGTTCCAGCTACACGCCGTACCTGCAGGATATGATTGATCGTGTAGGATGGCTGCCCCTGGATGAGTTCCGCTTTCGTCCGGATCTTTCGCGCGACTATCACGTCAACGCCCACTGGGCGCTCTACTGTGAAAACTACCTCGAAGGCTTTCATATTCCCTTCGTACATGCGGGCCTCAATGCCGTGATAGATTTCGGTAATTACACTACGGAGCTTTTTAAGTATTCCAACCTGCAGCTTGGTATCGCTAAAGACGAAGAGGACTGCTTTGATCCGCCGCCTTCCTCGCCGGATGATGGCAGGAAAGTAGCGGCCTATTATTTCTTCGTTTTCCCCAACATGATGTTTAATTTCTACCCCTGGGGTTTAAGCATCAACATTGTCAAGCCGGTATCTATCCACCAATGCAAAGTGTCTTTCCTTACCTACGTCTGGAAAGATCACCTGTTGCACAAAGGCGCCGGCGCTGATCTTGACACGGTAGAGCTGGAAGATGAAGCCGTAGTAGAAGCCGTACAGCAGGGCGTACGTTCCCGCTTTTACCAACACGGACGATATTCCGTAACAAGAGAACAGGGCACGCATCATTTTCACCGCATCATATCATCGTTCATGGAAGCAACACATTAACAATGCCTGCCACCCCAACGCTACGCCATACCATCGGTTTTCGTGCCGCTACCTGCGTGGTTATAGGCAGCATTATCGGCTCCGGTATCTTTATGAAGCCGGCCACCATGGCCTTACAGGTGGGCTGGCCCATATGGCTGGCCCTTGTATGGGTCATTGCCGGGCTCTTCTCCCTCTTCGGCGCTTTGATCTTTGCAGAGATAGGGGCCATGCTGCCGGAGACAGGCGGGATCTATGTGTACTTCCGTTTTATGTTCGGCGATTTTGTGGCCTTCCTGTATGGCTGGGCAGCCTTTGCGGTGATTAACTCGGCCTCTGTTTCAGCGATCTCTTTCGTTTGCGCCCAGTATGCGGATTATTTTCTGCACCTGCCACGCCTGCCTGCGGCCGCAGAACAGTCCTGGGTAATACACATTCCTTACCTGGGCAATCTTTATCCCCTGCAGCAGCTGGGTGTAAAAGCCCTTGCTATCCTGCTGGTGCTGGGCCTTACCTTTCTCAATTACCTGAGCTTAAAGGCCAGCAGCACTTTACAGGTGCTGTCTACTTTTGTTAAGGTGGCGGTGATCGCTATACTGGTCATCGGTATCTTTTACTCGGGCCAGGGTAACGCTGCGCATTTCATTACGCCCGGCGCCAATGCCAAAGAAGGGTGGAGCCTGCTGGGAGGGATCATTACTGCCCTTACAGGGGCATTCATGGCCTACGACGGATGGATCAATGTGACCTTTATCGCCGGGGAGATCAGGTCGCCGCAGCGCACTATTCCACGCAGTCTGGTTACCGGACTTTTCATTTGTATTGCCGTATACCTCCTGGTCAACCAGGCTTATCTCTATGCCCTGCCGATAGATGCCATGGCGGGCGCTCAGCTGGTGGCCGCAGATGCCATTGCAGTAGCCCTGGGCGGTACGGGCAGCGCCATTGTGGCCGCTTTGATCGTGATCTGTACTTTTGGCGCGGTGAACGGCAATACCATGGCCATATCAAGGGTTACCTATGCCATGGGCAATGATGGCCTTTTCTTTCGCTGGACGGGCAAAGCGCATCCGCGTTTTCAGACGCCCGGTAATGCCCTCTGGCTGCACGGCATCTGGTCTTCCATTCTTATCTTTAGCGGCTCTTTCGACATGCTGGCGGATATGTTCACCTTTGTGGCCTGGGTGGCTTACCTGCTGGGCGCTGTGGGCCTCCTTGTCTTGCGGCGTAAGCTGCCGGATCATCCACGGCCGTATAAAACATGGGGCTATCCGGCAGTGCCCTTGCTGTTTATTGCCTTTGCAGCCTTTTATGTGATCAGCACCATCTGGAATGATATCAGCCTGTATGCAGCCGGAAAAACAGCGGTGATCAACTCCCTGTTGGGACTGCTGATCACCGCGCTGGGAATTCCCCTTTATTTATATTTCCGGAAAAAGCATTTATAGGTTTACCCGTTGTCCGCTGGCCGCGCATTTATAGATCGCCTCTACAATGCGGATGTCTCTCAGTCCTTCCTCGCCAGGCACCAGCATGGGCTTGCCTTCCATAATGGACAGGGAATTGTCGTCCATCTGCTTGGCCTGCTGGAAAGGTACTTCGTAGGGGTGGTTGATCTCGCCCAGCGGACTGCTTCCTTTTACGCCGTTATAGGCAGAGTAGGGGGCCAGTTTGATCACGCCTTTTTCACAGGTAATGTCCATGAAATTAACGTTCTCTCCAAAGCTGGTTTTGATATTGGCCAGCACGCCTCCGGGAAATTCAAGGGTGGCCACCGTGGTTTCATCCAATCCATTCTTGTAGATCTCGGGCCGGGTGGTAGAGGTCTTGGCAGATACGATGGCTACCGGCTCCATGCCGCTGCCCAGTCTTGCACCTTGTATGGCGTATACGCCCATATCATAGAGCACGCCGCCACCCATGGCCTTTTGCTGCTTCCAGTGGTTAGTACGGTTATCGCGGTACCCGGCGGCGCAGTCTACCTGCTTTACCTTGCCCAGCAAATGCTTGCTGACAATTCGGCGGTATTCCTGCGTATTCGGCTCATGATGCAGCCTGTAGCCTATGGCGAGCGATCTTTTGTTCTTGCGGCAGGCATCTATCATTTCCTGGCATTCCCGGGCGGTCATGGCCATTGGTTTTTCGCACCATACGTGCTTGCCTGCATTGGCTGCCCGTACGCTGTATTCTTTATGCATAGAGGGCGGCAGTACTACATATACTACGTCAATGTCCGGGTTGTTGGCGATCTGGTCGAAGTTCTGGTAATTATAGATATTTTTGTCAGGGATGTTGTACTTCTTTTTCCAGGCCTCTGCTTTGGAGGGCGTGCCGGTCACGATCCCGGCCAGGTAACAGTGTTTGGTTTGCTGCAGGGCAGGGGCCAGCAAATCGGTACTGTAATAACCCAGCCCTACCAGGGCAACTCCCAGGCGATCTTTCCGTGGCCGGGCAGCAGATAAGAGGGAACCAGGAGAAAGCATAATAGCGCCGCCGCCAAGGGCCAGCGTCTTTAAGACGTCTCTGCGGGAAATAAGTGTCATGTGTTACTGTTTTACGTGGTTTTAAAATGGATGATGCTTAGACCGGTTGCTTTGTATCAAAAGGGTAGGTAGTGAAGATAGCAAAAGCATGGATATATTTCATGTCAATTATATACCGGTCATATATCGATATAGTAACTCTTATAAGAGATACTATATCGTTACTATATCGTTACTATATCGTTACTTTATCCGGGGATGTAAGTGCAATAATGCGGCCTTACACCAGCTCCCGGTGCACGCCGGGGATCTCCATTATCAGGTTTTCTCCATATGCGGTGGAAGGGGTGTGGTACCCGGTCTTAAAATTGCCCGCCAATACTTTTTGCGTGATCAGCAGCACCGTATAAGCCGTAACATCATAGGCTTCGGGGGTACGCATGCGGGCTGTCACCTGCTGTCCTTTGGCATTGGTTACCTGTCCCCAGATAAGGCTCACCGCCTGGTTACGGGTATTGTCATCAGGGCCGGGCGCACGCCGGTCTATCTGCCGTTTCACGAAGTTGCGGACTGCAGGTTTACGCAATAGCCAGTTGAACATGTTCTGGGCCTTCAGCAGCTGCCAGGCGGCTACCGGTACATGCGTATAGGATTGTATGTTAGGAATGCCCGTACTGTACCAGGCCGTTGCCACATCGCCCCAGGGAAGGCTCATCACAAACAGCTTTTTTACGCCAAAGTCTACCTGCATGCCGCGCTTACCCAAAGGCTCCGGTACCAGCTTGCCCTTTACCCGCACCATGCTGGGCAATCCCATTTTTTGTATAGAGTTTACAGCAGTGCCGTGGGAGAGGCCACTGCCCAGTATCGCAAATGCCAGCTTCAGTTCCAGCGCGTCTGGCAGGGCTTTTTTAAGGAATTGTGCAAGGCAGTCCGTAGGCACCACATCAAAACCGGCGCCAGGCAGCAGCATGATATTGGCTGCTTTTGCTGCCTCGTCCCGTTTATGCAATTGCTCGAAGATATCCGGGTCGCCATTGAGGTCAATATAATGGGTGCCGGTACGCAAACATGCGTCTACCATCTGTCTGGCCGTAAAATCATAAGGCCCTGCTGCATGCACTACGATCTTTACTTCCCGCAGGGCGGCTTCCAGGCCGGGAGCATCATTGAGGTCGATTACTTTATAGGGAAGGTTCAGTTTGGCAGCCAGCGGCGCTAAAGCTGCTTCCCGCCTGCCGGCCAGGATGGGCTGCAGGCCATATTGTGTTGCATAGCGGGCAATCAGCTCGCCTGTATATCCATAAGCGCCGTACAGCAGAAAAGTATTCGGTTGCATCGTGGTAAAGTACAAAATTCTCAAAAAAAATGGTCAAAATGCAAATTTGTTGATTTAGATCAACTTTTTTTATAAAACAGCTACTTACATTTGCTAAATCAAATTGAAAGCGGCTTTCAAAGTATAATAACCGGATTGTAACATGTTACCCACGTATCTTTTAATTGAAACGAACAACGAAAAACTGGAGTACTATTTACGAATGAATTGATCCCATTATTCACTTTTTAAACCAACCCATATCGTATGCTAAAACTTCTCAGGCAACTGGGCAGCAGGAACCTGCTATTGCAAACTATCCGCACCCTTGAACAGGAACAACTCGAGCTGAACCGCCGGCACGAAGCTATTGAAAAGACTTGTCTTGAACAAAAGGCGTGCCTGCGTGAAGCCTTTCATGAACTACGTAATGGCATCCACGTTATTGCAGGCAACAGCGCCCTGCTTTCTAAATGGACGGAGGGGACTCAGCTACCGGAGCGGGCCATTCGCCTGGCGCGCAACATCCGCGAAGCCTCCCGTAATATGATACATTTCCTGGACGCCGGTTTACAGCTGACTAAACCGGAAGGCGCCTGGCAACCGCATTGGGAAGCGCTGCATATCAGGCCGTGGCTGGAGAAAGTGATCGGCGCCTACCACTATCAGGCGGCTGAAAAGCAGCTGAGGATCCAGTGCAATATGGCGCAAAGCTTTCCCGCCTTTATAGAGATGGATATCATGCTGCTACGGCAGATCGTTTGCAACCTGCTGCACAATGCGATTAAGTTTAGTCCCTCGGGTAACCGTATCCGTATAGACTGCTTTGAAGGCAGCCATGAATGGACCATGGTCTTTATTAATAAGGCTCCGGCCATCAGCAATGAACAGCTGCAAAATATCTTCGAGCCCTTTTATACCCTGGGCCATCCTGAAAGCAACACAGGCCTGGGGCTGACCATCACGCGCAAATATGTGGATATGCTGGGAGGAACGATCAAGGCAGCGTGTATCAAAGACCAGTTCATGGTATGGCTGCGCTTACCCATGAAAGCGGGCAATGAACAGCCGGCGCAGCCACTGGTGCTGAAACGGCCTGAACATATCCCCGTTATCCACAGCGGGCGTAAAGTACTGGTAGTGGAAGACAACCCGCTGAGCCAGCGCCTGATCTGTAACTACCTCCATGAAGTAGGCCTGCGGCAGATCGCGGTAGTGACACATGCGGCAGAGGCGCTGCGCCTGGCCAGGCTGTTAAAACCTGACCTGGTGTTTATGGATGTGCACCTGCCCGATCAGAATGGTGTTGAAACAATGCAGTCCCTGCGCGCCTTACTGAAAGACACGCCGCTTATTGCCATGACAGGAGATAAAGATCTTTCAGGCAATGCCCCCCTGCTGGAGGCAGGCGCGAGCGAATACATGCTCAAGCCTTTTAATCTGCAGCAGATCGCCGGTATCGTTCAGAAATATCTTGATTTTGCCGCTAAAGACAATTAGGAGGGATAACAAAGCCTCTCCCATGCAGTTGCTTCCGGAATCAGCAGCATGGGGGAGGCTGTGGTTAGTTGTTAGTCGTTAGTTGTCAGTTGTCAGTCGTTAGTCGTTAGTTGTCAGTTGTCAGTTGTCAGTCGTTAGTGGTTACTCTTTAACACCCATTGCCATCTACTAACGACTAATGACTTACGACTAACGACTAATGACTAATGACTTACGACTGACAACTGACAACTGACAACTAACGACTAATGACTTACGACTAACGACTAATAACTCATTTCTTTTTCGCAAATTGTTTCCTGGCGGCTACTATCGCATCCATGTTCATACTGGACCAGGTAGCCAGTTCTAATATCTTTTCCAGCAAACTTCTGCCCAGGGGCGTTAACCAATACTCTACCCGGGGCGGGATCTCCTGGTACATCTTTCTTTCCACCAGCCCGTTCTCTTCCAGCGAGCGTAAGGTGACGGTGAGCATCCGTTGAGATATGCCTTCCACCATTTCCTTCAGTTCATTGAAGCGTAGCTTCTCCCGCTTGCCTAATGCGAGGATCGTAAATATTGACCATTTGTCTGCAAAGTGCCCCAATATATCCTTCACGGGGCAAAACTGCATAGACCCACGATCAGGAGAGAAGATTTTATTGACCCGCTCCTCTATGTCAAGATATTGATTATCAGTTTTAGTTACTGCCATGTGCCTTGGTTGTGATGGTGTGCCCTCTTGGGGATTAGCCGGTTACTATTTAATTTTGAGTTACGAAAAGTAACTTAAAGGTACAGCATTGAACCGGAAAGACTTCATAAAAAATCTTACAGGAGTAACAGCTATGATATCATTACAATCGTTCAGGAATTTTACCGAGGGGCTGAACGAACAGGGCCACAAGATGCCGGTATTATTCATCGGCCATGGTTCTCCCATGAATGGCATTGAGGATAACGAATTCAGCCGCCGCTGGGCGCAGATGGGCAGGGAGATCCCGACCCCCGCCGCCGTACTGGTGGTATCTGCCCACTGGCTGACCCGTGGCACCCATATTACAGCGATGGAGCAGCCCAAGACCATCCATGATTTCGGTGGGTTTCCCAAGGCATTGTACGATGTACAGTACCCGGCGCCCGGCTCCCCGGAACTGGCAAAGGCCACACAGCAACTGATCACTTCAACAAACGTTGGCCTGGATCACGATTGGGGCCTGGATCATGGCGCCTGGACCATCATCCGCCACATGTATCCCAATGCCAATATACCCGTGCTCCAGCTGAGCATAGACTATCATCAGCCGCCGCAATATCATTACGAGCTGGCGAAGGAACTGGCTGCCCTTCGCAGAAAAGGCGTGCTGATCATCGGCAGCGGTAACATGGTGCATAATCTCAGGATGGTGGCGTGGGACAAGGCAGATCAGCCGGAATACGGATACGACTGGTCTATCGAGATGAACACGCTCTTTAAAAAGCATATCAGCGATGGTAATCACCCTGCATTGATCGATTATGAAAAGCTAGGTAAATCGGCTAAGCTGGCCGTTCCAACACCGGACCATTATTATCCGCTGCTGTATACGCTGGCGTTACAGGAAAAGAATGATCAGCCGCTTTTCTTCAATGATAAAGTGGTGATGGGGTCGCTGACCATGACCTCTGTAAAGATCGGATAGGATACGGTGTTGTAAGGCACCGCGCTAGTGGTTCCTCGTATAAAGATAAATGGCTACCGCTATACTTAACAGTATAATGGCGATGATCACCCAGCCCTGGGTGCGTGGTTTCCTGACGGCGTCTATCAGTCCCCTGGAAGCCAGTAATGCTTCCACATTTGCCTTTGCAAGGCGCAGGGAGTACCTGATGCCGGTTTGCTGATGCTTTTGATCCCAATAATACCTGATGCCATGCAATAGGCCTTTACGTAGACAGATCTCGACGGTCTTTTCCTCAATAGCGCTGTTGATGCTCTCAGTGGTTGTTGACTGCTCAAGCATAGTAGATCAGTTTTAACGTGGTGGTAACAGCTTGTTTCGCGCTATAATATAGGCATTTTCCCGTTCTTATCTTGATTTTAGCGGGTGATTTTTAAGGTGTTGTAACGCGTGATGTTTTTTTGAGAACTGTATCGCGCTGCATATCTGCTGCTCCCTATTCTGCCCGCAGTATTTTTGCAGGATTGGCCATGGCAGCGCGGTACGTCTGAATGCCGACGGTAAGCACCCCTGTGATGAACAGGCTGCCGGCGCTCAGCAGGAAGATCCAGGCGCCCAGGCTGGGATGATACGTGAAGATATTCAGGAACAGTGAGCCCAGGAAAGCGCCCAGCGGCATGGCAATGGCAGCTGCGATGAGGATCAGCTTTAAGAAGCTCCACGACAAAAGGCCCATGACCTGCGCCACGCTGGCGCCCATTACTTTCCGCACGCCTACTTCCTTTGTACGTTTTTCGGTGTTGTAAGTTACTACACCCAGCAGGCCCAGTGCAGCGATCACAAATACAACAGCTACCAGCGTGCAGAATAATTTCAGGTCTTCATTTGCGAGGTAATTTTCGTAGAGCTGTTGTTCATACCAGGCATATTTAAAAGGCTCGTAAGGGTAAAAACGCTTCCAGATCCGCTCCAGCGCATTGCTCAGGGCTTCTTGCTGTACGCCTGGCTGCACCTGTAAAGAAAGCAGACGGAAGGCCTGGGGCTCGTAGTCCAGCACCAGCGGAGATACCGGCAATTCGTACTGCATAAAGCTAAAATTCTTTACTACTCCTGTTACCAGCATTTCACTGCTGTCCACTAAAATAGTTTTGCCGATGGCGGCCTTCGCATTACCCAGTCCAAGTGCTTGCACGGCTTTCTCGTTGATCACGGCGAATTGGCCTTTGCCGCTATCCCTGCTCAGCGGCGGAAGATTGCCGCCTGCAACAAAGTGCAGCTGCATGTTGTCGATAAAGTTTGCATCTGTTGAATATCTGAACGCATCATGCAAACCGATCCCTGCTTTCTGTTGTTCGTAGCTGCTGATCTTGATCCTGGCGGCGGCCTGATTGAGTGCGGCAGAGGCCATGCCTATGCGTTGCACACCTGCTTCACGCGCCATTTCGTTTACCAGTAACCGGTAGTTACTATTGGGGGCCAGTTCAATGTTCAGGATATTTTTGCGGTTATAGTTTTCATTATCGGTTGCCATATACCTGAACTGGCTGTACATGGTGGCCGTGAAGATCATGAACACCAGCGACACCACGAACTGGATCACGATCAGTGTTTTCCGGATCCCTATTTTGCCAAAGCTGGCGGGCATCAGCGTGCCCCTGAGTATTTGTATGGGCTTATAGGCAGACAGGATACGGGCCGGCAGTATGCCTGCTACTAAACCGGTCAGCAGGGCAAATACGACAAAGAATACCCACAACAGCCGGGTGTGCTGTACTTCCCATGTAAGCCAGCCCGCATGGATGAACGTTTGCATGCATAAGAGCCCCAGGTAACCCACGCCCAATGCCAGCAATGAAATGATCGCCGTCTCGAGCAGGAACTGCATCACCAGTTGCCCGCGCCTTGCGCCAGTCACTTTTCTTACCCCCACTTCACGGGCCCTGCCCAGCGAGTGCGTAAGCGTGAGGTTAACATAGTTGAACCCTGCCAGTGACACGATCACTATCGCCATAATGATATTGACCAGTACTTTGAAAAAAGGCTCTACATAAGGGTTATTGTAGATGGTCTCAAATGAAGGAGAGATCCGGCTTACCAGTTGTTTACGGAACGCATACGCTTTAACTGCCTTCTGGTCAGCGTATGGCCTGCTGGCCCTGGCAGCATTGGCCAGCGCCCTGTCCAGCGCCTCAGGCCGGGTATGCTCACTCAGCAGCACATAGGTGCCTGCGCTGTAGTTCAGCCAGTCGTCCTGGGCAACCCCGGGGTGCAGCAGCGGATAAGTAGACATAGACACCACCAGGTCAGATTCCAGGTGGGTCTTTTTGCCTTTCAATGGAGCAAACACGCCGCTAATCGTAAAGGTGCCTAATTCCCGTTGGGTTAATGTTTTGCCTACCGGATCTTCTGCGCCGAAATATCGTTCTGCTGTTTCATGCGTGAGCACCACGGTATAGGGTGCAAGGGCGGGCCGCCCTTTTTCCAGCGGGAACCCAAATATGCTGAAGTAGTCGGGATCTACATATAAACCGCTAACCGGTAATGATTTTTTGCTGTTGCTCAATGTTCCGTTAAAGTCCCTTATCACGCGCGCTACCCGTTCAATGCCGCTTTCGCTGTTCCGCAGCTTTTCTGCCAGGGGCAGGGCAACAGTGGCCAGGGCAAAGGTTTTATCATCCTTATTGGTAACGTCAGCGATAATACGGTAGGTACGGTCAGGGTAGGGGTGAAAACGGTCTTTTTCAAAGCTGCTCTGCACCTGTATCAGGATCAACAGGCAGAAGGCCATGGCCATACCCAGGCCTACTACATTGATCAATGTAAATAATTTGTGCTTCCACAGGTTGCGCAGGGCAACTTTGAAATAGTTCTTCAGCATAGCGGTAGACTAAAAGTACTGATCCTGTCAAATAAGTATGCCATTTTATTTCAGGCTCATTATCAGGTACTTGGATTTTGCTGAATGTCCGCTTCCGGTACAGTATTGTGCGTTTCCGGTACAGTTGTTTAGCTGGCAGCTTAGGCAAAGAGAGCGCCTGCCTTTTCCAGGTATTCCTCTATCGGCATGGAGTTCCGCATAGCCATCAGGTGATTGCCTGCCGGACCAATGACGGTGCGGAAGCGGTTGCTTTTCCCGGTGGCCAGGTCTGCCAAGACCTGCGCAATATCTTCGGTAGTTTCCGTTATGTGCTGGTCGGCATTCGCAAAAAGGTGTTTGAGTTTTGCGATCTGTTCATCATAGGCGGTGATATCCTGCTGCTCGCTAAAGCGCATATTCTGTTGAAAATTGTTACCGCTGGAGCCGCCGGGCTCAATCAGCCGGAGCGCTATGTTTAAGGGCTTCAGCTCATAGTACAGGCCTTCTGTCAGGCCTTCCAGTGCAAATTTTGACATGTTATACAGCGATCCCTGTGGTACTGCCGTTGTGATCCCCATAAAAGAGCTGACATTGATGAACATACCACCGCCATTGGCCCTGAAATGCGGCAAAAATGCGCGGATAACGTTAATAGGCCCACGTGCGTTTACGGCAAACTGCCAGTCGATATCTGCTTCTTTGGCCAGTTCCAGTGGCCCGTAGGTACCCATGCCTGCATTGTTGATCACCACGTCTATCTTCCCGAAGGCTGCGATGGCCTGGCTGCTGGCATCCTGCACCTGCTGCAGGTCGGTCACGTCGAGTTTGAAGAGGCGGATGTTATCATATTGGGTCAGCTCTGTTTCTTTTTCCGGGGTACGCATGGTGGCTGCCACATTCCATCCCAGTGCTGCAAAATATTTAGCGGCGGTTTTTCCTAAGCCTGAGCTGGTGCCTGTAATGAATACTGTCTGTTTCATGGTCTGTTTATTTTTTTCCGGTAGCGAAGGTATGCCTGATTTGGTATAACTTTGTAACCAGTATAACGGATGATACCAACATGAAAAGTGCGCATTCTATCCTCTCTAACCCGAGGAACCAGGCAGAAGAGGTGCAGGCTTTACAGGACACGATCTATGTAATAGGAGGGAAGTGGAAACTGCCGATTATCAATGCTATCTGTAATGGAGCTACGCGGTTCCGCGATATTGAGCGCAGCATCCCGGGCATTACTACCCGCATGTTGTCCAGGGAATTGAAGCAGATGGAACTGAACGGGCTGGTACAAAGGGTGGAAGATGAAGATTCGCCGATGAAGGTGGAATACAGGTCTACGGAGTACTGTAAGTCATTCGGCCATATCATCCTGGAGATGATCCGCTGGGGAAAGGCGCACCGGCAAAAGATAAAGGGAAAAAACGTATAGGGTTTGAAGTTTAAGGTTTGAAGTTTGAGGTTTGAAGTTTGAAGTTTGATGTTCAGGATAAGTTGCCCTTCAACCGGCCACTTGATCTGGACCTCTAACCTCCCACGAACTTCAAACCTCAAACTTCAAACCTCAAACGTTTTTTATTCGTGCTTTAGCTTTGCTTTAAACACTTTCTTGAACTTTTCCAGCTTCGGCCGTATCACATAGTAGCAGTAAGACTGCGAACCGTTCTGGTTATAATAGTCCTGGTGATAGTTCTCCGCCACATAGAAGTTCTTTAAGGGAGAGATCTCCGTCACAATTGGTTTGTCGAATGCACCGGATTCCTGCAGTTTCTGCTTGTAGTACTCCGCCTTTTTGTGCTGATCTTCATTATGATAGAAGATAACAGAGCGGTACTGTGTACCGATATCATTACCCTGGCGGTTCAGCTGGGTGGGATCATGGCTTTGCCAGAATGCCTCCAGCAGCTCGTCGTAAGTTATCTTTGTGGTATCGTAGGTTACCTGTATCACTTCTGCGTGACCGGTAGTGCCCGTGCAAACGGCTTCATAAGAAGGGTTGGCTACAGCGCCGCCGGAGTAGCCGGATTCTACTTTCACCACACCGTCCAGGTACTGGAACTGTGCTTCCGTACACCAGAAGCAGCCGCCACCAAAAGTGGCCTTTTGCAGGTTGTTGTTCGTCACTTCCATATCATCGGGTACTTTGTCCGTGTTTGAGTGGTTGTTCTGGGCACAGGCGCTGACGGCCACAGCCATCAAACAACTTAATAATGAATATTTTAACATATGATCGTTTATTGCCGTATATGCAAATTACGATAATAGAGATGCTTTGGATTGACAAGTTAAGTAACTTTAACATTCTTTTACGTTTGACGATATAACAACGCATGAAATATTTTCCCGATTCGGCCTTAGTGCAGCTGGAGTTTGACAAGATTCAGGCATTATTACAGGAGCATTGCAAAACGGAGCTGGGCAAGCAGATGGCAGAAGAGCTCCGCCTGCATACCCATATTGATTACGTTCGTACCGCTTTGCAACAGGCGCATGAGTACAAACAGCTGGTTTTATTACAAGAACATTTTCCTAACGACGCAGTACTGAACTTGAAGAGTGAGCTGCGTCTTCTCAGCATACAGGGCGCGGTCCTGAAAGAAGATCAGTTCATGCAGGTCCGCCGCCTGGCAGAAAGCACGCACGCTATTTTCCGCTTCTTCGACAGCGACCGCCGCGTACAATATGCCGGCCTTCACGAAGTGATCGCCCACACCCACTACGAAAAAAAGATTACGGTACTGATAGACGAGGTGCTGGATGAATCTGGGCAGGTACGTGATAACGCCACCCCCGAGCTGGCCAAGATCCGTATGCAGCTGTTCCGCAAACGCACAGAGCTGCGCCGCGTATTTGACCGCATTCTCCAGAAGCTCAATAAGCAGGGCTACCTGGCGGATATAGAAGAAGCTTTCCTGAACACCCGCCGCGTAGTGGCCATTTTTGCCGAGCATAAACGCATGGTGAAAGGCATCCTGCATGGCGAGTCAGATACCCGCAAAACCGCCTTCATCGAGCCGGAAGAAACCATTGAGATCAATAACGAGGTGTTCTCTCTTGAAAGGGAGGAGCAGAAGGAAGTGTACCGCATCCTGAAAACGCTCACCTCAGATCTGAGCCAGTTTGCACCTTTGCTGGGCGGCTATCATGATATACTGGGATTGTATGATTTCATCCGGGCCAAGGCGCGCCTTGCGCTGGATATGGATGGCAACTATCCCATGATCACGCCGCATTCCCAGCTGCACCTGGTAGATGCTTACCATCCGCTGCTGCTCCTGTATAACCGCAGGAACAACAAGCCCACTATACCGGTCAACCTGACCTTAAATAAAGATCATCACATCCTGGTGATCTCCGGCCCTAATGCCGGGGGTAAGACCGTTACCCTGAAAACAGCCGGCCTTATACAATTGATGCTGCAGGCGGGACTGCTGGTACCGGTACATCCTACGTCACAGCTGGGCATTTTCCGCCAGCTGATGATCCATATCGGCGATACGCAGTCGCTCGAGTTTGAGCTGAGCACCTACAGTTCCCACCTGAAGAATATGAAATACTTCATGGAAACGGCCAACGGCAAAACCCTGTTCTTTATAGACGAACTGGGGAGCGGTTCCGATCCCAACCTGGGCGGCGCCTTTGCAGAGGTGATCATGGAGGAGCTGGCCAGGAAACATGCCTTTGGTATTGTTACCACCCATTACCTCAACCTCAAGGTAATGGCCAACAAGGTAAAGGGCATCATCAACGGCGCTATGGGTTTTGACGAAGAGAACCTGCTGCCGATGTACAAGCTCATGGTGGGTAAACCCGGTAGCTCTTACACCTTCTCCATTGCGCAGCGTATCGGACTGGATCCGGCATTGATCAACCGTGCCCGCAAGCTGGTAGACGAAGGCCATTTCCGCCTGGATAAGCTGCTGAACAAAGCAGAGCAGGACATGCAGAAGATCGAGCAGAAAGAGAAAGAGGTGCAGAAGCTTATTAAGGAGAACGAACGCCTGAAAAAGGAATACGAGATCTTAACCGACAAGGAGCGCAAGCAACAGCAGTACCAGCTGCTGAAGCTGCAGAATAAGATCCGGGAAGACGAGCTGCAGTATCTGAAGGATATGGAGCGCAAAATGAAGCAGATCCTGATCGAATGGAAACGTACCGATGATAAGCAGAAGGTGATGAAACAGGCCGAAGCCCTGCTTTTCCGCAAACGCGAAAAGCAGATCAACGAGAAGCTGGAGAAGAAGGTGAACGATAAGTTCCAGGAAGTGGGCGGCGAGGCCAAAGTAGGCGACCAGGTAAAGATCCTTAGTAATAACCAGGTAGGTAAGCTCCTGGAGATACGTGATAAAAGAGCCATTGTTAAAATAGGTAACCTGCCTATGAACGTCAAATTAGCTGACCTTGTAGTAGTGAAAGAAAGGCCTAAGGAAACGGCCAACTAAGGAATTTTCCAAAAAAAACTTGTTTAGCTAGCTAATTGTTTCTACTTTTATCCCCGGATTGTGGGGATGGGGTCAATTGTGTCCATCCGGATATAATAAAAGATAAAAACGCACGGATGAATAAGATACCGGTGTCCGAAACGGTGAGCTACCTGATCTCCCGGATCAGCAAAGCCCACCGCAACAGGGCGAATGAGCTGTTGGCAACGCTCGATCTGCACGCCGGCCAGGAGCTGTTGCTGCAACAGATCCATCAGCAGGAGGGCATTACCCTCAACGAACTGACCTGTGGTATGTGCGTGTCTGCTGTGACGGTCACCCGGACCGTAGAGCGGCTGGAAAAGAACGGCTTCGTGAAAAAGGAACGGTGTATGGCGGATCAGCGCTCCGTCAGGGTATTCCTAACCGAAAAGGGGAAGAAGGCGGTTGAAAGCATCACTGAAAAAATGTGGGAAGAACTGGAAAAAGAAACAGTAGCCAATATGTCCACCGAAGAAAGGGTACTGTTAAAGCGGTTGATGATGCAGGTGTTGAAAAACCTGACCTGATATGCTTAGCTAGCTAAATACTTATCTAGTAAATAATTTCTAAAAAATGCTGGAAGGATGGTTTAGATTTGCGGTACTATGTGAGTGTATTCTGTACTTGTTATCCGAATCGAATCGAAATCGTTGGTGAGGCCGCCTTTAAAAGATCCACCTGCATTACAAACCACAAAAACCGTATGAGATGAAGAACAATGTGTTAATACCCGTATACAACATCAGTGAATTCGCGAAGAAGGATGCAGATGCGATAGAAGGTTTTACCATTGGGCGGAATGCGAATTCGATGGGAGCAAGTATGCATCCCCATCGTCATACAGGATTTACCATCACCTTGTTGTTGTCTGGCCAGTTCACGCAGTATATAGACTTCGAAAAATATACTATCACGGCGCCCGCAGTGGTGCTGCTTGCGCCCGACCAGGTGCATCAGCATGAAGAACAGCAAACGCCTTATGAATCTGTGTTTATTCATTTCGATAAGGAGTTCCTGCTGGCAGAGTCACAGGGAATGCTTACCTGCTGGGCCTGCGTGTTCTATAAAAGAGCAATACCGGTAAAGGCAGCCCAGATGCAGGAGCTGATGAATTTTGCGGGGCTGATACTGAAAGAACATGGTAATGTGCGGCCGCTGCGCGAAAGCATTATCCGTAACCTGCTCAACGCTTTGATCATGTCCTGCGCGCGCCTGCCGCAACACAATGTGGCTTATATGCAGCTGGTGGATACGGCCCAGAACCGGATGGTGCGCCAGTTCAATGAACTGTCAGACCAGCACTTCCGGGATAAGACACAGGTGGCCCATTATGCAGACATGATGCACGTTACGCCCGGGCATCTGAACGATACCATCAAATCTGCCGTAGGGAAGACAGCCAAACAGGTGATCGATGAGAAAAGGATCATGGAAGCCAAGCGGCTGCTGTTCTGGGGAGAGCTGTCTGTAAAGGAGATTGCCTATCAATTGCACTTCGAGGATGACGCCTATTTTAACCGCTTTTTCAAGAAACATACCGGGCACACACCTGCCATGTTTCAGCGCAGTATCCGTGAAAAGTACAATTAATACCGCAATTTGTTAAGGAACAATGCAATCAGTCTTTATTACTTTTGCATAAGATTTATAATTATATGAAGAATTAATAAACACATACCCGTTTCCTGGTAACAGACACAATCCTTTATCCGTATAAAGTTCACCAGACGGGATTAACGGGCCATGTCGGATTTACGATACTCTTGGCTATTTCTGTTAAAACTACCACCCGATAACTGTCACTGAAACTTAAGCCTTTTTAATTGCTGCAAAGTAAAAAGGGATAATTGTGTCCTATAAAAAGGTGCTCATTCGTCTATAAATTATATAACACTATAACACCATGGAACTATTATTGAAAAAAATGATCAAAATTAAGCTACTCGGCTACATCTCCGGCATCCTGATGCTGGCTGTCGTTCTATATAGCTGTGCATCTAAGCAGGCAGGCGGACCTCCGCCGCAAGTACCGCAGCTGCCTGTTATGTCAGTTACATCAGCGCCAGCCACTACCTACCTGGAATTTCCTGCTTCGCTGGAAGGAAAGGTGAATGTAGAAGTGCGTCCGCAGGTAACCGGCTACCTGGAAAAAATATTTGTAGATGAAGGCGCTTATGTAAAAGCAGGACAGCCTTTATTTAAAATAGATGCCCGCTTGTATGCAGAGCAACTGAACAGTGCAAGCTCCAACCAGCTGGCTGCGCAGGCCAACATGGAACGCGCACAGGTAGAAGTGGATCGCCTGGCGCCACTGGTGGCCGCCAACGTAGTATCTGACGTGCAGATGAAAACAGCCAAAGCCAACCTGGAAGCTGCAAAAGCTGCCGTTGCCCAGGCAAAAGCATCAGCAGGCAGCGCCCGCATCAACGTAGGCTATACCCTGGTGACTGCACCCGTAAGCGGTTACATTGGCAGGATTCCTTACAAAATAGGCGCCCTGGTAACCAATAACGATGCGCAGCCCCTCACACTGCTGTCTGATGTACGCGAAATATATGCTTACTTCTCTATGAGTGAGCCTGATTTCATTGCTTTTAAAAACAACTTCGCTGGTAATACGCTGCAGGAGAAACTGAAACAAGCGCCCCCGGTTGAGCTGATCCTGGCAGACAATACGCCATTTGGCCAGAAAGGAAAGATCGAAACCGTAGAAGGCCAGTTCAATAAAACAACCGGCGCTATCAGCTTCCGTGCTACTTTCCCTAATGCAGACGGCATACTGCGTACCGGCAACACCGGTAAAGTAAGACTGGCACAGCACGTTCCTGCCGCCATCACAGTACCGCAGGACGCTACATTTGAAATACAGGACAAAGTGTTCGTATACACAGTAGGCGATAGCAATAAAGTAGCCAGCAGGCCTATCAGCGTTGCGGGAAAAACAGCTAACTATTACTTTGTCAGCGATGGCCTGAAAGCAGGCGAGAAGATCGTACTGTCCGGAACCGGCAGCTTAAGAGACGGCGCTGTAATTACGCCTCAGCCGGTATCAGCCGATAGTCTGTTCAAGTCAAAACCGTTGTAAGTGGCAGGCTATACTTTGTTATAAAGTATAACATGCGAAAGTCGATTTTACTTACAATCTAAAAAGTGAACTTATCATGTTAAGAAGATTTATATTAAGGCCGGTACTTTCTACGGTAGTGTCCATCATCCTGTTACTATTGGGCATTATCTCCTATTTCGCCTTACCGGTTACCTTATTCCCGGATATTGCGCCGCCCAGCGTAACAGTGACGGCTTCCTACCCCGGTGCGAACGCCGAGGTAGTGGCCCGCTCTGTGGCGAACCCGATCGAAGAAGCGGTGAACGGGGTGGAGAACATGACCTACATGACCTCCAACTCCAGTAACGATGGTAGTATGGTGCTGACTGTTTATTTCAAACAGGGAACCGATCCTGATATCGCTGCTGTAAACGTACAGAACAGGGTATCTAAAGCCACCAGCCAGTTACCTACCGAAGTGATAACAGCTGGTCTGAGCACGCAGAAAGTACAGAACGGTTTCATCATGTTCATGGGTTTGTATAGTGAAAATCCGAAGGAATACGATGAGAAATTTCTGCAAAACTATATCAAGATCAACCTGATCCCCCAGATACAACGTGTACCCGGTGTAGCACAGGCGCAGATCTTCGGCGCGAAGGACTACTCTATGCGTGTATGGTTAAAACCTGACCGTCTGGCTGCGAATAACCTTTCTCCGCAGGATGTACTGAACGCGATCAGGGATCAGAACATTGAAGCGGCCCCCGGCCGTTTGGGCGAAAGCAGCAAGGAAACCTTTGAATTCGTATTGAAATATAAAGGTAAACTGAACCTGAATGAGGACTATGAGAATATAGTGGTGAAGGCAAACAGTGATGGTTCTATGCTGCGCCTGAAAGACCTGGCGCGTATTGAATTCGGCTCACTGAACTATGGAGCGAACAACCTGCTGGATGGAAAACCGGCTGCAGGTTTTGCTATCATTCAAACCGCCGGCTCTAACGCCAGCGAGATCATTGACCAGATAGAAAAGCTGCTGGTGCCGTTCAGCGCCTCTCTTCCCAAGGGTGTGAAGACGGAGGTGATGTACAACGCCAAGGACTTCCTGGATGCTTCTATCCACCAGGTGCGTGAAACGCTAGTGATCGCCTTTATACTGGTGTTCCTTGTGGTGTTCATATTCCTGCAGGATTTCCGTTCTACCCTGATCCCGGCCATAGCCGTACCCGTGGCGATTGTAGGCACATTCTTCTTCCTGCAGCTGTTTGGTTTCAGTATCAACCTGCTTACCCTCTTCGCCCTGGTGTTGGCGATCGGTATTGTGGTGGATGATGCGATCGTGGTGGTGGAGGCCGTGCATGCCAAAATGGAGCAAACGCGATGGCCTGCAAGAAAAGCTACTTTGAAATCAATGGATGAAATATCCGGTGCGATCGTGTCTATCACCCTGGTGATGATGGCTGTGTTCATCCCGGTTGGTTTCATGCAGGGCCCTGCAGGTGTATTCTACCGGCAGTTCGCCTTTACGCTGGCCATTGCGATCATGATCTCGGCGATCAACGCCCTGACACTGAGCCCCGCTTTGTGTGCGCTGTTCTTAAAGGCCGAGCATGGCGACGACAACGGCCACGAGCATGGCAGGAAAACAGGTTTTGGAAGCCGTTTCTTTAACGCCTTCAACGCCGGTTTCCAGTCTATGACGCATCGGTATATCAAAAGCCTTGGCTTCCTGATCCGCCATAAATGGCTGTCTATCGGCATGCTGGTAATTATAACCATCGCTGCCTTTATATTGGCCCGCAGAGCGCCTACAGGATTTATTCCGACGGAAGACCAGAGCTTCGTATTGTATGCGCTGAACACGCCTCCGGGTAGCTCACTGGACAGAACGCATAAGTCTACAGAAACGCTGGACGGTATGCTTCGCCAGAACCCCGCTGTACGGCACACATGGACGGTAGATGGTTTTAACTTCATCAGTAATGCCGCCGCCTCTCCTTATGCTGCAGGTTTTATACGCCTGAAAGACATCGGTGAAAGAGGTCAGGTAAACAATATTGACCAGATCACCGGCATGATGTACGGTCCGGCAAGCCAGCTGAAAGACGCAAGCGCTTTCTTCTTCACCTTCCCCACCGTACAGGGTTTTGGTAACGTGAGTGGTTTTGAGTTCATGCTGCAGGACAGGCTGGGCCGTCCGCTGGACCAGCTGGGCCAGAATGCATGGGGCTTTATCGGGGCACTGATGCAGCGAAAAGAGATCGGCGCCGCCTTTACCACCTTCTCCGCAGGTAACCCGCAATACAGGGTGGAAGTGGATAATTTTAAAGCTAAACAGTTAGGCGTATCTATCACTGAGCTGCTGCAGACCCTGCAGATCTACTACGGTAGCAGCTATGTTTCGGATTTCAACCGCTTTGGTAAATACTATCGCGTAGTAGCACAGGCAGATGTGCCCTATCGTAACGATATCCATTCACTGGATGGTATTTATGTGAAGAATGCCCAGAATGAGATGGTGCCTGTAAAAACAATGGTCTCACTGAAACGCGTATACGGTCCTGAAACGGTAACACGTAACAACCTGTATAATGCAGTTACCATCAACGGTACACCCAAACCGGGTTACAGTACAGGTGACGCCATCAGGGCCATCGAAGAAACCGCGAAGCAGGCGCTGCCCAACGGTTACGGATATGAGTGGACAGGCGCCACCCGCGAAGAGATCAAGGCAGGTGACCAGCAGATCTACATCTTCATGCTGAGTATCATATTCGTATACTTCCTGCTGGCAGCGCAGTACGAAAGTTATGTACTGCCGCTGGCCGTTATCCTCACCATTCCAACAGGTATTCTCGGTGTATTTACCTTCATCGGTTTTGCGGGTTTGGACAACAACATCTATGTGCAGATTGGTATGATCATGTTGATAGGCTTGTTGGCGAAGAACGCGATCCTGATCGTGGAGTTTGCCGTACAACGGCGAAGGAACGGTATGGGCCTGCTTGAATCGGCCCTGGCGGGATCAAGAGCAAGGCTTCGCCCGATCCTGATGACTTCATTCGCCTTTATCGTAGGTCTGATTCCCCTGGTATTTGTGAAGAAAGGATCTGCCGTTGGTAACCACTCCATAGGCTACAGCGCCATCGGTGGTATGTTGACGGGTGTAATACTGGGTGTGTTCATTATTCCTGTGCTGTACGTTGTTTTCCAATACGTACAGGAAAGAATAACCGGCCGTGCAGGCTTGAGGGTCTACGAGGAAGAGATGGAAGAAGAAACTGTATAAGTAAACAAAATTCATGTTGTACATGCAAAAGAGACTTTTCATACCAATAATTTTTCTGATAGTTGTAGTGCTGGCAGCCTGCCGGGTGGGTCGTAATTATGAACGGCCCGCCCTGGCCCTGCCGGGACAATTCAACAGCACAGGCCAGGTCCCTTCAGACAGTAGTATTGCAGGTGTGGAATGGAGGCAGTTTTTCAAAGACCCCGTATTGGTGTCGTTGATCGATACTACCCTTAAAGGCAATTACGACCTGCAGATCGCATTGAAGAATATCGAAAGTGCGCAGGCATACGTTAAGCAGGCCAAAATGGGCTGGCTGCCTACCCTGGATATCCAGGCCAAAGCCAGCACCAGCTATCCTTCCAAGAACAGTTTGAACGGAATCAGCCTTAGCAGCTTCCTGAAAACTGATCACATCGAAGATTATAACCTGATAGCCAACCTTTCCTGGGAAATAGACGTGTGGGGTAAGATCAAACGCCAGAAGGAAGCGGCCCTGGCCGATTACCTGAACAGCTTTGAAGGCGCCCGCGCCGTACAAACACAGCTGGTAGCTGATGTGGCAAACAGCTATTATAACCTGCTCATGCTGGATGAGCAGCTGGAGATTGCCAAATACAATGTATCCCTCAGCGATTCCATCGTACAGATGATGCGTTTGCAGAAAACAGCCGGGGAGGTAACAGAACTGGCTGTTCAGCAGGCTATCTCCCAGCAGCAGACCGCTGCCCTGCTGGTGCCCCAGCTGGAGCAAGGCATCGCCATCCAGGAGAATGCCCTCAGGATCCTGGCTGGTCAGTTACCGGCTACACTGCCCCGCAGCGGTAAGCTGGAAGAGGTGCGTATGTGGGATCAGCTGTCTGCCGGTGTACCTGCAGACCTGATCAGCAAGCGTCCGGATGTAAGATCTGCAGAAGCGCAGCTGGTATCTGCCAACGCCCTGGTAGGGGTAGCGCAGGCCAGTATGTATCCTGCTTTGACCCTGACCGCTTCCGGCGGACTGAACTCCTATAAAGCCGCCAAGTGGTTTGATATCAACTCACTGACCGGTAGCGTGCTGGGAGGCATTACCCAGCCGGTGTTCCAGCGCCGTCAGCTGAAAACCCAGCTGGAAGTAGCGAGGATCCAGCGCGACCAGGCAGAGTTCCGTTTCCGTCAGCAGGCTTTAACGGCCATCGGCGAGGTGTCTAATGCCCTGGTGAAGCTGGATAAGCTGCAGACACAACGCCAGATAGCTACCGACCAGGTACAGACCCTGGGTACCGCGGTAGGACAGGCCCGCCTGCTTTTTGGCAGCGGTCTGGCTAATTACCTGGAAGTGATCACTGCCCAGAGCAATGCCCTGCAGGCACAGCTCTCCCGCGCAGATATCGTGCGCCAGCAGCTGAGCGCTTCTGTTGAGCTGTACCGCTCACTGGGCGGCGGCTGGAAATAAGCTATCAGCACATTGATTGATTATAAGCTGATTCAATAGAAAGGAACTTATTCGCTAGATTGGTAAAAGATAAAGAGCACATTGGCTTTGAATGAGACGCCGCACTTTTGTGCGGCGTTTTTCTTTTGTGCGCCCACCAAAGGTGTTAAAAAGACAATTATTTTGTAAAAAGGTACAATTGACCGTATTTTTATTATATTTGTTTATATGACAATTATTCCACGGGTCATGAAACGATAGTTGGGACTATATAAAGTTAGCGTTATGATGCCTTTTTCTTATCCCTTTATATTCGGTCAACAGTGAACATGTATGATGATAGGGCACTTGTTATTCGGCTTCATAAAGATGATGTAAGGGCCTTTGATTTGCTATACAGCAAATACTACCGGTCGCTCTACGCTTTTATCCTGAAGTACCTTAAGCTGCCACAATTGTCGGAGGATATTCTCCAGGAAGTTTTTATAAAGGTATGGGAGGTCCGCAAACAGATCATCCCGGAAAGTTCTTTCCAGGCATACCTGTATAAAATTGCCCGCAACAGGGTATACAAAGAATTTAAGAAGATGGCTGCAGAGGATGAGCACCTTCTTTTGCTGGCCGCACAGATCTCGCAATCAGCGGAAGAACCAGAGGCGAAGGCCCGCTGGAACGAATACCAGCGCATCTTTGAGAATGCAGTGGAAAGGCTTCCCGCACAGCGGAAAAGAATTTTCAGGCTTTGTCGCCTGGAGGGAAGAAGTTATGACGAAGTAGCTTCGGAATTACATATCTCTCGTAATACCGTAAAGGAACACATGGTATTGGGTACAAAATTTATCAAAGAATTTATCTTTCAATACTACCGTATAGAAAGTTTATTTATCCTGCTCGCCGCCCTGGTGCATTTAATCTAAAAAAAAATTTTATCCGGAACCACCCTCTCGTTGCAAAAACGGATATTATATAATGGAAGTATCCTAAATCTTCCTTCACTATGCGCCCTGATGAGGACTATAAAAGAACGTTGCTAAAGCTGTACCTGGAGAACAGATGCACACCTGAACAGCTCGAGGAGGTGATGGACTGGCTCCGCAGCAGCGATGCTGACCGCGTTCTGCTGGCGCAAATGAGGGACGATTTCGGGTCATCGCTGGAGGTGACTTCGTCGGCCATGAGTGAAGAACAATCCATCAGGCTTAGAAAAGAAATACTGCAAAAGATCAGGCCTGCTCCGGTGCTGGGAATAAGGTCACGAAAATGGATAGCAGCGGCTGCCGCGGCTGTTCTGATCTGCGCGGCTGCCGGGGTCCTTTATTATGCGATTCCGCGGAAGACCTCAGCTCCGCTTGCTGCACCGGGTGTAGAAATGGCTGCCGCCATCGGGCCGGCAAACAATAAGGCGGTGCTTACGCTTGCAGATGGCTCTACTGTAACACTGGACGATGCGCATAATGGAACACTGGCGCAGCAGGGAAATACACGGATCGTTAAGCAGGGTGCAAAGCTCAACTATAAAAGTGCAGGTAATGCCGGCAGCATGCTGATGTACAATACTATTGTAACGCCCCGCGGCAGCCAGTATCAGCTGGAATTGCCCGATGGTACAAAAGTATGGCTCAATGCGTCTTCTTCCCTGAAATTTCCGACAGCTTTTAATGGCGACGAAAGAAGGGTAGAGATGGTAGGAGAGGGCTATTTTGAAGTGGCTTCCGTAAAGATGAAGAACGGACATAAAAAGCCATTTATCGTAAAGGCAGGTAGCGCTGCAATAAAGGTGTTAGGCACTCATTTTAATATCATGGCCTACCAGGATGAACCGCTTGCCAAAACTACGCTGCTCGAAGGAGCGGTTAGGGTGGTGAATGGAAAAGACAGTGTTATGCTTAGCCCGGGACAGCAATCACAATTGACAAAAGAAGGGAATATACGGGTTGTTTCAAATGTAAATACAGGGGAGGACCTCGCCTGGATGAATGGCTATTTCCTGTTTGAAGACGCCGATATAGGAGCCGTAATGCGCCAGCTTTCAAGATGGTATGACGTAGATGTCGTTTACCTGTATAAAACAAATGAGCGTTTTAACGCACAGCCGTCAAGAAGTGCAAAGCTTTCAAATGTGCTCAAAGCACTGGAAATGACGGGTAAGATCCATTTCTCCGTTGAAGGCAGAACCATAAAGGTAATGCCTTAATGTACCCCGACCGAAACGTTATGTAAAAACTGATTCAAACCAAAATCTATGCAATTATTTGTTTCCAGCCGGTTGCTGCAACCGGCGCAGCAGAGTATTGTCAAAACTATTTTGATCAGAAAATTGATTACTGCATTTATTCTGCTCTATTCACTGGCTGCTACTGCCAGCGGCTTTTCCCAGCAATTAAATATCAGCGTGCGAAACGCTCCGCTCAGTGCCGTGTTTAAGGAGATCAGCCGGCAAACCGGCTACAGCTTTGTTTATACTACCGATATGCTTAGGAATACCAGGAATGTAAGCATCCAGGTTAACAACGCATCGCTGGAGCAAACACTTGAATTATGCTTTAAGGACCAGCCGGTCACTTACGCAATTGTAGATAAGATGATCGCTGTAAGAGAAAAGCCGCAGCGCAATATCACCAATGAAGTGGCGCCGCCTGTTGTGCTTAGCGGCAAGGTATTAACACAGGAGGGAACGCCGCTCCCGGGGGCCACCATCCGGGAAAAGCAGGCGGCCAATAATACCAGCTCAGGAGAGGACGGAACATTTACCATTACCGTTCAGCAATTGCCTGTTACACTGGAATTCTCTTATATCGGTTATGCAAAAAAAGAGATTACAGTTCAGCGCGTATCAGAGATCAGGGTTACATTGGTACAGGCTGATGCCAACCTGACGGATGTGGTGGTGATCGGCTATGGTACCCAGCGAAAAGGCGATCTGACCAGTTCTATTGCCTCCGTAAAATCCGAGAATTTCGTTAAAGGGTCGGTGACCGATGCAGGCCAGCTGATCCAGGGCAAGGTAGCTGGTTTGTCTGTTATTTCTCCGAATGGCGACCCTACTGGTTCTACCCAGATCTTGCTGAGGGGACAAACCTCGCTGATGGGAGCCAATCAGAACCCCCTGGTGCTCATCGATGGGATCCCGGGCGACCTGAGAACGGTGCCCCCGCAGGATATTGAATCGATGGATGTACTGAAAGACGGCTCTGCCGCGGCTATTTATGGAACAAGAGGCACCAACGGCGTGATCATTATTACCACCAAGCGCGCTGGCGGCAATAAGCGTACGGCGGTAGAATATAACACCTATGTAGGCACCCAGACAATTGCCCGCAAATTGAACCTGTCAACTGCCGCCGATTTCAGGGCGCAGCTGGCAGCCGGTCAGCGTCACCTCGAAATGCCGGATTATAAAGAGAATACGGACTGGTTAAAACAGATCACCCGCAAGCCGGTGATCCAATCGCACAACCTCACTTTCAGGGGAGGCAACAGCAGTACTAACTACCTCGTCAGCCTTACTTACAACAATACGGAAGGCATGTTTAAAAAGTCTTACAATCAGCTGTTTTCCGGCAGGGCAGATTTCAATCATTATATGTTTGACGATAAGCTGCGCATAAACCTGAATATCTTCAGCTCTTCACGCCGGTATAACGGTTTTAACAGCAATATCTACCGGCAGTCCACCTGGCAGAACCCTACTGCGCCCGTTAAAAATCCCGATGGCACCTGGTTCCAGGAGCTGACCAAGTTCGATTATGAGAACCCGGTATCAGACCTGATGGAAAGCGATGGGCGCACCAAAGAGCTGAATTCAAGATATAAGGGAAGCCTGACGTATACACCCCTGAAAGGGCTTAAGCTCAACGCAGTATTTTCATATGCGAAGGTGCAGGATGAGGCAGGCTATATGGAAACTAAACAGCACGTAAGCACACTCCGCGATGGCAGGAACGGATATGCCAGGATCAACGGAAGCGCCTCTACCGACAGGCTGATGGAGCTGACAGCGGAATATACAAGATCCGTTAACCGGCACAATTTCACCCTGCTGGGAGGCTATAGCTACCAGGAAAATGAATTCAACAATAACTCAACAGAAAACTGGAATTTTCCTACAGACCGGTTTGGCTGGGATAACATCGGCCTTGGCCGTGCCATCAGCAGCGGCGATTACCAGGGGCTTATCAACAGCTTTAAGAGCGAAACGAACCTGATCGGGTTCTTCGGAAGGCTTACCTATAACTTTGATCAGAAGTATCTTTTAATGGCCAGTGTGCGCAGAGAAGAGGCCAGCCAGTTGTGGGGAACCAGGGACCCCTGGGGCGTCTTTCCTGCCGTTTCAGCAGGATGGCGTATCAGCAGGGAGCCCTTCATGAAGGATCAGCACATCTTTAACGATCTGAAGCTGCGGGTAGGTTATGGCGTTACAGGTTCTCAGCCTACAGACCTGTTCCGTGGCGTTGGCGTTATTGGTTACAGGGGCTTTGTTTACTCCAATGGGGAGTGGATACAAACGCTCACGCCAACACAAAACGAAAACCCTGACCTGAAATGGGAGGAAAAACGTGAAACCAATATCGGGCTTGACTTCAGCATGTTCAATAGCCGTGTAAGCGGTACGGTGGATTATTACAACCGCCAGATCCATAACCTGCTGTTCCTCTACGATGTGCCCAGCCCCCCGAATCTTTTTAACCAGACGCTTGCCAATGTTGGCGTAATGGAAAACAAAGGTATAGAAGTGATGCTGAACTTTGTTCCCGTTAAAGCAAAGAACTTTGAATGGAACACCAGCGTTAATTTCTCTACCAATACCAACAAGCTCGTAAGCCTCTCCAACGATATCTATAAAACGTCTACGAACTATTTGCAGGTGGGCGCCATCTTCCCGCCGATACAGACATTTTCCCACCTGCTTAAAGTAGGCGGTCCCGTAGGCGATTTCTATGGATTCAAAGTAGTGGACATCGGCAATGATCCCAGTGATGCCGCTAACTACGGTCAGTGGGTATATGAAGGCGCCGATGGAAAGCCGGTGAAATACTCCGACTTTACCCATTCCTTTGGCGACAAAAAAGTGATCGGCAACGGTTTGCCGAAATATTATGCCGGTTGGATCAACAGTTTCCGGTATAAGAAATGGGACCTGAACATTTCACAACGTGGCGCATTTAAATTCCAGGTAGCCAACCTGCAGCGCATGATGCTGGAAAATCCTACACAGGCGCAATACAACCTGCTTAAAACGGCCTATGAGCCTGTGTATGGGAAAACACAGCTGAAATCGCCGGTGGAATTCAACAGCTATTATATTGAGAACGGAGATTACTGGAAGGTGGATAATATTACGATTGGCTATACCCTGAATGAAACAGGGATAAAACATATACAATCCTTAAGGGTATATGCCTCATCGCTCAATACCTTTATTATCACGGGGTACAAGGGCATTGATCCTGAGGTGAGCCTTCGCAACGGCACATCGGTTGCCCAATCAGGCGTTGCACAAACACCTACAGCCGGTCTTGATCCAGGTATGGACAGCCCTTATAAATATCCCACTACCCGCACATTCACTTTGGGCCTTAACGTAACATTCTAACCAGTAATATTCCGCAATATGAAAAAGATAAAAAATACGGTCTTTGTAATAGCCTGCCTGGCCACTATGCTGGCAGTGGCGTTTTCAGGCTGTACCAAGCTGAAAGACACTTCCTATAACCAGATCATCGCAAGCGAGTTCACGCCCACCAGTTCAGACCTCGCAGCGCTGGCCGGAGCCGCTTATGTGGATTGGCGCGGACTGCTGTTGCAGTGGAACACACTTTACCGGGCGCAGGAAGTATCTGCTGATGAGATGCTGACACCCGCACGCCCCAACGGATGGGTAGATGGAGGCGTTTACCGCAGGATCCACGAGCATAAATGGACAACAGACGATGATATAGTGATCAACATCTGGACGAGGGCCTACCAGGGCATCACTAATTGTAACCGGATCATTTACCAGACCAGGTCCGGCGCAATTCCCGTTGATCCCAAAGATACCAGTGCACTGATCGCCGAGATGAAGCTGCTCAGGGCCTCTTATTACTGGGTGCTGATCGACTGCTATGGCAATGTGCCGATTGTAGACAGGTTTGATGTGCCCGAAGGCTATCTGCCCACCCAAAGCACAAGAAAGCAGGTATATGATTTTATTGTGAATGACCTTATTACTAACATACCCCTGGTAAGCAAGGAGAATAGTAAAGTGACCTATGGGAAGTTTAACAAATGGGCGGGCCTTGCGTTGCTGGCAAAAATGTATCTCAATGCCGAAGTGTACACCGGCACGGCGGAGTGGGATAAGTGTAAAGCTATCTGTGATACCATCATTAATTCCGGCTTGTTTATACTGGAGCCTAATCAAAAGAGTGTATTTGTCACCAACAATGAGAATTCCAAAGAGATCATTTTCGCCCTTCCTTTTGACTCCAAATATGTAAATGAATGGAATTCCTTTGATGTGCATATGCAAACGCTTGAACCGGAAAACCAGGCCACCTACAACCTGCAGTTTTCACCCTGGGGAGGCGTATGCGCAGTGCCGCAGTTCATCAGTACGTTTGATACGCTTGACAGCCGCTACCAGGACAATTATATCAAAGGGCAGCAGTTCACTGCCTCTGGTGATACTATTTACGGCACGATGGGCGCCTTTACGGGCAAGCCATTGTCGTATCGTAATTATGTTCCCGGCGTAGACATATCAGACGAAGTAGATGGCTTCCGGCTTGGCAAATTTGAAATTGCAATGGGCGCTACCAACCGCCTGAGCAACGACTGGCCACTGTTCCGCTATGCGGATATTCTAATGATGAAAGCAGAATCACTGTTGAGGAACGGCGACGCTAATGGCGCAGCGCTGATCGTAAGCGAGGTACGGGAGCGTAATTTCAGGAATAACCCCGCGAAAGCTGTTGTGACGGGAGCAGATCTGCTGAAAGGCAGCGGTTATGACTACGGGCTCAGGAACCATCTTGCCTCCACTTCCGAAGGTGGGGCTGATATCAAGTTCGGCCGTTTCCTGGATGAACTGGGCTGGGAATTTTGCCAGGAAGCACGCCGCAGAACAGATATGATCCGCTTTGGCGCATTCACGAAAAAATCCTGGTTATCTCATTCTCCCAATGGAGACTACCGCGCGCTTTATCCCATACCAAGAACGGAAATTGCAAAGAACGGCAACCTGGTTCAGAATAAGGGCTACTAAGCTTAATAAAAGTAATACGGAGATGAAGAAGATACTTTGGCCGCTTTTTGTATTGATGGCAAATATAGCGGCAGGCCAATCGGTTCAGCAAACAGGCCTGGGCATCAAAACAACAGTAAACGACATCGATATTGAAATAAGATTTTATAGCCCGGATATCATCCGGGTTATAAAATCGCCGAAGGGGACAGTCTATAAAAAAGAAAGTCTTTCCGTTGTTAAAGTGCCGGCTGATGTTCAACTCATCATTGATCAGCGGGATGCGGCGGTGACTGTCAAAAGTGATGCGGTAGCAGTAAATCTCGATCTCCGTACGGGCAGGATCTCATTTGCCAACAGGAATGGGAATATACTGTTAAATGAAAAGGACTATGGTACCCAGTTTACCCCGGTCAAAGATGCCGGAAGCGCCACCTTTGATGTAAGGCAGGCCTTTATGCTGGATAAAGAGGAGGTGATCTATGGTCTTGGTCAGCAGCAGAATGGCAGCATGAGCCAGCGCTTTCAGAAGGTTTTTCTCCGCCAGGACAATATGAAAGTGTGTATTCCTTTCTTTCAGTCTGTAAAAGGCTATGGCCTTTTTTGGGATAATTATGCGCCCACTACTTTTACGGACAATTTACAGGAAACTGCATTTGACAGTGAGGTAGGGGAGGCGGCAGATTATTATTTCCTGGATGGAGGTAATGCAGCAGGCGTCATCGACCGGATGCGTACGCTTACCGGCCAGTCGCCGATGATGCCATTATGGGTATTCGGCTTTAACCAGTCAAGAGAGCGATACAAAACACAGTACGAACTGGTGGACGTTGTAAGGAAGTACCGCAGCCTGGGAGTGCCTTTGGATGGTATTGTGCAGGACTGGCAGTATTGGGGCAGGGATAGTAACTGGAACGCCATGAGTTTTGATCCTTCCACCTATCCTGCGCCGCAGCAAATGGTGGATAGTGTTCACCTGATGAATGCACATCTTTTTATCGTGGCATGGCCGGGCTTTGGTCCCTTAACACGGCAATACAAAGAACTGGAAGAGAAAAAGATGCTGCTGCACTTTGAAACATGGCCACCTCGTAGTGGTACCGTACCTTATGATGTGTATAATCCTGCAGCCAGGGATATTTACTGGAGGTACCTTAGCGAAGGTATTTTTGCCCTGGGTACAGACGCATGGTGGCTCGATTCATCCGAACCGGATCATGTAAACCTGAAAGAAAGGGATTTTGATCTCCATACTAACCTTGGTTCATTCAGAAGTGTGCGAAATGCATTTCCGCTGCAGCATGTTGGCGGAGTATATGACCATCAACGCGGGGAAACCGGTAAAAAGCGGGTGTCTATACTCACCAGGTCTGCTTTCGCAGGCCAGCAGCGCTATGCTGCCAATACCTGGAGCGGGGATGTGGTATCCAGCTGGGAAAGCTTCCGGAAACAGGTGCCGGCTGCACTCAACTTCTCTCTCAGCGGTATCCCATACTGGAATGCGGATATCGGCGGCTTTTTTGCCGGTGCTTTCGTAAAAGGAGGCGGCGCCAGGAACCCGGAATTCCAGGACCTGTATACACGTTGGCTGCAGTTTGCTGTTTTTACGCCGATGATGCGTTCACATGGAACAGATATTCCCCGCGAGATCTACCAGTTTGGCGACCGTGGCGATTGGGCATTCGATGTGCAGGAAAAATATATCAACCTGCGATATAGCCTGTTGCCTTACCTCTATTCCACTGCCTGGAGTGTTACTCATCACAGCGGATCGTTCATGCGGGCATTATTCATGGATTTTGTAAACGATAAAGCGGTATATAATATCGGGAGCGAATACATGTTTGGCCCTTCCATACTGGTATCTCCTGTAACCGAAAAAAGAGGCTGTTCAGCAATCGGTATACCTCCCCAAAGGAACAGCATGGATTGACTTTTGGACGGGAGAAAAGATAGACGGTGGCCAAACCATCATTAAGAAAACGCCCAGGGATATTTTACCACTGTATGTAAAGGCTGGTTCCATTCTTCCATGGGGGCCTAAAGTACAATACGCAGCAGAAAAGAAATGGGACGGACTGGAGATCCGCGTGTATCCTGGTGCAGATGCTGATTTTACTTTGTATGAGGACGAAGGGGATAGCTATAATTATGAAAAGGGATTATATACGGAGATCGCTTTTCACTGGGATGATCATTCACATAAGCTGATTATTGGCGACAGAAAGGGTGGTTTTCCGGGAATGTTGAACAACCGGAAATTCAATATTGTGCTTGTTAATGACAAGAAGGCAAGCCGAAGCGGGAACGCACCGGCATTTGATAAAAGTATTGTATATAAGGGAAAGCAGGCAGTCGTGTCATTATAAGGTAATTTATGACTATATTAGACGGTCTCGATAAAACACCAGATTATGAGGCCGTCTATTTTATTTTTATTCCTGACCCTCTTTTTTTTACCAGTCACCACCACTGCACAACAAGACAGTATTGATGCCTTCATCACCAGGCAAATGAAGCAGCAGGGGATTACCGGGCTATCAATAGGCATTATAAAAAATGGTAGAATAGCGAAGGCTAGAGGTTATGGACTGGCAAATATTGAATTGAATGTTCCTGCATCAGAAAAAACCGTTTATAAGATAGGCTCGATCAGCAAGCAATTTATAGCAGTTGCTATTATGAAATTGGTGCAGGATGGTAAATTGAAGCTATCTGACCCGGTAACAAAATTTATAAAAGGCGCGCCTGCAAAATGGAATGCGATCACTATCCGTCATTTATTGAACCATACATCTGGCTTACCATCAGAGCCGCCCGGATTTGATGGGATGAAAGACCAGGCTGATAGTGTTTATATCAAAACCGCATTTACTGATAGCCTGGCTTTTCCAACTGGTTCAAAGTTCGAGTACAGTAATTTTGGTTATTTTGTATTAGCGGATATCATCAGGATCACTTCCCACTTATCTTTTCCTGCATACATGAAAAAGTATGTATTTGATGAATGTGACTTGCGTAGCACCAGCACTACCTCTCTGGAAGCCATCGTTCCGAACAGGGCGGCCGGCTATATAAGGAACGCTGACGGTTCCATACTAAATGCCCCCAACTATGTTGCGCTGCGGCCCAGCGGCGCTTTTCTATCAGATATAACTGATCTGTTGAAATGGGAAATGGTCATGCAGCACAACAAATTGCTTACATCAAAAAGCTGGGAGCAAATGTGGGGTGATACCATCAAAACCGCGCTTACCATGGACAATGAAGCGATATATTATGGGTATGGCTGGATGGTAAATAAAGTGAACGGGAAACAATTGGTACATCACGCAGGTTCATTGCCTGGTTTTAAGTCTGTTTATTTTCGTTATATCCAGGATAAAACAGCCATCATTATTTTAACGAATGCTGATAATGCGGATGCGTATGGAATTGCATTTGGGATAGCAGATCTATTGCAGACAGAAACGCAGAAAAGATCCATTAGTGATCTTCCCAACTTTGATCATAGTTTACTGCTGGAAACAACACCCGATACAACAGCAAATGTAAGTGCAGGTGATGTAGACGGAGATGGCCATCTTGACATCCTCCTGGTAAAAGGAAGACATTGGCCCATTGTTGACCGGGTACTACTTGGTGACGGCGCTGGCGGAATAAAAAAGGCTTATAACCTCGGAAAAATAGCAGATCGCTCATACACCGGGGCTTTGGCTGATTTTAACGGAGATGGCGCCCTGGACGTTGCCGTCAGCAACGATGATCCGGACAAGAAATTGATCTATTTTAATGATGGGAAAGGCAATTTCACCATCGCGTCCGAATTCGGCCTTCCCGAATGGTCTGACACGCAACTTATCCATCGCTGATATCAACGCTGATGGACGGCCAGATCTCATTTTAGCGAATAGGGGAGATGTAGGAAAGACCTCCAATTATATTTGCTTAAACAACGGGAAAGGACAATTTAATGCTGATTGCATCCCGTTTGCGCCTTATCCCACCACGACAATAACTCCGGCTGATCTTAATAAGGATGGTTTTGTTGATCTTGTTGCACCCTGTCGTGACAGTGGCCAGAGTTACGTATACCTGGGCAGTTCAGATCATGTTTATGCTGATAGCCATCGTATTCCATTCGGGCCCGCCGATGCTACCATTCGTATAGCAGCAGTGGCAGATTTTAATGCAGATAATATACCGGACATTGTAACGATAGATGAGAACAAAGGAGTGGATCTCTATTTCGGACAGAAAGACCACACCTTTTCTGCAGGCATGTCTTTGGCTGATGCGAAGATCCGACCTTATGCATTGGCAGTTGCTGATCTGAATAAAGACGGAAAGGCTGATATTATTGTGGGCCATATAGCAGCTCCGTCAACAGTCTTTTTTAATGACGGTACCGGCCGCAGCTTTATACGGGTTACTTTTGGTGACGCAAAAGGTACCGTGTATGGTTTTGCCATTGGCGATTTTAATGAAGATGGGAGGCCGGATATTGCTACTGCACGCTCAGACGCTCCGAATGTTTTATACTTTGGCAGTATCGGATCAAAGGACCGCAGGTGAAACGAACATATTCTTAAATGGTAGGGAGAAAGGTACAAGGTAAATACCACTTTACGTTCCCTGAACAGAAAGGATGAAATACTAAAGGCCTTAAAGGAGGGAGGTATCACAAATGTAGAAAACCTGTCCTTTTTTGAAGCCGACCTGACAGCTGATGCAGGCTGGGAGGATGCTGTGAAAAATTGTGATTATGTATTGCATGTCGCCTCTCCTTTTCCGCTTGTTGAGCCCGAGGATGAAAACGAACTCATTATTCCAGCGCGTGATGGCTCCTTAAGGCTGCTTAAGGCCGCTAAAAATGCAGGGGTAAAGCGGGTGGTACTTACATCTCCTGGGGGAGATCTATCCGGCCGCTTACCAGCTTGCAGTAAAGGGAATTACTGACGGTAGCATAACGCAAAGCCCGGATCTTGCCTTTAGTGTCGTTGATGTACGAGACGTAGCAGATATCCATATTAAGGCAATGGTGCATTCTGAGGCCAGCGGGCAACGCTTCCTGGCAACATCCTACGGGGCTGTAAGTTTTTATGATATAGCGCAGCTCATCAAAAGGAACGGCCTGCAGTAGCTGCAAAAATTGCTGACCTAAGCCCGACCCGGAACGGAGTTTTATGTTGAAGTATCCAACAAAAAGGCGAAAAATATTTTAGGCCGGCACCCACGCAGTAAAGAGGAGGCCATTTTGGCGAGTGTGGACACTGGATGGAAATAAGTAAAATCACTGATGTGGAATTGGGTAGAATACATTCCTGTTACTTAGGCCCGGAAATGTCGACTGAGCAATTTATTCTGGGAACACTTTTTATGTTCCTTTTAAAAGGCTCAATGAAGGCCTATGACGGAAATAAAGAATACAAAATGATTCCGGGCGATCACTTTATCGCCCGGAAAAATCACTTAATGAGATTCAGTAGGTTTAAAGATGATAGCGAATTTGAAAATAGTCATCACCTTTGATGAAAAGTTTTTAAAACAGTTTTTGCAGCGGCAACAAAAGTTATCAGAGCTTTTAGCTTGCGAGATATACTGTCTGCAACCGTTTCCTGGTTGCTGTTAAAAATCAATTGTTTGATCAGGGTTCCAGACATCATTAATGCTAACAACGCTGAAACCACCATTAACATTATTCACTGGCGGTATCGTTGGGTACAGGACACCAGTTAATATTGTTTTCGTGTTTTTTTCAAGTTTGATATTGCTAATTCTCTTTGTTAAGACAGCATTTGTTGTTTTGTCAGGATAACTGATAACTACAGATTTGGATCGCTTGTATTTATAATAAGTGAATTAAATACATGCTGATCTCTTTGTGGAATATTCATTGGCATAGGGATTCCAGTATAACCCGTGCCACTAAATGGATCAAAGTATGTATGTTCAGAATTCATGCTTACTTTAATATTTGAATTGGCAGGGGCATCTGTTATGTTTACTTCCAAAAGAGCCATAATACGTTCCAAAGACAAATCAAAGTTATTGGTGCTATCAGGACTTATATTAATTTTTATTTTTTTGTAAAAGATGTCTGGAAATGCTGATATTATTTTGAAAGTCAAAGGGTCCATATTAAGGTTTGATCCCATTGGATGCCGTATTGAGAGAATCGCTGGATGCAAACATGGCTATTGTATTCTCTCCTATTGGTAATGAATCCATAATGTACCCAAAATTAGCATCTGTAGATCTTTGATGTATTAAATTGAGAATTTTTCCATCTTTATCATATGAAAAGAAATAAATATCGGAAATCTCGGTGCTGAGTACAGAGTCCTTTGCAGACATGTTACTTGTTCTACCTACGGACTGGGTAGCTGTTCTACCTTCTTTATAAAGTCAGTAATACTAACATTAATAGGGACTTTCTTTCCTGATGGAGCGGGCTTGTCCTGGGTTGTTTTTTCCTTTGAGCATGCAAAAAGCAATACGCTCAGTGATAGCGCTGCAAATAAGCTTTTTTCATAGATAAATAAATAAGAAATGTTTATGGATTATTGAAGTTGAAAAAGGGTTTACATGACAAATGACTGTTAAATACAAGTATTTTTTAGGCAACAAACATTAATTGTTTTGCAAGGTAAATGTAGTTGTAAATCTTTGGAATATTCACCTGTGTGCATAAAAAGGAACAGACTTGCGTCTGTCCCTTTAAAGCTTGCGGGCTGAGAGGGGCTGCAGTCGAACCCCTTGTGCCTCTTTTGACGTTTATTGGAAGCTTAGAATTAGATAAAGCAATTGAAAATCAAGTAAATAATAAAATCAATGGATATGATAACAATTCGCTTAATTCTCAATCCACCTCTCAACAGCTGAAATCCAAAAGTTAAAAGGAGTATGCGTAATGGACTCGGAAAATAGTATTATACCTGCTTAAAATTCTAAAACTATTAAACCGTAATAGGAATAAACCCCTTCAAGTGCTTCAATTTATAGCCACCTATACTCATTTCAACAGATTTCATTTAATCCTCATGAAAATTCAATTATCAGTTTCTTTAAATCTATCACTATTGATTCACGTGAAAAAAAATTTCTTCCCATCCTACAGACTCTTCCGCAAGCGACTAGTTAGTAAAAAGTATTTGATTATTCTTAAATCCATGCCGCTATTTACTGAATAGATTTTAAAATATTGTACCGTTTAAATTTGCCTCGCAATTTGGATCATTTATAATAAATTCATCAAAACACTTCATTAGGATACCATTGTTCCATTTTAAAGGAGCTACAAAATCGTCCAAAATATCAACCTTGAAATCGGCAAAGGGTATTTTGTTTTTCTTACAACGTAAAGCATGCTTGCTCACTATGCGGTCCTTCCATTGGTAACTATCTCCTGCAATTTTAGCCTTGTACCTGCTCTCAATATTATAAATTTCCAGCCATCGGTCTTTCTTTCGAATATTGCTTGCTGGGGTGCAATCTAATAGTCAGAGTCCAATTGTCTACGTCTTTTAAATTTGTAATAGTAGAATTGATCTTTAGCTCGATGACGTGATCGGGATAAGCGGAACTATATGGGAAATAGATTTCATCCTGAATTTGTGGTTGGGTGCCAGGTTGGAAAGGAATATCTTTTTGCCCTTTGTTGCCGGCTTTATTGCAATAGTCACAAACTGGTGTTAGGTTATTAAAATTGATGCTGCAAAAAGGGTAATCGCCTTTTGATAGGTAGTGATCATATTCGTTTTTTGCATCATCATAATCTGTCAATAAATTTTCCATCCCACAAAAAGGGCAAACCGATATCTGATTTTGCTCGCGAAATTTTTCAAAATGTCCTTTTAACGAACCACATCTGTTTTTTACAGCATCATAGCTGTCTTTGGCTGTCAATATTTGGTACAAAATTCCTTTTGATCCATATAGTGCTTTTAAAGGGACTTGCATTACAACAGGTAATTTCTAAGAATTTTACCGGTCTTGCAATATTGTTACATACTTGTTCGATGTTATTATTGATGGTATACGCCTGCTGTATCTGTGTTTTCTCTACATTAGTCAGTCCCATATATGTTGTAAATACAGCTTCGAGTTTCTCGTCAAGCGTCGCATGATTGTCGATGATGGTTTGAAAATCCGGATGTATCAAGCCTGCATGGTTATAGGTCGAGTTGGCTTCTGCAAATAATTGTGTAAAGAAATGATGCATATAAGCATGCATGTTGTTGATGGGATGGTCAATTTGTTTATAAAAATATAGCATACTATTTTTCTTTCTTTTCCATTTCTTCTTGAATCGTCCTTAACCTACTGAATAGGTCAAACTTCTCTACAGAGTCGCCAAATTCAATATTCAGGCGGTCCACCACTTTTCTCAAATCGTCAAGTGTTGTAATATTATCTACCATATGCAGTAGCTCTTTTTTAGCCATTTCCGAAATGGTTTCTTCTTTTTCAAATATTTCGTCGAGCAGGATAGTGATGGAAGTTCCATAAGTTTTGATGGCAGGGTTTTCAAATTCGATTAGCCCCTCCTTTTTGGTAAAACGGTACACATCTTCAGTTACTGAATCGGAAATGACAAAAGGACTGTGTGTCGTTAGTATAATTTCTTGTTTGCGTACTCTTTCAATGTTACCACTACTGTCAAAGGTGGTAGCAGCCATATAATTAAGCATCTTGATCAGCTTGGCTCGCCATTTAGGGTTAAAATGCGTGTCTGGCTCGTCTATTAAAAACAGGCAGCCTTCCTGCTCCATCATCAATACGATGCCAACAATTTCATTGAATTGGTGTTCGCCGTCTGATAAGGCTTTGTAATAAATATTACGGGGCGGTTTGGTAGCTTCAATTTGCTTGCTGATCCATATCTGCTCAATGCGAAACACCAGCCTTGAAGGTTCCGGTTTGGACATTTCATCAGAGAAATTGTAGGACTTATGCACTTGCAGCATCAGGTCGCGAGTCTTCTTTTCTACCAGATATAAATTGAAGATCTCCAGTTCGTAAAACAGTTTAAATAGTGTAAAGGCACTGGTAAAATGAAAGGAAAAAGCCTTCTTTACTTCTCCATTGATAAAAAAGTCAAGGATGAGCAAGTTATGTTCGCCTACTTTTTTCTGTATCCAGGTAGTGGCGCACAGCTTTAAACGTTCCAGATTATTGGCTAATTCTTCATTTACCGGAATTACTCTTTTATACAACTGATCGGTGTTTAAGGTAATGCGGAAGGCCTGCAGGTCGTTTATCTGCAACACCTCTTTAAGCATATTGGCCTTCTTTTCCTCTGCTAGCAATATATTGGCCACAAAAATGGAGAAGTTGGTATTGTAATCAAGGAAAAATAAACGGTGGTTATCGACCAGCGGCTGATCCGCCAATTTTTTATCCTCATAGGTTTTGAAGTAATGGTATTTTAGCTTGTAATATGGATTGCTCAGCAATTCATTCTGTCCAGATGTGTATGCTATAATTTTAGACGGCAGAAGTAAATGAGTGTTCACCAGAATTGTGCGGTATCCGTTTATACCGATACCTCTAATGGCTCTGACGCTAAATTGTGGTTGGGTACCTAATGATTTCTCAACCCTGACATGTAAATAGCCCGATTCGACAAAGGTTTCATATAGATCATTAAAGTGCCCTTCAACTTGTGCTTCAAGATCTGGAAGATAAAGTAATTCGAATACTTCCTGGGATACATTTGCTAGCTGGTAATTATTCTTTATATAATCGATATAGGCTTCATTCAGTTCATCAGAAATTAAGCTAAATAATGAGGACTTACTGAAAGGTAATAGATACTCTATTTCAAATCCAAAACTTTTACTTGCCTTTTCTGGTAAAGGAACTGTATCCAGCCGACAAACTTCCAGGAAATAAAATATCTCGGAAAACAACTCCAGGAAATTAGACTTGCCGCTGCCATTAAGGCCGGCGAATACTTTGGTAGAAAGTCGTGCCGGGGCGGAGGGTATGATTGAACGCATACAGCTTATTGGCTGCAAGACTCCTAAAATTGTCTCCTAATATTTTTACGCTAATCAGTTTCATGCTTCGGTGACGACGCTGAAATATATACCCGAGCGCTGGCGGGTTGTTTTGTCTTTTATCAGCTTAAAATCATCCTTGTGCAGCGATAGGGAAAAGTTCTCCTCTTCTGCATTGTAAAAGGATTGGGTTAAGCGAAGAAAAGGGTTGGTTTGCCGTTGCTGTTTTTCATCCATCTCCACATTCTGCACGGCCGATTGTATAAAAGACTTTAGATCCTCTGCATCGTTAAGTCGTGGATTGGCTTTTAGTTCTTCCGAGGCATAATAAGGTACAATGTCGGTAAGCTTTTCTCTCTGAATAAAGTTTAGCAGCATCTCAAAATTGAAATGCAGGTTGTTGTACCGTGTTTTGATATGTTTGGCTAATGACTCCCAGTTTAATAGACGTTCCTTTTCCTCATGTTTTTTGTTTTTTTCTTTCTTATAAACATTTAGCACTTTCGGTTGATTAAATTGCCATTCCTCAATTCTGTCATTAGTAGAAACAAAATATTCTTCTTCCTCTAACACTACTAAACTACTTAGGTTCAACTCCCCTTTAAATGCGCGCTGGCTTAAGGCAGCATAAAGTTCTTCCAAATCGCTTAAACTTTTTTGGAATTGAGTTTTGATCACTTCAGTTTTTTCTACAATGGCTGCGAATTGTTTTTGGAGGTTGAGAGGAGGGGTTATAATATTTAGTTTATTAATTTTAGTAAGAGTTAGCCTTTTTATTGCACCACCGGCCATTTGAGACAAAATTCCCTTTTTGACATATTGATTGTTAAGCCAATAACATAAATATTCTGATGTAACAATATTGTTGTTTGTTCTTAGCAGTGCAATACTAGACAACATACTAAATTCAAAATCATAGTTGTTTATTGCTGCGCAGCCAGTCGTCGCTCCATCTTTAATATATATAACATCTCCTTTTCTAGGATCGCATCTTTTATATATTTCTCTATGGTTTTCTTCAGAAATAAACCATGGATTTGACCAGAAATCAATAACATTTTCCCTTACATGTTTTGCCGTAATATACGGAATCCCCTTCTCGGTTATTGTCGGTGAAAAATGTGTGCCGTCTTGAATTTTGATACAAACATCCTTAAGTGTCGATTGGGCCCATTTTTTTTCATTCTTAACCGGATCACCAAACATTTTCAAAAACGTGCTTTTCAACAACTCATCCAACAAATCAATGCTTTCTTTGCGTTGTCTGATAAGTGCCTCGGCTTTGCTTAATACTGTGGCAATTTTTATTTGATCAGAATGGGAGGGGACTTCAATGGACTCATTCAGGTATTTCTCTAATTTCAGATTAATTATTCCTGTCGTCTTATTCTGATACCTTAAGGTGTAACCACGTTGATGAGCAATAAGAAGTTGATAAAACAAAAATTTGGGATAAACTTTTTGCTTGTCAGGCCTTAAGATCGCGGTGAAATTATTACAGAGAAACTCTTCATCGCTATCAATATTAAAAAAACCACCCGACCAACCGGCTGTGTAGGACTACCTCCTGATTTTTCAATAATTATATCTCCTTTAATTAGTTTCTTTCTTTGAACCTTTAAAGGGTCAACACTCCTAACAACTATATTACTGAAATTAATTTTCCCTTCGTTCGTAAAATTAGCCGTTCTTATAACCTTAACGTCATTAACGCCTGTAGCGTCCTCTCCCCATTCACCAGAGATGGTATCTGCAATTAAGTTTTTTACTGGAATTTTCATTAAAGAATTTCTTTCAATTCGTGAATAGCTTTAGTAATCAATCGCTCACTATTTATTATACGATCTAAGAGTTTTCCAGGTTCCTCGTATTTTATCTCCTCATGCACTTCTTCCTTGTATTTACTCAAACTCAAATCATAATCGTTCGCCTCAATTTCTTTCTTGGGCACAAAAAAATGTCGTTGTGTACGGTCGCTTTCTTTTTTCGGATTGCGCTTTTTATAAGCTTCAATAATCAAATGCAGATCGCCATAATTCCGGCTACCGTCCGACCTTAATAGAGGGTTACGTTTATCATCCAGGCTCCAGCCATCGCTTTGCATTTCGTAAAACCAAACGTTTTTGGTTTCACCACCCTTGGTAAAAATCAGTATTGCAGTAGCTACCCCTGCATAAGGTTTGAAAACCCCACTCGGCATACTGATCACTGCCTTTAGTTCACATTTATTTAGAAGTATTTTACGGATTTCCTTAAAGGCTTTGCCACTGCCAAATAATACACCTTGTGGCACTACCACGCCAGCTGTGCCACCCATGCGCAGCATTTTATAAATACGCTCTACAAACAACAGCTCTGATTTGGTGGTTGCCACACTAAAGGTTTCATTCAAATCGCCTTTATCAATACTACCGGTAAAGGGCGGGTTAGCCATTACAATATCATAGGCGTTATCTTCATTGTAGTTTTTGCTCAGGGTGTCTTTATAATCTATCTGAGGTTTGGTAATGCCGTGCATCATCAGGTTCATCAGCCCAATGCGAATCATGGTGGGGTCGATATCAAAGCCAAAAAATGTGGCTTCGTTAAGTATTTGCTTAGCCTTATCATCCACCAGCTTATCAGCCAGCGTACCACGAATGAAACCATTATCATCGGGTTGTTTATATTTATCGCTGGTATATTGGGTGATCAGGTATTTGTAAGCTCCCAGCAGGAAGCCAGCTGTTCCGCTGGCTGGATCCGCGATACGGTTGCCCAGCTGCGGCTGCACCAATTCCACTATCAATTCTATTACATGCGGAGGAGTGCGGAACTGACCATTTCTTCCTGCTTGTCTCAACGACTCCAATAGATATTCGTAAAAATCACCTTGCGCATCAATAAAGCGATTTTCTTTTTCCAGCTCGGTATAAATGTCATCAATCGTTTTAGTGGCTTCGGTAAGCATACGGCCGCTAGGGATTAGGAAAGCGGCATTGGCCATATGTTTGGTGAAAAAAGAATTACCATCTTCCAGTTGTTTGATAAAAGGGAATACCCGGCTTTGCACCTGTAATAGCATTTCTTCACCGGGCATTTTGGTCCAGTAGCTCCAGCGTAGGGTTTCCTTATCTACTGCATTTTTAGGGTCCTTATCATCTATGCCCGGCGGGTAGTATTCCCCGGAGAAGATGGAAGTATATTTTTCACCCAAAAAATCGGCATTGCTCAGCTTGCGTTTGTCAGTTTCGTCCAATTGCTTCATAAACAGCAAGTAAGTAATCTGCTCAATAGCGTTTAGCGGGTTGGATATACCACCACTCCAGAATTTATCCCAGAGAGCTGCCACTTTATTTTTTAATGATACTGTAAGCATATTACGCTGCTAATTGTTGTATAAATAAAATAATTTCATCAATCTCTTTATTGGAAAATACACCTCTAATACCATCGGGATGAATACCTGTAAAAGGAGCGGCTATCAGATCCCTTTTTGCTACGTCCCCCTTTTCGATCAGGAAACTGCGCAGCAGGTTTATAAACTCCAGCTGGCGCGTGTTTAAGTAAGTATGTGCTGCAATAAACTGATCGAATGAACGGGATACGGTATCCGGTAAAGATTCGAGCATTTCGATACCGAAAATATGTCTGATAAACTGTAACAGTTGCGCTTTATGATGATTATACACCTTTCGCAACAAATTGAGTGTGATATGCGGGTGTTCGTTGTGTAAAAACTTTGCCAATTGCTCAGCCTCCAATGGGCTGATGGAATTCCCTTGTTGTATTTTTTGCAGTAGCGGGCTTGCGGCTACTAATTCATTGATCTTTTGCTCCACCAGTTCACGATAGCGCGCAATGCTCAAGGATTCGTGCTGTGGTCCAAACTCTACATATTCTTTCGCATGCAATTCATCTCTCAAGTTAAACTTAACTGGCCCCAACGGAACTATCGAAGATTCCCTGAAAAGCATTAATGGCGACAGCCTTTCGATCAACTCGTCTAGCTTTTGTTCACTGATCGTAGCCCAGAAATGATTTGTTTGCGCCTGACGAATCAATGCCTCTTCCTTTGCAACAGTGTTTACTGACAAAGGCAGCTCGCTAATCTCTTCAATGATACTTTCTTTCAACGCTTCAAATTTTTCCTTATCCTGCATGAGCTGTGCCAGCGAAACTTCTACAATGTCTTTCTCAAATCGCATAGCCTTATAGTCGGCATCGGATACTGTTCTGAACAAAGGCTTGATCTCAGTTCTTAAAAAATCTATCTTATCCGCAGACAGATGCTTCCAGAAACTATCTTCTACCAGTTGCAGCAATTGCTGCCGGGCATCCAGTATCACTATAGAGTTAACTGGCAGGCTGGCAAGCTGTACTTTAAGTTTATCTATTTCCTTTTCTGCTATTCCCGTTTTATCAAGTTCCAAAGCCTTCTCTATTTTATCTAACCGTACGCCAAAACAAACGGACGGGTAATGGTATTTGTGGTTTTAGCGATTTACCTTGCGGATTGAGCTTGAAGTAGTCAAAATTATCCCAGCAATCCAATATCAAGAATTCCTCTTTTTCGGAACACCAAGGTTTGATTTTATCCTGTTCGAGCAAACGGGTGCCGCGACCAATCATTTGCCAGAATTTGGTATAGGAATATACCGGTTTGGCAAAAACCAGGTTGGTTATTTCCCGTACATCAACACCTGTATCCAACATATCTACACTAATAGCAATGCGGGGCATATCCCGGTTGGTAAATTGGTCCAACAGTCCGCCTTTTCCATATACCCGGGGGTCATCACCTACCAGTACTTTGGCCAACTCACCTCTATATTCGGGATACAAGGCATCAAATATTTGTTCCATGCGCCGGGCATGAGCTTTGGTCATACAGAAGAAAATGGTCTTTCCAGGAAGCACACCATTGGCGTCTTTGATGCACTCTTCCATAAATTCCCGTACAATCAAGGCATTGGTGCCTTGGTTAATCACCGTCTTTTCCAACTCAGTACCTTCATAGTTGATCTCCTCCATATCTTTACCTTCCAGTATAAGGTGCTTTTGATCTTCCAGCGAGATGGTCCTTTTATTAATGCCTTCTTCCTGAAACTTCGTTTTAATTTTCATTACCTGAAAGTTGCATAGATAAGGCGGTATATGATTGACAGCTTCATCGTACGAATAGGCATAGGTTGGCAGACCATCGTCGCATTCAAACAACTGGAAGGTGTTATGGTCAATTACATCGGTAGGTGTTGCTGTAAGGCCCAGGGTTATGGCGTTAAAATAATCAAGTATTTCCTGGTAGGTATTATAAATACTGCGATGGCTTTCGTCAACTACGATCAAATCAAAAAAATGTGGAGAAAGCGAGTTACTATCGCTACGGATAATATTCAACATAGTAGGGTAGGTAGACACATAAATACGTCTATCGGTGGCAATCTTTGTTTCTCCCTGGTGAGGCCAACGGGGCTCATTAGGCAAATGCTCTTTAAAGGCATCCAAGGTTTGGTCACGTAAGGCGATACGGTCTACAAGGAACAAAGTTCTTTCTGCCCATCCTGCTCGCATCAGGGCATCAACAAGAGCAATACAGATTCTTGTTTTACCCGTGCCGGTAGCCATCACCAACAAAAATTTCTTTTTCCGTTTTTCTACCGCTTCCATTACCGAACGGATAGCAGCAATCTGATAATCACGACCAGCAATTTTAGTATTAATCAATTCGCCGGCTAGGTTTTTCCTAGCTTTGCGGATATAAGCATGGCGTTCTAAATCTTCCCTGGAAGGAAATCCGAATACCTTTTGAGGAGGATAATTTTCTAAATCCCAAAAATAAATGTCGTGTCCGTTGGTATAGAAACAAAAAGGTAGTTCGCTATTATGTTGCTGTTGGATATAAAAACAATACTGTTTGGCCTGTTCCCGTCCAATACCCGCATCCACAGTTGTCTTTTTAGCTTCAACAACTGCTAGGGGTTTACCATCTTTGCCTAATAGTACATAGTCGCAGAACTGTACACCATAAGGAGTTTCTGGTTCATGGAGTTCATTAGCATTTGTAGAAACGAAAAACTCTTCGGCAACTTGGGTACGGTCCATAACATTCCAGCCCGCTTCTTTTAAGCGGGTATCAATAATCTGCTTTCTGGTTTGTTTTTCGTTGCTCAACGGTTATTTTGGTTATTTCTCAACTTTATTCCGGGATACAAATCTTTACCGGCAATTAAAAGGCCTTTTTGACCATATTTTTCCTCTTTCAATAGGTTAATAATTTGGTCAGCCAACCAGATTGACATCAATTCTTCTTCTCTTAATCCAAAGAATTTAACGAGATGCAATACTTGTTGTCGTTTGGCCTTTCTTGTTCCGCCTTCAATTTTGCTATACATAGGAGTATCTATATTAAGCTCAGCAGCAATCTCTCTTTGAAATAAACCGTTTTGCTCTCTTAATAATTTTAGTTTCTCCCCGAATCGCATAATTTCCGGTTTTTGACTTGTCTGTTTTTGACAATATTATATCATTTATTTCATAAAATCAAGACACCAATTTCACAAGCTGGCGACGATGAAGTTTAAGCGTCATCCATAAGCCATATACAGTGGAAATACGATGGAGTTGTCTTTTTCTGACTTTGTGTGCCTTATTCTTATGGAAATATACCTAATGAAGCGTCTTATATATATTACATACCATGCTAACAGCCTATTTATATATTCGAGTAAGCACCGATGAACAGGCAATAAAAGGTTATTCTTTGCCTGTACAGGAAGAAAAATTGTGTCAATTCTGTATCGCCAACAATATACAGGCACTCAAAACGATTGAAGAGGATTATTCAGCCAAAACCTTCAACAGACCTACCTGGTCAAAACTTATGGTGGATTTAAACCGGCATAAGAATCAACGTCCTGATCTCATCCTCTTTACAAAATGGGATCGGTTCAGCAGGAATGTAGCAGATGCTTATTACATGATCAGGGTACTGGGAAACCTTGGAATTGAGCCGCAGGCAATAGACCAGCCATTGGATCTTACCGTTCCTGAAAACAAAATCTTACTTGCCGTTTATATTGCTTCCGCAGAAGTAGAAAATGACAGAAGGTCATTAAATGTAAAGCAGGGCATTTCATAAAGCCAGGCAAGAGGGGCATTGGACAGCTCATCCTCCTTTAGGCTATACTCGACAATCATCTGCTCAAGGACGTATGTACCTTGCCCCCAAAGGGCCCGAAGCATCTTTTATAAGACAGGCCTTCGAGCTTATACTGTCAGACAGCCAAAGTAGTATTCAATCCATTTATGAGCAATTAACTGCCGCTGGATTAAAATGCAGTATATCTCATTTCTGGCGCATTATACGCAATCCTGTTTATTGTGGTAAAGTTATAGTTCCTGCTTTTGGCGGAGAAAAAGTCTGCCTAGTAAAAGGGCTGCATGAAGCGATTGTACCTGAACTGTTATTCCATAAAGTGCAGCACATATTGGATGAAAGGAAAAGGAAACTGATAGTTATTAGTCACCCCAATGACAAATTACTTTTGCGTAGATTTGTTTATTGCCCCAATTGCGGAAAAAGATTAACAGGAAGTGGCTCAAAGGGAATGCATGACCGGTACTACTATTATCATTGTAATGCTCCCTGCCGTTTCGGCATCCGCGCTGATAAAATCAATCAACTATTCTATACAGAGTTGGGAAAACTAATTGCTGATAAGGGATATCAAGATCTTTATAGAGATATCCTGAGGCAAACCCGCAAAGAACTTTTTACAGAACAAACGATAAGCCAAAAAGCAATTACCCAGATCATTGATAGGTTGATCGAAAGAATCATAAAGGCCAAAGAACTTCTATTGAAAGGAGAAATGGCAAATGATGATTTCCAGATAATAAAAGCGGATTGTGAGCAAAGGGTCAATATAATGGGACTGCAGTTACAACATGCTGCCATGCTCACCAGGAGGAATAAAAAGAATTTGAATAAGGTCGTACTACAATTATCCCAATTGGATCTTTTGCTGTCGACATCGGATTATGATGTAAAAAGAAAATTAATAGCCTTGGTTTTAAATGATAAGCCGGTTTTAACGGAGAAGCCGTTCTTCAATGATGTTTTAAATTTTGCAATTCAAAGTATTTATAATTTAAAAATAACCGATCGTAAAATCAGGAGTAAAGCTGCCCGCTATAGTCAAAGTACAGATGCAAAATTCAATAGAGAAATAGGGTCAAAAGTAATGGAATACGAGTTGCGAAGGAACAATGAAATCTCCGGAGATAGGGCCCAGGAAATAGTTGATTTTATGGTGAATTTAGCCGTTTTAAGTACTGAAAGACTTCATTAACTCTAAACGATATACGCAGAAAACATTGATTTCAATAAGTTAAGGGGTTGTATTCCCTCTCACTATTTGCCAAATAATGATTAAATAAATATATTCTTTAAAAGGGAAAGTTGAGCCATTGATCAATATAACACATTGATTTTATTTTAATTAAAGCTGTTTTTAAACAAAAAACCTGACTAATATTTTAGCCAGGCTTTTTTAAGAATTTATTTCCCTCGAACCTTTATGTAAATGATAAACAATTAATCTACATCTACTTAAAATTGAAAATGCAAAAAGGGTTCGATTTTTCGCATTTTGCGGAGAGAGAGGGATTCGAATCCCCGGACCTTTAACAGTCAACGGTTTTCAAGACCGCCGCAATCGACCGCTCTGCCATCTCTCCGGGCGCAAAAGTATAAAAGGAATTTAATTTAAAAAATTTTTTTTCCCGGGACCCCAAAAAAAATTTCTCCCACCCATCAAATCATATTATTAGAATTCCGGAAAAAACGATAAGTTAAGGTGATTAAAACCAAGGTCTATGAAGATAAAAGGAAGCCTTATTGTAATGTCGGGATTGCTCATTTCAGTGGCTTTGTGCTCTCTTTCCCTGCCACAGCGCGACCAGGAGGAGAAAGCCAAGAACCTGAAAGTGCTGCCTAAGAACATTAGTCATGAAGAACTCGATAATGTCATGCGGGGGTTCAAGAATGCCTTAGGGGTAAAATGCAGCTTTTGCCATGATCCCCGGAAAGATGACCCCAAGAAGCTGGATTTCGCCAGCGACGATAACAAGCACAAAGGCATTGCCCGCGACATGATGCGGATGACTGCCCGTATCAACAAGAAATATTTTAAGGAGGACGGAGATGAACCCCTGAAGGTGACCTGCTTTACCTGTCACCATGGGAATGAGGAACCGAAATCCCGGCCGGATAGTACAGGGGAGGTGAAGAAATAAACGGAAAGGAGGTAGCAGTGCCTCCTTTCATGTTAAGAAAGCACCGGGCATCCAGCAGTAAGCGCCGAATGCTAATTTTGATGCCCGGAATTCGATGAATAGTGTTTCACACCTTTGCTATCTATCACGCAGGCACTGCCTAGCACCTGGCCCCCTGTCGCATATTTCCATATAATGTTTCCGGCGGCAACATCAACGGCATATATAATTCCGTAGGTATTGCCGAAATATAACATCCCTTCAGCCAGTACAACGCCGGAATAGATATAAAAAGTGGTGGGTGTTTTCCACAGTATGATATTGGTATTGATCTTCCTGGCATACACATTACCATCTTCGCCGGCGGCATACAATATGCCATCCTGGATAATGGGAGTGGATTTGTCTTCGGTAAGTAACCAATCAAACCATTCATCCTTGCCGGTAGCCGCGTTCAACCCTACTACGGCCCGGCCTCCGCCGAAGTACACCCTTCCTTCATAGTAGGTAGGGCTTGAGAATGGAAGGTTATACGGGTGTTCCCACTTCAATGTTCCACTGCTTGCGTCAATAGCAAAAAAATGAGGGCCCTGGCTGCCAACATATACGGTGCCATTCACTACCAGGGGATTCTGATAAACAGGCAGCAAACAATTAAACTTCCATTTAATAGCGCCGTTGGTTATATCAAATGCATATAGAGAAGAATCCAGGCATCCTGCATAAATGGTCCCACCATCTACGGTAATATTGGCAGTGAAACTTCCCCCTGTCGTGTTGGATGCTTTCCACAATAGTGTGCCGTCGCTGGCGTTCAAGGCATATATATACCCCTCCCAGGATCCCATGTAAACCGTATTATCAACCACCATTAAGCCGGGCGAATCAGCATTGGTGGGGTGCTTAGGTATATTGAATTTCCATTTCTGGACGCCGTTCCTGGCATCAAGGGCGCAAATGCCATTATAGGCAGATACATACACGATTCCATTAACGACAGTCGGTGTAGAGGAAGCAGGAAAATCAGGATTTTCAGACTGCCAGATCAATTGACCAGTAAGGCCATCCAGTGCATATAGGTAGCCGGTAGCACTGGAAATGAGTACGGTTGTCCTGTAGACAGTGCTGACAACATATTTTTTTTGCGTACCATCTTCGGCTGTGACGGTATATGTTACCGGTGACGAAAAGTTTTGGGCAATCCCACTGGCAGGAGTAACAGATTTCCCCTTGAAGACGATGCTTGGTACCATACTCCTGATATCGGTTTCTGCCGGGACGGTGACCTTTATAGTATCGGTACCTTCAACAGTCCCCTCAATATCATCATAGATAAAGGCACTGTTCACCGCCTGCTTGAATCCGAAAGCAGTAATGGCTTTATCAAAAGAGGGAAGAGGTGATGCTGGCGCTGGCGCAGGGTCTTTCTTTTTGCATGCAGCAACAAGCATTCCCATCAGGAGCATTATCCAAAGGGATCGGGGGGCAGTAGGGACCAATCTCATAAAAAGTTTATAGAAGACTATTAAGGCTAGGTTTTACAACTGTAGCGCGCAAATATATGTAAACTTTATTGAATGTTAAAATCTGATGCTAACAGTCGGCATGATGAGATGGTCCTCAAACACCAGGAGGTTTATGCTTCCAACCGCTCTTCCAGCTTCACCGTCACCGGATCCCCCGCTTCCTTGCCCAGTACTTCCCGGAGCTCCACCTTCACCGGCAGCTTATGTGTACCATCTCCCACGGCCATAAAAGAGCTGCGGAAGGGATGTCCGTCAATGGTGCCGCTTACCTTTACCAGTCCCCTGGTGCCAAAGAATGCCACAGATTCCGGCCATACCAGGTAGGTCCATCCGCCCTTATTCGGGCTCTTCTGCAGTGTTGCGGTAAATTGTTTGTTCAGCAAGCCTGTTGCGGGTGCATGATGATTGGAACGTGCCATAACACAAAGTTTATGTGAGCATGATGCACCAAAGGTATTTTTAAACAGCCGCTCAGAAGGAGGGTAGAAGCGACTTTTCTAAGGGTGGTTTGCGACAATCAGCGATATTTCACGGTATAGGGATAAATCAATGTAACTATAAGATGCAGGTTTTATACTATTTCCATAAACCACCCTCACACCTTCCCCTGCGCCGTTCCAAAACCCTTTCTCGTCATTTCTCCCCAGGCCTTCTTTTTCATAAAATAATCATAATACCCCCTGATAGCAGACCACACCACAAAGGGATGGAAGATGAACGGCTCAGAAAGTGCCGCCAGCATCAGCTTCCACATTTCCTTTCTCCTCCGGTACTGGTTATACGTAAATGCTTCGATATAAATGGCGAAGATGGAGTTAAGGTATCCGAAAAAAATGATAAACAGCAGGAAAGCAAAGAACATATGCCAGTTGATCAGTCCCAGCCAGGCCATTACCAGGAACGCGATCATGCCCACAAATTCTACTACCGGCGCCAGCATTTCAAAAAAGAACCAGTAGGGATAGCTCAGCACGCCCAGCAGATCATAACGCGGGTTCAGGAACATCTTTCGATGAAAGCGCAGCGTTTCAATAGTGCCCCGCATCCAGCGGTTCCGCTGACGGCCCAGTATTTTGGTGGTCTCAGGCGCTTCCGTCCAGCAGAGCGGATCGGGTATGTAGGTCACTACATAAGGCTCGTTCTGTTCATGCATGTATCGGCGCATACGGGCTACCAGCTCCATATCTTCACCCACGGTATGTGTGTTATATCCGCCGCAGCGGATAGCGATCTCCTTGTCAAATGCGCCAAAGGCGCCTGATATCAGCAGCAGGCCATTCATTTGTGCCCAGGCCATACGCCCCAGCAGGAATGCCCGTATGTATTCCAGCGCCTGCATCCGGGCCCAGTAATTCTGCGGCAGGAAAACACGTGCCAGGCGCCCGTCTTTCACCTCACAGGAATTGGCAATGCGGATCACTCCTCCGGAAGCGATCACCTTTTTACCATCCTTTTCTTCCAGGAATGGTTTCACCATTTTCAGGATCGCATCCTGCTCCAGGATACAATCTGCATCTATACAGATAATATAATCATTGCTGGAAATGTTGATCCCCACATTCAGCGCATCCGCCTTACCGCCATTCTCCTTATCAACCACCACAAGTTTATTATAGGCAGGATGTTTTGTTTTATATACTCCCCGTACCGTTTTGGTGGGAATGCGGCTGTTCACAAAGAAATCCACTTTCTCCAGTCCGTAAGCATCTATCAGCCGCTGCAGGCTATCGTCTTTACTGCCGTCATTGATCACTACAAGTTCCAGTTTGTTATAGTAAAGCGAGAGCAGCGACCTTACATTATCAACAATATTAGGCCCTTCGTTATACGCGGGGGCCAGTATGCTTACAGAAGGCGCATAGGAAGAAGACGCCAGCAGCCGGTAATCGGTAAAGTCATTTTTGTGCAGGTACTTTCTCACCGCCGCAATGGAATTGATGCCGATGAAAATATAGAAGGCAACCAGCACAACAGAGTACAGGAAGATGCCTGCCGTTAAAACGAACGCTATTTTTTCTCCTGTGCTCATCGTGCCATTTCGCTTTTAATGTGAAGGTAAAGCTGCTGAAAAATATCTCCCGCTGCAACGGATCTTTGCTGTACCAGCGCAGCGCCGTTGCTGCAGCATTTCATCATGATCCTGGCCGCCTGCAGCTGTATGCCGGGATCGCCCTGTTCCAGCAGTGTGGTGAGGAAAGGCAGTTCTTTATCTGTTGCCATGGACTCAAGGCTTTTCAGGATGGTGGTTCGGTTGCCGGGCGTTTCCACTGCATAGCGTTGGATTAATATGGAGGCAGAGCTTTCATCGCCCACCCGTACCAGGGTCTTGATGGCCTGTTCCCGCAGCTTTTCGCGGTGGTCTTTCAGCAGCAGGATCACATCATCCAACACCTGCATCTGTTGATACAGGCCCGCCAGTTTCAGGGCAAACAGCACTACATCCGGGTTGCCGGCGTTCAGCCAGATATGCAGGTGCTCCAGGTTGCCAGGGTCCAGGGGCGTTAGTTGTTCTATGAGCTTAAGCTGCTGCCAGTCGTTCATGGGCCTGGTCAGCGTATCCAGGAAATTCAGGCCGTCAAAACCTGCAAAGGCCAATACAGCCGTCTGTGCTTCCATCCTCACATAGGCGTTGCGGTGGTTGGTATGCTTCGCGATCGCAGCCTGCATATCCTCCTGGTCCATCATGTACAGCTCGTAAATGCCCCCGGCTTTCACATGCCATATCGGGCTGCGGAATTTAGCCATGGAGTCTGCCTTCAATCCCATCTTTTCGTATAGCCACACAATATTCCTGCCTGCCAGGCCGATCAGGTTCTTCTTGGTGTTGATCAGCTGGTTGATGGCATATTGCCGGGCAATCCTGTTCTTAGGCCCCGGCGCCAGCCATTCCGGCGTAACAAAAGTATCGTCATGGGGAAAGTCTTCCGTTAGCAGGTGGCTCAGCCACTCGTCAAAAACGGATTGTACCTGTTGCTCTATCTGGTATTTCTTTCTGCGTTTGCGCAGGAGGATGCTTGTCCTCAATAGTATCAGCAGGATGATGACTATAAAAAGGGCAGTGTAAAAGTAAAGCAGTGCTGGGTCTAATGTATCCGGCCTGGTCAAGGAAAATGTATTTGGTGGCGATTATCTGCCTGACAGTTTCTTTACCCTGATTGACAGCTCAGTGAGGCTGAATGGTTTGGTCATGTAGTCATCTGCCCCCAGCTTGAAGGCTTCTTCTACGATATCCTCCTGTCCCATGGCGGATAATACAATTACCTTGATCGGTTTATCGGCCACTTCCTTCACCGCACTGACGATCTCCAGCCCGGATGCGCTTGGCAGCATAATATCAGTGATCACCATATCAGGCGGATTGCTTTTAAGGTTCTCCAGCGCCGTCGTGCCCTCAGCACAGGATACGATATCATGGCCATCCTTTACCAGTCTGATTTCAATTGTTTTGCGGATAAGGTTGTCATCCTCGGCAAGTAAGATTTTCATACAATTGTGGATTGTGATATATTCGGTCTTCTGCGGAAATATTACTAATATAACTCTAAGTAAATATACTAAAAAGCTTATACTCTGTGCCAAATAATGCACGGAATATCAGTAACTTTAACTACGAATGCACCTTGTTACTATGATCGAGATTCCCCGTTTGTCAAAAAGAGGATGGCTTTTCTATCTGCTGATCTGTTGCACATTGCTGCGGGCCAACGCACAAGACCAGCGTTCGTCCGACCAGCTCTTCCAGGACGCCCGCAAAGCGGCCTTTGACGATAAAAACTATCCACTGGCTATTCAGCTAAGCCGCCAGGCACTGGCAAAAAGTCCCGACTATAGCGATATCCGCGTGTTCCTGGGCCGGGTGTATACCTGGAATGATCATCCCGATAGCGCCCGTGCAGAGTTCCATTACGTACTGAATGCCCATCCTGATTACGAGGACGCCTATGTGGCCATCACCGACCTGGAATACTGGAACGACCGGCCCGATACAGCGTTGATTTATGTCAACCAGGGACTGCAGCATTATCCCCGCTCTGAAGAGCTGCTGTTGCGCAAAGCCCGCGTGCTGGTAGCCAAAAAGGAATTGCAGGAAGCAGCGCAGACCGCCACCCAGCTGCTGGCTGTTAATGCTTCCAACGGACCCGGACGGGCCCTGCTGAACAGTATCAAAGACCAGGTGCGCAAGAACAAGATAGACCTCAGCTACGACTATACTTATTTTGATAAACGTTTTGATCAGCCCTGGCACCTGGCCAGTATCGGCTATTCACGGCAAACAAAACTGGGAACGGTGATCGGCCGGCTTAACTACGGCCATAAATTCGGGGAAGACGGATTACAGGGAGAGATAGAAGCCTATCCCCGCATTTCTCCTACTTTCTATTCTTATGTGAATGCCGGTTATTCAGGCAGTGACATCTTTCCTAAATACCGGGCCGGCTTTTCCCTGTACGCCAACCTGCCTGCTGCCTTTGAGGCAGAACTGGGTTTTCGCTACCTCTACTTTGATGATGCCGTTTGGGTATACACCGCTTCCGTGGGTAAATACTACAGCAATTTCTGGTTCAACCTGCGTACTTATCTTACACCGGGAGAAGGTGATCTGTCCCGTTCCTTTACCTTCACCACCCGCTACTACACAGCAGGAGCAGATGATTTTATCACGCTCGGCCTCGGTACCGGTATCTCTCCGGACGATCAGCGCAATAACATCAACTATTCCATCAACACCAATCTTACGTCCTACAAATTGAACCTGGGTTATCAGCGTACGGTTGGGCGGCAGAACATCATAGGCGCCATGGCCACCTGGTATTATGAAGAGTTCCGGGCAAAGACCTATGGCAACCAGGTCAATATCGGCATCATCCTGCAACGCAGGTTCTGATCCTTTACTTCGTATAGGCTTTATAGAGTGAATCTGGTATCAGCTGCTTCCGCTGTACCATCTTATCGTTTTTATCCAGGAAATAGTTAAAGCCGGACATTAAACGCTTTTGCATTGTATCGTTCTGCGCCGGTTCCAGGTCCATATTGGGCAGGATCCTGAACAGGTTGCCGCTGTTCACCATCCAGGTGCCATCTACATAATCCACCAGGTCGTTTTTCGTTTGCATCAAAGGATAATGATGCAGGTTGCGGAAATCGCGCGCCGTATCCAGGCCGCTGCCAATCCAGGTCACCTGCTGCGGAGCGGAGAAGCCCGGGTATTCCCGCAGGTAGGCCAGCAGGCTCGGACTGATATCGAAATGGGAAGATATAGCACGGAAAGTGGCGCTGCGCGTCAGCAAGGGAGAATATATGATGATGGGCGAATGATAGCGGTCTATTTTAGAGCGCATCGGTATCTCCGGCAGACGGTGATCTCCTGTGATCAGGAAAATGGTATGCTGGTAGTCCGGCCTTTGTGCAAAGGCCTTCAGGAAGCCGCGCAGACAATCATCCATATACATCACAGAAGTGTATACGTCGCGGTACTGCATGAAAGCGCTCATCCTGCTGGTATCTGCACCCTGTTGCCGCATACGGTCAGTGGCCAGCTGTTGATAATGATCCTGTCCGGGCACAATGAAAGGGGAGTGGGTGGATACCGTCAGCAGTACATCCAGCCTGGGCTGGGTAGTATCAGCTGGTGTGCTTTCCAGGTATTTGCGGAACAAGGCCCTGTCAGAATATCCCCAGGTGAACCCGGCCTGGGAGGGCAGCTTTTCATACCCGTTACCGAAATTAGGTTCATGAATGATACTGTCCACACCTTGTTTTTGCAGGAACAGGTCCATCTTATCAAAGCCGGCATTGCCTGAATACAGGAAGCGGGCACGGTACCCGTTATGACGGCTGATGTTGATCAATGTCAGCGCAGGCGGCATATCACTTCCCTGCTCATTATAGCCGCTCCTGGCAAAGGGCAGTGAACCTAATACGGTAGGCAGCACGGCAAATGTTCTGCCTCCGCCGCTCAGTCCATTTTCCCAGTACAGGCTGTGCTGCGCCAGCGAATCAATGAAGGGCGTAAAGCTGCCCAGGTAAGCGCCTTTGCCGGAGAATGCCCTGCCAAGCCCTTCTACCAATATGATTACAATGTTAGGTTTCCGCGCGCTGTCTAGCCGCAGAAAAGAACCCAGTACATTGGGTGTATTCGCTTCGCGTAAAAAGGGATAAGCATCTCCGCCTACGTATTTGTAACCCACAGGAATGGCCAGGTCCGCCATATCCAGGCTGCGGCGTTCGGGGAAGAAATGCTGTCCTGACCGGGTAAGGAAATAACCTGTTTTGTTCAATGCGGCATTACCGGTGTATTCCGTACCCAGGTGGTTGGCCGTCAGCTCCTGGGACACCGGCACTTTAAAGAAGAACAAACAGAGCAGCACAAACCAGAAGCCACGCCGGTCGCCTTTGATGTGCCGGCGCGCAATTAAGATGATCAGGATGGTGATGGTAGCCAGTAATGCCAGTAACAATGCAAAGAAGGCGGGCCTGAAAGATCCGGCTGCCGCGCCGATGGTTAGCTTGATATCGTCAGCGGTATAGCCGTATATATCTGCACCCAGCAGTACAGATGTTTGCTGAAAGTAGATGATGAGCGCAATACTGGTAATGGCGTATACGCCGATCAGGAAGAGATAGAGACCATTGGCCAGCCTGTTGCTGATGAACATGTATAGCAGGAGATAGGGGACCACCACCCAGCGTACAATGCTTACAAACGTAAATACATCCGTCCGCAATGCCTGGTAGATTATCGGCCAGGACATTTCCTGTAGTTTCCCGGTGAACTGCAGTCCCGCCATATCCACCAGTCTTAAGAAAAGTATCAGCACCAGCAGCAGGGCTGAATACAGCAGGAAGCGGTTAAAAGCAGGGATCCATTGATGTAGCGCAGGAATTTTCATAAGGCCTCAGATAGAATTTTGCATCAGCTTTTTACAGTATGGCAATTCTCGCAATATTTCTTTTACTAAACGCTCGCGTTCGGCGGCTTGCATTCCGGCGCCCTTCTCCAGCTGCTGTCCAAGTTCCGCCAGCCTGGTGAGGCCGATGGTGATACCAAGCCCGTACAGCTTGTGACCGATGTGGAACAGCTCCCGTTCATCCTCCATCCCCGCATTGCTGATCCGCTCTTCCAGTTTGTTCAGTTCTTCCAGCCCGGTGCTGATCACATGTTTCATCAGCGCTTCATCCACGTCTCCACCAAGATAATAAACTAATACATCTTTATTGAAATGCTCTTTGTCTTTGTTAAGGGTTGTTCCGTTCAGCCCACTTTCACCGGCATCAACAAAGTAGCTCCATTTTTCCAGTATGGTGATCATATCTTCTTCTACAAAGGGTTTAGGCAGAAAGTCATCCATGCCTGCCGCCAGGCATTTTTCTTTTTCTCCTTTTACATTGCCGGCGGTAAGGGCGATGATCGGAATGCTGGCGCCGTAGGCTTCCCTGATCTGCTGCGTAGCTTCGTAACCGTTAAGCCCGGGCATCTGCACATCCATGAATACCAGGTCGGGCTTGCTCTCTAACGATAACGCCACCACGGCATTGCCGTTCTCTGCCTCCGTGATTACGGCGCCGGGCGCAGCCCTTTTAATGATGGTTCTGGCCAGCATCATATTCACGGCATTATCTTCTGCGATCAGGATCTTCAAAGGCCTGTCCTGCAGCGCTATGCTTTTTGCTGCTGCAGCAGTAGTGTGCTGTTCTTTTTTTCTGTAGATGCCGGACAACGCATTGTAGAGGTCCTGCATCTTGATCGGTTTGATCAGGCGCTGCGAAACATTGTATTTTTCGCAGGCCCTGATCACTGTATCATCATCTGCAGAGCTGTGCAGCAGTATAATGGGTTTTGAAGCATTCGGCTCCTCAAACTGTTCCCGTATCTTCCTGATGGTTTCCAGCCCATCCATATGCGGCATATGGTAATCTATGATCAATACATCATGATCAGTGTGGACAGACAGCAGCTCCAGGGCTTCAAAACCGTTCCTGGCCTGGTCTGAAGCGATATGCTGCAGTAAGAGCATCTGGCTGATGATAATACGATTGTGCTCATTATCATCTACGATCAGCACTTTTCGAATACGCTCGGCGCCTTCCCATTGGATGCGTTCTTCATACTCTGCTTTTACCGGTAGCTCAAAAGTAAAGACAGATCCCTGCCCGGGTATGCTCTGCAGCTGTAAACGGCTGTTCATCAGTCCCAGCAGCTTATTGGAAATATTGAGCCCAAGGCCGGTGCCTCCATACTTCTTGGTAATAGAAAGATCTGCCTGGGAGAATGCTTCAAAGATCTTGCGCTGGTGCTCCGGCGCAATACCGATGCCCGTGTCCCTTACTTCGAAACGTAGTGTGATATAGCCTTCGTTGTAGGGATTAACGGCGGTGATCTTTAGTTCTATCTCTCCTTTTTCTGTGAACTTAACGGCATTTGTGAGCAGGTTCACCAATACCTGTTTCAGCCTTACGGCATCTGTCCAGATATAGCGGGGCAGATCAGGCGAAAGGTTGAGCAGCATTTCTATATCCTTTCGCTGCAGCTGGTATTTGATCATATCGCTTACCTGGCTGCCCATCTCCAGCAGGTCGTATTTGCCAATGTCCAGCTCCAGTTTCTCTGCTTCTATCTTTGAGAAATCCAGGATATCGTTGATGATGTTCAGCAGGGCATTGGCCGATTCATTCACAATGCTGAGGTACTGGTACTGGTTTTCACTGAGCGTTGTTTTCAGCAGCAGGTCGGTAAACCCGATGATGCCGTTCAGGGGCGTCCTGATCTCATGGCTCATATTGGCCAGGAACTCTGATTTGGCCTTGCTGGCCTGTTCTGCCTGCTGTTTGGCTACTTTGAACTCTTCGCGGCGCAGGCGTTCCTCCGTAATATCTTCGGTAAAGATCATGATGCCGCCAATGGCGCCATCATACTGGTACCAGGGGCGGATCTCCCAGCGCAGGTACTGGTCCTGCTCAGACCAGGAGGGCCGCCAGCTTTCTTCCTCTCTTCGCTCAATGGCGCCCCGGAGCGCGCGCTGATGGATCTCCTTCCAGTCTTCCCGCAGGTCGGAGAACACTTCATACAGGGGCTTTCCTTTCAGTTCCTGTCCCTCCAGCCGGTAATCTGCTATGAACTGGCGGCTGCAGGTGATAAAATGCAGTGTATCGTCCAGCATGGCTACTGCAGCAGGCACGTGGGCTACAAAGGAGGCGAGCTGCATCCTGGACTGCTGCATTTCGATGAAGATCTTCATCCGGTCGTCAATATCCTGTATGGTGCCGTATATACGTTTACAGCGGCCGTTCACAAATTCTGAATGCCCGATGGACCGGATCCATATTTCACGCCCGGTGTTGGTGATGAGTTGCAGTTCGAGGTCCCAGCCGGTGCCCAGCTGGATGGCTTCATTAACGGCCGCCGCTATTTGCTGCCTGCTTTCTCCCTCTTTGTAAAAGGTGAGGATGGTAGGCAGATCAGGCTCAAAATTATCCGGCGCTTCCTGGATCTGCCGGGCGATAGAAGATCCGAATAATTTTCGTTTCTCCATATCTATTTCCCAGAAACCGATGCGGGCCACTGAATTGGTCTGCTCCAGCGCTTCCTTGGTGCGCTTCAGGTTTCGTTCCAGTTTGTGCATTTCCGTAATATCGAGGGCATTGCCGATCACATATTCCTCCCCGTTATCATTTTTCATCAGCACATTGTTGAATAGCCATATACGGGTGGTCCCATCACGGTGTCGTGTATGCATGATTCCCTTTACGCGGATATCTTTTTGGATCTGTTCCAGGTATTGATAGAGGCCCGGATGGTATTGCGGAGGTACAATGTCAAACAGTGTTTTGTTTTTTACTGCTTCCAGCGGATAGCCCAGGTCTGCAGCGCTGGCCGGGTTCACGGCCAGGAGCTTCCCTTTCAGGTCGTGCAGGCACATTAATGCTTCTGCATGCTGGAAGAAGGCGCGGTACTTTTGTTCGCTGGCTCTTAATAAACGTTCCCGTAGGAGCTGTCTTACTACCACGGCAGCTGTGTCGGCTACTGCGGAAAATAATTCCCGCTGTTCCTCGCTGAGCGCACCGGGGTCATTGTCCGTAACGGCCAGTATGCCAGCGGGCGCATCCTGTTCATCTTCCAGCAGGGCGCCTGCAAAAGACCGGAACTGCGGACTGCCGCCCGCGCTTTTCCTGAGCGCAGGTTCCTCCAGTATATCCGCCGTTTCAAAGAAAGGACGGTGTTGTACTACTGCATGGCAGAGCAGCTGTTCAAGGGCATTGCAGGCCTGGCCGTCGGCCGTACGCCATCGTCCCTGTTCATCCCGGAAATAGAGGATGGCAGCGGCTTTCCTGCATGCAGTAGCAGCCAGCCTGGTGATCGGTGCTATATCGTTATTCGCAAAAGGCATAACGGTGGATAGTTTGCAAGGTACAGGTAGCTGTTGCCGCAAAAATGGCACCATAGGATGGCGGCCATAGGATATGTAGGCGATCAGTTTTTTCGGCCATGGACAGTGTAACGCTTGTGACTCTCAGTGCTAAATATAACAAATTATCTACTTAAATTGCAGTAACGATATGGAAAAGTATCGTCCCAACGCGGGTTCGTTTTTCTGCTCTACGATGAAGATGCCACTTACTATTTTGATGCAGACAGCCTGAATACGGAAAATTTTTCCCGGTAGCAGGCGGGATTAGAACAAACAGGTCTTCCATCTCCGTCATTACAAGGCCCGGGGGCCTGTGGAGAGCCGGGCCGAAGCAATCTTTTAGTTAATCTTCGCGGAGGTTGTATTAAAAGATTGCTTCGTCGCGCCTCACACAAGGCTTTACGGCTCCTCGCAAAGTACCCGCTCACATCAACATAACGACGCGCAGGCCCAAATACCCCCTCGCCTCAGGCCCTCCTGAACTCCTGATCAAGTCCACCTTACGTCCAATAACCCTTGTGTTATACTATAGGCACACTATACTCCTACAAGCCGCTTACCCCCGGGAACCATCTTAGTCCCCGCTTTAGTGATATCCCTGTCTTCTCCTCGTCAGCCTTTAGTCGTCCCCTCATCAGCGCCTCCTCTCTTTACCCCTCCTTCAGCTCCCCGCCCTGTCCACTGACAACTATCAACTGTCAACTGTCCTCTCTTTTCCCCTCTAACCCCTTGACTTTCTTACCCTTCGAAATATCCACAAATGTTAATAACTCTGCCCGCCAATTCTTTTCCGATCGCCATCTTTCGTTTATATTTGCCGGTATGACAAGTCAAGCTTTGTTGAAAAGAACCGGTGCCATCCACCTGGCCATGATTCCATTGATACATCTACATATTCACATAACCGCACATCCGCTGCAACGCGGCAATTGCTAAACAATATTTTTTAACCGCCAAAACGATACTTAATTGAACGGGCAGCAAACCTGTTCAATTTTGGGATTTGGTATTTGGTACTTGGAATTTTACAAGTAGATGCGCAGTGAAGATATTGCATACACCTTGAACACGCATCCTGCATTCCAGATGGTCAGGTTGCAGAACGCCCGCTGGGTGCTGCCCCTGCTATACAAAGTGTTCAAGGAAGACAACCGCTTCCTGGTAGAAGAAAGAGCGCTCATCCAGCTGGTAGCCGAAACCCTTTCTAGCCACACAGAAGGTACCGAGAACCTGGAAGAGGCCAATATCACCTTTGGCGAGAACGAAGAAGCCCGCAGCCGTAAATACATCCTCAACTGGGTACAGAAAAGGATCCTGCAGGATTTCACCGATGCAGAAGGCGCTGTACAATACCAGCTCAGCGCTAATACGGAGCGCGTGTTCCAATGGCTCACCGGCCTGCAGAACCGCCAGCACGTGGGTACGGAGAGCCGTTTCAAACTGCTCTTCAACTCCCTGCGCGATATCGTAGAACATACCGAAGACGATGTGCGCAAAAGGTTGCAGATGCTGAAAGACAAACGTGCTGAAATTGATAAGGAGATCAAAGCCATAGAGCTGGGCTTCGCACCAGACAGCTACAACAACGCGCAGGTGCAGGAAAGGCTGGAGCTCTTTACCCGCCTCTGTTACGAGCTGATAGGTGATTTTCGTGAAGTGGAAGATAATTTCAAACAGATCCATCGTTCTATCGTAGAGCATCATACACGTACAGAACAGCATAAAGGCGCTATCGTAGGCTATGCCTTCGAAGCATATGATGCGCTGCGTAACAGCAGCCAGGGAAAGAGCTTCTATGCTTTCTGGGACTTCCTCATTTCCCGCGCCGGACAGGAAGAATGGAAAGAGCTCACCAGCCAGCTGCTGGAACTGGTACAGGAACGCGACATCACTGCCGACGAAGCTTTCATTCAAGACGTGAAATCCATGCTGCTCCAGCAGGGCCGCACCGTATACGACGCCAACGATAAAATGGCGGAAAAGCTGAGCCGCATTATCTCTGAAAAAGAAATTGCCCGTCACCGCCGCCTGCGCCGCCAGATCAGCGCCATTAAAGAAATGGCTTTCGACCTGATGGACCGCCCCGACGTTCCCTGCGGCATCACCATTGAAGAAGGCGTGGAGATAAAGATGATCATGGACCGTAAACTGCAGATGGCGCCCAAGAAAGCGCCTGCTACTGTATTACAGCCCATCGCTGCAGCAGAACAGATCGCCGATCCTGAACGCCTGAGCCGTGCGCTCACCGCGCCCTTCATCGATAAAAAGAGACTATGGGACAAAGTGGAACATGCCCTGCATAAGCAGAAAGTGGCTTCCCTCCGCGAGATCCTGGAAATGAACCCGCCGGAGCACGGCCTGGCCGAAGTGGTAGGATATTTCCGCTTTCTCCGCGAGTTTCCTAATAAAGTGAGTGTAGTGAGCACTGCCACAGAACTGATCCCCATCAACAGCGATCAGACCAAATTCGTGGAAGTGCCATATTTACTATTTAATTCCTGAGCAAGATGACAACACCTGCCAGACTGCTGCCCTTTACGGCAGTACTGATAAAGTTACTCAAAGGCCCGGTAGAATACCTGGAGAAAAGCAGCTGGGAAAAGTTGCTCAAGCATAAGAATGAGCTGCAGGCCTTCCTGCTGCCATTGGGCCTTACACTGGTGCTGGATGAAGAAGACGGCTACGCATTCGTCAAACATGCGCTGCCCGAAGAAGAAGATGCAGGGATCAGCTGGATCCAGCGCCGTACCCTTACCTACGAGGAAAGCATCATGCTGGTACTGCTCCGTGAGATGATGGCCGAATTTGAAACAGGCGAAGCCACTACCCGTGAGCTGATCCGCAAACGCCGCGAAATAAAGGAATACGCCTCGCTCTTCTTTAAAGAAAATGCCAGCCGCGTAAAATTCCTGAAAGAGATAGACCGCCTGATCGACAAGGCAGAAGAATTTGGCTTCCTCTACCGCGAAGAGCCACACGAAATACCAGACGAACAGCGCTTCCGGATCTGCAAGATCATTAAAGCACGCATCAGCACGGAAGTGCTGGATGATTTTTACAGGCAATTACAAAGTTTGAAGTCTGAAGTTTGAGGTCTGAGGTTCGTTCCAGGTTTGAAGTCCACGAATACTTGCCTTAGCAAAGGCACTTGTCTTGTACCTTCAACCTTTAACGAACCTCAAACCTCAGACCTCAAACCTCAAACATGAAAAATTAGAACATGCAACTAAACGTCTTCAGCACCGATAGCGAAAAAAGCGGCTTCCGCCTCCAATACATGGAGGTGTTAAACTGGGGCACTTTCGACGAAAAGATCTACGCCATCCGGCCCATGGGAGAAACCAGCCTGCTCACCGGCGCCAACGGCAGCGGCAAAACTACTTTTGTAGATGCCCTGCTCACCCTCATCGTGCCCGAAAAACGTTACCGCTTCTATAACCAGAGCAGCGGCAGCGAGAAGAAAGGCGACCGTACAGAAGACAGCTACGTGCTCGGCGGCTTTGGCGCCATCAATAACGAACAAACAGGTACTTCAAAGACAGAATATCTGCGTGAAGATAAAGACACTGCTTACAGCATTCTGCTGGCCCATTTCGCCAATGAAGCCGGTCAGCAGGTGAGCCTTTTCCAGGTACGCCATTTCCAGAACGGGGATATGAAAAAGTACTTCGGCATTGCCCATAAGGCCATGACCATAGAAGAAGATTTCAAGCCCTTTGACCTGGGAGGCAACTGGAAACGCCAGATAGACCAGCGCTACAATAAAGGCGCCCGCAAACAGGTAGAATGGTTTGACGCCGCCAGCCGCTACGCACAGCGAATGGTGGAAGTACTGGGCATGCAAAGCATGCAGGCGCTTCAGCTTTTTAACCAGACCGTTGGTATCAAGGTGCTGGGCAACCTGGATGAGTTCATCCGTCAGCACATGCTGGAGCCGCGCAATATGGAAGATGAGTTCCAGGATCTGAAAAAGCAGCTCTCTACTTTACTGGATGCCCAGCGCAATATTGAAAAGGCAGAAGAACAGATCCGCATGCTGCAGCCACTGCAGGAGCATTATGAGCGTTTTAAATCGCTGGAAACATCGCTGGAGCAGCATAAACAAACCCTGCAAACGGCCCTGCTCTGGAAGAACTACATCCGCAATGCCCTGCTGCAAACAGCTATCAGGGAAAGCAACTGGCAGCTGAAAGCGCTGCAGGAGCAATTGCAGTCGGCCCGTACCGAACTGGAACAGCTCAACGAAGAAGAACAGAACACCAACTACCAGATCCAGCATAATAAAGCAGGACAACGCCTGAAAGACCTGGAAGCACAGATCCAGGAAAAGGAAGCAAAACAGCAACAGGCGCAGGCAGCACTGTCTGAGTTCTCTGCCTGGTGCACCCAGCTGAAACTCTCTGCCACCACGCCTACAGACGAACAAAGCTACCAGCAGATCAAAAAGGAGAACGAACGCAAGCTGCACGCCCTCAACAACGAAAAGCGCCTGAATGATGAAGATGATTTTGAGGCCCGCAACCAGAAGAAAACCGCTACCGCCCATCGCGATGCACTGGAACAACAGTTGAACAGCCTGCAGCTGCAGCGTAACAATATCGACTATCACCTGGTACAGGTGCGCAAACAGCTCTGCGAAGCCCTTAGTCTCGATATTTCCCAATTACCCTTTGCCGGTGAGCTGATCGCTGTAAAGCAGGAGGAAATAGAATGGCAGCCCGCACTGGAAAAGCTGCTGCGACCCTTCGCGCTTCGCCTGCTGGTACCAGATAAGCATTACAAACGCGTTACCAAATACGTGAACTCCCAGTCCCTGGGCACCCGCCTGGTATACGAGCATGTAACGGACACGGCTATCCTGCAATATGCAGAGAAAGATACCGTGCCGGAGAAGCTGCAGTTCCATCCTGAGCATCCCTTAAGCAAATGGGTGGAGCAGGAAGTGATCCGCCTTTTCAACTATACCTGCCTGGAAGATGAGCGGCAGCTGGCAAAGTACGAAAAGGCCATCACCATCAACGGCCTGGTGAAGAACGGTCACCGGCATGAAAAGGACGACCGTCCCGGCCGTAATGATCCCAGCCGCTATGTACTGGGCTGGAACAATGAAAGGAAACGGGATGCCCTGCTGCAAAAGCGGGCTGCCCTGGTAGACATGATCACGAAAGCAGGGGAGACCACTGCCCGCTGTGCCGCTAAGGCCAAGCGGCTGGACGAACAATACTACGCCAATACCAGGATCAAAGAGCATAAAGGCTTTGAAGAGCTGCATGCCGCCGCTATTGCCAAAGCCATACAGAAACTCCAGGCACAGGCAGGAGAGCTGCGCCAGGGCAACGAAGCATTGAACGTGCTGAAAAACCAGCTCTCTGATATCCAGCACCGCAAAGCGGCCATGGAAGCCAGCCGGGAAGACCTGCTCCGCGAAGAGACCCGCCAGAAAGACCGCCTGGAAAGCTGGCAGCGGGAAGCAGAAGCCCTGCTGCCCCTGCTGGAAAACTTCACGGAAGAAGACAAGGACGCCCTGCTGAAATTCCAGCAGCAGCACGCAGAAAAGCTCTCCACGGTACAGCTGGATAACCTGGAAGAGATCTACAGCCGCTTCAAACAGGAAGCCGAAACACAGCGCGAAACCCTGCAGGACAGCCTGAATAAGGAGGAAAAGAAGATCGCCGTTCAGGTGTCCCGCATCAAGAACCCGGGTCACGAGCTGGCTACCCGCTTCCCCGACTGGCCCGCTGAAGTACAGCACCTGCCCGAGGATCCGCGCTATATCACCGAATACATGGAATGGCTGGAAAAGCTTACCCGCGATAACCTGCCCAGGTTCAAGCTGGACTTCGAGAACTTCATGAACGTAACCATCACCCATAAGATAGCGGGACTGAAAGAAACGCTGGACAAGTGGGAGCGGGATATCGACAGCAGTGTGAAACGCCTGAACGATTCCCTGGCCGGTATTAACTTTAACCGTATGCCCGACACCTATATACAGTTGGGTAAACGCAGCATGCCTGCGGGGACAGATATCCGGGAGTTCCGCCAGCGCCTCCTGGAAGCCCTGCCACAGGCGGCCAACTGGCAGCAGGAGAGCTTTGAAGCGAAATCAAAGCACTTTACTAACCAGGTACGCCCCCTGATTGATGAAATGGACAGGAACGAAACCTACCGCAACAAAGTGCTGGATGTACGCAACTGGTTCGAGTTCTGGGCAGACGAAAGGTACCGCAACAATAACGAGCTGAAGAAAACCTACCGCCAGATGGGACAGCTCTCTGGCGGCGAAAAGGCCCAGCTCACCTATACCATCCTTTGCAGCGCCATCGCCTACCAGTTCGGCATCACCCGCGAAGGCAAGAACAGCCGCAGCCTGCGCTTCATCGCCGTAGACGAAAGCTTCAGCAACCAGGACGAGGAAAAAGCCACCTATCTGATGGAGCTCTGTAAACAGCTGCACCTTCAGCTGCTGGTGGTAACGCCAAGCGATAAGATCCAGATCGTACAGGAGTTTATCGCCCACGTACACCTGGTACAACGGGTGAATAACCGCACCAGCACCCTGTATAATATGACGGTCAAAGAGCTGAGGGATAAGCTGGAACCGGTGGCCTGAGCTGCATATTCGCATATCCGCCCCTAAGCTGTCTGGATGCCGGCCGGCATCCCTTTTTTGTATGTGTAAAACATTTTCTCCGAACTATTTGTTTTAATTCAGACAACCTCGTCGCCTTTTGACTCGTATCCATGAGAACCACAGCTTTGTATCTTATGGCACAACTTAGAGAGAGCATACTTAAAGTAATAGCCTACTTTGATATGTTCAGTCATCCGGTAACCACGGAAGAGATCCATCAGTTCCTCGATCAGCCCATCAGGGAAGAGGAGCTGGAACCAGCATTAGCGCAGCTGTTAGATAAACAACTGATCTGGCAGATAGGAGAATTCTATGCCCTTAGGAATGATTCCCAGCTGGAACAGCGACGACTGAACGCAAATATGCTGGCGGTAAAGCGCCTGAAGCTGGCCATGCGTATTGCACGTGTGCTGGCCTGGTTTCCTTATATCAGGGGAATAGGTATTTCAGGGTCTTTGTCCAAGAATATTGCCCACGAAGGATCGGATTATGATTTCTTTATCATCACGGCCGCCAACCGGCTTTGGATTGCCCGTACCCTCCAGCATATTTTTGTGAAGACCTTCTCCTGGCTGAGGTTACGGTACTATTGCTGCCTGAACTATTACATAGATGAACGGGCGCTCGAAATAGAAGAAAGAAACATCTTTACCGCCACAGAGGTCATTACATTGTTGCCTGCCTGTGGTAAGCGCAGCTTTCAGCAATTCTTTAAAGCCAACCAATGGGCCCATGACTTTGTACCGAATGCTGCATTCAGAAAATTGCCTGCAAAGGAAATATCATCGCCATTAAAGAAACTGACGGAGTGGGTGTTGAACAACCGGCTGGGCGACCGCCTGGATGATGCGCTGATGAAGTTCTTTTCGCGGCGGTGGACAACGCTCATGTCCAGGAAGAAAATCACCGCAACCGGCTTTCAGCTGGGCGCTGTGGTGATCGAAAAGCATCTCTGCAAGCCGATGCCCCAGCATTTTCAACAAAATATCCTGAACAGGTTTGAGCAAAAGGTAGCCGATGTGAAAAAGCAGTATGCGGTCATACAAGATTGAAAGCCTATCTTTTTCGAAGCGAAATAATGTAGTAGTCCCCGATATGCCGCCAGGGCCATTTCCCTTTCCACCTGTCTTCCAGCGCAGTTAAGAAACGGTATGTCTTCGGATACCTGGCAGGAAGCTGTTCCAGGTAGGAGGGAGGCGCAATGGTACATAAGCCTTCCAGTCCCAGTACTTCATAATCCTGTTGCAGCACTTCGGTAACAAAGGAGGACTTGTAATACCAGCAGGTAAAGGGGATCCCTTCTACATAAGCAGTTACGCCTTTTTTGCTGTTGGATCTCCTGAAAGCAAGTTTGAATTGTCCCCGCAGGGCCAGTATGGTTTCCCAGAGACAGAAGGGGGGCAGCAATACCAGCGTTATCTGGCCTTTGGGCTTCAGCAAGGGCCACATGGAAACCAGCACCTGCCTTAACTGCCCGGTACAATTCAGTCCTGCAAAATTTGAAAAGATCAGGTCATAGGGGCCTTTCTGTTGTAAAGTATGGAGTGCCGTGAAAGAACATTTCTCAATGCTAACCTGTTTTTCCAGCTGATGGGCTTTTACTTTGGCTGTTAATGCCTCCAGCATGCCATCTGCCAGGTCAGTGGCATGTACCCTATGCCCGGCCTGTGCAAAGTAAATGCTGTCTTCACCGGTGCCGGCATTCAGTTCCAGTATATGGCTGCCGGGAGAGAGAAAACGGTTCACATGCGCCCTTACACGGGACCTTTTGTATTGAATGATCGTATTGCCCGTATAGATATCATCAAACACGGCAGATTGTTTACTAAATGCCGAAGCCGCCTGTTGCTCATTAATAGTATGCTGGTCAGTTCTTTCCAATGATATCCAGTTTAAGTTTCGCGATAAATGCAGCAGGGATCAGGTAAATCGCAGAAACAGCGCGCTTTACCGTTTCTTTGCTGATGGTACGCGGGTGCTGCAGGATCTTTTTTACCTGGTCCAGCGCCAGGTGTTTGCGATAGCTTTTGTGCACATAGTAGTACAGCTGCTTATAGAAAGCCGGCTGGTAAGTATTCTTGAACATCAGCATCATTTCATTCGAATCCGTCCAGTTGGTCTTTTCCTTCAGGTCTGCTTTTACTTTTTCGTAGAAAACAGTGCCTGGTAGTGGATACGACACAGAGATACCAATGCCGTGCGGCAACAGCTCATTGATCATACGGATCGTTTTTTTGATATCCTCTTTTGTTTCCCCGAGGTAGCCAAACTGTATGAAGAAAGATGGTTTGATATGATGCTCCTTTAATAACCTCGTAGCTTTATAGATCTGGTCGATGGTGGTTCCTTTGTCCATCGCATCCAGTATCTTTTGGGAGCCGCTTTCAGCGCCCATCCATATATCATCACAGCCGGCCCTGGCAAGGGCCTTGATGTAATTGTCCTGCAGCAGCAGATCGGCCCTGGCCTGGATCTTGAATTTAAAGGACAGCTGTTCTTTTTCCACCAGGTCTGCAAATTCATACACCCATCCCGGCTTTAATCCGAAGATGTCGTCGCTGAACCAGATATGGTCGAAGTTGAATTTCTCTTTCAATAGCTTTAATTCCCTTACAACATGCTGGGGAGAGCGCGCATTATAGCGGTTACCATAGATCGGTTTGGCGCACCAGTTGCACTTGAAGGGGCAACCCCTGGTAGTGCTCATGTTCAGGGAGAAGTAGCCCATATGGCTCATCCAGGATTGCCGGTAAGGCCCAATATCTACCAGGTCCCAGGCGGGCAGGGGCAGGCTGTCAAGATCTTTCATGACGGGGCGGGCCGGTGTTCTCACCAGGTTGCTGTTTTGTTTAAATGCCAGTCCCGCGATCCCGTTAAAGTCCTGGCCCTTGCGCAGGGCATTTACCAGTTCCAGCAGTGTTTGTTCTGCCTCGCCCATAATAATGAAATCAGCGCCCTCCTGCAGGTATTGTTCGTAATGGTCTGTTGAGTCTGAAGAAGAAACGATCACGGTGCAGCCCCTTTCCTTCGCCAGTTTGCTCATCCTAAATGCCGCCTCCCGCATATTGGTCAGGCACATTTTGGTCAGGTAATTGAACCCGTCGTCATAGATCACGAAAAAGTTGGGTTGATGGGCATCCAGGCTGGGTAATACCTCCTCCGGGGCCTTGGCGAACATGGTGTCAAACAGCGCAACTTCATAGTCATGCTCCCGCAGGAAAGCCGCTGCATACAAGGTGCCTAGCGGCGGATAAGGTTGGCCCGCTTCCCATTGCTTGGGATCAAAGCGCATAAAATAAGAATGCGAGAAAAGTACGCTGTTCATCTGGAACTAAATTATTTGGAATATTACGGACCGCCATTCAAAATGGTTGCCTGTCTTTGGGATTTGTCTTATTATTGCGGATATCTTGCTCGCAATGTCTGTTTCCGGTAAAATATTGTCGGCCGTATACCGCAAATATAACTATTGCCGGGTGGATCTGAGCGCTTTATCCGGCCGCAGCAAATATTTTTACAGGAACGCCCGCGGAGCACGGATGCTTGTTTATCATGGCATTTGTTTGCAGGAACATACCAGGTTCAACACTATCTTCCTGCTGCAGCAAACATTTGAAACGCATCTTCAATACTTTCAACAGTACTTCAACCTGATGTCGCTGGAGGACTACTACCAGCAAAAGTTCCGGGACGATCGCTTCAATATCTGTATCACCTTTGATGACGGATTTGCCAATAACTTCCATTATGTGCTGCCCCTGCTGGAAAAATACCAGGCGCCGGCTGCCTTTTTTATTACCGCGATAAGGGACGCCGGTTATGATATTCTGTGGAACGATTTTATGAGCATGCTGCAAAAGTATGGACCAGCCACCCTTGACTTTAAGGGCCGGCAGTTCCATAAGAACCGGCATGGAAGATACATGGCAGCAGATGGCGATAGCCTGTTGTCACTGTTGCAGGCCGGCGGCTTTGATGATAAAGCAGCGCTGCTGCACCAGCTGTATACGTTTGTGCCTTTCCGTGAGAACGGCATTTCATCAGATTACTGGCTGCAGATGACGCCTGAGCAGGTAAAAGCGCTGGCAACATCTCCCTTTGTTACCATTGGTTGTCATGGGTATTATCATAACGATCTGGCAAAGATTCCCATCGCAGATGCTGCTACCGAAATGATACAGTCTAAGCAATACCTGGAACAACTCACGGGTCGCCTGGTAAAGGCCATTGCTTTTCCCTACGGCAGCTATTCTCCGGCGGTAATTGCAGCGGCGAAAAGCGCGGGCTTTGAGCAGCTGCTGGCCCTTGACTTTCTTTCTCCTGCCGATCATGCAGATCCTTCCATGCGGGAACGCCTTACCATGAACCCCTTCATTTCAGTGCATAACCAGTTACATGCGATCGTCAATGGAAAATACACGTGATCAGGACACCGGGAAGGAGTATACCATCACAAGGTTGAATAGTGACAACCTGGCTGACCTGGAGCAGCTCTATGAAGCAGTTTACGGGCGTAAAGTGCGTCCTGGTTTCTATAAAGAAAAATACAATACTGCCTATACAGGCATTACCTGTATAGGCTATATCGCCTATAGCCTTCAGCATGAGCCGGTGGCTTATTATGGGGTGATTCCCTGTTTCATCGATTATGCAGGCCGCCGGATAACGGCTGCACAATCTGCTGATACCATGACGCATCCCGGCCACCGGTATAAAGGTATGTTTGCAGAACTGTCCCGTCTTACTTTCGCTTTGTGTAAGGAATCGGGCCTGCAGCTTGTCTTCGGGTTTCCCAACCAGCATTCCTATCCCGGGGCTATCCGTATGGGCTGGAAGGAAACGGAAACAATGTCCTTTTTTGAGGTGCGGGTAGCTGCCTTGCCACTGGCAGCGCTCTCCCTCAGGTGGCCTTTTATGAAAGCATGGTACCAGCGTTATCAGCGGGCTGTTATTGCCCGCTACTCCTTGCCGCTGGCAGGTGTATGCAACACAGTGCTGAGCGGCGATGCGGCTGGCGTAGAGCGCAGCGCTTCCTACCTGGCTTATAAAAAATATCATGCTACGCAGGTGTTGCAGATCGGACAGGCAAAGATCTGGGTAAAGCTGGGCCCTGTATTGCTCATTGGAGATATGGAGCAGGTAGATGATAACAACTTTGACAGCGTTATGCATCAGCTGATGAGGATTTGTCGTCGTCTGGGCGTCCGGCGGCTCACTTTTCATGTCAGCCCGGATACCCGCCTGCATCGTTTATGGAGCGCCCGGTATAAAGCGCTTCCGTCATATCCTGTCCTGTTCCAGGACTTTGGAGCAGCGCTGCCCCTGGAAAAGATTAAATTTACTTTTGCAGATATAGACATTTTTTAGCGCATGAGGATCCTTTTCGGCACATATGTCACCATCCCTGAATTTCATCAGCCGGATGCGTGGCTACATCGGATAGAAGGGTATAAAGAAATATTGGAAAAACTGAGCGCGGATAACGAAGTGCTCAGCATAGAGCAGATCAGCTATGAAGGAATCTGTCATTTCAACGGTGTCGAGTACCATTTTAAGCGCTTCGTGTATAAACATAAGCTGGCCCGTTTTTTCCCTTTTGAACAACATCACTATATGCGGCAGCTGCAGCCGGATGCAGTGATCGTGCATGGCCTCCATTTCGCCATTCAAACTATTCTGCTCCGCCTGAAACTGGGCCGGAAAGTAAAGATCATCGTACAGCATCACGCTGAAAAGCCCGGAAAAGGTATCCGTAAATGGATACAGTGGATCGCCAGCCACTGCACGGATGCCTATATGTTTACCGCGCGTGAAATGGGGATGGAATGGGTGAGGGCCGGCAATATAAGATACCCGGCCAAAATACGGGAGGTTATGGAAGCTTCCTCCATTTTTTATCCGGAGAACAAGGCGCAGGCAAGGGCAAAGACAAAGGTGTCCGGCGAAACGGTATTTCTTTGGGTGGCGCAATTGAGCGAAAGAAAAGATCCGGTTACCGCAGTAAAAGCATTTCTCCGGTTCCTCCCGCATCACCCGGGAGCCCGTCTGTATATGGTTTACCAGGCCGGAGAACTGCTGCCAGCCATCGAAGCTCTGCTGGATGCTGATCCGGCATACCGGCAGGCCGTTATTCTCGTGGGCCGGGTGGCGCACCGGGAGCTGCAGCCATGGTTCAACAGCGCGGATTTTGTGATTGCAGCATCTCATTATGAAGGCAGCGGGGTAGCAGTAGTGGAGGCTATGTCTTGCGGTTGTATTCCCGTACTGACGGATATTCCGCCTTTCCGGATGATGACAGCTAATGGTCAATGTGGGCTGCTGTACCCTCCGGGGGATGTGGCAGCCTTACTGGCTGCGCTTGTTAGAACGCTCAGTATGGATAAGGAAGAGGAGCGCCGGAAAACATTGGAACAGTTCCGTTCCCGGCTGTCTTTTGAGGCTATTGCGAAGGAGATGGAAAAGGTAATCGCTTCTGTATAACAAGGACGTTAGCGATGGTCTGCCAGGCTTGCCTCGTTGTAGCCAAATAACCGCAGGAAGGCGCTGGCGCTGTCGCGCATATCGTAGGGTAATACCTGTACGCGTTCCTGGGGAGCTTGTTGCAGCAATTCCAGTGTTTTTTGGATCATGGCTGCTTTATCTGGTACAATATGCCAGTTCGGGATATCGGCGTCCATAGGTCTGCAGAAGCTGATCACCCGGGCGCCTGCATACAATGCTTCTATCATCACGCCACCAAAGCCTTCGTAAGAAGAGGTATGCAGCAGTATGCGGCTTCGCTGCATTAATTGCAGAACTTCCTGGTGAGGTACTTCGCCGTAGAGGCGTACATTGTCCTGCAATCCAAGCCGCTCCACCATTGCATTGATATTTTCTGCTTCCACTCCTTTCCCGCAATGAATAGCTTTAACGCCTGGAATATGCTGTTTCACTGCGCTGATCACCTCAATGAAGACGTCATACTGCTTTAAGGGGATAAGGTTGCCTACGCCTATTATGTCAATATCCACAGGGCCCGACACCGGGGGAAAGCTAAGGGGAATGACACCATTCGGTATAACATGCGCCGGTTTAATGTGGTGGCTCCTGTAAAATTCCCTTACCTGGAAATCTGACATAGTTACCAGGGATCCGGGAGCCGGCCGGATAAGCCGTACCAGTTTATTGATCGCTCGTGCATCCTGCCCCATTATCCAGGTGAAATGTTTTAACTTGTAAAAACTGCCGAAGTATTTTCCCACCAATGCGGTTTGCCCGCAAAAGCAACTCAGGAGGCCAATTATATCATTTGTTTTAGTGAGCGCCCGTAGCTGCCGCCACACTATTATCCATGACCATAATAATTTCAGCTTTCTTCTGAGCTTCTTTTTACCCATACAGATCACCGTATTATTATGCCATTGGTAAGTGGCAGTAAAGAAAGGGTAGTTGAATGCCAGCACAATAACGTTTAAAGCAGGGGATACCTCGTTGAGCGACTTGACCAGCATTTGCAGGGCGGGCAGACAGGTGGTATCTGCTTCATTTTCTGCAAAGCCGGGCGTAAGGATGACAAGTGTCTTCCGGGAATCGTTCATTAGTTCAATGCCGTTTGGGTAAAAATAAGAACAATCAGGTAAAGTTTTTGATATATATCCCCCGGAGCAAACATGAATCATTATGAAAAGCACCGCGCAAATAAAGGGACACCCCATACACCCCATTCTTGTTACTTTTCCCATCGCATTCTTTATCGGAACACTCATCTTTGACATCCTGGCCCTGGCAAATAACCGTACTGATTTTGCCTTTGCTGCCTACTGTCTGCAGATAGCCGGCGTTGTAAGCGCATTGCTGGCTGCCGTGCCTGGTATTATCGATTACTTCTATACCGTGCCGCCCAAAAGCTCAGGTAAGAAACGGGCTACACAACATGGTATACTGAACGTGCTGAACGTAGTGCTCTTCTTCGTTGCCTGGCTGCTGAAAGAAGACCGGGTTCTGCCGTCTTTTCCGATACTGTTAATGGAAATAGCCGGCATCGTGATATTAGGCTTTGCAGGATGGATGGGCGGTACCCTGGTATACCGTAACCAGATAGGAGTGGATATCCGCTATGCAGGAGCTGGTAAATGGAAAGAGATGCATATAGATGGCCATCAGCAACGGGTGCAGGTAGCCACTGCTGATGAGCTGAAAACAAACCAGATGAAGCTTGTGCATGTGGATGATAAACGCATTGTGATCGGCAGAACAGAAAAGGGTTATGTAGCCTTTGACGACCGTTGTACGCACAAAGGCGGATCACTGGCCGGCGGCGCCCTGATATGCGGCACTGTTCAATGCCCCTGGCATGGATCGCATTTTGATACATCCGGCGGGCAGGTAAAAGCTGGTCCTGCAAAAACAGGGATCACCATTTATCCTATCTCAGAGGATAACGGAAAGGTCTATCTTAATTTATAGCTCATGGCTATTGTGTAGGCAGGGCCACAGTATGCAGAAAAGATTCCCCTGGCAGGCGCTATTTATACAGGGACTGATCTTTCAGGTAATCAATGCCCTGGTCTTTGAGATAATGAATACCCCATTCGCTGAGGAACTCATATAAGGGGGAGAATGATTTGCCCAAAGGCGTTAACGCATACTCCACCCTGTAAGGTTTCATTGACAACACGGTCTTTACGATCAAACCATCCTGTTCCAGTTGCCTGATCTGTTGTGTCAGCATTTTTTCAGAAATGCCCGGCAGGTTATCCCTTATTTCACTGAAGCTTTTCTTTTCGAAACGGTGCAGGTGCGACAGTGGTTTCTTCCAGTTAGTACGACCTTTTTTCGCTAATATTGATGAAATGAAACACTATAACCACACAGCCATCACATGGAAAAAGGAAAAGTAGTACCCAGCCTGTACGAATGGGCCGGCGGCCAGGAAGCATTGGAACAACTGACGTCTGTATTCTATGCCAAAGTATTGAAAGATGATCTCCTGTTCCCGGTTTTTCAGCATATGTCTGCAGATCATAGCAAACACGTGGCACATTTCATTGCAGAAGTTTTCGGAGGTCCTAAGTTATATACCGAAGGCGATAGCGGCAGTCATGCTACCATGGTAGCCCACCACCTCGGCAAAATGCTGGACGAGCCTAAGCGTAAACGGTGGATGGCTTTATTACTGGAAACGGCTGATGAAGTAGGCCTTGCAGATGATCCTGAATTCCGCTCTGCATTGGTTGGCTACCTGGAATGGGGCAGCCGCATAGCAGTGATCAATTCAACTGCAGCAGTGAACCCGGTGAATGAGCAGGAGCCGATGCCTAAGTGGGGATGGGGAGAACCGGGCGGGCCGTATCAAGGCTGAAAGATATTTTGATAATCATTTGTTAACGACGGCAGTTATTTTTTAACTGCCGTTTTTGTTTTGGGTTTTGATGTGGTTTTACCCTTACATTTGCAGCGTTTGTGAAACAAGTTATTAGTAGATGTTAACCTGCTGACAGCAAAGTTTCCTGCTTATTCTCCTCTACAAGACGTCCGACTACAAGTGAATGATAAAAAAATTTGTTACCTGTTACGTTATACGTTATATTTGTATGATCGTAAGTATCTATCATAAGGGCCTGAAGAGGCTCTGGACAAAAAACGATGCTTCTAAATTACCAGCCGATCAGGTCGAAAAGATCAGAAATATCCTGTCTTTGATTGACGCCGCCGAGAAAGTAAGTGATATGAACTTTCCAGGCTCAAATTTGCATCGATTGAAAGGAGATTTAGATAAATACTGGTCAGTAACCGTTAAAGCCAATTGGCGGATAATTTTCCAGTTTGAAGAGGGGAAAGCTTATCTAGTAGATTACCTGGATTATCATTAAAAAAAGACGCTATGTTAAAAAGAGGCATGCCGCCCAGCCATCCGGGCAAAATTCTAAAGAATATGTACATGGAGCCGCTGAATCTTACTATAGGAGAAGCAGCGGATAACCTTGGCATTACCCGCAAAACCTTGTCTATGCTGCTCAATGAGCATCAGGGCATCAGTGCGGAGATGGCTTTGCGTTTAGCAAGAGCCTTTGGTACTACCCCAGAGCTCTGGATGAATTTACAACGCAACTACGATCTGTGGAATGCTGAAGAGAAAATCAGCTTGACGCAGATCAGGCTTTTTAATAAAGCGAAAGAATTAAAGGCAGAGACAATGATATTAGAGGAAAAGAGTAGCCGGGCATCAACAAGGGCAAGATAGTGGCGGTACATTACTTCCCCTCCAACACCACCCCCAATCCATCCTCTTCCGGGCTCTGGTACTTAACCCCCTTTATCTCTCCACCCTTCATCGTTACGATCATCGGGTAAATATCCTTCTCCTTCTCCGGGTACCTGATCACATTTCCACTATCCACCAATACCTTACTGCTGCTCATTACCTCATTCCCTAATTTGATCCTTAACAGCTTCAGGGACTGCGCCCTGGTAAAAATATACTTCACATCCTGTCCGGATGTATAATGCCGTTTCACAAAATCTTCCGCCGTACTGATACATCCCTCGCAACCCTGGTTAGGGATGATCACATAATACCCTGTTGGCAACAGGTGGCCATCTACCGTCCGTAAAGCCTGTAACAATTCTCCATGTGGCTGTTTACAGGCAAACAGCGATGACAACAGTAATAATTTACAATACCATTTTAATCTGTCCATATTGTGCAATGTTCTGGTCATGATTAGCAGCATTCAGGAAGTATAATCCATCGCTGGTGAGGAAGAAATTATCCAGCACCAGTCCCTTGGGCAACGGCGCTTCGCCCAGGTATTGATAGTTGTTATCAAAAGCGATGATCTTTGCATGTTTCTCACCAATCTGCGCTGCATCCAGTTCTTCCGGCGCAGGCGGCAGTTGCAGTAAGCGGTAATACCGCTGATGATATTGATCGTATATAATATTCCTGTAAGAAGGAGTAGCAGTAAAATAGCGGAGGGCTTCATCCGGGTCTTCCATTTTTTTATTCCCTTTGGGCAGCGTTGTAGCAGTGATGCATTGCTGCTCCCGGGTACCGGCGTATACAGCATGGATCTGCCAGGCGCTGTCTATCACCTGCAGGTAATGATCTGCCGGAAGGCTGAGCAGCAGCTTAGCTTCCGCTGCATTATAAGCTGCATATGGGCTGCGCATATGTACGCCTCCCCAGTTGCCGCTGTAATATATCTTTGGATAAGGTACTTTATAGTCAACCTTTCCATCCGGCAGGTGCACAATGGAACAGATAGTTCTGCCGGCTGGCACATCGTTTTCGTGCTCGCCGATCAGGTACCCGGTGCCTATTAGCTCATTTCCCCTGAAGATGAGAGGTGCAGCATTGCCGGCATTGGGAAATGCAGGGTTGAAGGCATGGCTGGGTTGCAGGCCTTTCCTGATAAAAGACCATTCGCTGTACACGCTGTCCCGCCTCATGCTATAGCAGTAAAGCTTAAAAGCGCCATAAGCATATAACAGCACGCTGTCGCTGTTCAGGTAATGCATAAACGTGATCTTCTGATCAATATGCACAGCTTGCGCAGACCTGGGTAACACGGGCGCCGTGCTATCAGACACCGGGTATTCCAGCAGGCGTTTGTTATAGCTGTCAAATACTACGAGCGTATGGCTGCGCTCAACATAATCAACCGGTGTTTGTACACCAATCACCAGTGAGCTATCCAGGAAAAGCCGGAGTATATTGCCGATGGACATCTTCAGCGGGATCACCGCGCCGCGGTCTTCCGTACAGGAACTGACAGGTCTTACTTTTTTTCCGCTACAGCCAATAATACAGGTGAATACTACAGAGAACAGGAGGGGGGCTACGATAATGGTAGTCCCCCGGGCAGTACGCTTACTGTACATAGATCGTACAATTAGCTACTTCTCCTTCCAGTACGGAGCCGCAGTAATAATAACGCTGGCCATCGTACACTTCTGATTTACATTTTCCGTTCTTGATAGGTTGAGGGCCGGCGCAGGCAATAGAATGTGCAGGTGGAACCCAGCTCAATACGGCTACGCTGACAAATGCCAACAGAATAAAGGCTTTTTTCATCTTAATGGATTTTTGGGTCTGGAATTAAAGGGTTTATCCATTTCAATATACTCTTTTTTCCGGATTTGAGAGGGGGAATGCATTATGTCACCCTAAAACTGCAGGTGGTCAATACAAAAGGATGTAGAGAAGCGGCAAACGGTAGGTTTGCTAAAAATAACGATATGCAAAACACTACAAGACAAACCTACCTGGACTGGCTGCGGATCATCGCCATTGTAGGCGTGCTCTTATTCCATGCCACTTCTCCTTTCGCCGAATATTATGACTGGCATATCAATAATGCCACCAGCAGCACGCTCTTATCTGAATTCGCCTTCTGGCTCAGCGGCTTCAGGATGCATCTCTTATTCTTTATTTCGGGCACTGTATCCTGGTTTATGGCCAGCAAGCGCAGCGCCGGCGGCTTCATAGGGCTCCGTTTCCGCCGCCTGTTCATTCCCTTACTGGTGGGCATGCTGGTGGTCGTACCGCCGCAGGTGTATATGGAACGCTTAACCCAGGGTTATAAAGGCAGCTTCCTGGATTTTTATCCCAGCGTCTTCAATTTCCGTCTTTACCCTGCAGGCAATTTTAGCTGGCATCACCTGTGGTTCGTTGCCTACCTGTTTATTTATGATATTGTGCTGGCGCCCTTCTTCGCCTGGGCCGTATCTCCCCGGGCAAAGAACTTTGTGAACAGGCTGGCTTTCTTTGCAGCAGGCAAACGTATTTACCTCCTGGTGCTGCCATCCGTCATATGGTTCTCATTAACCGTGCTTCGCTTTCCGCAGGATCAACGGGTAGTGGGCGACTATTGCTTCCTGCTTTACTGGGCGCTGTTCCTGCTGGCTGGTTTTATCTGTATCCTGCAGCCCGCGCTGATGGACAGCCTGGAGCGTAACCGCCGCTTTTCCCTTTCTATGGCATTTTTATGTACCCTAATCATAACGGCCCTGCGCTGGAGCAAGTTTGATCTCGAAGTATACCTGCCCGATTGGGAGACCAGCTGGATAACCCCCTTCTTCGTTGCACGTCGTGCATTGAACGCCTGGTTTTGGGTGTTTGCCCTGGTGGGATACGGTAAAAAATACCTCCATAAAAGGCCCGCTTATATGGATTATCTGAACCAGGCTATATACCCCTTCTATATCCTGCATCAGACCGTGATGGTCATTATAGCCTACTATGTGGTGAAGACAAACGAAACCATTGGTATGAAATATGTCTTCCTTGTGCTTACTACCCTCGCCATCTCCATGGGGATCTATCACCTTTTTATCCGTCCCTTTGCTATCACCCGTTTTCTCTTCGGGATGAAAAGCAGCCCTAAAAAGTCTCCTGTCAAGGAAGCTGCAGGTATACCTGTTAACAGTCTGAAACCCGGATTAGAACTGGCCGGAGCATAAAAGATTTGCGATCTTTGTTAAACTTGATCATTATGTTTAAAAACTGGTGGAAATATATCTTTCCTGCATGCTATGGGCTGTGTGTCTATATCAGTATCCGCCTGGTGACGGATGTGATCATCGGCAGCCGTTTCTGGATGCGCCCGTGGAAAGTAAATGCAATTGAGATCGGGGGATCGGTAATTGTAGGCTATATCATGGTGGCCGCCATGCACTGGATGCTCAAACGGAACCTGCAGCGCTATCATCCGCCCATGCGCACACGGGAGGTCATGAAGGAGTTTGCCGGTGTAACGCTTTGCACAGAGTTGATCTGCACACTCACTATTATTCCGATTGCAGCCTTTACAGACGACGGCGCTCAGTGGTTTGATGTAGTGAACATTTATATGATCCCTGCATTATACAGCCTGCTGTATTATGCGCTCATCCGCGGCAACGCCTTTCTGAGAAAAAGCTATGAACAGCAGCTGCAGATAGAGAAGATCAGCAACGATCAGCTGCAGACTGAACTGCGGTTCCTCAAAGCCCAATACCATCCTCATTTCCTGTTCAACGCCCTTAATACGGTGTACTTTCAGATGGATGAAGACGTGAGCCGGGCCAAGCAAACCATAGAAGAGCTATCAGAACTGTTGCGTTACCAGCTGTACGATCAGCAGCAAACCGTTAGCATAAGGCAGGAGCTGCAATACCTGCAATCCTTCATCAACCTGCAGCGCATCCGTATGAATGATCACCTCTCGCTCAGCGTTCATTTTGATGAAGCATTGAACGGCCAGCAGGTATACCCGCTGCTCTTACTGCCCCTGGTAGAGAACGCATTCAAGTATGCCGGCGGCGAGTACTGGATCCGCATAGCAGCTACATTGAACAATGGCAGCCTGCAGTTTGAGGTAAGTAATGCCAAGCCGGTCTTTGTACCTAAAAGAAAGGCAGGGGGCATTGGCCTGGAAAACCTGAAAAGAAGATTAGCTTTGCTGTATCCCGGCAGGCATACGTTGAACATCAGGGATGAGGAAGATAGCTTTGCCGCTGACCTGTCCATCCAGATCTGATCAAATAATAAACTATGAAGATTAAGTGCGTAATAACCGATGATGAACCGGTAGCCCGTAAAGGGATCAAAGGCTACGTGGAAAAGGTAGATTTCCTGGAGCTGGTAGGCGTTTGTGAAGATGCTGTTGCATTAAATAACCTGCTTCGTGAAAAAGAAGTACAGCTTCTCTTCCTGGACATTGAAATGCCTTATATCAACGGACTGGAACTTTTGCAAAGCCTGCCGCATCCGCCCAAGGTGATCTTCACCACCGCATATGAGCAATATGCACTGAAGGGCTTTGAGCTGGAAGCGGTTGATTACCTGCTGAAGCCCATCTCTTTTGAGCGTTTTCTGAAAGCTGTGAACAGGGCCTATGAGCTGTTTAAAACAGTACAGCAGCCGGTGGCGGACTACCTTTTTGTCAAAACGAACGACAAGCTGGTAAAAGTGAACTGGAAGGATATCATCTACATAGAATCGCTGGAGAACTATGTCAGCATCTATACTGCTCAAACCCGCTACATCACCCATATTACCCTCAAATCAGTGATTGAAGGCATCACCGACCCGGCTTTTATCCAGACACATAAATCCTTCGTGGTAAATGCAGCTAAAATAACGGGTATTGAAGGGAACGTGATAGAACTGGGTAAATTCCAGGTGCCCATTTCCAGGAGCATGAAAGAAGCCGTAATGGAAAAGATCGTGAATAACAGGTTGCTGAAACGGTAGTCACTCTTTTGCTGCTACGATAATGATCCGTTCTTTTTCCAGCACCATGCCCATAATGCTCATGCTTTCTTCTTTCTCCTCTGCTGTTTCAGCGATCCGGAATCCGGCCTGTTCCAGCTGGGCAATCGCGGCAGGGGCATCGTATAACCTGAACCCGTATTGTGTGAAAGGAAGCTGCTCCATAAACGCGCGGCTGCGAATGCCGATGCTTAAGCGGCCACCTGCCTTAAGCACCCGGTATATTTCCCGCAATTGCACCTGTGGGTCTTCCCAGAAATAAAGGGTGTTCACGGTATACACTTTATCAAAGAACTGGTCTGCATACGGCAGCTCGAGCCCGTTAACCAGGGTGAAATGAGCAATGCCTTCCGCCACCAGTTGGGTGTTCATTTCCTGTGCCGCCTGCACCATCGTTTCCGAGATATCCACGCCATAGTACCGTAGGCCAGCCGCGCGGGAAAGTAAGTAGGGTACATAGCCGCCGTTGCCGGGACCTATTTCCAGTACGGTATCCTGGTCCTGGCAATCCAGCAGGTCAATGGTGCGCTGTATCATGCCGCCGTTATTCACGTGCATATTACCGGCTACTTTAATGCCCTCTTCACCTTGTGGGCGACTTAACTGGCTGGCAATGCCGCGGGCATCCAAATGGTGACTGTCATTGTTGCTCATAGTACAATAAACGCTTTAAAAAAGAGAGCCAGGCTCTACTGCCCGGCCCTGCTTACAGATGATTATTTCGTTGCTAATTTTTGGGGTACGGTATAGATCAACTCCGCCACACCGGCTGTCTTGGCGCCTACCCGCGCATAGAGATAGCCTTTCGCTATGAGAGATGGCGGAACAGTCACACTCAGCGTAATAGGCGCTGTAATATCCGTTATCTCTGATGCCGGTTTGGAGGTGGAGGCCACGCTGTTCACCTGGTCTACGATAGTAGTAGCGCCCGCGTACAGCGTTACGGCATCCAGCGGCAGGCTGTTATTTACCTGCTGGAGGGTGAAGGTAGCGCTAAGCGTGGTGCCGTTCTGTGTAAAGGAAGCACCGTTGATCATAAAATAAGGAGTGACCGGCACATCTATTTCCGTAGCACCGTTTACGTTAACGTCTATGGTATCGCTGTTATTCACCCAGGGGCCGTTTCCTCTCAACAGCACCAGCTTATATTTACCATCAAAAACAGACGCGGAGAAGGTGCCGTCCTGCGCCAGGTACATGGGTATTTTGGTGCTCAGTTCAAAACCCGGCTGCCACAATTCCAGCTGCACACCATTGGAACGCAGACCGATAGGCTGCTTCTGGTAGCTTACCTGGCCTTTCAGTGTAGAGGCAGGCGCCTCATAGTTATCCTTTTTACATCCTGCAAAGCTGGCTGCAGCCATTGCCAGGAAGAATATAAAATGTCGCATAGTCATGGATTAATGGAATGGATTTTTCACAATTTTAGGATTATTATTGATAACTCCCTGGTCAATGGAGGAATAATAATTGCTTTTTTTATGGTAATTTTATTTTATGCTTAACCTGAGATTCAATTACCCCTCCGTGAAAGCGGAAGCCGATATTTTTGAGCAATATATAAGAGGACTGCCTGAGCATGAAAAATACGGAATGTTGTCTCCCGGTTCATTCTGGCCTGAGAATCCCGTTGTACAGTTGCTGGGCCAGTGGCTGCAGCTACCGGCTGATACCCTGCGCTACCGCTCAGAAGTGATCAGCACCTGCAGCGGCAACAGCGCCCTGCACTGCATCCTTACCTGGTTCCGGGATACGGAACAAACCGCTGCTATCGAGGAATTTACCTATACATCTTTTAAAGCCAGCGCCGGAGAGCTGGGCTATGATATGCATACCATCACCTGCGACGAGCAGGGAATGGTACCGGAGGCACTGGAAGAATATCTCCGTTCACATAATACCCGGCTCATTTACCTGCAGCCTACCATACACAATCCTACCTGCAGCGTTATGTCCCTGCAGCGCAGAAGAGATATTGCCACCGTAGTGAGGAAATTCAAGGATGTTTATATTATCGAGGATGATGCCTACCGCTTTCTGCATCCGTCGCCGCCGCCTACTTTCCTGCAGCTGATGCCAGACCGGACCTTGTACGTTTGCAGCTTTTCAAAAACATTCAATCCCTTTGTAAGGATCGCCTATATTGTTTATCCGCAGGGACTGCTGAAAGGAGTGGAGAATGTGATCCGTTACACCACCAGCGGCAGCTCCGCATTGTTTGGCAATTTTACGGCCTACCTCATGAAAGATGATCTGCTGCAGGGAGTAATAGCAGAAAAGAGAGCAATTGCGGTTCAGTTACACGAAAAAATAATACAGATCTTCCAGGGCTTAGACTATCAGACTTTTCGCGGCAGTTACCATACCTGGCTGAAACTGCCTGATTCACTGGATGCCCCCACATTTATCAATGAAATGCGCTCCTGGAATATCGATCTCATGAGCAGTGAAGATTTCTCCACTACGCAGCGCCAGGATTACGTACGCATTGCCTTTGGCGCTGTATGGGATGCGCCGGAATTGCTGTCTGCCCTCAGAACAGTGGCCAATGCCGTGCGGAAATACAGCGAGCTTTGAAGGGCGCTTACTCACTGATCTGGTACTGGGACATCAGCCGCAGCAATACACCATTTGTCCATCCAAAACCATCCTGGGTAGGATACTCGCCTCCGCCGGCTGTCAGGCTAAGGTCCGTTACATTGTACTTCTCCATCAGTTTGCCGGTGTGCTGGTATACCTGCACATTCAGCCGTACCCATCTTTCTGCGATCTTTTTCGCCAGCGCTTTCGCACCATAGTTATTCAATCCGGCGATCGTTACCCACTGCAGCGGCGCCCATCCATTAGGATAATCCCACTGCTCGCCGGTATTCTTTAATGTGGTGACCACACCACCGGCTTTCAGGAACTGTGTATTGATCTTTTGCTGTACAGCAGCAAGCTTGCTTTTATCCGCCACATACAGGAAGAATGGATACATGCCTGCCAGTGTAAGCGATGTGGAAGGCTGGCGCGTGAGCAGGTCATAATCCACGTACCACCCTGCTTTGTCAGACCAGCAGTAACGCGCTATGCTGCGCTTTCTTTTGGCCGCCAGCTGGGTATACTGCTGCGCCTTTTGCGGGTTGCCGGCCAGCTGCTGCGCTTTGGCCATGGTCTTTTCCAGGTGATAGAGCAGGCAGTTCAGATCTACCGGTACCTGCGCCGTAACGCGTATGGTATGCAGGTCCTTGCCGTTCCTGAACCAGCGGCTGCTGAAATCCCATCCGCTTTCTGCAGCGGAACGTAATTCGCGGAAGATCCCCTTGGCAGGCGGGGGCAATTTGGCCGCTACCGCCATATCTTCTTTATAAGCCTCCTGACGGGGAATATCATCCTGGTCATAGTACCGGTTCAATATGCTGCCGTCCGGCATTTTTACTATGTGTTTGGTGGGCGCAGAGCGATCCATATAATAGTCATACTCCTTTTCAAGTTCCGGCAGGTAGCTGATGTAAATGCTGTCTCCTTTGTGCTTCGCCAGGATATCCAGCATTAAAGAGAAAAAGGGCGGCTGTGAACGGCTGAGGAAATACGTACGGTTCCCGTTCGGAATATGCCCGTAACGCGAAATGAGATACGCAAAGTTCCTCACCATGTTTTCTATAATCAATATACGGCCGCTCTCTTCCAGTCCTAACATGGTAAAATAACTGTCCCAGTAATAGATCTCCCTGAAGCGGCCTCCCGGTACGATATAAGGGTGGGGAAGGGGCAGCAGTGAGCTGTAAGGCCGTTCCATATTTGGGTCCCTGAGCAGCACATTCCACAGGTGCTGTATATGTGCCGTAACAGACCTTTCCTGGCCATTAACGGCCGCCGCACGGATACCCGAATCAGGTGGCAGGAAACTGGTCTTTATAAATTCGGCCAGGTTAAAAGCAGGCTGCTGCCGTGCGGCATCATACCGCATCATGATGCTGTCCGGGCTCGTTACTGGCACGCAATCTACAAAGGTCTTGTTGTCAGGGAAAACGCCTGAGAGCTGAACTGTCTTAAAAAGGGGGCCATACAGCTGATCAGGGGGCTTGGTAGTTTGCGCCCTGAGCATGGGCGCACAGATCCATAACGTAAGGAATAGCAGAAGCGCTTTTCGCATGATCATTAAGCGTTAGTAATCGAATTTAAGTGAATTATAGATAGTTTTTTGAAACTGTGTTGCATATTATATTTATTATTAGATTTGCAACGATGTTTCAAAACTATACTATCCGCCAGTCCTTCCCTTTTTATAAACAATCCGATGCCATGGATTGCGGGCCCACCTGCCTGAAGATGATCGCCGCATACCACGGACGCGTTTACCCATTGCAGTTCCTGCGCAATGCCTGTAAGATATCCCCGCAGGGTGTCACCTTTGCTGCCCTGATAGCGGCGGCAGAACAACTGGGCTTTAAAACCCTGTCTGCAGAATTGTCTTTCAGGGTGCTGGCTAAAAAGGCTCCTTTGCCCTGTATCCTGCACTGGGATAAACAGCATTTTGTAGTACTATACCGGGTAACGGAAAAGGAAGTCTGGATCGCAGATCCGGCATTGGGCAGGCGAAGCCGCTATAGCATACCCGAATTTATGGCGGCCTGGCAGCTGGAATCGGGCTTTGGCCGCGCGCTGTTCCTGGAACCAGGCCCGGCTTTCCTGGAGGCGCCCGCTGTTACAGAGCAAGGGGCCTCACTACATTCCCTGCTGCCCTACCTGAAAGCGCATCGTAAAAGCCTTTTGCCCGTGGTGAGTACGCTGCTGCTGGTCAGTCTTTTTTCATTGCTCACGCCTTTACTTACACAGGCCATAGTAGATAAGGGTATCCGGCAACAGCAGATCTCCCTGTTACTACTGATCTGCGGCGCACAGCTGATGCTGTTCCTGGGTCGTATGGTCATGGATTTTATACGTGCCCGCCTGCTGCTGAAAATAGGCGCTCGTACGGGCATAGCGATGCTGAAGGACTTTTTGCATAAGCTGATGCGCCTGCATTTTTCATTTTTCGATAACCGCCAGGCAGGTGATAATATGCAGCGGGTGACAGATAACCAGCGCATGGAGGACTTTCTTACTTCCTCCCTCGTTTCATTTGTGATGGCCGTGGTCACCTTGTTGGTGCTTGGCGGGGTGCTGCTTTATTATAACTGGCAGATCTTTCTGCTCTTTACGGTGTTAGCTGCCGCCGGCATCATCTGGGCAGGCGCCTTTGCAGAAAAACGCAGTCGCCTTGATCAGAAAAGATTCAGGATCCTCGCCGCCAACCAAGACTCCCTGCTGGAAATATTCTCTGCCATCCAGGAAATAAAGCTTACCGGTAGCGAAGCCGCCCGGGCTGCTCATTGGGAGAAGCTGCAGGAACAATCCTGCAACGTAAAACTTGAAAACCTTAAACTGGATCAGTTCATCCAGGGAGTAGCTATGTTCATTAATGAGACCAGGAACGTGCTGATCAGCTGCCTCTCCGCCATACTGGTGGTGAAGGGCCACCTCACCCTCGGTGCGATGTTGGCGGTCACCTATATCTGCGGGCAACTCAACGCACCTGTCACACAGCTCACAGAGTTTATCCGTATTGCCCAGCACACCCGCTTTAGCCTGCGCCGTATGGCCGAAGTGCACAATGAGCCGGATGAAGATCCTCCGCATGCGCCCTACATACCGCCCGCCCTGGTAACCGGGAAGGATATACGTTTGCAGCAGGTCTCTTTCCAGTACGGACATAAACATGCTCCTTTTGTACTGAACAACATCAGCCTGCAGATCCCCGCTGGAAAAGTAACAGCCATCGTGGGCATGAGCGGCAGCGGTAAAACAACCCTGCTGAAGCTCCTGCTGAAATTCTATCAGCCGGTGCAGGGAGAAATCTTCGTTGGAGATACCGGCCTGCAGCAGCTCCCTGCAAAAGCATGGCGCCGTTACTGCGGCGCCGTTATGCAGGATGGATACGTATTCCGTGATACCATCGCCAATAATATCTGTACCGGTACTGCTCACCGCGACGAGGCCCGGCTGCAGGAAGCCTGCAAAATGGCTAATATACACGACTTCTTTGCCGCTATGCCTTTCGGCTACGAAACGTATATCGGCAAAGACGGTTACGGTCTCAGCGAAGGTCAGATCCAGCGCCTGCTCATTGCCCGCCTGATCTACCGCAATCCTTCGCTGGTGTTGCTGGACGAAGCCACTAATTCCCTGGATGCACATAATGAACGCGATATCATCAATAACCTGCAGGGATTCTTTGCAGGTAAGACCGTGGTAGTGGTTGCCCACCGCCTTAGCACCGTCAGGCATGCCGACCAGATACTGGTCATGGATAAAGGCGCCATCGTGGAAAGCGGTACACATGATGTGCTCACCGCTGGCAAAGGCGCATATTATCAACTCATAAAGAACCAGCTGGAGCTGGGAAAATGATATGACACCAAAAATATTTCCATACATACTGGCGCGTTACGCCTCCCTGCCATTCAGTACCCTGGCCGGTTGGCAACTGACCGGCATCAACACGTATGTAAAGGCGGGAGAGCAGCTGCAGGCTGATATCCTGCAGCAAAAAAATGCGCTTTGTGACCTCCTCTTTACTGCTATCAGCCAGCAAACAAATAACAAGGAACGGCAACGCCTGCTGCAGTTGAAACGTGACATCTTTAACGGTAAGGTCCCGGCACGTGCTGCAATAGTTGCCGGCGATCAATTGACTGCCGCTTTGGAAGCCTACCGCAATATATCCGGGCAGAAGCAGCAGCTGCTGCAGGAGTGGGAAGATACTTTCAATGCCCGGGTCATCCAACACCGGCAACAGTTGCAGGCCTGCACACAGCAGGAGCTCCTGCGTAAGGGGATCCTTTTATCAAGCCCGGTGCTCTATACGCAGCTGGATAGCTTTGCTGATGCCGATCCGGTTGCCTTCCGTAACCGCGAACTGAAGAATGAGTATAGCCTGCTCCGTTATCTCAGCCGTATGGCTGCCAAAACATCGCCCTTCAGCACCTTTACCTATACAGGTGTTGCCACCCCCGGTGAGGAACAAGAATATTTCCGCCAGCCATCCGTTCACCAACAGATCCACAGTAGCATCCGGCTCAATAATGCATTGTTCACTTATATCCGCGCGCTGATAGTCCATCATCCTGTTCTGAATGAGATCCTGGAAGTACGGTTAAATGTGACCGCTGCTATCCATGAAGAGCAGCTGCACTTCCTCATCAATTATTTTAATGTGGAAGCATTCCAACGATCGCCGGCGCGTAATCTGCCTCTTTGGTTATACAGTTTCCTGCAGAAGGAACAAGGGCCATTTACCATCGCTTCACTGCTGGATATCCTGGCAAAACAGATCCCCGATACAGACCGTCAGAGCATTAAAGCCTTTGTGCTTAAACTGGCAGGCAGCGGTTTCCTGGAATTGGGTATAGGTTGCTCCGGAGTAGATCCCGCCTGGGATACAGCCCTTGCTGATTTCCTACAACCGCATATACATCACACCGCCATTGCATCACTGTATAATTTACTGCAAACACTGGCCGCACAGAAAGCTGCCTATGCAGGCGCTGCGTCCCGTGCACGACAAGCCTTGTTGCAGGGAACTGCTGCCATGTTGAACCAATGCTTTAAGGGTTTGCAGCAGGAAGCCGGTCTGCCAGTCCTTGTTTCCGTTACAGATACAGGTCCAGCTGACTTTGAAGTGAACCGCTTTGCCCACCGGGATTTTGAGCCACAGGATATTTTTTATGAAGATGCCAGCACAGCAACACATGAACGCTTGCCCGCCGCAGCCCTCAGCTCCTTCGTTGAAAAAGCCGACTGCTTATTAACCCTGCTGGAGCCCCTGGATGTCTTACGGGAAGAGCGGATACGCATGCGGGACTTCTTTCTGCAGCACTACGGGTCAAAACACCAGGAAAGCTTCACCGGTTTCTATCACGCGTACTTCCTGCATGAAAAAAAGCCTGCTTTAGCTGATCAACAGGAGCAAGGTAACCGTTCATCGAAGATAATAAACATTCCTGCTGCACTGCAACTAACCATAGATCCAACACGGGTTAATATGTATCTACAAGGATCATTACCTGTCACCTCCGCCGCTGCCCGGGGCCTGTTCGTGCAATTCTACAACGAGCTGCAGGATGGAGTACCGCTGCTGCATGGTGTGATCAATGCTCCTTTACCGGGCATGGGAAAAGTAGCAGGACGCTTTCTGCATCTTTTTGACGCGGAAGTGACCAGGGCCTTCCTGGAATGGAACACCGCCCTGCACCCTGCGAAGATGCTCATGGAATTGAACGACGGCTCTACCTTCAATGCCAATATTCATCCACCGCTGCTTCCTTATGAAATAAGCATGCCCGGTGGTAACAACAACTATCCGTCTCAGGGGCAGATACCGCTCCGCGACATTCAGGTGCGGTACAACCCGGAGACAGACTTGCTGGCATTGCATCATAGCAGCGGACCTGAAATATATGCTTATGATCTTTGCCTGGAGTCTTTTTACAACCGCTCCCATGGCTATCAGCTGCTGGCGCATTTTAATGCAGATCACCGCCTTCCCCTGCGTCAGCTGATCGCTGCAGTAGATCAACGCCACGCACAAACCTTCACACCGGAACAGGATATACAGCTGAAACCACGTATCGTGTTTGAAGGAACAGTAATACTGCGCAGGCAAGGCTGGCTGCTTAGCACTGCAGTCATCCCGGTACAGGGAAACAACGAAACAGATGCGGCTTACTTTGTCCGCCTCCACACCTGGCGTGAACTACATCAGCTGCCTGAGCATGTTTTCCTTTTCCTCAGGTCGCCTTACATCCCCGCTACACCAGATAACCCTGGTAAGTTGCAGCGGGATGATTACAAGCCACAATACATTTGCTTCACACAACCGCTGTTGGTGACGCTCTTCAAAAAACTACTTTCCCGCGCAGGATCATATTGTTACCTGGAAGAAATGTTACCGCATGCCGCTCACCTGCAGAAACCTGACGCCACGGTAACTGAATATATGTTGCACTGGTATAAACGCTGATCTATGGAAAACACCTGGTTGTCCGCTCATATCTTTTACAATGGCCATCCGCACCTCTTGTTAAATAACCTGGTATCGCCTTTACTCGAGCGTACAGGCTACAGCGCCTTTTTTGTCCGTTACTGGGAGAATGGTCCGCATATTCGTTTGCGTATGCAGGTTAGCATAGATGACCTTGGCAAACTGAAAATACTGCTGGCAGATCAATGCCGTAGCTTCTTTGCATACTACCCGGCCTTGCACCGCCATGATGCATTGCAGTTCATTCCCTACCAGCCGGAGCTGCAACGGTATGGCAATGTACAAAGCCTGCCATGGGCAGAACGGCAGTTTGTAGCCTCTTCTTCATACGTATTGCAGCATCTTCGCAATACATCTTCCTGGGATGATTCCGTGGCCCTTCTGCATGCCATCCGCCTTAACATGGCGCTGTTGTTTGCCTTGCAGGAAGAACAGGCATTTACGCTGTATTGCTGCCGGAGTTTTATAAAAGCATGGATGCGCCGGCTCTTTGACCCTGCTAAAGATGCGCAGGAACAGGAGCGGCATTACACCGCGCTCATGCAATCGCGTTTTGAAACGCATGCAGCAACGCTAACGACCGCTACCGCTCAGTTATGGGAAAGCATGGAACAGCAAAAAACAGCACCCGGCCTGCAAACCTTCATTTATCAGAACCGCGAGATAGCCGCTCAATATCGTAAGCTGGGTTTCGATGCAGCCAGGTATTGTGGTATCATCGGCAGCTTTATGCATATGAGCCACAACCGCCTGGGAGTGTCTAATCTTGACGAAGCTTACATCATGTTCTTTACCTTAAAATGCATGGAGCATATTTATGCACACATGGGCGCCTGAAGAAAAGCAGACCGTTGAGGCAGAGCTATTCCGCATTGCCGGCAGCCTTTTGCATACCATTAGCCAGGATGCCGTTCGTGCCAGGCTGGAGAATGGCGCCAGCATTGATCTGTTTAACGGTACTGCCGGTGTGATCATATTCTACCTGCACCTGTATAAATGCTATCAAATCCCGGCTTACCTGGAAGCCTGTGAATCTGCAACAGATGCCTTGCTGCAGCATCCCGCTGTATTACAGCAGCAATATTACACCTTGTACACCGGCGCCACGGGTCTGTTATATCTGTGCATTAAAATGTATGAGGCCACCAGTAAAGAAAGCTACCTGTCGCACGCAATGAAACTGCTGCAGCATTACGAACACGGCATCCTGGAAAAGGTTGTGCAGGACGATCTTATCAGTGGCCACGCCGGTAATATTTTCGTACTCACGTACCTGCATGCGCATACACAACATGACTCCCTGCCAGTATTGATACGGCAGCTTACAGATAAGATGATCCACCATGCCCGTATTGCACCGCAAGGCTTACGATGGGGGCATATCAAACGCTCTTTTGACTGCCTGACAGGCTTTTCCCATGGTGCATCCGGCATCGCTTATGCCTTACTGCAGGCTGCGCAATATTTTAACGATGAGGGTCTGTATTACCTGGCTAAACAGGCGCTGAGCTATGAAATGTTGTACTATGATGAGCCTAGCAATAATTGGCTGGATCTGCGTCTTACCAGTACCCGCATAAGCGAGGACGCTCTACTGAACTGGGGACCATCCGTTTTCCGGAAATATGCCAGTAACATCAACAGCTGGGCGCATGGCGCCGCCGGCATCGGCCTGGCCCGTTTGTGTGCATGGCAGCTCACAGGTGAGGATAGTTATGCCGAGCACATTCAGCTCATTATCCAACGTTGTCTGCAAGACCTGCAGGAACTAAAGCGCGGCGACTTCACTCTATGCAGTGGTTACGGAGGTATAGCTGCTTTCCTGTTGAAGGCTGCCGATTTATTGCAGCAACCGGCACTACACTTACCTGTACAACAAACGGCGTTGGCCGCAGTTCGTTATTATCAACGATATGGCACTTATAATAGCTTTGTACCTGACAACAACAACGATCCAGGGCTGTTCTCCGGTATGGCAGGTGTCGGCTGTCTGCTGCTAAGCGCATTGTTTCCCGGTAACAAGAATGACATTACTCATCCCGCCATCCCGCTTTCCTCTCACCTGACTTCCCTCTACCAGCCAGGCGAAGTGAAGAGGCAGCTGTTCTCCGCTTATTATAAAACCGCCATTTCTCTTTTGCACCTGGATATGAAAGATCTGGCAGCCATTGACAGCATACAGGCATTTGAAACACTGCTGCTGGCTAAAATAGCTGCACTGCCGCCCACACAACGCCTCAATGCACAGGATTGCTACGCATTTGAACATGGCATTACCACGCTATGGAAACACCACAAAGGCCTGCTGTACTATACACAATACAAAGAGCTATTGCAGGTATCAGCCAATACACTGCTGCATGCGTCTGACACTGAATTAATGAAAAGTATACTTGTGCCTGCCAATGAATTCCGGCTTTGCAGCACGGCGGCTAATACACTTTCCTGCTGCCACGAATATGGCGTTGCTACTTTTTCCATTGGAAGGCTGACAGCTATATTACTGAATATGTTTGCCCCGGGAAGAACATTGAAGGAGATCATACGGCAGATAATGGACAACCATTTTAATGAGACCGATAGGGAAACGCAACAGCAGATGATCAGGACGGTTATTGACCAGGTCAGGTCTATGTTACGGCAGGGGCTTATCACAGGCGCTTAACCAGGGTCCTCAGTTTATGAAAAGGGGCTGCTCCCATAACGGGAACAGCCCCTAACGACGAACAGTATGTGGACTTACGCACAAATGATAGTAGTGCACAGGTGACCTTCGTCATCTGTAGCCAGCGTATGCGTAGGATGGCTTTGACCTGCCAGGCCGCCGGCCAGGCGCATATTCATTTCACTGTCAATGCTGGTAACAAAGCTGTCAATTTTCAGATCATCGATGCTCAGTCTGAGCTGGTTTGCTTGGTTCTCTTTCATAAAATAGAGTTTTTAGAGTTTGAACGCCTACTTATTCTGGGGTTTCGGCATTATCCCCGATTGCAATCCTATTTTTAAATCTTCGATAGTGATCATCACAACCTCAAGCCCACAAAAGTCTTCACCGACAGGGGCGCTCCCTCCACATAGTAATAGCTCTTCACTCCGGGATAAATAGATCCCACCAGTATATCCCCGCTGGAGAAATACCGCTTGTTGGTAATATTATCAGCCACCACCCGCACATACCACCTCCCCGCATCATACGCCATACCCGCATCAAACTTTGTATATCCTTTCAGGTACACATCTCGGGTATACGTAGCTGTCCTCGTCACCGTAGCTTGTCCCGCACTGATACTCAACCTCGACGACGCCTGCAAGGGAATGCTATACTGGATCCAGCTGTTAATGGTCTGCTCCGGTATGTAAGCCAGCTTTGCACCCTCATTATCTTTATTGGAATCCTTGCTGGTAACCGCGTGTGTATAAGCATAATTGGCCGAAACAGACAAGCGATCAGATATCCTTCCCAACACATCTGCATCCACGCCTGTACTCGTCGCCTGTCCTATCTGCCTTCTATATCCCCTGTGCTGCAGATCAGTGACCAGCAAATTATTCTTGACGATCCGGTAAGCAGACAAGCTGGTAATCAGCCTCCGCTGAAACCATTCCCTTTTTGCGCCCACTTCAAAGCTGTTGCCCCGCAACGGTTTAAAATCATTGCCTTCAAAATCCGCCCCTGGCTGGGGAATAAATGACTGATCATACAATGCATAGACAGCTGTATACGCTCCGAATAAGCGGGTAATGCCCAGGCGCGGCGAAAATGCCGTCTCATCTTTCAGCGGCCGTTTTGCATCCGTCGTAACCGGCGTGTTCAAGGTGAACCGCCCCCCGAAGTTTAACAGCCAGTTATTGTATAACCGGGTAGTACTGTATGCAAATGCAGACCACCAGCCATTCTCCCGCAGCAGGAGGGAGGGCTTACCCAGCATACGAACGCTGTCGGTAGGCAGCCCGTACTGCGGGTTGTTTCTGTCAAAAACAAAACTGTGCTGCCCATATGCATTCGAATAATTGTCCTTACTATAGTTGTAATCAATTCCCCCTGCTATCCGGTGTTCAATATGGTTTCCACTGTTCAGCTGTCCATTTACATACACTTGCGCCGCGGCCACTTTGCCCGTAATGCTATTGAACACAGGCATTCGCCTGGTAATGTTCGTGCTGTCAAAATTCACCGGCGAATAATTATCCGACAAGAGATACCAGGTCTCAGCAGGCGTAACAGTATATTTTGACTGTATCGAGAGCCGCCAGCGCTCATTCAGGCGATGCGAGACAAGAAGCCGGAAATTTTCCGACTGTGTATACGACTGCGGCAGTCCCGGGTCACCTGCATAATTGTTGCCAACCCTGTCTTTCAGCACATCAGCAGCTGTACCAACTTTGGTTACACTGCTGCCGCCGTCGGCTGTCGTGCGGATCAGATCATACTCGGCCAGTACATAGGTACCTGGATTAAAATTGTACTGTATTACCGGCGCCACCACATATTTCTTCGTCTTGATAAAATCCATGAAACTGTTCTGCTGCTGGTATGCAGCATTCATCCGGTAAGAAAAGCCCTTTGCCTGCACCATGCTCCCTATGTCTGCAGATGCCCTTAACAGGCCATAACTGCCTCCTGCAATTTCCAGCTGCCGTATCCTTTGTTGCCTGGGTGTTTTGGTGGTTATGTTCATACTACCTCCCGGCTCTCCGGATGATATCAGGAACCCTGCCGGGCCTTTTATGAAATCCACCCGCTCAATGATCGCTGCGTCCTCCGACAGTGTACTGAAGTCACTGCGTTGCGGCATACCATTCAGATAGGTGGCTGCACTGAACCCGCGCATCAGTACCACAGTAGATGCGTCAAAAACAGAACTGTTATAGCCGAATTTCACCCCGCTGGCATTGCGGGCAATATCCTTCATCACCAAACCGCCCTGCTCGCGTATCAGGTCGCCGGTAACCCCCGCAATGTGCTGTGGTGTTTCCAGTAATCGTCCTTCCAGGCGCAGCACCGGCGACATACTATCTGCCTTCAATGTTCTTTTCTTTTCCAGCACCTCAATTTCCCGTAGCCGTTCCTTACGAAGGCTGTCACCCTTGTGTTGTGCGTAACCGTAAACTGTTGCGCCGCATAAATAAACCAGTATAGGTAAAGTTCTCTTCATGGTATGAAACCGTTTATTTCAGACTTTTAAATTTTAAAACGATCATTCCCGCTGCCAGCCATCCGGCGCACAGCAGCAGCAGGTAGGCAATCCCTTTGCGCCACCTTGCGGGCCCCTCCCGGTCATATTCAGGGAGATAGTCAGGGAGTGCCTGGTAGGTGGCCGCTGTAAACAGCTGATCATTGAAATGTAGCCCGTAAAAGAAATGTTTCCATTTACTGCGAAACACATTTGCCTGCTCACGGAACCGGTCATAGTCTCCTACATCAGTGCGTGCAATGCTGTTCAATAAGGTCTGTGCATAAACAGCCGGATTGTAGTAGTAAGAAGCCTTTACCGCCTGCACGTTCTCCTGCCTGGCCGCCGCCTGTACATCAATAACCCGCTGCATCCGCCGGGCCACCAGCTCATAGTACGCCATAGCGCGCCTGCTGCTGGCGGCTCCTGTGTCATAAGCCTGCCGGTTACGGTATTGCGGGTATATGGTATAAAAGCTGTCCAGTAATTGTTTTTTGGGCAGTTCCCAGGTTTCCCATTCTATTTCCCTTTGTTGAGAAGCATTACCAACTGTTTGATCCGTATAAGCCTGGTTCGTCATAAACCGGCATCCCGCCGGGATCACTATCAGTAAGAGCAACCAGGCTGCCAGCATGGAGATAAGGTTCACTGCTGCAGCTGCATTCCATGAAAGGATAAACCAGATCAGCGACATCCAGAAAGCTATATAAGCGCTGCATACTCCCAGCCAGGCCGCTAATTCCCGCCATGAAAGATGATCTCCGGCAGGGGCAACCAGCATTCCCGATACACTGATCACGATGATGCCCGCTACTAAGATGAGATAACGTACCAGCAGCCTTATGAGCAGTATCCGCGTAAGACTGCCATGTTGTACCAGCAGCAGAGGCAGCGTGCCCTGTTCCTTTTCCTGTGACAGCAGGTTATAGCTGAGACAAATGGCTATCAACGGTAGCAGGTAAATGAACAGGAAGGCCATATCAAAATTTCCTGAGAGTAGCTGTTCCGGGTTAGTTACTTTCTCTTCCGCGGGCACGTAACCGCCTTTAACACTAATCGGATAATAATACCTGGCGATATCACTCATCCCAATAGACAACAGCGAGAAAATGCCAGGTTGATGATACACACTACGATGCAAACGAAAATCAACTACCGCCGGATTGGTAGCGACCATATGGTCCGTTTTGCCTTTCGGCGTGCTGGTATCCGCTTTCAATTGTTCGTTCAGCTTCACATACTGTAGCTGGTAGTCCGCCTGCAGACTGTCAAGCGTTGCTCTTTGTGATATCGATACACTCCGGCCATATAGTAAGGCAATGGCGGCGGCCACCAAGAAAATGCTCATCAATACCGGTAATACGGCGCTTCGTAGCAGCTGGCGGATTTCCACCTGCAACACTAGTTTAACAACGGGCAGTATGTTATAGGAAAGCTTCATAGCTGGCAGATCTCTTTAACAGTAAAACACTTAGCGGTAACCACAACAACAGTGATAACAGCGGCCACACCTGGCCACGTAATACGGTGACTATGTCCGGAGGGGTATGATCAAACTGTGGCATCGCTTTGTAGAAATGCTGGTCAGCCTTACCCTTATACGCAAGCTGCATGTTCAATCGCCGGATGAAATCATTGCGATACCGCCGTGCGCCCGAATCAAAATATTGGTGATGCGCATAGTCCGTACCGCAGAATGCCATTGAAATGCTGCGCATAGACAGGTAAGGGTCTGCTAATGCTGCATAGCGGCTAATATTGTTCTGCAGCCTTATGATGCTGTCAGTTTCCGCGGCATATTTGTCATATACCATCTGTGCATAATCTTCACTGGCCTGCATGCGGATCGCGTCAAAGTTTACCGGCAATTGGCTCACATCCCTAACCTGGTATTGCTTCAACACCTGCTCCTGCAGTTTTTCCATACGTTCTTCCCTTGGATCATCTCCATTGATGCCCATGCGGATCGCCCTTTCTATTTTTTCCTGTAAGGCATGCTGGGAGGGAAGTGGATACAGGCTTTTTCCAATGGCTGCCGTAAGCCTGGGCGCCATCACATTCCACAACAACCATATACTTACCAGTATAAGTAATGATTGCCGCCCGTTCTTTGCCCGCGCAGATACTGCCATTCCCAGCAGAACGAATATGCTGCCATAGCATGCATAACAGATCGTAAGCAATATGATCCGGAACAGGTCAATACCAGCAAGGGTATGACCGTTCATCAAAAGCAATGGCGGCAGGTATAACAACAGTCCGCTCAGCAGTATGCCATTTATAACCAACAGGTGCAGCGCCGCTTTCCCGCGCAGTATAGCAGCTTTCCCCGCGCCCTGTAACAATAGCAGGCTTAATGTACCGGAAGCTTGTTCCTGTGTATAGCTGTTATAGCAATAGAATAGGATGAACAGCGGAAAAAAGAGCTGTAGTACACTCGCCATAGTAAGGTTGCCAAACCGTAGATAAGCATCTGCCGGGCGCAGGGGAGGAGTGGCCATACTATGCTGTATATGCGCTTCTACACGCATGGTATACCCGCTGATATCATCAAGCCCTTTATCAAAGCTGCTCAGCGTGCTAAGCGGTTTGAAGATATAGGTGCCGAAATGTGCTGCGCTATGCGGGTCGCCGGCTTGCAGCTGCTCCCATTGCACGCGGAAATGTGCGTTGGCGGCATTACGTTCCCGCTGTAATCCCGATTGTTGTATGCTGCTGCCCGTAAAGGCAATGCCCAGCAATAACAGCAAAGGGAATAGAGTAGCGGCCAGCGTCCGGCTGCGAAGCGCCATCCGCCATTCTTTCAGGACTAATATTTTAAGCATGTTATTATAGTGCTGCGGTCATGTGTTCCATATAAATGCTTTCCAGTGTGTAGTGGTCTATGGCGGCGGCTTCCATGACCGTCAACAGCCTGCCTTCTTTCATAATACCGATCCGGGTGGCGATCGCCCTGGCATGATATAGATCGTGTGTGGCCATCAGCACAGCGCCTCCGTCATTGCTGAACCGGCGTAGCAAAGAAGAGAATTCATGACTGGCCCTTGGGTCCAGGCCAGAAGTGGGCTCATCCAGCAAGAGCGCAGCGGCGTTCTTTGCCATCGCAATAGCAATGCTTACTTTTTGCCGCATGCCTTTGGAATAAGTTTGAACCCGCCGCTGAATGGCATCTTCCTGCAAACCACTATCCAGCAAAAGCTGTATGTAATGCTCCTTTGGGAATTCCCTTCCGCTCAGCGCATGAAAGAACTGCAGGTTTTCCAGCCCGCTCAGGTAAGGATACAGCATAACGGTCTCGGGAATATAGGCTATATGCCGCCGGGCTTCCTGCCGGTGTTGCGCTACATCAATTCCGTTTACCAATGCAGTGCCGCTGCTGGGTGCTAAGAATCCCAGGAAGCAATTAATAGTGGTGGTCTTACCGGCGCCATTTGGTCCCAGCAGGCAAAATATCTCGCCTTTGCCAACCACCAGGTTAAGCGCGTGCAGCGCAGTATGCTGCCCGAATTGCCGGGTCAGCGCAATAGCTTGCAACATAACTTACGTGAATACAGTTTCAATAGAATGGATAAGGAGAAAGCATGCTTATAGCATCATAGCGGGGGGCCCTTTATTGGCATGTACGTATATCATGCCGGGGTAAGCGGGCGAAGGGCGGAAGGTATAAGCAATATAGCGACAGGGTAGTAGCGGTAGCGCAGCTGTAACAAACGGTAGCTCCGCATCTTTTGTCAGATGATAATCGCAGATGGCGCAATAATGCGCGGTGCTAAGTTGATGTCCGGTAGTGTTCTCAGTCTTTCCGGATGGCGCGTAATCATGACGATGCAATAACTTCACCCCCTGCACAAAGAACAGCACAGCCATTAAGGCAATGGCTGGCAGTTTATGAAGCAGCAATGAAGAATTATTACGCATAGCACAAATATAGCTACAACTTATTTAAAATGTAACAATGTTGCAAAAAAAATATTTAAAATAGGCGGGCCACACCTGTTCCGTATCAGTATACGTACAGGCATGGCCCTTTGTTATTGTATGTAGTGCTTATGCGATGTTAATAAGCCGGGGTCCTTTTTTCCTGGCTTCTTCCCGTTTAGGGATCTCCAGCTTCAGGATACCATTTTCATATCTTGCTGCTATCTTGTCTTCATCCACCACATCCTTTGGTAATATAAACACGCGTTGGAATGACTGATAGCTGAATTCGCGGCGGCTGTATTTTTCATCGTTGCCTCCCTCCGTTATCTCCTGCTGGGTTTCAGAGGAGATGGTCAGCGTGTTGCCATCCAGCTGCACTTTAAAATCTTCTTTTTTCATACCGGGAGCAGCTACTTCCACTTCAAAATGCTCATTTGTTTCCTTAATGTTTACTGCGGGGATGGTCGTGTTGGTAGAAGAGAAATTGTTGGTACCCCAGTTGAAGGCGTCCCTGCCAAACAGGTCGTCAAAAAAGCCTGACAGCGTTGGGAATTGATCGGTGGTTCTTCTGGCGAGTGACATAATTACCTCCTTTTTATTGTTAATAATTTTGTTACTCAATTACAAAAAATCACCGATCAAGCCCTGTGCCAGGGCCACCAGCGGGGGTTTTATGTAAATTTTGACAGAAAAAAATGTCAGGAGTGCCCATGTTCTTGAAATTTTGACAGCATGCGCATGCCCTTCAGTACACTATAACAAGTCTTCTTCCCTGATAAGATTATGCTTTAACGCAAATACTACTACACCGGCGGTATTCTTCACATTCATTTTTTCGAGGATGCGGGTACGGTGCCCTTCCACCGTACGTTTGCTAAGGAATATCTTTTCTCCGATCTGCTGCGCGGTGTATTGCTGGCATATCAGCTTGATGATCTCTTTTTCACGGTCGGTAAAGCTGATCTTTTCTTTTTCACGTCTCGGGTCGAACCGGCTCTTTACGATCATGGCGGCCAGCTTGGCGGAGGTTTGGCGGCAGTAAAAAATATGATCGTCGTTCACCTGGGCAATGGCTTCCAGTATTTCCGTTTTATCTGCATTTTTGAGCAGGTAACCTTTGGCGCCTGCTTCCAGCATTTCTACGATCAGGTCTTCTTCATCAAACATGGAAAGGGCGATGATCTTCAGATCAGGATATTGCTGCAGCATGATCCGGGTAGCGGTAACACCGTCCATCCGGGGCATTTTCAAATCGGTCATGACAATATCGGCGGGGGTGGTTTCCAGCAGCTCCAGCAGTTCCCTGCCATCCGATGCCTGTCCTACCAGCTTGATGTCTTTTTGTTTGGAAAGCATTAACGCCAGCCCGTCTCTAAAGATCTCATGATCATCTGCTATCACTAATCTGATTTGTTGATCCATTGTGTTCCGTGGTAAAGTAGTAACAGTAGTAACGCTCAAAGGCCTTCGCACATCGCAAGCAATAAGGATATCGGGGTAATAGTGCCTCTTCTGTGGTAAATATACAAATTATCGGTTTTTCAGGCCGGTATTTTTATGAGATAGTGGGTGCCGTGGCCCGGTGTAGACTCAATAGCCAGCGATCCATGCATAATGTCTGTCCTGATCTCCAGGCTTTTCATGCCCAGGCCGGTAGAGTTGGTTTTTGCTTTTCTTACATCAAATCCGGCGCCGTCTTCCCGGATCAGCAGCAACAGCACGCCCTCGTCCTGGCTGAGGGATATCTGCAGCTGTTGGGCTTTGGCATGCTTAAGGGTATTCTGCACAATTTCCTGGATGATACGAAAAATGTGAATGGCCTTCTCCGGCGCTATATGTATGTCGCCCCTGGTGCGCAGGTCAATAGCAAGCGGTTGTTTTTCGCTGATCTGCTGGAGAAATTCACGGGTAGCTTCTACCAGGCCCTTGCGCTCCAGGGCGTTGGGTAGCAGGTTATGGGAGATTTGGCGCAGGTTGGTAATGGTTTCGTCAATATAACGGCTGGATTTTTCGATGATATTTTTGTCATGTTCACTTTGTGCGTCTATACTGTTCAGAATCAGCTTAACGGTAGAGAGGAGGGGGCCCGCGCTGTCGTGCAGGTCTGTGGCGATGCGTTTGCGCTCATTTTCAAGGATGGTGATCTCCGCCGTTATCCGGTCTCTCTGCAGTTTGATATAACGGCGATGGTAAAGGATGATGGACACAACGAAATAAATGATGATGATCGCAATCAGCAGTGAAATGAAGAAGGTGGTATAAAAAAGCTTATCGCCCATTATTCAAAATACCTGTTGTAATAAAGATCGTTCTTCTTTTTCGGTATTAAAAGAACGGCAACACCGTATATCAAATTTACAAAAGCATTCATATAGTTGAACATATTTATGATCTTGCCCGCCGCCGCCACATCGTTATCATAGCTGACAAAATATGCCGCATCATATATGAGCTCGTAAAGGAAGTAGATAATGAACCCCAGGCAAAGGATGAACCTTGCATTTTTGAAAAGATGCTGAGTGCCCTGTATAATGATCTGGTTAATCTGGTTTATACTGAGCAACACCAGCACAAAGGAATAGCTGGCATTGAAAAAAAGCGTGAACTGAACAATGTTGTCAAGAATAATATTTTCCGCTACCCATATCAGGCCAAAGAAAGCTGCCAGGCTATAGAATAAGGCCCGCTTTGCCTTCAGAAAGCCCCACACATGGAACTGGAAAAGCAGGATCATACACTCGATCAATGAATAGAGATTGATAGTGATCTCAGGGGTGGACTTAAGCGCGATCTTACAGATGAAGCTGATGACCTCCGAAGTGAAGGCCATCAGCAATAATAGTAAAAAGGGATGGTAGCTTTTCGTCGATCTTGCTGAAACGCACGATCCCCACTATCAGTGGAAAGAGTACCGTTAAAGCCAAAAGAAACCCGGTCAGATAAGTCATTGGTAAGAGGATAAAGATAAATTAGTAAGAAAGCGGGCAGGGAGGAGAGCAGTGGCCACCTTTTTCTGCACCATCGGCTGCTGTTACAGCCGCTCTTGCGCTGGAAACGCCAGGTACGCTGACAGCCTTGCCCTGGTCATCCAGCACCGGGTCGCCTTTGTATAGGAATTTTCCGATAATATTTCTTCCGTTCTTGTCTATCGGCACCATGATCAGTTTCCCTTTATTAGTGCCTTCCTCCTTGCCCAGGTAGATCCTGATGCCTGCTGCTCCTTTCTGGTTAAGCAACAGCGCGAAAATATCCCGGTTAAAAGATTCATCATATGGAATGTCCAGGATGTTCTCCAGGGAATCTCCGCCTTTACGTACGGCTTCTGCCAGCCGCATGCGGGCCGCTAAATAGCTTTTGTTCATTTTGATCGCTGTATCGATCGGGATAATATGTTTACGGGCGCTATCAGGCTCAAGCCGGATTTCGCCTTTGGAGTCAGGATGTGTAACACATTGGCTGAATAATAATGGTACCGTCAATGCAGCAATAACATAAGCAATGAGGTTGTTTTTCATTTTATTGAGGTTTTTTGGTGAACTGAGCCGCAAAATAGCCGAATTGTCGCACAGCCTCTTTCGTATAACTGCGGAAAAAAACAGGTATAAATACCTGATCTTTTCGCGTGTTACTCCGCTTGTGCTTTATACCAGCTTACGATAATTTTGTCTCTGTAAATGTGGCACTGATCATCTCTGCATATGTGTTGTATAACCCCAAAATGTAACGGCCACCACCCGTTCACAGTATTTAAGCCCTTGTTTGTTGGCCCACTTTTTTTCTCATGCAGCTCAATATTAAGCTATTTTCCGGATGATATATTTTATTGTATACATCGAAGTATTTCGATTTGTTGATTTATTTCCTATATTTGCATCATGGATCTCAGGATAGAAAAAGCAGCCAATGCATTATCAGACAGGCACCGCCTGACCATCCTCCGGGAAGTGGCCAGGAACAGTAATGCTGCCTGCGGAGATTTTGAGCGGCTCACCGGCCTGTCGCAACCGGCCATTTCCCACCATGTAAAGATCCTGGTAGATGCAGGCGTGCTGTCATATGATAAGTGCGGCAGGCAGGTTCAGCTCAGTGTAAATAAGGACATGATGAGGCATCTTTCCGTGTTCTTCCAGCAGTTAGGCTGACCTTTTTTTTGCGCTAACGTATCGAAGAAATTAAATACATCAATATATAATCAGACTAAATTGTAAGCAAAATGAGTCAATTACAAAACAAAGTAGCTGTAATAACCGGTGCTAACAGTGGTATAGGCTACGCCACTGCAGAAGAATTCCTCGCCAAGGGCGCTAAAGTGATCATTACCGGCCGTAAAGAAGCAGCTGTGAAAGAGGCAGTCGCTGCCCTCGGCAACGGCGTAGAAGGCTTTGTGGCCGATCAGGGCAGGCTCCAGGATGCTGATGCCCTGGCGAAGCACGTAAAGGAGAAATATGGCTCGATAGACATCCTGTTCGTGAACGCCGGTATCGCCCCTGGCGCCCCTTTCGCTGATGTAAGCGAGTCCCATTTCGATGAGGTGATGGACATCAATTTCAAAGGCGCCTTCTTTACTGCCCAGAAACTATTGCCCGTACTGAAGGATGGCGGCGCCCTTATCTTCCTGTCTTCTGTAGTCGCTTATGGCGGTTTGCCCGGTATGGCTGTTTACAACGCCAGCAAAGCAGCTTTGAACTCGCTGGCCCGTACCCTTTCCCGCGAACTGGCGCCCCGCCATATCCGGGTAAATGCAGTAAATCCCGGTCCTATCAGAACGTCTATTCTCTCCAAAGACGGCCGTACTAGCGCCGAAGTGGACGCCATATATGACAGCTTTAAAGCTTCCATTCCCTTGCAGCGTATTGGCGATTCGGAAGAAGTGGCCAAACTGGTTAGCTTCCTCGCTTCAGACAATGCCCGCTTCATTAGCGGCGCTGAGGTCAATATCGACGGAGGTGTAGCGGTACACCCATTGGTAAATCTGTAAGTGCACCAGGCTGCAGCGCCGTGATGCGTAGTGCACGGGACTTCAGCGCCGTCACTGCATAAGTACATGGTATTCAGCCTCGTCACTGCATAAGTACATGGTATTCAGCCTCGTCATTGCATAAGCGCACGGGTCTTCTGCGCCGTCACTGCGTAGCACACGGGTCCTCAGCGCCGTCATTGCAGCACACGGGTCTTCAGCGCCGTCATTGCGAGAAGCCGTAAACTTTTTGTGCGCGGGCCGCGACGAAGCAATCTTTTCACAATCTCGTACACAATCTTGCAAATATTACGTTAAAAGATTGCTTCGTCACCCCACCCTCATTTCCCCGCTGTTCCTCGCAATGACGGCGGCTGAAGACCATTTGTCGCCACGCTGCCTTGCAGGATAAGACACCCGCAGGCACCTGTAAAGCTATTTCCGTATTAACCACCTCACCTGTAAAGTTTCTCAGTATAAGACCCAGGATAAGACATAACCGCAGGCCCCCAACTAATACAATTTAAACCCGCATCAAGTCCACCTCAAGTCCACCTCACCTCCGCTTCTACATGCGTTTTCATGGCCGTTTACATGTCGAATGCTCCTAGTGTTAATTTAGTACCAGCTTAGTGGAAGTTTGGTTAGTGCTTAGTAAGTGCCTGATAAGTGCTTACTGAGCATATAATAACCGCCTAATAAGCATCTCATCCGTCCTTCACCCTCATCTCACCCCCTTCATTCACCCACCCTCCCAAAATTTATTTCGCAGTTTCAATTCTTTCCCTACCTTTGCGTTAACCAAATGGTTAAACTTTATAGTTTATGTCGCAGGAAAAGAATACGGAAGAACAGATTATCGCAGCCGCTAAGAAGATTTTTTTACAAAAAGGATTGGCAGGTGCCCGCATGCAGGATATAGCCGACGAAGCCGGTATCAACAAAGCACTTTTACACTACTACTACCGCAGCAAGGAAAAGTTATTTGATATGGTGTTCGACGAAGCCTTCGATAAGGTCATTTCCCGCTTGTCCCTGATCATCAATACCAACATGCCCCTGTCAGACAAAATCCGCAGCATCGTTCGCGGCTATATCGAAGCGCTCTCCGAAAATCCCCACCTTCCACTCTTCATCCTGAACGAGTTACAACAGGATCCGGAGCTGCTGATCCGGAAGTTCAAATCCAAACCAAACTTCCCCAATCTACAGCTCTTCCTCATGGAAGTGGCCCAGGCAGGAGAACAGGGCGTCATTAAAAAGATCAGCCCAATACAGTTAATGATCAACGTATTATCGCTCTGTGTATTCCCCTTTGCCGCCCGGCCCCTTCTGAAAGGTGTGATAGGAATGGACGATGTACAGTTCCGCATGCTGATAGAAGAACGTAAGCAACTGGTAGCCGACTTTATCTTAAAGGCTATTGAACCATAATTTTTTTGCACTCGTATTAACCAATTAGTTAAATAAATCAGTTAAATATGAAGCGTTTAGTGTGGGTTTTGCTCTTATGTTCCGGACAATTGTACGCACAGGACAGTACCCTGCTGACCCTCGAACAGGTACAGCAGCTGGCGCGCGACAATTACCCGCTGTTAAGACAAAAGCCGGTGCTCGATAGTATCCTGCGCCTCCAGGTAAAGAATACCAACAGCGCTTACCTTCCCCAGGCAGAGCTCAACGGGCAGGCCACTTACCAGAGCGCCGTAACAGAGATCCCCTTTAAAGTTCCCGGGGTAAGTATCCCCGAATTTGCGAAAGACCAGTACAGGGCTACCATCGATGTAAAACAGTTGCTCTATGATGGCGGCGCCACCCGTGAACAACGTGAATTGCAGGCCGTACAGCAGCAAACAGAACAACAGCGCGTAGAAGTAGAGCTGTACAAAGTAAAACAGCAGGTCACCCAAACTTATTTTAACGCGCTGCTGGCAGAAGAGTACATCAAGGCCGCCCGCCTTAACCAGGCCGATATCCGCCAGCGGATAGACCGCCTCTCCGCCGGTGTCCAGCACGGTACCGTACTGCCGTCCAGCGTGAACATACTCAAAGCCGAACTGCTGCGCACCGAACAACAGGAGCTGTCTGCCGCCGCCTCCCGCGAGGGCAACCTGGCTGTATTGCAGTTGCTCAGCGGCTACCAGGCGCCTGGACCGGTTAAGCTGGCTGTCCCCTCCATAACAGCCGCTCCTGAAACAGATACCCTGCTTAGGCCCGAACTGCAATTATATCGCCTGCAATCCGCCGCCTTAGACCACCAGGCCAGGCTCACCGCCACCCGTCCCATGCCCCGTGTAAGCGCCTTTGTACAGGGCGGCTATGGAAGACCCGGCCTTAATATGCTCAATAACGATTTCGCTACCTTCTACATGACAGGCATCCGCCTCAATTGGACCCTCTGGAACTGGCGCTATCATCGTAAAGAACAGGATATCCTGCGCCTGCAGCAAAAGAATATAGATCACCAGTCTGAGGCCTTTACGCTCAATACCCGTACCCAGCTGGCGCAGCAACGTACCGATATCAATCGCCTGCTGCAAACCCTGGAAAAGGACGACGACATCCTGGACCTGCGTACCAGCGTCAAAGAGGCCAGCGCCGTGCAGCTCGATAACGGGGTGATCACCGTGCACGATTACATCACCGATCTTAACGCCGTTATGCAGGCCCGAATAGACCAAAGCACCCACCAGGTGCAGCTGGCCCTCGCCCGTATCAATTATCAACTCATTCAAGGTTATTAACACATGCTACCCATACAAAAAAACAGCACTACTATGCGCACCGCATTCATAGCCATCATATTGGCAGCCATGCTGCCGGCCTGCCGCTCTAATGATGATCATGCAGATGCCTACGGCAACTTCGAGGCAGTGGAAACCGTTGTATCGGCAGAGGGCACCGGTAAACTGCTTTCATTTATGGTGGAGGAAGGCATGACCTTACCTGCAGATACCATTGTGGGATGGATAGATTCTACCCAGCTCCACCTGAAGAAATCACAGCTGAAAGCCAACATCAAAGCGGTGTTGAGCAAGATCCCGGAGAAAGATCCCCAGCTGGAAGTGATCCGTGAGCAGATCGCCGTGCAGAAACGTGAACAGCAACGCTACGAGAACCTGGTAAAGGCCAATGCCGCTACGCCCAAACAGCTGGATGACATTAATTACCAGATCAGCATCCTCGAAAAACAATACCGTTCCCTGGCATCAACCCTGAACACACAGGTCAGCGGCTACAGCAGCGAAACACGTCCACTGGAAGAGCAGGTATTACAGGTGAATGACCAGCTACGGCAGTCGCGCGTTACCAACCCGGTGAACGGTACAGTATTGATCAAATACGTGGAAAAGGGAGAAGTGGTGAACTACGGTAAAGCCTTGTATAAAATAGCGGATCTGTCTGCGCTGGATCTGCGGGCCTACATCGGCGAAGAACAACTGGGGCAGGTAAAGGTAGGACAACGGGTAACCGTACTGACAGACCTGCCGGATGATAAGTACCGCGAATGGCCGGGCACCATCACCTGGGTGTCTTCTGAAGCAGAGTTCACACCCAAAGTGATCCAGACCAAAGAAGAACGTACCAACCTGGTATATGCAGTAAAAGTAAGAGTGAAGAACGATGGCAGCCTTAAGATAGGCATGCCCGCAGAACTGAAACTGGCAAAACAATAACAGATGGAAACACCCATTGTTGTACAGGATATTCATAAAAACTTCGGTGCGATAAAGGCCCTGCGTAATATATCCTTCACCGTTAATGAAGGAGAATTGTTTGGCCTTATCGGCCCCGATGGCGCCGGTAAATCAACGCTGTTCCGCATCCTCACCACTTTACTGCTGGCGGATAAAGGACAGGCTACTGTCAACGGACTGAATGTAGTGAAAGACTATAAGGCCATCCGCAGGATAGTAGGCTACATGCCGGGCCGCTTCTCGCTCTACCAGGATCTTACCGTGGAAGAGAACCTCAACTTCTTTGCTACCATCTTCAACACCACCGTTGAAGCCAACTATGACCTGATAGAGGAAATATACGTACAGATAGCGCCCTTCAAAAAACGTCCCGCGGGCAAGCTCTCCGGTGGTATGAAACAGAAGCTGGCCCTCTGTTGCGCACTGGTGCACAAGCCTGCCGTGCTTTTTCTCGACGAGCCTACCACCGGTGTGGATCCCGTATCCCGTAAGGAGTTCTGGGACATGCTGCAGCGCCTCAAACAGAAAGGCATCGCCATCCTGGTATCCACTCCTTATATGGATGAAGCCATGCTTTGCGATCGCGTCGCCCTGATACAGAACGGACAGCTGCTCAACATCGATACGCCGCAGCATATCATTGAACAGTTCAGCAAACCGATGTGGGCACTAAGGGCAAAGAATATGTACCGGCTCATACAAGACCTGCGCGCCTTCCCGGGTACAGACAGCTGTTACGCCTTTGGCGAGTACCTGCATCTTACCCTGAAGAACGGAACCGCCGGGGTAGATGAGCTGCAGGCATATCTCGCCCCCAAACACCACGAACAGTTCACCATGTTTTCCATACAGGCGGGCATAGAAGATTGCTTCATGGAACTGATGAATACTGAAAGCATACAAACCGCCTGACATACAAACTGATTAACACATGGATCCGATCATTACCAACGGGCTCACTAAAAAATTCGGCAGCTTCATCGCCACCAACGCCATCACATTTGAAGTGAAGAAAGGCGAGATCTTTGGCTTTCTCGGCGCTAACGGAGCCGGTAAGACCACGGCCATGCGTATGCTCTGCGGACTGCTGCGCCCAAGCAGCGGAACAGCGAAAGTAGCCGGTTATGATGTATACACGCAGTCGGAAAAGATCAAGCAGAACATCGGTTATATGAGCCAGAAATTCTCCCTGTATGAAGATCTGAAGGTGAAAGAGAATATCCGTTTTTATGGGGGTATCTACGGGTTAAGTGATAAAGCAATCAAAGAGAAAACAAGCCAGCTGCTGCAGCAACTGCAAATGGAAGCAGAGGCAGATCAGCTGGTAAGCGCGCTGCCCCTCGGCTGGAAGCAGAAACTGTCTTTCTCCATCGCCATCCTGCACGATCCTTCCATCGTATTCCTGGATGAGCCCACCGGTGGAGTAGACCCTGTTACCAGGCGACAGTTCTGGGACCTGATCTACGAAGCGGCCAGCCGTGGCGTTACCGTATTCGTTACCACCCACTACATGGATGAAGCAGAATACTGCGACCGGGTATCCATCATGGTGGATGGCCGTATCCGCGCACTGGACACGCCCCGTCGTCTCAGGGAACAGTTTGAAGCGGAATCTATGGACGATGTATTCCTGAAACTAGCCAGAGAAAAGGCCAAAAGCTAAATGCTAACTGCTAAAAGCTCAACCATCATGCGTCAGTTTATAGTATTTGCCAGAAAAGAATTCTACCACATTTTCCGCGACAAGCGCACCCTGCTGATACTCTTCGGTATGCCCATCGTGCAGATCATTCTTTTCGGCTTTGCCATCACCAACGAAATAAAGAATGCAGATATAGCGGTGCTTGATCAGTCAAAAGATTACTATAGCATTCGCCTCGTACAAAAGCTGGCAGCCGGCGGCTATTTTCGTATTGACCGTAACCTGCGGGACCAATCTGCTATTACAGACGCCTTCCGCGAAGGGCGTATCAAGATGGCTGTTATCATAGAACCTGAATTCAGCCAATCATTCCATCATCATAATAAAGCGCGGGTACAGCTCCTGGCAGATGCAGGTGATCCCAATACCGCCACTACGCTGATCAATTACGCCACTGCCATCATCGGCAATTTCCAACAGGAGCTGAACGGTGAAATGGAATTGCCGTTAACGATCAATACCACCGTGACCATGCAATACAACCCAGCCTTGAAAAGCGTATTCCTCTTTGTGCCGGGCGTGATGACGCTCATCCTGCTGCTGGTATCCGCCATGATGACCTCCATCACCATTGCCCGCGAAAAAGAGCTGGGCACCATGGAAATACTGCTGGTATCACCCTTGCCTCCTCCATTGATCATCCTGGGGAAAGTAGTGCCTTATATCGTGCTGTCTTTCATTAATGCGCTGGTGATACTAACGATGGGGGTATTCATATTCGGTATGCCTATCAAGGGAAGCCTGGTACTGTTGCTGGCAGAATGTGTGCTGTTTGTATTAACATCGCTGTCCCTGGGTATCCTGATCTCATCCGTTACAGATAAGCAGCAAACCGCCATGATGGCCTCCATGATGGGATTGCTGATGCCCACTACATTACTGTCTGGTTTTATATTCCCGATAGAAAGCATGCCGCTGCCATTACAATGGCTGTCCAATATCATGCCTGCCAAATGGTTCATCATCATCCTCAAAGATATTATGCTGAAAGGTTCCGGCCTGCACTATGTATGGCCGCAAACCCTGGTGCTCTGCGGTATGACCCTGTTCTTTGTGATAATGAGCATACGTAACTTTAAAATCCGTTTAAGCTGATGCGTACCATCAAGTTCATATTGCAGAAAGAGTTCCTGCAGATCTTCCGGAACAAGGCCATGGTAAAGATCATCTTCATCATTCCCATCGTACAGCTGCTGGTATTGTCTTACGCAGCCAACTACGAAGTGAAGAACCTGGCGATTGATGTAGTGGATTACGACCATTCTCCCTGGTCGCAGCGCCTGGTGCATAAGCTTACCGCCAGTGGCTATTTCAAATTGCAGCGACACACCTTCAACATTAAGGAGGCGTACGAAGACCTGCAGCTGGACAAAGCAGATATTGTTGTGGTAATTCCCCGGCACTTTGAGCGTAAGCTGGTAAAGGAGGATAAAGCACCCCTGCAGCTATTGGTAAACGCGATCAACGGCACCAAAGCGGGACTGGCCAATGCCTATGCTGGCAGCATCATCAGGGATTTCAACAAGAATATACGTACAGAATGGCTGGCGCTGGATGAACGTAACGCTCCTCCTGTCATCGAAGTCACCTATTCCAACTGGTTCAATACCCGCCTGGATTACAAGATCTATATGGTGCCCGGCATCCTGGTAGTGCTGGTCACCATGATCGGCTCTTTCCTCTCGGGGATGAATATCGTGAAGGAGAAAGAGATTGGTACCATAGAACAGCTGAACGTAACACCCATACGGAAACATCATTTCATCCTGGGTAAGCTGATCCCTTTTTGGATCATCGCCTTATTTGAGCTGGCTTTCGGACTGCTGATAGGTAAGCTGGTGTTCAATATTCCCATGGCCGGAAGCATATGGCTCGTCTTCCTCTTTGCCGCGGTATACCTTTGGGTAATGCTGGGCATGGGCCTGCTCATTTCAACTTTTACAGATACACAGCAGCAGGCTATGTTCATTGCCTGGTTCTTTGTGCTCATCTTCATACTGATGAGTGGGCTGTTCACACCTGTGGAGAGCATGCCTGAATGGGCGCAGGTGTTTACCTGGTTCAATCCCATTGCATGGTTTGTGAAAGTGATACGTATGGTGCTGCTCAAAGGCAGCGGATGGGCTAACATACAGACCTATCTGCTGATCATGCTGGGCTATGCTGCAGTGATGAATGGAATTGCCATCTGGAACTACCGTAAAACAACATAATTAACCGCTTTATAGTGTACAGTTGTAGGATAAGCCGGCCGGAATATTCCTGTTCCAGCCTTTGCATTAACCTAACTTCCTGATCAGCCTTCCCAATGTCTTGATCCCTTCTTCCACCTGTTTGCTCCATGGATTGCCAAAACTGATACGTAAACAGTTACGGTAACGGTCCTGCAAAGAGAACATACGTCCCGGTGCAAACGTGATCCTTTGTTTCAGCGCCAGTTCATAAAGCTCATACGTGTTGATGCTGTCGTTCAGCGCCAGCCACAATACAAAGCCGCCGGTAGGCCTTGTTACCAGGGTATCTTCCGGGAAATAATCCGCAATGGCCTGTAAATAGCGAAGGCTCTGCGTATGCAGTTGTTTACGCATGCCGCGCAGGTGATGCTCATAACGGTCATTCTCCAGGAAATGCGCGATAGCGGCATGGGGTAGGGAAGGGCAGGCAATGGAATGATTCCGTTTTAAGCGTAACACTTTTTCTTTGTATTTGCCGGGTAAGGTCCACCCTACACGGTAGCCCGGGGCCAGCGCTTTGGAAAAAGAATTACAGGTAAGCACAATGCCGCTTTCATCAAAGGTTTTGCAGAGGCTGGGCCGCTCTCTGCCAAAATAAATATCACCGTAGATATCATCTTCTATCAGCGGGATATTATACTTCTCCAGGATCCGTACCAGTTCACGTTTATGGGTATCGGGCATGCAGGAGCCCAGCGGGTTGTTGAAATTGGTTACAAACAGGCAGGCCTTGATATTGAAGCGGGGAATGGCCTTGTCCAGGTAATCCAGGTCAACGCCGGTAACCGGGTTGGTAGGCACTTCCAACACTTTCAGTCCAAGACTGGCGGCCAGCTGAAGGGAACCATAATAGGCCGGGCTTTCCAGTGCAATGGTATCGCCGGGCTGCGTTACGGCACAGAGGCTGAGTGTAAGGGCGTCTGTGCAACCGCTGGTGGTCACCACATCATCTTCGCTGATAACGCCGCCCCATTGGATGCTCATACGCGCTATCTGCCTTCTCAGGTTCACATTCCCCTGCGTGGATTCATAGCCGATGCCGCCATCCGGCGCCTTGCGGATGGCCTGCACCATGGATTTGGATATCTTGGCGGCAGGCAGCATACTGTCGGCAGCCACTGCCAGGGAGAACTTCAGGAGATTATCAGCGGTATTGTTATGGAACACCCGGGAGATCATTTCATTGACTGTTACTTCCGATGCCTTCTTTACCGGCTCACAGGTTTTAGGAATATCACGCAGCTTGCGCGGACTGAAGCGTACATAGTAGCCTGATTTAGGTCTGGGCTCTATGAGCCCCTTCGCCTCCAGGTGATAATAGGCCTGGAAAGCCGTGCTCAGGCTTACGCCCTGCTCTTTGCTGATAGAGCGTACGGAGGGCAGTTTGTCTCCGATCTTCAGCACTTCTTTTTCTATCAGCTGCTCAATACGGTCTGCTATTTGCAGGTATAAATGCTCGGCGGTCTTTAACATGGCAAATAATCTGATCTGGTCAAAATTACTAAAACTGTATCTGTTTTGCCTAACGAAAAACAACTTATTTTGCAGCCATTAAACTCCTTCCGCCAATATGTTCTATACATCTTTATCTGAACGATTGTTGCACCAGCACCTTGCCCTGGCCCAGATCATCAAGCCCCTTGCTGAAGAGCAGCTGATGGGCGAACTGGAGCCGGGCAAATGGTCTGTGCACGAGAACATGGCCCACCTGGTCAGCTATCAGCCCCAGTTCCTGAGCCGCCTGCACCGCATTCTGGATAGGCAGGATCCCTTCTTTGACCGCTATATCGGGGACGATGATCCCCTCTTCCTCTACTGGCGCAGGCAATCACCGGGAACGCTCTTAAAAGAGCTGGAAGCAGATCGCCAGCAGATCATTCAATTGCTGGAGGGCCTTAACGATGAGCAGCTGCAGCGTATCGGTGTTCATCGCAGCTATGGCAGGCTGAATATCCGGGAATGGACAGAATTCTTCCTGCTGCACGAAGCGCATCACCTGTTTACTATCTTTAAGCTGGTGCACAAAGCGAAGATGTAGCAGGGACTATCTCAACATCTTCTTCACCAGCCGGCCTGTGGTCTGCACGGCCCATTCCATGTCTTCACTCCAGGGGATCCCGGAGCTCACCCGCAGGCAGTTCCGGTACTTCTGCTGACTGGAAAATAAGGATCCTGGCATCACAGCGATCTGGTGCTCAAGCGCCTGCTGATAGAGTTCCCAGGTGTCTATTTTTTTGTTCAATACTACCCACAGGTTTAGTCCCCCTTCCGGCTGCGTCAGCGCAGTGTCTTCCGGAAAATATTGTTGTATGGCCCTGGCCATTTGCAGTGTCTGTATGGCCAGTGCATTGCGTAGCTGTTTCAGGTGAAGGTCCAGCCGCTGGTGCTCCAGGTAATGGTGTATCGTCAGTTGCGGCAGCAGGCTGGTGTGGAAAGTGGTGGTGTATTTCAGCTGTTCCACCTGGTAATCAAACCGGCTGCCCGGAATAGCCCAGCCTATGCGCAATCCTGCTGAAAGGCTTTTAGAAAAGGAAGAACAATACAACACCCATCCATCCTTGTCATACGTTTTAACGGTAGCAGGCCTCTCCGGCCCATGATGCAGCTCCCCGAAAGAATCATCCTCCAATAGCGGTACCTGGTACTTGCGTAGCAGCTCAGCCAGCGCCTGCTTATTGGCCGAAGGCATACAGCTGCCCAGGGGGTTGTTATAATTGCTGATCAGCAAACAGGCCGCCACCCGCTTTTTACGGAAAGCGTCTTCCAGCTTTTCCAGGTTGATGCCTGTAACGGGGTCTGTAGCGATCTCCAGCGCTTTCATGCCCAGGCTCTCAATGCTCATTAATAACCCGAAGAAAGTAGGCGACTCAATGGCGATGGTATCGCCAGGCTTGGCCACTGCCCGCAGAAAGAAGCTCATGGCTTCCATAGAGCCGTTGGTAATGATCACATCACTGGCGGTGACGGTCCCTTTCCAGGTAAGACAGCGGCGTGCGATATGCCGCCGCAGTGGCTCATAGCCTCTCAGGTCGCTATATTGCAGGTCTGCAGGTTGATGAGCGCGTACTGTCTGCAGCAATGCTTTGTGCAGTTTGGCATGTGGCAGCAGTTCCGTAGCAGGTGTGGGCGCATCCAGGGGGATGGTTTTCCTGGAATGTCTAGCTTCCCGGATCCTGCGCACCTGGTCGTTGATCTTTACAAGCGTGGCGGCAGTGCCCGGACTGCTTGGAGCGGGCAGTTTCAACCGCTGCTGTGGGGTCAGCTGTACATAATAACCGGAGCGTTCGCGGGCCGCGATCCATCCTTTCTTTTCAAGATGAGCATACACCTGCAACGCAGTGCTGATGCTCACACCGTGCTCCTGGTGCAACTCCCGTACAGACGGCAGCCGTTCACCTACGCCATATACGCCTTTGATGATGAGTTGTTCCAGCTTGTTGGCCAGCTGCAGGTACAGAAAATCATCTTCTTTCATAACACTAACTGTTATGGTCAAAAATAATAAATTCTGTATCTGTTTTGGAGTATTGGATTGCACTTACTTTGTACTGTTAAACAAATCATCAGCAATATGAAAACAAGGATCCAATGGACCGAAGTAGACCCTGCTGCATACAAGGCTATGAGCGCAGTGCAGGCCTACGTTAACAACTGCAGCCTGGACAAAAAGTTAGTATACCTGGTGGAAGTCCGCGCTTCCCAGATCAATGGCTGTGCCTTCTGCCTCGATATGCATTGCTTCCATGCCCGTGAGATCGGGGAAACAGAACAGCGCCTGTATACCGTAGCCGGATGGCGGGAAGCGCCCTTTTTCAGCGATAAGGAACGCGCAGCGCTGGCGCTTACAGAAGCCGTTACGCTGGTAGCCGCCACCAATGTTCCCGATGATGTGTATAACGAAGCCGCCCGTCATTTCTCTGATAAGGAAATGGTAGAGCTGCTGATGCTGATTGTTACAATCAATGGCTGGAACCGCATGGTGGTATCCACTCGGAAGCTGCCTGTAGAACGTAAGTAATTTTCCGTAATCATCGTGTGGTTATTCCTCCCGGTCATTGCGGCTCCCCAGGGCCCATGCGGGGAGCCTGGCCGAAGCAATCTCACAAACGGCAAATGCTAAGCAATAAATGTAATCATTACCGTTTATCGTTTGTGAGATTGCTTCGTCGCCCCACGCTCTAAGCCTTCAGTGCTCCTCGCAATGACGGTAATTCATGTCATCTTCCTCCCTCTCAACTTATCCACTCTAAATATTATTTTGTGCAACAAAAAAGTTGCACTAATTTCAGCAACTAATTAGTTGCGCAAATGGATGAACTCTTTAAAGGTCTCGCTGATCCGGTGCGCCGGCAGATCCTGGAACTGTTGTTGCAACAGCCACTGAACGTGAACCAGATCAATGAGCACTTTCACGATATTACCCGCCAGGCAGTATCCAAGCATATCAACGTGCTGGAAGACTGCGGCTGGATCCGTATTTACCAGGCGGGCCGTGAACGCTATGGCTACCTGAACAAAACCGCCTTCTATCAGCTGAAAGACTGGCTGCAGCCTTACCTGGTGGGCAACCGACGCTCGCTTAATAACGATCACGGCGTCTTCCTGGAACGTACCAGCTATAAAAAAGGTACGCCCTTAACACATCCTGTTATGCTGCAGGCCATGCTCAGCAAAGACAAAGATTTCGACGGCCTCTTCTTCAACGCCGTAAAGACCACCGGCATCTTTTGCAAACCGTCCTGTTCCGCTAACCCGCGCCCCGACAACGTTATTTTTTATGCCACCCGCGATGAAGCCCTGAAACACGGGTTCAGAGCCTGTAAACGATGCAAACCATGATCACCGTACCCATTAAATATCCTGATCAGTTTTCCTTTGCCGAATGTCTCGTATTCCTGGGCCGTTCAGACCGCGAATGCCTGCACTTTGTAAAGGAGGGCTCCCTGCAGCGCATGATCATCCAGGATGGCGCGCCTTTACTGTTGAATGTCCGCGAAGCTGCCAGTAAAAAAGCATTGGAAGTAAACGTCACCAATACCTGGGGCATCACCGTCAATGAACCGGCTATTCAAAGCTTCCTCACACACTGGCTCCACCTGGATGCCGACCTGCAGCCTTTCTACCAGTTTGCTGCGCAGGATGAAATACTGGCGCCCCTGGTAGAACGTTACAAAGGCCTGCGTCTCATCGGAATTCCTGATCTGTTCGAATCCATCACCTGGACCATCACCGGGCAGCAGATCAGTTTACCTTTTGCCTACACCTTGCGCCGCCGCTTGATAGAACGTTTCGGCTATCATGAAGTGATTAACGGAGAAGATCATTATCTATATCCACATCCTGCCGTTATCTCCGGTCTTCAGCTGGAAGACCTTACCAGTATGCAGTTCTCGCGCAGCAAGGCGCAATACATCATCCAGATCGCTGCTGCGATGGCCGACGGCCGCCTGAGCGATGCGCACCTCCAGGAAATGGAATATGAAGCCGCCAGGCAATACCTGCTGCAATGGAAAGGCATCGGCAACTGGTCGGCCAATTACGTGCTCATGAAGTACCGCCGCTTCCCCGAAGCCCTGCCCCTGGAAGATGCGGGTCTCCACAACGCCCTGCGCAAACAGATGCAGCTATCAGCCAAACCCTCGCTGGCAGCAGTGAAAACATATACAGAACATTGGAAACAACACGCGGCTTACGCCACGTTTTATTTATGGAGAAGCTTAAGTTAATATACTATGGATACTTGTCATCACATCTTTCAGTCGCCTATTGGGCCCCTGGGCATTGCAGGCAATGATCAGTACATCAGTAATATCCTGTTCGAACCACCTGTGATCGAAAATACAGATCAGTTGCCCGATATATTTCTTCAGTGCCTGTCAGAACTGGAAGCCTATTTCGCCGGCAGCCGTCAGGGCTTCAGCTTTGCTATGCAACAGACCGGCACCGATTTTCAGCAATCTGTGTGGCAACAATTGTTGACCATTCCCTATGGCACCACTATTTCTTATATGCAGCTGGCCAAACAGATCAATAATCCAAAAAGCATCCGCGCCGTTGGCAGCGCTAATGGCAGCAATCACTTACCCATCGTAGTGCCTTGCCATCGTGTGATCGGCAGCAATGGTTCGCTCACCGGCTTTGGTGGCGGCATCTGGCGTAAGAAGTGGTTACTGGAACATGAATGGAAATACAAGTATGGAACACAACAATTGTTCTAAAAGTCGTTAGTTGTTAGTCATTAGTCGTTAGTCTGGCGGCTATCAAGATAAGCTTACCTTCTAATAACTAACGACTAACGACTGACGACTAATGACTGTCCCAAATCTGATCTGGTCAATTTTTATAAAACTGCATCTGTTTTAGATTGTTTTTTTATGTGAATTTTGCTCTCTCTACCGATATAATCTAAACGTTGGAAAGATGAATGCCCGCCTGGAACAAGACCTTACACAACTGGATGAGCTGCTCACAGCAGCACAACGATTCAGTGCCGACCTGTTGTCCCGTGTGGATGAGCTGCCCGCCAGCATCGCGATGCCCGAACAGGCAGAGGCCTTGCTGCCCGAAGATGGCGCCGGTGCTATCGCTACCCTGAACAGGTTCAGAGAACAGTATGGCCCTTACCTGGCAGCTGGCGCAGGTCCCCGCTACTGGGGCTTTGTTACCGGAGGGGTGACGCCGGCTGCATTGGCAGGCGACTGGCTCGCATCCGCAATAGACATGAACGCGGCGGACAAAGGCGGTGCAGCTTTCAATATTGAAATAGAAGCCGTGCAGCTTTTACGTCAACTGTTTGGCTTACCGGATACTTTCGCCGGCAGCTTTGTCAGCGGCGCTACCATGTCAAATTTTACCGGTCTCGCAGTGGCCCGCCAATGGCTGGGCCGGCAGCAGGGAAAAGATATCAGCCAGCAAGGCCTGGGCGTCTTGCATGATGTACGCGTGCTTTCCTGCGTACCTCATTCAAGCGTGCCCAAATGCCTCTCCATGTTGGGCATCGGCAGGGATGCACTGGTGAAGATCCCGGCGCTGCCCCTGCGCGAATCAGTGAACATTGCAGCACTGGAATCCTGGCTGGAAGAACATAAAGGACAGCCGGTCATTTATGTGGCCAGCGCAGGTACCGTTAATACTACTGATTTTGATGATATTGCTGCATTGGCAGCTCTGAAGCAGCGTTATAATTTCTGGTTACACGTAGATGCCGCCTTCGGAGGATTTGCCGCCTGCAGCCCTAAATACAGGCATTTGCTGAAAGGATGGGAAGAGGCAGACAGCATCACCATCGACGCCCACAAATGGATGAACGTTCCTTATGATTCGGCCATGATCTTTTGCAGGCATCCGGATCTGCAGGCAGAAACTTTCAAGAATGTAGGCGCCGCCTATCTCGGTGATCCTGCCAAAGATTTCAACTTCATTCATCACGTTCCTGAAAACTCCCGCCGCTTACGCGCATTGCCAGCCTGGTATTCGCTGCTGGCGTATGGCAGACAGGGTTATAAAGATATAGTGGAAGATAATGTACGGCAGGCAAAACTGCTGGGAGCATTGATCGATGATAGTCCGCATTTTATGCTCCTGGCGCCCGTGAATCTTTGCGTGGCATGCTTTACGCTCAACCTTCCGCAGGAAGAGCTGGCAGATGCTACCGCCCGTTTCCTGGATGCGCTCGCAAGCCGCGGACTGGCATTCATGACGCCTACTGTTTACAAGGATACGCCGGCCATCCGCGCTGCCCTCGTAAACTGGCGCACAACAGAAGAAGATGTAAGAAAGACCTGGCAGGAAATGCAAGAAATAGCCATGGCCGTTACCAATCCAAAGCTAGCTGCCAACAGCTAGCAGCTAAAAGCTTAACATGATGCCACAATCCAATCATACAACAAAAGCTTACATGGCACTGGTCATTGTAAGTATTTTCTGGGGCACCACTTACCTCGCTTCCCGTATAGGCGTGCGGCATATGCACGGCCTGATGCTCTCCGGGGTAAGGCAATCAGTAGCCGGCGTGCTGCTGGTGGGCTTCTTTTTACTGAAAGGCTATAAGCTACCAGGGAAAGAGATCTTATCACGCCTCTTTATTATCGGCACCATGATGCTGGTAGGCGCCAATGGGATGCTTACCTGGGCGCTCAAATACATTCCTTCCGGGTTAGGAGCCATCATCGCAGCAACCGTGCCTATCTGGATGACCATCTTCAGCTTCTTCCTGGTACAGCAGAAGAACCGCGTCTCCCCCTTGCTCATAGCTGGGATGGTGATCGGTTTCATAGGGGTGATGGGCATTTTTTCAGACTACCTGGGCGACCTGACCAATCCCGATTTCCGCTTCGGGATCCTGCTGGTGCTGATCAGCTGTTTATCCTGGTCCATGGGCTCAGTGCTCACCGCCAAATGGGCGCTGGAAGTGAACTATCTCTATGGCGCCGGTTTCGAGATGTTGTTCAGCGGTATCATCATGCTGTGCATCACCATGATAACGGGCGATTTCTTCCAGGCGCAGTTCACTGCCGAAGCCTGGGGCAGCCTGCTCTACCTGATCTTCTTCGGCTCCATATTAGGATACTCCGCCTATGTTTATACGCTCAATAATCTGCCGCCTTCACTGGCGTCTGTATACGCATACATCAACCCGATAGTGGCCGTGCTGCTGGGTTGGTTGATATTGGACGAACAATTGAACTGGACCACCGCCATGTCTTGTCTTGTTACGCTCACCGGCGTATACATGGTAAATACAGCAGTGAATAAAAACAAAGAAACGTATGAGCTTAGCTGAGAATACCGCCGCACAGGAAACTGCAAAAGGGCTGGAACAGGTGATCGCGGTGGTGATACCGCAATTGCAGCAGTACACCCCGGCGGAAGCCGCAGAAAGGCCCGCTCCCGGTAAATGGAGCAAAAAAGAAATTATAGGCCATTTGATAGATTCTGCTTTGAACAATCATCAGCGCTTCGTTCGTGCACAGCAAGGGCCTGTAGAATTGCCCGGCTATGCGCAGAACTTCTGGGTGGAAGCCCAGGGCTACCAGGATGCCGACTGGGAAACGCTGATCCTGGTATGGGCTACCATCAATGGTAACCTGGCCCGTATAATGCAACTCATCCCGGCTGAGGCCTTACAACAAACCTGCAGAATAGGGAACAATGAGCCTGTAACACTGGAGTACCTGGTAACAGATTACCTGGATCACTTCAAACATCACCTGCGCCAGCTGCAGGTGACCTTTTAACTGAACGATTTAGATAGAAGTATAGAACAGATGCCCACCCGGTTTTTACCGGATAGGGCATCTTTATTTTAACACAACATTGACCAGATACGCTAAATTTATACCATGACTGTAAAAGAAGCTACCCTTGCCGATGCTGCCGCCGTAGCGGCGCTCTTTGATGCCTACCGCATCTACTATGAACAATCCTCTGATCTGGCCGGCGCCGAACACTTCATTGCCGAGCGCCTGCGCAACCGCGAAAGCGTGATCTACCTGGCCCTGGATGAAGGCCGCCCTGTTGGATTCACACAGCTCTATCCTTTCTTTACCTCCGTAGGCATGAAACGCGCCTGGGTACTGAACGATCTGTATGTTGCTGAAGATTACCGCAACCGCGGTGTTGGCAGGGCATTAATAGCCGCCGCACAAGATCTCGCCAGGTCTACCTCCGCCAAATGGATCATGCTGCAAACCTATACCAGCAACATCAACGCACAGGCCCTGTACGAAAAGCTGGGCTTTGAAAAGGACACAAGTTCCTACTACTATTATCTGGGCGTTTGATATCTTTATGCCCATGGAAACGATACACAACAATCCATGGAAGATACTCTCCAGCGAAGTCCGGTATGACAATAACTGGATACGGCTCACCGAGCACCAGGTATTGAACCCTGCCGGTGGTCCGGGCATTTACGGCGTTGTACATTTCAAGAACCTGGCCATCGGGGTCGTGGCCCTCGATGAAGAACAGCATATCTACCTCGTGGGTCAGTACCGTTTCCCCCTGGAACAGTTTTCCTGGGAGATTCCGGAAGGCGGTGGTCCAATGGAAGATGATCCGCTTTTCTCCGCCCAAAGGGAACTGCTGGAAGAAACCGGACTGGTAGCTTCCCAATGGGAGCCGATCGTTTACATGCACCTCTCTAATTCCGTTTCCGACGAAAAAGGTATCGTTTACCTGGCCCGCGGCCTGGAGCAACGCACCGCCCAGCCGGAAGAGACAGAAGAGCTTACCACACAGCGCATTCCCTTTGAACAGGCCTACCAGATGGTAAAAACACACCAGATCACCGATTCGCTGTCTATTGCCGCCATCCAGAAGATAAAGCTGATGATGCTGGAAGGGGAGTTGTAAGAACTTCGTAACTTGCAGCCAATGGATCAACGCAAAAACACTTCATACCGTGGAGGCGCGCCCCGCAAACAAGCTGCGCCCAGGCCCAAAGCCTCTTCCATGGTAATAGGACGGCAGCCGGTGATGGAGGCGATACAGGCAGGCAAAACGATTGAACGCATCTTTATGCTGCGCAATGCCACCGGCGACATCATCCCCCAGATCAAACAGCTGGCTGCCCAGTACAACATTCCCATCAACCTGGTGCCGGTAGAAAAGCTGAACAGCCTTACCCAGGCCAATCACCAGGGATGTATCGCTATTACAGGCCAGGTTGCCTACCTCGATCTGCAGGACGTAATCTCCCATACAATAGATCAGGGCCTCACCCCCCTGTTCCTGATACTGGACGGTATTACAGATGTACGTAATATAGGCGCCATCGCTCGCAGCGCTGTTTGCTGCGGCGCCCAGGCCATCATTATCCCGGATAAGGGCATCGCCTCCCTCAACGAGGAAGCCATTAAATCTTCTGCCGGCGCATTGGAAAAGATCTCCGTTTGCAGGGTCAACAGCCTCCTGAAGGCCATTGACACACTGCACCTCAACGGTATCAAGGTAATGGCCAGCGAAATGGAAGCAACGGAAAAACTCTATGACTGTGACCTGAAAGAACCAGTGGCAGTGATCATGGGCTCAGAAGATAAAGGCGTGTATCCCGCCCTGTTAAAAGCAGCGGATACCCTTTTCCGTATCCCCATGAGCAACAATTTCGAATCTTTTAATGTTTCCGTTGCCGCCGGCATCATCCTGTATGAAGCAATGAAACAAAGAGAAAATGTTTAAAGTTTAAGGTTTGAGGTTTGATGTTCATGACATGCAACTTTCACAATGGCAGCTCGTCATGAACCTCAAACCGCAAACTAACCTCAAACCTCAAACTTCAAACCTCAAACCTGGATATATGAAACTGATCGAATGTCCCCGCGATGCCATGCAGGGATGGACGCATCCCATCTCCACGGCCGATAAGGTAAATTATCTGAACACCTTGTTGCAGGTTGGTTTTGATACAATCGACTTTGGCAGCTTCGTATCGCCTAAAGCCATTCCCCAGATGGCCGATACGGCAGCCGTATTGACAAAACTGCAGCTCCCCGTTAATGGCAGCCGTCTGCTGGCGATAGTGGCCAACCAGCGCGGAGCAGAAGAAGCAGTGATGTTCGATGAGATCACTTACCTGGGATATCCCTTCTCTATTTCAGAAACCTTCCAGCTGAGGAATACCAATAAAACCATCGCAGAATCGCTGGAGCTGGTGCAAACCCTGCAGGAGCTCTGCATCAAGAACAGTAAACAGCTGGTCGTGTACATCTCCATGGGCTTCGGCAATCCCTACGACGATCCCTATGATGCAGGCATCGCTGCACAATGGGTCAGCGAGCTGGCAGGGATGGACATCTCCATCATCTCACTGGCAGACACCGTAGGTGTGGCAGAACCAGCCACTATCACCCACCTGTTCAAAGAGCTGATACCAGCCTATCCCGGGGTAGAATTCGGTGCACATTTTCATTCTGCACCGCATAACTGGGAAGAAAAGGTGATAGCCGCCTACAATGAGGGATGCCGCCGTTTCGACAGCACGATCAAAGGGATAGGAGGCTGCCCTATGGCAAAAGACGACCTGGTGGGCAACCTTGCCACGGAGAACCTCTTATGGTTCTGCCAACAACATAACGAGGAATTAAAACTAAACCAATCTGCTTTGCAGGAGGCTCAACGCCTCGCCGAGAGAATATTTATCTACTAACTGCTAAGCGCCAGCCGCTAAAAGCCAATTACCATGCACTTCCGTCTCACTTTTCCTGTTGCACCGCTTGAACCTGCTTTCGAATACCGGGATCAGATACTGCTGATGGGTTCCTGTTTTGCAGAGGAAATGGGAGAAAAGCTGCAGCAGCATTTATTCCCCGCCCTGCTTAACCCGCATGGCATTCTCTATAATCCTGTCAGCATTACCAAAGCGGTGCACAGTTACCTGGATCATAAAAAGTATACGGAAGCAGACCTTTTTATGCACGATGATCTCTGGCACAGCTGGGACCATCACAGCCGTTTTTCTGCCCTTACGCCTGCAGCGGTATTAGACCATATCAACGCTGCACAGCAGGAGGCTGCGGCTTATCTGAGTAAAGCCCGCTGGCTGGTGATCACCCTGGGCTCTGCACATGCTTATGTATTAAAGGAAACCGGGCAGCTGGTAGCCAATTGCCATAAAGTACCCATGTCGGCTTTCTATAAAAAACTGCTGACAGTAGATGAGATCATCACCGCCCTCGATAATATGATGCACCGGCTCTTTTTCCGTAACCGGGATATCAATATACTCTTCACCGTTAGCCCGGTACGTTATGCCCGCGATGGGGTAGTAGAGAACAACCTCAGCAAGGCCATTCTTCTACAGGTAGTCCATCAGCTGGTCAATAAATTTGACCGCCTCTTCTATTTCCCTGCCTACGAGCTGGTAATAGACGACCTCCGCGATTACCGTTTCTATAAAGACGACCTGGTACATCCCAACGAAACCGCCGTGAATTATGTATGGGAACATTTTGTGAACAGCTGTATTCACCCCGGCAGTCAGCAACTGCTGAAGCACATCCAGGACCTGAACAGGGCCCGTCAGCATAAACCTTTTAATCCCGAAAGCCCCCAGCATCAGCAATTTCTCCGCACATACGCCCGTAAAGTAGCCGCCCTGCAGCAGGAGCATCCCTATCTGCCCCTCCGGGAACTGGCCAATTACTTCGGTAACTAGTGCACTAATTATTAATTGTTAATTATTAACTATTAATACCCCCTCCGCCTGCGGATCCTTGATAAAGAAAACACCTATGAAGAAACATACCACAGCAATGCCTATGGGGTAAATAAGCCCTGCCAGGTGATTGTGTGTTTGTGTTACCAGTAATGTTGAAATGGTAGGCAACAGGCCTCCAAATACGCCATTGCCCAGGTGATAGGGTAGCGACATAGAAGTATAACGGATCCTTGTCGGGAATAGCTCCACCAGGAAGGCGGCAATAGGGGCGTACACCATCGTAACGAACAATACCTGTATAAATACCAGGAACACCAGCCAGGCCATATTGGTAGTGCTCACCGTTACTTCCCGTTTAACTTCCGTTTTGGCGCCGGTGGTAGCCGTAATTTCTTTTACCTGTGTTCCATCATCGTATACGCGTATACGGGAGAGCCTTTCCGTGCTGGATCCATCCTTGTTAGGCGTAAGCTTGCTCTCTATGCGGTATTGGCCCGGCAGCTCCTGTTTGTGCTCCAGTTTCACGGTATTGTCCATCGCCCTGTAAATAGGGTAGTAGGCGAGTGCTGCCAGCAGTAAGCCGCTCATCATGATCTTCTTTCGCCCTATCTTGTCAGACAGCTTACCGAAATAAATAAAGAAGGGGGTGCCCAGCACCAGCGCAATGGCGATCACGATATTGGATTGTACAAATTCCAGCTCCATGGTCTTTTGTAGAAAGGAAAGCGCATAGAACTGCCCCGTGTACCATACCACCCCTTGTCCCATAGTGGCGCCGAACAAAGCCAGCAGCACCAGCCGCAGGTTCTCTTTCTTGCCGAAGCTTTCTTTGATCGGGTTACGGGAAGTCTTACCTTCTGCTTTCAGCTGCGCAAACAGGGGAGATTCCTGCAGGCGGATCCGGATATAGTAAGACATGATCACCAGGAACACCGATAACCAGAACGGAATTCTCCAGCCCCAGCTATTAAAGTCTTCCGGCGCCATTACATTACGGGTAATCAGGATCACCGCCAGTGAAACAAATAGTCCAAGGGTGGCCGTAGTTTGTATAAAGCTGGTGTAATAGCCGCGTTGATGTGCCGGAGAGTGCTCTGCCACATAAGTGGCTGCACCTCCGTATTCGCCGCCAAGGGCCAGGCCTTGTAACAGCCGCAATAAGAGCACGATGATAGGCGCGAGTATGCCTATACGTTGATAATCAGGTATCAGGCCAATGGCAAAGGTAGACCCGCCCATGATCAGCAGTGTCAGTAGAAAAGTGTATTTACGCCCGGCAATGTCTCCCAGCCGCCCGAAGATGATCGCCCCGAACGGACGCACCACAAAACCTACGGCAAAGGTGGCCAGCGTAGCGATATAGGCCAGGTCAGGGTTACTGGGCGGAAAGAATTTCTCAGAGATAATGGCCGACAGGCTGCCGAAAATGTAAAAGTCGTACCACTCGATCAATGTGCCGGCAGACGACGCAAGGATTACCTGCCAGATATTCTGGTTTTTCGTGTTTTTCATCCGTAGCTTTTATAAAAGAGGGGAGAAGATAGAAAAAATATTAGTATTTTTTAATCTTTTATAGGGGAAATGGGGCTGGCCCTCGTTTTACTGTCGGATGAATCCGTTAACTTTAGACATATCCGTTGAGCTTAGTGGACAGTATCATATGAGGTTTTATAGCATAATACTAGCGTTATTGTTTGGAATTTGTATACACCCGGCCGGTTTGCAGGCGCAAACAGGCAAGGAAAGGCCCAAAATAGGGTTGACACTCAGCGGCGGAGGGGCTAAGGGACTGGCCCACATCGGCATCCTGCAGGCATTGGACAGCGCAGGGCTAAAAGTAGACTACATTACGGGCACCAGTATGGGCAGTATTGTAGGCGCCCTGTATGCGATGGGCTATTCCGGCGATACTATCGAAATACTGGCCCATAAGCTGAATTGGGATAACCTCTTTGCCAATCAGCCTGCGCTTACAGACATCTCCTACGAAGAAAAGAGCGAATACAATAAATACATTATTGAAATCCCTTTTGAATATGGCAAGCCAAAATTAGGATCCGGTGTGATCACCGGGGAGCAGCTCTGGCTGGAACTGGCCCGTCTCTGCTGGCCAGCCAAGGATGTAAGGGATTTCACGAAGCTGAACATCCCTTTTAAATGTATTGCTACAGATGTAGCCACCGGCGACATCGTAACGCTGGATACCGGCCATATTGTATCCAGTCTCAGGGCCAGTATGGCCATTCCTTCCATTTTCACCGCCGTTAAGATAGGCGACCGGAAACTGGTGGATGGTGGCGTGGTACGCAATTTCCCCGTGATCACGGCAAAGGAGATGGGCGCTGATATCGTGATCGGCTCCAATGTTGCAGGAGGTCTCCGCAAAGCCGATAAGCTGGTAACCGCTTTTGATATTCTCTATCAGCTGGGCTTTTATAAGGATGCGATTGATTTTAAGGACGCCCGCAAACAATGTGACATCTATATTCATCATGACCTGGAGAATTACTCAGCCGCCAGCTTTGGCAGCGTGGATTCTATTATAGCGCTGGGCAAGATCAAAGGCCGTGAAATGTATCCTGTTTTCAAGCACCTGGCAGATTCACTGAACGCCTTGTACCCCGGCACTCCTTTTGTGAAAGACCGGCTGCCTTTTGTACCGGATGTGGAGCTTACCTCCGTGCATGTGAAAGGCCTGGTGCATTCTGATGAGAAATTCTTTTTGGGAAGGATGAACCTCAAGCCTGATGGCTGCTACAACCCCGGGCAGTTAGGCGATGCGTTGCGCAATGTATTCGGCACCCGTTTCTATAAAGAGATCACTTATGACCTGTTGCCCGATGGTCCGGCTAAAAGCCGCATGGATGTGCAGGTGGAAGAGAATCCGCTCACCTATGTAAAAGTGGCTTTGAATTATAACACCTATACCAATGCCAGCGCTATAGTAAACATCACCCAGCGCAACTTCATCGTTCCCAACTCCCGTTCCTTTGTTACCGCCGGTATCAGTGAGAATCCCCGTTTGCGCGCAGAGTATTTTAAATACCTGGGAAGGAAAAGAGATTTCGGTTTTGGTATGGGCCTGTATTACGAGAATAATGGATTGAACCTCTATGAGGATTTTCGCCGCTCGCAGCAATATCGTACCAACTATGCCAATACAGAAATACATATGCAATATGCCCTGAGCCGGATCATGAGCGTGGGTGTAGGCACCCGTTGGGAGTATTTTAATTACCGGCCTACTTTCGATTCTAAAGAAGAGATCAGGGGCAATACCAATCAGCTGAATTCTTTCCTTAACTTCGGGATCAACTCGCTGGACCGTAAGATCTATCCCCGTAGTGGTACAGACCTGCAGCTGGAAGCCGGCTATGTGTACAACCAGAACCACGGCTTCCGCGCCTATAGCAACGGACAGGAGATCCACCTCGACAGCCTGAAACTGAGCTTTAATAATTACCAGCATGCCACGCTGCAGTTTAAATACTACTTCCCCCTGGGAGGAGAAGATGCCTTGCAGTTCGGCGCTGCCGGAGGGGTAAACTATAACTATGATCAGCCTATTGTAAATGGATACCTGCTGGGGGGCCTTAATAATGTAACACATCACCAGCTTACCTTCCCCGGTATCTATGAGGGCGAGGTAATTACTTCCAGCGCGGCCATCGTACAGCTGGCATACCAGCGCGAAATAGTGCGTAATATCTTCTTAGTACCAAGAGCAGGCGTAGCCGTTTATGACTTCATCAACGATGTGAGTGCCAAATACAAATACCTGAGCGGGTATTCCATGACTGCAGGCTACAATTCCCGCCTCGGGCCCATCGAAGCTTCTCTCATGTACTGCGACCAGGACGGTCGCCTGCGGGGTTACGTAAATATCGGCTTCAATTTTTAGCTACTAGCTATTAGCTGCTAGCAGCTAGTAGCTAGTAGCTAATTAATGCATTCTATCGCCCCTTACTTCCATCTCTTTCAAAATATCGGCTTCTGTCTTCAGCCAGTACTGCCAGCGTTGTGTAACCTTGTCTTCTGGCATATATTCTCTGGCCAGGTCAATGAACAGGCGGTAATGCCCAGCTTCTGATATCATGAACTTGCGGTAGAATTCCCGCAGGTAATCATCTTCCAGTCCTTCGCTTAGCAAACGGAAACGTTCGCAGCTGCGTGCTTCTATCAATGCACAGATCAGCAGCTTGTCCAGCAGCTGGTCTTCCGCAGTACCGCCCTTTACCTGGTGCTGCATCAGTTCGTTCACGTAAGCGTCTTTCCGTTGTTTGCCCAGTGAATAGCCTCTCTTCTTCATCTCTGCCAATACTTGCCGGAAATGGCCCCATTCTTCTGTAACGATAGGAGCGAGGTCCTGTACCAGCCGGTCCTTCTCCGGGTAACGTTGTATCAGGGAAATGCAGGCGGTAGCAGCTTTCTGTTCACAAAAAGCATGATCGGTCAATACCGCCTCCAAGGAGATGGAGGCGAGGTCAACCCAGCGAGGGTCCGTTGGCAGCTGCAAGCCAAGGATGGAAACTTTGGACATAATTATATAAGGTCTTAAGGCCGCAAGTTATATTTTTTATCCTTTATCGTATTGCGCCAATATCATCCGTTAGGATAGCCGCTGTTAGGATTTACATTACATTCCTTAGCTTTGGCGAATGAACGATGACTTTCTGCTATCGCAACTGGAACAGCGCAGGGCACAACATGCCTTCAGGGAGCTGAAGCTGCCTCCGCCGCATATGGTGGACCTTTGCTCCAATGATTACCTGGGACTGGCGCGCAGCGGCGCCATGCAGGAGGCGGTGCACGCCCTGCTGATGGAAAGGCCCTATATGCATGGCAGTACAGGATCCCGCCTGCTGGCAGGCAATTACGCCTGGGTAGAAGAAGCGGAAAGCAACCTGGCAGCGTTTCATGCAGCGCCTGCAGGGCTGATCTACAACTCCGGTTATGACGCCAATGTAGGATTGTTTTCCTGTGTGCCGCAGAAGGAGGATACCGTCATCTACGATCAGCTGATCCATGCCTCCATCCGCGATGGCATCCGGCTAAGCCGCGCCCAATCCTTTTCTTTTATACACAATGATGTAGGCGACCTCGAAAAGAAGCTGCGCCGCGCCAGCGGTAATATATTCGTTGCCGTAGAATCTGTTTATTCCATGGATGGCGACATGTCGCCGCTCAAAGCCATCGCCGAGGCCTGTCAAAAAGCCGGCGCGCATCTTATTGTTGACGAAGCGCATGCCACCGGCGTAGTAGGTGAAAGCGGAGAAGGTTTAATACAGGTCCTGGGCCTGGCAGATGCGTGCTTTGCCCGTGTGCATACCTTTGGTAAAGCCCTGGGCTGCCACGGCGCCATCGTGCTGGGATCAGATGTGCTCCGCAGTTATCTCATCAACTTTTCCCGTTCCTTTATCTATACCACTGCCTTACCCCCAACCGCCATTGCAGCGGTCATGGCCAGCTATAACCTCTTCCCCTATATGAAGGAGGCCCGTGAGCACCTGGCAGCGTTGATCGCCCGTTTTCGCCAGCGCACTTCCTCGCTGCAGGTATTACCCAGCGAAACGCCGATACAGATTGTACTGACCCCAGGCAACGAATTTACCCGCCGCCAGGCCGCCACACTGCAGGAGGCTGGCCTGGATGTAAGACCTATCCTGCATCCCACCGTGCCTAAAGGACAAGAGCGGCTGCGTATCGTGCTGCATAGCTTCAACACATTTGATGAAGTGGATCAGTGTACACAGTTATTAGTTGCTAGTCGCTAGTCATTAGTCGTTAGTGATTAGGAGGATATTGGCCCAATACTAACGACTAATGACTAGCGACTAACGACTTTTCTCATTTTTTTCCCCTAACTTCATCACATTAGCATATTCTTATGAAATTCATTCCCTTTCTTATCTCGGCCGCCATTACCCTCATCCTGATCAGCGTATTGAACCGCCAGTGGGGAGCTACCCCGCCGCTGGGCAAATTCCTGAGCCCCCAGGAAGGATTCTGGCAGAACGCAGAACCTATCGGAAAAGATTTTAATGACGAACTATCCTTACCCGGACTGAAAGGCAAAGTGGAAGTATGGTTAGACGACCGCATGGTGCCTCACGTGTTCGCAGAAAGAGAAGCGGACGCCTTTTTTGTACAGGGCTATCTGCATGCCCGCGACCGGCTCTGGCAGATGGAGCTGCAGACACTGGCCGCCCAGGGCCGTTTGTCGGAGATCCTCGGCCCTAAGCTCCTGGAGTATGACCGCAGGCAACGCCGCATGGGCATGGGCTATGCCGCGGAAGTAGCTGCTGCCGAAATGTTGCGTGACAGCACCACTAAAGTAGCCATAGAAGCCTATAGCGCCGGTGTGAACACCTACATCAGCAGTTTGTCATATAGCGACTTACCTGTGGAATACAAACTGCTCAACTATCGTCCAGAGCCATGGTCTGCCCTGAAGAGCGGCGCCCTGTTAAAATACATGTCTTACGACCTCACCGGCGGCGCTAACGATCTTGAGTATACGAATGCACGGCATATCTTCACACAGGCCGATTTTGATAACATGTACCCGGACCGTAACGACAGCATTGACCCGGTGATCCCCAAAGGCACCGCCTTTGATAAACCGGTGAAAAATGCCGTGCTGCCGGCCGACAGCTCGCTTAAAGAAATAGCCGCCATGCTGGACTTCCGGGAAGATAAGCCCGATCCCGACAATGGCAGTAATAACTGGGCCGTAGGCGGCAGCAAGACCCGCAGCGGGGCGCCTATCCTTTGTAACGATCCGCACCTGGGCCTGAGCCTGCCTTCCCTCTGGTACGAAGTGCAGCTGCACACACCCAATATGAATGTATACGGCGCCAGCCTGCCCGGCGCTCCTGGGGTTATTATCGGCTTTAACGACCATATCGCCTGGGGCGTTACCAATGGTTCTGAAGATGTAAAGGACTACTACGCCGTAAAGTTCAGGAATGGCCGCAGCCAGTACCTGTTCAAAGGCGAATACCGGAATGCCTCGCAGCGGGTGGAAATCATAAAGGTAAAAGGGCAGGAGCCTTATTACGACACCGTGGCTTATACCGTATGGGGCCCTGTAATGTATGACAATACCTTCCATGACGATGTGCCCGGACAACCTTTCCTGGCCCTGCGCTGGAAAGCCCACGATCATTCCAACGAAATACTCACTTTCCTGAAGCTGGACAAGGCCCGCACTTATGAAGACTACCTGGAGGCCCTGCAGCATTATACCTGCCCAGCACAGAACTTTGTATTTGCTTCCAAAACAGGCGATATAGCGCTCTGGCATAACGGACAGTTCCCCCTGCGCTGGAAAAACCAGGGCAAGTATATCCTCCCCGGCAGCAACAGTACCTTTGCCTGGCAGGGCTATATTCCGCAGGCAGAGAACCCGCATATCAGGAACCCGGAAAGGGGATTTGTAAGCTCCGCCAACCAGCAGCCTACAGACAGCAGCTATCCATATTATTACTTTGGTTATTATGATCTGTACCGTGGTAAGCGTATCAATGAGCGTCTGTCTGCCATGAACCAGATCACCATTCAGGATATGATGCAGCTGCAGAACGACAATGCCAATCTCTTTGCCCGGGCGGCCAAGCCTTTGCTGAATGCACATCTGCCCCAGCAATCCCTGACAGCCGCACAGCAGCCTTATTACCAGGTCCTGCAGGAATGGAACCTGGAGAATGCCCCGAACAGTAAAGGTGCTACCATCTTCTATATGTTATGGGAAGGGCTGAAAAAACGGATCTGGGACGATGAGCTGATGAACCGCGAAGACAGCCTGGTAATGGATTACCCCACCGACAATGCCTCTCTCTTATGGCTGATCCGTGATTCTTCCATGCATTTTGTAGATGATATTCATACCGCAAGAAAAGAAACCCTTACCGACCTGGTTCGGGAGACCTTTGCCGAGGTGGCAGATTCTGCCCAAAAACTGGATAAGCAGCAACGCCTGGAATGGGGCCGTTTCCGCGGTACGGATATACGTCACCTTACCCGCGCCCTGCCCGCCTTCAGCCAGATGCACCTGTACACCGGTGGCGGCACCCACGTTGTGAACGCCACCAAGGCTAACCATGGTCCCTCCTGGCGTATGATCGTGCAATTAGGGCCTACCACGGAGGCATATGGTATCTACCCCGGAGGCCAAAGCGGTAACCCGGGCAGTCCCTATTATGACAACAGCGTACAAGACTGGGCACATGGCAACTATTACCAGCTCCGTATCTTTGACACCCAGCATAAGGATGATCCGGCCGTGAAATTTAAGATGCTGCTGCAACCCGAAGAATAAGCCAAAGGCATTTAAGATAAGGTTAAAAAGCCTGTCCGTCACCTGGCGGACAGGCTTTTTTGTGCCATATAGCTGGGAGCTTCCAATATTACCTGCTATTTTTTAACAAGATACCGCCAGGATATCTGCTACTTATAAAAGGGGCTTATATCTCGCTTATAACTCCCATATAACACGGAGATATAGGGCAGATATCCCTATGATAAGCAAATACCATAGCGGATTTCAGCTGAATCGACCTCTGGAAATGCCGCGAAAACCATAAAAAAAGGGCGTATCATGCATTGATACGCCCTTTTTTATCCTATAATTTCAGCCTCAGCAGGGGTCGGAGCACCCACCAGGACCGGTACTGATGCAGGGACAAACAGATATCGGAGTAGTATTGCCCTGGCACAGTGTGTCAATGGTTTTGATAAAACCGTCCTGTTTGGGTTTGGTCAAACTGGCAATTTTGATCTTGCCAAGGCTCAATTTCTTTTCTGTTGTTTTTTTCATCTGAGAAAATTTAGGTTAAATGTGAATGGCATTCTCTTAAAAGTAAGCAGAAATATGATCGGCGATACTACGTAAAAAAGGGATTTTTAAGCCCGCAGGGTCAGCAACAGTTGCGGTCCAGGTTTATATCGTCCTTAAAGAACCCGGCAAACACCTGGCGGAATTGTTTCCAGGCGTTGGGATCTATGCAATAACAGACATTGGCGCCATCTATGGTGCCGGTTATCAGGCCTGCCTTTTTCAGCTCCTTCAGATGCTGGGAGGTGGTAGCCTGCGCCAGGCCCAGCTGCTCTACGACATCTCCGCATACGCAGCGGTTCACTTTTACCAGGTATTGGAGAATGGCAATACGTGCCGGGTGGGCCAGCGCCTTCGCCATAAGGGCTATTTCGTTCTGCTGTTTTGTGAATAATGCGGTCTTGGAAACTCCCATTTCAAACTATTTCTGATTTGAAATTACGAAGAAGGAGGGTGATTACAATCAGGTCTTTTCCTAACCGCGGTCCTGTTTTAAGCGGCCGGGGGCTGGTACTTTTGTGGTAGAGATAAGTCCCGCGCAGACAAGAACCGTGCAAGTATGGGGATCGGGGCTAATAGAACAGTGAATTTTGACATGCTGACAACGGTCAGTGTTCTGACTGACCGTTGTCATACTCTATTGAAAAACGGAGGTATAACTTGGTGCTACAAACTATGAAATTAGCAATGAACAACGGTGAAAAAGGCGAGCTGATATATGAGAATGAAGGCTGGAGAAAAGAACTGGCCCTCCTGGAAGATGAAAATATTCATTTCAAAACCAGGCTGGCTGATATTTTAAATAGTGATTTCGTTAGAAGCAAGCTGGAAGAACTGGAGTACTTCCAGAACCGCTTCCTGAAAATGGACGAACAGCTGGGCCTCCTGAAGCACGAGGTAAGGGAACAGCTTTACCACCTGCAACAGGAGCATTTCCACATGAACGGCGAATATAAAAAGGTAATAGACGTTCAGCGCAAGCTCGAAGTGAAGATCATCATCATAAAAGAGAATTTCGAAAAACTCAGTGTAGAATTTAAAGGCTATCTGAATGATCATTTCGGGCAGCCTGCCTAATACAGCATGCTGGATAGCTTTTTTTCATTGAGAATAACAATCGTCCCTTCCTTGATATCGATCAGTTTTTCTTCCCTGAAATCGCCCAGTGTACGGATCAGCGATTCAGTGGCGGTACCAGCTATGGTGGCCAGGTTATCGCGGCTGATATCTATTGCGAAGTGGGTTTCCCTGCGTTCGTTATACTTATTATAAAGGTTCACCAGCGCTTCGGCTACCTTTTTGCGAAGAGAGTTGTAGGCCAGTCCCAATAACTGCTGCTCTTTCACGGTAACATTCCTGGCCAGCATGCGGATAAACTGTACGGCTACTTCCTGCTGGTTGTTCAGCAGCTCTTCGAAGTCTTCCCGGGGGATCACCGCGATCTCGCTTTCTTCCATGGCTTCGGCTGTTTCCTTATAGGTGCCGCCTTCCAGCAGGGCTACATAGCCCAGGAAATCACCGGTGTTGTACAGGTCTACCACCAGTTCCTTACCGTCGTCATTCTTTTTGAAGATCTTTACTTTTCCCTTCTGGATGTAGAACAGGCTGGTGGGATGATTGCCTTCGACATAGATGGCCTGTTTCTTTTTGTACCTGTCGATGTTGCGTCCTTCAGACAATGCTTTAAGGGTGCCTTTTCCCCCGGTGGCAGCTTCCATCAGTTTGTTGAGGCCCTGCAGGTTGGCAGGAAAATCCTGTTTTCTCAGGGAGGCCTTTTTAAGGCGGCTTTCAATGGCATGCAGCAGGTCGGTGCCGCTGAAAGGCTTGGTAATGTAATCGTCTGCTCCCATTTCCATGCCTTTACGGAAATCGCTTCTTTCTGTTTTGGCGGTCAGGAAGATGAAAGGAGTATCTCTCATCTCGTCGTTGCGCTGCAGCATGTGCAATACGCCGTAACCGTCCAGTACGGGCATCATGATATCACAGATCACCAGGTCGGGCTTGTGTTCCATGGCGAGTTCCACCCCGGTTTTGCCGTTTTCTGCGGTCAGGACCTTGTATCCGGCCAGATCGAGGATTTCTGCTGTATTTTCCCGGATATCGTCATTGTCTTCAATTAGCAGGATCGTTTTCATGCGTGTGTAAGGGAAGTTTTGTTATTGATAGGAAATGTTAAGGTAAAAGTGGTGCCTTTGCCCAGTTCACTCTCACATGATATGCTGCCGTTCATCAGCTCACTATATTTACTTACGATGTGGAGGCCCAACCCGGTGCCCTGAATATTACTCACGTTGGTGCCCCGGAAAAACCGCTCAAACAGGTGTTGCTGGTCTTCCTGCGACATGCCGATGCCTTTATCGGCCACCACCAGCTTGAATTCGTCCTCTTTACGGTAGGTGCGTAAGAGGATGGTGGCGTCTTTACCGGAGAATTTAATGGCATTGCCCAGGAGGTTCATGACAATATGCTTCAGCAGGGCGGGGTCCAGCGTTACTTCCGTGCCGCCGATATGGAGGTAATCCACCTCCTGTCCCTCTTTAATAATGCCCTGCATCTCCTGGATCACATTCTGGAACAGCTCATTCACATCAAAATTAATGTTCCGTACCTGGATTTTTCCTTCCTCTATCCGGCCTACGGAGAGGAAGTCGTTCAGTATATCAGTCAGTAGGTTGACGGAGGAAACGATACGCTGGATATGCTTATTCCGTTTTCCCTGCTCCTCTTCCCCGGCATATTGCTTGACCAGGAAGGCGGAGGAGAGGATAGTGCTGAGAGGGGTACGGAACTCGTGCGAGGCCAGGGATACGAAGCGGGATTTCAGCTCGCTCAGCTCTTTTTCTTTGCCCAGGGCTGTTGTGAGCTCTGCCGTGGATACTTCCAGCAGTTCCAGGGCTTTCCTGAGCTGCAGGGTACGTTCTTCCACCATTCGTTCCAGCTCGTCATTGAGGCGCTCATTATTGGCCTCTGCCTGCTTCCTGGCAGTGATATTGTTGATATAGGCGATCACAAAGGTGCCTTCTTCATTCTGGTAATGGCTGAGGCTAATCTCCACGGGGAATTCCGTGCCGTCTTTTTTAACCCCAAACAGGTCGAGGCCGATGCCCATGGGCCTGCTCTGCGGCTGGCCGGTAAAGCCTTCGCGATATTCGATATGCCTGTCGCGCAGGTTCACCGGGAGCAATTGTTCTACGGGGCCTTCCAGCAATTCTTCGCGCCGGTAGCCGAACTGATCCAGCGCAAAATCATTGATCATGACGATCTCCCCCGCTTATTGGCCACCAGTATGCCGATGCTGGCATAATCGAAGAGGGCGCCAAAGCGCTGTAACTCTTTTTCTATCTTTTGCTGGAAATAACTATCCGAGGTAAGGTCTCCCAGGCGGAAGAAGCAATATTCCTTCCCGGAGTGTTTAAATAAGATCCTTTCGTAAACGCCCCATTGTTTCTGACCGGCGTTGTTCACCCACTCACGTTCTTCTCTGCCGGGACTGTTACTGTTGACGCCGCTCTCCAGGGTCCAGTCGCAATACCCCAGCTTGTTTTTTTGCAGTAGTGCTTCAACCACGGCAGGGTCCGTGCTGCCCAGCATCCTCATGCCTGCTTCGTTCATATAGAGCAATCTGCCACTCTCTTTCTCCCTCACGCCCAGCAGGCCGCCTCCCTTTTCCATCAGGGCCGAAAACATGGATAGCTGAAACTGATCGTCGAGCTCGTTGATGGAAGAATACATTTAACAGTTATTTTGTATATCGGTAACAGGCTGCAACAAACTGAAAGTTAAGTATTTTATGGATTTGTATCAAAGCGGGGGCCAAAAATTAGCCGCATGATGATTATCATGTGAAGGACTGATCGATCTCATTGGCCGGGGAGCAGGACTGGTGTTACTTTGCATCCGTAACCATAATTTATTTAAAAATGCAGATCTATATCAGTGACAATGCCATCATCGCCAGCATACAACGTGCATTTCAGGCGGTATACCCCTATCTGAAACTTGAATTTTACACGCAGGCCCCGGAAGGCGGACAAGCTGCCGCGGCAGTGAGGAAAATTTCCCCGGATACCCCGATAGACGATATAAGGGATGCAGGCACTTGTGGCTGGCTGGATATCAGTCAAAAACGGACAGCCGCTGAACTGGTGTCTGACCTTAAAGAAACAATGGGCCTCAATGCTCAGGTAACTCCGAGAAGGGGCGACCTGTGGCTGAAGACCGCCTGTACCATCAACTGGAGCCTGGCCCAGCTAAATGCGGCCACCGTTCGTACGAACCACTACCTGTACTAATACTACGGGACCGGCAACACCTAAACCACATCCGCTATGAGAGTACTTTTCTACAGTATGAAAGACTTTGAGCGCCCCTACCTCGAAGAAGCCAATATTAAGGAACACGACCTGGTAATGATCAATGAGCCCCTGAACCTGGATACAGGTGCGCTGGCCAAGGATTGTGAGGCAGTCTGCATCTTTACCGCCGATGATGCGTCGGCGCCTGTGCTCAATATACTGGCCCAGCAGGGGGTAAGGTACCTGGCCGTCCGTGCCGCCGGCTATGATAATGTGGATTTGCACGCTGCCGCGCAACTGAATATTAAAGTAGCCAATGTACCAGCTTATTCTCCTTTCGCCATTGCGGAACATGCGGTAAGCCTGATGATGGCCCTGAACCGGAGAACGGTGCAGGCCACCAAACAGGTGCAGCAGTATAATTTTACCCTGCATAACCTGGTAGGTTTTGACATGCACCGCAAAACAGCCGGTATTATCGGCACCGGCAGAACAGGAGAGGCCGTTGCAGCGATCCTGCATGGTTTTGGATGCCGTTTACTGGCATACGATATAAAAAAGAACAAAGACCTTGCTACCCGCTTTGGGGTACAGTATACTGACCTGGCCACGCTTTGCCATGAATCGGATATTATTACTGTACATACAGGCTTGAATGAGGAGAGCAAACATATGATCAATAAGGAAGTGATCAGCTGGATGAAAAAAGGCGTTATGCTGATCAATGTGTCAAGAGGAGCCGTAGTTAAAACGGCTGATGTGGCAGATGCGCTGGAGAATAACCACATAGGCTATTTCGGAATGGACGTATATGAGCACGAAAAGGGCGTTTTCTTTAATGACCTGCGTGGCCGCAAAATGGAGGATAAACTGTTATGCCGCCTGCTGCGCATGCCCAATGTGCTGATCACGCCGCACCAGGCTTTTGCTACACGCGAAGCCCTGCAAAATATTGCTGAAACAACTTTTTATAACCTGCATTGCTGGAGAAAGAAATTAGCCTGCAAGAATGAGCTGGCGGTAGCGGTGAATGGCCATACCTATGCCATGACTGCGGGCTAGCCAAATTATCTTATCTACATCTTCAATTTGTACACTGCTGACCGGCCGCTAGTTTCTTTCAAACCGGCCGGTTTTTTTTATATGACATCCATCATTTTTCAGGATGATAAATATCAACTGCGTCTTTGATAAATGTCATTCGGGCCCGGCAGTCGCGCTGCTACTTTTGCAGTATATACGATAACCATGACAGCCGTAGGAACCGCCTGCTATCATTGTGGCGAAGCATGTAACAACACCGCCATTGTACAAGAAGAAAAAACATTTTGCTGCGAAGGCTGTAAACTGGTTTTTGAACTGCTGAACGGGCACCAGCTATGCGACTATTACCGGCTGAACGAACAACCGGGCACTCCGCAGCGTATAGCCGTTCGTAAAGATAAATTCGCGTTCCTGGAAGATGATCAGATAACAGAGCAGCTGATACAGTTCCGCGATAGTACACACACCCATATCACCTTTTATATTCCCAACATACATTGCAGCTCCTGCCTCTGGCTATTGGAAAACCTGCACCGCCTGAACGCTGGTATACAGCGGGTCACCGTGAACTTTGGCCGTAAGGAAGCACAGGTGGTGTTCCTGCATGAACAGCTGTCGCTGCGCGGAGTGGCCGAGCTGCTCACCAGCATCGGCTATGAACCTTATATCAGCCTGCAGGATCTGCAGGGCAATAAAACAGGCATCAGCCGCCGGCTGATCTACCAGTTGGGAGTGGCTGGTTTTTGTTTTGGCAATATCATGTTGTTAAGCTTCCCGGAATATTTCTCCGGGCCGGACGGCATGGATACGGGCCTTTTCCGCTGGCTGAACCTGGCCTTGTCGCTACCGGTATTCTTTTACAGTGCACAGGTGTTCTTCCGTTCCGGCTGGAGCGGTATCAAACATGGCTTCCTGAATATAGATGTGCCTATCGCGCTGGCTATCCTGGTCACTTTTGTGCGCAGCGTTACAGATGTATTAATGGGGACAGGCGCAGGCTACTTTGATTCGATGACGGGTATTGTATTCCTTATGCTGGCGGGCAGGATCCTACAGGAAAAAACTTACCAGGGACTGTCATTTGACCGCGACTATACCGCTTATTTCCCAATAGCCGTTACCGTAATAGACGAAGAAAAAGAAATACCCGTGGCATTGCCGGATATTAAAACCGGTCAGACCCTGCTGATCCATCACCAGGAGCTGATCCCGGCGGATGGTATACTGGTAAAAGGAGAGGCCCTGATCGATTACAGCTTTGTAACGGGAGAGTCTACCCCGGTGCGCCGTTCTGTAGGAGAGATCATTTATGCCGGTGGTTATCAGCTGGCAGGCAACATCACCCTGCTGACTGTAAAAGAAGTGGCGCAAAGCTATCTCACCAGCCTGTGGAACCGCCGTGAGCTGAAAGAAACAAAAACAAAAGCGCCGTCTTTCATACACCTGCTGGGCCGTTACTTTGCCTGGCTGGTATTAAGCCTTGCTGCAATAACGGCTGCCTGGTGGGCACTACATGATCCTGCGCGTATATGGCCAGCCGTTACCGCCATACTGATAGTGGCATGCCCCTGTGGACTGCTGCTGGCGGCTTCTTTCACTAATAGCTTTATCCTGCGCATACTGAGCAGGCAGCGGCTGTACCTCCGCAATGCGGAGGCGATAGAGCGCTTGGCTGAAACAGATCATATTGTATTTGATAAAACAGGCACGCTCAGTTCCCGGAACAGCGCGGAAGTAAGCTTCTATGGAAAAGCGCTCAGCGCAGCCCAGCGGAGCGCGATAGCAGCGCTGGCAGCACAATCTTCGCACCCGCTGAGTAAAATGGTATATGCTTATTGCGGAACAGCCACCGCGCCGGTGCAGGATTTTGTAAGTGAGCCAGGCATGGGGATCAGCGGGCAGGTACATAATAACGTCATCCGCCTGGGCAATGCTGATTTTGCCGGGGCAGCCGGTAATGATACCAATGAAGGCAGTGCAGTATACCTGAACATGAATGGCCGGGTGTATGGCCGTTTCAGTGTGCGAAACAGCTACCGTAATGGTATACAACAGCTGTTTCACCGGCTCCGGGATCGCTTTGGGATCAGCCTGTTGTCTGGAGACAATGACCGCGAAGCAGCTGCTTTTCGTGAACTGATGGGACCAGGCGCCACCCTGCGTTTTGAACAGATGCCGCAGGACAAGCTGGATTACATCCTGCAGCTGCAGCAGCAGGGCCGGAGGGTATTGATGATCGGCGACGGGCTGAATGATGCCGGTGCATTATTACAAAGCCATACCGGTATCTCCGTTACAGAGAACAGCAACAATTTTACACCTGCCAGCGACGGCATCCTGGAGGCAAGGCAACTGCCTTTGCTGCCCGATCTTATACAGTTGTGCCGCAGCGGAAAGCACATTATCCTCACCAGCTTTATCATCTCTCTTGTATATAATATCAGTGGCTTATACTTTGCCGTACAGGGAACATTATCACCACTGGTTGCCGCTATATTGATGCCTTGCAGCTCCGTAAGCATCATACTGATCACCTGGGGAATGAGCGCTGCGGCAGGAAAGCGATTACAGCGAAAGGCATCTCATATCATGGATGACAAAGATCAGCTCCCCGGTTGAGAATGATCATGTTCACCCTATAGGGAGAAAGATACATTTGTAAAGTAAATCGAATAAGAATGAGTGTTATTATGCTGTTGCTCGGGGCCAGTCTTACTGTAGGACTTACTTTTCTGGCAGCCTTTATATGGTCTGTAAGAAGCGGGCAATTTGAAGACCACTATTCACCAGCACACCGCATCCTGTTTGATGATGCTCCTGCTGATAACGATCACCCTGACACCACACTCAAGCAATCATAATTTATCATCTATGTCTCTGGAAAAGTTTTCTTATGACAACCGCACTGTAAAATGGTTTGCCTATGCCACCATGTTCTGGGGCCTGATAGGCATGCTGGCAGGCTTATGGGCAGCCTTGTCGCTTGCCATCCCGCAAATGAACCTTGGCTATGCAGCCACTACTTTTGGGCGCTTAAGGCCTGTACATACCAATGCTGTAATATTTGCATTTGTAGGGAATGGCATCTTTATGGGCGTCTATTATTCCCTGCAACGCCTTTGCAAGGCGCGTATGTTCAGCGATGTGCTGAGCAAACTGCATTTCTGGGGCTGGCAGGCCATTATTGCAGGCGGCGCCCTTACCCTGTTCCTCGGGTATACCACCGGTAAAGAATATGCCGAACTGGAATGGCCTTTTGATATAGCCATCACCGTAGTATGGGTAATATTCGGCGCCAATATGCTGGGCACCATCCTGCGGCGGCGCGAGGCGCACCTGTATGTAGCCATCTGGTTCTATATCGGCACCTGGGTAGCGGTAGCCATGCTGCATATTGTCAACTCATTTGAAATGCCGGTATCGCTGTTTAAAAGCTACAGCTGGTATGCCGGTGTACAGGATGCGTTGGTGCAATGGTGGTATGGTCATAATGCGGTGGCATTCTTCCTGACCACGCCTTACCTGGGACTGATGTACTACTTCGTTCCCAAGGCAGCCAATCGCCCTGTATATTCCTACCGCTGGTCTATCATCCACTTCTGGGCTTTGATCTTTATTTATATCTGGGCAGGGCCGCACCACCTGTTATATACTTCATTGCCTGAATGGGCGCAGTCGCTGGGCACCGTGTTCTCCATCATGCTGATCGCTCCCTCCTGGGGCGGTATGCTGAACGGCCTCTTAACGTTGCGTGGCGCATGGGACAAGGTCAGGGAAGACGCCATTCTTAAATTCTTTGTGGTAGCGCTTACCTGTTACGGGATGGCCACTTTTGAAGGACCGATGCTTTCGCTGAAGAATGTAAACGCTGTTAGCCACTTCACAGACTGGACCATTGCGCACGTGCATGTGGGCGCCCTGGGATGGAATGGCTTCCTCACCTTTGGTATCCTGTACTGGCTGATCCCGCGCCTGTTCGCCACGCAGCTGTTTTCACGCAAATGGGCCAATGCGCATTTCTGGCTGGGCACTATGGGCATCATTTTTTACGTGGTGCCGATGTACTGGGCGGCCTTTACCCAAAGCATGATGTGGAAGGAATTTACGGAAGAAGGGCAGCTGAAATACCAGTTCCTTGAAACCGTGACCACTATTGTGCCGATGTATGCCCTGCGTGGACTGGGCGGCGCCTTATATGTATGCGGCATGATCCTGATGATCGTGAACCTGGTGAAGACGGTACGCAGCGGCAGCTTTGTAGCCAATGAAGCGGCGGAGGCCGCGCCACTGCCTAAGGTGATACCCGTATCCAATAAAGGCCACTGGCATAACTGGATTGAAAGAAGGCCGGTACAAATGGTGGTGCTCAGCCTGATAGCAGTAGGCATAGGCGGTATCTTTGAAATGATCCCCACCTTCCTGGTGCGCAGCAATATTCCTACTATCAGCAGTGTAAAACCTTATACGCCGCTCGAACTGCATGGCCGAGATATCTATATCCGCGAGGGCTGTTACACCTGTCATTCGCAGATGGTAAGACCTTTCCGCGATGAAGTGGCCCGTTACGGCGAATATTCCAAAGCAGGAGAGTTTGTGTATGATCACCCGTTCCAGTGGGGCTCCAAACGTACCGGCCCCGATCTGGCCCGTATAGGCGGCAAGTACCCCGACAGCTGGCACTATAATCACATGCTGGATCCCGCTTCCATGTCGCCTGGCTCTATCATGCCCTCCTATCCCTGGCTGCTGGAGGATCGTATCGATAAAGGAAAGACGCCGGCAATGATCAATGCCATGCGTAAAGTAGGCGTTCCCTATCCGCCTAGTTATGAGCTGCAGGCCAATAAAGATATGGAGCAGCAGGCAAACGCGATCGTTGCTTCGCTGAAGCGCGATAAGCTGGAAACATTACCTGACCGTGAGATCGTGGCGCTCATCGCCTACCTGCAAAGGGTAGGAAAAGATATCAAAGGCGCGCCTGCAAAACCATTGATCGTACAGGAAAGACAACACTAAAAAAAACAAAGCGTATGAAATTCATTAATTATCTGCAAAGCATAGATGGCGTAGCCATTTACCCGCTGGTGCCGCTGGTATTGTTCACCGCCTTTTTCGCCGCTGCCGCCTGGTGGGCGCTGAGAGCAGAAAAGGAAACCATGGTGCGCAAGAGCCGCATCCCTTTGGAAAATGAGGACCTATAAACCTATTAGCATGCAAGTATCATCCTCTACACTCGACAATCCTTTAGCCCAGTTATTACTGGTGATCATTATAGCATTACTGATCGCAATTGCGGTACTGGCCAATGCAGTCAGCGGCGCCATGGATATTTACCGTGAACGTATAAGAAAGAACGGGGCAGATAAAGCGATCCTGCTGCTGGCAGGCGGCTTACCACCTGTATCCTATTACCTGCTGGTATCTGTTATTGCCCTGGAGCTGCTGGTGATCTTTGCGCTTTTATGGATGCTGCGCTACCTGGTAGGTATCCAGCGTAAACATGCTCCCAAAGCAGTGCCCGTACCCGGACAACCGGTTGTGAGCTGGTGGGAAAGACTGAACAGGACCCGCAGCGTTGATGCGGCTTCTGAACAGGAGCAAGACCTGGGGCACGACTTTGACGGCATCCGTGAGCTGAATAATCCTACACCGCCCTGGTGGCGCTACAGCTTCTATTGCAGCATCCTGTTCGGCGTGGTGTATGTGTGGGTCTATCATGTCTCCCGTAGCGCGCCTTTACAGCTGGAAGAGCTGGCCATTGCAGAAGCCAAAGCAGCGGAAGCGCAGCAGGCTTACCTGGCACATGCCGCCAATAATATTGACGAGAAAACAGTGAAGCTGCTGACCGCAGCAGATGATATTGCCGGTGGTCAAAAGCTTTTTACTGCCAACTGTACCGCCTGCCATGGCGCTGCCGGACAGGGAATGGTAGGGCCTAACCTTACCGATGATTACTGGTTGCATGGCGGCCAGGTTAACCAGGTGTTCAGCACCATCAAATACGGAGTGCCTGAAAAAGGCATGAAATCGTGGAAAGACGATTTCTCTCCAAAACAGATTGCTCAATTGGCCAGCTTCATTAAAACCCTGCATGGCACCAATCCTCCGGGAGCCAAGGAAGCGCAGGGCGAACTGGAAAAATAATCTTGTCTGCACATGGAAACGTTCAGGGATAGTTTAGCCACAGTTGATAAGCAAGGGAAACGTCAGTGGATCTACGCACAACAGCCGAAAGGGAAATTGTACAGGTACCGGACCATCCTGAGCAACTTTTATTTCATGGTGTTTTTTAGCCTGCCGTTCATGCATGTGAATGGCAGGCCCTTGTTTATGTTGAATGTGGTAGAGGGAAAATTTATATTGTTTGGCGCCATTTTCTGGCCGCAGGACTTCTTCCTTTTCGGCCTCTGCATGCTGGCCTTCATCGTTTTTATAGCGCTTTTTACAATGGCTTTTGGCCGTCTTTTCTGCGGCTGGGCATGCCCGCAGACCATTTTTATGGAGATGCTTTTCCGTCGCATCGAGTACTGGGTAGAAGGCACCGCCGCTGCACAGCGGATGCTGAACAGCAGTCCCTGGACGGCGAAGAAGATCTTCCGTAAAACGGTTAAGCATATACTTTTTTTCCTGCTTTCTTTTCTCATCGCCAATACCTTCCTGGCCTACATCATTGGTATTAAGGCGCTGGGCCGTATTGTGAGCGAACCATTATCGGCACATGCAGGTGGGTTTACCACGATACTCGTCTTTTCAGCCGTGTTCTATGGTGTATTTGCCTTTTTCAGGGAGCAGGTATGCATGGTGGTTTGTCCTTACGGCCGTTTGCAGGGCGTGCTGATGGACCGGAACTCAGTAATAGTAGCTTATGACTATGAAAGGGGAGAGCCACGCGGAAAATTCAATAAGACAGGAACAGCAGCTAAGGGCGATTGCATTGATTGTATGCAGTGCGTAAAGGTATGTCCTACCGGGATAGACATCCGTAACGGCACGCAGCTGGAATGCGTGAACTGTACCGCCTGTATTGACGCCTGCAATTTTATGATGCTTAAAACAGGCAAACCGGAAGGGCTGATCCGCTATGCGTCGGAGAATGGTATTGCCGCCAGGCAACCGCTGCGTTTTACGCCGCGCCTGAAAGCTTATACCATGGCCCTGCTGATGATCCTGGGCGGCATTACCTTTCTGCTGCTTAGCAGGCACCCGGTGAGCGGCACTATTATCCGCACGGCTGGCATGCTGTACCAGGAAAGAGGAACAGACAGCATCTCCAACCTGTACCGCATTAAGCTGGTCAATAAAACGGCAGACAATTTACAACTACAACTGCTGCTGGAAGAAACAAAGGGGCGGGTACAGGTTATAGGCAAAAGCCCGATAGTATTGAAGGCTGGCGGGCAGGGCGAAGGCACTTTTTTTATAGTATTACCACGGGCAGCCATTGCAAAGCGCAAGAGCGCCATACATGTTATCCTTTATACGGGTTATGAGAAGGTAGGAGAGCTAAAGACCACTTTTCTCGGGCCTATCACACTTTCAAACTGATTTTATATGAACTGGGGTTATAGTGTCATTATCGTATTTACGCTCTTTGCGGCCGGGATGCTGACGCTGGTCATTAAGAGCATGCGTACCCGGATCGATATGGTTACGCCAGATTATTACGGCGCGGAATTAAAATACCAGCAGGTGATTAACGGACGGGAGAATAGCGCCCGCTTATCGGCTCCTGTGGCGGTAAGGCAGGCAGGGCCCCTGGTAGAGCTATCTTTTCCGGCGGAATTGAAGGGCCATTCCCTGGAGGGCAAAGTGCTTTTTTACCGCCCTGCGGACGCGGGAAAGGATATGAGCGTTCCATTGCGATTGAATGAGGAGGGCAAGCTGCTGGTAGACAGCCATCGCTTTAAAACAGGGCGCTACCAGGTAAAGCTGCAGTGGGAGATGGATGGCAAGCCTTATTTCCAGGAAGCATACCTGTACATCCAGTAATTATTAATTATTCACTTTTAATTGTTAATTGATCGTGTGGCCGCTGATATTATCCGCCTTTTCGCTGGGTTTCCTGGGCAGCTTTCACTGTATAGGCATGTGCGGGCCGATCGCCCTGGCATTACCGGTGCAACATCTGCAGGGCGCCAGTCGCCTGGGTGGTATACTCCTGTATAATGCCGGGCGCATTACTACCTACGCTTTGCTGGGCCTGTTATTCGGATGGCTGGGGCGGCAATTTTACCTGGGTGGGCTGCAACAATGGCTGTCGATTGTACTGGGCGCCTTGCTGTTGCTAATGGCGGTGCTGAGGTATCTGCCGGGCAGGCGTCCTGGAATGGAGGCCCATTTCGGGAAACTGACTGCGGGTACCAGGAGATGGCTGGGCATGCTCCTGCAGCGGCAACGTTTCTCTACCCTGTATGCGATCGGTTTTTTAAACGGCTTATTACCCTGTGGCCTGGTATACCTGGGCATAGCGGGGGCGGTGGCCACGCTGCACATCTACCAGGGAGCCTTGTTTATGGCAGTCTTCGGGGCCGGTACGGTACCTGCCATGGCGGCTGTTACAGCCAGCCGCCAGCTGATCACCCTGCAGGCCAGGAACCGGGTGAAACGGCTGATCCCCCTGGTGATCGCCCTCATGGGCTTACTGTTGATCATCCGCGGCATGAGCCTGGGCATTCCTTATGTAAGCCCCGCCATGAGCCCTTATAGCCCCCGGGTGATGGAACGTTGTCACTATTAAATTATTTACCATGCAATTGATCCGTAAATACAATGTGCCTGCGCCACGCTACACCAGCTATCCAACCGTACCTTACTGGGAGGAAAGCGGTTTTGACCCACAGCGATGGGAGCGCCTGGTGCCGGCTGCTTTTACTTTTGCCAATGCACTTGATGGCATCAGCCTCTATATTCACCTGCCTTTCTGTGAAAGCCTTTGTACTTATTGCGGCTGCAATAAATACATTACGGTGAATCATGCTGTGGAAGAGCCTTATATACAATCGCTGCTGAAGGAGTGGCGGCTATATCTCCGGTTGTTCACTGAACGGCCACGCATCCGGGAGATCCACCTCGGGGGCGGTACACCGGCATTTTTCAGTCCGGAGAACCTGCAGCAGCTGCTGAGCGGCATCTACGAAAGTGCAGATCTGCTGCCAGGCGCATCGCTCAGTTTCGAAGCGCATCCCGGCAATACCACTCTCCGGCACCTGGAAACACTGTATGCGATGGGTTTCCGGCGTATCAGCCTGGGGGTGCAGGATCTTGACGAGCGGGTGCAGCAGATCATCAACCGTATTCAGCCTTATGAGCATGTGGCGGAAGTAGTGGAGGCCGCCCGCCGTACGGGTTATGACTCCGTTAATGTTGACCTGATCTATGGTTTACCCCTGCAAACGGCGGCCGGTATCCAGAACACGATCCGGCAGCTAATGCCATTGCGGCCCGGCACCATCTCCTTTTACAGCTATGCCCATGTGCCCTGGGTGAAAGGGGTGGGACAGCGGCGGTTTTCGGAGGCCGACCTTCCTAAAGATGAAGAAAAACGCGCCCTGTACGAGCTGGGAAAAACCCTTTTCATTGGTGAGGGCTATACAGAGATCGGCATGGATCACTTTGCCCTGGAGGGCTGTGAGTTGCATAAGGCCAGCCGGGAAGGAAAGCTGCACCGCAATTTTATGGGCTATACAGTGGCCCGTACTTCCCTGCTGGTAGGCCTGGGCGCCAGCGCCATCAGTGACAGCTGGAATGCCTATGCGCAGAACGAGAAGCACATTCCCAGCTGGCAGGAGCGCCTGAACAAGGGCCTGCTGCCGGTAGTAAAAGGGCATGTGCTGACGGCGGAGGATATGCGCCTGCGCAACCATATCCAGTCCCTGATGTGCCGTTTGGAAACCTCCCTGAACCGCGCAGATGCCCATTGCAGCGCTGTGATGGAGGGCATGGGCCGCTTGCGGGAATTGGAAAAGGATGGCCTGGTGGCCTTGTTGCCCGGCAAGATCCAGGTAACGGAGGAGGGCCAGCCCTTTATCCGTAATATCTGCATGGCTTTTGATGCGCGCCTGTGGCGAAAGGCGCCTCAATCCCGCTTATTCAGCCAGGCTATTTAAGGTAGAACTGACGAGAATCATGTCGCAATTTGAGCGGGGTCATTTACCAGGCACTGCCGGACCGGTAATTTTGAGGTATAAAATGTATCTCTATGAAAGGCATGATCATCTACAAAGGAAAATACGGCGCCACCCGCCAATACGCAATATGGCTGGGAACAGCGCTCGAGCTGCCTATTGCGCAGGCCGGGTCTGAAACCGTAGAACAACTGGCAGATGCTGATTATGTGATCATGGGAGCCAGTGTTTACATGGGTAAACTACAGATGAAGAAATGGATCAAAGACAACCTTACCTTTTTATCAACCAAGAAATTATACCTTTTCGTTGTATCCGGCACACCGCTGGACGACGTGAACAGGTTACAGGAATATGTAAGAAATAACGTACCGGAGGAGCTCAGGAGCAGGGTAGAATGTTTCTTTTTCCCCGGTAAGCTGGAGTTCAATAAATTATCACTGAAAGACAAACTGCTGTTGAAGATTGGCGCATGGTTGTCAAAAGGCAGTGAGAAAGATAAAGTGCAGCTGGCGGATTACAATAAAGTAAACCGGCTGAATATTGCCCGCCTCGTAGAGGTAGCGGCTTATCAGAAAGTAGCTTAAGGACTGACAACACAGAGCCTTTCATCCGGCGCCCCGATCAGTGGTCTCCAAAAATCCACGGGGCGTGCCGGATGTTTTTTTTTGTCCCACTTATGAGCAAGATTAGCCAACCCCCTGACTTGTATCACAACATCCCTTGATGCACATCATTGTTTCACCCCTCACTTCTGGCGGATATTTGTATCACAAAACACGCATACTATGTACCCTTCCTTCTCATATCCTGAATTACAGAAAAGATTCTGCGAAGGTTTCGACTTCTTTCCCTTCAAGGCGCTGGAACAACACGGCGGCTTTATCTATAAGAGTTATGTTACTGATGATGATACCCGTGAGCTGCTGGACCGCTATACCTGCCAGTATGACAACAGCGGCGTACATGCGCGCGTGTTATTAATGAAGCTGCAGCAAAATGATATTCCTGTGGCAGGAGAGCTGCTGTTCAAATTGCAAACTGCCGGCTACCGTTTTGAAGAACGTTTCCACTCCATTAAAAAGAAGCCCGCTGTTTACAAGCAGCTCCTGGAAACGATGGAAACTTATCACCGGATCCTGGCGGTGTACCAGCACGACGTGCAGCAGCATATTGCTGCGCAACTGGCAACTGAGCCGGAAGATGATCAGCCAGAGACCTATGAGCCGATCAGTGTGGATAATATCCTGCAGCTTAAGCTGGTTGTGCAGGAATTCCTGCGCAGCACCGATATCATCTATACTTTCCTGGAAGGCTGTCATCAGCAGCGGCCCGATTATCAGCAGCTGGTGCTGACTATGGAAGAGCAGGCTAACCTGCGTGACATCCTGTACACGCTCATCATGCTCAGGGACCTGCAGAAGGATACGATCGACATCCTGAAACAATGGAAGCAGGATGCAGCGCGGTTCAAAGACCAGCGCATCTGGAATTGATTTTTTTGTTCTAATGCTTGCTATAAACCAACAACACATCCCCTGGCTTTTGCCGGGGGATTTTCACCGAAACACCAAAAACTGCTATTACATGGAACCGCGCCTTATCGCTGATCTGCTGGAGATTGAAGCATTAATATTATTATCCGGCGAATCTTATGTTCCCTTATCAGAAACAGAACAGATCAACTACGGCTGTATAGGTTGAGGGGCCTAGATGGCTTCGCGTCTCATTTGATTGCTGCTAAGCTCGCGGTTATACCGGTTACGATATTGCACCGGCGAGAGGCTGGTGATCCGTTTGAAAGTGATGCGGAATGCCTTCGGGTCTGTATAGCCTACTTTGTACATTACTTCGTTCACGTTTTCGCGGGAAGATTCCAGGCGTGATTTAGCTGCTTCTATCTTTACCCGCTGTATATATTCCACCAGGGTATTGGAGGTGGCTTTCTTAAAGCGGCGCTCCAGGTTCCTGCGGCTTACGGCCAGCATACTGGCCAGCTGATCTACCGTGATGCGCTCTTCGAAATTCGCTTCTATAAACTCCTGCGCTTTTTTCACCACTTCATCTTCGTGATCTTTCTGTCCGGCAAACATGATAAAGGGCGACTGGCTGTCGCGCTGAATATCTATCTGGAAAGCCTTTGAGCAAAAGACTGCTACTTCCCTTCCCGCAAACTTCTCAATCAGATACAGGATCAGGTTCAGGTAGGAAAAGGCGCCGCCGCTGGAGTAGATGCCATATTCGTCTGTAATGATCTTATCTTCTACCAGGTTCACATCGGGGTACATGCGCCTGAAATCATTGGCCGCCATCCAGTGGGTAGCGCATTTTCTGCCTTTTATCAGCCCGGTAGCGGCCAGGAGGAAGGCGCCTACGCAAAGGCTGGCCACTTCCGCGCCGTTCTTGTACTGCTGCACGATCCAGGGAATAAAGTCTTCGTTGTCGCGGATGTTCTTTTCCATATCCCCCTGCATGGCGGGGATCACCACCAGGTCTGTTTTGGGCGTTTCGCTGGTCAGCGTGTCTGCATTGATGGTATACATGCCTTCGTATACCGGTACCGCTTTGGTGAGGGCGGTGAGCTGTACATCGAACAGGGGCTCGCGGCCGATGCGTGTAAGCATTTGGTTCACCTCTGTGAACACCTGCCGGGGCCCTTCTATGCTACCCAGTATGGCCCCTTTGGGAACGATGATGGAGATGTGTATCATATAGTAAAGGTAGGGGTGTCCGCTGTCACAAGCAACCCTTATAGGAGTCGCATTTACCCCCTCTGCATGTCTGTTTTTTACGATATATATGCCTATGAATGCGTAATTTGCAAAATATGGCCATTATTCTGTCATCAGGTAATTACTTTGGGGTGGAACGTAAACAGGACGAAAATGCGGGGTTCAAACTGAACATTACCCGTTATGATCCTTTTACGGAGATCCGTGAGCATTATCATGAGAACGCTTACCTCAGCCTGCTGATCAACGGGCAGTACCGGGAAATGACCGGCCGCCGTGAACAGGATATGGCCCCGGGAGAGGTGATCTTCCGCCCGGCGGGTTATCGCCACGCCAACCATTTTCCCGGCAGCGGGGGCAGTTGTCTGAATATAGAATTCAAGCCCGAGGCGCTGTACGGACAACTAGGAAAGATCGTGATCCCTGCAGCAGCCAATATCTATCCTGCCGGGGCTTTTGAATACCTCTACCGCTTGCTGTATTGTTTTGTGAACGACCTGGGCGGCGCATTATCGGAAGAGTATCTTTTTACCTGGCTGGGCGCGCAAACAGATCGCCAGTTGCCGCAGCGCCTGTTATGGCTGCCCAAGGTAAAGGTCATCCTGGAAACGGAGCTGGAAGCGCTTCACCCCATTGCGGAACTGGCGGCCAGGGTGCACGTACATCCTGTTTACCTGGCCCGCGCCTTTAAGGAAAGGCTGGGGCTTACTCCGGGGGAATATCATCTGAAGATGCGCCTGAAAAGAGCGCTGGAACTGTTGTTCCGCAGTGATGAATCCATCTCTTCCATTGCCTATAGTACCGGCTTTACAGATGCCGCTCATTTTATCCGGTGTTTCAGGGCCTGTTACCAGGTATCCCCGCACAAGTTCAGAAGCTCCCTGAAAAGTTAATGGCGTACAATTTTTATCGCCTGCGCCGCTGTTCCTTTGTATCAAAAAAGTATGAAGCCTGTCCGCCCGGCCACCGCCATTGTTTTCACCTGGTGTATCATTTTACTATGCCCTTTATGTTTACGCGCACAAGATCAGTTGAATTATGACCTGCAGGTAAATGCCGATCTTCCTGCGCAGAAATTCAGCGTGCAGGGAACGTTATCTTTTCTTGTTACGGCAGCTGTTACAGATTCTGTGGTAGTGATGCTCAGCAAATGTACAGCCCCGCCATCTATACAGGTACGTACGCCCGGTGTGCGCATTGCGCGCAGGGATACCACTGTTAACGGGGTAGGCGATATCCTTTACCATATAAAGTTTGTAAAGCCCTTGCAGCCTGGCAGCCGGCTGGAATTTAGCTATGCTTATGAAAGGGGCAGCGCGCGTGCATTCCAGTATTACATAGACAGTACTTTCTGTATGGCCGGTGGTTACGGCTCCGCATGGTATCCGCAGATCGCATCGCGTGCAGAGGATGGCTCGCTAAAGTATACCCGGGCAAAGGGAAGTATCCGCGTTACGGCGCCAGCGCCTTATATGCCTGTAATGGCCGCCAGCAAGCTGGAAACCGGTGCTAACGGTAAGACGTATACGTTCCGGTATACGATGCCGGACATCTTTTCCTTGTATATCGCGCCTTACCACCGGCAGGAAGTGAAAGGGAGAATTCCTTTTTATTGCTTTACGCTCAGCAAAGAAACAGATGCGGCAGCAATCAGCGCCAAAGCTTCGCAGGTGCTGGATCACCTGCTTACCCTCTTCGGATCTCTCAGTATTCCTAACTTTTCTATCATAGAATTCCCCGATGCAGTATCGGAGAAGACCGGTATCGGCGGCGCCAGCCTGATGGGCGGTATACTGATGCCTGCCAATGCGCTGAAACGCTTTAATTACGCCTTATTTGGCCATGAAATGTCTCACCAGTGGTGGGGTAACAAAGTGCTGGGCCGGGGCGATGAAGGCGCGCAAATGCTCTCGGAAGGATTGGCGCAATATGGTTCTCTGCAGGTGGTGGAGGCCTTTGACAGCAGCCGCGCCATCCTCTACCGCAAGACGGGCTACCCGGGCTACATACCCGATCAATCCGGGTTTGGGTACCTGAAGAACGCAGCAGCAGGTATTGATGCACCCTTAAACGCGCTGACAGCGGAGAACGGGCATACGATCGGGGATAGCAAAGGCTTCATGGTGCTGGAGCTCCTGGCCAATACCATTGGGAAGGACACTTTTCACCGCGCCTTGCAAACAATAGGAGATAAGTATAGCCATTCTGGCCTGAGTTGGGACCAGTTCCTACAGGAGCTGGAAACCGCCGATGGCGGCAGCCTGCAGTGGTTCTATGACCAATGGTTCAACCGCGCAGGCGCGCCTGCCTGGGAAACTGCCTGGCAGCAGCAGGGGCAGGAGCTGCTGCTCACGCTTACACAAACAGACAGCCTGTACCGTTTGCCGCTGGAAGTGCTGATCACTTACGCTAATGGAGATCAATCACTGCAGCGCATAAACGTTACAGAGCGCGTGCAGCAGCTAAAGCTGCCCGTAAGCGCTCAGGTGAGCGGTGTTAAAATAGATCCGTATTTTAAAGTGATCCACTGGGATGAGGAGCTGGCCCCCAGGGCAAGGGCCATGAGCAAGCTGCAGCGGGTATTGCAGCTGCGCATTGCCCAAAAGCCGGATGAGGCGGAAAAGCTGGCGCTGTCTTACCTGGCGGAGGGTTTTCCCGAAGATCCCTATGGTGTGGAGTTTTCTTTATTATACGCGGTGGCCAGGTTGAAAGCGGTGAAGGGAGAAGAGGATGCTGCGCTGGTGTATTTTCAGAAGGCCCTGCAATGTACTACCCGTTCCGGTGATCTGCTGGCGTATACGTATTACAGGATCGCGCAGATCGCAAAGCGTAAGAAGGATGATGCCTTGTTTCAGTGGGCTTGTGTGAATGCGGTGAAGGCGGATGTATTGAATGAGGGAAAGGATGGGATGAAGGACATGGTGAGAGGCTTGTAAGGGGGCGTGCCCCTTACATTAATGCTCTTGCGCGATCAATGTCTTTGCTATAATACAATCTTTCCGGGATCTCCGCGAGCGTAGATGGATGCACCTGTTCTCCCAATCCATAAAACTGCTGGAAGCTCATAATAAGTGGCCGCCATTTATCCGGGTCTACTCTATTGGGATGGCCATCCATCAGGATGCTGTCATCCAGGTATACCCGCTGTATACGCATTTCAATGGTTACGATCCTGCCGCGTTGCTGTGGTTCATCGGCTGCAATGCCGTGAACAGCGGCTACTTTGGCTTCCATCTGAACCGGGCATTCCAGCACGCGGGGCGCGGCAATGGTTTCAGACGGGAGCGGCGTCAAACCAGCCAGCCTGAATTTTTCCTTTTCGTGACGATAGCCTTTTTGCTGTTTTCCTTCAGGAACAGGATCACTGCCGGTAGTACGTGCCAGCCGGTTCACGGCGCCTGCCAGCTGTACGGAAGGCAGGTTGAGCACACATTCACCGTTTCGTATAATGTTCTGCGTGGTTTTGGAGGGAGCGGCCAAACCAAGCATGCACCTCCATCCCAGCCAGAAGATGGAAGACATGGGGGCGAGGTTAAAAGAATGATCTTCATTCAGGGTGCTGATCAGCACTACAGGTGTACCAAAGTACAGGATGGCAGGTTCACTTCTGTGTAGCATAAGACAGTGTTTTAATACTGCTACAAAGCTATTGACAGCATAGCGGCTGGAAAACCTGTTTCTTGCTATAGTATGCCATCACCTTTCATGTAATGATCGCGGTAGGCCAGGGGCGTCATAGCTGTCATTTTCCTGAACACATCGCGGAAAGCCTGTATGTCGGTATAACCTACATCATGCATGATCTCCGCAATGCTTTTGCGGCCGTTCTCCAGCTGCTTTTTGGCCGCCTCTATCTTCACGCGCTGTATATACTCCACGACGGTATGATAGATTGCTTTACGGAATCTTCTTTCCAGTGTGCGCCTGCTGAGGCGGAATTTGTCGGCCAGCTGGTCTACCGTTACTTTTTCATGGTAGTGGCGTTCTATATAGTGTTGTGCTTTTTTAACCGTTTCGTCTGTATGCTCTTTCAGCCCGTTAAACATGTGATAGGGCAGCTGGCTGTTACGTGCCAGGTCTGTAAGGAAATATTTCGCTGCCAGCACGGCCATGTTGCGGTCTGTATGTTTTTCTACCAGGAAGAGCAGCAGGTTCCAGTAGGCGTTATTACCGGCGCTGGAGTAGAGGCCCTGGTGGGCGGTCATGATCTTTTCATCCAGCAGTTTAACGGCAGGAAAGCTGTTGCGGAAAAGCTGTGCGTAGCTCCAGTGGGTAGTACAGGGTTTGCCGTTCAGCAGGCCGGTGTGCGCCAGGAGGAAAGCGCCGGTGTCCAGTGCGGCTACTGCTGCGCCGGTGTGATACTGGCGAACGATCCAGGGAATGTATGCTTCATGCTGAAAGGCTGCCGTGATCACATCACCGGAGAGGGCGGGAATGATCACCAGGTCTGTTTTATGCGCCTTGCTTAGCAGCAGGTCGGGATGAAGGGAGAACAATCCGCCGTTGAGGTGTACCGGTGTTGCCTGTCCAAGCAGCTGCACATGAAATGCAGGGCGGCGGCCGGATTGTTCCAGGAACTCATTTACTTTGGTAAATACATAACAGGCATCTGCAACAGATGCAGCTGTTGCGTTTTCGAGGGCTAGTATGGAGATGCTCAACATACGGCAAATGTAGGCACAATAAGTGTCGCAATGCCCCCCTACAGATTGGCGCATTATGCCCGCATCCTTTTCGTTTATTGCGGGTAATTTTGCAGTCCCTTACACCTGTTTTATACCACTGCTTCTGCCTTAAAAAAGCCTTCTATCATACTGATCTCTTTAGCGAACATCGTCTTCTTACGTTTACCAAAATAAAGGGTATTCTCAATAACAGGGCTGCCCTTCCAAACCAGTTTTAGCTTACCGGTTTTGAGCTCGTTACGGCATAGAAAGTCGGGTATAATAGAGTAACCTTTTCCCTGGCTGAGGCAACGCACGATAGAGCATTTATTGGGCACTGTATAGTTAGGCCGGAAGTCCGGATGGTGATGAAAGTTCTGGACCCAGAACCTGCGCATATGTTCCATATCGGCAGCGGTACTGTACCAGATCTGTTGTTTGAGCCATTCTTCCGCCGCAGTTGTATTCCCTTTTTTAATAAGGCTGGTAAACGGGCTACTGTCTTCCTGGCTGCCGCTCACCAGCACGATCCTTTCTTTGGAGAAGGGCTTGTACTCCAGGTTCATCTGCGATCCCTGCTGAGGCGTTACGATCAGATCCAGCGAGCCATTGTCGAGTTCCTGCTGCATCTCCGGGTATTCGCCGAATTTAATGTTGACATTAAACGGGAGGGAGGCGATGTGCTGTTCCAGCGTGAACTGGAATGTTTCAAGGCACATACCTATACTGATGGTTGCTTTATTGGCATCAGCGCTTTTGTGAAAATGCTGTTCAGCGGCTTCCAGTTTATTCACTGCTTCAATGATGTAGTTATACAATACCTTGGCTCGTTCTGTAGGCACCATGCGGCGGGCCGACCTGTCAAACAATTTATATCCTACATAAGCTTCCAGGGAGTTGAGATGCAGGCTAACCCCGGGCTGTGAAACATACAGCGTTTGTGCGGTAGCAGTTAATGAGCCTGTTTCATAAATGGTTTTAAAGGTGCGGAACCACTCCATGTTCATCAGCATAGTCTATCATTTTAATTATGCAAAGATATAATTTAACTTATTTCAATAATAGATAAGGCAGGGGTAATTTTGCATTGAAATCATACAAATATGGAAGTGATAACAAGTGTACCTCGTGCGCAGGCGCGTACCAGGAAAGGTTTGCCTGCTGCCTTATGGGCGCTTACCATCAGCGCATTCGCGATCGGCACCACAGAGTTTGTGGCAGTAGGTATATTGCCAACCATCGCAGATAGCCTGCAGGTAAGTATTTCGGCCTCCGGTTGGCTGGTAAGCATTTATGCATTAGGAGTGGCTATTGGCGGGCCTATATTAACGGCGCTTACGGGAAGGATTCCACGAAAGCCTTTGCTGGCTGGTCTGATGGGATTATTCATCGTTGGGCATATTGCCGCGGCCCTGGCGCCTGATTTTGTTTTCTTACTGCTTGCCCGTTTTATCAGTGGTTTTGCACACGCAGTGTTCTTTGGCGTGGGCGCTACTATAGCGGCCACGCTGGTGGCGCCTGATAAGAAGGCTACGGCAATTGCGCTGATGTTTGCAGGGCTTACCATCGCTATCATTGCAGGCGTACCGCTGGGTACCTGGATAGGGCAGCATTTTGGCTGGCGCGCCACATTCGTGGGCGTGGCCTTGCTGGGGCTTGTCGGGCTGATGGCCGTGGTGTCTTTAGTGCCCGCTAATATCCGGAGCGGGAAGGCGCTGCGCCTGCGCGACCAGCTGCAGGTGATCAAACATCCACAGATCCTGCTGGTGCTGGCTATTACGGCATTTGGCTACGGAGGAACTTTTGTGGCCTTTACGTATCTGGCCACTTTGCTGGAGCAGATCAGCGGCTTTTCTGCTGCTTCTGTCAGTGTGCTGCTGCTGGTATATGGCGTAGCGATCGCCCTGGGTAATATGATAGGAGGAAGGTTATCCAATACCAACCCGGCGAAGGCGCTGGTCCGCATGTTCGCTTTGCAGGCGCTGGTGCTGTTTTTATTCACCTTTTCTGCCTGGTATAAAGCGCCGGCGGTGATCACCTTGTTCCTGCTGGGTGGATTGTCTTTTGTAACCGTGCCGGGCCTGCAGCTCTACATTGTACAGCTGGCAGAGCGTTATCTGCCAGGAACGGAGGATGTGGCATCGGCCTTAAATATATCCGCGTTTAACCTGGGTGTGGCGATCGGTTCATATGTAGGTGGTATTACGGTAGATCATCCATCCCTGGGACTAGCGGCTACTCCCTGGATAGGCGCGTTGATCGTGTTGCTGGGAACGCTGCTCACCGTGATCAGCTACCGGCATAACCGGCAGTCCTGAGATCCCTGTGGCGCAAACCCCATTTTTCCAGTTGCTGCCACACCGGGATGAGTTCCATGGCGCTTTCCGTCAGACTGTATTCTACGCGGGGCGGTACTTCTGCAAATACTGTCCTGCGTACCATACCATCTCTTTCCAGTTCGCGGAGGTGGAGGGTAAGCATCCGGTCTGAAATCTCGGGCAGCTTTTTCTTCAGCTCCAGGAAACGCATGGTCTTTTTCTCCAGCTTATAGAGGATCATCAGCTTCCAGCGCCCTCCCAGTATATCTATGGCATACATTACACCGCAGAAATCATTGAGCGCTTTCCGGTTATGCTGATTGGTGGAGGAAGCCTTTATTTTAGTCATTACTAACAGTTTTGTGCGTATCGAACAATGGGCTGTACCTCTGCAAAGTTAAGCATGCATCAATAATTTTGTGGCGCTTAACTTAAAATATGGAGCTATGAATGTATTGATCGTATATGCACACCCGGAACCGCAGAGCATGAACGGAGCAATGTTCCGGACTGCAATAGATGCGCTGGAGGCTGCCGGGCATGCAGTACAAACTACCGACCTTTACGGTATACAGTTTAACCCGGTGTCTGACCGGTATAATTTTACAACAGTACAAAACCGTGATTTTTTTAAACAGCAGCTGGAAGAAGTGTATGCAACAGAACAAAACGGTTTTGCGCCCCATATCGACATAGAGCAGCAGAAAGTGGAGTGGTGCGACCTGATGATCTGGCAGTTCCCAATGTGGTGGTTTGGTATTCCCGCTATCCTGAAAGGATGGGTGGACCGTGTTTTTGCCATGGGCCGCACTTATGGCAACGGGCGATACTATGAAAACGGGATCTTTAAAGGTAAGAAGGCCATGCTTTCACTGACCACGGGCGGCGTGCCCGAATCTTATGTGAAAGGTGGTTTTAACGGAGATCTTAGCGGTATGCTGCGGCCTTTACATCGCGGTATCCTGCAGTTCACCGGTTTTACAGTGCTGCAGCCGCAGGTGGTGTATGGCCCTGCACGGATAGGGGAGGAACAGCGGAAACTGGAGTTGGTCGCCTGGCGGTCGAGGCTGACTAATATCTTCAATGAGCCTGCCTTTGCAGTGGGAGAATACTAAAAGAAAAATGGGGCTTAGTAGCCCCATTTTTTCATGATGTTAAAGTCTTCTTTTATAGACTCCAGCGGCGTTTTGCCCTGGTAAGATTCCTGTTCGATGATGAAGTACGAGGTGCCGCCTGCTTTTTTACCAAGGTCAATCACCTCTTTTACGGGTATCACGCCTTTGCCCAGTACGGTGCTTTCGTACTGTCCGCCCATCTCGCCGCCTTTGGCGGATTTGATCTCGTCTTTCACATGCATCAGCTCAAAACGTTTGGGATATTGTTTGATGATATCCATGGCGATGCCGCCTGCGTGGTACATGTTGCCGATGTCCAGCTGCTGGGCTACCAGGGCAGGATCGGTGTTCTGGAGGATCAGGTCGAAGAGCTTTTTGCCGTTCAGTTGCACGCTGAATTCAAAATCGTGGTTGTGATAACCGAACTTCATGCCTGATTTTTTACAGAGCTCTCCGCTTTTATTGAACACGTCCATGTAGGCAATGAAATCGTCGTAGGTTTTGCGAAGCTCTTCATCCAGCCAGGGGCTGATCACATATTTCTGACCTACGATGGCGGCGTCTTCTACGGTGTATTTCCATTCGTCGGTAAAGTCGTTTTTGGCTTTGTCCCAATGCTGCGGGCGCATTACCGTATGGCCGCTGGGCATGAGCAGACCCAGGTCGTCCAGCCTTTTCTTAAACTCCTGCGCTGTCCACCCATAGAATTTACGGTTTACGTAATTGGCATGTTCTACGTACTTGTATCCCATGCTGGCTACCTGTTTGAGGGTGCCGGCGGGGTCTTTTTTCATATCATCGCGGACAGAGTACAGTTGTACGCCCAGGATGTCTTTGACCCTGGCTGCCGCCAGTATGCTGCCGCCGGGCAGCATGGCAGTACCTGCCAGCGCAAGGGCGCTCGTTTTCAGAAAGTCTCTTCTTGACGTGTTCATATGTGGAAATTTAGTGGTAGTGGTAAGATAATAAAAAGTTGTCAGTGATTGCCAGGAAGATTGAATTGCTGCAGCTTATCCGGTTGGGTCTTAGATAGCTGTTGCCAATGGCAGGCCATAGCGCTTTGGTGACAGGGCAGGTCTCTTTTAGAAGGCTTCGCCCAGGTCTATGTAAAAGATCCGGTCGTGTTTACTCATGCCGAAATCCAGGGCGATGTTCGTATTGGAGCGTTTGTTAAATTTAATGCGAAGACCTGCTCCGGCGGCCGGGTGGAAGTTGGTGAACCAGTATTTATCTGGCTGCGTAACGGTATTCATGTTGGCGAAGACCACAAATCCCAGCAGGCCATTGGGAAGGATATCGCGCCGGTATTCTGCTTCCAGGTTAATGAGCGCTTTGCCCCGGTAGCGGTTCTGTTCTATCCCGCGGCCGCTGCGGTTGTTGGGGTCCCAGCCAATGCTGGGAAGGTCAAGATAAGGCGTTTTATTGCCCAGCACCGTCCAGTAATAGCCCCAGAGTGCAACTACGTTCTGGCTCCATGCCGGACCGTAGTGGAAATACCTGCGGTAATCTAAATAGAGGGAAGACCAGTTGTTGTTACTGCCCAGAAAAGTGGGGTTAAGACGAAGTACGGCATTGGCGTAATGGCCTTGTTGCGGGTTGATGGAGTTGTTCCGGTTATCTTTCAAGAGGTTAAAAGAAATGCCGGATGAAACAGTCTGTTGTCCCGGCGTGGTGCCGTACTGGTATTTTACAAACGCGGGCAGGTGTACGGAGTCATTGTCCTTTACACGGATAGCCGTATGCCAGTCCAGGTGGTAGCCCAGGCCTGCCAGCCAGGTACGGTCTATTTTTCGCATAAAGGTCTGGTAGAAGCGGAAGTAATTGTTCCCCAGCAGCTGTTTCTGATCTTCGGGCACACCGTTGCCCAGCCCCCAGGTGTATTGCGGGTTCACTATAAAGCGCATATCCCCTGTGATATTGCGCTTATTACCTTCCAGCCACAGGTTGGAGTGAAAGGAAAATGAAAAGCGCCCGTTAAACGAGAAAGAAGGCGAAAAGCTGACGTTAGAAATATTGGTCATTCTGCGCGGGCCAAGATAAAAGGCCGCATTGGTGCTGGTGACCAGGGCTGTACCGCCGCCTGGTACGCTGGATGGGGCAGGTAACAGGGAATAATATACCCCTCCTCTGCCTTTTTTGGGGAAATTTCCGGACTTTATGTGGAAGGTCTTTTTGAATACCTGGATGATGTCTGTTTTAGGCACGGAATCTTCTTCAATTTCGTAGAACCTCCTACGCCTGGGAATTGTGTCTGTCTCCTGGGCTTCTGCCCAGAAAGGGATGGCCAAAAATGCTATCAGCAGGAATTTTCTCATTGAGGTAAACAGCCGTTTTAGTGGGTATCTCCATACAGTATACATAAAATATTATGCCAGAAGCCGCTATGATGATCGAAGGTGGAGCAGCGCCTTTTGTTTCCAGGTCATAACTGCGTATCTTAACTGCATTAACCGATACAGATTATGTCCATTAAGATAAGACCTATCAGACCGGAGGATAATGCCCCCTTAGCAAAGATCATCAGGGATATATTTATTGAATTCGACGCGCCGCTGGTGGGTACAGTATACAGCGATGAACAGACGGATCACCTGTATGAAGTATTCACGCAGGACCGTTGCGCTTATTTTGTAGCGGAACAGGACGGAGAAGTACTAGGCGGGTGTGGTGTTTATCCCACCCAGGGACTGCCGGAAGACTGTGCGGAGCTGGTGAAATTCTACCTGTCGCCTGCTTCACGCGGCAAAGGCCTTGGCCGCACTTTAATGGAACGCAGTTTTGAAGCCGCCAAAGCATTAGGTTACCGTCAATTATACCTGGAGTCTTTTCCGCAGCTGGCTACAGCAGTAGGTATGTATAAAAAAGCTGGTTTCTATGATATTCCGGAACAGCTGGGTAATTCAGGCCACTATGCCACTACGGTGTGGATGCTGAAGGATCTTGACTGATGTGGGTAAATCTTCCAACAATATTGTTACCCTTGCTACTCAGCAGTAGCAGATATTCTTCCCTATAACATAAATGCACGTTTTTTGGGCATCATTCCATGGTAACATCATTTATTACAGGAAAACAATGTTATTATGGCTAAAGATGCTTTGAAGGCTGGAATGCCTGAATCATTTCCTCCCCAGCACCAGGATCATCAGCCTGGCAAAGAACGTGAAATGGAGCCCCGGCCCATCTATGATGACGATATCCCGGGTTGCAACCGCCTCGCAAATAAAGTAGCCATTATCACGGGTGGCGACAGCGGCATCGGCCGTGCGGTGGCAGTCAGCTTTGCCAAGGAGGGTGCTAATGTTGCGATCGTTTACCTGGATCAGCAGGAAGATGCAGAAGAAACAGCTGAATCCATAAAAAAATACGGCGGTACCCCTTTACTGATCAAAGCAGACGTCTCCAAAGAGGCTAATTGCGCCGGTATTGTAGAAAAGGCGTTGAAACAATTCGGTCACATAGATATACTTGTAAACAATGCAGCGGTGCAGTACCCTGTAGAGACCATAGAAGGGATCAGTGCGGAACAGCTGGAAAAAACATTCGCTACGAATATCTACTCCTACTTTTACCTGACCAAACATGTAGTACCACACCTGAAGGAAGGGGCCAGCATTATCAATACAACGTCGGTCACCGCCTTTAAGGGCAATGAGCTGCTGTTGGACTATTCCTCTACCAAAGGCGCTATCGTAGCTTTTACACGCAGCCTTTCACAGTCATTGGTGACAAAGGGTATCCGTGTAAATGGGGTAGCGCCGGGGCCCGTATGGACACCGCTGATCGTATCTTCCTTTAATGAAGAGCAGGTGTCTAAATTCGGCAAGGATGTACCCATGGGCCGTGCTGCACAGCCTTTTGAAATAGCAGGTTGTTATCTGTTCCTGGCGTCAAGGGAATCTGTCTTTGTCACCGGGCAGATATTGCATCCGAATGGTGGGGTACCGATGTGATAATATTTAAAAAGAAGGATCATGGATAAGCCAAATAAACAGCTGTCCGAAGAGAAGGAGCAACATCCCGATATTCCCGCGGAAGCGAACGAAGATAAGCAGGTTAATTTTCCTTCAGTAGAGGAAGATGGCGATACCGGACTGGAAGAGCACCCGCCACACGACGAGGAAACGGAAGAACGTCAGCAGGAATGGAAGAAGACCCTCGATGTAGGAAAGCAGCAACGCGACAGGCCCTGACAGCCATGTAATGTGACACCTACTCCGGGGTAAGTACTTGTCCAAAAGTATGTACCCGGATACCTTTGCTTTCATTAAATAAAAACTGAAAGCATGAAGATCACATTAACAGGATCATTAGGAAACATCAGCAAGCCGCTGGCAATACAACTGATTGCTGCAGGCCACCAGGTAACAGTTATCAGCAGCAGTGCAGACAAAAAAGCTACCATTGAAGCACTCGGTGCTATTCCCGCCATCGGCTCCATTACTGATACGGATTTTCTGACAGCGGCCTTTAGCGGTGCAGAGGTAGTATACACCATGGTGCCGCCAGATTTTACAGTGCCTGATCTGTTACAATACTTCACCAGCGTAGGTGAAAGCTATGCAGCAGCTATCCGCCGCTCCGGTATACAACGTGTTGTGCACCTCAGCAGCATGGGCGCGCATCTTGTTCCCGGTCCGGGGCCGATTGCCGGCGCACGGAAAGTGGAAGCAATACTCAACGGACTGGAAGGAGTATCTATCAAATACCTGCGCGCGCCTTTCTTCTACATCAATTTTTATAACAACATAGACATGATCCGACACATGGGTATACTCGGATCTAATTATCCTGCGCAGACAAGATTGGTGCTCGTACACCCCGAAGACCTCGCAGCAGCTGCTGCAGAAGAAATTCAGAACGGGTTTACAGGAAAGGATGTACGTTACGTAGTGAGTGATGAGCGCAGCAGCGGAGAGGTAGCGGCCATGCTGGGAAATGCAATAGGTAAGCCGGAACTGCCCTGGGTAGAATTCAGTGATGAACAGGCTTTACAAGGGATCATGCAGGGAGGAATGCCGGAAAGCATCGCTAAATTGTTTGTAGAAGTAGGGGCTGCTGTGCGTGGCGGAAAGGTGTGGGAGCATTATACAGCTGTTGGGGGCAGGCCTTCTGGCAGCAGGAAGCTGGAGACTTTTGCAGCGGAGTTTGCAAAGCAGTTTAATCAATAACAGTTGTCAGTTGTTAGTTGTCAGTTAATGAGAATGATATCCGCCGCATTTACTGACAACTGTCAACTAACCACTTTTTTATTTCTTTCCAGGCTGTGGTATCGCTTCACTTACCTGGATCACCTGGTCCATGAAATTCATTTCATTTAGTTTTTTTATCGCGCGGTTACCGTCTGCATGATCATCCATTTCAACAAAGCCAAATCCTTTGGACTGCCCCGTTTCCATATCTGTCAGGATCTTTACTGAAGCTATCCTTCCAAATTCTCTGAAAAGATTCCTTACGTCTACTTCTGTTGCTGTGGCCGGAAGATTTCCTACATAAATGTTCATAACTGGATGTTTAAAGATTAGTAAAATATGGCAGCTGAAGCGCAAATACTGAAAATGAAAGCGTAGTATGCTCCGGATCAGAAAAAGCAAAGGCAGGTAACCATTGTGAATGTTGCGCTTAAAGGTAGGCTTTAATTACATGAATGGCAAAAGATTTAATTAATCTGTCCGATTGTGATTTATTTAACATTATTGTTAGTACCTTTAGATAGTAGTGGAAATACACTAAATTCTTTCCTAAAATACTGCTCTCCTGCATTCCTCACCTTATTTATTCAGCAGTTTTATTATTGAATTTCCTGCGTTTTGAATCACACTACATGCATTCACCGGTAAATTCAATAGTAGTTCATCATGCTCGTATTGCTCTTCTTTATATTACATTGGTATCTGGCTTTGTTCTCGCAAACTTTTTTTCAGCACAGGTATGCGTCTCACAAGGCTTTCACGATGAGCCCCTTTTGGGAAAAGATATTTTACCTCTTTGCCTACATTACCCAGGGCGCTTCCTATATGAGCCCTAAGGCTTACGGTATTATGCATCGGATGCATCATGCTTATACAGATACAGAAAAAGATCCTCATTCACCCAGTTTTTCACCGAACGTTTTTGCAATGATGTGGCGCACGCGCCGTATCTACCTGGAGATTGTTGACGGAAAAATGGAGGTGGAAGAACGGTTTTTAAAGAATCTCCCGGAGTGGAAGGGCTTTGATAAATGGGCAGGCTCAAGGTGGAGCCGTTTGCTGTGGGTGGCTGTATATATCTGCATTTATATTGGTATAGCTTCCTCACCCTGGCTGTTCCTGTTGCTGCCCTTCACCATTGCGATGGGGGCGGTACATGGCGCTATCATCAACTGGTTTGCACATAAATACGGGTACATCAATTTCAAATTGAAAAATACGTCTGAGAACCTGATATGTCCTGATGTGCTGATGCTGGGTGAATCTTACCATAATAATCATCATAAGCATCCCTCTTCCATCAATTTTGGTGTAAAATGGTACGAGTTTGACCCGGTGTATCCTGCCATACTTGTGATGAAGTGGCTGCACATTATAAGAATACCGGCTCCGCTGCATGCCTACAAAAAGTGATTTTTATCTTAAAACTATAATATATGAATTTGTACGTTTCTAATCTGATGTCGCAGGTGACTGATCAGGATCTGATGAAGCTATTTTCTACTTATGGACAGGTAGCCTCTGTTAAAGTAATAACGGACAGGTACACCGGCGTTTCCCGCGGCTTCGGATTTGTTGTGATGCCACAGCAGACGGAGGCCGACAAGGCCATAAGAGAATTAGATGGCAAGAATGTAGAAGGCAGAAGTATCTCTGTTGCAGAAGCCCGGCAACGTACGTATTAAAGGGATATATGTGCTTTTCAATGGAAGCCAGTCTCGGAGCAGGAGTCATCCTGTTAGCGATCGGCTATGCTGCAATAAGCCAGGCACGAACAATGCAGCAACATTTATTATGCACTATTCCCCTGCTTTTTTCCCTGCAGCAGTTCATTGAAGGGCTGCTGTGGCTTTCCTTACAAGATCAGGCTTACGCCCAATGGCAGCAGCTGTTGCTATACCTGTTCCTTATAACGGCACAGGTAGTATGGCCGCTGTTTATACCTTTATGTACGCTGGTGATCGAAACGGATCCCGCACGGAGAAAGATACTGGCTGTGTGCTTTGGAACAGGAGTAATCACTGCTGCCGTATTTATGTACGGGCTTGTTTGTTACAACGCCGGTGCTTCCATCGCGCATCATCATATCCAATACGTGCTTGATTTTCCTTTTTTGCATCAATGGTATGGCGGCATACCTTATCTTTTCGCTGCAGTAATAGCACCGTTGGTCTCTTCTGACCCGAGAATGAGACTGACGGGCCTGTTGCTGCTGCTGGCGTATGTGGTGGCCAGGTTCTTTTACCTGGAATACCTTATCTCAGTATGGTGCTATTTTGCTACTGTGATCAGCCTCGTAGCGCTTTATGATATTATTTTGCGGAACAGGTTAGGCCACGCTCATCAATAATACATTGCAATTCCCTGGTAATACTGCTATATTGTGACTACACTAACAGCAGGAAACCAAAATCTTTGTATTATGAACCGTTTGTTCGTTTTATTGAGCGCAGCTTGTCTGATCCTAAGCTCCGTTGCAGCTGTAGCGCAGCAACAAATGCCCCGTATAGCCATTGCCGGTTTAGGTATAGAATCCAGCACTTTCTCTCCCGCATTAACACAGGAAGAGGCTTTTCATGCAAAATACGGCGAGCAGGTATACACTTCCTATCCCTTCTTTGCTGTTGACTCGCCGCTGCGTAAGCAGGCGGTATGGGTACCTGCTTTGGTAGGCAAGTCCCTGCCCGGTGGAGCAGTGACCCGCGAAGCTTATGAATCGCTGGTGGGCAAAATATTGGACTCGCTTAAAAAGAACGGGCCCTTTGAGGGTCTTTTCTTTGATATTCACGGGGCCATGAGCGTGGTAGGGCTGGATGACCCGGAGGGAGACCTGATCACCAGGATCCGTAAGGTGATAGGCAACAAAACGCTGATCTCTACTTCTATGGACCTGCACGGGAACGTATCCTGGCGTTTGGCGCAGCATACAGACCTGATCACCTGCTACCGGATGGCGCCGCACGAAGACGCTATGGAAACCAAGCGTCGTGCCGTACAAAATCTCATAGACCGTATTAAAAGCGGCAAAGGCAAACCAGCTTATAAAGCCTGGATACCGATCCCTGTGCTGCTGCCGGGTGAGAAGACCAGCACCCGCATAGAGCCCGCTAAAACCGTTTATAAAGCGGTTGCTCCGGCTTCCGTACAACCAGGGGTGATAGACGCTGCCATCTGGGTAGGTTATGCATGGGCGGATGAGCCCCGTAATCATGCCGTAGTAATGGTGACCGGCGATGACAAAGCAGTAGTGACAAGCACCGCCGAGCGGCTGGCCCGCAGTTTCTGGGACGCCAGGAAGGACTACTCTTTTGTAGCCCCCACCGGCGATCTGAAAGAATGCCTGGATAAGGCGCTGGCCAGCACCAAGCATCCCTTCTTCATCAGTGATTCGGGCGATAATCCTACCGCCGGTGGCGCAGGCGATGTCACCTGGACACTCACGCAGATCCTGGCCCGCCCCGAATTCAAATCAGCCAACGGCCCTTCCCTGATCTATGCTTCTATTCCCGGTCCTGATCTCGTAGAAAAAGCCATCGCCGCAGGCGTAGGCAAAGAGGTGGACGGCCTCGCAGGTGCAAAGGTAGATGCACGTTATGCACCGCCGGTACGGCTAAAGGGAACGGTGGAGTCCATCGTGCATGGCGATCGTGATGCCGTAGTGGAAGTAGTGGTACGGGTAGGCAGTGTGCACGTGATCGTTACCCAGAAACGTAAACCCTACCATAAAGAAGCTGATTTTACCCGCCTGGGGCTTAACCCGCGTAAATCAGATATTGTAGTGGTGAAGATCGGCTACCTGGAACCGGAACTGTACAACATGCGGGCAGACTGGCTGCTGGCGCTTACACCGGGCGGTGTAGATCAGAACCTGGAGCGCCTGCCATACAAACGGATCGAAAGGCCTATGTTTCCCCTGGATAAAGATATGAAAGACCCGGATCTGAAGGCAAGATTAGTGCCTGCAGCGGACAAGTGACCTGTTTAAGGTCTGAGGTTTGAAGTTGGACGTTCGTTCGAAGTTAGAGGTTCAGGATAAGTGTGCTGAAAAGGCATGCTAATCCTGAACCTTTAACATTTTAACAAACCTCAAACTTCAGACCTGAAACTTCAAACGAAATTATTATATTGTGTCAACGTTTGGAACCCGCCTCCAAATACCATGTCCTAAAACTATCCCGAACACCTGCCCTGAATCCCTTGTATTCACCAAAAGATGCCATGTATGCTGGTTAGTAACAAGCATTTTACCCCGGTAATCGGACTGGATATACATATTGTAATATTGTTAGGTTTTCCCATTCCGCTGCCCCACCCGTATATCGGGTTTGTACTCGATCCTATGGACTATATCCCCTTCCTGGGCGCTACCACTAAAGTGAACCACGTACCCCGCGGCAAGAGCGATACATCTGGTATCATTATCATCTTATTCCATATTCCCATGGGCGGGCCCTTTTTGCTGGCGCCTATGATCGGGCATGATTCCGTGAACTTCTTCGGCAGTAAAACGGTGAAGGTAGAAGGTAACCTGATGAGCCCCTCCGGTCATATGCTGATGACCTGTAACGATATTGGTATTCCCCTTTCACTGCAGCCAGGTAAGAAATTCAAGCCCATTCCCAGCATGTACCTGCCTACTTCGTTCTCTATACCACTGTCTTTTGGACGGCCGGTAATGGTAGGAGGCCCCTACGTTCCTGATTGGGCAGGGGCTTTACTGAACCTGGTGATGTCTTTCGGTTTTGGCGCTATGATGAAAGGCCTGGGTAAGCTTGGTAAAAAAGGGCTCACCAAATTTAACCATGCGCTGAAGGGAAAGATCGGCAGTAATAAACTGAGCCGGGCCCTGTGTAAAAAGGGTTTTGAACCGGTAGACCTGGTGCAGGGCATCGTGATCTATGATGGTGTTGATTTTGAACTGCCGGGGCCTATCGCACTGAAATGGGAACGCTCCTGGAACAGCGATAGCCCCCATCGCGGCGTGCTGGGACATGGCACACATATGAGCTATGATATGCGCGTAATGGAATTTGCGGATGAAGATACCACCGCTGTATTGCTGGGCGATGGGCGCAGCGCATTGTTCGGGCACTTGCCTTACGTGGGCAACAGCGATTATAACCGCCATGAGCACCTCACGCTTACCCGTACAGACCTGGATGAATACCGGTTGTTTGATCACAGGGAAAGACTGTCTTATCATTTTCATAAGCTACATCCAACAGACACTGAATATCGCCTGTATGCCATCCGCAACGAGGCTGGTTTTATGATCAGCTTCCATTATAACGGCAAAGGGCACCTGGTGCAGGTAATAGATAGCGTGGGAAGGCATTTGCAGGTAGCAAATGATGCAGAAGGCCGTATTACCAGCGTAACCGGCCGTCATCGCGGGCAGGAGCAGGTGTTTGTGCAATATGCCTATAATGAAGATGGTGATCTGACAGCCATCACTGATGCATTGCAGCAAAGCACACGCATGCAATACCGTAAGCACCTGCTGGTGGAAAAAACGGACCGCAACGGACAGACCTTTTACTGGGAGTATGACAACAAGAGCCGTTGTATCCATACCTGGGGAGAGGGTGGCATACTGGAAGGACATATCGGGTATCATCCCAAAGAAGGTTATAACCTGGTAACTAACTCCCAGGGACACACGACCACTTATTATTATACGCCTGACTTTGTCATCACACAGATAAAAGACCCATTGGGTAACTCTATTTTCACCGAATATACGGAGCACTTTGAGGTGTATCGTGAAATTGATGAAGAAGCTAATGTAACAGGTTATACCTATGATGAAAGAGGGAATCGTACACGTATAGAGATGCCGGACGGCAGTGCCCGCACTTTTACATATGATGCAGAAGACAGGCTGATATTAACTACAGATGCCCAGGGTGGAAGCCGTACTTATATCTACTATAAAGGTGAAAGGCATAAAGGCTTGCTGCATACCATTACGGAAGCAGATGGGCGTATCACCATTTTCCGATACAATGAACATAACCTGCTCAGTAAAGTGGAAGATGAGCGCGAAAACCGTACCATACTGGAGTATGATGCTGACTACAACGTGTCTGCGCTAACACAGCCGGATGGCGGCCGCGCAAGCTGGCAGTATGATGCCTGGGGCCGTTGTACCAGGGCCAGGAATCCGCTGCAGCAGGAACAGCTTTTCTATTATGATGCATTAGGCCGGGCCACGGAGGTGTTTATGCCGGATGGCAACCATATTGTTCTGCAATACAACGCATATGAAGAAGTGGTGCAGCTAAAGGACAAACATCACCATGTACGTTTTGACTATACTCCGATGGGCAGCCTGAAGATGCGCGAAGAGAACGGGGCAAAAGTGCATTTTATTTACGATAAGGAAGAACAGCTTACCGGTTTGGTGAATGAGCACGGCGCTACGTTTCGTTTTACCCGTAACAAACGTGGCGACATTATTGAGGAAACCGGTTTTGACGGCCTTGTGCGGCGATACCAGCGCGACGCAACCGGTAAGGTGATCAGCGTAGAACGCCCTGGTGGACGCCATACGGAGTACGAATATGATTATAATGGCAGCCTTACACGCGCAGAGCATAGCGACGGCAGCTGGGAAACCTACAGCTATGACCGTAATGGCCTGCTGATAGAAGCCATCAATGAGCACTGCACTATTAAATTACAACGCGACGCGATGGGCCGTGTGGTACAGGAATGGCAGGATGGATATGCAGTTGTCAGCAGGTTTGGTCCTGATGGTCATCGCAGTTATATCAAAAGCAGCCTTGGTGCAGATATAAAATTGCAACGCAACGCTGCCGGCGATATTACCGGTATCCAGGCAGGTATGGCAGCAATGAGCAATCCCTGGATAGCGCAGATAGAACGCAACTTACTGGGATTGGAAATAGAACGCAGCCTGCCGGGTGGTGTAAAAAGCAGCTGGACCTACGATAGGTCCGGTATGCCGGAAAGCCATATCGTAAGCAATAGTGAAGGGAACAGCCGTCGCAGACACTATCGCTGGGACGCCAACCAACGCCTCAGGCAGCTCACAGATGCTATCGGCAATGGTGTTACCCGGTTCGGGCATGATGATTTTGGTAACCTGGCCTGGGCGCAGTATGACAACGGCGCCTATGAATACCGCCTCCCGGATAAAGCGGGTAACCTGTATAAGGCACAAGCGGGCAACGACCGTAAATACGGGCCGGGCGGTAAGCTTATGGAGACGCCTGAAGCACGTTTTATATATGATGAGGAAGGTAACCTGAAAAAGAAGATTATAACAGCCGCACCCGTAGGAGGGACGGTATGGGAGTATGAATGGTATGCCAGCGGCATGCTTAAAAGTGTGCTCCGGCCGGATGGAAAGCTGGTTGAGTTCCGTTATGACCCACTGGGCCGCCGCATAGAGAAGCAATACAACGGCCTGCTTACGCGCTTTGTATGGGATGGCAATGTGCCCTTGCATGAGTGGTCTTACCCGCTTACACAACGGCCTGTAATTACCATTGATGAACAGGGCGACATACAGCAAAGCCATCCGGAGCCCGTACCTGTTGACACACTGACCACCTGGATCTTTGAAGAAGGTGCATATGCGCCCGTTGCCAGGATGGTCAATGGCAGGCAGTATTCCATTATCAGCGATTACCTGGGGATACCCTGCGAAGCCTACGATGAGACAGGAGAAAAAGTATGGGCATGCGAATTGGATATTTATGGGAAGGTGCGTAAGTTAGCCGGGGAAAGAACCTTTGTTCCGTTCAGGTATCCCGGGCAGTACGAGGATGTGGAAACAGGGTTATACTATAACCGTTTCCGCTATTACAGCCCGGATGAGGGGATCTACCTCAGCCAGGACCCGATACAGCCGGAAGGCGGCTCGCGTATCTACGGCTATCCTAAAGATCCCCTGATCTGGACAGATGTAGCCGGCCTGATGCCGCTGCTGGGAGGCCAGACAGCGGGCGGAATGAACAGGAATACCAAACAGTGGCTGGAACGTTATGGGCCCGGCTCTATGAGGGAGCACCACCTGGTGCCGCAGGAGATGTTCAAGAATAACTCATTTATGAACAGGCTGGATGCGTTGACAAACAATAAGGGCGTAGATTATGTGCACAGGCAGATAGCCATCATACCGAATGAGCTGCATACCAATGTGCATGAGAATGGATGGAACAGGCAGTTTAAACAATGGGCCACCAATAATCCGAACTTTACCTTAAAGGATCTTCAGCAGCAGATCAAGACGATGATGAAGAATCATAATATTCCCAAGTCATCCAGAAGTTTTGCAGGACACTATTGTAAGTAATTCATATGAACCGGAAATTAGAATTTACAAAAGCTTTGCGTCTGCTGGACGCTGGCCGCGACGAAGAAGCGGTCGCTTTATTAAACAACATACTGGAGGAAAGCAGGCAGGAAAATGATCCTGTTAATTTGGTACGCTCCAGTTGTGTTTTAGGCGAGTATTATTTTAACGCCGGGAATTTAACGGAAGCGAAGAAGAACCTGGAAATAACAACGGGCGCAGAAGTGGACGAAGACCAGGCGGATATTGTTGACTATGAGCTCAACCAGGCAAGAGAGATGTTGAATAGCATTGGTTAAAAATACTTCTCTATCGTTACCCCGTAATTGATCAGCAGGTTTTCCCTGTCCGTACGGTTTACCTTATTATAGGTGAGCGCAGCTGTGAGCAGCAGCCAGGAGCGCAGTTTCAGCGACAGGCTGTTGCTGCTTTTTAAGATAAAGTCACTGCCATGAGCCAGTGACTGCTGGTAAAAATGTGCGCCTTCCAGCACAATAATATCTTTGATCACCCATTTATACAATACACGAAAGGAGTTCCTGAAAGTATGATAGACATCTGGTATAGTGTCTTTCAGGATCAGATCGCTGTTCTCGAACAGCATACCTTCGCTGAGGTTTAAAGTGGCATTGGGCTTTTGTATAATATCGTAGGCCACGCCCGCGCCACCCTGGAAGCGTTTGTTGATCTTCAGGGAAAAGCTTCTGTCATAATTGGCCAGGCCCCAGTAATAGAAGTGCCGGCTGATCCCGTACCAGTTAAAATCCAGCGCAGCTGATACATCGTCGTTCGTGAGCTTGCTGTCTTGTTTACCATATACATAGCTGGCCCCCGCGTTGAGGCTGATCTTTTTCTTGCTGATCTTGAAGCCTGCCAGGTTGTTCAGCAGCCAGGAATTACCGTCATTGGTACGGTTAATGGAGCCGGTTGAGGCGTATTTTATATAATAATGCGTAGAGTCGCTGAATTGAGCAAAGGTCACTTCGGAACAGGCAAATAGCAGCAGCAGTATAGCAAGTCTTTTTATCATCAGCTTGGCGCCGCAATTAATGTGCCTGAAAACAGGGAGAAGCCGGTTGCGCTGGCATACCGGCTTCTCCATCTTATTTCGAACCAGCTGCAGCCGTGCTGTGGTTCAGCACAGGATTCAGCCTGCAGTATTTATTTCCTCCATCAAAGCTCACTACATAGTCAGACGTGAAATGCGTACTTTTCCGGTAGTAATCCGTAGTGATGATCTGCGCCCCTGAATTGCAGGCAGCAATGAAGCTGGAGTGATCGTTCGCACGGGCCTCTTTGGTATCTGCATCTGCACGGGTACGGATGATGTATCCCTTCTCTACCAGGCTTTTTATTTCAGGCATCCGGGGATTGTTTTTGATCATGATAGCGGCTTCGGGTGTGCCGGGTTCTACGTTCGTGAACAGTATGCGCCCTTTCAGTGAAGGATGTCCGGCAGCATAAAGCGCCTGTTTATCTTTCTTGCCATCCAGGATAAAAACGAATTTACCTTTGGCGGCTTTCAGCGTAGGCCAGTTGTTATGTAGTACCGCTTCTTCCAGCGTAGCGTATTTACCTCTTACCATATCAGGGGTAAGCAGGTGTGCACGTCCCAGGTTGTCTTCCAGTGCTTTATCCAGCTCATCGAATACCTTTTCTGTGAAGGGCTCGGGTGCTGTCAGCTCTGTATTTTTCATTTCGCCGTCTTTGGGCTCCAGGGTAATGAAAACAGGGTAGTGGTCAGGATGTTTTTCAGACCACTGACGCAGTGTCTGCAGGCAGCGTTTGAAGGTGAGGGCATCGCTGCGGAAGTCCAGGTCAGGTACATGCAGTATTTTGAAGCCCGGCTCGTTCATCTCACCTTCGGTATCGTAGGGCGCCTGTCCCTTCGCCCATTCCAGGCCTTTAGGATGGGCGTATTTACCGCCTTTCTCATCCGCATACACATCTATCTCCAGGTTCAGCAGGCCCATGTCCAGCTGCGCTGTTAATGGAATATGCTCATAATCCAGCTTGCTCGCAGATACGGAATCGCGGTGGGCGAACATTTTAAACAGGGCCGGGTCAATGGCTTTCTTGTAGCTGTTGTGCGAGCCGATCACCTGGATCTTATTAATGGGCAGATCCTCAGAGAGATCGTTATTGTGCAGTACCGGCAACCCTACAATCAAAGCAAGGCATATCAAGGTTTTCATATCAGTGATCATTTATAAATTTAGCACAGCCGTCCGCCAGCTGGCAGACGGCTGTGCTGGTGATAAATTACAACATTATATCCGGATATTATTGACCGTAACCGTCATTTTGTTTCAGCTTGGTATTCAGCCTGATCTCCGTGATAGGAATAGGATACAGCCTCCTGGTGATATCCTTGTTCATGCCGAGATTATCGTTAGGCAGCGGATATTCTTTTTCAAACAGCCCGAAACGGATCAGGTCATTACGGCGCCAGCCTTCCCAGGAGAGTTCGCGGGCGCGTTCGTTCGGGATGCTATCCAGCACAATGCCTGTTAGCTGCGGGGCATGAGCGCGGGTACGCACCAGGTTCACCAGGTAATCCGGCGTTTGCAGCATGCCGTTCACCACGGAGGGAGTGGCGCCGCGTAAGAGCGCTTCGGCTTTCATGAGATAGATATCTGCCAGGCGGAACACCGGCACATCGTTCCCATTCAAACGGGTAGCCTGCGTAATAAGCACATCGGGATAGTATTTAATCGAGCGTACGCCGGAGGCCTGGGCAAATTGATCATTGCCAAGGTCCATCGGTTTACCCGGCTTCAGGATCAGCGGTTTGAAGATCTCAATCTGGGTAGTACTGTTGGGATAGTATACCGGGGTGTTAGTGAAACCGCCGTTACCATCGGGAGCAAACTGTTTGCCTACCAGCCAGGTCTTATTCCTGTCGTCGCCGGCCAGGTAAAAGCGGTCATAGAACTCGGGCGTAGTGCTCATGGCGATACTCAAACCTACGTTCATACCGTATGCGGTTGCCAGGTAATAGTAGAAACCGAAGCGGGTGAACTGGTTACCCGGGATCTGCTGGTCGTAAGGAATGGCGAAGATAGTCTCGTTGATCTGCGGGCCGTTATTAGGCAGGAAGATGTCGCGATACCTGCCGTCCAGGAAGTAGTTGGGATTCTTCTGGATGCTGTCTGCCATCGCCACTACATCCTGTTTGCGGTCAACACCGGTATAGATAGTGGAGTTAAGGTACATTTTAGCCAGCAGCGCAAATACCATTTCTTTGGTAGGCCGGCCGTAACGCAGTATGTTGTCAGCGCCATTGGCAGATTTAGATGGCAATTGCTGTACCACATCCTTTAGCTCCGCTTCAATGAACTTGAACACTTCAGCTCTCGGCTTGGTTTCCGGCAGCGCTGTCACGGGGTAGGAAGAGATGATCGGAACATTGCCATAGGTATCCATCATGAAGAAATAATATAAGGCGCGTACAGCCCTGATTTCTGCCGTGTAAGCCTGTTTGGAGGCTTCGTCGTTCTTGAAGAATTGCTGTGTAACATTGATCAAACGGCCGCAGTTGTTGATGCCGCCAAATCCCCACTGCCATACGCCGGTCACGTTCGGATGATCGAAGGTCCAGCTGTGGTAGTGGAGCTGACGGTATTGTCCGCCGTCGTCGAAGTTACCGTCCCTCGCAGGGATGATGGCTTCATCGGTAGATAGTTCCTGCATACGCCAATAGGCGATGGCGTAGCTGGAGGCCAGGTTGGCGTACATGCTGCCAAGCAGCGCGGTGTAATCCGCCTGGGTGAGGGGGAAGGTGCCGTCCACATACTGCGACTCCACATCCACATCCAATTTGCGGCAGGCGCTCAAGCTCACTACCGCTGCAAGTATTGTTGCTATTATTGATCTCTTTTTCATTTGTTTCTTGTTTGTCTTTTCAGCAATTAAAATGAAGCGGACAGACCGGCCATATAAGTGCGTGTTTTAGGATAGAGGTTGTTGTTGTCGATACCCGGTGTGAGGCCGCCGATGTTCACTTCAGGATCTATACCACGGTAGCTGGTGATCACGAAGAGGTTGTTGGCAGACACATAGAAGCGGAGGCTCTTGATGGCCTGGGTATGCGGTTTGAAAGTATAGCCCAGGGTGATGTTATCCATGCGCAGGTAGGAGCCGCTTTCCAGGAAACGGTCAGAACGCAGGTAAGCATTCCTGTCTTTGAAAGATTCTTCCAGTGTAAAGCGGGGTATGTTTTGCAGCTTGGAATCAGTAGGGTTGTTCAGTGCGGCCAGCGTAGAATTCAGGATCTTGTTACCCGTAACGCCACGGATCAGGAAATTAAAGTCAAAGCCTTTGAAGTAGAGAGAGTTGGTCCAGCCGTAGATCAGGGAAGGCTGTGCATCGCCACTGATGCGCGCATCGGTGGTCAGTGGCTGCTGGTTGGTCACCGTGCCATCTGCCTTTTGATAAGTACTGATACCGGCGCTGTCTTTACCCACGTAATGCCAGAGCTTGAAAGTACCCAGGGCGAAACCGTTCTGCACGATCTGGCTGTAGATGCCAGACTGGCCTTTACCGCCCAGCTGCGCAGTTTCTATGTAGTTGATCGTGAATTGATCGTTGGACAATTTCTCTACCCTGTTCTTATTATGCGCCAGGTTCACGGATGTTCTCCAGGTAAAGTTGCTTGTCTTTACCGGTACCGCATTGATGATCAGCTCAATACCGGAGTTCTTGATACGGCCCACATTGGCAGTATAGGTGGGAATGATATACTGTGTAGTAGATACCGGGTACTGATCATAGATCAGGTCAGATGTTTTCTTGATATAGTAGTCCACAGAACCGTTGATGCGGTCATTCAGGATACCGAAGTCCAGGCCGATGTTGGCAGTGGCAGTGCTTTCCCATTTCAGATCAGGATTTTCATTGCGCACCAGGTTAATGGCGTTGGTAACGTTGCCATTGTACTGGAACTTGGTATTGCCCGCAGGCGTTCCATATATAGACAGCGCAGTAAAGGCGTTGAAACCGGCGCTGTTACCGGATACACCATAACCTGCCCTTAATTTCAGCTGGCTGATGAGACGGATGTCCTTCATGAAGTTTTCATTGCTGATATTCCAGCCTGCAGAAACAGCAGGGAAATATCCCCAGCGGTTATTCTTACCGAAAGCGGAAGAACCGTCATTACGGAGGGAAGCCTGGAAAAGGTATTTGTCTGCATAAGCATATTGTACGCGACCATAGTAAGATATCAGGCGCAGGGTAGAGATCGGGTTGTTATCGAAAACGATCTGCGAGATATTGGTCGGGTTGGAAAGGTACAGGTTATTATAGGTCAGCGCATCGTTAGAGAAGTTCTGCGTGGTGACGCCGAAACCGTCATTGGTCTTATCCTGCTGGTAAGTATAACCGGCCAGCAGTTTTACGCTGTGTGCACCGAAATCCCTGTCGTAATTAAAATACGATTCCAGGATCGTGTTCGTATTCAGGTAAGAAGTGCGGGTGGCCCTTCCGTTTGCAGTAAGCACCGGTGCAAAGGTGTGCGTTAAGTAGGTATTGATGTTGTTCTGATCACGTTGGGTAGCACCAGACAGCGTATACTTCAAGCCTTTAAGGATCTCTACCTGGATGATACCGTTGATCAGCGTTTTGTTGTTATCAGTCCTGGTGGTGGCGCTGTTCAGCAGGGCCAGGGGGTTATAGGGGCCCGAACCGGTACGGGTCAGGTTTTCCTTATAGCTGCCATCTGCATTGTAAGGGCTTACAGTGGGCAGGTAGAAGATCATACCCGGTAACACCTGGTCCTGTGCAATGTTATTGCCTTTGGTGGAGCTGTTGGTCACAGCCAGGCTCAAACGCAGGCGGTTATTAAAATAACGCTGGTTGATATACCCTCTTACCACGGTGCGGGTGAGGTCTGTATTCCTCATTACGCCCTGGTTATTCAGGTAGTTCACGCTGCCGCCATAATCGGTGGTAGCGGTGGCGCCGCCGAAGGAGATATTGTGGTTGTGGGAGTAACCTTTTCTTAAGATCAGGTCCTGCCAGTTGGTATTTGAACCATCGTCATCCACCGGGTTGAGTGTTTGCCCGTTCTTTTTCAGGTAGTCGCGCAGCTCATTGCCACTAAGCATGTTATATCTTTTAGACACTTCTTCCATAGACACGTAAGCGTTGTAGGTCAGGCGGGTCTGGCCAGCTTTAGCGCGCTTGGTGGTCACCATGATAACGCCGTTGGCTGCACGCGCGCCGTAGATGGCGGTAGCAGAAGCGTCTTTCAGCACGTCCATGCTTTCAATATCAGCCGGGGCCAGCAGGTCGATAGACGCGCCGGGCACACCGTCAATTACATAGAAAGGCTCCATAGCGCCGCCGGAAGTACGGATGGTGGAAGGTCCCCTTAATACTACAGCAGGAGCTGCATTCGGGTCGCCGCTTTTGGTAACGTTCAAACCGGGCACTTTACCTTGTAACAATTCTGCAGGTGTGGTAAGCACACCCTGGTTGAACTCTTCAGATTTGATGGTGGTGATGGAACCTGTTACATCTTTTTTGCTGGCAGTACCGTAACCGATCACGACTACGTCTTTCAGCTGTTTGGTATCATTAACGAGGGTAACGTTGATCACGTCTTTACCCTCTAATTTGACCTCTTTGGATTGTGTGCCCATTAACGAGAACACCAGCACGTCTTCGCGGCTGTTCACCATCAGGGAGTAAGCCCCGTTGGCATTGGTGGTGGTGCCTTTGGCAGTGCCTTTCAGGGCTACTGTTACGCCGGGCAGGGGAGCGTTGTTCTCGTCGGTAACAATCCCTTTAATAAGGATACCGCCAGAGGTTTGCGCAAACGCCGTTACGCTCAGCAGCATAACCAGTAGCAATGAGAGTATTGCTCCAGGCGCAAAGCTGCAAAATGGCTTTGATCTGAAAATGTACATTTGCTTCATGTAATTTAATTATTAAGAAATGCTTGTTGTAGCCTGAATGGTCCCCGTTAGTTTTTACGTATTGCTCACTTTATTTTAAATAACCGGCAGCAAAAGTATACAAGGACAGCAGGTATCAAATACCACTCATCCGTCTTAACAATTACATCATGCTGCGATCACATTATGATCATAATATCTTAACACATAGGGTATTGCTCATATCATCATCTTAAATAAATTCCTCCCCAAAAAAATTTCACTAACTGTCAGCCATATATTATAATTTTGCACTTGATAAGATCGTCATCATCCCTTAAACCGTTTTTAAACTCCTATACAGTATTTAAACTTCCACTCATTATCAACAAATAGCCAACAGAACTAAAACCAGAAAACCATTTTTACATGAAGAAAAACCTACTCAGCTTTTACAAGCTTTTGTGTGCCTGCATGCTGTTATTGGCAGGGGCTGCAAAAGTGCAGGCTCAATTGCCGGCAGGCTTTGTTTTGCACAAGCTCACCGGTAATGTTATCAATGAAGCTACTGCTATGGCCCATGCGCCGGACGGAAGGATCTTTATGGCCGAACGTTCGGGCGCGGTGAAAGCGTTCCAGAACGGCACGGTAACCACGGTACATACCGTTACCACTACCACCGGTTCCGAACAGGGCTTGCTGGGCATTACCCTGCACCCCGACTTTGCCAGCAACGGCAAGTGTTACATTTTCTACACCAACCCTGAGATGACACGCCACTACCTGGATATGATCGTGATCAACACCGCCAACCAGGTGACTTCGAGCACCCGGGTAATGGAGTTTGACCCGATCATCAACGGCTTCCATAACGGCGGTGCATTATTGTTCAAGGGTAACCTGCTCTATATTGCGATCGGGGAGAGTAACTCTTCCGGCGAATCTCCCAAGCCGGATACCTACCGCGGTAAGATCCTGCGCTTAACGGAAGATGGTCAGCCGGCGCCCGGCAATCCTTATTATAATGAAGCCGGCGCTTCCCGTCAAAAGCGCAGCATGTGGGCCATGGGAATGCGCAATCCCTGGAGAATGAGCCTGGATCCTATATCACAAAAAATATTCGTGGTAGATGTAGGAGGTAACTATGAAGAGATCAATGACGTTACCAATCCCGATCCTGCCAAAAATTATAACTATGGCTGGGATCAGAACGGCCGTTCCGGACCGGACCAGGCTGCCAACACCATCCAGGCTGCTTTCAGTTATCCGCATCCTAACTGGGGCTGCGCCATTACTTCCGGCGTTTTCTTCAATCCTCCTGCTACTAATTATCCGCAACAGTACCGCAACCGCTTTTATTTCTCTGACTGGTGCGCCGATTGGTACAGGAGCGTAGACGCCACCAATCCCGGAGCTGGCTACCAGGAGTTCTCCGCCAGTCAATTTGGCCGCATACTGGGCACCAGCGTAGGCATTGACGGCAACATTTACTATTTCCAGTATGGTACCAACGGTAGCCTCTGGCGCATAGAATATGATAACAACCAGGCGCCTGCCATCGTAAATCACCCGGTAAGCGCCAGTGTGGTGGCCGGAGATCCGGCGTCTTTCACGGTAGCTGCTTCGGGCGCAATACCACTCAGCTACCAGTGGCAGAAGAACGGGGTGGATATTCCCAATGCTACCGCTGCCACTTACCAGATCGCACAAACCAGCGCTGCGGATGCAGGCAATTATCGTTGTGTGGTAACCAATCCTATTGGCAACATTACCAGCAATGCTGCTACGCTCACCATCCTGCCCTTTAATGCAAGGCCGGTACCGCACATTCTAACGCCTTCCGGAACACTTACCTGGAACGTATTGGACAAGGTAGATTTCTCCGGCGAAGCTACTGACCTGGAAGACGGCACACTGCCAGCATCTGCTTTCCGCTGGGAGATCCGCTTCTTCCATAAAGACAATCCCACCAGTGAGCACTGGCACCCGGGACCCGTAATACCTGCAGGCATTAAGTCCGGTAGCTTTATTGCAGACAACGGCGGTGAATCATCTCCCAATATCTGGTTCCGCATCATGCTGTTCGTTACCGACTCGCAAGGCCGTACCGGTGTAGACTCTGTAGACATCCAGCCTAATAAGGTGGTGCTCACCGCAGACGCCAGCGTAGCCGGACTGAAACTCGTAATGGGCGCACAGGGAACAGCGCCTTTCTCTAAAACAATGGTGGTGAATGCGGCCTTCACGCTGCAGGCTATCAGTCCGCAGGTGCTGGGCAACAACGCTTATGCCTTCACTTCATGGGAGCATGGCGGCGGTGCAGAACAATCCCTGCGCGTACCTGCCGTGAATACCACTTACAAGGCTAATTACGAGATCAGCGGTTCACTGCAGAATCCTTTCTCCGGTCTGCCCATCAACCTGCCCGGTAAAGTGGAAGCAGAAGATTTTGATACGGGCGGCGAAGGCATTGCCTATCACGACGCTTCTGCCAACAACCAGGGCAACCAGTACCGTACTACAGATGGCGTGGATATAGAAGGTTGTTCAGAAGGCGGGTATAACATTGGCTACGTGGCCACCGGCGAATGGCTGGAATATACCGTGAACGTAACACAGGCCGGTGTCTATACCATACAGGCCAGGGTGGCTACACCGTATGCAAACAAGACCTTCCATATTGAACTGGACGGACAGAACATTTCCGGTACCATAGCCGTTCCCGTTACAGGCGGCTTCCAGGGATGGCAAACCGTTGCAGTAAATACACCTGCCCTGACCACAGGGATGAAAACACTGCGCATCGTCATGGATGCGGCAGATCTTAATATCAACTATTTAACCTTCGCTATAGCGGGCAGTGGCGGCAGCGCCCCACAGGTGAACATTACATCGCCCGCCAATAATGCCGCATTCTTTGATAATGCAGATATCGTGATCAAGGCCAACGCAACAGATGCTGATGGCCCCATCCGCAAAGTGGAGTTCTTCCAGGGCGCTACCAGACTGGGAGAAGATACTACCAGCCCTTATGAATACACCTGGATCGGCGTTGGCGTAGGTAACTACTCACTGACCGCCAAAGCCACCGATAACCAGGGACTGGTCACCACCTCTGCTGCTGTGCCCATCGTAGTAAACGCTATACCGGCCCTGAAAACAATTCCCGGCCGTATCGAAGCAGAAGATTATGATGCGATGTCAGGCATCGGAACGGAAGGTACGGGCGATACCGGCGGCGGACAAAATGTAGGCTGGGTGAATACCGGCGACTGGATGGACTATCATGTGAATGTGACTGCTGCAGGTACTTATACAGTTGCCTTCAGGGTAGCCAGCAATCCTGGCGGCGGACAAATACAGCTGCGTTCCGGTGAGAATATACTGGCATCTGAGATTGTTCCCGCAACCGGCGGATGGCAGTCATGGATCACGCTCACGGCTACGGTTACACTGGCTGCAGGCGAACAAACACTGCGCGTATATGCAGGCGCTTCCGACTGGAACCTGAACTGGATGGAGTTCAGCACCGGCGTGAACGCTGCTCACGCCACAACAAGCATTGTGAAATTGTATCCCAACCCGGCGAACAATACGCTGAAAGTGGGTAACCCGAAGAACAACGGTATCTACAAGGTCACCAACATCAGTACTTCGCAGACCACCCAGCTGCGCTCTGCAACAGGCACCCTGGATGTAAGCAGCTTAGCGGCAGGCACCTATGTGGTGGAATTCTATGATGGAGAGAAGCTGATCAGGAAGAAGTTTGTCAAATTGTAATCTGATAAAACAAATGGAGCCGCCCTTCCGCCAGCCGGCGGACGGACGGCTCTCTTGTTTATACCCTTATGGCTATTTTGCCTACCGTTCTGCCGGAAGCTATCTGCGCATGGGCAGCGGCCATCTCCTCAAAAGCAAATACTTTGGAAACATGCGCTTTCAGGCGGCTATCTGCCAGTAGTTCTGCCAGCCGCTGCATATCTGTTCCATCAGATGCTACCAGTATAAAATAGCCATTAATGCCTTTGGCTTTCGCCTTTTCTGTTACCGCTTCATTCAGCCCGCTGGGAATGCTGATCAGTGTGCCGCCGGGTTTGATCACTTCCAGCGAGCGGTCTATCATATCCCCACCGATGGCGTCCAGCACGAAGTCCATACCGGATGCTACCTTTTCAAAAGCCTGTGCTTTGTAATCGATGTGTTCATCGGCACCCATGCTGAGTACAAAGTCGCGGTTGGCGGCGGAGGAAGTTCCCGTTACATGGGCGCCCAGCCATTTTGCGATCTGTACTGCAAAGTGGCCTACACCACCCGCTGCTGCATGGATCAGTACTTTACTGCCTGCCTGAATATTCGCATGCTTTACCAACGCCTGCCAGGCCGTAAGCGCAGCCAGGGTAGCAGCGGCAGCTTCCTCATGAGAGATATTCACAGGTTTAAGGGCAAGGTGGGAGGCCGGTGCTGCCACATACTCCGCATAGGCTTTACCATGCCCGGGGAAATTGACCATCCCGAATACTTCATCGCCCGGTTTAAAGGCGCTCACTGCCGCTCCAATAGCTGTTACTACTCCTGAAATATCCCAGCCCAGGATCAGTGGTGCAATATCTTTCAAACGGCCGGCCATGCCTTTGCCCAGGCGGGTCTTAATATCAACTGGGTTGATGCTGATGGCTTTTACCTGTACCAATACTTCATCGTCTTTTATTTCCGGGACAGGCAGGCTTACCTGTTGTAATACTTCCGGTTCGCCAAACTGGCTGATAGTGATCGCTTTCATGTTGCTGTAATGTTTGTATGGTAAAATTATACCGGGAATGTCCTTTATTACTGGTACAACTTTTCGTTTTATTGGTATATTTGGGGCATGCGGCAAGAAAATCTACATGAGCCTTTTTCCCTCGTGTTTAAAACACTGGATGAATGTCCCCAGCAGGAGCACAAGCACAGTTTCTTTGAGCTGGTGTATATATTGTCAGGCACGGGCATGCAATGTATTAACAAGAATAAATTCAGGTATCACGCGGACCATATGTTCCTGATCACGCCAGATGACTGCCATTCTTTTGAGATAGAAAGCACCACATCCTTCTTTTTCCTGCGCTTTAACAACATCTATATCCGCTCTAAAAGTATTCATACGGATAATATTCAGCGCCTGGAGTTCATCTTGCAGCATGCCAATCACCAGCCGGGCTGTATACTGAAAAACCAGCTGGACAAAACCCTTGCAAGGCCCATCATTGAAGCCATTGCGCGGGAGTATGCGCAGCGGGACCTGTATAATAAAGAGCTGGTGCAGCACCTGGTAAATACGCTGATCGTGGTAGTGGCCCGTAACATTGCGAAATACCTGCCCGAGAAAGTGGAGGCGGGCACAGAAGAAAAAGCGATGGATATATTGCAGTACATCCAGAACAATATCTATGACCCGGAGAAAATCCGTACGGAGGAGATCAGCCGGCGTTTCGGCGTGTCTGAATCTTATTTGGGACGCTATTTTAAGCGGCATACCAACGAGACCATGCAGCAGTATATCAACAACTATCGCTTAAAGATGGTCGAGCACCGCCTCTTGCACAGCGATATGCGCATGGGTGAGATTGTCCAGGAGCTGGGTTTTACGGATGAGAGCCATCTTAATAAATTCTTCAGGAAACAGAAGGGGCTGAGCCCGACGGCATTCCGGAAAGCGCATATTTCCGCCTGAAATACAACAGTGAAATAATAGTACCTGTTAGTCCTACGATGCCGCTCACCAGCACCAGCTGCTGGTAAAACTGCAGCCAATTGGCTTCCACTTTCAATATGGTTTTGATCAGCAATACCCCCACACTGCCCAGGTAACCAAAGGAGTCTGCCAGGTAGATCAGGAAACCCACATTGCCCGCAAAGCGGAAAGCTGCGATAAAGCGGTCAAACAGGATGCTGTTAAAAGGAATGTATACCATGTACAGCCCCAGACCTACCAGCAACATCCAGCTATATAGGGATGTCAGCTGCTGCATGTACAGTAAAGTAATCACAAGGGAAATAACAAAGCCCAGCAGCATGATCACCTGCGCCAGCATAAAGGCGCGGAAATTATTGCGCAAGAGCATCATGGCAGCGATCAATATTAGGATGATCACCGTGATGATGGTTTCTGTGCTGGCAAATACACCGGCGTTGAACACCTCACCGGATTCCCGCCACATATCTGCCATGAAGCTGTCGCGCACTTCGCGGAGAATGGTGACCAATACATAGATCACTACCAATGATAAAATGCCGGGCAGGAAGCCGGCCAGCAGCGCCCGGCGTTGTTCGCGCGACATAGGCAATCGCTCCATGCGTTGCGCTTTATCTGCTGCATTGGGTGGAGGGATTTTTTCCAGGAGATATACAAAGAGCAAAAGTGGTGGTATAAAGATACAGCCTACCACAAAGGGCATCCAGTATTCGCTGACCTGCCAGCCGTTCATCACCCATTGCGCAGTGGATTTTGCCAGTCCCGAGGCAAAGATGAAGCTTACTGCCAATGCTGCGCTGATCAGGTCTGTGGTCCTTCTGCCTTCTACATAAGAGAACAGTACGCCCCAGAGCATGCCCAAAGGAAAGCCGTTCAGCAGCAGGCACCAGAAATTATACGGCGCAGGCAGCAGGGCAAACAACAGCCATGCCATCCAGGCAATGCCTACCAGGAGCAGGATGAGTTGTCCGCGGCCCATGCGTTTCATCTCTGAAATAAAGCGGATGCCGTAGAACTTACTCAGCATATAACCAAATACCTGGGTCACCACCAGTACTACCTTGTAATCCATACCCAGTACAGTATAGCCCGCATAGGGTGCTACATTAAAAGCCTTGCGGAAAGCAAAGATGCTGGTATAGGCGGCAAAGCTGGTGATGGCTGCGAAGATGGCCACGGTGATCTCCCGGGAGCTGAATTTAATATCCTTCATCCCCTAAAAATTAATATTTTTATGCGTAACTATTAACAATTATGCAAAAATCCAACAGACGTAGATTCCTGGGCACTGCTGCCGCCCTTGCCGCCGGCACTGCTGCTGCAGCAATGCCGCTGCCGGTGAAAGGCAATAAATATCCGGTGATACACCATGTGTTTTTCTGGCTGAAGAATCCCGGTTCGGTAGAAGATCGTAACAAACTGGTAGAAGGCGTAAAAACACTCTCCAGGATACCTACCGTAAAAGAATTGCGTGTAGGCATAGTAGCAAGCACTGAGAAAAGGGATGTGGTAGATAACAGCTGGGGTGTGTCTGAGCTGATGTTCTTCGAAGATCTTGCCGGACAGGCCACTTATCAGTCGCACCCCATTCACCTGGAGTTCATCAAGAACTACAGCCACCTGTGGGAGAAAGTGATCGTGTATGATGCCATAGACGCCTGAAGAATGCAGCAGGCAAAGCCTCGTATTATATTGCTCAATTCCGTGTTGCTGCCCGGCTATCCTTCCGGGTCTGCTATCAGTTATTATGACGGGAAGTTTTACCTGGTAGGAGATGATGCCCGCAACATCGCCGTGCTTGACCGGGATTACCGGGAAGCAGGCGATATCCCGCTTTTTGAGCACCCGGAAAAGCGGATCCCCAAGGCACAGAAAACTGATTTTGAGACAGCTGTAATAATGGATATACAGCGGCAAGCGCATTTGCTGGCCATCGGGTCTGCTTCCCGCAAAGAAAGGGAACAGGTGATGCTGGTCCCTTTGCAGCGGTCCGATGGCCATCTTTCAAGATTTGATACCGCTGTATTTACAGAACGCCTGAGAAGCGCCGGCATCAAAGAAGTAAATATTGAAGGAGCAACGCTCGCAGGAGAGCAGCTGATACTGGCCAACCGTGGGAATAATACCTATCCTGAGAATCATCTCATTATTACCGGGAAAGATTACTGGCTCCGGCAAAGTGATGTTCCGCTTTCCGTACTGCCACTAGTGTTGACAGCGGATATGAACGGTTTCCTGGGCGTTTCAGAATTGTGTTACGAGCCATTATCCGATACTTTACTGTTTACGCTCAGCAGCGAGGCTACCGCTAACGCCTACGACGATGGAGCTATCGGCGACAGCTACATTGCCTGGGTGAATAACATCAGCCAAAAGATAAAACAAACCGGTTTAGCCCTGGATGCTTTGATCAACCTGCCGCAAGTTGATACTGCTTTTAAAGGTGAGAAGATCGAAGGCATTTGTATAGAAACAACACAGCCCAATGAGCTACTCCTCCACCTGGTGGCAGATAATGACAAAGGCCAGAGCCGCCTGTTCCGCCTTAAACTGATGATGGACACATTATAGCTGCCGTACCATTGGCGGATGTTCTACCGGCATTACCACTATCGGGTATTTCTCGATAGTGACATTGCTGGGGTCTAGCCCAAAGTTCACAGACTCCTTCACGCTTAATAGCTTAAGCGTGAAATAACTCTTCATCACGATATTATTCCAGAAAGACATTTCATTCTCAAAAGAAAGGAAGGAATCCATCACCAGGAAGCGCAGATCGCCGATGGTGCTTTCCTGGTAACATTGCTCATATCTTTCAGACACGTCCACTTCACCCGTCTTTACCAGCTCCTTCACCACCAGCCTGAAATAATAATCGATACGCGGTTCTATGCGGAAGCCCAGGTTAAACGTAACAAAGTAAACATCATTTTTTACGATGGTGTCTACATGATAGCTGAGCGCATAAGGCTCATCCAGTACGTTTACATGTACAAACCAGTAGACGTCTGCCCGTTTGGGAGACCTGGACAGGATAGAATCGATCGCTGTTTTTTCTATGTTCCGGGTGCTACCCAGGCCAGTGAGGTACACCAGGTTGGTAGCGTATTTAGAGATCTTTTCGTCTGCGCTCAGCTGCTTCAATAAAGGGATATAATTACTTACCGGCACCAGTTTTACCAGTCCTTTTTTGATCTTTCTTCCCTTATACCAAATAAACATGATCCCGAACAATGCAGCGCCTATGATCAGCGTGATCCAGCCCCCTTCTTTTACTTTCTGCAGGTTGGCCGCCAGGAAAGACAGCTCGATTACCAGGAACAGGCCGGTTACCAAGACCACCCAGGCCCAATGCACTCTTTTGGCGTGCAGGTAAAAGTTGATCAGGATGGTGCTCATCAGCATGGTTAGGGTTACGCTCAGTCCAAAGGCGGCTTCCATGCGGGTAGATTCGCGGAAATGCAGCACCATGCCCACACAACCCGCCATCAGCAACCAGTTGATAAAAGGGATATAGATCTGCCCTTTCATATTGCCTGGAAATAATACCCGGTGACGCGGCCAGATGTCCAGGCGGATGGCTTCATTGATCAAAGTAAAGCAGCCGCTGATCAGCGCCTGGCTGGCAATAATGGTAGCCAGTGTGGCGATGATAAGAGAAGGCATGTAAATAGCATCCGGCACAATATGATAAAAGGGACTTACATTACCCAGCTGCTCACCGGTGTGCTGCAACAGCCAGGCGGTCTGGCCCGCATAGCTCAGGATCAGCGTCAGCTTTACATAGATCCAGCTTATCCGGATGTTATTTCTGCCGCAATGGCCCATATCGCTGTACAGCGCTTCTGCACCCGTAGTACAAAGGAAGATGCTGCCCAGCAGCCAGAAATGCGATGGTGAATCGCTGAGCATGATGTAAGCATATTTCGGGTTCAGCGCTTTCAGCACACCGGGATAATGGCTCATGGCCATGAGCCCCAGTACGCCGATGAAAGTGAACCATATCAGCATCACCGGACCAAAGATCTTACCGATCTTGTCTGTACCAAACTGCTGGAAAACGAATAACCCGATCAGGATCGCGATAATAATAGGAACGGTCTCAATATGCGGGTTCACCTTTTGCAGGCCTTCTATGGCAGAGGCCACGGATATAGGCGGTGTAATGATCCCATCCGCCATAAGGAAAGCTGCGCCTGCCATGGCAGGGAACAGCAGCCAGCGGCCCCAGTACCGGCGTATCAGCGCGTATAGAGAAAGGATACCGCCCTCTCCCTTATTATCAGCCTGCAGCGTGATGATCACATATTTAAGGGTGGTCTGGAAAAAGAGTGTCCAGAAGATAGCAGACAGGGAACCCAGGGCTACATCTTCCGTAATGACCCTGCCATGAAAAACAGCATTCAAGGTGTATAGGGGAGAGGTACCGATGTCTCCGAATACGATGCCGATAGCAATCAGAATACCGGCGGCAGTAATTTGCTTGTGAAAAGAGCCTGGCGAGTGTGCGTTCATCTAGCGTTAAGATGTGTTGTATCTTGGCGTTAAATTAATAGATTTAATGGAATTAATGCCTCATCCATATGAAATATTATCTTGTGATGCTCCTGCTGATCATTGTTGGCCCTGTACGTTCCCAGCAAAAAGAAAGGGCGCGCGACCTGGGCATCCCTTTCGAAGGGCAGCCCGGTGCTTATAATGCCATTACAGACGTAGCCGGCGTAGAAGTAGGCTACAGCACTATCGTAAAAGGCGACGGCGCCAGGGCAGTACGTACAGGCGTTACCGCTATACTGCCGAGAGGTAACCGCCATAATCCTGTATATGCAGCCTGGTATACGCTGAATGGTAATGGCGAGATGACCGGCACCACCTGGCTGGAAGAATCCGGTTTCCTGGAAACGCCGGTGATGATCACCAATACCAATAGTGTGGGCCTTACCAGGGATGCGGTGCTGAAATGGGTGGCCACCCGCAAATGGTTTAAAGAGAATGAGCTGTGGTGGGGACTGCCCGTAGTGGCAGAAACCTACGACGGTATGCTGAATGATATACTGGGCTTCCACGTAAAGGAGGAACATGTATTTGCCGCGTTGGACAGCGCTAAAAGCGGCCCCATTGCAGAGGGCAATGTAGGCGGCGGCACCGGCATGATGTGCCTGGGCTTTAAAGGCGGCACAGGCACCGCTTCAAGAATAGTGAACATTGCCGGGAAAAAGTATACCGTCGGCGCCCTGGTACAGTCCAACTTCGGTGCTAAAAAAGACCTGACCATTACAGGCGTGCCGGTAGGCAAATTACTAAGGGATACTTTACCTTACCGCTTTTACGGCGGACCGGATAATTACACGCCTGGCACGGGCTCTATCATTGTGGTGATCGCAACGGATGCACCTTTGCTGCCACACCAGTTAAAACGTATAGCCCAGCGCGTGCCTATTGGCATTGGGCTCACAGGAGGGAAGGGCCATAATACCTCCGGCGATATCTTCCTGGCGTTTTCTACGGCTAATGAAAAAGCCTATGTCGCAGATAGTGTAAGTACGGTACAGCAATTACCCAATGAATGGATAGACCCCTTGTTCGAGGCTACCATTCAAAGCACGGAAGAGGCGATCATCAACGCCATGACGGCTGCACAAACCATGGAAGGCATCTATGGAAACACAGCATACGCCTTGCCACATGACAGGGTGAAGGCATTCATGAAGGAATATATTAAGGAGATCCCTAAAAAAGAATTAAAGCCGGATGCCACTATCCGCCCGCCGCAGGAGCTGCTGGATGCCTACAGCGGCGTATATACAAATACCCTGGCCAGGCCGGTGATCGTTAGCAGCAAAGATGGTAAGCTGCTTTGGGCCAGGGATAAAACGGCTGTTCCCAGGGAATTGCTCCCGGTAAGTAAAGATGTATTTATGTTAAAAGGCGACTTTGCCAGGATCGTGTTTAACCGCGAAAAACAGGAAGTCACCATCGCAAGCGGCACAATGGAAATGGTATATAAAAAGAACGTGAAATGAGCATATTGCTTGGATCTTATTTAATAATATTGACGCTGTTGGTCATCGTAGCTGTAGTCAGCGTTCGGGCGCGGAAACTGACCCTCGGCGGCGGGATCACTGCTGTATTCACCGGCCTCCTGGTATTTGCGGGTACCGGTCACGCCGGTATCATATTGCTGGCAGCCTTTTTTATCCTGGGTACGCTGGCCACCTCCCATCGTAAAGAGTTGAAAGCAAGACTGCAGCCGGAAGGGGTGCATCCCGAAGCACGAAACGCCGGACAGGTACTGGCCAATGGCGGTATGGCTGCGCTGCTGTCCCTGCTGGCATTAATTAACCCGGCCGCTACAGCTACCTATACCATGATGCTGGCCGCCAGCCTGGCAGCTGCCACTGCCGACACCTTGTCTTCTGAACTGGGCATGGTATACGGCCGTAATACCTACAACATCCTCACTTTTAAGAAGGAGCCCCGCGGACTGGATGGCGTTGTTAGCCTGGAAGGAACATTGCTGGGCGCTGCAGGCGCTTTGCTGATAGCGCTGATCCACGCGGCCATTGCTGGTGTTGGAACAGCCGTCCTTTTTATCACCCTGGCCGGGATCCTGGGCAACCTGGCAGATTCCTTGCTGGGGGCTTCGCTGGAGCGAAAGCATTATATCGGCAATGATGGGGTAAATTTCCTGAACACGCTCACTGGCGCGCTGCTGGCTTTGATGTTTAGTCACCGGCTATAGTTGTAAGTTGTCAGTTGTAAGTTGTCAGTTGTAAGTTGTAAGTTATCAGGTAGTTAGGCTTAGGTCTTACCTTTCACCTGACAACTGACGACGTACAACTGACAACTGTCCCTATTTAGAGGATTTGTGAAAAAAGATCAAAAATTGTGGATATATTTTAAGAATTTTGCTGTTACCTTTTAAATTATGAAAAATGAGTAAAGCACCCGCTACATTATTTGACAAAGTATGGGATTCCCACGTGGTCAGGAAGATAGAAGACGGTCCTGATGTGTTCTTTATCGACAGGCATTTTATTCATGAAGTGACCAGCCCGGTGGCATTCCTGGGACTGGAGAACCGGGGACTGAAAGTGATGTTCTCCGAAAAAACATTTGCTACAGCAGATCATAATACACCGACTATAAACCAGCACCTGCCCGTGCAGGATCCGCTTTCTGCCAACCAGCTGAAAGCGCTGGAAACCAATTCTGCCAAATATGGCATCTCCCACTGGGGCCTGGGTAATCCCAAGAACGGTATCGTGCACGTGGTAGGCCCCGAGAACGGGATCACCCTGCCGGGGATGACCATCGTTTGCGGCGACTCTCACACCTCCACCCACGGCGCTTTTGGCGCTATCGCATTCGGTATAGGCACTTCTGAAGTGGAAATGGTGCTTTCCTCTCAATGTATCATGCAGCCTAAGCCGAAGAAAATGCGTATCAAGGTGAACGGCAAACTGGGTAAGGGCGTGCTGCCCAAAGACGTGGTGCTTTACATCATCTCAAAGCTGACCGCAGCAGGCGCTACCGGTTACTTTATCGAGTTTGCAGGTGAAGTATTCGAGAACATGAGCATGGAAGGCCGTATGACCGTTTGTAACATGAGCATCGAGATGGGCGCCCGCGGCGGTATGATCGCCCCTGACGAAACCACCTTTGCTTATATCAAAGGCAGGGAGAAAGCACCCAAAGGCGAAGCCTGGGACAAAGCACTGGCTTACTGGAAAACATTGAAAACAGAAGAAGGCGCTGTATTTGATATGGAATACGAATACAACGCCGCCGATATTGAGCCCATGATCACCTACGGTACCAACCCGGGCATGGGTATGGGCATTACTAAACATATCCCTGTTGCTGCAGAAGCTGGCGGCAGCAAGGCCAGCTATGAAAAGTCGCTCAATTACATGGGCTTCCATGAGCAGGACGAGATGCTGGGTAAAAAAGTGGATTACGTATTTATCGGCAGCTGTACCAACGGCCGCATCGAAGATTTCCGTGCCTTTGCCTCCATCGTAAAAGGCCGTAAAAAAGCGGATCACGTAACAGCATGGATCGTTCCCGGATCACATATCGTAGAACAGCAGATCAGGGATGAAGGCATCCTGGACATCCTCACCGAAGCCGGCTTCCAGCTGCGCCAGCCCGGATGTTCTGCCTGCCTGGCCATGAATGACGATAAGATCCCTGCCGGTAAATATGCCGTGAGCACCAGCAACCGCAACTTTGAAGGCAGACAGGGGCCCGGCGCAAGAACTTTGCTGGCCAGCCCGCTGGTAGCTGCTGCAGCCGCCGTAACAGGGGTGGTAACTGACCCCAGGGCGCTGATGGCGGAGTAATTCACTTTTTAAAATTATAAACGATACTATACAAAAATGGCTTACGATAAATTCACTATACTGAGGAGCACTGCGGTACCTATGCCTATCGAGAACGTGGATACCGACCAGATCATTCCTGCCCGTTTTTTGAAAGCAACCGAACGTAAAGGATTTGGCGATAACCTGTTCCGCGACTGGCGTTACGAGTCAGATGGCAGCCCTAAAAAAGACTTCGTGCTGAACAATCCCATCTACTCCGGCAAGATCCTGGTAGGCGGTAAGAACTTCGGCAGCGGCAGCAGCCGTGAGCACGCGGCCTGGGCCATCTACGACTACGGTTTCCGTTGCGTGGTGTCCAGCTTCTTTGCAGACATCTTCAAGAACAACTCCCTGAACATCGGCATCCTGCCCGTACAGATCAGCGCCGAGTTCCTCGACAAGATCTTCACCGCTATAGAAGCAGATCCCAAGGCAGAACTGGAAGTGAACCTCGAAGCGCAGCGCATTACCATCCTGGCTACAGGAGAAAGCGAATCCTTTGAGATCAACGGCTACAAAAAACATAACCTGATGAACGGTTATGATGATATCGACTATCTGCAGGCGATGAAATCAGATATCCAGGCATTCGCTGCAAAGAGCATCTATTAATAACACCCCCCGAAGTATTATGTCCGTGGCACAGAGATATGTAGAGATAATGGATACCACCCTTCGCGACGGTGAGCAGACCAATGGCGTGTCTTTCTCACCTTCCGAAAAATTGACCATTGCCCAGCTGTTGTTGACCGAAGTAAAGGTAGACCGCATTGAAGTGGCTTCTGCCCGCGTTTCCGATGGTGAATTAGCTGCAGTAAAGGCCATTACCAAATGGGCAAAGGCCAATGGGCTCCTGAACAGGGTAGAGGTGCTGACATTTGTGGACGGGGATGTTTCTGTACAATGGATGCAGCAGGCGGGCGCCAAGGTAATGAACCTGCTCACCAAAGGTTCTCTCAATCACCTTACTCACCAGCTGAAGAAAAAGCCGGAACAGCATTTCGGGGACGTTGCCGCCGTGCTGGCGCTGGCAAAGAAAAAGGGACTGGAATGTAATATCTACCTGGAAGACTGGAGCAATGGTATGCGCCATTCCCGGGACTATGTTTTCCAGTTCCTCGATTTCTTACAGCAGCAGCCCGTAAAAAGGGTGATGCTGCCAGACACTTTAGGCGTACTGGTGCCATCAGAAGCATATGAGTATATCTCTGCTATCGTAGCACGCTATCCTAAAACACACTTTGATTTTCATGCGCACAACGATTACGACCTGGGCACCGCCAACGTGCTGGAAGGCGTAAAAGCCGGTGCGCATGGCATCCATCTTACCATCAACGGGATGGGAGAAAGGGCCGGTAACGCGCCCCTGGCCAGCGCCATAGCTGTATTGAACGATTTCATGCCCGAGGTGAAGACCGCTGTGGCAGAAGCGTCTTTATACAGCGTAAGCAAACTGGTGGAAACTTTCTCCGGCTTCCGCATACCGGTGAACAAACCGGTGGTGGGCGAGAATGTGTTCACGCAAACAGCCGGCATCCATGCAGATGGCGACAAAAAGAACAAGCTTTACTTCAGTGACCTGATGCCCGAACGCTTCGGGCGTCAGCGCAAATATGCCCTGGGTAAAACCAGCGGCAAAGCCAATATAGAAAACAACCTGCAGCAGCTGGGCATCCAACTCTCAGATACCGACCTGAAAAAGGTGACCCAGCGCATCATCGAGCTGGGCGACCGCAAAGAAGTGGTTACACAGGCCGATCTGCCCTATATCATCTCTGATATACTGGACAGTAATACCATCTCTGAAAAGGTGCGCATAGAAAACTATGTGCTCACTCATTCAAAGAACCTGAAGCCTTCCGTAACACTGCGCATCTCCGTAAACGGAGAGGTGTTTGAAGAGCATTCCCAGGGCGACGGACAATACGACGCTTTCATGAATGCGCTGAAGAAAGTGTACAAGAAACGGAAGCAGGACCTGCCCGGGCTTACAGACTACGCTGTGCGGATCCCTCCCGGCGGTAAGAGCGACGCCCTGTGTGAAACAGTGATTACCTGGAGCTATAATAACCGGGAGTTCAAAACCAGGGGGCTCGATAGCGATCAGACGGTATCCGCCATCAAGGCAACGCAAAAAATGCTGAACCTGATATAACAGGGGCAAGTGCATACATTTTTTTTATTTCAACAAACAACAGCATGGCAAGCAAACACATTTTAATTGTTCCAGGCGATGGAATAGGGCAGGAAGTGACTGCAGTGGGCAAGCAGGTATTGGATAAGATAGCCGCTAAATTCGGTCATACCTTCACGTATGATGAAGCGCTGATCGGGCACGTGGCCATTGAAGCAACCGGCAACCCTTTGCCCGACGAATCATTGGAGAAGATGCGCAAATCAGACGCCGTACTCTTTGGCGCGGTAGGCCATCCCAAATATGATAATGACCCAAGCGCCAAAGTAAGGCCGGAACAAGGCCTGCTGAAAATGCGCAAAGAACTGGGCCTGTATGCCAACCTGCGTCCCATCAAGCTGTTTGATGAGCTGCTGGGCGCTTCCAGCATCAAGCCGGAAATTCTGAAAGGCGCAGACATCCTCTTCTTCCGTGAACTGACCGGCGATATCTACTTCGGCGAAAAAGGCAGGAAGAACGATGGCGATACTGCTTTTGATATTGCAGAATACAGCCGCTTTGAAGTTGAGCGCATTGCCCGCAAAGCATTCGAAGCCGCCAGAACGCGCAGGAAAAAGCTCTGCTCTGTAGACAAAGCAAACGTAATAGAAACATCCAGGCTGTGGAGGGAAGTAGTGCAGAAAGTAGCGCTGGAATACCCGGATGTTGAAGTAGAGCACCAGTTTGTAGACGCTACCGCCATGCTGCTGATCAAAGACCCGCGCCGTTTTGACGTGGTGGTAACAGCTAATCTCTTCGGCGATATCCTCACCGATGAAGCTTCCCAGATAGCCGGTTCTATGGGTATGCTGGCCTCCGCTTCCATCGGCGATGGTACAGGCGTGTACGAACCTATCCATGGTTCTGCACACGATATCACCGGTAAAGGAGTAGCCAACCCGCTGGCTTCTATTCTTTCTGCTGCGCTGCTGCTGGATATTTCTTTTGGCATGAAAGCTGAATCAGAAGCGGTGATCAATGCGGTAGATAAAGTGCTGAAGGCTGGTTTCCGCACCAGGGATATTGCAGATCAGTCTACCCCTGCAGATAAGATCCTGGGTACTGAGGCGATTGGCGCAGAGGTTTTGAAATTTCTCTAGGCTTTATTTTAGACTTACAATTGTTATAGAAGCGTTGCCTGCGGGTAACGCTTTTACTTTTTAGGTACGGTCCCATAACTTACTGCTCACTACCTGCTGCAGCACATGCTCCCGGTAATTCCGGCTGATAGGGATACGGTAAGATTGTATGAAGATTTCGTTGCCTTCAATACTATCTATCTTATCGATGGCTACGATGTAGGATTTGTGCACGCGGATGAAGGAGCGGCTGTCCAGGTTTTCCTCCAGGTCCTTCAGGTTCAGCAGCGTCATGTACTTGCTTTTATGCGTGTAGATGGTTACATAGTTCTGCTGGCCTTGTATATAGAGGATGTCGGAAAAATAGATCTTCTCGTATTTGTTCCCGCATTTGATAAAGAAGTAGCCTGCAGCCGTTTTATCGTTTGCTGCTTTGGTGATCAGCTGGTGATAGTCTTTCGCTTTGTTGGCTGCTTTAAAGAAGCGATCAAAGGTAATAGGCTTCAGCAGGTAATCCAGTACATTCAGCTGGAAGCTTTCCAGCGCATAGCTGGGGAATGCCGTGGTGATGATCACCATGGGCGGTTTGGGCGTGATCTTCAGGTATTCGATGCCGTCCATTTTAGGCATCTGGATGTCCAGGAAGATCAGGTCTACCGGCTGCCTGTCCAGCAGCTGCACCAGCTCTACCGGGTTCACGCAGGTGCCGCTGAGCTGCAGGAAATCGATCTCCTTTACATAGTTCGCCATTCCTTCCCTGGCTAATGGCTCATCGTCTATAATTACACAGTTTAACATGGTATAAGCTTTAAATCAGGCCAGCGCTGCCGCGGGCGGCGCCATCACGAGTTCAGACAGCTGCAGCTGCAGTGTAACGGCAAAGCGGTGATGATCATGTTGTATATCCAGCTGGTATTGTCCGGGATAGATCAGGTCCAGCCTGCGTTGTACATTAGGCAGGCCTATCCCTCCATAGCTCACCACATCTTTATGTGCGGCAGCCGCTGTGCTGTTGATGATCTCGAAATGCAGCAGCTGTTCATTCAGTTCCAGTGAGATCTTGATCCGGTTGGTCCGGTCGCTGTCGGTAGATACGTGCTTAAAGGCATTCTCCACAAAGGTCATGAGTATAAACGGCGCAATGCCCAGGTGACTGTTGTATTGCAGCGCTGCCTGGAAATCCACTTCAATGTCATCGTTGCGCCGCAGCTTTTCCAGTTCAATAAAATTTTCCAGGTAAGCGATCTCTTTGCTTAAAGGGATCTGGATATCATTGCATTCATACAGCTGGTAGCGCAGCAGTTCTGAGAACTTGGCCAGTGAGGCCGAAGCCATATCAGGGTTCTTATGAATGAGGAAAAATATAGAGTTGATGGTATTGAACAGGAAGTGCGGGTTGAACTGGTACTTCAGGAATTGCAGCTCTGTTTCCAGTTTCTCTTTTTCCAAAAGCTGCTGTCTTCTTTTGGTCTGGATCCAATTCTTGCTCAATTTGATGCTCATGGCCAGGGTCATGCTGGCCACGGTAGAAGGGAGCGCATTACCAAAGAAGCCGAAGAAGCAGGCATCCTTACCGTAGACTTCCTGCACGGTACCATGAGACAGCAGGGCAACCGCATAGTATCCCGGAACGATCAGCAAAGCGCCGCAGAGGATGGTGATCAGCAGGGTGATGATATACAGCGTGAACCGGTTCTTTTCCAGGTAACGGGGCATCAGGAAATACAGGTTGAAATAAACGGTGATGGCCTGGAAAACAACATAAAAGCCGTATTTGACAGCCCCTACGGAGAACAATATGGAATCTGCCGCCTTCAGGGGATTGCCCAGGGCTACCGTCCACCACAGGTAATGGTAAAGGCACCAGAAAGGGATATGATAAAGCTTATACTTAAACAGCCAGTTTTGGGTGGTTCTCTCCATACGACCAGTATCTTGCTTAAAATAAGCAAATTTTCTGCTATATGGCTGGGCTGATACACGAATAGCAGCAAATAATTGATAAGCTGCGTTACTTTACATGGCTCATACCTGAAAGGCTGATCAGCTTCCCTACATCATAAATGAATATTTTTCTGCCTTTCGTATCCAGTATACCTTCCTCTTTGAACTCTTTCAGGAAGCGTACTACATTTTCCTTGCCCGTACCTGTCATACTGCCCAGGTCACTCCGGGAGATCTCCAGTACTACCGGGCCTCCCGGCGAGGCGCCCTCTTTGAATTTTTCCCGCAGCACGATGAGGGCGATGGCCAGCCTTTCTTTTACAGACCTGTGTGCAAATACAGAAATACTATTGGACAGAACGGTGAACTCATGGCTCAGCATTTTAAGCAGCCGTTGTGAAAGCACGGGTGATTGCGCCAGTGTTTCCAGGAAATCCTCTTTGGGTATGAAGGCCACCTCGCTGGCCTCCAGGGTGGCGGCGGAGTCCGGATAGCGTCCTTCGTCCAGTATGGCGTGGTAGCCAATCAGTTCTCCTGAATTGGCTACGTAAATGATCTGTTCCTTCCCGTCCCGGTCGGCCAGGTATTTTTTTACTTTTCCCTTTTTAATGAAAAATATGCCTGAGGGCATGGTCCCTTCACGGAAAAGTACGGTTCCCTTATCGTATTGCTGGATGCTCATGTGGGCGCAAAGGCGATGGTAATCTTCTGCGGGAAGGGTCGTCAGAATGGACTGCGACTTAAAATTCCATTTATCTATCGGAAAGATGCCGGCTATGCTCATATTGCAAATGCTAATAGTGGCCTTTGGGAAATTGATTTTCTGCAGTTTTTTAATTGAAAAATTGCAGCGCGTTCTATGATAATCAAAGGTAGCTTTGTAGCATGAAAATATCAACACCAGGCTGCTATACTTCTGACAGTGCCTTCGACTGGCTGTACCCTGAGCAGATCCAGCGGCTGTCAAGACGGCACTGGACACCTATGGGAGTGGCTAAGAAGGCGGCAGCCTTCCTGGCGGAGGAGCCGGGAAAGAAGATCCTGGATATCGGCAGCGGAGTCGGTAAATTTTGCCTGATTGGTGCGCATTTCTATCCTGAAGTATCATTTTACGGCATTGAACAGCGCCAGGATCTCTGTAATTATGCCAGCGCAGCAAAAGAAGCCACCCAGACCATGAATGCCACATTCCTGTACGGCAATTTCACACAGCTGAAGCTGGATGAGTACGACCACTTCTATTTTTATAACGCCTTTTACGAAAACCTGGATGACAACGACCGGATCGATCGTAAGATCGATTATTCCACCAGCCTGTATCACTACTACTGCCGTTACCTGTACAAGGCCCTGCTCAATAAACCAGGCGGCACCCGGCTGGTCACCTTCCACAGCCTGGAAGATGAGATACCGCCTGGTTTTCAGCTGGTAGACGCATCGACAGATTTCCTTTTAAAAATGTGGATCAAACCTTAAAGGAGCTATGCTACGTCACCGGGGCCAAAGAAGAACGTATCGCCATAATCTGCAGCTGGCAGTGCTGTTGTGCCTGACTGCCGGCATGGTAAACGGGGCAGGTTTCCTGGCGTTTGCAGTGCTTACCACCAACGTGACCGGCCATGCCGCCCTTTTAGCCCAGCAGCTGGCCATCGGCCAATGGCGGGCAGCACGTATGGTAATATTGTGGTTATTGCTTTTCCTGGCGGGCGCTTTCTTTACCAGCTTCCTGATCGCTAAGGCCGGGCGGAATAAAACATATGCGTATACACTGCCCATGAGCATCGAAGTACTGATCTTGCTGCAGGCTGGCGCTTTTGGGTATACATTCGACCATTCAATTGCCCGCACAGAATATTTTGCAGGTGGTCTGCTCTTTGCCATGGGGATGCAGAACGCCCTGGTGTCGGTGATCTCCGGGTCTGTTGTACGCACCACACATCTAACCGGTATGTTCACAGACCTTGGCATCGAGCTGTATGCTGCCTTATCAGCAGGCTCCCAGCACAGGCAGGGGATCAAAAAGAAGATCACCCTGCGGCTGGTGATCATCGCTTCCTTTCTGACGGGTGGGATAGCCGGCGCCTATGCATTCTTAAGAATGGCCTGCCATGCTTTTTATATACCCGCCGCAATACTGGTGATCGCCATGTGCTATGATGCTTTCCGTATAAGGTTTCGCCGTATCCTTACCTTGGTATCACCCCACGCTTCCTGAAGTCGTCAAAAATGCCCATGAACATACTCTCCGTCTCCACGTATTCATGGAAACCGGCCCTGCGGGCCTTGGAGCCATCCGCGAACATGTCATAATCCCAGGAAAATACAAAGTCGCCAAAACCCCAGGAAGACACTTCCCCATAGCTGTGCTGCAGGCCGTATTTAGCCATCATGCTGTTCCACAGGGGCTCTTTGTCTGCCATTACCGTGTTCAGCGACATAGGCAGGGGCGGCGCCACTTCCAGCTCAAAATAGGCGGCTATTTTAGGCCAAAGCTCATTCCAGCGGAACAGATCGCCGTTATTGATATTATACGCCTGGTTGGCGCTGCGCGGATCAGTGGCGGCCCACACCGTTGCCTTGGCCAGCAGCCCGGCATCGGTCATTTCCAGCAGCTTGTCATAAGCCCCGGGCTTCCCGGGAAAGCGCAGCGGCAGTTTCAGCTCTTTGGAGATAGACGCATATACGGCGATCACCATCGCCAGGTTCATGGGATTACCAAGGGCAAAGCCGCCTACCACAGAAGGGCGTATGGCAGACCAGGTCCATTGCTTGCCCTGCTGGCGCTCTTCCAGGAACTCCTGCTGGTCTACATTGAACTCGGGCGGCATATGACCGGCGTCTGATTCCCTTGCAGGCGTTTTAAAGGGCCCCAGGTGGGCGCCATACACTTTATATCCCTGCATCAGGCTGATGTGCTGCAGGTTAACAGCTACCGCTTCTACGACCTCCGTTACGTTCACCAGCATAGCCAGGTTGGGAGGCACCAGTTCGGCCCAGCTGGGTCGGTCCTGGTAAGCGGCATAAAAAATATGTGTCACTTCCTTGAATGCAGGAGAGATTTGCCGCAGGCTCTCAGGGTCCAGCAGGTCTGCGGCCAGCTGTTGTACCTTGCCGCCTGAAACGCCGCCCCTGCGGGAAAGGCCGATGATCTCCCAGCCTTCCAGTGTCTGCAGGTGATCGATGAGATTTCTTCCTATTACGCCCTGTGCACCCACTACCAGGGCCACTTTCTTGTCTTTTGTACTTGTTTCCATTGCGGTGATTTTGATAGAACAAAGCTACCGGCATCCCCCTGCTGAATGTTTGTATATTTACAAGGATAATTGGTATTATTCGGGGAATGAAGCGGTATATCCAACATGAGTTTTTAAAGATCTCGCATTTTGCTACCCGCGAGTGGCAGCATCCTGTTCACAACCACAATCATTTTGAGATCATCTTTGTGCACAGGGGTAAAGGGGCGCATTGCCTTTCAGGCATCCACTATCCTTATAAGGAGAAGAGCATGTTCCTGCTTGGGCCCAGCGATTTTCATCATTTTGAGGTGCAGGAGGAAACCCTGTTCACTTTCCTGAAATTCTCAGAAGTATACCTGAACGGTATCGGGCAAACGGAGCTGCATACCCGCTGGAACCTGAATATGGATCAATTGCTGACCCGCCTGCGCAGCAACAATCATCCCCTGCTGGCCACGGAAGAGGAAGCGGAGCGTGCCTGCCGTATTGTTAACTTCATCGTGGAAGAATGGAAAACCACCGGCGATGAGACCAATGAAACGATCTTCTTCCTCATACAGGCGCTGCTCTCCGTTATTTACCGCAACATCGCCACACCGGTCCTGCCCGGTAATAAAAAACATTCTGAAAAAATTACGGCAATCATCAACTATATTCATCATCATATTTATTCACCGGAGCAGGTGCACTTAGAGCACCTCGCTGCCACTTTCGGTTATTCCAGGAATTACCTGGGAGCTTTTTTCAAGGAACAGACAGGAGTGCCGCTGCGCGATTATATTAATGAATACAAGCTCCACCTGGTGGAGAACCATTTGAATTTCAGCTCGCTTTCCCTGAAGGAGATCAGCCATACGCTGGGCTTTACAGATATCAGTCACCTGAATAAATTCTTTAAAAGCCACCGGGGTATCAGCCCTTCCGCCTTCAGGAAACAGCTTCAAAATCTATAGCCATGGTCCATACTATTTCCCGCAGGCATTTCCTTTCTATGGCGCCGGCCATGCTTTGTACTGCTGCCTGGTTAAAAGCAGCCTCAAAAGAGGAAGGCATTATCATGACGGTTACCGGTCCGGTGAGCCCGGCCGACCTGGGCCCCATCCTACCGCATGAGCATGTGCTGGTAGATTTTATCGGCGCCGCTAAGATCACACCCAAACGGTACAACGAAGCAGAAGTATACAAGGTGATCTTGCCTTATCTCACTTCGCTGCGGCAAACAGGCTGCCGTTGTATGATGGAATGCACGCCGGATTTCCTGGGCCGTAACGTACGCCTGCTGCAAAAGCTTTCCGTCGCATCACGCATGAAGATCGTTACCAACACCGGCCTGTACGGCGCGGGCGCTCATAAATACCTGCCTGCCTACGCGCAGCGGGAAACAGCCGCCCAGCTGGCGGCACGCTGGATAGGGGAGTGGAAGAACGGCATCGGCAATACCGGCATTAAACCGGGCTTCATTAAAAGCGGGGTAGACAAAGGCCCTTTAACGCCCTTACAGCGTAAACTGGTGGAAGCTGCAGGCCTTACCTGGAAACAAAGCGGACTGCCCATCTGCATACACACCGGCGATGGGGTAGCCGCTGTAGAAGAAACAGAAATACTGAAAAGCATGGGCGTACCTTTACGCTCCTACATCTGGATCCATGCACAGAATGAAACCAACCCCGAGATCCACGAAAAGCTGGCCGCCGCAGGGGCCTGGATCTCCTTCGATGGATTAAATAAGGATGTGGCAGAAGACTACATCAACCGCCTTACCCGCCTGAAAAATGCCGGCTTTTTAGACCAGGTGCTGCTCTCTCATGATGCAGGCTGGTACAACGTAGGACAAAAAGGCGGCGGTACCTTCCGCGATTACAATTACCTGCTGGGAACTTTTGTGCACCTGCTGCCCAAACACGGTTTTACGGCCATGGAGATACGAAAACTCACCGTAGAGAATCCTGCTAAGGCGTTTACTATTAAAAGCTAGTTTACTCCATCGCCGTCAACCTCCTCCTATTGCGTATTGCCTTGCATCGTCGGGTCCTCATCGCCGTCTACCCCATCCCCGTCATTGCTTCGTCGCCCCACACACAGCGCTTTACTGTTCTTCGCAATGACGGGAATGGGAACCCGGCGAGGCAAGGTAATATGCAATGACGGGACTGAAGACCACTCCATCGCAATCCGCGAAACCCCGTATCCTTAACTATAATTTAATCCTTCCTTAACTCCCTGTTCATACGCTAATCCTATCCTTACGCCACTTAAAACCTAATGCGAACAATCGTATGAAATTCAAACTGATGTTGCCCCTGGTGGCACTTACCATGCTTGCGTCCTGCTCCAAAGACGATGATCATAATCCCGGCAAAGATGAAGACCCTTCCACTTTCTCGGAGATCGGTTCCCTGGACATCGGCGAAGCAACCGCCGCTGAGATCAGCGCCTATGATCCATTCACCAAACGGCTCTTCGTTGTAAACAATGGCGACGCCATTAACACCATTGACGTAATAGACATGGCCGATCCTGCAAAGATGAGCAAGATCTCTTCCATCCCCCTCAGCGGCGGCGCAGTGAACAGCCTGTCTGTACACGATAAGCAACTGGCGGCTGCCATCGAAGCGCTCAACAAACAGGAGCCCGGCAAGGTAACCATCTACAACACCAGCGACTATTCAGTAGTGAAAACAGTGACAGTGGGCGCCCTGCCGGATATGATCACCTACAGTCCTGACGGGAACTATATCCTTACCGCCAACGAGGGTGAGCCCAGCGTCGACTATGCCAATGATCCCGTAGGTTCTGTTTCGGTGATCAGCGTAAAAGACAATTACGCCGTTACCAATATAGATTTCAGCAGCTTCGCCGGCCAGCAGGCCGACCTGCAGCAGAAAGGCTTACGGGTATTCGGCCCCAGGGCTTCTTTCGCGCAGGATATGGAACCGGAGTACATTACCATTTCACCCGATTCCAAAACCGCCTGGGTCACCTTACAGGAGAATAATGCGATCGCTAAGATCGACCTTAGCTCCAAAACAGCTACCAACATCTTCCCCCTGGGCTTTAAGAACTATAATGATGACGCCAACGCAGTAGACCTTTCCGATAAGGATGGTGGCATCACCTTTAAGAAAGCACCTGTAAAAGGCATCTACCAGCCGGATGCTATTGCCGTGCTGCAACAGGGTTCCACTCCCTTCCTGTTCACCGTGAACGAAGGTGATGTACGCGAATACGATGCTTTTAAAGAAGCTGACCGTATTAAGAACATCGCCCTTGATCCCGCTGTTTTCACCGATGCTGCTACCTTAAAGCAGGATGCACAGCTGGGCCGCCTCAACATCACCAAAACCCTGGGCGATGCTAACGGCGACGGGCTCTACGAAACGCTCTATTCTTTCGGCGCCCGCTCTTTCAGCGTATGGAACGGTAACACCGGCGCACAGATCTATGATAGCAGGAACGAGCTGGAAGTAAAATGCAAAGACGCCGGTTTATATGATGATAACCGCAGCGACGATAAAGGTGTAGAGCCCGAAGGCATTGCCCTTGGCCTTATAGGTAAAAAGAACATCGCCTTTGTTGGTATGGAAAGGTCTGACGCCGTAGCCGTATATGATGTTTCCAATCCCGGCGCTCCTGTTTTCCTGCAATTGCTCAAAACCGGTGATGCGCCCGAAGGCGTGCTGTTCGTATCTGCTAAAGATAGTCCTACCAAAAAGAGCCTGCTGATCGTAAGCAGTGAAGATGATGGGGTAGTGAAAGTGTTTACGCCAGCAAGCCGATAGCTTTGGAATGGGCCACCGCTTCCCTGCTGTGCGCAAAGTAACAGCAATGGATACCGGCGCGTTCTATCTCCTGTATCTTCAGGCGCGTGGCCCGTTCATTCTTCTTTTCTATTTGCCGGATATATACACAAAAGATCCTGTCTTTAAAGTGCGCCACCAGTGAAGCGTAGATATTCGGATCTTCCTGGGTATCATCCCCCAGCAGCACAAATACCTGCTTCGGGTAAGCTTCCAGTAAACGCGCAATACGCATGAACTTGGTGGCATGCTTGTTCTGTCCTGTTTTAAACACTTCCTTCAATCGCTTGATCTGTCCTAAAAGGTAAATGCCGTCCGGCATCTCGTGGTTCTTACAGAAGCGCCTGATATAGTTATATAAATTCCATTCACTGCTGGAAACATAGAAGAAGGGATTCCTGGTATTTTCCGGCGCATGTGCGGCAGCCAGCAGCTGGTAATGATGCACTACACCGTCAAATGGTTTGCGGCTGTCCGCATTCTTGGTCAGTATCACATACAGCCGCTTCCTGACATTAGATGAATGTGAGATCAGGAAAGTATCATCAATATCCGACACAAATGCGAACTGGTTGCTGAAAGGTATGAACACGCTGCCTTCGGTAAAGTTCAGTACTTCTTTCGTCAAAGGGTCCAGCAGCTCAATACGGACAATATGCCAGCCGGGAGATAATGATCTTCCCGGGGTCCATTCAAAGCGGAAAAACCCGTCTGTTTCCGTGGTATAATAGTACTCCATCCCGTCCCATTCCATCTTCACAATAGCAGCCGGGAAAGGCCTTACCATAAACAGGCGCAGCAGGGCCAGTATATTGATAAATGCATTCCGGTGAAACCTTTTACGTGGCAGTGGGCTGAGCAATAAGGCATGACCAAATAATATACAGTGTTCCGCATTGCCATAGCCATTATAGGCTCTTACCACCGGTGTATTCCGCAGCTTCAGCCACTCCAGCACTTTACGCTTTATTTTCAGGATAAAAGATGTTTTAGTCCTGTCAGGCATGCTTTTTAGAGCTTATCTATCCAACTAATATACCATAATTGAAATGGGAGACAACACAAATGTGAAGCTGTTATTTGTCATTAATCCGGCCTCGGGCAGGAAAGGTGATGTAAACTGGCAGGAGGTCATCGGGAATTATTTCTCGCAGCTTCCACATATTGTTTACTATTTCATATTGGAAGGTAAACATGGTGCGGATGAATTGGAACAATATATCAAAAGTATACAACCCCACCGGGTAATAGCAGTAGGAGGGGATGGCACCGTATCCCTGGTATCAAAGCTGGTGATGCATACTTCCATGGCCATGGGTATTATTCCTGCCGGGTCTGCCAATGGAATGGCCAAAGAGCTGGATATTCCCGCCACTCCTGCAGATGCACTGGATGTGGTGGTAAATGGAAAGGTACACCGCTGTGACCTCATCGGTATCAACGACAGGGATGTTTGTCTGCACCTCAGTGATATTGGCCTCAATGCACGGCTCATCAAATACTTCGAGGAAACCCCGCTGCGGGGCAAGCTGGGATATGCCCGCGTATTGTTCAAGACCTTATCCAGGAGAGAACAGGTGCAGGTATTGATCCGCACAGAGAAAGAAGAGGTCCTTGAAACCGCTTTTATGGTGGTATTGGCCAATGCCAGTAAGTACGGTACCGGGGCGGTTATCAACCCCCTGGGAACCATCAGCGACGGATATTTTGAAGTGGTGATCGTAAAGAAGCTGGCCATTTCTGAGCTGCTGAAAATGTTATTTAAAAAGCAGCGTTTCGACCCGGAGAAGATCCAATGCTTCCGGGCCAGGGAAGTGAATATTACCACGGCCAGAAGAGTGCACTTCCAGATAGACGGGGAGTATAAAGGAAAAGTGTATAGCGTGAAAGCAAAGATCCTGCCCGGGCAGATCAATATCATCTTACCGCAATAAGCGCCCGCTCACAGCTTTCAGGTACAGGGTCATAGATCCGGCTTCCGTACGCACCCAATCCCGGTACTCAGCGATAGCCGCCAGCCTTAATGCATCTGTAATGTAATTATCCCTCAACAGCTGCATCCCCCTTGTTTCCGCTACCTTGGCCCATATGTCGAGGTCTGCTTCAAACTCCGGGCTGCCTTTTAATGCCGTTTCTGAATGGTCTGTGATGGTGATGTCAGACAGGCTCGCTTGCCGGAAGATGGCCTCCAGGTGATCGGCGATCTGGTTATCCATGCCCGCATCCGCTCTCCACTGCAGAAAAGCTTTATAGAACTGCTGCATGCTTTGCGGGATGCCTGGTTCCCACCGGATCTTTTCATGATTGTAATCCAGTATGGTCAGACAACCGCCAGGGGCCAGCAGCTGTTTCATCTTCGAAATAAGTTGTGCAGGGTTATCTACCCACTGTAATACACGGGCAGATGTGATCACATTAAATGGCTTCTCTGGCTGATAGGTATTGATATCCGCTACTTCAAAACGGATGTTATCTATGTGGGCGTAATTTGCCTGGGCCTGGGCAATGAGGTCATGGCTGGTATCAATCCCGGTAATCTGTCCGCCCGGCCCGCTCAGCTCCGCAATCCCTGCGGTAATGCTTCCTGAGCCGCAGCCTACATCCAGTACGGAATCCCCGGGTTTTACAATGTCCAGCAAATTGCTATTGGAATGATAGACGGTCCTTCTGTCAAGTACTGCGTTGGTGCCCTTAGGCATGCTGGCTCTTCTGGATGCTTCGCTCATATCGTGGTTGTTTGAATTTTTTCCTGATCAGGTGCCCCTTCCAGAGCCATAAGCCGCTCAATACTACGGTGGGCAACATTACAAATCTTACCAGGGCAGCTGCAACAGGTATCGTGGAAACCGGCCCATAAATATAACCAAGAATCGGAATGCTGAGAATAATATGCATCCAGCGGATGATCTTTCTTTCTGTAGCTGCTTTCATATGACCATGATTGTTATAGCCCAAAACTAGGGGAAAGCAGCGCCACAAAAGGGGCCACGTATATTTCCCGGGGAAGAGTGCCGACGAAAAAGGGAAGAATATCGAAGCTATTCCTCGAAACGCTTCAGCAGATCGTCCAGCTCTTTCCGGCTCAGGTCCAGGTGCAGCCCTTCTGTGCTCAGCACATTCTTTTCGCGCAGCTGCCTGATGGTACGGTTAAAGCTCCGGATGGTGATGGCCAGGTAATCCGCCATATCCTTTTTGGAGAAGAACACCTGCTGCTCTTCCTGCAGCATCAGGAGCCGCAGCAGGCCATATTCAACGGGGTATACCTGCTGGTAGGAGGCCCGTATACAGGTCTGGTCTATCCGGGTGGCCAGCTCCTCCAGCAGCATCCCGTTCAGCTCTGCATCATTGCGCAGCAGCTGCAGGAACAGTTCCCGGGGAATGGTATAGGCCGTCACGGGAGTGATGGTTTCCACATTACATAGACAGCTGGTCTTGCGGATGGCTTCCAGCTCCCCGGTGATCTCGCCCTTACCCAGGAACTCAAAGATGATATCCTTGCCGTTTTCTTCCGTACGGTAAGCCTTGGTGATACCGTCGCTGATAATATATACGTAGCGGATGTTTTCCCCCTGTTTGATAAACCTGGTGCCCGGTTCAAATGATTGGAGGACGATACCCTCGCCCCGCTCCCCGGAGGCCAGGCGTTCTATATAAGACAGGAAAACCGGATTAGTTCGAAGCATATGACGGATTGGGACAAATGTCCCGTTTTTATTCAGGACGTGTACTTAATTTCACATCACTTAAAAGATAAAAATAAGGATGTTTGATAACATTAAGGTAATCTGCTTCGATGCAGATGATACGCTATGGGTGAACGAGCCCTACTTCCGTGAGGCGGAAGAACAATTCTGCAGCCTGCTGGAAGACTATCTCCCACGCCACAGCGCATCACAGGAATTGTATAAAACAGAGATGGCCAACCTGGCCCTGTATGGCTACGGCATCAAATCCGTTATCCTCAGTATGATCGAGACCGTGCTGCGGGTAACAGAGAACACCGCTCCCCCGGAGATCTTGTTTAAAGTGATCCAGTACGGACAGGAGCTGCTGAACAAGCCCATTGAACTGCTGGATGGGGTAGAGACCGTACTGCAGTCCCTTTACGGTAAATACAGGCTGGTAGTGGCCACCAAAGGAGATCTGCTGGACCAGGAACGTAAGCTGAAGAAATCAGGATTGGAGCATTACTTCCATCACATTGAGATCATGAGCGACAAAAAGGAGAAAGATTATCAGAAGCTGCTGAAGCACCTGGACTGCAGTCCCGGCGAGTTCCTGATGATCGGCAACTCGCTGAAGTCAGATGTATTGCCCGTGTTGGCATTGGAAGGTCATGCCGTACATATTCCCTACCACATCACCTGGGAACATGAACGCATCGATCATACCATCGAGCATCCGCAGTTCTTCCAGTTTGAAGCTATTTCAGACATCCTGCCTCATTTACTGACATGAAACAGCTACTTGACATGAACAGCTGGTCCCGTAAGGACCACTTCGCATTCTTCAGCCGTTTTGAAGAACCTTTCTTCGGCATTTGTGTAGATATAGACTGCACCATCGCCTACCGGCGGGCCAGGAATAAAGACACTTCCTTTTTCCTGTACTACCTGCATAAATCGCTTACCGCGGCCAACCAGACCACGCCGTTCCGTTACCGTATCATCGATGGTGAAGTATGGGAGTACGACAAGATCAATGCATCGCCCACCATCAGCCGCCCGGATAATACGTTCGGCTTCTCCTATATGGACTACTACGAAGATTATAAGGAGTTTGAAGCGGCCGCCCGCAAAGAGATAGAGAGGGTGAGGAACAGTCCCGGACTGGACCCCGCCACCTCCGGCGAGAACGTCATCCATTTTTCTTCCCTGCCATGGGTGAGCTTTACAGGCCTTTCCCATGCACGCTGCTTTTCATTTAACGACAGCTGCCCCAAGATCTCTTTTGGTAAGATCAAAGAAACAGGATGCAGGATGATCATGCCGGTATCCGTCCATGTGCATCACGCACTGATGGACGGATATCATGCCGCACAGTTCATCAACAGTTTCCAGGAATTAATGGATAACTAGAAGTCCCTGTTAAAACGTACATACGTTGTTAAAGACGATCCGCAACCGCAGCTCACTACATTCACTATAATAATGTTGCCGGTAGGAAGCGACAGGCTGCCTTCAAACATCTGGCAGTTGTTGGCGTTGGTCCCGGTATAGCTCAGCACAATCAAGGTAGGTGAAGCCGAGCTGCCAGACTCCTTCACATAGGCATGCGCTACAGTACATGCTGCGCTGGTTTCCACGCAGTAGTACTTGCCGCTGGAAGCGTCATAGTAATTGCAGCTGTAGTCGGCGCCCTTCTTAGGCGAAGGCTTTTCAGCAGCGATACTGTTGCTAACATAAAACAGGCAGATAAAGGCGCATAAAACACTGAGGAGAAGGGATCTTTTCATAGCTTTCTGATTTTGGGTTTTGGAATTTGGTTTTTGGGTTCTGGAATTTCACTCTGGGTTTCTATAAGGGAAGATAATGAAATTTAATAAAAGAGGACGCCTATTGGCGCCCTCTTTCTGATCATGGTTAAATGGCGGAAGGAAATACTACTTGAATAAACCCGCAAAGCTGCCTTCACTGATAATGCCCTGGCTCATCTCTTCCATCTTTTTATAAAGCACGCTGTGCACGAAATTGCCCATGCTGATCCTTTTCACGCCCAGGGATTGCAGTGTTTTAAAATCCGGCAAACCAGGCATGCACATCACGCTCACAGGCAGCTCCGTAGCTGCTACCGCTGCTTTGATATCATCCACAGCTGTGATACAGGGCAGGAAGATGCTGTGCACGCCGCTGTGCTCATAGGCTTTGATCCGCTGAACGGCTTCCTTACCTGCATCGGGAAGCCCCAGCAAAAATGCATCGCTGCGCAGGTTGATAAAGATATCGATCCCCAGCTGGCGCAAACGTTCAGTAATGGCTTTCATTTTTTGCACAAAGCTGTCAGCAGCTAGCATATGGCGGCCTTGCTCATCTACAATGGAATCTTCAATATTGATCCCGGCTACGCCCAGTTCATGAAGGCGCTGAATATTGTCTACGATCGCTGCTGCTGTATCACCGTACCCCGCTTCCAGGTCAACTGATAAAGGAATAGCAACAGCCGCTTTGATCCTTTTGATCAGGAAAAGGTATTCTTCAAACGGCATCTCTTCCCCGTCGTTATAGCCAAGAGTGGCCGCTGCAGCGGCGCTGGAAGTGCCGATCGCTTTAATGCCCAGTTTTTCCAGTATGATGGCGCTCTGTACATCCCATACATTTCCCAGGAGCAAGGGCTCCTGCTGCTGATGTAATGCTTTGAACTGTTCAAAATTAGAAGACATGATGCTGTGTTTTTTATGCAAAGAAAGGGCAGGGGCGCTTACCGAAATTGTATAAATCGGAACAATTATTATACATTTATGGCCGTTTAAACGTCATCAACAAACCTGCATATCCCTTATTGAACCATCCTATGCAAAAACTTAACATTGCCCTGCTTTTCAGCGTATTAGCATTTATTTCCTGCAGTAAGAAGAATGATCCCGGTCCCGGAGATAACAACGGTAAGGACACTATCATCGTTGGTAAAAAAGGAGCCGATTTCAGCACCAACACCACCAATGGCACCTGGTATGGCAACATCACCAAACTGAAAAGCCACTGGTTTTACACCTGGGGCACTACCTTGCCCTTTGAAAAAGCGCCTTCCAACTGCGAATTTGCCACCATGTTCTGGGGTAAAGGCAACGTAACGGCCGACAATATTGCTTATGTGAAACAGCGTAAGCAGGAAGGCAAGGTAAAATACATCCTGGGCTTTAATGAGCCCGACCTGCCCGATCAGTCCAACATGTCCGTAGATGATGCCCTGGCCTTATGGCCGCAGCTGGAAAGTATCGGCCTTCCTTTAGGCAGTCCCGCCGTGGCCTGGCCTACCCAGCAATGGTTCACTGATTTTATGACCAAGGCCGCTGCGCAGGGCCGCCGGGTAGACTTTATCTGTGTACATATGTATGTTGGACTGGATGATGTGCATTTTGTTGGTGTCTTACAGGATTTATACAACAAATATCACCTGCCTATCTGGATCACCGAGTTTGCCACCGTTGACAACGACGCCACGACCGTTGACCAGAACGATTACACACCCGCCCAGGTATTAGGCTTTATGCAAAGGCTGTTGCCCAAGCTGGAAGCGCTCCCCTTTGTAGAACGCTATTCCTGGTTTTCAGGTAACCCCACCAGCAGCAGGTTATGGCCATCTGCATTGATCGATGCCAACGGCAACCTCACTACGCTTGGACAGTGGTATGCTGATTTTGAACCCAATGATAAAGTAGGGAAGTAAAATCTTAAATTCCAAATTCCAAATTCCAAATGATTGCCGCGACTATCTCCGCGTTTTGGAATTTGGGATTTGGAATTTGGAACTTGAATTTTATTTCTTGATCAGGAAAGGCTGAATGATAGCCAGGAGCTTCGGGGTCTCCATCATCAGGCTCACATGCGTGGTGCCTGGCAGAATAGCCAGCTGTGATTTCGGAAGCCCGGCAAAGTCGCCAATGACACCGCCGCCTAACAGTTTGTACAGATCCGCTTTGAAATGCAGGTCCACTCCGTCGTTATCACCCATGATCACCAGGGCTGGGGCTTTAATAGCTTTGACATTATCTTCGCCCAGGTTATAATCCTGCCTGCCATACTCCATGTATTTGGCCAGGAACTGCTTCCAGTGGCCGGGATCAGGCGCTACGGCTTCGTAGGCTGCTTTCAGCGGCGTATTTTCAAAGAGCTCGGGTTTAAAGGTTTTGAAGGCTGCCTGTAGTTCCGGCTGCCATCCGGCAGACTTATAAACAGTAGAGATCAGCACGAGCCTTCTCAACATCTCCGGATGCTGAATGGCAAATGAAAACGCCACCGTGCCACCCAGGCTGTAGCCCAGTACATCTGCGCTGTCTATTTTCAGGTATTTTAACAGGCCGGCTACATCATCGGCCAATGCTTTAAAGGTAACAGGCCGGTCAATATCCGCGGTTCTGCCATGTCCCTGCATTTCCAGTGCGATCACTTTGTGCGATTTCGCCAGTTCCGGGATTATTTCTCTCCAGTTAAGGTCGATAGTCATATAGGCGCCATGCAGCAGCACAATAGGCTGTCCGTCTCCATGGATTTCATAGTAGAGTTTAAGGCCGTTTACAGGCGCATACCCGGAGGATTTTAGCGTGGGCATCTGGGAGGTCAGCTGCGCCTGTGTGCTCATTGCTGAAAGAATGGTGAAGTACAGGGCCAGGATCAGGAACCTGGCAGGGTTTTTTGTTCTCATTTTTGTGATGTCTTTTGTTAATGCAAACATAGAACTCTCCCTAAGAAGACATGGTGTGCAAAAAAGACAAAGAAGAGGTGTTTTGGGACTTTGTGGGCAAAGGGACGCTATTTCATCCGCAGCAGTTTCGCATTGATCGCCACCACGATGGTGCTCACGCTCATCAGGATAGCGCCCATCGCGGGGCTTAACATAAAGGATGGGTATAGTATTCCCGCAGCCAGGGGGATGGCTATTCCTCCGGCAGCACATTGGCCAGGTAAGCATCCATATTCAGCTTCCTTGCTACTGCTTCCGCTACTTTTTCATTATCTCCTGTCAGCAGGAAAGATTTGATGTTCATCTCTTTCAGCTGCTGGTGATGTGTGTGGGAATGTTCCATAGTCTGCTTATAATTCCATGTAAAACCAGGACGATCTTATAACAGCTGTTTTAGAAGTTCATAGGCAGGTGAGGGGACTAAGAGTGACTCATAGGTATGTCCATCTCCATATCCATCTGCTTCGATGTATCCCGCTGCATTTGCATATGATGCTCATGTTGTGCGTGTGCTGTTTGCCAGGAAAGGCAGACAATGATCATGGTAAGAAACTTTTTCATGTGACCGGCCTTTAGGTGAGTGTGTATTACCCATGCGTAAATACTATACCAGTTTTTGTATTCGAAGCAGGCTGATCTGGCATAAAGTACTGGTTAAAGTAATGGCGGATGTCCTTCTTTAAAGATAACTTGTTAATTACAAAAATGCTACCCCCATGAAAAGCTATACCCCTCTGATGCTATGCCTCGTCCTGCTGGCAGGATGTATCAAGCACCCCGAACAGCCCCCCGTACCCAGGCCGCAATGGTTGATCAATAAAGTAGTACAGATCTCGGAATCTTACGGTGCAAATCCATTGCCCGGCGATCCTCCCGCCCATTTCAGCAAGATGCTCTGGGAAATTGAGTACAACCAGTATTATAAGCCGTTTATCCGCCGTGTTTATGAGAGTGGCGGCGATGATACTCTCCACCTGCAGTTATGGACAGTAGATACCCTGTCGTACGACGGGAAGCTGCGTGTGAAGCAAATGCGAACCTTCTCCCTTTTAGACGGTACTGTCACAACAAGATCTTTTACTTATAACGGCAATGACACCCTTCCTTCACGGCAAGATGTCTCACCCTCGGGCTTTGTCATGGAGTATGCCTATCGCGGAGATACCGTGGTGGTAGCTTCCTTAGATGTTAAGGGAGGGAAAGACACTACCCGCTATGTCTATACCAACGGAAACCTGAACCATTCCCTTTCGCGGGAGTTTCCTACCACTCCCTATGTGCTGTATGACGAATACGATAACGGCCCGCTTATTGAACGGAGCATGAACCTGTCACAGGGTGATCTGTTCAATCTTCCCTTCACCGTTGGTGCCACCCCCCGTTTGTCACGGAACAACTGGACCCATTCCGTATTTTTTTATGTGAACAGGTACATCGGGTATAACGGGAATGGACTGCCCTCCGCTTCTACTGTACAGGAATACTTTCCCGAAAGGCGTAACAGGTGCCGTTATGAATATTTCGAAACAACGCCGTGAGCTGTCCGTTTCCGGACATTCCTTGTTCCGAAACCGCACAATACTCCAAATATAATTACATATAAACCAGTCAATTAATAAGCTGGCACTGATATAGTATATAGCTTGTCATGAGTACAGCTTTTATACGTAGCAGCTTTATGGTAATGCTGTTGCTTTCCCTGTCCGTTGGCGCGTTGTCTGCACAGGATAACGATCAGCAGTTATCTGCTACCATCTTACACCGGGACAGCCTTTTCTGGCAGGCTTACAACACCTGCGATACCAGCGCCTTTGCCAGGTATTTCGCGGATGATATTGAGTTCTATCACGACAAAGGAGGCATTACCCTCGGACTGCCTGACCTGTTAGCCGGCTTTAACAAGAATCTCTGCACCCGTAATCTTCGTTTGCGCAGAGAGGCAGTGAAAGGCAGTGTTAAAGTATTTCCCCTTAGAAAGGATAATGTAATCTACGGCGCCATCCTCAGTGGTGAGCACATCTTTTATATCACTGAACAGGGAAAGAAGGAGTATGCCGAAGGACTGGCTAAATTCACGCACCTATGGCTGTTGAAGAATGGCGAATGGAAGATGGAGCGTGTGCTCAGCTATGATCATGGTCCGGCGCCTTATATCAACCAGCGGAAAGAAGTCGCCTTAACGCCGGATGTCTTAAACACTTACACCGGCAAATATAAAGGCCCGCAAAGCGGCGAGGTCAATGTGTCTGTAGACAACGGCCTGCTTACATTGCATTCCCATGGCCAACCGTTTCCCCTATACGCAGAAAAAGAAGGCCTTTTCTTTTCCAAAGAGCGTGATCTCACCTTTGAATTCGTAAAGAGCGGCAATGCCGTCACTAAAATGGTTGTACGTGAACGGGGCGATATTGCCGAAGAGCTGCCTGCAGTACGTTAGTAATAACGTTGATCACGGTGAGTTTCCAGGCGCTAAGGGTCGCCTTAACGAACCCGGTTAAGAGCTTGCGGACTGAATAAGCTCCCTTACCCTTGCCAGGTGATGATCATCATGCTCTGCTACAAAATAGGCCAGATCAACGATCCGCATAGGTGTCTTTAATCTTGGATGCAATGCGGATTTTTCCAGCTGCTCATCCGTCAGTGGCGACAGCTTGTCTACAAAGGCCTGCCGCTGTTCCCTGAACCGTTGCAGCAGCGTAACTGTTTTAGCGGAGTTATGATCGGCGTTATGCGTAGCCTGGTTAGTCAGATCTGCTACGCGCAGTTCAGCTGCGCCATTCAGCAGGTCATCTATCCTGCCGGACCACAAAGGTTCCATGTCTCCAAGATGTCCTATCTCTTCTTTAATGCTCCATTTGCCATCCGGCTTCAATGGCAGCAGATCGGGGTCCAGGCGGCCGATGATCTCTTCTACCCGTGCCGGGCTGCCGCTCAGGCGTTCTATGATGGTAGGCAAAAGGCCATTGTCTTCAATTACCGGGAATGTTCTTTTGAACCATTCAGTTCTTTTCATGGTGCATGAGTAATAGTACTGTCAAATGTATGAGAAATCAGTCATTTTCGAACTTCAATGATCGTCTTCTTATATCGATCCATTGAATAAGCCGCCAGTGCCATAGCGTTGGCGGCCTTTTTTCTTATAGCAGCGAAATTCATAGTTTTATACACGTAACAGTTTTAAACCTGTCGATCATGGACAATAAGGAGTTTAAAATCGTATTTAGCGAAATCGCTAAAGCCAATGGTTTTCACAGCGCATTTAACGGATGGTTTAAGGAAAGTATTGAAACCATTATCGTGCTCGACTTACAGAAATCAAATTTTGGCAACTACTACGATCTGAATATTAAGGTCTACGTACAAGGGGTATTTGGTAAAAGCTACGTTCGAAGTAAAGACCTGGTAAAGAAAGACATCGGAGATATTTTCAGGAGGCAGCCCCGGAAATATAATGATGTGTTTAGCCTTGAAGTACCAATGGATGATGACATACGCAGAAAAAAGCTGGAAGAGTTATTTAATGAATTTATAAATCCATTTGCGGATAAAGCCTCGAGCCGTCAGGGACTGCCGGAATTGGAGGCCAGGGGGGATATCCGTTTGCTGCCAGCTGTAAAAGAGCAGTTAGGATTTGATGCATAATGGGTATTTGGTGGCAATGGATACCCGTCATCAGGATAAATTAATTGAATTTTATAACTTTGCCCCATGCATCCGACAGAAACCATCCAGCAGTTCTATGACCGCATCGGTAAATCAGATGCCGGGCGTCTCTCTCTGAACAACGCCGGCTCCGGGCACTTCAACGTATACCCCCGGGAAGCCTGCAAGAGCACTTTTTACGGCCGAAGGGACTTTTACAAGGTATCCCTGGTCCTTGGAACCGGCAAGCTCCATTATGCAGACCAATGGCTGGAGCTGGATAAACCCTTCCTGCTCTTCTCCAATCCCCGGATCCCGTACTCCTTTGAGACGGTCTCCTCCGATCAGAAGGGCTGGTATTGCCTCTTTACCGAAGCTTTCCTGCATCCCTCTGAGCGGACAGAAACCCTGCAGGACTCGCCCCTGTTCAGCAACACCGGCGTGCCGGCCTTCTTTGTAGACGAAAAACGGCAAGAATACATCACCTATATTTTCCGGGAAATGATGACGGAAATGGAGTCCAGCTACGCCTACAAATTCGATCTGCTGCGCAATTACCTCCACCTGCTCATCCACCAGGCCATGAAGATGCAGCCGGCGGGCAGGGGAGAGCATACCATTAACGCCTCCGCCCGCATCACCCACCAGTTCCTCGACCTGCTGGAAAGACAGTTTCCCATCGATACCACCGAAACCGAGCTGCGGCTGAAAACAGCCAACGACTTTGCCGAAAAACTCTCCGTGCACGTGAACCACCTCAACCGTGCCCTCAAGGAAGTGACCGGTAAAACCACCACCGAGCACATCTCTGCCAGGATCATCCAGGAAGCCATGGCCCTGCTGCGGCATTCCGACTGGAATATCGCACAAATCGCGTACGGACTGGGTTTTGAGTACCCCGCCTACTTCAATATCTTTTTCAAGAAGCATACAGGGGTCACCCCTATGGAAGCCCGGAATACTACCCTTGTTTGAATTTTATAATCTTCTGTTTGGATAGTATAAACGAAGAAGGAGGTTGCCACGCTAACTTTGCAGTCATTAATTAAATGGATTATGACCACTATGACTGAAAGTTATATTAGAAGAAAGGAGAGGTTTCGTCCTATTGCTACATTGCTCTCTCTTGCACTACTGCCCTTATCCGGCTTCGCAACGGATATCTATGTGCCTTCGCTGCCCGCCATGGCAGCGGATCTGCATATCAGCAGCCTACAGATACAATTCACTATCACCCTGTTCCTGGTCAGCTACGGTATCAGCCAGCTTTTTATAGGCAGCATACTGGATAGTTTCGGCCGTTACAGGATAGGCATCGCTGCCCTGCTCATCTTTGCGCTGGCCAGCCTCGCCATTGCCACCACTCATTCCATCACCGTGATGTACCTGATGCGTGTAGTGCAGGGTATTACCGTAGGAGCTGTGATGGCTGGTAAACGTGTTTATTTCGTGGATGTCTTTTCCGGCGATAAGCTCAAGCATTATCTCAGTCTCTTTTCCATTATCTGGTCAACCGGTCCCATCGTAGCGCCTTTTGTTGGCGGCTGGCTGCAGACCCTATTCGGCTGGCAGGCCAACTTCTACGCACTGGCCGGGGTGGCCCTGGTATTCGCCCTGCTGGAGATCATCTTCAATGAAGAAACGCTGCAGCAGCGGGCTTCCTTCCAGCTTAAACATGTGGTGAACGTTTACGGCAACATGCTGACCACCCGCTCTTTTGTGCTGGGTATCAGCCTGCTGGGCCTGGCCTATTCAATGGTAATGGTGTACAACATGACCGGCGCCTTTATCGTGGAGCATCATCTGGGCTTTAGCGTTGTTACCGCAGGCTATTGTGCCCTGATCTTAGGTTTTGCCTGGATGATAGGCGGCTTTATCAGCAAAGCGATGATCAAAAGATCTTTCTTTGCGAAGCTGGCCATCAATACCGGCCTGCAGCTGGTAATTGCCCTGCTGATGCTGGCTTCCGGCCGTGCCACCGATAACCTGTATATCCTGGTGATATTTGCCTTCCTCATTCATATAGGCGCTGGCTTTACCTTCAATAATTACATGACCTTCTGTATGATGCAGTTCCCCAGGAACGCAGGCGTGGCCAGCGGTCTTACCGGGGGCTTCACATTCGCTATCGTGTCTGCACTGAGTTATCTCATGGTGAAAGTGCTGCCCGCAAAGGATGGAATGAACCTCGGTTTAAGTTATCTTGTATTGATCATCCTGTCTATCATTACGGTGTATTTTGCTTTCAGAGAAGAAGCGGTGAGAAGAAGGGAAATTGCCTTATCTTAATAAAGCAGGGCGATGTTTATAAAACATCGCCCTGTTCGTTTTTATACCCCTAATCTTAATTCCTCACTTACGCCTGCATCTTCCAGGAAACCGGTGTCATGCGAAATAACCACCAGTGTGCCCCTGTACTCCGAAAAGATCTTCCCCAGCATGTTAATATTGGCCAGGTCCAGGTTATTCGTAGGCTCGTCGAGGTAGATAATATCCGGCGTTTTATGCTGCAATACCATGCAGCACAGCGCCAGCCTTAATGTTTCCCCGCCGCTGAGCACAGCACAGGGCTTATCCCAGCTGTCAGGACCAAACAGGAAATTAGCCAGCAAGGTATGCACCGCTGCAGGTTCCAGCTTCGTTTCATTGAACGACAGGGCCTGTTCCAGTACGGTTTTTCCGCGGTCTATCAATGTATAGTCCTGGTCAAGCAGGAGGGAAGTGCAGCGGGCGGATTGTATACTTCCTTCCCCCGGTTCCAGTTCCTGCCTGAGCAATTTTAACAGCGTCGTTTTACCGCTGCCGTTAGCGCCTGCGATAGATAGTCGCTGGCCGCTGCGGATGGTGAATGTCAAAGGCTGTGGCCACAACCACTTATCGTCGTTTCCATGGCTGTAGTTAAGCTCCGTAGCCTGTATCAGCACTTTACCGGCGGGCAGTTCGGGCAGGCCGAAATACCCCTTCATAATGCGCTGCATTTGTACCATGGCGGCGGCCTCCTGCAGGTCGGAGCGGAGCTCGTTCACCTTATCGCTGTGCACATGCCTGAGTTTGGCGGTACTGTACTCTGCGTTCTTCCTTCGTTCGTTCAGCCAGCCTTTTGGTGCGCCTGAAGTACGGGCATTCCTGCGAGCCTGCGCATCGGCATGCTGCTTGCGTTCCAGCGCCTGCTGTTGTTTCTGCCTCGCTTCTTTAAGCTCCTTTTCATGATGCGCCAGCCGGTGTTCCGCTGCAGCGGTAGCGCTGGCTTTTTGTTCAGCGTAAAGATCATAATTGCCGCCGTAGGCTTTGATGCCCTCGGCGGTCAGCTCCCAGATAGGGTCGCATAAACGCAGCAGCTGGCGGTCGTGACTGATGAGCAGTACGGTACTGCTGCTGTTTTCCATCCAGCTATAGATCTGCGCTCTTGCAGCCACGTCCAGGTGATTCGTAGGCTCATCCAGCAGTACAATATCGGGCTGAAAGATATCGATACCGCAAAGGAACAGCCGTGTTTTCATGCCGCCGCTTAAGGCTTGCAGGGGCTGTTGTAAGGTGATGCCAGACAGTCCCCATTTGGCAAAAGCTTCCTCGCAACGGGCGATAATATCCCAGTTGTGTTCCAGCAGGTCATAATAATGCTGGCTGAGATCTCCCTGCTCAATCGCTTCCAGGGCCTCTATCAGCGGCGCTACGCCTAGAGCTGCCGCTACGCTGAGATGATTAAAATGGCCGTAATGCTGCGGAATATAATACAGGCTGCCTGTTACGGTTAAATGGCCGCCGGTAGCTTTTTCCTGTCCGGCGATGATCTTCAGCAGCGTAGTTTTTCCTGCGCCGTTGTTACCCACAATAGCGGCTTTGTCGCCCCGCTGCAGGGTGAAATTTACATTACTGAAAAGTGGTTCCCGGTTGGGTATCTGGTATTTGATCTGATCTGCGTTGATAAGCATATAATGATGTCTGACGATAGTGAAGAATAGCCTTCCTGTAGCCGGAAGGGATACATGCAATGGTCCTTTGGCAGAATGTAAGTTTCATGTCAGTAATTTTAAGTGAATAAATATGCAGACGGCTGCGATCAGTAAAATGAGTGATGAAATTGGTGGATAGGACCATCGCCGTAGTGACGGATGACCTGGTCAGCGAATGCTGTTGTGTATGTAGGTTAGAGTTTCATGATGCGCAAAGATAGGAATTATTTGTGATCTGCATCACAAAAAACTGGTGATCTATATCAAAGGAAGATCCCTGCCTATACAGGAACTTCGCTCCTTTAAATATTCACCCATGCGGTATTTATTCCTCCTTTCACCATTCATATTTTTTATCGCCTGCTCCGGCGCGCACTCCACACCTTCTGCTGAACAGCACCGGCGCATTATCCAACGCTATTACGAAGAGGTCTGGAACCGGGGCAGGCTCGAAGTGCTGGACGAGCTGCTGGACCCACAATACATCAATCACACCCCCAGCGTTCCAAATCCTCCTCCTGGCCCAGGCGGGTTAAAACCAATCGTTGCCGCCATCCGGAAAGGCTTTCCTGACCTGCACTACGAAATAAAAGAGATCATTGTGAACGATAGTATGGCCGTCGCAAGAGTGATCATGACCGGCACACAACAGGATAGTTTGTTTGATCTGCCACCTACGGGAAAGAAGATAACGGTTAACCAGATCAATATGGAGAAGATCCGAAACGGTAAAGTGGTAGAGCACTGGCGGGTAACAGATGAACTGACGATGATGAAGCAGTTGGGGTTTGTGCGGTAAGTTCTACTCACTAAGTATTTTCAAAATGCCCCCGGAAGTATCCGGGGGCCCGTTGATTTGTCATTAAACCGGTCCTATCTATGGTACCTATATCCTCCGTGATGATGATGGTGATGATATCCACCCCTGTAATACCCCGGTCCACCGCGTTCTACCATGCAGCTCGCTAACATCGATACCAATACGGCTACGATCACCAGATACTTGAAATTTTTCATGCTCGCTAGGTTTTGAAAGTTGTGATGAAATAATGGAAGTTAAGCGCCTGCAGGTTGTTTAGCTTCTGGTTCTGCTATAGTAAATGATAAAACTGTGCCAGACTGATGTTGTAACTGTTATTTATTGTTAACGCCTATGCACATAGGCAAAAACCCCAAAAAAGTTGATCTGGATCAACAAATTTGAACCCTTGATGCTGCATTGAAATCTTTCCCGTATTTTCAATTAAAAAGAAAGATCATGGCCTTACAAACTGGGTTATTCAAGTTCACCGGCCAATTGGATAACGTCATCGGCTACCGTAGAAATGGCAAATATTTCCTCCGTAGCGCGCCGGACAAAGTAAGACAGACAGCCGCCACTAAACGCGCTGCCCGCAGCTTCGGCATTGCCAGCCGTAAAGGAAAGCTATTGCGCCGTGCACTGCGCCCGTATCTCAATATGCGCCCTGACGCTACCCTTATCAACCGCCTGAATAAGCTGTTTATCCAGGCAGGAAGCGTGAATATTCCCAACCTGCAGGGCTTCCACTTTAACAGGCATACAGGCCTGGAAAAGCTGTTCACGCTGCCGCCGGTGTTCACCGCTAACGGTACCTTACACATCCCTGCACAGGAGCTGCTCCCACAAGGAAAAGCTACACATATAGAGCTGCGCCTCATCGCCACCCGTATCGACTTCGCAGCACATCGTGTGCTGAGCACCGATGTCTCCACCGCCATCATCCAGCTCGAACCCGACGAGCTTTTTAATGGCATGGCATTGAACGTTCCCGTTGATGGGGAAGGCGCCCTCGTGGTAGCACTGCAATACCGCAGCTACACCATCTGTAATGGCAACACTTCCTTCTCCTACGACCGCCGTTACACAGCCGCGGATATCATCCATGTCAATATACCCGCAGCAAAAACGCTTACAAAGAAGGCATTACATAAACGCCTTCCTAAAGGCTCCGCTACAACTTCCCCTGTTATTGCGAAGCTTCTCGCGGCAAACCCGGGAAGCGGGGAGCCCCGTATAGAGTCGGGACAAAGCAATCGCCCTGGGGTCAATCAACGGGAATAGACCTAAGTCCTTCTAAAAACCATTTTACCGCCCTTTCCCTGCCCCGAGCCCCCGCTCTGGAGAACCTATGTCCAATACTCCCAAAATCTCCCATTTTAGCCTTAAAAAGGCCCTCCATCCCCACCAGTTTCTTTTAAACCTCCAAGCCCTTACACCCTTCAACGCTAAAATGCCCTTCAATGAGCTTCCAATTTCCCAATTTCCCATCTCCCAACACCCATTTCTACCCTTCCTGCTCACTTCGCCCTGAACTCCCGATCAAGTCCACCTCAGCTCCACAAAGCATTGAGTTTCACTTCTCTTTTACAAGCCCCTTACTATACGCCTACCTCGGGAAAGTGCTGAGTCCCTTTCTCATTATAGCTTAGTCCGTCCTTAGTCATTGCTTAGTGAGCGCTTAGTCGCTGCCTGGTCGTCGCTTAGTCAGTCCTTACTGCTCCTTTCACCGCATCCTTCCCACCCTTATTTGAATTTCGCAAATAACCGATTGATATTTTCAAACAACCAGACCCCATCCCGCCCGAACTTTGTGCTATCAAAAACATCAGCAAATGGAAAACAGGAATAAAATAGCACTGGTAACCGGCGGCAGCCGCGGCTTAGGTCGCGATATGGCTCTCCGCCTCGCAGAAAAAGGCATCAACGTGATCCTTACCTATCAATCCCGTAAAGAAGACGCACAGGAAGTAGTGGCCCGGATTCAGCAATCCGGACAAAAAGCAGCTGCCCTGCAGCTCAGCGTAGGGGATGTTAAAAGCTTTGACAGCTTCCTGGAACAGCTTAAGCAGGTACTGCAGCAAACCTTCCAGGCAGACCGTTTTGATTTCCTCATCAACAACGCCGGAATGGGTGGCCACGCCCTGATCGCCGAAACCAGCGAAGCCTTGTTCGACGAATTGATGAACGTGCATTTCAAAGGGGTATATTTCCTGACGCAAAAATCCCTGCCCCTGCTGAACGACGGCGGCGGTATTATCAATATCTCCTCCGGACTGGCACGTGTGGCCTTCCCCGGTGCTGCCGCCTATGGCTCCCTCAAAGGCGCAGTAGAGGTATTTACCCGCTACCTGGCCGCAGAACTGGGCGCCAGGAAAATAAAAGCGAATGTGGTAGCCCCCGGCGCCATCGCAACAGACTTTAACGGCGGCCGTGTAAGAGACAACGAGGAGCTGAACAAACAGGTGGCCGCCTTCACCGCCCTGGGCCGTGTAGGCGTAGCCGAAGATATCGGTGGGGTAGTAGCCTTCCTCTGTACAGAAGACGCCCGCTGGATCAACGCCCAGCGAATAGAAGTATCCGGCGGGATGAGGCTTTGAGTTGATAGTCGTCAGTCGTCAGTCGTCAGTCGTCAGTTGTAAGTTGTCAGTTGTCAGTTGTCAGTCGTAGGTTGTTAGTTGTAAGTCTGTTAACAATGCAGATTTTATTCCGCTCCAATCCCTTACGACTAATGACTAACGACTGACGACTGACAACTGACAACTGACAACTTTTTCTCCACCCCCTTACGACTTACGACTTTTTCCTTACATTTGAATCTCGCAAATGATCAGGCCTACCTCCATAGACGATTTCTATAAGAAGCTCTCGGACAAGATGCCGGAAGGCATCACCCGAGAGATCGGTCACTTCAACGTGTTCGAAACGGAGAAACTGTTTGATAAAGCCACCGGCAACCGGATCATGCCTTATAACCGGAGAGCTTTCTACAAAGTAAGCCTGATAAGGGGAAGGAACAGGGCAGAATATGCAGATAAGGTGATCGAGATCCGGGAGAACGCCCTCCTGTTCGCCACGCCCAAGATACCTTACCACTACGTTCCCTACGATGGTAACCAGCAAGGGATGTTCTGCATTTTCACGGCCGACTTCCTCTCTAAAAACAAATCCGGTATCCTGGTGGATGAATTGCCCATCTTCCGGCCCGGAGAAGTGCCCATATTTGAAGTTGCCGCTGAGCAGGTAACTGAGCTGGAATACATCTTCCGGAAAATGTTCAGGGAGCTGGCCAGCGATTATATCTATAAGTACGACCTGCTCCGTAACCTGGTGATGGAGCTGATCCACTACGGACAAAAGCTCCAGCCTATGACCGCGCTCAGGACCACCCAGAACGCTGCCGACAGGATCTCTTCCCTCTTCATGGAATTGCTGGAACGGCAGTTCCCGATAGAATCCACGCAGCAAAGGCTCACCCTTCGCAGCGCCAAGGATTATGCAGACCGCCTCGCGGTGCACGTGAACCATCTCAACAAAGTGCTGAAAGAAGGCACTGGCCAGACCACTACAGAGATCATCAGCAAACGCATTATACAGGAAGCGAAGATCCTGCTGAAGCAGACAGACTGGAATATATCAGAAATATCCTGGGCATTAGGATATGATGATCTCGCGCATTTCTCAAATTTCTTTAAAAAACATACATCCCTGACCCCACTGGGGTTCCGCTCGTAAATCAAGATGTGAAACCTATGAAATCCAATATCCTGAAGAATGTAAAACTGCTGACCGCTTTTGAAAAAGCAGTGATTGCGCTAAGCCTGGTTATATTTCTATTGTCCCTCACACAGCCCGCTTTTTATATTGCCAGAAAAGATTACGATGCATGGGCAAACACACCTTTCTTATTATTCTTTGGCTGGATGGGATTTCTGGGTGGCGGATGGGAAAGCCTGTTCTGGCTTGCCAACCCTGCCTACTTCCTTGCTATCTATCTCCATGTAAAAGGAAATAAGCGTGCTCTTTTTTTCGCAGCGGCCGCTTTTATAATAGCTGCATGCTTTTCTCTGCTGCCAGATATTTTATCCAGTGAAAGCGGCGCAAGAACAAAGATAACTTCCTTTGAACCGGGATACCAGCTTTGGGTAGTAAGCATGGTGTTACTTGCTGTGGGAATAGCGGTCACTTATCTCCCTGCCATAAAGGAAAAGCGTCGTTTATGATCCAGTTCACTACTCTTCAGCTGCCCACCGCTTTCTTCTGGCCAGCTCCGCTTCAGAAGGGGTTGTTTCACCACCCACTGTTCCTGTTACCAGTTCTCCTGCAGGCTCATATTCTGCCATGATCACCCCTGTACCGGATACCTTCGTGGTCAGTAATTTCCAGTTTCCCGGTCCGGAGCCGCCGTCAAACAGGCGTTTACCTTCTCCTACAGTTACCGGATATGTCCATAAGTTCAGCTTGTCGATCAGGTTATTAGCCAGCAGCGTTTGTATCAGCCTGCCGCTGCCCCAAACCATCAGGTCCGGCCCATCCTGTTGTTTAAGCTCACGGATCCCTGCTACCACATCACCGCTGATCAGCGAAGAATTTGCCCAATCCAGCTGCGGTTGATGTTCCGAAACCACAAACTTCTGTACGCTGGTAAATTTCTCTGCAATAGGATGACCTTCCTGGTAAGGCCAGTAAGCAGCGAAGATCTCATAGGTGCGCCTGCCCAGCAGCAGATCAAAGGGGGCTGACATGATCCCGCCTATCACTTCATAGGTTTTGTCATCTCCGTAATTGGCGCTCCAGCCTCCCCATTGAAAACCTTGCGTAGGATCTTCTGTGGGCCCGCCTGGTGCTTGTAATACTCCGTCCAGTGTCATAAAGGTTGTAACGATGATCTTTCTCATGATGTTTTTCGTTTTATGTGATACAAAGATACCGGTATGGTATACGTCACATGCTGGCAGAATGTGACTTTGAAGGGGGCATTTTGACAACACCATATGGGTAGGATACATATCGTATTGTGATATATATCGAATAAATATAATTTTACATCGAGCAGAAAGTCGTCAGTCGTCAGTCATTAGTCGTCAGTCATTAGTCGTCAGTCGTCAGTTGCACCACTCATTATCCGCCTCAATCACTGACAACTGACCACTGACAACTTACGACTAATGACTAACGACTAACGACTAACGACTAACGACTAACCACTAACCACTAAGAAACCATATCCGCCTGTAGTACGTTCATCATCCTCAATAATAATCATTTGAAAAACTAAATCACGTCATCTCATGCAGAAAATTAAACTACTATTGGTATTGGCCCTTGTCGTGCTATGGGGCAATAATACCTTCGCGCAATTACCCTGTTACAATATCGTAGGCTATTATCCTTCCTGGGTAGCAGGCAACAGCAGCTATTACATCAATAGCCCTTCAAAGATCGACTACAGCAAGTATACCCATATTTGCTATGCTTTCAACATTCCCGGTAATGATGGTAACATGGGCGGTGTTCCCAACGGTTCAGCGCTCACTGATCTGGTAAACAGGGGCCACGCCGCTAATGTGAAAATACTGCTGTCAATCGGGGGCTGGCTCGATTCTTCTCCCTCCGGTACTCCCTTCGAGGCCATCTCCACCAATCCCACAGCCATCAACAATTTTGTAAATGCCTGTGCCAATTTCGTTACACAGTATAACCTGGATGGTATCGACCTGGACTGGGAATATCCTACGCAAAAAAGCAGGTGGAACGCTATTGCTGTCCCTTTAGGCAATCGTTTGCACAGCATGGGTAAACTGTTCACGGCTGCCGTATCTGAAAGCGCCAACAACAATGGTAACAACTATGACAACGTTACCATGTTAGACCTGGTGAATATCATGTGCTATGGCGATGATAACCTGGCCAGCAGCGCAATGGCATACTGGACTTCCCGTGGTGTTCCGCAGGAAAAAAGAATGCTGGGTGTTCCCTTCTACAGCGCTGATAACAACACCGCTGAGCATATCCGCAAAGCTAACATGGCTAAAACTACCGGTGGTGGTATCATGATATGGGACATCGCTTCTGAATACGGCGATATCAACGCTATCTACAACACCCTCGGGTCTATTTGTAAAGGCGGCACACCGGTTCCGCAGAACCTGGCTTCCGGCAAACCGGTTACCGCTTCTTCTGTGGAGGCAAACGCGCCGGTGAGCGTTGTAGCTTCCAACATCACAGACGGTAACTACAGCACCCGCTGGTCTTCTGCCTTCACTGATCCGCAGTGGGTATCTGTTGACCTGGGCGCCAACTACGACATCAACCGCGTAAAGATCACCTGGGAAGCTGCTTATGCAACCGCTTACCAGCTGCAGGTATCTAAGGATGGCGCTAAGTGGGATACGGTGAAAATAGTTTCCGCTAACGCTACTACCGTAAACGACCATACTAATCTTACCGCTAACGGCCGTTACGTAAGGATCCTCGGTACCGCAAGAGCTACCCAGTACGGCTACTCTATCTTCGAGGTAGAAGTATACGGTAACGCCCCTGTTGCACAAACACCTTATGGTGGCACAAGATGGGCGATCCCCGGCAAGATAGAAGCCGAGAATTATGACAACGGCGGCGAAGGCGTTGCCTTCCACGATCTCACGGCTACCAACAGGGGCGGCCAGTTCCGCACCACCGAAGCGGTTGACCTGGAAAGCTGCACCGAAGGCGGTTACGACATGGGTTATGTACAGGCAGGAGAGTGGGTGGAATACAGTGTAAACGTAGCTCAGGCTGGCAGCTATACCCTGCAGGCCCGCGTAGCTACCACTGGTACTGGTGCTTTCCACGTGGAGCTGGACGGTCAGAATATCTCCGGTCCGATTGCAGTGCCTAACACCGGCGGCTGGCAAACATGGACCACCGTGAGTGTAAACACACCTGCCCTCACTACCGGTAACAAAATACTGCGCATCGTAATAGATGCCGCTGAGTTTAACCTGAACTGGCTCAGCTTCGGACAATCCGCCGGTAATAAAGCCATCGGCGGTATCGCCAGCGCTTCTTCCGTAGAAGAAGCCGGTTTTGAAGCAGCCAAAGCATTCGACGGAAACAGCACTACTACCCGCTGGTTATCTGCTTATACCAACAATGAGTGGATCAGCATAGACCTGGGCACTGCACAGAATGTATCCAGGGTAGTACTGAAATGGGAAGTTGCCTACGGCACCGCCTACCGCATCGAAACATCCCTGGATAACCAGAACTGGAGCGTCGTACAAACCGTTACTGCCGGAGACGGTGGTACTGATGACCTGAGCTTCCCGGCTGTGAGCGCCCGCTATGTAAGAATGCAGGGTGTAACAAGGGCTACGGAGTACGGTTATTCCATCTGGGAATTTGAAGTGTATACTTCGGGCGCTGCCGCTAATGCAAGACAAAGCATCGCTGGTTTTGTTAGTCCTGCCACGCACGACACGCAGTTCAGCATCGGTGTTGCTCCCAACCCCGCCAGCAATATCCTGAACGTACAGTTCAAGGGACTGGCAGCTCCGTCTGTGTTAAGGGTGTTCAATATCTCCGGTCAGGAAGTATACCAGGCCAGGGTAAGCCGCAACGCCAACCAGGCGCAGATCGATGTTTCCGGCTGGCCTAAGGGAATGTATATCATTTCCGTAGGTAATGCCCGGAAGAAAGTGGTGGTTGAATAAAGATGAATAAGGATGATGAACAAGGCCGCCTCAGCAAAGATGCTGAGGTGGCCTTTTTAAGTTTGATCTGTTATCTGTATATTTCAGTATAAGATGCAAATAACAGATGAAACAATACGAACAAATCCTTTTAAAATACGATTGCCCGCGGAGGGATGACAATCCCGGCGTTGTAATAGCCCGCATTGAGGAATTGGCGGGTTTTCCGCTTCCGGAGGATTATAAAGAATACCTTCACAAATTTTCAGGGTTTGAAGGCGATATAGGTCCCGAGTACCTGTATTTATCAGATGCAGAAGAGGTAATTAGATTAAATAATGATTGCAGTATTCCTGCTAACCTGCCAAAAACGATTGGAATAGGAGGGAATGGAAGCAGCGAATTTATTGCGATCGAATTTACAGAGAACGGCTCGTACAGAGTAGTGCTTTCTCCGCTCATCGATCTTGACAAGCAATGTCATATTGAAATTGGAAGTTCATTTACTGATTTTTTAGTCAGGTTGGACAAGGGTAAAGAATGGTTTAACAGTGATAACGATAAATGAAATCCTATATCTTACAGTGTAGTACCGTCCATTGTTTGCTTTCTTATATTTTATAGCCCAATTATGCACCCTATACTATGAGACCATTATTCCGATCATGAGGTCAATCTTCGTATTAATAGCGATAGCAATGATATTTTCCTGTGGCCCACGATACAACGCATATACCTGCGTTCGATGGGGTAACCAAAAGAGACAAAAAGGAGATCTATAATTTTATCATGTCCAACACCCGTGAAGTGGTTGATCCCAGGATTCACAAATAATTAAAACTAAAAAGCCGCCCCCGGGGGAGGCAGTCCATCACTGCCTCCGGCCGGGCGACGGCCGCATCAAAATTCCACTTCGGTTCTATACGCACTTCCTTTATTGTCCCAATGGACATTACCCCCCGTGCGAACCGAATGTGGAATTATCTAATTGGTTTGAGGTTTGACGTTCGTTAAAAGTTAAAGGTTCCGGATAAGTATGCTTTAAAGGCATAGATGTTCTAAACTTCAAACTTCCAACGAACCTCAAACGTCAAACTTCAAACCTCAAACTTTTAATATCCCGGATTCTTCTTCAGATTCGGGTTCACCGCCAACTGTTGGTTCGGTATCGGGAACAGCAAATTCTTCGGATCATCCGCAGGCTTTTCGTGCCAGGGTTGCAGGAACTTCCCAAAGCGGATCAGGTCCTGCCTCCTGGAAGATTCCCAGTAAAATTCACGTCCTCTTTCATCCAGCAGCTGATCCAGGCTCACCGCAGCCATCAGGGAGGCGCCGCGTGCGGCACGCACCTGGTTCACCAGCAACAGTGCACCGCCTGCATTGCCCATACGCAGCTGGGCTTCAGCTTTCATCAGCAGCACATCAGGATAACGGTAGTAAACAAAATCGTTGTCTACTTTGCCATTACCATCATTTACATAATCCGGACAGTATTTCACTACCCTGATACCGGTCACTTCCAGGTTGGCGCCGGTTTCAATGCTACTCACCTCAGGTGTGAATACCAGCGGAGCGCCGGTCCTGTCTTGCAGCGGTGCATCATTGGTAAGATTATACTGCTGACCGATCAGGAAGCCCACGTTGATACGCTTGCCGGGGTTGGGAGGTCCGCCGGTACCGGTGGGATAGGCAGCGCCCCTTCTCAGGTCAGCAGCTTCAAACTTGTTGAAGAAGTCGGATAAAGTGGTCCATCCGTTCCAGCCCGGAGGATTCTGGTTGTAATGCATCACGGTATGCCAGATAGCATTCAGGCCGCCTGCATCTACACCGCCCTGGTTCTCTGCGGTAAAGATGTTTTCTTTAGACAGTGATCCGTTGCGGGGAGAGAAGTTGTCAAAGTAATTGTCGCTGAAAGTATACCTGCCGCTGGTGATGATCTCATCGGCCAGTGTCACTACCTTCGCAAGATCAGCATTGTCAAACGTAGGTGCAGCCCTGTTGGCGATCACGCCCTTGTTCAGGTAGCATTTCATCAGCAGCACTCTGGCGGCATCTTTATTTGCCTTGGTGATATTATTATGGGAGGCAGCTACATCAGGCAGTGCGCCCATCACTTCATTCACTTCCTTTATAATATAATCCAGCGCTTCCATACCGGAGCGAACCCTGGAAGGTTCTGTTACCTTTTCTCCCGGATCGCGGTAAGGCACCTGGTCAAAGAGATCCAGCACACTGAACATAGCAAAAGCTCTCAGGAAACGGGCTTCAGCAGCCTGCTGTGCAGAAGGGCTGAACTGCAGCATGTTGGTCGCAGTATAGATTACACCACCAAGGTTGTTGAATGCATCGCGTATATGGATGTTATCTCCATCCCACTGATGAGAATGGATCACGCGCCATACGCCGTTATCGTCCCAGTCGCCGCCTCTGGTAGGAGCGATCAGCTCGTCGGTGCTCATTTCAGAAAGGGCAAACACCTGGTCATTGCTTTGATAAGGTGACCGCATGGAGTTATAGGCGCCTTTCAGCAGTGCTTCGGCAGAACCGCCGCTGCTGCCTATCTGGTCGTCCCTCAGCTCACCCTGGAGTTCTTCATCCAGTTTGGTACAGCTGGTCCATACCAGGATACCAGAGATGATAAAAAATATCTTTAAGTAATTCATATAAGCAAGTTTTTTTGATTAGAGAGAAAAGTTAAGACCCAGGGTAAACGTGCGGGCAGACGGATAAGGCTGGTATTCGATACCTGCAGACGGAACACCGCCGCTGGTAGACATACCTGTCTTTGAATCCGCGCCGGGCGCGCCGCTGCTCTTATCTACGTTCACCTCAGGATCAAACCCTTTGAACTTGGTGATCACAAACAGGTTCTGGCCCGTGAAGTATACGTTCAGTCCTTTTACCACACCGCCCACATCACCGATGGCATAAGACAGTGTAGCATTGGCCAGCTTCACATAGTTACCACTCTCCAGGAAACGGGAAGAGGAAGTAACACGGTTGGATAATGATTCCAGGATCGGCGCGTTATAGAACTCTTCCGCAATATTCCGCGCTGCTCTCAGGTTGCTTACATTCACTACGTTATTAAAGGTGTTGTTATAGATCTTGTGACCAAATGCACCGTTCATGTTGGCGGTCAGCGTAAACTTCTTATACGCTACTGATGTGGTGATACCCAGCAGGGTCTTCGGGTTGGGTGTTCCCTGGTAGCTCAGGCTGTCGCCGTTGGGATAGATGGATTGTCCATCTTTATCCATACCGCCGTAGGTCCTGGTGTAGAACCCGTTAATCGGCATATCGTTATAGATGATCTCTACCAGCGTGCCGGATACGCCCTGGCCATTCAGCTGGCCGGTGTAGATGGGCGCTGCCATTCCTGTTACGTTGTTTGACAGGAAAGTAACATTGGCGCCCAGGTCCCACTGGAAGTTCTTTTGCTGTACAACCGTAGCATTAATGGCTGCTTCCACCCCTTTGTTGATGATCTTACCGTCCAGGTTCTTCCAGGTTACCACTGCCTGGGCAGCAGCCGGTTGAATAGCGGCGGTAGGATACAGCAGATCGGAAGTGGTTTTATGGAAATAGTCCACAGAACCGGAGATCCTGTTATTCAGCACGGTAAAGTCCAGGCCGATGTTATACTGTGCGTCAGACTGCCATTTCAGGTCGTCATTGTCATTGCTCACCTTTCTCAGCTCACCGTTAGGCAGGAAAGAGTTCCTTGACTGGGAAGCACCGGAAGGGAATTCCTGGTTACCGGTACGGCCCCAGCCACCTCTCAGCTTCAGGTTGTTGACAAAGCCTTTTGTGAAAAAGTCTTCATTGCTGATATTCCAGGCAGCTGCAAAGGAGGGGAAAGAACCGTAACGGTTGTTCTTACCGAATTTAGTAGAACCATCCACCCTGAGGGTACCGGTGATCATGTACCTGTCCTTGTAGTTCAGCGTTACCCTGCCAAAATAAGACTGCAGTTCAGAAATAGGATCTGCAAAGGAAGTAATATTACGGCCGGCTGCATTGGAGAACTGGATATAGTTGGTCAGATCCAGCCCGTAGTTTCCGAAGCCGCCCGGCTGTGCAGGACCGAGGCCGTTCATATAGGCGCCTTTGTTGTTGAATTTCATATACTCATAACCTACCAGGGCATTCAGGTGCAGGTCCTGGTTGATCTCCTTGTTATAGGTCAGCGTATGCGTGATCTGCTGCGTGGTCAGCTCGCTTTGCCCTATATTGGCCCAACCAAGACCAGAGGGCGGATTGGCATTGATACCAAAGGTGTTGAAGTTGATATTACCATCCACCGCTGTTCTGCGGTTACCCATGCTATAGTTGATACTGTATTGCATACGATACTCCAGGTCGTCGGTGATCTTGAAGTAAGGAGATACGCTACCCAGTATAGTGGTCACTTTTGATCTGTCGTGGTACACCTGCTGCATAGCAACCGGGTTTACGGCGCTGCTGCCCTGTTTAATATTCGGCGTGCCGTCGGCGTTGTACAAGGCCTCGGTGGGATTCCATTGCAGCGCCTGACCAATCAGGCTGTTACCAAAGCCCGCATCATTGGTGATGGGAGGGATGTTCTCCAGGTACTGGTTGGCAATCACGTTGAAATCAACACCCAGCCTTTTGCTGCGAAGGAATTTGAAGCTTGAGTTCAGGCCTACGGAGTATTTCTTAAAGTCTGACTTCTTGACAATACCCTGCTGATCCAGCATACCTACTGAAAAGCGGTATTTGGCATTTTCACTGCCACCGCTTACACCGGCATTATAGTTCTGGGTAACAGCAGTACGCAGTATTTCATCCAGCGCGTTCACATTACTGCCTTTGTCATTGGTGCGCGGAGCATCCCATTTTTCAAGTGCCTGGCGGTACTCATCACCGTCCAGTACATTTATTCTCCGCATGATCTTGCTGATACCAACGGAAGCGCCTATGTCCAGTTTAGGCTCACCAGACTGGCCTCTCTTGGTGGTAATAAGCACCACGCCATAAGCAGCCCTTGAACCGTAAATGGCAGTAGCAGACGCATCTTTCAATACATCTACAGAAGCAATGTCAAAAGGATTGATAAAGTTCAGCGCGTTGCCGCCGGGTATATTGCCCAGTTCCGGGACATTCAGGCCTGGCCTTGCAGAACGGCCGTCCAGCGGTACCCCGTCCACCACGTACAGCGGCTGTCCGGTGCCTGTCAATGCGGCATTACCCCTGATCCTAACGGTAGTGGCGGCGCCGGGTTGCCCGCTGTTGGACACGATCTGAACACCGGCTACTTTACCCTGGATCAGCTGGTCAGGCGCAGTAAAGGTACCTTTGTTAAAGTCCTTCGCCTGGATGGAAGCAACGGCGCCGGTGAGGTCCTTTTTACGAACTGTACCATAACCTACCACCACCACATCTGTCAGTTGGGTACTGCTGGTTAGAAGTGAAATATTTACGGTGGTTTTACCGCCGATGCTTACTTCCTGGTTGGCATAACCTACATAAGAAACCACCAGCGTGCCATTGGGGGGAGCATTCAGCCTGAAGCTGCCGTCCGGACCGGTAGCCGTACCGGTGCTGGTGCCTTTTACCTGGATAGTGGCGCCGGGAATGGGGTCGCCTTTTTCGTCTGTTACCTTCCCGGTAACCTGTTGCGTCTGTGCGGTCGCTATGCCTGCCATCAGCAGTAATAACGAACATAACAAACGCACCCTGCGAAATAGAACTCTGTTCATAAGATGGAATTTTATTTGTTTGTGGAATATTGATGCCTGGATTAATGTCTGAAATACCATGGACTATCAACTATAGACCATGGATTGTTGTGGAATGCTTTCATAACGGATACTTTTTCTGATTCGATCTTGGTTATTAAATGTTGCAAGGGTTCAAATTAAAAGAGGTTTGAAGATGTTAACAATTTATATGGTCAATATATAGAAAATATTGCCCAAACAGGTGTTGTTGTAACCGGTAATTGCTTGGTTTCCAATCTACTGCATTTACATTAAATTATTTTTATATACAGATGGTTTCCCTCGGTTTTCAGCTGCATTATCATCCGTTCAATGGGCTTTTATGTTGCCCAGGCGTTCCTCAAATTCCTCTTTCGGGATCACCGCCTTGTTCTTTATTTTGGTTTTATATGTATAAATGGTGTTTACAGAGTATCCTAAGATTTGGGCAATTTTCACGTTATCGTTGATACCGATACGAATTAATGCAAAGATACGGAGGTCGGTGTTTAGTAATTCATGGTCTCTCAGCCTGATCTGGTCCTCTTCCCTGAAAAAGGAGTTGAATACCGGCACAAATTGAGGGAATATTTTCAGGAAGATCCGGTCAAAGTTCCGGAACAGCTCTTCCCGTTCCTCCCGAAGGTCGATATTATTCACCAGGAATTTCACCTCCCCGTATTTATTATCTGCCAGTTTCTGTTCAACCGACTTCTTAAATTTCGTCATTTTATCGATATAGGAGGAATTTAACTGGAAACAGTAGCCGATATATTCCTCCTTGATCTTATTGGCCTCCATCAGCAGCTCATTGATGGCCTGCTGGCTGGCATGTGCCTCGGTAATGGCCTGCTGGGCGGTTTTGAGTTTCTTATACTGCCGCAGGATAATCACCGCCAGCCATACCAGGGTGAGCAGCAGCAGGGTAACGATTGCTGCATATACGAAAAGCAGCTTTTTCTGGGCCTCCACTGTGTTCACTTTTTCTCCTTCGATAATGGGAAGGATGGTGCTTAGCTGCATCTTCCGGAGCCTGGCGCCGTAAAAAGTGGCATCGGCCAGGGCGTATTCCACATACCGGGAAGCGTGTTTTACATCCCGTTTTTTAAAAAGCAGCTCCGCCAGTATGAACATGGCCGTTGTTTCCTTGGTGCTTGATTTAATATCTGCCATGGCGGCCCTGGCCATTAGGGTGATGGCACTGTCAGTTTGTCCGCGGCGTATGTAGATATTACCGAGGGAAGAGATGGCGATAGCCTTTTGATGCCAGCCCAGGTCTTTATGGCCAACGGTAAGGGCATAGTAATACCGGGCGCTGTCCATATGGCCTGCCTTAAAATACCGGGTGCCCAGATTATAATCGTACTCATAGGAGTGAGGCCGGTACAATTGCAGGGCACTGTCGGTACAGGCGTTTCCCAGGCGGATGTATGCAGGACTAAAATAGGCGTCGTTACTGTAATCCGCCATGTCGTAATAAAAGCGGCCCTTCAGGCGATAGTATTCCGCCCGCATGCTGTCCGGCAGCATAGCCACATTCACCTGGCCCAGGTAATCGCCTGTTTCCTTGAACATACCGGAGGAGAGCATCACGAACACCAGCTTTACACCAGCGTAGTTGATCAGCTGAGGATCTTTCAGTGCCAGCGCCAGGGCCTGCATTTTACGGGCATAGGCAAAAGCGGAATCATATTTATATACCTTGAACTGCTCAAAGAGCTCGCTGCATATCTCAAATTGTTCCTTCGGTGAAGCATGCTTTGCATCCTGCAGGGCATGCCGCCATGCATTGATCTGCCTGATCCGTTCTGCATCATATACCGGCGCTTCCTCAATGGTTTTGTTGAGTTGTTCCAGCAGGCTGTCATTATCGGGATGGGTGTATCCCGGTACAGACAGCAGCAGTAATAGTAATAGGCTATATAGGTATTTAATAAATTCTTTCTGGTAGTGTAGTCCTGACGGCGCAAGCACGCTTACCCCAACTCTTTTGTTGACAGGCATTCGAATTTTTTAGGATAATGTAGGAAAAAAATCTAAGTGTGCAAAAAGTGGAAGGTTAGAAGAATTCATCCATCTTACAACCCGGCGGCGCTCAGTGCGCCCGCCACTTCTTCTGCTCTTCCATACATCGGAGAGGAGTCGATCACAGTACCGCCCATCTCCAGCATGCGGGTGTCATGTTATCGATGTTAGTCCACCGATAAATTAGCGCTTTCTCCAGGAATTATCCCATTGTAAATATGCAGGTTCGGTGCAGCAATTTCAGCTATGATGCTTTAGTACGATCCTGTACCGGGCCTTCCCCTCCTGCAAATGCCTGATAGCTTCGTTCACCTGCTCCATTGGAAATTCTTCCACCGTCGGATAAATATTGTGCCTTACACAGAAATCCAGCATGGTCCTGATCAGCGCCGGACCGCCTCCGGGACTGCCTGCTACAGACTTTCCCCCATTGATCAGGCTGAAAGACGGAATGGATATAGGCTCAGGTACGATGCCCACGATATGAAATTTCCCTTTCGGCGCAAGACAGCTTAAATAAGTATCCCAATCCAGGGGCACATTCACCGTGCTTAAAATGAAATTAAGCTGTCCCTGTAATGCAGCTGCATTCGTGGAGTCCACTACTTTGCTTGCTCCCATCTTCCTGATCTCGTCATACTTCGAAGGATTAGAGCTGAAAGCCGTTACCTCACAGCCCCAGTGTTTGAGGAACTTAATTGCCAGGTGACCAAGGCCGCCAATGCCGATCACGCCCACTTTATCCGTAGGTTTTACACCCTCTTCGATAATGGCGTTGAAAACGGTCATCCCGGCGCAAAGCAGCGGGCCCGCTTTTGCCATATCAATAGCATCCGGCAGCGGGATGATCCATGACCAGTGCCCCCGCACAATATCGGCAAAGCCACCGTGCCGCCCCACCTGCACCTGCTCCACGCTGGCGCAAAGCTGGTGGTTCCCTTCCATACACTCCCGGCAATGCATACAGGATGCAGAGAACCAGCTAAGGCCTACCTTATCGCCTACCTTAACGCCTTTTACTTCGCTGCCCGTGCTGATCACTTCGCCCACAATTTCATGCCCTGGCACAAAGGGATATTGGGTATTGCCCCAGTCATTATGGAGCATGCTCAGGTCCGAATGGCAAATGCCGCAATAGGATACTTTGATATCCACCTGTTCTTTACCGATCTCCGGAAGCTCATAGTTGAATGGCGACAGTGTATGCCCGGGCGCCTGGGCCGCATATCCGTTTACTTTGATCATATTGTATCATTTAGAGCGCTAAATTAGCGGACCGGCTACCGGCCGCTCACATACAATCAAAGCAAAAAATATAAAAATCAAAGAAGCCTGGATCTTGTTTGGTTGGGAGGATGCCCGGTTTTCTTCCTGAAGAAGTTGTAGAAATAATTGGGATGTTCAAAGCCCAGGCTGTAGCCGATCTCCGCAGCGGTCCAGTCGGTATGCTTCAACAGGGCCTTTGCTTCCGATAATATCCTGTCGGATATGTGCGCCGAAGTTGGTTTGCCGGTGATCTGCCGCACCGCATGGTTTAAATGGTTAACGTGAATGGACAGCGCCTTTGCATAGTCGCCCGCCTTTTTCAGTTTCAGCGAACGGTCCGGCGCGTCAATAGGGAACTGCCTTTCCAGCAGTTCAATAAAAAGTGAGGTGATGCGTCCGGATGCATTGTGGGGTTTAATATCATTGAGGGCAGGCTCCATCTTCAGCGCCTCATGAATGATAAGATGGAGATAGCTACGCAGCAGATCATATTTATACACGTAATCAGACTCAATTTCCGCGAGCATCTTACGAAAGATATTACTGATGTATTTTACCTGTGGCCCTTTCAGGAAGAACACAGGATTGCTGCCAATCTTAAAAAGCGGCGAATTTTGTATGCTTTCATTCCGGTCATTCCCATGCAGGAACTCTTTCCTGAACAGGCAGAAGAAGCCCGGTTGTGTTGCTGAAACAGGCTCCCAGGCAAAGGGTGTCAGCGGGTTGAAGAAGACCAGTGCAGGACGATTGATGGGAATATCCTGATGATGCCAGCTCAACCTGCTCTTGCCCTGCAGCAGGGATATTTTATAAAAGTCCCTTCTGTTGTAGATATGCGCTTCGTTGCAGTAATATTCATTTTCAAACACATTTACCAGGCTGGCGGTTTCGGGTAGCATTCCCCGTTCATGATAGAACGCTTCAACGGTCTCCTTTTTTCTCATAGATCAAAACTAAGCAATCAGCTGTTAAAGTCAATCCTGTGAAATTCGGTGTCCCGGCCCTGTTTGTCGCTCAGGATAAAATGGCTGATGATATTCCCGTCTGTATGAAGGATGGTCAGCTGGCAGGTTTCTTCTCTCGCATCATCAATGCGCAGTTCGAGGAAGTATACCGCGTCCCGCTGCAGTACGCGATACGTACCGCTCTTATCCTGCCATATAAAGCGCCGGCCCTGGGCCTCAGGGAAGAACTGGATGGTAGAAGAGGAACCTTTTGCCCGGTAGCGGAGTGGAATGGGGAAGAGTTCCATAGAATGAAGTTAAGGATTCCTGCTACCATTCGGCCCTTCCATATTGCCATTAGCGCTTTTTTGCTTGCATATGTAAGCCAGGATGACTATTTTCCCGCGATTCACCTATATGAACGTATGGTAACCGGAACATTAGCAACACCAAAGAAAGCCTCGGACTTACTGAAAACCAGGCAGCATTTTGAATTACTGGATGGCCTGAGAGGCGTCGCCGCCGTTGTGGTGGTCATCTTCCATTTCCTGGAATTTGTATATACTGACTATAGCAAGAACTTCGCCGGTCACGGCTTCCTGGCAGTGGACTTCTTCTTCTGCCTGAGCGGATTTGTGATCGCCTACGCCTATGATGACCGCATCGGGAACATGGGCATCAAAGAGTTCTTCAAATCAAGGCTGATCCGCCTGCATCCCCTGGTGGTATTCGGGGCCGTACTCGGTTTGCTCACCTATCTCTTTGATCCCTTTGCCGCACCGCCCGCCGGCTATGGGTTTGGCCAGGTAGCCGTGATATTTATCACCTCCCTGCTGCTGATCCCTTACCCTTTCATGAAGGAGCGGTTCAATAACCTGTTCCTCTTTAACGCGCCTGCCTGGTCGCTGTTCTGGGAGTATATCGCCAATATCGTATACGCAGTGGTCCTGTGTAAGCTGCCCAGGCGCATACTGCTCGTGTTGGCCATCATAGCGGCCGTATGGCTGGGCTATGCAGGCTATACCACCGGCAACCTGATGGGAGGCTGGGGCTCATCCACTTTCTGGGACGGCCCTGCAAGGGTCTCTTTTTCCTTTATGGCAGGTATGCTCGTTTATCGCTACAATTTCAGGATAAAGAATAAACTGGGATTCCTGGGCCTTACCATCTTACTGCTGGCCGCATTGCTGATGCCCTGGATCCAGCCGACCTGGGTGCTCGAATTAGTGGCAGTGGTGGTATATTTTCCTATACTGGTGGCGCTCGGTGCAGGTGCACAATTGAACGACCGTGCAAAGGGGATCTGTAAGTTCTCCGGCAATATCTCATACCCGCTCTATATGACCCACTACGGGTTTATCTGGATCTTTGGCAGCTACTACAATTTGCATAAACCAGGCGCCACAGAGCTGTTCTGGATCGTAGGCGGTTCAGTGCTGGCGCTTATCGGGCTGGCTTATCTCGTCATGGTATTCTATGATGTACCGGTACGAAAATACCTTAGCGCCAGGAGAAAGAAGATCTGAAAGGGGAAATAGAAAAGAAACGGCTTAAATGCTAACTTCGCAGTCTTCACATCCAAATAATATGATATCAAGTAAAAGACTGTTACCCGTAGCATTAGCGGCTGCTATCCTTATCAGCATCAGCCGCCCGGCCCATGCCCAGAAAGTGATAAAACTTTCAAACCTGGATAAGGAATGGTCGCGCGATTTCCCGCCTTTCCGCATCGCTGGTAACCTGTACTATGTTGGCACCTATGAGCTGGCGGCTTACCTGGTTGCCACTCCGCAGGGACATATTCTCATTAACACAGGCCTGGATGATTCTGAGCCGCTTATCCGCGCACATGTCAAAACCCTCGGCTTTAAGTTTCAGGATATTAAAATACTGCTGACCAACCAGGCCCATTTTGATCACGTAGCCGCGATGGCTGCCATCAAGAAAGCTACCGGCGCTCAGATGATGGTCAATGAAAAGGATGCCGTAGCGCTGGCAGACGGAGGTAATTCAGACTATGTAATGGGCGGCAGAGGCCCTATGTATCTTCCGGTAAAGGCAGAGCGCCTGCTGCACGACCAGGATACGATAGAACTGGGTGGCACGGCTATCGTCATGCTCCATCATCCCGGCCATACCAAAGGCTCCTGCAGCTTTTTGCTGGATGTGAAGGATGAACAACGTAGCTACCGTGTGCTGATCGCAAACCTGCCTTCTATATTGAGCGAAACAAACCTGGCAGGCATGCCTGGTTACCCGGAGGTAGGTAAAGATTACGCGTATACGCTGAATGCCATGAAAGGACTACAATTCGATTTGTGGCTGGCTGCTCACGCCAGCCAGTTCGGGCTGCATAAAAAACATAAACCAGGTGATGCCTGCAACCCTGAAGCTTTTATGGACCGTGCAGGATATGATGCTGCAATGGACGAGCTAACGAAGGCTTACGAGCAAAAGCTGAACAGTAAATAACGGTGATTTACATTGACGGCTGCGCAACATTTATTTCACACCTGCCTGCCGTTTATTGCCATCGTCCAATTGCTTGTCAATAGCACAGCACGTTGATAATTAATAAATTATTTTTATCCGGTTAATAAGTCTACCTTCATGGACTGCGGGTGATTTTATCTGCAGTTAATACAAGCATCATGTCAAATGTTGTGGAAGTTGTTGTGGCCGACATTAATTTAGCCACTATGTCGAGAAGCATTAAAAGCGCAGAATTGGATAAAGTACTGGCAGGAAAAGGCCCCTTTACCATTTTCGCACCTAGTGATCTGGCCTTTGGTAAATTACAAGCCGGACGTCTGGAAGGACTGCTGAAAACAGAGAACAGGGAGAAGCTGGCAGAGCTGTTAAACCACCATATAGTGGAATCGCTTGTAAATTTTAGAGATCTTAAGGATAAACAAAAACTGGTGACTGCAAATGGCAGGGAACTGACGGTAAAAGTTGTTAACGGCAAAGTGGCTGTCAATGGCGCCACTTTACAGAGAACAGATAATATTGGTTCCAATGGTATAGTACATTCTTTGGATACAGTTATTGAGATGAAGTAAGTACAAGTGAGTTTTCTCCTTCTTAACTATTGATCGATAAAGCCCTGGAGTGATTCAGCGGCTTTATCACTACTAAGGGATGCTGTTAATAATTGAGGTAAAGTGCACAGTTACGCAGGTTTTTGACAAGATACCATACTACCGATGTTGCCGCTGTTAGTCTCACAAGTTTGGGATTAGCACAGGCAGATTACAGCATCATCCGCATTCACATTCTGTAGCACACCGCATTGATATTCATGCCCGCACCTACCGAAGCAAATACTATAATATCTCCGGCTGCCAGGTGATGTCCCGGAATGACTCCTTTTCGCACCATGTCGAACAGGGTGGGAACAGTTGCTACAGAGCTATTGCCGAGTTCATGTATGTTCATCGGCATAATATTTTCCGGGCAAGGCATATCATATAAGGCATACAAGGCCTTAATAATGGCCTCATCCATTTTTTCATTGGCCTGGTGAATAAATATTTTGCGCACATCTTCAATACGTACGCCTGAATGCTTCAGGCAGCCGCTGATAGCCATAGGCACATATTTCAGCGCAAATTCATATACTTTCCGGCCCTGCATCTTGATATAGCGGACACGCGTGTCCGACCCGGGGTAGTAAGACCGGCCCATGTTAATGTATTGCAGCTCGTCCAGCGAATAAGATTGTACACTGGTGCCCAGTATTCCCTGGGAAATGTTAGTTTCCCTTGCTTCTGCAATACAGGCCCCGGCTCCGTCACTAAATATCATGCTGTCACGGTCATGCACATCAATTACCCGGCTTAAGGTTTCTGCACCTATGACCAGGCAACGCCTGGCCGCAGCAGCCTTGAAGAACAGGTCTGCCTGTATCAGCCCCTGTAGCCATCCGGGGCAGCCGAACAACAGGTCATAAGGAACACACGCAGGATTTTTGATACCGAGCGCATTTTTTACCTGCGATGCGAGTGAGGGAACAGCGTCGCTTTGTATCGTATGTTTGGAAACATTACCAAAATTGTGTGCTACAATGATGTAATCCAGTGTTTCAGGATCAATGGCTGCATCTTCAATCGCATTTTTTGCAGCCAGGTAAGCCAGGTCTGAAGTATTCATATCCTCGGAGGCGTACCGCCGTTGTGATATGCCGGTGATCTTCTCAAATTTTTCAATGATATCGGCAGGCATGTCGGGTATCGGGTCGCCGCTGCCCGTATAAAAGTCGTTGTGGAAAAATTCGCGGTTATACTTAACAACAGGCGGAATAAAACTGCCTGTACCTGTAATGATAGTTGAAGTGCGCATAGGTTTAATTACATCTTATATTTAGAGTTACCCGGTTCGCTTTCATTACATGCGTTGCGCCGATCGCCGGCCTAATTTTTTCAGCATGCCTGCATGCGCCCACAATGCCGTGCGGAACGTGCGTTGCTCATGATAGGGTAGTCCAAACTCGCGGGCTGTGGTTCTTACAATGGGCGCCAGCTTTCTATAATGGATATGACAGATATTCGTGAACAGGTGGTGCTCTATCTGGAAATTTAACCCGCCTGCAAACCATGAAAGAAGGCGGTTATGTGGAGCAAAATTGGTCGTGTTCTTTATCTCATGTATCGCCCATGAATTCTCCATCCGTTTTTTCTCTTCAATCTCAAGTGGCATGGCAAAACCGGAGGTTTCCATGATATGGGCAGGCTGAAAGATGCACGATAGCACTAAGCCGGCGGTACAATGCATTACTAAAAACCCGGCAACAATGTAATACCAGGGCATTCCGGAAAAAAGTAATGGGAGAACAATGATATAACCGTAGTAAAACGCTTTGTAAAGAGCGATCTGCCACAGGGCTTGTTTCAGGGAGCAGTGCGCCTTGGTCAGTAAGCCCAGCTTTTTATAACGTATCGCCTGTACAAAGTCTTTTGCCGTCATCCAGTACAAGGTCATGATCATGTAGAAGAACCACGCATACAGATGCTGATAGCGGTGGTACCATTTCAAAGGCTGGTTGGGAGATAAACGGACCAGTCCCATGGTGTCAATATCTTCATCCAGTCCCGATATATTTGTGTAAGTATGGTGCAGGATATTGTGCTGTATTTTCCAATTAGCAGTATAACCACCGATTATCTCCAGGATATAGCTGAGCAATTTATTGATCCTGCCATTAGCAGCGTAAGAACCGTGGCTGGCATCATGCATGATGCTTGTTCCTATACCGCTCATTCCAAATCCCATTATGAGCCACAGGCTGAGAAAGAACCAATTGTTCCAGGCTCCCAGGCGCGTTACCATAATAACGTAGGGCGCAAAGTAAAGCAACAGCATTGCGGCTGTTTTAACCCACATATGTGCGTTAGCATAGATGGAAATGTTATTATGCTCAAAATAGGCCCTTATCCTTGCTTTGACCGTGTCATAAAATCCATCCTGTCCTCCAGGCGCAAAGCGTACAATATTCAGTTTCTCTATTTTCATATAATATTATAACAATATTTCTCATGATTACACAATGCCTGAATCTTAGCTGGCATAATACCAGGAGCCTAAAAGATTTGACAAGTCTAAAGGTACTTAAAAAGACATTTAGGGACAGCTAAATCCTGCCATATCTGATCAATATATGCAAAACGCCTGCCACACTTAAATTGTACTTTAGGAAAATAAATATCCTCATAAGATGCGTCTATTCCACGTATGCCTGACATTGACAGCAATATTCGCCGCCGGCGGTGCGTATGCTCAGCAGCTCCGCAGTGCCGGTAAACCTGCCGAGCTTACAGTTTGTCCCGCCGGTGCACATAGCATCCGCGTTACATTAAAACCAGTTACCGCAGCTCTCGCTTTTACACCTGCACTGGCAGAACAGCCAGCTAAGGCGCCGGTCATTAGCTTGAAAGAGCTGCATGGCCCTGTCAAAAAACGGGTTGGAAACCTCGTGGTCGGTATCCAGCCATCACCCCTTACTGTTACAATAACAGATGCAAAAGGCAAGCTTATACAAGAACTGGTTTTCAGAGAAGACGGGCAGGTACAGTTTAAGCTGGATGAGCATCCCGTCCTGGGCATGGGAGAAGGCGGGCCTAAACCAGGGAAAGATGTGAACTGGCGCCAACTACCCGTTGAATTTGACCGTAGGGGCCGACTCCATCATATGCAACCCCGCTGGCAGGGCGATGCCTACGGCTCCCGCAACCCGGTGCCTTTATTGGTGGGTGCCGGTGGATGGGGCTTGTTTGTGGCCAGTCCCTGGGTTTTGGTAGATCTGCAGCAGGCCGATCACGGCCTTTTCATCCCCTGGCAATCTACCGGCCAGCAGGGCGATGTACAGAACCAGGGCAACCAGCATCTCAACCAGGGTAAAGGATTGCCGCCAGCAACAGCGATCGTGCCCGGCTTGTTCGATTGCTTCATTTTTGATGCACATGATCCCGCCTGGATGATGAAGGACGTTGCGACTATCAGCGGCCCCGCGGTGATGCCGCCTAAATGGGCCCTGGGATACATGCAATCACATCGTACCCTGGAAGACGAGACACAGCTGGTCGGGATCATCGATACCTTCCGCAGCAAACAGATCCCCCTGGATGCGGTGATCTACCTGGGTACGGGTTTTGCCCCCCGCGGCTGGAATACCAAACAGCCTTCCTTCGATTTCAACCCGGAAGTGTTTAAACGTGCACCCGCTGCCGTTATATCAGATATGCACCGGCGCCATGTGAAAGTAGTCGTGCACATCGTACCCTGGGATCGCGACCGCCTGCCTACCCTTCAGGGCAATATCCCATCCGCCCCTGGCGAAACAGCGGACGCCTCCCACATCAGTAACTACTGGCAACAGCATGTTGGCCTGATGAACGCTGGTGTAGACGGCTTCTGGCCCGATGAAGGCGACTGGTTCAACCTCTTTGAGCGTATGAAACGTCATCAGCTCTATTACCAGGGACCGCTTGTTACACGCGTCAATACACGTCCCTGGAGCCTGCACCGCAACGGTTTCCTGGGCATCGCCCGCTGGGGCGGCTGGATCTGGTCCGGCGATACGCAATCATCCTGGAAAACACTGGAAGCGCAGATCGCTGTCGCCATTAATTCCTCCTTAAGTCTTTCTCCCTATTGGGGATCAGATATAGGCGGCTTTTATCCAAGCGAAGAGCTCACCGGCGAAATGTACGCCCGCTGGTTCCAGTTCGGTGCTTTCTGTCCTTCTTTCCGCTCGCATGGAAGAACCTGGTGGACCAGGCTTCCCTGGGGCTGGGGCCTCTCTTCCATGGGGCCGCTGGAAGACAAGAACAACCCGCTGCCATCTGAGCTGAATAATCCCGCCATTGAACCGGTAGTGAAACAATACGACGAACTGCGCTATAGTTTGCTACCCTACATTTACACGCTGGCCTGGGAAGCACGTAATACCGGTATGCCCTTCATGCGGGCCATGTGGCTGCACTATCCCGCAGATACAACCGCTGCGCGGATGGGCAATCAATACCTCTGGGGCCGCGATCTGCTGATAGCGCCCGTGTATGAGCCGCTTGCTACCACGCGTAACGTATATCTCCCGGAAGGTGAGTGGTACGACTGGTGGACAAATACAAAGGAAACCGGCGCCAGGACTATCAGCCGCAAAGTAGATCTTTCCATCATGCCTGTTTATGTGCGCGCAGGCGCTATTATTCCTGTGGACCCGGTACGACAGTACACGGCGCAGGTAGTGAAGGATCCCACTATTATAAAAGTCTATCGTGGCGCCAACGGCCAATATACGCTCTATGAAGATGATGGTATCAGCGAAGATTACCTGAAAGGTAAAGCTACGCTTACCCGCTTTAGCTGGGACGATGCTGCTAAAAAACTGACTATCGCGCCGCTTGGCAAAAGCAATGCTGAAAAGCGTGTATTCAAAGTGCAGCTGCTGCCTGAAGGAATTATTCAACAGCTTACTTATACCGGCCGCCCGCTCAGCATTCATTTCTAGGGAAGCCAGCCTTGTTGCTTCAGGGATCCTATCAGCCTTGGATCATCTACCGATAGGGGAGGAAGCCAATAGGTACCGATACGGGTACGTGTCCACCAAAGGCCTTTGGGGTTGCCAGGCTTTGCAAAGCGGTAATTATACAGTATGGCCCTTATATACCGTGGTGGTTTACCCGGGAAAGGATTGCCTGCAAACAGTTTCAGCATCGCCGGATCATTATGCAGCAGTTTCCAGGTAAGGTGTAAGGTCCATGGATATTTGTCAGGAGTAGACATCGATGCAAACCACATCTGCCAGTCTAAACGCGGCTGGTAGGGAGCGATCTGCGGCGGTCGTTTATCAAGCGCAACAGGCAGGCCTTTATACGGATAGGCTATCCAGTGAGCGCTATCGTCGGGATGTTCATCCATCGTTCCTTCAAATACTACATTATAACGCTCCGTTCCCACTGAACCGAAGGCGCCGTAAGTATTCACCAGGTCCAGCGGATCAAAGGATGCATTCATCCGTTGTTGTGGGGAAATCATATTGTAAACGGGCTGTATGCTGAGCAGTGCTATGATCACGGTAACAGACCAGGTAGTCACCTGCATAATGACCGAAGGCTCCGCACGCGCTGCTGCTTTTTCCGCCATCCGCACCAGCTTTTTTGGAAGCAGCTTTGACCAACAACTATCATCAAAACAAGCCAGCACTGGCAGTATGGTCAGCCAGTTAAGAAAGGAAAGATTGCCGCTGAGGATAAGGACAAACTGGAAGAGAATGACTATCACCGCCGCAATATAACGGCCAATGCGCGGCCAGAACAGGAACCAGGGCGCCACCAGTTCGGCCAGATGATTAAACCATACTCCTGTCTTCAATACAGCACGTGGCATAAAATGGAACAGGCGGCTCAGCGGACCAGGTATAGGTTGTGTTTCGAAGTGATAGTACAGTGCAGTGCCGTTCCGCCATACTTCATCCCCGCGTATCTTGATCAATCCCGCGCCCAGCATAATACGGAAAGCCAACCAGCGGAAGAGGATAATGATCGCCAGCGGCGCCGGTCTTTTGGGGAAAGGGCGCAGATCCAGCAAGGGGCAGAGAAAGATGGCCAGGAACCCCGTTTCCAGCAGCTGGATCTCCCATCCGTATCCATACCATTCCTGCCCCACATGCACCAGCGACATATACAGGAGCCAGAGCACCGCCAATATAATAGCATTGGCAAATCCCGACAGCACCACACAGGAAAGCAGGAAGCCCATCCATGCAACGGTCAGCAATGCTGCATCCGTATGCGTGAACCAGAAGAGAGAAGGTAGCTGCCTGAAAGCTCCGCCTCTTGAGCCGAAATGCTCCACCACACGTTGCAGAAACAGATCTACCGGCAGTAAGCCATGTTCGCCGATCAGCGGAACCACCTGTTGAATGGCCGCCAGGAAGGCGATGGCGTAGATGGCTCCCAGCATGCGAAGTAGCATAAAACGTGTAAGCCAGTAGGATTGTTCCATACTATGAAGTTAAATAAAAAGCGGCTGCCTCTTTTGTTGAGACAGCCGCTTTATACCTATGACATGCTTATTACTTAACCCCGGTAGAATCGCTATCCGGCGCCTTCTCTATCAGATCCATGAACTGGTCCAGCTTCGGCGTAACAATGATCTGGGTACGCCTGTTTTTGGCTTTACCATCTTCAGTGGCATTGCTGGCAACAGGGTTGTATTCGCCACGGCCGCCGGCGGTTAACCGTTTAGGATCTACGCCATGGTCGTTCTGCAGGGCCTGCACAACAGAAGATGCCCTCAGGGCGCTCAGGTCCCAGTTGTTGCGGATGTTTTTCTGGGAAATAGGCACATTATCCGTGTTACCTTCGATCAGCACATCGTAATCTTTATAGTCTGTGATGATCTTTGCCACCTTGGCCAGTGTCTCATTCGCAGTGGGAGAGATCTCATAGCTGCCGGATTTATACAGCATCTTGTCGGAAAGTGAAATATACACCACGCCTTTTAACACCTGCACATCCACATCCCGCATCTCTTCCCTGCTCAGGGAACGGGTCAGGTTATTGGTCAGTACCATGTTAAGCGAGTCGCTCTTGTTCTTCGTATTCACCAGGTGCTGAATATACCTGTTGGAAGCATTGATCTCGTCCACCAGCTTGGAGATGTTAACATTCCCCTGGCTGGTGGAATTAAGGCACTTATCCAATGCTGCCTGCAAAGCGGCCAATCCCGTACGCTGGGCCTGGATCTGTTCTTCCAGGCTTTCTACCCTTGTTTTAGCGCCTGTGAGCTCCCGCTGGGTGCTCTGGTACCGTCCGTCCAGTTCCCTGTTCTGATTCTGCAGATCATTATAACTGGATTGTAGCTGGGCAAATTTCTTATTGCTCACACAACCCGTAGCTAAGGTAATCATCACCAGTGACGCTGATGACAGAATAAGTGTTTTCATGCATTCCACATTTTATATGAAAAATCATTGACTTAATATGATAACAACCCAAATATGCAAAGGTTGTGCCATCCTCGTAAGGTTAAGAATATCAGCCTGTTAAAAACGATATAATGTTTTGCAACGGGATTGTGTTTTTTGTTTTCCCCGAAAAGGAAATAGGCTTTATCTTTACGCCGTGCGTTTAACGGCCTTTATATTAAGTTTACTGGTATTGGTCCTGGGATGTATGCCCTGTGCCGATGCCAACGCATTTCCATCCAACACACAACAGTCGGTCTCCCAGGCTACAGACCCGGGACAGGATCATGATGATAGCTGTTCCCCCTTTTGTATCTGCAGCTGCTGCGCCGGGTTTTCGTTTCATCAGCCCTTTATAGAAATAGATACCTTTCTTCCTCAGCAAGGTGTCGATCATGATGCCTATTACATCGCCGCTTTAATTGAAGTATCCCTTCCCATCTGGCAACCGCCCCGCTTGAGCTAGTTTATTCCCTTTCTTTATTAATCCAAAACAATGCCCGGTGTAAGCACCGGAGCATGATACCCTATGCCTGCATGCGGTATGGCTGCAGGCGCTTTAAAGCATGACATCATTATGTTTGATAAGATTATCAGGTTTTCTATAAGGAATAAGCTGATCATTGGCGCATTGACCTTAGGGCTGGTCATCTGGGGCGTATATTCAATGAATCAGCTGCCTATCGACGCTGTGCCCGATATTACCAATAATCAGGTACAGATCATTACCCAGGCGCCTTCCCTGGGCGCCCAGGAAGTGGAACAGTATATCACCGCCCCGCTCGAACTGGCCATGGCCAACATCCCGGATGTAATAGAAAGACGTTCTATCTCCCGTTCCGGCATTTCCGTGATCACCATCGTGTTCAGGGATCATGTGGATGTGTATTGGGCCCGCCAGCAGGTAGGTGAGCACTTAAAGGAAGCGGAACGGCTCATCCCTAAAGACCTGGGAGAACCTTCCCTGGCGCCTGTTAGCACCGGGCTGGGAGAGATCTACCAGTATGTGCTGCACACCAAAAAAGGCTATGAAAAGAAGTACTCGGCAATGGACCTGCGTACCATGCAGGACTGGATCATCCGTACCCAGCTGGCAGGTACAGAAGGCCTTGCAGAAGTCAGCGGCTGGGGAGGCTATGTAAAACAGTATGAAATAGCGCTGGACAACGAAAAGCTGAATGCGCAGAATATCACCATCCCGGAGATCTATGCCGCATTGGAAAAGAACAACGAGAATACCGGTGGCAGCTATATTGAACAGCGCAGTAACGTTTACTTCATACGCGGTCTTGGCCAGGTGAAATCTCTCAGCGATATTGAAAAGATCGTTATAAAGAACGTGAACGGTATCCCGGTGCTGATCCGTGACATTGCCGATGTGCAGTTTGGCAGCGCCACCCGCTACGGAGCCGTTACCCGCAATGGCGAAGGAGAAGTAGTAGCCGGTGTAACCCTCATGCTGAAAGGCGAGAACTTCAATAAGGTGATCGCTAACGTAAAGGAACGTATGAAGCAGATCCAGCACAGCCTCCCCGAAGGTGTAGTGATCGAACCATTCATAGACAGAACAGAACTGGTGGACAGGGCCATTGGCACCGTAAAGCGCAACCTGGTGGAAGGCGCATTGATCGTCGTCTTTATCCTGGTTTTACTGTTGGGTAATTTCCGCGCCGGTTTACTGGTGGCTTCTGTTATTCCCCTCTCCATGCTGTTTGCATTCGGACTAATGAGCACTTTCGGCGTATCAGGCAACCTGATGAGCCTGGGCGCAATCGACTTCGGACTGATTGTAGACGGCGCCGTGATCATCGTTGAAGCTATTGTGCACAGGATAACAGGCAGCGGTCTCCTGGCCGCAACGCCTATACTCAGCAAAAAGCAAATGGATGAAGAAGTATACACGGCCGCCGCTAAGATCAGGAACAGCGCCGCTTTTGGTGAGATCATTATCCTGATCGTTTATCTGCCCCTGTTTTCATTAGTGGGTATAGAAGGTAAGATGTTCCGGCCGATGGCGCAAACCGTGGTATTTGCTATACTGGGTGCTTTTATATTATCGCTTACCTATGTGCCGATGATGAGCGCACTGGTACTAAGCCGCAACACAGTGCACAAAAGGAACATCTCCGACCGGATCATGGACGGCTGCCACCGCGTTTACGAGCCGCTGTTAAAAATGGCATTACGATGGAAGATCAGTACTGTGGTGATCGCTGTAGGCCTCTTTATACTAAGCCTTGTGATCTTCAGCCGGATGGGCGGCGAGTTTATCCCTACCCTGGAAGAAGGCGATCTTACCGTAGAAATATCCATGATGCAGGGCGCCTCCTTATCCCAGGTAGTAGCCACCTTCGGAAAGGCGGAGAAAATCCTCAAAGAGAAATTCCCGGAAGTAAAGCAGGTGGTTACCCGCATTGGCAGCGCAGAGATCCCTACGGATCCCATGCCTTTGGAAAGAGGCGATATGATGGTAGCCATGCTGCCCAAAGAAAAATGGACCTCCGCAAATACAAGAGAAGAGATGATGGAAAAGATGGAAGATGCATTGAAGATCCTGCCTGGCCTCAATATAGAGATCACACAGCCTATGCAAATGCGCTTCAATGAGCTGATGACAGGCATCCGGCAGGATGTTGCCGTAAAGATCTATGGCGACGACCTGGATGTATTAACGGAACAGGCAAAGAAAGCTGCTGCCCTGATCGCGCCCGTAAAAGGCGTAAGCGAGCCATTTGTGGAGAAAGTGAATGGGCTCCCGCAGATAGCAGTAGAATATAACCGGGATAAATTGGCGCAGTATGGCTTATCGGTCAGCGATGTAAATACCATACTGAAAACCGCCTTTGCCGGGAACGTAGCCGGCGTAGTGTTTGAAGGCGAGAAGCGCTTTGATATGGTGGTAAGGTTGCGAAGAGATCTGCGGGAGCATATCATCAACATCGAAAACCTTTTTATTCCCTTGCCTTCAGGCAACAGGGTGCCATTGAACCAGGTAGCATCTGTTGAATTCAAAGATGCGCCCGCACAGGTTTCGAGGGAAGATGCAAAGCGGCGTATTTACGTAGGATTCAACGTACGCGGACGCGATGTGGAAAGCACTGTCAATGAAATACACCAGGTTTTAAATGAAAAGCTGAAGCTCCCGGCAGGATATTATACCACCTACGGTGGCCAGTTTCAGAACCTCCGCGAAGCCAAACAGCGTTTGTCCATTGCAGTGCCTTTGGCTTTGTTGCTGATCCTTTTCTTATTGTACGTCACCTTCCGTTCACTGAAATATATGTTGTTAATTTTTACAGCGGTTCCCTTGTCTGCTATTGGCGGCATCTTCGCGCTGCTGATCAGGGGAATGCCTTTCAGTATATCTGCCGGTGTGGGCTTTATCGCTTTATTTGGTGTGGCGGTATTGAACGGTATTGTACTGATCGGGTACTTCAACCAGCTGAAGCAGGAAGGCATTACAGATGTTAACCAACGGGTGCTGGAAGGTACCCGGGTGCGGCTCCGCCCGGTTATTATGACCGCAGCAGTAGCTTCATTGGGCTTTTTACCAATGGCCTTATCCAACAGCGCAGGTGCTGAAGTGCAAAGGCCCCTGGCCACGGTAGTGATAGGAGGACTAATCACCGCAACACTGCTCACACTTTTTGTGCTGCCCTGCCTTTATATGCTTTTTTCTGCTAAGAATGGGAATGGAAAGCGGAAAGTTTCACCGGTAGCTACTGTACTGCTCATTGTAGCCGCTTTCAGTCTCTTAACAGGTAAACAGGCGCAGGCGCAAACCAGGCCATTGTCGTTACAGGACTGTATCAACATGGCCCTGCAACATAACCTGAACCTGAAAACCGCCTCACTGGAAGTAGAACAAAGTAAAGCCATGAGCAGGTCCTCTTTCGATCCGGGGAAGACCAACCTGATGCTAACGCAGGATCCCACCAGCGGCGGCAACATTGACAATGCGCTGGGCATCACACAGAGCTTTGCATTACCGGGTTTGTATAAGAACCAAAAGAGTGTTTTCCGCCAACAAACATTACTGGCCGAAAAAACAAAGAAGCTCACAGAGACCGAAGTGATCCGCGATGTAAAAACAGCCTGGTACAATTACGTTTACGGAGCGGCGAAGATCAAAGTGCTGCAGTACCTGGACAGCATCTACCTGGACTTTTCCCGGAAAGCGGAAGTAAGACAGCGAACCGGCGAAACCTCCAACCTCGAACGCCTCACCGCACAGAATAAATACCAGGAGATCCGGTTGATGGGGAAAGAAGCACAGGCAGAACTGAATATCTATGAGCTGTCCTTACAGCAACTGATCAACGCCGAAGGAATGGTTTCCATTGCGGAAGACAGCCTGCATCCCATCCCGTTCCTCGCTACCGCCGATACTGCGGCAACCGGCCAGCATCCCTTGCTGGATTATTATGATCAGTCTATCCGTCTGGCAGATTCCAAGGTTAAGCTGGAAAAGGCCCGGATGTTACCGGAGATAACGCTGGGGTACAACCATCAGCTGATCATTGGTGGTTTTAACCCAGCCAATATTGACCGTAAGTATTTTCCCGGAACCCGTATTGCCGGCTTCCAGCTAGGCCTTGGCTTGCCATTATTCATGGGTTCCTATAAGGCAAAGGTCAACGCCGAAAAGATAGGAATAGCAGTAGCCCAATCCAGGCTGGATGCTACCCGCCAGCAGCTGGACATTCAATGGCGGCAGCAGTACCGCGAGTACCTGAAATACAAACAATCCGTAGACTATTACCGTTCATCAGGCCTGCGTTTGGCAGATGAACAGATCAGGGTAGCGCAGTTTGCTTTCAGTAAAGGGGAGATCGGCTATGTAGAGTTTATTCAGAACCTTTCCCTGGCCATCCAGACAAAGTTGAACTACCTGGCTGCCCTTAACCAGCAAAACAATGCCGTCATCAGATTACAATACCTGCAAGGCGATCAACAGTAATCCGTTTAAAATTTTTGCAATGAAGACCAAACAATATATCCTTTCAATACTCACAGCATTATGGCTGGTATCCTGTGGCAGCAGTAACGAAAAGCAAGCAGAGCAAGCCGTAGAGAAGACAGCGGAGAAAGAAGACCCACATGGCGGCGAACTGGAACTAAGTGAAGCCCAGCTGAAAGCGGTAGGCATAGAGATCGGTAAGATAGAGCAGAAGAACCTGAATGCGGTAATAAAAGCCAGCGGACAGCTGGCAGTGCCTCCCCAGAACAAAGCAGAGGTGAATGTGCTCATGGGCGGGATTGTCCGTAAGATCAATGTATTGGAAGGGCAGTCTGTTCATAAAGGCCAGGTGCTGGTGGTCATTGAGAACCCGGATTTCGTCAAAATGCAGCAGGAATACCTGACCACCAAAAACGCCTTCGCCTTTACCCGCGACGAGCTCAAACGCCAGCAGGAATTAATGGAAGCCAATGCGGGAACAGGGAAAAACCTGCAGCAGGTACAGGCTAATTACAATGCAGAGCAGGCAAAGATCCTCACTTTGGAAAAGCAGCTGCAGCAGTTAGGAATTAGTCCGGCAGGGGCGCTGAACGGTAATATCGCCACCCAGGTAGCAGTTCCTGCACCTATCAGCGGTACTGTGGGGCATATTGCCGTGAACACCGGCACCTATGCAGAAACCAGCAAGCCTTTAATGGAGATCATTGATAATTCGCAGATCCATTGCGACCTGGTAGTGTATGAAAAGGATCTGTTCAAGGTAAAGACCGGGCAGAAAGTGCATTTTACCCTGACCAATCAGAATAACCGGCAGATCCAGGGCGAGATCTACGGTGTAAATAAATCATTTGAAGACGATAGTAAAGGTATCATCGTGCACGCCGTTATCCGGGATGCGGCTGGTTTCCACCTGATCCCCGGTATGTATGTAACCGCGCTGATCGATATTGGCAACCAGCTAACTGCAGCAGTACCAGCAGATGCGGTGGTCCGTTCTGAAGGTAAGGATTATATTTTTGCGGTAGATAGTGTGCGCCAGGAAGAGGGAAAGCATTTCAACTTCAGAAAAGTAGAGGTGATTACCGGCGTTGCGGAGCTGGGCTATGTACAGGTAACGGTGTTGGAAGAATTGGCGCCGGATGCCCAGGTGATAACCAAGGGGGCTTTCTATGTTCTGTCAAAAGAGAAGGCCAGCGGGCATGACGATGAATAAGTGCTGCCCTAAAACAAAAAGCCGCGTAGTTGGCGTGAACTACGCGGCTTCTTTTATTCAGTAATATAAAAAGTCTGGCTAAAGGCGCCGTTTGCCGCTATATCCCAGGCTTCTACACGTACCCATTTCCGCCCTGCCAGTTTACTCTTGAAGGTAAAGGTCTTTTCTCCAAAGGCCTGTGTCTGGCTCAGGTCGATCTTTTCCCGGTATACCTTCGCCCCATCCCCTGAAATGATCTCCACGAAATTCATTGGGAAGGTCCAGTTCAATGTAAGAGCTATTTCAGCCACACCATTGGCAGGCAGCTGGAAGCTATCACCAGAAATATGCCCGTTGATCTTTAAAGAAGGCATCAGCACTTCTCCTGTAGTGCCAAAGAATTTACCATGCTGCATGGCATTGAGGATCGGGCTCCAGCTGTCTTTATAGTCTGGTAGTTTATCCAGCATAAGATAGTTTACATTCATATGCGCATACATCTCATTATGCTGTGTAACTGTGAACAGATCTGCTTCGCAGATCACCGTCTTTTTAGTACCCCAGTTATTCATGTCATCCAGCAGGTCTAACACCCTTTTACCCAGTCGCGGTTGGGAAAGGTCTGCGGGCATGGCTTTCCAGGCAGCGCCCATAAACCGGTCAGCCAAAAAGAATGCCTCATGGTTATAAGTATCTGGTGTGTTCACAGATCCTTTTGTACGGGGATGCGCTGTCCAGGCAAGGCCCTGTTCATCTTTCAGCAGCTGCAGCATTTCCTGTTTGTTGCCGACATGGTACACTTTACCGTAGCCTTCTTTTTCTTCTACATAAGGCTCGCCAGGCTTACGGGACATCACCCAATATACCGGGCGGGGAAACAGTTCCAGCCAGTGACCACCAAAAAACTCATTCGGCTCTTCGCCGGGTAGCAGCAGAAAATCTTTGTCCGACTGCTTTTCACATAATTCAAAAAGCGCCTTCAGCTGCGGCAGCCTTTTCTCGTCAGGCCCTTTAGGATCAGCGGTGTAATGGAATTCCGCCAGGTGAACAATGTCCAATCCCAGCTGTTTGAACACTTTCACGAACTCCGGGTGCTCTGGTACCGGTTTTCCGGCCATCTCCACACTCATGATAAATTCGTTATGGAAATGGCTGGACATGGTTTTAAACCCTGGCAATTGCACGTAGCGGTCGTTATGGGTGAACCGTTTTACAGCTGTAAAAGCTGCGGCTTCACTTTCTGTATTGAGCAGGCAAAAGAAATTGAGGCGTTGCTTTGTTCCCGGCGGCGCATTAAACCAGGGCACAAAACGTTTATCGCCCTCCAGCTCCTGCCTGATACCGATGCCATAGCCGTTCATCAGATGGCGGTAATCACTGCCATACCAGCTAAAGCGCAGGTTAAAGGCTTCATCCAGTGGATAGAAATACTGGTGCGGAGGAGGAAACAAGGCCAGCGTACCTTCTTTGCCGCTGGCGGCAATAGTGCGGTATTTCACGGCCAGGTTACGGGCAGTATCGCTTATGGCTACCTGCGATTGCATCAGGCTGTCACCCGTATTCATCCATGAGATCTGTTTCCAGTCAGGTGAGCTGCTTACCAGCCCTGCATCAAACACAATCGCTTTTGCATCCGCTGGGGTGCTTACCACAGCGGCTATATTAAACAAAGGACTGCCATTATACAAAGTAACTTCGAGCGTACCAGTAAAGCTCTCTGCAGCTAATGGCCCGATACTAACAATGGTGCGGCTGCCTTCCGTTCTTACGGAGGCAGTATTTCTTTTTATGCTGAATGGGTATGATTGGTGAGGCTTGGTAGGTACTTTATCAAAAAAGATGTTCCAGCCGTTTTGTGAGAGCAGGTCCCTTTTACCTGTTGTCAATATAAATGCAGGATCTATATTGGCGCTGACCTGTTTGTTGCCAAGGGTAATTGCTTTAAACAGCGGACGGCTGGGTTCCAAATCAAATACGATCTTCCCGGTGAGGGAATTGCCGCCCGGCCAGCTTATCTCGAGTAATTGTCCGCGCTGGGAGACAACCGTTCCTTTACCAGGCTTAAATGCCTTCAGGTCTGCCTTTACCTGTGCGGTGGATATAAAACTAATGAATACAGCAGCTACGGATAACAAGAGTAATTTCATCACGTGGTTGTACGTTTAACTGTTTAATTGTACAGAATACAGCGCGTCAGTTCGCCATTGACGGAATAAGATATAAAAAATATTGGATTTTGTCCAAACCGGCCTCCCACAAAGTCCATTTAACCCCTTCCTGAACGACGCCCGGGCCTTACATTTGCTACATAAATGTCGCCTTATGAAAGCAATTCAACTCGAGCAGTTCGGCATAGCGCACCTGCAGCTCAGAGAGATCCCCACGCCCACAATTGGTGAAAATGAAGTACTGGTAAAGACCACGGCCGTAGCATTGGAGTTTCACGACCTGATTATAGTGGAGAACAGGATCCCGTTCGGCATCCAGCTTCCGCATATCCCGGTTTCAGAAGGAGTAGGCATAATAGAAAGCGTTGGCAGCAAAGTGACCCGCTGGAAGAAAGGCGACCGCGTTATCATTCCCTTTATTTCCCGCTGGGAGGCAGGGAAGAATACCCCCTATCATGATCAGCTAAGAACAAGCTTTTCAGCGCCCGGATTGCTGGCAGAATATACCGTACAACCGGAGAATACACTGGTAAGTACTCCTAACAATCTTTCGGATACAGCAGCTGCGCCCTTATCTATTGCGGGACTAACGGTCTGGACATGCCTGGTGGAACAGGCTAATATCCGCGCCGGACAAACTATCCTGGTACAGGGCAGCGGCGGCGTGTCTCTCTTCGCTTTACAAATAGCCAAAATGTTCGGGCTGAAAGTGATCGCCACCACCGGCAGCAAAGAGAAGGAGCAAAAGCTGAAAGACCTTGGAGCAGATGAAGTGATCAATTATAAAGACTTCCCGGAATGGAGCAGTGAAGTAAAGCGCCTGAACGGTGGGATAGGCGTTGACGTGACCCTGGATGTGGCCGGCACAGATACCATCGAACAAAGCATTCTCTCGGTAAAACAGCATGGCTTTGTTGGCCTGATCGGCCTGATGACAGGTACTAAACTGACCATAGACCTGATCCCGCTGATTACGAACTATATTCGCCTGCAGGCTTATTCAGTAGGCAATGCCGAGGAATTGAGCAATCTTGTGAAAGCCATAGAAAAGAATAACATGAAGCCTGTTATAGACAGCGTTTATCCCCTGGAAAAAGTACAGGATGCTTTTCACAGGTTTAAGTCGGGCCAGGCATTTGGAAAGGTGGTCATTACCTTTTAACCATTAAGGCATTACAATTTATCCCTGAATTTTTTCGGTGATACGCCCATCACCAGCTTAAAAGACCTGGAGAAAGTATAAGGATCCGGGTAGCCCATTTCGACAGCAATCTCTTTTACGGTAAGCTTCGTCTCCTTCAGCAGCTGGCTGGCTTTCTGCATGCGCAGAGAGGTAAACAGCTGGATAGGAGAGTACCGGGTTTTCTCCTTGAACAAGGCAGACAGGTAAGACGCGGATAAGTGCATTTGTTCCGACAGATCCGCCAGGGTTAGCTGCTGATCCAGCTTTTGTTTCATCAGCTGAATGCATTGCTCTATAATATTATCAGTCCCTTTTTTCATGTAATTGAAAACAGTGAGCCGGAAAGTACCCAGGAAGCTATAGAAGCGGAAATTGGCGTACAGCAGGTTTTCAATATTATTCATCAGGTCAAGATGATGCAAAATGTCGTCAAACTGCGCATTACGGCCCACCAGCGGCGGTGTGCTACGCGGTTTGCTGCCATTGCCCAGGTAGCTGAAGATCTCATCCGCCAGCTTGCCGGAAAACTGTACGGTGTAAATACGCCAGGGCGCTGCCGGGTCAGGGAAGCAGCGGAAGCGAGTGTTCTTCCGGATCACCAGGTACTGACTGGGGTGCACTTTGCTTTTTTTTCTGCCTGTTTCCAGCCATCCCTTTCCCTGCGCCACATATATCAGGGTATATACCGGCGCACCCTGCGGCTCGCTGATCTCTTTTGCGACATGCTCCGGGTAGAGCCCTATCGCCGTTATGAAAAGGTTTCTTCCAAGCGGATGCTTTTCCAGCTTTCGTTTCAGGTGGTCCGGTAAGATCCTGGTGATGGGAGCGCTGACAGACAGTTGATTCATCGCACAGTAATTTAAGCCATTCTTTTAATAATTGAAAACATTGTTTCATCCGTAAAAATTGGCAACCTTCGCAACAGACCACGTATGAAAATGTAAGCACTGATATGCAGCAATTGCCTTTAATTGATCTGGCTGTAATAGCCATCTATTTGTTGGGAATGATCCTCATCGGGGTACGGTTTTCGCGGAAGAATAAAAGCGCGGCGCAGTTCACTACCGCATCCGGAACCATTCCCGGCTGGGCATTGGGGCTTTCTTTATATGCTACTTTTCTAAGCAGTAATACTTTCCTGGGAGTGCCGGGAAAGGCTTTCGGCAGCAACTGGAATGCCTTTGTTTTCAGCTTGTCTATGCCGCTGGCAGCATTTATTGCAGCAAAATATTTTGTGCCGTTTTACCGCAGGAGCGGGGCGGTAAGCGCCTATACACACCTGGAGCATCGCTTTGGCCCCTGGGCCAGAACATATGCTACGGTGTGCTTTATCCTGATGCAGCTGGCGCGGATGGGCTCCATCTTCTTTGGGGCGGCGCTGGCCTTGCAGGCGCTCACCGGGCTGGAAATGCGTACCATTATCTGGGTGACGGGGATCTGCATCATTGTATACACTGTATTGGGTGGCATGGAAGCAGTGATCTGGACCGAGGTGTTGCAGGGCATCGTGAAAACTGCAGGAGCCGTGATGATCCTCTGCCTGGTGATTACCGGGATGAATAAGGGCGTGGGAGATATTTTCCGCATTGGTATAGCCGACGGAAAATTTTCTCCGGGCAGCTTCAGCCTCAGTGATTTTAGCCATTCCACTTTCTGGGTGGTATTGTTGTACGGGTTCTTTATTAACCTGAATAATTTCGGCATGGACCAGAACTACGTACAGCGTTACCATACCGCCAGATCGGAGAAGGAAGCTTCCCGCAGTATCTGGTTGTGCGTATACTGGTATGTACCCGTGAGCCTGGTGTTCTTTTTCATTGGCACTTCATTGTACGCTTATGCACAGCAACACCCCGAGGTATTGCTGGCAGTGAAGCAGCAGGCAGCGGCAGAGCGCCATGTGCCAATGTCATCACTGCAGCCGTCCGATTATGGTGATAAGGTTTTGCCCTGGTTTATGGTGAACAAAGTGCCGTCCGGGTTGATGGGACTGACTGTTGCCGCTATTCTATCGGCCGCTATGAGCACGGTCAGCAGCGGTATGAATAGTACGGCTACCGTTTTCCTGAAAGACATTTACCAGCGTTATATCAATCCAGGCGTTACCCCTGGGCGAGAAATGAGAGTGTTGTATGTTGCCTCCACACTGGTAGGTATTCTGGCCATAGGCGTAGGTATCTCCATGATAGGTGTTGGCAGCATCCTGGATATATGGTGGGAGCTGTCCGGCATCTTCGCCGGAGGCATGCTTGGATTGTTCCTCCTGGGCATGGTATCTGAGATCAAAAATGCAGCAGCAGTAACAGCCACCATCATCGGCATCCTGATCATTGTCTGGATGTCTTTATCAAAGTACCTGCCGCCGGAGTGGGAGCATTTACGCAGCCATCTGCATGCGAATATGGTGATAGTAGTAGGCACTTTGACAATATTCCTGGCAGGTATGCTGCTCACGCGTGTGCAACGGCTTAAAACTTCCTGATTATAAAAATCGTTTCTTATGGAAAAGAAATTTGTACCGGTGATGATCACCCCTTTTAACCTGAAAGCGCAGATCGATCCCGAGATGACGGAACAACTGATAGATTTTTACCTCGACGCCGGTGTAAAAGGTTTTTTTGCCAATTGTTTGTCTTCCGAAATGTACAGCATCAGTGAAGACGAACGCCTGGAGCTTACCCGGCATGTAGTACGCTATGTAAATGGTCGTGTACCGGTGGTAGCAACCGGTTCCTTCGGCCTTACCATAAAAGATAAAGCCTTGTTCACGCAAAAGATCTACGATACCGGGGTAAATTCCGTGATCATGATCACAGGGCATTTTGCCAATATAGACGAGCCGGACAGCACCCTGTTGCAGCGTTTTGATGAGCTGTTCTCCCTGACGGGCGACATCCCTTTGGGGCTCTATGAATGTCCGGCGCCCTATAAACGGATCATCACACCGGAGATATTGAAAACGCTGCTGGCCACCAACCGGCTGATCTACCACAAGGATACCTCCTGCAATGTGGAACAGGTACGGGCCAAGCTCGCCGTTACTACGGGGAGCCGGCTGGAATTCTATGATGCGCATACGCCCAACGCAGTAGCTTCCATGCAGATGGGCGCGGCGGGCATGTCTTCCATTTCCGGGAATTTCTACCCTGAGATCCTGGTATGGCTCTGTAACCATGTGAATGATGAAAGCCGCCAGGAAGATGTACGCTGGATCCAATCTGAATTGCAAAGGGTAGATCCGCTCATTCATGTTGCTTATCCGCTGAGCGCGAAATATTTCCTTCAGCTGCGCGGTATTCCCATCCGTACCATTAGCCGTGCACATGCACTGGAGCTGACGCCGGAGCAGAAACAGATCCTGCAGCAGATCCACCGTGATTTCCAGGGCTGGTGCGAGCGTTTACAGATCCGGATGGTGACACCGGCGGCCTTGTCCTCACATTAAGCCGCCTTTACATTTATTAACCCAGGTGAATGAATGGGCAGACGAGCGATCTTAGTTTTGTTTCAAAATCAAGATTATGCTGGTATTTAACACCATGTTGCTCATTCATTTCAGTGCTTTCCTGGGCTACCTTTTTACGCTCGCGATGCTATGGCCCCGGAGAGGCGAGGGGCCTCGCGACAAAACAGGCCTGGTACTCGGAATTATTATCTTCCTGACCGGGATAGGGCTTGTACTATTCAGGTATCCGCATGTCAACTATTTTAAAATAGTGCCTAAGATGGCCATCTTCCTCGCTATTGTGGTGATCAATGGCATGTATGCAGATAAACCATATTCCCGGAAGGTCTATTACCTGTTGATCGGCTTGACAGTACTGGCCAGCCTGATTGCAGCGGTAAGATTATAACTGCCAATTTCATAGCATCCTCCAAAATTTATTATAAATTTATCCGTCAAAGCGCTCGTGTTTTTAAAATATTAGTAATGAAGCGGATAGTAAATACTTTGCTTGGATGTTCCCTGCTGCTACTGGCGGCCAATGCTACGGAGCTGATGGCCCAGGCTGCCCGGCCTGCCGGCGACACCTATCAGAACCCATTAGCGGTTGAATTTGGTGATCCATATGTACTGCATGTAAAAGGCGACAAATATTATATGTACGGAACCGGTGGCGCCAGGAATGGCTTTGCCGCCTATTCCTCAACTGATCTTGTACATTGGAAAAGCGAGGGCCAGGTGTACTACGCCAGTAATGAGAATGGCTGGAGTGATTCTACTGCCGCATGGAACGGGGCCTATTGGGCGCCTGAAGTGTACCAGCACAATGGTAAATTCTATATGTTCTATAGTGCGCAATGGAAAGAAAATCCCAATAAAGACCTGGAGAATTTCCGTGTAGGAGTGGCTGTTGCAGATAAACCCACCGGGCCCTTTACCGATATCAGCAACAAACCTGTTTTCGATCCCGGCTACCCCATCATTGATGCCAATGTATTGTTTACAGAAGATGGTAAAGCCTACCTTTATTACTCCCGCTGTTGTTACAAACATGCAGTGGAAAGCGAAATTGCCGACTGGGCAAAAAAGAAAGGATGGTTTCAGTCCATTGAAGAAAGTTGGGTATACGGTGTTGAACTAAAACCGGATTTCAGTGGTACGATCGGTGAGCCGGTACTTTTATTGCGTCCGCCGGTTAAAATGGGTGATAAGCAGGCAGAATGGGAAAGCCGCTCAGTGACCTCTAAAGAGGTGAACCGCCGCTGGACAGAAGGTTCTGTTGCCTTCAAAAAAGGGAATACTTACTACATCATGTACTCCGCTAACTACTTCGGCGGCAGGAACTATGCGGTGGGCTACGCTACTTCAAAAAGTCCGCTGGGGCCATTTACCAAGGCAGCCAATAATCCCGTACTGCAAAAGAATGTGGAGAAGGGCGGGGTAGTGACCGGTACAGGGCACAACAGCATTACTTATTCACCAGACGGCAAAGAGATGTTCTGCGTATATCATGCCCGCACTTCAGCCACAGGAGATCAGCGCGTCGTATTTATCGACCGCATGAAGATCCTGGAAGACGGGACACTCATCGTGGAAGGGCCTACCACAACGCCTCAGCGGCTGCCCGGCGGAGCCAGATAAACAAACAGCTCATGGACATTGATGCTATATTAGACAATGTATACGTGCTGCCGCAGCCATCGAAAGACCTGCTGAAAGCCCATATTTCCGAAACAACCTATGACCGCGGCCACCTCCTGTTCAAAGTGAATAAGGTCAGCTCAAACATTTATTTCATTCGAAAAGGCATGGTACGTGCCTATGCGGAGACAGCGGATAGCGAGGTAACTTTCTGGTTCGGCAAGGAAGGCGACACCGTTATTTCCATGAACAGTTACGTGCACGATAAAAAAGGATATGAAAATATCCAGCTGCTCGAGCCTTGTGAGCTCTACGAAATGCAAACCGGCAACCTGCGCAGGCTCTTCGAAGAAGATATTCACATCGCCAACTGGGGACGGAAATTTGCCGAGCAGGAACTGATAAGAGTAGAAGAACGGCTTATTTTCAGGCAATGCAGAACCGCCATGGAACGCTACAAGGAACTGATCGCTACCGACCCTGAATTATTGCAAAGAGTGCAGCTGGGCCATATCGCATCTTACCTTGGCATGACGCAGGTGAGTTTAAGCAGGATCAGGGCAGAGTTAAAATAGCAATCATTAAATTCACGGAGCTATTCCCAGGCGATTCATCACATTATTTACGATCCGGTCACACTTCGTAAGATGGAAGCTGTAAACGTAATCTTTCATGTAAGTGTTCAGGTGCTCGCGCAGCATGGTCTTGGCCCTGTTCAGGCGCACTTTAACGTTGGACTCCTCGATATTTAAGGCCGCGGAAGTTTCACGGACAGACAGATCCTCCATTTCCCGCAAGACGAAAACAAGACGGTACTTTTCCGGCAATTTTGCAACAGCCTGCTGCAGAACGCCACTCAGTTCCTTATTAGCCAGTTCATTTACCGCTGTATTCATAGTTACAAAATTATCAGGTTCAAAATTGACAAGCACCTGCTTGCTCTTCCGTTTCTGCTCATAGCACTGGTTCAGCATGATCCTGGTCAGCCAGGTGCCAAAGCTGGATCGTTGCTCAAAGCCTGACAAATGCTCATAGGCATTGATATAGGCTATCTGCATGGCATCTTCCGCCTCCGCTTCATTTTCCAGTATGGACATGCCTATGCGGTACAAACGCTGGTTATATTTGCGGATAAGCAGTTCAAATAAGCGTTTTTCGCCGGCCAGGATCCTCGTGATAAGTTCCTCATCAGTCATGTTAATTAGATGAAATAGTTCCTCAAAGGTTACAAATTCCGCTAAAAATCGAGAAAAATAAAAGAGCCGGCACATTTGTAACCATTTACCATAAAATTGCTCTAATGTATGTAACAAAAAGATTTATCATGTCGAGCATCAAACAGATCCAGAACACATTAAGGCTGACATTCGGTATTGTGCCCATAGTGGCCGGTTTAGACAAATTTACCAATCTGCTCACCAATTGGGTAGACTACCTGGGCAATAATAAGGGAATGATCCCCTTTGATCCCCTCGTCTTTATGAAAATAGTAGGCATTATTGAGATCGTAGCAGGCATTATTGTGCTTGTAAGGCCACTGATCGGGGCCTATATTGTGATGGCCTGGCTGATCTGCATCGCATTGCAGTTAATAGTCGGTGGAAATTACTTTGATGTAGCTGTCCGCGACCTGGTTATGGCGATCGGGGCATATACCCTGGCGCAGTTAACAAGGATTGAACAGGCAGGTAGCCGGGCATAATTTGTATTTGCATAGAAAAAGGTTACACAAGACCGGTGAGGGACTGTGTAACCTTTTTTTATGGCTGTTCACCGGTGAACAGAGAACCGTTCATTTTCGCACACTTTTCAGTGCCCTTTTTCCGGGATCCCTCGTTCATAGCCGTTTTTGCAATTGGCATGGCCATTGAGCGCCTTCTACATCCGTTCATCAATAGCTAAAATATGTTAAAGAACTACTTTAAGATCGTATTACGTACCCTGTGGAAGAGCAGGACGTATAGCTTGTTAAACATATTTGGACTGACTATCGGCATTACCTGCGCCTCGCTGATATTGCTCTGGGTGGAAGATGAAGTTACCTTCAACAGCAATTTCGACAAACATAATTACCTGTATCATGTTATGCAAAATCAAAAAAGTGATGCAGGGATCTCTACCAGCGGCTCTACACCCGGCCCGCTGGCCGCAGCCTTGAAGGCTGAAATACCTGGTATTGTTAATAGTGGCCGCCTTAGCTGGCCCATGGAAGAACTGGTTGTACTGGGTGATAACTCCATCAAGGAAATGGGAATGTATGCCGATCCTTCCATTCTTTCTATGTATTCATTGCGCTTTATTTATGGCAACGCGGTTACAGCGCTGAATGACGAACGCTCTGTGGTGATCAGCGAAACCATGTCCAAAAAGATCTTTGGCGATACCAACCCGCTTGGTAAAACATTGACAATGGACGCCAAAGCGGCCTATAGCGTAGATGGAGCTTATACGGTTACAGGCGTTTTCCGCGACCTGCCTGCCAATTGCAGTTACAAGTTTCAATGGCTTTCGCCATACGAAACATGGGAGAAGGCAAACCCCTGGTTAAAGCCATGGGGCAATAACCTTACGGAAACTATCATTGAGCTGTCGCCCAAAGCCAGCCCGGCGGTGATAAATGAAAAGCTGCTTAATTACTTAAGCACTAAGGTAAGCGGTTCAACAAGCCAATGTTTTTTGTTCAGTATGAACGACTGGCATCTGCGTAGCAAATTTGTAAATGGCGTGCCGGAAGGAGGTAACATAAAATATGTAAGGATCTTTTTCACAATTGCGGTTATCATATTATTGATTGCATGTATCAATTTTATGAACCTGGCCACTGCAAGATCTGAGCAACGTGCTAAAGAAATAGGCGTACTTAAAGTAATTGGAGCAGGTAAAAGCGGATTGATAGGGAAGTTTATCAGCGAGTCGCTGTTCATATCATTTATTGCCGTGATGCTGGCGGTTGTACTGCTGTTTGTACTGATGCCATTTTACAATGAGCTTGTTCAAAAACAATTGTCCGTCAATTTATTGAGTCCGCTTCATATTGTTTGCCTGTTAGCTATTGGGATGGTAGCAGGCTTGATCGCCGGCAGCTATCCGGCGTTTTATCTATCCTCATTTAACCCGGTAAAGGTATTGAAAGGAATAAGACTAAAGAGCCCCGGTGGAGTGAGCTTTATACGCAAAGGGCTCGTGATAGTTCAGTTCAGTGCATCCGTCATACTGATCATATCGACGATCATTGTTTATCTGCAGGTACAATATGTGAGGGAAAGAGACCTGGGCTATAGTAAGAACAATTTGATCTATATGGACTTGCAGGGAAACATGAAAGATCATTTCAGCCTCATAAGAGACAAGCTTATTGCAACAGGTTATATAAAGAATGCAGCGACAAGTTTGCATGATGCCTTGCATGTATATAGTTATAGTAGCGGGTTTAGCTGGCAGGGAAAGGCCGCGGACAGCAAACCATCCGTTTATTCAAATGTGGTGAGCCCGGAGTATATTTCAACCATGCACATGAAGATCATTTCCGGCAGAGATTTTTACCCCGGAAATGCGGACAGCAATAGTGTGGTGATTAACGAAAGCATGGCAAGCCTAATGGGTAAAGAAGGGAAAGCCGGTAGCGTCATCACCACTGGCGAATACAAGCTCACCATTGTGGGTGTAGTGAAGGATTTTATCTATAATGATGTATACGGTAAAGGCGCCCCGCTTGTTTTAATTTGTGGCAGGTACTCGCCAACAGTAATGGCGCTGCGTTTTAAATCTAATGTGAATCTGTCGCAGGCCCTGGCCCAAACAGCAGCTGTGATGACATCAGTGAACCCGGGTATTCCGTTTGAGTATAGATTTGCGGATAAGGATTTCGATGCCTTATTTTCAATGGAAAAATTGATCGGCAGGCTGTCGGGTGTGTTTTCGATATTAACTATTTTTATTTCCTGCCTCGGCTTATTTGGCCTGGCTGCCTACACCGCAGATCGCCGGACTAAAGAAATCGGCATACGCAGGGTGCTGGGCGCTTCTGTTATAAGGGCGGCTGGCTTGCTGGCAACTGAGTTCCTGCAATTGGTCATTGTATCCTGCTTCATCGCTTTTCCCCTGGCTTGGTGGTTTATGTATAATTGGCTGCAAGGCTATGCATATAGAACAACGATAAAATGGTGGGTATTTGTTTTGGCAGGCCTCACTGCTTTATTGATAGCTTTGATCACCGTAAGCTCTCAGGCAATAAAAACGGCCATTGCCAATCCTGTCAAAAGTTTAAAAGCGGAATAAAACTTATTCCCTTTTTATATTGCTCCCAATGGCGGCCCTGCAGGTGTCTTTTCAATTTGCCAGTGATGCCCGAACGGGTCTTTTACCATGCCCTGGCGATAACCGTATTCATAATCCTTTACCGGGCTTAATATAGTGCCACCAGCAGCTTCCGCTTTTGCCGCAACAGCATCCGGATCAGGAACCAATAAACCTAAGACAACGGTAGTGCCGCTGACAGTATCCGGGCTGAAATTATTTTCCTTGCCGGTTTCTTCATGCATACGGAACAAAGCAGTGCCGATGGTCATCTCTGCTACGTGTATACTACCGTCCGGATTACTGACGTGCCACGCTTCAACGGCATCAAATGCATTTCTGTAAAACTCAATCGCGGCAGCCAGGTCTTTGAGATATAACATAGGCGCCAGCGTGATCGTATGATTTCCCATAATGTTGTTGTAGTAATTTGAAGGAAAATGGCCTACTAAAGATAGTAACATTTAATTGGATGAATAGGGTTTATTCCACTCCTAAAAAAGTATTGTAATTCTCATCCGCTTTTACTATTTTTATCAAGTAAGTATTGAAAGAAGTAACACGTCATCAAAACACTTAAGCGCCCAGCTATTTTTATTCTACGTTGAATATTTTTATATGAAAACCCGAGCTTTCAATTTAACCATTGAAGCAATCACCGCCGTATTGCTATTACTTTGGATTTATACAGGCCTCAATAAGCTGATCCACTATGATAAATTCAGTTTTGAAGTAGGCCGTTCTCCCTTCCTGCAACATATGCCCTCACTGGCAATAGCAATGATCCCGGTAACGGAGCTGCTGATTGCTGCATTGCTGACCTTTAAACGATCACGCCTGACAGGCTTATACGCATCCTTATTTTTAATGACCCTGTTCACCGGCTATGTATATATCATGCTGCATGATGCTCATGATCTACCCTGCAGTTGCGGAGGGATCATTGAGCTGCTAAGCTGGGAACAACACCTGGTAGTCAATTTTGTGCTAACCCTGCTCACAGCGATCGCCATCATACTGCAAGACCGCCAGGCCCGGCTGAGCAGGCGGATTATTTCATTGTCTTAAGTCTTTTATTGATCAATAAAACAGGTTCCTCCGCTCCTGGATCAGCGGAGGCAGCCGCTTGTGGCTGTTATTATTTTTAAATCATAAAAGCACACACATGAAAAAGATCAAATTCAGTTTTGCAGCACTGGTAGCCCTCGCCGCTATCGGGCTTACCGTTTCTACTAATGCGGGCACTATTATAAAAAAGACAGAGGAGACCTGCTACCGCACGGTTGTTATTCCGGGGCTGCCCTCAGACCGCACAGCTACCTATGGCGGTAACCTCATCCTGTCATTTGGCAACTCAGTAAAAAGTGTTGCAGATCCTAATAGCGCTGGTAACTGTAGTGGTAATGCATATTTCTGTTGCGCAACTACATTTCAGTCCGGCGGGAAGACCTACGTTTCAGAAGTGTTCCTGACAGATCTGTAATGGCAATACAACGCAAAGAGGCCGGGCAGTGAGGTGCTGCCCGGTTTTATATCAATACACAATTATGAGACGAACATTATTGCTGATCAGTTGCACGGTAATCGCTGCACTGGCTTGTTTGCTTGTGCTGGTAGCGGTATCGGGTGTGCCTGGCGACCGAAAGAATGGTTTTAACAGGCAATGGCCCGGGATAAAGGTCCGGCAGCAGCTATCATATCAATTGCCACTTGCTGCTGAACGCTTATTCGGCTGGAAAGAACATCTTTATTTATCCGAAGCTTCACACCGGCAGGTATACAGATTAGACAACCAGCTGCGTATCATGGATACGGTAGACTTGAATGTGAACAGGCAACTCAAACCTCCCCTGAGTTTTTTTGCAGATGAAGATCATATCTATATCCACGAATATAACAGTGCTAAATTGTTTTCGAAAGGTTGGCGTTCAGGAGCATTCGATACCGTGCAGCTATCGGAGGGGCCCTTCCTGAAGTCACTGCAGTTGTCAGATTCTACAGCGGTGATTCGGGCGTTTGTGCAAGGCACTTTTAAACCTGTATTCATGTGTATCAATATCCGAAATGGTGTGCGGCAGCAGTCTGATCTTTTGTCTGAAAAGGCAGATGCAGGTTTTTCCAGTGATGGGATCTTATGCAGTAATACAAAAAGGGACCGCCTGTTTTATATACCTTATTTTGAGAATGGTATTTACTGTATGGATAGTAATGTAGGTCTACGCTACAGGCAGCATACGATTGATACCGTTTTTAGCAGTGGTATCCGGGTTACAAGCAGAGGCGCCGGAGAAGTGAAGAAGCTCTATGCTTCCGCGCCCCGTACAAAAGTAAATAAGCGCGCCTTTGCTGATGACCAGCTGCTCTTCATCGAATCTGACCTGCGGGCAGATAACGAAGATGAAGATGCATTCAGACAGCACCCGGTGCTGGATGCTTATCGTATAGAAAATGGAAGCTACGCCGGGAGCTTTTACGTTCCGGTAGACAAGCGAAAGGTATTATCATATTATGCCGATGCCGGGGTATTGTATGTGCTGCTGAAGGATCAGCTGTTGTCATATGCAATAGCGTTTCCCTGAGCACGCTATTCTTCCGGAACAAATGCGATCGCTTCTATTTCTATTAAATAAGCAGGATTTGCAAGGGCCGCAACAAAGAAGCCGGAAATGGCGGGAGGGTTCTTCAGATTGCCTACATACTTTTGAGACGCCTGAAACCCGCGGGATAGATCCTGCCCCTGGACAATGTAGATGGATAACTTTACAAGGTTGTCAAAGGTTGCTCCACAAGCTGCAAGGGCGGTTTGCAGGTTCTTCATCACCTGTTCTGTCTGTTCGCCAATATCGCCTTTGCCAACTATTTCTCCCCGGGCATTTACGGCGTCTTGTCCGCCAACATAAATGGTCTTTCCTTTACCTTGTGTAGTTACCACTTGCGTGAATGCCGGGTTTTTGAAAAGCCCCTCAGGGTTGATGTATTGTACGCTGTTGCTCATTTGTTGTCGTTTAAAGGTGGTATCTAAAATAAAGAAAATTGCTTGTAACTTTGCATGATTGTTCCGCACAATGCTTATACTCGATCACAATAAACAAGTACCGGTTTACCGCCTGATACCCGACGAGGTAACCGCCAATCCGTACTTGAGAGTGTATAATTTTAAAGGTAATCTGCCTGAACATGCAGACCTGCTGGTGCCTCACCGGAAAGACCACTACCTGGTCGTTTTCGTCAGGCGGGCACGTACCCGTCAGTGGATAGATATGACCCCATACATATTGCAGGACAACACGATCTACTTTACCGGGCCCAATCACATTATCGTAAAAGAAGAGTTTGAACAGCTATGGAGTACCGGTATTGCCTTTACACCGGAATTCCTGGCGTTCCAGGAAAATGCCTCATTGAGCAAGCTGCCGCTTATTCAAAATCCTTTGAATCGCCATGAATTGCTGCTTACTGCCGCTGATGTCAGCTTTGTAGAGGATATCCTGGCAAAGGTCAATGCGGAGTATCAACACCCGGGCGAATGGCAGCAGCGCATGCTGACCGCTTACCTGACAGTGTTGCTTACGTATTTGAGCCGCCTGTATACAGCCCAATTTAAGAATGAGGATACTTCAGCAGATAAGTTGCTGCTGAAGCATTTCCAGGAGAAGGTCAATGAGCGTTTCCGCGAACTGAGGGAAGTGGGTGACTATGCTTCGCTGCTCCATATTTCTCCCGGCCATTTAAGCGAAGTAGTGAAAGCCAAAAGCGGCAAGCCGGCCATTAAGCATATTCATGACCGCATCATCCTGGAAGCGCGGCGCCTGCTCTTCCATACCCATCATCCGTTAAAAGAAATTGCCTTTGATCTCGGTTTTGCGGAGGCCTCCTATTTCAATCGCTTCTTTAAACGTGAAACCGGTATAACCCCAGCCGAATACCGGGCCAGTATCCGTAAAATGTACCATTAATACCATTGAATGTGTTCCAGCCGGGCCTATGATGCCAAGTAGCTTTGTACTGTTAAATAATCGGATATGAAAACAGTACTTATTACAGGAGCAAACAGGAGCATCGGCTTCGAAACAGCCAGGCAATTATTACAGCAGGGTTATTATGTATACCTGGGCTGCCGGAACATACAAAATGGGCAGCAGGCGGTCAGCCAGCTGCAATCAGAGGGCTTTAACAATGTAGCGCCTATAGAGATCAATGTTGACGATCTGGCATCCGTTAAAGCCGCCCGTGAGGCCCTTGGGCGCAAGACCCAGGCGCTGGACGTGCTGATCAATAATGCCGGCATCCTGGGCGGTATGCAGCAGTCGCCATTGGAAACAGACAACAGTACGTTTAAACAGGTATTTGAAACCAATTTCTTTGGCGTTATAGCCGTAACACAGGCATTTATAGACCTGCTCCGCCAATCGTCGCAGCCAAGGATCGTTAACGTAACTTCCGGGCTGGGCTCGCTCACCCTGCAAAATGATCCTGCGTGGAAATATTATGTAGTTAAGCCTGCTGCTTATGTTTCGTCTAAAGCTGCTCTTAACGCTTATACCACCGTGCTGGCCTATGACCTGCGCAACACCTCCTTCAAGGTAAACGTTGTTGATCCCGGCTATACTGCCACGGATTTTAACGGGCACAGCGGGCCAGGCACCGTGCAGGATGCCGCCGCCAGGGTAGTGAAAGCTGCCGTCTTAGGCCCCGACGGACCAACAGGGCAGTTCTTTAGTGATGACAATGCTCCTGAAACGGGGATCAGCCCCTGGTAGAAATCTGTTATAAGCTTGTATACGAAAGGCTACCTTGTGTAGCCTTTCGTCATTTGTCCAAATCAACACGCTCAAAAGTCTAGCGCACACCCTCTTGGCTACAACTATAGACTTTAGTTTTGTAGACCAACAAAGGAATAAACATATGCAAAACCAAGATTTCACAACAACCATTTTAGTTGATCAAACGCCACCGGAAGTGTTCAAAGCGATTAGCAACTTCCGGGCCTGGTGGTCGGAAGATATAGAAGGCAGCACAGACAAGCTCCATGAGGTCTTTTTATATAAGTATAAAGACATTCATTTGTGTAAGCTTCAGCTTATTGAACTTGTTCCGGACCAACGGCTTGTTTATCAAGTACTGGATAATCATTTCAGTGTTTTTTCAAAAGATAAAACTGAATGGATAAACACCCGCCTCGTTTTCGATATTTCAAATGAAGGGGGCAAAACGAAAGTAAAATTCACTCACAAAGGCCTCGTTCCCGAATATGAGTGCTATGAAGTGTGTAATGTAGCCTGGAGCACTTACATAAGAGGAAGCCTGTATGCTTTCATTTCTACAGGTCAGGGCCAGCCGACACCTAAAGGAGAGGATGGAATAAATGCTGATTTGTTAAGAGCGCAGCAATTGATAAGTTGAATACATCGCGTAGTTAATTTAATCTAATCTAAGTAACAATGACCGATTATGAAAATTTCCGGCAGCTCCACCACCGATCTACACCCTTGTTACTTGCCAACGTATGGAACGCCAAAAGCGCGCAGATAGCAGAAAGCAGCGGTTTTGAAGCGGTAGCTACCTCCAGTGGCGCTATTGCTGATTCGCTTGGGTACAAAGACGGGGAGCACATACCCTTCGCTGAGCTGTTGTATATCGTTAAGCGTATCAGATCCAGCATATCCATACCATTATCAGTAGATTTTGAAAGAGGGTATACCGATAATCCGGATGTGCTGAATGAACATATCCAGCAGCTCGTTGACAGTGGGGTAGTGGGTATAAACCTGGAAGATGCACAGGGAGAAGACATTTATTTAAAGAAATTGTACAGCATCAAAAATTACCTGCTTAAAACCAACCAGCAGCTATTTATCAATGCACGAACGGATGTCTTTTTGCAAAAATTGCCATCGCCACTGGAAACCACGATAAGTAGAGCTCAACGCTACCAGCAAGCGGGCGCCGATGGCCTATTTGTAACTGGTGTGCAGGATACTGAAGTGATCCGGCAAATTGTCTCGTCAACAACACTGCCGGTAAATGTGGTGGGCTTTGCCAAAGCGGCCTCCATATCCGCATTGGCTGATTGCGGGGTGAAGCGGGTCAGTATGGCTGTCTTTTTATACAGGACTACTTATACTAAACTTGAAGCGATGGCGAAGGAAATTTTAAGCGAAGCGTCTTTTGCCTCTTTTTTTAAATGATTAAGCAAAACAGGAAATGGACAGATTAAAGAACAAGGTGGCAGTTATTTATGGAGATGGGGGAGTAGGGAGCACGGTGGCAAAAGAATTCGCAAAAGAAGGCGCCCAGGTGTATGTAGCAGGTAGATCGTCATCAAAGCTTGACGCTATAGCGAAAGAAATTTTAGCAGATGGGGGCATAGTTGAAGCAAAAATAGTAGACGCCCTTGATGAAGCACAGGTGGAGAAACATCTGGGCGAGGTAGTAGATAAAGCAGGCAAAATTGATATTTCATTCAATGCGATCGGCTTGCCACAAACAGGTCATCAGGGTACTGCTTTTACCGAGCTTTCACTCGAAAATTATCTCCGCCCGATTACCTATTATTCGCAGTCGCATTTTATCACAGCCAAAGCCGCTGCAAAGAGAATGATACAACAAAGACAGGGCGTCATATTAATGAATACCCCTAGTCCGAGCCGTATCAGCGTGCCTTTTATGGGAGGCATGCCTGCTACCTGGTCTGCAATAGAAGCGTTAAGCCGGACGATCTCCGCTGAATGCGGCCCGTACGGGGTTCGTTCTGTATGTATTCTAACTTCTGCCATGCCGGATACGCCATTGATTGACGAGGTGTATGGCCTGCATGCCAAAGCTCATGGTATTGATTACAAGCAATTTCATGCTGGTATGGAAAGCAGAACGCACACGAAGCGGCTGACTTCTATCCATGATTTAGCGGTAGCCGCAGTGTTTGCCGCATCAGACGAAGGAAAATCTCTAACAGGAACAATTTTAAACCTGAGCGCGGGCCTGGTGGTAAATTAATACAATCATTTGCCCTGGTGTTTTTTAAGTACCAGGGCAAATGATTTATACGTGGTTTATTTTCGTTATAGAAAATTAAACTTATCTTAAAAAGTGTCTTCAATTTTATTTAATAATATTTTATTTTAGGACACCTATTTAAAAGGTAAACCACGTTTATGAAGATACACCGGAGGAAATTTATAAAGTTCGGCTCCCTTACCTCATTAAGCCTGGTACGTGCAGGCGGCCTGTTGGCATTCCTGCGCAGCGGCAATGCATTTGCGAATATTCCTTACGACGATACCAGGAAGCTTTTCATACATCCCCCTGATCCTGTAAAGCCCCGCTGCTACTGGTGGTGGTTCAACGGCCTGGTTAACAGGGAGGGCATTACCCGTGACCTGGAAGAATTCCGGGCAAAAGGCCTGGGCGGCGTGTTGCTGGTAAATTCAGCCAGCGGTCTTGGCGGAGCTGCAATGCCGTCTGGCGCGAAGTTTCTTTCGGAAGAATGGCGTGAGCTCTACCGGCATGCTATTAAGGAGGCAAAGCGACTGAATATTGAAGTAGGCGTTAACCTGTGCGCCGGCTGGGCAATGGGTGGGCCCTGGATCCCACCACGCTACGCCGGTCGTTGGATGCTGCAATCGGAGATAACGGTAACAGGGCCACGAAAGTTTTCCGGCGCCCTGCCACTCCCAGGTAACCGCGCAGGATATGACCACGTGTTCAATCCACCCGGTTATAAGGAATACATAGACCTGCCCCTGGAAAAGCTTGATTACCGGGATACAGCCGTTGTTGCTTTCCCGGGCGGAAACAGGCCAGGCGCAAAGCTGACAGGAGAACGGGCAAAGCTCTTCCCTGCAAAGACCAACCGCAAGGATGCCAGCAACTTTATCCGCGTTAAAGACCTGATGCAGCCAGTGCTAACACCCTGGCAAAATAACGGGGAGGACGCGCCCATCGCTTTTACGGATATAATAGACCTTACAACGAAGATGACGCCGGACGGTCAGCTTGATTGGGAAGTGCCGCCGGGCGAATGGACAATTGTACGCACCGGCCACCGGATGACCGGGTCACGGCTGATGATTGCTCCCCCTGAAGCAGACGGCCTTTCTGTTGGATGGCTTAGCAGCGAGGGCGTTGATCTGCAGTTTGAACATCTTGGCAAAGTGTTGCTGCAGGATGCCGGCCCGCAGGAACAAAATACACTGAAGTATTTTTGTGACGACAGCTTCGAGGATGGTTTTCCTAACTGGACGGAAGAGATCCTTAGCCGGTTCCGGAAATATCGTGGTTATGACGCACAACCCTTCTTACCGGTGCTCGCAGGGTATATTATCACCAGCGCGGAGGTGTCTGACCGTTTTCTGCATGACTACCGTAAGACGGTGGCGGACTGTATGGCAGACGGTCATTACAAACGCTTTGCTGAATTATGTCACCAGCATGGCCTGCTGGTACAGAATGAAGCTGCAGGTCCCAGCCGTTCCGGCACCATGTGTATGGATGGACTGAAAAATCTGGGCCGCAGCGATATGCCCATGGGTGAATTCTGGCTTGGCCTGAAACACGATGAAGAAGGTGGTCTGGATGAGCATTTGTCTTACGGCGTTTCCCGCCTGGAAGATGGGCAGAACAAAGTAACTAAAATGACGGCATCTGCCGCCCATATCTATGGAAAGAAAACTGCTTCAGCAGAAGCTTTTACCTCCTTCCGCCACTGGACGGATTATCCGGGCTCTTTGAAACAAGCTACTGACCGCGCCTTTTGTGAAGGCATCAACCGCCTCGTCATCCATACTTCTACGGCTACACGTCCCGAAGATGGTAAGCCCGGTTATGAGTACGGGGCCGGTACTCACTTTAATCCCAATGTTACCTGGTGGAGCAAGTGCGGCCCTTTTCTGGACTATATTGGCCGCTGCCAGTATCTCCTTCAAAAGGGAAGATTTGTAGCAGATGTGCTGTATTACAATGGAGACTGGGCGCCTAATATTGTCGCGCCTAAACATACAGACCCCTCTCTGGGAAAGGGATATGACTATGATGTGTGCAATGCAGAGGTGTTGATGGAAAGAGTAGCTGTAAAGAACGGGCTCCTGGTATTACCCGATGGAATGCATTATCGTATACTCGTATTGCCGGATACCATCCGTATGCCCGCAGAGATCATCCGCAGGATCAGGGACCTGGTGGAAGCAGGGGCTACAGTAGCCGGGCCTAAACCGCTGCAGGATCCAGGATTGAAAAACTACCCAGCCTGTGATGAACAAGTAAAAAGCATTGCAGCAGAGGTATGGGGAAATTGCGATGGAGAACAGGTGCTGCAGCATCATTTTGGCAAGGGAAGGGTTTACTGGAACAAACCGCTGCGGGAGATCCTGCAGGAAGACGGCATTGCGCCTGATTTTGACCACGATGGCAACGGTGCAGATATTGATTTCATTCACCGCTCCGCAGCAGGAATGGAAATATATTTTCTGGCTAATCGTAATAACCACAGAGCGGAAGTGAATGCCAGGTTCCGGGTTAATGGCCGGCAACCTGAAATATGGGACCCCGTCACCACCGCAACCAGGAAAGCAATATTTTCTATCGCTGGAGAGAGGGTTATTGTACCGATGGAATTCGAGCCCTTTCAGTCCTTCTTCGTAATATTCCCCGAGCAGTCGGCCATCCGTAACCTTGCTGCCCATAAGGAAGCGACCCGGTATCCGCAGTATGCAAACATCCTGCAGCTGGAAGGCCCCTGGACCGTGAAGTTTGACCCCGCCTGGGGCGGGCCGGCTGAGGTAGTATTCGCTACCTTACAGGATTGGACCCAAAGGCCCGAGCCGGGCATCAGATACTATGCAGGCACTGCAAAGTATATCAAACAATTTAATGTGGATACTGTAGTAAGGCCTGGTAGAAAGCTTTTTCTGCACCTGGGCACGGTCAAGCATATCGCAGAAGTATGGCTGAACGGGCGATCACTGGGTATTGTGTGGACGGCGCCCTGGCGGCTTGATATATCAGCCGCTGTAAAGCCTGGCAGTAATCTGCTGGAAATAGAAGTGGTGAACCTTTGGCCTAACCGCCTGATCGGTGATGCAGCATTGCCGCCGAAAGAGCGGCTTACACACACGAATATTGCGTTTAAAAGTGATATGCCGCTGATCCCTTCCGGTTTGCTGGGACCGGTGGTGATTCAAAGCAGCTGAAAAGATAATGTTGATCGCCTATGATAACACCACTGTTTCGAACCAGTACCTAAAAAATCTGTCAATCTTTTTCGTGATCTCATTTAGCGGGCCCGGCTTTTGAATAATCGAGCTGGCGCCCAGGGCGTAGCATTCCCGGGCAATTTTAGTGTCTTCTGCCTCTGATAGTATCACCACCGGTATATGCATGTAGTCAGGATGGGCTTTCAGCTGTTTCAATATTTGCCGGGCGTCACGGGGAGTAGCATACAGGTTCATTAATAGCAGGGCCGGGTAATCTGAGCCGGTTTCACTGCAGTGCGCCAGGTAGGAGAACAGGGTTTCGCTGTCGCCAACAAATTCAAGACGCGCTTTGTACTGCTGTTCCTCAAACACTTTACTGGTGATGGAACGATCATCGGGATCGTGTTCCAGCATAAGGATCAGGGGGACAGCCATAGTAGATATTGTACTCATAACGGAAATGACGATATTTGTTTCGGCAATAAATTTAGTTTATTGTACGGTTTTGTTATGAAAAAGCAGGTATTATTTATACAAGGCGGAGGCGATAATGGTTATGAAGCAGATGCAAAGCTGGTAGCCTCATTAACGGCTGCACTCGGAAACGGCTATGAAGTAAGCTATCCGCAACTGCAAAGTGATGAAAGCGTTTCAGATTTTGGATGGCCCCGCCAGATCGGCGAAGCAATTAATAATATGCAGGGAAACCCTATTTTGGTTGCTCACTCCTTAGGCGCCTCACTGCTGTTGAAGTACCTGTCGGAAACAACGATCACGAAAAAGATAAGCGGGATTTTTCTGCTGGCAACACCCTGGTGGAGTGGTGATGAAGACTGGGTAAAGGGCCTTAAATTACACCACGATTTTCCCGGCAAGCTGCCGGAGCATATTCCTATCTTCCTGTATCATAGCATGGATGATGAAGAGGCCCCGTTTGAACATCTCTCTTTGTATGCCAGGAAGCTGCCACAGGCAAGCGTTCATGTAATAGAAAAAGGTGGCCATCAGTTTAAAAATGACCTGGAATTTGTAGCGGAAAACATTAAGGAGCTGACAGACGATCTCCACATTAATTGAAGTTATCATGAAGAGGAAGCCTACGTCGCAAATAACCCTTTAAATGTCTTATGTGCCCTCTGTCAAAATTCGATCTTCTTAGCATCTTTGCTGTACACAAAAAATATATCTCATGTCAAACAACACTGTTTCGTTACACAGAATGCTTAAGACAACGCCGGAAAAAGTATATAGGGCATTTACGGAAGCCACCGCGATCGCTTCCTGGTTACCTCCTTATGGGTTCCTTTGCACCGTTCATGAAATGGATGTAAAAGTAGGCGGCACTCATAAGATGTCGTTCCAGAACTTTTCAACCGGTAACAGCCATTCATTCGGTGGAACATACCTGGAGCTCAAGCCTAATGAGCTGGTGAAATACACGGATAAATTCGATAATCCCAACCTGCCCGGAGAAATGACCACCACCATCTCGCTGCGAAAGACTATTGCAGGTACAGAAATAAAAATTACACAGGAAGGAATTCCTTCCGTTATACCTGTCGAAATGTGTTATTTAGGCTGGCAGGAATCGCTGGAGAAGCTGGCAAAGCTGGTAGAGCCGGAGATCCCGGATGCCTGATCAGGAAAGGTTTCCATCATGGATTTAAATACAGGCAAGGCATTGCTGCTACTACAAATGACTGCCTTGCCTGTATGATGTTACTTTTTAGCGGTTTCCGGAATGAGAACCGGGCTTCCCGTAGCGCCCACAAAGAAAACCACAAATTTAGCTTCCTTGGTTTTGCTCAGATTTCTTGTCTGGTTATGCAGGCCGCCTGGTTCTTCCCAGAAAACATCTCCTGCCTTGTAAACGTGTTTCTCTCCTTCAAAAGTAGATTCTATCTCGCCTTCCAATACATAGCCAATAGTTGCCCTTGGATGTCTGTGCGCTTTAGATACTTCACCTGGTGCATATCTTACCAGTACTACCTGGGCTTCTTCTTTCTGAAGGTTGGCGGGGAGCTCTTTTGTGAAAAGTACTTTAGGAGGATAAACGGTTACTTCCTTGCCAGCATGATCCTGGTGCTGGGCTTTCGTACTGAATGCAAATGCCGTGAGTAACACTGTAAAACTGAGTGCAAACTTTTTCATAATAATGAGTTTAATAATTATAGCCGCTTAAGGCCTAATATGTACCTGGTCAGGATACCAGGTATGGCCAAAATGTATGCCCGGACAAAAGGAAGCGCTGTAAGGGCAGGGTAGGGTACCGGCTTATTCCCTTGAAAAGAGCCGTAGTAAAAGGTTTCGAAGCATTTAAGACAACATGGTCTGCGCGACATTGTCCTGTTCTCTGTAAAGGACTTCCTCACGCTATATCGTAAAATCGCGAGCTTTCTCACTGATATTCGCGGAGCCAAACCAGCGGGTGGCAGCTTGCTGTAGTTTGCCTTGATCCGGGGCTTTATCAGCAAGCCAGGCGATCACGCCATCAGGGCGTATCAGTACGGCGTTTAAGCCTAATTGTTCTTTCGCCCGCCCCGGAACATACTTCATCCGGTCGCTATATTCATCCGCCAAAGCTTTCAGCGAAGCATTCCCCTCAAAATCAAGCAGGATCCCCTGGCCATCGTGCATCAGGTCACCGATGCTGCTACCGTCTTCGAGCTCGAAGTTGGGAACACTGTGGCCCAGCAGCGGATGATCATCGCCAAGATCGTAGTGGGTTTGAATACCCCATACCCGTCCGGCAATATAGGTGGCGCCATCACGCGTATCAATAAGGTCACGGATGATGGCATGCAGCGCGCGGGCATGTGGGTCTGGCTGCATGATGGCCACCTGGGCACGTGACCAGTCAAGCACTTGCGCACCAATAGGGTGCCGCTCAGTATGATAAGTGTCCAGCAAAGTTTCCGGCGCCTTCTTTTGGATGGTGGCGGCAAGCTTCCAGCCCAGGTTCATGGCATCGCCCAGTCCGAGGTTAAGGCCCTGGCCTCCCAAAGGTGAATGAATGTGAGCAGCATCGCCGGCTAAAAGTACTCGTCCCTTGCGGTAGGTAGTGGCCTGCCTCGCCCGGTCAGTCCACGTGGTGGCAACATGCAGGGCCGTGATGCTAACGTCTGTATCAGAGATGCGGCGTATGAGCCCCTGCATGTGTTCAAGCGTGACAGGTTGCTCTGCCTGGTGAAAGGCACCATCGTCAAAATCCTGGATGATCAGGTAATCCGGCTGCGATTGGAGATACATGCCTGTTGCCGTCACGTTCCGGCCTGGTTTGAGCTGCCCGGGGTCGGCAATGTCAACTTTGGCAGAGTAGCCCGTAAATGTGGGCTCCGTACCTGCGAATTCAAAACCACCCGCCTTGCGGACAACGCTGCGGGCGCCATCACAGCCCACCAGCCATTTAGCTGTAAAAGACTGGTCGCCTGACTGAACGCTCACCACCGCTGCCGTCTGATCAAAGCCAGTAAGCGGTAGCCCACGCCTGATGGTTACGCCCAGGTTTGCCGCGCGGCGGCTCAGCACCATTTCCAGCTCGCCTATTTCAGATAGTAGAACGGTGTCGGTGGAGCCCGGGAGGCGGTACTTCCACCGCGAGGTATCAATATTATCCGAATAAAATGGAATGCCGGCGAAGTGCCCCACCTGGCGACGGGCTGAGGGCGCTTGCTCATTAGGATGGCTGTGAGGGTTTTTAACGCGTTTGTGTAGCGTCAGTTCATCGAGCAGGCCACGACGGTACAGCGCTTCAATAGTCGGCGCAGAAAGTCCCCGCATGCCGAAAGGAAGCTGTTTTAAAGGCGAGTGCGGATCTGCTGCCTTCTCCAGTATGAGAACGGAGCATCCAGCCAGGGCCAGTTCACAGGCAAGGAATAAACCTACAGGGCCGGCCCCTGAAATGATCACATCGTAAATAGGATGATCTTGTGTTGCATTCATATAGCATGATTGAAACACAAAATTCAGGAATGCTCCTGCATCAGGCTTGTACAAACGCGACAAAATCGTTGTTGAGCGCCTGTTTTGCTTTCCTCGCTTTCCGGGCAAATGCGGCAGGGGTAGTGCCGCTGTAGCGCTTGAACTCCCTGCTTAGGTGGGATTGATCCGTGTAGCCCAGCTCATGGGCTAAGCCTGCAATATTGGATTCGGGGTAAAGGCCCAGTTGGTTGCGTACCTGCTCAAAGCGCATCAGGCTGGATACATCTTTAACGGTATGGCCGGAAGATTGTTTGAAGTTCCTTTCCAATGTACGGACAGTCGCATGAGCTGCCGTTGCTACTTCGCTTACCGGCAGGGTTCCCCTGGCTTTGCTCATAGCAACGCCCGCTTTGAATAGCATACTGTCAACAGCGATCTGTGATCGTGTTTGCAGAAAATACTGCCTTACTTCAGCGATGGCTTCCTCTATTTTACCGGTATGGATACACTTACTCAGGAGGGGCTGAAGCCCGGCTATAGGGTGCTCAAATACATGCACGCTGCCTTTACCGGGTGGTAGTCCGAGCAGATCGAACACGGTCCAGGGAAAGCATCTGATGCCGATGATCTCTAAACGGTCTTTTGTGTGAAAAACAACGGGCTGATTGAGCAGCCCCACCATAAACGGTGAGGGCAATGGCTGCAGGCTGCCATTAAGAACAACGCTACAGCCGCTGCCGAAATGAAAAATAATTTCCGCATAGCCATCAGGTAGTACCTGGAAACCGGCATCTTGTGCGCCGAAGTCTCCCCGGTTGTACCAAAAGCATTTTATAGTATCCCGCAGCGCTTCAGGAGCCTCAAATTCTTGGTGCAGCATATGGAAAGGTAGCGAGTTTCCGCTGGATTTTAACTTAAGTTAAAAACAGCCCGGGAATGATTACCGAAATTTACAGTGTTTTGTCTGCTATTTTTGTATCTATTAATACGTCGATCAAATGACTGATAAGAACGAGATCATATCCCGGCACCTGAAAAACTTTGCGGCATTGGCGGATGAAGATATTGCCGAAGGTCAGCCATTCTGGAAAGCAAGGAAAATCAGCAAAGGTGATTTCTTTAACATGCAGCGGATGGTTTGCAATGACCTTGGCCTGGTAGTGAAGGGGATTTTCCGGATCTATTATCATGATCCAAAGACGGAGGAAGATAAAAACCTTTTCTTTTTTTCGGAAAATCAATTCGTCGTTTCTTTCAGAAGCTTCATATCGCAAAGTCCCTGCTGGTACTTTATAGAAGCGATGGAGGACTCGGAAATCGTCTTCATTTCATATAGGGATCTCAACGCCCTGTATGAGGCCAATCCTAACTGGGCGAAATTCGGCCGTTTGCTGGCCGAATTGTTCTTTGCTTATGCGCAAAGCCGCACAGAAGAATTCATGTTCTTTTCGCATGAAGAGCGTTACCTGAGATTGCTGGAAGAGCATCCGAATATAGTAGACCGTATTCCCGCATACCATATCGCATCTTTTTTAGGCATTACAAATCCTTCGCTCAGCCGGATCAGGAAACGTATCAAGCGCTAAGCCGCTTAACCGTTTTTGACAAACGGAAAGCAGAAAGCAGGTAATAAAATGCACCAAAGGCAGCATAGCCGGCCAGGTTAGTGATGCCCATTGTAGGCGCATGCGCCAGCATGATAAAGGACACGCCTGCGATAACCGACTGCCCGCCACTGAGGATCATCGGCCACTGGCCGCCTAATAGCCTTCTGCGTTGTAAGCCCAAAAGCAGTTGAATGAAGCCGGTCAGGATGGCCCAGGCGCCGAAAACCATTAATGTTGCCGGCACACCTTTTTGTAAGGCCAGGCCAACGGCTACGGTAGTTACCATACTGATGGCAGCGTTGATGTATTGCGGTGTTTTGGATGGGCTGTTTTGATTAGCCCGGATATCCCAAAAGGTCCCGATCACATCCCATACCGGGTAGATGATGAGCAAAATACTGGTAACGCCCACGGATGTTTTCGTGAAAATGCTGAGAAGGATCACCCAGCTTACAGAAAATCCTGCACGAATGAAATAAAGCCTGCGTAATGATCTGGCAGTGTCAAGTGCCTGAACATCTATTGCTGCGTTAGCAGCTGCGTTTGATGTCATGATTTTAAATTTAAGTGTTTTGTGATGCCAAAGTTCTGCAGTTTTGTGCTGCGCATTTTTCACTTAAGTTAAAATCAGGCAGGAAAATCGCATATTTAACTAATCCGCTTTCTTCAGCGGATGAAAGATCAGGAAACTGATCAGCGCCAACACCGACACGCCCGCACCTCCGTATAAAAACACCCTGCCGAAGCCCTGTTCTAACGCTTTGCCGAAAATGTTTTGTTGCCGTACGCCCATTAATGTTTCTATGTTCAGGATCTGTTCAACTGTCAGGCTGCCGGCTACGAGCTGTTTGGAAAGTGCAAAGAGCTTGTCCGGACCCGCCACGGGGAGCGCATCCATCAGGTAAGAAAAAGTGCCCTGTACCAGCAGAAATCCCATCAGCGCAATGTTGATGGCCAGGGTGATCAGCCGGCTGCTAACGTCAATACCTGATGCCATTCCGGCACGGTCGCGCGGCACCGCAGCAGTAGCGGTGTTGGTGACGGGCGTATTGACCATACCCAGGCCGCTGCCAGCCAGTACACAACCTAGTAAAAGGACCATCCAACCCGTTTTGCCGCCTGCATACATGGTAAAGAAACCAGCTCCGATCAACAACAAGCCGAAGGGAATAACACGTCCGGCGCCGTATCGCAGCATGAGGCGCTCGCCCACAGGTGGAAATAGCAGGGTAGGGAGCGTATAGGCCAACAAACACATACCGGTGGTCAGCGTATCATAACGCAGCACTGCCTGGAAATACAATGGAAGAAAAACCATTAAAGGCCAGAAGGAGAAGTTCATTCCGATGCACCCCATGATTGCGCCGCTGAACCGTCGTACCCGGAACACCTTAAAATCGATCATGGGATATGACTGGCGGAGCTCCGCCCATATAAAAAGGATGATCAGCACCACGGCGGCCAGGAGAACAAGCAGGGAAAAGCTGCTGGTGAAGCCGTTTTCCGGCCCCTGTGTGATATAATAGGTGAGTGCGAACACGGCTGCAGACAGGAGCAGGATTCCTGTCAGATCCAGCTGGGCCGCATTGGGATCTCTTGATTCCGCTATCGATGGTATAGCAAGCACGATCGTTCCCAGCGCTAACGCTCCGTGTATGAGAAACACCCATCTCCAGTTGATCGTTTCGCTGATGATGCTGCCGATGATCGGCCCAAAGCCCAGACCAATGCCCGCTATAATGCCCCAGGCTGCAAACGCTTTACTCCGCTGCGGCCCATCCGGAAACTGGTGAGAAAGCAGGGCGATGGTACAAATGAACATGGCCCCGCCGGTCATGCCCTGGAAAAAACGGCTTGCTATCAGCAGTTCCGTGGTGCCGGCAATACCACAAATGATGGAAGTGATACCAAAACCAATAACGTTAGTGATAAACACCCGTTTACGCCCGAAACGGTCGGCCAGTGTGCCCGTGCCCATCAGCACCATGGTACAGGCGATCGTATAGGCGTTCATGATCCACTGCAGCTGGCTGAAATTACTGCCCAGGGCTTTTTCAAGCGTAGGTAGAATAACCGGCACACTGGTGATCTCCAGTCCGAACATCAGTGCCGCCAGGCAAATAGCTATCAATGCACGCCAGTTCGTCAATTGTCCTTGAGTTTGATATCGCATGGGTTTTCAAATGAGATCGCTAAATTATACCGGTATCTGACAAAAGGTCGGTACAAATTTTATAAAAAGGGGTACTTTTACAATATGGTAAGGTTAACGATGCATACACCGCTGGAGGTGGTCCGCCAGAAAATGGAAGCAGTATGTACAGTGGATTTTCAGAATAATTTCTTCCAGATCTGTATTGTAGTGAGCGGTCAGGGCTACCTGGGACTTGAATCGCATCGCACGGCATTCAAACCGGGAAGCGTGATACTGCTGACTCCTGACGATATACATCATTTTGAGCTGGAACAAGCTACCGAATTTCTGATGGTACGTTTCAGCAGCAGTTATGTCAGATCTTTCGAATGGGGAAAGATGAACCAGATGGAATGCATCCTGTACTATGCCCGTCATTTTACCGGGTGCATCATGAAAACGCCTGCCGATAATGTACTGGTACAATCTATTGCTACTTCGCTGTTGCATTCGCTGGAACATCCCGACCTTTACCAGGAGGATATCATAAAGCATTTCGTGAACGCGTTGATCGTTATTGCGGCCCGCAATATTGAAAAAGCGGGGCCACTGGCGTCGGAAAACACGGATAAAAAATTGCTGGATATTATTCATTACATCGAGGATCATATCTTTGATCCTGCCAAATTGAAGGCTGCAGCCATTGGGAAGGCTTTCGGTGTTTCTGCCGGCTATATCGGACAGTACTTCCAGCGGCGTTCGGGAGAGACCTTACAGCATTTTATTACGCAGTATAAATTGCGGCTGATTGAGCACCGCCTGAAGTTCAGTGATATGCGTGTGAACGAAATAGCAGTGGAGTTCGGCTTTACGGATGAAAGCCATTTGAATAAGTATTTTAAAAAGCAGAGGAATATGGCCCTGACGACATTCCGGAAACAACATGCGTCAAAGGCTGTGAAAATTGTCTAAGAGCAACTGCTTTTTAATTTTGACGAATGATCCCGACATTTCCCCAAAAATCATTACATTCAAACATCCGTTTTGAAAGACTAAACCGTTCCCCCCATGAAAAAAGCCATTCTTGTCTTGTTACTACCGGCGCTCTTTGTATTGAGTGCGTACCAGCTTTTGCAACAAAAAAATGCGCCCGCCGCTGTCATCAATGCCAGCGTTAAATCGCGTATAGATGCTACCTTAAAAAGCTTCATCGATTCCAACAAAACTGTTGGGCTATCCGCCCTGATCTTTGAAAAGGGAAAGGAAGTGTATTATCATGCCTATGGCCTTGCCGATCGTGAAGGCCATGTGCCGATGGACCGCAATACCATTGTGCGAATTTACTCCATGACTAAACCAATCACCGGTGTGGCGCTGATGACATTGTATGAAAAGGGCGCTTTTCAACTCGATGATCCCTTGTCGAAATATGCGCCTGAATTTGCAGATATGAAAGTATACAAGGGTGTGGATGCCAGCGGCAATTTCATATTGGAACCTGCCAAACGCCCCATTACAATTCGTGATATTACCCGTCATACCGCGGGCTTTGCTACAGACGACAATCCTGCTTTGGCTGCCGCCATACAAAAGGCGCAGCCAATGAATCCCGAAAACACTCTTCCTGAAATGGCGAAAAGGATCGCCGGCTTACCCCTGCAGTTTCATCCTGGTGATGAATGGGCTTATGGCGTTTCGGTAGACGTACAGGCTTACCTGGTAGAAAAGCTGTCCGGCAAACCATTCGATCAGTATCTGAAGGAAACCATTTTCGATCCGCTGAAAATGACCAATACCGGTTTTACGGTGCCCGAAAGCGATCAGAAACGGCTGGCAGCATTATACAACCGCAGCGACGATGGCACACTTACCCGCGTACCTGATGAACGCGCCAATTTTATGCATACTAAAGTGCATGCTTTAAAACCCGGTGGCTGGGGCCTGACCTCCACCCTCGATGATTACATGAAGTTTGCACAAATGCTGGTGAACAAAGGCCGTTTAGGCAATGTGCGTATACTAAAGCCGGAAACAGTGGAGCTGATGGCTACCAATCAGCTGCCGGATACCATTTCAAAGCGCAGCTGGCTGCCCGGTAAAGGTCGCGTAGGTTTTGGAATCGACTTTGCCGTACGTACACAGGCGCCCACCACTAAAGACGAGAACAATGGGGCAGTGGGCGAATTCTTTTGGGATGGCGCCGCCAGCACCTTATTCTGGGTAGACCCTGCCAATGACCTTACAGCGGTATTGTTCACACAGCTGATGCCCTTCGACAAAGTAAAGCTACATAAGCGCTTCCGCGATGCAGTGTATGGAGCGTATGAACCGAAGAACGGTGCAAAGTAATGGCATCTAATTGAACCCATCATATGAATTCACAGGAGAAAGTATTACACTGTTATAACCAGGTAGCCGACGACTATGCGGTGGAACGTTGGGATGAGCTCAACAAAAAACATATCGACCGCTTATTATTGAAGGAATTTGCATCTTCCAATAAAGACAAGGGACTGTGTGCCGACTTTGGCTGCGGCCCCGGGCAAACAACAAATTTTCTGTATAACAACGGCCTGAAAAACATCGTTGGTATTGATCTGTCGCCTGCGATGGTGAAGGTGGCCCGGAAACTTTCCCCTGAGATTAAATTCGAAACAGGTGACTTGCTCAACATCGCTTATCCGGCAGCACATCTTGGAAGCGCACTGGCATTCTACGCAATCGTGCATTTTAATATTGACCAGGTCAGGAAGTGTTTCGGGGAAATCAACAGGGTGTTGAAACCGGGAGGAGACTTTTTATTCTCTTTTCACGTAGGAGAGGAGATCGTGCATTTTGACAAAGCTCATGACAAAGAAGTGGATGTTGATTTGATTTTCTTTAAGACAGACGAGATAGTGGCTTTACTCTATGAAACGGGTTTTAATGTAATTGATGCCATAGAGCGGCGTCCAAATAAAGATATGGAATATCCCACTACGCGGGGCTATATCTGGACCGAAAAGAAATAATCACCCGCTAACACAAACCATCCATCGCTGGAAATTTCCACATTTGCATTGGCCAGTTTTACAACCGAAAGGCGAACCAAAGAAATCGGGGTCAGGAAAGTGCTGGGTGCTTCTGTCAGTGGTATAGTGCGGCTGCTGCTGGGTGAATTCCTGAAATTGGTATTGATCGCTGTCGTGATTGCCTGTCCGCTCGCCTGGTATGTTATGAAATACCGGCTTCAGAATTTTGCCTATAAGATCGACATGGAATTGTGGATGTTTGCGCTGGCGGGATTGGCCACTACGTTTATTGCACTGCTGACAGTAAGCTTCCAAAGTTTCAAAGCGGCTTGGGTGAATCCGGTGAAGAGCCTGAGATCAGAATAAATAACAGTAAACTGCAAATCCATGAGAAGAAACTTCATTTTTGTTGTTGCCTTCACCATTATTGCGGGAAGTGCAGCGATGGCTCAATCTGGTCAGCAAAAGATTCCCCTCAATACCTTGGATGGCATACTGCCCGTTAAAGCCCAGGTGTCAGTGGAGCAATACCTTGGCAAATCGAGTCTACGGGTAGTCGATACTGGTATGAGCGCAAATGGCGCGGAAGTAGCCCATGCCAGGATCAGGAATCTGCGTTTTCATAACGGCGCCATTGAGCTGGAGCTGGCAGCTAAACCGCTGCCGCAGGCAGGGGAATTAGCCCGCGGTTTTGTGGGCATCGCCTTCCGCATTGCAGACGATACATCCAGATTCGAGTGTATCTATCTACGTCCCACCAATGGTCGGGCCGAAGACCAGGTTCGTCGCAATCACTCAGTGCAGTACTATTCATATCCAGACTATCCCTGGTATCGGTCGCGGAAAGAAACGCCGGAGAAATATGAGTCATACGTGGACTTAGTAGCCGGCGAATGGACGAAGGTCCGGATCGAGGTGCAGGGCGATAAAGCGCGGTTGTACGTACACGGGGCTACCCAACCTACGTTAATCGTCAACGACCTGAAGCATGGTCCGGATCAGGAGGGAGCGATCGGGCTTTGGATCGGCTATGGCACTGATGCACATTTTGCGAATTTGATAGTCACTCCCAAAGACTAGCTCCGGAGAGAATTGAAATAAGGTTACTGAAATATGAAACTGTCATGTCCGGTGTTGTGCGCTATTCACTACGTAAGCTTTTTATCGGATTCGTTAGCGCGGCTTTGATACTCTGAAAACTCACCGTCAGCAAGGCAATACCGACCGCCAGCAATCCTGCCAGCGCAAAAATCCACCAGTCAATTGTAACCTTATAGGCAAATCCTTTCAGCCATTGATTCATACACCACCCCGCAATAGGGGAAGCCAGCACCAGCGCTAACAGAATAAGTTTGAGGAAGTCTTTGGAGAGCAAGGCCACGACACTGCTGACGGATGCGCCCAGCACTTTCCGTACGCCAATCTCTTTTGTACGCTGTTCGGCGGTGTAGGTAGTCAATCCAAACAACCCTAAACAGGCAATGAAGATAGTCAGGCTTGAAAAGAGCGTCAATACCTGTTCTATTTTTTGCTCATCGAGATAAACGTGCTCAAATCGATCATTTAAAAACGAATAGGAGAAAGGGGCTGCAGGTGAAAAAGACTCCCACTGCCGCTTCAGTGAAGCGAGCAACTGCGGAACTTTATCAGTACGGGTTTTGACCAGGATGTTACCTGAATTTCCGCCCAAAAACATGACTAAAGGCCCGATTTTCTGCCGCAGGGATTCGAAATGAAAGTCGCTTACAACACCAATGACCCGATAATATGTTTTTACACCATTATCATCAACGTGGCCGATCAGCTCTCTTCCGATCGGGTGCTGCTGCCAGCCTAAGGCCCGTACAGCCGTTTCATTCAGGATAACAGCAAAGGAATCGGCAGGGAAGCTTTTTGAAAAATTACGCCCCTGCACCAAACGCATTCCCAATGTAGGAATATATTCATCATCAACTTTGTAGAATCGGCTCATTACACTTTTAGAAGGGTTCTCTCTGGACATTACGGGGGTGTTATCGATGGCTGAATTTCCAACGGGTACTTGTCCTGAAATACTCCCCATGATGACTTGCGGAGATTGGATGATCTTATCCCGAAATACGGCTTCGTTATTGTGAAGCATCTGCGTATCATGAATAACCAGCACCTGTTCGCGGTTAAAGCCGATTTTCTGCGTTTGCATGTAACGTAGTTGCCGGTCTGCGGTAACAGTGGCAATAATCATCGAAATGGTGATAAAAAATTGAAACACCACCAGGCCACTTCGCAGGTTAAAGCTGTTGCGTCCGGTGGTAATCCGCCCTTTCAACACCAAAACTGGCTTAAATGAAGACAGGTAAAAGGCCGGATAACTGCCTGCCAACAACCCCACTAACACAGTACCAGCCACTAAACCGGCGATTACAAATCCGTTGGTCAATAATCGCAGCGTAAGGGTCTTGCCTGTCAGCTGATTAAAGAAGGGCAAAGCAAAGCCCACAACCAGTAATCCAACGAGCAATGCTGCAATCGCAAGCAAAACCGATTCAATCAGAAATTGTTGCTGCAATTGACCTTTTACAGATCCCAGCACTTTACGTACGCCTACCTCACGCGAACGCCGGGCTGCCGTGGCCGTCGACAGGTTCATAAAGTTCACACAGGCTATCAGCAACATAAAGGCAGCAATGGCGGTAAGTACGTATATGTATAGAATATTTCCCCCCGGGCTTAACTCCGTCCCACCGAAGGGAGAACGCAAATGAATATCGGTGAGTGGCTGGAGAAAGATACCGAAATCGTCACCCTTCTCACGGAACTGTTTCGGGCTGAGTTGCAGAAATTGTTGTAATTCATCGCCAACCTCTTTTTCAGCGAGCCGCGAAATTTTAACCTCCAGCTGTTTGTAATCGTATTTCTCGGGCAGCACCACGTAGGTGTAAAAGTTCATGTTATATGCCCATCCGATATGCTGCTCATCATAACCGGGTAACGAAGCCAGCACATTGAACCGAAAATGAGCGTTCGCCGGTACATTTCTCACCACGCCCGTAATCTGATAGGGCGTCTTTTCACTGCCAAATAATAAGACTTTCCCGACCGGGTCCTGGTTGCCAAAGTATTTCCGGGCAGTTTCCTCGGTTAATACCATGGTATTTGGTTCGGTCAGCGCCCGCTTCGGATCCCCTTTAACGAAGGAAATGGTGAATACATCAAAAAAAGTTGAGTCGGCAAACAGCAGATTATCTTCTTTAAATGAGCTTGTTCCGTAGCTGACAAACTCAGCCCCCTTCACGATGCGCGTTGTTTTTAATACTTCCGGAAATTTCCGTTGTAAGTCCCGGGCAACATTCGGGCCCGTTATGGGGCCACTAACGTCCTCACCGTTCAACCGCAGCTTGAATCCCACCCGGAAAATCCGATCTGCTTTCTCATTATAGCGATCATAGGATAATTCATCCCGCACATAAAGCGTGATCAGTATGCAGGTAGCCAATCCGATGGCTAAACCAACTATATTGATGCTGGTTGAAACTTTTTGCCGTTTCAGGTTTCGATACGCGATTTTCAGATAATTCCGAATCATGATGGATGTTAGGTTAGAAGTGGTCCGGCGCTCCGGTTGTTGATAATATTGTCTATTCGTTTTTCTTCTGCGCACAAACGGAGGCAGCACCGACACTACGTTCAGAATGTAACGCAGCGTGGCCTGGGTTTTGCCCGAACGTTTATACCAATACGTATATAGCTCATTTAAATCACCTTCTACCTCCTCCAACGTATTGTCAGGATGCAGTCGGGTGAGCAGCCATTGGGCCCAGCGGGGAGGTTGGACAGACGATTTCATATGCCACCAAGTCGAAGTATGTTAGGCGGTAACAACTGCCAGAGGTGCTGGCGGAGCTGCTGAATTTCCTGAAGTGCCTTGCTTCCTAACGCCGTAATCCGAAACAGCCGCTTACGTCGCCCTCCGCGTTCGGCCGTGGCTCCGCCCAGTTCGGAGCTCACAAACCCCTTCTCTTCCAGACGAATCAGCGTGTTATGCACCGTGCCGAACGTAACTATACGTCCCGTATGCGCTTCCAGTGCCTCGCTGATCGTAACACCGTAGCCCTCTCCGTCCAGAATAGCGACCATCAATAAAACGACTTCTTCAAATTCACCCAAATATGTCCGGCGCATAAGCTCGCATTATTAGTTTCTATTTTGTCGTACAAACCTGGTGCCAACTCGTTAAACAGGCCGTTTCTATCTGGAAACGGCCTGTTTATGCTCCATAACAAATTTGTGACTGTCCGCAAATGGACATTTTTTGTCCACCACCGGACAATGTCTTTATATGCGCTATCATCTTTCATCAGGGTTCGCTTTTTCCAGTTTATTGCAATACAATCTGTCATCTGCCCGATATGGATTTTACAACAGAATGTCCCTTTTGTCCATTTTCTGCACTTGCCATATCAGTTAATTTTACTTGAGCTATTCAGCTATTTGCAATTAATGTCCGAGAGAATATTTGAATGCTTTGAGAATTATATTAGAAACCATCGCTTATTTTCCGATAAAGAGATTGCCATTATTAAATCGTTGGCAATGCCCAACCAGCTTAAAAAGAAGCAATACTTATTACGTGAAGGAAGTGTGTGCAGGTTTCATACATTCGTATGCAGCGGATGTCTGCGGTCGTATAGGATCGACAACAAAGGCAACGAACATATCTTCAGCCTTTCGCCGGCCAATCACTGGGCAAGCGATCGTGTAAGCCTTGTAACCGGCGCACCTTCAAATGAATTTATCGATGCCTTGGAGGATAGTACTATTATGCAGCTTTCGTCAGATCACTTTAAAACACTTTTGAAAGAAATACCCAACCTAAATATATTAAACACTAAAATTATCATTGATGAATATAGGACAAACCGGGATAGGATATATATGATGCTCAGTCAGCAGGCAGAAGAAAGATACCGGCAATTTATCCGCTGTTTTCCGCAATTACATCATCGCCTTCCAATGTCTATGATCGCTTCTTATCTTGGCATAACAAGGGAAACACTGGCCAGGATACGCAGTAGTATGGCCGATCTCTAACGATTGCTCTCTACGCTCAATGATTTACGATACAACTCAGGAGACATAGTGGTTTGCGCTTTAAAAAACCGGCTGAAATAAGCCACATCCTGAAATCCAAGATCAAAGGCAATTTGTTTTATGGGCTTGTCACTTAAATATAATTCATGCTTAGCTTGCGTTATGATGCGCTCTGAGATCATGTCGCCAACGGTCTTTCCCAGATGTTGCTTAGCGGTGCGATTCAGCGTTTTGAGAGAAACGTTCAGCAATTTTGCATAGTCGGCCGGCCGGTGTTTGTGCTGAAAGTGCTGTTCCACTGCGTTAACCAGCTCCCGGACAGCGTAATGAGCTGCTGAGAGTTTCTCCGGGTGAATTACGCCTCTTTCCATCTTTATCCGGGAGGCATAGATCATAAATATCTTCACCCAGGAAATCGCAATATCATAACGGCCTAAGCTGTCCCTATTTAGTTCTAAAAGAAGGTGGTCCAGTGGGTATAGGAGCTGATCCATCTCCTCTTTACTGATTTTTATTAAAGGAGTCTCACCGATATTCTTAAACAGTACCTGCTTGCTTGTCAATTCCATATCATACTTATGATTCCAAAAAAAATCCGGATGGAACCGAAGTAATATTCCATCAAGTGGACCATCTGCCTCGATTTGAAAAGGTTGGTAAATTGGAAATCTGATTAAGCAATTTTCTGAGAAATCATACCTGGCAGCATCAAAGGTTAACCGGCCTTTTCCTTTCCTGATCAGGATTATTTTATAACAGTTAAAGCTTTTTAAACTTTTAAAATACTCGTCATCGGTAAACTGTATCAACCGAAACGCCAATACATTGGTTTGAGGATTTACCAGTTCTATTTTTAATTCCTTATTCATGAGCTGTTGCCATTGGGGAAGGCAGAAAAAATGGAGTATGTGCATCCCAAACTGAGTGTACATACTCCATCGAAGTCCAGATTTTTAAGGGCGAACGCGGATGACCGTCTTTCCGCTGACCCGCTTGGTCGAATTGAAGGTCGCAACCGCGTCGTTGAGAGAAGATATATTGCCGATGTGTGTCCGCAGACGTCCTTCGCGCAGCCGCTGTACGATCTCATTCAATTGGTTTGGATCCGCAACCACAACAAAGTCAATGGCCGATCCGTTGGCTGGCATGGCTTCGATCGGGCCTGCGATCGACACTATCGTTCCTCCGGGCCTGATCAGTCCCGCGGACTGATTGGCAATATCGCCGCCGAAGACATCAAAAACCAGATCGACTCCGGCGACATCCTGCAACGTTTCGTTTTCAAGGTCGAGGTACTCGTGTGCACCGAAATCGAGCGCCGCCTGGCGACCATGCGCGCGCCCTGTGCCGATAATGTAAGCACCGGCCGCACGTGCGAGTTGACTTGCCATTGAGCCTACCACGCCAGCCGCACCGTGTACAAGAACTGTTTGTCCCGCACGGAGGCGGCCATGATCGAATAGCCCCTGCCAGGCAGTCAGACCAGGCATTACGAGGGCCGCGCCATCTGTGAAGTCAACATCGGCCGGCAGCGGTGCAAGGTTACGTGCCTCGACGGCTACGTACTCTGCCAGCGTGCCGTCGCGGTACCAGTCCGTAAGGCCGAACACGCGTTGTCCTATGGACAGGCCCGTCGTTCCATAGCCAAGAGCGGTGACAATGCCAGCCAGCTCATGGCCTGGGATCGATGGTGTTCTATCTCTACCGGCGCGATCGATCCACGTCGAGGGCCATGACAGCTCATCTCCTGTTATTGCCGATGCATGCACCTCAACGATCACATCATTTATCGCTACTTCGGGCGCGGGCCGCTCCACAAGCCGCATCCCGGCATTTCCCGCAGCCTGGTCTGTCACTACTATTGCTTTCATAACACTGTTGTTTTCAACATAATTTAAATATTAAGTATCTAATGGACTTATTAATCTGCTGTAAAATTAGCGCCCGATCTGGCCGATTTGATAGGCCAATTTCAAAATACTGAGGGGTCCAGCAGACCTGCATACGTCAGACTGGCCGTCGCACCGCTGTCCCTTGATTATTGTCGATGATGTACCGCCAGAACCCATCCGCACCACGGCGCGCAATATCACATGCCGACCCTCCAAGGTGCACGTCTTTGCCGTCAGGGCCCTTGCCATCAATCGACCAATCCACGACAATCTGTGCGGTATCGCCGGCAACGAACACATGGCGCACATTGGTTACCAGCGGCAGACCAAGCTTGATATCGCGTTCGATGATTGCAGCGATCTCCGCGTGATCAGTGATCGTTCGCCCATCGGTGGCAATGAACACGGCATCCGGGGCGTACATGGCCATTTGGTTGCGAACGTCACCGGAATGAAATCGTTTAACCAGCGAGGGAATGATGTCTTCCGGCGTAGTAGGAAGCGGAAAGGAGCCGGACATCTGTTGAGTTTCTGATTTCATCTGTTTAGTTTTTAACGTTATTTAAAGTGACATAGAAAGATCGTTTGCAAAGGACGCACGGAGTTTTCTTTTTTTATTTGATATATGTCACAAAGACCAGAAAAATTAATGCTATAGATATAAGAACGATTTTATTCTGTGATATATGTCACTTTAAATGCCCCGGCCATTTTCAACTTTTGTGAAAAGGACAAACAATCATACCTGTTTAATCAATAGCATATTTTATGAATCAGTTTGTAGTGTCTACTGAGCAAGATATCTCAGACAAGAACAAAAGGATTTTTGGGGAACTAAGGGACCTGTTCGGGATAGTTCCCAACATCTTTGCCGCTTTTGCAAGCAGCGAGAATGGTCTTGAGAACTATTTTAAATACTTAACGCAAAAAAGTTCGCTAAGCGTTTGTGAGCGTGAAACAGTGAACCTGGTAGTTAGCCAGGTGAACCAATGCCCATATTGCCTGAGTTTTCACACTGTCATAGCCGGCCGTATCGGTTTCACGAATGATGAGATCCTGGACATACGCGCGAATAATATTCGTTTTGACAGGAAGCTAAGAGCCTTAGCTGCAATGGCGCATAACATTACGCTTACCAACGGAAAAATAGTAGGCGACATTCTCGAGGACTTTTATGAAGCAGGGTATGACCAGGGGCACCTGGTGGATGTGGTACTCGCTGTTGGTAATATCTGGACACTGAACCTATTATATGCAATCACCAATGTACCGATCGATTGGCCCAAAGTAAATGTAGAAATGATTAATAAACCATTTTGAAACCGAATATCATGATCCGTAAAAAACAAACCTTGCGTCTCTTCCCAAAAGATATTACCGGGGACCTGGTAAAAGGCCGCCAGGAGGTCATCATCAACTGGAGGGCTGGCCTGATGGTGTTGGATGAACCGTCGTTTAACGGTGGTAAGGACATCGGACCCGATCCGTTTACAACTGTACTGTCGGGATTGATCGGATGTACCTTGACCACTTTGCGTATGTATATCAAAAGAAAAGGATGGGATATTACGGACATACATTGTTCAGTAAACATGCTGCAGGAGCTTGAACCTTTCAAGACCTCGATCTTCAGAACAGTTTCGTTTGGCCAGCCGGTGACGGATGAGCAAAAGGAAAGGCTGCTCTGGGTAGCGAAAAACTGCCCGGTTGCTAAATTGTTACAAGGTGAGATCGTGATAGACACCTATCTGTCCGATGATGCTGCGGTACCTGCAGGCACAGGTAACTACCCACCATTGTAATAAGGATCTACTCAAATATTTTAGACAAGTATTATTCACATCAAAAAATAGAAAATGAAAGAGCATCTTGAAGAGCTATCATACGCAAAGAATGAAATGATAACAGGTGGCCAAATCATTGCGGCCGCGGAAAAGTATTTCGCACCCCATGTCAAAACTATCGACTTTGACGGCACTGTAACAGAAGGAAAACCAGCAACGCTGAAGAAATTAAATGAATTTGTCGGCGCCATTCAAAATGTGAACGAAATTACGCTTCACCGATCTGTATCATATGACAACGCTTCTTTTTCTGAATACATTTTCAGTTTTGAAATGAAAGACGGGAGCAATATATATTGGCACGAGATCATTCGCTCAATATGGGAAAATGGCCAAATCGTGAAAGAGCAATATTTCAAGGGATAGTAAATATAGCATGGAAAAGATCGAAATACATGAAGGTGAAAGGGGAATCTCCTTTTTCTCACTGATCCTGGATGGCCAGGAAGTGGGAAGAATGATGGTCAACATTACTCCAGGTATATTAAACGCAGGACATACAGGTGTTAGCCTTACGCAACGCAGAAAAGGATACGGAAGAAAGTTAATAAATGCGGTAGTCGATCATGCACGTGAAAACAATTTGAAAATAATACCACAATGCGGGTTTGTGTCTATGATGTTTAATAAATATCCTGAGATTTATGGAGATATCCGGGCTACGATGTAAGTGAAGCAATCAGTAGTTTCGAGTGATTTAGTTTTGTCGCCCTTAAAACAGGAAGGCCGCGTAAGTCATTTGATTTACGCGGCTTTAATAGTGTTAAATCTTCTTGTTGTGATCCCCGTGTTATGTCCTCTATCATAACGGCTAGTGTTGGCCCAGCCGCTAATTTTCCGGCATTGATAACAGCTGTAGTAATTATACTACTTCGAATTAGTAATATCGTGACGTGCAATTTTTGTAAAGAGAACGATATTTGAATCCTGAATATGCCTCCGCAGGTTCAAAATTTTGAAATAACCATTATTATCCTCTTACCATTATGATACATTATAAAAACCTATTCTCATGAACAAAACCTTAGAACAATTAACCCCTAGTCCAGTGTTTGCAGATCCTATTCAGGCGGAGACGCCTGAACCCTGGCAATGGGATGTACTCGCAAAAGCTTTTCTATACGATCCTGTTCTGAACTTTTGGATCGGTGAAAAAACAACTGAAGCCGTGTTGCAGGATTTTTTTGAAGCAGTTGTCAGGGATACGTTCAGTTCAGGTGGTGCATTATACAGTAGCCCCGATCGCAAGATTGTTTTGGTTTGGACGAGGCACGGGTACGGGCTTGAAGAACCGGGAGAATGGAAAAAAAGGTGGTATAATGTACTGGACCCGGAAGGAGTGAAGCGTTATTATTGGCTTTATGAGATGGGGGATGTGGAACTTGATCCGGCTAAGCGTAAAATAAGTATGCTTCCCGATTACCTGGCAGCCTTACCTGAGGCGCGTGGAAGCGGTTATGCCATACATCTTGCCAGATGGACGATTAAGCATTATGAAAATTTAGGTTACGAAGTGCCGTATTGCCTGGCTAGTACAAGAAGAAACGCAACCTTGTATGCACGGTATTTAGGTTTCCAGGCACACAAGGAGGTGCTATTGGAAGGATATAATGAGGCGGCTGTTTTTATGAAACTGAATAGAGATAGATAAGCGTAAGCAGGCATTTTATTACCTCCAAACGCTGATAAGATTTCAACTAAGATCAAATATTCCGATAACACAAAAAAGCCTTCAAATCTAATGATTTGAAGGCTTAATCTTTTTCCGTGATCCCGCTGGGACTCGAACCCAGGACCCATACATTAAAAGTGTATTGCTCTACCAACTGAGCTACGGAATCATTCCCGTTTTTCGTTTTCGGGAGTGCAAAGATAGCAAATAATTTTTTTCTTCCAAATAATATTGAAAAAATTAAAACAAAGTCAGTGGCGTTACAACACTGCCACCTATCACATACACCGCCGTTTCCGCCGTCCGGCCCGCTATTACCACTTCCACACCACAAGCATGCTCCGTAAAAAGCGCGTGCACAAGATCCGGGTGATTATTCTCCGCAGACAAATGCGACAGCAGCAAATGGCTCATAAACGGCGGACGGTAAGCTTTAAACAGCTCCAGCGCCTGGCGGTTGGATAAATGCCCTTTACCACCCCGGATCCGGTTTTTCAGATACCAGGGATACCGGCCATTCTCCAGCAGCTGTTCATCATAATTCGACTCGAGGAAAGCAGCATGACACAGCTGGAAATGCTGGATCACATGCTCACAGGGGATGCCGATATCCGTGAATACACCAATATTCACCTGTCCGTTGCCGACAATAAAGCTATGCGGTTCCGAAGCGTCATGATGTTTGGGAAAAGCCGTTACGCTCAAATGCCCGATCTGTACCGGCTCATAAGCGCTGAAAGACACGACCTGTTCTGCATGCAGCGGCAAACCGCCGCTGCGCAGGGTAGCATCCGTAATATATACCGGTAGTTTATATTTTTTCGCAATGACCGGGATCCCTTTAATATGATCCGTATGCTCGTGGGAAACAAAGATGGCTTTTACCCGGAGCATGGACAGTCCCAGGCGCCTCATTCGTTTCTCCGTCTCCCTGCAGGAGATCCCTGCATCAATCAGCACCGCTTCCCTGTCATTTCCGATGTAATAACAATTGCCGTTGCTCCCTGAATTTAATGATGTAATGGATAGTGACATGTCAATTGCAAAGAAACCGTTTTTTTATTTTTTCCGGAGATTATTGATCTGTTCTTTTATCGTGCTCACCAAAATATCTGTGAGGCGTGTAAGGGCAGGAGAGGGGGCTTGCTTCCGCTGCAGCAGGAACAGGTGGAACACCGGCAGGGCGGGTAGCCCCGCACTGGCGGGCAATATCCTGCAGCCGGCGGGTACGCCTATTTCCGTGCGCAGCGTAATGCCCAATCCTGCCTGCGCGGCGGCCCAGAGGCCCGCGAGACTCGGGCTGGTCAGCACAACCCGCCAGGGACGCTGCACCTGTTCCAGGGCATCCAGGCCTGCCTGTCGTACAATACAGGGCGCTTCAAACATGAGGAGGGGAAGGGGCTGTTGCTGATGTACAAGCGGTGCATGTCCTCCTATCCAGCGCAGCGGCAGCTTCCCGATGGGAATAGCCTCCGGCGGCAGCTGTAGGCCCATGCTCACGATCACATCGAGCTTGCCGCTTTGCCATTGTTGTTGCAGCACGGCCTGCCGGTCTATTATGATCGTAATCTGTACATCCGGGTACACGGCGGCAAAGCGCGCCAGTATCACCGGCAGCTCGCTTTCGGCAAAGTCTGCAGGTAACCCAAGGCTCACCTGACCTTCCAGCCGAGTGTCATGCAAGGCTTGTACTGCCCGGTCGTTAACCTCCAGTAACTGCCGTGCATAACCCAGTAACAGTTCGCCGGTAGGGGTCAGCTGCCATCCACGGCCCTGTTTAAGGAATAAAGGCCGGCCCGTCATTTCTTCCAGCCTTTGCATCTGCAGGCTTACTGCGGATTGCGAGCGTGCTACCCGGTCTGCCGCCTTCGCAAAGCTATCCATATCCACTGCCAGTACAAAAGTGCGAAGCAGGTCCAGGTCCATCAGGTCACCCGTCATAGTTTAATTTTATTAAAGTATGAGATGAGATGTTTCAATATCGCAAATGTATTGAATTGAAATAATTTTGCGCAGACTAAACAATAAAAATATGCCCTTCGTAAAGATCAATCTCGCACAGCACCTGAATGATAGTACAAAGAAAGATATCTCCCTGGCCATACATGAAAGCCTGATGGAACACTTCAACATTCCGCCGGATGATTACTTCCAGGTGATACATGAGATACGCGCAGCAGACCTGCTATATCCGCAGACTTACCTGAACGTCCCTCATTCAAGTAATATGTTGTATATCGAGATCACCGCCAGGTACGGACGTACAGTTGAAATGAAGAAAGCGCTCTATCGCGCTATCGCAGAGCGGATCGCAGCACGCACACCTGTCTCTGTGAACGATGTGTTCATCGTACTCACAGAAGTAGCGGCAGAGAACTGGTCCATGGGACAGGGCCTTGCACAAATGGCATAAACAAATTGTTGACCGGCTGTAATACGCGCTGCTCCTGGCATGCGCGTATTAACTTTTTTATGAACCCCTGCGATTCCTTTGCTTATTTCAAATAAATTAAGTACATTCAATCACCCTATAGGTATCTGTCAGAAAATTTATCAATCAACGTATAGCAAGCATTCTGTTAATTTCCCAGTTTTCGATCTTCTTAATTAATCATTAAAAAGAGTCTTTATGAGAAAAAATCCACTATTGCCCCTCTTACCCGTTATGTTGCTGATCTTCGCAGCCTCTTGTAAGAAAGACCTGAACGTAATTAACGGGTCACTAAACAAAGACACCAAACAACAAGACCGCGGTTTCATCGTCATTGCAAAAGAAGGCGTTCAGCTGTCAGGCATCGAAGAAGGCCTGAAAGCGATCGGCGCAAAAAAGTTTTCAATAAAGAACGCGAATCAGCAGCTAGGCCTGATAAGCGTGCAAACCCCAGACCCCTCATTTCCTGAAAAGGCCAGGAAGATCGAAGGTGTTCAGTCCGTGGCAATAGACCTTGTAATGAACTGGCGCCTGCCCGAAAAAATCTACAAGTCTGGTGAATATTATAAAGCAGGTGCGGCTGCTAACCCGGGCAAGCCCAAGACAGTAAAGAATATTCCTATCCCCGGTAACCCGCTCTCTTTCCTGCAATGGAACCTGCGTTCGGTAAAAGCGCCAGAGGCCTGGGCTAAAGGCTATAAGGGTAATGGCGCTACGGTGGCCGTATTAGACGGTGGTTTCCTGCTCAATGATCCTGAGATCTCTCCCAACATCATCGGCTCACATAGCTTTATTGAAGGCGAAGAAGTACAGTATCACGGCGAGGAAGGTTTCAGCCACGGCACCCACGTTGCCGGCACTATTGCCGCGCTGGACGATCAGTTTGGCGTGGTAGGCGTTGCCCCTCAAACCAAGCTGTTACTGGTGAAAGTATTGTCAGATGCAGGTACCGGTCCCTGGAGCGGTATCATTGATGGCATCTTCTATGCAGTAAGCCACAGGGCCAATGTAATTAACATGAGCCTTGGCGGAGAGCTGCCCCGTAGAACCTTTATAGACGATAACGGTACTCCCAACGATCCGTCCGACGATTATACCGTAGAGTATGATCGTGATGTGAGAGACCTCGTGCTCGCACTGAACAGGGCTACGCTTTGGGCCACCATCAATGGCGTAACGGTGATTGCCGCCGCTGGTAACGACGCATACGACTATGATCATGAAAAACGCTTCATCACTTATCCAGCCGCCTGTCTCGGCGTATTATGTATTGCTTCCAATGGCCCGCTGGGCTGGGGCCTCAACCAGGACACTTCCCTGTATGTGCCTTCCTACACCTTCAGCAACCATGGCAGGAACTTTGTTTCCTACGGCGCTCCGGGTGGCAACTATAGTATTCCGCTCAACACGACGATCGTAAACGTAGGCGGCATTGTCCGACCCGAGTACGTATTTGACTTTGTATTCAACATCGGTGGGTGGGACGAATTCTCGGGATCATTCTTCTATGTATGGTCCGTAGGTACCAGTATGGCTGCGCCGCACGCCAGCGCCACCGCTGCTTTGATCTATAGTAAATACAAACGCCTGGCTAACCCGCTGCTGGTAGAGCTGATCTTAAGAAGAAGCTCTACAGACCTCGGTGCACCCGGCAGGGATACCTACTTCGGTAACGGGCAGATCAATGCTGCCAAAGCAGTTAGCTACTAACAGGAAAGCTTGCAATAACGTTGTGTAAATTTGAAGGTTTGAAAATTTAAAGGTTTGAAGGTACGCTTGCGACGGCAGCGACTTTCAAACCTTTGAACTTTTAGGTGGTTGCGCAGTTACATTTGTGTGATCACCTGCAGCAAAGCATCATAAGGACGGTAACCCGTGATCACTACACGACGCTCTCCCTGCTTTACTATCAGCGAAGGAAGACGGTTAATATTACGATAGCTCACTTCCTGCAGGTCCTGCTTTAAAAGGTTCACGGCCTGTTCACTTTCCAGGTCTGCTTCAAACCGCTGCAGATCCAATACGCCCGGCTGTTCGCCGCTTAATGCCTTAGCAGTTTCGAGCAGTACTGCTTTCCTGGCAATATTCTTCCCATCTTTCATAATGGCGCATCTCAACGCATACAGGTATAAGTGCGCGGCCTGTTCAGATTGCATGCCCGCGCATATCACCGCCAGACAGGCGGGGTAGGAAGACGCGGGCGGATCAAGGAACCAGATGCGGTCATTCATGGGCTGTCCTGATACCTGGCTGGCCTGCATCCACAAGGGCCCCATCTGCACCGGCTTGCTCACCGCATTCATGGTGTCATGATAGGCGCGCCACTCAGACAATAATCCACCCATACAGTATCTCCATGAAATACGGCCGTGGTACTCCTGGAGCAACTGTTGCCAGGCAGGCTCAAAAGCCCAGCTCCAGCAGCAAAGCGGGTCTGTGTAGTAAACTACTTCCAGTTGCCCGCTTTGCTGTTGCGCGGGTTGCTTTTTACTTACCTTTTGTTTTTCTGCTGCTTCTTGCATGTGTTCTTTTTGAATCTTCTGCGTGCTCTGCGGCAGACATGCTCCAGTGTTGCTCGCCGATCGGCACGGCCATATTGATTTCATTGCTTCTTTCTTCACTCAGCTGCTGATCCAGCTCTGCCACGCCTTCCAGCGTTCTTTCAGTACCCTGCGGTTGCTGGTTTATCAACCCGTTTGTTTCGAGTACATGCTTAACAGGATCTTCAATGTACTGCCATGTTTCACCAAACATGCTGCTTTCTCCTTCATTCCATGGGCCACGGATGGCAGAACCGTTAGACATGTTGAAGTATAGGTTGCTGTAGCGCGGATCGCTTTGCAGCACACCAGGAGGGAAGTTCGGCATGATGCTGTCCAATGCGGCCTGGAACATCTGGAAATGCGCTACTTCACGCGTCATCAGGAAGTTCAGCGTTTCCTTTACATCAGGGTCATCGGTGAACTGCAACAGGTATTCATAAGTGATCTTAGCCCGTGACTCTGCGGCAATATCCGAGCGCAGGTCTACGGTCAGATCGCCGTTACAATCGCCATTGATGTAGGCAGCAGTCCAGGGAACGCCCTGGCTGTTGGTAATAGCGGGGCCCCCTCCGGTAGAGGTCAGGATCTGGGGAGCGATCATCGCCTGGTGAATAAAAGTTTCTTTTGAAGCTTTACCATTCAGCAGCTGCATGATCTCAGAATTTTCTGCTGCATTCTTCAGGTCGCCGTTGATCCCTTGTAATAACATCTGGATGGTGGCGCCCACAATCTCCAGGTGACTAAATTCTTCAGTGGCTATATCCATCAGCAGGTCATATTTGTCAGGGAATGGATGCCGTGCGCCAAATGCCTGCGTGAAATAACGCATCGCAGCAGCCAGTTCACCATTTGCACCGCCGAATTGTTCCAGCAACAACGAAGCAAATGCAGGGTCGGGTTTGGAAACCCGCGCATTAAATTGTAATTCTTTCACGTGATAGAACATATAAAATGATTTTTTGGTGGGCAATAAATAATACAGGTGATGATCAAAAAGCGGTCCATGCAAGACTGCCAGAGTGACGTACAGCAACGGTTGCGGCAAATATGTAGCGCCTGTGTAGAGATATCTCTACTCATTATGCACGTGCAGTGTGCATTTTGTATAGCAGGTAGATGATTATCTTCGCTGGCACTGTTTTTATTAGAGTATCTGTATCTATATGCAAACAGGTAACCTGATAATACTGTTACTGTGGGCACAGGGTATTTATTTCGCCCTTACCGGCATCTGGCCCTTGTTGCACTATCCAAGCTTTGAAAAGATTACAGGCCCTAAAACAGATGTATGGCTCGTGAAGGCAGTGGGAGCGATGGTAAGTGTAATAGCTTTATTGTTATTCATAGCAGCGGTTCACAGGGAAATAAACGTATCCACCCTGATCGCCGGCATGGGCACTGCATTTGCTTTGATGATGGTGGACATCATATACGTTAGTAAAAAAGTAATACGCCCCATTTATCTTATAGACGCAATCATTGAGATAATACTGCTGGGCATATGGATGTTGTACTTATATAAAACACTATGAAGAGCAAAACAGGAATATCTCCCTGGCTGGCCGCCGCCAGGGAAGCATTATCTGCAGATGGCTTATCGCCGGTCTATGACAGGGAAACAGGAGACTTCAGGTACAGCGTATACAATAAAGGCAATGCCCTTTGGGTGGTGGTGTGCTGGAACAATGACTGCCGGGCTGCTTTACGGACTGCCTTTGTGCCGGAAGGAATCCTGCAGCTGGAGCGCATGGAAGAAGAGGAAAACGGCGCAACATTTTTTCTGAAATCAATTATCGGGACTTTTGTAGTAAAGCTGCAATTCCCGGCGGCGGACAAGCCTTTGATTCGTTGTATCACCACTTTAAAGCCCGGCGAACCATTGGTAATACCCTTCTGGCCGCGCGATCTGCTGATGCTTGGTAAAGACGGCGCTACTGCAATGCCGGACGGTGAAGTGTACACGCATCAGCTGGGGCCACGTTCGGGGCTATTATACGCCGGTATTAAAAAGCCGCGCACGGGCGCTTTCCTGTACCAGCAAAACCTGACTGCCCTCGGTGACTATTGCCAGCAAACAAATACTTCAGTAGCAGATTCAGTAGGCGGATCCTGGCCGGAGCTGGGCTTTGCATTGCCGGCGTCCAAAGACAAAGCTTTGGAGGAGGGCAAAGAATACATCATCTCCGACGCGTTCCTGTTGACAGACGCTACCGTTCCTGCTGATGAATTTGAGATGGCCAGGCAGTTCCTGGAGCTGCTGGCCGGGATATACGTGCATTTCCCGCTGCCGTCCACGAAGTATCATGCCTGGCTGCAGACAGTGGAGAAAACGCTCAATGATCTGCAATATAGTCCGGGATGCTGGACCCAGGTGCAGGGCAAACCGTATCTGAATGCGTATGTATGCGATTATGAGACTCCCCCGAGAGCATGGTGCAGCTGGCAGTATTGCTGCCAATGATGGAATATGCAAGCTGGAGCAGGGAGGACATACCAATGATCAAATATATAAACCAGGGGTTGCCTGCATTTTATGATGAACGGATTAATTGTGTAGTACGCTGGCTGCCTGCTGCAGAAGGTAAACTGACACGGGAAGAAGAGCATAAAAAGCCGCGGGTAATGGATGCCTGGTACCTGCATCATCCACTGCTCAACCTGTCAAGAATGGCGCTGGCAGGAGATAAAACGGCAAAAAAGCTTTTCCTCGATTCCATGGAATATGTCATCAAAGTTGCACATCACTTTAAGTACCAGTGGCCGGTTTTCTACAACCTGGATACACTGGAAGTAATAAAAGAAGAGACAAAGCCGGGAGCAGGAGGGGAGAAAGATGTACCCGGCTTGTATGCGCTTGTTATGCTGCAGGCCTGGGAACTTACGGAAGATAAACGCTACCTGGAGGAAGCCAAGAAAGCAGCCAGGGCGCTGCAGGGAACCGGTTTTACCCTGTTTTACCAGGCTAACAATACGGCATTTTCAGCAGGCGCGATGCTGCGTTTATGGAAGGCAACAAAAAACAAGCTGTACCTGAATCTCAGTTATCTGTGCCTCGCCAACATTTTTAAGAATGTTTGGCTCTGGGATTGCAATTATGGCTATGGCAAAGATTACCCTAGCTTTTTTGCGCTCTTCCCCCTGAATGATGCGCCTTATACAGCCGTATATGAAGAGCAGGAAGGATTCGCCGCTTTCCATGATTACCTTCATCATGCAGAAGGAACGGAGATCCTGCCGGCAGCCACTTTACTGCTAACAGAGTTTATACGGAATATGCTTCACAAGGCGGTGTATTATTATCCACCTATGTTGCCAAAGAAGATCCTTGCTGAAAAAACCAAGACCGGGGAATTGGATCCCAACCTGTGGATACCGCTGGAAGATTTCTATGATGGTTGGAAGAAGCCGGGAGAGGTAGGCCAGGAGGTGTACGGCGCAGGCCTCGCATTTACCGTTGTTCCCCGTCATTACCACGCGGTACCAGAGCATTTTATGATGTTCATAGATTATCCTGTAAAGGATTTTTCTATTGCGAAAGACGGCGCCGTTACTTTCACGGTAGGCGGAAACAACATGGGCTGCTGCCGGATGGTACTGCTGCCCTGGAAAGACAAGCCCTTACCCGCTGTTACAGTTACCGGTGAACGCGGAGCAATAACAGGCAGACAGCACCCTGACGGGTATATGGAGTTTATAGTCAGCGGCGGCCAGCAAATTGCCCTTCACCGACAGGAGCAGGCAAAGCGCCAAAGGAAGGGAAAAGAAGCTACCAAACCATCAGACGCGGAAAAGCAAGCGATTATTAACGAGTTAAAATAACAGACATGAAAGCATCCTACAGAACCGCTGAAAATCCGGCTTATCTTCCGGAGGACGTGAGCGGAAAAGCAGTGCTCATTACAGGAGGCACTACCGGTATTGGCCGCGCCACTGCCTTGCTGCTGGCTGCTTGCGGCGCAAGGGTCCTGATATTCGGCCGGCATGAACAGGAGCTGGACGATACCCTCCAATCCTGCAGGCAGGAAAACGAGGACGCAGAAATCCATGGCCTGATAGCAGACAGCTCCAGTAAAGAGGGCATTGAACAGGTATTTGCAGCGGTAGATCGCCAGCTGGGCGGATTGGACATACTGGTCAACAACGCAGCACTGGCTTATAATGGAGTAATGGAAGGTAGTTATGACGACTGGCAATACATCGTAAACACCAACCTGCTTGGCTATATGGCCTGCGCACACGAAGCCGTGCAGCGCATGAAGGAAGCCGGCGGCGGTCATATTGTAAACATCGGTTCCATGAGCGCAGACGTGAGAGAAAAGGACAGCTCGGTGTATGTGGCTACCAAAGCCGGAATACAGGGTTTTTCAGCATCCTTGCGTAAGGAAGTGAACCCCCTGGGCATTAAAGTAACGCTGATAGAGCCGGGGGCCGTAGGCACCGATATGCAGGCCGACAATGTCCCGCCGGATAAGCAACCCGAAAAGGAAGAAAAAATGGAAATGCTCAAAGCAGAAGACATTGCCGCCTGCGTGCTGTATACTGTTTCCCAGCCCGCCCGCTGCGATGTGGTAAGCGTTCAGATACGACCGCATCTGCAGATCCTATAATGCCGTTAAGTTTAAATACCTTTGCCGCATTATGAAGGATTATAAGAAACACTTTATTATCCCGGCGCCCCCGGAAGAGGTATATGCGGCATTAACCAATCCTGCCACCATCCAGTTATGGTCTGGCGAACCGGCGGAGATGTCTACCACGCCTGGTGATGAATTCTCTTTATGGGAAGGCAGCATCGTGGGCCAGAACCTCGAATTTGAGGAAGGCAGGAAGATCGTACAGGAATGGTATTTCGGTGAACAGGAAGACCCTTCCATTGTTACCATCATCCTGCATCCCGATAAAAAAGGCACCTCCGCAGAGCTCAAACATACCAACATCCCCGACGAAGCCTACCAGGATATCGTGCAGGGCTGGCAGGAAACCTATTTCGGCGCCCTGATCGATTTTTATGCATAATTCATATATACTTTTATTGCGGAAATGCCCACCGAAATAAATAGAGTTAACAATTTGTTTATATGACTTATTTATATTAAAATTACGCTCTATAAGTTAGATACTGACACTGATGAGTGTGCACACATTAAAGAAAAACTGGCAGCTTTCCTGGGAAAACGCCGGTTTTAAGTTGAAGCTGATAGTGGGGATGGCAATACTGGTATTGATTTTCCTGATGCTGCCCAGCTTCTTCCAATACATCGAAAACCGCAACGGCACTGTTTTAAACGATTGGGTATTAGCCGCCATCCCGGCTAAGGACGTTTCTATCCCCATCATGATCTTGATCTGGGGGATGATTTTCCTGTTCACCGCGAGGGTGATCGCCAAACCGCAACTGTTCCTACGTTTCCTGATCGCATACGTGCTGATCACCTCTACCCGCTGCCTTACCATTTACCTGGTGCCGCTGGCGCCCCCGCTTAACATGATCGAGCTCACCGATCCGCTGACAGGCGTTTTTTACGGCGGCCAGAGCATTAGTAAAGATCTCTTCTACTCCGGTCATACTTCCCTGCTTTTCCTGATCTATCTCTGTATAGAAAAGAAGGTGGATAAGTACCTGGCCGGCTTCAGCACCCTGGCAGTAGCCATCTTACTGCTGGTGCAGCATGTGCACTATACTACCGATGTTGTTTTCGCGCCTTTTTTCTCCACCCTGGCATTCCAGCTGGGAAAGAAATGGGCAGAGTGTAAAAAAACAGCGCTGGCAAAAGACCTGTAAAACTTATTACCGCTTATAATTTATTTGCCGGGTAACGTATTCGTTACCCGGCATTTTTGTTTGTAAGCCCGGGATATGCTTAATCTATCTTAATAAACTTTCAGAAAGTTTTGAAAATATGATATGATTCGATATCTTTGTTATCAGAAAGTGCAGGGATGGCAATCACCTAAATACATCAGCCGTGAATACACTTGCGCACATACTATACCTTCTGATCACTTTTTTTATAACCGTGCGTGTTGGCCTGATCTTTTACAGGAATGGCCGCCTGTTCATACTGAATTTACTGCACCAGGACACGCAGCTCACAGACTTTATTAACAAGGCCTTGCTGGTGGGGTATTACCTGTTGAACCTGGGTTACGCAACGCTCATGTTTAAGGTATGGAAACCGGTACAGAACTGGGAGGACTTGCTATCAGGCCTCAGCACAATGACGGGCAAGATCCTCATCACCCTGGCTGTGATCCATTTCTGCAACATGGCCCTCATTCATTTCTTCAGTAAAAGAAACAATCATTCCATTCATGCTTAAAATATAATGATATGAAAACGTCCTACACATTTACTACCTACCTGGTGTACCTCCCGCTTGTGATCCTGCTTACGTGGTATGTAGCGCATACCTTGTTCAAAAACGGTCGTGTGTTTATGCTGGATATCTTCCACGGCAAAGAGGACATCGCAGGGGCTACCAATAAGCTGTTTGAAACAGGCTTTTACCTGTTAAACCTGGGCTTCGCTTTCCTGATCATGGAAGTAATGCACGCCATTACCAGTGGCCAGGATATGCTGGAAACGCTCAGCTATAAAATAGGCGGCTTCTGCATCTACTTAGGTGTGATGCTCTTCTTCAACCTGTATCTTTTCTTCCGTGGCAGAAGGATCTCAAAAGAAAAAGCAAGACTGGCGGCAGCTGCTACAGCAGCCGGCTTCCTGCCTGCGAAATAATTGTTTCATCCATCTTTAAATATAAAAGAGACTGCTCGAAAGAACAGCCTCTTTTGCATTGAAACAAAGTTCGTCCGTTACAGTACACAAAGGTCAGTCTGGGGACAAGTGATCTCGGATGGACACATCCAGCAGCCACTGGGGATAGATTTTGCTTCCTTTTTTGAGGGTTGCTGTCCGGATTTGCTGAGATTAGAGATCTTGATCTTGTTGAGCTGGAGCTTTTGGGTTGTTTTCTTTTTCATAATGATGATTTTGGGGGTAAAAATTGTTAATCCTTCAAAGATAGCAGAATGGCGCATCGAAAAAATCACCGGAAAAGGTGATTTTCAATGCACCATGGCCTCAGTGAATCTTCTCACATTTTACTCGTATCTTACTTGGACTATGAATCGCTATAGCTCCCTATTCCTTGTCCTTATGGCCTTAGCTGGAAGTCAAGCCTGTTACGGACAGGCTAAACAGGAGGTCATTACCTGTATCCGAAAACAATTCCAGGCAATCAATGCAGATACAACATTTAAGAGCATTACACTTGAAGGAGAAGACTTTTTAGAATATACAACGGATGGAGGATGTTCTTTAACCGCTTACCTAAGAAAAGATACCATCGTAAAAATGGTGGAATGGATTGGTATCTCTTTTGGAAACAGAATAAGAGAGTACTACTTCGGGCATAAAGCGCTCATTTTTGTTTACGAAAGATTTGAATCCTTTATTCAAAAAGAGGACGGCCTCGATTATACAAAGACAACGCCCACCTTCCAGGGAAGATATTACTTTCATAAGGGCCATTTAATCGAACAGAGATCGGATGGCAAAAGAACCATGACTGAAGGGAAAGAGGATATAGAAAAACAACTGAAAGCAGCGGCTGCCGGCAATATTGAACTAATAATACACAAAGGCCGCCCCACCCGGTAGCAGGACGGCCTTCATCATTTTGTAGATTTAATAACGGATCTTTACCAGCTTCACGGTTTGCTTAACATTTCCCTGTATCACTACCACATAATAAATACCTGTCGGGTATTCATTGCCAATCATGATCGTACTATTCGGCATCACATTATCCCGCGTTTCTACAATTCTTCCGTTATTATCTGTAACGCTGATCCGCAGTGGTTGTTCTATCTTGCTTTGAACTAACAGTATGAACTGATCCGCACTGGGATTAGGCCTCACCTTTATGCTTAAACGCTTGTCTGCCTTATCATGTTTTTCAAACCACGGATGCGCAATGGGTGCATGTTCCCCTTGTACGCGTACTTTCTCCCGTTTAGAGGGCCGGCTTTCATTATGAAACCTGTCCAGCGCAGTAACACGGTAGTAGTATTTAGTGCCCGGTATTACAGTTGTATCTGTGAATGCCTTAGCATCAGTATTGGTAATAGCCAGTATATTTTCCACAAGGTTAAGATCTGTCACACGGCTGGTAGAACGGTACACCACAAACTGGCTGGCCTTTTGCAATTCATTGGAAGTATACTGCTGCCTCCAATCCAGCACCACTGAATCGGCGCCGTATTGCCTGGCTTTAAGACGATAAGGCGCCTCCGGCGGAATGCTGTCTCGCCAGGGCATGGCGGGCAGTAATGCGGGACGTTGATAAAAGAAGAGCCGCAAAGAATCACGAAAACCCAGTTTTGTAGTACTACGCAGGCTGCTCGTATTATAAATGGATTGACCGTAGATATTAGCGTACGCGGTATCCCGGTTCATCCTTATTTCGTTCGGGATCTGCGAAGGATTCGCCCAGTTCACACCCTGTGCAGGATCATTTACTTTATAACCTGCCATTCCGATGTAAATATGCCTGCCGCTGGCTTGCTTATTCCACCAGGGAATGATCAGACCGTAATTAGCGCCGGGCTGACCGATGTACCAATACACCTGTGGCATAATATAATCCACCCAGCCTTCCTGCAGCCATCTGCGCGTATCGGCGTATAAGGTGGTATAGTGTTCGAGCCCGCTGGTAGGAGAGCCTATATCCGGGTTCGTGCTGTTACGGTAAATGCCCGAAGGTGATACGCCGAACTTCACCCAGGGTTTGATGGTCCTGATGCTGTCATACACTCTTTTGATCAGCAGGTTCACATTATCGCGGCGCCAGTCTGCCCGGTTGCTGAACCCACGCGGGTCTGCCGCAAAAGAAGCAGAGTCGTTAAAAGGCGCAGTGCCCGCAGGAGCCGCAGGCGGGTAAAAGTAATCGTCAAAGTGAATGCCATCCACATCATAGCGGCGCACAATATCGTTGATCACGCTGTTGATGTAATCCCTTACGGCCGGCAGCCCGGGATCCAGCACCCGCAATGTGCCCTGGCTTAACAGCCATTCAGGATGCTGTTTGGCCACATGGCTGGCGGCAAAATTGGGCAGGTTATTAGCGTTGGCCACTGCCCGGTAAGGATTGATCCATGCATGGAACTCGATGCCTCTTTTATGACACTCTGCGATCATAAACTGCATAGGGTCCCAGGCGGGATCAGGGCCCACGCCTTGCGTACCGGTAAGATCGGCGCTCCAGGGATCTATGTCGCTGGGATACATGGCATCGCACTGGCTGCGCACCTGTATGAACAACGCATTCAGACCGGTGGTTTTGTGATGTTCTACAATGCTGATAAAGGCCGCCCTTTGTTGTTCGGGCGTTTGCGTACGATTGGGCCAGTCGATGTTCGCGTAGGTAGCGATCCAGGCGCCGCGCAGCTCGCGTTTCGGTGATTGCTGGGCTTTGAGCGTAAGGCATAGGAAGAGCCATAACAGAATACAAGGTAAACGTTTGATCATAGGGGATTGATTTTGATGTTACAGTAAAGGGTTGATGTCCGCTATCTTTGTATAAGGGAAGCTACAAATTTTACCAACATCTTCAAATACCCTTTACAATGGATTTAACCACACAACTAAATTTTATCCTGCAGGTACTGAAGCTGGCAGAGCGGCTTAAATTTAAACTGCGGCATAGCAACCCGGCCATCAAAATCGAAAAAGAACAGCGTGAAAGGGCCGCTATCGAAAATCTGCGCCGTCACCTCGATAGCCTGTGGGAGAGGAGATCCATCAGCTGTGGTATGAATTCGAAGAAAAAGGGAGGAAATAGAATTTGATATGTCTTATATGATGGATAAGCATGTGCAGTTTGATGCCACGCTCACCCGGTTAAAAGCATTGATTGAAAAACAAGCGGAAGATAAGATGATCATCGCCGGTGTGGATGTGGAAGCCGTGAAAAAACGTGTAGCCCTGTAGGAAAAATAACAATTTTTTTTATTATGTTGTGGACTAATATTAAATACCCATTGTACCCGCCATGAGCGACTATTTATACCCGCTACCGCCCGAACGTGTTTATGCAGAGAAAATAATGCCTTCACCGGAATTCAAAAAGCAGGTGACCAAGGTGATTATTGCTATCCTGCTTTTCCTGCTTACCTACATTGCGCTGCTTGTAGTGGCAGTGGGCCTGGCCATCGCCTGCTGTTATGCAGGTATCTGGATCGTGGTACATCTTCCTAAGCTCATCACCCTGATCCTGGGTGGCGGGTTGATAGCCGTAGGCATCTCCGTATTGTATTTCCTGGTGAAATTCGTCTTCGCCGTATCAAAGGACGACAATCCGGGTAGAATCGAAATAACGGAAGCAGAACAGCCTAGGCTGTTTGCTTTTATCCGCCGTCTCACAACAGACACCAATACGCCCTTTCCTAAAAAGATCTTCCTCTCGCCGGATGTGAACGCCTGCGTATTCTATCATTCCAGCTTCTGGAGTATGTTCCTGCCCGTGCCTAAGAACCTGGAAATAGGCCTGGGGCTGGTCAACAGCATCAACATCAGTGAGTTTAAAGCCGTGATGGCCCACGAGTTCGGCCATTTCAGCCAGCGCAGCATGAAGCTGGGCAGCTTCACCTATAATACCAACCGTATTATCTATAACATGCTATACGATAACCGCGGTTATGCGGCCTTTATTGAAGCATGGGCAGACATCCACAGCTATCTCGCCTTATTTGCCGGTATCACCGTAAAGATCGCGCAGGGCATCCAATGGATCCTGAAAGGAATGTATAAGCTGATCAACAAAAGCTACATGGCCCTCAGCCGTGAAATGGAGTTTCATGCAGATACCATTGCGGCCAGTGTGGCAGGCGGTAATAACCTGGTAACAGCCCTCAGCAGGGTAGAAGTGGCGGGTGGTTGTTATTCCTCTGCCATCAACACAGCTAATGACTGGCTGAAGGAAAAGAAAGTGGCCAGGAACATCTTCCGCAACCAGCTCACAGTTTTTCGCGCCATGGCGGATGATTACGAGCTGCCCTTAAAAGAAGGCTTACCGGAAATATCCTACCAGTTCATCCGCTCCTTCTCACGGTCACGTATCAACTACCGCGACCAATGGGCCAGTCACCCTACGCTCGAAGAAAGAAAGCTGAACCTGGACCAGGCCGCGATGGATGCGCTTCCGGACGCTACCAGCGCATGGACTATTTTCGATAATATAGAAGCCCTGCAGGAAAAACTGACTGCCAACCTGTACCGCTCCGTGAAGCTGGAAGCCGACGTCCATCACTACGATGCGCAGGAATTTGATACCTGGCACGCCACCCAACAGGAAACCTACCAGCTGCCCATGGCGTACAAGGGGTTCTATAACGGCAGGTACATCAACATCGTGAGCTGGGACCTCGCAGAAGTAGTAAAGCTGCCTGCACCCGATAGCTTCGACGCCTTATTCAATGAAGAGAACAGGCAACTGCAGGCAGGCATCTCTGGCAACGAAAGAGACAAAGAGCTTGCACAGGCCATTCGCGACAAACAGATAGACGTCAGCAGTTTTGATTTCGATGGACAGAAATATACCCGCAGCGATTGCGATCACATTATCAACCAGCTGAGCACAGAGATCATACAATTAAAAGAACGGCAGGAACTGGCGGATAAACAGGCTTTCGCCTTCTTTTACCAGCAGGCCAAGGGTCAGCAGGAAGCCGTGATGAACTATTACAGCCAATTCCAGGCAACCAGCGCCCGCTATGACGCTTACCTGCAGATCATGAATAAAGTAAACCGCACGCTGAACCTTTTCTACCAGGGTGGCCTTACGCTGGAACAGGTGCAGGACACCGTCACCAACCTGCGTAACAATGAAGAGTGGGAATTGAAAAGAGCCCTGCAGGGATTGATCAACGAGCAGGTGATCACTGCGGAAACACCAGGCGATCTGCACAAACGTATACAGGAGTTTATAGATACCCGTTATACCTATTTCAAAGACGAAGCTTTCCAGAACGATGAGCTGAGCGCCCTGTACGAATTAGCCGGTAAAGTAGCCCAAACCTTAAGCGCCGTGCGTTTTACGCACTACAAGGCTTTGCTGTTGGGACAGCTGGAGGCTTATGAAAAGTAAAGCCTATTTGTTCAAAAAATTGGTGCTCAGCGTTTGCCATACTTCTGCGCCTTCGCCCGCGAGCACCTGTTTAAGCATATAGAGGCTGAAGCCTTTTGCTTCCTTGAAATTGATGGTAGGGGGCAGCGTTAGCTCGGAAGGGTTCACCACTACATCTATCAATGCTGGCCCGGGGTGGGAGAATGCTTTCGAAAGCGCTGGCTGGATCTCTTCCGGGTGCTCTACCCTGATGCCTGGCATACCCATGGCAGTAGCCATCTTGGCAAAATTGGGGTTTTTAAGGTCGGTGCCGAAAGGCTGCAGCCCCGCCACTTTCATTTCCATCGCTACAAAGCCCAGGGAGCTGTTGTTATACAACACCAGTTTTACCGGAAGATGGTATTGCAGGATGGTGAGTACCTCGCCCATCAACATACCAAAGCCGCCGTCGCCGCATAATGCGATCACCTGCCTCCCCGGGAAGGCCAGCTGCGCGCCAATAGCCATCGGCATAGCGGCGGCCATAGAGCCGTGATTGAAAGAGCCGATCAGCCTTTGTTCGCGCCGCATCTTCAGGTAGCGGGCTGCCCATACGGTAGGAGCCCCTACATCCGCCGTGTAGATGGCATTATCAACAGCAGTGTCGCTTACCAGTTTAGTCAGATATTCCGGGTGGATGGGTTGCACGCCCTGCTTGCCTTTGGCGTGCGCTTCCAGGCGTTCTTTGCTGGTGGCATACCTGTTCAGGCTTTTGGTAAGATGCCCGCGGTCAGTTTTCTTTTCCAGCAAAGGAAGCAGCGCCATGACCGTTTCCTTTACATCTCCTGCGAGGCCCTGGTGTAATCTGCATCTCCTGCCCAGCCTTTCCGGCCGTATATCTACCTGCACGATCTTTACATCTTCGGGGTACCAGTCCTTGTAAGGAAAATCAGTTCCCAGCATCAACAACAGGTCGCTGTCCTTCATGGCATGATAACCGGAGGAGTGGCCTATCAGGCCGGTCATGCCCACATCAAAAGGGTTATCGTGTTCTACGTGCTCCTTGCCTCTTAATGAATGTACAACAGGCGCATTGATCTTATCGGCCAGCTGCAGGATCGCGGCATGTGCGCCTGCACAGCCGCTGCCACACAGCAGAGTTACACGGGTGGATTGGTTGATGAGCGAGGCAAGCTCTTTTAGTTCTGTATCGCAGGGGCGAATGCTGGCGCGGATAGGAGCCAGCTCATGTTCCAGTTCCGGCCATTCAATTTTTTCTTCCGCCACATCGCCGGAGAGGCCGATCACGGAAACACCCCGCATCCCTACTGCATATTGCATAGCGATCTGTAATACCCGGGGCATCTGGCGGCCGGAAGAAATGATCTCACAGTAATGGCTGCACTCCCGGAAGATCAGCTCGGGATGTGTTTCCTGGAAATAACCAGTGCCTATCTCACTGCTGGGGATATGTGCTGCAATAGCCAGTACCGGGGCCATGCTGCGGTGGGCATCATAAAGACCGTTGATCAGGTGCAGGTTGCCAGGACCACAGCTGCCCGCGCATACAGCCAGCTTCCCGGTAAGCTGTGCTTCTGCACTGGCGGCAAAAGCGGCGGCCTCTTCGTGCCGGTAGTGGATCCATTCTATATCTCCACTCTTGCGGATCTCTTCCGTGACGGCATTCAGCGAGTCGCCTACAATGCCATGAACACGGCGTACGCCTGCTTTCCGCAGGATGGTAACAAGGGCTGCGGCAATGGTGCTTGACATATCAGCGGCATTTGTTGTCTATAAAGTTAAGACGCCCCCTTCGTAAAGTTATCGGACGCTGCAGCAGTTTATAAACCCCATTGCTGTATGATGGGGTTCGTGAATACAGTGAGCGCCTGCGGGTCCATTAATTGTTTGCGGGACGCCTTCCATTGATCAAGGTGATCGCCGTACATCTTTCTCAAACGGGCAGGTGTCAGCTCATTTACTTTGCCCCAATGGAAAGCGTAGGGAATGTTCAGGCGGTCCAGCTCTTTCCATACTTCGCTGTAGAAAGCATGGGTGGTGGCAGAGAAAGCGCCGTCCAGCTCTACCACGCAGGTATAAGGAAAGCGGGTAAAGGCCAGCAGTGCTTGTGATTGTTTCACAAAGCGGAAGGCAAAGAGGCCGGAAAAGGGACCTTTTGATTTGTTGATATTCATCAGCAGATCTATCATCGTGCCTACCTGCTCTATCGGGATGCCGATGGCGGCGCTTAACAGCTTTCCGTGCAGCGTAGTGTTGTCAAAGATCTCGCCCAGAGTACCGAACTGTTTATCAAAAAGCGTGAGCGAGCCGGCCAGCAGTTTGTTCACCAGTGTAGGCACCAGCTTGGGGATGGCATCTGTCAGCTTCCCTATAAAGCAGGGCGCATCATCGCCAGGACCGATACCGGCCGAGTTGCGCACCGGCGCTGTATAATCAGTACGGTAGGGCCTTTTGTACATGATGGTCACGTACGCAAGATTCTTCTTGTCATAGGGATTGATGATCACCTGGAAATGATAGGGGCGCTCATTGCCGCAGGGCAGCGTAGCTTTCGAAAAATCGAGCGTGCACATAATGTCGCGCAGCGTATTGTCAAAGGTCTTTTGCTGCATATAGGCTTCCAGCAGAAAGATCTCCTCCGTTTCTATCATTACGCCATGAATGATGCCGAAGCTGCCAAAGCTTACCAGGGCCGCATTAAACAGGGTGTCGTCCCTTACCAGTTCTGCGCCGATCAGGCTTGTGAAACGGTCTGATACAACGGGGTAGGAGGCGCGTTCCAGCCAGATGTGACGCTTGTCGCCCACAATGAGATGGAGGCCGGTCACATAATCCTGTACGGAGCCTACATCAAAAGCAGAACCATGCGCGCCGGTGGAGATCACCCCGGCAATGGTCTGCCCATTGCTGGCCCCTGATGTTTTGAGGGAGAGCCTGCGTTGTTTCATAAAATTGTGCAGCTCCCATACACCTGTGCCGCATTGGGCCATGAATAGTTTGGAAGGATCGCCTTTATAGGCCGGGTTCACACTGGCAGCTGTAATGGTGAAGACCGTGTTCAGCGATTTTGTTTCCAGCATAATGCCCGGGGTGGCGGCGATGGGCGTCCACGACCAGCCGGCTCCCAGCCCGCGCAGGTGGCTGCTCCTGGTCACCGCATCCTGAATCAGTTGCTGAAAACCTGCGGTGGCCGCATTATAGCTTTCGATGGCGCCGCCGTCGCCGTTAGCCAGTTCATAGCGGTTCTCGATATTGTATACGAATGTTTCATGCTGGTTTTCCCAGGTGTGATCATTCGTTTTGAAGATCTTCATGCTCATAGCTCAGCGGTTTTTGGACAAGGTTTGCCGCATTTGTATTCCAGCCGTATGGGGCTGTAGATACCCAGCGTAATGATGGTGATCAGGGTGTAACCGAAATTGTTCCTTACCCGTACTTCAGACATGCCGTAAATGCCCAGCGAATCACAGTTAGGGGTAGGAATATCTTTCTGTTGTGCAAGGCCCCAAAAATAGCTGTGGGCAGTCACTTTCCTGACGCCGGTGCCCGACTGGGCATGGGTGGCCACCCTGTAAGTATAACAGCTGCTGAATACAATGGAGCAGGCTGCCAGTAACAAGGCGATGCATGCATGTTTCATAGTGGGAAATTTGGGGTGAAACACAAACATTTCGTGTTAAAATACGGGATCCTGTGCTGGCTGCCGTCTATAACCGAGTAAATGGCAGTCCGTGTCTAACGGATGGCAGAAACAGGCCTACAAACGGTATCACTGATTGCAGGTATTTGAGTACTTTTGACCCATGTATGAATTGATACTGGCCCACATCGGCCGGCACGTTACATTAGATCCATCAGCGCAGGAAAAATTCTGCACTGCGCTGCAGCTCAGAAAATTACGCCGGCGGCAGTACCTGCTGCAGGAAGGTGATTTTTGCCGTTATGATCATTTCGTGATCAAAGGCGGCCTGCGCCAGTATGAAGTGGATGAAGAAGGCCGCGAGAACGTCATGCAGTTCGGCTTTGAAGATTGGTGGATCACGGATTGGTATAGTATGCTCACCAACACGCCGACGGCGTACAATATTGAAGCGCTGGAAGATACAGAAGTATTACAGATAGAACGCGTAAAGCTGGAACAGCTGTTTTTGGAGATCCCTGCGCTGGAAAGATATTTCCGGATCATCATTCTGAATGCTTTTGTGGCCCTGCAGCGCAGAGTGCTGTTCATGCAGAAATCTTCTGCAGAACGGTATGCGGAGTTTTTAGTGAGGTATGCGCATGTGGAGCAAAGGGTATCGCAACAGCATGTGGCGTCTTACCTGGGGATTACGAGGGAGACGCTGAGCAGGTTGAAGAGTAAAAAGGTCTGAGGTCTGAGGTCTGACGTTCGTTGGATGTTTAAAGTTTAGAACAGCTGTGCTGTTAAGGCACACTTGTCCCGAACCTTCAACTTTTAACGAACCTCAGACTTCAGACCCCAAACCTCAAACTTTTTGTGACCTTTATCACAACTTTTTTTTACCAAACATCACAAGTTTATACTCCCATCACCCCTCAACTTTGTACTGTCAAAACGAAAGTACAAAGCAATGATGCAACAAATTTTAACTACAGAGAACAACTGGACAGGCATGATCCTGCGATTGACACTTGGCCTCGTTATCTTTCCCCATGCCGCCCAGAAATTATTCGGATGGTTCAACGGCCCGGGACTGTCCGGTGAAATGCATTACCTGACCCAGGTAGCCGGCCTCTCCACCTTTACCGCCGCCATGGTGATCCTTGTAGAATGCGGCTGTACCCTGCTGCTGCTAACCGGATTTGCCACCAGGATAGCCGCCCTTGGCATGCTGGGGCTCTTCATCGGTATGATCGTAGCGGTACACTACAAAACAGGATTCTTTATGAACTGGTTCGCACAAGCCCCCGCGGGGAGCGAAGGTTTTGAATACCATCTCCTGGTGATAGGGATGTGTATAGCGATGCTGGTAACAGGAGGAGGGAAGTTTTCAGTGGATAAGTTGATAGTGGGGTAAAAGTCGTTAGTCATCAGTCGTTAGTCGTTAGTAAATGCAGCGAATAAGACCCCGCTTCAATCACTAACGACTGATGACTAACGACTGATGACTATTTCACCGCCGTCAGCCTCCTCCTGTTAAACACATCCTCCCAATCTATTAGCGGATAAATATTATTCTTCTTCGCTTCGCTCTCAAACAGCGCTTGCAGCTCTTTCAGCTTCTCCGGGTTTTTTGCCGCCAGGTTATTCCTTTCATTAAAATCCTCTTTCAGGTTATACAGCTCCCATACCTCATTGTCAAAGCCTTTCTTCACCGGCGCTGCACCGGTTGCCGGGTTATTGATATCAATATAATCCGGGTGATGCGCTACGCCTGCTTTCCATCCATCCTTATAAATAGCGCGCGAGCCAAAGATGTAATAATACTGTACCAGGTGACGGGAAGCCGCCGTGGCATCTGTCAGCGAATAAGCGAGGGAAATACCCTGCACGCTATCCTGGCGGATGCCACGAATGGCTTCCGGTTGTTGAATGCCAACAATATCAAGCGTAGTAGGCAGCAGGTCTATGACATGCCCATACTGGTTACGGATGCCGCCTTTGTCCTTAATGCCTTTAGGATAGAACGCGATGAGCGGGTTGTGCGTACCGCCTTCCGCGTTAGCATCCTGTTTATAGTATTTAAAAGGCGTATTGGCCGCTTCTGCCCAACCTAAAGGATAGTTAGTCTGTAATCCTTCCGGTGTGCCGATCTTATCATAATCCGCCAGTGCATTTTTTAATGCCTGCTCTTCTGTAATAGCAGGACCATAACGCACGCGGTTCACCACGCCTTCATACGTACCTTCCTTGCTGGCGCCGTTGTCGCCAACGATCACAAACACCAGGGTGTTCTCCAGCTGGTTGATCTCTTTCAGGTAATTAATGATCCGGCCGATCTCATGGTCTGTATAAGTGAGATACGCCGCATAAACTTCCATGAAACGGGCATACAGCCTTTTTTCATCAGCCGGCAATGAAGCCCATGCTTTGATATTTGGATTGCGTGCAGGCAGTTGTGCATTAGCCGGTATTACGCCCAGTTTTTTCTGTGCGGCGATCACCTTTTCGCGGTATACATCCCAGCCTTCATCAAACTTGCCTTTGTAGATGTCCCGCCATGCTGCAGGCAGCTGGTGCGGCGCATGGGTGGCGCCGGGAGCATAGTACAGGAAGAAAGGTTTATCCGGCGCCGCCTTTTTCTGCCTGGCAATGTAGCCGATCGCTTTGTCGGTTATCTGTTCGTTCAGGTGCCTGCCGTCGGGTTGTACGTGCGCATTGTCTTCTACGAGCGCAGGCAGGTATTGATCTGTTTGTGATCCGAGGAAGCCATAGAAATGATCAAAGCCTTTACCGCTGGGCCAGCGATCAAAGGGGCCCGCGTCGGTAGAATCTGCGTCCGGCGTTACGCCCCATTTGCCGAGGGCGAAAGTATTATAGCCATTGTCGCGCAGGATCTCTGCGATGGTGCCTTTTTCAGATGGAATGCGGCCATCCCAGCCCGGGAAGCCGGCAGAAAGGAAAGTGTGCGCAAAGCCGCCCATATGCGCGGTATGCTGGTTACGGCCCGTGAGCAGCGAAGCGCGGGTAGGGGCGCAGATGGCATTGGTATGGAAATTCGTATACCGCAAACCGTTGTTGGCCAGGCTGTCAAAGGTAGGAGTGGGGATCAGGCCGCCAAATGCGCTGGCAGCGCCAAAGCCCACATCGTCCAGCAGGATCCATACCACGTTGGGTGCGCCTGCGGGCGCTTTAGGCAGTGGTGTCCAGTATTCCTTTGATTCGGCGTAGGTTTTGCCGATCACGCCCTGGAACCCGGGCGGCGGACTGCTTTGCGCGGCAGCCTGACCGGCAACAGCAGCAAGGGCAAGAGAGTAGAGCGCCCTTTTACTTGTTTGTTTCATAATTGTTAGCTTTTAATGAGTGTTATTGTCGATGGGCTTACCAGCCGGGATTTTGTGTGAGCAATGGATTCAGGTCTCTCTCGCTTTGCGGAATGGGATACAAGGTATCCTTCACCGCTGCCCCGGTTTTGGCCGGGAGTTTTTTCAGTGCATCATACAGGTACGTGCCACCCCTCCGGGCCAGGTCAAACCAGCGGTTACCTTCCTGTATGAACTCCTTCCTTCTTTCCAGGAACACCGCTTCCCTGAATTGCGACTGGTTAAGGCTGCCGGCCAGATCAGCTACATGGGCCCTGCTGCGTACGAGGTTGATTGCCGTATAAGCATCAGCGGTAGGACCGCCGTTTATTTCATTCAGCGTTTCAGCATACAACAACAGGATGTCTGCGTAGCGGAGCACCGGGTAATTGATGCCGCTCTGGGCCTGGTTGGTGAGCGGCGAGAGGCTGTAGTCGATGAACTTGGCAAAGCGCGGTGCGCCGAAGTCTACTATCTTGCCGGTGGCCGCATTATACAGTTGGGTAAAGAAGGTAACGGAACGGCGGGTGTCATACTCATCAAACAATTGGTAAAGGCTGTCTGAAGGGAGATCGCCTGGGTATACGGCCACATTGAAAGAGTTAAAGGCGCCGGAGCTGACAAACTGCGTACTGTTCTTCGCGCCCAGGTTGGTCTCAAACTGTACGGAGAAGAGATGCTCCTTGCCATTCTTGGTAGCTTTCTGGAAAGCGTCCTGGTAATTGTCGAAGAGATCATAGCCGTAACCGCCATTGATCACCCGCTGTAATTCGGCAAGGGCAGCAGCCCACTGGCGGCGGGTAACGTACACCTTGGCCAGCAGCCCGTGTGCCGCACCGCTGGTAGCCCTGCCTTTATCCGCGCCGGTAAAGGTTTTGGGCAGCCTGGTAGCATCTGTAAGATCTGCAATGATCTGCTGGTACACACTGTCTCTGGAGGTGCGGGGCACCAGCAGTTTGTTTACGTCCACGGTAGTGGGATCATGCAGTATTAAAGGCACATCACCATGAAAGCGTACCAGGTTAAAGTACAACAGCGCCCGTATAAATTTTGCCTCCCTTACCAGCTGCGAGCGCAGTGCGGTATCGATGGGGATGCCAGGAATATTGTCAATCGCTACATTGGCCCTGCTGATGCCGTAATAGTGCTGTTGCCAGCTTTTCTTTACGCGGTCGTTGGTGGCCACATAGGTGGCGGTGCCCAGGGCCCGCACATCGGGGTTGGTATTGGAAGGACTGAACACCTGGTCGTCGCTGCCATTGCCGGTTAGCAGGTTCAGGTTCCTGCCATAGATCGGGAAATCAGCGGCAGGATCGCTGTTCAGCGTGCTGTATGCCGCCGCTACAGCAGCCCTGGCATCCGATTCTGTTTTATAGAACTGGGGACCGGTGATAATGGAATCCGGGTTTTCCGACAGTTTATTGCAGGATACAGATAAGCTGCCTGCAAGCAATAACAGTATATATAATCTTTGCATTGTTCTTTTTTTTATTGAATTAGAAGGTGACGTTCAAACCGGCCAGGAAAGTTTTGGAAGGCGGATAGATGCCGTAGTCGATCCCCTGTTTGGTATTGTCGCTGTCATAGAAATTCACTTCCGGGTCGTAGCCGCTGTAGCTGGTAATGGTTAAGAGGTTCTGTGCAGAAACGTATACGCGTAGCTGTTTGGCATGGATCCTGGAAACGATGCCTTGTGAAAGCGTATAACCCAGGGTGATGTTTTTCAGCTTGGCATAGGAACCATCTTCAATGTATTTGTCTGTTACCTGCGCTACCGGTGCATTGGTGGCTTTTGGGAAAGTGCCGTTCGGGTTGCCCGGGCTCCATCTGTCCAGCAGGGTAGCCGATGCATTCAGCGAAAGGGTAGGGATCTCCAGCTTTTGCTGCAGCAGGTTGAAGATCTTGTTGCCATAGGAACCCTGGAAGAAGAAAGACAGGTCAAAATGCTGGTAGTTCAGCGTGTTGGAAAAACCGAAAGTGAACTTCGGCTGTGCGCTGCCCAGGTTGTGCTTATCGGTGGTGGTCACCACACCATCGCCGTTCCAGTCAACATACTTGCGGTCGCCTTCCCGTTGCGACACGCCTGCCAGCAGCGGGGCGCCTTTCGATACATCTGTGGCGCTGAGCAGGCCCTGGGTGCTATAGCCCCAGAAAGTGCTCACGGGCAATCCCACCTGCACGATCACCGGTGATACCTGGCCTGTAGGCGCCAGGGGGAAGAAGCTGCCGGCGCCTCCCAGGTTCAGCACTTTGTTCCGGTTGGCGGCAAATACCAGGGTAGAGCGCCAGCTGAAATTCTCTGTTTTGATATTATTCGTGTTCAGGCTCAGCTCTATTCCCTTGTTCTCTACGCTGCCCACATTCTGCAGGGAGCTGGCATAACCGGTATATAGAGGGAAGGGTACGTTAAGCAGCAGGTCGCTGGTCTTTTTGTAGTATACATCAAAGATCAGATTTACACGATCATTAAAAAGGCCCAGGTCAACACCGGCATTGTACTGGGTAGTGGTTTCCCATTTCAGTTCAGGGTTGGTGATCTGCAGCGGGGCGATGCCCGTTACCAGTGCGCCGTTGAAATAATAGTTGGTGGGCGCCAGCGCCGCCAGTGAGCTGTAAGGCGGCACTTCCGAGTTACCGGTACGGCCTGCGCTCAGCCTTACTTTGAGGTTGCTGATATTGCGGCTCAGTGGTTTGAAGAAATCTTCCTGGCTGACATTCCACGACAGTCCGATAGCCGGGAAGAAGCCCCAGCGATGGTTTGCGCCCAGTTTAGAAGAGCCGTCAGCCCGCTCTGAAATGGTCACGTTGTACTTGTGTTTATAAGAGTAATTCACCCTGGCCAGGTAAGAATTCAAGGTAGACTGATGGGCGTTTGATATCGGTAGCAAAGCGGTGGCGGCATAGCTCAGGTTATCATATTCCGTAAGATCGTTCGGGAACTTCTGTGCACTGGCCACTGCAGATTCGTCTTTTGCAAACTGCGTGGTATAGCCTGCCAGTACATTCACGAAGTGCTTGTCTTCAAAGGAATGATCCCAGGTAAGCGTGTTCTCGTTCAGCCAGGTCACTGCCGTTCCGCTGCCAACGGAGGCATATCCGCCGGCAGAGTAGCCGTTAGAGCTGCCCGCCGGTGCAGCCGTGTTGGAAGGCGCATAATAATTCTGCTTGGTGTTCAGCAGGTCTGCACCCGCTGTTACTTTTACCACCAGCTCTTTCAGCAGCCTGTATTCGGCGGAGATGTTACCCAGCACGCGCGTGATGTTACTGCGGTTGGTAGTGGCGGTAATATCCTGCAGGGGATTGGTGGGCGTAGTGGTATAGGGGCTGCTGATGTTGTAGCTGCCGTCCTCGTTCCAGATCTTCGCCACGGGGGAAGATAGGATCAGGCTGGGATAAGCGCCGGAAAAATTGATGCTGTTATAAGGAGGACCGAACAATTTATCTGCCGATGCCTGGCTGCCGAAGATATTGGTGTTCACCTTGAATCGTTCATTCACGATCCTTTCGTAGTTAACACGGCCGGAGTAGCGTTTGAAACCGGTATTGAGCAGGGTGCCCTGCTGGTTGAAATAGTTACCGGAGACCAGGTAACGGTTCTTATCATCTCCGCCGGAGACAGACAGCTCATGGTGCTGTATCGTGGCGTCACGGAGGCCGGCATTTTGCCAGTCAGCGCCTTCGCCTAGCGCGGCGATCTGTGCATCTGTAAAGGTTTTCGTTTTTCCATCGCTTACATTGATATCATTCACCAGCGAGGCCCATTGCGAGGCATTGAGCAGATCGAGCTTTTTAGACACCTGCTGCCGTCCTACATAGGTGCTATAGTGCACATCACTGCTGCCTCTTTTACCCCTGCGGGTGGTGATCAGCACCACGCCGTTGGCGCCACGCGAGCCGTAGATGGCAGTGGCGGAGGCATCTTTCAGGATCTCCACAGATTCAATGTCGCTGGGGTTGATGGTAGACAGGGCGTTCACACTGGCGCCGTTGGATGCGCCGGTATTCGTGTAATCATTATTGTTATATACGATGAAACCATCTATCACATATAAAGGCTCGTTGCCAAAAGAGATGGAATTGCCGCCGCGTACGCGGATGGTAGCAGTACTGCCCGGCTGGCCGGAGCTTTGTGTAACAGCGATACCGGATACAGCGCCCTGCAGCAGGTTGTCAAAAGAAACGGCAGGCAGCGCCAGCACAGCTTTGGGCAGAGAAGCCACAGATCCGGTGAGGTCACTCTTTTTTTGGGTACCATAGCCTACCACCACCACATCATTTAGCTGGGTATTAGCTTCCTGTAGGGGAATGTCCAGGTTACCGTAACTGTCAACGTTGATCTCTGCCGTTTTGTAACCTACATAACTGATAATATAAGTCACAGGCACACGTTGTCCGGTCACAAATTTAAACGCGCCGTTGTTATCTGTTACCACGCTGTGTGTAGTGCCCTTGATGCGCACCACGGCGGCAGGCAAGGGGTCCTTTGTTCTTTCATCGTAGACGCGCCCGGTGAGCAGCACATTGTTGTTCTGTGCCCATAATGCAGGCCCGGTAAGCAGCAGGAAAAACAGGAGGGAAAAGGAAATACGGTAGCGGCAGGTATATTTTTTATACCTTTGGAACAGATTCATGTTAATGATGTTTTATCGTTAATGTAAATCAGCGATGATGATCAGTAAGTGATTGGCGTTACTGGACTGATCTCATCCCTTCCCGGTAAAATCTTTTTACCGGGTTCTTTCGGCGAAACCTTTTTGTATATAAATGTTGGTTTTAAATTAAAAATATCCTGTATCTGGAATAGCGATCATTGTCCACGCAATAGTCAAACAGGAAAGAGGAAACCAGCCCTAACAACAACAGCATTCCTTTAACAGGATAACGCAGTAGTGGCCCGGGTGGGCGGCCGGCCTGGATAATAGTGATAATGAAGAATTGATGGTTGATGTTGCTCCCATAACAATAGTAATTGTTGAGCATCTGGCCTGGTGGGCGCCAAATCCGGATACAAAGATAATGTTACTTTTCAAAAAGTCTACTAAACTAGTAGGAAAGTATAAAAAATTCTTCAGCAGGTATTATTATGATACAGCAGCAATTTGCAAAAAGAGCAGCGGAGCTATTAAAGAATGACCCCGGTGTGATCGGCCTCGCAGTAGCCGGTTCCTGGATTACCAATGAGATAGACCCTTATTCTGACCTGGATCTTGTACTGGTTACGAAAGAGCAGGTAAGCAACAAACCTGCTATGGAAGCTTATGCGGGCCAGTTGGGAAAATTGTTGAACGCCTTTACAGGAGAGCATGTAGGAGAGCCCCGTTTGTTGATCTGTTTATATGATGATCCTCTTTTGCATGTAGACATTAAGTTCCTGACCTTGCCCGAGTTCCATGACCGTATTGAAGACCCGGATATCCTGCTGGACAGGGAAGGAGCCCTGGCCAATGTTATTATTACTACCACTGCTGTCTGGCCTTACCCGGACTATCAGTGGCTGGAAGATCGTTTCTGGACATGGTTGCACTACATTGCTACTAAGCTGGGCAGGGGAGAGTACTTTGAAGCCCTGGACGGCATAGGTTTCCTGCGTGCCAGGGTGCTGGCGCCGCTCATGCAGGTAAAGAACGGGCTTCGTCCCAAGGCCTTGCGCAAGCTGGAAAAAGAACTGCCTCCTGCAGACATGGACGACCTGATTGCTACAGTAGCCGACTACGATCCTGCCGCTATTTCAGAAGCTTTACTGCATTGTGTTCGTATCTACAGGGAATTGCGGATGCAGCTCATCCCTGCAGACGTTCAGCTTCATACAGCTACAGAACAACGTAGCGTGGCATATTTGCAACAGGTTAGTGCATTGGTGCAATAACGCTGTTACGATGGTAATGAATTACAAACAGGAATTAGCTGCGGGGTTGTTTTCGGTAAAGATAAGGTTGTAGTTTCCTATAATTGCTCACATCCGGTTAAGCATGGTTATTTTACAAAAGTCCAGTTTTTAGACAACACATTTGAAAGGGCTTCGCATAGGTCACCGTAGGTAGTTGGCTTGGTCAGAAAATGCATGGCGCCCATTTGAATGGTTTCCGAACAATCATCTGTAAGTTTTGAAGTGGTGTAAATAATAATGTGGGTTTGGTCGAGCTTTCTTATCTTCTTCAACTCTCTAAGGCATTGCTTGCCGCTTAGCATAGGCATGTTCAGGTCCAGGAAAATGAAGTCAGGTATAGGATACCGATCTGTGTCTAGTATGTTAAGCGCTTCGAGTCCGTTTTTACAGGTATAGCAAACAGCGGACCTATCAACCTCTTTCAGCGCCTCGCAAAAGAACTCCCGGTCGTCGGGATCGTCATCGATGATCAATAGTATTTTTGGTCTCATCGGTTTGGATTTAGATGGTTCTAAGGAAAGACTAGTGGATTAAATTTACCGAATTTTTATAGATTGCGAGCAGCTGAATGTTGTAAAATATCTTTCAAAATCAGGTATTTCCCCCGCGTTACAGAAAATATTAGATGAAAGATGCTAATGGCCGGCGCTCTTACCTTCGCATAGGATGAATCCGCTACGTTCCAGCGCATGATATTATTCAGTGGAGTACTTTGACTTCAGGAAGCGTGTTGACGCAATTACCAGTTGTTTTAACACCGTGGTATCCACATCCTCCAATTTTTTAATATAGAGGCACCCTTTGCCCGTTTTGTGTTTTCCCAGCTTTTGCAGAAGGTCCTGATTATTGCCGGCCTCAAGCATTACGTAAAAAGTGATTGCCTCCTTGCGGGGAGAAAAGGCGGACAGGGGAGCATCTCCTTCATGGCCGCTTTCATACTTATAGTGATAGCTGCCAAAGCCCACAATGCCGGGGCCCCACATCTTCGGGGGATAACCGGTCACCTCCTGCATCAGCTGCAGCACAGTAAAACAATCGCGGCGTTTCTTTTCGTCCGGTACAGTGTCCAGGAAGGCCTGTACATCGTTCTCGTTGGGGAGTGTTTTGGGTTGCTTCGCCATTAGGAAGATTTTAACATTTCAGGTATAACAAAGATAGGCCAGCAGGCGTTATCAGGTGCAGGGGCCTACAGAAATGCTTCAGAATCCCTACCTAAATTTGCTTGTTTTTAAACTGTACAATGAAAGATCAACTGGTTGCGAAAATCTGTGCTGTTACAATAGTACTACAGCTGTTCTTATTTGGAGGTAATGGCGCGCAGGCACAAAGCCTTGACATTAAATGGCTAAGGTCTGTTAATTACAATTCTGACAAAACAGAGATGACGTATAAGGCCATGAATGGCTTTAGTAAAAGCGTCTATTTCGTTGCGGCAGGTGTACCCCTTGCCCAATTGGCCGTGGGCTACAGTACCGGCGATAAACAAACGATCCGCAATGGTTGGGTAAGCCTTGCAGGCCAGGGAGTTACACAACTGATCACCTTTGCGGGAAAGAATACCATCCGCCGCGAAAGGCCCTATCTCCAAATACCCTGATATTCATACCAATGTGTATGATGATACCTATTCATTCCCCTCTGGGCATACTTCCATGGCCTTTTCCACCGCCACGATGCTGAGCCTTCAGTACCCGAAATGGTATGTGATAGTGCCCTCTTTTGCGTATGCCGGAGCGGTGGGCTATTCCAGGATGTACCTGGGGCGCCACTATCCCAGCGACGTATTTGCAGGAGCCGTGGTGGGCGCCGGAACGTCTTTTCTTTGCTATAAACTGAACAAATGGTTGCAGGGCAGGCATGCCGCCCGTCAGCGCCCATTGGTAAATCCTTTCTCACCCCTGGATCAGCCTTTTTAAATAAGCCGGGTAACTGGCGTTGTCAAGGCTGCCGTCTCCCCAGGTGATACTGTCGCCAAAGCATACAATGCGGCCGGCAGGCAGCTGATTGTACATGATATAATCGTAAACGGCCAGGCCTATCACCCGGTAGCCATCGGGAGTAGGGTGTACGCCGTCCTTCCTGGGACTGTTGGACTCATTCAACAGCAGGCAGCTGGCTTCCGTGCCGATATTGCCAATCTTCTCAAACAGGTTCCCCATATCCAGCAGGTTTGTTTGCATCGTGCCGGCCATCTCCCTGATGATATTATTGAGCGCTATTCTCCGTTCTTCCGGGCTTTCCGTGGCAAAGAAGGCGGCGGGATGGCGGGTAAGGAGGTAAGGACTGTAAAAAGGCAGCAGGGTCATTAACAGCACTTTACTGCCACTGTCGCTGATACGTTGTACCAGCTGCTGCAGATTCTCTTTATAAACGCCCGCAGGAAGGTATTTCGCATGGTTCAGCCCGTCGTTGGTGCCTGCCATCAGGATGGTCAATTCGGGCTTATGCGCCAGACAGTCTTTATCCAGCCGTTCCAGCAGGTCTTGTGTATTGTTGCCGGGAACACCGGCGTTGATGATAATCGTATCTTCCTTCATCCGGCTGCGTGCAGTTAATGTAAAAGGTAAAGCGGTACCGATGGCTTTCAGCGCTGTATTGGCAAGAAAAGTCCTCCTGTTCATAACTCTTCAAGGTTTGAAGTTTGAGGTTTGAAGTTTGAGGTTCGTTGGAGGTTAAATGTTCCAAACCGGTAACTTGTCCTGAACCTGTAACATTAATGAACCTCAAACTTCAAACCTCAAACGTTTAATTTACAAAAAATACGGGTACGTTTGTTAAATTTGGATATTAACCAAATGTCCCGTTATGATCACTAAAATGTCGCACACTTCTTTATTTGTGCTGGACCAAGACAAGGCTTACGATTTTTATGTTAACAAACTCGGTTTTAAAGTGCATACCGACGTGGTAATGACGGATGACAACTGCGAAGACGGCGTGAAGGCAGGTAAGGACGCAGACAATGAAGCCTATCGCTGGTTAACCGTTAACCCGCCTGACCAACCCGACCTCGAGATCATCCTCATGCCCATTACCGGCTTAGACTTCGAAGCGCAAAAAGCCGTGCGCGTACTCCTGGAAAAAGGCCTGCTGGGCGCCGGCGTATTATATACTCCCAATTGCAAAGCCACCTATGAAGAGCTGAAAGCAAAGGGCGTAGAGTTTAAATGTCCGCCGCGCGAACAGTTCTATGGCATTGAATGCATCATTTCTGATGGCGTAGGTAACTGGTTTAGCATGACAGAACCTAAAGTGCAGGAGTAAGATTCCTCCCAGCTATTGTAAGACAAGAGAACAGCGTCGCCAGATGACAGCGCAACGTCGTGAGCGGATCTCCGGGGTGCTGCAAGCAGGCTTATATTGCCATTGTATTAATATATTTAGTTGTTCTGGGTTATTAGCAAACCTTGAATATTTTTACGCTTGTAAACATTTGTATACAATCATGGATTCAAGAAGGGAATTTCTCAAAAAAGCAGCCCTGTTATCCGGCGCTGCAGGCTTCGCAACATTACCGGCTTCCGTTCAGCGCGCACTGGCTATAGATCCTGCCCCTGGCACCACCTACCTGGATGCGGAACATATCGTGTTCCTCATGCAGGAGAATCGCTCTTTTGACCATTGCTATGGCGCTTTACAGGGCGTACGCGGCTTTAATGACCCGCGGGCCATCCGCCTGCCCAATAAGAACAGCGTATGGCTGCAAACAAATGCAGCCGGCGAAACCTATGCTCCCTTCCGGCTTGATATAAAAGATACCCGGGTGACCTGGATGGGCTCACTCCCGCACTCCTGGAGCAACCAGGTAGATGCCCGCAACAACGGCAAATACGATAAATGGCTGGATGTAAAACAGTCCGGCCATCACGAATACTCCAAAATGCCCCTGACCATGGGCTACTATACCCGCCAGGACATTCCCTTCTATTACGCCCTGGCAGACGCCTTCACCGTATGCGATCAGCACTTCTGCTCTTCGCTGACCGGCACCACGCCTAACCGCCTGTATTTCTGGACGGGCACCATCCGCGCTAAGCAGCATGAAAGCTCGCCCGCACTGGTATGGAATGAAGAAGCAGATTACAACAACATGGTAAGCTGGAAAACTTACCCGGAACGACTGGAAGAAGGAGGCGTTTCCTGGAAGATCTACCAGAATGACCTGAGCGTGGAAGGCGGCTTCACCGGCGAAGAAGACAGCTGGCTGGCCAACTTCGGCGATAACCCGATCGAATATTTTACACAATACCACGTAAAGCTGTCTGAAAGATACCTGAACTACCTGGATAAGGCCGCCGCTAAACTACCTGCTGAAATAGCCGCGCTGGAGAAACAGCTGGAAGCAGCAACGGCAGACAAAGCAGATACGCTGAAGAAAACAATCCAGCGTAAAAAAGAAGAGCTGGAACGTGTGAAGAAAGACCAGCAGCTGTATACCCGTGAAAAATATGCACAGCTTTCACCGCAAATGAAAAGCCTGCACGAAAAAGCATTCAGCGTAAATAAAAACGATCCCGGTTTCGGACAGCTCACCACCCTGCAATACCAGGATGGTAACGCCAGCCGGAAAGTGACCATTCCCAAAGGGGATATCCTGTACCAGTTCCGGGAAGATGTGAAGAATGGCGCCCTGCCCACGGTGTCCTGGCTGGTAGCCCCGGAGAATTTCTCTGATCACCCCAGCTCCGCGTGGTACGGCGCCTGGTACGTGTCTGAAGTGATGGACATCCTCACCCAGAACCCGGAAGTATGGAAGAAGACGATCTTTGTGCTCACCTACGACGAGAACGATGGTTATTTTGATCACGTACCTCCCTTTGTAGCGCCTAACCCGCGTGATAAAGAAAGCGGTAAAGTATCCGCAGGCATCGATGCCAGCGTAGAGTTTGTAAGCCGGCAGCAGGAGCAGCAACGCTCCTGGATCGATGAAGACCATAAGCGCGAAAGCGCTATCGGCCTGGGCTACCGTGTGCCCCTCGTGATCGCTTCTCCCTGGAGCCGCGGCGGATGGGTGAACTCACAGGTATTTGATCATACCTCATCTTTGCAGTTCCTGGAAGATTTCCTGCAGCATAAAACAGGCAAGCCGCTGCAGGAGCCTAATATCAGCGCCTGGCGCCGTGCAGTGTGCGGCAACCTTAGCTCTGTTTTCAGGCCCTACAACGGCGAAAAGATCAAACAGCCCGCTTTTGTAGAAAAAGATGCTTTTATCGAAAGCGTGCATAAAGCTCAGTTTAAGGGAGTGCCCAATGATTATAAAAAACTAACGCCCGAAGAAATAGCACTGATCAACCGCAATCCTGCCGCTACTACTTTAATGCCCAGCCAGGAGAAAGGTATCCGTCCTTCCAATGCGCTGCCTTATGAGTTATACGTGGATGGTCAGCTGAGCAGGGATGGCAATACGTTTGAAATATCCTTTGCCGCTGCTAACAAAGCCTTTGGCAAAAAGGCCGCAGGCGCGCCCTTTACGGTATATGCCCCTGGCAGGCATAAAGGCGAAGATATGAGCGTATGGTCTTATGCAGTAACCGCGGGCGACAAACTGGAAGATGCCTGGCAGCTGAGTAACTTTGAGGGCAGCCAGTATCATTTACAGGTACATGGCCCCAATGGTTTCTTCCGCGAATTCAAAGGCAGCAGCAAAGATCCGCAGCTGGCCCTTAGCTGCGTGTATCCATATGGTGCAGGTCAAAAACCTACCGGCCAATTGTTAATGAAGCTTGTTAATAATAGCAAGGCTGCTGTATCAGCACAGATCACAGATAATTCGTACAAAACCCGCACACGAACGCTGTTGGTGGATGCAGGCGCATCCAAAGAAGTGTTGCTGGATCTTAACAACAGCTTTGGCTGGTACGATCACAGTGTCAAGCTGAAAGGTAACAGCCAGTTTGAACAACGCTTTGCAGGCCGCGTAGAAACAGGGAAGACCAGCTTTACTGATCCGCTCATGGGGAGAGTGTAGAATAACGTGTGCTGAACTGCGCAGAATCAATTTCCCACATGGACATTTTGTGTCGAGGGCTGCAGCTTTTTGGCGATAGGCGCCAAAATGGAGAAGTCTTCATGCGAACCATTCGCAAAGCGCAGGAAATACTTTTCCTGTGCAGGGATGTGTTGTGAGAAAACATATACGGAGTCAAACTCATTGGAACGGCCGCTGCTAAGGTACATATATGGCATAGTGATTTTCTCAGGCACATAGGGAGGCAGTTGCAATATCCGATCGTATTGTCTGTCCCATGCCGTATCAAAGCCGTAATAATGCGTTTCTGTGCCATCAAAAGACAGCAGGCATTTTTCATATGCGAGGGTTGTTTAACTAAATTAAAGCAGCAAAGTTTAAGGCAACGTTAAAGTGCGTTATTGTCCGGAAGCGGACACGCCACTCTCAAAAACGGACAATATAATATTTTAAATAGCTGATTTTCAATGCGCCATCGCCGGGCATCACCTTTGTATCAACACGGTAACTCAATCTGACTCATGCTGAAGAATTATTTCAAGATTGCCATCCGGCAACTGTCCAGGCAGAAAATGTATGCTGCTATCAAGATAGGCGGCTTTGCATTAAGTATTGCCGCCTGTTTGCTGATCGCTTTATATATCAGGTACGAGCTGAGTTACGACAGGTCCTATCCGGATGCAGACCGCATTTACAGGATGGTGGGAGAGCGGACTGATAACGGTGTTACGCAGCCCAAGAACCTTTCCTGGCCTGCGCCTTTTGCAAAGGCCTTAAGGGATGAGTTCCCGGAAGTAGAAATGACAGCACGCATCAATCCCAGCCAGCTGGTAGCAGGTCCCAGGCAGCTGAGACGGGCCGATAAAGTGGAAAATACCTATGAAGAGGGATTCACTTTTGCAGATCCCGAACTGCTGGAGATATTTGATATACCGATGGTATACGGAGATCATGCGCATGCATTGGATGGGCCCAATACCATTGTGATCTCTAAAAGAAAAGCAGATAAATATTTCCCGCATGAGAACCCGGTAGGCAAGGTGCTCATCCTCAATGATGATCTTAGCAAACCTTTCCGGGTAGGCGGTGTGATGGAAGATTTCCCCGCCAATACCCATTTAAAATATGATTTCCTGATCTCGCAGAAAGGTACTGAGCTGTGGCCGGGCGAGCAATCTGCCTGGCTGGCCAGTAATTACGAGACTTATGTGCGCCTGCGGCGCGGCGTAAATATTGATCAATTTAATAAGAAGGTGCTCGATGTTATTCTTCATAAGTACTGGATCCCCGTGTTAAAGCAGGCAGGTGCAAAGGAAGTGGATGAGATCGGGAAGTCCATCAAAGTAAATCTCTTTGCGCAGCCATTAAAAGACATCCATCTGCACTCTTATGATGTGGATGAAGACAGGCCGCATGGCGATATCCGTTTTATCTGGCTCTTCGGTGCTATCGCTGCTTTCATCCTGGTCATTGCCTGCATTAATTTTATTAATCTTTCCACCGCAAGATCGGCCAGCCGTGCAAGAGAAGTGGGCCTGAAGAAAGCGATCGGCTCTTACCGCATCGATCTTGTAAATCAGTTCCTGGCAGAATCACTGCTCTATAGTTTCCTTTCCTTTGCCATCGGCATGCTGATGGCCTGGTTGCTGTTACCTTATTTCAGTACCTTATCAGCGAAGCCCTTGTCTATTCCATGGACAGCCTGGTGGCTGGCGCCGCTGTTCATCGGCAGCGCATTTGTAATAGGCATCGTGGCGGGTTTATACCCGGCATGCTATCTTTCTTCCTTCCAGCCCATAGCGGTACTGAAAGGGCAGTTAAGCATGGGGTCCAGAAATTCCAATCTAAGAAGCACCCTGGTGGTTTTCCAGTTCACCGCTTCTGTTATCCTGATCATTGGCACCATCGTCATTAACCGCCAGATGCAGTTTATCCTGCACAGAGAGCTGGGTTTTGAAAAAGAACAGGTGCTCATGATCGAAGGCGCCGGCGCCCTGGGCCAGCAGGTGAAGACCTTCAAGCAGGAGCTGCTGCAGCTGCCGCAGGTGCAGCAGGTGTCGGTGAGCGACTTTTTACCGGTAGACGGCACCAAACGAAATGGGAACGGCTTCTCGAAAGCCGGAAAAGAAAAAGAAGAGCTGGAAGTGCCAGGCCAGGTTTGGACGGTAGATCATGACTACATCCAAACAATGGGAATGCACCTGGTGGCCGGCCGGAATTTTTCAAAGAGCATGTCTACCGATTCGCAGGCCACTATCATTAACCAGGCAATGGCAGCCAAGGTTTTCCCGGGCGAAAAAGAGGTCGTAGGGAAGCGGATTTCCAATAGTTACACTACATACGAAGTAATAGGCGTGGTGAAGGATTTCAATTTTGAAACCATGCGCAATACCATCAAACCTGTGTCTATGGTGCTGGGCAACAGTCCTACCATTGTTTCCGTCAAGCTGAAAACAGCGGACATGCAAAAATCAATTGCTGCTGTCAGCAGCGTGTGGAAGAGCATTGCCCCACATCAGCCTTTCCGTTATACTTTCCTGGATCAACGCTTTGCTGCAATGTATGATGATGTACGCCGCACCAGTATCATCTTCACCAGCTTTGCCGTGTTAGCGATCATCGTAGCTTGTCTGGGCCTCTTCGCATTGTCTGCCTACATGGCGGAACAACGTAGTAAAGAGATCAGCATTCGTAAGGTGCTGGGCGCCTCTGTGGCACAGGTCACTGCCCTGATATCAAAAGACTTTATCAGGCTGGTAGTGATCGCCGTATTGCTGGCCTCACCCATTGCCTGGTGGGGCATGAACAAATGGCTGCAGGATTTTGCCTATCAAACCACCATCAGCTGGTGGATCTTTGCAGTAGCGGGCATACTGGTGGTGATCATCGCCCTGGTAACGATCAGTTTCCAATCCATCCGGGCGGCCGTGGCCAATCCCGTAGATAGTTTGCGAGGAGAGTAAAAAATAACACGCTTACCCAAATCTATATCATGCTGAAGAATTATCTCAAGATTGCCTTCCGGCAACTGTCCAAACAGAAAATGTATGCAGCTATTAAGATAGGTGGCTTTGCACTGAGTATTGCGGCCTGTTTACTGATCGCTTTATATATCAGACACGAGCTGAGCTATGACAGTTACTATCCAAATGCAAGCCGCATTTACAGGATGGTAGGAGAGATGACAGATGAAGGCGTGACAGAGAAAGGTACCTCCTGGCCTGCACCGTTTGGTAAGGCGATAAAAGACGAGTTCCCTGAAATGGAGCTTGTGGCCCGTGTTATGCCAAACTCCTTGTTCAACGGGGCAGGTAGTAACCAGCTGCGGCGGGCAGATAAAGCAGAGAATACTTTTGAGGAAGGATTTACCTATGCAGATCCTGAACTGCTGCAAATGTTCAGCATACCGATGGTATATGGAGACCGGGAACATGCATTGAACGAGCCTAATACAATCGTTATATCTAAAAGGAAAGCTGATAAATATTTTCCTAACGAGGATCCTGTGGGGAAGGTATTGATCCTGAACGACGACCTTAAAAGGCCATACCGCATCGGCGGCGTGATGGAGAATTTTCCGGATAACAGCCATTTTCGGTATGATTTCCTGCTTACGCTGAAGGGAGTGGAGTTTTGGCCCACTGAGCAAACGGAATGGCTGTCCAGCAACTATGATACTTATGTAATGCCACGGCCCGGAAGTGATATGGAGCGCTTTAATGCAAAGCTGTTAAATGTTGTCGTTTACAAATACTATGTACCCGCATTGAAGCGGGCCGGCAATAAGATAGTAGAAAAGGTGGGGAAATCTTTGCAGTTAAAGATCATTTCGCAACCTGTGAAGGATATTCACCTGAGGTCCGGTGGAATTGATGGTGGAAAAAACGGGATGATCTTCATGTGGCTGTTTGGCGCTATCGCTTTGTTTATCCTCGTGATCGCATGTATCAACTTTATCAATCTGGCTACTGCAAGGTCAGCCAACCGGGCAAAAGAAGTAGGCTTGAAAAAAGCCATCGGCTCCTATAGAAGCGACCTGGTGAAACAATTCCTGTCGGAATCACTCCTGTATAGTTTTCTTTCTTTCGCGATCGCTATAGTAGTGGCCTGGTTGCTGTTGCCATATTTCAATACCCTGTCCGGCAAATCCTTGTCTATGCCCTGGACAGCCTGGTGGCTGGCGCCATTGTTTATTATCTCAGCATTTATAATTGGTATAGTGGCGGGGCTTTATCCTGCATTTTATCTTTCTTCCTTTCAGCCAATTGCGGTATTGAAAGGCAAAGTAAGCAGGGGCGCTAAAAATTCCAACCTGAGAAGTACCCTGGTGGTGTTCCAGTTCACTACTTCTATTATCCTGATCATCGGTACATTTGTTATTTACCGTCAAATGCAGTTTATCCTTAACAGGGAGCTGGGGTTTGAAAAAGACCAGGTGCTGATGATGCAGGGCGCCAATACCCTGGGCAAGCAGGTAGGTGTTCTGAAACAGGAGCTTCTGCAGCTGCCGCAGGTGGAGCATGTTGCTATCAGTGATTACCTGCCGGTGTCCGGAACAAAACGAAATGGCAATCCTTTCTGGAAAGAGGGCAAAACAACAGAGGAGAACTCAGTGGATGGCCAGTTCTGGAACATAGACCTGGACTATATCGAGACCATGGGCATGCAGATCGTAGCCGGCCGCAATTTTTCAAAGGATATGCCCACGGATTCCCAGGCCGCTATTATCAACCAGACCATGGCAGCTAAACTGTTCCCCGGGGAGAAGAATGTGGTAGGGAAGCGTTTGACCAATGGTGGGCCCCCGCGTGAGATTGTTGGTGTTGTAAAAGACTTCAACTTCGAAAGCATGCGGAGCCGTATTGTACCGCTTTGCATGGTGTTGGGCAACAGCCCCACCATCATTTCCGTCAAATTGAAGACTGCAGACATGCGTAAGACCATCGCCGCCATCACCGGCGTATGGAAGAACATCAGCCCACATCAGCCTTTCCGCTATACTTTCCTGGATGAGCGTTTTACAGCCATGTATGATGATGTGCAGCGTACCGGCAGGATCTTTACCAGTTTTGCCGTACTGGCTATTATCGTGGCCTGCCTGGGGCTTTTTGCCCTCTCCGCTTATATGGCGGAACAACGTAGTAAAGAGATCAGCATCCGTAAGGTGCTGGGCGCTTCTGTAGCACAGGTGACAGCCCTGATCTCAAAGGATTTTGTGAAACTTGTAGTGATCGCCTTACTGCTGGCTTGTCCGGTAGCCTGGTGGGGCATGAACAAATGGTTGCAGGATTTTGCGTATCAGACCACCATCAGCTGGTGGATCTTTGCGGCAGCAGGTGCGCTGGTGGTGATCATCGCCCTGGCAACGATCAGCTTTCAGTCGATCAGGGCGGCGGTGGCCAACCCTGTGGATAGTTTGAAGAGCGAATAAGGGCACTGTTTATTACAGCTTTGCTTTTAACAGCTGTTGTAATTGCGCATGAGAGAAAAATTTCCCATTCAGGATAACGGCATTGATCCTCCGTGTATTGCTGATATTTTCCAGTGGATTGGCATCCAGTAATATCATATCCGCTATTTTACCAGCCTCGATGGTGCCCAGGCTATCCTGCATATGAAAGAAGCGTGCAGGCTGGGTCGTAGCTGCAGCAAGAACCTCCATCGGTGTGAGGCCAAGCTTTTTCACCAAAAGCTGTAACTCGTCGTGCAGGCTGAAGCCGGGATATACAAAAGCAATAGCCAGGTCGGTGCCCGCCATGAAAGGCATGCCCGCGGCATGCATGTCCTGTAGGTCCTGCAGGATGAGTGGCGCCAGCTTGTTCCAGTCAAAAGGGTATAATTTGCGCTCAGCTACCTGTTCTTTCCAGTCTTCAATAAGATAAGCTGATATATACTGCCTGCGTGGCTCAATTCTTCCCGTACTATCATTTATTATAGCAACTGCCTGCTTTAAAGGAATGAATTGGCTTTCTATGCTGGCTAAGGTGGGGACTATAAAAACTTCATTGGCTGCCATTTTACGAAAGAGCCGGATACGTTGAGAGTCCCGTTTTTCCGGAGGCGGATAAAAAAAATGTTCAACACTACGCTGACCGGCTTGCAGGATCAGCTGCGGACCAGCTACTGCATGCCCGGTCAGTATAAGCCCTTTTTGCCGCGCGGCAGCTGCTATAGCGAGGTAAGTAGTATCATCTTTTACTGTGCGTATTTTCAGGAAATCAGCGCCCAGTGATGTGATAGAATCAACCACATGAGCAGCAGCTGCGGCATCGGCAACTGCAGCACGCGTGCGTGACACGGGCTCCACCGTACCTTCCTTTTTCATCCTCTCCACATTTTTTGCTGTTTCCATCATCGGCCCTGCGGTTTTGATCCTGGGCCCTATGCGGCTACCGCCTGCTATTTCTTTGCGCCATTGTAATACCGGCACAATATCTCCACCCATATCTCTTACGCTGGTAACGCCGTTGGCGATGAAGAGCGCTAAAGATTGTTCGCCGGCCTTTGATAAATGCACATGCGCATCCCAAAAACCAGGTACCAGGTATTTTCCTTTTGCGTTAATGATGGTTGCCTGTGAAGGAATATTAACGGTAGATGCCGGGCCAACAGCTGTTATCCGGTTGCCGCTGATCATTACTGTACAGCCAGGCCTGGGTGGTGCGCCGGTCATATCAATAAGGGTCACATCACGCAGCACAAGTGATTGCCGGGCATACAGCGAGCTGAATAAACAGAAACACAAACAGAAGAATCCGGTTGTTTTCATACTTTAATTTACGAAAAGGAGCGTATAATTGAACAGTACAACAACATACGCTGTAATGCAGGATGTGGTAGACTGCATTTCTATGGTATTGCAGGGTTCGATCCCATAACAGCGACTGTTATGCCGGCTTTAAAATAATAAAGGTTACATTTGTTTTAACCCAGTAGAAGGGTTAAAGCCAATGCCTTATATTATTTCCGGCGTAAAATTTATCTTATTATCAGTCCTGTCATTCATTTTATTTGATAACACAGGTGATGGCAAAGGTTATTATGTACTGAACAAAGGTATCCCGGGAAATAACGTTAACAATTTGCAGAAAAGGCTGGAAAGGGCTGTTTTGAGCAATCAGCCTTCCCTTGTAATAATAATGATAGGGACAAACGACATGGTAAACCCATCTAAAATGCTGTCCTATTCGGTGTACAGTGATAAATTGAATCTGCTGGTGGACCGTATCAGGAAAAACGGCGCTGACGTGCTGCTGCTCTCGGTTCCCTATGCAGATACCGGCTACCTGTTTGACAGGTATGGAAGGGATAGTTATTCCGTTTGCCCTAATAAGAAAATTGACTCAGTGAATGGGATTATCTGGCGAACAGCTATAGAACAGCATTGCATGTACCTGGACATCAACCACGTATTCAGTTCATATAACTCCCCCAGCAGAGAAGGCTCCAGCCTGATCAGGAATGAGAAAAATACCGGCGTGAAAGATGGCGTGCATCCAACGCGCAGGGGGTATCATGTAATTGCTGAAAGCATATTCTGTTTTTTAAAAGAAGAGGGAAAGTCTTATAATAAGATCATCTGTTTTGGAGATAGTATCACTTTTGGCGCTTTTGTACTGGGACAGGGCACCAATAAAGGCAAAACGTATCCGGCGGTCTTAAGAAGATTGCTTGCTGAAGAACGGAAGTCTTAGGTATGGAATATTCGCTTAAACTTACGGATCAGGTCCTGAAAGGATAAATTCACACTGCGCGGGTTAGGTTTCTCCATACGGATAACCGCTGTTCCTAAGGCTTTCCGTATTTTTTGGTCGCTGTATTTTTTGATCCTGACCGGTATTCCTTCCTTATTTAAAAATTTCAGGAATTGTTGTTCTACATCCTCCGATGTGGTAATGTTGGCAAAGCTAAGCAGCAGCTTATTATCAAACCCGATAACGCCGCAATTCACTTTTATCGTCTTACTGGGAGGTGGCGGTATGAATATAAAATGGTCAATGTGCCGGTTAATCTCCGGAGGAAAATCTGCTTTCCCAGATTAGTGACCACACCGCTGTAACGGCTTGTTCCAAAAGAGTAAAAGGTGGAAAATATAAATTTCTTAATGAACAAGGGGATAGGCCTTACAAAAGGATTCCGTTCTCCGCCTACGTTGCGGGAAAGCATTTTAGCGATCAGCTTTTCATCTGTTTCCAGCCGCATCAGATGGTATACTGTTTTCACAATCTCCTCAAAGGTGTAGTGACCCAGGCGCAGGTCAATTTCAGGCAGTACATATAGCGAAAAATTTCGCATGGAAATGGTGGGATAAATCTTCCTTAGGTTAACCGGCACTTCTATCCGGAATATCTTATTGCTGACGCGTTTCCTTAAGGGGGGCAGCGCTTCAAAAATTTCCTGCAATGAAAACAGATAAATCGAAGTAAGGTATTCCGTAAGACTCACACCATATGTTTTTGCCCGTTTCAATACATCGTCGGCGGGCAGCTCCATTGTAAGCACTTCGAGGCCAGGCGGTCTTTTTAAAGGAAAGGGCAAATGGAATGCAGCTTGCAGGGTCGCGCGCGGCGATACCGTTTTCCTGAAATAACGGCTATAGGCATCTTCATATTCTTCTTCAGCAGGTGTTTCTCCGGGGCGAATGAAGGCTAATGATGCAGGGACCGGAATTCCGGAATATGAAAAATAGAGGAATAGGAGGGACTTCAGAAATTCAAATGCGCCGCCGGCATCGGTAAGAATATGTGAGAACTCCACGCTGATGGAATTTTCACCGGCAAGTATCCTGAACATCAGATCGTCTTTACCGAATGACCGGCATGGCGTGCCTCCATCAGGCTCTACGGTCATGGGTGCTTCGTGGTGTGCCAGGTAATACCAGAAGAAACCGGCTTTCAGCTTCACTTTGTAATAGGGGAACCGTTCTTCAATCGACTGTACTGCCTTCCTGAACGGTCCTTCCTGCAGACCTTCCTTTAAGATGACGCTTAGCCTGAATACAGACGTCAATTCCCTTGTCCGGACAGCCGGATAGATCTTGGCCGCATTATCGAGACGAAGCCAGAACTGGTCTTGCATATAAGCTTTTCTTTCCCGCATAACAGCCGGTTTACCTACTGCATAGCAGCAAAAACTTAACCAGCTTGGGCCATCCTGCTTATGAGGCGCTCATCAGCACCTGTGAACGGCCCATGCCGGTAAATATATCCGCTTTCAGCTCACTGAGGATGGAATACAATCCGAAATACGTGCGGTTCACATATAATGAATGGCGTGATCCTCTCGCTACTTTAGAATCCCGTATCTCTTTGAGGTTATACAGGTAATCCATATAGGCGTATATTTCCTGGAAGTAGGCTTCGTTGCCGAAGTTAAAACGCTCCAGTGTAAATGGCAGGGTCAACAAGTCTATCATCTGCTGGAACAAGCCCGAATAGAAGCTGAGCTCTTTTTCCGTGTCCGTAGGATGGATCATCTCCAGGTTCATATAGATCTCTATGCGTTTGGCATCATCTTTCAGGATCTCTTTATCTACCAGCATAAAGTAGTTCTGGTAAAAGTCTGCTGGTATCTCTTTGATACAGCCGAAATCGAAAATGCCTACGGTACCGTCGTCCCGCATCAGGAAATTACCGGGGTGCGGGTCTGCATGTACTTTTTTCAATTGATGCATCTGGAAATCGTAGAAGTCCCACAATGCCTGGCCGATGGCGTTACGTGCTTCCTGCGAGGGATTGCGTTGCAGGAACTCTTTCAGGTGAAAGCCTTCCAGCCAGTCCATGGTGATCACTCTTTCGGAAGAAAGCTCGGGGTAATAGCCCGGGAACACCAGGTTGGGAATATGCGCGCAAAGGGCAGACAGTTCCATGGAGCGGTTCAGCTCCAGTTTGTAATCCGTTTCTTCCAGCAGCTTGGTTTCTATCTCCTGGAAGTATTTATCCATATCCACCTCATTCATCCCTACGATGCGAACGGCAAAAGGTTTGACGATCCGCAGGTCTGATTTAACGCTGTTGGCCACTCCGGGATATTGTATTTTGATGGCCAGCTGCTTGCCCCATTTCGAGGCTTTGTGCACCTGTCCGATAGAGGCGGCATTAGCTGCCTTCATATCAAACTGGTCGTACAGCTGGGTGGGAGATTTACCCAATGTTTTAAGGAAGGTGTTCACTACCAGCGGACCAGAAAGGGGAGGAGCGCTGTATTGCGACATGGAGAACATGTCTGTATATGCTTTGGGCAGCATGCCTTTATCCATGCTTAACATCTGCGCTACTTTCAGGGCGCTGCCTTTCAGCTGGCTCAGGGTATCGTAAATATCTTCAGCATTGTCTGCATGCAGTTCATCTTTGCTGATGGATGGGTCCATCAGCTTGCGGGTGTAGTGTTTGAGATAATTGGTGCCTACTTTAAGCCCTGTGGTAATAAAACGTCCTGCCCTCTCTACCTTGCCGGTAGGGATGTTCGATTGTTCCTTCATAGCCAAGCTATTATTATTTTCCTGTGAACATGAATTTGCCGAAATCCAGGAGGCCATCTATAGAGTTGGCGCTGATCAGCTGAAAACTGAGATGCACTGCTTTTTCAATGGCGGCATCAGTCATTTCAAATTTATCACTGGTGTCACTGATCCAGTATTTGAGCACAAAGAGCGCCTGCAACCAGAAGCCGTGCTTATACTGATCAGAAATATATTTACGTTCCTTGATCTCCCTGGTTTGGTAACCTTCCTTGATCAGTTCTTCCGCATAAGAGTAAAAGGCCTTCCGGAAGCTGTCCAGCTGTCCCTGGTGCAATACCGGGAAACCGAATTTTTCTTTCTGGATGAGGATGTAGCTGCGGTCTGTCTTCAGCTTTTGTACCCACAGGAAGTAGAAGGCCAGCAATTTCTCCTGTGCAGAATAATGCAGGTAAGTTTCATCTGCTTTCAGCTGGTTAATGGTGTCTTCAAAAATCGCCAGCCAGATATCTTTTTCCAGGGACTCGAAGGAGCTGTAGCTTTCATAAAAAGATTGTTCCGGTATGTTCACAATCTTACAGAAGGCATACACGGAAACAGGCGGCTTGCCGTTTTCCAGCCAGTATAATTTATACGCGTCGCGTAGCTGTTGCTTGTCCATAATGCAAGAATTTACGATTAGAGCAGCGGGTTAATATTTACTCCACAAATTTACGGCAGACGCGTGGATAATGAGCAGCCGGGAGGCTAATAGTTGCACGAGGACTGTTAAATAAAAGCTAAAAGGTTTGAGGTCTGAAGTTTGAGGTTAGTTGGACGTTACAAGTTCCAGGCTTGTAACCGCCTTGAACCTGCAACCTTTAACGAACTTCAAACCTCAAACCTCAAGCCTCAAACTTCCAATCCTTAATATGTTACAATTTTTTTAATACCTGCGACAGCGTATCATAAAACGCTTTCGGCTGTTCAAACATCGGGAAATGACCCGATTCCTGGATCCAGTGCAGCTGCATGGAAGGGTGTATGATTTTCAGCTCGTAAGTGTAAAATGCGAGCGCATCCTGGCGGCCAGAGATCACCTCGATAGGCCCTTTATAGCGGCTTAATGCCGGCCGTTTGGTAAGGTCATAGTCGGTGCGGAAAAGGTCTTTGATCATCAGCTCCCGCATGGTCGCATTGGCGGGGGCTGCGTTGATCTTTGGTAAGAGGCTGTCTATCTTGTATTTATTGTAAATGTAGCCATAGCGGTTCAGACGGTCGTAGGCAGCCAGTTCGTCTGCGGTCGGTTTAACTTTCCCTGTCAGAGTATCCATTTGCCGCAGCTCGGCCATGCCCAGCCTTGCCCGAACGTTGGCCATATGGACGGCGAAAAGCTCCTGCGATATCTTGTAATAACCCGGCGCTACCAACACCAGCGCTTTCACTTTTTCCGGATGCGTGGCCGCATAGCACATGGCCAGCATAGCGCCCCAGGAATGCCCGTAAATAAGCGCCTGTTTGATCTGGAGGTGGTCCTGCAGCCGCTCTACATCTTCAATGGCTGCCTGCAGGTTAATGGTAGTGGAATCGAAGGGGCTGGGGATGGAACGGCCGGTGCCTCGTTGCTCGAAGAGGATGGCTTTATAGGTTTTGCCCAATTCGATGGCAACTTCTTCCTGCTGCAGGTAGGAATTACCCGGTCCGCCGGTTAATACAATAACCGGCGTGCCGTTGCCGTATATATGATAGTAAAGATAACCGTTGGCATATTTTATGGAGTCTGTTTGCTGTGATTGGGCGGTATGGCAGAACAGCAGGGCGATGATACAGTAGATGGCTAAACGCATAATATAGGATACTTGGTGTAAATTTATTAAAAATGAACAGTGTTATGAAGCAGTTATTGAACGGAATGCTATGCCTGGTGATTGGCCTCGCCGGCACCACCACCATTCTTGCACAGGATAAAAAAACGGAAATAAAGGAACTGGTAGACGCCCGCTCATATGTATTCAAAGCGCAGACGATGTTACCCATGGGCGGCCGCACCCGGCAACTTACTTCTGACTACGACGTGAAGGTAGCGAAAGATTCCATCATCAGCTACCTGCCTTATTTTGGCCGGGCTTATACTGCGCCCCTGGACCCTTCCAAAGGAGGTATCCAGTTTAAGTCAAAAGATTTTGAGTATACTATCAGTGATAAACGTAAAGGCGGCTGGAACATTGTGATCAAACCCAAAGATGCAGGCGATGTGCGGCAGATGTCGCTGATGATCTCGGAAGATGGCTATGGGTCGCTGCAGGTGCTGAGTAATAACCGGCAGCCGATTATTTTTAATGGGTATATAACGGCAAGGGAGAAACGTTGATATTATTCCTTATTTTTAAGCCAATCAAATATCTAATAATGAAACGCCCTTTATTATTCCTCGTTTGCTGTGCCATGATGCACATTGCCTCCGCACAATCCAAAGATGAAAAAGCTGTTGGCCAGGCTGTAGAAACCTTGCGCAAAGCCATGGTAGACGGAGATAAAGCCGCTCTTGAGAAAATTGCCGACAGCCGCCTCAGTTACGGCCATTCCGGCGGTAAACTGGAAGATAAAGCCGCTTTTGTAGAAGCGCTGGCCAGCGGAAAATCAGACTTTGTTACATTAAATCTCTCGGAACAGACCATTACCGTAGCCGGTAATACTGCCATCGTACGTCATACCCTGGATGCAGACACGAATGATAACGGCAAAACCGGCACTGTGCACCTGAAAGTGCTGCTGGTGTGGCTGAAAGAAGGCGGCGAGTGGAAACTGCTGGCAAGACAGGCGGTGAAAGAACCGGCTGCGGCTGCAAAATAAACGATATAACGGTCTCCCGTCCCGTCATTGCGAGAAGCGGTGGGGCAACGAGGGTGGCGCGACGAAGCAATCTTTTAACACAATTCCCAATATAATCTTCACAAATATTGTATTAAAAGATTGCTTCGTCGCCCCGCGCTTTAGCCCTTACAGCTCCTCGCAATGACGGGGATGAAGAATACGCAATAACACTAACCTCATCCCTTCTTCAGCTTCGCATAATCAAACACCAGCTGACAAAATACTTTCACCCCTACATCCAGCTTTGAATCATCTATAAAGAAATCCGGGGTATGATGGGCAGGCGCTTTTGCAGGGTCTTGTCCTGCCGGCATGCCGCCCAGGAAAAAGAAAAAGGCAGGCGCTTTATCGCCAAAGAAAGAGAAATCTTCTGCACCGGTGGTCCATTCAGTTTCAGACACATTTTCTTTTCCTGCAGCTGCCTCAATAGCAGGCGTCATTAGCTTCACCAAAGCAGGATCGTTATAAGTTACTTTCGTTTTGGTATCAATGCTTACTTCAGCAGTAGCGCCGGACGCTTCGGCAATTTTCGCCGCAGTGGTCTTCATGCGCTCATGTACCTGCTGCTGCATCTTGCTGTCAAGCGTACGGATGGTGCCTTCCATGATCAGTTCTTCCGGTATGATATTGGGACGCACGCCCGCATTGATCTTGCCTACCGTGATCACCACAGGTGCCTTGGTCAATTCCATTTGCCTGCTCACAATGGTCTGGAATCCCTGGATGATCTGTGTGGCTATTACCACCGGGTCTATACCGCTCCAGGGCTGTGAACCATGCGATTGTTTGCCTTTTACTTTGACGGTGAACCAGTCACTGGAAGCCATTTCCGCGCCTGACTTGAACTTTATTTTACCGATAGGCGTCTGGGAATTGATATGCAGGCCGAAGATGGCGTCTACTTTCGGGTTATCCATCACGCCTTCTTTGATCATCAGCGGTGCACCGCCTTCTTCTGTGCCGGGAGGACCTTCCTCTGCTGGCTGGAAGATGAACTTCACCGTGCCGGGCACCTCTTTCTTACTGGCACTCAGCACTTCGGCAGTGCCCAGCAGGATGGCCACATGGCTATCGTGCCCGCAGGCATGCATTACCGGTACTTTTTGCCCGAGGTATTCAGCAGAATCAATTGATTTAAAAGGAAGCTGTGCTCTTTCGTATACCGGCAAGGCGTCCATATCAGCGCGCAAGGCAACTACCGGGCCGGGCTTGCCGCCTTTCAGAATGGCTACTACGCCGGTTTTGCCAACACCTGTCTGCACTTCCAGTCCCAGTTTTTTCAGGTGTGCAGCCACGTAAGCGGCCGTATGATATTCCCGGTTGGAAAGCTCGGGGTGCTGATGCAGCTGCCTTCTCCAGGCAATAACGGAATCTTTAACGCCGGCTATACGCTGGTCCAGGTCTTTTACCTGCGCTATTGCGAGCATAGGGGCCACCAGGAATAACAGTACAAGCTGATGTGTCTTCATTGGTTTTTGATTTTGGTAGATATACCAAAATACATAATTAATATTACTTAATCACCGTAACAGTGCCCCTGAACAGGAAGGTAGTACCATCCTCGCACACTGTTTCCAGTGCATATACATAAGTGCCCATCGGCGCTATCTGGTTCTTCCAGGTGCCATCCCAGCCTGCCCGGGCATTATTGATCTGGAAATGCGATCTTTCAAATACCAGGCTGCCCCACCTGTCAAAAATGCGCATCCACGACACTTCTTTGATGCCACGCCCTTTGGGATAGAACCATTCATTCCTGCCGTCTTTGTTAGGTGTAAAGGCAGTAGGGAAGAACACGGCGCCTTTGTCGCAGGTTACTTTTACCAGCACTTCGTCCGTCGCCTTACAGCCGTAGCTGTTCTCTACTTCCACTTTATAATTGGTGGAGAGGTTAGGCAGGGCAGCAGTGGTGGCACATTGGGCACAATCTAAATACTCCGGCGGCGTCCAGCTCCATTTGATAACATCCGGGCTGCCACGGCCGCTCAGCGTCAGCGGCACTCCGGCCATGGAGGCCTGGTCAGGACCTGCATTCACAGTGGGCGAGGGGCGGACGCCTACCACCAGGGAGGTATCATGTGTAAAGCATCCCTCGGCGTCATAACCCGTTACCTGGTAGGTAAAGTTGCCCAATTCTTTGATGGTGGCGTGCGGGAACTGACTGCCCGCATTATCCAGGCCAGGCCCCTGCCATACATAATGATCAGCGCCCCATACGCGTAAAGGCAGCACATGGCCCAGGCAGATAACGGTATCCGGTGTGGCCTGTATGGTGAACGGCTGCACTACATGGATACTCACTTCATCTGTATTATTACAGCCGTTAGCGTCTGTTACGCTTACGGTGTAAGTGGTATTTACTTTGGGAGATGCCAGCGGACCGGCCACCTGCGGATCACTCAGGTCCTGCTCAGGCGACCATTGGTAAATGGTACCGCCGCCTGCGCTCAATGTAGTACTGTTGCCCAGGCATATTACTTCCGGTGTGGCAGCCGCGTTAATGACCGGCTTAGGCAGGATATTGATAGGATGACGCGCTGTATCACTACAGCCATCCGTGCTGATAACAGTGAGCATTACTTCGGATGGGCCGGTTTTGCTGTATGTTTGGTCTGCAGGCGCTTGTACATTACCTGTCTGGCCATTGCCAAAATCCCATTTCCAGCTGACCTCACTCACTTTGTTTGCCGTTCCGCTGAAGCTTACCGGCGCATCCTGGCAGGCCTGCAAAGGCCCATTGATCGTGAGCTCCGGTTTAGGATACACATGCACCGTTTTGCTCACGGTTTGCGTACAGCCGACAGCGGTAGTGGTGGTGAGGGTGAAATTATATGCCTGTATTTTATCCAGGTAAAAACGGGGAGTGGCGCTGGTATCATTTTCTGCCGGTACGCCCGCTTCATAGGTCCATTTATACTTCGCTTCATAGTGCAGCTCGTCAATGGAATAGCTGTTGAACTTCGGCGCGAAAGTAACCCAGCCTGCATCGCACACGTATACCGGGTCAGTGGCCATTTGAATATCCAGTTTGTCTATAACGATCGCGCTGTCCAGGAAGGCAGTGCCTTTACAACCGGCCGAGTCGGAAAGAATGAGGCGCGGTTTGTAAATACCTGGATCTTTGAAAGTATGTTTGATGGTGGAATCTGTCGTCTCCATCACATTACCATCCGTAAAATCCCAGGCAAAGTTAACCGCGTTTAATGCAGACACCTGAAACTCGATCTCTTTAGTAAGACAGCCACCCTTGGAGGAGGTAGCAATAGCGGCAAAAGGCCCTTTTACTTCTACTTCCTGTTCATACTCATCCTCGGTATCGGCATCGCCTACTACTTTCAGCTTCACTTTATATCTGCCTGCGTAGGTGTAAGTGTGCGAAGGATTAGGAATGGTGGCAAAGCTGCCATCCCCAAAATCCCAATAAACACTGGAGTAATTAACAGAGGTATTCGTAAAGCGGGCGATCACGGGCGGACAGCCGCTGTTATTCACGAAGGAGGTAGTGACCGTAAAACCCGCGCTTACGCTGGATACCTTGATCTCTTTTTTGGCGCTGTCTGTACAGCCAAGATCATCTTTTACGAGCAGCTTCACCGTGTACACACCTTTGTCAGGATAGTTCTTGTAGGGATTGTAATCCGTAGAAGTGGTATTATCCCCGAAGTCCCATTCGAAGGTAGGATAGCCGCCTGTTTCCGTGGTATAGTTATAGAACCACACATCACCACCCGGCGGTATTAGTGTTGCGCTGGGCATAAAGTCAGCGTTCGGGCCGTTTACCTGTATATAGCTACCCATAATTGAGCTGGTACAGCCGTCTTCATCCGTAACCATCAACGAAGGATTGAAATAACCTGATTTGTTATACGTGTGTTTGAAAGGCGGCGCAGTAAGCACTTTGGCGCCACTGCCGTCGCCAAAATCCCAGGACCAGCTCTTGATAGGCTTTCCATAGGTAACATCGGTCTGGTCAGTAAAGGTCAGTTCCGTGCCCCGGCATTCCAGTACATCCGGGGAAAGGAATTTAGCGATCGGTCCATCTACGTCTACAATTGCCGTATTACTGCTGTCCGTACAGCCCAGTGGGTTATAGCCTACAAAGCGGATGGTGTCTTTCCCCGGGCGCAGGTTTGTAAACGTAGCGTTCTCATAACTGTAATAATACCAGCTGCCGGAGGTGCCGTCTGAAGAGAACCAGTAGTTGTACGAATTATATAGTGTTTTGTCGATAGAAATGATGCTGGCTTTGAGTGTTTCGTTGCTGCACAGGCTTGTTTTGTCTGTGCTGATCGTGATGGGCGATGGTGCGTACACATTAATGTTCACCGAGTCTGTACTGGTACAGGTCCCATCTGTGACCGTCAGCTTTACCAGGTACATACCTGTTCTGTCATATTTATGTTTGACAGGGCTTGTTTTTGTAGTGTAGGTATCTTCCTTTCCGTCTCCCCAGTTCCATTTCCAGCTGCTGATGGCGCCCAGCGAGTTTTCATCAAAGCCGATCTCTGTACGGTGCTCACAGTCGACAGGCTGCACGCTAAAGCGCGGAAAAGGTTCCACCGCTTTGATGTATGCTGTTTTGGTGATTGTTGTAGCACAGGCAAGGCCATTTGAAACGGTCAATGTCACCGTATAGGTCCCTGGCTCCCGGTAGCTATGCGCCGTACTTTGTGTACTGGCATAATCAGTAGCGCCATCGCCGAAATCCCAGCTCCAGTAGGAGCCCACATCTGTAATGCCGTTGAAATGTACCCAGTTGTTGCCGCAGACCTGGGGTGCTTCCGGTGATGAGAAATCAGGAGCCGGCTTTTTATATACCTGGACGGAATAGAGCATCTGCGTCCCCTTACAACCATTGGCTGTTGTATAGTTAAGGGTTACACGGAATTCACCTGCCTTGTTGTAGGTATGCGAAGGCGTGGCTGCTGCTGAAGCGGGGCTACCGTCGCCAAAGTCCCATTCATAGCCGGCAATAACGTCGCCACCGGTAATATCGGCGTAAAAACTGGTAGTGAGTCCTTCACAGCCGGTACTGGGGCCTGAGGTGAAGATACCAACAGATGGTTTTTGAACATTTACATAGCTGCTCCAGGAGCTGGAGCAACCAACACTATTGCTGGCAGTGAGGTTTACCAGGTAATTCCCCAGGCTGTTGTAAGTGACGGAAGGGTTTTGCTGCGTGGAGGATTGCCCGTTGCCAAAGCTCCAGCTCCAGCTGGTGGCGCCCGTTGATTGGTCTGTCAGCTTTACGGTGACCGGCACGTCGCAGGCAAATTGCCGGTCGCTCACAAATCTTGCCTGTGGTACAGGTTTCACCACGAAATCCTTGGTAACTGTCTCCTGGCAAGTGCCGTAATTAGCGATCATAGTCACTTTTGCGGTCCCCGGGCCGGAAGGATCGAAATAAACAGATTCACCATAGGGATAGATGTAACCCAAATCTGTGCTCCAGGTAACGCTGTTGGCCTTTGGATCGTTGGTTGCATTGAACCGCGTGTTGGAAACGTCTGCACAAATGCTGGCCGGCAACTGGAAATCTGATTTAAAGTTAGCCACATTGATATCTGCGGAAGTCTTGGTAGCAGTACATCCTTTATCACTGGTAAGGGTCAGCTTAACCTGGTAAACGCCTCCTTTGGTATAGGTATGGGCAGCGGGAGCAGCGCCGGCGGCAGTACTGCCATCGCCAAAATCCCATTTATAGGTAAGGTTGCCGGGACCCGTGGAGGTATTGGTAATGGTTACCGCACCGGGAGCCTTACAAAGATATTGGTCAGATACATTGAAATTGGCATTCAGTGAGGCTGACGCATCCACTATATTGCTGAGCGATTTTGACGCCGTGCAGCCGTTACTGTTTGTGACGGTCAGCGTAACAGTTGGCGACAGAACATTGTTGTAAGTATGCACCGGATTGGCGCCCGAACCGGTAGCGCCATCCCCGAAATCCCAGGTGTAGGTGCTGATAGTACCATTCACCGGGTTTGACTTGTCCGTAAAAGTAACGTCAAAGGGTATACAGCCTTTGGCCGGACTAGCGGTGAAATCAGGCTTTGGCTTGTCCCAAACGGTAACGCTCTTTTCCATGGAGCTGCTGTTGCCTGCGGCATCCTTCACTGTCAGCGTCACCTTATAGGTGCCCGGCGCTGTATAGGAAGCACTGGGGCTTTGCTGCGTAGAGCTGGCGCCGTTACCCAGGTTCCATTGCCAGGAAACAGGATTACCGGTGGAATTATCATTGAATTTAGTGATCAGGCTTTCGCAATCGCTTGGCTTACTGGGGCTAAAATCGGCTTTTAGCTGCGCCCGGGCAGAAACGCTCAGTAAGAGGGTCACAAAAAGTACAACATAGGTAAAAGCAACGCTGGGGATTGCCTTAAAGTTTAGGGACATGCGATATAGAGTTGGCGGCGGAAAAATAAGTAAAAATTCCTAAATTAAAGGCATGGACAAATTCCTGAGCTGCGATTGGGGCACTTCCTCCTTCCGGTTAAGACTGGTACAAGCCCCTACGCTGACCACCATTGCGGCCGAACGCGCCGGCAGTGGTATTGCCGCCACCTGGCAGGCCTGGCAAAGCGCCGGCCTGCAGGGCCCCCTCCAACGCTGGCATTTTTACCTGGACAAGATCAAAGCCGCTCTCCAAAGCATTGAGCAGCAGGCCGGTCGCTTACCGGGAGGTATTCCGCTGATCATCTCAGGCATGGCTTCCTCCTCCATTGGTATGATGGAACTGCCCTATGGCAGTCTGCCTTTTGCCACAGACGGCCGCGGTGTGCTGACCCACCTGGAGCCTGCCAATGCCTACCTGCCTCATGACGTGCTCCTGATCTCCGGTATACGCAGCGCAGACGATGTAATGAGGGGAGAAGAGACCCAGCTGATCGGATGTATTGCAGGTAACGCCAACGCAGCTACGGAGGGCACCTTTATTTTTCCCGGCACCCATTCCAAACATATACAGGTAAAGAACGGAGAAGTGAAAGACTTCCAGACCTTTATGACCGGTGAGCTGTTTGACCTGCTACGGCGGCACAGCATTTTAAAGGATGCAGTAGCAGCGCCCGAAGCAGCTTCACAGCCCGCGCTGAACAGCAGCTTTAAAGACGGCATTGCCGCCGGTGCTACCGGCAACCTGCTGCACACTGCTTTCGGGGTAAGAACCAACCAGTTGTTTGGCCGGCTTACGAAAACAGAAAACCTGGACTATCTCAGTGGCCTGCTCATTGGCGCAGAGCTGCAATCATTAACAGCAGCCGGCGGGCATATTTACCTGTGCGGTGGCGCGCACCTGGAAAAACAGTATGCAACAGCGTTAGACGTACTGGGACTGATGCAACGCAGCACCGTTTTACCGGCACAATGGGTCGAAGAAGCCGTAATCAGAGGACAGTATTCTATATTCAATCACCTAACAGTACAACACCATGCCTAGTAAATTCTCACGTGAACTATTCGACAGGATACCCATCGTAGGCATATTACGCAATGTGCCGCCGCTGACCGTACCCATACTGGCCCGCTATTATGCGGATGCCGGGCTCACTAACCTGGAAGTGACCATGAACTCAGACGAGGCCCTTACCACCATTACCCGCCTGGCACAGGATTTTGATGGGAAGCTGAATATCGGGGCGGGGACGGTATGCACCCTAGAAGACCTGGACAAGGCGCTGGATGCCGGTGCGCAGTTCATCGTCACGCCCATCCTGCAGGAAGATGTGATTAAGGCCTGCGTGCAACAGCAGATCCCCGTCTTCCCGGGTGCTTATTCTCCCACGGAAATATATAAAGCCTGGCACCTGGGCGCTACTATGGTCAAGGTGTTCCCCGCTACTAAACTGGGCGCCTCGTATATAAAAGAGATCCTGGCGCCGATGAATTACCTGAAACTGCTGCCTACAGGTGGTATCAACCTGGATAACCTGACAGAGTTCATGAAGGCAGGCGCCGCCGGAGTGGGCCTAGGCAGCCAGCTGTTCCCCCAGAAGCTGATAGAAGAAGGCAGGTGGGAACGGCTGTCTGAACTGTTCAGAGACCTGGTGGCCACCTATGATAATTATAACCAACGGTTGTTAGTTGCCAGCCGTTAGCTTTTAGCTGACAGTCATTTGCTAACAGCCAATAGCTAACAGCCAATAGCTGATTTTCCATGTCAAAGGTAGTACTCATTACCGGCGCGTCTGCAGGCTTAGGCGCTGCCATCGGTAATTATTTATCAGGAAAAGGATACAAAGTATACGGTGCGTCCCGGAACATACAGGCCGGGACGCAGTCTTTTACCGCCCTGCAAATGGATGTTGGCAGCGGAGCCAGTGTGCAGCAGGCGGTAAATACCGTGCTGCAGCAGGAATCCCGTATAGATGTGCTGATCAACAACGCAGGCCTGAGTATTGCAGGCGTCACCGAGCACCTGGCATTGGCCGATGTACAGCAGATCTTTGATACCAATGTATTCGGTGTTGTACGCACCTGCCAGGCCGTATTGCCGCACATGCGCAAAGCCGGTCAGGGGCTCATCATCAACATCAGCTCCATCGGATCTGAAATGGGATTGCCTTTCAGGGGCATCTACAGCGGCAGCAAAGCAGCGGTAGACCGCTTTACAGAAGCCTTGCGCCTGGAGGTGGCCGCCTATGGTATACAGGCCTGTTGCCTGCAGCCCGGCGCCGTACATACCGGGATCAATGCGCACCGTATAAAAACAAGGCTGCCGGAAGGCTCGCCGTATAAAGACAGTTTTGAAAGAGGATATGCAGCGATAGACGCCAGCATCGATCATGGATCATCCCCCGGTATATTCCCTCCCCTTATTGAAAAGATCATCAACAGCAGGTATGTAAAACGCTATTACCGTATGGGCAAGCCGATCGAAAAATTATCCGTGATCCTGAAGAAATACCTGCCGGAGCGGTCCTACGAGCGGATGATCCGGAAGTATTACAACCTGTGATAAATTTTTTGTAAGTTGTCACTTTAAGGTGTTAATCATACAAATAAAAATTATACCATGTCCACGTTCAGAAGCACTAACTGGTTTGGGAAGAAAGACAAGATGGGTTTCATCTACAGGAGCTGGATGAAGAACCAGGGCTTCCCCGAAGATCTTTTTGACGGCCGCCCGGTGATCGGTATCTGTAATACCTGGTCAGAGCTCACGCCCTGTAACGCCCACCTGCGCGACATTGCAGAAGTAGTGAAGCGCGGCGTTTACGAAGCAGGCGGTTTTCCCGTAGAATTTCCGATCATGTCACTGGGCGAAACTTTGCTGAAGCCCACCGCCATGCTGTTCAGGAACCTGGCCAGCATGGATGCGGAAGAATCCATCAGGGGCAATCCTGTAGACGGAGTGGTGCTCCTCACGGGCTGCGATAAGACCACGCCTTCCACTTTAATGGGCGCGGCCAGCGTAGACCTGCCCACCATCGTTGTTCCGGGCGGGCCCATGCTGAATGGCCGCTTCCAGGGACAACAGATCGGCTCAGGCACCCACGTATGGAAATTTGCCGACGATATGAAAACAGGGAAGATGACGCCGAAGGATTACCTGTTTGCTGAAAGCTGTATGTCCCGCAGCGCGGGCCATTGCATGACCATGGGCACCGCCTCTACCATGGCCTGTATGGTGGAATCGCTGGGTATGTCGCTCTCCGGTGCAGCAGCCATTCCCGCGGTAGACTCCCGGAAGAAAGTGCTGGCCCATTTATCCGGCAGAAGGATCGTGGAGATGGTGAAAGAAGACCTGAAAATGTCTAAAATACTCACCCGCCAGGCTTTTGAAAACGCTATCAAAGTGAATGCTGCAGTGGGCGGTTCTTCCAATTTTATCATACACCTGACGGCGATTGCAGGCAGGGTAGGCGTAGAGCTCAACCTGGAGGATTTTGATCGCCTGGGCAGCCATGTGCCCCTCTTGCTCAACCTGATGCCCTCCGGTAAATTCCTGATGGAGGACTTTTATTACGCAGGCGGTCTGCCGGTGATCATTAATGAAATGCGCGAGCACCTGCATATGGACACGATCACTGTAAGCGGTAAAACGCATGCAGAGAATATCGAAGATACCTGCAGCTGTTATAACCGCGACGTGATCTACCCCTACAGCGATCCCCTGATCAAAGAGGCCGGTATCGCCGTATTGAAAGGCAACCTGGCGGAGAACGGCGCCGTAATAAAACCCTCTGCCGCTACACCGGCACTGATGCAGCATCGCGGAAGGGCCGTTGTATTCGAAACAATAGAAGATTATCACGCGCGTATAGATGATCCGGCACTGGATATAGACGAAACCTGCGTTATGGTGCTGAAAAACGTAGGCCCCGTTGGCTATCCCGGCATGCCGGAAGTAGGCAATATGGCCCTGCCCAAAAAGCTGCTGGACAAAGGCATTACCGATATGGTGAGGATCTCTGACGGCAGGATGAGCGGCACCGCCTACGGCACCGTGGTACTGCACGTTTCACCCGAATCTGCCATCGGTGGCAACCTGGCCCTGGTAGAGAATGGCGACATGATCGAGCTGGACGTAGCAGGTCGCCGCCTGCACCTGGACGTGCCATCAGATGTACTTGAACTGCGCAGGAAACGCTGGAAGAAACTGGAAATACCAACAGACAGGGGATACGTGAGCCTCTATGTAAAGCATGTGCTGCAGGCAGATAAAGGCGCCGACTTTGATTTCCTCACCGGTAATTCAGGATCTGAAGTAACCAGGGATTCACATTAAAAACTGTTTGAGGTTTGAAGTTTGAGGTTTGAAGTTTGAAGTTTGAGGTTCGTTCGAGGTTCGATGTTCATGACGAGTATGCTAACCAGGCAAACACACTTGTTCGGAACTTTTAACCTTTAACAAACTTCAAACTTCAAACTTCAAACCTCAAACCTCGAACTTCAAATCTCAAATCATTTATTTTTTATGACCTTATTGATCATCTTCCTATGTATTGTTTGCCTGATATTACTCATCTCCTGGGGAAAGGTGAATGCCTTCCTGGCTTTCCTGGTAGTGTCTATCGCCACCGGTTTGCTGCTGGGCATTCCTTTGAACAAGGTTCCGCAAACAATTTACAAGGGCATTGGTGATACTTTAGGGTCTTTGGTAGTGGTGATCGTGCTGGGCGCCATGCTGGGTAAGCTGGTGGCCGAAAGCGGCGCGGCGCAGCGTATTGCGCGGGTGTTAATGAAAACCTTCGGTGAAAAATACATTCACTGGGCGTTGATGCTCACCGGCTTTATCATCGGTATTCCCCTGTTCTACAATGTAGGCTTTGTGCTGATCATTCCCCTGATCTTCTCCGTGGCTTACCAGTATAAATTCCCGGCTGTTTATATCGGTTTACCCATGCTGGCATCACTCTCCGTAACGCATGGCTTTTTACCGCCGCATCCGGCGCCGGCAGCATTGGTTGGACAGTTTCATGCCAATATGGGCCTTACGCTGATCTATGGAGTGATAGTGGCCATTCCTGCGGTGATCCTCGCGGGCCCGGTGTTTTCGAAAACACTGAAGCAGATCGAGGCGAAGCCGCTGGAAAGTTTCAATGTACCGCCCAGGCCCACCAGTGAGCTGCCGGGCACATTCAATAGCTTTTTATCCTCTCTCTTGCCGGTGGTAATGCTGATCATTACTACCATTCTGCTCTACATGATGCCGGGCGATGGCCCGGTAAAGAACTTCCTCACCTTTATTGGCGAGCCGGGTATAGTGATGATGCTCACCGTCACCATTGCGACTTTCAGCCTGGGCACCGGTATGGGCATGACCATGCAAAAGGTGATGAACATCTATGGAGAAGCGGTGAAGGATGTGGCGATGGTGCTCCTCATTGTGAGCGGCGCCGGCATCCTGAAGCAGGTGTTTATAGACAGCGGCGTGAGCACACAGATAGCGGCGGTGTTGCAGGACTGGCATATCCAGCCCCTGGTGCTGGGCTGGCTCATCGCAGCATTGATCCGCGTAGCGCTGGGCTCTGCCACCGTAGCAGGCCTGACCACCGCCGGTATCCTGGCGCCCATGGTGGGACAGCTGCATGTAGATCCCAGCCTCATGGTATTGTCCATCGGCGCCGGCAGCCTCTTCTTTTCGCATGTGAACGACGCCGGTTTCTGGTTGTTCAAAGAATATTTTAACTTGTCATTGAAAGATACTTTCCGTTCCTGGTCGGTAATGGAAACCATCGTTTCAGTTGTGGGCCTGGCAGGAGTACTGATATTGCATCTGTTCGTATAACATCAACCTATTCTGTATGACACTTTCCCGCAGGCGTTTTCTGCAAAACAGCATTAAGAGCGTGATCCTGCTGGGCATGGGCAATGCGCTGCCCGCCTTTATGCCCGCTGATTTTACATTGCCTTCAAAAAAAGCAGTGAAGCTGCGCTTTGCCCTGGCATCCGATGGACACTACGGTGAACCGAAATCCGATTATGCACAGCGCCATGAAGAAATGACCAACTGGCTGAATGCAGAGGCAAAAGACAGGGGACTGGATTTCGTGATGGTGAACGGCGATATCTTCCATAACGATCCCGCTTTTCTGCCGGAAGCCAAGAAAGCCTGGGACCGCCTGAAGGTGCCCTACTATGTTTCGCACGGCAATCACGATATGACAGAAGAATCACATTGGCAGCAGGTATGGGGTATGCCTTTCGATCATGGTTTCACAAAGAAAGATACCGGCTTTATTATACTGAACACCGCCGATATAAAGGGCGTGTACACCGGTCCTGACCTGGACCGCACCAAAGCATTGCTGGATCAATATAAATCTCATCCACACCTTTTTGTGTTCATGCATATCACCCCTATGAAATGGACCAAATACGGGATAGACCGGCCGGATATCGTGGAGCTGTTCAGCCGTCAGCAAAACCTGAAAGCAGTTTTCCACGGCCATGACCACGACGAGGACGGCATGCGGGAAAAAGACGGGAAATATTATTTCTGGGATGCCCACGTTGCAGGCACCTGGGGCACGGCTTACAAAGGATACCGGGTGGTAGAAATACTAAAGGACGGATCTGTCCTTACTTACCAGACAGACCCGTCCTCTGCCAGACAGGTCAATAATAACCGTATCGCCTAAACGCTATAGCTTAAAATCAAGGTCAAACAGAAAACGTTCCGGCTGCGTCAATGGCTTGCGCGGCAGCATGTCTTTGCGCATGGCAGTGTTGTACACAAAGCCGGCGATAACGGCAGCGGCCTGCTGCAGGTCTGCTATCTGCAGGTGATCGTAAGTGTCCATATTGCTGTGATGCGTCCTGGTTTCATATTCCAGCGGGTCCTGTATGAACTGGAAGCCTGGAATGCCTACTGCGTCAAATGAAAGGTGGTCGGTTGAGCCGGTATTGCTACGGGTGATACCGGTAGCGCCCAGGTCTGCAAAAGGTTGCAGCCAGCTGCGGAAGATAGGTCCTGCAGAATCATTATTCTGCAGGTAAATGCCCCTGATTTTGCCGGATCCGTTATCCAGGTTATAGTAGGCGGACACGTTCTTTTGTTCCGGCGAAAGTTTCATATCCAGGGGATCCCCGTAGTGTTTCTTTACATAACCGAAGGAGCCTAACAATCCCTGTTCTTCTCCTCCCCATAAGGCAATGCGGATCGTCCGTTTGGGTTGTACGCCCAATGATTGCAGGATGCGCATCACTTCCATCATCACAATACAGCCTGCACCATCGTCGGTAGCGCCGGTGCCGCTGTGCCAGGAGTCCAGGTGGCCGCCGATGATGACCAGCTGTTCTTTTAATTTTTTATCAGTGCCCGGTATTTCGCCTACCACGTTATAGCCCCGGGTGTCGGTAGAGTCCCATTTGCTCTGGAAATTCATCTCCAGTGTTACAGGTTGTGAAGAGCGTTCGAGACGCGCAATGCGCAGCATATCTTCAATAGAGATCGTGACTTCCGGTAGGGGCGAATTGTAGCCTTTGGCATAATACATTCTGCCCTCCACGAAGAGTGTACCATCTCTGCCATTTACAGATGCGTTCAGCAGGGCCACCGCGCCTTTGGCTGCCAGGTACTCTCTCACTGCATAGATCTTCTTATACATTTCTTTATACGGCGCTATCGCGCTGCGGGGAAACATGAATTTGTCCTTCAGCTCACTGAAGTTGGTAGTGTCCGGGTAGCGGGTAGCATAGGCCTTGAACGAAGATGCAAGGACCGTATCCTTTGGGCGAATGATCACAACGCTGCCTTTGACGGCATCGCCGGCCTGGTCTATAGCTGCTTCAGACAAAGTATCCAGCATGATCACCGGCGCAGTTACCGGCCCTTTGGTGCCGATGGTCCATGCCCGCGGGTAAGCGATCAGTGGCTGATAATAGGGTGTTTTCAGCGCGATATAGGAAGTGGTGCTGCTCCATCCCTTGCCGAATTCCCCCCAGGGCTCCAGCGTAGCTTTTTGCAGTCCCCACTGTTTTAACGTTTGTACGACCCAGTTAGCCGCACGAAAATACCCAGGGGAATTGGTTAAACGGGGGCCGGATACATCTGTGAGGTAATGGGCGATCATGGGGATCTGGGAATGCTGCAAGGCTTCGGTCCTTATCTTTTGCATCATCTCCATGTCCACGGGTTCTTCCTGTGCCCATACATAGGCAGGGAAGAGCAGCGCAAAGGCTGCGATGATTAGTGGTGTTCTCATGAGCAGTGAATAGACGGTTGAATAATAAGTAATATACTTCCTTTTGGGCATTAAAAGATGCTGATCCCTGCCTGCCATCCGATGGCGCCGGGCTTCTCCTGGCGGTAGCCTGTTTTAGGCTGGGCCTCCTGCAGTTGATAAATGGATACTGCCGGTCCTGCAAAAACGGTCAGGAATTTTCCAAAGCGGTAGTTCAGGGAGGGCAGTACACGCATTAAGAGCGACAGATGTTCCCAATCGCCCAGGTATACATTCTGCGAAGTAAATTCTGTAGTAAGGGATAAGCGCTGGTACAGGGGCCAGTCGCGCCCAAAGCCGTAGCCGAAGGTCAGGATCTTCCGGGTATGTTCGGTATTGATGCCGGCCAACAGGATGCCGTAGAACTTTGGAGTACCTGTTTTAACGGCCATATTCCACGGGGTGAGCTCATTGGCAGAAACAGCCAGCTTGTAATAGCCGCCTTTTTTAATGATATTGATAAGGCCGATGCTCACACCGGAAGAGGTATCTGCAATATTCACCACCCCGATCTGTACGCCCTTCAGGTGGCGGGCATAGTTAAAGCCACCGGCCACTTGTACGCCTTCCACATCGCCGGTGCTGATATTACCGCCGCCGGCCGCCTGGAAACCCTGCTGAATGGAATCGGTGTAATTGAAGGCGCCTGCCAGCTGTGTGCCCCGTACCGGGCCGTGCACCATGTTGAATGCGCCCGCGGCCTGGAGGCCCTGCATACTGTCCCTGGCCAGGTTGAAGACGCCTGCCAGCTGTGCACCTTTTACCTTCCCTTCTACAATATTAAAGGCGCCTGCGGCCTGGAATCCCTTTAAAGTATCCAGCACCATATTGTGGACGCCGGCTATCTGCATGCCTTTTACCTGGCCGCCTACCATATTGAATACACCGGCTGCCTGGAAACCCTTGGCCTCCTTCTTATCAATATTGAATACGCTGCCCAGCTCAAAGCCGTTCAGTCCGGCTGCATATCCGCCTATCAGGTTTAAGGAGAATTTATTGATCACCTGTCCATCCATATGGCCATGGGTACCTAGGCCAGGCACAATGGAATACTGGAAAGGCTTGTCTGCAAAGAAGCCTTTCAGGTTGATACTTTGCATGCGCTGTTTGGAGGAGAGGAAGAACTTGCCCAGCCATGTTTTGTCCACGCCGATATCTACGGGCGCCAGGTTGACCGGTTCAGCCGGGCGGATGGTAATGGTAGGCATCTCCTGGTCTATGCCCGGATGCACGGTAAGAGTGGTATCGCGGTAAAGGTCTTTACTGACGGTGATAGCGGTGATATATCGTTCCGTGCTTTTTAAGCGCAGGCGGAAAAAGCCATCGTCATTTGTTAAGGTAGAGATGAACTGCTGTTTTTCATACACGGTGGCATTGGCAATGGAAGTGCCATTAGCGCGGTCTCTTACATAACCGCTAACGGTATAAGTGCGCGACAGATCAGGCGTAACATGCTGGATAATGATATGGTCGCCTATTTCGCGGTACTGGCGGCTGTTGCCAAATAGCATGTCCAGTACCTGTTTAACAGTTTTATGTTGGGCAGAAACGGTAACCAGGCTGTCGTTTCTCACTACATCGCTGGTGTAGGAAAAGTAGAATTTTCCCTGCCGGCTCAGTTCATTCAGTACCACCAGCACGGGCTGGCGTTTTACGCTGACAACAACCGGTTTCTTAAGAAGTTGCTGTGCGTGGCTGAGAGTAGATGTACAGAGCAGAAAGCTAACAATAATGAATAATATTCTTATCAAGGCGGATGAAGAATTCATGCGGCAAGATACAAATTACTGTTTGAATGCATGTGGGGGCTATGTTGTGGCAACAGGTACCAGGAGGGGAGGAATGTTTGCAATAAAAAACCCCGCGCAGACGAGCAGGGTCTATCCCTTATTCCTCAAAATAAGATATTAAAAAATCCCGGGTAAAATTAGGTACATAAAAACGGGGAGAAGCTAATCCGATGTTAATGGGGAAGAAAAAAATAAAGGCCGGATGGATATCCAGCCCCCTGATAAAATAGGAAAATTCATTTAATGTCAACACTAATTTCGCACATCTTATTTTTTTATTAGTAAATCACTCGTTAATAGAAATGTTAACAGCCGCCTTCTTAGATAAGCGCGCCAGTTGCGATGTATAGTACCGCAGCAGGTAAAAATATACCCGGAACTCTTCCCATCGCTGCTGTGCAGGCATCAGGCTGTTCATGAACATGTGGAGGTGGCTGCGCAGGGCATAATCATAATGCTGGCCCTTGTCTTCAAACTGTTTGCGTATGATCGCTGTAAGCCTGGCAGCATGCGGTAAGTAACGCTTAATGATGAAGGATATATTTTCAGTTGCTTCACAACTATGCTGTAAACATTGCGCGATCAACGTGGTATTTGCGCGGTAATCTTCATTCATCCGCTCCCGTTGGTCTTTATTGTTATGATAGTTGAACTCTGTTGTAAAGCCCTCAAAATTGCGTTTATAGAAATCCAGTTTTTCGGCGGCGTTATAGTGTAAGGCGCTCATCATACCATCTATCCACATCATCCCGGCCATGTTGCTGTATTGCTTATTGCGTTGCCGGTGTAACTGTAATAAGAGCTCGCTGATACAGTTGCATTGTACGTGGAATAAAGATTCCGTAAGATCAATAGTATCCGCTCCGTAACGCTCCAGTTCACGCTCATAGGTATCCATCTGCAGGCGGTAGATGAGGCCTTGTTTAAAGGCCGGTAGTATGGCCTGTTTAAATGCCCATAACAATAGGGGATTATCGTCGTCCCGCAGGTGAAAGCGTACCCGTATATGATGATGCGGGTCTTCGTAGCGGATAAAGAACCACCGGTCTATCACCTTTTGCCGTTGCATTCTTTGTGCAAAAGGGTAGAGGATATCCCGGATGATCTCATCGGCAGTGTTCTTACCAACATAGATCTTGTAATACATCCAGGCCGTGCCCGGCGGGAAATACCGTTCTATCTGCCGGGAAGCATGCTGTTTACGCTTACGGGGCGCTATGGCAGGCGTTGTATGAGTAGCCTGTCGCACAAAGGGAATAATGATCTCGTTGGTCATTTTACCCGCGGCGCTTTCTACCAGCAGGTTATCGGGCGTAGCCAGCGATTCGTACAGTATGATGTGAGCTTGCTGTTTGGCGGCATCCAGCAGTAGTTGTATGCCCATCGGGGTGCAAAGGTCCAGCAGCAGCTCATTGTCTCCTTCAACTAGCAATACGTGGTCGGGTAGCCCTAGGTTTGCTTTTACGCCCGCAAAATGCTCCGGGCGAAGGTTGTTGAGCTGCCGGCTGTTGATATTCCAGGTAGCAGGCTTCAGTATCACATTTTTATATCGTACCCTGGGCAGGAAAGGTTCCGTGGAAAGGAATCCCCAGTCCCAGGCCAGGTTAGCGCATTTGCCCTGTAAAGACAGGCTGGAAAGAAAGTGGTATACCGGCAGGCTATCGTGCACAAAATTATGCGCCGAAGTAAGCTGCGGCACCACTTCCTTGCCTAAACGTTTTGACAGGAGCACCAGCCTGTTTTCCTGCAGTTGGAGGTAAAGGTCATGCAAAGGGATCTGGTACCTGGCCGGCAGTGTAGAGCGGCACAGGTAGGGTATCTCATACTTCCGCAGGTGGGGGCGCGACAGGATGTTGCCCACTTTGGCCTGCGGCAGGTGCAGCACTTCTGCAAATATCTTATCCGGGTACAGCGCTTCTTCCTGTTGTACCAGTTCCTTTACTTTCTGCGACAGCGTTTCATCTGCATGACAGAATCGTGCCAGCAGCTTGGCAGCAGCAGGAGAGGCGCCGATAAACCTGATCAGGGGCTGTTCCGGTGTATCGCCTTTGTACAGGTTAAATACCGTATCAATGGCATCCGGCATCCTATTGGGATCAGGTGGGAATTGTGCTGCTTCTTCCTTGCTGATGACGATCTCTGTGGCGCCGGCGGCAATGGCCTGGCGGTATTTTTGGAAGAGAAAGGCGGTTTTCGGCTCTTGCTCCAGGTCAGCCTTTCTGCCAGGCTTTTCGTCTTTATAGCGATCAGCAGCATCCAACGCATGCTGGTAGCCGATACCGTTTTCCACATCCAGGGCAGTTGTCAGCGGCACTGCCTGTGTTCCATAGCGTTCTTCGAAGGCGCGTTTGAATGTTTCCAGTTTACTTTGCCCGTGCTGTTCATTATTCAGGCATGCCAGGATGAAAAGCGCTTCTTTAATGTCATCGCTAACAAGGGATGAAAGCTGGTTATGAATGGTATGCTTTACCGTGTCTACCTGGAATAGCCTGCTTTCGTCGATGCTGACAGGCAGTTCAGCAAGGCAGGACCTGATGTGCTGGTAAGCACTGATACCTGGCGCATGGTTGATATACTGCATTTGCTGCTGCGTATAATTCAACACTTGTACCAGCGCTTCCGTATGCTGGTATTGCTGCAGCCTGGAGATCAGCTCCTGCGTGAATTCATTGCCGGATACATTGGCTTCCAGCTCGCTTTTCAGGATCTGTGCATCGATGAGCTGCAACAGGTAAGCCGCCGCTTCTGCTGCTGTAACATCATACGCGGTGATCACTTCTGTCAGGTCCCTGAAGGAGCAGCCACGGCCAGCTATTTTGATCACTTTGTTGAGTACGGGCGTCATCTCCACTTTTACCAGGTCATAAATGCGCACATCGCCCTGGTAATTGTAACGGGCATACCTCCATTGCCGTCCGTATTTGTACAGGCTGGAATTGGGGTAGTAGATAAGCTGTGTTTGTATACTGTTATGACCGGCTACAAAGTCGGCCAGTTTGCAGAGATAATCCATATCCAGGCGCATGTGCCGCCTGATATCCCGGATGGCAGGCAGTTCCATTCGGGTCGTCCTCCCGAAGGAACCTACCGCACATCCGGAAAAGATGCCGAAGGGAGTGCATCGTGTGCTCATCCTGACCAGATATTGCCATAATGCGGTGCTTACTTTGCGTATTTCCCTTGGCTGCTGCACGGTCCCGCTTTTGTACTTCATGAATGCATTATACAACACCGGAGACGCGATATACAAGGCTTCCTGTACCATGTCGGAGTTGTAATGGTCCAGCAGGTTATCGTAACGGTACAGATCAATCACCGTTTGATAGGGGAGCATGGGGCTGCGTAATACAAAAAAATCACAGGCGTAGGATAGTCCATGGTCCATAGTCGATGGTCCATGGCTTATCCTGTTATTCAAATCTCTTGTCGTCATGATAATAGTTGGCGTCAATGTTAGGCAAATAAGTTATAGTCTATGGACCATTGACCATGGACCGTGGACTTTCAGGACAACAACAAGGCTTCATCCCAGGTCGGCTCAAAGCCGGCCACAGCGGAGATCAGCGACAAACCGATACCGGACACACCTTCCAGCAGGCCGGGCACATTATGCCACTCGCCGTTGGCAGGGTCGGTACCAACGAATGTTTTATAACCGGCAAGGCCGTCTTCGAACGTAGCCATCGCCAGTGTCTTTTCATACCAGAAACCGGCGGCTTCACTGAATAGCGGATCACCGGTATGCTGATGCATTTTGTGGTAGATATGCGCAATGCCGCTGGTGCCATGACAGAAGCACGCGTCCTGTACATTGCCGGCGGCAAGGTCGCGTTTAAGCGCATTGAACCTCGCTATTTCCAGCGCTGCTGCCTTGATGTTTTCCTGCTGCAGCGCTTCACCGGCCTGCCATAACGTGGTGCATATGCCAAGATCGCCGTAGCACCAGGCCAGCCTGGATGCAGGTGTTTGTTCCCCTTCACTATTGACCAGGTAACCGAAATAACTGCCGTATGCTTCCGGTGGGCGCATATGATGTTGCAGAAAGCGACAGCCCTTTTCTACCAACTCATTGCATTGTGCCGCCAGTGCAGGCTGCCGGCTGGCTTTTACCAGGAAGGCAATGATGCTGGGAATGCCGTGAGACAGGCCCAGGTTGTACGTATCTCCACAGGCGTTAGGCCCGTACATGCCTTCATGTAGTATAAACGCTTTCCATTTGATCATTTCCTGCTCAGCAATGGCCTGTGCTGCCAGCGTGCGCACAAAGTTAGCCAGGCACCTGGTGTATTGCTCATCTGTGGCAGCTTTGCGGAGAAAGTATAAAGCCACACCTGTAGCGCCGTAGAGGTAGTCATAATTGCCCCGCTGCATTTCGTTCATCATCCACTGGTACAGCGCAATATCCATCTTTCCCAACAGGAGATGTACATCGGCATCCAGGAAGTGGTTGTCTACCGCATGATGCAGCAGCCATCCAACGCCTGCCAGTCCGCCGGCAAAAGAAGGATCACAATCAAATTGTGTAATGTTTACAAGAAGATCATCCATCAGCTCAATAGCCTTGTCGAGGTATCGCTCATCGCCGCTGAGTTTGTAGTAGTACAGCAGGAACAAAGCCCTGCCTGCGTCTCCGCCCGTGAGGGAAATATCGGATGAAGAAGTTTGTGCACTCAGCAAGTTGGCAATCTCCTCCAGCTTTCGGTGGATGGCATTTACTGGTTGGTACATGTGTATATTGAAACGTGGAAATAGCCCGGAATAGCCACTGTAGGCTATTCCGGGTTGTAATGGAGTTCCCGGTTGCCAGCGGCTCGCTTAGCAACCACAACCGCAGAGCACAGAGCAAACTACGGAGTTGCACACAATCGTGCAAAGAAGGAGTGATCCACCACCGCCGCCACATTTGGAGCTACTGCCGCCGCCTGTAGAATTCAGCTGGGTGATTACTTCGGAATTCAGCTTCAGCTGCCGTTTGGGTGTGCTTGCTTGTTTCATGGTGTTACAAGTTTGGGGGTGAATAATGGTGGTTTCAAAAATGCGAGCCGAATATAGAGCGGGTGTTTTTACAAAAAAAAATTTTTATCCCTATATGATTTTCGTATATTCATATAGGTATAAACATTATTTATAATGTTTCAAAAATATCTTCTATTTCAATTTTTTTTTATAGTAGAACAAGTGCTCATTTAACAGTTGACTGTGGGAAGTTGACAGTTGTCAGTTGTCAGTTGACAGTTGTCAGTCAGTAGCAAACAAAGTAGTAGTCCTAACTGCCCATTGACAACTGTCAACTGTCAACTGACAACTGTCAACTATCAACTGTTAACTATCAACCATCAACTAACTGCCCACTGCCAACTGATTCTTTTTTGACCGTCTGCATAGCAGCTGCTTTAATGGCCAGCGCCTCTTCATAAGGCAGGAAAGCATCATTAGACATGAACACAAAGTCCATTTGTCCGCGGAAGGTAGTAGTCACCAGCGTATTGGGGTTACGCCAGGGAAAAGCAACCGTTGGACTGATGATCGTTTCCACTTCAAAGTGCTGGTAGCGTTCCGGTATATTCAGCCGTCCCATATTCGAGAAGGTTACATCATGGTTGCCATTGGTCACCTTCAATAATTTTATCAGCAGTTTCAGCGAAGCGTGTATGTATTCGCCGATCATCAGTTGCATGAAAACATTCAGCTCTTCTATTTTTTCCCTTAGCTCTTCTTTGAGCTGGTAGGCCTGTACCCAGAAGCTACGCGCTGTTACCGGGGCTTCCTGGTCAAGCGAAAGGTTCACAGTGGGCGCATAGGCAAATAGCATATCAGGTTTGATAGCATCTATGAACCGGCGTATATCCACTGGCGTGATTACCTTATTGCGCGCGCGGCTGCCCTGCACTTCCTGGAAGGCGCGCAGCAATGCTATACACAAGGCAGCATGCACACTGGTGCCTTCGGCCTTGCAACGCTTTACAAATTCGGCAGATTCCTCCCTGTCCAGTTTCCAGTGCAGCAGGTAATCTTTTCCTTTACTAGGTTGCTTCTTCCGCCATAGTACAAGCGATAGTGTGAGCCAGGCCAGTATTGCGGATCTTTTGCCTTTGCGCTGTAGTTTTTTGTTTTCCAGGTAGGGGCCGGGGATCAGGTCTTCTATTGCATTGAAGGACGAATAAGGCGGCAGTTCCCTCTCCGGCTGATCCAGCGCGGCAAGCACTTCCTGCAGTAAGGTAGCAACAGAAGCGCCATCGCAGATACAGTGATGGCATACCAGCATCAGTTCGGAAACAGCTGCGGAACGTATCCAAACCATCCGGCAAAGCGGGCCGTTACGCATATCAAAAGGAGTAGCCCATTCTGTCATAGACTCGCGCTGCCAGTCGTCTTCCTGTTGTCTTTCAACTATGCGGACGGGTATAGCGGCGGTGTTGTCGCTGCCCACAAAATGTGGCAGGCCTTTTTTGCCGGGCGCTACGCCGGCCCTCAATAAGGGATGTTTAGCCTGTACTTTTGCCAGCGCCTGGTGCAGGTAATGCAATTGGATGTTGCCCCGTATCCTGGCTACAAATGCGCTGTTCAGCGGCGTATTGCCGTCTCCGTACATGATCCTTTCACCGATAATGAGTTTTCTCTGCATGTTGTCTTATTTCAATTGTTATGCCTTATACTAACTGCGCCTCCGGTACCCGTTTCCCTTCCAGCAATACCTCCATGGCCTTGTCCCGGATAGCGGCCGCATCTTCTTCAGACAGGTAGGCATCATTAGAGAGAAAGGAAAAGTTCATTTGCTCATCAAAGGTGCTGGCTATAATACCATTTGGATTAGCCGATTTGAAGATCAGGATAGGATTATGAATGGTTTCAACTTCAAATGAACCAAAGCGTTTAGGGATATCCAGCCGCCCCATATTAGAGAAAGTAAGATCATTGTTGCCCCTGGCAGTGCTCAGGTATTGTGAGAGCTTCTTCACTACCGGGTGATAGTATTCATTGATCATGATTTCCTCATATACCTTTAGGTTCTCCAGTTTTTCAGACAGCTTTGTGTTCACTTTCTTTACCTGTGCAGCAAAATCCAGCGCAGGGTCTTTGTCCAGTGACAAGGTAGTGCTGGAAGCAAAACCGAAAAGCATGTCGTCCTTGATCTCCGTAATATACCTGCGGAGGTTCACCGGGCAAAAGACCTGGTTGCGGGCCTTTTCTCCTTTTACCTGGCGGAAGGCCCAGAGAAAGGCGGTACATAAGGCAGCATGCACGGTAGTACGCTGTTCCTTGCAACGCCGGATCAGGGCTGCGGTAGATGCTTTATCCATCTTCCAGCGCACGGTGTAATCCTTGCCCCAGGGCATGTCTTTCTTTCGGGGCACAAAGAACAGGAACAGGCGGAGAAATGCAGCGGTAATACGGCCTTTCCGTTTGTTCTTCTTATCATCCAGGATCAGGCGGGGTACCAGGTCTTCTATCGTGTTGAACGATTCATAATGGCCGATCTCCAGGTTGGGCTGATCCACCAGCGTCAGTAGTTCGCGGAAGAGCGTAACAATAGAAGATCCGTCGCAGATGCAATGGTGGCAGACCATGATGAGGTCAGACACAACGCCGGAGCGGATCCATACCATCCGCAGCAAAGGGCCTTGCTGCATATCGAAGCGCTGCGCGCATTCCTTTTCAGACTCCCGCATCCAGTCTTCTTCAGAACTGCGTTCTACAATACGTAATGGTATTTCCGGTATAGACGTTGGTGTTACAAACCAGGGCTGGCCTTTGGCATCTTCCTGCACGGAAACACCGAGTAAAGGGTGTTTGGCCTGCACTTTTAACAGCGCATGGCGCAGGGCGTCTTCAGTGATCACGCCGCGTATCTTAACGGTAAAGGTGATGTTCTTGGGAACCGTGCCGTCCCCATAAATGAACCTTTCGAGGAAAAGTAATCTTCGTTTCATAAGTAATTGCTTTAGAATGCTACCACGCGTTTTTTGGCGGCGAATGTTTCCAGGTATTCCACTGCCTTGTCATTACCACCGGCCTGGATGTAAGTATTCCTGATATGCTCAGCGGCACTGCGGTACTGTGGGTTACGCAGTATTTCCCACATGGCGGTCTTAAGGTCGTTTACCCGCAGCCGTTTGTAACGCAGCTTGATGCCGCAGCCTGCTTTTTCTATCAGGGAAGCGGTATGGAAATGATCATAGGCAATAGGCGTGATGAGCATGGGCAAGCCGTTCATAAAGGTATCGTTCACGGTATTGAAACCACCGTGACAGATCACCGCATCCATTTTGGCGATGACCTGCGATTGCGGCACATAGCCCTGCACAATGAAATTATCCGGCCATTGCTCAAAGATGTCCGGGTTGGTGGCGGCCACTATCGTAAGTGGCTGGTCGGCAAAAGCTTCGATTAGCTTACTGAAGAACTCTTTGCGGATATCTACCAGCAGGGTGCCCAGGGATACATATACCTTCGGACCAGTTGCTTTTTCCAATCGTTCCCAGTCAAAAGGCGTGTTATTGGGACGGCCCTTTACCGGTCCTACAAATTTCATATACGCCGGCGGCTGGGCAATAGCAGCAAACTCCTGTGAGGTGAACACCAGGTTCAGCTCTCCCGAGTTCACTACCGCGGCAGGGTCATAGATGCCGAATGATTGCTGCAGCTCCAGGATGTTCCGTACCCACCAGGCATGCACTTTGGGAGCGCTCATCGCGTCTCCGCCTACATCCGGTGGCACCGGCGTAGTGGTTACATAGGGAATGCCTTTGTTATAGGCACAGATCGCGCCCGCAAAAGTGATACAGTCGTTGACGATCACATCCGGCTGGAACTCGTCTACGATGCGTTCTAAACCTTTCATAATGAAGCGGCAGAAAGGCATATAGGTTTCTTCCAGGGCCAGCTTCAGTGTTTCCGCGCCGGAGATGTTGGGCCCATCATCCTGTCTTTTCAATATCCGTTGGATCTCCGGTAAATGTTCTTCCAGTTCGGCATGAGGCACAATAAAGCGGCCGCCTGCAGGCACATGTTCCGCGGCAATTTCCTGTATACCTACCCATGCCACCTGGTGGCCGCGCGCGATTAAGCTGGCGCCAACGCTGAGGGTTGGACTGATATGCCCAAAGAAAGGCGGTACTACGAATAAGAATTTAGACATAATTGGTTGTTTAGTTAAGTCGATGGTCCATAGTCCATGCTCCATAGCTTATACCAATGATACATGTATCAGGTTGTAAAGCTCGTTTTACCTGGTAGGCCATGGACCATCGACTATGGACAATGGACTATTCACCATTTCTTCCAGCAGATCTGCTGTCCTGGGAGTTCCGCCGGCCTGTGTAAAAGATTGCTGCATGCTTTGGGCGGCGGCAGCATATTTCGGGTCCTGCAGCACTTCATATACAGCCTGCTTCAGATGATCTGCTTTAAAGCGCTTGAAATTGAGTCGCAGCCCGCTTTCAGATGCAGTTACCCTGCCGGCTACAAAAGACTGATCATAAGCAATCGGGATCACTACCAGGGGCAGGCCATGGGCCAGGGTTTCGCACACGGTATTATGACCGCCGTGGCACACTACGGCATGTAGATGCGGCAGCAATGCCAGCTGCGGCACTTTCTCCTGCACCATGAAATTGGCAGGCCATTCCTCGAAAAGCGCCGGATCAGATACCACCACAACCGTAACAGGCTCGTTCCCGAATGCTGCACATACTTTGCTGAAGAATTCTTTTTTATAGCTATGATCAAAGGTGGTACCGATGGATACCAGGATCCTCAGCGGATGTTCCATATGATAGAACTTCTCCCATTCAAAGGGGATCACGGCAGGGCGATGCTGTATCACAGGGCCCACAAACTTGTATTGGTCTTCCAGGTCGGTATCGCCAAAGAATTCACGCGAGGTGAATACCAGGGCCATGGTAGCTGAACATTGCAGGGAACGATCTGTATCCAGGCCTAATTCGCGCTGTAGTGCGACGATCTTCTGATCACCCCATTCCTTTACTTTGGGGAGATCGTCCATGGCTCTTACAGCAGCAGGAGCTGTAACAGTGGTAGCGCAGGGGAGGCCCTTTTTAGCAGCGGCGATAGCGCCTGCGAACAATTCATGATCGTGGATCACGACATCAGGTTGAAAAGTATCCAGCCATTGCAGGATGCCGGGGTACATATAACGGTTAAGAGGGATCAGCACATCATCATAGAGGAATTTAATGCTTTCCACGCCATATACGTTCTTTTGCTGGATAGCGTCTAGGTAACGCGGACCATCCTGTGTGGCGGCATGGTCATCGTCATAGCTTACCAGCAGGAGTTGTCCGCCCGGCGGCAGTTTCTCCCCGAGAGCCGCTTCCAGGCTGATCCAGCCTACTTCGTGCCCACGCAGCAGCAACTCAGCCCCCACACTTAAAGTTGGATTGATATGGCCCGTAAGCGGAGGAACAACAAATACAAATTTTGCCATAGGGCTAATGGTTATAATTGAGATGCGAAAAAGTCTTTGAGTGCAAAAGCAATAGGAAAAGGTTCCTGCACAGGGATGTTATGATCGCCGTCCACCAGCATCAGCCGCGAGTGCTTGATCTTTTCATGCAGCTGCTGCCCCGCAGGTATGCAATCTGATGCATTCCCGTAGATCAGCAGTGTTTCATGCGGGATACCGGTCAGCTGCGGATTGGAGAAGAAATGCCTTTCCTGCTGCATGTCCTGCCGGATGCTGCTTTCTTTGAGCAGCTGTTCATACATACGGTGACGGCGTTCCAGCTGCCGTTTTCCGGGCTTGACTGCGGTATCTCCCGCATGATCATTGATAAAATGCATCAACAGCTCTTTGCTGTAGATGTCTACAATGCTCATGGTTTCCTGTTCATACGGGTCGGGGCTTTCTATGATCGCCAGCTTGTTGATCCTTTCGGGAAAACGCATGGCTGCCTTTAATGCTATAAGTCCGCCGTAGCTGTAGCCTGCCAGGTGAACGGTATCCAGTCCCAGGTTATCCATCAGTTCCACCAGCTCATTGCTCATGGTCTGCAGATCATACCCATGGCTGGATCTTCCGCTCATACCGTGACCTTTCAGGTCGTATAACACAACATGGAACTGTTGTGCCAGTATAGGCGCAATATTGAAATAGTAGATGGACAGGTTGGTGAACATACCATGCACCATCACGATGGTTTCCGGCGCTTCTGCATTCATTTCCTGCATATGAATGCCGGTATGTTGAAGTGATACTACAGGCATGACTGGATGTATTTGGTGATGTCTCCCAGGTTGAGGTTAATGATCTCATCCAGGTCCATGTTAGACAGCCAGCCGGTAAAGTCGATATCCTTTCCGAAATGGGCTTTTACCTTTTCAGAGAAAGCCACTATTTCGATGCTGTCCATCTCGAGGTCTTTGGTGAAGGAGCTTTGCGGGGTAATATCGAGATCTTCCACGAATTCTTCCCCGATCACTGCTGTGATAAATTGTTTCAGCACCTGCAGGATCGCTTCTTCGCTCAGTTGCGTAGGTTGTGTTAACTGGTCCATCCGATTATGTAGTTTTTATACTTAATAGTGTGAATGATAATTCCTTTTATCTGCAGATCATCGCCGTTAATGCGTTCTACCGTATACCCTTTCGGGTTACCCTGCAAGCCTTTGCCCAGTGATTTTCCGTAAGCTTCTTTTGCTACCCAAAAGCGGGTGAGCCATTCAGCTTCGTCGCGGGAACCGATCAGCGCCAGCTCTGCCGGATCAAATACCAGGTCCTTGAAGGCGGTATTGTGCCCGCGGATCTCTTCTATATCTATTCCTACGGGCCTGTCGGCACGGGCGATGGCCACGGCATCGGTATGCTTATGCGCCAGTGAAAGATGAATACCCTTAGCGGCGCCCCCTTCAGGGAAGGGCTGCCCGGCCTCCGTAGCGGCGATAGCAAATTCTACCGGGTAGTGCAGCTCACCTGAGCGGTGTAATACGCCCTTTACGGCATCTTTGGCCGCCACGCGGCTGATGATCCATTCCTTCTTTTTGTGTAGTGGCAGTTCGTTGTAATGCTTTTTCTCCTCCTGGTTGAAATACCGTTTTACAATGAAGTCCCAGGAGTTAACACGACTATACGCATTATGGAACATGAATACGCCGGGCACGATCTCTGTTGACAATGCATGCCTCGGCGAGATCAGCGCATTCCACAGGCGCTCATCTATTTCCAGGCGCCGGTTCTGCCAGCCTCTTATAATCGCCCATACCTTGTTATCGCGTTTCAGGATAAAATCTGCAAAGGCAAATTCTTCATTCAGAGAGGTGAGCTGGCAGGTACATTCAAAGCTGCCCTGCTGATCATCCAGCGCAGCGTACAGCTCTACTTCCTGGATCTTCACGGGAAACGCGATACGGTCTTTAGGCAGGGTGAGCTGCAACCACAAACCAAAGAGCTGCCCGGCATTATCCAGCAGGGAGCCTTTACCTGCTCCGCCTTCAATAATGCCGCGGATACCTTTCTCCGCGATCACGCTCACTTCTTTGATACCCTGGTAGGCAGGGCCATGGAACATGCGTTGTGTATATACCTGTTCCGGTGTTATCTGTATGTTCAGCGGAGCGCCAATATCTGCGCCGGTACAGTCAGGGGTGTTATATTGTTTGGATAATTGTACTTCCGCATTGGCGTATTTTTCAAGATCGAGGTAGATGCGGTCCGCTGCTTTCCATTCGCCCCGTACCGTTTCACGGAAAGGCTTCGCTACGTTCATCCACTGGAACACTTTCACCTGCAGGATCTTTTGCACCAGCATGCCGGGGGCATTTGCAGCGGCAATGTCGCCAAACACTTCCAGGATCATTGTCATGGGGATCACCGGTTCCATATCATCTGCACAGTGCCATCCGGGCCTTTGCCGGATGAGGGAGTGATCTATCAGGTATGGATGGGTATCCAGGGAAATATCTAAAGGATGCATCACCGCTTGCTGTTTAGCCGGAGCTGGTGGCGGAGCCTGCACAGCGGTATGATGCCCGTTACCATTAGCGCCATTGCGATAAGCGGTTTTCTGTTGAAATGCTTCGAGCAGGGAATGTTGGATCTGTGAGATCTCTTCAAAGTTTTCCATCAGGGCCCGCATAACGGGAGAAGAGGCAGTTTCCGAAACGGCTTTATGCTGCGGTTTAGCCACCGGCAACTGTTTCAATGCGGCGATCTCTTTTACAATGGGAGAGCCTAGTTGCAGCTTTACCGCGGCGGCAGTTTTAGTCTTAAGGGCAAGGCCCGTTTCCATAAAAGCATTGTTCACTGCTCTTCCTTCTACAAACAGCGCAGCCAGCACTCTTTGCAGCTGGCAGAGGCCCGGCCTCACAGGCACGCTGGCAGCGACTGCGCTGTAGGTCTGTTGTTTTAAAGTATCGTCTACAAAACCTATCAACCCGCCTGCACCAACCTGGATGAATACCCTTACACCTTCACTGTACAGTTTTTCTATCAGCTCACGGAAGCGAACGGGTTGTAAAAGATGTTCCACACTCAGCTGGCGAATGTCTTCAATGGCAGATGGATAAGTGCTTAAGGTGGTGGCAGACCATACCGGTACCGTAGCCGGACGGAACTCCAGCAGGTCCATTCCTGCCAGCAGCAGGTCCAGCTTGTCTTTTACAAAGGGAGAGTGGAAGCCCGACTGGAAGTTCAGTACCTGGTAAAAGATCTGTTCTTCGCGGAGTACAGCAGTGAAGCTGCTCACGGCTTCATTTGTACCGCAGAGGATCACCTGCTGCGGACAGTTATCAATAGAGAGGTAAATATCTTCGGTGATATCCAGCAGCGGTTTCAGTTTTTCATACCCGCAGCCGGCTACCAGGAAAGTAGCGTTCTTTTGTTCAAACAGCGTAGGGTCCAGCTGGGCCTGCAGGCGCATGAGGGAATGCTCTTCCACCATACCGGCTGCGCGTCCGGCCAGCCATTCTCCCAGGCTATGCCCGGCGTTGAGATCAGGTTGAACGCCCAGTTGTTTCAGCGCAGCGTCTAATATACCGCTGTTCTCCATCTGCTGCTGCGCCGCGGCCAGTACGCCATCAGCGCCCGTAATATGCGGCAAGCCTGCCAAATTAAAGTACCGGGCCACGCTGGCGGTTTCGCCGTTCACGAGACCGTCGAGACCTGGGAACAGGAAGGCCACTTTACCGCCCTGTGTTAACAAAGGATCGTTGGAGAACCAGATGTCCTGCTTGTTGCGCCAGGGACTGTCTTTGCCCACTATCTTGATCGCTTTTTTAATGCGTTCAGGTGTGGGATCGAATACGGCTATACGATAATTGCCTTCGCCGATAGTTGTCGATTGTTCTTCCAGCGCCATGATCAGTGCCGCTTTATCAGGACGGGCCAGTAACAGCACCGGGTCACGCTTTACGGCCGGCGCCATGCCTTTAAATTGTTTTTTCTGCTGGCCATCCTGCAGGTCCAGGCTTTCCAGCACTACGTGCGCATTGATGCCACCAAAGCCGAAAGCATTTACACCGGCGCGGCGTGGCAGCCCGGATGCATCCCAGGAGCTTGCTTCGAGTACAGGCGTGAACCTGGTTTGTTGCATTAAAGGCAACGGATCTTCGCAATGCAGGGTAGGGGGTAGTTGTCCGTGGTATAATGCCAGCGCGGTCTTGATCAGCCCAGCCATTCCTGCGGCAGGCATGGCATGTCCGATCATGGATTTGATGGTGCCGATGCCTGCCTTCGGCAGCGCAGTATCGTTGCCGAACACTTGCAGGAGGGTTTCCAGCTCTGTTTTATCGCCTAATTGTGTAGCCGTGCCATGTGCTTCCAGGTAGCCTATTTCCCGGAGATCGGTCTTTGCCTGTTGCCAGGCCTGGCGGATGGCTTTTGCCTGTCCTTTTACGGAAGGGCTCATCACGCTCACACCTGCACCATCGCTCGATACGCCTACGCCTTTTACCACGGCATAAATGCGATGACCATCGCGGATGGCATCATCGAGCCTTTTCAGTACTACAAAGCCGCAGCCTTCGCCTATCAGTACGCCGTCTGCTCTTTGATCAAAGGGGCGTATCTGTTCATTCCTCGACAGCGCGCCTAATTGTGTGAAGATGCTCCAGAAAGGTGCGTTCTGCGAGGCGTGTACGCCGCCGGCAATCACCATATCCGAGCGCCCGCTGAGCAGTTCCTTCACCGCATGGTCTACGGCTATCAGGGAGCTGGCGCAGGCAGCATCTACGGTATAGGCGGTGCCACCCAGGTTGAGACGGTTGGCCACCAGCGAGGCCACCAGGTTGGGGATCAATCCCATGGCGGTATCCGGGCCAAAGCGGCCTTTCTTTACCTGGAACTCTTTCTTTACACGGTCCAGCTCTTCCTTCTTCAGATCAGGCAGCAGGTGCTGCAATACACGCACAATCTGTTCGCCGGTGCGGATGATCTCAATGCCTCGCACTGCGCCGGGGCCCGGGTAGTTTCCTTTACCGATGATGATGCCGGTATTATCCAGGGGCAGTTCTTTTTCAAATACCCCGGCATCCTGCAATGCTTTATAGGACAGGCTTAGGGCCAGCAGTTGCTCCGGCTCCGTGCTTTCTACCACGAGGGGAAGAATGCCGAACTGTATAGGATCGAATGCTGCAAATTCATCTATGAATCCACCCCGCCGGCAGTAGAAGCGGTCTACAGCAGTTTCGCCGTCAAAGAACACGCTGTCCATCCGGTTTTCCGGCACGGTTTGTATGGCGTCTACGCGGTTGATAATATTCTTCCAGAAAGCTGCCAGGTCGCCGGCTCCCGGGAAGATGCATGACATGCCGATTATAGCTACTTCAGAATTCATTAAAAGCGGGTTTTCACGGATTGTGAAGTTTGAGGTTTGAGGTTTGAAGTTCGTTAAAGGTTGGAGGTCTGATTCAAGTGATAGGCCCGGAGCTTGCCTCCGAACCTCAAACATCCAACGAACCTCAAACCTCAAACTTCAAACCTTAAAAAGTAACATTGCCTGCCATGATGACTATCTGGCTTTCGTTACCATATTTCAGTTCATCAATAAAGGTTTCCATGCCATCAGACAGGGGAATGAGCGCAATGCCCCTGCGTTCGTATTCTTTTTCAAGGGAGGGCGATACCATGCCGGTGCCTTTCCAGGGCCCCCAGTTGATAGCCATCACCTTGGCTTGCAGGCGTTGCTTCAATACACGGGCACAACGGTCCATCACGCTGTTAGCGGCTGCATAATCCGTTTGTCCGCGGTTGCCGTACACAGAAGCCACGCTGGAAAAAAGGATCACGAACTGCGTAGCTGTATTCAGCTGCTCTGCCAGTACCCGCAGCGGCGTTACCTTGGTAGAGAACACACGCTCAAATGACTCCGGCGTTTTCTGGTGGAAGAGCTTATCTTCCAGGAGTCCTGCACCATGCACTACGCCATCTATGCGCCCATATTCACGATATACGCCTTTGATGAGATCGCGCAGGGCGCTTTCATCGCGCAGGTCCAGTGAGTGATAGCTAACCGTAGCGCCGTTCTGCTCCAGTGAATGGATAGTTTGCAGGATCTGGTTGTATTTGTGGATCTCCGCTGTTTTCTTCTCTATTTCTGCCGGCTTTTTCAGCTGGCCCTCTGCTACGATATACTGTCGGATCTCATCTTTGGTTTTCAGGAGCGCATATTGGTCCTGCATATGTTTCCGGGGGTCAGCAGACCTGCCTACCAGGATGTAACGGCAGGGATATTCTTTCGAGAAGCGGATCATCAGTTCAGCTGTAATGCCTTGTGCACCGCCCAGTACCAGTATCACGGATTGCCTGTTCAGTTGGATATCGGGTGTTTGGCTGATGATGAGGCGGGAGGGCACCGGTTCCAGGGTCTGTCGGCTACCGTTGTGATAGAATACCTCTGCAGGACCATCCGGGTGCAGTATCTCATCCAGTGTGATGGCAGCTATTTTTTCAGGCGCCGCTTTGCCGGAGAGGTTGATGTTGATGGTGCGGCATTTCGTATGCTCATATTCTTTATCCAGGCTCTTAAAGAAGCCGGAATAACCCTGGAAGTGTTGTAACAGCTCCATACCGGTATCGTGCCCTGAATGGCTGTCAAAATCCGAAACAGCGTATACCCATTTCACTTTGCCGAAGTCCAGCTTCTTCACCATGGAGAAAGCCGCGATAATATCCGGGCGTTGCTGCGAAGAGAAGAGATCCAGGATGATGAGCCCATGATAACCCTCCAGCGAATCATTCGCCTGTATGATAGTAGCGCTCGCGCCCTGTTGTTCCAGCTGTTGTTTGATGGCCATGGCGATAGGCCCGCCATCGTCTGTGATCGCGAAGGCGTTTCCTTCCAGGCGCGCGGTTTTTGTTTGATCAAGCACAGAAGGCGTCAGCTCAAAGCGCATGCGGGAGAGCGTTTCTTTCCCTGTATGGCTATCGTTGGAAAAGCCCTGTTCAATGATCTTCCTGGCTTCCTGTACCGGCTCAAAATCGCCGGCGGTAGTGGCGGCCAGCCAGTTGATCAGTCCCTGCAGGGTTTTAATGGCGGCCAGCTGTTCCATCAGTTCCTCTCCCTGGCCATTGGAAGATTGTAAGCCACCCAGCCTTGTTTTCAGCTCGCCGATGATCTCCATGCGTTTAATGGAGTCGATGCTCAGGTCTGCTTCCAGGTCGAGGTCCAGGCCCAGCATATCTGCCGGGTAGCCTGTTTTTTCACTTACTACGCTCAGGAGCACGGATTGTATTTCCGCAGCAGAACGGCCGTTCACGTTTGAGGGTGAAGCTTGGAGGTCTGAGCTTGAGGACGGGTTTCCAGCTACGGGCGCCGTTGTCACGCTGCCAGTGTTAGCGGTGTTTTCGCTTATCCAGTCCACCAGGCCTTTCAATGTCTTAATAGCTGCCAGTTGTTCCACCAGTGTCTCCTCACTGTGGGTGGCGTGTTTGAATCCGCCCAGTCTTGTTTTCAGTTCGCCGATGATCTCCATACGTTTGATGGAGTCTATGCTAAGGTCTGCTTCCAGGTCCATTTCCATTCCCAGCATATCAGGCGGATAGCCGGTCTTGTCGCTGATCACGGAGAGGAGGATGCCTTTTACGTCCAGTACAGCGGTGTCGGGAATAGTAGCAAGGGCAGCAACGGTGTGTGCGCCATTCGTATAGTGCTGGCCGTTACCGTTACCATGACTGTGCACCGGTATGGTCTTGCGCGGCGTGAGATCAGGCAGGGGAGCGCTTTCAAAGCTTTGTGGGTGCGGGTGATGGCCCAGGTATCCGAGGATCACATCGCGCTGTGCCTGCACAATATGTTTGATACTATTGAGGTAAGCTTCTACCAGCTGTTCTGCGCCGCCCTGGTTATTGATCACAACCGGGTTGGCAGGCGCTGCGCCTTTCAGCTGCAGCGGTGCAACGATCGGTAGTGCGCCATGGGCAGGCAGCTTGCCGGTGCTGGGCTCCGCATAATGGCCGTTCACCAGCCATACGGTGCTGCTCTTTTTGTATTGCTCAGGAGCGTTGAGGTCCAGCTGACGAACATTCCTGCCATCAAAGAGCTGTTCCATGTGCACGCTTCTGCCGCTGGCCATGTAACGGGCAATGGTGTGTAACAGGTGAGTGATGCCCGCCTGGCCTTTATCTTCGGTATGAAGTATCAGCCCCTCATCGCCGATGATGGCTTTGGTCAGGTTGCTCAATACTTTGCCCGGACCTACTTCAATGAATACACGTGCACCCCGGGCGTACATGTGTTCTATTTCTTCGGTAAATCTTACCGGCTTCACCAGGTGCTCCGCCAGTCTTTCGCGGATGGCGTCAGCGCTGCCTGGGTAAATGGCGGCCGTAGTATTAGACCATACGGGGATGGAAGCTGATCTGAGATCTGTATTGCTGAGAGCTGCGCTGTACAGCGCCTGTGCTCCCGCAAGCAGTGGGCTGTGGAAAGCGCAGGCCACTTCCAGTTGCTGGAAGTAAATGTTAGCGCCCTGCAGTTTTTCTGCCAGCTTTGCGATAGCAGGTGTAGTACCGGCTACCACCCATTGCAGCGGAGAATTATGATTCACCGGCCATACATCGGCAACGCCGTCTGTGAGACCGTTCAGCACTTCTTCTTTACAGCTTACCGCCAGCATGGCGCCTTTATCAGCACCTACTGCATCGAGGATGGCGGCGGCTCTCTTTTCGCTCAGGGGCACCAGCTCGTTTTCTTCAAATACGCCTGCAAAGCACAGCGCAGGCAGCTCGCCGTAACTGTGGCCTGCTGCCATATCGGGCGCTATGCCTAATGATTGCAGGAAGGTGGCGATAGCCAGGTCTACAATCCCTAAGAGAGGTTGTGCCAGGCGGGTATCCTTGATAGATGATTTCTGCTGTTTCTGCGCTGCTTCATCAAATACCGCTGCAGGGAACAACAGTTGTTCGTAGTGCGGTTTATCTTTTAACAGCCTGCGCATGGCGGGGAAGGTAACGAAAAGATCACGCGCCATGTTCACACGCTGGCTGCCCTGTCCGGGAAAGAGGAATGCTACCTTGCCGTCCAGCGCTGCTGTGATGTATACACCGTTGCTCGCAACGCCGGAGATGGCCAGGTCCAGTTTCAGGCGCAGGTCTTCAATGTTATCGGCTACGATAGACAATTGTATAGGATGACTGTTGTGTCTATACAGGCTCCAGGCAATATCTTTCAGCTCGATATTGTCATTGCTGTCAATCAGCTGTTTTACAGTGCTCAGCAGCTGCTTTGCTTCCTCATAGCTGTCACCACGGAACACGAACAGTTCTGCCGGCCATGCGCTGATCACCGGGGCAGACGGTATCGCTGCTTCATGGTTTTCGATCACTGCATGGAAATTGGTGCCGCCAAAGCCGAAGGCGCTGATACCGGCTACCCGCTTGTCGTTGTTCCAGAGCCCTGTTTGCGTATTGAAGGCAAAGGGACTGCTGGCCGGGTTATAGAAGCTGTTAGGCGTTTTAAGATGGATGGTTGGCGGTTTTACACCATGGTATACAGACAATGCAGCTTTGATCAAACCTGCCAGGCCTGCAGCGCATTTGGTGTGGCCGATCTGTGTCTTTACAGAGCCTAAATGTGTTTGTGCATGGGTAGCGCCGGACTGTATCAGCATATCGGAAATCGCGCTCAGTTCTGTTCTGTCGCCCACCACGGTGCCGGTGCCATGGGCCTCTACCAGTCCGAGGGTGGCAGGAGAGATGCCTGCCTGCTCATAGGCACGTTCCAATGCTTTTGCCTGGCCGGCTTTACGCGGAGCCGTCAGGCCCAGGCTCTTGCCATCGCTGGATCCGCCTACGCCTTTGATCACGGCATAGATGGTATCACCGTCGCACTGGGCGTCTTCATATCTTTTCAGCACCATCATGGCAATACCTTCACCCAGCGTAGTCCCGTCGGCGTTAGCATCGAAAGTAGCGCATCTGCCATTGCGGGAGAGGGCATGGGTGCTGGCAAACATCAGGTAATCGTTGATGCTGTTATGCAGGTCTGCTGCACCGGCGATCACCATATCTGATTTTTCCAGGATCAGTTCCTGGCAGGCGAGATCGATCGCTGCGAGGGAGGAAGCGCAGGCAGCATCCACGGTATAGTTACGTCCGCCCAGGTCCAGCCGGTTGGTGATCCGGCCTGCTATCACGTTGGCCAGTATGCCGGGGAAAGAATCTTCCGTCAGCTTAGGCAGCGCATCGTTCAGTTCGGGCGGGATCTCACCGAAGATTTGTGTGAACAGGGAACGGAAGCCATAGTTGTTGGCAAGGTCTGTACCTGCTTCTGTACCGATGATCACAGACACGTTCTCACGGTTGATATTGGCGCCGCCGTAACCTGCGTTATCCAGTGCCTGTTTAGCCACCAGTAAGCTCAGGAGCTGCGCCGGATCAATGGCGGCCAGCGATTGCGGCGGTATGCCGAAAGTAAGAGGATCGAAATCTATTTTAGGGATGAAGCCGCCCCATTTGGAAGGAGACTTTTCACCATTGCTGGATGCCGGGTCATAATAGAGCGACTTGTTCCAGCGTTCGTCCGGCACTTCTGTTACACAATCTTTTCCAAGAATGATATTGCGCCAGTATTCTTCTATGTTCCTCGCGCCGGGATAGATACAGGCCATGCCTACAATGGCTACGTTCAGCGCTTTGTCAGTAGCCGCGGGCAGCGCGGGCAGCGTTGCCTGCGCAATCAGGCTGAAATTATCTTCCGCCACGCTTTTATGTAATTCAGCCACAGAGATAACATGCTCTTTTAAGGCAGCCACCTGGCCGATCATATACATACCGGCGCGCAGCTGGTCGTCATGGTTAATCATCACCAATGCATCGCCTCTGCGCTCCATACCTTTGGCGGCTATACGCAGTCGGCCAACATTGAGCTGTTCCAGCTGGGCCCATATTTCCTTTTTATCGGTGCCGGCTTTTTGCAGGCGTTCTTTCTCCGTATTGAAGAAGTCTGCAAAGGGAGTATACAAACAGCGTGTTTCATGGCCAGGAGCCGTTTCCAGCAGGATGGTATCCTTATGCTGCAGGGCCTGATCCTGGAATTGCTGCAGGATGGCGCCACTGCTCACGGCTTCCTGTGTATAGATATAAGCGGTGCCCATCAGTACGCCTATCTTTGCGCCTTTGGCTGCCAGGGGAGCCGCCATTACAGAAATGAATGCGGCAGAAAGCGGGTCGTGAATGCCACCGGCAAAGAAGATGCTGAACTGGTCTGCATGCTCTTCCTGCAGCAGTCGTTCCACCTGTCTTTCCCATAGTACCAGGCTGGAAAGCGGGCCAACGTGGCCGCCGCATTCTCTTCCTTCAAACACAAACCTTTTGGCGCCTTCTTTAATAAACATATCCAGCAGGGAGGTAGAAGGTACATGCAGAAATGTTTTGATGCCTTCCTGTTCCAGTGTTTTTGCCTGTGAGGGCCTGCCGCCGGCAATGAGCACGATCGGTGGTTTTTCTTCTTTGATATAAGCTATCTGTTCTTCACGCAGTTCGGGCGGCGCAAATCCCAGGATACCAACGCCCCAGGGCCGATCGCCTGCCAGTGATTTGGTATGTGTGATGAGCTGCCTGGCCTGTTCTCCTTTTAACAAAGAGAGCGCCACAAAGGGAAGACCACCTGCCGCTGCCACTGCTGCGGCAAATGCAGGTACATCGCTTACGCGGGTCATCGGCCCCTGTGCGATCGGGTAGGGGATCTGCAGCTCCTGTGCAAGGGCATTGCCGGGACTCAGCACATTGAGCGCCTGCGCCTGGCGCAGGTGGCCATGTGCAGCTTCCTGTAATGCAAATACAAGACGGCTTAGTTTTTTATAGCGCTGAACAAGATCTATACCGATGGCAATGTCTTGTCCCAGGGGCAGATAACCTTTTTCCAGGTCCGGTGTGTCGAGGTATTTTTCGAGCCGCTTTTGTGTAAGGTTGTCGGGCAGTGCGGGAGAATTGGGCCTTACCAACACACGAAAATGATCCAATACCCTTGTTTCATTCCCGTTCAGTTTTTCACATATATTTTTCAATGCGGCAGGAGCACTGCATTCAGGGAACAATACCAGCTGGCTGTCCAGCACCACGCCTGCTGCGCCCATAGCGCCCAGTGCTGCCGTAGTGTGGATACCGGCTCCGCCCTGTACCCAGATCTCTATATCTTTTATTTCCCGGATCACCCGCTGGAAGAGGATGAAGGAAGATTCGTCGCTTACTTGTCCACTGCCTTCATTCCCTTTAATAATGATACCACTGGCTTTAGTAGCCCGGGCCTTATGTGCTTCGCCTGCTGTGTGCACCTGGTAGAATACCTGCACATGATCTTTGAGCGGGATCTTTGTGCCAAAGGGCATGATAGCCAGTGTAACCTGGTCGGGTAAGGTAATGTCTGCAAGGGCGGCGCCTGTAAAGCAAACCCCGAAGCTTTGGTTGCTTTGTGTGGTAAGGGCATTCAGCGCATCGATGGCTTTTTGTTTATTGCGGCCGAGATGAAGTACAGGGATGGCGTTGGCTTTCATCAGGCTTAGTACAAGGCGCACATCGGGTTGTTCATAAGGAGTAACTCCAATAATTTTCATCTTTCCCATAGTAGTAAGTTTGCTCCGGACATGGCAAAACACTGGTTAAACTAATTTTTCAATTAGCATAACGCAGGATTTATAATGGCCTATACGGAAACGTTTATGGCTATTTTGAATCAGTTGGTTCCTGATATCCTATATACATACGGTCTATCTAACGGACAGGGTTGGTACTGCATACCTTTTTTTTCTTCGAACATAAGCACGACAGTAAGAGGATGCTTTGAGATAAAGATGAGACGGATAAAGGTTTTTCAATCCTAGTCAAAGATACATCCGGGTTAAGGGCTTTCGTTATAAAGATATACAGTTCATCGGCTAATAGCTCCTATCTATTGTGCTCACACGTTCGTCATGCTTTTCGCATGTATTTATCAGATCCTGGCATCACTTATTTTAGTGGTCTTCTTAAGCTGGCGAAGGAACCATTGCTACCAGGATAAGTATAAAAGGTGTTGCTAAAACAATTGCATTCAAGATCTCCGCATTCCTGGTGTGGTGTAATTGAGTGTTCATAGGCTTGCAGTTTTGAATAATTTCCTTTATGAATGTACAAAAAAACCAAAACGATGCACCGGTGCATTCATCCCATAAACGTGGTAGTGTATTCCAGACAAGAATATTTTTTCTCATTTCGCCTGATAAAAGTCTGTCCAGCAAGGGTTTTAAATGGGGTGAATGATATGTTTACAAATTATTAAGTTTTGGAAAGGGATGAAGGATGAATCGAAATCGTGCAGAAATATTCGAAGTGTAGCTGCGCAAATATGCTGTGAAGTTTCGCAGGTAAACACGTGGGGCTTTTTATAGTACTGCTGATTTAAGGGATGCACAGCAGTTGTTAAGGCAAACCCTCCAAGGGTTCAAAACCCTTGGAGGGTTCACCCTCCCCGTTATGATATTATTTTAGCAAAATGCCCCGAAGCATACTGAAAGCATGGAGAAAGCATAGAGAAAGCATATAGAAAGCATGGAGAGTCAAGTGAAAATAATATGATTTATCACTAACAGGAATGATATCATTTCCATCCGCCGCCCAGTGCCTGGTACAACTGTACGGTGCCCGCCAGCATTTCCCTACGTGCCTGAATTAATGACAGCTCTGCTTCCAGCACACTCTTTTGTGCCGTGATGATCTCCAGGTAGGATGCATATCCGCCCAGGAAAAGATCGTTGGCAGTAGACACTGCGCTTTGCAGCACACCCACTTCTTCGGTTTTTAATTTATATACCTGTTGCTGGTTGCTGATATTACCCAGGGCCACCGCCACTTCCTGGTAAGCCTGCAGGATCTGCTGCTGGTAATTGTTCCACGCGATCTTTGCGCCCGCATGTGTCATCTGGTATTGTGCGGACAGCTGTTTCTGGTTGAACAGGGGCGCAGTAATGCTGCCTAATACCCCATAGGCAAACGAACCAGGGTTCAGCAGCAGTCCTGCCTTAAATGCATTATAACCTGCATAAGGCGTGATATTTAGCGAGGGAAGGAAAGCTTTACGGGCGGCGGAAATATCGGCCTTAGCTGCGCCCAGTTCCAGTTCCGCCTGCCGGATGTCTGGCCGGTTCACCAGCAGTTGGGAAGGCACGCCGGGTTTCCAGCTTGTGGCCAGTGTATCCACTATTAGCTGTTTACCTCGTGGTATGGGTTGCGGAAATCTTCCCAGCAGATAATTGAGCTGGGTTTCCACTTGCAGCAGTCGCTGACGGGTGGTATACTGGCGGCTGCGGGTGTCCAGCAATTGCGCCTGGAATTGTTGCTGCGCTAATAAGGTAGCGCGGCCGGCTTCCATCTGGATAGATACCGTAGACAGCGCAGATTCCTGCAGGTCAATGTTCTTCTGTAATACTACCAGCTCGCTGTCCAGCGCAATCAGTTCATAATAGTGCGTGGCTACTTCGGCCACCAGTAGCGTGGTAACCAGGCGTTCTCCTTCGGCGCTGGCCAAAAAATGCATCAGGGCTGATTTTTTCCGGTCTTTCAGCTTGCCCCACATATCAATCTCCCAGCTGCTGCGCAGGCCCAGGAAGAGATCCGGCGTAGGATCCGGAATGCGCTGGTCTTTGTTGATGTTGGGAGAAAGATTGGTGTCAAAATTACCTACGCCGTTCATGGTATACTTCCCATATTTATCAACACCTGCAGATGCGCTGATGCTGGCCGCCGGCAACCAGGCATGCTTTGCTGCCCTTAATACGGCGCCGGAGATCTTTACTCTTTCTCCTGCAGTTTGAAGTTCATAATTGTGCCTTAAAGCGGAATCGATCAAATCCTGCAGATAAGGGTCTTTAAAAAACTGCTGCCAGGGTATGCTACCTATACCCGTGGTGTCGGAGTGATGGTTAAAGGTATCCGGCAGCTGCCTTGGTTGCGGCAATGCCAGCGGCTGATGAAGGCGACAGCCCAACATCAGCAAGGCGTACAGCGCAGGTAGGTAAATATATATCAGTGATCTCTTGTTCATGTTAGTTCCGTTTAGTGTTGCGCGTTAGCGACGCAAACAATACATATAAGCCTGGTATCACCAGTACCCCGAAGAAGGTGCCTATCAACATGCCGCCTGCAGCCGCCGTACCGATGGAGCGGTTGCCCATGGCGCCTGCGCCTGAAGCGATACACAAGGGTATCAAACCTGCAATGAATGCAAAGGAGGTCATGAGGATGGGGCGCAAACGGGATACTGCGCCTTCCATAGCGGCTTCCAGCGGGTTTAAGCCCTGCTTGTTGCGCAGTATGGCAAATTCCACAATGAGGATGGCGTTCTTGCCCAGCAAGCCGATCAGCATCACCAGCGCCACCTGCGCGTAGATGTTATTTTCCAGCCCCAGTAAACGCAGCGAGAGGAAGGCGCCGAATATACCGGCGGGTAAGGACAGGATCACCGGCAATGGCAGCAGGAAGCTTTCGTATTGCGCGGCCAGCAGCAGGTACACAAACACCAGGCAGATCGCGAATATATAGACGGCCTGGTTGCCGGATAAGATCTGCTCACGTGTCATACCACTCCATTCATAACTGAATCCCCTGGGTAGTTTGGCAACTTCTTCTTCTATAGCTCGGATAGCATCGCCGCTGCTAAATCCAGCCGCCGCATCACCATTGATCATCGCGGCCGTGTACATGTTGTAGCGGGTAAGCTGTTCCGGTCCATATACCCGCTCCAGGCGGATGAAGTTGGAGAAAGGCACCATCTCTCCGCTATCATTCTTCACATACAGGTGCAGCACATCTTCGGGCTTTGTTCTGTACTGCGGCGCAGCCTGTACCATTACTTTATACATCTGCCCGAAGCGGATGAAGTTAGACGCATAGTAGCTGCCCAGTAATGTCTGCAGTGTTTCCATCGCCCGTTCTATGCTGACACCTTTCTGAGCGGCACGTTCCTGGTCCACATGGATCATATATTGTGGGAAGCTCGGATCAAAGCTGGTGAAGGCGCTTCCAATCTCCGGCCTTTGCTTCAGCGCAGTGATGAAGTCGTTGGTGACCTTGGCAGTTTGTTCCAGGTTACCACTACCTGTTTTATCCAGCACACGAAGCTCAAAGCCGCTGGCATTACCGAAACCGGGCACGGTAGGCGGCGGGAAAAATTCAATACTGGCGTCGGTGATATGTTTTACTTTTTCAGCCAGCACGGCCATCAGCTCATTCACAGATTCCTTTCGCTCTTCCCAGGGCTTGAGATTGATCATGCCCATGCCATAAGAGGCGCCTGCCACTTCGTTCACCAGGCTGTAGCCAGCCAGTGTGGATACGGATTCTACCGCATCCAGCTTGTTGGCAGCAGCATATACTTCTTCCAGCACCAGCTGCGTACGTTCTACGGTAGCGCCGGGCGGCGTGGTCACATTCACATAGATCATGCCCTGGTCTTCCGAAGGGATAAAGCCGGAAGGCAGTATAGCGCTGGCGCCCCAGGTGGCCACGAAGAATACTATTAACAAGATCAGGGTAATGATCCTCCTGCCTGCCACGCGGCCCAGGAAGCTGCGGTAACGGTTGGCAGTAGCGTCATATCCTTTGTTGAATTGGCGGAAAAAGCGCGCCAGCCAGCCTTTAGATGTCTGCCCATGCGTATGCTTCAGCATGATAGCGCAGAGTGCAGGCGTCAGCGTTACCGCGTTGATACCGGAGATCACAATGGCGATGGCCAGCGTTAATGAGAACTGTCTATAGAATACGCCTACAGGGCCGGAGAGGAATGCCACCGGTATGAACACGGCAGACATTACCAGCGTAATGGCCACAAGAGCGCCGCTGATCTCTCTCATGGCGGCCAGGGTGGCTTCCAGCGGAGGCAGGTGCTCTTCGCTCATCTTCACGTGCACGGCCTCCACTACCACAATGGCATTATCCACCACGATCCCTATCGCCAGCACGAGTGCAAACAATGTAAGCAGGTTAATGGAGAAGCCCATCAGCTGCATGAAACAGAGCGTACCTATCAGGGCTACAGGCACCGCCAGCGCAGGAATGAGCGTAGAGCGGAAGTCCTGCAGGAAAATGAACACTACCAGGAATACCAGTATAAAGGCTTCTACCAGGGTGCGCAGCACTTCATGTATGGATGCGTCGAGAAAGCGCGATACATCATAATTAAAGTTGTAGGTCATACCCGGCGGGAAAGAGCTCTTCTTCAGGTCTTCCATGCGGTCTTTCACTTCCTGTATCACCTCACTGGCATTGGAGCCGGGCCGTTGTTTGAGCATGATAGAGGCGGAAGGCTTACCGTCTGTTTCCGACACCATGCCATAGGTCAGCGCGCCGAATTCCAGCTCTGCCACATCTTTGAGACGCAGCATGGAGCCATTGCTTTCCGTACGGATGATGATATCGGAATATTGTTGCGGCTCAAAGAATTTACCGGTGTAGCGCAACACATACTGCAGCAGCTGTGGCGCTTTGTCAGAGCTCTCCCCGGTCTTACCAGGGGCGGCTTCTATGTTCTGCCGGCGGATGGCGGCGATCACCTCTTCTGAAGAGATGTTATAGGCCAGCATACGGTCGGGTTTCAGCCATACACGCATGGCGTATTCCTTGGCGCCCATGATCTCTGCGCGGCCTACGCCGTTGATCCTTTTCAGCTCCTGCAGTACGTTGATGTCTGCAAAATTATAAATGAACTGTTCGTCCATTGCGGGGTCTTCACTCATGATGTTGAGATAGAGCAGCATACTGTTCACCTCTTTTTCAGTAGTGACCCCTGCTTTAATTACTTCTTCAGGGAGCTCGTCGATGATGGTAGCTACCCTGTTCTGTACGTTCACTGCTGCCTGGTCGGGATCAATGCCCACCTGGAAGAACACGGTTATGACGGTGATGCCGTCATTGGTCGATACAGAGGACATATAGGTCATGCCCGGCACACCGTTAATGGCCCTTTCCAGTGGTGTGGCCACTGCCTTGGTACATACTTCGGCGTTAGCGCCGGTATATTTGGCCGTCACGGTGACGGAAGGGGGTACGATATCGGGGAACTGGGTAACCGGCAATGTAAAGAGCGCCAGTAATCCCAGCAGGGTAATGATCAAAGAAATGACCAGCGACAGCACCGGCCGCTTAATAAAAGTATCAAACATGCAATCTTTTTTTGAAGGACGCCTTACATTTTCAGCACGCTATCCAATGGAATAGAAACAGGTTCAATGCGCATACCGTCACGCAGGCTTTGTGCACCTTCGCATACGATGCGTTCGCCGGGTTTAAGCCCGTTCTTCACGATGTAAGAATAGCTTAGGCGGGAGCCGGGCGTGAAATTGCGCATGCTTACGCGTTTGCTGGCGGTGTCCACTACAAATACGTAGTTCTTGTCCTGCATCTCAAATACCGCTTTCTGCGGGATGATGAGTGCGTCCTCCACTGAATTTTCCAGCTGTACGTTGCCGCTGGCGCCATGTTTCAGCAGCTTTTGCGGGTTGGGGAAGCGGGCGCGGAAAGCGATGGCGCCGGTGGAGGTTTCAAATTCACCTTCCACGGTTTCCACCTTGCCCGGGTGATTGTAAGGAGAGCCGTCTGCCAGGATCAGGTTAACGGTTTTATTATCGGGTCCTTTCTTGGATTTCTTGTATTCCAGGTATTCGGTTTCCGATACATTGAAATAAGCATATACTTCATGGATATCAGAAACGGTAGTAAGCAGGGCGCCGTCTTCTATCAGGCTGCCTGTTTTCAGCGGTATACGGTCAATCACGCCGTCAAAGGGAGAGCGGACGTCTGTATAGCTCAGTTTCATGGCCGCTTTGGCTGCGGCAGACCTGGCCTCGTCAACACGGGCATTCAGGGCCGCCAGCTTGGCTTCCGCCACCTCCAGCTCCGTTTTGGCGATCACCTTTTTTTCTACCAGCATTTTAACGCGCCTGAGCTCTACTTCAGTGGCCTTGGCTTCTGCGATAGCGCTGCTCAGGTTAGCATTGGCTTCTGCGAGCAATGTTCTGTATTCTTCATCGTTGATAGAGAAGAGCAGCTGTCCTTTTCGCACTTCCTGCCCTTCATCTACATAGATCTTTTCCAGGAACCCGTTCACGCGGGCCCTGATCTCCACATTCCGTACCGCCTGCAGGCTGGCCACATATTTATGCTGGAGCAAGGTATCTTTTACAACCAGTTCCGTAACAGGAAAAGGCTTTTCATTTTCTTTAGCGGTGTTCGTATTCCCGTTGGTGGTACATCCGTATATGGCAATAGCACTCCATCCCGCAATGGCCCAAATATAACGCTGCATTGTTGAGTCAATTAACAGTTAACAATTAATAAAAGTCTGGAAAGAAAAAGGGTGATGAGCCGGGGATCAAAACAAAGTGTACCGGAAGAGGAAGTTATAATAAGCGGGTAAAAATGCATCAAGCCATTGATAGACGCCGGATTTGTTTTCTTTTTCAAGTATGTAATAGTCCTGCTTGTCTACAGGATAAACAATACGCTGGCCAACGCTGAATTGCCGCGAAGAGGCGTTGAGGTAGTAGCGGGTCTTCTTTTTATTTTTAGTGGCGCGAACCACTTCCGTTCCCTCATCATCCTGCTGGCTGATGTCGAAAATATGGGAGTAATCGCCCAGGTTAATGGTATGGTGAACGGTATCAGCCTGCGCCAGCTTTTTGTTGGCGGTAGCAGACTGAATGTGGAAGCTGTACAATAGTATGCACAGCAGCCATTTATACGATATGTTGAATCTTATCGTCCCCATGCTGGTCCGCAAAATTATAATACGTGCCTTAAGGTTCAAAGGAAAACTGTATGAACGGTGGGCAGTTTTAACTTTCTTTTAATAAAAGTGCGTTCGCGGGTTTATTGTACAGCCGGTTAATATTTGTCAATGGATGGGTAAAAAAGGTAATAAGATTTCTGTCTGCTTTGATTAGTTTCCCATTATCTATCAACCAAAATCTAGCAGATTTATGAAACAAATCTACCTGGTATTGCTATGCCTTCTATCCCCGTTTGTGCTCCTGCATGCCCAAACCCCTACCGTCAGAATTGAAGGAACAGTGACTGACGCAGAAAAACAACCTTTACCCGGTGTATCTGTAAGGGTAAAATCGACCAACACCGGCGTCACGACCGACGCCAAGGGAAAATTCTCTGTTGCCGCAGCGCCCGGCGCCACACTGGAGATCTCCTATGTAGGTTTCAGCAAAACCGAGCTCAAAGTGAGCGCCGCCCGTACGGCCGTATCCGTGGTATTGACGGCATCGGCCAGCGCCCTGCAGGAAACAGTGATCATCGGCTACCAGCAGGTAACCCGAAAAAAAGCCACTGCCGCCATTTCCAGCCTGTCGGGCAGGGAGATACAGAACCTGCCTGCTGCCAGCTTTGATCAGCTGATGCAGGGCCGTCTCTCAGGTGTGAATGTGCAGAATTTCACCGGGGAGCCCGGCGCCCGCGGCACCGTATCCGTACGCGGTAACACCATGGTGAACCGCGACTACAACGAGTTCAGGGTAGTGAACTCACCACTCTATGTGGTAGACGGGATCCCTCAGCCCCAGGAGGAGTACGTTAGCAACGACGTAGGCACCGGTACCAATTTCCTGGCCGGCATCAACCCCATGGACATTGCCACCATCGACGTACTGAAGGACGCCTCTGCCGCCGCCATTTATGGTTCGCGTGCAGCCAACGGGGTGATTATGATCACCACCCGCAAGGGCCGTTCCGGCACGCCCTCCGTGAACGTAACCAGCTACTTTGGTATCACCCAGCGGCCGGAGCTCAGGGATGCCGTACTGGGTGTAACAGAACGCCGCCAAAAAATGGCATTGATCCGGCAAAGCCTCACCTATGCCCAGCAACAGCAGCTGCCTTTCCTGATGACCGACAGCCTGAACCCGGCCTACAATGGTAATACAGACTGGCAGGACCTGTTCTACCGTACCGGCCTTATTAAGAACCTGGATATGAGCGTCAGCGGCGGAACCGAGAACTCAAATTACCGCTTCAGCGCAGGCTATTATGATGAACAGGGCGTGGTGATAGGTACCGACTTTAAAAGGTATTCCATGCGTTTGAACCTGCTATCGCGCGCATTGAACAATAAGCTGGACATCAACCCCATCATTGCCTTTTCGCGGACAGACCGGCACCGTGGCAACGGTAATCCGGGCAATTCCATCAACCTGACCACCAACGGCGATCCTAACGATCCTGTAACAGTAGGCGCCGGACAAATGCCCTCGTCCCTATTCGCGCTGGACCCCGCCAAGAAAGCTGCCCTGCTGGGCAATTACCAGGACCAGCTGGATCAGAACATGGATAACCAGCTGACCCTGAACCTGAACCTGGGATATAATGTGTCGCCACATCTGCGGCTTAACTCCCAGAACTCTTATGTGTACCGCACCAGCAGGAGAGACTACAACAAAACCAATGAGCTGACCTCCAACAACGGTAATTTCTCTTTTTCATTTGCCGATAATGGATATAACATCCTCTCCTCTAACTATCTGAGCTATACGAACAATTTCAGAAAGCATAACCTGAGTATGATCCTGGGATCGGATGTACAATATGATGTGTACCAGAACACCCGCTCGCTGGGTTATGGCGGCTCTTCAGATCCCATACAGGTAGTGCAGGGCTTCCGGCAAACAAACATCAATACATCGTCTGATTACCAGGCTTATGGACTGCTATCTTATTATTCCCGCCTCGCGTATGACTATAATGAAAAATACCTCTTGTCTGTCAGCGCGCGATATGATGGTTCTTCCCGTTTTGGTAAAGACAGCAAGTGGGGCTTTTTCCCATCTGCTTCTGCCGCCTGGCTGTTATCAGAAGAGAAATTCCTGAAAGACCGCAGCCCTTTCACCTTGGTAAAGCTGAGGGCCAGCGTAGGTACTTCCGGCAATCTGCCCTCCTCCAACTACCTGCAGTATAACCTGTATAAAGTGAATAACGGCGGCTTTAACGGGAACGATAATGCCACCTCCTATAACGGTGTAACCGCTATCACCCCTAATTTTAAAGACGGCGCCGCCCAAAAGGGCCTGAGCTGGGAACGTACCTTGCAATGGAACCTGGGCACTGACCTGGAAGTAAAGGATGGCGTTTTTGCTGCGACCGTAGATGTGTATAATAAACAAAGCTCCCTGCAGCTGTTCAGCATCACGCTGCCTGTTACCTCCGGCTATGATCAGGCCCTGACCAATGCCCTGGGTGTGCGCAATTCCGGTGTGGAATTCACTTTCTCTGGTAACCCCCTGGCACATACGAATTCACCGGTGAAGTGGTTTACGCGCCTGAATATTTCCTACAACAAGAACATGATCACCAGTCTACCCAACGGTGGCAGGGATATTGTCTTCCAGAATGGCGACCGTTTTGATAAATCACATATCCTCTCGGTAGGTAAGCCCGTTAATGCTTTTTATCTCTACCGCACCTTAGGCGTTTTTGCTACGGATGATGATGTACCTGGTAACAAATACACCGGTGAGAAGTACCGTAACGGCAACGGCACTTACCGGGCCGGCGATTTCTACCTGGCGGACCTGGACGGGGATAATTTCATTGAGATCTTTAACGACGGCCTGAACCCCGATAAGATGCCCATCGGTGATCCCAATCCTAAAGTAACCGGCGGCTTTATCAACGAGTTTAGCTGGAAGAACTTTGTGCTGAACATCTTCTGCGCCTTTACATTGGGCCGCGATGTGCTGAACCTGTATAAGTCAGACCAGTTCAGCAACTCCACTGCAGGAGACGCTGTCAATAACTTTATCAAATATTCCACCCCTGATTTTTCCAAGCTGGATATCTGGCAGAAGCCTGGCGATAAGGCTACCTATGCCCGCTATGACGTAGGTACTTACCGCTATTATTATACTTCCGCACAAACTTTCTTCCTGGAGAAAGGGGACTACCTGCGCATCAAAAGCATCAGCCTTACCTATAACCTGGGCAGGGAAATGCTGCGCAGATGGGGCCTGCAACGGCTCAGCGTATTCGGCGTAATGGATAACGTAGCCATGTTCCAGCGGTCCAAAGACCTGCCGGATGCAGAAGCAGTGAACCCTTACGGCGAATATAGCGGTAACGGATATCCTATTCCCAAGAAATTCACCATGGGCTTTAATGTTAATTTTTAATGCTGAAAACCCAACACTATGGAACGTACATACCTCAACAGATCTATTATACTCCTCATACTGGCGCTCTGCTCTTTCTCCTGTAACAAGCTGCTGGAGCAGGAACCCAAGAACAGCACCTACCTGGAAAAATACTGGCAAACTACGCGCGACTGTGAAAGTGCCCTCGCAGGCAATTATGCGCTGGTAAGGAACGCCCTCGCATTCAGGAACAGTTATTATATGTATGGGGATGCCATCGCCAAGAACTATTTCGTGATCGACTATACCGGCGACGGACTGGAAGGGATCCAGAACGGCGATTTCACGTTCACCTATAACGTGAACGACTTCGGCAACTGGACCCGCTATTTCAAAGCCATCACCATGAGCAATACCATACTGGAGCAGGTGCCTAAAGTACCGGAAGCCAGCCTCGCAAAAGATGTGGATGATGTGCAGAATTACAGGAACCGTGTAATGGGACAGGCACTGTTCCTGCGGGCCTTTACCTATTTCGTGATGACCCGCATCTGGGGAGATGTGCCCCTGGTAACCGAATACTATGAGAACCCGCTGGAAGCGCCCGAGCTGCCCAGAAGTCCGAAAGCAGAAGTAATGAAGCAGATAGAAAAAGATTGCCATGATGCCATTAACCTGCTGGACTGGGGATATGGCAGCAATACCGGCGGCATCGCTGTTACGGCCAGCAGAGGATCCGTTTACGCCTTGCTGGCGCATCTGTACCTGTGGCGCGGCACTACGCTGAACGCTGCGTCCGGCGGTGCGGTGAATATGAATGACATCAACAGTGCAGATACTACCATCAATGCCTTGCTGGCCAATGGCGGCTACCGGCTGACCGATACTGCGCATTATTACAACACCTTCATTGGCCGTTCTACCGAAGGCATCTTTGAGCTGAATATCAGCGAAGACCAGTTTGAAGGTTCCTCAGAAGGTATCGGCATGCAGTTCCTGCGGGGCGATCAGTACATCAAATACAAAGGCGACCACGCACGCATGGCGGTAAGGCCGGAATATTTCAGCCGTCACTTTCTCAAAGGACAGGCCGTAAATGATACCATGGACATCCGTTTCCAGAAGGGATTTGATTACCGCGATGATTCCAGGCCCCTTTGCCGCAAATACAGTAATGTGATCTACCGCAACCCCGGTGTCAAGCTGGACCCCTACATGAGTAATAACATGATCATCTTCCGCCTGGCCGATATGATGCTGTTGCAGGCAGAAATAGCCTTGTATAAAGGAGACAACGCGAAAGCCCTGCAGGTGATCAATTTCTTCCGCACCCGCAACAACACCGCCGCACTGGAAATGCCTTCCACTTCCGAAGAGCTGATGTATGCGTACATCCTCGAAAGAGGGAAGGAGCTGTACCTGGAAGGCCACCTGTTCTACGACCTGGTGCGTACCCGCGCCTATTCTTATATCGTAGACTGGCTGACTGACCAGCGATACGCTAAAGAAGGCTTCTACTGGCCGGTAGATCCCCGGCTGTTCAGGGGAAATAAGTACCTGCAGCAAACCGCCTACTGGAAAGGCAAGATCTGATCATCCATTACTTACAACAAACACTCTTTTATGCAACATTTTCTGAAAACAACATATATCCTGGTGTGCTGTGCAGCATTGCTTTTTTCCTGTAAAAAGGAAAACTATAAGAACGATGGCGGTGTGCACGATCCGCATGTGAACATGAGCACCTACGATTACCTGCGCTCGCAGAAGGTATTTGACTCACTCGTGTACCTGATAGACAAGGCTGGCCTGAAAGACCTGGTGAACAGCGACATCACCTTCTTTGCCGTAACCAATTACGGGGTAGACAGCTATGTAGACATCCGCCAGAAGCGTGCTGCCGAACAAACGGGCGATGAGAACATCCCCTTCAGCATGGACAGCATTCCTGTACAGGAGCTGAAAGATTCGCTGCGCATGTATATGGTGAAGGGAAAGATCAACCGGGAGCAGATGAACCGTACAGGACAGCTGTATGACTGCCTCTTAGGTAATATCCCGAATAAAAAGTTCATGATCAACCTGCTGCGTACCTATCCCTATAACGATTACGTGTCTTATGTAGATATGGTGAACTACACGCTGGTGATAGGCAGCCGTGATGACCAGGCAGCTGATCCCGACCAGATCCCGCAAAGCGAAAAGGATAATCCCGCCGTATGCCAGACATCCGGCATCATTACCACTACCGGTGTAGTGCATGTATTGAACGGCTATCATCGTTTATTCTTTAACACAGAGGTTCACTAAAAAAATAATCCCATGAGAAATATATTATTGTGCATACTATCCGCCATCCTTTTCATAGCGGCCTGCAAGAAAGTAGAGCCGGGCTTCCTCAGCGACCAGATGCGCTACAAGGATAATGTGATCTACTGCAAAAGAGGCCTGGCCCTGCAGCAGTCAGACCGCATCAATACGGATGAATCTACTCCGCCGGTCACTTTCAAAATGATGAACCTGCGGGACAAGAGCTCCGGTAAACCAGCGTCACCAGCGTTCTTTGAGGATTATGAGGTGCTGGTGTTCAAAAACGGGGAGTCCTTTAACGTGGATACAGACACTTCTGTGGAACAGCTGAATAAGAAGCGGGAGATACAGAAGCTGAAGCCCATGTACTTCAATGAGAACAGCGGGCAGTTCGTTTTCAATAAAGCATCTGTCAACCTGCCGCTGGGTGAGTACGTGTTTGATATCGCTGCGCAGAATGTGAATGGTTCCCGTACCTTTGCGGGGTTTGGACAGATCACGGTGGCTGATCCTGACCTGGATGATATCTTCACGATAGAGGACAATGTGTCTAACGCTTTTGACGTGAACAACGTTGTAACGCCGATGCGTAATCCTAAAATGACGCTCACAAAAATATCAGATGAAGGCGCCAGGGTGATCCTGAAACTGGTAGATAAAAATGGAAATCCCTTTAACCCCAAGGCAGGGGAGATCATCAAGCGGGGAGACCGTCCTGTGTTTGAGAACTATGCCCGCTTTCACCCGGTGATTACGACAGACACGGCCATGATCATAGATTTTGAGCTGGCGCCTTTCCCGCTTACCAAATACAACGACGGGACCACCGACTGGGGGCACCTGATGTATTACCGGATACCATCCAGTTTTGTGAAGGTGGATAATATGACGCCGAACGCCTATTCAGTGAACCCCCGCTTTGCGTTTGTGGTGAAGCTGGAAGGGACCTATATAGTAGAGATCAGGTTTACGGATGCAGTACGCACCCACTGAGTTGATAAAAGGAAAAAGAAGGAGGCGGGAGCCTCCTTCTTTAATTTTAATACCCGGGATTCTGTTCAATCCCATACACATCCACTTCCGATTGCGGAAACGGCCATACATAATTCTTGTCTTCGAATTTCCTGGGCTGCCCTCCGGGATTAATGATCGCGGTCACTACTTCTTTAGCTGTCTTCCACCGCAGCAGGTCAAAATAGCGGGTGCCTTCCAATGCAAATTCCACGCGTCTTTCCCGGCGTATCCTCAGGCGCATATCCGCCTGTGAGAGCCCTGCAGGCAGGGGTGGCATCTGGATGCCTTTACGTGCCCTTACAGTGTTGACGGCGTTATATACTTCAGGGCCGGGACCCGCCACTTCATTCTGTGCTTCGGCATACATCAGCAATATATCTGCATAGCGCAGCAGCACAAAGTCCTGGTCGCTGCGGGTAGAATAATTGGTAGGAGCCCTGGTAGTATCAAGATATTTCTTCACCAGGAAGCCTGTGCGGTTATTGCCATCCTTACTGGGATCAAAGATGCCGTTGGCGCTGTACTTCCAGGGATCGCCAGGTACATACACTGTTTTACGCAGGCGCGGATCACGGTTATTGTATGGATGCGCGGTATCGTATAAAGGTGATTCGCTGATCGTTTTGCCGTCGGTACATTCATAGGCATCTACCAGGCTTTTGATCGGCTGGATCCTTTCCCACTGGTCCCATCCCATCTGGTAGTCCAGTGTGCTGAACATATTCGGCAGCAGGTAACGGGCAGAGAAAATGATCTCCGGGTTGTTGTTCTGTCCGGGTTTTACAAAGAGGCTGTAATACTCATCTGCCAGGCGGAATTTATTTCCGTCTATCACCTGCTTTGCAGCCGCTGCCGCTTCCGGGAAGCGGCTGTTGTATAAAAGTACCCGTGCTTTGAGGCCCAGTGCAGATGCCTTCACTGCACGGCCTGCATAAGCTACATCCGGCAGGCTGGCAATGGCGGTGTCCAGGTCTTTCAGTACCTGGTCTATTACGGCTTCGCGGCTGCTCTTCTGCTGGTGTTTGGCGTATTGCAGGGGTTCCGGTTGCAGGCTGACAATGATGCCGCCGTAGATATTTGTCAGCTGAAAATAGAAATAGGCGCGCAGGAAGTGTACTTCTGCTTTGTATTGTGCCAGTGTAACGGCATCTGTTTTTACACGGTCTGCATTGGCCAGGAAGTAATTACAGGAGGCAATGGCCTTGTAATTCATATTATACCAGTCGTTCACAATGCCGCCGGTAGTGGATTCCAGTTGTCCCAATGCAATGTTGTTGAAAGAAGTGCTCCTGGGATAAGCATTGTCTGAAAGGCCATCCCAGTACATGGTAAATGCACCGAAACCTTCTGTAACGCCTTGCGACTGGTTAATGGACAGGGAGGCGTAGCAACCTGTAAGCGCCAGTTTCAGATCATCTTCTGTATTCCAGAAATTGTCTGCAGCAGGCTGGTCCAGCGGGTATTTATCGAGGAAGCTGCTTTTACAGCTCATCATGAGCAGTAAGAGGAGGCTATATAGATATCGTGTGTTCATAATTGTTAGTATTCAGGTTAAAAAGTAGCTCTTGCGCCAAAGGAATAGATCTTGTTCTGCGGATAGTTCACAAAGCGGGTGCTGCCATCGCCACGTTCCGGGTCGAGAGACGGATAGTTGGTGATGGTGAACAGGTTGTCGCCCGCGAAGTAAACGCGCAGTGCAGAAATGCCCGCGCTTTTGAGCCATGGGGCCTGCAGGTTATAACCCAGCTGCACATTCTTAAGGCGAACGAAGGAAGCATCCTTTAACAGGAAGGTAGAAGGCATACTGGATATAGGCCCGTATCCCTGTACATAGATGGCCGGCAGGGTAGCGCTGGTATTTTCCGGTGTCCAGGCATTTCTCCATTCTTTAGTGGGTGGTGTAGACTGCGCAAAGGGCTCAATGCCCCAGCCGGTGACGTAGAATTTCTGTCCTTCCACCCCATAGAAGAATGCAGAGAGGTCGAAATTTTTCCAGGCTGCATTCAGGTTCAGGGAATAGGTGAAATCCGGGTAAGCGCCATCAGCGTAAGTGCGGTCTTTGGAGTCGATCACCTTATCGCCATTCACATCGCGGTATTTGAGATCGCCGGGTTTAGGGTCGAAAGGCTGGGTAGGCGAGCTTTGTATGTCTTCCTGCGACTGAAAGATGCCCACCACATCGTAGAGGTAGAAGGTATTATAGGGATGACCTTCTTCACGGATGTTGTTGCCGCCGATCTCGCGGGCTCCGAATTTGGTCAGATCATTTTTGAAGGTCTGGAAGTTTGCGCCGATGCCGTATTCCAGGTCACCTATCTTATCCTGGTAGCGCAGGCCGAATTCCCAGCCGGTATTATGCATGGTGCCGCCGTTAATAACAGGGCCATTCAGGCCTATCCAGCCGGGCACCTGTGCGGTGCGCAGGATGTCATAGGTTTTTTTGTCGTACCAGTCAGCATTTAATGTAAGACGGTTATCCAGCACAGTAAAGTCTACACCAATGTCGAAGACCCGGGTGGTTTCCCAGCGGATGTTCTGATCTACCAGGGCCTGGCGTTGTGTGCCCAGGTATACGGCGCTGTTATCCAAAGGGTAGTTGGCGCCCAGCTTCAGCACATTCTGGTAAGGATAATTGCCGATGTTCTGGTTACCCAGCTTTCCCCAGGAGGCCCGTAGCTTCAGATCGTTCAGCCAGGAAGCCTGTTTGAGAAAGGATTCCTGTGCTATACGCCAGCCGGCGGAGAAAGAGGGGAAGAAGCCCCAGCGGGTATCATTGGCAAAGCGGGAGGAGCCATCGTAACGCATGTTGGCTTCGAAGAGATATTTGTCTTTGTAGTCGTAATTGATGCGGCCGTAAAAAGAACGCAGGGCCCATTCATACGCCGTGCCGCCGGTACGCTGGCCATCTGTTCCACCGGCTTCCAGCTCTCGTAAGGTAGCGCCGGGGAAGTCGCGGCGATAACCGGCGAGACTGTCTTCTTTATAGTATTCTTCCTGTGCGCCACCCAGCAGTTTGATATGATGGCTGCCCAGTTGTTTGTCGTAGGTCAGCTGCGTATAAACAACGGGATAGATAGTATTGCCGTTGGTGACCTGCAGGCCTTTTTCGCCTACGTCAAGGTAAGTGGCGAAGGCGCCGGTGAACCAGTCGTACTGCGGCACTACAGGCCGGAAATCTTTGATCTGCTGGAAGCTGAAATTGAACCCGCCCCTGGTTTCCCAGCTGAGGCCTTCCAGAAGTTTAACGTTCACAAAGAGGTTGCTTTGTACGTAATAGGAACGGTCCGTGGCCTGCACGTTATCTGCAATGGCCACAGGATTCTTGTTGTGATATACGTATGGGTCTCCGCGATAGGTATAATGTCCGCTGCCATCAGGCACAATAGGGCCATACATCGGCGCCTGCGACAGTGTGGCGAGGAACTGGTCCTGGCTTCCCTGCCGCGGGAACCTGCGGTCGCCATAGTTAAAGTTAACGTTTGCGCCGAAGGTCAGCCTTTTGTTCACTTCTGAATTGAGGTTGAACTGCAGCGTATACTTTTTGAATGCAAAGCCTTTCATAGTGCCCGGCTGATCGATGTATCCAAGGCCTACGTTATAGGTGGTACCGCTTTTGCCGCCGCTCACGTTCAGGTAATGGTTATGCGTGTACACGGTGCGGAAGATGATATCCAGCCAGTTCACATCAGGATATTTTATTTTATCCGTGGCGTTGCGGTACAGGTTGATAAATTCATCGGGATAAGCCTTCGCCTGGCCGGAGTGCTGTAATGCCTGGTTGTACAGCTCCATGTATTCAACGGAGTTAGTGATCAGGGAAGGCAGTCGTGTGGCGGAGGTAATGCCCAGGTTATAGCTGTACTCCAGGTGAAGGCCCTCTTTGGTGCCTTTTTTGGTAGTGACCAGTATAACGCCGTTGGCTGCACGCGCTCCATAGATCGCAGCCGAAGCTGCGTCTTTCAATACGGAAACGGATGCGATATCATTCGGGTTGATGGCGCCCAGGTTGCCTGGTATTCCATCGATGATCACCAGGGGATCGTTGCCGGCGCCACTAAAAGTTCCTACGCCTCTTACGCGTAGCGCCACTGATTCGTTGCCCGGCTCGCCGGAGCCTTCTACCACGTTCAGTCCGGGCAGCCTGCCCTGCAAAAGTGAAGCAGGATTGGTGACCACTCTTTTGTTCAGCTCTTCAGCGCTCGCAGTAACTACTGCGCCGGTGAGGTTCACCTTTTTTTGTGTGCCGTAGCCTACTACCACTACATCGGTTAGTTCGGTGGCTGTTGCTGTGAGGGTGACGCTGATCTGCTGCCGGCCGTTCAGCGGAACACTGGTCGCTTTGTAGCCCACAAAGGAGAACTGCAGGATAGCGTTGGGCGGAGCGCTGATATGGAAGCGGCCGCTGGCATCTGTTTGCGTACCTGTTTTCCGTTCACCGTTTGTGAGGCTAACGGTGACGCCAGGTAGCGGGTTGCCGTTATTGTCTTTTACCTGCCCGCTGACTTCCACTTGCTGGGAAGACTGCCAGGGTGCGGCCTGCAGCAGGATCGATGGAAGCAATAGCAGCCATGTGCATAAAATGCGGATGCGAGTTTTCATACGTAGAATTTTTAAAACGTGAATAGAAAAATGCCGGATTAACGCCAATAGGGTTTCATAGTATGCGGGTTAAATAGGGTTGGAAACAAAATAGATAAAATAAAGGGCAAAGGGAGGGAGAGGTGAAATTTATATCAAAGATGGAGAAGATTATAAAGGTCATCGAATGTAAAAGGGCAGGAATTGTTCCTGCCCCTATCACGTTGCATAGATATATACTGTTGATTAAATGGCTACTCCGCTTTCAAACTCTTCACCGGGTTGGCCAGTGCTGCTTTAACAGACTGGAAGCTTACCGTTAATATGGTAACCCCCAAGGTGCTGATGCCAGTTACCGCAAAGATCGACCACCATTGAATGGTATCCCTGTAAGCAAAATCATTCAGCCAGGCATGCATGGCCCACCAGGCCACTGGCCCGGCAATCAGTACAGACAGCATTACCAGCGCCAGGAAGTCTTTTGAAAGCATGGCGGTGATATTCACCACACTGGCCCCCAGCACTTTCCGGATGCCGATCTCTTTTACTTTGGCGTGTGCGGCGTAAGTAGATAATCCGAAAAGCCCCAGGCATGAAATAAAGATGGCGATGATAGTGAACAGGTCAAACAGCTTTCCGGTACGTTGTTCTGAGCGGTAGAGCTTATCATAGCTTTCATCGAGGAAAGTATATTGCATGGGGAAGCCCGCGTTGTATTGCTGCCATACTTTTTCTACCGCTTTAATGGCTTGCGCTGCATTACGGCCGCTGGTCCGTACCAGCAGGCGATGGCTCTCCGGCTGATGATAGAAAATAAAGGGCTGGATCTTCATCCGTAACGACATGAAATGAAAATCTTTTGCCACGCCTATAATGGTGCCGGTAGTACCGCTGAAGGTGATGCGTTTGCCGATGGGATCTTTTATACCTGCTTCTTTTACGGCCGTTTCATTAAGGATGAAATGGGCCGAATCGGCTGCTGAGCCGGTGAAGTTTTGTCCGGCAGCCATCTTTAAACGGAAGAAGGGAAAGAAGTCTTTGTCGATACCTGCCGCGTGGATAAAGTAGCTCATATCCGGATCTTTTCCATCCCAGTTGATATCCAGCGTAGCGCCCGGTATATTGATAATATTGTTAGTGGAAGAAGTGATCCCTGTGATGGCTGGTTCTTTTAGCAGCTCCGCTTTCACGGCGTCATAATGCCTGTTCATATTTCGCATGTTCAGCGTAAACACGTGAGACTTGTCATAGCCCAGTTCTCTCTGCCGGATAAAATTCAGCTGCCGGTTAATAACCAGCGTACCGATGATCAGGGCGGCGGAGAACGCAAACTGGCAAACCACCAGTACTTTACGGAGGGCAGTGCTGCCAACGCCGAAGGACAGTTTTCCTTTAAGCGCCATCAGGGGTTTAAAGGAGGAGAGGAGCAGTGCCGGATAGAAACTGGAGGCGATCAGTGTAAGTGTCACCGTTGCGCCTATTACCATCCACAGGTGGGAAGCGGCCAGGCTGAGGTGGATATGTTTCCCCGAAATGTTGTTGTACAGCGGCATTAACAATGCCATTAAACCAAATGCCAGGCAGAGGGCAATGGTGAAATAGAGCATGGTTTCTATAATGAACTGGATCATCAGCTGCCGCCTGGCAGCGCCGATGATCTTACGAATGCTTACTTCCCTGGAGCGGAGCACTGCCCTTGCGGTGGAGAGGTTCACATAATTGATGCATGCAATCAGCAAAATGAGTGCAGCTACAATGGAAAAGATCTTCACCGTTTGCATAATGGTAGAGCTGCCATCCGGCGCATATAAATGTGTAGCGGTAAGGGCTTGGAGCTGGTAAGCGCCTACATCAAGGGGTTTGAGATCAGGCTGATGCCGGATGTTGATCTTTGTAAGACCGTCTTCCACTGATTTGAGTGATACACCGGGTTGCACCTGCAGGTATACATTCCATCCGTAATTGCCCCAGTCCTCATCCAGCGACTTACGGAAGCCGGTGCCGTCATAACGTTTTTTATACAGTTCAGTAGAGAACAGCATATCCGCTTCCAGGAAGGTGTTTTGCGGAAAGTTCTCTACTACGCCGCTCACGGTGAAGGTATATTTATTATCTGCCAGCAGGGTTTTGCCCATGGGGTCTTCCTCTCCAAAATACTTCTTCGCGGTGGCACGGGTGATGATCACCGATTGTGCATCGGGAAAAGGATTGTGCGCATCGCCTTTCAGTAAATGGAAATCAAACATGCTGAAGAACGAGGGGTCGGTAAATACCATTGGTCCTGCTTCCAGTGTTTTGTCCTGGTATTTGAACACGGTGTAGTCCGAATTTTCCGTGATTCTCACCGCGTTCTGTATGCCCGGCACTTCCTTCAGGCCAAGTGTGGCAATCGGGGCCTGTACAACCGGGTATACGCCGCTGCTGATGCCTGTGCCAATCTTGGTATTGATGCGATAGATCTGGCCGGCTTTGCGGTGGAACTGGTCGTAACTCAGTTCATCATTCACCCACAGGAGAATGAGCAGGCCTACCGCGAGGCCAACCGTAAGGCCGGTGATGTTCAGCAGGCTGTAACGCTTGTTATTGAGCAGGTTCCGCCAGGCTGTTCTGAAGTAGTTCCTAAGCATAGATGGAGGAGATTATGGAGACGGGGTGCACTAATAGGATGCCGGATTTTAGTGCTTTGTTATTCAACGGCTTATGGGGGAGGGGCGTGGAGGATTGTCCGGTATGGGACAAAAGGGTGTTCAGTAATGAACATTGGGAAGAAGAAAGACAAGACTGCAGTATACAATTACTGCAGTCCTGCCCTTGTATGCTTACGGTTGTTGCTTTACACTGCGATACTATTCACTGCATTTTCCAGCGCAGTTTCCTTTATCCCCGGGAGGGATGTTCCTTCTGCGCGTACCACTGTCACATCTGTAATGCCGATAAAGGCGAGAAAGGTCTTTAAGTACGGAACTACAAAATCCCTTTCCTGCATGGGCCCTTCAGAATAAACAGCTCCTGATGAGGTGGCGATGTATACCTTCTTTCCTGTTACCAAACCTTTAGGTCCGCCCTCGCCATAACTGAAAGTGACGCCCGCTCTTCCTATATGATCCAGCCAGGCTTTCAGCGAAGAATGAATGCTATAGTTATACATCGGCGCGCCGATCACAATAATATCCGCGTCAAACAATTCTTTGATCGCCTCGTCAGAGTGCTGCAGCGCTGCTAAATTTTCAGCGCTTCTGGCTTCCGGCGGAGTAAAGAAAGACGTGATATGCGCTTCTTCCAGGTGAGGGAAATGTTTGTTGACCAGGTTATATTCTTTCACAGTGCTGCCCGGCCAGGTGGCCTGCAGTTTTTCTATGATCGCGTTGCCCAGCCGGATGCTGTAGGAAGCATTGCCCCTGGGACTTGAAATTACGTGCAGTATCTTTTTCATATTTTTTGATTTAGCTGAAACAAAGAGGTCCCCTTACGGATATTTTGATCCGTTCAAAGGATGGTTTAATAAAAAGTTCGGGTAGTAGTGCTGCCGGAACGGAGAAGCCCGCTACGCGGTCCGGTATTTGGTTACCCGGTAAGTAATTTTAATTGCCTTCATGATCTTGTATTTGATGAGGCAAAATTATCCATATCAGCTGGTATATTGTCGCAGGTATCCTGAAGGTAAGCGCTAACCTTTGGGTTAGCAGGGGTTAAAAAGCTCCCCCAAAGGAGAGTCATTACCGCAGGTATTCATGAGAGTGAGATTTGCAGTGTGAGAAGGAGAGAAATTTTTGGAGGCATATTGGGGAATACGTAATTTAGTGAGTGATAATAAATTGGTGTTATGTCGAATGTTAGAACATCAAAAAAGTGGTTGGCCATCGTGGCAAAAAATGATGGCACTGAACAAGCGATCATGCGCGCAATGATCGAGCATGGAGATAAATTTTCTTCAAAAGAAGGAATAAAAGTTACAGTGAATGGCATCCGCTATACAATTAAAGACGCTACCAAGGAACCTCCTACAATGTAAGTTAACCATCTTTATGCACCAGTAAGTTCCATTGTTAGTTTAACTATCATCCATTAGTAATAAACCAACCACAAATGAATATTGCATTAAGCGCAGTAGTTATTTTTATACTACTGATGCCTCCCATTGTTTTCTACCTGAGTTTCTCCTACGGCCGTTATCCTAAAGCCAAGCCTAAATTTACATTGCTGGATGGAATACTTGCGTCTGCGATTATTTCATTATTTGTTCATGCGCTGGCGGTTCTTTTATTAAAAACGGAAGTCCGGTTTGATATATTGATGAAAGTCTTCGGGGGAGAATTGAAGGACCTGGAAAATAAAATAGCAAACAAGGACATTAGGCACTGCCTGAAAAATTTTGCACTATACAATTTTACGCTGCTGATTATTTTTACTATGCTGGGCAGGCTAATAAGGCATTTTGTGATACGATTTGACCATAACCATGTACAAAGCGAACTGTTAAGGCTAAATAATCGCTGGTGGTATTTTTTTAACTGCTATGAGAATGGTAGGCGATTTCTTGACCTGGTATTTGTAGATGCGGCTGTGGAAACTAAAGAAGGAACAATTATTTACACAGGATGGCTACGGGATTTTGTATGTGAGGGCGAAAAATTGGACAGGATCTACCTTAATTGTGTAGTCAAAAGAAAGCTAAAGTTAAATAAGGATGGAAATGAAGAAGTGGAAACAAAGCAATCATCTGCAGTACCTATCGCTGAGGGAAAATTTTCGCTGCCATACGATAATATTATTAATCTGAATGTCCGTTTTCTTAGATTGGAAATAGAAGTAACAGAGAAAACCGACAACTAAATTATTTATGTTAATATGTATGACAAATAGAATTATTTTACCTACATTTGAAAAGACACCCGTGCGCTTGCAGAGAATAAGTATCACTTGAATACAGCCATTGACCTATATACTGTACTAACAACAAACCTATATTAGCTGTACGTAGTACTTATTCTCCCCTTATAACATTCCAGTATTTCACGGTTATGAAAGATCCTCCGCCGGATCTGTCCAGCCCCGCTGTTTCCATACCGGAAATAAGCCATTGTATTTTCTTGACCTAAAATCCATACCCATGCAGATCAACACCCTTTGCTGCCTGCTACTTTTGTTCAGTGCAGCCTGTAAGAACAGCCTGGTGGCGCCTATCAACCCCTCAGCCAACAAAACACCTATGGTGAAGGCCAGCGGCGAAGTGTCCATCCTGGCCCAGGTACACGATTACCAGGTGCTTTTTGACGGCGGAACAGGCGGCTATCATTCCTTCCGTATCCCTTCTATTATCCGGACCACCAATGGTACGCTCATCGCCTTTGCAGAAGGCCGGATGGCGAGTAACAAAGATTACGGGAACATCAATCTCGTGTACAAAAGATCATTTGACAACGGAGCTACCTGGGGCGCGCTGGAAGAAGTGGTAGGAGCAGGACAAGGCACCTGGGGAAATCCCACCGCCGTTACCGACGCTACCACCGGCAGGGTATGGCTGTTCATGTCATGGAACGATGCCACGCACAACCAGGGAGGTACCGACGGATATGAACCGATCGACTCCTGGGGTGAAAGAAAAGTGTATGTTTCCTACAGCGATAATAACGGCGACACCTGGTCTGCCCCTGTGGATATGACCAGTACACTCCTGCCGCCCGGCTTCGCCTGGGATGCAATGGGGCCTGGCATCGGCATCCAGACCAAACACGGTCCGCATCCCGGCAGGCTGATTATCCCCGCCTCCAGGAGGAATATTTATAGCGACGATCACGGCGCCACCTGGCATTACCAAATGCTTCCAGATGGTTCCGGCGAGGCCACTATTGTAGAGCAGCCAAACGGTACCCTCATACGCAACGATCGTCCGGGTACCAACCAGTTTAACACCGCCAAAAGGCGCTGGATCTCCAGGGGCTCTATTGAGAACGGCTTCTCTGCCTGGGCGCCTGATAATACCCTGCTGGATCCCAAATGTGAGGGCTCCATACTGCGCTATACAGACGAGCCCAGCCGCATCTATTTCCTGAACCCCGCCAGCACAGAAAGAAGATGTAAAATGAGGATTCGTATCAGTTATGATGAAGGCGCTACCTGGCCCATCAGCAGGAGAATACATGACTGGCTGTCTGACGACGCCACCTGCGATAATGGAAAGGGCGGCTACTCCAGCCTCGTAAAAACAGCGGATAACATGACCGGCGCGCTGATAGAGATCAATGAGAATGTGAATGCCAACAGTACCAGCAACCGCTCTATCGAGTTTCACAAGTTCAACCTCTCCTGGATCCTGAACGGGGCCACTGAGCCATAAGTATTTAGCCCTATACAACAAAGCTCCGCCTCAATGGTGGAGCTTTGTCTTTATTGATGCTGCAATGCATCATTACCGGTATCATTTACCTGTCCTTCAGGTAACCGGTATGTTGTGGATTATCTTACTGAAGGGAGCGCAATATGCGTACCAAATTTTTACCTGGATACCTGCGGCCAGCCGTCTTTGTAGGTGATGCGGCTGATGCACATTACGCGCGGGCCTTTTGCCTGCGGGTGCATGGCATGATACGCGATCCATTCATTACCCTCGTCGTCTTTAAAGATCGAGTTATGGCCCGGGGCCAGCCAGCGGTCGTCTTTTTCCAGTATAGCGCTGCTGTTGGTGCCGTTGGTTTCTCCCAGCCTTACAAACGGACCGGTGGCATGATCTGCCCTGGCTATCAATACTGCGTAGCTGGGGTTATCGCCGCAGCAGTTATCACCGGAATAGTAGAGGTAATATTTGCCATCATGGACACTTACCCAGGCGCCTTCTATCAAATGACTGTACTTGTCTTCCTGTTTCGCCCATAATACCGGCTGCGGCTGGGATCCGGGCTTAAAGCTTTTCCAGTCGTCTGCCATCTCCTGTACGCGGATAGGCTGGCCGTCAGAACCCCAGTACAGCAGTTTTTTTCCTGTCTCCGGGTCGGTGATGGCCATGGGATCGATATTGCCGAAACCTGTGCCGCTACGCAGCGGCGTGCCTTTATCAATGAAAGGGCCTTCCGGCTTATCAGCAAAGGCCACGGCCAGGCATTTGTTGGTCTGCTGTTCGTCTGACTCGGCAGAATAGAACATCACATACTTTTTCATGCTGCTGTCGTAGAGCACATGGGGCGCCCAGAAATCCTGTGTGGTGGCCGCCCAGGAAGGCTTTTGCGGCAGCGCATCCCCTAGTATGATCCAGTGCTGCAGATCGGAGGAAGATGCCACCTGGATATTGATCGTTTTACCATTATACAGGGTTTGCGTGGCGTAAGCATAGTATTTGCCATTCGCGCGGATAACGGTGGGATCAGGAAAATCCTGGTCCAGCACCGGGTTGCTAATGCTGGTATCCCTTGGTGGATGGCCTGCGGCAGGCATATCGGGTGAAGAACAGCCATGAATGCTGAACAGTAACAGTAGGGTGGAAAGCTTCATGATTGAAAGTTTGATGTTTGAAGTTTGAGGTTTGAAGCTGGTTGGAGCTTAGCGGTGCTGGATGTGTAGGCTATTACAGCATACTTTCCGGACCTTCAGACCTCAAACTTCAAACCTCAACCTTTGTTTACCAGTTCGGGTTCTGATGCAGGTGCACGTTGATATCCAGCTCAGACTGCGGTATGGGCAGCAGGTTATGTTTACCGGCCTGGAAATTCTCAAAGTCAGGGTCTCTTTTGGCTACGGCGCTCACTTTTGCAGCATCGCCCAGGTCGCCCCAGCGAATGAGATCGTTCCAGCGGGTGCCTTCTCCGGCCAGCTCGCAGATGCGCTCATGTTTGAGCTGCTGCAGGAATTGCTCCTTGCCCAGGCCGGGTTTTACTACGGATAGTTTAGCGAGATGCGCGCGTTCTCTTACCTGGTCTACATAAGGATAGGCCGCAGCAGTTTGACCGAGCTCATTCAGGCATTCTGCATACATCAGCAGCACATCGGCATAACGGATCACACGGAAATTGATAGGAGAGTAGTAGTTGCTGAAATCTCTCCAGTAATCATCCAGGTACTTATGGAACCACACTTCCCGGTTATCAATGCCATACCGGTCTTTAAATGTTTTACCATACACCATTGTGAAGGCCGGTCCTCTTTCATCCAGCGAGTCCCAGAGGCAGGTGATGGCCAGGCGCGGGTCACGTTTACCATCTATTGTCTTTTCCTGCCTTAAAGTATCCACTATCCAGCGGCGGCATTGGCCATCGCTCCAGCCTACACCGCGCGGGCCAAAGAACTGTGAGCGCTGGTTGCCGGAGGCGGAGTTGGGGGCATCTGTATCAGGGCCGCCGATGTTCGCATCAGAGAACTGCACTTCAAATACAGACTCTTTATTATTCTCATGCAAATGAGTAAAATTATCCTGGTAATTTTCCATCAGGCCATAATTACCTTTGCCTTCGCCCGTCACCAGCCAGTCGAATGCGGCTTTCGCCTTATCGTATTTATGCTGCTGCATGTACAGCTTACCCAGCAATGCGTAAGCAGCGCCTTTGGTGGCGCGGCCAACTTCACTGCCACTGTATTGCACAGGCAGATCAGGAATGGCCTCTGTCAGGTCCTTTTCTATCTGTGCCCAATCCTGCTCCTGTGTGGAATATTCCGGTAAGTCAGTAGGCTCAGAGGGTGTAAGCTGTAAGGGAACATTGCCCCAGAGACTCGTTAGGTTGAAGTAATACAATGCACGGAGAAATTTTGCTTCGCCCACGTATTGCTTCTTCTGTGTTTCATCCATCGCTATACCAGGTACATTTGTGATAACCTGGTTGGCGCGGTAGATGCCCTGGTAGTGATGCAGCCATACATGGATGCCGCAATCGAAGTTGTAGTTAACTACAAGGAACTTCTGCCAGTTCTGTAGTTCCAGCCAGGGGCTTCCGCTGTAGCCTTCATCTGAGCGCAGGTCGAAGTTAAAATGGATCCAGCGGGCATAACCGCCGATGCGGTAAAAGCTGCCGTAAACGGCATTAACACCGGCTTTGGCGTCCTGCCCGGTTTTCCAGAACTGGTCTACCGCCGGTGTGTTCGGGTTTTCTACCTCCAGCTTGTCGGTACAGGCTGAAAGCAGCAGGCAGATTAAAAGACTTATATGAAAAAGTGATCTGTTCATGACTGTTGATTTGAATGGTTCAGAATCCGCATTGGATACCAAATGAGATGATCCTGCTGGCCGGGTAGTTACCGGCATCATGTCCTCTTTCCAGCACAGAGGCGGCAGGATCAGGATTGCCTACTACATCAGGATCAAGACCGGTATAGCCAGTGAAGGTAAGCAGGTTCTGTCCGCTTACGTATATCCGTGCATGAGAGAAGCCTACCCTGCGCAGCAAAGTATTAGGCAGGGTGTATCCCAGTTCTACGTTACGCAGCCTTACATAAGAACCGTCCTCTATCCAGCGGTCAATATCGCCACGCGTATTGAACTGGATGCCCAGCTCATTGCTGTAGGCAATACGGGGGAAGTCTGTATTAGGATCTTCCGCTGTCCAGGGCTTGATGCCCCTGCGGTAGTTGGAGTTATCGTCAAAGCGGTCCATTACGCTGCGCACGCCGTTGAACAGTTTATTGCCGAAATTGCCGTACAGCATCAGCGAAAAGGTAAAGTCTTTATAGGATGCGTTGAATGCAAGGCCGGCCTGCAGTTTAGGCCATGGGCTGCCTACATAGGTGCGGTCATCATTATCAATGATCTCATCTCCGTTTACATTTACATAGCGGATATCGCCAGGTTTGGCAAAGGGTTGTACCTTATAGTCGTCGATCTCCTTTTGGTTCTGGAAAATGCCGTTAGACTTCAATACATACCATTCACCGATCGAACGGCCTATTTCACTGCGGGTAAGCCCGGTAGCAATATAGGTTCTGCCGGCGCCCAGGTTACCCAGTTCGATCACCTTGTTTTTTATGGTGGTGAAATTGCCGCTCACATTGTATTTAAATGCGCCCTTGTTGTTGCGATAAGTTATGCTTACTTCTACGCCGGAATTGCGCAGGGAGGCGGCATTGGCAAAGGGATTACCGCCATCGTTGCCCGTAGTGCCGGCTATTGGCAGCTGCACCAGGATGTCTTTTGTGGTAGCCCGGTAATACTCTCCTGTTATATCCAGTGAGTTATTCAGGATGGAGGCGTCAAAGCCTATGTTGAAGGTGCGTTTCTCCTCCCATTTAATATCCTGGTTGACGAGCGAAGTCTGAATAGCGCCGGCCTGGATGCTCTGCGACTCGCCAAACACCGCGTAGGGGAAGAGGTTCAAAGAAGGAATGCGTGCATAGTTCGGAATGGTAGAAGTATTACCCAGCACGCCATAAGAAGCCCTTAATTTCAGATCAGTGATCCAGGGCACTTTGAAGAATGCTTCCTTGCTGATACGCCAGGCCCCTGATATAGAAGGGAAATTACCCCAGCGGTTGTCTTTACCAAAACGGGAATCGCCGTCCCTGCGGAAGGTGAGTGACAATAAATAGCGCTGTGCATAGTCATAGTTCAGCCGTCCCAGGTAGGAGAGTGTCACAAATTCATTGCTGTAACCATCTATTGTCTGAAGGGTGGTACCAGCGTTGAGCTGGTCGAAATAGCGGCCCGCAGGGTATTGCGCAATGTTCTGTTTACCTGCGCCGGTCAGTTCATAGTTCACATCACGATAGCTGATACCAACTACACCGTTTATATTATGCTGACCGAATTGCTTGTTGAAGTTCAGCGTATGCTCGTATAGCATGGAGAGGAATTGCGCCCGGTTCTCATATAAGTTAGAAGGATCCACGGGCTGGTTATAGGTCCAGGAACCTACTTTCCGCAACGACTTAAAGTGATCGAAGCTCGTCTCTATGCCCAGGTTGAATTTATAGAATAACCAATCTACCGGACGTAATTCAGCGTAAGCATTTCCCCTGATCCTGAAATTATACTGATCGCTTTGTATCAGGTTATTAATGGCAACAGGGTTAGTGCCGAAGGTATAAGCCTTGTCGCTGCCATAGCCGTAACCGCCGGGATTGTTGGCGTCGTACAGCGGGATTACGGGCAGCATCCTTACCATGTCGTAGAAGGGATTTCCTTCCATCCTGTCTTCATGTCCATTGGTGAGTGAAAGGTTCTCGCCAATGCGGAACATGCCGCGGGTGCCCTCCGTATTCACGCGCAGGCTCACACGATCAAAGGAGGTGCCGATGATGGTGCCGGTATTTTTAAAATAGTTGCCGGAGATGAAGTAGGTGGCATTCTTGCTGCCGCCGGAGAAGTCCAGTCCATAGTCCTGGTAAGAACCTGTACGCATTACCGCATCCTGCCAGTCGGTATTGATATCAGGATTGAACTCCGTAGACACGCTGGCCATGGGCTGTCTGCCGCCGTTGATATAGGCTGTTTTGTTCAGCTCTGCAAACTCCCGGTTATCGGTCAGGTCCCATTTCTTTGGTATTTTCTGGATGCCGTATTTCGCGTTGAAGTTAACGCGCATAGGGCCTTCCTTGCCTCTTTTGGTAGTGATGATCACTACGCCGTTGGCGGCATTGGCGCCGTAGATGGCAGCGGCGGAAGCATCTTTCAGCACCTGGATGCTTTCCACATCAGCAGGGTTAAAATCCCGGTTACCGTAGGAGATCAAACCATCTATTACGAAGAGCGGATCGTTGTTATTCAGGGTACCTACACCGCGGATCTCTATCTTGGACTCCTGTCCGGGGCGGCCGCCGCTTCGTACATTCACGCCCGTAGCCAGGCCCTGGATGGATTCACCGATGGTGGTGGCGGTCACGCGCTGGGCTTCATCTGTTCTTACTACTGATACAGCGCCGGTAAGGTCTTTCTTTTTAACGGCCTGGTAGCCGATCACCACGATCTCGTTCAGTGATTTATCACTGGGCTGCATAACAACGTTAATAGAACTGCGGCCGTTCACGGGTATTTCCTGTGTTTCATAGCCGATGTAGCTGCACTCCAGTACGGCATCATCCGGTACGTTCAGTTCAAATTTTCCGTCAACATCGGTTAGCTTACCGATGGAGGTGCCTTTTACCTTAACGGTAACACCCACCAGCGGCTGCTGATCCGGTCCGGTAATGCGGCCATTTACTTTCACGTCGGCAGTAATTTCCCCGCGGGGCGTGATCACTACCAGGTTGTCTTCCAGCAGTTTGTATTCCAGGCTGGCAGGTTTCAGCACCTGGTCCAGCACGGCGAATACGTCTGCCTGTTGCACCTGTACGCTGACATTGTTCCTGTCTTTCAGGCGCCGGTCGCTGAAGAGAAAGTGATAGGGCGTTTGAGACTCTATCATGGCCAGCACTTTTTTTATACTGGCATCGCTGACATGCAGGGATACTTTTTGCGAGTGCACTTTAGCGGATAGTTGAAGACAGGCCGTCAGAATAATGAGGAAAGTAAATTTCATAACAAAGATGGCTCTTAGCAGCGCACGCCTGTCCCGGTAAGCATGCACCAGTTGCTTTTTTTTCATAACTTTAGGAATGTTAGTGAATAATGGGAAACGCTGAGCTCTTACCTTCAGGCGCTTCCTGTAAAACTAATCGACGGGGAATGGTCGCACATTTCCCGTTTTTTATTTAGTTGTCAGTTATCAGTTGTCAGTTGTCAGTGATTATCGCGGATATTTATTCGAATTGTAACTGACAACTGACAACTGTCAACTGTCAACTAATCAGTAAATTACCACATGACCATTATCGATTTTGTATTTAAAAGGTTCTGTTAATTGAAGGGCTTTGAGCGCTGTTTCCAGCTTCTCGTTCCTGAAGATACCGGTGAAGCGCAGGTTGGCCAGGTCTTTGTCTTTGAACTCGATCTCCACATTATACCAGCGTTCCATCTGGAGGGCCAGGTCTTCAAAGCGTTCGCTCCTGAAGATCAGCCGGTCTTCTGTCCAGGCGGTTTCTATCATGGCACTGTCACGGTCCGGGAAATAAGTAGGCTTGCTGATCATCAGCGCCGGTTGCGGGTTGCCTGCTATGGTATCCGGCGGCGTATTCGGGATCACCAGCTTTTCATTGGGTTTCAGGCGGATCTTGGCATCCGGTCTGTCTTTCAGTATCACTTCTATGGCGCCCGTTACCAGGGTAGTTTCATGCTTCAGATCATCCGGGTAGGATTTCACATTAAAGGAGGTGCCCAGTACACGAATAGTCATCTTGCTGGTGCTGATCAAAAAGGGCTTATCTGCATCGGGGGCCACTTCAAAAAAAGCTTCCCCGCTCAGGAACACTTTTCTTTCCTTGCTGTTATCAAAGTTTTCCGGGTATTTCAGTTCGCTATCGGCGTTCAGCCATATTACGCTGCCATCGGCCAGCATAATACGGGAACGGTTGCCTTTATTATTGTGCTTACTGGCCATAGGGGCAGGGGGCAGGCCTGGCTGCTGACGAAAATATAAGCTAAGCAGGTAAACGCTGCCGGCCAGGAGGAGGAAGAGGGCCGCTATTTTGAGCCATCGGAAGGACCGGCCCTGTTGGTACTCAGGAAGCGGTACCACCGGTGTTTCAGGATCTGCCCACTGCGCAGGGTCTGCCTGTTTGATATTATCTACCAGGCGGGAAAAAGCCTGCTGGGTAATACGGTTCTGATCCTGCTCGTCCTCTTGCTGTTGCCAGAAGGCCAGCAGCAGGCGCCTGTGTGCGGCCAGTTCCGGGTCGGCGGCTATAGCGGCCTCCATCACGGCGCGTTCTTCCGCAGTGAGGGAGCCCTGCAGCTCTTTGGATAATAACCAGGAGAATTGGTCCGCGTTCATTGAAAAAATTGGCTTGTTATAGGGTTAGACACAAAAAAGAGAGGAACTACGTATTGGGAGAGAAAAAATTCTCCACGAAAATGCTACGTCTCAATGCGATATCCCCTGCAATGTGATCCGCAGCTGCTTCACCGCCTTGAAAAGCTGCGTCTCTACCGTCCTGGGAGACAATTGCAGGATCTCCGCCACCTGTTTGCAGCTAAAGCCTTCTTCTTTCACCAGTTTGAAGATCCGTTTACGTTCGGGGGGTAGCGCATCAACCGCCTGCTGCAGTTTGAATTGCAGCTCTTTCCATTCCGTGGCGTCTGCCGGACTGGCGGTATCTACCATATGGATCTCCTGGGTCTGGTCAGTACTGATCACATGATAAGTAGAAAACTTGCGCAGGTAGTTGAGCGACTGGTGACGCACGGCTGTAAAGAGGTAGGTTTCCACATGGGTGATCTCGCCGGTGGCGGCGCGGTTCATCCAAAGCTTCAGGAAAACATCTCCCACGATCTCTTCTGCCGGTTCACGGCTATGTACATAGGCGATACTGAAATTAACAAGGCGGAGGTACAGCAGTTCGAACAGGGCTTGAAATGCCTGCTGGTCGTTGCTGGTACAGACCTTCTGCCATAATGCGTACAGATATGTTTTATCGGCTGGCAAAATAAACGTGGAATTACAGGAACCCCACGAATATAGCAAAAATCAATTAATATCCCTGAAGACCACAATGCCGTTATGTCCGCCGAAACCGAAAGTATTGCTCATCGCTACTTTCACTTTCTTCTCTATTGCCTGTTGCAGTATGATCTGCAGGCCGCCGGGAATAAGCGGGTCCAGCTGTGTGGTATTAATGGTTGCCGGGACAATGCCATTTTTGATGCTCAGTATACACGCAATGGCTTCTATTGCACCTGCTGCGCCCAGTAAGTGGCCCGTCATGGATTTGGTGGCGCTGATATGCAGATGCCCTGGCTGGTCGCCAAATAGTTTTGTGATCGCTTTTATTTCGCTAAGGTCTCCTACAGGAGTGGAAGTAGCATGGGCGTTGAGATAATCCACCTGTGACGCATTCAATCCTGCATCTTCCAATGCCAGCTGCATGGCACGGTAAGCGCCGAGGCCTTCAGGATGGGTAGCGGTCATATGATAAGCGTCTGCTGTCATGGCGGCGCCGGCTACTTCTGCATAGATGTGCGCGCCACGCGCTTTCGCATGTTCATATTCCTCCAGTATAAGGGCGCCGGCGCCTTCTCCCATTACAAAGCCATCCCTTTCCACGTCGAAGGGGCGGGAGGCAGCAGCGGGATCATCGTTACGGGTAGACATGGCCTTCATGGCGCAGAAGCCGCCCACAGAAGCTTCTGTAATGGGTGCTTCAGACCCGCCTGTAACAATCACCTTTGCCTTTCCCAGGCGTATATAGTTCAACGCGTCCATGATGGCGGTATTGGAGGTGGAGCAGGCGGAAACGGTGGTATAATTGATGCCCATCATGCCATATTTCATGGAGATCATGCCCGAGGCCATATTGGCGATCAGTTTAGGCACGAAATAAGGGCTGAAACGGGGATTAAAGTCTCCCTGGGTATATTCCTCCACCTGTTCTTCGAAAGTCTGCATACCGCCTTGTCCGGAGCCCCAGATAACGCCTGCGTCAAACGGATCTATTTTAGACATATCCAGGCCGGCGTCCTTCATGGCCTCGTCGGTGGCGGCAAGGGCGTATTGTGTGAAAGGGTCTGTTTTGCGGATATCGGCTTTGTCCAGCAGCTGGTGTGGATCAAAACCTTTCAGCTCACCGGCAAACTGCGTTCTGAAGCGGCTGGGATCGAATTTAGTGATGCGCGCTGCGCCGCTTGTTCCATTTATCAGCTTGTCCCAAAAGGCGGCGGTAGTGTTGCCAATCGGTGTTAAAGCGCCTAGTCCGGTGATAACTGCTCTTTTCATGAGATGTATGTTTGTTTAAAGCTGTTAGCTATTAGCTGTCGGCATTTAGCTAAAAGCCAGCGGCTAATAGCTAGATGCTTTTTTTAACTCAGGTCTTTAGAAAGTTGTTTACTCATCCTCCCAAAAATATTGCCGCCCAGTACACGGGAATACAGCAGGGAAGACATCAGGTTAGACATCACCAGCAGCGCTCTGTCGTATGCATCGCCTTCAAAGCTGAACTTTTTGGTGGCCCTTCCGTTCTCCAGGCAGTCTGCCATCCAGTCAAGGATTCTTTTACACATTTCCTGTACTTTTTGTTGCATGGCCGGCGAAAAAGTATCGTAATCCGGTGTTAAAGAACCTACCAGGCAGATGCTGCCCTGTTTGCTACGCTGCTGGAAGGTACCCATCAGTTTTTTCAGCCGGGTGTCAGGAGGAAGCTTTTCCCATTGCTGAATGCAGTCGTTAAGCTTTGCTATTTCCTCTTCGATGACAGCGATACCCAGGTCGGCCTTATTAGGGAAATGGTAATGAACAGCGGCGTTCTTAATGTCCAGCGGAGCGGAAATATCTGCATAACTGAATGCATTAAAACCTTTTGTGCGAATGAGCTGGTCGGCCAGCGCTATGATCTTTTCCCTTGTGTCAGACATGTTCTTTGACATTCGAAGGTACAAAGATACTGACTGATTAGTAAGTAAGCAAATATGAAAAGTGGGAACTTCACGGCTGCTGTATCAGCAGGTCGTCCAGGAAAAGGCCGGCATCGGTGAAAAGCTGTTCTTTATAGGAGCGTTTCAGCTTGTCGAGCAGCAGGGCCATGTTAAAACCGGTGGCGTATGTATAATTGGCCGATTGGGCAGTTTCGTATAGCCATGTATTCTTCTCCAGCCGGAAATTACTGAATTGTTTATTGGAAGTGTAAAAGGTATCGCTCTTTTGCAGGGCTTTGTCAGGTGGCAGGGTACGGAAGCTGTTCATCAGCTGGTATTCCACATAGCGGGCGCTGCCTTCCAGTTTCTCATAGAATCCTTCATATTTGCTGATATCGTAGCGGAGTTTTTCCCGGCATAGCGCCCGTTTTTCCTTTCTTTTATTCCGGAAGAGCTGAAGGTAAGTGGCCATAGTAGTGCTGTCTGTACTGCTGGCTGCCAGTAACAGCAGGCCATTTTCCTCATCGGTCATTCGCTTGAACCAGCTGTTAGCCTTGTAAACACGGTGAAGGCTATCCGCAGTAACAGGGAAGACATTTCTCAGGTAGTAGTCCAGCATAGGCTCATGCCTGAACTGGAACCCGTGAAAGTATTCATGCAGTACCATGGTAGCCCATTCTTCGGTTGAGCCCAGGTCGGTAATCACTTTCTTAGTGGTTTCCGGGCTGCTGCAGAACATAAAAGGCGCCCGGAAGTTGAACACGGTGGTATCCAGCAGGTCCATACCGGTGCTCATCAGGAACGGCGTTTTGTTAATGCGTTCCGGTGTTTTGTAAACCTTGAGATCCGGAGACTGATAGATCTGTGCCGGGCGGATCATGGCCGTGAAACGCGGAGTGGGGTTGGTCACATAAGAGGCGGAATCTGTAAAGTAGACCAGCGGCACGTCGCCGGCTACAGTATTAAATCCGGGCCAGTATTGCTGACCCAGGGTAGTTTTTAAATGCATGATATAGCTGATCCGGCTGATCATTACTTTTTCTTCCCTGGTCGGTTTGAACGGAGATACTAATAGCAGCAAGCAAAGCACGATCAGTTTCATACAGGCAGTTTGAGTGGTCAAATTATAAAATTTGATGAAATAATGTGTATCTTAAAACGATGAATTCCACTATCCACTCTGTGAACATCCTTAAACAATTAATCCACTAATGAACAAACAACTTTTTACAGGCTGCCTGGTAGCTGCATTGGGCGGTCTCTTATTCGGTGCAGATACAGCAGTGATCTCCGGCGCAGAACAATCGATCAAGGAAGTTTTCCAACTGGAAGGTTTCTGGCATGGATTTACCAATGCGATCGCGCTGATCGGGACGATAGTAGGTTCTATCGCCTGCGGTATCCCACTGGACAAATACGGTCGTAAAAAAGTGCTGCTGCTGGTAGCAGTGTTCTATATTGTATCTGCTATCGGTTGCGGACTGGCCCATTCCTGGCCGGCCTTCCTGATCTATCGCTTTATAGGTGGTTTGGGTATCGGGGCATCATCCGTAGCAGGCCCGATGTATATTTCAGAGATAGCGCCGCCAAGGCTCAGGGGAAGGCTGGTAGCCCTGTTCCAGTTTAATATCGTGCTCGGGATCCTGCTGGCGTATTTTTGCAACTATTATATTAACAGCATTGTTGCGGCAGATGCCTGGCGCTGGATGTTGGGCGTGCAGGCGGTTCCTTCCATCATATTCTTTTTCCTGTTGTTTATGATCCCCGAAAGCCCACGTTGGCTGATGAAACGTGGAAATACAGGGGAGGCCCGCCAGGTACTGGCAGCACTGGGTAACACGGATGCGGATGCTATTGTGGCAGATATAGCAGAGTCTTTAAAAGAAGAACGCAGCGGGCATTCGGAGAAACTGTTTTCCCGCAAGTTTTCTTTCCCGATTATGTGTGCGGTGCTGTTAGCTACTTTCAACCAGTTCTCAGGGATCAACGCGATTATGTACTATGCGCCTCGTATCTTCTCTATGACAGGACTGGCAAGAGAATACCGCCTTGTTCCAGGCAGTACTGATAGGGGTCACCAATATGGTGTTCACCATCATCGCGATGTTTGTGATCGATAAATTTGGCAGAAAGACCTTGCTGATAGCAGGATCTGTAGGTATGGTGGTCTTTCTTGGATTAACGGCATGGGCATTTTATACGCAGAACTTCGGCGGGTATATGGTATTGGTGTACCTGGTAGGATTTATTGCCAGCTTTGCTTTTTCGCAGGGCGCGGTGATATGGGTATTCCTGTCGGAGATCTTTCCGAACTCAGTGCGTGCCAAAGGGCAGGCCCTGGGTAGTTTCACACATTGGTTCTGGGCTGCCGTGATGACGTGGTTGTTCCCAATGGTGGCGGAATTGTCTTATGGCGGGACCTTAGCGTTTAGTTTCTTTTGTGTGGCGATGATATTGCATTTGATATTTGCGGTGAAGGTATTGCCGGAGACGAAGGAGAGGAGCTTGGAGGAATTGGGGAAGGCGGTGACGCATTAAGAATGATAAAAGTATCATGAAGATATAGGCGTCCACACTATGCGGACGCCTATATTTTTTTGATAAAAATATTGTTAACCTGTGGGTAAATTTATGATAATAAAAAAGACAGATAGTTAATCTGAAGTTAATGGCATTGAAGTTATGCACCAGATTGTGTTACCGGATTTGAATTTTTCGATATGTTAAGAAGCCCAGCCGCGGCTAAAGGTATTATGTCTTTTTTCTGCCATAGTTGGCCTGACATCTAACCTCCGCCCAATGGTGTCAACAATACTCAAGCTTGCTGTGCGCAATAACAAGCGCGCTTTCCTTAGAACACGCTCACCAAATTGAAGCGCTGATTTACAATGTTCATCTTGCTGAACACTTCAAGTATGATTAAATTGGTTGTTGTATTTTTATGCATTTCAAATAAGAGCAGATATTGTGTGATTTACTTTCAAATTTTTCAGTACACTAGTTTACAGCAACACACATGGAATTACGGAAAGCGAAGAAGGTATTGCGGTTTACTTTCAAGTTTCTCAGTACATTAGGTCTACAGCAACAAAAAAAATCTACGATTAGTACATTTCAGTTGTGATTTACTTTCAAATTTTTCAGTACATTAGGTCTACAGCAACGCACCCTATATGCGTGGTAGTGCCGAAACACCGAAATTGCCAAAACTATCTCTATGGAGTTTTTAACAAAGTTGTTTGAATACTTTATCCCTACTAGTAGGACATTGCCGGCGAAAACGGCATTTATTATTGTAACCGGGTCTATCGTGATATTTTTAAATGACTACGTAGGGTTAAGTTATCACTATACGAATGGCAGAAAAATTACCGAAATAGAAAGGCTGAATGCCATTATAAAGGATACTATGACGGACAACCAGGGCAAAAAATATGCCATCGCCCTGCGCGATGAAGTTATGTCCCATCAATCTTTGTTTGATCGCATCGTATCATCCTTCAGTAAGACGGCGGCAAATAGCTCTGAAACAAGCCAAAAACCTACTGCGCCATCCACGCCAAACAGTATCCCCCCCAAAAGAAATAATTTAGTATTTATATTGACTTCTTCAGGAGTGTTTATAGCATTCGCAATCATTGCTATACCGTTGATGCTTATTGCTGGGGAAAACGGAAGCTTCATGCAAAACGTTGCTTTTGCTTTACTCACTACAGTTAGTTTTATGCTGATAGGCCTGGCCACTTACGCACTGGCATCTATTCTGCCACTATTTTTAAGATCTACCTGGCTGCTAAATTATTTCGTCAATATTATTCTACAAGCTGGTCTTATATATCTTTTCGTCAGATACAACGCATACTCTAAAAAGCAAGTGTTAGAGAAAGCAAAGAATAAAAGTTACGACACGTTCAATAAGTACTGAAAATGCAGCTATATGAATAAGTTGATGCTATTTACCCTACTGATCCTACCAGTGATTGTTAATTGTCAATAGGTTCGCATTACAATAGATGGTATTTCCGGGAGAGGCATAGTTTTAGCCGAGTTGTTATCTTCATGTAGAAGTAATCACAATAAGGATTATTCCGTAGTGAAACTTATACAGTAGTCCCGCTCAAGAAGCTGGATTGTTGATTTATATAGCAGTAATATTTTATGCGAGCTTCCAATTTGATTATACTTTTTTGCTGCATTTTGGTTTTTGAAATCCATAGGTATGATTTTTAAACGTTCAACAAGATTAATCGGAATGTTAAGGTAGTGATTAACAAAAGATAGGGGCTTGGAGTACTTGCGAACAAGCACATAAATGTAAACAGGAGTTAAATATATAGAAAATGTCTTCAATCAGCGAAATGTAATTAAAATAAAAAAAATTGATGCAGATCGAAGATCTTCAATGTAAGATGACAAACGTGCGCTGTAACCTGACAGATGTACCGTGACAGATCGGAGATGTTCGATGTAAGTTAACTCATGAGTTATGCAACCTGACAGATGTACTGTGACAGATTAAAGATATTCGATGTAAGATAACTCACAAGTGATGCAAGCTGACAGATCTTCCGTGTAAGCTGACAGGTATGTGACCCGCCCTAAAAAACTCGACAGTTCTGAGCGGTTAATAATAGAAGTGTTTGCAAGATAAAAGATTAATCCGATTCAATTTCTTTCCTAATTAGGTTAATCCTATTATGGTAGTAAGGACAAGCCAAAGTCCTGAGAAGGGGAAAAAGGATCCTTTCTAATCCTTTTTCCTCTCTGCAGGGCTTTGGCTTGTCCGGATACAGGCAACCGAGTTTGGAGTAGTGCCCCGTCCTAAAAAAAGATCGCTCAATATTCTCAATAGGAATTACGACATCTCAAAACTACTGCGCTGTTGCTCTCCAAGTGACCGCTTACATCGAACTATCAATGCCACCAAATCATACGCAAGATCATTCGCTATCTTAAGCAGAACCATTTGATCCTCTATACTACACATCTCCGGATACTGCCGATAAAGATTATACCAGGCCTCATTCCACCTACATTCGCTTATTGCAAAATCTTTAAAATTTTCATGAAGTTCCTGTATCCTTTCATTTAATGCTTCAAATACAGGAGTAAAAACGGGTTTGGACATATGGAATAATTTTTAACAACAATGGGATAATAAATTATAAACACAGCTTCTTTCGCATTAAATAGCATGATGGAAGCATTTAATGGCTGGGCTACACAAAATTTATACTGTTAATGAATAAAACATATAGAGAATTTATATGATGATAATGCTAAGGTAAACAAAATATTAATTGAGGGGTTAAAAACCCGCACATTTTTTATAAAATTCGTTCATCTTACCCACGATGAACAAGACAGATACCGAGATATTACAGCAATTTGGAGCAAACCTAAAAAAAGTTAGAATGGCTAAGGGTTATAGTCTGCGTGAGCTATATGCTTTGTGCGGTGTAGACAATAGTACCATTAGCAAAATGGAAAAAGGCGAAATAAACGTCACAATTTTAACCATCGTGAAGCTCGCCCAGGCATTAGAGGTCGACGTCGACGATTTAATATCCTCCAGAATCTTGAATATATAGTAAACGTGCTAGTAAGAAAGCCAGCCCGCCATCACTCCTCAGCCCATACTGCAATATTACACCCTCACCCCAAACAAAAAAAACAGCATGGCGGTTTTGGCGGAAATGGCGGAAATGTCTGCAACTTATAAGCAACCAACGCAAAACAGCCTGCTTTACTACCTCTTACTCCCCTCATTCCCCTATAAAACGCCATTTTCTCCCACTGAAACCCCGGTGCAACCCCGGTGAAACACCACCCCCCTATATCACTCGTAATATTACGATTATGTAAATCTTCCCCCTTATTATGTAACACTTATTCTCCCCAAACAGCCGAACTTTGCCCGTTATGCCGCAATACACGATACATATCAAGGGTATGGTCTGCCAGCGTTGTATCTCCTCTGTAAAGGAAACGCTGGAAGAATCAGGACTGGAAGTATTACATATTGACCTGGGAATCGTTACCATTTCTTCCAACCAGGCCCCAGACCGTCAATTAATCGCCCGGAAGCTGGAGGCCCTGGGATTCAACCTGCTGGAAGATAAACAACAGCTCCTCGTAGCGCAGATCAAAGCATTAGTCGCCACTGTATACTCCGGCGAATTCGATTTTCCAGAGGGCTTCCGCTTTTCAAAATACATCGCAGAACAACTGCATAAATCTTATGAAATATTAAGCAGCGCTTTCTCTGCTGCAGAAAGCACTACACTGGAAAAATACCTGATCGCTTACCGCGTAGAGAAAGTAAAAGAGCTGCTGGTATATACCCGTGCCACCCTGGCGGATATCGCCTTCCGCCTCGGCTTCAGCAGTGAAGCGCACTTGTCGCGCCAGTTCAAGGCGCAGACCGGCCTCAATCCTTCCTATTTTATCAAACTGCGCAAAGAGAAGATGCAATTAGGACAGCAAGCATCCAAATAAAATTATGTACATCTTTCCCTTTATTGTGTAAGGACCAACCCTGGCACTACGGGTAAATTTGCAGAAATAGACGAGACATGACTACAGCAACAATCATTATAAAGGATAAGACACAAAAAGCCACCTTCCCGGTGCTGGAAATGACCTGCGCGGCCTGTGCCGTAAGCGTGGAGTCCATGCTGAAATCTACCGAAGGTGTGCTGGATGCAGGTGTGAACTTCGCTAACCAGAGCGCCTGGGTCACTTATGATCCGGGTATAGCCACACCACAAACATTACAAAGCGCCGTACGCGCTATCGGGTACGACCTGGTAATAGATACCGAAAACCAGCAGGAAGTAAAAGAGACCGCACAACGTAAAGCTTATGATGCGCTGAAGAAAAGAACGATCTGGTCCTCCCTGCTCTCATTACCAGTGGTGATCATCGGCATGTTCTTTATGAACATCCCTTATGCCAACTGGATCATGATGGTGTTGGCCACCCCGGTGGTCTTTTATTTTGGCCGCTCTTTCTTTGTCAATGCCGCAAAACAGGCCAGGTTCCGCAAGGCAAACATGGATACCCTGGTAGCCTTGAGCACAGGTATTGCCTGGTTGTTCAGCGCATTTAACACCATATATCCCGCCTACTGGCACCAACGCGAACTGCATGCACACGTATATTTCGAGGCCGCCGCAGTGATCATTGCCTTTATTTCATTGGGCAAGCTGCTGGAGGAAAGGGCCAAATCCAATACTTCTTCCGCCATTAAAAAGCTGATGGGCCTGCAGCCGCAAACCGTAACAGTAGTGCATCACGGTGGCCATCAGCAGGAAGTTCCTATCGGACAGGTAAAAGTGAATGATGTGATCCTGGTAAGGCCCGGGACAAAGATCCCGGTAGATGGCGAAGTAACAGCAGGATCGTCTTATGTGGATGAGAGCATGATCAGCGGAGAGCCGGTACCGGTACAGAAAACAGCCGGTGCAAAAGTATTTGCCGGCGCCATTAACCAGCAGGGCAGCTTCCAGTTCAGGGCGGAGAAAGTAGGCGGAGACACCGTACTGGCACAGATCATCAAAATGGTACAGGAAGCGCAGGGCAGCAAAGCACCGGTACAAAAACTGGCTGATAAGATCGCCGGCATCTTTGTACCCGTGGTGATTGGCATTGCAATGCTTACCTTTGCGGTTTGGATGATAGCAGGAGGTGAGCATGCGTTTACCCACGCCCTGCTGGCTGCGGTAACAGTGCTGGTGATCGCATGTCCCTGTGCATTGGGACTGGCAACACCCACCGCCATTATGGTAGGCGTTGGTAAAGGCGCAGAACATCATATGCTGATCCGGGATGCCGAAAGCCTGGAGCTGGCGCACCGGGTGAATGCCGTGATCCTGGATAAGACCGGTACCATCACTGAAGGCAAACCGGCCGTCACCGATGTATATTTTACTTCGGATGAGCTGAAGCCGGTACTGCTGGCGATGGAATTGCAGTCGGATCATCCGCTGGCAACTGCTGTAATTCAGGTCTTACAGGAAGAAGGCGTAGGAGCGGTGACCTTAGACAGGATCGACAACCTCACTGGGCGTGGCATAAAGGCCGCGTACAAAGGCAGACAATTCCTGGCTGGTAACAGCCGCCTGCTGGAAGAGAATGGGATCCAGCTCGATACCACCATGGCAGCCAAAGCTGCCGCATGGCAGGAAGCTGCAAAGACGGTCATCACTTTTGCTGCAGATGGCAAAGCGATTGGCATCATTGCCATCGCCGATAAGATCAAAGCCACTTCACAACAGGCCATTGCTACCCTGCAGCAACGCGGCATCGATGTCTACATGCTGACAGGCGACCATGCGCAGACAGCCGCCGCAGTGGCCCGTGAAACCGGGATCCGTCATTATAAAGCTGGCGTAATGCCGGCAGATAAAGCAGCCTTTGTAAAAGAGCTGCAGCAGCAGGGCAAAGTGGTGGCCATGGTAGGCGATGGCATTAATGACAGCCACGCACTGGCGCAGGCAGACGTTAGCATTGCCATGGGCAAAGGATCGGATATCGCCATGGATGTGGCAAAGATCACGCTCATTACGTCGGATCTGAACAGTATACCACAGGTATTGCGCCTGTCCGGCAGCACCGTGCGCACCATCCGCCAGAACCTGTTCTGGGCATTTATTTACAACCTGGTAGGGATCCCGCTTGCCGCGGGTATTCTTTATCCGTTCAACGGGTTCTTATTAGACCCAATGATAGCCGGGGCCGCCATGGCGCTCAGTTCCGTATCGGTAGTGAGCAACAGTTTGCGGCTGAAGCTGTCCAAATTCTAAACGTACATGATGATTCAACGATATACCTGGAAAACCAGGGAGATAACATACCCGGCATCAGATGCAGTGACCATACATTTTGACACCAATGGGCAGGCTTTTGATTACTTGCCCGGGCAATATGTGAATGTATATATTACTATCAACGGAAAAGTAGAACAGCGTGCTTATTCTTTGTGCTCGTCTCCTTACCTGGACGAGGCCCCGGCTATTACCGTAAAACGGCTGGAAGGTGGCCTGGTAAGCAATTACCTCGCAGACCATGCCCACGAAATAACAACATGGGAAATTGAAGGAGCCTTAGGCATTTTTTCAGCAGATGCAGCTTGTTTTGAAAAAGAACACATACTGCTGGTAGGAGGAGGTAGTGGCATTACCCCGCTGTTCTCCATCGCAAAATCCCTGTTACATCGTTCTGCCGCAAAGGTGAGCATGGTATACGCCTGCCGCGTGCAGGAAAATACCCTCTTTTTTAAGGAACTGGAGGCGCTGGAAACCGCATTCCCCGGGCGCCTGCAGGTATATTACGCTTTTAGCAGGCATGACCGGCGCCAGGAAGCAGACTGCCGCTTGTATATCAATGAGCGCCTGAACCGGCTGTTGTTAAAGAAGCTGATCCATTCGATGATAGGGGATAAGCTGCAAGAAGTGGAATGGTTTGTTTGCGGTCCGGAAGGTTTGATCACGTTAACAGAGTCGGTAGCAGAGGCATTGGAAATACCGGCGCAGCAGCTGCGGAAGGAGTATTTCAACCCTGCAGCTGCAGCACAGGAAGTACAATTGCCGGATGTCAGCAATGAAGTGCTGCTGCATTTCTTTGAACGCAGCAACCTGTTGGAAGTATTACCTGGTAAAAGTATCCTGGATACAGCCCTGGAAGAAGGCATTCCGATGTTTTATTCCTGTAAGAACGGAACCTGTGGCCGATGTGCCGGTAAGCTGCTGGGCGGCAAGGTGCATATGAAAGCGAATTATGCCCTGCGGGATGAATTGCTGCAGGAGGGATATATCCTGCTATGCCAGAGCTTTCCGCTGGATAACGAAGTGACGGTAGCGGTGGATGATTAATTATGTAAAAACTATCCGCTATAGTGTAAAGCCGCCGTCTTCTCGCTGTCCTAACTTTGACTAAACTTAAAAGATTGGATGTATGAAAACGTTAAAATTTAAAACAAATATCAAATGTTCCGGTTGTGTAGCTACTGCTACTCCTTACCTGAACGAAGTGGCCGGACGCGATGGCTGGGAAGTGGATCTGCAAAGCCCGGAGAAAACCCTGGTAGTGGTGAGTGATAAAGTCGTTTCTGAAGCTGATATTATTGCCGCCATGCAAAAGGCAGGGTATAAGGCAGAACAATTCGAAGTTTAAGGTTGAAGTTTGAGGTTCGGGAGAGGTGTGCTGTCAGAGCTTACTATTCCTGAACCTCAAACCTTTAACAACCTCAAACCTCAAACTTCAAACTTCAAACAAAAAACAGTATTTTTGTTCATATGAAACGCTTCATTGCCGTCATATTAACCTTCATCTACCTCGGTACCGCCATGGGCGCCAACGTGCAATTGCATTATTGCATGGGCAAACTGGTAAAATGGGAACTGGGCGGCAATAAGAAGGACCGTTGTGACTCCTGCGGCATGAAGAAAGACCCGGCGGGCGCCAGCATCAGTAAAAAGAAATGCTGTGAAGACGAATATAAAGAACTGAAACTCAAGAAAGACCAGCGGGCAGCTGAAAATGTGCAGCCCTTCCTGTTGGTGCCTTCAATAGCAGCGCCCCTAACGGTATACGCTTTGCCGGACATCAAAGCGGTTTCCCTGGCTACTGAATTCCCCGTAGCCGCCGCACCACCCGGCATGGCCGATGTCCCCGTTTTCCTCCTGCACTGTAATTTCCGCATCTGATAAGATAACCCCTGCTTCCCTTTGCATCCTGCAAAGGACATTTCCTCTTTCCATTTTTATTACTAACAATTACTCTTTATGGTACATAAGATCATTGAATGGTCCTTACGTAACCGTTTCATCGTGATCGTACTGGCAGCCGCCCTGTTTGCCTGGGGATTTTTTGCCGTGAAAAAGAACCCGATCGACGCCATTCCGGACCTGTCTGAAAACCAGGTGATCGTATTCACAGAATGGATGGGCCGGGGCCCGCAGCTCATAGAAGACCAGCTTACCTATCCGCTGGTCACCAACCTGCAGGGCATTCCCAAAGTGAAATACGTGCGCGGTAATTCCATGTTCGGGATGAGCTTCATCTTCGTCATTTTTGATGATGATGCCGACATCTACTGGGCAAGGGAACGCGTGCTGGAAAAGCTTAGCACCATCACCCGGCAGCTGCCGCAGGGCGTATCGCCAACCCTGGGACCTGATGGCACCGGCGTCGGACATATCCTCTGGTACACGCTGGATGCGCCGGATATCGACCTGGGAGAACAAAGGGCTATACAAGACTGGTACGTGAAATTTGCACTGCAGAATGTACCCGGCGTAAGCGAGATCGCTTCTTTTGGCGGCGCCCAGCAGCAATACCAGGTCAGTCTTGATCCTAATAAGCTCCTCTATTACAAACTTAGTGTAGCAGATGTGATCAATGCCGTACGCACTAATAACAATGAATCCGGCGGCCGCAAATTTGAGCTGAGCGATATTGGCTATATCATCAAAACCAGCGGTTACCTGCAGTCTATTGAACAGATCAGGAACATCCCGGTTAAGAACCAGAATTCCATTCCCATCCGGGTAGCAGATATCGGCAATGTACAGATGACCGGTGAAACAAGGCTGGGCATCTTTGACCAGGACGGCAAAGGTGAAAAGGTAGGCGGCATTGTTGTGATGCGCTATGGCGAAAACGCAGACGCTGTAATAGACCGCGTAAAGGCAAAGATGAAGGAAGTGGCCAAAGGCCTGCCTGCCGGTGTACAATTCGATATCGTCTACGACCGCGGAACGCTCATCAGGGAATCTGTGAATTCCATCAAACGCACACTGGTGGAAGAGATGATCGTAGTATCCATCGTGGTGATCATCTTCCTCTTCCACTGGAGAAGCGCGCTTAGCATCATCATTCAGATACCTATTACCCTGGCCGCCAGCTTTATCCTGCTGAATGCATTCGGTATTTCTTCCAATATCATGTCATTAACCGGCATTGCACTGGCCATCGGCGTGATCGTGGACAACGGTATCATTATGAGCGAGAACGCCTATAAACACCTGGCAGAGCGCTATGCAGCCTGGCAGCAAAATAAACGGGAAAATTAAAGACTATGAACCGGCTTCGAAAAATATTCCGTAAAGAACCGTCCTGGATCAGCGAAGAAGAAAGGCTGGCTGTGATAGAACAATCCAGCAAACAGGTGTCCAGAGGCGTGTTCTTTGCCACTATCATTATCATCACCTCTTTTCTGCCAGTGTTCATGCTGACAGGGCAGGAGGGGAAATTATTCCACCCGCTGGCTTTTACCAAGACCTTCATCATGCTGGTAGACGCCGTGCTGGTGATCACCCTGGCGCCGGTGCTGATCTCCTTCTTTATGAAAGGCAGGTTCAGGCCCGATAACGCCAACCCGGTGAACCGCATCCTGGAACGTATATACGAACCGGTGATCCGCTGGGTATTGCGCTGGCGCAAGACCACCCTGGCCATTAACGTGCTGGCGCTGCTGATCTCCATCCCTCTGCTGAAAAGCCTGGGGACTGAGTTTATGCCGCCACTGGATGAACAAAGTATCCTCTTCATGCCCGTTACCCTACCGGATGTAAGCAATGCGGAGATCAAACGCATCCTGCAGGTGCAGGATAAGATCATTCGCGCGGTACCGGAAGTAGACAAGGTACTGGGCAAAGCGGGCAGGGCCAGTACCGCTACCGATAATGCGCCCATCAGCATGATTGAGACCATCATCATGCTGAAACCTAAATCAGCATGGCGGGACGGTATGACCAAGAAAGACATCATCAAAGAACTGGACGCCAAACTGCAGATACCCGGCGTGGTGAACGGCTGGACACAGCCCATCATCAACCGTATCAATATGCTGTCCACCGGCGTGCGTACAGATGTAGGCATCAAGGTGTTCGGGCAAAACCTGGATACCATCGCCGCCGTTTCAGAGAAAGTGAAGAAGGCGCTGGAAGGTACTGCCGGCGTACAGGACCTGTACGTAGAGCCGGTAACCGGCGGCAAATACTTGGCGATAGATATTAAAAGGGATGCCCTGGCCCGTTACGGACTGAACGTAGACGACGTGAACCAGACCGTAGAAACCGCCCTGGGTGGCGCTCCTATCGGCAACACCATAGAAGGGCGCAGGCGCTTTTCCATCAGTGTACGCCTGGCGCAGGACTACCGCAACAGCGTAGAACAGATCCGCCGGATCCCCCTGCGTTCTCCTGCATTTGGCGAGATCCCGCTGAGCGAAGTGGCCGAGGTACGCTTTGAGGATGGCCCGCCGATGATCAGCTCCGAAAACGCCATCCTGCGCGGCGCCGTGATGTTTAACGTAAGAGGCCGCGACCTGGGTAGCACTGTACAGGAAGCGATCAATAAGATCAATGATGAACAGCATATTTTACCGCAGGGATACTTCCTGGAATGGAGTGGTCAATACGAGAACCTCATCCGCGGTAAGCAAACCCTGATGTGGATTGCACCGGTAGTGCTGGTGATCATTTTCTTCTCCCTCTATTTCGCCTTCCATTCCATTAGAGAAGCCTTCTTAAGCCTCATCACCGTGCCCTTTGCGCTGATAGGCGGCGCTTATATCATCTATTTCTGGGGCGTGAATCTTTCAGTAGCGGTAGCAGTAGGCTTTATAGCCCTGTTCGGGATAGCAGTGGAAACGGGCATTGTGATGGTGATCTACCTGAACGATGCCATGCAACAGCTGGTAAAGCAGAAGGGTAATGCTGCTGAAACCATTACCCGTACCGACTTACTGGAATTTGTGGTGGCTGGCGCTGCCAAAAGGCTGCGGCCCAAGCTGATGACAGTATGCGTATCGCTGTTTGGCCTCGTGCCGGTATTATGGGCCTCCGGCGTAGGCACTGATGTGATGAAGCCTATTGTATTACCTATGATCGGCGGTGTACTGACCTCCTCCACGCATATCCTGCTGGTAACGCCACTGATCTTCTTAATGACAAAAGAATATGAATTACGCAAATACGGTAAACTGCAAGTCTATGCCACGCAGCATTAAAATAGTCATATGGTTGTTGTGCATACTGCCCTTACAGCTCCTGGCGCAGCAGCCCGTATTATCGCTGGATACTATCCTGCAGCGCATAGACCGGAACAACGTAAAACTCAGATCATATTCGCTGAAAGCGGATGCCTATAAATACAGCGCAGAAGCGTCTACCGCTTGGATGGCGCCGATGGTGGGCCTGGGAACTTTTATGACGCCCTACCCGGGACAGGATGTAATGGAAGAACGTGATAAAGGTAACCTGATGCTGGAAATAGAACAGGACATTCCCAACACTTCCAAACTGCGGGCAAAAAAACGTTACATCGCTTCGCAGGCTGAGATAGAACGCGTGGGAAGAGACGTCACCCTGAATGATCTGAAAGCGCAGGCCAAACGCCTGTACTATAACTGGCTGATTGCTGAAGAGCGCATCCGCGTGCTGCAGCGCAACCAGGAGATCATGGAAACGATGAAGAAGATCGCAGAAGTGAGGTACCCGTATAACCAGTCGCAGTTAGGCAGCATTTACAAAGTGACCAGCCGCGTGTCTGAAAATTACAACATGATCCACATGCAGCATGGGGTAATAGATAAAGCAAGGGCCTGGCTCAACAGCCTGATGAACCGTCCCGGACTGGAAGCTTTTGAGATCGATACAGCATTTACGCCGGTGTTCAGGCCTGCTGCCACGTATGATACTGCCACGCTGGCGGCTACCCGGAAGGACATACGCAAAATGGATGCGAACATCGAATCCATGCAGCTCAACATCAACTCCATGAAACTGGGCAAGCGCCCCGATTTCAGGGTACGCTTCGATCATATGAGACCCCTCGGAGACAACATGCCGAACGCTTATAGCGTAATGGGGATGGTTAGCATTCCTATTGCGCCCTGGGCCTCTAAAATGTATAAGAATGAAGTAAAGGCCATGGAGCTGAACGTACAATCCATGCAAATGGAAAAAGCGGGTATGCTGCAGGAAACGCAGGGCATGCTGTACGGTATGGAAACAGAGATCCTTTCCATGCAGGAACATATCGGCGCCACCGAATCAAAGATCCTGCCCTTGCTGCAGCGTACACTGGATGCAGACTTCCTTTCCTACCAGGAGAATAAGCTGGAACTGGCGGTGATCATCAACGATTGGGAAGCGCTCACAATGGCGCAGGCGGACCTGCTGAATGAAAAGCTCAGATATTACGAAATGATCGTGGAATATGAAAAAGAATTGTATCGCTAATATATTATTCCTGCCGCTAATGGCCTTGCTGCTGTTTGCCTGCCAACAAAGGAAAGCGGAGCAACAGGAACATCACGGGCATACAGCGCCTGCATATGCCTACGATAAGGACAGTTCACTAAAGCCCTTGCTTAAACCGGTGAACGAACAGGTGATCGCACAGATCCCTACTATACGTCCTGGCAAGCTGGAGCAGCCGCTTACCCGCAACCTGCAAGGCGTAGCGGTGTACGATACGCGTAGCGAAACAGGCATTGCCAGCAGGGTGGCAGGCCGCATAGAAAAACTGTTCATTAAATACAATTACCAACCTGTAAAACAGGGGCAGTTGATCATGCAGATCTATTCACCTGAGTTGGTTGCAGCACAAAGAGAACTGTTGTTCATCGCCGCAGGCAATGATGATCCTGCGCTGCTCAATGCAGCAAAGCAACGGCTTTTGTTGTTGGGTATGACCACACAGCAACTGGAACAGGTACTGCGCAGCCGTCAGCCCGCTTACAGCGTATCCGTCTACAGCAATGCCAGCGGGTATATTATTGACAAGGCAGCTAAAGCTGCAGTGAGCACTACGATAGTGGCTGCTCCTGCAGCTGGCAACGATATGGGCGGAATGAATGCGGCATCCCCCGCGCCATCTTCACAGTCTGCTGCTCCTGCTAGTGGCACGCCGGTCATGCTCCGTGAAGGACAATATGTAAGCGCCGGGGAAAATCTCTTTACCGTATACAAAGCAGATAAGCTGGTGGGAGAGTTTGCAGTAGCAGCTGCTCTTGCAGCAGAGATCAGTAAAGGCCAGGCCCTCACGCTGCAAAGCCTGGCAGACAGCAGCAAAAGTATAGCAGCCACTATCGGCCTGATACAACCTGTTTTCCGCAATGGAGAGAACTTTATGCTGCTGCGGGCATACCTGCAAGGGCAGCCATTTAAAGCCGGTGAGCTCTTGAAAGCCGGCATCCCGGTAAACACAGCAACAGGTGTATGGCTACCGGCTGCCGCAGTTTTACAGCTGGGCGACCGCGATGTGGTATTTAAGAAAGAAGGGCGCGTGTACAAGCCTCTTACTATTCATACAGGCATGAAAGCAGGTGGGTATATCCAGGTGCCCGACAGCACAGCCGCATGGGATGTTGCTGCCAACGCAGCTTACCTGGTAGACAGTGAAAGCTTTATAAAATGATCACGACATGGAAAGAAAACATTTTATCCGGAATATAGCGATGGCCTTACTGGCCCCGGCACTATTGCTCAGTGCATGCGATACGGGGAAGAAGACGGCACACAAAGGAGAACAGACCTATACCTGCCCAATGCACCCGCAGATCGTACAGCAAGGGCCGGGCGCCTGCCCCATATGCGGGATGGACCTGGTATCAGTGAGCGCCGCAGGCAAGCGTAATGAGCTGATGCTTGACCAGGATCAGATCGCATTGGCTAATATCAGCACCATTACCGCAGGCGCTGGCGACCTGGTTAGCTTCAAAAGATTAAACGGCAAGCTGGCGGTGAACCCGCAAGGCACCATATATATCAGCAGCCGCGTGCCGGGCCGTATAGAACAGCTGTATGTAAAGGAAACAGGTGTTCCCGTACACAAGGGACAGCCGCTGTATAAGATCTATTCCGAACAGCTGGCCAGCCTGCAGCAGGAATACCTGGTGGCGATCGCACAAAGCGCCGCTTTCCCGGATAACGCCCGCTTTCAGCAGATAGAAAGTGCCGCCCGACAGAAGCTGCAGCTGTATAACGTATCCGCACATACGCTGGACCAGATCAGGCAAACTAAAAAGGCAGATCCCTACATTACTTATACCGCTGCCGCCAATGGTGTGGTTGCTGCCGTGCAGGCAGGAGAGGGGCAGTACGTATCCGAAGGCAGCACAATCCTGCAATTGGAGAATTATGACCAGTTATGGGTAGAAGCTGATGTATACCCGGCCGAATTGAACCAGCTAAGCATCGGTAAAAAAGTAAAGGTGGCAGTGAACGGATGGGAAGATAAACCGGTAGACATGCAGGTAGATTTTATCACGCCCGCGCTGCAAGCCGGCACGCAGGTGGCCCAGCTAAGAGGCACCATTTCCAACAGCAAACAATTATGGCAGCCTGGTATGCAGGCTAATATTTACCTGCCCGCCGCAGAGCGTACCCATGTGATCACACTGCCTGCCGGCGCCGTGATCCGGGATGAAAAAGGCGCGCACGTATGGATCAGGAAGGGACGGGACCGCTTTGTGCCGCGTATGGTAAAGACCGGCTCCGAGAATGCAGACCAGGTAGAGATCAAAGAAGGCGTACAGGCAGGAGAGACGGTAGTGGTGAGCGGCGCTTATCTCTTATACAGTGAATTTGTGCTGAAGAAAGGCGTCAATCCCATGGCAGGACATACCCACTAATGTTTTTAAAACTATTCAATAAACTATCAAACTACCAATTATGTTGACACAAACAATGAAAGCCGGTATACCGGTACTGGCAATGATTCTGCTGGCTGCCTGCGGCGGCGGTAACAGCAATGCCGGAAAAGAAAGCGCTGCAGCGCATGAAGACCATGCTGCAACAACGCCTGCTGCACCCGTGAAGCTGAAAGATGAAAAAGTGAACGGTATCTACCAGCATTATGTACACCTTACTACAGCACTGATCAATGGCGATTCTACGGAAGCAAAGGTGGCTGGTGCTGCCATCGCAGAAAGCGCGAAGGATGTGGCTAATACTGACGCTATTGCAGATAATGCACAAAAAATAGCAGCGACGCCCGGCCTGGCAGCACAGCGCGAACTGTATGCCTTATTAAGCAATGATGTGATCACACTGGTAAAATCCAGCGGTTTAAGCAGCGGCGAACTGTATGTGGATTATTGTCCCATGGCCAATAACGACAAGGGCGCAAGCTGGTTATCCGCTGTAAAGGATATCAGGAACCCGTATTTCGGTGATGAAATGCCGAACTGCGGAGAAGTGCAGGAAACAATCAAATAGATCATTATAGCTGCTTCAACCGCGGATTACGAACGATGTCCCGCTGCGGCATGGTTCGTAATCCTTGTCAGATCTTCTGCATCCGTTCTTATTTTCGGCAGGCTTCCCGGGTAGTTTTGCTGTATGAAAGCGATCATCTTTTCTCTTAGTTCACAGCGCAGGTCAAATGCCCGGCCAGAACTGCTCGCACTGATCAGCAAGCGTACTTCCATGGTCCTTTCGTTGGCATTGGTCACATGCACCACTTTTACTCTTTTGTCCCACAGCGGGTGATTTTCCAGCAGCCTTTCAAATTCCTTTCTGATCTCATCTATCGGGCAGGAATAATCCACATAGAGGAATACGGTGCCCAATATGGCAGAGCCGGTACGGGTCCAGTTCTGGAACGGTTTCTCAATAAAATAGTTGATGGGCAGTATCAGCTTACGCTGGTCCCAGATGCCTACTACCACATAGGTAAGTGTTATTTCTTCCACTCTTCCCCATTCTCCTTCCACTACCAGTACATCATCAATGCGGATCGGCTGTGTAAATGCGATTTGCAGCCCCGCCAGGAAATTGCCCAGCGAGCGCTGCGCCGCAAAACCTATGATGATACCGCCAACGCCTACACCGGTCAGCAGACCGGTGCCGATCTTCCGCAGGCTGTCAAAGCTCAGCAATACCGCGCATGTTACCAGTATCACAATCAGGCTGATGGCTATTTTGCGGATGAATGACAGTTGTGTCCTGATCTTGCGTTCACGCAGGTTATCAGCCTTGCGCAGGTCATATGCATGTTCAATGTAATCTTCAAATACCTTCACGATGCCGATCAGTATATAACCGAATCCAATGATCAGCAACACTTCCACGATCGAGCTGATCACATGCTGCTGTTTCGGTCTCAGCTCCATCAGCGGTATCACCATGTTCAGCACCAGTATGGGCAAAAAATAATTTACAGGCCTGCCCATACGTTTTAGAATAGATCTGATGACAGAATAATCTTCCGGCGGCGCCTGCGGAGATTTGCGTAAGAACAGGGCCAGCAATCCTTTAATGATCAAGCCGGTGATCAGTGCGCAGGCCGCCAGTACCAGGTTTCCTATGAATGGCGGAAGATGACTGAGAAATTGTTGGAATTGTTCAAGCATAGAATAAATATACAAATGATCTGTCTTTTTTACTATGCCCGAATGGTACAGTGTTTGTGCCAACTTTAGTAAAATCATTGTACTATGGGAAAAGATAGGGAAGGAAAATTTCACCCGAAGAAAGGGAAACCTTCAGGCTCAGGCCGCGAAAGCAAACTTGGTTTGCGTGAAAGTATAGATCCGGAAGCGCTGAAAAGAGATGAGGAAATAACGGAGAAATACACCGCTGGCGAAGATGAGCTGGCCCCCAACGTGCATATGCGGCATGTTAACCGGAACACCGAAAAAGGAGAGGAAGAAGAACATCTTGCGAATGCATTAAGAGAGGAGCCTGACGTCATGGTGAGAAAACGCGCCGACACCCTGTATAAGCCTGCTGAATCACGGCAGGCCGAACCAATCAATGAACGTTTATCCAGGGATGATTTTATGGCATTATCCGCTCATCATGCAGACAATTGTGTAACGCTCTATATGCCTACGCATAAATATGGTGTAGAGGTAAATGAGCGCCAGGATGCTATCCTGTTCAAGCAGCTGTTACAACAGGCGCAGCAGCAGTTACAGCAGAAAGGCATCGCGCGGGATCAGCTGGAAGCCATATTACAAGCCGGTTTTGACCTGCAGCAGGATGATGCTTTCTGGCGCAGGCAGCAACAGGGCCTGGGTGTTTTCATTGCGCAGGACTATTTCAGGTATATACAGTTGCCATATAGTGTAGACCGGCAATGTTATACCAATCACTCATTCTATATTAGCCCCTTGCTGCCATTGCTGACTAACAGGGAACATTTTTATCTGCTTGTCATCAGTAAACGTAAGGCCACCTTGTATGAAGCAGACGCTTTTGGTATGCAGGAAGTGCCCGTTGAAGGCATGCCGCGCGGTATTGACGATGTGGTGCATTTTGAGGAAAAAGATGACCAGCAGCTGTTCCGCACCGGCAGTTCAGGTGCAGGACATGGCGCTAATTATCACGGCATCGGCTCCGGCAAGCCGGATGAAAAAGCGAATATCTCCATGTATATGGATGAAGTAGATGAAACTTTATGGAAAGAAGTGCTTTCCAACAAACATATCCCGCTGATGCTGGCCGCAGTGGAGTATATGATCCCCATTTTCAGGAAAAGAACACACTACAGGCACCTGGTGGATGATGTGCTGACCGGCAATTTTGAATACGAAAGCGTTAACTCGCTGTATGAGAAAGCCCGCGCGAAAATGAAGCCGTATTTTGAAGAGGAGCGCCGGCGGGCATTGGAACAGTATGGCAATAACAGCGGCAACGGGTTGACCTCCACTATGCCGGATGATATCATACCTGCCTGTTATTACTCGCGGGTGGATACGCTGTTCATCCGCAAAGATGCCCAGCTATGGGGTAATTTTAACGAACAGGATAATAAACTGGTGCTGCACTCGTCTGAACAGCCAGGCGATGAATGTATGGTAAACGCTGCGGCTGCAAAGGCAGTTGAAACCGGCGCGGCAGTATTCATGCTCGATAAAGATCAGATGCCTGCGGGGAGCCCGATGGCCGCCCGTATGCGTTACTGATGTTTGAGGTTTGAAGTTTGAGGTTTGACGTTCGTTGAAGATCAGATGTTTTTGGCCGGTAACCCGCCCTGAACCTGTAACATCTAACGAACCTCAAACCTCAAACTTCAAACCTCAAACTTTTTACTTACTTTTGTTTCGATGAACCTTTGGAAAAATATCATCAAAAGTCCTACCTGACCGTCTGGTCGCACACATGCCTGTTACAGGCAGCATTTCCTTATTGACAGTATAAATTTTTGAGAAAAGATGCTTCCCTTGGGCGAAGTGTCCAATGCTATATTCCCTAAACTGATACCTGCAATGAAAACGATCATAGAGCCGTTTAAAATAAAATCTGTAGAGCCTATTTACTTTACTACGCGTGAAGAGCGTGTGCGCATACTGGAAGCCGCACATTTTAATCCTTTTCTCATCCATGCCAGGGATGTGATCATTGACCTTTTAACAGACAGCGGTACCAGCGCCATGAGCAGCGAACAGTGGGCCGGGGTAATGCGGGGCGATGAAAGCTATGCGGGTAGTGAAAGCTTTTTCCGCTTTGAGAACAGTGTGCGGAATATCACCGGTATGCCCTTTATTATCCCCACACACCAGGGCCGGGCGGCAGAAAAGATCCTGTTCAGCATTACCGGCGGTAAGGGAAAATATTTTGTGAGCAATACCCTGTTTGACACTACCAGGGCCAATATCGAGTTTTCTGGTGCAGAAGGGGTAGACCTCTTATGCGATGAAGGCAAGCAGCCTTCACTGGTAGCGCCTTTTAAAGGAAATATCAACGTGCAGGCGCTGGAACAGTTCATCCGGGAAAAAGGCGCCGAAAATATTCCCATGGTGATCATTACCGTTACCAACAACTCCGGTGGCGGCCAGCCGGTAAGTATGGAAAATGTGCGCGCCGCCAGGCAGGTATGCGATCAATACGGAGTACGCTTATTCATCGACGCCTGCCGCTTTGCAGAGAACTGTTATTTCATTAAAAAAAGGGAGAAAGGTTATGAGGATAAAACCATCCTGGCCATTGCACAGGAACTGTTCTCCTATGCAGACGGCTGCACCATGAGCGCAAAGAAGGATGCCTTTGCCAACATCGGCGGCTTCCTGGCCCTCCGCGATGAGCAGCTGGCGATGGAATGCCGCAACCTGTTGATCATAACAGAAGGGTTCCCCACTTACGGCGGACTGGCCGGGCGCGACCTGGAAGCGATCGCTATCGGACTGGAAGAAGTGCTGCACGAAGATTATCTGCAATACCGTATCCGCAGCATTGAATATATAGGGGAAAAACTGGATGCGGCCGACGTGCCTTATATCAAGCCAACCGGCGGACATGCAGTTTACCTGGATGCAAAGGCCTTTCTGCCGCACATCCCGGTACATCAGTATCCCGGCCAGGCGTTGTGTGCGGCGCTTTATATTGAAGGCGGCGTGCGCGGCGTGGAAATAGGATCTGTGATGTTTGGCAAATATGCGGCAGACGGATCACTGGTGCCAGCCCAGATGGAGCTGGTGCGGCTGGCCATTCCCCGCAGGGTGTATACACAAAGCCATATTGATTACGTCGCAGAAGTGATCCTGGAAGTATTCAGGAACCGCGATAAGATCAAAGGATATAAGATCGCATATGAAACACCGCTGTTAAGGCATTTTACAGCCCGCTTTGAAGAGGTTTGAGATTATCGGCGTTTAATTTCATCTTGCTGTCCAATGCGTCCAGTACATATGCCAAATCGTTGGCCTGAGCAGCTGGTACTGCAGTATGCAGTTGATCATTGAGCGGCGCCCAGCGGCCCGGGTCTGAATAATTGGAGAAGATGATAACGCTGGGTACGGATAACGCGGCAGCGATATGTGATACGCCGGTATCATTGCTTAGCAGCAGCTGCGAACGATGAATGAGCGCCGCCATTTCGCCGATGGAGGTTTGTCCTGCATGTGCAACAAGATCAATAGCAGGGTATTGCATCTGTGCGGTAACTGCTTGTGTAAGCGCGCTTTCTTCTTCGGAACCGGTTACCAATATTGTATACCCCGCTGCGGCCAGTGCATCACCCATGGCGGCAAAGTTGGCTGCAGGCCAGCGTCGCCTGGGATCGCGCGCGCCCGGATGTATGCAGATATATTTGCCGGGCTCCAGTTGTAGAAGCTCCATGATCATCCCTGCCGCCGCATATTCTTCATGGCTGATGGGAAATTCCAATGCTGTGCCGTCGATGGTAATACCCAGCGCGTGTACTATTTTCAGCAGGCGCAATATTTCATGCTCACTTTCCGTCATCAGCGGAAACAGCTGTTCATCCGGTGCCCACACACCGGCAGCACGCAGCCCTGCCGTTATCCTGCCGTTCAGCAGGAAGCAGCAGTCATTGGTATGTGTGCCGCTGCCCTGCATTTGTATTACCAGATCAAATTGTTGTTGCTGTGCATCCAGCAGGAAGCGGGCAATGTTGGCCGGAATGGCTTCCTGCTCGGGCAGGCCCGGCCATCCCGGAAATGCAAGGAAGCCGCTGAAATAATGATTGAATCGTTGCACGAAATCTTCTTTTCCGGGCAGGCCAAGCAGCGTGATCTCCGCATGTGGGTATGCTTTTCTGATAGCGCGCACGGCAGGGATCATGCAGAGCATATCCCCCAGCTGCAGTGCGCGCAGTATAGCTATTTTGTTGATGTTCTCCATTATATCACCGCTTTAAGCTCCTGCATATTGCTGAGCAGTTCCTCTACTGATTGTATTACATCTTCTATGGTTACATCGGCTACAAAGGAGGCATTGTGCCTGCATTCACCCATGTCCGTTTTCATTTTTTTTGTTTCCAGTCCGCACAAAGGACATTTAGTGGTCCACGAGATCAGCGCGCGCGCCAGTGCGCTGGTCATAGGCATACCGGTGATCAGGTTGCCTACCCAGTAGATCCCCACGGCCGGAACGCGTAATGCATAAGCCAGGTGCAGGGGGCCTGAGTCGTTGGACACAACAATATCTGCCATGGATAGCAGCCCGGTCAGCCCGCAGATAGAAAGCTTTCCGCAAAGACTGTAAGCCCCGCTACGCTCTTGCATGTTCTGCAACAGCGCGTCTGCCAGGTAGCTTTCTTCCTTCAGCCCGTTGATATAGACAGTGTATCCTTCATTCACCAGGTGATCGGCCACTTTTGCAAAATTGATCGCTGGCCAGTGCCGTCGCGGGTCCGTCGCGCCGGGGTGTATCACTGCAATGCGCCCGGCATGCTGCTCCGGCAATGCTGCCCGTGCCTCCTGCAGATCCTTGTCTGTTACCGTAATGACAGGCGCCATATGCCGGGTAGTAGCGCCCAGGTAAGACACCAGTTCCAGGTAACGCAGGATCTCGCTGTAGTGAACGATATATGGAATATTGATGTCCAGCGGAGGCGCGTCCCGCGCCTGTAACCCTACATTCAGCCTGGCGCCCAGCTTTTGCAGGAAAGGATTGGAGAAACCACCACCGCCGTGCATCTGTATGGCGATATCAAACTGCTCCTGTTGCATCTGCTCAAAAAAAGTCTCCACCTGCGCGGGATCGGGCTCGTAGTGTTCCGCTTCGCCCACACCAGGGTAGGGGGGCACTACCACCACACGGTCTACAGGCCCTGGACGGTCTGTAAGAAAAGCCTGGTGCATTTTTTTGCCCAGGTATACAATCTCATCATCCGGGTAAGTTTCTTTCAGCGCTCTCAGGGCAGGCAATGCAAATATGAAATCCCCGAGGGCATTGGCCCGCAGTACAGCGATCTTTTTCATAAGCTATTAGCTTTTGGCAATTAGCGTTTAGCATGGACTTAATCGGTCAGCTAATAGCCAGGTGCTAATAGCCAACAGCTGTTTTTTATGGCCAGGAAGTTTCCTGTAATGGTATTACCATGATCTCCGGAACAGCGGTATCTGCCGGGCCTTCCAGGAGGAAGCGGATATTGCCTGCAACATTTTCAGGGTCCTGCAATTTCCCCTGGTCAATATCCGGGAAACGATCCAGCAGGAAAGGCGTTTTCATGCCCCCTGCAATTAATGCCGTTACCTTGATACCGTGCTGACGCGCTTCTGTAAACAGCGCCTGGGTAAAGCCGCGCAGTCCCCACTTGCTGGCATGATAGGCAGAAGCTTCGGGCCAGGCACGTAAGCAGGCAGTGGATACGATATTGATGATATGACCGCCTCCCTGTTTCGACATCAGTGGCAAAACGTACTTGCTGGTGATGAAAGGCCCGCGCAGGTTTACAGACATAACAACATCCCATTCCGATACGCTCATCTCGGTGATAGGTTTGGTAAAATCCACGCCGGCGTTATTGATCAGCACATCCAGGCGGCCGTACTTATCAATGATCTCATCAAGCGCTTCTTTTACACTGTCTTCCTTGCTTACATCCACGTGCAGCGGATAGGCTTCTCCGTTGTTCTCCTGGATATCTTCAGCCAGCTTTACGGCTTTGGCATCCTGTATGTCCCCGATGATCACAATGTGATCCTCTGCCAGTGTGTTGCAAATGGCTTTACCGAGACCCTGGCTGCCTCCGGTTACTAATACTACCTTTTTGTTCTGCATGGGTATTGTGTGGTTTAATGTTTTCAGATCTCATTCTCAATGCCGGAGGCCCGGTCGGTGATGTAGCTGAGCGGCTTTGCGCTCGATACGGCTGTCCGGAACAGTTCTTCCCATTCTTTGGTGAACCGTTGTATGTTAAAGCGCCTCTCCGCTATCTTCCTTCCTTCGGCGCCTACACGTGCGGCCAGTTCGGGTTTGCGCAGCAGCAGCTCCATCTTTTTGATCAGCGCTGCCGGGTCAGTATCCATAAACCCGGAATGCCCGTTGCAGATAATGGTGGCCAGTTCTGTGGTAGCCAGCGCCACCACGGGGATACCCATCATCATGGCCTCGCATACCGCCAGTCCGAGACTGGTATAGCGGATGGGGTTAAAGAAGAAACGGTACTGGCAGATAAATTCCGGTAGCTCTGTATGGGTAACTTCTCCCAGCCCGCCCAGTTCATCGGCGCCCATTCCTACCAGGTCAAGCGGTACTTGCCTGGAGGCTTCCCTGAACACATCCAGTCCCAGGCGCCTGCCTCTCTTAGCCAGGTTGTTCACCACTACGATCCCCCTTTCCAGCTGCCCGGTGTAATGAACATAATCTGGTATCATCACGCCGTGCTCGATCACTACAGCCGGACTCCGGTTGTTATCCCACATCAGCTTGTTGAAGGAGGTAACATGTACCAGGATGGTATCCGGGCTATCCACAATATGGCGCGTATCTGTTGGATGCTGCCTGGGCGGGTCATGCTCCAGGTAGATCTTCGGCAATTGCCGTTGCTCAGGTGTAAATATCTCGTATTGATCCGTTTGGTAATTGGCGGCACTCTGGAACAGGATGCAGTCAAAAGCCGTATGCGGTATATCTTTTACAGGTATTTCATGCACATGATTGCCAAAAGGGTAGGTGGTTCCCCGGCCGATGTAGCCTGCTGTACGGGCCTCATTAACAGGCAGGTAAATATCGTAATTGCCCTGCGATAAATAATACAGATAACTGCCGTGCACATGCCAGGTAAAGACCTTTAGTCTGGTTTCCATATATTATGAGTTTGGTGAACTGGAATTAATTTGCCTCAATTAACGAGCCATACGGTTACCATAGGAGAGGAGGCAATCGCGCAGTAGAATATTTTCCTCGCTTTATTGACCATCACCACGTTTCCTACTTACATAAGTATATCATCTTATTACATATTAATATAAATAATATTCAATTAAACATTTGTTTAAACTAAACAAACGTTTAATTTTGTGTTTCAAACGAACGTTTAATTAATTAGTTGTTAGTGCGTGGTTGGCATTTGAGTGTGTGAAACAGTGGGAAGTGGGACGGAAGTATTAAGAGAAAAAAGGAAACAGCAGTAAGATTGAAGACAGCAAAACGGGAACCGGCAGGATGATTGACAAACAGAAAGGTAATTAAGGTAGTCAGGCAGGAAAAAGGTAAAGAGTAACAGGATGGAAAAGGAAACAATTAGTAGTGAGATAAGAGACCGGGCGCTAACAACTAATTCTTTACAACTTACTAATCATGGAGGAAGCGACAATGGATTTTAATCAGAAACAATTACAGATCCTGGAAACAGCGGAAAGGTTGTTTGCAATGCATGGGTTTCACGGGGCTTCTGTAAGAGACATAGCGCAGGGTGCTGATGTGAACATCGCCATGATATCCTATTATTTCGGTTCAAAGGAACGCCTCATCGAGTCCATTTTTCTGAAGCGTATTATGGACGTAAAGTCAGGTCTCGATGAATTGTTAAAAAATAAAGATCTCGACCCACTGGAGAAAATGAACAGGTTGATAGACCTTTTTATTGCCAGAATTTCGGAACGGCCTTATTTCTGCAGGATGATGGTCCGGGCCCAGGCAACAGAGGAAGGGATTCCCACCGAACTGATCACGGATGTAAAGAAACAGATGTACGAAATGGTGAAGAAGCTGATCACAGATGGACAAAAGAAAGGCGTTTTTGTGACCGACCTGGACCCGCTGATGATGGTAAGCACCATTGTTGGTACCGCCAACCACGTGGTCCTGTCACAAAACTATCTCCGCAAGCTCTGGAACCTGGAAAGCATACCGGATGAAAAGTTCCGCACCCAGCTACAGGAGAGAGTAGGTAATCACTTAAAGAAAATGTTTAAAGTAGTTTTAACCAATGGACGTTAAAAGTATATACAGATCGTCATTCCTGGTGAGTCTCGGGCTCCTGCTCGCCTTTAGCTTGACCAGCCGGGCGCAGACCGGCGGAAAGCTTACCCTGAATGAGGCTATTGATCTTAGCTTAAAGAACAGCAAACAGCTGAAATTAAACCAGACAAAGATCATTTCTGCTACCAACGCAGTAAAGGACGCCAACGCAAAACAACTGCCGGAAGCCAGTGTATCCGGCTCCTACCTGCGGATCAACAAACCGAATGTGGACCTGAAGTCCGGCGACAGCAACGGTGGCAGCGGCGGCGGTTTTCAATTCGACGCCAACCAGGTGGCTTATGGTATGGCCACTGTATCCGTACCGCTTTTTTCCGGGTTTAAGATCCAGGCGGGGAAAGAATCCGCCCGCTACCTGGCAGTGGCTGCAAAACTGGATGCAGACCGTGATAGGGAAGAAGTGATCCAGAACACTGTAGCTGCCTACAGCAACCTGTACAAAGCAGCCGTAGCAGTGAACCTGGTAAGAGAGAACCTGAAACAGCAACAGCAGCGTACTACCGACTTTACCAATATGGAAAAGAACGGCCTGCTTGCCCGCAACGATTTATTGAAGGCCCAGCTGCAGCAGTCTAATATAGAAGTGGCTTTGACACAGGCAGAAAGTGACCTGAAAGTGGCCCGTATCAACATGAACATTATGCTCGGTATCCCGGAAGACAGCCAGTATGATGTAGATACCAGCTTCCTTACACAAGCGGCTCCTGATGGCAAGAGCGTAGCAGAATGGGAACAGACCGCGCTGCAACGACGTAAGGACGCCGCCTCCCTGCAGGCGCATGAGAAAGCGGCCCTCGCCGGTATCAAATCTGCTAAAGGAGACTATTATCCTTCCCTGGCGCTCACCGGTGGTTATGTAGCTGCGCACATCCCGAATTTCCTGACCGTTACCAACGCCGTGAATGTAGGCGTGGGATTGAAATATAACCTGTCTTCCCTGTGGAAAACAGGCTCTAAGGTAGACGATGCAAAGAACGAGCTGAACGCAGTAAAGATCAACGAAGAAATGCTCGCCGATAACATTCATGTGCAGGTGAACGAGGCCTACGAAAACTACGTGGTAAGCACCAAGAAGATAGAAATGTATCAAAAGGCAATAGAACAGGCAGACGAGAACTACCGCATTACCAAGAATAAACACGAGAACAGCCTGGCCACTACCACTGACCTGCTGGAAGCCGACGTAGCCCAGCTGCAGGCAAAGCTGAACTACACCAGCGCCAAAGCAGATGCCGTGGTTTCCTATAATAAACTACTGGAAACCGCAGGTGTGCTGAGTGACAATAAATAGTGATCATCATCAAAAAGTACTAAACCAACAAGTAATTCAATTAAGGTCTTTATGGAAACAGTTAATGAAGTAAGATCTGCCAGTCATAAAGCAGCCAACGCTGCACCGGGTGAGAATGGCGCTCCTAAGAAAAAGAACCTGCGTTTCATTATCATACTGGCCGTACTGGTAATAGCCGGTGGCACCTTCGGTATCACCAAATATGTACACGCCCTGCATCATGAGGAAACAGACAATGCCCAGGTAGAAGCTAACGTTAGCCCGGTAATACCCCGGGTAAGCGGTTATGTGAAGGAAGTAAAGGTAAAGGATAACCAGCTCGTGAAGAAAGGCGATACCCTGGTGGTGCTGGACGACCGCGACCTGCAGATAAAAGTACAACAGGCAGAAGCCGCCCTGGCTGCTGCACAGGCTAACGTAGGCGTAGCAGAAGCTAATACCACTGCTTCCCGCGCCAATATCGTTACCTCCCACGCAAATGTGGCAACGGTTGAAGCCCAGATAGAAGCTGCCAAGGTAAACCTCTGGCGCGCTTCCCAGGACTACGACAGGTATGCTAACCTGATCAAGGATCACTCTATTACCCAACAGCAATATGAGCAGGCCCTGGCTGCCAAACAAACAGCAGAACGCCAGCTGCAGGTATTGCAGGAGCAGAAAGCATATGCCGCTAAACAAACCTCTGTGGTAGCTTCCCAGAGTGATGCTACCGCCCGCCAGATCAGCGCTGCACAGGCAGTGATCAAAGAGCGCGAGGCCGATGTGGCAGATGCTAAGCTGAACCTTTCCTATGCAGTGATCACTGCCCCGGAAGATGGCAGGGTATCTAAAACATATGTACAACCCGGGCAATTCCTCCAGGCCGGACAATCTCTGTTCAGCATAGTGCTCGACAACAGCATATGGGTAGTGGCCAACTTCAAGGAAACACAGCTGGATAAAATGAAGGTTGGACAAAAAGTAGAGGTCCATGTAGACGCTTTCCCCGGGAAAGACCTGGATGCTCATGTGGCTTCCTTCTCTCCGGCTACCGGCGCGAGGTTTGCACTGCTGCCTCCTGATAACGCTTCCGGCAACTTCGTGAAAGTGGTACAGCGCTTACCCGTGAAAATAGAATTCGATCACCCGGAAGACCCGGTGGTAAAACAACTGCGTGCAGGCTTGAACGTGGTAGTAGATGTAAATCTTGACTAATAACAATATTGATCTGTTTATGACGCAACAGGCATCACTGGTGGAATACGGAGCCCGGAGGGTGATCATCACCATCACTGCTATCTTCTGCGCACTGCTCGAAATAGTAGATACCACGATCGTGAACGTGGCGCTGAATGATATGCGGGGTAACCTGGGCGCAACCATGAGTGAAGTAGGATGGGTAGTAACCGCTTACGCGATAGGTAACGTGATTATCATACCCATGACCAGCTGGCTGGCGCAACAATTTGGCCGCCGTAACTACTTCGCCGTATCCATCATCATATTCACCGTCTCCTCCTTCCTGTGCGGTAACGCCAGTGTGTTATGGGAGCTGGTACTATTCAGGTTTATACAAGGGGTTGGCGGGGGCGCCCTGCTGGTAACATCCCAGACCATTATAACCGAAAGCTACCCGGTAGAAAAGCGTGGTATGGCCCAGGCCATCTACGGCCTGGGTGTGATCATAGGCCCTACCTTAGGTCCACCGCTGGGCGGCTATATTGTAGATAACTTTTCCTGGCCATATATATTTTACATCAACATTCCCATAGGTGTCATTGCCACCCTGCTTACACTGCAGTTTGTGCGTAGTCCCAAATATGCAGAAAAGAAAGCGGCCAATGAGATAGACTGGTGGGGTATTATTTTCCTGGCCACAGCCGTAGGCTCATTGCAGTATGTGCTGGAACGCGGTCAGGAAGACGACTGGTTCAGTGATGCCACGATCGCAACTTTAGCGGTAGTGTCAGTGCTAGGCTTTTTCTTCTTTGTCTGGAGGGAGTTGGTGTACAAGAACCCAATCGTGGAACTGCGTGTACTGAAGAACGGAAACCTGCGGATCGGAACAATTTTGTCTTTTGTGATGGGATTTGGTTTATACGGCTCCACCTTCGTTATACCCTTGTACACACAGGGCATAATGGGGTGGACCGCCACGCAGTCTGGTTTGCTGATGCTGCCCGCCGCCTTGATGACGGCCTTCATGATGCCGTTCATCGGACAAATGCTCGGCAAGGGCGTTTCACAACCCTTGCTGATCTCTCTCGGGATGGTAGCCTTTTTCATCTACAGTTTCTGGGGATATAAGATCATCAGCCCGGACACCGGCAAGGACGCTTTCTTCTGGATGCTGATCGTACGTGGTATCGGACTGGCAATGCTCTTCATTCCCATCACTGCCCTCTCGCTCTCTTCCCTGAAAGGTGTGCAGATAGGACAGGGGGCCGCCTTCACCGGGATGGCCCGGCAATTGGGCGGTTCTTTCGGGATCGCGCTGATCACCACTTTCGTATCGCGCAGGAATCAGCTGCATCGTAACGACCTGGTGAGTGACCTGGACATCAATAATCCTGTCGTAGCCAGCAGGCTGCACGCAATGCAGGCCAATTTCATGGCAAAAGGAGCAGATGCAGCAACGGCGCTGAAAAGAGCGTACCAGTCGCTGGAATACTCCATCACAAAACAACAGACAGTACTGTCCTATATGGATGTGTTCCTGTACCTCGGCGTACTGTTCCTGATCTTTGTGCCACTGGTGCTCATGGTAAGAACGAAAAAACAAACAGGTAAATTAGATCCAAGTGCAATGCACTAAAAGATATTAAGGTATGTTACTAACAGTGTAACAGTTGTAGGTTTAGGTAAAAGCCGGAATAGTCTTGTTCCGGTTTTCCTTTTTTATCACCCACCCAGTCCGCCTAACATACTGAACACAATTACGCCCAGCACGATCAGGGTGATCCCTACATACAAATAATCCTTTTCCAGCAGGAAGGCCAGTACAGAAAAGAGAATACGTGCTATCGGCGTGGCGATCAGCATCACTACTCCCAGCTGGATCAGCTCTTTACCATGCCCCTCGCATACGCCCCGCACAATAGAAGGCAGGTTGTCCCAGCGGGCATTAGGCCCCGCAAAAGCCCGGTAAGCCGGCGCCTCATGCCCGTGCCGCACCAGGTAGATCATACCCCCCGCGATCACTATGATGCCTGAAAAGATAACGCCAAAACGCAGCAGGGTGCCCATCAGTATTTCCACGTCTTTATCTGCCCAATATTTCTTTGATAGCCAGTGTTTCATCATTTGTCAGAATTTCCCGGTAACGCCGTTATAGATCATTTGTAATGCCAGCAGCGTGATCACCACGCTGAAAATCACACGCAGCCATTTGGTATTGGCTTTGGCCAGTATCTTGGTGCCGCCCAGCGCGCCGGCCAGCACCCCCAGTACCACGGGCAGGCACAATCCCGGGTCTATGTAGCCTCTTTGCAGGTACACCACTGCGCTGGCGGCAGCAGTAACGCCTATCATGAAATTGCTGGTAGTAGTGGATACCTTGAAAGGAACCCGCATCATGTTATCCATGGCCAGCACTTTTAAAGCGCCTGAACCAATGCCCAGCAACCCGGATAGTACACCGGCCAGGGTCATCATCAGGTAACCACCGGGCACCCTGCGCACCTTATAGGCCACTACGCCCTGTGGGGTAGGATAGTCGCCGTTCAGCCGAAGGCGTTGTGCCAGCTCGCTTTTGTCTTCCGTTTCCAGGTGATTATGCCTGGGCCGGGCCGACAGCAGGGCAGAAACGATCAGCACAACCCCAAAGATGATGGCCACAATATGCGTTGGCATATATACCGCCAGCAATGCGCCGGCTACCGCCCCTGTAGTAGTGGCGATCTCCAGGAACATGCCCAGCCGGATATTGGTAATACCTTCCTTTACATAGGCGGAAGCAGAGCCGGAAGAAGTGGCAATAGCCGCGATCAGTGCAGTACCGATGGCATAGCGGATGTCTACATGAAAGACCAGCGTAAGAAGTGGAATGATCACTACGCCCCCTCCAAGTCCGGTGAGCGATCCCAGCAGCCCTGCCAGGAAAGCGCCGCCCAGGAGGATGAGCGTAAAAGTTAAAATGGTCATGGTTGGTGGCTCAATGGTTGGAAAATTACAAATATATCCAAAGGTAGGATAATTACGATTTAGTATATTTAAGGACTATGAGAATACCCCTGTTGTCACTGGTCAGCTTGTTGGCCATGCTATGCAGCCTTACTGCGAAGGCACAGCAAAGCCATCCCAATATCGTGTTCATTTATACAGATGATGTGGGCTATGCCGATGTTAGCTGCTATGGGGCTACAAAGATTAAAACACCACATATAGATCGCCTGGCTGCTACAGGCGCCCGTTTTACAAACGCGCATGCCAGCTCAGCCACCTGTACACCCTCCCGCTATTCTTTCCTGACCGGCGAGTATGCCTGGCGGCGCAAAGGCACCGGCATCGCCCCGGGCAACGCCTCCCTGATCATTGACACCGCCCGTATTACCGTGCCCTCTTTGTTGAAAAAAGCAGGTTACACCACGGGCGTAGTGGGTAAATGGCACCTTGGCCTGGGCGGTCCTGAAGGACCTGACTGGAACGGGGAGATCAGGCCGGGGCCTCCCGAACTGGGTTTCGATGAATCATTTATTATCCCGGCTACCCTCGACCGGGTGCCCTGCGTATATGTGGAGAACAGGCGGGTACTGCGCCTGGACCCCGCGGATCCTATCGTGGTTAACTATGAACAGCCCACCGGCAACTGGCCCACCGGCCGCGAACACCCGGAGTTGTTAAGGGTACCATCCTCCCATGGGCATGACAATACGATCATCAACGGCATTGGCCGTATCGGGTATATGACAGGCGGTCGCTCCGCCCTGTGGACCGACCAGGACATCGCTGATACGCTGACGGCAAGAGCAGAAAGCTTCATTGCCGCCCACCGCGATCAGCCTTTCTTCCTGTATTTCGCAACGGCAGATATCCATGTGCCCCGCGACCCTCACCCACGCTTCGCCGGTAAAAGCGGCATGGGCCCAAGAGGCGACGCCATCCTGCAGCTGGACTGGTGTGTAGGCCGGATCCTGGCTACGCTGGACAGCCTGCAGCTGACCAATAATACCATCGTTATTTTCAGCAGTGATAATGGCCCTGTGCTGGACGACGGCTACCAGGACCATGCCGTGGAGCAACAGCAGGGCCATATGCCCGCAGGTCCCTTCAGCGGCGGCAAATACAGCGCTTTTGAAGGCGGTACCCGCGTACCTTTTCTCCTCAGCTGGCCGGGTACGGTAAAACCGCGTGTATCCGGGGCCCTGCTAAGCCAGGTAGACCTGCTGGCTTCTTTTGCTGCATTAACCGGGCAGCAACTGAAAACAGCAGATGCACCGGATAGTTTTGACATGTTGGCGGTGCTACTGGGAAAAAGCGAAGAAGGACGGGAGCACCTGGTAGAACAAGGGGCCAGTCTTTCGCTGGTTGCCGGCCACTGGAAATATATCGCCCCTTCAAAAGGACCGGCTGTGCTGGCCAATGTGCATATTGCATCGGGCCATAATGAACTGCCGCAGCTCTATAACCTGGAAAAAGATCTCGCAGAAAAAAATAACCTCGCCGCCCGCCACCCGGAAATAGTGAAAACAATGGCGGCGCGCCTGGATGCGCTGCAGGAAAAGGGCAGGAGCAGGGAATAAGGGCATATTTTATCTTTCAGGTAAATAGTCGTAACTTTTGCCATCGCGTAACCCCATGAGCCATGAAAAAGGTCACCCCAACTAGCTGGCTGCTGGTTTCCCTGGTAGGATTTATCCTGTTCATACTTGTATTTGCAGGGATCATTACCTACAGTAAACAGATCACTATTTCCACGCCGGTCTATTTTTTCCTGGTAGTTATACTGGCCCTGATCGCCACCGCTTTTCTGGCTGGCGCCATGCGCTCTGTTGCCAGGTATAGCGGCACTTTTCAGAACCGTACCTTATACATTGCCGGTCCCGCGCTGATCTTCATGATCATCCTCTATATCGCCTATAAGTACCGCCCGGAAAATAAGGCAGGCGGCCCGCTCTCACTATCCGTACTGTTTATCGGTCCCAAAGGCGAGGCAGTACCGGTGAGCGGGGGAACGGTGTATGTGCGCATCGGGCAATACGCTGGCACAGATGAGATCAGCAAGAGAGGCACCGCTACATTCACCGGGATCAATGCTGATTACAAGGGACAAGCGATCGATATCAGCGGAGATATTCAGGGCTTTCAGCTGGATACCGCCGGCGCCACCTACCGCCTCAGTGATTCCCAGGAATACACCAATCTCACCGTTCGCCTGAAACGCTCGTCGCCCCGCACAGTGGTACGCGGAAAAGTCATGCTCCCCGAACGCAGGGGCATCCCGTCCGCCCGCGTGATATTCCAGGGTGTAGACAGTGTGTTCACTACAGACAGCCTGGGTAATTTTTCTGCTGTACTGCCGCTGAAACCGGGATCAGAAACCCGCGTGATCGTTACCAAAGGGCCGCAGGAGATCTATAACAGCCTGCGCACAGTATCTGACAATGATTTTTTAAGCATCGTGGCTAATTGAATGTATGCGTACCGCTTTCGTCATACTATTATTGCAGATCATCGCCCTGGGCGCCTTCAGCCAGACGGTCCGCTATAAGTTCCGGATCAGGTACGAGGATTACCGCCCGCTGGCGAATGCCTCCTTTTCCATCAATGGGCAATCGCTCTATACGGATAACAGGGGAATTATAGATCTCAGCATCCCCGGCCGCCTTAGTTATGCGTTTGTGGAGTCAGGAAATAATAAAGCATACGCCATCAAATACCCGGTAGACGGGCGTGCAGTGCTGCCCAAAGATTCCATGGATTTTGTAGATATCTTCATCAGTCAGCCCAGTAGTTCACTCCTCACCGGCAGCGACATGGCCAAAATATCCACCGCTGTCAGTAAAAGCATAAACACAGCAGATGCTGCGCTGATGAAAAAGCTGGAAGAACAAAACAGGCGCATCTATGATTCGCTGATCGTTCTTTTCAGGGCGAATGTGCTCGACGATGCGCGCCTGGCCAACGGCCGGCTGGAATTCTTTCCGCTGATCTCCCAAACCCTGAATCACTATCTCAACGAAGCGCGCGACCTGAACGATGCTTTCTCCGCATTGGGCAATGCCCTGAATAACCGCGGCGCTTATGACCAGCTCTCCACCGCTATTTATAATTATACCAGCATCTACGAATTTCTCAATGCCAATAAAAGCACTTACGAACAGGCCATCTATACGTACTGGAACAGCAAGGAGCTCTCCCTGAAGTTCTCTTCACTGATAGATTTCACCCTGGACGAAATTCATAAATCATATATACTCGACATCAACTTTTCCTTTATCGACAGGATCTACGCGTTCGTGAATGAGAAAGACCGGAAAAGGAAACAGGACATGCAGGCGCAGCTGGAAAAGGATATCGCCGAACGCTACGCAGTGATTGGAAGACGCCTGACCATATTGGGCGAACGCATATCAGCATACATCACCTTGTTAAACAACAACAATAAGGTAACGGATTAACCTCAAAACATATTATCATGAAAACAAGCCCGTTTTTTCTCCGGAAAAAGTATTTCATACCATGGCTATTCCTGGCAGTTGCCTGCGGGGGAGAAGGACTTTCAGGTATTTTCATTCCCAACATAGGTAACGACTGGACCAGCTCCAGGAACAGTTTGTTCGTCATTACACCGAAAGATACCGGGGTGAATGAATCAGACTTTACCGGCAATGAGTCAGACGATACCAGCTTTGCCAACTTCAAGGGGCATTTCAAGAATTATGACGTGAACTTCACTTTTGATGACGGCAGAGATGCCGGTGTAAAATACTCCGGCCAGTTTGTGAAAAACTCTAAGCCTTTACAGATGAGGGTAACAGGCACAAACGGCGTATCGTTAACGATCACCAAGAATAACTGACGGCATCACCGCTTCCTGGCAGATGATCCCCGCACGATCAGCACGGGGTCCAGTACCAGCTTATCCGCCGGCATCTGTTCCTCCTCCTGTTTATGCCTGATCATTTTCAGGAATAAGCGCGCTGCTTCCTGTCCCATTTTCACGGTCTGCTGATCGATAGTAGACAAGCCCGGGCTTACCAGCGCGCCAAATGATTCATTGGCAAAGCCGATCACGCCCGTTTCCTTTGGCACCTTCACCTTGTATTCCTGCAGCTGCTGGATCACACCCATAGCAGTATAATCTTCCAGCGCAAACACCGCGTCAAAGGGAATATCCTTTTCCCGCAGCATCCGGATGCAGGAGCGCCCGAATTCCAGGGAGAATTCGCCCTTCAGGATCAGCTCCTTACGTACCGGTATCTGGTACCGCTTCAGCGCATCTTTATACCCTCTCAGGCGCTCCTTAAAGAGCGGCAGGCCCCTGGTGGCGGTAATATGTACGATCCGCTCATAGCCCTGCTGTATCAGGTGCTCTGTGGCAATAAAACCTCCCTTGTAATCATCGATGGTCACAGAGGGCGTCTCCAGCGCCGCTACATCACGGTCAAAAAAGATCAGCGGGATATTACGCTTTTTGATCTCCTCATAATGCCCGTACTGGTCCGTTTCCAGGGATACGGAACAGATAATGCCATCCACGTGCGACTGCAGGAAAGTGTCAATACCTTTCTTTTCCTGCTTCATTAATTCGTTGGACTGGTAGAGCAATATACTGTAGCCGTTCTCATTCATCACCTTCTCTATACCATGCACCACAGAGCTGAAGAAGCTCACGTCCAGGCTGGGTACGATCACACCAATAATATGCGTATTACCAGAGCGCAGCGAAGAAGCCAGCTTGTTCTGATGGTAATTCAGCTTTTCGGCCGTCTTGCGCACCGCCGCTTTGGTGGCCTCGCTGATGGCCGGATGGTCCCGCAGCGCCCGCGCTACAGTAGAAAATGTAATGTTCAGTTCCCTGGCTATATCGTGGATCGTTGTTCTCTTCATACTACATTTAACATACAATTTTAGTGATCCATTTTTGTTTTTTCATGTTTTCTTTTATTTTTATGCCAACGTTGGCATAAAATGTAGCTTTTAGCTGCTGGCTTTTAGCATTTAGCTATTAAAATGAACTACCAGCTAAGCTAATAGCTAAATGCTAAAAGCCAGCAGCTGTTTTTTAACTGATACAACCAATCTTCTATGGCAAAAATTGTCACTGGCAGTAAAGAATTCTTTAAAGGTATAGGGGAGATCCGTTATGAAGGACCTTCCACAGACAATCCGCTGGCATATCGCTGGTATGACGAGAACAAAGTAGTAGCCGGAAAGACCATGAAAGAGCACCTGCGTTTTGCAGTGGCCTACTGGCACTCTTTCTGCGGAACAGGCGCCGATCCTTTTGGCGGGCCTACCCACATTTTCCCCTGGGATGAAAAGTCTGATCCTGTTGAAAGGGCGAAAGACAAAATGGACGCAGCTTTTGAGTTCATTACCAAGCTGGGGATGCCTTACTACTGTTTCCACGACGTAGACGTAGTGGACTATGGCAATGACATTGCCGAGAATGACAAAAGATTACAGGCGCTGGTAGACTATGCAAAGTCTAAACAGGCCGACAGTGGTGTGAAGCTCTTATGGGGCACCGCCAACCTGTTCTCTCACCGCCGTTATATGAATGGCGCTGCTACCAACCCTGATTTCCAGGTGCTCTCTCACGCAGCAGCACAGGTGAAGGCAGCGCTGGACGCTACCATCGCGCTGGGCGGCGAGAACTACGTGTTCTGGGGCGGTCGTGAAGGCTATATGAGCCTGCTCAATACCGATATGAAGCGCGAACAGGAGCACCTGGCCAGGTTCCTGCAAACAGCAAGGGATTATGCCCGTAAGCAGGGCTTTAAAGGCACCTTCTTTATCGAGCCTAAACCCTGTGAGCCTACCAAACACCAGTATGATTATGATGCGGCTACCGTGATCGGCTTCCTCCGTCAGTACGACCTGCTGAATGATTTCAAGCTGAACCTGGAAGTGAACCACGCCACCCTGGCTGGTCACACCTTCCAGCACGAACTGCAGGTAGCTGCAGACGCAGGCCTGTTGGGCTCTATCGACGCCAACAGGGGTGATCAGCAGAATGGCTGGGATACCGACCAGTTCCCGAACAATATCAACGAAGTAACGGAATACATGCTGATCATCCTCGAAGCCGGCGGTTTCGCAGGCGGCGGTATCAACTTCGACGCCAAGATCCGCAGGAACTCTACTGATCCCGCAGATCTCTTCCATGCACACATCGGTGGCGTAGACACCTTTGCCCGTGCACTGGTGGTGGCAGATAAAGTACTGCAATCTTCTGATTACAGGAAGATCCGCAAAGACCGCTACGCGTCTTACGACAGTGGTAAAGGCCAGGAGTTTGAAGCAGGTAAATTATCACTGGAAGATCTGCGCGCGTATGCGATCGCCCAGGGCGAGCCGGCAGCTACCAGCGGACGGCAGGAATACCTCGAGAATCTCATCAACAGACATATTTAATTATAACACACAAAAAACAATCAGGGCCTGGCTGCGTAAGCAGTCAGGCTTTTCTTTTGCCGGAAACCGGTTACAATAAAATTTTTTTTGCCGGATAGCCCCTTCGGAAGCGAAAAAGTGTCCTTACTGTATATTTATTCAAAGGGGACATGACCCTCTCTTGTCGGGGAAATAGCTGTACTGGTTTTATTCGTACATGTAAGGTGACATGACCCTATATGTCAAAAACCGCCTATACCATAAAATGAATGCGCAAAATCTGCAACTGACACCGAATTAAAAGAATCGACATGCACTAGTCTTCTACCGCTTTCAGTAACTGTAAACCTGGATCAAATGTCCACCCGTCCATTTCGCTCACTCCGGCTGCACAGGAGCAAAACAGGTCTGATCATAAGCAGTTTCCTGCTTAGCATCGCCGCGGTATGGATCTTATACTTGGCTTCAGATAAGATCAATCACCGGCCTAACGGCTTTATACGGCTGATTCCACCGCATATGGCCACGCCGGAGAAGATACTGGACATCAAATACAATTCATACTACATCGCAGGCGCTTCTCCTACGCAGATCTACCTGGGAAATGCCGTTGCCGCCACCTATGTGCTCAAAATGAATTATTCATTGTCAGATACAGGGCATATGCGGCTGGAACCGGCCGCCGGAACAACGCTGTCAGGACCTGCAACAGTGATGATAGATTCTCCCCACATCTATATGACAGAAGGCACACAGGGTGCTATCCTGCATGCCTTCCTGGGAGATCCCGTTCTGCACCCGCTGCCGGAAGGGCGCCGGCAATTCTATAATGCAAGACCGGTATCAACCGCTTCCTTTATTCTCCGCCTGTACGATAGTGCACATCACCAGAACGTACTGGCCAAACGTACACTGGATACTGCCTTCCAGCAGCCCCGCATACCTGTGCTCGAAAAACAGGTAGACGGCGTGTTCTGTACGGATGGAACGCTACATTACGATCCTAATACAGCAAAATTGGTGTACGTGTATTATTACCGTAACCAGTTTGTTTGCCTTGACACTAACCTGAATATCCAATATAAAGGTCGTACAATCGACACCGTGAGCCATGCCCATATCAAAGTAGCCTCCCTGGCAGCTGAAGGCAAAAGCACCCTCGCTTCTCCCTCAGGAGTAGTGAACCGCTTAAGCTGTATAGATGGGAAATGGATCTACGTCAATTCAAAACTGATGGCGAACAATGAAAAGAAAACGGAGTTCGACAAGCTGTCGGTGATTGATGTGTATTCGCTCAGGGATGGAGCTTATCATTTCAGCTTCTATCTTCCCAGCCTGGGCGACAAGAAGCTACGGGCATTCCGTGTGTTTGACAAAACATTGGTGGCCTTATACGATCATTACGTATACACGTTCAGGCTAAATTTTTAGATCCAGGATGTAAAAAGAATGGATCTAGCTGGAGTAGCAAATAAGGAGCCGGATCTTTATCCGGCTCCGTTTTTATGATCGATAGATGAGTAAGTAGCGCTAGTCAGATAATCCTGTATTCACTTCATCAATATGCGGCAGGTACAGGCGGATCTCTTTGAATAAGAGATGCGGGTCGATAGGCTTTAGCAGGATGGCGGCAGCGCCTGCAGCAATTAGGGCTTTCTCATGTTCATGTGCGCCCGTACAGATCAGCACAGGGATATCCCTGAACAAGGGATTCTTTTTCAGGAGCAGCAATGTTTGCTCTCCATCCAGGTCCGGCATCTGGTGATCCATTATGATCAGCTCCGGCAGCTGTTTGGCTTTTTCCAGGTATTGCAATGCTTCCCTTCCGCTGGAAGTACAGATAGCGTTGCATCCGTACATGGTCAGGTATTGAGAGAACAGCATGTTGTTCATGCTATTGTCATCTGCCAGCAGCACGTGGATGCTGCTCAGGTCAATGTCTGCTTCTGTTACTTCTTCTTCAATATCAGCAGCACGGCCTTCCCGTAAAGGCAAGGATACTGTAAAAGTGGTAAGCCCGTTCCTGCTGTGCAGTTTTAGCCGCCCTCCCAGGCTGTCTACTTTGTTCCTGGTGATATAAAGGCCTAAGCCGCTTCCCTCCGTATATTTGCTTCGTTTGTCGGTAGTGTACATTTCAAACAGGATAGCCTGCCGTTCCACGGGAATGTCTGGGCATTGATTGCTGAAGGCAACGCTGAACATGCCGGCGCTCCTGGTGATCTGGATATGAATAACAGTGTTCCGGTCTGCATATTTGATCGAATTGCCCAGTAAATTGGTAACGATCATAGTGAGCTTTAATGCATCCGTCACAATAATGTCCGGCATGCCGTCGGCTATTTTTAATTCCAGCTTGAGCCCCCTGGATCGTGCACTTACTTTGTGCAGGTTCACTATTTTTTTGATCAGTGAACGGAGCGAAAAAGTATCTTCATCGGCTTTGTCTGCATTTCCTGATTCTATCTGCGCTATATCCAGCACATTATTGAGGATGTTGCGCATATTATGCTGCGCGGTGAGCTGCTGGTCAATATAGGGCTCCAGCTTCTTCATGTTCTCGTCCAGTTTGATTTCCCTTTTGATCAGCTGCGAGATCAGCGACATGGCATTCAGCTGGTTCCTGATCTCATGGGATATTTTCCGGTATACAAAGGTCTTCAGGCGGTTCGCCAAAGCTTTGTTCTCCTTGGCGTAATGCACCACTACCAGTACGTCAAATAACAGGAAGAAGGGGATAGCCGTCCATCGCAGCAGGAACTGTGTTTGTACGCTCATAGTAAGCGGCCGGAACACCTGGAAGTAGTAGTTAAGCTCCAGCAACAGCATGGTCAGCAGGGTAGCGCTGACGCTGATGAATTGCTGGCTTGGCTTGGGATATACCAGGAAGCAGCTGCCGCAGAGGCATACTACTATGAGCGACACATTGATCTGCGGCCCTAGTAAAATACCGAAATACAATGCGCTGGCGCAATGTACAAGCGTTACGGCTATGCAGGCCAGCCGGTATTGCCTTTCCTTATTCATCAGCATCACACCGCAAAATAACGCGCAGGCCGCCAATGCAGGCAGCTGTACCTTCCACAGCTCTCCAAAAAGATAAAAGAGATTGCCGGTTACAAACGCTATAACAGCGCTGATCAGGCTGATGGCGTTTACGATAATGACCCTTTTGGCTGCTTCTTCAGGCAAGCCGCTTGTTCCTGTAAGGATAAAAGGCTTGTAAAGTGGAGTAAGGCCTTTTTTGACCCTGGTGAATAAAGAGGAAAAAGTTCCGGTCATGGTTTTACGAAATGAATAGTTCAAGGCATTCATAAGGATAAATAATGGGGCGGTTATTTGAGTGTAGGACCTTATCACATTAGATGAACTTCGTTCTTATCAGTGCTCATCGCTCAGTATTGCTTAATAAAGGCTGTATAATATATGCTTACTGGTGTTGAGGTCCCTGTTGTATCTGTGCTTTTCTTTGTATCGCTTCCTTATCTAAACTGATCCGAAATTACACATTTTCCCTATACCGTCAAATTGTAAATTACCGCCGCTACGATTTATTTGCGCAGATCAAAAAAAAGTATAAACTTTGTGCCTATAATTCTTACCTCATCATGGAAACAGACTGTCATTCGGTCAACTTGGTAAAAGCGTTTGTTGCATCCCGTTTTAATACTTCACCACCTGAAATAATATAAACAACAGGAGAAGATAATTATCAGTATTACCTGCTATGGATCATTATGCTTCATAGACAGCGGTCTGACACCATTTATCCCTTAACGTTTTCACACTTATACACTACAATTATGCAAAACACTGAAGTCCTCAGATGGGTATTACTCATCGGTATCCCTTTACTATGCCTGCTTTTTTACAGGTTCATCCTGCGCATCTTCTTTGGCGTTGTGATCGTGCCCGAAGACCGCATCGGTCTCGTTACCAAAAAATTTGTGCTCATTGGTAAGCAGGAGCTCCCCGAAGGCCGCATCATTGCGCTCAACGGCGAAGCCGGTTTCCAGGCGCAGACACTGGCGCCGGGTGTATACTTCTGGAAATGGATCTGGCAGTACTCCATCACTTTCCAGCCCTTTACCGTTATCCCTACAGGCAAGATCGGCCTCGTGTTGGCTAAAGACGGCGGCGAGCTGGAAACAGGCGCTATCCTGGCCCGTAAAGTGCCCTGCGACGTATTCCAGGATGCAAAGGCCTTCCTCCAGAATGGCGGCCGTAAAGGCCGTCAGACAGCCATTATCACTCCCGGCTCTTACCGTATCAATACCTTCCTCTTCGAAATTGAGATCACTGATATGGTGAGCATCCCCGAGAATGCAGTAGGTATCGTTACCACACTCGAAGGTAAGGCCATTGAAGAAGGACAGATCGCCGGTAAAGTGATCCTCGGGCACAACAAGTTCCAGGATGTAGACACCTTCCTGCAGAATGGCGGCTACAAAGGCTTACAGGAGCAGGTGATGCTGGCCGGTTCCTACTTCCTGAACCCCTGGTTTGCGAGAGTGGAGCTGGTGAAGATGACCGAGATCGCCATCGGTCATGTAGGCGTGGTCATCTCTTACGTGGGATTGGATGGAGTAGATCTCAGCGGCGTTGAGTTCAAGCATGGCAACATCGTGGCGAGAGGCAGCAAAGGTGTATGGGCAGATCCTTTAGGACCTGGTAAATACCCTATTAATCCCTATATCATGAAAATTGAGATGGTGCCTACTACCAACCTGGTGCTTAACTGGGCCTCCGCGCGCAGTGAGGCGCACATGCTGGACAAGAACCTCTCTACCATCACCGTGAGGAGTAAAGATGGTTTTACCTTTAACCTCGACGTGGCGCAGATCATTCACATTCCTACCAACGAAGCGCCTAAAGTGATTGCCCGCTTCGGTAACATGAGCAACCTGGTAACACAGGTGCTGGAGCCTACCATCGGTAACTACTTCCGTAACTCTGCCCAGGATGCAGACGCTATCGACTTCCTGAAGAGCCGTAAAGAAAGGCAGGAATCCGCCAGAAGCCATATCGGCCATGTCCTGGAACAGTACAACGTATTCGGTGTAGATACACTGATAGGAGACATTGTGCCGCCCGATAGCCTCATGAAAACACTGACAGACCGTAAGCTGGCGGAAGAGCAGAAAGTAACCTATGAAACACAGATGAAGGCGCAGGAAACCCGTCAGGCCCTCGAGAAAGAAACAGCTATCGCAGAAATGCAGAAAGAGATCGTAAAAGCAGACCAGGGCGTATTGATCGCTGAAAGGATCGCAGACGCCTCTGTGAAGAAAGCCACCGGTGACGCCAACAGCGTACGCTTACAGGCCAACGCAGAAGCAGATCGCCTGAAGCTGCTGGCCGGCGGTGAAGCCGAGAAGGTACGCCTCCTCGCAAAAGCCGAAGCAGAACGTACAGAATGGACCGCCAAAGCGGAAGCCGAAAAGATCTCCCTTACCGGTAACGCCGAGGCGGAAAAGATCCTGGCCATCGGTAAATCCAGCGCCGAAGCTTATCGTCTTGCCGTAGAAGCCATGGGTGGCGACAACTTCACGCAACTGAAAGTAATGGAATCTATCGGCGCGCAAAAAGTACGCATCATGCCGGATGTCCTCATCGGCGGCAACGATGGCGCTGCCGGTCCGATAGGCGGCCTCCTGGGCCTTCAGCTTTTGGAACAGGTGCAAAAGAAGAAACTGGATAATGAGTAGCCGGGTTCAATTGTGTAGCAGGTAACTAGCTTCAGTCGCGTCCTCTCCTCCGTCATTGCGAGCCCCGCAGACGGCACCAGGGACTCCCTTCCCGTCATTGCGAGGAGCCCAGGGCCCTGCGGGAGGGCGCGACGAAGCAATCTTTTAACACCATCAAACAACACAAGCCGCATCATCCTGCTGTTTTGTCGGCAATCTGCCCTCAATAGCAGACAACTTCCACCTTCCGCTACCAACTTGCCGCTTTTTCCCTACCTTCGCTGCTTATTATTTTTTTCCTTTATGCCCCAACCAGACGGCACTAATACCATGTTTCAGCTGGCGGCAGATTTTGTCCAGAAGACCAACCGCCATATCTTCCTTACCGGTAAAGCAGGTACGGGCAAGACCACTTTTCTGAAATACATCAAAGAACAAACTTCCAAGAATACCGTAGTGGTAGCGCCTACCGGTGTTGCAGCCATCAATGCAGGCGGTGTTACCATGCACTCTTTTTTCCAGTTGCCTTTCGGGCCTTTTATTCCCGGCACCAAAAGAGGATTTGGTGAAGAGGATGATATGGGCATGGACCGTCATGCGCTCTTCCGCAGCATCCGCTTCAACCACGATAAAAAGATGCTGCTGCAGGAACTGGAGCTGCTGATCATCGATGAGGTGAGCATGGTGCGCGCCGATTCCCTGGATGCGATAGACGCTATCCTGCGCCACTTCCGCAACCAGCCGCTGTTGCCCTTCGGCGGCGTACAGCTGCTCTTTATCGGCGATCTCTTTCAGTTGCCGCCTGTAGTGCCGGATGCGGAATGGCAGCTGCTCCGTGAACATTACGCCAGCATTTTCTTCTTCGACGCCAAAGTGCTGGAACAGGCGCCACCCCTGTATGTAGAGCTGAAGAAGATCTATCGCCAGAACGAAGCCTCCTTTATCGATCTGCTGAACGGCATCCGCAACAATGCCATGACGGCAGAACAATTCGGCTTGCTGGATCAGCGCTATAAACCTCATTTCACTGGTATAGATGAACAATACATCGTACTAACCACCCATAACCGTCGGGCCGATGAGATCAACGCCTCCCGCCTGGCCGCCATGCCAGGCCCCGTTCACCGTTTTGAAGGCAGCATTGAAGGAGATTTCAGCGAGAAGGCCCTGCCTACAGAACAGGTGCTGCAGCTCAAGCCCGGCGCGCAGGTCATGTTCATCAAGAACGACCTGGCAGAGGTAAAGCGCTATTACAATGGTAAAATAGCCACCGTGAAAGAGATCCGCGACGAGCGTATCATCGTTACCCTCACCGGCAGTCATGATGAGCTGCAGCTGGAAAAGGAAACCTGGCGTAATATCCGCTACACCTATAACAAAGCAGATAACCGCATTGAAGAAGAGGAGCTGGGCAGCTTTACCCAATATCCCATCCGCCTGGCCTGGGCCATTACCATCCACAAAAGCCAGGGCCTTACTTTCGATAAAGCGATCATCGATGCGGGCAGCGCCTTCGCACCCGGACAGGTGTACGTAGCGCTCAGCCGTTGTACCTCGCTGGAAGGCCTGGTGCTGCATTCCCGTATTCATCCCTCCGCCATCCGCAGCGACAACCAGGTTACGGCCTTCGCCTCGCGCGAGAACGCTGCCAATGAGCTGGAGCACCTGCTGGATAAAGAAAAACGCGTGTTCTGGGCCAATAGCCTGCTACAGCTGTTCAACTGGCAGAAATTCATCGCCATACTCCAGGAGCATGCCGCTTCCCTGCAAGGCAAGAAGCTACCGGATCTTGAAGCGGCTTATGCCCTCAGCCGTCTGCTGATCGATAAAGCAGTACAGCAGCAACAGGTAGCCCAGAAATTCCGCCAGCAGCTCAGCGCCTTGCTGGACGAAGTGGTGGAATCTGACGACATCAGCCCGCTACGTGGACGTATGGCAAAAGCCATCGGCTACTTTACCCAATCTATTCACGATGAGCTGATCAAACCCTTACAGGGGCACATCGCCGAAGTAAAAAGCACCCGCCAGCGGAAATACCAGGCCCAGCTCGAAGCCCTGGAAATGTCCCTCTGGAACAAACTGCAACAGCTATGGCAGGCGGGTTACGGTGATCAGCAGTTCAATGAAGGGTTAACAGACTACTCGCAACAACGTAGCCAGGCGCCTGTTGCCAAACCAGTCAAACAGAAAGCCGAAGCGGGTGGTAGCCGTCGTGGCAGCCTGGAGCTTTACCTCGGCGGCAAAAGCATCGAAGAAATAGCCGCTATCCGGCAGCTGGCTGCCAGCACGATAGAAAGCCACCTGGCCCAATGTGTAGGCGCCGGAGAACTGCCCCTGGAACGCTTTGTTCCTAAAGAGAAGATAGACCGCATCCTTCCCCTGGTAGCAGAGCTTGGCCTTACCGCCACAGGTCCCATCAAACAGCGCCTGGGCGATAGTGTCACTTATGCCGAGATCCGCGCCGTTCAGGGCTATAGGCGTTTGGAGAAGTAATGAAAATAAGTAAGCAGCTGCATCCCCATCCCAGCCATTGCCAGGCCTATATGGCTCCGCGGGCAAGCCGGTCGAAGCAAATCTCACAAACGGCAGATGGTGACGAGCTACATTTATTGCCTGTTGTCCCCAGTTGGCAGTTCACCAAAGCCTTCGTACTTTTATCCATCCTTACCTGCAACCTACACTCAACAACCGTCAACTAACAACCGTCAACTGACAACCGTCAACTGACAACCGTCAACTAACAACTAACAACTAACGACTAACAACTAACGACTAACGACTAACGACTAACAACTAACGACTAACGACTGAACTTATGACTAACAACTTAAAATTGAGTGTATTAGACCAATCACCCATCCGTCGTGGAAGCAATGCCGTTGAAGCCGTACAGGAAAGCATCCAGTTAGCCCGGCTGGCAGACCGCCTGGGATATACCCGTTACTGGCTTTCAGAACATCATAATACCCGCTCATTGGCAGGCTCTGCCCCCGAGATACTCATTGCCCGCCTGGCCGGCGAAACCAAACGCATCCGGGTAGGTTCCGGTGGCGTAATGCTGCCCAATCACAGCACCTTAAAAGTAGCAGAGAACTTCCGCCTGCTGGAAGCGCTCTATCCTAACCGGATAGACCTGGGCATCGGCCGTGCGCCTGGTGGCGACCGTATTACCGCGCACCTCCTGAATCCCTCCAACACCTTCGACCCGCGCGAATTTGTGCAACAGCTGATCGACCTCCAGGCCTATCTCTCCGAAGACGCCAATACCGGGTCCGTGCACGAAAAAGTAAAAGCCATCCCGCATATAGATACCAAACCCGATCTCTGGATCCTTACCTCTAGCGGTGAAAGTGGCTTACTGGCCGCTCATTACGGCATGGCCCTGTCCTTTGCGCATTTCATCTACCCTAAAGGCGGTCCAGTTGCCATACAGAAATACCGCCAGCAGTTCCATCCTTCGCCCTGGCTGGATGAGCCACAAGCCAGCGTCGGCATCTTTGTTTTCTGTGCAGACACGGAAGAGAAAGCCCACAAGCTCCGGGCAGTAATGGATTTCCGCCTCTTAAGCCTGGAAAAGGGTGGGGGAGATATCACCTATTCTTACGACGAGATCAAGGACTACCAATACAGCGAAGCAGAATGGGAACGCGTACTCGCCAACCGCAACCGTATGATCGCCGGCACCCCGGAGCAGGTAAAGGAACAGATGCTGCAGCTGGCCAACGACTACGCTGTTGACGAGATCGTTGTAGCCACTATTGCCGATAACTTTGCCGACCGCCTCCGCTCTTATGAGCTGCTCGCAGAAATATTCAGGCTGCCCGGTGCATAAGGGAGTTGACAGTTGACAGTCGTCAGTCGTCAGTCGTCAGTTGTTAGTGACTATTATCCGATCCAATCACTGACAACTGTCAACTGACAACTGTCAACTTTTTCTAATTTACTCCCCCCGGTTTTGTAATTTAGAAGAAAGCGCGCCAAATGGAAGTTACGCCTTTACCGCTTTCTGCTACCCTGCAGGATCATCGCCTGCAGGCGGAGAAGCTCTTGCAGGCGCATACCGCCGCCCGGGCAGATGCCATCGCCTTCTTCCTTAATTATCATCCCGGACTGAATGGCTGTTCTCCATCAGAGGTAAAGACCGCACAGCTCACGCTGGCCGATGCGCAACAGGCGCTTGCAGCATGGCATCACTTTGAGAACTGGCCGGCTTTGGAAAAATGGACAGCCGCACTGCACAAAGGCGGTTCTCCCGTGCTTCGTTTCGAATCTGCCGTAGAAGCAGTCATTAACGGAGACACACATACGCTGCAATCGCTCCTGCGCAAATATCCCGATTTGATCCATGCGCGCTCTACCCGCAGGCATCATGCAACGCTCCTGCATTACACCGGCACCAACGGGGTAGAGAACTATCGTCAGCGCTATCCCTCCAATGCCCTGGCAATACTGCAATTACTGCTGGCCGCAGGCGCCGATGTGAATGCTACCGCTGATATGTATAGCGGCGGCTGCACTACCCTGGGCCTCACGGCTACCAGCGTACATCCTGAGAACGCCGGTATCATGATCCCCCTGCTTAAAACTTTACTGGCCGCCCGTGCTCATATCGATACGCCGGAAGCCATTGCGCGCGGCGCCTACATCGTCAATAGCTGCCTGCACAACGGCCGTCACGAATCGGCCGCTTTCCTGGCCAGTCAGGGCGCCCGGCTCGACCTCGAAGGCGCTGCCGGTATCGGAAGGCTTGACATCGTCAGCAGCGCTTTTGATAACAATGGCAGCTTAAAGCAGGGCATCACCCAAACCAAACTGGAATACGGCTTTGCCTGGGCCTGCGAATACGGACATAACGAAGTGATTGATTTCCTGCTGAAGAAAGGTGTGAATATAGACGTACCCGTAGAGGGCATGCCCGGACTGCATTGGGCCATTATCAGCGGTCATCCTGACACAGTAGCTTTATTGATCAGCCGCAAGGCCTCCCTGGAAATACAGAACATCTACGAAGGCTCCGCCCTGGAAGCAGCGCTCTGGGCCCTTGTCAACTGCTGGCCTGCCGCCAACACCTACGACCTGCGGATCATCACACTCCTTGTAAACGCAGGCGCCCGCATCCACCCGGATATCCTTCCCTGGCTGGCTTCTCAAACCCGTATTCCCGACGCTAAAAAAACTGAATTAACAAACATACTTCAGCTAAAAGCCAGGAGCTAAAGGCTAATAGCTAACTAGGTAGGTATAGGACAGTTCCCCGTTACTCTTTAGTTATTTTTGAAATATTCAGCTGATATAAAAAATACCAATTCCACACTATGCAAGCTATTTTAGGCGTCTTTTTCCACTTCATCGGAGGATTTGCATCCGGCAGCTTCTACATTCCATTTAAAAAAGTAAAGAACTGGGCCTGGGAAAGTTACTGGATCGTAGGCGGTTTCTTTTCCTGGTTGATCGTTCCTTTCCTCGCTGCCTGGATCACCGTGCCCGATTTCCTCTCTATTATCCGCAGCACGGATGGCCTCACCCTGTTCTGGACTTATTTCATGGGCGTTTTATGGGGCATTGGCGGCCTTACATTCGGCCTGGCCATGCGCTACCTCGGCCTGTCCCTCGGTATGTCTGTAGCCCTGGGCTATACCTCCGCATTCGGCTCCCTGATACCTCCCATTTATCGCGACCTCGTAGCTAACACCGCTCCGGGCGCCGTTACTTTTTCAGGTATGCTGCACAGCACCAGTGGTCAGTTAGTATTGGCCGGTGTACTGGTTTGCCTGGCTGGTATCGCTATCTGCGGTAAAGCTGGTATGATGAAGGAAAATGAGCTGCCTGAGGAAAAGAAAAAAGAAAGCATCCAGGAGTTTAACCTGCGCAAAGGCCTGATCGTGGCCACTATTTCCGGTATCCTGAGCGCCTGCTTCAATTTCGGTATCGAAGCGGGTAAACCCATGGCGGAAATAGCGATACAGCAAGGCAGCAATCCGCTCTTCCAGAATAACGTGATCTTTGTAGTGCTGTTATGGGGAGGGCTTACCACTAATCTTTTATGGTGCCTGCTGCTGAATGCGCGCAATAAAACTTTTGGCGATTATACGAATAAATCCACGCCGCTGGCCAGTAACTATTTCTTTGCCGCAATCGCAGGTACCACCTGGTTCCTGCAATTCTTCTTCTACGGCATGGGCGAAAGTAAGCTGGGCAACGGCGCCAGTTCCTGGATCCTCCACATGGCTTTCATCATCATGGTGTCCAGCCTCTGGGGTATCACGCTGCGCGAATGGAAAGGCGTGAGTAAGAAAACATTCGGCACTATCTTGCTTGGTATACTTACTATTATGGCCTCAGTGTTACTGGTAGGATACGGAAATTCACTAAACTAGCAATTAGCAATTAGCAATTAGCTTCTGGCATTTAGCTAAAAGCTAATTGCTAACAGCCAACAGCTTAAAAATTCACCAATCATATGTCAGTTTCAGCATCTACAAATTTCAGGCATGTAAGTTATTTATGGGATGAGGCGAAAGCAGCATCGCTGGCAGGCGATGAAGTGGCGTTGCTGATCTACCGTTCCAACCTGTTGGGCGCCGATCTCCGGCTCACCAACTACGGTGGCGGCAACACCTCCTGCAAGGTAATGGCCAAAGATCCGCTCACCGGGAAACAAACGGAAGTAATGTGGGTAAAAGGTTCCGGCGGCGACCTCGGCACCCTGAAAAAAAGCGGGCTGGCAGCACTATACGTAGAGCGTTTGCGCAGCCTGGAGAACATCTACCGTGGCATCGATCATGAAGATGAAATGGTAGAGCTCTTCAACCACTGCATCTTTGATCTCAGCTCCAAAGCGCCTTCTATCGATACGCCCCTGCACGGCTTCCTGCCCTTCAAACATATCGATCACCTGCATCCGGATGCAGCGATCGCTATCGCTGCGGCAAAAGATGGCAAACGCATCACGCAGGAGCTGTTCAACGGCGCTATCGGTTGGGTAGAATGGCAGCGCCCCGGTTTTGACCTGGGCCTGAAACTACGCGCTTGCCTCAACGAAAACCCCGGCATCAAAGGGATTATGTTAGGCTCACACGGTCTCTTCACCTGGGGAGATACTGCATACGAAAGTTATGTGAACACTCTGGAAGTAATAGAGCGCTGCGCTGCTTACCTGGAAGATAACTTCGGTAAGAAAAGGCCCGTATTTGGCGGCGCCCGTATACAGCCTGCAGCCAAAGAAGCGCGTACACAGCAGGCCGCAGAACTGGCCCCGGTTTTAAGAGGTCTTTGCTCTGGCCATACCCGCATGGTAGGTCATTTTACTGACGATCCCCGCGTGCTGGAATTCATCAACTCTAACGACCTGGATCGCCTGGCGCCCATGGGCACCAGCTGTCCCGACCACTTCCTGCGCACTAAAATAAGTCCGCTGGTACTGAACCTGCAACCCGCAGATGACCTTTCAGACCTCGCTAAGCTGAAGGAACAACTGGCCCCGCAGTTCGAAGCCTACCGCAACATGTATGCAGACTACTACAATACCTGCAAACATCCCAATTCACCGGCCATGCGCGATCCTAACCCCGTGGTAATCCTCTATCCCGGTATCGGTATGTTCACCTTTGCAAAAGATAAACAGACCGCGCGCGTAGCCGCAGAATTTTACATCAACGCCATCAACGTAATGAAAGGCGCGGAAGCAATATCTGAATATACTTCCCTTCCCCGCCAGGAAGCATTCAATATAGAATACTGGCTGCTGGAAGAAGCGAAGCTGCAGCGTATGCCGAAGCCTAAGCCACTTTCAGGTCGCATTGCGCTCATCACCGGCAGCGCCGGTGGTATCGGTAAAGCGATCGCTAAAAAGTTTGCAGATGAAGGCGCCTGCGTAGTGATCAACGACAACGACGCCGGCCGCCTGGAGAATGCGAAAGCAGATTTTGGTAAAAGCTATTCCGCAGATGTATTCACCACCGCCGTCCTCGATGTTACCAGCGCCTCAGATATTCGTAACGCCTTCAAAACCGCTGCCCTGGCCTTCGGCGGGGTAGACCTGGTAGTGAATTGCGCCGGCCTTTCCATCTCCAAACCCATCGAAGAGCACACGGAAAAAGACTGGGATCTCCTGTATGATGTACTGGTAAAAGGCCAGTTCCTCGTTACCCAGGAAGGCGTGAACATCATGCGCAAACAGGATGTTGGCGGCGATGTATTGAACATTGTGAGCAAGAACGCCCTGATGTCTGGTCCTAACAACGCGGGCTACGGTTCCGCCAAAGCTGCCCAGCTCCACCTCTCCAGGTTGAATGCAGCAGAACTGGGCAAAGACAACATCCGCGTGAACGTCATCAACCCTGATGCCGTGATCGCCGACAGCAAGATCTGGGAAGGCGCCTGGGCAGAAGGCCGCGCCAAAGCATACGGCGTAAAGGTAGAAGAGCTGCCTGCCTATTATGCTAAACGCACCCTCCTCAACGAGGTGATCCTCCCCGAAGACATCGCAAACGCCTGCTTCGTCTTCGTTGGCGGCCTGCTCAACAAATCTACCGGCAATGTATTAAACGTAGACGGCGGCGTGGCTACCGCTTTCGTGAGATAATAAACAGCTGTCAGCTATTAGCTTTTGGCATTTAGCTAAAGGCTAATGGCTAACAGCTAATCGCTATTTTTATACAACAAACCACCACTTATGAAACTTACCCAACACCATATACTCTCTTTCAACGAAGATCATCAGAAAGCCCACGACCGGGCCTTCGCCCACACCGCAGAAAAAGTGTCCGACATCCAATACGTCCTCCAGCGCCTCCAGGAATTCCAGGTGGCCATTCCCAGCTGGGCGCTCGGTACCGGAGGCACCCGTTTCGGCCGTTTCTCCGGCGGGGGAGAGCCCCGCAGCCTGGAAGAGAAGATAGAGGATGTGGGCCTTTTACACGCCCTGAACCGCGCCAGCGGCGCCATCTCCCTGCATATCCCCTGGGATATCCCGGAGAACGCCCCCGCCGTTAAAGCGCTGGCCGCCCAGCATGGCCTCCGTTTCGACGCCGTAAACTCCAACACCTTCCAGGACCAGCCGGGCCAGCAGCACAGCTATAAGTTCGGCTCCCTGCATCACACCGATAAGGCGGTACGCAAACAGGCCATCGCGCATAATATAGAAGTGGTCAAATATGGGATTGAGCTGGGCTCTAATGTGCTGAGCCTCTGGCTGTCAGATGGATCTAATTTCCCGGGTCAGCTCAATTTCCGCGAAGCTTTCCAGCGCACCCTCGAAAGCCTGCAGGAGATCTACGCCGCCCTGCCGGCCGACTGGAAACTGTACATCGAGTACAAATGCTGCGAGCCTAATTTTTACTCTACTACTATTGCCGACTGGGGCCAATCCCTCATGCTGGCCAATAAACTGGGAGATAAAGCGCAGACCCTGGTAGACCTGGGTCATCACCTGCCCAACGCCAATATAGAACAGATCGTGGCCCTGCTCCTCATGGAGGGCAAGCTGGCCGGCTTCCATTTCAACGATTCCAAGTACGGGGATGATGACCTCACCGTGGGCAGCATCAACCCTTACCAGCTGTTCCTCATTTTTAACGAGCTGGTGGAAGGGATGGACGCCCGCAGCATGAACCACGCCACAGACCTGGGCTGGATGATAGACGCCTCCCACAACGTAAAAGACCCGCTGGAAGACCTCCTCCAGTCCGTAGAAGCCATCATGATCGCCTACGCGCAGGCCCTGCTGGTAGATGCCAAAGCCCTTGCAGCCGCCCGCCAGTCTAACGACGTGGTAACCGCCCAGGAACTGCTGCAGGACGCCTACCGTACAGATGTACGCCCGCTGGTAGCCCAGGCCCGCCTGCTGAATGGCGGCGCGCTCTACCCGGTACAGTTGTATCGCCAGCTCAAAGTAAGGGATCAGCTCATTAAGGAAAGAGGATCGAAGACAGTCGCTACGGGACTGTAGTGTTTTCCTGGTGAGACCTTAGTGTTTTCCTCGTAAGTTCCCCGGGAGAGCTTAGTGAAACCTTAGTGTACCTTACGGTAAAAGCGCATACAAGCTTAGGTAAAAGCGCATGCAAGCTTAGTGAAAAGCGCATAAAGCAGTAAAAGCGTATGGATCATATACAAAGCAGGCAGCCGGTCATCGCCATTCTCGATATCGGCAAAACCAATAAGAAATCCTTCCTGATAGACGAACATTACCGGATCGTATGGGAAGATAGCTGCCGTTTCCAGGAAGTATCCGATGAGGACGGCGACGCCTGCGAAGACATAAAAGCGCTCAGCGCATGGGTGCAGCAAAGCCTGCAGGAAATGCTGGCCATGCCCCAATACGAGGTAAAAGCGGTCAATTTCTCCGCTTACGGGGCCAGTTTTGTGCTGATCGATGAAAAGGGCCAGGTGACAGGCCCCTTGTATAATTACCTGAAAGCCTATCCGTCGGAGCTGCACCAGCAGTTCTTCAGGGACTATAATCCTGACGGCTCCCTGCCAGGCATTACAGCCTCCCCGGTGCTGGGCAGCCTGAATTCCGGACTGCAGCTGTATCGCTTAAAATACCTGCAGCCGGAGCACTATCAGGCAGTCCGTTACGCGCTGCACCTGCCGCAGTACATCAGTTACCTGGTTAGCGGCAAGCCCGTAGCAGATATCACCAGCATCGGCTGCCATACCATGTTATGGGACTTCCAAAGGAAGCAATACCATGAGTGGCTGCACAGGGAAGGTATTATCGATAAACTGCCGCCGCTGTTCCCTGCTGATGGGGTCATGCCCGTTCAGATCAACGGCGTTGACTGCCTCGCAGGAGCGGGATTGCACGATAGCTCGGCAGCCCTGATACCTTACCTGGCCACTTTTACAGAACCTTTTGCGCTGATTTCCACAGGTACCTGGTGTATCACCCTGAACCCCTTTAATGATAGTCCGCTCACCAAGGCAGAGCTGGAGCAGGATTGCCTCTGCTACCTGGAATACCAGGGCCGCCCGGTAAAAGCGTCCCGCCTCTTCGCCGGGCAGGAGCACGAGCAGCAAACCGCCCGCCTGGCAACACATTTCGGCGTGGCGCCGGATTATTACAAGCAGGTAGAATTTGACCCGCTGCTGCTCCGCGAACTGGAAACACCCGTAGCGCCTTCCCTGTCGCACTTCGCTGCGCGTCCCCTGGCCGCCTTCTCTTCTTATGAAAAGGCCTACCATCAGCTGATGCTCGACCTGGTAGCCGCCCAGCTGAAGTCTGCCAGGTTGGTACTGGATAATACGCCGGTGAAGCGTATTTTTGTGGATGGCGGTTTCGGCAAAAACCCGCTGTTCATGCATCTCCTGGCGCTGGCCTTCCCTCATTTAGAGGTGTATGCGGCCTCCGTAGCCCAGGCAACCGCAGTCGGCGCGGCACTGGCCATACACCGCCACTGGAATCAGCGGACCTTGCCCGGCGACCTCGTAGCGCTAAAGTATTACAAGGCAGAAAATCTTGAACAGGTATAAAAAGCAAAAAAGCGGCAATAAAAGGCAAGAAAACATAATTCAATCAACGGCATGCGTTATACCTTTCCTTCCGCTTCGGCTTAAACCATATTTATTATGAAAGTGGGATTATTTATTCCATGTTACATCGATCAGTTTTATCCGCAGGTAGGCATTGCTACATTACAGTTACTGGAAAAGCTGGGCTGCAAAGTGTCGTATCCCCCGGGACAGACCTGCTGCGGGCAACCTATGGCCAACTCAGGTTTTGAGCACCTTACAGACGGCTGCAACCGCCTTTTCGTCAACAATTTCGCTGATTTCGACTATATCGTGGCGCCCTCGGGCAGCTGTGTGCTGCATGTGAAAGACCATCTGCATGTAGCAGATAATGAGACGGCTGCCACCCACATACGGGAACACATATACGAGCTCTCCGAATTTCTCACCGATATCCTGAAAGTAGAGCGCCTGTCTGCAAAATTCCCGCACAAAGTAGGCATCCATCAATCCTGTCACGGTCAGCGTGGCCTCCATGTTTCACAAATGACAGAGCTGGTAGGCCCTGCATTCTCCAAACCACAGCAGCTGCTGCAAATGGTAGACGGCCTCGAACTGGTGACCCTGAACCGCGCAGACGAATGCTGCGGCTTCGGCGGCACCTTCTGTGTATTTGAAGAAGCAGTGTCTGTAAAGATGGGAAAAGACCGCGTGGCAGATCACATTCATAACGGCGCCGAATATATCACCGGCAACGACGTCAGCTGCCTCATGCACATGGAAGGCATTCTGCGCAGGCAGAAAAGCCCGGTGAAGGTATTACACATCGCAGAGATACTAAATAGTGAAGTTTAAGGTTTAAGGTTTGAGGTTTGAGGTTTGAAGTTTGAAGTTCGTTAAAAGTTAAAGGTTACTTATTAGAGGCAAGGCTAACAGTTATGAACCTGGAACCTCCAACGAACCTCAAACCTCAAACCTCAAACCTCAAACTTCAAACCTCACAACATGAATTACTATGCATACTTCCGGTATAAAAGATCACGCCAGCCTGGCGGAACAATTCAACGCTAACGAGCCGCGTGTAAACTGGCACGATGAAACGCTCTGGTGGGTAAGACAGAAACGCGATAAGATGGCCTGGAGCCTGCCCGAATGGGAAGCGCTGCGCGATACTGCTTCCGCTATCAAACATAATGTGCTGGGCAATCTCCATCAGTACCTGCTGGAGTTTGAACGCAATGCGGTGGAGAATGGCGCCACCGTGCACTGGGCAGCTAATGCAGAAGAGCACAACCGCATCGTGCTGCAGCTGTTACAGCAGAAGGGCGTGAAAAGGATCGTGAAAAGCAAATCCATGCTCACGGAAGAATGCCACCTGAACCCTTACCTGGCAGAAAATGGCATTGAGGTGATCGATACCGACCTGGGTGAACGCATTGTACAGCTGGCGAAAGAACCGCCCAGCCATATCGTGCTGCCCTGTATACACAAGAAGAAAGAGGAGATAGGAGACCTGTTCCATGAGCACCTGGGCACACCCGCCGGTAATGCAGATCCGCAGTTCCTGACAGCCGCCGCACGGGCGCATCTGCGTTCCGAGTTCCTGCAGTCAAGGGTTGCTATCACCGGTGTCAATTTCGCGGTGGCCGAAACAGGGGAGATGGTGGTTTGCACCAACGAAGGGAATGCCGACATGGGCGCTCACCTGGCCGATGTGCACATCGCCTGCATGGGGATCGAAAAGCTGGTACCGCAGCGTAAACACCTGGGTGTGTTTTTACGTTTGCTGGCCCGCAGCGCTACCGGGCAGCCCATCACCACCTATAGCAGCCATTTCCGTAAACCGAAGCCCGGCCAGCAGCTCCATATAGTATTGGTGGATAATGGGCGCAGCCGCCAGTTGGGCCGCGAAGATTTCCGTAATTCACTGAAATGCATCCGCTGCGGGGCCTGTATGAACACCTGCCCCGTATATCGCCGCAGCGGCGGGCATAGCTACCATAACGCCATTGCAGGGCCTATAGGCGCTATACTGGCCCCCAACCTGGATATGAAGCAATATGCCGACCTGCCTTTTGCTTCCACCTTGTGCGGCTCCTGCTCCAATGTATGCCCGGTGAAGATCGACATCCACCAGCAGTTATATAAATGGAGACAGGTGATTACAGCAGAGGGACAGGCGCCTGCCACAAAAGCAGCCGGTATGAAGCTGATGACAGCGGTATTGTCCAGGCCCGGCCTCTATCGCTTTGCCGGTAAGGCAGCCAGGTGGGTATTGCGCACGATGCCCGGACTGGTCAACAACCGTTTCAATCCCTGGTACAAACAAAGAGAATTACCTGCGCCGCCTGCAGAATCTTTTGCAGCGTGGTATAAAAAGAACCGATAGATGAACAGCAGAGATCAGATCCTGGCCGCTGTAAAGGCCAATCAGCCGGCGTCCAGCGCTTTACCCGCCCTGGATAGTTTTACTGCTCCCCGGGCAGTAAGCATAGACGCGTTCCGCACAGTAGCCGAATCCATGGGCAGCCGCGTATTGAGCATCAGCAGCGAAGCCGATATGCCCGCCTTGATAAAGGAATACTTCAGCGATATGCCCCTGATCGTATCCGCTGATCCTGCTATTGCTGCTCACTGCCCATTGCCCATTGCCAACTGGAAAGAGGGCGACGGCCGCCAGCTGCAGGAAGCAGACCTGGCCATTGTGCGCGCCCAGCTGGGCGTGGCCGAGAATGGGGCCCTGTGGCTAACAGAAGCAGAACTGCAGGTCCGGGTCCTTCCTTTCATCGCCCAGCACCTGGCCATCGTGCTGCAGGCAGACACCATCGTGCCTACCATGCATCACGCCTATAATAAGATAGGTGATCAGTTCACCGGCTTCGGGGTATTCATCGCCGGTCCGTCCAAAACAGCGGATATCGAACAATCCCTTGTGCTGGGTGCACACGGGGCCAAAAGTCTGACAATAATAATTGTAGTTTAAGGTTTAAGGTTTAAGGTTTGAGGTTCGTTAAAAGTTACAGGTTCATAACTGTTGGCCGGGCCTCTTATCGGTAACCTTTAACCTCTAACGAACCTCAAACCTCAAACCTCAAACCTCAAACTTTTTAATATGAGAACAGCCTTCAAAATGTACCTTAAACCCGGCTATAAGGAAGAGTACCGGAAACGCCATGCTGCTATCTGGCCGGAGCTGCAGCAATTATTAAAGGACAGTGGTATTGGCAACTATAGCATTTTCCTGGACGAATCCACCCATACGCTCTTCGCCGTCCAGGAACAATCCGGCGAAGGCTCCTCGCAGGACCTGGGCGCTAACCCTATCGTCCGGCGCTGGTGGGCCTATATGGCAGATATCATGGAAACCAATCCCGACAACTCACCGGTCACTCATCCGCTCGAGGAGGTCTTCTACATGCCATAACAACACACAATTCCTTACGACTTACGACTAATGACTAACAACTTTTTATAAAGATCTTCTCAATATCAACTTAAACGGGTTCTTCACCCTTTCCATACTTTTCTCCAGGATCATCGTTGCTGCGGTAATGCCCATCTGCTCGTGATCTGTAGAGATCACCGTAATGCCATCCAGCAGGATCTCTTTTAGCGGTGTTTCATTATAAGATACGATCCCCACTTCTTTCCCGATGCCCAGCTTATTCTGACGGCATATCTTCACCAGGTTCACAAGATCAGTTTCTTCTATTACTATATAGGCTTGCCCCGCTTTAACCGGTGCATTCATTTCGATGCCCTCGGTTACGGAGAAGTCAAAATCATGCATGCGGCAGAAGTACTGGAAGCCTTTCCTGATCTCCGGCGGATAAGGCACTATGCTGCTGGGGTTCACAAACACAAGGCTGCTGTATTTCTTCAGCGAAGGCAGTGCCTCGTAGAGCGCTTCGTAAATATCCTTTTCAAAGTTCTGGTATACCGCGGCATGTTTACCGGTGATCCCGGGCAGGTCTTTATCCAGCAACAGCAATTGCGATTCAGGGATCTGCCGGATGATCTGCAGCACTTTCTCCGGCTGCTCATAGAAATGCGGCATGATCACATAATGGTCATAGTCGCCCAGGTTATTGCTGATAAGGCTGTCAAACAGCTGTACATTACTATGGTGTATATGAAGGTCCACAAATACCCCTTCTCCCAGGGTCTTTACAAAAGCATTATACAGTTGTTTCTTATAGTTGCTGATCTTGTTGAACAGCAGCAGCACCCGCAAGGGCATATTGATATCCGTCCGGTAAATAAAGTATCCCTTACCTTTTACAGACAGGATCACTTTCTTGTCGCGCAGCTCTTTGTACGCCTTCTCCACTGTTCCTCTTGAAAGCAGGTATTGTTCGCTGAACTCGTTGATAGAAGGTATCTGCTCGTCCCTTCGCAGGTCGCCATCACGTACCGCAGCCATGATGGAATCCACGATCTGCAGGTACACAGGCACTTTACTATTGGTATCTATATGCAGCGGTTTCATACTTGAAATATAGTATTTTTAATTTTCATATTCACATTCCCGTAATGCTTGCCGGAATGGATGTGATTGCTGTAATATATAGCTATCGGCTATATATAGCGTTATTTATTTTATTTATTGTTGGAAACAAAAAAATACTTAACTTGTTATACAATAATAAAGCGCTTGACTGCTTACCACCTATATTGCATGTGACAGTAAGTTTTAGCAAGCGTTCAACAGCCAACGTTGCACTGAGTACTTTTGACTATTCCTACCGAAGAACCATCACAATTAAGAAAGAATTGACAATACGTTTTTTGACCATTCCGCGTTAGCGTAAATTTTGCGCAAAGCCATAATCTTTTGATGCGATGCGAGAATGTGCGTTTGACCCTTGCATTAATATTAAAAGTTAAAAGTATTTTAATTTAAAACATTTATGAGTGTTGATTGCAGGTCAATGGAACTCTGAATTTTACTGCTTAATTTAGAAACACAAGGAAGGTAACCCTGAAGTCCACGGAGTATGAAGCATTTAGCGGGATAATAACTTCAGAATAGCAAGCAAAAAAAGCGAACTAAATGTAAACTGATACAAAGCACAAAGCACAAGAATTCGGGCAATTTCATTGATTACTATTGAAGAACGGCAGCAGCATTGATAAATGTGATGGATAAACGTTGATGTAAATCTAGTTTTAACCTTATCTACAAGTCACCAATGATTAAGCGATCTTGGATAACCCCCTCATGGCTCATACTGTTGTTAGACCTTGGTTGCGCCAGCATTGCAATGTATCTCGCGCTGCTGTTGCGATTGAATTTTGACCTCGAAGCGTTCAGGCGTTATCCGTTAGTTACCAGTTTTTGGGTGGTGCTCAGCGTTACCCTGCTGCTTTCATTACTGTTTCGCACGTATAAAGGTATAGTACGCTATACCAGCGTGGGCGACGTGGGCCGCATCTCCGGCCTTAGCCTGGCATGTGCGGTGGTATATTATTATATAGACAGCTCCCACGTGTTGCGGCAGGATGGTGACATTTTTCCGCTGTCTGTTATCTTCATTAATTACTTCATCAGCATTTTCATCTGGCTGTCCTATCGCCTGGTGGCCAAATGGTTCTTCCGCATCTACTGGCGTTACAGCAACGAGAATAAGATCAGGGCAGCCATCTACAATACCGGCCACTCCGGCCTCACCTTACGTAAAGTGATCAGCGAGGATGATAACGTGAATATAAAGGTGGTGGCCTTCCTGGAAGACAAGGGGCCTCACACCGGTAAACGGCTGGAAGGCTTGCCCGTCTACGCCTTTAATAATGCTTCACTGCAAAGGCTCGCCCGGCAGGAACGTATCCGCCTGCTCATCATAGCAGATGAACAGATAGAAGCCGGTATGCTGAATGAGCTGGTTGAGCAATGCGTTGCGCTGAACATCCGCGTGCAGAAAGTACTGCCCGTAGAGAAATGGATCAGCAGCGGCTGGAGCAATAACCAGCTGAAAGATGTGAACATTGAAGACCTGCTGGACCGCTCCGTCATTCATATACAGAACAAAAAAGTTACCGAAGAGCTGCAGGGAAGATCCGTACTGGTAACCGGTGCAGCCGGCTCCATCGGCAGCGAGCTGGTAAGGCAGCTGGTCCTGCACAATCCCGCCGCCATCATCTTGTGCGATAAGGCAGAATCCCCGTTGCACGAGCTGGAGCTCGAAATATCAGAGAAGCTGCCCGACGTTCCCGTAGTGCCCTTCATCGGCAACGTATGTGATCGTGAACGTATGCGCCAGCTCTTTGAAGTATATGCCCCCGCCGTGGTATACCATGCTGCCGCCTATAAGCACGTACCGATGATGGAAAAGAATCCTTCCATCGCTGTGCTGAATAATGTACTGGGCACGAAGATACTGGCTGAGCTTTCCGTAGAGTTTGAAGTGGAGAAGTTTGTAATGATCTCTACCGACAAAGCCGTCAATCCAACCAACGTAATGGGCGCTTCTAAAAGGATCGCCGAAATATTCACACAATCTTACAGTCATTATATTAACGAACGTTACAAGAAAATGGGCGCTGCCGGAGAAACACCGCCTACCCGTTTTATTACCACCCGCTTCGGTAATGTGCTGGGCTCTAACGGCTCTGTGATACCCCGCTTTAAAAAGCAGCTGGAACAGGGCGGCCCGCTCACCGTAACACATCCTGATATCACCCGCTATTTCATGACCATCCCCGAAGCTTGTCAGCTGGTGCTGGAAGCCGGCGCAATGGGACAGGGCGGAGAGATCTTTGTGTTCGATATGGGAAGGCCGGTGAAGATAGCAGACCTGGCCAGGAAGATGATCCGCATGAGCGGCAGAGAACCGGGTAGAGATATCCAGGTGATCTATACCGGACTGCGTCCCGGTGAAAAGCTCTATGAAGAGCTGCTGAATACCGCTGAAAATACAATGCCCACTTACCACGAAAAAATATTGATCGCCAGCGTGCGTGAATACGATTTTGTAGAAGTAGAAGAAAGTATCAAACAACTGATCAATGCCGCACATAAGCATTACATAACGCCTACGGTTGCGCTCATGAAAAAACTGGTGCCGGAGTTTATCAGCAAAAATTCTGCTTTCGAGCAGCTAGATAAGGACAAAATTAGAATGTAACCACAATATGAGCAATTTCCGTTTGGGTATTTTCATTTTGCTGCTTTCATCCTGTGCAGCGCCGAAGAATGTCACCTATTTCCAGGATGTACCGGATACATTAAGGCAAAAGATGGTAGAAATGTCTGCATATTACACACCGGTTATTCAGCCGGACGATATCCTGCAGGTATCCATCCAAACGCTGGATCCTGCTGCTACCGCCCTATTAAGCCAGCAAAACACCAACACCTGGCCCTCCATTGGCGCCAACTCCGGTGCCGCCGGCAATCCTACCGCCACTAATGTATCTGGTTATCTGGTCGATAAAGAAGGCTACGTGATCCTGCCACTCATCGGCAAGGTGATGGCCGGCGGCAAAACAACAGATGCCATCAGGGACGAGATCAGGGCCAAAGCCGCTGAATACTACAAAGATCCCGTCGTCACCGTCAGGTTCGCCAACTTCAAGATCACCGTTCTGGGCGAAGTAGCCCGGCCCTCTACCTACGTAATGCCCAGCGAGAAGGTAACCCTGCTCGATGCCATCGGCATTGCCGGAGACCTCACCATCTACGGCAAGCGCCAGAATGTAATGCTGATAAGGGATAACAATGGTAAAAAGGAGTTCGTCCGCTTTAACCTGAGCAGCAGCAACATCTTTACTTCTCCCTACTTCTATTTACACCAGGGAGATGTGGTTTATGTGGAGCCGAACAGGGCGAAAGTAGCCAGCACGGATATGGCCCAGGTAAGAAGGTTATCCATTCTTGCCACCGCCTTGTCCCTGATGATCGTGATAGCCACAAGAGTTAAATTATAATGCTTTTTCTATGCAGCATAACACGAATGGGAAATACCCATTAATGAACGGTGAGCTGGCCGGGGGGGAACAGGAACAACAAACTATCAGCCTGAGAACCCTGGTCGATAATTTCATGGCAAACTGGTATTGGTTCGCGCTTTTTGTCATAATGGCAATAGCCGCTGCCTGGCTGTTCCTCAGATATGCTACCCCTACCTATAACGTTAATGCCAAGATCCTTGTACAGGACGAACAAAAAGGCGGTGACATACCCGGCGAAGAAGTGCTGCAGCAGCTACAGCTTTTTACCAATAAAAGCAATGTCGATAACGAAGTAGAGATCCTGCAATCACGTTCCCTCATGGAAACGGTAGTAAGGAACCTGCAGCTCAATATCTCCTACTGGCAGGAAGGCCGCGTAAAAACCGGCGAGCTGTTTCGCAGGGTGCCTTTCATCGCCCATTGGATCAGCGCCCGTGATAGCCTGAAAGAAGTACGCTACCAGGTAACGCCGCTCAGCGAACAGAAATTCAGCTTTGGTAATGACAAGATGCCTTTTACAGAAAGGAACTGGGGAGATACTATTCACCTGGAAGAAGGCGTCATCCAGGTAGACCGCAGAACCTATTTTCCCCTGGTAAAGGAACCATACATCATTAAACTGGTGTCAATAGATGCAGCAGTGGTCAACTATCAGCAAAAGCTGACGGTCAACATCCCCAACAAACAGGTAAGCACGATAGACCTGCAGCTGGCCACAGCCATTCCCGAAAAAGGGGAGACCATACTCAATGAGCTGATCAACGCTTATCTCAGAACAAGCGTGGAAGTAAAGAACCGCATTGCAGACAGCACCATCGCATTTGTAGATAACCGCCTGGTCCTGGTGAGCAGGGAACTGACCGGGGTAGAAAAGAACATACAGCAGTTTAAACAGGCGAACCAGCTGGCAGATCTTACAGAGCAGGCCAAGCTCCTTATCGCCGGCACCGGGGATTTCTCCAGGCTGTTAACAGAACAGGAGGTGAAGCTCAGCGTAGTGAACACCCTGGAGCAATATATGAATGATGAAAGCAACAGCAAACGCATGGTGCCATCTACGCTGGTGGTGCAAGACCCTACCTTCATCGCCCTCGTACAGAAATACAATAACTTCCAGGTGGAACGCGAACGCCTGTTGATCTCCAACACGCCTTCCAACCCCATGGTACAGAATATAGACCTGCAGCTACGGAACCTGCGTACCGACCTGCAAAGTAACCTGGCTTCGTTTAAAAGCGGGCTGGAGGCCAGCATCGCAGAATTGAGAGGAAGGTCCGGCCAGCTGGACCAGAAGATCCAACAGGTGCCTGCTAAAGAACGCGTGTTCCTTGATTATTCCCGCCAGCAGGCCATCAAACAGGAACTGTACCTCTTCCTGCTGAAGAAGCGCGAAGAGTCTGCCATCTCAAAATCATCCAACATGGCCGTGGCAAGGATCATTGATCCGGCAAAGAGCGATGCTTTCCCGGCTATGCCTAAACGTCTGCTCACCTACCTGGTATGCTTCGTGCTGGGCATCGTCTTCCCCGCCGTTTTTCTGTACCTGAAAGACCTGCTCAACACACGGGTAAGAAGGAAGCAGGATATTACCGCCGGTACCCCCGTGCCCATCCTGTCCGAGATAGGCCATACCAAAGAGCATGACGATGTGGTGGTGGGTAAAGAGACCGTTACGCCCATCGCAGAACAGTTCCGCGCCATGCGCACTAACCTGCAGTTCCTGCTGTCTGGTGCGCAGGATAGAGTGATCCTGCTTACCTCCAGCATGAGTGGTGAAGGCAAATCCTTTGTAGCCATGAACCTGGCGGCCACACTGGCTTTATCAGGCAAGAAAGTAGTGCTGATGGAGCTGGACCTTCGCAAACCTAAGATCTCAGAAAAGCTGAAGCTGAATAATAAACAGGGTTTCAGTACCTACGTGATCGGTAAGACTTCCCTCGCGCAGCTGGTGCAGCCATCCGGCATTCATGAGAATTGCTGGGTCATCCCCTCCGGACCGGTTCCGCCAAACCCGGCCGAGCTCCTGCTGCTGGACACTACCAAACAGCTCTTCGCCGAGCTGCGCAAACAGTTTGACTATATCGTGATTGACACCGCTCCGGTGGGCCTGGTAACCGATGCACAACTGCTCGGCTACCTGGCGGATGTAACGCTCTACCTCGTACGGCAGGGATACACCTTTAAACAGCAGCTACAGCTGTCAAAAGAGCTGTACCAGCAAGGTAAACTGCCCAGGATGAACCTGGTGGTGAATGATGTTAAGGCGGGCAGTGGATACGGCTATGGCTATGGTTACCAGTACGGATATAATTACGGATATGCCAACGAGCATGCCAACAGGAGTTTAGCCCGGAAAATGAGACTGACATTCAAAAGGTAAAATCAGTTAAATAACAACCCTTTCATATGAACCAGGAAACGAAAATTGCCGTTATCGGTCTGGGATACGTCGGCCTTCCCTTGGCGATCGAATTCGGTAAACAGTATCAGACACTTGGCTTTGATATCAACACCAACCGGGTAACAGAACTAAGAAGTGGCCGCGACCATACACTGGAAGCCGACCTGGCAGGCATGAAAATAGCCATGGCCAAACGGCAGGAAGGGAATGGCATTGGCCTCTGCTTTTCAGACAACCTCGAAGAGCTGCACAATTACAACGTCTTCATCGTAACCGTGCCTACACCCATTGACCGCTTTAACGCGCCCGACCTGCGCCCCCTGTTACGCGCTTCCGAAATGCTGGGCGGCATTCTGAAAGAGGGCGACATCGTGATCTACGAATCCACGGTATATCCCGGCTGCACGGAAGAAGATTGCGTGCCTGTGCTGGAGAAGGCTTCCGGCCTGCATTTCAATACCGACTTCTTCGTAGGATATTCTCCCGAACGCATTGTGCCGGGCGATAAAGTGAACACCCTTACCACCATTAAAAAGATCACCTCCGGCTCCACACCGGAAGTAGCGGAGTATATCGACCAGCTCTACCAGAGCATCATCAAAGCTGGTACACATAAAGCCACCAGCATCAAAGTAGCAGAAGCAGCAAAAGCAATAGAGAACGCCCAGCGGGATGTGAACATCTCCTTCGTGAATGAGCTGGCCCTCATCTTTGACCGCATCGGCATAGATACCAACGATGTGCTGGATGCAGCAGGCACCAAATGGAACTTCCTTAAGTTCAAGCCAGGTCTGGTAGGCGGCCATTGCATAAGCGTAGATCCTTATTATCTCGCGCATAAAGCGGAAGCCGTAGGCTACCATCCCCAGGTGATCCTCAGCGGCAGACGGGTGAATGATATGATGGGCGTCTTTGTGGCCAATAAGATCATCAAGCTGATGGTAAAGAAAGGCCGCCGCGTGGAAGGCGGCAGAGCTCTCATACTGGGTATCACCTTCAAGGAGAACTGCCCCGATATACGCAATTCCAAAGTAATTGACATCTACCGCGAGCTCGTAGAGTTCGGCATGCAGGTAGACGTGTACGACCCGCACGCCAGCAGGGCCGAAGTGAAAGATGAATATGGCCTCAACCTGGTAGACGGCGTGCATCGCCAGTACGATGCCGTGCTGCTGGCGGTGGCGCACGATGAGTTCAGGAAGATCGATTATCACGCCCTCAAGAACGGGCACGACGCTATTATATTCGATGCCAAGGCGTTCCTGGAGAAATCCTTGGTAGACGCCAGGCTTTAGACGATAACGCTATAGGGAAAAATGAACTTAAAAGAGAAAACATTAGCCGGCTTATTTTGGACCTTTAGTCAGCAATTTAGTGTCCAGCTTATAAATTTTGCAGTTCAGGTCATTTTAGCAAGAATACTGCTTCCTGCAGAATTTGGCTTGATAGGAATGCTTACTATCTTTATTTCGATCGGTAATTCACTGATCGACAGCGGCCTCACGTCTTCCCTGATCAGAACCCCGGATGCCAGTCAGCGGGATTATTCTACCGTTTTCTTTATCAACCTGGCCGGAAGTTTCATAATCTATGCCATATTGTTTGCTTCCGCGCCATTGATAGCCCGTTTCTATGAGCAGGACGGCCTCACGGCCATCATCCGGGTATATACCATCTCTTTCCTGCTCCGCGCTTTTATTGGCGTACAAACTACCCGCCTCACCAAAGAGATGAATTTCAGGGCCCAGATGTTCATGCAGATACCTTCCGTGATAGGAGGCGGTATTACCGGTATTCTGCTGGCATACTGGGGCTACGGCGTATGGAGCCTGGTATGGATGAACCTCGTACAGGCTTTCCTGTTTACCGTACAACACTGGATCTTTACCGGCTGGCGGCCCGGCTTTATATTCGACTGGAGCTGCTTTAAGTATCATTTTAAATTCGGGTACAAGCTTACCCTGTCTGGCTTGCTCAACGCGATCTACCAGAACCTGTACAACCTCATTATCGGTAAATACTTTTCTGCTGCGCAGCTGGGCTACTATACCCGCGCGCAAACCATGCAGATGTTCCCGGTGCAGAACCTGTCTACCGCCCTGAATAAGGTCACTTATCCCATGTTCGCGAGCATCCAGGAAGATGATAAGCGGCTTAAGAATGTATACCGCAGGCTCATGCAGCAGGTAGTATTCTGGGTAACTCCGGTGATGATCGTACTGGTCATCATCGCAGAGCCGCTTTTCAGGATGCTGCTCACAGAGAAATGGCTGCCCGCCGTACCTTATTTCCGCATCCTCTGCGCTTCCGGTATTCTGTTCCCTTTGCATTTCTATAACCTGAACATCCTGAATGTAAAGGGCCGCAGTGACCTGTTCTTTAAACTTGAGATTGTCAAAAAAACATTTACCACTATCGGGGTTTTCTGTGTGATCCCCTTCGGCATCTACGGACTGCTATACTTCCAGGTGTTGGCCTCTGTTTTCTCCTTTGTGGTCAATTCCTGGTACAGCGGCCGCCTGATAGATTTTTCACTGCAGGATCAGCTCCGCGAGCTGCTGCCTATCTTCCTGCTGGCGATCCTGCCCGGTGCACTCTCCTGGGCATTGGATCGCTTTCTGCTGCAACCGCTTCACGCCGGGGATGTCGCCCGGATCCTCACCGTAGGAGCGGCCTATTTCTCCCTGTATCTGAGTATGAGCTATCTGACACGTATGACAGTAATCATTGATCTCAGACAACTAGTTTTTAAAAGATGATATTAGTTACAAAGCCTTTTCTTCCGCCAAGGGAAGAATATGAACAGTACATAAAAGGGATCTGGGAGCGTGAATGGCTCACTAATAATGGTCCCCTGGTAAATGATCTTGAGCTAAGCCTGAAACGGTATCTCAAAGTGAAGCACCTCTTGTTCCTTTCCAATGGCACAATTGCCTTGCAGCTGGCCATCAGGGCCCTGGAGCTGAAAGGAGAGATCATTACCACGCCCTTCTCCTATGTAGCCACTACCAGCAGTATTGTCTGGGAAGGATGCACGCCGGTGTTCGTGGATATCGATCCTAAAACGCTGAACATAGATCCTGCAGGCATCGAAGCGGCCATCACGCCCCAAACCGTTGGCATCCTGGCTACCCATGTGTATGGCAACGCCTGTGATATTACTGCTATCGAAGCCATCGCGCAGCGGCACAACCTTAAGGTGATCTACGATGCAGCGCACGGCTTTGGCACCCGCTACAAAGGCCGGTCTGTTTTTGAATACGGGGATATCAGCACCACCAGCTTTCATGCCACCAAGCTGTTTCATACCATCGAAGGCGGCGCCGTGTTCACCCGTGATCCTGAGCTGCTGAAGAAGATGGCCTTTATGCGCAACTTCGGGCACAATGGTCCAGAAGCATTTGCAGAACTGGGCATCAATGGTAAAAGCTGCGAATTCCACGCAGCCATGGGATTGGTGAACCTGAAATACATAGGAGAAATCTTACGAAAGAGGAAAGAAGCTGCTGCGCATTACGATACTTACCTCCAATACCTGAAGGCCGTAAAACCGGCGCTCACACCAGATACCGATTATAATTACGCCTATTACCCGCTGGTATTCGAGAGTGAAGAACTATTGCTGCGATGCATAAAAACACTGAACAATAATAACGTCTTCCCCCGTCGGTATTTCTATCCTGCATTGTCCAACATCCTGCCATACGTGAGCAAAGTATCAATGCCGGTAACAGAAGATATCGCCAGCAGGGTGATCTGCCTGCCCATGTACTATACGCTGAGTAAAGAAGAGATCGATCTGACGATGCGCCTGATCCTGCGGGTACAAAACAACTGACGCATGAATAAAAGATACAACATATTGGTTTTTCCCTGCGGCTCTGAGATAGGCCTGGAACTGTATCGCTCCCTGCAGTATTCCGTGCACATTCACCTCGTCGGCGCCAGCAGCATAGATGACCATGGCAGGTTTGTATATCCCAACTATGTGAACAGCGTACCCTTTGTAGATGATCCGCGGTTCATACCGGCTATCCGCGCCATCGTGGCTGCGCACAATATCGATGCGATCTACCCCTCCATGGATACCGTGATCACCAGGCTATCGCTGGCGCAGGCGGAGATCGGCTGCAAAGTCATCGCCTCTCCGGTGGCCACCACAGAAATATGCCTGTCCAAGAAAAAGACTTACGAATACTTTTCAGCTATCATTCGCGTACCGCACCTGTTTTCTTCCCTGGATCAGGTGCAGCAATACCCGGTGTTCATAAAGCCCGAGGTAGGCTACGGCTCCCGCGGCGCTAAATTGATCCTCACGGAAGAACAGGGCCGCCAGCACCTCGCCGAATACCCGGGCGCCCTCATACTCGAGAACCTGCCCGGAGAAGAATACACGGTAGACTGCTTCAGCGACAGCGAAGGCAAGCTGCTCTTCTCCCGCCCGCGCAAACGGGAACGTATCAGCAATGGTATCAGTGTGCATACAGTGCCTGTCAACGAACGCCTGGAGGAGTTTAACGCCATTGCACAACAGATCAACGACCACCTGCCCCTGAGAGGCGCCTGGTTCTACCAGGTGAAAGAAAGTGCTGCAGGCGAACTGGTACTGTTGGAAATAGCCAGCAGGCTGGCCGGCTCTTCCTCCCTCTATCGTAACCTGGGCGTGAACTTTGCGCTGCTCAGCATTTTCGATGCCTTTGGCCATAAAGTGAGCGTGTTTCATAATAACTATCCCATAGAGCTGGACCGCGCCCTGGATAATAAATACAAGATCCAGCTGGAGATCACAAAGGCCTATGTAGATTTTGATGATTGCCTCCTGCTGAACGGACAGGTGAACGTGCAGCTGGTAGCCTTGCTGTACCAGTTCCTCAATAAAGGCATTAAGATCATGCTCATCACAAAGCACGACAGGGTAGTGGAGGATACCCTGGCCCGTTACCGCTTGCTTAATATTTTCGATGAGATCATTCACCTGCCCAGGGAAGATTGCAAATACCGCTATATACAACCGGAAGGGGCCATTTTTATAGACGATTCTTTCGCAGAAAGGTACCAGGTGCATCAGCACCTGCACATACCTGTATTTGCGCCGGATAATATCGAATGTTTACTGGACTAATAAAACCATACAATGAGGATCTTACACACATACTGCCTGAACTACAACATAGGTGACTATGCGCTGGGCATCGGCGTCAAGAACCTGCTGCGCGAATACCTGGATGTAGACCTGATAGGAGAGACCAATCTCCAGGGAACCGTCTTTAACGAGTACTTCATCGACGTCATTAACAGGAATTATGATCTGCTGGTGATCGGCGGCGGTGGCATCATTCACGGCGCCCACTGGCCCAATGGCTGGTTCTGGCTGATAGATAAGGAGAACATCAGCAAAATCAAGATCCCCTTCATTGTTTATGGTGTTGGCTACAACTATTTTAAAGACGAACAGGGTATCCCTCCTCATGGGGTGGAACACCTGAAAGAAACCCTCGCCCATGCCGCCTATTTCTCCATCCGCAACGATGGCAGCTATGAAAGGCTGAAAGACCAGACAGGCATCGATGTGCCTGAAATACCGGACCCTGGTTTCTTTGTACATCTTAACACGTATTACGAGCGACCTGAAAAAGAGCCTTATGTCATCCTGCAACTGGCTAATGATAAACCCGAATACCGTTTCGGTAAAGGCGATGAGTACAACAGTTTCGTGGAGAATATCCGGGCGGTTGTCCGTGCCATCACGCCCCGTTATAAAGTGATCCTCGCCCCGCATGTACTGGCAGATGTCAGTCTCTCAGAAGAAGTGGCGCAGGGCCTGGATAATACTCAGGTGTGGAATTTCGGTAAATATGCTTTTGATCATTCCGATAAGGCCGTGGCCTGGTACCAGTATGCAGAATACGCACTGGCTATGAGAGGGCATGGCCAGATAGTGCCCATCTGCTTTAACGTGCCGGTCATCTCCTTGGAAAATCATCCCAAGCACAGGGGCCTCATGGAAAAGCTGGGCCTCGCAGATTACAATGTCAGCGTGCACGATGCACACTTTGTAGATAAATGTACGGCCCTGGTAAGGCAGCTGGAAATGAATAAAGACGCCCTGCGGCAGCAGTTGAAGGGCATCAATCAGCGCCTTTACCAGGATACAAGGGCCGCGTTTGAACAGATTAAGGAACGTATCTCATTTATCACCTGTTAATTTGGTTTGGAATGCCAGCAGAATGTAGTAACAACCGCTTAGTATACCACATCTTTAACGCCAGGCAGATCCACCTGGTGCCGGGCTTCATCACACAGTTCCGCGACATCGGCCTCCGGTTCGGTATTCCAACCCGCTTTGTATTGTGCAGCTATTCGCCGGATGTATATGAAAGGTATAAGAAGCTGATCGATGAGATAGGCGCAGATAAATTTGAGCTCATAGAAGACAGCTGGGGCCCGCTGCTGGCCCGGATGAACAGGATGTTAAACAACAGGAACAGCAAGTTCATTATCCATGGCATTGTACTGAAATTATGGTACCTGCTGTCTACCCTTTATACCTATCAGGCCCGGCGCTTTTCCTGGGTATGCTGGGGTAGCGGCATAGAAGAAAAAGGGGCTTTGCAGAACATCATGAAAAAACGCCTGTACAATTCCTTCAATAAGATCAACTGCCTCATGTCGTCTGACAAGAACGATCTGAAGGCCAGGTTCAGGGTGGATGGTAAAGCACATCTCATTCCTTACGTTTCAAACTACAACCTGGAAGAGCTGGATCATATTGCCCCCTATTTTAGTGCAGATAAGGTGAACGTGCTGGTAGGCCATCGCGCCACGCCTTATCTCAATCACGTTGCGCTCTTACAGCAACTGAGCCGCCATGCCGACAGGAATATCCGCGTGATCTGTTTCCTGAACTATGGTTCAGACGACAAGCAATATATCCGCCGGGTACTGGAAGCAGGTATAGCCATGTTCGGCGATAAGTTTGTGCCCATTACCCAGCTGCTCAGCAAGGATGAATATGAAGGCGTCATGAAATCAGTAGATGTTACCTTGATAGCAGGTAAAGGACAAGCCGGACTGGGCGCCATTTACCGCACTATTCTGTACAAAGGCAGTGTTTTCCTCGACGGGGATGGCAAGAACATGGAATGGCTGCAATACATGCAGGTAAAGGCCTGCAGGATCGAAGACCTGCCCCGTTACAGTTTTGAAGAATTGGTTTCAGCGATCAGCGAGCAACAGAAGCTGAAGAACCAGCGGATGTTCCTGGAATTTGTTGATAAGAAAAGATTGTTGGATCAATGGAAAGACTTTATCGTGATGGATTAAAAATATTTTATGAAATATCTGTCAGTATTGTTGGTCATGTCTTGCCTGCTGCCGCTAATGGCTGCGGGGCAGACAGGTGATGCCGGGTTCAATATCTATATCTTTCCTGCTTACTATAGTAAGAATGTATGCGACTATGTGTTGAGCAATAATGGAAAGGAAGCGCATTTGCTTCCCCAATCGGTAATAGACCCTAATAAAGACCAGGAAGTAGATGAGGAATCCATTAAACGCTATACAGCAAAGTTCTACCCGGATGCGGATGCAAGCGGCTTGTTCATCATCGACTGGGAAGCCAAGCCATATAACGACCTGAAGAATGATAAGAACGATCCGAAGTTCCAGGCCGCAGTGGCTAAATATGTGCAGGTGATCAATGCCGTTAAAACATTCCGCCCCAAGGTAAGGGTAGGCATCTACGGCCTGCCTTTCAGGTTCTTTGGCAACAGCGGAAAAACACAGGATGCCGCCAACCTCGACGGATTGCTGTCCCGCTGCGATGTGATCACCCCCTCGTTCTATATCGTGTATACAGACGAACAGGTGGGCGCTCCCAAAAACATGGATTACCTGAAGCAGAACCTCGACCAGGCCTTAAACAGCGGCCAGCGCCTGAACAAAGAGGTGATCCCCTTTTTCTGGTACAAGGTACATCCGGGCAACAAAAGCTTCGGGATGGCAGTGCTTTCCAAAGACAAAATGCAGCGTTACCTCGACTTTCTCACCAAGTATAATTACCAGGGTAAAAAGATCAACGGTTTGATATGGTGGGAAGGCGGGCCAGTGGCCCAAGGCACGCCCGGCAACGACCGTAATCAGGCAAGGGCCTTTTCTGCAACGCCCGGCAGCGGCGGTTCAGACCGGGACAGTATTATCGTGAATTACCTGGGGCCTTTTCTTAAAAAAGATAAATGATCTATGGCATACGTGAACAGGATAAGAGCATATTTAATGTTCCTGGCGAACTTTCTCAACTTCGCAGGCTATTCTGCGGGCCTGGTAGTATTATCTGGCATGGGTATGCTGTCGCTGTCAAGAGAGCTTACCATACCCATCCGCCTGCTTATTTTAGCCTGCCTTGTCGGCGCGCTTTGCCTGCAGGGAAAGATTTTCAGGAATGAACGGCTGTTTCCTTTCATCCTTTTCGCCGCATGTTACCTGGCACGTATCATCATCGAAATATTCAAAGGCCATACGCCACATGTAGGCGTAGCGGAGATCCTGCTCTATTTCCTGGCTTTCGCGCTGCTGCCTGTATTGATCCTTGGCAGCCTGAAGCTCAGCGTGAAAGATTATAGTATGATCAGGAATGCAGTGCTGCTATCCTGCCTGGCGCTGGCGGTGCTCACTCTTATATATTTCCGCGGCGTGATCGGCACCGTTGGGAGGATTGGCAAAACGGGGGAAGATGGCATCACCTACGTATCTCCCCTGATCCTCTCATACTGCGGAACAATGGGCTTGGGAGTGGCTATCAGTTACCTGATGGAGAACAAGGTGAAGTTCTTCTCCAGATTATTGCTGCTGACAACCATTGGCTTTTGCCTGATCCCTTTTTACCTGGGCTCATCCAGGGGATCCATCCTGGCACTCTTCCTGCCTTTTGTGCTGCTATTCCTCTGCAAGTGGAATATCGTGGCCAGTATACGGATGATAGTACTGGTGCTGGTAATAGCAGCCCTTGGCATCTACCTGGGAGAGATGTTCGGAAGCAGCCTGGTAGACCGGTTTACTAACATCGGCGCAGACATTTCCGCTAAAACAGAATCCGCCGTACGCCTGGAAATGTGGAAGAGCGGGCTGGAGCAGTTTGCAGACAACCCGGTCTTTGGCAACTTCCTCGAAGTGGAAGCATTCCGCATGTATCCCCACAATATTATAGTGGAAGTGTTACTTTCAACAGGCATCATCGGCCTGATCCCTTTTACCATGATGATCATCGGCGGTTTCAGGACGGTGTGCTGGATCTTCAGGCATAACCCGCAATACGCATGGCTGGGCGTGATCTATGTACAGAGCTTCACCCAGAACATGTTCAGCGGATGCCTGTATAATTCCAGCTGGATATGGTTCTCCTTAGGACTTTTATATGCATTTGAATACAGTATAAAGTATAGCAGCAAAGCAGCTTATGGAGGAAGCTGGCATATGCCCAGGATATTAGCTAACCAGAATTAAAGCGATCGAATATGTCTGAAGCCAAAAGTGTAGTAAGCTTGTTTTACCCATCATTAGTGCATTACCGGAAAACACTTTTCGAGCACTTGTGGAATGATAGCAATGTAGATTTCCACATTATCTGTTCTACCGGTACCGCCTACACCGCCCTGGAAAATTTTATACCCGATAGCCGTTACCAGCACGCTATCTCCTACACAAAGCTGGCCACCCTCCGCCTGTTCAATCATCGCATGATCTTTCAGCCAGGCAGTATTGCCGCCCTGTTAAAAACAAAGCCGGAACACATCATCTTTTTCGGTTTTGATCCGCATATCATCTCCACGATCTGGACATTTCTATTTGCCAAATACATCCTGAGAAAAAAGGTGTACTGGTGGGGCCATGGCGTAGCCGGCCACCAGGGGCGCTTCGGACAGCTGTTCAGAAGGTTTTTCTATAACAGGAGCAACGGCATCCTGGTCTACTCAGGGCGTGGTAAATCAGACCTCATCAATATGAATGTAAAGGTGCCCATCGTGGTAGTGGGGAATGCCCTGAACAACGAAGATTACGGCTTTAAGAGCGGGGCTATAAAAAAAGATTTTGATGTGCTGCGTATCATATTTTCCGGCAGGCTCACCAAAAGGAAACAGCTGCCCGTGCTGATAGCCGCCCTGCAGGGCTTGCAGGAAAGCATGCGTTTTGAATGCGCAATAGTAGGCGACGGTCCCGAAAAAGACAGCCTGCAGCAGATGATAGACCGGCAGGGTATCAAAGGGATAACATTAACCGGCGCGCTGTATGGAGAAGCCCTGAAAGCATATTACCAGCGTTCGCATTTATGTGTAATACCCGGGGATGCCGGCCTTACCTTGATCCATGCCATGTCTTTTGGCGTGCCCGTGATCACGCATGGCGACTTGCGCGCCCATGGCCCCGAAATAGAGATCCTGCAGGAAGGAGTGAACGGGGATTATTACCACAAATATGATGTTGAAGATCTCAGGCGGAAGATCATAAAATGGCGTGAGCTGATCTTTGAAAAGAAAGATGCAGTTGGCGAGCGCTGTATTGAAAGTGTGCGGCATATTGGTTATACGCCGGAGGTAGTAGCCAAGAATATTTTATCCATCCTTAGGTAAAAAATCGATAGCCATGTCAGTAAATTTGAAGATTACCATCGTTGCAGGCGCCCGGCCCAATTTTATGAAAATTGCTCCCATTATTGCCGCTCTCCGGCAAAAGCAGCAGCAGGGCTTTGAGATCAGCTATCGCCTGGTGCACACCGGCCAGCATTATGACGCCAACATGAGTCAATCCTTTTTTGAGCAGCTGGGCATTCCACAGCCCGATATCAACCTGGAATCAGGCAGTGGCTCGCAGGCAGAGCAAACTGCCAACATCATGCTGCGCTTTGAAAAAGACCTTGCCGCGTATCCCAGCCAGCTGGTACTGGTAGTAGGCGATGTTACTTCTACGCTCGCATGTTCTATTGTAGCTAAAAAGATGCTGGTGAAAGTAGCGCACGTAGAAGCGGGTATCCGCTCCGGCGATATCACCATGCCGGAAGAGATCAACCGCATGGTGACAGACGCGATCACCGATTACTTTTTTACTACCTCTGATATTGCAAATGAGAACCTGCAACGGGAAGGCAAAACACCTGATCAGATCTTCTTTGTAGGCAACACCATGATAGATACCCTGCTCAGGCACCGGGAGCGTTTTATACAACCGCCCATCTGGCAGGAGGCGGGCCTGTCGCCGCAGCAATACCTGGTAATGACCCTGCACCGCCCTGCTAACGTGGATGAAGAAGCGCACCTTGCGCTGCTCATCAACGAGATCATGCGCAATAATCATGGCCTGCCCGTGATCTTCCCGGTGCATCCCCGCACGGCCAAACAGCTGGAACGTATCGCCCTGGCGCATCCCCTGCTGTATCTTACCACCCCGCTGGCTTATCTCGAGTTCAACTACCTGGTAGAAAGGGCCAAAGCCGTGATCACAGACTCAGGGGGTATTACCGAAGAAACTACCGTGATGGGCGTGCCCTGCATGACCCTGCGCAATAGTACTGAAAGGCCGGAAACCTGTACCCTCGGTACCAACATGCTCCTGGGAACAGATCCCGCCGCACTGGCGCCGGCCATGGACCTGCTTTTTGCAGGCAAATGGAAGCAGGGCAGCATACCGCCCCTGTGGGACGGCCATACAGCAGAACGTATTGCTGATAAACTGGTAGCGCTCTTCAGTCTTAAACCTCAATCTGCGATCGTAGTATGAACCAATGGAATACTTTAAAAAGGAGTGTGGATGTAGCCCGCAATATGGGATGGAGATACATGGCCTTCCGTTCAGTTTATGAGCTGCAGCTGAAAAGCGGCAGGCTCAGAAAGAATTTTCCTGAAGCCCCGCCTTTTGTGCAATACCTTTCCCTGGAACAATGGAAAGCATCTTCGGTGCGCTTCTTTTTTCGCAGCCGCGACGAAATGATCGTACCTAAAGTGCCGCTGCCTTCCCTGAAAGAAAGATACCAGCAGATCAGGCAGGGACGCTTTCCTTTTTTCAATGGCCCGCTTTTGGACCTCGGACAGCAGCATAACTGGATGCAGAACCCTGATACCGGTTATATCTATGATGCTGCCCGCCATTGGACCACCATCAACGATTACTCCCGCGAAGCCGGCGATATCAAGTATGTATGGGAAAAGGCCCGCTTCGCCTACCTGTACGATGTGATCCGCTACGATTATCACTACAATGAGGATTGCAGCGCCTGGGTATTTGCAGAGATCCTGTCATGGATCAACGCCAACCAGGTAAATTGTGGCCCCCATTATAAATGCAGCCAGGAGATCAGCCTCCGCGTCTTGAACTGGACTTTTGCGCTCTTCTACTATCGTAACGCAGCCGCGCTCACCAGTGAAGTGTTTGATAAGATCCAGTATGCTATTTACTGGCAGCTGCATCACGTATATGAGAATATCAATTTCTCCAGGATAGCGGTCCGTAACAATCACGCTATCACCGAAACCCTGGCTTTGTACCTGGGTGGTTTGCTCTATCCCCAATTGCCGGGGGCCGCCAAATGGAAGGCCAGCGGCAAATACTGGTTCGAACAGGAAATAGCCTACCAGGTATATGCAGATGGCTCCTTCCTGCAGTTCTCCATGAACTATCACCGGGTAGTGGTACAATTGCTTACCTGGGCATTACGTTTGGCGCAGCTGAACGGGGAACAGTGGAGCGGTATGGTGCTGGAGCAAAGCAGGCAATCACTTGTTTTTTTACGTGCAGCCATGAACGATAGCAACGGCTGGCTGCCCAATTACGGCGCTAACGACGGCGCGCTTTTCTTCCGTCTTAACGAGCGCCACTATCGCGACTATCGTCCGCAGCTCCAGGCCCTGGCCGTGTTGCTCGATATGGATGCCGCCGTGCCGGAAACCTGCGAAGATGTCTACTGGTATGGCCTTCGTCCGGGCAACCGCCTAACGCCGGTGCTGCAGCCCTTTAAGTCCTGCTACCAGTTCACTGCCGGCGGTTACTACATATGCAGGGAAAAAGACGGGCTTACTTTCCTGCGCTGCGGCAATCATAAAGACCGTCCCTCACAGGCGGACAACCTTCATCTCGATATCTGGTACAAAGGCATGAACGTCCTGATGGATGCGGGCAGTTATAAATACAATACAGATGAAGCAACCCTGCGATATTTCATGGGCACTGCCTCTCATAACACGGTGATGCTGGGGGATCACGACCAGATGGAAAAAGGCCCCCGCTTTATCTGGTATAACTGGACCCAGTGCGAAAGCGCCAGCCTCCGCGAAACAGGTACCGAGTACATCTGGGAAGGCGTGATCACCGCTTTCCGGCATGTGGGAAGAGGTATCCGGCATTTTCGCCGCGTCAGGAAAATGAAAGATCGTCCTGTCTGGATCGTTGAAGATCACATACACAATAAACCGCCCGGGCTGCTCATGCATCAGCTCTGGCATACTCCGGTGCCTGAACGTTTGAAGTGGAGCAGTTATGACCGTGGCGGTAAGCTGCTGCAGCCGCAGCGGCGGGCCGGTAAGCATGCTGCCTTATACGGGATAATGGAAGCAAGCACGGAGATCGTTTTTACAACAGATTGCGATAAGATCACCACTGAGATCAGTGTAATATAAAGGCTATGAATATTCTTTTGATCCACCAGTATTTTTTAGAAGAAGATGATCCGGGCGGTTCCCGCTGGAATGAGATCACCCGTTCCTGGACAGATGCGGGCCACCAGGTGACCGTGCTGGCAGGCATGATCCATGCTAACGGCGCAGAAAAGCGGCCGGAATACAAAGGACGATACTTTAAGCAGCGGCAGCAGGGAAAGGTGAACGTCTGGCGCTGCCATGTCTCAGAATCTTACAACAGGAATTTCATGGGCCGCCTCTGGGGATATTTCTCTTTTATGTTCTCCTCACTCTGGGCCGGACTGTTTAAAACCACCGCGAAATTCGATGTGGTGATCGTAACCTCTCCGCCTTTGTTCGTAGGCTTTTCCGGCTACCTGCTGTCACGCTTTAAACGCATGCCGCTGGTATTTGAAGTGCGGGATCTCTGGCCTGAATCTGCCATAGATACCGGCGTGTTGAAGAATGGCCTGATCATCAGGTTGGCCTACTGGTTTGAAAAATTCATCTACAAAAAGGCTACGCTGATCAATGTGCTGACGCCTGCATTTTATAACTCCCTGCGCGATCGTAAGCAGGTGCCTGAAAGTAAGCTGATACTGATCCCGAATGCAGCAGATTTTTCATTGTCAGATCACCTGCTGTCTTCTTTCGATACGGCCGCCTTCCGCCGCCAGCATCAATTGGAGAACAGGTTTGTGATCACTTACGTAGGAGCGCACGGGGTGGCAAACCATCTTGAGCAGATACTGGACGCTGGCCGGCAACTGGAAGATACCCCGGTGTTGTTCCTGCTGATAGGACAAGGCATGGAGAAACCTCGTTTGCAAAAGCTCGCGGCAGAACAGGGCGTGCGTAATGTACGCTTCCTCGACCCGGTGCCTAAACAGGAGGTGTTCAAATACATCCTGGCATCCGACATGGGCGCCTCTGTGCTGAAGAAAGTGGATACCTTCAAAACAGTGTATTCCAACAAAACCTTTGATTATATGGCCTGCAGGAAACCCATCCTCATGGCCATAGACGGCGTATCGCGCGAGCTGGTGGAAACCGCCAGGGCGGGTACTTATGTGGAGCCGGAGAACATTGCAGAATATAGCCGCATCATCCGGGAATACCTGCAGGATCCGCAACGCCTTTTACGGGAAGGAGAAAGCGGTTTCCGGTTTGCACGGGCAAATTTTGACAGGCAGGTATTGGCCGCACGTTACCTCGAACATTTAGAGCAAAAAGTAATGAAAGAAGAAAAATGCCTGGATATAAAGATATCATCAAGCCATTGACCGACCGGCTTGTTGCACTCATCCTGCTGGTGTTGCTGCTGCCGGTGTGGCTGCCGCTGACGGTGCTGTTATGGATCGTCAACGGCGGAAAGCCTTTTTTCTTTCAGCAGCGGCCGGGTCTTAACGGGAAGGTGTTTGTGCTGATGAAGTTCAAAACCATGACGGATAAACGGGATCCATCCGGTAAGCTCCTGCCCGATGCGCAGCGGCTTAGCCCATTGGGCCGTCTGGTTCGCAAAAGCTCGCTGGATGAACTGCCCCAGCTGGTCAACGTTGTAAAGGGCGATATGAGCCTGATAGGGCCACGCCCCTTGCTGGTGGAATATCTGCCGCTGTACAACGATGTGCAGCGCAGAAGGCATGCCGTGCGTCCCGGCATTACCGGCTGGGCACAGGTGAATGGCCGCAACGCTATCAGCTGGGAGCAAAGGTTTGAATATGATGTATGGTACGTGGAGAACATCAGCCCTGTGCTGGACCTCCGGATCATATGGCTTACCCTGCTCAAGGTATGCAGGGCGGAAGGCATTACGCAGCAGGGACATGCAACGGTGGAAAAATTTACCGGGAACTCAATTATATGAACAGCATATGAATAAAGTGTATTTGTACGGAGCCAGCGGCCATGGAAAAGTGATCGCCGAAATTCTGGAACAGAACGGCGACACTGTCCAGGGCATTTTCGATGATAACCCTGCTATCACAGGATTGCTGGACTACCCCGCGCTGGGTGAATTTGACGCCGCTAAACTAAGCGGCAACGCGCAGGTGATCATCTCCATCGGTAATAACGATAATCGCCGTAAAGTGGCGCTCCGGCTTAATGTGCCCTTTGCCACTGCCGTACATCCCTCTGCCAGCGTATCCAAAAGAAGTACGATAGGAGAGGGCAGCGTAGTAATGGCAGGTGTGACCATAAACGCTGACGTAAGTGTGGGCGAACATGTTATCCTCAACACCAATTGCTCTGTAGACCACGATTGTGAATTGGGCAATTTTGTGCATGTTTCTCCCAATGTAGCGCTGGCAGGTAATGTGAAGGTAGGAGAGGGCACCCACCTGGGTATAGGCTCTTGTGTGATACAGGGTATCATCATCGGCAAATGGGCCACGATTGGCGCCGGTACCGTAGTGATCACCGACGTGCCCGATAATGCCGTGATCGTAGGCAACCCCGGCAGGATCATTAAATATAGCAAAGGAACCCTGGCTTCTTAACACCATTGTATATGTTTATGCACCAAAAAATATGGCTCTCGCCTCCCCATATGGGAGAACAGGAGTTTGAATATGTAAAGGAGGCATTCAGTTCCAACTGGATCGCCCCCCTGGGCCCTAACGTAAACGGGTTTGAAGAAGACCTGGCCGCCTTTACAGGCGCGGGGCATGTGGCGGCGCTATCATCCGGTACAGCAGCCCTGCACCTGGCGCTGGTTCTCCTGGGCGTACAGCCGGGCGATGAGGTCATCTGCCAGAGCATGACCTTCTCTGCATCCGCCAATCCCATCATATACCAGGGCGCCACGCCGGTATTTGTAGACAGCGAGCCTGATACCTGGAACATGGATCCTTTGCTGATGGAAGAGGCCATAAAAGACAGGCTTTCAAAAGGCAAAAAGCCCAAGGCGATCATCCCGGTGCATCTGTATGGTATGCCCGCAAAGATGGATGAGATCCTGCAGATTGCCGCAGAATATGACATACCTGTAATAGAAGATGCCGCTGAAGCGCTCGGCTCCGTCTATAAAGAAAAAGCCTGCGGCACATTGGGCCGCCTGGGCATTCTTAGCTTTAACGGCAACAAGATCATCACCACCAGTGGAGGCGGCGCGCTGATAGGAGAGGAGGAAGAGATGATCGCGAAGGCGCGTTTCCTGGCCACGCAGGCCCGTGATCCGGCGCCGCATTATGAGCATAGCCATATAGGCTTCAATTATCGTATGAGCAATGTTTGCGCTGGTATCGGCCGCGGACAGATGCAGGTGCTGCACTGCCGTGTTTCACAACGCCGGGCCAACTATCAGCGGTATCTTAAACATCTCTCCGTTTTGCCGGGGCTGCAGTTCTCCACAGAGCCGGAAGACTGCTTCAGCAACCGCTGGCTGACCACTATCCTGGTAGATCCTGCGTCCAGCGGTGGTATTGACCGGGAAACAGTCAGGTTGGCATTGGAAAAGGTCAACGTTGAATCCCGGCCTTTGTGGAAGCCGATGCACCTGCAACCGGTATTTGCGGGCGCTCCGGCCTATGTAAATAATGTTGCAGAAAGTCTCTTTAAACAGGGTCTATGCCTGCCAAGTGGTTCCAGCCTGCAGTCGGAGCAATTAGATTATATAGCCGGTCTTATTAAAGCCTTATGGTAACATATCCTTTAACCATAAAAAAGATACTCTACAATGGTATGCTGATCCCTGTTCTTTATGGTATTTGCATGATCATTGTTACACATCAGCACTACCTGTTTGCTGATTTCGATGGCGCCATGCATTACTTCGCAGGTGAAGACATCTACCGCGGCAACGGTTACCGCGGATGGGGTTCTCACTTCTGGCCGCCTTTATACCCCTTGCTGAGCGGTGCATTAGGCAGATGGATGGATGGCGCGGAAGCCGCCAGGCTGATTTCCGTGGTCGCTGCCTCCCTGTTGCTGTTGATAGCGCACAGGTTTGTGTACAAGCTCTCACAGAACAACATGATCGCCTGTCTGGCCCAGCTGCTCATTGCCACTAACTTTATGTTTGTGCTGCTAAGCATAAAGGCCGAGAACCATATGATCGATGCCCTGTTCTATGTGCTGGCCATCTTTCTGTTATTACAAAGCCTGGAGAAAGACAATGTGGCCCGGTATTTTCTCACGGGCGTAGTGTGCGGACTGGCAGGGCTTTCCCGTTATACCAGTTATTCGCTGATCCCTGCTTTTGTAATTACGCTTTTCTGTTTTTACAGGCCCCGCCGTGCTTTTCTCTATGCAGGGATCATCGTGGCCGGTTTTGTACTGGTATCCAGTCCCTGGTGGGCCGTTAATTATCTTGACAACGGGTCGCCGCTCTCCACCTGGCAATATATGAATATAGGCGCCGGCGTATTTTCCGGTACCGGAAGCAGATGGTGGTGGTATTGGTCAGGTATAGATGGCGTGCAGTCAATAGGAGACATTATGCTGCAGCGGCCGGGAGGCTACCTGCTTAACTTTTCCAGGAATCTTGTCAAAAGCCTCTTCCTCATTGCGACGAAAAGCCAGTTAACAGGCGTCATTTGCATCGCCGCTATATGCTTGCTCATTTACAAACAGTATCGCCGGCAGCTACTGCTGTTGCGTGATCGCGTTTTCCTGCCCGTACTGATCGCGCTGGTATGTTACATACTGCTGGTATCACAGGCTTTTGTTTTCGACGAGGTGTTTATAAGCTGGATCGTACTGGTAGTGATCTACGGCGCCTACGCCATCTACCGGCTCGGCCAGGACGCCAGCCTGTTTCGAAAATACAGGCCTGTTATACTGACGGCGATAGTGGTGGTGATAGGCCTTGATGTAAGCTATACTAACTGGAAGCTGAACAATTACATGAGCGATGTTACCGGTATGGAAGAGAACAGGCAGATAGTCGAGGCCATTAAAGCCCGTGAAGGTAACCTGGAACATAAAGTGGTAATGACCATTCACCCTGCCAGGGCCTATTACCTGCGCTCGGGGTATATTATGCTGCCGCCCTACTATGAAGGCGATCTGAACGGGCTCGTAACCTACCAGGGAATGAGCTACAAAGTAAGAGATCATGCGCCCCGCTTTCCTTCTACCATTAACATCAATAATCTGAAAGTAGATTACCTTATCTACGATCGCTGGGCGGCCAAATGTTTACCACAGTTTTCCTTTCTGCTCAATAAGAACAGCACCCGCATTCCTGCTAACTTCCAGCTGGTATACTTATCCCCGGCGGTAGCGGTATATAAGATCAACGAACAGTATGTGCATCAAAAAAACTAAGCAGCCCCTGAAAATAATTTCTTTAATTTATTTTGTACTATTAAGTACATAATATACATTTGTGGGAGGAAGCTATTTTTTTTAATCTATTTTGTACTAGTTAGTACATTAAATGTAAATAACATGGAAACAGCCGTTCATGCAGTAACAGCACAGGTCAAACATCGCAGCATCCGCATAGACGGGCTCGATATCTTTTACAGGGAAGCGGGTGATCCTGCCAGGCCAACGATCCTTTTATTACACGGGTTCCCTACTTCTTCTCATATGTTCAGGAACCTGATGGCCGCATTGGGAGACAAGTATCATTTGCTGGCGCCTGACTACCCGGGTTTCGGTAACAGCTCCATGCCCCTTGTTAGTGAATTTGAATACAGCTTTGACAATCTCGCTGCAATAGTAGAGCAATTCATCGCCGCAAAAGGCCTGCAGAAATATAGTTTGTATGTAATGGACTATGGCGCACCTGTGGGTTATCGTATTGCCGTTAAACATCCTGAAAAGGTACAGGCGCTGCTGATCCAGAATGGGAATGCTTATGTGCAGGGCTTATCTCCCTTCTGGGACCAGATAAAGGCTTATTGGGCAGATCCTAAAGATCCGGCCAACATCAGCGCCATGAAAGGTTTACTTACGCCGGAAGCTACCCGCTGGCAATATGTTACTGGTGTAAGGGATGCGGAAGTCATCAGTCCGGACAACTGGATCATTGACCAGGCAGGGCTGGATCGCCCCGGTAACCAGGATATACAGCTGGCGCTCTTTTATTCCTACAGCACTAACCCCCCTTTGTATCCTGAATGGCAGGCTTATTTCCGTAAGTACCAGCCGCCCGCATTGATCACCTGGGGTAAAAATGATGAGATCTTTCCTGCAAGCGGGGCCTATGCTTACCAGGAAGACCTGCAGCATACAGCGCTGCACCTGCTGGATACCGGGCACTTTGTGCTGGAAGAAGATGGTACGCTGATCGCATCACTGATCGCTCAGTTCCTGCAGCAACATCATATCAGCTAAAAGTATCTATGCGGGTATCAGCTCCCTGTTACGGAAACCATACTGCTCCAGTGTTTTCACCAGCTTCTTATCTTTTGCAATGCCCTGCATGGTGGCCATATGCCGGTGGTGGTGAAGGTCTGTGCCGATCAGGTCTACCAGGCGGTCTGCCATAAGCTTTTCAGCTACTTTCTGAATATGTCTGCCGTAATAACCGGTGACAGATAAGAGGTTCATTTGCAGCAGGCATCCCCATTCCTTCAGCTGGGTATATTGATGATAATTGTTATGGTAATGTGAGTAACGCTCCGGGTGCGCCAGTACCGGCTGATAGCCTTGTGCAATAAGGTTGAACAGCCACTGGTGCAGCTGGGGCGGCGCTTGCATGAAAGACATTTCTACCAGCACCATTTTGCCGTCCAGTGTAAGCAGCGGAGAAGAGGGGATCAGTTCTTCAAATTGCTCATCCATATAATACTCCGCTGCAAATGAAAAGGGAATGTCAATGCCTCTTTCCTGCAGGGCGGCCTGTACTTTCAGGTAAGGGCCGGTGAGCGTATTTACTGAATTAGGATAGCGGTCCATAATGATGTGTGGGGTGGTAACGATCTTCCCGATGCCCATTTCGTGGAGTTGCTCAATAAAAGTCAGCGAAGTTTCTACATCCTGTACGCCGTCGTCTACTGCTGGTACCAAATGAGAATGAATGTCTGTGCCCATAAAGGACAAAAGACCTTTATGTAGTGCTTCCCTGGTTTTCCGCTTAAATAAGAACATTAGGTAATCTGTTTAGAGGCCAGAATTGATACAAATTTTATTCCTTTTTCCTGTATTTTATCAAAAATGTTATTGATTAGATTAAGATTATGTATATATTTATATTAGTAGTCCTATTCTATTCATTGATTGCCACCTGAATGTTAGATCAATAGCCCCTTAATCCTGTGAAAATACCCGTGACGCAAATCATTTCCTATGGGACCAGGGAATACACCCAAACCGTTGATATTATCTTTTCGCATCATCCTGCTGTGGACCTGCATGCTGCTGCAGGGAGCCGGTAATCGCGTGCTGTCCCAACACATTCCCATCACCAATCCTTCTTTGGAAGGCGTCCCTGTTGAAAGAAAAGCGCCGCCGGGCTGGAAGGCGGTACAAACTGCGGATACGCAGCCGGGCATTTACAACATTACAAAACCTGCTTCAGCCGGCCGTACCTATGTTGGTCTGCATAGCGGCCCCAATTATACAGAAGGTATATCACAACAGCTGGCTCACAGTATGAAGGCCGGTTATCAGTATAGCATTTATTTTGATCTGGCCTTTCCACCACTCTATGCTTACGAAGCCTGCTACGCTAATCTCGCTGTCTACGGAGGCAGCCAGGAGGGTGAGTTGAAGGAGCTGCTGTGGTCTTCGGGTAATTTTTATGACACCAGCTGGAGGCGGCACGATGCTTCGTTCACCCCTGCTGCCGATTACTCCTGGCTTACTATTGTGGCCTATTATCCCACGGATTGCAATAAAAGTCTCCATGGGGTGGCGGTGCTCATCGATAATATTGCTCCCTGGCTCTATCAGCATCCGAAGCTGGCATTCAGCATCACACCTGCCTGTGTGGACAATACCGGCGCAGTCAGGGTGAAGGTCTCCGGCGGCAATCCACCCTATACTTATCAATGGTCCCCGGAAAACGGCAATACGCCAACGCTGGTAAACCTGGCCGCCGGCAGATACGATCTGCAGGTAACAGACAGCAAGGGGATCAGTACCCAGGGCAGCGCCAACGTACCTCCACCGCTGCAGCTCCGCAGTGTAACGGTTAAGCCCTGCAGCTGCGGGGACGTAAATAACGGTAAGATTATACTGGGTTTGTCAGGAGGTACACCGCCATATGAATATCGCCTGGATAATGGCCTTTGGCAGGCCGACAGCGTACTGGGAGCACTGTCTCCCGGCAGCTATTACTACGAGATGAAAGATAGCAGTGAATGTTATATCAGGGGAGCTGCCGATATCACTTCTCCCTATCCGCATTGTTTTGTAATGCTTCCTAATGCGTTCAGCCCTAACGGTGATGGCGCCAATGATGTTTTTCGCCCCAAAGTGTATGACGATGTCCACAACTATCAGCTCAGTATTTACAACCGCTGGGGATCACTGGTGTTTCGTACCAATGATCCCAATGCCGGCTGGAATGGCGCTTATAAAGGAAGCGCTGCGCCGGCACAGCACTATGTCTACGTATGTACCTATACGGACCGCAACAACGAAACGCAGGAGCTCACCGGCGCTTTTATGCTGGTAAGGTAAGCCGGGAGTTTTACAGTTCCAGCAGGGCTACTATCGCTTCCAGGTACTGCTGGTCTGTTTCATCGAAATGATCCGGCTGCTCGCTATCTACATCCAGTACGCCCACCACAACGCCGTTCCTGATCAGCGGCACAACGATCTCAGACCTGGAAAGGCTGCTGCAGGCAATATGGCCCGGGAATTTTTCCACATCCGGTACTACCAGTGTGCGCGCCTGTTCCCAACTGGTACCGCATACACCGCGCCCGTATTTTATACGGGTGCAGGCTACCGGTCCCTGGAAGGGGCCCAGCACCAGCTCCTGGCCCTTTACCAGGTAAAAGCCCGTCCACAGCCATCCGAATTGTTCTTTTAATGCCGCTGAAACATTCGCCAGGTTAGCTATAACATCGGGTTCTCCTTCCAGGAGCCCTTTAATTTGCGGGATCAATGATTCGTACTTTTCAGTCTTGTTCCCGCTGATGATATTCAGATCTTCTGCCATAATGCAAATGTAGGCTGCTCAACTAAATTCAACTAAAAGTTTTGTAAATTTATAAGGCATATGAGGGGGGAAAGTCATCCAAATTAGCAAATGGCCAATAACCCTATTGAGCTTTCCCCCGTAATAATATGATAGGAAAAAGACACAGCAACAAAAGACACAACGCGTAAATAATGCTCATATGAACCCTATTCATGCTCCCCCATGCCCGGCTGCTATTTATTGAGGTGGACGATCACTGTTTTTTTTGCCATTAAACGACATATGCCAACAAAAACCGATGCCTTATTCTCATAATGCCGGCAGTGATCATTAGTGACGGCATTTCCTGCACTTCAACTATCCGTTCACTCCTCTTACCACGGTTATGCAGTGGCTCGTTTGCATTCCCGCAAACCCACCGCCCGCTAACTGCTGGCCGTTAATTGCCCTATTGCCAGATGCCTATTGCCAACAAACAACCGCTGATAGCCAACAGCTAAAGGCCCATTTATAACCATTAAATCCCTTATAATCATGCAGACTATCCAAATGCCACGGATGCAATATCCGTTCCCCTCGCTTGTAAACCGTTTTGCCGCCAATGCCAACGAGCAGAACATCCTCTGGGCCCAAACCTTCGGACTGCTGAAAACAGAAGAAGCACTCGCCCGTTTCAAAAAATCAAAGTTCGCCTGGCTGGTTGCCAGAACGTTTCCGAACGCCGGCTTTGAAGAGCTTTGCATCCTTTGCAACTTCAATTCCTGGTTGTTCCTCCACGACGACCTTTGCGACGAAGCACAGATGGGCCGCCAAGCCTCCAGCCTCCACGAAGTGACCGCTTACTTTACGGAGATCCTTACCCGTGAGATCGCCATGCCCGAAAAAGGAGGCGCCTTTGCGTTAGCCCTGGCAGACATCTGGCAACGCCTGCTGCCGCTGAGCCGCTTTGCCTGGCGCCAGCGCTTTATACGCAGCATGGAAGAGTATTTCAAAGCATGCCTCTGGGAGGCAGGTAACAGGGCTGCCGGCCGTGCGCCCTCTGTAGCCGATTACGTGATCATGCGGCCTTACACCGGCGCATTGTTCGTAGACCTCGAATTCGTTTCCATCAGTGAAAAGGTAGACCTGCCCGACCAGGTGCTGCAACACGCCATGGTACAACGCCTGGCCCTTGCCTGTAACAATATCGTTTGCTGGACCAACGATATTATGTCCTGCAGGAAAGAAGCCGAACAAGGCGATGTGCACAACCTTGTGCTGGCACTCATGAAAGAACGCAACCTCTCCATGCAGGCTGCCATTGACGAAACCGTGCGCATGCACGACGATGAAGTAAGACTGTTTGCCGCACTCGAAAAGTTGCTGCCTTCCTTCGATGAGATCACCGACCGCGAACTGACCCGCTATGTAGCCGTGCTCCGCTCCTGGATCACCGGTAATTACGACTGGAGCGTACTGGATACCGGCCGCTACAAAGTAGAAGGCGCACAGGTGCTTGCGTAGGTTATAGTTTATAGTCCATGGTCCATGGTCCATAGCATGCCCGGTTATGCTGATATACATTAAAATCAGGAAGATCCGTAAACAACCGAGTACGCTATGGGCTATGGACCATGGACCATGGACTTTTTGTTAATTTCTGATCAGTAAAAGCGAATTCAACATCACTGCCATGATGCGTTTAATACTTAAATTTAAGTACAAAATAACCTCCATGTTATGAAACAGCTGATACTAACGTAAACACCTGTTCCAAACATTTTTTGCCCTTATCAGAATATAACGAAAGGCAGTGAAACACTGCCGCAGGCGTATCATACACAACAGGCAGGCTCACGGGGACGTCTATATTTAATTCCACACTTTAATACTTTAATGCTTCACCCTTTTTCAAAAAAAAGCAGTCATTATTTATATGATGATCGATCACAAGAGGCATTAATATTTAAATTTTAATAACATGCAGTTTAACTCCATAGCTGATTTGAGAGCAAACAAAAAACGCCCCTGTACCAACGAATTAACTTACGTTTTGGGATATTGGGCCCCCGGGGACAGTGGAGGCGGCGAATTTTACTGGAACGCAACTTCCACTGCCGCTGATGACGGCGGCGTTACCATACAGGATGCACAATATGACTGTACGAACACGGGCAGGTGGATCCGGGTGATCACAACAGACAAAGTAAGTGTGCGCTGGTTCGGAGCCAAAGGAGATAACGTAACGATCGACACCGCCGCATTTAACAATTGTGCCACCTATATCAAAGGCGCTTCCTTCAGAAGGGTGATGTTCATACCAGACGGGACTTATGTAACCGGCAGGGTAGATATTACCGGCGTATTCACTATCGAAGGCAACGGCCCGCGCGTGATCATGCAGAATATAGCCGGCGAGGATATATTTTACTGGAAAGGAGTAGGAGAGCCGGGGTATGTGGTGGCCACAGAGATCTACATCAGTAATCTGCGCCTGCGCCTGACCAACCCGGTAGACGCGCGCCCCAAATATCTCCGTATAGGGCTCTTCGGTGAAAGGATAGGCATCTGCGCTTTTCACTTCCCCGCGGTAGTGGGACTGATGTTCGATAAGATCTATATTGAGCGTACCACCGGCGGGCTCGCCGCCGGCTTCGGCGATACCGGTATCTTTTTTAGCGGTGCCGCCTATAAGGTGAACTTCGGCGTGAAAACAGAAATGCGGAATATGGACTACGGCATCATCTGTGGTACCTCAGAAACCCATAATATCATGATCCCACGCGTGGTCAGCGCATTTGATCCCGTTACCGGCACATTCACCACGGCCGTAGAGCATGGCTATGCGGCCAACAAACAGGTGGCGCTGATCTTTGACCCCAACGATGGCAGCATTGCCGAAATAAGGCCCCGTTTCCGCTATTACGTAGTAGGACAAACGCCCACCACCTTCCGGCTGGCCGCAACGCCTAACGGCGCCGCTATTACGAACCTTACCATTACAGGCACACCGGAGATCTACGTAGTACCGGCGGGCGCCCATACCATTGAATACGCCTGCGATGAATGGGCGGCTAATCACCTGATCACTGCCAACTGCCGCCGCGTAGCCTTCAGTGTGCCCAATATGGCCTATGGCCATATCAACACCTGGGCATGCCAGACCAGCCGCGTGGCCATCCGCATTTTTGGCTGATGTGTCTTCCACCCGCTATGAGCCCTTCAGCTGCTCCTTCCAGGATATGTTCACAGAAGGCCCTTTCGACCAGGCCTATATGGCAGGAAAGGAATACGTTTACATCTCCGGCAGGAGCATGACCATCTTCTCCGGTCCCCGTATGCAGTTCGGCAACAGCGCTGCCACCGCCGGTTTTATGACCTTCGCCACCAATTACAGCAGGATCGATAAAGTAGATATAGATGATGGTCAGGCCCTGAGAATGACCGGCGACGGCAACCATATCACCATCGCTACAGACGGCGTGAAAGAAGTGTTCGTAACAGATGGCGGCGTAAATAATACCATCCTCTTCAACCGCTCTACAAATGGTACAGACAGTGCCCGGTTTATCAGCTATTATCACAAGAATACCGTGCCCACCAATTTTGGCGGCTTCTACCCGGATTACCTGTTCTTCGGTAACCCTACCACGCCCTACCAGGGCAGGGGCGTATTGTTCTACCCGGCTACTTCCAATATCTACCAGGGCGTTACCAATGCTGCGCCCCGCTTTGACGATCCCTCCCTGCTGGAAGTGAATGGCTATATGCGTTTCCCTACCAGCGGCAAAAAAGCCATACGTTCTCCCCTGGGCAGTGGCAGTAATAAATTTCTCATCAACCAGTTCTTCCCGAAAGCCAAATGGAAGCTGTACGCTAAAGTACGTTCGCTCACCACTATACAGAATATCTCCATCGGCTTCGAAAGAAGTGATGGCGGCAGTGGTTTTGCAGCCGTTATGCTCTATACGGTTGGTACAGATTGGCAGGTAATAGGAGTGGGGGTAGACACTACCTTTGGCCCTGATGGTATGTTGGGACAGATCTATTGCGCGGCCGCAACAGAAGGATTTGACCTGGCATTTATGATGGTGGTGCCCTATATCAACACCGCCGCGCTGGATGGCACCCTGGCCCCCGCGCAGATGGGCTATACTTACATTAATGCAGTGGTAGATACCACTACGCTCACCAAAACCTGGCTGAATACAAATTATGCAGGCGTGCCCGTTGGCAGTAAAATAATATTTACTAATCTTGCAGATGCGGCCACCAATATCGCCGTATGCGAAAAATATGACAGCGCTGACTGGTTTATAAACGTTACTCTTAGTAAAGCAGTATAGATCCTATGAAAAATACCCTGTAACCCGTCATAACCATGAAGAATAACGACGATAATTTTCTATTGGAGCAGTTGAAGGCAGGTAGTGTTGCCGCCTATGAGCAGTTGTTCAGGAAGTATTATAAAATATTAAATCTTCATGCCTACTACATCCTGAAAGATGAAATGGAGGCAGAAGACCAGGTACAGTCTCTCTTTATAGAGATCTGGGATAAACAGCTGTTCCACCAGATCCGCTCTTCCGTGAAGTCATACCTTCACACCGCTGTTAAGAACAAATGCCTGATGGCATTGGAAAAGAAGAAGGTCAATAATAAACGGCTCAACCGCTACGTAAGCACACTGGATTATAAAACAGACAGGAATGTTGTTATAGAGAATGAATCAGCGAAGAATATGCATGCCATTATCAATGAGCTGCCTGCGCAACGGCAGCAGGCCTTTAACCTCGTATACCTGGAAAAGAAAAAGTACAAGGAGGCCGCCAGGATCATGCATATCACCACGAACTCCGTTAAAACACACCTTAAATTGGCGGTAAAAGAGCTGCGCGCAGGATTTATGAATTTTAGATAGGTTCACCCATTTTTTCTGAAATAACGTCTTGTATACGATGGAATGTAATAAAGAACATATTCGGGAATTGCTGATTGAAAAGTTTGCCGGAACGATCAGCGAGGCAGATAACGAGCTGATCGAAAGCGCCATCAGGAACGACCTGGAGATCCTGCGAATGTGGGAGGAAGTGCAGCGCGAGCTGGGAACGGACAAGGGAAGGGCGTTTTTTAACAGGCTGGATGATGAACAGGCCTGGCAGCAGGTAGCGGCTAAATTCCGCGCCGGCGCCGGAAGCAACCGCTCATTTTTTTTTCCTAAAAAATGGATGGCTGTAGCAGCAGTATGTCTGCCATGCCTGTTTGTCTCCTGGTGGTATTTCCGTCACACAACCGCCCCCGAGGCTACACCTCAATTGGCAATAAACGCCCCTGCCGGTGTACAGTTAACACTGGCAGGCGGCGCTACCCTTAACCTTTCAGATACCGCTGCCCGCCAGCTTAAAGTAGGCGCCACTGCCCTGAACATAAAAGGAAAGCAGCTGAGCTATGCCAGCACCGGAGAAGTGATGCATGCCTGGAATACGCTCACGGTACCTGCCCGCCTGGACTATAAAATAGTGCTGGAAGATGGTACTGAGGTATGGCTGAATGCCGCTTCCTCTCTTCGTTTCCCCTTCTCCTTCGCCACCGGCAAAAGGGAAGTGTACCTTGCCGGGGAAGCCTTTTTCAAAGTGGCGAAAGATGTGAGCAAACCTTTTATCGTTCATACCGCTAAAACAGATATCCGGGTGCTAGGTACTTCCTTTAACATTAATGCCTATGACGATCTTATCACCACCCTCGCCCTGGTAGATGGTAAAGTAGCTGCGGCAGCCGGCGGCAGCGAAGTAACGCTTAGTCCCGGGCAGCAGGCGATCTATCGTCCCGGCCCCGGCTTTGAAACAAAGCCCTTTGATGCAGGCATTGCACTATCCTGGATGCAGGGCGTGCGTTACTTTCATAACGCCCCCCTGGGAGAGATTACCGCCATGCTGCCCCGCTGGTTTGATGTAAACGTAGTGTTCGACGATCCTGAGCTCGCGCAGCAAACCTTTTCCGGCTCCATTGAAAAGAACAAGCCTTTAGAGAGCTTTCTTACTAATCTGGAAATCACCTCGGGTGTGCAGTACTATTTTAATAAAGGCGTGTTGCATTTTAAATGATCATTTCAGGCAGTGGTGCTCATACTATTTTAACAGTCTTCTTCATGCTCTCTCTATGCTTTCTCCATGCTTTCTCTATGCTTTCACTATGCTTCAGCCGCTTTTGCTAAAATAGTATCATTATTCACATCCCTTCACCCATTTCTCCCACAATCCAGTCTTTAGATAAATACACCCCAGTTCATGTAAACGACTAAACGATTGTCAGCGTTATGGAAAAACTTTTACAATACGGGCGCCGTGTGCGCCTTCACATATTGCTTGGCCTGTTAATTGCCCGGGCGTTCACCGGTTTTGCTCAAAACAATCCGCGCGTAACCCTGAACAATGCAAGTATCAGCATCGCTGAAATATTCAGTGCCATCAAACAGCAGACCGGTTTAACAGTCTTTTACGCTAACCAGCTGCTGGATGATAAGGAGAAATTAAATGTCCGTTTTGATCAGGCGGAGCTCTCCACCGTGATGGGCGTTGTGCTGAAAAATAAAAAGGTAGACTGGACCATCCGCGATGGGGCTATTGTGCTTAAGAAACAGGAGCAACAACGCCCCGAGGCTTCCGCCGCCACCGTATTGCAACAGAAAGTGCTGGTAAAGGTAACAGATGCGCAGAACGAACCGCTGCCAGGTGTAAGCGTCAGCGCAAAAGATGGTGCAACTAAAGGTGTTACCGACAGATCAGGGGTTTTTACTGCCACGCTGCCAGACCTTCATCAAACGCTCGTGTTCAGCTATATAGGGTTTAAACCCCAGGAATTAGCCCTCAACGGACGTTCCGCCGTTAACGTAGTAATGGAAGATCAGATCACGGGGCTCGACCAGGTAGTGGTGATCGGCTATGGCACCGCACAAAAGAAAGATGTGACAGGATCAGTAGGCCAGGTAAACATGTCCGACTTTTCGAAAGCGCCCGTGAAATCTTTTGATGATGCCCTTGCCGGCCGCGTGGCAGGGGTGGAAGTATCCGCTAACGACGGCCAACCAGGTTCATCCAACAATATAGTAATACGGGGAGCCAATTCAATTACACAGGATAATTCTCCTCTGTATGTGATTGATGGCTTCCCTATTGAAAACCCCGACAATAACATGATCAGCCCTTCGGATATCGAATCCATCGATATCCTGAAAGATGCTTCTGCTACCGCTATTTATGGTTCCCGCGGAGCAAACGGTGTGATCATCATCACCACCAAAAAGGGGAAGAAAGGAGATCCCGTAGTTACCTACAACGGGTACGCAGGCCTGCAGCAGGATATGAACAGGCCAAGGATGATGAACGCTTATGAATTTGTACAATACCAGCTGCTGACCGCACCCAATGCAGCGGATCTCTACCTGAAAGATGGAAAGACCCTGGAAGACTACCGGAATGTAAAAGGGCTCGACATGCAGGAACAGCTGCTACGCCTGGCGCCCATGCAGAACCACGACCTCGCCATCCGCGGCGGAACAGACAAAACACAATACTCGCTCTCTCTTAATAATTTTAACCAGCAGGGCCTGATCATCAATTCAGGCTTTAGCCGCTACCAGGGCAGGCTGGTGCTGGATCAAACCCTGAACGACAAATTAAAAATAGGCGTTAACGTGAATTATGCCCGCACAAGATCCTCCGGCATCATCGTTTCTTCAGGCGCTACCGCCGGTTCCGTAAACCTCATGTTCCAGGCGCTGGCATATCGCCCCGTGTCCGGTAATGACAGCAGCAGCCTGCTGGACGAGCTCTATGACCCCGCCGTAGATGGCCTGGTCAATGCAGACTACCGCATTAACCCTGTGCTGTCTGCAAAGAATGAGATCAACAATCGCATCGGCAACAACCTTATTGTGAACGGCTATCTGCAATACCGCATCATGCCCAACCTCACATTGCGGGTGTCGGGCGGTATCAATAACAACTGGTCAAGAGCTGAATCCTTTTATAATTCCTTTACCTCCACCGGCAACCCGCGCTATAACATCAAAGGGCCCAATGGCAGCGTAAGTAACGGCTTGCTCAGCAACTGGCTCAATGAGAACACGCTTACCTATAACAAGATCTTTAACAGGCGCCACCAGGTAACGGCTGTTGCCGGCTTCACCGCACAGGGTACACAAACATCGCTCTACCGGTTAACAGCATCGCAGATCCTTAATGAATCACTAGGCATCGATGGATTGGATGAAGGCGCTACCCAGAATGTGCTTTCGCAACGTTCTGAAAATACGCTGGCCTCTTTCCTGGGCAGGATCAATTACATCTTCAACTCCCGCTACCTGTTCACTGCTTCTATCCGTAACGATGGCTCCTCAAAATTTGCGCCCGGTTACAAATGGGGATGGTTCCCCTCCGGCGCCTTTGCCTGGCGTATCGGGGAAGAGAAGTTCATGAGACGGCTACCCATTATTTCCGATGCCAAGATCAGGCTCTCCTATGGCGCCACCGGCAATAACCGCGTGAGCGATTTTCCTTATCTGTCTACGCTGGCATTGCCTACCAGCGTTTCCTATTCATTCAATAACGGGATCCCCGTTGCAGGCGTCAAGCTGCAAACCCTGGGTAACCCGCGCCTGAAATGGGAAACCACCACCCAGTTCAACCTGGGCATCGATCTGGGCCTGTATAAAGACCGGATCTCCCTGACGGCAGACCTTTACCGCAAAACCACCAACGACCTGCTGCTGAACGCTATTTTGCCCTATACTACCGGTTTCGACGAGGGGTATAAGAACATCGGCAAAATGAGGAACCAGGGACTGGAGCTCACCCTCAATACCGTGAATGTGACATCCCGCAATTTTCAATGGACCTCCTCCTTCAACATCAGCTTTAACAGCAATAAAGTGCTGGGCTTATCAGAGAACCAGGCATCCATCCTCACGCCTGTACTTTGGGATGCCAGCTGGGGCTTTCCCTTATACATCGCTAAAATAGGAGAGCCGGTCGCACAGTTTTATGGCCCGGTATGGGATGGCGTATACCAGTATGAAGACTTTGATAAAGGCGCCGATGGGCGTTACTTCCTCAAAGGCAATATTACCACCAACGGTGTAGAACGCCAGAACATCAAACCGGGAGATATAAAGTATAAAGACCTCAACGGAGACCTGGTAGTGAATGCAAAAGATTTTACCGTGATCGGGAGATCATTGCCCATCCACAAAGGCGGCTTCTCAAATAACTTTTCTTACAAAGGCTTTGAGCTTAGCGTCTTCTTTCAATGGTCCTATGGTAACGACATCCTGAACGCGAACCGCCTGGTATTTGAAGGGAATGGTAAAGGCACGCCCAGTGTGAACCAGTACGCCAGCTATGTAAATCACTGGTCGCCTGGCAATCCCTCCAATACCCTGCACCGGCCCAACGGACAAGGCCCCGGCTATTACTCTTCCCGCGTAATAGAAGATGGTTCTTACCTGCGTTTGAAAACAGTCAGCCTCGCATATACAGTACCTGCACAGTTCATGAGGAGATATAAGATGAAAAGCCTCCGCCTTTATGTAACTGCCCAGAACCTGTATACCTGGACCAAATACTCCGGCCGTGATCCCGAAGTATCTACCCGCAATTCCACTTTAACGCCCGGCTTCGATTGGGCTGCATACCCAATGGCAAGAACAATTGTTTTTGGATTGAACCTTTCACTTTGATAGCTATGAAACGCATATACTTTTTGTTGACCATACTTTTGCTGACAACCGGCAGCGGCTGTAAAAAATTCCTCGAAACCAAGCCCACGGATGTGTTGCCTACAGATACCTATTATACTACAGAAGAGCAGCTGAACCGCGGCCTGCTGGGCGTATACGATATGCTGGGCAAAGAACAGATCTATGGCGATTATATGACCTGGCCCATCAACTCCAGTACGGACGAAAGTTACCAGGCCGGTAATCCGGCCACCGGTATGCGCATGTATGTATATGATCCGGGTAATGCCCAGGTAGCCGGCTTCTGGCGCGCCATCTGGCAAGGCATTTCCCGCGCCAATGTTTTGCTGGCCAGCGTAAACCGCCCTGCGATGGACGAAACAAAAAGAAGTATTGTAAAAGGAGAGACCCTGTTCCTGCGCGGATTTTATTACTTCCTGCTTGCCATCAACTTTGGCGATGTGCCCATCATCCTGGATCCTGTTCTTTCTGTAGATAACGTGCATATTGCCCGCGCACCGCTGAAGGAAGTATATGCGCAGATCCTGGAAGATATGAAGGAAGCAGAAAGCCTGCTGCAAACGCAAACAGTCACTTCCCTGGGCTATAGCGGCCGCGTAAGCAAAACCGCCGTAGAGGGTGTCCTGGCAAGGGTATGTTTAACAATGGCCGGGTATCCGCTGCATGATGTTGCCAGGTACCAGGAGGCCCTGGATTGGGCTAAAAAGGTGATACAATCAGGTGAACATGCGCTGAACCCCGACTACAAACAGATCTTCATCAACTATGCCCAGGATAAATATGATGTAAAGGAAAGTATCTGGGAGATCGAGTTCGCCGGCAATGGCACCGGCGTGTTTGACGAATCTGGCCGTATCGGCAATAACATCGGCGTGAAATGCGCCAACCTTGAAATAGGTTACAGCTATGGCTCCGTGAATGTCACCAACAAGCTGTATAATATGTACGAAGCGGCCGATCTGCGCCGCGACTGGAATTGCGCAAATTATAACTACACCGGTGCTAACGATACCTACAAGAAGAATAATAACCTCTGGGAACTGAACATCGGTAAATGGCGCCGCGAATATGAAACGCTGACGCCCAAGAACAAAAACCTGACTCCCCAGAACTTTGCCGTATTGCGTTATGCGGATGTGCTGCTGATGATGGCCGAAGCAGAGAATGAGCTCAACGGACCTACACCGCTCGCCATCGACGCCGTCAACCAGGTAAGGCGCCGCGCTTATGGCAAACTGCTAAGCGGCGATACTTCTACCAGCCAGCCCGATCTGCTGCCCGAGCAACAGTCTGGTAAAGATGCCCTTCGCCAGGCTATACAGGATGAGCGCTCCAGGGAGCTTTGCTTCGAAGCGCTCCGCAAATATGACCTGATTCGCTGGGGGATCTTTATTCCCACCATGAAAGCCATGGCAGACGATATCACTGCCAATGCCCCTGCAAGCCATAAATTCACTGCCACCGCGGCTAATAATTTATCAGATCGTCACCTGCTGATGCCCATACCGGCGCATGATATGGCGGTGAACAGGTTATTGGTACAAAACCCCGGATGGTAAAGTTTGAGGTTTGAACCTCAAACCTCAAACTTCAAACTTCAAACACTAAAACATGAAAACGCTTGTCTACATATGTCTTTTTTGCCTGCTGTTCAGCTGCAGAAAGCTGGAAGTCGCCACTCCCGCCTTCGACGTAAGTATTGCCGGCGCCACATTCAGGGTAGGCGATACCGTGCGCTTTAGCTTCAGCGGCCAGGCAGATAATATTACCTTTTACTCAGGCGAGCCGGGGCTCAGCTATCAGTATAAAGACCGCACAATTGCAGATGGCATTCCCCAGCTGCAATTCACTTCATATCTTCAGAATAAAGGGGAGACCAATACGCTGAAGCTGCTGGTGTCTACAGACTTTAACGGGGCTTATGATTCCGCAGGCATTATGAAAGCCGGCTGGACGGATATTACCAGCCAGGCCCTGCTCTCCACCGGCGCAGACAGAACGCCTTCCGGTATTATCGACCTCAGCGCTTTCGCAAAAACGCAAAGACCGGTGTACATCGCGCTGCGCTATCTGGGCTACTATAGCGATACCCTGCAACAACCCAGCTGGTCTATCCGCACATTCGATATTAAGCATGTGCTGCCGGATAAAGTATCCACCATTGTTGCCGCCAGCCAGGTAGGCTGGGCAGCGGTTGATCTTAAAAACCCTACGGTAGCCTGGAACGTGCCCACCAGCGGACAGGTAGGGATCAATGGCACAATCGCCAACAGTACCAGGGACGATAATGACGACTGGCTGATCTCAAGGGCCTTTGATCTCAGAACGGTGACCAGGGATGCAGGTATTTCCATCCGGGACCTGGGCAGTGCTACGATCGACAGCTATTATTACATCTACAGCAAGCCAGGCACCTATACACTTACCTTCGTAGCTTTCAATGCTTCAATAGACGAGCACCGTGAGGTAGTAAAAACATTTACCATAACAGTAGGGCCCTAGATCTTTTTCCATTTTTCAATTCTTCGCCCTATCCACCAGAATGATAGCGCCAGTATAGTGAAGAAGATGCCTTTATGGGTACGGTCCCACAGGTATTCAAAATAGCGGGTATACATGTCCAGTAACAGGAACACCACGCCAAAATCACGCACCAGGTTGTCGCGCATGCGAATACCCAGCCATACCACAGCGGCGCATAGCAGGGTGTAGCCGGCTACCCACCACAGCAACTGGTACTGGCGTATCAGCTGCCATTCGCTCCAGGTGCCGCTGTTGCCAAAAATAGAAATAAGCCAGGCAGAGAGTAACAGCAACAGCCAGCTGCCCACCCAGGTAATATGCTGTACCGCCTGGTACCTTTTATAAGAGAGCGCGAGCCGGTGCAACAGGAGCATGATCAAAGCCAGCACAAACATCCGGCAGGGCAGGTTCATCCCCAGGAACCAGGAGGCGTCGCCTGTAATATAATAACTGAGCTTTACGTAAGCGGGTATCAGGCAAAGCAGGGTGGCAGTCCACAGCAGTGGAGATGATAACAGGATGCCCAGTATGCCGTAGGTAACAGTGGCCAGCAGCCAGAAAGCGCCGTAATTACCATCCAGGTATTGCAGGCTTTTGCCAAGGTACACTACCGTTACGCCCGTACTGAGAACGGGCAGCAGCCAGTAGATCTCCCGGTTTAGCGAAAAGGCAGGCTGCTTTTGCTGCCGGCGGTAACCATGATAGCAGAGGAAGATGGTAAGGGCAGCAAACAGCCCTGCAATTACGCTATCCGTCAGCGATAGTTTCTTTCGCAATACTTCTATCCACTTTTCATCGAGCACCAGTGAGCCAAACGCCATCAGCGCACAGGAAATTGCCGCAATAAAGATGTACAGGGTAATCGTCTGCCAGTCTGTATTGGCTGCCCGTACCCGGTATCCCTGCCGCATTTGCTGCGCCTGTTCCGGGTTAATAAGTTGGGATGCCTGCCATTCATTAATGGCCTTTTCAAGCAGGTGTGCATCTCTTTTATCTACCTCAAGCATAGAGAAGTATTGAAAAGCTCAAATTATTTATTTAAATTTAATACGCTTCAACTTTTTGTCAAATATTGTTGTTATCTGAGGAATGACCCTCTGTCCGCTAAAGTAGACCAGTTATGCGTCGTATTTTATGTACGTTAACAACTACTGTCTGGCTGGGGATATTTGCTACGCAAGCGCAGGTAGATTCATCAACAAGAAAGATCAACGTGTTTAGTCTGGAGGATTGTGTGCAGTACGCCCTTCAGCATCAGCGCGATGTAGTGAACGCCAGGCTGGATCAACAGTATGCCCGGGAACAGATCCGGGAAAGCACAGGCAAGCTGCTACCTCATGCTGATATCAGCGGTAACTTCCAGGATAACCTCAAACTACAGACCTCACTCATTCCTGATTTTGTCAACGGTAACCTCGATCAGAAAATACCTGTACAGTTCGGAACAAAATACACCTCCAACGTGTTCGGACAGGTGAACCAAACCATCTTTAACAGTGATTATTTCCTGGGCCTGAAAGCATCGCGCGTATACGGTGAACTGTCAGAGAAGAACCTGCGCCGTACCGCTATTGATACCCGGGTAGCAGTGATGAAAGCATATTACACCGTCCTGGTCAATGAAGAGAACATCCGCCTTACCGCCGCCAATGAAGCCCAGCTGAAAAAGACCCTGGCGGATACCCGTGCCCGTTACGATGCGGGCGTGGGAGAAAGAGTGGATGTAGACCGTATCACCGTATCATATAATAACATCGTTACGGCCATAGAAAACCAGCGGCGCCTGCTGGCCTACAGCTTCGAACTGCTGAAGTTCCAGGCAGGTATTCCCCAGCAGGATTCACTGCGGCTTTCACAAACGGTAACAGATTTCTCGCCGCAACAGGTGCTGGATACCCTGAGCTATCGTGTGGAAGACCGGGTGGAATACAGCCAGCAGCTTACCCAGATCGAACTGAACAGGCTCAGCCTGAAAAGTAAGAAGCTGCAGATCCTGCCCGAGCTCTCTGGCTTCATTAACTACGGTTTCAATTATTTCTCTGAATCTTTTGGCGACCTGTATAAGAAAGGCTACGGCACCTCCGCTTTGGGGCTTAGCCTGTCCTGGCCCATTTTTACCGGTACGGAGCGCCTGCACCAGGTGAACCAACAAAAGATCACCCTGCAGAAATCCCTGAACGACCTGGATTACATGGGCCAGCAGATCCAGCTGGACGTTAAGAATGCTTATACACAGTATCAGAATAACCTGGCGCTCCTTAAGACCCAGGAAACAAATATGCAGCTTACCCAGGGCGTGTATGACCGTATTGTACTGAAATATGACCAGGGCGTATCTTCCAGCCTGGATGTGATCTCCGCAGAAAGTGAATTGCAGCAGTCGCGCAGCGATTATATCAGCGCCCTGCTGAACGCGCTGGTCACCAAACTGGACCTGGACAGGGCGATGGGAAAGATCAAATAGACGTTCAAACTTGATATATGCAACGTTTTCTGATAATAGGGCTCTCTTGCTGTTTGCTTGCCTGCGGCGCTAAAAAGCAACCCCCCGGAGGCGGTATGCCGCACATGAAAGCCACGGTAGTTGCCGTTACCGTTAACCAGGGATCTTATACCATCCAGGAAAGCTTTCCGGCTACCCTCATCGGCAATAACATTGTGCAGCTGCATACCGACGTCACCGGCTACCTGGAAGCCATTCTTGCCAAAGATGGAAGTACCGTGCGCAAAGGGCAGCCGCTGTACGAGATAGACAAGAGCCGTTATGCAGCCGCCTATAGCCAGATGAACGCCTCTCTCTTACAGGCGCAGGCAGACCTGGCGCAGAAGCAGCGCGACCTTGAACGTTATCAGAACCTGCTCACGCATGATGCTATTTCCCGTCAGACCGTAGAGCAGGCCGCCACCGCCGCCAAAACATCCGAAGCCAATGTGGCTGCTGCAAAAGCCGCCCTGCAGAGAGCCGGTACAGATGTAAACCATGCGGTGGTACGCGCCCCGGTCAATGGTAAGATCGGCATCGTGCAGATCAAGGTAGGCGATATTGTTAACGCCGGTCAAACCCTCATCAACACCATCGTGAACGAAGATCCCATCTATGCAGATTTTGACGTGCCACAAAGCCGCATCCAGGAATTTACGTCGAAGCAACATCCTACCCGCAAATTCCTGCTGGGATTTAACGACGGCACTACGTATGAGGAACCCGGGCAAATGCTCACCATCAACAATATCGTTGATCCGCAAACCGGTACCATACGTGTACGCCTGCAGTTTCCAAATAAAGGCGGACAGCTGAAATCGGGCATGACTGCCGTTGCCATACTGCAGTACCAAACACCGGATACGGCGCTGGCCATTCCTGCCAAAGCCATTATGGAAACCTTGTCCGAAAAGAATGTATACGTCATAGGTCCCGGCAATACGCTGCAACTGCGGCAGGTAGTGCCCGGCCCGCAAACAGATACCATGCTGGTGATCAACAAAGGCCTGAAAGCCGGCGAACAGGTAGTTGTGGAAGGCTTGCAGAAAGCCCGCCCCGGAGATACGGTAAAAGTAGTCGTCAGTCGTTAGTTGTCAGTTGTCAGTGATTAACGCGGATACCTGTTTGCTGCATTCACTAACAACTAATCACTTACGACTTACGACTGACAACTTACGACTGACAACTTACAACTTACAACTGTCAACTGACAACTAAAAGAACATGATCTCGACAACATTCATACAACGCAAGAACACTACCGTTGTAATAGCTATCATTATTGTGATAGTGGGGTTGATCTGTATGTTCACCCTGCCCGTTGCCCAGTTGCCCGATATCTCTCCGCCCGTGGTATCTGTACAGGCCACCTACATCGGCGCCAACGCCCAAACGGTGGAGGAAACCGTTACCACACCTATCGAGAACCAGATCAACGGTACGCCCGGCGCCATGTATATACAGTCTGTAAGCGCCAACGATGGCTCCAGCAGCATTACCGTTACCTTCAATATCGGCACAGATCCTGATATTGCCACTATGGACGTGCAGAACCGCGTGAACCTGGCCACACCCAGTATACCCGATGACGTTAGAAGGGTAGGGGTGACCACCAAAAAACGCTCCAACGACATGCTGATGGTGATTGCGCTTAAATCACCCAACAACACGCACGACCGCGGCTTCATGGATAATTACCTGAACATCTATCTCAAGCCCGAGCTCTTACGCGTGCCCGGCATCGGCGATGTACAGGCCTTTGCACAGGATTACAGCATGCGCATCTGGCTGAAGCCTGATAAGATGGCCGCCCTGGGCCTTACCACCCGCCAGGTGGCCGCCGCTATCACTGAACAGAACCAGCAGGTGCCTGCAGGTATTGTGGGCGCTCCCCCGGCCTATAACAAACAGTCTTTCGAATACAATGTGAAAGTAAAAGGCCGTCTCATTACCGCAGAAGAATTTAACGGGATCGTAGTGGCCGCCAACCCAAGGGATGGTTCGCTGGTGCGCCTTAAAGACGTTGCCCGCGTAGAGCTGGGCACTTTTACCTACGCTACCGACATTCGTGCCGATGGGAAGATAGGCACCGGTCTGGCCCTGTACCTGATGCCCGGCGCCAATGCGCTCGACGTGGCGCAGGGCGTGAACCGCAAGATGCGGGAACTGGCAAGATCTTTCCCTAACGACATTGAATGGATCGTGCCTTTTGAAACCACCTCCTTTGTAGAGATCTCTATTGATGAAGTGGTAGAAACATTTATCATCGCCCTCATCCTCGTAACACTGGTGGTGTTTATATTCCTGGAAGAATGGAGGGCCACGCTGATCCCTGTGCTGGTGATACCGGTATCCATTATCGGCACCTTTATCTTCTTCAAGCTCCTGGGCTTTTCCATTAATACACTCACCCTCTTCGGCTTTGTGCTGGCTATCGGTATCGTGGTGGACGACGCCATTGTGGTGGTAGAAGCGGTGCAGCACCATATAGACGCTGATAAGATGTCGCCCCTGGAGGCTACCTACAAAGCGATGTCTGAAGTGCAGGCGCCGGTGATCGCTATTGCATTGGTGCTGGCTGCCGTATTTGTGCCGGTGGCTTTTATCCCCGGTGTAAGCGGCCGCCTGTACCAGCAGTTTGCCCTCACCATTGCCTTCTCTGTGTTGTTGTCTGCTTTCCTGGCGCTCACATTTACGCCCGCTTTATGTACCATGCTGTTAAGGCCGTCGCATATAACGGAGCAATCCAAAGGGTTCCTGAACCATTTCTTCTATCGCTTTAACCGCTTCTTTACCCGCACTACCAGGGCCTATGCCAATGGGGTGCGCAGGGCCATTAAGGGAACGCCATTTGTGCTGGGAGGCCTGCTGCTGCTCTTCCTGGTGGCCTTCTTCCTGTTCCGCATTGTGCCTACCACCTTTATTCCCCAGGAAGACATGGGCACGCTGATCATTTCAGTGGAGCTGCCGGATGCATCTTCTTCTGCCCGTACCCGCGCTATTGGCCGGGAGATCAACGATATCCTGCTGCACGACAAGGCCATCAACCATTTCATGGGCGTAAGCGGGATCAATATCGTGGCCAATGCCATCAAACCTAATTCTGCTACTTACTTTCTCAGTCTCAAGCCATGGTCTGAACGATATAAAGGAACGAAGGACGATATGAACGCAGTGATTGGCCGCCTGCAGGGCCGGCTTTCACAGATCCCCGGCGCGCAGATCCTGGCGATCCCTTTCCCAACGCTTCGCGGTTTTGGTACCAGCGGTGGTTTTTCGTTCATTCTCGAACAGAAAACGGGCACGGATGTACGGGAATTCAGCCAGGTTATGGGCCAGTTCCTGGCCGCAGTCAACAAACGCCCGGAGATCATGCGGGCGTATACTTTCTTCAGTTCCGCCACGCCCGAATACAATGTGGAAGTGGATCGTGATAAATGCAAGCAGATGGGCGTTGCGATCAGCGATGTGTTTAACACCCTGCAAACCTACCTGGGAGGCCTTTACGTCAATGACTTTACCCGTTTCAGCCGCGCATTCAGGGTAGTAATGCAGGCGGATACCGTGTATCGCCAGTCTATTGAGAACCTGGGTATGTACTATGTGAAGAATGCAGCAGGGGAGATGGTGCCCCTCAGCGCGCTCACTACCCACACCAAAACCGGCGGCGCACCGGTGCTGAATCACTTTAATCTCTACCGCTCCGTTCAAATAGATGGCGTTAATAATCCCGGCTACAGTTCCGGCGATGCCCTCCAGGCCCTGCAGGAAGTGGCAGCCCAGGTGCTGCCGGCCAATTTTGGCTACGAATGGACCAACATCTCCAAGCAGGAGATCGAAGCAGGTAACAAAAGCACCATGATCTTCCTGCTCTCTGTATTGTTCGTGTTCCTGTTGCTGGTAGCCCTGTATGAAAGCTGGTCGGTACCGCTGGCGGTATTGCTGGCAGTGCCCATTGCCCTCTTCGGGTCTGTCGTGGCCCTGTACCTGGCCGGTCAGCAGAACAGTGTATACTCACAGGTAGGGCTCATCACGCTCATCGGGCTCGCCGCCAAGAACGCCATCCTGATCGTAGAGTTTTGTAAAGAGCGCGTTGACAGGGGCGTACCACTCATAGAGGCCACCCTCGATGCGGTGCAGCTGCGTTTCCGTCCTATTCTCATGACTTCCTTCGCCTTCATCCTGGGCGTGCTGCCACTTTGCCTGGCCAAAGGCGCCGGCGCTGCCGCCCGTCTTAATATAGGCTTTACTGTTATTGGCGGCATGCTGGCCGCCACCCTGCTGGCCATTTTTACTGTGCCTGTACTATATGTGCTGATCACCCGCGTAGCCTATGGCAAAAAGAAACTGGCCAGGCTGGAAGCAGAAGGGAAAGAACGCCAGAAGCCCGACCATTTGGCGGAGTAAGCCCCCTGTGCTGCAATCATCGCTTCGGTCTCGTCCGCGTCATTGCGAAAAGCCCTCTGTGCTGCAATCATCGCTTCGGTCTCGTCCGCGTCATTGCGAGGAGCTATGCGGCCTCCGTGCCTGGGGCGACGAAGCAATCTTTTAACACAAATCAATTATTGCAACTCTCCACATTAATTTTTATTTTACTCCCTTATTATCTATCTTCCAGCGTTATGAATCATCTACAATTCCCGGATTATTTAGTTTTTCTTTTCTATTTTATCCTTGTATCGGGCTACGGTTATTACATCTACCGTCGTAAACGTTCCGCCGTTACCAGCACAAAAGACTTTTTCCTGGCAGAAGGCTCGCTCACCTGGTGGGCCATTGGCGCCTCCCTGATCGCTTCCAATATCTCTGCAGAGCACTTTATCGGTATGTCGGGTTCCGGCTTTGCCCTGGGCCTCGCTATTTCCACGTATGAATGGATGGCGGCAGCTACCCTGATCATCGTCGCCGTGTTCTTTATCCCGGTTTACCTGAAGAATAAGATCTATACCATGCCGCAGTTCCTGCTGGAACGCTATAATGCCGCCGTAAGTACTACCATGGCAGTGTTCTGGCTGTTGGTATACGTATTCGTGAACCTTACTTCCATTATCTACCTGGGCGCGCTGGCCATCAACGCTATCTCGGGCATCAGCTTTGGCTGGTGTGTTGCCGGACTGGCTATTTTCGCCGTCTTCGTTACCCTGGGAGGTATGAAAGTGATCGGTTATACCGATGTGGTGCAGGTGTTTGTGCTGATCCTCGGCGGACTGGTAACCACTTACCTGGCCCTGAACCTGGTATCCGAACATTTCGGCTTTGGCAAAAATATATGGAAAGGCCTCTCCCTGATCAAAGAGCAGGCGCCTACCCATTTCCATATGATCTTCGATAGTTCGCATCCCTATTATAAAGACCTGCCCGGCCTCTCTGTATTGATAGGCGGCATGTGGATCAATAACCTGAACTACTGGGGCTGTAATCAGTACATCATCCAGCGCGCTTTAGGGGCCGATCTCAAAACTGCCCGCAGCGGGATCCTCTTTGCCGCTTTCCTGAAACTGCTGATCCCTGTGATCGCGGTGTTGCCCGGCATTACGGCTTATGTGCTGTATAAGAATGGGGTGTTTACGCATGAGATGACCAATGCCGCCGGTGTGGTGAAACCAGACCAGGCCTATCCAACGCTCATGAACCTCCTGCCTCCCGGCCTCAAAGGCCTGGCTTTTGCAGCACTGACCGCCGCGGTGGTAGCTTCTCTCGCCGGTAAGGCCAATAGTATTTCCACCATCTTTTCACTGGACATCTACAAACGCTTTTTCAATAAAGAGGCATCTGAACAGCACCTGGTGCGGGTAGGGCGTTATACGGTGATCGTAGCCATGGTGATCGCCAGCGTTGTTGCACCGGCCCTCACCACCCTGGATCAGGCTTACCAGTTCATCCAGGAATATGTTGGCTTTATTTCTCCTGGCGTACTGGCTATTTTCCTGCTGGGCTTCCTGTGGAAACGCACCACGTCAAGTGCCGCGCTGACCGCTGCGCTGCTTACCATCCCGCTGTCTACCATACTGAAGTTCCTCCCGGTGTGGACCAACGGGCAGTTCCCGGACTATCCCTTCCTGGACCGCATGACCATCGTATTTGTCATACTCGTAGTGCTCATGATCATTATCACCCTGCTCGATAATAAAAGCAAATACCTTCCCCGTATCATTCACATCGATACCTCCATGTTTAAAACATCCCCTGCATTCATTGTAGGGTCTGTTATTATCGTAGGTATCCTGACGGCGTTGTACACTGTTTTCTGGTGATAAACCGCTAAACAGTAACAAGATTTTAGCACAAAAAAGTTAGTAGAAATCGATTGAAATCAGTAAATTTAGGTAGATAGACGTCCATAAAAAGACAATAAAAACGCTTAAAATTCACGTTTATGAGGGTAGCAAACCAATTTACCAATGAAGAATTGCAACCGCTTCAAAGTATTGAACAATGGGAAGATGATGTATTAAAACGTTATCCTGAAGAAGGACAAGCATCCAAGACCAAAGAAGAGTTCCGTAATTACGAGAACCCGGGCCGGGATACCGTACGTGAGTTTTACCGTCTGAACCATAAATACCAGACATACGATTTTGTACAGGAGAAGAAGAAAGAGTTCCTGCAATTTAACCGTAAGGAAATGCCGGTATGGAACGCCATGGAATTCCTGAATACCCTGGTGGACGATTCCGATCCTGATATTGATCTTGACCAGCTGCAGCACCTGCTGCAAACAGCAGAAGCTATCCGTGCAGACGGCCATCCCGACTGGTTTGTGCTCACCGGTTTCATTCATGATATGGGCAAGGTGCTTTGCCTGTTCGGCGAAGCTCAATGGGCGGTAGTAGGGGATACTTTCCCTGTAGGCTGCCAGTTCTCCGACAAGATCGTATATCCTGAATTCTTCAAAGACAACCCGGATATCAACGACGAAAGATATAACACCAAATACGGCGTGTATTCGCCCAACTGCGGGCTGGATAACGTGCATATGTCATGGGGCCATGATGAATACCTCTATCATATCACCAAAGATTATCTGCCTGAGCCGGCACTGTACATGATCCGTTACCATTCCTTCTATTCCCAGCACCGTGAGCATGCTTATGAGCACCTGATGAATGATCATGACAGGGAAATGTTTGAATGGGTAAAAAAATTCAATCCTTACGATCTGTATTCCAAAAGCCCGAACCCACCGGTTGTAAGTGAGCTGAAATCTTATTACGAAGATCTTATTGCTAAATATTTGCCCGCAACCATCCGTCTCTAAACCGGGTGAAAAATGAAAAATGGGCTGCACCGAGAAGTGCAGCCCATTTTTTATGCCCTGAAGCTTTAACTCATTCCCTGAAAAATATGCCGCCGCCTCCTGACAATTATTGTACTTTTGTAGCGCCGCGTTCTAATACTATCGCTTTTTTTACAGTATCCTTATAAGCCCCAAATTATAACCTCAAAACATTCGCAGCATGAAACGATTGTTTTTAATACCCCTTTTCCTGTTAGTAGCTGTTATGCTATTATCTGCCATCCGCTATTATCGTTCTGCAAGAACCCCTGTAATTACTGCAGCGCCGGAAAGAGTGTACGCCTATTGCGCAGTGCCCGACAGGAGTTTCCTGGATGATATGACCGATTCCACCAAACCTTTTGCGCCCCACCTTGAGGGACTCGGCGATTATCATTGCGCCATAACTACCACTGTACCCGAGGCCCAGGCCTTCTTTGACCAGGGCATCCGCCTGTACTACGGTTTCAATCACCTGGAAGCTTACCGCGCTTTCGCAGAAGCGGCCCGCCTGGATCCTTCCTGTGCAATGAGCTACTGGGGGCAGGCCCTTACCCTGGGCCCGAATATCAATGCGCCTATGGACGCGTCAGACGAAGGCAGGGTAGTGGAAGCAGTGGGCAAGGCCTTGTCTTTGATGGACAACGCATCGCCCAAAGAAAAGGCCCTCATCAACGCGATCGCCAAACGCTATGTGGCGAATGCGCCGGCCGACAGGCGTCCGCTGGATGAAGCCTACGCCGCTGCCATGCGCGAAGTGCACCAGCAATTCCCGGAAGATCCTGATGTAGCCTCCCTCAGTGCAGAAGCTATCATGGACCTTCACCCATGGGACTACTGGCTGAAAGACGGTACGCCCCAGGCCTGGACGCCCGAGATACTCCAATTGCTGGAAGGTGTTTTATCTTCAATGGACAACCATCCCGGCGCTAATCACTTCTATATCCATGCCGTGGAAGCCTCTGCTGATCCGGCTAAAGCCATGGCCAGCGCTGATCGCCTGCGTACGCTGATGCCCAATGCAGGCCACCTGGTGCATATGCCTGCGCATATCTATATCCGTACAGGCAAGTACCATGAAGGTTCACTCACCAACCAGGCATCTATTAAAGCTGATCTGGCCTACCTTACGGAATGTCATTCGCAGGGCCTGTATGCGCTCATGTATCATCCGCATAACTATCATTTCCTCTGGGCCTGCGCTACCCTTGAAGGCCGCAGTGAAGTGGCCCTCCAGGCCGCCCGTGATCTGCAGGGCAAGTCAGACCGCTCCATGATGCTAAGCCCCTTTGGCTATATCATACAACAATTATATGCTACTCCCATCTTCGCCATGGTGCGTTTCGGAATGTATGATTCGCTTTTGCAAATGCCTGCGCCCAATAAAGACTGGAAATTTGTGACTGCCATGTGGCACTTTGGCCGCGGCGTGGCTTATGCACGTAAAGGTCAGCCGGCAGCAGCTTTGGCAGCAGCGGATGCTATTGCGGCTATTCGTAGTGACACCTCGCTTAAAAGCATAGAGATAGGCGCCCGCAACTCTTCCTACAACGTGATGGAAATTGCAGAAAAGATAGTACGAGGCGAGATGGCCGCCGCACAGAAAAACTATCCTGCCGCTATTGATATGCTCACCGCCGCCATGCAGCAGGAAGACCGCTTACTCTACAACGAGCCGGTAGACTGGCATCAGCCTGTGCGCGAAATACTGGGAGATGTACTGATACAAGCCGGGCAGCACGAGCTTGCAGCAAAGTATTACCAGGAAGACCTCCGGGCTTATCCGGAAAGCGGCTGGGCACTAATAGGTTTGTATAAAAGCCTGAAAGCGCAGGGCAAATCAGGCGAAGCTACCGCAGTGAAAAAGCGGTATGATAAGGCCTTTGAGAAGGCCGATGTGAAGTTGAGTGCGTCTAGGATATAGCAATCTTTCAGGATTTGATATAATCCCGGACAAAATGTTCAATTGCAACAGGAGGAAGAGATTTTATGTGATCCAGGCTGCTGTTAACGTCTGCTTCAGATCTGATCTCAAACGTTTGGTCTTGATATATCGAGCCATAAGCCCGTAATATGAAGATCTCACATACCACATAATCTAAGTCATCTTTGAGAGAAACATCAATCACGACACCGTAATCATCGTAGTCATCGTGATTCGGTGGGTCCGGGAGCAAATATTTCAATGAAGTACATGTTTCTATCTTTCACTGCCTTTGTCTCTTGTTTCACTGAACATTGCAAGCCTCTTAACTTCAATTCGTTCAAAATTTCAATATAACATGTATTCATTTCCGAGTGAAATATATCTAGCAATTGGCTCTTCTTCATAAATCAGATGGTTTACTTTTTCTTCGGAAGTTTTAACTCTCCTTCCCAGGCCTTCTTCAAAATTTTAGTTAGAAGGTGTGGCCCTCGCTTATTCTCCTTCAATGGCTCCTTTGTCGCGGCCCATTCATTTAAAGCTTTTTGGGTCCTCGGATTAACGCCGACGTGGCCATCAGCGGTTTTCTTTAATACAAATCCTAACGCCTTTAATTTTTTTACGCTGAATTTTTGAACCTTGCCACCTTCTCCCTGCGTAGCTTTTATTGGATCTGTAAACGTTGACCATCCTTGTTTAGGGCCGGGTTCTGTATCTTTTTGCCTCGGCGTAAAATTAACATCAGTATTTGGCCCGCCTCTGTAAATATACTCATCATCTGTATCCGTTTCATTTTCTTCAATATCCTGATAAGGCCTTTTCGTCGGATCAAACTGCCTCTGAGGATTAGCTTTGGGTTGAGGATCTTTTTGTGGCTGCGCCTGTTGTGCCGGTACAGAACTTTGATTAGAAACTTTTAAGAGAGGCCCATTTCGGGTTGTATAAGGTGTAGGTTGGATGGGCATCATATCAAAAGATGTCCAGTTAAAGGGAAGTTCCTGGGTCATTGTTCCACCCGGCCCTACTCGTACTGATGATAGTGCTGGCCCTGCTCCTTCCAGCGGACCAGCCTTTGTTCCGACATCCAGCCCGGTTTCAAGTAGATCTGCTGCACCCATCAACGGAGTGTTGAACCCAAATATGAACGGCTCAGCGCCATCAAGGTCAATTGCCCAAATTGGGGTATTGCCCGCAAATTGGAAGGGTGATAACCAGGGGAAATCAGGAGTAAGGGGATCTACACTCAAGAACTTTCCAATCCTTGGGTCATATACCCTCAGTCCATAGTCCTGTTGATTTCCTGTTCCTTTAACTTCGTTATCATTCTCTTTCCCGTTATACCCATATCTGTAATTATCGTCACCTTTAAATACCCTTCCCGGCTCTAGCATACCGAAAGGATAGTAGTCGGTTGCACTAATCACATCCGCATTATAGTATTCAACAGTCCCATCCGTGTTGTCGTCAACTCCCTTCTTTTTATCACTGACAATAGCCATTACATTGCTGCGGCGCTCTATCAGCTCATACGCTTTTTCGCCTCGTGTGTAACTAATGGTGTAAGCAAATCCGAGGCTGGGTAAGTATGATACTTCAAATCCTTTATTTCTGTAAAGATCAGCCAGCAGCATATCCACATATTTCCCTTGCGGCATACCCAGGTCGCTTATCTTCTGGTCTATTGCATGTTGTAGGCTTTGCAGATCTGCCATAAAATGCGCGAACTGCAGCCTTTCTTTTTTCCACGATACAGGCCTGTAGAGCCCTGAGTCCAGACTGCTCCACCATTCGGTATATTGTCTCTGGTTATCGGCTATCTGCTGCCATTGCATTTCGAGCCACCCGCGATACAAAAGGAATACATCCTCTTTTGCTTTCAAAAGAGAAGCATATTTGCCGGCTTTCAACGGTACGCTATCGAGTAAAACACCTGCCTCATCATATACAAAAAATTTATCCGGAGCATCTTTGTGCAATACTATTTTTGCCGCAGTGCTGAGTAGGTTCTGGTTATAATACTCGATACTTCCAGCCTTGGTGATCATTAATCCCCCAAGGTTTTTCCGGATATTGAATTCACTGGTGCTAATGGTTAACTGCCGGGGAGACCTGCTTTCAAATAATTGTAGTTGCAGGGCTGTTCGCTTCATAAGCTCTTCCATTGCCATAAGCTTCTGCAAGGTAGTCTGTGCTGACTTTACGGCCGATGAATTGAATATGACACGGTTATTATAGGAAGTGTCTTGTAACGCAGCCTTACCATTGAGCCGGTAAAAGAGCTCTGCATGCCCTAAGTAGAAAAGGCGCGTGTAGCAGTAACCCCGGTAATAAACAAAAGGATCAACAGCCCCCGAAACGATACGCTTGCATTCTTGATCGTTAAGTTGTACTGAATCAAAAGCGGCGCCGTGGCAGGTAAACCACTCCAGTAGCCCGGTGGCTTCATCTACGACAGCCATATTGACAAATCCGCCCTGGTCGTTCTTCCGCGTGAATATGTGTAGACCGGGTCGCTTCGCCGCTACTTGCCTTAAAATGGGATCTAAACTTTGGTTCAGCCATGCCTCAGTCTGGGCTTTTCCGTTCAAATGAAGAAGAAGGTAACACAACAGTGCAATCAGACGGGATAACTGTCTCATAGGTAAAAGATACTGGGTATAAAATTGTACTCAAAGTATAAAAATACTTGTGATTATACAAGCCAGTAAGGTACTTCAAAAATATGTTCAATCATTCTCCTTCCTGATCCCCAGCCGCTTCATCTTCGATTTTAAGGTAGACGGCGGAACATCCAGCATCTCTGCTGCTCCGCCGCTACCCCATATTTTGCCATTACATTTTTTCAGCACACTGATAATATAATCCCGCTCATTTTCATGAATGGTCTTTACCCTGATATCCTGCATATGCAACGATGGTAAAGAGATCTCCTCGATAATACTCCCTTTGGCAAGCAGCACGCTTCTTTCTATCAAATGCTCCAGTTCACGGATGTTGCCAGGCCAGCTGTAAGCCATCATGCTTTTCAATACCTTATCCGACAACCCTGTGATCCTTTTGCCGGAGCTGCGGCTGTAAATATTTATAAAGTGATGGGCGAGGGCAGGTATATCTTCTACCCGTTCTCTTAAGGAGGGTAATACGATGGGAAAAACATTCAGCCGGTAATACAGGTCAAGCCGGAAACGGCCATCACCCACATCCTTCTCGAGGTTCCTGTTGGTAGCAGCGATCACACGAACATCCACTTTAACAGATGACCTGCCCCCAACAGGCTCTATTTCCCTTTCCTGAAGCACACGTAACAATTTTACCTGCAGGTCTGGCGGCATTTCACCAATCTCATCCAGGAAGATGGTACCGCCATTGGCCTGCTCAAACTTGCCGGTTCTTTTGGCAATAGCGCCGGTAAAGGCGCCTTTTTCATGGCCGAATAATTCAGATTCGATCAGCGTGGCGGGCAATGTGGCGCAATTGACTTTCACCAATACTTTGCCTTTACGGGAGGACAGGTGATGGATGCAATCAGCGATCCTTTCCTTCCCGGTGCCGCTTTCTCCGGATATGAGCACGGTAGTGTCATAGGGAGCTACTTTTGAAATATGATCAAATACATTCAGCAATAGATGGCTGTTGCCGATGATGCCTTCGAAGGTTCCCGTCCAATTAAGCATACGATGCTTTTTTGTTTATGAATGGATCATAAAGAAAGCCATGGTTGACAGAAGGTGTGTATTAATCCGAAAAGTAATTTATCAATTTGTAATGCAGATGAATCACTGAATATCAATTGCGAAAAGCGTAAACCGTTTGTCTGGACTAAGGCGCCTACTTTTCGAAGATAGGGTGGTATTTAAAGTTAACATTTTATTTTCAAGTCTGCAAGTGATGCGCGCTCCGTTTTATTTCGCGGGTAACATATAGGGCTGCCGCGTTATTTCGCGGTAATGGCCTTTAACGTAAACACTAATCAGATGGTTCTGAGTTAGTTGCCGTAATGGCATGTAATTCGGGTGCTTTGCCGGATAGTATTAACCCTAAAAACGTACAAAATGGAACATATCTCTACGGTAAAAGATGATGCTTTCAAGAGAAGTTTTTTGGTGTTCAAACGCAATAAGTACATAACAGTGCCCACAGAAAATATTTTCCTTTTCTATGTTAAATATGAGTCCACCATTATCGTGTCTTTCGACAAAAGAGAGTACCCGGTGAATTATTCACTGGAGCAGATTCAGCATCTTGTACCAAAGCAGCAATTCTTCCGGCTGAACCGGCAATGCCTGATCAACTTCAGTGCAATAAAAGAAGTTGAACGGTATTTTACCCGCCGGCTGCTGGTGGTACCGGTGATCGCTTTTACCAACAAGCTGCTCGTATCCCGCGAAAAGGCCAGCAGCTTTTTAAACTGGCTGGAGAACAGGTAGCGCATCATGCCTGAAAGGGACGTGATGATGGCACCACGTCCTTTCAGGATCTTTATAATATGCCACGATCCGGTCAGCGCAATGATCTGAAGCCTGCACGGATATCTGCCACCAGGCGCTCGGGTTGTTCCCATGCAGCAAAGTGACCACCTTTATCCTGTTTGTTGTAGTAAATAAGGTTCGGATAAGCTTTCTCCGCCCAGCTTCTCGGCGCGGGGCAAAGATCGTCAGGAAAGGCACTCACCGCAACAGGGATCTTCACACCTTTAGGAACGAAAAATGCAAGCTTATTTTCCCAATAAAGACGTGCTGCAGACACGCCTGTATTGGTAAGCCAGAAAAGCGTAACATTGTCAAGCACATCATCGGGTGTAAGCCCCTCTTTTTTCCCTTCAAATGAACGTGCGATCAGTTCCAGGCTGCGGCGGTCATGATCAATCATGAAGGTGGCAAGGCCCACCGGTGAATCAGCTAATCCAACCAGGGTTTCGGGCCGGGTACCCATCAGGAAGGCGTAGTAAACGTCTTTATAGAAAGAGCTCAGTTGTTCATATATTTCTTTTTCTTCAACGGAAAGGCCAGACGGCGCTGGTTCCCCCGCAAAAGCCATGTTGTTGATGTCTGGCGGTATGGCGCCGGCCATGTTAGTATGAATACCGAGCAGGCCATCAGGCGCCTGTACGCCCATCATATCAGTAACGATCGCGCCCCAGTCGCCGCCCTGCGCCACAAATTTATCGTATCCGAGGCGCTGCATTAATGTTATCCAGGCGTTCGCGATGCGCTCAGGTCCCCAACCCGTTTTATCTGGCTTACCTGAAAATCCATAACCGGGCATAGAGGGCACCACTACATGAAATGCGTCAGCTGCACTTCCTCCATGTGCCGTGGGATCCGTCAGCGGATCGATGATCTTCAGTTGCTCGATCACCGACCCCGGCCATCCATGTGTAATGATCAGGGGTAGGGCATCCTCATGTTTGGAACGCACATGCATAAAATGAATATCCAACCCATCAATTTCTGTTATAAATTGCGGGTAGGCATTCATTTTCGCTTCCACTTTGCGCCAGTCATAGTCAGCGGCCCAATAGTGGGTAAGCGCTTCGATAGTGGCCAGCGGCACCCCCTGCGAGAAATCATTGACTGTTTCCTTATCTGGCAGGCGGGTGGCTACAATGCGGCGATGCAGGTCGTCAAGGTCAGCATCGGGAATATGTACTTCGAAGGGGCGGATGGCTTCCGTAGTGCCGATGGAAGGGGCTACGGCGCTTTCACTCTTTTTCATGGTGTAGATTTTTAGCGTTTGGGATTATTTGCTCCTGTAAAAGTATCTCAGGTAGCAAGTCTCAGCCAAGTAGTGAACAGCCCGGGCGTGCCAGGTACCCCTTGAAGCAGCCATTTCTAAGGGGCAAATGAATAGTTACAATAGCGGTTATATATTGAATACGTAACGATATAGTAACTCTTTAAAGAATTACTATATCGTTACTATATCGTTGCTATATCGTTACTATATCCGGGAGTGTAAGTGCTATTGTGTAGTCCTAAAATAGCTATACAGGTGTAAGTGTTATAAATGTTCGAGTACGGTGGGGTAAGCCATTTTGAACCAGTAGGTAAACCGTTCAGGGGTTTCCCGTATCTGCCGGCTGATCTCCTGTAATGAAAAGAACCCGTATTCGGCTACCTCTTCCATATCCGGCACTATATCGCCGTCAAAGGTGCCCAGGAATACATGATCATATTCATGCTCTATCAGCCCGTTATCAAAGGTAGCATGATAAGTAAAGGTAAATATTTTCTGCAGCTGGCAGTCAAATCCCATCTCCTCCTGCAGGCGCCGGTGGGCGGCATCCTGTACTTCCTCTCCCGGGGCGGGATGGCTGCAGCATGCATTTGTCCAGAGCCCGCCGGAATGATACTTGTGGCTGGCCCGCCGGTGCAGCAGCATTTCGCCACGGCTGTTGATCACGAAAACAGAAAAAGCCCGGTGTAAAAGCCCTTTTTGATGCGCTTCCAGTTTTTCCATCGTGGCCAGCGCTTCATCTTGCTCGTTTACCAGGATAATGTGGTTAGATCTCATATACTAAAGGGTATTGAGGGAAAATGGGTATCGTTCCTAAGATAGGAATTTATGCCCATATGAGCAAAATAACTATAGCAGGGCATCATGCAGGATCTCCACCGGGTGCAACGCCTTTTTACCGGTACCGTCTTTCACCTGGTGACGACAGCTGGTGCCCGGAGCCGCAATGATCGTATCCGCAGCTGCATCGCGCACCGCCGGGAACAATACCATTTCACCGATCTGCATGGAGAGGTCATAGTGCTCTTTCTCATAGCCGAAAGAACCTGCCATGCCACAGCAACCGGAGGGGATCACCTCTACGGTATACTGCTCCGGTAAGGACAGTATTTTCTTGCTGTGCAAGGAAGAAGACAGGGCCTTCTGCTGGCAATGCCCATGCAGCTTGATATGGCGTTTTGCTGTGCTGAACTGCTCCTTGCGGATCTTGCCCTGGTCGGCCGCATTGGCCAGGAACTCGTCTACCAGGTACACGTGCTGAGCCAGTTCCCTCGCAGCGCTGCGCAGCTCATCCCGTACCAGGTCGGGGTATTCATCCCGGAAGCTGAGGATCGCTGAAGGTTCAACACCCAGCAGGGGCACGTTTTCATTAATGATGTCTTTGAAGATGCGCACATTCTGTTCTGCTTTCTCGCGCGCTTTGCGGAGCAGGCCTTTAGACATTAGTGCCCTGGCGCTTTCGGGGTGCTCTATCATCCTCACTTCAAAGCCTAAACGGTGCAGTAGCTGTACGGCTTTTATGCCTACAGCAGTATCGTTGTAATTGGTGAATTCGTCGCAGAAAAGGTATACTACCGGTGCGCCTGCCGCCAAAGGCGTACGTTCTGCCGGCCATTTTTTACGGAACCAGCTTTTCAGCGTGGTACGGTACAGGCCCGGTAAAGAACGCTTGTTGGCAAAGCCGGAGAACTTTTTGATAAGGCTGCCGGTGGTCTTGTTCTCCACCAGCCAGTTATAGATGCCGGGGGCGATGGATGCCAGCTTATTCAACGCAACATAATTGGTGATCATCTTCACACGGAAGGGCACCCCGTTGGCGTCATGGTAATGTTGCAGGAACTCCATCTTCAGTTTGGCCATGTCTACGTTGGAAGGGCACTCTGATTTACAGCCTTTGCAAGCCAGGCAGAGGTCCAGCACATCATAGATCTCATCATGGTCAAAGCGGTTCTCCTTCTGGGAATGTGTGAGGAATTCGCGCAGGATGTTAGCCCTGGCGCGGGTAGTATCCTTTTCATTCCGGGTAGCCATGTAGCTGGGGCACATGGTGCCGCCGCTCAGATGTGTCTTACGGCAGTCGCCGGAGCCGTTGCACTGTTCTGCGTGCTGCAGGATGGTCTGGTCCGGGAAGTGAAAGATGGTGGAGATGGGAGCTACCTGCTGCCCGGGCTCATAGCGCAGCATACTGTTCATAGACGGCGTGTCTACGATCTTGTGCGGGTTGAAGATGTTTTCCGGGTCCCAGGTATATTTTACCTGGCGCAGCAGCTCATAGTTCTTTTCGCCGATCATCTGGCGGATAAACTCGCCCCTGAGGCGGCCGTCTCCATGCTCGCCGCTCAGTGAGCCCTGGTATTTCTTTACCAGTGTGGCTATTTCTTCGGCTATTTTACGGAACAGGCGGTTGCCTTCTTCCGTTTTCAGGTTGATGATCGGCCTGAGATGGATCTCCCCGCTGCCCGCATGGGCGTAGTGGACGGAGTACAGATCGTATTTCTTCAGGATCTCGTTAAAGTCGCGTATGTAGGCTGGCAGATCTTCCACATCCACGGCGGTATCTTCTATCACGGGCACTGCTTTTTCATCGCCGGGCAGGTTGGCCAGCAGCCCCAGGCCGGCTTTACGCAGGGTCCATACCTTTTTGGTATCATCGCCAAAGAGGAGGGGGAAGTGGTATCCCAGTCCGGCGGCCTGCAATTCCTGCTGCAGCTGTCCGGCAATGGTTTTGATATCCTCGCGGTTGTCGCGCAGGAATTCTACTACCAGTATAGCGCCGGGATCGCCCTGTACAAAGAAGCGGTTCTTGTTTTGTTCAATATTGTCTTTGGTACACTCTAATATATAATGGTCTATCAGTTCGCTGGCGCTGGGCTTATAGCGCATGGCGATTACGTTGGCGCGCAGCGACTCGTCAATGCTGTTGAAGTGGATGCATAGCAGGCCGGTTTCTTTGGGCGGCAGCGGTACGATGTTGAGCTTGATCTCTGTCAGGAAGGCCAGGGTACCTTCAGAACCGGCGATCAGGCTGCAGAAGTTAAAATTAGGTGCACCGGCGGTAAAGGGCGCTGTTTCCAGCAGCATATCCACGGCATAACCGGTATTACGGCGGGCAATGCTCTTTTTAGGAAATTCGCGGCGGATCTCTTCCTGGTTGGCATGGTTGCCCAGCAGGGTTCTGATATGTTTATATACACGTGTTTCCATACTGCCGTCCGTACGTTCGCAACGGGCATGGAACTCGTCAGGTGTCAGGGAGTGGAATACGGCTTCGCTGCCATCGCTGAGCAGGGCCTTTACTTCCAGCAGGTGTTCACGGGTGCTGCCATATACAACGGAGTTGGAGCCGCAGGAGTTATTGCCTACCATGCCGCCTATCATGGCGCGGTTGGCAGTAGAGGTCTCCGGGCCAAAGTAAAAGCCGTGCGGCTTCAGGAAGAGGTTCAGCTCGTCCCTGATTACGCCGGGCTGCACACGTACCCAGCGCTCTTCTTTATTGATCTCCAGGATGCGGGTAAAGGTTCTCGACACATCCACGATGATGCCGTTGCCTACTACTTGTCCGGCCAGCGAAGTACCGGCCGTACGTGGTATCAGGGAGGTTTTGTTTTCCCTGGCAAAGGCAATGAGCCGTTTGATATCCCCCTCATGAGCCGGTATCGCTACTGCCAGCGGCATTTCGCGGTAGGCCGACGCATCGGTGGCGTATAACGTGCGCATGGTATCGTCATCGTAAAGGGTGCCCTCTAATTCCAGGGCCAGTTGCCGGAGCTTTTCACGCATATAAGATCAGATCTAACCGTTTTCCGGGGCGAAATTAGCATGAGATTTATTAAATGTCAAAGATCAGCCGTCATACCACTGTTTGTTTTTAAGCAGTATAGCAGCAAATTTGTATAAAGGATTCATTAACAGCCTATTTTGCGGCTTTCTTTGCGGGCTTGCCGGCTGTTGTTTTCGCAGTTTGCTTCACCGCTGCCTTTGCGGGCGCTTTCACCGCAGCTTTTGCAGGCGCTTTCACCGCAGTTTTCGGAGGCGCTTTCACGGCCGCCTTTGCCGGTTTGGCGGCCACCTTCGCAGGTTTTTTTACCGGCGCTGTTGCTGCTACAAATTGCGGCCGCATCACTTCTACACCGCATACTGCTTTGATCTTGTCTGCCAGGTATACCGACAGTTCCGGAGAATAGGCCTCATCATGCATATGCATGAAAAAGTATAATTCCTTCAGGCCTTGTTGCAGCCAGTAGTGGATCCGGTTCACCCAGTCGTCTATACGGGTATAGTCTGTTGGGTGCAGGCTGTTGCCCACAAAGCGGATGAAGGCCTTGGGCACGGTCAGCTCCATATGTGCGCAGTCGCGCCGCCCGGCTGTATCGGTAATAATGAAACCTACCTTCAGCTTTTGCAGGGTATGCAGCAGTTCCAGCCTCACTGCTTCATCGCTGAACCAGTCCGGGTGCCTTACTTCCACGAAGAACTGGAGGTCCTTAGGCAGGGTGGCCAGGTACTCAAAAAGCGCGTCCTTGCGCCTGGGAGAGAAGCGGTCGCTTACCTGCAGGAAGATAGGGCCAAGCTGTTCTTCAAAGGCCAGCACCCCTTCCAGGAAGGAGGTGGTCAGCTGCCCGGCATTGGTCAGCTGGCTGTAGTGACTGATAGCTTGCGAGACTTTTGGACAGAACTTAAAACCGGCCTGGCCTTTTGCTTTCTCGCCCCATTTACGGATGGTCTCCGGTCCATACACCTGATAATGGGTGGCGTTCAGCTCAATGCTGTTGTAATGTTTTACGTACTCGTCCAGGAAATTGGCTTCTTTGGTGCCCTGGGGATAGATCTTACCGATCCATTCTTTACGGCCCCATTTGGCGCAGCCCAGGTAGATCTTTGGCTGTTTGGCAGCCGGTCCTTTGAGGACTTTTTTATTAAGTACAGGCTCTGCCGGAAGTTTGAAGTCTATTTCGTCCAGCAGGGGAGTGTCTACACGTCCGAAATCCATGACAATCAGGTTTAATAGTTTGAAGTTTGATGTTTGAAGTTAGTTAAAAGTTGAAAGTTAAAGGCAAGTAGTCTTTATCAGGATGGCTTGCCTTGAACCTTGAACCTCCAACGAACCTCAAACTTCAAACTTCAAACCTCAAACTTCAAAAGTTCGTGACTTCAAACTAAAAATTAATTTCGATTGTTCTTTGTTTATTCAGTTTTTCTAAGGTAACTTAAAAGTATCTATTTAATTGTTTAGCATGGAAGTATTGCACGTTAGCGCGGAATGTTACCCGGTAGCCAAGGTAGGAGGATTAGGTGATGTTGTGGGCGCCCTGCCCAAATATCAGTTCCAGGCAGGATGTATCGCCAAGGTAGTGATCCCGGCCTATAAGACCCGCTTCTTTGAAACGCATGAATTTGATATTGTGCACCAGGCCGGCATGTGGCTGGGGCACCAGTGGTACCACTTTAACGTGTGGAAAGAGAAAAGCAACGTATTGGGCTTTGATCTGTACCTGCTGGATATTCCCGGGCTGCTGGACAAAGAACGCGTATATGGTCACTACAACGATACAGAAAGGTTCCTGGGCTTTCAGATAGCCGTGCTGGACTGGCTGAACGAATGGCAGCACCACCCAAATGTGATACACTGCCACGATCACCATACCGGCCTGATCCCCTTCCTGATGAGTTATGGTTATAAGTACGGACGGCTAAGGGACATCGCTTCCGTTATTACCATCCACAATGCCCAGTACCAGGGCCAGTTTGGTTGGGACCGTCAATACCTGCTCCCTTCCTTCGATCTCTGGAAATCCGGTCTGCTGGACTGGAACGGGGCCATTAACCCGCTGGCTGCAGCCATCAAATGCGCCTGGCGGGTGACCACCGTATCGCCGAGCTATATGGAGGAGCTGTATACATCCGCTAACGGGCTCGAGAGCCTCCTCAGTCATGAGCGTGGCAAAGCAGTGGGCATCCTCAACGGCATTGACACCCAGGTATGGGACCCCGCCACAGATCCGATGCTGCCGGCTAACTATGATGTACATACGTACGTTGCCGGTAAGGCTGAAAATAAAGCCGCCCTTTGCAAAGAATTTGGGCTCGACCCCAAGCTGCCGCTTGTTTCCTTTATAGGCAGACTGGTGATAGAAAAAGGAGCGGATCTTCTTCCTGAAATTATCGGACGCTCCCTCTATGAGCTCTCCGGCCGTGTTAACTTTATGCTCCTGGGTAGCGGGGACCCTCATGTGGAATGGTCTCTACAACAAACGCGACATTATGCCCCCGCACACTTTAATGTTCAGATAGGATACAACGAAGCACTTTCACATAGGATATATGCCGCCAGCGATTTTCTCCTGATGCCCTCCCGCGTAGAGCCATGCGGCCTTAATCAGCTGTATTCCCTCCGCTACGGTACCATCCCCATTGTACGCAGCGTAGGCGGTTTAAAAGATACCGTAACAGATATTGGTGATGAAAATGGTTTTGGCATACGTTTTATACATGCTGTAGGGTGGGACGCCTGCAGGGCAATAGGCCGGGCAGTCGCCTTATACGAAGACCAGGAAGTAACCATGCAGCACATACGGCAATACAGCATGCAGCTGGATCACTCATGGGATACAGCAGCAGCACACTACCTCAGCCTTTACCAGTCGATTGCGATCGTCCCGTAATACTATGCACGCCACAAATATTAACTCATGAAAAATTGATCTAACATATGTCCAATGCAATCATTTCACTCATACTGGGTGGAGGCGCAGGTACACGCCTGTATCCATTAACCCGCCGTCGTTCTAAACCGGCCGTGCCCCTGGCTGGTAAATACCGGCTGGTAGATATCCCTATTTCCAACTGCCTGAATGCAGATATGAACCGCATATTTGTGCTCACGCAGTACAACTCGGCTTCGTTGAACAAGCATATAAAAAATACCTACCACTTCAGCCATTTCAGTAAAGCTTTTGTAGACATACTGGCAGCAGAACAAACCCCCGATAACCCTACCTGGTATCAGGGCACCGCGGATGCAGTGAGGCAATGTCTCCATCATATTGATAACTTCGAGTTTGATTATGTGCTCATCCTTTCCGGCGACCAGCTCTACCAGATGGACTTCCGGGAAATGCTCCAGTTCCACATAGAGAAAGAAGCAGAGGTCACTATCGCTACCATACCGGTCAGCGCAAAAGACGCCTCTGATTTCGGCATCCTGAAAACAGATGAAAATTCCTTCATCACTTCTTTTACAGAAAAACCGAAACAGGAACAGCTGGGTCCCTGGTCTTCTGCCGTTAGCCATGAAATGGAAGCAGAAGGCCGTATCTACCTTGCCAGCATGGGTATTTACCTGTTCAGCCGTAAAGTGCTGTACGATCTGCTTAACGGACAGGAAGCCTCTACCGACTTCGGTAAGGAGCTGATCCCATACGCCATCAACGCGGAATATAAGGTGATCAGCTACCAGTATGAAGGCTATTGGACAGATATCGGGAACATCTGCTCTTTCTGGGAAGCCAACATTGGTCTGACAGATGACATTCCTAAATTTAACCTGTTTGATGAGACCAAGACCATCTTCTCCCGCGCCCGCATGCTGCCACCGGCTAAAATTTCGGCCACCCTTAAAAGGGCCATTATTGCAGACGGGTGTATCATCCTCGACAGTGTGCTGGAAAGATGCGTAGTGGGCATCCGTACCCGTATAGGGAAGGGCTCGGTGATTACTAACTGCTATATAATGGGGAGTGATTTCTACCAAACTTTGGAAGATCTTGAAAAAGCCAAGTCCAAAGGACATCCGCCTATGGGCATCGGCGACAACTGCGAGATCAGGAACGCTATTATCGATAAGAACTGTAGTATCGGCAATGGCGTGAAGATCAACGTCGGTGAACGCCTGCCAGACGGCGAGCACGAAAAATATACCGTCAAGGATGGGATCGTCGTGATAAAAAAAGGTATGGTATTGGAGGATGGATTCGTGATTTAAATGTTTGATGGTTTGTAAGTTTGAGAGTTTGACACGTTTGCGAACGTTTTAAACTTTCAAACTTTCAGACATTCAAACTTCAAACCGAGATATATATGCGTTTATCGATTGAACGACAACCAGCAAAGATCTATCCAGACATGAAACGGGTGGTGGCCCGTTTTTTCTTTAACGGCGAGGCCAGGGCCAAAGCGATTATCAGCCAGGTAGTAGCGATGAGCGATGCAGAAGTAGCGGCCACCGTAACGCCCTTACTGCGCGAATTCTCCCGCCGCCATCGTAACATCACACGCATATTCGAACGCCACTGCGATCGTGTAAGGCATCTCTTTGCCTCCCAGCAGATCAATTTTGAGGACGTGGATTATAAAAAGCGCCTGCTCATCGGGTCCTATTTCACCAACGAATACTCTATTGAATCTGCCGCTTTCTTTAACCCTTCGCTGATAGAAGACATAGACCAGAGCGGCCTGGAAGAAGGAGAAAAGCGCGTGATCATCAGCTTCCGCGCCGTGGGCGAAGGCCACATCTCTTCCATCGCTTTCCGGCATGGCACCATCAACGGCAACAATGATATCACGCTCATACCGGCCGGTAACTATGTGGAAGAAGCAGAAGTGATCCGCAACTCCACCTATCATAAGAACAGCTTCTTCCAGAACGCCGTATCCATCAAGCTGCCAGACCCTGTGCTCTCCGAAGTACAGAACCGCCTGCCAGAGACTTTCGAATACATCTCCCTGAAACATGTGATCCGCGAAATGCAGCAGCGCTACCAGGTAGATCACTTCATTAAAAAGGCGCTGGAAAGATTGCTATGGCTGGCAGATTCTTATTACGAGATCAACTTCTCTCTGGATACGGATATTTCCGACAGGGTGATCTTTCCTTATTCGGAAGCGGAGAGCAAGGGGATTGAAGACGCCCGCTTCGTGAAGTTCACGGACCCGAATGGCGATACCTTATATTATGCTACCTACACTGCATATGATGGTGTTACCATTCAGCCCAAGCTGATGCAGACAAAAGATTTTTATAACTTCAAGATATTACCGCTCTACGGCGAAGGCGCCCAGAACAAGAACCTGGCCCTCTTTCCCCGTATGATCAACGGCAAGTATGTGATGATCTCCCGCATAGACGGTATCAATAACTACATCATGTACTCCGACAGGATCAACATCTGGGAAAACCCGGAGATACTGCAAACACCTAAGCATCCCTGGGAGTTTGTACAGATTGGTAATTGCGGCTCGCCCATAGAAACCTCTGAAGGATGGCTGCTGATCACCCATGGCGTTGGCCCCATGCGTACCTATTGCCTGGGCGCCAGCCTGCTGGACCTTGAAAATCCGCGGATCGAGATCGGCCGCCTGAAAGAGCCATTGCTCATGCCTACCAAGGAAGAGCGCGAAGGTTATGTGCCTAATGTGCTCTATTCCTGCGGGTCTATGATCCACAACCAGGAGCTGATCATTCCCTATGGCTTGTCAGATTATGCTTCGGGCTTTGCTACGGTAGCATTGGATAAGCTGTTGCAGCGCATTAAGGAGGATAGCTAAGGTTGTCAGTTAACAGTTGTCAGTTGTCAGTGATTGAAGCCATTATAACCTGGCGTTTTCACTGACAACTGTTAACTGTCAACTGTCAGCTAACAACTCTTTCATACACTTTAATATACTCCTCCACCATCGTCTCTACCGCAAACTTCTCCTTCGCATAGGTGGAACAATAGTGCCTGTCTATTTTCGGTATGTCGTTAATACACTTAATCGCCTGCTGCAAATTATTCACCAGGTAGCCCGTCTTTCCATGCGCTACCACTTCCGGCATGGAGCCCCTTCCATAGGCGATCACCGGTGTACCACACAACATCGCTTCTGCTACACTTAATCCAAAAGGCTCGTTAAAATAAATAGGATGCAGTAAGGCGCTGGCCCGCCCTAATACCCGGCTGCGTTCCACGCCGCCTACCGCTCCGGCAAATACGATCTGGTTCCCGTCTATAAACGGTTTTACCTTCTCCCTATAATAGGCTTCATCCTGGATAATGCCTGCGATCAACAGCTTTCGCCCGGTGGCCAGCGCTATCTGTATCGCGTCAAAGGTGCCTTTATCAGGATGGATGCGCCCAAAGTACAGCAGGTAATCTTCCGGCTGCGACTCAAATGAGAAGTCCTCCGTACGGATGCCATTGTATACATTAGCAGTGTACCGCAGCGCCGCACTTCGATCTGCCAGGCTGATAGACACATAATAGCCAATATCATTGTAGCGTGCATATACCGGGATGATCTTGGGGGATGAGAAACCATGTATGGTGGTCACCATCGGCGTCTTGATCAGGCGGGAGTAGGTGAGGGGCAGAAAGTCGAAATGATTATGGATGATGTCAAACTCACCGGCGCGTTCCATCAGGTAACTGATATGCATACACTCCTGCACCTTAGGGTCCAGCTCCTTGTCTTCTTCATATCCTTTCGGACAAATAGCGGCCAGTGTGCCGCCTGTCAGGGAATCGGCACTGGCAAACAAGGTAACCTGGTGGCCCTGGCTTACCAGGCCTTCTGCCAGGTTGGAGGCCATTTGTTCCCAGGGACCGTAATGTACGGGAGGCGTGCGCCAGGCTACGGGGGATAATACAGCGATCTTCATTTAATACAGATTAGTTTAGCAACCTTTCTTCTACAAATTGCGTACGAGCTTTGTTTGAATAATTTTTTATATCACATATTTATATACATATTTATTATCATTATAAATAACAGGGCCAGGTGCTTAATATATTTACCTGCATATGAAATAATTAAGCTAACTTTCATACCAGCATTGAGAAAGCTAGCTGCTATATTACTTTTGGGAATGTTATTCTACAACTGGTATGGTTACCGGTGGCTATTATTGTGGCAGCAACGGGCAGCCAACATACAACTGGAAGCCCGGCTTGACAAAGAAGACTACGACGAATCTTCCCTGATCGAATTTAAGCTCCCCATTGATCTGCCTTATCAGAATGACTGGACTGATTTTGAGCCCTGTGAGGGAGAAATTACCATAGAGGGGATACACTATAAATACGTGAAGCGTAAAGTGCAGGATGGCATGCTGATCCTGAAATGTATCCCCGATAATGCAAAGCAACAGCTCATTTCTAACCGCGACGAGCTTTTTAAACAGGTAAACGGCTTGCCGCAAGCGGCCAATTCCACTGGAAAACAAAATACGCCCAACTCAAAGTTTGAAAAGAACACGATAAGCGATTTTGATGGCGAGCAGTATTTTGATATCCGCTTTGCCAATGCCATTTCCCTGGCAAGCTATAACGCATTTCATTCCCTTCTCTATAGCTACTCACGCTGCTCTATACCAGAGCATCCACCGGAAGCATAGGTGTTTATCTTCTATTAATTTTCTTTCTCTGCGTTCGCAGAGCGAGGGTTCACGTTATGAATTTGGCCTGCCTATGAGATTTTATGAGCAATGAAATGACCAAAATCTTTTTATACAATGAAAATTATCACCACAAAACTGGCAGTGGCTTCCATGCTATTGTTTGGCATGATATTGCCCTGCCGATTGTCTGCACAGACAGACATTGATGCCCTGATGATGCCTAAGAATGCATTTTGTGTAGGACCTATGTACAGCTATAGCAGCTGGAAAAATTACTGGGAAGGCACAATGAAAAGGGACAATGAAAACCTGGGAACAGTATCCACCAGGATGTTGGCCGTAATGGGCAACTATGGGATCACGCAAAAGCTGAATGTGCTTTTCAGCGTGCCCTGGGTAAAAACAAAAGCATCTGCAGGCACGCTGGCCGGTATGGAAGGAATACAGGATCTCAGCCTTTACCTGAAATGGCGGCCCTTTCAGCAACAGATCGGCAAAGGAAGATTATCGCTTTTTGGTATCGCAGGCGCATCCGTGCCTTTAGGTAATTATACGCCCGATTACCTGCCGCTCGCAATTGGCCTGCGTAGTAAAACCGCTTCGGCAAGAATAATGGCGGACTATAAGTATGAAGGTTTTTTTGTTACCGCTTCCTACACCTACGTGCTGCGTGATAATATTAAAATTGATCGCGAGTCTTATTATACTACCGAAATGCATAATACCCATGAGGTAGAAATGCCCGATGCCGCCAATTATAACCTGCGCGCAGGTTTCAGAAATTATCGCTGGATAGCAGAAGCAGTAGTGAACAGATGGGTTACACTGGGGGGATTTGATATCACCCGGAACAATATGCCTTTTCCCAGCAACAGGATGGAGGCAACTACAGTGGGCGCCAATTTTAAATATGTGCTTCCTCCCATGCCACAGCTGTCGATCGTAGCAGGCGGCAATGCCACCGTAGCCGGTAGAAATATGGGACAGGCTACCACTGTTTACGGTTCCGTTTTTTATGTGCTTGACTTTTCAAGGAAGTCAGCAACTGCTGATCCATCTTCAATCAAAACTAACTGACATGAAGCAGATAATTTTTTACTCCTTTGCCATACTTGCTACAGCAGTAATTACCGTTATTGCCTGCAATAAAGATATCAACGAAAGAACAGCCAATATTGACGCGCTTTTTCCCACCAATATTGACCTGGACGCCGGAACATGGAAGCCGGTGCTGTTAACGTCTCCGTCAGAATTTGCAGTGGCCGCCCCGGGCGCTACCAACACACCTGATTACATTGCACAGATCAATGAGATAAAAGCCTGGCAGGCTGATCTCACTGACGAGGAAGAAAAAATAGTAAAATACTGGAGCGCCGGCGCTGTATTACGCTGGAATGAGATCCTGCGTGAACTGGTGGCCAAGCATAATTTGCCGCCTTATCAAAATGAGGATGGCACTTACCCGGCGCCTAATGCGAATAATCCACTGGCATATCCGTACTTTCCTTTCGCCAATCCTCCTTACGCGGCAAGAGCTTACGCTTATGTAGTAGCTGCACAATACGATGCGCTGGTAGCCGCCTGGTATTATAAAAAGCTATACAACCGTGCCGCGCCCTATAAAGTAGATGCTACGGTGAATGCGCTGATCCCCAAGTCTGATCTTCCTTCTTATCCTTCAGAAGACGCCACATTAGCCGGTGCAGCGGCAGAAATGCTGAAGGTGCTTTTCCCTGGCGACCAGGATTTCATTCAGCAGAAAGTAGAAGAGCATAAAAGGGCCCGTATTATTGCCGGCGCTAATGTTCGCAGCGACCTGGAAGCCGGCGAAGCCTTAGGCAAGGCAGTGGCGCAGAAATTTGTGACAAGGGCAAGAGGCGACAGGGCCGGGCAGGCCGGTGGCAACCCCGCATTATGGAAACAGCTGGAAGACGATTGTATTGCAAAGGGAGAGATCCCCTGGCAAAGCCTGGAAACGCCCAAACGTCCTCCTATGCTGCCCTTATTCGGCAAAGTGAAACCTTTCCTTTTTGATTCACTGACAGTGATCGCATTACGTCCAGGCCCGCCTCCCGCTTCAAAAGGCCCTGATATGAAGACGGAAACCGAGGAGGTGTACCAGGAAACATCGAACCCCAGCAGGGAGAATATACGCCTTGTACATTTCTGGGCAGACGGCGCAGGTACTTATACGCCAGCCGGTCACTGGATGGCCATTGCTGCTGAAGACTTTATTAAGCAGCATTACAGTGAGGTGCGCTGGGCACGCAATATGGCGCTGCTGGGCATGGCCGAAATGGATGCGGCCATCGTTTGCTGGGATACCAAGTATTATTATTTCAATCCTCGTCCCAGCCAGATGAACCCGAAAATTAAAACGCTCACCGGCGTACCGAATTTTCCTTCCTATATATCAGGCCACTCCACATTCAGTGGCGCTGCAGCAAGGGTACTGGGGCATATTATTCCCGAAAGGGCCGCTGCTTATGATGCAATGGCAGAGGAAGCCGGCAGGTCAAGGTTCCTGGGAGGCATTCACTACAATAAAAGCGATTGCAAAGTGGGCCTGGACGTTGGAAGAAAAATAGGGGACTATGCCATACAAAGGGCTAAGACAGACGGGGCTGAATAATTTTCATGCGTCTTTCATATAAAAAGGTTGGTTCAGCAATGAACCAACCTGCCACAAGATAAGAAAGCTACCTGCACCCGCCTGCGGGCCGCTTATCGTAATTTTAATTCCTAATTCGTAATTTATTCTAACTTCGTGCCTTCTAAAGGAAGCTTGGAGCATGGATCAATCAGTATGTAATGGTATATCCTACAAAGAAACCGGCTATTTCAGCCAACTGGTCCTCGATTTTTTGGCAGAACATCCGCATATCCGTTCTTTTTATACCCATTCTCCCCTGCAGCCAGACGTTGAGGCGCTGATAAGGGCCAAGAAGGCGCATCCCCAGCAACGGGACGTGCTGGTAAAGGCATTGCAGCAGCAATACGCCGGACTGGATACTGACCCGGCCCTGCAGCGCAATATCAGCCTGCTGGAACAGCCGGACACGTTTACTATCTGCACCGCCCACCAGCCTAATATCTTTACCGGTTACCTGTACTTTGCCTATAAGGTGCTGCAAACCGTTAAGATGGCTGAAGACTGGAAAAAGCAGTATCCCCAGTACAATTTTGTACCGGTATACTACATGGGCAGCGAGGATAATGACCTGGACGAATTAGGCAGCATTTACCTGAAAGGTGAGACGCTTACCTGGAACACCAGCCAGGAAGGAGCCGTTGGCCGTATGCGCCCCGAAGGGCTGGAGGCCCTGATCACGCAGGTACAGGAGCGTCTGGGTTATGGCGAACATGCAGCGGCACTGGTACAGCTTTTACGTACCGCTTATCTCGAACACGATGATATTCAGCAGGCTACGCTTTACCTGGTGAATGCCCTCTTTGGCCGCTATGGTGTAGTGGTGCTGATCCCGGATACGCCGCTGTTTAAACAGCTGTATATACCGGTGATGAAGGAAGAGCTCTGGCATCAGACCTCTCATAAACTGGTGAGCGACACCATCGAAAAATTATCCCAGCATTATAAAGTACAGGCCAATCCCCGGGAGATCAACCTGTTCTATCTCTCTGACAATGCGCGCGACCGTATCGTGAAGGAAGAAGATCACTGGAAGGTGCTCAACACCTCCGTCACCTTTACTGCCGCAGCGCTGGAGCAGGAATTGCAGGAGCACCCGGAGCGTTTCAGTCCGAATGTGATCCTCCGCGGCCTTCTCCAGGAAACTATCCTGCCCAATATCGCCTTCATTGGCGGCGGCGGAGAAATAGCCTACTGGCTGGAGCTGCAGGATCTCTTTAAGCACTTCAAAGTACCTTATCCCATGCTGGTGCTGCGCAACTCGTTCTTATTGGTGGATGCGGTTTCCAGCCGCTGGCTGCAGAAACTGGGCTTATGCATTAAAGATCTCTTCGGTAATGTGGATGAGCTGGTGAACCGGTATGTGTTGCAGCACACCAATGCAGACCTGGTGCTGAAACGGGAATATGATGCAATGGAGCAGCTCTTTGATGCGCTGGAAGAAAAGGCCCGCAGTATAGATGTTACGCTGGTTGCTACCGTTGCTGCAGAACGCAACCGCGCCATGAAAAGCATCGGCAAGCTGGAACATAAATTCCTGCGCGCCGAGAAGAAGAAGTTTGCCTGGCAGACAGATGAGATCAGGCAGCTGCGCAGCAGGCTTTTCCCTGCCGGGTCGCTACAGGAGCGTAAGGAAAATTTTATGCCCTGGTATATTCATGAAGGACCGAAATTGTTTGACAGGATACTCGCGAATATGGAGCCGTTGACGGATGAGATGAAGATTATTTATGAGGTTTGAGGTTTGAAGTTTGAGGTTTGAAGTTCGTTAAAAGTTAAAGGTTACTGAATTTGGTAGGCCGGCCTGAACTGAACTTCAAACCTTCAACGAACCTCAAACCTCAAACTTCAAACCTCAAACCTCAAACAACCAAAAGTGCCTTCTTCATATCCCTCAACACCCCCAGCACCCCGTGCAGCGCATCTCTCACCTGTTTTGTTTCCAGCATTTCATCCCTTAACGCCGTTTCTCCTTTCCCTTCATTGATCTCCGTTTGTCTTTGCTGTATCAAACTCTCCAGACGGATATCCAGCGTTTCAAATGCTTCTATGGATGCGGGCAATTCCGGTAATACAATTTCCGGTTCAGCCGTCAGTGCGATGATCTGATCCAGGTATTGTAACAGGTGCCTGCTGATCAGCTGGTACTCCGGCCGTGGAAATCTCACGCCATGCCCCAGCCCGTAGGCAGCCAGCGCTGCTATGCGTGAGCTGAGCGTATGGTTCAGCACCACAAAATGATACATCCGGGAAGTATTCTTTTGCTTGCTCTTTGGCTCACTCAGCATACGCTGGAAAGCGGCCGTGAGGTTGGCGGTGTTTACATAGCTTTCTTTCCTGGCCAGTTTATAATCAACGATCGCCATCTGCAGACCGGTGTACATCTTCATCACCTGTTCAAAATAGGCTTTGTTGGATTGTACCATCTTCTGCATATAATTAGACAGGTACTTATGTTCCCAGCTGGGCCAGAGGGTGAGATTGGCGATAAACGCTAATCCGCCGCCTATAAAGGTATCCAGCACCCGCGCTGTGGCATACTTCAGATCTGCCGGGTGCAGGAAATGCAGCAGGAAGATCACGAAGGGGGTGGTAAAGATCACGCTTACCGTATACTGGTAGGTCATAAAAGTATAGGCGCCCAGTATGCAGAACAGCATGATGATAAAGATGACAGGGGGATTCTTGATCAGCAGCAGCACGGCCAGCGCAAAAAAGGCCCCGATAACAGTACCGATCAGGCGCTGATAGCTGCGTGATTTGGTGAGGCCGAAACCCGGCTTTAGGATCACTACAATGGTAAGCAGGATCCAGTAAACCCGGTCCAGGTGCAGGGCCACGCCCAGCATATAACCTGCTACGGTGGCCAGGCTCACCCTTACTGCATGGCGAAAGATATGCGACTGAAAAGTGAGGTTATTCCGGAAAGTTTCCAGGTCGTAGCGTTGGCTGGTAGTAAACCGGGATAGTTCCAGGCGGGGATCTATTTCCGTATCCTTTACTCTTTCCAGGCGCGTGAGGCGGTGTAAATTATAAACCCTTTCGGCCATATCCTGCAGGTTGGCCAGTATGGTGTTCAGGGGGAAGAGGCGGGTGGTCCTTTCGCGCAGGGTAGGCAGGCTTTTGCGGATCTCTGCCACGGAGCGCTGTACTTTCTCAATATCATGACGGATATTGGCCTTGGGCATGGATCGCTGTCCGGCCATTACGGCTACGCCTATATCAGAGAGTTCCTGTACAAATTCGAGCACCAGGCTGCGGACTTCTTCCAGTATATCGCTGTCTTTAAAGCTTTGCTGCAGCGCTTTATAATCGAGCTGTGAGGCCATGATATGTTCCTGGAGGTCTACCAGGTCCAGGAAGATCAGTACCATGGATTTGCTGATGCTGCTGGTGCCTTGCTGGGCAGAACGCCTTTTCAGCAGCAGTTCCCTTACCGCCTCCTGTTTTTCGCTCACCAGCACCTGTTGTTCCAGCACGGATTTATAGATCTCGTCAATGTCTGCCCCCTTTACGTAGAAGCCGGCGCGCAGTTCAAGATAGCGGGCCGTTTCCAGGATACATTCTCCCAGCGCCTGCTGTACATTGAGGTAGGGCCGGATCTGCCATAAGAGTAATGCCAGCAAGCCATGCCATAATCCCCCCAGTATTACCAGCCCCGTTTCATACAGGGTCGTCATCGGGCTCTGTGGCGGCTCGCCCAGGATGATGATCATCACCAGCAGGCAGGCCACGCCGATATTGCCGCCCCGGTTACCATATACCAGCAGCATGCTGTAAATAAAACAACAGCCCATGATCCAGGGAACCATCAGGAAAGGATAGGGGGCGCAGAGGCCGGTGCCCAAAGCAGTAATAAAAAGAAGCAGCAGGGTAATGAAGGCGCCGTTCCGCTTATGAATAACGGTGCCGGGCTGGTCTGCCAGCGCCGCGCACAAGGCCCCGGTAGAAATGGTAATACCGGCGATCAGCTCACCCATGCTGAAGCATATCAGCGAAGGCACTACCACACTAATGGTCGTACGAAGTCCGTTAGAGAAATGGTAACTGAATATAAAACTTTTTACTTCTTTAAGCCAGGGGCGCATTCAATATGGTTTCGGAGCTGCAAAGGTAAGGCTTTGTCAGTTGTTAGTCGTCAGTTGTTAGTCGTTAGTGGTTAGTTGTCAGTTGTCAGTTGTTAGTCGTCAGTCGTCAGTCGTTAGTCGTTAGTGGTCAGTGGTCCCCCGAATGTATAACCGCTTCGATCACTGACGACTGACAACTTACAACTGACAACTCAATTTATGGCTTCCCCCCATCATTCTGCTTGATATCATTGTTATTCACCCCTTTCTTCCTGCTCACTGATTCTTTCAGCTGTCCGAATTTCCAGTTAAGGCTTACCCGCAGGGCCCTTACCGGGTAGTAAAAAGTGCTGGTCCTGGAAAACAGCGGGTCTTTCAGCTCATTCCTCCAGGCGATCTCTTTCTGGAAAGGCTGATCCATATGTACGCCCAGCACTGCGCGCCGTTGAAACAGCTCCTTGCGCAGGGTAAGGGTATGGGTAGTATAGCCCGGGGTACGGCCCTGCAATATGGGCTTGCTGGTATTGACAGACAGGGAGGCCTCCGTTTTAAGGCCATGTCCCAGGTCGTAGTCCGTGCTGATGTAGGTGGTGCCGCTCCAGCCGTCATTGTGGAAGCTGGTGCCGTTACCTCCTTCCAGTTTGGTATACATGCCGCGGGCGTTCACCAGTACTCCCCAGTGCGGGGCCGGCTGCAGGCTGGTGCTCAGGTTAAAGCCGGTGGCGGCCCGCCGGCCGATATTGGCGTAGGTAGTAACGGTAATGCTGGTGACCTCGTCTATTGCCGTAAAAGGCTCTATAGCGTTGTTGGTAAATACATGATCTACACTGAGGGTGAGACGGGCGCCTTTGATTCTTCCGTTATAGCCCAGCTGGAAGGATTGATTCAGTTCCGGCCGTAGCCCCGGGTTGCCGAAAGACAGGTTGTTGGGGTCCGTATCTACCACATAGGGATTCAGGTTCCATACCCAGGGACGCTGCAATCGCCGGCTGTAAGACAGGCCAATAATATGTGCCTGGCCCAGCGGAAGCGAAATACTGGCGGAAGGTATAAAATTCAGATAATCAGTATTTAAGAGGGTATCACTGGAAATAAAATTTGCGTGTATATGGGTTTGCTCCAGGCGGGCGCCCACCAGTACGTTCAGGCGCTGTTTTACCTTGAAGCGGTAGTTGGCGTACAATGCGAACACATTTTGCTTATAATGAAAAACATCCGTGCGGTCCTTGATGGTTCTCACGCCGTAGCCTTCCTGGTGCACCTGTTGCTGGTAATCGCTTTCGATGGTACGGAGGATGGCTTTGGCCCCTGTTTCCAGGAATTGCCGCCGCGGCAGCGGCTGACTGTAATCTGCCTGGAAGGTGGTCTCGGTATGATGCTCGTCGTTATTATTGAGGATGAGGAGATGCGGGCCCGGTTCATTTGCTTGACGGTTATCGGTGTTTTGGCCGTTATTGCCCGTATTGCGGTTCACTGATACGCTCAGCGACCTCCCTGTTTGCCTGAACTTTTTCTGGTAATCCAGTCCCATATCGTAGGTATTGCTCTTGTACTTCGTATAAGCATCATACTGGCCCGTCTGGTATAGCTGCAGCATGCTGTCAAGGTACAGGTTCTGTTGCAGGGAGTTATTGGTGTTATGGCTGAGATCCAGGTTGCTGTAAAGGCTTACACTGCTGGTGCTGTCCAGGTCATAGCTCAGTTCCAGGTTGCCAAAGTAATAGGTGCCGTCAAAAACGCTGGTGCCGTTCTGCAGCAGGGTGTTATGGCTGTCGGGCACATAGCTTTCCCGCCGTGCGTTCAGCCGGCCTTTGTTCCGGAAGTAATTGCTGCCCAGGTAGGCGGCTATCCCCAGTTTCCCGGCTTTGGCATTGAAGGAGGCGCCGCCCCCGGCAAAGCCACGGGTATTGTAATTGGCGAACAGGCTGCCGTTATAGCCGGCGTACTTTTCCCGTGTCACTATATTGATGATGCCTGCCGCGCCTTCTGCATCGTAGCGGGCGGAGGGCTGGCTGATCACTTCTATGCTTTTAATCAGGCTGGCGGGGAAAGACCGGAGCGCGTCCTTCGGGTTCCTGGCCGTCATGGAGGTACTTTTGCCGTTGAGCAGTATTTTAAAATTATTGCTGCCCTTCAGCTGGATATTGCCGTCCACGTCTACCGTCACCAGCGGCACTTTTCGCAGGATCTCGGCGGCTGTCAGCACGTCTTTGCTGATATCGTTCTCCACGTTGTATATCAGTTTGTCGTCTTTTACTTCCAGCAGGGGCTTTTGAGCGGAAACGTTCACGCCTGGCAGCTGCCGGGAAGAAAGGGCCAGGTAGACCGGGGGCAATTGGAGTGGTTGAAGGGTGTCCACGTTCAGCGGATCCGTCACTTTCGTAGTATAACCGATATTACTGATGCCTATCCGGTATTCGCCGGGACGTACTCCCTTCAAGAGAAAATAGCCCTTTTCGTCGGTAAGCGTGTTCATAACGGGTTGCTGACCGGCGATTTTCAATAAAGTGATGGTGGCATATGCAAGGGGCTTTCGGCTGGCGCTGTCTGCCACCTGACCGCTAATACCGGAGTTCACTGACCTTTGCGCATAGGCAAAAAAGGGGCATGAGAGGATTCCGGTCAGCAGGGTAAGAAGACCATTTTTCATCATAATGATAGTGGGTGATGCTAGTTAGTGGACAGCGTGGTCCATGGTTTAGATGTTGATGATGGGCTGTCGCATTTCGGGTTTTCATTGGTTATTTTAAAGTTGTCAGTTGACAGTTGACAGTTATCAGTTGACAGTTGTCAGTGATCGTAAAGTTCATTCGACGGCTGACAACTGTCAACTGATAACTGATAACTCTTAAACTGTTAATACTATACTACAGTAAAAATAGTGAACTAAAGATAAGCTTGTTTCGCTAAATATTAAGACAAAACCGAAGGTGTCGGCTCATGCCTTCAACAGAAAGTGAAATAAATGTGCCTAATTATCTGAAATTCAGTAAATAAATCACATATAATTCGTAATTTATTCACAGCTGTGTATAAAAAAATAGGGTTTATCCGGCTACTGCCTTTAATTTACTGATCGATTTGGATAAATAAGCAGTAGGCTTTCAGCGAATCGTATTTATCTTTGACAGCTTAAAAAAATAAACCAGGAGCGACCGTGCGTTTAAAAACACTAGAAATCAAGGGCTTCAAAAGTTTCGCAGACAAAACCGTCCTGAATTTTGACGAGGGGATCACGGGGGTAATAGGACCTAATGGCTGTGGAAAGAGTAACATCATCGACTCCATCCGCTGGGTGATCGGTGAGCACAAGATCAGCAACCTGCGTTCTGAAAACCAGGCCGGCCTTGTTTTCAATGGCTCCAAAAGCCGTTCCGCCAGCGGTATGGCTGAAGTTAGCCTCACTTTCGAGAATACACGGAATGTGCTGCCTACTGAATTCACCACGGTTACTATTACACGTAAATTCTATAAGAACGGCGACAGCGAATACCGTCTTAACGACGTAGCCTGCCGTCTCAAGGATATCCATAACCTGTTCATGGACACCGGGGTAAGTACCGACTCCTATGCCATCATCGAACTGGGTATGGTAGACGATATTATTAAGGATAAGGAGAACAGCCGCCGCCGCATGCTCGAACAGGCTGCCGGCATCTCCATCTATAAAACCCGAAAAAAGGAGGCCAAGACCAAACTGGATGCCACCGAGGGTGACCTGAACCGTATCGAAGACCTTCTCTTCGAGATCAATAACAACCTGAAAACCCTTGAAAGCCAGGCAAAAAAAGCAGAACGCTACTACGAAGTAAAGAAGGAATACCGCGAGATAAGTATAGAACTGGCCAAAGCAGCCCTGGAAGGTTTTAATGTTACCTTCAAAGAGCTGTCAGACCAGCAGCAGACCGAATCTGACCGCAAATTTGCCCTGGAAGCAGAAATTGCTACAGACGAAGCAGCGGTGGAAGAAGATAAGCTGCACTTTGTGGCCAAGGAACGGGAACTGCATGTGCTCCAGAAATCGTTTAACGAACTGGTAGCCACCATCCGTACCAAGGAGAATGATAAGAACCTGGCCACCCAGCAACTGACCTACCTACGCGAAAGGGAAAAGAACCTGAGCGATTTCCTCAACAATGCGGAAGGACAGCTGCAGGGCCTGACCGATTCCATCGCCTTTACCGAAAAGCAGGTGGAAGAAGAACAGGAAGTGTTCGATTCCATGCAGGACCAACTGGAAACCCTGCACGAAATGGTGGAAGAGAAGAAGGAACATTTCCACCAGAAGAAACAATTGCTTGAAACCCTCCGCCGCGATCAGCAGCAATGGCAACGCCAGCAGTTTGAAGCGGAAAAGAAGGTAGCCGTAGCCGATACCTCTGTACAGAACCTTCAGCGCAGTATTCAGCAGCTGCAGGAAGAAAAGGCAAACCGCCAGGTACAGATCCAGCAGCTGGAAGAAGAGAAGGAGATCCTCCAGGATACCCTGGGTGAACGCAAGGCTGACCTGGACGACATGGTTGCTTTCCACGAAGAGACCAAAGGCAAGATCCTGGTAACACAAGCCGATATTGAAGGCCTCCGCGATAAACTGGTGGACGAGAACCGTACCCTCGACGCCAAAAAGAACGAGTTCGACCTCTTAAAATCACTTGTCGACAGCCTGGAAGGCTACCCGGAAAGTATCAAGTTCCTGAAAAAGAACAACGAATGGAACAACAAGGCGCCCATCCTCAGTGATATCTTCTTCTGTAAGGAAGACTACCGCACCTGTATAGAGAACCTCCTGGAACCTTACCTGAACTATTACGTGGTGAACAACGCGGAAGAAGCCGTACAGGCCATCCGCCTCCTGGACACCAATAAAAAAGGCAAGGCCAATTTCTTTATCCTGGATCAGTTCCACCACCAGGGCGGTGCGCTGTTCTCACCTCCCGGCACCATACCGGCGCTGGAAGTGGTAGAGATAGACGAACGTTACAAAGGCCTGGGCAATTACCTGCTGGGTAAAGTATTCGTGGCAGAAGATGTGACCGCGCTGGACTTTGACCAGTTCCCTGATAAAGATGTGCTGATAGTAGAGAAGAGCGGCCGTATGCACCGCGGCAAGTACAGCTTCAGCGGTGGTTCCGTTGGCCTGTTCGAAGGCAAGAAGCTGGGTCGCGCCAAGAACCTCGAAAAGCTCGAAGCAGAGATCAAAGCCCTGGAAACAACGGTAGCCAGCCTGCGCGAGCAGATCCAGAACAAACACAATGAAGTGCTGGGCTATAACAGCCAGCTCAATGAAAATAATATCAACGCGGCCCGCGAAAAGATCAATCAGCTCAATAACCAGCTGTTTGGTTTGCAGAACCGCATTGAGAACTTCCATCACCTCATTGAATCCGGCGATAAACGCCTGGCTGAGATGCAGCAGTCCCTTGAAACCAACCAGGAAAGCATTTCCGGCGTAAGGGACGAACTGGAAACCCTGAACGAAAAGGTACATGCCCTGCACGACAGTATCGTGGCAGCCGACAGGGCAGCACAGGAAGCCGAACAACAATTTAACCAGGCCAACGTGCAGTACAATAACCAGAACCTGCAGCATACCCGCCAGCACAGTAAGGTGCAGGGCCTGAAGCAGGAGCTGGATTTCAAACGCAAGCAACTGAGTGACCTGCACGTGCAGATCACCAATAATAAATCACAGCTGGAAGATGCCGTAGCGAATATCGCTGCAGCGGAAGACAAGCTGGGAACGGCAGAAGACGGCCTGATAGACCTGTTCCGCCAGAAGGAAGAGGAAGAGAAGGCCCTGAACGAAAAAGACCAGGAGTACTACAATTTCCGAAACCACCTGCAGGAAAAGGAAAGTGCCCTCCGTGCCCGCCAGCGCGCCAAAGAACAGCTGGAACAGGCGCTGAACACCATCAAGGATAAAGTGAATGAGCTGAAGCTGCAGCTGGCCTCCATGAAAGAAAGGTTGAGCGTAGAGTTCAAAGTGAACCTTGATGAGATCCTGGATGATGCCCGCAACAGTACCCTGTCGGTAGATGAATTGCAAGGCTCAGCAGAGCGCCTGAAGAAACGCCTGGAGAATATGGGAGAAATCAACCCCACCGCCATCGAGGCTTTCCAGGAAATGAAGAAACGTTACGAATTCATCCTCGAACAGAAGAATGACCTGGTAGCGGCGAAGGAATCACTGATGGCCACTATCCAGGAGGTAGAAACGACGGCTAACCAGAAGTTCCTGGAAACCTTCAATACGGTAAAAGAGAATTTTATCCGCGTATTCAAGGCGCTCTTTACCGAAGAAGACCAGTGCGACCTGATCCTCAATGATCCGGAGAACCTGGCGGAAACCGGTATAGAGATCATCGCGAAGCCGAAAGGTAAACGGCCGGCTGCCATCACACAGCTCTCAGGTGGTGAGAAAACGCTGACAGCTACTGCATTGCTGTTCGCTATCTACCTGATCAAGCCGGCGCCTTTCTGTATCCTGGATGAGGTGGACGCTCCGCTGGATGACGCCAACGTAGGCAAGTTCACGAACATGATCCGCAAGTTCTCTGATAATTCCCAGTTCATCATTGTTACGCATAATAAGCAAACAATGGCGGCAGTGGATGTGATCTATGGGGTGACGATGCAGGAGCCGGGGGTGAGTAAGCTGGTGCCGGTGGATTTCCGGAGTCTGAATTAAGTTGTAAATAATGGGTCGTAAGTAATAAAGAAAGTCCCCCGGGTTGAACCTCGGGGGACTTTTTATTTTTACCTTTTTCTTTTTTTTTTAATCACGCCATCACATAACCCGGTCTTACACCACAACCCTGACCCTCTTCATTGAACAGCATTTTTACATGCCCTGCCATCTTCCCGTTCATACTGGTCTGGTTCAGGTACACTTCGTAGCCCTCAGTGTTTCTTAACACCATGGAAGACAGATGTTCCTGTTGTTCATGCGCACCGATCACAAGATCAATATGTGTAGATGCTGTAGCCATGTGCACGTTATCCGGCAGATGTGATAAACAGATCACTACATCGCAGCCATGCTCTTTTTTAAGCGTAGCTGCCATCGCGTTAGCGTTTTCTACCGGCGGCAGGTATTTCACTCCGCTGCCAGCCGGCAGTTCCGGGCCTACACCCGTAATGCCCACTTTCAGCTTGCCCATGTACACAATCTTATAACGCAATACTTCACGGCTCAGCATCCTGTTGGAGAACAAGTAGTTACAGTTCACCAGGGCAAACTGCATCTGTGGCAGTAAGGCAGCCAGCGCTGCCTGGCCGTTGGCCAGTTCGTTGTGGCCGATGTTGGCAACATGGTAACCGGCTTTATTCATGGCGCGCACCATGTCAATATTCGTGCTGGCATTGCCGTGATGATCAATGAAATCGCCCGCATCGAGCAGCAGCTGTTGATCGATGGCCGGCAGCAGTTCGCTGAGCTGTCCGTGCAGGTCGCTGGTATGCCAGATCATCAGTTCACGATTATTGCCGGGTATATAGGCAGCGCCCTGGCTAACGGTCGCCAATGTACGTAACGGCTTTTGCAGCAGCAGTAAACTTGTGGATAACAGCGTATTACGCAGAAAGGTGCGGCGTTGTTGCGTCATAAGTATAAGGATGTGAAGAAAACCCGGGTAAAGATAAGCACTCAGTCCCGATTTTTTTATGACATGAAAGGTATATTGTATCTAACTAAAATATGATATACTTTTACCCCGGTTTTTACAGAGGACATTATAGAGAGAGAGTACGTCAGCTTATCCCGGACAATACCAAGTGAACTAAATGGCAACACCTTTTCTTTCGGAGATCGTGATGGTCTCCTTCAATTTTTCACCCAAAGGCTATGCACTTTGTAATGGGCAATTTTTACCTATCAACCAGAATCAGGCATTATTCTCCCTGTTAGGCACCACCTATGGCGGTAACGGGCAAACAAATTTTGCATTGCCCAACTTTCGCGGCCGTTTCCCAATGCACCAGGGCAACGGCTTTACGCTGGGAAATACACCGGGTTCCACCAGTACCACCCTCAGTCTGTCTACCATGCCCACGCATGTTCACCCCATAGACGCAAAGATTACCATGCAATTGGGAGGAACAGCTACTACCACTTCAACGGATAGCACATTCCTGGCCGCAGCGCCGGCAGGCAACCCAAGGTATAGTAATGAAGCAGATGATAAAATGGCGCAGGTGGATGTCAACAACATGCTGGACGATTCAAACGGGCCGCTGTTAACGGAGAGTGTAGGGGGGCAGCAACCTTTTAATAACATGAAGCCATATTTGGCCATCAATTTTATTATTGCCCTGCAGGGCGTTTTTCCTTCACAGACATAATCATATTTAGCATGGGAGTAGAAGACCGTTTTATTGCGGAGATCATTATGGTCCCCTTCAATTTTAGCCCCAAAGGCTATGCGGCGTGCGACGGCCAGTTATTACCGATCTCGCAGAACACTGCGCTGTTTTCGTTATTAGGCACTAATTATGGCGGTGATGGCAAATCCACTTTTGCCCTTCCGGATCTTTCGGGCAGGGTGCCCATTGGCGAAGGACAGGGGCAGGGACTGACCCCGCGGAGCCTGGGTGAGCAGGGAGGAGAAGAAACCGTTACTTTGCTGATCAGCGAAATACCCAGTCATACGCATACTATCAAAGAACGGCCATTGGCGCCTCTTGCAGGCGGAGCCAATAATACGCATAACCCGGTTGGTAATTATCCCGGTATTCCGGCTGCCCAGGCCTTATACAGCGCCACACAGTCTACCGGTACCATTCCTATGCAGGGAACTTTAGTGGCAGGCCCTGCCGGCGGTGGATTACCGGTAAATAATATGCAGCCCTCACTAACGGTCAATTTTTTGATCGCCATGCAGGGAGTATTTCCGCAGCGCCCATAATTGATCCGCATCATTAAAACTATCACACAATGGCCTTCACAGGTGAAATAAGGATTTTTGCAGGAAATTTTGCACCCGCAGGCTGGGAGTTCTGCAAGGGACAACTGCTTAACATCTCGGAGTATGAAATCCTGTTCAATTTGATCGGCACCACCTATGGTGGAGATGGGTTCGATAACTTCGCCTTGCCTGACCTCCAGGGAAGAACACCTTTGCATCCCGGTACAGACGCTTTCGGAAATACGTATCAACTGGCTGAAACGGGAGGAACAGAAGCTGTAACAATCACGACTACTAATCTTCCTGCGCACCAGCATCCTGTTACAGGATCCTTATATATCCCTGCGCTCGGCGAAAACCCGGGTACGCAGACAACCGCTAGTTACCCCGCTATCACAAGCGGTCAGCAGGTGTATAGCACTACGAAGGGCACAGACACCCTGGCGACGCTGCTGGTAGAATCCAAGGCTGCAGGCCAGATGATGCAGGTGCTGCCCACAGGCGGCTCACAGCCGCATGACAATATGCAGCCCTACCTGGTTGTTAATTTCATCATTTGCCTCTTCGGGGAATACCCTTCACCAACATGATCCAGCGCCAGCCAGTATGAAGATAGGAGCACTTTTGCCAAGATCAGTTTTTCAGCCGCTGCTGCAGCATAATTTCCAGCAGGGACTGCAGGCCTTCCTGCAATACCGCCAGCTGCCGGTTGAATTGATCACGGGTAATATAGGATTTGGTACAGAGCCGGAACAGATGCAGGCCCAGGCAGAGAAAATGCTGCTGGAACAGCAGGCAGATGTGCTGGTAATGTATGCAGACCAGGAATATGTGCAACCTATCGCCGAACTGGCCAGGCAACTGAACCGCCTGGTGTTGCTGGTACATAACGGCGCTAAATATAAACACGTTTGGGAGCCGCATCCTAACGTGCTCTCCAACACGCTAAATAATACTATTCAATGCCGCCTTACCGGCGCATATGCCGCAGGCCTTGAAAATAACGCAGCCGTATGTACGTCGTTTTACGACGGTGGCTATGCCCACTGCCATGCGTTTACACAATCATATACAGACCAGGGCGGCAGCATTGCCTATAACTTTGTGAGCCAGTATAAGGCAGAGGAGTTCAACGCTGCTCCCCTTCATGATTTTCTGCAGGCTAACCCGCAGGTACAGTCATTGCTGGCCCTTTACAATGGCCAGCTGGCGCATTTATTTCTGCAGCAATTACAGCAAACGGCTATCGCAAAAGATATACAGGTATTTGCCAGCCCTATGCTGCTGGATGAAACATTGCCTGCCATATATGGTGAGCTTGCATTGCCATTTCGTATAAGCGGCTACGTACCCTGGGTATCTTCCCTGGATAACGATGCCAACCGCATACTAAAATCACAGTTCTATTCATTCAGCGGCCGTGAAGCCAACCTGGCCGCTATGCATGGCTGGGATACAGCGATGATCCTGGAGCATATTTTTAATACAGCAGCCAGCCACCGCTTCAGGGCCAGAGATATACTGGCCGGCCTTAGTGATGTTACGTTCAGTAGCCCCCGCGGGCCCCTGCACCTGGATGCCGCCACACACCACATGATCGCCCCTGCATGGCTGGTACAGACAAACGAGATACTTGAGCCGATAGTAACCGGCAGCGTGGAAGATACCGCCCCGATCTGGCAGGAAATAATAAATGACAAGACAATAATACCGGGCACAGGTTGGTTCAATACCTACCTCTGTGCCTGATAGCAATATTTATTCTTATACCAAAGGTGTCCCTATAGCTATGAAGTTATTTTTACATAGGACTGTAATCTTATTGTTTTTGCTTACCGGTACTATTCATTATGCACAGGCGCAGGCCATTGGGGCCGGCGACCTGGTGTTTACCGGTATCAATATCTTTGATGATAATAGCACCGGCAGCACTCAGAACGATGCGTTTTCGTTTGTACTGCTCCGTGATTGCCCGGCCAATACCACTATTTATTTTACAGACCTGGGCTGGACAGGCTCCGGCTTCCAGTCGCTGGCCTGTTCCGCGGGCAGCGGCTCACAAACAGACGGTGTATTACAATGGTCTTCCGGCTCAGCTGTGATAAGGGCAGGTAAGCAAGTGGTAATTTCCTGTAAATATTCCCGCACGGCTACTATAGGGACGGTTACCGGGGTAAATACCACCAATAATAGCAAGAATGACGTTTATACTGCATGGATCAGCCTGGGCCTTGCCGGCGATCAGCTCTTTGCATTTACCGGCAGCCTGGCTGCACCGACCATTATAGGCGGTATCAATGTAAACAGGAAAACCTGGGAGAGCTCCGTGGATGTCTGCGATTTTAGTTCATCTTCTTCCGTAAAGCCGGCAACAAGCGCCGTGCTGGATTTTCCCAGCATTAACGCAGTGAATGCAAGATATAATTGCAGTACTACCTTTGGTGTACCTGGCTCACTGCGCAGCGAGATCCAGGATACCACTAAATGGAATAAGGATTATACGCTTTCAACCAGCTTCCCATCCTCCTTCAACCTGAAAAATACGCCTTCCTGCGATCTTACCGTAATAGTGCCCGACGCTAACGGGATTGTATACGTTAATAACCAGTCTCCCACACCGGGCAGTGGCAGCAGCTGGTCCCTGCCTTTGGCTGAATTGCGCGATGCCCTTACAGCGGCTGCCATTCCCAACAGCGGCATTAAGCAGATCTGGGTGGCCAAAGGCACTTATAAGCCAACGGCCTCCGGAAACCAGGCTGCTACATTCAGCATACCGGTGGATGTTGCAGTGTATGGCGGTTTTGCCGGTAATGAGGCAACGCTGGCCGCACGGAATATTCCTGCCAACCCGGTTATACTCAGCGGTGATATAGACAACAATGACGTGCTGACCAACGGTATCGTGTTACGCGCTTCCGACATCCGTGGCAATAACAGCTTCCAGCTGCTAACGGTTCCCGTGGGAGCCAGTACCAAACGGACGCTGGATGGCGTGACCATTACCGGCGGCAATGCCGTTTCTTCCGCAGGAGGTGGTATGGGTACCTCTGGCGACATCACGATTACGAATGTAAAATTCTATGGAAATGCTGCCAGCTTAAGAGGGGGTGCTCTATACTGCGGCGCCGGAAATGTAGCGCTGAGCAACTGTGTTTTCTTTGGTAACAGGAGCAATGACCGCGGGGGCGCTATCGCACAGGATGGTGGCGTTTTAAAGCTAACCAACGTTACCGCCGGCGGCAATAGTGCTGTCAATGGGGCAGGAGGCCTGTACGTGACCGGCGGCACCTTTACCACCTATAATACCATCATTTCAGGAAATACATCCACCAGTGGCCCGGCAGATACCTACTTCTCCGGCGGGACAAACAATTTCTATTATTCCATACTGGACGATCAGTATTATACTAACACAGCCACCCACCAGGCGACGCCTGCGGTAGCATATACAGATCCCGCCAATGGCGATCTGCGTCTTACCACTGCCAATTACGGTATTAATAAAGGCGATCCGCAAACCAATAATTCCGGTTACGCAGCGCAGGCAGGCACATTGGACCTGGCAGGGCAAACCCGGATCAGCAACACGATTATTGACCTCGGCGCATATGAGTTCCAGGCAATAGCACAGACGCTCACTTTCCCGGCATTAGCGCCTGCGGTCTACGGCGATGAGAACATTGATCCGAAAGCGACTACTACCGGCGACGCTACTATTATTTATACATCCGGTAACACCGCCGTGGCGCAGATCGTGAACGGTAAGATCAAGACCACCGGTGTAGGTACCGTAACGATCACCGCCAATGCACCGGCTACCAATACTTATCTGCCGGCAGGTCCGCTGACACGTTCTTTAATAGTTAGTAAAAAGCTCCTGACTATCAAGCCCGATGATGTCAGCCGCCCGTATGGCAGTCCCAATCCCCCCGCTACATTTACTTACACCGGCTTTGCATACAGCGAGGATGCCAGCGTGCTCACCGGCGCACCAACCGCTGTTTACGGCGGCACGCAGACCAGCGATGTAGGCACCTACCAGATCACGGCAAACCTTAGCGGTGTATCCAGCAACAATTACGTGTTCTCTGCAGCAACTGGTACTTTAACCATTACCCAGCAGCAGCAAACCATCAGCTTTACGCTGCCGTCCAATGCTACTTATGGTGATGCACCGGTCACACTGACGCTGAATACAGATGCAGGGCTGCCTATCGTGTACAGTGTTTCCGGTCCGGCCAGCATTAGCGGGAACATCCTGACCATTACCGGTGCAGGAGCTATCACCGTGACGGCCAACCAGCCTGGCGATGCTAACCGTGCGGCAGCACCGCAGGTGCAGCAAACATGTATCGTAGCCCAGGCGGTGCTGACCCTCACTGCGAAAGATAAGACGAGGCCCTATAACCAGGCCAACCCGGCGCTGGATTATGATGTGAGCGGTTTTGTGAACGGGGAAAATAACAGTGTGTTAAGCGGCGTAGCAGATATCAGCACTACCGCGGATATCAGCAGTCCGGTAGGTAATTACCCGATCACCATCGCTACCGGCTCATTAAGCGCTGCCAATTATTCGTTCAGCTTTGTGCCGGCTACACTCAGCGTCACACAGGCATCACAGGCCATCACCTTCCCGGCTATTGCCGATCAAACATACGGTGTTGCTCCTTTAACCCTGAGTGCTACCAGCGGCAGCGGCTTGCCTGTTACCTATACGGTGACATCCGGTCCGGCTACTATTAGCGGTAACCTGCTGACCATCACCAGCGGTGGCAATGTTACGATCACCGCCACACAGGCCGGAGATGTAAATTACACGGCAGCAGCGCCTGTATCCAATACATTCACGGTATTCAAGCGCAATCTTTTCTTAAGGATCACTAACCAGGGGCGGCCTTATGGCACGAACAACCCCGCACTGACCTATACCTGGGATGCCTTTGTGAACGGTGATGACGCCAGCGCGATATTTGATATACCGCAGCTCAGCACCACCGCAGATGCCAGCAGCTCGCCGGGTAATTACCCGATCACCGTTACTAATCTCGGCGACCTGAGCTCTGTTAAATACTCCGTTATTCCTGTCAACGGCACCTTATCGGTGAGTGTGGCGCCGCAGACCATCAGCTTCCCGGCTATTGCAGACAAAACATACGGCGATGCTGCCTTTGCAGTCAGCGCTACCAGCAGCAGCGGTTTGCCGGTTAGCTATAGTGTAGTAGGCGGCCCTGCCACCCTTAGCGGTAACAACCTGACTATCACAGGTACAGGCACGGTTACGATCGCTGCCGACCAGGCAGGAGATGGCAACTATTCAGCGGCCAGCCAGACAACGCAGACATTTAATGTAAACAAAGCAGTGCTTACCGTCACTGCTAACAATAAAACGAAGAGTTATCTGCAGGCCAACCCTGCACTGGATTACACCATCAGCGGTTTTGTGAACAGTGAGAATAACAGTGTTGTAAGTGGTGCTGCTGATATTACCACAACGGCTGATATTAACAGCACACCGGGTACTTATCCGATTGCTGTAGCAGTGGGTAACCTGGGCGCTGCAAACTATACCTTCAGCTTTGTAAGCGGTACGCTGACGGTGAACCAATCAACTCAAACCATCAGCTTCCCGGCTATAACAGATAAAACATATGGCGATGCTGCCTTTGCACTGAACGCTACCAGCAACAGCGGCTTAGCAGTAACGTATACCGTACTAAGCGGCCCTGCCACCATCAGCGGTAACACAGTTACCATCACGGGTACAGGCATGGTAACTATCGCTGCCGATCAGGCAGGTAATGCCAATTACCTGGCAGCAGCGCAGGCCACGCAAACGGTCAATGTGAATAAGGCGGTGCTCACTGTTACTGCTAATGATAAAGCGAAGACGTACCTGCAGGCCAACCCTGCGTTGGACTATACCATTACCGGTTTTGTATATAATGAAGACAACACAGTAGTGAACGGTGTTGCCGCCATCAACACAACGGCAGACATCAATAGCACACCGGGTACTTATCCGATCACGGTAGCAACGGGTAACCTGAGCACAGCAAACTATACCTTTAGCTTTGTGAATGGTTCACTGACGATAAACCAGTCAACACAAACGATCAGCTTCCCTGCTATCACAAATAAAACATATGGCGATGCCGCCTTTACACTGAACGCTACCAGCAACAGCGGCTTAACCGTAAGCTACAGCGTAATAAGCGGCCCTGCCACCATCTCCGCCAACACGCTTACTATCACGGGTGCAGGTACTGTAACGATCGCCGCCAACCAGGCCGGCGATGCCAACTACCTGGCAGCGGCGCAGGTTACTCAAACATTCAATGTAAATAAAGCGGTGCTTACGGTTACCGCTAACGATAAAATGAAGAGCTACCTGCAGGCTAACCCTGCACTTGATTATATGATTACCGGTTTTGTGAACAGCGAGAATAACAGTGTAGTAAGCGGTGCTGCTGATATTAATACCACAGCAGACGTTAACAGCACACCGGGTATGTATCCGATCACGCTGGCAATTGGAAGCCTCAGCGCAGCAAACTATACTTTCAGCTTTGTGAACGGCACACTGACCGTTAACCGGTCCACTCAAACGATCAGTTTCCCTGCTATCACAAATAAAACATATGGCGATGCTGCCTTTGCCCTTAACGCTACCAGCAACAGCGGTTTGGCAGTTACTTACAGTGTAGTAAGCGGTCCCGCCACCATCAATGGCAACACGGTTACCATCACCGGCACAGGTACCGTTACCATCGCAGCTGATCAGGCAGGAGATGGCAATTACACCGCAGCGGCACAGGCTACGCAATCATTCAACGTGAGCAAGGCGGTACTTACCGTTAGCGCCAACGATAAAACCAAGACCTATCTGCAGGCTAATCCTGTATTGGATTATACCATCACAGGTTTTGTATATAATGAGAATAACAGTGTAGTCAGCGGCGTAGCGAACATCAGTACCACTGCCGGTACCAACAGTGTTCCGGGTGTTTACCCGATCACGGTAGCAACAGGTAACCTGGCTGCGGCCAATTATACCTTCAACGTTGTGAACGGTACGCTGACCATCAGCAAAACCACTCAAACGATCAGTTTCCCGGCTATTACAGCCAAAACATATGGCGATGCGGCTTTTGCACTGAACGCTGGCAGCAACAGCGGCTTAGCGCTTACATACAGTGTGCTGAGCGGTCCTGCCACTGTTAGTGGTAACACAGTGACGATCACCGGAGCAGGTACAGTTACCATCGCCGCCGATCAGGCAGGCGACGCGAACTACGCAGCAGCGGCGCAGGCTACACAAACCTTTACCGTAAATAAAGCTGTACTGACCATTACCGCTAACGATAAAAACCGGATCTACCTGCAGGCGAATCCTGCACTGGATTATGTGGTGAGCGGTTTTGTGAACAGTGAGAATAGCAGCGTGTTAAGCGGCACTGCCAATATCAGTACCAGCGCCACTACCAACAGCACGCCAGGTGCTTATCCTATTACAGTTACAGCAGGCAGCCTGAATGCAGCCAATTACTCATTCAGCTTTGTGAATGGCACGCTGACCATCGGCCAGGCGTCACAAAGCATCAGCTTCCCTGCTATCACGGGTAAAACCTACGGCGATCCTGCCATTACGCTCAATGGCGTCAGCAGCAGTGGCTTAGCGCTTAGCTATACTGTTACATCCGGTCCTGCCACCATCAATGGTAATACCCTTACCATTACCGGTGCGGGCAGCATCAACGTAACCGCCACACAAGCGGGCAATGCCAATTATAACGCCGCCCCTGCCGTAAGCAATACCTTCCAGGTAGCGCCGGCTACACTGACCGTGCGGGCGGATGATAAACAGAAGGTCTTTGGCGCCAATAACCCGGCATTGACCTATACCATCACCGGTTTTGTATATAATGAGAATAGCAGTGTAATAAGCGGCGCTCCGGTACTCAGCACCACTGCCAATACTGGCAGCGGCACAGGCACTTACCCGATCAATATCACAGCCGGTACATTAAGCGCAGCCAATTACATCTTCAGCACTGTCAATGGCACTTTGACAATAGGCCTGACAGCACAGACCATTAACTTCCCTGCTATCACCGGTAAAACCTATGGCGATGCAGCCTTCACACTGAACGCCAGCAGCAGCAGTGGTTTAGCGGTGACTTATAGCGTAGTAAGCGGTCCTGCTACCGTTAATGGCAACACGCTTACGATCACCGGTGCAGGTACGGTGGCCATCGCCGCTGATCAGGCAGGCAATGCAGATTATTCACCGGCAGCACGGGCTACACAGTCGTTCAATGTTGCCAAAGCGGCGCTCACCGTTACCGCGCTGAATGATAGCCGGGCATACAATGGCACTGCCTATACAGGTAGTAAGGGCGTAAGCTATACTGGTTTTGTGAATGGCGACAATGCTGCTTCACTGAGCGGTAGCCTTACATTCACCGGTACTTCACAAGGTGCGGTAAATGCGGGAGCTTATATTATCACTCCGGCAGGCCTGAGCAGCAGCAATTACAATATTACTTATGTAAATGGCCAGCTGACCATTACACGCGCCGCACAACAGATCACTTTCACGGCGCCGGCGAACAAGAACCAGGGCGATCCTGATTTCACGCTTACTGCTACTGCCAGTTCCGGGCTGCCGGTCACACTTAGCAGCAATAATACCCAGGTGATCAGCCTGAATGGCAATACCGCCCAGGTAGGCATTGCAGGCAGCGCTGTTATTACTGCTGCACAGGCAGGGGATAACAACTACGAACCAGCGCCTTCGGTAACGCAAACCATACAGGTGAACGCCTGGACCACACCGGTGATCACTCCGCAGGGCAGCACCACATTCTGTGCCGGTAACACCCTTACCTTACAATCGAGCGTAGCGCCTGCATACGAATGGTACCGCGATGGTATCCTGGTACCGGGTGCTTCAGGCCGGTCACTCACAGTAAATGAAAGCGGCAGCTATACAGTGAAAGCGATCTACGCTCCCGGTGCAGGCATCACTTCTGCAGCTGTGAATGTAACGGTGAACCCGCTGCCGGTGGGAGATATACAGGTAAGTGGCAACACTACCATCAGCAAAGGAGAAACTATAAAGCTCACCGCTTCCGGCGGCAGCAGCTATACATGGAGCCCGGCCACAGGCCTGAACAACGTGCATACTGCCGAAGTAAGCGCAAGGCCGGCGGCCACCGTTACTTACCAGGTAACGATCAGCGGCGCCGCAGCCTGCAGCGTAACGAAAGAGATCACCATCACGGTGAAAGAAGACTTCAGGCTGGAAGCCACCAATATCCTTACGCCTAACGGCGATGGCAGAAATGATCTCTGGGTGGTAAAGAATATTGACATGTACCCGGATAACGAAGTGCAGATCTTTGACCGTGCAGGACGTATCATCTACCGCCAGCAGCACTATGCCAATAACTGGAATGGTAAGGTGAACGGGCAGCCCCTGGCAGAAGGCACTTATTATTACATCGTAGACCTGGGTGAGAATAAACCGAAGTTCAAAGGCTTCATTACTATCATCCTCGACAAATAAATGCAGATCATGAAGAGATATATCAGTTATATAACCTTGCTGTGCGCTTTTGCGTTCAGCAGCTTTCACGCAGCGGCGCAAAGCCTGGGTAACCCGGCCACGCTGTATGAACCACTGGCGGCGCAATACTTCCTGGATCAGTACATGGCCAACCCGGCTATGGCAGGTATAGATACCGGTCTGCATATCTATGCTGCCTACCAGAAACAATGGTCGGCTATCTCCGGGGCGCCGGAAGCCAAAGCGCTGACAGCGGATTATATGCTGGGAAAACGTGTAGGCATTGGCATGAATATCTATAACGATAAAGCCGGCCTGCTGAACAATACCAAGCTGGCCTTTACCTATGCTTATCACCTGCCTTTAAGCGCTGAAGGCGCCAGCGTGCTGCACTTTGGTTTATCTGCTGCTTTCATCGCAAGCCGTTTGGATACAAAAGCCGTGAACGGCGATATCATGGATCCATCTATCGGCGCCTATAACCGCCGGGATAACTATTTTGAAAGCGATTTCGGTATGGCATTCACCCGCAACGGCCTTACGCTGCAGGCATCCCTGCCTAACCTGGTCAGCTTCGTTGATAATAAGTCGGAAGATATGGGCATCAACCGTGCCCTGTTCTTTAGCGCGGCGGCGTATAAATTTGAAACAGGGGAACAGCTGACGTCTATTGAGCCTAAAGTATGTTTTCGTGGTGTAAAAGGATATGACAATATCATAGACGCCGGCGCCAATTTCGTTTTTCTCGATCATCTCCTGAACGCTTTCGGTATGTATCATACTTCTAAAAGCTTCAGCGCCGGCGCCGGTATTAATTACAAGTCGACAGCAGGCGTGCAGTTCACTTATAATTCGCAAACCTCCGGTTTAAGCAGTTATACCAACGGTACTTTTGAGCTGAACCTGGTGCTGCACCTTTTCAAATGACAAAGTAGTATTCCTATATATCCCTATGTGCCCTATGCCCTTCCGCTGCAGAAGCCGGGAGGGCTTCTTTTTTACAGGATGCCGTGCAGTTCCATGTACTGTAGCAGCATGATGGTTTTTGCGTCGCGGATCTTCCCGTGGTCTACCATTGCCAGCGCATCTTCAAAAGGCACTTCCAGCACTTCAATATCTTCCTGCTCCTGTTCAAGGCCGCCGCCATGATTTACCTGCATCTCTTTGGAATACTCCGCTATAAAGAAGTGCAGGATCTCTGTTACTGATCCGGGCGACATATAGGCTTCAAACACTTTGCGCACATCTCTCACTTTATAGCCGGTTTCCTCTTCCGCTTCTCTTCTGATAGCTGCTTCGGGGCGGTCATTGTCCAGCAGGCCTGCACAGGCTTCTATCAGCATACCGTCTGCATTGCCGTTCACATAAGTGGGCATCCGGAACTGCCGGGTAAGGATAACAGTTTCCTGTTCAGGGTGGTATAGGAGGATGACGGCGCCGTTGCCCCTGTCGTATACTTCGCGCTCCTGTAACTTGATGGGGCCACCCGGGCGCTGGTAATTGTAGCTGATCTTTTTCAGGAGGTACCAGTTATCAGACAGCAGCTCTTCTTTTGTGATCTTAATAGCAGGGTTCATATAAAATGATTAGATTTGATCGTTTTTGATTAATTTGATCAAATATAGCACTTATTATTTTATGGGATACCCGGAAAGAAAGAAAAAGATATTGAAGGCACTGGAAGACGCAGGCGATATGGACGTACAGCAGTTGTCGGACCAGCTGGATATATCGCCCGTAACCATGCGGCGCGATCTGCAGCGCCTGGCGGCGGAAGGCTTACTGATCAGGACCCATGGCGGGGCCATGAAGCCGGAGACAGGCCCGCGGTTTCCTGCTTTTACAGACAAAGCCGCAGCCGCGCAGGAGCAGAAGCAGCAGATCGGAAAGCTGGCAGCTTCCCTTGTTCAGCCCGGGGATACTATTTTCCTGGATTGCGGCAGCACGGTGTTTTGTATGTGCCCACACCTGCAAAAGATCCCTGGCATCCGGGTCATTACCAATTCCCTCCCGGTGCTGTCGGCTTTGATACACATACCGGATATCACTATCAATTTAATAGGAGGGGAGCTGGACCAGGAGCGGAAAGCTTTACATGGCTGGCAGGCCATCCGGCATATTGAGAGCTACCATGCGGCAAAGGCGTTTATTGGGGTAGATGGCTTATCAGTAGAAAGCGGGTTGACTGCTTTCAGTGAAAAAGAAGCGGGTATCAGTACGGCGATGAGCAGCAATGCGGATACGGTGTACCTGCTTTGCGATGCGTCTAAGATAGGGAAGGATAGTTACTTTAAATTTGCGCCGCTGTCATTGTTCCATTACCTGCTTACGGATAAGGGGATTTCCCGGGCGCAGCAAAAGGCACTGGCGGCGGAGGGGGTGAAGGTGATGAAGGGATAACAAAACTTAGTATTTTAGCCTTCCTATGACTCACACCTTTACCATTCAACCGCTGTACCCGCATCCGCAGACCGTTGCCGCGCTGGCAGACCTGCTCATTGAAACCGTCGCCAACGGCGGCTCCGTCAGTTTTATGCACCCATTAGCGCCGCAGCAGGCCATTGCCTTCTGGGAAAACTCCCTGGCCGCTGCCGCCCGCGGAGAACGCGTTGTACTGGGTGCGCTGGAAGGCGAAACCCTGCTGGGTACCGTTACCCTGTTGCTGGATTGCCCTCCTAATCAGCCCCACCGGGCCGAGATCGCCAAGATGATGACCCGCATCCTGCACCGGAATAAAGGCATTGCCCGCGCTTTAGCCCTTGAGGCAGAACGCATTGCCATTGAGCGGGGTAAAACACTCATCAACCTGGATACCGCGGCTGATGAAGGCGCTGCCGGCTTCTATGAGAAGCTGGGATACCTGAAGGCCGGCGAGATTCCCGACTATGCCCTTAAACCACACGGCGGCCTGACTGCTACCATCCTTTACTACAAACGGATCGGTCCGCCAGGAGGCGCTTAGACTCATGGCATAATTGTGGGAATTCCTTGCCCTGAGCGGTTTTTGTGTTAAAAAATTAGTATATTACTGATAAGCACACTTAGGATTATGTCAGTACTACCAATGGTTTCCGACAATCAGACGATGAAATGCCTCGTAGGGGCAGTACAGGAACTATCGCTGGCCCGCAGCCTGGATGCCGTTATGCGCATCGTTCGCTCCGCTGCCCGCCGTCTTACCGGCGCAGATGGCGCCACCTTTGTATTGCGGGACAATGGGATGTGTTATTATGCAGATGAAGACGCCATCGCCCCGCTCTGGAAAGGACAGCGCTTTCCCATGAGCAGCTGCATCAGCGGCTGGGCCATGCTGAACCGTAAACCGGCTATTATAGAAGATATTTACGAGGACAGCCGCATACCCATCGATGCTTACCGTCCTACCTTCGTAAAAAGCCTGGTCATGGTGCCGGTAAGAAGCATGGATCCTATTGCCGCTATCGGTAACTACTGGGCGCACAGGCATGTTCCTACAGAAGAGGAAATAAGCCTCCTGCAATCCCTGGCAGACATTACCGCGGTGAACATGGAGAATGTGTACGTTTACAACGAACTGGAGCAGCGGGTCAATGAACGTACCCAGGAATTGCTCGATTCCCTGGAACGCGAGAAGAGAATAAATGTCAAAAAGAGCCAGATAGTGTCCATGGCCTCCCATGAGCTCAAAACGCCCCTCAGTGCCATCCTCTCCAGCGCCTTCCTGCTGGAACAGCAAATAGGGGAGGACAGCGAGGGGAAAAAGGCCAAACACCTGCAGCGCATTAAATCGTCTGTAGACCGCCTTACCGGCATGCTGAACGACTTCCTGGCTAACGACCAGCTGAAGCAGGGCAAAGCCGAAACCTACCGCGAAACATTCAGCCTGCCGGCCTTTGTGGAAGAGCTCGTGGATGAGATCACCGGCACCTTCAAAAGAGGGCAGAAAGTGAGATATGTGCACGCCGGTGAAACCGACATCATACAGGACCGGAAAATACTGCGCCACGTGATGCTGAACCTTCTTTCCAACGCCAGCAAATACTCCGGCGAGAACCAGCCGGTAGACCTGCGCACCATTGCATCAGACAACAACGTTACCATCACAATAAGAGACTACGGTATTGGTATCCCCTATGAAGATCAGCAAAGGATCTTCAGCGACTTTTTCCGCGCCAGCAATGCCATGAGCATCCAGGGCACTGGTCTCGGACTGAATATCGTTAAGCACTATACGGAGCTGCTGGGCGGCACCATCAGCTTCAAAAGCATCCCCGGTGAAGGCACCAGCTTTGAGCTGAAGTTTAGCAGCTAGCTACTAGCTATTAGCTACTAGCTACTAGCTGCTAGTAGTAAGCTTCCGCATAGCAGTGTCTGGCCCAAAAGCTTGACCCAAACCTGCAGCTGGGAGCTTTTAGCTTACGGCTTGACACTTGTGGCTGGTAGCTTATTGCTAGTAGCTGGTAGCGAGCAGCTAGCTACTAGCTACTAGCTGCTAGTAGTAAGCTTCCGCATAGCAGTGTCTGGCCCAAAAGCTTGACCCAAACCTGCAGCTGGGAGCTTTTAGCTTACGGCTTGACACTTGTGGCTGGTAGCTTATTGCTAGTAGCTGGTAGCGAGCAGCTAGCAGCTAGTTATTGCCTCTCATCCTTTTTATATTTGAATTTTCCCCGGCTGTACATTATTTTAGTTGCAATCGATTTAAAAGAGTTGCAAAAGGAATGAAAAACTGGTCCGGAATCTACCGCTTGATGGCAGGCGCCCTATTGATATTATCCTGTCAACCCAACAAATCCACTACAAATAATGAGGAAAAGGGAGATTCTCTCGCCATGCGGGAGAAATACAAAGAATCCCCTGTATTAGACGCTAAAACCGCCCTGCAGCATATGCAGACGGAAGAAGGCATGCAGGTGCAACTGGTGGCCGCAGAGCCCCAGGTATTTGTACCCGTAGCCATGACCTTTGACGACAAAGGCCGTATGTGGGTGGTGGAAATGATGGGATACATGCCTGATACCACCGGCGCGGGAGAAGACATGAAGAACGGCAAGATCGTGATCCTGGAAGATAGCAACCATGACGGCACCGTAGACAGCCGCAAAGTATTCCTGGACTCCCTGGTGCTGCCAAGGGCAATTTGCCTGGTGGAGAACGGCGTGCTGGTAGCGGAGCCGCCCAGGCTCTGGTTTATAGAGAACAATAACGATGTCCCGGGGAAAAAGACACTGGTAGACGATAAATACACCGAAGGCGGTAACGTGGAGCATCAGCCCAACGGTTTGTTCCGCGCTATGGACAACTGGATCTATAACGCCAAATCGGATAAGCGTTACCGTAAGGCCGGCAATAAGTGGCTGATCGGGCATACCCATTTCCGCGGCCAATGGGGCATCAGCCAGGATAACTACGGGCGCCTGTTCTATAACAACAATTCGGAGAACCTGCTGGGAGATTATTTCAGTCCGGGACTGGGAGCGGAGAACCCCCGGCAACGGAACGTAGCCGGTTTCGATGAGCATATTGTGCCCGATAACCGGGTATATCCCATCCGCGCCACACCCGGCGTAAACCGCGGGTATATGAAAGGTGTGCTGGACGATAGCCTTCGCCTGGTAAATTTCACCGCGGCCTGCGGTCCCCTCATCTACAGGGGCGGTCTGCTCGGAGAGAGCTTTGAAGGCAACGCCTTTGTGGCAGAGCCTTCTGCGAACCTGATCAAACGCAATGTGCTTACAGACAGCGGCTATATTGTGCACGGCCGGCAGGCCTATAAAGGCAAAGAGTTCCTGGCCAGCACAGATGAGCGTTTCCGCCCGGTGAACCTTTATACAGGCCCTGACGGCGCCTTGTACATCCTTGATATGTACCGCGGCATCATCCAGCATAAAACTTACCTCACACCTTACCTGCGTAAGGAGATCAAAACGAGAAATCTTACTGATCCGCTGAACTGCGGCCGCATCTACCGGGTGATCCCTGCCAACGCTAAAAACGTTCAGGCAGTAACGTTACCACAGGATCCCGCCGCGCTGCTGCCCTTACTGGATCATCCTAACGGCTGGATACGCGACAGGGCGCAGCAGCTGATCGTAGACAACCGTTATACTACACTAACACCGCAGCTGCGTGAAAGGCTGAAGCGGGAAGGTAGTCCCTGGGGCATTCTCCATGCCCTCTGGACACTGGAAGGCCTCGGACAACTGCAGCTAACGGATATAGAAACCGTATTGCGCAACAATAATCCATATCTGCGTGTACAGGCGCTGGCTGCAATGCCTGCAGTGATCACTCCGCAGCAGGCCGGCAAGGTGCTGGCGCTGATTACTCCCCTGCAGCAAAGCGTATTGCTGGCGCCTTCCATCGCCATGCTGCTGCCTTATCTGAAGCCAATCAATCCCGGCGCGGTGGCACAGCTGCAAACGCAGCTGCTGCATGCCTATCCGAACGACCGGTACGTGGCAGATGCCCTCATCGGTAATATGAGCGGACATGAACAGGAGCTGCTGGACCAGGTGACCAAATGGAACCCGGACACCACGCTGATCATCAACCGCCGTTTAAAGAAAGTACTGAAAGATATTGTTAACCAGCGCAATGCTAAAATGAAGGAGGGCCTCGTAAAAGCATATCCCCGCGGCGCCATGATCTTCAAAACCGTTTGTCAGACCTGCCATGGTGCAGACGGCGAAGGTATCCAGTCGCTGGCCCCGCCGCTGAACCAGTCCCAGTGGGTGAACGGTGATAAGAACAAGCTGCTTTCTATCGTATTATATGGCCTCAGCGGCCCTGTACCTGTAAATGGTAAAGTGTATAAAGCGCCTGAGATCAGCGGCGATATGCCTGGTATTGGTAATAACGACGAGTTCTCCGATGGCGATATCGCCCAGGTGGTCAGCTTTATCCGCAATGCCTGGAGTAACCGTGCAGAGAAGGTAACGGAGAAGGATGTACAGAACGTGCGGCAGCAGTATAAGGGAAGGCAAAAGTCGTTTACGGTGGAGGAGTTGAAATAGGTTTGAGGTTTGAGGTTTGAGGTTTGAGGTTTGAGGTTTGAGGTTTGAGGTTCGTTAAAGGTTTCAGGTTCAGAGCAGGTATGCCGTTAAAGCTTACTTGTCCTCAACCTCTAACATCTAACGAACTTCAAACTTCAAACTTCAAACCTCAAACCTCAAACCTCAAACCTCAAACAATAGTTTATAATTTCGTGAACGCAATCTTATCCCCGTACGCCACTTTATACTTATCACAAAATCCTGCATTCACCTCTACCACATACATAGCCTTCTTAAACGAAGGCAGGCTTTCTTCTGAAAGGGGAGTAGCATATTTGCGGACGGAAACAATTTCCTTGTCCTCGCCCACATAGATAATATCCAGGGAAATATAAGTATTCTTCATCCAGAAAGACTGCTCTTCCGCTGTCGGGAAAATGAACAGCATGCCCTGGTCGTCCGACATGGATTTACGGTCCATCAGGCCTTTGGCCCTTTCATCGTCTGTCTCGGCCAGTTCCACGTCTATCTTGCGGATCGTGTCATTGCTGACCTTGCTGATGAAATACAGTTCCCCTTCTTTGGTGAATTTAGGGCCTGCATCCGTAACGGTGCTGGCGCTGGAAGCGGTATCTGTACCAGTGGTAGCGGTGTTGGAGCTGCTGCCGGAACGGTCGCCGCAGCCCGCTATATATACGCAAAAGGCGACGTTAAACAGCCATTTGGAACTTGTAAACAGCATTTTTAAAGGTCTCATGACCCTGAAGTTAAGTAAAAAAGAAAAAAGCAAAAGGCAAAAGCCCTAAAGCGACCCGCTGCATTTACTTTTTTACTTTTTTATTTTTAACTTATTATTTTAAAATTCCACGCATATGCATCGCAGAGATTTCCTCAAGGCCACAGCCCAGGCAGGCCTTACCTATTCCGCGCTTCCGCTGCTTCCGTCCTTAAAACGCACTGCCGCCTATAAACTGGCCCTCATCGGTTCCGGTTGGTGGGGCACCAATATCCTCCGCGCCGCATTGCAGCACGGTGGCTGCAAACTGGTAGCCCTTTGTGACGTAGACCAGCGGCAGCTGGCCGCCGCGCAGAAAGAGATCAATACCCTCACATCAGACCGGCCCAAAACGTATACGGACTACCGTGAGCTGCTGCATAAAGAAAAGCCGGAGATCGTGATCGTTGCGACACCCGATCACTGGCATCCGCTGATTGCCATTGCCGCCATGCAACAGGGCGCCCATGTATATGTTGAAAAGCCGATCTGCCACACCATCAATGAAGGTAAAGCCATGGTGAAAGCCGCCCGCCGCTATAACAGGGTTGTACAGGTAGGTACGCACCGCCGGGTTTCTCCGCATAATAAGTCCGGTATTGAATTCCTGCGTTCCGGTAAGCTGGGGAAAATAGGCATGGTGCGCTCTTTTGTACACTACGGAGGAGGCGCCGGTAAGCTGGTGCCCGACGAAGCCGCTCCGCCCGAGCTGAACTGGGACATGTGGTGCGGCCCTGCTCCTTTAAGGGCCTATAACCCCGCTATCCATCCCAAAGGCTTCCGGCAGTTCCTGGATTATGCCAATGGCCAGCTGGGCGACTGGGGCATCCACTGGATGGATCAGATCCTTTGGTGGACAGAAGAAAAGTATCCCCGCAAGATCTTCTCTTCTGCTGACCGCTTTATCAGGAAAGACAATACAGACGCTCCCGATACACAGAACGTGGTCTTTGAGTTTGAGTCCTTCACCGCCACCTGGGAGCATCGCCTGTACGGCGCCAATGAAGCGGAAAGGACCAATGTAGGCTGCTATTTCTACGGCACTGAAGGCACTTTTCATATGGGCTGGCTGGACGGCTGGACTTTTTACCCTTCCAATAAGAACAGCGCTATCCTTCATGAAGCGCCCAAGCTGCACAAACCCGATGATCAGAATATTCCTGAGCTCTGGGCTGATTTTATAGAATCCGTTCAGCAGGGCCGCCTTCCTGTGTGTGATATCGCCATTGGGCAGCGCTCTACGAATATGAGCCTCCTGGGCATGGTTTCGTATAAGCTGGGCCGTAGTATAGAATGGGATGGGGAAAAAGAATTGATTAAAAACGATGAGGAAGCGAATAAGCTATTGCAGCGGAAGTATAGGGGAGAGTGGGAGTATCCGGTATAGTTATCAGTTATCAGTTATCAGTTGTTAGTTGTCAGTGACTGAATATGAAGTTCTAAATGGCTTCAATCACTGACAACTAACAACTGACAACTGTCAACTTTATTCAACAACTTCCGTATAGTCTTTTATCTCATTATACACTGTATCCCTCTCCACCGGTCTTCTGCCCGCCTGCCTGATCAGCATGGCCAGTTCTGCGGTGCTCAGTGAAGGATGCTGCTCTTCAGCGCCGGCCATTGAATATATTTTAGTGGTGTCGTCAATGGTGCCATCCAGGTCATTCACGCCAAAGGCAAGGGTGAGCTGCGCGGTGCTTCTTCCCAGCATCGGCCAGTAGGCTTTCAGGTGCGGGAAATTATCCATGTACAAACGGGCAATGGCATACATACGCAGGTCTTCTACGATAGAAGATTCGGGTATGTTGGACATCTCGTTGTCTTTATTGCGGAACTTCAGGGGGATGAAGGTGTTGAAACCGTGGGTCTCATCCTGCAGCTGGCGCAGGCGTTCCATATGGTCGATACGGTGACTGTAGTTTTCAATGTGGCCGTACAGCATGGTAGCGTTGGTAACCATGCCCAGCTGGTGGGCGGTTTTATGTATTTCCAGCCATCCGTCGGCATCTACCTTATCATGGCAGATCTGTGCGCGTATTTCCGGAGCAAAGATCTCGGCGCCGCCGCCGGGCATGGATTGCAGTCCGGCTTCGTGCATCAGGCGCATGCCTTCTGCGGTGCTTACCTTGGCCTTGCGGAACATGTAATCCAGCTCTACTGCGGTAAAGCCCTTGATATGCAGATCCGGGCGGTGTGCCCTGATCTTGCGCATCAGTTCCATAAAGAACTCCATGTTCATCTTGGGATGTACGCCGCCTACGATATGTACTTCGGTAACCGGTTGGCCGTCATAGCGTTTTACAATGTCCAGCATCTGGTCTATGCTCAGTTCCCAGCCTTCTTCCCGGTTCTTGTACAGGCGGGAGTAAGCACAGAACTTACAGGCGAAAACGCAGACATTGGTAGGTTCTATATGGAAATTGCGGTTGAAGTAGGTTTTATGCCCGTGCAGTCGTTCTCTCACCTGGTTGGCCAGTGCGCCTACAAAGCCGGCTTCTCCCTTTTCAAACAGGGTCAGCCCTTCTTCCGGCGTCAGGCGCTGTTGCGCCAGTACTTTTTCTCCAATACGTTTAAGATCGGTATCCAGGCTGGGTTGTTGCAGCAAGGTTTGTACGGCAGGATGGTCGGTTCGTCTCATTGTACTTTGATTATTTTAACGGTCTTTGCCCTGTTCCTGTAAATTAATTTCACAAAGTAAACACCAATTGGGGCATTTACCAAATCAAAGGTGATGCGGTTGTTGCTGTCAAGGCCATCGCCGGTCTGGTAGGCGATGCGCTGTCCAAGCGTATTGTACAAGGCTACCCCCTCCAGGTCTTGCTGGGCGCCATAGAAGGTAACATGTACCTTGTCCTGCGTGGGGTTCGGCGTCACTGTAAAGCCCTGGTCTTTCAGGTAGGGATTATCGGCTCTGGCAATGATGTTGATATTATCCAGGTAGATATTGTTCTCATAGTTGGAAATGTTCCTGAACACTACCCTGAATTTCCCGGATGGGATAAAGCGGGTAAGGTTCACTGAATCCCGGCGCCATTCGGCGGCGGTAGGCACAAATTCTTCGGAAGTGGGAATGGCGTGGGTAACCAGGTTATAGCCCCATTTACCATATACGCTGTCCATTGTTTGCCCGCAGTCGGTAGTGATCAGCACCTGCAGGGAGTCCCAGGGCTCTGAGGAGCCCGGGCCGCTTTGTACGGCCGCCGCTACGTCAAAGAACAGGAATACGGAGTCGTAACCCTGTACATCGATCACAGGCGAATACAGGTCATCTATCGCGCCATTGGTGGCATATCCCAGGTTCCGCATGACGATAGACTGGCTGCTCTTGCTGCCAACGTCGCGGTTCAGTTCCCAGGTAAAGCTTCTATCCGGGTTCCAGAGATCCCAGCCACCTTCCGGCGGGAATACGGAGCTTTCAAATCCCTGTACCAGGGGCAGGGTAGCCGGTGTAAAGTAGCGGAATTCCGCCATGGCGGTATCGTTCTCCGGCGCCTCGTCGGCTACGCCATTGGGCAGCGAGGTGTAAGCGGTGATGATATGTGTACCCGGACCGGTATTGCCCGCCGGTAATGTTATACTGGTCTGCCGCAGGCTTAGCAGGTTGCCGGTCCAGTTATAGGTCTGGACAGCGCCGCCATCTACACGGTAGGTGATCTGTGCGCTGCGCAGCGGCTGGGCGCCTTTATTTTTCAGCATTACGTTGGGCGTGAAGCCGGCGTCGCAGATCTGTCCAAGGGGCGTGTTGATCGTGGCCACGGCGGCGTCGTTGGCTTTCATGTTCACAGGTGTGCAGCCGTCGGAGCTCAGTAAGGAAGCGCGGATATTATCCAGCACATAGCGCATACGGATCGCCTGGTCGGCAGTGAACAGGTGCATACACGCATCGTCTGTATAATCCATGTAGTTCATGAACATGATGCCCGGCGAAGTGCTGGTGCAGGCATCTGTTTTCGGAAAGGTAGGGCAGTTATAGGTACGTGCGCCCTGCAGCGGGGTATCGTCAATACCGTCGTCGCTGGTGCAACGTGGGGTGCTGCCGGTACCGTCATCGTCTCCCCAGATATGGCGCAATCCGAAATAGTGGCCTATTTCATGGGTGGATGTACGCCCTCCCTTGAAATCACCTGCGGCGCTGCCTACCGTGCCGAAGGCGCTGTAGAGGATCACTACGCCCTGTTCTGCATCGGGGAAGGTATTATCCGGCGGGGTAGCTACGCCCAGGTAGCCACGGGAAAGGTCGCATACCCAGATATTGAGATAGCGGCTGGCATCCCAGGCATCTGAACCACCGCTGGCGGAATATTTTACTTCATAGGCGGAATTAAAGCTGGCATCGAAGGCCTCATGCGTGCTGCTGACACGTACAATGCCGGTAGACGGATCTCCGTCGGGTGTACGCTGCGCCAGGCAGAAATTAATGCCTGAATTGCCGATCAGCGCCTTCCAGGGAGCCGGTACGGCGCTGGTGTCCGGGTTGGCGCCGGTATAATCTTCATTGAGCACCGCCAGCTGTGAATATACCTGGTCATCTGTCACAACAGAGGGATCTGGCAGTACGATATGCACTACCACCGGAATGGTCACAGTAGGCCCTGCTGTAATACGGAAAAGCTGTTGTTGTTTGCTGAGCAAAACGCCGGACACCATTTGTTTTTCTATGGCATCGCGCTTAAGCTGTAATAAGGGGAATTCCTTGATCTTGTTACGGATAGCTTCTTCCGTGGCGCAGGTACGTTGGGCCTGCACCGGTAAGAGATACACTAAGCATAGGAATACCAGGGTAAACGTGCGCAATAGTTTCTGTTTTTTTAAGTTACTATCTACTTAATACAAGATACAACGTAAAACGGGAAACCTGTATTATGAATCGATGAAAGACTAGCTTTTAGCCACTAGCTGTTAGCTACTAGCGGCTACCAGCTAATTGCTAACAGCTGTTACATCAGCGCCCCCGCAATACACCCGCACATCAAACACGCGATCGTTCCGCCTATCAGCGCTTTTACGCCCAGCTCCGTCAGGTTTCTGCGCTGGTTAGGCGCCAGCTGGCTGATACCGCCGATCTGTATACCAATAGATGCAAAGTTCGCGAAGCCGCATAGGGCATAGGTAGCTATCAGTAAGGATTTAGGATCCTGGATCACATGGGCGGCCTTCATTTTGCCAAGGGTGATGTATGCGACGAATTCGTTCAGGATGGTCTTTTCGCCCAGCAGCTGCCCGATGGCGATGATGTCCCGCTGCGCCACGCCTATCAGCCAGGCCACAGGTGCAAATACATAACCCAGGATCATTTGCAGCGACAGTTCGCTATAACGTCCGCCGGTAATACTGGCGATCTGCGGATTCAGGTTGGTAATATCGCCTACCCATCCCATCAGGGCATTGGCCACGTACATCAGGGCGGTGAACACCAGCAGCATGGCGCCCACATTCACGGTCAGCTTCAGACCGTCTGTAGTACCCAGTGAAAGCGCGTCCAGGAAGTTATCACCCAGTTTTTCCTTGGGTACCTTCAGCTCTTTTGATACGATCTCTCCATGCGTTTGCGGGAACAGGATCTTAGACACCACGATGGCTGCGGGCGCACTCATGATAGACTGGCTGAGCATGTGCAGGGCAAAATAGTTTTGCTGCGCAGGATCAGTGCCTCCCAGGAAGCCCACATAGGCGGCCAGCACACTGCCGGCCGTATTGGCCATACCACCGATCATGATACACAGTATCTCGGAACGGGTCATGGCTTCCAGGTAAGGGCGGATCATCAGCGGCGCTTCTGTCTGGCCCAGGAATATATTGGCGGCGGTAGAAAGGCTTTCTGCACCGGAGATCTTCATCTTGTTCAGCAGGTAAGCAAATACGTACACGATCTTCTGCAGTATGCCCAGGTAGTACAGGATGGAGGACAGCGCCGCAAAGAAGATGATATTAGGCAATACCTGTACTGCAAAGATGTATGCCCAGTTACCGCTGGGATCTGCCAGGTTGCCGAATATAAATTCAGTGCCTTTATGGCTCAGGTTGATCAGGTCTACAAAGGAACCGGATACCTTCGACAGTATCACCTGGAAAATATCTGAAGGGCACAGTTTGGCATATACGGAGATGGTGAGCACCACACAAATGGCCAGTATCGTCCATTTGATGACCTCTATCTTATCGCGTCTGAACAGTAGCCAGAACAGGAACCAGATCACGCAAAGGCTAAGGGTGATAGACAGCCTGGTAAGCGGGTATTCACCGCTGCGCACTACCCCGAAAAAGAACACCAGCAGTGAAACTACGGCCAGCACTATACTCAATGCGTCGGCTTGCAGGGGCTTCTCTTTAATGCGTTTAAGGCGATTGACGATCACATACAGTATGATCAGCCCAAAGGCGAGCCAGAACACCGGTTGGTCGCCTATCCGGGTGTTCAGCACCCCCATGGCGAACATCACCTGGGCAAAGATGCCCATCCCCACCAGTTTCCAGTCAATTACCCGGCGATTATTGCTGAGCAGGAAACAAACGCCCACCAGGAAGATCATGCCTATTCCCCCGCGCAGCAGGTTATATAAGTGAAAGGACATATTTAGATAGATTACAAATAAGCAGCAAATAAAATGGAAAATACGCTATTCAACAATTGATTGTTGCCTGCGCAGGAGATTTTACAACAAAAATCACACAAAATGAAGCATTTATCATATTTGTTTAATTTTAAAACTATGCTTAGCTTCGCTCGTTCGATCACAAGAGGACATTAACCCTTACCAGAAATGAGATTATCCCTTGCGGTAGCATTGTGTTGTGCCCTGCTATGTCGCTTTACCCAACCAGTTTTTGCACAAGCCAGCTTTACAGGTCCGTCAGAGGTCTTTGTCAATGAGCCCGTTACACTTGTCAATACCAGCCCCGGCGCCAGCACCTTTTACTGGAATTTCTGCTCCGGTAACGTATATACAGCGCCCGCCATCACCAACCTGGGTTATATAACGGGCATGGATGCCCCGGTATTCATTGCGACAGCCCGGGAGGGGAATGATTACTATGCCTTCTTTACCAACAACAATACATCCAGTCCTAACCTGTACCGGCTTTATTTTGGCAGCAGCCTGCTGAACACGCCTACCGTTACCAACCTGGGGAATTTTGGCGGTGTGATACCTTACAATACGGAAGGTGTGCAGGTAGTGGAAGATGCAGACGGATGGCATGTGCTGGTGGTGGGTTCGCCCTTACCTGATTCAAAGATCGTGAAGGTGGACTTTGGCGCTTCGCTCACCAATCCGGCGCCGGTAGCGGTAGACTGGGGTAACCTGGGCAACCTGAGCTACCCGCACGATCTGTTCATTACCAAAGAGAATAACCAGTGGTACGGTTTTACGGTGAATGCCTATAACAATACCATTACCCGTTTCGATTTCGGCGCCGATTTCCGGAACGCCCCCACCGCCGTTAACCTGGGTAATCCCGGCAATTTCCTGGATTATCCTACCGGTATATTCGCAATACAGGAAAGCGGCAACTGGCACGTATTTGTGACCAACCGCTTAGCTAATTCACTGAACCGCCTTGACTTCGGTAGCTCCCTGGCTAATACGCCTGCGGTTACCAACCTGGCTAATCCCGGCGGCCTGCTGCAGGCGCCCCGCGATCTTTGTGTGATACAGGATTGTGGCAAGTCCTTCGGCCTGGTAGTGAATGAAACGAATGACGACCTGGTGAGAATAGATTTCCAGGGGAATATCAGCAGCACTGTTGCCGCTACTTCACTGGGCTCCCAGGGACTTGATTTCCCGCATTCCATATCTACCTTGTTCCGGGTGGATAACAGCATGTACGCATTCATTGTCAATGCGCACAATAATACCATGGCCAGGGTAGCGTTTAACAGCTGTACCAATTCCAGCATACCCTCTTCTACACAACAACAGGCGCCGGCTTTCTCTTACAACGCGCCGGGCACCTACACCGTCAACCTGATCACGGATGAAGGGCTGCCCACACAAAGCGCCTTCTGTAAGAATATCCTGGTAAAGGAGAAGCCCATAGTATCTGTCGCCGGTTTTACCGCGCCGGATACGGTTTGCGTGGGCGCGCCGGTCAATATTACCAATACCACTACAGGGGCCAGCACCTGGTTCTGGAACTTCTGTTCCGGTGGTATTTTGAATCCGCCGCGGCTGGATAATCTCGGCAACCCCGGCGGAACAATGGACGTGCCCGTGTTCATAGCCACTGCTAAAGAAGGTAATGATTTCTACGGCTTTTTTACTAATCATACACAAAGTCTTGTAAAGCTGTATTTCGGTAATAGCCTGCTGAATACGCCCGTTGCCACTGACATGGGTAATTTTGGAGGAGCGTTGCCATCATATCCCGAAAGCCTGCAGATCGTTCAGGATGCGGATGGCTGGCATATCCTGGTCTGCGGTGGCAACACGCCGGCTTCGGGTTCATTGATGAAACTGGATTTTGGCGCTTCCCTGGCCAACCCTTCGCCCGTACCAACCAACTGGGGTAATATCGGCAACCTGGATTTTCCCATTGATCTCTTTATTGCCAAACAAAACAATAACTGGTACGGTTTCACGGTCAACTTTTACAACAACACCATTGTCCGTTTTGATTTTGGTACATCGTTCAATAATCCGCCTGTGGCCACCAACCTGGGTAATATCGGTAACTTTGATCACCCCACGGGGATATTTGCCCAGGAAGATAACGGCAACTGGTTTGTGTTCGTTCCCAATGAGTATTCCAATACACTGACAAGGATGGACTTCGGTCCTTCTCTGGCCAATACGCCTACCGCGGTCAACCTGGGTAACCCGGACAATGTACTGAACGGGCCAAGAGACCTTACGGTGTTACATGATTGCGGAAACATGTATGCAGTGGTAGTAAATCACTTTGATAACAGCATCAGCAGGATAGATTTCAGGAACGGGCTTAACAGCCAGCTGCCTGGCGGCCTGTCTGGTGTTAAGCTGTCAACCCCCGCTGGTGCATTGAGCTTCCCGCACTCCATCTCCACCCTTTTCAGGGAAGGCAACAGCCTGTATGCATTTATTACCAATGCGGATAACAACACCCTGGCAAGGCTGGTATTCAGCAGCTGTAACGATGCCAGCGTGCCCTCTTCTACACAGCAGCAACCACCGGTGTTCTCCTACAGCAAACCGGGTACTTATACCATTAACCTGCTGGCAGATGAATCATTACCCACCCAGAGCGCTTTCTGTAAGAACATCGTTGTGGTAGACTCGCCGAAAGTGAACCTGGGAGCTGATACCACAGTTTGTGACGGTGCAAGCGTTGTATTGAATGCGCCCGCCGGTTTCAGATCCTACCAGTGGAGCAATGGCGCTACCACGCAGCAGATCACGGTAAATCAATCCGGCACCTACAGCGTGCAGGTCAGCAATGGCGCATGCACCGCTTCCGACGATATTGTAGTGAACATGAACCAGGTAATGCAGCTATCGCCCATCGCCACTACCATCGACTGTAATAATCCTACCGGTAGCATTACCCTGAATGTATCAGGCGGCGCACAGCCATACAGTTATTACCTGGATGCCGCCGGCCCTTCCGTCAGTAATGTTTTCCGTAATCTGCCGGCCGCTACCTATACAGCCAGGGTAGAGGACCAGCTTGGATGTGCAGTGTCGCAATCGGTGACTGTTCAGACAGATCCAACCCGGTTCCTTGACATGACGGCCAGCGCTGCTGCGCCCAGCTGTTATGATCTGTCAGATGGTATGATCTCCATCCAGGTGTTGCAAGGGCAGCCGCCTTTTGAATATGCGTTGAAAGGCCAGCCCTTCCAGCCGGTGAATAGTTTCAGCAATCTTCCTGCAGGAGATTACACGGTATATACGCGTAACAGTGTATGTATAGACAGTCAGCAGGTAAGGCTTACAGCGCCGGAAGGCGTCACGATGGATATAGAAAAGCAGAACGAATTATGTAATCGCGGCAACGGAAGTGTAACACTTGCCTTAAGCGGAGGTACAGCGCCTTATGATGTTTACTGGAATAATACCCTAAGCGGCACACAATCCTGGAATAACCTGGCTGCCGGTAACTATACGTTACGTGTGGATGATGCGCACGGCTGTAGTGTTGATACGCTGCTCACACTCAGTAATACCGATCTTCCTCCTTTAAGGATATTGAACAACGATACTACTATTAACATCGGAGAACATATCCAGCTCGTGGCCATAAATGCGCCTGACTATGTCTGGACGCCGGCCACTGGCCTGAGCTGCGCCAATTGTGCAACACCTGTGGCGCAACCCCTGGAGCCTACCCGTTATATCGTTAATACCCTTACCGGCCAGAATTGTATAGCGGCAGATACGGTAACCATCTATCTCTCGTATGACCGTTCCCTTTTTGTGCCCACCGCTTTTTCACCTAATGCTGACGGTAATAATGACCTGTTCCGTGTAAAGGCAAAAGGTGTGTCCGTATATAGCTTGCAGGTATACAACCGCTGGGGCCAGCTGGTCTTTCAGGCAGATGATGTTACCCGCGGCTGGGACGGCAGCTTCAAAAACCAGCTGCAGCCCATGGGCACCTATGTATATGTAGTGCGTTATGCCTACTTCGGAAAAGAGACGCAGGTACTTGAACAGAAAGGAACGTTTACACTGATACGATAGTTTACAGCTAAGCGATGCTGATGTTTTTATCCAGGTATACATCCTGCACCGCCTGCAATAAGGCTACGCCTTCTTTGAAAGGGCGTTGAAAGGCTTTTCGTCCCAGGATCAAACCGGTGCCGCCTGCGCGTTTGTTGATGATGGCAGAACGCAGCGCTTCCGTCAAATCTTTTTCTCCTTTTGATTCACCGCCGGAATTAATCAATCCTATTCGTCCGGCATACCCGTTCAGCACCTGGTAACGGCAAAGATCTATCGGGTGATCAGTGGTCAGTTGGTCGTACATAGCCGGGTGTGTTTTACCAAACCTGATCGCCGTAAAACCGCCATTGAGGGTAGGCAGTTTTTGCTTTACCAGGTCGGCCTGTATGGTAGCCCCCAGGTGATCTGCCTGGCCGGTCAGGTCGGCAGCGGTATGATAATCTTTTCCGTCTTTTACAAATGCCGGGTTGCGGGTATAGCACCAGAGTATGGTAGCCATCCCCAGCCGGTGTGCTTCTTCAAAAGCCATCGCGATCTCCGTGATCTGCCGGGATGATTCGGGGCTGCCAAAATAAATGGTAGCGCCTACCGCGGCAGCACCGAGGTTCCAGGCATTCTTGACGGAGCCGAACAGGATCTGGTCATATTTGGTGGGATAGGCAAACAGGTCGTTATGATTGATCTTCACGATGAAGGGAATGCGGTGCGCATACTTCCTGGAGAACAGGGCCAGGTGCCCAAAAGTGGTGGCCACCGCATTACAGCCGCCTTCAAGGGCCAGTTTCAGTATATTCTCCGGGTCAAAATAGATGGGATTAGGGCCAAAGGCGCTGCCGGCGCTGTGCTCAATATCCTGGTCAACCGGCAGGATGGAAGCATAACCGGTACCGGCCAGGCGCCCATGGTGGAAGATAGCTGCCAGGTTGCGCAATACCTGTGCTGAGCGGTTGCTGCTCATGAACACCTTTTCAAAAAAATCAGGGCCGGGCAGATGCAGTTGTTCTTTTGGAATGGCTTTGCAGGTGTGGTCCAGCAGGTCCTGCAGATCGTCTTCAGCAATATGCCGGGTGAGGGTACTGTCAAGCATGGAGTTACAATTTTAGTAACAGGAAGTTACAAAAAAAGCTCCGGGATTGCATCCCCGGAGCTTTTTACTGTCCGTTATTAAAATCTTTATTACAGGTGTGACTGAATCTTTTTTTCCAGTACTGATCTGGGAGCAGCACCTACCTGTTTGTCAACTACCTGGCCGCCCTTGATGAACAGGATGGCAGGTATGCTGGTGATACCATAGTTGATGGACAGCTGAGGGTTCTGGTCCACGTTTACTTTACCTATATTTACTTTTCCGGCATAATCCTTAGACAGATCCTCAATTACCGGCCCTATTGCACGACAGGGACCGCACCATTCAGCCCAGAAATCGATCACACTCAATTTCTCGGAGCTTAATACTTCTGTCTGGAAGTTGGAATCAGTGAATTCTAAAGCCATTTTGATCTATATTTTAAAGTGTTATGAGTTTTGTTCGTTTCAATGTTATCTTATCGTCAAATAACGATCCGGATGCAAATTAGTGCTTTTCTGTCAGCTTACTTATTGTTTATATCTATGTAGGTATCGATATCCGGCTGTTTTGTCAAAAACTGCGCCAGTTCGTCATTCATCTCTACATGCCGGTTAAAGGTGTGGAGCTTGACAGCCAGATCGTTATCCCGGTCTATCAGCTGCAGGTACAGCTCGCTGGCTCCCGGGTATTTCATGGCATTATCGGTCAGGAAATCCACCACTTCACGGGTAATGAACTTGGGCATGGTCACCAGGGTGATCTTTTTGGTATGGCCCTTCTTTACTTCCTGCAGCAGGTGCATGCCGTTCACCTTGAACTCGTATTCCGCCTCGTTAAAGCGTTTGGGCTTAAAGCCGCCATTGACATACAGGCAGAGCCCGGATTTAAAATAAGGCGCAAAGCGGATATAGTCCTCGCTCCAGAGCGCAAACTCAAATTTGCCACTCAGGTCCTCTATCGTCATGATGCCGAACTGCCGGTTATTACGGGAGATCCTTTCTATGGCGCTGGTTACATATACCGCCAGGCGGAAATTGCGTTCTTTGCCTTTGCCACCGCCGCCTGGGGCTGTGATCTCCGCCTGGTATTCTACCAGCTCAGATACGGCGTTCATTTGGTAGTACCTGCTTTCAAAGCGGTAGTCGTCCAGGGGGTGCCCGGAGATATAGATACCGGTCACTTCCCTTTCGTTGTTCAGCTTCAGGATCAGCGGCCAGGGATCACAGTTGGGGATCTTGGGCGGTTCTATATCAGGCAGTTCATCCATGCCAAACAGGCTGCCTACCGACTGTGCGCCTGCAGATACCTGGTTACCGAACTTTATGATCTTGTCCAGGCCCGTGAGGTTATCATTTTCCGGTTTAAAGAAGTACTGGGCTCTGTGCAGGGCAGGGAAGCAGTCAAATGCGCCGGACATGGCCAGGGCTTCCAGTGATTTTTTATTGACAGCGCGTTGGTTCACGCGTTTGATCATGTCAAAAATGCTCTTATAGGGACCGTTCTGTTCCCGTTCTTCCAGCAGGTTCTCAATAGCGTTCTCTCCCACGCCTTTCAGGCCGGCCAGGCCGAAGCGGATCTGGCCCTGCTTGTTCACGGCAAAGCCCTTGAAAGATTCATTCACATCGGGCGGTAATACGTCGAGGCCCATGCGTTTACACTCTTCCATGAAGAAGGTGATCTTTTCAATATTGCTGGCGTTATTCAGTACGGCCGCCATATACTCGGCAGGGTAGTGGGCTTTCAGGTAAGCGGTCTGGTAGGCCACAAAGGCGTAACAGGTAGAGTGCGATTTGTTGAAGGCGTAAGAGGCGAATGCTTCCCAGTCGGTCCATACCTTGTCGCACACCTTGGGATCGTGGCCGTTCTTCACGCAGCCTTCCATGAACTGCGACTTCATTTTGTCCAGCACCGCTTTCTGCTTCTTACCCATGGCCTTACGCAGGATGTCCGCATCCCCTTTGGAGAAGCCGGCCAGCTTCTGGCTCAGCAGCATCACCTGTTCCTGGTATACCGTGATACCATAGGTATCGCTCAGGTATTCCTCCATTTCGGCCAGGTCGTATATTACCGGCTCCAGCCCGTGCTTACGGCGGATGAAGGTAGGAATGTACTCCAGCGGTCCGGGGCGGTACAAGGCGTTCATCGCGATCAGATCGTCAAAACGGTCAGGCTTCAGCTCGCGGAGGTATTTCTGCATGCCGGGCGACTCGAACTGGAACGTACCGTTGGTTTCGGCCTTCTGGTACAGTTCATAGGTCTTTGCGTCGTCCAGCGGTATATAATCGATGTCTATCTCTACGCCATGGTTCTTTTTGATCAGCTCCAGGGCGCCTTTGATAATAGTGAGGGTCTTCAGGCCCAGGAAGTCCATCTTGATTACCCCGGCGCTCTCGATAATGCTGCCCTCAAACTGGGTCACCAGCAGGTCAGAATCTTTGGCGGTAGATACGGGGATCAGTTCAGAAAGGTCTTTCGGGGCAATGATGATACCGGCGGCATGTATACCGGTGTTACGCACGGAACCTTCCAGTACGCAGGCTTCGCGGAGCACTTCTCCCGCAAGGTCTTCGCCTTTGATCAGTTCGCGCAGCTTTTTCACGTTCTCGAGCTCTTCGCCGCCCAGGCCTTCCTTCTCGGAAAGGCCTTTTTCGCCATCCAGCGGCGCGTTGAAGATCCGGTCCAGCTGGATGCCCGGTTTTTCCGGCACCAGCTTGGCCAGGGCATTGCTTTCGGGCAGGGGAAGGTCCATTACACGGGCAACGTCCTTGATACTCATTTTGGCGGCCATGGTGCCGTAGGTAATGATCTGGGCCACCTGGTTCTTGCCATATTTCTGTACTACGTAGTCGATCACTTTCTGACGGCCTTCATCGTCGAAGTCCGTATCAATATCGGGCATGCTCTTACGTTCCGGGTTCAGGAAACGTTCGAACAGGAGGTTGTATTTAATGGGATCGATGTTGGTGATGCCGATGCAGTAAGCCACGGCGGAGCCTGCCGCAGAGCCACGGCCCGGGCCGATGAACACACCGAGATCCCGCCCGGCCTTGATAAAGTCCGATACGATCAGGAAGTAGCCCGCAAAACCCATGTTCTCTATCACCTGCAGCTCGAAGTTGATACGCTCCTCAATATCGGGCGTCATCTCGGCGTAGCGCTGGCGGGCGCCTTCAAAAGTAATGTGCCGCAGGTACTGGTCCTGCGTAAAGAACTCCGGTGGTATGGGGAAGTTGGGCAGCAGGATATCCCTTTTCAGGTCCAGCAGCTCTACTTTGTCTACAATTTCGTTGGTATTGTCTATCGCCTGGGGCAGATCATGAAAGAGCCTGGTCATCTCTTCCTGCGTCTTGAAATAGAACTGGTCGTTGTAGAAGGCGAAACGCTTGTTCTTGATGGCTACATCATCATCGGTGAACTCCTTGATGGAAGGAGTGCTCTTCTTCTCGCCGGTGTTGATACAGAGCAGGATGTCGTGTGCGTTCGCGTCTTCCTGGTCTACATAGTGAGAATCGTTGGAGGCGATAATCTTCACATTGTATTTGGTGGCAAAACGCAGCAGCACCTCGTTCACTTTCTCCTGTTCCGGTATGCCATGGCGCTGCATCTCTACGTAGAAGTCTTCTCCAAAGATGTCCAGCCACCATTTGAATTCCGCCTCTCCGGCCTCTTCACCCTTTTTCAGGATGGTCTTGGGCACAGAGGCGCCCAGGCAGCAGGTAGTGGCGATGAGCCCCTGGTGGTATTGAAGGATTAGTTCTTTGTCTATACGGGGATATTTACCGTACAATCCCTCAATATAACCCAGTGAGCAGAGTTTGATCAGGTTGCGGTAGCCCTGGTCGTTCTTGGCCAGCAGCACCTGGTGATAGCGGATATCTTTTTCTTCGCGTGTAAAAGCGCGTTTATGGCGGTTCTCTACCAGGTAGAACTCACAGCCTACGATCGGCTTAACTTTCAGGCGTTTATCTTTCGGGTCTGCCGGGTTTAGCTTGTTGTTATATGCTTCTGCCACAAATGAGAACACCCCGAACATATTACCATGGTCAGTAATAGCGAGCGCCGGCATGTTGTTGGCCATCGCTTTCTTGTACAGTGATTTTATGTCTGCCGCTCCATCCAGCAGGGAGTATTGCGTGTGTACGTGTAAGTGGGAGAATTGCATCTTATATTCAGCTTTTAGCTTTTAGCCTTTAGCTGTTAGCTTTTGGCTAACAGGTGGTTGTCTCTTGCTGCCACAAAAATCCTACAATTAAAGTTTACAGATGCATATATTTTTTCCACAAATGTGCGTTTAGCCTTCAAAACCGCTACCAGCGCCTAATAGCTAAGAGCCAACAGCTAGTAGCTAGCTGGTAACATATTATAAATAATTCAGTAACTTCGCGCAACTTTTAACTAACCGCTGCTAACTAATCGCTGCTTATGCAAAGAATCGGGCTTTATTGGATCACGCTTGTTGTAGGTGTAATTGCACTAAGTTCCTGTGCATCACTGAAAAAACCGGCTGGTACCAAGCCCGTTGCTGCTGATAACGGCCGCAAGACACAGTTCCTGGAGGGCATCACCCTCAAGCGCAGCAACACGGGCACGGCTTACAGCGCAGGCCCCAATGCAAACATCAGCCGCAATATTACCATGAGCAGCGCCAATCTCGAAAACGCGCAGGCCTGGCAGTTCAAATATGCCCAGCTGCTCGACGTTGCCGTGGAAGAAGTACGCAATTTCCGCCTGTACGGCTTTATAGAGGACTGGTACGGCACGCCTTACCGCATGGGCGGTAAAACAAAAGACGGTATAGATTGCTCCGGTTTTGTAAATACATTGCTCTCCAACGTTTTTCAGCTCAGCTTTTCCGGCACCTCCGCCCAGATGTATGATCAGGTAAGGAAATTGCGATCCCGCAGCGACTTACGTGAGGGCGACCTGGTATTCTTCCGTATTTCCAAAAAACGGATCTCACACGTGGGCATTTACTTAGAAAACGACCGTTTTGTACATGCATCCACCAGCTCTGGTGTGATGATCAGCGACCTCAACGAAGCCTACTGGAAAAAGTATTATGCAGGCGCCGGCAGGGTGGAGTAGGCAAATTTTAATACCTTCATAGTAGAAGATTGTCCGGGGGATAAATGCAGCGTTAATGGGTATAAAAAGTCCAGTAACTCACCTGCAGCATGTATCACTGATTGCCCGCTTCCCGTCAAACCGTATCATTACACTCTACCAGCAGGAAGGCATTGCCGTGGAGCGTTTTTTCAAAGATATACCCGCAGTTGAATTATACGAATGTGCCGACACAGGGTACCGGTTCTACAGCCCCGAAAACATATTCGGAGATGGACAGTTTTATGCTGACCTGCAGGCCATAGAAGGTGGTGAATACTATCCCCACCAAAAATGGGAGCACCGCTTTGCAGCCGGCCAGATCACGGCATCGCAGAAAGTGCTGGAAGTGGGCGCCGGCGATGGTTTTTTCCTGGACCTGCTGCGGCAGAAAGGTGTTGCCGGCCTCGGCCTTGAGCTGAATATAGAGGCCATTGCCGCCGGCCGCGCAAAAGGGCTTGATCTTCGCAGCGAGACTATAGCGGATCACGCCGCACAGCATCCCGGGGCATATGATGTTATTTGTTGTTTCCAGGTACTGGAACATATATACGATGTGAAGGGCTTTCTCGAAGCCTGTATCAAAGCGCTGAAGAAAGCCGGAAAGCTGATCATCGGCGTGCCTAATAACAATCCCTATCTTTTTAAGCACGATAAATGGCATACATTGAACCTGCCACCTCACCACGCAGGCCTCTGGAACAGGAAGGCCTTCCTGCAACTGCAGAAGTTCTATGCAATCGTGCCGGACCGCATCATCGTAGAGCCTTTATCACACAGCCCCAATCAAAGCAAGCATTGGTTCCTGGTGCAGCGCGACTATCAGCTGGAGCATCATCCAACTTTTGGCAAAATACTTGCTGCTATACCGCGCCCGCTTTACAAACTCGGGTTGAAGTTGTTTTCGCCTTTTATTGCAGGCCGCAATATCGTGGCCATATTTACCTGCAAGTGATATGCTGGTTAGGTTTTTAGCAATAAAAGTGTTTTATTTGCCCGCACTCAACTATATTAAATGCTATGATAGGCGCTGAATTCAAACCATCTCTGTTTCATCCTTACTATTTCATCAGGAAAGGGTTGTTTGCAAAACTGATCCAGTATACACCCGTGCTGCGCGGGCGCCTGCTCGATTTTGGTTGTGGTTCCAAGCCTTACAAATCATTTATATCAGTAGATGAATACATCGGGGTTGATTTTGAGAATGAAGGACATCCGCATGAGAATGAGCAGATAGATATCTTCTATGATGGAAAGACCATCCCTGTTGAGGCAAACTATTTTGATTCCGCACTAACCAGCGAAGTGTTTGAGCACGTGTTTAATCTCGATGAGGTACTGAAAGAATTGCACCGCGTATTGAAACCGGGCGCACCTTTGCTGATCACCTGTCCCTTTGTGTGGAAAGAGCATGAAATGCCTAACGACTTTGCACGCTATACCCATTTTGCATTGAAACATATGCTGGAAAAGGCAGGGTTCCGCATCCGTACGCTGGATAAGAGCGGTAATTTTATTGAAGTGATATTCCAGCTGCGCGCGCTCTATTTCTTTGATAACTGGTATCCCAAGTTCAAGCCTATTCCAATAGCGGGATTTCTTTTCAGGCTCTTCTTCTTTGCTATACCCAATGCCATGGGGAACCTGTTCAGCAAACTGTTTCCACGGAACAAGCAACTCTATCTCAATAATATCGTTGTTGCAGAGAAAATCTAATGAAAAAGCCAGGGCATATTCTTTTCATCGGTCATGAAGCCTCCCTGAGCGGCGCACCCATATTATTACTGAACCTCTTATTGCTGTTAAAACACCAGCGCGCTGTACGCATCACGCTGGTGATACGCAGGGGAGGCCCGCTGGAGGAACAATACCGGCGGCATTTCCCCATGATCGTATTGAAGCCAGCCGGTTACCGGCAAGGCGGTCCCTTCAGAAAGATCGCAGACATCCTGCGGAACCGTTTACAGCTGGCCCGCCTTTTTATGTTGATGCCGTCCTGCGATGTTGTATTCAGCAACACGATCATCAACGGGCCGTTACTGAAAACCATCGCGCCTTTTGGCAAACCGGTAGTTACCTATGTGCATGAGCTGGAGAATGTTATCCGGACCTATCCGGCAGAAGTAGCGCAAACGGTGCAGTATACACGCCGTTTCGGATTTCCGTCTCTGAAAGTGAAAGAAATATTAAGAAGCGTTTGCAGCGTGCCTGAAGAAAACCTGCAACGGCTTTCTTACTATTTCCCCGTGAACCTGGCTGAGATCAATAACGAAATTGCCAAACAGGCGTTTGTCAAAGCATTCAAACAACGTTTCGGGCTGGAAGAAAGCGATATGCTGATAGGCGGAATGGGACAGGCATCAGACCGTAAAGGCACGGATATTTTTGTGGAAGTATGTGGCAAAGTGGCGGCTGTAAATAAAAAGATCAAATTCTGCTGGATAGGGAATTTTGACAGCCCCGGCACAGAAGCGGCTTTGAAAGCGCAGCTGAAGGCATTGAATATTGAACGCCAGCTGGTGTTTACCGGCCCCCTGGAACATCACTACTATAACCTGGCGCCTTTCGATCTGTTCTTTCTCTCCTCAAGAGAAGATCCTTACCCGCTGGTAGTGCTGGAAGCCGGCTTTATGCAGGTGCCTGCCCTGTGTTTTGAAAGCTCTGGCGGCATACCGGAATTTGTTGGAGAAGATGCAGGCTGGATAGTACCCGGCCAGTCTGCCGACCAAGCAGCGGACGCTATTCTTACGCTCTATAATCAGCGGGAAGAACTGCGCGCCAAAGGCGCCCGCGCCTTGCAGAAAAGCCTGCAGCTGCATGCAGACGGTTCACTGATCCTGCAGCAGTTCGATACCTTACTTTCTTAATATACCCCGTATCTTTTCCACTCCCATAACAGCCAGGCGATTGGCGTCTTCTGAAATACGCAGGCTGATGATCAGCGCTCCGCACAGTGTTACATACACGACTGACTGCAATATGGCTTCCAGCAAAGGAGACGATGCCCTTATCAGGTAGCGGGCGGCAAAGAAACATAAGGCAATAGCCAGTATGGCGGGAATGGTTCTCCAGGTGAACGGCTGCATCTTGAACTTTACCCAGATAAACCCGAAGCGGACCAGGTTAAAGAAAATATATGCCAGCAGGGTTGCGCCGGCAGAGCCGTTGATCCCGTATCTTTTTATCAGCAGGTAATTCAGGGGGATCAGGGTAAACAACAGCAACACATGGGTGACCAAATCCATTTTCCAGTAACGGGATGTTACAATGATCTGCGCGTTTACACCGGTGCCCATTTCCACGATCTTGGTAAGACCGAGCAGCAGCAGCACGGTTTGTCCCTGAAGGTAAGACTCGTTGATATTAAGTATTTTAAAAGCATTATGGAAATTCAGCCAGATCAGCCCGAAAAAAAATGAGGAGAACAGCAGCATATTAATGGATGATTTCTGGTAGATGCGCTCTATCCGCCCCAGGTCTTTATCTTTCCAGGCCTGCGAGATCACCGGGGTAGATGCGGCGATCAGCCCACGGTAAGGGCCTTCCATCACCGAAGTAAGATAGGAGGCAAAGTTGAAGATCCCTGTAAATTTCAGTCCCAGCACACTGCTGATAATGAATGAATCAAAGTTCCTGGCTAGTATAGTACAAAAAGACACAGCGAAAACGAAGATGCCGTAAGGAATCATCTTTTTGTACATACGCCTGGTAACCTTGCTTGTTTTCAGGGTAAAGTAGATCTTTCCTGTTCGTAAAAGATAAATGAGCAGGCCCAGGAAAATAACAAGGTACAGGAGGGAAAACAGGTGGATGAACCCTTTAAAATCCAGCCAGTGTATCACAAACAGGATGATAATAAAGGACGTGAGCAGACGGAGTACCAGCTCTTTGAAGAAGTTGGCAGCCACAGATGCATGAAGGTTCCATGCCTGGCTTTCTATCATCATAAAAAGCAAGAGGCCCAGGGTAAAAGGATAAATGGTGTAGAAATAGTCCACCAACAGGGGAGAATTGGTACCAAATTTCTTTACCACCAGGTCTTTGAACAACAGGGAGAACAGGCATACCACTACGAAGCCCACCAATGCCAGCAGCGTCATTTTCCCGAACAGGTCGCGCTGCTTAAATGGCAGCAGGTCGCGATAGTAGGGGTAGAACCGGTACAGGATATAGATGGTGCCTAAATTGGCCAGGGCGAAAAAGGTCTGCGAAACATCGAACATCACGCGGGTGAGACCAAATTCAGCTTCTGTAAAACGATTGCCTGTAGTGAAAAACCAGGTGTTGATAGCACCTATCAAAAAACCGGTATATATAATGATGGATGATAGTATGCTTTGTTTCCTGATCGTGTCCATTGCTTGCTTAGTTGGCCGTAAAGATGGCAAAAATCATGCATTATTGGAAAGTTCGTATTTTTAGTCCTTTAAAAATAATTCTGCACCGTAATATGATATCCGTTATCATCTGTTCTGCCAACGAACGCCGTATTGAGAAGATCCGGGAAAATGTAGCTGCTACGATCGGCGTGGAGCACGAACTGGTGATCATCACCAATGCCAGGGAGATAGGGGGCATCTGTACGGGGTACAATGCAGGCGCGGGGCAGGCGGTATTTGATACCTTATGCTTTGTGCATGATGATGTTACATTCCTTACCCAGGGCTGGGGACAAAAGGCGCTGGACCATTTCAAAGGCAAAACGCCGCCTGGCCTGATCGGGCTGGCCGGCAGCCGTTATAAGAGCGCCGCTGTTTCAGGATGGGCCACCGGCCAGCCGCAGTACGACTGCTGCAATATTTTCCAGGAGGATGCACAGGGCCGGCGAAGGGTATATCTGCACCCGCAGGCCCAAACGCTGCAACCGCCACCATCAGTGGTACCGGTCACCTCGCTGGATGGGGTTTGGTTATGCATGCCCAAAGCCGTCTGGCAGGAATATCCCTTCAATGCAGAAAAGCTGCCCGGTTTCCATTTCTACGACCTGGATATCAGCCTGCGGGTGGGCCAGCGTTATACAATTGGCGTAATATATGATATAGACCTCGTACATTATTCTATGGGAAACTTTGGCGCAGACTGGATACACCATGCCATCCACTACCATCGTTCCGTGAACCAGGTGCCGCTTCCCGCACTGGCGCCCCTGGCCGCCGGTGAAAGGGTAGTAGCAGGCGCGGAGCAGAAAGTGGCCGCCTTCTGGCTGAATCGCTTAATGAAAGAACCTATAGACAGGAAAACACGACGTGAATGGATAATGGCAACAGGAGCCTGGAAGCATCCCTCCCTCTGGCCGGATGTGGCGAAAATGCTGCTTTATCCGCTTAAAAAGACATTATTGGAACGCAAGCAATGAGTAATTACCCTGTAAAGATATCAGTATGCATACCGGCATATAAGAACCCGGAATTCCTGCTGCGGGGCCTGGGCTCCCTGGCTAAACAGGAATGCAGGAGCTGGGAAGTGATCGTGACCGACGATAGCCCGGACGACAGCGTTTACCAGGTGGTGCAGCAATATAAAGACCAGCTGCCTTTGCAATATTTCCGTAACACGCCCGCAAAGGGAATGCCGGCCAACTGGAATGAATGTTATGACAAGGCAACCGGCGAGTATATCAAGATCCTGCATGACGACGACTGGCTGGCGCATCCGCAGGCCCTGCAAAAAATGGCCGATGCGCTGGACCGCCACCCTGACTGCAATCTTGTGTATAGCGCCTACTGCAATCATTACCTGCAGTCGGGCCGGATAGAGGATGTGCATTGCAGCGCTTTTTACCGCGGCCTGCTCCAGCAATCCCCGGTCAACCTCTTTCAACGCAATTTCATAGGCCCGCCCAGCGTGATCATGCATCGCAACAAGCCGGAATTCCGCTATGATGTCAACACCCGCTGGGTAGTGGATGTAGACTTTTATATGCAGGTATTAAGCGCTAACCCTGCATTTGTGTACCTGGATGACATATTGGTGAATGTAGGCATCAGCGGGGAACAGATCACCCGCGATTGTTTTCGTGTGCGGGAAGTAGAGATCCCGGAGAACTTCTACCTGCTGCGGAAAGTTTCAGTCAAACACCTCAACAACATTTATGTATACGATTTTTTCTGGCGCATGCTGCGCAACCTGGAGATCAGGAGCGTAGACGACCTGCGGCAGTCAGGCCTGGAAGGGGAGATCCCCGCTGCCGTGCTGCAGATGCTGGCCTTGCAACGGAAATTCCCTTTGCGCCTGCTGAGGATAGGAGTACTCTCCAAACTGCTTATGACCTGCTGTTATTTATTCCGTAAAAGGCTGTAATGGAGATGGATCTTTCTATTATTATCGTCAATTATAAAAGCGCTGCGCTCATCCTGGACTGTATCCGTTCTATTATTGAACAGACTAAGGCCCTGACTTATGAGATCATCGTGGCGGACAACCATTCACAGGACAACAGCCGGCAGCTGGTCACTACTGCCTACCCACAGGTACGCTGGGTGCAGATAGACTATAACGCTGGTTTTGCCCGCGCCAATAACGCCGGTCTGCGTATAGCCCAGGGCGATATGCTGCTGTTGCTGAACCCGGATACCATCGTATTGGACCATGCCCTCGATACCTGTGTACAGCGTTTCCGTAGCTCTGGCTACGCCGCCTGTGGGGTTCAGCTCCTGAACCCGGACGGCAGCCCCCAGATCAGCGGCAACTATTTCATGAAAGGAGGCCTGAACCACCTGCTGCCCCTGCCTTACTGGGGTGGACTGCTTCGCCGGCTTGGCTATGCCCTTAATACAAAAGTGCCCAATGTAAAGGCTGCGCAAACCGAGCAGGAAGTGGACTGGATCAACGGGGCCTACCTGATGGTGAAGCGCACTACTATAGAAAAGGCCGGTCTGATGGACGAAGACTTCTTTCTCTATGCAGAGGAAACCGAATGGTGCAGCCGCATAAAACGTGAAGGCCCGCTGGTGATCTATGGCGACCTGCACGTGATCCACCTGCAGGGCGAAACAGCCAATGCCGCTTTTGAAACCAATGACAAGGGCTATTATGACCTGTACACGCGCAAGGGCTTTCAGCTGATGCTCTCCAACCATTTACGGGTACGCAAGCAATATGGGACCGGCTGGTTCCTCGTGCTCTTGCTCAACTATACCTTTGCCATACCCGTGAGTTTTATTGCCAGCTTTTTTGAAAACCTTTTCAGAGGCCGTAACCCTTTCCGTTACTGGGGGCGGCTTGGCGGGATGGCGGGCAACATAGGAAAGCTGTGGGCCTTAGCTCCCTTGATTATCCGTAACCGGCCTTATTTTTATAAAGTCCTCTGATTTTATATTGTATCTTTGAACCATACGTTAAATAGTTACTGTTCATATGAAATTCACCGCGCACAATGTTTTGCTCAATAACGGCCAAAAAACAATGGGAGATGAGACCATGTTACTTGCCGACAGCGCTGTTTGGTCATCTATCAGAAAAACCCTGGACCTTTTCCTGCCTGAAACTGAAAACGACAGAAGCAAATTGCGGGTAGTAGACCTGGGATGCCTGGAAGGCGGCTATGCAGCAGAATTTGCGAGAATGGGCTTTGATTCCCTGGGTATTGAAGCGAGAAAAGAGAACATCGACAAATGCAACTACATAAAGGACAACCTGGGCCTGAAGAACCTGAATTTTGCGGAGGATGATGTAAGGAATATGGCCAAATACGGACAAATGGATGTCACGCTTTGCTATGGACTGCTTTATCATCTGAACGATCCCGTGGAGTTCCTGAAGCTGGTGAGCAAATGCACGAACAAGATACTCCTGCTGAACACCCATTTTGCTCCTGAAAGAGATTACCGTTATAAGCTGGGCCCCCTGAACAACTACTTTATTGCGCCAATACAGAAACGTGCTAAATTCCTGGCATCCAGGCAGAACTACCGGCTTTCACCCATCACAGAAAACGAAGGTTATAAGGGACGCTGGTTCAAGGAATGGACCCCGGGCACCAAACGGGAGAAGATAGAAAAGTCTTATCTCTGGGCTTCCTGGAACAACCACCGTTCTTTCTGGCTTACAAAGAAAGAGCTGACCAAAGCTTTGCACAATGCCGGGTTTAATAGTGTTTTTGAGCAGTTTGATTATACGGGTGACATTTTCCGCGAAGATTATACCGAGTACCATAGCCGCACCATGTTTGTGGCGGTAAAACACTGATCTGATATTTGATATGCTGATGTAGTTAATACATCAGCATATTCATTATTTCGCTTGCTTCCCTCGCAATACGATCATTGCTATAATAGTCGAAAAAAGCGGCTGGAATATTTTCTGTGATATTATTTCGTTGCAGCATGAGCGTTATGAACTGCTGCCAGTCGTGATCATTCGCTACCCTGAGCTTATCCCCGCAAACTTCCCTGTAAACGCCGGTAGCCCCGCTGGCTGTAGACACTACTGTTTTATGATGGGCCAGCGCTTCCAGTACCTTTGTTTTAACGCCTCCTCCTTCCATTACCGGGTTAATAAATATGTCGGCAGCAACCAGGTAGTCTTCTATACGGGGTACAAAGCCGGTATAGCGAATACGGCCATCTGTCCGGGAAATAGCGCTGATCAGCGCTTCCGGCAATCCTTTGCCGCTGATCAGGATCACATAGGGATCAGCGTTCGTCTTTTGCAGCAGGGGATCAATATCCTGTATAATATGGTGGACGGCCTGCTGGTTGGGCCGGTAATCCAGGGCTCCATTGAAAAAGTAAATTGTGCTATGCTCCGGGACGCCGTGTTGTGCGCATATCTCCGCGCGTAGCTGCGGGTGGTTGGCCGCAGGAGGGGCAGGCGTAACGCCATAGGGAGCAACGCTCACCTTTTCCGGTAGCAAACCATACTGCCCGATAGCAGCATCCGCATCCTCCCGGCTGATGAAAAAGCTGTGGGCTGCTTTACGGTGCACCCATTTTTCATAGGCGGCCAGCATTGACCACCACCATTTACCCATGGTACGGAAACGGTTGCCTTCAATGTTGTGGGAATGCACTACAAAACGACGGCCGGTAAGGCTTTGCAGCAGCACGGCCATCCATCCCATATAGGGATGCTCTATATATAGCAAGCCGATGTTTTTTTCCCGGATCGCTTTGGCCAGGGGCCATGTATAGAAAATATTGAGATAACGTGAACGGCTATTGCTGAACAGCGGCCACAGGGTATAAGGCAGCGGGCCTTCCGGGCGGTTGGCTTGTACAGATACAACGCTCAACTCATTATAAGGAGCCAGTGCGCGGTTAAAATTCGCGATGAATATTTCGCCCCCCTTCCTGGCAGGCAGGAAGGGGTAAGGCGCGATACTCAAAATACGGTTCATGCCACTGCAACTTTTTTCCGCTGCCGCAGGTCGATCACTACGCTAATGATGATCAGGGCCAGCATAATGAAGAAACTGTACAGGGATAATTTGATGCCCACATAGTAGGAAGCCGGTTCAAACCTGAACTCGATGGTATGTTTACCCGCAGGCACCATCATTCCTCTCAGGACATAGTTCACACGCGCATAAGGCGCTTCCTTTCCATCAATAAAAGCCTTCCAGCCTTTTTCATAATATACTTCAGAGAATACCGCAAACTGGGGCGCAGCTGCATTGTATTCGTAAGAGATCGTGTTTAGGTTGTTGGCAAGCAGGTGGATGCTGGCTGTTGAATCAAACGCGGGCTGGCCGGTTATAGCAGGCTTATAGCGCTGGTCGATCACCACGGTATCTTTCGGGTTCAGATGGTCAAGCGCGCTCATTTCTGCGTCGGCATTGGGTACCCACTGGATACCTTTTACGAACCAGGCATTGCCAAGGGCGCCCGGGTTGCGGGAAGCCACCGGCTGACCGTCGGGCCCGCGCTGTATTACATATTTGGTGTTCAGCATGTTCAGCACCTGTATGTTGTTCTTACTGATCTGGCGTTCGATCAGGTCCTGGTACAATTGCAGCTTAGCGGCAAAATAACCACCCACATTTTTGTGGTAGTAGGAGGTCATCGCGTCGTTAAAAGGCCCGTCAGGGCTGGTCAGGTTCAATACCCTGTAATAAGGGTCCTTATCCTGCAAGATCTGCTGATCTGCCTGGGATGGCTGGAACACGTTGCTATACTGTGTCTCGTCCAGGAATTCATCATCGCTCAAATAACGACGATCCACCTGCAGCAGGTCAAACAGGACCAGCGCCACCATGCCGCCTGCCACCAGTTTTACGTTAAGCTTACCCTTTATAAAGAACCAGAGCAGGCCAAATGCCAGCCCGGCAAGCACCAGGGAGCGCAGCACATCATTGCGGTACAGTGTTGCCCTATCTTCACGCAGGGCGCGCATCAGGTTGTCCGCAACCTGGGTGTTCCCCTGGGACATCTGTTCCAGTTGCGCCCTGAACTGGTTATCGCCCATAGGACGGGCCGGATCGTTTGAAAAGTTGGTGTAGGAAAGGCTGCCGGAAACCAGCAGCAGCAATACCAACAGGCCTCCAATAGTAATACCGCTCCATTTGAGATGCTTTAACAGCTCCGGTTTGGGGATCTGTCCGAGGATCACTTCATGCAGCGTCATTACCGCCAGTATCACGAAGCCCAGCTGAGTAATGACCAGGGCCTGTGCGGGGGCCCGGAATTTATTATAAAGCGGCAGATGGTCGAACAGGAAATAGTTGAAAGCCTCGAAGTTGCTGCCCCAGGCTATCAGGATACCCAGTACGCTGATGGCCAGCAGCCACCATTTGTGCCAGGACCTGATAATGAACATGCCCAGTAAAGCGAGAAAACAGACTACCACACCCAGGTAGACCGGGCCGGAAGTGCCGGGCTGATCCCCCAGTACAAAGGCCAGCGGCTGACCATTTGTTCGGCATTGGCGGCAGGTACGCCAATGGACGTGAGCTCTTTATATGTAGCAGAGTTAGTGCCCAGTTTAGCACCGGAAGCGCCTCCATATATGTTGGGCGACAGCAGTGTGAAGGTCTCAAATTTTCCCTGGCTCCATGCAAAAGCATAATCCCTGGTAACCCCGGTGGATTTATTCTGTTCCTGGCCGGGCAAAGGCGTCAGCTCGGATTTGCCGCCGCGGTTACTGGCATGGGAATATTCGTAGGTGGTCCACAGGCGCATGGCATTGTAGCTCATACCAACAGCGATGGCGCCCAGGAGTACGGCCGCAGAGATGAGCAGGTGTTTGATATCTTTCTGAAGTATGCAGTGGATAATATATGCCACCGCGATCACCCCCAGGATGAGGAAGAAATAATAGGTCATCTGCAGGTGGTTCGCCTGGATAAAATACCCGAGGAACAAGGCGGTCACACCTGCGCCTAACAGGTATCTCCCCCTGATCACCAGCATAATGCCTGCGATCACAGCGGGCAAATAAGCCAGCGCCACCATTTTGGTATCATGCCCCGTAGCAACGATAATGGGCATATAACTGGAATAGGCATAGGCAACGGCGCCTATAAAACCGATCCAGGGGTTTACCCTTAATACCAGGCATAAAAAGTAGAAGCAGATACCTGCCAGGAAAAACATATCGATGGGCTTTGGCATACCCAGGGTCAATATTTGCGGTATGAACTGTCCGGGATTGTAGGGACTTTCAGTAGAAAGCTGATAGGTAGGCATACCACCGAACATACTGGTCGTCCACAGCGGTGTAATGCCGTGCTTCTCCTTGTAGTCCAATGACTCTTTGGCCATGCCTTTCCATTGAATTACATCACTCTGACTTAATACTTTACCATCCAATGCAGGTTTACAATAAAGTACGGTGATGATCAATAGCGCCAGCACTGCAATGATATGCGGTAAAAGCGTCTTGAGCCAGTTATTCTTCATATTCTTTAAAATAGGTAAACGACAAATATATTATTTTACGTGGTGTTAAATATATAATTTAATCCTATGCAGCTCGTTAAATTTTTGTTGAAATTTGTATTTATATGCAATCTTTGCTATTTAGCGGGGTGGTTATTCCGTATTACTGAGCAAAGCGAGCGTTTTGCCGGGATTGTTAAACATGTCATCGTGCTGGGCTATATTGTGGCGTTGCCGGCTAATGTCATTACCAGCCTGCTGGCCATTATTCTGCTGCTGGCCCGTAAAGTGAGCTGGGCAGAGCTGCCGGGTTATCTGCTTATCCTTAACCTTATAATATTGATTGTTCAAATACTAGTATGATCACTAACATTCTGAAAGACAGACCAACAAAACTATTCGTCATCTTTTCCTGTTTTTTTGTAGCCAACGCGCTGATAGCGGAATGTATCGGGGGAAAAATCTTCTCCCTTGAAAAACTGTTGGGCCTGCCGGTGCATACCTTCACTATTTTCGGGCAAAGCGGGTTATCGTTTAACCTCACCTGTGGGGTGCTGTTATGGCCGCTGGAATTCATTATGACCGACATCGTGAATGAATATTACGGCCCCAAAGCGGTGCGCCGTATCTCTTATACAGCCGTGGCGCTCATCTCTTACGCCTTCCTCATGTTCTACTTTTCCATTGGCGTGCCGCCTGCCGATTTCTGGCTGGGTATGAATGCGGACAAAGGCATTCCAAATTCACAAACAGCTTTCTCCGTTATTTTCGGTCAGGGTATGTGGATCATTCTCGGTAGCCTTACTGCCTTCCTGGTAAGCCAGATCGTAGACGTAACAGTATTCCATCGTATCAAGAGACGTACCGGCGAAAAGATGGTCTGGCTGCGCGCCACGGGTTCTACCGTCGTATCCCAGTTCGTAGACAGCTTCATTGTATTATTCATCGCCTTCAAACTGGGCAGCAACTGGACCTGGCAACAGGTGCTGGCTGTCTGCGTAGTGAACTACACCTATAAATTCACCATGGCCCTTGTTTTAACACCGGTGATCTACCTGGTTGAAAAACGGATAGAAGTGTATTTTGGCAAGGAAACTACGGCGAGGATGAAGGCCGGTGCAATGGGAATTGAACAGGAATAAGCGAATAATTTTATTACTATATAGTACAGCGATATGCGATTAAGTGATGCTATTACTACCTGGGGATCTTACCTGAGAAGACCGGACAAGCGAAAGCTGATTAGCTACAGCGCCCGGCTGCGCGGTAAGAAGGGTGTTGAAATTGGCGGCCCCAGCGCGCTGTTTTCAGTGAAGGGATATTTTCCCGCGTACCTGTTTGCCAGGCAAATAGACGGTGTTAATTTCAGCACCAATACCGTTTGGGAAGGCCAGATACAGGAAGGCAATAATTTTCATTATTATAACAAAACAGGTTACCAGTTCATACGTGAAGCTACAGATCTGCAGGGTATTGCGGACAACAGCTATGACTTTGTACTTTCCTGCCACTGCCTGGAGCATGTGGCTAACCCGATGAAAGCCTTGTATGAATGGAAACGGGTGTTAAAGCCGGGCGGACAATTAATACTGGTGCTGCCAGACAAGCGCCATACTTTTGATATCAACCGCCCCTATACTACGCTGGAGCACCTGGAAGAAGATTACAGGAACAATGTAGGGGAAGATGACAGCACGCATTTTGATGAGATCATCCGCCTGGATGTGATGGATGGAGAAGAAGGCACGCGGGAGGAACTGGTTGACCAGGTGCGGAAAAATGCGCTGTACCGGCGGGTCCATCACCACGTTTTCAGCCTGGAGCTAATGAAACAAATGCTGGAAGCAGTTGGTTTCACAACGCTGTACCAACGGGAGGGAGCGCCCTTCCATTTGATCACTGTGGCACAGAAAACAGCATGATAAAAAAGGCAGACTAAAAGAAAGATAACATTTCGTTTAGTCTGCCTTTAACATTGTTTCAAATCTTTAATGTTATTCCGTCCTCGGATTCTTCACCGCTGCACTACCCCCCGCCGGCGGATTCCCAGCCAGTTCATTATCCGGCACATCCCAGTAATCCAGGAAACCATATTCTATCGTTGCATTGGTATTGATATTACCATTCCTGTCTATCACCACACAACCCGTTCTGCCACCACCCTGAGACACCAGGTTGATCACCTTCCAGCGGCGGGCATCATAAAAAGAAAGGGCCCGGAACACCAGCGCTACTCTTCTTTCCCTGCGCAGCTCTTCTTTCGCAGCAGCCGCTGTTGCAGCTACAGTAGGCGGCAAACCTGCACCCTGTGCGTTGCGCACCGCATCTATTAAAGCCATGGCGCTAACAATACTTGCCGGGGTAAAATTCGCCTGGTACATCGTTGCCTCTGCTTTCATCAGCTCATTTTCTTCCCAGGTGCCGGCCAGGTACATTTCTGCGCCCCCAACGGTTTTGTTGCTGTAAGTGATCACGCCTGCCAGGCCTTTGCCTTTGTCTACCAATGCATGATTGGTATTGAAAGAATTGCCCCTGTCTGCATTACCTATCCAGGTGGTGCCGGTAACAAAGTTGTTGGCCAGGCGCTGATCGCCCGTCTTGTAATCCTGTATTAGTCTTTCACTTACTTTATAGCCGCCTCCGCCGGGCGCAGTGCTGGCTACCCTGGCAGGCACGCTGCCGTCTGCCGCTGCAAAGAGGTTGCCCAGCTGATCTGAGCGGCCGGTAAATACCAGGTCATTCTGCCGGATGCCGTTGTTCGTCAGTGTAAGGATGCTGTCCCAACGCGTAGCCGGCATAGCGTCTACCGTTGTATTCACCAGCAGGTTGCGGGCCTTCATCGTGTTGATATTCCGGATCCAGGCATCGGGCGTAAAGACGCCGCCTTTACCCACCTGGAAGAAGGAGGGGATCAGCTTACCCAGGGCCAGGTTATAATCACCATTGGCAGTAAGGCCGGCCAGTATTTGTGCAGCGGTATCCAGCTTCGCATTGGCAGCTGCTATCATGGTCTCTTTAGATACATAGTTGCCATTTGTGGTGGTGGGATCATTTGCTGCGGCCCGGTCATCGTTAATGATACCGGCATAGTACATAGAGCCGATCCTGGAGTAGGCATATCCCTTCCACCAGTAAGCCCATGCTTTCACTACTTTTTTCTTCGTTTCACCGTCGCCGGTAAAAGGTACGTTGTCTGCGATCGCCAGCAGTATATTGGCGGTCTTGTTCATTTGATACATATAAGCCCATTCGAAGAACAGGGGATTGGCGCCTGCTTCTGCATTTTTGTTGATGGCCCGGATGAGCGAGAGCTGTTTGGGCGGAAAGCCGGGACTAGGCACCACGGTGCCGTTGTCAAGGGTCACTTTATCAGGGCAGCCCAGTTGGTTCATATACTGGTTAGCAGCCTCCATGCCGATCACATCGCCCATCTGCTCGTGATAGCCGATGGCGTTCGACCAGAAGCGCCCGGTTACGGCATCGTAGTATTTCAGATCATAGAAACCGCTGACATAGATGCCCTGTCCCAACGCCAGTATGCCGCTTTCGGTGGCAGCGCTCTCCGGGGTGGGCTTATTCGGGTTTTCTATATCCAGCTGGCTTTTGCAGGAGAAAATAACGAGCAGTGAAGCGACGATCGGTATATATAGTTTTAGTCTTTGCATGATCATTTACGTTTAGGTGTTGACATTAGAATCCGAGGTTCAGGCCTACCTGGTAGGATTTGAAGTTAGGCATGGTGTTGTGGTCTGTACCACGGTCCCAGGGCGAGTTTACACTGCCTGAGCTTACCTCCGGATCCATACCGGTATAGTCTGTAAAGGTCACCAGGTTGCGGCCTGTCAGCACCAGCTGTACCTTGCGGATACTTTTTATGTTGAAGAATCTGGCAAAGTCAAAGCCTACTGACAGGTTGCGCAGCCGCATAAAAGAAGCGTCCTCATAGAAATAATCCTTGGTGCCATTGTTGCCCTGCGCCTGGTATACACCACGGTAGAAGGCTGTCCAGGCGCCGGATTCGCCGTTAATGGTGATCGGCTTTTCATAGTCGCTGTGAATACCGTCGCGGTACATCCATTCTTTTGTCTGGTTGTATAAGTGGCTGCCATGCACCCAGTCCCACTGGAAGGAGAAAGTGAGATAATCCTTAAAGCTGAGGAAATTGATGAAAGACATGTTGAACTTGGGATTCGGATCACCGAAGCTTACTTTCTCCGGTGAGAAAATGGGTTGTTTAGTGGCTTTGTTCACCACGTAACCGTTGCTGGCCACTTCATATTTGCCTTTATCTGCTTCTGAGATGTAGCGGTTGCCATTGGCATCCACATCGTCAAGAGAGTGCAGCGCTTTGTTGCCGAAAAGCTGTCCTACTTTCATGCCCGGTGTAAGTACATAGTTGGTGCTGCCTGCAGATGAGATGATCACTACCGGGTTGCCTGTCAGCTCTGTGATCTCTGAACTTTGCCTGCTGAAATTGGTGGTGAAATCCCAGGAGAAATTCTTGTTAGACAGTACACCGATGTTCAGTGAAGCCTGCCATCCATGGGAGCCCAGTGAGAATGCGTTATCGGGCTGGGTACCGGTGCCGGAGGACGGCGCTACATCCACATCATAAATAGCGTTATTGGTATTACGTTTCCAGTAAGTGACGGAGAAGCCGGCATCCTTTATCCAGTCGCCTTTCAACAAGGAAAAGGAGATATCGGTGCCCACCTCAATTTCTTTGGATACTTCCACATTCAGGAAGGGGTTTGATTCACTTGGGTTGGGATACAGTACAGCGCCGTCTCCCAGGCTGCGCGACTGAAATACCACATAGCGCTGGAAGGGGCCAGGCTGTATACCGGCTTCGCCGTAAGCTGCGCGCAGCTTAAATTCAGGAATGATGCCGCCTATTTTGCCGTCCTGCCAGAAATCGAGCGAAGACAATCTGACATACGCATCGCCCCTTGGGAAGGTAAAAGGTTTTGAACCTTGCCCGAATGCAGAAGAATAATCACTACGGAAACCGCCGGAGATACCTGCTATATCCCCAAATTCAACGCGCTGGTTGAAGAGGTAACCGTAGGTAACAAACTTCTCCGTAAAGTCCACATCAATATTCCTCGTGCTGTAATCCGCCAGCGTATGCGGCGAGAAGGATGGTGTGCCTTCGCCATGCGTGATGTATTGTTTGAACTTGTTGTAGCGCCAGTCAAAAGCCACCATGGTAGATGTTTTGATAGGCATGCTGAAGCCGAAGTCTTTCTGGAAATCCGTATTAAAGGTAGCAGAGCTGGTAAAATGCTGGAAGAACTGTGATACATTATAGATGCTTCTTTCGCCCCTGTCGTCTGTGTTGTTGTAGTTAGATAACCACGATTCCTGGTCTATTACGTTCAGGTTAGCCGATTGATCAGCATAGGTAAAAGTAGAATCGTTGCGCTGGTAGTTGATGCCGTATTTGGCGTCCAGTTCCAGGAACCTGGGCAGTTTATAGTTCAGGTCGAATGTTTGTATCAGGTCTACTTTATTGCCGCTAGCATCGGTATACTGGCTGTAGAAGTTCGGGTTTTCCGCGTTTACGCCTACTGCGTCGCCATAGTAATGGGAGTAGTTGCCATCGCTCATCTTCTCGTCGTAATTGGCAAATGGACGGGCATTGTTGATGGCATAGATCACGTTCTGGTTCTCGATCGTGTTCTTGGTATAGATCAGTTGTGTGATGCTTCTGAGCTTAAGGCCTTTGTACAGCTCTGCGCCGATGTTGGCGGAGAAATTGTTCCTGTCAAATCCTCCATTGTCCTTGAAGATGCTTTCCTGGTGATTATTGGAAACGGCCAGGGCATAATCCATTTTTTCGCTGCCGCCGGAAACTACTACGGAGGCATTGTAGGTAGTGGTAGGGCGGAAGAACATTTTAAAGTGATCATAGTATTGCAGGTTCCTGTTATAAGGCTTATCTGCCTTACCGTTTGGGTCCAAGGAGTTGTAGATCACGTTTTCCGCATAAAGGCCCCTGTCGGGATCCCAGCTAAGCGGGTTGCCCGAAGAGCCGATCACATCCCCGGCGGCATTCGTAGCAAAGTTGTGGAACCTGGATTTACGCAGATCGCCTACGTTCAGGATGTCGTTGCGGGAAACGCTGGTGGCTACATCCACGTTCATTTTGCCGGGCTTTCCTTTTTTGGAGAAGAGCTGTATTACGCCGTTGGCGCCTTGCGCGCCATAGATGGTAGCAGCGGCAGCGCCCTGCACTACCTCGATCCTTTCAACGGCGTTCAGGTCAAGGCTGTTAAGGCTGGTAGCGGATACCTGGATACCGTCCAGCAATATCATTGGTGTGGTGCCGCGGCCCAAGCTGTTGATGGTATTGATACCCCGCAGCAGGATGTTGGTTTGTGCACCGGGTACGCCGCTGGTGCTGGAGATCTGTGCGCCGGCTATTTTACCCACCAGGGCCTGGTCTACGGAGGCGGTCGGGGCTTGTGGCAGTTTGTCAGAGGTCACTGATTCCACTGCAAAGGCCAGTTTCTTTTTGCTGGTGGCCACGCCTACGCCCGTCACCACGATCTCTCCCAGGGATTTGGTGTCCAGGTGCAGCTGTACCACTAGCTCACTGCTGCCTGCAGTAATTTCCTGTGTAACAAAGCCGATAGCGGACACGACGAGTTTGACGCCTGTCTTTACCGTCATTTTGAAAGAGCCGTCAGGCTGGGTGATGGTACCGGTTTTGGTTCCTTTTTCTACAACGGTGGCCCCGATCACGGGCGCGCCACTTTCGTCAATAACTTTCCCGAAACAGCATTTTGTTGTGCAAACGATTGGTACCCGCACAGCAATGCAGCTAATAAAATAAACATTAAATTTTTTAGCATGTGTCTGGATTTTGGTTAGATTTTGGTTGATTCTGGTTGACAGTCAGATAGCAAATAGGATTATACTTTTCTTGTGTCTTTAACAATCAAAATATAATGAATATTAATTAAAAGGAATCATATGATTTCTTTTAATATGTAAGGAGCAGTACAGGGAAGTACTATGTTATAAAAAGCGATGTGTAAGTGAGAAATGCTAGTATTTAGCTTTGATCATATCGGCTACCACCTTGTCGATAGGCAGGGTGACACTGGCGGAGGAGAATTCGTCCCAGCTGATCCAGCGTACGCCTTCAACTTCGGTTATACCTTCGGGGATCTCAAAATCAAAGGGCTGGCTGAGGATGGGGGCAGTAAAGGGAGAGGTGGCCTTTACGAGATAATAAATGGAAATGATCTGGGTAACGTTATCAAAGGCGGAGATCTGGAAGAAGTCGGTGGTATAGATATGTTCCACCACTTCCACCTGCTGGTTCAACTCTTCCTGCCATTCGCGGATAATGCATTCGAGGGTACCTTCTCCGAATTCCAGGCCGCCGCCGGGGAATTTGGTATAGTAGCCGCCGCGGATGAACTCATCGCTGACGAGCACCTGTTTCTGATCGTTGAACATAATACCGTACACTCTTACGTTGAAACAAGCCATGCCTTAGTTTTTATATTAGAACCATTTCTTTTTCATAAAGTACCAGCTCATGATCACGGAGATAACGATCGAGAGGATCACCGGGATATAAAAGGCATGGGGGGAATGCTGGTAAGGAATGTCCACGTTCATGCCGTAAATGCTGGATACCAGTACCGGGAAGGTGAGCACGATAGTGATGGAGGTGAGTCGCTTCATCACCAGGTTCAGGTTATTGGAAATGATGCTGGCAAAGGCATCCATGGTACTGCTCAGGATGTTGGTATACACGTTTGCCATTTCCAGTGCCTGTGAGGTGTCTACAATCAGGTCGTTCAGGAATTCTTTTTCATCATCATTCAGTCCCAGGAAATTGGTACGTTCCAGTTTCATCAATACCAGCTCGTTGCTGCGCAGGGCAGTCACAAAGTACACCAGGCTTTTCTGGATCCGCATCAGGTACAGCAGCTCTTCGTTACGGTTGCTGTCGTAGAGCTTTTGTTCCAGCTGGTTACGGCGCTGGTTGATCTCTTTGAGGTAATCCAGGAAATTCATTACTACCTTTTCAAAGATCTTGAGCACCATCATATTCCGCTTTTCAGGATGGCGGTTATGAAAGGTGTTCAGGAACTTCTTAATGGCGGCGTTATCGAAAGAATTGACGGTTAATATCTGGTTGTGGGTAAGGATGATCACAATGGGGATGGTGATGTAGTAGGCGTCGCTCTCGTTGATGGAATTGTTTTCCGTGGGTGTTTTGATAACGATCAGCTTTACATCGTCCTCCAGCTCAAAGCGGGATTTCTCATCAATATCCAGGGAGTCGGTGAGGAAGTCCAGCGGTATATCCAGCTCTTCTGAAAGTTGCTCAAACTCGGCTTGTTTCAGGGGAGGGGCAATATTCACCCAGGCCCCGTTTTCGGGCTCAGTGATCTCAATTGTACGGCCTTCCTTATTTATGAAGTATTGAATCATCCGGGCGCAAAGGTAGAATAATTAATAATCAAGAATGAATAATTAATAACAGCAAAAGCATGCCTCCCGTCTCTACTGAAGCCCTGTTTCAGGCTGAATAGCTGAATTGCGATTATTAATTATTAATTGTTAACTATTAATTAATACGTCGCCTTCGTAAACGTTCAAGGCGGGGCCGCAGAGCCATATGTCCCGGTACGATCGTTCACCTGTTTTGGTAAAGCGTACTTCCAGGTTGCCGCCCAGTGTTTGTACGGGAACGCGGTAGGTCTTTTCTTCGTTCCCTGCAAATGTAAGCGCGGCGGCAGTTACACCAGTGCCGCAGGAGTAGGTCTCGTCTTCCACGCCGCGTTCGTAGGTACGCACAAAGATGCCGTTTTCCAGCTTTTGCACAAAGTTCACATTGGTGCCTTCTTTTGCGAACCGGTCATTATAACGAATGGCCCGGCCTTCTGCGTATACGTCCACAGCCTGTACATCATCTACATATTTTACAAAGTGGGGAGATCCCGTATTGAGGTAAAAGTAAAGGGGGCCTTGTTCCACCCAATCTACATCTTGCATTTTGAGGTTCACCCAGTCTAAACCGTTCATGGAAGCTTCATGGGGGCCATCTACCGCCAGGAAGCGGAGCGCTTCCTGCTGCAGGCCCATTTTATGAGCAAAGGCTACCAGGCAGCGGCCGCCGTTGCCGCACATGCTGCCTTCATTGCCATCGGCATTGTAATATTTCATGCCGAAATCATAACCTTCCTGTTTGTTCAGCAGCATCAGTCCATCCGCTCCTATACCAAAGCGCCGGTGGCACAGGTCATGTACCTGTTGGTTGGTAAGTGCATTATAACGGCCATCACGGTTATCCATGATTACGAAATCATTGCCTGTTCCCTGGTATTTATAGAAGTGAATGTTCATAGCATACAAAGGTAACAATAAAAGCTGCAAGCTGCAAGCTGACAGCCTCAAGCGACGGTCGGCAGCTTGTAGGTTTCGGCTTAGCTATTCAGGTAGGCCCGCAATCACTTCCAAAGACCTTTCAATCATCCTTTGCACGGCCGCTCCGCCATCCTTACTAAACTCCTGCAGGATCCTGTTCGCTACGATCGTGCTGATAGAGAGACAATCGTGATCCAATATCCTTCCCAATCCATAGATCCCCGCGGTCTCCATCTCAAAATTCGTAATACGGTGATGCTCATACTGAAACTGCGTCAACTGTTCCAGCAGCTCAGGGTGGGAGAGTGCTCCTCTCAGCACACGGCCCTGGGGGGCATAGAACCCGGGACAGGTAACGGTGATCCCTGTATGAAACCCTTCCTTAAAATGCGACAATAAATGATGCGCCGCCGCCGTCAGCACAGGTCGTGAGGCGCCTGGCTGCAGATGTACCTGCTCGCGGAAGGCCGCCAGCAATGCCTGTTCCATTTCGGTGTGCTCCATCTGGTACCAGGTCAGGAGGTTATCCAGTCCCAGCCCGAAGGAAGACACCACAAAACCGTCTACGGGTATATGGGCCTGCAGTGCCCCGGAGGTACCCAGGCGGATGATCTGCAGGCGGGTAAGCTTTTTCTTTACCTTACGGGTAGCAAAATCAATATTGACCAGGGCATCCAGCTCATTCAGCACAATATCAATATTATCCGTACCGATACCTGTAGACACCACGGAAAGCCGTTTCTTCCCGATATAACCGGTATGCGTTACAAACTCGCGGTGCTGGTAAATACCTTCTATCTTGTCAAAATGCTTGCTCACCTGCTCTACCCGGTCAGGATCGCCTACGGTAATGATGGTATTAGCCAGCTCCTCCGGCTTTACGTTCAGGTGGTATACAGCGCTGCGGCCGTTAAGGATCAGTTCCGATTCTGCGATACGTTCACTCATAATTGCCAGTAATTAGTTGACAGTTGACAGTTGTTAGTTGTTAGTTGTCAGTATTGGAAAGCGAATATAATCCATATCAATCACTGATAACTGTCAACTGACAACTAACCACTAATAACTAAATATTTTATTTGATAAATATCTAAAATTCCCTACCTTTGCAGTCCTACAAAAATCGATGGTTCCGAATTCGCCTGAGGCGGATAGGAGGATCAAAAATGTAAGGAATGGTATCGTGGCCGAGTGGCTAGGCAGAGGTCTGCAAAACCTTTTACAGCGGTTCGAATCCGCTCGATACCTCCGAATAGTAAAAAAGCCTTCTGAAACTCAGGAGGCTTTTTGCGTTACAGGGACACCCAAAAATATAAGTATGCTGGAGATCATTCAAATAACGAACAAAAGTAACCCCGAGGAGATAGAACAGGTGAAATCACTTTTCAGGGAATATGCCAACTGGTTAAGTGTAGACCTCAGCTTTCAGCGTTTTGAAGAAGAAATGCTGGCACTTCCCGATAATTACGCTCCACCTGAGGGAGCATTATTCATGGCTAAAGTAGATGGGCATCCTGCAGGTTGTGTAGCGGTACGCCGCTTTGATAACAGTACCTGCGAAATGAAGCGTTTATTCGTGCGCGATGCCTATAAGGGGCACGGAGTAGGAAAAGCACTGGCTGGAAAAGCAATAGAAGCGGGGAGGGAGCTGGGCTACCAGCGCATGTTGCTGGACACCCTGGCGCATATGCGGCCGGCGATAGAATTATATACCGCGTTGGGATTTCAGCCTATAGCGGCCTATTACGACAATCCTATCAGCAACGCGGTATATTTGTCTATGATGCTGGAAGAGGACTCTTTATAAAGTCCTGATCCAGATGTTACGGTAGCTAACCGGGTTACCATGATCCTGCAGGGCAATGGGACCGGGACCATGTTGTTTATAAGCCGGTTTCCCGATGTAAAGGGTAGGGCCATCCAGTTCCACATTATTCTGCACCAACACCCCATTCTGCAATACGGTAGCACGCGCAGGCGATTTCAGTGAGCCATCGGCATTAAAGCGCGGCGCGGTCCAGATCACATCATAGGTTTGCCATTCTCCCGGTTTCTTACAAACATTGACGAGCGGAATCCGCTGTTTATAAAAACTGCCGGCCTGCCCGTTGGAGTAGGTGCGGTTGTTATAGTTATCCAATACCTGCAGCTCATACAGGCCCATCATAAAGATACCGCTATTGCCGCGTCCCTGGCTTTCGCCCACTACTTCTGCAGGTGTGCGCCATTCAATATGCAGCTGGAAATCCTCGAAGGTCTGTTTGGTTTTGATACCGCCTGCGCCCTTTACTACGGTAGCCGCCCCGTCTTTTACTTCCCAGCCGGGCGCGCCACCTTTTTCGGCTTCCCATTGGTCCAGGTTGGTACCGTCAAATAGTACAATAGCGTCGCCGGGAGCGGTGTTGGTAGACGTACCGGGTGTGACCACTTTAGGCACCGGTTCCCATACTTCTGTTTCTTCCGGTTTCATTTGTTGTCCGTTATTGTTTTGCGCCTTGGTGCATGTTACGAATATGCAGGCAGCAAATGCAAAAATTATGCTACGCGTCATGTTGCAAGTTTGAGATGTTGAAAGTTTGATGGGTTTCATTGCCGTCATTGCGAGGCCCCAAGGGCTTTGTGCGCAGCTGGGCAGAAGCAATCTCTTAACATAATCTCTTAATTGAGCTTTGCAAAATTGTGTTAAAAGATTGCTTCGTCGCGCCCTTCCGCCGGAGCCTTGGGCTCCCCGCAATGACGGGAGAGGGGATTTCTTTATTTAGGTAATTTATAGCCGTTATGATAGGTTGCTGCCAGTAATTTATTGGACTCATCGTCCTTGAACTCACCCTTTTCCTTATCCCAATAGATCTTCTTACCGGTTTTAAACGCAATGTTACCCATCTGGGCATGAATAGCCACGTTCGCGCCTGCCTGGACAGGCGTATGAAGATCTGCAAACTTGCGCGACTTGATCACCTCTACAAAATTCTTCGCGTGCAGGTCAAGCCCATTGTCTACCCTTTGCTGGCGCGGAACGGCTTCCATCTTTGGCTTGTCGTTTTCCTTCTCCGGGATCACTTCCCAGCCGCCGCGGTCCAGCACCAGGGTGCCGTTGTTGCCGATGAAGGCGATACCGTGATCGCGGCTGTAAGGGCCGCCGTCTATACCGATGGCATGCTCCCACTGGATATTGAAACCATCAAATTCATATACGGTGGTAAGGGTATCCGGTGTTTCGGCTGCATCGTCCGGGTAGGCAAATTTGCCGCCTGCCGCCATGATAGACCTCGGGTTTTCTGCTTTCATTCCCAGCAAGGCATAATCCAGCAGGTGAACGCCCCAGTCTGTCATCAGGCCGCCTGCATAATCCCAATACCAGCGGAAGTTAAAATGGAAGCGGTTCGGGTTGAAAGGCCTTTTCTGTGCAGGGCCCAGCCAGGTATCATAATCCACGCCGGGAGGAGGCGTGCCGTCGGGCTTTTTGGGAATAGATTTCATCCAGCCCATATAGGCCCAGGCCTTTACCAGTCGTACCTGGCCCAGTTTGCCGGAATATACAAAGTCGATAGCGTCCTTGAAATGTTGCTGGCTGCGTTGCCATTGGCCTACCTGTACCACGCGCTGGTGGCGTTCCTGGGCAGCTACCATGGCCCGGCACTCTGCAATGGAGTTGCCGATGGGCTTTTCCACGTATACATCCTTACCGGCAGCGCAGGCATCTGTCATCTGCAGGCAGTGCCAGTGATCTGGCGTGCCAATCACTACGGCGTCAATGTTCTTGTCCTCCAGTAATTTACGGTAATCACCGTAGGCTTTTACCTTGATGCCTTTCTGCGCCAGTTCGGCTACGCGCTTGTCCAGCACGTTCTTGTCCACGTCGCAGAGGGCTACGCAATTTACTTCGGGAAGCTTGAGCAGGGCGCTCAGATCGGCCCAGCCCATGCCGTTGATACCAATGGCGGCCACGTTGAGGCGGTCGCTGGGGGCTACGATGCGGGGCAGGCCATGCAATGCGGAAGGCACAGCGGCAGCGGCCATCAGGGTAGACGCTGAGCGAATAAAATCTCTTCTGGAATGATTCATAACGTAAAGTATGTGAGTTGTGTTAAGATACAGCTTTTAGTAATTAGCTGCTGGCTTTTAGCTGTGCCAGGCGGGACATTTCTCCCACACAACACAGCTAAAGGCTAACAGCTAAAAGCAAGGGGCTATTTTAAAATGTATCCTCTTCCTGCTCCTCGTTGCCCATGCTGAAATTCATCATGGTGCCCAGCAGGTCGCTGAAGCGGGTTTCATTCTCCACCAGCTTTTTACTGATCAGGGAATAGGCGGCCAGTCCATGGAGGACAAATTCCATCAGCAGCAGCTGTTCCTTATTATTGGCGTGAGAGAATTTAGATTTCACCAGGTCTTTCAGCCCGTCCACTTTCTGAAGAGAGGTTTCGTACTGTTTATCGCTGATGTCCTGCAGCAGGTTGACGGTATTGCCTTTGTCGAACCATTGAATAACGGCGCGGTAAGGATTTTCCTGTGCGGAAGCAGCCTGCTTGCGTTTCTTAAAAGTATCCGGGTTGGGGAAGTACTGGGAGAAGACCGTGCGCATGGCTTTGTCCAGCAGGTTGTAAGCTACCTGCAGCGGGCCTTCCTGTTCGCCTTCGTATACCAGCTCAATCTTACCGGTGATGGCGGGCACGATACCCTGGAGGTCGGCAATACGTACATGGGTCTCTTTCTCTTTATTGATGATGGTCCTGCGTTCGCCTGCGCTCACGGCATTCTCGTAGGCGGCAATGGTCAGACGGGCCGAAACACCGCTTTTCTTGTCTACATACTCGCTGTTGCGCGCTTCGAAGGCCACCTGTTCTATCAGGCGTTTTACGAGGTCGGACAGGTGCACTTTCCCTTTCTGCTCCTGGTGAATGTCTGCCTCCTGTTCGGTGATCAGCAGGGAGTTCTCCACGTTCTTGGGATAGTGGGTCACGATCTGGCTTTCTATACGGTCTTTCAGCGGAGTAACGATGGCGCCGCGATTCGTATAATCTTCCGGGTTAGCCGTGAACACAAAGAGGATGTCCAGCGGCATCCGTACTTTAAATCCGCGGATCTGTATATCGCCTTCCTGGAGAATATTGAACAGGGCTACCTGTATACGGGCCTGCAGGTCGGGCAGCTCGTTGATCACGAAGATGCCGCGGTTGGAGCGGGGAATGATGCCGAAGTGGATCACTCTTTCGTCCGCATAGCTCAGTTTCAGGTTAGCTGCCTTGATCGGGTCAATGTCCCCGATCAGATCGGCTACAGATACATCCGGTGTGGCCAGTTTTTCACCGTAGCGGGCTTCGCGTGGCAGCCAGTCGATGGGAGTAAGGTCGCCCATTTCGGCTACCAGGTCGCGCGCATAGCGTGACAGCGGATGGAAAGGATCGTCGTTCACTTCAGATCCTTCCACGATAGGAATGTAATCGTCTAAGAGGTCTATCATCTGGCGGGCCATGCGGGTTTTGGCTTGTCCGCGCAAACCCAGGAACAGTATATTGTGGCGTGACAGTAATGCTCTTTCCGTATCGGGTATCACCGTATCATCGTAACCGATGATGCCGGGGAAAGTATTTTCTTTCTGTTGCAGTTTACGAATAAGGTTGATCCTGATCTCTTCCTTTACTGACTTAGGTTTATAACCGCTCTTCTTAAGTTCTCCCAGCGTTCTTATGTTTGTATTCATACTTTTATTGGATATTAAATTGGCAATTGGTCCGCCGGCCGGCGGACGGCTCATAATAGTTTTTTCTTCCCGCTTTCAAAATCATAGAACAGGAATTGTCCCAGTTTGTCTGTGCCGGAGAAAAAGGCTTTTCCGTTATTGGTTTCCGTGAATTCTGTTACAAATTTTTGCAGCCATGGATCAGTGGCTACCATGAAAGTGGTGATAGGTATTTTCAGCTTTTTACATTGTGCTGCAAGGTTCAGCGTGCGGTTCAGGATCTTGCGGTCCAGTCCGAAGCTGTTCTTGTAGTATTGTTTCCCGTTCTTCAGGCAGGTAGGCTTACCGTCTGTGATCATAAAGATCTGCTTGTTCGGGTTGCGGCGCCGCCGCAGGATGTCCATTGCCAGTTCCAGGCCTGCCACCGTATTGGTGTGGAAGGGGCCTACCTGCAGGTAGGGCAGGTCTTTGATCTCGATCTGCCAGGCATCGTTCCCGAATACGATAATATCCAGGGTGTCCTTGGGATAGCGGGTGGTGATCAGCTCACTCAGCGCCATGGCCACTTTTTTGGCGGGGGTAATGCGGTCCTCGCCATAGAGGATCATGGAGTGGGAGATATCGATCATCAGTGCGGTGGACGTCTGCGTTTTGAAATCGGTTTCCTTGATCTCCAGGTCGTCCTGGTTGATGTTGAAGGATTCGATGCCGTGATTGATCTGGGCATTGCGGAGGGAAGCGGTCACATCGATCTGTTCCAGCGGATCGCCAAACTGGTAGGCGCGGGTATCTGCGTTCAGCTCGTCGCCCTGGCCGGATTGGCGGATGTTGTGGTCTCCCATCGTGGATCGCTTCAGCTTCCCAAAGATCTCTTCCAGGGCTTTTTTACGGATATCCTGTTCCGTTTTGGCCGTGATACTTATCTGGCCGTTTTCTTCATTCTCACGGATATAGCCTTTGTCTTTCAGGTCCTGTATAAAATCGCCTATACCATACTCTTCATTGGTCAGGTTATATTCTTTATCCAGTTCTGTAAGCCATTGCAGGGCCTCCGTAACATCGCCGCTAGTGTAAGTAAGCAACTGGGTGAAAAGGTTCAGGAGCTTCTCAAAGGGCGATTTTTCATCCTCACCAGGCACAAACCTGGAAAATTGTAGTCCTCTCATCAGCTTGTAGTTTATCTGTCTGTCATTATCTGGTCTGGTTTCCGGGTTATCGTATCGTTTGTTGGTAAACCCTTTTTTAAAATTACGCAAAAAAAATCAGTTGACGGTTGTCTGTTGACGGTTGCCAGGGCGGGGAGCGATTTCAATCATCGCGCTGCTCACTAATAACTGACCACTGACAACTGTCAACTTGCTTTAATCCGCAAAAGCCCTTATTTTACCCGTCTGATCAAACCTGATTTTCAACACTATAACTAAAAACAGATAACAGATGAAAAAACTGATGAAAGCCTTCCTGCTGGCCGGAGCACTCAGCGTTGCGGCGGGAGGATGGGAGTCTGCGAAAGCCCAGGCAAATGCGGATGAATTAGGCTGGTGGCTGGGCGCACAGGCGTACACCTTTAACCGTTTCACACTGGCAGAAGCGCTGGACAAAATGGACAGCTGCGGTATCCAGTACGTGGAATGCTATCCCGGCCAGCGTATCGGCGGCGGGATCGAGGGCACTACTGATTTCAGGATGGACCCCGCCACCCAGGCAAAGGTGAAGGAACTGTTCAAAAAGAAGCACAAGAAACTGGTAGCATACGGGGTGGTATCTCCGAAAGACGAAGGCGAATGGAGGCAGGTGTTTGATTTCGCCAAAGCCATGGGGATCCAGATCATCACGGCAGAACCTAAGAACGAGCACTGGGACCTGATCTCCAAATTATGCGATCAATACCAGATCAAAGTAGCGATCCACGATCATCCCCGTCCCAGCCACTACTGGCATCCCGACAGCGTACTGGCAGCCATCGAGGGCAGGAGCAAGCTGTTTGGCGCCTGCGCGGATATCGGTCACTGGGTACGTTCCGGTTTAGACCCGGTTGAATGTATCCAGAAACTGAAAGGACACATTCACAGCCTGCACGTAAAGGACCTGAACGAGAAATCTCCCAAAGCGCACGATGTAGTATGGGGCAATGGTGTAAGCAATGTGGAAGGCGTGCTGAAAGAGCTGAAAAAGCAAAAGTTCCGCGGCCTGTTCTCTGCAGAGTATGAGTATCATTGGGAGAATAGCGTACCGGAAGTGAAGGAGAGCGCGAAGTATTGGAGGACGGTAGTGAGTAAGTTGAAATAGTAAGAACAAGCGGGTCTTCCGTCCCGAACAAACGGGTCTTCCGTCCCGTCATTGCGAGAAGCCGAAGAGCATATTGTGCGTGGGGCGACGAAGCAATCTTTTAAACGACAAATGGGTAATCCTGTGTTTGTCGGTTAAAAGATTGCTTCGTCGCCCCGCCCGCTTTTCCGCCCTCTGCTTCCCGCAATGACGGCGATGAAGACCTTAATAAAAAAGGAAGAAGCAGCATAGCTGCTTCTTCCAGTCTTAAAGAAATCTTCATTTATTGAATCAGCTGTTATTTTCCTGAGTCGGCCTTGCCAGCCTGGGAATCTGAAACGGTATTCATATTACCCGGCAGTTCCTGGCGTTTGGTGCTATCGCTGAAATCACTTCTCATGCGTTGCAGCAGGGAGATGAACTGTTCTGCCATCTGGCCGTCATGCTGCAGGTCGCTGGTCAGCTTGCCGGCAGGTAATGAGCGGTAGTAGTTCAGCTGTTGCTGACAATCGCGGGTGATCTTGGATGCGATGTCGTTCGCCTTTTTAGTATCGCCGGCCAGGTAATAGGCGTAGGCGGTCTGCATGGAACTATAGTTGTGCATGTTGTTGGGCGAGGTCATTGCATACGGGAAAGTGCTTTCCAGCAGGCCTTTATCCGCCTTATTCAGCACGGTCAGGGCAGAATCTTTTGCACCTTCCTGTGCCAGGGAAGTACCCAGGCGCGTATAGGCGTTCCTGAGGTATTGCAACAGTTTCCTGTTGGGCTCATCGAAGTAGGTGCCGTTCTTTTGAGCGCCACCGAAATCGAATTTGGTCATCAGGTTGTTATACATGAAGGGGGAGTTCACGTTGAAATCAGCGCCCAGCATATCATTATTCGGCTCTTTACGCAGCGGCACCAGGCGGTAAGTCAGACCGTCCATGCGCAGGTAATCGTTCAGGCCCAGGTCTGTCGGACTGGTAAAGTAGATCGGTCTTTTCCAGTCGTTCGCAGCGATAATATCATATACCGCCAGATCGTTCTTCAGCAGGTAGCTTTTGCTGATCTGGAGCGGCAGCTGCGGGAGCACCTTGGCGCTGTCCTTAATATCTATCACACCGCTTTTTATTACTTCGGCTACATTCACCGGTATGAACAGCTTCTGAGAGGGCAGGTAGTTTTCCTGGCTGCCGTCAGTGGTACTCAGTTTAGCGCGCGGATCATCAGAGCCCATGAAGGCCATTACTTCCTTCAGGTTATAGAATTTATCCTGTGGAAATACGCCTGCGTCATAGAAGCGTATATAGTTGCGGTTTTCGCCACGGTATTTGTCAGGGCTCCAGGACATCGGCACGGGATCGCTCTCGTTCACTTTCTGGCGTTGCTGGTCAATATACCAGTCTACACCCAGCAGGCTCAGGTTGATCACGCGTACATCCGGGCGGATACCTTCTACTTCCTGTGCATACCAGAGGGGGTAAGTATCGTTATCGCCAACGGTAAAGAGAATGGCGTTCTTCGCGCAGGATTCCAGGTAATCTTTTGCTACGTCGCGCGCAATTGTTTTGGTAGAACGGTCATGGTCATCCCATTCCTGGAAGCCCATGAGCACCGGTACTGCCAATATACAGATCGCGGCAGAGAGCGGAGCAGAGATCGTATTGTTCTTCATCTTCTTTTTAAAGAACTCATATACAGACAACACGCCCAGCCCGATCCAGATCGCGAAAGCATAGAACGAGCCTACGTAAGCGTAGTCACGTTCACGGGGTTGGTTACCAGCTTGGTTCAGGTACAGCACGATGGCGAAGCCGGTAAAGAAGAACAGCAGGGCTGCCACCAGGAAGTCCCTGCGGTGACGGCCATAGTGATAGAACAAGCCGATCAGGCCCAGTATTAGCGGCAGCAGGAAGAGACGGTTATGGGCTTTGTTGTCTTTCAGGCTGTCGGGCATAGTGGACTGGTCTCCATACATCAGGTTATCGATGAAGGAAATCCCGGTGATCCAGTTACCGTCGCGCACGTTGCCATAGCCCTGGGTATCGTTCTGTTTGCCGGAGAAGTTCCAGAGGAAATAACGGAAATACATGAAGTTCACCTGGTAGCCCAGGAAGAAACGGATATTATCTCCAAAGGAGGGTTTCTCGCCCTGCTGCAGGTTCAGGTAGCTGCGGTAATAATCCGCGTGGCCCTGGTCGTTGCTGGCATCCCATACGCGGGGAAACAGCATTTTATCTTCAGCGGCGTATACCGGTTCTACTTTTTTGCCGGCGATCTCGTATTTGTCTTTACCACGGGCGTAGATGTTACCGGTTTCCTTGTATTCTGTCGGACGGGCGGTGAACACCTGGCCGTACAGCAGCGGGAAGTCGCCGTATTGTTCACGGCCCAGGTAACCTACCAGGGAAATAGGATTGTCCACATTATACATATCTACAGAAGGGTTGGCGGTAGAGCGCACCATTGTAGTGATATAAGTGGAGTAACCCAGTAAGAGAAAGAGTATGCAGGAAATAGTGAGACGGCTGAAATGCAGTGTAGCTTCTCCGCTTTGCTTTACGCCGATCAGTTTCAGGAAGTAAGGGATGAGCAGCACGATAACAGCCAGCACCAGTTTCAGGAAGATGATCCCGCCGCCGTCAACTGTATTGAAAGCAGGGATGATGATCACGGAAGCGATGAGGATCAGCGGCGCGTACACGCCGAATTTCGGGTTGCGGTAGCCCCACCACAGCACTGCCACGAGGGCGATGAAGTAGAAGGCGAAGCCGGTGAAGAAGGGCATGCCCAGGGTATTCACGAAGAATACGTCCATGTAGCCGGATGCCTTGATGGTATCCTGGATCACGAATTTCTGTACCAGGCCGGTAATGCCGCAGCCTACCATAAATGCCCAGAAGGTGCCCCAGGGTGTTACTTTATAGCGTTTGAAGTAGTATACCATTACGATGGCCGGGATGGTCAGCAGGTTCAGAAGGTGCACGCCGATGGAGAGACCCATCATAAAGGCGATGAACACGATCCAGCGGTCGGCATACGGCTCGTCCGCTTCATGCTCCCATTTCAGGATGGCCCAGAATACGATAGCGGTGAACAAGGATGACATGGCGTATACTTCGCCTTCCACTGCAGAGAACCAGAACGAGTCGGAGAAGGTATAGGCCAGCGCGCCTACCACACCGGCGCCCATGATAGCGATCATTTTCTCGCTGCTGATCACCTCTCCCGGCTGCACCATGAGGCGGCGGGCAAAGTGGGTGATCGTCCAGAAAAGGAACAGGATAGTGAATCCGCTGGACAGGGCGGACATCAGGTTGACGCCCAGGGCGGCCTGAGAAGGTTTCAGGAACATGGTGAACAATCTTCCAAGCAATACAAACAGCGGCGCTCCGGGAGGGTGGGGCACCTGCACTTTGTAAGCGCTGGAGATGAACTCACCGCAGTCCCATAAGCTGCCGGTAGCTTCCATTGTCATAATATACACAGTGCAGGCAATTACACAAATGACCCAGCCTACAATGTTATTCGTCCTTTTAAAGTTCATACAGTGGGTTTAAAGTCCGACAAAAATAGAAAAAGTAGCAAATTATGCTATTTAGTGAAACTGTTTTAACTTTTTATATAATATCTTTTTTACTTATTGTCGCTGGGGCCTACTCGAAAATGATCCTTACGGTCTGGTAAAAGGAGAGTTGCTGATGCCCGGAAGACTGGGTGAGCTGGTCGCGGCGGAAGCTTTGCAGGCCGAAGAGGCCGGCGGCGTTGCCTTTGTTGATGGCTATTTCCAGGTATCCGGCGGCGTTAAACAGGGCGAGTTTCTGGCCTTCGGGCACGTCGGCATAGGTTTCTGAAAGGTTGTTGATGACCTCATCGCGCCGGAAGTAAATCTTGAACTTGCGCTGACCGCGTTGGGCCTCAAACTGTTCGCGGGTGATGTTCACCACTACGTTCTCGAAATTGTCGATATGGATGATCTGTCCTTCGATATAGTCTTCACCGGTAAGGGGCTGCAGGTTATTCTTCACGACTATATTTTCTGCGGGCGCGCCTATTTGTTCCAGGGCCTGGCCTTTTTGGAGCGCCTGGAAAGCCTGGGAGAAGCGCTGGATGATGGTAAAGGTATTCTTGGGCTTAGTGGTGTCCAGGGGAAGCTTTACCACCTGTGCGGACTGGCCGCCGGTGATCATAGTAATAAGACCATTATCGGCGCAGGCGATATACTGGCCGTTCCAGGCTGCCAGCAGCACATGATCTGCTTTACGGTCAAACAGATTAATCAATACGATATGAAAAGCGCCAGGCGGAAACCAGGTGAAAGCACTTTTACAGATATAAGTAGCCTGGGGGAGGTTAAAGGGATGGATCTGATGGGTAATGTCCGCCACATGGCAACCAGGGCAATCCTGCCACAGCTGGCCCTTGATGGCGCCAACCAGGTAGTCCTGATAACCAATGTCTGATGTAAGTGTAATGATGGACATGTAGAATGAATCCGGATAATCTTCTTCTCCCGACCGGGCGAACCTCCCAAAATAATGCCAGGTGGGGCCTAAACGAAATTTAAGTGCAAAGAAAGGGAAAAAAAGCTAGCTGTTAGCTTTTGGCTGCCAGCTTTTAGCGATAGGCTTACAGAAAATGCAGGCAGGCTAAAGCTAATAGCCAGCAGCTAGTAGCTTACTTCAACGGCGATCCCGGTTCTTTTTTAAAGTGATTGTACACCAAACCATCCAGTACCCCGGGCAACAGTTTGCTAAGCAGCACGGTGAGCTTTCCCTGCCCGGTGAGCACCAGTGTGCGTTTGCGTTTGGCGATGGCTTTCAGGGTGGCATCGGCAACGGCTTCGGCGGACATCAGCTTGCTTTCTTCCAGGGGTGTTTCTTTTTGGGAGTGGCCGGTTTGGTCCAGGGCGGTATTACGTATATTCGAGGCCGTGAAGCCGGGGCAGATCCACATCACGTTAACGCCTGTATGCAGGTTTTCTGTGCGGAGGGCTTCCAGGAATCCCTGCATGGCAAATTTAGAGGCGGAGTAGCCGGTTCGTCCGGGGAGGCCACGGTAGCCGGCGATGGAGGAGATGCCTACGATGGTGCCTTTGGTTTCCAGGATGGAGGGGAGGGCGTATTTGGTGCAGTAGACGGTTCCCCAGAAGTTAATATCCATGAGGGTTTTCAGGACGTTTACGTCCGCATCCTTAAACAAGGCCCTCATGGAGATGCCGGCGTTATTGATCAGGGTGTCTATTCTACCAAATTGCTGCTGTACGGCCTGGATAAAGGCTTTGCAGTCTGTTTCCAGGCTGACGTCGGCAACGTAGGTGAACAGGTTATTTGTATTTGTTGTTTGCTTTATCATCTCAAGGCTTTCCTGTTTCCTGCCGCAGATGGCGACTTTAGCGCCGGCCTGCAGGAGGGCAAGGGTTAAGGCTTTTCCGATGCCAGAAGAGCCGCCGGTGATAACGGCCACCTTGTTGTTGAATTGTTGCATGGGTATGGGTGTATGGTTTAATTTGGCGCAAAAATAGGCCATGGGGGAGAGTTTGAGTAATTTTCTTATGCACGTAATTTTGTGTGCGTAAAGCGGGGAGTGGTTGTAATCCTTTGCTGTGGCCGGTTTAACGAAATGGGAATAACTTTTTTTGATAAAAACTTGTTTCAAATAAAAATATGGCTATTTTTGCACCCGCTTTAGAGATAAAAGCGATGATTCCGTAGCTCAGTTGGTAGAGCAATACACTTTTAATGTATGGGTCCTGGGTTCGAGTCCCAGCGGGATCACAAAGCCACTTTTCAAAAGTGGCTTTTTTGTTACAAACTGTAGTAAAATCAACGGTTTCCACAAACAGCATAACAAAGAGGCACAAGTAATTACAAGTAGAAAGGGTACCTATTCGGGTACCTTTTTCTTTTACGACATTTGGTACCCGAGCAATCCTTAACGCTTGTGTGAGTAGGGTTTTAGATATTTGTTCACCTAAATGTTATTGTGCAATGAAGGTTAATGAAAAACTCTCCATTTTATTGATACTGGAGAAATCGAAAACATCCCAAGACGGTAAAGCTCCTATTACCGTAAGAATTACCATTGACGGCAAAAGAGCCGAAGTGTCTTTAGGTTTAAAAATCGCTCCCAAAGACTGGAACCAGGAAGCAGGCAGGGCAATCGGTAATGCAGGCGAAGCCTGGCAGAGCAATACTACCATAGACCGTGTTAAGGTTGCCCTTAAAAATAATTACGACATCCTATCGGCGCAGCATGGTTATGTTTCCGCTGCAATGGTAAAGACTGCTTTTCAGGGTAAAAAGCCCGTATTGCTATTGCGGGGCTATTTTTGTATATCTTCTGATTTATTTAATACTTCTAACTTAACATTGATCAAATCTTGTTTGAACAATGGCGAATCGAAAGCGTAAGGAACACGTCCAGAAGGTACAAATTGACATGAATCTTTTAAATGTATATCTTGGTCATCAAAGAAAATGTGAGCGCCGAATGCCTTCAATACTTTGTCCTTTGTAAGCCCCCCAAGAAAATATGCTTCATCAACATATACCCCCCATTTTCGCAAGGTCTTAATCACTCTCATATGTGACGGTGCATTTCTTGCAGTCACGATAGCTAATCTTAAGGGTGAAAGTTCAATTGTTGTTGGAAGCTCTTCTTGGATTTTTGAAAGTTTAATCAACAATTTTGCAAAAGGTCCTTCTCCCAATGCTTCATCCTCATGTTCTTGTTCGTATTTATGGAATGCTTCAATTCCTTGAGTTTTATATCTGTGTTCTGATTCATCAGAAAAGAGAACGGCATCAGCATCAAAAGCAATTCTTACCCGATTGTCTAAAGGCTTAAACTCTTTGGGTGGTGCGTAAATATATGCCGCCGCACAACTTTTTGAATCAATTACAGCTTGAACATCCTTCACATCCTTACTTAGAAATAAATCTATATCAAATGCGTCAATGTAAGGTGCTAAAGGCTCTCCACCGCTAAAAGCCATTCTAGTGATGTCAAGTTTATGTTGTCTTACAGAGTTCATGATTCTAACACCTGTTTCAGGGCTGTTTCTCGACATAACGACTACCTCGACTATTCGTTTTTTCGCATCAGAATTTAAATGAAGCAAACTTTGAACTAAATAAAAGGCAGTTCCAGGTAATAAGGGTTCATCCTCGTGTTCTTGTTGATATTTTCGATAGCCAGAAATCCCTTCTTTATCGAAAATCTCATTTTCCTTCTCTAAGTCGAATAGTGCTCGACTTGATACTCCTACAACTAAAATGTCTGATAAGTCTAAGGGCATTGTTCATCTTGGTTTAGTGTTAAACTAGCTACGCTATAACGATTTCTGATTTTCATTTGTGGACTTGCAGCTGTGAACTCGCTGCCATTAACACAACCCCATGTTAGGGGAAGTAACTTTCGTTCTGCCAAATTTCATTATCCATTCTACCACATCAGCATATTCACGTAATGTCAATTGATATTTATGCTTCTGTTGAAATGTTCTTGCACCAGCAGTAAATGTCGAACTTGTAACAAGCATTGCACTATTTGCTTGAGCATCGCAAAGAGTGCCATATAAAGTTCTTACCAAATCTACTCCGATCTTTCTGTCTTGGCGATAGAGTAGTTCCGCCTGAATAGATGTTCATCAGGCCATCTTAATTCAGCCCCTCTCCCAACAAAGTTTCTGTCATATTCTCTTTCGAAATTAAAGTCCATCATGTATTTATCGTCTTCGTAATAATTTCAAATTTTGCCTCACTTTAAATGTTGCCGAAGGCGGGATTTACAACGCTATCACTCGATAAAATTACGGCGCAGAATTGCTTCCGTCATTACAATCGCATTTGGCTAGCTCCGCTTAGCAGTACTTTGTTTTATGGAGTTTTATTCCTCAATACCCATCATCATATTATAATGAGCTATGTGATTGGTTTTATGAAAAATATCTTTAAAAACTTTTTTGTACGTTTCAATCGTCTGTATTGGCACTTCAATAAATAGATCATCATGAACGCTATGAGAACCGTCATTTATCCAACTGAGAAGTGACTTGCAAATTTCCTTTTCTTCTTTAGATGCGAATTTATCTATTAGGTTATCGTCACCATACTTTCCGAGAAGTTTAAAATAATTCTCTATAATCCGCCGCATTATATTCTGGATGCTCACGCTTGAAGTGATTGATTCATTTTTATATTCTTGCCACAATAAGCTATATGATGATTGAATTGGGTTGTGCATTCCATAGCTTTGAATAGCGGAGTTAATACCATTTTTTCTTAGAATCCAATAGTGTACTTTGTTTGATTTATCTGTTCGTGCATTGATGAATGAAACTTCTTTGTGAAAATATACATTATGAGTAAGTAATATCAATTGCTTAATATTCCCTTTATCTTCTTTAATATTTTTTATGATGTTTTTGACTAGCGTACTAACAACGAAAAGGATGTTGCTATCTAAACTTGAGATTGGATCGTCGATTATGAGAATTCTATCGTTTGTAATGTTATCTTTATTAATTGCACCCTTCGCAAGTTGTAAATAATACAAAAAGGTTATAAAGGTTATTTCTCCTTCACTTAAAGTATGATGGGCGAATGTTCCGTCTTGCCTTTGAATTTGATAGAAACCTTCATCAATCGCTTTAACAATTTGAAAATTCAAAAAACCATAGTAATGCAACAGTTTATTTATCTCATCGACGGTAGGTTGAATATCTGTTATGTTTTGACTAAGAGTTTTTATTTCTTGGTCAATCTTCTGAAATTCCTCTCTTTTCCTTTTCACCTTTTCATCAAGCCCTAAAATACCTTTCATCAATCCGTCATGGTCATTAACAAATTCAGTAATCTCTGTTCGGTGCTCTTCAACTAAATACTTCCATACCTCTTTAATTAAATTTTCTTTTTCTTTTTCGTAGTTTTTTACTACATTGTTATGCTTTCTAATTTCTCGATTTGCATCATCAATCAATTTATTTATCAAACCAATTTGCAATTGCGTCTTTTCCAATTCAAACTTTCTACTTGGTTCTTTTATTTTGTTATCAAGTGTAGTTTGATTGACTTTGATCTGCTGAGTAAGAGTTTTCAAGTAAGAGATAAATAATTCTATATTTAATTTTGAGTTTGGAAGATTCTTTTGTTTTGACTCAATCTGTTCCCACTGATTAATAGCATTCTCAGACATGGAAAAATATGAGTTCCTTAAATTCTTGATGTTTTCCAACTCTTTCAGATATGTTTCATCGAAATAGCTTTCAAGTTGTTTAGTGAAGTTCGCTGAAATTGTTTTTTGTTGACAAAATGGGCATGTTTCGTTTTCAATATAACTTCTTCCTTCATTCACCCAATCATCAATGTTTAGTTTGTGTATCAGTTTTGATATTTCAACATCTGACTTCCCAATAATCACTTTATTCCAGATAGTATTATTCTCAATTTCACTTAGCAATTCATCTCCAAGCCCTATAATAGTATCAATTGTGGTTGGCAATGCCTCAGAGAATATAGTTGCAGATTTTATAATCAGTTCGTCAAGAGTTAATATGGTTTGAGGCGATGAAGTAAATTCAGATAAGATTTTTGCTTTGAAAGATTCTTTACTTCCAATCGACCCTCTCAATGCCTCTTTAAAATTTTTCTCATTTTTTTTATAAAGTTTAGTCCATACGTTCTCTTTAAATTTATCTTCTAAAGCGGAAAGCTTTTCTTTTTGCTTGTCAAGTGCTTCTTTTTTCTGCTTCCCTTCTTCAACTATGTTACTTCTTTCAACTGTTTTTGCCTCAATTAGTTCGATTTCTTCTTTTGTGGCTTGTCCCAACGTGAAAATGCCATTTATTTTTCCGGTACTGAAATTCTCGTCTCTAAATGCTTTGTTATAGACTAAAATATCAACAGGATTAATTTGCCAATTAAGTCTGCAGGATGCATAGGTTGATAGCGTTGGATCTTTTATATAGTTTGAGATAGTAGTTTTACCAGTTCCATTGGCACCATAAATGAAATTCACCTTGTTAAGCGGTTCTATTGTGCAGCCAGTGTCATCATATGTTGCAAATTTCTGAATTACGATTTTCTCGAGCATAGTGTTTGGTTAGAATTAGGGATGCTGGGGCTTCATACGGTCTGCTTGCTCATAAATATACGCAATAAATTATAATGTATAAAAATTCCAAAGATTTTTTCGCCATTATTCATAATTATTGATTATAAATTTTCATATCAATAACTGTTTTTAAATGGGTTTTCTGGTTTACTTTCAAGGAAAGCAAGCGTAACGATTCCGCATAGGGTTATATCCTTTACTCTTTTGATGGAAGCTGAACATAGTACTTCCTATCAAAACGTTGAGATTTTCTTTAGGATCCTGCAATGGATGTCTTTTTCTGCAGTTGCTCTGTTCAGCGGAACAGAGAATCCGCCTTCTGTGGCGGATTAGATAAAGCGGGAAGGCAGGTAAAAGGCTGTCCTATATATTGCTTGCTTGCCCGCTGGCAAGCTTGCTAGTAAGCAATTTTGGTCAGTAGCAAGCTTGCAAGAAGACATGAACGCTCGCAATAGTTCCAGCCTGATGAAATGAACTCCATTCTACTGGCTATCCAGCAAGCTGGATGGCTAAGGTGCTTCCCATATTGTAGGTATTATATATAGTTGGAAGGGGGGCAAGTATTCATGAAAATTGCCGCCATAAATATGTTAAACTGCTTTAATGAAAATCGGTGTACACTTCTATACATCCATTTTATTTTATTCAGGTGAACTGAAAGTGATACTTTTCCATTTCATCCGCCATTAAATTAGCACATCTCATACCATTTAGCATGAAGTGGTTATGAAATAATTTGTGCAACTCGCCGGGAGAATTTTAACCTTATGGGAATCTGCTACTGGAGCGTATTTTCAAAATAACCATCTACGGGCAACTCTATTTCCTACCCTCGTTGGTTGAGGTATTTTTATGTTCTTAGAGTAAAGAAACTATTGATAACACGAAAGTAGCAATTTACTGGATAAATATATTCCCTCTTTCCTGGTTGACAAGCTATTTATTATCTTTCGCACATAATCAATTATTTTAGAAAAGGTTAATATGTACCCTATCCCTTTGAAACAGTTATCCCATCTTACTACCCTGATTTTTCTTCTTTTTAATTTAACTGTCAGTGCCCAGCCATCTATCCAGCAGGACACGCGTGTGGAGCCCATTATTAAAACAGGTGGATGCCAAACGTCCTGGCCTGGTGATGTTTAGCAGGAAAACCGACAGGGACCAATATGTGAATATGGCGGTGCTTGCAGACAGTACCCGTACCCTTACCTGGTTCACCTGTCATGGACAGGCTTTTGATGTAGTAAGGCTCCCTGATGCTGTTTATAGTAAGATTAAATCGGGTGATCTAAACCCGTTTAACTATTATAAGGATTATTTCTTTGACTTGCTTTCTCATGTAAGGGTTGCTGCCGCTCTGTTCCGGCAGAAAGGGCAGGCGGCCTTGAAAGACACTGACAGCATTTACCATCGCGTCTATACTTATCCCTCGGTGCAACTGACTCAAAGTACACTGCAGAAAGAAGTGGCTATAGAAAAGATGATGAGTGACCTGTGCCTGCAACTCTCCCTTTTTGATAGCCGGACACCCCAGCAGCTGCACCCCAGTGACAGCTTTCAGCTCCGCTTTCAGATGGCAGGTAAGATGATCCGGCAAGGAGATACCACTAGTTACTATAATGCTAACCCATTTTCATCTGCATCCCGGATCGTGCTAAGCAAGTATGCCCCGGAAAAATGTTTGTATATGACCGGCAGGGGCAACTGGCGGATAGTGTGCCGTTGAAAGCAGATAAATACGCCGCTCTGTTAGACGAAAGGGAAGACGTATTTTTATTATACCGGGGCTGGTTGGAGCTGCAAAGCCAGCAGGCAATAGCAGGTAAAGAGGAAGTTGCCCGCTTGCTGAACAGGGAATATACCATGCTGTATAAACCGGCATATTGGGGGCAGCATAAACGGGAGTTAGAGCAAACCTTACAGGAAATCCAGGAGCAGGTAGATGCAGTGGGCAGTAAAGTAATGGGGTTGATCGTTCCCACTCCGGAGGAAACAAGAGCATTTACTGGCCGCTGTTTATCAGGACAAGCCTCCAGAAATTACCTACGCGCGAGCTATTGGCTTTATGTATTCTATCGTTTATCTGCGGGGCTATAAACGTTATGAGCTGACAGATCACCGGGGTAATGTGATGGCAGTAGTAAGCGACAAGAAAAAAGCGATTGATGAGAGATGGGGATGGGGCTATTGAGTATTACAACGCCGATGTAGTTAATGCGGTGGATCATTTGCCTTTGGCGGACAGATGCCAGGGAGGACTTATAGCGGTGATGATAAGCATAGGTATGGGTACAACGGAAAGGAAAATGATAATGAGGTGAAGGGTGAGGGAAATAGTTTAGATTTTGGGGCGAGAATATATGATCCTAGAATTGGACGATTTTTGTCTGTAGATCCATTAGCTAAAAATTTTCCCGATGAGAACTCATTATGGATTTGCCGGAAATTCTCCTCTTATGTTGGTAGATCATAATGGTATGTTCAAAATATCGCCACTCTTTGCAAAACGCTACCCGACCTTAGCAAAAATAATAAAATATTATTTGCCGTTACTTAAAGATAACCCAGAGATAAGAAATGCATCGGATTGAAAATTCCGGGTTCAAAGATGCTGAAGCTGGCGGAAAAATATTTGACGAGATGGTTACTTATGGCAAAGGGCTTTGGATTACTCCTACAAGGCCGATGGAAGAGGCAAAAACTGATAGAATACCACTGCTTAGTCAGTTTTTTGAGCCTGCAAATGGAGCTGGAGAATACAATGAACGTAATTATCCTGAAAACCTGTCATTACAATCTGATCAACTGGCCAATTTGGAAGCTGCGGTTAAGAAAGGAAAGACAGAGGATATATCGGAGGCTATGTTTATAGTGACAAGTACAATTATGCATGAGGTTGCACATTATGGGAGAGTCCTTACAGGTAAGCCCGATACTGATTATAGAATTGAGGGAGGGGCGCAATTTGAAGAAAAGGCCTTTGGAACTCGTTTTGGTTATAGACATCCTTTAGTGGCAGACTTAAGTTTGCAAAACCGGGACATGACTGTTCTCAAAGGTTGGTTTAAAGAAAATAACGGAAAAACTAAAACATTCGGATTATCTCTTTCACCAAACTATTATAATTATTATAATAGTGTTAAAAATGCACCTGTTCCGGAGGGGCAAAAGGGAGATCCTACTTTAATTGATAATGGCGATGAAAAGAGAGAACCTTAAAAGGATAATTTTATGAAATATAGTAAGAATAAGATTACTTCGATATTCCTTATCACGTATTTTCTCATATCATGCAAAGACAACTCCTTTGATGCGAAATCACTTGCAGCTGAATACTGTAACTGTATGGAACAAAACCATGCGAATATGGATTATTACAATGCACGTATTATATGTGATAGCAAAATGAATCTGAAAAACCGATATTTTAAGATGTATTCTATAGAGGTTTTTTATGGAACGTATATGGTACTTTTGATAAATCGACAAAAGATAGTGTATATAAATTTAACCGCTCCTTTGAGGAATATACTAATGAGTATTGTCCGTACATATACAAATCAGATTCAATAAAGGCTGAGTATTTAAAGAGACAGAAATATTACAGCGTTAAAGAAATTGTTATTCACTTAACTGAAAAAACGAATTTATAGACCCACGTATTGGTCGCTTTTCTATAGCAATTCAAAGAAAAAATTGCGTATGTTTGTGCTGATAGTTCTTTCTAAAACACTACAAATAGCTACAAAGGCTAAGGGTACCTTTGAGGGTGCTTATAATTACATTGTGTTTTAAATCATTTAAAATGAAGTGGTTATAAAATAATTTGTGATCCGAGCGGGATCACAACAAAGAAAACAGACAGTATCAAAGCCGCGTAAATCGCACGATTTACGCGGCTTTTCTGTTTTGGGTATACAGAGCTCGATCCCACTCCAAAGCAATTTGAATGGTAACAAAAAAAGTTACACAGGCCCACCTTGCTTTTTGTGTAACCTTTTTCTACGCTGTGGTTTTATATTTTGTTCCATTCCCAAATTCCGGATTTAAGTTCGTCAGGTATTTTGAGTCCGCAATTTTTTAATGTCAATGGACATATTGCCTCTATGATGTCCTTCGTGGGAAATAAAATAACCAAGCAAAGGAACAACACCTCGTTTAAACCCTTTTATCTCTGATTTTTCTTGATTCCGTCCTCTAAAATTTTACCAATAAGTTCAGCTGAAATTTCGTGGCAGTCTTTAAGCATTGAAATTGTTTTGGTGTCCTTTTCTGTAATTGTTGTAAGGTTAGAATTTAATGATTTATCATATTTCTCAAGTTTCCAAAATCTCACATTGTAAATGTGGGCAAGTTGGTGTCCGATAGTTCCACCGCCACGCTTTGAGGTAGTGTAATTTAATGCTTCTTCTGTTAGGGAATTGATGAGCATTAAATTTGTTCGGTGATTGATGAACCAAGTTTCTATTATCTGCTTTTCAATCGTAGTCATTGAAGTTATTTTTCTAAAGGATTTTTGATGTTATTAAAAAATTTCCAATTGCCAACCGGGTGGTCCCCGGAATTGATCGTTATTTTAAAGTATTCTTGTATTACGCAACCCATAAATTTACGCAATAAACTATGATTTAAAAGAATGCATTAGGATTTTCCTTTCCATCTAAATACTTGACTTCAATACGACTGCATGAAAATAGGCACTTTATTAACTGCATATTCCGTATGACCTTGTTACTAACGATCTAAGAAACCTACTGTTTATCTTTTTCCTCTTTTTCACCCGGAAGGGCATACTCGTTGGTCCACTCTGGAACGATGGTAACTTCATCGCCTTTGCGCATACTTCTGCAGACTTGATAGAGTTCGTTACAGGCTACGCGGCAAAAGGAAATCGAAGCGGGTAGGCTAAGAGAAGCGGCGGCGTTCCAATTAGTGATCATTAAGTCACGATCATGGCCGATCACCGCATCCTCTAGGCCCTCGCTTTTATGGCGGCCCGCAGCGAACATCTGCTAAATGAGCCGCACGAAACTGTTTCACCCCGGTATGGTAGCCTATCTTCATCAGCAACAGTAGCCAACCCTGCTAGTAAAAATTACCACAACCCTCCGCGCCATAAAACCAAAAACGCCGCACCCTAAAAGTGCAGCGTTAACGGTGTTTAAATTTCTGTCTAAACAGGCAGGTAAAACAACATCTTACAAACCTTTAATGAGCAACCACCGTCAACGGCGATATTTTGTCCGGTCAGATAGGAAGATTTATCCATGGCCAGAAACAAAACAACAGCTGCAACTTCTTGAGGTTGCCCCACCTAGCCCAGAGGCGTACGCTCACAATCCTTCCGAGGCGTTTAGCCCTAGTCCTTGCACGTCAGCTCATCTTAGCCCCTGCATTTCTTAAACTAGTTCAAGAAAGTAAGCGAAAAAAAAATGTGAATGAAGCCTTACTGGCCCAGGCCCAGGGTACTGTAATTGAGGGGCACCCATAAAAATCCTTTGCCGTTTTTGCGCAGGTGACCGATACCGGGAAAGGAAATGTGATCCCCGGCCAGCCAGTATCCCTTAGCTGCAGCATCATTAAAGGTCAAAAGACGTGTTTTGGCTGCGGCCTTGGAGTCTACATCGAAAGTTATAGTTACCGACGGGTCCTCAAACTGCACGGCTGCTGCATGAACCAGGTCTCCGATAAAAACGATACGCTCAGTCCCGCTCTGCAGCGAGTAGAAAGTATGTCCGGGAGTATGCCCAGGCGCTGCGATGGGTGTCAGGCCCGGGAAGAGTTCGCTCCCATAATCAAAGCGTTTAACCTGACCTGTTTTAAGATAAGGGCTAATTTTTTCCTCTGCTTCCTTAAACCAATGCAGTAGTCGCTCAGGTGCCTTAGCCTTGTTTTCTGCATTCAGCCAGTAATTCAGTTCGGGCGCGGAGATATAAATTGTTGCATTGGGAAATACACGTTTACCGTCCTGCACAAGACCCCCGGTATGGTCGCTATGGATATGGGTGATCAGTACCGCATCGATCTGCCCGGGCCTCAGGCCGATCCTGCGCAGGTTTTCGGGTAGATGGCCGAGCGTTGGTCCGTAAAGTTCGGCAGTACCGGCGTCTATCAGGATGTTTTTGCCACCAATTTTGATCAGATAAGCATTTACCGAGGTTTCTACACTGGCTTTTTGGAAACTGGCCCTGGTGAGTGCATCGATTTTATCCCGTGTGATCCCAGTAAGCACCTGGTGAAGATCAATGGGTACTGTCCCATCAGTCAGCGCAGTAATTTCATATTCACCAAGCTTCATGCGGTGAAAAACGGTCTGGTCTATCGTGTTGGGAGCAATCTGTTGGGCGTTGGTATTAAAAATGGAAAAGAGTATCAGCATGCCAACAGGGAAAACTCTGCGGATACCACCTGGAATGTTCGTTAATTTTTTCATTTCGCATTAGATTGATAAGTTAAATCCCATACCGGTTGGAAATTATCAAAATCGGTATATCCCACCTCGCCGGTGTAATACGTAGACCGGTTGGCCTCACTGATGGTCAATTCTGCACTGGCCCGCTGGCCGTAGTACTTGGCCATTATCGCATTGGGCACATAGCCTGCCGATGTCCGGGTCCCTGTCATAGGCGCCATCACTACCCGGTTAATGATTTGACTGGAGCCTAACTGGTAGGAATCAAATAATGTGATATCTTTCATTTTGATATATTTTTTTGCAAATCAACAACACAAAATACTCAATAACAATAACTTACATCAAAGTTCGTCACGAACTTCCAGGTTTGTATTGTTGATCTTCAAGAACTTATGCGATGAAAAAAAATACCGGCATCTCCATTTGTGACAAAGCTTTAACACTGTTGCAGTTTTAAATTGCAGCCACTTTAGCCTATGTTTGTACTAGCAGAAAACAAAGACAAATGGCATATAACAGGATATCAAGATTGGCTTGGGCGGCAGATCCGGACACCTGCGCGGTGGAGCTAGCTTTGACTTCGATCGATGGAAAATGGAAAACCAGGATATATGATATCATCCGCCATCAGCAGCCCATACGATACAGTACCATTGTCAATCAACTAAAAGATATTTCAGAGAAAACGCTTACCAGTCAGCTGCGTGAAATGGAAGATGATGGAATATTACAGCGTATCGTATATCCGCAGGTACCGCCCAGGGTTGAATATCAATTAACTGCACTGGGAAAATCACTTGAGACTGTCATCGATGCGCTTGAGAATTGGGGTAAGGCCTATGTAAACAATATAAATGCCACCAAAGATTCCATCAGGCAAAGGCCTTGGCCACGGTAAGCATGGGCCAAGCGCTTTGGTATATCTGGCTATGAAACAAACTGACAAGGCCTGTGAACCTCTTTTTCCTTGAAACGACATTTATGTAAGTGCTCTGCCATAGTATTAAGTTAACCAACACCTTCCTTGCCTGGACTACCAACTCCGGAATGGTTCCAGTAACCGTTTTTCGCGACCCAAGTATTACATTTCTGGCTGGTGTCATCGCCTCAGTCGTGTTTAACAGTTATTCCAGCTTGGCCACTTCTTCTTCCATCACCTGGTAGGCAACCAGCTCCGGCAGTTGGTCACGTGCGTGTTGCGCTATGCGCTGGCAACGCTTTCGCGTAAGATAATAGGATCTTGCAGCAAGCCTCCATTTCAGTTTTGCCAGGTTCCTGCATTCGTTGCATTGAAGAAAAAGTATAATAACAAGGAGATCTATGGCTTTACCACGGAATTTCTCCTGTTTCCGGATTATTTTCCTCGCTGAAAAATTTTCCTGTTGGGCCATCATTGTCAATCAGCGCATATTTCACCACCCGTTTTCCTGCATCCTCAACAGCGCCGGTCCCCCGATGTCTATTGAAATCTGTTTTTGTAAAACCCGGGCAAACGGCATTTACTTTGAAGTTGGTATTCTTAAGTTCGTAGGCCAAAACAACAGTATACATATTCAAAGCTGATTTTGAAGAAAGATATACCGCACCTTTGTAGTCGTAGTATTTATAGTTTGGATCGCTGTGTAGCGTAATTGAACCCTGACTTGAACTTACATTTACAATACGGGGTGCTGACGACTTTTTCAATAAGTCAATAAATGCCTGTGTAACCCGCACCACGCCGTAAACATTTACATCATACGCCGCTTTAAACTGGTCAATAGTTGCGTCAAGGGCCGTTTGCGGGTAACCTCCATAAATGCCCGCATTATTAATAGGTATGTCGAGGACTTTTGTTTTTTTACCTATATCTTTACGAGCTTTAATTACTGATTCGTCATCAGTAATATCCAGCTGAATAGCTTCTACGTTATTTAATCCTTTCGCTTTTAATTTATCAAGGGCTTCAACACCATTTTCTATATTACGACTGCCCAAGTAAACATAAATTCCTTTTTGGGCCAGTTGCTGTGCAACTTCAAAACCAATGCTTTTGTTAGCTCCTGTTACTAATGCAAATTTCATTTCTTGTATGAATTTTATGAAGCAAAAGTAGGGAGCTGGAAAATGGCGGGAATGGACAATTCATATTATTTCCCCGACAAATCTTGCCTGGGCAAAAATTCACTTGCACTTTTTCCTGTACTTTTTTTGAAGAGCCTGGAGAAATAATCAGGGTCATTAAAACCTAATTCATAGGCCAATTCTTTGACGGAAATATTAGAATAGCGCAATTTTCTCTGGGCTTCCGCTATCAAACGGCTAATAAAATAATCTTTTGGCGATGTGCCGGCATATTCTTTTACAATCCGATACAGGCTGTTTGTAGTTAAAGCTAATTTTTCAGCAATTGCGTTGATAGAGGGTTGCTCTGTAAGATGCGTTTCCACGACTAATTTGAATTCGATAAACTTTGAAAGGTTAGTGTTTAAGATATTGGCGGGTTCTCTGTTTTTGAAGTAAGCACTATTTAGTTCCGATAACAATGTGTTCAAATAAGCTAGTATTATTTCCGTGTCGGTCTCATCTTTATCTAAGTAAAGCATCTGATTTAGAATTCCGAAAACTTTTATTACTCTTTCTTTTACAGCATTGTCGAGAACTATGGTTTGTGCATTTAAGGGGTTGACCAAAAAGGGATACTGTTGTGGCAATAATGCCAAAGTATTTTCATCAAACAACAGCTTGAAATATTTAAGATTGTCTGGTTTGCCAGGTGGTGTAAGAAATTGATTGGGCATTGCAAAAAGCAAGTGCCCATCAGTAAGCGTAAAGTCTTGTGAGTCTATATTGTAGGTGATTGAACCGCTTTCAATTAATACAATAAAATAAGAAGATAGTCTGCGCGGTTGCAGCTGCTCTTTTTGAATATCAGCTGGAAGATAAGGATTGTCGTTTGAGCGAATCTTTATTCCTAACCCGCCATGCTGCAAGTCCTCATTTTTCCCTTTTTGTTCCTGCATATTATACACCGGAAATACGGCTGTTTAAGTATTATAATTCGTTTACTTTTCAGCTAATTTACGTAAATCGAGTATAAAAAGGTTGGGGCTTTTATTCTCGAAGAGCATTACTCATCTTCTTATGTTCCATGAACTGGTCTCCCTCAACGCTCCATCCAGGTCAGCAATTCCGGCGTCCTGGCCTTACTTACAATAATGCGTTCGGGCGTTTCCACATTTAGCTTCAGCACAAGCCTTCTATTAAAGAAGTGTTCAGCCATCACCAGGGCATCGCGGTTGATGATAAACTGCCGGTTGGCCCTGAAAAAGCGGTGGGGATCGAGTTGCGGTTCCAGCTCATCCAGCACTTCTTTCAGCAGATAGGAGTGGTGGTCGTGGGTATATACGGTTACCGTACCACCTGCGGAATAAAATAAAGGCAATATCCGTTGCCTTGACGGGGATAATTTTGTCGTTCCTGAATACCAGCAAGCTGTTTTTATAGCGCGGTTGCAACTGCGCCAGCAGACCCTCCAGGCGCTCATTAAGTGCTGTGCTTTTCTCGCCCAATACCTGCTTCAGCTGTTCATATTTACGCAGGCTGCCGGCCAGCCGGGCTTCGTGTACTGGCTTCAGCAGATAGTCTATACCGTTAGCCTCAAAGGCCTGAATGGCGTAGTGGTCAAATGCGGTGCAGAAAATGACCGGGCATATCACCTTTACCGTCCGGAAGATCTCGAAACAAAGTCCGTCGGCTAACTGTATGTCGGACAGAACAAGGTCCGGCGGTGGATGGCTTCGAAACCACTCAACTGCTGTTTTCACCGTAGGCAAGATATCCATTACCTGTAACCCGCTGCCCAGGCCTTGTACCATTTCCTTCAGCTCTCTGGCCGTTTTGGCCTCGTCTTCAATGATCAGGATATTCATGATCTGCTGTCTGATAAAAATACGCTTACTGAGAATTCGTCTGCTGTTTCTTTTATGCTGATGTCGCACCCGGTCAGTATCCTGTAACGCTCACGGATATTGCTCAGCCCAGTGCCGGTCCCCGCGCTTTCGTTCGCCACAGTCTTCCGCTGCAATGAGTTGCTGACCACCAGCCTGTCTATACCTTCTACGTATATACCTATCCTGAGCGGTGTTTCGGTGGTGGCCACATTGTGTTTCACGGCATTTTCGATGAGCAGCTGCAAAGTTGATGGGGGAATCTTTTTGTTATAATACGCAGTTGGTATCTGTATATCTGCGATCAACGCGTCTTCAAACCGCTCCTGCAGAATATGCAGGTAGGCCTGGGTAAAATCCAGCTCTGCCTTCAGTTCAACCATGTCGGCCATACGGCTGCCAAGCAGGTAACGGTATACTTCAGACAGCCGCTGGATAAATTCCCTGGCTGGAGGCTCCTGCACCATGGTCCGTAAGGTGCCCAGGGAATTGAAGAGGAAATGGGGGCTGATCTGCTCCTGCAAAAGGCTCAGGCGGGCCTGCAGGTTTTCCTGCTTCAGCCGCGCATTTTCAAGCCTGGACTGCTGACTCAGAGCAGACATCCGCAACAGAAAGGCGATGAAATATAAGAACCCGCCTAATATAAGCCCTCTTACCACCAGCAGGAAATGAACGGCTTTCATACTCCGTTGCAAGGTCTCCATACGGTTCCGCACTTCGGCAACATCGCGTAACAGGTAAAAGAGCGCGATGGAAACAACAATGCACCCCGCTACTGCTATCAGCGCCTTCCATCCGTATCCGGCCGGCCTGTCCCGTTGAATAATATATTGGATCCATAGCCAGCTTAGGAAAGCATTGATAAAGGAGCTTAGTAAGACAAGCAATGAAGATAGCATTTCTTCGCGGCGTGCCCGCAGCACCTGTCCCAGCAGGGCAATGAACACTGAAATGATAGCGCCTGTAAGCGGATAAAACCTCTTCATGGCACAAAACTATAGAAAAGGCCGGTTTGAAACACTATAGGCATATGAAACGGACAATCCGGCTCATGAACCGCCCATTGCTCGTTTTCTCCCACTCGATGACCGGGCGGTTCATCAGCGAAAATGCCTGTTTCATCCCTGAGAACGAGTGCTTTCTCTCATCCCCGAACGTCTTAAAGGAAAATCAATGATCATGAAAAGAGCATTTATCTCCCTGATCCTGGTATCAGGATCTTTTGTTGCAAAGGCGCAGTGGGTAGTAGTAAAACGGCCTGCTCCAGGGATGATCGTAGCAGTTCCTCCGGCCCGTGTAAGGGTAGCCGTTCCAGCGGCGCGGGTCATTATTGCACGCCCGCCTGTTGTAGTAGTATCGCCCGTTGTAGTAAGGCCGCCCAGGTTGATTGTACAATCAAGAATTGTTATCCGTTAGTCTTAGTCCGCAGATATAAATGTTATATGCAAACGAACAGATCTTTACTATTTATCCCATGCATTTTGGGATCATTACTGTTGCTGGCGGAATGCGAAGACCCCGGGATGGCGGGCCTGTCTATGGTCCCGGTTGGCCGGCTGTACATGCCGATAGCCGTAACTCCGACTACTCAGCGGTGCAGGGAGCCGGCAATCTGACCCTTGCCTGGCAACGGCAATTCAAAGGCACTATTAACCTGGGCCCTACCACCAGCAAAGACGGGAAGGTGTATGTCACCACCAGCGCTGAAGGCTGCCATCTGTATGCGTTGGACGCCAAAACCGGAGCAATCCGCTGGTGCACGGATGCGGTGAACCAATATGCTGTTGCTTCTTCTGCATTGCTAGATGAGGATGGAAACATCTACCTGGCCGATGACCAGGCCATGCATGCCTTCAACGACGCCGGCAGCTTGCTGTGGGAAACTCCGATCAAGGGCTTCCCGCTGTCGGCGCAGTTCACACAAACCGGGAAGCTGATCTTTATCACCCATATCGGTTTGCTGTACGTATTGGACAGGCATACTGGCAAAGCGGTGATCGATAAATATAACCTGGCCGGAGAGCCCCTGGCCGATTCCTCCTTTGATCCGCAGGCATGCATGCGTGGAACTGAGGCCTGTCCCTGTGCCAACACCCTCGCTTTTGATCAGCAGAGTGGCCGTTTTTTCTTTACCTACTGGAAACCCGGCACGCCGCAGGCTGGCCTATGGGCGATGCAGTATACGGAGGACAATGGCCCTGCTGTAAAAAAATGCTGGGAGCTCAGCACCCTGCCGGGTGGCAGCGCCTCCAGTCCCGACATCTCCGCCGACGGCTCACGGGTATATGTAAACGCCAATGCAGGAAGTCTTTATGCTATACAGGCGGAGACCGGCGCTCAGATATGGGAATACAACATCGGCTATGAACCTGGTGGCAGCCAGTCTACTTCACCAGAGGGATATATCATGCCAGCAGGCGGTGGTGCTGCTGCCCTGATGTGCATCCGGGATGCCGGCGACCATGCTGAGCTGGTCTGGCGTAACGCTGGTTTGAAGAATCGCGGTGTAGCCACTCAGGTGGCGGGCAAACTGGCGTATCCCACCGTAGCAGCTGGTGGCGAACGGTTCACTAATGACCTGCTGGTAGTGGATGTGCTGACTGGCAGGGAGCTGGACCGGGAACATCTGCCCGGCAGGACCTTGTTTACCGTAGGCACAACTATCGGCCCCGAAGGCAATGTATATGTGCCCACCTTTAACGGGATACTCTTTGCTTACAGGCCCGAATGATCCATTAACAGAACAGGCCCGTTCATCCGCCTCTTTGGTTGTTTCACCGGCACGGTTCCAACGCAGGCAACGCAAAAAAGTCAAAAAAGAAAATCAATAAGTATATATGAAAAGCTTAGTACTTCAACTTTTGCTCACATTGATGTTCTTCTCTTTCCTGAGCTGTGAAAAAGACGGCGAAGAACACCCTTTCAGCGTCCGGGGAAAACTAACGATAGACGGGCAGGAGCGAATGTTTATCGTTGACCTGCCGCCTCATTATTACGACAGCGCCGGCTTTGATCTGGTGATCGCCCTGCATGGAACGGGCGGTAGCGCGGAACAATGCAAAAGAGATTATGGCTGGACAGCGAAAGCCGCTCAGGCGGGGTTTATTGTAGTCTATCCCGATGGTGTTCGGAGCAAGGGTCCCCTGGGCATCAGAACCTGGAATGCGGGTAACTGCTGCGGCTATGCGCAGGAAATGAATATCAATGATGTGGGCTTCATTAGCGCCCTGATAGATGACCTGGTGGCTCATTACCGGGTAAACCCCAGAAGGATATATGTAGCCGGCATGTCCAACGGCGCTATGCTCACCTACCGCCTTGGCTGCGAGCTGGCTGGAAAGGTAGCGGCTATAGCGTCGGTCAGCGGAACGCTTATCACAAAGGCGCCCTGCAATCCTTCCCGGCCGGTTCCGTTGCTACATATACATTCAGCCCTGGATACGCTGGTACCCTATCCGGGCGGTATAGGTCTGGGAGGATATTACTTTCCCCCGTGGATTCTGCCCTGCAGGTATGGGGCAATATTGGCGGCTGTGCTCATCCGCCGGTAACAATTACAGACAATAACATGTATACGGCCATCCGGTGGACAGGCTGCCGTGAAGGGTCAATAGTGATAGGCTACCTTACCAAAGACGGTGGCCACTCATGGCCCGGCGGGCATAAGCCCAGGCCAGGCGCCGATGAGCCCTCCACGGCCTTCAACGCTACAGATCTCATCTGGGATTTTTTCCATCAACATGCATTACCGTAAATCATACTCACCATGAAAAGGAAACATTTATTTACCTGTAAAATTATTTTGACAATGATTTTCCTGCTTGCCGCTTTCAGCGGGCGCTCACAAGAGAAAAGCGACCTGGCGCTAAAAATGACGGATAAAATGAAAACAGCGCTGTCGCTTACCGACGAACAATATCCCAAGGTATTGGCCGCCAACGAGCAGTTTGCTACGCAAGTGGCGGCGTTGAAAGATGGCGGTGGCAGCCGGCTATCCAAGCTGAAAAAGCTCAAAGCTGTGGACAACGAGCGCGATAAAGCCTTGAAGACCGTGCTTACGGAAGCGCAATACGCAACCTACGTAGAACAAAAGAAAGAGAACAGGGCAAAGGCCAAAAACCGGTTGCGGGAAAGGCAGTAGCCGCAGAATGGATTCAAGATACTGTTGGAGTACCAGCGGGATCACGGAAAGAAAATTAAGCCGCCCAGATCGTGAGATTTGAGCGGCTTTTCTGTTTTGTATAAAAACTCACCAAACTAAACCCCAAATGAAGTTTCTAAGATATAGTCATTTCGTTTATATATATTTGGAACCTATAATGCGATATTGATTTAATTATTCTTATTTGTGTGATTTATTATGGATTACCTTGACGATCTTGACGATCTCGACGAAGCAATGCCCACTCTTTATTCCAGGTTCCTGGTATTAATTTACTCGCTTTTTTTAACACCTATAGGTGGGATTATTTTGATGACAATTAACTTAATAAGCGCGGGGAAGCTATTAAACATTATCTGGCTCGTTATAGCACTTTTACTTTTTGAAGTTGGGCACATGACATTGATGGGTTACTATGGTCTATCAATTTGGACGTTTTTTCTGCCAGTGGTTTTGGCGGCTATTTTACTCGCATATCCTGTTTGGAACATACTTTTAAAAGGGACCATTGTCTATAAGAAGAGGAAAGCTTTAGTGCCAATAATAATTCTGTTGCTTATCTGGGTGCCCTTACTGATCCTTAATTTTGTTGACTTCACAGGTTGATAGAGAGTATTAAAAACCAATGAATAATAATAGTCTTTCCACGAAACCGCATTATCCTATATTGGATGGATTACGCGGGGTTGCAGCCATTATCGTCGTAACTTTTCACTTGACTGAGCCTTTAGGTACCGGGCACCTGGATATCCTGGTCAACCACGGCTACCTGGCCGTTGACTTTTTCTTTCTGTTGTCCGGCTTTGTGATCGGCTATGCTTATGACGATCGCTGGCATAAAATGACCATCGGCACTTTCTTTAAGCGCCGGATCGAACGGCTTCAACCGATGGTAGTGTTAGGAATGACCCTCGGAGCAATCGGGTTCTATTTTACAGATTCAACTATCTGGCCGCTCATCCATACTATTCCATTGTGGAAAATGCTGCTGGTGATGCTTATCGGTTATACTATTCTGCCTGTTCCCTTATCAATGGATATACGGGGTTGGGAAGAAATGCACCCGCTCAATAGCGTAGCGTGGTCATTGTTTTTTGAATACATTGCCAATATCCTATATGCCATCGGCATCAGGAAGTTCTCAAAAACAGCGTTGGCATTTTGGTGTTCATCGCGGCTATAGCGCTCGCTCATTTGGCCATTACCAGTCCAGCCGGGGATGTTAGCGGCGGTTGGACATTAAATGCGGAACATTTACGCGTGGGTATGACCCGGGTGATGTATCCCTTTTTTGCTGGTCTGCTGCTGTCACGGATAGCTAAACCCACGCGCATTAAGCATGCCTTTTTATGGTGCAGCCTGTTGCTTGCGCTTGTTTTATATATGCCGCGCATAGGCGGCGCTGAGCATGTTTGGATGAATGGGATCTATGAATCAGTGTGTATCATCATTATTTTTCCGCTTATTGTTTACCTGGGTGCCAGTGGGGTGATACAGACTCGGACTGAAAAGCAGGATATGTAGATTCTTCAGGGGATATATCTTATCCGCTTTACCTGGTGCATTATCCACTGGTATATTTTTATGTAGCATGGATCAGCAATAATAAGGGAGTGACAATTGTGGAAGCCTGGCCGTATGCGTTGTTGATATTGATAGGGGGGATTGTTTTGGCGTATGTGAGTTTGAAGTGGTTTGACGAGCCGGTGAGGAAGTGGATGAGGAGGAAGCTTGGGTAAAAATTGGCGGCTATCAAAGTCACTTGTAACAGGCGCCACTGTCTGTATCTCTATGCTACAGTATTGTTCTGTGGATGATAGAGGCAGATATTTGACTGCTCGATATTAGGATTAAGCGCCCAGTTAATCTTATAGCTTATAGTTATTATTTTCGCAGCCATTTTTCCCAATGATTTGAAGCTTGTGTTGGCGGAAAACATGCTAAGCGATTCCAAACTGTTTGCCAAAATCGTTGTGACCTTGCTCGGTTCAGAACGCTTTAAGTAATAAGCGCATAATTGTCTGGCATACTCCTGAAGAAGTTCTGCAACCATTTCTCTGTTTTTGTAGGTAGGGGTTTTTCTCCAACACTCCAGCCCTTGAAAATATTCACGACCAATTCCCTTTCGCAGCCTAACAAAGTGTTCAGGATCGTCTTCTATATGCTTTGTCAGAAGATCCCACTTTGGCAAGAGGATGCCGATCCTCAGCGGTTCCATATCTTCACAAACAATGTCTGGCCCTTGAACAAATGAGCCGCCCGCTACAAAATCCTCGTCGAAATCATAATCAACCAGGTATGTTGATACTCCAAATGCCCTGGATATATTAAGCTGGTGACAGTGATTGACCCATCTCATAAATGCCTGAGCACGACGTTTTCGAGCGTCATTACCAATCTCGTAGATATCCTTCACATTAAGATCCGCTGCCAGCGATCTGAAAATCTCGATACGTTGGATACCCTGCTGTCCCCTTGCTACTGTCGCCTCTTCGGCTCTATCCAGTAGTGTTGTTCTCCAGCGTTCTGTCTGTTCTCAGAGGTACGCATGATCGCCTTTATAATCTGTAAACTCCATTGCCGCTTTCAGGTTACTTTCATTGCGCAATTTATCGTGTAGCATTTTCTTATATGACTCCCCAAGGGAAAGTTTATTTGGTGGAGGCCAGTGTAAAACCTGGCTGCCGTCATCAATACATGTGCATAGTCTTTTAAGCGTCAATTTATCTTCAAGCTGTAAAATATGCAGGTTATCTGAACTACCGTAGGCATCTTCCAACACTTTTAACCCTTCTTCAAGGTTCCGTGTGGCTGCATTTCGATAAGCAGGTACTACCAGCCCATTTCTGGCAGCCATTTCAAAAAGAGACCCGCCACTAGGTTTGTTTCTTATATGTTCAATCAGGTGCTTTGAAATGGCAAGGTAAGCATCAGGCAACAGCAGTTTGTCTTCAAAGAGCAGATTAATGAGCAAGTCTCTTTCAAAGTGCTGAAGGGTGTTTCCATGCATATTAGCTGCATCTGCAGTGGTGAAGAGGACATAGTTCGGGGAATGCATACAGGATGAAGTCAATAATGGTTATCTAAATAGGTTTATTCACTATCAATAGTTCCGATTATATCATGAATTTAGAGAAAAAATGTAAAATAGAGCGTCTTTATTTTCCAATCGGGGTATATCAACTATCTTCTCTTTGTATAAAAGGAAAAATCTTTTGTTAATAATTACAGTACCCGCCTCTCCATCGTAATGTCTAATCTTACTTGCTATTTTATTCGTTCCAGCATGTAAACATGCTCCATGCCATCTACCTCATCCATCACCTCATCTATTTTAATAAACCCAAAAGACCTGACAAGCGTTAAAGAAGCTAAATTTTCCGGTGAAATTGAAGCAATGAAACGGGATGCACAAAACTCTTCCATTGCCCAGTTAATCATACCAGAAATTGCTTCACGTGCATATCCTTTTCTTCTATAGCTAGAAAAGATGTGATATCCAAGTTCTACTGCTCCTTTCATATACGGCTTCTCTGCATGAGGATCCGGCCTACTGTGGAACCGTATTAAACCAATCATTTTCATTTCGGCTTTTAGTATGATAGCCCTGGTTGCCCATGACTTATATGCTGGATCTTCCTGCAGCTGGCGGCTGTCATTTTCCAGGCTGCTAAGTTCGTCCAGGAATTCCCGGGAATAACAGCATGTAATAAACTTTGAGCTGTTACCAGGTTATTGTTAAGGCAGGCATTGGAAACTGCTGGTCCGAGTAATCGCAGGATCAAACTTGGAGTAGTGATGTCATTTAAAGCTTCAGGCATTATCTACATTAATCCGGTTATAATTCTTATTAGCCATTACTGGGTTTAACTAATAGCCCAAATATAATACATATTAGCGCATTTACTTTTTTGTAACCTACCACTGAGTTTATTCCAGTAAATTTGATCTACAATGCCGCCAGGCCCGACCCCTTTAAATCGTATACTTTAAATTTTAAACAATACAGTTATGGATCACCCAATCGCCCCTTCCCGGCCTGCCATCAAAGGCATGTGCCCATACATAGAAGTGTTTGATATGCCCATATCATTGCAATTTTACAGAGATATACTCGGATTCCAGGTCTCACAAAGCTCCGGAGACGGCGATGATGTAGACTGGGTGTTATTACGGCTTGATGATGTTTACCTGATGTTGAACACTGCTTATGAAAAGGAACATCGGCCACCGCAACCTGATATTACTCGTACCAAACTACATCAGGATACTGCATTTTTCTTTGGGTGCTCAGATACAGATGCCATGTACAGGTACCTTTCCGGTAAAGGTATCACCGTAAAAGCGCCTTTTATAACAGGATACGGCTGGAGGGCTATAACGCTGAAAGATCCTGATGGTTACGCAATTTGGTTCCATTGGCCAGCTGATAGCCAGCAATAAACACGCGCCAGAAAGGCCTCCCAAACAACCTTGGGACGGCCTCCTGACCTTAAGAACCGGGTACTAGCCGACCTGCTGAAGTAAGTCCTGGTAATTCACCTTCAGGCTGATCTCAACGGCACCTAAGGCTTTAGACACCGGACAGTTTTGTTTTTGGCTGCAGTAGCATGCTCCAGGAATGCTGCTGCTGACAAACCATCGATCGACGAGGCGGTTAAAGTTAATTCAATACCGGTAATCCCGCCTTTTGACAGGTCCACTGCAACAGCCGCAGTAGTTTCCATATCTCCTGCTTTTCAGCCCTAGTTGTGATAGGGCATAGGCTAATGCCATCGTGAAACAACCTGCATGCGCAGCCGCCAGCAACTCTTCGGGATTTGTACCAATACCATCAGCAAAGCGGGTGTTAGAAGAGTATTGGGTTTTGTTGAATACAAGGCTATCTGTAGTTAATTCGCCATGGCCTGTATTCAGGTCGCCATTCCAGCGAGCTTTTGATGATCTTTTCATTTTCTTAATGATTTTGCTGATTCAAAATTCAGCTGAAATGTGTTCCCGTTTTTTTCACCTAAGTTAAATCCGAAGGAAGTTTGTCGAATAGATCTAGCAATCTTTCTGGTTGAAACTGACAGCAATTGACCGGTAATCATATGATTTATTTATGTAATAACAACATTATATAGTAAATTGAATTTTAAATATAAGCATCACTGTATGATTTGGACTATTATTATCGGCGGCATAGCTGGCTGGCTGGCCGGAAAACTGGATGTCGTGGCGAAGGGTTTGGAATAATTGTGGATATTATTGTGGGCGTAATAGGGGGCTGGCTTGGTGGCTGGCTTTTCGGCCAACTTGGAATTCATATAGGCAGCGGTCTGCTGGGCTCACTGATTGTAGCCCTGGTGGGAGCGATCATACTCATCTGGCTTATACGGCTGGTGAAACGATGAAAATGGCTCTTTGTCATTTAACAGCCGGGTGCTGCGGAGGTGGTGCGGCGGCGCTGTTCGTCCTAAACATGTTCGCTTTATTGGCCGTCATCCGGCACATACATCCTTTACAACCCCCGGGAAGTAACTGACATCAATGATAATTCTTCAAAATATTCATCTCCCGCTTGCGCTTCCAATATGAGTGAAGTATTCGTCTCCCCATACTCTTCAAGACGGTCAATTACCTTCGCCAGCTGATCACGGGAGCGTGTAATAACCTTTAACAACATACTTGCATTTCCTGTAACAGTATACCATTCCGTAATCTCATGAATAGATGATATCAGTTTATTGATATCATGGTGTTTATGGCGACATTTAAAGGCGATAAAAGCTTGGGATGTTCAGTCCTCTGTTGTTTCAAAATCCAGTATGGCGTGAAATCCTTTCTTAATATAACCGGCTTCTTCCAGTTTATCGACCCGCTCAGCCACTGCTGGCGCTGTCAGCCCAATACGGCGCCCGATTTTCAGCCGTCGTATGTTCTGGCATTGTTACATAACTCGCGTCGTGTTAGACAGATTCAGATCGTCGATGGGTTTATTATTTAAAGATTTCAGCATAAAATACCTTCTGATTGTAAAGTTAATGAGTTGTTCTTTTTTCAATTTAAAGCTTGTTTTCATGTAAAAAGCGAGCAACTTTCTGTTGTCTTCCAAGCCTTACACAAAACTATAAAATAGATCATGACGAAAGGAGTGAACCGTTTATATAAAGGACAGTACCTGTTCTTTTTGTTGTTCAGCTTGAATGTTCTTTTAATTGGGTACGAAGGAATAGCGCTGCCGAAGCCGCCGGTAATGAAATCAGCCGCACTTGATAGCTCCGGGCTACGGGATGGACAGCACGATTTTCGATTTCGAGATTGGTACCTGGAAAACGAAGCTGAAAAGGATGGTGCGTACCTCTGTAGCGGTACTCAAACCTGGGTGGAATATTGAGGGCACAACAGTAGTCAGGAAGGTCTTTAACGGAATGGCCAACCTGGTGGAGACTTACGGCTGATGGCCCAGCTGGTCATTTTAAAGGAATCAGCCTGCGGCTTTACAACCCTCAGGCGCATCAGTGGAGCCTTAATTTCGCCAACATGAGAAATGGAGTAATGACCACGCCAACGGTAGGGGAGTTCAAAAATGGCCGGGGTGAGTTCTACTCACAGGAAACACTCAACGGCCGCGCCATACTGGTGAAGTTTCGTCATCTCACAGATCACATCCGATTCCTGCCGTTTCGAACAGTCAGTTTCAGACGATGGCGGAAAAACATGGGAGCTGAATTGGATTGCGGTCGACACGCGTGTGCAGGATAGTAAATGAAACTGACTTATGAAGGCGCTTTTGCTTATCGCTTGAATTTACCCTCACTTGCCCTATATTTGTATTCCAAGTGCTGTATCCATTTTAAAGCTAAAGAGATCGTGGGCAAATTCTACGATGCTATCGCCTGGCATATACATCGTTTAATCAGCTGGAAATAAAATTTTGTTCGGTTTTGTACAATTTTGAGAATTACCCCTGCTCTACTTTTGTATCATCAATTACAAAATTATCCACACTAAACTGTTAACGATGAAAAAGCATTTTATTCTCTCGCTGATGCTGGCCTTAGGCTGTTTATCTCAGGTAATGGCCGCTCCCGGAAAGCCTTTGCTGGATATGTTTTCCCGCATGTTCCCCGATGCAGAATATGTTACCTGGACAAACGACCATGGCTATCACATGGTATCCTTTACCCAAGGCGAAACATCCAGCCGTATATGGTTTGACGATAGAGGTGGACTGATACAGTCTTTAAGATACTGTCCTGAATCTAACCTGCCCCTGAAGATAACATCAGCATTAAAGAGGAAGTATAATAACAAACAGATTTACGGATTTACTGAGGTGACCAATAGAGCAGGCATCCGTTACGAAGTAATGTTAAATGATAACAAAAAATGGTATTGTGTTAGTGTCAGTGACTTAGGAGATGTTTCGTTGAAATACACAATGAGGAAATAGAAGTTAATATTAAACAGCTTGCCAAACGGTCAAACGCTAACTGGATTCGTGTTTAACGGATCCAGTTAGTATTTTTTTAAGCCTGCTGATATCTGTTCTTGAATTCGGTAACAAACTGTTCCAGTTTTGTAGTCCCGGTAACTTTTGCACCTTTATCAAAGAAATCTTTGGTAATAATACCTGCTCTTACCCCCTGACCTAATTCTGTTATTAGTCCTGCCAGTTCTTCAGGAAGGCCCCCAGCCGTCATTCCTTGTCTCAACTGCTCATCCGGAACAACTGTCCAGGACAATTCCGGTTTGCCGATCGCCTGGCCAAACAATGAAGCGAGCTCATTGCCGGTCGAGATGTCGCTTACAACATACTTAATTTCAAAGCCCTTTCCTTCATTTTGAAGCTCTTCTGCTATAGCGTAGGCTAGATCCCCGGGATGTGTAAGTGCCAACTTAACGTCTCCGCTATAGTTATTGCCAAAGATGTTCCTCTCTTTAATCATAGGGATGTCCCTCAAAAAGTTAACGTAGAAAAAGCCTGATCTCAAAATGGTGACATTTACGCCGGCTAATTGCTGAAATAGCTGCTCTACCCGGTGCACGCCTCGGATAGGCCCTGTTCCTTCAGGTGCATCTGCGCCAACGCTGCTAAGGAAAACCACCCGCTTAACGCCGGTGTTCCTGATAGCCTCAGCATATGCCTGCCCGGCATGGAAAATATTTTCAATCATATTTTTTGGCCCCATAGCCGGAGGCATCATGGTGTATACCGCGTCAGCGCCTTTAAAACTTTCTGTCAGGAAGCGGGCGTCAGCTATAGAACCAACGGCTGCTACTGCTCCCAATACCTCTATAGCGTTTTTCTTATCCGGATTACTTGTGATAACCGTTACTTCGTGACCTGCTTTTACCAGTTTTTTTACCAATGGTGTGGCTACATTACCTAATGAGCCTGCTGTTGTGATTTTCATGTTTCTTTCATTTTAACAGATGCAAAGTTATTCAGGTACATACCTTTAAAAAAGTACCTACCAAAAGTAGGCACCCTGTATTATTGCTGTGCTCACCTTTTCAGTGATACATTCTTTTCTTTTATTTTAGTGTAAAAGAAAAAATATCTTTGTACATACTTCGTATAAAGTACCTGTCAAATAGTATGTATCATGGCAACTGTAAAACATAGCTCTACCAATCAGTTCAATAAGAAGTTGGTTACAACCAAGTGTCCCGTTACATTTATTACCAATAAAATGGGCAATCGTTGGAAACCACTGGTGATCAGGCAACTGTTTTTAGGGACGAAACGATATGGTGAATTAAGGAGGGCTATCCCCGCTATTACCGAAAAGATGCTGTTCCAAACGCTTAAAGAACTGGAGCTCGATGGCATCATCAATAGAAAAGCAATAGCTGTTGTTCCGCCGCACGTGGAGTACAGTTTAACAGACTGCGGAAAGGATTTGGAACCGGTAATTACTGAAATGGTTAAGTGGTCAATGAAGTATAATATCCAGGCAACATAAGCTGTGTAAAGAAATCCCGTCTTCTCTAACAGGCGGTGAAAATATTTGCGGTAAATTCATTTAGGAATACGCCATTCGGGTCCAGGCTATTCCGTAGCTTCCTGAAATCATTGATCGCCGGAAATGCTGTTTCTAATGCGTTCCCTGACAGGTCTGAAAGTTTCCCCCAATTGGGTCGGGCATTATATTTCCTCATCACATCAAAAAACAGTTGCATGGCCGGATGAACTGTTTTTTCCCGGTATTCACGTATGCACATCCCTATATAAAAGGTCTCCTGGTGATAGGCAGGGCTAAGCCATGAACTTTCAGCGGCTGTATAGCGAAGGTCTACGGGGAAGTGGATCTTTTGATCAGAATGTTCCAGGATATCCCTGAATGCTAGTAACGCTTTTTTATGGCTGTTATCGCAAACAGGTAATCCATATTCTGAAACAAGCATCGGCACAGTTTCATCATGTACCAGTATGTCAAAACTGTTCCCTATCCTTATACGTGGCGTGAAAAAGTGATCAAGACAGTACCTGTTGACTCCCGGGATCAGGGAAGGATCATCATTGCTTTTTATAAACATCGGCGCCGTTAATGCATCTATTTCAGCATCACGTATTTTTTGTTCATTGGTGTACTTTTCCAGCTTCTTTTTTTCATCATAGCCCTCTTTTCCTATCCGTTCTGCCTTAAACAGGTATACTTTATCGGTATGCGGAAACCACCATGCCTTAAAATATTCATACTGCCTGGCATGGTCATCCATACACTCAATGAATTCATCAAACCCAATAACAGATTCCTCCGATCTGAGGTAAAATAAAGGCTCACATCTGAATGTTACTTCCGTAACGATCCCGAGTGCACCCAGCGAAATGGAGGCGGCATCCCATAGACGTAACTCCTGTTCACCGATTCTCCATGCGGTATCCCTGGTTATCTCCAATATCTGCCCTGATGCTGTTATCAGGCGGAGGCGCTCGATCTGCGCAGAAAGGCTCTTGTGCTTCAAACCACTACCATGCGTGCCGGTGGCCAGGGCGCCGGCAACCGTTTGTTTGTTAATAACCCCGAAATTCGGAAGGGAGAGGCCGTTCTCTTTTAGAACCGGGTACAATTCATGGAGATACATTCCAGCCTGGCAATGAACGGAACTTTCACCCACTGAAAGCAATTTCCGGAAGTTTTTAAGGGAGACCAGGATCTCATTACTGATTGCAATGGGAGAAAAGGAATGCCCTGAACCAACTACGCGGATCATTTTGCGGTGCTTCGCTGCAAAATTGACGATGTCAATTATTTGTTCTTCCGTTGCAGGTTCGAAATAATTTTCAGCTAAACACGACTGGTTCCCTGCCCAATTGGTCCAGGTATAGTTCTTTTCTTCAAGCATTGATATCCGACGCTTCGGTGAGCACTACTTTTGATTCGCTATATGTCAGTATATCGATACCGTTTCCTTTTTCTGCCTCCACCTGTTTGCTGATCCATCGGTATGTTTTTTCTATCCCTACTGCTAAAGGGATAGAGGGCTTCCATCCCAGCACCTCTTCAATGAGTGTATTATCAGAGTTTCGGCCACGAACGCCTTCCGGTCCTTTGATATGTTTCAGCGGGAGATCCCGGCCTGCGATTTTCATCACAAGCTTTGCAAGATCATTCATAGATATCAGCTCATCTGAGCCGAGGTTGAGTGGCTTATTATAATCGGATTCCATGATCCGCAGAATGCCTTCGACGCAATCGTCGATGTAACAGAACGAGCGTTTCTGCTCACCATCTCCCCATATCTCGAAAGCAAGTGCTGAAGTGGCAGCTTTACGACAAAAGGCAGCAGGCACCTTTTCTCTTCCGCCTTTCCAGGTGCCGTACTCCCCGTAGATCCCATGAAATCTTGCGATACGTACCTGCATTTGTGGGAATTCCTCTGTATACTTCATCGCGATCTCTTCGCCATACAATTTCTCAAGCCCGTAAATGTCCTGCGGATAAGCGGGCCAGGCGTAGTTTTCCTTAAGGCCAATAGTGTTTTCTGCATCGTTCTGCGAATGCAGCGGATAAACACAGGCACTTGAAGAATAAAAATATCGCTGCACGCCGTTGTGCCTGGCAGCTTCCAGCACATTTAAGCTTATCATCGTATTATTGTACCCGATCCGGCTGTGATTGCTCTGTATAAATCCCATGCCTCCCATATCGGCAGCAAGATTGAAAACCCAGTCAATGCCCTGGCAGGCCTGCATACAGTTTTTCATCACACGCAGGTCGGTTTTAAGAAATTCATGGCAAAATTCGTCCGGCTGCATAAATTCCGGGTCAACCCAGTCTGCAGCTACTACATAATACCCTTCCCGCTTGAGCCGCTTGCCCAGATGGGAACCTATGAAACCACTCGCTCCTGTTACTAATACTTTAATTTTATCGCTTCCCAGGAGGCGTTTCGGTTCAATTAATTTTAATATCCCGGCAATATATGGATGGTGCTTGTATTGGTTTTTTAGTTCAGCTGGTATCGACCCGTTAATATCAAACCACCGGCCATCTGAATGATCCTTATCAAAACTTAACGGAATGTCTTCAATAGTTGCCTGAAAGGTAATATTCACTGTATGAGAAGGAGGGCCCTGTTCAGAGTCATGAAATTCGGTGGAGAATGTGCCGAGATACCTGGTTATGCTAATTTTATCTTCAGGAATATTCAACTCCGAAGCAGCCTTTCTCAGTCCGCATTGTTCTATCCCTTCATTCTTCAGCATTCTACCGCCCTGGATCCAGTAAACGCCTTCACAGGGCTTGTTTTTACGTTTAATAAGAAAAACTTTGTTGTCTTTAACGATCGCAAGGTCAACACAGACCAAAGGGACATTATCAAGGATCGTGCGGTAAACTTCTACAGGGATCGACCCAACGGGTGATCTCAAAATGCGTTCATCTTTGTAATTTAACAGTTGTTTTTTCATAAGGATCATCAGTTAATTAATAATGAATTGTTATGAAATACCAAATTGCCTGCGGAAGGAGTCCATAACCGCCGGAGCAATACTTTGTTTATATGCACATAAACTATCCCTTACTTCTTCTTTGGAGGAAGCGCCAATCACAATTGTACTAACAGCAGGGTGATCAAGAATGAATTGATAATTAAGCGCCATTAAACTAACTGCGTTACTATTGCACCACTGATACATCTGCATTGCCTTTTCCACTGAAACATCTCTTTCTATGGCGTAATGCCGGATACTGATGTGCGATGGATCCTTACCCTGAAAGTAATCCCATGCACAAAGGTGAGCCCAGCATAACAGCAACGCGTTCACTATAGGATGCTTTCAATAATGCTTCTGCTGTTGTACATAGAACGTTGTAATCAAGGTAAGGTAGAATAACGTCGGCATAACCGGATGATATGAATTGAAGATGCAGATGATGATCGCGGACTCCCAGGCCGATGTTTCGGATCACTTTTTCCTCTTTTAACCGGAGCAACGTTTCTATGCCGCCGTTTCTTAGCATATTGTTAAGGTCAGTATTGGAGGGATCATGTATATGCACAATATCAAGGTAGTCGGTCTGTAATGTTTTTAAACTGCTATCGATACTCTGCCGTATGTTGTCTGGCGCATATCCTTTATAAACAGGATGCGTTCCGGCTTTCGTTGAAACGATGAGAGAGGAGCGCTTCCCGTATTCTTTTAATGCAATACCGATCTTTTTCTCGCTATTCCCATAAAATGGCGACGTATCAACGAGGTTAATCTCATTGTCCAATGCGAACAGCACAGTGTCTATCGCCTGCTTATCAGATACAGGTCCCCCGAAGAAAACATTTTCCTTACAGGAACCAATGCCCGCTCCTCCCAGGGAAACAGGAAAAACATGCGTTTTATCGACAGTTTGCAACATCTGATATCTATTATAGAATTATAGATGGAGATGCCGGCCATATGGAGACCGGCATTTCCGTCATACATTACCGCGGCAGCCGGCTGTTACATAATTCCCGCACTTTTATGTGCTATCTTTCATTACGTTTCAGGAAAACAGCAACCGGGACCTCGCCAAATTCCGGCGCAAAAACTTCTTTGTGGAGATGAAACCCGACTAAAGGACAATACAGCTTCGCCGACCTCCTGGTACTTGCCAGGATGAAGGGGATATCATAACCTTGTTCTTTGTAATAATTGACCGTCCATTTGAGGATATGGCTCATATACCCACGTCCCTGAGCATCTGGCAACACCGCTCCGTAATCCGGTAGCATGCTTCTTTTGAGCTGGTCATCATCAAGTTCCAGCTCACCGGCTTCATACAGCCAGTAGTAACGTTTTACGCCCTCCGGACCAAGCACATCGTACCAGCGTTGCTTCCATTCACCGGGGGCTTCCAGCGTATATCCAAGTCTTGTGAAAACAACAACTGCTTTGCGATCCTGGCTACCAAACACTCCTCCGCCGGAGCTAAGCGTGTCTTTCACAACGGCCTCAAAGAAATCCCGTAACATTTGCTCATTCATGTTTTCGCCAAGCCAGAAGTTTAATGTGGGGTCAGGCAAAAAAGCTTTTGCCAGCACTTCCCATGTCCAGGGCTCAGGGGATGTAATCCTTACAGGGTCGCCAACCTGTGCTTTAGCAGGTATTTGTTCTAATATTTTGTTCATAAGGATTTATTTTTATGTTGATGGATGAATCTGTAAAGCGCTTTGCTGTATCTTATGAATGAATGAGCGCTGAAGAAGTGAAAGCATTCTCTTCGTATTGTGCATTCATCAGGTCGTCGATAAAATCATCGATCATTTTTTTAGAAATGCCTGGCATGCAGATAAGGTGTGAAGATCCTGCTTCGCTTGCAAGCTGCCATTTCCGGCAGATCGTGTCCGTTGGTTTGGGAAACACTACAGTGATCCCTTTTTCGTTACGCCAGGCCGGTATACCGGCCTGCTGCAGTTTTTCTTCTGTATACGCTGCCAGCGATAAGCTTTCTGAAGCTCTTTTCAGCAAACCTTCTTTTCCCAGCTTTTTGATAGCATACCATAAGAATAGCGGGCTATGGCCATTCCGGGAGCCGGCGATCGTACTATCGAATGATCCTATATACGATACAGGGCGGCCAACGCGTTCCTTGTAGTTTTTCTTTACGATCACCACGCCGCAGGGAATAGGCGTGCCTATAAACTTGTGGCCGCTGCAGGCAATGCTGTCTGCTCCATGTACAAAATCAAATTTCGGATCATCCTCCAGCAGGGGCAGATAGGTTCCTGCCAGGGCCGCATCGCAGTGGATATAACACGATTTGATGGCGGCTTCTTGGAGCATACGCCGTATAGTGGGTACATCATCTTTGGCTTCCGTCATGGTAGTGCCAATATTGGCTACAACAATGGCAGGGCGGTGGCGATGGAGCTCAATGGAGGACTTTAGATCATCGTAATCCATTTCTCCATTCGGCCTGGTGCGGATCACAATGGAGGGAATATTCAGGAGATGGATGCTTTTCGGCACACTGTAATGCGTGGCCGTTGAATAATAAACCATTGCCTGTGGATATAGTTCCCTGGCAACATACAATCCGTAAAGGTTGCTCTCGCTGCCTCCATTGGTAACATATCCCCAACTGTCATGTGCAGGCGCCCGGAACAGATCGGCGAAGAATTCGACCACCTCTCTTTCAATGATCCGGGAGCTTACACCGTAAGTGGATTCAATAAATGGATCGCCCAGGTTGTTAAGCGAATATCCTAACAATGGGTATAGCTCGCTGTAATTAAAGTCTGTGGCAAAAGGGTAACCTATAGCGGTTGCGGCCCTTTCACCGATTAGGTCCATGTAATGGAGCAACCGTTCTTTTTCGTGGAAGGTCATCATTGGTGATTTAATGGTTAAATAATAGTATGACGGCATTGCAGCTCGCCTTGCAATGCTGAAGTCACAGCGGTGTTGAGGAAGATCGTATAAATAGATCGACGTGTTTAAAGCGGGCAAAAGATCATAGGAATAAAATATTATAATGTTTTTTTGAGATATTGATTATACGCAGCAGATTGCTCCGCGCCATAGGTTTATGAAGGTTTTCCAAGGAGTGGGTTACACATATTGCGTATTCATATTTATAAGCCAAATATAATTGGCTTTAAGAATAATGCATGTCGTGATGCTACTAATTCATTGTAGTATCTTTCCTACAGATCGCCGCTGTTGCCATTTTGCAATCCGATGAAGCCGATAACAAGAGCTGTTCACGCTGTTAATTTTTTTTGTTCCATTTGTAAATTTCGGTTGTTCTAAACTAGTATTTCAAATTAATAGTTACAAATCCCGCTTTCCGTTTGTAAATACCATCCCGCATTCTTCGCCAGACTCACGTCCTCGGCTTCCAGTAATGGACAACAAAAGTCTGCATCAGCAAACAATTGCTAAACCTTTCCGCTTTACCCGGAAACTGAAAATCGAACAGATCATCTACGTTGTACTCAGGTAAATTGGTGCTGTTCCCTTCTATACAATAAATGGATACAGGAACAATCAGCACATCGCCTTTTTTCAGCTTTCTATTGAAAATCGCTTCCCAGTCTATATCCTCATATTGCGCCGGAAGCGTAAGGCGTTCTTTCATTTCTTTTGGCGTATATTTTGAAGCCAGGATGGTATCAATTTTTCCATTCTGCGATAACACAAATTTCAGTGCAAATGCATAAGATGCTTCTTTATCTGCTATCGCTCTTGGTAGAAGGGTAGCTTTATGCAATGCTTTAAGCAGATCACGGCCGGGTTCATTTGTTCCCTTACTTTCCTGCGCAAACAGCAATATATTGAAGTACGTCAAAAGCGGAATGAATACAAGCAAAGACCTATTTAGCATATTCTTTTAAATCATTGTTAGCGTAAGGCCCCGCGTCCGCCAAGGCCTTACGCCGTTTAACTAAATAACACCTATCTCTGTGATCGTCATCGGATCGCAAACAGCACAGGTAGGCCCTTCTGTAGGGTTGTTTGCAGCCTGCAGGGAGTGTCTGATATTGCTTAGTTTAGCAATTTTGATCTTGTCCAGGGTCAATTTTTTCTTGTTTTCTTTTTTCATGGTAGTGGAGGTTTGGGTAAATAAACATGTACAGGAAAATAAGAAAATCAATTCATATTTAAAGGGAAATTTAATTTTTAAGCATCAACTGTCCGTTGGGCAGCAAGGCCCCATATTTCGTGTATGCACTTGAGATTTAGCGAAATACAGTGAAAGTAAAAATGGATCGGCATATCAAACTGCTGATTCGCAACAAGTTAACCGCAGGCATACCCCTTGCCACCCTACATGCATAGATGTTAGTAGCTTCCCCCCGGGTGACGGGCAGGGGTACGCGCATCTTAGCAAGGCAAGATTATTAATCTTTAAAAACCAGCAAATGAACAGTCAGGAATTAATTGAATTAACCCGTGAGCTGATCTATCATGCCACGCATTTTGATGTACCCTATGTGAAGGAAGTGTACGCCGATAATTTCCTCATCGTGAATGTTGATAAACAGAATGGGGTAGTAACCATGAATAAAGAGCAGCTCGTCGCTTTTGTCCGGGGAAACAAAGATGCAAATGCGGCGCCATTTTCCACTAAGACGGAATTCCATTACGCTGTATGCGATGGCAACACGGGCATGGTGGTGATCACCCGCGACCTGGAATTAGATGGAAAGCCGAATAGAAAGTTTTTAACCGTGTTCTGGGAGAACATCTCCGGAAAATGGCAGATTGTGAAAGAATCATCAATCGTTCGCGGCTAACAAAGAGATCAGCCCCGTAAGGGGCTTTTCTATTCCAGGGTAGTTGAATATTTTAATATAAGTATTATCTTTTCGTATTGATAACTTCCGTCAGTTGGCATGAAACAGGCCATCCGTCATGCCGGCTGATCCAGGACGTAAAACATCAGTTATAATGCTAAAGATAATCCCGTTGTTAACCGGTTCCATGATTCTCCTGCTCCAGTTCGCCTTTGCGGGGAATGCCCTTGCCCGGCAACCCGAGCTCCGTGTCCCTTTAAAAAAGATTACCGGCAAAGGACCCGGAGCGCCAAAGTTAAACCCGATGAATATTTACGGGCCCTACAGCTTTAACTTCGATTCCACCCGAACCTTTAAAGGAATACCTACTGGCCTCAACCAAACCATGATCAAGGAGCTGGATCTCCAGGCTCCCCAGGGAATGTATGAATTGTATAAACGCCTGCAAGGTAAGATGCCGCCGGAAATGATTGTAAAGGAGCTCGCCAGGTACCACACCGATACATTGTCCCTGAGCCGCCTCCCGATAAAGCATTCAGTACATATCCTTTCCGGCATTACAGCTAAGGGTAAACGCCTTCTGATAACAGATGCAAATAATAATCTTGATTTTAGCGATGACAGGCAGCTGGTCTACGATACTGCTGCACAAGGGGCAGATGTAAAAAACGCAGAAGACCTGGTGCCCGGACAAGAGGTAAATTACCAGTTCGCATACAAAGGAAAAGTATATGACCGCAAGATCAACCTTCGGATGTCGCCCTATCAAACCGCATTCAGGTATAACAATGCGGAGGAACAGCAGCATTACATCGTCGCTTTTGTAAACGAATACAGGACGGGTATAGCGAAGATCGCTGGAAAAGAATTTGCTATCACTTGTGTCACTGCTTACCACCCGCCATTTTTTTATGATTCACTCAATACAAAGATCTTTATCGGCGAGCGTGTACGCAGTACATCGCTCACGACTTACAACCTTGGAGATACGCTGCTGATCCAGGATAGCAAATACATCATCGCCGCTATTGATCCAATGGGCCGCGAGCTGTTGTTTAAATACGCAGGAAAAGGGGCATCCATCGTGGGGAGTGAGCGCGGTCAATATGCTTACCCCATTGCCTGTCTGACCATGGACGGACAACCGTTTGCGCTCAATGCGCTGCGTGGTAAATACGTGTTACTGGATTTCTGGGGGTCCTGGTGTAATCCCTGTATAAGCGCAATACCAGATCTCGTGAACCTGGATCTGAAGTACCGGGGCATCCTTTCCATTGTGAATATTGCCTATGATGAAAAGAAGAACCTTGTCACCCTGCGTCAACTTATTAAGGAGAACAAAATGCAATGGACCCATCTCTTTGAGGACAGCAAAGACAAAAACAGTGCTTCCATCGTAAACAGGTTCAAAGTGGAAGCATTTCCAACGCAGATCCTTATTGATCCGGAAGGGAAGATCATTTTCCGTTCAACGGGCATAGGGAAAAGCAACCTGATAGAAGCTCACCTGAGGGCTGCTTCCCGGAACACCCAATGAACGGAAAATGTATTAGGATCATTTACGCAATTGCTATTTTAACTTAACATCCAAATAAACAGAATGCCTTCCATACGTCTCATAAAACGGTTTAAACACCACATCATCAATCGTAAATTCCAAGCGCTCAGGATCACCCTTAATTGATTTGCCAATATCCTCCGCATCCAGTGTCACTTTCCGCCACTCTTTTCTTGCTTCCGGCTCCTGCGCCGCCAGCAATATCGGCCCGTAAAACAGGCTGGCGATGTTCTGCTGATCCATCACCGGTTCCAGGTGGAACTGGAAGGGCATTTTCAATTCTATCACATCACCGTCTTTCCAGCTGCGGCTTATTTTCAGGTAAGTGCCCGGCTTAGCAGAAAGCTGTTGTTCCTTACCATTGATCTTCACAAAGAATCCTTTGGTTGCCCAACCTGGCACCCGTACATGAATATCAAATTTTCCACTGCCCTTAATAGTAAGACGGGTATTATCTTCATTGGGGAAATTTGTTGTCTGCTCTACCTTTACCTTGCGTTCTGTCCATTCCAGCGTAGAGGGTACGTATAGGTTGACATAAAGCGCCTGGTCATCCTTACTTTTAAAGTAAATGGAGTTTTGCAGCTTGGTACTGCTTTCTATTGCCGTACCGTTGCAACAGGTAAAGCCTGTCATATCCGGATTGCCAAATTGCTTGATAGACCCCGGCCTGAGTGGTATATGATAAGTATTGGCAGGCGTATGCTCGGCCACAGAAGCCAGGATATCATTGTAGAGCGCCCGCTCGTAATAATCCATTAACTCTGCCCGCTGGTCAAATAAAAACAGGTCGCCGGTCAATTTGAGCATGTTATAGGTGGCGCAGGTTTCGTTCTGTCCTCCGGCAGAGAAGCCGTTTTCATACAAGGTTCCCGGCTGACTAACAAAACATTCCGCATTGTTGGGATTACGAGCTCCTGCAACGCCACCGATGCTGTACATATAATCATTGACCATCTTATACCAGAAATTATCAGCCACTTTATAATATTCCGGCTTATGAGAGACACGGTACATTTCGATACTCCCAACTATCTGGGGGATATGTTGATTGGCATGCAACCCACGGAAAAGATCTACATTCTTGGCCAGTCCATGCGAATGTGCCGTATCGCCATAGAACACCCTGATGTTATCAAATAACTGCGCTGTTTTCAGGTGATTCGGCTTACCGGTAAGCCTGTACAGGCGTGCCATTGCCTCGTTCATCCCGCCAAACTCGCCGGCAATGTAGGTATTCCACATCTTTATCAGCGTATCCGTTGGCAGCTTGCTCAAGCGCGCATATACCCAATCACCCATGCCATCAGCTATTGCAAGGGCTTTTTTATTGCCGCTCACTTCATATACATCCATTAAACCGGCCAGTATTTTATGCAGCGTATAATATGGCGCCCAGATCTGGTTCTTTTGTCCGCCGTACTTAGCGCCGTTCTCTAACATGATGAACTGATCCGGCGGATAAGCGCTGATAAATCCTGTTCCCCAGTTCCAGTAATCATTACGGATGCCCGCATCACTGAGATCTGAATCGTAAGTTGATTTCCCCGGACCAGGCGGCACCGCTGAGGGATCGGAGACGTGCTCGCCACCTGCTTCTTTTGCCTTCCCGGATAATTGAGATAGCTCATAGAGCGTATTGACCATGTACTCCATCTTTTCCGCGAAATTCGCCTGCAGCGCCTTGTCATATCCTGTACCCGCATAAGCTTGTGCAATGGCCGTCAGATAGTGACCTGTAGCATGCCCCCTTAATTTGGTGTCTTTGCTGTCCCATACACCCAGCGGCTTTGCGCCTTCAGGCTGTTGCTGACCAAAAGCATGGCGGAACATATAAAGAAACGAGTTCGGATCAGTTTTAGCCAATGTGTTGATGAACTTATCGCGGTTTTCAACGAATTGGGTTTCGTGGCCATGCGCATCATTTATCAAAGTAACTTTTCCCAGGTCAAAGGCCACCAGCTTTAAAGTGGGCGTAGCCGCTTTCTCAGACGCTTTTACGGTAACAAATGCCTTCGGTTGAAAATTCGTTCCTGCAACACGCCCCGTAATGGTATAGCGCCCCAGCTTAAGCACAGCGCTATTATCCGTATCAGCAGGCCACAACACACGTACTTTGGGACCCTTACCTTTCAGCTCACTCTTGTAAGTTCCCGGTACGTAACTTGGCAACCGTGGCAAATTCCCTACGGCTGTTTCCACCTCCACATCGGATACCTTGACTAAATAAGCATTATAAAGCTCCGCCTCGGTAGGAGAGAAGCGGGGTAGATCATCCTCCACATGCCTGCCCCCCGTGTTTACCGAACCTTCATTGAGGTTTCCGCCTTTCCCTGCATTGTTATAGATGCCCGCCACTTGTCTGCCAGTCAGGGGAATACGATAGATACGAAAATCATGTATTAATGCATTGAGATTTGGATCTGCGGGCGATAACGATTTCCCGATATAAAGCTGTTTTCCTTCCGCCTGCTCTCCGAATACATCGGTTAGCTCCAGTGAAATATCCTTCGCTTCACCCACTGGCTTACTATCCACATAGGTGATCATGGATTTCGAAGGAATATCTATCACTATAGCAAGATGAACCCATTTATTCGTTGCTATCGCCGTGGAAACCGCGTTCTTTTTGTTACCTTTTTCCGCTGTTATCAAAGCCTGGTAACCTTCCTGCGCAGTGGTGCCAACAGGGGCCGCAGAGAAATGTTGGGTGCTATCCTTTCCGAAATCAAAAAAACGTTGGCCAGGCTGCTTTGAGCGCAGGTAGATCCATCCTGATATACTGAGCGATTCCAGGTCTGTTAACGCTTCTGCCGGGATCGTAAGAAATGAACTGTTATCTCCGGGGAGCGACAACACCTTTCCGAAGCGGTTGTCATTGACAAATTTGACCTCGGCGCCCTGTACTTTAGCGTGCAAATTATTCCGGGACCAATCCCTGGCATCGCCGTTAAACACATAACGTGCAATCATGCCCGTTTCACCGATCCCATCCAGTATCTGGTCGCCGCTTTGTGCCTGGGCAGTGTGAAGGCCCTCGGTTAAAGCTGCAACAAACAGGATGGCACACAAGAATACTTTATACATTTTCATATTTACATTTTTCATCAATAACCGTATCCGGCTAACTATCTATAGCGTCATGAAACTATGAAGAGTCCCTGTGTTTCGATAAGTATATTTTAGCTAATGTTCAAATGATATTAACAAGTATTCCATGATCCAGGCTTACCAAGGCATTCATTCCCCTCCAGGTAATGCTGCAGCCTTGTCCACCTTCAGGAACTCAAATGATCCGCCATCCGCCTCCAGCACATCTTCTCCGCCTTTTACAGGCTTAAATTGCAATTTCACTACAGCCGTTGCACGGGGCGATACACGATCATCCGAGTGATGGGTATGTAATACGTAATATAGCTGCCCCTTTTTATCCGTAAATACATCACCATGCCCCGTTCCATTATGCCCAACCGTATGCCGGCTGATGACCGGGTTGCCGGTATATTTCTTCCATGGCCCTGTTGGAGAATGGGAAGTAGCATATCCCACCGCGTAATCTTTGTTCCTGAAATCGTTAGCCGAATAGACCAGGTAATAGGTACTTTTGTGCTTTAGCACAGTCGGGCCTTCAGCCACCGGCCACTGAGCTTTCGCCGTATTCTCCCATCCTTCGCTGCTTGATATACATTCCTTTTCAGTGCCCGGGATCACATCCGACAGATCGGGTTTCATCTCCGTTACAAAAATGCGGTTGCCATTTTGCAGCTTCACATGATAGAGATAGATTTTTCCCTGATCAAAGAATACGAAGGGATCGATCTGCTTGCCTGTTCCGCTCAGCTTAGCAAATGGATCCTGTTTAAAAGGGCCTGCCGGACTGGATGCTTTGGCGATCGCTATCTGTTCATTGGCAGTATAAGCCATGTAATAGCTGCCTTTATACGCGAACACCTGGGGCGCCCAGAAACCGCTGCTGCCAAATGCCTCGCCGCGTTTCAACGCGAATTGCAGGGTGGTATCTTCCGGTTGTTTCCACGTTTTCAGATCGGCAGACTCATATACAAGAAAGCCCTTGTTGCTGCTGGTGCCATATAGATAGTACTTTCCCTTGTCTGCAAAGATCGTTGGATCAGCCAGGAATATAGCCGGCTGCTGCGCCGCACTTTCGATGCCGGCCGTGAGGCCTAAGGCCATACATGCCGCTTGGAAGATCGTCTTTAGATGAGCCATAGCGGCTAATATAAGCAAAACCGCTTACCTTTTGGTAAGCAGCGGAAAATATGCGGTATTAAACTCCATCTTTGCACAATGGAAATAGGTATTGACAGTTTTGCCGCGGTAAATTTAAACGAAGGCTCAGGCACAGCTTTATCTTCGCATCACGCCATTGAACAGCTGCTCAGCAGGATCGTACTGGCAGACGAGGTAGGGCTCGACGTTTTCGGCATTGGAGAACACCACAGGAAGGAGTTCCTTGATTCTGCCCCGGCGCTGATCCTGGCTGCCGCCGCCAGCCGGACAAAAAACATCCGGCTTACCAGTGCGGTTACCGTTTTAAGTACTGCAGACCCGGTCAGGGTATTCCAGGAATTTTCTACGCTTGACCTGATCTCCAAGGGCAGGGCAGAGATCGTTGCCGGTAGAGGATCCGCTACAGAAGCGTTCCCGCTTTTTGGTTTCAGCCTGAACGACTATGATGCCCTTTTTACGGAAAAATTAAATTTATTGCTGCAGCTGCGCGATGAAGAATATATCAACTGGTCCGGTAAGTTTCGCCCCGCAATGGTGAACCAGCCGGTGTATCCCAGGCCTATGCAGCATAAGCTGCCGGTATGGCTGGGAGTTGGCGGCACCCCCGGCTCATTTATCAGGGCCGGAAAGCTGGGGCTCCCGCTCATGGTAGCGATAATAGGAGGGGAAACACATCGGTTCCGCCCGCTGATCGATCTGTACAGGGAAGCAGGTATAAAAGCAGGATTTTCTGCTGATGAACTAAAAGTAGGTGTTCATTTACCAGGATATGTCGCCACCAGCACAGCAAAAGCTACCCAGGAATATTATCCCGGTTATGCACGGATCATGACAAAGTTTGGTAAGGAACGCGGCTGGCCGCCCATGACAACATCCCAATTTGAGCGGTCCGTCAGCTTACATGGCGCTTTGTTGGTAGGAAGCCCTGAACAGGTAGCTGAAAAGATTCAATATCTTAATAATACCTTGGGCGGTATCACAAGAGTAACCTTTCAAATGGACAATGCAGACTTACCCGGTGAGATGTTAATGGAGTCAATAGCCCTTATTGGAACTCAAATAAAGAAATACTTTTAAATCTTTAAATGCTGCATTTGTTGGATGATATGCCATCCTTTTGCTTAATTAAAGCTGCTCCTGAAAGCATTAGGCGACTGGTTCGTTTTCGCCTTGAATAACTTGGTAAATGAAGCAGGATGTTCAAAACCGAGTTCATAAGCTATCTCGCTGATAGACAGATCAGTGGTAGATAGCTTTTCCTTCGCCTTTGCAATCAGCTTGTTGTGAATATGCTGCTGCGTACTATGACCGGTAAGCACTGTCAGCATGCTGCTCAGATAGTTGGGAGAAAGATTCAGCTCACTGGCAATCTGTTGCACCGTGGGCAGACCATGCTGAACGAGATAAGCATCTTCCATTAAACGGTCGAGTACTTCCTCCAGCTGCGCCAGGATCTGGTGATTAGGAACTTTCCTGGTCACAAATTGCCGCTCATAGAAGCGCTTCGTGTAGTTCAGCAACACCTCGATCTGCGAAATAATAATGTCCTGGCTGAACTTATCAATGTTCGATTCATATTCCCGTTGGATATTTTTCAGGATGTCTACGATAATGGTCTCCTCTTTTTCAGACAGGAACAATGCTTCGTTAATAGCATAGCCGAAAAAATCGTATTGCCTGATCGTTTTCGCAAGTGATGTGTTCCATAGAAAATCGGGGTGGATCAGTAACAGCCAGCCCGAGGGTCTTTTCCCATCCTCATAAGGGGTAATCTCGATATGCACCAATTGATTAGGCGCCACAAATGACATCAGCCCTTCGTCAAAATCATACACCTGTTGCCCGTACTTAAATTTCCCGCTGATATCTCTTTTTAAGCCGACGGAGTAAAATTTTTGCAGCCAGCGGATTTCCTTTTCGTCTGTCTGGTAGGCTACCTGGCCGTAATCTACCAGGCTGATTTGCGGATGCTGTGGTTTCGGTAATCCACTCATCTTGTGAAACTCACTGATCGTATTGAAAGTATGAACCTGGTTGCTTTTCATTCTATTCAAATTGTTTGTTTGACAGTAAAAACCCGATCTACGCCAGGAAGCATGAAGCACCCCGCTTCATGCTGCTGTGAAATTTACGAAAAGTAGGTCACCCCGGGCTAATTAAAAATCGGTTGATTTGCTTAAGGCCTGGTTTTCGGCCAGTTCATTTTGCAATACCTGGATTTTATTGCCCGCTAAATTCACTGCATCTGAACCCATGAAGAAATGCAAAGGTGGATTTTCGCTTTCCGCTAACTGGATAAATGCCAGTGCCGCCTTGGCCGGATCGCCTGGCTGGTTACCCGGAATATCATGTTGGTGAACATGCTCCAGCTCCCTGGCTTCTTTGTAATCAGCTATCTGCGTTTCAGCCAGCCGGAGAGAGCCTTGTAATAAGAAATTGGTTTTGAAATAGCCGGGATAAACAATAGTAGCATGAATGTTTAAGGACTTCACTTCCGCAGAGAGTGCCTCGGTTAACCCGGCAACAGCAAATTTCGTAGCATTGTAAATACCCCAGCCCGGGAATGCGCCCAGGAATCCTGCTATTGATGAAACATTGATGATATGCCCCGACCTTCTTCCACGGAGATGCGGCATCACCGCCCGGATAACATTCAGGGTGCCAAATACATTTGCGTCAAAGTTCTCACGGGATTCATTGTCTGTAAGCTCTTCCAGGGTGCCCAGCTGGCCGTATCCCGCGTTGTTGACAACTACGTCAATAGCGCCGAATTTTTCAATAGTTTTTGCAACGGCGGCAGCCACGCTTTCTTCGTTTACGATGTCAACGCTCAATGGTAGCAAATTGTCTACATTGCCCAATGCTGTTTGCAGCTGTTCCAGTTTCCTGGAGGTGGCAGCTACCTTATAACCCCGGGCGATAAGTGTTTGTACCAGTGCAAGTCCCAGGCCTTTTGAAGCGCCGGTTACGAGCCATACTTTTTTAGTGTCCATGATTTTAATCTTTTTTGTGATCAAATATTTACACTACAAAGTTGCTTATGATTAGACTGGTGGACTTGCCCGAATCTTTGCTTGTCTTAGCCAAATCTACGATGAGTAATGAGGAACCTGTTTATTGGATATCAGAGCGGCCATCACTGCCGCTTCCGCATCTCCCTTGGCGCTACATCCGTCCAGGATTTAAACGCCTTTCTGAATGCGCTAAGATCTGAATAACCAAGTATATCTGAGATCTCCGAGAGCTTTATGGCGGGGTTTTTCATCAATTGAAAGGCAATCTCTTTTCGTACTTCTCCGGCAATATCACGAAAGCTGGTTTTCTCCTCCAGCAGCCGGCGTTGTAAATTACGTGGTGTTGTATTCAGGGCAGATGCTGCTTCTTCAATCGTAGGGATCCTTCCCTTGAATTGCAGAAATAGCAGCTGCTTCAAATTTTCCGCCATGCTGTCGGTGCTGAGCATCGCGTATTTCTCGGCCACAATAGAATTGAACAACTGAAACATGGAGCGATCGCTTGTCAGTATAGGGCTTAACACATCTTCTTTCCTTAATACGATCCTGTTGATCTCTTTATTGAAAAGCACATTACAGCCAAGTAAACGCCTGTATTCTGTAACATCCCGCTTTTCATACACCGATTCTACCCGCAATGGAATGATCTTTTTCCCCGATAACACGCAGAAGGTATTGAGAAATGCAGCGATCGTAAAATCCATGGCATGCCTTGCAGGTTCCGGGTATTTCATTACCCACAACCTGTTCTGTTCCATTTCTATAGTGGCTACATCCTGCAATATATAGTTGTATTCAACCATAGGGGAGACCATGCGGCTATACCGCCGAAAGATGTGAAAGCTTTCGTCCAGGTCCTTACAACTTTGCACCAGGAAACCAACCATCCCGTTGAGCAAGCTGTCAACCCCGGCGCCCACATGTAAACCGATCAGGGGATCACCGGTAAGCTTCAGCAGCGGCACCCATATCAGCGCAGCTTTTTCCCATGCTACCATATTTTCTGAGTTGCTGATCTCTTCAGTACTGAGATCCGACAGCTGGCAAAGCGTATCATAGGCCGCCCCGAGCGAGGTGGCAGTTTGGAAGATCTTGCGGATAACCGTTCCTTGCAGGCCCATAACGTAAAATATACCATTTTCGGCGGAAAATATACCTTTTTTCACCTGGAAAATGATGGTGCTTTGCAGTGTTCAATAAAAAACTATATGGAATCAGCTAAAGATAAGTGTCTGAAAAAGTGGGTATCCGGCAACCTGGCCGTTTATCCCATTGCGCTTGGGGTGGTGCATCCCCTGATCGCTCATGGTTTTACAGGTGATCACGATAAGCTGTTAACAACCCCACAGTTTATCATGCACACGCTGTCTGTTGCGCTCTTTATTTTAGCGCTTGGCTATACGCAGCATAAAGCGCTTTTGCTGCTTGGTAAAAGAAATAAGCAGGCAGGTGTTTGGCCGTTGCTGTTTTTCGTTCCCTGGGTATTCTGGCTGGGTTATTACACGCTCTATGTCCCATTCGACATACTATTTATGTTCCTGTCAATCGGCATTATCAATGCCGTTCAGCTCAGGCAGATAGTTAAGTTTCCCAGGAGATGGATCTGGCAATGCATCCTGACCTATTTATTAGCCGCAGTGGCAGGCATTGGCATCGGACTGGGCGCCTACCTGCTTTACTTTAAAGACCTTCAGGGCATAGCCCGGGACCTGATTACATGGCTGTTGATCAGCATTCCGGCTGCCGTTGTTGTCGCATTGCTTTCCAGGGCCTTTTTGAAAGCCCAGCTTATCACACCTGCAGAACTATCGGTAAGCACATTAAAAGAGGAGCGGGCATAAAATTTTAGGGCCGGTCTAAAAGACCAGCCCTAAATCAGTTTAGTTAATTGGTATACAGCCTAGCCAATTACCTGGTACGTCTTCCCCGTATGTGCGCCCAGCACGCTCTTAATATACGCCAATGTGATCCGGCGCATTGAAACAGGTTCGTGGCCGGGGAAAAATGGGAAATAGGCAGGTGATTCTTCCGCAACGCCCGGGCCTACAGCATTTATACGAACGCCATTTTTCAGCTCTATAGCGGCGCCACGTACAAACCCGTCTATTGCTCCGTTAACGGCGCTCAGCGACGCGCCAAAGGGAACAGGATCATCTGCCAGGCTTCCGGAAGTCAGCGTGAAAGAACCATTCGGGTTGACATAATGTTGTCCGATCAGAACAAGGTTCACCTGGCCCAGTAATTTACTGTTTATACTTACCCGGAAATCCGCATCCGTCATTTTTTCCAGGGGCCCGAAATGACCATGGCCGGCTGCACAAATCAGGGCATCAAAAGCGCCTGTCTTTTCAAACATCGCTTTGATGGAGCCAGGGTCGTCGATATTAACCTGTACATCACCGCTTTTGCTTCCCGCCTTAATGACCTGGTGGTCTTTCTCCAATGCGGCGGCTATATGTTTGCCGATAGTGCCCGTGGCACCAATAAGTATGATTTTCATTGTTGAAGATTTATTGTGCAAACTTATTCCAATACTGTACTTTTGTCAAGTAGTTACCCGGATGTCAAGTAATTACCAAATGGTTGTAATTGTCAACAGTATTGAATGATGGAGATAAAAAAAAATCTGGAAACATATCACAGCGCGGAAGACTGTCCAATAACCGCCACTATTGATGTGATTGGCGGCAAATGGAAACCGCCTATTATCTGGTTGTTGTTGAAAGGCCCGATGCGCTTTGGAGAATTCAGCAAAATAATGCCCAACATGGCGCTGAAGGTGCTGTCAAGATGCCTGAAAGAGCTCGAGGCCGATGGCATCATTATTCGGAAGGCATATCCTGAAATCCCTCCCAGGGTGGAGTATTCACTCAGCGAGAAGGGGGAATCTCTGCGGGAGGTAATGTTTTTACTATCAGACTGGAGCCGGACAAACATCATGAACCAGCGCTGACATTATGCTACCACTCTATTTCATAAAGGGAATTCTCTTCTTCAAATTCCAATTCTGAAGCATCACATTTTAACCTGGCGGCTTCGTTGCTTAAAAACTCCATATAGTTGTCATAAGCCGATCCCGGGTATTGTGTTCGTTTCAATAATTTAGGTAGTTTCCTGAAAGATTCTTTTCCGCCACCCAGCAGAAAGTATTCCATATTAATGCTTCTCATGAATTGATACAGGCAGGGATTGGCTGCATGGATCGCGCCTTCCAGGAATGGTTTTAAAAGGATGGCTCCCTGCTGGTCAAATTCTTCCATGGATTTCTGTAACCAGTGCTCCAGCATCAGGAGGACGCCCAGCTCCAGTTTCTCCGGCGGAATAAAGTGCATGTTATATCTCAACACAGCAAGGGAAAGGAGCATATGCGGCCACGAGATCTCGCAACCAAATTGCGGGATGGCTTCTCCGGTAAAAAGGGCCGATTCACGTAAAAGCCTGCTGCCCTGCAATGCATGACGGAGCTCATAGGAAAATCCACTGATTATCTTATCTCTGTTTTTCGAGCCAGGAACTGGTGTAAGCCGGTCATTATTCGAGAATTTGCCAATGATACCATAAAGCATGTTAAGGTCATCATAGGTTCCCCAAAGTTCGATACCTAGTCCCCCTTTTGTAGGTATAGTATAGAACATTTAGTGTTTTATGAATATAGGAGATGGATCAAATTGCATTTAAATAGCTGATTATGCTGCTAATATATATAAAAAATGCAAAGTGAACAAACAATGCCCGGTAACATCGCCGGCAGAGAGGCTGGCAATAGAAAAAATATCCGTTAACCCAATCGCCTCATCTGTTAAATGCTCCACACCTCCCTATGTGCTTTGCCTCATCTTTGCCGCGTTAGATTTTCACCCCAAAACCCAATACGATGAAAATGCTGATCAAAGGAACATTGTTAACAACATTTAAATCACACCAAAAATAACATCCTATGGAAAAGACCACCGAAGTCAAATTTATTCCCCCGGCAAATGGAATACAGCTGGCGGGTAACGACAACATTATTTCCCCCGAGAGAACGAAAGCCGCTGAAAAGCTGCAGCAGCTGTTCCAGTCAAAGATCGGGAACAAAGGCATCGTCAGGGTAGATCCTGATCTCGAGATCACACGCGAGCGAATGGAGCCGATAAAACAATTGCTGAAAGCCCAGGGCGTGAAGCTTACTGACCTCGAAGACTACCATTTCGACACACCCAAAAAGATCCGGAAGGCGGAGATGTGGATCGCGCCGGTAAAGAAAAAGAATACTGCGCCAGACTGGAAGAAAATAGCGATGGACTTTAAAACAGAAACTAACCCTACGCATAAGAAAGAACAGCTGAAGCGTTACCTGCCCAACAGCAGCACGGTAAAAACCGTTTCCCTGGTACCAGGATCGCTGACCATGCTGTCTGCAGAACCGCAGCCGGTGATGAGGAAAAGCTTCCTGCCCGTAGGCACTTCGCTGATCATGTGCAAAGAGCTGGATCTTACCAATACCACACTGTATATCGATCCTGATGTGGATGAGCTGATCATTATTGCCGATAAGATCACATGTGGCGATAATGCGCTCATCACCTGGAAGGCCCCCGGTGGTTCAACACCCGCAATGGCAGATGATCCGGACCTTAACGGCAGAGGATATAGCGGTGTGCACCTGAAACCCGGCACTATTCACGGACTGGACGGTGAAGACGGCTGGTCTGGCGCCATGGGCAGGAAAGGGGCAGATGGACGGCGTGCTCCTTCCATAGAAATATGGACAAAAGACCTCTCTAATATCCCCAACATAGACCTGGATGGCGAAAACGGCATCAAAGGCGGTACGGGACAGCGCGGTGGCAAGGGTGGCTGTGGAGCAGACGGCAAGCCCGGGGATCCATACAAGCACGGAAGAAAACTATGCAAGGTGGGAAGGAAGAACCTTGCAGGCAGCGGTGGCCATGGCGGCGACGGCGGCCGGGGTGGAGATGGAGGACGCGGTGGCAACGGCGGCGATGGCGGCTACATCGTCATCGGCGTACCGGAAGGGCTCAAGGTAAAAACGGGCTGGGCTGCAAACCTTAAAATTTCCAATGATGGCGGACAACCCGGCAGTGGCGGCGATGGAGGCCAAGGCGGTAACGGCGGCGATGCAGGCCGCAGCGGTAATCGTGATGGATGCAGAAGCGGCATCGATGGGAAAGACGGCGCAAAAGGTCAGCCCGGCGCAACAGGCAAAAACGGGGTACAGGCAGGAAAACAAGCGGGCATTGATATCGTGCCCTTTACGGAAGAAATGTGGGATGAACTGCTTACCCGCCCTTACATCACAGAGATTGAGCCTACCGCAGTATTTCCCGGTGGCACTATCACCATCAGCGGCACTAAATTCGTAAAAAATGATAAAGTGATGATAGCTGGTATTGGGGCGCTCACTCCCGTTATAAACGCAGATGAAAGCATAACGGTGACCATTCCCGCCAAAACAGGCGGCGGCACTTACCAGGTAAGTGTAAAACGTGCCGCTGATAACACAGAAAGCAATCATTGGTCCATTAGGGTAAAGCCCCAGCTGGACAAGGTGCCCGGTACCATTTCCTACGGTGAATCATACACGCTCACCGGCAAGGCGTTTCTGCCAGAAGCCAGCGTGCTGGTTGATGGCGAGGCAGTAGCTGCTGAGAATGTCACAACCACCAAGATCACTTTTAAAATGCCCGGCACCGGCGGTGGCGGCGCCAAAGGCGGCGAACGCTCCATACAGGTACGTAATCCCGATGGCATGGTTAGCAACACCTGTTATACAGGAACGGGAACCATCCTGGAAATACCTTTTAAATACGGTGTGCACAACTTTGCTTTTAAGAACCCAGACGATGGCATTCCCGACATGAAAGCCTATGAGGCAACTTTCGGCAAGACAGAGATACGCTTTGAATCCATTGTGGGATTAGGGCATCCGCTGTTTACCGGCCTCTTTTTCGAGTTCTATAAAAAGTACCTGAAAGGAACAAAGAACGGCGGCCTCGCCACAGGCTTTTGCACCGCTATGAGCAGCCTGGTGGCCGATAAGTTCTGGAAAGGAGATACTAATGCTTTTACTACAACCAAAGCACAGGTGCATCACCAGCTCACCTATGTGCACGGCAGACTGCTGAGCCGTCAAAGCCTTATCCACTTCCATGATCAGAGCAGGGTAGGTCTAGCGCGGATTGAACGCACTGCGCGGGAGATCGAGACGGTATTCTACACAGGTTGCGACCGTAACAAGGCGCCGCTGCTTTTCTTCATTCCTGCAGGCGCCGTGTGGGATGCCGGATACATTGACAGCATCAAGTCCACCCATTGTATCATGCCCTACAAGATCGAATACCCTTATAAACACCCGGGCACAAAGCTGAGCCCTGACGGCACTACAACCACCAACAGCCTGGAAGGCGTGAAATTGTACTGCTGGGATTGTAATTATCCCAATAATGAGAAGTGCTGGCTGGAGTTTAAAAAAGTGAATAAGGTGCTGCATTTCGACTACTATGTTGATGGTGCAGGCATTCGTTTCAGCAGCGCGAATAACATTACATTGGGACACATCAGCAATGGCGACTACCTCTTATCGGACCACGATCTTCCTTTCAGCGGGCCTTTAGGGCTTACCCGCTTCGTAATAGATTTTTTGCTGAGCCCCGCGGATCTGCAGATCACAGATGAAAACGGAAAAAAGACCGGCAATTTCAACAATAAGATCTATAGCGAAACCGACGATGCACATCCGGTTTACCTGGGCCCCGGCGCATACCTGCTGCCTGAAGGGAAAGCCTTTACACGCAAGATCGTTGGCAGCGGTAAAGGCGTATACTCCTACAACAGCATTATGCCCGATGGTACTGCGGTGGCGCTTCAAAACGTACAGACCCAACCCGGGCAAACAGATACCCTGATCATGAACGCAGACGCATCGCAGGTACGCTTTGTGCCACAGGTGGAGAAGAGCTTTACGCTTGTATTCTCAAGACTGGTAGGCGAACAGGCCCGCTCATTATCCATCAGTGGCATCAGCAGCGGACCCGGTAAGGAATGCGACATTACCGTAAGCCCGGATCTCAGCCTGTTCAGGCTCGGTAACAAAGGAACATTGAAAAATGTAGAGGTAAAAGCCTTTTCAATAGACCAGAAGGTTAACAAGCCGGTTAACAAACAAACAACGCTGAAGCTGCCCACCAACCACGACCTGGTGGTGTCTGTAGCAGACTGGGTGGAACTGGACCTGCACGCCGAAGCGCTTGAAGGCTGATCAGATAACAGGCAGGAAAACAGCCAGGCATTCCTCCGCTAAGGGAAATGCCTGGCTCTTTCTGCTGTTACTTATCCCACCACACCCTCGTACTCAACTTATCCGCGCCCTGCCGTTCAATCGCCGCATTCACATTTGCCGTATTCACACTCAGCTCCGAGGTTGGATACGTCAGTCTCCTGATAAACGTCCCATTCGGCACATCCGGGTTACTCGGCTGCCCATAAGGATTAGGCGTAAGCGCCGGAAAACCGCTCCTCCTGAAATTAGCGAATGCTTCGGGACCATTCAAAAAGGAAGCGATCCAGTACTGCGTATTGATCTGCTCCAGCTCTTTACCAGCTACGAGTGGATTCGCAGCTACATAAGCATCCCGCGCTGCCGCAGGAACAGCTGAATTAGGATCGTACACCGCCATCTGGTCCATATGCGCATTGATGCCATCCGCAAAATATTGTGCAGCCGAACCGGTAGCAATCCATCCCCTGAAGCGCGCTTCCGCCAGCAGTAAATTAGTCTGTGCAGCCGTCACCAGGAACACCGGCGAATTTATTTTTACTATCCTGCGCCGATCCACCTGGCTGTAATCATAAAAGCTCTTCAGGCCATCAGCAGTAGCAGCAGCCACGATGGTGCCATTATCTTTTCCAATGGGCATACCTATTTGCTTTGCAGGATCGGTGCTGCCAACAGCAACGGTCTGGTCCGCACCGCTCGCAGCGCCAACATATCTGATGGCAATAGATTGAAGACGTGGATCGTTCGTATTTTTCAGCTGGTCTACAAATGGCTTGGCCAGATAGAAATTGGCCGCTTCACTGCCGTTCAGCGTACTGCCAATAGGCTGCGTGAAATTCGCATCGTGACGTATATAGGCATTATCTGCATTAACAGTGATCACACCGCCGTTAACCGCCGCCTGTACCGTACTTTGCGCTTTGGCTGCATCTACCTTCCCCAGTCGCATACCAGCGCGCAGCAACAAAGAATAGGCAAACTTTTTCCATTTCGCTATATCCCCTGCGTACAACACATCCCCGTTTTCAATCGTGCCTGCAGGGTTCAGTGCCGCTGCCGCATCTGTCAGTTCCTGGATGATCTTCGGATAAATATCCTGCTGGCGGTCATATTGCGGAAGCAGGATCCTATCTGAAAAGCCGGCGCCGCCTTCAGTATACGGAATGTCGCCATATTCATCCGTCAATATCATGAATACATACGACTGATAAATGCGCGCCATATTGTACATATTACTCCTGGCGGGGTTATCCTTTGAACGCACCAGCGCATCATGCGTGTTCTTGATCACGCTTTGATAATAGGCCGTCCACAAAGGTTGCGTGGTTACATCGCGGCTGTCCTGGTTGAAATTGGCCCCAGCCAGTACACCACCATTCGGCGTCACCATCTGCTGCACAATGCCCACATCAAATACCAGCGATTTTACCGGGAAGGAGGTATTGATCACCGCCTGGTTCAACAGGAGCGCCGGGTCAAGCGCAGTGGGATTTGTTTTGCTGACATTAAGATCCGACAATCCATTTTCACAGGCAACAGCCGATAACAACAAAACAAATAAGCTATAGCTGAATATTTTTTTCATGATACTGGTTGTTAGAATTTAACGTTCAGGTTCAATCCAAGGCTACGGGTGGTAGGCAGGCCGGGGGATTCAAGCCCTACCTGGTTATCCGAGCCAAAGCCAAATGTTTCAGGATCGATATTATCTACCCATTTCTTGATGAGCAGTACATTGTTGGCTACAAAGTCAAGCTTCAGACCTTTGACAGGCCAGCTGGCCGGAATATGTTTAGTGAAATCATAACCGAGCGACACCTGCCGCAGCTTCCAGTAGCCGCCGTTGTAGACCACCGCTTCCACGATCTGCTGCGTGCGAAGATGCTCCCAGTAGGTTTGCACAGCCGCTACGGCATTGTTGGGATTACCGCCTGCATCCACACCTTCTCCTTTCACACCGCCTTGCCGACCTTCCAGCGTCATCTTGTGCAGTCCATGCCGTACGGCATTGAAGTTGGTGCCCGACAGCATCTTATTGCCAAGCTTATAGTCAATGAATACATTGAGCGTAATTCCCTTATAGTTGAAAGTATTCAGGAAACCGCCTACCCATTTCGGCAAGGCGCTGCCAAACAACACGAAATCGGGCGTACGCTGTGGCAAACCGTTGGACTGGAAGATCCGCTGCCCCTTGTCATTGCGCGCATAGGCGTAACCGGCTATCTGCCCGATCTCCTGGCCTACCACCTGCCGCGTCTCTCCGTTAAATACATGCGTGCCCGTAGTAATGCGCTCGCCCGGTTTGTCGGTAATGATGCTCAGCACTTTTGTGATATTGTAGGAGGTATTGGCGGTGAATTCCCAGCTGAAGCTGCGGTTCCTTACAGGCGCCAGGTTGAGCATTGCTTCAAACCCTTTATTGCGGCTTTTTCCACTGTTGATAGGCGTATTAAGATAACCCGATGCATCGGAGATCTGCACCAGCACGATCTGGTCGCTGGTGATCTTCCGGTAGGCTGCCAGGTCCAGGTTTACACGGCTGTCAAACATCTTCAGTTCCAGGCCTACTTCTGTTTCCGCTACGCGGCTGGGTTTCAGATTAGGGTTGGGCAGGGTAGTGCCTGTCGCGTTGTTGCTGATATTACTGGTGCCCACGGGCACCGGTGTTCCATTGGGATTCGTGATGAAATTAGCGTTCACCGTATAGAACAGCTGATCAGAATAAGGCGCCACATCGCCATCGCTGCCTACTTCTGCATAGCCCGCCCGCACCTTGCCGAAATTCAGCCAGCTTAGATGCGGCAGATGTTCCGAAAATACATAGCTGCCGGAAACAGAAGGATATACTATGCTTCTGTTGGACGGTGACAGGGTAGAGAACCGGTCATTGCGCACCGTACCACTCAGGTAGAAGGTCTGCTTCCAATTCAGTTCAGCGGCGCCGTATATGGAGTTCACGCCCTGCTCGTTCAGTGTATACACCGGGTCTTTGGCCCGCCCGTTCTGAACGGTATACAAATCCCTGATGATAAAATCGGTCACCACTACATTGTTAATGTCAGAACGCTTACGCATCCGGTTGCCTCCTGCATTGACATTTACACCCAGGTTGCCAAAGGTTTTATTGGCATTCACCAGGAAATCCAGGTTCGTTTCCCGGAAGCGGCGTGATTCCTGCGTGTATACGCCGTTCACAAAGCCGAAAGGCGCTGCTGCCCGGGAAGCCTGGCCCGTGGGGAAGTTATTGACATCTTCATCGCGCGACCAGTAATCCTGTCCAAACCTGCCCTGTACACTCAGCCAGGGTAGCAGGTTGTATTTCAATGTGACGTTGCCAAAGAGGCGGTCACGCTTAATGTTGTGGAACTGTTCTGCCAGCACCCAGTAAGGGTTGGTCCGGTTGGTAAACCTGGACCAGGGATTTTCATTGCCCGCCGCATTGTACTTGTTGGCATCCAACACACTCAGTGGCATAGAGGTTGACAGCGCCATCAAAGTGGTAGGAATGGAATTGTCCTGGTTAGCAATATTCGGTGGGTTCTTATTGACCTCATGCGAATAGTTGATGTTGCCCGATACCTGGAATTGCTCCGTAAGATTATAGCTGAAGCCCAGGTTCATGGTCTTTCGGTTAAACGAATTATTAGGCATGATGCCCTTATTATCTGTATTATTAAGTGACAATCTCAGGCCGCCTTTGTCATTGCTAACGTCAAAAGCTACGGTATTAGACACGTTCTGGCCATGGCGGTAAAATTCCTTGATACGGCTTCCCTGCGGCTGGTACGGAACACTCAGGTTATCAAAGAGGATCTGCGTCATGCCTGGTGCAAACTTTTCACCAAACGACCATTCTCCCGAAGTAGGATTGGGCGCGGTTGGACGAACACCATTCTCGCCCTGTCCGTATTCGTTCTGGTAATCTGTAAAATCCAGCGGCGTATCATTGGTATAGTTCAGGTTATAGCTCACTCCGATGCCCTTGGTCGTCCCTTTTGTTTTGGTGGTGATCATGATCACGCCATCCTTCGCGCGGGAGCCATACAGCGCTGATGCAGGGGCGCCCTTCAATACGGTCATGCTCTCAATGTCATCAGGATTGATGCTCGATAAACCATCGCCACCGTCCGCAAATACGCCGCCTCCCTTTACGGTGATAGTGTTGTCGTTGAAGTTGGTATTGTCAACCGGTACGCCGTTGATAACGATCAGCGGGTTGTTTTGTCCGGACAAGGACGATTGTCCACGGATGCGGACCTTGGAAGTTCCACCAGGCCCTGTGCCCAGGGAGGAAATATTCAAACCGGCCACCTTGCCCTGCAGCGCGTTCATAACATTGCTGGTGCGGTTCACGCTCAATTCCTCCGGTTTAACGGCAGTAACGGAGTAGCCCAATCCACGGGCCTGCTTTTTTATACCCAGCGCCGTTACCACCACTTCTCCCAGCTCCTGTTTCCCGGCTGTAAGCGTTACATTTACCACGGAGCGGCCTGCAACGGCCACCTCCTGGGTCTGGAAGCCAATTGAGCTGAAAACAAGCGTAGCATTGCCTGCGGCATTAATGCGGAACTGGCCCTCCTCGCCGGTGGTCGTTCCCTGGGCGCTGCCCTTTACCACCACGGAGATACCAGGAAGCTTTGTACCTTGTTCATCCGATACAGTCCCTGTTATTGTTTGCGCATGAGCAGCAGATATAAGTAGGAAGAGCATGCAAAGCATGCCGGGATACTTTTTCATACCGTGGAATTATTGTTATTTCGACAAATTATCCGGTATTCCACTGAAAAACTTCCAAAATAGCACGGCGTTGGATTTTGTACACGGCGGATAAATAAATTTCCTTTCTTTATATGCGCTCCCGGAAAGGAGCCCTTTGTTAAAAGCATAGATAAACCCATATGAACCAATTTGTGCTCCAACACGGCAAATCAGCAGAACTGCGGCTCTTTCCGCACGTGCTGGAATTGGGCATGAAGAAGAATGGCGCTATGCTGCTCAATACATTTCTTACAACCGTCACCGCATGCATCAGGATCTACTACATCATTGAAGGAAAGTTTGAATGGCGCATCAATCATCAACCCTATTTCTTTTATCCAGGAGATGTGGCCCTCATATTGCCCGGCGTTCCATTCGGCAGCGATAACGGTACGCTGGAGATCGGTTCCTTTACCTGGATCCACCTCGATATGCAGAAGCTGGACAACGGTTATATCATACCCGGCAAATGGAGCGGTCTATCAGATAGCGAAGGCGCTACTATCGGCAAGATGTTATCGTTAACCAGCTCACCGGTGCTGTCCAGGTTCAGCGAAGCGGGTAAGATCCTCAAATGTATCCACAGCGAATTGCTCGGCCATGAGATCGGTTACCAGACACGCGTCAACCACCAGGTAGATGAGCTGCTCATCAAAATGATCCGGCACATGACGCAGCAGGTAGGGCAATCCGGCCGGGATTTTCCTCAAACCTTTATGCGCCTGGAAGCATTGCTGCGCCAGGACCTCTCGCACCAGTGGACCGTGGAAGAAATGGCCGCGCTCGTGGGAATGGGCACTACGCTGTTCACAGAAAAGGTAAAAAGCTATTCGGGCTTTTCGCCTATCAATTACCTGATCAATATTCGTATTTCAGAAGCAATTAAATTATTGAAACGGCCAGACATCAGTGTAACAGACATCGCACTGGATACCGGGTTCTATTCATCGCAGCATTTTGCTACTACCTTTAAAAAGCTCACCGGTTATCGGCCGAGTGAATTCAGAAAAAATCATTTGCGTAATGAATAATGACTATAAACATGAAATGCATCGTCACCATTGAGTTAGGAACAAACGGGGTAAGGATCTTTGCCTTCGATCTCGAAGGCCGTGTGATCGGCTCGATGAAAGGCTATTATCCCTCATTTCACACGGAGCCGGACCGCACCGAGCAAGACCCCGAGCAGATATTCATTACGACCTTATACGTGATGAAGAACCTGCTCAATGAACATATACATCCTAAAAAATATAAAGTGGTCAGCGTGTGCTTCAGCGCCGCCATGCATAGTGTGCTGGCCGTAGATAAGAACGGCAACCCCCTGGGCAATGCCATTACCTGGTCAGACAACCGGGCCAAAAAAGAAGCGCAGGAACTGCGAAGCTCCGCGCCGGGCAGAAGCCTGTATGCCGCCACCGGTACGCCTATTCATCCCATGTCGCCCATGCTGAAAATTGCCTGGATGCGGAACCATGATAAAGAGCGCTTCCGGCAAACCAGTAAATTCCTGTCTATTAAAAGCTACATCGTTCAGCAGCTGACAGGCGAGTACCTGATGGATTACAGCATCGCCTCCGCCACCGGCCTGCTCAACATTCATACCTTTAACTGGGAAGCCGATGCCCTGCAGTATGCCGGTATTACAGCCGCCCAGCTCCCTGGCCTCGCACCCATATTTGCCAGCGCGGGTAAGTTGAAAAAAGCCTATCAGCAATCTTTAGGACTACGGGCAGATACGAAAATACTCATTGGTTCAAGCGACGGCTGCCTCGCTACTTTAGGCGACGGCGTGAAGGGCGAAGGCAAAGCGACCATCACCATTGAAGACAGCGGCGCCGTGCGGGTAATGGGCCCCGCTGTATTGAAAGATGAACAAATGCGCTTCTTCAATTACATACTGACAGAGGAATGCTATGTATCCGGCGGCCCTACCAACAACGGCGGAAATATTTTTGAATGGTTCACCCGGCAGTTCGGCGATTTCACAAACCCATTCGACGTAGAACAGAGCATGCAGCAGCTGATAGAAGAAGCATCACAGGTACCGGTGGGCTCAGATGGGCTCCTCTTCCTGCCTTACCTGCTGGGCGAACGCGCGCCGCTCTGGAATGCCAATGCCCGGGGCGCCTATTTTGGGCTGAACATCAAACACGAACGCAAACATTTTGTGCGCGCTGCCATAGAAGGCATCTTATACGAAATATACAGCATCGGTAAAACGCTCAGCGAACAGCGCAACATCAAAAGCCTTTCCGTAAATGGCAGCTTTGGCACCATCCCTTTCTGTACCCAGCTGATCGCCGATATGTTCAATAAGCCCGTACGCCTGCGGCGTAAATTTCATAGCGTAAGCTTTGGCGCCTGGCTACTAAGCGCTACCGAAATGGGTATTTACGAAACACTGGACCAGGCCGCCAGAACCGTTGAGCTGCCCGATGTGTATAAACCGGACAAACAGCACCACGCCATATATGCGGATTATTTCGGCGTATTTGAAAAGCTGAGCACTAAACTGTCCGATGAATTTGAAACGATCAGCAACCTGCAGCATAAGCACACCGTAACAAAAGCATTTTCTTAACCCATTCAATATATGCAGATGCAAAGAGTTAAATATTGGCTACTGACAGTATTGTTGTTTTTAACATACTATTCCGTACACAGCCAGCAGATCAGCCGCGAACAGCTCATCGCGCTGACGCCTGAATGGAAAGGCGAGCGCTTTGCCGACGGTCGCCCCAAGGTGCCCGACAGCATCCTGAACCGCATGAAAGCCGTTACACTGGAAGAAGCATGGGCCGTGCTACGCAATGAGCATTACAAACACCAGTTTGATGGCGATTGGAAAACCATTAACCCTGATAGTGTGCTGGTAGGCCGTGCAGTCACGGCTATCTTTATGCCTGGCCGGCCGGACATCCACCGGGTGATCGACCGCTTTGGCGTACGCGATAAAAGAGTAAAATCGCAAAACTCCTGGCCCATCGATCTCCTGGTGCAGCGTGATGTGTATGTGGTAGATCAGTTCGATGCCTATGAAGATGGGCCTACCATTGGCGACAACCTCGGTAATTCCATTTATGCCAAAACAGGTAACGGCATTGTGTACGACGGCGCTATTCGCGATATTGCAGGATTAAAGGAGATCGGATCTTTTACCTCTTTTTTCCGCAGCTATCATCCTTCACATCACCTCAATAATCCCGAAGGTGAATTGAACACCACGTTAATTGGTATCAATCAGCCTACCCGCATCGGCAAGGCGACCGTCCTGCCCGGCGATGTGGTGCTGGGGCGTGATGGTGGCGTGATCTTTATTCCTCCGCAACTGGCAGAGAAAGTGGTCAGGACCTCCGAGATCGTGCGCCTGCGTGATATGTTCGGCCATCAGCGCCTGCGTGAAGGGAAATATACTCCCGGCCAGATCGACTCCCGCTGGAGCGATGAGATAGAAAGGGATTTCTCTAAATGGCTCAATGAGCATATCAACGAACTGCCTGTATCCAAAAGCCAGATACAGGAATTATTGAAAGAAAGAACATGGTAAACCCAAAACAACCCATACAATGACAAACCACTCCTCTCGCAGATCATTCATCTCCAAGGCTGCTGTAATGGCTGCCATGACGCCAATGGCCGCTTTCTCCGCCTTCGGACAGCAATATGAACAGGCGATAGACCACAGGCCCAAAGCATCTGCTCCTTCTGACCTGAAGATCACCGATGTGAAATGCGGTTATATCAAAGGCAGCCTTTTCGTTAAAATATATACTAATCAGAATATCCATGGATGCGGCGAAGGTGTGGACGCCATTCCCGGCACCTATTACCTGGTGAAGAATTTTGGGGAACGTATCAAAGGGAAAAGTCCGCTGAATGTACATCGCCTGTTTGAAGATATCCGGAAATCAGGCTTCTTCCAGGGAGCGCAATCCGGTATGTACGTGGCCGTATTGTCGGCCATAGAAGCGGCCCTCTGGGACCTGGCAGGCAAAGCCCTGGGATTGCCCGTATACCAGCTGCTGGGCGGCAAGTTCCGCGATAAGATCCGCGTGTACTGCGATACTGCTTTGTATCAGCGCAATCTACCTACGCCCGCAGATTTTGCGGAAGCAGCGAAAAAGGCCAAAAGCATGGGCTTTAACGCGATCAAATTTGACCTGGACCAGGCCAATGACCCTAATAAATACGACCGCTATAACTGGACGGCCAGTCCGGCTGAGCTGCAACGTATGTACGACCAGCTGGCTGCCGCACGCGAAGCAGTTGGCCCCACGGTCGACATCTGTGCAGATATGCACGGCCGTTATGACGCCGTAACGGCACAGGCCATTGCGAAAAGAGTGGAGCCGCTGAACCTGATGTGGCTGGAAGAACCCATACCGGCCGAAAACCCAGAAGCCTATAAATTGATCACGGAATCAACCAGCACCCCCATCTGCGCCGGTGAGAACCATTACCTGGCCTATGGTTTCCGCAGACTGTTGGAGATGGGAGCTGTTGATATCATTATGCCCGACCTGCAAAAATGCGGTGGGCTGGGAGAGGGGCAACGCATCGCCAATCTCGCTAACCTGTACTACGTGCCTTTTGCGCCGCATATGGTGGCTTCCTTCCTGGGCGCAATGGCCTGCGCGCACGTTTGTGCATCCGTGCCCAATTTCATGATCATGGAATGGCAATCTTATTTTCATACAGATCCCATGTTCAAAGAGATCGTTACCTATGAAGGCGATTGGGTAAAAGACAGCTTTATCACGGTCTCCGACAAGCCAGGCATAGGCGTGGAGATCAATGAGGCCGGCATGAAAAAATATGCCATACCGGGTATGCCTTTCTTTGAGTAGAAAGGCATGCCCGCCATAATTTCAGGTGTTATCTAAACTTTTCGGTTTACATCCACCGCATTGTATCCCCGTGGGGTCCTTTCCAGTGAAAAGGTGACCTTATCACCTTCTTTTACGGGTTGCGATAGCTGATTAATGTGAAAGAATACTCTTTCTTTTGATTTATCATCTGTTATGAACCCAAAACCCTTCGAAGTGTTGAAATAAGAGACGGATCCGCTGTTGAGGGTTGGTTCCGATACGTCTCCGGGCCTCGGTTTTGCATCAATCCTGATGTCTTCTAAAGCGATATCATGTCTGTTTTCCGCTTTGGGAGGCACAGCGCTGAGATTTCCATTTTCATCTACGTAAGCGAGCATTTCCTCCAGGCCCTTGCCTTTATTATTATTGGTTTTCCGCTCTTGCTTACGCTCTGCTTTTTCTTGTTTTGCTTTTGCTTTTCTGTTTTTCTGTTCTTTTTTTGAAAAAGAATCACCCATAGTGTAATATTTCAGTTTATACGGCAATATTGCCACCCGCAACCTTTGCGGGGATTTAATTCATTTTAGATATCCGGCCCACCGGTATCGCTGCGAGGGGAACCAGTGCTTTTACTCCCTGAACCCTGCTTCGTTAACCACCAGGTACTGGTAGTCCAGTCTGCTTCTGTTAAGTGTTTTTATAGCACGCTCAGCATGGCTTGTTTCCGGCATTTCCACAAACGCAAAACCTTTTGAACGTCCGGTATAGGCGTCAAACATTATTTTAATAGAACTTATCCTGCCGAAACGCGAAAAAAGACCAGATAACTGTTGCCCGGTTGTCTGGCTGCTTAAATTGCCAACAAAGATGTTCATGAGTTAAAATTTTAGAATGTGAGAAATATGGCAGCTGGAAAAGCGAAGACTGAGATCAGAAGAAGCTGTGGCAGGAGCCGATATTTATTAAAGATAGGCCTTTAAAACGAATAAAGATCGAACTATCTTTGTTTTCTTTGCAAAACAGCGTTGAAACATATGGAACATATTCTGGATTTGATACGGGCAGGACATATTGAACAAGCCATCCGCGAGACAGAAACCAGGCTCAGCCAGCTACCGCAGACAGATTTTCACCAGGTCATCGGTAAAGACCTGCTTCACCTGGAACCTTCCCTGCGGAAAATGCTCAGCAACTTTTATGAAGTGACAACGGAAGAAGAAGAGGTAAACATCAAGGCGATCTACGTGGAAATGAACAGCTTCACCACCCAGTACGAACGCTGGTTCCTTCATTTGCTGGCTTACGATTCGCCACACAGCCGGGAAAATCTCGACTGGCTGGCAGATTTCAGCGCAGAATCCGAGAAAAGCATCACTATCACCGGGTACGAAGCGCTGCAGGAGGCCAACCAACGCTATATGCAATCAGAAGGGTACCGCAACGATGATCTGCGGCAGGCTTGTGAACTGCATGAGCAGCTGGTAATATTACGTATGCAGGAACTGGTAATGCATGCGGTCACCGCAGAGAAAGGGAAAGCCGCCTGGGCATCGGTTCCTGTATTTGCTTCGGCACACGATTATGAGGACTTAATGCTTGTAATGAATCCCTGATATATAATCAGGTACGATATAAGGCCGCTTCCCCTGCAGGAAGCGGCCTTTTGCTTATTTATAATCGCCTTTGTAAGTAGAAAAATCAATATCAGCTATTTTATCGCCTAGTGCTTTGCCTATTACCAGACTGGCGTTCTGTGTGAACCGGTAATGCAATCCCCCGTAGATCCTGGAAACGGCCGCTTCTTCTACATATTTGGAAAGAGAAGGATAGTGCCGGGGCGCTACCCCTTTCCAATCATTGGCGTTGTCTGTTATAGGAATGTCACCAAACACTCTTATCAACACCTGTATAACAGGCCCATATATTCCAACAAGCCCGGAAGTATACTCCGGGTAAGGAGGATTAGTGAGATAAGATTGCCAGTTTGGATCGATGTGTTGCTGAATGTAGCTAACCGGCCGGATCAGGTTATACTTATATTTTGACCTAAATGTAATAATAGGACCGTCCTTTTGTGCTATACCTGTTTTAGCATACACTTCAGCGGCCTTTCCCAGTTTTGCATGTTGCTTTTCCAGTATGTCTGTTATAACAGAAAGCAGGTGATAGGGCGCCGGAACGCCTACTCCTGGGCCACCGGAATCATTAAACCAATCCGCCATTGTTTTTTGCTCAGTGGTCAGATTTTTCCCTACATCATATACTTCTTTTGCCGCCTGGTAGAAATCCGATTTTGGATCTGCCGAATAAGGTACAGGCAGCGCAGGCGCAACAGCTGTTAAGCTATACTCGAGGAAAGGCCTGGAGTCCTTTAGAAAAGGCCCTACCGGGTTGGCAAAAGCGGGAGGAGTGCGCACCCAGGCTCCCGGGAAAACAGGCGGCACATATCCTTGGTCAGAAAGGTTGAAATTATCACTGGTAGACCAGTTGTAGATGGCGTTAGCAATGGCACGGCCAAAGGATTCTGAGCGGGAAAGAACATCCTCAGCAGCAGATAGCCTGAACCGCTTGCGATTAGCGTTTTCCAGTGAATCAATACTGGCTTTATCAGCATCGGTCAGGCCGGTTAAAAACTGTTTAAACATGCTAGCCAAGGCTGCATTGGCGGCCGCGCCCCATAAATAATGTTGGTGAGCCGCCGTTTCGGGCATATCGGGCATTTGATAGAGTTTGGAGGACAGGCTTACAGACCCTTTAATGCCCGGACGAACCGTTTCATACAGGCCCACTCCTATGTAACCAAAGTTCCGGTTGTTCAGGATGATAACTGGTTGCGGGTTTAAAGGCCGTTGAATCTTCGCTATAAATTTATACCAGTCGTACACTACATCTGCACTTTCTTCGCTTGCCCTTGGCGGCCAGTGATCGTTTTTCTTACAACCATACAGCAAGCCGAAAATGATCACAATGATCAACGGCTTTAAGTTGTAATTATTCCTTATTGGCAATTGCATAACGAATAATTTAATAGTGAGAAAATCGGATACCGAAGACGAAGAGACCTGATCGTCAAAAAGGAGAGTTAAGCCGGTAGAATAGGTCCTGCCGGAATACAATAAGCCCAATTAAGTAATACCTGATTACAAGTATGATGAATGTATTGAAGCCCTTAGCTGGTTCCCTGGTATTTGCTTTCGGAGATTCGAATAAAGCCGTTTCTTGATGTAGACGCCACTATTTGGGGTAGTTCGCGCCCCAAAGTAAATAACTTTTTATAAATAAAAAAAATATTTCGCCCTGATGATCAGCTAATGCTTTCAATACTATTGCTCCGCGTATTAAATATCTCCATCCCGTGAAGTATCTTCTTCCTGTCCTCACCGGAGAGATATGTCAAATTCCCTTTATCATCACGGCTCTCGCGGAATCTGGATAACACATATCCTTCTTCAGCCGACAGCGCCTTTAACCCGCCGATGTGATCGTTTCTTACAAAATAAGCGTTGTTACCATTACTGTTACACCCAATGAATTGATATCCCTTTTCTGCTGCCAGGTCTGTTAAAGAAGTGATAGATGCGCCGAAATACAGGTTACTATAGTGTGCTGCAGTGCGGTTGAATGATGCATTGTAAGGCGTTGTCCAGGGCATTTCTTTGCCAAATACACTGTTATACTCCATGATAACGATCACCGGATCCACGCAATTGATCGCTTTCCAGGTCCAATAATCGTTTCCATCTATGTCTATATGAAGGAGCCCGATCTCCCCGAAAAACCATTCGCCCTGATCGTATCATTGATATTTTCAGCGGTCACAAATGAATGCACAGCTGTCAGATCGTATTTCCAGTAAATATCCTGTTGTTTGATAGCCGCAATGTTCGCTGCAGAACCATCTAGTATCAGGCCTTTCCAGTTATTATTCATTAGCAGGAACCGGGTGTTGGATTCATTATAATCTTCAACACCAAATTCAATAAAAACCTTGTTGGGAATGTTTAAATAATCTACCAGGAACTGGATAATACCATCATCTTTCCATTGAGAGAAAACTTTGTATTCAGCCAGCTTAATATCCTGCAGGATCTGCTCTCTGTTGGTGAAATTAATTAGGTTTAAGGCTTTGGCTTGCAGGAAAAGCTGAACGATGGCAGGGCTGTCTGAAGGTTTAACTCTTTGATTAATAGCCGCTAATTCCTGGTTAAGTGCATCTAGTTTTTGGTTGATAGTAGCTACGGCTGATTTAAATCTTCTCTTTCTAATGAACATGTATCAGTAATTTTAACATGGAACTGGTACCCGCGGGATACGCGCATGTATATAAAAATACCAAATATAGCTATAAGAAAGTAGAATAAAAGCGGCGGCATGGGATCTCCATGCCGCCGCGCTATAATGATGTTCTTATTGTATGATCAATGACGATCAGGAAATGACCGGTTTTACCTGTGCAGCTTTTATCCTTTTCTTCTCTTCCAGGTACGGCTTATGGTAATCTTCCATAAACTGTTTCTTTGCATCACGACAGGCGCTGATGCCACCAATTAACTTCAACGTCCTGATATAGTACCACGCAAAGTCGATCTGGCCCGTTAAAAAACCGGATCGCGCGCTTGCAGGATAAAGGTGATGATTATTATGCCATTCGCCGGCTACCAGGCCGGGCCACCACTGGTTGATAGACTTGTCCTTTGTATTAAAATCCAGTCCGGCTACCTGCTTATCTTCTCCTTTGGCATGGCCTTCGTAGTTGAAGGTTCTTACGCCAAGGCCCCATATAAATGCACCGGTCAGCAACGCAGCCGTCAGGTAAAGGCCTCCGATAGCATAAAATACAGTCAGCCAGAATATCCAGTTGGCAAAAGTGGCCACCACAGTCCTTAAAGGATGCGCAATAGAGCCCCATTTAAGATATTGCTGGTAGCTGTTGGGCTTTATACCAGTATGGTGGAGCATCGCTGCGGCTTTGGCATAATCCTTTTCTGTCAGGTTCTCAGCGATGGGTTGATGGTTCGCATCAGCCAAAAAGCAGTACAGGAAGCCTGCTTCTGCGTTATATGGATCGCCGGGTTGATCAGAAAGGGAATGGTGCACATGATGCGATACAATGTACAATTCTTCCGGTACCAGCTTTATTACCAGGTTAGCAGTAAAGAAACGCCAGAATTTATTGCTGAAGCGATAAGCCTGGTGGGTGCCATAGCGATGGTACCAGATGGTGCCATGCGTGCCCATAAGGATCATTCCGTAAACGAATCCCATCAGCAGGTACCACACATTAAAATCCTGCACTTCCATCACAATAAACAGGATGGCAAAGGGCGCCAGGCCTAAGGTGCAGCCCCACGAGAAAAAAGGCAGCCAGTTTTTACGGGACGCCGTAATGTTGATCCTGCGAAGAAACTCGGAAAATAACTGTGTCGCTGTAGGTTTGCTCAGTTGCCCTTCCTGGTTTTTCCAACCGTAGGAGGGAACTTTAAGCACATGCTCAATAAATGCCATATTGTGTCCAATAAATTTAAACTGTCAAGCAGCTGTAGGTTTAAAAAATTGCATTCCCGGAATGGCGATAGAGGAATACGTGATCATAACGATTTAAGAGAAAGCTAAGAGATAAGAAGAATTTGCTACCTAAAGTAAAAATTATTGTTCTGATACTACATGCTCAATCAAAAAATCATCAACAAGATAAGCTATTAGTACTGCATTATTATGTTAAAATTTTCTTAATGGGGTCAAACTGACAATAAAGAGGGAAGAAAGGACAAATCAAAAGAGAAAGGGCGGCCGTATCTGGTATGAGATATAGCCGCCCCTACGTTTTAGTTTATTGTATGATTATTTTTTTCCGGAGCTGTTCGTTCCCGTTAGTGATCACTAGTATATACGTACCGGGGACGAGCTTGGCAGTAGACAGGCTTTCTACTGCAGCGTCTGCACGCTGATGAAGCACTACCCGCTTGTTCATATCCACCAGTGAGATCCAAAAGGAACTATTGGCCTTGTAACCATCTATCTTCACCATCATTGTACCACCTGCGACCACGGGGTTCGGATAAGCCCGTAATCCATCCGCGGGCGCTTTAGTCATTGTAGCAGCTGCAGGGGCCAGGGCGCTGATCACAACAGAAGATGTTCTGTCATTCCAGGATGCATTTAAGAGTGGATTATCTGCAGTCAGCGTAATGCTGTTACCAGAAAAATTATCATCCTGGTAAAGCGTCACTGTAAACCCGGGCGTTACTCTAATCGCTGTGATATCGTCATTCCGCGCGCCATAGGCCTTTAGCTGTGTCAGCGTATAACTTCCTGCAGGTAACGTTACCCCATATCCGCCATAATTAATATCCTGGAAAAGGCTGGCTGCCGTTACACCAGGCGTAGTATAAGTGAACGGAAAATCCTGCTGCGCCTTCACAAACTGTGCTTCATATTCGCTGGTCCATCCAAAGGCGATAGTAGCCTGCGCTTTAAGGTTCACACCTGCTGCACCGCTCCAGAAATGCACAAACTCTCCCATGTTCATACCGGGATAATCTGTGCCGGATCTTCTGAAATATAAAGCCTGCTGTACGAAATACCGGTTCAATACTGCCGCTCCGCCATACTGGCTGTAGATGGGGTAGAACCAGTTCTTAAACCAGGCGGTATTGGCCCGCGGAAAATTATCCGTTTTGCCCATAAACTCGTTATAGGCATTCGTAGCACGGCTTTCCAGTCCCAGGCCTTTATAAACATCGTAAATATAGATCTCGCACCATTTACTGTCACCCCAGATCCCGAATGCAGGAGAGCCATGCATATTCTTACTGGCGAGCTCCACAAGATGGCCTACCTCGTGTGTAAGGAGATTGTAATCACCTTGTGTAGCGCCGGTCCAGGGGCCCGCACCTGCATCTATCACATTACGCAGGTCATGGCTGGCGTCAAAATAAGTAGACGGATGCCCGCCGCTGTACTTATTGGTGTGTAAAATGGCATACATGTGCGGATCGGTGCCAAAGCTGCCATACACTTTCTTCGTATAACGCCATACCGACGATAAATACTGCCGCGGCCAGGTAACGGTCGTATTGACATCACTGTCAAAATAAAGCGCCAGGTCATTGTCTTCATAGACTTTGGTCAGCAATTGGTTATGCTCAAACCAATGTTCCTGCCAGGTAGCAGGTGGCGTTTGCGATTTGGCGCTTAATGGGCACAGCGCCAGGAATAACAGGGCTTTTAGTAACTGTTTTTTCATATATAGGATTGATTGTGAGGGAATACATATGATATGGTTGTAGTAAGTACAGGAGTACAGGTAGAAAGAAGTCGTACAAGTACTTATTAAGTACCATCGCAGCTGTTAAATTATCACCTTATACCAGGGAGATAACACGAAAAGATCTACGTAAAACTACTATTATAAGGAACGGTCATCTTGTACGCTTCCACTTATATTTATCCTATTTCCCAATAAAATCTATATGCAACCTATCTTTACTTCCACTCATCTCACCCCGGCAGCGGCCTGGCTTAGCTTTTTATTATTGTGTATTTGTTCAGTGACTCCCGCAAGATCACAAACCCTTCCCTGTGATGCGGCGCGTGTTGAGACCCATACAGGCAGCAGCGCCTGCACCGGCTGCGATGTCAGCAATCCTGCTTATGCGGTAGATGATAATATGATCTCCGCTTCCTCGCTTGTCCTGCAGCCCCTTGGTTCTGGCGCTTATATTCAGCAAACCTTGCATTTCAGCGGCGCCAGCAGTACAGGGGACAGTATATACCTGTACCTTTCTTTTCCGGGCGCTATTACGGACGTGAATGTGCTGAAGAACATCCAGCTGGCCACCTACAACGGCACTACCTATAACAATGACAGGGCGGCAGTGGCCACACCGGCATTCCGCATAGACTTTCTCACTGCGGAACAGGTGCTGTTAAAATGGGCGCCCTCCAAAACCTTCGACCGGGTAGAGGTGCGCCTGGCCAACAGCCAGTCCACACCTTTACTGAGGGTGAATATTCATTACGCCAATCGCGGGAACGCAGCTCCTGTATTACCCAGCAGCACCGTGACGATCTGCTCGGGTTCTGCTACCGTGATACAACCCGGCAGTGCACCTGGTACCAGTCTGCAATGGTATACGGAGCCGAGCGGCGGATGCCCTTTCCAGACAGGCCCGCAATACACCACGCCTGTGCTCACGGATACGGTTACTTATTATATCGCAACAGCTAAAGGCGCCTGCCTTACGCAACGTACTCCCGTAACAATAAACGTGCAGCCAGGCATCAGGCAGCAATGGAACAAAAGATATGGCGGTACTAAAGCAGATGAAATAAAGGTAATGCTGCCCATCAGCAAGGGCCGCTACTTTCTGGCAGGTACTACCGAGTCCCAGGATGGCACAGTCACCAATCCGCAGGGCGGTGGAAGGGCCTGGGTAACAAAGGTGGGCGCACTGGGCGGCATATTATGGAACAGGACTTTCACCAACAATCCATACGGAACCTTTAATTATGAATCGGAGCTCGCCACCATGATACCCATCGATAGCAGCACATTTCTGCTGGCGGGCATGTTACATATCAAGGGCGACTATAGCTACCAGGCATGGGTAGCGAAGATCGACTCCAACGGTAATAAGCTGTGGGATAGCGCCCATTACATTAATAATAACACCACTTTAGATTATAACAATATTAAGGTGACCTGCGTAGTACGGGCCAGCGATGGCGGATTCCTGCTCGGGGGCTATGCTAATAAAAGATTGACTTCTCCTTACGATGCAGATGCCTGGATTATGAAAATTGATGCAAACGGGCACCAGCTATGGCAAAAAATGATAGGTGGCGAGGGCTTTGATTACCTGACCTGTATGCTGCCCGCAGGCGATGGAGGATTTTTCCTTGGCGGCTCCAGTGGGTCCAATGACGGCACTATTGGTGACGGCAACAACGGGTCGGATGATTTCTGGCTCAGGAGAATAACGGCCAATGGAGACAGGGTATGGGATAAAACCTACGGTGGCAGCGGATCAGAAAAGATGCAATGTATATTGCGCACCAGCGATGGAGGCTTCCTGCTGGGAGGCACGGTGAACGGCCCGGCTGGCGGAGATGTTACCAAAGGATCGCAGGGCCCGGATTTGTGGCTGGTGAGAACGGATGCCAGCGGTAACAAATTATGGGATAATACGCTTGGTGCTTTCTCGAACGAGAATTTGCATACCATGCTGGCTGTTAATGATGGTTTTCTGCTGGGCGGTGTTACAGATTCACGCGGTGGCAGTGGAGATATTACAGACGCAGGTAGCGGAGAGCGTGATTTCCTGGTATTGAAAGTAGACACACAGGGGAAAAGAATGTGGGACAAGACCCTCGGCGGCAGCCAGTGGGATGAGTTGTATACTTTGGTGCCTGCAGCGGATGGAGGCCTGTATGCCGGCGGCCTGACCTATTCTGCAGGCGGGGATGGAGATGTCACAGAGCCGAATAAAGGCGTCAAGGATGCCTGGCTGATCAAGCTACTGGGGAACAATTGTTCTGAGCTGGGATCTCCGGCAACGGCCCGGATAGATAACCCGCAAACATTTGCTGCTACGGTTCCTTCCCTGGATAACAAAACGAACGAACAGCAAACGGTGCTGAAAGCTTTTCCTAATCCCTTCACACAACAGCTGCAGTTACGGTATACGGTTCGTAAAACCGGGCGCGTAAGTTTGCAGCTGTATGATATGCAAGGCAAACAGATCGCCAACCTGAAAGATGCAGCAATGCAGGCAGGCGTGTATAATGAAACAGTAGATGGAAGTAATTTTCCCAGCGGAAGCTATATCTGCAGGCTCCTCCTCGACGGAGCAATGTACTCGGAGACGGTCATTAAGTTATAGATAGAGCTGATGTAAAGCAAAGCAGCCGTCACCCTTTTAGTGTGACGGCTGCTTTTTAAAGCCTGTCTGATCACCGGCATCAGCGTAGTGGCAATACGGTCAAAACCCAGGTCGCTGAGGTGAATACCGTCAACGGTCGCTTCATGATCATTACCGATCAATGCTTCAGACCGGATGTAGTAAATATTTTTGTACCCTTCTTTCAACAGCCTTTCATACGTTTTCCGGATCTCGCGGTTCTGTGCGGCCACCCTTTGTCCAAGCTCCTGATCCCAATATCCATTCTCCCGGAAGATCGTTTCTACCAGGATGATAGGAACCGCCGGCTGATGTTCCCGCAGGTATTTTATAAAGGGATAAGATCTTTCCCTGATCTGATCCGGTGAGGGATTGGGAATGCAGTCCAATACATAGCAATCCGCCGGTACAGTAGCCAGGTAAGTGGCCACCGCGGCTTCCATTTTTGCATTACCGCTGAAACCCAGGTTGATCACATTATAGCCTGTTTTGCGCTGCAGCTGCGCCGGGTAAGCCATGCCAGGCCTGCTGGCCGATGCGCCCTGCACCACACTTGAACCATATATAACGATACGTTTATCCTTGCTGATAGTGGTCTGCGATGGCGGCCGGAGGAGCGCACGCTCCGCTACTCCGATCTGCAATTCATCCACACTATTATACAGCGGCAGGTAAAGCATAAACTGCTTCATGCTGCTGTCCATATGTTGTATGATCACCTGGTTCTGCTCAGTACCTTTTGCGGGCCTCGCAACACTCACAAATTGCCATTTGCCATTTTGTAAACAATAGAGGTCCAGGCCGCTGTGGCCAATAGGTGTCATATTGGGCATGTACACTTCTTCCGATAACTTCCACCGGGCGCGGATCACATCCGAATTGGTTTCAAACAGGATCGCAATGCCGGCGCTGCGTTTGGCAAGGCCCTGCACCACCGCAGGCATTTCATGGGTCTCACTACTGTCAATGCGCCGGTAGGGTAGCTGCGTGATTTTGGCTTTGCCCCTCATCATGAGCGTAGCGGCGTCTACGTAGCGCAGGCTGTCCTGTGAAAGAACAGGTTTCACAAAGGACAGTGCTGCACTTAGAAATAACAAGACTTTCATTTTTTTACATTCTGGTCAGCTAATATAGGGATTTAAGGTTTGGAAAGGATCATCCAGGCATTGCCTACAGCCCTGTTGCTGCCATCAGATGGCCGGTTGCGCACCTGCCATACTTCCGCCTGCGGATGCTTGATCATGAAGGTGGAAGAGCCGCCTCCGTCCACGTTAATGGCGATACTGGCGCCGCAGGCTTTCAGCATGCGTCCCAGGTCTGTAATAGTGATGCCGTTGGAGTAATAAAAGCTGCGGCCGTCCACTACGATGAAATACAATTTGCCGTCTTTGTTGAGTCCCACACCTGTACGGGGCTCAATGCTAAGATCCGTTTGGGTGAGTAGCACATTGTCTTTTACCAGCATGGGGCCACCGCCCAGGGCGTCCTCAAAATCATCTTTCATAGTGGCAAAGTCTTTACGGTCACCGATAAAGACCTCACCGTTCTTCCGTACTCCCATAAAAGTGGCGCTGCGGGCGTTTGCCCAGGTGGTTTTAAGTATTTTGCCGTTGCGGATCAGTATCCCGCGCGGCTCACCCGTAGAAGTGTTGAAGAAGTCTGCATTGATGCCTGCCAATACGCGGCCTTCGGCAGGCTCCAGGTATCGCGCCATGTCAGGCACGGTTTGCATAGCATAACCGTCAACGTTATAAGGCATTGCCGCTTCCACTTTCAGCTGCGGATGATGGAGGTCTATTTCCAGGATGAAGATATGCATGGAATAGCCGGCCCGGCTGAGATAGTGTACATCTGTTTCCCGGATGCCTTCACTCACCTGGAAAATGGTATCAGAAAACACCTGCGCCACCAGGTCGGTACTGTCAGCGATCCTTTGTGTGAGCGGGCTTTTTATCGTTACAGGAGACACCTGTGCCTGTGAATCCTTTTCGCAGCTGCTCGCTGCCAGGAACAACAATGCCAGTGCGGGAATCAGTTTCATGTTCTTTTTCATGGTTTAATAGTCATCGTTTTGTTCAAGAAGATTGTTCAGCGCCAGTTCATTCATCGGAATAGGATACTTCACTTCCCTTGCCGCAAGGCCCAGTTCCGCGGTTTTACCCGTGCGTACCAGGTCGTACCAGCGATAGCCTTCTCCCAGGAACTCTTTTCTTCTTTCCAGCAATACGGCATCCAGGTAGGCGGCTTCGCCGGCAGGATTGACGGCCGCCAGTCCTCTTTTGGCCCGCAGCTCATTGAGACGATGTAAGCCTGCCAGGCCCTGTGCCTCTGCGCTCACCAGGTACATTTCAGCCAGGCGGATCACTACCAGCGGGTCAGTGCCCGACTGCCCGCTGGGATATTTATTGATCACACGCAGGCCTTCATAAGTATCTATGGAAATGGCCTTGCGTTTATCCGTTTCAGAGAACAGCTCCATTACTTCCTGTGTGGGGCGGTATACATAACTGCCCTTTACCGGGTGGGCGTATGTGTAGAACAGGGTGCTGACACGCACGGAAGACTCAATGGTGAGGTTCTTGAAAGAAAAGATCTCTTCTGTATTGGCGGTTGCCCGGAAGATCTTCTCAAAATCGTCCAGCTGGAATAAGCCGCTGCCGATCACTTCCTCCGCGAGCGCAGCCGCTTCCGCTTTTTTGTGCTGTGCCAGCTTTACGCGGGCCATCAGCGCTTTGGCGGCTACAGAAGATACCAGGTAATATTGTCCTGCCGCATAGGCGGGAGCCTTGTCAATGGCCAATTGTAATTCCTGTTCAATAAAGGCCCATACTTCCTGTTCTGTGTTCCGTTTCACTTTTTCGGTGTTGTTCTTTTCCAGCACCGGTACGCCGCCCCAGCGGGTCACGAGGTTGTAGTAGAGATAAGCGCGGAAGAAATGAGCAGTGCCGGAGATCTCCCTGTTACGTTGCGTGTCCGGCAGGCCTTCTGCGGATTGCAGGAGGTTGTTCACCTGGTAAAGAGCGGAATAATAACCGTTCCAGGCAGCAGACATCAGGCCGTTCTCGGGCCGCAGTATGTTGGTGATGAAAGTGTTCAATCCACCGTCACTGGTAGCGCCTGCGTTAATGAGATTACCGCCTGTCAGGTCAAAAGAAATATAAGACTCTGCACCGGGCGCATTCTGCACACGATTATAGATCCCCACCAGGAAGGATTCTACGTCGGCCTCCGTCAGGGTATTGGTAGCCACGGCAGAGTGTGAGTCTACATCCAGCATTTTACTGCAGGAAGCAAGTGCACAGAAGCTGGCTAACAGTACCGGTAATACGATCCGTTTCATAACAATATGTTGCATCGGTTTAGAAATTCAGGTTAAGGCCTGCGTTAAAGGAACGGGGCTGCGGGAGCACCAGGTTGTCTTCTCCTATAAAACGGGGATCCGTGTCTGAGCTTACCTCCGGATCCAGCCCGGAATAATTGGTGATCAGCCACAGGTTATCCGCCTGCAGGTACACCCTGAGACGTTTGATCTTCGCTCTTGACAGCCAGGAGGAGGGAAGCTCATATCCCAGGGATACCGTGCGCACCCGCAGAAAAGAGCCGTCTTCCATCCAGCGGCTGGAATTGTACAGGTTGTAGGCATTATTGTAAATAGCACGGGGCACAGTGTTGCTGGTACCGGGGCCTGTCCATCTGTTCTCTGCCACTTTCTTTACAAAGTTCACCGCATTCTGTCCCAGGCGTTCTATGGTAATGCGGGAAGTAGCATACACATCCTGCCCGTACATATAATTCAGGAAGATGGAGAGATCGAAATTCCTGTAGCGGAATGTGTTGTTCCAGCCGCCGTAGAAAGCAGGATTGGAGCTGCCTACTATCTGACGGTCGTTGACGTCGATGTTGCCGTCGCCATTCACATCCTCGTACTGAACATCGCCTGCCCGTACGCCGATGGCCTGCAGCGGCTTCGGCACGTCCTTATCGTCCTGGAAGATCCCTGTCATCTTATAGACCCAGATACTGCCAATATCCTGTCCTACCTGTAAAGCGCGGTTGGAGCCGATAGACAGCACATCGTTATTACCGATCAGGGAGGTGATACGGTTTTTAACAAAGGAGATATTGAAGTCAGACTTCCAGTTCAATCCGCCGAAATTAAGATCAGTGCTCACAGAGGTTTCCAAACCATAGTTCAGCATAGAGCCGATGTTACTGGTAATGCTGGTGAAGCCGGAAGTGCCTTGTATCGGCATATTGTACAGCAGGTTCGTAGTATGCTTACGGAAATAATCTACCGTAAGATTCACCGAGCCACTGAGCAGCCCCAGTTCCAATCCTCCATCCAGCTGGTTGGCTTTTTCCCAGGTGAGGCGGTTGTTGCCAAAACCCGTGATGGCGATACCGCTCTTACCGTCGTAGTTATAACCGCCACCGGTAAGCGACTGGTAACCATAATTGCTCACGCCTTCCTGGTTGCCGGTAGAGCCATAGCTGGCGCGCAGCTTCAGATCTGTAGCAGGCATATTCCAGAAGGACTCGCGGGACACCTGCCAGCCTGCAGACACGGATGGGAAGTAACCATAGCGCCTATCCGGTGAAAAGCGGGAAGAGCCATCTGTACGGATAGACATGCCCAGCAGGTATTTATTTTTCCAGGCAAGATTGGCCCTGCCGAAATAAGATTCCATGGCATTGCCATACAAATTGGTAGAAGCGTTATTGATAACGGAAGCAGCAGCCAGTACATCAAAAGAAGGCGCCGGGAACCCGTTACCATCAATACCATTATCAGACACCGTCATGCGCTGAAAGGAGTGGCCGCCCAGCAGGTCCAGCTTCAAATCGCCGAAAGTATGGGCGTAATTCAGCGTATTCTCCAGCAGCAGGTTGGTGAGCAGCCTGCGTTCATCTACAATGCGGCCGTTGCCTGTGCCATAGGGATGCTTTTGATTATAGTAGATGTAGTCATGCGTATAACCAATATCTGAACCAAAGGACGTTTTGAAGCGCAGGTCTTTGGTAAGCCTCAGCTCTGCAAACGCATTGCCCAGCAGGCGGTAGTTTTTCAGGGTAGCTACTTCCTCCTTCAGGATCTGGATAGGATTATGATACACCAGGTCTGCAGTGCCGCCTACGTAATAGTCTCCATTGGGCTTGTAAGGCCTGTCAAACGGACGTTGCGGAAGGCTCCTGCCCATTACTGTAGAACCGAGATTGGAACCCGGCACGCGGTTGTTATCTGAATAGCTGAAGCCAACGTTTACGCCAACACGCAGCCAATCTAAAGGCTCGCTGCTGAGGTTAATGCGGCCGGTATATTTTTGCAGGTCGTTATAGATCACCGTTCCTTTCTGGTTCAGGAAGCCACCGGAAATATAGTAGGTGGTTTTGTCGCTGCCGCCGGATACCGACAGATCTATATTCTGTGTCCAGGCTTTGCGCAATACCAGGTCCATCCAATCTGTATCCGGCAGGCCGGGGTAGGGATGATCTATACCCGTAATGAACTTGCTGTTGCCCGGCGTATAGCCGTATTGTTTGTTGTAGTTGTCTATTGCTTCGTTCACTACTTCAAGGTATAATTTGGAATCGGCCATTTCCACCTTGCCAAGGTTCGGCACTTCAGATACGCCTGTGTAGGCGTTCACGCTGAGTTGGCCGCCGCCTTTACGGCCGCTTTTGGTGGTGATCAGGATCACGCCGTTGGTGGCGCGTGAGCCATAGATGGCTGCGGAAGCCGCATCTTTCAATACTTCCACAGAGGCAATGTCTGCAGGATTGAGCTCTGAAAGCGGATTCATTTTATTACCGAAATTGGTCATGGCTGCATCATGCGGAATGATGGGCACTCCATCTACTACATACAGCGGCTCGTTGCTGGCGCTGAGGGAGCCGATACCGCGCACGCTTACACGTACTGCGCCACCAGGCATGCCGGAGCTGGAGGATACGTTCACACCTGCCACACGGCCCTGCAGCAGCTGGTCAGGGCCCAGTACCGGACGCGCATTCAGGTCATCCGGCCGAAACGTGCCGATAGCTCCGGTCAGTTCTGTTTTCTTCTGGGTACCATATCCAATCACTACCACCTGCTGCATATCACGGCGCTCGCGTTTCAGGCGGATATCAAATTCCCTGCGCTGACCTGCTTCCATAGTCTGCGTGGAAAAACCGATGTAAGAGAACACCAGCGTAGCAGGCAGCTTTACATTGTTCAGCACAAACTGCCCGTTACCATTGGTAGTGGTGCCAATAGTAGCGCCTTTAACGCTCACGGTTACACCGGGCAGCGGGTCGCCGTTATCTGCATCCCGCACGGAGCCGCTCAGCTGTACTACCTGCTCCTGTAAGGTGCCAGGTGCATCCTCTTTTCTAACCAGGATAACGGTTTTGTCTACGATCCGGTAGGTGAGGGGAGAGCCTTCCAGGCAGCGGTCCATCACCTGCTCAATAGTGGCGTCTTTAAGGTGCAGGGTGATCCCGGAAGCAGTTTTGGCGAGGTTCTCGTCTTTAAAGATGAAGAGATAATCGCTTTGTTTGCGTACAATACGGAATACGGTTTCCAGGCTGGCGTTGCTGACTTCCACGTCCAGTCCTTTATGCTGACTGATGGCGCTTGCGGAGAGCTGAAGCCCCGCCACCAGCACCAACAGCAGCAGCGTTCGTAATGATCGTTTCATATTTGATCCGTTTTTATCAATTAACTTTTATGCATAGGTAGGCCGCCCCGGTAGGCGCCTGCCAGGTGAGCTGTATTGCTTATGTGAACGTGTTATTTTTTGCTAACAGTTACTTTTCTGCCCTGTATCTCAAAATGTACATCTGCCGTCAGTTCCAATATTTTCAATGATTGCGTCAGGTACTCCTGCCTGCGCATGGCGCCGGATACATGAATGTTTTCATCCAGGCCTCCCTCATATACCACCTCCACATCGTACCAGCGGCTAATGTCGCGCATCACGGCAGACAGCTCATCATTTTTAAAGGTGAAGATGCCGTTCTTCCAGGCAATGGCGTCTTCCACATCGCCTGCGGCGCGTTGCAGGCGGCCGCTCTGTTGCTCCATCGTGGTTTGCTCTCCTGCAGCTAATGTGATCCCGTGCTTGCCGGATACTACACGTACTGCCCCTTGTACCAGCGTGGTAGTGAAAAGCTTTTCTTCGCTATAGGCATTGATATTAAAATGCGTGCCCAGTACCTGTACCCTCATGCCGCCCACGTTTACAAAGAAAGGGCGTGCGGCATCTGTGGCTACTTCAAAATAGGCTTCGCCGCTGAGTGTTACCGTACGATCGGCTCCATTGAAGCTGGCGGGATACTGGAGCGAGCTGGCGGCGTTCAGCCACACCTTGGTGCCATCTGCCAATTGTACCCGGTATTGCCCGCCATTGGGCGTAATAAGGGTATTGCTGCTGCTGCCGCCCTGGCTGTATACCAGCTCAGCATCCTGCTTTTTTACCTGCTCTCCGCTGCCAGCGGTAAGTGGCCCGTCTGCAGCCTGGTCAAGCAATACCGATTGCCCATTGCCTAATACCAGGCGGGCTTTATTGCCGCCGGGCGCAATATCGTGTGCAGTGGCGGCGGCCAGCGGCGCTTTTGTGGCTTGCGTTGGCCCCTGCCGCAAGAGGAAAAGGGCAGCTGCCGCAGCGATGCCTGTCACTACTACGGCGACAGCAATATTCCGCCAGCGGCGGAACATTGGCACCACCCGTGCAGGCGGCGCTGGCGGTTGTATACGTGCATGAATGTGTGACAGGATCGAGTCAGACAGCCCGGGAGCAGGGGCTTCAACGCCCTGTTGCCTGAACCGTTCCAGCATGTAGGCCTTTAGCTCGGTACCGGGCGTGTGCTCCAGGTAATCAAGCAGCCAGCGGCATTCTTCGTCCGTCCAGTGGGCCTTGGCCAGCAATTCGCGTAAATATGCTTCAGATGGGTTCAAAAGGTCGATTTGCGCTTAATACACCATCGCTGCAAAAAAGGGGGGCTGTGTAGAGGAATTTTTTTTGAAGGGAGCTTTATTGCTCAAATGCCTTGATAAACAAGGGGAAGGTTATGATCAGGGCCTGCCACTCGGGCTGCAGGCGAACGTATTCGCGTATAAAACGGCTGGCTTTTGTGATATGTTCCTTAACAGTGTAGTGAGATATCTGCAATTCGTTGGCCGCTTCTGCGTAGGTTTTTCCCTGCATTTTACACAGCAGGAACACTTTCTTTCGCTGGGGCGGTAATTGCTCAATGGCCCGTTCCAGCATATCGAGCTGGATGGAGGTCAGCTGCCATTCGTCGGCTTCCGGCTCCGCCACATCGCTGGTAATGGGTTCCACTTTCAGCCTGCGGCGCAGCTTGTCGCGCAGGTAATTGAGCGAGCGGTTATAGCTGACTACAAACAGCCAGTTGCCAGCAGGCTGTCCCGCCTGCAGCTGTTTGCGCTTTTCCCAGAGGGAGATGAACACTTCCTGCACAAGATCCTGCGCAGCAGCTTCCTCCCTCACCAGGTGAAGGATATTGGCATACACGCCGGGAAAATACATTTGGTAAATGGCATCAAATGCCGTTATATCATCCTCCTTTAATGATGCTACTAATGCTATTTCTGCGGACTCCTGGGAAGACATGCCTCTAGCTTGTTTTTATATAGGCCGGCAAATATTCTAATTAATGGTCGAATCTTCACGTGGACGCCAGCAAGTTAATATAAAAATAATACAACTGGCCCCAAGTTTGATAAGTTCCTCTAAAGTAGCAACAGCATTATATTTTATGGGACACGATATTGACGCGGGAAGATCTGCCGGACTGTATCCTTACCAGGAACGCGATCTGAATATCCTATTTGACAAAATTAACCGTTCCTCCAAAGGCAACCGGATCCTTTACCAGCTGCCTACAGGCGGCGGCAAAACCCGGATCTTTTCGGAGATCGCGAAACGGTATATAACAACGTTTAGCCAAAAGGTAATGGTGCTCACGCACCGTACTGAGCTGTGCAGCCAGACAGCCGCTACCCTGAAGCAACTCGGCATAAAAAATAAAGTGATCAACAGCACGGTTAAACGCCTGAACGCCAGGGAGCACTATCCCTGTTATGTGGGAATGGTAGAAACGCTCCGTAACCGCCTCCGGCAGGGCATGATGGATACCAAAGATATAGGGCTGCTGATCATTGACGAAGCGCATCACAACTCCTTCCGGAAACTGTTAAAAAGATTTCCAGATGCCCTGGTGGTAGGAGTGACCGCCACGCCTTTAAGCTCCAGTATCGAACAGCCCATGAATAAAACCTACCACGAGCTGGTGGTAGGAGAGAGCATAGCCGGTCTCGTTAAGCAGGGCTACCTGGCCAAACCTGTTTGCTGGCGCTATGATGTGGAGCTCAATTCACTGAGGACAGGCAGCCATGGTGATTTTACCATCAGCACCTCAGATGAGCTCTATTCATCACCCGCGATGCTGGACCTTTTATTGCATACATATGAAACGCATAGCAAGGGTAAGAAGACGCTCATCTTCAACAATGGTATCTTCACCTCACGGAACGTGTGTAAAATGTTCGAAGACGCCGGTTATGCAATAAAGCACCTGGATCATCATCATTCTGCTGCAGAACGTGCAGAGATCCTGAAATGGTTCAAACGGACCAAGGGGGCTATCCTGACCTCCGTTTCTATCCTGACCACCGGTTTTGATGAACCATCTATACAAACAGTGATCCTCAATCGTGCCACTACCTCGCTGACCCTTTATCACCAGATGATCGGAAGAGGATCCAGGAGTCTGCCGAAGAAAAAGACCTTCTCGATCATTGACCTCGGCAATAACACGGAGCGCTTCGGCGCCTGGCAAGACCCTTTAGACTGGCAGCTGATCTTTGACAGGCCCGAGCTGTTTTACGAAACCATGCGCAGCCATGCGGCCCAGGAGGCGCGTGTCATCTCCCCGGATCTTCGCGCTAAATTCCCCAACACCCTGCAGCTCTCATTTGATATCCAGGAAGCCTACCAGCGGGCCCTGGCAGAGGGCAGAAAGTCCATCACCGTTATCCGCGACGCCATCCGGCAACACGCCGCGATGTGCATAGAGAACAGCGGATCTATAGCAGAAGCGCTGCAGCTCACCGATGCGCTGGACAACGAGATCAGCTGGAGGGTGAAGCAATACGGTAAATGCCTGGGTAAGGTAACCAGGAATTATACAGACTGGTTAAAGGAAGACTACAAGTCAAGGTTGCAATTGCTCATCCAGAAACTGATGCAGAAAAGCTTAGCGAATAATAAGAGCCGCAGTAAAGCGGCCTGATAAGTCCTCCAGATCATGCTACCTGCCATTTTGTTAATGGTGTCCGCTGGGCGCCTGGAATTGGCGGCTTGGGCCCCGATTTTGACCGCCTCACCGGTTTTTGTTTGTCGGCCATAGTCGATAAATTTAATTTTAATACAAAATGAAAGCTATGAACTGGAACGACGTGTTGCAATTAGCACAAAATAATCCCGCTCCCCAGACGTGTTGAAAAAACTGACGAAGAATGGAAGCAGCTGCTTAGCCCGGAGCAATACCGGGTCACCCGTCAGCACGGTACAGAACGGCCCTTCAGTGGAGAGTATTGCGAAATTTACTCCGCCGGTATATATACATGCGCTTGTTGTGGAACGGAGCTTTTTGATTCCACCCAGAAATTTAACTCGCTCAGCGGCTGGCCATCTTTTACTGAGCCCTCACAGGCGAATGTGTTGAAGTACCGGTCCGACAAGAGCTTCGGCATGCAGCGAATAGAAGTATTGTGCAATGTTTGTGACGCCCACCTGGGGCACGTGTTCCCGGATGGACCGCCACCTTCCGGACTGCGTTTTTGCATTAACTCTCTTTCTCTGAAAAAAGAAGAAACAGACGTGCTTGAAACGGCTACCTTAGGCAGCGGCTGCTTCTGGTGTGCAGAAGCCCTTTTCAATGAGCTGGATGGCGTTGCTGAAGTAGTATCCGGTTATGCCGGTGGTAAAACAAAAGATCCTACCTACAAGCAGGTTACCACAGGTGATACCGGGCATGCAGAAGTGGTGCAGGTTCGCTTTGATCCGAAGAAGATCTCCTATGCCGACCTGCTGCGCATCTTTTTTGTTACACATAACCCAACAACGCTCAACCGCCAGGGTGCTGATGTAGGCACGCAATACCGCTCCATTATTTTGTATCATAATGAAGCGCAACAGCAAACCGCCAGGGAAGTTATTAACGAAATGCAGGCTTATTATGAGGAAAAGCGCATTGTAACAGAATTAGCGCCATATACAGCCTTCTACAAAGCAGAAGCAGCGCATCAGAATTTCTATCGCGACAACCCCGATCAGGCTTATTGCCAGGTCGTGATTACGCCGAAGCTGCAAAAGCTACGGGCAAATTTTAACGAGGTATTGAAGAAGAAGACGGAACAGATATAATTTGCAGACAAGCCGTGGACGATCCATCCACGGCTTTATCGCTTCAACTGATAACTATACCTGAATAGATTATCCGGGTCATACTTCGCTTTCAACGCAAGCAAGCGTTCATACGCCCCCGGCTCGTACGCCGCTTTAATACGTTCCTGCGCACCATCGCCATTTCCGCCCATGAAATTCATCCATACGCCACCGTTCACATAAGGTTGAAGTGCCGCCCTGTAATCTTGCACATAGTCTTTTACATTTGCAAACGCTGCGGCATCCGGTACAGCGCCTCCCATCATCAGGTAGAACAACGCATTGCGGTTGCCAATAGCGCTGCCATTAACAGGCGTCCGCGCCATGGCGCCGCCTGCATGCCTGATCACGTTCATGGTAAGCGGTGAAGCATCGTCGCTTGCAAAGCGAACGATCCTGTCAATGGCCTCGTCGGGGAGCGCGTCAAACATATCGCTTGAACCGTATTGCGCCATCGGATCAACAGGATCATTGGTGATAGAGGAGATTTCCGAAAAAGGCATCTCCCGGAAGGTATTGGCAATGGGCGCCTGCCAGTTGAGCCAGGGCTGCAACCATCGTTCGCCCTCAATAGCGCCGCCCGCAAAGGCAGCCATAAGCATAACAAGCGTCTTCCCGCGAAATACCTCCGGTATCCGTTCCAGGGGAGGAAATTTCATGATCGCGACCGAAGATGTCAGCTCTTCGGGTACTGTTTTAATCCATTCCCGGTAAAAACGCAATGCTTCCGCTGCGCTTTCTTTCGGGTACACCAGGCTACCGCCGTAAACAATGGGTACCAGGTACAGATCAAACTCCATTGCCGTCACTACGCCGAAATTGCCGCCTCCACCAGGCAATGCCCAGAACAGATCGCTGTTCTCCGTTGCACTGCAGCGCCGCAGTTCACCATCCGCTGTCACGATATCGATGCGCCGCAGGCTGTCTGACCCGAATCCGTAGAGGCGTGTCAGCCAGCCGATACCGCCGCCCAACATGTAGCCCACCACGCCCACATGGGGCGAGGAGCCCAGTAACGGGGCCAGGCTATGCGGTGTTACTGCATCCAGCACTTCCTGCCAGATAACGCCTGCTTCAACCCTTGCAGTGCGGGCTTTGGTATCCACGTGCACAGCTTTCATGCGCGAGGTAACGATCAGCAAACCATCATTCGCAGGATACAACATTCCGTGCCCGGTGGATTGCACGGCTACGCCTAAACCGGATGCACGGGCAAACCGGATCCCTGCAGCGATATCCGCCGCATTATGTGCAATGAGGATATAGGCCGGGTAATGGTCAATAGTCAGATCCCATCCACGCCGTATCTGATCATACCCGGTATCCTCCCTGCTGAGCACCTGGCCGGAAACCTGTTGTTGAAGTGTGCTGATCATGGTAACGCAATTTTATTTTGCGTTAACTTTTCCTCAAAAAAAGGGCCTATCTTCCCCATCTATCATTGATCCTTCTGCCTCATGACAACTTTATGGAAATTTCACCGGTTCCTGCTTGCCGTTCACAGGTAAAATCAGGACCTTTCACCGATAGATGATTGTAGCCGACATCCGCCACCACTTACTTTGTGATACATTCGTTGACTATTAATATCACTGCTATGAAGACGTCCAGACGTACCGCCCTGGCCCTTATTTTTGTTACTTTATTGATCGACTCCATGGGATTTGGTCTTATCATCCCGGTGATGGCAGACCTCGTTGCCCAGCTGAAAGGCATCCCGGTAAACGCGGCCAGCACCTACGGCGCCTTCTTATTATCAGCCTTTGCCATTATGCAATTCGTGTTTTCGCCCGTGATCGGCAACCTGAGCGACAGATATGGCCGCCGTCCGATTCTGCTGATCTCTTTATTGGGCTTCGGTATCGACTATTTTATATTGGCATGGGCGCCTTCCTACGAATGGTTGTTCGTGGGCAGGATCATCGCCGGTATCACGGGCGCCAGCTTTACTACTGCATCTTCCTACATTGCAGACGTAAGCCCTGATGAAACTTCCAAAGCAAAGAATTTCGGCCTGATAGGCGCCGCTTTTGGTATGGGTTTCGTACTCGGTCCTGCACTGGGGGGCGCGCTGGCAGGCTGGGGGATAAGAGCGCCTTTCTATGCAGCTGCAGCACTATGTTTGCTCAACTGCCTGATCGCATATTTTCTTTTACCGGAGTCCCTGCCTAAAGACAACCGGCGTGCCTTTGAATGGAAACGGGCCAATCCCTTCGGCTCATTAAAATTCCTGGTAAAGCACCCTGAGATCGGCGGACTGGCGCTTTGTTTTTTCCTCATCTATCTCGGTGCCCAATCCGTGCAGAGCAACTGGAATTTTTTCACCATTTACCGCTTTAACTGGAGCGAAGGCATGGTCGGCATCTCCCTGACAGTTGTAGGCGTTTTGATCGCAGGAGTGCAGGCTGGCTTAACAAGAGTGATCAATCCTAAACTGGGTAATGAGAAAAGCACTTACCTGGGCCTTTCGTTCTACATCGCCGGCCTGGTATTATTTGCCTTCGCCACCCAGGGCTGGATGATGTTTGCAATCCTGGTGGTATACTGCCTGGGCGGCATCTGCGGACCTTCCTTACAATCTGTTATATCCGGGTATGTACCGTCCAATCAACAGGGAGAATTGCAAGGCGCGCTCACCAGCCTGATGAGCCTGACCACTATTTTTGGTCCGGTAGTGATGAACAGCACTTTTGCTTATTTTACTTCAGATAAAGCGCCCTTCCATTTCCCGGGCATACATTTCCTGATCGGGGCAGTGTGCATGTTGCTGGGCTTAATACTCGCCAACAAGGCAATGACCAGGGGAAAGAAAGAGCATCCGGCAGCAGCGGTAGCGGGAGAGCAGGCAGAGAACGTAATCCCTTAATATCGGGAACAAAACGGAGACATTCCCGAAATACCAGCACTTTAAGAAAAACAGTTCTAATTAACCCGTTGATATAAAACAAGGTGGAGTTCGGTACAGCCTTTGAAAACCGCTAAAGGTCTTCGAAAATCAAATTGTATGCGAACGCTCTCTTACCCGGACATTCATCAACAGCCTCCTGCTACAGAACTACAAGCCGGAAGTATTCAATGTTTACGTTTCTTTAAAAATGATCCGCCTGATCGTCGCCGGATCATTTTTAAGGAAAGCGTTATCCTCTTTGTGAATGAAGGAACGTTTAACTTTCGTTACGGCAGCACCGTCTTTACCATCGGCAGGCGGCAGTTTGCTTCGTTCAGAAAGAATATGATGATCGGGTTCGAACTGAGCGGGGAAGTGGGGACCTGCATACTGATAACGTTTAAAAGAGACTGGCTGAAAGAGTTCTCACAAACTGCCCGCCTGGCTGCTATCAGACCCGGAGACGGAGCGCCGGCGCTGAGCGCTGATCTAAGTGCGAGATTACTGGGCTACATTGCATCGTTGAATGCCTATTTACAGGAAGAGGATTATATCGCGGGAAACCTGGCCAGGATAAAAGCGCTCGAACTGCTGTACTGGCTCTCAAAGAATGATGCGGCTATTTTTCAGCATCTGCTTGATAACGCAACTGATTTTCATACAGGCCTTAGCGCTATAGTAGAAGAAAATATACTGAACAACCTGTCCATTAAAGACCTGGCGAGGTTATCCGGCAGAAGCCTGTCCAGTTTCAGAAGGGAATTTCAGGCTGTCTACAACCAATTGCCTACTGAATGGATCCGGCAAAGAAGACTGGAGAAAGCGCAGGAGCTGTTAACCGGTACCCATATGTCCGTGACAGAGATCTGCTATACCCTCGGCTTTGAAAGCGTTCAGCATTTTTCCCGCTTATATAAATCGCATTTCGGCAGTCCGCCCTCAAAGCAACGTGGAAAAGCAGCTTACTTGCCGGGCAGGTAATCTTCCTTTTTTATCCCCAGGCGTTTCATTTTTGATTCCAGCGTGGAAGCAGGAATGTCAAGCTCTTTCGCCGCCCCGCCTTCCCCGCTGATCTTGCCCCTGCATTTTTTCAATACATGGAGGATATAATACTTTTCGTATTGCTGCCATGTTCTGATCTTGTCTTCCCCGCCTACATTAAATTCAGCAGGAGAAGCGCCGCCGGGGAACAGGAGATCATCGATCGGGTGATCCTCCAGCTCAGGATAGAATAACACCAGCCTCCTGATGACATTTTCAAGCTCACGTATATTACCCGGCCAGTGATAAGCGGTGAGTTTGGCGGCAAGATGGGTGGGGATGGTAAATGGGGTTTTGCCTTCATCCGCGCAGCATTTTTCAACGAAGTGTTCTGCCAGGGGGATGATATCAATTTTTCGATGGCGTAGTGGCGACAGCTGAAGGGGAAAAACATTCAGGCGGTAATAAAGATCCATCCGGAAGCGCCCCTCTGCAATCTCTTTTTCAAGGTTCCGGTTGGTGGCCGCCACTATCCGTACATTCACCCTGATCGTCTCTTTCCCGCCAAGCCGTTCGATCTCTTTTTCCTGCAGGGCTCTTAGTAATTTCACCTGTACCTCGGGAGGTATTTCGCCGATCTCGTCCAGGAACAGGGTGCCATTTTGCGCCTGTTCAAACTTCCCGGTCTGGCGCGCCACGGCGCCTGTGAATGCGCCTTTTTCATGACCGAATAAGATAGACTCGATCAGTGAAACAGGCATGGCTGCACAATTCACCTTTATAAAAGGATGATCTTTCCTGGGTGATAAGGCATGGATGGCCTGCGCCATTAATTCCTTGCCAGTTCCGCTCTCGCCCAGGATCAGCACCGTAGTATCCGACGGAGCCACCACGTGCAGGTACTTAAAGGTCTGTGTGAGCTCCTGGCTTTGACCAACGATCTTTGCGAGCGGATCAGCGGCCGTAATGCATTTCAGTTTTTCCTGGCTTGCTTCCAGTTCCTTATTGCCTGCCAGTACCCGCTGCCGGTCCTCATGCTGGTAGATCGCAATATGCAGCATCATCAGCACATCTTTTTCCCGGAAAGGCTTTACCAGGAAGCCATAGGGGCGGGTAGCCTTGGCTGCTTCCAGGGTGGTGGCGTTCGAGTTGGCCGACAGGTAAACAAAGGGAAGGCCCTGCTTATTCAGGATCCCGGCCAGGTCAATACCGGTAAGGCTTCCTTTCAGGTAGATGTCTACCAGCACAAAATCGGGCCGTACGCTCCGGATCATAGATTCAGCGATCTCCACGGAACGGGCAATGCCACAAACTTCATAACCGGCCCTGAACAGGATCCTTTCCAGGTTCTTCGCCTCTATAAATTCATCCTCGACAATAAGTATCTTTTTCATGCGCTTTCCTGATTAAATTGGCTGATCGCTGATAGCAGGGGAGTGCGGCGTCTGAAACGGATGTGAATACAGGTGCCGTTCGCCGCGTCGATGCGCACCACCCCGTCTATATCTTCTCCTAGTCCGCGGATCAGCTTTAAGCCAAGCCCTGTGCTTTCCGTCTCCGCAGGCTGTTTAAATCCTGTGCCGTTATCGCTCACCCTCAGCTCGGCCCATGTGTCATCGTCTGCAGTGAACGATACCCTGATCTGCGGTTGTACCGTTTTGCTGGTGAAAGCATATTTGATGGAGTTGGTGATCGCTTCGTTCACAATAAGCCCTACCGGTACGGCCTGGGAAACGTCTAGCTCAAGGTATGCGATATTTATATCAAAATCTATCTCATAACCGATGTTATATGCATCTTTTAAATTGCAAATGAGCTCCGGAAGATAGGATTGCATATTAACAGAAGATGAATGCTCGAACTGGTAAAGCTTCTGATGAAGAAGAGAGGTCGCATAGATCCGGTGCTGGCTTGCCTGTATAGCTTCCAGGGCATCGTTGCTCAGGTATTCGGATTGCAGCTCCAGCAGGCTCACTACTGTTTGCAGGCTGTTTTTTACCCTGTGATGCACTTCTTTCAGCAACCATTCTTTTTCATCCACCAATTGTACCAGCTGCGCATTTTTCTGCTCTATCAGGTGGGCGCCTTTCTGCTTCGAACGGTAGAGACTATATAGTAACACCACGGTAATAACCAGGAAGCCTGCGCCTGCCAATATGATATTCCTGGTTTGCCTTGCCTGTTTCAGGTTGCTCTGGTGCAACAGGCTTTCCTGCCTGAGAAGCTTAATATCCTGGTCCTTCCGTTCGGTGGCATGCAGCACATTCAACTCCTGGTTTTTGAATCGCTGCAACCGGTTTTGCGTGCTATCCACGTAACGCCGGAATTTTTGATAATTCGCAAATGCGGACTTGAAATGCCCTTCAGCAGAATCCAGCTTGTATAAGGTCAGGTAGTAGGTTTGAAGATAATGAGTACCCGGGTCTGTGCGTGCCAGCCCCCCTGATAGTGTGGCTAAAGATCTTGCATAACGGTAATCCTTTAAGCGCATATAAAACAAGCTTGCTTCGAGGATACAGCCAAATGTATAGCTATGCATGTGCTCCGGCGGAAGTTGCCGGACGAGATCCAGGAACCAGTCAAAGTACTTTTTTGCGCTGTCAATTTCATTTGTCTCATTAAAGCAATAGGCAAGGCTTTCAATAAGATATGCGCTGTCGGCTCTGCCCTCCGGCGGGTATTTTTCAAAAATTTGTTTCAGGAAGGGAATGAACTCTTTTATTTTTCCAAGTTTAAAGACCGTCCGCTTCATAGAATAGACGTTCGTATACCAGTATAATTGCGGTTCCCTGTCTTTCCTTTCCAATCCCTTTAAATACCACTCATAGGCCCTTTCATATTCATCAAACCCGTTGTACATATCTGCGATACGAAGACTTGTCATGCTGAGTATGGAAGAATCCCCTGTTTCGGCCATTGCCGCCATGCAGCTGTCTGCACATGCAGCGGTCCCCATATAATCGCCCTTCTTAATCCGCAGGAAAGAAAGCACATACCAGCTATCCATGACGTGCTTGTACCCCGAGCTTCGTTCCAATGCAATAAGCTCTTTCATCTTCGCCTCCGCTTTGGTGATATCGAAGTAGAAATAATAGGTAACAATGTCAGACAGGCATTCAATGGCATGTTCAGCCAGCTTCAGATTGGTAAAAGCGGAGAAAGCTATTTCAAGATGACGCAGGCGCAGGCTATCATTATACGGAAGGTGCAGTGCCAGCTGATGATGCGCAATCGCTTTTCTTTTAAACTCCCATTTAGGCACCCTGTTAAGCACTGACTGAAAATAACGGGCACTTTGCGGAACATCGCCTTGCTGGTAATAATATTCACCCCAGAGCGCATCGCATTCGCGTAACCATTTTGCAGCACCCATACGGAGGGCAAGGCGGCGTGCCTCGCCGGTAAACCGGGAAGCGCTATCCAGGTCATTAGAACGGGCGCCTGGCTTATGCAGGTAGTAAGCCGCCAGAACCAGCCAGCTGCGTATCTTCTTTTCATTATCAGCGGTGGTGATGCCACGGAGCAGCTCTCCAACACGATGTTCCTGGAGCAGGCCGGTTTCATGGCTTAGCTGCCCTTCGTTAATGATCTCATCATAGGGAAGCATCCTGTTCAATCCGTATAATTTACAGGCATATAGTATGCTGCTGTCAAGGTCCCACTGTCCCTGGTGGACCACATAAAAAAAACGTCCGATGTTCTTTAACAGCAGGCGCTGTTGCGGCACGGTATAAGCAGCTACTGTGGTGGAAAGCTTAGACTGAGCGTATACCTGTGGCCAATAGAACATGAAAACAAAGAACAAAAACCCCCTCTTCGCCATGATGAGTAAAGTAAGTCGCTACATATAGATTTGCAGGGTGAATATGCGACCTAATTTTCAAAAATCAAAGGGATTACAGTTTTCCTGAATGTGTTCCGGACACGGATGTTAAAAGATTCCCCTCCACCAGCTGTGCTGACTTTGGGGAACCGGTCTCCTATAAAAACATAAGCAGGCGCTCCTTTAGGGATCAGATCTCTACGTCCCAGGCTTTTTGCTGGTGCTCTTTCAACATATCTTCCACGAATTTGGGCACAACGTTGCGGAATTTTCCTTTGTCTGAAGGCACGATCCTGATCATGGCTTCGATCATTTCTTCGGGATCTAATCTGCCCTGGGGTGTTCCCAGCAGGGAATCAAAAACGGCACGCATTTCTGCTCTCTTGGTAAAGTGTACATTGTCATCCAGCCAACGGAAGGGGTTATCGGCCATCGTTTCATTATAACCGGTAAGATAAGCGCCGGGATTGATGGTCTGTACCTGGATATTATACTTCTTAAGCTCAGACGATAATGCTTCTGCTACCGCTTCCAGCGCGTGCTTAGTGGATACGTAGATGCCATATCCGTCCGGGGTGAATAAGCCGCCCATGGAAGAAGTGAAGACCACCTTGCCTTTTCTTTTTTCTTTGATCCACCTGGCCACAAACTGTTGGGTAATAGCGAGCGGCGCGAAAACATTGGTTTCAAAGTTCCTTCTCACCAGGTCTACCGGGATTTCAAAAACAGGGCCGGCTTCGCCGATGCCTGCATTGCTGAAGAAAACATCTATATCCCATTTCAGCGCATTGGCAACATCGTAATGATCGAGAATGTCCAGCTTTTCCACCCGCAGATTTTTTTCGAGCCCAAGTTCTGCCACTTTTTTGCGCAATGCTGTTACCTGCGGGGAGATCTGCACACCGGCGATCACATCATGTCCCAGCTTTGCCAGGCCGATAGCGCTTCCTTCTCCAAAACCAGAGCCGGCTCCTGTAATAAGGATTCGTTTTTTGTCTGTCATAATTGTATTGTTTTATTTTTATAAATGGATGTTTTACCCGATAACGCTTCCTGCTTTGGCTATTTTTGCATCCTGCGGAACTGCGCCGCCTGATACGCCGATGTAACCGATAATTGTTGTTCCTTGCATGATAGGCATTGCGCCGGGGAACGCTACCAGGCCCCCGTTCGTGTTCTCCAGGCCATAGGCTGCCGCTGCGGGTTTGAGGAATTCGCCCACTGCTTCGGAGCTGGTCCGGAAAAGCATCGCCGTTTTGGCTTTTTGCATGGCAATGTCGATAGAGCCAAGAAAGGCATCATCCATGCGGATGAATGATTTTAAATAACCCGCCGTGTCCAGCACGACAATATTGACAGGAGTCCCAATCTTTCCGGCTTCGGCTTTGGCCTGCTCAATAGCTGATTGAGCCTGTTCAAGAGATATTCCCATAACAGAATGTTTTATTCGTTTTAATTCAGGTTAGCACGCCGGCGCTGTTGATGATGTAAAGATTGGGCGGAAATGTGTTTTCCATTTAGCCGTATGTTCCAATTTTTTTGCCTGTAAGCGTCAGGTTAACAATAATGATTACTATGGTCTTTGTAGTTAGGGTAAAAATCCGTTAATTACAAGCGTTCAAATCTTTATCAATTGAGACGCGTTCGCACGTATATCCTGCATCTTTTTATCATAGCAGCTTGTTGCCTTGCAGGTCCCTTTACCCTTTTCGGCCAAAGCGCAGGCAATGTCTTCACCTCCGATATTGACAATTTCTGGATCGCATATGACAGTATGCAAACAACGCAGGACAAAAACCGGCAGGTCCAGCTGATGCAGTCTTTATATGTAGATAAAGGCACAGCCGGTCTCAGATCCTTTATGCAGCTAAGGAATTTTGACGCGCAAAAGCTGGTGTTGAGCATTCAGCAATACCCCAGATTCTGGAGCTCCATCCGGTCAAATACCTTGAAAGTGCCTCCCGTAGTCCCGGAGATCGAAAAGTACGTGGCCGCATTCAAAGTGCTTTATCCTGAAATGAGGAAGGCCAGCATTTACTTTACAATCACGCCTGCAAAGGCAGCCGGTGTAGCGATAGACTCAACGGCGTTGATCGGCACCGAGATCGCTATGGGCAACCGGTATACGGATGTGTCAGAGTTCCCGGACAAAAGACTGGCAAACTTTTTTAAGCCAAGAGAAACAAATAATATTGTACCGGTAGCCATTCACGAGTACGTACATACGCAGCAAAGTGCAGAAGGTAAAGTATTGCTGGGGCAATGCATCTATGAAGGCTCCTGCGATTTTATCACTGAACTGGTGCTTGGAGCGCCATTAACGCATTCTTATCTCACATATGGCAAAAAGCACCATAAACAGTTAAAGAAAGCGTTCAAAAAGGAGCTGTTTACAGAAGATTTTTCCAACTGGTTGTATAATGGCAGCAAGACAACCACGATGGGAGATCTCGGCTATTATATGGGATATGCTATCTGCAGTTCCTACTATCACCATTCAAAAGATAAAAAACAGGCGATCAAGGCAATTATTACCCTGAATTATGCCGACCTTTCAGCAGTAAAAGCATTCCTGTTGGAATCTAAGTACTACAAAGGCGCGCTGTAGCAATTTGCTCAATGCGTTTGTTTTGATGCAGCTGCAAGCGCCTGTACATGGTCCAGATGCATTCTCAGTCTGGGCAAGGTCTTTGTCGCATATGCTTTCAGGTCAGGATGTTCACCCTGCGCTACTTCGTTTTCGAATAGCGCGATGGCTGTTTGGTGATCTTTTATCTGGGATTGTATATAAGCGTCATCAAATTCCTTTCCCTTCATATTTTGCAGCTGTTGGGCGAGCAATTTGTGCTCGGCGTCAATTTCTTTGGGGAGTGAGTCCCTAAGCGCTGTCCGTACAATGGAATCCAATTCGTTCAGCGCGATGGTATGATCGTTGACCATCATTGTGCCGAAGCGTTTTACCACATCAGTGCTGCCCTGGGTGGCAGCAAGCTGCCCTGCCTGGATCTCGGCCATGTTGCTTTGGGCGGCTTTGAGGACGAAGTCTTTATCGGTTTTTGACTGTGCGGTGCTGCTGACAGGCCATAGCCATAACAAGGACAGCCCGGCAATAGTCAAAGCGATGGTTGAGGCTGGTTTCATAATTTTATTTTTTTAATATTTTCGCTCAAAGGCCGTTCCATACAAAATATCAGAGAGAGTGTGCTTTTGCTGTGCTACACATGTTGATGTGGTATATACACAGGATGACGTTTTACGGGCTACACTAGCCTGCCGTTAAGTCATAGCGCCAGTAGTTTTAAAACCGTCTGTTCCGCCCCGGAATTTGTTTGTTTACCTTTTTAAGGTGCTGTTAGTCAGCTATTTACCTGCATTTATCTTTACTAATCCACTGCCTCTCCCGTAGTAATTCGGCTGAAAGCCTTATGGGTTGCAGCTTTGACGCAGGATATCTGCCCTATATAAGCGAGTTGTCTGCGAGTTATAAGCGAGATAAAAGCCCCTCTTATAGATGGCTAATATCCTCCTTATATCTTGCATGGTTCCTGGAAAAAAAGTTATGAGTTTATTGAACCTTTATAAGGTTCAGCTTGTTATTCCCCTAAAATTTATCTTATGGCAACCCTTGAAGAAGGTTTTGAGTTTACCGGCAGCCTTGGAAAATTCTCGGCTTACAGAATGAAAGGCTCCGACAAGATTATTATCCGAAAGAAAGGAGGGCCCACCAAACGGCAGATATTGAGGTCCAAAAATTTTGAGCGTCTCCGGGAGAATATGAAGGAATTTGAGGGAGTAGGAAAGGCTGTTAGTGCTGTCAGGTCCTCGCTGACGAATGTCAGGCACCTGGCCGGGTATAATTTTAGCTCCGACCTGACCACCGTTTTTAAAAGTATCCAGCTGCTGGACCCCCATAGTGATAAGGGAGAACGCAATATTTTCCTGTCGCAGCACCGTTACATGCTGGCGGGTTTCAGGCTGCATATAAAGCAGCCGTTCCTGAATATTGTAACCGGTCCGGTGGGCTGTGCCTTTAACCGCGAAACGAAAGGCGCCCTTATACAGCTTCCGGGCCTTGTAAAAGGTATTAACCTGCACCTTCCCTGGAAGCAGCCTTTATACCGCTTTTCTATGGCCCTGGGGCTGGTGCCTGATATTACCTATGAAAACGGCATTTATAACGTTCATGGCGACGAATGGGCTAATACTGGCCTGGATACGGAATGGCACATAGCAGACCAGCCTTTTCAAACGCGGACCTATGAGTTAAAACTGGATATTCCCGGCGCTCTCAAAGATACGCATACCCTGGTATTTGCTATTGGTATTGAAATGGGCATCCCTACTCCTTATGGGAATATAGAGCCGGTGCAATACGCGGGTTCTGCTTGTATTTTAACGGCAGGCTAAGGCTGTTGCAAGGGTAAGATGATGGAAAGGGTGGCGCCTTCGTTCTGCCTGCCATTGATGGTAATATAACCATCATGGTTATCTGCAATTTGCCTGCATAAGGCCAGGCCTATGCCTTTGCCTTCTGTTGCCAGGTGCAGCCGTTTAAAGAGCTCAAATACCTGTTCTTTGTACATGGGATCGAAACCGCTGCCTTTGTCTGCGATATCTATTTTCAGGAAATCCCCGTACCGGTACTTATCAGCCACCATTGTAAAACGGTTTTTCTGAATGATGGCGCTTTTGACGGAAATAAAGGCTTTTTCTCCTTCTTTGCGGAATTTGACACTATTTGACAGGACGTGATAGAACAGCAGCTCCAGTTGTTTGCGGTCGGCCATCAAAGGGGGCATGGCATCAACAGAAAGGGCTATTAATGCAGGATCAAATTCCTTTAATACTTTTTCAAGGGCAGCGCTAAGCGCTTCACAGGGGCTCAGGATGGTGAATACTGGTTTGGCTTCCTGTAGCCACATGTACTGTTGCAGGCCTGAAACAACCGAGCGGAGGCGCTCATTTGCGCGTAACAGTTTTTCCATGTTGCCGTAGAAACGGGGATCTGCGTCCTGGAGCGGCGTGTCTTTCAGCATGCCCGCAAAAACTGAAATTTTTCTAAGCGGCTCCTGCAGCTCATGGGTGATCACCCGGTTAAACTGATGCAGCCAGGCGTTCATTTTACTTACGGCGGCCAGCTGTTCGTCCAGCTCTTCCGCGTGTTGCTGTAGTTTCAGCTGCATGGCCTGCAGCACGACATTTTCCTGCAAAGCACGTTCTGCCTCTTTGCGTGCAGCCACCAGCTCATCTTCAAACTTTTTCCTGTTATGTACCGTAATAAAAGCACACGCGTAAGCGTCTTGAGCTGCTTCCTCCTGTTTCTGTGCATTCAATAATACCGGCAGCGCTGTTTTCTCTTTTGTAAGCAAAGTAAGGAAGATCTCTTCTGCATGGCCCTGTATTTTCAGCAAAGGAAAAAAATGGGTCTGGTAAAAAATGCGCCCCGGCAGGTTGAGTATGTTTTCGAACTTCTGGCCCAGCAGCTCTTCCCTGCTATAGTTGAGCAGGGAGCAAACAGTATTGTTCACTTCCTGTAAGCGTCCGTCACTGCTAAAGGTAAGATATCCGCAGGGGGCAATATCCAGGTAATTGCTCATTACTGTTTTTGCTGCAGGTAGTTTTTGATTAAAGTGATCGTTTCTTCGGGTTCGCTCATATGCGGACAATGCCCGGTAGCTTTCATCACCTGTAATGTACTGCCGCGAAGCTGCTGCTGCAGAAAATTACCCACTTCCAGCGGTGCTATAATGTCTTCGGAACACTGGAGGATCAGGGAGGGCACCTGCAGTTTGGGAAGATCTTTCCTGTTATCTGAAAAGAATGTGGTTTTTGCAAACTGGTTGGCGATCACCGGGTCTGTGCTGCAAAAGCTTTCGGTGAGTTCCTCCCCCAGTTCGGGCTTGTCTTTACGTCCCATAATGGCCGGCGCCAGAAAATTGGCCCAGCCAATGTAGTTCCGCTCCATTGTCTCTATAAGGCCTTCGATATCTTTGCGCTCAAAGCCGCCCACATAGCCGTCTTCATTTATATAGCAGGGTGAGGGGCCTACCATAATCATGTCACTGAAATATTCCGGCTGCTCGATGGCGGCCAGCATTCCTATCATGCTGCTTACGGAGTGGCCTACGAAGATTGCATCCCTTAATTGCAGGGCTTCGCATATTTCAAGGATATCCAGCGCATACCCCTGCAGGGAAGCATATCTTTCCGGGTTATAGCTGGCAATATCTGATTTTCCTGCGCCTACATAGTCGAAGAGAATGATGCGGTAGTCCTGTTCAAAGGCCGGTGTGATAAACCGCCACATATGCTGGTCGCAGCCAAAACCGTGTGCAAAGATCATTGCCTGCGTTCCCTGTCCGAAAGACCGTACATTATTGCGTTGTATAATATCCTTTTTCATAATCGTTTTATATACACGTATTACTGATAAATCTTTCTACGATCTGGTGCAGATTCCTGCTGTCAAATGGTTTTACCACCATGTTGACCCCTTTATTCTTAAAGAATAGCCGGTCGTTAGGGTTCTCGCTGGAGGTAAAGACCACCACATTCAGGCGTGATAAATTCTCGTCCGCTTTCATCCGTTCGAGTGTCTGCTTTCCGTCCATATACGGCATATTAATATCGAGCACAACAAGGCAGGGCAGCTCCTGCCGGGCGCTTTCCAGGTAATTTAAGGCTTCTACGCCATTCTTTGCTTCCACGACATTTAATCCCGGAGCCAGGTATTTTATTGCTTCTGAAAGAAAATGACGGTCATCTTCATCATCATCAACGCACAATACAGTTTTAGAGCTAGTCATATTCACATGAAAGGATGATTTATAAAAAGTTGGCAGGAATCCGCAAATTGTATGCAAATCTATGAAGATAAGCCTTAATCCTGACAATCTAACTCCTTGTTGTCAGCATAAGATTTAAAATAGGAAAAAAATCTTTAGGTTTACCCAACCTTTTGCTGCCGTAGCTGCATCTGTTATACTTATTGCGAATCGAATCATTGCACATACCCGGGCATGCTGATGATCCCAGTCATGAAAGCGAGCTTCCGGCCCTCTTGGAAGGCTGCCGGAGGAATGACCGTGCCTCCCAGGAAAAGCTGTACCGGCGCTATGCAGGCACTATGATGGACACGATCCGACGCTATACCAGCGACCGGGATACGGCTTTACATATCCTGAACAACGGGTTCCTGAAAGCTTTTCAGCATATCGCACAATATGCTTACCAGGGCAGCTTTGAGGGTTGGCTGCGCAAAATTATCACGAACGCCGTGGCAGAGCATTTCCGGGGCAAACGGCCCAACCCGCAGGTAGTCATCACGGCGGAACTGCCGGAACACATCACAAAATACGAGGGGCACCAGCCCCTGGAATATAAAGACCTGCTGGCGCTGCTCCAGCGCTTGCCGCCGGCTACCCGGATGGTCATCAATCTTTTCCTGGTAGAAGGATATACACATAAAGAGATCGCTGCCATGACAGGCATCAGCGTGGGCACATCCAAATGGCATGTGGCCGAAGGTAAAAAGCTGTTGCAGCAGATGCTGCCTAACGGAACTTTTTAAATATGCAATCTTAAGCAGATGAATGAAAAGCGCGGAAATATCGACACCTGGCTGAAATCAGCCGCCCAGCAACCCGGCCCCGGTTTAGACCCGAGGGACGAGGACGAAGGCTGGGCCGGATTGTCTGCTATGCTGGACGAGGATCAAAAACGCCCCGGTATTATAGCCGGCGGCGCAAGCTCCGTGTTTGGCCTGCGCTCTAAGCGCTGGTTGCTCTTTAGTGCTGCTGCCCTGATCCTGTCCCTGACGCTGCTGATGTCTTACCTCTACCGCGCAAAAAATTCAACAGATCTTACCCGGTCCTCATCCAATAATGCCCTTACAACTGCCACACCTGGTAAAACAAACGATACCGCCCGCGGTAATAGCGGCGATGGTATTACTCAGCAAGCGCCAACGCCGCCCTCCGGGATCACCCGGTATGAGGAACCCGCGGAACAGGTGGCAGGCGCGGTTGTTGGTGATGGAATAGGGTTACCGCCTTCGCGGGAAACTGCACGGGAAGCACTGGCGCAGCAGCAACAACCAGTGCTGCAGCAAGCGGCTGCGCCGCAACAGCGCAGGCTTACGGTACAAGATGAGCCGGATCATGTGGCAAGTACAAAGGCAAATGGACTATCCCTGCAAACATTGCCATTGCCGCAGCCCTATGGGCTTAGCTTGTCTAAAGCAGCAGGGCTTAATTTACCTGCGGCGCCTTCGCCGGGTTTCCTTGCTGCTAGTGCGCGCTGGGCTATCCAGGCTGGATTTATAGCAGCCGATGATGAAGGCCTCGGCGGGCGGATATCTTTCATGTACCGCTTACCCGTCAAAAAACATTTCTACCTGGAGCCTTATATAGGGGCCGGCTACATGGGGAATTACGATAAAACGCTCCGCCACATTGGTGTGCAGCCTGTGGTGAACGGCAGCAGTGGCATAAACAGAACAGACACCATATGGACCACTTACCGCGTTAAAAGTGTGCTGAGCGCCGATGCAGGTATCCGTATCGGCTACACGCTGCATCAATTCTCATTCGGTACAGGTATACGTTATCATCATATCCTGCATTCAACAGGAGATAGTTCTTCCGTCAAAAAATGGGGCGGAGCGCCATCCGCTAATATGATGAGCCAGCATTTTTCTAAAGCAGCTGCCCCGGGGAAGCATAGTTTTTACTGGGAACTGGAAGCTGCTTATCAATGGCGCTTTGGATTAACGACAGGGATCAGTTATCAGCTGCTGATGCATGAAAGCGCTGCACCGGCCTGGCAGCCTCGGGTATATGATCCCAGCAGCTCCAATTCAACAACGACCCCGGGAATTAATAATAATCCTGTTATAAAAAACAGTCTGCAGGATAAAGGAAGGATGGAAGTATATTTGCGTATGCCGTTGAGGAGGAAGTAGTAATTGTCCGGTTGAAATATATGTAGTTGGAGTTAATTCTTTTCTTCTCTGATTTTGCGAATTTTTTCTAATTCAATAACGTCAATCTGGTCTTTAGGCCGATTTACTACTTTTTTATTCTCGATGAGATGATTAATATGCAGGAAAGGAATAGTAACGTCTTCTAAGGTAGCGACCGAAGCCATTTTTAAACATTCATCGAAGGACAGCCGCTCCAGCCCTTTCATTTGGCCGAGAATATCCAATTCTATTCCTCCACCAATAGTAATGGTAGAGAAGCCAGGTATAAATTGCATTGTTTCCAGGGGGGCGAGATCGCCATATCCTAATTGCAAAAAAGCCGCTCTCAGCTTTTTTCTATTTTCCATTGTGTCTTCTAACCAAATATCAAGATCATCCGTGCTTCTATTGAAACCATGGAAACGGGTCGCAAATCCACCAACCATAATATATCTTACCCCGTTCTCATTTAGGATTCGCCAAAACCTGATCAGTTCTTCATCTAAAAGATCCATTCCTTTTATTTATGGGTAACTTTTGCCTTCTTAAATAATGCATTTACCCGCAGCATTTGGGTAAAAAGGTGCAGTTTTTCAATATCCGGACGATAAATATCGCGCAGGAGCTTTTCCTGCTCGTCGAAAGCAGACATTTTCGATGTGGACGCTGGCTGTTGAGTCGTTTGCTTGTTAGTTGACATTTACCAATTTTTGTATGGTTAATGTTATCAAAATGTATCATCAAAGATACAAAAACCGTACAAAAGTATGCAAAAGCATACATAATTGATTGTCTGCCAGGTAGAAACTCACCTCATGTATTGGCCCTCGCTGCCTTTACTTTATTGACACCTGCAAAAACTACCAATACCAGGAAAGTAATCGCCATTAACACCGCTCCTAACAGAAAAATAGCCCTGATCGTTAGTAACTGGCTTTGAACACCGGTAGATTTCGCTATCAGCATATTGGAAATACCTGCCGCTGCGCCAGGGGCGGCTCCCTTTGCCACCAGCAGATTTTTGTAGACCTCCGTTCGTTGCAAAAGGAGCTCATTCTCCGGGATCAGCTTAGCCAGGAAACCTTCTTTGAATTGCTGGTTATAATGTAACTGCAAGGTATAGAAACCCGCGATGGAGTTGAGCACGGCCAGGAAACGGGCATAGGCGCAGATGATGATCCCGGTCATTCCTGTGCTGGGCGGAAGTTGCACCAGGCAAAAGACAGTAATCGGAACAAATAACAATCCGCAGCCCAAGCCCTGCAAAAATATGGGGATACGCAACTCCCTGAGCGACAAATCAGGCGTAAGGCGCTGGTATACCCATACATGATAAAAGAACATCACCGCAAATCCTGCTAATAGTAAAACAGGCAGGTTTTGCTTTTTTGCCAGGATCACTTTTACCGCGATAAAGGTAGCGATGATTACCCCTGCTACGTTAAACAGCCCGGCATTCGCTATATCTGAAACGCTCCAGCCAAGTACACCGGCCGAATAGCCGTAGACCAGGTTAATGCTGTCCCTCATCCCATAGAAGAGCAACATCAGCAAGAGCCCGAAGATAAATTTGCTGTATTTAAAAACACTCAGATGGATCAGGGGCCTCTTCAGTGTTGTCTGCCTGAAGAGAAAAAGCGCTACCAGCACAACAGCCGCAATGGATGTATAGAGGATAACAGGGTCATTCATCCAATAGCGTTTAGGCCCGTATATCATGACGAAAGCTGCTCCCGATGATGCGAACATAAATAACACCGCACCAGCCCAATCCACCTGGTACAGCGGATAAGGCTTCCTGTCAGGTACCGGCTTAAAGATCAGCATACAGAGCAGCATTCCCAGGAGCTGTAAACCAATCAACCCGTAATACACCGCCGTCCAGTCTGTTCTTAATACTACCCAGGATGCACCCAGGCCAACGATCGTACCAGCAGTAAGGATCAGTGAAAAGAACAGCGAGGTGCCGACCAGCATCTTTTTTGCTTCAGGCAGTGTGGAGAAAATAAGAATAAGCATGCAGCCCACCACTATACAGGTAATAACGCCAGCCAGGAAGCGCAGCACAGAAAATATAAGGAGGTCATGCACGAAGAGGCATCCTATGTTCAGCAGGATCCCTGTTAAAAATGCTATCAGCAGGTAAGTCCGCGTATTAAAATATCTCAGAAGCCTGAACTGTACGGGCAGGGTCGTGATGATACCTGCATAGGTGATCTGTAAAGCAAAAGAAATATCTTCCGGCTGTGCGCCGTAAAAGGAAATAACATGCGCCTGGATCAGCCCGAAGGACGCGAACTGCGCGATTGCTGTAAATAATATCAATACCAGCGCAATCCGGGCCAAACCTGGACGCCGGCTTAGCCGCCTGTTAAAATAAATCATCTGCGCCATATCGTTTATTTAGCTGCTTTTTTTACCCTCACTGTTACGTTCATACCCGCTTTGAGCGCTTCCACATCCGGGTCAGTAAATACTACTTTGACGGGCACACGTTGAATGATCTTCACAAAATTACCGGTTGCGTTATCGGCTGGCAACAAGGAGAATTTTGAACCGGTGGATGCAGCTATCGCCTCAATTTTTCCCTGGAATATTTTACCAGGGACCGCATCTGCCTCAATGCTAACCGGCTGCCCTACATACATGCCGTATACCTGTGTTTCTTTAAAATTGGCGATCACCCATTTATCAGCAGTGTTCACTACAGATACCAGTGGCTGTCCGGCCTGAACCTGCTGACCTTCCAGGATGGTTTTTCTGCCTGTATAGCCACTGTAGGGAGAAGTGATGATCGTATAGCTGAGGTTCAGCTTTGCCAGGTCCAGCAAGGCCTCGGCGCGCTTGCGGAAGGCAAACAGTGAATTGTACTTAGCCTGCAGCTCACGCACTTTGCTGTCGCCGGTTTTTAAGCTATTGATGGCAGCGTTGTAATCGTTTTTAGAAACGTCATACCTTGTTTGTACCTGTTCGAAATCAGATAAGGTCACTGCTTCATCCTGCAACAGGTTTTTGAATCTCTTCACATCCTGTTCCTGTTGCCAGAGCCTCGCCCTGGCGGCATTGATCTGATCTTTATTCACCAGCGTGGAGGTTTGGGCCGATGCGATAGCGGCGGATAGTATTTCCAGCTGCCCTTTGGCATCTTCCAGCATGGATTCTGCTTCTTTTACTTTCTGGATATATTCCCTGTTGTCGAGAATAACCAGGGTGTCTCCCTGTTTGATCCGCTGGTGCTCTTCAAAAAGCACATTCCTGATAAAGCCACTGGCCCGGGCAGAAACAGGATTGATAAAAGCCTCTACCTGTGCGTCATTGGTATCTTCGTAATTACCTGCGTAGACAAGATACCAGGTAAAATAAAAGAGCCCGGCCGCTATGACTGATACTGCGATCCATTTAATAAGCTTGTTCATGAAGCCCGTTTTTATATTTTTATTCGTTTTCATGTTATGTTCCTTTACAATTTACCTGTAACGAAAAGTAGACGGTAATAGATGGTCAGGGCGGCGATATTAGCCTGTATGTAATTCACCCTGGATTCCTGGTACAGGTTATCGGCTTCCAGGAGATCGGTTAAAAGGGTGAGCTGATTGGCATACTTGGTATTTTGTATGTTATAGTTGGTTTCCGCCTGTCCGATAGATTTTTTAGTAACCGCTATCCGGTTCAGGGCTTCATTGTATTTGATGGTCAATGCGGCGGCTTCCTGCTGCACATTATCGCTGATCCAGTCCTTTTGCTGTTTCAGCCTGGTTGCTCTCAGCATGGATGCTCTGACCTTGTTCTTATTCTGGTATAAGGATGAGATGTCATAAGTGAGCCGCAGCCCTGCCGTGCCTACAGCAAAGGTTTGTGGTTTGGGTGGAAATACCAGGGTATTGGGATAGTTGAAGCCATAACCGCCGAACAAGGTTACGGAAGGAAGCTGGAAGGACCTGCTGAGCTTTGTGCGGTTTTCCTGTAATTCAATATTCTTCTGCAGCTTTAAAATCACATAGGCGCCTGAAAGGTCTGCTGAGAGCTTTTCCAGCTCCAGGCTGTCGGGCCGTAGCAGGGAGGCGGTGTCTACCGGGATGATCTTTGTGGATGGATCCAGGTTTAACAGCGTGTTTAATTGCTGGTTGCTGATGCGGTAGTCATTGTCATTGGCGGCTTCGCTTAGCAACACGTTAGACAGGGAAACATCCGCCCTCAGTACATCGCTTTTGGTTACTTTGCCATTGGCATAAAAGGCGTTGATATTTTTAGCGCGTAAACGGGCTCTTGTTACCTGGTCTTTTATGAGACGGCTTTGGAAATAAAGCCGGACCATATTGAGGTATTGCAAAGTCACCTGCAGTGCGATATTGGATGCCTGTTCCCGGGTATCCAGGGCGGCCAGCTCACTTTTATGTTTCATGTCGGTGATCACGGATCGTTGCCTGCCGCCTGCATACAGGTTGAAAGCTGCTTCCAATCCCAAAGCGCCTGCATTGGGATCAGGTGGTTTGGGGATTTGGTGCGGATCACCCAGCACACCATCATAGAGGGTTATTTTGGTATAACGTTGGTAGGATGCAGTACTTAACACGCGGGGCAAAGTTCCGGTTCTTGCATCGGCCAGGTCTGACTGGGCGGCATCTTCTTCTGTTTTCAGCGCGGCCACTGCCTTGTTAGCCGTTTTTGCTTGCCGGATAGCCGCTTCCAGGCTGAGAGGAAGGTTACTGCTATCCGCGGTCTGGGCTTTAAGCCGGCAGACCGATGCTATGAAAAATAAAAAGAGGATCCATTTGGGAATGTTGGTACATCCCATTAGATGAAGTTTCATGTCCTGTCAGGATTTTATGCTTTAAGTGATTTGAAGTTCATTCTGAACCGTCCCGGTGGAGTACCCGCCAGTTTGGTAAAGATCCGGTTGAAGTATTTGGGGTCGTCGTATCCCAGGCGATCCGAGATCTCCTTTATGCTGAGGTCTGAATAACAGAGTAGTCTTTGGCTTTCCCGCAGCATTTCCTGCTGGATAAAATAAGACGCTGTAAAACCGGTCACCGCTTTTACCGTATCATTCAGGTAACTGATGGAATAGCGCATTTTAGCCGCATATTCACTAGGCTTTCTCAGGTCGGGGAAATGCTGCCTGACCAGCCGTTTGAATTCCTTGGTAAGCTCGATGCTTCTTTGGGACTGGTGCCCTGATACAAATTGCATATTTGCCTGGAACGCGGATGCTATTTTATAGATGCAGGGTGCAGCAAATGCATTCACCGCTGGTTTATGGAGGCTACCCAAGGATTCATCATTATAGGTTTGCAGCAGCAGTTCAAAGTACTGGGTAAACCAACGGACATCCGGCGGCGATAGCGGCAGGACCGGTCCCTTAAACAGGGAGTCTTCTATCATCAGCCTGGCGTGTTCATCCACCAGCTTATTATCCAGGAATAATATCCAGCCATCCACCTGGTTATCAAACTTAACTGCCCGCTGGATTTGTCCGGGGAAGAGAAAAACAATCCGTCCCGGACTAACGGGCACCTTTTTAAAATCAACTAATAGTTCGGCGTTGCCTGCCGTTAGCATGATACATATAAAATGGTCGTTGCGATGCAGCCTGCTAATGTCGTCGAAGAGCGAGGAAACAAAGGCTTCGTTCATTTTTTCGATACGAACCCCGGAGATATTTTCCTTTAGTTGCCATATAGGAATATTGACGTTCATCTTCATCTTCCATCATTTTAACACGGCACAAAATTACGGCATCTGTACGTTGGAAAATCCCACTTTTCACGCCATTTGGTGGACAAAAGGCATAAATTTCCCCCTTACCCAACCTTTTGGCCGCTGTTTGCATCTAATAAGGGTAAAAGCGATCAGCATGAATAAGACACTTATATTTTCTACTGTTATCTCAGCAGTGCTGGTGATAGCGACTGCCTGTAAAAAAGAAAAAGAAAAAAAGCCCGATCGGCCCTCCGAATTAATCGGCATCCTGTTTGACAACGAAGCATTACATGCCTCAGATACAGTGGTAAAAAGAGGCCAGGCCTTAACAGCGGTTCTTACAGACCCCAACTGGACAGGGGAGTGGGCGGTAGAGCCGAATGATGCGGTAAAAGTTTTCGCCCAGGGCCCCTGGGCTGAAATCCTCTTTACGCAGCCAGGCCTGTATACTGTTCGCGCCAAAACAAAGGACAATGGTCCTGTATATACAGACACTGTACGGGTAATAGACAGCCCTTATGTGCAGCCGGTTTTCCAGGCGCCTTCCAGCCTGGCAGCAGATGATATTATTACGCTGGAACCGCTGGCCTTTAAAGATGATGTGCTGGTATTTCATGCCCGCGGCAAAAAAAGCTATTCCTGCTGGCCCTTGTTGGTGTATCAGAACAATACCACGTCTACAGCGGTCAGTATTGACTTCCTGGGCACGCCCAACATGGCGGCTGTCAATTGTACGCCTGGCCCTTATCCTGCGCCGCACAGCTTCGTGTATACAAGAGGGTTTGCCAATGGTACGCATGCTGTCACCATCCGGGTAGGGCAGCCGCTGACGGCTTACACAGGCACGCTTACGGTAACGGATGATAAGTATACTTTTAACTGGCCGGATAATATACCGGTGGTGATCACTCCTAAGGAGATAAGCAGGGTAAAATGATAAAATAGTTTCGGGGGCTGATCTATTGTAAAAATATTTCATATATTTGCGCCGGAATCATGCGGATGTTTAACCTTTTAATTCATAATAACCCAATAACGTCACTCATTCTTAACATTTAAACCGGAATTACAACGAGTCCTATGAGAAAACTGTTCTTAAGTGCAACGGCACTTGTGGTATTGTTTGCTGCCTGCAGCAAAGACGATGATAACAATAACAATCCTATTGATCCTACCAATGGCCAGGTAACTCCCAAGCTCCACCAGAGCACGGTTTCCGCTTTAGATAGCCTGGCATCTGTATACGATGCAGACTATAAGCTGGTAAAGCAGGTGAGATTTGATGGGAAAGGCGTTTATACGGGAACCGATTCATTCGTGTATGAAAACAACAAAATCGCAAAGCTGATCAGCATCGATAAAACAGGTGCGCAGCAACTGCGGATGGCGCTCGCCTACAATAACGCTGGTAAGCTGGAGAAGGTAAACTGGTATTTTTCCCCCGGAGGCAGTGTAAGCGGTTATGATAGTATCGCTTATAACGCAGATAGCCGCCCGGCTGGTTTGTATGCAAAGGACCCGAATGGGCAGCAGAGAAGCAAAACGTTATACACCTGGGACAGCAAGGGAAATCTTGCCAGGGAAACGCGTGTTTCCTATGTAAATAACATAGAAACAAAGGATAGCAGCTTCATTGATTATACCTATGACGACAAAGTGAACTTTGGCGCTAAGCAAGGGGAAATTTTTCTGACAGAGCCGGAGGATATTGGTTTCGCATTCTCTGCCAACAATGTGCTGCAATATGTCAGCCGGGGCAACACCTCTGACAGAAAGATGGTAGTAACGCAGGAATACACTTACGACAACGACGGATACGCCAGTACAAGAAAAGATCATTATAAGTCCTATACAGGAGACCAGGTAACGTCCACCATTGAGGACGCCTGGTGGTTCCATTATACCAGGTAGCAGATGATCTGCTATAAGCATCTCAGGTGTTGTCGCTAAAGTCGGCAATACCTGAGATATAACCCCCTCTTTCTTACCTGACAGCCGCTGCTGTAAAAAACCGCAACGCCGGTTTTTCTTTTTTCCATGAATAAGATTTATTTTTAACAGAGGATCTGAACGCCAAAAAGTTATTTATGGGCATGATCGTTTGTGACGAATATGGGCTGGAAGCTGCACACTGGATGGAGCTGGGCCAGCATGTCAGCAGGGAGCTGCTGATGCAGCCGATGGTAACGGAGCGCCGCGAGAAGCTGAGTTTTCCTTTCGGGGATGCGGAGCTGGTGCAGATCATATTGCCGGATATCCTGATCGTTTACGGCGACCTGGTGCTGCGGAAACAGCGGATCCGGATGCGCGGCGTTGACCTGCCAGACACCATAGAACTACATTTTTCCCTGGCAGGTTACAGCAGCATACACAACGAGGCCAGTGGCCGCACTTATGTCTTCACTCCCCATCATCAGAATATGAGCTATGTCCCTGAATTTGACGGCATCGCTGATTTTAATCACGTGGGGAAACGGGGGTATAAATTCTTCGAAGTACATATCACTACCAGTCATTTCCTGGAGCTGGCAAAAAACAGCTGTGAGGTGTTATGCCGTTTTGCAGACCAGGTGGCGGCCAGGCGGCCAGCTGATCTGGCGCCCGCCAGCCTGCCCACTACGATGGCCATGCAGGCATGCGTGAACGATATTATGAATTGCCAGGTACAGGGCGGACTGAAGCTGCTTTTTCTGCAGGCCAAGTGCCTGGAATTGCTGGCCTTACAGGCACAGTCGGTTGAGCAGGCGCAGCAAGCGCCACAGCGGCTGGTGCTGAAATCGGAGTATGAAAAGGATTGTATCCGGCAGGCCCGTGATTACCTGCTGCAGCATATGGAGCAGCCGCCGTCGTTGACGGAGCTGTCTAAGATAGTAGGGTTGAACACCTTTAAGCTGAAGAACGGGTTTAAAGAAGTATTCAATAATACCGTATACGGCTATCTGAATGATGTGAAATTGATGCAGGCCAGGGAAAAGCTGCTGACAGGGGAGCCTATCAAGGAGATCGCCACACAGCTCGGGTATGGATCTGTGCAGCATTTCAGCAAGGCGTATAGTAAAAAGTTTGGGATGCCACCCGGGCAAAGCAGGAGGTAAGTTGCGAGGGCTTCATTCCCCTCATTGCAAGGAGCGAAGGAGGTAACACCATTCGCGTCATTGCGAGGACCGTCGGGCTTTGTGCGCAGCCGGGCCGAAGCAATCTTTTAGTTAATCTTTCGCAGAGATTACGTTAAAAGATTGCTTCGTCGCCCCGCCCACCTGGCTACGCTGCTCCTCGCAATGACGGAGGAGGAAGACCCTTATGCGTTCTCCAGTGCTTTAATATCGAACTTCTTCATTTTCATAAAAACCTCCATTACCTGTTGTGCTTTGTCAGGGTTGGAAAGCAGTTTCGGTAAAATAGTAGGCACTACCTGCCAGGATACGCCGAATTTGTCTTTCAGCCAGCCGCAATTGCTTTCGCTGCCGCCATCGGCTGTCAGCTTTTCCCAGTAGTAGTCAATTTCTTCCTGGGTTTCGCAGTCTATTACAAAAGAAACTGCTTCATTGAACTTGAACTGCGGGCCTGCATTCAGACCGATAAACTTTTTGCCATCAAGCTCAAATTCCACCACCATTTGGTTGTCTGCCTTGATCTTTGAGTTCCTGAAAATTGAACAGTAGAACTTTGCTGCTGCCTGGGCCTGACCGTCAAACCAGAGACAGGGATAGATGTTGTTTGCCATATTGATGTGTTTTTGTGTTTGTTTGATGGTTCAAAATTACTCAGGGGTGGGAGGGAAAAATAGAACAAAAGTGACAAAATTCATTTTGCGGCCGGTTTGAGGTGGGCGAGGTACTCTTTAGGGGTGATGGTGGTAAATTCCTTAAAAGCACGGATAAAATGGCTCTGGTCCGAATAACCGTTGCTGAGTGAAAGATCTGTAAGATTTTTGAACTGCAGCTTTCTCAGCTGCTGGAAAGCGGTGTCGAACTGGCTGATCCGCCTGTACTGGGTAGGAATAATGCCGATATTCTTCTCAAACATCCGCTGGAAGGTACGGCTGGTCATATGAAGGTCCTGCTGTACTTCCACCAGGTTCTTTTTGGCAGGTGCGCTGGCGATCTTCTCTACCGCATATTTGATGATCTGTATATCGGTTTTGATCTTGGTGGTGAGGCTGAAGATATAATTATCCAGTAGGGTGATCATTTCGCTGGTAGAGGCTGCGTTCAGCAATTGCTCCTGGAGGTTGGCCCTGATAGCCGGCGACAAAAGGTTCAGATCAACCGGGCTGTCCGTCAGCTCCTGGGCCGACACACCAAATAATGAGTTGAGAGTATATGGCTTGAAGAAATAGGCGATCAGGGTAAAATCGTCCCTGATAGTGAGCGTCGCTGGGAATACCGTTTGCCCGAAGAGCGTCAGGTTGTTGGTCGCATTGCCGATCTGTCCTTTTGCCGTCTGGAAAAGCAATGTAGGCTTACCATTGGCAAACAGAGGCATCACAAAGGAGGTGCTTACCCGGTAGTCTTCAATAACGAGTATTTCCTGAACATAGTCAGCAATTTTCAAAGCGGGCGGAAGATACGCTACATTCATCGACCGTTAATATACATTATTATTATCTTTTTGAACTTTCATAATATCTGTAAGCGCTTGCAACCTGTTCCCATCTGTTATTTTCAAGGGTATAAAAACCGAATTCCAGTTGAGTGTAATTAGTCCGATACCTTTTTTGGTCCAGATACAATGCTATTGTCCCACTGCGAATAAAAATAGGTTTTGAAAAGGTGTAAACTATTGAACACATATTCTTCGCTTTTTCTGCTGGAAGATGTTCGGTCTTGTTAAAAGTTGCCTGAATCTCATTTTGCTCTAAACAGCTTGAATAAGGAAACATATTAGGTTTCCATCTATGGCTTTTTAACAGTTCAAGTTCTTTTATCAAATGATTTTGTTCGTCCTTAGTTATATTAAATTTTTGAAATGACAGGGTTTGTTTAATGGCATTTATCGTCGAGTCAATTATACTTATTTCTACCTGGGCAGTATAATACATTGTATCGCATTCAAATCCCTCAAACTTCCATCTGTAAACCCAATCAGAATAAGGGTCTTTCATTAGGTTATACTTATTTTCGGGAATACTGGCCCTGTCAGAATTTTCATTGCCCGGTTTAGCCTGTTTATTGAGCTCCTGAAATGTTTCAATACTAATTTTATCAAATTTCAATTTTTTTTCCTCGAGTATTTTTTTAGCGTCATTCAGCTCTGCTTCATTCAGATATTGCCTGATCAGAAACCTGGTAGTTGTAGCGTTGAAAGCAGGATCATAAGCTCCGGCTATTTCCGCCCAAACCAATGCCTGAATTTTGAATTTTTCATTTTCTATTCCTTTTTGAAAGTAGTAAATAGAAAGAAGCCCCATCGATTTTGGGTTATACTTTTCAGCAGAACTAATGAGGTAACGTTCAGCTAAAGATTCGTTTTTCAGGTTTAGTTGGGGACTGAGATAACAAAAGCCGATTGCAAATTCAGCCATTGAATCGCCTGCGTCAGCGAATGGTTTCAGGAGGTTAAACGCTTTTACGTAATCTTTAGCGTCAAAAGCTTTTAAACCTTTTTCGTAATTCTTGTCTTGTCCAAATGAAAGGAGTGAAGTAGATAGGAATAAGAACGTTAGAAGGTATAGGCGCATCTGCAGGTGTTTAAATTGTGGATAAGAATGTTATGTGCAACAGCATTCGCAATATACGCAATAAATTATAACGTATAATAATATAATATAATAAAAGCCGGGACAGCAGTTTTAATAACGAAGTTTTTTTTTTCACTGCGATCACATTTCAACAGACAAAGCTAATTTGCCGGCTGATCGGAATTTAGTCATAGTAAGGACCTCCACGTTGTAAATTCAATGCGTACCCAGGTCGTGTGTTTTTTAGAGTAACCATCACATTCCACTGTCGGGCACTTATTAACTGTACATCGTCTAAGAATCGGCACATTCTTATGTAACCCTTTTTTTAACTCTCAAAATGACACCTATCTTATGGAGCACATCACCCATCATTACTGGCAGGGGCAACAGGAAGATACCGTTGCAACCATTAGTGAACAGCAATCAAACGAATTATTGGAGCATGCAACCTGGGAAAATTACAACTCCCACGAAACACTGGTTTCCGCATTTGTCAAACAAGCAGGCGACACACCGCATAACATAGCGGTGTCTTTTAAGGACCATTCCCTCACGTACGCGGAATTGGATGAAAAGAGCAACCAGCTGGCGCATTATCTTTTGGCGCAGGGCGTAACAAGCGGCAGTTATGTGCCTGTATACCTGGAACGCTCAACAGAATGGGTCATTGCCGTACTGGGCATTCTTAAGACAGGCGCCGCCTACATTCCGGTAGATGCCATCTATCCGGGCAAGAGAGTGGCCTTCATCCTGGAAGAAGTGGCAGCACCGGTGATCATCACCCAGTTATCGCTCGGCTCAAGGCTTTTCCAGGTGCACAACACGGCGGTGGTTTACCTGGATAAGCTTTCTATCCTGCAGGACCAACCCACTACCGCGCCTGGCAGGATGCCTGCGCCAACAGATCTGGCGTACATTATCTACACTTCAGGCTCTACCGGGCAGCCCAAAGGAGTGATGATCACTCATCTGTCCATTCAGCACCTAATCGCCTGGCACAAGGAAAAGTATGCAGTTAACAGTGGCAGCAGGCTTTCCCTCGTAGCGGGCCTTGCGTTCGACATCTCCGTATGGGAATGCTGGTCGGCTCTTTTATCCGGGGGAACCCTGTTTATCGCCGATAACGAGGAAAGAACACATGCGGGGCTGCTGATGGAATTTTATAGGAAAAACCAGCTTACACACGCATTCGGCCCGGCTGTGCTGATCCCCGAACTGATCGCCCTCAGCCGCGAGACACCCGGACTGGCGCTCCAGTACCTGTTTTCCGGCGGTGAGCAACTGAAGCCTGTGCTTACCAAGGGGCTTCCGTATCAGCTGATCGATTATTATGGCCCTACGGAATATACCGTGTTTGCTACCCATCATCACGTGGTGGATGTTGAGGGGCAGTATTATCCCACCATCGGCAAGCCCATTGCCAATACGCGCGCATTTATACTGGACCGCAACCTGCAGCTGTTGGCTCCCGGCGCCGTTGGCGAGTTATGCATCAGTGGCGTCGGCATCGCGCAAGGTTATTTTAAGAACCCTGTGCTCACCGATAGCAAGTTTGTGCCGCATCCTTTCCTGCCCGGCCAGCGACTTTACCGCACCGGTGATCTGGCCCGCCGTCTGCCTGATGGCAATATCCAGTTCCTGGGACGTATCGATAACCAGGTAAAGATCCGTGGCTTTCGCGTGGAGCTGGGAGAAATAGAAGCTGCCTTACTGCAGGCGCCGCATGTAAAACGTGCAGCCGTGATAGCGGTAGATAACAACCGGCAGCAAAAACAGCTGGTGGCCTTCATTGTGCAGGACCATCCCAATGAACAGCAGGGCATCGCCCTTGCCCGGCAACAGCTCAGGCAAGACCTGCCCGGGTATATGGTACCTGCCCGCTTTATCGTTGCCGGCGATCTGCCCGTCAATGCCAACGGTAAAACAGACAGGGCCGCGCTGATGGCGCTCGCTGCCCAGACAGCCCGCGACTACCAGGAACCAGTTGAGCCCTTCAATGAAACAGAACGTATCGTTGCAGCAATATGGTCTGAGATCCTTGAAAGACCATTTATTCATCACAGTGATAATTTCTTTGATATCGGCGGCGACTCGCTCCTGGTGGCCACTGTAATTACAAAGCTTAAAGACTGCTTCCAGGTCAAGATGTACCTGCGCGACCTGTATCAATATCCCGAATTACAGGCATTGGCAGCCATGATCGACAACCGGGTCAAAACCGGCGAAAAAGGTATGCCGGAAGAAGATATGGAACCTTATGTGTCGCTCCAGCAGGATGCCTACCTCTTACCCGGCGTACAATATGATCAACCCTTTGATGCTGCTGTGCTGGAGCGTCAGTCTGCCGTACTGCTTACCGGGGCTACCGGTTTCGTAGGCATTCACCTCTTGCAGGAGTTGTTGGCCAACACCAGCGCTACCGTGTATTGCCTTGTCAGGGCACGGGATGAGCACCATGCACTTGAAAAAATCCACCAGGCTTTTTCTACCTACCATATTGTTGTACCGGAAAACACCCGGCACCGCATTGTGCCTGTCACCGGCGATTTTGCACAACCTTTCCTGGGCCTTGCAGACGGCCCTTACGGGGAACTGGCCGCTAAAGTGGAAGTGATCTATCATTCCGGCAGCTCGGTAAATTTCATCGAGCCCTATTCTTTTATGAAAAAACCCAATGTGGACGGCCTGCGCGAGATCATTCGCTTTGCCGCCACCGGCAAAACCAAATGCCTGTCGCTCTTGTCTACCATCTCTGTGTATAGCTGGGGCCATGTCTTTACACACAAAACCATCATGAAAGAAACGGATGACATTGCCCAGAACCTGCTGGCGGTGAGCAAAGACATCGGCTATGTAAGAAGTAAGTGGGTAATGGAAGCAGTTGCCGACCTGGCTGCAGCAGCAGGGGTACCGGTTATTACGTTCCGCCTGGGATATGCCATGTGCCACAGCCAATCAGGCGCCAGCGCCCCTTACCAATGGTGGGCCAGCCTTGTGAAGAACTGTGTGCAGTATGCTTCTTATCCCAGCCTTCGTGAATTGCGCGAAGGGTTGATCACGGTGGATTACATGGTGAAAGCCATTGTACATATCACCAAAAAGCAGGATGCCATCGGGCAGAAATTCAACCTGATCTGCTCTCCGGATACCAACCTTACGCTCGAGCAGTTCTTTGAACGCCTGAAACAGCTCTATGGTTTCAACCTGCAGGCCCTGCCCTATAAAGATTGGCGCAAACAATGGGAAGATGATAGTAGTAACCGGCTTTATCCGCTGACCAGTCTTTTCAGGGATAATATGCATGAAGGCCTTTCTACTGTGGAGCTTTACCAGGATACCTATGTATGGCACCGTGATAACGTGGATAAGTTCATGCAGGGCTCCGGCATACCGGAACCGGTGTTTGACAAAGCGGTACTGGATAAATACCTTCAGTACCTGGGAATACCTTTTGAATAATTACAAAACAGGGTGTCTCAAAAGAAGAGGCACCCTGTTTGTTATGCGGTGTTATGTGTTGTGTTTCTTCTTCAGCCGCAGCACTCGTCCAAACTCGTTGCCTTGAGGGATAAGTTTTACGATCCTGTTTGCAGGAATTGAGTTTGTCAAAACGACCTGGTAATCTTCTAAGGCAAAAGTCATGAAACCAAGGTCATTTAATTTGTCTGTCAAAGCCTTTGGGGATTTGGCAATCTCTTCGTCTGCCAGCCTCAAATACAGTTCCATTCGTTTGTCATAGTCATAGATGCCGTTATCTAAGTTGGCTTGTTGTGCAAGCATTTCACCAAGCCGCCAAGTGACTGTTTCCCTAAATTCTGTTTTAAGCTGTTTTACGGTTGTGATTTCCTTTTTAAAGGTATCCCGGTTGGTGGCGCCAATCCAGTGTCCGAAGTAAGCAGGTAAATCTTGTTGTTTGATCCTGAACACAATACCGTTGTACTTCTTCTTTTGCCTGGCTCTACACTGATTAAAAAAATAAAGCCACCACCTGTCTAAGGCTTTGTGCCCGGTCAAAGGGAAGCAGTACAGTCCTTTTTTTGACTTTGTAATTCCGTCTTTTAGTATGTTTTTTGTCTTGTTGACTGGTGTCCAATGTACTGCTAACATAGATGTCCGGGATTACTTCTTTGTATTCATCTGCTCTTTCCAGTGCATGCCTATCCCCGTTAATCACCTTGTGTCTCTCCCAGGAAGGTAAGTCAGTTGTCAGATATTCGAAGTCAGCACTTATTTTTTCGATTCTGTCGGGAGGCACTTTTCCTATTCCATTGCAATATGCGCATTTTCCCGGCTTCCAGAATAATTCCTTTTTAAGCCGCTTAATATCTTCCAAGGTGTGACTTTACCTTTTCCTAAACATCTTGGACAGTCAACCATGTTGCTACGAAATATCCGGTTTATAAAGTTCATTGGCTAAAATAGAAGTGATTGGTATTTAGGATAATGTCGATTTAATGCGATCGTTGTTAGCTCGTAAATATACGCAATAAATCATAACATAATAATATAATGCGTTTTTGCTTAATAACGGAAATGTTGGCCTACTAATCTTATAAATCTTGCCCCTCTTCACTTTTATTTTTTCCAGGTGTTTAAAAAGCACTATCTTCATCCCAGTAGACAGAAGACCCTAGCTAGTCCGTATGAAAACGTAGAATGCAACCACAACAAATCCCCTGGATAATGATACCCTGTTTTCCATCTTAAAACGGTTACACCGCTGTATTCCCTCAATTCCATAAACCGAAAAAAATGCAAAAGCAATCTTTTACCGTTGCAGACTATTTGCTTACACGGTTAAAACAACTCAATGTCACGGAAGTCTTTCAAATCCCCGGCGATTATGTAAAGCACTTTACCCAGGCCCTGGAACATTTTGACGGCGTAACGGCGGTCGGCTGTATCAATGAGCTGGATGCCGGCTACGCGGCCGATGCCTATGGGCGTACAAGAGGATTAGGGGCAGTGTCCCTGCAATATGGGGTGAGCACTTTCATCGCCCTCAATGGCATTGGCGGCGCTTATGTGGAGCGCAGCCCCGTGGTGGTGATCAGCGCCACGCCCGGCGCAGATGCCCGTCGGATCACCAGGATGTACGATGTATTGTACCATCACTCAACCGGCAACATCGCCGCCGACCAGGAAGTGTATAAGCAGGTTACTGTTGCAGCGGAAACACTTAGTACTTCTGCCGGTGCTGCAGAGAAGATCGATAAGCTGCTGATTGCTGCTATCACGTACAAAAGACCGGTGTTCATTGAATGCTACAAAGAAGTATGGGGCGAACCTTGTTTGCCGCCACCCGACAAAGTATTGGAGCCGATGAAGTTTACCAGTGATCCGCTGGCACTGGCGAATGCGGTAGATCAGGCCTGGTCGCAGATCTCCACGGCACAGCACCCGCTGATCTTCGCAGGGGTGGAAATCCTGCGTCATGGCTTATCCGGTCTGCTGCAAGACCTTATTGACGCCAGCGGTTTCCTGTACACCACTACTTCCCTGGGTAAAACCGTGCTGGATGAAGGAGGCGATAAGTTTATCGGCACTTATTCTGATGCGGCTTCCATTGAAAGTGTGCGTAATATCGTAGCGCAGTCAGACTGTATCCTTACACTTGGTACGATCATCACCGATGATTACCTCTGGTTTGTTGAGAACAAGTATGCCAATATGGTGCTGGCCACTACAGAGCAGATCAGGGCAGGCTACTTTATCTACAAGGATGTAACCATGGAGGATTTTATGGACGCGCTGTTAACGCGCTTCAAAAGGGCGAACACCTATCCGCTGAGTGTAACGGCGCCTCCGCAGCCTAAGTTTCCCGAGCCCTGGCTGTCTAATTCAGATCCTTATTGGGATGCCAGTCCGCAAACCATTACCTACAACCGTTTCTTCCAACATTCCATGCAGTTCCTGCAAACGAATAAGCTGCTGGATCAGATTGTCATGACCTTGGGCATCAGCTCCGCTATGTATGTAGCCACGAATGCCTATGGTTTAGCTCAAAACAGTTTCCTTGCCTCTGCAGCCTGGCAGATCATCGGTTATGAAACCGGGGCTGCATCAGGCGCACAGCTGGGCAGTGGCAAACGTGCCTGGACGGTGGCCGGTGATGGCGGCTTCATGATGGTATGCCAGTCGCTCTCTACCCTGGCCAGGAACAATATTAATGCGGTGATCTTTGTGATGAGCAATGCCGTGTATGCCATTGAACAGGTGTATGTAGATATCACCTCTTTCCAGCCTGGCCCGGAACATCAATTCGATACCTTCGATATCCTGCCCAAATGGGATTACCTGGCCCTTGCCCAGGCTTTTGGCGCAGCAGGTTTCCGCGTTACCACCATTGACGAGCTGAATGCTGCATTGCCCCAGATATGGGCCCTCACCAATCAACCTGCGCTCGTGGAAGTAGTGATCCCTGAAAAGGACCTTCCCCGTCAGATGTACCGTCTCGGTACGGAAAGCTAAATCACTTATTAACATCATCACCCTCAAAACACTATTCTATGGGAAAGAAGTATTCCATCTTCGGAGCCGGCGCTGCAGGGCTTTATACTGCGTGGCGTTTACTCGACAGCTTGAACAATACAGAAAAAGCTTCCGCCAAACAATTGCAGCAGGGCGATACGCTGGAACTGTACGACTGGGGCAAGTATCAATTCAACAAAGAGAACCCCGGCACCCGCGCGGCCGGCGCGCGGATCTGCACCTGGCATTACCAGGACGATAAAACAAAATCCTACCTGGAACTGGGCGGTATGCGCTATTCCTATTGGGATGGTACGCCTAAAGGCGGCGGCCATCGTTTGGTGACCACTGTTATCGAGAAGCTGGACCTGAAGAAATTCTCCGTGCCTTTCAATGAATCTACCAATCCCTTGTTCTACCTGCGCACGAAGAACATGTACCTGAATGACATTTCTTCTTCTAACCCCGCGCCTTACAATGTGCAGAATTATGGTGCGGCTGTATCGCCGGACACCGGTTTTAATATCGTGGAGAGCCTGTCTGTAACGGCTCATACGGGCCCGCAGACAAGGTTGGAATGGTGCGATTTTTATCGTAACGGAAAGATCAAGGTTGAGTTACCTGAATCATCTGTGTTCAAGAAAGGCGACCACCTGAAAGATATCGGCTATTGGAACCTGATGTTTGATCAGCTGGGATCAGAAGGGTATAAATATACTTCTGACGGTAACGGCTATACTTCCAATGTGATCAACTGGAACTCTGCCGTTGCCTTCCAGGCTAATAATGAGTTTACTCCGGGCACGGAATACCGTACACTTACGCATGGGTATTCCAGCATGTTCAATGCTCTCTTTAACGCGATTTTACTGCTGGCAAAGGAAAAGGGCGTACAATTTGATTACCACCCGGATACCCGTTTACATTCCATCCTGGTGATCGATAAAGTGATCCACTACACCACCGCCACACGTGAAAATCCCAATAAGGAATCCGGCGGCGGAACAACGGCGGCCGCCTGGTTGGCTATGCCCCGTTATGCCATCGAGCTGGTGGCGCAGGCTACGCGCTATAAGACCCATAACGGACTGGATGTGCTGAATCATAGGAAAGTGCAGCTGTACCTGGAATCTGCGGTATTACAGCCTTCCTACAAAGTAGGGATGTTCTTTCATGAGCCCTGGTGGGCAGATAATGCAAAGAATCCGCCTACATACCCTGCGCAGGTCAGCGGCTATGAGGTGACGAAAGATGTGCTGGAACAAATGCAGAAGAATGGTTTTCCGCCGGCTTATATCACGGCCATGGGCAATGACGCCAATATCCTGGAAACGCCTTATGCATCGGCGCCTGCTTTTATCAAGGCTGTTGAGATCTGCATCCAGGCACGCCTGACCGTACCACAGGAGGAGCTGCTGCTGACAAGCGCCGAGCGTAATACGATCGGTCCCAGCGTAACGGACCTGCCTGTGCGCCAGGTGGTATATTTTGGGAACAATGCGCTGGACCAGAGCCATAAACCGGTATACGGGCTGCTGGCAGCCTATGATGATGAGCAGTTCGCCAGTTTCTGGCAGGAGCTGGAGATCGGCCCCAATAAGCAGCGTGAAAGGCCTATCTCAGAGAACTATCAGCCTTTGGAAGGCCCGCGTAAAGTACCGGAAGTAATGGTAAAGATGTTACGCAAGCAACTGGCGCAGGTGCATTTTGGTCCGCAGGCAGATTATTCCATGGTGCCGGAACCGCTGGAGGCAAAATACATGGACTGGTCATTACCACCGTTTAATGCAGGTTATCATGCTTATGCAGGGCATTACGATGTGTGCGATGTGCAGCAGAAGATCCGTAAGCCTTCGCAGCTGATAGATGGCGCGGATGCGGATATTTTTATTGTAGGAGAAGCGTATTCTAATGACCAGGCCTGGGTGGAAGGTGCGTATTGTACTGCTGAATCAGTGTTGAATGATTTCTTTGGGATACCGCCGATCATTGATAATAAGGAATATCCGTTTATTTGTCCGTGTAAGTAAGGTACACAGCAATAAAACAGGCCGCTTCAAAAGCAATTTTGGAGCGGCTTTTTTATTTTGGTGGCCGTTAATAAACAAACAGCTACCGTTAATAAACAATACCGGTTGCGGTCGCTGAAATGAAAAAAAGGTTTTTTAAGTTACAGGCAGGGAGTAGCCCTAATGATCCTTACTTATGAAGCAATTTTTATTTCGCCTGCTGGCAACGCTCGCAGTGGGCATTGTTTTAGTGGCGCCTGCTGCCAGTGAATGGTGGAACCCTGCTTCACCGGTTACTGCGCCCGTACCGCCAAAGGACACCATCCAGCGCATAATAAATGCCAATGGTGATCGTGTTAGTAGCAGGTCAGTATATGGGATTGCTTATGATACTGTTTCCAATTTGCGTAAACCCAAGCAGTAAGTTTTTATTCACAATCAAAATAACCCGTATGAAACACCTATTCTTAAGCATGGCTTCCATGCTCCTCTTACTCCAGGTATCGCTGGCCCAAAGTACATCAGTTAAAGCATCCGCCCCAAAAGAAAGCAGTGAGGCGGTGACTATCTCCTTAAAAACAGTTCCGGGTCTGCAGCCAGCCGAGGCGCAGCATGTGGTGCCCTCCAGGTCGCTCATCCAGCAGCCAGCATCTGCGGCAAGTATGCGCGGCTGTGATGGCGTAGATAAGAAGCTGATTAACGGGGTATGCGAAACAGGACAGATCATCTATTCCAGGAGCGAGTGGAATAGCACGACACATGAATGGAAGTGTTATTACTACTACCGCTGGTCTGATGGCAGCACAAGTGCGGAGTACTATATTGTTAACTCTGCAGGCTGCCCTTGATAGCTGACTATTAACCAATTTTTTCAGAAGCAGTCTTTCCCCTTCCTCCCCGTAGGGAAAGACTGCTTACTTTTTGTTACATCAATTACTATTCTTCAGGTATCCAAACAAGCCATGTTCTTCATCATGAGGTCCAGCTGTAAAAAAAAGCTGTGTTGGATCCGTCATAGGAATGCGATTTTCCAGGCCCCATAACCCTTCAATAACAATCGGTTGCCATCCCCGCTTTAAGGGACCGAGGAACATACCGGAGCTGGAGTACATATTGATCTTTCCGTCTCCGAAATTCCCGATCAGGATCACATCTTTTGTAGCGCAGAACCCCGGGGTAGCCATCACGATCCCCCATGGAGCGTTCAGGGCGCCCCTGGAAGCAAAACGCTTCACCAGCATACCATTGGGCCAGAAAACATCCACATATCCATTTCCGGGGCCCGGTTCGTCATCCTCCTTATCCGGAAGGAGCTGTTTCGCATAGGTTACGTAGAGATAGCCGTTTATATTCCTGATGTTGAACGGTGCATATCCCTTTGGAATATCGGGATCCTGGAAAGGTTTGCCGCTGACATACTTGAAGTCTTTGTCAAACACATCGACTTTTCCATTTCTGAAATCCGTTGCATATAGATAGTTGTTGCCGCCATCCTTTGCAAGGGCCAGCCCTTTATATACGGCATCCCATGGAGATCTGTCTGCTACAATGGTGGCTGTATTGCCGCCTCCCCAGGCAGCCAGCGTACCATTCTCCGTAGCAAAAATAAACCGGCTGGGCGTAGCCACCTTCGCCTTGAGGATGGCAAAATCCGTTGTGTTGTTAAATATGACGCCGGTTGGCGCTCCGCCTACTGAATCGGTAGGGGTGGGGATAGCCACCGGTGGCCGTATGGTAAGGCCGGTTGCGTCATAAACGGTACTGAGGCCTGTTTCGGCGGCAGAGATCCAGATCGGACCGCTGGGCGCCGCTGCTATACCCCAGGCATTTACAAGATTGGAGTCAATATGCGCAGCGCCATAACCCGGTACATCGGCTACCAGGTTAAACTGCTCGTAGTCATTGGGAATAAAATGCTGTGCAACTTTTTTGCAACCCGCGCTAAGTAGCAGGCATAGCCATACCAGGCCTGTCTTTAGACGGCGTAGGTCTTTCGATGATGTTGGTTTCATTTTGCAGAGTTAAGCGGTGAGTAAATAAGCATGATCCCAAGCTATTGCAATCATCATTTTTTTGGGGAGGACCTGTTGTCCATTCGCAAATGTAGTACTTCTGTAGCTTGAGAATACGCAGCGGAGCGCAGCTGCGTTGCCAGGGCGCTCTTTTCTATCTTAATTTTAAGGAGATTTTAAGGTGCGGTTGAAAAGAAACGAATAAATATTGATCAACCATGAATAACACACCAGCCCGGTAATCGTTAAATTTAGCGTAGCCACTAAATTTCACTGTTATGAAAACCATTTCTACGATCATTATCTTATTGATTTACTCCCTGTTAACCTACAGCCAGGTGACCAATCCGCGCACCCTTCCGCAGGAGTGGGGGGAATACGGCATTGGAGACCCTTACATCCTCAAGTTCAGGGGCAAATATTACCTGTACTGCAGTACCCGTGATGATCAAATTGGCGTTAAATGCTGGAGCAGCTGGGACCTGGCCAACTGGAACTATGAAGGGCTCTGTGTAGCCAATACCGTTACCATATCCAAAGGCGCTTATGCCCCTGAAGTGATCTATTGGAACGGTACATTTTATATGTATACCTCACCGGCAGGCAATGGGCATTATATCCTCTCAGCTCCCGGTCCTACAGGACCATTTACCGTGCAAACGGGCAACCTGGGCCGCACAATCGACGGTTCTGTATTTATAGACGATAATGCACAGCTATATTTTACCTATGCAGGCGGCAGCGGTATACAGGGCGCTACCATGAGCGGCCCGCTATCGATCAGTGGTACAGGGGCCACCTTAGGTGGTACATCGCTGAACGGCTGGACAGAAGGCTCTACGCTTTTTAAACGCAATGGATTGTATTACATGACGTATACTGGTAATCATGTTTTCAGCAGGGGATACCGCGTGCACTATGCCACGGCCACGGCGCCCTTAGGCGCCTATACCGCTGGTGATAATAACCCGATTGTGCTCAATACGGAAGGCGCTTTCTTTGGTTTGGGCCATAGCGGGTCTGTGATCGGCCCGGACCTGGATACCTGGTTCATTGCCTATCATAATCTCTTAGGGCCCAGTAGCATTGTAGGGCCTAACCGGAAGCTGAATATCGATCCCATGGGCTTTAATGGTAACAAGCTGCTGGTATATGGCCCTACTAACTGGACGCAGCCATCTCCTGCGTTGCCTACATTTTATGACCGCTTTGACCGGACTGCTATTGGCGGTAACTGGACCAATGTCAATGGCGGTAACTGGGGGATCTATAACCAGGAGTTGATGTGGCAGGATAATAAAACCACTTTGCAATGGTACCGGCAGATCACTACTGCTACTTCCGCTGCCAACTATACAGCAGAATTTAACATGAAGGAAATGGGCCGAGGAGGAGATGATGCCCGCTTTGGCGCAGTGTTTTCCTATATTGATGAAAATACTTTTGGTTCAGCATTGCTGAGCAGTTTTAATAATACACTTGAAACGGACATCAAAGTGAATGGAACATCGATCGGCGTAAATTCCATTCCCCTTCCTGCTGGCTGGGATTACCAGAAATGGCATGTGATACGGGTGGAAAAGGAAGGTACTACTTTCAGGATCTATGTAGACGGCATGCTGAAATCTACCCGTACTGCCAACATCACAGCAGGCGGTAAGATCGGTGTTACTACCTGGCATGATCATGCGGATTTCGGGTATACTGCTTTCAGCAATAAGGTAAATGGCAGCGGAGTATTCAGCTTTTATAAACCGGTGCCGGGGACTATCCCCGCGGTGCATTATAATGAAGGCGGAGAGGGTGTTGGCTATCACGACCTGACAAGCGGAAATACAGGTGGCAAATACCGGGCGGAAAATGTAGATATCCGCGATTGTGAAGAAGGTGGAGAGAACATCGGCTGGAACCAGACCGGTGAATGGTACCAGTATAATGTAAATGTGCAGGCAGCGGGCGCTTATCATTTAGGCTTGCGATATGCTACTACTTTTACATCCTGTAAAGTGCGTGTATACTGCGACGGAGCAGCTGTTTCCGGGATCGTGTCTATTCCTGCTACGGGGGCCTGGACGAATTGGCGTACGGCTGTATTGAAAAATCTGAACCTCCCGGCAGGCAATCATACCATCCGTTTAGAGACAGTAGAAGGAGAGTTTGATTTTGCTACATTGAAATTTGAATCAGGCGCTACAACAGTGCCCGGCGGTTCAGATAATTTCGATTCCGGCACTTTCTCCACCTTATGGAATTATGACAACGGCGCTTATGCTATTTCATCCGGCAAGGCTACTATTAATGGCTTTGGCAAACGCGCCATGGGGAATGTAGGCTGGACAGATTATACGGTAGAAGCAGATGTGCAATGTCCTGCATCGGGGAATGGAGGGCTCATCTTCCGGGTACGTAATCCGGCGGCAGCAGAATTTGGTAATTCTACGGCGATCAGCTCTGATTATTTTCAGGGGTATTATGCAGGTATAGAAGCAGGTGGTATTGTGCTGGGCAAACAGAACTACAACTGGACCTCGCTTTCCTATAAGTCGCAGGCGCTTACTGCGGGACAGTTTTATAAGCTCCGTGCGGTGCTGAATGGGGCTAATATCAAGATCTATCTGAATGATATGGCGACGCCGGTGATCGATTATACGGATCCGTCGCCGATAATAAGTGGGAAAGCGGGTATAAGGACGCATGCTGCGGATATGGCGTTTGATAATTTTTTGATATCGGCCACGGGAGCGGGGATGGCATTGGTATTGCATCGTCGGGATCTCCATTCCCGTCATTGCGAGCGGGGATGGCGTTGATGTTACATCGTCAGGTCTTCATCGCCGTCATTGCGAGGCTGTGTGCACAGCCCTTGCGGGGAGCGAGGCCGAAGCAATCTTTTAACGATTAGAAGAGTGTTTTAAAAGATTGCTTCGTCGCCCCGCGCACAAAAGGCTTTACTGCTTCTCGCAATGACGGAAAGGAAGACGCGCAATAAGAGGATTAATACTTCCCTATAAACCAGGCATAACCATCTATTTTTTTGTATTCTGCAGGAACAGCATTCATGTAGGCCTTCGTGCTGTCATCCTTATTTGTTATGGCAGCTTTTTTTTCGTTTGATGGTTTGCATGAAAAAAACAGGGGAATGATCCCGATGGCAAAGACGGTGGCTACGTATTTCATAAGGTAAGGAGTGTTAACAGTGGTAAAAGTAACAAAAATAAAGCAGCCTCCGGTGAAGGAGGCTGCTTTTGGCTATACTTACTGGATATATGGTCAAGCTAAGTCAAATCTGTCAAGGTTCATTACTTTATTCCAGGCGGCTACAAAGTCTTTTACAAACTTCTCGTTACCGTCTGCGCTTCCGTACACTTCGGCAATGGCTCTCAGCTCTGCGTTGGAACCAAAAACCAGGTCTGCACGGGTAGCGGTCCATTTTACTTTACCGCTGGCGCGGTCGCTGCCTTCATAGAGCTCTTTATCTGCGGATACTGCTTTCCATGCGGTGTTCATATCGAGCAGGTTGATAAAGAAATCGTTGGTCAGCTGGCCGGGGCGTTGGGTGAGCACACCATCTCCTGAACCATCATAATTGGTGTTCAATACCCGCATACCGCCTACCAGTACTGTTAACTCAGGCGCTGTAAGCGTGAGCAGATGTGCCTTATCTATCAGCAATGCTTCTGTAGCAACCGGGAAGGCTTTGCGATAGTTGCGGAAACCATCGGCAATAGGTTCCAGGTATCCCATTGACTCCACATCGGTCTGTTCCTGTGAAGCATCCATGCGGCCGGGAGTAAAGGGAACGATGATGTCGTGGCCTGCGTCTTTCGCTGCTTTTGCAACGCCTATACAACCAGCCAGCACGATCAGGTCTGCCAGTGAAATTTTCTTACCGCCTGATTGCGCAGCATTAAATTCTTTCTGAATGCTTTTCAGTTTATCCAGTACTTTCTGCAGCTGTGCCGGGTTATTTACTTTCCAGTATTTCTGCGGTGCAAGGCGGATACGTGCACCGTTGGCGCCGCCGCGTTTGTCGGTACCACGGAAAGTAGAAGCAGAGGCCCATGCAGTGGATACCAGTTCGGAGATGCTCAAGCCGGAAGCCAGTACCTTTTCCTTCAGGGAGGCGATATCAGTTTCATTGATCAATTCATGATCAACAGCCGGGATAGGATCCTGCCAGATCAGCTCTTCCTGGGGAACATCAGGTCCCAGGTAGCGCTCGCGGGGCCCCATATCGCGATGTGTTAATTTAAACCAGGCACGGGCGAATGCGTCTGCAAATTCTTCAGGATGTTCCAGGAAGCGCCTGGATATTTTCTCATAAACCGGGTCGAACCGCAGGGAAAGATCGGTGGTCAGCATGGTAGGCAGGTGCTTCTTTGAACTGTCATATGCATCAGGGATGAAACCTTCTGCATTTTTAGCTACCCACTGGTGTGCTCCGGCAGGACTTTTGGTCAGTTCCCATTCAAAGCCGAAGAGGTTCTCAAAGAAATTATTGCTCCATTTGGTGGGTGTTTTGGTCCATATCACTTCCAGGCCGCTGGTAATGGTGTCGGCGCCTTTACCGGAACCATAGCTGTTGCTCCAGCCCAGGCCCTGGTGTTCAATATCGGCACCTTCAGGCTCTTTACCTACGTGGGTGGCAGGCGCGGCGCCATGGGTTTTGCCGAAGCTGTGGCCACCTGCTATCAGCGCCACTGTTTCTTCGTCGTTCATTGCCATGCGGCCAAACGTATCGCGGATATCTTTGGCAGCAGCTATCGGGTCGGGATTACCATCAGGTCCTTCGGGATTCACGTAGATCAGGCCCATTTGTACGGCGGCCAGGGGTTTTTCCAGGTTGCGGGAATGTATCTTGCCATCAGGATCATCGTCTGATACCAATACGCCATGATTCTCTACTACACCATGAGATCCGTTGGCATACCGTATGTCGCCACCCAGCCAGGTGTTTTCTGATCCCCAATACACATCTTCATCCGGTTCCCAGACGTCGGCACGTCCACCGGCAAAGCCAAATGTTTTAAAGCCCATGGATTCCAGTGCAACATTACCGGTCAGGATGAGCAGGTCGGCCCAGGAGATCTTGTTGCCGTATTTCTGTTTAATGGGCCAAAGCAGCCTGCGTGCTTTATCGAGGCTTACGTTGTCAGGCCAGCTATTCAACGGAGCAAAGCGTTGCTGTCCTGAGCCTGCGCCGCCGCGGCCATCGAACACGCGGTAGGTACCTGCACTGTGCCAGGCCATGCGAATGAATAAAGGGCCGTAGTGCCCGAAGTCTGCCGGCCACCAGTCCTGAGAGTCTGTCATGAGTGCATGCAGGTCTTTCTTTACCGCTTCCAGATCGAGGCTTTTAAATGCTTCGGCGTAATTAAAATCTTCACCCATCGGGTTTGACTTGGAGGAGTGCTGACGCAGGATGTTCAGCTTCAGCTGGTTAGGCCACCAGTCCCGATTCCTGGTACCGCCACCGCCAACATTGGCTTTCATACTCCCATTGTGAAACGGGCATTTGCTGATGTCTTTTGATTCGTTTCCCATTTTTATAAGTTTAGTGTTGAGTGAATATTTACCTTGCATCTGGGTGCAGAACAATAAAATTATGACATTCAAGATATAATCAGAATCAATTGATTCTATCTTTTAATAGTTTAAATCTATACGTCTAAACCGGCCCATTGCAAAGTCTATTTTAGCCCCCGCTTACTTACAAATTAGGGGTTATTTTTGTTTCATGGTATAAATGTTAAATTTTACAACCATGGCAAACAGACATTCAGATCACAAGATTGCATCACGCCAGGAGTGGCTTGCCGCGAGGTTGGAGCTGCTGGGAGCGGAGAAAGAGCTTACCCGCCAAAGCGATGAGCTCGCATTACGGCGGCAGGAGCTGCCCTGGGTACGGATCGATAAAGATTACCGTTTTGACACAGATGAGGGACCAGCCTCCCTGGTTGATCTCTTCAGGGGGCGCTCACAACTGCTGGTGTACCATTTTATGTTTGGGCCGGATTACACGGCAGGTTGTCCTTCCTGCTCTATGATCGCGGATGGTTTTAACGGGATTGCCGTTCACCTGGCCAATCATGATGTGATGCTTTGGGCAGTGTCAAGAGCATCGCTGGATAAGCTGCAGGAGTATAAAGAAAGGATGGGGTGGACATTTCCCTGGGCATCCTCGCAGGGCAATGATTTCAATGCCGACTTCAACGTGTGGTTCACCGAGGAGCAGCAGCGCGCGGGAGTGGATTATAATTACCGCCACGAAAAGGGATTTGAATGGCGCCGGGGCCAGGACGGCGGGGGCCATGAGGCCGAAGACAAATTTGCTGCTATGTGCGGAACGGATGCCTCTACATATCATCGTGACAGGCCGGGCATGAGCACCTTTGTACTCGAAGACGGCGTGGTCTATCATGCTTATTCCGCCTATGCGCGCGGACTGGATAGCCTTTGGGGCGCGTACCAGTGGCTGGACCGCGCTCCCAAAGGGCGCAACGAGACGAAAGGTGTCTGGTGGCGCCGTCACGATGAGTATGCAAAGAACGGAATGCCTAATGGGTAGACACTGCTTTCAGTCCCACGATAGAAGCTATCAATGCTATAATAAAGAAGAGTCTCCAGAAATGAGCAGGCTCATTAAATACGAGGATGCCCATCAGGGCAGTCCCTACTGCGCCTATGCCTGTCCACACGGCATAGGCGGTTCCCAGTGGCAGGGTCTGTGTTGCTTTCATCAGTAAAAGCATACTTGCAACTAAGGAGAACAGGAAGGCGCCATACCAAAGATACATTGCCATACCTTCCGATGTCTTCGCTTTTCCAAGGCTGGAGGTAAATGCTACTTCAAACAAGCCAGCGATAATTAAAATGATCCAGTTCACGGTTAAATGATTTTATGCCTGCAAGTTCGTGAGTTGCGGGGAGGGAAAATTTTACAAATGATAAAAAATAAGCAGGAACCGGAACAAAGTATGCCGGGTGTTATCGTATCAACTCAGGTATCGCCTCCACCGCAGGTTGAATCAGGCCTCAGTGCCCGTTAATCGCCACTGCTTCCCTGGCTTGATAAGTTGTGGCATAGATCCGGAACCACTGCAACACAGGATTCAACCAGGCAGCATAGGGCTTATAAAGAAAGCCATGATCTAAGCCGGTATTTAATTTGATCTCATGAAAATCTTTAATCTCTTTACGGTCCCTGAAGATCGCGGCGCAGGTACCATGACTATCCGATGATTCAATAACAGATAAGAAACGCCCTGCCAACTGCGGCACAGGATCATTGATGGCATTATCGCCTTTGACGGTAACTACACCGCCGTGCAGGTAGAACAGGTAGTACCCGGAGGGGTCAATGGCAGGGGGAAGGTCGCGTTGCTGGGCCTGGGCAGCAGCAGATAAGCAACAAAGGAGTATGGGGAGGATGAACTGTTTCATAAGTTGAAGGTAGCTAAAATGTAAAATGTTGTATATTACAGCGGCCGTTAATTTTTGTTAACCACGGCTTGTCCATTTTCCCTGCACCTGGTATTTGTGTACTGTAACCCAGATTGAATCATGCTCGTAAGCAATAAGCATTTCATCCCGGTAATCGGACTGGATCTTCATTTTGTATTATTGTTCGGTTTTCCCATTCCGTTGCCACACCCGTATATCGGCCTGGTGGTGGATCCCATGGATTATATTCCTTTCTTAGGCGCCAGCACTAAAGTGAATCATGTACCACGCGGTAAAAGCGATACCAGCGGCATTTTTATCATCCTTTTCCACATTCCCATGGGCGGCCCTTTCCTGTTGGCGCCCCTGATCGGTCACGACTCCGTGAATTTCTTTGGCAGCAAAACGGTGAAGGTGGAAGGGAACCTCTTCAGTCCCTCCGGGCACATGCTGATGACCTGCAACGATATTGGTATCCCCTTATCCATTGAGCCCGGCAAAAAGTTCAAGCCGATGCCCAGCATGTACCTGCCTACTTCTTTTTCCATTCCTTTGTCTTATGGCAAACCGGTGATGGTAGGCGGCCCTTTTGTACCGGATTGGGCGGGAGCTTTACTTAATATTGTCATGTCATTTGGATTTGGCGCCCTTATGAAAGGCCTGGGCAAAGGCCTGAAGCTGGTAGGAAAAGCAGGTAAAAAAGCCAAACGAAAGATCAGCGATTTCAACCTGGCGCGGCAGGAGAAGGCAGGCGGCAGCGACAAGCTGAGCCAGCTGCTTTGTAAGCTCGGTTTTGAGCCGGTAGACCTGGTACAAGGCATTGTAGTATATGACGGTACCGACTTCGAGCTACCCGGACCAATCCCCCTGCAATGGACCCGCTCCTGGAGCAGCGATAGCGACCATCACGGCCTATTGGGCCATGGCACGCATCTTTGCTTTGACATGCGGCTGCTGGAATTTGCAGCCGAAGATGCCTGTGGTGTATTATTGGGCGATGGCCGCAGTGTGATATTTGATTATCTGCCTTATCCGGGCAACAGCGAATACAATCGTTCTGAGAAATTAACATTAACCCGTACAGACCTGGATGAATACGTGCTGTTCAACCACCTGGAACGGCGGTCGTATCATTTTCGTAAGCTCCATCAGCAATATCGCCTGTATGCCATCCGTAATGAAGCCGGTTTTATGATCAGCTTTCACTATAACAGCAAGGGGCACCTGGTGCAGCTGACCGACAGCGTTGGCCGTCAACTGCGAATGGAAAATGACGGCGGGGGCCGTATTACCAGCGTGACAGCAAAGCATCGCGGACAGGAACAATTGCTGGTGCGTTATTCCTACAATGAGCGTGGTGATCTGTCGGCTATCACAGACCCGTTAGGACAGGTTACCAGTATGCAGTACCACCAACACCGGATGACCGCCAAAACCGACCGTAACGGACAAACATTCTACTGGGAATACGATCATGAAGGCCGCTGCGTCCATACCTGGGGCGACGGCGGTATATTAGAAGGATGGATCGAATATCATCCCAAAGAAGGATACAACCTGGTAACCAACAGCCTTGGTCAAACTACCACCTACTATTATACGCCTGATCATGTTATCACACAGGTCAAAGACCCGCTGGGTAATTCCCGTTTTACGGAATATACCGATCACTTTGAAGTGTACCGGGAGATCGATGAGGAAGCCAACGTAACCGGTTATTCCTACGATGAACGGGGCAACTGCACCCGTATAGAACAGGCAGATGGCAGCGCCTATACCTTCAGCTATGATGCAGATGGCCGGCTGTTATTGAGCACGAGTCCGCAAGGCGGCAGCCGTACATACATCTACTATAAAAAAGAACAACATAAAGGACAGCTGCACACCGTTACGGAGGCAGACGGCCGTATCACTATCTTCCGTTACAACGCACTTAACCTGCTTAGTAAAGTCGAAGATGAGCAGGAACATCGCAGCGTACTGGAATATGATGACGACTATAATTTGTCGGCACTCAGCCTCCCGGATGCGGGACGTGCCACCTGGCAGTACGATGCCTGGGGTAATTGTACCAAAGCTGTTAATCCTTTACAGCAGGAACAGTATTTCCGTTACGATGCACTAGGCCGCGCTACTGAAGTGCTGCTGCCGGATGGTAACCGTGTGCAGTTGCAATATAACGCCTACGAGGAAATAGTGAAGCTGAGAGATCACCATCGTGATATCCGTTTCGACTATACGCCGCTGGGAAATATAAAAATGCGGGAAGAGAACGGCGCTAAGCTACACTTTGTATACGACAAGGAAGAGCAATTGACGGGTGTAGTGAACGAGCATGGCGACATGTACCGTTTTACCCGTAACGGGCGCGGCGACATTATCCGGGAAACAGGCTTTGACGGCCTTTCCCGTCATTACCAGCGTGATGCCGCCGGTAAGGTGATCAAAATAGAGCGTCCGGGCAAACGGTGGACGGAATACGAATATGATTTCAATGGCAGCTTAACCCGCGCGGAGCATAGCGATGGCAGCTGGGAAACCTATAGCTACGATCGTGACGGCCTGCTGGTGGAAGCGGTCAACGAACATTGCACCCTCAAATTGCAGCGTGATGTAATGGGACGTGTTGTGAAGGAATGGCAGAACGATCACACCGTTAGCAGCAGATATGGCGCTGACGGGCGTCGTAGCCACATTAGCAGCAGCCTGGGAGCCGATATACGCCTGCAGCGAAATGCGGCCGGCAAGGTGACGGGGCTGGCCGCCATGGCCCAGGGAATCGGGGATCCCTGGGCGGTGCATATCGAACGTAATTCACTGGGACTGGAAATAGCGCGCAGCTTGCCCGGAGGCGTTAAAAGCAGCTGGAGTTACGAGCTGTCCGGCATGCCCTCCGGCCATACCGTCAACAGCGGTGACCGAACTACCCGGCGCCGCCACTACCGCTGGGATGCCAACCAGCGCCTGAAACAATTTACAAATGCGCTCAGTGGCGGTATGGTAACATTCAGGCATGATGATGTTGGCAACCTGGCCTGGGCACAATATGAGGATGGACAGTATGATTACCGCCTGCCCGATAAAGCGGGTAACCTGTACAGAACGCAATCCGGCAGGGATCGTAAATATGCTCCCGGTGGCCGCTTGCTGGAAACACCGGAGGCCCGTTTCAGTTATGATGAGGAAGGAAACCTGGCGAGAAAAATAACAGCCGGGGGCAGCGCAGTATGGGAATATAACTGGTACGGCAATGGTGCGCTCAAAAGTGTGCTGCGCCCTGATGGGAAAGAAGTGGTATTCCGTTATGATGCGCTGGGGCGGCGGATTGAGAAATCTTATAACGGCCAGCTGACGCGTTTTATATGGGACGGGCATGTGCTCCTGCATGAATGGACCTATCCTGAAAAACAGCGGCCGGTCATCACCATAGACGAACTGGGAGATGTGCAGCAAAACCACCCCGAACCGGTGCCTCCGGAAACGCTGGCCACCTGGGTAATTGATGAAGGTACCTTTGCGCCTGCGGCCAAGATCATCCGTGGTGAACGGTATTCTATTATCACCGATCACCTGGGCACGCCTGTAGAGGTATATGATGAAGCAGGAGAGAACATATGGGCGTGTGAATTGGATATCTATGGAAAGCTGCGTAAGTTGCAGGGAGATCGTGCATTGGTGCCCTTCCGCTACCCGGGGCAGTATGAGGACCTCGAAACGGGCTTGTACTATAACCGTTTCCGGTATTATAGCCCGGAGGAAGGAAATTACATCAGCCAGGACCCTATCCGGCTGAATGGCGGGCATCAATTGTACAGTTATGTACATGACCCGAATGCCTGGGCGGATGTATTCGGGCTGAAGAAAACAAGCGAGGCCTGCAGGGGAAGGGTACAGGCACAAGGCCAGAAGCTGGAAGAGTCGGTGCCATGGGCAAGAGACACACCACCCACCGTATCGGAAGGCCTGGCCATGCTGGATGAGCTGGAAAGCAAGCTGTCAAATGCAGAGCGGAAATTAAGAGCGCAGGCATTTGCCAAAGCACGTAAATTTATCAATGATGCAGGCAAGGCAGGCGGCGTAGATGCTCCTGTGAGCCGGACCTTCATGGTGCAGGGCACCAAGCATGAAAGGGTAGATATCGAAGTTAAAACCGGTAAAGCATTTGTGCCGGACCCGCCCGCTAATGGAGGCGGCGGCGCAGCAGGCGTAGTGAATTAATAGGCGTAATTTAGTATCCATTCAAACAAGATAAAGATGTACGATAATTTCCTGACAGATGAAAAGGAGTATTTCTCCTTAGAAGCATACTGGAAAGATCATTTTACAGATCTGCTGAAAGCTGCCGGTGAAAAGCCGGAGGACTGGCAATATCCATATTATAATACCGCTTTTAGTAACGGTACCAGATTCATGGATGGCAATCCTATTTTTTCAGCGCAATCCCTGAAGACGGGAGACGTCATGAAGATCGTACAGGAAGCATTTGAGGGAGAGGAGTTGCTGGAACACTGGGAGGACCCGGAGGACCAGCGGCTCACGATCGTTTGTGCCCTGACGGAGAATACGCAGGCTGCTATCAGTGATTTATTAAAAGAGTGGATTGCAAAAGCGGGGGGTACATGGAAATAGTTATCGCATTACTAACGCTGATCCTGCTGGAAGTTGTGCTGGGTATAGATAATATCATCTTTATCTCCATCGTTACATCCCGCCTGCCTGTACATCAGCAAAAGAAAGGCAGAAGGGTTGGCCTCTTGCTGGCAATGGTGATGCGCCTGTTACTGCTGACGGTCATCTCCTGGGTACTGAAGCTGGAAGGAGACCTGTTTACCATCCTGTCAGTAGGCATTTCAGGGAAAGACCTGATACTGATCTGTGGCGGCCTGTTCCTGCTGTACAAGAGCGCCTCAGAGATCTATCATAAAATGGAAGGAGAGCCGGGTGATAAATCAAAGGAGATCAAGGTAACCAGCTTTAGCAGCGCTATCGGGCAGATCCTCATCCTTGACCTGGTGTTTTCAGTTGATAGTATTATTACGGCCGTGGGAATGGTGGACCAGTTATGGGTAATGTATATAGCCGTGGTGGTGAGTGTGGGCATCATGCTATTTGCAGCTGAGCCGGTGAGCGGTTTTGTGAACAGGCATCCTGCGTTTAAAATGCTCGCTTTGAGCTTTTTACTGCTGATAGGATTTGCATTGATCGGCGAGGGGATAGACGCGCATATTCCAAAAGGCTACATTTATTTTTCAATGGCATTTGCATTGCTGGTGGATGTCTTCCAGATGAGAATGACTAAAACCGCTGCAAAAAAGGTACAGCCGCATGAACATTACCTGCCGGATGAAGCAGAACAGGTGAAGAAAGGTGTATAGGCAGGGATTAAGCCACAGCAGGTCTCACTTCATCATCCTGGACTTAAAAACGCTTACGCATATATCTGCAAAGGCCCGTGTAGCAGCTGCCAGTTCACCTCCCAGGGAGCGGCCGGGGAATTGATGCTGTATCATATCAGTATTCCAGGGCTGCTCAAAATACTGCATAAGGGTAGCATCATCCGGGTTGATGATGTACTCCAGCTCATCTTCCCATTCTATTCTGATCGTGTGCAGATTCGGGTGCGTACGCTGCATTATTTTAAAGCCGATGGAGTTCCTGGGAAAATATTCCTGGAAGAGCGCACCGAAGTCCAGCCTACCGGGAAGGAATATACGGTCTTTTTCTACCAGCACCAGTTTGTCCTGTATTTCGAGCAACACCCACTTGTGCGTTCTTTTAGGATGAAGGTACTCTCCCAGCAATGAAGGGGTTTCAAGATACCCTTTCGGGGCCACCCGGAATTGCTCCTGTAGAAAGGCATGCGGATCTTCTACATGTTCCAGGACATGGGTAGAGATGACATAATCGAAAGCCTGCGATGCAAAGGGCAGCGCTTCTCCGTCTGCCAGCACAAACTGCTGCCTGTCCAGCGTTTTTATATTGCCGCTGCGGTGCGTGTTATCGTCCAGGTATTTATCTACTATTACATTGGCACGTGGATGCGGATCATGCCCGCTGCCCACTTCAAGGACGTGGTCTTTTCTTTTGATGTCAAGGTCAAAACGAGAATTGGGATTCCTGATTTTCATAATAAAGGTTAACCGATGGTCTACAGCTACAAATGAAATTTTCGGTAAATGCTACAAAGCATCTTGAACTTCACTGAATTATAGGGACGGTTTATTGGCTATGACAAACGTGTTTTGTGTTTCATGTACTCCTGGATGCTGGGCTTTTAATTGAAAAGCCCGCTTATCTACAAATATAATCTTTTCAAATAAACCAGGGATTATTTCTCTCGTTAACCCGTTCATGCGGAATAAATTTTCCCCCAGGGGAATCTTTTTTCCTGTATTGGCGCCTGTCTCCATGGTGGCTAATTTGCGCTCATTATTCAAACAAACAAAACAACAGATGATGACAGCAACAACAAACCGTCGGGGCGTATCAGTGATCGGCTTAGGCGCTATGGGCGCAGCACTGGCACGGGCACTGGTTTCGAAAGGATTTAAGGTGACAGTATGGAACAGGAATATGACAAAGGCACAGCCATTGGTAGAAGCAGGCGCTATCGCAGCTGTAAACGTAAGGGAAGCTATAGCGGCCAACGAGGTAATAGTAGTATGTTTATCAGAATACAAAGCCACCCGTATGGTGCTGGGAGCAGATGGCGCAGTAGCGGCTTTGCGTGGCCGTACGCTGTTGCAGCTCAGCACCGGTACTCCCAAAGACGCCCGTGACCTGGAAGCCTGGGCAAGGGGGCAAGGCGCGTATTGCCTGAATGGCGATATCATGGCCTGGCCCAGGCAGATGGGTACTGATGCTGCTACTATTTCGGTATCCGGCGATGCGGCTATTTATCAGCAGCAGGAAGCGGTGCTACGGGCGCTGGCAGGAAATGTAGTATACCTGGGTACTGAGCCGGGTGCTTCCGGAGGGCTCTTTCACGCAGTGCTGGCTTACCTGGCCGGTAGCTGGATCGGCTTTTGCCATGGCGCGCTGGTAGCTGAAAAAGAAGGCCTGCGACCGGCAGACCTGGGCGTGCTGCTGGATCAGATCTCACCGATACTGAGCGCTGAATTAAAGCATATGGGCGAAGTGATCCAGTATGGCCGTTTCAGCGATCCTGAGAGCACTGTGAAAACTACCGGGGAGGATCTTTTATTATTAGTACAGCAGGCAAAGGAGGCTGGTATCAACAGCGAGCTGCCTGAGTTTGCGGCTAACCTGTTCAAGCGGACGATGGATGCGGGCTACAGCCAGGAGGAACATGCGGCGGTGATCAAAGTGCTGAGACAAACGGCATAGTGCGGAGTGGCCGTTACCATCAACGCAACCGAAACCGGCCTAACCCAACCTAATCCAACCCTCCAAGGGTTCCAAACCCTTGGAGGGTTAAGGAAGTTGAGGGGTAAGCGTACGTTATTCTTCTAAACCGTTTCCCGGCGATAAGCGCAGGAATCTGCCTTATATTCAGGATGGTTGCCCTGGATATATTCCTTGTTCTCCGTTCCCCATTTTTCCAGTACATCTACTACCGGCAACACACTTTCGCCTACTTCGGTGAACCGGTATTCCACCCGGGCAGGAATTTCGGCATATACTTCTTTGTAGATGATCCCGTAATCTTCCAGCTCTTTCAGGTGCAGGTTGATGATCCGCGGGCTCACTTCATGCATTTCCTTGTGGATGGCGCTGGGGCGTTGGATCCCACGCCGGATACAATCAATGATCCAGGCCTTCCATTTACCACCGATCACTTTGATCGCTACAGCCAGGCCGCAGTCCAGCAGTTCCGGGATTTTTCTTGCGTACATAGGAAAGATTTGCGGCAAATGTAAAAAGAATGCCCGGGAAGGATGACATTAGGGGAGGGGGAAAATTTTTTCCCTATGCTTTCCTCCCCATTCGCTCAATTGTGTTAAGATAGGCCCCAGCTCCAATGCTGTTTCTGTCAGCTCATATTCCACCCTTGGCGGCACTTCTGCATATACCGTTCTTTTAACCAGACCATCCTGCTCCAGTGCTTTTAGCTGCAGGGTCAGCATCCGGTCAGACATATAGGAGAATTCCTTTTTTAGCTCGCCGAAGCGGAGTTTCTTATGCTTCAGCTTATCCAGTATGAGCAGTTTCCATCTGCCGCCGAGCATGTAAACCGCATAGGTGAGATCACAGTCAATGATGCATTGTTCGTTACGTGTATAGGTCGAATTTTTCTTCCTGGCCGCCATTACTTACAAATTTGTATGTACCACACAATTAATTGTACTGTCATAAAATTAGGGGCCGCTGCCTAGTTTTGCAAAGAAATTTTCAAAACCGGATTTATGGATCTGTACTTAAAAGGAAAAACTGCTGTAGTAACAGGCGCCAGCCAGGGCATTGGCCGCGCTATTGTAAAGGAACTGGCCAATGAAGGCGTACGGGTTTTTGCTACTGCCAGGAATGAAGCATTACTGAATAGTTTAAAAGAAGAAGTGATTGCCGCCGGCGGCGCGGAACCTGTTACCTTTGTCCAGGATTTTGTGGCGCCTGAAGGGCCGCAGCAGATCGCCACTGCGGCATTGAACAAGCTTGGACAGGTAGATATACTCATTAATAACGCAGGGCGTAGTTGTCCGCTCGATGTAGTGGGGCCCGAAGATGCGTGGGCAAACTCCATGGCACTGGATTTTGATCGTCCGCGGCAGCTTACGCAAGCTTTACTGCCGCATTTTATGGAACGCAGGCAGGGCGTAATCCTGAACCTGGTCAGCAATTATGAGCTCCGCTCGGTGAATGTATCAGCAGTGGCTAAGGCGGCGATCGTAAGCTGGTCTAAACAGCTGGCCGGACAACTGGGCCAGTACGGTATCCGGGTGAATAGCCTGCAGCCGGGATTGATCGATACAGAGAACATCCGCCGTTTCTTCAATGCCGAAGAACGTAAGCAATTTGCTGCACAGGAGATTCCCCTGGGAGATTTCGGTGAGCCGGAAGATATGGCCAATATGGCCGTATTCCTGGTATCACCGCGCGCCCGTTATATTACCGGTTCCGTTGCAGTTGTGGATGGTGGACTGCGGCATCATCCGTTCTGATAAAGGCCTTCTGGTATTCTACCGGCGTCTTTTGCATCATGGACTTGAATTTGCGGTTGAAGTAAGAGATGTTGTTAAAGCCGGACTCAATACTTACCTGGTTCACGCCCATGGTATGCTGCTGCAAAAGCTTGCACGCATGACCGATGCGTACTTCTGCCAGGAATTCTGAAAACGTTTTGCGGGTATATTTCTTAAAGTACCTGCAAAACGCTTCCGGCGAAAGGCAGGCTACGGAAGCGATCTGGTGTAAGGTGATCTCTTCCCGGAAATTCTTCAGGATATAATCCAGCACTTTCCCCATACGCTCGGATTCTACATAGTCCAGCTGCGTGCTGAAGCCCCGGCTGGACAATAAACTATACTCAGCAGACCTGGACAAGGTATGCAACACAGACAACAGCTGAATGATCATGGCTGCTTCATCCAGCTGCAGCAGTGATTGTATCAAAGCCCCAGCTTCTTTTAATGTATTGCCGCTAAAGGTACAACCCCGTGCAGACTGGTCCAGCATGGCCCTGATCTGCTTGAAAGGCGCTTTGTCAAAAAAGCCCCTACCCAGGAAATCTTCGCTGAACTGTATCACGATCTGGTGAATATCCCGCTTGCCCGCCAGGTGTTTGTTGCTGTAAGTATGGGGCAGATTAGGCCCGAAAAGACAAAGATCCCCCGAAGAAAACTCCGAAATATTATCTCCTGCAAAGCGTTTGCCCGATCCGCTCAGGATCAGTATCAGCTCGTATTCCGGGTGGTAATGCAGGGGGAACTCGTTCACGGTGAAGCGTTCCTCCTTCACCACCAGGATGTTGGGATCATGAATAATATTTTCCCTGTACAATTTCATGCGCGCATATTGAATGGGTAATATAATACATTCGTCAATCCGGTACAATGTCAGGTTAATTTAGTGCTAGGGGAGGCCAGCTATTAGCTGCAATTTTGCATTAAGTTTTTTATACATAAAGTCTTTAAGAATGCGTGTACGCAAGTCCTTTGTGTTGCCGGCTGTCATGTGCCAGGCGATGCTTTTTTTGTTCCAGGTATCCTTTTCGCAAGATGTCCGTATACAGGATCCCTTCTGGTCCCCGAAGTACAAGACCTGGGCCACTAAAACGGTGTACGATGTCTTCGATAAGTTTGAAGGCAAATATGAACCAGACAGGAAAGATCTCATCGAAGAAAAGCAAAAGCTGGGCAGAACAAGAGATGCCTTCTTAAACTTTGACCGGGTAGCCAGGGGAGATAAGAACACTAAACAGTTTGATGGCCCACCCTGGTACGACGGGCTGGTATATGAAACTATCAGCGGTGCGGCTGATCTGCTTAAACAATACCCGGATGCGCGATTGGAGCAACGGATAGACGGTTATATAGAAAGGATAGCTGCTGCACAAGCCGTTGATCCGGATGGATACATCAATACCTACACCACCTTAAATCGTCCTGGTCAACGCTGGGGCACTAATGGCGGAGATGACAAATGGCAACATGATGTATATAACGCCGGTATGCTGGTAGAAGCAGCTGTACATTATTACCAGGCCACTGGTAAAACACGTTTGCTGGAAGTAGCGGTGAAACTCAGTAATTATATGTGCGCGCAAATGGGGCCGGCGCCTAAAATGAACATTGTGCCGGGTCACGGCGGACCAGAAGAGGCCTTGCTGAAATTATACTGGTTGTTTAAGCAGGAGCCTGCACTGAAGCAAAAGATGAGCGCTCCGGTACAGGAGGATCAATACTATAGCATCGTCCAATTCTGGATCGAGCACCGCGGCAATTATGGTGAACCCGATGGCAGTCATGCGCGTAAAAGTGATGGCGCCTATAACCAGGATCATATGCCTGTGCTGCAGCAGCAAACGATAGAAGGACATGCTGTAAGGGCAACGCTGCTGGCGACAGGCGTAACAGCTATGGCGCTGGAGAATAAGAACCCTGCCTATATCAACACCGCCATCCATTACTGGAACAATATGACCGGCAAGCGGATGTTCATCACCGGGGGAGAAGGCGCTATTGCAGACCAGGAGAAGTTTGGGCCTGACTATTTTTTACCAGAATCGGCTTACCTGGAAACATGCGCAGCAGTAGGGTCAGCATTTTTCAGCCAGCGAATGAACCAGCTGTTGGGGGATGGGAAGTATATGGATGAATTTGAGCGGGTGATCTATAATAACCTCCTTTCAGGTGTATCGCTCTCAGGCGATCATTACTTTTATGAGAACCCGCTGATCGCAACAGATCATCAGCGTTGGAGCTGGCATAGCTGTCCCTGTTGCCCGCCCATGTTCCTGAAGCTGGTATCGGCACTACCGGAATATATTTACTCAAAAGACAGTGCTGGCATTTTTGTCAACCTCTTTATTGGCAGCGAGTATAAGGATGGACAGCTAAAATTAAAACAGGTAACACAGTATCCCTGGAAAGGGGAATCGCAGATCCGGGTAGATCCTGTGAAAGAACGTGATCTAACGATCAGGGTGCGTGTTCCCGGATGGGCGCAAAGTAAGGAGAACCATATGGATCTCTACTATTCAAAGGTAAAGCAGCCGGTTACCATCCGGGTGAACGGAAAGCAGATGGCGGTGGCGCCGGAGCAGGGGTATGTAGCGATTAAGCGCCGCTGGAAGAAGGGCGATAAGATAGAGATCAGTTTGCCTATGCAGCCCAGGCTGGTGTTCCCGAATGACGCTGTGCAAACGATCAAAGGCAAGGCTGCCATTGCCTCCGGACCGGTGATCTACGGGCTGGAAGGTGTTGACAATGCCGACCTGGATAATATATCCATCAGTAAAAACGCCGCGCTGCAATTAAGCTTTAAGCCGGCATTGCTAGGCGGCATTAATGTTGTTACAGGGAAATCATTTACCGCAATTCCTTTCTTTATGTTAGGGAATAGGGGAACGGTTTCTCCTTATAAAGTCTGGCTGCCATTGGAAGAACGTTTGGGTAATACGAAGTGAGTATCCGCCCATTGCTGCCATAGCGATCAGGCCTGTACAGACAAGGCATGATAGAAAATATTTAAGGGGTCCCATTTGTCTTTCACATTTTGTAAGCGTGGATAGTTCTCTTTGTAATAAAGGGTATACCAGGGAATACCTGATTGGTTCCATTCGGGAGAGGCGAGGTCGGTATCCGGGTGATTGATCATACAGCCATCTGTCTGTTCATTGGGAACAGGCACACCACCAGAGTTGGGGAAGAGATCTTTGTAAAAATTACGTACCCAGTCCAGGCTGGGTGCGGCGCCTTCGGGGGCGGTCCAGCCGGTATTGCAGGCAACGTCCATGATACAATCCCGTTGTGAAGATGCGGTAGCATCCGGTGCAATGGTATTTACTTTACCGCCGTAGGTGGCCATGCCCAGGCCGCCACGTATCGGCGCCTGCGCACTTAGATATTTATAGGCGGTTGTGATCTGCTTTTCATTCAAGGGCTGGCGGAAGAAAGCATCCTTCACTTTTGCATTGATATTATCGAAACCGGGTTGAAATAATTCGGGAAAAGGATTGAGGGCAAAACGCAGCCAGGGAGTTTCCTCGATCTGTTTTGTAAAATTCACACCGATAGGCTCCGCGATGGCAGCCAGGTGCTCATCTATCAGCCGGGCGGCATTTGCTCCCGTAGCCAGGCCTTTTACCTCCAGCTTGCCGACGTTCTGGTGATTCAGAAATAGCGTGCTGAATAGCTGCCGGTGCGGATCATCAGCATCACTGTGCTGTTGGCACCAGGCACCGAAATTTTGTGCCAGGCGGGAGAATGCACTTTCATCAAAGTCTTTCCAGTCCCACGCTATGCGGAAGGTGGTAATAGTTGCCGGCGCTTTGGGCAATGCGGTGAAAGGGTCAGCTCCATTGGTACCTGGAGACCGCAGCCAGTAGCGGGTTACGATGCCAAAGTTGCCGCCACCGCCACCGGTGTGCGCCCACCAGAGCTCCCGGTTAGGATCATTAGCTTCCCGGGTAGCGATCACGCTGTGAGCTTTGCCGGATGCATCTACGGTCACCAGCTCTACGCCGTAGAGATAGTCGGCCGCGAGGCCATATTCCCGGCAAAGGAAACCGAAAGCGCCGCCCAGCACATGTCCGCCCATCCCTATACCGGGATGCTCCCCGGCGGGTAATACCACGCCCCAGCCCAGGAACAGTCTGCGATAGGTTTCGCCTACGGTAGCGCCGGCCCCTACTGCAAAGGCTGCTTTTTCAGCGTCATAGTAGACGTTGGCCATCAACGATACGTCGATCAGTACCTGTACGGTTGGGTCTGTCACAAAGCCTTCCAGGCAATGCCCGCCGCTGCGTACTACCGGGCGGCGTTTAGTGTCTACCGCTTCCTGTACGGCTGCTACTACTTCCTGCGTGGAGGTGGGCAGTAGGATATATTCGGGTTTTCCTGAAAAGCGCTTGTTAAATCGTTTGCTGGCGAGATCGGAATAGCGTATGTCGTTGGGGGTGATCTTTTCCATGCATACAAAATAAAAAAAAATCCTTAAGTTAAGCCCTGATTTAAAAACTAAACTATGTTATTAAGGCTCGTACGCTGCCTCTTTTTAATGATCATCATCAGTTCGCCGGTACTGGCGCAATCATCTGCCAACAATATCGCCTTTAAAAGCAGCCAGGGTCATATGGTGTCGGTATATAACGGCTCTATCATCGTAAACAGCAGGCGCAGTTACCAGCTGGCTACAGACAATGTGGTGTATAAAAGCAGGCGTAACAAAATTATCGAAGACAAAGGGAATGTTTTCTTATTCCTGGAGGTGACGGATGGTGCGAAGAAGAACAAGTTCTATATATTCAGCATCCATAATTCTATTGCAGATTCATTGTTTACCGCGATCGCTTCAGATGTGAAAGACCTTGACCAGGATGGCTTTATGGAATTCGGCGGCAGCGAGGCATCCGCGCCTTATCCAGCGGCAGATTCTATGTATTATGTTCCTTCCAGGTTTTACGAGATCAAAAACGGACAGATCACTTTTGACGGCGCATACACTGAGAAAGTGGATCTGAAGGTGAATAAAACATATATTCCTGATCCCCTTGACAAGAACGGTAACTGCTGTGTTGTAGTGCCGAGAAGGCCTAAAGCGAAATAGTGGGATGAATGTTAATAAATTTTCCTGGATCAGCCGGTCAGGCTGTTGAAAAACTTTCAAAATAGCATTATATTCAGGTGATGAAACCTACAATTTTACCTGTCACACTGGTTTTAGGTCTATTATTCTCCTGCGCGCAAGCGCCAAAAGAGCAAACAGAAGAGCAAGCGCCTGCCGCTGCCTTACCACTTAGCGGTACCTGGCGCCTGATCTCCGGGGCTACGATCACCAAAGGGGATACTGCCGTTACGGATTACACCAAGGGCATGAGCATGATCAAGATCATTAATGGATCCCATTTCGCTTTTTTGAAACACAGGGAGGACGCTCCGAAAGACTCTTCCAACCAGTTTGATGGAGGAGGCGGCAGTTACACACTGGAGGGCAATACTTATACAGAGCACCTTGATTATTATGGCGATAGGAACTGGGAGGGCAAAACATTCACTTTCACGGTAAGCATCAGCAACGACACACTCACACAAAAAGGTATAGAAAAAGTCGAGGGCGCAGGCGTTGATCACGAGATCATTGAACGGTATGTCAGGTTAAAATAAGGGACACAATTACCGAACATACTCACCATTTTTAATTCAACCTATATGAAATCTAAACAGCAGCTAGCTAAAAAACTGATCACCAAACACGTTGAACTGGCAGACCTTACTTCCAACCTGCAGATGACAGGCGTAAGCATCTATCTGCTGGATAGTCTTAATCTGTTCGATATGGCGCTGGATCTCATTGAGTTCCCTGCCGAAGGCCGGGATGAACTGAGAGAAGAGGCCGCTTGTCTGAGAATGCAGGATGTTGACGCTTTTATAGAGCGCTTGTATATAGAAGCGGGCACCTCACATCTCCTTTTTGATCCTGTCCAATAATTGCGGCGGCGTCGCTTCCACGATAAACGTCTTCAATCCAGGGGTTTTCGTTTCACTGCTTTTCAGCCAATCGCGGATCGGCATGCTGACAGCTGCGTTCCGGGTTGATCCACAGGTTTCCCGTCTCTTTGGTAAATGTGGCGGCGATCCATTTTTTGTCATGCGATAAGGTGGCGATCAAGGGATGATCGGCCTTTATCGACTTATAATATCTTGTAATACCGTCTTCTTTTTCTTTTACCCGTTTAGGAAACTTGACAAATTGGAACAGAAATCCCCGCTTTACAGGGTTGTTATGCCCTGAATTTGTCAGTACCTTCACCTATAGACTGTAGCATTTTTCAACCCTTCAATCAATAGCACATTATGAAGAAACAAACCGCAAAGAAACTTCGTTTGAACAAGATCAAAATTTCTGTGCTCAGCAATGGCGGCACACAGCAGAAGTGGGAGAACGCACCTACTTTCGGCTTTAAATGCCCGCCGCCGATCAGCAAGCCCGGACAGCCCGGTTGCCTGATCTGAGCCTGTTCATCTGGTTTTCTAAATCTAGGTTTATGAAAAAAAAGATCCAGGCACAAAAGCTTGTGCTGAACAAGATCAGGATTGCCCGTTTGACAGACAAACAGCAGGAAAACGTAGTGGGCGGGAAAAGGATCTCCGACCCGCTGACAGAGAATCCCTGTGATCCTTCTCCGAGCATTTTCTATTGCACCCGCAGGAGTTTTTGTTGCTGATACGAACGGTGCAGGAAGGCATCAGGCCCAAAATAAGCTTGTAATGGCTTGTTTTGGGCCTGTTGGTTTTAGGCATTTCAGTGTTGCAACAACAACATTTCAATAACATTTCCCGATGGTAAAAAGCTTGACCTTTAGGACCTAAAACCTCAAAAAATGAGAACATTGCTAAAGGTAACAATGGAAGTAACGGCCGCCAACAACGCCATCAGGAACGGCTCCATGCGTCACATCATGAAAGCTACCATGGAAAAGCTCAACCCCGAAGCCAGCTATTTTACTGCTATTGACGGCTGCAGAACCTGTATTATGGTCTTTGACCTCAAAGACGCCTCCATGATGCCTTCTATTGCAGAGCCCTTCTTCCTGGAGCTGAATGCCAAGGTCGAAATGTTTCCGTGCATGAATGCGGACGACCTGAGAGAAGGCCTGGAATTATGGGAAAGGGCGGCGCAGGAAGAACATATGGAAGCGCATGTATAATGGCTGACACGGAGGCAGGACGCCGGGCGAGGCCTTCAGATCAGGCGGTCTGAAGGCCTTGTTGATGCTAGTGCAGGCGCCCTTCATTTAATTTGAGCAACAAGCTCAAACCGATGCCTGCAATCATGCATCTTTCTTTCTTGTTATTCAAGAGCTGCTGTGTCCAATCTACCATGCCGCCATCTGCTATCTCAATAGGCTCTCCGGATGTGCGGATATAGATCTTATATTGAAATCCTTTGTAGTAATTGTTTCCAGGTTGCTGTTCATCTACATTGATCTTTGAAGGGAAAAGGGCCTGCAGATGCTTGGTTAAGGAGTGGACCAGCTCATCTCCATTAGGATAGCCGCCGCGGGGGCGGATCACGCAGTAGCTGTCACTAATACCGCCTACCAGTTCCAGTATACGGAAGATGTGTTGCAGATTCGCTGCTGCGTTGTTCAGCTCAAAGGAGAAATGGCCGGTATCGGTGCCGCCGGTTACCATGCAGGCTATTTTGAAATGGGGCGTATAGCCTTTGCCGGGAGGCAGCTGCATGGTTCTGATGTGGCGATGGATGGTGCAGAAGCGTAACAAGTCGTTTGTATGGCCGTCTTGTTTCAGCGCGGCGATGTGTAGCGCCAGGGCATTTGTGGCATCGGCGACTACTTCGCAATGGCGAAGGGCGGTGATGATCTTGTGCTGACTAACAGTGCCGACGGCAGAGCAGCTGGCAAATTGGGCAACGGGGGAGAGTTCCAATGGAGTGTATTCATGCGTTTTTAAGTACTGCAGGACGATTAGTTCTTTCTCTAATGAATTTATCATATCTGCGCCTGACGGCTGTACGTAGATATTCTCTTTGTGATGCCGGAGCAAAGCGGATGGATTGATGTCTTGTGATTTACGCTGGTATACTTCGAGCAGCAGCGAGGAGAGCTCGGCGCTGGTGATTTGAGAGCTGAGAATCTCCGGCAGATTGGAGATGCCGGTTTTTTTGAAGAGTTTATCAGAGATGAAATTGCTCATTCCTCCAATTATTTAGGTTTATGAGCAAAAGGTACATAATAATGTTGCAATAGTGATACTACATCTGAAACACATTGAACCTGTGTCCATCAGGATCAGCAAACACGAACCCATAATAACCTTTTCCAAACTCTTCCGGCTTGGAAACTATTGTTCCTCCGGCTTTCTGCACCTCTTTTTCCCAATTATCCACCTCTTCCTTCGTATCGGCAGAAAGGGTGAAAATAATTTCATTCCCTGTTTTTGTATCAACTATTTGCCCTTTCATGCCGGGCTCAAGGACATCTTTCAAGAAGAAATGGATGATAAAGTCTTTCTCGCCAAAGAAAAAGCTGGTCAATTGCTCCGACTCCCCGTTTTGTTTAAACCCGAGTTGTTTATAGAATTTAGTGGTCCGTGCTAAATCCTGGACGCCGAAATTGGCCCAGATCTTTTTGGTGTTCATACGCTGTAGGTTTTGTGGTTAATAACTTAGTTTCAAAGATAGCCCATAAGCTGATCAAACGGGGTGGCTATTTGTGAAATATTCAGGGGCTATTTCTGCCATTCTCACTTGCATTTGTGCCATATAAGTCGTATTCTCGTTGATCCATTCCGAAACACTGATCTAATGCTCAACAAAATCATCCTGCTGCTCTACCTGGCAATAGCGCCAATTACACTTTTTGCACAAAACGACAGTACAAGGGCCGGTCTTTCCAAAGGAAGAAGCATCATTGCCGACCTGGATAAGATCGTAAATCCTGATGGCATCCAGGAAACCTACCAGGTGAAGATCGGAGGTATTCAGCAGTGGGTATATGTGCGCGGTCAAAGTAAAGACAACCCGGTGATCCTGTTTGTGCATGGCGGTCCGGCTTCTCCCATATCGCCCGTAATGTGGATGTTCCAGCGGCCTATCGAAGAATATTTTACGGTGGTGAACTACGATCAGCGTGGGGCCGGCAGGACTTTCCTGGCTACTCCTCCCGATTCAATAGCTAATACGATTAAGATAGATACTTATGTAGATGATGCGATAGAGCTGGCGGCTTATATCAGGCAGCGTTACCATGCCACAAAGCTTATTTTGATGGGCCATAGCTGGGGAACAATCATTGGAATGAAAGCAGCGTTAAAACGTCCTGATCTGTTCTATGCGTATATCGGTGTTGGGCAGGTGATCAATACCCGGGTGAATGAGCAGGTGAGCTTTGAGTATGCAATGTCGCAGGCGGAGAAATTTAAGAATGATACCGCATTGGCGGAGTTAAAGGCGATTGCCCCTTATCCGGGTAATCAGCCGATTACCCGTGAGCGAATCATCACTGCCAGGAAATGGGCGCAGTATTATGGTGGCTTAACGGCTTACAGAAACGAATCCATGTATTTCTTTAATGGACCATTACTATCGCCAGCATATGAGCGGAAAGATGTGGCGGCAATAGATGACGGGAACGTGTTCACTTTATGGCGGGTATTGCCGGAATTTCTGGAGGTGGATATGAAGCCGGTGAAGCGATTTCCTATTCCTGTGTTTATGTTTATGGGCAGACATGATTATACGACGCCTTCGGAGCCAACGGCTGCATGGTTAAAGACGGTCAGCGCGCCGGTAAAGAAAGGCGTGTGGTTTGAACATTCTTCGCACATGATACCTTGGGAAGAGCCGGGGAAGATGCTGGTGGAATTGAGGGAATGCTTAAGGCCCATAGTTAGCGGGAAATAGCAGCGGCGCGATCCATTTTGTTATTACTTATTAATTTTTTTAAACAATTTTGCGGGGCCAACGTAATTTGGATACTCCACAACACCAATTGTGAAAAGCTGATCTGCATACAATAATTTGAATGTACCAGTTTCATCCTCTTCATCAATTATGTCGGCCATGGTCCGATCAAAGGTGATCGTTCCATAACTCAGGCGGAGATCTAAGCCAAAATATTTCGAACTCGCATTCTGCCCTTTTTTAAAAGACCAGCCTTTAAGTTCCTCTTCTAACTCCGGCATGGTCCACCTTACGTTTTGAAAATAATTAAATATAGCTGTCACACTGTCCTGAGTAAAAGCACATTTAATAATTTCATCCAGATTTTGGCCCGGCTTTGCATCATAGGGTATTAACAAAATATCTTGTGGTATGCTATTACTATCAGGGTAAATAATCACACCGGTGATGGAGTGAATTTTCAAGCCCCGTGCTTTGGCGTATTCCAAGTAATCCATCAACATTAGTTATTGAAATTGAAATTATTTTGGCAGTGCTATCAAAAGAGATCAGCGGCAAATACTAAAAACTATTTCAGTTTTTCAAATATCTGTATCATACTTTCTTTGTCCAGGCTTTCCATTTCTACCAGCTTCAATGATTTCACCATTCCAAGTGTAGCGCTTTTGTAATGCTGGAAATGCGGTGTAGTTAAATGCGACTGATAAGCTGCTTTGCTGGCATAAATTTCCACTATTCTTACCTGGTTGGGGCTTTCCCGCTGGTACATCGGGAAAATAGCAATTACTTCTGGCTCCTTTTCAACAGATGCAGCCGCTTCTTCCCGCAGGATGGCATTGTATGCTTTCAGCTGTTCAGGTACAATTTCTATTTCTGCGATACGCACCATCATGTCCGGTTGCATAACCGGTACAGGCGCTTGTTCAAGCAATTTCCTCAGTACATTGGCCTGTATAGCCCCGATATGTTGACCGATCAGTTCAGCAACCTGTACCAGCTGGGCTGCTGAAAGACCAGTGTTTCTTCCTATTGCGAGGTGTGATTGCAGTTGAGGCGCCACTCCACTCATTGCTGACAAAGCAGCAATAGTTGTCAGTTCCCTTTGCTGGTAGTCAAGTACATCACTTGCAAAGACATCTCCAAACAAATGTTCTTTTAGAAACGCATCGATGCGTGGTGCAAATTCTCCAAATCCAGGTGCAGGTTTCGGTTGTGGGGTTTTGGTCAGCTCTTCCAATACTTTTCTGCCCTGTTCATATTTGTCTTTTATATCAGAAACGATGATCTCTTTTCCGGCCGCATCCTGGATACCGCTGGCTTTTCGTTCATCAAGCACTGCCCTGAAGCTGTTGATAGCATTTAGGCTTCTGGGAAAGCCGCAATACGCATACAACTGCACCAGTATTTCTTTGATCTCATTAACAGCCAGCCCCGCATCGAGGCCTGCATGCAATTGCTTTTTCAAACTGTCCAGGTCACCAGTCGCAGTCAGTGCAGCAATGACCACGATACTTTGCTGACGGGCGTTTAACGGCTGATGTGTTATAGTATTTTGCTGAGCATTCATTTTGAGCATATTTAACGTGAGCATAAAAAGAAGTACCGGTTGCAGCAATGTATTTTTGCTCATCATAGGCTAAAGTTTATTGTTGTACTGCAAAGTACGCAAGTCTGGTGGATTCAATTTATACGGATTACTGGTTTTCCTACCAGTTTTACCGTTATGATGTTTGAATGGCTTGCTATAAGACATGCCGGCTTTCAACGCTGTGCAAAAAAATGGCGGCGAAATAGCAGACAAAATAGTATATTAGGTGTACATCACACCTCAAAATACAATGCCCAGACACGCCGCTAAAAAGCAGGAAGACAAGCGCCAGCCTCGCGTCAATGCAAACCCTGCCCTCCAACGCAAGGGAAAATCCGCATCCCTGCCTGCTCATCATCTTACCGCGCAATCCTACCAGGAGATCGCCAATAACAGCCCTCGCGTAAAGCAGCTAAAAGCATATCAGGCCATCGCTGATCACAATAAAACCACAGGATTGTCCGCTGCCCGTGGAGTGGTTCAATTACACCTGGCAGACGATCTCAATAGCAAAAAAGTGAACGTAGCAATTGCAGGTGAAACGCATGGTGAGATACCGGATGACGCAGAACAAGGGGCATGGGGACAGGCAGGTATCACGGTGCATTACGAAGCAGACTCCATCCCGCTCAATGATGGCAGTGGCAAGGAGACGACCCCGGATCCACTTAAGTTACGGCTGGCATTTGGATATACCGCGCTCAATGAATATATCAGTCCTTACCTGGCATCCAGTTTCAAACCCGGCAAAAGCACTGATGTATCAGGCGCTAAAGATGCCGCCTGGGTATTAAAATATTTATTGCCGGTATTGATCAACGACCTGCGTAGGGCGCCGGAAAGCCAGGCAAGTAAGGTGGGGCCGATGATCGAAGTGCTCAAAGAACTTCGCACAATACTAAGAGGTAACAAATTGACGGCAGTAGTGGGTGACGAGCTGGAAAGACGTGTGCTGGTGTCAAAAGTGAAAAGGGATCTCGAGCTGATAGGCGAATTTATCGGCAACGTGCATAGTAAATCAACGTTTAGCGCTGTTGAGTTTAAGAGCGTTCCGCTCCGGATTGCCCGCAGTCAGCAAATGCTTGAGCGGATCAACAACGCGTCTGGATCACTGGACAATACCATCTATAAAGTTGGCAACAACCACGTGAAAGACATGGAGCAGGCAAAATGGCCATCCGCTCCCAAAGTGGCTGTGCTGGAGCGGACAAAATATTTAAGCGAGTATCAAACCCTTGGCAGCAGGGGAGCGTCGGTGGCTCCGCCTGTCTCCCTTCCCAAATCAGGAGCCGTTCCGGTAAGCCTTCCGGTGCAGTCGCCTGTTAAACCTCCGGTTTCGGTCCCCAAATCAAACCTTGTTCCCGTGAGCGTTCCGGTGCCATCACCGGCCAAACCTCCCGTAACTTCGGTACCAAAGCCAAAGGCCAAGCCTAAGTCAAAGGCTCCTCAACCCCAGGCGCCGGTGAAAACTGCGGCCGACCTGAAAGTGGAACAATTGCAAACCATTCTAAACAGGGCGCCAGAAAAAGCAAGAGACGCGAAAGGATACCATGAAATAGCAGCGCAACTGGCACATTATAGAATGAGATTGAGCTCAGAAGACATCATTAGCAACGTTAAGCAGATCATCGATGAGCGTAACGAGCGCTGGGCCCTTACAAAATTCTTGGTCCGCTCAAAAGAAACACAAGACCTGTATGATGAGTTGTCTGCAGCCATCGGCTAGCTGCTAAGCGTACCGCCCTCTTATTTACTCGGATCTCAATGATTGCACAGGATTCATCAGCGCAGCTTTTACCGATTGAAAAGATACTGTCAGCAACGCAACGCCCGTCGCTATAAAGCCAGCTAATATAAACATCCACCATTCAACGTTAATGTGGTAAGCAAAATTCTCCAGCCACCGCTGCATCATATACCAGGCCAGGGGGGAGGCGATCAGCACAGCAATCCCTACGAGGCGAAGGAAATCTTTTGACAGCAAGGCCAGGATACTGCTTACGCTGGCGCCCAAAACTTTCCTGACGCCTATTTCTTTGGTGCGTTGTTCCGCCATGAAAGCAGAAAGCCCTAAAAGACCCAGGCAAGCCACAATGATGGCCAGCACTGCAAAGCTGGTGAATATGCTGCCTGTTTGCTCTACATCCGTATACATACGGGCAAAGCGTTGATCGAGGAAAGTATACCGGATAGGTTGATGGGGCGCAAAGTCTTTCCATACCGAGCTGACAGACTGCAGCAGCTGGCGCATATCAGCAGCACTCACTTTAACTGATACAATAGAAGGGCTGTTCCCTATTGCCATACAAAGCGGCCTGATATTGTCCCTGAAAGATTCGAAATGAAAATCTTCTATCACACCGATAATGGTCCGTGTACGGTCTCCATTGGCAATACGCTTACCGATCGGGTCTCCCGGCCCCAGTAGCTTTGCCATGGTCTGGTTGATGATCACGGCCTGCGAGTCGGTAGCCAGGTTGATATTAAAGTCCCTCCCCGCCACGATATGCATACCCATTGTCTTAACGTAATCATGGTCCACCTCCCAGAGCTGTCCTGAGATGCGTTCTGCTTCCTGAGATTTTCCTTCCTCTGTGAAAAGGTTATCGTTCCTTTTGGTACCACTAACTGGCAGGTAATCGCTGACAGCCACACTTTTCACCCCCGGCAACTGCAACAGCGAGCGCTTAAAGGCAAGCATCCGGTCTCCAACCGTATTGGCGCCCTGGATCAGCAATACCTGTTCTTTGTCAAACCCTACTTTTTTGTCGAGAATGTATCTCATCTGGCGGTAGATGACGAATGTACCCACGATCAGCGCGATAGACACGGTAAACTGGAATACCACGAGTACACTACGCATGTTGGATCTGCTGCCCCGGCTGATCGTTCCTTTCAACGCATGGATGGGTTGAAAGGAAGAAAGATATATGGAAGGGTACAAGCCTGCCAGCAAGCCGATAATTGCGGCGGAGAGCATCAGCAGCGGAGCCAGCCACCAGCTGGTCCAGGGAATGCTCAATGCCTTGCCTGACAAGGTATTGAAATAGGGCAGCAGCAGCCAGGCGAGCAGGATACCCAGGGCAAAAGAAAGTAAGCTGAATAAGAGAGATTCGCTGAGGAATTGTTTGATCAAGCTGCTTCGGTCAGAGCCGATGGTTTTCCTGAGCCCTACTTCCTTGGCCCTGGTGGCAGATCTGGCGGTTGACAGGTTGATAAAGTTGATACAGGCAATGAGCAGGATAAAACCTGCAATCACTCCAAAAAGCCATACCGTGTGGATATCGCTGCGGCTTTGTCCATCCTCGATTCCCTGGGATCTCAGGTGAATATCTTTTAATGACTGGAATTCCAGGCTCACCTTATTGATGATTGCGATGAGCCCCTTATCTCCCGTGGCCTGGGCGCTTTTGAGCAGGTACCTGTCCTTAACGGTGGATAATTTTTTCTGGAATTTTGCTGCATCCGTTCCGGGACGAAGCAGGAAGTAGGTGTGATAGTTAGTGGCCAGCCAGTAGGTTTGTTCACCCGGCCAGAACTGAACTCCTTTCAATGTGAGCATGAAATCACACTGAAGATGGGAGGTTTCGGGGAAATCAGCTATCACGCCGCCTATTTCATAAGGCTTTGCTATATTATCATTTAAAATGAGCGTTTTACCAACCGGGTTTTCGTTGGGGAAGTATTTATCTGCTTTACGTTTAGTGATAACGATAGTATTGGGCTTGCTAAGCGCATGTGCAGGATCCCCGTAAATAAATGGGACCTTGAGTATGTTCAGCAGTTCCTGGTCGGCAAAGATGACGCCTTCTTCGTAGGTATTTTGTTCTTTATCGGAACGCCTTACCTCGCTGCTTCCTGCACCAAAGAGCTCGCCGTCTAAATAGCGGCCGGCTTCTTCCACTTCGGGGAAATCTCTTTTCATCGCATCAGCCAGCGGGGGAGGAAGATAAGTGGTTCTGGCGTTTGGTATATGCCAGTCTATCACTACCCTGTATATACGCTCTGCACGGGGATATTGACGGTCGTAGCTAAGTTCCTGCCTGATGTATAAGGCAATCAGCAAACAGGCGGCAATACCCAAAGCAAATCCACCGATCTTGATAGAAGCATACATTTTTTGCTTGGATAAATTCCGCCAGGCGATCTTGAAATAGCTGCTTAACATATGAAGCTTTTTTTTTGCTAACGCCCAAGAATGTTGCCATCCTGCAAAGGCTTATCTATGGCCACGGTGCAGGTTTCTGCCTACGCCCCTTTGTCCGGATCTGGACGATGATTGTCCGGATGCGGACAGCAGCGGTAAGATCACCAAAGCATAGGCAACGCCGGCCAGCATCATCACCCAGCTAAAGCCCAGCTCTACAGCGATGATGCTGGCCAGTCCCGTGCTGACTACAGATAAGCAGCCGTTTACGCCCCAGGCCCAGGGTACTGCAGCCGCTTCTGTTTTTGCTACATAGGACAAGCCCGCGGGGAAAGGAATGCCCATGAGGAAAGCCAGGGGGGCTACGAGGACCAGCACAATGAAAACTTTAAAGGGCAAGGCCAGTTGCATGGTGTTTTGTAGCACTGGGGTTAAGACAACGGCATAACATAGCAGGAATGCCGCGATGCATCCGATTACTGCCATCAGCCGTTTTTTCATCTGCATAAAATAAGGAGAAAAATAACTACCGATCCCGGAGAAGATAAGCAGGGAGGTGATCGCGGCAGCAGCGGCATATACAGGCCTACCAATGTATAGTATACAGTGCTGGACCAGTACTATTTCCACAAACATGTATCCAATGCCTATTCCGCTGAAATAAACCAGGATCCCCGGAAGGCTGGCGCTTTTCCATCCTTTTCTGAAAAGCGGCAATATGATGAGCATGCATGAGAGGACGCTGACCTGCACAAAAGCGGCTACTGTCAGCAGATAGCCCCCTTCAGAAGAAGGCAGGGAATGTTTGCCCGAAAAGCCGGCTAAGCGTGGCAGCCGGGACAGTTTGACAAACTGGGAGAAATAAGGCTGGTTGTCGGTAGCTGGCCGGATATTAAAATCGTATTCACCATAGAAGCTGTTTCTATCTGGCGATAATATGCGGTCGAGGTAGTGAAAGAAGAGCGTGTCTTGAGGCTGGTTATACTGCGTGTATGCTGTTGCCTGCAGGTCGGGCAGGATGACAGGATCAAACTGCATGTCTTTACAGAACTGTCGCACGCGGGCGATCTCTTTTTCTGCTAAGGATGAACGTGTAACCGTAAAAGTGATCGTGCTTCGGCTGCTGACAGCGGCGATATGTTGCCGAGGGTCTTCTATGCCCGCAGCATAGAGCATATCGGAGATGGTAGCCAGCAGCTTCAGCGGATTGCGAAGCGGCTCGTCTATCCAGGCACTTACGCTGATAGCGCCGTCGTGGTGCAGCCTGATCCACATTTCAAGGAATGCTTCCCGGGTAAGCACAAGCTGCTCCTGTAGGGCATAAAGGCCGCCTGATCCGTTAAAGGAGCCAACGATCGGCAGTGTGATCAGGTCATACTCTTCGTTGCCTGTTGAAAGGAATGTACGGGGTTCCAATGCATGGGTAGTGATGCCGGCGCCCCATTCCTTTTGTAACATCGCCAGCATGGCGGCATTGGGCTCTACTGCGGTGATCTGCTCCACGCTTTTGCTGCGGGCCTGTTGTACACCAACACCTGCACCGGCATGCAGTACCAATACCTGCTTGCGTTGGTTGATAACATAAGGTAGTGCGAACGTCGTGTAGTTGAGGATGAAAGCAGTAGCTGGTTTGAGAACCACACTGAACCAGTCGCCGTTTACAAAAGCAGCTTGCTGTACGCTACCGGTGGAGGTAGCGCTCCCGCTTACACCGGGTGCGTAGCGCAAGCCTGGTGAGCTAAGCGTTTGAATGAACCCATAGGGGCTGTTCTTTTCCTGCGAGATCTTTGTTCCTGGTAAGAGAAGTGTTTTGCTAAGGTCTTTATATGGGGATAAGACCAGGGCGGAAGGATACATCCATTTCAGGCCAATGATGGCAAGTGCTGCCAGCGCTATGATAAAGCGCCGGGGTAAGATCATCCAGGCGGCCAGCACGGGTAGTATAGCCGTGACCGTAGTAAGCTGCTGCGGGCTTAATCTGCTTGCCGCTGCCAGGGCCAGTATACCGCCGATGCCTGATCCTATGAGATTGGCAAAATAGATTTTATTGATTTGATCTGCATGAGCAACGAACAGGAGGCCGATAGCCAGTGCGGCCAGGAAAAAAGGAATAAAGAACAGCAGGTAGGTCAGCAGGAGGAGAGCGGCTGGCTTCACATTTGTGAAGAGCAGGTAAGCGTCAAAGCGGCTGACCGGCACTTGTGCAGCCGTTGTTACCAGGGCCATGCTGATGGCTGCGCCTATCATCAGCCAATATAGCCAGGTCGATAAATTTGCCAGCAGTTTTTTACGGAAGAAGGCTAATACGGTTCCGGCGCTTCCGAAGCCCAGCAGGGCTATAGAGATCACCATGTAAGCGAAATGGTGCCCTTGTACAATAGAAAGCAGCTGCATCAATGCCGGCTGAAAGGCTGTGATGGCGGCAGAAACCAGGCCAATTGACCAAAGCACCCTCATTATACTACCATTTTACAGACGTATTTCCTGGTAAAAGGGACAAACGAAACAGGTGGTAAGCGGTTAGCGGCGGCCTTGCGGTCCTGGTAAAGATACGAACTAGTTTACCCTATTTAACAATTGTACTGACAGGTTCTCCCACGGGGTGGTTAGCGGTAAAACGGAATCCCAGCAGTTTGGCGGCGGTCTGAGCGAACTGGTCCTGGTAGATCTCGCTTTCCGCCTTCATTTCGCCGTTGGAGGGCAGGCCGGGGCCAATGATCGCCAGCCAGGTTTCATTGGCATGGGGCACATTGCTGCCGTGGTCTGTCCATTGTGGTCCGAGGCCCCGACCATGATCCGGGTATACCATGATGGTGGTCTGGTTTTTATAGAAAGGGTCTTTTTGGAGCATTTCCCAGAGGTTCCCGATCATGGCATCCAGGTAGTGGCCGGCGTCCAGGTAGGAGTCATATTGGCCGGCATGCGCGAAATCATCCGGATCGGAGAAGTCGATATGGATCACTTTAGGATGGCTGGCCTGGATATAGGCCTTGGTCATGGCGTAGGTGTGAACATCGAAGCGGACGCCTTTACCAAAGTATTCGGGCAGGAAGTTCTGGATCTCATTAGCCAGTTCCTGCGCGCTGGTGAGTTTATCGCCGGTAACCTTTTCTCCGGGGATATTTACCAGCATGCCGTTGCGGTTACGGTTCAGTATCCTTGACAACGCATCCCAGGAAGCGAAGGTAACTACCTGCTTTTGATAGCCAGGCTGTTTGTCGATAAACTCCATCACGTTTTCATTGGGATTATCGGGATATTCGTTGGAGTTGACAGCCGGATCGTAATAACCGCAGAGGGTTTCACTGCGGCCAGGATAGGAGAACCAGTATTTATTGCGAACGTTTACTTTGTTACCGAGATCGCGGTTGCCGTATAACTGGCCTTTTTGAGCGACGGTTTTCCAGAAGAAAGGCATCAGCTTTTCACGGCGTTCCTGTTGGGTGGCTGCCCAGTATTTATTGACGAAAGCAGCGGAATCCTGGACGTGGTATTTGCCATTGAAAAGGATGGCGGAATCAGCGCCATGGAAGACCTCCTGCCAGCGGTAGCCGTCGATGGAGATGAGGATGATGTTCTTTGTTTTTTGAGCAAAGAGAGTGGCGCTGATCAGCAGTAAGCCGAGAATGAAGGTGCCTTTCATGGGTGTTTATGCAATGTTTAGTATAAATATACAAAGAGGGGAGGGGAAGGTGGAGGTTAAATGATTATTAACGGCAATTATCGATGAGAGATCTAATCATACCTAAAAATTTTTGAAGCTGTAAATTTGCCAAAACAGATGAATATGGAAAACCTGTTGGCTCGTATTACTTTGAACTCTCAAATTAATCACGGTAAACCTTGTATTCGAAATACGCGATATACAGTAGCCTCCATTTTGGAATATCTTTCCGGTGGTGATACCATAGAAGACATCCTGGAAGAATTTAAAGATTTGGAACGTGACGATATATTTGCCTGCCTTGCCTATGCCGCAGCTTCTAACCGATAACCTTCGGCACAAATCATGATTCTTAACCCCTTACAAATTCTTTGTTTCCTAACGTGTTCTACTAATCCCTTTTTCCCTTACCTTCGATACAGCTCTATCCTTAACGGTTAAATGCAGTTTTTATGACTGAAATTAACTTAAGGACCATACCCCCCAAGTTTGGTAATACCCATCGCAGCGACGCCTGGTGGGTAAGCCCCACGTTTGTTGCTATCGCTTTCATCTCATTTATCATCTACGTTACCTGGGCAGCCTTCCAGGGAGAAAACTACTGGTTCGGTCCTTATCTATCGCCCCTTTATTCCCCGGAATTATTCGGCGCTTCCCCGCATAGCTGGTTTGGCGGAAAGCCGGGCTGGTGGCCACATTTATTACCATGGTCTCCCGCACTGCTGATCCTCTGGGCGCCAGGCCTGTTCCGGTTCACCTGTTATTACTATCGTGGGGCATACTATAAAGCCATCTGGGCCGATCCCCCTGCGTGCACCGTAGGCGAGCCGCGTAAAACCTATTGGGGCGAACAGTCTCTTCCCCTCATCCTGCAGAATGTACACCGTTACTTTTTATATCTCGCTTTATGCTTCCTGGTGTTCCTTGCCATGGACGTATGGAATGCTATGTGGTTCACCGATAGCAATACCGGCCAAAAGACCTTCGGTATCGGCGTAGGCACCCTTGTACTGGCTACTAACGTGGTGCTATTGGGTGGATATGCGCTGGGGTGTCATTCCCTCCGCCACCTGGTAGGCGGGTTTATGGACCGCCTTTCGGGCCGCCCGGTACGGCGAAGACTATACCAATGCGCCAGCTGTTTGAACCGCAGGCATAAGGTATGGGCCTGGATGAGTTTATTCTGGGTTGCATTTTCAGATATATACGTACGCCTCTGCGCGATGAACATCTGGACAGATATTAGAATTATCTGAGGTTTGAAGTGTAGCGTTGGAGGTGCTTGTAAATTCCTTAGACTTGCAACCTTCAACGAACTTCAAACCTCAGACCTCAAACTTTACACATGACCCCATACGATACATATGATTATGATGTACTGATCATCGGCGCCGGTGGCGCAGGTCTCCGCGCAGCGATAGAAGCAGCCGCCAACGGCGTTTCTGTTGGCCTGATCTGTAAATCGCTCCTTGGTAAAGCACATACCGTAATGGCAGAAGGAGGCGTAGCCGCCGCACTGGCCAATGTAGATGAGCGCGACAGCTGGAAAGTGCATTTCACCGATACCATGCGGGGAGGCCAGTATCTCAACAACTGGCGCATGGCCGAATTGCACGCCAAAGAAGCGCCAGACCGGGTACGCGAACTGGAAGCCTGGGGCGCATTATTTGACAGAACAAAAGACGGCCGCATCCTGCAAAGGAATTTCGGCGGACATAAATACCCCCGCCTCGCACATGTGGGCGACCGCACCGGGTTGGAAATGATCCGCACCTTGCAGGATCACGGCATCCACAGCGGCATGGAAGTGCACATGGAACATACCATCATCACTTTACTGAAAGAAGGTGAAAGAATAAGCGGCGCCTTTGGCTATGAACGCGAAAAAGGCCGGTTCATTATCTTCCGCGCCAAAGCCATTGTACTGGCTACCGGCGGCATCGGCCGTGCTTATAAGATCACCAGCAACAGCTGGGAATATACCGGGGACGGCCACTCGCTGGCTTATCATGCAGGCGCAGAACTGATGGATATGGAGTTTGTACAGTTCCATCCTACCGGGATGGTATGGCCGCCCAGCGTGCAGGGCATCCTTGTTACCGAAGGCGTGCGCGGCGAAGGCGGCATCCTTTTGAACAACGAAAAGCAGCGCTTTATGTTCCAGGACATCCCGGAGCTGTACCGCAATCAAACGGCAGACAATGAAGAAGAAGGATGGAGATATACACAAGGCGACCGCCAGGCCAGGCGGCCACCCGAACTGCTTACCCGGGATCATGTGGCCCGCTGCATCGTCAGACAGATCAGGGAAGGGAAAGGCAGTCCGCATAATGGCGTTTACCTCGACATCTCCTGGATCAACACCAAGCTGCCCAATGCCGCAGAACATATCCGGAAGAAGCTGCCCAGCATGTACCATCAATTCATCAAACTCGCAGATATCGATATTACGAAAGAGCCCATGGAAGTAGGGCCTACCACCCATTATGTGATGGGCGGCATCCGCGTGGATGCAGATACGCAGATGTCTACCACGGTTCCGGGATTATTTGCCGCAGGCGAATGTGCGGCGGGTCTGCACGGCGCCAACAGGCTGGGTGGGAACTCCCTGTCCGACCTGCTGGTATTTGGCAAACGCGCAGGTGAATACGCCGCGAAATTTGCTAAGGAGCATCCACACGGCAGTATCAGCGAGGCGGCGGTGGAAGCGGCCGCTAAAGCCGCCCTGGCGCCCTTTGATAGAACGAACGGAGAGAACCCCTTCCAGCTGCAGTACGACCTGCAGGAGATGATGCAAAACCTGGCAGGGATTGTGCGGCGGGAAGATGAGCTGCAACAGGCGATGGAAGCACTGAAAAAGCTGCAGGCACGCGCCCGGGAGGTGAAGGTAAGCGGCAACCGAGAGTATAACGGGGGATGGCATACGGCGCTGGATCTGCGCAACCTGCTCACCGTGTCGGAAGCAGTAGCCAGGTCGGCCATAGAAAGGAAGGAAAGCATCGGCGCACATTTCCGGGAAGATTACCCGGCAAAAGACACTACCGGCGCAAAGTATAACCTGGTGGCCACCAAAGGTGCAGACGGGGCCATGCAGATCAGGCGGGAACCGCTTCCGCCCATACGCGCCGACCTGCAACAGATCATTGAAGAAATGAAATAATGAAAAAGGCTACATTCCGTATATGGCGTGGAGATGCCAATGGCGGCAGGCTTGAGCAATACACCATCGATATTGCCGAAGGGATGGTAGTGCTCGACGCCGTGCACCAAATACAGGCGCAGCAGGCCAATGACCTGTCTGTACGCTGGAACTGCAAGGCTGGTAAATGCGGCTCCTGTTCCGCAGAGATCAACGGCACGCCAAAGCTGATGTGCATGACCCGCCTGAGCGATCTGCCGCTGGATAAGCCAGTACTAATAGAACCTATGAAAGCCTTCCCGCTGATACGCGACCTGGTGACAGACGTATCCTGGAATTATCGCGCAAAGAAAATGATCAAGCCCTTCAGGCCCCGCCGGCCGGATGCGGCAGACGGCACCTGGCGGATGGACCAGGTGGATATAGACCGGGTACAGGAGTTTCGCAAATGCATAGAATGCTATCTATGCCAGGATGTATGCCATGTGCTGCGGGAGCATCAGTTGAACAATGTCTTCATCGGCCCCCGCCTGCTGGTATACAGCGCTTCCCTTGAAATGCATCCCCTGGATGTGGAAGACCGCCTCGAAGCCCTCAAAAAAGCGCATGGCATCGGTTACTGTAATATCACCAAATGCTGTAGCACGGTTTGTCCGGAAGAGATCACCATTACAGACAACGCCATCATTCCACTAAAAGAGCGTGTAGCCGACAGGTTTTATGATCCCTTGAAGAGGATATTCCGGTTTCTCCGTTCCAAGACATCATCTTTAAAACATTGAGCCATGTTTCAACTGAAATCAATTTCCAGGGAAAGCATTCCCCTGGCGCTCGAAAAAGCCGAACGCTATCGTTTGCTGCAAGAGCCCTGGATGACCGAAAGCATCTGCCGCGACATACTGGAAATAGATCCTGAGAACAGCAAAGCGATACTGATGCTGTTGCTGGCCATCACGGATCAATTCGATACCTCCCAGCAGGCCGACGTGAGTGAAGCAAACAGGTTGTGCGACCGCCTGCCCGGCGAATATGAGCGGGAATATTATGGAGGAGTGATCAGTGAAAGGAAAGGTAAGGCTATATTATGCAGATCTGCGCCAGATGAATCGCTGGCCTATGAATGGTTCTACGATGCCATGCTGCATTATGAGAAAGCGGAAGCAGTACGCCCCGCCGGTAACGATGACGCCATACTGTGCTGGAACACCTGCGTGCGGCTCATCAACCAGTTTCGTTTGTCGCGAAGGAATGAACCGTATGAAGAAACACAGCTGGAGTAGTCTTTATTTCTTCGCCAGCTGATGCTGTTGTTTTTTTAAATACAGCCTCGCGCTTTCCAGTTCTGGGCGGTCTGAATTGACAGTAATACTGGCCAGCTGCGCATAGTATTGTTTTGCTTTTGCGGTATTGTTAGATCTCTCTGCAGCTGTTCCGGCGCCGTAAAGCCCGTTAAAGCGATTAGGGCGCTCTTTCAGGTCTGCCTCGTAGGCGGTGAGTGCCTCCTGCGGCCTGTTCATCTGCAGCAACAGATCTCCCAGCAATTCCCTGGCGGGCAGGATCTCGCCCGGGGTAACGGGCAGCTTCTGGATATGGTCTTCGATATCCGCCGCAGCGCGCATCAGCCGCAACGCTTCCTCATTCTTTGCTCCTTCCTTGAATAAGAGCCAGGCCTGGCAGGACTTGATCTGGATCTGCAGCTGGCTGGCCTTATAGGCGTCTTTCTGCGCTACCAGCGTATCATGGATCAGCTGCAGCTGCCGCAGCTCTTCCCTGGCGGCATCAAAACGGCCGGTATGGATGTTCCCCAGGGAGCGGGCGTAATAGGTAATAGCTTTGGCCCAGGAATGCTCTTTCCAGGGAAAACTGGCGGGCCCCGGTGTTTGCAGGGCCGCTGCTTCCTTCCATAGGCGGTTCTCCAGTACGTAGCGGGCAGGAACGGCGGCCAGGGAATAAGCTACTTTGAAACTGGCCGGATGTATGTCTGTCATCGTCTTAAGATAGTCGCATTGTTCCTTCGCATGTACATTATCCGCCTTTTGCAAATAGGCGTACACCAGGTAATCCACTCCGTGAAGCTCTTCATCCCAATGTCCTTTAATGCCCATATTTTCTCCGTAGCACCTGGCAGCGCTGGTAGCCACCAGGTTGGATTGTATATCCTCATCCCAGAGCCCCAGCCGCGTGAAGATATGCGAAGGCATGTGCTGGGCGTGCGCAGAAGAAGGCGCGATGGAGGCATAGCGCTTTGCTGCGGGCAGCGCCAGCTTTGCGAGTGCTGCATAGTCGTAGCTGTGGATGATATAGTGCACTACGCCGGGGTGATCCGGTTTGTATAGATAGATGGCTGATAAGAGCGCGCCGGCTTTTCGCTGCCTGCGAAAGGTGGTGTCTGCCGGGCTGGCGGCGCCGTTCAGCGCCAGGGCATAAAAAATGGCGGCTTCCGGGTCATCGGGATAATCAGCATACACCCGTTCCATGGCCTCTTCAAAACGTTGGCTGCGGGTGGCGTGATCGCTGATGTCCCAGTTGTTGTAGAATGCTGCCACGGCATTGATATAGGCGGATTCTCTTGTGGAGCTTTTAAGAGATTGTGCGATGGTGATCGCCTTGGCGCCTTTTTCCAGTTCATCCTGTGTGGGAGGCGTCCAGAGGGGATGAAAATTGCTCATAGCTACTCCCCAGTAGGCCATGGCGCATCCCGGTTCTTCGTCGATGATCTTTGCAAAGACCTTCTCTGCCTCGTCGTATTCGAAGGAGTGCAGCAATGATACGGCGAGATTAAAGTCTTTTTGTACCTTCTCCGAGCAGGATGTTTTAAAGCTTACCTCGCCCAGCCGTTTATCAGGCGGCCCGCAAAGTATTATCTTTCCTCTCTTCAGATCGATAGCGCTGATCGCTTCAGTAGTGGGGATCCTGTTCTTTTGATGGCATGCCGCAATGAAGAATACGCATGAACCGGCAATGAACAGTACTAAGTCCCATGGGAACTTTTTCATGTCGTGGTACGTTTGTGGGGTTACTGTTTAAAATAAATCAGCCAATTTATTTTAGCTTGAGGCATAGATCTGTACCGAAGTTAAATAAATTGGCTGATTTATCACAATGAATTATGGCGCCGGATAGGTGGTATCTCCCACCAGCTCCGGCAGTTCAACGCCGTTCCAATCGAAATCATTTACCTCTTTTACCTTCCTGCCCAGGAATTCCACGTGGCAGTACAGTCCGTACACGGGCTTCAGGCGCAGGTATTCATCTGCCAGCGAGGAGAAGCGGCCAACAATAGGATTAGACATACCGGTTTCAATACATTCGATGCCAAGCGCAGGGGAGAACAATGCTTTCATCCCCATATCGCTGAACTGGAAAAAGTTCCAGGGCCTCTCATGAGCGGAAAAGGAAAAATGGGTCTCCACAAAGACAACGCCGCCCACCTTAAGCAGTTTGGCGATCTCTGTGGCTACCACCCACGGCATGGCGAAATGTTCAAAGCAGGCGGAAGAATAGATGATGTCGAATTGCTGCCCCTTAAAATAGGAGGAAAGCTTGTGCGCATCTCCTACCACATCTACATTTTTCCCGGGGTAAAAGTCAAAGCCAATGTATTCGGCCTGGGAAAAGGCCTCCCTGGCGCCGGAAGAGCCGGTTACCTCCCGGCTGCCGATCTCCAGGATCCTGGTACCGGGTTTGTTACCGATGTTGTAAAGGTACTGTTGCCAGTTTTTATGACTGACCCGGTCAGACATCGGCATGTTCTTTACAAGGAAACGCTTGTCAAATTTGGATTCAATGAAGGTAGGAAGCTTAAAGCCTGCCTGTAGCACTTTTAATAGGATCTTTTTCATTTTGCTAATGAATAGTGGCGTAATAATGCCTTAAGAAGACAGCGCACATTTTATCCATGGTTGGGGTTGATAACTGATATTTTATTTTTTTTAACAGTGTGAATGCCTTAAATTTTCCCGAAAAAAAGATGGCAAGTAAGGTATTTTCCCGGCTGGTGTTTTGTTTGCTGCTTTTATTCGCCGCCAATAACGTATCCGCGCAATCCACTCCGGCTGTGACCGATGTCTCCAATCACCTGCTGGACTGGCTCAAACAGCTCAACGCAAATTTTGATAAATATTATACTCCTGAAAAGGGACCCGATCTGAAAACGCGGGTTGCCCTGCTCAAAGATGACCTGACCACTTATATGAAAGCCCGTAAGAAGCTGTCAGACAGCCTGTTCAGGAATAACATCGCCCCCGGCAAAAAGGACCCTGTTAACCAGGAATCCCTTAAAACCAAAATGAGCACGGTCATGGGCCGCTTACGGGATGTGACGGACCTCACCAACAAAGAGCTGCGCGTAGAAGGCGACAAGCTGAATGATGAGATCTACAATGCCCTGTATGGTGAGCCTGCCCGCTACATCTCTTACCTGGACGCTTTCCTGGGCGGCGCCGACGTGACAAAAAAAGACCTGGCAGTAGATGGCAGTGCGGTATACGGCCGCTTCGAGGAGTGCGTGAACAACCTCTCCGCCGTGCAGAGCAAGATCGAGCACAGAATGTAGCTGCAGCGGTTTAGATATAATGAATTGTTAATATTTTTGCTGCGCTTGTATAATTTTTTATCCTGTCTTAGATTGAGACGAAATGAGGCGCGCTATTCTGTTACGAAAGACAGTTATCATCATGGTTTTACTCCTGTTCCGGCTGGCAGCCAGCGGCCAGGTACAAGTGTACGGAACGGTATATGACCGTTCTGCCCGCTTTGGCATGGAAGGAGTAAGCGTGAAGACCAATTCCGGCGCCGGCACCGTTACCGATTCCTTCGGACGCTACAACATCTGGTTGCCGCTGGATGATTCTATCAGTTTTTCCTACCAGGGTAAGTCCACCCAGAAATTTGCCGTGAGGGAGCTCCGCCGCGGCCGCGCTTTCGATATGAGCATCCATGTAGACATCAAGACATTGCCTACGGTGGAAGTCATTTCCAAACCGCACACCCATCAGCTGGATTCTATAGAAAACCGGAATGAATACCGCAAGGTCTTCGATTTTGAGCGCGAATATCTCACCAGCAATGGCATGGGTGCAGGCGTGAACCTGGACCTGCTCTTTGGCATGAAGAAGGCAAAAAGAATGGAGCAGTTCAGGCGGCGACTGGAAGCACAGGAACGCGATAAATATGTTGACTACCGTTTTAACAGGGGCCTGGTAAAACGGATCACCGGCCTGCAGGCGCAGGCGCTGGATACTTTTATGTTGCAGTACAGGCCCAGCTATGAGATGTTGTTATGGTTCGAGAACGATTACGAGTACTACAAATACATCCGCGACGAAGGCTTTGTACTTTTCAGAAATGTGGAGGCGGGAGCATCCACTGCAGGGACAATAAATTTATACACTCACATTATTACGTCAGGCAATGGCTAAGCAAACAGCAGCTGGGATATACCAGTCCAGCTTTGATTTTTTAAGTGCGTTAAAACAAAACAATAACCGCGACTGGTTCAACGATCACAAGGCACAATACCAGGAAGAACTGGAGCATATGGAACGCTTTGCAGATGCCCTGCTCACACAGCTCAATACGCATGATCTGATAGAAACTCCCTCGGGTAAGAAAAGCCTGTTCCGTATTTACCGGGATACCCGTTTTTCCAGTGATAAAACACCCTATAAAACTTACTGGAGCGGTAGCTTTAAACGCGCTACCAAACAGCGGAGGGGAGGATATTATTTCCAGATAGAGCAGGGCAACAGCTTTGTAGGCGGTGGCTTCTGGGGGCCGGAGGCGCAGGATCTGAAACGTATCAGGGATGATATTGCGTTTGATGCGGCTCCGCTAAGGAAGATATTGAAGAGTAAATCGTTCACATCTTTATTCGGTTCCCTGGAGGGAGAACAATTGAAGAAAGTGCCCAGAGGCTATGCCGCAGATCATGAGGCGGCCGATCTTTTGAAATACAAACAGTTTCTGCTGATCAGGAGGTTTACGGATAGGGAGGTAGTAAACGGCCAGTTCCTAAAGGAGGTCGGTCTCACTTTCAAAGGCATGCGGCCCTTCTTTGATTATATGAGCGAGGTGCTGTCAACGGATGTGAATGGGTTGGAGGACTAGGATATAAATGTTATCTTGTTTGCTGCTTACAATTATAATTACTTCATATGCTGAAAAAATTCCTCGTATTTGGTATGAGCTCCTTATTACTGATGGGCTCCGCCGGATCAGTACTGTTATCAGGCCGTTCTGCGCATGCCGCAACAGCGCCTGCAGCAGACTATAAAGAGCTGATCGGCCGTTGGGACATTACCGTTGATGAGAACGGGAAAAGCGTTCCTTCCTGGCTGGAAGTGAAACTCTCAGGTACCCGTACCCTGGTAGGATATTTTGTGGCTTCCTCCGGCAGCGCACGCCCGGTAGCCAAGGTGAATTTCAATAACGGGAAATTCGACTTCACAATTCCGCCACAATGGGAAAAAGGCGACCAGGACTTTGTAATCAGGGGAGAGCTGACAGGCAGCGGCATAGAAGGCACCATGGTGACCAGCGAAGGAAAGGAATACAAATGGAAAGGTGTGAAAGCGCCCTACCTGAAAAGGACCGCAGCACCGGTTTGGGGTAAGCCTGTTAACCTGTTCAACGGCAAGGACCTTTCCGGCTGGAAAGCAGTCGGCAATACCAACCAGTGGGTAGTAAAGGATGGCATACTGACCAGCCCTCATTCCGGCGCTAACCTGATCTCTGAGCAGACCTTCGATGATTTTAAACTGCATGTAGAATTCAGGTATCAGAAGGGCAGCAACAGCGGCGTGTACCTGAGAGGCCGTTATGAATGCCAGATAGAGGACAGCGATAAAGACACGCATCCCTCTAACGTATTGTTTAGCGGTATCTATGGTTTCCTGACACCCAGTGAGATCAATGCCCTCGGTCCCGACCAGTGGCAGTCTTATGACATCACACTGGTAGGCCGTATGGTTACCATCGTAGTGAATGGTAAAACGGTGATCAATAACCAGGAAATACCCGGTATTACCGGCGGCGCTTTAGACAGCAATGAAGGCGCGCCCGGCCCGATCTATTTCCAGGGAGATCACGGACCGATAGAGTTTAGGAAAGTAGTGATCACGCCTGCTAAGTAGACGTAACTCGTTGATATTATTAAACCCGCGCCAGCCGCGGGTTTTTTATTTATATTAAAGTTTTATTATTATATTACAATAAGGCTGCTGCTGTCAGGCAGATAGTCTTATTGTACCATTTATCCTTTATTCTAAAAAACTTTCTATGAAACCTGTATTTGTAGCATTATCGCTGCTGCTGGCCCTTGCCTGCAAGCAGGAAAACCTCCGTCCCTCCAACCCTGATCCTTCCCACACAAAGACTGCTGATGTAAACGCGAACATCGCTGCCGCAGCCACGCCGAAGGAGATCATTATCTGCGACCAGAAGAACGCCCGTATCATCATGGTAGATGTGGCCAATGGCAACGCCATTACCTGGGAATGGAAAGCCACGGCTTCCTATGCCATGATCCGTTCCGGTGCACAAGGCTGGTTCTCTAATCTCAGCGATGCCAAGCTGGTGTACAATGGCGCTTATGTACTGGCTACCGCCTCCGGTGGCGGGGTGGCACTGATCAATGTCAGCTCAAAGAAAGCCATCTGGTATGATTACGCAGGCGGTAACACACATTCCGCCGAGCTACTGCCCAATGGCAACATCGTAACGGCTTCTACCACCGGCGGTTACCTGATGATCTTTACGACAGACAGCTACATCAACGATCAATCTGCCCAAACGGCGCCGATCGCTTTTGAGGACGTGCACAATGTAGTCTGGGATCATGCCCGCCAGCAATTGTATGCTGCAGGCCTGAACAAGCTGAAGGTATTTACCTACAATAACAGCTGCACGGCTCCAAAGCTGACCCTGAAGTCCACGTATACCATGCCGGAGGGCAATGCGCATGAGCTGTTCCCGGTGTATGGCAGCACAACAGATCTGTGGCTGACCAATTCAGGGCATATTTACAAGTTCAACGTAACAACGGGCACGTTTACACTGGTGAAGACCATCAGCGGTGTAAAATCAGTAACATCTGGTCCGGCGGGTTATGACACCATTATGGCAAGGGCAACCGGCGCAGGCGGGGAGACATGGAGAACAGATCAGATCCTGGATATTAACGGCGCAGTAGTATATAAGAATACTTCACTGGGTTTGTATAAGGCGCGCTGGAAGCTGGTGAATACGTTTAGCTATCCGGCAGAGGATAAGTTTCATGAGTGTACGCATTAAATAAGCCGAAGTAATAAAAAGAGGCTGTCTCTACTGTACGTTTGAGACAGCCTCTCCATTTTTCTGAGTGATTTATTGCATGCTGGTCACCATGCGCAGTGCCGTCGTAGCAATAATATTTTCAGGATACTTTTTCAGTATATCTTCATACATCTTTTTGGCCTCATTGCCTTTCCCCGTCTGTGTAAGGCAGAAGGCAATGTTACAGAACGCCATTTCCCTGTAACACATTCTGGAAGCGCTCAGCAGCACCAGGTACCTCCATTTGTCAATCCATGCATATCTTGTAAAAAAGTCTGCACTCCTTTGAAAACGGGGAATAGCTTCTTCAAATTTTCCCTGCTTTGTCAGTTTTATGCCCTTCCGGTGTTCCTTTGCTATCAGCATCTTCGATAAGTATGCCAGTGCAAAAAAAGTCAGTCCGGCATAAATACCTTCGTTCCCGTCGTCAAGATCTAACTTATCATAAAAAAAGACCAGCAACGCGATTATCAGCATGTGCGGGATAACAGACAACCATGCGATCTGCCTGTTCATAGGTACTTTAGATGCCATTATTTGAATTTTATGACAAAGTTAAGGCTGAATTAATTATTCTCCTTCAAGGTCGCCAGAAAGCTTACCACATCCCTTATCTCTTTCCTTGACAGGATTGCCTTCATATCCGGCATGCTTGATGACGCATACTTCTTTTCTACGATCTGCTCATTCGGGATCACCTTGTCAGGTTCCGTACCTATCTTTAGCTTCAACCCTTCTTTACTTTCACCTTCCAGGATCCCCGTAAGATTCTGGCCGTCTTTGAGCTTCAGCGTGATCATACCAAAGCCCGGCGCCAGCCGCGCACTGGGAGAGATCAGCGCTTCCAGGATCTGTTTGCGTGAAATGCGGTTTGCCACGCCGTTGAGCCTGGGGCCTGCATTACCGCCTTTATCATCAATCGTATGACAACGGATACACTGCGAATTCTGGTTCTGGAAAAATACCTGTCTTCCCTTATGAGGATCACCGCCTTCCAGGCTGCTGGTATAGGAAGCCAGCAAGGCATCCGGTGACAGTTTGCCGCTGATCTCTTTATAACGGGCGATCAGCTGTGGGGAACGGCTGCTGTCTATCGCTTCACCCAGTTCCAGGAGGATGCCCGAACTGAGTTGGTTGTTAGCCATTTTATTCAGCAAGCCTTCCAGGGTGGACTGTGTTTCTGCTACGGGCAATTTACCCAGCGTAAGTACCGCCGCCTGTTGTTCTTCTACAGAGCGTGTGTTGATCACGTCTGCCAGTAGGCTTACCATTACTGCTTTGGAGATATTCATTTTCTCCAGCAGGTCGAGACCGGCTACACGTACGTCTTTTTCTTTATCGGCCAGGGCCAGTTTGATGCCCTGTTCTCCCAGCGGATCCTGCAGCGCTACCAGCGCTTTCAGGGCTTCTACCCGCATGGCCGGCTCGCGGTCGCTTTTCAGTACGGCCAGCAAAGGCGCGGCAGCCTGTTTGATCTGCAGCTTGTTGATTGCTTTGGCAGCGCTGAGCCTTACAGGCAATGTTTTGTTTTGCAGTAATGCAGTCAGCGTTTCGCCGGATTTATTCACAAGCGTAGCAGGATCTCTTTCGATCACGCCCCTGTAACGGCCGTCTACACGGTCTACCACAGAAGGTTTGGCCCATCCGCTCAGCGCATCAATTGCTTCTGCCCTCATGGCCGCGGGAGCGCTTTCTTTCTGTGCATATTGAAGCAGGTTTTGCAGGGTAGCGTCTGTGCCTACACGAAGATTGGCATTAATGGCGCGCCTGAGCAAAGCTTCGTTTTTAAAGCTGGTGCTGTTAAGTATATTGGCCAGTGCGGGCAATGCGTCTTTAATAGAAAGATCGTCATTGATAGCGCGGGCGGCCTCTGTTACCACAAATTCGTCTTTATCATTCAGGAACTGCGCCACACCGGGATGCGCCATTCTTCTGAGTGCCACTACGGCGGCTATTCTCAAGGCGCGGGATGGGCTGGAAGATAATGCCACCAGCGGATCGGCTTTGCCGATGCGGGCCAGGGCCAGGGCGCCGGCATGGCGAATGTAAGCATCAGCATCATTATTGGCTTCCAGGTAGGCGATGATCGGCTGAATGGCCGGCTCGTATTTAATTCTTCCCAGGGCTTCTGCCGCAAAGAAACGGGCGCGGCTGCTGGTATCTTTTAACACGGGGATCAATGCGGAACCGGCGTCGGCGTACTTAATGTCGCCAAGCCATTTGGCCGCCTGTGCGCGGATCTCAGGATCGCTATCTTTCAATACAGGTAGCAGTGCCGCGGCGTACTTTTTATCCTGGCGGGCCAGCTGGCTGATGCCCCAGATAGCGTGTACCCTTGCCAGTTGGTTAGCTGTTTGTTTGAGCGCCTGCAGGAAGATTTCGTTACCTTTTCCCTGGCGTTTCACCAGTTCAAACTGCGCTTTCAGCCTTACACGCATATCAGGATTGCTCAGCAGTTCGCCTAATTCGGCTTCTTTGCGTTGGGAGAAATCGGCGGCCAGGAGCGCTTTGGTTGTCTTACGTACAGGATCCAATGCGCCGGTGCTGTCGTCCAGTTTCCAGATGCGGCCATAGTTGTGGGTATCCCATCCATCGATCCAGTCGGCTACGTATAATGCGCCATCTGGTCCGAAGTCAAGGCCGGTGGCGAGAATGCCGCCTACTACTTTCTTATGTTCACCCAGCTCAAAGGTGGCGCCTTTAGGTTGTAAACGAAAACTGTGAATGCCGGAATTGGAGGGATTGCCTACAAATTCGGCGATGAAGAAGGAGTTCTTATAAGCAGCGCCCAAAGCGGTTCCGGGGTTGTATACCATACCGGCAGGACCGCTTACGAAATTGCTGATACAGGGCGTGATATAAGCTGCCTGTCCTTCAAAGCGGGGCAGGTACATCTTTTCATCCATCCACACTTTATAGGTATTGTTCTCCGGGTCACGGTATTTGCCGTATTGCCAGTTGCTGCGCCATCCGGCATCAGAGCCGTTCACAATATATACCAGGCGTTCTTTTTCGCCGGGGTGATCGCCATCATTGTCTTCGCTGATCAGGTTCCCATATTCATCAAATACAAACTCGTGGGTATTGCGAATGCCGGAGGCGAATATTTCAAAGTCGCTGCCGTCAGGGTTAGAGCGGGCGATCACACCGCAGTTGGGATATTCCCATTTGGTGCCATCCGGGCCTTTACCATTAAAGCCGATGTCGCCGATCTGCCAGTAGATCCTCCCGTCGGGGCCCATTTCAACACCTGACATGCCATGGCCGCTGAAGCCTACGTGGATACCATAACCATGGGAGATAGATGTCTTTTCGTCGGCAATGCCGTCCTTGTTCTTATCTTTTATCCGCCAGAGATCCGGTGCAACAGACACATAGAGATCATCGCCTTCGGCAAGGACGCCGCCGGCAACATCGGTCACTTCATCATTAAAGTCTTCTACCACGTGTTGTGAAAGGTCGGCTACGCCGTCGCCGTTGATATCTTCCATGCGGTATACGTGCTCTTTCTCAATGGTGAGATCGCGCCAGTCACGTGAGCTGTCGCCATTCAGGTCTTCCAGCCATCCGTTCTTTTTGCTGTTCTCGGGAGAGAGCTCCTTATGCAGGAAAGCACGCCTGTCTTCTACCGTTTGCAGGGCGATGGAAGGAATTTCCCAATCGCGGTGCCCGCGTATATCAAATTCGGAGTGCTTTTGCCGGTCGGTAGTGGTGTAATACAATCTGCCCTGGTCGTCGATATCGATCGCGATAGGGGAGATCACCAGTGAGTCGATGCCCCAGAGCTGAAGGGACAATCCCGGCGCCAGTTCAGGCTTTACTTTGGATCCAATGGAATCCGCCAGGTGGGCGGTTTTCGCGGTATCCATCTGGTAGATCTTTCTGTCAGCCGGTTTTTCCGGCTGGCCGCAGCCTGGCAGCAATACAGCCGGCGCCAGTAAGGTGATCACAATCAATGCTTTGATCCTATCAGGCGAAGCAATCAGTCGTTTCATTGTAGAATTTATATAGTTTCGTTTAGGTATTTGCATCAGGAAGGGGATAAGATAGTCCAAAAAAACACCAAATGCAAACCGCCTGACACATAAGTTGTATCTTAGACACATATTTCTTTTTATAAAATATTTGTCGCATTTTGTAGCGTACAAAAATCCCTATCACCTTATGCTGAAATACCTCTGCCTGGCGGGTTTACTGCTGGCGACAGTGGCTGTTAACGCCACGCCTATAGAAGACTCTACCCAGGTCCTCGAAGATTTTGAAGATTATATTGATTCTGTTAGAAACGCCCAACATTACGAAACGGGCCTGATCCATTTACCGGGGGGTAAAGCAGAGATCAAAGTACCTGCAGGGTTTAAATTCCTGAACAAAGAACAAACTATCTCCGTGCTCACCAAGGTTTGGGGCAACCCGCCGGCGACCGCTGAAAACGCATTGGGAATGATCTTCCCGGAAAAGGATGATCCGTTTTCCGACAGCAGCTATGCGTTCATCGTGAAATACGAAGATATCGGCTACGTAAAGGATGACGATGCGGAGAAGATCGATTACGGTGAAATGCTGAAAAACATGCAGCAGGAAGAAAAGGAAACCAATGAAGAGCGGGTGAAAGCAGGTTATTCTACCATTCACATCGTGGGCTGGGCGCAGAAGCCCTTTTACGACAAGGAAAAGAAGGTATTGCACTGGGCTAAAGAACTGAAGTTTGGCGACCGGGAAGGCGCACACACCCTCAATTACGAGATCCGTATCCTGGGCCGTCACGGTATTCTCTCATTAAACGCCGTTTGTACCATGAAGGAGCTATCCCTGGTAAAGGCGAATATCGACAAGGTGTTGCCGATGGCAACCTTCACCGACGGCAATACCTATTTTGATTTCGATCCAAAGATCGATAACGTAGCTGCCTGGACCATCGGCGGCCTGGTGGCAGGTAAAGTGCTGGCGAAAGTTGGTTTCTTTGCTATTATTCTGAAGTACCTTGGCGTGTTGTGGAAATTTATCTTGTTAGGTTTAGCGGCCCTGGCAGGTGTGTTTAAGAAGCTGTTTAACCGCAAGAAGGACACAACAACATACGAAACTAACGACGCAGTAGCAGCTACAACGGAAGGAGTTCCTGCTATTGAAGCAGCAGCTGCAGAAGAGGAAAATAATTCAGGCGAGGATACGAAACCTGTAGTGTAAGACAACGATATATTAACAGGATACTAGGATCATCTTCCATGATCATAGTATCCTGTTTTTTTTTATACTTAATAATTTCAATCTGCTCATTCTGTACGTAAGCTCTTCACCGGATCCGCAATAGCCGCCTTGATAGCAGAATGTCCAACCGTTAGCCACGCAATCAATATGGAACCAAGCAGTGTGGCCAGGAAGAAGCCCGGGCCCATCGTTATCCGGTAAGTGTATTGCTGCAGCCATTGTTGCATAACATACCATGCTAGTGGCGCGGCAATGAAGAATGCAATGGTGATAAGCAGGGTAAATTCCCGGGAAAGCAGCAGGATAATATTGCTTACCGGTGCGCCCAGCACTTTACGGATGCCGATCTCTTTTCTTCTGCGTATGGCCATGAACGATACCAATCCGTATAATCCGAGACAGGAGATAAAGATCGCAATGATAGCAGCTATTTTGTACAGGCGGGAAAGCTGGCTTTCCTGCTTGTAATAGTTGGCAACCGTCTGATCAATAAACCCATATTCAAATACATAGTCCGGGAAGACTTTGTTCCAGACGGCTTCGATCGCTTTCACGGCTGTTTGCTGCCTGTCGGCCACTATTTTGATATTGGCCGTCCGATAATCCTTTTTCATGGTAGTGAGCACAACGGGGGCAATGGGATCGCGGAATGATTCTACATGAAAGTCTTTTACTACGCCGACAATAGGGCCGGTCCTTCCCATTACGTTGATCTCTTGTCCGATAGCCTGCTCCGGTGTTCCAAGGCCGAGTTTTCTCAACAGCGTTTCATTAACCATGAATTCCCGTATGGTATCGGAGGGATAGTAGACCCGTCCCGCAGCCAGCTGTAATTTGTATATGCTGAAATAGCCGGTGTCTGCAGGTTTCATGTTCACAATAAGGTCGGCTTTTTTACTGTGATTGCTGGCTAAGCGAAGGTCTGTGGACCAATCGCCCGCACCCGCTGGTGCAAATATACTTAAGCTCACCTCCCTGACGCCTGTCTGGCGTAGCAGCTCTTCGCGCAGCAGGTCAACTTTTAAGCGGCTGGCGCTGTCGTTCGGAAAGCTGGCAGTCAGTATCGCTTCCTTACTGAAGCCCATGTTGGCTTTGCTGAAATAGTTCATTTGGGCGACTACTACCAACGTGCCGGTAATGATTACCTGGGCTATTGCAAACTGAAGAACTACGAGGCTTTTCCGGAGACTAATTCCTTTTATGTGCTCCGCTGCTACTTTTCCTTTAAGAGCATTGACGGGATTGAAGCCCGATAGTACCAGCGCCGGGTAAAAACCAGAAAGCAGGGTAACCGTTAGTAATGAAATCAGCAGGAAGACAATAACGGCAGGTGTTTTAAGAATATTCAGTGAAAGCTGTGCCTGCAGGAGGTTGTTCAGGAACGGCAGGCAGATGAGAGCAACAAGGATCCCGCCTATCATGGCGATCAGACAGGCTATACCGGTTTCTCCGAAGAACTGCAGCAGCAGCTGCCCGCGGTTACTGCCCAGCGCTTTTCTTACGCCTACCTCCCGGGCGCGGTTAATGGCGTTGGCTGTAGACAGGTTAATGAAGTTAACACAGGCAACGATCAGCAGGAACAGGCCGATAAGCCCCAGCGCTGTCACCAGGTCTTTACTGAAGGTATGGTTGGTGAAATTACCCAGGCGGTTATCGGAATGGATCTCTTTCAGGGGCTGGAGGATGAGATTGTAGCCGGCATGATCTTCCGGCACGTGTTTGCCTACAAAAGCAGATAGCAGGTGATTGAATTGAGCGGGAGCGTTCCCAGGCCTTAACTGTACAAAGCAATAGTTGTTGTCAGTGATATCCACCCAGTTGCTCATTTCGGAGCTGGTGCCCGCGCTGATGTACGAGATCACCAATCCTAAAGGGAAATCGGTATTGGCAGGAGGGTTGTCGATGATACCGGCGATCTTTATATCAGTACCATAGGCTTTAATGCTTTTTCCCACCGCTTTTTCAGGGCTACCGAAATATCGGGTGGCATAGTCCTCGTGAGCATAGCCGTATTGGGCTCGCTCAGGGCGCTGGCTGCATTGCCTTCAAGAACGTGAAAGTCAAACATATCAAAGAAGGATGGCTCGGCAAAGAAGACGCCCTGCCGTTCCTTGAATTTCTTTACAGGTGTTTCATTGGTACCTGGGATAATCACCTGTACATTGTAGTCGCCACAGATGGCAGCAACGTTTTGCAGCTGCGGATAGTCCGTTTTTAAGCCCTTGCTGACGGGGAAAGGAACGCCTGTGCGGTATGATTTTGTTCCCTGCTCTTTACCTTCTCTTACCACGCGGTAAATGAGGTCTTTTTTTGCGTGGTAGCTATCAAAGCTTTGTTCATAGCTGAGTACGAGAAATATCAGCAAAGCGGCGCTGAATCCAACTGTCAGCCCGAAAATATTCAGGAAGGAATGGCTTTTATTCCGGAGCTGGTTCCTGACGGCGGTCTTGAGGTAGTTGTTGAGCATGCAGGGCGGGTACAAAGCGGATGCCATGTTCGTAGAGGGATAATAATCAATGGAATGTGGATAGGAAATAGGTGTAATTGTCCGGTTTTGACACAAGGGGATGTTCGTATGTGGACATCGCAAGGGACCTAAAGCGTCGGATACTCAGTACTAACACTAATGTTGCTTTTGACATATATAGGGATAAGTGGCGCTAAGGTGGTGATAATACTGAAACGAAGCTACCCGAGCACAAACCTATACCCAATACCTTTGATCGTCAGTATCTGCAGGTTTTCATCTTCTTTTAACCTTACCCGTAACCTGGTAATATACACATCCAAATTACGGCTGTTAAAGAAAGAATCATGTCCCCAAAGCAGGTCCAGAATACTCTTACGATCAATGATACCATTACGGTGCTCGTACAGCAGCTTTAACAGCTCGCTTTCCTTATACGACAGCTTTACTTCTTCCTTACCGTTGGCCAGCACCTGGCGGCTTGTATAGAACTTAAACCTGCCTATTTTGATATGATCCGAAGGAGGCGTCGGCATTTTTTCCTGGAAGCGCAGTACGTTGTCAATACGAACGATCAGCTCTTCCATGCTGAAAGGCTTGCGGATATAGTCATTACCGCCCAGGGTAAAGCCTTTTACCAGGTCGGCTGTTTGTGTTTTGGCAGTGAGAAAAAGAATGGGTACCTGCGGGTCAATGGCGCGGATCTCTTCGGCTACTTCGAAACCGTCTTTATTGGGCAGCATTACATCCAGCACGCATACGGCAGGCTTCACCTCTTTGAACAGCGGCAGTACCTTATCGCCATCACTTTCCATGACCACTTCAAAGCCGCGCCGCTGCAGGCTCTCTTTCACGATTTTGCCCAGTGATAGTTCGTCTTCAACGTATAGTATCCTGATGTTCATCTCAGCCAATGGTTTTGTACTTTATGACGCGGCCCCTGTCGTATTGTATCACCGGCGCCTCTGCAAAGGGAAGCTTGACGGAAAAAGTGCTGCCTTTATTCACTTCGCTTTCCACCTCAATAAAGCCCATATGACGCTGCACGATATGAGAAACATAGCTAAGGCCAAGGCCATAGCCTTTGATATTATGCCGGTTGCCGCTGGGTACCCGGAAGAATTTTTCAAAGATCTTGTTCTTATACTCCTTCTCGATGCCGATACCGTTATCGGCTACACGTATTTCCAGGTATTGTTTGTGATCGATGATATGGATGAGGATCTCGGGCTGTTTAATACTATACTTCAGGGCATTGTCCAGCAGGTTATAGAGCACGCTGGTCATGTGCAGCTTATCCGCGGTGATGATGAAATTATGCCCGGTTGTTTTCAGCGCGGTGCTGGCTCCTTTGTTCTCAAACTGCAGTTTCATGGACACCAGTACGCCCCTGGCCAGATCGCGCAGGTCAAACTGTTCTTTGTTCAGGGAGATCTCCCGGTTCTCGAACATGGAAAGCTTCAGTACTTTATCTACCAGCATGCTGAGCCGCTGCATTTCGTTGGCTGAGATATCCAGGTACTCATTTGTTCTTTGCAGGTCTTCCAGCGCATCAAAGCTTCTGAGGGCTTCTATGGCCACACTTACCGTGGCGATGGGCGTTTTCAGCTCATGCGTCATATTGCTGATGAAATCATTTTTGAGCCGCGCCAGCTTCTGCTGTTGTATGAGGTTGCGGTACAGCAGCAGGAAGGAGAGCGTGGTGACACCCAGCAGGAATGCGGAAACCAGTATCGGCTGACTGATCCGTTTCAGCAGGTACCACCTGTTATCATCAAAGCGCAATTGGTAGCTGATTGGTTTTGTAAAGCCCATTGTCACCGTGTTGCCTTCCGGGTCTTCCGGGAAGCGGTCTAATATATCTTTTGTAGTATCAGCAGGAAAAGCGTGTATACTGAAGCCGAGGTGTATGCCCTTTGCCTCGAGGGCCTTATGGTAACGTTCGGTGAGCTCTTTTACCGTAGTGGAATCCTGCAGGGAATCCATGGCTGCCATAAAGCTAAAGACCGGTTTGGCGCCAGCCGAGACCTGGGTAACACGATAGCCGATGTTAAGCGAGTCGCTTTCCCGCCGTGAGCGCCTGATCGGAGGCGCATCATCAAATGCTACCACCATGGTCCTTTTTCCCGGAGGGCCAGGCGCACCCGCATCGCCGGGGGCGCCCGGCGATGCGTCCCTTACTCTTTCCGCGATGATGTTCGCAGCGCCAACAACGCCTTCACGCTCCTGTATGCGGATATGGAAAGTGGAATCGAGTTTAAGCTTCGCAGCCTGCAGCCGGAAGATCGTTTCCCGGAAAAGAATGTTGGTGCGGGCTCTGAACAGTCTTTTCTCCTCCCGGTAATTTTTGCGCAGCCAGTATGCCTGAAAAGCTGTGATCACCAGGATGGTTAATATGATCAGGAAGCCTGTGACCGGTATGGATAATTTGTATCGCAAAGAAGTTGAGATGGTTTGTAATGGCAATACTACGGCAAATGTTGCACATCCGCCGCCCCCAACCACGAAATATTAACCTTAATTAACATTAAAGCAAGTCTTATTAACCTCTGTTGCAACACCAACATAATAGCTTTAGCTTCTTAAAATCATGTAGCATGAAGAAAGCAATTTTAACACTATCAATGGCGCTTGCATTGCTAGCCGCCCATGGTCAGCAAAAACAGGGAAGAGTATTATACGAACGCACCGTACAGTTACGCATGGGCCCAGGCGACATGGAGCAGATGATGCCCCGCTCACGTAAAGACAAGCTGGAAGTATTGTTCGGCAATGACCAGTCCCTGCGCCGCCCGGTAGATGACGACACGCAGGAGGAGATGTCTGCCGAAAGCAGCGGCGGCAGGCATGTATACCTGATGATCGACGGCAACAATGATCTGAGCTACGCCAACTTTGCTGCCGGCCGCACGGTAGAACAACGCGAGTTCGGCGCCAGGAATTACATCGTGGCAGACAGCATTCGCAAATTGAACTGGAAGCTTACGGACGAAACCAGGACCATACTAAACTATCCCTGTCAGCAAGCCGTTGCCCAGCGCATTGGTAAACGTATGAGCATCGCCATGGAAAATGGCGAATTGAAGAACAAAGAAGTACCGGACTCTATGAATGTCACTGCCTGGTTCACATTGGCCGTTCCTGTACCCGCCGGACCAGAATACGAAGGCCAGCTACCAGGATTGATACTGGCTATTGATATTAACAACGGTCAGGTGGTTTACCAGGCAGTAGAATTATCGCCCCAGGTAGATCTGGGAGATATTAAGGAGCCTACTAAAGGGAAGAAAGTAACACCGCAGGAGTTTGTAAAGGAAAGAGAAAAAGTGATGAAGGAGATGCAAAGTAATAGGGGCAGGAAAGGAGCCACGATAAGGATTGGGGGGTAGGTAATTAGTTGACAGTTGTCAGTCGTCAGTTGTCAGTGCTTAAAGTGTATGTAATCTCCGCATTGCTTACTGACAACTGACCACTGACAACTGTCAACTTTTACCTCATAATCCTCATCCCTCCCTTCTCCGGTCCTCCCGCTGCTGCCAACCCGCTCTTACTCAAACTATACGTAAACGTCAGCATAAAGAACCGCTGCAGGTTCGTGATCCTTGTATCTTCCAGGTAATTCTGATTGCTGGTACGTGAGATGCCCACATTCTGATTCAGCAGATCAAAAACACTCAACTTCAACTCGCCCCTGTTAAAATGCAGGAACTGCCGGCTGAAAGATGCATTCCAAAGCGGCACCTGTGCATTGAATCCTGCTGCACGCTGACTGTTAATAGTATAAGTAAGATTAGTGCTGAGAAAGAATTGAGCAGGTAATTGCCAGTTAATTTCTCCTTCATATTGTTGAGAAAAATAACTGGTATTATTGGCCGCCTGCAGCGAATAAGTAGTTTTATAAAAATTAAAATTACCACCTACAGACAAGTCCAGCTTATCTGAAGGGCTCAGGTCAAAGCGCAGTGAAGGACCAAGCGAAAGCGTATTAATATTATTGGCAGCCATATTAATAAACTGTTTGGTTTTGCTGTATCCCATATTGCTGCTGAAATTCACCGTTCCATTTAACGCGCGCAGCGGAAGCCCCAGGCTCACGGTGCCGCTCATATTGAGCACGCCATCTACGTTTACAGGCCGGCTGCGTTTAATGCCCAGCGAATCCACTACATCATAGTTCACGATCTTGTTCTGTGTTTCCTGCAGGTTAAAGAAAGCAAAGAGGTTTTTGTTGCGGAAGGGATCAACAGACATAAAGTTAACCTGTACTGCATGCGTGAATTCCTGTTGCAGATCAGGATTGCCTTCCTTGATATTCAGCGGGTCGCTGATATCGGGCACGGGTTGCAGCTGTGAGATATTTGGCTGATTGGTAATGGCTGCATAGTTAATGCTCAGGTGACGGTAACGTGTAAAGTCATATTTGAACCGCAGCGAAGGCAGGAGGTTGTAGAAAGTCTTACTGATCACGGAATCTTTAGACCCTGCAATGATCTTGCCTTCCAGGCCGGCCCGCTGCCAGTTCAGACCGGCGGCCAGGCTGAATTTCTTTTGCTGTGTACGGAGGCGTATACCCGCATTCGTATACCCGTAGGTGTTCTCGAAATCATTGGTGAGTGCGGGATTGAGCTGGTCAAACTTACCGTTCGTTCCGTTATAGTCGTATGTGATCTTCTCTGAGCTGCTGGTGGTATTACTGCGGCTCAGGCTGAATTCCAGCAGGGAGCGTTTGAACAGTGGCTCCGTATAAACGGCGCGTACATTATAGCTGTTAAGGCTACCCGAAACATTGTTCCGTTGATTGATAGAATCGTACCCGGGCAGGGAAGGATCCCGGTTATAAAAATGATTGACCGATAAAAGACTGCCTTCACTTTCACTGTTGTTGAAGCTGGTTTGGAGGCCCAGTGAAAAGGTGCGGCCCTTGCGATGGAACTTCTTCCTGAACAGGATGTCGTTCCGGAAATTAGTGCCATGACCGGTGGAGCTGTTATCACTGAAACCCTGGTTGGCAAGCTGGTGGTCGCCGGAGAGTGTCTCGTAAGTATTGAAGCTCTTATTGCGGGTTTCCTGGTAGCCTGCGGAAGAAGTGACTTTTATGGAATGAAAGGAATCGATATTGATATCGGCCGTTATATTCAGCCGGTGACTGTTATTGAGATTGTCGCTCCTGGATTGCTGGTTATAGAAATAGGACGAATCCGGCAGAAAATACTGGCGCTGTACTTTGCTTTCCTGTTGCGGGTTATAACGGTTGTAGAAATAGCTGCCGGTGAGATCGGTCTTATTGCCGATGATGTTACTATAGTTCAGACCTCCGCCCCAGATGGTTTTAATGCCATTACTGTTGTTGTTGCCCATCATGGCGGCCATGGGATCGTCTGCATCCATTGTAAAGCTGGCATTGCCGCTGCCGCTTTGCCGCATGCGGTTCAGTTCACCGTTGAAGTTCATGAGATCCATAAAAGAGAAACCTTCGCCATTGGTGTTGTTGGCCATACCAATAGCAGACAGCTGCCTGGCGCCTTTAAAGGAATTGACATTGAAACGGCCTTCATACCGGTCCTTAGTACCCACACCTGCGCTGGCTTTGCCAAAGAGCCCTTTTCGCTTGTCCTGTTTCAGTTTAAGGTTGATGGTCTTCTCACTGTTGCCGTCGTCAAAACCGGTAAGCTGGGCGGCATCGCTCATGCGGTCGTATACCTGTACTTTGTCGATCGCATCGGCAGGAAGGTTCTTGGTGGCAATTTTGGGATCGGTGCCAAAGAATTCCTTACCGTCTACCAGCACACGATTCACTTTTTGTCCCTGCGCTTTTACGGTCCCGTCTTTATCTACCTGTAGGCCGGGCAGTTTTTTCAGCAGCTGTTCCACGCTGGCATTGGGAATGGTTCTGAAGGAGCCTGCGTTGTACTGTACCGTATCGCCAATGAGGGTAACGGGAGGCGCTTCGCCGGATACCACTACTTCGTTCAGGGTCCTGCTCAGGTCATAGAGTATAATGTTGTGTAATGTTACATGCGGGTTGGCGCCGCTGATAGTTACCGGACGGCTGGTACTGTGATAATTCAGGTGCGTGATCAGCAGGCGGTATTCTCCGGCGGCAATACCGCTCAGCTCGAATTCTCCTTTGTTATCGGTCATCATGAAGCTGACCAGTGAGGAATCCTTTTTTTGCAGCAGGGTGATAGTGGCGGAAGCTACCGGGCGCCTGCCGATGGTATCCAGCACGGTGCCTTTGATGGAGCCGTTCCTTTGCGCATAGGCATGGATGCAAACAAGGCTACAGATCAGGAGTAATAAGTAACTTTTTGGCATGGTAATGCTTTTAATAAATGAACAGCTACGAAAGTACCCTGGGCACCCAGAAAAGCAGGTTAACGAGCCTTGCTTTAATGTTAAGGAAGGTTAATAAAATCGGGTTAACTTTAAATTATTATGAAGCATACAGAGCGTTTCAGCGACCGGGTAGAAAACTATGTAAAATACCGGCCGCATTATCCGCAAGCCATTATACCTTGCCTGGAACAGGAAGCAGGTTTGACACGGGAAAGCATAGTAGCAGATATTGGCGCAGGCACCGGGATCTCTTCACTGCTTTTCCTGGAATATGGCAATACAGTATTAGGCGTAGAGCCTAATGCCCCCATGCGTGAGAAAGCAGAGCAATTACGGCAGCGCTTCCCGAAATTCAGCACCGTAGCCGGTACGGCAGAACGTACCATGCTGCCCGATGCATGTGCAGACCTGATCGTAGCCGGACAGGCTTTTCACTGGTTCAGCCAGGGAGCTGCCAAGGTGGAATTTCGCCGTATTGGCCGTAAAGACGCCCATGTGGCGCTGATGTGGAATGAGCGGCGAACAGATACCGACTTTGAAAAGGACTACGAACTGCTGATCGCGCAATACGCCACCGATTATAAGGAGACCGGTCATCGTAATATCGGCCCGGCACAGCTGGCGTCTTTCTTTTCGCCCTCCACTTACAAAGAGCATATTTTCCACAATGCGCAAATGTTTGATTTTTCGGGATTGAAAGGCAGGCTGCTGTCTTCCTCTTATGCACCGCAGGAAGGTCATTCTTCACATCAACCGATGATCCATCGCCTGGAGGAAATATTTGAACGGCATAAGCAGCAAGGCATGGTCAAATTCCATTACAATACAAGATTGTATATAGGGAAGCTATAGTCAGTAATAAAACATGTACGATGTTTGAAGATAACACAATGTTTGAAGACCTTTTTGAGTCCGTCTATAATGGAAACTCCAGTAACATGGAAATGGCATTATTAAAAATAAAGGAGGCAGGGGCAACGCAAATGCAATCTGCTTTAGTTTTAATTAAGAAGTTAGGGTTATCAATAAAAGACGCCGATTATTTGATAGTTCATGCTGATGCATGGAAAGGGAATAAGGATACTATCATAAAAGTGAGAAATCAATTTGGTGATATTCTGGAGGGGAATAACGAAAGTTAAAGGAATTTATATAGGGCAGGTATAGTCACACAGGACGGCCGATCTCCCAATGATGACCAAAAGGATCTGCCAGCCGTCCTGATCTCCAACCATGTTGTTCGCCTACGGGAAACACCTCTGTTGCGCCAGCGGTCAGCGCCTGACGAAAGAGCGCGTCCGGGTCTGCTACCGTGAGGATCATCCGCACAGTGCCTCCTCCTAATGAAGCAGGACTATAGTTGCCATGCTCCGGCGATTCATCACTCAGCCAGAATTCAGCACCATCTACAGACAGCCGTGCTACTACACTACCACCGGGATCTTCCAGGCGAAAGAGCTCAACTGCACTGAAGGCGGCTTTGTAGAAATCTGCCGCGGCGGCACTATTTCTGACCGATAGCCAGGGAGCGATGGAGGTGGTGATATCCATGGGGATGAGCATTTAGAGGATGCATCCCAAAGGTAAGGCAATTCAGGCGCTGTAAGCTGGTTTAAAGAGTTTTATGCCATAGAGAATGATTAAAAAAGTTTTGATCAGTTCTGTCCCTATAAAATAAAAGTGCAGATAGGAGGGCGGTAGCGGTTGTCCGCTGATGATAGCAGATGCCCTGGCATCCAGTTGCGGCAGCAGCCAGCCTGTTTGCAGTATCAGTATGGTTAACGGCGCTAGCAGGAGGAAAGGAGCCGGCCGCCATCTGTTATGCAGGTATGCGCTCACTAACACGATCACCGCAAAGCCCCATTCGATCTTATTCAGCGCATTGAATACCAGCCGTCCAATGCCGAGTCCCACAGGCAGCGTCACGCCCGGCGCCCTGAACTTCAACCAGGCTTCCAGGAAACTGATGGCACAGATAAAGCCCGCCCAGCTAAAGATGCAGGCAAGTGCTACCGGTTGTTCAACTTTTATTGTCTTCATAGTATAGGTTTTCCGCCGCTCCTGATGTAATCGATCTTTGACATGAACATCAGGGCCATCTTGCCGCTGCGCCATTTTGCTTCTTCCGCTTTTTCCCCTGCGAAGTAACGGTCCACCGTGGCATGCCAAAGCTGCAGCCAGGTATCGAAATGTTCTTTTTCCAGCGGCAGTTTTGCATGCGGCGGAAACGGGCCGCCGAAATAAGTATGTTCTTCCAGCAGTACGGTTTGCCAGAACCGGTACATCTTTTCCAGGTGTTGCGGCCAGCGGTCCTGGATCACCCCATTAAAGATGGGGCCTAGTAAAGTATTTTCCCTTATCTGCTGATAAAATTCGTTTACCAGTAACTGTATATCTTCCAGTGTGGCTATATCCTTTCGTTCGTTCATGATGAATATAATATACCTTTTACCGTTTCAGGAATGCCAGCTGTTTCTCCAGCTGTTCGTTGAATGTCCCCAGTTTGGCTTTTTCCAGCATATTGAAAATGTCTTTTCTTATTTTTTTGAATTCGTGGTGAATAGGGCAGGGATGCGTTTCTGAGCATTGTTTCAGTCCAAGCCCGCATTCTGCGAAGAGCTGGTCCCCATCCACCGCTTTCACGATATCTGCTATGGAACATCTTGCAGTAGGCGCGTCTACGTAAAAGCCCCCATTGGGCCCTTTTACAGACTGCACCAGTCCATGTTTGCCAAGCTCCTGCAGGATCTTCGCAATGAAATGTTCCGGTGAGCCGATCCCACTGGCTATTTCCTTTATGCTAACCTTATCTCCATTCTTTGAACGCTGGGCAATGAACAGCACTGCCCGTATGGCGTATTCACAAGTCTTTGAGAACATGCAAACTCCTTTAACGGGAACAAAAGTAAGCAATAATTTAATAGAAGACTAAAAACTCTTTTATTATTTCCTTAACTTCATAGGAAACGCTTTGTAGTGATGAGAACGATAAAGATCAAACGGGTATATGAAGCTCCTGCGAAGGGAGACGGTTACAGGGTGCTGGTAGACCGGGTATGGCCCAGGGGCATTACAAAGGAAGCGGCCGCTGTGGATGAGTGGCAGAAGGAGATAGCTCCTTCCACTGCCCTGAGAAAATGGTTTGGCCATGATCCCGAACGATGGAAGGAGTTTCAAAAGAGATACCGCGAAGAATTAAAGCACAACGAAGCGGTGATACAATTCATAGAAGCACACCAGGGTACGAAAGTGCTAACGCTGGTATATGGCGCAAAGGATGAGGCGCATAACCAGGCCCTGGTACTGCAGCAATACCTGGAAGATCGCTAAGCCTATTCCAGTTTCGCTTTGATGCCCCAGCCGCCGAAATTTTCGGAAACGGCGATCCACAGCTCGTTAGGGCCTTTCTTCAGGTGAAGGTACACGGCGTCGAAATAGCCGATGGTACCCAGGAAGCGGTAATCCCTTGACAGAAAATTGTCTTCCCCCGCATACAATAACTGGTTGTTGAGATATACTTTTGCACGATCGGAAAAGCCGAAAGTCAGTTTTTTAACCCCTGGTTTGTCTGCCTGTATCGTCACCCTGGCAAAGACGGTATTTTTCTTCGGTGTTGCGCCGGCCAGCATTGAGAAATCAATAATGCCCAGGTCATCTGCCTTTAATCCTTTCCAGCTGAGTGTAGCCGTATCCGTGGTGGAGAGCTCGGCTTTGTCTTTCACCAGCGCTTCATCAAAAGGGCTGGAAACGCTCCACGAAGTAAGTACTGATGGCGGAAGGGGTGGTGGAGGTGTCGCCTTGCTTTTGATTGTTACGGCATCCGTCGCGATATAGGCAAAGTTGCGATACCATGCAGGTACCGGAGCCATATTGTTCAACCGGATCATGCCACTGGCCACATCCCTTTTCAGGTGACGGATGAAAAGCACCGGTGTAGTGTCCCGGTCAAAATATACTTCCCCCTGGTCACCCGATATCACCAGTTTAATATGCAGCCAGCGGTCAACGGGCAGGACGGCGGCATTGCTATAACCGGGCCCGTGGTATAATTGCCAGCTTGGCAAATCGTTATATACCGGGGTATACTGCATGGCGTCCGGGTTGCCGGACTGATGGGGCCGTATATAATATTGCTCGTAATTGTTTTCGTCCTGCATCCGGAACTCTATCGCCGGAAAGTAGCGGTCCGGCGCCAGGGCTATGTCAAATTCAATGATGCCGTTCTTAAAGTTGGCATCTTCCAGCAGCAGGCCGCCTTCCTGGAGCCGGAGCGCAGGTTTTCCCAGGTGCAGCTCCTCATAGGGCGCCTTCCCCTTTACTTTCCAGCGGGGCGAATCGAATGGGATAAGGGCCTGCGCGCCTGCAACATATGGCAGTAATAAAAGCAATAATAAACTGAAACGCATGAAGGTGATGGATTTTAAATTCATGAAAAGCATTATTTTGGAAGCAGATATGGCAGGAAAGTTATTACCTTACCTTAAAGCACAGTTATTCAACTCGTAGGCAAGTTTGTTCAAAATTGTTCAGGGTTTAATTAATTGATTATCAGTAATGAATAATATTGAATTACTACAACAATGCTGCAGGCTGATAGAGGAAAAACTGGGCTGGGGAAGTAGTGACAACTGGCAGAACCAGGATTTTGAAACGCTCAGCTCCCGTATATTTGACCGTACCCAGGTGGCCCTCAGCGTAAGCACCCTGAAAAGGGTGTGGGGAAAAGTGAAGTACGACAATTTTCCCTCTCTCACTACATTAAATACCCTTGCGATATTTGCCGGTTATGAGCACTGGCGGGATTTCAGGCAGCAGCAGCTGACAGAGATGGCCCCCGAGCCCATTCCGGAGCCTGCAGATCACTCCGTTCAGTTAAATGGTTATGGCGCCCCGGCGCTTAAACGCCGTAAAATCGGCTGGTATATTGCCCCTGCTGTATTGGTGATACTGGTCATAGCGGGATGGATGTACAACCGGACGGGCAAGAACGGTGTGCCGGTATCCGGCTTGCCAGACAGCTCCCGTTTTTCATTCAGCAGTCAGCCGCTGGCTGCCGGCATTCCCAATTCCGTGATCTTTAACTACGATGCTACTGCGGCGAAGAACGATTCAATATTTATCCAGCAGTCCTGGGACCCCACCCGCCGCTTTCCCGTGTCGGCCAAAGGTCATACTTATACTTCCATTTATTATTATCCCGGCTTTTTCAGGGCCAAACTGGTGGTAGGTAAAAGGATCGTGAAAGAGCATGATCTGTGCATCCCTTCCGGCGGCTGGCTGGCAACAGTGGTACAGGAACCGGTGCCGGTATATTTTTCAAGAACGGAGTTCATCGGCGAGGGAGCCTTGCGTATCCCGCCCGCCCTCCTGGAAAAGAAGAACATTCCTATGCAGCCGCAACCGCCTGAACTGCGCTACTACAATATCGGAGACATGCATGGGCTGAAGAATGATAATTTCATTTTTGAAACAGAAGTCAAGAACGAGTATAAGGAAGGTACGGCCGTTTGCCAGCGTGCTGATATTTTTATCCACTGCGAAGGCTCCGCGATCATCATGCCCCTGGGCATACCAGGCTGCGTGGGAGATATGGGCCTGATGGCGGTAGATACGGGCTTTTCCGCACAGCATGCCAACCTCGCTGCCTTTGGCTGCGATATGAGCCAATGGGTAAAAGTGCGCTGTGAAGTGCGTAATAAACACCTCCGGATCCTGGTGAACGGCAAAGAGGCTTTTAACTATACCTTCAAGAGCGCGGCCGACCGGATTGTTGGCGTGAGCTACCGTTTTCAGGGCGCCGGCGCTGTGAACGCAGTGAAATTAGCACGGATTGACGGCAGCCCGGTGCTGGAAGACACCTTTTAAATTCCAAATTCCAGATCCCAAATCCCAAATTCCAAAGCGCGAAGATCTACGTATAGCTCATTTTGTAATTTGGAATTTGTGATTTGGAATTTTACTTTTGAATAGTTGTCAATAAGACAGCAAACGTTATGAACAACCATATGAAAAAAGTAAAATTCCACCTCATTGCCACAGCCACTGCTGCTGTGCTCATCTCTTCCGCCTGTAATACCGGGCAAAGCACCCGTACGGAACAGAAAGATAGTACTGCCACGGAGGCGCAACCGGCTAAAAAGGAACCCATTTCCCAACCGCTGGTATCTGATATCTATACCGCGGATCCATCGGCCCATGTGTTCAATGGCCGGATCTATATCTATCCGTCACATGATACGGCTACCGGCACGCCGGAGAATGACAACGGCGATCATTTCAATATGATGGATTATCATATCCTCTCCATGGATTCCGTAGGCGGCAAAGTCATTGATCATGGTGTAGCCCTGCATATCAAAGATATTCCCTGGGCAGGCCGCCAGCTATGGGCGCCTGATGCCGCTTTTGCCAACAATACCTACTACCTCTATTTCCCTGTAAAAGATAAGCAGGATGTTTTCCGCATCGGTGTTGCTACCAGCAAAAAGCCCGAAGGACCGTTCCTGGCAGAAAAAGAGCCCATCAAGGGCAGCTACAGCATCGATCCGGCCGTGTTCAGGGATGATGACGGTTCGTTTTATATGTACTTCGGCGGCATCTGGGGCGGACAGCTCCAGCGCTGGAACAATAATAAATACGATTCAGCAGGAAAGCTGCGCCAGCCCGGAGAAGAAGCGATCCTGCCACGCGTGGCCAAACTGTCAAAAGACATGAAGCATTTCGAAGGCCCCGTAAAAGAAATTAAGATCCTGGATAAAGATGGACACCTGTTCACTGAAAAGGATAATAACAAACGCTTCTTTGAAGCTTCCTGGATGCATAAGCACAACGGCAAATATTACTTCTCTTATTCAACCGGAGACACGCACTTCATCGTATATGCCACCGGCGATAATCCCTATGGGCCCTTCACCTACCAGGGTGTGATCCTGAACCCCGTGGAAGGCTGGACCAATCACCAGTCCATCGTTGAAGTAAATGGTAAAACATACCTCTTCTATCACGATGTACAGCTGAGTGGTAAAACCCACCTGCGCAATGTGAAAGTAACAGAGCTGCATTATAATGAGGACGGCAGCATTCAACCGGTGACCGCCTATAAATAGGATACTCATGAGATCATTACTGTTGCTGATACTGACCGGCTGCTTCATTGTGACCAATGCTGCGGCTCAGGCAGATACCACCTGGCATCATAAAAAATGCGCCGTAGTGCTCACTTATGACGATGCCCTGGACGTAGACCTGGACCATGCTATCCCGGTGCTGGACTCCCTTGGATTGAAAGCTACCTTTTACCTCTCTGCCTACTCCGGTGCGCTCGATGCGCGTATCAACGAATGGCGCGCCATTGCAAAGAAAGGACATGAGCTGGGCAATCATACATTTTTCCATCCCTGCGCCGGCGACCTGCCGGGCAGGGATTTTGTTACACCGGATTATGACCTCTCACGTTATACCTTCCGCCGGATCACCGATGAGATCAATATGACCAATACCCTGCTGAAGGCCATCGACGGAAAAACGGTGAGAACCTTTGCGTATCCCTGCGGTGACGAAAAGATCAACGACTCGCTATACCTCTCTCCAATCAAAGACCGCTTTGCAGGCGCAAGAGGCACTCAGCCTTTAAAACCCGCCATCGGCGATATTGACCTTTATAATATCGGCTGCTATGCTGTTAATGGGCAGTCGGGCGCTGAAATGATCGCTGAAGTGAAACAAGCCATGGCAGATCACCGCCTGCTGGTATTCCTTTTTCATGGCGTAGGCGGCGGGCATTCGCTGGATGTGTCTTTGCAGGCGCACAGCGAGTTACTGCATTTCCTGCAACAACATGAAAAGGACATCTGGATAGCGCCCATGGTGGAAGTGGCGGAGTATGTAAAACAATACCGGACATCCACTGTCCAAAAGCGGACAAACCAAGCCCATTAACCCATTGATCTGTAGTGACTTAATATTTGGTATGTTCTTGGGGACAGCTGCAATAACGTTTTACCCTTCATCTCTTTGCACATGCTCAAGAACTACATTCGGATCGCGTGGCGAAACCTGTTGAAAAACAAATTGCATTCGGCTATTAATATTACCGGACTCGCAGCGGGAATGGCCGTCGCCATGCTGATCGGCCTATGGATACAGGACGAATGGATGTTTGACAAACAGTTCCCCAATTACAAAGGCATTGCCGGGGTATGGCAAACCGTAACCAGCAATGGCAATACAGACATGTGGACGAATCAGCCTTTTCCACTGGCCGCAGAAATACGTAAGAACTACGGCAGCGATTTTCGCTATGTATCCATGTGCACCTGGAATCAAACGCGTGTGCTACTGCAGAAAGACAAGCGGCTAAGCGGGAATGGCGTTTATTGCGAGCAGGGCTTCACAAAGATGTTCACCCTGAAGATGCTGGAGGGTACTGACCGCCTGACCGATCCTCACTCCATCCTGTTGTCTGCCTCCCTGGCAAAAGCCTGTTTCGGCAACGAAGACCCGGTGAATAAAACATTACTGGTAGATAATAAGATAGCCGTTGTAGTGAGTGGCGTGTATAAAGATATGCCTGTCAGCTCTTCCTTTGGCGGTGTGGATTTCCTGATGCCGTGGGAGCTGTATGCGCGGACGGAAGGCCTGTACGAGAATGACAATCCCTGGCGGTCCAACTCCTACCGCTGTTTTGTACAACTGGCCGACAATGTCTCCCTGGAAAAGGCATCGGAAAAGATCAGGGACATCAAAATGAAAAATGTGCACCAGGATGAGATCGACCTGCATCCCCAATTGTTCCTGTATCCATTGTCGCGCTGGCATTTGTTTGCAGAGTTCAGGAATGGTGTGAACACCGGCGGACTGATACGCTATGTTTGGCTCTTGGGTGTGAGCGGTGTGTTTGTACTGCTGCTGGCTTGTATCAACTTCATGAACCTGAGCACAGCCAGGTCTGAGAAGCGTGCCCGTGAAGTGGGCATCCGTAAAGCCATCGGATCGCAGCGCAGTCAGCTGATCGGGCAGTTCTTCAGCGAATCTATGCTGATGGTCACTATTGCGCTGATGCTTTCCCTGGTGCTGGTACAGCTGTCTTTACCCTTCTTCAATGACATTGCGCAGAAGCGCATCAGCATCTTATGGACGGATCCTTTATTCTGGCTGATATGTATAGGCTTTAGCGTTATTACCGGCTTGATAGCCGGCAGCTATCCTGCATTTTATTTATCCTCCTTCCGTCCGGTGAAGGTGTTAAAAGGCACTTTCCGGGTGGGGCGGTCAGCTGTCATTCCCCGCCGGGTATTGGTGGTATTGCAGTTCACGGTATCAGTGATCCTGATCATTGCAACGGTGATCGTGTTCCGACAGGTACAGTTTGGCCGTAATCGTCCCATAGGATATGACCGTAACGGCCTGGTAATGCTACCGATGTATACCCGCGACCTCCACGACCATTTTGACATCGTAAGGAATGAGCTGCTGAAGAGTGGCGCTATCCTGAATATGGCCGAATGCTGGAGCCCTGTTACAAGTGTATGGTCTACCAACAGCGGATTTAACTGGGAAGGAAAAGATCCGTCGATGGCCGTTGATTTTCCCAACGATGGGATCTCTATCGACTATGGGAGGACAGTGGGCTGGCAGTTTAAGGAAGGACGCGATTTTTCCAGGGACTTTGCTACTGATACCGCCGCTTTTGTGATCAATGAAACCGCTGCAAAATTCATGGGTTTGAAAGATCCCGTAGGTAAGACAGTGATGTGGGATGATGAGCGCTATACGATTATTGGCGTAATAGAAGATGTGATCGCAGAGTCTCCTTTTGACCCTGTACGCCCTTCTTTCTTCCACCTGAACAGGGATCCCGGCACGCGTATGCTGCTGCGCTTAAATCCGGGACTGGGCGTACAAACGGCGCTGGACAGGATAGCCGGCGTGCTTAAAAGAAATAATCCTAACCACCCGTTTGACTACCAGTTTGTAGACCAGGAATATGCCAGGAAGTTTGGGGACGAGCAGCGCTTTGGCCGTCTTACTGCCGTCTTTTCTATACTGGCGATCTTCATCAGCTGCCTGGGTTTGTTCGGAATGGCCTCTTTTATGGCAGAGCAGCGTACCCGCGAGATAGGCGTACGCAAGGTGTTGGGCGCAACGCTTTTCAGTTTATGGCGCCTGTTATCTACTGATTTCGTGGTGCTGGTACTGATCTCTCTCGCCATCGCTTTCCCGCTGGCCTGGTATGCCATGAGCGGCTGGCTGCAGCACTACCAGTATCGTACGCCTATTCCCTGGTGGATCTTCCCGGCTGCAGGTGCAGGCACTCTGCTCATCACATTGCTGACGGTGAGCTTCCAGGCGATCAGGGCATCTTTAATGAACCCGGTAAAGAGCCTGAGAACAGAATGATATTTTTGCCAGGACAGTATTTAATATTCTATCCCCGTTATACTATAGCTGTAATGTAAACCTGTGCAGCGCTAAGCCTTTTCATATACCAGCAGGATCACGCCTGACCTGGAAGGTGTCGCGCTTTTGAGTTTCAATGGCACCCTGTTGCTGATATCTGAGAACAGGGGTTTCCCTTTTCCCAGTATGATGGGATGCACAGCCAGGCGGAATTCGTCTATTAGTCCGAGCTCCATGAAGGTCTTGATCAGGCCCGCACCGCCGTAAAGCCAGATATTCTTACCGGGGCGTTGCTTGATCTCATTAACATGTTTTTCCACATCTGCGCTGATAAAGGTGGCTTTACCATCTCCATTCTCCGTTCTTGAAAAAACGAACTTCTCTTTGCTGTGAACGGCCTTGAAGAGATCTTTCATAAAGGCCGGTGCGCTTTCTTCCGGTTGATAATTACCCCAAAGGTCGTAGCTTACCCGGCCATAAAATACCGTGTCGATATCATCCAGGAACGTATCCAGGCTGGAATTGGCCTCTTCATCTAAGATGCACCAGTCATATTCTCCATTAGGACCTTCAATTAAGGAGTCGAGCGTTACAGCGAGGTCTAAAATGATCTTTCTCATTTTTCTTGATTATAGGTTAGTGTTAAATTTATGAAATGAAAATTATAATAGCACCATATACAGGGAAATGGGTAAAAGATTTTGCGGAGGAAAAGAACAAGCTGGAAGGAATATTAGAAGGTCTCAATGCCGTTATAGAACATATTGGCAGCACATCTGTGCCCGGCCTGGGCGCGAAGCCTATTATCGATATACTCATTGGTTTGCAGCGTGAGCAAGATCTTGATAAAGTAATTGTCCCCATGCAGCAAGGTGCTTACACCTATTTCAGGAAGTATGAGCCTATGATGCCTTACAGGCGCTTCTTTGTAAAACTGGAGCCTTTGCCGCATAAAATGCCGCCTGCTATGGTAGACATAGGAGAGGAGCTGGTCACTGGAAAAGATTTCAAAGCAAAAGCAAACATTCATATTCTCGTTAAGGATACACCGCATTGGGACAGGCATATCGCTTTCAGGGATTTTTTACGGGCGCATCCGGATACCAGAGATGCTTATGATGCATTGAAGAAAGAATTGTCTTTTGGAGAATTTAAGGATACCCTGGAATATAACCAGGCAAAAGATGCGTTTGTGAAAGAGGTGGAGCAGCAGGCGCTGAAGTGGTATCATGCACGATCCTGATAACAGTGTTTGATATTTGCAATTTTTGGTTTGGAATGTGCATCCGCTGTCTATAAACCCCGTGCTAATTTTGATCTGTCAAAAAATTAAAACAATGCAAACTAAAAGCACAGATCATCAGCAATACATCGGCATGTGGGTTACACGCGATGGATATATCAGGCAGGAATTGCTGCCTGAGGGCAGATACGATGAAGCACGTGGGAATCGCCAAAGCGCTTATACCGGCAGGTATGAAATAAGGGGAACGCATATAAAATATTGGGACGATAGTGGTTTTACAGCTGATGGCGACTTCGTAGACGATAATACATTACACCATGGCGGGTATATTTTCTACAGGCAATAAAATGGCCGGGCTATACGCTAATAATGGGTAATGATGGCTAGGTAACTGCAAGGATAAAGTAACGATATAGTAACGATATAGTAACGATGAAGTAACTCTTAAAAGAGTTACTATATCGTTACCAGGTTGATATAAAATGATCGGAATAATGGCTAGCCTATAGCCAGAATACACGCCGAACCGGCGCGTTTCACTTCCTCAGTTTTATCATCGGGCCTGGCATGCCCATTTCTATGCCGATGGCAAATATCAGCGTCTGTGAATCTTTAATGGCATGCGTTACATCCAGCTTCAGTTCCACGGTTTGTGACTTAAAAGGTGCGGTGATCCCCTGTTATTTTATCGTCCTTCTGGTTCCTATTGTTTACAATGGCATCATTTCTTTTTCTTCACCTTCTCCTTATTCCGCTTCACCTGGTATTGCACAATTTTCTCTATCAGTGCTACAGGCATAGGCTGATCAAGCGGAAACTGCACCGTGCCTTTCCCCGATGTCTCATAAGGCGCCAATAATTTATCAAATACCGCATCTCCCGTTGGCACAGGATAAAAACCGATATGCTTTTTATACGCCGCAAAGTGCACCAAATTTCCATTCAGCACAAAGGTTGGCATCGCATACTTAATCGCCTCCCTTGCCTCCGGCGCTGCCCTTTTAACTGCTGCCCGCACCTGTTCTAATACTGTCTGTACCTCTTTTGGGAAACCTGCAATGTATGCATCTATATTTTCAGCCACCGTACTTTTCATAATAATGGATTTTGAACAATACAAATCTACCTTTTCGCTCCTCCAAAAATCATCCGCATAAAGGACGTCATGAATGGTGAAATGAGACATTTCTACCCGCCATTAGAAAAAAAATTACCCTACCTCTTGTTTCGTACGAATATATTCGTACCTTTAATTCCATGAAAGACGATCCTAAAAATAGTCCGCAAACGGAGCCCACCCGTTCGGAGCTGGAGATATTGCAGGTATTGTGGAAACACGGCCCCTCCACGGTTCGCTTCGTGAATGACCACCTGAATGACGAGAAGCGCAGCGTTCAATATACATCCACGCTGAAGATCATGCAGATCATGACAGACAAGGGCATGCTGGCCCGTGACGAAAGCAGCATGAAGCACGTATACAGCCCCCTCCTGGAAGAAAGATCCACGAAAGGACTGCTGCTGGACCGCTTCCTGGACGCTACCTTCAACGGTTCTGCCGCCACTTTGCTCATGCAGTTGCTGGGCAACAAGAAGACTTCGAAAGACGAGCTGGATGAAATAAAAGCACTGATCAATAAGATGAACCCGGATAAGCAATAACCCATAAACCTGCATTATTATGCAACTCTTATCTAATGATATTATCCGCGCCATCGGATGGACACTGATCCATTCCCTGTGGCAGGGACTTGTACTGGCCCTCGTAGCCGGCATCCTGATATTATTTACCCGCAAGTCCAAACCAGCCCTGCGCTATAATATTTTTACGCTGCTGTTCTTTGTACTGGTAGGCAGCGCGGTGCTCACCTTCTTATATGAGCTGAGCCAGCCCGCAGTCCATCCTGCAATAGCAGGGGAGACGCCAGCCCGGGTAGTAGCAACGCCGCCCTCCGTCGCGTTGGAAATGATAGCCAACCAGGCAGCAGGCGCTACCAGCGAGGAACCTGATTTTAGCCGGCGCTTCGTTGCTTATTTCAACGAGCATGCGCCCCTGCTCGTGATGTTATGGTTCATCGTATTTGTGGCCCGGTCATTATGGCTGTTCGGTGGACTGGTATACGTACAACGCATCCGCCATTATAAAACCTCTCTTCCTGCTGCCGCCTTCCTGGATCAGCTCTCAGCACTATGCCTCCGAATAAGGTTGAACAAGAAGGTACAGCTGCTGGAATCGGCCATGGTAAAAGTGCCTACGGCGCTGGGAATGTTTAAGCCTGTTATCCTCATGCCATTAGGCATGATGGCGCAGCTGCCGCCAGACCAGGTAGAGGCGGTCTTACTGCATGAGCTGGCGCACATCCGCCGCCGCGATTTCCTCGTGAACGTAGTACAGCACTTTGCAGAAACCATCTTCTTCTTTAACCCGGCATTGCTCTGGCTATCTGCCCGTATAAGGGAAGAACGGGAACATTGCTGTGATGATATAGCCATTGGCGTTACACAAAGCCGCAACGGCTATATCCAGGCCCTGGTCAGCTTCCAGGAATACCAGCTCACGCCGCGCACCAAATATGCTATGGCTTTCCCAGGCAGAAAGAAACAGCTGCTGGATCGCGTGAAACGCATATTGGGCAGCAACAACAAAACCCTGAACATCGCTGAAAAGTCTTTCCTGCTGCTCTGCTTCAGCCTGACCGGTATGCTGGGTTTTGTATTCTCCCAACCTGAAAAGAAACTGCCTGAAAAGCCGGCCATCGAACAGCTGCTGAAGATGGAAGAGAAAAGCGCCCCGCAGGAGATCAGCCCGGTAGAGAAGCCGGCGTCCGAAGAGCCACGGATAGATGAAGCTACACCGGAAGAGCCGGCAGCCACTGCTGCGGAAGATGTTCCCCCCGCTGAAGCACCAGTAGATACCAAACAATTATTGAATGCGGCCTACTATTATTACGATGTTGATATTAAGGGCATAACAGAAGGAACCGCGGTAACCTTTGCCGGTGATCCTTATCGGGTCTATCTGTTCAAACGCAACGATGTAGTGTACCAGGTGCAATGGAATGACAGGCACAACGAGCTGGCAGCATTGAAAGTGAACGGAAGAGAAGTGTTTACCAGGGGTATGGATAGACGGCGCCTTGCGCCCTATACCGCCGGGCTGGAAGCAATGGCAGATATTTACCGGATGCCGCATCAGCCGCAATATCAGCCTTATCAACCGCAATATCAGCCCTGGCAGACCAGGCGGGATTCAGTGCCTGTATTGAAAAGAGAGAACGCCATCATGAGCGGTACGATGACCACCACCGTAGACGGAAAACAATACAAAATCTCCCTGGATAGCAATAAGGTTACCGGACTGGAAATAGATGGTGAGAAAGTGCCGGATGATCAGCTGCCTGCAAAGTATCCTGTCATTAAGTCTATCCTCGACAATGTAGTAAGAGGCGCTGTTGATGTGCAGGATAAACGTCTGCAGCAACAGGCGCAGATCACTTCAGAGAAAAGCACCGAATCCCTGCAGGAGCAACGGAGTTTATCTTCCATAGATGCCAGCAATAACGGCCGGCTGATCATGGTCTCCCCAATGACGCCTGCTCCGGCCGCCACTCCTGCACCTGCCCTTACGCCAGCCCCCAAACCTTATCCCGTAGCTGCTCCCAGGCCGGTACTGAGCAACGAAGCGGAAAAGATCCTGAAAGACATGCAGCGGGATGGGCTTATCAGGAATAAAGACAATTTCTCTTTCCAGCTGAACCAAACGGAATTCATTGTGGACAATAAAAAACAGCCGGATGATGTATTCCGCAAATACAAAGAGAAATACATCAAACAGCCTTCGGATGTCTATAAGTATTTTAAGTCCCACGACCGTACCACTATCATGATGAACAACTAACATTTTTCAAATAACCGCTAATAAGCAGCATCACTCCCGGGTGAACAGGCATAGCCTTGCCCGGATCTAAATCCGCCTTTTATGAAGATCAACAACTGCCTGCCGGCCTTCGGCATGGTGCTGATAAGCTATTGCACGTATGCACAGGCGCCAGCCTCCAGCAACAAGCCGAAAGACACTACGGCGCCTGCTGCCATCAAACAATTGAAAGACGTAACGGTCACCGGCCGTAAACCCCTGGTGGAAACACGCCTTGATCGCACCATTGTGAATGTGGATGCGCTGATCTCCAACGCAGGCACCAGCGCCCTGGACGTGCTGGAGAAATCACCCGGCGTGATGGTAGACCAGGATGGTAATATCAGCCTCCTGGGTAAATCGGGTGTAACCATTTATATTGATGATAAGCCCACTTATCTATCGGGTAACGACCTGGCTGCCTATCTCCGGTCGCTGCCCTCCGGTTCCCTGGAAAGCATTGAACTGATGCCCATACCGCCTGCCCGTTACGATGCGGCCGGTAATGCCGGTGTGATCAACATCCGCACTAAAAAGCTGAAGCGGCAGGGTTTTAACGGTAATCTCTCCACTTCCTATCATCAGGGCCTTTATCCCAGGAGCTTTAACAGCCTGAACCTGAACGTGCGTAACAACGCCTTCAACTTCTTTCTGAACGCAGGCTACAACTACTCCCGCAACTTCAGCGACTTGCTGATTGAACGCAGCTATTTAAATGATGATGGCAGCCTCCGTTCCGGTTTTAGCCAGTTTTCGTTGATTCGCCGGAAAGACCGCTCGCCCTCCCTGAAAATAGGCGTAGATTATTACATGGATAAGTACACTACGATCGGTATTGTGCTGAACGGCGTTTCCCGCAGAAATACAGGACTGGTGAATAACAACAGCTTTTTATACAATCCTGTACACCGGCTGGATTCCCTGGTGACTGCCGATAATGAGGATAAACGTGCATTGGACAGGGGAGGGGTGAACCTTAACTACCGCCACCAATACGGTACCACCGGCCGGGAGCTGGCTGTAGACCTGGATTATATCCACAACAGCTCGGAAGCTGTCCAGCTCTTTAAGAATGCCAGCTACTACCCGGATAGCAGCCTGAAAACCCGGGATGATCTGCATGGAAGGATCCCATCCGGCATTAACATCTACAGTGCCAAAGCAGACTATACCTATCCCTTGTCGGCAGGCGCCCGCTTTGAGACCGGCGTGAAAACAAGCTATATTGCCACTGATAACAAAGCGGATTACGAAGTGACCGTTCATGGTATTACCAGTCCCGATTATGATAAAACCAATCACTTTATCTACCATGAAAATATCAATGCCGCTTACCTCAGCTTCCGCAATGAAATGGGCAAGTTTTCCCTGCAGGCAGGCCTGCGTGTAGAGAACACCGTTATGCGGGGAGAACAATTAGGCAATGCTATGAAGGAAGACTCCGCATTCAGGCGTAACTATACCAACCTGTTCCCCACGCTTTATTTTTCCTATAAAACAGATTCCGTCGCCACGCACCAGTATGTTTTGGCCTACAGCAAACGTATAGAGCGCCCGGGATTCAATGATCTTAATCCTTTTATCTCGCCGCTGGACAAATTCATGTATTATGTAGGCAACCCCTTTATTCAGCCGGTGATCTCACACTCGCTGGACCTTTCCTGGATTTACCGCAATATGCTCACCGCCAAAGTTAACTACAGCCATTATAAAGGGGAGATAGGAGAGACCATCGAGGTGCAGGGCGACCGCTTCTACAGCCGTCCGGCCAATGTAGGTAAAAGCGATTACCTGTCACTATCCGGAAATGCAGACCTGCAGCCGTTCAAATGGTTCTTTATCCATTGGTTCGGTATCGCAGAATACTGCTGGTTCAAGGGAGATCTTTATGGAAATGCCCTGAGCGTAAATGGTATGAACTATGTAACCAATATAACGCTGCAGGCTAAACTGTCTAAGGGATGGAACGCAGAGATCACCGGTATGTATCGCTCGGATATTATCACCCAGCAGTTTGTGCTCGGCGACTATTGGACAATGGGCTGTGCGCTGGAAAAGAAGATATTGAGCAATAAAGGCTCCCTGAAACTGGCCTTAAATGATATGTTCTATTCCCGCCTTAACTACGGCGATATTAATTTCCTGACCAATGCCCGGGGCAACTATCGTAATAAGGCAGACACACGTGTGTTGGGCCTCACCTTCACCTACAATTTCGGGAAGTCTTACGAGAAGCGCGACCGTACGGTAGGCGGCGCAGATGCGGAACAACAGCGTATCAGGTAGGCGGCTACTGTGGTAAGCTGATCACAAAGCTGGTCCCTTCACCGGGCGCTGAGTGAATGGTCATGCTACCTTTCAGTTGATCTACCAGGTGTTTGACGAGCGCAAGCCCGAAACCAAATCCTTTTTCCCCGCCGGTCCCTTGTGTGGTGCCGGCGCTTCCCCGTGTGATGGCATCGACGGCGTCTGCTGAAAGACCGACACCGGTATCGCTTACTTTTACTTCCAGGTATCTTTTGTATTCTTCTTTCTTCAGGTCCAGCTCTACCATTACGCGGCCTTTTGCAGGCGTGAATTTGATAGCGTTGGAAACCAGGTTGCCGGTGATCTGCAGCAGCTTATTGCAATTGACGGGAATGGTCTCTGTTGCGGTATTGGTACGTACGGAGAGGGTAACGCCTTTGGCGCTGGCCTGTACAAGATAGAGCTTCAGCAGCCGTTCCCTGAAAATGCTCAGGTTCATGGCAGCCGTGCCAGAGCCGCCGTTTTGCTGGCGCTCAATGCTCAGTATTTCATCTGCCAGTTCCAGCAGGGAATGACCGCTTTTCTGGATCATGGAGATAAAGCTTAAAACATCGTCGATATTATTGGACTGGCCCTGCTCGCTGATCAGTTGCGCCATCGTAATAATACCGGATACCGGGCCGCGTATATCATGTGACAGCTTCTTCTGTGTTTCTTCAGACTCAAATACCCTGTTCTTGAGATTATTGATAATGCTGATCGTTGCCAGCCGGCTGACGATCTCCTCCGCTATCAGTCCCAGCATTTCCTTTTTCTCAGGGCTCAATGCCTTCTGCTTCCGGTCCAGCACACATAATGCGCCGAGATTATGTCCTTCGAAGGTGCGTAATGGAGTGCCCCAGTAATACTTCAGCCGATCGCCTCCGGTTACATATGGTTTATCCTTGAAGCGCTCGTCTGCCGCCAGGTCAGGTATTTCCAGGGGAGCATTATTGGCAATGGTGTACTGGCAAACGGTGTCTTCCCTGGGCACCTGCTTCACGCTGATACCGAAATCAGAAATGATCCAGAGCGTATAGGCGTCTATGAGATTGATCAGGGAAATTTCAGTACCTGCGATCTTGGCGGCCAGCTTGGTCAGGCTTTTAAACTGTTCGTTAAGGCTGTCATAATCTATATCGAATTCAGCCAGGCTAATCAGTCTTTCCATCTCGTTAGCCGGAATAGGTGCAGCGCCGTTTTTCATGATGATGGTACTGTGATATGGTGTGCCGCTAAGTTAAAGAAATGTCACCATTATTTCCAGTCATGGATTTAAGCGCGATGAGCAACATTTCTTTTTGCTTGCCCTTCAGCTTGATAGAGCCCAGGGTTTGGGCTGCAAAATTGCCGGCCAGGCGGAGAGAGGCGGCCAGGTCGCCGGAAACGATCACCTCTTCATTAAATTCCTTGCACATGTCCTGTATGCGGGAAGTGGTGTTGAGCACATCACCGGAGTAGGTAATGTCTCTTTTGATGATCCCCACTTCACCGGCCACTACCTTTCCGCAATGGATCCCTGCTTTAAATAATGGGATGACCCCGTATTGCTGCAGGTATTTATTATTCAGCTCTTGCAGGTGAAATTTGATATCAAAGAAACATTGTACGCATTTGCTGTTCTGTATGCCTTCGCCATACTTCCAGGCCACAATCACTTCATCTCCTACGTATTGGTAGATCTCTCCGTTATTATCCAGTATAGGATTGGTAATGTCGGTAAAGAGGTCTTTCAGGAAGGCATGATATTTTTTATCTCCCAGTTGCTCTGCGATAGTGGTAGACGAGTTCAGGTCCAGGAACATGAAGATCCGTTCTTCTTCCCTGGGCGTATTATACTTTCCGCGGATGATGTTCCAGAATACCCCTTGCCCGAACTTGTTGTTGATCTGGAGGAACAGTTGCGTGATGGTCACTATAATGCCCCATACCAGGCAGTTCTTGGCAATCCTGGTCCATTCAGAAGGGATGTTGAACAGCCGCAGCAGGATATTGACGATCGCGATCACCACCAGAAACGCCCCGGCCACGGCCATGATAGTGTACCCATAGGATTTGTCCCTGAACCGCACGTTCACATAAAATACCAGGAAGCTCCCGCCCAGCAAAGCGCCTGTAAAGGCTGCGCCCATATTGATAATGATGGCTTCCAGCATGGAATATCTTGGCACCGGCGTCACCGCGTTCGTAGTGATCAGCGCCAGGCGGTCGTAAAAGGGAATAATAAAACCAATTATGAGCCATACAACCATGATGATGCCCAGTTGCCGCAGCTTGTAAGAGGTCCTCCTGTTCATGTGGGTACTTGCGAAGGTTTGAAGCCCCAATATATCCCTTTTTCAGCTAAAACCGAACGCTTCGTTTTCTTACAATGCCAGGGACAAGGGAAAGGGGAATTTTGAGGTATAAAATTATCTGATCATGACACAAACAACAGCACCAGCATTACTGATCACCGGCGCTACCGGCAACACCGGTACTGAATTGGCTAAACAACTATCTGCAAAAGGAGTGCCCTTCCGGGCCCTGGTAAGATCTATAGAGAACGCTGGCGAACTAGCCGCACTACCGGGAATTGAGCTGGTCAGCGGCGATCTTGGCAAGCCGGAAAGCCTGGCCGCTGCGCTCAAAGGGATCAAACGCGCCTTCCTGCTCACCAACTCTTCTGAACAGGCGGAAGCCTTGCAGCTGGGTTTTGTGGAGGCAGCTCAGCGGGCAGGAGTGCAGCATATCGTAAAGCTCTCCCAACTGGCAGCCGCTGTTGATTCGCCGGTGCGTTTCCTGCGTTATCACGCCGCCGTAGAAGGGCGGATCAGGGCATCCGGTATGGCCTATACCTTTCTGCGCCCCAACCTGTTCATGCAGGGCCTGTTGGGCTTCAGGGAAACGATCGCTGCCAGGGGAATGTTCTTTGCAGCTGTCGGAGACGCCCGGGTCAGCCTGGTAGATATCCGCGATATTGCTGCTGTAGCAGCTGCCGCACTGACGGAGCAGGGACATGAAGGCAGGATCTATAACATCACGGGTCGCGAAGCCTTAACGCATGCTGAAATAGCAGCACAATTTTCCGCCGTGCTGGGGCACGACGTCCGTTTTATCAATGTATCGCCGGAAGAAATGCGGCAGGCCCTGATCGGTGTGGGATTTCCCATCTGGCAGGCAGACGGGCTGATAGAAGATTATGCACACTATGCAAGGGGAGAAGCTGCCACGACCACGGCCGATGTACAAAAGGTCACCGGCCGGGCGCCGCGGACTTTTATCAATTTCTTACATGACTATAAAAATAAGTTTGAGGTTTGAGGTTTGAGGTTTGAAGTTCGTTAAAGGTTCGGGATTTGTATCCTGCTACGGCATACTTGTCCTGAACTTTTAACTTAAAACGAACCTCAAACCTCAAACCTCAAACCTCAAACCCGAAGCCCTCAAACCTTTTCATAATGCAGTCCAACTACGCCTGATGTAAACGTTTTGTTGTCCACCAGCTTTAAAGCAACCCGGTCTTTCAGGTCTTTGAATAAAGGAATGCCTTTTCCCAGGAGGACCGGGTTCACAAACAGCCAGAAGTCGTCTACCAGGCCTTCCTGGGTCAGCGTATGTACGGCAGAAGGGCTGCCGAATACAATGATCTCTTTCCCCGGCGCTGCTTTTAATGCTTTTATTTCTGCGCTGATATTATCGCTGATGATGCGGGTTTTCTCCGGCTGTTGTCCCCGCAGGCTTTTGGAAAGCACCACTTTTTCAACGCTCTTATACCAGTTGGAATGCTGGATGTCGTGCTTGCTGGCATCCGGCTGATCTCCCGCAGTAGGCCAGTAGCTGTCCATCATCTCGTAGGTAACGCGGCCGTACAGCGCAGTGTCTGATGCGTCGGTACGATAACCGGCATAGTCAAATATTTCCTCGTCCACATGGATCCAGTCCATTTCTCCGTTGGGACCGGCTGTAAAGCCATCCAGGGAGACGTGCATGAATACGGTTAATTTTCTCATGAATAAGCGGGATTTTAAGTACCGGAAATTACAACAGAATTGGTGGACAAATATTTATTTTATGCCTTGACAACTTGAGCGTTTTAACAAAATAGATTTGAGCTTATTAACAAAGCTCGGCAGCGAAATATTTCGGAAATTTGCCTGAATCTAAAACCGGGTGATATGTCCGTTCTGAAAGAGCACAAACCACAGATCATGTATTCCTGCTACTATGCCAGGAGCAGGGAAGGAGAGCAGTTCATACCAGAGCACGTGTTCAGCTACCAGGTTAGCGGCACGCTCACCCTTAACGATGGCAATAAAGTATATACATTCAATGAGGGCGACTTCCGTTTCTGCAGAAGGAACCACCTCGTGAAGTTCCTCAAGCAGCCGCCCCCGGGTGGCGAATGCGCTACGGTGTCTATCTTCCTGGACCAGGAAACCCTGCGCAATTTCGCCATCGAATACGGCTATCAGCCGGCCAAACGGCAGGAGAATGGGGAGGCCGTAATGATCCTGAAATCTGACCCGCTCTATAAAAGCTATATGCAGTCGCTCATGCCGTATGAGCGCCTTACCAACCCTGCCAATAAAGACCTGCTGGCCCTGAAGCTGAAAGAAGCGGTGCTCATCCTGCTCCAGGCCAATCCTGCATTGGCAGATGTGCTGTTCGACTTCAGCGAGCCGGGTAAAATAGACCTGGAAGCATTTATGAATGAAAACTTTCACTTTAACGTAGAGCTGAAACGTTTTGCCTACCTCACCGGCAGAAGTCTGGCCACTTTCAAGCGCGACTTTGAAAAGATCTTTCATATCTCCCCCAGCCGCTGGCTGCAACGCCGCCGCCTGCAGGAAGCCCATTACCTGATCAGTGAAAAGGGCGCCGCCCCCTCCAATATTTACCTGGAGCTCGGCTTTGAAGACCTGTCGCATTTTTCTTTTGCGTTTAAGAAGATGTATGGGGTGTCGCCGTCGAAGATCGTTAATAGTTGACAGTTGTAAGTTGTCAGTTGTCAGTTAATAGTTTAAACTTACAACTTACAACTGTCAACTGACAACTGTCAACTGACAACTAATTTGCTATCTTGTCAGCTAAACATTTACCATGCAAAAGATCACGCCATTCCTATGGTTCAATAACAATGCAGAAGAAGCCGTTATGCTGTACACTTCCGTTTTCAAGCATTCTCAGGTGCACCATATCAGCCGTTATGGAAAGAATGGCCCTGGTCCGGAAGGAATGCTGATCTCCGCTTCCTTTGAGCTGGAAGGACAGCAGTTCATTGCGCTGAATGGCGGGCCTGATTATGCTTTCACGCCGGCGATCTCGCTATTTGTTGACTGTAAAACGCAGGAGGAAGTAGATGAGCTGTGGGACAGGTTATCGGCAGGCGGTTCAAAAGAAAGATGCGGCTGGCTGAAAGACCGCTTCGGCATTTCCTGGCAGATCATCCCTTCCTTATTAGGTCAGCTGATGCAGGACGAAGATCCTGTCCGGGCACAGAAAGTGATGGAAGCCATGCTGAAGATGACGAAGATAGATACCAGGGTATTAATGGAAGCATACAATAGTTGAAGCGCTCATGTCCGTTGCGGGCAATTTTGTTAATGCCTTATCCCAGCCTATCTGCAAAAGCCTTGATGTCCTCCGCAAATAATGCCGGCTGTTCCATCGCTGCAAAATGGCCACCTTTCGGCATCTCCTTCCAGTATTGTACGTTATAGCCTCTTTCTATATACCGGCGGTCGGGGAAACTGTCCGGGAAAGGGTAACGGGTAACGCCCGTGGGTACACGTACCAGGTCATCCTTTCCAAATGCGAGTGGTAATTGCTGGCTTTCACGGTACAGGCGCATAGAGGAATAAATGGTGCCGGTAAGCCAGTACAGGGTTACATTGGCCAGCAGCAGGTCTTTATCAAAAAGCTGTTCCAAAGGCCGTTCCTGGTCTGAGAAGCTGTGAAAGATCTGCAGGATCCAGGCGCAAAGCCCTGCCGGTGCGTCATTCAGTCCGTAGGAGAGCGTGAGCGGCTTGGTGCTTTGTACCTGTGCATAGGCGCCTTCCCTTGCAAAGAATTTTTTCGTCTTTTCCTGTGCCGCTGTTTCCGCAGCACTTAGCGTCTCTCCGGGCGCCAGGTAGGGCCGGTAGTTAAAAGGAATATAGTTCAGGTGAAGGCCGCGCAGCACTTCCGGGTGCTGCAGGGCGATGTAGGTAGAGATCATGGCGCCGAAATCGCCGCCCTGGGCAATGAACTTTTCATAGCGCAATTGCTTCATCAGCTTCACCCATAATGCCCCGATAAAGCGGGCGTTCACGCCGGGTATATGTGGGTCGCCGGAGAAGGCAAATCCGGGCAGGGAAGGGATCACTACATCAAACGTTGGCCGCTCGCCGTTAGTCAGTAAGGGGATCACGTCCAGCATTTCCAGGAAGGAGCCGGGCCAGCCATGCGAAATAAGCAGTGGAATGGCATGGGGATGATTGCTTTTTATATGCAGGTAGTGAATGTTAACGCCGTCTATGACGGTAATAAAATTCGGGTAGGTATTGATCCGGGCTTCTATGGCCCGCCAGTCAAAATCATCTGCCCAATAGCTGGCAATGGTTTTGATCCAGGAAAGGCTCATCCCCGTCTGCCAGTCATGGTTGTTATGCACATCCGGCCAGCGGGTATGCATGATCCGTTTTTTCAGGTCATCCAGCCTGGACTGTTGAATAGCTACTTTGAATGGTATCATCAACATCAGTTTTACAGCTCATGGATACCACTAAATTAGCCAATTTACTTATCTTGGAGGTATAGCCCTAAATCGGTACATTTGCGAATGGACCTAAAAAGCGTTGAAAGAATCTCCAAAGCAATAGGCGACCCTCACCGCATAAAAATACTACAGGCGGTAAAAAAACAGGGTTGTATGCCCTGCGCAGATATTTGTAACATGATCGATCTTACCCAATCGTCCATTTCCCATCACGTAAAGCAGCTGACAGACGCGGGCCTGCTCATAGCCGAAAAGGAAGGCCGTTATGTGAAGTATACTTTGGATAAAAAGCTGCTGAACGAGTACACGAAGTTTCTCACCACATTTGCGTAAAATAAGTCGTCAGTTGTTAGTCGTAAGTCGTAAGTCGTAAGTTGTCAGTGATCAGTTGTCAGTTGTCAGTTGTCAGTGATCACCATCGAGTGCATTGTCTTCGCTCCAATCACTTATGACTAACGACTAACGACTAACGACTTACGACTAATAACTGACAACTTACGACTGACAACTGACAACTGACAACTCTATTTATTGATAGATCACATTTAACGTAATCGGCGTTGCTGCCAGCGCTTTAGAGATCGGGCAATTCTCCTTCGCACCTTTGGCGATCTCCAAAAATTTATCTTCGGGCAGGCCATCAATAACAGTTGCTTTTAATTCCAGCGCAATGCCGGTGATCTTCGGGCCGGCAGCGGGGTCCAGTTCCACTACGGCAGTAGTGTTCAGGTCTCCGGGTGTAAATCCTGCCTGTGTAAGCGCTGCGCTTACAGCCATGGTAAAGCATCCTGCATGGGAGGCGCCGAGCAGCTCTTCGGGGTTGGTGCCCACACCATCCGCAAAACGTGTGTTAAAGGAATACTGAGTCTGGTTCAGTACGGTGCTCTGTGTAGAGATCTCTCCTTTTCCTTCTTTGAGATTGCCCGACCAATGGGCAGTAGCTGTACGTTTCATAAAGATGGTTTTTTAAATGGTGAAATGGATTATGATGTAAAATACCACATTTATCCGGATCAGGAAATCATACAGGTTCATATCTCCGGGCACTTCCAGTTTTTTACGTAAGCGGTAACGGCTGGTTTCCACGCCGCGCACGGAAATGCCCATAGACTGCGCTATTTCTTTCGTGGTAAGATTGATGCGCAGGTAAGCGCAAAGCTTCAGGTCTGTTGGACTGAGATCGGGGTATTGTTTCTTCAGCCGGGAAAGGAAATTATTATGCACCTCATCAAAGTGACGCGAGAATTGTTCCCAGTCCTCTTCATTGTTCTCCGCTTCTTCAAACAGCCGCAGCACCCTTTTAAAAATATGCGGGGGCAGGGGCTCTGCTTTTTTAATGGCCAGCAGCAGCTCTTCTTTGATATGGAACAGCAGCTTGCCGCGTTGTAAGAGGTACATGGTGGCGGTGGCCAGCTCTTTGTTCTTGAACTGTACTTCTGCCGCGAGCTTTTCATTCTGTAAATGGATCAGCTGTTTTTCACGTTGCCCTTTTTCATATTCATGCTGCAGTATCAGCCTGTCCTGCGCCAGCTGATGCCTTCGCTGCTGTGCGGCAAATTTTTTCTGCTGCAGACGGTAACCGTACCAGGCCAGGATCACCAGCAAAACCACATATCCCACCCGTGCAGGGAGTGTATGATACCAGGGGGGCAGGATACGGAAAGTATAGCCGGCCGCGGCAGAAATATTTCCCAGGTTATCCCGCGCCTTTACCTGGAAGGTATAATGGCCATAGGGGAGGTTAGTGTAGTCTTTCTCCGTTTTCACCGTCCACTCGCTCCAGCCTTTGTCAAAACCTTTAAGGTAGTAGCTGTACTCGGCCTTGCTGGAGTGCCCGTACACGGGGGAGGCATATTCGAAATGGAAATTGGAGAAGGCATTGGGCATCTGTTTGACTGTGGCATTTTCCGCCGGGATATATCCGCCAAATACCAGGCTGTCGCTGCCGCCCTGCGCATTCACCTGGCTGATCAACACCTGTGGCTTATCCTTCAGCTGCAGGTAGTTCTTATAATTAATATGGTACATGCCCCGTTCAGCGCCCACAAAGATATTCTCGTCATTATAGGGATAGATGAACTCAAAGCCGCTTACGATCTTCCCTTTCAGTTCAGGGAAATACACCACACTATATGGTTGTTGAGCGGTAGGCTTGTAAAAGTCGATCACGCCGGGCATCTTATCGGATACGAACCAGATATTTCCCCGGGCGTCCTCGGAAAGGTATTGCAGGTTGGCGTCTTTCAATATAGGATAGAGCCAGGGGGAGGGAATGAAGGTATCCTTCGCAGCCTGGTACTCATAAATGCCCGCCTGCGTGGCCACTACCATGCGGTTGCGGATGCGGAACACGAAATTATTATAATCAGACGGCAGCCCTTTGGTATGCGTATACAGGGTATAGCGCAGGGTGGTATCCGGCTGTAGTACCAGCCTGTAAACGCCCCTGTACGGATGCGAGGCCCATACGATGCTATCGTGTTCCGTTGTAAGAAAGCGCAGGGATTCAAACAGGCCTTTGATATGTTTAGCGGCGGAGATGCTGTTGCCATTGGTCTGCATGATCCGCAAGCCGTTATAGCAGCCTGCCAGTATATGCGACGACAATGGCTGGAACAGCCAGCAGCCGCTGTTCTTCAGCAGGGGCACCGCCGTATGTTGCCGGATCTCGAAAGCGCCTTCATGATGTCCCAGCAGCAGGTGATCGCCCACCTGCGAGAGGTTCCATACCTGCCCTTTGGTTTGGTTCACCATACTGAAACGGCTTTCCAGGAAACTGAGATCGCTATGCCCGTCCAGCGGGGTAGCATATAAACCGTCTGCCGTGCCGATGAAGAGCTGCTTGTCAAACACCCGGGCCGTATAGGTGGTCAGGTAATGTTTGTTATCGGGCAGGATCTGTTTGATGGCGGTATTATAACGGATCATATCTATCCCGTTATCCAGTGTGAGCCAGATATTGCCGCCGGGGTCTGTAAAGATGTTGAGCACGTTGTTGTTCTGCAGCCCTTCGTCCAGGGTGAAGCGTTGCACCACTTCGCCGGTGCCCGGCCGGATGATATAACAGCCGCCGTAAGCGGTGCCGATCAGCAGTTGCCCGTTGCCGTAGGCCCGGGCGCAGTAAATGCCGCTGGCCCTGAATACGCTGTCTGCAGCGGTGCGGTAGGGGTACAATTGCCCATTGTGCAGTTTAAAGAGCCCGTTCTTCAGGGTGGTAAGCAGCAGGGTATCCTGGCGGTAATCGAGTATAGCCGTTACCAGGAGCTGCTGGTCTGCAATGGCGGGACAAACGGCCAGCCATTTCCCACCTTTATATTGCAGCAGGCCATCCCGCCGGTCCTGGGCAAAGAGCTGCTGCCGGGTATTACATAGTAAGCGCCATTCTACCGGTGCGCGGAATACCTGGATGGTATTTTTATGATAGCGGAAGACCTTGTGATTGGTGCGGAAATATACTGCACCATCATGCAGGGCAATATCCCATATATCCGCAAATTGTTTTTCGCTGGCAGGGATCAGGGGCTTGAGGGAGGTGTATTGTAACACCCCGTCTGCATCCGGCTGGTAGTAGCCAAAGTCGTCTTGCGCGCCTACATAGATGCGGCCGTCCGCGCCTGTTCTCACAGAGCGCAGGCGGGTATTGTTGGGCACCGGCAGCAGTTTCCAGAAATGGCCGTTGAAAGTCAGCAGGCCCTCATTGTTGGCAAAATAAAGAATGCCATGCCGGTCCTTATCCGCATCCCAGGTTTGCCCGCCGCCCAGGTATTGCTGTTTCGTGTAATTCACGATAGCGGGCAAGCCGATAATGTGCTGGCCTGACGCGTTGACGGCTATCCATAAGGGTAGCAGTAACACCAGGAGGTTTTTCATGCTCTCATAACGTTTCGTTGCTAAAAATAGGTATTATTCCTGGCTGAAGTAGTGCTGGTGTAGAATACCCCGATTGATAATCAATCAGCTATATTTTGCTGAAGTAGTATTGACGTATGCCTGAAATGTGCCCGGAAACATTTAATGCTGATCTTTGATCCCGGCTGACCAAGCCTGTTCCACGTCATCAATGGCCAACATCAGCAGCTAATTTATCCATGTCATCAATGTATATCTCTATGAAAAAACACACCTTATCATTGCCTGCAGGCATTGTGCTGTCACTATGCCTGTTTGCTGCATCCTGTAAAAAAGACACCCAGACGCCTGCAGCAAATGCTCCTGCATCGAATGATGTTCGTACCGCCAAAACAGAGGCCGCCTATGAACTGGTATGGTCCGACGAATTCGACGGCACCAGCCTCAACACCTCCAAATGGAACTATGAGAATGGTAACCTGGGCGTTAATAATGAAAAGCAGTATTACCAGACTGCCAACGTCAGCGTTAGCGGCGGCAACCTGGTGATCACCGCCCGCAAGCAATCTGTAGGCGGCCAGCCTTACACTTCCGGCAGGATCAACACCGGCGGTAAGTTCACACAACGCTATGGCCGTATTGAAGCCCGTATGAAACTACCCGGCGTACAAGGCCTCTGGCCCGCTTTCTGGATGCTGGGCGCCAACATCGGCGACCCGAACGTAGGCTGGCCCAAATGCGGCGAGATAGATATAATGGAGCACGTGAATACCGGCCCTACCATATTAGGTACCATCCACTGGGATAACAACGGTTACGTATATTATAGCGGTAACACCAACACCACGCCTACTGATTACCATGTTTATGCCGTAGAATGGGATGCTTCTTCCATCCGCTGGTATGTGGACGGCGTAGAATACCATATTGCCAATATCGCCAACAATATCAATGGTACGAACGAGTTCCATAACCCCTTCTTTATCATCTTTAACCTGGCAGTAGGCGGCAACCTGCCCGGTCAGACCATCAACGATGGCGCCCTGCCTGCCAGCATGCTGGTAGATTATGTAAGGGTTTATAATATCGTGAACACGCCCGGCAATGCACCTATCGGCGCTACGATCACCATCCGTGGTAACAACAACCTGTTTGTGAGCGGCGAGAACGGCACACAGGCCATGAACTGTAACCGTGCTACCGCTCAGGCGTGGGAACAGTTCACCGTGGTAGATGCAGGCGGCGGCAAAGTAGCCCTGCAGAGCATGGGTAAATACGTTTCTTCCGAGAACGGCGTACAGGCGATCACCTGCAACCGTGCAACGATCGGCGATTGGGAGAAATTTGACTGGGTATCCAATACAGACGGTACCTTCTCGCTGCGCGGCAATAACGGCCTATACATTTCCAGTGAGAATGGAGCGCAGCCTATGACCTGCACCCGGCCTACTATTGATGGATGGGAGAAATTCAGATACTAAAACAGATCCTTTCCCGCTATAAGATAAAAGCCACACCCTGTATAAGGGTGTGGCTTTTTACTATATGTATATGTTGCAAAATCGATATAGTCGCGGCTTTCCGGCTGACATAAGATTGACATTTCCTGCTGTATAACGATAGGCTTATATGGAGGTAATGTCATTATTTGTTTAAGAGCTATGAGTATAAAAAAAGGTAAAGTATATTTCCTAAAACCGCTTGTTATATCCGCTCCCCATGTAAACCCAAGACCAAAATGAAACACCCTCTTAAGCATTCCATTTTACCCGGTGTACTCAGCCTTCTTTTATTTACTGCCTGTAGCAAATCTGCGCTCGTAAAGCCTGCTGAGCAAAACCATGTCAATGAACAGCCTGTGGCTGCTGCCGGCGACGTATCGGCCCTCGCCACCACGCCCGTAGGTACCGTTACCTACAGCAGCGCCGGCTATACGGTAAGATTCACTAACAATGACGCCACGTTTGACAATGCCGTTTATCAACGGATGATCAACACTTTCTTTACGGTGTACCCGAAACTGGTAAGCCGCTTTTATACCGGCGCCGCCAAAACGGTATCTTTCACCATCGATCCTTCCTATAACGGTGTCGCCTATACAACAGGCACCAGCGTTACTTTCAGCGCGGCCTGGTTCCACAGCCACCCGGAAGACATCGACGTAGTGACCCACGAAGTCATGCACATCGTGCAGGCCTATACCGGGGGCGCGCCCGGATGGCTCACCGAAGGCATTGCCGATTATGTCCGCTATAAATATGGCGTTAATAACGGTCCTGCCGGATGGTCGCTGCCTGCCTATTCATCATCACAGCGCTACACCGACGCCTATCGCGTAACCGCCCGCTTCCTGGTATGGCTGGAACTGCACGTGCGCAGCTCGATCGTCGATGATCTCAACACTGCGCTGCGCAACAAAACCTACACCAGCAATACCTGGAACACTCTTACCGGTAAAACGGTAGACCAGCTCTGGACAGACTATTCCCGGAACCCTGCCTTATAAGGCAGCTGTATTTCACCACGTTATCCATACTGCGATTCATTAACCAGGGGAGCTGATGAACAAGCGGTTTGTTCTAATAGCTACAAGCTCTAAGCTGCAAGCCACAAGCAGTAAACTGTTTGGCAGGCAGCTTCCTCCAAAGGCTACTACTTGCAGCTTGTAGCTTGCAGCTATTCGCTGGCCTACACCTCCAGCAGATAATAAGGAGTTTTATAACCGGACTTCGCCAATACCGGTTTCGATACATTGAACACCTTTACGCCGCCCGGCGCTTCGCCTTCCAGCGTGCCCATATGCGCATGGCCATGAAAGGCGGCGATAACACCGCGCCGGCTCAAAGGCTCTGCCAGGCGGGAAGAGCCCAGGAAGGGAAAGATCTCTTCAGACTCACCGATAACAGTGGCTTTAATAGGCGCGTAGTGCATCACGGCGATCTTTTTCAGTTCTTTATGCTCCTGGTCCAGCCGCGCAAGGGCACGGTCCAGGTGCAGGGTTTCATCTACGGTTTCCTGTACAAAGGTTTTCATGGCGCCTTCCCCGAACATAGACAGCATGTGATTGTCAAAACCGCCGCCAAAGCCTTTTACGCCGGCAAACCCGGTGTTGGCCACCACCACCGCTTCACCATCCAGCATGTGCAACCCGGCGTGCTGCAGCATCACCTGGCGGATCAGTTTATGCCGTCCTTTCTCATGGTCATGATTACCCAGCACCGCCACTATAGGAATGGTGCAGGCCTTCAGTTCTTCTACCAGTATCTGCGCCTCCGTTTCATCGCCGGTATCGGTCAGGTCGCCACAGATCACCAGTACATCGGCGTTGCGGGATACCTCTTCAAAGAAAGGCCGCCACTTTCCTTTGTCTGTTTCCTGGGTGTGAATATCCCCGATCGCTGCAATGCGTGTTTTTCCATTCGTTTCTGCCATACGGTTATACGGTTTTAATGGTATAAGATTTATAATCCCACTCCTTTACATCCGTCTGATATTGTGTCTGGTCTATGATCGGGCCACGGCAAACCCGCTCTACGGGATCCGGCAGCTCATATTGCTCCTGGGCTCTTGCGATGAGCTCATCGAACAGCCATTTGGGAATGATGTCTTTGTAATCTGCCGGGTAAGTGAACTGGAAGAGCACGATCTGCGCCAGCAGTAAATGCCAGTGATGTTCCAGCAGGGAGAGCAGCCGTTTCCAGTCCAGCTGGCGGTGCCGTAAGATGATATGGTTAACATCTGCACCATCGTAGCGCTCGCGGTTCTGTACATATATTTTACAGCGCACCAGGTCTTCCGGCGAAAGCAGCTGTACCTGCACGCCTACAAATTCTGCGGCAACGGAATGTGTATACCATTGCTCATCTACATGGAAAATACTATTGACGGAGGAAAAGATGATGTCGATAAAATACTCGCCCTTGAATACTTTCGCCAGCCAGCGTACATCTGTTAACTCGGTGCGATAGCCTTTTGCGGCAAAATATTTCAGGATCTTCGGGTACTCAGCAGGTGCGCAAAAAACATCCAGGTCCTTTGTATCCCGGTAGATACCGGTGTATTGGAACATGGCGAATGCACCGCCTAACATAAACCTGGCCCCGCTCTCCTGTAACAGCAATAATGCTTCCCTGTAAAATGCATGCGCTTCGGCATGTTGTTGTGCGGTCATGATCATATACCAACAGCACTTCAAAAGTCATTCCAGCGGTAACAGGCTGAACGGTAAGAAGTCGTAAATTCTAAGTCGTTAGTCGTAAGTCGTAAGTCATTAGTCGCTTCGATCACTAACGACTTACAACTAACGACTTACGACTAACGACTTACGACTTCTTCACTCCGATCTCAGCGACCGTATAGGATTCATCAACGCCGCTCTCACCGCCTGGTAGCTTACCGTGAACAACGCGATCATCGTTGCCAGCGCACCTGCCAGCGCAAATACCCACCAATGTATATTTACCCGGTAGGCAAAGCCCTGCAGCCATTTATCCATGCCCCACCAGGCCAGCGGCGTAGCGATCAGGAACGCAAAGATCACCAGCTTTACAAAGCCGGTGGACAGCAGGCCTACAATGTTGGTCACAGAAGCGCCCAGCACCTTGCGGATGCCGATCTCTTTGACGCGTTGTTCGGTAGCATAAGTGGCCAGGCCAAAGAGGCCCAGGCAGGCAATGAAAATGGTGAGGAATGCAAAGGCGGTGAACACCTGTCCGAAACGCTGGTCCTGCTGGTATTGCTGGTTGAAAGACTGGTCCATGAAGCTGTATTGGAACGGGCGGTAAGGCACCAGCTCACGCCAGGTGCGTTCCAGCTCTTTGATGGTTTGCGACAGGTGCTCTGCTTTTACGCGAAGGGAGATCCTGTTGATGACTTGAGGCGGGGCCATCCTTAATGCCAGGGGTTCCACCTTGTGGTGTAATGACTGGTAATTGAAATCCTTTACAACGCCGATCACGGTTCCCTTACGGCCCCATTGGTCAAAGCGCTTGCCTACGATGTCCGATGGGTTATTATAGCCCCAGAGCTTTGCTGCGGCTTCATTGATCAAAAGGGATTGTTCAGCGTCTGCCGGGAAATCGCGGGAATAGGCCCTGCCTGCCGCCATTTTTATCTCATAAGCGGGTATAAAGTCGAAGTCGATCTCATATAAAGCGGGATCAAAATGCAGCATTTCGCCACTGCGCGATTCGATCTGCGTGTAGGCATTGGGGAAGAAGTCGCCGGGCACCGCCCTGGAGGCGGAAGCATTCAGCACTGCCGGATTCCGGAGGAAAGCAGCTTTGACGGTCTCTATCCGCTTATTCACTTCCTGGTCGCCGCCATTATCAATTACCAGCATCTGGTCCTGCCTGAATCCCAGGCTGTGTTTCCGCAGGTGGTCCAGCTGGGTGAATACGATCACCGTGCTGGCGATCAGCGCGATAGAGAGCGTAAACTGCAACACCACCAGGCCTTTTCTCAGCATCACACCTTTACGGGATGAATCGAATTTGCCCTTTAGCACCAGGGCAGGCTTGAACCTGGCCAGCACCCATGCGGGATAGCTGCCTGCCAGGATACCCACCGCCAGCGGCGTAATGATCAGCACTGGTAAGGCTTTCCAGGAAAGCAGGTCCTGATAGGGGAAAGGTTTGCCCGTAATGTTACGCATCGGGGGCAGCGCCATGAGGATCAATCCTGCTGCCAGCACAGTAGCTGCCAGCGAGATCACTACAGATTCTGTGAGGAATTGTGAAATAAGCCCCTGCTGATAAGCGCCTACCGCCTTGCGTACGCCCACTTCTTTAGCCCTTTCCATGGAACGGGCCGTGGCCAGGTTCATGAAGTTGATGCAGGCAATGAACAGGATGAAGATGGCGATCATCGAAAAGATGTATACATTGGACAAACTGCCGGTAACACCTGGCTGCCGTCCCGCCTCAGAGTGCAGGTAGGCATCGGTAAAACGCTCAAAAGCAATGATGTAGGAGCCATCCTTCGAATCTGGCAGGTGGCGTTTTATAAAGCTGTTCGCCCGCCGCTGCAGGGTACTGATATCTGCCCGGGGATCCAGCGCAAAATAAGTGTAGAAATCAATATAGCCCCACCAGCCAAAGACCTCATTTCTGAGCTGCCTGAAGGTGTTCATGGAGATCAGTCCGTTGAAGGTGAATTGCGAGTTGGAAGGCACATCTTCCATCACCCCGGTAACGGTGTATGATTTGTCATTATCCACCCTCAGGGCTTGTCCTACAGGATTGCTGTCGCCAAAAAGTTTCTTTGCCACGCTTTTGGTGAGCACAATGGTGAAGGGCGCTTTCAATGCCGTATGCGGATCGCCTGCCAGCATTTTCCAGCTGAATACATCAAAGGCGGAAGAGTCCATGAAAGGGATATTGCTGATCTCGAAACGCTTGTCTTTGTATTCCAGCAGGTAATCTGTCGGACTGGTGAATTGCACTAAGCTCCTGATCTGCGGAAAGTCTGCCGCCAGCGCCGGGCCTATCGGCGCATTGCCCCAAACCTGGAAATCCTGCGGGGAAGGAGGAGGCAGCTTTTCATCTGCCTGTACATCACGGTAGGCATGGATCACGCGGTAGATATTATCGGCCTTGGCATGGTAACGGTCATAAGACAGTTCATCCTTGACGTACAGGGAGATGAGCACGCAGCAGGTAATGCCCACGGCCAGGCCGGTAACATTGATGATGGAATAGGCCTTGTTTCTCATCAGGCTGCGCCAGGCCACCTTGAAATAGTTTTTCAGCATAGTGGATGCATTGTTCCACTGCGGACACAAAAAGGCTGCCATTTGGATAAGCCGCTATGGGCGTGTGTTCCGCTGTTCAGGGGCAGGTTTTCCTGTTCACATCCGGACAATCCCGTTCAGAAACGGACGCGCTTGTTCCAACTAAAAGTCGTAAGTCGTTAGTCGTAAGTCGTAAGTCCTGGTAGGGGTCTTTGGAGCTTTTAGCGTCTTTATTTTAGTTGACAGTTGACAGTTGTCAGTTGTCGGTGATTGGAGCGAGTACGGACGTATCATACTGACTGTCAACTGACAACTGTCAACTGACAACTAACGACTGACAACTAACGACTGACAACTGTCAACTGTCAACTAACGACTAGCGACTAACGACTAACGACTGACAACTGTCACCTCTCACTCCGAAACTGTCAACATCGGAATTATCTGTAAATTGCAGCCTGGAGAAAACGGATACAAAAGAAAGGATATCATTAACCGACCGGATTTTATCATGTATATGCGAAAAATGATCATCGGCCTTTGCCTGGCAATGTTAGCAAGCCTGGTAAGCAAAGGACAGGAAGACTGGAAGCTGAAAGTAAACAAGGAAGGGATCGAGATCTATACCAAACCCTCTATACTGAATGCAAAGCTGAAAGCCATCAGGGTCCGTTGCGAACTGCCCGCCACTTTATCCCAACTCGTCTATGTTGTACTGGATGTCAACACCGGGGCAGAATGGGTGTACAGCACCAAATCCAGTACCTTACTTAAACAGGTGTCTCCCGCAGAAGTATTTTACTATTCAGAGGTAGCGCTGCCCTGGCCCTGCAGCAACCGCGACTTCATCGCCCATTTGACCGCAAAACAGGACCCCCGTACCAGGGTGGTGACAATAGACGGTCCTACCATTGACGGAATGGTGCCGGAAAAGAAGAACATCGTGCGGGTCAGCAAGTCCTCCGGCAAATGGATCATCACTCCCTTGCCTAACAGGATGGTGCGGATCGACTACACGCTGGAAACCGATCCCGGCGGCTCGCTGCCTTCCTGGCTGGTGAACCTCTTCGTTACAAAAGGGCCCCTGGAAACCTTCCGGAAATTAAAAGAGCAGATAGCGAAGCCTGCCTACCGGAATGTAAAATTGCCTTTTATCGTCGATTAAGACTATTTCACCCGCCTATACAGTAATATCCAGTGTGGGCTTATCTGCCACACGGTAATGATGCCCGTTGTGAGAGAAGGCATGCCTTGTTTTCCGCTTTTTATCCAGCAAATAGGCTAGTCCGGCAGCCACAAGTCCGCCTGCGATATACAATCCCATGGTCATATACTTCCGCTTTGTACTGGCGCCGGTGAAATCTCCGTTCAGGTCCATCAGTTTAGGCAGCACAATGGCGGCCACGCCCATACCGGTACCCAGCAAACCACCTGCGGCAGCTGCCTGCTTCGTTTTTATCCCACTCAGGCTGTAATACAGGGTATTAAAAAGCAGATCTCCCGCCAGGCTGGCATTGTACAGCTGTTTTTCGGAAAATTGCCGTTTGGTCTTCTTTAACAGTTTTGAAGCGGCTTGTTTACCCAATAGGTCTAAACGGGGTGCATTCGGATCGGTTCTCTTCAGTAGTTCCTGCAGCAAGGTGAGGGTGATAGCCCCGCCAAGCCCTCCGATAAGGGAAGATGATAATCGCATAACGGTTCGGTTTAAGTGTTCGCCTTTTCTGGCACAAAATCCATTCCGGCAACGGTTGGGTGATACTATTTTAACAAAATGCTTTGCCACAACGATATTGCAAGGAGAACACAAGGAGAAGACAAGGTGAAGACAAGGAGAAAGCAGGGAAAATAATATTAATGACCAGGGAGCTTCGTCTCTACCCAGGTCTTCAGTACCTGCGATTCTTCTTCTGTCAGCTGAATATCCCTTCCTTTCGGCATACGCCGCTTTACAAACACCTGTTTATAGATCTTTGGCGCCAGGCCTTCCATGTTATCCATGGTAAATACTTTACCCGGGTTGGCTGAACGGTGGCATACATTACATTTTTGCTGCAATACCGTTAATGCCGCTTTCTTGCCGTCATCATCCGGGCTGGCTTTGCTGATTACGGAGATGCTACACAGTAACATGCATATCAGGAATATCCTGTTCATTGTTGACTGGAATTGGGAAGTAAACAAGCGATAATAAAGCAGGCGATAGCGAGTGTATTGGCTACAGTCCGAACCATGTTCAGGTTGTTCCAGCGATTTTCAAACCAGGCTCGTTGTGCAGCTATCTGCTCAGCGCTGGCCATTGCCAGGGGAAATTTATCCAGCGTTTCGTTCATCGGCACATTAAAGACCATTGTCACGCCAAATAGGCCGAAGCCATACAGTACAGTGGCAGCTAACAGGAACCAGAAACGAGCGGAGGGCTGCGGGCTATAGTGCATATAGGTGACCAGCGGCAACAGCAGCAGGGTGCCCATAAAGCAACCCAGGAATACCACGTTCTGGATCGCGCGGTTCATGGCCTGAAAGGAGGCGATATAGCCGCTGTCCGGCAGGCGGGCAATACCAATGGTAACAGAATAAGACCAGGCGAAAAAAAGGCCGGCCATCAGCGCAGTAGTAGTGCCTGTAAGCACCAGCAGTACATTTGAAAGTTTAAGCATACAATGTTCTTTGGAATGAGATCGTGTCTGATTGCAGAGGTAAAATTAGATCGGCGGGGTGGGGAGAAATAGAATAAAACCGACAAACTAATGGGACTACCTCTTCGTGTCATCAAGTCGCGCAGCGGATACCGGGGTCTCCATCCTCCGTCATTGCGAAACAGGGTCTTCATCCTCCGTCATTGCGAGGAGCTGTAGGGCCTTTGGTAAGGGGCGACGAAGCAATCTTTTAACACATTCAATCCTGAAATTGCCTCAAAGTATTTCCGTCAGATTTTCCACTACCTCATTCGTCTTTTTCTGGTACTGATTCGGAGATGCGCCTGCAAATTCCTTAAATGCGCGTATATAGTGAGAGTGATCCGCATAATCATGCTCATATGCAATATCAGACAGCTTGCTGAAATCATTCTGCCGCAGCTGGTGCAGGCTGGACTGGAATCTACAGATTCGGGCAAACAATTTAGGGGAAATACCTACCCACTGCTTAAACTTCCGCTCAAAGCTTCTTTCTGTTAAAAAAAGCTGATCCTGCAGCAACTTCAGTGATATACTGCCCCTCGACTGTACGATCTCACTCACCGCATGCTGCATACCGGCATCGGCAACCGCTTTATTAGCCAGGATCCGCGAGAAAAGATAAGCAGACAGGATCTCTATCTGCTCAGTAGTCCCCTTCGCATCCGTGATCTGTGCATAGAGCGTAGCGCCCGCTTTGTTGCTGAAAGCCACAACATCAATACAATCATCCGTTATTTCATGCGCATTCAGCCCGAAAATGGATTTCACCGCGTTAGGGTAGAAGAATACACCAATGCTGCCAAAATTCCCCGAGGAGTGTAGGATCCGGGGCTTAGTCGCCTGCCCGTATAAGAAGATATCAGGCAACTTGTCATGATTTTCGTACTGCAAGCCTCCATCTGCCGGTTGCTGGAAGATCAATCCAGGGCCCCCGTCGGGTATGGTCCGGAAAGTCCTGGGAGGAACAGCGCCTGTTCCCTGATGCTCCAGTGTCCAGAAAAACCGGACATAATCTTTCAGGTAGTCCGGCGGGGGGATCTTTGCATATTGCATGCAGGATAAAGGTTTAAGCTTGCTTTGTAAAAATATATGAATTTTTTCTATTTTCACGGCGTTTTTGCCAGGCAAATATTTATCGCCATTATATGAAAGTAACCGGATTTACCTTTGTGCGGAATGCCATCAAGCTGGATTACCCGGTAGTGGAAGCCATCTCCTCTATTCTCCCGCTCTGTGATGAAGTGATCGTCCTCGTAGGCAACTCAGAAGACGCTACGCCGGACCTGATCAGGTCTATTAACTCTCCCAAGATCCGGATCTTTGATTCTGTCTGGGATGACTCCATGAAAGAAGGCGGCCGGGTGCTGGCCCTCGAGACCGATAAGGCCATGCAGCATATCAGCCCGGATACCACCTGGTGCTTTTATATCCAGGCCGATGAGATCGTGCATGAGGATGATTATCCTGCCATCCGTGCTGCCATGGAAAAATACAAGGACGATCAGCGGGTGGAAGGCCTCCTGTTCAATTACATCCATTTCTACGGCACATACGACTATGTAGGTGATTCCCGTACCTGGTACAACCACGAGATCCGCATTGTTCGTAATGTAAAAGGCCTGCATTCTTATAAAGACGCACAGGGTTTCCGCATAGATAACCGCAAGCTGTTTGTAAAACCGGTGAATGCCCGGATCCACCATTATGGCTGGGTCAAGGATAACAGAACGGCCGGCTTTGAAAAATGGAAGAATACCATCCTGCTGTATCATGGCCATGATAAGGAGAAGACCGATGCCATTCTCGCATCCAACTGGTTCGACTATACGGGCATCGATTCACTTGCGAAGTTCAAGGGTACGCATCCGGCTGTGATGAAGGATCATATTGCGCGTAAGAACTGGGAGTTTGAGCATGATATCAGCAAGAAACAATTCAAGAGCTTCTCCAAGAAGCTATTGTACTGGATAGAAAAGTGGACGGGGAAACGCTTGTTTGATTACAGGAACTATAAATTGTTGAGATAAGGAGAAGGGGCAGGCGCCCCTTCTTTGTTTTTATACTGCGTAGTTAAATTTTAACGCTTTTCCACTTACCTTTTTTGAATACCAGGATACAGCACACTGCCAGTACGATCTCCGACAGCAGTATCGCCCCGAAAATGCCTTTCGATCCCATTCCTGCTTTGATGCCCAATACATAAGCGAGTGGCAGCTGTATGATATAGAACATCAGTATATACAGCAGCGTTACCACATGTACATGCCCCGCAGCATTCAGCGAGCGGGAGATCACCATGGTATAGCCAAAGAAGAAAAAGGCCACTGCCATGCAGCGCAGGTACAGGATGGCATTGTTCACTACCGCCGCTTCAGTGCTGAACTGACTGACAATGGGACCGGTGAACAACAGCAGGATCAGCGAGATCAGTCCCAGGAAGCACATATTGAACAGGCCCGCTTTCCACACAGACTGTTCCGCTCTTTCCGGTTGCTTTGCGCCCAGGTTCTGACCTGTCAGCACACCGGCGGCATTGGCAATCCCCCATGCGGGCAGGGTGGCGCATACAATAATGCGGTCGGCAATAATGTAGCCGGTTAACGTAGCTTCCCCCAGTTGTGCAACGATAGTGATCATCAGCAACCAGCTGCTGGCGGGTATGAGGTATTGCAGGGTGCCCCCGGCGCCCAGCTTCAGCAGCTTTTTCATGATAGATGGCGCCATGATGAACTGCTTACGGCCTATTGCCGGCACCGTCTTTTGCTGTTTCAGGTACCAGCACTGGTAAGTCACCGCCGCCAGGTTACCGATGCCATTACCGATAGCAGCGCCTGTAAGGCCCAGTGCAGGTACAGGTCCCCAGCCAAAGATGAGGATACCGCCTGCTGCTGCATTTACAACAAAGGCCAGCAGGAATGTACGCATGGCCATCGCGGCATCGCCGGAGCCGCGGAAGATGCCGTTCATCAGGATCCTCAACATCAGGAAGATGATACAGCCGAAACGGATCTTTGAGTAAAGATCGCCTTCGCGGATCAGCGGCTCCGATGCACCGATGGAATGCAGGATCTCTTTACTGAAAAGGATACATCCTGTACCGGATAACAGCGCTATTGCCACGCCGGTGTAAATAGACTGCACGGCAGTAAGGCCCGCTGTTTCCAGGTCCCTTTCACCGATCCTGCGGGCGATCAGTGCGCTGGCGGCAATGTTCAGGCCCACGGGCACGGCGTAGATGATGAGGATCACAGAGCCGATCATGCCGGCGATGGTAACGGCGTTGTCGCCCAGGCGGCTTACGTATACCAGGTCTACTACTACGAATAAAGACTCTATCAGCAGCTCGAACATAGCGGGCAGCGATAGCAGGAAAGCTGCCCTGGTTACACTGCTGGAAGTGAAATTCTTTTCCGTGCCCAGCATCGCAATGCGGATGAGATGGATGATGGAACGGGTTCTTATGATGAGTGAATGCACACTGAAAAGTTTAAAAGTTTATGGGTTTGAAGATTGGAAGACACCCCCTCCCCGTCATTGCGAGGCTGTGTGCACAGCCGTCGTGGGGAGCGAGGCCGAAGCAATCTTTTAACATAATATCAAACATAATCTTGGCAGCGATTGTCTTAAAAGATTGCTTCGTCGCCCCACGCGCTAATCCTTGCTGCTCCTCGCAATGACGGGGAGGGAGACGCTTGCTTCGTCTGGTAGGAAGAGGCTTGCTTCACCTCGCGCAATGACGGGGAGGGAGACGCTTGCTTCGTCACCTCGCAACGGAGAACGGTAATTCTTTCACACCAAATTCCTGGTAAGCAATCCTTTCCTCCGGATGATAGATTTCCTTACCGGTAATCGTATTAATGATCCATGAATTACGATATGCCCCCAGGCTCAGATCGGGCGCGGTAAATCCATGCGTATGCGTTTCTGCATTCTGCAGAAAGATCTCCTGCTGATTCACATCTATAGTATAATTACGCTGTACATCGAAGGCGCCATTGCGGGTACGGCAGATCCGTTCACTAATACCCTGCAGGAAAGCCGGCTCATTATACCGGTAACCGGTAGCCAGCAGGATGGAAGACGCCTGGTGAGAAAAAGGCTCCTGCTGCTGCACCTGCATGAACTGCAGTGTATATAGTTTGTCCTGCAAGGCCGGTTCAATGCTCGTCAGCTCGCAGTTGGCGCGCAGCTGCACCGGCACTTTTTTACCGCCTACGGTCATCTCATACAGCATATCATAGATCTGGTCTATCAGGCTGTAATTAATGCCTTTGGAAAGCGAATGCTGTGTACGCAGTATGCTGGCGCGTCTGTCTGCAGGCAGCTGGTAAAAATAGCTCACATAATCCGGAGAGCTGATCTCCAGCGTCAGCTTGGAATGCTCCATGGGAAAGAAACGGTCTGAACGCGTGAACCAGTGCAGACGGAAACCACGCTGCGCCTCCGGCAGGAGATCGTAGAACACTTCTGCGGCACTTTGTCCGGAGCCTACAATGGTCAGTGATCCCTGCCGCAGAATACTTTCTTTTGCTGAAAGATATTCGGAGGAGTGGAGCACACCAGGCAGCTTGTCCTTATTAACGAAGGAAGGAAGCTGCGGCTGCGTACCGGTACCGATGACCAGTCTTTCTGCCTGGTAGGTATGCGTTTCTCCGCTACGTGTATGCAACACAGTAACCTGGTAATGGCCATCCTGGTAAGACACTTTCGTCACCCGCTGAGAGAAGCGGCAATTAGGCAGCTGTTCCGCCACCCATTTGCAATACACATTGTATTCCCTGCGCAGCATGTAAAAGTCGTGCCGGATAAAGAACTGGAACAACCTGCCTGTCTTTTTCAGAAAATTGAGAAAGCTGAAGCGGCTGGTAGGATCTGCCATGGTGACCAGGTCGGTGCCCATGAAAGGATCCTGCAGGGTGGTGTTCTGCAGCATCAGCCCGGGGTGCCAGTCAAATGCGTCTGTCTGGTCAAAGAACAGGGCCTTCACTTCCTTCACGGGTTCCAGCAGGGCGGCCAGACCCAGGTTAAAAGGCCCGATGCCGATGCCGATAATAGAATAAACTTGTTGGGTATGCATGATAATTGTTTGTACGGTTAATAATTATTGCGGCCATTCCATGTCCAGCTGCTGGTATATAAAGCTCCAGGCATCCGCCGCTTCTTCGATCAGTTTGGTGGTGGGCTTGCCTGGTCCGTGACCTGAGTTGCTGTCTATACGGATCAGCACCGGATGATCTCCCGCCTGTTTTTCCTGAAGGGTAGCGGCATACTTGTAAGAATGCGCGGGCACCACCGTATCATCATGATCGCCGGTGAGGATCAATGTAGCCGGGTAATGCACGCCGGCTTTGATATTGTGCAGGGGAGAATATTTCACGAGGTAGGCAAACTGGTCGGCATAGTCGCTGGTGCCGTATTCTTCTGACCAGCTGCTGCCGATGGTGAATTTCTGATAGCGCAGCATATCCATTTGTCCGGCAACGGGAATGGCTACCCTAAAAAGCTCCGGCCGCTGATTGATGCAGGCGCCCACCATCATAGCTCCCGTAGAGATGCCCGTAACGGCGATGCGGGAAGGATTGGTATACTTTTCCCTGATCATGTATTCGGTGGCAGCGATGAAATCATTGAAGGCATTCTGCCTGTTCTGCCGCATGCCGCCTTTGTGCCAGGCTTCTCCGTATTCATTGCCACCGCGCAGGTTAGGCTGTACGTAGATGCCGCCGTCTTCCAAAAACAGCATCCTCGCCACGTTGAAGAAGGGAGTGAGGTTGCGTTTGAAACCGCCATGTCCCTGTATGAACACGGGATTATTCCCGTTCAAAGTAATACCGGCTTTGTGCACCACGAACATATGCACCGGTGTGCCGTCTTTGGAAGTGATAAATACATCTTTGGTTACAAAGCCATCGGTCGGCCCTTTATAATCCGCTTTGCGGTAAAGGGTTGATTGGCCGCTGGCGATGTCCAGGCGGTACACGTTCACCGGCGTAGTGAAATTGGTGAAGGTGTAGAAAAGCGCTTTATCTGTTTTGCCGCCTGCAAAACCGGCTGCTGTGCCGATGGCTGGCAGTTTTACATCGCGGATGATCTTCCCCTGGTAATCATATTGTCTTACCAGGGTGCTGGCATCTTTGAGGTAAAAGGCCCAGAGGTAGCCGCCGCCGGTTTCTATGTTTTCCAGTGATTCGTTTTGTTCGGGAATGATGCGCTGCCAGTGCTGTTTACCTGGTTTTGCGGGGTCTACCAGTACCAGCTGATTATTGGGAGCGTCCATGTCTGTTTGCAGCAACAGCTTTCCGCCGATATGATCCACTACGACATTGTGATAGTCATAGCCTTTGATCAGTGGCGCTATCTTACTGCCTGTAAGGGAAAGATCCTGGTAGAACAATGCATTACCGGTGGAGGTGGTCAGCTTGAAGCCCAGGAAAGAGCCGGGCAGGGCGGAGATGAGCAGGAAGCGTTCATCTTCCGTTACCCAGGCGGCCACGCTTAGCTTGGGATGTTCCCGGTCTTCAAACACCAGGCTGTCTTTTGCCTGGTCTTCACCGATGCGGTGAAAGAACACCTGGTTCAACGTATTGTTGGCAGAAAGCGCTGTACCACTGGCTGGTGCAGGATAGCGGCTGTAGTAAAAGCCGTTGCCTCTCCAGGCGGCGCGGGGAAATTTCACCCATTGCAATGCATCGGGCAGTGTTTGCCGGGTGTGCAGATCCATGATGTAGATCGTGTTCCAGTCAGAACCGCTGGCTGCTATGGCATAGGCCAGGTAGCGGTTGTCTTTCGAAAAGCCCAGCATGCTCACGGCTGCAGTGCCCTGGGTAGATAGTTTGTTGGGGTCCAGCAGTTCCTCTTCCGGGCCATCGCTGCCTTTCTTCAGGTACCATACGTTTTGCGGCTGGACGCCGTTGTTGCGGGTAAAGCAATAATAGTCGCCCACCTTTATGGGCGCGGTTTCCCTGGCATAGTTCCAGGTATCTTCCAGGTGTTTTTTGATAGCGCTGCGGAAGGGTACCTGGTCAAGGTAAGCATTGGTCACTTTGTTCTGTGCAGTGATCCATTGCTTCACTTTTACAGCCGTATCATTTTCCAGCCAGCGGTAAGGATCGGCGATAACAGTATCAAAATAATGATCGCTAACGTTCACCTTTTCCGTTGGGGGGTAGTCTACAGCGATGCTTTTTTTGGAGGATAGCTGTGCGTGAGCGTGGAGCGCGCACAACATGGTTAGTATATAAACGCTTATTTTCATTGTAGAAAGTTTGAAAGTTTTGTGGCCACTCCCGTCAGAGGCGCCAGGGCTCCCCGCAATGACGGCACATCAAGCCTGCTGGTCCTGCGGCTCCTCAATGACGGTAGACACCTGCCTGAACCTCGCAACAGGATTCTCCACCACACCAATCGCCGGCACATCAAAAGGATTGGCCCTGTCGCGCAATTTCCTGCTGTTCAATATCTGCATGCGGTTCAATGCATCAGGCGCAATGGTACCAGCAAAAAGATCATACCGTTTAAATTTCTCCGCCAGTTCCGGATGCTGCTGCTGGTATTCATTGATACATTCCGCTACCAGCTGCCAGAACCCTTGCTCCGGCAGGTCATGCTGTTCTGAAAGAATAGCAGCAATAAAGCGGAAGATGCCGTCAAACAACTGCGTAAAGATGGGACGCGTGCGGAACTCCCCGGGTACTTCCACCTGTATACGGCGGGCGTTCTCAGGAAGAGAGATACTCGTGTTCATCAGCGTTACTTCTTCCCCGATGTCTTTCATGATGGCGCGTACAGGCACATTATTTTCCAGCACCAGCACAATATTCTCCCCATGCGGCATGAACACCATATCGTATTGATAGAAGCAATGCAGCAGCGGGCTCATATAGCAGCGCAGGTATTGCTTTACCCATGCCACTGTAGACAGGCCGGATGCTTTCACCAACTCTGGCAACAGTGCATCGCCATTGGTATCGGTATGTAACAATGCCGCCATAGTGCTGAGCCGCTGCCCGGCTTTTAATTTAGATACCGGGCTTTCCCGCCAGAGAGCAGCCAGCATCTTTTTATACGGGCTATCCACCTGCAGCGCCGCTTCGTAGTATTGATTGGTATAGCCTACAGCCGCTAATTCGCGCAGCACGCAGAAGCCGTGCTGCTGCAGGTAAGGATCTTGCTCCACAACGGAATATACCCACGCATTAATCGCTGGCGTTGTCCGCATGAAGTAAGGGGAGAGGATACGCACATAGCCCATGTTCAGAATAGCCAGGGCGGTCTTTACATAATATTTCTCCGGCTGGCTGCTATTGTAGAAAGTCCGGATAGATTGCTGCGGCAGGTATTTATCCTCGCTGTAACCCAGGCATACCAGGCGATTGGCGGCAATGTCCGGGGCAAGGATGTTCAGCAGTTTGTTATACCACTGCCAAGGATGTACAGGCATGAAATAATAATCTGCAGGCTCCAGTCCTTTGTTACGAAGGATCTCATTGAAGCTGTCAAGATCCGCTGCGCTCAGCTCATGTTCCAGTAATTGCTGATAGGCCAGCCCTTCGATGCTGCTGAACTCCGCCCTGCTTTTGTGCCCTGCCAGCCATACCAGGCTAAGCGGATTGGCCGCTTCCGGCGCATATTGCGCATAGTCGTCCATATCGAAACCGATGCGGCCATTATTGATAATAAAGCGGGGGTGGCCGGTCATGGAGCGTTCTATAGTTTGATAATCCGCCAGCACGAGTTGTGCGGCAGACAATGCCTTACTGCCATGGATATACGCGCTGGCATAGAGGGTACCTGCCACTTCTTCCATATAATCCGGCAGGGCCTCGGGGGCAATGCCGATCTGTTCATTCAGTTCGATGATACAGCTCACGGCTTCCAGTCTGGCGGTATCGCCGGCTACTATTTTTTCTATGGATGATGGATCTACCACCCAATGCTGTAAACTCATCACTTTTGCTCTAAAGCGGTACTCCGTTTGAAGCAGTGGGATACGGAGGCTGTAATGGCCCCATCCATCCTGCACTGATTCCAGGGCCGGCTGTAAGATCCCTTCATGCGACAACTCGCCGATTATTTTGCTGATATGCAGGCGGGTCACTTTTTCCCATATTGCCGGTTGAAGATGGGCAATCGGTAATATATTGGTCGTCTTCATTTTTAAAGTTTTAAAGTTTGATGTTTGAGGTTTGAGGGTTTGAGGTTTGAAGTTTGAGGTTGGTTGGATGTTATAAGTTCAGAATAAGTATGCTGTTTAAGTTTACTCGTCCTGAACCTTCAACTTTTAACGAACCTCAAACTTCAAACCTCAAACTTCAAACCTCAAACCAATACAGGTCTTGGTTTATAAACGGTCATCGGGTTTTTCAATGTTCCTGCAAACTGCTGGCTCTTGAACGGGTTATACATATGATCCACCATTTTCCGGTTATTGCGGATCTGCAGGCGGTTCAGGCAGGTTTTGGTGATCTCCGGCGCGAACAGGTCGATACGGTCAAATTTATCCTGTAGTTCCGGGTGCTGTTGCTGGTAAGCCAGGATGCAATGAGCTACCAGCTGCCAGAACTGTTCTTCGGGGAAATCAGCATGTTCTACCAGGATGTTTTGCAGGAAGCGGAAAAAGCAGTCGAATGCCTGTGTGAAGATGGAAAGGATGCGCAGCTCTTCGGCTACATTCATGTAGATCTGCTTCACGTTATCCGGCATGGGAATGTCTTTGTTCAATACGGCTATTTCTTCGCCAATGTCTTTCATGATAGCGCCCACGGGGATATGATCTTCCAGGATCAGGATCAGGTTCTCGCCATGCGGCATAAAACGCATGTCGTGATAGTAGTAACAATGCAGCAGCGGGCTTAAATACACATCCAGGTAACGCTGCAGCCAGGCGCTGGTGCTCAGTCCGGAGGCGCTGATCAGCTCAGGCAGGAGGGCATTGCCATAACTGTCTACATGCAACAGGGCCGCCATGGTCATTAATCGTTGCCCGGGCTGCAGCCGGTGCTTCGGGCTCTCACGCCAAAGGGCAGAAAGCATCCCATTGTAGGAGGAATTATCATCTTTAATAATGCTTGCGTAATGTGGATTGGTATAACCAACAGCCGCCACTTCCTGCAGCAACACAAAACCTTTCCTCTTCAGGTAGATATCGCTTTCTACTACGGCATTTACCCATTCGCTGATAGGTGGAGCGGTGAGCACAAAACTCGCATGTAATCCCCGCATGAAGCCCATGTTGAGGATAGACAGGGACGTTTTGGTATAGCGCCTTTGCGGTGAGCTTACGTTGTAGAAAGTACGAATGGATTGCTGCGGCAGGTACTGATCTTCCCCGTAGCCCAGGTATACCAGCTTCCTTTCGGTAATATCTTCTGCAAAGAGCTGCGCCAGCTTGTTGAACCATTGCCAGGGGTGAATGGGGATGAAATAATAGTCTGCCGGCTGCAGGCCCAGATGGTTTAGTACACCGTTAAAAGATGCCAGGGTATCATCGCCCAGCTCTTCCCGGATTAACTGATCATAACTGAGATCCGTCACGCCTGCATAGCCTGTTCTGCTGCGGTGTGCCGCCACCCAGATCAGTGCAAACGGATCGGCTGCTTCAGGGGCATATTGGCGATAATCCCCGGCATCAAAACCGATACGGCCGTTGTTGGCCACAAAGCACGGATGTCCGGCCATCATGGCTTGTTCTATCACCTGGTAGTCTGATATGGCCAGCTCCCTGGCAGTAAGCTTGTTATAGGTGTGCATGTAAGCGCTGCCGCAAAGGGTGCTGTTGATCTCTTCGAGGTACACCGGCATCACGGTTTCGCTGATACCCATGGTTTCGCGGAACTCGATGATGAAGGGAATAGACTCCGGCGGAACGCTTTCACCATTCACGTATTTCTCAATGGATGCAGTGTCAATATACCAGTGATCCAGGCTCAGTATCCTGGCGCGGAAACGGTATTCGATGCCGGGGATGTCTGCGGGTAGTTTGTAATAACCCCATCCGTTCTCACTGTGTTGCAGCTGCGGATGTATGATCAGTTCATGGGCAAATTCACAAAGGATCTTGCAGAGATGCAGCCGGTTCACCTGTTGCCATATTGCCGGCTGCAGGTGAGCAACGGCTTGTTCCGGGGAAATGTTTATAGGAGGTTTCATTATTTTTCTTTTTTATTTTTTACTTTTTATTTGGTAAAGGCAGATCCGTGCCGTTTAATTATACCCAGTATATCGCGTATATCCTGCAGCGTTGTGATCGGGTTCAGTAAGGTGAACTTCAGATAAAAAGCCTCATTCACCCGGGTGCCGGCTACAATGGCCTTCCCTTCCTGGAACATTTCTTTCTTGATATACTGGTTCAGTTTATCCGCGGCGGCATTATCTGCAATACCGGCCGGGAGATAGCGGAATACCAGCGCACTGAGATCGGAATGGGTCAGCAGCTCAAAATCAGGATCTTTATCAATGATAGCAGCCGTTTGCTTCGTCGTCTCGATGATGGTGTCGATATAAGCTCCCAGCTGTTGCTTACCCATCAGGCGCAGGGTACACCACAATTTCAGCGCATCAAAACGACGGGTGCTTTGGGTGATGGTTTTGTTGATCTGGTTCAGTCCTTCAAAATCATTCTCCTGCGGGTTCAGGTAATCTGCATGATGCGTGATGAGGTCCAGGTACTGCCGGTGCTTTACCAGCAGGGCGCTGCTGCTGATCGGTTGGAAGAATGCCTTATGATAATCCGTGGTAACGGAATTGGCTTTTTCAATGCCATTCAGCAGATGACGGTATTTAGCGGAGAGCAGGAGCCCGCAGCCATACGCGGCGTCTACGTGGAACCACAGCTTATACCTGGAAGCTATTCTGGCAATAGCCGCCAGTGGATCTATGTTGCCGAAATCAGTGGTGCCTGCGGTGGCCACTACGGCAATGGGCAGGTTGCCCTGTTCGAGCTCTTTCTTAACCGCTTGTTCCAGTTGCGAAGCGTCCATACGGAAGCCGCTGTCTGTCTTTACTTTCACGAGCGATTGTTCTCCCAGGCCCATCAGCGATACGGTATTCTGAATACTGAAATGGGTCATTTCGGAAGCGAAGATCCTGAAGCGGGAGGCCTCTGGCGGCAGGCCATGTTTGCGGATATTGTGATGCAGGTATTCACGTGCGTAATAGTCTCTGCCCAGCAGGAGGCCCATCAGGTTGCTTTGTGAGCCGCCGGCAGTAAATACGCCGTCTGCATCGCTGTTAAAACCGATCTCGTTGCAGGTCCAGCTGATCAGCTTTTGTTCCATCAGCGTGCCGCCTGCGCTTTGGTCCCAGGTATCCTGGGAGGAGTTGATGGCGGCGATCAGTACTTCTGCCGCCAGTGCGGGGATCACTACGGGGCAGTTGAGATGGGCGATATAATGGGGGAGATGAAAAGCCGTTGCATGATGTACGTATAATGTTTCCACTTCGCGGAAGAGGCTCTCGTAATCGGGCAGGGGCGTATCAAATGCCACCTGGTCGAACAGCGCTCTCAACTCCTTAGGTGTAATACCGCTGAAGGGCTGGCGGTTGTTTTGCAGGAAGGCGCTCACCACCTGGCGGGCGCCCGTAATGGCGGCATGATATTCTGCCGCGGCGCCTTCATGAAAAATGTCTTTATACCGGTTGGCAGCCACAATGGCCGGACCGTTCTTTTCAGGAGCTATAAGGTTTGCTTGCATAGTTGCTTTTGTTTGAATGAAGTGATGATTCGTGTGCGGCATATTGTTCGCGGGTGCAGAAAGCCAGGTAAGCTGTTTTCTGCGGCAGCTGTATTTCCTGCAGGTATTCAAATCCTACGCGTTTGGTGAGCACATGCATTTTTTCATTGCGCACATCCGGCTCTACGATCAGCCTGTCCACCGCAGGATTGGTGAGCATGAAATCGATGATCGTTTTCAGGATATGCAAAGTGAAATGATGGATAGGTGTTTCTACCGGCGCTACCAATAGGTGGAGCCCGTAATCGCCTTCCTGTGCGTCATAGTATTTGCCGATAGGATCGTTCACGGCCCGGTAGCTTTCCCATAAGAAAGCAGGGCTGCCGTTATAGAAGCCCATGAAGGCGTGCGAATGTTTGCCCTGCGTAATAGCGGTGTAGGCCGCTTTTACCTGCGCAATGGTGGTATGCTGCATCTGCCAGTATTTGGCATAGTCGCGGTTCACCCAGTTGTGGATGAGGGCGATATCTTTTTCTATCTGCAAAGGGCGGAAAGAAAAAGTGCCCAGTGCAGGCACCTGTTTGGTATAAAACCCTTCAAGGGTTTCAAACCCCTGGAGGGTTTTCGCGGCAGCATATTGCTCCCGTGTACAGAAAGCCAGGTAGGCCTGCTTTTGCGGCAGGTCGATGATCTTCTGGTAAGCAAAGCCTGCACGTTTGTTCAGCACATGGATCTTGTCGTTACGCACGTCCGGTTCTACTACCAGCCTTTCTACCGCCTGGTCTGATAGCATGAAGTCGATGATCGTCGTAAATACATTCCAGGTGAAATTGTGGATGCGCTGATCTGCAGGCGCCACCAGTATATGAAAGCCGTAATCGCCTGGCCTGGCGTCGTAATACGCGCCCAGCGGATCGTTCATCACCCAGTAGCATTCCAGCAGGAATGCAGGCTGGTGATTATAAAAGCCCATGAATACACTGGAACCTTTTGCCTGTGTGATCTTCGTATAGGCGGCGCGTACATCCTCCAGCGTGGATCCCTGCATCTGCCAGTAGCGGGCATATTCCCTGTTCACCCAGTTATGGATCACAGGAATGTCTTCCTCCATTTGCAGCGGGCGAAGAAAAAAAGGGCCACTGCCAACCGGAGTTGTCATGAATGTCATGTTTCCCATAAAATTGTTTTTATTAACGGGCCTGCGGGTAGATCTTTCCGTAATGTTCTTCCATTACCAGGTATGGATTTTTCGGGTGAACAACTGACTGGATATGGAGCAGGCTTGCTTTGCTCATCATGCGCAGCATCATGCGGCGTTCGCAGGGCACCATCTTACCGTTCTCATTTCTGAAACCGGCCGTGAAAGCATTGCGCCCGTGTGCGCAGAGATGATTGTTCACAAAGATCAGGTCACCTGCTTCGGGTATAAAGCCATCGTAGATCAGCGTACGTGCTTCCTGCCAGAAGTTCACCAGCTGTTCCATGGCTTCTTCGCTCTGTCCGGCGTCTTTGTTATAGATCTGTTCTGCAGCATCAAAACGGATGAAAGGCGCTTCCGGGTTGCCGTATAATATGGAAGTCAGGGTACCTTCGCCGATAGCTTCTTCCTGTGCATAATTGGCGTCCTTCGGGCATTTGTAAATAGGTGCGAAGAGCGGCTGCAAAGCAGCGCCCGGGCGGCCATGCGAACGGATGGAATACAACATGGAGGGCACCTGCTCTTCATTGCGCACATACAGGAAGCTCAGGAAATCTGCGGGATTAAAAAGGAAGGCGTCTTCCGTGTGTACAAACAGCTCTGTTTTTGATCCGGACCCGGTTTGTGAATAGGCCATTTCTTTTTCCGGGATGATCGCGTGCAGCAGGCCACCGCCTTTTCGCTGCGCAAAGTATTCTACCGGTTTTGAAGGTACGGCGCCATGCAGCAGGGAGGAGATAAATCCGTACTCCAGCATCCGTTCTTTATCCATCTCCCGCCAGCTGGGCGGCGTAGGGCCTAATGCGGTCTGGTCTACTGCTACCAGGCCTTTCAGGATAATAGCGCCGTACTGGCGTGGCGAAAAATCAGTACCCATCTGCATCAGCAGCCTGGCAATACGTTCCGGTAACAGCCTGTATGCATTTAAATGCAACATGGCAATGTATTCCGGGTTTTCGTAGCTCCCGTATTTTTCTTTCAGGGCTTTTCCCATGCGGGTGATCTCCGCTCTCTCATCTGCCGTGATGATAATGACCGGGGGCGACATAGGGGGCATGATCCCTATATCCTGTTCCTGTTTCAGGTTAACTTCCTGAACTATTGTTTGAGTTTCCATGGAAGTGTAAAAGGGTGTTAAGGGTTTTTAATAAAGGTCTCTTAGCTGGTAAGAAGTGGCGGATACTTCAACCGGCAATTAGTGTGTCTTTTACGGTTTAATGCCTGCAAAGCTATCCGGAAATTGTATGGGTGTTAGATCGAAAAAGGAAATTGATTTACGCAAAACGGAAGAACGGCTGCTGATGAAGCTCTTGATTTACAGGGATGTATTTTTTGCGCCTTCCTGTGAATGTATTGTAAATAAAGGCTTAGCGCGATGTATGATGGTGTTGTGAATGGAAAAAAATATTCCTTGTACAGCGTGATGAATATTTTATGGTTTAGAATTTATAAGTATATTAGAATGATAAACCCTCAACTTTAACCCATAACCCACTATGCTATGAAAAAACTATTAGCATCCCTCTGTTTCACTTTTTCCATGATCCTGTTCTTTTCATTTAAGCCGGTGCCGGCTGAAAAAATTGTTGCCCGTAAACTGATCGTCCTTCCCCCGGGAACAGGCGTAGGCTACCAGGATACGGACCCTGTTTATTATTATACTTTCTGGGCAGACCTCTCCGCTACTTCTCCCTATCCCTTAACGGCTATTACTGTTCAGCGCAAGATAGGAGGGCAGGTGCTGACCGTGCAAAGTTTTTCCGGAACGGTAGTGAGGTCTGTATTGGGCCGCTATGCCATCAATGGTACTGCTACGGTCACCTTTGATGATAACGGCACAATTGTGACAAAGAGTTTGACGGGGTTGATACAGGGCGGGATTATTCCGTAACACTACGAGGGAGAGACAGGTCTTCATTCTCCGTCATTGCGAGGAGCAGTAGAGGGAATGAGCGCGGGGCGACGAAGCAATCTTTTAACACAATCCGGAACATAGGAGATTATGTAGAGGCTTGTACTAAAAGATTGCCTCGTCGCCCTTCCCACTTGGCTCTGCTGCTCCTCGCAATGACGGTCATTCACCTATGCTTCCCTGCCGTTCTGCAATGTTGCCATCCACCTGTGCTTCTCCCTGCCGCTCTTCCCACTTCATCGATTTATCCTATCTTTATCAAAAAAAAGATGGAGAACAAAGGGCTGCTTTTTATTCCCGATATAAGTGGCTTCACCCGTTTTATCAACGAAATAGAGATCGAGCACAGCCGGCATATCATCCAGCAGCTGCTGGAAGTACTGATCAATGCCAATAATATAGGCCTGGAAATATCCGAGATCGAAGGGGACGCCATTCTCTTCTACAAGTTCGGGCAGCCGCTCGAACTGGAAGCGATCTACAAACAGGTAGAACAGATGTTCTGCGCATTCCACCGGCACATCAACGCTTACAATAACCGCAAGATCTGCCAGTGCAGGGCCTGCGTATCTGCAATAGACCTTACGCTCAAGGTCATCACCCACTACGGCGAATTCACCACCTATAATGTAAAGAACTTCAGTAAGCTGATCGGCAGGGACGTGATCGTTGCACACCAGCTGCTGAAGAATGATATTGACCAACATGAATACTGGCTGGTGACCGATCCTCTTCTGCAAGATAAGAATACACCGCCTGCAGAACTGCCTAAATGGATGATATGGGATGCCAGCACTAAAGATACAGAAACAGGTACGATCCCTTTTCACTATACCCAGTTAACACAACTCAAAAACGAGTTGCCTGCAGAACCAGACCCGCAGCAGGAACTGTCCAGTAAGGTAAAGATGGTGTCCGTGTCAAAAGAGTATGATGTGGATATTAAAACACTCGCCTTTACCGTAGTCCATTTCGAGTTCCGGCACCTGTGGCAGATAGGCATCAAAGAGATAGATGAGGTAGAACATTTCCTGCCGGGAATTGGCAGCCGTCACCGTCATGTGCTGGACAACGGGCAGCAGGTAATGATGTTTATCAGCAGCTTTGCCTACAACCCCGAAGAAAAGATCGTCTTCAGCGAAACAGACGAAAAACGTAAGCACTCCACTTATTTTACTATTGAAAAAGTGAATGCAAACAGGACCCGCTTAACCATCGACTTCTACCTCCAGAAGAATCCCGTCCGCCAGTTCCTCTTCGGACTGAGTGAGAAAAGCAAAATGGAAGAACGCTTACGGCAATCGCTCCAGAACCTGGAACCGATCGTCAAACAAATGGTATTGCCATTAGAATTCTAAAAAGTTTGAGGTTTGAGGTTTGAGGTTTGAAGTTCGTTAAAGGTTGGAAGTTGCATGTTCAGGATAAGTATACCAATACAGCATACTTGTTCTGAACATGCAACTTCCAACGAACCTCAAACCTCAAACTTCAAACTTCAAACCTCAAACCTCAAACTTCAAACCTCAAACCTCAAACCTCAAACCTCAAACCTCAAACCTCAAACAGCCTTATCTATTCCGCCCGCAAACTCTTCACCGGGTCCATCACCGCTGCCCGGAAAGCCTGGTAGCTCACCGTCATCAAAGTGATGATCAGCGCCCCGACAGCAGCCGCTGCAAAGATCCACCAGGATAACTGCGTACGGTACTCATAGTGCTGCAGCCACTGGTGTAACAGGTACCAGGCCAGCGGAATAGCAATAGCGCAGGAGATCCCCACTAATCCTACGAAATCTTTAGACAGCATCTTCCAGAGGTTGAACACAGAGGCGCCCATTACTTTGCGGATGCCGATCTCCTTGGTACGTTGTTCCGCCACGAAGGAGGCAAGCCCGTATAATCCCAGGCAGGAAATGAAAATAGCCAGGATGGCAAAGATAGTAGCCAGGTTACCCACGCGTTCTTCATCACTGAATTTTGCGGCATACTCATTATCCACGAATTTGTATACAAAGGGACTGCCCGGGTTATATTTTTTGAATACAGGTTCTATTTTGGCCAGGCCTTCCCGCATAGGGATACCAGGCTTTATACGTACCGTCATCAAACGTGCCCAGCTAGGGTTGAGATGGAAAATGGTAGGCCTCACCGGTTCATAGGGAGATTCCATCACCAGGTCTTTCACCACGCCTATCACCAGATGATCCTGGTCGCCCCATCGTATCATCTCGCCAACAGGATGCTTGAAGCCGGTGAGCTTCACAGCCGATTCATTCATGATAAAGGCGCCTGTGTCTGAAGCGAAGCTGCGCGAAAAATCGCGCCCTTCCAGGATCTTCCAGCCAAGGGTACTGCCAAAGTCATGCGATACAGCAATGGTGCCGGGGCTCACTACCAGCCCAGGGTCTTTGCCTTTCCAGCTAAGAATATTATTAGACCATACTTCTGTAGGCGCGCTGTTGGATTGCGCCATATCCGCTACCGCGCCGGTAGCTAAGAGATCGTTGCGGATGGCGTCGTAGTGCCCCTGGATGTCCGGCGTATTCATATCAACAGTGATCAGCCCTTCGCGGGTGTAGCCCACCGGCCGCTGTTGTGCATGCCGGATCTGCCGGTAAACGATCAGCGTGCTGGTGATCAGGGCAACAGAGATCGTGAACTGCGCTACTACCAGTACCTTGCGGGGCAGGCTGGCAAAACGTCCTGCACGGAAAGTGCCTTTCAGCACTTTAACCGGCTCAAAGGCAGAGAGGTAAAAGGCCGGGTAACTGCCGGAGATAAGCCCCGTGATGAAGGCAAAACCTAATATCAACAGCCAGAAAAGCGGAGTGCTCCAGGGGATCCTCATGGTCTTATCCATCAGCCCGTTGAAGAAAGGCAGCGATAGCTGTACCAGTACGATAGACAATACCAGGCCAACCAGTACTACGATCATAGATTCGCTGAGGAATTGGCCGATCAGTTGTCCGCGGAAAGAACCGATCGCTTTACGGATCCCTACTTCCCGGCTGCGCTTTTCGCTCCGCGCAGTAGAAAGGTTCATGAAATTAATACAGGCCAGCAGCAAGATGAACACGCCGATCATGCCTGTAAGCCAAACCATGCGGATCCCGCCGCCTGTCACCTGGCCGTTCTTAAATTCATTATATAAACGCCATTGGCTCATGGGGTGCAGCTGCATCTCTTCTTTTGAGAAGGAGATATGTGGCGTTGGAACACTTTTGATTTTAGCGCTTACTTTCTTTACATCGGCATGATCATTCAGCTGCACATACAGCTGGCACATATGGTTTTCCCACTGCGTTTGCGCGTCTTTTATCCAGCTTTCCGTATTAGTCACGTAGGTGGTCCATGGCAATATTACTTTCAGATCGTTGAAGGTGGTATTATGGGGTAGGTCCTGGTATACGCCGCCCACTTTCATATCGAACCTGTTATCAATGCGCAGCAGCTTATTCAGCGGGTCGGTATCGCCAAAGAGCGCTTTCGCTGTTGATTGTGACAGGAGGACAGAGCGCGGGTCTTTCAAAGCCTGCCGGTCGCCCTCCAGCATTTTTAATGAAAACATTTCCGGGAACGCATCCTCCGCCCACATGCCTGTTTGCGACAACTGCCTTTCGCCTACGGCTAATATATGCGCCGCGCGCCAGGACACCAGGGATACGTGTTTGAAATCGGCCGCGTATTTGTTATGCAGCTCATATCCCATGGGCTGTGAAACCGTGCTGCCGGTAAAGATCCTGCCTTCCGCTGTTGCATCCACCATTACCCGCGCCAGCTGTTTATAGTTGCGGTGATAAGTATTGAAAGACACTTCATCCCATACCCATAATCCGATGATCAGGGCCGCCGCCATTCCAGTGGCCAGGCCAACGATGTTGATGATAGAGTAGATCCGGCTGTTCCGCAGGTTACGCCAGGCAACCTTTATATAGTTTTTAAGCATAGCACGTTGTTGACAGGGCTAGCGGCACGAAGAGCATGCCAGCCTGAGATGTTTGTAGTGTCCAGTAAACTACATATATTTTTATTTTAATAACTGTCCGCTTTCGATACAGGGCTGTCCGCTTTTACGATGATCTTTTCAACAAACTATTTTGAGCATTTCAACAAAGCCTGCAAGCGCCAAAGTGAAGACCTTTGTATCACTAAATTATTCAACAATGAAAAAGATAGATCAGGTGTATATCAACGGCGCTTTTGTAAAGCCGCATGGAACAGCAACCTTTGAGCTGGTTAGTCCGGTCACCAATCAGAAAACAGGAGAAGTGATCCTGGCTGATGAAGAAGACACCCGGGCAGCGATTGCAGCAGCAAAGCAGGCATTTGTTACATTCTCGAAAACCACACGGGAAGAGCGGATCGCCTACCTGCAGGCCCTGCAGCAGGCAGTGAGCAAACGGGAAAAAGAACTGGTGAACGTGATGGTGGAAGAGTATGGCGGCACCCTGCAATTCTGCAGGATGAGCGTACAGTTTACCATTAGTGGTTTTACCTCTATGATCGAAACACTGAAACAATTCGATTTTGAGAAAACCATGGGCCAATCAAAAGTAAGATTAGAGCCGGTGGGCGTAGTAGGTATCATTACACCCTGGAATGCCAGCAACGGTTTTATCTGTGGTAAGCTGGCCACTGCTATTGCTGCCGGTTGCACTGCAGTGATCAAACCGAGTGAAATGAGCGCTGCACAAACACAGCTGCTTACAACATGCTTACATGAAGCAGGTTTGCCTAAAGGTGTTTTTAACATCGTAACCGGCCTGGGTAATGTGGTAGGAGCAGAGATCACCCGGCACCCGGATATTGCCAAGATCTCCTTCACCGGTTCTACCGTAGTAGGTAAAACCATCGCCCGCTCAGCGGTAGATACCATGAAACGTGTTACGCTGGAACTGGGCGGTAAATCACCCAACATCATCCTGGAGGATGCTGATCTGCAGAAAACCATACCGATGGCCGTCTTTGGCGCTTATATGAATAACGGGCAGGCCTGTATTGCGCCTACACGTTTGCTGGTGCCGGAGAACAGGCTCGAAGAAGTGAATGCATTGGCTGCCGCTGCGGTACAGCAGGTGAAAGTGGGCAATCCCGGCGATGAAGCAACGAATGTAGGGCCGATGGTCAGCAGGAAACAGTATGAGCGTGTGCAAAATTACATCAGGCTGGGAATGGAAGAAGGCGCTACCCTGCTGGCCGGTGGAGAAGGTAAACCGGACGGACTGGAAGACGGCAACTTTGTAAAAGCCACCATCTTTACCAATGTGCGGAATGATATGCGTATTGCGCAGGAGGAGATCTTCGGACCGGTACTGTCCATTATCCCTTATAAAACAGAAGAAGAGGCCATTGCGATCGCTAATGATACCAGCTACGGGCTGGCAGCTTATATCAGCTCATCCAGCTCCGAAAGGGCCAGGCAGGTGGCCGCGCGCATTGATGCGGGCAGGGTATGTATCAATGGTTTCTCCCATGATCCGCAGGCGCCCTTCGGTGGATTTAAACAATCCGGTATTGGCAGGGAGTACGGTGTATACGGACTGGAAGCCTACCTGGAGCCTAAAGCAATTCTCGGATGATCCGCGGCACTTAAGGGGCATTAAGATACAGGCAGCATTATTTATTGCTGCCTGGCTTTTTCCGCCTCTTTCTGCTGGCGTTCCAGTTCTTTCTGTTGTTGTTCTGCTGCTTTCTTTGCCGCTTTTTCCTGCCTGCGGAAATAGCCTCTTAAGAAGAAATTATGCTTCAGCGCTTCCATATTCTGATTCAGCCTGCCGGTGCTGCTATCCAGGTTAATGATGGTTTGCTTCAGGTGCACAGCAGTTTCAGGGTCGTTCAGCAATACGCCGGCGGCAGACTGCGGGCTGCTGAGCTGCTGGTTAACATTTGTGCTCACGCTTTGCAGGTTCTTCACCGTTTCATTGGCGCTTTGCGCTGCCTGTTCCATACTGCTCACGGTACTGCGTAGCCTGCTGAAAACCATGGTGTCGCTCACCAGCTCATTGGCCAGTACGCCTTTGGTTTGCAGCCTGGCGCTATAGGCAGACAGGTTCGTGGTCAGCCGTTGGGCATTGGCGGAGGTCTGCTGAAGACTGGCCAGGGTACGTTCCAGGCGGTCGTACACGGTGGTGTCCCTGAGCAGTTTTCCAATGTTGCCCTTGCCTGCGGCGATGGTATTGGTGATCTCTTTCAGGTTGCCGGTGATGTCTACCAGGTTTTTGTTGTTAACCTGCAGGGTATTCATCAGTTCATCGCTGCTGATGCTGGTTTCAGCCAGTACTTCGTCGCCGTCCTCGATTACAGGCGTTTGCGTAGTGCCGCCGCTCAGGGCGATGATCTTATTGCCGATCAGGCCGTCTGAGCTGACTTTAGCCCTTACATCCTTATGAATAAAGGCCACGTAGTTCCTGTCTATGTTGATCAGCACTTCTATCTTATGCGGTTCCAGGAAGGTGAGCTTTTTGATGGAGCCCACTTTCACGCCGGAATACCATACGTTGTTCCCCTTGGCCAGGCCGCCTACGTCCTGGAAGATGGTGCGCACCTGTACGGAAGACATAAACGTTTTTTTCTGTCCGCCCAGTACCAATACGGCCAGGCAGAAGATCACCAGACCTACAAAGATGAAGATGCCTACTACAACGGTTCTTGTTTTGGTTCTTGTTTGCATAGCTATTCAGTAAAGTTATATTCATAGAATTCCCTGATCAGTTCATCGTTGTCGCGGAATACCTCGTCAAAGGTGCCCTTAACAATGAACTTTCCTTCTTTCATCACAGCAATATTGTCGCCTGTGGCTTTGGCACAGGTAAGGTCGTGGGTAATGATGATAGAGCTGGTCTTAAACCGCCGCTGTACCTCGTTGATGAGGTTATTGATCTCCGTGCAGGTGATGGGGTCCAGCCCGGCAGTAGGCTCATCATACAGCATAATATCGGGGCGGAGGATCAGTGTGCGGGCAATACCGATCCGCTTACGCTGCCCGCCTGATAGCTCGGAAGGCATCTGGTCTTTCGTTTGGCTCAGCCCAACGGCTTCCAGTACGATGTCTATGCGCCGGTTCCTTTCTTCCCGGCTCATATGCGGCTCGTTCCTTTCCAGCGGGAAATTGAGGTTCTCGCCAATGGTCATGCTATCGTAGAGGGCGCCGTGCTGAAAGCAGAAGCCTACTTTCAGCCGCAGGTCCCGCAGGCCTTCAGCATCCAGGTCGTCCACTTCCTGGCCCATGACGCTTACCTCCCCGGAATCCTGTTCAAGCAGCCGTATAATGATCTTGATCAGTACGGATTTACCGGTGCCGGAGCGGCCCAGCACTACTACGTTCTCGCCTTTGTGCACGTCCAGGTTCACGCCGCGGAGCACATGGTTGTCCCCGAAGGATTTATAGAGATCCCTGATCGAAATGACCGTTTCATTCCAGTCTATATCCGGTGTAAATGACTTCATATGTCTATCCTGCTACCTTTTTTGGAATTTGGAATCTGGTTTCTGGAATTTTTCATCTTATTGCATTGATCAGTTGTACGATGACCACTTCTTCTATAAAGATGAGGAACATGGATATTACTACAGATACGTTCGCAGCCTTGCCCACGCCCTGTGTGCCCTGCGTGGCATTATACCCCTGGTAGCAGCTCACCACGCCGATGGTAAAACCATACATCGTTGCCTTCAGCAGGGAAGAGGCCAGGTCGAGGAACGAGATATTGGTAACGGCATTCTGCGTAAAAATGGCCAGCGAGGTCTGCTCATTCAGGTGAATGTCCAGGTAGGCGCCTGCCATGCCTACCAGGCCTGTATAGGCCATCAGCAGGGGCACGCATACCGTGGTAGCCATGATACGGGTCACCACCAGGTATTTGAATGGATTGATGGCTGATACCTCCATGGCGTCTATCTGTTCTGTTACCCGCATGGAAGCCAGTTCTGCTCCGATACCCGAACCTACTTTCCCTGCGCAGATGAGCGAAGTGACCAGGGGCGCCAGGGCGCGGATGATAGCGATGGAGATCAGCGATGGCAGCCAGGAGGTGGCCCCGAATTCGGCCAGTGAAGGGCGGGATTGTTTGGTGAATACCAACCCCGTGATGAACCCTGTAAGGGTGATCAGCGAAAGCGATTTATTCCCCACAAAGTAACATTGACGCATAAACTCCCGGAACTCGAACGGCGGATGGAACAGCTGCCGGAAAAAGCGGCTGATGAACCGGAAGATACTATACACATCGATGAAGAAATTGTCTATTCCCTTCGTTATTACTGGCTTATCCATAGAGTAAATTAACAAATTTTACCTGTACGTATGCGCATCGATCCCTTACTGTACTATTACAATTTCAGGCAGTGCTTTGTTAAAGCAGGCTGCTTTATAGCACAAGATATGATCAAACCGCATTCCATTTGGCAGAATTTGCAGAATAATCCGTCATTTTGGGGGGCAGCCGCCAGAGTAGGGGACCAGGAGGGGAAATTAGGGCGCCAGGCTGTACAGATTGTGGAGAAAGCTTTACGTTTATACAAAACGCCAGCTGCTAAAAGCTGAAGGTTAAATGGTAAACGCCGAACGCGGGTGTTTGCCCGCATTCAGCGTTCAGCGTAAGGCACGCAGCATGCTGCTGCCTTACGCATAGGTTTTACGAATGACGGTCTCAAAGATATTTTGCAATTGTCGTGTATGCCTTTGGGTATGAGCGGTATAAAAACAGATCCATTCCAGCCGGGTGAGGTAGCCGGTTTGCGGCATTTCCCAATCCAGGCAGGTGGCTGTGAGGTCCAGGGTCTGAATAGCTTTGCGGATGCGGGCCGCGGTATTTTCCAGTGCGCTGAGCAGCTCCGCTTTATCGTATTCCATATCCTCGGGCTCCAGGATCTCCGGTCCCTTCATTTTAGTGCTGAAATCCAGGAACGCTTTGCGCAGCGGTTCCACGAAGACATCCGGCTGGCGTGTTGTAGGGCCCACCTGGCCATACAGCAGATCGGCCGGGGAACCTTTCTGCAGGTGGCGGGCCACCTGTGCGCCCGTCCAGCTGCCTTCAAACGGCACCGTGTTGATACGGTCCTGCGGGAAAGCAGCTATCAGCTGCAGCAGGATATTGAAACTATCATCAAAAGATTTCAGTACAGCGGTTGTTTGCATGGTAATGTGTTTAGTTGTAGTGATAAAAAGTATTCAATACAAACTTACAATGCTTCCATGGCTTGAAAAGGGTGCAAAAACGACAATCTGTGGGGCTGGATACGCCAAAATTAGTCGTCAGTTGTCAGTCGTCAGTTGTCAGTCGTTAGTCGTCAGTCGTTAGTTGTGAGTTGTCAGTTGTCAGTTGACCGGCAGACCTATAAATATCGCATCAACCACTGACAACTAACAACTAACAACTGATAACTTTTTATTGTAACTTGCCGCCCTCATTCTAATCGATCTATGGAGCAAAACATCGGCCTTCCGTCGAAAAAACGTTTTACACTCGCCTGGTTGGGCGAAAAAGAGTGGCTTGCGCCCGCATTATGGTTTGGCCTTTCTATACTGGTGGCTTTTAAAGAGCTGGGCGGTTCCGCTGGTCCGGCTATAAATAACTATATCATTTTCAAGCATGTATACCTGCATACCCGCGCTTTGCAACCACTGTACATAGCCTATCCCGAATATTGGGACGTAAACATGTACGGACCGGTGTTCAGTATGCTCATCGCTCCCTTTACGTGGCTGCCCGATGTAGTGGGCGCTTTTATATGGATGCTGTGCAATGCCGCTTTCCTGTACGTAGCCATCCGCCAGCTGCCGCTGAACCGCATACAGCAGAACCTGGTGCTGATCTTCGCCAGCCATGAGCTGATGGCAGCCAGCAGTTACTGGCAGCTGAACCCTTCCATTATCGCCTGCGTCATTATGAGCTATGTGCTGATACGGCGGGGCAAGGAGTTCTGGGCAGCGTTCTTTATCGTGATAGGTACCCTGACCAAATTATACGGCGTGGTGGGGTTGGCATTTTTCTTCTTCTCCAACAACCGCTGGAGGCTGATTGGCAGTCTGGTGCTTTGGGGACTGGTACTGTTTGCCCTGCCTATGATCATTTCTACGCCTGCCTATATCGTGAATGCCTATAAGGAATGGGGCGAAGCCCTGATCGCCAAGAATACCAAGAACTACCAGTTCGATAAAGGGGTGCTCCTGCAGAACATCTGCGTACAAGGCGTGATCCAGCGGGTGTTCCACCTTAAAAAGCTGAGCAATGTCTGGGTGTTGGGACCTGCCATGTTGCTGTTTGCGGGGCAATATCTCTTCCTGAAGTACAGGGAGAACCGCAACTACCAGCTCTACCTGCTTTGTACTACACTGATCTTTACCGTAATATTCTCCACCAGCTCGGAATCGCCTACTTACATCATTGCCTTCCCGGCCGCCTGTATATGGTATGTACTCCAATATCCTACCAAATGGGTGAACGCCTTTTTCATCTTTTTGCTGATCGGCACTTCCTTTTCGCATTCGGACCTGGTAACGCCCTGGTTTAAACATCATTTCGTGGTGCCGTATGCGTTAAAGGCCGTTCCCTGTGCAATATTGTGGCTGGTGATTATCTACCAGGTATATACAAAACAGTTTTTGCGGATAAAAGAGGTTTGAGGTTTGAAGTTTGAGGTTTGAGGTTTGAGGTTTGAGGTTTGAGGTTAGTTAAAGGTTTGAGGTTCAGAACAATTATGCGGTTGCGGCATACTTGTCCTGAACCTTTCACATTCAACCAACCTCAAACATCAAACCTCAAACCTCAAACCTCCAACTTCAAACTTCAGACTTCAAACTTTTTTCGTTTATGGTAAAAACTATTCCGTTTCTCGTAAACGGAAGCGGTCGCTCTGCATGTACCTTCGCGCCAGTTCGAAAAAAATGCAACTACTAACCGCAATGAGTACAATTTTACCAAGGCCTGTCCATGCCCTTCATACTGCCATTACAGCAGCGTTCTTCTTCGGATGGTGCAGCGCTCCCCGCACTGCAGCTGCAGCAAGCCCTTTATCCGTGAACGTTATTAATGTCCAACAGCAGGATGGTACCATAAAAGGAAAAGTAATCACCACCGATGGTCAGCCCGCAGAGCATGCCACCGTGCGCATCAAAGGCAAAACCGCTACGCGGGTAGATAAGAATGGCAACTTCACCTTCAGCGGACTGGAAGCAGGTACGTATATACTGAGCGTTACCTTCACCGGCCAGGAGCCCCAGGAACGTACCGTGACCCTGCAGGCCGGTGAAACAGCCATTGCAGATTTTAGCCTTTCAGCAAGCATGCAGGCCCTGAATGAGATCCTGGTCGTGGGCGATAAATATACCATTACCTCCCGCAAACAGAGCGATAATGTGGCCCGCCTGCCTTTAAAGAACCTGGAGAATCCGCAGGTGTACAGCGTGGTAGACAAAGAGCTGATCAAAGAACAAATGGCCGTTACCCTGGAAGAGTCTTTCCGTAATGTACCCGGCGCCGCACCTGCTAAAACAGCTGCCGGCATTCCCGCCTTCTTTTCCCGTGGCTTTAATACCACCGACAACCTGCGCAACGGGATGGCCACCTTTACCCGTACCACGATAGACCTGGCTACGGTAGACCGCGTGGAAACCATCAAAGGCCCTTCTTCGGCCCTGTTTGGCGGAACCATGGTGTCTTTCGGCGGACTGGTAAACTATATTACCAAAAAACCCTACGATCACCTGGGCGGCGAAGTGACGTATACCCAGGGCAGTTATGACCTCAGCCGCATTGCCGCTGATATCAATACGCCGGTAAATGAAGATAAATCCCTGCTCTTCCGTATCAATACCGCTTACCAGAAAGAGAATACTTTCCAGGACCAGGGCCATGGTACCACCTTTGTTATCGCACCTTCCTTTGCCTATAAAGTGAACGATCGCCTGACGCTTCGCCTGGATGCCGACTTCCAGCATTATAGCGGTACTTCCAGCTCCGCCTGGATCATTGGCGCCGGTGTGAAAGCTACCTCCTGGGACCAGCTGAAACTGGACTACAAACGCTCCCTGATCGATAATTCCTTCTCCGGTAAACAGCAGTCTGGCAACGTCTTTGCTCAGGCAGAGTACAAGCTTTCCGACAAATGGACGGCCACCACCAATTATGCATGGGCCACCGGCGGATATAACGATCTATATTACTTCAATCTCACCTGGACCACTGATACTACCGTTGCCCGTAACATCGGTACCTATGCGCCCGACAAAATGGGCCGCAAGCATGTGCAGCAGAATTTCACAGGCGACTTTTTGATTGGCAATATGCGAAACAGGTTGGTGGTAGGAGTAGATTTCATGGACCAGTACCGCAACCTGAAATACACTTTCATGAACCTGGATACAGTAAATATCCTGCGTACACAAAAGGATATCCGTATACAGCAGCTGGAAGACAGCATGTCGCTGAAAAGCGCTGCCGAAAGCATGAGCCGCCAGTATTCCTATGCCGCTTATTTCTCTGATGTGCTGAACCTGACAGAGAATCTGCTGGTGATGGCCAGCCTCCGTATGGACTACTTTGTAAACAAAGGAACAAAGAACAACCTTACGCAGCTTACCACCGGCAATTATAATCAAACCGCCTTGTCACCTAAGTTCGGTATCGTATACCAGCCCGTGCTTAACAAAGTGGCCCTCTTCGGTAACTATATGAATGGCTTTAAGAACGTAGCCAACGTAACCCAGCCGGATGGCACAGTGTCTGAGTTCAAGCCCCAGCAGGCTAACCAATGGGAGGGAGGCCTTAAGCTGGGTCTGCTGGAGCATAAGCTGAACGCCACTGTCAGCTATTACGACATCCAGGTAACCAACAGCACCCGTCCCGAAGTAAGAGATGGCAAAGTCTTCACCGTTCAGGATGGCACCCAGCAAAGCAAGGGCATAGAAGTGGAAGTGGTAGCTAATCCATTCCCTGGCTTTAACTTTGTAAGCGGATATGGCTATAACGATAACGAGTATACCAGGGCAGACAGCAAAATCGTAGGCAAAAGAGCGCCCGGTACACCTAAGCACGTAGGTAATATCTGGCTCAGCTACACCCTCCTGGAAGGCGCTGTTAAAGGCCTGGGCATAGGCGGCGGTGTAATGTACGTATCAGACGCATTTTATGATAACACCAACGCGTTCACCCTGCCTGCATACACCGTTATTGACGCTACGCTGTTCTATAATACCACTAAGTTCCGCCTTAGCGTAAAAGCGAATAATATCGCCAATGAAAAGTATTGGGTAAGTGATGGCTTTTATGCCCGTCCGCAGAAGACATCTAATTTCCTGACCAGTATTGCCTACAAGTTTTAATGGCACATAAATGCCCATAGATCAGGTCTGAGCTTCGTTAGACCTTGCATGTTCGAGACAAGCAGCTATAACCGGATCCTTGTCCCTGACCTCCAACCTCTAACGAACCTCAGACCTCAAACCTCTAACGAACCTCAAACCTCAAACCTCAAACCTCAAACCTCAAACCTCAAACCTCAAACTTCAAACCCTCGAAAACCCCCGCCCTTCCTCACCCCTAACACAAAAGGTATATGGTTTTTTTAAACATTATCATTTTTTCCTGACCATAATCATCCCACCCCCCTATAAAGATCATAGTTTGTCGCCCCGGACGGTCCTACTTTTACATCGTGATTATGATACTATGAAAACGAACGATGAACAACCGAATAACCAGTAACCAAACTTAGAAGGGCTGTCCACTATCCCATACCTCTTTTGCTTTGCTTCTTTTCATAATTTTTGAGCGTGAGGCCCGTGATGATGACTTTGTGTTGAGGGCCGGTCCAATGAGCCTTGTTTGCCACGGCGGCAGCAGGCTCATTGTGTACCGCCTTATTAAAAAAAGAACATATCCTGCTTATTACCATTCCAAATAAACAATTAATACATCAGTCACCATGAAATTACGTGTACTCGCAGCAATTGCTTTCCTGCTTGTATCAGGGGCTGCATCGGCCCAGCTGAAAGTGGGCTCCAATCCCAGCCAGATCAATAAATCTTCTATCCTCGAACTGGAAAGCACCCGGCAAGGTCTTTTGCTGCCGCGTATTCCAGGCTCCAACCTGACCGCTGCTCCGCTGAATGCAGCACCCGACGGTATGATCATTTATGTAACCGATTCTGCGAGTCTCTTCATCCGTAAGAACAACCTGTGGCAGAGAATGTCGGTAGACAGCGTGGCCAATAATGGTAACTGGAACACCATTGGTAATGCCGGTTTAGATTCCACTAAAAACTTTATCGGCACCAAAGACCAGCAGGCGCTGATCTTCAAGACAGATAATGCAGAACGGCTGCGTTTTATGGCCAACGGTAATATTAAAGTAGCTTCGGGCACAATTCCTGCAGGTAGCGACCAGGTACAGGTAGTAGTAATAGATCCGTCTACCGGAACACTGCTGCAACGTACCATCGCCGCATCTGCTTTTAACAATGCGATCAACTCGCTGAATGGATTGCGTGATACCGTACAGACCTTTGCGATAGACAGCGCTGCTACCACCGATGTGGCCATCACATCAGCCGCGGGGGTACATAAATTCAATTTCCCTACGCAGAATGGTAACGGCACCACCTCCAGGGGACTGCTTTCTTATCGCGACTGGCAGCGTTTCGATTCTTCCGCCCGCTTCCAGATCCTGCATACCGCCTTTTCCAATACTGCGGATGCCAACGGTATCAGTGTAGATAATGGTACTCTTACGCTGCACGCAGCAGATGCAACCAATCCAGGCGGCGTAAGCATAGCGAACCAGACCTTTGCCGGGCATAAGGGCTTCCGCGACTCACTGTCCATCGGCGTAGCCGCAGGCACAAAAGGCAATGCCACCTTCCAGCTGGTAGGTTCCATGTCTACCAATCTTACAAAAGTAACCACCAACTATACGGCTAATGCCGGAGATAATACCATCCTCGCAGACGCTTCCGGCGGCGCATTGACCATCACCCTGCCCAGTGGCAGCGGTATCGGTGGCCGCATCTATACGATCAAAAAGATCGGTTCCGGCGGTATCGACAAAGAACTGACCATTACCCCTTCCAGCGGCACCATAGACGGTAATAGCAATTACATCATCTATAACGACTGGACCTTTGTGACCTTGCAAACAGATGGCACTGACTGGTACGTGATCAAAAAATAAGCTCACGATATTAAGTCTCATTGCTCAATCTGCCGCTATGAAACGCATACTTTACGCCCTGCTCATAACCGTTCCGGTACTGTTGTCTTTCAGCGCCGCTGCACAGCAGCTGAAACTGGGCAACAACCCCGGCACGATCAATAAAGCAGCGGTGCTGGAACTGGAAAGCGCTAAACAGGGACTCTTACTCACCAGGATCACAGATACAACAGTGGCTCCCTTGACCACTGCGCCCGATGGCACACTGCTCTTCTTCAAAGGAGATAACAGCCTGCGCATCCGCAGTGGCAACGCCTGGAGAAAAACACTGACCACCATTGACACTACCGATATTGCCAACTTTAGCCAGAAGGTGAGGGGCCTGCTCAGCGCAGGCTCCGGCATCACCTTCAACAGCGCCACCGGCCTGATTTCATTATCGGCAACCGGAACAGGCAGCTCCTGGGCATTAGGCGGTAATGGCGTGCTTACCACACAGAACCTTGGTACCACCAGTAACTATGACCTGCCGCTGATCACGAATAACACAGAAAGGATGCGTATCAATACGGCTGGCAATGTGGGCATTGGCACAAACAGTTTTAATAACACCAATCCGGAAAGACTGCTCATAGATGCAGGAAGTAGCAGCTCCTACAATCTTATCTATGCTAAAGGCGGCGTCAATAATTATCTGCAGTTCAATATTCAGAACAACCATGGCGGTCAGAATGCAAGTACCGATGTGGTAGCCACCGCTAACAACGGGAATGAAAACTCGAACTTTATTGATATGGGTATCAACTCCGGCGGCTATAGCCAGGCTGATATCCTTGGAAGTACCAACGCAGCCTATCTGTACAGTACCGGTACTGACCTTGTGATAGGCAATGCATCCAATAACCGGAACCTTATCTTCTTTAATGGCGGCACCGCCTACAGTAACGAAGTGATGAGAATAGATGCCTCCGGCGACGTAGGCGTCGCGAACACTAATCCCCAGGCGAAGCTGGACGTAGGCGGTAACTTTAAACTCGGCGCATCAGGAACAGTGATGACCAACATCGTTAAGACCAATATCTCTTTCACGGATAATACCAACATCGGTTATACAACACCGCTTAGCAAAACGGTAGCCGTAACAGGCGCGCAAACTAATGCATCAGTGATCATCAATCCGAGGGCGCCTTTACCCGCGGGGGTGGGCATTGCGTACTCTTATGTAAGTTCTGCAGGTAACATAACAATAAATTTTACCAATACCGGCGCTGGAACATTAGGCCTGCAGAAGCTCGGCGCAATAACGCTCGACATCACCATTATCAATCTCTGATGAATGAGAACGGCCATACTCCATACCGCGTTCTTCCTGTTCACAGCAGCATTGCCCGCCAGGGCGCAGACAGGAGTATACCTTGCACCCGGTGCAGATCTCGCTGTACACAAAGCAGATACGGTAGCTATCTTCTCCGATGTAAGGAACGAAGGCCGCTTTGGGTCGCTGGAAGGAGCGGTGATCAATTTCTACGGTACGAAATGGCAGAACGGCAACGACGCCCGGCTGCCGGACGAGAACGACTATAACAATACATCCCTGCAGCATGGCGGCGGACAATTCCGCTTCCTGCAGCTAAAAGGAATAAATATGGGGGCACAATTGATATACGGAGGCTACAGCGCCAGCGCCAAAGCTGGCGCCAGCTTCCCTAACCTGAGCGTTGAGAATAAGAACGGCCTGCAGCTGGAAGACCTCAGTGATCTGAAGATCCGCCATACACTGCATTTGGGATCCGGACATCTTTCGTTGAGAGGATGGAATCTTGTGATCGGAGAGCGGTACCCGGGAAATATTACCGGCTATTCTGAGCGTAGTTTTGTGATAACAGGTACAGAGCCTGGGGGCGGGTTCCTGTACCGCGAACAGCTGAGTGCATCAGACGGCCTGGTAGTATTTCCCATCGGGTCCGCAGAGAACAGCTACTCGCCAATGGCCCTGCGAAACAATGGCCAGACGCCGGTAGACGTTCATGCCCGGGTATTTGACAGCGTATATCATAACGCTATTTCCGGGCAGGTGAATGGAGTGGACTATGTGCGTAAAACCTGGAACATTCAGCAGGAGAACAACGTAAAGAACGATATGACCGTGTGGCTCCAATACAACCGCCAGGATGAAGGCGAGGGCTACGCCGTGCTGCGCGACAGCAGCTTTGTATCACATTTCTCCCTTATGGGCTGGGATACACTGCCGCCTTCGCGCCTGCTGGGCAAGGGTACGTTAACTACCGCGGCAACATCGCCTGCTGCTTATATGAACCGCCGCACCTTCAGCAATGGCCTGGCAACAAATGCCTACCTGTCTGTCACCGCACATACTGATCCCGGCGCTGCCGTCAGCCTCTTCTTCGATGCGCAACGTCAAAGCAGGCGCTGGGTGGATGTACATTGGCGCACCACGAAGGAAAAGAATTTGCTGCGCTTCGAGCTGCAACGCAGAAGAGAAACGGAAGACACTTTTTATACCGTAGCCCGGATCGCTCCGCATAACTTCTACGGTAACAGCAACACGCTGCAGCAGTATCATTACAATGATGATAACGAGTACTGGAACTGGACCTACTATCGTCTTAAGATCCTGGGGCGTGACGGTAGCATTACCTATTCGGATGTCCGCAAAGTGCCCTGGCTCATGGAGATCAAAGCCTTTCCCAACCCGAGCAATGGCAACTTTAACGTGACCCTTTACGGTATCGCGCACAAGCTGAGAATGGTGATGTATGACATGACGGGCCGCGAACAGGGCAGCTGGCTGCTGAGCGGCAACGATCACATATCACGTCCGGGCTTACCGGCAGGCCTCTACGTACTTACCTTCTACGATACAGAGAACAATAACACCGTTGTAAATAATATTAAAATTGAGATCTTCTAACAATTACTAAATTCCTATTATCTATGAAGAAAATAACGATCCAGGTGATTGCCGTGATGCTGATCATTCTCTTTGTACATGCAGGCCTGATTAAATGGCTGGACTATTCCACCTTTAGAGCGCAGCTGTCTGCTTATCCCTTACTGTCACCTTTTGCGGGCGTGATCGCCTGGCTGTTCCCCGCCATAGAAATGGCCACTGCCGCCTTGCTGGTATCCGCGCGTACCCGTACGCTTGGCCTCTCGCTTTCACTGGGCCTGATGGCAATACTCTCCGGCTACATCATCTATCTGCTCGGGTCTGATGCCAGTGCGCCCTGTGCCTGTCAGGCATTGCTGGGATTCTCTTCCTGGCCTACCCAGCTGAAATTTAACCTGATCTTCATGCTCATAGCATTGTTAGGCTTCCTCTTACAACTGTTGTCAACACAAGAGGAAAAGATAGGCCGCTTCAGCGCTGCTGAGGCTTGAGATACTGTTGCAACAGCAGGGGACACCGAAAACCTGTAGCAAAAGAGTAGGTAAAACTTGTAATAATAATAACCTTATCCCATGAAAAAGATCTTACCAGGCCTGATAGCCTTTGTGATCGCCATTGCAGGCACACTGACCGTAAAAGCAGCTGTTATTGAAGACATGTATTACCAGTACTACTTGGACGAAAGCGGTAATCCCACCATCTTTGCAGGCGCTAACGATGGAGAGATCCTCATCACAGGATGCAAAACGGGGCCAACAGAATGTGGCAAAATCTACACGGCAGATGACGTACAGGAAACATCTCCCGGGGTGTTCGAAGTAATACCCGGGCATGAGCACAATGAAGTGCTCCTGTTATATAAAGACTAAAACGAGACTTTTTATTGACCGGATACACCACAGCATTTTGTGACTGAGAATGTGTAATGACAAGTATGACCCGCGCTGGCCGCGGGTTTTACTTTTTCCAGGCCGTTTGTGCATAGCCAAACCACATCTGTATGTAAGACCGCAGCTCTTCCATGTTCCCTGTCTTTTTGAGGAATTTGTCTGCCCCTGCGTGCAGGGCTGTGATCTCGTCGCTTCTTTCAAGAGAGGAAGTATATACTACGATCTTCGCCTGCGGATCCACGTTCCGGATACTCTGTATCACTGGTATCCCGTTGTGTCCGGGAACAATACACCAGTCCATGATCACCATATCTACCATCGGCATGGTGGGCAGGTATTTGATACAGTCTTCAGCAGTGGTAGTAATGACTTCAGCTGTACAGTACCGCTTCAGATAGGTCGCCAGCACGTAACGCTCTATCGGGTCATCTTCAATAAGCAATATTCTGGGCATAGATAGTTGGCATTTTGAGCATCGGTGTATAGCAACTACCTAATAGTACAAAAAATGGTCCAGGATAGTTTAAGGAAATTCATAGAAATATTAAAGTAATTTATTTTTAAATACTATATCTTTCTGCCCTAACTACTTTAATTTGTTATGATACTGGACACCCTGGAGAATGCCCATTTGTACTACGGCCTTGGTCCGAAATTCATCAAAGCATTTGAATACCTGAAGACCACTGACCTTGCCTCCCTGGAGAAAGGAAAGTATGAGATCGACGGCAAGGAAATCATCGCCATCATCAACGAATACGAAACGGTAGACCCTTCCGGCGAACGGATGGAGTCGCACAGGAAATATATCGATGTACAGTATATTGTCAGCGGTGCAGAGCTGATCGGGCATGACCTGCTCCTGGAGAAATCCCCCTCCAAAGCCTATGATGAAGAGGCCGACTATATGCTCTTCTCAGAAAAGCCGGCATTCTTCTCCCGTATGGAGCAAAACTATTTCGCCATTTTCTTCCCTTCAGACCTTCATATGCCCAATATCCGTATCGGTCAGCCGGCGCAGGTAAAGAAGGTAGTGATCAAGATAGCTGTTTAAGGTTTGAAGTTTGAAGTTTGAGGTTTGAGGTTCGTTGGAAGTTGCATGTTCCGAACAAGTATGCTGTATCGGCATACTTATCCTTAACTTCCAACCTTTAACGAACCTCAAACCTCAAACTTCAAACCTCAAACCTCAAACCTCAAACCTTTCCTTAACTTTTTGATGATCATATACACCAGCGACACCACACACAGCACGATCAGCGCTATACGCAGGTAACGGGCAGTGGTCACGGAAAGGCCGATACCCGTACCCAGGGCCACATATGCCGCCAGGCACATGGGGCATTTGGGGATGAGGATCAGTACGGCCCCTGGCAGCATCCAGCGGATACCGCTGACGATGCGTTTGATCAGTGACGGCCTTTGCTGCGGCCCCTCCGCGGCAGGTGGATGACCGGCTGCAGGCGCTGTAGTTTTTACAGGCCCGCAGCAGCAATGCGGTTTCATGAGTGCGCCCCTCCGCCACAGCAGTCGTGCCCCATGACCTTTGGAGGCTGATAGGTGGCTTTTTTATCAACAATATAGCTTTGGTCGTAGCGGTCATGGTGTCGTACCCACGACATGGTAAAGCCCAGGTCGTCCTCATTACGGCCCAGTGGCGCAATATCCATGAAATTGTAAGTGTTCACCATGATGTCACAGCCCCGCATGTAGGTAGAATAGGTGTGGAAGATGTCGTCCTTTTCATTTTTATAAAACGCGCTGGCCCCGTGCAGGTCTTCCGCCATGAACGGAATGTTGCCGTAATTGTAGTATACTTCTCCCTTGGCAATCTCCTCCGGTCTGAAAGACACGTGGTAATCGTAGTTAAAATCATTGCCATAGGAGGAGTACCATCTTACCTGCCAGCCCATGCGCTCCTTAAAAGCTTTGATCTGGTCGTAGGGCGCCCGGGATACCAGCAGCAGGGTAATATCCCGGTTGGCTAAGTGTACCAGGGTACCGTCTATATGGTCGGTGAGGAAAGAGCAGCTGGGACAGCCTTCTTCCCAGTCTGGCCCCAGCATGAAATGATATACGATCAGCTGACTGCGGCCATCGAACAGGTCTGCCAGTGTTTCTTTGCCATCAGGCCCTTCAAAAACATATTTTTTTTCTACCCGCTCCCAGGGCAGGGTGAGGCGTTCGCGGGCTACTTCGTCGCGGAGCCGGTTCAGTTCTTTCTCCTTTTCCAGGAACTGTTTGCGGGCGGCTAGCCATTCGGCGGAAGATACGACAGTGTTCATAAGCGGGTATATTTTTGGTACCATACAAATCTCAGTAAGAAAACCCGCTTTTATGATGTGTGGAAGCGCCATAATGGGGGTGTGTTTGTGCCATGTACTTAAGTTATATTTGTTGTCAGTTGACAGTTGTCAGTTGACAGTTTTAGCGCGGATATATTCGCTTCAATCACTGACAACTGACAACTGACAACTGACAACTAACCGCTGAATAAAGTCATGAAAGAAGTAGCATTGCTTGTCTACGAAGACGCCATCCTGTCTGCCGTTGCCGGTGCGCTCGATCTCCTGGCAGGGGCCAACCGGTACATGGAGGCTGCTGCCAGGCCTCCTGCCTTCCGCGTTACCCTGGCGGTTGAAAAGGAAGGTTTTGAGCCCTTCCCCTTGCCGCATCCCGGTTTCCGCTACCGTACCCTGAAAGAGATAAAAGACACGCACCTTGTCATCGCTCCGGCGTTTTATAGTCCGCCGGATACATCCCTGGAAAATAAGCAGGCCATGATCAGTTTCATCTCCGCCATGAGCAGGAGAGGAGCGGAGGTAGCCAGCCTTTGTGTAGGCAGCTATTTACTGGCGGAAGCAGGGCTGCTGTCCGGCAAAGCCTGCACCTCACACTGGAACAATATTGCCGACATGCAGCGGCGCTACCCGGATATTAAAGTCCTGCCAGACATGGTAGTGACCGACCAGGACGGCATCTATACCAGCGGCGGAGCATTTTCCTCCCTGAACCTCCTGCTGTACCTGGTGGAGAAATTCTACGGACGGGATGTAGGTATCTGGCTCAGCAAGACCTTTTCCATTGATATGGATCGTATCAGCCAGGCGCATTTCGCCGTATTTAACGGTCAGCGTCAGCATGAAGATGAGGAGATCCGCCGGGCACAGGCATACATCGAAGAAAACTACAATTCTGTGGTGTCGGTGGAGGAAGTGGCCGAGCAGATCAATATGAGCAAGCGTAATTTTATCCGCCGTTTCAAGCATGCTACCAAAAATACACCGCTGGAATACCTGCAGCGGGTGAAGATAGAATCCGCCAAGAAAGCGCTGGAGCGGGAGGCGCACAGCATCACCAACCTCATGTATGATGTAGGCTATAACGATATGAAGACCTTCCGCAAAGTGTTTAAAAGGATCACCGGCCTTACGCCGCAGGATTATAGAAAGAAATATTGCCGTGCCCTGCAATTGGAATAAAAAAAGACCGCCGGTATACCGGCGGCCTTTCGACGCGTCTGCGTCACAGTCTTCTTGTATGGAGCAACCCGGTTAGGCGATACTAACCGAAGGTTTCCATGAATATACTGTAGATAGCATGAATACCTCCTTTTCTTTGGTGAATTATAAAATTACTACATTATCCGGTAAAAGAATTGTTAAAATGACACACTTCTTTTATCCTTCAATCACCGCCACCCGGCCTATCTGCCCGTCTTCCAGCCTCACTTTAATGCCTCTTGAGTGATAAGCAGCGGAGGTGAGTATATCTTTTACAATGCCATAGGTAATCTTGCCGCTGCGTTGGTCTTTTTTCAGGATGATCCCTACTTCAAGGCCCGGGTAAATGTCTTTTCTGTATTGGCCGTCCATAAAAAGTTGTCAGTTATCAGTTATCAGTTGTTAGTGTTTGGTGCGAAGATAGCCCATTATTCAAACACTGATAACTGACAACTATCAACTGTCAACTATTAGAAATCTATCACTTCATCATTCAAATCCCACACATCATTTACGCTTACTTTAAAACCGCTGCCATTTGCAGGCGGATTATTGGGTGTTCCGTCCAATGCGTTGCCCGTTAGTATGGTACGTTTGTTTTTATAGCAACGTACGTTGGGAATCGTTTTTACATTCACCTCGCCGCTATAGTAATGGATATAGCGTACCGTTACAGTGAAGGAGGTTTCCGTGTTGAGGATAAATTCACTGAACTGGTTTTGGATCTCAGGGGTCCGGGACATTATCCGTACGATGCTATCAGCCATAACACAGGCGCCGGTGGCAAAGCTGAAGGTGCTGCTCTCGGGGGATACTTCCACTACTACCTGGTCATTTGAACCGGCGCCGGGCATATCCAGGATATTCACCTCCAGTTTAGCTACTGCACGCTCAAGTGAAACGTTGGTGCTTACCGCTGTGTCTGTGCTGTTAATGGTGATCGGAAACTTGGTGAAGTAAGTGTTATTCGCCTGTGCAAGTCCCATTGACCAGTTCAGCCGCAGACCCGCATCAGCAAGCGGTAAATGCGGATTGTCGCCCATCAGGGGGTTCCATCCCTTTGTGGCGAGGATAACGATCGTGTAGCCGCCAGGCGCCAGGGAGTCTTTAATGAGCCCAAAGCCGGGGTTCGACAACGTTTGCGTAAATGCGCTGACCTCGTTGCCGGCCGCGTCGTAGGCAAAGTAAAGCAGCTGGTCGATCTGGGTTTCCAGCAGTGAATCCCTTTGTGCGCCGGCTGTAGGCGCTTTGCGGAAGTCGCCTACTTCCTGGCTGAAGCCGGGTAATCTGAATTCGATAGGCCGTTTCTCCATCGAGGTTTTTTCGGGCGTCTTTTCAGGAGTGGCAGGACTGTCTTCTTTGCTACAGGAACAGAAAAAACATACAACCGCAAGGGTTGTCAAAAGAAAGGATGATCTCATAGTGTATAGTATGTTTTTAAAAAGAGAGTAAAATTACTCAGTTTAGCCTTCCAAAAAAGAGTAGAATCACTCTGTTTTTTAAAGAAAAAATTACATGTGTTACTCGATGATTGTAGGCCCAGGTGATGTATTAGGATATTTGGATATTAACATTTACCTTTGAACTGAACGCAAGATAGATTTGTGGCTCCGCGATTTTAGCCCTATTGTTGAGAAAACCTTATTACTTTCTTTTGTCCTTTTTGTTTTGAGAACCTGGCGTTAGTTACTAACGTTGTAATTTAAACGAATAGAGAAGCACATAATGTATCTATGAACGTGCCCTGTATTACCCTCGTATCTGGGATGCCGTTACCCTCGCCGGTTAATTATAGTTACCGCAGCTGTTGTCATGTAATGTTCTGCCGTACAGTGTCTATCTCCTACAGACTGTTTTCACAAGACCGATTCAATAAACCACTCGTTATCACCTAAACATTTAAATGCTCATGGAACCTTATTTAGCGTCCCTTTTACTGTTCGGTGGCAACTTCGCCATCAGAGGCTATCAGATGTGTTACGGACAGATCATTTCCATTGCACAGAATTCTGCGTTATTCTCTTTGCTGGGTACTACCTACGGCGGTAACGGCCAAACTACTTTTGCTTTACCTGATCTGAGAGGCCGTGCGCCCATAGGTACTGGTAACGCTCCTGGATTAGGAAATTACAATCTCGGTCAGCTGGCAGGTACCGTTTCTACTACGCTTACGATCAACAACATGCCTGCGCATACGCACAGCGCTGATCTGAGCCAGGTTACTTCCATTCCTTCTGCCAGCAGCGCTGCAGGTACTGCCGCTACGCCAGATAGCACCATGGTGCCTGCTACCTTGCCCAGCCAGGGTACTGGTCCCTCAGCTCAACCGATCACCGCTTATGCCAAGCAGGATAATACTGCACAAATGGCTCCGGGTAAAGTTGGTGGTAATCTGATAATAAATCCATCAGGTGGCACCCAGCCTTTCAGCATCCAGAACCCCTACCTGGCCATGACCTGGCTGATTGCTATGGAAGGCGTTTTCCCTTCCAGGAACTAAAATATAGTTAAGGAACAATAGAAGAAATGAAAACCTCCCTCAAGATTGGATTCCTGACACCCTATTCGGGTATCTATCCTTACTACTCGCAGCACCTGTTTACCGGGTGGCTGCTGGGCATGGGCCTCGATCCAATGCAGCAGAATACCATCGAATTTGTGCAGGAATACACTCACATGGGAAGTCTGAGCGCTTGTGAAACTGCAGCCCGTAAGCTGCTGTTTTTTAACCGTGTTGATATTCTTTCCGGTCTGGTAAGCTACAAGTCAGTACCAGGCATGGTCTCGCTGATAGAGAACGATAAACGTCCCGCCTTCTTTTTTGATATGGGGGAATATGTCCCTTATTTTCCCTATCTCAGCCCCGATATCTTTTATGCCTCCCAGCAGGTATGGCAGTCCCAGTATGCGCTTGGCCGCTGGGCACAGGGTAAATGGGGCGCCGGCGGTCACATCCTCACCGCGGTATACGAAGCGGGCTACCACCTCAACAACTCTTTCCAGCAGGGCGTTGCTGCTGCGGGCGGCAATGAGTTGCAGCTAACAGTATTGCCCTTTGATCCAAACGATCCTCACAGGATGGAGCTTGACAGTTTCTTTGCGCAACTGGCCAAAGAACCGCCTCCCTATGTGCACGTCATCCTCTGTGGCAGCATGGGTATTCGCTTTCTTGAAAAATGGGTACAGAGTGGCTTCCATAAAAAAATACCGCTGCTGGTATTTGAAACGATGGCCTATGACGACATCCTGGAAGATATAAAGAACGTCCACCTCGAAATATACTCCGCGCAGCTATGGATGCGGGAAGATGAGAATAAGGCCAACCAATTGTTTGTAAAATCATTTGAGAACATCGCGAAACAGCCCGCTAATATCTATTCCCTGATGGGATATGAAGCAGGACTGGTGTGGAGAGAACTGCTGCCCCATGCACTCAGGAACGACTGGGGAGCAGTAAAACAGCAGTTGCGCGAAGGTATCATCAACGGCCCCCGTGGAGAAAAGAATTTTTACCCGTCCTCCGGCTTTGCAATGCCGGCTGCCAATATTTTAAAGATCACAACATCCTCCAATAAGATACATAAAATCATTCTTGACCAGGGTATGGGAATGCGGTTCGATGCGAAAGAGCTTGAGGCGATCCACCAGGAAAGTGTTTCGGGCTGGCAAAACCCCTTACTCTGTATTTAATAGTTTCATATGAAGCAAACTTTTACCAAAACACTTAACATACTACTGCTAATGATTACCTGCCTGCTGGCGGGCTTTCACGTTAATGCGCAGTCGTATACTGTCTCCACCCTGGAAACCGGTAAACAGTACACCGGCATGGCAAGAGACAACGCGGGTAATATTTATGTAATCCGCGCTACCGGAACCCCCTTGGTTTTCGAGCTGGTTAAATACGTGAACGGAGATCCGTCCAACGTTGTTACGATCTATAACCAGCTGCACGCCACCGCCCCCGATTATTCCTGGGGTGTTACCGTTAATGATAACGGAGATGTATTTGCCACGAAAGAAGATGGTAGCGGCTGGAAGATCCTGAAGTTCGACGCCGGTACCTATGCCATGACCCAGATACGAAGCGGCGCCTATTATACCGCCCTGGCAGTAGATAACAGCAATAATCTGCTGGCAATGGAGTTTTACAATCATGGAGATGCTGATAAGACCAATGATAGCTACAGGCTGATGCGATATCCGGCAGGTTCGGAAAACCTCACGGGGACGCAGGTGTATGACGGCTTTGCTTATCCCACTACCACACAACAATTTACCTATCCCTGGGGCATTGCGGTGGATGGGCTGGATAATATCTACATCCTCGACCGTCCCGCAAATAGCGGGGGTAAGCTCGTAAAACTGTCGCCTCCGAACTACAATACACCAGTCATCGTAGCAAGCGGTAAGAACTTTACTTCCGTTGCGGTAGATGCACAAAATAATGTGTATACACTGGAGGCTATCGGCGCCACTACCAACTACCAGGTAGTAAAGTATACAGCGCCTACAACGGCTGGTCAAACTGGTGCCGCTATACCAACTACCCCCGCTACTACGTTTACCAGCGCAACGAATCAGTACCCATGGGGTCTTGCGATAAGCGATGCAGGAGACATATACGTGAATGACGGCTTCGCCGCCGGAGGCGGCAGGATGGTAAAGCTTACTCCTCCTCCGATCAATGTCACAGGCATTACCCGCGTAACCCCTACACCCAGCAATGCTACGTCCGTACAGTTCACCGTTACCTTCGACGGTTCCGCCGCAGGCGTAACCACTTCGAACTTTGGCGTCACCGTTGTCTCCGGCAGTATCACCACTGCCAGTGTTACTGCTGTAACAGGCTCCGGCAACACACGTACAGTAACCGTTAACACCGGCTCTGGTAATGGCGTCCTACGCCTCGACATGGTGAACAACACAGGTATTGCTCCCGCTGTTGCCACCGCCATGCCGTATCAGCTCGGCCAAACCATCCTCATTGATAAAACAGCCCCAACCGGCACCATAGCCATCAGCAATGGCGCTCCGTATGCCACTGCCACAGCCGTTACCCTCAACCTTACCGGTATCGAAACAGGCGGCAGTGGTGGATTACAAATGGCGTTTTCCAATGACGGCATCAGCTACAGTGCTGATGAGACATTCGCTACTACCAAAGCATTTACCCTCCCCAACGGAGACGGACTGAAAACAGTGTACATGCGCCTTCGGGATGCGGCCGGCAATGTTGCCACTTTCCAGGACCAGATCACACTGGATATGACGGCGCCCGAGACAGGCATTGTCTCTGGCCCCACGGATCCTACCAATAGCAGCGCTGCACCCTTCCAGTTCTTGTCCGATGATCCTGCTGCTACCTTTGAGTTAGCGCTCGATCCACCTACCGGTACTTATGCGCCTGTGGCCAATCCCATTACCCTCACCGGCCTTGCCGCAGGTTCACATACCATCAACGTTCGTGCAGTAGACGCCGCCGGGAACAGGGATCCTTCTCCCGAGTCCTACACCTGGTTCATCGATCAGACAGCGCCTGTGGTATCTTCTGTGACCGTGCCAGCAAACGGCACTTACACAATGGGCCAGGCCCTGAACTTTACCGTGGTATACAATGAGGCCGTTACGGTAGATCAAACCGGCGGTGTTCCTTATCTGTCCATCACCATCGGCAGCACCGTGGTCCACGCCGGCTACTTATCCGGCAGCGGCACCGCTAACCTGCTCTTCCGTTACACGGTTGGAGCCGGTGAGCTGGATATTGACGGTATCGCTGTTGGCAGCGTGATCACACTGTCCGGCGGTACTATAAAAGATGCAGCCACCAACAACGCCAATCTCACGCTTAACAGTATCGGCAATACTACCCAGGTGAAAGTTGACGCAGTCGGACCAGTGGTAACTTCCGTAACGCCGCCTGCTAACGGCACCTACATCATCGGCAACCAGTTGAACTTCACGGTGAACTTCGATGAGAACGTAACCGTGACCGGCACGCCTTCTTTCCCTGTCACCATCGGCACAAACACTGTACAGGCAACGTACGTTTCCGGCACAGGTTCAAATGCGCTTATCTTCCGCTATACCGTGCAGGGCGGCGACAACGATAACGACGGCATTGCAGTAGGCAGCGCCATCGCCCTCAACGGCGGCACGCTCAAAGACGTACTGGGCAACAATGCAACCCTTACCTTGAACAGCATCGGTAATACCAGCGCTGTACTGGTAAATACCAAACAGCCTGTTCCTACCATCACCAGTACCGCAACTTTCCCGGTAGCTGGCGCGTTTACCATCACCATCACCTTTGATGAGGATATTGCTGACATGTTGACGGTGTCAGATCTTAACGTTATAGGCGTCACTGTCAGCAATGCGCAAAGGGTGGATGCAAGGACCTTTACCGTCCTGCTTACGCCGCCGGGTGGCCAGCAAAATGTCAGCAGAACAGTATCTGTGGCGGGCAATGCGGTACATAACACCCTCGGCAACCCGAACATCCCTTCCGCTCCCTATAATATCTCCTGGGATACCAGGGCGCCGGTGATCAGTGTCACCCCGCCTGCCAATAAATATTACAAGGAAGCGGAGGCCATCAGCTTTACCGTCAGCTATGATGAAGATGTAGTAGTAACGGGAGCGCCTACGCTGCCGATAACAATAAACGGCAATACCCGCCAGGCAACATATGCAGCGGGCGGAGATGCCCGCACGCTGATCTTCAGCTATACAGTAGCCGCCGGTGAACAAGACCTGGATGGTATCGACCTGGCCGCCAATATCGCATTGAATGGCGGCACTATCAAAGATATAGCCGGCAACGACGCGCCAACAGGAGTAGCCACCACCAATTATCCGGGTATCCTGGTAGATGGCCGCGCGCCCACTGTTACTGCCGTTGCCATGCCTGGTGCCGGCCCAACCCCCAGCGGTTACTATAATACCGGCACTACGCTTGTCTTCACAGTAACCACCAGCGAGACCGTAACGGTATCCGGCACACCAACCTTTGATGTGATCATCGGTTCCACTACGCGCCAGGCAACTTATGTGAACAACGTAGGCAACCAGCTCACCTTCATATATAATATAGTAGACGGAGATAATGATGAAGATGGCATTACCTTAGGCTCCCAGATCAACTTCCCCGGCGGAAGCTCCATCAGGGATGCTGCGGCCAACAACCTGGTAGCGACGCTGAATGGCATAGGCGATGGCAGCGCCATACGGATCAATACCAATCATCCAACCGTGACCATCACACCGCCGCAGCCTGCAACAGTTGTGGCGCCGTTTTTGATCACCGTCACTTTCAGTGAAAAAACTACGGACGCCCTGGCCCTGGCAGATTTCAACCTTACCGGCTGCACGATCAGTGCCCTGAGCACAACAGATAATATCAGCTGGACAGGCCTCATCACGCCAACTGCCAACGCCGAGGGCGCTGGCACTATCCAGCTCCCTGCCGATGTGGTGCATAATATTGCCACCAACGGCAACCAGGCATCCGCTGTCTTTAACTTTAACTACGATACCAAGTCTCCGGCCATCACTTCCATCACCCCACCAACAGATGGAACCTATAAAGCCGGCCAGACGCTCACTTTTACCATCAACTACAATGATGACTTTACAGTGTCCGGTGCGCCTGCACTGCCTGTTATCATCGGCAGCAATACACGGAATGCAGCGCTCACCGGTAGCACTACCACCTCGCTGACCTTCAGCTATACCATCGTAAATGGCGACGAAGACGCAGATGGCATTGCCCTGGGCGCTAATATCGCATTGAACGGCGGCGCCATCAAGGATGCCGTTGGCCACGATGCAGCGTTGGGAGTAGCCAACAGCTACCCCGGTATCCTGGTAGATGGGGTCGTTCCTGTTGTCACTTCCGTGGATGTGCCTATGAACGGCATCTACAGGGAAGGCGATGTGCTCGACTTTAGGGTACACACCAGCGAAAATGTAACGATAACAGGTACCCCCTCCATCGATGTAACAATTGGCACTACTACCCGCAAAGCCACCCTTACCGGCGGCAGCGGTAGCAATACGCTCAGCTTCGCCTATACCGTAGTGGCAGGCGATAACGATGCGGATGGCATCGCCGTAGGTAGCGCTATCAATGCAGCAGGCGGTACCCTGCAGGATGCCGTTGGTAATAACATGAACCTGGCGCTCAATAGTGTAGCGTCCACCGCAGGTGTATTTGTGAATACAGTGATACCAACGGTAACATTGTCAGCTCCAACAGTGTTCAACAGCCGCTGGACCATGACCATCGCCTTCAGCGAAGCGGTAACCGGCCTTACGTTGACTGATATCAGCAAAACGAACGCTAACGTCATCAATCTGAGTACTTCGGATAATAAGACCTATACGGTAGATGTGGTCCCGCAGGCAGATGGCACGGTAACACTTAGTGTGCCCGCTAACGCTGCGGTGAACTTCGGTAACAACGGTAATTCCGCTTCCAACACGATTACATATACTTATGACGCTACAGCGCCCACCATCACGTCGGTAGCTGTACCTCCCAATGGTACTTATACCAACAGCGATGTGATTAACTTCATCGTTAATTTCAGTGAGAACGTAACGGTGACCGGCACACCTTCTGTCCCGGTTACAATAGGCGCTACTACCGTACAGGCTACTTATACAGGCGGTTCCGGTACAAACGCGCTGAACTTCAGCTATGCCATACAGAACGGCGACTATGATGCCGACGGTATCACTGTAGCTGCCGCGCTTGGGCTGAACGGCGGTACTATAAAGGATGATGTGACTAATAACGCCACATTAACCCTCAACGGTGTAGGCAATACCAGCGCTGTCCTGGTAGACGCCGTACCACCGGCCATCACCTCTGTGAATGTACCGGCCGATGGCTACTATAAAGCGGGTAATGTGCTCACCTTTACAGTAGATTTCAACGAGAATGTAACGGTAACGGGCACACCCTCCGTGCCGGTAATTATCGGTGCTACAACGGTACAGGCTAATTACGTTTCCGGTTCCGGTACAAATGCGCTCACCTTCAGCTACACAGTAGTAGCAGGTAATAATGATATGGACGGTATCGCCGTGGGCAGCACCTTAGCGCTCAATGGCGGTACTGTGAAAGATGGATTGGGTAACGATGCCGCGCTGGCGCTTAACAGTGTAGGCAACACCGATCATGTGTTCGTAAACACCGTTATACCCACCGTAACCATATCTGGTACGCCGGTGCTGAACAGCCCCTGGACCATGACCATCACCTTCAGCGAAGTGGTGACCAACTTTGCGCTGGCAGATATAACAGCTACGAATGCAACAGTAAGTAATCTGAACCAATCAGGCCCCAGCGTCTACACAGTGCTGGTAACAGCGGGCGGCAATGGTACAGTAACGCTTAGCGTACCAGCCAATGGCGCCTTAAATATAGGCGGCAACGGCAACAGTGCTTCCAATATAATTACCTATACGCACGACGGCACAGCACCGGCTATCACCTCAGTGACTGTACCTGCGAATGGCACTTATAACAGCGGCGATGTACTTACTTTCAGCGCTAACTTCAATGAGGGTGTAACCGTTACCGGTACCCCTTCATTACCAGTGCAGATTGGCACTACAGTTGTTCAGGCCACCTATACCGGCGGCAGCGGCACCACTGCCCTGAATTTCAGCTACACCGTATTGAGCGGTCAGCAAGATAACGACGGTATCGGCCTTGGTGCTTCGATTGCTCTCAACGGCGGTACTATAAAAGACGCGGCTACCAACAACGCCGTACTGACGCTAAACGGGGTAGGCAACACCAGTGCCGTACTCGTAGATGCGCTTGCACCGGTGATCACCTCCGTAACAGTGCCTGCCAACGGCTACTATAAAGCCGGCGATGCAGTGAACTTTACCGTACAGTTCAGTGAGCCGATCGTATACGCTGGTTCAACGGCTACATTACCGGTCACCATTGGTACTACCACCGTACAGGCTACGATATACAGTGCCCCCACCACTAATTCCATCATCTTCCGTTATGTAGTACAGGCAGGAGAAGTGGATCTGGATGGTATCACAGTAGGCAATACGCTCGTTCCTGGTGGTCTTGCCTTAAGAGACGCAGCCGGTAACAATGCTACCCTCACCCTGAACAATGTAGGTAGCACCAGCAATGTGTTTGTGCTGGCTAACCGTCCTACGGTAAATATCAGCGGAGCGGTAGAAGTAAACCAGCCCTGGACCGCTACCATTACCTTCAGCCATGCCGTAACAGGCTTCGCACTGACAGACATCACGCTGACGAACGCTTCGGCGAGCAACCTGCAAACTACAGATAACATTACCTATACCGCCCTGGTCTCACCGGTAATAGAAGGAGGGGTGTCCATAGAAGTACCATCCAGTGTTGCGCAGGATGCTGCGGGCAATCAGAACTTATTTTCCAACCGCCTTTCTTACTATTATGATCCTAACCCGCCAGTGATCACTTCCGTAGAAGTGCCTGCAAACGGTTATTACAAACAAGGCGATGTGCTGAACTTTGCTGTGAACTGGAACGAAACAGTAAGAAATAATCGCTCACCCAGCTCACTCACGTTGCCGGTGATCATTGGCAGCACCACCGTGCAGGCTGCCTACACCGGTGGCTTCAATTCCAAACGCGTTACTTTTGCCTATACCGTACAGGCAGGCCAGATGGACCTGGATGGTATCCAGCTGGGCACAGCGCTGTCACTGAACAACGCTGTTGAAAGCTTCACTGACCTGTCAGGCAACGTCGCCAACCTCACGCTCAATAACGTAGCCAATAGCAGCGGCGTATTCGTACATACGGCGCGTCCGTCTGTTACACTTAGCGCTGCTGCAGCTGCACGCTTGAACGCGCCGTTCACCGTAACGCTTACATTTAATGAAGCAGTAACACAGCTGGCCCTCACAGACTTTACGCTGACTAATGCGACCGTCTCCAACCTGCAAACAACAGATAACAAAACATACACCGTACAGGTAACACCAATAGCAGATGGCGCTGTGAGCATCAGCCTCCCGGCAGATGCAGCAGTGAACGTGGTAGGTAACGGTAACACCGCTTCCAACACCATTACCCGCACATACGACGCTACACCGCCGGCCATCGCCGCTGGTCAGACCTTTACCGTAAGCCAGTACAGCGCTGCGGGCACCGTCGTGGGTACGGCTACCGCTACTGATGCATCAGGTACCGTGCAGAACTGGATACTCGCAACAGACGGTTCCGGCGGAGCCCTGCAGATCAGCACCGCGGGTGTGATCTCCGTGAAGAATACTACGCTCCTCAATGCCCTGGTAGGCACAGATGTGAGTTTAGGCCTGACCGTTAGCGACGGCCTCAATACCAGCGCCGCAGTACCGGTGATTGTACGCGTGGTGTTCGTGAACCAGCCGCCCACCCTGGACCTGATCAGCAACGTGGCCATTTGTAAGGACGTACAAACCCATACCATACAGCTCACCGGTGCTTCTGCTACCGAGCCTGCCCAGACATACACCATCACCGCCACTTCCACCAGCAACATTTTTGATATGCTGAGCGTTGGCGCCGGTAATGTGCTGAGCTACCGCCTCAAAGCAGATGCGCCCGCAGGTACCGCCACCGTGGCCGTTACCATCCGCGATAATGGCGGCACCACCGGCGGAGCAGTAGATTCCCTGCGCCGCACTTTCACCATCACAGTGAATGCGCTGCCGGTGATCACCATCACCAGCGACAAAGGCGCCAGCGTTTCCAAAGGCGATATCGTGAAGCTGACCGCTACCGGTGGCAGCACCTATGTGTGGACCGCCGCAGACGGCATCATCAGCGGACAACGCACACCTGTCCTGGAAGTGAAGCCGCTGGCCAATATCAGCTACGAGGTAACAGCTGCCACTGCCGCAGGATGTACCGCTACCGCTTCCTTTGCCCTCAGCGTGGTGGTAGACTTCAAAGTGGATGCTGTGAATATCCTCACGCCTAACGGCGACGGCAGGAACGACCGCTGGGTGATCCGCAACCTGGACAGCTACCCGGATAACGAGGTGAAGATCTACGACCGTGCCGGCCGCCTGATCTACAGCCGAAGAAACTACAGCAACGATTGGGATGGTACCGTGAACGGCAGCCCGCTGGCGGAAGGTACCTACTACTATATCCTGACCATACAGAATGGCGCCAAGACGGCAACAGGTTATATTACGATTGTACGTGACCGTTATTGATCCTTTAAATGTGTAAGATTATGAACATCCGATCTAATAAAATATCACATATGCGCCTGGTAATGCTTTGCTGCGTTGTACTGGCTACTTTATTCACCCGGAATACCCAGGCGCAGAGCCTGGGTAATTCCCTGGGTTTACTGGAGCCCTCAGGCACCCAGTGGTTCCAGAACCAGTATCTCGCCAACCCGGCTATGGCCGGTATTGATAGCGGCCTGCACCTGAACGCCGCTTACCGCCGCCAGTACAATGGTATCGACGGCGCGCCCGAAACCGCTCATTTCAGCGCCGACGGCGCCTTAGGCCGCAGGGTAGGGGCGGGCTTTAAGATCTTTAACGACGAAGCCGGACTGATCACCCGTACCCGCCTGGCAGCCACCTATTCTTATCACCTGCCGTTGGGAGCAAATAACCAGCAGCTGCATTTCGGCCTTTCGCTGGCGTTTAACGTACAGCGCCTGGACTATACGAAGGTAGACGGCGATGCAGCAGATCCTTCTTTATCCGCCTTTAACCGCCGCGATAACTACTTTGAAGCAGAATACGGGATGGCGTATACGGACGGCCACCTGTTCCTGCAGGCTGCCCTGCCCAACGTAAGAAGCCTTTTCACCGGCAAGGATTATGGCGTGAACGGCGGCGGACTTTACTTTACCGCAGCATCCTACCGTTTCACACCGGAACAGGGCGTGATCAGCGGTATTGAGCCTAAAGTATGCTACCGGGGTATCCAGGGATATGATAACATCGTGGACGCAGGCTTGAACCTATACGTGCTGGATAACGTAGCCAGTGTGATGGGCATGTATCACACTTCAAAAAGTTTTACAGCAGGGCTGGGGGTTAATATTAAAAAAATGGTAATATTACAGGCGCTTTATACCACGCAAACAGGCGGCATCAAAACTTATGTTGATGGTACCTATGAGATAGGCGCAACTGTAAACCTTTTCAGATAGTACATGCGATTTTCCGCTTTCATTATTTGCATCCTGGCGTCTCAGTGGGTATACGCCCAGACAACTTCCAGGATGCTTTCAAAACATGAGATAGACAGCATTTTTACCGGCCTGGAATACCCGGTATTCCGCGGCTGGGAGTATAAAGACCCGGCCGGCCTGCATTATCTCCTCTTAATGGAGAAATACGCCCAGACAAAGCCGAAGGATACCATTACCACTAACATCTCCGCCGTGTGCATGAGCAGGCATACTAAGGAGCAGCAGATTCCCTCGCTCCGCTGGAGAATGAGAGACGCCCTGGAAGCGGATGAAAAGTCCATCTGGTTCTTTACAAGATACATATCCCCCAGGGATATAGACGGCGATGGTTATATTGACCCTCTGATCATCTACGGTACCTCTCCCAAAGACAAAGACAGTGACCAGCGCCGCCTGAAAATGCTGCTCTACTACCGCTATAGTAAGGTGGCTATCAGGGCCGTAACCGGCACGCTGGACTTTGAGCGTAGCGTGCAGTATGATGCGGCCTTTTATAAGCTGCCGGCATCCATCCAGTCGTATATGAAGCAATTATTACAGCAGATCAGCAAAGACCAGGATTTCATCCTCGCAAACTAGCGATGAAGGCCTTGTAATATCCTTGTCGTATCCTCGTCTGATCCTTGTCTTCCAGCCGCCTGAGCTTAGTGTTATAGGCAGGAGTGCTGCTTCCTGCTGCCGCTATAGCTTAGTGATACCTTCAGGAGAGCGGCATTAAAAGCGTTCGCAGGCTTCATTAAAAGCGTTCGGGGGTAATATTATCAGCGTTCGAAGAAAATGTGCACCTATTCAATTTGATGATCTGGATCAACTTTTTTCTAAGCTACCTATTGTAACTTCAGTACATTATTTCACTACTAAAATTAATTAAAAATGGGTAAGCAAAAAGGGCCTACGTTCATCACGGGCACCTTTAATGGCCTGTGTTATTACCAGATGGACGGCAACTATTATGTGCGCCGTAAAAGCTCCCTCAGCCGCAGGCGGGTTAAGCGGTCGCCTGCTTTTAAGCGTACCATGCGTTACGCCGGTATGCTGGCGCAGGCATCGCGCATAGCGTCTGAAGTATACCGTATTACGCCCCGCAAAAGCCGCAAACGCGAGATCTTTCACGGGCTCACCGGGAAAGCAATGGACCTGCTTAAAAAGGGCATCCAGGCGGATCTGGTACTGGAACAGCTGAAGGCGGAATATAGGCCGGTAACAATAGCGAACGTACAGAAGGTGCAGCCGCAGAAAGCGGAAAAGCAGCACACTGCCCCTCACAAGGTATTAAGGCTGGTTCGTCGGCAGCGTACACGCGTGCAGACAGGCAATTATCATGTAGCCGTAGATGGTTCACTAAAGCTCAATGTACGCGATTTCGTGTCCTCACCCCGCTTGCTGGCGGCATCAGCAGGAGGGATGTCAGGGCGAAGGTCAAGGGGCTTCAGTCACGCCACCCTCACCTAAATGCATACTTCAATGCTCCTGCCAACACTACTCCGTCATTCTTTGCAAAGTCGGAATAGGGACCATTTACCCCAACACTCACCTGTGCCCACAAGCCGTTGGTAAGCCGGGCTTCCACGCCCACAGCACTCCGGATAGTATTTACATCATTCCTGATCTTACCAAACAGCCGCCCGTACGTATGCGTATGAAACGCTGCTTCAACAGTACCCTGTATCCAATAATTACCCAGGATAACCCTTCCACCATATACCCACGCCGTCCTGTTCTTCTCAGCTATATCATCACTGAAAGTCCTTGCATACTGCCCGAATAAGATCCCCTGTCCCCATGTCCTTACCTTGATCCCCCAGGAGGCATATACGCTGAATTTGTTAGACTGTAAATGCGACCAGTTATAATCCGCCGCATACCAGCTATTCCCGAATCCGATTTTAAGTATCCCCGCATTCCAATGTTCCCGGAGGAACTGTTTACGCTTTTCCGCGATCAGGATAGCCAGGGTCTGGCGGTCCTGCTGCCGCAGGCTGGTGATCCCCTCCAGTGCCTGCAGGTAATTATCTATCAGCTGATTGACCAGCTTTTCTTTAGGCGTATCAAAACCACGGTCAAAACCCAGGCGGGCCCCGAATTTTCTCCCGATGGCTGCACGGATAGAGTCCTGGCTCAGGCTTCCCGTTTCAAAATTGAAAACCCGGTACAGCAGGCTGTCGCTCACCTTACTTAATCCCTGCTGCTCAAAGAAGGGATCCAGGCGGTCCCGCCGGAAATCATCCTGCAGCATCAGCTGCGCTTCCTGTGGTGTATGACCCCTGGCGCTGCCCTGCATCAACGCCAGTACGCTTTTGGCAAACCCGGGATCATTGGAAGGATCACTGCGGTCAAAGACCACGAAGCTGATACCCACCGCCAGCCGGGAAGCAAAGGAATCCTGGGCGCCGCCGAAAGACAGCTGCAGGTTCCGGAGGATCAGGCTATTCCGGTAGGCAGCAAAGGCGGTATCCCGCTCCTTGTTGATGCGGTTGGGCGCAAAGGTCTGGTAGGGCGCCCAGTCTATGGCGAAGCCGGGAATGGCGTTGGATACATCGCTTTTGGCAATGCACATCAGGGAGGCCGTTAGTTCCCTGGCGCCGGCCGGTCTGGCTATTTTGTAAGGATTGACCTGCATTAATGTAAAGGCAGACAGATCTGCAATGGGGAGCGCGGTATATAATGCATCGGCTGCTTTGCGGTCCTGCGCCACTGAAGAAACGGCGGACAAGCATAACAGGAGTAAGCTGGCAAGCCGCTTACACGCATATTTGGGGTAAACCATCGCTGTTGGCATATGTTCACTGACGATATAAAGTTAGCGATTATTGCTAAGTTAATGCAATTATCGCCCACAAGGTAATAGTTGCGGCCGCTATCCATAGCAAGGCCCCTTGCAGCAAAGGTTTTACGCCGATAGACCGCAATACTTTCCCGGAAAGCCCGCTGCCGATAAGGAAGAGTGTAAGCGTTAAACAGGCCCGGGCAATTCCCGTGATATAATGACTGATGTTGTGTATCACAGGGATATAACTGTTGGCCAGCATTCCGAGGATAAACAGTCCTATAAACCAGGGTATACGAACTTCACCATCCCTGTTCCGGAACAGGAGCATAGATACAAATGCAGCGGGCATGATCCATAAAGCCCTGACCAGTTTTACAGTAGTAGCCACTTCCAGCGCCTGTTGTCCATATTTACCTGCAGCACCCACAACAGAGCTGGTATCATGGATGGCGATGGCGCACCACCAGCCAAACTGCTGTTCAGACAAATGGAATGCATGACCAATGACAGGAAATATGAAAAGGGCGATGGCATTCAGGATGAATACAACGCCGAGGCTCACGGAAATGTCGTCCTCTTCTGCTTTTATCACCGGTGCCACGGCGGCGATGGCGCTGCCGCCGCAGATGGCAGTACCCATAGCGATCAGGTAGGAAACTTTCTTTTCGATGCCCAGCAGTTTGCCCAGGAACCAGCCTGCTACAGCGATGCCGCCAGTGGAAAGAGCCGTCAGCAGAACGCCTTCCTGCCCGGCTTTTAAGGCACTGCCGGCGTTCATCCCAAACCCGATCCCTACAATAGCCACTTGCAGCAGCAAACGGCTGGCTTTATGATGCAGGTGCAGGTACGGATGCCCGGTGAATTGTGCGATGGCCAACCCGGCAAGGAGCGCGAATGGCGGAGCCACATAAGGTGTGGTACAAAAGATAGCGGTCAGCAGGAAGATCAGTTCGCGGGTGCTAATGTGCCTGTCAAGGAAAGGATGCTTGATAATGGTGGCATTTTCTTTCATGATAAGATGGCTTGGTTTATTGATGACGCAAAGGTCTCATCCACTGTCATGAAAGAAAAATAGCTATTGGTAATAGCCGATTACTTCCCGTTATGCATATTTATGGAATATCTTTAGGCCTGCATCATAGAAATATGCTTAGACTGGAAAAGACGAGTTTTCTTGGCGCCAGCGCGCATAGCTTCAATACAGAAGGCATAGCGGTTACCGAAACCCTGTACCGGGAGAAAGTATTTGAAGGCTGGCATTGCCACGAGCATCATCATATCACTTTTGTTTTAGCAGGCGGCAACCTGGAACAGCGCCGGCGCAACGAGCAGCCCGTTCTTCCGGGCAGCGTGTTATTATATCATTCAGGAGAGCTGCATCGCAACAGCCGCACCCAACATCCTTCCAGGAATATTAACGTTGAAATAGAGGATGCTTTTCTCGCTAAATATCAATTGAGCTTCGATGTAAGGATAGAGGATGCAGGGCTCAGGCCTGCCTTGATCCGGATCTGGCAGGAGAGCAAGATAAAAGATAGCTGTTCGCTGGCTGCTGTGCAGGCATTGGTATTGCAGCTGCTGCATCCGCCTGCCAGCGGTAACAGGCCGCCCTGGACAGATCAGCTGCGCGAGCTGCTGCACGATTGCTGGAATGAGACCTTTTCCCTGGAAGAGCTGTCTGAAGTATTACATATTCATCCGGTAACGATCTCCCGGTATTTCCCCCGTTATTTCTCCTGCACACTCGGCGAATATATGCGTAAGGTGAAAGTAGCGCGTGCAATGACGCTGCTGCGCGACAAGCACCAACCACTTACAGATATCGCCTATGAATGTGGCTTCTCAGATCAGAGCCATTTTACCCGCACGTTTAAAGCGTTTACAGGTATGCTGCCCGGCAGCTATCGCAAATGCTGATCAGGTTAATTTCATGCTATTTTAAGAATGCTGAAGATGGGACCTTTGTAGCAGATCATTACTTATATTATCATGAAACAACTGATTGTATTTTTATTGTTATCACTACCTGCCGGGGCGCAGTTACAACCCGTTCCACAAAAAGACATCGCTGCTGCAGTTAACAGGATTGCTGTACTTATCAGGGAGCATTATGTATTTGCAGAAAAAGGGAAAAAGATCGCGGATAATTTGCTGGACCATTACCGCTGGGGTACCCTGGATAAAGCAAATAACTGGCAGATCTTTGATTCCCTTGTAACAGGTATTATAAAAAAATCCGGACAGGATGGCCATCTGTATGTGCGATACGATCCTGAAATGGTAAAAACCTTACAGGCGCCTGAAGATAGTTCAGAAGAGCAGGAAAGTATGTTTTTCCATAATCAACAGGCCCTGGATAAAAACTTTGGTTTCGAAGAGGTAAAAATATTGGATAATAATATCGGTTACATCAAAGTATCTGAGATCAATATTTCCGCTAAGAGCCTGCCGGTTTTATATGCGGCCATGCAGCTGGTGGCCAATACCCGCGCGCTGGTGATTGACCTCAGGAACAATGGGGGAGGAGGCAGTGATGTGGGGCCCGTATTTGAAAGTTTCTTCCTGCCGCCTAATAAAGTATTGCTCGAAGTCAAAGGCAGAACAGGTGTATTGGAAAGTGTGAAGACGGTGGGATGGCTTACACAGGAGAAGTATAACCGGCCTTTGTACATACTGGTGAATAAAAAGACAGCTTCGGCTGCCGAAGCCTTTGCATTTACCCTGCAGGCACAAGGCCGGGCAGTGGTAATCGGGCAGCCTTCTGCGGGCGGCGCGCACATGAACAGCTGGTTTCCGGTGAATGATGAGATCTATGTATCCGTATCTACAGCAGCGCCGGTATTGCCCGGAACGGAGAGCACCTGGGAAGGGAAGGGCGTAAAACCGGATCATGTGGTGGAGGAGGGGAAGGAGCTGGAAGTGGTGAAAGGGTTGTTACGGAAACAATAATTTAATATAAAATATCCCCCTGCCTCGCCTATTTTTGACCGCTACCAGGCGCCACGTCTGCCTGGGTAAGGGGCGGAAATATGCATCAGTCTTTATATCCCTGTCAATTAACTGAGCTGAATGATGAGGCGCTGCTGGAACGTTTCCGGCAGGGGGATACCTCCGCATTTGAAACGCTTTATACAAGATACTGGAGCCTGCTGTACACCCAGGCCTACCGCATGCTGGAGCACGAACAGGATGCACAGGACCTCGTGCAGGAGATCTTCACCTATGTCTGGACCAAAGCCGGTGATATAGAACTGTCTTCATCGCTGGGCGCTTATTTATATGTAGCCGTCCGTAACCGCGTGCTGAATCTGATCACACACAAGCGCACCTATCGCCGCCATTTATCTTCCCTTCAACAATTCGTTTCCGCCGCCGATCATTCTTTATTAAGCAGGATGACAGAAAAAGAAATGACCGCCTACATGGAGCAGGAGATCGCACAATTGCCCGCCCGTGTCCGTGAAGTATTTGAGCTGAGCCGCAAAACAGCCTTAACCCATAAAGAGATAGCCGGACAATTGGAACGTTCACAGGAAACGGTCAAGAAGCAGATCAGTCACGCTTTACGCATTCTTCGACATAAGATGTCTCACTTCACTTTTTGGTTCTGAATCACATCACTTAACATTAAGGTAACATACCACAATACCCCACTTTCTTTTTTCACCTGTCATTTAATTAATGGCTTTCGGCGCTAACTGCTAACTGCTAATTGCTAATTGCTAATTGCCAACTGCTAACTGCCAACTGCTAACTGCTAATTCAAATGTCTAATCGCCAGACAAGAGAGCTGCTTAAAAAATACCTGTCCGGCAAATGCACGGAACAGGAACGGCAGCTCATAGAACAATGGTATCACCAGGAAATGGAACGCCGCAGAACACGGACTTCGCAGGCGGAAACGCCGTTGCGCCGCTTGTCTGCTAACACGGTGCTGAAGATAGCCGCCAGCATTATGCTGGTGCTGGGCGCCGGCTATCTCATACAGCGCTTTTGGCCATCGAAGCCCGCATGGCAGGAGATCGCTGCTACCACGCACCCTGTAAAGATGCAGCTGCCGGATGGTACGCAGCTTTGGCTGAACAGCGGCAGCCGTTTGCGCTATCCTGCAACATTTGATGGAGCAGAACGCCGTATAGAATTATTAACAGGAGAAGCTTGCCTCGATGTTAAACAGGACCCTGCGCACCCTTTCCTGGTCCGCTCCGGTAGCATACAGACCCGGGTACTGGGCACTGTATTGAATGTACGCGCCTTGCAGCAGCTGGATCTATTACAGGTAACCGTGCGCGAAGGTAAAGTAGCCATTACTGCAGATGATCCATTAAAGCAGCTTTCCGGTCATGAAGTGATCCTGCTGCCGGATGAGCAGCTGACATTGAACAGCAACCTGCAGGAATGGAAGAAAGAACATACCGATGCCGCGGCTGTCAGCAGCTGGACAAGCGGAAAGCTGCTCTTCAACAACGAACGGCTGGATGTTATTGCGCTGCAGCTGGAGCACCGCTATCACGTAAAAATTCTCTTTGGGGATAATATACTGCCCGCCTATCGCATCACCGCAGGCTTCAGCCCGGCAGACCCGCTGGAAGAAGTGCTGCAGGTACTCAGCATGGCCAACAAACTGAAATATGAAATAAAGAATGGAAGGATCACTTTCAGCAGACAATCACCTTAAAAAGATATCGCCTATGCAGATGACATAACTACTAATAATAAAAAAACCGGTAAGGAATACCTCACCGGCGCTTCACCGGAAAATGGATCAATCCGTAACGCCAATCACTAATTGATCCCCGGCCTGGATTTCTATAACGATTTGATCAATTATTAAAAACCCGTGCAAAGGTATGAAAATTTGTACCAACTTATTGTTGATAGGGATGTTGCTGTGCGCACAGTTATTGCAGGGCGCCAGCTCCCGCGGACAAATACCAGCTGATAAGATAGACATAGACCTGCAACATGCCTCATTGAAGGAGGCCTTTTCTATGCTGCAGCAACGCAGCGGATATCTTTTTATTTACAACGAACAGACCATCGCACCCTATAAAGCCATTACACTGCGCGCAAAACAACAGACCATAGACTGGCTGATGAATTCACTGCTGCGCAATACCCGCCTCACCTACAAGGTGCAGAACGGCAAAGTGATCATCCTTGAAAGGGAAATGCCCGTTCCCGCTAAAGCGGCCACTGTCACAACCCCGGCGGATAAGCTGAAAGGCAGGGTTACCGATGCCAAAGGTACGCCGCTTCCCGGTGTAACCGTGGTCGTGAAAGGTACTAATCGTGGCAGCATAACCGATGGTGACGGCGTTTTTTTCGTAGAGGCCGTGGCGGGGGAGACGCTGCTCCTGTCTATGTCCGGCTATGTAAGCCGTGAAGTAGCCGCGGCGGGCGCGGAGATGAGCATTACCTTGCAGGAAGATGTAAAAGGCCTGGAAGAAGTGGTGGTAGTAGGCTACGGCACTCTGAAGAAACGCGACGTGACCGGCTCCCTGGTATCTGTGCAGGGTAAAGAGATCTCCGCACAACCGGTTACCAATGCCATCCAGGCGCTGAAAGGCAGGGTTGCAGGCCTGGATGTATTTAACAGTGGTAACGAGCCGGGCGCCTCCGTGAAGATGCTCATTCGCGGCCAGCGTTCCATCACCGCTAATAATGGCCCATTGATCGTACTGGATGGTATTCCTGTAATGGATGCCAGCTTCAACGAGATCAATCCTAACGATATCGCCTCCGTAGAAGTGCTGAAAGATGCTTCTTCTTCTGCTATCTACGGTTCGCGCGGCGCCAACGGCGTCTTGCTGATCTCCACCAAACGCGGTGCAGCCGGCCGTACCAATATCAATTACGACGCCTACTACGGCATTACTTCCATCACCCGCAAGCTGGACCTGATGGATGGTCCGCAGTTTGCACAGCTGCGCAGGGAAGCCGCCAGAACAGCCGATCCCAATGGCAACTATCCGCCGGATGCCTCCCTCTTTGATGATATTGCGCTGAAATCACTGGCTACCGGCCGTTCTACCAACTGGCAAGACCTGGTGTATCACAACGGCAATAAACAGAACCACCAGCTGTCGCTCACCGGCGGCAGGGAGAAAACACAGTTCGCCATCTCCCTGAACTATTTCCGCGAGCAGGGTATCATCGACAAAACAGATTATACCCGCGGCGCACTGCGCATCAACCTGGATCACCAGGTGAACAACCGTTTGCGCCTGGGCGTGTCCACCTTTGCCAGCAGGTCTATACAGAACGTAACGGATAATACGGTGTTCGATAATATCCTTCGACTGAACCCGCTGGGCGTGCCTTACGACAGCGCCGGCAACATGCTCTTTCGTCCCAATAACGACGAAGGCCAGCGTGTGAACCCATTGATGATCATCAAAAACACCGTGGATCAGCGCTATAAAACCCGCGTATTTGCCAGTTTCTTCGGAGAGTGGGATATTACCAAAGACCTGACCTATCGCCTCAACGTAGGTCCTGAAATGGAGGTTTCCAGCGAAGGCATTTTCAAAGGCAGCCTTACAGATGCCAACCAGGGCGGTAATGCCACCGCCAGTGTCGCCAACCAGGATGTATTCTCTATAACGGTAGAGAATATACTGAGATACAATCACCGTATCGCCCAACATCACGGGCTGGGCATAACCTTGCTGCAAAGCTCCCAGCAGCAGGTGACCAACAGTTCCGGCATCAATGCCAATAAGCTGCCTTACGAAGCCCAGAGTTATCACTACCTGCAAACAGCGGGAGAGGTAACCGGCATCAGCAGCGATTATCGCAAATGGCTATTGCTCTCTTACATGGCCCGCGTGAACTATGATTACAAGAACCGCTACCTCTTAACGGTGACTGCCCGTGCAGATGGCTCTTCCGTATTCGCCAGCGGCCATAAATGGGGCTATTTCCCCTCAGCCGCTGCAGCATGGAGAATAGACGCCGAGCCTTTCATGCAGAACATCCGTGCCGTAGATGCGCTGAAGCTGCGTGTGAGCTATGGCAGCACCGGCAATAATGGGATCTCTCCCTACCAGACTTTCAGCACCCTGCAGAAAGGCGCTTACGCCTTCGGGGCCACTGGCGTGAATGGCTTTCTGCCTGCCACTATCGCCAATCCCAACCTGGAATGGGAATCGACTACAGAGCTGAATGCAGGCCTGGATTTCGCCTTCTTTAATAACCGTATATCCGGCGCTGTAGAGCACTATGTATCCAATACCCGTAACCTGCTGCTGACACGTAGTATTCCCGGCAGCACCGGCTATACCAGCATATTGGAGAACATCGGCGCTACCCGCAACAGGGGATGGGAACTAAGCGTTTCTACCGTGAACGTATCCACTAAAAGCGGTTTCCGCTGGCAGACCGATTTCAATGTAGGCATCAACAAGAACGCTATCACCAGATTGTATGGAGATGGTAAAGATGACCTGGGCAACAGCTGGATCATTGGTCAGCCGATCAATATCTTCTACTACTATGATAAGATCGGCATTTGGCAGAATGCAGAAAAGGACGCTGCTGTGGCAGGCGGCTTTAAGCCCGGTATGATCAAGATCGCCGACGCAAATCATGATGGCAAGTACAACGACCAGGACCGCGTAGTGGTAGGCTCTCAAATGCCCGCGTGGACAGGCGGTATGACTAACCGCTTCTCTTACAAAGGACTGGAGCTGACAGTAGTGGTGAACACCCGTCAAAACTACCTGATCTACTCGCAGTGGTATGATAACAATAACCGCCTGGCCGGCCGCTATAACAACCTGGACGTCAACTACTGGACACCGGAGAACCCAACCAACGACAATCCGCGTCCCGACAAGAACCAGGAAGGCGTATACCTGGGCTCTACACTGGCCTTTAAAGACGCCAGCTTCGTAAGGGTAAAGAACATCGGCCTTGCCTATATGTTGCCGCAATCCTGGCTGCAGCGCAGCGGACTGAAAAGCCTGAAGCTGAACCTGAGCGCAGAAAATCCTTTCACCTTCACTTCTTATAAAGGACAGGACCCCGAGTTTGAGTCTGACGGTACCCGGGCTATGTACCCCACGGTGAAGATGTATGCTGTAGGATTGAATGCCGCTTTCTAATGATCTAAAAAAACAATGATTATGCAACGTAATAAATGGCTGACTTATACCCTGCTCCTGGTTGCCTGCATGAACGCCGCTTCCTGCAGCCTGGAAGAAAAGGATCTCTATAAACCTGTGCCCGAGGCCATCTACAGCGATGCCGCCGGTATTTCCAACGGTATCACCGGCGTGTACAGCAGGTTGAGAGGCCTGTATGGCTCGCAGAAAGGCTTTACCCTGACCACCATGGGGACGGATATTTTCCAGCATGGCAAAGATGGCGGCTACAAGTTCATGGATGATTATTCCACTGCCCTCAATGCTTCCAACGGTTATCTCAGTGATCTGTGGAATGATTGTTATGCCGGGATCAACGCGGCCAACACCATCCTGGACCGTATAGACGCCATCCCTATGGATGATGCGCTGCGCAACCGCTACACAGCGGAAACACGTTTTCTGCGTGCGCACTTCTACTACTGGCTCACTATGCAGTTTGGCGATGTGGTGTACACTGATCATGAAACCAAAGGCGTGGTAACTAACCTGGGCAGAACACCGAAAGCCGATATCTGGAAGAAGATGCTGGAAGACACCCAATTTGCGGTAGATAACCTGGACTGGACATTACCGGAATACGGCCGTGCTACCAAAGGCGCTGCGCTTCACCAGCTGGCGGAAATAGACCTGCTGCTGAAAGATTACACAGGCGCTGCCGCCGCTGCAGAAAAGGTGATCAATGAAGGGCCTTATAAGCTGCTTACATCTTATGCCGCTGTGTTTGACTATAATAACCAGCAGAATGAAGAGATCGTGTTTGCCGTGCAGTACATCAATAATACCCTGTTCAATGGCGACGGTAACCAGGGCCATGCCTTCTTTACACCAGCCTATGATCAATTCGGCCTGCTACGCGATGTTACACAAGGCGGAAGGCCCTATACCCGTTTCAGGCCTACGCCGTTTTTCCGTAACCTCTTTAATGCCAATGACAGCCGCTTTGATGTCACCTTCCGCCGCTTCTGGTTTTACAATAACCCCGCGAACCTGCCTGCAGGCAAGAAGCTGGGCGATACCGTCGTGTGGACGATCAGTCCGGGGGTTACCAGCCTGGAAGCGCCCAATACAGACAACATGCATTGGGGCATTAAAAAGCACGATGACTTTACAAGGGCTAGTCCGCAGGACCTGGCAGGCTTCCGCGATTTCTTTGTATACCGTCTTTCCGAAACACACCTGATCGCAGCAGAAGCATTAATGCTGGCAGGCAAGCCTGCCGAGGCAGTGGTATACTTTAACAAAGTGCGGGCCCGCGCCGCCAAACCAGGCGCCACTTTGCCCTTGCTCACAGCCGATCAGCTGAATATGGACGAGATCCTCGACGAACGCGCCCGTGAGCTCGGCGGCGAAGAAGACCGCTGGATGGACCTGGCCCGTACCGGGAAACTGGTAGAACGGGTGAGAAAGTACAACCCCAACGGCGCAAATATTAAGGACTTCCATGTGCTGCGGCCGGTCCCGCAGGCACAGCGGGATCTGTCTACAGTACCTTTCCCGCAGAATGAAGGATATTTTTAAACTATAGTCGTTAGTGGTTAGTCATTAGTCGTTAGGATCAAAACAGATTTAATCCGCGCTAATCACTAACGACTAACGACTAATAACTAACGACTAATAACTATTATAAGATGAAACGCTTTTTCGTAACGGTACTATTGCTTATGGCCAGCCACATACTGGTAAACGCACAATCCAACCTGGATCACATTCTCGAAGATTTTTATCATCATCCTGACAGGGTATTGGTGGCTTCCCACCGCGCTGCGCATAGCAGGTATCCTGAGAATTCAATGGCAGCTATCCGCGAAGCGATCCGCATCGGCGTGGATGTGGTAGAAGTAGATGTAAGGGAAACCAAAGACAGCGTGCTGGTGATCATGCACGACAAGACCATCACCCGTATGACCGGTAAGCCCGGAAATGTAAAGGATTATACTTACCAGGAGCTGAAGCAGTTTCCGCTGCTGTTCAACGGCCAGCCGACTACAGAGAAGATACCGACCTTTGAAGAGGTATTGCAAACGGTGAAAGGTAAGGTCATGCTGGATATTGATTTTAAAGAAGGATCGCCTGAAGCTGCCCGTAAGACCTGCGCGCTGGTAGCTGCCACCGGTACGCATCAACAGGTGCTCTTCTTCCTGTACGCGGCTAAATACGCCCCGATGTTGCATGAGCTGGACAAGGACATGCCCATCATGCCCCGGGCGCATAGCGCGGCAGAAACCGAAACGATTATGCAGCAGGGCAAATATGCCGCGATCCATATCGATGATTCGTTTTATTCCGATAGTGTGATGAGTAAGGTGCGGGAGCACGGCGAAAGGATCTGGACCAATGCCCTGGGTAAGTATGATGAGATGGAGCGGAAAGAGAAGAGCACCGGGTTTGATAAGATGAGAGCGGAGTTTAAGTATGCAAATGTGATACAGACGGATCTGCCGGAGGAGTTGCTGGCCTATCTTAAAAAGAAAGGATTACATCGATAAAACGGAAATCTCACTAGTAAGAAAGGCTGCCACTTCCGGCAGCCTTTCTGAATACGCCACGGAGCCCGTGGTATAGTCATATTTTCGGCGCCTCCGGTCTCAGATACAACAAAAAACAAGCACATATAATAGAGAACCCCAGCCCCGGATGCAAAAATGCCAGCCCGGCAGCTATCAGGGCAAGCAACAATGTTCCAACAGATCGCACCCTAAACAAACGCCGGGCCTTTTCACTCTCATGCCGGAAATGAGGAATAGTTTGATAGATCAGCCCTAAATAAGTAAGATTAACAAAAAAGAAATCAAAAGCATACAGCGCCACCGGTACTGCCTCCAACCGCGTATCGGCCATCCACGAAGTAAGAAAAGGGATCAGTGAAACCACAAACAGGTGCCCAAAGTTCGCCCATATTAGCCGCGCTGATGCGCGCTTTGCATTGTTTAACAGGTAGTGATGGTTCACCCACACAATGGCCACAAACAGGTAGCTGGCGATATAGCTGATCCAGGACGGCCACAGATGGGCCAGGGCTTTAAATGTCGCCGGTTCGGGCTTTTTCAGGTCAAGCACCATAATAGTGATGATAATGGCGAAAATGCCATCTGAGAAGGCGTTGATCCGTTCCAGGCTTTGTTCCTTTGAACGTCCCGTTTCAGTGACGACGCTTTTCATAACCGTGGTATTGTGTGAGTTTACAGTTCCCCCTTTTTCATTTCCCTCACCGCATGCCCCACTGCCCTTGCCGTCAATGCCATATATAACAAACTCGGGCTCTGGTTTCCCGTACTCGTCATACACGCCCCATCCGTCACAAACACATTCTTGCAATAATGCATTTGGTTCCACTCATTTAACAAAGAAGTCTTCGGATCTTTACCCATCCTGCAGCCTCCCATCTCATGAATATCCAAACCCGGAGCCTGGTGATTATCATACTGCTGTACATTCTTACATCCCGCTTTTTCCAGCATCTCGGCGCTCTGCGTCAGAAAATCTTTGATCATCTTTTCCGCATTGTCATCATAATCAACAGACGTGATCAGCAGCGGGATCCCCCATTGATCTTTCTGATCTGTGCTCAGTCGCACATGATTGGTTTCCTTCGGCACCATCTCTCCCTGCATGTACATATAAGCCCCCCAGCCGCCTGGCTCCGTCAATGCAGCTTTATAATCAGCGCCAATGCCGCCATTCTCCGGCTCCGGCAATCGTCTGCGGTAAGCGCCCATAAAAGTGGTGAAGCCGCCCACGTAATCAGTATCCTGTTTTTCCAGGTTACGGTAGTTAGCGATGATAGGCTCTGTAGGATTGCGGCCGTAGTAATATTTATCCTCCATACCATCTATCTCTCCATTAACAGACGCACGGTAATTATGAAAGCCCACATATTTTCCCAGCAGTCCGTTGTCATTGCCTAATCCATTGGGAAAGCGCTTGGAAGTAGAATTAAGCAGCACCAGGTTACTATTCAGCGCAGAAGCATTGACGAAGATGATGCGTGCAAAGTAATCAGTAGCTGCGTGTGTATTAGCATCTATTACCCGTACGCCGGTGGCCTTTTTCTTTTGTTCATCATAGATGATAGAGTGAACAACAGAGAAAGGACGTATGGTTAGTTTGCCGGTCTTTTGCGCCCAGGGCAGGGTAGAGGAGACAGAGCTGAAATAGGCGCCATACGGACAGCCACGCATGCAAAGGTTCCTGGCCTGGCATTGCGCCCGGCCCTGCTGCAGGTGAATATCTTTCGGAGCGGTAAGGTGTGCCCAGCGGGCGTGCACCAGGTGCCGGTCTTTATAGTTTGCGCGGATCTTTTCCTGTATCATCGCTTCGGCGCAGTTCAGGTCAAAGGGTGGGAGGAATTCACCGTCAGGCATGGCGGCAATACCGTCGCGGGTGCCGCATACGCCGATGAAACGCTCTACATGGGAGTACCAGGGCGCTATATCGTCATAGCCAATGGGCCATGCCATGCCGTAGCCGTACCGTTCGGGTGCGGTAAACTCAAAAGGGCTCCAGCGCTGACAGGCACGCCCCCAGGTGAGGGATTTACCGCCTACCTGGTAGCCGCGGATCCAGTCGAATGGCTTTTCCTGTATGTAAGGATGATCTTTGTCTTTGATGAAGAAGTGAGCAGTATCTTCGGCAAAGCCTGCCGCCTTGCTGATCAGCGGGTTCTCCTGCAGGAAGCTTTTGGTCATTTGTCCGCGGTGCTTAAACTCCCAGGGTGCTTTGGTAGCGGTAGGGTAGTCCTTATTATGTACCACATTGCGGCCTCTTTCCAGCACGAGCGTGCTCAGCCCCTGATCGCAGAGTTCCTTGGCAGCCCATCCGCCGCTGATGCCTGAGCCAATCACAATGGCGTCAAATGTATGGGTGTTAGCTGGCATAACATGGAATATTTGTACTAATATAAGACCTATTTTTTTGACTGTTGTAGTATAAGTACTACAATTAATATCGAAGAACTACTAGCAGTGTGCATGATACATTTATCTACTTTCGTGACATGTGATTGTCATAGTCACCGAGAATCATTGCAGAGAGAGTCATTATAACAAGGAACAGTAACCTTTTTTTTGTAACCACAACGTATTCCTATGGGAAATTTTACCCACTGTAAGCAATTACCATCATATCTATTGGTCTATATCCGCATAACGACGTAGTTCCATATCCTATATAATCGAGTATTCCAAGATCACCTACTGGAGCTTCCTGGCCGGCTGCCGATTAAACCGGCCGGGGAGCCCCGCTTTACCCAAAGCTATTGCACCATGTCCCCTTTAATTGAGAGAAATCCTGGTACCCGTATTGCAGGCATCAACTGCAAACGTTTTCTGCTGCTGGTATCCTGCCTGTTCATAGCGTTCATATCCAGGGCGGCCAATTTCCAGGTCACCAATGCTAACAATGCTGGTCCCGGATCATTGCGGCAGGCTATATTGGACGCCAATGCAGCTACAGCAGGACCGCATACCATTACCTTCACCATCTCGGGGATCATTAACCTGGCGAGTCCGCTGCCAGCCATCACCAAGCCAGGCATTACGATCGACGGCGGCGGCACCGTGATCATCTCCGCGAATGTGAACAACGTGGTGCGCGACATCTTTACATTGAGCGCAGGTGCTAATAATACGGTATTAAAGGGAATGACACTGCAGAACACCGGGTCTAATACGATCACGGTAAATGGTGCTTTAAGCGGTGTTACCATCGAGGACATCATCATCCGCAATACCGCGAACGACTGGATCAACCATGGTATCTATGTGGCTGCCGCAGCTACCAACATGACCATCCGCAATGTGACCATGACGGACATAGAAGACAACTTCTGGGGCATCCGGTTTGTAGGTGCAGTGAACGGGATAACAATAGATAAATACAAGATATCCACCGGCGCCGGCGGACAAGCCAGGGGCATACAATTCCAGGGCACCGCAACCAATGTAACGGTAAAGAACTCCACGATAGATATGAACGACCCCGCCACCACCAATGACGGGGATTACGGCATTTATTTCAATAGCAATGTAAATGGCCTCACCGTAGACAGCACCGTGATGCACGATGCAGAGATCTATGGTATTTATGTAGGTGGCGTAGCTTCCAACGTGACCATTAAGAACTCCACCTTCGATAACCTCAACGGCTGGACAGGCACAAGAATGGTCTACTTCAGGACCAATGTCAATAATGTGCTGGTTGACTCTTCGCAGTTCAATCTCGACCTCGGCAACAGTGCCAACGATGGCGACGTGGGCATCTATTTCTTCGGAAATATGCAGACTGTGACCATCCGGAATTCAACATTTATTGAAGCGGACACGAATGCTATTTTCCTGACCTACGGGCCGGGGGCAACCGTTCTTAACCACGATAATGTGCTCATTTCAAAGAATAGTTTTGAGCGCAACGGCTCCGGCGTGAATACAACCGGAGGCGTACAGTTTGCTGGACTAAGGAACACCGCATCAGACGGAGGCAAGTTTGAGATCAGCGATAACACTTTCCTTAATAATAATGGTCAGGCCATCTATCTGCGGCCAGGCAATGGCGGTAATTACGTCGTCCCTAACCTGAATGTCAGCAGGAACGTCATCACCGGCACAAAAGCCACGGATGCCTGGGGAGCAGGTATCCGCATCAATTATATTGATAAGGTGGTAATGTCGCAGAATAGTATCTATAATAATAACAACCTGCTGCCAATAGACCTGAGCAACGGATCAGATGCAAACTGTGCCTATGAAGGCGCGAATGTCCCTCAGCTGCTTTCATCTGTAGAGACCAGCGATGGCAGCGGCGTTTATACTGTAACCGTAAAATTGCCCGCTCTTTGCGGAACAGCCGGTGCAGGTAAATGTACGGTAGAGCTGTTCTCCAATGAAGCCGGACTGAAAGGCATTAACACCCAGCATTACGTAAACACGTATACGAACCTGGCATCGGGCAACCAGGTGCTCAGCAATGTAACCGGTGTTTTCCCCGAGATCACAGGCGCTCCCTATGGTACCTGGACGGCTACTTTGCGTACCGCTACCTGTGGTACCTCAGAAGTAAGTAATAAGATCGCTATCAAGGTGAATGGCCCTGGTGGCGTGGATAACGGTGTTTCTCTCTGGCTCAATCCGGATGCAACCGATGCAGGTAACATGGCGGCAGGCATCGGCTGGGAGGATTTCTCCGGTAATAACAGGAACTTCAATACCGTTGTAAGTGATCCTTCCCGTGTAACGGGTGGATTGAACTTTAACCACTATATTAATTTTGACGGGGACGATTACCTGCGTTCCACTGCCAGCCCCTTTGTGAACAAGTTTACCGCCGGTGAAGCCATCGTGGTGGCCAAGACGCCGATCACAAATGTAAACAGGGGTAATCCTTATGACTTCGGCGGCACCAGCCGTAACCACCATTATACATGGGGCAATGCAGCAGTATATTCCGGCTTCGGTACCACCGACCGTTTGGCATGGAATCCTGCAACAAAAGCTATTGTTGACGCTAAACCAGGTATTGCCAGTATCAGTGGTACACCTATAGACGTTAAAAGATGGAACATCTTCGGCGCCCGCTCCGCTCCAGGCAACTGGGGAATGGATTTCAACGGTGGCCAGCAGTTTGCAGCTACCACTAATAATACCGTCGGCTTTGGGCTCTTAGCGGGTAATGAGCATATAGGCGCGGTGGGTAATCCTGGTGGCCCTATTGTTTTCATCGGCGATATTGCCGAAGAAGTACTGTACAACCGCGCATTGACAGCCACAGAACGGCAACGGGTGAACACCTATATGGCCCTGAAGTTTGGCCTTACCCTATACCAGGACTACATGGCCAGCAACGGCAGCACCGTGTGGTGGAGCCTGAGCGCCAATAGTGGCTTTAATAAAGGTATTGCCGGCATCGCAAAAGATGTGGTGGGCATACTCTACCAGAAACAGTCGCGCTCCATCTCTGCCGCCGATGTAGTCACGATCGGCGTAGGCAGCGTTTTATATGCCACTAACGAAGATAATCCCGGCACTATCCGAAACGACCGCTCTGCATTTATGTGGGGCACAGACAGCGCAGCAGTCACCTACAGCACGCCTTTTGTAACCGCCTACTCAGACGCCCGTATGACGCGGCGCTGGAAGGTACAGAAGACCGGCTGGTCAGATACTACCATCATTATCCGCCTCAACGGCGGTAACGCCAACAGGACCTTGCTGGTGAGCAGCGATCCGGCATTCCTGCCTGCTACCACCATCAGCTATCAGCTGAATGATACAGGCGCAGTGATCCTTAACAGCAACCTGCTGGCTAATGGCGCCTACTTTACTTTCTCCAACAAGCTCGCAGGACCGGGTTGTATCACCAGCGGTATACAGGTATGGTACCGGGCAGATGATCCTAATGCAGATGTAAATGCCTGGTCAGATTACAGCGGTTATGACCGCACCGCCATACAGGCGGCAGCGGCTAATCAGCCGATATTCCGCACCAGCTCCATCAATTTCCAGCCGGCATTCAATTTTGACGGCAGCAATGATTATATGAATATCCCCGGCAACCTCACGATTGCCGGTACGAATCCTTTCACAGTGATCAGTGTCAGCAAGCGGGAATCACTGGGTACCGCAGATATGCTATTGGGAGGTGCATCCGATGCGACCAATACATTCTCTTATTTCTACAGCGCAGCTAACAAGTTCGCCCTCGGTCCTATTAATGTAGGCAATGTGGCGTCAACTGGTACCTACAATACAGCCAATGTTCCGTACCTGAATACCTTTACACGCGCGGGCAATGTGTTTAATATCTACACTAACGGCGCAGCCGATGGCAGTGGTACACAGGCTTACAACTTCCTGAACGTGAACCAGCGCATTGGCTGGCGCGGCGGTACCACTACAGATTTCTTTGACGGTAACATCAGCGAGATCGTAGTGTACAACCGTGCATTGAACGCTACGGAGCTGCAGGCAGTGAATTCCTACCTGGCGCTGAAATATGGTATTACCCTTAACAACGGTACCACCAATTATATTGCCAGCAACGGCACTACCAAAATGTGGGATGCAACCGCTAATGCAGGCTATAATAAGGACATAGCAGGCATTGGTAAAGACACCTGCGATAACCTGCATCAGAAACAATCCCGCTCCGTAAATGCCAGTGGCCTTGTCACCATGGCCCTCGGCGATGCGATTGCAGCAGATAACAAGTCGAATACCTTTACGGTTACCAATAACCTTTCTTTCTTAACCTGGGGCGACAACGGCGGTGCTACTAGCTACAATGTCGCTGTGAATGCCGCTAATGCAACTTTACGCATGCCCCGTATATGGAAAGTAGACAAGACCAACTGGGCAGACCAGGAAGTGACGATAAAGCTGAACGGCAGCGCGCGTAACACTTACCTGCTGATCAGCGGCACAGACGCTACCTTTGCTACGATAGACCAGGAGCTCGCGCTGAATAATGATGACAGCACGGTTACGATTAATACCAGCCTGTTGCCGGATGGCGCATTCTTCACCTTCGCCAAAGAGCTGAAAGGCCCGGCTTATGTGAATAATGGTGTACAGATGTGGCTGCGGGCAGATGACGGTATTTCATCCGTAACCGACTGGTACGATTTCTCCGGTAACGATGTGAATGCTACCCAGGATACCGTAGCTAAACAACCGGTGATGCTCTCAGGGGCGCTGAACTTCAATCCGTCCTTCAAATACGATGGTACGGACGACTATACGAAGATCCAGCCGGCCACCATCACAGGTAAATTACCTGCGGGTAATGCAGCAAGAACGATCATTGGTGTTGGCCTTCCACTCACCACCAAAGATGAGATGCTGTTCTCTTACGGATCTTATGTGGCCAACCAGGCTGCGGGTTTGAGAAAAGCAACGGTGGAGAACGCAGTATTTGAGGGAAGCGGCGCAGCCAGCAACGTAGGCGGACCTGCAGGTTCGTTCCCGGCTAATAAAGTAACTCTCATCAGTGGCCGTTATGTAGGTGGCGCCAATGGCAGCGTGTCTGTATACGCCAACGGTGTTACAGCCCTTTCCAGCGGTAGTCGCAGCTGGAATACCGTGTTAAGCATCAATGGCGCCCAGGTAGCCAAGTACGTAGGAGAGGCCCGTTACTGGAACGGCCACATTGGTGAGCTGATCGTCTACAACAGGAACGTCTCCAACTCAGAATTCCAGCGTATCAGCTCCTACCTCGCACTCAAATACGGTATCACGCTTAACCAGGCCACTCCCACTGACTATATCGCTACAGACAGCACCACCCGTATGTGGACCGCCGCCGATAATACCGGCTATGGTTTCCGCATTGCCGGTATCGGCAGGGATGACCTTACTGCACTGAACCAAAAGCAGAGCCGCAGCGTGGAAGCAGATGCGCTGATCAGCATTGCAGCTGGTACTTCCGTAGCACCAGACAACGCTTCCAACACCGCATCTATAGATGATCTATCCTTCTTTACCTGGAGTGATAATAATGGCGCTACCACTTTCAGCGTGCCAGTGACAGGTGTGGCCAACGCTACCTCCCGCATGCCCCGCATCTGGAAAGTAGACAAGACCAACTGGACCGACCAGGATATCACTATTAAAATAGACCAGGTAGGCAACCGTTACCTGCTGGTAAATGCCACTGATCCTGCCTTTGGCACAGGTACAGTAGAGTACCCGGTGAATACCGCCACCGGCACCCTTACGCTTAATTCCGCCGATCTGCCTGATGGCGCGTATTTTACCATCGCTACCAGGATCGTAGGCCCCGGCTGTGTAAACCCCGGTATCGCCATGTGGCTGCGTGCAGACTATGGTGCTGACAATACTGCCTGGTACGATTTCAGCGGCAACCAGGTAAACGCGGCTCAGGCTACAGCCGCCAACCAGCCTGTATTTACAGCCGGTTCACTGAACTACAATCCCTCGCTTAAATTTGATGGTGCTGCAGATTACCTGCAGATCTCCCAGGCGGCTATTACCGGTAAGTTTCCCGTAGGCAACGCTGCACGTACTATTATCGGTGTAGCGCTTCCACTGTCTAATGCGACAGATCAGACGCCCTTCACCTATGGCACCTATGCAGCTAACCAATCATCAGGTTTCAGAAGATCTACAGTAGCAGAAGCAGTCTTCGAAGGTAATAGTTTCCCAAGTAACATAACAGGCCCTGCTGGTTCCTTTCCGCTCAATAAGATCACCCTGATAAGTGGGCGCTATACCGGCGGCGCCGGCGCCATAGCATCACTGTACACCAATAGCCTTACGCCCATTGGAAGCGGTCCCCTTAACTGGGCCACACTGATCGGCGCGCAGGGCGCACAGGTGGGTAACTATGTAGGAGATATCCGCTACTGGAACGGTAACATCGGCGAATTGATCGTCTATAACAGGAATATTACCGACGAAGAGTTCCAGCGCGTCAGCTCTTACCTTGCATTCAAATACGGCCTTACACTGAATCAGGCCACCCCCACAGATTACATCGCCAGTAACGGTACTACCCGTATGTGGACCGCCGCTGATAATGCCGGCTACAACTCCCGCATTACCGGCGTAGGCCGTGATGAATGCCAGGGCCTGCATCAGAAACAGAGCCGCAGCCAGGAAACCGGTGGGCTTGTTACCATCGCCCTTGGCAGTACAGTAGCAGCTTCCAATGCAGAAAACCTGGATTCTGTAATCAATGACAATTCTTATTTTGTATTTGCCGATAATAATCTCGATACCGCTTATTCCGTTCCCCTTACCGCTCCGGATCTTGTTTCCACCATGCGCATACCACGCATATGGAAGGTGGATAAAACCAACTGGGCCGATGGGGACATCACCTTCAAATATCACCGTAATGTGCTCCGCACATACCTGCTCGTGAGCACGGATCCAACGTTTGCTACCAACGTGCAGGAGATTTCCATCCTGCCGGAAGATAGCCTGATCAACTTCAGCAGCGATGCATTGCCTGATGGCGCTTATTTCACTTTTGCGAAAGAAGTGTACGGCCCCGGCGCCGTAGCCAACGGCATTACCATGTGGCTGCGCGCAGATGATGAACTGGCAGGTATAGACAGCTGGAACGACTACAGCGGTAACGGCAGGAGTGCAGAGCAGTTTACAGCCGCCAACCAGCCCGTGTTCAATGACAACAGCGTGAACTATAACCCGGCCTTTACATTCAATGGTACTGCCACCTGGATGGCGACCCCGCAGTTGCCGCTGAGCGCTTTTGTTTCCAACAGCTATTTCACTGTTAACAAACTATCGAATGTAGCAGGTGGGGGTGATTATTTCTCCGCAGCATCTTCTGCTTCATCTGTGATGGAATTCAGGCACCAGATAGGCAAATTTGAATACGTAGAAGGCAACGCCGCCGTTTTAGTTACGTCGCCGGCAGGCACCGTAACACTGAATATGCCGTACCTGGCTGCTGTTACGCAGACAACCGGTACGAATAATGTGAAGCTATACAAGAATGGCACTAATATTACCACAGGCACCATTAACCTTGGCATGCCCAACGCTGCCGCTACTATTGAGGTGGGAAGACGCCATAGTGCATTTGGTGCGGCAGGGTACTTTCCCGGTGATATGAATGAGATCATTGCCTACGAGAGGATACTGAGCGACGCTGAGCAGGCCCGCGTTAATTCCTATCTCGCGTTGAAATACGGTATTACGCTGAATAACGGCGCTTCCGATTATATCGCCAGCAATGGCACTACCAAAATGTGGGATGCGCTCACAGCCGATAACACCACTTACAAGAACAATATTGCGGGCATAGGCCGTGATGACAACGGCGGACTGCTGCAGAAGCAAAGCCGCAGCATTAATACCGCCAACGCAGGCAACATGCTGGCCATTGGCCTGGGCAGCATAGAAGCCACCAATAAGGACAACCAGGCGGCATTTGATGATGACCTGAGCTTTATGGTATGGGGCGATAATGGGGCTACCGGACTTACCACCACTACCGTAAGTGGCGATGGCAGCACCACCATCGGTGATAATGCCTGTCTTGCCCTGCGCCGCCTGGCCCGTATATGGAAAGTACAGGAAACCGGTACGGTGACCAATACACAGGTGCAGGTAGATCTGACTAACCTGGCGCTTGCCAAAAATGCAAAAGACCTGTATCTGGCCATTAATACAACGGATAATTTTTCAGGAACGGTTACACGGCTGATAGCGGCCACCTCGTATGTCAATAACATTGCCACCTTTGACAATGTGGACTTCAGCAATGGGCAGTACTTTACGGTAATAGGAGAGAAGACCACTGCCCCCGCAGGCATTACCAGCGGCATCCAGATGTGGTTAAAGGCGGAAGATGGAGTTACCTTGAACGGTACTGCTGTAACACAGTGGGCAGATCAGAGCTCTGCAGGTGTCAATGCAACGCAGGCTACCGCCGCCAATCAGCCGGTATATGTAAGCGATGGATTGAACTACAACCCTGCGCTGAAGTTTGACGGTGCCGCTGATTATCTGCAGATACCACAGGCGTCCATCACCGGCAAATTCCCGGCTGGCAATGCTGCCCGTACTATCATCGGCGTAGCCCTGCCGGTGTCTAACGCTACAGACCAGGCGCCTTTTACTTATGGTACGTTTGCTGGTAACCAGGGAGCCGGTTTCAGGAGACAAACAGATGGAGCTGCGGTCTTTGAAGGTATGGGTAACCCATCCAACATAATAGGCGCTGCTAATTCATTCCCATTAAATGAGATCACCCTGATCAGCGGCCGTTACACCGGCGGCGCCAGCGGATTGGCGTCATTGTATACCAATGGCCTTACCGCCATCACAAGCGGTACCCGTAACTGGGCTACACTAATCGGCGCAGATGGTTCACAGGTGGGTAAGTATGTGGGAGAGAACCGCTATTGGAATGGTAATATTGGTGAGCTCCTCCTCTATAACAGGAATCTTACCGATGAGGAGTTCCAGCGTATCAGTTCCTACCTTTCATTGAAGTATGGTCTTACATTAAACCAGGCCACACCGACAGACTATCTAGCCAGCGATGGCACTACAAGAATGTGGACAGCTGCGAACAACACCGGCTATAACTACCACATCACTGGTATCGGCCGTGACGATTGCTCTGCCTTGAATCAGAAGCAGTCCAGCAACCGCGATACAGTCACTGCTGGTTATGTAACGGTGGCATTGGGCTCCCTGGCAGCCAGCAACGCAGAAAATACTACAGACTTTGATGCAGATAAGGCATTCCTCACATTTGGCGACAATAATGGCGCCGCTACTTACAGTACCGCGATCAGCGGTCAGTTTGCCGTTAACTATCGTCTCGCCCGTGCCTGGAAAGTACAGGAAACAGGTTCCGTAGGTACCGTACAGGTACTGATACCGGATAATGGCATGGATGCGTACATGATCCTGAGCGCTGACGATACTTTTGATAATACTGATCAATATCTTCAGATGACGGCTGTCACTGTCAACGGCATTAATTATTTAGCTGCCGATGTGGACCTGGTAAATGCACAGTACTTCACTTTTGGTGCTGCTATAAAAGCCCCGGGCGGCATAGCGGGAGCATCCCTCTGGCTACGGCCGGACAAGGGCACATCAGCTACCGTTGATAATACCGCCATTGACACATGGAATGACAACAGCGCCAGTGGCAACAACGCAGAGCAACCAACAACAGCCAATCAGCCGCTTTATGCTAACAACGCAACAGATAATCTTAACTTCAACCCTGTTGTGAAGTTCAACGGCACGGCTAACTTCATGAACCTGGATGTGAGCAAGCTTCCCACAGGCACTGCTGCCAGAACATTGATAGGGGTAGGTAACCTCAATAATCTTTCAGGTAACAGGTATATAGTGAGCTGGGGTACCAATACCGCTTCGCAGGGCATGGGCATCGCCAGTGTTGCAGGCGCAGGTCAGTTTGTTGGCACGGCAAATGACGTAACATCTGCCGGATTCTGGAAGCTGAATACGCCTGACGAGTTGGTAGGTGTTTGGGCTGGTGCAGGAGGAGCAGCTACGCTGTACAGTAAAACAAAGCAGCTGGCTACCGCCAGTAAAGCATGGAATACCGGAACTACAACGGCAAAGATTGGCTCATACCTTGCCAATGACCAGCTGTGGAGCGGCACTATCGGAGATGTGATTGTCTATCCCGTAGCGCTGACCGCTACCGAACGTCAACGCGTGAGCACTTACCTGGCCATCAAATATGGTTATACCCTCGATCAGACAACTGCTACAGACTACCTCGCTACCGACGGCACTACTAAAGTATGGGGTGCTGCCGCCAACGGCGCATACAAGATCAACATCGCCGGTATAGGCCGCGATGATGTAGAAGACCTGAACCAGAAGCAATCCCGCAGCATCCATGCCGGCTCCATCCTTAGTGTGGGCCTGGGCAGCCTGGCAGCGACCAATGCAGGCAATACTAATACCTTCGCACAGGATAAAAGCTATTTTATATGGAGCAGCAACAGTGCTGCTTTGACTACCTCCACTACCGACCTGCCCGCCAGCAGCTGTATGGAACAGCGCCTTACACAGGAATGGAAAACACAGCTCTCCAATTTTGATCCCGCTGCACAGCCACTGCGCCTGCAGTTTGATCTTACAGGCATTACCGTAGCAGGTACCACATTGAGCGACTTCCTGCTGCTGATAGACCAGGACGGCGATGGCGACTTTGCCACCGGTACGGTTACACGCATTCCTGCTACAGATTTCGCCAGCGGTGTAGTTGGCTTTGATAACATCACTACCCTGGCCAATGGCATGGTGTTCACCCTCGTTACCAGCAATCCGGCTGCCAGCCGCACCGCCAGCCTGGTAGCTGATAACACTGTTAAGAACGTTACCACTGAATGCGTGGATAACGACTGGTTATATTTTATTGACCCGGCAGACGCCACTAAATATATTGCTGCCATCCAGCTGAATGGCAATACCATGGATGTGGCACAGCTCTCTGCGGTGATAGATGTGAACCGCGATATGAACGCCGCCCTGGGTAAGAACAGCGGTACCGACTACGGTACCCAGCTGATGCGCAGACTGGTGCAGATCAGCTATAGCGGTCCGGATCTTACCGTGAACGGCGGCGTGAAACTGCGCCTGTTCTGGGACCCTGCAGAGCAAACCAATGCAGAGAACTTTCTCTCCGGTACCCGTGGCGTAAGCACTGCACAAAAATGGACCTGGTTTAAGCATAGCGGCGATATTACGGCAACCCTGGCCGATCTTGCTCCGGCAGGACTGGCCAACATCACTGTGCTCACACCTTCCGGTACCGGCACACAGGATGGTGTGGAATACGTAGAATTTGCCGGTATTCAATCCTTTTCCACCTTTGGGGGTGCAGCCATCGCCAACCAGGTGCTGAGCATCACGAAAACAACAGATGCGGCAGAACCGTCTGCCAATGGTAGCTTTAGTATCAGCTTACCGGCCGGCGTAAATGCAGATGAAGACATTACCGTGAACTATACAGTAAATGGCGCAGCCACCAGTGGCACAGATTACGCCGCGTTGAACGGTACCATCGTACTGCCCGCAGGCAGCAATAGCATAGCCCTCCCTGTTACTGTTACAGATGATAACATCCTCGAGCTCACAGAAGATGTAAGCGTTACACTGGATGGTGCCATCGGCGCCAGCGGATTTTATTCCATCAGTACTACACAGAGTACAGCTTCGTTGAACATCACAGATGATGATGCCACTGATCCCGCCAAGACGGTGGTAGGCGTAACCAATACCGCAAATGCAATCGAAGCAGGTGCAGCCGGAGCATTCAATGTAAGCCTGCCCGCCGGTGTAACATCTTCAGAAGACATTACCGTTAACTACACCATTGCAGGTACCGCTACAGCCGGTGTTGACTATACAGCCCTCACAGGCACAGTAGTCATCCCCGCCGGACAAAACGGTATAGCCATTCCCGTAACTACTATAGACGACCAGTTGCTGGAAGGCACTGAGACCGTAGTGCTTACCGTAACAGCCGGCACAAGCACCAGCTTCACCTTTACGCCCAGCACTACAGCCGGCAACGCAACGGTGAACATCAGCGATGATGAGAATAACCCGGCTAACCTGGTATTGAGTGTGATCAAAGCTGCAGACGGCGCAGAACCGGGCGCCAGCGGTGGCTTTAATATCAGCCTGCCGGCAGGTGTGCTGCCTGCCCAGGATATTACCGTCAGCTATACTGTTGGCGGTACAGCCACAGGTGGGTCTGATTATACCGCTCTTAGCGGTACAGTGGTGATCCCGGCAGGTCAGAACGGTATATCCATACCCCTGACGGTTGTGGATGATAAAGTAATTGAGAATAATGAAACGGTGCTTGTAACGCTTACCGGCGGTACCAGCACGGGCTTTACTTATACGGTGAGCGCTACCAATGGCAGCGCTGCAGCGGGCATCACAGATGATGATAATACTGCGGCTAACCGCGTGATCAGCATCAGCCCCACTACTAATCCCGCAGAGCCGTCTACTAATGGTCTTGTTACCATCAGCCTGCCTGCTGGTATCACCGCCGCAGAGAATATTACGGTTACTTACAGTACGTCCGGAGCTGCCCAATCAGGGATCGATTATACAGCGCTTCCCGGCACGGTAGTAATTCCCGCAGGCCAGAACAGCGTAACCGTACCCATTGCTGTCATAGACGAAAAGCTCATTGAGCGGAACGAAGCCCTGGTAGTGATCCTGAACGGTGCTACCAGCAGCAGTTTCACTTTCACTATCAGCACTACCAATACACAGGCTAACGTCGTGCTTGCAGATGACGATTATCCCGCTAATGCCGTGATCTCCGTAAGCAATAGCGGCGACGGCGCAGAACCGGGCACCAACGGCAGCTTTACATTTAGCCTGCCTGCCGGCTATACTTCCGGTCTGCCGGTCAGGATCGACTATACTATAGGCGGCACAGCTGTCGGTGGCACAGACTACGCTACCTTAACCGGTACTGTCAACCTGCCTACCGGGCAGAATAGTGTGTCCGTCCCCGTAACGGTTACCGATGACGCACTGCTCGAAACAACGGAAACTGTGGTGGTAACCATCACCAGTGCAACAGGTCCGGGTTTCCCATTCACCATTAGCGCTACCAATGGCAATGCTACCGTCAACATTACGGATGATGAGAACACACCGGATAAGCGCGTGCTCAGCATCGTGAAAACAACCGATGCTGCAGAACCCTCCACCAACGGAGCTTTCAGCATCAGCCTGCCCACAGGCATCCTGGCATCTGAAACGATTACCGTTGGTTATACGATCAGCGGTACTGCCACAGGCGCTACAGACTATGCCGCGCTTAGCGGCACGGTTAACATTCCTGCCGGTGCTAACAGCGTCAGCCTGCCGGTGAATGTGATCAATGACCAGCTGATAGAGAATACCGAAACCGTGATCGCTACCCTTAGCGGCGGCACCAGCACTAATTTTACCTACACGGTAAGCCCCACCAGTGGCAACGCCACGGTCAACATTGCCGATGACGACAATACCCCGGCCAACCGTGCGCTTACTATCCAGAAGCTGACAGACCTGGCAGAGCCATCTACTAATGGCGCCTTCCGTGTAAGCCTGCCCATCGGCATCCGCAGCTCCGAAGCCGTAACGGTAAATTATGCCGTTAGCGGTACAGGGGCCGCCGGAACAGACTATACCGCCCTTAGTGGCAGTGTGGTATTACCCGCAGGCCAGAACAGCGTACTGATTCCCGCAGACATCATAGATGACCAGGTTATAGAGAATACTGAAACCGTGATACTTACCCTTGCCGGTGGTACCAGTACCAGCTTTACCTTTACCGGTACAGGCAACGCCAGCGCGAATGTTACAGACGATGATAATATTCCGGCTAACCGGGTGCTCAGTGTTATAAAAGCTGTAGATGCAGCAGAACCGTCTACCAATGGTTCATTTACGATCAGCCTGCCTGCAGGTATCAGCGCTGCTGAAGCCATTACGGTGAACTACACCATAGCCGGTACTGCTACCAGTGGCACAGATTATACCGCGCTTACAGGTACAGCTACCATCCCTGCCGGCCAGAATAGTGTGCCCGTGCCCGTATCTGTGATTAATGACCAGCTGGTAGAAAATACCGAGACCGTGATCCTTACATTAACGAGCGGTACCAGCACCAGCTTTACTTTCACAGTGAGTGGCACTAATGCCAATGCTACGGTGAATATTACAGATGATGAGAACTCGCCGGCTAACCGTGTGCTGAGCATCGTTAAAACAAGCGATGCAGCAGAACCATCTACGAATGGTTTATTCACCATCAGCCTGCCGGCCGGTGTTACACCATCTGAAGATATCGCTGTTAATTATACCGTTAGCGGTACGGCTACGGCAGGTGTTGACTATACCGCATTAAGCGGCGCTGTAGTGATCCCTGCTGGTCAGAACAGCATTACCTTACCGCTCACAGTTAGCAATGACCAGACCATAGAAGGAGCAGAAACAGTGATCGTTGCCCTTGGCGGCGGTTCCTCTGCTAATTTCACATATACTGCCAGCAGCAGCAATGGTAATGCTACCGCTAACATCGCCGACGATGATAATACTCCTGCGAACCTGGTGTTAGCCGTTACCAAAACAGCCGATGCGGCAGAACCGGGCACCAGCGGCGCCTTCAGCATCAGCCTACCCGCCGGGGTTACTTCCGCCAGGAATATACAGGTAACTTATTCCATAGGAGCAGGTACGGCTACTCCCGGTACCGACTACACTGCTATTACCGGCACCATCACGATCCCGGCAGGTTCCAATAGCGTAGCCGTTCCTGTAAAAGTGATCAACAACAGTGTGATTGAGCCTACTGAGACCGTGATCCTCAATGTCAGCGGCGGCAACGATACACAGCATAGCTATACTGTAGCAGGCGCTGGCACTGCTACCGTGGATATCCTGGATGATGATTATGCTCCCAACAGTAATGTGGTGCTCATCACCAAAGTCACAGACGCCATAGAAGGTGGCACTAATGGCCAGTATAGGGTTTCTCTGCAGCCAGGTGTGACCAGCTCTCAGGATGTGGTCATCAGCTTTACACTGGGTGGTTCGGCTACCAATAGCACGGACTATAACATGCTGGGCCTCTCCGGTGGCAACATCGTGATTCCTGCCGGTGCTAACGAAGTGTTCATAGATGTGGATGCTGGCAATGATGGTATCATAGAAGGTCCTGAAAATGTAGTGCTGACCCTTACCAGCGCGGCTTCCAGCAGCTATCCGTTCACCATAGATCCGTCCGGCAATGGCGCCGCAGTAAATATTGTGGATGCAAATGCCGCCAGCAGTACACCGCTGCAGGTGATCACCGGTACTAACGCCGCGGAGCCCGGAACCAACGCTACCTTCACCGTGAAGCTGGCAGGTGTGGCTACTTCTGCATGGCCTGTTACCGTAGGTTATTCCCTGTCCGGTACAGCCGTATCGGGTGTCGACTACCAGGGCATGGGCACCGTGGTGATCCCGCCTAACCAGAACAGCGTTACTGTTACAATGAACGTGATAGACGATCAGATCATCGAGCCGGCAGAAACAATGACCTTTACCATCCTTTCCGGCAGCGCTACCGATGGCGGTGGTAATGCCTTCATCTTCCCACCTGATCCGGCCAACGATGATATCACGGTTAACATCGCTGATAACGACGCTACTGCCGCCAACCAGGTGCTGAAAGTGGTGAAGAGCCATGATGCGGCTGAGCCGAACGTACAAGGCAATTACACCGTAAGCCTGCCCGCCGGTTATACCTCCAGCGCCAATCTCACGCTGAGTTACACGATGACCGGTACGGCCACCCGGAATACGGATTACACGGTATTCACCATCACCCTGCCCGCTTACAACAACAGCGTGACTATACCGCTGAACGTAACAGACGATAAGATCATTGAAAATACAGAGACCGCCATATTGAACCTCAACGGCGGTACAGACGGCAATTCCTTCACATATACTGCAGATGCGACATCCGCTGCTGCTACCCTGAACATTGTCGATGACGATAACACAGCCGCTAATAAAGTGCTGCTGGTAAACAATACGGCTGACGGGGCAGAACCCGCCACTAACGGACAGTTCACTATCAGTCTGCCTGCAGGCTATACTTCTTCTGAAGCAGTAACCGTGAACTACACCGTAGATGGTACCGCCACCAGCGGAACGGATTACACCGCGATCGGCGCGACGGTTGTACTGCCGGCCGGACAAAATAGTGTAACCGTACCGGTGGCTGTGGCGGATGACCAGGTCATAGAAGGCCTGGAAACCGTAGAGATGACACTGAGCAATGGTGCCAGCACCAATTTCACCTTTGCAGCGTCTACCGGTAATGATAACGCGGTAGTGAATATTGACGATAACGATAATACCCCTGCTAACCAGGTATTGAACATCACGAAGACAACAGATGGCGCAGAACCCGCTACAAACGGCGCCTTTAGCATTAGTCTGCCGGCTGGTGTTACAGCCACTGAGCCCATCACGGTTAATTATACTATCAGCGGCACTGCGCTGAATGGAACAGATTACGCTACGCTCCCCGGCACGATCGTATTGCCTGCCGGTCAGAATAGCGTGCCGCTGCCATTTACGGTGACCAATGACCAGGTCATAGAAGGTACGGAGACAGTCATCGCTACGCTGAACGGCGGAGCATCTCCCAGCTTCTCCTTCACAGGTACTGCTAATGCTACTGCAAATATTGCAGATGATGATGACGTACCTGCCAACCTGGTGCTGAGCATTGCAAATAATGCCAACGGAGCAGAGCCCGGCAGCAATGGCGCCTTCCGTATCACCCTGCCTGCCGGCATAACAGCGGCAGAAGCCATTACAGTAAATTACACCATAGGAGGCACGGCCACCGGTGGGGCTGATTACGCTACACTCAGCGGCGCTGCGATCATCCCTGCCGGACAAAACGGGGTGAATGTGCCTGTCACCGTCATAGATGATGACATCATAGAAAATACAGAGACCGTGATCCTGACATTAACAGGCGGCGCCAGCACCGGCTTTACCTACAGCGGCACCGGCACGGCTACAGTAAATATCACGGATGAGGAAAGCACCACACCTGCCAACCTGGTACTGAGCGTGATCAGGACCACCGACGCGGCAGAACCTACTGCCAATGGTGAGTTTGTCATTAGCCTGCCTGCAGGTGTTACCGTTGCAGAACCGGTAACGGTGAACTATACCATCACCGGTACCGCTACCAACGGTACAGATTATACGAACCTTGTCGGTTCCATCGTGATCCCGGCTAACCAGAACAGCGTGGCTGTACCCATAAGCGTTACAGATGACCAGGTTATAGAAGGTACCGAGACCGTGATCCTCACGCTGAACAGTGGCAGCAGCACCAGCTTTACCTTCACGCCGGATGCATCTGCTGGCGAAGCCGATATGGACCTGGCAGATGATGATAATACGCCCGCCAACCAGGTGCTGAGCATTACGAAGAATGCGGATGCAGCAGAACCGGGCACTAATGGCCAGTTCACGATCAGTCTGCCCACTGGTATCACCGCCTCCGGGGATATCACGGCTAATTATACCGTCAGCGGCACTGCCACCGCCGGTACAGATTACGCTACCCTTAGCGGTTCCGTGATCATCCCCGCCGGTCAGAACAGCGTGACCTTACCGGTGACCGTTATCAACGACCAGGTAATAGAGACCACAGAAACGGTGATTGTTAGCATCAATGGCGGTACCGCCACCGGTCTGACGCTTACGCCGTCCAGCGCCAATGGCAGCGCCACCGTTAACATCACAGATGATGAAGTTACTACACCTGCTAACCTGGTGCTGACGATCAGCAATAATACAGATGGTGCAGAACCGGCTACTAATGGGGCATTCACCATTAGCCTGCCAACGGGTATTACCGCCGCTGAAGATATCACCGCTACCTACACGGTTACAGGTACAGCCGCCGCAGGGGCAGATTACACCACCCTCAGCGGATCCGTTGTGATCCCTGCTGGTCAGAACAGCGTGAGCCTGCCTGTTACAGTCAGTGACGACCAGATCATAGAGAACACCGAGACAGTGATAGCAACCGTCACCGGTGGCAACAGCACTAACTTTACCCTTACAGGTTCCGGTAATGCTACAGTGAATATTACAGACAATGACAACGTACCGGCCAACCGGGTACTGAACATAACGAAAGCGGCGGATGGTGCAGAACCGGCTACCAACGGCGCCTTCACTATCAGCCTGCCGGCTGGTTACACCGCAGCCGAAGACCTTACCGTAACATATACTGTTACGGGTACAGCAACTTCCGCCAGCGATTATACCGCCCTTAGCGGCAGTGTAGTGATCCCCGCCGGACAAAACAGCATTAACATACCCGTAACGGTAGCCGACGACCAGGTAATAGAAGGTACCGAGACCGTGATCCTTACCCTCAGCGGCGGCAGCAGCACCAGCTTTACGTTTACCGGTACTGCCAACGCTACCGTGAACATCACGGATAATGACAATACCCCTGTTAACCTGGTATTGAGTGTAACCCAAGGTGCCAACGGCGCAGAGCCGGCTACCAATGGCAGCTTTAATATTAACCTGCCTGCAGGTTATACGGCGGCGGAAGACATCACGGTGAACTACACCATTACCGGTACAGCCACTAACGGAACAGACTATACTACCATCCCTGCTTCCATAGTGTTGCCTGCTGGTCAGAATAGCGTAACAGTGCCTGTTACTGTCACAGATGACCAGGTCATAGAACCTACCGAGACCGTGATCCTTACGCTCAGCGGTGGCAGCTCCGGCAGCTTAACTTTCACGGGTACTGGTAACGCTAGCGTAAACATCGCGGATAATGACAACGTTCCAGCCAACCGGGTGCTGAGCATTACGAAGAATACAGATGCAGCAGAACCAGGCACAAACGGACAGTATACCATTAGTCTGCCGGCTGGTGTTACAGCAATGGAAGACATCACCGTCAACTACACCATCAGCGGCACCGCCCAGAATGGAACAGACTATGCAAACCTGGCTGGCATCATCGTCATCCCCGCTGGTCAGAATAGCGTAGCCCTGCCGGTAACAGTTGCAGACGATCAGATAATAGAACAAACGGAAACAGTAATAGTAACCCTCAACGGAGGTGCATCTGCCAGCTTTACCTTCACCGGTACCGGCAACGCCTCCGCAGATATCGTGGATAATGACAACATCCCGGCCAACAAGGTGCTGAGCGTTGTGAAAACAACAGACGGCGCAGAACCCGGTACGGACGGTCTGTTCACGATCAGTCTGCCGGTTGGTGTAACCGTAACAGAGGATGTTACCGTTAACTATACCATCACTGGCACCGCTGCCGGTGGCACAGATTACACAGCCCTGAGCGGTACAGCAGTCATCCCCGTCGGACAAAACAGTGTAACCGTTGCCGTACCGGTGCTGGATGACCAGGTGATAGAACCAACAGAAACTGTGATCCTGACACTGAACGGCGGCTCATCTGCCAGCTTCAGCTTCACCGGCACCACTAGTGCTACCGTAAACATTACCGATGATGAAGCCAATACACCGGCCAGCCTCGTGCTCAGTGTGAGCAAAGGCGCAGACGGCGCAGAACCGGCTACAGACGGCAGCTTCAATATCAGTCTGCCGGCAGGCATCACATCATCTGAAGCCATCACTGTGAACTATACCATAGCCGGTACAGCCACCGCAGGCGCAGACTACACCACCCTCAGCGGCAGCGTGGTACTGCCGGCCGGTCAAAACAGTATATCCATTCCTGTTGATGTGCTCAATGACCAGGTGCTGGAGCAAACAGAGACCGTGATCCTGAGCCTGAATGGTGGTACATCGGCCAGCTTCACCTTAACAGGTACCGGTAACGCCACAGTAAACATCACTGATGACGAGAATACACCGGCTAATCGCGTAATCAACATCACGAAAAATGCAGACGCAGCTGAACCCTCTGCCAACGGCAGCTTTACTGTCAGCCTGCCCACAGGTATAACAGTAGGAGAGGATGTGACCGTTAATTACACCATCGCAGGTACTGCTACCGCAGGTACAGATTATACTGCCATCACAGGCACAGTAGTCATCCCCGCTGGCCAGAATAGTGTAAGCGTACCGGTTACCGTAACAGATGACAATCTCATCGAAAACACCGAGACCGTGATCCTCACACTCAACGGCGGTACATCCACCAGCTTCAGCTTCACCGCTACTGGTAACGCAACAGTGAATATCACCGATGATGAGAGCAGCGTACCAGCCAACCTGGTGCTCACTATTGCTAAAGGTGCAGACGGCGCAGAACCGAATACCAACGGCAGCTTTACCATCAGCCTGCCTGCCGGTATCACATCATCTGAAGATGTAACAGTGAATTATACCGTAAGCGGTACAGCTACCGCAGGTGCTGATTACACCACCCTTACAGGCAGCGTCGTGATCCCTGCAGGTCAGAACAGCGTGAGCGTACCGGTGACCGTAACAGACGACCAGATCATAGAAGTAACAGAAACCGTAATAGCCACACTGAACGGTGGCGCCAGCAGCAACTTTACCTTTACCGGTACTGGTAATGCAACGGTGAATATTACTGATGATGAGAGCACCACACCAGCCACGCTGGTACTGACAGCTGCTAAAGGTGCAGACGGTGCAGAGCCTAACACCAATGGCAGCTTCACCATCAGCCTGCCTGCCGGTGTGACCTCCTCCGAAGATGTGACGGTGAACTACACCATTGCCGGTACCGCCACTGCAGGTGCTGATTACACTGCCCTCACAGGCACAGTAGTGATCCCTGCAGGTCAGAACAGCGTAAGCATACCAGTAACCGTAGCAGATGACCAGGTAATAGAACCAACAGAAACCGTGATCATGACGCTCACCGGAGGAACCAGCGGCAGCTTCATCTTTACTGGCACCGGCAGCGCAACGGTTAACATCACGGATGATGAAAGTATCCCGGCTAACCTGGTACTGAATATCACCAAAGATGCGGATGGCGCTGAACCTGCCACTAACGGTAGCTTCACTGTCAGCCTGCCCACCGGTGTTAGCGCTTCCGTAGACATCACCGCTACCTACACCGTAACCGGCACTGCTACCAGCGGTACAGACTACACCGCCCTCACCGGCACGGTAGTCATCCCCGCTGGTCAGAACAGCGTAAGTGTTCCGGTAACCGTAACAGATGATCCATTAATAGAAGGCAATGAGACAGTTATAATAACCATCAGCGGCGGCACCGCCACCGGCCTGACCTTCACACCAGGCGCTAATGCCAGCGCCACCGTGAACATCGCAGATGATGATAACACCGGCCTTGACCTGGTCATCAGCGCTACTAAACCCAATGCTGCTGAACCATCCACCGCAGGTGAATACACCATCAGCCTGGCCAGTGGTAAGATACCGGGTGAAGACATCACCGTCACCTACACCATGAGCGGTACAGCAACAGCAGGCACAGACTACAGCACACTTACAGGCACCGTAGTCATCCCTGCCGGACAAAGCAGCATCACCGTACCGCTGGCAGTAAGTGATGATGACCTGATAGAACCTGCAGAAACCGCAATCATGACACTGACCGGTGGTAAATCAGCCAGCCTCACCTACACCATAGGTGCTAACAATGCTGCCACGGTCAGCATCGCAGACAACGACAATACAAACCTTAAACTGCTCGTCACCGCCACCCAACCGGATGCGATCGAACCAGGCACCGACGGTGCATTCACCATCAGCCTGGCCGGCGGCAAGCGCACGGCAGATGCGATCACCATCCGCTACATGATAGGTGGCAGTGCCACCCCGGATGCTGATTACCGCGCCATCACCGGCACCATCACCATCCCGGCAGGGGCTAATAGTGTAACCGTACCGGTTAGCGTGCTCAATGATGATGAGATAGAGACACCGGAGACCGTAATCTTCATGCTCACCGGCGGCACATCAGCCAGCTACACCTACACGGCCAGTGAAGTAGATGAAGCTACCGTGACCATCACCGATACCGATAAACTGTCCGGCGACCTGATCGTCACCAAAGAGATCATTGCCCCGGCAGTAGGTCCCTACCGCTTAGGCCAGGACCTGACCTACCGCATCCGTGTACGCAACGCCGGTAACATCCTGATGACAGGTGTAAGAGCAGAAGACCGTCTGCCGGTACAGCTGGATGTGCCTACCCATACTTCGGCTGAAAGAGGAGAAGTAGTAGTCACCCCATCCACCAAACTGGTAGAATGGAATATCGGCAGCCTGCAACCAGGCGACGTCGTACAGATGACACTCACCAGCCGTGTGATAGAAGGCGGACAGCTGATCAACGAGGCCTCAGCCTTCAGCGCCGACCTGCCGGATGCAGACAGCGCCAATAACATTGCCGCAGCCACGGCCATGATAGAAGGCTCCGACCTGAGCTTCCCGAATGTGATCACCCCCAACGGTGATGGCAAGAACGAGAAGTTCATCATCGGCGGACTGGAAAAATACCCGGGCTCCGGCATGTACATCTTCAACCGCTGGGGTGGCCAGGTGTACCAGTCCAAAGATTATCGTAACGACTGGGATGGCTCAGGCCTGAATGAAAGCACCTACTACTACGTGCTGGAAGTGAAGAAACCGGATGGTATTAAGAAGTACAAAGGCTGGATCACCATTATAAGGTAAGCAGTCATCAACTAACAACTGACGACTGACAACTAACAACTAACAACAATCTGCTGATCTAAAAAGCGAAAAAGATGCAAACAGTACGCAGGGCGGCAGTGATCATGCTGCTGCTCATCCTGGGAGGCCGCGCCATCGCGCAACAGAACATACAGTTCAGCCAGTATGTGTTCAACGGCTTAAGTATCAACCCGGCCTATGCCGGATATAAGGAAGACCTGTACCTGAACGCAGTGTACCGTCACCAGTGGGCAGGGTTCCCCGGAGCGCCCCGCACCGGCGGGGTATCGATTGACGGTGTTACCGCCGCCAGTGATGACAAGGTGGGCCTGGGTCTGCAGCTGTTGTTCGACAAGCTGGGCCCCCAGGAGGCACTGTCGCTCTACGGATCTTACTCCTACCGCATTCCGCTGGATGATGAAGGTACCCGTCGCCTGTGCCTGGGTATAGGCGGTGGCGTTACCCAGTACTCCATCGACGGTACAGCCCTGCAATATATCGACAACGACGATGTGGCGCTGCCCACGGGTAAAAAAAGCGTATGGGTGCCCGATGCCCGTTTCGGCATCTATTACTATACGCCCCGCTTCTACGCCGGCGCCTCCATTATGGACCTGTTCTCTCTTTATACCGATGCTTCGCGTTACAGCTGGAAAGGCAACAACTATTCCACCATCCGCAAAACACAGCACCTGTATGTGACGGCAGGCACCATGATCCCGCTGGGCGAGCACTTCCAGCTCAAACCCTCCTTTTTGGTCAAGGAAGATTTTAAAGGTCCTACCAACCTGGACCTAAACGCCTTCCTGCTGATCGATGAACGGCTCTGGGTAGGCGCTTCCTACCGTACCGACATTGGTCTGTGGAACAAGACCCAGCTGCAGAAAGACCTGAACGAACTGGACGCCGCCAGCGTGATGCTGGAATATTATGCTACAGAAAAGCTTCGCATAGGCTACTCCTATGACCTGAATGTGAACAAGATGGCCGGCTACCAGGGCGGCTCCCATGAGATCTCCCTGGGCTTCCTGTTCCCATCCAAGAAGTATACCGTGCAGAACCCCCGTTATTTTTAAACCTATTACTTACGCTGCTATGATACAACGTGCAATTATCCTCTTCCTGCTGCTGCGCTCCCTGGTCATTACAATGGCGCTGCTGCTGCTCATCAGTTTATGCCTTTACAGCCAGGAGCAGAAAAGTGTATTGCAGCTGGCCAATGAAGCTTATGCCAGGCAGGAATATGCAGTGGCAGGCCCCTTGTATGGCAGGCTGGCCCGCAGTAAAAAGGATAAGCTGCCTGTAGAGCAGTGGATGCGGCTGGCCCGTAGCTACCAGGAGATCGGCAACTTTAAGGAAGCGGCAGATGCTTATCAGCAGATCATCGCCCGCCCGGATCGTCCTGCAGCAGCTTATTTTGCCTATGGGGAAGCGCTGCGCCAGCTGGAACAGTATGATGCCGCCCGGCAGCAATACACGCTGTTCTCTACCAGCAATGCAGACAGCCTGAAGCTGAAAGCAATAGCCCTGCAAAGCTGCGATAGTGCCGTGGTATGGAGCAAACAAACGCCGCCGGTAAAGCTCAAGCCATTAAAAGAGCTGAACACCTCCGGCTCAGACCTGGTAAGCGGGGCCATGAACCAGGGCCTGCTGCTGATGTCAACCGGTTACCGTAGCCTGGGACTGAACGGCAACTATGAGCCGCATCCCAGAACAGATAAGCGAACCGACGATCCTTACTACAAAGCTTACGTTTATAAACAATACAGCACCGGCAATGCGAACATGTACCTGGAAGAACTGGCGCCTGCTTTATTAGGTGATTATGACTATCACATTGGGCCGGTGAGCTTTAATAAAACAGAAGATACCTTATACGCCACTATTAATATCCAGGGTAAAGGTATTGCCACCACGAGCAAAGGACCGGTAAACGGCGTAAGACAATTACAAGTTTACCAGTCTATAAAAACCAATGGCAAATGGAGCCAGCTGGTACTGCTGCCCGGCATTAATGTACCGAACTACTCTTCCAGCCATGCGGTGCTGAACACTACTGGTGACCTCCTTTACTTTGTATCTGACCGCCCGGGCGGTTTTGGTCAGACAGACCTCTGGTACTGTGAAAAGCAGGCAGATGGTACCTGGGGCACACCGGTGAACTGTGGCGACAAGATCAATACGGTGGCTTCAGAAACCTTCCCTACGGTGAATGAAGAAGGCATCCTGTACTTCTCCAGCAAAGGCTACGCTGGTCTGGGCGGCTATGATATCTACCGGGTAAAAGGAGAGAAGTCCAGCTGGCAGGTGCCTGAGAACATGAAAGTACCTTTTAACTCAGGAGCAGATGATATTGGGCTGATCATAAACCGTAATGGTTATGAAGGTTACCTGGCCTCCAATAAGCCAGGAGGTATGGGCAGGGACGACATCTACTATTTTGCAGACCCGGACTACTTTAACCGCGTTAACCACGTAACACCACCAGGTGTAACAGGTAACAGGCCACCCACTACGCCTTCCACCGGGCCGGCTTCTGTCCCCCGTACCCATACAGCAGAAGAGGAAGACGACAAACGGCAGCTGGAACAGCTGAAGTTCTACTACGATTACAACAGTGCTATCCTGCTGACAGAATCCCGCAGGGCGCTGGACATGGTAGCGGCGGCGTTGAAACGTCATCCGGACTGGAAGGTTGTCATCGCATCCTTTGCAGACAATCGTGGCTCTGATCAGTTCAACACGGATCTATCGGCCTTACGCTGTTTTGCCGTGATAGATTACCTGGTGGGCAAGGGCATCAATCCCCAGCAGCTTTACTACAGCAACAAGGGAGAGAAAGATCCTGTGAATGGCTGTAAGGACGGGGTGCCCTGTAAAGAAGAAGAATATAAAATGAATAGACGTTCTGAATTGAATGTCAAATGGTAACAGCCATGGTATTAAGATATCACTTCTAATAAATGTTGGCATAGCGTTGAACGAGTACCAGCCATTCCTGGCGGTAAAATTTCATCAGTGCTGTTTATCCCTAAACCTATTACATGGTAACATCCGCGCTTAAACGTCTTAACGATATTGTCTGAGGAAAAACCCAGGCAATAATTGGTTTTAGAAAAAGGTTCTAAACGAAAGGGTCACCATTCCTGGTGACCCTCATAATTAAATTACTCTACCCAGTACACCAGCGTTACTTCAATGAAACCGTCGGCGCCCACCTGGGAGGGATCCAGCGTTACGGTTTTAGGCACTGCGCCTTCCCAGTTGCCGGGATAGGCGCCAAAGGTATACGTGCCGCCGGGCAGTCCTTCAAATTCGTATCCTTCGCGGTCAGTAGGTTCGTACACCACGCCGCTTTGTTCGTTACGTGCCCAGCATCCGCGTAAGCCGATGCTTCCGGTAACGGGACTGCCATCGGTGCGTACCAGCTTAATACGTACATTGTAAGAAGTGGCTACTTTGTTTTGTGCTGCGTCAGCAATCGAACGGGCAGGCGCTGCAGCATAGATCTGTGTAACAAATAACAGCGACAGTACACTGAAAATGAGGGTTTTTCTCATGGGTTAAAATGCGTTTTAGGGTGAAGTACCGAATTTAGTAATAATACATGGACCACCAAACAAGCTGCTGTTACCAAATTGGAAACTATTTCCGGTACAGGATAATATACATCTCAGGGGCATTAGCTGCGAACTTGTAATCGGTAGCGGAACTCATGCTCACTCCAAGTGTGATTTCCTTGTCAGGAAGCGAGTTATACAGGTTACCAGTTTGTTGGTAAAAGGATTGCTCGTATGAAACACTGGATGTTAAGCGGCTATTGGCAACCACTACGCTATCAGTAAAGTTGTACAGTTCGTAGATCGCGGTATTGGGTAGCGGGTAGACGTACAGCCGTGCATAAAAAGTAATGGAATCTACGCCGATGAAGTTATGTTTGTTGAATTTGTAAATGGAAGGAACAGTAGTAGGGGTAATATATTGCGCACCGCCTCCACTAAGCGGTAACATCAGCTGCTTGTCATAGCCGCCATCTGCCCCGTTACAAACAAAGCGCGTGTTGTCCACTTCAGCGGAGTCTAATATGTTGTTGTTATTCCTGTCAATACCGGATTTGATCTTGATCCCACCTGTAGCGCAATTGACACCCGCCGGCTCATTCGCAATGTCTAGCAGGCTTGTGTTGCCCGCAGGACCCTGAGGTCCGGCGGGTCCTTCTTTGCCGCATGCTATAAAAACTACTATAACCAACAGTGCAGTCGTTCTCAAAAGGTTAAATGTCATAATAATATTTTTTTAAGAGGTGCAATGTACGGCTACCCAATGTTAAATAAATCCAACAATCATGTATTGATTATTGATTAGGATTTCCTGCTGAATATTTTATATCTTTAAACAGAGAAGACGCAGCAGGGGGTGAACAATGCCAGAATTCCTCAGCACATCAGCCAAGATCAACACCTTTAGCAAAACTAACAAACTATTTAAGATCAAAAACTTAGGTACTTTATCGTAGCTTTTTTTTGCCCTTTTTATGCAAACGATTGCGTAGTTGGGACATGGCCATTTTCCAGAACGGAATACTTTAATCAAAATCAAACAAAACATTTTAAACCAATGAATTAACAGCAGCAGACAACAGCAGTCAATCATTTATTATGTCCATACATGCAACCGATTGCAGAATGGATAGGAAAGATTACTGACGTTATTAGAAACTTTATCCATTAACATTAAAGGGATGCTCATTTCACTTAAAAAATTCCGCATTATGATTGTCAACTTACCATTCCTGGCCTCCAGGTTATGGCTGATGGCAGGGCTCTTACTGCTCAGCACATTCGCCTTTGCACAGTCAGCCGCCGTCTCCGGCACCGTTACTTCTTCTGCAGAACAAAAACCTGTACCGGGTGTAACCGTGAGGGTTAAGGGTGGTTCAGGAGGAACCACCACAGATGCCAACGGCAGGTTCTCACTGCCCAATGTTCCCTCCAACGCCGTACTGCTCTTTTCGGCCGTAGGCTTTGCCACCCAGGAAAAAGCCCTGAACGGACAGTCCACTGTCAATATCAGCCTGCTGGATAACCAGGCAGGCCTGAACGAAGTAGTGGTAGTAGGTTACGGTACCCAGCGTAAAACGGACCTGACCGGCTCCGTATCTTCCCTGCGGGCAGAAAAGCTGCAGGAAATGCCGGTAGTGAGCATCGAACAGGCCGTACAGGGTCGTATGGCCGGCGTGCAGGTACAGCAAACCTCCGGGCAGCCGGGCGCCGGTATCAGCATCCGTGTGCGGGGCGTGTCTTCCATAGCAGGCGGTAATGAGCCCCTGTATGTGATAGACGGTCTGCCGCAGTTCAATGATGATGTGCGGGGCGCCAACGGCCTGGCAACGATCAATCCTTCCGATATCGAGTCTATCGAGATATTAAAAGACGCCGCCGCCACCGCCATCTATGGTTCCAGGGGCGCCAACGGCGTGGTGATGGTCACCACCAAAACAGGCAAGGCCGGGCCTCCACGCGTCACGCTGGAGACCTCACTGGGCTTTCAAAGGCTCCGGAAAAAACTGGCGCTGATGAATAGCACCGAGTATGTGGACTTTGCCAAACGCTATTATGCTAATTCCAACCTGCCGATGCCTGCAGACCTGGCCAATTTTACGCCCGGCATCAGTACCGACTGGCAGGATGAAGTGTTCCAGACCGGCGTGCTTTCCAATACCAGTCTCAATGTATCGGGCGGCACTGACCGCAGCCGTTATTTTATCTCCGGCGGCTATACGGACCAGCAGGGGATCGTAAAGAACTCCGGTTATAAACGCGCCGCAGTACGTATGAACCTGGATAATAAAGTAAACGATTTTGTGAGTGTGCATACCCACCTGACCGCTTCCCGGGCTATACAGAACGGTTTTTCACCTTCCGTGGGCGATAACACCCGTAACTTCGGAAAGTCAGGGATCGGTTCTATCATGCGCGCTGTAACCACGGTAGGCGTTAAGAACCCGGATGGTACCTATACCGATGTAACGCCTTTCAGCTTCAACGGCATCGATGCCGAGAACCCCGTGGCCATGGCCGATGAAGTGCTGGACCGCAATACCACCACCCGTGTGCAGGGCGCTATTGATGTAAGGGCGCAGCTCTTCAAAGGGCTGACCAACACCACCCGCCTGGCAGGCGATTTTTACCAGATCCGGCGCAACCTGTACTTTCCCCGCATCCTGCCCAGGCTGGGTAATAACATCGGTTCAGCAGAACTGGGCGAGTATGATAAAACCTCCGTACTGGCAGAAGACTTCCTGGAATATCGTTACAATTTCAGCGAAGCCACCTATATCGAAGCCATTGCCGGCGCTTCCTTCCAGCGGGAACGTTATAATAGTTTAGACCTGGCTGCCTCCGGCTTTGGCAACGACGCGCTGAAGAACTACAACTTCAGCTCTGCCACCTCCGTAAGCAAGCCATTGACCAATGTGACAGAGAACACTATTATTTCTGCGTTTGGCCGTGTGCGTTTCAACTATAAGGACCGCTACCTGCTGGCCGCCAGCGTACGCCGCGATGGCGCCTCTGTATTCGCGGAGAACAACAAATACGGCGTGTTTCCCTCCGTATCCGCGGGTTGGCGTATATCAGAAGAGCCCTTCCTGAAAGGCAGCGCCTGGCTGTCTAATTTGAAGCTCCGCGCCAGCTGGGGACAAGCGGGTAACCCGGCCATCAAGCCTTACCAGTCATTACCTTTGGGACTGACCGTGAACACCGGCCAGGGCGCAGGTACCGGTCTTGCAGTAGGTTTAGGCCCCACATTTCCTAATCCTAACCTGAAGTGGGAAACCACCACGCAAACGAATATCGGTTTTGACGCCGGCATTATCCAGGAAAGACTGCGCATCACCTTCGACTACTATGTTAAAACCACCAGTGATCTGCTGGCATTGGTGCAATTACCACCTTCTGCAGGCGTTGGCGCTGGCATAGGCTCCGGTCCCAGCCAGGTGATCGATAACGTGGGAGAAGTGCAGAACAAAGGATGGGAGATTGGCCTGGGCGCGAGCATTATCAGCACCAGCGACTGGACCGTAGCAGTAGATGTGAACCTGTCACAGAACAAGAATAAGGTGACCAGGACAAAAGATGGTAAGGACATTCCCACCATCGCCGGCGGTAATGATGCATCCGGCGCTAATAGTATTATCCGGCCCGGCCAGCCCCTGTCTGCCTTCTTTGGCCCTGTATTCATCGGCCTGGATAAGAACGGCGTACCGATGCACGAGAACCTCAACGGGGATAAGGACAGCCAGGGAAGAGACATCATCAACGCCCTGGATAACCAGATCATCGGCAGCCCTTACCCGGATCTTTACTATGGTATCAATCCCACTATCCGTTATAAGCGCCTTACCCTTAGTTCTGTATGGGCGGGTGTAAGCGGCGGCAAGATCAATAATGCGGGCTTGTTTGATCTCACCCTGCCAACCGTGGCCAACCAGTATAACAAGCTGAAAGTGGTGAATGAGCTTTATCCTACACCCAGCCAGGCCGCCGGTAATGCGCACCTGCGTTCTTCCCGCTTTATGGAAGACGGTTCTTATTTCCGCCTCCGCAATATCCGGCTGGACTACAGCTTTAACATGAGCAAAAGCCGTGCGATCAAAAATCTAAATGTATATGTGAGCGCACAGAACCTGCTCACCTTCACCGATTACTCCGGTTATGACCCGGAGGTGAACACCTTCAACGGGAACGACCGCCGGCAAGGGGTAGACCTCGGCGCCTATCCTTCCGCCAAAACGTATAACCTGGGATGCAGTGTAACATTTTAAAGCCATTAACCACATTGTTATGAAACGGATCAACATCTTAGCGATATTCACCATCCTCACACTGATCATTGGCAGTGAAACAGGATGTAAAAAGCTGCTCGAAGAAAAGCCCAAGGCCACCCTGGAACTGGGCGACTTGGATTCGGTAACCCTTCAGCAGCTGATCATAGGCGTGTACGAGCCCATGACCCGCAGCCGCGGACGCTTATGGGAATCTACCGTTGGACTGGGTTTTGAGCTGATGAGCGAGTATGCAGACGGCGGCCCTTCGCAGATCAACTGGAGCAATTATAACAACCTGCTCACTACACCTAACTCGCTGGCGCAATCCTGGACCACCTTATACGAAGCGATTGGCCGGGCCAACCAGCTGATCGCCAAACTGGATGCCAATACCAATATCAGCGCCGGCCTGAAGAACCGGGCGTATGCAGAATCGTATTTCGTGAGAGCAGTATGCTATTATTTTGCTGTGCGTGTATGGGGTAAAGTGCCCATGCGGCTCAAGCCCATCCAGAACGTATCCGATGTAGCAATGCCTTTATCGGATGTCCCGGTGGTCTATGCACAGATCATCAAAGACCTGCAGTTTGCAGAAGCCAACCTGCCGGTGACCGTGCCTTCGGATAATGCCGGACGCGCCACACAAGGCGCCGCAAAGACAGCGCTGGCAGATGTATATCTTACCCGTGGAGAATACCAGCTGGCGCGGGATAAGGCAAAGGAAGTGCTGGACAAAAAAGCTACCTATGGTTATGAGCTGGAGCCATCCCTGGCCACTGTATATTCACCCTCCCTGGCCACCAACCGCGAAGATGTGTTCTCGCTGAAGTTCTCCCAGGTAGTAGACCGTGGAGCTTTCATGGCTTCGTACTGGGCCGATTCTAAGGCGAAGGCCGCAGGCTATTCTGTTAGCGGCAACAAGTTCGGTGGCATCATTTCCCAGGTGCCGCTGATACGTGACTGGGATAATAATGACCTGCGCAAGCAGTTCAGCCTGTATACTTCTTATGTGATCAATGGCGCAGTAGTAAAGGCGGAAGTAGAACCCGGCATTTACGATATGCGCCTGGGCAAGTACAGGGATCCAAATGCGCCGATAGATACCGGTAACGGTAATGATTTTTATTTCTGGCGTTTTGCTGATGCGCTGTTGATCTATGCAGAAGCGGAGAACAAGCTGAATGGTCCTACTGCCGCAGCTTATGAGTCCATCAACCAGGTAAGAAGGCGCGCTTATGGGTTGCCTACCGGTACGCCAAGCCCGGTATCAGACCTGCCTGCCGGCCTTTCTCAAACCGCCTTTGATGATCTGGTATTCCGTGAAAGAGGCTATGAGTTTATAGGAGAGGATAAACGTTGGTTTGACATGGTACGTACCAACCGGGTGGCCAGCACTATCAGTGCCGCAGCCGCTCTGATCCCGAGCCCTGCCCGTAAGCCGGTGCCCGCAAAATTGTTGTTTGATCTGCCGGATGTAGAGCTGCAGAACAATCCTGCCTTGCAGTAAAATATAAATTCCAAATCCCAAATTCCAAATCCCAAATGATCGTCGTGGAGATCTCGGCGCTTTGGAATTTGGGACTTGGGATTTGGAATTTCCCGCTTTATTGTTTGTTGACCGTACCGGTTTCAAATATATGCTCCGCTAATTTGCATCCACGTAACCATTCGTCAGCGTATCCATTTTATATCCGAAATCCTGCTGCGATAAGCTGCGTATGAGCTTGAATGCGCTCATGGCGGAATCGGGCTTTGGTACGCCTTCTCCCTGCTGAAGAAAGGAAACTACTTTATGTTCTACTAGCTGGCCTCTGCTGGTGATCTTTACCTGCAGCAGCGGCGCGAGGTTATAAGGATGCTTCAGGTTGAAAAGGCTGTAGGTGGCAAAGTTCCCGAGGCTGTAGGCGATCAGCTTTTCTTTATACAGCTCCATACCCCTGACCACATGCGGGCCGGAACCTACGACCATATCAGCGCCTGCGTCTACACAAAGATGCGCAAAACGTACCACATCGCCGCGATCCTGTCCGTAAAAGAACTCTCTTGCCTTAGGCGTGCGCGTGCGGGAATATCCTTCTGCACCACCGTGAAAGAAAACAACCAGTACATCGCAGCAGGGGCGCAGCTGCGTGATATGAGCCTGTACGAGCGAATCATCGTTTAAGTTAAGGCAGTTGTTGTGTGGTGCAAAGGAAACGAACCCGATGCGTGTGCCCTTTACTGTTAGTGTGTCTGTAGGATGTTGTTGTACACCACTGGTGCGGATGTTGTTCCTGCTAAGAAAATCCAGTGTATGCTGCACACCTTTGGGACCAAAATCAAAAGAATGATTGTTGGAAAGGTTGAGGTATTCAAAGCCTGCATCCTTGTACCACTGCGCATATTTCAGCGGGGTACAGAAAGCGTAGCATTGTGTAATGCCGCACTTTTTATATACCGGCACACTGTCTGAAACAACGCTCTCGAGATTGCCTATACGCAGATCGGTTTGCTGCAGGTAGGGCAGGGCATGCTGCAGGATACTGCCTTCCTGTTCCGGCGGCAGCATGGCGCGTGAAGGATAGCTGGAGCCTACCATCATATCGCCTACAATGGAAATGCTGATAGTATCATCCTTCGGATCCTGCCAGGCAGGCAGTTCGTGACTGATGAATGCCGGTAGCGGGCGCGTGCTGTGCATAACGCCGGTATCACCGGAAAAGAAACAAGGCAGGGCAACAAGCCCAATTACATTGAATGTCAGTAACTGAGCATTTTTAAGGCCAGATGATGTAGTCGGCATAGGAATGAAAAAATAACTTCTTCAGGGATTAACTCGGGTGTAAACATATAGAAATTATTTTACATTCTTCAGGTTGTGAATAACTAATGATATTAACATTTTGCTTATTCTGCCCGCAAACTTTTCACCGGGTTGGCCAGTGCTGTTTTAACTGCCTGATAACTAACGGTTGATATTGCAACGAATAAGGCGCCTGCGATAACACCCAGGAAAATGCCAACGGACATGGACGTACGGTATTCAAATTGATTAAGCCATTGCTGCAGAAAATACCAGGCAAAGGGCAGGGCAATGCAGCAGGATAAAGCTACCAGTATTACAAAATCTTTGGACAGCATACGCCACAGGTTGAATATTGATGCGCCCATTACTTTGCGGATCCCGATCTCTTTGGTGCGTTGTTCCGCCATAAAAGAGGCCAGGCCAAAAAGTCCCAGGCAGCTGATGAGGATCGCCAGGCAGGCGAAGACAGCAGAGAGTTTGCCGATGCGTTCTTCTGTACCGAACTTCCTGGCGTATTCCTGGCTGGTAAAGGTGTATTCAAAAGGTGCTGCGGGATTATATTTTTTAAACACGGCTTCGATCTGTGGCAATGCTTTGCGCATGCTCACCGTGGGCTTTACTTTGATATTGATATAGTTGCCGCCTACATGCAGGATGCTGTAAACAGTGGGCGGTATTGGCTCGTAGGGAGAAGCCATGATCATATCTTTGATCACGCCGATCACCGTGTAGCTTTCGCCGTTACGGCGTACGATCTGACCCACGGGATCTTTCAACCCCATATATTTCACAGCGGTTTCATTCAATACGATAGCGCTGGAGTCTGTGCGGTAGGCGCTTGAGAAATCACGGCCCGCCACAAATTGCCAGCCCAGTGTTTTCCCGTATTCATGTCTTACTTCGATGGTAGCAAAGAGGTCTTTCATGCCTTCCGGTTTTCCCGGCCATTCAAAACCGCCGCCGCCAGACCATATATCTGTTACAGGGCATTGTGATTCTGCCATATCAACGATAGTACCGGTGCTTAAAAGCGCATTCCGGATAGCGTGGTAGTGCTGGTATACCTCGGGGGTGGTTTCCCGCAGGGATAAGAGACCATTGCGATCATAGCCAACCGGACGGTCTTTCGCATACCGGATCTGTTTGAAAACGATCACGGTGCCGGTGATCAGCAATACCGACACGGCAAACTGGATCACCACCAGTACCTTGCGTGGGATAGCCGCCAGGTGCCCCGCACCGAAAGTGCCTTTCAACACTTTTATGGGCTGGAAAGAAGACAGGTATATGGCAGGATAGCTGCCTGCGATCAGTCCCGTCAGCAGGCTGAAACCGATCATGATCAGCCAGCAGAAGGGGCTAAGCCAGGGTACCTTGACCTCTTTGCCGGATACCTCGTTGAACCAGGGTAATGCCATTTGTACAAATACCAGGGATAGCGCCAGCGCGAGCAATGCCAGTAATACCGATTCGCTGTAGAACTGGCCAATCAGCTGTATGCGTTCAGAACCGATGGCCTTGCGGATGCCTACTTCCCTGGCTCGTTTTTCTGAGCGTGCGGTGCTGAGGTTCATAAAATTGATGCAGGCCAGCAGCAGCACAAAGCAGCCGATGCTGCCAAAGAGCCACACATAGGTGATTAATCCGCCGGTGTTGATGCCATCTTTAAATTCGGAGTATAAATGCCATTTGCGCATGGGATGCAGGAACAGCCCGGTTTTTACATCATCCGTAGCAGGCCTTTTGCTATTCAGCAGCTCCGTGATCTTCCGGGACACTTTATCGGCGTCCGCATGGTCTGTTAACCGTACCAATAATCCGCAGCTGCTGCTTTCCCAGCTATCTTTTATTGCGCGGATCCAATCCCAGGCGTTCACGTAATAGTCCCAGGGCATTATATACCTGATATCGCTGTAACTGCAGTTGACGGGGAAGTCTTCATACACGCCCGCCACTTTCAGGGTCATGATATTGTTTATCTTGATGATCTGCCCCATCGGGTTGTTATCGCCGAATAGCTTTTTTGCCGTGCTGCGGTCCAGCAGGATAGCGTTAGGGTCTTTCAGTGCTGTTCTGCTGCCCTGCAACATTTTTAGTGAGAGCAGCTCCGGTACGCCGGCCTCCGCTGCGCCGCCGTTCACATTAAATCTCCGCTCCCCGTAAGAGAGCATGCAGCCGTTCATCGCCACGTTCACCACTTCTTTGAAATCATCCGGGTAAGCCTGCCGTAAGGCGGCTGCGAGGGGAATGGGCACGCCTGCAAAAGCAACGGTTTCTCCTTTGCTGCTGCGGCGCTGCCATATTTCAGCGATATGTTCGTAATGCTGAAAGTTCTTATCATACGACAGCTCATCCCATATCCAGAGCCCTATCAGCAAAGCTACGGCCATGCCGAGCGACAGGCCGAAGATGTTGATGAAGGAAAAGGTCTTGTACTTAAGCAGGTTACGAACAGCTATTTTGCAATAGTTCCTGAACATGGTGTGTGGTTTTGGTCAATCCCGGGAAATTTCCCTATCCGGCAAAGCAAGAAGGTTGCCATTTTGTGCGTCCCGCAACAGGGCTGTATTTACTGACTGGTACCCGTGCCTGTGCTGTACGCATGTGAACAGGCGCTGTCCGGAAATGGACGCAGGCAATGGCCCTTACAATTCCATGACGCAGCCCTGGCGCTCAAACCGTGACGCGATAAAAATAGTTAACTTTGCGATTGCAAGATTGAATTGAAAAGGGTTTAACAGCATTCGTATGGAATTGGTTCATGAAACAACTTATCAGGCTGCCAATAAGGTAGCTGAAATTATAGAAACGCATTTCTTCAAACACCTGGCGATTGCCAAAGAGAACCGGGAAGAAGACCTGGCCTGTGCGCCGGATGCAGGGATCGTTGAAAAGATGATCGACGTGGCCTTCTGGGCCAGCCTTCGTAAAGAAGAAGGTAACTCCACCAAGATATCGCTGGCCTTTCTGCGGCCTACCCAGGCGGGGAAACCGCTATTGTTCGAGAAACGCCTGCCCTTCACGGTAAAGGTGCTGAGCAAGCTGGCGCCCGGCGTTGAACGTGCAGGCGTACATGTGGGTGTCTGGTATGAAGGTTCCGAGCTGTACATCTGGGGCACCACTATTAAGCTGCCGAACTATTGTTTTGTGCTGGATGTATCGGAGCCGGCGCTGCTCGTAGTAAAACAGCGGCGTATCATTGGCCTGGGTAAGTTCACCAACGTAGCAGTGTTGCGTGGCGATCAGATCAAAGTAGTAGACGAGAACAGCGGGCTTGCGCCTGATAGTCCGGCTATCCTTACTTCTCTCCTGGGCCTGAGCTCTTCTGCTCTCTGGAATGATCCGGTAAATGTGCTGATACAGATTGCGGTGTCTATGCGTGCGCATGGCAGAGGTGGGATCTTACTGGTAACGCCTTCCACCCATGATCGCTGGAAGGAGTCTATCATACATCCGCTGCAATACCCCGTATCTCCGGCGTTTTCAGGCGTGTCTGACCTGGTGCGGCAGGATGGAGGCACTGCCAGTGATATTTACTGGCAGAATGCCCTGAGAAGGGAGGTGGAAAATATTACCGGCCTCACAGCAGTTGATGGCGCTACGGTGATCAACGACCGCCATGAGCTGCTCACCTTTGGCGCTAAAATAGCACGTGCTAATAATTCTACCCCGGTAGAGGAGATGCATTTCATAGAGCCGGTCATCGGCGGGCATCCTGTATCGGTACATCCTTCCAGTGTGGGAGGCACCCGGCATTTATCGGCCGCCCAGTTTGTGCATGATCAGCGTGATTCCCTGGCCCTGGTGGCCTCACAGGATGGGTACTTCACTGTTTTCTCCTGGTCAGAACAATCGCAGGCGGTGCAGGCACACAGGATAGATGTGTTGTTGTTGTAAAACAAGTAAAGTTTAAGGTTTGAAGTTTGACGTTTGAAGTTCGTTGGAAGTTAGAGGTCAGGGAAGAATACCTGTCCCTAACTTTCAACATGCAACCAACTTCAAACCTCAAACCTCAAACCTCAAACCTCAAACCTCAAACTAAACTCTAGAATCCTGTTGCTGTTGTAACCTTTTCCCATTCCCGGTAATCCTTTTCCAGCTTTTCCAGTTTTGTTAAGGCGCGCTGATAAGCATCGCTGCCCAGCAGCAGAAGCACGGGTGGTTGCGCAGCTTCCGTAATGCGGATCATCGCGGCAGCGGCTTTTTCAGGGTCGCCGGCTTGTTGGCCATCCATCTGCAGGAACTTTGCGTGAGAAGCCCTTACTTCCTGGTAGGCGGCAATAGGGTGTTGGGTGAGGCTCAATGATCCTGGTGAAAGGAAGCTGGTCCTGAATGCGCCCGGCGCTACTGCTGTTACGTGAATGCCAAAGGCGCGAACATCCTCTGCCAGCACTTCAGATAACGCGATCACCGCTGCTTTGGTGGCGGCGTAGGCAGCCCACCCGCTCACAGCGGTAATGCCTGCAATGGAAGCGATGTTGATGATGTGGCCCGCACCCTGCGCCCGCAGATAAGGCATCACCTTACGGATCACGTTGATCACGCCGAATACATTCACATCAAAAGCCTGCCGCGTTTCTTCATCGGTCAGTTCTTCCAGGCTGCCGCCAATGCCGTAGCCGGCGTTGTTCACAACTACATCGATCCTGCCAAAGCTGCTGTGCGTATCTTCCAGTGCGGCGGCTACGCTTTGTTCGTCTGAAAGGTTTACCCGCAGCGGGAGAAAATTGGACGGATGACCGCCGGCCGCGCTTATCAGCTCATCGATGTTACGGGAAGTGGCTGCTACCTGCTGTCCGGCAGCCAGCAGCTGTTTTACCAGGCTCAATCCAAGACCTTTGGAAGCGCCGGTAATGAACCATACTTTTTTGTTGCTCATCATCATTGATTTTGAATGGCACAAAGTTAAACCGGGCAGGAGGGAGGACGATTGCCGGGATCAAACGAATAGTTACATAATTCAAACAATGGGAATGGTCGTTTCAGGGCCATTGCTGTTCTTCCCGTGGAATGAAAAAGCCCTTGATACAATTGGGATTGCGGATGCAGATCTGGATATGGGTTTTTTCTGAGAAACCGGCGTTGGTGTAGATTTGGGCGGCTTCGATGAAGACGCCGCGGGCCGAGTCGTAAGGACTGTCTTCCAGTGCATGCACTATTGAATGCATATTTTCAATAACGGAACAATCCAGTTCTCTAAGTATAAAATCATTGGACCCTTTAGCGTTCTTATTTTGAGGTAAGGTTTTTCCTTCCTGCATCGCTGCCAGGACTAAACTTTTATATGAGCATTGTAAAGATCTGATATGTTTTATGTCCATTAAGTCAAGACAGTTTCCTAGACTTAATATAGCACCCAGTACTGCCGGCTTGGATATTTTTCTACCTCCCGGAGGTTTTTTTGCGAACGCTAATGCGCGCTCATAACTATTCTGCCAGAAATAGAACCCGTGCCCCAGCCAATCATACTTATTTTCGCTGGGCTTTAACATGATTTCTCCATTTACAATACGGTCTCTTATCAATTTTTCGCAGCCATGAAATCCTAATACCAATCCGGGGTCGGAGGTATAGAGTAAACTACTGGGTAACATCAATGGATATCGATTGGTTAGGTTTTTAATAAATCATCATTAGGAACTTTTCTTCCCGGCCACAGCTTTTTTAGACGCCATTTTCGTCTTCTTTGTCTTCCTGATAGGGATAAGCAAATGCCTTATTCCAAGAGAATCAATTAATTTCCTCGCTTCTTCTTTAGACGTGGACACCCTTCTTTGTTGCTCCAATAAAGCGTCTTCAATCTTTTTAAAATATTCTGTTCTTGTTGTACTAAACGCCATATTACAAACAGTTTTTAAAAACAAAACCAAAGATATCCATCCTTATAACACCTTCAAAATCATTTTTTTAAATCTCTTTTTGCAATCGGTATTAACGCGACGAGTGCACTATTATCAGCGACCACCTACCTTACACGCTCAGCTTAAAAACATCTGGCATGCCTCGCTTTTGATTATTGATCCTATATTTGTTCTGGAATCAAAAAAAAGGTAATATGAATTTTAACCTGGATAAGATACCGGGACGTACAGTGCAGCCACGTGCTTTTGGGCTGACAATGGTAACAGACAAAGGGCTTAGCCTGCAGGAGACAAAAGACTTCCTTTCTATTTCCGCGCCGCATGTAGACGTTGTGAAGCTGGCCTTCGGCACAGCGCATGTTACACCGAACCTGGCGGAAAAAATAAAACTATATCAATCATACAATATCCCTGTATACTTTGGAGGCCTGCTCTTTGAAGCCTTCCTGATCCGTAACCAGTACGAGGATTTTCTGAAAGCCATCATGGAATACGGCATCAAACATATAGAAGTATCCGACGGCGCCATTACCATTCCTCATGCAGAAAAATGCGGCTATATAGAAAAGCTGTCCAAACTGGGCACTGTTTACAGCAAAGTAGGCTCCAAGGATAAAGACCGCCAGCATATTACACCGCCTTATAAATACATTGAAGTAATGAAGGCCGAAATGGAAGCAGGGGCACAATATATTGTTGCCGAGGCTGGTGAGGGCGGTACCGTGGGCATTTACCGTGATTCCGGTGAAGTGCGCGAAGGACTGGTGCAGGAGATCCTTACCCAGATCCCACACGAAAAAATCATATGGGAAGCCCCGCTGAAGAACCAGCAGCTGTATTTCCTCGACCTGGTAGGCTGTAATGCCAACCTGGGCAACATCCCGCCTTATGAGGTGATCGCCCTTGAAGCAATGCGTGTAGGCTTAAGAGGAGATAGTTTTCATTTCTATTTAGGAGCGTAAACCCACACGCCTGACGATGGTCATTTTCCCGCTGACCGCCTCAGGCGTGCATTGCCGCCATTTCTGTAACTTTACGCCAAAACAATCTGTATGCGTAAATGGGCTTATCTTTTCTATACGGGTTTGCTATGCCTTTTTGTTTTTTCCTGCAGTGATGATGATAATAATTCGCCCCGGAACACGGCGGAGATCACCAGCGGAAGCTGGCATGTTGCCCTGTTTACGGATAGCGGCAATGATGAAACGGCTGACTTCAACGGCTATACTTTCTCTTTTGCTGCCAATGGCACGGCAATGGCTACATCTGGCGGCAATAGCAAGCAGGGAACATGGAGCATTAACAGCGACGTTACCCGCTTCAACCTCGATTTTGGTGCTAAAACAGACGCCAATAAACCGCTGGGCGAATTAACTGATAACTGGGTGGTCGTCTCCATCAGCGCCACTGAGATCAAATTGGAGGATGATAATTCCGCCAGTGAAGAATCGCTGACCTTTGTAAAGAACTAGTAATTTGCTGTTTATTGCATCCGCTAATGCCTGAATAAGTTAATGGCCAGCACCACCAGCGCCACGTTAAAGCTGTAATACAGGATGGTAATGATCAACTGGTACAACAGCACTTTCCACAAAGGTATTTCGCGGTATAGACCACTTACCATAAACGTAGTGTAACTGATCGCTATCAGCAGTTGTACATACAGCATCGTTCTGCTGTCTGTTTCCATACTGCTGCCCAGCAATAAGTACAGCAGAACATGGGATAAAGAGATCGTGCCTGCTATAAACACATTGATCACACAGTATTCTGCATAATTGTGCCGCCGGTAGAATAAGTACATCAGCAGCGCGCTGACCGGCAGCAGGAATACGAAAAAGATCTTAAGATATTTGAAGACGAACGACTGCATCTCGTAAGCCTCCAGCTGCGCCGGGCTGGCATGCGGCGGTGCATGATGTACCAGCGAAAATGCCACACTCTGCAAACCCAGCATGATCAGGAAATAAATGAAGGGGTTGAAATATTTCTTACGCTGCCCCTCCAGGTAATTACGCGCAGTTTGCCCGGGTTGGGAGATCAGGGCCGCAGTCAGCCCCAGAATATTCGTTTCTACATGTGTGATGCTATGAGACAGCTCATGTATCAGCTCTGAGAGGGTGAAGCGGCTTACCGAGGCCTTTTGCCCACATTGTGCACAGTACTTACCGGTAAGTGTTGCACCGCAGTTTTTGCAGTTGGTCATGGTGATAGGGTAGGTTCAACGAATTAAACGAATTTCTATCACATTTGCAACGTATTTATTTAGCCATTAAAAGGTAAAACATATAATCTGTCATGGGCGCATCGTGCCAGTCCAGGTGGTGTCCGATGGTGATCAGCTGACCGCGGTGGTAAGTACTGTGGTTCATGGTGTGCTGAACGATCTCGAATACCGGGCGGTTCACTTCTCCTACAAAAGGAATATTCACATAACAGTTTTCCGCCAGCTCCTCATCGCTCAGGGATTGCAGGTGCTGTACAAATTGTGCAGACTGTTCGAGGATATCAGCATACAGGTCTTCCACCTTGCCCATGAAAACGGCGCCATAGGTGAGCTCGGGCGTTACGCCTATCAGGCTCGAAAGCCAGAACTCCTGTACCTGCAGGATATGATATAAGGTTTGCTTGATGCCGGAGAAGCTCGATGCTACGGCTTCCTCCTGCAGATAAGCTGGTTTGTCTTTCAGCCAGTTGACCAGCTGTTCATTAGCCCAGTGGTTGTAGGCTGCATAGTCACGTGTAAGGGTGGCAAGGTTGGCGGAAGTTTGGGTGATAGTTGCAGTTTGTAACATAGTTTTTGTTTTATGATACAAAGCAACAATGGGGAAGTGACAGCCTTATGTCAGTAGGCTTGAAAAAAAGTTGTTAGTCATAAGTCGTTAGTCGTTAGTAATCGAGGTGAATTTTGTAAATTATTGATAAACAAACCTTAATAAATTACAGTTTCGATATTGTACCTTTGTGTTGATCACTGCGGTCTTGGCCGCCTTTATCACTAATGACTAACGACTTACGACTAACGACTTAATAAATGATTACCATCGGCGCCTATAACAGGCTAAAAGTGAAGAAAAGCTCTGATTTCGGACTGTTTATGGACGGAGGAGACCAGGAAATACTCCTGCCTAAAAGATATGTACCGGCCGGGGCTAAACCGGGTGATGAGCTGGAAGTGTTCCTTTATCATGATTCTGAGAACAGGCTGACCGCTACCACGGAGCGGCCTAAAGGTATCGTAGGCGATATTGTGAACCTGAAGGCAGTAGATGTTACTGAGCAGGGAGCATTTCTTGATTGGGGCCTGGCAAAAGACCTGTTTGTGCCTAAATCACAACAGCTTACCCGTATGCATAAAGGCCAGGAATACCTGGTAAAGATCTACATAGATAATCTCAGCGGCCGTATTGCCGCCACGGAGAAAATAGACCCCTATCTGAGTAATGAGCACCTCACCGTAAAGGAAATGGACCCGGTAGACCTGATCATTTACCGGCGTACAGACATTGGTTACGTGGTCATCATCAACCAGCAGCATACCGGCCTGCTGCATTTTAATGAGGTGTTCCGCCCGGTGGACATCGGCGACCGCCTGCAGGGCTTTGTAAAGAAGATCAAGGAAGAGAACAGGATTGATGTGGTAGCCGGACAAGCCGGCTATAAGAAAGTGGAAGATGAAACCGGCAGGATCCTGCAGCTGCTCCAGGAGAATAATGGCTACCTGCCTTACCATGATAAATCAGATCCTGAGGAGATCTACGCTTTCTTCGGCATGAGCAAGAAAACCTTCAAGATGGTTACCGGCGCCTTGTATAAGCAGCATAAGATCGCGTTCACCAAAACAGGGATACAGCTGATAGAACAAAGCTAATCGTTCTTTCTCAGCAGCATGATCAGCAAAAGCGCAACGCTTACCAGGTTTAACAATGCACGTACTGCATGAGAATATTCCCAATGTATCCTGAGCTCTCCCCAGTTCAAAGGGAGCTTAGTCCAGTTGTGGGTAGCCCTGTTCGCCGGAAAAGTGAACAGGAAAAAGATGGCTGTGCTTATGATCAGGCAGGACGCTGCTGCAAACAGAAAGGCAAAGCGCTCGTTATGGTGATATTCCTGTATGGTCCATACCACCATGAATATAATAGCCGCCAGCTCAAATACCCCCAGCCATGCCCAACCCCTGTAGATGCCCTGTACGGTGAGGTAATCCTGTGCTGATAAATGGATCTTGGCCGGCAGCGCCAGCAGGTGAGCCATTAAGGCCGACAGCGTGATAATGGAGAACAACAAGGCCGTAAAACTGATCATGTTTCTCATGGTGTATTCAATTAATGGATTCACTTTATCTGTACCCACTTTTCAATATGATATAAGCTATCCGCATATCCCTGGTGTGTATGTTGGATGAGCTGCTGCCCATTGTTCCAGCTCAGTAGTATGCTATTGTATTTTCCTTTCCGGTAATTATTGCTAACACCGTCATCCTCAAATAAACCGCCTGTAGCGGGGCCGTCGCCAAACACGTAGCAGGTGATGTCGAAACCCTGCCCGCCAAGATAAGGCAGCGGTTTCGCCATAGGCAGTATCGTCCCTTCTTTAATAAATACGGGTATTTCATTGTAAGCGTTGTAGAAGGTGTAAGTATGGCCGCCGGCGTACTTTTTATGCGTGTTATAATCATACCAGTTACCTGCCGGCAGGTATACCGTCCGGCTGCTGTCACTATCAGCCAGTGGAGCCGCGAGTATACCTGCTCCTATCATATATTCATCAGAAATATTATACACATTGGGATCATCCGGGTGATCTACTACCAGCGCTCTGAAGGGCGGAATGCCTTTTTGCGCGTATTGTGCAAATGCGTTATACAGGTAAGGCGCCAGGGCCATCCTGAATTGCAGCAGCTGACGGATGATATCCTCTATGGCCAAAGCCTGTGGCAAGAGACTGTCTTTGTTATTCAGGTCTGTTACCGTCTGCAGCCAGGGCGGATTTTTAAGATACCAACTGTTAAAAACCGTTTGCGCTGCCAGCACAGCGGTTTGGGTACGGCGGATCAGTTCTGTTACAGAACCTGATTCTCTTACTTCCGGCGACCATAACAGGCCATTAAAGCCGGCGTTCGGGATCATCCGGATGTATTCCTGGTGTGAATAGGTATCGCTGTACAGCGCTGCGGGGAAAGGAGCCGCAAAAGCGCCCAGTGAACGGATATCAAAATAGGTACGCCGGTTCTGTTGCTCATATATTTCGTACAGGCTGCGGCAATAGAGGTTGCCGAAGGTCTGGTGCATCTGTTCGCCCGTAATACCGGAGGGAAACTGGCTGCATTCCGGGAAGCTCCAGGTTTTATCGCCCCTTGTAAGATTGGAATTATCACATTCATCCAGCTTGAAGCCGCTGATCCCGCGGCTGATCAATGCGGTATCATGATAGGTCGCAAAGTTGCGACGGACAGCCGTGTTGATAAAATCCGGCACCAGTCCTTCCCAAACCAGGTAATCGGCCGACTGCTTTTCGAGCACGGGGTATAAAGGAGATACCCGGTGGATGAAAGCATGCTCCCAAAGGTTGAGCTGGTAATGCAGCTGCCGCAGGCTGTCTGTCAGCTGCTGCGGCCGTTTAAAATTAACCGGGTTCCATACATAGGAGCAGGAGTAAGATGCGCTTTGCCAGCCCGGCTCCAGTCCGATCACATCACAGGGAATATGATGCTGCCTGAAATACCCGGCCATCCGGTATACATCCTCTTCTTTAAAATCTGCCTTTACCCGGTATTTTACGCCCAGCCCCCACAAGGCAGGTAACGCCCCTCCGCCCGAAAACAGGTTATAACGCCGGATCACATCCATCATGGAAGGCCCGTTAAATACCAGTACCTCAATTCCTTTAGCGCCGGGAATGTCTACGGTTACATAGCCGGAACTACCTTCTCCCTTTTTATACAATGATGCCACAGATTGTTGTCCACGTTGCAGACTATCTGCCTTGGGTTGTTTGAGTGCCGTATTCTTTTTGCGGTTCGTGCCACAGTAAAAGGTGGTATATCTTAAAGTATTGATCAGGATGCCATAACCCGCAGAAGAAATATACATGGGCACCGGCGCATGCGTAAGCCCCAGGTCATTCAGCGGGTTGTCGTTAGCGATAGGCCGTTTCTTTAAACCCTTATGGTCAAAAGCGTTCATCTGAAGGCCGAAACCATAGATGTGCTCATTAGGTTTCAGGGGAATTTCCACGATACATCCTCTTGCCGTGATGCTGATCTTAATATCACTGGCTTTGAATGCAGGGCTACCTGCAGGCAAATCCTGCATGGCGGGCAGTAAAGGCCGGGATGCGCGCAAGGCAGACGGCGTGAAGCGGTCCGGTGCTCCCCCTTGTGTTTGATATACACCAGGCGCAAGAGTTTTAAAGCCGGCGGATGTTTGGGCTGTAGCATGAATAGTAACAATTATCAGCCATCCTGAAAGGAACCTGTTGATCTTCATACTGAAGGGCCGTCCAAAAAATAAGCCATAAGAAATACTAATAAATTTAGTATGTTTGCTAAACAAGTTAGTTTGTAATTTCTAAACCGTAATCTTACCCATGGGGGGGAGCAAAGCTGATATTATTGCGCAATTGCAAAGGGATATTCTTGCCCTGCAAGGTTTCAGGTCTACCGCGAAAAGCACTGCGGCAGATCTTGGCTTAGGGCCTATCAAACATGCTTTCCCCAACGCTACTTTTCCTACAGATGCAGTACATGAGTTCATAAGCGGCGCGGCAGAACATTCCGCCGCAACGGCCGGTTTTATCAGCGGTTTATTGGGCCGGCTGATGCAAAATACCGGGGCCTGTGTATGGATCAGTACTGCACGCTCACTATTTCCTCCTGCATTGAAAGTTTTTGGGATTGAACCTGACCAGGTCATCTTTGTGACCATGGAACGGGAAAAGGATGTGCTCTGGGCAATGGAGGAAGCATTGAAATGTAAAGGACTGGCAGCAGTGGTCGGAGAAATAAAAGAGCTCAGCTTTATGGCCTCCCGGCGCTTGCAGCTGGCGGTGGAACAAAGCAACGTGACGGGTTTTATTATCCGTCACCAGCCCCGTTACGCAGGGGTGACCGCCTGTGTTTCCCGCTGGCAGATCACACCCTTGCCCAGTAAGCTGGAAGAGGGAATGCCGGGCATTGGCTTTCCCCGCTGGCAGGTAGCGCTGCTGAAGATCCGTAACGGCCGGCCGGGTGTCTGGCAGGTGGAATGGTCCGGCGGAAGGTGTAAGCTGTTAACAACTCCTGCTGTTGCCGGGCCTGAACATGAAACACGTTTGAGAGTTTAAAAGTCTATGCCGCAACGCTTTGTCAACATATGGTTTCCGCACTTAATGACGGACTGGTTTTCCATCCGCCGGCCGGAACTGCGTAATACCGCTTTTGTACTCGCAGCGCCTGATCATGGCCGGATGATCATCACGGCAGCCAATCCCCTTGCGCAATGGCAGGGTATTGCAGCAGGCATGGCCGTGGCAGATGCAAGGGCTGTTCATCCATCTTTACAGGTGATAGACGATATGCCTGCACAAGCAGTAAAGCTCCTGGATGCGCTGGGCAAATGGTGCATCCGTTTTACCCCCCTGACAGCGGTTGACCTGCCCGATGGGCTGATCCTTGATGCCAGCGGCTGTGCGCATCTCTGGGGAGGAGAACAACCCTACCTGGAAGATATTACCACACGATTGAAAAATGCCGGCTATCATGTACGCGCCGCCATGGCAGATACCATTGGCGCTGCATGGGCAGTGGCGCATTCCGTAAAAGAGATCACTACCATCATTCCTGCCGGCGAACAGCGGGCGGCTTTACTGGCCCTGCCACCGGCTGCCTTACGCCTGGAAGCGCCGGTAGTGGAGCGCCTGCTCAAACTGGGCCTTCACCATATCGGCAGTTTTATTGGCATGCAACGTTCTGCCCTGCGGCGGCGTTTTGGTGTTGAGATGCTCTTACGGCTGGACCAGGCCATCGGCATGGAACAGGAAACCATTCAGCCTTTAGTGCCTGTTGAGCCTTACCAGGAACGGCTGCCTTGCCTGGAGCCGATCATCAACCGCAAAGGAATTGAAATAGCCCTGGAACGCCTGTTAAATACACTGTGCCAGCGTTTGCAGCAGGAGGGCAAAGGCATGCGTAGCGCCGTTCTCAAATGTTACCGCATGGATGGTAAAATAGAACAGACAGCTATCGGCACCAACCGTGCTTCGCACCATGTGGATCATCTTTTCAAGCTGTTTGAGCTTACAATAAACGGCATCAGCCCTGATCCGGGTATTGAGCTGTTTGTACTGGAAGCGCCCAAAGTAGAGGATGTAACAAGCTCGCAGGAAGCGCTATGGCGGGATGCCGGTGTAATGGAAGATGCAGGCCTGGCTGAATTGCTGGACCGCCTGGCGGCAAAGGCAGCCAAAGATGGCATTCGCCGTTATGTGCCCGACGAACATCACTGGCCCGAACGTTCTATCAAGCTGGCAGCTTCGCTTGGAGAAAGACCGGCCATACCCTGGCGTACAGACAGGCCCCGGCCCATCCGTCTCTTAGCACAACCGGAGCCGGTATTTGTTTCTGCACCTATACCTGATTATCCGCCCATGCTGTTCCGCTATAAGGGAGTGGTGCATGAGATAAAGAAGGCAGACGGGCCCGAGCGCATTGAACGTGAATGGTGGCTGGAGGAAGGAGAGCACCGCGACTATTATTCCGTAGAAGACCAGGAAGGCCGGCGTTACTGGCTTTTCCGCTCAGGCCATTATGATGCTGATAAATCAAATGCATGGTTCATCCATGGTTTTTTTTCATGAAAGCAAGAACAGAAATATTGAAATATACAGAACTGCAGGTCACTTCCAATTTCACCTTCCTGCGGGGCGCCTCACACCCGGAAGAGCTGGTAGAACAGGCCGCGATCTACGGATATACTGCTATTGCGATTACAGACCGTAATACGCTTGCCGGTATTGTACGCGCGCATGTTACCGCTAAGGAGAAAGGCATTCGTTTTATTCCCGCCTGCCGGCTGGACCTGCTGGATGGCCCCAGCCTGCTGGCATATCCTACCGATAAAGCAGCCTATGGACGGCTTTCTGCATTGCTTACCAAAGGTAATTTCCGTACCGAGAAAGGTAAATGCGATCTGTATAAAGCAGATGTTTTTGAGCATGCGAAAGGAATGAAATTTATTGTAGTGCCGCCTGCTGCATTAAATGAAAAGTTTGAGTTTGACAAGGCTTTTATCCAGTCCTTGAAAACATACCGCGAAGCTTTGGGCGCTCAGCTTTACCTGGGCGCCATCCGTTCTTACCAGGGAGATGATCTGAAAAAGCTGCATCGCCTTTTTCAGCTTTCCGAACGTTATGATGTTCCCATGGTAGCCACCAATGATGTACATTACCATTACCCGGATCGGCGGCAGTTGCAGGATGTATTGACCTGCATCCGGGAGAAATGCACTGTTTATAACGCAGGTTACCGTTTGCATGAGAATGCAGAAAGGTACCTGAAGCAGGAAGAAGAGATGTGCCGCCTGTTCCGCAATTATCCTGATGCGATCCGCCGCACACAGGAAATAGCGGATGCCTGTCAGTTCTCCCTGGATACACTGCAGTATGTGTATCCGAAAGAAGTAGTGCCGGAAGGCCGCACACCGCAGGAGGAGCTGCGATTCCTGGTGTATAAGGGAGCAAATGAAATGTTTGGTAATGTGATCCCCGCAAAGACACATGCCAACATTGAAAAGGAGCTACAGTTTATTGAAGAACGAAACTATGCATCTTATTTTCTCACCGTTTACGATATTGTACGTTTTGCCAGAAGCCAGGATATCCTGTGCCAGGGCCGTGGATCCGCGGCTAATTCCACGGTTTGTTATTGCCTCGGCATCACCTCTGTTAACCCGGAAAAATTTGACTTATTATTTGAACGTTTTCTCTCCGCTGCGCGTAACGAACCGCCGGATATCGATGTGGATTTTGAGCATGAACGCCGGGAAGAAGTAATGCAGTACATCTATAATAAATACGGCCGTGACAGGGCTGCTATTGTAGCCACTGTGACCGAATTGCATCAGAAAGGAGCCGTACGTGATGTAGGGAAAGCCATGGGGCTTTCCATCGATACGCTCAACCTCCTTGCAGGAGCAGGCTGGCATTATAGGGATGATGGTATAGATGTAAAACGTATCATTGAACAGGGATTAGATCCTACAGATCCGCACCTCAGTAAGGTGATAGCGCTTACAGAACAGTTCATGGGCTTTCCACGTCAGCTGGGACAGCATACAGGCGGCTTTGTGATCACGGAAGGCAAGCTGACAGATCTCTGTCCTATATTGAACGCCCGTATGGAAGATCGCACCTGTATTGAATGGAACAAAGATGATATTGAGGCATTGGGATTTCTGAAGATAGATGTGCTGGCCTTAGGTATGCTGACCTGTATACGGAAGGCTTTCAATTTATTGAAAGCGCATCACCATAAGGATTACACGCTGGCCAATATACCCCAAGATGATCCCGCCGTATATGAAATGATCAGCCATGCAGATACCATCGGTGTATTCCAGATAGAAAGCCGTGCACAGCAGGCTATGCTACCACGCTTAAGGCCAAAGGTGTTTTATGACCTGGTAATAGAAGTGGCCATTGTACGGCCCGGGCCTATCCAGGGAGATATGGTGCATCCTTATTTGCGCCGGCGAAATGGCCAGGAACCTGTTGAATATCCTTCCGATGAGTTAGAAAAGATATTACATAAAACACTAGGTGTTCCCTTATTCCAGGAACAAGCCATGAGGATTGCCATGGTAGCCGGAAATTTTACCCCCACGGAAGCAGATGCGCTCCGGCGTAGTATGGCCACTTTTAAAGCAAAAGGTTTGGTCTCGAATTTCGAAGAGAAGCTGGTGCAGGGTATGATTAAAAAAGGTTATTCTCCCGAATACGCCAATCGTATTTTCAAACAGCTGGAAGGCTTCGGCAGCTACGGCTTCCCCGAAAGCCATGCCGTAAGCTTTGCCTTACTCGTCTATGTATCTTCCTACATCAAATGCTATTACCCGGATGTATTTGCCTGCGCATTGTTAAACAGTATGCCCATGGGTTTCTACCAGCCGGCGCAGATCGTGATAGACGCGCAAAAGCATGGGGTAGAAGTGAGGCCGGTAGATGTAAATCTTTCCGGTTGGGATAATTCGATTGAAAACAAGGAAAGCAAGCCTTATGCAGTCCGCCTGGGTTTTCGCCAGGTAAAGGGCCTGCGGGAAGATGATATGCAGGCACTGGTTGCCGCCAGGGGAAACGGCTATACTAATGTTCACGCTTTGCGCGATGCCGGTGTACCGCAAACTGCTATCGAGAAACTGGCGGATGCGGATGCTTTCCGGTCAATGGGACTGGACAGGCGGCGTGCATTATGGGAAGTATCTGCCTTGCACGACCGTCCTATAGGGGTATTCACAGGCCTGCCTTCAGAGAGCGCCGTTGAAGCGCCTGCAGCACTGCCGGAGATGCGTTTGTCTGAGCATGTAGTACATGATTATGCAGCTACTTCTTTGTCCCTGAAAGCTCACCCGGTGAGCTTTGTTCGCGAGAAGCTGGAACTGTTGCATGTGATACCCATCAAAGAGCTGGACAATCTGAGCGACGGCGCACTGGTAAAGGTTGCCGGACTGGTACTGGTACGCCAGCGGCCGGGCACTGCCAACAACATCCTTTTTATTACTATTGAAGATGAAACCGGCACTGCCAACCTGGTAGTGTTTGAAAAGTTATTCGATCAATTCAGGAAAGAGATATTGCCTGCGAGATTGTTGATGGTAGAAGGCAAGCTGCAAAAGGAAGGAGAGGTGGTCCATGTGATCCTCAGCAGCTGTAATGATGCATCGAAGTTATTACGTGGGTTGACGGCTTCTGCAACAGAAGAGGGAAAAGAAGCCAACATAGAAATGCTCTTCCCTGATGGCAGGAATTTCAGGTAAGCTGCAGCCTCACCATCGCCCTGCTTTTTCCATTTTGCTGCACAATACTAAACCCGTTATCGGTAAAAGCCGATAATATCCCCACCCACAGAAAAGGCGCCGGCACCTTATCATCATACGGTATCGCCGGATAGGCTTCCAGCACTTTGATCTTGCGCTTCCGGGCATAGGCCACCGCTGCTGCTATTAAGCGCTTTGAAAGACCCTTCCTGCGGTATTCCTTCTTAACAAAAAAACAGGTAATAGACCACACCGGCTGATCATCTATCCTTTTAAAGCTCCGGCTGTTCTCGATCTTGATATAATCTTCCCTGGGCGCCAGGGCAATCCATCCAACAGGTATCTTATGCAAAGTAGCTATCAGGCCCGTGTGTTTACCTGCACGCACCAAACCTCTCATCAGATCTTTATTGCCATCAAATTTATTGGCTGCAAACGCTTTCGTTGGTAACCGGAACACCATGCACCAACATCCTCCACAACCTCCTTTTTCACCCATCAGGGATTCAAACTGCTCCCAATTAGCCGGCACCAGCGGGTTTAATTCCAGATCAAATTTATTCATGAGCGCAAGCTAATCATCTTCCCTTAAGGGCCCTTAAGAAATCCTGCTTTTTTATCTGTCGCGCCAGCTAAGAGCTAATAGCCAACTGCTAAAAGCTAAAGAAGCCCCCCGTCAACCATCGGAGGGCTCCACAACATCACGTCTTCAAGGCTAAGGGATCAATAGTTTACTATTGATAGCAATGTTACCGATCACATATTTTACTACATACATTCCTTTTGGCAAACGGCTGAGGTCCAGTGTGGTTTGCGATTGCAGCCGTTCTGTATGCACCATCTTACCCTGCAGGTCAAACACCTGTAAGGCGCCACCGCCCTGCAGCCCGGAGAGCGTTACTTTAGCTTGTCCTGCAGTAGCGGGGTTAGGCGAGATCAGTAATGCAGCTTTTTCTGCCGATGGCAGTTTTTCGCCGGATATAAACAGGCCTGTTTCCTTCGCCGCAGTAGTGCTGGCGCCGGAGAGGATCAGGGTACCAAAGGCACTGGTATTCGTATAGTTATTAAGGTTGCCATACCATACTGCTTGTCCGTCGCGTGCGCCGCCGTTATCATCATCATCATAACCCACATCGAAACCAATAGCCAGATCAGCTGCAGGAGTAAGGCCCAGCTGCGACCAGGGAATGCTTATTTCTACACTGTAACCGCCGGGGATGGCAGCCCAGGCGTGCTGTACGCCGCTAACTGCTACTTTGGTAAAAAGGCCGCTGCTGTTATAGGTCTTAATGAACTGGTTATCTTTGCCATCATACACCGACAGCTTGTTATTGTTGGCGTCAATGTATATTTCCACTGCATCATTATCCCAGGCGTCGGGAGAATCGTTGTACAGGGAAGCGTCGAGTACTTTAACGCCGATGTACAGGTTGTTATTGTCCCATAATGCACCAAATGTGGCCGTGTTATTTGTCGTGTTGACAGTATTCTTAGCAATAGACCTGCTCAGGTTCCAGGCACTTTCGCTCAGGCTGCCATTAACAGTAACGGTGCTGTTTATACGCAAGGCATATACTTTACCCGCAGAATCAACCGGTGGGTCAGGCGGATTATTATTACCGCTGCAGCTGGTAAGATAAACGGTGCCGAACAAGCGCGGATCAGACCAGGCCATACTCGTGGTGGCAAAGGAGGCGATCTGTGCGTCGCGGGTACCGTTGTTGTCATCGTCATCCACCTGCACATCCAGTCCGATGGCTTTACCCAGGGCAGGAGTAGTACCCAGTGTAGACCAGGGAATGGCAACTTCCAGGTTATAACCGCTGCTGGTGGCGTATTCACGGAAATTGATGCCTGCGGTACGGTTTACAGAGTTCCCGCCTACCTGCACCGTATTATCGTTCCAGCGGAAACCCAGCTGGAAATCATTCACACCATCATAGGATGCGCCTTTATTGTTGTCCGCATCCACAAAGAGCTCGATCACATCGTCTTCCCACCAGCTGCTGCCGGAGTCATTGATGCGCGTAGCATCGTTCACCTCCACCAGCAGGTACAGGTTGGTGTTATCATACAATGCGCGCCATTTGCCGGAATAATCTCCCGGCATACCGCCCAGTGTTACATTGCTGATACTCTTTGCCGGCGCTACACTCCAGGCTGCGTCTATGGTCTGGTCTATCACCGGGGCTGCGCCGGATACCTGCGCGATCACGGGCGAAGTGCAAGGCGGGTTATCATTATCCGCAATGGTGATCACTGCGCTGGTATCGCCGCCGCGGTTATAACCGCTGCCGGGATTTAAAGTAAGCCGCAGGTTTTCCGGGCCTTCAAAGCTGGCATCATCAACAGGTGTAATGGTTATAGCAGCGGACTGGCTGGAAGGGCTCAGCGTAACGGAACCAGTGAGCGCCGGACTGGCAGTATAGTCATTCGCACTGGCGCTACCGCTAAGGGTGTAGCCTACAGTAACAGGCTGCGTAATACCCTGTGTGCTGATGGTGAACATACCGGTGTTGCCACCTTCCGCTGCAGCGGCATCTGTAGCAATGACATTCACACCTGGTACAATGAGAGATCTTACGCGTAGCCGTAAACGATCCGCTTTGTGTGGTTGCGGTGATCGTGGCAGTGCCTAATCCTGCAGCGGTCGCTTTACCGTTGGCATCCACAGTCACGGCAGCAGTATTAGAGCTGGACCAGCTGATGTTCTTATTGGTAGCATCTACCGGTTGTATCGCCGCTCGCAGTGTAACAGATTGTCCCATGGCCAGGGTAGTATCTGCCGCAGGCGAAATAATGCTGACACCTGTAACGGGGATATTGGCATTCTGTATGATCAGCTGGAAATTGGTGTTACGGTTGATGTAAGTGCCGGATTCCGCGTTGGTGACAGTCAGGTTGTTAAAGGTGGCTGTCTGCGAATTAGCCTGGCAGTAGATGCCGAAACCGCCATATACATCAGCGGGTACGTCACGGGTAATGGGATCCAGGCCGGTGCCATCAATAATAGTGTTATTGAAGACCAGGTCATGGATGTTGTTGCCAAACAGCTGCACGGCATCGCGCTGCGAGCGCAGGATGGAATTATTATCAAACTGCAAATTGAAAATACCGGTGTTGGCGTAGAGCTCAACCGCGCCCCGCTTCTGGTTCCAGAGATCATAGCTGGTGCCGCAACCATTGATGGTGTTTTCATACACACGGATCACATCGCCGGGATATTCAAAAGTGAAGCCGCCAAAATCATTCGTAAAGCGGATACCGGATCCACCTACGCCGTCCTTGATCAGGTTGTGGTGCACTTCATGACCAGTACCGCCGAAGATGCCGATACCGCCGGCCCGCCAGGTGTTCTCAATGGTGTTGTTACGGAAGATGTTATTCCGGCAGGTCTGGTTATTGCCCGCAGCATTGGCAGGCCAGATGGCTAATGCATCATCGCCGTTGTTGCGCAGGCTGCACTGTTCTACCACAGAACCGGAAGTGCCCTGGCAGAAATTGACGCCGTCTGCATAGTTGTTGCGGATACGGCATTTGGAGATCACCATATTGGTGGTGATGTCTATGGGATAGGGAGGATCGTAGCCGCCCAGCCAGAAGCCGCATTCAAAATGCTCTACCCACATATCGTGCACATAGGAATTGGCGCCATAGGTGCCCATAAAGCCTTTGTAGATCTTGTACTTTTCTGCAGGCACGCGTGGATTGGGCTCATCATATTTCAGCCGGTCGTTATTGGCCGTGTTCATGGAGAAGTGGGAGATCTCCACGTTACTGGCCCGCCCCATGATGCCGCCATAGAACTGCCGGTCGGTAGAAAAATAAACTTCCGTATACCACACGCCGGCGCCCTGGATCTTCATATTGGTCACATTTAACGACAGCTTATCGCTCAACAGGAAGCGGCCCTGCGGAATGTATACATGTTTGCCCTGTGCAGCTGCAGCGGCGATACACTGGTTGAAGGCTGCGAAATCATCTGTCTGGTCATCCGGCGTAGCGCCGTAACTGGTCACCGACAGATAATTGGCGGGCTGGGATAATGCAGCTGGTATGGGCTCCAGCTCTACGAAATCTATCCCATAGGTAAGGGAACTGTTGTCTTTCTGCAGGCGGATCTTACTCCCCGCTGCTGCCGCATTATCCAGCCGGAAGTGGATCTCGTCGAAGCGCATAAAGGTTTTAGTGCCCGGCGTTTGCTGGGGATCTTCCCCGTTAAAGTACTGGTAGGCCCAGTAAGAGGAAAGAGTGACGGTCTTTACCAGCACATCATTCACATAAACGCTCAGCGGGCCTGATTGTCCGCTGCCGCTGCTGTTATCCGGCAGCGTAAAGCGAACGGTCACGCCCTGTGCGGCCTGCGTGAGTACCCATTCTACCGAGGCGCCGTTGCTGCCCAGGCTGACGTACTTTTGATCGGATGCTTCCGAGGCAATGTCGGACTGAATGAACTGGGGCGATTGCTGCAGACTGGCGCCGCTGCCCAGGGTAGCTGCTTCTGCTTCGTAGCGTATATAAGGCAGTTGAGTAACGCCGCGTGGCAGGCCATCGCTTTGTGCATGTACGGATAGGGTGGCGCCTGCTCCCAACAGGAGAAGGGCGAACACGTGGAATAAAGGTGTTTTCATAACATTTATTTGTTGGTTTGGATGGAGATATGGAAGATGGATATCGGCGGTATACAAAGAAAGAACGAGGGCAGGGAGCTGGCAATTTTTATAGGGAAAGTATAAGAAAAACGAGAGGGGAGCGGTGGGATGGATGATTTAAAATATTAATAGTCAATGGGCTGTAAATGTATGAGGATTTTTTGTATATAATGGCGGTTTATTTCAGTAGCCAGTTTGCCGCGGGATTGAAAGCTTTAATGGATGGCTTCTGTCCTTCCATACCGGCAAATTCCTTTTGCAGTTCAGCGATCAGCCGGGAGATGGTTAAGGTGCCCGGAGCGCTGGCATTGAATATTTTAAGAAAAGAACGGGTGAACAGGCCATTATCTTCTCCTTCTTTGGCAGCTTGTTCCCCGCGGGACGCCGTCAGCACCACCGAACCGTTCTGGTTGTAGTCAGGAAAAGCTTCCGTGATCAATTTAAAGGCCTCATAGTCTATATGGGCAAAGCGGCCTGCCGGTGTAAAGCTGGAGAAGCCGCTTACAAAATTGAATGGCAGGTCTTTGTATATATCAGGTTCTCCGCCGTCTTTCTTCGTTTTATCTGCTGCATAATTATCCGCCTGCGCAAAAGGAGAGGCACTGGTATACTCAAAATAAGATTGCCCCGCATGGCATGCATCGATCATGATGAGGCGATTACGGGCCGGAATGCCTTCAAAAAGGCCTTCTATATCATCATAGGTGAGTGTAGTGCTGGTATCCGGATGGTTGAAGTCCGTATAATATCCTGCAAAATTCCAGGTAAGCTTGTCGCTGGACAACAGGCCATGCCCGCTCAGCATCAGTATCACTTTGTCGTTAATACCCGTTTGCATGAGCTTTTGTTTGATACCTGCTAATTGCTGCCTGAAAGGCAGGCGGGTATTGATCAGCGTATCTGTAACGACGAATCCTTTGGTTTGTGAAAGGAATGTGGTGATCACGTCGCGGATATCCTCGGCGCTGGCATGGAGCATTTTTGTAGTATCCCGGTATTCAGACATGCCGATGCCGATAAAGTAAATATGGCTGGGCGCTTGTTTGTCAGGGGCATAGTAGCAAAGATAACTCGCCCTTTTGCTCCATACATTGCTTTTGTTCATTACTTCGAGCTGTACCATATTCCTGCCTTCAGCCAACTGTATGTCCAGCTCCTGTTCGTTCTGCTGCAGCGTGAGGGGTTTGCCCGAGATCCCATAGATCGGTACTCCATTCATCCATACATTGTATTTTTTGATAGCATGCAAACTGTCGGCTGCCCTGATCTTTAGTTTCAGGATATTAGTGGATGTATAAAGCTTCTTCATGCCGCTACTGCTCAGAATGTACACCTGTGGCCGGCTTGTTGCGTCAATGGCTGTTTTGTTCAGTTTGGACTGCCGGAGTTTTACTACCCGGTCATAAAGAAAGCCGGTCTTTTCATCCTTGTTGTTCATGGCAGAAAGCAGAAGATCGGGCCGGTTAAGCAACATGTCGCTGGTAGAGGGGCTTTCGTTATTGATGTTATACAACTCAGCAAAATGACCGCTGGTGTCTTCAAAGTGTACCTTTTGTTCATCAAAGTCTGCGGTGAACAGCAGCTTGCCGGAAAACAGGTTATATACACTATAGATCTTGTCCTGCCCGGACGTCAATGTTGTGAGCAACTGTCTGTCGTAATCAATTTTGTTGAGGAGCCCTTCAAAATTGTAGTTGTTGAGTTTATGTACGGCATCCCCTTCAATGTTAAAAAAGTAGATCTGCCGGTCAGTTGCAAGGGTGACCAGTTTTTCTTTTTTGTCTATCCTGCATGCCTCACCGTTTAAGAACGGCGAATAGATCAGGGTCGAGAAAAGGGGACAGTCAATAATGTTTTTGTTTGCGGAAGGCTTGTGCTGTAAAATATACTGAATGAGCGGTTGTAGCTGTTTACTAAGATCATTGTCACCATAATTTGCAATGTTAGCATCCATCACTCTTTTTCGTTCACTTACATCATATGCGACCACCCGCTGCCGGTTGCGGTGCCGGAATACGAAAACTGCCAGGCCCAGGTCTTCATAAAATTCGTAGGCATCTCCGAGCATATTGACTTTCAGATCTCCTTCTCCTATCTGCAGGGTATCAAGCAAGGATATACGTCCGTTTTGATAGCTGTAGGAAAACAACTTTAGTGTAGTGCTGCGCTCCACGGTAGACCATACAGGATCGGTTTTTACTGCTTCCTGCATATCCCAGAAGATACTGATGGAGTCGCTTTCCCTGGTCTTCCTCCAGATATCATCATATCCATTCCTGGTATAGTGATATAGCCTGCTGACCGTATTATGCTCCATATTCCAGGCAAGACTGAGGGAGATGCGCTTATTATCGTAGGTCTTAATATAAACATCCGGGTAGTTGATTGATCGGAATGAAATTTCCTCGATGTTGTGTTGTGCATCACCTGCTTTTATTCCAAATCTCCGCATGACTGTATCCTGCAAAATATCTGTCTGTATTTCATGTACATGTCCTTTTAGTGCAAGAAAAGCCTTGTTTGTGTTACAGTTCCTCCATCCGCTGTCTATTCGTTCGTCATCGAGTGAGAAATGTAGTTCAGACAGTTCTTCTTTCTGATCTGGTTTATCCTTGCAGGCCAGTCTGTCTTTAAATCTGAATTTTATTGCCGGTATCGCAATGTTGAAGGGTGATTCCCGTATCAGCTCGTAGGATTCGAAGCTGTCAAGTGTTTTTGATGTTTCGTGTGAACCATCGCGCAGCGCAGGGGCGAGATTTAACAGGGTAGCTGTACCTTCTTTAAAATTCACAAGAAGATTGCCAACAACGGCTATATTATTCTTTCTTGTAAAGGTATTTCCTGTAAAGTCTTCCAGCGCTATCCGTTCTGTTTCCTTTTTGTAGGCAGTCAGCGAATCGCCATTAAAACCATAGACTTCCAAGGGGTAATTTCCGCTATAGCCGGAGTTGCCGCAGCTATATCCCTGCCTGATATTGTCCATATTCAATCCGCCAAGCGCTGCAACCAGGGAATCTACCTGGCGCCCTATGCTTTTCCCGCTGAATACGTGCCGGTCTGATTTTCGTGTGGCTGTGTTGAATACATTCAATTGCACATCTCCATCATTTCTATTGAGTTTAAAAGGCCAGCCCCATCCGCCGTAAGAAAGTGTGATAATATGCATGCCGCCATTCGTCAGGTAATACTCGGCATCTCCTCCATTAAGGGGCTCGGGCCTGCCACCGAATATAGCGTCATCCCAGGTCGTTAATTCACTGGTGTATTTCTTTTTCCAGCCATTGTTATAGTAGCCGAACTGTATGATCTCGCATTTGGTACCAGTCTTTTCCGGTTCATGCCCCAGTATTACATATGCCGTCTTTCTATCATCATCTACCAGGCAGTAAGATCTGTATGCCTTTCTGAACGCTTTTGTGATGGCTTCTGAAAGGTCTTTTACCGGCTGCAGCGTGTTGACGTCCATCACATACATCGTTTTCTCTTCGTCATAGAACCGCTTTCCCGCTTCCACCATCAGCAAGTTCCTGAAGATCCTGAATGCCGAGATCTCTTTATTTCCATCAACCGGCAGGGGATAGGTGGATACAGTTAATTTTCCATTGCTTATGCTAAGCTGGTAAGGTAGCCGTGTTTTTGTCAGAGAGCTGGCTGGCCCGCCCGGTTCGTAATAAAGGAGTAATTTGTCTGATGCATTATTAAATTTGGCGCCGGCCAGCTCGTATGGGCTTTTTGATGAGATAGTAATTACCGGTTCTTCGTGGTACAGGTCATATACGAAGAGAAAATTCCTGCTCTCTTCCTTCAGGTTGTCAAGATAACCGGGCCGGCTTTCCCGTTCTTCGCTCATCAGCACATAGCGCTCGTCTTCACTGATATCCCAGAGTGTAGCATCCGCATGCGGCAGCACCTTCTCATGCGTAAGCACAAAATTGATCTGCGCGGCTGTAAAGAGCGGCTGTAGTATCCCTATCAGTAATAAGCATAATCTCATCATCGTCAGGTTATTGGCAGATCCGGTACACAAGGTTGTGCACCTGGATCTGATCGGGGTTATATAAGTGCTGCTGGCCATTCCTGTTCAGGAACAAAGTATTTACCAGTGACTCTATATCGTTGAAGCTGTGTTGCACAAGACCGCGGCTTTTGGTGTTAACCGGATCAAAGAGCACTTCCCGCAGATCTATGGGATTTTCGCTGGCAACGAGGGTGAACTGGCCATCCAGGCTGCCTACCTTTACTTCGCCGATCAGGATGTCTGACTGTTCTCCGGCGCTTAGTTTACATTCCCCGTCATTGATCTGGAAATTTACAGGCACCAGCTGCTTGATGAATTCGTCTTCCATCTGCAGCAGGCAGTAAAACGTGGATCTCTTCAATTGCTCCGGATGCACATAGAGGTAGAGTTGATCACCTCTTCTCAGTAAACTCATTTGCCGCTCGGTGAGCGTATCCTTTTGACGGATCACCTTTAAGGTGATACCGTTTGCAGCTGTTGATCTTATCTGCCGGATAAACCGGCTGATCTGCAATTTCAGGATGGCAGCCTGGATATCTGTTACAGGAAACAGGGCTTTCCCATCCTTATTCCTTCTCAGGAACAGACCTTTCCCATCCACGTAAGAAAAGGTATAGCCGTTTTGTGTGTCTTTGTTGATCTTGGCGAAACTGGCATTTTTAACGATGCTGCTAATATCGTTATATAACTTTTTCGGCAGATTTTTATCAATAGCAAGGAAAAGGGTATCCTCGAAGTTATAATAAGCTATTTTAACGTCCATCTCCCATAGTTTCTCCCGATCAGGTGCCACAACGCCTGCATCCAGCTGCACCCAGGCCGTACTGCTTTGTACCTGCGATACTTTTCCCTTCCATACCTGCTGCTCTCCAGTGCTGATCTCTACTACAGATCCGTTGGTAAGGCCCTGGTACAATCCTTTGTTGATCTCAAGCAAAGGCGTCACCGGGTAGCCGTCATCCACATTGATCACCCTCGTAGGTTCCCGGTAGGGATAAACGGAGTCCGTAAATACTCCCAGGCGCAGGTAATCTGCATAATCCGCATATACATTGACTGTCTGCTCGGAAACGGAATAGTTCAGCTCATTCTTCCGCTGTTGCAGGTAAAATTGGTAGAAAAGGTCTGCATAGCAGCCCGATTGAAATTTGTTGAGGGTGGTAAGGAAACGCTGTGTATAGTTGGATGCGGTGGCTGTTTCGTTAGAGGCGCGGGAAGACGAAAATACGATCAGCGGCGCTTTTGGTACGGCGGGTTCGCCTTTTTCGCTCAGAAAAGCCGCCTGCCACTCCCGGCTATAGTCACGGAATGGCAATTCGTGCCCATTTTTATTGATGGTGGCAGAGTGACAGCATTCTACTACCATAAACACCTGGCCGCTTGTACCTGCTCTTTCCCGGAGGTCTGTCAATAAGAGGTCCAGCTCATCATCCAGCAACAAAATATTGGAATGGTCCGCCTTGGCATCTTTAAGCGAAGCGTCGTGGCAAACAAATGCTTCGTCGTAATGGTCTTTTTCGTCGCCGTTCAGATCTTTAACCTGCTCGCCGTGTCCTGTCATGTATATGAATACATGATCTCCTTCATTAAGGGGCAATTTCCGGAATGCCTCCTTCACCGCGGCTGGTGATACCGCATTATTGCGAAGTATCTTTGTTTGGAAATGAAAGGGGCTTTGGTTTACATAACTGATCACGCTGTCTATATTCGTTGCCAGCTGTGATGGCGAGGACAGCACTTTATAGCTATCCACACCTATGATCAGCGCATGATTGGTAAACTTTTGCGCAAATAAGGGGACCGAAAGGAACAATAGTATCCAGGTCCAGCTTATTGTCCGCGTAACCATTTCGGATAATCTTTTTCGAGGATGATGTTCAGATCTACCTTGTTAGAGATACCGTCTACCTGTCCACTTTCAGAGAATTGCCAGCCAATGGACCTGTTCTTCAGTGTATAGTTGAATTCTTCTTTATCGAAATCGTAAGAAATGCCCAGGTAAGGATTTTTAGCGCCGGGGTACATCTGGCGGTCGCCGAATTCCGGGGTATGGGGATAGCGCGCTATCCACACATACCGGTTGTCGTAGTATCCTTTAAGATAGGTATTATAAAAGCTTTCAAAAGTATAGATGATCAGATCTGTTTTCAGTTCTTTTTCTACGATGTCTACGAAGGCTTTTGTAGCCTCACGTACTTCTGCCGGTGTAAATTGTTTTTCCACTACGGCGTAGGTGGGATGTACTTCAATATCCAGTATGGGTTTAACAGGGATATTCCTGTTCTTGTACGCTTCCACAAATTTATGGGCCTGGTCTTTTGCATGCTGAACAAAATCCTGGCGCCGGGTTTTGTTCAATACAAAATTGTGATAGAAGCCTACTGTGTAGCCATTGCTGGTGGCGGCTTTATAATGTTCTTCCAGCTTTGGATCGAAGTTATTGTTATAGCCGAGTGTAGAACGAATGAACACGAAGCGTATTGGAGCGTTCACCGTATCCTTCTTCACCTTTGTCCAGTTGATAGGTACACCGGATTGGTGGCTGGCAATATCCATTCCCAGGCGTGCATTTTTGAGCAGTCCGTTCATAGATGCCATACGCTCCAGGATCTTATAAGCATCGGTGGGCAGGAAATTCGTGAAAATATAATCGCTGAGATCATTATAGGCAGAGGCCGGAATATGAAAAGGCGGTTGGTCTTTTTTCTTGAAGAATAACTGCTTATTGACTTTGTTTTTGTAGATATAAACATTTTTTTCCAGGAAAATCGTATCCTTTTTAATGTTTTCGGGGCCTAAGAGGGCATAATACAAAAACGTCTGCGCATCTTTATCACAGCAATCTTTTTTACCTGTTGTGTCTCCCGCTTCCTGGCCTGCCGCCAAATGTCCCTTCAAAACAATGAAAAGGCAAACTATTATGCCTGGGGTTGCTCTTAGCTTCATGGTATAGAATATATTTTGGCTGAAATGATATGCAAACAAAAATAAATCATTTTGAATATAAAAAACATTATTTTTATCCAGTGTATAACATGAATCCCTTTTACCTGGCTAACTAACGACCCCTAAATGGAGAGAACACCACGCATTATTATCATCGTTGTACTGGCCGTTACTATTTTGAATGTTATCCTGATCTGGATGGGAAAAAGCCAGCTGAAGGAGATCCAAAAGAATATAGAATTATCACAGCGCCAGATTGAAGCCGCCATGAAGGAGGTTGCTGCGGCAAAGAACGGGATTGACAGTGTAAGGTCAGACCTTAACGTCTTCAGAAATACAGTTCAGAACACGCAAACCCGTGTGGCTACCATCAACACAAAGAAGGAGCAGGAAGAAGCAGGCGTGCAAAAGCGGATAGATGCTGAGTGGGAAAAGTTAAAGCATAAACTGGATTCCCTTGAAACACTCCGGAAGAAAACACGACCTGTAATAGAAATAGTTCCCTGACCATCATGAAATATATGCATATACTGAGGACAATATCTTGCACCATCATGTTTTTGTCCGGCTTTGCCGCTTCAGCACAACAAGCCGCAAAGATCTACAGCGACAGTACCGGGCTCCGCGTTTATACGCTGAAGCGTAACGATCACGCCGTTATCTTGTATGATACGGCCTATCTACTCAATAAGCGCACTTTTGCCCTTTACCGTCAGTCTTACGAAAGCCCGGGATTAGACTCTAATTCCGGTGAAGAGATCGTGCTTTCTTTTATGTCTATTATTCACCAGAAAGACAGCTTGCTGAACATCAGGCAAAATTATTATCAGCAGCTCAAAGCGGAATTTGATTCGCTTGTTAGCAGCAACCTTAAATTCCTGGATCAAACAGATAACAGGTTAAAAGATGCTTCCGGGCGTTTGGAGAAAGTTACAGCGAGCCTTGAGAATACAAAGAAATTGCTGGACGAAACCCAGGAACAGCTGAAGAAAGAAGCGCGCAGAAGGAATGCCAATGCATTGAAGTTCGGTTTAGGCGGAGTTGCGCTGGGCCTCGTCACCGGCTTACTCATTGCCAAATAAGAATTAATTTTCTCAACTGCCCGCAAACGGCGTCCCAAAAATACCCACCGCCAATTCTGCCCATATAAGCAGTAAAGCCACCAGTATCCCCGCAACAATCGCCACTCTGTAAGCTGTCTTTTTCACCTTTCTCAATACAAGCTCACAGGCAAGCCCGGTACCGAGCAACAAGATACCCATCACCAGGAAATCAAACGGAGACCAGTCTACTTCACTGGTGAACTGCATAGCAATCAAAGGGATCAGCAATATCAGCACTACGGTGAGCACGATGCCGATAAGCCTTTTGTTTTGTGTAATCATAGTTTTAAAAGCACTTTGTATTTCAAAGTTAGTGAAGATTTTTATACGTTGCGCATTTTGACGAAAAAAATTTACTTTAACAGCAGGTTCATTTAACGGAAACATATGTCACAACTATTTTCTTCACTTACCATAAAGACTGTCCAATTCAAAAACAGGATCACGGTATCTCCCATGTGCCAGTATTCTTCAACCGATGGCTTTGCCAACGACTGGCACCTGGTTCACCTGGGCACACGCGCAACAGGTGGCGCAGGCCTGATCATTACCGAAGCCGCTGCAGTATCGCCGGAAGGCAGGATTTCGCCGCATGACCTTGGCATCTGGAAAGATGAGCATATTGATAAACTCTTACAGATCACCTCGTTCATCGCTGCACAGCACTGCATACCAGGTATACAACTGGCTCATGCCGGCCGTAAGGCCAGCACCAATGTGCCCTGGAAAGGCCGCGGAAAAGTGGAAGCAGCACATGGCGGATGGACCACCTTTGCCCCCTCCGCGATACCGTTTTCTGAAACGTATCCTACACCCGTAGCGCTGGACAGCGATGGTATCCGCAAAGTAATTGCAGACTTCACAGCGGCCGCTAAAAGAGCCTTACAGGCCGGGTTTAAAGTGATAGAGCTGCATGCGGCCCATGGCTATTTAGTGCATCAGTTCCTGTCGCCCTTAAGCAATCATCGTACAGATAATTATGGCGGTAGCTTTGAGAACCGTATCCGCTTGCTCCTCGAGATCATAGGCAGCGTAAGAGCCGTCTGGCCGGATGAACTGCCGCTCTTTGTCAGGATCTCCGCTACAGACTGGGTAACAGGCGGCTGGAATTTGGATGAGTCGGTACAACTGGCACGTCTGTTAAAAGATAGAGGCGTAGACCTGCTGGATGTATCCAGCGGTGGCCTCTCAGAACATCAGCATATCTCTGTAGGACCGGCATACCAGCTGCCTTTCGCTTCCAGGATCAGGAAAGAGACCGGGATACTTACCGGCACCGTGGGGATGATCACCAACGCTATACAGGCAGAGACCATCCTGGTTAACGGTGACGCAGATATGATCTTCATGGCAAGGGAAATTCTGCGTAATCCTTATTTCCCTTTGCAGGCCGCACAGGAGCTCAAAGAAAAGATCAACTGGCCACTGCAATATGAAAGAGCAAAACCTTAGCAAAATATTTTATTACGCATGTCCAAATTCCTGTTCTTTCATTCGTCATTTAAGTGTACAAGCAATTAATTAACACTAAAACTTAACAAAGTGAAAGACTATCTGTTATTATTCCGCGGAGGACCACAGTATGTGCCCACCTCTCAACCCGGACAGCCTATTTCCGACAACTGGAGGGCATGGATGGAAGGCCTGATGAAAAGCGGCCATGTTCCGCAGGGCCAGCGACTGGTAGGCGGCGGCACCGGGGCTGTACTGAAAGGCCGTAAAGCAGCGCAGCTGACCGATGGCCCCTTCGCCGAAGGCAAAGAGATTGTTGCCGGTTATCTCGTTATCAAAGCAGCGGATCTTGATCAGGCCATTAGCCTCGCTAAAGGATGCCCTATCTTTGAGCACGATGACGTTAGTACAGAGATCAGGGAAATTGCCTCCTGATATGGTCTTACCCTAAAAACCGGTAGCATGAAAGATTACGTGTTATTATTCAGGGTAGGGCCACGCTTCCTGCAAGCCTCGCCGGAAGAGCTGCAGCAGATCCTGCTCCGCTCCAAGGAGTGGATAGGGCAGATCGCCGGCAATGGCCAGCTGAATGGCGTAGTGCGCCTGCAACGCAACGGAGCAGTGATGAGTGGAAAGCAACAGCTGCTAAGTGAAGGGCCTTTGACAGAAGACGAAAAGATCGTGAATGGTATTGTCACCGTCAGGGCAGGAAGCCTGGAAGAAGCCGTAGCGATCGCCAAAGACAACCCCATTTTTGAATACGAAGGGGTGATGGAAATCCGCGAAGTAGCACCTAATAATTGATCCATTGGCCATTTCACCTGATCATATCAACCAGCTTACAGACCATCTTTTCCGTCGCGAGGCGGGAAAGATGGTGGCTGTGCTCACAAAGATCTTCGGCGCAGAGAACCTGGAAACTGCCGAAGACGTAGTGCAGGACACCCTCCTGCATGCCATGCAGTCCTGGGCCGACAAAGGCATTCCAGACAACCCTTCCGCCTGGCTGTTCCGCGTGGCCAAGAACAAGGCCATTGATATTATCCGGCGGAATAAGCATTCCGTACAATTTGATTTCAGCGACGATGAACGCGTTTTACTTACTTCCAACTACTCCCTCAGTGCAACTATGGACCATTTCTGGCAGGAAGCCCCTGTAAAAGATGATATGCTGCGTATGATGTTCGCCTGCTGCCATCCCGGGGTGTCTGAAGAGAACCAGGTGACCATCATCCTGAAAACCCTTTGTGGCTTTAGCACCGCGGAGATCGCAAAAGCATTTCTTACTTCAGAGGACACTATTTCCAAAAGACTGTACCGTACAAAAGAATGCTTCCGCGAGAACAGGATCAAACTGGAGATCCCCTCCATTGCCGATATACAGCACCGTACAGAAGCGGTACTAAATGCCATCTACCTGCTGTTCAACGAAGGATATAACTCCACGCATTCAGAAGACCTGATCCGCAGGGATGTGATGGAAGAAGCGATGTTGCTTTGCCGCCTGCTTACCGAGAATGACTATACGCAAACACCGGGCGCCTTTGCTTTAATGGCGCTGATGTGTTTCCATGCGTCCCGTACGGAAAGCCGGCTCACCACCAGCGGGGAGATCATTCTGCTGCCAGACCAGGACCGCCGCAAGTGGGACCGGCAGCTGATCGCTTCCGGGAACGCCTATATGGAGCGCGCAGCATTTGGCAATGTGATCAGCCGCTATCACCTCGAAGCAGCCATCGCCTATGAACATTGCACGGCGGATAGCTACGCGCAGACAAACTGGGAACGGATCCTGGAATATTATGATTATCTCTGCGAAATGGCGCCGTCTGCGGTAACGGAATTAAACAGGGCGGTTGTTGTTATGCAGGTATACGGGCCGGCAGCAGCACTGAAGGAATTAGAGCAAATAAGCGATCTTCCGAAGCTCACATCCTTCTACCTCTACAATAGCTTGCTGGGAGAGCTCTATGCAAGGCTGGGACTTCCTGCAGCAGCAAAACAGTATTTTGAAACGGCGATCACCCAAACACAATCAGAAACAGAGCGGCGGATACTACGCAATAAGATCCATGTGCTTTAAGCAAATACGATTTCCCCTTCCATATACAGTTGCCCATAGCCGCCTATTTCTACGCGGTCACCCAGGTACCTGCATTGCAGCTGGCCGGTGCGCTTAGACAGCTGCATAGCGGTCAGTTCATTCTTCCCCAGTTTTTTGGCCCAGTAAGGAATAAGGGTGGTATGCGCAGAACCGGTAACAGGGTCTTCATCCACCGCTACGGCCGGCGCAAAGAAGCGGGAAACGAAATCTGCCTGATCTCCTTTAGCCGTCACGATCACGCCACGGGCCTGCAGCCTGGCGATCTCAGGAAAGCCTGGTACGATCGCCCGGATATCGCTTTCTTTTTCAAAGACCAGCATGTAATCTGTTTTGCCTTTGTACGCTTCCAGGGGCTTTAAATTAAAGCCTGCCAGCAATTCATCCGATAGTGCTACCGGTTCAAAAACATCGGTAGGGAAGTTGAGGGTGAGCAGCTCACCGCGTTTGGTAACGGTAAGCGGGCCGCTGCGGGGGGAATGAAAATCGATGCGGTCTCCCTGGTGCCCTTCGCGATTGAACAGCACATAGGCTGCCGCCAGGGTAGCATGCCCGCAAAGATCTACCTCTGCGGCGGGTGTAAACCAGCGGATCTCGTATCCGTTCTCCTTTTTTACGTAGAAGGCGGTTTCCGCCAGGTTGTTTTCTGTGGCAATGTTTTGCATCAGCTGCTCATCCGGCCAGCTTGTAAAGGGACATACAGCGGCCGGGTTGCCGGTGAACATTTTTGCTGCAAAGGCGTCTACCTGGTAGATCTTTTGTTTTGGTTGCATAGTATTTGTTTGTGCTGTCTGCCGTAAAGTTAGTGCAGGCATAGATACTGTTACCAGTGCAGATTTGAGTTTTTTGCAGAGATCAGATGGGGTAAAAACAAAAAGCAGTTAGTGTATTGCTAACTGCTTTTATTATTGTTGTAATTATTTGATGGTTTCTTCTTCGGTTTCCGCTGGCCCTGTGGAGCGCCGTTACCATTAGCGTGGGCATTACTATTCCCGTCAGGCCTTCCGTTGCCACCCGGTCTGCCGTTACCGCCACCTGGTTTACCATGACCATTGCGCCGAGGCTTACCGTTGTTATTCCTGCCCGGCCTTCCTTCGGGCCTTGCATGGGATGTGGGGGCAGGACCGAATTGTTCCGGCACTTCGCCGCGGGGCACCTGTTTTCCCAATGTTCTTTCTATACGTGCAAAGCGGCCCAGTTCCTTGCCACTTACAAACGTATAGGCGGTACCGTCTGAGGCGGCGCGGGCCGTACGGCCAATGCGGTGAATGTAGTCTTCCGCATCCTTAGGTACGTCGTAATTAATGACCAGGTTAATATCTTCGATATCGATACCCCGGCTCAGGATGTCCGTAGCTACCAGTATCTTCAGCTTTTTGTTCTTGAAGTCCAGCAAGGCCTGTTCGCGCTTTTCCTGTTCCAGGTCGGAGTGGATCAGCTCTGTGGAGAACTTCGCCTGCTTCAGCTCTGCGTACAGCTGTTTTACATTCTGTTTACTGGAGCAGAAGATGATCACGCTTTCAAACTGCTGATGTGAAAGCACATGCTTGATCAATGGCGCCTTTTGCTGCTCATGCACCAGGAAGGCTTTCTGTACGATCTTCTCCGGCGCCTTGTTCAGGGCGATGGAGATACCTACCGGCTCCTGCAGGATGCGGAGCGCCAGCTGCTTTATTTTAGGCGGCATGGTGGCGGAGAACATCAGGTTCTGCCTTTCTTTGGGCAGGTAAGAGATGATCTTGATGATATCGTCAAAGAAGCCCATGTCCAGCATGCGGTCTGCTTCGTCCAGCACCAGGTATTTCAGTTGCTTTACGTTCACATAGCCCATGTTGAGGTGGGCGATCATGCGGCCGGGGGTGCAGATAACGATATCCACGCCGGTAGCCAGCGCCTTTTTCTCTGCGGCGAAGGAAGCGCCGCCGGTGCCGCCATATACGGCTATAGAGCTGATGGAGGTGTAGTAGGTAAGGCCTTCGAGCGTTTGTGCGATCTGGACGGCCAGTTCGCGTGTAGGCACGATCACCATTGCGTTGATACTCTTTTCATCACGGGGTTGTGTAAGCAGGTTGTGAAGCACGGGCAGCAGGAATGCGGCGGTTTTACCGGTACCTGTTTGCGCCGATGCAATAATGTCCCTGCCTGCAATGATGGGTGGTATTACCTGTTCCTGTACAGGAGTGGCTTTTTCATAGCCCATGGCATAAATGCCGTCCAGCAGATCGTCGTCAAATCCAAATTCGTGAAAGTTCAATGTTCGTTAATCTTTATTAAGAAATTTACCTGAGGTTTTTCTGTTGTCCCACGGGTATAGTTAAAATACTATTAAAATCCAGTGAAGATACCTGAAATTTGCCGTTTAGCCAAATTTTAGCTATTATCCGCCGGCATTTCTGACCCGATTTTCCACTCTTTTCTCAAAAAATTGATCCGAAAGTCTACCAAGACATCCGGATATTATGCGGAAATTTATAGCAGACCTTACAATGGACCTAAAGATTCCGGTCACAACCCTGGTTCCTAGCCGGGGAAGTGTCTATATATTTGAGGGATGAAACGTTCCGCCTTTTCAGGCGGAACAATTTTTTTAAAAGTCTGAGGTTTGAAGTTTGACGTTTGAAGTTCATCTGAAACAAGTAGTTTGGCCCTGCATACCTGATCTAGACCTCTAACTTTTAACGAACCTCAAACCTCAGACTTCAAACCTCAAACTAATTTTATTTACTGCTGATAACTGCCTTGTTGGCTGCGCTGATCTTTTCCGCCGGTACTTTGATAATCTCGCGGTCGTAGGTCATCAGGCCGTTCACTTCCATTTCCACATCGGTGGTCTGCGTATAAACGGCTGCTGAAAGCCCGTGTTGAATGAGATCTTTCAGCCGCTCACAGAAGCCGCTGTATACTTTAAACAGTTCGTCTGCATTTTTAAAGCTCTGATAGCCCCAGTTATCTTTCTGCTGCCAGGTATGGCCGTCGAGGGGCAGTCCAAGGCCGCCGAACTCGCCCAGCACCACCACTTGTTTAGCGCCGAAGATCTTCTCGTCTGGCATAGCAGGATCGGGGTAGTTATGCAGATCTATGATATGCCCAACGGGATAGAAGTTACCGCCGCTGGCGCTGTTCACCAGGCGGGAGGGATCATATTCCATGGTCCATTTGGTGATCTCTTCTGTTTTAAACTGGCCCCAGGCTTCGTTGAACGGCACCCATACCACGATAGAGGGGAAGAAATTAACGGCGTCCATGATCGCTTTCCATTCGCTACGGTAGATCTTTTCAGATTCCGGTGTACGGTCTTTATCTGTAGCGCGGCCATATATCCCTGGACGGTTATCCCACCTGTTACCCAGGTCGCCGCTGGGCATGTCCTGCCATACGAGAATGCCCAGGGAGTCTGCATAATAATACCAGCGGGCAGGTTCCACTTTCACGTGTTTGCGGATCATGTTAAAGCCCAGTTCTTTGGTCTTTTCGATGTCGAAACGCAGGGCTTCGTCGGTAGGGGCGGTATAAAGCCCGTCAGGCCACCAGCCCTGGTCCAGCGGACCGAATTGGAACACGAAATTGTTGTTCAGCAGCATCCGCTGGGTGCCTTGCTGATCAGGCGCCATGGAGATCTTGCGCATGGCGAAATAGCTTTTTACCTCGTCTATTACCTTGCCTTTGCGGAGAATAGACACCTTCAGCTTATACAGGGAAGGAGAGGAGGGCGACCACAATTTCGCGTTGGCGATGTTCAGAGTGGCGGCAGCGGCATTGTCCAGCGTTTGTTCTGCCACCTGCTGCGCGCCGTCAAGGGCAGTGATCTTTACCTGGTCGCCAGGCTGGAGGTTTTCGGTGTTCACCGCCAGCTGGAGGGATTGTTTATCGATGTCAGGCACGGGCTTCAGGGAGGCGATATACGTAGGTGCTACAGGCTCTAACCATACGGTTTGCCAGATACCGGTAACGGGCGTATACCAGATGCCGTGCGGCTTGATGATCTGTTTACCGCGGGGCTGAGGGCCCTGATCGGAAGGGTCCCATACTTTTACAACGATTTCCTGCGTGCCGGATTTCTTCAGCAGGGAGGTGATGTTGAAAGTAAAAGGATCATAACCGCCCTGGTGGGTGCCGGCGTGTTTACCGTTGATATATACATCGGTTTGCCAGTCTACCGCGCCGAAGTGCAGGAGGATGTTCTTATTCTTGTAATTAGCAGGTACGGTAAAAGTGCGTTTGTACCAAAGGATACTGTCTTTACCAACGGTTTTCTGCACGCCGGAGAGGGCAGATTCTACCGCGTAAGGCACCAGGATATTGCCGGCGAAGGAAGCAGGAGCGGTTTCCTGTGACTTTGGCAGGATGGCGTATTGCCAGGGGCCGTTCAAGTTGAGCCATTGGCTTCTTTCCAGCTGCGGCCGTGGGTATTCCGGCAGTGGAGCAGTGGAAGATACTTTGGAGGCCCAGCGGGTTTTGAGTGTTTGCGCCGAGGCGCTCGTGATGAATGTGGAATGGACGACGAGTGAAAAAAGGACGATGAGTGTTTTACGTGGCATTGTGAAAATAGATTTAAAAAAATGAACGTGAATGATGCTAAGGGGGTAAAATAGGGAATTTTGGGGGAATAAAGCGTAAGTTTTACACTTGTGGGGGATGGAGCGCAGTAGTTGGTAAGGGACGGTTTAGAAGGCGGTTTTGGGGCCAGTGCCGGAGGGATTAAAAACGGGCTGCGCCTGGCTGTGAGGAAGAAGATGGGGCGTACGAGGGCGGGTGGACGGCAGGGCTTTGATGGGGCGGCGCCGGGCGGTCACGCCAGCCAAGGCCCGTTTTTTAATCCCTGCCGGCGAGGTGAACGTCGGCAACCAATGGTAACATGGAGGGGATACACTGGCAGGCAATGAACAGGCTCCTTCCTGTTCATTGCTTCCTGCGTACCTTTCGCACCACCAGCACAATAAACGACCATGCGGCAATTAACAACGCTGCTATCATACCCGCTAATTAAATCGTGACCACCAGCCTTTGCCCACCCGGTACTTCCATATTCCACAACGCCCCGATATCCTCCAGTTTGACCGCTACCGTTTCTATAGTAAGCTTGCCAGCAGCCGCCAATGCAAACATCTCCGGTAATATTTCACTGAGCAATTGTCTTACCTGTTGCTTTGACCAGGCGCCCATCCCGGAACCGCTTAGCTGCAGGTCAACGCTTCTGAGATTGGCGGCGGACAATGTGATCAGTTCCCCGGCCATGCTACCTACGGATACATATCTGACGCGATTAGTAAAGGAACCATTACCTTTTAAACTCGCCAGGATCATTTCTGCCGTATGTCCCCAGAGGTAATCAATGATGACATCAAAGGGAGTATTCGTATGTATGGCTGTCAGCTGCGCTTTAAAAGCCTCCTCATCCTGTGAGATATTGATGATCTCATCCGCGCCCAGTGCCCGCAGTGCTTCCAGTGATGCTGTATTTCTACCCGTGACAATCACTTTCCCTGCCCCGTAGTATTTGGCCAGCTGCACCGTTATCCGGCCGGTAACACCCGTTGCGCCGTTTATCAGCACTACATCGCCCGCCTGTATATCTGCTTTGAATTTAAGGGCCATCGCTCCGCCAATAACGGCATTGGGCAATGCGGCTGCGGTAACATCATCCAGCCCATCCGGAATCGGAACAAAGCGATCTTTTTCAATAGTGGCTTTTTCTGCCAGCATGCCGCTGACGCCGATGGCGTATACCCGGGTGCCATCCGGCAATAAACAAACACCGTCGCCGCCAATCACACGGCCCTGCTCTTTGGCATCGGAACCCGATGAATAGTGTTTACCGGAGGCCCTGCCTCTGTCCAGGTGTTTCACGGCCGCGGCTTTCACGCTTACTAATAGCTCGTTGCCATTCCGGGCAACCGGCTCAGGAACTTCTACATATTGAGGCAATTCGCCTGGCTGATACATTACTGCTGCTTTCATTTCTTTTTTTTTGTTGACACAAAATTAGAACAGGCAGCAGCCAGGGGACGATAACATATGTTATCAAGTTCAGAAACGCGTTTTTCCTTTGGCGAGCTTACTTTTAATACGACTGAGGTGCACTTTGCTGACGCCCAGGTAGGAGGCGACATAGTGCTGGGGCACGCGTTTGATAATATGGGGCCGTTCTTTCAGCAGGCGCTGATAACGTTCTTCCGGCGTGTCGCGGATAAAGGATACAAATTCATTGATATAATGAACCTGCCGCTGGGCCGTCATCTGCAGTACCATCTCCGCAAAGCCCGGCTCTGTGCTTAATTCATTGAGCAATTGCATCACGTAGCGTTTAGGTAGCAGATAGAGCACGGAAGGCTCAATGGTTTCGATCGTAATTGGACTGGGAACATTGTTCACAAAGCTGTCAAAAGAGCTGAGCCCTTCGTTCTCGAAAAAGAACTGCATGGTTTTATCTTCACCGTCCTTATCAAAATAGGCACGTACACAGCCTTGCTCTATGAAGATATAGTGCTGCGACTTTTTCCCTTCCTCCAGCAGCACCGTCTTTGCAGGCGCTTCCAGCCGCTTTTGAAAAGGCAGGTATTTATCCCAATAGGCGTTTAGTTGAGGAAATTTATTCCGGAAATGGAAGAACATAGCATATCACAATTACCCGAAGATAACCATAATTACGCTATGCCTGCCGCACCGAACAAAGTCGCCCTTTCATCCAATGCAGATAAAACAAAGGTGATCTGCAGGCCGTATTCATTCAGCTTATCCTGTAAAGCAGGACTGAACAGCGCATAGGTATGCGCAATATTACCGCCCAGCAAGACCACCTTTGGTACCGGGCGAAGCTCCGAAAGGAACAAGGCCAGGTTGGACCCGAATTCGTGGAATATAAGCATGGCGTCCGGCGTATCTTTTACGTCGGCTGCAATCTCTTTTACATTGGCCAGCTGCTTACCGGTCAATTCCTTGTATCGTTTAATGAACCACCGGGAAGAGAAATACTCCTCCGCTGTAGATTCCAGGAAAGGCATTTCAAAATACCGGCATTCCCTGGCAATGCCCTTCTCCGCAATGGCCGCCCCAAAGCCCGTGCCCAGGGTTAAACCGGTGATGTCCTGGTAGCCTTTTGCTGCCCCGCTCAGCAGCTCGCCCTGCAAAAAGCATTGCGCATCATTGGCCATATGTATATACTGCGCTTCCGTATGCAGCTGGTCTGCCAGCAGGTGTTTTACGTTGAGCCCATACAGGGAGTCATACTTATGCAGTCCTTTGATGAGCGACACACCGGCTTCATAATCAAAAGGGCCCGGCATGGCAATACCGGCACGATAGACACCCGGCGCGGCCTCCAGGCTTTGCTTCATTACCCTGCTCCAGCTGCGGATGATCTCATCTGCCCCCGCACGTGAGTTGATCCGTTCACGATGCCAGGAACCGGGCAGCAGCGCGCCGTTCTGCTGATCTATCAGCGCGGTGGTGATGTGCGATCCACCAATGTCTACCCCCAAAACAATAGCATTGCTCATACTTAGTGTGTTATATTGTTCCAGTGTGCCTGGATCTGTTCAAAAGATTGTCCCTTTGTTTCCGGGATCAGCCGGTATACCGTAATAAATGCCAGCACGCAGAACAAGGCAAAGAACCAGAAGGTCTGCGCCGTGCCAAATGAATGTAAGAGCATCGGCGTTAGCTGTCCCACGATCGTATCTGCCACCCACATCACCATGATGCTGAAAGACAAAGCCTTTGCACGGATATGATCAGGGAAGATCTCCGCAGCGATCACGAACTTCAGCGGGCCAATAGAGAAAGCAAAGAAGGCCAGGAATGCCAGTACGCAAAACAGCAGGTACAAGCCCTGGGTAGCCCCGGTGTAAAAACAGACCCCGGTGAAGATCAGGCTGAGGGCCGCTCCCGCCGTGCCCCAGAGATACAAAGGACGCCTGCCCAGACTATCTACTTTCCAGATAGCGATCAGCGTGAAAAGCACATTGGCCGCCCCGAAAAACAGCTGGCTCAGTAAAGAATTACTAAGGGTAATACCGGAATTGTGCAGGATCGTAGGCCCGTAATAGATGATGGCATTGATCCCGCTGAACTGCGAGAACAATGGCAACAGGATGCCTATCAGCAAAGCCCTGCGTAAAGCCGGCGCCCATAGTTGACGATAAGTGCCTGCAGCAGCGGTGGACTGTACCTGTCGCTGCTTCAGCCAGCGCGGACTTTCAGGAATGCCCGTAAGCCCCAGCAGAAAGAGCAGGGCAGGCAACATACCTACGCCGAACATCTTTCTCCATAGGTCCAGGCCAGATAGGAAGCCTGATCCGTATTGTAACAAAAGCGCATTGCTCAGGTAAGCAACAAAGATCCCGATGGTCACTGCCAGCTGATAAAAAGTAACCAGGCGCCCTCTTTTGCTGTCAGGCGCAATCTCCGACAGGTAGAGCGGTACCACGCTGGATGCAACGCCTACCGCCATACCGCCCAGTATACGGGCGGCAATCAGTAAAGAGAAGGTCGGTAGCACAATGCAGCCGAGCGCCGTCAGCAGGAACAGCAATGCTGCCAGGAGCAACAGCTTCTTTCTGCCCAGGCGATCGGTGAACTCACTGGCGAATAGCACGCCTGCAATACAGCCGGCCAGCGCAGAAGACACAAACCAGCCTTCCTGCGCAGCAGATAAGCCGAACTGCTGTTGTACAAATGGCAGCACGCCGGATACCACGGCCATGTCGAAGCCGAAGAGGAAACCGCCCAGCGAAGCAATGAAGGTGATGTACGCCAGCTTATTGTTGGACAGCGTTTCCATGGCGGCCGGATGTGATGTTGCTGAAAACATAATGTTCCTGTTTTAAGAAAGCTTTGATCAACTTCGCCCGCGAACTGCCCTGGTTCTTTATACGGCAGGCGCCTGTTCCGGCAGGTATTACAAAGGTTTCTGCATAATGATAAACAGTCGTGGTTTCGTTTGCCGTGCTTACCGTGATGGAAGCGCCTTCCACCAACATCAGCACCAGGCAGCAATTGTCTGTATGAATGCTTATTTCGTTATCAAATTCCAGGCGGTGTACATCATAAAAATGAGCGGCATGGGTAGGAAGGTGAACGATCTGCCAGTCTGGCCCCTGCTCAATGACGCGGGGCGTGGATATTAACTGCTCTCTGGCTACTGCTCCCTGCCTGCTAAGATCCAGGTTGTTGAAGGCGTGCGCAATGTTGATGGCCCGCGGCTTGCCGTCCAGTCCAAGCCGCAGCCAGTCGTACATCTTGAAAGTAAAAATATACGGCGTCGCGCTGATCTCCAACACCAGGTTGTTAGCGCCGGCGCTGTGCACAGTACCGTTCGGGATCAGGAAAAGGTCATGCTGATGGGCCGGTAGCCGTTGTACATATTGTTCAATGTCTACCGCTTTGTTATGATCCTGGCTCTCTTCCAGCGCTTGTTTAAAGTTCATTGCATCGATGCCTTCCTGCAGGCCAAGGTACACCGCCGCGTCCTCCTTACAGTCCAGGATATAATACGTTTCATCCTGGGTAAAGGTTTCGCCGAAATGCTCCCGGATATAAGAAAAAGTGGGATGGCACTGAATAGAAAGATTCCCGCCGTCAAAGGTGTCCAGGAAATCAAAGCGGATAGGAAACTCATAGCGGAAGATGGCGGCATGGCGGCCCAGGATAGCGGCATGACGATAGTACATCATCCACTCAAAAGGGATCTCCAGCAGGTAGCCATCGCTTTCAAACACCACCCCGTTCTCCGGAACGATCAGCTCAAAAGACCAGGCATAGTTCACGACGTTCCTGTTCAGCTGCGGAATGTGTTGCTTCAGCCATTGCCCGCCCCAGGCGCCCGGTTCAAACCAGGGACGCACGCGAAAGGGGGAACGGCTGAGGCGGTCAATACCCTGCTGCAGATCCTGGAGGAACATCCAGGTGGGCGTGTCAGGCCGCTGGCCGTCTACCATGATATCGATCCGGTTAAGCAGGTTGCGTTTGTATTCATTCAGCACTACCCAGTCCACAAAGTAGGCGCGTTTATACATTTCATCCGCAGCGATGGCAGATACCGCACCGAAATTGGCGACAGCTCCCGCGCGCATACGGTATTGCAGTTCATTCTTGGGAATGTCAATATAGATAAGGGGCGCTTCAGAATGGGTAAGCGCTGCGCCGGTACCGATGATAATATTGACGTCTGCATTGGTATCCAGCTGGGGTGACAGTTTATCCGCCTCGAAGAAATCCGTGATGCCAAGGCTTGTTTTCGTGCCCCATACTTCGCCTTCTTTTCCAATGAAGGGAGCCACCAGCGCTTGTATAATGCCCGGATCTTTTTGTGCGTCCTGCATGAAATGCCAGCTGATGCGCAGGCCGCGGTTTTGCAGTTCCGTGTCCAGGGCTTCGTGCAGGGTGTCCCAGAAGATGCCGGCGAATCCGTCTATTAATACTATCTGCTGTGTGGCGATCCAGTCTGCCAGTGTTGCATGCCCGGCATGGATCTTTCCCTCGCCGAGCGCATGTGCGGGATAGAGGTCGTATCCTACAGGTCGCTGGGTACTGCGCCGCGCGGGCATTACAGGCTGGGTAGATTGTCGCCAGGCCATGGTTGCTGTCTTGTTTTCGTTCATTCTTCCAATCAATTTGATGCTACGTGTATCATGATAAGGTCCTTCGCAGGCAGGGTAAAGGTCTTGCCCATCTCTGCACCGTCTTCTTCCAGCAAATTGCTTTGCCGTACCAGGAGGGATGATCGATCCCTGGGGGACAAGGTAACGGCGACGGGTATGGATGATGGGTTTACGAGCTGTAACACCACGCCTTTGCCATTGCGGGCAGGGCTGATGTTCTCTACATAAACACCGGGGCCGGAAATACTAAAGAAAAGTGATTCGTCTGCCGCACCGGCAGCAGGCGCTGCTATCAAAGGCTGATGATTGTCCAGCCCATATTCATTTGCGGCAGCGGCATCATAACCCTTGTTATGCGCCTGCAGGTAATAACGAAAAGTAGCAGGTCCTTCCTGGTCTCTGCGGAAATTGGTATGCCAGAGGTTATTCATCACCCAGGAAGAGATGGCAGGCTGTTGCTCTGTAAATGTTTTCCATAGGGGAGAATCGTGCAGGCCGCCTACCAGGCCTGCCGTCGTGGTGGTACGGCCAATCTCGAACAGCGGAGCATCCGGGCTTGACCAGGTGATGCCGATATTGCCATTGGAAACATCTACCCATCGCTGCAGCGTATACCAGTTCCTGTTAGTATGCGGCAGCTGATCAGCTTCCGCAGTAATGCTTCCCCAGGGAATGCTGTAGCGCACCTGTGCGCCGGGAATATTGAAGGGGAATACAAAGTGCACGCTCTCCTTCGTAGGAACCGCTTTTTTATCGATTGTGTTGATCAGCTCCACGCGATCCATACCGGCCACCAGGCGGATCTCTCTTTGCAGCTTGTTGGCCCCGGGCGCCTCGGAAGATACCAGCAGGCTTACCACCAGCGGTCCTTTTTCCTTTATGCTGATATTGGGCTTTGCCGCGTATTGGATCTTCTCCAGGGAATCGCCGGGTAAATAAGTGTATTCGTTTAAACCGCCGGAGTCCGCCAGGTTTTGTTCAATGCCTTTCTTTGTGAGCCGGATAATATTGCCGGTATTGCCATCCAGGGTGATGGAATAGATGCCGTTTTGCAGGGTGTGATCCGTAACAGCTGCGCGGCTGTTGCTGTAAGCAGCGCCTGTATGGATAGTAAAACGTTGTTTAGAGAAGGGCGACAGCGTTGGTACAAAGACGGCCAGCTCGCCGCTGGAAAGGCGCTGGGAAGGCACTTTTTTACCTTTACTGTCTTTTACCAGGTCGCCCGCGCTGCTAAGCGCAGCCGGAATGGTGACCAGTCCGCTGCGTTCCTGCGCCAGCGTGTTATACACATCTACTGCATTGACGGTTGTATTGTCTGCAGCGGTGCTTTTGGCCAGCAAAACCTTCGTCAGTGAATCCCCTCTCAATGCAAAGGCCTGTTTATAGGCCCATTGGGAGATAACCTTCGGATATTCAGGGTGGGATACGCTGTTGAAAGCGCCCCAGGTATGTTCATTGAACATGACGATGTTGGTCCAGGCGGAGTCAAAATCGCGGGCCGGGTAGCCAGGCTTATTACGAATTGCCCAGATAGCGGCAGCCTGCTGCAGCTCGTCGGAAGCGCGGCGGTTTAAGCCGGTTTCCCGTGCGGCAGAGGCAATGCCGTCTGTCCAGAACTCTGTATAATCACCAGCGATGACGGGAATCTGATCTTTATAATTGGCTTCCAGGTCCTGGAAGAATTGTTTTACAGAGGTGATAATCAGGCGGGGAGAAGCGTAGCGCTCGTTCCAGGCCTTTACGGCTTCCGGCAGCTCGGGATCGATAGGCGCGTTGTCGCTCATGGCCCAGGTAAGCAGGGTCATGTTATAGGGAGAACTTTTCTGCTCCAGCCTGGCCAGGTAGTCAAAAAGGAAGGGATTGAGAAAGTTCTCGGAGGGCTTGCCGGTGAAATACGGTTGGGGATCGTCGTTGGTAAAGAAGTTAGGGATCTTACTGCCCTTCAGCGTATAGCCGATGGAATAGGGAGAAGATTGATAGAACAGTAACTTTTGCTTACCGGAAGGGGAGACCCAGTAAAAAGGATGATCCCGCCAGGTGTCGGCACTGCCGATACGGTCTGAGGCATTGGGTGCGCTCAGGAAATATTTAATGCCGCTGATGTCCGACTGGCCGGAGAGGCCCCAGGAGGCCCCGGGCACATCGCCCTGGAACATGGTTTGTACCTGCAGGCCATGGTCTTTTGCCAGCCGGGTGCCGGTATAGAACATGTGCAGGAGCTGCGCCGGACTGGTAGCGCTGGTATTGATATTGCCATAGCCGCCGTCCAGGTTGATCCATCCTTTCTGTACAGCGTCCCAGAAGCGTTGCTGTTTGGCGGCATCAGATTGGGCCAGGTAATGCTCTACCACCCAGATGGCTTCCGTATTCCATTTAAAGCGGGCCTCGGGCGGGTAATTAGCGGAGTGTTCCGCTATTTTGATGGCTTCGTCAATATTGTTCATGTGGATGGCCAGCACTTTAGATTGTACGTTGGTATAGCCTACATCTACATGGGAATGCGGCATCACGTACACATTCCAGTTGCGGCGGGCAGGAGAAACGATACAACGCGCGCCGTAAGTCTGCTTGCCGGAGCGGAGGCTTACAGACAGCTGGGCATCTTTATTGACCGGATCGCCGGGCAGGGGAATCTCAAATACAGAGATACCCTGGGCCGCAGCAGGAATGTCCAGGCTATCCTGGCGGCCATTAAAGGAATATACCAGCTTGCCGGCAGCATAGCTCAGGCCCCCGTGGAAAAGCAGGCGTACCATCCGGCTATTGTCAGGTTTGAGGTAAGCTACAGTAGGTTGCAACTCAATAGAGGTAAAATCTTTTTGCGCTTGCGCAAAGCAAAACGTGGAAAATAAACAGGAAAAAAAGAAGAGATGTCTGAGTTTCATCCGCAAAAGGTATATGTACAAACATATGGACATATTTGGAGATTTGCAAGTTTTCCTTGAGCCAGCCATTGAACATTGCCGGGAAGAGACAAGTCTTCATCCTCCGTCATTGCGAGGAGCCAGGAGCCCTTGCGGGGAGCTGCGACGAAGCAATCTCACAAACGGCAAATACTGAGCAGTAAACACCATTACCGCCATTTGCCGTTTGTGAGATAGCTTCGTCGTCCCACGCGCTAACCCTTGTTGCTCCTCGCAATGACGGAGAACGAACACCCTGGTCTGGTTTGGTGGGAGGTTCAGGACGGACGAGCTGTAGATCGCCCGTACACTGAACCTTTTTCCCAACTTTTAAACAACCTAAAATCCTATATATGTATGAACATATGATATTAGAATCCCGGGTTGTTCGGCAGCAGATTCGGATTTACATCCGTTTCCTGCTTTGGCAGCGGGAACAACAGTTGTTTCTCACCAAAAGTGGCGTTGAACACTGTTTTATGACCCACAAAATTGTCCCAGGCCCCGGTCACATCATTATGCACCTTGCGGGTACGCACCATATCGAACCACATCTTGTTCTCGAAGCAGAGCTCGTAATAACGCTGCAGCCATACTTCCTGCTCAAAGGCGGCCTGCGGCATCGCTGCGATAGGTGCCAAACCTGCCCGCGCACGGATGGCGTTCACATAAGCAATGGCATTGGCATTCGGCCCGCCCTCTGCCCGGTTGGAAGCTTCTGCATAAAGCAGGTACACATCTGCCAGGCGGTAAAGGGTATAGTTCAGGTCCGATTTGGCGCCGTTGGCTACGGCTGCGGAATCAAAGTACTTATACACATAATGGGCATGGAACTTCACGGTATCAGCGGCGTTATGCTTTTTATACTTTGTAAAAAAGAACTGCCTTTCCTGCACCCTTTTATCCCCCGCAGGATAAGAAGCAATGAACTGTGGCGTGGGGTATACTGATCCGTATTCATCTGAATAGGAAGAGATCCCTGCATAGTTAGGCAGCAGTAGCGGAGTGAGCGGATTAGGCGCGGGCACGGAGGCAGAGTACTGCACCTGGAAAATGAATTCACCCCTGTTCTTGTTAGCCGGGTTAATCATGTCTGTATAGCGGGGAAACAGAGAATAACCACCGTTATCGATCACTTCCTTGGAGCGTTTGGCAGATTCAGCGTAATACTGGGCACCGCCATTGATGGCTGCACCTGCGTAGGTCAGGTATACGTCTGCCAGGATCGACTTCACGGCGCCCATGGACACATAACCGTTATTGTCCTGCCAGGCGAGTGTAGATCCTTCAGCTGCCAGCAGGTCCGGTATGATGATGCTGTCATAGATCGCCTTCGCCGGTGTACGGTGCATATTGATCTCATCCACACTGGTTGGTACGTTGGTCACCATCGGCACAGCGCCGTACATACGTACCAGGTAGAAGTAGAACAAGGCCCGCAGGGTATGCGCTTCGGCCATCATGTTGGTCTTAACGTCATCCGCCACACCGCTCACTTTAGGGATGTATTGCAGCGCATTGTTACACGCGCCTACACCCAGGTAGAGGTGTTGCCACCAGGTATCCACATAAAAAGAAGTGTTATTGTAGATCAGGTTCTGGAAATTCACGAAACCTGTCTGTCCGAGGTCGCTATTGGCCTTGCCGGTCATGAACTCCAGCAGGTTGTAAGTATTGCCGCCATAGGATCCGGACTGGCCGTTCAGCAATCCCTGCAGGTTCTGATAACAGCCGTTGGTAAAGGCGCGGGCCACTTTCTCACCGGCAAGATCGGCGCCGGGGGAGATAAAACCGGTAGGCTTTTCTTCCAGGAACTTTTTACACGAAAAGCTCAGGAGTATCAAAGCCGCTACCAGGATATGTTTTAATGTCTTCATTGTTTTCAGTTTGAATTGTTAGAAGCCTAATGATACGCCCAGGTTCCATACGCGGGGCCTGGGGTAGGAGAAGAAGTCCAGGTTCTGTGAAAAACCGGTATTGGAACCATAACCTGAAACGAAAGTATCCACTTCAGGATCGTAGCCGGTATAATTGGTGATCAGGAACAGGTTCTGTACGCTGGCGTATATACGTAATTTGGTAATGCCTGTACGCTGATTGAAAGATTCCGGCAGGGTATAACCCAGCGTGAAGTTTTGTCCGCGGATGTAGGAACCATCTTCTACCCACCAGGTATCAAAGTGGGAATCCTGTGTGAACTTATAGCTGCGTACCTGTGCGATCATGGTGTTCTGGTGCTGGGGGGTCCAGGCATCCAGTACGGTGGCGAGGCTGTTGGCCAGTGTCTGGCGATCCTCTGTAGAGTGCTTGAAGGTAGCGGCAGTATTTACACCCTGTACAAAACGTATGTCAAATGAGAAGTCCCAACCTTTATAATTAATCGTGCTGGAGAAAGTGCCTGTCCATTTGGGATAGGCGCGTCCGATGATGCTATAATAGGGGCTGCCGTCTTTGTTATAGATATATTTTCTGTCGCCGGGCTTTAACCCCTGCGTTGCCGCTTCTGCAGCTTCGTCTTCACTATAGGTGCCCAGGCGGGTCATGCCGTAGAAGGAGCCGATGGGCGAGCCTACGCGCAGCACGTTCGTTTGTCCAAGGAAGTTAGGACCAGGGAAAATGTCTGCATTGCCCTGGTTCAGTTTCAGGATCTCGTTCTTGTTGGAAGCGAAGATGAAATCGGTAGACCATGAAAAGTTTTTGGTCTTGATGTTTTCCGTATGCAGGTTCACCTCGATACCGGAGTTGCGCACAGAACCTACGTTCTGATAGATGTTGGCATCCACCATACCGGAGGACCAGGCGATGGGCGCCTGCAACAGGAGGTCTTTGGTGGTACGGCGATAGTAATCTACGTTCATATTAATACGGCCATCGAACAGCGCTGCTTCCACACCGGCGTCAAACTGCAGGGAGCGTTCCCATTTCAGGCCGGAATTGCCAATATAGCCTGGCAGCAAACTGGCCTGGTTAGCGCCTCCCAGTACGGTATTGTCTGGCTGGATCTGTGCAAGCGAGCGGTATTGCGGTATTTCCTGGTTACCGGATAGGCCATAGCTGGCGCGTACCTTCAGGTTGTTTATCCACCCATATTTTTTCATGAAATCCTCTTCAGAGATATTCCAGGCAGCGCCAATAGAGGGGAAGAAACCGTATTTGTTGTCCTCGCCGAACTTGGAAGAACCATCGTAACGGCCGGTAGCGGTGAACAGGTATTTCCCGTCGATGTTGTACGTAACACGGGCAAAGTAGGAGTTCATCGTCCATTTATAATCCGAGGAAGTGATGTCGTTGCGTACGGAACCGGCGCCCAGGTTATGCCACTGGAAGAAGTCCGAGGTGAAATTCTGGGCATTTGCATAAGATTGTTCCTGGTTGTATTGCTGGAAGGAGATACCGAGCAAGGCCGTCAGTTTCTGGCGGGCATTGATCTGTTTATTCCAGGTGAGATAGTTCTCAGATTGCCAGTAAGTATTGGTAAAATTGGTGATGCTTGCTTCGCCGCTCTGGTCTTGCGACAGGTGGGGCAAGTCTATACCTGAGTAGAAATTGTTCTTTTGTCCGTTGAGGTTATAACCAATGTCTGTTTTAAAATCGAGGTCTTTGGTGATGTGGAACAGGAGGTAAGCATCTCCCATTGTCAGCAGGGTATTGTTGATGGTGTACCTGCTCTGTGCGATGTGCACCGGGTTAGGACCACCTTCCAGGCCGGCGATGTCGTTATTGCCTGCCCAGGTGCCGTCAGGATATTTCACTGGCAAAATAGGCACTTCTTCCGCCACCATGCGGGGCACGTTGAGGGCGCCATTGGCATCAGATACTACCCTTTGTTTGCCGGAGATGAAAGAGATGTTGCCGCCAACGGTGAGCCATTTGTTGACGTCGTTATCCATCGTTAACCGCACAGAATATCGCTTGAACCAGGATTCTGTCATCAGACCGCCCTGATCCAGATACCCCAGGGAAAGGCTGTAGGCCGATTTCTCGCTGCCGCCCTGCATCAGCAGATAGTGGCTATTAGATACGGCCGGTTTGTACACTTCTTTCTCCCAGTTGGTATTGTACAGTGGTTTGTCGTTTGCATCGAACAACAGCGGAAAGGTGGCATGGTTCAGGGGGGCCGGAGGAGCCCAGGTACCACCTGCCGGATCAAATTTGGTGGCGTTGGCGAAGGCCTCGTTATACACCTTCACGAACTGCTCTGAATTCAGTGTCTTCACATGACGCGCAAGTGTGCTCACGTTCACATTGCCTTCGTAGGAGATGCGCGGAGCGCCGTCGCCGCGTATCCCGCGTTTGGTGGTCACCAGGATCACGCCGTTAGAGCCCCTGGCCCCGAAGATAGCGGTGGAAGAGGCGTCTTTCAGCACTTCCAGGGAGGCGATGTCGCTTGGGTTGAGCTGGTTGGCGTCTACACCGATCACACCATCCACCACATAGAGGGGGTCGATGTTGGAGTTGATGGAGCCGATACCACGCACCCGCACTTTCGCCGTTTGCCCGGGGGCGCTGCTGTTAATGTTTACGTCTACGCCGGGGATCTTACCCTGCAGCGCCTGCGAGACGTTGGGCACGGGCTTGTCCATCAGCTGTTCTGCCTTGATGGTGCTCACCGCGCCGGTGAGGTCTGATTTTCTGACAGTACCATAACCTACTACCACTACGTCTGTCAGTACGTTGGTTTTCAGTTCCAGTCCTACGTCGTGCGTGGTTTGTGCGCCTACCGGGACTTCCTGCGAGGTATACCCGGTGTAGGAGAAGACCAATACGGCGTTGTTGTCAGGCACGTTGATGGAATATTTCCCGTCTACATCTGTGATGGTACCCGTGCTGGTACCTTTTACCTGGATGGTCACGTTGGGCAATGGCGATGCGTCTTTTGCATCTTTAACCCGCCCGCTTATACGGAGCTGCGCCATCGCATTTACTGCAAGCAGCATGCATGCGATGACAAAAATGAACCTTTGTTTCATAACCTGGTTTTTTTGTTTATGAAAGGATGTTTAAAAGTGAGGTGTTGCCAGTTGTCAGTCGTAAATCGTCAGTTGTTAGTCATTAGTGATTAGTGGATACCAATAACTAACAGCTAACAAACTGATGACCTACGACTGACGACTGACGACTTATTTATTTTGCATGGCCCACTGTCGTAATAAAGTAATCACATCGTAGAGAACTCCTGCTTCCCCCTGAAATCCCCTGAACCTTTTGGTTGACCTGTTTGTACATCGTACCACTCAAAGAAGCCCTTGTTGGCAATGGCCCTGTCTATCATGGGGGCCAGTTCGGCGTTGGCTTCTTTTATAAACCCATTTTTAATTAATGCCTGTATCATGCGTCCCCCGAACCAGGTCCAGTCGCCTGCGTTCTGATACAGATACGGCTTCATATTCGGAAATTCTTTTAGCGGATAGGGAGGATACACCGTGATGCCGATGGTAGCATGACTCTCTTTGCCTGCTGCCTGTACCATTTGCTGGTTGATGACGGCTATTTCTTCAGGGGTATGAAAGCCTGCCAGTACGGCGCAGGCGGTTCCGCCGGTATATAGGATCTCTTTTTCGTCAAAAGCAGGGGAGAAGGGACTGCCATCCAGGTAGAGATGTGGCAGGTACTTTTGTGTGTTGCTGAGCCAAAGGTGTTTGCGGACGTTGGCGCGCACCTGGTTTTCAATATTTTTCCAATCCTTCAGGGGTTTGTAATTGGGGGGCAACAGGGCCTGCAGGTCCTGCAGGGCAAGCACAAACATTGCGTTGTCATAGATGTCGATGGCCCATTTTGTTTTATCGTTGATCGCTACGCCCCAGCCCGTTTCCGGTTGTACATCGCCCCAGTCTATCGTAGTGGCGCCGGTTACCAGGCCGTATTTAGGGGACCATCTTTCCTGTAGTATATAATTAAGCGCGGCTTCCATGCGCTGGATGACAGATCTTCCACCGATTTGTTCGCTCAGGATGGAGCGGTCGCCGGTGGCATCGATGTACTTCTTCACGGCCTGGATCAGGGAAGATTCCTGGTCCGTTTCCACCGTGTTCTTATGTGCGGCCCAGCCGGGGGCCAGTTTAAAATAGCGGAATTTATAATTGACATTCGCCTTGGTGGAGTCGATCATTCCATCTACGATATCGCCGGTAGGGCCCTGCATTTTGAAGAAGAGCAGCAGCATATCCTTCACTTTCTCCTGCGGATGTACTTTCAGGGAGCCATTAATAAAGGTGTTAAAATCCCTGATCCATACTTCCCCATAGGAGGTGCCGGCGGTAAAACCCGTGAGCAGGTGGAGTGCGCGTGCCTGAATAGTATCCAGGCGGCTGTCTGCCAGGATGGAAGCTGCCAGTTGATCATTGCCCGTTTGCGAAAAAGAGAGCTGAGAGCAGAGTAAAAAGCCGATAACGTGAAATGTAAAGATGAGCCTCATGCGAATAGCCCGATTTAATATGTACAAACATATAAACATAATTCTATTTTTGCAAGTAGATATAAAAAATTATGACAGGCGGACGGAATTGCTGAGTTTGGATTGATAATTAGCTATTTAGGATGCTTTTATACTATTTTTGCATCCTGATCGTTGTTTATCATGACCAGACATACCATCAAAGTGGCAGGCAGGCACATCAGATTTTTTACTAATTTGCGCATTACCTAATGCGACTATGAACTTTAGTATTGATCACAAAAATCCCCTTCCGCTGCATCTCCAGGCGGAAAACTTGCTGCGCGCGATTATTAATGACCCGCAATACGCAAATGGGAAATTCTTACCTAATGAAGTACAGCTGGCCAAGCAGCTGGCAATCTCCAGGTCTACCTTACGGCAGGCCCTCAACAAACTCGTATATGAAGGATTGCTGGTACGGAAGAAAGGTATCGGCACAAAAGTGGCCGAGCCGGCCATCAGCTCCAAATCCAAGAACTGGCTGAGCTTCACACAGGAAATGACGGCCCGGGGCATCACCATCCGGAACTTTGAGCTGCATGTTACCTGGGTAACACCGGATGAAGGCGTGGCCAATTTCTTTGGCATCGGAACAGACAAGAAGATCCTGAAGCTGGAACGCCTGCGCGGCAAGGCAGAAGGCCCCTTTGTATATTTTATCTCGTATTTCCATCCGCGTGTAGGCCTGACCGGTGAAGAAGATTTTAAACGCCCCTTGTATGATATCCTCGAAAGAGATCACCATGTAATAGCCACTTTGTCTAAAGAAGAGATCACTGCGAAATCGGCGGATAAGTTCCTGGCAGGCAAGCTGGAAGTGGAGCCGGGCAGCCCGATACTTTTCAGGAAACGGTTTGTGTATGACCAGGGAGAAAGGCCGATTGAATATAACCTGGGGTATTACAGGGCGGATAGCTTTGTGTATACGGTGGAGAGCAGGAGGGAATAGGGAATACCTATATACCGCTTGCTATCCTTTGGAAATGTCCTTCGTCTACAACTTCAGGATTAGTTGTAAAAGTGGAGATATATTTCCTTATTTGATTTGCATCAGTAGTTAATTCGGTGATATTGATCCGCAGATCCAGGGTGCCGTCCCAGGAAGTTATTATAAGCGTTGATGAAGGGCCATCACCTGTATCTTCGTCAATTGTTTGAAAGCTTTTGATGTCAGCCCAGCATACTAATCCCTTTCGATAATAAATGCCGTCATTATTGATAACGATAGCAACCCGGCTGACAAGCATCCTATACCAGCATGGAATATTAAGGCATAGCAGTACAATAGCCAGCAACACGGTGCCAAACAGGCTTATTATTAAGAGCTTCCTGATGTTAACAATATAAACAATAAGCAGAAAAGATGTCATCATAGCAGGGAAAATATATACAACTCGTGACGTCCTGACGATAGCCTTATTTGCTTGCATAGGTATAGGTATAAGTTTGCGGAGGAAATATAGGCAATTCAGGCAATTTTTATATATGTTCGATAAGAAGCAGGCAGTAAAAGATATTCTTGAGATAAAGGACGACAAGGCGTTTATTGCTAAAAGCGGTTACTCGAAAAAAAATCTATGAACCGTCCCAAGTGTGTAAATCATAATATCTACTTAACCTTAAAGTATCATTTCTCCTAATAAGACACCATACTTTTTATTTTCCTACGTTCCCAAACTAAAATATCCTTTTTACCCAATTTTCTCCCGCGGTATTCCACTTTTCCTACCTTGCATGAGTCATGTGAGCACGTATTTCGTTGTTAGCCCAAAGATCATGCTTCTAAGGCCTTTATTTGTTAACATTAAATTTCCCCCTGTATGGACGCCCCAAAATTTTGTCAGCAGCTGAAAAAGGCTTTTTCGGGCACTTTCATTGCCGTACTATTTCCTGCTGCATGCTGTTTTTCGCAATCCACGAACTGTGCAGATGCAGTGACGCAATTGCAGAACTATGCCACGCAGGTAAACCAGCTGTATGTCTATTATTACTGGACGGCAATCCCCAACCAGTGCCCGGAAGTAAACGCCTACGGCGTAGTGAACAATCCCACCCTGGTGCAATATTGCCGCTATCAATGGTATTACCAGCTCAACGTCTGGTACTACCAGCAGGCCAATTATGTAAATACACTGTACACGCAGATCGTCAAAGGCTGTACTACCCAATCTCCTTCAGAGAGCAGCGGCGGGCCCGCACCGAAGGTAAAGCAGGGCACTGACGCAAATAATAAAATCAATACGGAAGAGATCAAAGACCTGACCGTAGATGTGGACGACTCAAAAGCCGTCAGGATCACCATTCCCAAAACAGCCTCCGGGTACAGAAAGCATTAACCCACTCAAACCAGGTGTATGAAAAGGTATTTTATACGCTATGTGCTGATCCTCCTGTCGCTTGGTTTACTATTTTCCACAACGATGAAGGGCCAGCAGCTTGTTAAAAAAAGCAGGCGTGTCCCCTTTTGCGGCTTCAGCCTCAAGGATGGTTATTTCGGCGCCGACAGAACAACCGCTAAGCAGTTTATCAGCCGGGAAGCGCATATGGGCGACGATTCAGGGATCCCCGAGGTGGTACAGGCCATCAAAAAACAGATCGGGTTTACCGGCGACATCTCCGTTTTTATCGCCAGTAAAGAAGATAATTGCTTTGCCACTATCCTGGATGGCAGAAGAGTGCTCATCGCCGACCATCTGTTTCTGAATAAAGTTGATAAAGACGCCGCCACCCAATGGGCCGCTATCTCTATCATATCACACGAGATCGGTCACCACATTGCCGGGTTTGGCCGCCATGAAAGTCCACTGGATGATGAGCTGGATGCAGATTACTGGAGCGGCTTTGCACTGATGAAGTTAGGAGCGGCTAAAAGTGCCTCTATTAAATGTATCATGGTCTATGGGTCTGAGCAAGATTCAGAGTCGCATCCCAACAAATATAAAAGAGCAAAGATGATAGAAAAGGGCTGGGACGATGCCAGCAAAGGAACGATCGACTATTCAAAATGCGGCGATTGCAAAGAATAAAACTGCTCACATGGACCAGTACGCATTATATATCTTTTTGTACAAGATCATCATCACGCTAAGCGGCTTACTCATCATCCTGATGGGATATAAATTGTTTGTGAAGGGCGTTTTTGATAAATCGGGAGATGTAGAAGCCACCTGGAGAGACAAGAAACTATTGATCAGGAAAGCGGCGCCCGGCACCTTCTTCGTCCTGTTTGGCGCTTTTATCCTGGCCATTTCCACTTATAAAGGCCTGCAGTTCGACAGCACTTCCTATTCACAACCAGGCAATCCAACCGTTACCGGCAGCGATGTAAAACCTGCATTGACAGATAGTCTAAAAATTAAATGATCATGCGTAAAATTCTTTTAACGGTTTGTTGTGCATTATACAGCCTCACGATCCTGGGGCAATCCGGCACGCAGAACCCCGCCATTTATTATTCTATGGGGAAATATTACTATGATAATAAAGATTACCTGAACGCCTACAAATTTTTGCTGGGCTATAAATACCTGAACCTCGCACAGCTGGATAAACCGGCGAATAAGACAGCCCTTTCCTCCCTGGACCAGGTAATCAATTACTGCGAAGCACAGCTGCGGAAAGGGATCTCGGAAAGTTCCACCTTTAACAGGCGGGGATGGTCAGAGCCGAATATGGACAGTATCAATGCGATCGTTAAAGAGGTACCGCCGGATCTGCCGGCTAGAAAAATTGAAATGTAAGATGTCCAAATTCGCCCTTCATAATGTCTATTTTGCACCCCCGCAGAATGATACCCGCAATCTACTTTTGTTGTACAATATCCAAGCTAAAAAATAATGACCATGGAAAACGTACAACAAAAAGTAATGACCACCGAGGAAGTCGCTGCCCGCTTCCATGAACTGGCCCAGCAGGAAAAATGGTATGAGATACAGGATGAATTCTTTGCAGACAATGTAAGGAGCATAGAGCCCGCAGGTTCTCCATACTTTGACGATGCCGAAGGTAAGGCAGACGTGCGCAAAAAAGCGGATGGGTTTATTAAGCGGATAGAAGCAGTACACAGACTTTATACCAGCGCGCCCATTGTAACCGGTAATCATTTTGCCGTAGTGCGGGAAAAGGATCTGACCGTGCAGGGGCATGGAATGATACAGATCCACCAGATTATGCTGTATGAAGTGAGGGATGGGAAGATTGTGCTGGAGCAGTTCTTTTATTGAAAAGATGAATGCCGGTGTTTTCCTGGCAATTCTTTTTATATCGAAAAAGGAATTGCCGGGAAAGTACGCGTACTATTTGGTGCTCGGTTCCCACAGCTCAATTTTGTTGCCCTCAACGTCAAGAATGTGGACGAACTTTCCATATTCGTCAAACGTTTCTATTTCGTCTAACACCGTTACTCCTTCCTTTTTTAATTCTTCAACAAGTGCTTCGATGTTTTCAACCCGGTAATTGATCATAAAGTCCTTCGATGAAGGCTCAAAATATTTGGTCTTGTCGGGAAACGGGCTCCATAGCGTATATCCTTTCTCTGTTGCGTCTGATGCCTGCTGCCATTCAAACTTTGCCCCGTATTGGCTGGTGTCAAACCCGAGATGTGTTTTGTACCATTGTTTCATTTTCTCCGGGTCCTGACATTTAAAGAAAATGCCCCCGATCCCTGTTACTCGTTTCATTGTTTAATTGTTTTATTAAACAATAATAATACTTTTTCGCAGGATATCATGTGCCACGGCAGAATGCTATTTGTCAATTTTATATATCTTGCATTTACAAATCAGCCGTTTAAGAAATTAACAGGCATCCTATACCCATGAAGCAGTCGTCTTATCTTTTAGCCCGGTTATTTATTTCCTTTTATTTAAGTAGTAATGCTCAGACGGATATCCAACACGACAGGCAGCAATAGACAATGGTTATGAAAGCAATATGTCTTATTATCTTTTTACTGCCCTTACTTATAGATAATAGTAAGCCAGCGGGAAACGAAGCGGAAAATTGTCCATATGAATATGACAGTTTAGCAAAATTGAAAGTTTATACTTTTGTTGATAAACAACCCGAGTATCCTGGCGGGCCTCCAGCCTTATTAAATTTTATAGCGAAAAACTTTCATTATCCTGAGCAGGATGTTTTTCAGGCTTCTTTTCAAATACAGTTTGTAGTTGATGAACATGGTGCTGTTCTCGGAGCCAGAATCAAAGGGAAAAAACAGGATGAACTGACTTTCGCCGAAAAAGAGCTACTAAAGGTGATATATAAAATGCCTAAATGGAAAATAGGAAAATGCGGAGGCCGGAAAGTGCCTGTGAAAATTACCTTACCATTATATTTATGATATGATATCAGACTGTTACCTCTATCCCTTCATGCTGTGGAAACGTAGCCACATAATTATATTTCTCCTTTAAGGCGCTCAAGATCCCAGCACTGGTTATACGCTGTTTTATAATTAAAGATCAGTTCCGTGCCCGGGCCCTGCAGCCGGATCACCCTTGCTACCGTCACCTGCGAGGGATGTTTATAAATAGACCCATTAGTAGAGATCACAAAGCGCTTACAATCCAGTTTGGCGATCAGCTCCGGACTGGTATTATGCGCGCTGGCATGGTGCGAGAGCTTCACCAGGTCTACCGGCGCCTTGCCTTCATACAGCCTGTTCAGCGAGCGTAATACCACACCGGGGAAGGAATCGCCGGCAAACAACACAGACTTGCCGCCATAGCTGGCCAGGAAGGCAATGCTGCTGCCATTGGCGGCTGCTTCATCTTCATGGAATTCCTCCTGGAACAACGCTTCTACATCCGGCTCGTCTACGCCGAAGGGCTCGATGCCATCATCCTGCGGTTCCGCCAAACCGAAGCCGGGGATCAGATTGGCCTTCTCCAGTTCCTTTTCCCATTTGTCGCGCAGCACCGCCAAATTTTCCAGGGTAGGGCTGAGCAGGGTGATCTGCATACCGCCATCCAGGGTTATTTTAGGTAAAGGCTGGTCATGTTGTATCATCACCGCCTTTCCCCCAAATCTTTTATTCCAGGGCAGTTGATGTTTTAGAATAGAAGCGGTCAGCTTTTCGCCCTGCACGGCGCCAAAGGGCTCTATGGGATCATTGCCGGGCAGATGATTCCAGCCATTGAACCAGATGTTGTCTACCGTGAAATCCAGCGCATCCTCCTCCAACAGGCTTAAAATGCCTTCCAGGTGGTCGCGGTCAATATGCGTAACCACGATCAGCTCAAAATGCTTATCACCGGGGATGGCATCCAGCAGTTCGCGGATATGCTTTTTGGTGCCGCTGGTGCCTCCGTCGATCAGGATCCTTTTTGTATCGCCTGCTGATCCATATTCGATCCAGATGGAATCACCATACTTCGCAGGCAGAAAGTTGACATTGAATTTCATGGGGTGTCTGTTATAGTTTAATCTATTTTCTTTACCGGCCTGCTGGTCATCGCAGCTTCCTTTTTACTGCCGCCCGGTTGGTCGGGATAGGCGCCGGAGAAAGTGGTGGTTTCCTGGCTCATGTCTGCATAGGCCATGTATTGTTTGATGCGGCTGAGCGCCTCTTCTACCGCCTGGTCCTCCTGCTTGTGCTCGAAGGACAGCATCGTCAATCCATCGTAGAGCAGGCGGAGGCCTTCTGTATAAATAGGAATGCCCCGGTTCACCGCTTCAATCAGTCGGTCCCTGATGGCCTTGATGTTGATATTAGGGCCACCTTCCTGGATCACTTGCCAGGCATGGATAATAGCGCCATCAGGCATCCAGGTGAACCAGTCGGCCAGGTTATTGGCCCAGTCATGCATTTTTTGCAGCTCACCTGTTTTAAGCAGGAAGTAGCCGCCAATGGCTGCTGCGGCAGGGTCCTGCATTTTACTGTATAACAGCGCTGCGGCATCCTTCACCGAGGAAAGGCTTTTAGCCCTTGCCATATCGCCGGACATGATCAGCGAGAGTAATACCTGTGCTTTTTCATTACGGGTACTGATGGAAATATCGAGCTCCGGCACTACCGTTTGCGGGCCTTCCGCAATTTTTATCATGCAGGCCAGATCGGAGGGCGGCAGGCATACAAAAGCGGAGGCTTTGCCCGGCACTTCCACTTCCAACAGCTGCATTTCCTGGGGCACCTGGAAGGTATAAGTTTCTCCATACTCATCGATCATTGCATTGTTGATAGGAATATCGTTCACGAGGGTCCAGACAGCGTCCTTCAGTTGCCAGCGGTAGCCGTTAATATTATTCAAAAACCTCGCTGATTCTTTATTGCCGGCGCCTCTGAAGGCCGGACCATCCGGGTTGTTGCCCGCACTGGCCTTGGTCAGATAGGCCCATTCCTGGGATTCCCGCGGACTAAACTGGGCGATATCGAAATCCAATGTGGTAGCTTGTCCCTCTTGAATCTGCACTACCTGTTCCAGGTGTTTCCCGGAGGCCAGGTTCAGGCGTACCATGTATACACCTGGCTGTAAGTCGTGCTCCCAGGTTTTGCTATTCATCCAGGCCGACTGCTGCACGCTGAGGTCTGCCCCCATGATCTGCAGATGTTTGGGAATGTATGCTGATTCGGGCGTGTGGCTGTCCACCACGATCTGTAATTGGCCCTGCGGTGTTTTTGAGGTAGTGCTCATTACATGCAGTTTAATGTCTGGTTAACGGATGGAGGCGTTACTAACCTGAAGATGGAATTGGATTTATATTCTCCTCCGCTGAAGCTGGCTTCGATCTTATAAAGGCCTGCCTTGATCCTGGTTTCCCATGGATTGCCTTCCGGGGCCCGCGTTTCACCCTGGTTGGTATTGGGGTCCAGGCAGGATAATTGCGCGAAGGCCAGGGCTTCATCCGGCGTACAGGTCACTTTTAACGGCACCATGGGCGGCTTGGTAAAACGGATGATATCCGTTGTGTCGCTTGTAGTGCTGATACATCTTTGTGGGTAGCCTTGTCCGGGCGCTTCCAGTTGTAAGAAGCTGTTCATTTTATAAGACAAGGTGCCGGTAGCGATCCGCCATTCCCCGATATCATTGTTGCTGGCATTGCCTTTCAACGCGCCTATAAGCGCTTTGGTATAAAAGGAAACTTCGTTCTTTTTGCCATAGGCGCTCTCATTGGCCGCAGCTGCTTTCTGGGTGAGGTTGAATGCACAATCTTTGGCCAGGAGGCTGGGCGGCTCAATGGGATTACTGGGCAGATCTGTTTTCAGCATATCCGAGGTAAGCTGGCGACAGGCGTCCACGAAAAAGAGCTGCGTGCGGGCCTTGCAGGAGAAGAAGGCGCGTCGTGTCATATCAAACGCGAAGGAGCCTTTCCAGGGATTGTCTGCCCGCTGGCCAAAATCTTCTGCCAGCAGATAGTGTTCTCCTTTATCCAGCCCATGGCCGCAAAAGAAGAAGATGGCAACGTTTTCCGAATCGCTGTTGCAAAGCTTTTTCCAATCCAGGTAAGCGTTTTCGATATTGCTGATGGTGGCCGGCTCCAGTGTTTGTCCGGCGAAAAGGTTGCCGGCCGTAGGGTCCGGGGATACCAGTACATTGATACTGCCCAGGGGCTTGATCCAGGCGCCTTCATTGTGCAGCTCCAGGGCCATATTGTAAAAAGCTTCTGCCGATACAGGGGGTGAGCTCAATTGGCCCAGTAGCTGTGCGCCATCGAATGTTTGCGGAACGGCTTTGGTACCGCCATTCAGGTAAGGGTAGCCGCCAACGCCGATGATAAGGATGTGCGTTTGCGGGCCTTGTTGTATTTGATTAAAATACAATGCCATATGCGAATTTAATAATGCGGTTATGTGGTAGGGTAGGGAACATGATTCGGGGTCTTGATCCTGTGTTCTAAGTTGATTAAAGATAAGAATATTCGAACAACTTATGGATATGAAATAGTAGTGAAGGAGGTATTAAAAATCAAGATCTTATTAACTTCTTATTAACCGCTTTATGTTACAAAAACTTTTTTTTTGAGGTATGAAGATAAGTTACGTACTAACAATGGAACGATACCAGGAGGCTCTGGTAATTTATCTGCAGAAATGTACAGGCATAAAAAAACCCGGAAGTTTGGCAAGCCAGGGACAACCGGGAACTATGCATCAAAGATAGCCTTATTTTGATAATTAGCAAAATTTATTGGAATCAATAGCGTGAGGTACAGGGATTTTGAAGCTATAATGTCTACTGAGCGGCTTGTCAGGTATTTTACGGCAACGGGTGGCCACACACGTAATGCAATGAAATTGTACCGGCTGAACCTTCAGGCTTCTCAGGAACTGTTTACGATCATTTCATGCTTTGAAGTGGCATTACGGAACGCTATCGATCGCCACTATAAAGTTTCCGGAGGTAATGATTGGTTAAGAGCCGCCGGGGCCGCAGGCGGAGCGCTGGATACTCCCAAGTGTGTAAAAACCCAGGCCATCATTAACAAAGCTGTTTCGGATCTGACAGTAAATTATTGCCATCCAAAATTAATAGCTAAAATGGATTTTGGGTTTTGGCGGTATATGTTTGCAAAACATCAATATGCTGCGTTTGGCAAAACGCTGTTGGCTATCTTCCCAGCTAAACCCAAAAGCACCCCAGCTTTGCAATACGATAATACTTTTGTATTTGGTGAGTTAGAAAAAATTAACGGCATTAGAAATAGAATTGCTCATCATGAGCCCATCTGTTTTTCTAATGGACTGCCCGTTCGCGATACTACGTACGCCCGGCAACATTACCGGCTTATCCTGGATATGTTCAACTGGATGGCCATCGATGAAGGTGCATTGTTATATGGATTAGATCACATGAATGTGATTCTTGATAGAATTGATGCCGTATAAATGCTTTTGTATTTGTCTATTTTTCAGTGCGATATACTACTCTTCACCCTCCCCACACAATCCTCATACTCATTCACCAACTTTCCCCACAACGCCCTCTGCTCATACCTTGATTTTATCATCTCCCTGCATTGCGCCGCCATCTGCTCTCTTACCTCTTCCTCCTCCAGCAAAAACCACATCGCCTTTTGCAGCGCTCCCGTATGTTTAGGCGGAATAATCACCCCATTACACCCATCCGTAATGATCTCATTACACCCATTAATATCCGTCACTATACACGGCAATCCCATAGCTCCGGCCTGCATCACCACATTTGGGAACCCTTCCCGGTAGCTCGGAAAAACGAAGATGTGACTGATCGCCAGGTAAGCAGCCACCTGCTCCTGGTAGCCTACAAAACGGATCTGCGGATGCGACTGTATTACCGCCATCGTCTTTTGCGCTAACGGCGCCAGGTGCCTTTCAAAAGGCCCTACCACCAGCAGCTTCGCCCGGCTGTTCGCCGCAGAGAGCGCAACAAAAGCATCTATCAATTCACGGATCCCTTTATCCGGCACCAGGCGGCCGATAAAGCAAAACACCCTATCCTCCTCGCTGATGTTCAATGTAGCCCGAAGTTTTTTCTTTGTCTCCGCATCAAACAAAGCAGGATCAAATGCGCTGGTATCAATGCCATTGGAGCTACCGTTGCCGATCACCTTCAGCTTTGTCTCCCGGCAATAGCCCTGCTTACAAATAATTCCCTTCATGGCATATGAATTAGAATACACCCCTGTAGCCGCCGCATAGGTGATCTTCTCCACCGTTGCCAGCAGCTTCCGCTTAAACCCGCTGGTTTCCAGCAGCGGCAAGCCCGCCACCGTATGCAAACGCACGGGTACGCCTGCGATCCATGCGGCCAGCATGCCCAGCAAGCCAGCCTTTGGCGTGTGCGTATGTACGATCAATGGCTTTTCACGGCGAATGAAACGATAGAGTTGCCACAAGGCCCGCAGATCTGCTAATGGCGTGATCTTCCGGGTCATGGTCACCGCCTTGGTGCGGATGCCCTGGGAGATGCCCACTTCCTCCAGGTATTTACCACCGGAAGATACTGCGATCACCTCGTAGTGGGCAGACATATACTTTAACTGGTTGGATAATAATTTATGCAAAGAAATGGGGACCGTCGCTATCCGGATGAGTTTAGGTTTTGTCATACCATCAGGCGTTTATCAGTCAGCTATTTCCTGTTTCACGATCCGGTATTTACCGCTTTTGTCCCTCGGAATATCATCCACATAATTAAACGTTATCCTGACACTCGCCCCCAACCTGGACCGCAGCTCCTGCAGGAACACGCTTTCCTCATTTGGCGTATAGGCCTCATTCTTCACGACCCTGACAATGATCTCATCCTTCCTTAACTGTGTTACCTGGAACTTCACGATCCCATTTACCGGCTTGGCGCAATTCGCAATATTGACCTGGTTAATTCTTCCCCGTTCACTGGAAATAATGCATTCACTCGCACGGCCTTCAATCCTTTTTACCAGCGGGTTCGCATTGCCGCAATCACAGCGTTCGTCACTTAAGGTTACCCGGTCTCTAATGGCATAGCGTATCAGCGGCGTTCCGTGCGTGGTAAAGGAGGTGACCACCAGCTCGCCCTCCTCTGCACTTCTGCCATGCTCATCCAACACTTCGAAATAACCGCTTAAGAGCTCCAGGTGCAGGTGGCCCTTTTCGCATTCGAGGATAAACGGCGCGCCTTCGGATGATGCATACTGGTTCTGCATCCTGCAGCCAAAGAAAGGCTCGGCCACCTTTCTATATTCGTCCAGCAAAGTTTCTGCAGTGGGGAAAATAGCCTTTAGCCGGTACTGCAATTGGAGATTTTCCTCGATCGCGCATTTCGCCACTTCATAGATACTGGATGGATAGCCGGATATATACATTGGCCGGAAGCGGTTGAGGTCTTCAATATAATATTTCACCGTATCGCGATTGATATGCCAGGTAGAATAGTACCTGATCTTATGCAGCCAGTCGTATTTCCAGTAACGCTGATGTTGAATGTCCCGCTTAGTCAGGATATTCTTTCCGCTAAACCAGCCCACCTTTTGTCCCAGCGTGTAGCCATATTTTGCACGGAACAGGTCCAGCATGGCGAAGCGTGTCTGCAGGTCCTGCAGATCGTATCTTACTTCGAGTGAGGCGCCGGTTGTGCCACCCGTTCTTGCAGTCCAGCCTTCGGCGGCTGTAACCGTAAAGATCTCCTGCCGGTGCTGATACAGCTCCTCTTTCGTCAATACCGGGATCGTATAAAAGTCGTTCATGCACCAGTTATCCGGTAAGCCGATCTGTTGGAATACCCGCTGGTAGTAAGGCGAATGCTGCCTGGCATAATTGACAAAAGCTTCGAGCATTTGTAATTGTTTTTGTTCCAGCTCAATGTGGGACAACTGCTGCGCCCAGCGGAAATATTCCAGCCATTCTTTGTATTGTCCGCCGTGCCGTCTCCGGTACTCTATAAGGTTGAAAAGCGTCACCATACAGTTTTGCAATACATGGGGCATCCCCTGGTAGATCCTTCTTTTTAAAGCGCACATAGCTATGTTGTTTTGAGGTGTTTGCCGTATTAATCTTCCAGCTTTATTTTGCTTTGGGTCTGTATCCGTTGCAGCATATTTTGTAATTGCCTGTTTGCCGGCCGCCCGGCCGCCGCTTTGAGCTTGTTGTTATTTACCGAGATCCCGCTCAGTTTGAGCCCCGGTGCATAGTCAAAGGATTGGCCAAGATCAAAGGGCCTGCTATTGTTGTTCCAGTTGGCCCTGCTCACCTGGATCAAACCTTTCACCGGGCTCCCTTCCTTTGGCGTACGCACGCCGCTGAAATAAAAGCCGATCCGGGATCCTTCATCCCGGTGCTGATCAATGGAGATATCACATTGCTGATCCGCCTTCCCTGCCAGCGTGAGCACATTAATGGCGATGCCTGCGTTTGCGTTGTTAAATGTCAGCGCATCTGCAATGGCGATATTTTCAATAGTATTATAGTTCCCATTCGGCTCAATGTGAATGCCGGTCATGGGCATGGTGCCGTTAGAATTGGCCGCTATCGGCCTTACCAGCCGGCAGCCGTTTACACTGGCGATGGTGATCCCGTTACGGCGGTTGTTGTCTAACACGGCGTCATAAATGTTGATGTTGCCGGACACCCGGTTCTTAATGCTGGACTGCCCTATACCTATTCCATCGCCCCAGCAGTCAGAGATCATGGGGTGAACGATCAACACATTCACAGCGGAACGGATGGCAATGCCTGTTCCCCATTCACCTGTCTTGCCGCTATGCTGTTTCCGGTCGCCTGTCAATACCGCGTTATATATTTCCACATTATCAGCATCGATCACTTTTATCATATCATATCTTTCGAGGTTATTAGGCTGTAACAGTAAAGCTGCGCCTGGCGGAAACACCAGGGTACTATTGCTGCTCACACGTAAGCCCTGTGGGTTGATCAACACTGGGAACGCAGGGAATCGTACATCCCGGTATTGGTCTAGCCCCGCTTGCAGGTATTGCGTGTAATCCACAGAGCCGTCTTTTACATATCCCTGCGGTAAGAGCTCTTCCAGGTTCCTGGCCGTCTGCAGCAGCTGATCGATGCGCGGCCTGAACGAATCGGGCCGCTGTCTGTCCAGGTATTCTTTGGGAATAGCCCGGTAGCGGAAGGCCGAAGGCTGTGTATGATGGCCCCCTAAAAGTGCAGCCAGCTGCATCACCAGGATAGCAGCAATAACAAAGTGCTTCATTTCAGGCGGTATAATAATTGGTTAAAACGGTCCCTGAGCGCAGCGGGAACAGCCCTGCGGTTCCTGTTGCGCCTGACGATACTGCTCTTAAACACACGGGAGTCCAGGAAATAGATCGTTTCTTTCAGCAGGTAGCGGAAGGTGGCTGCTGCCATTCCCTTGTAATTCCCTTCCCGGATATATACGCCGGATACCCGTTGATAATAATTCCGGCGCCCTTCATGTGATTTGCGATAGGAGTAATCTGTGTCCCGGTAGGCAATGAGCACACTTTCCAGGTTCGCGAAGCGGGAATGTTGATAGGATCGCAGGTACAGGTCCTGGTCCTCTGCCCGCCTCACTTCCCGGTACCGGTACTTCCTGAACCATTCCATGCTGCCCATGAGCGTGGAATGCATCAGCGGAAAGCCTTTATACAGGCTGCGCACAATGTCCTGATGCGCCGTGGCCAGCTGTCTTAAAGACAAGGGGCGATCATGGCCGTCAATGGCCAGGGCAGCAGCGCCCACTACATTCACCTCCGGGTGTTGCTGCAGAAAATCCAGCTGTTGTTCGATCCTGTCGGGGAAACAGATATCATCCCCATCCATGCGGCAAAAGAACTGCCCTTTCGCCAGATCGATCAGCTGGTTTAAGCGAAAGGGGAGGCCCCGGTTCTCCCTGCCATCAATAAAGCGGATCCGCGGATCTTTAAATTTGCGTATGAGCATGACCGTATGATCGCTTGATCCATCATCCACGATCAGCAATTCCCAATTCGTGTAGGTTTGCAGCAAAACAGATTTGATGCAGTTCTCGATCGTTGCTGCACAGTTGTAAACAGGCATTCCAATGCTAACCAGTGGCGGCATATTATTTAGAAAAATAAATGACAGAAAATAAGCGGAAACCAAACAGGATCAGCATGAACAGGATGTGCTGCAGCTGTTTGGTGATCCGGTATGTTGCAAAAGGATAATACAGTATCAATGGGATAAATACCCAGGACAGCAGGCCAAAGCGGTCTGAATAGCTCAGGTTGAAGCACAAAAAGAAGAATGCGGTCAGCAGCATAAACAGCCTCGAGATCTTTGTATACAAGGGATCCTGTAAACGCTGGCGGAAGAACTCCGCGAACACCACAAAAGCGATATTGAAAGCAAAGAACTCCGGCCGGAAACCAACGGTATATTCGCCGCCAGCATCAGCCTCATAATGCGTGATCCTGTCAAAGTTCAGCACATCGGAAACAATGGGTAAATTATTGATCCCATATCCTGCCACGGAGAGGAGTGATGCCAGCAGCAGAATTGTGTAATAGGGCCAGCTCTTTTTAATATACCTGGTGAACAGGCTGCTGCAAAGCAGCAGTACAGCCGATAGATGGAAAGAGCAGGCCACCACGATGCAAAATATTTTCTTTTTCCGTTCTGATGGTTCGTTCAGCACCAAAGCATAGAGCATAAATGCCAGCGACACGCCGTTACGGATCACGTTGATGCCCATCGACTGGAAGAAGAAGAAGCTGATAAATGCCAGCAGCAGTAAGGACCTCCTGGAAGACGTTACCTTATAACAGAACAGGGTAACCGGCACTATATATAGGATCGCTATCAGTGTGAGGTAGCATTGGCTGTTGCCGATATAAGATGAACAGACATAGGTGAAGATGTAAAACAGCAGGTCGCCTTTTACCAGCGCGATCACCGCGGTAAGGCTGCCCACGCTGTTAATATTCTCGAAGATCATCACGTAGTTCCAGGTATCGGCCCCGATATCGATATCTCTCAATCCAAACAGGAGCACAAAACCAACTACAATAATGAAAGCACAAACATTATCCAGTGAGCGGTCCCACTGTGCTTTAATGTCCAGCTTCAGGGCCATCAGCAATACCAGGAAAGCTGCGGCGCCATAGAGCAGATCGTATCGTAATAAAAAAGTTTCCATACCTAGATAAAATATTTATATAGCCTGATCAATACCGCCGGGATCTTCAGCTGCTGACAGATCCTGCGGCTGCCTGTGAGGCGCAGCACGGCCACCATGCCTCGATAGGTGTCATTCACCAGCGGGCCGATAGATTGATCCCTATACAGCCCGCTCAGCGTTTGCAGGAACTGGGCCCGCTCTGCCTGGGCCGCGGTGCTGAGATAGCAATTGCCTGTCTGCTCTGCCGAGAGCAAATATCCTTTCAGGTAGCGCAGATCGTTTGCTCTTCCCCGTGCCTGCAGGTAGCGGCTGAAATAGCTGATATACTGCCGGATGGAGTCTACATGCGTATTAAAATGCTCCATATTGCTACTGTGCCTTCTGTCGGGGTGTGCCCTGATATACACGTCGGGAGGCAGCTCATACTTCAGCATTTTGAAGCTGATCGTTTCTTCCAGCAGTATGCGGGTGTGCAGCTCGGGATCCTGGAGGCGCTGCAGCTCTTCCAGGAAGCCTTCCATCTGTACCAGCACCTCTCTTCGCCACAAGGGGTTGGAGATGGTCCAGGGCAGCTCATAGCGCAGGAACTTCTTCAGGAAGAACCTTTTTTTATTCGCGCTTAGCCGGTATCCCAGGCGGCTGCTAAGGTCCCGCAGGGTACGCTGGTATAATACTGTCGGATCATCAATAAAATAAGCTTCGTTAAAAACGTAGAAAGCATAGCCCGGGTACTTCCGGATGGCGCGCAGCCTGTTCTCCAGGGCGCCCGGCGCCAGCAGATCGTCACTGTCCAGGAACAGGATAAAATCGCCTGTGGCCTGGTGGATCCCTACATTGCGGCAGGCAGACGCGCCGCGTTTCGGGGTAAAGTCCGCCCTTTTCAGCAGCCGGATATTTGGATCGCCTTCGCCGAGTAATGCCTTTGTATACTCAAATGAGCCATCCGTTGAGCCATCGTCTATGATCAATAGCTCCCAGTTCGCCCAGCATTGCTGCCGCACGGAGTCAAGGGTATCTTTGATATACCGTTGCTTGTTGTAAAGGGGACAGATGACTGAGATCTTTTCCATCAGCTATTTCCGTGATTGATAGATCAAATGCTTTCCTGAGCGAATGAGCAGGTAGGCGTTCCCTGTGAAAAAGCTCCTGAGCGCGCGGCGGCGCAGGGAAAAATACCGGTAGGCAGACAGGTACTGCCGGATCTTGGCGAGCAGTCCTTTCTGCGCCAGGCTGAATTGCAGCTTGGTGAGAAAGAGCCGTTCCTTTACTACATCTTTGTGCTCATCAGCGATCACCCGCAGCAGCTGTTGATAGGTAAAGATCCTGTTCGATAATTTAGAGGCATTTAAGCGCGTGCTCCATACGCCGCCGTTGTGCACCCGGTATACGGCCGGCTTCACATCTGCCGCGTAATGCGCTTTGCCGTGCTCACCCAGCATGGCGAAGAGGAAGGCATCTCCATTCAACACCTTCAGGAACTCCGGCGGATACTGTTTGATAATGCCATTCCGGAAAAGCACCGTATTGGTGGGCATCAATGTACCGAAGATGATCTCCTTTTCAGTGAGGTCCCTGTTGCGGTTCCGTTCGAGTTTAGAGTGCTTCAGTAGCTGGCCGTTCTCGTCCACGATGCTGCAGTCATGAAAAGACATGACGTAGGCGGGGTTTGCTTCCAGGAAATCCACCTGTTTTTGCAGCTTCAGCGGATCTGTCCAGTAATCGTCTCCTTCACAGATGGCAATATATTTGCCCCTTGCCAGCTCGCGGGTGCGAATGCCATTTAAACGCGCGCCAACGTTATGCTCAGCCGTCACCATCCGGATACGATCGGGATATTTACGGCAGTATGCTTCCACGATAGCCCGGGTACCGTCGGTAGAACAGTCTTCCCCGATGATGATTTCAAAGGGAAAAGTGGTTTCCTGCATCAGGAAGCTTTCTATGGCTTCCCTGATAAAGCGTTCATGATTGTAGGTGATGCAGGTAACAGACACCATGGGTGTTTGCTGTTGAGCTGTTGTCATAATCCGGTTTTTTTCAACACTAATTGTTTGATCTCTGTGATGGCCGCGATCTTCGCTATGTAGCCTGCGCCCAGGTAAACCGTATAATACGCGCCGGCTACCAGGATGATCCTTTGCAGATCCCGCAGGGGATAGCTGCGCATCACTATCGTATCCAGGGCCCATGCAAAGCAGGCGGTAAGCGCTGCCAGCAGAAAGATGGGCAGCACATCCTTTAACTGTTCCATGGCCGGGTAGCTGATCATGGTTCCGCTATAGTAGGTGTTCACCACAAAGGAGAACACGGAGGAGATCACCTGGAAATACAGCAGGCCGTAGATGCCGAAGGGAATGGCACAGGCAATGCCTGCGGTGATGAATAATTTCTTGATGATCTCCAGCCGGAAGAACAGGTCGCTTCTGCCTTTCACATTCAGCACGTTGAGATTATATACATGCAGGGGATATAAAATACCTGCTGCACAGAGGATCCTGAAATAAGGCACGGCCGGCAGCCATTTATCCGTTAAGAGCAGGCTGAAAAGCGGTGTGGCAATGATCGCCAGCAAGAGCATGAGCGGCGTTACCAGGAACACCACCTGCTGCATCAGGCGTTTGTATACCGATTTCAGCCTGGCATTGTCGTGCTGAATGGAAGAGAAGAGGGGATAGGTCACATTATTCAGCGCCGTTGAAATATTTAAGAGCGGGAACATCTGCAGGGTTTGCGCCCTTGTGTAATAGCCCAGGATGGTGGGCGAAAAGTACTTGCCGATGATCAGGTTATACAGGTTCTGGTAAATGGTATTGAGCAGGCCCGATAAAGTAAGTTTGTAGCCGAAATTAAAATGATGTTTCATCCGCTGGCTGTCAAAGAGCAGCGAGGGTTTCCATCCTGTGTAGATCCAGTGCTGTACGGTGAACAGGAATACCTGCACCAGGTTCATCCAGACCAGGCTCCAGATGCCCGCGCCAAAGTAGGCGAGGGAAATGCCGGTAAGTCCGCCGGCTATTACAGAAGGCACCTGGATCAGCATCTGCATTTTAAAGTTCATCTCCTTTGTGAGCCGCGTGGTTTGCACGGCTACGAAGGCGCGGATCACGAAAGACAAGGTATAGATCCTGATCACGGCAGTGAGGATGTCCTGTTTATAAAACTGCGCGATCAGGGGGGCTGTGATGAACAGTATCACATATATGAGCAGGCTGCCGGCAATGTTCATATAAAACACCGTGGAATAGTCGCGCTGGTCTGCATCGGGTGTCCTGATCAGGGAGGAGGTCAGCCCGCCATCCATCAGTGAATTGCCGATGGCCATAAAGACGGTGATCATGCCGATGATGCCAAAATCGGCAGGGGCCAGGAGGCGCGCCAGGATGATCTGTACAATGAAGTTGATCAGCTGTACGCAAAATTTCTGGCTGAATGTCCAGAAAAGCCCTGCCATTGTTTTCTTTTTTAAGCTCATATTATTGCTGTTCGCAGGCGGTTGTTAGAGTTGCCAGATCAACTGGGATTGGTACCATTTCACCGCTTCCAGCAGGCCTTCCTGTACGGAGAAGAGCGGCTGATATCCAATTGTTCGGCGGGCGTCGGATATGTTGGCAAGGCTGTGCAGGATGTCTCCTTCACGCTCCTGCCTGTACAGCGGAGGAAGATCGATGCCCAGCAGGCCGGTGATATACTGCCACAGCTGGTTCAATGAAGTTCGTTCACCACAGGCGATATTGATCACCTTATGCCGCGACATTTCCGGTAGCAGCATGGCTTTGATATTGGCTTGTACTGCATTCTCCACGAAGGTAAAATCCCGGGTGGTCTCGCCATTGCCGTTGATCCAGGCAGGCTCCTGTTTCAGCGCGGATTCTATAAACAAAGGTATCACCGCAGCATAAGGCCCTTTAGGATGCTGCCGCGGACCAAACACATTAAAATAGCGCAGGCCGATGCTGTGAAGGCCATATACGCGGGAAAATACACCGGCATACAATTCGTTGGCATATTTTGTCACCGCGTACGGAGAGAGGGGATTGCCTATCTTTTCTTCTGTTTTAGGCAGTTCGGGGTGATCGCCATAGGTACTGGAGCTGGCGGCATAGACCAGGCGTTTCACCCTTGCTTCCCTGGCGGCCAGGAGCACATTCAGGAAACCGCAGATGTTCACTTCGTTGGTGGTGACCGGATCATGCAGGGAGCGTGGAACAGAGCCCAGGGCCGCCTGGTGCGTTACATAATCCATGCCTTCCATGGCTTTCCTGCAGTCGTCCATATTGCGGATATCGCCTTCCAGCAGTTCAAAGGCCGGGTGTGTTTCGTACAGTTCGATATTACTCCGCAGGCCGGTGGAAAAGTTGTCGAGCACGCGTACTTTCCCTGCTCCATATTTCAGGAGATATTCAACGATATTGGAACCGATAAAACCTGCGCCGCCGGTTACCAGGAACGAGCAGGTGGATAGATCAGCTGAATGATAAGGTATTTCGTACATGTGAGAACGTATTTTTAAATGAAAAATTGGGGTGATGTTATGCTTTAACTGGTAGTCCTATCCGTCATCATAACTATACTGCATTTTGTTGTCATTCAGGATCAGGTTCAGCTTAGGCAGCTTGTTGTGCAGGAGCAGCTCCTTGGGAATCTCCAGCTGTTGTTTGAAGGTATATCTTTGCCGTACTAAGTAGAGGGTGGTGTCTGTCCACCGCGCCAGCAGCTGCGCATCGGTGACCATCCCAATGGGGGCGGTGTCGATGATAATGTAATCGAATTGATCACGCAAACGGGTGAACAGCGTATCCACTTTGCCGAGCAGCAGCAGCTCTGCGGGGTTGGGAGGAATGGGGCCGGAAGGTACGATATAGCAATTCTCACAGATGCCGGAAGGTTTGACCAGGTCATCGAGCGATGTCTGGCCGATCGCATAGGTACTGAAGCCGGTGTTGGTGCCGAGCTGCAGCTTTTCGGCGATCTTTGGTTTGCGCAGGTCCATTTCCATCAGCACCACTTTCTTTCCTGAAAGCGCCAGGACTATTGCCAGGTTGACGGCTACAAAAGATTTCCCTTCACCGCTCATACTGGAGGTGAGCAGGATGGTTTTTTGCTGTGCGCCGGACAATAAAAACTGCAGGTTGGTGCGGATAGACCTGAACTGTTCTTCCACAGGCGTTGTTGCATGCTCCTTTACTACTATTAGTCCTTTTGTATGCATGTGGCCGATCTCTCCCAGCACAGGCAGCAGTGTGTCTTCAGTCACATCTTCCCTGCGCAGCACCCGTGTATTTACCAGGCTTTTCAGAAAGTATCCCAATGCGGGCAGGCCCAGGCCGAGCAGGCCGCCCGCCAGCAATACCAGCATGGGCTGGGGTTGAAAGGGCAGGGCCTCGCTTTTGGCAGCATCAATGATGCGGGCATTAGCCAGATGGGAGGATCTTGCAATGGCTGATTCTTCTCTTTTTTCCAGGAGGAAGAGGTAGAGCTCCTGTTGAATGGCCTGTTGCCTGGAATAGTCCAGTATGATGCGTTCTTTTGCCGGGATCGTATTGATCTCCCTGTTCAGTCCTTTGCTTTGCTGTTGCAGCTCCTGGATGCTGACCCTGATGTTTTGTTTCAGCGAGGCCAGGTTTGCCTGGATGTTTTTGCGCAACCCGGCCAGCTGCAGATCGATACTGGTGATGAGGGGATTGGACGTGGTAGTGGTCATTAACAGCCGTTCCCGTTCCAGCTGCAGCAGGTTGTGTTTATCAACGATGGCTGTAAAGATGGGATCCTGTACGAATAGCGAGGAAGGCACCAGGTGTTGGCGGTTCTTTTCGTCGTCAATATATTGGCTGATGTCATCCAGCACGCTGAGCCGCATTTCGTGATTGGCAAGCCGTTTAGTAAAATCGTTGGCGCCGGAGAGCAGCACATGCGTTTGCATACCGAGGTCTGCCAGCTCGTTGGATGTTTTAAAGCGCTGGATATTTTCTTCTACGCCTGACAGTTCTTTTATAACAAGCTGCAGTCGTTTATTCAGGAAGCCGATGGTACTGTCGGCCATCCTGTTCTTTACATCTATGCTGGTTTCGAGATAGGCTTCAATCAGCTTGTTTAAGATCTTTTCTCCTTTTGCGGGGATCGTTGCGGTAAGCGACAATGCTATGGTGCTCACCTGGTTATTGGGGATGATGACCGTGAGCATTTTCTGGAAGGCGGATACTGTTTGATCAATAGTCAGGATCTGTACCCGGTAGTGGTTGTTCCCGGCGGGGTAGGCTGGATTGCGCAAGAGATACAACACGCCCTCAGGCAAATGCAGGGTATCGCCCCAGGCGGCTGTTCTGCGGATGTCTTTATGGGAAAGCACAAATTTGTTATCTCCGGTGATCTCCATCTCGTAACTGCTAGCGCTGAGTGGATTTCGTTGGGTGATCCAGTGCAGGGAAAAAGGCATATTTTCATAACGCTCACGGGTTTCCATGCCGTCTTTCGTCCAGTATGTTACATTCAGCTGCAGCGCTCTTACTACTTTCTCCATTAAGGACCGGGAGCAGAGTATCTCCACTTCATTGTCTACATTGCCGGTGGCGTTGAAAAGCGATAGTTGTTTGGATATACTGCTTCGCGGCATGCCGCCGCCCTTTTGCTGGTCCTTTACCAGGATCTTGGCATTGATGTTATATACGGGTACGGCAAAGCTGAGGTATGCCCATGCGGTGGCCAGCCCTGCTATCATAAAGACCAGGAACCAGTACCAGCCGACACGAAGCCGGTGAACTACTTTTCGCACGCTGAGTGCGTTATCCTCTTTAAAATACATATGCGGAGATGCTGGGCAAAAAAGGGGTATCCAAGATATTGCTATCATTGGTTACTTTGAAAAAAGGGCGAACTATGTGTTTTTAGATCAATGCATCGTTTTGGTTATTATAGCAATGTCATGGCCGCTTAAGAACAGCGGCAGATCAAAATTGAATAAATTAAATTGTCCCTGTGTCAGATCGTAGACCTAGCTTCGTTTTGCCGTTATTGATCGGATGTTTGTTTATCAGGGACTGAACACTCAAGGTTTGAAGGGGCATTGGACCTTCATAAGTTATTTGGTTTGCACTACATCAGAAAGGGGTTAGCGTATGTGCCCGGTTGATTCACATATAAGCTTTGCGCAAAAGATACACTAACGAAGGATGGTCAAAAAAGTAGCGGATTGTGTAAGCAGGTGGTTCGGAAAAGGAGCGCTAAAACGTGTCGGTAATGGCGTTTAGCTGGTTAATAGTTTCGTTGGAAGGCAAGGTAAGTATTTTTTTAATTTCCAACAATAAATTGTGGGTTGTGGGTTGGAGGAGTCCAATTGTACTTAGTTTATTGAAAATGCCAACTCCCTGGGGTGAAAATACTGTTGCTTGTTAATTGCGTAAAATAGCAGAAATTTAAATTCCCAAGTAACTTACAATTCAACCCAATGGAGCACGTTAGTCATGGTAATAGGCCCCGGTTAAAGTTTACCGTCTACAGATCTTCAAATAACCCCGAAATATTTGAAAAGTTTCATGAAGGTCACCAGCGGATATTGGCAGCCTATTTTGGTAAAGACAGGGCCGTACCGCTTACCCTGCCCGACCACGAAATGACACTTTTGTGTGTAGAAGACGAGCATGCCAGAATAGTGGCAGGAGCGAAGATATCCATTTTTTCCAGAGATGTTGAACTGCCGTTGATAAGAGCTTTGCAGGGTTTCGATCCTGATATCAAGCAGAAAATACCGGATAAATCTGCGGAACTTTACGCCTTATGGAATAGTAAGGAAGTGGCCGGTTGGGGTGTGGGCTCATGGGAGCTGATTAAAATGGGCGTTGCAGTGGCTTTTACTTTGAATATTGATCAATTGCATGTGCTTACTTCGCCAATTGCTGCAAGGTCCTGTTCCCGATTGGGATTTACTGTCAATGAAGGGCTAGGCCGGGGAGGAGTGTTTCATTATAAAAGCGACCAGGATGATCTCCAGGCAACAGCAATGATATTGGATATCAGGCATGCAAAGAATGCTGCAAATCCGCAACTTCAGGAGGTGTGCAAAATTTCAAAACAGGAAATTACGCATGCCAGAATTAGTGGTCCCAAAGGGGAAATGGACATATTCTATGACATTGGCCTGCCTTCAGCCGCTTCCATCTTTAAACCACTTTCCCTGATCGATATCGCGCTTTATGAGGCCCTTTTAAAGAATCCAGATCTTTTGAAATCCATGCATTGGCGGCACTTTGAAAAATTGCTGGCAGATATACTGGAGACATTTGGTTACGAAATAGATCTGATGCAGGGTACCAAAGACGGCGGTATTGATATTATCGCTTTCACTAAGAACGGGGAATTTGGCTGTCATAAGTACCTGCTTCAGGCAAAGCGGTGGGACAATAAGATAGGTGTGGACGTAGTTAAAAACGTGCTATTTAATCATGATTTCCATAAAGCTACAAAATCCTGTCTGGCAACCACTGCAAGCTTTACACGTGGCGCTTGGGAATTGGCGGAGTTGTATAAGTGGCAACTTGAGCTAAAGGACTATGAGTCCATTCGGCAATGGATCGACAAGGCTTATAAGAAGAAGATAAGATCATAGGCGGTCGTAGGGAATCATTGAATGACGTTTTCTGCACCCCGATAAGGAGTGTAGTTATCTTTACATGGCCACATTTGCCTAAATAATAAATAAACGTATCTTTAACCCTTGCGGCATTCACCGTACTCTCCATTTTACCCATATCATTATTGCAAAACCCATTATTTGCCCGTACCAGGCAATGAAATTGATCTTATACTTAAATAACCATTACGCTATCAGTTGTCTGACAAGTATACACTGTAGCCACATGATCTACTCATTCACAGATGGAAAACGAATACCCAAAGGCGCTCAAAGAGCTGCAACAAAAACTGAAGAATAGAAATGTATCCGTACTCGTTGGAGCAGGGTTTAGCAAAAATGTGCATCACACCTTGTTTCCCAGCTGGTGGCAGCTGCTCGAAAAGATGGTGGTTAGGATGAACGAAACCTCGTATGCGTTGGACTATGAACGATTAATGGGAAGGAAGGCCAATAAAACGAGCCGGAAATATCAAGCTTATCTAAAAGACCAGGTAAACCAATATATTGAGCAAACCGGCTATTTGCAAGTGGTATCGAATTATATCCAGAAAATGGGATATAGGGAAACTGTAGATCTTTATATTGAAGAAAACACTCCCATGGCCGTTCGGGAGGATGGAAATATTTTTTTGCGGTATAAGGAGGATGGTGAAACTAAGAAAGCACCCATCAGTGAAGCAGACCTGGAGATGCATTCCAAATTGATCAAGCTTCCCTGGAACAATATATATACGACGAACTACGATAACCTGCTTGAATTCTGCATTGATGAGAAGGTCTCTAAAGAATTGGATCAGCAGTTAAGAAGCTATGGGAAAGAGATACAAACCTTACAAAAACAAGTTTTAGAGAACAAGACTGCCCTGGAGGCATTGGAGCTGGACGGGCAAAACCAGCTGTATGCGGCACAACAGCCATACATTGACTTTCAAGACGATCCTGCACCCGATAGTGGCATTTCCGGCGCTATGCCGCCAGATAATACCGCGCAGAAAAACCAACTCCGGTTTGAGATCATAACAGCCAATAGAAGGATTGAGAACCTGGTGGAAAAAAAGGGGAACCTGGAGGAAGCTATCAATGAATGCTATAACATTGTAAAACATTCCTCCGAACTGGCGATAAAAAGGAACAGGAATATTATTAAGCTGCACGGTTCTTTGCCAGAGGATACAGATGCTCCTTTTTCCTTTGACAATGAATACGATAAGCGGTACATCATATCCACGGAAGATTATGTCCATTATCCGCAACGGCACGAAGCCTTTACGCAGCTGATGCGGATTTCCCTGCTACAGGGTCAGTTTTGCCTGATCGGCTTTTCAGGGGATGATCCCAATTTCCTGGCCTGGGTATCCTGGATCCGGACGGTAGTGATGCGGGATCCGGATGAGAAAAAGCAAGAAACGAAAATTTACCTGATTGATGCGAGGGCAAAGGCCCCCGCGGACAGCCACAAACAACAGTTTTATAAGAATCACCGGATTGTGCATATCCCGCTTAGTCATCCGAGCTGCGTCCATTTCCTGGAGAAGGTGTCCGGCAGTGCCATTGATGCCGATAATACCCGGGAGCTGCTCTCCAGGCTGCTGGATTATCTAAGCGATATACCCGTTACAGATATACCGCAGATCTCTTATGAATTATTAGCCAGACAAAAGTATGAGCAGTATATCGATCAGCTTCGTAGTGATAGTGGGGATATAGACACGGAGGGTGTTTGGGAGCTTTGTTTGCAATACAATGAGTTGAAAGCGCTGAAGCAATTCAACCGGGTACCGGCTAATTATTTAAATGATAGGAGCAGGATCGATTTTGTGAGCTTGGTCGATGTACTGTACGAAGAAGCGAAAAAAGCCGGCCGCAACCATAAAAGACGCTTTTTAGGACTAAGCGCTTTACTGCTGGAGGATACATTCATTCCGTATTCCGCTATCATAGCAGAAGAACGCTTTCAGCAACTGCAAGCCGAGGCCCGGGAGCTGTCTGCTGACATTTATTACGAGTTTTTGAAGCTGGCGTTAAAGGATGCTATCTGGAAAGGGGATGAGGGCTTATGCCAGGAGATTCACGATAAGTGCCAGCAATTGGGAGTAAAACAATACGAAGCGGAGAAAATGCTTCTGCTTGTAATGGAGGCGGCTGTTACATTCAATTTCGGAAAATTGCGGAAGCGGCTGGAAGAAGGTTTCGCTACTAAAGATAATTCTATTGCCCTTGCCGGATATTGGGGCGTCTTGGATAGGGAAGCCGGGCAAAAGTACCTGTCTGCCCAAACATTCAGTCTTATCCAGGAAAGCTTGTATGCCCTGCAGATGAAAAGGATGCTCAGTGGCGCCCGTGATGACAAACAGTTATTTGAAAAGGAGACCCGGTTGAAACAGCAAGGATTGGCGTCTATTTATGAAATCCCTGATATGGTTTTTTCGCTGCTGCGCGAGGCGCAAGAGAAGATAGCGCCCTACGAAACGGATGACACTATTGGCAGGTCTGTTCATTTCAGCAGTGGTAGTAAAAGAATGTCGAGCCTTAAATTGTTGGGTATGATGATGGAAACCGGATTCCCGTTCGCCATGCAGCCAATACATTTTAAAGCAGAGACTGAAACTTATGCTGTCTTTAAGCAGACCTTTAACCAGTTTCCTATCCCTGTGTTATATTTCTCTTTCCAATATAATAATCCAAAATTTATCAAAAGAATCGGGCAGGACTATGCATATGAGGCCAGCCTCCTGGAGAAGGCGCCGGGCATATTCGAGCGCTTGGCCAGGGCTTATTTTGATAACAGTACACCTTCCTGGTATAAGGATAACATACTACTGTTCCTGGCAGAGTTTATAATTATACTCGAGCCGGACAAGTGGCAGCCATTTTTCTCAGTCGTGTGGGAAGCAAGGAAAACGAAAGGGAGCTTGTTTAAATGGGGAAGGCATGATAATGTAGATTTTATAGCGTCTGCGATTCGTTATTGCCAGGATACTGATGTTATGGCTACGATAGTAAAGGATTGTATCATGGCCTCACTCGAGGGCGAAAAATCGTTGGAAAATGCAACCGAGTATTTATACCTATTGGCGAATAACCCCTTTCACAAGCATCTAAGGTCAAGTGGGCTGAAAGGTGAAGCAGCAGCAATTGTGCAGCGGCTGATCGCATTGATCCCGGAGAACCCGGATTATCTGTTCATCCTGGGAAATATACATACGTTCTTAAATAAAGAGGACATTGCATCAGTAGTGGATGAGCTCTTGGAATTGGATTATTCGCGGATCAAGAACCCCAATATATGGTCTATAGCGGTTTATTACAGCCGGGGCCATACATTCCTGCAAAGGAAGATCCTTGACAGCCTGCTAAAGAGCCCGCAACTATGGAGAACCGGTATTTCCATTAACGAAGACGGGAGAAAAAGCTGGTCCTCCGGTAATGATTTTATAAGGCTCAGGAGACTTAGAAGAGCCAAGGGCAGTAATAATGGACTTGCTTTTACAGCAGGTGATGTCCTGGAGATCTATCATAGGCTAAAATCGGTACTCGATGAATTAAAGGACTTTAGCAGGGATAGGATTGAACACTTTTTCCCACTGTTGCAGGAGATGCACTGGTTTCTCGACGCGGAAAGCCGGTTCTTAGCCGAACAAGCTGACTTTCAGCGAATCAGCAGGCAAGTTGAGAAGCTATCTTTTGAGGAAGGTAGCGTACGGCACATTATGTCGGGGCTAACGTCTGACGAAAAGAGAGACATCAATGCTGCAATCGGCGAGTTGGCAAGGGATCTATATGATAAGGAGAATTTTGATGTACATCAGCTGCATATCCGCCTGATCATCTCTAAAATTCAATTAAAGCGGCACCCCGGGATCATTTTATGTATGGAGTACCTGGTACGATGGTGTGAGGCATTTAAGGAAAATGACTTCTTTAAAGGCTTGCAGGGCGAGTTGTTGGCAGTTTTAAGTCTTTATAGATCGGCCTACCCGACAGATCTGGCAGTGGCTATTGTCGAGGAGCTATTGGTCAGGCTAGCCGTCGTGCTACAGTACTGGGGAAATGAGCATGAGGATGTTGCTTACTTTTTGTCATTGCTGGATAGCAGCCGGTTTAACAATGTTAGGTATAATTTAAAAGAAAAGGTAAAGCGAAAGGAATTGCTGCAGGATTAAAGGTATTGTTTATTTGCAGCAAAAAGCTCGCGTACAATAGATTACGATTATTCGTATATTAGATAATAAAGTATTCTAGATGGTCTATTCCCTTTCATGGCCGAGAATTGACTGGAAAGCCTTAGAAGAGATCACATTGGAGCTAATCAAGCGGGAGATTCCCCAAGCAGATTTTTCGCTCTACCTGAAGCAAGGAAATGATCAGGAAGGGATCGACATAAAAAGTGCTATTCTGGACGATGGTAGTATCATTTGTTTGCAGGTAAAGCATGTGCGAACACTCAGCCTATCTCAGTTGGAAAGCATTGTTACACTTTTCCTGCAGAAAGATTTTGCAGCAAGCACTTCCAAATTTATTCTCAGTACAACTGCAGACTTACAAACCAAAAACCTTCGAAAATTCCTTGATGCTTTGAGTGGAGCATTGAGGGAAAAGCATGGCATATTATTTTGGTATTGGGACATCAACGACCTGGACCAAAAACTAAAGTCACAGTACGCGCTGGTACAGAAATTTTTTGGGCAAAAAGCAGCCAATGATCATTGCTATCACCAGGCTAGACCTTTTTCTTTTCCGAAAAGGATGCCCGTGCCGAGTTTCCTTTCCCGCACAGTTCGACAATTCAGCGAACGGGCTCAGGGAAGCGGGATCGGTTGGGGCAGAGCTGACAGGGGAAACGAGAGTTTCGATTTGGTCAGCTTATTTGATGGGCCCCACAGGGATCAAGTTAAGCATATCTGTTTACTGGGGGATGCGCACCAAGGGAAGAGCGTCTTGCTTCATCAGTCTGGCTATGAACTGGAGCAGATCTCCCGACCATACGTTTGCCTGTTAATTGAGCTTAAGAGCCAGGCTCAAACGGCTATCGAGGAGATGCTCAGCACTCAATTTGGCACATGGCGTGAAGTGCCTGCCCGTGACCTGATTATTATTATCGATGGATTAGATGAAGTACAAACGGATTGGTTTAGCAATGCGACACGGGAGATTGCTGCGTTTTGTAAGCGAAATCCCTATGCAAATGTGATTGTAAGCTGTCGAAAGAATTTTTTTTATGACTACAATGTGCAGGAAACGTTTAAAGACATTCTTCGGCTCTTCGAGCTTGAACCATTGACCACTGACCAGATTGAGATTTTCCTAAAAAAGAGCCTGGACAACAAGTATCACGAATTCAAAAAATACATCGCCGATACCGACCTTAGTTTTCTACTACTTGAGCCATTTTATCTCATGCAGTTGATTGAGCAATTCCGGCTGTCGCCAAGCGAGCGCCCACAATCAAAATTTGCCGTAATTGAATACGTTATTGAGCGATCGTTCATTCACAACAATAATAGGATGCTCTCGCACGGTCATCCTGTTCATAAAAGGTCTTATCAGTTTAAGGAAGCGGCCAAATCCTTCGCTTTCGCCATGCAATTGGGAGGGACGAATGCCATGCATGCTGGGGACGTTCAAAAACTATTTACCATAGACGAAATCGAGTTACTGCAACACAGTAGCGTAGTAATCACGGATAGTGACAAATGGGCTTTTACCAACGCAATTTTTCAAGAGCATCTGGCTGCTTCGGTTTTGTCAGGACTGCCGTTTGAGGACATGTTAGGGTTTGTCACCGTGGGAACGAAACGCAGGAAGTTCAAAACCCGTTGGTTGGGCACGATTGGTTCACTGCTCTATTTGGCGGATAATGACGACTTTATAAACCGCTTGATTAACCTAATTGAAGAGGATAATATAGAACTGTTAGTCCGTACCGAACACAGCCGATTTGGCCGACGTCTAAAATTGGATATTGTAAAACGGTTATTGAACCGGTATAAGCAATACGATCTTCAACCGCTTGCTATAGATGAAAGTACGATCGCATCTTTCATTCAATCTGTGCCTAAGGCAATTGAGCTTTTTATTGATGGTCTTAATGACGATGCGGGTCTCAACCCGATAAGTATTACTGCGGTAGGTGTTCTAAAAAGAACGATGATTTCCCCAGAACAGGGGGAAAGAATACTTTCGGCTTTCGGCACAGCACTTGAAACCTGTGAAAATGCTTACTGTATGAGCGAGATACTGGAGCTGCTTGCCGTACATCGCCTGGGAAATGATGCATTGATTGAAAAGGTGACAAGGTTTTCCCGTTTCAACGATGATCATCGGTATCGTGACGGCGTTTATCAACTTATTGTGGCTAAAGATCGCGTAGACCGCTTCTTTTCCTATTTTCTCGAGGGATTACCCTTTTTAGCCAGACACAATAACCAAATTTCTGTTATAGGTTCAGAGCTTTCGTTTGAAGCAGGCATTTTGAATACAAAGACAGCAGGCAATCTCGCCCTGTTCTTGAAAGCTGCGACAGAAGAAAGTTTTTTACTCTCCTACATACACTCCATGGGCAAGCAGCATCTACTGGAGACAGTATTTAGAAATGCCGCTAAGATATTTGAAACAGCCCCGCTGATCGTTATTCCGGTTGTTCATTTTCTAAAGGCGTTAGTACGACACGTGCTGTATAAGGAGTACCGTGAGGTCGACCTGTTTTTTGAAGCAGGAAATGCTAGGTGGTGGGCCGTCCGACTGCTTATTAGAGAGATGTTATTTGATCATGCCTGGGTATTGGCCCCATTGATAACTGAGGACTCAATTGACTACCTGTTGTTTGAATTTGAGGAGCGGGATGCTCCTCCTGCCGCTTTGATTGCTATTTGTAAGTCCCTTTATGAAAGCGGGAATAAGGAGCTGGCTGAGAAGTTTCAACAAGCTGCCAATGCTACGTGGGATGGAAGACTTTTCGGAACACTGGATACACCAGAAACGCTGAGTATTCGCGAGTACCAGGAGCGAATGTATAAAAATGATCTACGCTTTATCCAGTCTGGCGAGAACTTGCGACAGGGAATAGTGGACTTTTTCAGTGCATACGGACATGACAGTATTCCGGGAAGTGACATATATGTCGAATGGAATGCACCTGACATCCGTAGGAAAACTGCATCGGAGTATTTATTTGCTGTTTTACGCAATCGGTTAAGGATTGACCACCGGGCGTACTTGGCAGATGTTTTGAAAGTAGCGGATGAACCTGCAAATTTCGAACGGTTTCAATTGCACGTTATATTAGGACACAGGCGTCGATCGGAAGCTGAGGAGATTGCCTTAGAACAGGTAGCACGGCAGTTGTATGAACGTAATTTGGTAAACGCGAGGTTTGAGAATTGCTATAGAGAAACGGTAGGCCCAGATGGTAACATTAAAGAAATCTTCTCGTGCAGCGAAAGGTATTTGGGAGAACTTTTTTTAAAGTATCAGTTCGATACACCGGTTGATATCCTCATGGATATGGTGTGGTTGGACACTTCCACCGGTCTTTATAACTTGGATTCTTTTTATGGTCGTCAAAGAAGACAATTGGCGCATTTGATTTTAGAGAAATTGGATCAAGCGCAGAAGCTAGTATTTGGTGCCCGAGTACTAGGCAACATGCAGCGTGGTATCAGTTCCAGCAGAATACTTGCAACGCATATTGGTATATGCAGGCATTTGAAGATCTATGCCGCCTGCCCCTTCTTATTAGAGATGATGAAGAAAGGGCCGCAAGTGGTTCCTTCCCGGCATTCCATTGCGAGGATTTACCTTGAGTTGGGAGGGAACAAGGAAGATTTGCTGGATGTATTTGATACAATCACAGACTATAACAGCCATGAGTACCTGGAGTTTGTTAGTAAACTCATTAGCAGCTATCCAAACGATATAAGGCCATCGTTGGTGCAATGCTTTCAGCATGATCAAACGAATGAAAAGATCAAAATGTCAGTTGCCTTTTACCTGAGCACCCTGGGGTATAAAGAATCATTTAAATATCTGGCGCGTTTACTCGCCGATGGTAAGCTAGATATGGACCGAATTCCAGGGAACGTTAACATTTCTGTAGTTGATACCGGGTTTGCGCTGAGCCAATTGTCCGAATGTGCTTATTTATTGCTTGAACGCAACGGACGTATTATAGGAAGGGAATCCGCTGCTGACATCCTATATGGCTGGCTTTATAAGTTTGCGCAAAAGAGTGAGACTGATTTAGCGCTGGTGGAAGACTTTCTTTTAGAGAAAGAACAGGAGCTGAGGGATAGCTATCCTAACCATCGGCACTTGTTTTGGTTAACTTTTCGAGCGGTTGAGGCATTTCGTATTAGCGATTTGGAGGGCAAATCTATTGATGAAATAAAGCGGATCTTGCTTTCCATTAAAAAGGATGGAAGTTATACAGTATAGAGCGTTGTGGTAAATTGCAACAGTATGTTGAGAATAAGTTCTTTTGGCAGATTACTTATATCTTTATGTACAAGCTAATCCCATGTCACATCTACGCTCTATTTCCGCCTTGCTTTCCCTTTTCCTTGTCCTCCTAGTCTTTTCCTACCCCTGTAAAGCTGCCTTATGGGAGTATAAAAAAGGGAATTTATCATTACGATGGGACCTCGATAATGATCATCTCGAACTGGTACATACCCCATCCCGCGCTGTCACCTGGCAAGGTAGCCTCTTACCAAGTTTCTGGCTGCGTGATGCCAGTGGTGAGAATAGTTTTGTAAAGGCAAGCATACTGCCCACCGCTTCCATAATTGAATCAGACCACCTAACCCTGGCCCTGACAATAGGAAAGTACGGCAAAGGTAGTTTACTAATAGAAAGAGCCCCATGGGGCCTCCGCATCAAAACATTCCGTGTAGAATGGAATACCACCCCACCTGCTATCATAGAGATGTACCTCGGCGCCTCCTTACCCTCCGCCAAACTAACAAACTCCCTACCCGGATGGGACCGGCCATTTTTCCCCGACTGGCAAGCCATGGGGTACTGCATACCCGGCGCAAAAGCTGGCACCGTACAAAGCTACTTCCGCAAATGGGATATGGGCAATGCGTCTATCGCCCTCGGCAACTTCGGGCCGTCCATGGGAACGCCCTATGGCGCAGGGTTCCCGCGCCCTGTATTATTTGCGGGAATGGGTAACGACGGCGCCTGGCTCACTATCGGCGCCGGCAGCGTACCGGATGGCGCACTGTCATTGAAGCTGCAATTTACCCGCAGCTGCTTCCAATACCTCTATCGCGAAGATCTCTGGGGACCACCGCCCGGTAAAACCCGGGTATGGGAAGATTCCTGGCGCATCACGATAGACAGCACTGCTTATGCTGCTTTCCAGGCTTATTACCGCTCCTTTCCAGCTAAAGAAAAAGAAAAGACACTTTATGCAACTGCCGCCTGGAATACCTGGGGGATGTGGCGCAACCAACAATATGCTATCCTACCCATTGCTCATCTGGCGCAGCAGGCTGGCAATGAAACCCTGGTGCTGGATGATCCCTGGGAATCCTCGCAAGGCAGCGGCAAACCCAACACTGTACTTTTTCCTCATTTTTATGAAGACCTGGCTTACATCCGTGGAAAAGGCATGCAGGTGGGGCTCTGGGAAACTGTTGGCTGGGTAAAGGACCCCAAGGCACTTGGCCTTGATACGGCAGACCTGGTGTTGGATAAAGCGCGGCAGCCCTGCAAAACCAGCTGGAGCTTTAACCCGGCGGAAGCGGCCAATTACTGCCTGGATATCAGCTCGCCACGAGCACGCGCTTTCCTGGAAAACCGCACACAGTGGATCATGCGTAACATTAAACCGCATCTGCTCAAGCTGGATTTTGGTTATGGTCTTCCTAGCCCCGATATGGGTGTGCCCCGCAACCCGCGCTACCGGGGAGAGCGCTATTGCTTTGAGCTGATCCGCCTGATTGCCAATGCGGCGAAACGTATAGACCCGAACGTTGTCATTTTGTATTACGGGATCAGCCCTTTATGGGTGCCCATTACCGATATGGTATCCCTGGACGACCAGGGAGATCTCTGGTACAACATCCGGCAGGGCCACCAGGAATGGAGCATCTGGGCTTCCCTCTTATCCCGGCAGGGCGTGGCGATCAGTGGCTCTTCCGGTTATGATTGGGAACAGGATGGAACGGTGTTGCGCAATACCGTTATATTAGGCGTACCGGGAGCAGTGCTGCCGGTAGAAGGGCCAGGGGGCGCCCCTGTTGCTGAGCGGTATTTGAACAGGCGCCTGGCTGTTAATAAATGGTACCGCCGTACGCTGTTCTGGGAGCCCTGGTGGGGTAATAGTATTACAGGCAATATGCAAGCACCGCCTCGGCTACGTTGCTGGGGGAGGATAGAGCAATTGCAGCTCACAGCCCTGGTGCTGGACGAACAAGCTGCTGATACGTTAACACTGCCCAGCGGGCAGGCATTGCGGTGGTCCGGTAGCTGGAGCCTTATTGCCCAGGATACACAATCTATCACTGCATCCCGCAAACTAGCTGTCATTCCCTTCAGTGCGGGTACGCTCGCTTTACCTTGTGCTACGAAACCGGATAGCGTGATCCTGCACAATGTAAGGGGGCAGTATGTATATGATGACTGGAAATGGGTGGACAAGCATTTGTTGCTAAGCGTATCCCAGGCGCAGCTGGACACAATAGCGGGATTTCTTGTCAGTATTACGATGCATTAGATTATTTGTAAAATGGCAAATTGACTATGCCGCGGGAGCAAAGACCTGGGACAGTCTATGGCAAAAAGGAACCTTTTCTTGCTTTTTACTTGTTCCTTGACACTGCCTTTTCTGAATTGCCTGGCTACATTCCTAAATATTACTCAATTGGTATACCTGGTCTCTTTTATTACCTTAGTAGTATTGAAGTGAATAACACACCATTATCACTCAAATAATAGCATCAATTAACTAATTGGTCATGAGAAAATTTGCTATCCTGTTGTTTATAGCTATTTCCCAGATTTACGGATGTAATTTAATTTCTGCCGGCAGCTTTCCCTATGCGCAAATGTATAAGTATAAGATTACAGAGGACTCGTTAATCTATATGCTGGAATCGCTGAAGGCACACGATAGCTTGTTAGTGGTTCCTGAAGGCTATAGATTTGCTGATGGGCGCCGTGATTCCTCTTCCTATTGGTATTATATTTATTTTTATAATAAAAACAGGGATGAAATAATGTTGACATGGGTTCGAAAAGGCCGGTATGTGGGATATACAAACCTTGCTTTTGTGGCGGCTAAGAAAAGAGAAGATGTAGGCAATTGGAAAGATATTAACAAGGATTTCAGCAAGGCTGAAAACAAGGCCCGGATCGAAGATTTCAAGACACTGATATTAGATCGGATCCATCTGCCGCTTGAAGCGGATTAAATGGGCAAAGCAGGCAGGGAAGAGTACTAATGCAGGGACAGGTGCCAATGTAACTGACTATCCGGATGTTCAGAAACTTAAAGTAATATGGTCAACACAATGTTCGAAAAGACCAATTTTTTAATAGCATGAAACCTTTAGAAATACTAACTATTGCTCTTGCGTTTTTTTATGTGAAGGATGTATTTCCGCTGTTCATGTTGAAGGGAAGATATACCAACGTTAGGGTAATAGATACGTTAACTGCTAAAGAGCACACGTACGCTTGTTTGGGGTAAGCTGGTGTTTAAAAAAGTGCAGTTTACCTTGAATACCGCACCAAAAATGTTATTATTCTGTATTACGGGACCAGCCCGTTGCCAGCATATTGTTGTGATTCTCTTCAACACAGGCTCGCCGGCTTTACCTTGTGTTATATTGGTTTTCCCACCCGGGCCTTAGCCAGGCATTAACGCGCTCGAATAAGTGATTGTTCCTCCCATACCAACAAAAAAATTCTACCTTTTTGAGTAGTACGTTACATGTACTTATCAGTTATAGATAAATTAAACGCTTTACATGACAGCCAGATTATTAAGTTGAAATAGCTGTGATCAAAAGTGGCAGCTACTGCAGCTTATACATCTAAGTGCTCATTAGCGACCAGCCTTTATACATGCCTGCCAACCGATTGCAATAGTGTTACCGTTTGGAACATGCGCGGCGCATTAATAATCGCTAAGGGGATTCATATTGTAGTGAATTGATAGCACGAATATACTAACGTTAATAAACCTATGTTTTTAATTGAAACTGTATAATGATTTTGCTTGTGGATTGCATGTTTTATAAATAATAGGCTGTTAATGAATCATTAACTAAACAGGTGGCAATGGAATTTTACATTAGCGTTAAAAAAATAACATAATTATATGACTACACGCAGTTTGAGAATGGTATACACCTCTATCGCATTTGTGAGCGCCGGCGCCAACCCCGTTACCTTTACAGCAGATTCCTGCATGCAGCTTTAGATCTTAAAAGCTCTTTTCCCTCGGTTATATTCTGTCATACACCCTATACGGAAACTTTCATAATTATTGCCATATATGAAAATCGCCTTCTGGAAAAAGCGCCCCGACAAAGATATTTCAAACTATACCCAAGTGGAGATCTTAGAACTGCTGTCCCGGGTTGAAGAGGAATTTGTAAATGTGCTGCAGCAGAAGATTGACGGCGTGGCTACGGACTATGATGAACGCTACCTCGCCAGAAAGATCAAAAAAGACAAATATTGCAGAAAATGGTATGAATACAAGCAGCTGCGCTATAAAGATCTCAACGTAAAGCGTAAAAGAAGCGAGACGACGTATTGGTTGATATTGATAATAGGCGCACTCGTTGTTACCGGCGCCTGTGCTTTATTGCGCCAGCCAAAAGCACCGCAACCCCCTGAACACTTAAATCACGGGTTCTATGGGTGGCAGATACGTCGTGTGATCGATTCAGCACAGCACTTATACAATTGCAGCATAGTGCTGGACCAGGTGGAGATTGCCAACATCCCGTGCAGCGGCACACTGGACCCCGCCATGTCGTTGGAAAATTTCCTGAAATTCTTTACGACGATAAACGGCCTTGAATATTACAGGGACGCCGCGGGAGTGATCCATATCAGGAAAGCCGCAGGCGCCAGGTAGTATCTGGCAAAAAAGCGAAATCCCGGCAATACCGCGCTTAAGGGGCCATGGTCGCTGGCAATATACAGCCAACGACCAGGACCCTGTTTGAATTAAACCAAAGTTAACCGGGCGTCTTAAGCGGCCGGGCGCTATCCTCGCGAGATGGCACCGGCGCTGCTTAAGGCTGCCTGTAATAGGGGGTTTGGCATGCATCCTGGTACCAGGTGCGGGAAAGCGTACCAAATGCCGTGGTGCACAGCTGCAGGTTTACTGCCGGTGTGCAGACAGATGGCAGGGTAGTAGGGGTGTTACAAAACGATCCCTGGTTACTTTGTGTGTAGCGGGCGTTGACGAATCTCCTACTGTTAGCGCTGCAGAGCGTAAATACCAATGCCAGGCAGGCGATGGCAGTGGCAACATTAAAACGGAACTTTTTCATAGACTTAAAATTTAGGGTGATTAAATAAAAAGCATCAAGCATACAGGGCAACCACTGTATTACAGCGGTGTAAAGGCAGGGCTGCCTGATAGTAAATACATCAGCAGGTGCGGGAGGAGCAAATAGGTAAGGAGCAGCAAACTAAAGGTGGTCTCAAAATGACAATTGTATTCCAAGCGTCGTGATCCGTAGTGTAGGGTATGTTTCTGAATCGGCAATTATTTCCGGGTCTCTTCCACGATAACCGGTTAGTGTAAATAAATTATAACCCTGTAAATAGAATTTGCAGCTCTTCAGCCGAACAGGCTTTAATAATTTTTCTGGAAGATAATACCCAAAGCTTAAGGACTGCAGCCGGACAAAACTGGTTTCGATGATCCGCTGATCACCGAATAGTGCAAATGTATAGGCCCTGGCGGAACGGGATGAGCCGCTAGCTGTAAAGCGTTGTACGGTAGCCTGATCTTCTTTTTCTGCCAGCGGTCCAGGACCGTCACCGGCTGATTGGCCATCATGCCTGGCGCTTTGTCTCCAAAGGCATATAAGTAATCGTAATTTCGCTGTTTGACAAAGCGAATGAGCATACTCACTTCAAACCTGCGGAAGTTTAAGCTATGCTGTAAACCTCCGAAATAAACGGCTCCCAGTTCTTTTCCATATACCTTATCGTTGTTCCCCGGCCCCTCGAAGGAGGCCGAGGTGAAAGTATAATAGCCGAGCCGGGGATCGACGCCTGTCATATGGAAATTGCGGAGCATGTCCACTGACATTCCCTCCTGGTAGTAATATTTATAAGTGGAGCTGTCAATACCAGGAAATGATCTGAGCTTATTCCTGGGAAAACTTATATTGAATGAAGCAGTCCAGGTAAGATGCTCCGTTTTGACGGGTGTTGCCTCCAGCTCTATCTCGAAACCTGTGTTGCTCACTACGGCGCGAACGTTTTGGGCTAAATAGGCATATGGCGCATCGAAGCGTAGCGCCTGCAGGCCTTCAGGCAAACTTGCACCCAGCACCTGGTAGCGGGCGGTCACTAACTGGTTTGTGCTTTGATTGTTATAATAGCAAAAGGTGAGCTGGTACCTGTCATCCTTAAATCCCAGGTCCAGGGCGAGCTCCGATTTCCTGATCCTTTCCCAGGTATAGCTTGGTGAGAACCGGGTCTTCACCTTGCTGTAAGTGTAAGCAGGCAGGCTACCCCTGTCCATATACGTGTCACGCTCAATGTTCATAACATACTGGTCATTCCCCGATACGCCCCAGCTGCCGCGAACCCGGCCATAGCTTAATATTGTGCTTTTATTCAACCACCTTTCACGGGAAAAGATCCAGGCTGCGCTTAGCGAGCCAAAGGTGGCATAGCGTTCCGGAGCAGGCAGCCTGGTGGAGCCGTCCCGGTTGGCTACTAAGCTCAGGATATATTTCCCGGCATGCCTGAACGCAAGCTGCAGGTAATAAGACCGGAAATAGAACGTGGTGTCGATCGCTGTAATCGTCATTCCCATGGGCGCTAATGAGCTGTCTGCCAGGTTACTCCCAATCGGATAGTCGTATTTATAAACGCTTTTTTGTTGCTGCCGGTCCTTTTGAAAACTGACGCCGGCTAAAATGTTGACATTTTCGTTCCCGAAATCTTTTTCCCAGGCGCCCCGTACATTTAACTGGGCATTATGATAGGCACTATAGTTAAACAGAGAAGTACCTTTTGGTCTGTTGGCCTGTGGCGCGTTGGACTCTTCCGGTACTGTTTTTATCTCCTGCAGGTGGAGGTCGTTTGCTCCCAGATTGGCCTCAAAGACCATCGATTTTACAGGTTCATATCGAATGCTTACAACGGGCCGGGTATTGCGTGATGCAGCAAGGCACTCCCGTAGGAAGTAGGCGTCGGGGTTGTCGGGTAAAAAATTTAAGCCCTCGTGATCAACAAAGGTAGCGGGCGTTTTGGGCCTATTGGGCGGCAGGGTGACAAAATAAGTAAGATCCTTAGAGGGTAACCTGTTTTGGTCTTCCACATAGCTGGCAGAAAGATCCGCATGCAGCTTTTTATTCTTCGATTGATAATACCACTGCCCCATACCGCTTATTTTTTGGTATTGGAACTTTCGGATCCGGGTAGACGGTACTTTCCCTCCTGTACATGCCGCTTAGCCGGAAGCCGGTCCGGGCATTTCCGTCCTTCATTTCGATACTGGCTTCTGTGATCCGCGCGGTGTTCCCGATCAGTCTCTTTTGCCAGTCAGTATAGGCTGAAGTGGTATCCCATAGCGTCAGATCAGGGTCATCTTTTCCGGGATCAATGCCATCATTTCTAAAAGCCTCCTTTCGCATCTGAACATATTGTTTAGTGTCCAGGTATTTGATCAGGCGGGATGCTTTCCCAATGCCGGAGTAAATATTGATGGTTCGTTTCTGCTCATATTCTTTTGGCCGCTTGCTATGGATCACTATCACGCCATTGGTTCCGCGGCTTCCGTATAAGGCGGTGGCGGAAGCATCCTTTAGAATATCGATGCTGGCAATATCATTGATCGGCAGCAGGTTTAAAGGACTGGCAACGCTGTAGGCCCCAAGCTCCGCCTCATTTTTATTGATCAAATAGTCGTTGAATGATACGAGCGGAAATGGTACCCATCTACAACGATCAAGGGATCAGAGGAGCTTTCTATACTGTTTTTACCCCGCAGGCGGATGTTATAGCCTCCGCCTGGTAAACCTGTCAACTGGTTAATATACAATCCGGGAACTCTTCCCTGTAAAGCGCTTAACACATTATTTGCGGGCTCGTCATCCAGGTCCTTATGCGTTACACTATTCACTGAGCCTGTAGAGAGGCGCTGCCGTATGCCGTTAACGTGTACGGGTTTGAGCGGCGCTACAAATGTGGACAGGCGGATAGTAGGCGTATCAGTATACGACCAGAGAAACGCAGGCTTGTAGCCCAGCTTCCTTAGCTGTAGAACAGCTCCTCTTCTCACATTGGCGAGCAGGAATTTTCCCTGTATGTCTGTTAATGTACTGGCTGATTCGCAGATCACTGAAACTCCATATACCGGGTTTTGATCTTCATCTACCACTTTACCGTATACTGACCTGGTGGGCTCAATTATAAGTGAGCTCAGGGTATCTATTGTACTTTTCTTCCTTGGGATGATGAGAAAGGCCCCTTCCCGGTAGACCCACCCAAATCCCCGTTTACCAATTAGGCCTGCTAAGACCTGGTCCAGCGGCACGTTTTTAAAATCGACAGAAATAAGCTCGAAGCTATTGATCTGTTCATCGTTATAAAAGGCCTGCAGCCTGGTTTGTTGCCAGACGATTTCAAAAAAGTCCTTTATCCTGATATTATTGGCAGTGCATGATATGCTCCTTTCCCCAGGTGATGTTGCCTGTGATTGACCTAACAGCGCGCTTTTCGGGATGACTATTAGAATAAGTATAATGCTAAACTTGGGGAACAGGCGTTGCATTCATATAGTGGTTTTGGCCTGGCTGCACTTTTTCATCTCTAATGGTAAATATTACTGCATGTTTGCTATAGCGTAAACCTTACACGGTGATAATGTTGGTGCTTCTTACAACAATTAAATGTAGACAATAGGTACGATTTAATTAGTTAATCAGTTGTAAACGAGTTGGAGAGCCGGGTGGGGCAGTGAAATTTCGGTAATGCACTCGTCAAACTGAATCGGACCGTTAAAGGTGCTTTATTTTGATAATTATTCTGCCAGGGGTTTGCTCTTGTGTTCTTCTATTACAGGCGTTTCTTCGGGCAGCTTGATGTCTTCTCTTTTTACTGCCATCGTGTATTTGCAATACTCCCCTTTGTTGTTCATTACTGTTATCTCTTGTCCTGCCGACCAGAATTTCCTTAATTCCGGCGGAACACTATTATACTGATCAATAGCTTGCTGAAACATGATCTCAAAAGGCTCTGGCTTTTGCCGGGGCTCCGCATTCTTTTTCTTCAAAATTCCTTTTTTGACCCAGATCTTCAAATTTTTCATGTCTTTAAGGATCATATTGATCCCTTCTCGTACATCTTTATAATTTTTCAGGAGCTCAATAAGTAAGACTCCTCCTCCTGCTGTTGCAGCTATCATACTGACGGTAAGGACTATTGTGATACATCCACGGTATACCCTTATCCCCGTGACAGCAATGATTCCGTCAAGATGGTGTTTTGCTAGTTGGAAGGTAAAATAATCGGAAAGGCTTTGGGCTAGTTTGTAAGCCATTTCATCGGAAATTTCTTCATCCTGGCTATGATTTTCACTCACGAGAAAAGTAATAGAACCTGCTGGATACATTTTTATGTTTTTTGGGGTGTTAATTAGTTAAATATAAGTAAAAAAAGGGGTAAAATCCCGGTGGACCAGCTTTTCGTATATTGAATATTCCTGGTCATGCAGCATCCATATCGGCTGGATCTCCGTATATATTTTCATACAACCCGTTAAAGTTAATTCCATTAACCCTCAAACTATCACTTATATGCATCACAATCATTCGATAATAAAGAAGCTAATGACTGAGCACGTGACGCTGACAACAGTGTGGTATAGATTAGGAGATGCGGGTATCTCGATCGAGGACCTGGATAATATGGGCCTGTTTGATATCGTACTGGACCTGGTTGGATTTCCAGCGGAAGCTCGCAAAGTTTACATTATGGAATCCGGTAAGGAAACCCTTCGGACCGAACGGTCAAAATGGTTGAATGAAGCGTATCATTTAGAGCCGGACGACATAGATACCTTTTTAGACAAATTGTATCAAGAGTATAATGAATTGTTAGTGGAGCAGCCGGAGCTATTTAGTGAGGCGCCGGAAGGTAACGCCTAAAATGTAATTTCTCCCTGATACTGGTATCAGCTACAGTATCTCAACAATCCATGAGCGTTCCGGCATATTAAATGAAGAACGCCGGTTTCCCGGTTCATAACAATAGCGTAAATTAGCAATCCTTAAAGTTTGCTACTGTACATGATCTTAAAATCCTATCCGGCTGGCAAAGGTGACAGTTTTCTATTAAGCTGGAGAGAAGATGACCATCAACGCCATTTGCTGCTTGATGCCGGGACCGGCGGCACATATCGTCATATTAAGGACGATCTCAGAAAAACCGGTGCTTTAGATGCAGTTATCATCACCCATGTTGACTATGACCACCTGGGCGGGCTATTTAAACTGCTCGGGGATGGGGAACTAAGGCTGAAAGCAGGGTTCGACGTTTATATGAACACTCCGGCTCTTGTACTTGCTCCACCTGCCGGCGATAAAGTAAGCCTGCAACACGGAATACTGCTCGACAAATGCCTGCATGAAAAGGGTTTAACAGCTAAGGGGCTATTTTGTGGCTTCGCCCCCGATAACATCCTCAATATAGGAGGGCTGTCAATACAGGTATTATCTCCTGCTCCTGAGGTCTTGCAGGCGCTTATGGGGGAATGGACCGCACATGATCTCTACCAGCAGTACCTGAAAGAAGCCTCGGATAACGGCAGGGTGGGTAAGCCCGGCGTTCAGCGCCGTTCCTACCAGGAGATACTCGATGCGAAAGAAACTGTGCATGAGTGGAAGAAAGACCTGGTAAACTCTTCCTCTATCGCATTTATTGCCCGTTTTTCAGGTCATACGATGTTGTTTATGGGAGATGCCAATCCAGACCTGGTCTGCCAGGAGCTCAGGCGTTTAGGCTGGTCTCCACAAAGGAAGCTGCCGGTCGGCCTGGTGAAGATCAGCCATCATGGCTGCCGCCATAATTCGTCCAAAGATCTGTTCTCAATCCTTGACTGCAGGTCCTACCTTATTTCTACGGATGGCACAGGACCATACTACCACCCGGACCGGGAAACAATTGTAAGGCTGGCAGCATATGCGAGAAGCAGCCACAAGGAACCACTATATATCTATTTGAACTATGATCTCGACAGGTCCGGGTTTATAAGCCCGGAAGAGGAAACCGCATGGAACCTTCATGTAGAACATAGGAATACCTTCAATTTTACTGAATCAAATGCTTTCAGAGAAAGTTAAGAAAACCACGGCAAGCCTTCACAAGACCGAACAGTTCATCGGATCAGGCGTTATCTTTACAATCAATAAGACGCTATACGTTCTTACCGCCGCTCATAACATATATGGACAGCACCTTGACCAGGATTTTAAGAAGGAAGAGTGGGTGGTTACAGATTTTAAGGGCAACCGGCATTGCGTTCTCTCGGTCAATGAAGATACGGCATTTTCCAAGGAATATGATATAGTATTATTAACGCTGCAGTGTGCGGGGGCTTTGTCTGACTTCATACTTCCCTATTTCTCCGCAATGCCCGACAGGAAGGGCCCTACATTCTTTTTTCGTGGCCGGTATGGCAGAAAGGAGGACCCGGTTAACAAACCCGGCGTCAGCTATCTTGAGAGATACAAAGCGTCTCCCTGGCAATTTCTTGGTATAATTGATAAGTCGCATCTTGTGAACAGCAACTTTTCGCACGGGAAAGAGTGGATGGGTGGCTTTTCGGGATCCGGCTTATTCCTGGCAGACAGGGAAGATGTCATTTGCGCAGGTATATTGCAGGAAGTTCCTGACACGGGCGATAATGGCCAACTGCTTTTTTGCAGTGTAGAAGTACTGCCGGCGCTTGGCCTGCCGGTTAACATACTTACCAGGGATATCTATCAATATAACCCGGATTTCTTTACAGACAGCTGGTTCGATAGCCACCTCGCTGCGGCGATAGCGGCATTAGGGAGACGATATACAAAGGAGTTGAATTTCAATTTGCCAATCGGAAAAATATTCAATGGTATTTCACGTAACCCGGCTTTCAAAAAGGAACTTGATGGATACCTTGAACGGATCTTCAAACACAAGCGCAGCGCTTACGCTGCTTTTAACCAGGATCTTTTAGCACATCAGAAACGCGTGCTGGATGAGCTTGCATTGAGTTTCAGGGAAGCTTACCTGGCTTCAATTTACACTGGGTTCAGCCCAATAGATTTTAAAGATCTGCGGGAAAGGTGTGATAAGATGACAACGATGCTTGAAGACTGCCTGGACAAGCTGTATTCAGCGCAGGAAGAAAGAAAGAAAGGCAAAGCTGCCGCGAAGCACGAGGTTTCCCCTTATAATAATGCAATTAACGATCTTTATAGGCTGCAGGATGCCATTGGCGCGTTCAGCCGTTTTATTGATTCTATGACATGTACCCTTGCTAACCATCCTTTCCTGATAATGAAAGGAGAGGCGGGGTTTGGGAAAAGTCACCTGTTGGGAGATGTTGCTACCAAAAGGGCCGCTGCCGGGCAAAAGTCATTGCTGCTGCTCGGACAGCATTTTGTAGGCAATGAAAACCCCTGGTACCAGGTACTTCACCGCCAATATCAACTGCCTGTCAATGAGGACGAGTTCCTGGGGCAGTTGAATGTAAAAGCGCATTTACTTGGCCAGCGTATATTGCTCATCGTTGATGCTATAAATGAAGGCAATGGGAAAGAGACCTGGTTGGGCCGCCTCAGGAGCTTTATCGAGAAAGTGGCCAGGTATGACGGCCTGGGCCTCGTTGTTTCTGTCAGGACCTCCTATCACCGCCTCCTGGTTGACCAGTCTATTTATGACGATGGACTGGCAGAAAGCCTAACCCATTATGGCTTTTCAGAGCTGGAGCATGAGGCATCTGATTACTTTTTTGATAATTATAATATTAAGAAGCCCAGGATACCGTTACTGCACCCTGAGTTCAGAAGTCCACTTTTTCTGAAGCTGTTCTGTAGCGGGCTTGCTGCCAAGGGCCTTCACGAGATACCGGTGGGCTATGAGGGGATATCCGTCATCCTTAATTTTTTTCTTGAAGGTATCAATGCGCGGCTGGCAAATAAGCTGCATTACGATGGCAACATCAATATTGTCCGGAAATGTATTGAAGCTTTTGCAAGGGAGATTTACGCGGACGGCGCCAGTTATATGCCCTATGACAAGGCAGTGTACTTTTTTAGGGATCTGCCGGAGCTAAGGGTTGTGCCGGATGCTCACTTGTTCACATCCTTGCTGGTAGATGAAGGGGTATTGGCAAAGAACCTTTTCAGCCGGGATGATGGAAGTGTGGAAGAAGGCGTTTTCTTTTTATACGAGCGATTTCTTGACCACCTCGTTGCTGCATTTCTCATCAGGGACCTTGGTGATGCACCTCAGTCCTGTTTTCAGCCGGGGGGCAAATTGTTTAAGCTGTTCGAGGACTGTGAAAAGTGCCGGGAGCGCAGCGGCTTAATTGAGGCACTAAGTATCCAGGTACCGGAGCGATATGGTATAGAGTTCTTTGAGCTGGTTTCTCATCTCAAAGGCTGCAATGTTATCCCGGATGCGCTGATAAAAAGCTTTACCTGGCGCAAGGGAAATAGCTTTCCAAAAAGGGAACGACAACGCCTTGCTCACCTATCTTCGGGAAGTGGCCTTCAAAAAGCATGGTATGGTTGCTGCTTTTCTCGACAATATATTGCTGATCTCAGCTGTTCCTGGCCATCCGTTCAATGCAGACTACCTCCATCAGCTACTGATGCCGGTATCCCTCCCAGATAGGGATGCCGCTTTCCTGGAATGGCTTACCGATAATTATAACTCGGAAAATTCGGGTATTAAACGTATCATCGACTGGGCATGGAAGGATGAGCCCAGGAAAAATATCAGTGATGAAAGCATACTGCTGTCGGCGATAACGCTTTCCTGGTTCCTGGTCAGCCCCCATCGCACAATCCGTGACAGTTCCACAAAGGCCATTATTTGTTTGCTACAACAGAGGGAACATCTGATCGTTGTGTTACTTCGCAAATTTGAACAGGTTAATGATCCATATGTGTACGAAAGATTGTTTTGCGTGGCTTATGGCTGTACGCTGAGAGCGTCGAAACTGGATTTTTTGAGCGAATTATGCGTGTATATTTATAAGGAGATATTCGACCAACCGCAGGTTTATGCTAATCTGCTGCTTCGGGACCATGCCGCGGGTGTAATCGCTTTTGCGGAGAAACAGGGATTGATCCTGCCGTTCGATGTCAATAGGACGCGGCCGCCTTATAATAGTATCCCCATCTCCGAATGTCCCACAAATGATGAAATAGATGCGGCTTATGAACTAAAGGACGGTCACTCAAGGTATTATTATTGCCAGAACCGAATCCTTGATTCCATGACAATTGAATATGGCAGACCAATGAAGATGTACGGAGACTTTGGCCGGTATATTTTCCAGAGGACGCTGGCTGAGTGGAATGTTAATCCCAACCAGTTAAGTAACTATGGCGTACAGCGCGTTTTTGAGCTGGGGTACGATGTGGAGCGGCATGGAAAGTATGATGCTGAACAGACATCCGGAAGGGGAAGAGGAGCGGGAGAACGTATTGGAAAAAAATACCAGTGGCTCGCTTTCCATGAGATATTGGCCAGGGTAGCTGACCATCATACGATGAATGATCCAGCGGATCCCAAAAGCATTACCAAATATGAGGGCGCATGGCAGCCGGATGTAAGAGATATAGACCCAAGCATGGTCATCAGGAACACCCGGATGAAAGACGAAAGTACACCGGACTACGAGCCCTGGTGGGTCGCTAAGTATGAACCGGACTGGGACATGCCCAACGGTGACTGGATGAAATTCGAGGGTGATATCGTTCCTGTACAGCGTCAGCTTGTCCGGGTGGACGAAAACGGAACCGAATGGATATGCCTCAAAATAGACATCAGCGCAACTGAAGATCGTAAATTGGGAGATGACCCGTACAATAGTCCTGTTAAACGCATTTATACCGATCTCAAGGCATACTTTATTGCTGATGAGCAGTTTGGGCAGTTTAGGTCCTGGTGCGTTGCCGTAAACTTTTTTGAAGAGCGTTTACTGGAGCCTCCTCAAGATACGGAGCTTTACAGCAGAGAATATTACTGGTCGCCTGCCTATCGTTTCTTTCAGCAGCCTTACCACGGAGGAAACGGCAATTATACCTTGCATAGTCATGCCTCTGGGAAGTATGTTGCAGACCTGCATCAGCCAGTACGGTCGTTCCTTTGGGAAAGAGAGCAGGACCATTCCAAAATACAGGCGATCTCATTTTACAAGCCGTCGGCCCGGCTTTTTGATGGCCTGCAACTTAAATTTGCACGTGAAGAAGGAGTATTCACCGACCGGGATGGGCAAAAGGCTTGTATTGATCCATCTGTTAACGGAGAAGGGCCATCCTGCCTGTTGGTGAGGAAAGACCTTTACTGCGCTATCTTGCCGATAACAAGCTTCGGCTTTGCTGGGTGGCAATGGGGGAAAAGCAAATATTATCCTCCAACTATTCAGGAGATGCAGAAAATCCCAAAAATAGCCATATGATCAATGGGTTTTACTATTTCGAAGAAGGGGATATAAAAGGCGGGACGCGGTCGTTAATAAAAAATTTCTGAAACACCTTTTTTGGGTTGACGGCATAGCCTAAACAGGCGAGATCCAGCCATCGCCGTGGTGCCGGCGGTAGTGGATGAGATCATGATCCGTTATGATACCATCGTGAAACATTACGAAACAGTGGGGTAGACAATTTAAACCGCTGCTTGGATGGATATATGAAAAAAAAAGAGGTTGCACCTTGTTGGTACAACCCCTCGGAATAGACTCCCTGCCAGGGGTGGTCTTTTTCTCGCTGCTAAGTTAGTTCTTCTACCTGGAAGTATGCTGCGATGTTACCATACTGACTATAGATTGTCCTAATCTGATCGCCTTTACCCTCCAAACAGGGCAACCGGACGTTTGAGCATAAACCGCCTCAATTCGCAGGGGGCTATATTGAGAAAAGAAGCTATGTGCTCTTCACTTGCGTGATTAAAGACGGCCGGGTATCTTTGTTTCAGCTTGATATAGTTATTAAAAGGGCCTTGATATTGGATATCATATATCCGCTCCGCTATTCGCAGCTTATGCTGCGCCCTGATAAAATAATAGAAGTCGCGATCTTCCTTATATTCCCTCAGACATCTGAAGGTGTGGCTGTATTCGAGGTCATAGAATTTCGCATGTTCGGAAAGCACGATGTTACTATAGGGGAACTGGGATCACAAATTCTTCGTCTGTTCAAAACCAGGATACCAGCTGGAAATTGATATGTTATTGCGGAGTTGCGCCGTTTAAGCATGAATCAGGCACTAGTATCAGAGGACGTACGCTGGTCAGCCCACTTGCGAATAAAAAGCTAAAGACTTTGTTGACAATGGCTGCCATTTGCGCTGTTCGGTTCGATCCAGTCTTAAAGGCTAAGTACCACCAAAAGATTGGAAAAGGAAAACCAAAGATGAGCGTATTGAATATCATTAGGGCAAAACTAATTGAGAGGGTTGTGTCAGTTTTGGTACAAAAGGAATGAAAATGCTGTTATTTTCCATAAAAATGTTTCGATTACTATTACACAAATAAAGCTAATTTAGCTGCATTGTCGCAAAAAGGTTACCGCAATACAAGCGTTGTGCCGAAAACATACAAATCCCTTATCAAGACGTTTATTTATAATACCCAATTAAATGTAGCAAATGAAGCGACTTTATTATTTAGATAATCTTATGATATTCTTATCTGTTCTGGTTGTACTCCATCATGTTAGTATTGGTTATGGGACAATGGGCGGCTGGTGCTATGTTACATCTGAAAAACTAACTGGCACAATTCAAATTTTCCTTTCGGCCTTAACTGGACTTGAGGCATCATTTTCAATGAGCCTTTTCTTTTCATTTCCGCTTTTTTAACAATTCCTTCATTAGAGAAAAAAGGGGTATCCAAATTTATAAAATCAAGGTTAATTCGCCTGGTGGTACCGTTGTTATTTGTAATGATTATTCTTGCCCCAAGTATTTTATATTATATTGAAATCCATAATAGGACAACTCAATTGTCATGGTTTAGTTATGTGTTACAACAAAACACTAAACCGTATACTTCTCATGCGTGGTTTATTTTGGTGTTGATAACTTTTGAGTTAGTATATATTTGCTATTGGAAATTCATAAAACCTCATTTTTCTATTTCAAAATGTCTATCAGATAATATCCCTACACACGTAAATATATTGACGATTATTCTTCTATGCAGTGGTCTAACAATCATAGTGCGACAATTTTTTCCACTTGGCCAGAATTTTATTGGCATAGAGTTTTCTAATATCACTCCTTACATTTTCATGTATGCAATCGGATTATTAGTATACAGAAAGCATTGGCTTGATGATCTTTCCAAAAAAGTGGCAATAACATGGTTTCCCATCTCACTTATTGCAGCCACTTACTTTTGCGTGATTATTTATCTTCTTTCAAAGTATCCGCCTATAGTTAATAAATTTGTTTCGGGCATTACATGGGAATCAGTTTCTCTTTCATTTGCCCAAACCTTTTTGTGTATTGGTTTCTGTGGCTTTTTCCTTCAGCTATTTAAGATAAAATTCAACTTTACAAATTTTATCTTATCAATAATAAGAGAAAATAGATACGGCGTTTATTATTTCCCATTCTGCTGTTGTAGTTGGCGTTACTACTGCTGCCTGGAATCTTTAACGCTTAAACCAGCTATTAAATACATTAGGGCCTGCATTTTAAGTGTTGTATTTTCCTACATTCTTGCTGGGCTGATTGGCGTAAGAATTCCCTTAGTGAAGCGAGTCAATTTGAATATGTAAAGCAAAGTACGAGACGGCACAACAAAAGGTTTGCCGCAAGGCTGGCGGACGGAACAACAATCGGCAGTTGTACTACTATCAAGTAATATCCGGATTGACCGAATTCTATTTGGGTTTTGTTGTTAACTTCTCAGCTTCAGTAATTTTAATCGGTTTCAGTTGCCGAGCAGCGCGGCAGCAAGAATTTCAGCCCTGCGGCAAGCCTCAAACGTTTAGCAGCAAGTCTAATTGACAGTAGGTTTAAGAACGAATAACTCAAGAATTTTATGTTGCCATATAATGACGTCATAGTGCTAAGATAAGCTGGCGAGTGGAGAAATTAGCTTAGAATTCGCACAAGCACAATACTGGAAGGATTTTAAAGTAGGACAAAAGTCCTGGCATACGAAAAGACTGGAAAGAAAGGAGGTCTAAATATCTTGCCTTCGAAGATACGATAACTGCTTGTGAAAAATGTGCATTTAACTTTGATATAAATAAAATGGAACTATGTCCTAAATGCAAACAATATTACAAAGGGCTTCAGATTCTACCCAACCTGTATTCAATGTTTACCAGAAGAAAAGCGAAAAGCTGCATAAGAAAGTATTGACTTTGGAAAAGGATGGCAAGCAATGCATGAAGAATTGGGGATTGACTAAATGGCAGGATAACTGGGGATCACTTATGCATAATTTGCTTTATCGAGCCTGAAGATACTCACGGTCTTCTGGCTTTTTTTATTCCTACATCTTTTCGTTTTACACCACTCCACCTTTTTTCTGTTCAAATATTTGTTTTTGACTTAGAATATGGCTCCCTGATCTCCCTGTACATCCTGCGGAAGTCCTCGAACTCTGCTTAAGGTTTTGAACAGGTGACCATAGGTCATTGTGCCAGTTTTTGCTTTATCTCTTGTTATTAAAGTGCTGTAGGGAGACGTCAGGGGGATGGCACCCCCTAAGTCCGGCATCGCCCCAGAACCAGGAAACAACCTTGGCGTCCTCAATAAAATAGACTTCGAATATAAAACCACGTGCCAGGACATAGCAGGTATTAGCGTTTGGTTTGCGGGTTAGATGCGGCGTGGGGCACGTGTAATTGGGTCTCGCGCGACGATGCCGCTTAGTTCATAGAATAGTTCTTTATTGATCATTTTATGGTTATTTTAATTTTGGTATAAATGATCTGTTTACTTATTTAGTCTGATTAGTGGAATCAGTCATTTTAATAAAATGATGTTGAGGATAACATGTTACATTCTCTATTATCCTACTTTTAAAGCCGCTTTCAGTATGATTTAGCAAATCTAAGGAGGTGTTTTTTTAAAAAAAATTGATCTAGATCAATTATTTGAAGGTTTTGGAAGTTTTTTTAGGAATGCTAAATGGGGAGATTGGCGAGTTAAGCCTTTTGCAACAGCTTTTGAATAGGTTGTAAACAAATAAATAGGAAGTGCCACCAGAAGATTTGGAGGAGGAAGAAGTGGATGCGTTAGATAAACTCTATGCCAAGTACGACGAGTTGAGGCAGCAGTAGCCAGAAATGTTTACGAGGATCTGACGGCGGAGGCAGGTAAAGGGACTGTCTCAAGAGCTGTGTAAGTTTAAGAAAATCGGAGTTGGTGAGCAGGAACTATATGATGAGGCTGCTTTTTACGAACCCCGATTTTCTATGTTTTGCTAAGCATTTTTGTTATAGTGTCCAGGTAAAGCATTTATGCTGTTGATAGCAGCAACTATACCCTTCCTGCCCCTAGAATGTTTAGAAGACAACAGCCAAAATGGGTAGCTAGGAATGTGTCAAATAGTTTCTACTTGTCATAACTGGTACCAATAATTCAAGATGTTCTATCTTAACACCATGTGTTTGTACTACTGCAATAGCAAATAGCTAACTTGCTTTTGTGGGTGGGTGTGTGTGTGTGTGTGTGTGTGTGTGTGTGTGTGTGTGTGTGTGTGTGTGGTGGTGTGTGTGTGTGTTGTGGAGGTGGTGGTTTGTGTGTTTAGGGGTGTTTGTGGTGGTTTTGATTGGTGTTGTTGTGGTGACTGTCATCCTTTGTTGTGTATACTGTAGATTCTGGCCTATTGGGGTAATGTGAATGGAGGTGTGTATGGATGGTTTGTTTGTGTGTTTTTGTGTGTGTGTGTGTGTGTGTGCCATGGTGTGTATGGTGTGGTGTGGTGTGGTGTGGTGGTGGTGGTGGTGGGTGGTGGTGGTGGTGGTGGTGGTGGTGGTGGTGGTGGTGGTATGTAATGGTGGTGGTGGTGGTGGTGGTGGTGGTGGTGGCCATGGGTGGTGGTGGTGGTGGTGGTGGTTTGGTGGTGGTGGTGTGGTGGTGGTGGTGGTGGTGGTGGTGGTGGTGGTGTGTGGTGGTGTGTGTGTGTGTGGTGGTGGGTGTGTGTGTGGTGTGTGTGTGTGTGTGGTGTGGTGTGGTGTGGTGGTGGTGTGTGGTGGTGGTGGTGGTGGTGGTGGTGGTGTGGTGTGTGTGTGTGTGTGGTGTGTGGTGTGTGTGTGTGTGGTGGTGGTGTGTGGTGTGTGTGGGTGTGTGTGTGTGGTGTGTGTGTGTGTGTGTGTGTGTGTGTGTGGTGGTGTGTGTGGTGTGTGGTGTG
>NZ_JBPGWP010000003.1:0-7549 GCF_056754765.1 Chitinophaga sp. SVR4-12A
GCGTTCGCGCTGGTGCTGACCCTGAACGCGCTGACCATCGGCATGAGCTTCATCGGCATCTTCCTGGCCGCCAGCTACCCGTACCTCAAGCGCTACACCCACCTGCCGCAGGTGTACCTGGGCATGGCCTTCGGCTGGGCATCCCGATGGCGTTCGCCGCCATCCAGGGCGAAGTGCCGGTGATCGGCTGGCTGCTGTATGGCGCCAACATCCTCTGGTCCACCGCGTACGACACCTGGTACGCCATGGTCGATCGCGACGACGACCTGAAGATGGGCTCGCATTCCACCGCCATCCTGTTCGGCGACCTGGACCTGGTGATCCAGGGAATCCTGTACACGCTGTTCCTCGGCACGATGGCGCTGGTGGGCGTGCGCGGCGGGCTGGGTCTTTACTACTGGCTGGGCGTGGCGGTGGCTGCCGGGCTGATTGCCTACGAATTCTGGATCGCCCGCAAGCGTGAGCGCGACCCCTGCTTCAAGGCGTTCCTGCACAACAACTGGGTGGGCGCGGCGTTGTTTGCGGGTATTGCGGCGGCACTGGCGCTGGGTTGAGCTGCCGGGTCGCCCGACCAACGGTCGGGCGCTACCCGATCCGTGCGCGCTGGCGCCTGGCCGGTACGTCACGACCGTTGGTCGTGACGCCGCGCTCCGGCCGCGTTCGTGACATCGGGTTGCTACCAATAGGTGACTGACAGCCTTGTCCCCCTCCTGCACACTGCCCCCCAATGAACCTGGGAGGGTAGGGCATGGCCAGCACCACATCAGCGCCGGCACGGGACGGCTGGATGGCACGCGCAGCGCTGCGGTCGGCGGCCTGGGCGGAAAAATGGTTTCCCGACGCGTATGTGTTCGCGGTGCTCGGCGTGGTGATCGTGGCAGTGGCCGCCATGAGCTTCGGCGCCACCCCGCAGGCCACCGCCAAAGCGTTCGGCGACGGCTTCTGGAGCCTGATTCCCTTCACCATGCAGATGGCCTTCGTGGTCATCGGCGGGTATGCCGTGGCCACCGCCCCGGTGGTGGCGCGCTTCATCGAACTACTGGCGCGGGTGCCCGCGCACCGGCCGGGGCGCGGTGGTGTACGTCGGCCTGATCAGCATGCTGGCCTCGCTGCTCAGCTGGGGCTTTTCGCTGGTGTTCGGTGGCCTGCTGGTGCGTGCGCTGGCGCGCCGCCAGGAACTGCAGATGGATTACCGCGCCGCCGGTGCGTCCGCTTACCTGGGCCTGGGCGCGGTGTGGGCGATGGGGCTGAGTTCCTCGGCCGCCCAGCTGCAGGCCAACCCGGCCAGCATGCCGCCCGGCCTCGTGGAAATCACCGGGGTGCTGCCTTTCACCGAAACCATCTTCCTGTGGCAGTCCATCGCGCTTACCGCCGCGTTGATTCTGGTCTCGCTGCTGATCGCGTGGCTGACCGCCCCCGGTCCAGCCACCGCACGCACCGCCAGCGATTTCGCCGGGGCCGCGCAGGCCGAACCAGAACTGCTGCCGCCGCGCACGCGCGCCGGCGAATGGCTGGAGTACAGCCCGCTGCTGACCGTGCTGCTGTCGCTGCTGGCCTTCGGCTGGTTGTTCAGCGAATTCGCCAGCAAGCCGGTGGTGACCGCCATCGCCAACCTCAACACCTACAACTTCCTGTTCATTTCGCTGGGCCTGCTGCTGCACTGGCGGCCGCGCAGCTTCCTCAACGCCGTGGCCAAGGCCGTGCCCAGCACCACCGGTGTGCTGATCCAGTTCCCGCTGTACGGCGGCATCGCGATGATCCTTACCCATGCCGTTGGCAGTGGTGGAGAAACGCTGGCGCATCGGCTCTCCACCGTGTTCGTGCACATCGCCACCACCGACACCTTCGCGCTGGTGATGGGCATCTACTCGGCGGTGCTGGGCTTCTTCGTGCCCTCCGGTGGCGGCAAGTGGATCATCGAAGCGCCCTACGTGATGCAGGCGGCCAACGAACTGCATGCGCATCTGGGCTGGGCGGTGCAGGTCTACAACGCCGCCGAAGCCCTGCCCAACCTGATCAACCCGTTCTGGATGCTGCCGCTGCTGGGCGTGCTGGGGCTGAAAGCGCGGGATATTGTCGGCTTCACCTTCATCCAGTTGCTGGTGCACATCCCGCTGGTGCTGGGCCTGCTGTGGCTGCTTGGCATGACCCTGACCTACGTGCCCCCTGTCATGCCGTGACACGGCCAATGCGGTCCGCACAGCACCACGGCGTGGACCACGGCCGCCAGCTGCGGGTCCCGCAGGTGGCCGCGCAGCATCTGCTCCAGCCGGTCCCGAACATACGCGTCGAACTGGTGCAGCGGTTGTTGCTGCCCGATGGCGACCAACGCGTCGATCCGGCGACCAAGCTGCTCGTACATTTCTGTGTTCAGCGTGGTGTCGAACAGGCTGCGCAGCACCAACAGGCCGCGCGAGGACGGCGCCTTCGTGTCACTGGCCTGCGGTGGGTCCTCCAGCGCAGGCTCCAGCGCCTGCAACGCGGCAAACCGCGCCTGTGCGGTGTCGAAATCCACCAGCACCTGGCGCAACGTGGTGCGGCCACGTTCCACGGCATCAGCGTCCAGGCCGCCTGCCTCCAGGCGCTGGCGCAGGCGGGTGTACAGCTGGTTGGCGCTCTGCGCCGCCGTTGGTTCGACCGGCTCGAGGGGACCCAGCAGCTGGTAATCGATCGGCTGCTCACACACCTGCGCGGCCTGCTCGCGCGCCCAGTGGCGCACCCTTCGGTCTTCGGCGTTGAAACGATCGTCCTCCAGTGCCAGCCGGCTCACCGCATCGCGTAGTAGTGAGAACCGGTGCAGCAGGGCGCGGTACTGTCCGCCCAGCAGCGATGGTTTGCCGGTCAGTGCGGTCTCGGCCGAGATGGCCACCTGCAGCCGCTGCCCGAACGCGGTGACCCGGCCATGCAGCAGGTCGCGCCGGTGCCGGTGCAGGTCGATGTCATCGCCATGCGGGCCGATGTCCCAGTCCGGCACGAGGTAATCACGACAGGCGTGGAAGTCCTCGGCGGCATCGGCCGGCAGCAGGCTGTGCAGGCGTTGGCGCTGTATGCCCAATGCCGGATGATTGTCCTGCACCGGCAACGGCAGCCACTCGGGTGGCGCTGCCGCCGGGCGGTCGTCGGTGTGGAAATCCACCAGCATGGCGGTGCGCTTGTCGGGATGCGGCGCGTTGATCATGCCCACCGCGCGCAGCCGCTCCGGTGCAGTGAGGGCGCGATCCACATACAGCACGGCCCATCGCGCATCCTGGTTGCCGGCAGTTCACCATGCACGATCACCAGTTCCACCTCCGGCGGGATGCGCTCCGAGCCGCGGTCCATGGGCAGGCCGCGGTTGTCGAAGCCCGCCACATGGGTCTTCAACCGCCCATCCACCGCGAGTGCGCGCTGGTAGTCCAACGCCTGGTGGACCGTTCTCACCAGAAGCGCGCCGCGCAGGCCGCGTTCCGCCAGCCGGACCAGATCGTGGAAATGCTGGCTGATGGCGGTGGCGACCTGGGCCACGCGTCGGGAGGGCGAATCCCCCTCGGGCTTCGGGCCGACGTCGCGCCATGCCTGCACCACCACGCCATCGGCGACGGCATGCTCGGGCAGATACTCGTACAGCCTCGGGCCAGGGTCAAGACCGGGCACCGGTGCGGTAACCGGTGCGGCCACCAGCGTCAGCCAGGTCGCCTGCGGCAGGCAACGGCGCAGACGACGCAGAAGGACGGGATCGCTGTCCCAGAAATCGGCATCCGCCAGCAGCACGATGTCTTCGTCGGTGGCGGTCATTTCATCATCGGCGCCGGGCAGCCTGGTCCTGCGCGCCCAACCACGCAGGATGCGCAGCGGCACCTCATGCAGCGAGGGACCCGCCGGCCAGGAACTCGGTGAGCTGGTCAGCAGGCAGTGGACCAGGCCGCTGCGCGCCGGTCCTCGGGGGCGGCGTGAGCCGGGTCAGTGGCTGCAGCACGCGAATCGGCCTGAACGCCGCATCGGACCGCATGGCCTGCAACAGCCACTGCCGCGTCCGCTGCAGCCCGCTGCCGGGTGCCAGGCACAGCTGCCCGCCGGTACGACGGCCGCTGGCGTCGCGGGTCCTTAGTGCCTGTAGCGCACACTGCACCGCAAAGAACTGGTGGGACCGAACCAGACAGCGTCGGCCACTTCGGCCCTCGGCAGGAAATGCCGTATCAGCTGCAGGAACCGGGCGGCGACAGCACGCCATGCAGCAGTTCGGCATGCGTGGCCCACGGTGGGTCCAGCGGGACATCGGAGAAGGGCAACGCGGCATCGCGCAGCTGGGTCTGCGCGGCCGGGCTCCAGCCATGCTCCCGCCATTTCACCCACGCATGTGAAGGGGTGCCGACAGCGGCATGGCGGCCGCCACGACGGTCCAGGTCAGCAGCAGCTGCGCGTGCTGCACCGGCGGATTGATCGGCATGCTGCCCAGGCCGCGCAACAGGTGCCGGATGCCATCCTCTGCGGTTCCCCATCGCTTGTACGCATCGCGCTCCACGCAGGCCAGCACCACCAGGGGAATGCCGTTGACGTAACCGACCAGCTCGCGAACGTGGCCGTCGGACGGATCTCCGGGCGCTGCCAACCGCAGGTCGGTACGCATCGCGTCAGCCACATCCCAATGGTTGCGCTGCACATGCTCCCAATCCATCAACGGAACCGGGACCGAGATCCGGCGCCCATTGGGCAATTCCAGTTCGGTATGAACGCCGTGGACCAGCAGCCGGTGCACCGCGCTGCTCGATGCCACCCAATCCAGGCTGTGGCAGCACGTTTCGGCCTCGGCAATGATCAGGTCGAATGAAGTGGGCGAAAGCGCCACGCGCTCGCCTTCCCACTCGTACCGATAGCGACGCAGCCACGGCAGCAGCCGCTTCTCCAGCAATGCGCTGTGATGTTCGCCGCGTAACGCCGCCACCGCAGCCTCATCGAGAGGGTTCCAGCCCAGCCGCCGCAGCCAACCCAGCACGGAATCGCGCACGCCGAACCTGCTGTGGGGGGCGTTCATGCGCGCCCTCCATGTTGTAAACCGAAGACAAGCACGCAGAGAGCGTCGAATTTCTGGCGAATGATGTTCATGGCACCAGTCTGGACGAAGCTAATGCTGCCGTTGCTGTGTGCATCATTCCGTTTCATGCGTTCGGCGAGCGCAGCGCGTAACGCATTCTCGATGCATATTCCAATCGAGATAGCTTCGGTCAATTGATGAGACGTTGCAGCGGCGGCTTCAGGTCAGATCCGACAGTTCCCGCTCCAGCGCATCCAGCTCGGCATTCAACGCCGCCTGGAGGGCCGACGAACCGCGCGCGGACAGCTCGGCGCGCTGCGCGCGCAATGTCGGCAAGATCCGCAGCGGGGCAGCGGGCCACCGGCTGCACATAGCGGGCAACACTCAGGTTGCCGCCATTGCGGGCCAGCTCCTCGGAACTGGCCAGATACGCCACGCCGGGTACGGTTCTGCGCTCGCTGCAGAGGCGGTGCAGGGTGCGCGCCGCCTGATCACCAAGCCGCGGACCGCGCTCCCACGCGTGGCAAGGCCGCGCGCATCGACAAACAGCACAGCGTCATGCCGGCGCACCTTGCGCAACAACAGAAGGTCGCAACCCACGCACCGGCGAACAGCCGGTCAGGCAGGCCGATCACCATGTCCACCAGGTCTCGCGTCCAACCAGCACTGCCGGATGCGGCGCTTCCTCGCCATCGCGGAACAGCACGCCATGCGGTCACCACGATCGCCATGCGCCCTACGCACCGGCTCCAACGTAGCCAGCATGTGCTGGATCAGCGCGGCATGCGCCCACTGCCGGGACGGAACGCCCTGCAGGAAGCGGAAGTAGGGATCGTGGCTGGCCTGCGCTGGTGCCCACTTCAGCGAAAGCGGCGGGCACGCCAGTGCCACATGGAAGCGCTGCAGTTCGCCGTCCTGCAGCAGCGGTTCCTCCAGCGGGTCGCGGACAAAGAGACGCGGGGTGTCCGCGCCCTGCAGCAGCAGGCGCTGCCGAGCGACCGCGGACTGCATGGCGTCCGCCTCCTGGCCATAGAGTGGGTAGCGGGCCTGGGCCTGCCGGGCCAATCGAACTTTCCTCATCGCGCATCCAGCTGGCCGCTGCCCGCAGGACGGCCCCTGCCGGCAGCTGGGATTCGTAGACCGCCTGATCCGCGCAGGGGTGGGTGAGCGCAGCCATCAGCCAGCGCAACCCCTGCGGGCACCTGCGCAGGAAGCAGAGCGTCCACCGCGTCGCCAACGTCCGGACGGGGTACCCCGCGCTGCTGGCGGAAGTCCAATGCCGGCAGCGCAAGACGCTCCAGCACCTGCAGCAGTACGGCATCGCGCACGAGCGGGTCGTCGGGCAGCGCATCTTCCAGCTTCAACGTCGGGAACAGGCCACCCAGCTTGCGCGGATTGGCCAGGGCGAACACGCGCAGCGCGTTCATCACCCTCAGGCGATCGCCTTCCGCATGACGCTGCCGGATCAGCGTGTCGAAGCGGGCCTGGAGCGGCAACGCGTGCAAGGCACGCAGCGCGGCGGCTCGCCCGGCGAGTACGGAATGTCCGGGTATCCGCCGTAGTACGTGGCGTCGCTCGCCACTCTCAGCAACAGCAACGAGAGGACCAGGAAGGTATCGGCGTCGGGCCGTTCTCCCCCATCGAGCGCGTCGCGGGCGTGGACGAGGGCGGCGAGCGTGGCGGGAACATCTGGCCGCAGCCGGCACGTGACATTGGTTGGAGGAGCAGGAAGATCAGAACTGTGGATCGGTGTGGGTCATGGCCGCGTACAGATTGAGAGCGGACACCAACAGTATGTCCACGGTTCGGATATCCAAAATTCAGATAATCAGGGGAAGCCCTGACGCACGCGGTCATCGTGGCCGCTCGTCCAGGATGTGCGCCGCATAGCGGGCGACCTCCTGGCGCCTTGCGGCGATCATCTGCTCGCAGTGAAGCTTCTCGAGCCGCGCTGCCCGCGCGATGGACACGATGCGTTGCTGGAGGAGCAGGGGCGGCAGCTGCACGCGCAACTCCTCGATGGCTGCCTTGCGGAGGTCTGCTGCGACGTGATCCCGCGGATTGCCGGCGCAGGTACTCCTGGTGCGCCTTCCTGGTTGAGCTGCCACGCGAGGAAGGCGGGCATGATCCGTTCGCGGTCGCTCACACGGATGACGACACAGGCGGGGGCCGCAGACTCGTGTCGGCGGGTGGGTTGCACAGCAGCACCGCGAGTGGATGGGCGCCGCGCGCGGCGCAGCAGGACGTCGCCCTCCTGGACCCAGTCCGGCGCCTTGCGCGGGTGCAGCCGCGTACGCAGCAGATCGCACGGATTGTGCACGCCCGATGCGCTCAGGTTCTTCAACTGGATCACGCCGGACCGGCCCATCCGGGAAGGCGGTGATTGCACCCCGGAACGGATGTCCCTGGCGGATGCTGGCGATGTCGCGAGAGCTTCGTACTGCGACGATGATTGTTCATGGGGCGAACCATGCGCGGCAGGAATTCGCACGTCAAATGTGCGTTTTGCACCATTCGGAATGATGCAGCGGGACCCGG
>NZ_JBPGWP010000004.1:0-10636 GCF_056754765.1 Chitinophaga sp. SVR4-12A
CATCCACCTCGTAATAGGCCAGCTCCCGCTGCATGATGGTTTCCAACGGCAGCGTGCCGGCATTTGCCGGTGCCGCGGGTGGACTCGGCGTACTGGTGGATGCCGGGGTCGGCGTGGCGGCGGTGATACCGGGAATGAATCCATGCAGGGCTCACTGGAAGGGAAGTGCCTGAGCCTAGCCAGCCCCGGGTACCGGACTGGTACTGAGTCACGCTACTGCGCCAAGTGACTGTTTCATGGGCGCTCTCACCTCCTACCGCGCAACACACCGGGCCACACACGACACTCCATGGCGACCCGGATCGCGGACAATAGCGGCATGACCGATCGTGTACCGCTGTTGCTGCTGCCCGGCCTGCTCAACGACGCCGAACTCTGGCGCGCGCAGATTGCCGCGCTGTCTGATATCGCCGACTGCACCGTAGGCGACCAGACCCGAGGCGACACCATGCAGGCGGTGGTGGAGGACGTACTGGCCCAGGCCCCGGAACGCTTCGCCCTGGCAGGCTTCTCGCTCGGTGGCTTTGTCGCCCAGCAGATCCTGCGCGTGGCCCCGGAGCGGGTGCTGCGTCTGGCGCTGGTGGATACCTCGATCCACGCCGACTCGCCCGAACGTGCCGCGCAGCGCCAGTCGCAGCGTGCGAGCGTGCGCCTGCCCGGTACGTTCCATGGCTTCGGCGACAAGCTGATGCGCAGCTACATCGATGCCTCGCGGCTGGACGACTACGTGCTGGTGCAGCGCGTGCGTGACATGACCGCACGCCTCGGCGCAGAGGTGTTTCTGCGCCAGAGCGCGCTCGATCGCGTTGACGGCCACGACGTACTGGCCGGCTACCGTGACCCGCTACTCATCATCTGCGGCGCCAACGACCGCATCACCCCGCTGGCGATCAGCGAGGAGATGCATGCCCTGGTACCCGGCTCAACCCTGGTCATGCTGCCCGATTGCGGCCACCTCGCGCCAATGGAAAAGCCCGAGGAAGTAACCGCTGCCATGCGTGAGTGGTTGCTGGCCCGCTGGTAGGGTCGCATCCCAATCGACCGCCGATAACGGTGCCGCGTTCTGTTGTGGCATGACCTCCGCCGAAGAAGCGCTCTTCGGCAGAGGTCATGCGTTCGCCGCGCAGATCATCGTGGTCGGCGGTTGATCGGGATCCAACCCTACCAACCCAGGCGTCCGGCGACCCCTGAGCGAAGGTCAATCCCACGCCGGCGCAATGCCCTCCGGGTTCGCCAGCCGCTGTCCACGATCCAGCGTGGCAATCTGCGCCATGTCCTCGTCGCTCAACCGCAGGTCCGCCGCGAGCAGGTTGCTGGCCAGGTTCTCGCGCTTGGTCGAGGACGGAATCACCGCAAAGCCCTGCTGCAGCGCCCAGGCCAGTGCGACCTGCGCCGGGGTGGCGTCGTGGCGTTCGGCAATGGCCTGGATCACCGGATCCTTCAACACTTCGCCATAGGCCAGGCTCATGTAGGCCGTCACATGGATGCCCTGCTCGCGCAGGAACGCAATCAACGCCCGATTCTGCAGGTACGGATGCACCTCGATCTGGTTGGTCGCGATCGCATCGGCACCGAGGATTGCAACCGCCTGGCGGGTGAGCTCGATGGTGAAATTGGAAATGCCGATCTGCCGGGTCAGGCCTTCGGCCTTTGCCTGCGCCAGCGCGCCCAGGTATTCGGCCATCGGCACCGCGTCGTTCGGCGACGGCCAATGAATCAGGGTCAGGTCGACATGATCGGTACGCAGCTTGCGCAGGCTTTCGCGCAGGCTCTCCAGCAGCGCATCGTGCTGGAAGCTGGCGATCCAGATCTTGGTGGTCAGGAACAGGTCCTCACGCGCCACGCCAGACTCGGCGATGGCCTGCCCGACCTCGGCTTCGTTGCCGTAGATCTGCGCCGTATCGATGGCGCGGTAGCCCACGTCCAGTGCGTTGCGGACCGAATCGATGACGGTCTGGTCCTTCAGGCGGAACGTGCCAAGGCCGAATGCGGGAATGCTCATGGAAAACTCCTTCAGTGGGAGGTGCAGGCTACGCCGTGCACCGTTAAACGAATCAAATGAGAAGGCTCAATGGGCGGCGACAACCACGCCCTCGGCGCGATCCTCGATCCCGTCACGCCGGTCCAGCCGTCCGCTCAGCACGGTCAGCCCCAGCGCACCCAACACCACCAGCGCGCCCAGCCACGGCGTATGCATCAGGCCCAGGTGATCCACCACCAGCCCGCCCAGCGAAGCACCCATTGCGATGCCCACGTTGAACGCGGCGATGTTCAGGCCAGAGGCCACATCAGCGGCCTGCGGCGCAAAGCGTTGCGCCTGCTTCACCACGTACACCTGCAGCCCCGGCACGTTGCCGAACGCCACCGCGCCCAGTGCCAGCACCGTCAGCAGCACCAGCCAGGTGTTGTGCGCGGTGAAGGTCAGCGCGAACAGCACCAGCGCCAGCAGCCCGAAGATCAGCTTCAGCGCCGGAATCGGCCCACGGCGGTCGGCCAGGCGGCCACCCCACAGGTTGCCGATCGCCACCGACACGCCGTACACCAGCAGCACGCCGCTCACCGCGTTCGGCGAGAAACCGGTGACGTCCTGCAGGATCGACGCAAGATAGGTAAAGGACAGGAACGTACCGCCATAGCCCAGCGCGGTGATCGCATACACCAGCAGCAGGCGCGGCTGCGCCAGTACCGAAAGCTGCTGGCCGAACGTCGCTGGCTCGCTGCGCTGCAGGTTGCGCGGCACGAACAGCAGGCTGCCGATCAGCGCGACCACGCCCAGCGCCGCCACTGCCAGGAAGGTGGCGCGCCAGCCCAGGTGCTGGCCGATGAACGTGCCCAGCGGCACCCCGGTGACCAGTGCCACGGTCAGTCCGGTGAACATGATCGCAATCGCGCTGGCCGCCTTTTCCTTCGGCACCACCGACGTGGCGATGATCGAGCCGATCGAAAAGAACACGCCGTGTGCCAGCCCGGTCAACACCCGCGCCACGATCAGCGAGCCATAGCTGGGCGCCATCCAGGCAATCACGTTGCCCAGGGTAAACAGCACCATCAGGGCCACCAGCAGGGTCTTGCGTGGCACCCGGCCGGTCAGTGCGGTCAACACCGGCGCGCCGACCGCCACGCCCAGCGCGTACAGCGAGACCAGCAGACCCGCGGAGGGCAGGGACACGCCGAGGTCGGCGGCAATGGTCGGGATCAGCCCGACGATGACGAATTCTGTGGTGCCGATGGCGTACGCACCCAGCGTAAGCGCCAACAGGGCCAAGGGGATGCCACGGGACATGAGCGTTACCGGTGGAAGAGAAGGTGCGCAGTCTGCGCGCGGGACTCTTGCCGAAGAACCGGTCTTCACGCCAATGACTCTTGCTTCATGGTCAATAATGGGGCCATGAAGACCACCCTCGATGAAATGCAGGCGTTCATCGCCGTGATCGACAGCGGTTCGATCACCGCCGCCGCCGAAGCGCTGGGCCAGACCACTTCCGGGGTCAGCCGGGCCTTGGGCCGCCTGGAGGAAAAGCTGGGCACCACGCTGCTGACCCGCACCACCCGGCGGCTCCAGCTCACCGAAGAGGGTGACGCGTTCCTGGCCCAGGCCCGCGCCATCGTGGCCTCGGTGGAAGCGGCCGAAGAGCAGATGACCGCGCGGCGCCAGCGCCCGGCCGGGCGGCTGCGCGTTGATGCGGCCACCCCGTTCGTGCTGCATGTGATCGCCCCGCTGGTGGCGGGCTTCCGCACGCGCTACCCGGACGTGCAGCTGGAGCTCAACAGCAGCGAGCGCTACATCGATCTGCTCGAACGCCGCACCGACGTCGCCATCCGGATCGGCCCGCTGGCCGATTCCACCCTGCACGCGCGCCCGCTCGCGCACAGTCGCCTTCGCGTATTGGCCAGCCCGGCCTACCTCGCCCAGTACGGCACGCCGAAGACGGTTGAAGAACTGGACGGCCACGCGCTGCTCGGCTTCAACGAACCGGATTCGCTCAACCACTGGCCGCTGCCTGGGCGCACCGACGCGCTGCTGCACATCCGCCCGGCGGTGGCCGTGTCCAGCGGCGAAACCCTGCGCCGGCTGGCGCTGGAGGGGGCGGGCGTGGTCTGCCTGTCCGACTTCATGACCCACCGCGACCGCGATGCGGGCACGCTGGTGCAGGTGCTGCCGGCGCTCACCGTGGAAGTGCGCCAGCCCATCCACGCCGTGTACTACCGCAACACCGCCGTTTCGGCGCGGATCAGCAGCTTCCTGGACCATCTCGCCGAATCCATGACCGGGCGGGCGTTCCTCCGCTGAAACCGATGCATAGGCCGGCCAACGGCCGGCGCTACCCGCCGCTGGCAAAGTATGTAACTATTGTTGTTACATGAAATCCAGCAATCAATTCTCCGACGCGCTCCACATCATGGCCCACCTGGTCGGCCAGGACGGACCGCGCACCTCCGAACAGCTCGCTACCTGCCTGCCGACCCACCCGGTGGTGATCCGCCGCCTGCTCGCCGCGCTGCAGAAGGGCGGGCTGGTCCACACCGCCCGCGGCCATGGTGGCGGCAGCCAGCTGGCGCGCGACCCGGCCACCATCACCCTGCACGACGTCTATCTCGCCATCGGCTCGCCGGCGCTGCTGCATACCGGCGCGCGCGAAACCGGCGCGGCTGCCCGGTGCAGCAGGTGGTGAATGCCGCGCTGGATGAGAGCTACCAACAGGCGCAGGCGCTGCTCGAACAGCGCCTGCATGCCACCACGCTGGCGACCCTGGGCGACACCTTTGCCCAGCACCTGGCCCAGCACAGCAAGGGAGTTCCCCATGACCTTTGATGCCGTGATCGTCGGCGGCAGTTTCGCCGGGCTCTCCGCCGCCATGATGCTGGCGCGTGCGCGCCGCAGCGTGCTGGTGATCGACAGCGGGCTGCCGCGCAACCGCTTCTCCAGCCACTCGCACGGCGTGCTGGGTCTGGATGGCATCTCCGGCGGCGACCTGCTGCGCCAGGCCAAGGCACAGCTGCTGGATTACCCCAGCGTGCGCTGGGCCAACGACATCGCCACCGACGCGCAGCCGACCGTGGATGGTTTCGCGGTAAGCACGGCGGCCGGTGATACATGGGCGGCGCGCAAGCTGCTGCTGGCCACCGGCATCCGCGATGTGTTGCCCGGGCTGCCCGGCCTTGCCGAACGCTGGGGTCACAGCGTGCTGCACTGCCCGTACTGCCATGGCTATGAAGTGGGCGGCGGCGCGATCGGGCTGCTGGGGGGACATCCGATGTCGCCAATCATGGCCGGGCTGATCGCCGACTGGGGCCAGGTCACCTTTTTCACCCAAGGCATGGCACTGGACGAGGAGCAGCTGGGCACGCTGCAGCGGCGCGGGGTGCGGATCGAAACGGAAACGGTCGTGGCACTGGAAGGCGACCCGCCGCAGTTGAGTGGGACGTTGCTGGCCGATGGACGCCACATCGACCTGCGCGCGCTGTTCGTCAGTGCGCGGCAGGAAATGGGTTCGGCGCTGGTGGAGCAGCTCGGCTGTGAACTGGAAGACAGCCCGGTCGGTGTGCTGGTTCGGGTGGATGCGCAGAAGCAGACCACCGTGCCCGGTGTTTACGCGGCGGGTGATGCAACGTTGATGGGCAACATCACGTTGGCCAGTGCGGAGGGCGTGCGCGCCGGGGTCAGCATGCATCACGCGCTGGTGGCCGAGGATGGGGCAGTGGTGAAGTGATGCAGCAACGGCCACCCTGGGGTGGCCGTTGCTGGTGCGGTCTATTCCGGAGGCGTGGTCAGGCGGCGCTGGCGCTTTCCAGCTGTGCGATGTCTTCGGCGGTCAGGCCTACCTGGGCAGCGGCGAGGACGTCGTGCAGCTGTTCCACGCGGGTCGCGCTGACGATCGGCGCGGTGATGCCCGGGCGGGCGATCAACCAGGCAATGGCGACCTGGGCGGGGGTCGCGTTGTAGGTGCCGGCCACGTCATCCAACGCCTGCAGGATGCGCAGGCCACGCGGATTGACGTACTTGGCCACCACGCTGCTGCCGCGCGAGCTGCTCTTGGCCGCATCGTCGGCACTGCGGTACTCGCCGCTGAGGAAGCCGCTGGCCAGCGAGTAGTAGCTGATCACGCCCAGCCCGTGCTCGCGCGCCACCGCTTCCAGCCCGCTTCGTAACCGGCACGGTCATACAGGTTGTACTCCGGCTGCAGCGTCTCGTAGCGGGGCAGCTTGTAGTCCGCCGATACCTTCAACGCGGCCTGCAGCCGCTCGGCGCTGTAGTTGGAGGCGCCAATCGCACGTACCTTGCCCTGTTCGATCAACCGGCCAAACGCGGCCAGCGTGGTTTCCAGCGGCGTGGACTCGTCATCCTCGTGCGCCTGGTAGAGATCGATGACATCGGTCTGCAGGCGGCGCAGCGAATCTTCCACGGCCGCGCTGATGTTGTCGGCGGACAGCCCCGGGTGTTCGGCCCACTTGGCCACCTTTGTGGCCAGCACCACCTTGTCGCGCTTGCCGCTGCGCTGGAACCAGCGGCCCAGGATCGTTTCCGATTCACCGCCCTTGTTCCCGGGCACCCAGGCCGAATACACATCGGCGGTATCGACCAGGCTGTAGCCGGCATCGACGAACGCATCGAGCAGGGCGAACGAGGTCTTCTCGTCCGCGCCCCAGCCGAAGACGTTGCCGCCGAACGCGATGGGAAGCACTTTCAGGCCGGAACGGCCGAGTTCGCGCGGTGCAGTCATGGGCAATCCTCCAGTCAAATCCAATGTCACAGCATAAGTGCCTGTCCATGACACCGCTGCGGCGCGGGCCACAAAACAGTGTTCCGCTTCGCTGCACTGCACTAACGTTTTGTGAACACCTTTGACATCGCGGCTGCTAGGCTCGCCGCATCCCGCCACCGTAGGTGATCCGATGAAAGCCCGTTCGCTCAGCTGTGCCTGCCTGTTCACCGTGTCCACGCTGCTGCTTGCCGCCCCCGCCATGGCCATCAAGCCAGCCGGCCCCAACGCCCAGCCCGCCATCACCGCCGCCGTCCAGGCTGCCGTCGACGGCAAGGGCCGCACGCCGGACAACGTGAAGCGCGACGCCTACCGGCACCCGGCGCAGACGTTGTCGTTCTTCGGGGTGGAACCGGGCGAGACCGTGGTGGAAATCACCCCCGGTGGCGGCTGGTACTCGGAGTTCCTCGCCCCGCTGCTGCGTGACAAGGGCACCTACGTCGCGGCGGTGGTCGACCCGATGGCGGTTGCTGAAGGCGAGGCCCGCGATTACCAGCAGCGCGGCCGCGACGGGCTGGAAAAGAAGTTCGCCGGCACCCCGTCGCTCTACGACAAGGCCAAAGATCGTGGGCTACGACCCCAAAGCCCCCGAGTCTTCGGCCCCGACAACTCCGCCGATGTCGTGCTGACCTTCCGCAACGTGCACAACTGGCGCAGCGCCAAGCACAGGCCGAAGGCATGTTCAAGGGCTTCTACAGCGTGCTCAAGCCCGGTGGCGTGCTCGGCGTGGTCGAACACCGTGCCAAGGCCGACGTGCCGGCCGACGACAAGAGCGGCTAACGCGGCCAGGCCCAGGTCATCGCCATGGCCGAAGCGGCCGGCTTCAAACTGGCCGGCAGCAGCGAGATCAACGCCAACCCGCGCGATACCAAGGACCACCCGAACGGCGTGTGGACCCTGCCGCCGGTGAACAACCATGACGCCGCCGATGATGCCAAGTACAAGGCGATCGGTGAAAGCGATCGCATGACCCTTCGTTTCGTGAAGTAGTGCCGGGCCCTGCCCGGCTACGCAGGGCGCGCGACCAACGGTCGCGCGCTACCGGTTGAGATAGCGGTAGGCGGCGACCGTTGGTCGCCGCGCACCCGGCGTGCACCGGGACAATGACACCTCGTCACCCACGTCCCGTCCCATGCTGATCGCCTTCAACAAGCCCTTCAACGTCCTGTGCCAGTTCACCGACAGCAGCCAGCCGCCACGCGCGACCCTGGCCGGCTTCGGCCTGCCGCCTGACGTATACGCGGCAGGTCGCCTGGACTACGACAGCGAGGGCCTGCTGCTGCTCACCGACGACGGCAGGCTGGCGCATCGGCTGACTGACCCGCGCCACAAGGAAGACAAGACCTACTGGGTGCAGGTGGAAGGCACGCCGACCGACGAGCAGGTACAGGCGTTGCGCAGGGGCGTGCAGTCGAACGACGGCCCGACCCTGCCCGCACGCGTGGAGTACCTGGAAACCCCAACTCGTGGAGTGCACGCCGCCGGTGCGGTTCCGCAAGACCGTGCCTGATGCATGGCTGGCCATCACCCTGCGCGAAGGGCGCAACCGCCAGGTGCGGCGGATGACGGCGGCGGTGGTCTGCCCACGCTGCGGCTGGTCCGCGTGGCGATGGGCCCGCACGGGTTGGAGGACCTGCAGCCCGGCCAGTGGCGGCGGATCGATTTGATCCAAACAAAAACCGCCGGACAGGCCGGCGGATTTCGTCTTGACTGCAACGTGCCTGATGGATCAGGCGTTGCTGCCGATATCGCGGCGCTGATCCACCACCGTGGTGTTGCGGCGGTTGCGCGCGCTGATGCGCTCGGCCTGCCCATTCATGATGCTGCCGTTGGCCAGCTTCTCTCTGCTGCTTGCGGTACAGCGCGTAGCCCAGCAGGCCTACACCTACCGCGGCCACGGCGATGGTTGCCGCCCGGGTTACGGCGCACCGCCTTGGCGGCCACTTTGCTGCCGGTCTTCACTGCACCCAGCGCCGCACCGGTTTTGATCCAGTCCGTCGCCTGCGGGCCGAGGTGGCGCAGGTTGCTGCCGGCATGCTTCAGGCCATCGCCTGCGCTGCTTGCCAGATCCAGTGCACGCTCCAGGGCGCGGTCGGTAATCACGGTCAGTCTGCTCATTGGGGGGTCCTTTGCCTCGGTTCGAAATCCAGTGTCGCGCGGGGGCCGTGTAGGGCGTGTTATCCGCCAGGCACGGCATGGTCACGACCATAACCAATCCGCGCGATCCATTCAGGTGGACCGGCGGCGCACGGTCAGCCGGCGTCATGTCCCGCGCGGCTTGGCGCGATGGGTGGCGCTGGCGGTCCACGGATCATCCGGGCGACGGGTGCCGTGGGTAGCGCCCCTTCATTTCCTTCTTGACCTCGGCATAGGTGTTGGCCCAGAAGTTGCGCAGGTCCTGGGTCACCTGCAGCGGGCGGCCACCGGGCGACAGCAGGTGCAGCGTGAGCGGCACGCGGCCATCGGCGATGCGCGGCGTATCGGCCAGCCCGAACAGCTCCTGCAGCTTCACCGCCAGCACCGGTGGCTGCGGTGCCGCCATCGGCCTCCAGCGCATACGTGATCGTCCGCTCCATGCCCGAGGGCACCGCGAGCGCACCGGCGCATGCCTGTCGATCAGCTGGCGCTGTGCCCACGGCATCGGCGACTTCAGCGCCTCGCCCAGCGTGGACTCATCCAGCGCATCCAGGCGCGTTTTGCCATTGAACGCCGGCGTCAGCCACTGTCGTGAGCGTCTCCGTCAGCGCCGCATCCGACACCTCCGGCAGGTCCAGCTCCGGCATCCACGCGCGCAGCGAGAGCGCTCGCGCCTGCCACTGGCGCAAGCCGTCGGTCCATGGCAATGCCTCCAGTCCCAGCTCGCGCACCGCCCTCGGCTCAAGGCCTGCGCGGCCTGCGCCGGATCCACCCGACCGGCCGAAGCGGGCCGTCCAGCACGATGCGATCGAAGCGGCTTTCGCGGCGCGCCACCAGCGCCCGCTTGTCCGCGTCCCAGCGCACCACGTCCTGCTGCTGGAAGCGCTGCGGGAAATCCCGGCGCAGGCGGTTCTCGTCCACCGGCGCGGCGCGCTGCAGCGCATCGCGGGCTTCGTAGCGCAGTTCCACCGCCACCAGCCACGGCTCACCGCGCAGATCGCTGGGGTCGAACAGGCGCGCGCTGCGCCCATTGGCCAACAGGTAACGCAGCGGGTCGGTAGGATGCCGCGCCGCGATCCGGTCCGGCAAGGCGTGCGCCAGCAGGTCGCCCAGCTGGTGGGCCTCCACCGTCGACGGCGGCGTGGTGTCGCAGCCCAGGCGCCGCCGCCACTGCTTGCTGGCCGCATCGATGGCCGCCAGCGCGCCGCGATTGGCGTCCTGCGGCACGCGTCCCTGCCGGAATGCGGCCAGCGCCCGCCACCGCGCGGCCAAGGCATCGCCGCCGTGGCGCAGCGGATCCCGCGCTTCCACCAGCGCGGCCAGGTCGCAGGCCAGCGCCTGCTCGGTGCCGTTGCCGGCCGCCAGCAACATCGCCGACAGCCGTGGGTGCGTGCCCAGGGTGAGCATGCGCCGGCCCAGCGCGGAGCAGCCGGCGCCGCTATCGCCCAGCGCACCCAACCGCTGCAGCAGCTCGCGCGCGGCGGCCATCGCGCCCACCGGCGGCGCATCCACGAAATGCAGGTCCTCGCTGCCCCATGCAGCCAGCTCCAGCGCCAGCGCGGCCAGCTCCACCTGTGCGATCTCCGGCCGGCGCTGCGCTTCCAGCCGCTGCGACTGCGGCCACAGCCGCCAGGCCCAGCCTTCAGCCACGCGCCCGGCGCGGCCGGCGCGCTGGTCGGCCGAGGCCTGCGCCATGTTCACCACGTCCAGGCGCGAAAAACCGCTGGGGTCAATGTTGG